>NZ_JAUSXU010000001.1:0-4900426 GCF_030816215.1 Arthrobacter sp. W4I7 | reverse complement strand
TTTTCAAACTTACCCGACCCGCACCAGCTTTGCAAATCAACGTTTCCGCGATTACCAGCATCGAACGATCAGCCCCACCCGAACCGGCACGCCCAAAAGCGAACCATTTTCCAGGCCATTTGAAGAAGGGGGTTGGCCGCAAACTTTCCGCATCAGCGGCGGCGACTCAGAAAACAATACACGCCCACACACCAACCCGCAAATCCACCCCCACACCCCCCAAAACCCCCAAAAACCAAGGAATTTCAGGGGCGCGCAGCGCACCGAAAGGCGCCAGCCCCCCGACAAGGCGCCTTATGTACTAGCTCACATTCGCGCTGCGTCTGCTAACGCACCGAAAGCACCAGCGTGAAGTCGGCTTCGCGGGGCTTGAGGCGGTACGGCTCCAGCACACCCGGGCCGCAGGCAGCAGTTCCCACTCCCCGGAGGGCATGGTCGAGATAGATGTAAGTCCGCCCATCCGGCTTCAGGTCCGGCCGGTGGTTCGCCTTATCCAAAACGTCCTGGCTGTAGGGCCGGACCGTCAGCGCAAAAGGATCGCCGGAAATCTCGAGCGTGCTGCCACCCATCTCAACTGCCGCCCACCGGACGCCGGACCTGACCCCCGACTCTTGGGGCCGGACGTAGTCCACGTCCATTTCCGCCAATGGCATTGCGAACCATCCCATCCGGGTTCCCTGCCCCGTATCCGGGTAGCTTTGATGCGGGCCCTGGCCGAACCAGCTCACGGCCGCAGCCTCGTCAGCCACCACAAGTTCCAGTCCGATCCGGGCCCATTCAACCTCAAACCCCGGTTTACCCAGGCGCCGTCAGGCCGGACCTGTGTCCGAAGCGCAACGGCTTCACCATCGCTGGTCCAGGTGTAATCCACAAACACGCCGTAGTGCTTGTCGGCTGCACTGACACGCGTACGGACCGTCAGCGCTTCCCCGCCTTCAGGGCTGGCCTCCGCGCTGATACCCAGCAATCGTGCGTGGAGCAGGTTCAGCCTGGCGTCCTTCCACTGGGTGGCGAGCGGGCGGTCATCATCACCGCCCCACTCCCTGCCCAGGTCGTTGTCCGTGGGCGGCCACCACAACGTCAACGCCAGTTTCTCCACCGCTACGCCGCCAATAGAGGTGGGCATGCCGGTGATCCGGCTGAACTGCACCGGCCCCAGCTGAAGTTCGGTGTCCAGGACATGCACCGGCTCAACCGGCGACGCGTTGCCAGGGGAACCCCCTTCACGTACTGACTGCCCCCACGCAACTTCGTGCTCCGCCGGGGCCCAGGCCGTTTCAGCGGCGAGGAACGCACTCACGGTCAGGACGGAAGCGCGGCAGTAAGTCAGCCCCGAAGCCAGAGCCGCAAGGCCGGCAGGAAGCGGCACAAATGCCTCATCCTGAGGTGACACCGGCGCAACGTCCACTATCCCGCCCTCGGGCGCGCCGCCGTCGGCCGCTACCATGTACCGGAAGCTGAACGTGGACGTGTCCGCGAAGTTCTGTCCGTTGCGGAGGGTGAAGCCGGACCAGTCATCGGCCACTGTGATGCGGAGAGGTTCGATGACTTTCTTGAAGTCCAGCAGCCCTGGCCTGGGGTTGCGGTCGGCGTCCACCAGGCCGTCGGTGACGAAGTTGCCGTCGTGAACTCCCTCACCGAAGTCGCCGCCGTAGCCATAGTGCCGGCCCCCGTCCGAGGATGTGATGGTGATGCCGTGTTCGAGCCATTCCCAGACGAACCCGCCCATCAGGCGCGGATACTTCTCGAAAAGCTCCTGGTACTCCGTCATGCCGCCGGGGCCATTACCCATGGCGTGCACGTATTCGCAGAGCACAAAAGGCATGGACCGGCGTCGGGCGTCCAGCGCGGTGTCGTCCAGAGGCGGCTCAATTCCTTGCCCGATCAGGGCCGTCTCCGCTTGGCTGGCGTACATCCGGGAATAGACGTCAACGTGCTCGGAGGACCAGTCACCTTCGTAATGGATGGGGCGCGACGGGTCCCGGTCCTTGGCCCAGCGCGACATGGCCGCGAGGTTCCTGCCTGTGCCGGCCTCATTGCCCAGTGACCACATGATCACTGCCGGGTGGTTCTTGTCACGCTCCACGGTCCGGCGCATGCGGTCAACCAGAGCCTCCTCCCACTGGGGATCATCGCTTGGGTTCTGGGCCCAGCCAGCGCTCACGAAGCCGTGCGTTTCGAGGTCACACTCCAGCACGATGTAGAAGCCGAACTGGTCCGCGAGGACCAGGAAGTCGGGGTGCGGCGGGTAGTGGGACGTCCGGATGGCGTTGATGTTGTGCTGCTTCATCAGCCGCAACTCGGCCTCCACGACGTCCCGGGGAACCACGCGTCCAAGGCGCGGGTGGTGCTCATG
This sequence comes from Arthrobacter sp. W4I7, assembly GCF_030816215.1. Taxonomy (NCBI): domain Bacteria; kingdom Bacillati; phylum Actinomycetota; class Actinomycetes; order Micrococcales; family Micrococcaceae; genus Arthrobacter; species Arthrobacter sp. W4I7. The sequence goes on along the minus strand of NZ_JAUSXU010000001.1, from coordinate 4,898,070 downwards.
GCGGTTGACGCCGCGCAGCAGGATCCGCCGTCCGTTGACCTTGAACTGCGCGTCCTCGATGGCAATCGAACGGAAGCCCACCTGCAGCGTTACCGTCTCGCCGGGTGCACTGATGGTTGCCTCATACAGCCGGGGCACCTCCGCGGACCAAGGGTTCGACGGCGGGGATGCGCACCTCAGTACCCGCGGCCAGTTCCACATCCAGCTCCGGTAGGCGAACGACGGCGTCAATCGCCTGCCCGCCCCGGCTCACCTCCACGGAAAGGATGCCCTCGCCCGTGCGGTGATCATATCCAGCGTGGACAAAAGCATCGTCGATGCCGTCCGCCGGGCGGGCCTGCAGCGAGACGTCACGGAAGATGCCGGGGAGCCACCACATGTCCTGGTCCTCCACATAGCTGGCGGCGGAGAACTGCGCCACCCTCACGGCCAGGATGTTTTTCCCCTGTTTGAGGATTCCGGTCACGTCGAATTCATGGGCCAGCCTGCTGCCCCGTGTGGTGCCGAGTTCCACGCCGTTCAACCACACCGTTCCGGCAGATTCGATGCCATCGAACCGCAGCAGCGCGTGCGGCAGGAATTCGGGCCCGGCCTCGAAGACCATCACGTGGTCGCCGATGGGGTTGGCCTCGGGGACCTGCGGCGGCTCCACGGCGAACGGAAACTGGACGTTGGTGTAGGCGGGTGCACCGTGGCCGTGCATGGGCCAGCTGGACGGGACAGGCAGGATGCCGAAGCCCTCCAGGTCCTCCCCCAGCTGCCAGCAGCCGCCAGGAGCCACCCTGATTCCGGCGCTGAGCCGGAATTGCCAGTCCCCGTTCAGTGACAACCGCGGGGCGTCGCTGTGCAGGTAGGCCCGTGCCGGCAGCGTTCCTTTCCCAGGTTCCAGGGAGACCAGATCCGCGATGGCCTCTGCGCCTAGTGCCAGGCTCCGGGACTCTGCAGGGGTTTCAGGGAACTTGCCGGAGAGGACCGGTGGGGAGTGAACTGGCATGGGCTTCCTTGCTTCATGGGTTTATCCCGAGGGTGTCAGCAGATCTGCACGCGCAGCGGGACGTGAACGTTCACGGTGACGAACCCAGCCTACCGTTATTTGCCCGTCTTGAGTAGGGTTCAGGCGGATTGCCGAAGCACCAGCTGGTGCTTGAGGATCAGCTTGGCCTCCTCACTCCCGGCTTCGATGGCGCCGCTGAGAAGATTGTCCACGAGGTCGACGGCGGACCGGCCTACCGCCCTGAGGTCCAGTGCCAGCGTGGTCAGCTCCGGCGTCACGAGCTCCCCCAGGGGTATACCGTCCATCCCAATCACCGCGCAGTCCCCGGGAACAGTCCTTCCGGTGTCGGACAGGGCTTTCAAGGCCCCCGCCGCCATCAGGTCATTGAACACCAGCAGCCCGTCGATCCCGCTGTGTTCCTCGAGCATTGACCGGACTGCGCCGCGGGCCGCGGGCGCGGTGTCTGCGCTGCGGCGGACGATGAGCTCAATGCCCGCATCGGCGGCCGCTGCGGCCACGGCAACTCCACGGGTAGTGGCCGGGCCCTCCTGGTCCGAGTCGAGGTAGGCGATCCGCCGGCGATGGTCCGCCTCGAAGCGATGGAGTGCAAGCCCGGCCCCGTGCAAGTAGTCGAAAGAGATGCCCCCGGCAGCTTGCCCCGCCGGATAATCCAGCACCACCACCGGGCGCCGGCCCATCATGGCCTGGGCATCATTCGAGAGCGCTCCGAGATAGCCGATAAGGGCATCAACCTGCGGTGCGAGCCGGGTTACGGCATCCAGGCCGCTCCCGCTGCCGTGGCCAAAATCATCAACCACCACGTTCCAGCCGCGCTGGGTTGCTACTTCCACCACGCTGGACGCAAAAGCCGGGAAATACGGGTTGGTGAGGTCCGGTATGGCCAGCCCCAGGGAAGTCCGGGCTCCCTGCACCAGGCCCTTCGCAAATCGGCTGGGCGTGTAACCGAGCTCTACCGCCAGCTGCTGGACTCGCTCCCGGGTGGCCGGGCTGATCCCTGGCATCTCGTTCATCGCGCGGGTCACGGTTTGGCGCGAGACGCCCGCGGCGGCCGCAACATCCAGGATCGTTGCTCTCTGGATGCGGGGTGTGCGGGAACGTGAGGCCATGACGGTAAGTCTAGGCGGGCCTGGTCGGGACAGTCCGGAGCTTTCCCCGGGTCCGGGCAGAACCTGGTGGAGGGTTTCGCGGATCGGTGCGGAAAGTGATGGGGGTCCCCCGGACCGGTGCGGAAAGTGATGGGGGTCCCCCGGACCGGTGCGGAAGGTGATGGGGGGTTCCCTGGATGGGTGCGGGAGGTGGTGGTGCGTGTTGGTGGTTTTGGGGGTTAAAGCAGAGTAGGGCCCTGACGTTGTTTGTCAGGGCCCTACTCTTTAATTTATGTCCGGCGGTGACCTACTCTCCCACACCCTCCCGGGTGCAGTACCATCGGCGCTGTGGGTCTTAGCTTCCGGGTTCGGAATGGGACCGGGCGTTTCCCCCACGCTATGACCGCCGTAACCCTTCTACCCGTCACACACCCCTTTGCGGGGTGGTGTGGGAAATCTGTGGTTACAACATGTTCTGCAGTGATGCAGCAGTGGTGTTGTTATTCAATTGTGTGTTCCTGTAGCAACGAAACCATTGGTTTGGTTTGTTGTTTGGGAACCACATAGTGGACGCAAGCAGTCTTGTTTCTTTTTACCATCACCTGGTGTGAACGTCTTTCGAAGAGTCCGTTCACGGTGAATGGTGTGTGGTGTAAGTTATCGGCCTATTAGTACCGGTCAGCTTCACGAGTCGTTAGTCCTCGCTTCCACATCCGGCCTATCAACCCAGTGGTCTGGCTGGGGGCCTCTCACACACAAGGTGTATGGAAATCTCATCTTGAAGCGAGCTTCCCGCTTAGATGCTTTCAGCGGTTATCCCATCCGAACGTAGCTAATCAGCGGTGCACTTGGCAGTACAACTGACACACCAGAGGTTCGTCCGTCCCGGTCCTCTCGTACTAAGGACAGCCCTTCTCAAATTTCCTGCGCGCGCAGCGGATAGGGACCGAACTGTCTCACGACGTTCTAAACCCAGCTCGCGTACCGCTTTAATGGGCGAACAGCCCAACCCTTGGGACCTACTCCAGCCCCAGGATGCGACGAGCCGACATCGAGGTGCCAAACCATGCCGTCGATATGGACTCTTGGGCAAGATCAGCCTGTTATCCCCGAGGTACCTTTTATCCGTTGAGCGACGGCCATTCCACAATGTACCGCCGGATCACTAGTCCCGACTTTCGTCCCTGCTCGAGATGTCTCTCTCACAGTCAAGCTCCCTTGTGCACTTACACTCGACACCTGATTGCCAACCAGGCTGAGGGAACCTTTGGGCGCCTCCGTTACTTTTTAGGAGGCAACCGCCCCAGTTAAACTACCCATCAGGCACTGTCCCTGACCCGGATTACGGGCCGAAGTTAGATGTCCAAAGTGACCAGAGTGGTATTTCAACGATGACTCCACCCGAACTGGCGTCCGGGCTTCAACGTCTCCCACCTATCCTACACAAGCCACTCCGAACACCAATACCAAACTATAGTAAAGGTCTCGGGGTCTTTCCGTCCTGCTGCGCGTAACGAGCATCTTTACTCGTACTGCAATTTCGCCGAGTTTATGGTTGAGACAGCGGGGAAGTCGTTACTCCATTCGTGCAGGTCGGAACTTACCCGACAAGGAATTTCGCTACCTTAGGATGGTTATAGTTACCACCGCCGTTTACTGGGGCTTAAATTCTCAGCTTCGCCGTGAGGCTAACCGGTCCTCTTAACCTTCCAGCACCGGGCAGGAGTCAGTCCGTATACATCGTCTTGCGACTTCGCACGGACCTGTGTTTTTAGTAAACAGTCGCTTCCCCCTGGTCTCTGCGGCCCCGATCCCCTCCGGACAGCTTGTGTCCATCAAGGTTGGGGCCCCCCTTCTCCCGAAGTTACGGGGGCATTTTGCCGAGTTCCTTAACCATAATTCTCTCGATCGCCTTAGTATTCTCTACCTGATCACCTGTGTCGGTTTGGGGTACGGGCGGCTAAAACCTCGCGTCGATGCTTTTCTCGGCAGCATAGGATCACCAAATCCCCCCAAACGGGGGTCCCATCAGATCTCAGGCATCATGAACAGCGGATTTGCCTACCGTTCGCCCTACATCCTTAGACCGGGACAACCATCGCCCGGCTCGGCTACCTTCCTGCGTCACACCTGTTAATACGCTTGCCTCCCAGGATCAGGTCCTGCGCTCCACCAAAACCCTCACACCACAAGGGTGATCGGGCAGGTCTCGGGCAGTTAGTATCCCCTGTTCAGCATGGGCGGTTTTTCGCCGGTACGGGAATATCAACCCGTTGTCCATCGACTACGCCTGTCGGCCTCGCCTTAGGTCCCGACTTACCCAGGGCAGATTAGCTTGACCCTGGAACCCTTGATCATTCGGCGGACGGGTTTCTCACCCGTCTTTCGCTACTCATGCCTGCATTCTCACTCGTGTAGGCTCCACCGCTGGTTTACACCGCGACTTCACCGCCCACACGACGCTCCCCTACCCATCCAGACGCCTGAACCACAAGGGCTTAGCAAAAATCTGAATGCCACAACTTCGGCGGTGTACTTGAGCCCCGCTACATTGTCGGCGCGGAATCACTTGACCAGTGAGCTATTACGCACTCTTTTAAGGATGGCTGCTTCTAAGCCAACCTCCTGGTTGTCTGGGCAACTCCACATCCTTTCCCACTTAGCACACGCTTAGGGGCCTTAGTTGGTGGTCTGGGCTGTTTCCCTCTCGACTATGAAGCTTATCCCCCACAGTCTCACTGCTGCGCTCTCACTTACCGGCATTCGGAGTTTGGCTGACGTCAGTAACCTTGTAGGGCCCATTAGCCATCCAGTAGCTCTACCTCCAGCAAGAAACACGCAACGCTGCACCTAAATGCATTTCGGGGAGAACCAGCTATCACGAAGTTTGATTGGCCTTTCACCCCTACCCACAGCTCATCCCCTCCATTTTCAACTGAAGTGGGTTCGGTCCTCCACGACGTCTTACCGTCGCTTCAACCTGGCCATGGGTAGATCACTTCGCTTCGGGTCTAGATCACGCCACTGCAACGCCCTATTCAGACTCGCTTTCGCTACGGCTTCCCCACACGGGTTAACCTCGCGACGTAACACTAACTCGCAGGCTCATTCTTCAAAAGGCACGCCGTCACAACTACAAGGCTGCTCCGACGGATTGTAAGCACACGGTTTCAGGTACTGTTTCACTCCCCTCCCGGGGTACTTTTCACCTTTCCCTCACGGTACTGGTCCGCTATCGGTCATTAGGGAGTATTTAGGCTTATCAGGTGGTCCTGACAGATTCACACGGGATTTCTCGGGCCCCGTGCTACTTGGGATACTCTCCGGGCGGTACACAACATTACGGTTACGGGGCTCACACCCTCTCTGGCCGGCCTTTCAAGACCGTTCACCTATGCCTGCACATCACACCCCACTGTCCCGGCAGAGACAGAACGGAAAGTCCCACAACCCCGACCATGCAACGCCCGCCGGCTATCACACATGGAACGGTTTAGCCTGATCCGCGTTCGCTCGCCACTACTAACGGAATCACTATTGTTTTCTCTTCCTGCGGGTACTGAGATGTTTCACTTCCCCGCGTTCCCTCCACGCACCCTATGTGTTCAGATGCGGGTCACCAGATCACTCGCGCGCCTGGCGGGGTTTCCCCATTCGGACACCCTGGGATCACAGTCCGGTTATCGACTCCCCCAGGCTTATCGCAGATTCCTACGTCCTTCTTCGGCTCCTAATGCCAAGGCATCCACCGTGTGCTCTTAAAAACTTGACCACAAAAGATCAAAAAACTAATTCACGAGAGAACCACGAAAACCAACCACACCCAACAACCACCAACCCCCAAAAAGAGGCCAGTCATCACCAAGCGCAGCCAGATCCAGGTTCATATTCTTGGAAATTGCTTCTTATAAAAGATGCTCGCGTCCACTATGTAGTTCTCAAACAACAACCCCAAACCACACACCCCACACAACAACCCCCGAAAGGGCCTCCGCGCATGACCGGTGCAGCCAGGAAACCAGAAACAAACAAACCCAGGGGAACCACAGCCAAAGCCACGAACAACCCCCGGCCCTGTTGCCTCAGGACCCAACAGTGTGCCAAACACTAAACCACCCGCACCCCAACCCCGCCGTTCCAGGACACCAAAGCATCCGTACTAGACAAGAAAGAAACACAAGCAGCCGCTATTTGTTGATATTCCACCCATGAGCACCCGCCGCAGAACTTGCGTCTGCGCAACGGGCTTTTACTCCTGACAAACCCCCACACCACATACATGGCATGAACAATCCGTAGGTGCTCCTTAGAAAGGAGGTGATCCAGCCGCACCTTCCGGTACGGCTACCTTGTTACGACTTAGTCCCAATCGCCAGTCCCACCTTCGACAGCTCCCTCCCACAAGGGGTTAGGCCACCGGCTTCGGGTGTTACCAACTTTCGTGACTTGACGGGCGGTGTGTACAAGGCCCGGGAACGTATTCACCGCAGCGTTGCTGATCTGCGATTACTAGCGACTCCGACTTCATGGGGTCGAGTTGCAGACCCCAATCCGAACTGAGACCGGCTTTTTGGGATTAGCTCCACCTCACAGTATCGCAACCCTTTGTACCGGCCATTGTAGCATGCGTGAAGCCCAAGACATAAGGGGCATGATGATTTGACGTCGTCCCCACCTTCCTCCGAGTTGACCCCGGCAGTCTCCTATGAGTCCCCACCATCACGTGCTGGCAACATAGAACGAGGGTTGCGCTCGTTGCGGGACTTAACCCAACATCTCACGACACGAGCTGACGACAACCATGCACCACCTGTAAACCGACCGCAAGCGGGGCACCTGTTTCCAGGCGTTTCCGGTTCATGTCAAGCCTTGGTAAGGTTCTTCGCGTTGCATCGAATTAATCCGCATGCTCCGCCGCTTGTGCGGGCCCCCGTCAATTCCTTTGAGTTTTAGCCTTGCGGCCGTACTCCCCAGGCGGGGCACTTAATGCGTTAGCTACGGCGCGGAAAACGTGGAATGTCCCCCACACCTAGTGCCCAACGTTTACGGCATGGACTACCAGGGTATCTAATCCTGTTCGCTCCCCATGCTTTCGCTCCTCAGCGTCAGTTAATGCCCAGAGACCTGCCTTCGCCATCGGTGTTCCTCCTGATATCTGCGCATTTCACCGCTACACCAGGAATTCCAGTCTCCCCTACATCACTCTAGTCTGCCCGTACCCACCGCAGATCCGGAGTTGAGCCCCGGACTTTCACGGCAGACGCGACAAACCGCCTACGAGCTCTTTACGCCCAATAATTCCGGATAACGCTTGCGCCCTACGTATTACCGCGGCTGCTGGCACGTAGTTAGCCGGCGCTTCTTCTGCAGGTACCGTCACTTTCGCTTCTTCCCTACTGAAAGAGGTTTACAACCCGAAGGCCGTCATCCCTCACGCGGCGTCGCTGCATCAGGCTTGCGCCCATTGTGCAATATTCCCCACTGCTGCCTCCCGTAGGAGTCTGGGCCGTGTCTCAGTCCCAGTGTGGCCGGTCACCCTCTCAGGCCGGCTACCCGTCGTCGCCTTGGTGAGCCATTACCTCACCAACAAGCTGATAGGCCGCGAGTCCATCCAAAACCACAAAAAAGCTTTCCACCAACCACCATGCGATGATCAGTCATATCCGGTATTAGACCCAGTTTCCCAGGCTTATCCCAGAGTTAAGGGCAGGTTACTCACGTGTTACTCACCCGTTCGCCACTAATCCCCCCAGCAAGCTGGAGATCATCGTTCGACTTGCATGTGTTAAGCACGCCGCCAGCGTTCATCCTGAGCCAGGATCAAACTCTCCGTTGAAGAAAAACAGACACAACCCCCAGCCCCGGGAAAACGGGACCAAAAGCTGCACAAAATTTGAAACCAGCTGTAAAAACCAGACCACCCACAGGGGCGGGCAGCCCGGCAAATCCAACCAATTTAATAAAAAATCGGTATCAACAAACTTGGCACACTATTGAGTTCTCAAACAACAGACACACCCGACACCACCCAAACCAAACATTCAGGATCGCTCCGGAGCAACTTTTAAAACTTACCCGACCCGCCGTCCCGATGCAAATCCGTGTTCCAGGATCTTCATCGGTGGGGAGTCGTCCCCACCTCTTCTGCGGCGCTCGAAAGCCCTGCCAGATTTGGTCTTTATTTGGGGGTTTTGGCCGCCCGCGGTGACCAGCTCTTCACTGTCTCCCCCGCGGCGACTTAGAAAACAATACACCTCCACTGGCACCACCGCAAATCCCCTCCGGAGGCGGTCCTGAACCCCGGGAGTCCGGGGCAGAACCGGACATGGGCACCCTCGGTGGGCTAACCGCCGTCGTACTTCCAGCCTGTGTGCTGCGACACGGCCCTGATTTCGACAGGCTCAATCACTGGGTACTTCGACAGGCTCAATCACCGGGCATGCGGCTTAAACAGCAGAAGGGCCGGCAACCGTGAGGTTGCCGGCCCTTCTCAAGCAGCCGGTATCAGCAGTACTGAATTACCAGGAAGACTTGGTAACGCCAGGGAGCTCGCCCCTGTGTGCCATGTCGCGGAAGCGGACACGGGAGATACCGAACTTCTGGAGGGTACCGCGGGGGCGGCCGTCGATGATGTCGCGGTTACGCAGACGGATCGGGGACGCGTTGCGGGGCAGCTTCTGCAGGCCCAGGCGGGCTGCTTCGCGTGCTTCATCGGTTGCATTTTCGTCAACCAGGGTCTTCTTCAGCTCAAGGCGCTTTGCAGCGTAACGCTCAACGATGACCTTGCGCTGCTCGTTGCGAGCAATCTTGGACTTCTTAGCCATGTTTAGCGCTCCTCTCGGAATTCGACGTGCTGGCGGATCTTGGGGTCGTACTTCTTCAGGACCATACGGTCCGGATCGTTACGACGGTTCTTGCGGGTTACGTAGGTGTAACCCGTGCCCGCGGTCGACTTGAGCTTGATGATCGGACGTACGTCCTTGTCCTTAGCCACTAGAGCTTCACCCCACGAGCGAGAATGCTGGCGACGACAACGTCGATGCCGCGTACGTCGATGGTCTTGATGCCCTTTGCAGATACCTGCAGCGTGACATTACGGCGCAGGGACGGAACCCAGTAGCGCTTCTTCTGAATGTTCGGATCGAACCGACGCTTGTTGCGGCGGTGCGAGTGCGAAATGCTGTGCCCAAAGCCCGGCTCGGCCCCGGTCACTTGGCAGTGTGCTGCCATGACTTCTCCTCAAGAATTGAAAGTAATGATCCGCATATCTGCTGCTGGACCATGCTGCTAAGGGCGACCCAAAAGTGAAGAAGGGCAACGGTTAGTCACGCAACTTGAGCCCCTAACTACCGGCCACCCTGGAGAAATTACCGGGCAACCGGAGCAATTGCGCACGCTCCGCGCACTTAGCGCCTACCAAGTCTACGAGTTCACGCAATTAAAGACCAATCCGGTGGAAGAGGGTGTATAAGCGCCCGCCTGCAACTGGCCTGCAGACATAGCAAATACAGGCGCCTTTTCACAGCTTAATGAAAGCTTCCGGGAGCATCTTTGAAGCATGAAGACGCAGCTCCCGCCGGCAACTCCGGCCACCAGCAGCTCCGGCCGCCCGGAGCTTTCATCACCATCAGCGAAGTGGCCGGCCCGCGGCTGGTTCGCCCGCCAGTACCGGCAGCGCATGCTGCGGACGGACCTCCTGACGGTCATTGCCTGGGCCTCCGTTGCCGCCGCAATTTCCCTCTGGCTTGCCGACGGCGGGGCCACCAACATCACATCACCCGCCTCACTGTTCACGGCGGCGGGGATCGTGGGCGGGCTGGCGGGCATGGACCTGGTCCTGCTCATGCTCCTCCTGGCGGCAAGAATCCCTTTCATTGACCGCACCATCGGCCACGACCGCGCGCTGGAGTTCCACGGCAAGCTGGGCAAGCCCTCCCTTTACCTGCTTTTGGCACACGGTGGCCTGCTCGTCATTGGGTACGGCATGGCCGAAGGACTGGATCCGGTCAGCGAGTCCATCAACCTGTGGGTCCAGGTGCCCGACATGTGGTTGGCGTTCGTCTCCATGGCGCTCTTCATCGCTGTCGTGGTGACGTCGCTGGTGGCTGTCCGCCGCCGTTTTCCCTACGAGTTCTGGTATGTGGTCCACCTCCTCACGTATGCCGCGGTGGCAACGTCGCTGCCCCACCAGTTCAGTGTGGGCGGGCTCTTCGCGGCAGGCACCTGGCAGCGCTGGTACTGGCTTGCCATCTGCATCTACACAGGCAGCGCCTTGCTGTACTTCCGCGTCCTGGAACCGGTGCTGGCCACGGCACGGCACCAGCTGACCGTGGCCAGGGTGGAGGCTGTGGCGCCGGGCGTGGTGAACATAGTCATGAGAGGGCGCCGACTGGACCAGCTGGCGGGAACGGGCGGACGCTTCTTCATCTGGCGCTTCCTGGCCCCGGGAATGTGGTGGCATCCCCATCCGTTCAGCCTGTCCGCCGAACCTGTCTTCCACGGTCCGGACGGCCAGGGCACGCTGCGGGTCACCGTTCGGAACCTTGGAAACGGTTCGGCCCAGCTCCTCCGGCTGCGAAAGGGGACCAAGGTGGCGCTGGAAGGTCCTTACGGGCTGCTCAGCACGGCCGCCCGGACCAAGAACAAGGTAGTGATGATCGGCGCCGGCATCGGCATCACCCCCCTGCGCGCCCTTCTGGAAACCACCCCCTTCGCTCCCGGCGAGGCGACGGTCTTGCTCCGCGGCCACACAAACCAGGAGCTTTACCTCAGCAACGAAATCCTTGACCTCTGCCAGGCCCGTGGGGTCCGGCTCTTCCATGTCACCGGGCCCCGGGCCCACGGCCCCTCCACTTGGCTTCCCGAGGACGCCGTCCGGAACGGCTACAGCCTGGCCTCCTACGTGCCGGACATCGCGGATGCGGACGTCTACGTCTGTGGTCCGGCGGCCTGGGCGGCCAACGTCATAGAGGATGCCGGAAGTGCCGGCGTCCCCGGGGAACAGATCCATCACGAAAGGTTTGACTGGTGAAAATACGCGGAACAGTGGCAGCGGCCCTGGCCTCGGCCGGGATCCTCCTGGCGGGCTGGCAGGCAGGCACCCAGGTGGGTGGCATCAGCACCGTCGCATCAAGTACGACGGCGACAGGCACCACGGGTTCGGCGGGTACGGGTTCGACCGGCTCGGGTTCCTCCGGGTCGGCTGGATCGTCCGGGTCCTCCGGCACCTCGAGCTCTTCTGGCTCGACGAGCTCTTCCGGTTCCTCCGGCACCTATAAGGGAACCGCTGTGCAAACCCGGTTCGGTCCCGTGCAGGTCCAGATCACAGTGGCCAACGGAAAGATCACGGATGTCACAGCCCTCCAGCTGACCAACACCGACGGCAAGTCGATCCAGATCAGCAACCGCGCGGCACCCCTGCTCAAGAGCAAGGTCCTGGCGGCACAGTCGGCAGATGTCCAAACCGTCAGCGGCGCCACCATTACCAGCGACGCCTACCTGACCTCACTCCAGGCAGCCATCGATGCAGCCAACCTCTAATGCCCTGCCGGTCGCAACCGACGGCTTCCTCCTGAAGTCCCGCACCTTTGAGTGCATGGGGACCGTCATCGGACTGACGCTGCCCGTCGGCTCTCCCACGGAAGGGCAGCCGCGGTTCGATGAGCTCACCGCCGCCACCGCCGTCGTCGAACGCCTGTTCCGGAACCTGGACGAAAAATTCAGCCTCTACCGCCAGGATTCGGAAGCAGGCAGGCTGGCCCGCGGCGAACTGACGTTGCCGGCCGCCTCAGCCCAGCTGCGTGAGCGGTATGCCGAGGCGCATGAATGGCGGCTGCGGACGGAGGGCGCCTTCACCCCTGAACGGCCCGACGGCGTGCTGGACCTTTCGGGGATCATCAAGGGTCACGCGATCCGCGAGGCCGGAACCTCGCTCCTTGCCCTGGGGCGGCACGACTGGTGCCTCAATGCCGGCGGCGACGTGCTGGTCAGCGGCTCCCCACACCCCGGCACTACCAAGCGGTGGAAGGCCGGTATCGTGGACCCCGCGGATCGCCGCACCCTGATTACTGGTTACGCACTGGGCGGCAAGAGCCGACACAGCGCAATCGCCACCTCCGGCTCCGTCGAACGCGGCGAGCACATCTGGAGGGTGGGAAGCGGCAGCGAATTTGTCCAAGTCAGCGTGGCTGCCGCGGACATCGTCACCGCGGATGTCCTGGCCACGGCGATCGTGGCCGGTGGAACACCCATGCTGAACCGCGCTGCGGACAACTGGGATGTTGACGTCCTGGCCATCCGTGTGGACGGCTCCATGCTGGCCACTCCGGCTTTCCATCCCGCCTGACCTGGCTGCGGACGGAGGCTACAGCCGTGTGAACTGGGCGTACTTCGGCTGCAGGTTGTCCCCGGAGGACTTTCCGGTAACCCTACGGACAACCCACGGCCCGGCATACTCGCGGAACCAGCGGGCGTTCGCGCGGATGGCATCCAGTCCGCTCAGCTCGGGAACGGGGGTCATGGGCGGGATGTCAATGGAATGGTCGTGTTCCAGGACGTCCAGCACACGCTTGGCCATATTCGCGTGCCCGGCGGCGGACATGTGCATCCGGTCCTGCGCCCACATGCCCCAGTCGTAGTATTCGCTGAACCGCCAGTAGTCCACCAGCAAGGCGCCGTGGTCTCCGGCAATGCCGCGGATCAGTTCGTTGTAGATGGCTGTGCGCCCGCGCATGGTGCTGAACACCTTCGAGCCGCGCGCGTCGAAGCCGGTAAACATCACCACGGTGGCACCGGTGGCGCGCAGTTTGGCGATGGCGTCGTCGTACTCCACCAGGAGGTCGTCAATGTCGATCCGGGGCCGGAGGATGTCGTTGGCTCCCGCGTAAATGCTCACCAGGGTGGGCTTAAGTTCGACGGCGGCGTCCACCTGCTCGGCCAGGATCCGGCGGAGTTTCCTTCCGCGGATGGCGAGGTTGGCGTAACCGAAGCCGGGATCGGCGGCGCCCAACTGTTCGGCCACGCGGTCTGCCCAGCCGCGGACGCCGTTGGGGCGGGTGGGATCGTCGTCGCCCACGCCTTCGGTGAAGGAGTCACCAAGGGCTACAAAGCGGGTTGTGAAATCCATCTGGCCAGTTTGCCATCCGTTGCCAGGGGCAACCAAGTTCAGGTGCTACCTCCAGCTGTCCGGCAATGCAGGCTATGCGCCCGGGGTCTCCCGCAAAATCCAGTGGTCCGAGTCCAGCCTGCCCACTACCTTCTCGCCAATCCGCGCCAGGTCCAGGACGTCCTGCTCGTCAAGGGCGTCAAGGAACAAGTCACGTACCGTCTCGACGTGGCCGGGCGCGAGGCCCACGATGGTCGCCATGCCTTCTTCAGTGAGGTGGGCTGTTGTCACGCGGGCATCGTGGGGGTGCGGCCGGCGTTCCACCCAACCCCGCTTCTGCAGCTTGGTCACCACGTGCGACAGCCGCGACAGGGAAGCACTGCTGCGGGCGGCCAGCTCGCTCATCGGCAGGAAACGTTCCTCCGCCTCGGAAAGCATGGCCAGGACCGTATAGTCGAAAAGGGACAATTTCCCCGCTGCGTGGAGCTTCGTATCGAGGGCCGCCGGGAGCAGCGTGTTGATACTCACCAGGGCCAGCCAGGCACGGCGTTCGTCGGCACTAAGCCAGCGGGGTTCGGTCATAACCCCATTCTACGGTGGGTTGATACTTCAAGTAGCGTCGCGGCAGGCCAGTAGGCTGGGTGCATGTATGTTGTCTCCCTGACCTACCGGGTTCCCCAGGACATCGTTGACTTCCACAATGACGCGCACATCACCTGGCTGCAGAAGGCATTCGACGACGGCGTGTTCATTGCTGCCGGTCGCAAGGTCCCCCGGACCGGCGGCTTGCTGCTGTCCCAGGCCGACCGCGCCACCCTCGACGCCAGCCTGGCAAAGGACCCGTTTTACACAAATGGGGTAGCTGAATTCGAAATCATGGAGTTCCACGCCGGCAGGGTGGCTCCCGGTTTCGAGAACCTGCTGGACAGCCCGCCGACGCCCAGCACTTAAGGCGTGGGCCCGCCGTCGGCCGGCTCCCGCACCAGCTTCTTCAGCCCGCCCTTGCGCGGCACCTTGACCGGTTCGGGCCACCGCGGGGTGAGCGCATCGCCCAAGGTAACTCCCCGCAGTTTGCGCCCGAACAGTGGCAGGACCCAGTCGTGGACCCAGCGCCGCTGGTGGCGTTCCCACTCCCGCAGGCTGAGCCTGGGTGGCGGATCCCAGTCCTTGGGCCGGATCTTGTGCGGGACACCCAGTCGGTCCAGCACTTGGCCCGCAAGGTACTTGTGGCCGGCCTTGGACATGTGCAGGCGGTCCGAGTCCCACATGCGGCGGTCGTGGAAGGCCTCCAGGCACCAGTAATCCACAAGGACGGCACCATACTTTTCAGCGATGGCCCGGACCCGCTCGTTGTAGAAGGTGTTGCGCTTTTTCAACGGCTCCAGCAGCGCGGAAACCTTGACATCAAAGCCGGTGAAGAGCACCAGCGTGGCACCCGTTCCGGCAAGCCGGGCAACGAGCTTTTCATAGTCGGCCATGAGTGCGGCCATGTCCGTCTTCACGTCAAGGATGTCGTTGCCGCCGGCATAGAGCGTCAGCAGGGTGGGCCGCATCCGCAGCGCCGGCTCGAGTTGCTCTCCCACTACATGCCGGAGCCGCTTGCTCCTGATCGCCAGATTGGCATACCGCCAACCAGGCTGTGCTTTCGCGAGCTTCTCGGCCACCCGGTCCGCCCAGCCACGCACCCCATTGGGCAACCGTTCGTCCCGGTCCCCCACGCCCTCAGTAAAAGAGTCCCCAAGAGCAACAAAAACCCGCCGCCCGGATTCAGGAAGCAAAGGTTCAGGACGCACGCACCAAAAGTAGCGGGCCAAGGAAAAGCCAGAACGACGCCGGGATGAACAGGACATGATGGCGCGTTCCCGGTTTAGCCGCAGGACGTGATGGCGCGTTCCCGGTTTAGCCGCAGGATCTGATGCCGCGTTTCAGGAACGGCAGCAACGGCGAGGGGCGCAACGAGCCGGCGGGGCGGTTTTGCGTAGGAGCGCATCGCCGACTGGAGCGAAGTGAAGGCCGTCCGCGGCCGTAATGAGCGAAAGGAGGTGTCTAAGCGACGGCAAAACCGCCCCGCCGGCGCCCCAGTCACGACGCACGCAGAGGATGCACCTTCCGCCGCCACGGAGTCCAGTGAAAGGAGCCTTAGCCCTCAGCCTTGCCCTGGCGCCAGTACCCCATGAAAGCAACCTGCTTCCGGTCAATCCCGACGTCCCGGACAAGGTACCGCCGCATGTCCTTGATGACTGCGGCTTCGCCGGCGATCCAGGCGTAGAAGGGCATGGCGCCGGCGGGCATGCCGGGGTTTTTGGTTGCCTGGATTTCGGCGGTTTCCATGCGGGCGGGGGTTTCCCAGAGAATGTCCACGTCCACGTCGACGTCCTCGGGCTCCGGGCCAGCACCGCCGTCGGCTGCTTTGATGCCCACCCAGCCGGGCACGGGCACGGCCTTGCGCACGGCGTCCCGGAGCAGTTCGCCGTGCGGGCGGGAACGTCCAAGGGAGGCACCGCGTGCGAGCCAGGTGATTTCGACGTCGGCGGGTGAGGTCAATTCGAGGAAGTCGCCTGCTTCGGGGACTTCCAGGAAGGCGTGGCCGGTCATGTAGCCGGGCAGGCTTTCCAGGATGGCGGAGATGGCCGGGATGGCTGTTTCGTCGCCGGCGAGCAGGACGCGCTGCGCAAGCCCGGGCCGCCATTCGATGCCGGAGTAGATTTCGGCGGTGACGCAGTGCGCTGCCCGGTTGTTGGGTCCGATGATCGTGACGGCGTCGCCCGGCTTTGCATTGAGGGCCCAGTTGGCGGCGGGCCCGCCTTCACCGTGGTCATCGAAGTGCATCACGAAGTCGACGTCAATCTCGGGGTACACGGCGTCCAGGCGGGCCTGCCGGACGGTGTAGGTGCGCATGGAACCCCGCACCGCCGGGTCCATGGCCAGCCATTCGCGGTACCAGCCGGCTTCGGCCATCTTGAAGGCCGGAAGGGGCAGCGGGGTGCCGTCGGCGGCGAGCGACGGGATCATGAGCTTGATCCGGAGGTCAAGGGTGTCGCCGTGCACGCCGAAGTCGCGCAGAGAGTAACCGCCGAACGTGATCCGGCGGAAGTTGGGGCTCAGTTCCTGCACGGAAGAAACAGTGACCTCAAACGCCAGGGTCATGGGCTCGGTAGCGGCAACATCGCGGGTTTTCATGAAACGAGCTCCAGTTCGTTGGCAGGGACGTGGTGTCGGCCGATGGGAATGATCAACGGGGTTCCGGACACGGGGTCGGGGATGACGCGGGATTCGAGGCCGAAGACGCTGCGGACCAGCCCCTCGGTCACCACGTCCCCGGGCGCACCCACCGCCACCACGGCGCCGCCTTTCATGGCGATCACGTTGTCCGCGTACCGGGCGGCCAGGTTCAGGTCGTGCAGGACGATGGCCACGGTGGTGCCCCGCTGGCGGTTCAGGTCCGTCACCAGGTCCAGGACCTCCACCTGGTGCGCGAGGTCCAGGTAGGTGGTGGGCTCGTCCAGGAGCAGCACCTCCGTTTCCTGGGCCAGTGCCATGGCGATCCACGCCCGTTGCCGCTGCCCGCCGGACAGTTCGTCCACGTTCCGCTCGGCGAGGGCCAGCGTCTCGGTGGCTTCCAGCGCACGCTGGACAGCAGCGTCGTCCTTCGCGCTCCAGCTGCGGAACAGGCCCTGGTGCGGGTACCGCCCTCGCCCCACCAGGTCGCGGACCTTGATGCCGTCGGGCGCCGTGGGGTGCTGCGGGAGCAGGCCCAGGGTGCGGGCCAGTTCGCGGGCCGGCCGGGAGTGGATGTCCTTGCCGTCCAGGGTCACAGCACCGGCCGCCGGCTTGAGGAGCCGGGACAGGCCGCGCAGGAGGGTGGACTTTCCGCAGGCATTGGCGCCCACGATCATGGTCACCTTGCCCTCGGGAATCTCGGCACTGAGGCCGTCCACGACGCAGCGCTGGTCGTATTTCAGCGTCAGGTCTTTGGCGTTGAGAACTGCCACGTCAGGCATCCTTTCGGTTGGCCGTGACCAGGAGCCACAGCAGGAACGGGGCGCCGAGCGCGCCGGTGATCACACCCACCGGCAAAACGGTGCCGTCCAGCAGCAGGGGGGCAAGGTTGGCCGCAACGTAGTCGGCCGCGAACACAATGAGGGCACCCACCAGGGCCGACGCCGGGAGGCTGGCCTTTCCGGTGAAACGCCGCGCGACGGGGCCGGACAGGAAGGCGACGAACGAGACCGGCCCGGCTGCCGCCGTCGCCACAGCTGCGAGCGAGACAGCGATGATCACCAGCGCGAGCCGGGTGGCACGTACTTTAATGCCCAGCCCGGCGGCGGCATCGGGGCCGAGCTCCAGGATGCGCAAGGGGCCGGCGATGGCGGCCACGGCGGGGATCAGGACCGCGAGGGAAACGGCCAGAACACCGGCCCGGTGCCAGTTGGCGGAGTTGAGGGATCCGTTGAGCCAGACGAGGGCGTCAGCCGCGGTGCGGATATCGGCGCGGGTCATCAGGAAGTTGATCACGGCCTGGAGCGCCGCTGCGATTCCTACGCCGGCCAGGATGAGCCGGTTCCCGGCGGCATCACCGCGGCCCGCTCCGCGCAGGGTGCCGCCGGTGGAGATCGCGTAGATGATGGCCGCCACGCCAAGCGCGCCGCCCAGGGCTGCCCCGGAAACGGCGGCACCGGAGGCGCCGAACACCACGATGGCCACCACGGCGGCCGCACTGGCACCGTAGCTGATTCCGATAACGTCCGGGCTGGCCAGCGGGTTGCGGAGCATGGTCTGGAACAGGGCGCCGGCCAGGCCAAACGCGAGGCCGACCATGGTGCCGATGACCGCCCGCGGCAGTTTGTTCTCCATCACGATGAAGCTGGCGCCGGGGATCCTCTCACCGCCGGTCAGGTGGGCGATAAGGATTTTGAAGAAGTCCGGGATGGTGACGGTGTAGCTGCCCAGCAGGATGGAGACGGCGAAGAGGACTACGACGGCGGCGGCCAGGACGGCGGTGCGGCTCAAGAGCTGCCCGCCGCGGCGGTGCCCTATCACTTTTGGTCCCTCTGGCCCCTCTTTGGCAGCGTTAAGTGATAGGTCAACGGGGGATTTGGCGAGTGTCACAGCCCGGCCCCTTTGCCGCGGCGGATGAGCCAGACGAAGACGGGCGCGCCGACGAGGGCGGTCATGATGCCGGCGGGCACTTCACCGGGGAGCAGGACTACGCGGCCGATGATGTCCGCGCCGAGGAGCAGCGCCGGCGCCAGGACCAGCGAGAACGGCAGGATCCAGCGGTAATCGGGGCCGGTGAGGAAGCGGACGGCATGCGGAACCACAAGGCCCACAAAGGCGATGGGCCCGGCCAGGGCGGTGGCCGCACCGCACAGCAGGACGATTCCGAGGGCGGTAATGCCGCGGACCAGCCCCACGCGCTGGCCGAGGCCGCGGGCGATGTCATCACCCAGGGCCAGGCTGTTGAGGACCCGTCCTGTCAGCAGCACGATGGCTGCCCCGGCGGCCAGGAACGGGAGCCCGGCCAGCAGCACCGGCCAGTCGCGTCCGGCGATGCCGCCCACCTGCCAGAACCGGAAGCGGTCCAGGGTGTCCTGGCTTGAGACCAGGATGACGTTCATCAGCGAGTACAGGCCGGCATTGAGCGCGGCACCAGCCAGGGCGAGCTTCACCGGCGTGGCACCGTCCCTGCCCAGTGACGCGATGAGGTAAACCACGACGGCGGCTGCTGCGGCACCGAGGAAAGCGAACCAGACGTACCCGGACAGTGAGCCGACGCCAAAGAGGTAGATGCCGGTCACTACTGCCAGGGCGGCGCCGGCATTAACGCCCATGATCCCCGGGTCGGCGAGCGGATTGCGGGCCACGCCCTGCATGGCGGCGCCGGCCAGCCCGAGTGCCCCGCCGGCCAGCAGGCCGAGGGCCGTCCGCGGGATGCGGGCATGGATCACGGCGTGGTCACCGTTGGCAGGATCAAAGGCGGTGAGGGCCTGCCACACCGTCTCCAGGGGAAGCCCCCGGGCCCCGATGGCCAGGGAAGCCCCGGCCAGGAGGGCGAGTACAACGACGGCGGCCAGCAGCCAGGCTGCCCGGCGCCCGCTGGAAGCATCCCTCCGGAAAAGGGCACGCGCTCCCTTTTTCGGCACGGAAGTGCCGGGAATCCGCGGCTGGTGGGCCGCCGTCGTCGTACTCTGCGTCACGGAGCCGGTGCTACTTCGCTGCGTCCGCTGCAGTGGCCAGCTGCGGCAGGAACGTGGCCAGCGCCCAAGGCAGGCTCAACGGGGAGGAGGCGGAGACTGCCAGGACCAGGCTCTTGTCCGCGTCCGCGACGAAGGCACCGTTCTTGACGGCCGGGATCTGGCCGAGCAGGGGATCGTTCTTGATGGCGTCTGCCTCGCTGGCGTCCTCAACCGAGCTAAGGAAGATGTCGGAGTTGAGTTCGTTCGCCTTCTCGGCGGACCACGGCACGAAGAACTCCTTCGAGCCTGCGGACGCCTGCTCGGCAACCGGGGCGAGCTTCATCCCCAGGGAGGTCAGGAATTTCGGCCGGTTGTCATTGGCCGTGTAGATACCCGTCTGGGTCAGGTCCGAGGGAAGGGCGTAGCCGTAGATGAACGTCTTGCCGGCGAGCTGCGGGTACTCCGCGGCTTCTTCCTTGACGGTGGTCTCAGTATCGGAGACCAGCTTGGCTGCTTCGGCATCCTTGCCGAGGGCCTTGCCGATGATGGTGGTGGCGTCCTGCCAGGAGGTACCGTAGGCCAGCTCGGGGTGGGCCACGACGGGGGCAATCTCGCTGAGCTTCTTGTAGTCCTCTTCCGTGAGGCCGGAGTAGGCGGCGAGGATTACGTCCGGGCTGAGCTTGGCGATCTCGGTGAAGTTGATGCCGTCCGCCTCGGAGTACTGCACCGGGGCCTTGCCTGAGCCGAATTCCGCGCCGAGTTCCTTCAGCGCTGCGTCCTTCCAGGGGGTGGAGCCCTGATGGTTGCCGCCCCATTCGTTCTTGGGAACGCCTACGGGCACAACACCGAGGGCAATGGCAACGTCGTCATTGACCCAGGAGACGGTGGCTACGCGGGTTGGCTGCTTCTCAATGATCGTCTTGCCGTAGACGTGGTCAATGGTGACCGGGAACTGCGCGCTGCTGGAGCTCGGTGCGCTGGAATCCGTGCTGGATGTTGCCGGGCCCGTCGAGCAGGCGGAGAGGGTGAGAGCCGCTGCGGCCAGGACGGCCGTGGCCTTGCCGGCTGATTTCAACAGGGTGCGGCGGGTGGTGCTGGGCCCGGGGAAGAGGGGGGAAGTCACGGAACTCCTTAAGTGGCGGAAGCGAACTCAAGTAAGGCTAGCCTACCCTTGGAGAGATTACGCAACGTTTCCGTACCTTATTCCCTTCGTATGACGAAAGACACACTTTTGGCGGCCGAACGGACCTGGACAGGCAAGATGCGGTTCGGCAGGACAACAGCAAGAGGAGCCGCCCCCCGCGGGGAGGTTCCTCTTGCTGCCTCAGCGGTAGGAGAAGCTCATCAGCGCCGACTTCAGCGCCTGGCCTTCAGCACCCCAGTACCACGCTTTCGCCGCCTCATCGCCCGCGAACGGCGGACCGGTGAACAGCACGTCTGCGGTCAAAATGCGGTCGCCGAGCTTGATCGGGCCGTATTGCACCTGCCCGTCGGGCGAGACCGGCGATCCCGCCGTTAGCTCCATGCGGTAAGTAGCAGCCCCAAGAGCGTGATCAACAAAGAACGACGAACTGGGCGTAGGAACCGCAGCCCCGACCAATCCTGGCACCGGGTCCGTCTCGAGTACGAACCTGGAGACATTACCGGCGGTGGCGTCACCGACCTGGCTGTAGTAGATGGCGACCTGCTCGTTGCCGCTGGCATCAAAGACTGCCGCAGTCTCCACCGCAGGGGACGCTGAAACCTGTTCATGCTCCACACGCCACCCCTCCGGGTGGGCAAAGGACAGGCGGCCATCTGCGAAGGTGAAGGTCACCGGCCCGGCAGGAGCGGGAGAAGAGGTGGCGACGGGAATGATTGATGCTGGCGGGCTTGCCTCAGCCCTCTGGGCGGCAGTGCCATTGGAGGAACCGCTGTCACCGGCAGTGCCGTCGGCACAGCCCGTGAGGGTGAGGGCTGCGGCGGCGGTGAGCGCCATGAAGGTGGCGGCGCGATGTGCTGGGCGCATTTGCGGTGCCTTTCAAGGGAAGGCCGTCATTCTCCACGGGCGTCAGATGCAGGACCCAGCGTTCCACAAGTACCCGACCAGGAGGATGAAGGCGAGTGTTTGATGCCGACCAGCATGGCACCAGAACAGCAGCCTTCAACAGCTCTCACGCAATATATCCATCGATTTGCTATAAAGCCCGTCCGCTGATGACAGCTAGCGCAAAACGATGTCCACCGGGTTCGCTTCGGACCGCCACGCGCCCTCTTGCCCCGGCCGCGGCTTGATGACCGGAGCCGTCAGCACGCCCGAGCGGTTGGTGCGCCTGTCCCGCAGGATTTCGGTGACGGAGCCCAGGTGCCGGGACAGGTCGATGACGTTCTCCGGTGCAGCGAGAAGCAGCTGGAATCCGAACTCGTGCAGGGCCTTGATCCCGGCGCCTGCAAACTCCTCGGAAGCCAGCACAAAGGCCTCGTCCATCATCACGGTGCCGTAGGTGGTGAAGCCCTGCTCCGCGATGCCCAGCTGGTAGCTCAGTGCGGCCGCCATGATGAAGGCCGTGAAGCGCTGCCGCTCGCCGCCGGACATGGATCCGGTGTCCGCATGCATAAAGACCTCGGACTTTTTGGCACCACGGGGGCCTGTTGCCTCACGGTGCTCCTTGCACTGGATGAACAGGTGCCCGCGCACATCGAGCACTTCGGCCCGCCAGCGCCTGTCTTCCGGCGCCTGGGAGCCCAGCCGCTTGACCAGGGTTTCCAGGGACTTGTAGCGGGCGGTGAGCTCGGCGTCGTCGTCCCTTTCCACGGTGGCGCCGTCGGTCCGGGCGCTGTCGGTCCGCGCACCGTCCGTCTTTACCGGGCGGCTGTGCCGGGCCTTCAGGGCGTTCTGGATGGCGTCCTTGAACTGCTTGGCCGTGGGCGGCAGGGTTTGCTTGATGTCCAGTTCCAGGAAGCTGCCCTCATGGAAGTTGACCTGTGACAGGATGCCGTTCAGCGGCAGGATGCGGCTGGTGATGGAACGGCGTTCCTCATCCAGCAGGTGCAGCAGCGTGCTGAAGGATTCGTGGGTGCGCTGGTTGAAGAACTGCCGGAATTCGGCTTCCTGGGCGGGCAGCCCGTCGCTGACGATGGCGTGGTAGCGGGTCTCGAACTCACCCGCGGCGCCGATGCTGGTGCCGTGGTCCGCAGAAATAGCGCTGCCCCACTCGCGCACGAACCCCTCGAAGATCCGGGTGAGCCGCTCGGCGGTGGCCTGCCCGCGCGATTCCGCGGTGTGCAGCTCGCCGAGGAGCGCGGTCCGCACCCGGTTGGCGAGGTTGTCCAGCTCGTGCATTTCGCTGACGTCGCCGAAATCGGCAAAGTACGGTTCCAGCGCGACGACTGTAGCGTCCGACGGCGGCACCTGGGCCAGCCGCTCCCGCGCAGCTTCCAGCAGCGAATCAGCCGCTGTCAACTGCCGGTCCAGCGCTTTGTATTCGCTCTGCAGGACGGCAGCCGCCTCGGTGCTGGACTGGTGTTTCTGCCGCACCCCCTCGATGGTGGCGCGGAGCGGCTCCAGGTCAGCCTGCGCGGCCAGGGCGTCCTTCAGCCGCTGCTCGATCCTGGCAAGCTCCTCGGCCGCCACTGCCGCCGAAACCTGCTCCCAGGGGCGATGGTCCTCCGCGATCCGCCGCAGCACGTCAAGCTGCCGGCTCATGCCCTGGTGCGATTCCTCGCGGCTCTGGGCCAGCTCAGCCGCTTTGGCCACCTCCTGGCGCAGGTCCTCCACCTGGCCGGCCACGAGTTCCAGCTTGGCGGCGTTGTCGAACCCGAGGACGTAATCCTGCCGGCTGGTGAACCTGTCGTCCTTTTCCACGGTGTGGCGGTTGCGCTTCACCACGCCGCCCAGGCTGAGGCCACGGTCCAGCCCGGCCAGCTCGTCGGGATCCTCCACGCAGGGGTAGGCGAAGTCGAGCGCGATGCGCTCGCGGATCCATGCCCCGGCTTCGGCGGCGACGCCGGTGGCGAGGATGTCCAGCTTGGTCAGCAGGTCGCCGTCGTGCACGTCCTCAAGGGCCAGCGCACCGCCGGTGAGCGGCCTGGAAACGTCGACGGCCCGCAATGCGCCGCGCACGTTGTGGTCATTGAGGTAGCGGGTCACCGCGGCGAAATGCTCGCCGGGGACCAGCAGGGTGGTGGCGAGGTTCCGGAGCGCCCGCTCGGCGGCGGGACGCCACTTTTCCTCGCCCTCGGCGAGGTCCATCAGTTCCCCGGCGAACGGCATCCGGTCCTCCGGAATGCCGGTGGCGGCGGCGATGGCAGAGCGGTTTTCAATGCTCGACGGCGGCAGCAGGGACTTGCGTGTCTTCAGCGACACGAGCTCCTGCTCAGCCGCGGCCAGCTCCCGCTTCTTCGTGGCGTGGGCGTCGAAGGCTTCAAAGCGGAGCTCCTGCAGGGCCTGGGAGTCATCCTTCAGCTCAGCGGACCGGGCGGCAGCCTGCTCGTGCGCCTGCTCCCAGCCTTCCTCGGTCCATTCAAGCTGCAGGCCGGCGTCGGTCAGCGCCTGGCGCGCAGCTTCCTCCACCTGCTGGCGGAGCTTCAGGCCCACGCGGGCGTTGTCCAGCGACTGCTCGATCGCGGAGATCGCGTTGCCGCCCTGGTTGTTGTAGTCCGTCTCCAGCTGGCGCAATTCCTTGGCCAGGCCGTCCCGGACGGTACGCTCCGCGCCGAGCTCCTTGGCCTTCGCCTGGGCAAGCTCCTTGAAGCGCGCCAGGGTTTTCTGGTGGACAGTGACGGCGAGTTTCTGCTTGTACGCGTCGAACTCCCCGCCGGCGAGGTCCCGCAGCCGGTTGGCGTCCAGCAGCGACTGCGCGTACTCCCGGTTCAGGCCGGGCACCGGGGCCAGCTGGTCACGCTGCTGCCGGACGTCCTCCAGCCGCTGCCTGATGGACATCAGGTTGCTGAACTCCTCCACCACGTCGTCCGCCGCCGCGAGCGTTGCCGGGGCGTCCAGGACCTGATCGCGGAAGAAGGTGTTGACGCTGCCGCCCAGGCCCTTGCCTGCCTGGATGACCCGCAGGAGCGGCAGGGCCTGGTCCGAGTTGATGCCCAGCAGCCGGCGGAAACGCTCCGCGAAGGCCTTATGCACATCAAAGACCTGGGCGTCCGGGAAAATGGTCTCCAGGGCAGCCTTCGTGAACCGTTTGTCCGCGATGCCTTCCAGCGCCTCCAGATCCAGCGGCGCATGGTCGATCAGGTAGAACCGGCCCACGCTCGACTCCGTGCCATTCTTCGGCAGGTCGAACAGCGCCGAAACCGTCACCCTGGTGCCGGCCGCGTTATCAAACGTCAGCGCGACGGCGGACCAGGTGGCACCCGGCCGCTGGAAAGCACTCGCCGAGCCCTCGCCCACGGCCTTGTCGCCCACCTTGCCGCGCATGTACGTAAACGTGGTCCGCTTGTCCTCCACGGCACCGCCCGAACGCTGGGCTGCGGCCTCATTGGACCTTGGCCTCGCGTCGAAGACCCGCAGCATTGCGTCGAACAGCGTCGACTTGCCCACGCCCGAGTTGCCCGTCAGCAGCGTCCCGTTCCGGTCCACGTGCATGGTGTGCGCCCCATGGAACGTGCCCCAGTTGACCACCTGCACCAGGGCAAGGCGCATCTGGCCGGGGTTCGTCAGGTCCCCGATCGGCAGCATGCTCGCGATGCTCATTTGGTTGCCTCCGCTTCGGTGGTCGTGGCTGGGTACGACGACGGTGCTGCCGCCCCCGCCCCTTCGCCGGGCAGCATCCGTCCTGCGGACGATGCCCCCGGCTCCGACAGGCCCGATGCCACTCCCTGGGCGGCAGCACCGTCGTCGTCGTTCTCTTCCTCGCCTTGGGACTCCGTACCTTCCACATCCGCAGCGTCGCCGGTATCGAGGTCTATCAGGGGCTCTGTGCCGGTGGGGTCTGTTGTAGCTGCTGCGAGGGCTTCTATCTGCGCCGGGATGTCCCCGATGTTTTCGAACGGGAGGGCCAGGGGCAAGGCGTTGGAGATGGTGTAGACGTCGTCCAGACCGGTGGGGAGGAGGAGCTGCCGGGCCAGGAGCTTGGTGATGGCCCGGTTGACAACGTCCGAGTCCCGGAGCGCGTCCTGCTGCCCCGCGGGCTGGTAGTGGGCCACCAGGTCGGAGATTTCTTCGCGGGTGATGGTGGGATCTGTCTGCGCGGTGACGTGCCGGTCAAGGAGCAGGCGCATCCTTAGCAGCACGATGGTCTCAACCCGGCTGAGCGCACGCTGCTGCCGAAGGATGCTGGAACGGGTGCTGCCTCCGATGGCGTCCGGATCGACCGGGCGCAGTACGGCGATCTTCCGTTCGTGGTCCAGCTGCATGGTGAGGAACAGTTCGGACAGCCGGCTGCGCAGCATGACCTGGTGATCCAGCAGGACGGTCCAGAGTTTCTCGTCCCGGCCGCCGTCCACGTAAGGGCCCTTGAGAAGTTTCACCAGCGCCTGCCGCACCTTCATAGACAACACACCGGTATCGCCAGGGAAAAGGGCGGCGCCGTCAACGAACGTGTCGCGGGGAGTTATTGAGAAGGAGTCGGGCCTGGTTCCGCTCACCACCTGGGTCACGTCGGGCTCAACCACCGCCTCGGTGACGGGCCCAACCTCCGGGGCGGCCGTCGTCGTCATGTCTTCAGTCATCGTCAATCCTTCGGGAGGGTGACCAGCGGCAGGTAGGCCCTGCGCGTGGTGCCGTCGATCTGTTCGAAGTCCAGGGCGTCCACCGCTTGGGTGTTGAAGGCAGCGCCTTCGTGCAGGGCGTGCGAGAGGAGTGCCCGGATGGTGTTGATGTGCTGTTCCTCCGGCGGCAGCTGCTGCCACGCCTCGGAGAGGGTGGACGCGCCGGCCATGGCGGACCGCACCACCGCGGGCTTGGCTTTGCCGGTCCTCGGCGAGCGCACGCGGTCGGAATCGCTGAAGGCAATGGGGTCGGCCAGTTTGGGAGGCGCCGCGAACTCGTCCGGATCAAAAAGCTTCACCATGGACAGCGACTCGAATCCCGCGTTGAAGAGCACAGGGCCAGGCACCAGGCCGGGGCGTTCCCGTTCGTACGGAAGGGACCGGATGGCCTGCTCCGCTTCCCGCAGGACCTGCCGGAGCCGGACCGACTGGCGGAAGTCGTCGCTTTGGACGTACGTGTTGAGGCTTTCGCTGAGCTTGCCGTAAATCCGCTGGATCTGGCTGTGCTGCTGACGGAGTTCGACCACCAGGTTCTTCAGGGTTTCCCGGTCCTCAGGCGAAAGGTCGTCCGCGAACTGCCGGCTGAGGACTTCGCCGATAGCAGACCGGAACCGCAACTGCTGTTGCGGGTCCTCAAGGAACGCGGCGAAGGAACGGAAGGTCCGGCCTTCCGGGCTCTGGCGGAGCCGCTTGTCAGCTTCCAGGACCTGGGCCATGGTGGCGCCCTTGGTCAGTGACTCCTCGATGATCTGGTTGCGCAGCCCGCCCACCAGCTCCTCGATCCGGTCACGCATCTTCTTGTAATCGGCCGGCAGGCTCGCCGCGAGGTCCAGGATGTTCCCGGCAGCCTCCACGGCTTCGTCGTCATCAAGCAGGCCGTCGAACTCGCCTGTGCTGATGTCCTGGATCAGCTGCTGGCGCTCCTCGATCTCGTCTTCCAGCGCCTCGAGGCGGGCGCTCTGGTCCGGGTTGGTCTCGTTGGCGAGCTTCTCCACGTCGCCAAGCAGCGTGCCCAGGCGGGAACCGTTGAGGGTGGAGCGGTCACTGGAAAGGCTGTCCAGGAACGCGAGCACGCGTGCCGCCGGCTCGGTGACCTCGTACACGATCTGCCCGGACTGGTTCCGCCGCGTCAGGAACTGCCGCCGCGTCCACTCGTCGCCGAAGGTTTTCCCGTTGGCCCCGCCGCCCAGCCCGGGCTCCTGCCGCCGGAGCTCCTCAAGGAAGGAGTCGACGTCGGCATGGAATTCCTCGAGCGGAAGCTGCGGCCGGGTTCGGGTGAAGGATGCCTGCAGCACCGCGATCACCCAGGGTGCGGAGCGCGTAAGGGCCCAGGCAGGTCCTTTGGTGAGGAGCTCGAGGTCCCGGAGCCGGGCGCTGATGGCGTCAGCGGATGACCTGGCGGAGCGGGGCACACACTCTCCTTGGACTGTTTATATGGGCTGGGGCAGGGGCACTGATGGAAAAGTGCCAAGTACAAGGTTAACGCAGGCTCCTGCAACCACCCCGTGACCTACTCGGCCGTAGTATTTCGATCCAATATCAAGAGTCACATCTGCCCCATCTGCCCCTAGCTTGGGCCGCAACCTGCCCCTACGCTCGTGCTTACTGACTTCAGGCCAAGCAACGTCGCAGCAGGGGGATTCATGCAGTTCGATCTAAGCTCGGTGGAAACCGCAACTTTGGTATTCATCGGCACGCTCGTATTCGGCCTTATTTTGGCGGCCTTCGTCCTGGTGGCGGGACTTGTAGCACTGGTGCTGCTGGGCGCCGGAAAGCTCAGCTGGACGGTGGTTTACCTGACGCTCCTGACTGTGGTCCACGGCATCAACGCGGGCTGGGAGCGGCTGGTGCACCACACGGCCGCAATCGACGCCGGCGGGGACTTTCAGGCGCAACCCACCCCTAGCACCGGAACCTACCCGCGGGTAATATTGAGAGACAGCTAAGGGTTCTCCAACCCGGCGGATCCTATGGCTACGAAAGCCATCCGGCCAAGGAGATAACCCATGAGCTCCGCCACTGACAGCTCCTCAAAAACCACCACCAGCACGGCAGCGGACGCCCCCACAGAGGACACCCCGGTACCGGCCGGCAAAATCGGCGCCGGCGTCTCCGCGGATGAGGCACGCGCCGTAGCGGAGGCTGCCCGGGAGTCCGGCTGGGACCGTCCCAGCTTCGCAAAGGGCCTCTACCTCGGCAGTTTCGACCTCAGCCTGGTCCACCCCTGGCCCACCCCCGACCCCGCAGATGTGGAACGGGGCGAGGCCTTTATGGACCGCCTGACGGAATACGCCGGCACCATGGACGGCCGGATCATCGAGCGCGACGCCCGGATCCCTGACGAATACCTCAAAGGCTTGGCGGATCTGGGCGTTTTCGGCATGAAGATTCCGGCCGAATATGGCGGGCTGGGCCTGTCGCTGGTGTACTACGGCCGGGCACTGGCCCTGCTGGGCAGCGTCCACCCAAGCCTCGGCGCCCTCCTATCCGCGCACCAGTCCATCGGGGTGCCCGAACCCGTCAAAGTCTTCGGCACTGCAGGGCAGAAGCAGGAGTTCCTGCCGCGCTGCGCGGCCGGCGCCGTCACCGCATTCCTCCTCACCGAACCTGACGTGGGAAGCGATCCCGCCCGGATGGGCAGTACTGCAACGCCAACGGACGACGGCGGGGCGTACCTCCTGGACGGCGTCAAGCTGTGGACCACCAACGGCGTCATTGCCGAGTTGATGGTGGTGATGGCTGTAGTGCCGGCCCACACCGACGGGGACGGCACCAGGCACAAGGGCGGCATCAGCGCCTTCGTGGTAGACATGGATTCGCCGGGCATCACCGTGGAAAACAGGAACGCCTTTATGGGCCTGCGCGGCATCGAGAACGGGGTGACCCGCTTCCACCAGGTGCGCGTCCCCGCAGCGAACCGGCTGGGCCGGGAGGGCCAGGGCCTCAAGATCGCCCTCACCACGCTGAACACGGGCAGGCTATCCATCCCGGCCCTCTGCGTGGCGTCCGGCCGCTGGAGCCTGAAGATCGCGCGGGAGTGGTCGAACGCCAGGACCCAGTGGGGCCGGCCCGTGGGCGAGCACGAGGCCGTGGGCAAGAAGATCGCCTTCATTGCCGCGTCCGCTTTTGCCCTGGACGCGGTCTTCGAGCTCTCCGCCGAACTGGCCGACGCCGGCCAGAAGGACGTGCGGATTGAAGCCGCCCTCGCCAAACTCTGGGCCACGGAGATCAGCTGCCGGATCGCCGACGAACTGGTGCAGATCCGCGGCGGACGGGGCTTCGAGACGGCCGAATCGCTGGGGGCCCGCGGCGAGCGCGCGGTGCCTGCCGAGCAACAGCTGAGGGATCTCCGCATCAACAGGATCTTTGAGGGTTCATCGGAAATCATGCGGCTGCTCATTGCCCGGGAAGCCGTGGACGCCCACCTGGCCGCCGCGGGAGACCTGGCATCCCTGAACGCGAGCCTGTCCGATAAGGCGAAGGCCGCCGTCGGCGCTTCCGGCTTCTACGCCCGCTGGCTGCCCAAACTGGTGGCCGGGGCGGGCATGGACCCGCGCTCCTACGGTGAGTTCGGGCGGCTGGCCAAGCACCTGCGCTTCGTTGAGCGCTCGTCTCGGCGGCTGGCCCGGCAGACGTTCTATGGCATGGGCCGCTGGCAGGCCAAGCTGGAACGCAAGCAGGCATTCCTTGGCCGCGTGGTGGACATCGGCGCGGAACTGTTCGCCATGACCGCCTGCTGCTCGCGGGCAGAGATGCTGCTCCATACCGCCCCTGAAAAGGCCGCGAGCGCCTACGAGCTTGCCGAGGCCTACTGCGAGCAGGCACGGGTGCGCGTGGAGGAGTACTTTGACCAGCTGTGGCGGAACACGGACGACGCCGACCACCGGCTCACCCGCAAGGTCCTCGCCGGAGATTACACCTGGCTGGAGGCCGGGGTGTTGGACCAGTCTGAAGGCACCGGGCCCTGGATCGCCGACGCCTCCCCTGGCCCGTCCCAGCGGGAAAACCTGCACCGCAACTACCGCTGATTCACGGGTCACAAAATAGTAAGCATCCTTGCTATCTCTGTGGAGCGATGGTTGAGTGGAGCCATGAGCAGCGCAACAAACCCCGAGAACCTGCCTCCGCGCCGAGCCCGCGAGGATACTGACGGCAACGGAAGCTACCGCGCCGCCCCGGCCGGCGACGATTCGACGCGAACCTTTGACCAGGTGCCGGCCACCGACGCGGGAACTACGTCCACCTACGAACAGGTACCGGCGGCCCGGAACGAGCGGGCTACGGCCGCGTACGCCGAGCGGGACTACGTCCCCGCGGCTGCGGCGCCGGCCGTTGATCCGAATCTGACGGACAGGCAGACCGCCGTGGCCCGCGAAAAGGAGCAGTTCGGCGGTATCAAGGTGGGCTCGGCGTTCTTTGGCTGGCTGACTGCCACCGGCATGGCCGTGCTCCTGACGGCCCTCGTGGCCGCGGCCGGGACAGCTGTAGGCCTGGCCACCAATACGGACGTCAATGAGGCGGTAAACCAGGCGGCCTCGAACAGCGGCACCGTTGGCCTGGTGGGCATCATTGTGCTGCTGGTCATCCTGTTCCTCTCCTACTACTGCGGCGGTTACGTGGCAGGACGCATGGCGCGGTTCAACGGAGCCAAGCAGGGCCTCATGGTGTGGATCTGGGCGCTGATCGTTGCGGTCCTCGTCTCCATCCTGGCGCTCGTGGCAGGGCAGCAGTTCAACGTGCTGGCGAACCTCAACAGCTTCCCGCGGATCCCCATCAACGAAGGCCAGCTCAACACCATGAGTATCGTCGCCGCCGTGGTGGTCGCCCTGGTGGCGCTGGTGGGGGCCGTACTCGGCGGGCTTGCCGGCATGCGGTTCCACCGCAAGGTGGACAAAGTGGGCTTCACCCCGCGGGAAGATTACGACGACGAGTAGTCAGGCCAGGATCTTTCCGTCCAAGTAGAACCAGCGGCCGTTTTCCCGCACAAAGCGGCTCACCTCGTGCAGGACGCCGCGGTCACCGCCGTGCCGGTAGTAGGCCTTGAACTCCACCGTGCCCTGGACATCCAGCGGACCCCCGCGGTCCGTGGACACGATGTCCAGGCGCCGCCACTCCATCTCCGGATCCAGGTCCAGGTCCTTCGGGGCTTCCGAAGGGTGCCAGGTCCGCCGCAGGTAACTCTCATCAAGGAGCACGAATGCGCTGTAGCGGGACCGCATCACCTGCTCCGCGGTGGCTGCTTCTGCCGTTCCCGAATGGAACCTGCCACAGCACTTCCGGTACTGCTCACCGGACAGGCACATGCAGTTCCTGCTTCCCAGGTCCTCGGCCATCGGCGCTCCTGCCTTCTTCTCCCGGCCGCACCGCGCGGGCCCGGCATGCCAGTTCGACTATAGGCCCGAGGCCCTTGTCATATCGGATAACAGCTTTGAAACAACCCTGGGCGGCGCCGGGGGTCCGGCGGCGCCGCGCGGTAAAAATCCGTATGGTGGAGAAGGAGTTGTTGCCCTGGCCCCGTGGTGCCGGTGCGGGCTTCGCTGACGGCAGAGAGGAGAGATGACGTGGAACATCCGGATACGCTCATCCTCAACCTGACCTTTTTGGGCACCGTGGGCATGGCATTCCTGATGTTCCTGGTCCTCTTCCTGCTGGGCGTCATCACCCTCGTCCTCGCGGGGATCGGGCGGCTTACCGCCGTCACCCTGATGGCCTTGTTCGGGAGGCGCTTCCGCAGGGGAAACCATCCCCCCTTCCGCTCTGGCAGGCAGGCCACGGCAACGTCCGACGACGGGTCCCCGGCATCCGCGGCACCCGGCCGCCCGCCCCGCGACTGGCGGGCCGCGCTGAAGCCGGCTCGCCTGCGCAAGGCGCTGCGCACCGCCGTCGTGCACCATCCCGCCCTGGCGGCCGCGCGCCGCGAGCCCCCTGTCCTTGCTGAGGATTGGGCCTCAGCCGTTGCAGAGGCGGACGCGCGGGCCATGGCGCGGGCACGTGCCGCCGCCCCCGAAATCAAGCTTTCCGTGCGGGACCTGCCGGACCCCCATGTTCCTGCCGAGAAGGTGGTCGAAATCGCGCCGCTCGTAGAGTCGAAACTCGATGACCCCCGTCACGCACGCGTCGCACGGTCGTTTAAGAAGCAGGAACTTCCCCAGCCGCTGTCGCCGCTGGATACGGGATCGCTTGTTTCCCTGTCCGGCCCGGTACAGGTGCTCAAGGGCAGGGCCACCAACGGCAAACAGCCCTTACCCTGAGCAACCATCTGGGTTAGCGTGAAACCCATGGAATTCAGATACCTCGGAAACAGCGGCTTCAAAGTCTCAGAAATCACTTTCGGCAACTGGCTCACGCACGGCTCCCAGGTGGAGAACGACGTCGCCTCCCAGTGCGTGCGGGCCGCCCTCGATGCCGGCATCAGCACGTTCGACACGGCGGACGTTTACGCCAACACCGCGGCCGAAACTGTCCTCGGCGAAGCCCTGAAGGGCGAGCGCCGCGAGTCCCTGGAGATCTTCACCAAGGTCTTCGGCCCCACCGGCCCCAAGGGCAAAAATGATCTGGGCCTGTCCCGCAAGCACATCATGGAGTCCATCAACGGCTCGCTGCGGAGGCTCCAGACGGATTATGTGGACCTCTACCAGGCCCACCGCTACGACTTCGAAACGCCGCTGGAAGAGACCATGCAGGCGTTCGCTGACATCGTCCGGCAGGGCAAGGCGCTGTACATCGGCGTCAGCGAGTGGACCGCGGAGCAGCTGCGCGAGGGCCACGCGTTGTCCAAGGAACTCGGCTTCCAGCTCATTTCCAACCAGCCGCAGTACTCCATGCTGTGGCGCGTCATCGAAGCAGAGGTTGTGCCGGCGTCCGAGGAGCTGGGCGTCTCGCAGATCGTCTGGTCCCCCATGGCCCAAGGCGTCCTCAGCGGCAAGTACCTGCCCGGCCAGCCGGCTCCCGAAGGCAGCCGCGCCACGGACGAGAAGGGCGGCGCCAAGATGATCCAGCGCTGGATGCGCGACGACGTCCTGGCCGGCGTGCAGGAACTGAAGCCCATCGCGGAGGAAGCCGGCCTCTCCATGCCCCAGCTCGCCGTCGCCTGGGTGCTGCAGAACCCCAACGTGGCCTCTGCAATCATCGGCGCGTCCCGGCCCGAGCAGATCGCCGACAGCGTTGAGGCCGCAGGGGTGACACTGGAACCGGACGTCCTGAAGAAGATCGACGACGCCATCGGGTCCCTGGCCGAGCGCGACCCTGCGCAGACCAAGTCCCCGGCCGGGCGTGAAGCCTAGGATTCCTGGTGACTGACGCCATGGACCTGGCGGACCTCGCTGTCACCGGTTCCACCGGCGGCCTGGGCGGAATGGTGGCACGGCAGCTCGCCGCTGCCGGTTCCGCCCAGCGCCTGCTGGTCCGAGACGCCGGCCGCGCGCCGGAGCTGGAGAACGCCAGGCCCGTAGTGTGCAGTTACGCGGACTCCGCTGCTGCGCGGCAGGCCTTGGAGGGGGTGAGGGTGCTGTTCATGGTGTCCGCCGCCGAAACGGAGGACCGGGTGCAGCAGCATTACGCCTTTGTGGACGCCGCGGCCGACGCGGGGGTGCAGCATGTCGTTTACACGTCCTTCTACGGTGCGGCCCCGGACGCCACCTTCACGCTGGCCCGGGACCATTACGCCACGGAGCAGCGCATCCAGGATTCCGGCATGGACTACACCTTGCTGCGAAACAACTTCTACCTGGACTTCCTGCCGCTCCTTTGCGGCGAAGACGGCGTGATCGGCGGGCCCGCCGGGGAGGGCGTATTTTCCGCAGTGGCGCGCGAGGACATCGCACGCTGTGCCGTAGCAGTGGTGCGGGATCCAGCAATCCACAAGGGCAAGACCTACAACCTCACGGGCCCGGAGGAACTCACCATGGCCGAGGCTGCCCGGATCCTCACCGCAGGAACCGGGCGGACCATCACCTACCACCCGGAAACCACGGAGGAAGCGTACGCATCCCGGGCCTCGTATGGTGCGCCGCCCTGGCAGGTGGACGCGTGGGTGAGTACCTACACCGCCATGGCCGCCGGGGAGATGGCCGGGATCTCCCCGGACATCCACGGGCTGACGGGGCAGGACCCCCTGACCCTGTCCGAGTTCCTGAAGCGGCCGCAGCTGTAGCGGCTGCAGGCGCTACAGCTGCGGCCGCGCGTTGACGCGGGCGTTGACGGGCCGGCGGCGTGGGCGTAAACCTGATGCAACGGGCGCTGCCCCGGGCAGCACCCGAAGCCGCAGGAATCCGAGTGCCAGCAGAATCGCAGCGCCATGACCCAAATCCAGCCAGATCCACAGTCCACCCTTCCCGCTGCGGCCCCGAAACAGCAGGTGTCTGCCCCCGCCGGCCCCGCAGCCGGACCAACCACCGGACCGCTCACTCCGGAGGAACTCCAACTGGGCGCCCGCAACCACTCCATGCCCCTGGAAGCCCTTCGCCGTGATATCACTCCGCCGGGCCTCCACTACGTGCTCACCCATTTCGACATCCCGTTTATCGACAACGGGGCCTGGCACCTGCGGGTCAACGGCGCGGTGGAGCGTGCCCTCGAGCTGAGCATGCCGGCGCTGCGCAGGGACCCCGCCATTACGGTGCCGGTCACGCTGGAGTGCGCGGGCAACGGCCGCTCGCTCCTGAAGCCGCGGCCACTGAGCCAACCGTGGGTGCTTGAAGGAGTGGGCACGGCTGCCTGGACCGGGGTTCCGCTCGCCTATCTCCTCGGGAAGGCGGGGATCCTTCCGCACGCAGTGGAAGTGGTGTTCACCGGCGCTGATGCCGGGATCCAGGGCGGCGTCACCCAGCGGTACGCTCGGAGCCTGCCGATCCGTGAGGCGATGCGTGCCGACATCGTACTTGCTTACAAAATGAACGGCAGCGAACTGCCGCCCCAGCACGGATACCCTCTCCGGCTGGTGGTGCCGGGCTGGTACGGCATGACGAGCGTGAAGTGGCTGGAATCCATCGAAGTGGTCACCGCGCCTTTTGCCGGCTACCAGCAGCAGGTCGCGTACCGCTACCAGGATTCACCGGACGACGCCGGCACACCCGTTTCGCGGATCAGGGTACGTTCGCTGATGGTTCCGCCGGGTATCCCGGACTTCTTCACGCGGACCCGGGTAATACCGCCCGGTCCCGTGATGCTGCAGGGCAGGGCGTGGTCCGGGCACGGGGCCATTACTGCTGTTGAAGTAGGGATCGACGGCACGTGGCTGCCCGCGCAGCTGGAAGAATCGGCGGGCGGGTTCGCGTGGCGCAAGTGGACCCTGCCATGGGTGGCGGATCCGGGCGAACATGAGCTCACGTGCCGTGCCACCGATGCCAGTGGCGCCACCCAGCCCCTGGAGCAGAACTGGAACTACCAGGGGCTGGGCAACAATGTGGTGCAGCGGGTCAGCGTCAGGGTGGAATAGGCCCGGGCCGGTTCTAGGCCCGGGCCGGTTCAGATGGCGACTGCTCGGAGGAGTCCCGCTGGCGGGGCTATACTCGGTGCCAGCCATGACCAGCCTTCCTTCCTCCCCCGCCAGCGTCCGAATTGATGCGTGGCTGTGGGCCATCCGCGCATACAAGACCCGCTCGGCGGCAACCGCCGCCTGCCGTGCAGGGCACGTCCGGCTGAACGGAAGCCCGGCCAAGGCTTCTGCCACGCTCGTCAACGGGGACAGCGTCACCGTCCGGATGTCCGGTTACGAACGGATCCTTGAGGTGCGCCGGCTGATCAACAAGCGCGTGGGCGCGGAGGCCGCTTCCCACTGCTTCACCGACCACACACCGCCGCGTCCGGCAGCCCCCGCACTGGGCCTGCCGCAGCGCGACCGGGGTTCGGGACGGCCCACCAAGAAAGACCGGCGCGAGATGGAACGGCTGCGCGGGGCCTGACGGGCCTGGTTAGTTCTTCACCCGCGCGCGCACCAGGTTCGCGAACGGCAGTTTCCCGTACTCCTCGATAAAGGCTGTGTGGTACTCCGCTTCGGCTTTGCTGAGGGCTTCGGCGGGCAGTTCCATCCAGGCAATTAATAACTGCCCGGCGTCCTTGAGTTGCCAGACCAGGCGCCCATCCCAGTGCCCCGGCGGTTTACCTTGCCCGAAGTCCAGGAACTCCTGGATCTGCCTCCTCAGGCCGCGGTTGCCTTTGCTGCCTGGACCGGCCTTGCCCAGATAAAGGACGACGGCGGCCTCCACCCACGCGGCTGCAAGCTCCGGCTCCTGCAGCGACGGATCCTTCTTCTTAAATACACCTGCGGTGCTCTTCTTCAGGAAGTCCGGCTGGAACCCGTCCGGCCTCAGGACAGCGAAGATGCCCGTTCCCTGCGGGACCCGCATGGCATCGAGGTCTTTGCCGGACCTAAAGCCCGCAAAGCCTTCATCTTTCAGGCCCTTCCTGGTGAACTGCATCCCTACATTGAACAGCATGGGCCCGGGGCGGTTGCTGCTTTATTCACAGCGGCTGGGTTATCCACATAGGGCGCGAGGGTTCGTGCCTATGGCTGGGCCTGCTGGAAGACTTTGTTTATGGAAGCGGATCAGTTATCGGCAGGGGCGGTCCCGGTGGGGAAGCGTGCTGTGCCTTCTGTTGCTGGTGTCCTTGCATTGCTGGCTGCTGTTCCTGTCGCTGAGGACCGCGCCGGAAAGATTGATCAGATGCGGGAATTCGAGGACGTGAAGTCCGCGGTCGCCGCGAAACAGGCCCGGATTGCCGTTCCCTATGACCTTGAGGTGCGGCGGGAACAGGCCGCCGCGGGCGTGCCCGCCGATGAGCTTGGTGCCGGGGTAGGCGCGCAAATCGCCCTGGCCCGGCGAGAGTCCCCGGCACGCGGCGGCAGGCTGCTGGGACTGGGGAAAG
Source organism: Arthrobacter sp. W4I7 (assembly GCF_030816215.1). Classification (NCBI taxonomy): domain Bacteria; kingdom Bacillati; phylum Actinomycetota; class Actinomycetes; order Micrococcales; family Micrococcaceae; genus Arthrobacter; species Arthrobacter sp. W4I7. The sequence goes on along the minus strand of NZ_JAUSXU010000001.1, from coordinate 4,861,125 downwards.
CCCTGGTCACCGAGATGCCCCACGCGTTCGCGGCACTTCAGAGCGGGCAGCTGAGCGAGTGGCGGGCCATCCTGATCGTGAAGGAAACCGCCTGCCTGTCCGCCGAAGACCGGGCCGCGGTGGACGAAGAAATCGCCGCGGACACCGGCACCCTGACCGGCTGCGGGGACCGGGCCATCACCGCCGCCGTCCGCACCGCCGCCTACCGGCGCGACCCCCAATCCTTCGCGAAACGGGCTTCCCATGCCGTGGCGGAACGGACCGTCAGCCTGCGCCCGGCACCGGAAACCATGGCCTACCTGACCGCGCTGGTCCCGGTCGCGCAGGGCGTCGCCGCCTACGCTGCCCTGACCCGCCAGGCAGACGCCCTCAAATCTTCCGGCGATGAGCGGTCCAAGGGCCATCATGGCCGACGAACTGATCGAACGCATCACCGGCACCCCGGGCGGCTACACCGGCATCGACCTCCAGCTCGTGATGACCGACCGGACCCTCTTCCAAAGCGACGGCGAACCCGCCCCCCTCGCCGGCTACGGCATCGTTCCAGGTGAATGGGCCAGGAAAGTAGTCACAGGAGAACTGGTGGCTGGCCCAGGATCCACCGGTTTCGTGGCGGCTGGTCCAGCACCAGCAGGGCCGGGATCAGGTGATTCAGCAAACAGCGGCACGGGGGCCGTTGGTTTTGGCGGCCCGGGGACCGCACTCTCGGCAGGAACCGTGGAAAGCAAAGAATTCATAGTCTGGCTGCGCCGGCTCTACACCGCACCAACCAGTGGCGAGCTGGTGGGGATGGACTCCAAGGCCCGGCTCTTCCCGCCTGGGCTCCGCCGGTTTATTCAGGTACGGGATGACACCTGCCGCACCCCGTACTGCGACGCGCCGATCCGCCACCTGGACCACGTCATCCCCTGGCACAACAACGGCCCGACCACCAGCACCAACGGCCAAGGCCTCTGCGAAGCCTGCAACCACACCAAAGAAACACCAGGCTGGGCCGCAAAGCCGGTAACCTGGCCAGGGCAACGGCACACGGTGGAACTCCAAACTCCCACCGGGCACACTTACCGATCAACCGCCCCGCCCCTGCCCGGGGCTCCCTTGCCTGCGGCTGCTAAGCCGGCCTCCCGCCGTCGACGGAGATTACGGCACCGGATGAAAGCGCTCAAACGCGCCCATAAGACGCGATTACCGGTGTGAGCACAACCTCCGCAGCAGAAGGGAGACAACACTTCCCCTGCCCACCCCCTAGGCCGGAAGCGTAGAGTGGCCTAAGACGCCTGATTCTGGACGCCTTGCTGCTGAGGGAGAAATCGTGACGATTGACTGGGACGAAAAGAAAGCCCTGCTACAGGAACCGAACATCGCGAAGGTAACCCAGCTTTGCGACGAACTGATGGAAAAGAAGCCGGGCTCCACCGTTCCCTACATCGACCCGGTGCACGACGAGGATGAATGCCGGATCGTCAGCCTGCAGGTCAGCCCCGGAAAAGGCACCGAATCCGGCTTCGTCTCGCACTACAACGATGACGAAGCCGCCCGCCGCGCCACCCAGATTTACGAGCTCGCTGAGCTCGATTCCCGCTACGTTATGCCTTGGAACGCGTACCCCTGGGTCCGTGATCCGGGGATGCCCTCGGCGCTGAGCGTGCAGGAAAAAACTGATGGCCTGCGGCCCTTCCGCCAGTTCCTCAAGATCAACTCCCGGGTTTCAGCCATCATCGCCCACGGCACGGACGCCTCCACCTTCCTCACCCTGTTCGAGAAGACCTACCATTCGTCGCTGAAGAACAGCGGCATCAAGGTTTACAAGGCCACGGCCCTCGGGGGCCGGGCCTTTGCTGTCTCCGAAGCCAAACAGGAAGAGCTGCTGGCCAAGAACGTGGAAATCTATAAGGACGCCATGCAACGGGCAGGCATCCAGCACCTTTGATCCGTTGATGCCAATGGATGTCCTCGATTGGCTGCTCGACGGTGATCCTGCCATCCGCTGGCAGGTCCTGCGCTACCTGACGAATGCTTCGCCTGCGGAGGTCCAGGCCGAGCGGGACCGCGTCGCCACCGAAGGCTGGGGCGCCAGGCTGCTCGCACTGCAGGGGATGGACGGTCAATGGGCAGGCGGCACTTACTGGCCGGCGAACGATGACGGCCCCGGCCAGCCCTGGACCGCGACCACCTACACCCTGCTGCTCCTGCGGGACTTCGGCCTGAACCCGAACAGCCGCGAAGCGAGGCATGCGGTAAAGCTGGTCCGCAGCAACAGCCGTTGGGAAGAAGGTAACCAGCCCTTCTTCCAGGGCGAAGTGGAACCGTGCATCAATGGCATGGTCGTGGCACTCGGAGCCCACTTCGGAGAGAACGCGGACCAAGTAGTTGAGCGGTTGATCCGCGAACAACTCGACGATGGCGGCTGGAACTGTGAGGCCGAGAGAGGCTCCACCCGTTCCTCCTTCCACACCACCATCTGCGTTTTAGAGGGCCTTCTTGAATATGAGAGGGCCACAGGGGGAACGCCGGGATCCCGCAAAGCCCGGCACCGGGGAGAGGAGTACCTGCTGGAGCGCGGGTTGCTGCGGCAGAAGTCCACCGGCGGGCTGATCAGCAGGGACTGGCTGAAGTTCTCCTACCCGACACGCTGGTTCTACGACGTCCTCCGCGGGCTCGACTACTTCCGGGCCACCGGCGGCAACCCGGACCAGCGGCTGGAGGAGGGCATCGAAGTAGTGACATCCAAGGAGCAGCCGGACGGCAGGTGGCTGCTGGAAAACACCCACCCCGGGAGCGTCCACTTCGCAATGGAGGACGGCGACGGACAACCAAGCCGGTGGAACACCCTCCGCGCTCTGCGCGTACTGCGGTGGTATCAGGGCGGCTAAGCCACGCCCGTGCTCACCCTTCCATCAGCCTGCGGCGGTGCTTCAACTCCTTGACCCACGCCCTGGTGACCAAGTCAGGAAACGGCGATCCGCCGTCGTCATTGCGCTTTGTCCCGGCTCCGCCCAAGCCACGAAAAGCCGTCCCCGACTCGAGGTCCGCAATCAACGGTCCCGACGCCTTGAGCGCGATCTCCGCCACCTGGGCGGCCGCGCGGTCCGCGAGTCCCAGCTCGGAGGCCCAACCCAGGAACTGGCGGCGCGAAATCCCCGTCCGCTTTCCGTTTATGGTCAAGGCAAGGGTCTTATCTCCGTAAACCACGGTGGAAGGGATGTCGTACACCGGGGCGATGGTCCACTCCCCGAGTGGCTGCTGCACCATCGATACGTTCTTCGCGTGCAGGTCTCCGTTACCCGTCAGCCACGCGTACGCTGCCTGGATCGCCAGGTTCCGGAGCGCCGGAAGCGGCGCGGAGCAGTGGTCCGCGAGCGCGTGGCACACCTGGCCGTACCCCACGTTGTACTTGTCGGCAGGATAGAGCTTCAGCACTTGCGCGCCGTCCTCAACGGCGAGGCGCCGAAGGTCCCGCAGCCCTGATCCTGGTTTTGTCCCCGGCTCTGGCACACGGTCAAAACGCTCCACCAGCAGCCCCGGCCGGCCGGCAATATCCCGGATCAGCTGAACGCGGCTGAGCGGGATCCGAAGCTTGGCGGCGTAACGGAACATCACCAGCTCGTTCTCGACGACGTGCGGGAACTCGGGCGCATTTAGCTTCAGGATGAACTGCCGGCCGGCATTGGCCACCGGCAGCGAAATCATTCCAGCGGACAACTTATCCTGTACCCCGGCGAGGGCTACAGGATCAATGAGGTCCGGATCACCGAGCAGCTGGTCAAAGTCCAAGGCCTGCTGCGGATCCAGCTGGACCGCGTGCTCATCCCTGTTCAGGGGTTCGCCATGCCCGACGATCTGAACGTCTCCCACCGGGTTGCCGCCGGCTGCGATCAGGAGGGACAGGTCATCGTCCGCGCTGGTCTTGATGGAACGTCGCAGGGCGTTGAGCCGGCGGCCCTCCGGCAGCAGACCGGTGAAATACGGCGGGGCGGCCCCGGCGCCGGAGAGGACTGGTTGGCTGGTGAGCGGCAGGGAAGTGGCGACGGCGGGACCACCGGAGGTGAGATAGCCCGGGACATAGCTGAACCTGGTACCGCCGTCGTGCCGCTCGAGCCGCGCGGCGAGCACGCCCGCCTTGTAGATATCGGCAATGCGGTGCCTCACGGCCGGGCCTCCTCGGGGCTCGCCGTCATCGTGCCTTGCCGGGCAGAGGCGCCTGTCCGCGTAGTCAGCTGGAGGTCCAGACCGAGAGTATCCAAAAGCACCAGGAGTGAGTCGAGCTGGACGCTCTGTTTGCCTTGTTCAACGAACCGCACGAAGCGCTCCGACACCCCGGCCAGCTGGGCGAGATCCTGCTGCGTCAGGCGCAGGATAGCGCGGCGGGACCGGACTTCCGCGGCAAGATGGTTCGAAAAGGATGCCCTCATCGGACCTCCTCCTCCGGCACGAACGTTCCGATTAGTGATGCTGCCTCAATTCTATGGGCACCCCCATCCTGGTCAACAGCTATCTTTCGGAACGAGCGTTCCGGAGAGTGGCCTGCAGACTACTGCAACTTGCGGCCGCCTATTTCCGCTCCTGCGCCAGCCGCCGAATCCGCGGCGTCCGCAGGCAGGGCAGAGAACTCTCCCGATCTTGAGCTTCTCTTGAGGAAGCCTTGCGTCAGGACGTTCAGCATAAATGTAGGAAACTTCCAGGTTCTCCTAGGTTGGATCCTCACGCCCTGAAGCATCTGGCCGTAAATGCTAAGGAAAGCTCCGAATGAAAAACCTGATTGTGGCTTCGCTCGCCACTGCCGCACTGATTGCGGGATCCATAGCAGTAGGTGCAGCTGCAAACGCAGATTCCGGAACGGTGGTGCGGGTAGTCGACGGTGACACTCTAATCGTCTCCATCAACAATGGTGATCACACCATTCGACTTCTGAATGTGGACACGCCTGAAACAAAGGACCCCAATCAGCCGGTGGAATGCCTTGGCCCGCAAGCCTCGAAGTACTTGGAAGAGACGCTTCCGAAAGGCACTCAAGTAAGGCTGGAATTTGATGTCGAACGGCACGACAAATACGGCCGCACGCTGGCCGGGGTCTTTGCTCCGGACGGTTCTCTCGTGAATGCCGAGATTGCAAGGGAAGGGCTGGGGATACCGGTGCAGTTCGGCGAAAACCGCAAGTTCCTTCCCCCCGTGCAGGCAGCCTATGAGGAAGCCCGGACCGCGCAGGCCGGCCTGTTCTCTGATGAGATCGAGTGCACGCTGCCCGCGCAGCTGGCAGAGACAACCAAAGCACTGGAAGAAGCAGCCGGAGCTGCGCCGGCAACAACGTCGGCGGCCGCAAGCACGGCGGCGTCGGTACTGGTTACGAAGCTGGCCGCCGCCAAATCCCTCAGAGCCATCTTTAGCGCAACCAAGGACGCCAACAGGGCGATCTACTGGGCCGGGCTTTCCGTTGCTGCCACCACGGCCGGCCTCGCCGTTCTCGATAACAAGATCGCCACGGGGGAGCAGAAGAGGGACGAATTCAAGTCACAGCAGTCGACGTTGGCGGCAGCTGAAAAGAAGGCTGAAGAAGAACGGCTGGCAGCAGAAGCCCGCGCCGCCGCAGAAAAGAAGGCCGCTGAGGAACGCGAAGCCGCTGAGAAGAAGGCGGCCGATGAAGCAGCAGCCGCCGCAAAGACCGCTGCAGAGGAAGCCGCCCGCCAGGCCGCGGCAGAAGCAGAGCGGCTTCGGAGACTGCCCGCACCTGCGCCTTACGTGACCCCGGTTCCCCGGCCATATGTTCCGCCCGCACCGGCGCCCTATGTACCACCGGCACCCTCCAAATACACAGGGCCTCGGTGTTATGCACCGGGCGGGAAGACCTGGAGCCCCTGCTAAATAAATAGCGAAAGCGAACGGGTCCCAGGCATTCTTGGGACCCGTTGGCGTCTGAAGCAGGAGTCTCTTATGGATTACTTGTCCGCCTCGGCGCTTTTTCGGCGCTCCTCGATGCTCTGGGCAACATTGAGGACCGCATCCTCCGAGCTGGTACACCTGATCGAGAAACGCAAGCGGAACGTTATGTACACCAGCTTCCTCGACGAACTCGGCGAGCTGGAGGAAATCAGCTCCATTTCCTGCACCTCAGGCCTAGGATGTCCCCATGACGGCCTTCGTCGACGGCCTCCTGAACGTCAGCCCGCTGGTGGCCTACATCGCCGTCTTCTGCTTGGTCTTCGCCGAAGACGCGTTGTTTGTCGGCTTCGTCATTCCCGGTGAGACGGCGGCCGTGCTGGGCGGGGTGGTGGCCAGCCGCGGTGAAGTGCAGCTGGCCGGCATGATGATCGTTGCGGTGCTGGCCGCGGTCCTGGGCGACACAGTGGGCTACGAGGTGGGCAAGCATTTGGGTTCCCGGTTCTCCAGGTCCCGGGCACTATCCAGGCACCAGAAGCAGATGACGAAGGCCGAAGACTTCCTGCAGCGCAAGGGCGGCTGGGCGGTCTTCCTGGGCCGTTTCATCGCCTTCTTCCGGGCAGTGATGCCCGCCCTGGCCGGCACGTCCCGGATGCCCTACAGACGATTCCTGGTTTTCAATGCGGCGGGAGCCCTTGTCTGGGGCGCTGGCTTTGTCCTCCTCGGGTACCTCGCGGGCAACTCCTACGAGGCAGTGGCGAAGGCAGCCGGCCGGGACATCGCCGTCGTGATCGCCGTGCTGGCCGTGGCCGGGCTCATAGCCTGGCACTTCGGTTCCCGGCGGCAGCGCCAGCGCGCAGCCCGCCAGCCGGAGAGGTAGGAAAGTTTGACAGGCACTGTGACGCCTGCCATATTTAAAGCGTGAACCTGTCAGACAGCCGGACAGCAGGACAGCCTGCGGCCCTTCCGCTCGCACGGCTTAGTGCTGCCGAAGCGGTGTTCAACGCCATCCGCCAAGACATCGAGTCCGGCCGGCTGGGAGTGGGCAGCAAGCTCAACTCGGAAGCAACTCTTTCCCAGCAATATGCAGTTAGCCGCTCGGTGATCCGGGAAGCACTCCGCTCCTGTACCGCGCTGGGCCTCACGGTAACCAAAACGGGCAAGGGCACATTCGTGGTCGCCAACAAAGTGGCCAACGATCTCACCCTGGGCCAATACTCGGCCCGGGACCTGACCGAAGCACGCCCACATATCGAGGTTCCCGCAGCCGGGATGGCCGCGGAGCGCCGCAGCAAAGAGGAGCTTGAAACCCTCCGCCACATTGTTGCTGCCATGGCCACCGAAACCGATCCGGAATCCTGGGTAGCCCTGGACTCGAGCTTCCACGCCGCCATTGCCCGCGCAAGCGGCAACAAAGTATTCGCCAGCGTGGTGGCGGACATTCGCGGTGCCCTGGCCCACCAGTCCGAAACGCTGAACATGGTGGCGGACCGGAAGCACGCCTCAGACGTGGAACACCAGGAAATCTTGTCCGCCATCGAGGCTGGCTCTGCCGAAATAGCGCGTGACGCCATGGCCCGGCACCTGCAGGCCGTGGGCCTTGCCCTCGACTCCATCCTTAACAACTAACGACCGCAACAAAACCACCCAAGGATCCCATGCCCTCCCCTGTGTTTTCCGCTGCCCGCACTGCTGCCCCGGCAGAACTGGCCCTGCCGCAGCACCAGCCCCTGGTCGCCGCAATTCGTGACGGTCTGGTGGAAAGTGTGCACTACGGTTCGGCGATTGCCGTTGCGGCTAACGGAGCACCTCTGGCGTCTGCGGGCGATCCCCTCGTGCCGTTTTATCCCCGGTCCTCTCTCAAGCCGCTCCAGGCCGTGGCCATGGTCCGCGCCGGGCTCCAGCTGCCGGCCGATCTCCTTGCCTTGGCCGCGGCAAGCCACTCCGGCGCAGCGGAGCACCGCGAAGGGGCGCTCCGCATCCTCGAGCTGCACAGATTGAGCGTCAGCGACTTCGAGAACAGCACCGACCTCCCCTACGGCGTGAACGAGCGCGAAGAATGGCTGCGCAACGGCGGCGGACCCACCCAGCTCACCCAGAACTGCTCCGGAAAGCACGCCGCCATGGCCGCCACCTGCGTCATCAACGGCTGGCCGGTAGAGGGCTACCTGGATCCCTCCCACCCCCTGCAGCGGCTTGTAGCCGAAACGGTCAGGGAGCTGACCGGTGAGGAGCCCTTCGCCCTCAGCACCGACGGCTGCGGTACACCACTGTTCGCCCTGACGCTCCGCGGCATGGCCCGCGCGTTCGGACGCATCGCGTTCGCTGCGGCAGACTCCCTGGCAATAAACGACGACGGCGGGCAGGCTGCCCAGAGTGCGGAAGCCGCCGTCGGACTCGCCATGCAGCGGCATCCGGAGATGGTAGCCGGGGAAGGCCGCGACGTCACCGAGCTGATGCGCCTGCTGCCGGGTTCGGTGGCGAAGGACGGCTTTGAAGGCGTACAGGTGGTGGGCCTGGCGGATGGCAGCGCCGTCGCCGTGAAGATTTCCGACGGCGGCGACCGCGCCCGCATGCCCGCCACCGTGACCCTGCTCGGGGCGAGCGGCGTGGACACCGCGCCGCTCGCCGCCATCGCAACCGCCCCGGTCCTCGGTGGGGGCCACCAGGTGGGCCTGCTGCAGGCCACCGACTTTTTGAACCAACCGTCCGCACCCGTCAACGAAGCCCTGTAAGGACACATGACTGCCATCGACACCGCCGGGAACCCAGCACAACCGGCTGCACCCACACGGACCCGGTCCGAACACGATCTCCTCGGGGACCGGGACGTCCCCGCCAGCGCTTACTGGGGCGTGCACACGCTCCGGGCGGTGGAGAACTTCCCCATCACCGGCCAGAAACTGTCCTCGAACATGCATCTGGTCCGTGGCCTGGCAGCGGTCAAGCTCGCCGCAGCCCGCACCAACCGCGAACTCGGGCTGCTGGACCCCGAACGCGCCGACGCGATCGAACGGGCCTGCCAGGACATCCTGGCCGGCGAACTCGCCGACCAGTTCGTGGTGGACGTCATCCAGGGCGGCGCCGGGACGTCGTCGAACATGAACGCCAACGAGGTCATCGCCAACCGCGCCCTCGAAATCCTCGGCCACCCCAAGGGCAACTACGCCCGGCTGCACCCCAACGACCACGTGAACCTCTCCCAGTCCACCAACGATGTGTACCCCACCGCCGTGAAGCTGGGCACCATCTTCGCCGCCCGGGAACTGCTGGACGCACTGGCCGAACTCGAAGAAGCCTGTGCCGCCAAAGCCCTCGAATTCCGCACCGTCGTCAAAATGGGCCGCACTCAGCTGCAGGACGCCGTGCCCATGACCTTGGGACAGGAATTCGGCACCTACGCCATCACCATCGGCGAGGACCGGCTCCGCCTCGCCGAAGCCGAACTGCTGATCCACGAAATCAACCTCGGCGCCACCGCCATCGGCACCGGCCTCAACGCCCTGGCAGGCTACGCCGAAACCGCGTGCCGGCACCTGGCCGAAATCACTGGACTTCCGCTCGTCACCGCCGTCGACCTCATCGAGGCTACCCAGGACGTGGGCGCCTTCGTGCACCTCTCCGGCGTGCTCAAACGCGTCGCCGTCAAGCTCTCCAAAATCTGCAACGACCTCCGCCTGCTCTCCTCCGGCCCCCGCGCCGGCTTCGGCGAAATCAACCTGCCGGCGGTCCAGTCCGGCTCCTCCATCATGCCCGGCAAGATCAACCCGGTGATCCCGGAAGTGGTCTCCCAGGTGGCCTACGAGGTAGTCGGCAACGACGTCACCATCACCATGGCCGCCGAAGCCGGGCAGCTACAGCTCAACGCCTTCGAACCCGTCATCGTCCACAGCCTCCACAAGAGCATCTCCCACCTGGAAGCAGCCTGCCGCACCCTCACGGCACGCTGCATTCGGGGCATCACCGCCAACACCACGCACCTCCGCCGCACGGTGGAGCAGTCCATCGGCCTGGTCACCGCCCTGAATCCCCACCTGGGCTACGCCACCGCCACCGCCATCGCGCAGGAAGCACTCGCCACCGGCAAGGGCGTCGCCGAACTCGTCCTCGAACACGGACTCCTCACGGACACCCAGCTCCAGGAACTCCTCAGCCCCGAACGCCTCGCCAACCTCAGCAAGTAGTCCCCGACCGCCCCCTGAAGGACCCAGCCATGACAAACTCCCCCATACCCGACCACCTCATTGACGGCGGGCACGCGCACGCGTCCGAGACTTCCCTGCACGCGGAGGACAAGGGCTACCACAAGAACCTCAAGCCCCGGCAGATCCAGATGATCGCGATCGGCGGTGCGATCGGCACCGGCCTGTTCCTGGGCGCCGGCGGCCGGCTCAACGCCGCCGGACCGTCCCTGGTCATCGCCTACGCCGTCTGCGGATTCTTCGCGTTCCTGATCCTCCGCGCCCTGGGCGAACTCGTCCTGCACCGCCCCTCCTCAGGCTCCTTCGTCTCCTACGCCCGGGAATTCTTCGGCGAAAAAGCCGCGTTCGTTTCCGGCTGGTTCTACTGGATCAACTGGGCCACCACCACCATCGTGGACATCACCGCCGCGGCCCTCTACATGCACTTCTTCGGCAACTACATCCCCTGGATGGCCGACGTCCCGCAGTGGGCCTGGGCCCTGACCGCCCTCGTCGTCGTCCTCGCCCTGAACCTCGTCTCGGTCAAGGTCTTCGGCGAAATGGAATTCTGGTTCGCCCTGATCAAGGTCGCCGCCCTGGTCATCTTCCTCATCGCCGGCACCTACTTCGTCATCTTCGGCACCCCCGTGGACGGCCAACCAGTCGGTATCAGCCTCCTGACCGACAACGGCGGGATCTTCCCCAACGGCCTGCTGCCCATGATCATCCTCATGCAGGGCGTCCTGTTCGCCTACGCCTCCATCGAACTCGTCGGCACCGCCGCCGGCGAGACCGAAAACCCCGAGAAGATCATGCCCAAGGCCATCAACTCCGTGGTCTTCCGCATCGCCGTGTTCTACGTCGGCTCCGTCATCCTCCTGGCCCTGCTCCTGCCCTACACCTCCTACGTCAAAGGCGTCAGCCCCTTCGTGACGTTCTTCGGCTCCATCGGCATCCAGGGCGTGGACGTCATCATGAACCTCGTGGTCCTCACCGCCGCCCTGTCCTCGCTGAACGCAGGGCTCTACTCCACCGGCCGGATCCTGCGCTCCATGTCCGTCAACGGCTCCGCCCCCAAGTTCGCCTCCCGCATGAACAAAGCCGGCGTCCCCTACGGCGGGATCGCCATCACCGCCGGCGTGTCCCTCCTGGGCGTCCCGCTGAACTACCTCGTCCCGGCCGAGGCCTTCGAAATCGTCCTCAACGTCGCCTCCGTCGGCATCATCATGACCTGGGCCACCATCGTCCTGTGCCAGATCCAGCTCAAACGCTGGGCCGACAAAGGCTGGCTCGCCCGCCCGTCCTTCCGGATGTTCGGCGCCCCCTACACCGGCTACCTCTCCCTCCTCTTCCTGGCGGGCGTGCTGATCATGGTGTTCATTGAATCCCCGCTCACCATGCTCGTCACCGCCATCGCCTCGGTCCTCATGGTCATCGGCTGGTTCGCCTGCCGCAAACGCATCCATGAAATCGCCGAAACCCGCGAAGGCCACACCGGCCTCTCCCCGGTGGTCGCTAATCCGCCAGCTGCGACATTCAAGAAGTAATCCCGCTCTAGCGCGTACGACGGCGGCACCTGGGTTCTGATTTTGGAGAACCCAGGTGCCGCCGTCGTTAGCTGTTGTTCAGTTCCTGTTCAGTGTGATGGTGTCACCACCATCGCCGAGCCACCGCCTCGCCGTACGGGTTCAGCTACGGCGGTCACGGATTTACCGTCCCGGCTGAACTCGATAGCTGTCGCGGCACCTATCTCCGCCGCGGATGTTCCAGCCTTACCGGCAGGGGTGAATGTATGCCCGTACCGGGCCGACAAGACCTTCCCCGATGACGAGTCGATGAATGCCTGTTCGGCCGAAACTTGGGCCGTGTTGCGCTGGGAGGCGCGGGGGGCGGCCAGGGCGTCCTCGATGCTCATGCCGAGGTCGATCCTGTTGATGAGCGTTTGCAGCACAGTGGTGATGATGGTGGAGCCGCCAGGGGACCCAAGCGCCAGGACCGGCTGGTCATCCTTGAGCACGATAGTGGGCGACATGGACGAACGCGGGCGTTTGCCCGGCTGTATGCGGTTCGGGTCCGTTTCGTTGAACACCGGCGAGAAGTCGGTGAGTTCGTTGTTCAGGATGAACCCGCGGCCGGGAACCACAATGCCGGACCCGCCAGTCTGCTCGATGGTGAGGGTGTACTCCACCACGTTGCCCCATTTGTCGGAGACTGTGAGGTTGGTGGTGTTGATATTCTCGCTGTCCTTTTCGTCCTCGTGGGCACCAGGCTCAACGTCGCAGGCGCCGTCGTAGTCCACCACGTCTCCGGCCGCCACCGGCTTCGTCGCCGCGTGCAGCGGGTCGATCTCGCAGGCCCGCTCCTTCCCGAATACGGGGTCGAGGAGCGCCTTCGTGGGGACATCGACAAAAGCGGGGTCACCCACATACTTGCCCCGGTCCGCGAATGCCAGGGCGCTTGCTTCCAGGTAGTGGTGCAGGACAGCAGATTGGTTGCTCGCATTGCCATCGCCTTTCACCAGGCCCGGCAGATCGAACGTCTCCAGGATGTTCAGTGCCTCGCCCACGGTGGTGCCACCGCTGCTGGACGGGGCCATGCCGTAGACGTCGTAGCCGCGGTAGTCCAACGTGGGTGGGATCGCGGTCCAAGACCTTGTAGTCATTGAGGTCCTCGGCCTTCATGACGCCAGCTGGCCCAGGAACCGGAACCATAGGATCCAGAGAAGACGGCGCGTTCCGGACGGTGGAAACGATCTCTTCTGCCAGCTCGTCCTCGTAGAAGGCATCCATTCCCTCCCGCGCAAGGAGACGGTATGTCTGAGCCAGATCTTCGTTCTTGAAGGTTGATCCCACGGCGGGCGCATCGTTGTCCGGTCCCGGCAGGAAGAGCTTTCTGGTTGCTTCGAACGGAAGGAAACGATCCTTGTTTTCGAGGGTCTGCTTGCGGAATGTCTCGTCCACCGCAAACCCGTCCGTTGCCACGTCAATGGCGGGCTCCAGGACGTCGCCAAGGCTTAGGCTCCCCCAGCGCTTCAATGCCCGCTCCCACGTAGCAGCAGTACCGGGAACCCCCACGGAAATGCCGCTGGTCGCCTGCTTCTTGAACTCAAATGCCTCTTTGGTGCCGGGCTTTATGAACGCGTCCCTCGGCATCGCCGCCGGGGCAGTCTCCCGGCCGTCGATGGTTCTGACTTTGCCCTCCCGGGCGTCATAAAACACAAAGTAGCCGCCCCCGCCGATGCCGGCGGAATACGGCTCTGTGACGCCAAGGGTGGCTGCCGCGGCGACGGCTGCATCGACGGCGTTACCGCCTTCGCGTAGGACTTCGATGGCTGCGGCAGATGCGTCAAGATCCACCGTGCTGACGGCACCGCCGTAGCCCATGGCCGTAGGAGTCTTTTTGATCTCCTCGGCAGCCCCGGAATGTGCAGAGGCGGGGCTGATGATGGCTCCGGTGGTCACGCTCATTGCCAGCGCAGCCGTTATGGCGGCGGCCCGGCGTCCCAGAATTGGCATGATTGCTCCTGAAAGGGTTTTGAGTGATGTGGGTCACGCTACTCCTCGGCCAGTGGACACTCAACGGAATTCCCTACCCAACGGGCCCCCTCTAAGCGTCATGCAACCGACCGGCAACGCCCCGCGGCGCCCGGTTCGCATATGCTTCGCTGAGTAGCTCACGCTGGCTCAAGGACGAACCACAACAGGAGTAATGCTGATGACCAACTGGCGGATCAGGGACTTCCACTCATCGGACCTGGACGGGATCCTGCACCTTTGGGAAACCCTCAAGGCCCACAACGTCGGGCCGGTTTATGCCCTCTCCGAAGTCCTGGCATCCTGCGAAAAGGACCATGCCGTGGTGGCCGTGCAGGGCGACCAGGTGGTGGGCGCCGCCGTCGGACGGGCCGCGCACGACCAGGGCTGGATCGTTTTCCTGGCCACCCTGCCCGAATACCGCGGCCGTGGCATCGGCACGTCGCTGCTGGCCGCCGTCGAAAACCGCATGGCCCCGCATGGGCTGAACAAGCTCTCGGCACTGATGCCCGAATCCGAAACCCGGGTGGAAGCTTTCCTGGGCCGAGGCTTCGCCCTGAAGAAGAACCTGCGTTATTTCGAACGGACCATCCCGGTCCAGCGGCAGGAACTCGGCGCACTCGGCCAGCTCGGCGGGCGCGTCCTGGCCCGCGACCTGTGGGAAAACGTGGCCGGCATGCGCAAGGAAAAGGAATTGCTCGAACGCCGGCTCGTCCTTCCCCTCGCAGAGGCGGACCTTGCGGACGAATTCGGTGTAGTGCCGCCGCGCGCCGTCGTGCTCTTTGGCCCTCCGGGCACCGGGAAGACCACTTTCGCCAAAGCCATCGCCTCCCGGCTGGAATGGCCGTTCGTCGAAGTCTTCCCCTCCCGTCTCGCCGCCGATCCCCAAGGCCTGGCGGGGGCGCTGCGTGAGACGTTCCTGGAAATCGCCGAGCTGGAGCACGCAGTGGTGTTCATCGACGAGGTGGAGGAGATCGCCTCCCAGCGCTCCGGCGAACCACCGTCGCCGCTCCAGGGCGTCACCAACGAACTCCTCAAGATCATCCCGGCGTTCCGCGAACAGCCGGGCCGCCTGCTGGTGTGCGCCACGAACTTCATCCGCGCCCTGGACACCGCCTTCCTGCGCCACGGCCGCTTTGACTACGTCATCCCCATCGGACTGCCGGACCGGCAGGCCCGTGAAGCCATGTGGCAGCGCTTCATCCCTGCCCCCGTGGTGGATGCCGTGGACGTGGAGCTGCTCGTGGAACGCACCGAGGGATTCTCGCCCGCGGACATCGAGTACGCCGCCCGCAGCGCCTCCCAGCGGGCGCTGGAAAAAGCTGTGTACGACGACGGCGGGCTGGCCTCCGGCGGCACAGTTTCCGTCCGGGAGGCTGTACGGAAGGGGCCCTCCACGCAGGACTACCTCGACGCCATCGCCGAAACCCGGACCACCGTCAGCGCAGAAGTCCACCAGGAGTTCCTGGAGGACATCGACGCGTTGGGCCGCGTGTAACTTTGGTTTATGTCCTCCAATCCCCTCCGGCACGCCATGGCACGCATGGGCGGCCGGGACCCGCATGAGAAGCACCGGGCCGCCACACCGCTGGAACTCTTTTTCGACCTGACGTTTGTGATCGCGTTTGGCGTGGCCGGCAGCCAGTTCGCCCACGAAATCGCGGAAGCGCACTTCATCCCCGGCCTGCTTGGATTCTCATTCGCGATGTTCGCCGTGATCTGGGCGTGGATCAACTTCACGTGGTTCGCCAGCGCCTACGACACCGACGACTGGATCTTCCGTGTGGTCACCATGGTCCAGATCGTGGGAGTCCTGATCCTCGCCATGGGGATCGAGCCCATGTTCCGTTCCCTCGTGGAGGGGAAGCACGTGGACAACGCCGTGATTGTGGGCGGCTACGTGATCATGCGGCTCGCGCTGGTGACTCAATGGCTCCGGGCCGCCCGGCAGGATCCGGCAGGCCGCGACACCTGCCTGCGCTACGCCAAGTACCTCGTGGTGGTGCAGCTCGGATGGATCGCCGTGCTCTTTATCGAGGCCGACGTTTCCACCACTCTGATGATGATCCTGCCCTTGATCGTGCTGGAGATGGCCACCCCTTATGCGGCCGAGCGCAAGGCCAGGACCCCCTGGCACGCGCACCATATTGCCGAACGGTACGGACTCCTGGCCATCATCGCCCTGGGCGAATGCCTGATCGGCGCTATCGAAACCCTGCGCGCCATTGTGGGGACCCACGGCTGGAGCGTGGATGCGGCATTGGTGGGCTTCGGCGGAACGGCCCTGGCCTTCGGCATGTGGTGGATCTACTTTCTGCTGCCCGCCGGACGGGCGCTCCACTTGCGCCGCCACAGGTCGTTCCTCTTCGGCTACGGCCATATTCCGATCTTCGCCGCGATTGCGGCCACGGGCGCCGGGCTGCATGTGGCCGCCTACTACATTGACCACGAAGCCCACATCAGTGCAGCAGCCGCGGTGGCCACTATTGCCATCCCGGTGGCACTGTTCAAGGGCTCGCTGACCTGGCTGTACAGCGTGATGATTGGTCCGGACCGGACTGTTATCTCCGTGGCGGCCGGGGTGCTGATAACGCTGGCGGCTTCAGTCGGCCTTGCTGCGGCCGGAGTGCCTGTCCCGGTATGCCTGCTGGTGATTGTGCTGGCACTCGGTGCTTCCATAGTTATCGACGAGCGCCGCGGCTCCGAGCGGCTGCACCACGCCCTGGAAAAGCTGGAAGCGGAAACTAGCGCTCCTCAGCAGGCCTAGCCTCAGGCACGGCCGCGGTGGCGGCGTCCGTTTCCTCGTAGGACAGGTTCTCGTAATCCGTGGTGTCTTCCTCGTCCAGCCGGTTGTCCAGCTCCTCCAGCAGCCACGGATTCACGCGCGCGAGGATTTTCCGGACTTCCTCCACCTCGACGGCGGCGTACAGCACCGGCCGGGCGTCGCGGTATTTGGTGACCGGGGGTTTGTCCGGCCACTTCTCCGCCAGCGCCTGCACCCGCTCCGGCAGCGAGTTGTGGGCGTTGTCGGCGATCTTGACCAAGGCAGCATCGTGGTCCTCGGCGATCTCGCGGATCCCCGACTGGTAGTCGTCGGGGTTGCTGTGCAGCCGGTTGGTGACCCGTTCAATGATCTCCACAGCCCGCTCGGAGACGCCCATATCCAGCAGCGCCTGCCGGGTTATCGGAGTGTCTTCGGCGATGTCGTGCAGGTACCCCGCAATCCGAATGTCGTCGTCGAAGTCCGCCAAAGCGTCGCCGACGGCGAGGACATGCTCCCGGTAAGGCCGCTTCAGCTTGTCCTTCTGCCGGTTGTGGGCCACCTCGGCCAGGACCTTGGCAGTCTCAACGGTGAACCTGGGGGCCGGATTCTGGTCCGGAAAATGCTCGTCTGACATATCCCAAGCCTAGGCTGGCCAGGACCCTACTGCTTGCCATACTTCCGGTGCACCGCCTGTTTGCTGACACCCAGGCACAGTGCAATGGCCTCCCAGGACAGTCCGGCCTGCCGCGCGCCGCGGACGAGGGCCGATTCGGTGCGGCTCACTTCCTTCTGTAATTCGGCGACGGCGTGCAAGGCCTCTGCCGGCCCCATGCCGTCCATCGATCCCACCAGCGTTTTCATCCGTTCCACCTCCATGCCGTCAACAATAGTTGACGCGCCTAATTGCGTCAACGAAAGTTGACACCCCATATCCACGGCTCCCTGGGCAACCCGGCCGGATTGAAAGCGTTCAGCGCCTGTTCCAGGGATCCGGCCGGAAGCCCCAACGATTCCAGCAGCCGGTCCCGCATTGCATCGGAAGACATGCCAACAGCAGCCAAGTCGTGCAGCGTCACTGCGCCGTCCCGCTTCGCCAGCCGGACGCCGTCGTGGTTCACCACCAAGGGGACATGCGCATATTCCGGAACGGGAATATTCAGGAGCGAGGCGAGGTAGGCCTGCCGCGGCGTTGACGGGAGGAGGTCGTCGCCGCGGACCACCTGGTCGATGCCCTGTTCAGCGTCATCCACCACAACGGCGAGGTTGTACGCAGTCACTCCATCGTTCCTGCGGAGCACAAAGTCATCCACCATGCCGGTGTAGGTTCCGTGCAGCACATCATGCACGGTGTATTCCGAGACGCCTGCCCGAAGCCGGACGGCAGCGGGCCGGGTGGAACGCTTGAACTCCAGCTCAGCCGGGTCGAGGTTCCGGCAGGTCCCCGGATACGCGCCCTGAGGCGCATGGGGAGCCGAGGGCGCCTCCTGGATTTCGCGGCGCGTGCAGAAGCATTCGTAGGTGAGGCCGGCGGCCCGGAGCCTGGAAATCGCTGCGGTGTACAGGGAGCCCCGGGCGGTCTGGCGTACCACCTCGCCGTCCCAGGTCACGCCAATCGCCGCCAGGTCCCGCAACTGCTCCGCCTCCGCGCCGGACCGCGCCCGGTCCAGGTCCTCCACCCGCAGCAGGAAGTTCCGGCCGGTGGAGCGGGCAAACAGCCATGCCAGGATCGCAGTCCGAAGATTTCCTGCATGGAGCTCACCGGAGGGGCTGGGGGCAAAGCGGCCGGCGGAGGTCATGGATCCAGCCTATGCGGGAGGCAGGCGCGCGGGGACAAACACAAGAGCCCCTCAGCTACCGATGACTTCGGGAGTCCGACGTCGGTAGCTCAGGGGCTCTTGCCGTGGTTGCTTCAATGACCATGGTGTGAACAAGCGTCAATCAGCGGCAGCCTCCTTGCGGGAAGCGGTGTCCAGTTGCCGGGTGGTGTGCCGGGGAACCTGTAGCCTGCGGGAATCGGCGGTAGCCTTTGCCCTTGTTGCCACAATTTCAGCAGACATCCTACAGTTAGGGCAACCAGCAGAACTTGAGATGATCAGTTTGATCAATCGCGGAGCCTTCGACCGACAGGAAATGATCAGATTGCAGGAACTGGACGCCACGGACAGGCGGATCCTGAGTGCACTGGACGACGACCCCCGCGTTCCCATCATGGTGCTGGCGCAGAAGCTGGGCCTGGCCCGCGGAACAGTGCAGAGCCGGCTGGAGCGGATGACGGCGTCCGGCGCCTTGCGGCCCAACAGCAGCAGGGTGCTTCCGGCGGCGCTCGGACGGGGGGTGGCCGCCGCGGTCAGTGCT
Source organism: Arthrobacter sp. W4I7 (assembly GCF_030816215.1). Lineage (NCBI taxonomy): Bacteria > Bacillati > Actinomycetota > Actinomycetes > Micrococcales > Micrococcaceae > Arthrobacter > Arthrobacter sp. W4I7. The sequence continues at coordinate 4,842,418 of NZ_JAUSXU010000001.1, read as the reverse complement.
GAGTTGGACCAGAGCCACCTCAACGAGGCCATCGCTGCGCTTCGGAAGATTCCCGAGGTCCTGGAATGCCATGCACCGGCGGGCGACACCGACCTGCTGATCCGTGTGGTGGCCACCAGCCCGGACGACCTCTACCGGGTGTCAGAGGAAATCAGGCTGTGCCCGGGAATCGTCCGGACCTCCACCAGCATGTTCCTCCGCGAAGTGATCCCCTACCGGACCACCGGCCTGCTGAAGGAATAGCCGCGGGCGGGGAGCTCTCCCCATCGCCTCTTCGCCAGGCGGCGGTTAGGCTGGCACGGGAGTCCAAACGGGGGGAAGCATGGCAGGGAATTTTTACGGTGCTGACCTAGTGCAGCTACGGCAGCTTGCCGAGGACCTTGCCGGCGGCGCTAATAGGCTGAACGCCCTGGGCCAGCAGCTCGGCAGCAGCATCAGCTCCACTGCATGGAGGGGGCACGACGGCGAGCGCTTCCGAAGCGAGTGGACGTCCGCCCATCTGCGGTTCCTGAAGTCCGCAACGGCAGGGCTGGAAGCGGCGTCAAAGGCGCTGCTCGCCAACGCGGACGAGCAGGAGAAGGCCAGCACCCGCGGTGGCTCGGGCGGGCCCGGCGGCGGGAGCGGAGGTCAAGGCGGCGGTTCGGGTACCGCCCAGGACCTGACGGACACCCTGAACTCCATGACCCCTGACGAACGCCGGGAATACCTCCAGAGCGAAGAATTCAAACAGTGGGTGCTGGTGGCCAGCCCTGACGCCGCCAAGGCCGCCATGGATTCTGCGGCAGACTCTGGCCTGATCACCAGGAACTCCAAGGCCTACCGGGACTTCCTCAGTTCCTACTGGAACCAGCAGGCCATGCTGGATATGGGCATTGACCTGCAGGACTGGGACACCTCAAAGGGCACCGAATACAACTGGGAAACCATCAGGAAGGTCTACGACTTCTACGGCCAGGCCTACCTCGCCAACCCTGATCTGCAGTGGGCCGGCATGGCCAACATGATCGGGCCGTCCTTCGCCGGCGGCTTCAGGGACATGGCCATGCTCCGGGATCTCGCCCAACAGATCGCGGACAACCCCGCGTCGGACATCCCGCTCCCCGTCCTGGACCAGATCGAACAGCTCGCCGGGATGACGGACCAGGAAATCCGCTTCTACGAAACCAGCATGCTGGACATGAACAAGGAAATCTTCCTGGACCAGGCCCGCCAGCACCAGGCCTACATGGACGGCGGCCTGGCCGAGATCAACAGGCTGCGCGACTCGGGTGCCATCGATCCCGGTACCGCGGAGGAGTGGGCAAAGATCGATTCCGGAGACCCCGGGCTTGTCCGGGAGGGCAACACGGCCCTGCTCTACCGTGAGCAGAACGAGATCATCGCCGACGACTACGATTCCATGCGCAACCACCCGGGCGGCGAGGCCGTGACCTACATGGTGACACTGGCCGGCGAGCCCTCCATTCCCGGCGCGAAGAGCTACGCGGAAGTGTTCCCTTTCGAGTTCAGCGTTGAGAGTCCCGGACCGGAAAACGCGCCCTTCACCAACTGGGACAACCCCACACAGTTCCGCACCGACTTCACCACGGGTTTCCCCGACGGCAACATCTCCGACGCAGACCAGCGCTGGGCGCTCATCCGGCAGGATACGCTGCCGGCCTACCAGGACCTGCTGGCCACCGATCCTGCCCGGGCCCGGCAGGTCATCGCCTCGGACTTCGATGACCGGGTGGAACAGTACAGGCCTACCAACAACATCCCCGGGATCATGGACCGCTTCCTGGACGGCTTCGACGCGGAGGTCCACCAGTGACCCCACCACGCGGAACCGCAACCACCCGCTTAAGGCGCCAGGCCGCCGTCGTACTCCTGGCACTCGCTGCAAGCCCCGCGTTGGCGGGATGCCAGACCAGTGGGCCAGCCGCCGAACCGACCTCTCAAGGGAGCACCGTGAACACCTCCGAATTCTCCACCCTCGACGCAGCCGGCGTAGCCGCGATCCGTGACTCCAAAACCGCACGGCTGGACATGACGTCCGGGCGGCTCAGCAAAGACGGCGTCCGCGTGACGCAGGACAGCTACGGGCCCGAAATCAACACGAAGGACTCGGGCAAAATCAGCCTGACCATCGCCGGACCGTCAGGCGAAATCAGCGGGGAGACGGACCGTATCCGTTTCAACACCACGGATCAGCGCAGCGATTTCAGCGAGGTCACCTATTTCCTCACGGCGAATACACCCGAGGAGTACTTCCAGCTCATCCGCGAGGGCGTCGACCGGTACGGCATTTCAGCCGACTCAGCCGAAGAGTGGATCAGCAGCACCCAAGCTGACCCGGGTTCGAAGAGCGATTTCTCCATCACGTCCGGCCGGTCCACCGGGCTCGACGTTAACTACGACCTGCGGTACGACGGCGGCAAGGACACCCAGGTGATCATTGTCCACATCCGCCCGGTGAGCTAGGCCGGGCTTCAGCAACGTGCCTAGACCGGCGGGCCGGCGTTGGACTTCAGGTTCTTCATCACCAGGGTGGATGTCAGCCGCTCCACCCCCGGCAGAGACGTGAGTTCGGCGTCGTAGAAACGCTGGTAGGCGGGCAAGTCCTCGGCGATGACCTTCAACAGGTAGTCGGGTGAGCCAAAGAGCCGTTGCGCCTCCACGACATTCGGATTCTCCGCCACCCGGTTTTCGAAGACCTCCATGGTGGCACGGTCCACCTGGCGCAGGGTGACAAACACAATTGCCTCAAAACCCAGTCCCACGGCGGAGGGATCAATGTCCGCCCGGTAGCCCCGGATCACACCTGATTGCTCCAGGTCACGCAGCCGCCGGTGGCACGGGGCCACCGTCAAACCGACCTTGGCGGCGAGCGCCGTGGCGGTCATCCTGCCGTCTTCTTTGAGGTGGCGCAAAATATTTCTGTCGATGTGGTCAATCACGCAAGAACCTTACCGCCATACGACCGATACGGGCGAAAAAGGACAGCACTTCTGCGGCCAAAGTATCTAGGGTTTGTCCTGACGCACCATGTGGCAGGAGAAAGAATGAATCCGGAGCTGTTTTTGGCCTTTGTGCTGGTGGCGGCCGCCTTGGCATGCACCCCCGGCGTGGACTGGGCGTACTCCATTGCGGCCGGGCTCAGGCAGCGGAGTTTCGTGCCGGCCGTGGCAGGGCTTTGCGGCGGATATGTCCTGCATACGGTCCTGCTGGTGGCGGGACTGGCGGCCCTGCTCACGGGGATGCCCGGCGTCCTGGGCTGGATCACGCTGGCCGGCGCGGCGTACTTGTTGTGGCTCGGCATCAGCACGCTCCGTTCCTGGCGCGAAGCCAGCTTCACTGCCGGGGCCGGCACGGGGGGCAGCACCAGGCTCCGCACATTCCTTCAGGGCATGGGCACCAGCGGCATCAACCCCAAGGGCCTGCTCTTCTACGTGGCGCTGGTTCCCCAGTTCGTGAGCGCCGATGCGTCCCTTCCCGTGCCAGTGCAGTCGGGCCTGCTGGGGATGACGTTTGTGCTGCTCGCGGGCCTTGTGTACACCGCCGTCGCCCTGCTCTCCCGCACCCTGCTGCAGAGCCGGTCGGGAGCCGCCCGCCTGGTGACCCTTGCCAGCGGAGTGATCATGGTGGTGCTGGGTGCGGTACTGCTCGGCGAGCAGCTGCTGCCGGTTGTTACGGCGAAGTAAGGCCCCTTTACTCGTCGCTGAGCTTCTTCCAGTCCTGTTCCCAGATCCGGCGCATCTCCTCGTCCTTGCGGATGGGTGCAGGCGCGGCGATCTCCCTCTGCGGCACGGGGTCCTCCCGGCGCCGGCCCCAGTCACGGGGGTTGAGCGAGCGCCGGCTGGAGTCCAGCACCAGCAGCGCCCGGTCCGTGAGGGCGTCATTGCGCAGCGTCAGGTGGGTCTTGCGCCGGCGCAGGACCTCGGCGAGCGCCTGGTGCGCCGCCTCGTACCGGCCTTCGCGCCGCAGGGCCCGCGCCCGCACCAGCAGCAGTGCGGCGGAGAGATCGTCGGCATTGAGCAGGCCTTCGGTCCAGTCGATCACCGTCCGGCTCCGGCCCAGGGTCAGCGCCAGTGAGCAGCGCGCCAAAGCCATGGGGAGCGACGGCGGCAAGCCGGCCAGGGCGTCCAGCGCAGCTTCCGTGCGGCCCGTCTCGCGGAACGAGTGTGCCAGCGCAAGGAATACCGACTCCTCGCTGAACAGGACCGGAATCTCCACGCGCTCGGCGAGTTCGATCCGGGTGACGATCCGGGTGAGGTAGCTGGACGAATAGCGGTTCGCTTCTTCATCGTTCCTGGTGGTGAGCCCGCGCTGCAGGAGTTCCGATGCGCGCAGGTAGCCGCCGTGCTTGTACACGAGCAGCCCGGACATGAGGTAGCAAAGCCCTGCCCAGCCGGGGTAGGTGCGGGCCAGCGTGATCAGCCGTTCGGGCTCACGGCTGGTGAAGACGGCCTCGTGCACTGCCCTGGCCGGCTTGGGCAGCATCCGCTTGAGCCGGGGGATCTCCCCGTCCAAGGAGATCAAGGCCGGGTGGCGCCCGCCGAGCACACCGGTGAGCAGGCCGCCCACTCCGCCGGCAAGGTCATGGACAGGTGTGCGCAACTGGGGCTCGCCGAACGGTGTGAGGTCGCGGCTGTCCCAGTAGATCGGTGCAGTGTCCCCGGCGGTCATCCCTCCATGCTAACCGGGTCTTCCGGCCCGTTGGATGCCCGCCCGGACGAAGGGCCTCAGCCGCGTTCCATAAACCATTCGGTGAAGGCGGAGGCCCGGCCACCCGGGTCCAGCCGAATAACCCAGAGGTTGTCGTACGTGGGCCGGCCACCCGAATAGGCAGTGACACCCTGGACGAAAGCGGTGCCGGCGTCCACACCCAGCAGCTCCCAGCTGAACGTCCAGTCCCCTGGTTCGTCCCGGGCGGCGAGCCAGGCATCGACGATGCCGTCCTGCCCCTTCCAGGCATGCGGATCGTTGGGCCGTGTTTCGTACACAGCGTCCTCGGTAAAGAGGGCACGGATGTCCTCGGGCCGGTTGTTCGTCCATGCTGCCTGATACTTGTCCATCCAGCCCTGCACGCGCTCCCGTGCTGAATCCCGCTCCGTCATGCTGCCGTTCTACGCCCAGCCCCACGCGGACGCAAGCGTTTCAGCCGTTCGCAGCGGCGATCCACACGCCGATCACCCAGGTGCTGGCCGCGAGGCAGGCCAGACCGAACTCGGCGAGCATTCCCAACCCCGTTGCTTTCAGGGCGGCCCAGCTGGAGGTTGCTGCGCTTCCGAGGTTCCTGGTGCGGGCGAGTTCGCTGAGCAGCAGGCCCGCGGCGAAGCCCACGAAGAGTCCCACCACGGGGATGATGAACATTCCCGCCACTCCGGCTACCAGCCCTGCCACGATGCTTCGGCTGGGGATAGCGTGCTCCTTCAGCTTCCGGCCCGTGAGGACAGCACTGGCAGCCATGCCTGCCACCACGAACACCATGGCAATCGCGAACACCACCCAGCCTGCGGTGCCGGCGCCGCCCCAGATGGCCCATGCCAGCAGGCTTGCGCCGATCAGGATGCTGCCCGGAAGCACCGGGATGACTGTGCCCGCCACGCCGACAAGAATTGCCAGGCCGCACAGGATGGTCACCAAGGTTTCGGAATTCATGCACCCCAGTCTATGGTTGGCGCCCACTTAACCCCCGACGGCGGCACCTCCCCCGCAGGGGAGGCACCGCCGTCGTACATCCGGTGAGGGAAGGGCCGCTACTCCGCTTCCACCGCGGCGGCGACGGCTGCGGTCACAGCGGGCGCAACACGCGGATCCAGCGGGCTCGGCACGATGTAGTCCGCCGAAAGGTCTTCCGCTGCAAGCTCCGCGATGGCGTACGCAGCCGCGAGCTTCATCGCCGGGGTGATGCGGCGGGCACCGGCGTCAAGGGCGCCGCGGAAGATGCCCGGGAAGGCCAGCACGTTGTTGATCTGGTTGGGGAAGTCGCTGCGGCCGGTGGCCACCACGGCGGCGTACTTCACGGCGACCTCGGGCAGGACCTCGGGGTCCGGGTTGGACAGCGCGAAGACGATGGCGTCCTGGTTCATCAGCGCGAGGTGCGCTTCGTCCAGCTTGGAGGAGGAGACGCCGATGAAGACGTCGGCTCCGGCGAGGGCTTCGGCCGGGCCGCCTTCCACGCCGCGGGGGTTGCTGCGCCCTGCGATGTCCGCCTTCTTGCTGGCAGGGTCCGCCGCAAGGTCCTTGCGGCCGGCGTTGATGATGCCGCGGGAATCCAGCAGCACCACATCGTTAATGCCGGCGGCCAGCAGGATTTCGGCGACGGCAATGCCGGCCGCCCCTGCACCCGAGACCACCACGCGCAGGCTGTCGAGTTCGCGGCCCGTCACCTTGGCGGCGTTGGTCAGGGCAGCGAGGGCAACGACGGCGGTGCCGTGCTGGTCATCGTGCATCACCGGGCAGTCCAGCGCTTCGATGAGCTTTTCCTCGAGTTCGAAGCAGCGCGGTGCGGAGATGTCCTCGAGGTTGACGGCGCCGAAGCTGGGGCGCAGGCGGACGAGGGTTTCCACGATTTCGTCGACATCCGTGGTGTTGAGGACCAGCGGAATGGAGTCCAGGTCGCCGAAGGTCTTGAACAGGGCGGACTTGCCTTCCATCACGGGCAGCGAGGCGCTCGCTCCGATGTTGCCCAGTCCCAGGACGGCCGTGCCGTCACTGACCACTACCACCAGGCGCTCGGCCCAGGTGAGGGTGCGGGCCAGTTCAGGTTTGGCGTGGATGGCGCGGCTGACTTCGGCCACTCCCGGGGTGTAGGCGATGGACAGGTCGCGCTTGTTGGACAGCGGGACGGTGCTGGCGATGGAGAGCTTGCCGCCCTGATGGGCGTCGAAGATCTCGGCTTCGCTCAGCGCGGTGGCTGCGGAGTTGTCAGTGGCTGCAATTGCGTCAATGGACACGTCGTTGTCTCCTGGTGCTCGCCGTGGGCACACGGCACATGGTGCTCAGGCCCGAAAGAACCTGAGGCATTGGAAGAGGTGCGGCGGATTACCCAAGGGTGGCGGGTCCGATGGAGCTTCGGGGATACTCCCTGCTGCTCCGTTTCCATCATGCTAGCCAGCGGGAGAGGGCATCCCGGGACGATTTGACGGCGGTTGCCCGTGCTAAAACGTTTCTCCGACCACTTTCGTGACCCACGTCACGGCAATAAGCCGGATTTAATGACGTATTGGTCTAGACCGGTTACGCGGTCTGATGGAGTGTGTAGCTGCCCTCGGTGGCCGGAGCAAGCCGGGCGCAGGCCTTTTTGAGGTCCTCTTCGGCCTCGAAGAGGGACAGCCGCCGGTTCCTGACGGACTGGACCAGACCAGTGACCGTCAGCAGGAGCACCCTGGCCACAATGGCGTCACCGCAGGCATTGGCCACCACCTTTTCGCCCAGCGCGTCAATGTCGCGCAGCAGGACGGTGGTGTCCCGGTCCGGAAGGTACACCCCGCGGCTCAGGCACTGCTCCACTGCCGGCTGCATGACCCGCATGTGGAAGATCTCCATCACCAGGCCGCCGAGGGCCCGGCCCCGAAACCTGGCAGCGGTGGCCCGCCCTGCAGCCTGCAGCTCGCCGAGCTGGTGCCGGTAGAGCGCCAGCATCAGGTGCGTCGGGGTGGGAAAGTAGCGGTATAGCGTGCCCAGCGGAACATCCGCCTTTGCCGCCACCTCAGTCAGGTCCACGGACTCCAGGCCCTTGCGGGCAGAACTGCCGGCAGCGTCAAGGATGCGATAATAGCGCAGCCGCTGGCGCGGGGCTGAGGGCATGGCGGCCATGGGCGGATGATCTGGAAGGGTCTCAGGCATCTGTATTCCGGGTTGAGTTTTGACGGTGCAGCAGCCAGGAGCGTCCCCATCCCGGACCGCCTGCGATCCGGTTCAACTATACGGCACAGCCATGTAGCGCAATTAGTCAGCCGGCTTACTTCCGGCATCCTGGAAGGTCAGCGGACGCCCTTGATCTTGACGACAAACACCGCACCCAGGAGGCCCATGACAGCCGCAGTAATGAACAGCGTGAAGTACCCCCCGAAGTACGTCACCGCGAGGAACGCGAGGCCGGTCGCGAACACCTGCGGCAGCGAAGCGGCCACGTTAATGACCCCCATATCCTTGCCACGGTCGGCGGCCTGCGGCAGCACCTGCGTCAGCAGCGCAAAGTCAACGGCCTGGTAGGCGCCGAACCCCACGCCCAGGATGGCGGCGCCAACCAGGGCGCCGGTCCATACTGGGAAAAACGCCATAGTGAGGCCCGCGAGGGCAATGAGGACTGAGGATCCGATCACAAACGGCTTCCGCCGGCCCAGCCGGTCGCTCCACGGCCCCGCGATCACCGCAGTAACCATCACCAACGCCGCATAAATGCCGGTCAGGATCAGGACTCCCAGCGCCGGGTTCTCAAGCTTGAGGACGTCCCCGAGGAAAAAGATCAGGTACACAATGGTCAACTGGTTGCAGACGTTCACCAGGAAGCGGGTGAGCCAGGCCCAGGCGAAGTCCGGGTGGCGGGCCGGGCTGATCCAGAAGCCGCGGAGGAAGCTGCGCCACGAGAAAGGCGGGCGGAGCGCCCTCGGCAGGGGCGGGTCATTCCGGTGGAACAGGTACGGCAGCACCGAGAACAGCAGGGCGACAGCACACAGGGCGTAGCCCACCATGTAGTTTCCCGACACCACCGCCCCGAAGACTGAGCCCAGGAGGATGCCCGCTGTTTGGCCCAAGGCCGCAACTCCCCCCACTCCGCCGCGCTGCAGGACCGGCACCCGGTCCGGGATGGCGGCGGTGATGGCCGCATAGGCCGCGTTGGCGCCCAGCTGGACCAGGCACCAGAACAGGACCATCAGGGCAACAGCCGTGGCCCCGGACAACGCCAGCAATGCTGCCGTGGCCAGGACGGCACCGCCCAGTACCCAGGGGGCACGCCGGCCGAAACCCGAGACCGTCCGGTCAGACAGCGCCCCGAACAGCGGATTGGCCACCAGGGATACGGCGGCACCGCACCCAAGTACGAGGGACGCGATGGCTTCCTTGTTTGTTTCGTCGATGCCAGTGGCCTGCTCGGCGATAAAGATGTTGATGGGCCCGAAGAACGCGGCATTGATGCCGACGTTGACCAGCACCAGCCCCGTGATCCACCGCGCGGTGACCTTCGCCGTCGGCTCGGCGAGCGCCGCCGTCGAATACTCTGCTCCGTCGCCGGGTTTTGATGAGGAACCGGGACCCGGCGCATGGCCGGGATCCGCTGCTGCGGGTATGTCTGGCAGGCTCATGGCTGGTTCCCCCTGGACGGTTAGCGATAAAAGTCAGACTATCGTGGGCTTCATGGCCCGGCTTGTTATTCGGCAACCTAATTTGCGGCAGCGTGCTGCCCGGCAGCCGCAAAACGTGTAAGTACTGAAGACCTGGAGATCCCATGACGGCACCAGCCCAAAACCCCGCCAACAACATCAATACCGCAGACCTCTACGACGAACGGGGGGACGAACTGGCATCCGTGTCTCTGCAGTTCCAGTGCCTGGGCGGCCGCTCACACTTCAGCGGCGCGGCAAGGACCATCCGCTGCTTCCAGGACAACGCCCTGGTCAAAGCCACCCTTGGCACGCCGGGCAACGGCAACGTGCTGGTGGTGGACGGCGGCGGCTCGCTGGGCACGGCATTGATGGGGGACATGATCGCCGAAAGCGCCGTGGCCAACGGCTGGGCCGGCGTCGTGATCAATGGCGTCATCCGGGACCGCCAGGCGATCGCCGCGCTGGACCTCGGGGTGAAAGCCCTCGGCAGCAATCCGCGCAAGAGCGCCAAAGCCGGGGCCGGCGAAATTGATGTGGATGTGGAGATTGACGGTGTGACCATCCGCGCCGGCGCCATGATCTGGTGCGATCCGGACGGAATCCTCGTGGAGCGCTGAGGCGGCCAGGCCGCAAAGGACGAACACGTCCGGTTTCGGGGAATAGGTCCCGGCGTAAGATAGTTACTGAAAGCAACTATCAGAGCTTATTTCTTCCCTGGAGCACCCATGTCCCAACCCCCCGCCGCGCGCGCCGCCGGAGAAACCCTCACGCAGCGCCAAATCGTCACCGTTATGGTCGGCCTGATGCTGGGCATGTTCCTGGCCTCGCTGGACCAGACCATCGTGTCCACGTCCATCTACACCATCGCCAACGACCTGGACGGTCTCTCGCTCCAGGCCTGGGCCACCACCGCGTACCTCATCACGTCCACCGTGAGCACACCCCTTTATGGCAAGCTGAGCGACATCTTCGGCCGCCGCCCGCTGTACCTGACCGCCATCATCATCTTCCTGGCGGGTTCCCTCTACGCCGGCTCCGTCCACTCCATGACCGAACTGGCCATTGCCCGCGGCGTCCAGGGCCTGGGTGCCGGTGGCCTGCTGGCACTCGCGCTGACCATCATCGGCGACATCGTGTCCCTCAAGGACCGGGCCAAGTACCAGGGCTACTTCATGTCCGTGTTCGGCATCTCCTCGGTGCTCGGCCCCGTGGTGGGCGGCGCGTTCGCCGGTTCGGCGAACATCCTGGGCTTTGACGGCTGGCGCTGGGTGTTCTTTATCAACCTGCCCATCGGCCTGGCAGCACTGGCAGTCGTCTTCCTGTTCCTGCACCTGCCGGCCAAGCACGTGAAGCAGAAGATTGACTACTGGGGTGCCGCAGCCATCACCGTGGCCATCGTGCCGCTCCTGCTGGTTGCGGAGCAGGGCCGCAGCTGGGGCTGGGCGTCCCTGAACTCCTTCCTTTGCTACGGCCTGGGCGTGGTGGGCGTTGCCTGGTTCCTGCTAGCCGAGAAGCGGGCCGGGGACTACGCGCTGATCCCGCTGCGGCTCTTCCGGAACGCAACCTTCGGCCTGTCATCGCTGCTCAACTTCATCATCGGCATCGGAATGTTCGGCGCCATTGCCATGCTCCCGATGTACCTGCAGCTGGTCAAGGGCCTTACCCCCACCGAGGCCGGCCTGATGATGATCACCTTCACCGTCGGCATCCTCACCGGCTCCATCACGGCCGGGCGCACCATCTCCTCGTCCGGCACCTACCGGATCTTCCCCATCATGGGCACGGCCATCCTCACCGCCGCCGCCATAGTGATGGGACTGTCCCTGGGCGTGGACACGGGCCTGTGGGTTCCCGGCGTAATCGCCGTGTTCTTCGGCATGGGCCTGGGCTTCTGCATGCAGCCGCTCACCCTGGCCATGCAGGTATCCGTGCCGCGCCGTGACATGGGCGTGGGCACGTCCTCCGCAGCGTTCTTCCGCTCCATGGGCGGTGCCGTAGGCACTGCAGTGTTCATCTCCATGCTGTTCAGCCTGGCGGCCAGCCGGATCGCGGACAGCATGAAAACGGCCATGGGAAGCTCCGACTACCAGGCCGTCCTGCGGGACCCAGCCGTGGCAGCGGACCCCACCAACGCCAAGCTGTACGAGTTCTTCCAGAACGGGACGTCCAACGATTCCCTCAACGACACCAGCTGGCTCCATACCGCCAACAGCACGCTGACCCGGCCCATCACTGAGGGCTTCGCCTACGCGATCGACACCGTTATGCTCACGGCAGCCGTCCTCACCGGCATCGCGTTCCTCATCAGCTTTGCGCTGCCCAACAAGAAGCTGTCGGACCCCAAGGCTGCCCCGCAGGAACCGGCGGCGGTGCACTAGCCCTCCCCCGGTAACGCGGACTGGCCCCAGGGGCACCCCATTGAAGAGGACGACGGCGGCGCGGCCCGGGCGAATTCAGGGGGTCGTTGCAACACCGTTGGTGTTAGTGAGTCACCAGTAGATCACGCAGACGCTCGGCTGGGGTATCCCAGCCGAGCGTTTTGCGTGGTCGGGCGTTAAGCTCTTGGGCGACGTGTTCAAGGTCCTCGGGCCCGTAGACGGACAGGTCGGTGCCCTTGGGAAAGTATTGGCGCAGCAACCCGTTGGTGTTCTCGTTGGTACCGCGTTGCCAAGGGCTGGCGGGGTCGCAGAAGTAGACGGCCATGTCCGTGGACATGCTGAAGGACTTGTGGGCGGCCATTTCCGCGCCTTGGTCCCAGGTCAGGGAGCCGCGGAGGTGGGCTGGCAAGGAACTCATGGTCTTCACGAGGCCGTTTCCAACCGTTTCGGCGGTGTGGTTCCCGGGCAGGTGGACGAGCATGACGTAGCGGGTGGTGCGCTCCACCAGGGTCGCGATTGCGGATTGGTTGTATGCGCCGGTGATGAGGTCGCCCTCCCAGTGCCCGGGCACGGCGCGGTCCTCGATTTCGGGTGGGCGTTCGGAGATGTTGACCATAGGGTCCGCGAACCGGGAGATGCGTTGCTCGCCGGTGTTGTGGGCCTTGCGGCGGGTCCGGCCGGTGCGCAGGGCGGCCTGGATCTCACGTCGTAACCCGCCGCGGGCCTGGACGTAGAGTCCCTGGTAAATCGTCTCCGAACTCACGCGCATATGCGGATCATTAGGGGAATTCCTTGATGAGTGCATGGCTGATTTGTTCCGGAGACCAGCGTATGCGCAGCTTCTCTTCCACGTAAGCGCGCAGGCGCCCTTCGGCTGCCAGTTTGCTCTCCTTGGGCCGAGGACGGCGGGACGCAGCGGACCTCTGGGCGGCGTAAGGCTGATAACCGGCGCCCGGGCTGCTGTTGCGACCGATCTCACGGCTGATGCTCGAGGCGGAGCGGCCCAGCTTGATCCCTATCACGCGGAGAGAATCGCCGGCGGCCAGCAGATCCCGGATGCTTTCGCGTTCTTGCAGCGAGAGATACCGCGGGTCGATGGCCTTCTCCAGGGTAGCCAAACCCGGGCGCACTGGTCCCATACGTCCCGACGGCGTCTCGAAGGTAGTCACTCCTTGTTTGTAATCCACGACCCGCCCGTCCGGGTAAATGCGTCCGCTGCCGGTCTTGCGCACGCCCGCGTCCCACTCGCCTGCGGTCGTGGGGTGGATGCCCAGGACGCGAGCTGCTTCGCGGCGGGAATGCCCTGCCTCGCGCAGTTGGCGGAAGTCCTCTCGACTGGGCTGGTCTGCCCGTTTACGGGCCAGCCCTGCGTTCCTGATCCACTTGTAGCAGGTGTTCCTGTTCAGCCCGAGCTGCGCGGCGGCATCGGAGGCGTTTCCAAGCCGGCCAAACAGAGCAAAGAAAGCGTCCTTCTCCTCCTGGGAGGCCTCCTGCTTCCGGAACCGTACACCAGCCGCCCGGGTCCACTGATAGCAGGCCATCCTGCCCAGCCCGAGTTCAGCGGCCACTGACGTGACGGTCCCACCCCGGGCAAGCACCTCGAAGAAGCGGTCCTTCTCACCCTGCGTGTATTTCCTACGCGGTTTCCCTGTTAAAGCTGGCACGGTCGTTGCAACTCCCAAAAAATATCGGGGTGTTGCAACGACCGCTAGAACTCAAGCCGCCGTCGTCCTCTTGCTTTCTGCGGGGTGGTGGGAAAGCCCCGAGTGGAACAGGCCGCCATGGCGTGGAACACTGTGTAACGCGTGTGCGCCGGCCAGTGGCCGGTTCCGCAGCCGACGACGTCCGCACCGCATCCACCCGAACCCAGACCAAGGGAGCACCATGCCCACAGCCCAGGAGCAGACAACCGCCCGGATACCTCGGCGGGTGATCTGGCTGGCACTCGCAGGTGCGGTGGGCGGATTCCTGTTCGGCTTCGATTCGTCTGTGGTGAACGGCGCGGTGGATGCCATGAAGGACGAATTCGCATTATCCGAGGCCGTGACGGGCTTCGCCGTGGCCATTGCCCTGCTGGGCTGTGCGGCCGGCGCCTTCCTCGCCGGCAAGGTGGCGGACCGGTACGGCCGCATCCCCGCCATGAAACTGGGTGCGCTGCTGTTCCTGGTCAGCGCCATCGGCACCGGCTTCGCCTTCGGCGTCTGGGACCTGATCTTCTGGCGCCTGGTGGGCGGGCTGGGGATCGGCCTGGCCTCGGTCATTGCCCCCGCGTACATTTCGGAGATCTCGCCCCGCAAGGTCCGGGGCCGGCTCGCATCGCTGCAGCAGCTCGCCATCACCACCGGCATCTTCGCCGCGCTGCTCTCCGACGCGCTCTTCGCCACCAGTGCAGGCGGAGCGGACCAGGCGTTCTGGCTGGGAATTGAGGCCTGGCGCTGGATGTTCCTGGCCGCCGCCGTGCCCGCCGTGGTCTACGGCTGGGTTGCCTACACGCTTCCTGAATCCCCGCGGTTCCTGGTGTTCCTTGGCAAGGAGGACGAGGCCCGCAAGGTGTTCGATTCAATCGCCCCGGCGGAGGACACCGACCGCCACATCCGCGAGATCCGCGAAGCCATCGAGGAAGACAAGCTGGCCGGCCAGAAGGGCTCGCTGCGCGGCAACGTCTTCGGGCTGCAGGCAGTGGTCTGGGTGGGCATCATCCTGTCCGTCCTGCAGCAGTTCGTGGGCATCAACGTGATCTTCTACTACTCCACTACCCTGTGGAAGGCCGTGGGCTTCCAGGAGAAGGACTCGCTCGCCATCTCGGTGGCCACGTCCATCACCAACATCCTGGTTACCCTTGTGGCCATCGCCCTGGTTGACCGGATCGGCCGGCGGCCCATCCTGCTGGCCGGTTCGGTGGGCATGGCAGTTTCCCTGGGGGCCATGGCGCTGGCGTTCTCCTCGGCAGTGGGATCCGGCGAGGAGATTTCCCTGCCAGGCGCCTGGGGCCCCGTGGCGCTGGTGGCCGCGAACGTCTTTGTGGTCAGCTTCGGGGCATCCTGGGGCCCGCTGGTGTGGGTTCTCCTGGGCGAGATTTTCCCGTCCCGGATCCGCGCCCGCGCACTGGGCCTGGCCGCGGCTGCGCAGTGGGTGGCGAACTTTGCCATCACCCTGAGCTTCCCGGTGATGGCTGCCGGGTCGCTGCCGCTCACGTATGCCATGTACGCACTGTTCGCGGCGTTGTCGTTCTTCTTCGTGATGTTCAAGGTGCCGGAGACCAACGGCATGTCGCTGGAGCAGGCGGAGACGCTGTTCGTGGCAAAGGGCTCGAAGAAGGCCTAGCGACGCCCCATCACCTTTCGCAGTATTTCCTCCAACGCCCCATCACTTTTCGGTCTTAAACACCAAACCCTCCATCACGTGCTGTGAAGGAGGGTTTGCTGTTTTCCGGATGGACAACGGTTACACGACGTGCGGCTCGTGCGCCGCCAGGTACTTCCGGCCGCCCAGGGCAACGCCGACGGCCACCACCATCGCCACCGCCCCGGCGAAGAACGGGACCTGCGGACCAAAGTGCTCGCCCAGCTGGGCGGCCGCAAACGGGGCCAGGGCGCCGCCCATCCAGCGCACAAAGTTGTAACCGGAGGAGGCCACCGGCCGGGGCGAATCCGAAACGCCCATGGCCAGCTCGGTGTAGATGGTGTTGTTGATGCCCAGCAGCGCTCCGGAGACCACCACCAGGACGACGACGGCAGTCACCGAGTGCCCCGCGGCCAGTCCCAGCCCCAGAAGGGTGAGCATCAGGGCCAGGAGGGTTCCGGCCAGGACCCTGGTGGCCCCGAAACGGTTCTGCAGCACGGGCGCCACAAACACCGAGAAGACGGCCACGGCCACGCCCCAGCCGAAGAACACCCTGCCGATCCCGTAGGCGTCCATGCCCAGGATGAACGGGGTGAACGCCAGGATGGTAAAGAAGCCGTAGTTGTAGAACAGCCCGCTGACGGCGGTGGTGCGCAGTCCCTTATGGCCCAGGGCCAGCAGGGGATCCCGCAGGCGGACTTTCCGCTCCGGAAGCGGGGTCCTGGGAAGCAGCACGATCAGGGCCACAAAAGCGGCAGTCATCAAGGCCGCAGTTCCGAAGAAGGGTGCCCGCCACTGCCAGCCGCCCAACAGGGCGCCCAGGAGCGGGCCAAGCGAAATGCCCAGGCCCAATGCGGCCTCATAGAGGATGATGGCCGTGCCTGCACCGCCGCTGGCAACACCGACGATCACTGCCAAAGCTGTGGCAACGAACAGGGCGTTACCCAGCCCCCATCCGGCCCGAAACCCCACGAGCTGATCCACGCTGCCGGACAGGCCCGAGAGCGAAGAAAACACCACAATGACGGCGAGGCCGATCAGCAGGGTCTTCTTGCCGCCGATGCGGGAGGAAACGAAGCCGGTGATCAGCATGGCCACTGCCGTCACCAGGAAGTAGCTGGTGAAGAGCAGGGAAACCTCGCTGGGGCTGGCGTCGAGATTGGTGGCGATGGCGGGCAGGATGGGGTCCACCAGTCCGATGCCCATAAACGCGAAAACGGCGGCCAGGGCTGTGGCCCATACCGCCTTTGGTTGTTTGAGGAACGAGGCCTTTTCGGCCTTCAGGGTTGCTTCTGCTGCCGGCAGTGTATCTGCTTGGCCGTTCATGGAGGGTGCTCCTAAAGGGGTGCTTGCGTCATTGCTGCAGCGACGCGTTGATTTTTCCGATGACGGGAAGTGCGGCCGCCAGAGTCTGCCGGTCCTGCTCGCTGAGCGAGCTGAGGATGCCGGCCATCACGGCGTTCCGCCGCGTATTGGCAGAGTCGACGGCGGCGCGACCCTCGGCGGTGAGCACCACGCGGACGGCTCGTGAGTCATCCGGGTCGGGTTCTCGGCGGGCCAATCCCGCCCGCTCCAGCTTGATGATCTGCTCCGTGGCGCTCGGCACCCGGACGCCAAGGTTCCGCGCGATCTCCCCTACCCGTACGCCGTCGTCCAGCAGCATCTTCAGGGTGCTGAGCTGGGCTGCGCTAAGTTCGCCCTCGGAATCGAGCCGCCGTACCAGGTACACACTGTGGCGGAGGGCCTCCCGGAAGTCACCGGCAAGCGCCTGCAGGGCCTTATCATCTCTTTTTCCAGTCATCGTTAGGTAGCCTAACAGTTAGGCTACCTAACAGTCAAGCGTTTAGGGTTAGTTTCATGACCAGCAGGTGCGAATGGTCGGCGTCGATCGCTTGGAAGGCAAGCTCATAGGGCGCCATGTCCACGGTCCGTTCACGCCCCGAACCCAAGGCGTCGTCCGGGAGCAGCCGCACGATGGCCGGCAGATGGGCGGGTAAGGCGTGGCGGAGGCGGAAGGGATCACAGCACGACGCCGGCACTCAAGTGAGTGCCGGCGTCGTGATTGCGGACGCATTGGTCAGAAATCCGCAGGAGGTGATGGGGCGTTGGGATAAAAGCCGCAGGAGGTGATGGGGCGTTGGGATAAAAGCCGCAGGAGGTGATGGGGCGTCTCTTGCGGCCTTTAGGCGGGGGTGCGGGCCACCTCCGCCTGGCGCTCCTCCACCAGCGTGGAGACGGCGTTAAACAGCGGGTGCTCCGGCTCCAGGCCCGTGATCCGCGCCGTGGCGTCAGCGGGACTGCTGGATGCCAGGATTGCGGCGAGTTCGGTTGCCTCGGCGTCGGCGGAATCGTTGAAGCGCAACGCAGCGGCGATAGCGCCGAGCAGGGCCTCCGGCACCACTCCCCGTTCGGCGAGCTCCGCAGCCGGCCCGATGAACCGCTCGTGCCGGCTCAGCTTCCGCAGCGGTGCCCGGCCCACCCGGTTCACGGTATCCGGCAGGTACGGGTTGGAGAACCGGACCAGGATCTTCTGGACGTAAGCTTCCTGTTCATCGTTGCTGAAGCCGTGTTTGCTGACGAGGAGCTGTTTGGTCTCTTCCAGCACCGCCCGGACGTCCTCGGCAACATCCTGGTCCGCCATCGCATCGGAAATCTTCTCCAGGCCCGCCTCGAACCCTAAATAGGCGGCCGAGGCATGCCCGGTGTTCACCGTAAACAACTTCCGCTCGATGTACGGCGAAAGCTCGTCCACAAAGGTGGCACCGGGAATCGCCGGGGCGGAACCGCCAAAGGCAGTCCGGTCAATGACCCATTCGTAGAACGTCTCCACGGTGACGTCGAGGCCCTGGCCGGCGGCCTGGTTCGGCACGATCCGGTCCACGGCGGTGTTGGCGAATACGGCCTTGCCATCCAGCGCCCCGGCGGCTGCCCCCGGCTGGGGAAGCCGCCTCCTTGGCCAGGATGTCCGTGGCGTTGATGGCGTTCTCGCAGGCCATCACCTGCAGCGGCGCCCGTCCGGGCTCCCTTGCAACGATGCCCCTGGCGATGACGGGCGCCACGAACTTGAGGATGTGCGGCCCCACAGCGGTGGTAACGATGTCCGCCGTGGCGATTTCCGCGACGAGTTCAGCCTCTTGGGTGTTGGAGTTCAACGCCCGGAAGTTGTCCACGGTCCGCACGGCCGGGTTTTCGCCCACCTCGTGCACGGCGTAGCTGTCCGCCGTGGCGAGCTGGTTGATGAGCTCCTCGGCGACGTCGGCGAACACCACCTCATAGCCTGCGTCATGCAGGAGCAGGCCCACGAAGCCGCGCCCGATGTTTCCGGCCCCGAAATGTACTGCCTTCACTATGCGTTGACCTTTCCGAAGAGCTCCAGGACCTCGTCCTCGGTTGTTGCGGCCTCAAGCCGGGCCACCTGTTCCTTGTTGGTGAAGACCTTTGCGATGGAGGACAGGATGTGCAGGTGCTCGTTGTTGATGCCCGCGACACCCACCACGAACTTGACCTGCTTGCCGTTCCAGTCGATGCCTTCCGGGTAGCGGATCACGGACACGGCGGACTTGCGGATGTGATCCTTGGCCGCGTTGGTTCCGTGCGGGATGGCCAGGAAGCTGCCCATGTAGGTGGACACGGACGCCTCGCGCTCGTGCATGGCCCGGACGTAGTCCTCATCCACGGCGCCGCGGGCCAGCAGGAGCCGGCCGGCTTCGTCGATGGCGGCGTCACGGGTGGTGGCCGAACCGTTCAAGACCACGCTCTCCCGCGCCAGGATTTCCGGTGCCCCGGCCGCTGGCTCTTCGGTTTCTGAGGTTCCGGTTTCGGATGGTCGGGCGGCGGTTCCCGCCGCCGCAGTTCCGGCCCCTACACCGGTCGCAGGTCCTGAGGCCGACGCTCCGCCGGGCGTCCCCGCCCCGGCGTCCGGGCCTTCGGTTGCAGAAGTAACCCTCGGTGTTGCTGTCCCTGACCAGCTCAACGATTTCGTCATAGCCCGGGCTGTTCATGAAGTTGTCCACGGAGTAATGCACGGCGCTGGAGGTGGCCGGTTTTGCGCGCTCGGTCAGGTCCTGGTGGGTGACCACAACGTCGTAGGAGTCGCTGAGGTTGGCGATGGACGCGTTGGTGACCTTGACGTCCGGGAACCCGGCAGCCTTGATCTTGTTCCGCAGCACCGAGGCGCCCATGGCACTGGAGCCCATTCCGGCGTCGCACGCGAAGACGATGTTCTGCACTGGCCTGGCGAGGACGCCCACGCCGCCAGCTCCGGCAGCGGCACCCGCGCCGGTGAGGGTGGAAGCGACCGAGCTCTTCTTGCCCTTCATCTGCTCCATCCGGGAGGTAGCGTCATTGAGGTCAACCTCGTCACTGTGCTTGGTGGTCCTCAAGATGACCGAGGCCACCAGGAAGGAGACGGCGGTTGCCAGCAGAACAGCCAGGATGACGCCGACGTAGCTGTCACGGGAGGTCTGGGCGAGTACGGCGATAATGGATCCGGGAGCGGAAGGCGCAACCAGGCCGGAATTAGTGATGGCGAGGGTAGCGATGCCCGTCATGCCCCCGGCAATCGTGGCCAGGATCAGCAGCGGGCGCATCAGCACGTATGGGAAGTAGATCTCATGGATGCCACCGAGGAAATGAATGATGGCTGCGCCGGGAGCGGAGGCCTTGGCTGCCCCTTTCCCAAAGAACATGTAGGCGAGCAGAAGCCCGAGCCCGGGGCCGGGGTTGGCCTCGAGCAGGAACAGGATGGACTTGCCCTGGTCCAGTGACTGCTGGATGCCCAGCGGGGTGAGCACGCCGTGGTTAATGGCGTTGTTCAGGAACAGCACCTTGGCTGGTTCGATGAAGATACTGGTCAGCGGTAGCAGGCCGTTGTTAACCAGGAACTGCACCACGTTGCCGGCGCCCGTACTGAACGCGGTGACCAGCGGCGAGATGCCGTAGAAGCCCAGCATGGCCAATAATCCGCCCCAGATGCCTGCGGAGAAGTTGTTGACCAGCATCTCGAAGCCCGGGCGGATCTTGCCGTCCCAGATAGTGTCGAGTTTCTTCATGGTCCAGCCGCCGAGGGGGCCCATGATCATGGCGCCGATAAACATCGGGATGCCGGCGCCAACGATCACGCCCATGGTGCCGATGGCACCCACCACGCCGCCGCGGACGTCATAGACCATCCGGCCGCCGGTGTAGGCAATCAGGAGCGGCAGCAGGTATTTGATCATGGGGTCAACAAGGCCCAGGTTCTTTACGCCTGCAGCATTGTTGCCGAAGCCGCCCAGTTCGGGTACGGGAATCCAGCCCTTCTCGATGAACAGGGCTGTAATGAGGCCCCAGGCAATAAAGGCGCCGATGTTGGGCATAATCATTCCGGACAGGAAGGTCCCGAACTTTTGGACGTGCACACGTGCGCTGGTGCGGGGTTTTGCAACTGTCTCTGTTGCCATGTGATTTCCTAACCGTCATTCCTGCGGCTGCGCAGGATGGTCCGATGTTTACGACGACGTACTGCTGGACGTTCTGGCGTTTTAGCCCGCCGGGCTGGCGGAGATGCGGTGAAGCCACTCGAGGAAGAGTTTGAGTTCCGAGCTGGAGAGCTGGTCTGAGTGCGAGGCCTGAAGTGCGGCGTTCAGGGCAATCGCGGCCACCACTACCGAGGACTTTCCGGTGTCGCCGGGGGCCGCGCTGGCGGGCTCGGCTGACACCGCGAAGATCATGGCGTCCCGGGTCATGGTGGACAGTTCGAGGTTCCGTTCGGTGGCGGGCTCCGCAATCAGCATCAGCGTCACTCCCACGTTGGCGGCCAGGATGGACCTGGCCGCTTCCCTGGGCTGGACGTTCAGCTGGCCCGCCGCCGCTGCCTTGTTCAGCATCTCCTCCATCAGCGCCTCGGCATCTGCAACGATGGCGGGGCGGCTTTCCGGCCGGATATTTCCGAACATCACCAGGTACAACTCCGGCTGGTTAAGGCCGAACTGCACATGGTTGTCCCACATTCTCCGGATGTCCTCAAGCGGCTGTCCGGAGGGGGCGAAGTCCCTTTCGCCCGCAACATACTCTTCAAACCCTGCGGCGACGACGGCGTCGAACAGACCTTCCTTGTCACCGAAGTGGTGGTACAGCGTGGGAGCCGATACCCCTGCCAGCTGCGTGATCTGGCGTGTGGAGACCGGCGCTCCCGCGGATTTTGCCAGCAGTTCCGCGGCTGCACGGAGCAGTCGCATTTTGGGGGGAAGCTGGCCATCCAAACTCATAACCGCTACCCTAGCACCTATAGCATTGCTATATGAACTGAATCACATACAATTTTTTTCAGGCACGTTTCCCGCCTCCGGATGTAGCAGTCCCCCGGCGGACCGGCATGGCGCCGGGACAGATCGGCGGGCCTGCAACCGGCAGAGAATGAGGACCTTCAGTGCAGAACTTCCCAGGAGTAGGCGTCAGCCCAGGCCGCGTCATCGGCACCGTCCGGCAGATGCCCAAACCCATCAGTGAACCTCCGGCCGACGAGCAGCTGGCAGCAGGCACCACCGCCGAGGAAGCCACCGCAGCCCTGAAGGCCGCCGCCCAGGCAGTGCACGACGAACTGAAGTCGCGTGCCGCCCATGCCACCGGCGACGGCAAGGCAGTCCTGGAAGCCACGGCGCTCATGGCCAAGGACACCATGCTGATCAAGGGTGCGGCCAAGCTTGTTGCCCGCGGAACCTCCAGCGAGCGAGCCATCTGGGAGTCCGGCTCCTCAGTCTCCGAAATGCTGCACAATCTGGGCGGCTACATGGCCGAACGTGCCACTGACGTCCTGGACGTGCGGGCCCGGATCGTCGCCGCGCTGCGGGGCGTGCCCGCGCCCGGCATTCCCGCCTCCAGCACGCCCTTCGTCCTGGTGGCCGAGGACCTGGCCCCGGCGGATACCGCCACCCTGGACCCGAACAAAGTGCTGGCGCTGGTCACGGCAGGCGGCGGCCCCCAGTCGCACACGGCCATTATCGCCCGTTCCCTCGGCCTTCCCGCGGTGGTTGCCGCGGTAGGGGTGGACGAACTCGCGGACGGCACCGAAGTGTATGTGGACGGCGCCGCGGGCACCATCACGTCAGCACCGGACGAAGCCCTGCGCTCCGCAGCAGAGGCCTGGGCGGCCACGGCGTCCCTGCTGGCCGAATTCAGCGGTACGGGTACGACGGCGGATGGGCACCAGGTGCCGCTGCTTGCCAATGTTGGCGGCGGCAAGGACGCCGAGGCGGCAGCCAAGCTGGGCGCCCAGGGCGTGGGGCTGTTCCGCACCGAGTTCTGCTTCCTGGAACGCGACACCGAACCCAGCGTGGAAGAGCAGGCCGCGGCCTACAAGAGTGTTTTTGATGCCTTCCCCGGCAAGAAGGTCGTGCTGCGTACACTGGACGCCGGCGCTGACAAGCCGTTGCCGTTCCTGACGGACTCAACTGAGCCCAACCCGGCCCTCGGTGTCCGCGGCTACCGCACCGACTTCACCACTCCCGGCGTCCTGGACCGGCAGCTGGAAGCCATCGCCCTGGCTGAGAAGCAATCCGAAGCGGATGTCTGGGTGATGGCCCCGATGATCTCCACGGCGGAAGAGGCTGCCCGGTTTGCCTCCATGTGCGCTGACGCCGGCATCAAGACTCCCGGCGTGATGGTGGAGGTGCCCTCCGCCGCCCTCACCGCGGAAGCCATCCTGCGCGAAGTGGGTTTCGCCAGCCTTGGCACCAACGACCTCACCCAGTACGCCATGGCCGCCGACCGGCAGTTGGGCCCGCTTGCCAACCTCAACACCCCCTGGCAACCGGCCGTCCTGCGCCTGGTGGGGCTGACGGTGGAAGGGTCACGCGCGGAGGGCAACAACAAACCCGTGGGCGTCTGTGGTGAGGCGGCCGCGGACCCGGCCCTCGCCGTCGTCCTTACGGGCCTCGGCGTGAGCACGCTGTCCATGACGGCCCGTTCCCTGGCGGCCGTGGCAGCGGTTCTCAAGACAGTGACGCTGGAGGAAGCGCAGCAGCTGGCCAAGCTGGCCCTGTCCGCCCCCAGCGCTACCGAGGCGCGCGCATGGGTACGGGAAAAGCTGCCTGTCCTGGCGGAACTGGGGCTCTAAAGCCCTGAACCCAGGCTGGGTTCAGGCCGTGACGCCAAACCCGTTCACGGCCCGGACCCAGCCGCTGATCGCCTGGGCGGCGATCGACGGGGCGGTGTGCTGGAAGACGTGCCCCTGGCCCAGGATCTCGGCCATGCTGCCCTGCGGGGCAACCCCGGCAAGGTTCTCGCACCAGGGGCGGCGGGCGATGGGATCCCTGGTACCGCGAAGCACCAGGACGGGCTGCCTGACGCCGGCCAGCCGTTCCTCCAGGGGGTATTCCATCATCACCGGCAGTTCGGTCAGGTACCAGCGCGGGCCGGCCCGGAAGTAGTCGCTGAACACAATCGCGTTGGCGGTCAGGGACTCGCTGAACATGGAGTCCCGCGTCAGCGCGAGGGCCTGCTGTGCCACCGTTTTCCTGCTGGGCTCGACCACCGGGCCCATGAGCACTGCCCCGGCCACCCGATCAGGTTCCCTGAGCGCCAGTTCCACCGCGAACTGGGTACCCATGGAGTGTCCCACCGGTACGTAAGTGGAAACGCCCGCATCGGCCAGGACCGCGCTGACAAACGCGGCAAAGTCTTCAACCTGCAACTGGCGCTGGGGCCGTGACGACTTGCCAAAGCCGGGGAGGTCGAAGGAGTAGACGTCGGCCGCTTCGGCCAGCTCGCGGTGCAGCCGCGCAAGGTAGCGGTGGGAGACGCCTATGCCGTGCAGCAGGACGTAGGTGGGGCGCCCCCCGGTCCCGCCAGCCACCCCTGCAGGCTGGACGGAAGCGTAGAGCCTTCCCTGTAAACCGCCGGATTCAACGTCCCGGCCACCACTCAATGCCATCAGGTGAGCATACCGTCAGAACGGCGAAGGCCCCGGTAAGCCCGATAGGCTGGGGCCATGGCACTGATCGCTCCCAGAATCGCGGACGCCCTCCCGCCCGAGGAGGCCGGGAAGCTGCAACGGGCCCTCGCCGGCGGCGACGACATCACTGTTTTTGTGGACGGCACAGTCCACCGGCTCCCACCCCTGGCGCGGGACGCCGTCGTGGACCTCCTCCGACGGTTCAGCCGCGGCGAGGCGGTGACGGTCAGCAGCGTCGAGGACATGCTGACCACCTCGAAGGCTGCGGAGCTGGCGGGAATCTCCCACACCTACCTGCGCAACATGACCGACCGCGGCGAGATCCCCGTGGAGTACCGCGGCAGCCACCGGCGCATTCCGCGGACCGCCATCATGGCCTGGCTCGAGGAGCAGAAGAAGGTCAAATCCGGGGACGGGCCGCCCAGCGCCGCATCTTGAGGGCGGCGTGGAGTTCCAGGCGGGGCATGCCCTTCAGCGGATCTACCCCGAGCAGTTGGCGGATGCGGCCCAACCGGTTGTAAATGCTGCTCCTGTGCAGATGGAGTTTGGCTGCGACGTCCTGGACAGACCCGTCATTGTCATACAGGAGTTCCAGGACCGGGATGAGTTCGCCGTTGCGGTCGTGGTCCTCGAGGACACGGAAGTAGACGGACCCGGGGTCAAACCAGGCTCCAGCCCCTCCCCCCGCTGATGCCAGGAGCTGATAGATGCCGGTGGACCGGCAATCCACGAGCTCACCCAACTGTGGGTCAACGGCGGCGGCCTGGGCGGCCAGTCTCGACTGCCGGTAGGCTTCGGCGAGCTCGCGGGGCTTGGCAAACCCCTCGCTGATACCCAGGATGATGCGGTGCACCGGGCGGCCGGAACGTTTGGCCAGCTCCAGCTGATAATGGACCAGGACCTGCGCATGGTTTGCCCTGCCCGAAGACTCACGGAAGAGCACCACGGAGTGGGTTTCCGTCCCCGCGCTGAAAAGGGCGACGTCCACACCCACCGTCGCCTGGAGTGCTGCGGACCGGTGGATGAGGGTTGTGGCGATCGGATCCGGGCCCCCGGCCCAGCCGTCGGCGTCCAGCACGGTCACCATCTGCCATGGGCCGCGGCCCTGGATTTCCTTCCAGCCCGCCACGGCGGCCACGGCGTTGGTTTCCCCCGCGCACGCGGCCAGGAACTCCCGTTCACGCCCGCGCCGGAATTCTGACTCGGCGGTGTTGGAATCCAGCAGCAGCGCGGAGAGCATCTCCACTTCGTTGGTGACGGCCGGCAACTGGGTGAGGATCGCCGTCGGATTCTCCTCTACCGAGTCCTGCTGCACCCACAGGTAACCCACCCGGAAACCGCGGACCATCAGCGGGACGCAGACGCGGCCCAGCATGCCCAGGTGCGGATTGGCGGGGACCACCACCGGGCGGACGGCGGTGGCGATGCCCTGCGAAAGCTGCCAGGCGCTCACATCCGCCGGCACTTTCTTGCTGAGGAGGAAGTTCACCCGGACGCGGTCCGCATGCGACTGGTTGGAGCTGTAGGCCAGCAGCACCCCGTCCAGGTCCTCCAGGGAAAGGCCGCGGCCCAGCTTCTGCGCCACCTGCTCGACCAGTTGTTCCACGCCCTGCTGCTGCATGGGCCAACACTACTGCTTTTGGACCGCTGCCCACGAACGGACGCGAGGCGACACTTGACGCTCCATCGCTGGACAAACGTCGAGTCAGCCGCGGGAAAAATCGCGGAATTGCGGGGTTTTACTGCGGCTGCTTCGGGCACTGAATGTCAGCTGGCTCACAACCGGATTTATCGTGGAAATACGAAATCCTTCCGCACTTTTCCGGCTTACCAGCCGAGAACCTGGAGCCCACGATGATCATCGGCGTCCCCAAAGAAATCAAGAACAACGAATTCCGCGTAGCCATCACGGCCGCCGGTGTCCACGAGTTCCGCACCCACGGCCACACCGTGCTTGTGGAACGAGGCGCAGGGCTGGGCTCAGGAATCACCGACGAGGAATATGCCATCGCCGGCGCCGAAATCGTGAACGAGGCCGACGACGTCTGGGCCCGCGCCGACATGGTCATGAAGGTCAAGGAACCCATCAAGGCCGAATACCACCGCTTCCGCAAGGGCCTGATCCTCTTCACCTACCTCCACCTCGCCGCCGAGCCCGAACTCACCCGCGAGCTCATCAACTCCGGCGTCACCGCCATCGCCTACGAAACCGTCCAGGAAGGCCGCACCCTCCCGCTCCTGGCCCCCATGTCCGAGGTGGCAGGCCGGCTCTCCGTCCAGGTGGGCGCCTCCTCCCTCATGGCACCGGCCGGCGGCAAAGGCGTGCTGCTCGGCGGCGTACCCGGCGTCCGGCCGGCCAAGGTAGTGGTCCTTGGCGCGGGCGTCGCCGGAACCAACGCCGCCGCCATGGCACTGGGCCTCGGCGCGGACGTGACCATCCTCGACATCAACATCCACCGCCTGCGTGAACTGGACGCCCAGTACCAGGGCCGGCTCAAGACGGTGGCGTCGAACAAGTACGAGATCGAGAAGTCCGTAGTGGACGCCGACCTGGTGATCGGTTCTGTCCTGATCCCCGGCGCCAAGGCACCCAAGCTGGTGACCAACGAGCTCGTGGCCCGGATGAAGCCCGGCTCAGTCCTCGTGGACATCGCCGTGGACCAGGGCGGCTGCTTCGAAGACACCCACCCCACCACGCACCAGGAACCCACCTACAAGGTCCACAACACCATCTTCTACTGCGTGGCCAACATGCCGGGTGCGGTGCCCAACACCTCCACCTACGCCCTGACCAACGTCACCCTTCGGTACGCAGTGTCCCTGGCCAACCTGGGCGTGAAAGCCGCCTTCGACCGCGACCCAGCCCTCGCTGCGGGCCTCAACATCGCCGCCGGCCACGTGGCCCACCACTCCGTCTCCGAGGCCCATAACCTGCCCCTCGTAGCGGACTGGCACGAACTGGTTTCGGCGTAGTCTCCCGGGCTCCGCCCGCAGCGGAGACCATCCCCGCGTGCTGCTCCCTCGTCGCATGGGCCCACGCCAGCAGGGTTCCCTGGCCGAGCTTGCGAGGTCAGGGTGCTGGTGGGGAGCACGCTTCCGGATGGCCTCCGCTGCGGCCGTTAACGAGCCATTGCAGCCAGTTCACGTGCTTTTTCTATGATCTTTAGGACTTCCACCGGTCCGGCGGGATCTACTGGGAGGGGTAGGGGCGACTTTGCTCCTCCGTCGAGGATCTTGTCTGCCAGGATCCGGTAGAACTCCGGGTAGGCGCCGCGTTCGGTGGGCAGGGCGTCCAAGTGCCCGTCACGGCCCAGGAGCCCTGCCCACTCGGGCGCCTCCTCGCCGTACTCAGCGTCGAGGGGACTGCCGCCGGCCACGATGTAGGGCTCCTGCGGATCAACGCCGTTCTTGGTGAAGGCCCCTACGGAACCCAGGACGCGGAACCGTGCGCCCTGCTGCGCGCACAGCATGTTCATGGTGAGGTGGCTCAGCACCCCCGACTCGTGCCGCAGCACCAGGAACACGTCGTCGTCCGCCCGCTCATCCTGCCGCCTGGCCCTCAGTTCCGCATGGACCACGCTGGCCGGGCCGAACAGCAGGAGGGCCTGGTCGATCAGGTGGCTGCCGAGGTCGAACAGGACGCCGCCGCCGTCGGCCGCAGTGGCCCGTGCCTTCCAGGCCTTCGCTATGGTGGGCGACCACCGCTCGAAGCGTGATTCGAACCGTGCCACCTTCCCCACGGCCTCCGCCGCCAAAAGCTTCCGGAGCGTCAGGAAGTCGCCGTCCCAGCGCCTGTTCTGAAAAACGGTCAGCACCCGGCCCAGCTGACGGGCCAGGGCAGTAAGTTCCTGGCCCTCGTCGCTGCTTACCGCGAAAGGCTTGTCCACCACCACGTCCAGCCCGGCCTCCAGGGCCGCCTTGGCAAGCGGGTAGTGCGTGGCCGGCGGGGTTCCCAGCACCACCAGGTCGAGGCCGGCGGCGTGCGCGAGGACCGCATCGCCGTCGTGCACTGTCCTGACGCCCGGGTAGCGGGCAGTCGCCGCCTTCTGCCGCTCCGCGTTGGACGTGGCGATGATATCCAGCGAGTAGCGCCCGTCAGCACCGATTAAGGGGGCGTGGAAGACGCTGCCCGATAGTCCATAGCCGACGACGGCCGTGCGGATGGTGCGTTCAGCTTCAGTCCCGGTCATGGGACTACGCTACTCCCGCACGCTCTCTCACTTAATGGCCCCTTAACCGCCAACGCTCTCTCACTTCCTCAAAGAAAGTGAGAGAGCGTTGCGGGAAAACCCACATTAAGTGAGAGAGCGTCCCGGGGGCGGGGTTACTTCTTTTCCCAGCCGAGGGTGGTCCAGTCCGGAACCTGGGACAGGCTCCGGAACAGGGACGGGCCATAGTTGGCCAGGCCGGTGCGGACGAAGGAGATCTGCGGGCCGTTGAAAAGTACTCCCATGGAGAAGTACTTGGCCATGTGCCTTTTCTCGATTTCCATGGCCGCCTTGTTGCGTTCGGCATTGTCCTCGATGGAGGCCACCTTGGCGATCTCGGCATCCAGTTCGGCATCGCCGAGCTTGTTTACGTTGATTTCCGAATTGTAGAACTGTGTTACGCCTTCGGTTGCATCCGCGCTGACGGTGTAGCCCGACAGGCTGACGTCGAACTCACGGGTTCCAACGATCTTGCCGAAGTCAGCCGATCCATGCTGTGCGATTCCCACGTCCATGCCTCCGGCCTTCAACTGGTCCACCAACGTCTGTGTGGTGGCCAGGGAAGTGGGGTCATCACCGAAGTTGGCGACTTTGTAAGAGACGGGCACGCCGTCTTTCTCCATGATGCCTGAAGCGTTGGGCGTGTACCCCGCGTCGGTAAGGATCTTCTTGGCAGCCTCTGGCCCGGTTTCCTTGACGGGGTAGTTGTCTTGGTAGTACTCCGAGAAGGGCAACAACAACATGGAGCCGGAACTGGGCTCTTGCCAGTTGAGGCCGTTGAAGCGGACATTGCGGATGGCTTCCCGATCGACCGCGGCGAACATGGCTTTGCGAACAGCGGCGTCGGTAATCTTCTGGGCGTTGATGTTCATGCCACCGGCGAAAAGTCGCTGACCTCGCCTGACCTCAGAATCCTTCGTGCCTTCGAGCTGTTTGTAGAGCGAGATGGTGTTGGCTGACATGGCGTCGATTTCGCCATTCTTGAAGGCGGCAATTTGGGCGCTGCTCTCCAACTGACGGAAGACGACGTTCTCGAGTACAGGCTTGGTGCCCCACCACTTTTCGTTAGGCACCAGGCTCACGGTCTTGGCGGCGCTGTCGTATTCGTCCAGCTTGAACGGACCGGCCATCCACTCCGGGTGCATGTCGCCACTAAAGCCCTCGTTAAAGATCTCGGGGGTATTGACGGCCGGGTGGATGATCCCTGTAAACAATGAATCCAAGGGGTAGACAGGCTGGCTCGTCTTGACGATGACTTCCTTGTCGCTGCTGCCGGCCTCCACTGATTCCACGAAGGCGTAGTTGCCGGAGCTGACGATGTCGTAGCCGGCGTCCGGGCTCTTGAGGATGTTCCACGTGTTCTGGAAGGCCTTGACGTCAATGGGGGTGCCATCGTTGTAGGTGGCCTTCTCGTTCACCTTGATGGTGATGGTCTGCTTGCCATCCTTGACTTCACTGTCCACGGACTCGCAGAAATCCTTGTTGGGGACAACCTTTCCATCGAAGGCGATGTCCCAGCAGCCCCAGGTGCCCGCTTGGTCGACGGGGCGGTGCAGTGCAGTGTTGTCCGCGCTGTTGCCGTTATTGGAGAAACCGTTGAAGTCCGGGCCGATGTTGCCCAGCGGAAGGGTGACCTTGCCGCCCTGTTCAAGATCGGCTGCCGGCTTTTCATTGATGCTGATGAGCTTGGACAGGTCACTGCCTGCCTCCTGCCCCTTCGCCGTTTCCGGCCCGCTGGCTCCGCCACCGCCGCAGGCCGTCAGGGTCAGAGCAGCGGCAATGGCCGCCGCTCCGCCGATCTTGGTCAGATTCCTCATGGTGTTCCCTTCGTTGGTGCGGGTGGTGATGCTGGTGATGGGTGGAAATCTATGGTGCATGGTGGTCCGCCGAATCGTGGACTACCAGCATGTCCTCGTCCAGTTCTCCGTCGGGGAAGAAGCAGGCGAAGCGTTGGTCCAGTGCGGGCAGCGGGCCGGCCGCCAGGGCCTGGGCAGCTGCGGAGGGTGCCACTGGTTCCAAGGGAGGTTCCAGGGTGAGGCACTTTTCCTTCTTCGCAGCCGGCAGGGCGGCGAAAACGGGGCAGCGGGTGGCGAAGTTGCAGCCCTTGGGGGCATCCAGTGGGGAGGGCAGGTCGCCTTGGAGGATGATTCGTTCCCGGGTCCGCTCCACCCGCGGGTCCGGCACCGGGATGGCCGAGAGCAGGGCCCGGGTGTAGGGATGGCGGGGGTTATCGAACACCCGGTCCACTTCGCCGATCTCCACGATCTTGCCCAGGTACATCACGGCGACGCGGTTGGAGATGTGCCGGACCACTGAAAGGTCGTGCGCCACCAGGAGGTAGCTGAGGCCAAGTTCGGCGCGGAGCTTGTCCAGGAGGTTGATCACGCCGGCCTGGACCGAGACATCCAGGGCGGAGACGGGCTCGTCGAGGACCACGAGTTTGGGATTCACGGCCAGGGCCCGGGCGATGCCGATGCGCTGGCGCTGTCCGCCGGAGAACTGGTTGGGGAAGCGGTTGACATGGTCCGGCTGGAGGCCCACCAGCTTCATCAGTTCCATGATGCGTTTCTTGATGGCCTGCCGGTCCATGCCTGCGTTCTGGAGCGGTTCGGCGAGGACTTCATAGACGGTGAAGCGCGGGTCCAGGGCGCCGGTGGGGTCCTGGAACACCATCTGGAGTTCCCGCCGCATCGCGCTCTTGGTCCGGGCATCGGCGGCCTGCTTGTTGCTGAGCCCGCCGATCACCACCTCGCCGTCCTGGTCCTTGTGGAACTCCATGATTTCCAGCAGTGTGGTGGTCTTGCCGGAGCCCGACTCGCCCACGATGGAGAAGCATTCCCCCTCGCGGATGTCGAAGCTGAGCCCGTCCACAGCTTTCACCGTGCCGATCCTCCGCTTGAGCAGGGCGCCTTTGGTCAGCGGGAAGTGTTTACGCACATCCTTTAACTGCAGGACTGCGGTGCGCTCTTCCCGCGGGATGGAGTCGAAGTTGGAGACGGGCACGGGCGGGGCCGAGAAGACGTCGTGGACGTCAACGTCGCCGCCGAGTGAACCGGACTTGATGCAGGCGGCCCGGTGCAGGTTGCTTGCTGTCACTGGGGCCAGCGCGGGTTCGCCGTCCAGGCAGGCCTCGGAAGCGAGCGGGCAGCGGGGCGCGAATGAGCAGCCGGTGGGTGTGTGGATCAGGTTGGGCGGTATGCCTTCGATAGGGACCAGCGACGCCTTACCCGCCACGTCCACCCGCGGCACGGCGCCCAGCAGGCCCATCGTGTAGGGCATCCGGGGGTCGTAGTAGATATCCTCCACTGCCCCTGTTTCCACAGGTTTGCCGGCGTACATCACCATAATGTCGTCTGCCATACCCGCCACGACGCCGAGATCGTGCGTGATCATCACGACGGCGGCACCCGTTTCCTCCTGCGCGGTATGCAGCACCTCCAGGACCTGGGCCTGGATGGTGACGTCCAGGGCCGTCGTCGGCTCATCCGCGATCAGGACCCGGGGGTTGTTCGCAATGGCGATGGCGATCATCACGCGCTGGCGCATGCCGCCGGAGAACTCGTGGGGAAAGGCTTTCAGCCTGTCCTTGGGGCTGGGGATCCCCACCATGGCCAGAAGTTCGACGGCGCGGGCTTCTTTGGCCTGCCTGCTCATGCCGGGATGGTGGATGGTGAGCGCTTCGATGATCTGGGTGCCCACCGTATACACAGGCGTCAGGGAGGACAAAGGGTCCTGGAAGACCATGGAAAGCTCGTTACCGCGGTAAGCGCACATCGCTTTATCGCCGAGGCCCAGCAGCTCCTTGCCATGGAGCCGGACCGAGCCGGCGACCTCTGCGGTGGTGGGCAACAGACCCATGATCGCCAGCGACGTGACGGACTTGCCGGAACCGGATTCCCCCACGATGCCGAGCGTTTTGCCGGGAAGGAGGTCAAAATCAACACCCCTCACGGCGTGCACCACCCCGTTTTCGGTATTGAAGCTGACGTTGAGGTCCCGGACGGACAGGACGGCGTCGGTGGGACCGTGCAGCCCCGCAACGTGCAGCCGCTCCACGGCTGACTGGGGCTGTTCGGTAGGCCCGGCAACGATTTCGCTGCTCATGAGGCGCTCCTCTTCACAAGGGTTTTCGGGGCCTTGCGCTTGCTTGCTCTGCCGCTGGAGCTGGAGCTCGGATCGAAGGCGTCGCGCAGTCCGTCGTTCATCATGGCCAGCGAACCGGTAAGCAGGAACATCACGGCGAGGGGGACCCAGAACATCCAGGGAAAAGTCTGCACCTGTGAGGTGGCTCCGCCGATGAGGACGCCGAGGCTCACATCCGGGACCTTGATGCCGATACCGATGAAGGAGAAGGCCACCTCCGCAAGGATGGCGCCCGTGACGCCGCGGGTGACGTCCAGGACCAGCAGCGAGCCGATGTTGGGGACCAGGTGGCGCCAGACAATCCGGCGGGGCGGGACGCCCATGTACTGTGCGGCCTTGACGTAGTCCCGCTGCATCAGGGACATGGACAAGGACCGGATCAGGCGGGCTGTACCCATCCAGCTGAAGACCAGCAGCACGATGATCAGCAGCAGCCACGAGGGCAGATCGCGCTTCAGGCCTGCGCCTCCGCCGCTGGTGGCTACGGCGACCACGAGCAGGGCCGGCATCATGATGAGCGCCTCAAGGATGAAGAGCATCACCTTGTCCGCCTTGCCGCCGAAGTACGCCATGGTGCACCCGTAGACGGCGGCGATCAGGACGGATACAAGGCCCACCACCAGGCCGATCAGGATGGAGATCCTGGTGCCTTCGACAGTCATGGCGTAGAGATCGATGCCTGCCTGCGAGGTGCCGAGGTAGTGCTCGGCCGACGGTGGCATGCCGATGTTGAAGGGGTCGATCGTCTCCTTGTCCCACTGCGTGAAGTACCCGCCGATGAAGGAAAAGATGGTCAGCCCGAGGAAGATGGCAAGGCCGGCCACCGCCGTCTTGTTGCGCAGGAAGCGGCGGAAGATGATGGTGTTTTTGCCGATGACGACGTCGGCATTTTCCAGGTGCGCGTCCTGGGCGACGGCTGCCGGGTCCACGGCGTTGAGGTTGGTCATGGTTACTGCACCCGCACTCTCGGGTCAACAAGGGTGGTGGCGAAGTCCGCCAGGATCGCCCCCAGGGCAAAGATGACGGAACCGTAGGCAAGGGTGGCCGTGGCGGCGTTGACGTCCTGGAGGGAGATTGCGTCAATGCTCCAGGAGCCCACGCCGGGCCAGGCGAAGATCTTTTCCGCGAAGAACCCGCCGGCGAAAATCGCCGGGATGGTGAACGCGATGCTCTGGGCCACGGGGATGAACGAAACCCGCAGCGCATGCCGCGAGATGGCCTGGTTCCGGGTGAGTCCCTTGGCCCGGGCCGTCCGGACAAAGTCCGCGTTGACGTTGTCCAGGAGGTACTGGCGCTGGGCTATCTGGTAGGACCCCCAGCCCACCAGGGTGATGGCAATGGTGGGAACGGCGTAGTGCGCCAGCATGTCCACGAACTGCGCCCATCCCGGCGCTGTCCCGGGGGTGGAGATGCCGGTGACGAAGAAGATGCGCTCCCCCACGGTTTCGTTGATGTTGATGGCGCCCAGCTGCACCAGGAAGTAGGCGATGGGCGCGGGCACTATGTAGGCCAGGTAGCTGTAGGACGTGATGACCCGGTCCTGGAACTTGTACTGCCGGGCTGCGGAGTAAACCCCCAGCGCCACACCGATGACCAGGGTCAGGATGATGGAGGCCAGGAAAAGCCGGGTGGAGATCCAGACGCGGTCGCCAAACTCGGCGTTGATGTAGGCACCGTTGGGGCTGCGGCCCCAGTCCCAGCGCGTGACGATGGCCGTAAGCCATTCCACGTAGCGCTCCCAGGGGCTAAGGTCCGGGTCAAGGCCTTTCAGGCGCATGGAGTTGGCCACCTGCTCCGGCGTGGGCCGGGGGATGCGTTCCTGTTCCAGCAAGGCCGGTTTCAGGGAACTGACGGCCAGGAAGTATCCCGCCGAAGTGGTCAGGAAGATCATAAAAACGTACGTGATGCCGCGCTTTGCGAGGTACCTGAGCATGGGACTAGTTCTGTTTCGCCGCCGGCAACTGGATGACGGGGCACCAGGAAGTCCGCTGATGGACCAGGGTATCGGGCAAATCAACAATCACGTGCTGGATCCTTCCGTTTTCCCCGCGTTAGCGGGGGTTGTGCCGCCTCGCAGGGTCCTTTGCCAGCGGATAGCTGGCAACCCGCTGGCTGTGGGGCCAGTCCTGTGGACTATGTTGCGGGTCACATTCCAGAGGAAACTATCACAAGCGCCCCCTCAAACTGTGGGCGCATGGGCACAAAGCCACGTGCCCGTATCAGATTGTTATGAATAACTTTGTGAAATTGATGTGACTGGACGAGGGGGCTGGAAAAGGCGTAATCTACGCGCCGCTGACAACCCGTGTGACAAGATCCCGCCAGGATGCGGCCAGCCGCTCCACACTCACACCATGTGCCTGCACGAGGTTGAGGAGCCTGTCCGGGGCGAGGGTGGCGGCCAGCGAGCGGGCCATCAGCCAGGGATCCGTTTCGAAACCCCCTTCGCGCAGGAGTACTTCGATGTGGCGGTGCCACAGGGCTGCGGCAGGGGGTTCGGAACGCCCGTGCGGCGTGTTTTCGGAGGCGCGCGCCAGATCGCCGAATTCCATGGTGTAGGCGATGCGTTCCACGCCGAACGCGATGAGGCGCTCCAGCGCCGGCGCTCCTGGGCCCAGCGGCGGCGGCCCGAACAGAAAGCGCTCCTGGAACGCCGCCTCGGATTCGCTCAGCAGCGTGAGCATGAGTCCGGCACGGCTGCCGAAACGGCGGAAGATGGTGCCTTTGCCCACTCCCGCCTGCTCCGCGAGCCGGTCCATGGTCAGCCCTTCCGCACCGCATTCACCAATCAGTTCGCGGGCCGCCATGAGCAGGCGCTCCCGGTTCCGCGCAGCATCGCTGCGTTCCGCGCCGTCCCTTGACGACTGCGGGGGCCGCATTGAGATGGAGCTCACATTCCATATTCTAGACCCGGGGAATAAGAAGCGGACCATAGTCCGTTTACATGGGTGAAGGCATCAACAAGCCTCTGTTGTTCCCGGCCGGCGGTCCCCCTCCCGCCGCCCTTACCCCAGGAGTCCCCATGACTAAGAGCACCGTCCTCACCCTCGTCGGCAGCCTGCGCGCCGAGTCCACCAACCAGAAGCTGGCCGAAGCCATCCAGCTGAACGCGCCGGAGCAGGTGGAGGTTGTCATCCACGAAAGCCTGGGCAACATTCCCTTCTACAACGAGGACATCGACGTCGAAGGCCACGTTCCCGCCGCCGCTGCCGCCCTGCGCGCCGCAGCCAACGAGGCCGACACCCTCCTGCTGGTGACCCCCGAGCACAACGGCACCGTTCCTGCCGCACTGAAGAACGCCATCGACTGGCTGTCCCGCCCCTTCGGTGCCGGCGCCCTCGCAGGCAAGCCCACCGCCGTCGTCGGAACTGCCTTCGGCCAGTACGGCGGAGTCTGGGCCCAGGACGAGGCACGCAAGGCGGCAGGAATCGCCGGCGCCCAGATCCTTGAGGACGTCAAGCTTGCCGTTCCGGGCTCCATGGTGCGCTTCGCCGAACTGCACCCGAAGGACGACGCGGAGGTTGTGGAGCAGATCAAGGGCGTGTTCGATGCCCTTGCAGCCGTCCAGACTGCCGCCTAAGCAGCAACCACAGGTGCCCGGCGCGAATCTTCGCGCCGGGCACCGTTGTGCTTAACCCGAATGGGGCAGCCGTGCTCTGGCTGCCGCAGCCGATCATTGCTAGCGTGACGCCATGAACCCCTCGAAGACCCCGGCCGAGATCCTCGACATCGCCGGCGCCGAGGTGCGCATCTCAAGCCCTGACAAGGTGGTGTTCCCCGGGCCCGGGCTGACAAAGCTTGACCTGGTGAACTATTACCTCTCCGTTGCGGACGCAGCGCTGCGGGGCGCCGGCGGCCGGCCCATGGTGCTCA
This sequence comes from Arthrobacter sp. W4I7, assembly GCF_030816215.1. NCBI lineage: Bacteria > Bacillati > Actinomycetota > Actinomycetes > Micrococcales > Micrococcaceae > Arthrobacter > Arthrobacter sp. W4I7. The sequence continues at coordinate 4,806,228 of NZ_JAUSXU010000001.1, read as the reverse complement.
AGCGTTTCCCCAAGGGTATAGACGCCGAACCGTTCTTCCAGAAGCGCGTACCCGAGAACCACCCCGACTTTATTGAGACGGCAACGCTGCACTACGCATCAGGAACGTCAGCCGAGGAAGCCGTGATCCGCGACGCCGCAGGCCTGGCTTGGGTGATAAACCTCGGCTGTCTTGACCTCAACCCGCATCCCGTCCGCGCAGAGGACCTCGAGCACCCGGACGAACTTCGGGTGGACCTGGACCCCATGCCGGGAGTCGACTGGTCCCAAATAGTTGACACCGCCTTCGTGGCGCGCGAAGTGCTCGACGACGCGGGCCTGGTGGGGTGGCCTAAGACGAGCGGGTCCCGTGGGCTGCACATTCTGGTCCGCATCGCACCGCAATGGTCGTACCGTGACGTGCGGCTCGCGGCCGAAACGCTCGCCCGCGAGGTGGAGAACCGCGCCCCTGGCCTCGCCACCGCACGGTGGTGGAAAGAGGAGCGCGGGGAGAGCGTCTTCGTTGACTTCAACCAGAACGCAAAGGACCGCACGGTTGCGTCCGCCTACTCAGTCCGGCCCCTGCCCGATGCCCGTGTGTCAACGCCGCTGGCGTGGGATGAGGTGCCTTCTGCCCGGCCGGAGCAGTTCACGGTGCGCACGGTGCCCGGACGTTACGCGGACGTGGGCGACCCGCACGCGGGGATGGACGATGTAACGGGCTCGCTGGACGGGCTTCTGGCACTGGCCGCTGAACTCGGCCCTGCCGAAAAAGCACCGCGGAGCGGCGACGGCTCCGGGCGCCGGCAGTCGGCGATGCCGTTGATCGAGGTTGCGCGGACCAAAACCAAACCCGAGGCGCTGGCCGCCCTGGACGAGTGGAAGTCACGGCATGCCCACCTCATTCCGGCTCTGCATCCGGCGGACATCCTGGTTGATGGAATGCGTGGATCCAGCTCGCTCTGGTACCGCGTCCGGGTGAACCTGCAACACATCCCGGAGGCGGAGCGGCCGCCGAAGGAGGACCTCATCGCGGACTACGATCCCTGGGCGGGAAAGGTGTGGCCAGGCCGCCAGGGATCCTGACACGACGTACGGCACCGCCGTGACCAACTCTTGTCCCAACCGGTACCTCCCGGACATTCCCCGGTAAATGCGCCGGCCGTAACGTTAATCCACGGAACGTACCGGGACGGGATTGCGGTGCAGGCATGGCGGACAGGCGCAACGGTGGAAGGCGGGTGGCGGTGGTGCGCGCCGTACTGACGGCGACTGCCCTGGCGTTTCCACTCTGGCTCACGTCGTGCTCCAGCCCGTCCCCTTCAGCCACTGCCCCGCCTTCCTCGGGCCCGCTGGTGGCCGCCGCCCCCGATCCCCATCCCACGGCGGCGGCGCTGCCTGCTGACCCCGCTCCCCAGCCGCAGGACCCGCCTCCGCCCCGGACAGCGGCCAGTCCCGTGCCACTGGAAACGCAGGCAAGCGGGGCACCTGCCACCTCCACCGGAACCTCGCCGGGGGGCACCTCCGTTCCCGGCACGGGCACGGCGGAAGTGCCGGCGTCGGAAGATCCCGCCCCATCCGCCCACGTTCCCTCAGGCGGTACCGCTGCCAGGCGGGCCGTGACGGCCTACTACGTGCTGCTGGACGACGGCGGCAGCAAAGGCGTGCGCTTCGGCTGCAACGACAGCCTGGTGGGGGTAGCCCGAACCAGTCCCGGCGGGGAGCCACTGCCTGCCGCGGTGGGCGCGCTGCTGGAAGCACCAACCGAAGCAGTGCTGTCCAAGCCTGCATCTGACCTGTACAACGCACTGTCCGGTTCCGACCTGAAATTCCTTTCGGGCAGCTTCGACGGCACCACGGTCACGCTCTACCTGGCCGGAACGCTCCGGCTGGGAGGAGTTTGCGATATTCCCCGGGTGGAAGCACAGTTGACCCAAACGGCGGTGGCTGCCGTGGGTGCCGTCCGCGCTGAAATCTATGTCAACGGGCGCGGCCTCGGGGAAGTTTTGCGGTTGGACTGACAGGCCCTGCGCCCGGTCCCCGCCGCAGTATTTCCGCAGCCACGCATGTTTGACTAAACGGATGTTGCCTTACTGGCAACTCACGGCTGTATATTGTGGGTGTGAGCCACGAGACACTCGACGCCGCAGCACGGACGCTGCCAGCCGAAGCCATTGATGCCATCGAGCGGGCGGCCACGTCCGCCCACCGCCATGAGGAACTGTTCTCAGAGCGCGCAGCCAACATCCGCCAGTCCGCGGTCCGTGACGTTTTTGATATTTCCTTGCGGCCCGGACTTGTTTCACTTGCCGGCGGAAGCCCCTACCTGCAGTCCCTTCCACTGGACCGGCTGGCCACCACTGCGGCTGCCATCATCGCCGAAGACGGCCTGACCGCACTGCAGTACGGCAGCGGGCAGGGCACCCTCGAGCTGCGCACGCAGATCTGCGAAGTGATGGCGGCCGAAGGCATCCTCGACGCCCGGCCGGAAAACGTGGTGATCACCGCAGGGTCCCAGTCAGCGCAGGACGTCGCCACAAAACTCTTCTGCAACCCGGGTGACGTGGTGCTGGTGGAAAACCCCACTTATGTAGGCGCGCTGAATGCCTTTGAGGCCTATCAGGTCCAGGTTGAAACGGTAGAGATGGACGGGGACGGCCTCGTTCCGGATCTCCTCGAGGCGAAGATCGCGGCCCTGCAGCTGGCGGGCAAAAACATCAAATTCCTGTACACGATCCCCAACTTCAACAATCCCTCCGGCATCACCCTCGCTCCAGAGCGGCGGCAGAAGATCGTCGATATATGCCGCAACGCGAATATACTGATCCTTGAAGACAATCCCTACGGACTCCTGCGCTTCGAGGGTGAGCTGCTCGCACCGCTCCGGGCGGACAATCCGGGGGACGTCATTTACATGGGGTCCTTCTCCAAGATCTTCGCTCCCGGGCTGCGCATTGGGTGGGCCTTGGTGCCGGAACACCTGCAGCGCCGGTACTACCTCGCGGCGGAAGCCGTCACGTTGTGCCCGCCTGCCCTCAACCAGATGCTGGTCTCCGCGTACCTGCGGGACTACGACTGGAGGGGCCAGATCGAGACCTACCGCGGACTGTATGCCGAGCGCTGCCGTGCCATGCTGGCAGCCCTTGAGGCCCACATGCCCGCGGGCACCAGCTGGACCACCCCGGAAGGCGGCTTCTTCGTCTGGGTGACACTTCCGGACGGCGTGGACACCTACCCGCTGCTGCTCAAGGCGATCGACGCCGGCGTGGTGTTCATCCCCGGCGCCGCCTTCACGCCGTCGGACGAGCCGTCCAACAAACTGCGCCTCGCCTACAGTGCCGTGCCTCCGGAAGCGATCACCGAGGGCGTGCGCCGCCTGGCGCCGGTCCTGCGGGAAGCCATCGCCGGGCTGTAGCCTAGGGCTCACCGGACTTAAGCCGCATACCAAGCAAAGGAGCAGTATATGAGCGGAATCATCGTTGTAGGGGTCGACGGCAGCGGGACGGCAAAGAAGGCTGCGGAGTCCGCCCGCGACCTCGCTGCAGCACTGGGCGCATCGCTTCACGTGGTCTCGGCCTTCGACAGCGACCGCACCGAAGTCTTCGGCAGCGGCAGCGACCAGTGGATCGTCTCCGACGCCGACGCCGCAGAGCACGTGGCCCGCACCGTAGCCGAATCCCTGGGCCGGGACATCAAAGTGACCTATTCCGCGGCCCGCGGGCGCCCGGCGGACGCCCTCATCAAGGAGGCCCTGCGGATGGAAGCCCGAATCATCGTCGTGGGAAACCGGCGCATGCAGGGCATTGGCCGTGTGCTGGGCAGCGTGGCCAACAGCGTGGCCCACAACGCACCCTGCGACGTCTACATCGCCAACACCTACGACGCCGACTAGCAGTTACCGCGGACACTCCCCCTGGTGGCACAAGTCGCTGCGGGGGGTGTCTGTTCTCACGCCTGATACGCCCGGTTAAGCCCCTGGCGCAACGATAAAATTGGATAAGCCCCCAACGGCGCGGACACCCACCATCCACGATTATCAAGGGGCTCCATTGCTCACTCTCCAGCGCCGCCAGCTCGTCGGCCACGACATCCTCCTGGCCCGCCACGGAAACCACATCTGCTCCATGCGCGTCGACCGCGGCAACGGCACCGTGGTGGCACTCCTGGACGACGGAACCGTGGACAGCGCGCCGAACCTTATCTCTCCCGACCTGCAGCTTCCGGAGACAGTAGCCAGCGTGATGCGTGAGGACTGGAAGATTATGACGGTCTGCACGGCAGTGGCCGCCGGAATGGCTGCCTTGATGGTGACGGCAGCGATTGCCCTGGGAACAACGGCAGACCCGGCCCTGCTGGAAGCGCTCTCCGCGTATTCGTCCTACTGACGGAAAAAGCCGCTGCCGGACAAGGGCGCGTCCGTGTGCGGCCTAGGCGACCATCCAGCCTTGCAGGACCCACCAGATCCCGGCCATCACTATCCCGCCAAACAGCGAACCGGCAACTACCTGTGCCACCGTATGGGCCCGCAGCACCACCCGGGACCAGCCCACAGCGGGGACGAGCAGAAGCAACGGAAGCCATGCCGGGCCGAGCATCAGGACGGCGATCACTGTGGATGAGGCGATCGCGGCAGCATGTCCGCTGATCTTCCAGAACGGGCTGACACCCGCCAGTACCACCACTCCGCCCACCACTGCCAGCACCATGGCCACGACGTTTTGCGGCGCCCCTGCCGCCGTCAGTACCAGCAGCCCCGCCACGATCGATCCCAACGCCATCAACAGCACGGGGGCCCGCTGCTTGCGGTCACTGACGTGATGATCCGTGACTTTTCCCCGCCGCACCAGGACCAGCAGCAGGATCAGCGGGACCACACAGACAAACAAGGCCGCCAGCGCCGCGTACGCCATGGTGCCGGGGAAACCGGGCTGCGCGAGGGGGCTGATCAGCAGCTGCACGGTGACCACCACGGGCGGCTGCAACGCCTCGGTGATCCATCTGGCAGCCCTGTTTTTGGCGCGGATGGCACCTGCATCGATGACCATGGTTGTCAGTTTCCTAGTCCAGCAGCAGTGCCGGTTCCTCCAGGATGGCAGCGACGTCGGCCATGAAGCGGGCGGACAGGTCGCCGTCCACCACCCGGTGGTCGAACGAGCCGCCGAGGGTGGTGATCCAGCGCGGAATCACTTCCCCGTCCAGCACCCAGGGCTTCTGCTTAATGGTTCCGAAGGCCACGATTGCCACTTCGCCGGGGTTGATGATCGGCGTACCGGTATCGATGCCGAGCGCTCCAATGTTGGTGACGGTCAGCGTTCCATCCTGCATCTCGGCAGGCTGGGTCTTTCCGGTCCGGGCGGTAGTGGCCAGGTTGTTCAAGGCCAGTGCCAGCTCTTTCAGCGACAGGTCCTGGGCATTCTTGATGTTCGGCACCATCAGGCCGCGGGGTGTTGCCGCAGCGATACCCAGGTTCATGTAGTGCTTGACGTGGATTTCGGCGGCGCCTTCCGCGGTGTCCACCCAGGTGGCATTGACGCTCGGGTTGCGCGCGGCCGCCCAGATCACGGCTTTGGCGAGGATGAGCAGGGGCGATACGCGGATGCCTTCGAAGTCCCTGGACGCCTTGAGCCGCTTGACGAATTCCATGGTGCGGCTGGCGTCAACGTCCACAAAGATGCTGACGTGCGGTGCCGCGAAGGCCGAGTCCACCATCGCCTTGGCCGTTGCCTTGCGGACTCCCTTGACCGGGATCCGCTCGATGCGCTGGTCCTGGGGCTTTCCGGCCTTGCCCCAAAATCCGTCGGCCTTGTCCAGTTCAGCGTCCCGCTGCGCCTGGTAGCTGACCAGGTCCTCGCGGGTTACTTCGCCCCGTGAGCCCGTGGCCACCACGTCTGCCAGGTCGATACCCAGGTCGCGGGCGATCTTGCGGACCGGCGGTTTAGCCAGGACCTTATTGACGAGCCCGGTGATGGCGCCGCCGAACGTGGGCCGGTTGTCCACCGGTTCGCTGGCTGGGCTTGCGGCGGCACTCTTTGCTTCTGCGGAGACTTCGGCCGGCGTATGGGGCTGGACGGGCTCCACTTCCGGGGCGTTGACCGTGAGGGTACCCAAGGCTGGCGCGGTTCTGCGCGGCCGCCGCTTGACGGCGTCTGCCTTGGGCCCGGAGCCCACCAGCGGGCCGCCGGCCAGGGAACTGTCTGTAACTGCCGCACTATCTGTTGTGCCGCCGTCGGACTCCGAAAGCTTGCCGTAGAGCGGCTGCACGGGTCTTTCGGGGGCACGGGTGTCAGCCGGCGTCGGATCGCCCGCAACCTCATCGCTGACGCTGATGATGGCGGTGCCGACGTCGATGGTGACGCCCTCGGGAACCAGCAGTTCGCTGACGGTCCCGGCGAACGGCGAGGGCAGTTCCACGATCGACTTTGCTGTCTCGATCTCACAGAGAACGTCGTTGATGGCGACGGCGTCGCCGGCTTTTACCTTCCAAGAGACGATTTCCGCCTCAGTAAGGCCCTCGCCGACGTCCGGGAGGTTGAACTTGTTCAGGGTCATGGTGTCCTCAGTAGGAGAGGGCGCGGTCCAGCGCCTCGAGGATGCGGTCGATGTCCGGAAGGTAGTCTTCCTCCACCTTGGCAACGGGGTAGGGCATGTGGAAGCCGCCTACGCGGATCACCGGTGCCTCCAGCGAATGGAAGGCGCGCTCACTGATCCGGGCAGCTATTTCGCCGCCGATCCCGCCGAAGGTGGGGGCCTCGTGGGCCACGATCAGCCTGCCAGTCTTCTGGACCGAGGCGGTGACGGTATCGAAGTCAATGGGCGAGATGGAGCGAAGGTCGATGACCTCCAGGCTGTGTCCGTCCTCCTCCGCGGCGTTTGCAGCTGCAAGGGCGACCGGAACCAGCGGCCCGTACGCCACAATGGTGGCCTCTGTTCCGGTGCGCAGGACATGGGCTTTGAAGGGATCCGCGGCGGTGCCCGGAGCCTCCACGTCAACCTCGCCCTTGAGCCAGTAGCGCCGCTTCGGTTCAAAAACGATCACGGGGTCCTGGCACTGCACTGCCTGCTGGATCATCCAGTAAGCGTCATGCGGGTTGGACGGGGTGATGATCCGGAGCCCTGCCGTATGGGCGAAGAGCGCCTCTGGTGACTCGGAGTGGTGCTCGATGGAGCCGATGCCGCCCCCGTAGGGGATGCGGACCACTACCGGCACACTGAGGTTGCCGTTGCTGCGCGAGCGGATTTTCGCAAGCTGGGTGGTGATCTGGTTGAAGCCGGGGAAGACGAAACCGTCGAACTGGATCTCGCACACCGGGGTATACCCGCGCAGGGCGAGGCCGATCGCGGTCCCGATGATGCCGGACTCGGCCAGCGGCGTGTCCACGACGCGGTCGGGGCCGAACTCCCCGATCAGCCCGTCGGTCACGCGGTAGACGCCGCCCAGCGCGCCGATATCTTCGCCCATCAGCAGGGACTTGGGATTGTCCGTCAGGGCTGCGCGAAGGCCCTCATTGATGGCCTTGGCAATGGTCATGGTGGTCATCAGTGGCCTGCCTTTGGGGATGCCTGGGCTGTTACTGCCTGCCTGGCCGGTTCTTCCGCCGCTTCCTCACCTGCGAAACCTGCCGAGTACTCCTCGAACCATGCGAGTTCTTCGGCCACCAGGGGATGGGCTTCAGCGTAAGTGTTGGCAAAGGCGGTGCGGATGTCCGGAGTTTCAAGGTCGTGGGTGGTGCGGCGGACGTAGGCGGCGAGCTCATCCCCGTCGGCTTTGACCTTGGCGAAGAATGCCTCGTCGGCCATACCCTCGGAGCGCAGGTACTTCTCCAGTCGGGCGAGGGGATCTTTGGCCCGCCAGGCCTCTTCTTCGGCCGCCTGCCGGTATTTGGTGGGATCGTCCGCAGTGGTGTGCGCGCCCACCCGGTAGGTGAACGCCTCAATCAGGACGGGACCGTTGCCCTGCCGTGCGTGCTCCAGTGCCCATTCCGTAACGGCGTGGACCGCGATGACGTCGTTGCCGTCCACCCGGATGCCGGGGAAGCCGTAGCCCTTGGCCCTGTTGGACAGCGGCACCCGGGTCTGTACGGCGGTAGGGACGGAGATGGCCCAGTGGTTGTTCTGGCAGAAGAACACCACGGGGGCGTTGTAGGAGGAGGCGAAGACCATGGACTCGTGGACGTCACCCTCGGAACTCGCGCCGTCGCCAAAGTAGGCGATCACCGCCGCAGCCGGTTTCGGACTGGAAGTGCCGGAAGATGCAGCGTTGGACGCGGCCAGCTTCTGGTCCCGCTGGATGCCCATCGCATAGCCCACTGCGTGGAGCGTCTGGGCGGCCAGGACCAGCGTGTACAGGTGGAAGTTGGTGTCCTTGGGATTCCAGCCGCCATTGGAAACCCCGCGGAACTGGCGCAAAAGCTCGGCAAGGTCCACGTTGCGGGTCAGGGCGACCCCATGTTCGCGGTAGGTGGGGAAGATGTAATCCTGCGGCTGGCTCGCCCGGCCCGAACCGATCTGAGCCGCTTCCTGGCCCGTCAGGGGAACCCAGAGCGCAAGCTGGCCCTGGCGCTGCAGCGCAGTGGCTTCCACGTCGAACCGGCGGATGGCGGCCATGTCCGCGTAAAGCCCGCGGAGCACCTCCGGAGTCAGCTTCTCGGCATATTCGGTGTAGACAGCATCAAAGCCGAGCTTCCCGTCCGGGCCGAGGAGCTGGACCATCTGCGCCGGGGGCTCGCCCATTACCGCCTCGGCATCAGCCTCGCGCTGGTCGTCTACAGCTGTTCCGTCGAACTCGGTGGAAGGCAGATGTGTGCCCATACCGTCTCCTTGCTTGCCGCATGCGGATGCAATGCAATGTCGCTGGGATATATGCCTCCATAGGAATAGATTCCCTTTGTGGCATATATGATGGCTTACTGATCCTAACTTTATCTTCAGTAGGTACGCGTGAAGCTACTTGTGAAGTGCTAGGAACCGCGCGGGGCCTTTGTGTAGTTCGCACATAACGCCAGGAACCGGCTGTTCGCTTCTTCCTCGCCGATGCTCACCCGCACGCCTTCGCCATCGAATGCCCTGACTGACAGTGCTTGCGTACCTGCCAGTTCGGCAAAGTCTGCGCTGTCAGCTCCGAAGTCGAGCCAGACGAAATTGCCTTGGGCGTCAGGCACAGCCCAGCCCAGGCTGCGCAGCCCTGCCGTGACGCGGTCCCGCTCATCCACGAGCCTTTGTACCCTTTCTACAACTTGGGGGTAATTTTGGAGGGACACAATTGCTGCCGTTTCTGCAATTTGCGACACGGCGAACGGTGTGGCCGCGACCCGCAGGTGTTGGGTCAGCTCCGGGTTGGAGACGCTGTAGCCCACGCGCAACCCGGCCAGCCCATGTGCCTTCGAGAAGGTGCGTAGCACCACCACGTTGGGGTACCTGCGGTAGAGGCTGATCCCATCTACCGCGCCGGCCTCGCGCACGAACTCCTGGTACGCCTCGTCGATGACCACCACCACGTCGGCCGGGACTGAGCGGATGAAGGCCTCCGTCTCAGCCGAACCCAGGGCAGGGCCGGTGGGATTATTCGGCGTGCAGAGGAGGATGACTTTGGTTCGGGCGGTAACTGCCGCCGCCATTGCCTTCAGGTCGTGGCGGCCCTCGTTCGTCAGCGGGACGGGAACACCTTCCGCACCCGAGAGGCCCACGCTGATGGGGTATGCCTCAAAGGAGCGCCAGGCGTAAACCACCTCGTCCGGCTTACCGTCTTCATTCCGCCCCGCGAACGCGGCCAACAGTTGGTTCAAGGCCCCCAGGCTGCCGGCGCCGGTGACAATATCCTCCGCGGGAACATCAAGGAACCCGGCGAGCGCTGTGCGCAGCCGGCTGCTCAAGGGGTCCGGGTAGCGGTTGAAGTCCGTCTGGTTCGCGATGGCCTCGACAACCGCGGGAATCGGAGGCAGCGGATTTTCGTTCGAGGACAGCTTGTAGCTGGCCAGCCCGTCCACGGCCACGGGAGGTTTGCCGGCGGCATAGCGGGGCAGCCTTGCCACCACAGGACGCGGCTGGATACCCCCGGCAAGGGTGTTTGATGACGTCATGGAGACCAGCCTACTTCTCCCTATGCGGGAGGGAAGGCGGGATTGGCTATGGGTTCCCGGGGGTGGGGTGGCCGGGGTTTCCCCTGGTTGCAGGCTCCTCCGGCCACCCGTTCCTTATGCTGGCGCGGCCTAGCTTGCCTGCCGCAACGTTTGCGCACCTGTCCACGTGCTGTCCGCCCGGGTGCCTGCCAGTTGGGGCGCCCAGCCGTCCGTTCCCTGCAGATAGGCCTCCAGCGTGAAGTCCCCGGCCAGCTCCGGCTCCAGTTGCGGCCTGTCCGGAGTTATGCGCGCTCCCGGGCCGTGGTTATTGAACTCATGGAAGCGTGCCTCCCGCCAGGAGAATCCGCTCATATCCGTCCAGGGTGTGTCGGAGATGTGGGCACCTAACCAGGAATCCCGGACCAGGACCTGGGCAATGGCGTCCACGTCGCCGCTGGGATGCCAGGGCCGGCCCAGGTGGACCGATCCCGCCGCAGCTTCGGAGGTAAACCGGCAACCGGTGAAGAGGTACCCGTGTTTGATCTTGCTGTTCTGGCTCCCGGCGGACACGTAGCCGTTGTTGCTTCCGGAACCACGGTCCAGGGACCGGATCCCGCAATTTGAAAAAACGGCCGTCCCGCGGCCAAAGATGAAGTCCACGTCGCCTTCCACGTAACAGTCGCTGAAGAAGAACCGTGCGGGTACGCCGCGGGCGGGCGAGTCAACCAGGAGGGTGTCCTGGTTGCCCAGGCACCGGACGTTGTGCAGGACAGCGCGGTCCCCTGTCAGGAAGAGTGCCACCGCCTGGCGGTTCGCTATGTGCTGGTTGGCCGCTTCGTCAAAGTCGTTGCTGAACGTGAGGTTGGAAGCAGTGAAATCGGCGCCGTCGATCCGTACGCTGGCGCTTCCGCCGGTGCCGAAGGATCCGCTGCCATCCGGCTTGGGAGTACCGGAGGCGTTGTTGTAGACCAGCACGACGTCTTCTGCGCTCTCCCCCAGCCCGATAAAAGAGACTCTGGGTTTGTCCGCCGGGACCCTGATGGCCTCGCGGTAGATCCCTGGCTGGATCCGGATCAGGGTCCGGCGGGTGGTTCCCGGGGGCACGGAGTCGACAGCCGCCTGGACAGTCCGGAAGGCCAGGCCTTGACCCACGTCAAGGACCAAAGGCTTGTCCACCGGGCGTTCGCCGGGCCAGTAAATACCTGCCAGGGGATCGAGGGTGGTGTTGAGCTGGAAATATCCCGGTGGGATCGTCTGCTTTGCCTGCAGTTCGGAGGCAACGAGCTTTGCCACGGCAAGGGCGCCCTCCGCCTGGAAGTGTGTGTTGTCGGCGACCCCGTTGGGGTACTGCGGATATTGACCGGGTGCCGTATGCAGGAAGTGGGTTTTGGTTCCCTCGGCGCCCAGCTCCTGCCAGAGGGCCTTCGACGAGGCGGTGAGGTCCACCAAGGGCGTGCCGGTGGAGGCGGCAAGCTCCCGCACGGCCTGCGGGTATGCGCCATGGGAGTCCTGGGCACGGCCAAGGGGACTAAACCTGCGGCGTTCCACCGGCGTGACCAGGACGGCCTGCGCCCCCTTTGCAGCGGCACCGTCGAGGTACTTTTGCAGGTACTCCTTGAAAGTGGTTTGAGAATCTGTGCCCCTCGCCGGGTCTTCCACTTTTTCGTCGTTGTGGCCGAAGGAAATGAGGAGGTAATCGCCGGGCTGCAGCAGGTCCAGCACCTCCGCCAGGAGGCCGGCATCGGCAAAGCTCTTGGACGAGGCCCCGGACCAGGCGTAGTCGAAGACGCCGGCCTGCGGCCCCAACAGCAACGGGAGGGCCTGTCCCCACCCGGCGCGCGGACGTTCCGAATGCTGGTACGCGGAGGAGGTGGAATCGCCGACGACGAAAATCACCGGCCTGGAGCGGGAAGAACTTGGGCTGACTGTCCGGACGGCGGCCAGGGATTCCCCCGCGCCCGGCCCTGCCAGCCCCGCGGCCGCGGTAACGGCTCCTGCCGCCGCGGCCGCCAGAAGGGAGCGGCGGCTGGGTTGGAAGCGGCGCATCAGTGCACCTCTCCGGCCGTGAACACGGGTCCGACGGCGTCCGCCAGGAGGGCGGGCACTGCCTGGGCAGCATTCACATGGGTCCGCAAAACAGGTGCCCAGGTGTCGTCGGTGCCCAGTTGCCTGTCAGCGGGGGCTGCAGCGTTGTAGGCGGTCCGAAGATCGACGGTCTTGCCGTTGACCGCGTTTCCGCTGGTGGTGATGACCTTTCCCTTGAAATAGCCGATCAAAGAGCCGACGGGAATTTCAGGGGGGAGCGTGAAGGCATTCGCCTCCGCGCGGATGTGGGACTCTACGCCCGCGCCCAGCGTGTAGCCGTAGGGAATCGCGGATGTTGGGCCCGTGATGAAGTGGTTGTTGTAGACGTCCACCTGGCCGTACCGGACCCGCGGGGCCCGCTGGCCCACATTCTCGACGACGTTGTGGTGGATGGTGACGCGGAGTTTGCCTGCGTCTCCGCGGTTGGTGGAATCCGTGGATCCGATGAGCAGGAGTTTGTCGTGTTCGGAGAACCGGTTGTAGGACATGGTTACGAGGTCTGAGCCGTTGGTGACATCCACTGCTCCGTCATGGACCTGGTAGGGCCGGCCGAAGTAGCTGGGCTGCGTGCTGTCGAGGTTGGGCGCGTCAGTGAAGTGCGCGTGGTCCACCCAGACGTGCTTTGAGCCGTTGATGATCTGCAGGAGGTCGTACTCGCTGTTCCAGTTGCCGGTGGCGCCGTCGGTGGGGTCCCAGGAAGGAAAACAGTCGGCGGCGTCACGCACCGTGAGGTTCCGGAAGATGACGTTTTCACCGCCGTTGATCCTCAGGGCGGCGCCGGTGATGCTGCTGTCCGGCCCGGCTCCCACAACCGTGGTGTTGCTGGGGATATCCCAGCGGATGGTGGCGGCCTGCCTGGACGCGGCGAGGCGGCGGGCGCTTTCCTGCGGGCCTGCCGGCGCCTTCGTTGTTCCATACCGGACCGGGTCGAAGTCGTGAAGGTACTGGGAAAGCGAGAACCCGGTACCGGCGGCATAGTCCTCGCAGCTGATGGGTGAGCCGTCGGTGCTGGTGTTGGCAGCAATGTCGCCGTGGACCCGGATGATTTTTGGTTGAGTCCCGGAGGCAAGTGCGGCCAGGAGTTCTGCCCGGGTGGCAACGTCGTAGATCCGCTCGTCCGTGGCAGCTGACCCGCCCGTGGTACCGGCCTCCAGGGAAGCCCAGCCATCATCTTGAGCGAGCACCTGGCGTTCGAGCGGCTGGCGGGCGGTCTGGGCTGCGGGATCTGCTTGAGGCGCCGGCGATGCGAATGATTGGGCAGGCGACGCGAGCAGCGATATTGCGAGGGCGGCCACAACTGTCACTGGCGCCATGGGCATCTTGTTGCGCATGATCTCTCTTCCTCCATTGGAATGAACCACGCTTCGGCGCCAACGAAAATTGAAGGCGCGCGAGAAAGCGATTTCTTAACTATCGGAAAGCGCTTTCTTCTTGTCAAGGGCCAAGTTGATTTTTGACAATGCCTCTTTGCCGACGGTCACAGCCACTCGGCACCCGCCCTCCCAAAGGCCAGCCGGACCGGGGGGACAGGCAGGTGTGCGCGTTTCCCCACTTTGAGCCAAACCTTCAGGGCGGTATGAAACCATGGGGCCTATGCGACTGATTGCCCGGGTTCTGATCAATGGCCTCGCCCTCTGGGTGGCGAGCTGGATACTGCCGGGACTGGAGATCTCCAGCTCCGCCACAACGGATGCAGTGGCCAACACCGGCGTGACACAAGGGACGGACACCATCGGGATTGTCCTCGCTTATCTGTTCATTGGCGTCATCTTCGGCCTGGTGAACGCTTTGGTCCGTCCTCTGGTGAGCCTCCTCGCACTGCCCCTGACGATCCTGACCCTGGGCCTGTTCACCGTCGTTATCAACGCCGCGATGCTCTACCTGACATCCTGGATCAGCAGCTACACGCCCGTGCACTTCACCATTGATTCCTTCTTTTGGACTGCCGTTTTTGCCGCGATCATCATCACCTTGGTCTCGCTCGTGGCCGGCAGGATTACCGGCACCCGACGGTAGCGGACGGGGCGCCAGCGCTGCGGCCGCCGGAAGTGTTAATAGCGCCCCCTCCGCTACCGCCCGCCGTACCCGCGCTCCCGCCTGCGGTTGTCCACCGCCTGGAGATCTGAGCCGGGACCCTTAGCCCGGGACAGGGAAAACCGTGTGGCCGTCGCCGTTCCACCCGCTCCCAAAGCCGCGCCGAGTGCCGCAGTGGAGGCCACCAGCGAGGGATCAGTGCTGGCCGACACCAGCCGGGCGCCGTCCTGGTAGCTGGTGAGCTGATGGCCTGGGCCGATACCCACGTGCTCCCCAGTCTGGGCGTACAAATCATTGGTCATGGTTGCTGTGACCTGGTTCCTGGCGTCCCTGTTTTGCGCGCCGTCTGTGCCAGGGACCCAGTCAGTCCGATGCTCAAGATGGAGTGTGCTGACGTCGGGACCCGGTCTGATTCCCGCCACGGGTGATCCTGCTGTCAGTACGTACTTGAGGTCATAGCCGCTCAGGAAATCCTCGTTCCCAGCCAGGTTCATCGCGTGGATTCCACCTTGGCTGTAACCCACTCCCACCACTGTGGCGCCTTTTGGAGCCCCGGCCGCCCTTAGTGCCTCCAGAGCCGCCGCGCTTACATTCTCTGAATGGTTGCCAACGCCCTCAACTACTCCGTTCAAACCGAATGGGTTCTCGTCGGGGGTATTCAGTTGGGTACCGGGAATCACCACTACATAGGCTTTCTGCCCGTTGTTCTCGACCTCGATCACCTCAATGAAACCCGCGCCACGCGCGTCAATCAGCCGGATACGTTCCAGCAGACCGGCGGGAGAAGGATCAAAATCGATGGGAAGGCTTTCTTGCCGCTGGACTTCAATTGGCTGCGGCCTCATTTTGGGAAGGGTGGCCTCCACGAGCGTCGTGACGAGTGGAGTGGCGTGCACCGCCATGGCTGTCAGGTTTTCGGTGGCTCTTCTGTTGAGGAAGCCACTCCTCCAGAAATCTGCCTGCATTTCCAACTCATTGCCGATGAGTGGCAGGCCCGTACTGGGCGTCCCCGCCAGGGCTTCCGCCGTTTCGTACTCCTGCTTGCAAGCGCGCACCTGGCCGCTGATGCGCTGCAGCTCGGTCCGTACTCTTTGGATGCTCCGCTCTGACTCACCTACCGCGTTCATGGCCAGGCTGCCCGACCACCGGGGCAGGTCCTGGAATGGAACAAGGTCCTCCCAGAGCCGGCGGATTTCAACCTCCATTCCGGAAAGCTCGCCGGCCAGGTCATCCAGCTTTTCGGCGCCGCCCGTCAGCTCCTCCAGCTGGAACCTGATGCCGCCCACGCCTCCGCGGATTGCGAGGGATCCGTCGTCGGGAGGACCGGACAATTGGATGGAACCAGTGCCCGAAGGCGTCACATCGGGCATCAGCGCAGTCCCGGATAGGTGCAGCCGGCGGTTAAGGTCTCCTGGCTGTGCCGCTCCACGGCCGCCTTTGCCTCACCCAACGCCTCAAGGGCGCGGCGCAGTGCTGCCGACTGAAGCAAAACCGCGTCCCGGTAAGCACGCCCGGCCGGCGACTCCCACTGCAGCATCTGGATATCCCTGAAGCTGTCCAACACCGCCTCACCGCGGCCAAGGCAGACGGCCACCCGTTCGGCCAGCTGCTTCACCTGCGAGACGCGAAGCATCTCCTGCTGCAGGTCTGCCCCTGCCAGTTGGCTGTCCATCACCCAACCTCCTTCTTCAACCGGCCTCTGCCGGCGCGGCCCCGCTGATCTGCCTGGGATGAACGCTACGGAGGCCAGCGCGCGGACCCAACCATCGTCGTCGGCTATGTGGACAAGTAACCTGCTAAAGCCGCCGCGGCAGTTCATGAAAGAATCAGCACATGCCTGAAACCGCCGCCACAGCTGATACCCGTACGCCCTCAGGACGCCTGGCCCTCGCCGCGTCCCCGGAAAAAATCGCGCTTGGTCCGCTGGACGGCCGCTACCAGTCCGCCGTCGCGCCCCTCGTTGACTACTTGTCCGAGGCGGCGCTTAACCGCGACCGCGTGGCAGTGGAAGTGGAGTGGCTCATCCACCTGACCAGCAACAACGTCCTTCCCGGCGCCGGGCCGCTGACGGCCCCGCAGCAGGAGCAGCTCCGCGCTGTCGTCACCGAATTCGATGCCGCCTCCGTTGCCGAGCTGGCCGAAATCGAGGCCGTCACGGTCCACGACGTGAAGGCTGTGGAGTACTACATCGGCCGCCGCCTTCCGGCGATCGGCATCGAAAACCTGACGGCCATGGTGCACTTCGGCTGCACCTCCGAGGACATCAACAACCTCTCCTACGCGCTGGGCATCAAGGGCGCTGTGGAGGATGTGTGGCTTCCCGCGGCGCGTGCACTCGTGGCCCAGATCAGCAAAATGGCCGAGGACAACCGCGCCGTCCCCATGCTGTCCCGCACCCACGGCCAGCCCGCAACCCCTACCACCCTCGGCAAGGAACTGGCAGTCACAGCGCACCGCCTGACCCGGCAGGTGGACCGGATCGCCGGAACGGAATACCTCGGCAAGATCAACGGCGCAACCGGCACCTACGCAGCGCATGTTGCGTCCGTTCCCGGCGCAGACTGGCAGCAGGTGTCCAAGTCCTTCGTGGAAGCTTTGGGGCTCACCTGGAACCCGCTGACCACGCAGATCGAAAGCCACGACTGGCAGGCAGAACTGTACGCGGATGTCGCGCGTTTCAACCGCATCCTCCACAACGTCTGCACGGACATCTGGAGCTACATCTCCATCGGCTACTTCGCACAGATCCCCGTGGCCGGCGCCACCGGCTCCTCCACCATGCCGCACAAGGTCAACCCCATCCGGTTCGAAAACGCAGAGGCGAACCTGGAGATTTCCAACGGCCTGCTGGACACCCTGGGCGCAACGCTCGTCACGTCCCGCTGGCAGCGCGACCTCACGGACTCCTCCAGCCAGCGCAACATCGGCGTGGCCTTTGGCCACTCACTGCTGGCCATTTCCAACGTTGCCAAGGGCCTGGAACGCCTGGACGTGGCTGAGGACGTACTGGCAGGGGACCTCGACACCAACTGGGAAGTCCTGGGCGAAGCGATCCAAATGGTGATGCGCGCCGAGGCGATTGCCGGCGTCGAAGGCATGGAAAACCCCTATGAGCGGCTCAAGGACCTCACCCGCGGCCAGCGCGTTGACGCTGCCCGCATGCAGGAGTTCGTACAGAGCCTTGGCCTTTCGGCCGATGCCGAGGCGCGGCTGCTCGCGCTCACACCGGGCAAGTACACGGGCATCGCGGACCAGCTGGTGGACCACCTCAAGTAGTCCGGCCGCAGCAGGCAGGAAAAGTACGACGGCGCCGCCGGGCTCGGAAGGGCCCGGCGCCTACTGCTGTGCGGGCCCTTTGCAGGGGCTGGCCTGGCGGGCGGGCTCCGGATGCGAAACTGGAGGCATGAAGCTGCTCCTGATCCGTCACGGACAAACCCCCGGAAACGTACTGGGCCAACTGGATACGGCACACCCCGGTCCGGGGCTGACCGAACTGGGCGAACGGCAGGCGGAGGCTCTGGCCCGTTCGCTGGTGAATGAGCGGATCGAGGCCCTGTACGCGTCCACCCTGATCAGGACCCAGATCACCGCAGCCCCGCTGGGCCAACTGCACACCCTGGACGTCGAAGTACTGGACGGCCTGCATGAGATCGAGGCAGGGTCGCTGGAAAAGCTGACCGACCACGAGTCGCACAAGCGGTACATGGGGACAGTGATGTCCTGGGCCGCAGGGGACCTCGACCGGCGGATGCCTGCAGGTCCGGACGGCCACGACTTCTTCGAACGTTTTGACGCAGCCATCGCCAAGGTCCTGGGACGGGTATCAGGCCCGGAGGCTACGGCCGCGGTGGTCAGCCACGGCGCTGCCATCCGCACCTGGGCCGGGCGCCGGGCGGAGGGCGCGGACCACGAGTTCGCTGCGAAGCATGTGCTGGCCAACACCGGAATCGTCGCCTTGGAAGGCGATCCGGACAACGGCTGGAAACTCCTCCACTGGGACGGCAGCCCGGTAGGAGGCCTGGCACTTGCTGATCCCACCGCGGAGGACCCTACCGGGAAGAACGTTGCGGAGCCTTAGGCCAGCTGCCTGATCCGGCGGGACGGGAAAACGGCCATTTTCCTGCACATGCCGCTCAACTCCCCCGCAGTATCCGCGGGCACAAGCCGGGCGGCCATGGTGGCAGCCTCGGCCGCCGTCGGGCGCGCATCGCTGTCCATCGCGGTCAGTGCCCGGAGCAGGTGACACCATCCGTGGCCGAGGGAGTCCGGAATAACGGGGCTCCGGAGAGTCCTGGCCACCAGCGATTCGATCGCGGTGCCCGGAAAAGCCTTGGCTCCGGTCAGTAGCTCCAGCAGCACCAGCCCCATGGCATAGACGTCCCAGGTGGTCCGCGCCGGCCCGCCCGCAGCCTGCTCAGGGCTCATGTAGTGCACTGTTCCCGATGAGATGCCTGGCTCGGGAGGCGAGCCCGCCGCAGCCACGATGCCGAAGTCGATGATGCGCACAGGGCTCCTCCGCAGGCCGCTGAGCATCAGGTTGGCAGGCTTGATATCCCGATGCACCAGACCCTTTTCATGCAGGTGGGCCAGGGCTCCAAAGAGGCCGCCAGCCCAGCCGGCAACGTCACCGGCGAGGGGCGGGCGGGTGCGGGCCGCTTCGGCGAGGTTCGTTCCGAGGGCCAGTTCTTCGACCAGGAACGGACGCCCGGCAAGCGGGGTCCCGGCGGGCATGACACCCTGCGCGATGAACCGGATGATGGACGGATGGTCCAAGGCCGCCAGGACTGCGGCTTCGTTATTGGTCCGCTCGAAGTGTTTTTTGGATTCACCCACCGCCACCTTGACGGCTACGTCCGGACCGCCTTCCCGATCAGCAGCGCGGAAGACTTCGGCCAGCGAACCGCGGCCCAGCCGTTCCTTGAGTTCGTAGCGCCCGGCCACCACGTCCGCGGACAGGAGCGCACCTGGTTTTTGGACAACCGCTGCCGCGTGGGTGCTCATGCGGACAGGGCGGGGGCCGCGCCCAAACCGGCGTCGAGCTGAAAGCCGCAACCGCAGCGCCACACCGGCGGCAGCAGGACAGGACCTTCGCTGTCCGGCCCAAAGGAATAGCCGACGGCGACCGGACCCACCGCCGGGGTCACAAGGTCCATGCTGGCGCCGCAATGGACGGCGGCGAGGCCGTCCGGCTCCGGAATCGGCTGGAAGCCCTTCAGGGATGTGCGTCCTGCCAAGACATCAGGGGAACCAAGCTCAGTAAAGGTGACCAACGCACTCACGACTCCGTCTGTTGGGTTTCAGGAACTGATCGTAAGCATACATATTACTAGCTGGTCTAGCTAACTAGGCCCGCCACTCTCAGCGCGTCCCTCGTCAAGATGCTCCAAGGCATTGGTCATCTGCTGCAGGAATTCAACTACTACGCGGGCCTCGTCAGCACTGAGCCCTTCCGCTACGGCCATCATCCGGCGGTGCATCGCACCGAGAGTCACCCGGACCTCCTTGTCCGACTCCACGGTGGGAACAACCACCACCGACCGCCGGTCCGTGGGGTGCGCCTCGCGCCGGACATGCCCGCTGGCCACCAACCGGTCGATGAGCGAAGTGGTGGAAGCGCTGGTGATGCCCAGAAACTGGCTCAGGTCCTTCGGCGCGGCGGTCCTGCCCGAGGCCTGGGCGCGCAGCAGGTAGCGCAACGCGAGGATGTCCGTCTCACCCATCCCCATGGAATCCCGGGTGGACCTTCGGACGGCTGTTTCCGCCGCCCTGTAGTCACGCAGCGATTTCAGCACCGCCGAACTGTAGTCCAACTGTCCGTCCGGACCGTACCAGTAGCCGGAGCCTTCATTACCTGTGGAGCGCATAAGAACATCCTAGGCGAGCTGGTTACTAGCCAGCCAAGCGATCTACCCCGCAGCGTTATCCCGGCGCTTACGCGGAAGAAACACCCGCGTAACCCCGGTCTTTTAGCCTTGTTTTGCATATCCCTTCGGCGAATCGAGGCAGACATGCAGACCAACCCGCGGCTGAACATCCGGCAGGTCACCTGGTCCAACCCCGTGGGCGCTGATCTCCGCCGCGCCCAGCAGGCCGAACTCGACGCCCGCTTTGGCACCCCGGACCACGAACCCGGCCCGCCGCCGTCGGGCGCTGACTGCGCGGTGTTCCTGGTTGCGTACGACAAAGGCTCGGGCCAGCCGGTGGGCTGCGGGGGATTGCGGCTCCTTGATCCGGCTACAGCGGAAATCAAGCGCCTGTACGTCCTGCCCTACACGCGAGGCTCTGGCGTGGCCAGTTCCATCCTCGCCGCACTGGAAGCCGAAGCCTTCAAGCAGGGGATCACGCGCATCAAAGCTGAAGCCGGATTCGCCCAGCCCGACGGCCGGAATTTTTACGAGACCTCCGGCTTCGAACCTGTTCCCAACTTCGGCCCCTACGTTGGCATTGAACACTCCTACTGCTACGCGAAGGGCATCCACGCCCGCAGCGCGGCGCACACAGCGATGGCATAACAACAGCACCGTGCCAGCCCGTCACACTCGGTGCCGCCTGCGCTCCTCAGCTAACCTCTGCCTATGGAATCAGCAGACATCACCTTCCGCACCCGAAAGTGGGTCCGGCCCGAGGACCTCAATGCGAATGGGACGCTTTTTGGCGGCAGCCTGCTGAAGTGGATCGATGAGGAAGCCGCCATTTACGCCATCCTCCAGCTCGGCAATGGCCGCGCGGTCACGAAGTACATTTCCGAAATCAACTTCGTCAGCTCCGCCGTCCAGGGCGACCTGATCGAGATGGGGCTGACCGCCACCCGGTTCGGCCGGACGTCGCTGACCATGCGCGCCGAGGTCCGCAACATGATCACGCGCCAGAGCATCCTGACCATTGAGGAGATCGTCTTCGTCAACCTCGACGCGGCCGGCAAGCCCGAGCCGCACGGCTACACCGAAATCACCTACGAGCGGGACAGGATCCCCACGCACCACCTCACGGACACGCTCCAGCAGGACTGAAGCCGGACGAATCGCACGACGGCGGGCGGGGGCAGAAAGTTAACCCCCGGTTTACGCCCGGGGCACCAGCCGTTCCTCCAACTGGATCAGAGTGGGCAGCCGGGCTGTTTATCGAATCGATAGCAATAACGCCCGCCTTTTGCCATGTCCGGCTATAGGCTGGCCGGACATGCTCCGATTCCAGTCCAGAAATGAGTCCTGATCGTGCGTAAATTCCAAACTCTGGTTGCCGCCGCCGTCGCCGTCACCCTTCTCGCCGGTTGCGCCGGGGGCGCAGCCTCACCTGCCGCCTCCGGCGGTTCTTCACCGGCTCCTGCCGGTGGTTCCCGCGAAACCCTGGTGATCTACACCAACTCCAATGGCGAAGGCCGCGGCGACTGGGTGACTGCAAAGGCGGCAGAGGCCGGCTTCAAGATTGAGATCGTGGGTGCCGGCGGCGCTGACGCGACCAACAAGCTGATCGCCGAGAAGAACAACCCGGTTGCCGACATCGCGTTCGGCCTGAACAACATGTACTTCTCCCAAATCAAAGCCGAGGACGCCCTCGAACCGTACGAGCCTGCGTGGGCCGGGGACGTTGATCAAGAACTGGGGGACGGTGAAACATACTGGCCGCTGGTGAAGCAGGCCATCCTCCTTGGCTACAACTCCGACAAAATCTCCAAGGATGCCGCACCGCAGGACTGGACCGACCTCTGGACGAAGGACGGCCTCAAAGCCCGTTACGAGCGTGTGACTGGTCTCGGCACTGCCACAGCCCAGCTGGTTTTCGCGGGCATCCTCAGCCGCTATCGGGACGACTCCGGAGATCTGGGCATCTCGGATGAAGGCTGGAAGCAGGTGGAGCAGTACTTCCAGAATGGGAGCCCGGCAGTTGCCAAGACTGACCTCTTTGCCCGTATCGCCTCCGGTGAAGTGGACATGGGCCAGATGCCGTCATCGATCATCGCCGAGCGGGAAAAGTCATTCAACGTGAACGTTGAGACCGTGATTCCGTCCGTCGGCGTCCCCCTTGCCGTAGAGCAGATAGCGCTGGTGAAGGGCAGCAAAAAGAAGGAACAGGCACAGAAGTTTATCGACTGGTTCGGAAGCGCCGATGTCCAGGGCGAGTTCGCACAGAAGTTCAACTCCATGCCGGTGAATCAGGCGGCCGAGGCGAAAGCCAATCCTGAGGTAGTGGCCTTCTTCGCGGACCTTAAGCAGCAGGACATCGACTGGGAATTCGTGCAGGAGAACATGGGCGCCTGGGTGGAGAAGATCGAACTCGAGTACATGACGTAACCGGTTTTCCTGCTTCACGCCCGCCCAGTCCGCTCCACCAGACAGGTTTGCCATGATCCGCTTGGACAACATTGAAGTTTCCTTTGGCGATTTCACCGCCATCCCGCATCTGGACCTGCACGTCCGGCCCGGAGAGTTCTTCACCCTGCTGGGGCCCTCAGGCTGCGGGAAGACGACGGCGCTGCGCACCCTGGCGGGTTTCATCCAGCCGTCCAAGGGCACAGTCCGTGTGGACGGCAAGGATGTCACCCGGCTTCCCAGCGACAAGCGGCAGGTGGGCATGGTGTTCCAGAACTACGCCCTCTTCCCCAGCATGAGCGTGTGGGAAAACATTGCCTTCGGGTTGCGGGTGCGGAAGGAGAAACCTGCGGAGAGCGATCGGATGGTGCGGGACATTGCGCGGCGGGTGGATCTCAGCGATGAGCAGCTGGCCAAGAATGTGGCAGAGCTTTCCGGCGGGCAGCAGCAGCGTGTGGCCGTGGCGCGTGCACTCGTACTGCGGCCCAAGATCCTGCTGCTGGATGAACCCCTCTCCAACCTGGACGCGAAGCTCCGGCACCAGCTGCGGCAGCAGCTGAAGGACCTGCAGAGCCAGTTCGGCATCACCACGGTCTACGTCACGCATGACCAGGATGAGGCGCTGGCGATGAGCGATCGGGTGGCCGTTTTCAACAAGGGCGTGGTGGAGCAAGTGGGAACTCCGCAGGAAATCTATGACCGCTCCGCCACCGAGTTTGTCTGCAACTTCATCGGGGACAGCTCAGCGCTCACGCCGGAGTTCGTCGCGGAGTTGAACCGGCTCTCGGGAGCGGACCTCAGCACGGAAGCCAGCTCCTACCTGCGGGTGGAAAAGGCGTCCCTGAAGCCGGCGGCGGGCGGGGGAGCCGCCGTCGGACTTCCCGGAACGGTAGCGTCCCGTACCTACCACGGCCTGCACAGCCGGTACCTGGTGCGCAGCCACGGCGCGGATATTCGCCTTCTCGTCCGGGAGGACGGCGGCCCGCAACCGGAGCCGGGAAGCCCCGCCACTGTGTATCTCCAGCCTGAACACATCCTGCAGTACCACCGCACGGCAGGTAACGCCGTGGAGCGGGAGGACCAGGCGGTGCCACTGCCATGAGCGGCGCTTCGGTCCGCGGCATGGCCCACTCCCCGTTCGTCCTCGTGGTGGCCGCCCTGCTCACCTGGTTCATCGCCGCATTCCTGGTGTGGCCCAACGTCAACATCCTGATGGAGACGTTTTTTTTTTTTTCCGGACGGCAGCTTCTCCGGACGCGCCGCCGAGAAGCTGTTCTCCTCCCAACGGGCCATGAAGGCCCTGGGGAACAGTTTCCTGCTCGCTGTCGCCTTGTCCATCACGGTGAACCTGGTGGGAATCTTCATTGTGCTGGTGACGCATTATTTCCGGATCAGGGGATCCAGGATCCTCTTCCTGGGCTACGCCTCCACCTTCATCTATGGCGGGATCGTGCTGGCTGCGGGCTACAAGTTCATCTACGGCGACAAAGGCATCGTCACCACCCTGCTGGTGAAGGTGTTCCCCGGCCTGGACCCGGGCTGGTTCTCGGGTTTCTTCGCGGTTCTGGTGGTGATGACCTTTGCCACCACCACCAACCACATGCTGTTTGTGGCCAACGCCTTGAAGGGCATCGACTACCAGACAGTCGAGGCGGCGCGGAACCTCGGCGCTTCCAGCTGGACCATCCTGCGGCGGATAGTGCTGCCAATGCTCAAGCCAACGCTGTTCGCTGTCACCATCCTGTCCTTCCTTACCGGCCTGGGCGCGCTGAGCGCACCGCAAGTGCTGGGCGGCCGTGACTTCCAGACCATCACGCCGATGATCCTGACCTTCACGAACAGCCCCACCTCCCGTGACCTCGCTGCGCTGCTGGCCGTCATCCTGGGCGTGGCCACCATCCTGATGCTCGCGGTGATGTCCCGACTCGAAAAGGGCGGCACCTATTTTTCCGTCTCCAAGGTTTCCTCGGCGCTGGAAAAGCAGGACATCACCAACCCGGTGGCCAACGTGGTGGTCCATGCCGTGGCTTACTTGTTGTTTGCTGTGTACACGCTGCCCGTAGTGCTGATCGTGCTGTATTCGTTTGCCGATGGTGCAGCCATCCAGACCGGACAGCTCGCCCTGGGCAACCTGACGCTGGACAACTACGTGCGGGTCCTGACCCAGCCCTCAGGGCTGAGGCCGTTCATCGTCAGTGTGGTGTACAGCGCCTTGGCCGCCGTGATCGCCGTCGGCGGTCTGCTTTTCGTGGCGCGGCTGCTGCAGAAGTACAGGAACTGGGTGGCGACTGTCTTTGAATACCTGCTGCATATTCCTTGGATCCTACCCTCGGCGCTGCTCGCGTTGGGCCTGATCATCAGCTATGACCACCCCAATCCGCTGGTGGGCGGTGCTGTTCTCACTGGAACCACCGTGATCCTGCTGATTGCCTTCGTGACCGTGAAGATTCCGTTCACGCTGCGGATGCTCAAGGCCTCCTTCGCCTCGATTAATTCATCGCTCGAGGAGGCGGCGGCCATCATGGGGGCCAAAACCCTCTACGTGTTCCGGCGGATCCTCCTGCCCCTGGTCCTGCCGGCGGCAGCCGCCATCGCGGCCCTGAACTTCAACAGCCTGCTGGACGACTACGACACAGCCATCTTCCTCGCCCACCCGCTGGTCCAGCCCCTCGGCCTGGTGATCAAGGCCAATACGGATGGAGCCGAAGGTGTGGAAGGCGTGGCCAATACCTTCGTCTACACCGTGCTCCTGATGATCATCACGGGGGTCACCATGTATCTGGTCTACGGGCGGGCCAGGCGGAAAGGGACCGCCAAGAAACGGCTTCCTGCCGTGCCGTCCGCCGCTGTGCCTCCGCCCGCCGTCACTTCCGTTTCCGGTGCGGACAGCAAGCTTCCCGCAGCACCCATGCGGTGATCAGGCTGCGGAACCGCGCCCGACGGCGGCAGGCTCGGGCCGCCGTCGGGCCAGGTCAAGCAGGCGATCACGAAGGGGCTGGGCCCCTTCCGCGAGCGCGACACGCCCCAGCGCGGACGAGGCCAGGCTCAGGGCGCGCGTCCGCAGCCGCCGCTGCCGGTCGTAGGCACGCAGTGCCTGGCCTTCGGGCAGCGTATTAAGGAGGTCCGCGAGTGTGACCGCATCCACCAACGACTCGCAGGCGCCGCGTCCCAGGGTGGGCATCATGCCGTGCGCGGCATCGCCGATCAGGACCCTCCTGGCGCGAACGTACGACCCGAGGCGGGGAACTGTCCAGATCCGCTGCACCAGTAGGTTTTCGGGCGCAGCCGCCGCCAGCACCTGGCGGATGGCCGGCGCGTGCCCTGCGTAGCGCTCCCGGGCCTGCTCCAGGGCTGAAGCTGCATCGATGCCATAGGGGCCGAGGTCGGACCGGTAGCTGGCGTACCAGAACATACCGCTGTAGGAGGCGGCCATCCCGAACAGGTCCCCGCGGCCCCAGTACTCGCCGACCGCGTCCGGGCTGACCCGCGTGGGGAGAGTCCCGCGCAGGGCAAGGTAGGGAGTGAGCCCGGCAGCGGTACGGGCACCCCACGCCTCGCGGCGGACCATGCTGTGCACACCGTCGGCCCCTACCAGCAGGCCGCCGCCGGCCGGAAGAGCCTGGGCATGGCTGGTGACCCGGCGCACGGTTCCGGGCACCGCTGCATCAAGCAGCCGCAACAGATCGATCCGGGAAATGCCGAACATCCCGCCGGCGTCGACGGTAACCCACGGCTCGCCCGCGGCGTTACGGACCCACCCGCTGCCAATCACCGGGCTGACGGCCCGCGCCTCCTCCAGCACCCCAATCCGTTCCAGTGCGCGCTGGGCGTTCGGCCACATGCCCAGGGCGGTACCGACGGTGGGCAGCTCCGGCCGCTTTTCGTAAACGGTCACCTCGAAACGGCCCGGGTCCAGGCTTGCGGCGAGCGCCAGCCCTGCAATGCCACCACCAACAATCGAGATCGGTTCCATAGTGCGATTTTACTACTTTTGTAGTGACATGGAAGAGGCAATTACACTGGGCCCATGCCTGACCGCCGGACCCAACTGCTGGATGCCGCCTTGGCCGTTCTGGCGGACAAGGGCATGAAGGGCCTCACCCACCGGGCGGTGGATGCCGCCGCCCACCTGCCCGAAGGCACCACCTCCAACTACTACCGGAACCGTGCAGCCCTCGTGGAAGCGGTGCTTGACCGCCTGTTGGAGCTGGATGCCGCACTCCTCCAGGACCAGGGACCCGCCGGTCCGCCGCAGAACGTTGAGGAGCTGGCAGGCCAGCTGGCCACCCTGATGCTGGCGCTGGCCGGGCCGCACGCGGGGCTCACCCGCGCCCGGCTGGCCATCTCCCTCGACAAGCCGGAGTCAGTGACGGCCGGGCACTTCCGGCTGGTGGGCGGCCTGGAGCGGGCCCTCGCCGCGCTGGGCGTAACTGATGCGCCGGGCCGGGCACGGGATGTGGCCGACTACGGCGACGGCGTGCTGCTCCACCTTTTAACGGTTCGGCGCGACGAGCAGCCCGACGCTGCAGCCATCGCCGCAGCAGTCCGGCGGCTGCTGGGTTAGCTTGCGCCCGGCCAGCCTGTGTAGGCCTCGGCGAGGTAGGCCATGCCGTGCCGGGAGGAGACCACTGAGTGCAGCTCGCCGAGCTGGCGGGCGCGGGAGAAATCGTCAGCGCCGGCCGGAGTGTGCAGCATGGTGGTCATCGAGTAGGAGAACTGCTGCGCCTTCCATACCCGCTCCAGGGCACGGTCGCTGTAGGTTTCCAGCAGCCGGTCAGAGCCGGAGTTGTAGTGGCTGTCCAGCCCTTCGAAGAGGACCTTGACGTCATGGATGGCCAGGTTCAGGCCCTTGGCGCCGGTGGGCGGCACGGTGTGCGCTGCGTCGCCGGCCAGGAAGAGGTTGCCGTACCGCATGGGGGTGTGGACGAAGCTGCGGAACGGCAGCACCATCTTTTCGATGACGGGCCCTTCCTTGAGCTCAAAGCCGTTGCCGTTGACCCTGCTGCGGAACTCGGCCCAGATCCGGTCATCGTTCCACTCCGCCACGTTCTCCTTGGGATCGCACTGGAAGTACATCCGCTGGACGGTCTCGGTGCGCTGGCTGATCAGGGCGAACCCATTGTCCGAATTGGCGTAGATCAGTTCATCGGAACTGCGGGGGGCCTCGGCCAGGATCCCGAACCAGGCAAAGGGGTACTCGTGGAAATACCACTTGCGGTGCGCCTCGGGGATCTGGAACCGGCAGTGGCTGCGGGAGCCGTCTGCCCCCACCACGAAGTCCGCCTGGATCTCATACTCGACGCCGTCAGCGTCGGCGAACCAGACCTTCGGTTTGCCTTCGAGGTCATGGACGGACGTGTCCGAGACGCTGTAGCGGACATCGCCGCCGTCGGCCCTCCTGCGTGCGGCGAGGTCCAGGAACACGTCCGTCTGGGGGTAAAGCCACACGGACTCCCCCACCAGCTCCTTGAAGTCCACGCGGTGGCTCTCCCCGTTGAAGCGCAGTTCTATGCCGTCATGCCGGTCGCCGTCCCGCAGCACCCGGTCCGAAACGCCGCTGTCCACCAGCATGTTCACGGTTCCATGCTCCAGGATGCCGGCGCGGACGGTTTCGGAGATGTCCTTGTGGCTTCGGACTTCGATGACAGTGGATTCGATGCCCGATTTTGCCAGCAGGTGGGACAGCATCAGTCCGGCGGGCCCGGCTCCAATGATGGCCACCTGGGTGGTGATGGTCTTGCGTGCTGCCATTGGACATCTCGCTTCGTTGCGGGGCTCCGCAGGGGCGGTGCCGGGTGGGTGTGTCTGGCAATCAGTCTGCGCCACTGGCGGTGATAGCCGACACGGCAATTCCGTTGAATGGGACTTGGCGGTTCAGGAATCGGAGAGACGGCGGGCGATGCCCCGGGCGGCAGTCTGCAGCGCGGGGACGAGTGCCTGCAGGCGCATCTCGCGCAATGGAACCACCACGCCGAACGACGCCACAGCGCGTTGCTTCCTGTTGAGGACCGGGACGGCGATCCCCCAGGTGTCCGGATCCACCACGCCCTTCAGCTGGGCGAAGCCCTGGTGGGCCGTTTCGGCCAGCAGGGTGCGGACCTCGTCCCTGGTGATTTTCCGGTCGGGGTCGGCAAAGTGGTCCAGGTACTCACCCTGGAGCGCCTTGTCCTGGTGCGCCATCAAGGCCAGCCCGGCCGACGAGATGTGGATGGGCATCCGCCCGGCCACCTGGGCGCGGTTGGCCACCGAGCCCCGCCGGGACAGCCGCTCCACAAAGAGCGCCTCCCAGCCATCAAGCACCGCCAGATTAACGTTCTGGTTCAGGACGTGCTGGATGTCCTCCATAAACGGCATCGCGGCCTGCCGCAGCGCCAGTGCAGGGGACGTGCGGTTGACGAGCTCCCACAGGCGGAGCCCCGGCCGCACGGTACCCCCGGGACCGGTGTCCAGCAGTCCATGCCCGGCGAGCTGGCGGACCAGCCGGTGGGTGGTGGTCAGCGGCAATCCGGAGCGGGCTGCAAGCTCGGAAAGCTGCAGGGCGCCGACGTCCTGGGGAAATGCAGCGATCAGCCGGACAATCCTGTCCACCACGGAATCGCCCGAAGCGGAGTTGGCCATTACCCACCCCGTTTCCGTTCAATGGGACGTGTCCAGCTTACCCTTGCCGCGCCTGTGAAGAGTGGGAAACTTTGCCGGACCCCGCCGTCGTGCGTTCCCGCAGCCGGCGCCACGCCCCTGGTGCCAGCACCACCGCAATGCCGACGGCGGCCCCGATGACCGTTTCGATAATCCGGTCCCGGAGCAGGATTCCAGGCGGGGACGGCACCACCAGAAGAGTGGAAATCAGGGCAAGGGGCGTCACGAAGAGCTGGGCGAGCAGGTACTGGCGGATGATGAACATTTCGGCACCGAACTGGCACAGGGCCATGACCAATACGGTCTGCCAGGGCTCGAGGCCCAGCAGCACAATGCCGGCCAGGATCGCCAGCCCAAGAAGGGTTCCGATGATCCTCTGGATGCCGCGGCGGACCCGGTGCCTGGTGGTGTGCCCCACGAGCGGGACAACCGCGGCAACCATGGCCCAGTAATTGTGCCCGAAGCCCAGCAGCTCTCCGGCCCAGGTGGCCAGGGACCCGGCCAGTCCGGCGGCGACCAGGTAGCCCAGGGCCTCCAGCCAGGCGGCGCGTTTCTCATTGGGCGTGCGGCGGACGCGCCGTGGCCGGACCCAGGGGCTGCGGTGGCTGGGGAGGATCCTGGCGGAGAAGCCGATCAGCAGGCAGAACGCGCTGGTGAGGACGGCAACCAGCATGGCCTGCCACAGCGGCGGCTGGTTGGGGATCGATGCGATGGCCGCGAATGCGAAGATGTGGAACAGCGAGCCCGCCGGACGGATCCGCCACCAGGAAATGAACAATGAGCAGGCACCCGCCACAAGGGTGGTCGCGGGAACCAGGAGCCAGGCTGTACCCGCGCTGTCGAGGCTAAGGGCCGCAGCGGTCCTGGCCGCCACCGTGGCCAACAGGATGACGGCCAGCATCAGCAGTCCCGCCCGCAACTGGAGGGCGAAGCGGGTGCCGTGCGGTTCGCCGCGGCCGTAAATGCCGGTGAAGGCCCCGAAGGACGCGAAGATGGCGAGGTCCAGCCGGCCCAGCAGCACCAGCGTGAGGAGCGGAACGAAGACGCCCACGGCGCACCGCAGCGCGGGGTGGTGGTCCTTGTTGCCGGGACCAATACTGAACATCTCGGC
The DNA here is from genome assembly GCF_030816215.1 of Arthrobacter sp. W4I7. Lineage (NCBI taxonomy): Bacteria > Bacillati > Actinomycetota > Actinomycetes > Micrococcales > Micrococcaceae > Arthrobacter > Arthrobacter sp. W4I7. The sequence goes on along the minus strand of NZ_JAUSXU010000001.1, from coordinate 4,776,020 downwards.
GAGCAGCTTCAAGGGGCAGCGCCTTCCTGCGGAAAGGGGGTGGACTTCTGGCGGGCGGCCGCGCTGACGTTCCTGCTAAATCCTACGGCGCCACCCTCCACAACCGGCCACGCCGTTCCCATGAATGGAACGGCAGGGCAACACCGCTGAAACAGCGCCATCCGATGCTTGAGGCATGAAGCCTCCCGTACGGAACACGCCCGCGGCCGAATTGAGCTGCGAAGTTTGCGGCATGATGCCCGAACCTCCCAAAGCGCGGCTGACCCTGGCCAATGTGGCCGTGATGCTGCCCATCGAACTCCTGGTACACGCCCTGGTGGTGGAGACCCACCTGCCTTACGTGGCCAAGGTGCTGGTTCTCACCCTCACAGCGACGGTCCTGGTGATCTGGGTGGCCGAACCTTCAGCAGCCCGGATCCTGCGGGGCTGGCTCCACGCGCCCGCGCTGCGCCACCGGCGGAAGCTGGGCGCGGCCCCTGCGCTCTGGCGGGCCCGCACCGTCCTGCGCGACGAGCCGGGTTCCCTGCAGCGGCTCACCGGTTCACTTGCCAGGACAGGAACCAACATCCTGAGCATCCATGTACACCCGGTGGCGGGCGGAGTCCTGGACGAATTCGTCCTCTCGGCTCCAGGGAACCTCGGCGAACGCCAACTCCTGGACGCCCTGCAGGACGGCGGCGGCACCCGCCCGCACGTCTGGCCCACTACCGCCCTGGCCATGGCCGACGGCCAGACCAAAGCCCTAAGCCTTGCTGCCCGGATCGCGGACGCGCCGGATGAGCTTCCACTGGCTGTGGCGGAGCTGCTGCAGGCAAGGATCCTCACCCCCGCCGAAGCCGTGCTGGAGAAGCACCACGCCGGGACCCGCCTGAAGATTCCCACCGCATGGCACGGGCCCATCACCTTCGTCCGGCCCGGCGAGCCGTTCACGCCGGCGGAATCGGCGCGGGCCCACCGGCTCGCAGAACTCGCCGAGATCCTGGCGCATCAGCGGGCAGGCTAGGCCACGCAGCAACCAACCCCAACCAGGCAGCGGTACCTGGTTGGGGTTTTTTGCAGTCACAATCAGTTTCCAGCCGCCTGGAAGGCCGAACTTTCCGAAAACCCTTGACAGTGTCACGGGTCACTTCTACCTTTGATTTTGGGATCCCAAATTGGGATCCCAAAAGGAAGACGCGAATGCGAGGCGCTCCGGATCGCCGCCGCACACACGCTCTGATTTCCCGGGCCTTTCCCGCTCACCATGAGGTCCGCGTATTCCACCAGTAACTTCCCCATCCGTAAACTTCCCCGTGAAGGAGAAGCTGTGTCCATCCCAAACACCGAAACGACCGCGGCATCCGCCGAAGGCACCCCCGCCGCCAACCCCTCCAGCGAATCCCGCAAGGACGGCGTGCAACGACGCACAGCCGTACGTTGGAAGCTCTTCCTCCTGCTGCTGGTCCTGGTTGCCGTCAACTACATCGACCGAGGCTCCATTTCCGTGGCCCTCCCCATCATCCAGAAAGAGTTCAACCTGGCCCCTGAACTGGTGGGCCTCCTGCTGTCTGCCTTCTTCTGGACCTACGCACTGATGCAAATTCCGGTTGGCTTGCTGATCGACAAGTTCGGTCCCCGCAAGGTGATGACCGCCTCCTGCATAGGCTGGGGTGCTGCCACCGCCGCATCCGGCATGAGCGGCGGCTTCCTCAGCATGTTCATCGCCCGCATGGGCATCGGCGTCACCGAGGCAGGCGTCATGCCCGCCGGCGGAAAGCTTAACGCCATCTGGATGCACAAGTCCGAGCGCGGCCGCGGCGCCACCATCCTGGACGCCGGCGCACCGCTCGGGGCTGGACTGGGCGGCATCCTCATCACCGGCCTGATCGCCTCAACGGGAAGCTGGCGCTGGTCGTTTGTCATCGCGGGTGCCGCGACCGTACTGATGGGCCTGGCCGTCTGGTGGTACGTCCGGGACAATCCCCGCGAACACCGGGGCGTCAACGACGCCGAGGCCTCCTACATCGAAGCTTCCCACGCGGCTGAGGATGCCGAAGCCAGGGTCGAAGGCAGCCAGGGCAAGCGTGCCCTGCTCCCGTACCTCAAGTTCCGCTCGTTCTGGGCCATGTGCCTGGGCTGGCTCGGATTCAACGGCGTTTTCTACGGCCTGCTGACCTGGGGCCCGCTCTACCTGGCACAGGCCAAGGGTTTCGACCTGAAAACCATCGGCTGGTCAACGTTCGTGATTTTTGGTGCCGGCTTCGTCGGCGAAATCATCGGCGGCGCCCTTGCCGACAAATGGCGGGCCTCCGGCGCCTCGGCCAACCGGGTTATGCGCACCCTGCTGGGCATCTCCAGTGCGGTGGTGGTGGGCGGCCTCATCGGCGTCACGGTGGTCCCGGACTCCACCACGGCAGTGATTCTGCTGTCACTGGTCATGTTCTTCCTGCGCTGGGTAGGACTGTTCTGGAGCATCCCCTCCATCCTGGGCGGACGCACCAACGCGGGAGTCCTGGGCGGGGCCATGAATTTCAGCGGCAACATCTCAGGGTTCGTCACTCCCATCGTCGTTGGCCTCATCGTCGGTGCCACAGGCTCATACACCTGGGCGCTGCTCTACTTCGTGGCATCCGCAGTGGTCATGGGCGCCTCCGTCCTGACCTTGAACTACAACAAGAGGCTTCCTGTCTAAGCTAGCCCTCGCAGGCAACACGCAGTCACCGCCCCCGCCGCCGGGAGCAGTGCCCTACAAAAATCCGAATGGAGCACCATGCTGACCGCAGAAGAGACCCAGGACAAGGACCGCCCCCTCCGCGAGACTGTCCGGGATACCCTCCGCACCCGGATTTTCGAAGGGCACTATGCTCCCGGCACGCGGCTGGTGGAACGGGACCTGGCAGCAGAATTCTCAGTATCCCGGCTGCCGGTCCGCGAAGCACTGCGGATGCTCCGCCAGGAAGGACTGATCAGCGACCGCGGTGCACGCGGGGCGGAGGTGAGCACCCTCAGCCCCAAGGACGTGGAAGACCTCTTCGACGTCCGCCAATCCCTGGAGGTCCTGGCTTGCAGGCTGGCCGCCAAAAGGGCCACAAAGGACGACCTCGCCTACCTCAAGGGGCTGCTGGACGACGCGGAGGGCTTCCTGGCCAAGGGCGCGGTGATGGAGGCGCACCGCTCCAACAGCGAATTCCATGACGCCATCACCGGTATCGCCGACAACAACTTCCTCAAGTCAGCGCTGGAACCCCTGCAGGGCCGCATGCACTGGCTGTTCCGGCATGTCAGCGACCTGCCCGAGCTCATCCGCGAACACCGCGAGCTCTACGCGGCCATTGCCAGCGGCGACCCCGACAGGGCCGCTGCGCAGTCCGCATCCCACATCGGAAAGTACCGGGAACAATTCCCCGAGGACTTCCAAAAGACCGAACCAGAATTGCATCGGAAGAGAAAATGAAACTCCTGGTCATCAACCCCAATATCAGCGACGAAGTCACGGCCCTCATCGAATCCGAGGCGCTCCGATCCGCCGCCCCCGGCACCACGCTGGAGGTCCGGACCGCAGGCCACGGCGTCGAGTACATCGAGACGCGGTTCGAGTCCCTCATCGCCGCCGGCGCAGTCGCGGAAATCATCGCCGGACACACCCGGCCGGAAGCGCAGTCTGTGGACGCGGTGGTGGTGGCAGCCTTTGGCGATCCCGGCTTGCCCGCCCTGAAGGAACTGGCGGACGTTCCCGTCATCGGCATCACCGAGGCTGCGCTGTGCGCCGCGGCGCTGCAGGGCCGCCGCTTCTCCATCATCGCCATCTCGGACCGGATCAAGCCCTGGTACCTCGAGTGCGTCGAGGGCTTCGGCCTGGCCGGCCGGCTTGCCTCCATCCGGTCCATCAATGAGTCGCTTAACGGCATCGCTTCGGTCCAGCACGACTTCAAGGAAACCCTGCTGGCACTGAGCCTGCAGGCTGTGGCGGAGGATGGTGCCGACGTCGTCATCCTTGCCGGTGCCCCGCTCGCCGGGCTGGCCCGCGAACTCAGGGGACAGATCCCCGTCCCGGTAGTTGATGGGATCTCCGCCGGTATCCGCATGGCGGAAGCGGTGGCCGGGCTGCAGTCCGGACCCCACCGCGCCGGCGCCTTCGCGCCGCCCCCTGCCAAGGGATTAAAAGGCCTGTCCGCCAACCTGGACGCAGCACTGTCCGCGTTGCAGGTAACCGCCAGCATGCCCGAACCTGCAGCCTAAGCAAGCTTTCCGAAATCCAAGGAGGACACCGATGTCCAACCAGACCGAACTCGTCATTGCCAACGCCACCGTGGTCAACAGCTTCGGCCGGCAGGAGGCCCACGTCCTGGTGCACGAAGGACGGATCACCGCCCTCGTTGACGCCGCTGAACCGGTCCCCACAGCGCAGCGCACCATCAACGCCTCGGGCAAACTCGTGATCCCGGGCGGGGTGGACGGGCACTGCCACGTTGCCCAGGTCACCGGGCGCTTCCGCACCCTCGACGACTACCGGACCACCTCCACGGCGGCGCTGTGGGGCGGCACCACCACCATCATTGACTTCGGCATCCCACGGGACGCCCAGGAAACACCGCTCGCCGCCGTCCTGCACAAAAAGGAACTTGCCACCGAATCCCGGTGCGACGTGGCCCTGCACGGTGCCGTGGTCACCTGGGATGAAACCGTCCCCTGGCAGCTGGAGCAGCTGGCTGCCGAGGGCGTGCGTTCGGTGAAGATGTACACCACCAACCGCGGCACCACCATGGCCGGCGGGGACACCATCCTGAAGGTCATGCGGGAAATGGTCCGGCTGGACGGGCTGACCTACATCCACGCCGAGCACGACCCCATCATCTCCGACTGCACCGAGCAGCACGCCCAGGACGGCCGGATCGGGATTGAACACCTGCACCGGACACGGCCTGAGCTGGCCGAAGAGATTTCGGTGCAGGAGACCCTGGCCATGGCCGAACACACCGGCGCGCCCGTCTACTTCGTCCATCAGTCAACGCCCCGCGCTGTTGACCTGGTCTCGGAGGCACGGTCACGCGGGCTGGAGGCCTTTTCCGAAACGTGCCCCCACTACGTCACGCTGGACGACTCCGTGTATGCCTCCACCTTTCCTGAATGGTTCGCGTGCTGCCCGCCCATGCGCAGCGCGGAAACCGTGGCCGCCCTCAGGGAGCGCCTGGCTTCGGGGAGCATCCACACCATGTCCTCCGACCACTCCTGCTACGACTTGTCGCAGAAGCGCGAGCGCACTGATGACGTCCGCGCGATGCCCCACGGCCTGCCCGGCGTTGAGACCAGAATGCCGGTCACCTTCACCGCCATGACGTCCGCGGGTGCCAGCGTGGAGGAGTTCGTCGAGGCCTTCTCGGCTGGCCCGGCACGGATTAATGCCGTCCCGGGCAAGGGCCGCATCGCAGAGGGATTCGACGCCGACCTGGTGATCTTCGACCCCTCGGAGGAGCGGGCCGTGGACGGGGCCGCCCTGCATATGGGGACCGACTTCTCACCCTTCGACGGGAAGGCACTCACGGGCTGGCCCGCCGTCGTAGTCTCCGCTGGCCGGGTGGTGCTGGACGCCGCCGGATTTCACGATCCAGGGGCCACGGGGCGCTTCATTGCCCGCGAAGGCTTCCGCCAGCACCAATCCATCTTGCCCGCCGGCGCCGTAACCGCCGCCGCCCTCTAGGAGCCCCTATGCCCTCTCCCCACAGGCCACACCGGATCGGCATGATCGTGCCGTCCTCCAACACCTGCCTTGAACCCCTGACCTATCGGATGCTGGAGGGCCGGACTGACGTCACGATCCATTTCACCCGCATTCCCGTCACCAGGATCGCCCTGGACGGCTCCTCGGACCGGCAGTTCGATGCCGCCGTCATGCGCGAAGCCGGCAGGCTGCTCGCAACGGCGGACGTTGACGTTATCGCGTGGAACGGCACCTCCGGTTCGTGGCTGGGGGCCGCCCACGACCGTGAACTCGTGCACGAAATCACCGACGCTACCGGCATCCCGGCCACCACTTCCACCCTGGCGTACCTTGAGGCCTTCAAGTCCTTTGGTACCGAACGCATAGCCCTGTTCACGCCGTACACGGAGGACGTCAACCTCCAGGTGATTGCAGCCTACGAGCGTGAAGGCATCAAGACTGTTGACCACAGGGCGCTGGGCCTCAGTGACAACGAGTCGTTCGCACGGGTGACCGTGGACGAGATGCGACCAGGTTCACGCGAGCTCGCAGCGGCGGCACCCGACGCCCTGGTGTACCTGTGCACCAACCTCTACGGCGCCAACATCACCGCCGAGATCGAGGACGGCACGGCCGTGCCCGTACTGGACTCAGTGGCCGTGACGCTCTGGCATGCCCTCAGGCTTGCCGGGGCGCCACTGTTGGACCCGCGATGGGGCAAGCTGCTCGCCTAGGCACTCTTACATCCGCAGGGTCAGGGCGCCCGGGTCCATGGTCATCAGGACATGCTTGCCCTGGCCCTCGTGATCGCCGTCGAGCTGGTAATCATCCTTGTGCTCCAGGGTGATCTCCACGGTCTTGCCCTGGAAGTACTCCACTGCCGTGTCCTTGCCGCGGCCCTTGCCGATCATCCCGACGATCACGGAGAGCCAGCCCAGCTTTCCGTGGTGGGGTGCCAGCACGGCCACGTCCAGTAAACCGTCATCCATTTTGGCCTCAGGGAAAATCTCCAGCCCGCCCTGTACCTTGCCGCAGTTGCCCACCATGACGCTTCGTACACCGCGGTGAACGGCGACCTTGCCGTCGATCACGATGGTGGCCTTCACTGGCTTGCCCGGCAGGTTCCGGATCCCGGCGTCCACGTAGGCCAGCCAACCTACCTTGTGCTTAAGCTTCTCGTCCGTATCGGCCATGATGGTGGCGTCGTACCCCACTCCGGCCATCACCAGGAAGAGCTGCTCCTGGTCCGGGTCACTGCGGCGCGCGCGGACGACGTCGATTTTCCGCTCGGTGCCGGTGAGCGCACCGGCCATGGCGCCGTCGTAGTCCGTGACGTCCATGCCGAGGTTGCGGGCCAGGAGGTTTCCGGTGCCGAGCGGAAGCAGGCCCATGGGGGTTTCGCCGCCGGAGAGAACCTCGGCCACGCACCGGACGGTTCCGTCACCGCCCGCCGCGATGACGATGTCAGCCCCCTGGGCAAGGGCGTCCTTTGCCTGGCCGACGCCCGGATCCTCTTTGGTGGTTTCGAACCAGAGCGGCTCGCCCCAGCCGTTTTCGACGCAGTGCTTGGCAACGAGTCCGCGCACGTCGATGTCCACCGGCTTGGCAGGATTGATGATGATGGCTGCGCGTTGGGGGGCAGTGGAGCTGTTGGCAGTCATGGTGTCCTCTGGTGGAAATGGGAAGTGTACTTCTAAAAAGAAGAGTAGCCTGCGCGTCGAGCCGATCGAAGCAGCCCGGCAGGCTAGAGCGTCTTGACCGCTCCAAGCACCTGGGCCAGGGAGTCCTTGGCGTCGCCGAACAGCAGGGACGTCTGGGGTTCGTAGAGCAGTTCGTTCTCGATTCCGGCGAAGCCTGGCCGCATGGACCGTTTCAGGAACACCACCTGCCGTGCGTCCGCCACCTCCAGGATGGGCATGCCGTAGATGGGCGACCCGGAGGACGTCTTGGCCGCCGGGTTCACCACATCGTTGGCACCCACCACCAGCGCCACGTCCGCCGTCTTGAACTCCGGATTGATCTCGCCCATCTCCTTGAGCGATTCGTACGGCACGTTGGCCTCGGCCAGGAGCACATTCATGTGCCCGGGCATACGGCCGGCCACTGGATGGATGGCGAAATCGACGTCGATCCCGCGGGCCTCGAGGGCCAGCGCCAGTTCCGCCGCAGTGTGCTGGCCCTGTGCCACAGCCAGGCCGTAGCCGGGAACAATGATCACGCGCTGCGCATAGCCCAGGAGCACCGCCACGTCCTCGGCGGTGGAGGATCTGACGGGACGCTCGCTCACGGCGGTGGATCCCGCCGTCGAACCTCCCCGGAAGGCGCCGAACAGGATGCCCGCAACGCTGCGGCCCATGGCGGCGGCCATGGCCCGGGTGAGGATGGTGCCTGATGCGCCCACCAGGGTGCCCGCCACCACCAGCAGCACATTGCCGAGCACCAGGCCCGAGGCCGCCACCGCCAGGCCGGTGAAGGCATTCAGCAGAGAAATGACGATCGGGACGTCGGCGCCGCCCACGGGAAGCACCAGGAGGATCCCGGCGGCAAGGCCCAGCACCAGCAGCAGCACCGCCAGCGCGGACGAACCCGTGAGGATAACGGCGACGCCGGCCGCCACCGCCGCGAGCAGCACTGCCGACATAACGGCTGGCAGGCCCGGGAACACCACCGGCCGTGTGGTCATCAATTCCTGCAGCTTGGCAAAAGTGACGCCGGAGCCGGCAAAGGAAACGGCACCCACCAGGAGCGTGAAGACGATGGCCAGGCGTACCCCCGACTCTTCCGCGTGGCTCAATTCCAGGAGCGCCACAAGTGCCGCAGCGCCGCCGCCCACCCCGTTGAACAGCGCCACCAGCTGCGGCATCTGGGTCATTTTGACCCGGCGTGCCACGGGAGCCGCCACCACCGATCCAAGGGCTATCGCCGCCAGGATCCAGGGGACGTTCTCCAGCCGGGAGGACAGGAACACGGCGACGACGGCGATCAGGGCTCCCAGCGCGCCGATGAGGTTCCCGCGCCGGGCAGTGCGCGGCGAGTTGAGGCCGCGCAGCGCCAGGATGAAGCAGACGGCAGCGGCCAGGTAGAGCAGCGAGGTCCAGACGGGGTCGAGGAGGCTCATTTGGCGGGCCCCTTCTTCGCAATCTCTTTCCGGGCGTGGAACATATGCAGCATCCGGTCGGTTACCACAAAGCCGCCCACGAGGTTGGCGGTGGCGAGGACGACGGCGAGGAGGGCCACCGCGAGCACCCACGGGTCCGCTGCCTGGCCGGCGACGATGATGGCACCCACCAGGATGATCCCGTGGATGGCGTTCGCGCCGGACATCAGCGGCGTGTGCAGGGTGCTGGATACCTTGGAAACCACTTCGAAGCCAACAAACACGGCCAGGACCGTGATGGTCAGCAGGCTTATTCCGTCCATCAGAGCGCCCCTTCCCGCCGGCTGCCGGCTCTCGCGGCGAGCAGTTCGGCGGTGGGCTGGTGCCGCACCGCGCCGTCGTGCGTGAGGCAGGCTCCGGCGAGCACATCGTCACCGAAGTCCGGCGCCACGGTGCCGTCCTTGATGACCAGGGCCAGCAGGTTGGCCACGTTTTTGGCGTAGAGGCGGGACGCGTCCGAGGCCATCGCGGAGGGTGCGTCCTTCAGGCCCACCAAGGTGACGTAGCCGGAGCCGTCGGCTGTGGGCACCGGGATGTCCTGGCCGGGCACCACGCCCTCCACGTTCCCGCCGGACTCCGCGGCGAGGTCGACGACGACCGAGCCCGGCCGCATGCCCTGCACCATCCCGGTGGTGACCAGGAGCGGTGCGCGCCTGCCGGGGACGGCCGCCGTCGTGATGAGCACGTCCGCCTGTGCCACGTGGGGGGCGAGCAGCTGCCGTTGCCGGGTGCCGGCGTCGGAACTGAGCTGGCGGGCGTAGCCCCCGGCCGCCTCCGCGGTTTCAACGTCCAGGCGGATGAAGGTGCCGCCCATGGAGGCCACTTCGTCGGCGGAAGCGGGGCGGATGTCGTTCGCGAAGACCCGGGCCCCCAGGCGTTTCGCGGTGCCGATGGCCTGCAGCCCGGCCACGCCGGCGCCGAGCACCAGGACCCGTGCGGGCGGAACAGTCCCGGCCGCAGTCATGTACAGGGGGAAGAACCGGGGCAGCCGGATGGCCGCCTCGAGCACGCAGCGGTAGCCCGCGACGAGAGCCTGCGAACTGAGCGCGTCCATGGACTGGGCGCGGGAGATGCGGGGCACCAGCTCAAGGGCGAACGCGGTGATGCCGGCATCGGCGAGTGCCTCAACAGTGGGGAGTTCGGACGACGGCGACGCGAGCCCCGCTGTGACCGCTCCCCGCTTCAGGGACTTCACCGTCTGCGGGTCAAGGGGCCGGACATGGGCCAAAACGTCCAGCTGTGCCAGGTCCAGCTCCGGGACAATCTTCGCTCCGGCCTGGACGTAGGCCGCGTCCGGATGCCCGGCGGCTGCTCCCGCATCCGCCTCGATGAGCAGGTCCACGCCGAGCACCACCAGTTGCTTGACCGTATCGGGGGTGGCGGCCACCCGCCGTTCACCCTCCCGGCGTTCCCGCGGTATGCCCAGTTTCACCCGCCGACTCCCCTCGCTGAACGGATGCGGCAGCGCCGCCCTGCCGGGCCGGACCTGGTTCCGTTGGATCAGGGGGTTCGCAAAGCGGCGCTGTTGCACGTAGTTGGCTTGAGTCTATGGCCCGGAATGCTGTGGCGGGAGTAGGGCGGTGCGCTTGGGTGGCAAAGAGTTACCTTTGCCGTACCGGTCTGCGCAATGAAACCCCGGCTCGCTGCGCAGGGGCAGTCCCTGCGCAGCGAGAGCCGTGCTCATGGCGCGGTCCGGCACGGCCGGGGTGAATCCCGCTGCGCTGAAGCCGGGCTTATCCCCTGGCGCCCAGGTCCGCGGAGATGAGTTTCGCCGTCGCCACGATTTCCCGGGCAACCGACGCCAGGTACGCGTCCGGGTCCGGTTGCGCTGCGACAGTCTGGGCCTGAAGCGAGACGTTTACCGCCGCGACTACCTTTAGGCCGTCATAGACCGGCGCCGCTACGGACATCAGGCCCAGCTCCAGCTCCTGGTCCAGCAGGCACCAGCCCTGGGCCCGGACGGTATCCAGCACCGGGAGCAGTTCTTTGACGGTTCCGATGGCCCGCGGCGTGAGCGGCTTGATCTCCGCGGCTGCCAGGTATGCCTTCAGGTCAGCGGGCGGCAGGCCGGCGAGGAGCACCCGGCCCATGGACGTAGCGTACGCCGGGAAGCGCGTGCCCACAGTGATGCCCACGTTCATGATCCGGCGGGTGGTGACGCGTGCGATATAGGCGATGTCAGTCCCGTCCAGCACGGCCGCGGACGTGGATTCGCCGAGTTTGAGGGACAGCTCCTCCAGGTGCGGCTGCGCCAGCTGCGGCAGCGACAACCCGGAGAGGTACGCGTAACCGAGCTGGAGCACTTTGGCGGTGAGGGCAAATGTCTTGCCGTCGGTCCGCACATAGCCCAGCTCCACCAGCGTGTGCAGGAACCTCCGCGCCGTGGCCCGGGTCAATCCGGTCCGGGCCGCCACTTCGGTGAGGGTCATGACCGGATGGTCCGTATCAAAAGCGCGGATCACGGCGAGCCCGCGGGCCAGCGATTGGACGTACTGGTCGCTGGCCTGCGGGGCAGGCGGGGTGTCCGTGCGGACGGCGTCGGTCATGGTAACCAATCCTAGGGGCCCCTTCAGGCGGCCGCGGCGGCCTTCAGCGGGACGGGGACGAGTTCCTGGAGTTCTTCGAGGGTGCAGCCGAAGGTTTCGCGGACGGTGACGCCGTCGGGTCCGGTGAGGAACACGGCTTTGTCGGTGTAGACGCGGGTGACGCAGCCGACGCCGGTGAGCGGGTAGGTGCAGGTGTCAACGATCTTGGAGGCGCCCTCGCGGGTGAGCAGGGTCATCATCACGAACACGTCCTTTGCGCCGGTGGCGAGGTCCATGGCACCGCCGACGGCGGGAATCGCACCCGGTGCGCCGGTGTGCCAGTTCGCCAGGTCACCGGTGGCGGAGACCTGGAACGCGCCCAGGACGCAGATGTCCAGATGCCCGCCGCGCATGATCGCGAAGGAGTCCGCATGGTGGAAGTAGGAGGCTCCGGGGAGTTCAGTGACGGGGATCTTGCCGGCGTTGATGAGGTCGCCGTCGATCTGGTCACCCTCGGCGGCGGGGCCCATGCCGAGCATCCCGTTCTCCGTGTGGAGCGTGATGTCCTGTTCCTCGGTGAGGTAGTTGGACACCAGGGTGGGCTGGCCAATGCCGAGGTTCACAAACGATCCCGGGGCGATGTCCCTGGCCACGAGCCGCGCGAGGTCGTCCCGGCCCAGGGGTGTGGCGGAGGTCTGGATGGAGGTTGCCGTGGTCATCTCAGGCCACCTTCTCGCTAGTGCCGGCGGCGCGGCGGTCTGATGCCGGGACGCGGACAATGCTGTTGACGTAGATCCCGGGCGTGACAATGTTTTCCGGGTCCAGCCCGCCGGTGGGGACAATCTCCGAGACCTGCACGACGGTCTGCTTCGCGGCCGCGGCCATGATCGGCCCGAAGTTCCGGGCCGTCTTGCGGTAGACGAGGTTGCCCTTGCCGTCGGCTTTGAGTGCCTTGATCAGGGCGACGTCGGCGTGGATGGGTGTTTCGAACACCTGGCCGCGGCCGTCGATGATCCGGGTTTCCTTGCCCTCGGCGAGCATGGTCCCGTACCCGGTGGGCGTGAAGAAACCCCCGATCCCGGCCCCCGCGGCACGGATCCGCTCGGCCAGGTTGCCCTGCGGCACGAGTTCGAGTTCGATCTCACCGGCCTTGTACCTGGCATCAAAGTGCCAGGAATCGGACTGCCGCGGGAAGGAGCAGATCATCTTTTTCACCCGGCCTTCCTTGATCAGCAGCGCCAGGCCCTGGTCGCCCTGCCCGGCGTTGTTGTTCACCACCGTCAGGCCGGTGGCGCCGCACTCCAGCAGCGCGTCGATCAGCTCGAACGGCTGCCCGGCGTTGCCGAACCCGCCGATCATCACCGTGGAACCGTCCTTGATCCCGGCCACGGCCTCCTGGACCGAATCTACAAAATTCAGCATTACCTAAGCCTTTCCGTGGGAAGCGGTGACGTTTTCGAGCACGACGGCGAGGCCCTGCCCCACGCCGATGCAGATCGCCGCGACACCCCAGCGCTGGCCGGAAGCCTGCAGGGACCGGGCGAGGGTGCCCAGGATCCGGGTCCCGGAAGCACCCAGCGGGTGGCCCATCGCGATCGCCCCGCCATGCCGGTTCACAATTCCCGGGTCGATGCCCCAGGCGTTGATGCACGCCAGGGACTGCGCGGCGAACGCTTCATTAAGTTCGACGGCGCCCACCTGGTCCCAGCCGATGCCTGCCTTCGCGAGGGCCTTGTTCGCCGCCTCCACCGGGGCGAAGCCGAAGTACTGCGGGTCGTTGCCGTGCGCACCGCGCCCGGCGATGCGGGCCAGGGGCTCCAGCCCCAGCAGCCCGGCGGCACTCTCACTGCCGATCCAGGCCGCGGAGGCGCCGTCGGACAACGGGGAGGCGTTACCCGCCGTGACGGTGCCGCCCACCTCGGCGCCTTCGGGCTCGTTGCGGAACACGGTCTTCAGGGCGGCGAGCTTTTCGGCGGTGGAGCCGGGGCGGATGCCTTCGTCCCGGACCAGGTCCGTGCCCGGGACCGGTGCCACAAGGTTGTCGTAGAACCCCTCGTCCCACGCGGCGGCGGAGAGGTTGTGGGAATCAGCGGCAAACTGGTCCTGCTGCTCCCGGCTGACGGCGTATTTCTCGCGGAGCCGCTCGGTGGCCTCGCCCAGGGAGATGGTCCATTCCTTGGGCATGGCCTTGTTCACCAGGCGCCAGCCCAGGGTGGTGGAGGCCAGGGTCATGTCACCGGCGGGGTAGGGCTTCTCCGTCTTGGGCAGCACCCAGGGGGCGCGGGACATCGACTCCGCACCGCCCACCAGCATCAGGTCGGCGTCACCGGCGTTGATTTGGCGTGAGGCGATAATCGCAGCGTCCAGCGACGACCCGCACAGGCGGTTGACCGTGGTTCCCGGGATGGACACCGGCAGGCCCGCCAGCAGGGTGCCCATCCGGGCGATGTTGCGGTTCTCCTCACCGGCGCCGTTGGCGTTGCCGAACACCACCTCATCAATCCGCGCAGGATCCAGCGCGGGAGCGCGCTTCACTGACTCCCTGATCACGTGCGCGGCGAGGTCATCCGGACGGACTCCTGCGAGGCCTGAGCCGAACTTGCCGAACGGGGTGCGCACGGCGTCGTACACAAAAGCCTGGTTCATGGGGTGGTGTCCATTTCTCGAAAGACCTGCTGGGCGGTCTTGAAGGCGGTGTTTGCGGACGGGACGCCGCAGTAGATGGCGGTCTGGAGCAGGATTTCCTTGATCTCGTCCCTGCTCAGGCCATTGGTGAGGGCAGCGCGGATGTGCATGGCCAGCTCTTCCCAGTGCCCGTGCGCCACCATCGCGGTGATGGTGACGGCGGAGCGCATCTGCCGGGTGAGTCCCGGCCGGGTCCAGATGCCACCCCACGCGATCCGCGTGATCATGTCCTGGAAGTCCTCAGTGAAGTCGTCCTTATTGGCATTCGCCCGGTCCACATGCGCGTCACCAAGGACTTCGCGCCGGACCGTCATGCCGCCGTCGTAAATTTCCTGGCTGCTGGCACCGGCCTGGACCACGCCGTGCCGTTCACTTCCGTGCCGTTCTGTGCCACTCATGCGCCTGCCTCCCGAGTTTCGGCCCACGAGATGAGGCCACGCATCAGCTCCGCCACGTGCGCGGGCGCCTCAGCGGGAGCAAGGTGCGCCACTCCCTCAAGCGAGACGGCGGTGGCAGTGCCGCCGCCGGCGGTGATGCCGGCGGCCACTGCCTCGGCGAATGACGGCGGGGCAACCTCGTCCAGCGCGCCCGCGATGAGCTGGGTGGGGACACGGATGCTGCCCAGTTCCTCGCGGACGTCAAAGGCTGCGAGCGCCTCGCAGCAGAAGGCGTAGCTGAAGCGGTCGGCGTCCCGCAGGGCGTGCAGGAGCCTGCTGCTCACCTCGGGCTCGCGGTCCATGAATCCGGGAGCGAACCAGCGCTGCGCCGAACCCTGGATCATCACCGGAGTGCCCTGGTTGCGGACCGTTTCGGCGCGCTCCAGCCATCCCTCAGCGGTGCCGATCTTGGCTCCGCTGTTCTGGACGGAGAGGCTCTTGAGCCTCTCCCCGTGTTTGATGCCCAGCTGCAGGCCGGTGGCACCTCCCAGCGAAACCCCTGCGTAGTGGAAGGCTTCACCGGGGGCGATGGAGTCGATCAGGTCAACCACCGAATCAGCCAAGGCCGCGACGTCGAACGTTTCGGTTGCGGCGGGCGAGACGCCGTGGCCGGGCAGGTCCCAGGCCACCACGTCGTAGTCATTTCCCAGAAGGGACGCAGCCCTGTTCCACAGGATCGAGGAGGTGCCCAGGGACGGGCCGACCACCAGCAGAGGGTGGTCGCCCAGGGGTCGCTGGGGTGACAGCAGCGCTGCCTTCAGGGCTGGTTTAGCCACGGGAAGCTCCATTCGCATCGGTGTCTGACGGTGAGTTCGCGGCAAAAGCCGGGTAGGTGGCAAGGATCCGCCGGGAGATCTCCGCAGCCTCGCCGAGGTAGCTGGCCGGATCAAGCAGTTCCTCCAGCCGCACGTCCGGCAGGACTGATGCCGGGACAGCTTCGCGGAGCAGCTTGCGGTACGTGGCGGCCTGCTCCGCGGGCGGCGCCTGGAGGGTCCGGTCCACCACGGCCTGCAGCTGCTGCTTGCCGTTGCGGCCATCCTTGTCCTCCAGCAGCGGGGCCACCGCGGCGCCCACGCCCTCGGCCAGGAGCAGCGGACCGGCCAGGTCCAGGTTGCGGCGCATGGCCTCCGGGAAGACCTGCAGGCCCTCCGCGAGCTCCCGAAGATGCCCGGCTGCGCCCAGTGCCAGGCCCAGGAGCTGCCGGAGCGCAGGCCATTCGGTGTGCCAGGCACCGTCCGGACGCTCGTCGTTGAAGTTCGCGGCCGCCAGGTGCAGCTGGGCTGCCAGGTTCGGCGCTTGAAGTGCCGCGCTGCGGACCAGCACGGACAGCACCGGATTCTGCTTCTGCGGCATCGCGGAGGAGACGCCCCGGCCGGCGGCCCGCGGCTCGGCCAGTTCGCCCACCTCCGGCCTGCTCAGGAAGAGGACGTCGGCCGCGATCTTGCCGAAGGAATCCAAGACTGCCGCCAAGGCGTGCCCCAACGACGTGATGGCCAGGCGGTTGGTGTGCCACGGCGCCGGAGCGGCAGAAAGGCCCAATTGGGACGCCAGCGCATCAGCCAGGCTGAAGGGCGTGGCGGACGAGCCGGACGTGAGGACACTGCCCGCAGCCAGGGTCCCGGCGGCTCCGCCGAACTGCACCCGGAACTCCACGGTTTCCAGGTTTCGGCCTGCGGCGGCGACGCCCTGGAACCACTGCGCGGCGCGGAGGCCAAACGTGAACGGCAGCGAATGCTGGGTCAGGCTCCTGCCCACGCACAGCGTGTCCGCATGCTGCTCCGCCAAGGTGGCGAGCGCCGTCGTCGCGCCTTTCAGGTCAGCCAGCAGCGCCTCCACGGTGTTGCGGGCCAGCAGCATCAGGGCGGTGTCCAGGACGTCCTGGCTGGTCAGTGAGGTGTGCACGGCTTTCCCGGCGCCGACGTTGCCGGTGTCCAGCACCGCGACCTGCTTGCGGAGGTCGCCGAGCAGCGGGATCACGGGGTTGCCGCCGCCTTGGGCACGGCGGGCGATGTCCACCGGATCGTAGCGGCCCGCCTCAGCAGCGGAAGCGACGACGGCGGCCGCACCGGCGGGTGCCAGGTCAGCCTTCTCCAGCACGGCAGCCCAGCCGGACTCCACGGCGAGGATCGCCGCCAGCACTGCCCGGTCCCCCGCCAGCACCCCGACCAGCGGCGATGCCGAGACAGGGCTGAGCAGGCCGACGTCGCCGTCGGCCCTCACGGCCCCGCGTGCCGGGCTGGCCGCGTCAGTCACTGGAAGTCCAGGAAGACTGTCTCGCCCTCACCCTGAAGGCGGATATCAAAGGTCAGGCCGCCGTCGGGATCGCGCCGGGCGATGAGGGTCTGGCGGCGCTCCGGGTCGAGCGAGCCGAGCAGCGGGTCGCTGGCCAGCGCCTCCTCGTTTTCGGGGAGGTAGATGCGGGTGAAGAGCCGGTTGGTCAGGCCGCGGGCAAAGACGGCCACGGAGATGAACGGCGCGGCCCCAGGCTTCGTGGGGCCCGGGTTGACGGTGGTGAAGGTGTACACGCCGCTGTAGCCAACGGAGCCGCGGCCCCAGCCGCTAAACGTGTAGCCGTCGCGGACCAGCGAGCCGGTTTTCTGGACCACGTTGCCCTCGGCGTCGGGCTGCCAGATTTCCAGGATGGCGTCCGGAACGGTCTCCCCGGCGCCGTCATACACGGTGCCCTGCAGGCGGATGGAGCCGGGCGAGCCCGGTGCGAGGAGTTCGTTGTCCTTCTCGAACGGCAGCGCGTAGCCGTAGAACGGGCCGACGGTCTGGCCGGGGGTGGGTACGAGTTTGGTGCTCATCTTTCCTACTCCTCATCACCTTCTGCGCCGAGCGCCTCGTTTTCGGTCCACGTCCGCTTAGGGCCGGTCAGGACGATGTCCCAGTTGTAGCCCAGCGCCCACTCGGGTTCGGTGAGGGTGTGGTCGTAGTTGGCCACCAGCCGGTCGCGGGCGTCCTGGTCCACGATGGTCTGGTAGATGGGGTCCAGCGGGAAGAGCTGGTCGCCGGGGAAGTACATCTGGGTGATGATGCGCTGGGTGAATTCGGTGCCGAACAGCGAGAAGTGGATGTGCGCGGGGCGCCAGGCGTTCAGGTGGTTCTTCCAGGGGTAGGCGCCGGGCTTGATGGTGGTGAACCGGTAGGAGCCGTCCGGGCCGGTGATACAGCGGCCGATGCCCGTGAAGTTGGGATCGATCGGTGCGGGGTGCTGGTCGCGCTTGTGGATGTAGCGGCCGGAGGCGTTGGCCTGCCAGATCTCCACCAGCTGGCCTGCCACCGGGTGGCCGTCGCCGTCCAGGACTTTGCCGGCCACGATGATGCGCTCACCCTGCGGCTCGCCGTTGTGCTGGATGGTCAGGTCCGATTCCAGGGCGTGCACGTCCTGGTGGCCGAAGGCCGGGGAGTACAGCTCGATGGTCTCCGGGTCCGCGTGGTGCAGGCTCTTGGTGGGGTGCCGCAGGATGCTGCTGCGGTAGGGCGGGTAGTCCAGCCGCGGCTGGGTCTCGGCTGGAGCGCCGTCCTTGAGGGCCCGCACATAGGCGTCGCCGATCGAGTTGATCTCTGCACTGAGATCCGCCTGGGTTTCCACGTTCCTGGAAGACCCGTGCGCGGCGTGCGGCTCGGCGGGAGGCACGAGTTCCTCGGATTCGAGCGCTTGTGCGGTGTGGTCTGAAGGCACAGCCGGCTCCTTTCGGTTTTGGATTCTTAGGTGGTGTACAGGTTCAGGGGCGGGCGAGGTCGTACTGGACTGCGTGGCGCACCGGGGCATTGGGCGCCCCGTAGCCGTCGTAGTTGCCGCGGCGTTCCACCATTTCGAAGAACACGCTGCCCACGGTGGCGGTATAGAAATGGAGGAATTCCCCGCTGGCGTCCCGGTCATACAGGAGGTTGAGTTCCTGGAGGGTGGCCAGGAAGCCCGGTTCAAGGTCGAAGCGGGCGTCCAGGTCCTCGTAGTAGTTGGCCGGAATCTGCAGGAACTCGAGGCCGCGGTCGTGGGCGGACCTGGCGGCGGATACAAGGTCGTCCACGGCGAACGCGATGTGTTCCTGGTAGGTCTTGCGGGCGTGCTGGGCCGGTGCCTGCTGTACCGGGGCGAGGTTCAGAACGAGCCGCACGGCGCCGTCGAACGTCTGCATGACCTGCGAGCGCACCAGGCCGCTGGGGCTCGGCACCTCCGCGAAGGGCTGCGGTTCCAGTGCCAGGGCGCTGGTGTAGAAGAGGACGGCTTCGTCGAAGTGCTGCCACGGCTGGGCAAGGTTCACGTGATCGATGACAGCATTCTGTGACTGCCGCGGGTGTTCCAGCCCCTCGCCGAATTCGTGCGTCCAGGCGGCGGTGCCGTCGGGGCTGCCCTGGCACAGGAAGATCTCGGTGGAGTCCGGGGCGGAGATGCCCTGGAACACTTCCTCGTCAGCCTGGACCTTGCGGGCCACCACGGGCGCTTTCAGCTGCTGGGCCCGGGCAGAGGCAATCACGGGGGAATCGACGTCGAACCCCAAAGCGGCGATGGCCGGCTCGGCGTGGGTGGCCGCCTGTTCGTTGATGATCACGCGCGCCTGGCCCATGGTCCAGAGCTGGACGTCCTTGGTGCGGTGGCGGCCTTCGAAGGCAAAGCCGAGCTGGCCCAGGAGCTTTTCAAGCCGGGCGGTATCGTCCGCCTTGACCTCGGCGAAGTTGAAGCCTGCCGGTTCGCTCACCTTCGGCAGCGTGGCCAGTTCCATGGGATAACGACGGCGGGCGGCGGCGCCTGCGGCACCTTCCGAGGCGTTCCCGGCAAGCCATTTGGCACTCTGTTCCTCAAGCCAGATCAGCGAGCGCATGGCGTCCACGGCGGTGCGCTCGACGTCGGACTGGCGGAACACGTCGTTGAAGACTTCCAGGGAAACCGGGCCGGTGTAGCCGGCGCGGACCACGTGGCCCATGAACTTGGCGAGCTCAAACTGGCCTTCGCCGGGGAAGACGCGGTAGTGCCGGCTCCAGGACAGCACATCCATCGAGAGCTTGGGAGCGTCCGCTACCTGGACGAAGAAGATCTTTTCGGCGTTGATCTTCTCGATCGGCGCCGTGTCCCAGTCGCGGGAAAGGATGTGGAAGGAGTCCAGGCAGGTGCCGAAGTTGGGATGGTCCACCATCTCCACCAGGCGGTAGGCGTGCTCGTAGTCGTTGACGTACTTGCCCCAGGCGAGGGCCTCGTAAGCGACCTTGACACCATGATCCCCGGCCAGCTCCGCGAGTTCGGTGAGCTGCGACGCGCGGAGGTCATCGTCGTCGATGGTGGCCGTGGCCACGTTCGAGCAGACCAGGATGGTGTCCATGCCCAGGCGGGACATGAGCTTGAACTTCGCTTCGGCGCGCCGGAGGTTGGCCTTCAGCAGGTCCGGGGTGACGCCGTCGAAATCCCGGAAGGGCTGGTAGAGGTCCAGTCCCAGGCCGAGGTCGGCGGCCATTTTGCGCACATCCTCGGGGCCCAGGGGTGACGTGACCAAGTCCTGCTCAAAAATCTCGATGCCGTCGAAGCCCGCGATGGCGCAGGCCTGCATCTTTTCCTTCAGCGTGCCGGACAGGCAGACCGTGGCGATTCCGGTGCGCATTAGGCGGCCACCTCTTCGGCGGCCACAAGCTCCAGGAAGTGGTTGCGCATGCGGTCCGGGTCGGGTTCAAGGCCGGTGAAGATGCGGAAGGCGTCAGCTGCCTGGCCTACTGCCATCCGGCCGCCGTCCAGCACCTCGCATCCCTTGGCGCGGGCGCCCCGGACCAGTTCGGTGTCGATGGGGCGGTAGACGATGTCCGCCACCCAGTGGCGCGGTTCCAGCAGCTCAAGGTCCAGCGGTACGCCGGGGTGTGCGGCCATGCCCACCGGGGTGCAGTGGACCAGGCCGTCGGCGAGGGGCATCAGTTGGGGCAGTTCCGCCGTCGTCCGTGCCGTGACGGTGCTGTCCGGGAAGAAGCCGGCCAGCTCCTCTGCGCGCGCGGCGGCACGAGCGGGGTCCATGTCCACCAGGTCCAGCGTCTTCACGCCGGCTGTGAGCAGGGCGTAGGCGACGGCGGAGCCCGCCCCGCCGGCACCCAGCTGCACCACACGGTCCAGCCTCGCGCCCGGAAGGCCGGATGCCAAAGCCGCGGCGAAGCCGGAGAAGTCGGTGTTGTGGCCGATGAAACGCCCATCCTCAATCACCACGGTGTTGACGGCGCCGAGCCGGAGGGCATCCGGGGAGACCTCGTCAAGGTGCTGCAGCACCAGCTGCTTGCAGGGGTGCGTGATGTTCAAGCCGTTGAAGCCCAGGCTGCGGGCGCTGTGAAGCAGCTGGCCGACGGACTCGCCGGGAAGGCCCAGCTCCAGGAGGTCAATGGGGCGGTAAAGGTAGCGCAGGCCCTGCACGTCCCCTTCGCGTTCGTGCATGGGCGGGGTGAGTGACGGCATCACACCATCGCCGACCAGTCCCACCAGGTAGGACTCAGTTCGATTGCTCATCCGTGCAGCTCCTTTGATACGGCACCGGCCGGGCGGCGCAGCCTTGGCATACGCAACGGGACCGGTGATAGGGATTACAGTACAACACTTGTTCACATCTTGCACTCTTGTTCTAGATACGAACAGGAGCCCGAAAGCGGCCTCCCACAGCCGCCGAACTTCAGCCCGTTCCGCTAACGCAGTGGAAGCCTGGCCGAGAGTTCGGCGGCAGCTTCCTGCAGCAGCGGCACATGGGCAACCAGCGCCTCGACGCTAAGGCGGAAGACGGGGACGGCGGTGGCCAGTGAGGCGAAAGCGTGGCCCTGGGAGTTGAAGACGGGCACGGCAACAGCGCGCATGCCGAGTTCGTTCTCCTCATCCATCAAGGCGTAGCCGCGGCTGCGGACCTGCTCGATTTCCGCCCGGAAGGCGTCCCGGTCCGTGATGGAATACTCCGTCAGCGGCTCCAGCTCCAGCTCCTCCACCAGGCGCTGGCGCTCGGCGTCGTCAGCGAAGGCCACCAGCGCCTTGCCCACCGAGGTGGTATGCAGCGCACCCAGGTGCCCGGGGTCGCTGGTCACCCGGAAAGTGCGGGGCCCGTCCACCTTGTTGACGGTGAGGTGGTGGTGGCCGTCGCGGACGCTAAGGATGGTGGCCTCACCGGTCTGCTCGGTGACGCGGCGCAGCACGGGCAGGGCGGCGCCGGCGAAACCGTGATGGTTGGAGACGCGCTGGCCCAGCTGGAAGATCCGCAGCCCCAGGTGGTAGCGGCGACCGTCGGGCTCGTAGTCGACGAAGCCGTCCCGGGTCAGCGAACCCAGGAGGCGGTAGGTGGTGCTGAAGGGCAGCTCCGCCCTGCGCGAGATCTCCGCGGCACTGGCGCCCCGGGGCTCGTCGCCCAGGAGGACGAGCAGGCCCAGGGCCTTGCCCACCATGTCCGTGCGGTCCGCCTTCGCAGCCTTGGAGTCCATCTTGGGGTCAGCAGAAACGCCATTGTCCGCTGTGGCTTGATTCACACTCATGCCGTCCATGTTGCCACATGGTGGGAACTATTTCTAGATGGTGATTATTTTCTTGACAGGTGACTCCACTCACAGTCATCATTGCTGTATTGCACAAGTAGCTCCCACCATGTGGCTACTGTCCGGGTCCTCCCGCCCCTGCAGCCGTGCCGACCAAAGCCAACACCCAGGCCGTGCCGGCTGAAGCTCCCCCGATCCATCCGCGACAAAGTCGTCACATCTAAGGAACTCCATGAGCCAGATACTTCCGTCCGCCGAGCCAGGCATCGCTGCCCCGGCCGGGACGCCGAAGAAGGCAGCCCTCGCCAGCTTCCTGGGCAGCGCCGTCGAATACTACGACTTCTTCATCTTCGGTTCCGCCGCCGCCCTCATCTTCCCCAAGGTCTTCTTCCCGGATGCTGACGCGAACGCGGCCATCATGTCCTTCGCCACCTTCGGGTTCGCCTACGTCGCCCGTCCGATCGGCGCCGTCATTCTGGGCCACTTTGGCGACAGGGTGGGCCGGCGGAAGGTCCTCATGTTCACCCTTCTTCTGATGGGTGCCTCAACCTTCATCATCGGCTGCCTGCCGGACTTCAACACCGTCGGCTGGTGGGCTCCCGCCCTGCTGGTGCTGGCCCGCCTTTGCCAGGGACTCTCCGCCGCCGGAGAGCAGGCCGGCGCCTCCTCCATGACGCTGGAACACGCCCCGGACAACCGCCGCTCCTTCTTCACTTCTTGGACCCTCACCGGCACCCAGGGGGGCCAGATCCTCGCCGCGCTCGTCTTCATCCCCGTCCTGGCCCTCCCGGACGAGATTAAGTACGGCATCGGCTGGCGCATCCCGTTCTGGCTCAGCGCGGTCGTTGTTGTGGTGGCGTTCTTCATCCGCCGCACCCTGCACGAACCGCCGGCCTTCGAGGAAGCCCAGAAGTCGGCCCAGATCTCCAAGCTCCCCGTCGCAGACCTGCTCAAGGGCCACTGGCGCGACGTCCTGCGCGTCATCTGCTGTGCCTTCATCGCCGCAGTCTCCACAGTTTTCGGCACCCTTGCCATCAGCTACGCCAAGACCGTTGCCGGCGTTGACGGCACCACCACACTCTGGCTCGTGGTGGGCGCCAACCTCGTAGCCCTGGGCACCCAGCCGCTGTTCGGCATGCTGGCGGACAAGATCGGCCGCAAGCCCGTCTTCATCTACGGCGCCCTCGCCAGCGCCGCCCTGACGCCCGTGTTCCTGCTCAGCCTGGAATCCGGCAGCGTGCCGCTGATGTTCCTGGCCGCCATCGGCTTCTTCTCCTGCGGCTACGCCGCCTCCAACGCCGTCTGGCCGTCCTTCTACGCCGAGATGTTCAGCACCAAGGTGCGCTTCTCCGGCCTGGCCATCGGCACCCAGCTCGGCTTCCTGATGGCAGGTTTCGCCCCGGCCATCGTTGCAGCCATGGGCGGTATCAAGCCGGGCGGCTGGGTCCAGATCAGCATCTTCACCGCCATCATCTGCGCAGTGGCAGCCATCTCCGCGCTGACCGCCAAGGAATCCTTCAAGGTTCCCACCAAGCAGCTCGGCCTGAAGTAACCTTCCGCCGGACCGGAAGCACATTCCAGCCCGGTTTTCAGACCGGAAAGCCCGCCATTCCCCCAAATGGCGGGCTTTCCTTTTCCAAAACCAGGCTGTTCCGGCACCCCGCGCCCCTAAGGCCGCCCGGTCTCCAGCACCGACGCCAGGTCGAAGCTGACAGGTTCCTCCAGCTGCGCGTAGGTGCACGATTCCGGATCCCGGTCCGGGCGCCAGCGGTTGAACTGGGCGGTGTGCCGGAACCGGTCGCCCTCCATGTGGTCATAGCGGACCTCCACCACGAGGTCGGGCCGGAGCGGCACGAAGGACAGGTCCTTGCCGGCGCTCCAGCGGCTGCCTTCGGAGTTCCGCGGCGTCCGTTCGCCTTCCTCCTGCTTGGCCCAGGCCCACGGATGGTCCTCGAAGTCGGTGACGAGCGGCTGCAGCTGCTCGAACAGCTCCTGGCGGCGCTTCATCGGGAAGGCGCCGATCACGCCCACGCTGGCCAGGCCGCCGTCGTCCTTGTACAGGCCGAGCAGGAGCGAACCGATGGCGTCCGGCCCGCTCTTGTGCAGCCGGTAGCCGGCCACCACGCAGTCCGCGGTGCGCTCGTGCTTGGTTTTGAACATCACCCGTTTGTCCGGCTCGTACCGTCCGTCCAGGCGTTTGGCCACCACCCCGTCCAGCCCGGCGCCTTCAAACTGCTCAAACCACTGCCCGGCCGTGTCCTTGTCCGTGGTGGCCGCGGTGAGGTGGACGGGGGCTTTGCTGGCGGCGAGCGCCTTCTCAAGTGCCGCCCGCCGCTCCGTGAAGGGCCTGTCCCTGTAGTCGTCTTCGCCCAGGGCCAGCAAGTCAAACGCCACGAACGAGGCCGGGGTCTGCGCCGCGAGCAGCTTCACCCGGCTGGCCGCCGGGTGAATCCGCTGCTGGAGGGCGTCGAAATCCAGCCGGTCGCCGGACGGGCCGATCAGGATAATCTCGCCGTCCACCACGCACCGGGGCGGCAGGTTTTCCCTTAAGGCTTCCACGAGTTCAGGAAAGTAGCGGGTCATGGGCTTTTCGTTGCGGCTGCCGATCTCCAACTCGTCGCCGTCGCGGAAGATGATGGACCGGAAGCCGTCCCACTTGGGCTCGTAGCTGAGATCGCCTTCCGGGATGCCGCTGACGGCCTTGGCGAGCATGGGCGGGACGGGCGGCATCACGGGAAGTTCCATGCTGCCCATTCTTGCCCGGCGACCGCCCCTGGCGGAAGACCAGCGGAAGACCGGTGCTCAGCCGGCCAGCAGCCAGACGATCAGGATCAGCGCCGGGGCTGCTGCCGCCGTCGAAAGGAGGATGGTTTCCCGGGCCACCGCCACCCCGCGGCCGTACTTGCCCGCGAACAGGAACACGTTCTGGGCCGAGGGGAGCGCTGCCATCAGCACCACGCCCAGGAGCATGTGCTGGTCCAGGTTGAACAGGAAGCGTCCGACGACGAAAGCCACCATGGGCATCACCGCCGACTTCAGTGCGGTGGCAGTCAGGATTTCCGCGGTATGCCCGCCGCTTTGCAGCATGCGCGAGCCGTGCAGGGACATGCCAAAGGCCAGCAGCACCACCGGAACGGCCGCCCCGCCCAGGAGCGTCAGCGGCGCCATCACCGGGCCGGGAAGCTCCACCTTGAACGCCGCCAGGACAACGCCCAGTAGAGAGGCGATGATCATGGGGTTCCGGAACGGTTGGGTCAGCAGCAGGCGCGGAGAAAACCGGCCGGCGGCGGAAAGGTCCAGGAGAGTGAGGACCAGCGGCGCGAACAGGAGCAGCTGGACCAGCAGGACCGGCGCCACCGGGGTTGCGTCGCCCAGCGCGTACAGCGTGATGGGGATGCCGATGTTGTTGGCGTTGACGTAGGAACTGGCCATGGCCCCAACGGCGGTTTCGGCCAATGGCCGCCGGAACCACAGCCGGCTCGCCGCCACATACAGCAAAGCAGTCGCGGCAGCCGTGATCATGGCCAGCGGAACGTAGGCGGAAAAGACCACAGTGAGGTCGGATTCGAGGACCACCGTGAACAGCAGCACCGGGTTGGTGATAAAAAAGGCGGTGCGGGTCAGCGCCGAAACGGTCGGCTCTCCGCCCAGTCCGCACCGCGCGGCAA
The DNA here is from genome assembly GCF_030816215.1 of Arthrobacter sp. W4I7. Classification (NCBI taxonomy): domain Bacteria; kingdom Bacillati; phylum Actinomycetota; class Actinomycetes; order Micrococcales; family Micrococcaceae; genus Arthrobacter; species Arthrobacter sp. W4I7. The sequence continues at coordinate 4,750,392 of NZ_JAUSXU010000001.1, read as the reverse complement.
TGTAGCCCACCGCAATGACGACGCCGATCACCGCCAGCCCGATCAGCACACCGCCCACAAGAGGTACTTCCTTCCAGTTCCGCCAGCTGCGCAGGACCGCAGCGGGCGCAGTGTTACAAGTTACAAACTTATCTGACAAGTGGCAGGCCGGCTGCACCGGTGCCGCATTCCGCCAACCGCCCGGCCGAAACCCTCGACAGGGCACGCGCCGGACGGTAGAGGTTAACGATGGTTACTGTCGGCTTCCACGCTTCACACGAACAGATCAGCCCCGCCCGGCTCCTCAGGGACGTCCAGCACGCGGAGCGGGCGGGCTTTGACGCGGCTATGTGCTCGGACCACATCGAGCCGTGGTCCGCCCGGCAGGGACACTCCGGCTTCGCCTGGTCCTGGCTGGGAGCAGCGCTGGCCACCACCAATCTCCGGTTCGGGGTGGTCACGGCGCCCGGCCAGCGGTACCACCCGGCCATCATCGCCCATGCCTCGGCCACCCTGGCCGGCATGTTCCCGGGCCGGTTCTGGATGGCCACCGGCAGCGGGGAGAACATGAACGAGCACATCACCGGGGATCCCTGGCCGCCCAAGGACATCCGCCAGCGCCGGCTGGAGGAAAGCGTGGAGGTGATACGGCGCCTGCATCGCGGCGAGGAGGTCACCCACCGCGGCCTGGTCACCGTGGAACAGGCGAGGATCTGGGACGTTCCGGACAATCCCCCGCCGCTCATTGCTCCCGCGGTCAGCGTGGACACCGCCCGGCGTGCCGCAGCCTGGGCGGATGGCCTGGTCACCGTGAACCAGCCGGCCGACAAGCTCAAGGACATGGTGGCGGCCTACCGGGACAACGGCGGGCAGGGGAAGGCTGTCCTGCAGGTCCACCTTTCCTGGGCCGGGAACGAAGAGGAAGCTGTTGCCGTTGCGCTCGACCAGTGGCGCACCAACACCTATGATCCGCCCATCCCTTGGGATTTGCCCACCGCCGGACACTTCGACCTGGTGGGCGAACACGTGACAGCGGAGCAGGTCCGCAAAACCGTGAACGTCTCGGCGGACCTGGACCAGCATACGGAGTGGCTGGCCGAATACGCAGACTTGGGCTTCGACGAGCTCTACCTGCACTTTGTGGGCCAGGAGCAGGCTCCCTTCATCGACGCGTTCGCGGCGGAGGTCCTCCCGCAGCTGCGCATGCCGGGCAGCACCCCGGCGGTCCCGCAGCTTTCTGCGGCCGGTGCCGAACCGGCGTCGGGCGCTTCGGCATGAGGATCGCCGAAACCTCCGACCTCTGGTGGAAAAACGCCGTGATCTACTGCCTGGACGTCGAGACATTCTTTGACGACGACGGCGACGGTTGCGGCGACTTCGCCGGCCTCACCCAGCGTGTGGACTACCTGGCCGCCCTCGGCGTGACCTGTATCTGGCTGATGCCGTTCTATCCCTCCCCGGACCGGGATGACGGCTACGACGTGACCGATTTCTTCACCGTTGATCCCCGGCTTGGGACCTTGGGTGATCTGGTGGAGTTCGTCCGCGCCGCCCGGGACCGGGGCATGCGCGTAATCGCGGACTTCGTGGTGAACCATACCTCGGACCAGCACCCGTGGTTCGTGGAGGCCCGGCAGTCAAAGGACAACCGGTACCGGGACTACTACGTGTGGCGGACCGACACACCACCGGACACGTCCTCGGAGGTGGTGTTCCCCGGCGAGGAAACGTCCTTGTGGAACAAGGATGAGACCACCGGCGAGTGGTACCTGCACATGTTCGCCAAGTACCAGCCGGACCTGAACGTGACCAACCCCGGCGTACGGAACGAGATCGCCAAGGCGATGGGCCTGTGGCTGGAACTCGGGTTGGACGGTTTCCGGCTGGACGCCGTGCCCTTCTTCCTCGAAACCCGCGGCCAGCCCAAGGACGAGGCCGCCAACCTGGATCCGCACGGCTACCTCGAGGCCCTGCGGAGCTTCGTGAACCGCCGCAACGGCAGCGCGGTGCTGCTCGGAGAGGTAAACCTGCCGTACAAGGAACAACTGGAGTACTTCGGCGGCCCCGACGGCAACGAACTCAACATGCAGTTCGACTTCCTGTCCATGCAGCACCTCTACCTGTCGCTCGCGCGGCAGGATGCCCGGCCCCTGGCGGAAAACCTGAAGAGCCGTCCGCCGCTGCATCCGGACAACCAGTGGGCCATGTTCGTGCGCAACCATGACGAACTCACCCTGGACAAACTCACGGACGGCGAACGCGGCGAGGTCTTTGCCGCTTTCGGGCCCGAGAAGAACATGCAGGTGTACGGGCGGGGCCTGCGCCGCCGGCTTCCCCCGATGCTGGACGGCGATCCGGAACGCCTCCGGATGGTGTACTCGCTGATGTTCTCCCTGCCCGGCACCCCGGTGCTGTTCTATGGGGAGGAGATCGGCATGGGTGAGGACCTTCGGCTCAAGAGCAGGGCCGCCGTGCGCACCCCCATGCAGTGGAGCGACGGGAAAAACGGGGGCTTTTCCACGGCCAAGGCTGCGGACCTGGCTGTCCCGCTGACAAGGGGAGAGTACGGCCCGGACCACGTCAACGCGGCAGCCGCCAGGCGGGACCCCGATTCACTCTTCAACTTCATGGCAACCCTGATCCTGCGCTACCGGGAGAACGCGGAGCTGGGGTGGGGCGGCTTCGCCCTTATCGACCAGCCGGAGCGTGCGGTGTTCGCACACACCTGCAGCTCCGACGGCGGCATGCTGGTGCTCCTGCACAATCTGGGCGAGGATCCGGTGACGATCAGCGCCAACGCCGCCCGGGAGGATAGCCCGCCGCAAGCCTTCAAGGACGCCGTCCTGCTGGACGTGTTCGACGGCGGGAGCGTGCCTTTGGAGCCCGACGGCGGCTTCACCGTGGAGCTGGGCCGTTACGGTTTCCGGTGGTTTCGGCTGCACCGGAAGGGCGACCGGCTGGCACCCTGACAGGGACGCCCGGCGCCGTCCTTTATGAAAAGATCAACCATGCGCGCCATGCAGCATTCCAGCAAACTCCAGAACGTCCGGTACGAACTCCGCGGGCCGATCCTCCAGGCAGCCAAGAACATGGAGGCCGAGGGGCACCGGATCCTGAAGATGAACCTGGGCGATACGGCCCCGTTCGGCCTGGAAACCCCGGAATCGGTGGTGGTGGATATGATCCACCACCTGCGGGGCGCGCAGGGCTACAGCGACTCCAAGGGAATCTTTTCCGCCCGGACCGCCATCTCGCAGTACTACCAGACCCGCGGCCTGATGCAGATCGGCGTGGAGGACATTTTCATTGGCAACGGGGTCAGCGAATTGATTTCCATGTGCCTGCAGGCCTTTATGGAAAACGGCGACGAGATCCTGGTCCCGGCACCGGACTACCCGTTGTGGACGGCGGCTGTGACCCTGACCGGGGGCACGCCTGTCCATTACCTGTGCGACGAGGAGGAAAACTGGTGGCCGGACATGGCCGACGTCGAGGCAAAAATCACCAGCCGGACCAAGGGCATCGTGATCATCAACCCGAACAACCCCACCGGCGCCGTTTACCCCCGCTACATCCTGGAACAGTTCACCGCCCTGGCCCGGAAGCACAACCTGGTCCTCTTCTCGGACGAGATCTACGAGAAGGTGCTGTACGGGGAAGCCGTGCATATCCACACGGCCGCCGTGGCTGAGGACGTCTGCTGCCTGACGTTCAGCGGCCTGTCCAAGGCCTACCGGATGCCCGGCTACCGTGCCGGCTGGGTCGCAGTCACCGGGCCGCTGGCCGCCACCGCCGCGTACCGGGAGGGGCTGGAGCTGCTGGCGTCCCTGAGGCTGTGCCCCAACGTTCCTGCCCAGCATGCCATCCAGACATGCCTGGGCGGCTACCAGAGCATCGAGGCACTGGTGCGCCCCGGCGGCCGGCTCCGGGAACAACGGGACCTCGCGCACAAGCTGCTGACCGCCATTCCGGGCATCACCTGCGTGCCGGCAGAGGGCGCCATGTACCTGTTCCCGCGCCTGGACCCGGAACTCTACCCGATCGCCAGCGACGAACAGTTCGTCCTGGACCTGTTGAAGGACCAGAAAATCCTGGTGTCCCACGGCTCGGCGTTCAACTGGCCCACGCCTGACCACTTCCGCTTTGTGATCCTCCCGTCTGTCCTGGACATCGAGGAAGCCGTCCGCAGGATCGCAACGTTCCTCGCCGCCTACCGCAACCGCGAGGCAGCGTAGCCAGCGGCTGCCCAGGAAGACCTCTGCCTTGGGTGCCACGCCGCCGGCAGACCCTTGGCGGGAAACAGTTCCGGCTCAAAGAACTAACCGGCGCCTAACCATCAGGAAACCAAGGCGCAACATTGCCACTCCACACTGGTAGTGCAGGCAAGAGCCGGCACCAGCTCCAGCCAGGAGGCCCCCCATGTTAAAGAGAGCAGCAGCCCATGTAACCAGAGTCCGCGCCCTGGACCAGCTCCGCCGCGGCGACGAGATCGAAGCCCGCCTTTCCATTGGCCCTTCCTACGATGACGTAGTGATCCGCCGGGGCAGGGTCCAGGAGACGGCGCCGGGAATCGGAGTGGTGTGGATCCTGGACAGGATGACAGGCCTGCGGAAAGCAATCAATACGGACGAATGCAGCGTCTGGCGGGTTGCCTGAACCGGACGCGCGGCGGCGCCGGAAATGCCGGGCTGCGGCAGCGGGTGCAGTCAGTAAGGACTGCCCGCTGCAGGAGCCTGGCCTTCCGGGCCGGTATCAGCCGCCCGCCACCGACTGGATGACCAGCACCTCCTGGCCGGGTGCAACCTCCGTGTCCAGGCCCTGCAACCGCCGCACCTCGTCACCATCCACGTAGACATTCACGAAGCGCCGCAAGGCTCCCGTCTCGTCCCGAAGCCGGCGGGCAAGGACAGCGAAGTCGGCGGTGACGGAATCCAGCAGTTTTGCCACGGTCACAGGTCCGTCCGCGGGCGCAGTCAGAACGGACTGCCCGCCGGCCAGTGGCTGCAGGATGCTGGGAAGTACTACCGATATGTCAGGCACCGGCCACCACTGCCGCCCGGACGCACAGGACATCCGGAAGATGTGCCACCACTTCCGAGAATGTCTCCCCTTCGTCCGGGCTGGCATAGACACTGCCTCCGCGCGTGCCGAAGTACACGCCGGACGGTTCCGCCGAATCCACGGAGGCTGCGTCCCGCAGGACGCTGTTGTACTCGCCCGTGGGCAGCCCGTTGCTGAGCCTCTTCCAGCTGGCGCCGGCGTCGTCTGTGCGGTGGACGGCCAGTTCACCGTTGGGCGGGATACGCTCGCCGTCGGCTTTGAGGGGGACAACCCAGGCTGTACCTTCCCGCCGCGGATGGGTCAGCATGACGAACCCGAAGTCGGCCGGCAGGCCCTCCGCAATTGACGTCCAGCTCTCCGCGTTGTCGTCCGTGCGGTACACGCCGTGGTGGTTCTGCGCATAGAGGCGGCCGTCGACGGCGGCATCCGCAGCGATCTTGTGCACGCACTGTCCGAACTCAGGGTTCGGGTCGGGCATGAAGTAGGCGGAGATCCCCTTATTGCGGGCCTCCCAGGAGGTGCCGCCGTCGAGCGAGCGGTAAACGCCCCCGGTGCTCATGGCGACGTGCACGGTTTCGCCTTCGGGGTGGACCACGATCGAGTGGGCAGCGGCGCCGCCGTAGCCGGCGCCCCAGTCGCTGCGGTGCGGATGGTCCCAGAGGCCCCTGTTCAGCTCGAAGTGTTCGCCGCCGTCGGTGGACTTCCACACCGAGATGGGCTCCGCCCCGGCCCACACCACTCCCGGCCGGGCCTCGGCGTCAGGATAAATCTGCCAGATGCGTTCCAGGGCCGCGCCCGTATCTTCGGGGAATTTGATGGCGCCCTGCTCGGGTTCGGACCAGGTGGCGCCAAGATCGTCCGAGTGGGCCACCGTGGGGCCCCAATGCTCGTTCCGGACCCCCACCATGATCCGGGTGCGGCCTTCCCTGGTGTCGATTCCGATGCTCGGAATCTCACTCATCAAAAAATGCGGGCCGGTGAAGGACCATTCCCGCCTGTCCGGGCTGGTGGCCAGCCACAGGCCCTTTTTGGTCCCGATTGCTAAGACAAAACTTCCTTGGGTTGCCATGCCCACCATGCAACCACCGCCCCGGGCAGGCTGCAACGGTTTTGGCTGAAAGAGGGCGGCGAGGGTTAGTCCACAAACTCCGACTGAGTCTCGATGAAGTCCCAGTCCGCGTCCGTAAGCACTGCCGTCGGGTTGTCCGGGTGGGGTCCACCCGCTTCAGCGATCCCCTGCAGCACCGGAAGGGGAAGTTCCCCGGCCCGCAGATTCTCCCGCAACCATTCCTTGCTCCCGAGGTCCAGGTCCAGCCACCACATAAAAATTTGCATGCCCTCACGCCCTTTCTCGAATTCAACGTTAGGCGCGGGCGGTGCCGGCTACAAGGTACCCGCGGCCTGGACAAGTACCGCTGCGGGATTTTCGGGTACCCGCAAGTAACAGGTCCAGCGGAAGCCTCCGAAAGACGAGTACACCCTACTCGCGACCAGTTGCGGGCCCGCACCTAGCCTGAAAACTCAAGCAAGCTGACCGTGCTGCTGGGGCATTCGGCGTAACCGCTGTTCCTCCTCATCATGGTCCGTTTCAAACATACTGGGGAGAGAACAATGAAACGCACTTTTGCCGCCCTAGGGGTGGTGGGGCTGGGACTGATCAGCATCACGGCACCGGCCATGGCAGCGTCCGAAAAAGTCACCGTCTGCCATGACGACGGGACATCCTGGAAGCCGCTGGAATTCAGCGTCAACGGGATTGGCGGCCACGACGAGCATCCTACGGACATCATCCCGCCCACCCCGAAGGCGCCGGACGGAATGAACTGGACGAACGCCGGAAAGCTCACCTACATTGCCAAATGCGATGATCTGCCGGCCGGTGAAACGCCACCCGTGGTTGAGCAGCCGCCCGTGGTGACTCCACCGGTGGTGGAGCAGCCCGTGGTGAACCCGCCGGTGGTCGAGCAGCCCGTGGTGAACCCGCCGGTTGTGGTTCCGCCTGTGGAACAGACGGTGGTTCAGGCACCTGTCGTTGAAACGCCCGTAGTGGAGACTCCCGTGGTCACTGCTGCCGTGATTCCACCCGTCCAGCAGCCCGCTGTGGTTCCGCCGGTGACCGTCCCGCAGGCGGCAGCCACGGTCGTCGTCCCTGAACGGACTGCTGCTGGTGCCGCGGCCACAAGCTTGGGAACCAACCAGGGGTTCAACGCCCAGACGGCCGTGGGCGGCTCCAGCAGCCCGTCCTGGCTGGCAGGTGTGGGCGCCCTGGTGGCAGCCGGCGCGGCAGTGGCTTTCCGCCGCAACCGCCGCACACTGCCCCTGGCCGACTGATACCGGCTGCGCCGCAACCCTCGGCGCCATCAAGGGCCCCACGACAGGAAGGCGTCCCGCCAGTGCCCGGCGGGGCGTCTTCCTTCCTTTCATCCGCAACTGCTGAGGAGCAGCATGTCCAAGGAACGCAGCCGGCACGCGGCTCTCAAGGACCGCAGGCGGAGACGCTGGAACCGGGGAGACCTGGCCATCCTCCTATGCGGGGTTCTGGCCTTTCTGTCCATGACCTTCGGTACACCCCTCTTCCACCAGATGGACGTGTCCGCTGGCGGAGACAGTGCGGGGATCGTGTCTCCGGCACCTGGGGCCATATCCCGCCAACCGGCACAATTGGCCGGGACGGCGGCAGATGCAACGGGGACGGCCGGGCCAGGCCAAGTGCCGGTTCCGGCCGCTCCAGCTGCAGCACTGCCGGCCCCTGTCCTCCCGGCAGCGGCTGAACCAGTACGCATCCGCTACGGCGCCGCCGCGTTCGATGTTCCGGTCCACGCGCTGGACCTGGACGCTGCCGCGCAGGCCAGCCAAACGGTGGAGCCACCTGAAACCAAAGACGGCTACTGGCTGACGCCCTTCGGGACTCCCGGGCAGGGGTCGGCGAACACAACCTACGTGATCGGGCACAGCTGGGAAGGTGCAGACGCACCCTTCAACCATCTGAGTTCATCGGCGGCTGTGGGCGACAGGTTCGAAGTGGACACCGCAACCGGCACCATCCCCTACCGGGTGGACAGCGTGACCACCTACCTGAAGTCCAGCCTCAAGGACAGTCCCATCTGGGACATCGTGCCGAACCGGCTGGTCCTGATCAGCTGCTTCACTGAAGATCCCTGGGGGAAGAACGTGGTGGTCACGGCATCACCCGCGCCGTGACGGACCACAGTAAGCACCCTGTTCAAGCGCGTAGGGGAGGCCGAGAATAAGCTATGACATCAGACCCATTCAGCGGTACGTCACCCCTGCTGGCAGGCATTGCACCAAAGCAGCACCCTGAGGTCCTGCAGACCGCAGCCCTCCTCGCCGCCCGGCTGGGAAGACCATTGCTCTGCGCTTACGTTGACGAGGCCAGCTACCTGGTGGAATGGGACCCCGCACGGTCCGCCCACCGGCTCTCCCTCCACCCGGACGCGGACGACGAGGACATCCGGGCCGTGGCTTCAGAGCTGCGGGCATCCATAGAAGCGGCGGTAGCCAAAGTACCGGCGGAAGCCGGGCACACGGAATGGACCTTCCGGATCCTCGCCGGCGATCCCGCCCGGGCGCTGGCACGGTTGGCGGCGGAAAATAATGCCCCGATGATCGTCGTCGGCACGTCAGAGCGGGGTTTCTCCCACCGGCTCAGCGAAGCCCTGAACGGGGCAGTTGGCACCTGGCTGGTCCACCACCAGAGCCGCCCTGTCCTGGTTGTTCCCTACCGGATGCCAGCCCACGAGGACCAGCCGTGACCTTCGGCAGCCTGTTACTGGAGCCGAATTAAGAGCGGAGAAAGTAAAGCGAAAGTAGTTATTCGAGGTGCTGGCGGAGGGGAGTACCAGCCAGTAAGCTGATTCAAGCAGGCCGGTTCCGCCGAGGTGGACGCCGGGTTTGCCCAAGAGCTGCTCCGGAGTGCGTATCCCCCAATAACGCACTCCGGAGCTTTTTTGGTGCCCCCGCTCCTACTGCCCCAGCCTCGGCGGCTAGCTGAGACGCACGCGCGTATACCCCCACGGGGTACTTGACCGTATACCCCTCGGGGGTATACGGTCAACGCATGAGTACAACCGGAGAAGCAGTCGCGCGGATAGCGGTTGAAGCTGATGCGGGCCCTGAGGGGCCGCAGCACGGCTACACGGGAAACAAGGACGCCTACCTGCGCCGCCTCAAACGCATCGAAGGCCAGGTGCGCGGAATTGCCCGCATGGTGGATGAGGACAAGTACTGCATCGACATCCTCACGCAGGTCTCCGCCGTCACCAAGGCCCTGCACGCTGTCAGCCTGGGACTCGTGGAAGAGCACATCGGCCATTGTGTGGTGGGAGCAGCCTCGGAGCCGGACCCCGCAGTGCGGGCAGAAGCCATCGATGCCAAGGTCAAAGAAGCTGCCGATGCCATCGGCCGCCTTCTCCGCTAATCGCGGACTTCCAACTTAAACGGCCGTCCGGCCGACGCCGGACAATGACCGCCGGCCCACCATGCCGGCCAAACAACAAGGAGCAGCCATGAGCACCACCTCCCCTACCACCACCACGGTGAGCGTCGCCGGAATGACGTGCGGCCATTGCGTCTCGGCCGTCAGCGAAGAACTTGAGTCCCTCGCGGGCGTAGAGGCAGTGGACGTCGAGCTCAACGCCGGCGGCGTCTCCACCGTCACCATCACCTCGAGCAACGATTTGTCACCATCGGAAATCGGCGAGGCCGTAGCGGAGGCCGGCTACCTGGTCGTCGCCAACGAAGCCTAAGCACCTGCCCTGACACAGCACGGATAGGGGGCCACATGAGCAACCAGGATCTACTCCAGCCAGGAACCCGGGTGGTGGAGCTCGACATCGAGGGCATGACGTGCGCCTCCTGCGTCAACAGAGTGGAAAAGAAGCTCGGCAAGCTCGAAGGCGTGCAGGCCCTGGTCAACCTCCCGCTGGAATCCGCCCACGTAACAGTGCCGCCAGGCATTACCAACGAGCAGTTGGTGGACACGGTCAACGCGGCAGGATACAAAGCTACGGTCCACCAGCCCACCCCGGCTCCGGAGGCTGCCCCAGCGGAGAACCTGCTCCCGCGCCTGGTCCTGGCCGCCCTCCTGACGGTGCCCGTATTTCTGATCTCCATGGTCCCGGCGTTCCAGTTTCCGCAGTGGGGCTGGGTAGCGGCCGCGCTGGCCCTGCCCGTGGTCACCTGGGCCGCCTGGCCGTTCCACCGCGCGGCCGCCATCAACGCCCGCCACTTCGCGTCCACCATGGACACGCTGGTGTCGATCGGTGTCGCCGCCGCCTACCTGTTCTCAGCCTGGCAGCTGCTCTCCGACCCCCTGTTGACCGAGCACCCGGGCATGGAGGAAATGGAGCAGGCAGGCCTGTACTTTGAGGTGGCAGCCGTCGTCACCACATTCCTGCTCCTGGGCCGCCACCTCGAGGCCAACGCCAAACAAAAAGCGGGCGACGCCCTGCATGCCCTCCTGAGCCTGGGCGCGAAGGATGCCACCATCCTGCGTGACGGCCGCGAGCAAAGAATTCCCGCTGGGCAGCTGGCGGTTGGCGACATCCTGGTGATCCGCCCCGGTGGGAAAATCGCCACCGACGGCGTAGTCGTCGACGGGACGTCTGCTGTTGACGCCTCCCTGGTGACCGGCGAGTCTGTGCCCGTGGAGGTTGAACCCGGCAGCCGGGTCACCGGCGCCACCATCAACACCTCCGGCCGGCTGCTGGTCAAGGCCACGCGCGTAGGCTCGGAAACTACGCTGGCGCAGATGGCGCGCCTCGTGTCCCAGGCGCAGACGGGCAAGGCTCCCATCGCCCGCCTCGCAGACCGCATCAGCGCCGTGTTCGTTCCCGTGGTCCTGGCCGTCGCCGCACTCACGTTTGTGCTCTGGCTGCTTGTTGCGGGTGCGGGAGCCACGGGCGGGGGGCTGCGCGCTGCCTTTACCGCCGCCGTCGCCGTCCTGGTGATCGCCTGCCCGTGCGCGCTGGGACTTGCCACTCCCGTTGGCCTCCTGACCGGGACGGGCCGGGGCGCGCAGCTGGGCATCCTGATTAAGGGCCCGCAGGTGCTTGAAGACACCCGGACCGTGGACACCATCCTCTTGGACAAGACCGGAACGGTCACCACCGGGGTGCTGGCAGTGGATTCCACCCTTGCCTTCGAAGGGTTTGGGGAGCGCGAGGTCCTGCGGCTGGCCGGAGCAGTCGAGGCAGCATCGGAGCATCCGGTAGCCCGCGCGATTGCCGCCGCTGCTGCGGCCCGGGAAGCGCGCCGGGGTCGCGAATCAGCGCACGACGGCGGGCACCTGCCGCCGGTGAAAGGGTTCAGGTCGGCGCCGGGCGGCGGCGTCACGGGAACCGTTGAGGGCAGGCTGATCGTTGCCGGTCGTACCGGCTGGCTTGAGGAGAACGGTATCGCCATCACTCCACACCAGGCGCGGGCCCAGACAGCGGCAGAAGCCGCCGGCGCCACGGCTGTCTGGGTGGCAGTGGACGGGACCGTTTCCGGGATTGTCAGCCTTCGCGACACCGTCAAGCCCGGCTCCCGCGCCGCCGTCGAACGGATGAAAGCGCTGGGCCTCCGCCCCCTCCTGCTGACCGGAGACAACGCGGCCGTGGCTGCTCAGGTGGCTGCCGCCGTCGGAATTGATCCCGCAGGCGTTTACGCAGGTGTATTGCCCGAGGGCAAGGTGGAAGTGGTGAAAACACTGCAGGCCGCCGGTGCCACCGTGGCCATGGCCGGCGACGGCGTCAACGATGCCGCGGCGCTGGCGCAGGCTGACCTCGGCATCGCCATGGGATCCGGCACGGACGTGGCCATCGAGGCTGCCGACCTGACGGTGATGGGCAACGACCTGTCGCAGGTGGTCCAGGCCATCGAACTCTCGCGCAGGACCCTGGCCACCATCAAAACCAACCTGTTCTGGGCGTTCTTCTACAATGCCGTGGGCATTCCGGTGGCCGCCCTGGGCCTGCTGAACCCGATGATCGCCGGCGCCGCGATGGCGGCGAGCTCGGTCCTGGTCGTTGCCAACTCGCTGCGTCTCCGCAATTTCGGACGGAAGGCCTAGGACTCAGGGCTCAGGCCGCGCCGTACCGTACGGCTGCGCGCGCCCTCGCCTTCGCAGCCTCGGCGTCGCGGTCCTTGGGCGGAGCCTGCGTTACCAGTGCCTCCAGGAGGTGCTGGGTGATGTGGGCGATCTCGTGGACTGCCTCCTCAAAGGCCTCCTGGTTGGCCTTGGACGGCTTGGTGCTGCCGCTGACCTTACGCACGTACTGCAAGGCCGCGGCATGCACCTCCTCCGAGGTGGCGTGCGGTTCAAAGTTGTGGAGGGTTCGAATATTCCGGCACATAACGCCATGCTAGGCTCTGGATCGCCACGGATCGACCCCTCTACAGAACATCGCGGAACTCCTGTCCATGCGGAGCACGGCATGGGCAGGGGTGCCCATCGACACTGTTTTGCGGGCCGGGATAGGTTTGAGGCATTGGATCTTCCGGACAAGCCGGGGGGCCGCGGGGGATGCCGACCTGGTTCGGATCCACGATCTTACGAGGAGAAACTCATGGCTATTTGGGGTGCAGACGTTGAGCAGCTTCGTCAGCTCGGAAACAAGCTTCAGCACGGTGCGTCCGAGATCGAGACGCAGAAGTCCGCTCTGACCAAGCTTCTGCACGGCACCGACTGGAAGGGCCCGGACGCGGACAAGTTCAAGGGGGAATGGGACGGCCAGCACGTCACCATGCTGACCAAGGTTGCCGAAGCCCTGAAGGAAGCCGGCAGCAAGGCCACGCGTAACGCCCAGGAGCAGTCCCAGGCCTCAAACGGCTAGAGGCTTTGGCGGCAAACATTGACGCCGCAACGGCCCGGGCACCTCAGGGTGTCCGGGCCGTTGCCTTTAAGGGAGAGGGGCTTTTAAGGGACGTGTTCCGTTAGGGGACGGGCTCGACGTCGTTCGCGTGTTCCAGCGGGGACGCCGCCTTGGGTGCCGGGCCGGCCGCCCCGCCGCGCCTGTCCACGGGGCTCCGCAGTTCATCGAGCCGGACCAGGATGACGCCACCGACGATCAGCATCCCGCCCAGGAGCTGGATGGCGCCGGGAAGCTCGCCCAGGAGCAGCCAGGCCCAGATTACGGCAAAGAGGACTTCGGTCAGCGACACGAAGGACGCCACCTTGGAGCCGAGGGCCCTGGCCGCCACGATGCCGGACACGTAGGCCAGCACGGTGGCCAGGATGACGAGCCCCGCCAGCGATACCCACCAGGGCGTAACCCAGGGGCCCAGCGTGGTGTCCGCAGTACTGAAGGTCATGGGCAAAAGTCCGGTTGCTGCGGCGAGCCACATCACGGCAGCGCCCACCAGGAGCCCTCCCGAAGCCAGCACGATGGGTGGCAGGGAGTCGTTCTCCTTGGCGGTGATAAAGAAGTAGATGGCAAGGCAAACTGCGGCTGCGATGCCCCAGAAGACACCCACGAGGTCAATTTTGACCGCGCCCGCGAGGTCAAGGACCAGGACCAGGCCGGCCAGCGAAAGCAACGTTCCCCCGATGGTCAGCACCCTGGGGCGCTTCCGGCTGGCCGTCCAGAGCCACAGCACGATAATCACAGGTGCCAGGTATTCAAGCAGCAGGGCGACCCCCACCGAGAGCCTCGCCACGGCGTTGAAGTAGAACAGCTGGCACGCCGCGACGCCGATCAGCCCGAAGAGCAGGATGGTCACCCAGTTGTCCCGGAGTTGATGCCACCGGCCGCGGAGCGCGGGAACCGCCGGCACTGCGAGGATCAGGGCGGCGCCGGTGAGCCGGGCAGTCACTGCCGCGCCGGGAGACCAGCTTGTTTCGAGCAAAGCCTTGGCAAAGGATCCGGAGAGGCCGAAAACGGCGGACGAGAACAGCGCAATACCCAGGCCGGAGGCGAGGAAGCTGCGCTTGGCCCGGACCCCCGGCTTCGGGGCGGGTTGGGGTGCGGCAGGCATCGTCGCCTCCTGTCAGGAGTAAAGTGGGGTAATGGTCATGACAGTACGGGACGGCGCTGTAAGGAGTCAAGATGGTTTTTGCCCCTGACACCGAGGTGGCCCTGCGCACGGTGGTTAATCTGATCAATTCAGCGGCGAACGCAAGTGAGGGACTGGCGTCCGCGGCGGACCTGGACCAGTTCCTCGCGGCTGAAGGCTTCACGGGATCGCGTACCCGGGATGAGAGCGAGCTCACGAGTGTGCGCCGGCTTCGTCAAGAACTCGCAGCGCTGTGGACCGCGGATGAAGGCTCCGCCGTCGAGACTGTTAACCGCCTGCTGCGGGACGCCAATGCCCTGCCCCAGCTGGTCAAGCACGATGACTGGGACTGGCATCTGCACGCCACCACTCCGGAGGCCCCGCTGGTGGACAGGATGAGCACCGAAGCCGCCATGGCCCTGGCCGACGTGATCCGCGGCAAGGAGATGGACCGGATGCGCATCTGCGGGTCTGAGGACTGTGATGCTGTGGTGCTGGACCTCAGCAGGAACCGGTCAAAGCGTTACTGCGATACAGGAAACTGCGCGAACCGGGCGCACGTGGCCGCCTACCGGGCCCGTCAGGCAGCATCTGCCTAGAACGTGGTCAGCGGCTGCCGGGGTTGTCCGGATCATCGGGGGAACCGGCAGGGTCCTGCGGGCCCGGAGAGCCAAAGCCATGGGACGGCTTGGGGGCCGAACTGAGGTTTACCCCCGATCCCTTGCCCAAGTGCTCGGCGTTCTCCTTGTGGCTCATCGAGAGCATCGCCGCGATCACGAGGGTAACGATGAAGGCAATGCCGGCAGCGGTGAAAGCAAGGTCGAAACGGGGTGCGTGTGCACTGCCGCCGGAAGCGAAGATCACCACGGCCACAAAGGCAACAACGGCCCAGAACGCGGAGAACATCAGCGGGCCTTTCACCGAGGTCCGCACCTTGCGCGGGTGTCCTGGTTGCTGGTCTGCCACGGTGATTCCTCCCTGCAGGCGGCATGCCGGCCAGCCTGGTTCTGCATAGTGCGTCGTGAGTCCGGACCAATTTTCTACGAGAAGTAGAACCGGACACTTCCTAGTTTACGGCGTTCCTGCGTTGCTGCGGGCATCGTGCCGGATCGTCAGCCCGGCAAGTGCCCACAGCACACCGGAAATGATGGCCCCGCCCCCGGCCACGCCGAGCAGGGCATGGGCGCCCAGGCTGACGAAGAACGGCAGGATGGCTGCGGTGCCCAGGCCGATGATACCCGAGGCTATCCAGTCGCGGGCCAGCACATGCCTGCCGCGGAATTTCAGGCCGCAGAACAGCTCGAGGGCTCCGGCCACAGCCAGGCCCAGGGCGGCAATGACTCCAAACAGCAGGTCCCCGTGGAGCAGAAGCAGCGCGGCCCCTGCACCGGCGAGAACCGACCCGGCCGAGGAGTGCAACTTGCCCGGTACGCTCTCCTTCGCAAAACCTGATGCGCGGATACCCCACAGCAGGAGGAGGCCGGTGGATAGCAGGTACAGGCCGCCCGACCATCCCATCACCTCTACGGATGGTGCCGCCCAGAAAATGGTGACAGCCCCAAACACCAGCGCAACTGCGGAACGAAGGAGGACCGGCTTCCACAGGTCAGCCCTGGGAGCCATTCCGGGAGCAACGCCTGAGGGGGTTTTGGGTTGGGTCACCGGTCCAGTTTAGTGGCGGTCCACGCTAGGGCGAACCCAACACCATCCACCGGTCGGAACGGGCACGCAGGCCAAGCGTGACGGCACGGGCAGCCATGTACGCGAGCGCGAAGGCGGCCCACAGCCAGGCCAAGCCGGCCGCGCCCACCGCATGTGACAAGCCCACGGCAATCAGAAGCGGCACATATACGGCCAGGTTCACCACACCGGCCAGCGCCAGGTATTTGGCATCCCCGGCACCGATCAGCACCCCGTCAAGCACAAAGACATATCCCGCGATGGGCTGGCCGGCGGCGAGGACCCACAAAGCAACCGCCAGCACCGACTGAACCTCCGGATCGGACGTAAAAAGGGCTCCGGCCCAAGGGGCGGCAACCGCCAAAAGCGCCCCGGTGACTACGCCGAAACCGAGTCCCCAACGGGTCATGGTCCGGGTCAGCAGCCGTGCCCTGCCGGGGTTGGAGGCCCCCAGCTCCTTGCCGATCAGCGCCTGGGCAGCAATGGCGAGGGCGTCCAGGGCGAAGGCCAGGAAAGAGAAGATGGTCATGGCCAGCTGGTGGGCGGCGAGGTTGACGGCGCCCTGCGCGGTGACCACAAGAACGGTGGCCAGGATGGCAATGCGCAGGCTGAGGGTGCGCAGCATCAGCCACGAGCCAACCCGCGTCATGCTCCTGATGCCGCTCCAGCTGGGCAGCAGGCTTATGCCGTGGATTCCGGCATTCCGCTTCACCATCACCAGGTAGACGGCGGCCATGGCCCATTGGGCCACGCTGGTGCCGGCGGCCGAGCCGGTGACGGACCAGCCCAGTCCGTAGACCAGCCACAAGTTCAGGACAATGTTCAGGGCAAAACCCGCCGTCGCCACCACCAGGGGCGTCCGGGTGTCCTGCAGGCCGCGGAGAAGTCCGGTGCCGGCGAAGATGAGCAGCATGGCCACCAGGCCGGGCATGGACCATCGGAGGTAGTCGACGGCGAACGCGCGCACCTCGCCTTCCGTTCCGAGCAGGCCGATCAACGGGCCGGCCGCCAGGAATCCGGTCACGGCCAGAAGCGTGCCCAGCAGCAGCGCCAGCCACACGCCGTCGCGCCCGGCGGCCAGGGCCTTGCCCGGTTGCCCGTCACCCATCGCACGGGCCACTGCGGGGGTGGTGGAATAGGCCAGGAAAACCATCAGGCCGACGGCGGTGTGCAGCACTGCGGTTGCCAGCCCGACGCCGGCCAACTGCGCTACGCCGAGGTGGCCCACAATCGCCGAATCCGCGAGCAGGAAGAGCGGTTCGGCCACGAGGGCGCCAAAGGCGGGAACTGCCAGCCGAAGGATCTCGCGGGCATGTCCTTTCAGCGGGGCGGCTGGCGCCGGGGCAGGTAAGTGGGGCACCTTGCCAGCCTAATCGGGCGTTCGGCTGCCTCCATGCCGGCATGATAAAGCCCACATTGTGACGCTATTAGTTGACAGTTCAACCATCGTCCGGGAAGACTTAATGCCCATGAACCAGTCACGACTTACCACCACCGCCATCACCGCCCTCCGCATCATCCTGGGCTTCCTCTTCGCAGCGCACGGTTGGCAAAAGTTCAACGAGTGGACCATCGCCGGCACACAAGCATCCTTCGCCAAGATGGGCGTTCCTGCAGCGGAAGCAGTCGCACCGGCGATTGCCGTGCTGGAACTGGCCGGCGGCATCGCCCTGATCCTCGGCATCCTCACCCGGGTGGTTGCAGCACTCCTGGTCCTGGACATGCTCGGCGCCCTGTTTATGGTGCACGCATCCGCCGGCGTTTTCGCCGCCAACGGCGGCTACGAACTGGTCCTGCTCCTCGCTGCAGCCGCGTTCGCCCTGGCACTGACCGGCGCTGGCCGCCTTTCCGTGGACCGCGCCCTCTTCGGCCGCAGCAACTCGAAGCTGGCCGCCCTGGCCTAACCCCTGCACTCCTCCAGCGGCCGCCGGCTACGGCCGGAACCGCTCGACGGCGGATGGGCACCTCGGTGCCCGTCCGCCGTCGGCCTTTAACTACCCGCTGTTCACGTCCTACCCCTCCCTGCCGGATTCGCCGGAAGACTGCGGACTCGCCGTTGGGGAACGGCGAACCGGGGGCTTTCCGGCGATCCCGGCGCCAGGACCTTCAGTTGTCCGCCGTCCGGAGCTTCCAGGTGGAACACTCCGGAACAATTCCCATCAGAACAGCCCGTGGGAAAGTTGGGAAAACGCTTGCCAAGATCCTTCGCGGGCTGATAAACCAGTGAGTGCTGCAGCGAGAGCTGCATCACCATCCCAGGTCTCAGCTACTCCCGAATCATCACTCGGAACCCTCAAACCGCCATGCTCCGCCGTTGGTGCGTCGCGTGTTTGAATCGTTCCAACCTTCCTGGGTTACCGCTTTGCCACCGCTCATCGAAGGAGATGTCCGTGAACAAATCCCCGCAATCAACCCCACAGCCCCAGCAACCACCACCACTCCGGCAGCGCAGGATCCCTGCTGGTGCCAAAGCCGTGACAGCCGCCGTGGCCTCAGCTGCCATCGCCTTCACCGGGCTCCCGGCGGTCCAGGCCGACACCGCGCTGCCGCCGGTGGGAAGCGGGTTCAAGTTCGACTTCGGCCCCGGCGCCACGGCGGACGGGTACACGGCTGTAGCCGCCGGCACGCAGTACTCGGCGGCCACGAAATATGGCTTTACCGACACGTCGGGCACCTCCGGCGTGGACCGCGCCACGGGCGATCCGCTCCGTTCTGACTTTGTCCAAGCCCAAGGAAGCACCTTCCTGGTGGACTTGCCCAACGGCGACTACACGGTCAAGCTCATTGCCGGCGACGCCGCGGAGGCCACGAACATCGCCATTACTGCCGAAACCATGGCGAAGGTGCAGGCCACGGACAAGGCCGCCGGCCAGTACCTGGAAATGGAATTCCCCATTTCGCTGGTGGACGGCCAGCTCAACCTCGATTTCAGCGGCACGGCGGCCAAGATCAATTCGCTGGTCATCTCCGCCCGCGCTCCCCGCACCGCCACCACGGACCCCGGCGTCTATCTCGCCGGTGACTCAACGGTGCAGACCTACGACCCCGGCTTCGCCCCGCAGGCAGGGTGGGGCCAGATGATTGACCGCTACTTCGATGACAAGGTCTCCTTCAAGAACCACGCCATTGGCGGGCGCAGCTCCAAGAACTTCATCACCCAGGGCCGGCTGGACGAGATCCTGAGGGTCATTAACCCCGGCGACTACCTGATGGTCCAGTTCGGGCACAATGATGCCACGATCGGCGTCGACGACCGCTATGCCTCCCCCGCCGACTACAAGGAATACCTGCGCACGTACGTGAACGGTGCGCGCCAGCGCGGCGCAACCCCCGTCCTGGTCACCCCGGTGGGACGCCGGGACTACGACGAAGCCACTGGCAAGTTCAACGTCAGCTTCCCCGAGTACGTGGCGAAGATGCAGGAACTCGCCAGCGAGGAGAACGTGGCCCTGGTGGACCTCTCCGCCTCGAGCCGCGCCTACTACGACGCCATCGGTCCGGAGGATACCAAGTCCGTCTTCCTGCACGTCGATGCCGGCGTCTATCCCAACCGGCCCACCGGCACGGTGGACAACACCCACTTCCAGGAATACGGTGCCATCCAGATCGCCCGGCTCGTGGCCGGCGGAGTGAAGCAGCTCAGTGTTCCGCTGGCCGCACGCGTCAAGGAGGTCGCACCGCCGTCGTCCGTTCCTGCCAAGCCGCAGGGCCTGGTGGCCGGCAGCGTTTCCAACGCCGGGGCACTGCTGAAGTGGCAGGCTGTTGAAGGCGCGGACATTTACAAGGTCTACCGGAAGCTGGCCTCCGAACCGGACAGTGCATTCAAGCTGACAACCACCGCCACGGTGCCCACCGCCAACCTGGCCGGGCTGGCCGAAGGCACAGCCTACAGCGTCCGGGTGGCAGCCATGAACGGTAAGGGACTCTCCGAGCCGAGCGACACCCTGAACGTCACCACGAAGCAGGCGAAATACAAGTTCGATTTTGGGCCGGTGGGAGCACCCCTGGAACCCGGCTACACCGAAGTCAACCGCACCATGGCCTACACCCCCGAGCGGGGCTTCGGCTTCAAGGACATCTCCGGGCTGAGCGACCGGGACCGCGGCGCCGTGACCAGCAACCTCCTGCGCGACTTCGTCCTCAGCAGCACCAGCTTCGAATTCCAGCTCGACGTCCCCAACGGCACCTACGCCCTGAAGACCTACCACAGCGACTGGATCGGCTCCACCCGGACCGACGTCGCCGCGGAAGGCACTCCCTACGGCCAGGTGTCCTCGAGCAGGGCGTCATCGGCAACCAAGATCATCAATCAGGTGCTGGTCTCCGATGGACAGCTGAACCTCGCCATCAGCGGCTCCGGACAGCGGCTCAACGGCCTGGAAGTCACCCCGCTGCTGGTGGGACCCACCAACCTGCACACCTCTGCCGTCAATGCCGCTTCCGAGCCGCCCACCGTTGACCTCGCCTGGGACGCAGTGGCGGACGCCGCCAGCTACAAGGTGTTCCGCCAGGCCTCGTTCGAAGCCGAACCCCGGCTGATTGCGGAGAATGTCTCAGCCGCGGCTTTCCAGGACACCACCGCCTTCGCCGGCCTGAAGTACAATTACTTCGTCACCGCGCTGGACAGCACAGGACTCGAATCGGTCCCCTCCAACACAGTGGAAACCGCCCTGGTGGATCCCAATACCCCTGTCCCGGCGGCCACTGGGAAGGTGGACGTCAAGGCAGTGGAGAAGACAAGCGTCACGCTCAAGTGGCAGAAGGTGGCTGGCGCAGCCGCCTACCAAGTTTACCGGTCCACCTCCCCCGACGGTCCTTTTGACTACGTGGGCCGGGCCACCGAGGTGAACTACACGGACTTCACCGTGCTGACCACCATCAAGTACTACTACCGTGTCACCACGCTGAACAAGGGCGGCGAATCCGCGCCCTCTCCGGTGGTGGGAACTGAAAAGGTCACGGTGGTGAACCGGCAGATGGAGAAGCTGGACCGCGCCCCCGTGGCATTGCTGACCGCCGAAGGCGTCCGTGTGGGCTGGCGGATGCTCGGCCTTGATCCGGAGCAGATCGGCTTCCATGTGATCCGCGACGGCGTGCAGCTCACCGATGAGCCGATCCGCAGCAGCACCACCTTCCTTGATCCGGACGGAACCGCATCCTCCAAGTACGTCGTCAAGACAGTGGGCAACGGCGGAGACCAGCTCACCGCGGAGTTCACGCCGCTGGCCCAGGACTACCTTGCCATCAAGCTGGACAAGCCTGCCGACGATTACACCAAGGACGGCCAGCCGTACAGCTACTCCGCTGGCGACTCGAGCGTGGCTGACCTGGACGGCGACGGCACGTACGAAGTCCTGCAGATGTGGTCCCCGTCCAACTCCAAGGACAACTCGCAGGCAGGCTACACCGGCACTGTCTACGTGGATGCCTACAGGATGGACGGCACCAGGCTCTGGCGCATCAACATGGGCCCGAACATCCGTGCCGGCGCCCACTACACCCAGCTGCTCGCCTACGACTTCGACGGCGACGGCAAGGCTGAAGTTGCGATGAAGACGGCGGACGGTACGCGTGACGCGGCCGGCACCGTGATCGGCAACCCGAGCGCCGATTACCGCAACAGCAGCGGGTACGTGCTCACGGGCGACGAGTTCCTGACCGTGTTCCACGGTGCCACCGGCACGGTGATGGACACGGTGAAGTACGACCCGCCGCGCGGAGACGTGGGCGCCTGGGGTGACACCTACGGAAACCGGGTGGACCGCTTCCTTGGCGCCGTGGCCTACCTGGACGGCGAACACCCTTCCATGATGTTCAGCCGCGGCTACTACACACGGGCGGTTCTGGCCACCTACGACCTGGTGGGCGGCAAGATCATCAAACGCTGGGTCTTCGATTCGGATATCGCCGGCGCCCAGTACCGGGGCCAGGGCAACCACAACCTGTCCGTGGTGGATGTGGACGCTGACGGCAAGGACGAGTTTGTCTTCGGTTCCATGACCATCGACGACAACGGCAAGCCGCTGTACAGCACCGGCCTGGGCCACGGTGATGCTATCCACACCAGTGACCTTGACCCGTCCCGTCCCGGGCTCGAGACGTTCGCCGCCCACGAGGAAATGGGTTCCAGCGGCAACAGGGGTGCCACCTTCCGCGATGCACGTACCGGCGAAGTGCTGTGGAGCATCCCGGCCACCAAGGACACCGGACGTGCTGCGGCGGGAGACATCGACCCCCGTTTCCCGGGTGCGGAGGGATGGGCCATCGGCGGTGACGCTGCCTGGAACTCCCCGGTGGGTGAACTGCGGTCCGCCAAGGGCCAGCTGATCGCGAACAAGATCCCGGCAGCCAACTTCCTTGCCTGGTGGGACGGCGACCTGCTGCGTGAGATCGTGGACCACGACTGGAATGCATCGGCCAACACGGGAACACCGAGCATCGCCAAGTGGAACTGGGAGACCCAGTCCAGCGACCGGCTGCTGACCGCCACCGGCGCGAAATCCAACAACAGCACCAAGGGCACGCCCGCCATCCAGGCAGACCTCCTGGGTGACTGGCGCGAGGAAATCGCCTGGCCTTCGGCCGACAGCACGGAGCTGCGGATCTACACCACCACCGCAGGCACCGACGTCCGGCTCCGCACGCTGATGCATGATCCGGCGTACCGCCTCTCGGTGGCCCGCGAGAACATCTCCTACAACCAGCCGCCGCACCCCAGCTTCTATATTGGGGAGGGCATGGAACGCCCGGCCCAGCCGGACATCATGTACACCCGCGCCGGCTAGCCTTCTGATCCACCGCTGCCCCGTCCGCCTTCCGGCGGGCGGGGCAGCTTCAATTAACTGGATCCTCCCCTCAGCCGCTTGCCCCGCCTGGCTTTGTTGCAGGCCCGACCGGCCGGTAACCGGAAGCGTCAGTATGATCGCAGCATGACTGAGACCGGCACCCCCAACTCCGTAACCCTCCGCTTCCTGGCCGCCCCCATGGACGTGGGCCACAGCGGATCGGTGGACGCCGGAACGGTGCTGGAGTGGGTGGACAAGGCCGCTTATGCCGCGGCAGTGGGCTGGGCCAAGTCCTACTGCGTCACGGCCTATGTGGGGAACATCCACTTCGCTGATCCGGTGAACAGTGGGGACATGGTGGAAGTTGAAGCCACCATTGTCTACACCGGGCGCTCGTCAATGCATATCCGCACCGTTGTGTCCTCCGGTGATCCCAAAGGCGGCCCTGCCACCATGCGCAGCCAATGCATGGTGATCTTTGTTGCTGTCGGGGAGGATGGAAAACCCATCCCGGTCAAGCAGTTTGAGCCCGTCACGGTTGAAGAGATCGAGCAGCGGGACCATGCGCTGGCCCGCGTCAAGATCCGCGAGCAGATCGTGGAAGCCATGAACCGGCAGGAATATACCGATGCGGGCACCGCCGAGCGGGTGACCCTCCGGTTCATGGCCGCTCCCACGGACGTGAACTGGGGCGGGAAGGTGCACGGAGGCATCGTGATGAAGTGGATCGACGAAGCCGCCTACGTCTGCGCCTCCCGCTACTGCGGAATGGACACGGTGGCCGTGTTCTCCGGCGGCGTCCGCTTCTACCGCCCGCTGCTGATCGGCCACGTCGTGGAGGTTGAGGCCCGGCTCGTGTACACGGGAACCAAGGGCATGCACATCGCAGTCCACGTCCGCTCCGGGGACCCCAAGAGCCGGGACATGAACCTCACCACCTATTGCCTGACGGTGATGGTGGCGCGCGACGCCGAGGGCACCTCGGTGCCTGTCCCCGCCTGGGTGCCGGTCAGCGATGAGGACAAGCGGCTCCACGCGCATGCCCGCGAGCTGCTGGAAATCAGGGGCCAGGCGCCCGGGAACCGGCTGCCCAACCACCTGCTCGCGCAGGGCTGACCCAACAAAGCGCTGAGTCTGGACCCACGCCGGGCGAGGGCTTTAGAAGCCGCCGCCACCGCTGCCACCCGCGTCGCCCGCCATATTGGCGAAGCGGGAATAGTGGCCCTGGAAGGCCACCACGATGTCCTTGGTGGGACCGTTACGATGCTTGGCCACCAGGATGTCCGCTTCTCCGGCGCGGGGGGATTCTTTGTCGTAGACGTCCTCGCGGTGCAGCAGGATCACCATGTCCGCGTCCTGCTCAATGGAGCCGGATTCACGGAGATCGGAAACCATGGGCCGCTTGTCCGAGCGCTGTTCCGACCCACGGTTCAGCTGGGACAGGGCAATGACGGGGACCTGGAGTTCCTTGGCCAGCAGTTTCAGTGCACGGGAGAATTCGGAAACTTCCTGCTGCCGCGACTCTACCTTCTTGCCGGAGCTCATCAGCTGAAGGTAGTCGAGGATTACCAGCTTGAGATCATGCTGCTGCTTCAGCCGGCGGCACTTGGCCCGGATTTCCATCAGGGACATATTGGGACTGTCATCGATGAACAGCGGGGCATCGTTCATCCGGCCCATGGTGGTGGCGATCTTGGACCACTGCTCATCCTTGATGGTTCCCTTGCGGAGGTCCTGCAGCCCAATGGTGGCCTCGGCGGAGAGCAGGCGCATGGCAATCTCGTTCCGGCCCATTTCGAGCGAGAACATCACGGTGGCCAGGTTGTTCTTGATCGCTGCGGAGCGGGCGAAATCCAGGGCGAAGGTTGACTTACCTACGGCGGGGCGCGCGGCAATAACGATCATCTGGCCGGGGTGGAGCCCGTGAGTGAGCTCATCGAGCTCGTAAAAGCCGGTGGGGACACCTGTCATGCCTTCCCCGCGGTGTCCGGATGCCTCGATCTCATCCACGGTGGACTCCATGACGTCCTTGAGCACCACATAATCCTCGGCGGTGCGCCGCTCGGCCACGGCGTAGACCTCGGCCTGGGCCTGGTTGACCAGGTCCTCCACTTCGCCGTCCGAGCCGTAGCCCAGCTGGACGATCTTGGTGCCGGCATTCACGAGCCGCCGGAGGACAGCGCGTTCGGCAACGATCTCGGCGTAATAGCCGGCGTTTGCTGCGGTGGGAACGGTCTGGATCAGCTCGTGGAGGTAGGCGGGACCGCCGATCCGGTTGATCTCGGCACGCTTGGTGAGCTCGTCGGAGACGGTGACGGCATCCGCGGGCTCACCCCGGCCATACAGGTCAATGATGGCCTCGTAGATGGTTTCGTGCGCGGGGCGGTAGAAGTCCTGGCCGCGGAGGATTTCAACGACGTCGGCGATGGCGTCCTTGGACAGCATCATGCCGCCCAGAACCGACTGCTCGGCGGGAATATCCTGCGGAGGCTTCCGGCTCGCGTCCGATCCTCGGGTGGCCTCGACCGGGTCCAGATGCGCTATAGACAAAGCTGCCGTCCTCCATTGTGTACCGGGAACCTGGGTGCCCGGTGACTAACCATCCTGCTAAGGCGTTGCGTGGCAAAGCCGCGCTCCGCCACCTGTCCAGGTCTACCGGCGGGGTCTGACAATCCTGCCCACCAGCCTCCGCATCGGCTGCCGGCTCAGAGTTATCCCCACTATCCACAGGTTTTCCACAACGGATGCTTCCTGCAGGATGAGCGGTTTTCTCCAGCCCCGCCGAATGCTCTCTGTGAGCCGGCCCGGGCGCCGAAGAACAGGTACCCCGCTACGCTAGCCGCCAAGGGTCCAGCCGCAAAGCCAGTAGGCGTCGAGGGGTGTGGATAACCTGTGCAGTACAGGGCATAGCTTGTGCACAGCCTGTGGGGAAACCTGTGGATACAAAAAAAGTTTACCCGCATGCAAGGCGCTGACCAGCGAAAACGCCGGTCCGGACGTGTGGAGTAAATATTTCTTCTGTGGAATTTCATCCACAGCGCGTGTCGCCCGAGGCTGCCAGAGAAACGCCCGCCATCGGTCCCAGCGGGGGCTGCGGCAGCTTTGTGGCCGCCCTCATATTCCACCAGGGACGTTAGCCCCGCTTCAAGCCGGCCTCCATGCGGCGAGGTGAATATTGCTGTGGATAAACCGGATCTGGCATAAGCTCTATGCATGGGCGAACTACTGCTGGTCCTGTTGCCTGCGATCGTTTTGGTGGCGCTCATCTGGGGTCTTTTTACGGCCCTGAGGCCGCGCGACTCGGGAATGTCTGACGCCGAAAAATACCAGCGCCACCTGGCGGAGCGTTCTGCCCAGCATTACGCGGCGCAAGTCCAGGCTGCCACCGCTGCCCGGGCCCAGCTCGAGCGGAACACCATGCCCAGCCAGAACTCCCAGGCATCATCGGACCTGGCTGCTGCCAGGAAGCACATAGAACGGCGTTAGACATGGAATCCCTTGTGGCCCCGGTCCTTATCCTCCTTGCAGTGGTAGCCGGAGTAATACTGGCCATCCGGACCATCGGCAGGCGGAAGGCCGCCCGCGGGGCTGAACCGGCAGCACCTGCCCCCACTCCCGCGGAGTTGGCGCGGACAGCCGCCGCCAGACTCTCGGAAGAGGAACATCGCAGGCTTTATGCCCTGATCGCCCAGGGGCAGGCGATGGCTGCGATCAAGCTGTACTACGAGGCCACCGGAGAGGGCCTTCGGGCGTCCCGTGATGCGGTGGGTGCGTTGGCGGCCCACCCCCAGCCCTACCGGGGTCCTGAGGCGCCTCCTGCCGCCGTTGAAGATGACGACGACGACGAGCCGCAGCGCTTCCCCTACCGCTACCGGGCCATCGCCAGCAAGGGCGACGTGACCCGGGAAGTCAGCAGCAACATGCTCAACGACGAAATCTACGGCCGGATCCGCACACTGGCCCGCAATGGGGACACAGAGGCTGCGGTCACAGCGCTCACCCGGCATTCTGATATTTCCATGAAGCAGGCCCGGGAGTTCATCGAACTGCTGGACGACTGATTTCTCGTTCCGTGATTTCTCGTTCCGTTTGTCCGGTTGGACGGTTTACCCGGCACCGCGGAGCGCTTTGAGGCCAGCACGCAGAAGGTGGCCGGGACGGCATCCTTACGGATACAGTCCCGGCCACCTCAGTCGCTTCTGCCGGACCTAACCGAAGGTGAGCACCAGCGTGGGTGCTTTCCCGATAACCTCCTTGGAGTTGAGGTCCAGGCCGTCGCTGCTGCTGGAGTCCATACCCAGCGAGAGCTGCTGGCCGAGCTCGCTGGCCACGCCCCCGACCGTCAGGGGAACGTCGTAGCTCGTGTTGATCGCTGTGGGGCCGAGCGTGCCGATGCTGGTGCCGAGTGCCGGGCGGTTGTTGTACGTGATCCCGCTCTCGGTCCAGGTGTCATCTGCGACCAGTTTGATATTTTGCTTACCGGTCGATGAATTCCCACCGCTGCCCAACCGCAGCGCCGCACTCTGCAGCGTTCTGCCCGCATAGGCCGACAGGTCGAACTTCAGGTACGTGTTCTCCACCGAACTGGCATCCACGCCCAGCGTGGTGCTCGCGCCAAAGTTCGTCGCCGTCGCCCCGCTTGACACGTAGGTGTCAGCGCTGGCCGGGACTGTGACGGTCTGCGACGTGCCGCCAGTCGGGGGAGGCGTGGTAGTGCCAGTCGGGGGAGGCGTGGTACCGCCAGCACCGCCCGTGGAGTCGTAATAGTGCCAGTACCGGCTCGTGGCGTTCACATCGGCGAGCACCAGCAGGCCGCTGTTGGCCGTGCGCGACGTATTACTGTTGAGATTCTGCTTGGTCGAGGTCACGTTGTGGACGTACTGGTCGGCGTCCACGATGCGAGCCGTCTTCGTTGTAGTGAAGTTGATGTTGTTCAGCGGCGTTGACTTCTCGTAGATCGCACCCCCCGAACTGGTGCAGACACCAGCATTCGTGGTGCTACCGGGTTTCGGGTAGGTGGCGAAGGTACGGATCTGCTGGGCGGCCTCGTCGATCAAGACGATCACCCGGTTCGGGCACTCCGCCACAGTCGCTATCGTGTGGGCCGACCACGATGCGGCCGCCGTATCCAGGGCCAACAGTTGGATCAGCGGCAGGGATGCTGACGTGTTCGACGTTTTGACAGCGGCGAAAACCTTTCCACTCGTCGTTGTGTCCAGCCACTTCAAGTTCATGTGGTCATCAGCGCTGCGCTGCCCCTTCACGGCCGCCACAGGAGTGGTCCAGGCGTTGTTCACGGCTCCGTCAACGTGGTAGCTCCAATACATGCCGTCGGTAGCATCACCCACCTGCCGGCTCCACATCACGCCCATCTTCCCGTCGAACGCAATCACAGCCGACGTGTCGTCCACAGACACGTTGCTCAAGGACGCCGGATGCGCAAACGGTGTCCCCCACGTCTTGCCATCCGTGGCAGTGGCGTTCATGAAGATACGGTTTCCCTGCTGCCACGTGGCCCATACTCGACCGGTCGAGTCCTTATCGATGGTCAGTACCTCAACCTTTTGGTTGTTAATTGTTTCAGAACCCAGCAGCGTGTATTTCTTTGCAACCGGGTCATAGCTGTAGCGCCGCATCGTTGTCGGGAAATTCGGCTCAGACGGCAGTCCGTCATTGACGAACCGGTAGCTGGCCACATACAGCGTGTTCCCGTCCCACAGGACGTCCTGATGGCTGCTGGCCCGCGTCTCCGTCACCACGCCGGTATCGGCCCACGAGCTCGTGGTGCCATTGAACTTGAAGACATGGAAATCCGAACTGGCAGTGTCCCACAAACTCCCCCACCAGATCCCGTCGTTGAACCACAAGGCGCTGATCGCCCGTTTTGTGCCCGTCGGTGTCCCTGTCCCTGAATGCGACGGACCCTCTACTCCAACATCACCGGTAGCCGCCGTCGCAACCGGCGCCACCAGGGCAGCCAGGGCAACCAGCAGCGCAGTCAGCAGTGCATGGAGCCGAAGATTCGGCCACCTGCGTGGATGAGGACCGGTTGGGTGATCAACTCCCCGCCTTACAAAAAGCCAGGAACTCCTGGGGCCTGTATCACGCTCGCCATTGTGTAAAAACGGATAATTTAACAACTTTACTCCCCGGAGTTGAATGTCAGAGCCACTCCCCAGTTCGTTTAGTGTCAGCGGGCAGGGCATTCAAAAACAACCCCCGGGTCCCCCCTATTTGTGATGCCCCTAAACCCCCATTTATTGCTGCCCCGGGGCAGATCGCGGCGGAAACAACCCTCCGTCGACACATCAAAACAGCGGTTTCTCCGGGCCCTGCGGCTACCCTCAGCCGTTCCCGGAGATGTCGGCCAGCAGTTGCTCGAAGGGCAGGGACTCCATCGGAGCGGGCTTACGGCCGGGCTGGGGTCCCTCCAGCAGCCGGGTGAACTCCCCGGCAGCGCGGTCGATCCGGCCGGCAAGGGAGAAACGGCCATCTTCAGTGCTTCCCCAGTCTTGCGGGCCGGCGAAGACCCCCGTAACGGCCGTCCGGGTACGCAGGTAGTTGAACAGCGGGCGCATGGCAAAGTCGAGGACCATCTGGTGGCGGTCCGAGCCGCCGGTGGCCCCGAGAAGGACCGCTTTTCCGTCCAGGGACTTGGGGTCCAGGACGTCAATGAAGGACTTGAACAGGCCACTGTAGGACGCGCTGAACACAGGGCTCACGGCGATGATGCCATCGGATGCTTCAACGCCGGCAATCACCTCTGCCAGCCGGGGTCCGGCGTACCCGGTCACGAAGTTGTTGGCGATGTCCACGGCGAGATCCCGGAGTTCGACGGTGTCCACCGTCACGTCGTAACCTGCCGCGCGGAGCTGCCGCTCGGCTGACGCTGCAAGCTGGTCAGCCAACAGTCGGCTCGACGACGGTACGCCAAGTCCGGCGGAGAGGACTGTGATGCGGCGGGTTTCCATGGCGTTTCTCCTGTTGCTCGTTCATTCCATCGTACATGCATATGCATCTATATCCTGAACGGGGCCGCGCGCCGGAGTATTCCCGGCCGGCTTTACTGAATGAATGCAGGCGCTTTTTACAGCTGGGCTGTGCCGCGGATTCCCTTCCGGTCACCGGGTCCTCCGTCATGGCACCGCCGGGGACAAAGGTGGGGACCTCGTAGCCAGCGTCCGGATCTGGTGCGTGCGGGCCGATGACGCCAATCATGGCGGAACGCCACAGCCCCTGACTCAACGTCGTCCGGGCAAACGAAAGACCCCCGCCGCCGGAATCCGGCAACGGGGGTCTTTCGTGCAGTCAGAAACTACTTGCTTGCCACTACGTCGAGTTCGATCACAGCAGCAACGTCGTCGTGCAGACGGACGTTGGCCTGGTAGGAACCAACCGACTTGATGTGCGCCGGCAGTTCAACCTTGCGCTTGTCGATGCGGCCAAGGCCAGCGGCCTCAACAGCGTCAGCAACGTCGCCCTGCTTGACGGTGCCGAACAGGCGTCCGGTCTCGCCAGCCTTGACAACGAGCTTGACCGGCTTGGCGGAGAGTGCAGCAGCCTGCTTCTGAGCGTCTTCCAGGGAAGCGTGCTCGCGGGCGGCACGGGCAGCCTTGATGGACTCAACCTGCTTCTCGCCACCCTTCGACCAGGACAGGGCGAAGTTGCGGGGGAGCAGGTAGTTACGTGCGTAACCGTCCTTGACCTCAACAACGTCGCCAGCAGCACCGAGACCGGTTACTTCGTGGGTCAGAATGAGCTTTGCCATGTTAGTTAATCCCTTCCTTAGCCGCGGCCAGCGCCGGAGTAAGGCAGCAGGGCAACTTCGCGGGCGTTCTTGATTGCCTGTGCGATCTTGCGCTGTTCCTGCACCGTGACGCCAGTGACGCGACGGGCGCGGATCTTGCCGCGGTCGGAGATGAACTTGCGCAGCAATGCTACGTCCTTGTAGTCGATGACAGTGATGTCAGCGGCCTTCAAGGGGTTGGACTTTGGTTTGGGCTTACGGAGTTCAGCCTTAGCCATCGTGGAGCTCCTATTCTAGGGAGCCCGTGGATATTGATCCACGGGATGGTGGTGGTCCGGCGGCGGCTTCCGCCCTGCGCCTTACGGCGCTTTGGGCAGTCCCGGCGTCGGGCCTTTATTGGTTGTTAGAAGGGAGGTTCGGAATCAGGGCCGTTGCCCCAGCCGCCCGCGTTGGAGACACCGGGCGTAGCCCAGGGATCGTCCTGTGCAGCCTGCTGGTTGCCGCCACCCCAGCCTCCGCCGGCGTTGCCACCCTGGTTTCCACCAGAGTTGCCGCCGCCGAAGCCACCGCCGCTGTTGCCGCCGCCGAAGCCACCTTGTCCACCCTGTCCGCCGGAGCGCTGGGTGCGGTTGACCTTGGCATTGGCGTAGCGCAGGCTCGGGCCGATTTCGTCGACCTCAAGCTCGATAACGGTGCGCTTCTCGCCTTCTTTGGTTTCGTAGGAACGGCTCTTCAGGCGCCCGGTAACGATTACGCGCATGCCCTTGGTGAGGGACTCGGCGACGTTCTCGGCCGCTTCACGCCATACAGCCGCGCGAAGGAACAGGGTTTCCCCGTCCTTCCACTCGTTGGACTGGCGATCAAAGGTGCGGGGGGTGGAAGCGATGGTGAAGTTCGCTACTGCTGAACCGGACGGTGTGAACCGCAATTCCGGGTCATTGGTGAGGTTACCGATGACCGTAATGGTGGTCTCGCCTGCCATCTACTGCCTCCTTGTTCGATCCTGGGTGAAGAGTTCGTTTCCTGCGGGGTAAAGAATGAAAACCGGTGCTGAATTACTCAGCAACAACCTTCTGCTCTTCGGGGCGGGTGATCTTGGTGCGCATGATGGTCTCGTTAAGAGACAGCTGGCGGTCAAGTTCCTTGGCGGTTTCCGGCTTGGCGGTGAAGTTCACCACGGCGTAGATACCTTCGGACTTCTTCTTGATGTCGTAAGCCAGCCGGCGACGGCCCCAGATGTCAACCTTTTCGATGGTTCCACCATCGTTGGTGATGACGTTCAGGAACTTCTGAAGCGACGGCTCAACGGTACGCTCTTCGACCTCGGGGTCGATGATTACCATCAATTCGTAAGGACGCATATGTGAACCCACCTCCTTTGGGCTAAGCGGTTACGGCATTTCCGTAACAGGAGGTTCATTTGCGGTGCCATGCGATGCCCCGCCGCCAGGAACGGAAGCAGGACGCAGCACAGACTTCAATATCTTAGTGCATTTGGACTGGATAGGCGATTCGTCTTGACTCCAAGGCTATGCCCGTGGTCGCGCCGGCGGCAGAACAGAACCGGCTATGTGGAAAACCGGCAACGGCTCGGCACGGCAGCTGCACAGCGTTCAGGAAAAATCTTGATGGAATCCAGCGTCTGGGCCCGTATTGCCGCCCACAGCCGTGGGCTATATTGACTCCACGGCTGGGTAGGGGCTTGACGCTGTAGGCGGACGGCCTTGGTGGAACTGAAATGCAGGAAAGTGGTCTCCTTCTTCTACGGACGGGGACCCATGTCATTATTTGGCAGAAGCAAGGAACTCGACCGGATCCTGTCCGTGATCAGGGGCCCCAAGGAAGCAGCCCTCGCCGTCGTGGGTGCACGTGGGGCTGGAAAGTCAGCGCTTTTGGGCGAGATCCCGCGGCTCTCGGATTACCGCACGGTGTTCCTGAGGGCCAGCGCTTCGGAATCGGACTGGCCCCTGTCCGGGCTTACGGCCCTCCTGAACGGCTTGGACGATCCGGCGGTCAACCGGATCGCCGATGAACTTCTTCAGGACCATTCCGGCTCCCTCAATGTGGCCGCCTTTTCAACCGTGCTGCTCGACGCGCTGCATCAGCGCTCATCGTCCCGCACCATTGTGGTGATCGACGACGCCGACCAGTTGGACCCGGACAGCCAGGCCATTATCGGCTTCCTTTCCCGGCGCCTCGCGGGGACGGACCTCGTCGTCTTCGCCAGCCTCCGTGAAGGCACGGCGGACAGCCCGCTCTCAAGCCTGCCCGTGCTGCAACTGGCAGCACTGGGCTACAGCGAGACCGTCCGCATGCTGGAGTCCATACCGGCACGCCATACCGCGACGGCGGCAGTCCATGCAGTTGCCGCAGCCTCGCAGGGGAACCCGCTGGCCGCCGTCGAACTCTACACCGCCCTGGTCGAACGCCAGGCGGAGGGAAAGTACGCCCTCCCGGTTCCGTTGCCCTCCGGGGGCAGCTTCGAAGCCGAATTTGCCGCCACCCTGGGCGGGCTCACGCCCGCTGCACGCGCGGCCCTTGACCTCTTGTCGCTCTCCTTCCGGAGTGACATAGCTACCCTCGAAAAGGTTCACACCGATATCTGGACGGCTGCGGACGAACTCCTGGTCTGCGGCTTGGTGAGCCGGACTGGGCCGTACCTGCGCATCCGCAACCAGTTGCTGCGCGGCCATGTCTTCGCAGCGATGACACCAGCCGCCAGAACCGCAGGCCACCGCGCACTGGGCGACGCGGCTGACCCTGCGGATCCTTTTGCCCGGAGGTGGCATCGAAGCTTCACGGCGCTTGAACCTAAGACCCCCTTTGGCCTCCTCCGGTACGCCATGGACCTGATCCGGGACGGAGAGGTGTCTTTCGCGGTCGAATGCATTGAGCGTGCCCTCACGATCAGTCCAAGGGAAGCGGAGATGGCGGCAGGCCTGACTACCGTGGCCGAGCTCCTGTTCAACCGTGGCGAGTTCGTTTTCGCGCGGCGCTACCTCGGCTGGGCACGGCAGGTGGCGCGGGACCCTGCGCTGATACTCCGGCTGGCGGGTCTCTCCTTCGAAGTCGAGTTCCTCCAGGGCGGTGCGGCGCGGGCCAGCATGGTGCTGCGGCTGGTGAAAGAGTCCGGACAGCATGACCCGGCGTACGCAGCAAATCTGCTGGCAGTTGGGGCCTTGTACTTTGCCGAGCGCTGGGAGCTGAAGGATGCTCTCGCGCTCCTGCGATGCGCGGAGGATTTCCGGCACCCGGCGTCATCCCAGGGCCTGACCAAGGCTGACCATGCCCGGCTGCTCATTGACTCGATCACCGGTAAGGCGGAGAACCTCCGCCGCAAGAACGATTTTGCCGGACCTGCCAAGATGGCGGGTCTTCTGGTGCATGCCCGTGCCCTCAGCTACGCAGAGCATCATGGGCCCGCCCGGGAGGCTTTCGCCATGATGCGGAACGCAGCAGGACCCGGCAATATCAACTGGCGTGAAACCGCAGCTTTCCTGGCCGTGGATAACGAGATCCGGGCCGGCAATGTCCGGACTGCGGTAAAGCTCATTGAAGACCTTGAGCTCAACGAACCTGAGATGAAGTACCACCGCGGAATGCGGCACGTCTTCCGCGTATGGCGGGCGTATGCCCTCGGTGACCACGCATTGGCACGGGCCTGTGTGGCGGACGCGCAGCGCTTCTATGGCGCAGAAACCCATCGGTCCATCGCTGCCCGGCTTGCAGCTACCCAGGGCCACTTCGAACTCATGCGGGGCAACCTTGCTGAGTCGCTTGCCCAACTGACGCGCGCGGCAGAGCTCGGGATGGAGTTCGGAAACCCCACGCTGCTTCGATGCGAGGGGGACCTCGTGGAGGTCCTGGTGAGGCTGGGTCGGCATCGGGAAGCTACCCAGTCGCTCTTCCACCTGGAGAGCCGGTCGGTGGGGCTGAGGTCCCCCTGGCTCATGATGGCTGTTGCCCGGAGCCGGGCAATGCTGGCCGACGGCGACCAGTCACTCCAGCTTTTCAGCCAGGCTCTGGAAGGCACAACTGCCCACGAATCCGTTCTGGAACGCGCCCGCACCCTCCTCTGCTATGCGGAGCGGCTCAATGCGTTCGGCCGGGTCCGTGATGCCCGCGACGCCATGCTGCGGGCGAAGGTGATGTTCGATGAGGTGGGCGCCGACGCATGGACGCAGCACGTCGATGCCCTCCTGGTGGACGAACGGGTGGAACCTGCCGGTCCACAGGGCAACCCGGCAATGCTGATGCTCGCCGGCCACGAACGAGCCCTCGCGAAGATGGTGGCGCGGGGAATGCGCAATAAGGAGATTGCAGCCACGCTTTACGTGTCAGTACGGACGGTAGAGGTGCGGCTCACAGCCATCTACCGCAAGCTTGGGGTTGAGTCGCGCGCCCAGCTGACTGCCCTCGCCGCCGGCAAGGAAAACAAGGCTGCCGAGCCATACGTGCTGCCCGTACTTTAGGCGCCGAGTCCCTGCCTTGCAGGTACCCGCAGTATCCGCACAGTTCCCTCCAAGGACCCACAAAGCCGTTCTCCACCGCCTCACAACGGCTTCTTGTGAAGCTAGTTTTGCTTCACGGTCAGAGCACACAGGCGGACACGCCGGGAAGGAGACTGCATGGCCGAGACGGACAGCTCTTCCCATGGCCGAGGCGCAGCATGGGGGACTGGCAGATGAGCGAGTTTGATCCTCATCGCCGCCAGCGGCCTCGCACGCGAGGTCCTGGCCATGGTCCGCGCCAGCGGACAGTACGACGTTGCGGGTTTGCTGGACGACGATGAGGAAATAAACGGGGTCAGCGTGGACGGCGCACCCGTCCTGGGCAGCATCGACGACGCCCCTTATTACACCCACGCTCTCCTGCTGGTGTGCCTTGCTTCCGGCAGGGCACGTGAATCGATTGTGGAGAGGCTGACCGCAATGGGCATTCAGAACTCGCGTTACGCCACAGCTGTCGATCCCTCCGTGCAATACCCCGAGGGGTGCCGGATCGGGCGGGGAAGCATCCTGCTGCGGAACGTGACGTTGACTGCCTCAGTGACTTTAGGTTCGCACGTGGTGGCGATGCCGTCAGTCACGTTCACCCATGACGACGACGTAGCAGATTTTGCTTCATTCGCTGCAGGTGTCTCGCTTGGCGGCGCAGTCCGAATCGGCCGGGCAGCCTCCCTCGGCATGAACTCCTGCGTCCGGGAAAGGACATTGGTGGGCGACTATACGACAGTCGGCATGGGTGCAGCCGTTCTCAGTAATGTACCCAACGGCGAAACGTGGGTTGGTGTTCCGGCCCAGGAAATTGATCGGCCGGCCTTCACGTTCGGCGCCGGTAGGTGAAACTGCCGATTCCCTACACCGGTGTCCCGTAAAACAGTTCCGTGACGGCAGCCAGCCGCCGCGGATCCTCCACACCGCACAGCTCCCGCGCGGAGTGCATCGAAAGCAGCGGAACCCCGACGTCCACGGTCCGGATCCCCAGGCGCGTGGCGGTCAGCGGACCAATCGTCGAGCCGCACGGGATCGCGTTGTTCGACACGAACTCCTGGTACGGCACATCCGACTCCGCACACAGGCGCGCCCACAAAGCCGCGCCGGCCGCGTCCGTGGCGTAGCGCTGGTTCGCGTTGATTTTGAGCAGCGGGCCGCCGTTGAGCACCGGGTGGTTGACGGGGTCGTGCCGCTCGGCGTAGTTGGGATGGACCGCGTGCCCGGCGTCGGCGGAAACGCAGAACGACGCCGCCAGCGCCTGCCGCCGCTGGCTTGCCGACGCACCAAGGCCGTCGGAGATGCGCACCAGCACATCCTCCAGGATGGGCCCGCAGGCCCCCGAACGGGAGTTGGAGCCAATCTCCTCGTGGTCAAAAGCAGCCAGCACGGCGATGGGTGCGCCGGCTTCGGCCCGGGAAGCGTGTGCTATCAGTGCCACCAGCCCCGCATGGGTGGCGGAGAGGTTGTCCAGCCGCCCTGACGCGAAGAACTCGCTGTTCCCCCCGAAAACCGCAGGCGCCTGCGTGTCCGCAATAACGACGTCGTACCCGCCAACCAGTGACGGATCCACGGAGGCGCCCGGCACATGCGAGGCCAGCACGGCAAGCAGGTCAGAATCGCCGGGATTCCCCAGCCCCCACACCGGATTCATGTGCCGCTGTTTGTCCAGGGCCAGGCCGTCATTGACGGCCCGGTCCAGGTGGATGGCCAGTTGCGGGAAGCGCAGCATGGGCCCTGTGGCGGTCAGGTGCTCGGTCCCGTCCAGCATCACCAGCCGGCCGGCGAGCTGCAGTTCGCGGTCCAGCCACGAATTCAGCAGCGGCCCGCCGTACACCTCCACACCCGCCTGCAGCCAGCCGTGTGCACCAAGGGTGGGCTTGGGCTTCAGTTTAAAAGAGGGCGAATCCGTGTGCGCCCCCAGGATGTTGAACCCGGTAGTGGGTCCGGCCGCCTCCGGCGCAACCCACGCGATCAGCGCGCCATCACGGATCACAAAAAACGAACCTACGCCGCCCTCCCAGGGCTCCAGCTCATCAAGCCGGACAAAGCCGGCCTCCAGCAGCCGCCGCCCCGCTTCATGCACCGCGTGAAAGCTCGACGGCGACGCGCTGACATAGGCGCCAAGGTCCTGGATGTGCTCTGCGGCGGAGGATAGAGAAGGCATGGTCCCGAGTCTAGCGCCGGGATTCCTCCACGGGCGTCCGCTGTGCCGGGGCCGGCAGGCCGGCGGCCGTTGCACCCTGGCGGCGATAGCGGAGCACCCCAACGGCCACCACTACGGCTGCCAGCGCCAGGGAGAGCAACAGCGATTCGCGGGTCGACTCCACGATCACCATGCCGATCAGCAGCGCCACGATGCTGATGATGGCAGCCCACGTGAGGTACGGGAAAAGCCACATCTTGAGCTGCAGGTCTTTTGCGGCAGCGCCCATCCGGCGGCGCAGGATCAACTGCGAAGAGGAGATGACCAGCCACACGAACAGTGCGATGGCGCCGGAGGTGTTGACCAGGAACAGGAAAACCGTGTCCGGGGCGACGTAGTTCAGCCCGACTGTGACAAAACCAACCACTGTGGAGGCAAGCACGGCTGCCGCAGGGACCCCCCGCTTCGAGATGCGCGTCCAGGAGCGCGGAGCATCCCCTCGGGTGGAGAGCGAGAACAGCATCCGGCTGGCGGTGTAGAGCCCGGAGTTCAGGCAGGAAAGCACCGAGGTCAGGACGACGACGTCCATAATGGTTCCGGCGCCGGGGATGCCGAACAGTTCGATGACTGCAACGTAGGGGCTCTTGGCGACGGAGGCCGAGTTCCAGGGCAGCAGGGTGACCACCACGGCGATGGAGCCGATGTAGAACACCAGGATGCGCCAGACGGTGGATTTGACGGCCTTCTTCACGGCATCCACCGGGTTTTCGGATTCACCGGCAGCGATGGTGGCTATCTCTGCACCGAAGAAGGAGAAGACCACCACGAGGATGCCGGCCAGGACGGCACCTGGCCCGTTGGGCATGAAACCGCCGTTATTGATCAGGTTATCCAGGCCAGGTGCGGGAACACCGGGTACGAGGCCCAGGATTGCGGCGGCACCGAACACCAGGAAGAGGACAATTGCTGCCACCTTGATCGACGCGAACCAGAATTCGAACTCACCGTACGACTTCACGGAACCAAGGTTGGTCAGCGTCAGCAGCACCATGAGAAGCAGCGCCCACACCCACTGATCGATGCCGGGCACCCAGCGGTGCATAATGGCAGCCCCGGCGGTGGCTTCAATGCCGAGGACAATAATCCAAAACCAGGCGTAGAGCCATCCGATGCTGAACCCGGCCCAGCGGCCCAGCGCCTTGTCCGCATATGTCGAGAAAGAGCCGGTTTCAGGATTGGCAGCCGCCATCTCTCCCAGCATGCGCATGACAAGGATGACCACCAGCCCGGCTGCTGCGTAAGCGACGAGTATGCCCGGGCCGGCCTGCTGGATCGCGGCCCCCGAACCTACGAACAGGCCTGCGCCGATGACCCCGGCGATGGCGATCATTGACAGGTGCCTGGGTTTCAGGGACTTTGATAGTTGCTGCTCAGCATGCATGGAGGTGCCGTCCTGTAGGGAAATCGCCTGGGGCATGGGTCTTGATGTGGAATGCAGTGACCACTGGAAGAAATGTGATCCATCCCACCGCCGTTGTTTTACCCTAGGCCGCTTCCAGGTGTGGCGCCTTGTGCATTTCACCAGAAACGATGATCGGGGACAGGTCGGGGCTCCAGGCAGCTACCCTTGCCTGCATCAGAAGTTTTCTGTTAGGCAAATTCGTCATGTGCCGGAAACCTCGACCGTCCCAGGGCTTCGTTTTATACGTCGCGTTTCTTCAGCACAATCATCGCCGGGACCAGGAACAGCAGCACGTAGCCCAGGAAGATCAGGCCGCCGTGCCAGGGATCAATGATGCCGTCCGTGTGGCCAATCGAGAGGAACCGTCCGCCGGCTTCGCTGGGAATGTACTGCGGGACGTACTTCCAGAACTCGCCGGGGATGAGGTTCATAAAGCCCGCGGCGATGGACAGGACGAAGAACATAGCCACCAGGAGGGTGATGCCGCCAGCGGAGTTGCGGAGCAGCGTTCCCAGGGACAGGCCGATCAGGGCAACGCCGGCCACGTAGAGGCCACCGGTGAAGACGCTGTAGAGCACGCCGTCGGTGGACCAGTCGAGGTCAAAGCCCATGCCCTGGAACACCGGCATGGCGATCAGGAAGGTGGCCGCACCGGCAATGGTGGTGATGACATAGGAAATGACCGCGAGGATGATCGCCTTGGCCGCAAAAGCGGGGGTGCGCCGCGGGACGGCGTTCATGGTGGAACGGATCATTCCCGTGGCGTACTCGGAGGACATAAAGAGGACCGCGAGCGAGCCGAGGATCAGGATCCCGATCTGCAGCCCGGCGTTCGGCAGGTTGTACAGGTCGAAACCGGAGCCCGGGGGAAAGGACTTTTCCAGCATGTCGGGGGTCATCGTCTGGCCCTGGTCCCTGGCCCGGCTGATCATCTCGTCCAGGTAGGTGTAGCGGATCAGGACCGCCAGCGCCCCTACGCCGATGATGGCAACCAGCGTCAGCAGCAACAGGATGCGGGTGGACAGCAGGGACCACAGCTTGATCCATTCGGACCGGAGCACGCCGGCAAAAGTCACGCCGCGTGAACCTGCGGAGGAGCGGGTGGGGGCGGTACGGGTTTCAGTCATGCTGCTCATCGTCCTTACTTTCCTGCCACTGCCGGGGCGGCCAGGGCAGGCCCGCCGGTGAGGTGTGAGTGGTATTCCACTTCGTCCTTGGTGAGGTCGAAGTACGCGTCTTCCAGTGATGAGAGCTGCGGGGTGAGCTCATAGAGCAACACCTGGTTGTCGAGGGCGATCTGCGCGATCTGCCGGGAGTCCATCCCTGACACTTCCAGGGTTTCAGGCTCGCTCTGGTGCACGCTGATCCCGTCACCGGCCAAAAGGGCAGACAGTTGCAGTGCGGCGCCCGTGCGGACCAGCGTCTTGGCCTGCCGGGTTCCGGCGATGATCTCCTTCACCGGGGCATCGGCGATGATCCGGCCGCGGCCAATAACGATCAGGTGGTCCGCCGTCTGGGCCATCTCACTCATCAGGTGCGAGGACAGGAAGATGGTTTTGCCCTGGTTGGCAAGGTGCCGGACCAGGTTCCGGACCCACAGCACACCTTCCGGGTCCAGGCCATTGACCGGTTCGTCCAGGATGAGGGTCTGGGGGTCGCCCAGCAGCGCCGCGGCAATGCCCAGCCGCTGGCCCATGCCCAGGGAGAACCCGCCGGCCTTCTTGCGGGCCACAGCCTCAAGCCCGGTCATTTCGATAACTTCCCGGACCCTGGCTTTTGGAATGCCGTGGGTGGCGGCCATGGCGAGCAGGTGGTTGTACGCACTGCGGCTCGTGTGGACGGCTTTGGCATCCAGCAGCGCGCCAACCTCGTGCAGCGGCGCCTTGTGGTGTGCGTAAGGCAGTCCGTTGACGGTGACGGAGCCCGACGTCGGCCGGTCCAGTCCCATCACCATGCGCATGGTGGTGGACTTGCCGGCGCCGTTCGGCCCCAGGAAGCCTGTGACGAGCCCTGGTTGCACAGTAAAGCTGACCCCGGCCACAGCGGTTTTTCCGCCATAAACCTTGGTCAGGCCTTTTGCCTCAATCATGGATTGTTTCCTTCGGACGGCAGCATGCGCTGCGGGAAATGTTGCTCGGACGGTTGTCTATTTCCCACGCTACCGATCCGCCTGCCCGAATTCGCCGGTCTCAGGGATGATTCAGGGGTTAACCGGGGTAGTCCCCCTGGATGACCGCCAGTTGCAACGCCCGAGGTCAGGGGCGCGGAGAGTAATACGCCAGTGCCCGGGGCCGTACGCTGTACTCCACACTGCGTACGCCAGCCACCGCCTCGCCGTCCACGGCCAGTGCCATGGGTGACCCGCCTGCTTCGATCCGGACGCGCGTCGCCTCTGTCAGATGGGTGATGCGTGAGGTGGCCACGGTGCCGGTCAGCACCGACCAGAGGAGGCGGAGCCGGGCAAAGGATTCGTCTGCCGTGATCATGCGGACATCCAGGATGCCGTCGTCCAGCAGAGGCCGGAACAACGGTGCATGGTCGCGGGGGTAGTAGCGGCCGCGTCCCACGTAGGCGATCCACAACTTGTGGCGCCTGCCGTCCACCGTCAGGATGGTGGGGGTGCCGGCCGCGAAGGTGCGGAACATGGCCACCACTCCGGCGAGGGGTTTCCCCAATGCAGGCTGCAGGTGTTCCCTGCGCCGCACGAGGTTCGGATAGAGCCCGATGCTCGAGGTGTTGAGCATAACCACTTCCGCAGTTTCCGGCTTGCCGGCCAGCCCGCGTTCCACGGTGACAATGCCGACGTCGGCCAGGGCAGCTTCGCCTTTGGACGCTGCCGCGAGTGCCTCCTTCAGGCTGCCGGTTCCGGCGTCCCGGGCGAAGTGGTTGAGTGTTCCGCCGGGCAGCACCAGCAAGGGGAGGGAACGCTCGACGGCGGCCGTGGCCGCTGCTCCCACGGTTCCGTCGCCGCCCCACACCCCGAGGGCGAGGGTGCCTGGCTGTTGCGCTGTCTGCTCGATTGCCGCCAGAAGATCTTCCTCCGGCTCCACGGTCTTTATGTACGCCTTTGGGAATACTTGCCGGAGGGCGTCTGCTGTCTCTTCCTTAAAGGACCCGCCGAGGGTGTTCACTACGATGCTCAGTCCGTCCCCCTCCGGTAACTCGGGTGCTGACGTCCATCTCCGGGTTGTTGGGGGAAAGGGCGGCCTGACCGGCCACCACCGCCTCGTGACCAGGGCCGCGCCGGCTCCGATGGCCGAACCGAAAAGCACATCGGAGGGCCAGTGGGCACCGGTGTGCACGCGGGAGTAGGCAACTCCGAGTGCCGCCGGGGCCAACGCAAATCCGAGGGACGGCTTGACCAGGCCCACTCCCACCGCAAACGCTATTGCGGAGGCAGAATGCCCCGATGGCATGGAGGAGCTCTTAGGTTGCGGATGCACGAACCGGAAAACCGGCAGGTGTTCCGGCAGCGGGCGGGCGCGGGGCAACAGCGTCTTGAACACGCCGTTGGTCACAGCGGAAGCCACTGCCTGCGCGATCAGTCCGTGAAGGGCGGCGCGGCGGGGCCTGCCCGGAATGGTGGCGATGACGGCTGCCGCACCCATCCAGAGTTTTCCGTGGTTCGCGGCAGCGGAAAGCCGCCGGAAGAAGTCGTCATGGTTTCCGCCGGGCAAACGGGAGACATGCCGGACCAGGTACCTGTCAGTGCTGGTGATCCATCGATGGCTCTGGCGCCATTTGCTCTGCATGCCCTCACCCTACCGCCGGAAGCAACGCGGCAGCGCAGCCGCCCCTTCGTCGGGCGTTACGGTCTAGCTGGCCTTCAACGGCCTGGCCGCGCCTGCCAGCAGGAGTGCCACGAGGATGGGCGCAAGGATGGCCAGCAGTGCGTGATGGATTCCGGTGAGGTCACCCAGGTAGCCCAGCAGGGGAGGACCGGCCAGGAACGAGATGTATCCCAGGGTAGACACCACGGAAACCCGTGCTGCGGCGCGCTGGGGGTCGTCAGCGGCAGCGGACATGCCCATCGGAAATGCGAGGGCAGCCCCAACGCCCCAGAGTGCGGCTCCGCCTGCGGCCAGCCAGGCATTCCCGGCGAGCACGAAGAGGCAGAGCCCGGCGGCGGCTGCGGCCATGCTGGCGCGGAGGACGGCAACCCGGCCGTACTTGTCGATGACGCGGCCGCCCAGGAAGCGCATCGCCGTCATTGCCAGGACAAAGAGGGCAAACATCAGGGCGCCGGTGGATTCGGTGGTGCCCAGGCCGTCCACTGATGCCTTGGCGATCCAGTCGTTGCCTGCACCTTCCGTCAGGGTGGCGCCAAGCACAACGACGCCGATCAGTACAGTCCTGCTGTCCCGCCAGGCAGAGGGGCCTTTGGCAGCCTTCGCGCCCTCCGCGGGAGCCGGGATGGCGACGTGCGGGAGGAAGTAACGGGGCGCGGCCATGGTCACCACCAGCACAATGCCCACAATGACCAGCAGGTGCAGCGGCAGGTCAACACCGAGGTTTGACAGTCCCGCGCCGATGAGCGCACCAAGAAAGGCGCCACCGCTGAACGCAGCGTGGAACTGGGGCATGATGGTGCGCCGCAGCTTGTGTTCCACGTCGGCACCTTCGATGTTCTGGGACACGTCCCACAGGCCAATGGCTATTCCGAAGAAGAACAGGGAAACGGCTGTGCCGGGGATGGATGCGGCGGCCAGCGAGAGCGCAATGCCCACCCCGGCGGCCGAGGCCAGCAACCCGCCCAGACGGACGGTGTTGGCCGTACCGAGCCGCCCTACCACCCATCCGGCAGTGGGCAGTGCGAGCAGTGAGCCGACGGCGGTGCACAGCAGCAGGGTGCCCATTTGTCCGGAGGTGATCTGCAGTGTTTGGGTGACAGCGGGAATCCTCGCCGCCCAGCTGGCGAAAACCAGTCCGTTGATGCCAAAGACAACAAAAGTGGCAGCCGCGGCTGCCTTAAGTCCAGCCTGTTGTGCCGTACCGGTGTTGATGCTCATACATTCACTACTTCCACAGAGTTGTCATCAAGTCGTCGTCGTTCGTCCGGGCTGAACTGCTTGTCCGCCACCATAATGTCCACACGGTCCAGGCCGGCCACAAGGGCCCTGGCCTGTGCTTCCCATTTCGCCGCGGCAGCCGGGCCCCAGACCCTCTCTCACTTAACGCACCTTAAGCACCGACCCTCTCGCACCGGTGCGAGAGGGTGAGCGAAAAACGCGCATTAACTGAGAGAGCGTTGGGGGTCAGCGGGCGCGCTCCACCCGCTTCTCATCCCACACCGGCTCGTCCGATTCGTAGACCTTCCCGTCGGATCCGAACACCAGGAAGCGGTCGAAGGTCCGGGCAAACCAGCGGTCGTGCGTCACCGCCAGGACGGTGCCCTCGAAGTGGTCGATGGCCCGTTCAAGGGCCTCGGCGGAGTGCAGGTCAAGGTTGTCCGTTGGTTCGTCGAGGAGCAGCAGCGTGGCGCCGCTCAGTTGCAGGAGCAGGATCTGGAACCGTGCCTGCTGCCCGCCGGACAGGGATTCGTACTTCTGCTCTGATTGCCCGGCCAGCCCGTATCCGTCCAGCGCGCCCGCTGCTGCCTCACGGCCCAGCCCGGACCGGTGTTCGTCGCCGCGGTGCAGGATTTCCAGGAGGGTCTTGCCCAGCAGGTCCGGCCGCACGTGCGTCTGGGCGAAGAAGCCCGGCCGGATACGGGCGCCGAGTTTCACCGTGCCCTCATGCGGCACTTCGGCGATTTCGACGTCGGACACGGGCACGTGCTCCCGCTCAGGATCGGTCCCTCCTGTGGCCAGCAGCCGGAGGAAGTGCGATTTGCCCGAGCCGTTGGACCCCAGGACGCCCACGCGGTCGCCGAACCATACTTCCGTGGAGAACG
This sequence comes from Arthrobacter sp. W4I7, assembly GCF_030816215.1. Lineage (NCBI taxonomy): Bacteria > Bacillati > Actinomycetota > Actinomycetes > Micrococcales > Micrococcaceae > Arthrobacter > Arthrobacter sp. W4I7. The sequence goes on along the minus strand of NZ_JAUSXU010000001.1, from coordinate 4,706,152 downwards.
GCTTCATCAGGCCGGTCAGTTCCAGCTTCTCGGCAACGATGGCGCGCTTGGCGGTCCGGCCGCCCTTGAGCCGCATCTGCACGTTCTGCTCAATGGGCAGCGCTTCGGGCGGCCCGATCTCCAGGAATTTCGCCAGCCGGGTCTGGGCCGCGTGGTAGCGGTTGGCCATGTCGGAGCGGAACGCGGCCTTGTTTTTGTACATGTTGACGAGTTCCTTGAGCTTGACGTGCTCCTCGTCCCAGCGCTTGCGAAGTTCCTCGAAGCGGGCATTCCGGTCCGCCCGCGCCTCCACGTAGGAGCCGAAGCCGCCACCGTGGATCCAGGCTCCCGCCCCGTTGATGCCGGGCTCAAGCGTCACGATGCGGCCCGCGGCGTTGTTCAGCAGTTCCCGGTCGTGGCTGATGAAGAAGACAGTTTTTTTGGATTCATTCAGCTTGTCCTCAAGCCAGCGCTTGCCCGGCACGTCCAGGTAGTTGTCCGGTTCGTCGAGCAGCAGCAGGTCGTCAGGGCCGGCAAAGAGCGCTTCGAGGACCAGCCTTTTCTGCTCGCCGCCGGAAAGGCTCGACGCCGGGCGGTGCTGGGCGCGGTCAAAGGGGAGTCCCAGCGCGGCCATGCAGACCTCGTCCCAGACGGTCTCGACGTCATAACCCCCGGCGTCCCCCCAGTCCACGATGGCCTGGGCATAGCGCATCTGGCTGGGCTCGTCGTCGTGCTCCACCATGGCCAGCTCGGCGTCGTCCACCTCTTGGGCTGCGGCGGCCAGGGCGGGCGGGGCCGCGGACACCAGCAGGTCACGGACGGTGGATCCGTCGCGGACCTGGCCCACGAACTGCCGCATAATGCCCATGTTGCCCGACCGGCCGACCACGCCTTCATCGGCAGTCAGGTCGCCGGCGATAATCCTGAACAGCGTGGTTTTGCCCGTACCGTTGGGCCCGATGAGGGCCGTCTTGGTGCCGTCCGGAACCTTGAAGGTCACTCCGTTGAGCAGTTGGGTGCCGTCGGAGAGGAAGTAATCGATACCGGAAACGTCAATATGGGCCACGCAGTCCATCTTCCCACGGAGCATGCTCCCGGATTTTTAGCCGGCGGCGGTGAGGAACTTCTGCAGCAGCGGGCCGGAGGTTGTTGCGCCCAGGCCGCCGTCCTCCACAAACACAGCCACGGCAAGGTCGCCATGTACGGCCACGATCCAGGCGTGCGTCTTGGGCGGGTTCTCGTTGCCGAACTCGGCGGTGCCGGTCTTGGCCCCCACGGGTGCGCCGGGGACGCTGGCAAGGAAGCCGGCATGTCCGGATGTCACGACGGCACGCATCATGTCCGCCAGCTTCGTGGCTTCCTCAGGGGTAATGGGATTCCCGGAGGCCTGGGATGGTGCCTCAGCACTGGCCGTGGCAGAGGGCTGGGCTGCCGGAACAGAGGCTCCGCTGGTGGTTCCTTCGGCGGCAGCGCCGGCGTCGGGATTCAGCACAAGCTGCGGCGCTACCGGGGCGCCCTTGGCAACCGAGCCGGCCATCATGGCAGCGGCCAGAGGGGACAGCAGCACCTTGCCCTGGCCGATCATGGAGGCGGCGTGCTCGGTGCCGGCGGCCTCGCCGGGGACGGAGCCCAGGAAGGCATCCGCGCCGAGGGTCGGCGCTTCGACGGCGATCCCCATCGCCAGGGCTGCTGCCTCGAGCTGGCTCTGGGAGACGGTATCCCGCGCCGCGATAAAGGCCGTGTTGCACGAGTGTGCGAACGCATCGCGAAGCGCCACCGAACCCAGGGAGCTCTCCGGGTACCCCTCAGAGTTCTTGAAAGTCCGCCCGTCCACAGTCAAAGTGGGCGTGCACTCAACCTTCGAATCGGGGGTCAGGCCCTTCCGGAACATCGCCAGCGAGTCCACCATTTTGAAGATGGAACCCGGTGCGTACTGGCCCAGCATTGCTGTGTTGTAACCGTTGCTTCCCGGCCCTGAGGCCGCGGCCAGGACAGCCCCGGTGGAAGGACGCAGCGCCACAATCGCGGAGGCCGGTTTAACGCCTTCCAGTGTGGTCTCGGCCAGTGATTGCAGCGTAGGGTCCAGGGTGGTCTTCAGCGGCGTTCCGGGCGTGGGCTTCACTTCGAAGAGGACCCGGCGCGGATCCGTTGCGGCGGACTGGATCTGTTCCCTGGTCAGGTCAGCGCGCTGGGCACGGATGACGACGGCGTCCGTCCCCCTGAGCTGTTCGTCGTACTGTTGCTGCAGCCCGCCGATGCCCGTGACAGCTCCCGCCGTCAGCTCACCTGCGGATCCTTCGATCTGCTCGGCCGTGGCCTCGCCGACGGAGCCGAGGACGGCGCGGGCAAAGGTGCGGGTGGGAGCCAGCGGCATGGAGGCGGGAATCGCACGCGCCCCGGGAATGGCTGCAATCTGCTCGTTCGTGATGGTGCGGCCTTCATCGCGCAGCGTTATGGCAGACACAAAAGCCTCGGCGCCGGCGGCCTGCACCTGCTGGCTGTAAGCTGCGGGATCCACCCCCACGAGGGCAGCGAGCTTGCCGGCGGAATCACCGGGATCCGCGGCCCCCAGTTGCGGCTTGTCGATGCCGACATTCACCACGGGGCGGTATGTCACCAGGGGCACATCGCCGGCACCCAGGATGTCCGCCCGCTGGGGTGACTGTGATCCCTTGGTCAGGATCTCGCTGTCCGCCAGGCCCGGTGCCAAGGTGGCAGGGTCCCAGACGGTCAGCCACTTGTCCCCGGACTTCTTGAACTTCGCGGACAGGGTGTACTTCCATTCGGCACCCCCGAAGTTCCAGGTGTAGTTCAGCGGTGCTGCGGCGTTGTCGCCGTCCAGGGTCAGCTCTCCGGCTTCAACGGCCGGCTTCTCGGGGTCGAGTGCGGCGAAAACGCTCTTCAGCTGATCATTCGCGGCTGCCGGATCTTTGCCATCGAAGGGCACCGAGCCCACATCCAGTTCGGAAACCGCAGTGGCGAACTGTTTAACGGCGGCTTCGGCGCCGCTCCTGCCGTCATCGCAGGCCACCAGCGATGTTCCAAGAATGACGGCAGCGATGCCCAAAGACAGTTTTGTAGATATCCCCATCGCGCCATTATCCCCCGGTTTTTGACTGCGGCTTGCCATTGCGGAGTGAGCGGGCCGGGCAGGGATTAGGCCGCGTCACGGGCCAGTGACGGGACTCCGAGGCCAAATATGTCCTGAAGGGCATATCTGGCGGCATGGTAGCCCGGCATGCCGGTGACGCCCGGACCGGGAGGTGTGGAGGAGGAGCAAAGGTAGACCCCGCGCAAGGGCGTCCGCCATGGCACCGGAGACACCACGGGCCGCTGGACAAGGTTCAGCATGTCCATGGTTCCGGCGCTGAAGTCCCCGCCCACGTAGTTCCGGTTGTACTCGGCCAGCCCTGCGGCCGTGATGGCCCTGGACTCCACCACCAGGTCCCGGAAGCCCGGCGCAAACCGCTCCACCTGGGCGGTTACCGCTTCCGTCATGTCCCTCGTTGATCCGGCCGGTACGTGGCAGTAGGCCCAGAGGGTGTGGTGTCCCGCAGGGGCGCGGCTGGAGTCGAAGCGGGACTGCTGGGCCACCAGCACGTAGGGCCGTTCCGGGTGCCTGCCGGCACTGACTTCGTTCTCAGCGCGGGCAACCTCTGCCCGGGTGCCGCCCAGATGGACGGTTCCGGCGTTGGCCAGTTCCTGCGCAGTCCACGGCACCGGCCCGGACAGAATGAAGTCCACTTTGCATGAGCCGTTCCCGTACCTGAAGGACTCCAGCGCTCCCCGGTAGCGCGCGGGAAGGGCGTGGCCCGCCATGTTCAGCAGCCCCTGCGGGGCCACGTTCAACAAGGTGGCACGTGCAGCGGGAAGGTCCTTGAGCCGGTCGATCGGCGCATTGGTGTGGATCACCCCGCCGTGGGCAGTAAGGTCCTGGGCCATGGCCGCAGCTATGGAAGCTGATCCGCCCTCAGGAATGGGCCACCCTCCGGCATGTCCCAGTGCCCCCAGCATCAACCCGGCGCCGGAAGCGGCGAGGGACGGCTGGTGGGAGATGGCATGGGCAGCAACGCCGGAGAGCAAGGCAGGCGCCAGCTCTTCCTTGAACCGGGCGTTCCACAGGCCCGATCCCTGTTCCAGGGTCCTGAGCCCGAAGATCCCCGCCGCCACGGGGTTGCGCGGGAGGCGGAGGAGTTGGTTCTGGGTGAAGTCCATGACGTGGTCGATGCGCCGGACAAGCGGTGCCATGAGCCGCCGGTAGGCGTCGCCGTCGCGGCCCAGCGCCTCAACTGTCCGGTCCAGAGACCGGTAGGCCAGGGCGGCCCTTCCACCGTCCAGGGGCGAGGCGTAGGACAGGTCGGGCGTGATGAGGTTGACCCGCCGAAAAAGTTCGAAGGCCTTGAAGAAGGGGGACGCTACTGCCATGGGATGCACGGCCGAGCAGACGTCGTGGAAGTGCCCGGGCTGTATCAGTTCACTGGTGCGGGTGCCCCCGCCGATCGTGGAGCCTGCCTCGAAGAGTTCCACCGACAGGCCCGCCCGTGCCATTACCACTGCGGCTGCCAGTCCGTTGGGTCCCGCACCCACCACCACAACGTCAGGCATTGGCCCCTGCTTTGCACGGGAGGACAGAGGAACCCCCGGGGCCCAACCGGAACCCGTCCGGTGCGCCGGCGAAAGGACCGCCATGGGGGTCGTCCAGGTGGTGCCGCCGGATGGGATCGTAGCGGGGGTTGTAGATGTCCCGCGTCACGCGCAGCATAAGGTAGCCCACCGCGGCCATGTGCGCAGCCACGGCCAGGACGTAGTACGGCATATCCAGGTTGTGCTGGGAAGAGCCTGCGCTGGTCACCTGTCCAAGGTACATCCACACCGCTGCCCAATGCAGGCCTTCGATGCCCTGCCAGATCAGGAAGTCCCGCCATCGCGGCCGTGCCAGTGCAAGCAGGGGGATCAGCCACACCACAAACTGCGGTGAGTAGACCTTGCCGGTGAGGATGAACGCCGCCACGATGAGGAAGGCAAGCTGGGCCAGGCGGGGCCGGCGCGGGGCCGTCAAGGCAACAGCCGCAATCGCGGCGCAGGACAACACAAAGAGGCCAGGGGACAAGAGGTCGACGGCGGCCGGGCTGAGTTCCGTCCACCGCACCCGCTCTGCAACGAGGTTGTAGGCGAACCAGGGCGAGCCGTACCCGGCATCGCGGTCGGCGCTGAACTGGAAAAAGTAGACCCAGCCGGCGGGGTTGGCCGCGGCGAAGGGGAGATTGGCGGCCAGCCAGGATGCAGCGGCTGCCCCCGCCGTGACCAGCAGGGGACGGAACCGTCCGGTGCGGAGGGCAAGGAGCAGGACGGCGCCCAGCACCAGCAGCGGATAGAAGTTCATGGCCGCGCCCAGTCCAATCAGGACACCAGCAAGGACCAGCCGTTGCCGCGAGAAGAAATACATGCCCAGGGCGAGCATGGCTACGGCCCACATGTCCCAGTTAATGGTCCCGGCCAGCACGATGCCCGGGGCCAGGGCCACCATGGCAGCGTCCCATGGCCGACGGCCTGTCATCCGGGCTGTAGCAAGGACCGTCACGACGGTGACCGCCGCCAGCAGCGTGAGGTTGATGTCGAAGTAGGCGAGCACCCTCGCATCCGATATGCCGCTCCCGGGGACCAGCCAGGCCGTCACCCCGGCAATCAGGGCGGTCAGGACGGGGTACTCGAACTGGCTTCCGGAACCGAGGACGGGAAACGTCCCCTCTGCCAGTCCCCGGTTCCGGAACAGATCGGGAAAGTCCGAATAACAGGTGGCATAGAACTGTGTGGGGGATTCCCAGCCATTGACCCGGCAATAACCCTTCACCAGGATCCCTGCCAGGGCAGACAGAACCGTCAGAAGGATCAGGACACGTTCAACGGTGAAGATCCCGGGCGAGACTATCCCCGGCGCGGAACGTGATCCAAGGGGCCCGCCGATGACTTCGGTGAAGTTGCGCAGGAGGACATCGCTGCGGCTGGGGACTACGAGGCGGGACCGCCCTCGATGCTCCGGCGGCTGGTTCTCCTGCATGCCATCGAGCTTACCGTCGCCCCGCCCAGGTGCTGGAAAGGACGGGACAAGGAGCCCACGCGCCGCCGCGTGGGCTCCTGTACCGCATCGAAATTTTTCATTGTTTTCTCCCGGACTCCGGCATGTGGGTCAGCGCAGGCCGCCCATTTGCTGGTGCATCAGGACGAAAACGTCTTCCCGCTGCTTGTCCAGCAATGGGCGGTTGAATTGGGCTCGGCTCCTGCGCCTTCCCCGTTTCGGAAGCAGGAGCTGTTGAAGTTTCTTTATCATGCGGTCACCTCCTTTCGAATTGCTTGGCCCGCAGAATGGGCGCGACAATTGAGCCCGCTTCGCACCGCACTTGGATGCGGATTTGGGCATAGGAATGCACGGTAATAGGCAGAATGGTTTATGCGCAGGGAATTATCACTAAAAGCCCAAGGCCGAAAGCCGCGAAAGTAATTAGCCAGGGCTAAAGAGACTTATCCCGCGTTGAACGCAGTGGACGCAAGGGTACTGACACCTGTGCACACAACTGCCGCCGCGCCGCCGGTTTCAGTGCCGGCAGGAAAGGCGAAGGCTAGGAGCCGGAATTACCCCTAAACGGGCGCGCGAAAGCATCAGAGGCCTGGGCTGCGGTGATGGTCATCTTCCATCCGCTAGTCAAAGTAATCATTTTCCCAACCTCCTTTTCTGCTCTGCCGTTGCTCAATGCTGAGGCAACGTGCGCCGTGACCCCGGCAAAAGGCTCTGGGGTCAGGAATAAAGCTACACCACGAATATGCCGGCTGGCTACCTAATCCGCGGTACTTTCCAAAAGATTTGGAAATGCTGCTTAAAGGCCCCAACGGACAATTGCCGGAGTCCTCTTGTCCCAGCCCAGGGTGCACACTTTCGCGGTGCCGAGAATAAAGTGCCTGCCTTCGGCGGGCGGAAGTTCAAGCCAGCGCGCCGTGAGGATCCGGGAGAAGTGCCCGTGGGCCACAACAAGCACGTTATCCATTCCCGATTCGAGCACGCGGCCGATGATTTTGTCCGCCCTCGCCGCCACCTCATCGAGCGTCTCACCGTTCGGCACGCCATGCGTCCAGATCAGGTAATCCGGGTTGTCCTTGCGGATCAGGTCCGAGCTGATCCCTTCGTAGTCACCGTAATTCCATTCGACAGCAAGCGGCTCGTGCTGGGCGTCGGGGAAGCCTGCGAGTTCGGCAGTACGCCGGGCCCGCCGCAAAGGCGATGTCAGCACCAGATCGAAGTCGACAGGATCCAGCACCTTCCGGGCCTCCACCGCCTGCTGTTCACCTTCCACCGTGAGGGGCAGGTCGGTGAGCCCGGTGTACTGCCCGCTCTTGGACCACTCGGTCTCGCCGTGGCGCAGGATCCAGAGCTGGGGGCGGGGGGCAAGGGCGGGATTGGTCACTTGGACTCCTTAAAGGAAGGGTCGACGGCGTCAGGAGAGGTTCCAGCCCGGGCTCCGGCAGGTGCTGATTCAGGCTGTTCGGCCCACCAGCGAAGGAGCCTGGCCTCCGCTTCCTCGACAGGCAGCGGTCCGTGTTCCATCCGCTCGTTGAGCAGGAACTTGTAGGCCCGGCCCACCACCGGACCCGGTTTGAGGCCCAGCAGGGCCATGATGCGGGCACCATCCAGGTCGGGGCGGACTGCATCCAGCGACTCCTGTTCGCGAAGGGCTGCGATCCGGTCTTCGAGGTCGTCGTAGGCGAAGGCAAGCCGTTCGGCCTTCCGCTGGTTGCGCGTGGTGACGTCGGAGCGGGTCAGCCGGTGCAGCCGTTCCAGCAGCGGCCCGGCGTCGGTGACATAGCGGCGGACCGCCGAATCGCTCCAGCCTGCCTCCCCGTAGCCGTAGAAGCGCATATGGAGTTCCACCAGGCGGGCCACCGCCTTGATGCTGTCATTGTCGAACCGCAGCTTCTTCATCCTCTTGGTGGTGAGCTTGGCGCCCACCATGTCGTGATGGCGGAAGCTCACCGCGCCGCCCGGTTCGAAGCGCCGCGTAGCCGGCTTGCCGACGTCGTGCATCAATGCTGCGAAACGCAGCACAAAGTCCGGCCCCGGCACAGGCCCCTCGGCGTCCGTTTCGAGCTCCGCCGCCTGCTCCAGCACCTGGAGCGAGTGCTGGTAAACGTCCTTATGGCGGTGGTGTTCATCCGCTTCAAGCCGCAGGGCGGAGACTTCCGGCAGCACGAATTCCGCCAGCCCGGTTTCCACCAGCAGGTCGATGCCCACCCGGGGGCGGGCCCCACAGATGAGCTTGACCAGTTCGTCCCGCACCCGCTCGGCGGAGATGATGGTGATCCGCTCGGCCATCTGCGTCATGGCCTGCCGCACGTCGTCGTGGACGGAGACGCCCAGCTGCGCCGCGAACCGGGCCGCCCGCATCATCCGCAGGGGATCGTCGGAGAAAGACGCCTCGGGGGCGCCGGGTGTGGCCAGGACGGAGGCGTGCAGGTGCTTTACGCCGCCGAACGGGTCCACCAGTTCCAGGGCCGGCAGTTTGAGGGCCATAGCGTTGATGGTGAAGTCCCGCCGGAGCAGGTCGTCAGTCAAGGAGGAACCGAAGGCCACCACAGGTTTCCGGGATTCAGGATCGTACGCCTCGGCCCGATAAGTGGTGATCTCGATCTGGAAGCCGGCCTTGCGCATACCGATGGTGCCGAACGCCCGCCCGATCTCCCAGTAGTTGTCCGCCCACCTCTTAATAAGGGCCACCGTCTGGTCCGGCGTGGCGTCCGTGGTGAAGTCCAGATCGGGGGACGTCCGGCCCAGGAAAAGGTCACGCACCGGACCGCCCACCAGCGACAGTTCATGGCCGGCGTCCACAAAGCGCTGGCCGAGCTCCAGGACCACCGGGTCCACCTGGAAATCGACGGTGTGGGATTCAGTCTTGTGATGTGCGTGCGCCATAGTTACTTAAGCTTGTCAGAAACCAGCCGCACCGCAGGCCAAAATACTGTCAAGATCGTGCTGATTGGGTCCGCTCCCGGCAAAGTGCGTCATATGCCGTCCATGTTGGTGTCATGTTCCGGTCATCACGAACGGGCAACAGTCGTTAGAGTGGACTCCATGGCCCATCCAGTACCGAGCGCTCCCGGCAGGAGGACGAACGCACCGTTGCCGTCGGCAATCGGTGCGCACGTTGCGCCTGCCCAGCATTCGGCGCCGGCTTCGCTGCCCACGGTTGAGGAAGTCTCCGCCGGCGGCGTCGTGGTGGACACGTCCGACGCCGAACTGAGGGTCGCGATCATCGCCCGCCTTAATCGCGGCGGACGTTTGGAATGGTGCCTGCCCAAGGGGCATCCGGAGGGCAAGGAAAACAACGAGCAGGCCGCGGTCCGTGAGATTGCCGAGGAAACCGGCATCGAAGGGGACATCCTCGCGCCGCTGGGAAGCATCGACTACTGGTTTACCGTCAGCGGCCACCGCGTCCACAAAACGGTTCATCACTACCTCCTCCGGGCCACGGGCGGCGAGCTCACCATCGAGAACGATCCGGACCAGGAAGCGGTGGACGTTGCCTGGGTTCCCATCCAGGAACTCGCCCGCAAGCTGTCCTTCCCCAATGAACGGCGCATCGCCGACCTGGCCCGGGAAGTCCTGCCCGAACACCTTTAGTACCGCACCGCCGGCCCCTGCCGTGCGGTAATAGGCTGCTGCGGGTGAGACGATGAACTCGATGTCAGCTTCCAACTTTCCTTCCGACAGGTCCAGCCGGCCCGACGACGCGGCGCCCGACGGCGTCCCACCGGAACCGGCCGCCCCGGACGTTGCCCAGCCAACCCCAGCAGGTGCGAGTGAAACCCGCTCCAGCGCCATCATGGCCGCGGGAACGCTGGTTTCGCGCTTCCTGGGCTTCGGCAAGACCTGGATGCTGGGCACGGCCCTGGGCCTCGGGTCCACGGTCAACGACACATTCATCAACGCCAACAACCTGCCCAACCTGATCTTCCTGCTGGTGGCCGGCGGCGTATTCAATGCCGTCCTGGTGCCGCAGATCATCAAGGCCAGCAAGGCTCCGGACAGGGGAGCGGATTACATCAGCCGGCTGCTGACGCTGGCTGTCCTGCTCCTGCTGGGGCTGACCGCCCTGGTGACCCTGGCAGCGCCGTGGGTCATCGAACTCACCACCCAGGGGTACTCGCCGCAGCAGAAAGCGCTGGCAGTGGCTTTTGCCTTCTGGTGCCTGCCCCAGATCTTCTTCTACGGCCTCTACGCCCTCCTCACCCAGGTCCTCAACGCCAATGGCGCGTTCGGGCCTGCCATGTGGGCGCCCATCCTTAATAACGTGGTGGCCATCGCCGGGCTCGGCATGTTCATCTGGATTTTCAGCACCAACGAGATCAGTCCCCATACCCTGGACAACTGGGGTGCCACCCAGACCCTGTTCGTGGCCGGCTTCTCCACCATCGGGGTGGTGTCGCAGACCGCCATCCTGATGATCCCGGTGATCCGGCTGAAGCTGGGGCTCCGGCCGCGGTTCGGCTGGCGCGGCGTGGGACTGGGCCAGGCAGCCAAGCTGAGCGTCTGGACCCTGCTGACGGCCGCCGTCGGGCAGCTCGCCTTCCTGTACGTCATGCGCATCGCGACGATCCCCGGTGCGGAACGTATCCGCCTGAAGCAGGCGGGCGATCCCGCTGCGGAGATGCTGCCGGGCAACGCGGTGCTGGAGGTGGCCAGCCAGCTGTACCTGCTGCCGCACTCCATCATTGCCCTGTCCCTGGCCACCGTCCTGTTCAACCGGATGACCCGCGCGTCCCAGGACGGCAACCGGGCCGAACTGCGCGATGCCCTGTCGCACGGCTTGCGCACCATGGCCGTCGCCACAGTGTTCGGAGCCCTGGCACTGTTCGCCCTCGCAGGTCCACTGGGTATGTTTTTCTCCGGAGGCCTGCGCCAGGACGGGGTGATGCTGGCACAGACCTTGACCATCCTCGCGCTCAGCACCCCGTTCATGAGCGCCAACTTCATGATGTCGCGGGTGTTCTATGCCAATGAGGATGCGCGCACCCCGTTCCATGTCCAACTGCTGCTGGCCGTTGTATACGTGGCCGGGGCATTTGCCATCCAGTTCCTGCCCGTCAACCAAATCATTTACGCCATCGCTGTCCTCTATATGGTGGGCAACATCCTGTCGGTGGTCATCAGCGCGTTCTTCCTGCGCCGGCTCCTGGGCCACCTGGACGGGCCGCGGATCGCCAACTCCTACATCCGCATGGGCTACGCAGCGCTCGGTTCCGCCATCGCGGGCGCGGGCGCACTCTGGCTCATGGGCAGCTACAGTCCGGACGGTTTCGCCTGGCAAAACCGGCTGACGGCGCTGATCACGGTTGTCGTGGTGGGCCCCGTCATGCTGGTGGTCTACTTCTTCCTGCTCAAGTTGTTCCGGGTGTCTGAACTGCGGGACCTCCTCCGGCCCCTGATGGGACGGTTGGGGCGCGGGGGACCCGCCGCGCCTTCCACGGAAGGTGGGGCGCCGCCGTCGGACTCTTCACCCGGTGGGCCCTCCGGCGACGACCGGCCACCTGCGCCGGAACGCGCCACCACCTCTGTGGATACAGGCCTCATTCCCCGGATTTCCGGGGAGTTCGATGCCGTCTCCTTCCGTGCAGGTCCTGCCCCGCAGGAGTCCCCGCAGCGGCGTTCCGATGGCGGCACCGGCCAGTCCGACGGCGGGTACCTCCCCGCCGAGGACCAGCCCAGTACCGCGAGGGGCGGCGTACTGCGTGAGCAGGTGCCGCTGCCCGGCCGGCGGACCTTCCAGGGGAAGGCCGGGGAGAACCCGTATTTCAAGCCGCGGCGGCCACGAAAAAAGTGATGCTGCGGCGCTCTGCCGCTGCCTTCGTCCACGGTGCGCCGGGCTCAATCGGCTAGGATCGAAAGGGAACAGGGGTAGTTGCATTCAAGGGTCGCCTCGCGCCGGCCCCTGAACGGTGGTTGCGTCATCCAAGCCGGCAATACCGGACAGTCTAGGAGGAACACGTGTCCAACCCGATCGATGTCGGATCAGTACTGGGCGGCCGCTACAAGGTCACAGCCACCGTATTGGCCTCGCACGACCACGATCTGGTGCTGGATGGTGTGGACCAGGTGCTCAACCGGCCGGTCAGCATCCTTGTTGCCGGACCCAATAACACAGAGCAGGTTGCCCAGAGCGCCCGCGAGGTTGCCACGGGGGAGCGCCCCGGCAACGTCCAGGTACTGGACCTTGGCGTCACCGCAGCGGCAACGTATCTCATCACCAACCACACGTCCGCCGCGGACCTGCTGGATCTCGTCGTGGCCTCGAACCCTCCGTATGTGGAGCCGTTCTTCACGGACACCCTGGGCAGCGAAATTTTTGGCCAGGCCCGGTCCCATGAACCCGAACCTTACGACGACGAAGATGAGAACGTCGACGCCGGCTACATCAGTTACTCGGACACGCATCCCAGCCAGGTTAATCCTTACCGCAGCGCGCCCGTTGTGCCGCCCAGGCCGCCGGCACGCCCCGCGGCGACGCCCGCGGCCGGACGCAAGCCCTCTGGTGCCTCCGCTCTGGGTGGCGCCGCCGGTGCCGCCGCTTTGAGTGGGTCGGAGCGCCCCGGTAACCCGTCGCCGCAGTCTGAAGAGCCGGCGACTGCCAGTTTCGACTCCAGCCCGAAGAGCCAGGAGGCGGCGCCTGCGTCCGGGAAGCCGAAGGTCTCCCTGTGGTCCGAGGACGACTATGCCAATTCCGGTGACCAGGAGCGGTATGAAGATGTTCCGGTGGAAGAAGAACCACGCCCTGCCAAGAAAAAATCTTCCGTCTTTGCGCGGCCAGCAGCCGCCGGCGCTGCTTCAGGCGGCGTTTCGGGTGCCTCCTACGGCGGCCAGGACGGCTACGATGACGACGACCAGGATGCCCCGGAACGTGAACCACGCTCCATGCGCTGGCTGGTGGGCGGTCTCCTGGCAGTGGTCCTGATTGCCGGCCTCGTATTCGCTGTGACCAATCTTGGCAGCCTGTTCTCTTCCCAGCCGCAGGCCAACCCGACTGCTGCCGCCCCGAACAGCAGCGCCCCCGAAGGGTCCCCTGCAGCGACCCAGGCGACTCCTTCCGCGCCGCCCGCTGTCCCGCCCGCCATTGAGGGGGTCAGCCGCCAGGGTGACTTCGACTTTGCCGCCACATTCGACGGTGACCTGGTGAAGGCCTACGACGGCAACGCTGCCAGCTACTGGTCGGACATGGAATTTGCTAGCGAAAACTGGGGCGGACTCGCGCCCCAGGGTGTGCCGCTGGTGGTGAAGCTGAAGACTCCCGCCACCGTCTCGTCGATCACGCTGTCACAGCTGGGCGGCTCCGGTGGAAACATCACGGTCTACACCAACGATCGGCCCTCCATGGACGGGGCCAAGGCAGTGGGAACAAACAGCTTCACGTCCACGGACCTGAACATCCCGCTGGCAGAGCCCGTGCGGGCGCAGTACGTGATCGTTTCGATCAACGCGCTTCCGCGGCTGGCCGCTCCCAAGACCCGTTATGGTTACGGACTCCGGCTGGCAGAAATCAAGGTCCAGTAGCTTCAGATGCACCGGTGGTGTGTCTTGAGGCCCATCCGGTGAAGTGCCGCCGACCAGGCTGACTGGTCGGCGGCACTTGCCTTTGCCCCGGGACGGTAGTCTGGAAAGAGCGCCTAACGGAGGTGGCCTAGTGCTGCCTGCCGGTTTTCCGCTCTGGTGGGCGCCGGAATATTCAGCCAGCAGTATCAGTTGTGCCATGTGGCCGGCCTCCAAGGCGGGCGCGTCTAATAAGGAAGAGGTTCACCGTCCAGTGACCATCGCAGAAAACACCGCGTCGGACGTACGTGATGTCATCATCGTCGGCTCAGGCCCGGCTGGTTACACGGCAGCTGTCTACACTGCCCGCGCCAACCTGAAGCCCCTGATGCTGGCAGGTTCCGTCACAGCCGGCGGTGAACTGATGAACACCACCGATGTGGAGAACTTCCCGGGATTCCCGGAAGGCATCATGGGACCGGACCTCATGGAGAACTTCGAGAAGCAGGCAGCACGCTTTGGCACGGAGATCCAGTTCGAAGACGTCACGTCGCTTCAGCTCGAAGGACCGGTCAAGAAGGTCACCATCGCCACGGGTGAGACTTTCCAGGCGAAGGCCGTGATTCTCTCCACCGGTTCTGCCTACCGCGAGCTTGGCCTACCCAATGAGAAGCGGCTTTCAGGACACGGCGTCAGCTGGTGTGCAACCTGCGATGGTTTCTTTTTCAAGGACCAGGACATTGCAGTTATTGGTGGGGGAGACTCCGCCATGGAAGAGGCGCTGTTCCTGACCAAGTTTGCGAAATCCGTAACGGTTGTTCACCGCCGTGATTCCCTGAAGGCATCCAAGATCATGGCCGACCGGGCGCTGGCGCACGAGAAGATCAGCTTCATCTGGAACAGCACGGTTGATGATGTGGTCGGTGCAGACAAAGTCACCGGCTTGAAGTTGAAGAACCTTGTTGACGGTTCAGTTTCCGATCTCGCGGTCACGGGAGTTTTCGTGGCCATCGGTAACGATCCGCGGACCGACCTTGTCAAGGACGTCCTTGAGCTGACGCCCGAGGGCACCATCGCCGTTCAGGGGAGGAGTTCCAGGACCAGCCTGCCCGGTGTCTTTGCCGCCGGCGACGTCGTGGATCCGACCTATCGCCAGGCCATCACTGCGTCGGGTTCGGGCTGTGTAGCAGCCATCGACGTGGAGCACTACCTCGCAGACCTGCACGCATAAGCCCCCCTTTAGCGACATCGAAGAGAGAGACAAGGTTATGAGCAACGCAAAAGATGTAACAGACGCAAGTTTCGGCACGGACGTACTGTCCTCTGACAAGCCGGTTATCGTTGATTTCTGGGCAGAATGGTGCGGTCCCTGCCGCAAGCTCGGTCCTATCCTCGACGAGATCTCAGTTGAGTACAGCGAGAAGGTTGATGTCGTAAAACTGAATGTTGACGACAACCCTGGCATTGCAGCTGAGTACGGCATCACCTCTATTCCCGCCGTTTACCTGTTTCAAGGTGGCGAAGTGAAGAGCACCGTTATTGGCGCGAAGCCGAAGCAGTTCTTCGAGAAGGAATTTGCTGACGTCCTGTCCTAGCGTGCGGATGTTGTTGGAGGTCGAGCAACCATAAGAGGTGGCCATCGCTCTAGGAGCGGTGGCCGCTTTTTTGTTTGCCCTCGAAGGTGAGGGTAGCGTTTCACGTGAAACGGCGTAGGCCTCTCTATCGTCCTGATGAGGAGGATTGTTGTGTGCTGCTTAGCGACGTTCCTGGCCAATCGGCGCCGGCAAAATGGGGCATCTGCACATCAGAAGGCGGCTCTTTCAAGCCTCAAGTCTTTCTGTCTCGGGGATGACTAGTTCCAGTTCTCCTAGGTCGCCCCGCCTGCGGCGTTCGACAAAGACTATGCGCCAGATCGAGGTCCAAACGTTCGCTCAGTGGTCGCGCCAGAAACGACGAAATTCGACGCCCGACGTCATTTCGTCCTCCCCAGGGGTCGGATACCCGGGAGCCAGAGTCTGCAGGACAAACCCGGCTTTCGCAGGGGTCCGCCCGCACCGCCATAGCATCATGCGTGAAAGGTCCGCAATCTGCAATGCGGGAGTCGGCATCGCATTGCGTAGGTGTTCGCCAAAAGGACCGTACTCGTCCATGCGCGGCTGAAGCGGATGGATAACCCGGTTTAGTGATCGCTAAAGTTCGATCGGCAGTAGAGCACGAAATGGCGGAGGCCGTATTACCTGGATGACATCTGCTTAGCTACGACTTGTTTCACGTGAAACAGAAGCGCGGCTGCCTGCACGAATGCAGTTGTTGGGCCGCGAGGATGAAGAGATCCATTGCTTCCCATTAGCGAGGCACAGCCTTGTGGGTTCTCTGGCTATATCGGATGTATCCACATCCCAGGCACGGAGATCTGCCCCTCTGAGAAGGTCGGTGAGTATTGGCCGGGAGGCAATCCGGCGAGAACTCATCATTTCTACAGTCAGCCCACACCAACTGACAACGGAGCCAACCGCGACTGCCGCTGGCATATGACGGGCCCCCATCCATAGTCGTCGACGCATGTTGGACTACAGGTCTCAGGGCTCCTTCCGACCAAGGCGTCGTAAGACTTTCCGAGAATGGGACGTTTAGAAGCGGACAGGCCGATAGTTCCGCTGGCTGCTGGATCTGCTTACCAGGAGAGGCCATCAGGGCCAGGGGGAGGCACTGTCAGCGTTCACCGACAAAGAGGGAAGGTCCGAACAGGACGGGCGGCCGCCCAGGACAGACGTCCGGGCAGCTCATCGGCGTCGGAGTAGTAACGAGCGGGCTCAGCACGCATCGAGGTCAAGAGGAGGTCGAGCCTGGGTGTCGGCTACTGCTGACGGTCACCATTCGGAGGAAAAGTCATCCAACTCCGGGCCTCCTACCGGCCGGCTAACGGGCAGTGCCGTCCTGATCAGGTTCCTGTTTCACGTGAAACAGGACCGACCAGCCCTCCTATCGTCAGTCAGCTGCCTATGGCAACTATTCACTTGGCGAAGGCACACGCCCGCGTCATCGGATCGCCACATCCGTCGCTCAGACTACAGCAGGGGAACCAACGGGCCCGAGCGCCGGCCGAAGCTAAGCCTCCTTACCATCGAGCCCAGCCCCAAGGGCGGAAAACAAACGAAAAAACAATAGCATCGTCAGGCTACGGGCATTCATCCCTTCCTCACGTGCAGAGCGCTCCAGACGGTGAACGGCATCAGCCAAGACTAGTCATTGGCGAGGCCGCCCAGCTACCTTCGAACAGTGCCATGGATGGGACGGGATGAAACGGGTGTTTTGGCGCTGTAGTCTGCGCTGGATGCATGGAGCTGCAGAGAGCCCACCCTTCCAAGGTCGAGCGCCAGTAGAATGCAAGCCGCGTCTGGCCATAGCGTGCTGTGCCCGTCCCGCTAGTGAGACTGGGAACAGGGAGCGGAACGCGATCGGCGCAATAGCAGCGTCCAGCTGGCGCATCGTCCAGGGATAAGGTGTTTGTTTGAATGACACGTTGTCTGTGTGCAACCCACAGTTGAGTTACTGCCGACCGGCGTTGACTGGTGCTGGCTATAAATTCGACGATCCCTTTGTGTGGAGCCGGGTGACCTGTAACCCGGCTTGCCCGCACACGAGCACCTGACGGCAACGTCCCGTGCCTGGGGGAGCAGCGGACCACGGGCCCAAGGGCCAAGCCTAGGAGCCGGGCACAGGAACGAGCCGGAGCCGCCGGGAGTAGTCCCAGTTCAAGTGCCCGCGCGCGTCGGTTGAACCAGGTTATCCCCAGTTTATCCACAGCACTCGGTCCCCGTTATCCACACGGTTATCCACAGCGCCTGCACCCAGGGCGAGCCCATTTCTAACAGCTGCGGTGACTACGATAAGGGCTGGCCCTCCAGAGGAGGCAGGCAGTTGCCTAAGGGGGACCACGTATCAGGCCGAACCGAACCCTGCGGGCATCCTGTATTGCCCATAAATAAACCAGAAACGGCCGCTGACGCGAGGAAGCAGCGCCAATATAGGCAGCACGGTGCGATGTCACTGACGGCCGGGCCGTTTCACGTGAAACCGGAGACACGACCGCCCCTCCGACTCCGGACAGCCGCTGCAGCTGCCGACCGGATGCTGACCTGAGATAGCCCTCACATCCACAGGGAAGGCCGCGATTATCCACACAGTTATCCACAGCCTTATCCACCGTCGACTTACCTATTAATCACACCACTTTTGAGCTGCCCGCTGATCAGTCCAAGCAGCGTCATCCCCTCGGCGCGAGGCTGGCGTTGGACGCAGCAATGTGCATCTCCTGATCCCGGACACTCAACCGATGCGACGCTGAGGCGAGCCGCGTGAGGAGTGTCTGACTTTTTGGCGCGATCACAGTATGAATTGCAATTCCTTCCTCCCTGGCTCTCCTGCCCGCACCGTCTCAAAGGTTAGACAACGCAGTGCGATTCCTTCGCTCGCCCGCAAGCAGCGACGAACGTACGGCTGTCGAGGTCCTGTCAGGATCTGATGGCCGGCGGACGGCATGTTGAATTGTCACCGGGCAAAAGGCAACGCGCGGGGCGTGCAAATATCCAGTAGTTCGACCAGCATTCGCTAGTTCCTAGAGGCCCATCAGTTCGAGCCACATCTGATGCTTTCAGGGGCTTGGTAACTCATTGCCTCACTGGAACCCGCCTATCACTCATTCAGCCTAAGAGGGGGGGTGACCGAGCTCCAAATCCACCCGAAGGCGAACTGGCGCCAAGCCAGCACGTTTCACGTGAAACAGCTGGCAGCATTGAGCTGCTCCTGCGCCGCTCCGCGTTCACGAACGTGGGCCTCCAGTAGAAGGGCTCGAGGGATTCAGTCGGCATCAGCTGCTGCGCTGCGTTTCCCCATTGCAGGTGCGCTTCTTCCCATCTCAACGCGACATCGGCCCGCTGTTAGCTGGACGCCGCGACTTCAGGGGCGCCCTGCCGTAGGCAGGGTATGGCCAATCCACAAAGGGAAGAGAAGATTTGGGCCTGGCCGATCAATCGAGGTCGGCCAGTTGCAAACACAAACAAACCCAAGGAACACGAATACCGGAGGACGCGTTTGCTAAGCCAGACTTCTTCGAGCATCGGGACATCGACACTTTCGGGCTTCAGGTACTACGAATAGCCGGGAAGGGCAGAGCCATTCGGCCACAGGACCCCAGATTCTATCCAGTCGGTCGGAATCACTGGCAGCGGGGCCATGTCATAGCGCCTACGCCTACTCCCATGTCACAATAGCCAAGGTGTCTCAGCACGCACGACAACAAGGCTAGGACGCCGATGTGAACAGGCCCCTTATTGAAAAGGACGCGACAGCATCTGGCCTTTGCCGGGTCGCACTGTCTACCTGGCAGGGAACAACCCCTAACGCCATGTGGTGCCGCGCTCATCCCCACCGCCAAGGCTCCTGTGAACGACCCTGGTCCAAGCCATGTCCCAACCCGTCTCAGCCTGGGTCGCACCGTTTCACGTGAAACCGGAACGCGAATGGAAGTGGCTCATATTATGTTGGACCACTAGGCCGTTCGGAACGAATCGTGCGGTGGCGTCCGGGCTCCACCAGAAGGCTGCGCACAGTCGGCCAGAAGGGATGAATACATGAACATACCCGAGTTAGGGTGCGTGACCCTACCCGGCTTCTGACGAAAAATCACCTATTCGGCAATTCTTGAAGCGCGCTTGGCAAACATAGCGACGCCGTCGGAACACAGTCTCAAGCCGCGACTGATGCTCAAGGCACAAGACCGAGGGTTCCCCTTAGCGCCCCTTGCTCACCCCGAGGGGAGCGACTGGGCCCCGGTTGGTGTAGGCGTTGGAGAGGACGAATTCGGGTTCGCCCAGCAGCAGTTTCGCCCTCAGGCAGGCAATTCCGAGGTTTACTTCATCACAAAGGAGTACCCGACCGGAGCTGGGTGTGAGTCTCGAACGAATCGCACCAGAGGTCCACCAACAAGGACGACAAAAGAATGAGGGGGACGACGGCAACAAGCCACCCCCGCGGTCCATGTTCCACGTGAAACACAATGAGCACCGACGAAACCCAGTCGGGCGCAGGCAGTGAGCTAGTCCACCAACCTAGACCAGAATGTATGGCAAGGACAGGCGCAACATAGGCATCAGGATTAGCAACCTCCCAGGATCATCTCCCCGCAACGCGGCGGCTAAAACGGTTGCTGGGCCCACTAGAAACAGCCCAGCGGATGCCTAAGAAACTAGCGATGCATACGAAAACGGAGGACCCGTGGGACAGCAGCGCAGCTGAAGTCTAAGACTCAGTGTGTAGCAACGAACTGTGGGGCAACCGCGCTGGTTAGTTCTCTGCGCCCGGTGCGAGAACGTCCATGATTCGGTTGAGATCCTCGACGCTGGCAAATTCGATGCTGACCCGCCCCTTACGGACACCAAGCGAGATCTTGACGTTGGTATCCAGGCGGTCGGAGAGCGAAGAGGCCAAATAGTCGAGACGCTCGTGGCGCGCACCGGGACGGGGGATGTTGTTCTTGGCGGGCTTCGCGGGATCCTGGTACAGCGCGACTGCTTCTTCAGTGGCACGCACGGACATTCCTTCAGCCACGATGCGCTGGGCAAGACGTTCCATTGCAGCGGCGTCCGGCAGGCCCAGGAGGGCACGGGCGTGGCCTGCGGAGAGCACGCCAGCAGCCACCCTGCGCTGAACCAGGGGAGGCAGCTTCAGCAGCCGCAGGGTATTCGACACCTGCGGACGCGACCGGCCGATGCGGTCAGCCAGTTGCTCGTGCGTAGTACCGAAATCCTCAAGAAGCTGCTGATAGGCGGCGGCTTCTTCCAGCGGGTTCAGCTGGCTTCGGTGCAGGTTTTCGAGCAGTGCGTCACGCAGGAGATCATCATCGGTGGTGTCCCTGACGATTGCGGGAATAGTTTCCAGCCCCGCGGCCTGTACTGCACGCCAGCGGCGTTCGCCCATAACGAGCTCATACGGTTCCCCACCGACTTCGGTTGAGTTCCGGACAACAATTGGCTGCAGGACACCTATTTCGCGAACAGAGTGAACAAGCTCCGCCATGTCGTCTTCATCGAAGACAGAACGGGGCTGTTTGCGGTTCGGGTGGATGTCCGTCACGGAGATCTCGGCGAAGCGGACGCCTGGAACCTCTACGAGATCGACGCCGTTGTCCGTTATCGATGCATCGCTGGGTTCAGCGGGAGGGGCTGCCGGAACCGGAGTGGGCTCGGTACTGGGTGCCTCAGGTGCCTCGGGAGAGTTCTTGGCCGAGGTCGCCGGCTTGCCGGCACCATTGGCGCTGGCGTTGGTCTTTGTAGCCGACCCGTTGGAATTGGACGTTGCTGATACCGACGTGCTCTTTGCCGTCGAGGACCTTGTGGCGGAGGGGTTGACGGAGCCGTTGCCTGCCGTGGTGGAAGCTGATTTCCTGGTGGCTGTGTCCGCCCGCTCAGCTGTCGAGGACTTCGCAGTTGTGCCGGCCGCCGGCTCTTCCGTTGCGGCTGAATCAAGAACAGCGTCCGAGGGATCAGCCTTCCTGCGTCCCTCGGGGAAGAAGAGATCGACCGGGCGCGCCACGGCTGTACCGTTGCCCGCCCCATTAGCACCGGCGGAACTCGGAATCAGTGCGCCAAGACCGCGGCCTAAGCCCCGTCGCTTCTCGCTCATGGGTAAATCCCTCCAGTGGAAGAGCCAGGACCAGCCGGGCTCCAGTTGTTGCAGTTCTTGAAGATTTTAGCGTTCTGCTATTTCGGCGGCGGCTTCCAGGTAGGACAGGGCGCCGCTGGATGAGGGGTCGTAAGTCATTACTGTCTGCTGGTAGCTCGGAGCTTCCGAGATGCGCACCGAACGCGGCACCACGGCAGAGAGGACTTGTTCCGGGAAATGCTGACGGACCTCGGCGGCAACCTGTGCGGCAAGATTGGTGCGGCCGTCGTACATGGTGAGCAGGATGGTGGAGACCACGAGGTCGGCATTGAGGTGCTTCTGGATCATCTCGATGTTCTTGAGCAGCTGGCTCAAACCTTCCAGGGCGTAGTACTCGCATTGGATGGGGATGAGGACTTCGTTGGCTGCACAGAACGCGTTGACCGTCAGAAGGCCAAGGCTTGGCGGGCAGTCGATGAAGATGTAGTCCAGGCGCTGTTCGCCGTTTTTCTGACGGACCTTCGCGTAAACATCGATAGCGCGGCGGAGCCGCTGCTCGCGCGCCACCAGGGACACCAATTCAATTTCGGCACCTGCCAGGTGGATGGTGGCCGGCGCGCAAATCAGGTTTCCGATGTCCGGGCACTGCGCCACAACGTCAGCCAGGGGGACATCGTTAATCAGGACGTCATAGATGCTGTCGACATCAGCATGGTGTTCGATTCCCAGAGCTGTTGACGCGTTGCCCTGGGGGTCAATGTCGATAACCAGGACATTGAGCCCGGCTGCAGCCAGGGCCGCGGCGATGTTAACGGTGGTGGTGGTCTTGCCGACGCCACCCTTTTGGTTGGAAACGGTGAAGATGCGAGTCTTCTCCGGACGGGGCAGCTGGCGGCCCACCAACCGTTCGCGCCGACGGGTCTCATGCGCCAGCTCCCGTGCAATGGGACTGGAGTCATCAATAGCGTCCATGATGTTCCCCCTACCCGTCGAGGTTGTTTCACGTGAAACGAATAAGGGAGAGGAGCTCGCTACCGCACCAGGTTGATTTCCAAGTACACCGGAGGCGCCCGAGACAGTCCCAGCGAAAGAACGTGCTGACCCCAAAGACACAAACGGGGGTATCCGTTGTGTGGAGGCTTCGCTACTGGTCACTGGGGCACACTCACTCTCGTTCAGCTATTTTTGCTGCCGTTGACTAGCCTAACTGCTTACCCCGGCAGACTGCGGCTGCCGGGCCTACACTAGGGCTTCTTTTGGGACTTGTTTACAACGATGCGTACTACGGTGGTGGGCTCTTCGAGCAGGTTGTCGCCAACCGTTACGACGGATGTCTCAACACCGTCCAGCTTCCGGATAACTTTGGCGGCCTTGTCGATTTCCTCGGCCGCGCTGCGCCCCTTGATGGCAACTACCTCACCCTTGCCTGCAAGCAGGGGGATGGTGAGGCCAGCAAGGTTGCTCAGTGCCGAGACAGCACGTGCGGTCACAACATCGGCGTCAACGTGCCCCACTGCCAGCTCAGCGCGGGTGCGCATGATTGTGACGTTGTCCAGGCCGAGATCGTCCACCACCTCCTGCAGCCAGATCACCCGGCGTTCGAGCGGCTCGATCAGGGTCAGTTCCAGGTCTGGGCGGGCGATGGCGAGGCACAGACCCGGCAGTCCAGCGCCGCTTCCGACGTCGGCAACATGGCTTCCCTGCGCGATCTCGCTTTCGATGACGGCACAGTTGAGGACATGCCGGCTCCAAAGCCGGGGAATCTCACGTGGGCCAATCAGGCCACGTTCAGTTCCCGAGGTGGCAAGGTGCTCTACGTAACGCTTGGCCAAGTCCAGGCGGTCACCGAAAATCTTCTCAGCTGCCAAAAGCTCAGCCGGCGTGATGTCAACCATGATCAGCGAATCAGCAATTCTCTAGTTCGCGGAAACAACAATGTGGCGTCCGGCGCCTTCGCCCTCGGACTCGCTCACCAGGCCGAGGTCCGCAACGGCGTCGTGGACGATCTTGCGTTCGTAGGCGCTCATCGGTTCCAAGGCCACTGCCTCGCCGGTCTTCTTCACAGCGGCTGCAGCATCTTCGGCGATCTTCTGCAGGTGGCCGGTACGCTCCTGCCGGTAGCCGTTGATGTCCAGTACCAGGCGTGAACGGTTCTCCGTAGCGGACAGCACCGCGAGGCGGGTCAGCTCCTGCAGGGCTTCAAGGACTTCGCCGTCCTCGCCCACCAGGCTGTCCAGGCTGTCCGACTCCTCCTCGGTGACGATGGAGATGTAGGTGCGCCCGTTCCGGACCTCAATGTCGATGTCGCCATCGATGTCCGCAATGTCCAGCAGCTCCTCGAGGTAATCGGCTGCGACGTCTCCTTCTTCCTCCAGACGGCTCGCTGATGAAGCCTTGGGGGAGGAAACGTCGTTGTCCACGGACTCGTCCTGCTCGTCGATAATCTCTTCAGAAAGGGCCTGTTCGGTACTCTCGGCTGACATTACTTCTTCTTCCTGTTCTTGCGTTGTGGCTGAATGCGCTGACCTTTTGCCTCTATCACGGCAGCAGCGGCGGCGGCGTCCGCAGCCTCGTCCTTCTTACCGGTCAGGATCGAAAGGGTCGGAAGGCCCTTGGCGGCACGGCGCTCGGCGAGGGCCTTCGCTGCGGGGGATCCCGGCGTCGGCATGCGGCGGATGACAAAGAACTGCTGGCCCATGGTCCAGAGGTTGGTGGTGGTCCAGTAGATGAGGACACCAATGGGGAAGTTAATGCCGCCCACGCCGAAAACGAGGGGCAGGATGTAGAGCATCATCTTCTGCTGGCGCATGAAGGGGCTGGCCATGGCTTCTTCAGACATGTTCTTGGCCATGATCTGTTTCTGCGTGATGAACTGCGACGCCGTCATGGCCAGGATCATCAGGATGCTCAGAACAACGACGGCCACGTTGGTGGCGCCGCCGTGAAGCAGTGCGGCAGACAGCGGAGCCCCGAAAATGCTGGACTCGTCGAACTGCACCACCTGCTCCTGGCTCATGGCACCGATGCCTTTGCCTTGGGTCTTGGCGGAACTGATGCCGGACAGCACCTGGAACAGGGCGAAGAAGAAGGGCATCTGGATCAGCATGGGCAAGCAGGCCGAGAACGGGTTGGTCCCGTGCTTCTTGTACATGGCCATCTGCTCCTGGGCCATGGCCTGGCGGGACAGCTGGTCGGTTTTGCCCTTGTACTTGTCCTGGAGCTTCTTCAGGTCGGGCTGGAGCAGCTGCATGCCGCGCTGCGCCTTGATCTGCTTGACGAATACGGGAATCAGGGCAGCGCGGATCACCAGCACCAGGCCGATGATGGACAACGTCCACGTCCAGCCCGATGCCTCCGGCAGGCCGATAGCGCTCAGGCCCTCATGGAAGCCCACCATAATGACGGACACAAGCCACTTGAACGGAAACATGATTGTTTCAAAGAAGTCCATACTTATCCCTATTCGTCAGGCCGCCGTGCGGCCTTCTCCATCAGTCCGAGCAGCCAGGTATTTGTCCGGGTTGTTCAGCACAACAATTGTGGGGGTATGGCTGGCAGGCCATTCCCGGTGCCCGGCGGGGACGTGGTCCACACCGCCGGCATTCCATGGGTGGCAGCGGCCAAGGCGGCGCACCGCGAGCCAGCTTCCCTTGACGGCGCCATGGACGGTAATCGCTTCAAGGGCATAGGCCGAGCATGAAGGAAAGAATCTGCAGACCTGGCCGTACAAGGGAGAAACCACCTTGCGGTAGGCCTTAAGCAGAAGAATGAGGATGTTTCGCGGCAGGTTCCAGAGGAACAGCGCCACTGCGGCCACAACAGGATGAAGATGGGCGACGACGGCGGTGGTGTTACGCACGCGGTGTCCCCTTCTGTGTTGTACCGGCCGAACCGTTGGCGGCTGCGCGGGGGCGGCCGGCCAGCCGGGTCATTGTCGACTCCAGTGCAGCGTTGTAATCCGCCAGCAGCTGGTCCCAGCTCGCGGACGCGGACGCAGGCAGCGCCCTGACCACTATGGCGAACCCGGTACCGTACTCGCGCAGCGAGGCAGCACCGGCTTCCCTCAGTCTCCTCTTAACGAGGTTCCTGACCACAGCGTTCCCGACACCCTTGGAAACAATGAACCCGATCCGGCTGGGTTCGTCGGCAGCAATAGCTGCCGCATATAACACTACGTTCCGGCGTCCATTGCGGACACCGGAACGTACAGTTGTTGAAAAATCGGTTGCAGTCCTCAAACGGTTGCGGGTGGCCAGCACCTTAAACTCGCAAAGAAACGTCTACCGACAAGTCAGTTATTTACGCCGACAGCTCGGTACGGCCCTTGCCACGACGGGCTGCCAGGATGGCGCGGCCGGCACGGGTACGCATACGAAGGCGGAAGCCGTGCTTCTTGGCTCGACGGCGGTTATTCGGCTGAAAAGTCCGCTTGCTCACGTTAGTTACTCCAGTGGATCAAAGGTGCGCCCACCCGATCAATATGGGGAAGAACTGGCCGACGCTAAGTTTTGTATATGCACGCTTCCCCCGGCTGCTCACACGCACTGCGTCTGAGAGATTCAGATGGGGCCAAAAAGCGGACACAAAGGACTTCACAACGTTAGGGCAATTCAGGGCCCCTAGTCAAACCGGAGCAGGCCACCGGCACTATCCCCAGCTGTGGCAAACCTGCCCTTCGAGCCTGTGGATGAAGTGCCTCACAGGCTGCTTTTTAGAACCACAACAGTGTAATTATCCACAAGCTACTGGCCAGCTATCTTCTAGGCTTTTCATCCCCTAGAGTTGCCCAGTAGCCGATTATCCACCTGCTGTGTATAACCCTGTGGATGAAGCTGAACCTGATCCTGGTTCCGCGCTTGCGGCTGCAGGCAATGCAGGCAAAGCAAGTTTTGAGGGAACCCATTGATGACAGTAGACGAAGCCAACCACGCCAATACTGTCGGAAGTTCCTGGCGGCGCGTTGTCAGCCTGCTCGAGCAGGACCACCGCGTTTCACCGCGGCAGCGTGGCTTTGTCATCCTCGCCCAGGCCCAGGGCCTGATCGGTTCCACCCTGCTGGTGGCAGTACCCAACGAACTCACCCGCGAAGTGCTGCAGACCCAGGTCAAGGACGCACTGGATGATGCACTGCACAGCGTCTTCTCCGAAGACATCCGCTGTGCCATTGACGTGGACACGGACCTGGTGCCCATCCACGAAGAGCCCGAGCCCGTCGTCGAGCCTTCCTTCTCGCCGGACCAGCTGATCGAGCAGAAGCCGCAGCCCATGCTGCCCAGCACCTCCCACGAGTTCGGCCGGCTCAACCCTAAATACGTCTTCGATACCTTCGTGATTGGTTCGTCCAACCGCTTTGCCCACGCTGCGGCCGTCGCCGTGGCGGAAGCGCCGGCCAAGGCCTACAACCCGCTGTTCATCTATGGCGACTCGGGCTTGGGAAAGACCCACCTCCTGCATGCGATCGGGCACTATGCCCGGCGGCTCTACAGCGGCATCCGGGTCCGGTACGTCAATTCGGAAGAATTCACCAACGACTTCATCAACTCCATCCGTGACGATGAAGGCGCCAGCTTCAAGACCACCTACCGCAACGTGGACGTCCTGCTGATCGATGACATCCAGTTCCTGGCCGGCAAGGACCGGACGCTGGAAGAGTTCTTCCACACGTTCAATTCGCTGCACAACAACAACAAGCAGGTGGTCATCACCTCGGACCAGCCGCCCAAGCTGCTCGCCGGGTTTGAGGACCGCATGAAGTCCCGCTTCGAATGGGGCCTCCTGACGGACATCCAGCCTCCGGAACTGGAAACCCGTATCGCCATTCTCCGCAAGAAGGCCCTGAGCGAAGGTCTTTCCGCTCCGGATGACGCCCTCGAGTACATCGCGTCCAAGATTTCCAGCAACATCCGTGAACTTGAAGGCGCCCTCATCAGGGTCACAGCGTTTGCCAGCCTCAACCGCCAGCCCGTGGATGTGGCCCTGGCGGAGATGGTGCTGAAGGATCTCATCACCGACGACGGTGCCCAGGAGATCACGTCCAGCCAGATCCTGCAGCAGACGGCCGAGTACTTCAAGCTCAGCATGGAAGAGCTCTGCAGCAAGTCCCGCACCAGGACCCTGGTTACCGCGCGCCAGATCGCCATGTACCTGTGCCGCGAACTCACGGACATGTCGCTTCCCAAGATTGGCCAGGAACTCGGCGGCCGCGACCACACCACGGTGATCCACGCTGACCGCAAAATCCGTGAACTGATGGCAGAGCGGCGTGTGATCTACAACCAGGTGACCGAGCTGACCAACCGGATCAAGCAACAGCAGCGCGATTCCTGACGAAGCATCTATACCTTATTAACAGGTGCATGTGGATAAGGCTGTGGATACTTAAGGGGACAACCGCGGTTAATGGGCTTAAAACCCTTAAGCCGCCTGTGGATCGGGAAAAGCGCCAAAATTTTTATCCCCATCCACACCCTGTTTAAAACCTGCTCCGCCCACAGTCCATGAACAGGGCTTAACCGCCGGATCCCGCGGCCGGAGGCAGTTATCCACAGTTTCCACAGCAGTTATTAACACTACTAATCCCAAAAAATTGAAGTCCCTCAAACAACAAGATCGATTCGCCCGTTCCGCACCGAGGGGCCACCGGCCCCAAGGGGCCAGCGCCGCAAAGTGGGGATGGGTTAATCGCGGATCTTCCGGCTAAGCTGTCAGCAGCGGTCCCATCCTTGGGTTTCTGCGTGGTTCAGGCAGCACGGACCATGCAGGTTCAGGACGCGGGGCATCCCTTTACGGGGCTTCCTGCGGGAAGTTTCGAAGAAACCAATGCAGCAGCAATGAAAGGCGGCACCCTTCCGTGAAGTTCAGAGTCGATCGGGACGTCCTGGCAGAAGCCGTTACCTGGACAGCCCGCTCGTTGTCTCCGCGGCCGCCCGTTCCCGTCCTTTCCGGCCTCCTTTTGAAGGCTGAAGCAGGCACAGTCAGCCTCTCGAGCTTCGACTACGAAACCTCCGCACGCCTGGAGATCGCCGCGGACATCCGGGACGAGGGGACCATCCTGGTCTCCGGCCGCCTTCTCGCGGATATCTGCCGCAGCCTGCCTTCGGCACCGGTCGACGTCGAAACGGACGGCAACAAAGTCACGCTCACCTGCCGCCGAAGCAGCTTCCACCTGGCTACGATGCCCGAGGCGGAATACCCGCCGCTTCCGGCCCTGCCCACCGTCAGCGGAACAGTCCCGGGTGACTCTTTTGCCCAGGCCGTCTCCCAGGTAATCATTGCCGCGAGCAAGGACGACACCCTGCCCATCCTCACCGGCGTGCGGATGGAGATTGAGGACGACCTGATCACGCTGCTGGCCACTGACCGTTACCGCCTGGCCATGCGCGAGGTGCCGTGGAAGCCCGTCACTCCGGGCATCTCCACCAGCGCGCTCGTCAAGGCAAAAACCCTGAACGAAGTGGCCAAGACCCTGGGCAACAGCGGAGACATCCAGTTGGCCCTCTCGGACGATGACAGCCGGCTTATCGGTTTCGAAAGCGGCGGCCGCACCACCACATCCCTGCTGGTGGACGGCGACTACCCGAAGATCCGGTCGCTTTTCCCTGACTCCACGCCCATCCACGCAACGGTCCAGACCCAGGAACTCGTGGAGGCCGTCCGCCGCGTCTCGCTGGTGGCAGAGCGCAACACCCCGGTCCGCCTGGCATTCACCCAGGGCCTGCTCAACCTGGACGCAGGCACCGGCGAGGACGCCCAGGCCTCCGAGGAACTCGAAGCCCAGCTTTCGGGTGACGACATCACGGTGGCCTTCAACCCGCACTACCTGGTGGAAGGACTGAGCGTCATCGAAACCAAGTTTGTCCGGTTCTCGTTCACCACGGCACCGAAGCCGGCCATGATCACGGCGCAGGCAGACGCGGACGGCGAAGACCAGGATGACTACCGTTACCTCGTCATGCCGGTCCGCCTCCCCAACTAGTCCCCAGCGCCCCCCTCGCCTTGCAAGCCCGGCCAGGGAACCCTGGCGGCGTGGGCCCAGACAGTTGTTGTCGTTCCGGGCCCCAAAACGACAACCGACACCCAATGCAGAAAGAGAAACCGCATCATGCATATTGGACTGATCGGCCTTGGCAAAATGGGATTCAACATGCGCGAACGCCTGCGCAAGGGCGGCATTGAGGTCACCGGTTATGACCGGAACCCGGAGGTCACGGACACCGGCTCCATTGATGAGCTCATCGCAGCCCTCCCCACGCCACGGCTCCTTTGGGTGATGGTGCCGGCTGGCGACATCACGGACGCCGTCGTCAAGGAACTCAGCGAAAAGCTGGACGAGGGTGACCTGGTGATCGACGGCGGCAACTCCCGCTTCACCGAGGACCAGAAACACGGCGAACTCCTCGCCGCCAAGGGCATCCACTTCGCGGACTGCGGTGTGTCCGGCGGTGTGTGGGGGCTGCAGAACGGTTACGGCCTGATGGCCGGCGGAGATGCCGCGGACATTGAACGTGCGCTTCCCGTCTTTGACGCCCTTCGCCCTGAAGGCGAACGGGCTGACAGCTTTGTGCACGTGGGCGGGATCGGCGCAGGCCACTACGCCAAGATGGTCCACAACGGCATCGAGTACGGCCTGATGCAGGCGTACGCCGAGGGCTACCAGCTACTCGCGTCCAAGGACATCATCAACGATCTGCCCGGAACCTTCCGGGCCTGGCAAAAGGGCACCGTGGTCCGGTCCTGGCTGCTGGACCTCCTCGTCAAAGCGCTGGACGAGGATCCGGGACTGCAGAACATTGACGACTACGTCGAGGACTCGGGCGAGGGCAGGTGGACTGTGGAAGAAGCCATCGCCAACGCCATTCCCGCACCGGCCATCACGGCCGCCCTGTTTGCCCGCTTCGAGTCCCGCGAGGACAGCTCGCCGGCCATGAAGATGGTGTCTGCCCTGCGCCACCAGTTCGGCGGGCACGCAACCCGTCCCGCCAAGTAGCAGCCAGCGGGGACCTGCCCGGTTCCCAGAATTGCCTAAAACCGCGTGTACATAGAACACCTCTCGCTGACTGATTTCCGCAGCTATGCCCAGGTTGACCTTGCCCTGGGCCCGGGCGTCACCGTCCTGGTGGGGTACAACGGCATTGGCAAGACCAACCTGATGGAAGCCATCGGGTACCTCGCCACCCTCAGCTCGCACCGCGTCAGCTCCGACGGGCCGCTGCTGCGGTTCGGCACCGACCGCGCCCTGGTCCGGGCCCGGCTGGTCCGGGGCGGGCAGGTCACGGTCCTCGAACTGGAAATCAACGCGGGCCGGGCTAACCGCGGCAGGATCAACCGCAGCAATCCCGTCCGCGCACGCGATCTTCTGGGCATCTGCCAGACGGTGCTCTTCGCACCGGAGGACCTGGCCCTGGTTAAAGGCGATCCGTCCAACCGCCGCCGGTTCCTGGATGAGCTCCTCGCCAGCCTGATCCCGCACCACGCCGCCACCCGCAGCGATTACGACCGGGTGTTGAAACAGCGCAATGCGTTGCTGAAGTCTGCCCGCTCGGGCAAATTCACGTCAGCGCATGAAGCGACGCTCGATGTGTGGGACCAGCATATGGCCAGGGCCGGTGCGGAACTGCTGCACGCCCGGCTTGAGCTCGTGGAACGCCTCCGGCCGCACCTGGCAACTGCATACGCCGGGCTGACAGATACCTCCAAGCCCGCCGACGCGGTCTACCGTTCCACCCTCCAGAACCAGATGGACGACGACGGCGCCCCGGAGTTGCGTGCTGCCGGCAACGGAGACGGAGGTACTTCCGCCGAAGCCGAGGACCTGCGCCGGCTCACTGTGGAGGAGCTCACTGGGCGGTATGTTCGCGCCTTCGCCGACGCCCGGCGGAAGGAACGGGAACGCGGCATCTCGCTGGTGGGTCCCCACCGCGACGAACTGGAACTGATCCTCGGCCAGGCACCCGCCAAGGGGTATGCATCCCACGGTGAAACGTGGTCCATGTGCCTGGCACTGCGGCTCGCTTCGTATTACGTCATGCTGGACGATGCCCGGACCGGCGGCTCCGCACCCATCCTGATCCTTGATGACGTTTTTGCCGAGCTGGACGTGCAGCGCAGGCGTAAACTGGCCGCAATAGTCTCGGGTGCGGAACAGGTCCTGGTGACCGCCGCCGTCGACGCCGATATCCCGGAAGAGCTGTCCGGACGGCGGGTGAAGGTCATCGCGGGAGGAATCGATGAGTAGGGACGAAAAAGACGCCGGACGGCAGCCCGGCCGCGAGCCCGACAACATCGATGCGCCGCAGGCAGCCCTGAACAGAATGCGCGAGGCCGCCGCCGCCCGTGGCGAAATCCGCAGGGCCGCAATTCGGCCCGGGTCCCAAAAAGCCAAACGCAGTATCCGGGACACCCGCGGTTTCAGCCAGTTCCACTCCACCGGCCGGGATCCCCTCGGACTGGGCAAGGTAGTGGGCCGCCTGGTGGCCGAACGCGGCTGGACCTCCCCGGTTGCCGTCGGCTCAGTGATGGCAGAATGGGCCACCCTGGTGGGGCCTGAAATTTCAGCACACTGCACACCCGAAAGCTTCACGGACACCACGCTGCACGTCAGGTGTGATTCAACGGCCTGGGCCACGCAGCTCCGGCTCCTCAGCCTGAGCCTGCTAGAGAAATTCCGGGTGGAGCTGGGTGACGGTGTGGTCACCAGCATCCAGGTCCTCGGCCCCACCGCACCGAGCTGGCGCAAGGGCGGCCGGACAGTCAACGGACGCGGACCGCGGGACACTTACGGGTAGCCCGGAGCCGGACTCTTGAAAATCCCCTGATGGGCGTGTAGCGCCCTGGAAGGGCCGGAGGGTGTATAGGCACCCGCAGGCCGGAGTTTCGGAGCGCCAAAGGCGCAGTCTGTGGCTCGCAGCGGGCACATTGCCCGCCATCCACGGCCCTGGAATGCGGGAATCAGGGCTGTTTCACGGTAGAATCGATGTAGATAACTGGGCGTCGGTGAAACGTTGACTGAGTCCGTTCTCCGCACGCTTCCAGCACGCGGATCGCGGATCCCACCATCAGCTAGTAGCCGGCGCCATAAGTTTGCGCCTGTTGGCGGACTGCTTTTCCATGCCTGGAAGAGCTTTCCAGCCGGCCATCATCGAGAACAGAGGAGTCGACAGCGCCTGTGGCTAACGACAATACAGATATTCTGGCAGTTGAACCCGCAGTCGAGGATGCCCGCACGCCTGACACCCCGGCAGAAGCAGCCACACCGCGCGAGTACGGTGCCAGCGACATTACCGTCCTTGAGGGCCTGGAAGCTGTCCGGAAGCGTCCCGGTATGTACATCGGCTCCACCGGACCCCGCGGACTCCACCACCTGGTCTACGAAGTGGTGGACAACTCCGTCGATGAGGCCCTGGCCGGCTACTGTACACATATCGAGGTTGTGCTGCAGGCCGACGGCGGCGTGAAGGTTGTGGACGACGGCCGCGGCATCCCCGTGGACATGCACCCCACTGAGCACAAACCCACGGTTGAAGTGGTGATGACCATCCTGCACGCCGGCGGCAAGTTCGGCGGCGGTGGCTACGCCGTGTCCGGCGGCCTGCACGGAGTGGGTATCTCCGTTGTCAACGCCCTCTCCAGCAGGGTGGACACCGAGGTCCGCCGGCAGGGCCACGTCTGGCGGATGTCCTTCGCCGACGGCGGCAAGCCCCAGGGCAGCCTGGTGCAGGGCGAAGAAACGGATCTCACCGGGACCACCCAGACGTTCTACCCCGACGCCTCAATTTTCGAGAGCACCGAGTTCGATTTCGAGACCCTCCGTGCCCGCTTTCAGCAGATGGCCTTCCTCAACAAGGGCCTGCGCATCACGCTGACCGACGAGCGCACGTCCGCCAGCGATAACGAAGCCGATGCGGATCTGGACCTGGACGGCGTTGTCACCGAAGGCGAAGTCAGCGCCGAGCACCGCACCGTGGTCTACCAGTACAACGAGGGCCTGCTGGACTACGTCAAGCACCTGAATTCAGGAAAGAAGGTGGAAGTAGTCCACGAGGACGTCATCGCCTTCGAAACCGAGGACACGGAACGCAAGATTGCCCTGGAAATGGCGATGCAGTGGACCAATGCCTATTCCGAGAGCGTCCACACCTACGCCAACACCATCAACACCCATGAGGGCGGTACCCACGAAGAGGGTTTCCGCGCTGCCATGACGTCACTGATCAACC
The DNA here is from genome assembly GCF_030816215.1 of Arthrobacter sp. W4I7. Lineage (NCBI taxonomy): Bacteria > Bacillati > Actinomycetota > Actinomycetes > Micrococcales > Micrococcaceae > Arthrobacter > Arthrobacter sp. W4I7. Next base: position 4,672,729 of record NZ_JAUSXU010000001.1, on the reverse strand, counting down.
GCTATGCGCGTGAAAAGGGCATCATCAAGGAGAAGGACGACAACCTCACGGGCGATGACATCCGTGAGGGCCTCACCGCCGTCATTTCCGTCAAGCTCGCAGAGCCCCAGTTCGAGGGCCAGACCAAGACCAAGCTGGGCAACTCCGAGGTCAAGGGTTTCGTCCAGCGTGTGGTGACCGACGGGCTTGGCGACTGGCTCGAACGCAATCCCGGCCCCGCCCGCGACGTCATCCGCAAAGCCATCTCGGCAGCGCAGGCCCGCATGGCTGCGCGCAAAGCCCGTGACAACGCGCGCCGTAAGAGCCCGCTGGAGTCCTTCGGCATGCCAGGCAAGCTGTCCGACTGCTCCTCCAAGAACCCGGAGAAGTGCGAGGTCTACATCGTGGAGGGTGACTCGGCCGGCGGTTCCGCCAAGCGCGGCCGCAACCCCGAGACCCAGGCCATCCTTCCCCTCCGGGGCAAGATCCTGAACGTGGAGCGTGCCCGCCTGGACAAGGCCCTGGGCAACACCGAAGTCCAGTCCATGATCACGGCCTTTGGCACCGGCATCGGGGAGGACTTCGACCTCTCCAAGCTTCGGTACCACAAGATCGTTTTGATGGCCGACGCCGACGTGGACGGCCAGCACATCACCACGCTGCTGATGACGCTGCTGTTCCGCTACATGCGGCCATTGATCGAAAACGGTTACGTCTACCTGGCCCAGCCGCCGCTGTACCGGATCAAGTGGTCGAACGCTGCGCACGATTACGTGTACAGCGACAAAGAACGTGACGCCAAGCTCCTCGCGGGACAGGCAGCCGGGCGCCGCATCCCGAAGGACAACGGCATCCAGCGCTACAAGGGCCTCGGCGAGATGGACTACACGGAACTGTGGGACACCACCATGGATCCGGACAACCGCACCCTGTTGCAGGTCACCATGGACGACGCATTGGCTGCCGACCAGATCTTCTCCGTCCTGATGGGCGAGGACGTGGAATCACGCCGCAACTTCATTCAGCAGAACGCCAAGGACGTCAGGTTCCTGGATATCTAAAGGTAATTCCCTTCGTATTCCAGAGCTGACATATACCTGAAACGGAAATAGAAAATGAGCGACGAAACACCCGAGAACCCGGCCCCCGAAGCCGGGAACCCGGACACCGTTCTTGAAGGCGACGTGCTGGTGGACCGCGTGGAGCAGGTGGACCTGCAGACGGAAATGCAGCGGTCCTACCTGGACTACGCGATGGCCGTCATCGTGGGCCGTGCCCTCCCTGACGTCCGCGACGGCCTTAAACCCGTACACCGCCGGGTGCTGTACGCCATGTTCGACGGCGGCTACCGCCCCGAGCGATCCTTCAACAAGTGCGCCCGCGTGGTGGGCGAGGTCATGGGCCAGTACCACCCCCACGGCGACACCGCGATCTACGACGCCCTGGTACGCCTCATCCAGGACTGGACCATGCGCTACCCGTTGGCCCTGGGCCAGGGCAACTTCGGTTCGCCGGGCAACGATGGCGCCGCTGCGCCCCGTTACACCGAAACCAAGATGGCCCCGCTGGCCATGGAGATGGTCCGCGACATCGATGAGGAAACCGTCGATTTCCAGGACAACTACGACGGCAAGAACCAGGAACCCACCATCCTGCCGGCCCGGTTCCCCAACCTGCTGGTCAACGGCTCCTCGGGCATCGCCGTGGGTATGGCCACCAACATCCCGCCGCACAACCTCCGCGAGGTGGCCGACGGCGTGCAGTGGTACCTGGCCAACCCCCAGGCCACCCGCGAGGAACTGCTGGAAGAACTCCTGCTGCGGGTCAAGGGCCCCGATTTCCCCACCGGTGCCACCATCCTTGGCCACAAGGGCATCGAGGACGCCTACCGCACCGGCCGCGGCTCCGTCACCATGCGCGCCGTGGTGAACGTGGAGGAACTGCAGGGCCGCACCTGCCTGGTGGTTACCGAACTGCCGTACCAGGCCAACCCGGACAACCTCGCCATCAAGATTGCCGAACTGGTGAAGGACGGCAAGATCCAGGGCATCGCCGACCTGCGGGATGAAACCTCCGGCCGCACCGGCCAGCGGCTGGTCATCGTGCTGAAACGCGATGCCGTGGCCAAGGTGGTGCTGAACAACCTCTACAAGCACACCGAACTGCAGAGCAACTTCTCCGCCAATATGCTGGCGATCGTTGACGGAGTGCCCCGGACCCTGAGCCTGGATGCCTTCATCCGGCACTGGGTCACCCACCAGATGGACGTCATTGCCCGCCGCACCAGGTACAGGCTGCGCAAGGCCGAAGAAGAAGCCCACATCCTGCGGGCACTGCTGAAGGCGCTGGACATGCTGGACGAGGTCATTGCCCTCATCCGTGCTTCCAACACCACCGAAGCCGCCCGCGACGGCCTGATGGAACTGCTGGACATCGACGAACTGCAGGCCCGGGCCATCCTGGACATGCAGCTGCGCCGCCTTGCGGCCCTGGAACGCCAGAAGATCCAGGACCGGCATTCAGAGCTCGAGGCCCTCATTGCCGAGTACAACGCGATCCTCGCCTCCGAGCAGCGCCAGCGCGAAATCATCAGCACCGAGCTTGGCGAAATCGTGGACAAGCACGGCGATGACCGCCGCACGAAGATCCTGATGGGCTTCGACGGCGACATGTCCATGGAGGACCTCATCCCCGAAGAGGAGATGGTGGTCACCATCACCCGCGGCGGGTACGTCAAGCGGACCCGGAGCGATAACTACCGTTCCCAGCAGCGCGGCGGCAAGGGCATCAAGGGTGCCCAGCTGCGCGGGGACGACGTGGTGGAGCACTTCTTTGTCACCACCACCCACCACTGGCTCCTGTTCTTCACCAACCTTGGCCGGGTTTACCGCGCGAAGGCCTACGAGCTGATGGAAGCCGGCCGTGACGCCAAGGGCCAGCACGTGGCCAACCTGATGGCGTTCCAGCCCGATGAGCACATCGCCCAGGTGCTGGACCTGAAGGACTACCAGCAGGCGCCCTACCTGGTGCTCGCCACCAAGCGCGGGCTGGTCAAGAAGACGCGGCTGGAGGACTACGACACCAACCGCTCCGCGGGAGTGATCGCCATCAACCTCCGCGACGGCGATGAACTGGTGTCCGCCCAGCTGGTTTCCGAAACCGACGACCTGCTCCTCGTGTCCCGGAAGGGGCAGTCCATCCGCTTCACCGCCACCGAGGACGCCCTGCGCCCCATGGGCCGGGCAACCTCCGGCGTCACCGGCATGAAGTTCCGCGAGGACGACGAGCTGCTCGCCGCCAACGTGGTGACCGACGGCTCCTTCGTGTTCATCGTGACCGAGGGCGGCTACGCCAAGCGCACCGCCGTCGAGGAGTACCGCCTCCAGGGCCGCGGCGGGCTGGGCATCAAGGTTGCCAAGCTCGCCGAAGAACGCGGTGACCTGGTGGGCGCGCTTATTGTCCAGGAAGAGGATGAGGTGCTGGTGGTCATGGAGGGCGGCAAGGTTGTCCGCTCCTCGGTGGCCGGCGTCCCCGCGAAGGGCCGCGACACCATGGGCGTCATCTTCGCCAAACCGGACAAAAACGACCGGATCATCGAGGTGGCACGCAACAGCGAACGCGGCATCGAGGGCGAGGAATCGCTGGAGGATGACGTAACGTTGGCTGAAGATGGCGGTTCCCCTGGGGAAGCCGCAGAGTCAGCACTGGCAGATGAATCACCGGCCGTTGAGTCAGAGGACGCCTCGGGCGACGCTGAGCCGAACGAAGACAACACGGAGGTAACGAATGAGTAATCCCGACTCATTTCCCAAGCCGAACACTTCAGCTCCCGAGGGAAGCCGGCCCTCGGCTGCACCCCGCGTGAACGCTCCTGTTCGTCCGCAGCAGCGGCCAGCCGCGCCCGCGGCAGCTCCCGGACAACGCCCGGCAGTCCCCGGCCAGCGTCCCCTCCAGGGTGAACGGCCGACGCCGGGACAGGCCGCACCGCGCACGGCTGCGGGACCATCCGTCTCCGGCCAGCGTCCGGCACCGGGCCAACGCCCGATGCAGGGAAACCAGGGCCAGGGAGGCCAGCGGCCGGCCCTGGGGACACCGGGACTCGTCAAGCCCGCCCCTAAGGCCAAAGTGCGGCGCGCGCGGCTGCTGATCAGCAAGGTGGACCCATGGTCCGTCCTGAAGATGGCCTTCCTGCTGTCCGTGGCGCTGGGAATCGTCACGGTGGTCGCCGCCATCGTCCTGTGGACCGTCCTGGACCTCACCGGAATCTTTGACCAGGTGGACAGCCTGCTCGGTACCCTTGCCGGCTCCGAAGGCGGCGGCTTCGAACTGAAGAAGGTTGCCTCCCTCGGCCAGGTGGCCTCGTTCGCCACCATCATCGCCGTGGTGAACGTGGTCCTGCTGACCGCGCTCTCCATGCTCTCTGCCGTCCTGTACAACATTGCAGCCACCCTGGTGGGCGGCATCGGCGTTACCCTCACCGACGATTAGGTCCCTGCTTTCACCGGCAAATTTGCGGTGAAAGCGCCCGATTTGAGATCGGGCCGGGATGTGCTGTAAAGTCATGTCTCGGCCCGATGAGGTATCGGGGCGTATAGCTCAGGCGGTTAGAGCGCTTCGCTGATAACGAAGAGGTCCCAGGTTCAAGTCCTGGTACGCCCACGGAACCTGTGCAGGTTCAAGTGGAGGTTTGGTCCGCATCACAGCGGCCGGACCGGAACGGGGAGCATGTGAAGAAGTTGCTTGTACTGGCAGCTGCAATCGCAGGCGTCCTGGTCTACCGGAAAGCACAGGAATCCGAAGCCCGGAAAACAGTCTGGAGCAAGTCCACCGATTCGGTTGGCTAGGCCGGACGCCCCGCTCTGGGGCTGGTCAGCAGCCCCAAGGTTCTAGGGTATGATGGACGGGTTGCTTCTTATGGGGGCATGGCGCAATTGGTAGCGCACCTGCTTTGCAAGCAGGGGGTTCGGGGTTCGAGTCCCCGTGCCTCCACCATAAGAGAGTCCCGGTTCAGCGGAAACGCTGGCCGGGACTTTTGTTTTGCCCGAGACATATAGGCCTGAGAAATATAGGGGTGGATGGGTGGCCTACTTTATTGCAGCTCTTGGCGTGCTGGGTGTTGCCTCCTCCGGTCCCCTGATAGCAGCCACGCTGGGAGCCACCAGTGTCAGTGCGCTGGCCATAGCCTTCTGGCGCAACGCCATCGGCGCCGTCGTGATGGCCACCCCTACCCTCATCCGGGAGCCGGCCTTGTTCGGCAGGGTGACCCGGAGGGAGTTCCGCTGGTCGCTGCTCGCCGCCGTCGCCCTGGCCCTGCACTTTGCCTGCTTCATCACCTCGCTGCAGCTGACGTCCGTTGCTGCGGCCACGGCCCTGGTGTGCCTCCAATCGGCATGGATTGCCGTCTTCCAGCTCTTCAGGGGAACCAGGCACCGCTGGCAGGTGCTCGCCGGCCTGGGCATCGCCTTTGGCGGAGTCGTGGCCATCACCGGCTTCGACATGGGATCTTCCCCGGAAGCCCTCGCAGGTGACTTGCTGGCAGTGGCCGGCGGAGCCCTGGCCGGGCTGTACACGCTGGCGGGTGGCAAGGCCCGGCAGAGCATGACCACCGGGACTTACACCACGCTCTGCTACGGAATGTGCGCTGCCCTCGTGGCCCTCCTCGCGCTGCTGGGCGGACAACCGCTGGTGGGCTTCGACGCTGGCGGCTGGCTCGGTATCGCGGCAATCACTGTGTGCGCACAACTGGTGGGCCATACCGCGTTCAACCACCTGCTCGCCACGATGGGTCCGCTGCTGGTGTCCATGATCATCCTGCTGGAAATCCCCGGCGCGGCGCTCCTGGCAGCCATGTTCCTGCAGGAAACACTTCCCGCAGGCACCTACGCAGGGCTGGCCCTGATCCTGGTGGGGCTCGCCGTCGTTGTACTCGGCCAAAAGCCCGCAAGGGCAGGAAGGCGGGGCCGCCCGGGAGGGTCAGGGGAACAGGATGGACCGGAACGTCCGCTGGCGGAACTCGGGACAGACTGACCCCTGGCCAGGAAAGCCCGGGAGGGAGAGGCCTACTGCCCGCCGCGGCGGGCCGGCTGTGCAGTATTAACGGTGTGGATGGCCCGCAGGAGCTTGGCCGGGAAGTACACCGAGAAAAACACCACCATCGGTGCCTTGAGGGCCATCTTCTTCACGTTGTGGGCCTTGTACGTGCGGTCAAACCGGGTGACGTAGTAGCGGTAGTCCCGGGGGGAATCCTCCAGCCGGCGCGCGGACATGCCGGACACCATCTGGGGGCAGTAGTTGATCTTCAGGTCGTGGTCGGCGAGGTGCAGCGAAAGATCGATGTCTTCATGCATCTCGTCCTTCTCGTCGCGGCACGTCTCTGGGCGGATGATCTCCCAGGCCGAAGAGCGCAGGGCCATGTTGGAGCCGAACAGGAAATGGTACTGGTGCTTGGCCAGCTTCAGCATGAGCTGGCGCATTTTGTCGTCCGCTTTGAGGCCGAAGCGGCGCATGGGCATGTCGTAGTAGACGACTGGCCCGGTGGCGGCCTGGACTGACGGGTCACCGAAGGCGCGCTGCACCTGTTCCACCCAGTCCGGTTCCACCACGGAGTCCGCGTCGATGCGGCCCAGGATGTCCCCGGTGGCGTTGTCCAGGCCGAAGTTGCGGGTGGGAATGAGCCCCTGTTCCTGGTCCTGGCTCAGCAGGACGATGGGGCTTTCCGGATACTCAAGTTGCATCTGGCGGACGATGTCAGCGGTCCGGTCCTTGGAGAGGTTGTCCACCACGATGATTTCGTGGGCGGGGCACCGACTGGTAGATGGCAGCTATAAGGCACTGCCGGATGACGCTCTCCTCGTTATATGCCGGGATGACAATGGACACGCGGGCCTGCTGTGCTGCGTCGTTCAAGGCATCCTCAGAGGATTGGTCGGCTGACATCAGTTCAAATCTAGCATCGATCCGGTGCCCTCCCGGGGAGCGCGGCGGTGTGTGGAGATGAATAAAGGGCCCCGCTCCAGTGAACTTGTCACCGAAGCGGGGCCCTCATCCAAGGCGGGGAATGCTAGGACTGGGTGGCATCCTTGTCCAGAGTGGACTTGTCCCCGTTGCCGGTGTTGGACGAGACGTTCTTGGTGGCCGTCTTGGCGTCGGTTGAAACCGGGGCTTTTTCGCCGGGAGCGTCCTCAGCCACGTGCTTGGCCTTGTCCGCGGTGTCAGCATCCTCGTCCGCCACAACGCCTGGCGCCTCGTCCGCCACAACGCCGCTGGTGGCCTCAGGAACTTCGTTCACCGTGGTTGCCGGGACAGGGGCGGGCGTGGACGTGACTGGGGAAGGAGTCTTCCAGGGGTCCTCGACCGGCTTGGAGGCCTTCCAGGCAGCCACACCGGCGGCAACGGCCGCCGCGATTACGCCAAAGACCAGCCAGCCGCGCTTCCCGGGCTTCTCCGGTTCGGCGAGCTGGGTGCCCGCCGTCCGGCCGGCTTCGGTCGCGACTACCTTGAGCCGGGGGGCGGCGGCCTGGGCCTGCTCCTGGATGGTGTGGATGATTCCCACATCGCCGAGCTTCTGCGCAATGGCGTCCACGTGGGCCGGCGTGTTTTCGAGTGTGCGGTGCACGGCGTTGGAGGCGACACCGATCTGGTCGGACAGTCGGGGCAGGTAATCCACAACGACGCGGTCGCGGGCACTGAGGACAACCGGCGTTGCTTTGTCCAGCGCCTCGTGCAGCCGCGGGGATGCTCCATCCACTGCCTCATTGATCCGCGGAGCGAGCTGCGCCAGGCCGCCCTGGATGCGGGGAGTCACGGTGGCAACGCCGCCGGCCAGGTTGTGGGCCGCTGACTTCAGGCCTTCCTGGATTTTGGGAGATGCGTTATCCAGGCTCTGCTGCAGGCGGGGAACGGCCCACTCAACGGCTGCTTCCACGCGGGGGCTTGCCCACTCCCTGGCGTGCTCCACAGCTCTGGTGACTGACAGCTCAAGGTCACGGGCAATACGATCCGATTTCTTCACAACTACCTCCCGATTAAAGTGACGGTCTGTGGTTAGCCTACGTTGGCTTGGTCTTCACCGGCTATTCCCTCTGCGGAATTTAGGCGGATTTCACCGAGCGCGGAACTGCTGCCGCAGCAGTCCCCGCCCCGGACCGCCATGGAAGAATGGGCCGTATGACTGCCATCGCAACTGCAAAAGCAACCATCCACACAAGCCTCGGCGACATCGTCGTCAACCTCTTCGGCAACCACGCGCCCAAGACGGTCAAGAACTTCGTTGGCCTCGCCACGGGCGAGCAGGCGTGGACCCACCCGGAAACGGGCGAGGATAAGACCGGTACGCCCCTGTACAACGGCACCATCTTCCACCGCATCATCAAGGACTTCATGATCCAGGCCGGCGATCCCCTGGGCCGCGGCGTGGGCGGACCGGGCTACCAGTTCGACGACGAAATCCACCCCGAACTCAGCTTCAACCAGCCCTACAAGCTGGCCATGGCAAACGCCGGCATCCGCATGGGCAAGGGCACCAACGGGTCACAGTTCTTCATCACCACCATCCCCACCGACTGGCTGCAGGGCAAGCACAGCATCTTCGGTGAAGTAGCGGACGACGAATCCAAGAAGGTCGTGGACGCCATTGAAGGTGTCCGTACCGGCATGGGTGACCGCCCGGTGGAGGACGTCACCATCAACAGCATCGACATCGAACAGCTGTAATCCCCCTCCATGAGTTACGGAATTCCGTCGGCTGAGCCGTCCGCGCAGGTTCCGGTCTGCCCCCGGCATCCGGACCGGCCATCCTATGTGCGCTGCCAGCGGTGCGGACGCCCCGCGTGCCCGGACTGCCAGCGGGCGGCCGCCGTCGGATTCCAGTGCATTGACTGCGTCAACGAAACAAGGCGTACGACGCCGGAAGTGCGGACAGTCTACGGCGGCGCCGCAACTGCCGGCAAACCATTGGTGACGTACGGCATCATCGCCGCGTGCGTGCTGGTGTACGTGCTGCAGTGGATCATCCCCGGCCAGGCCGTTTATGAACAGTTCGCCTACAACAACGTCTTCGCCACCCCTAAATACGGGGCCTTCGAGCCTTGGCGGATGCTCACGGCAGCATTCCTGCACTCACCGGATTCCGTGCTGCACATTGTCCTTAACATGTACACGCTGTGGATCTTCGGCCAGGCACTCGAGCCGCTCCTGGGCCGCATCCGCTTCCTGGCCCTGTACCTGATCTCGGCCATTGGGGGCTCGGTGGGATACCTGCTCCTGAACCCGCTGCTGGTGCCCGGGCAAGGCCTGGTGGGAGTGGTGGGCGCTTCAGGTGCCATCTTCGGGCTCTTCGGTGCCATGCTGTTGGTACAGCGGCAGCGCGGCGGAGATACCCGCCAGCTGTGGGTGCTGATCGCCATCAACGGTGTGATCGGCTTCCTTATCCCCCAGATCGCCTGGCAGGCGCACCTTGGCGGCCTGGTCACCGGTGCGCTCTGCGCGGCGGTCCTCGCCTACACTCCCCGCGGACGCAGGCAGGGCCTGGTCCAAGCAGCCGGCCTCGTAGCGGTCCTCGCGCTGCTGGTCGCCGCCAGCTGGATCCGAATTTCGCTCTAGATCCCAAGGCTGCAGCCCGCTTTACCTTCGTAGACGAAAGGCCCCGACATCCCCAACGGATGCCGGGGCCTTCTTTATCCACAGCAGTTATCCACAATGTTGGTAACTTACACGCCTGTAGTTCAGGTGCGGAAAACAACTTTCCCGCCAACTGGCACGACCTCTTCGCAATATCCCCCCAGTTAGTCCACAACTGTGGATAACTCTTGGGGATAGAACTGTGCTTAAGTGGACAAAGCTGCCCCGAAACCCTGCTTCTGTGGAAAAACACTGGGAAAGCGGCCGGGCTGGATGCTTAAGGTCGGTTTGCACCTCCCCTTTCAACAGGCTTTTGCACAGTGTTAATAACTGACAGCGACGTAGTTTCTTGTGGAAAATGCCCGGAGTACGGTGCCGGAAGGCCAGGAGCCACCCCATTTCCCCCAAGGTTTCCACAACTGTGGATAACTTGTGGGTATCCGGATGTTGGTAAGTGGAAAAGACGAGATCGTTGGTGTGCAAAGCTGGGGTTGCAACGGGCAGCCGCCTACGCCTTCACTGGAAGGTACGCCTGCCAGTTAGTCCCGCACGTTGTGTTCCGATCAGGAGAATCCTTTGAGCGCCACTACGCAGCACATCTACCTCGATAAGCAGCATCCCGCCCTGTGGAGAGCCCTTAACGGACTGGGGCTCAAGGTGCGGGAGGCCGCCGAAGCTGCAGGCCTGGACGAATCCACCGTGGAGCTCCTGCGGGTCCGCGTTTCACAGCTCAATGGATGTGCCTACTGCCTCGACCTTCATATAAGGGAAGCAATGGAGGCAGGCGAAACCGTGCAGCGACTTGCCGTACTGCCGGCATGGCGCGAGACAGCTCTCTTTACCGAGAAGGAGCGGGCCGCACTCGCACTGGCCGAGAGCATTACCGAACTGCCGGGCCACAGCCAGCAGGGGAACGAGGAGGCCTACGCCCGGGAGCACCTCTCGGAGGAGGAGTTCTCGGCGGTGAGCTGGTTGGCCATTGCCATGAATGCGTTTAACCGCGTCTCAATCACCAGCCACCATCCGGTTACCCGGGACCGGTAAACAGGCTGGCTGCACATATTCGGGTAGGTTATCCACAGGTCTTCCACATTGTTAATAACCGCATCCGTGCGGACCGCTACAGCGCTTTGGTACGGCAGGGCGCAGGATGCTGCTCCGGTCGAGGGGCCGCCAAGAAGTTTTCAACAGTGTGGATAACTTTCCCAACAGTTGTGGAAAACGGTGTTGCTAGGCGCTGGGACCGGGCCAGACTCCGGAAGATCCGCGCCGGTGGCTGTCCAAAAGATGGGTATCCACCATGCCGATGGCTTCCATCAGGGCAAACATGGTGGTGGGCCCTACGAAGGAGAAGCCCTTCTTCCGCAGCGCCTTGGACAGGGCGGCCGACTCAGGGGACTGTGTGGGGATGTCGGAGTGGACTGCCGGGCTGGGCGTCGCAGCCGGTTTGAACTGCCAGACGAACTCCACCAGGCCGCCTTCCTGCCGCAGTGCGAGCGTGGCCCGGGCATTGGTGATGGCGGAGCGGACTTTCAGGCGGTTCCGCACAATGCCTGGGTCCTGCATCAGGCGCTCAACGTCATCATCAGTAAACAACGCCACAGCGTCAGGGTTGAAGCCGGCGAAGGCCGCCCGGAACGCGGGGCGCTTCCGGAGGATGGTGGCCCAGGAGAGCCCTGCCTGGAAGCCCTCAAGGCAGATCCGCTCGTAGAGCCCGTGTTCATCAGTGACCGGCAGGCCCCACTCGGTGTCGTAGTACTCGCGCAGGAGCGGATCGACGGAGGCCCACAGAGGCCGGGCCAGTCCGTCCTCACCCACTACGGCGCCGCTGTCAGGAGCTATGAACGCCACCGTGTGGTCATGAGGAACCCGACGATCGCGATGCCGAACCCGGCCACGATGTTCCAGGATTCCCATGCCTGGACCGGGAGGCGGCCTTCGCTGATGTAGAAGGTGATGATCCAGAGGAGGCCGATGATCATCAGGCCGAACATCACCGGCTTGAACCAGACGGGGTTCGGCTTGTAGGCCTGCGACGAAGCCTGCTGGGTGGTGCTGGCGGTCTTCTTGCGTGGCTTTGACTCGGGCACTGGCTCTCCTTGGCGGGCTGAGGCAAGCTCGGCGTTCCGGGCTTGATATCCTGCAAGAAGGAAGTTGCCAGCGGTCTGCGCGATCTTGGTCAAATCTGGATTCTTACTAGCAGCCAATTCTAGTCGTAGTTCATGGGGCACCAGTGCCCGCCGCAACCGCCCGGAGGAGAACGCGTGGTACTGCAGGAGAAGGCGAGGCCGGCCGCTGCGCCGCGTGCCGGCGTCGTTTTTCTGCGCGGAACCATCCAGGTACTGGGTGAGCTGCTCATTACCGCCGGGGTTATCCTGCTGCTCTTTGTCGCCTGGCAGCTGTGGTGGACCAACATTGAATCGGACGCCAAGCAGAGCGAAGTGATCAAGGAGTTCGCCCAGGACCTCGACACCCCGGCACCAGCCGCGCCGGAAGCCCCCTCCGCCCCCGCGGCTCCCGCCGACTTCGGCCAGCCGGTAGTGGGGACCGCGCCGGGCCACGCCGGCACCATCGGCATCATGTACATTCCGCGGTTCGGCGGGAACTACACCAGGCCCATCGTCCAAGGCACCAGCCAGGATGTGTTGGACACCCTGGGCCTGGGGCACTACAGCAACACGGCCATGCCAGGAGCGGTGGGAAACTTCGCTGTTGCCGGGCACCGCCAGACGCACGGCGCCGTCCTGGACAATATCCACACCCTGGTGCCCGGGGACAAGATCTACGTCCAGACGAAGGACGGTTTTTACGTCTATGTTTTCCGCAACAACCAGATCGTGATGCCGTCCCGCACTGACGTCCTGGATCCGGTGCCCGCCCAGCCGGGCGTCGCCCCCACGGAAAGCTTCCTCACCATGACCAGCTGCAACCCCCGCTTCGGTGCCGAAGAGCGAATCATCGCCTACGCCCTGCTGGACACCTGGCGCCCCGCATCAGCCGGTCCGCCCGCGGAAATTGCAGCGCAGGTAGCCGCAGCGACTGGAAGAGGCTGATCATGTACGCCTGGATTTTCCGTCATCTGCCCGGGCCGCTCTGGCTGCGGATCGCCACCTCGCTGGTGCTGATCGCCGTCGCACTGGTATTGATGGTGCAGTTCCTTTTCCCGTGGATGTCCGAGTACACCCAGTTCACCGACTCAACGATTGGTTCCGCAAGCCAGCCATGACCACAACAAAAATCCTCGTGGTGGATAACTACGACAGCTTCGTCTACACCCTGGTGGGCTACCTTCAGGAACTCGGCGCCGAGACCACCGTGGTCCGCAATGACGACGTCACCCTCGCCGAAGCCATCGAACTGGCAGGCACCCGCGACGGCGTCCTCATCTCCCCGGGCCCCGGCAACCCTGCCGAGGCCGGTGTCTGCATTGAACTGATCAGATGGTGTGGCGAAAACAGCGTGCCCATGTTCGGTGTGTGCCTGGGGCACCAGGCGTTGGCGGAGGCGTTCGGCGGCAAGGTGACCCACGCGCCGGAACTGATGCACGGCAAAACATCCCTCGTGGAGCACATCGGCACCAGCGTCTTTTCGGGGCTCCCCTCCCCCGTCACCGCCACCCGCTACCACTCGCTGGCCGCCGTCCGGGACACCCTTCCGGATGTCCTGGAAGTCACTGCGGAAACCGCGTCCGGCGTAGTGATGGGGCTTCAGCACCGTACCGCGCCCCTGTGCGGGGTGCAGTTCCACCCCGAATCCGTGCTCACGGAGGGCGGCTACCAGATGCTGGGGAACTGGCTTGAGTCCCTGGGCATGAAGGGTGCCGCCGCCCGCGCCGCGAAGCTGAGCCCGCTCATCCAGCGTTAGGTCCAGGCAGCACTGACGCTCCCTCGAGGCTAGTCCTTCTTGGTGGACGTCGGTTTGGGAGTGGGAGTGGGTGTCGGAGTAGGTGACGGCGGCGGGGGCGGCGCCTTGGCCACCACGATGGCCACCGTCTTCCCCTGAGGCACCACGGAGTTCACAGGATCGCTTTGGTCCGTCACCCTGCCGGCCTCCACCTGTGCATTCTCCGCCTCGGTGACCGCCGGTGCCAGGCTGAGCTCCTTCAGGGCCGCCTCAGCTTCTTCCCGCGTCCGCCCACGGAGTTCGGGGACCGCCACCTTGCCGGTGGACACCACCAGCTCAACAGTGGTGCCGACGCCCACCATCTGCCCGGGGGCAGGGCTGGTGGTGATGACAATGCCGGCCGGAACGCTGGCGCTATTGGCTGTGGTGGTGGAGGGCGCTCCGACCAGTCCGCTCTGGCGCAGGATATCCCGGGCCGCGGCTTCCGTCTTGCCGGGCAGGCTGTCCGGAATCTTCACGGCGCTGGGCCCTTCGGAAATGTTCAGGACTACATCGGCTCCGGGGTCCAGGGAGGTGCCGGGCGCCGGATCCGTTCCGATGGCCGTGCCCTTGGGTACCGTGTCGTGCTGCAGGCGCACGATTTTCGGTTTGAGGTCCGCTCCATAGAGCTCCTGCAGCGCCGCGGATTCGGTCATCGTTGCCACCGCCGGGATCTGCACCTTGGGCGGCGGCGGGGCCGGACGGTTCACTGTGTTGTACACCCACAGCCCGCCCCCGGCGAGGACCAGGAGGGTGAAGACCACCAGGGTGGCTATCCAGGCACGACGGCGGGACTTCTGCCGGCCGGTCCGCTCACGCTCCGGAGGGAAGCCCAGGGGTAAGTCATCGCGGGCGGAAGGTTCGTAAACGGCGGAAGCGGTCTGTCCGCCGTCGTCCGCCAGGCTGCCTATGGCAGCCAGCCGGCCCGTCGGGGCATCATCAAGGAAGCCCGCGCCGGTGGCCGCGAACGCTTCGGTAACGGGCGCAGTGGAAGGGGCAGGGACGTGGTCATTAGGGTCGGTGGGGGCCTCGGAGGCTGGAGCTGCGGGCACCGGTACCCCCGCCCTTCCAGCCCGCAGGGCACGCTGGAAGGCGGCGGCGTCCTGGAACCTGTCGTTGCGGTTCTTCTGCAGCGCCTTGGCCAGCACGCTGTCCAGGGCTTCCGAAACTTCAGGGTTGAGGCTGCTGGCCGGGGCCGGAATTTCGCGCACGTGCTGGTAGGCCACTGACACGGGACTGTCGCCGACGAACGGCGGGCGGGAAGTCAACATTTCGTAGAGGAGGCAGGCGGCAGAGTAGAGGTCGCTCCGGGCGTCGACTGTTTCGCCCCGGGCCTGCTCGGGAGAGAGATACTGCGCAGTGCCCACCACGGCCTGCGTCTGGGTCATGGTGGCGGACGAATCGGCGATGGCCCGGGCGATGCCGAAGTCCATGACCTTGACCGAGTCCGTGCCTTCGCAGTACATCACGTTGGCCGGCTTGATGTCCCGGTGCACGATGCCGGCTTTGTGGCTGTACTCCAGCGCGCCGAGGACGCCCAGGCAGTAGTCGATGGCGTGGTTGATGCTGACCTCGTGGGCCCGGATCAGGTCCCGGATGGTCCTGCCTTCGACGTATTCCATAACGATGTAAGGCACCCGGACGTCGTCATCCGAACGGTCATGGACCATGTGCTCGCCGGTATCGTAAATTGCAACGATCGACGGATGGTTCAGCGCGGCCACCGCCTGCGCCTCACGCTTGAACCGGGCCTGGAACTGCGGATCCCGGGCAAGGTCCGGACGGAGCAGCTTGATGGCAACGGTCCGGCCCAGCCGGGTATCCATGCCACGGTAAACGTCGGCCATACCGCCGCGGCCGATGAGGGCGCCCAGTTCGTAGCGTCCGCTCAGGACACGCTGGCTATCCACCGGGAGGCTTTCCTCCCGGTGCAACGGTGTGCGCGGTGACTCGTTCACTGGTTGTCCTGGCGGTTACGGCTGGCAGGTAGGAGGCAGGCCGGGCAATTGGTTGTTTCCGCAAGCCGGCAGGGAGGACACAGCGGTCGGCGCGGCCGCAGGCGTGGTGGTGGGGGTAGGGGTGGGAGAGTTCGTGGTGGGCGCGGGCGACGGCGCCACCGCGTACGTCACCGTTACAGGTGAACCTACTTCCACCCTGCCTGAGCGGGACAGGGCGATCACCGTGTTGGGCGCCGACTTCCCATCAACCTGCGGCTGGACGCTGACGTCCAGGTTCAGTGCCGAGAGCTGCGACTGCACCGTCCTGTAGTCCTTGCCAAGGTAGGCCTCAGGGATGACGTCCACGGTCTCCGGGGTAGGAGTGGGAGTCGGTGTGGGCGTAGCGCGCGTCTGTGTGGGCGTGGCCGACGTGGTGGCGCGCGTGGGGCTTGCGGACGTGGCCGGCGAGCTGGTGGAGGCAGGGCTGGATGAGGGATTGCCGGACGGCGAGAAGAGTCCGAGCTGGCTGACGAGGAACCCCACCAGGGCAAACAGGAGCAGCAGGATCAGGGCAATCAATGGCCAGGTCCACGGGCTGCGGCCCTTGCGCCGGGGCTCATCGGCGGGCTCGTCGTCGTACGTTGTTTCTTCCGGCGTCCAATTCCGCTCCGCCGCCAGGGCGTTTGCGCGGGCCAGCGTTCCCTGCGGCTCGCCATCGGCTGCGGACGAGCCGGCGGCGCCTGCCGCCATCCCCGCCGCCGCTCCTGCGGCGCCGGCACCCAGGACCGGCAGCGCCGAGGTGGCAGCAGAAGACGAGTCCCGCTGTGCACCGATCACGCCGGTGGGTGCGGTGGCCGTGTCCACGGGTGCGGTAATGGGACCTGTGTCGGCATCAAACAGAAGCATGCCCGGGACCGCCGCGCGGGCGGCACTGATGTCACCGTTGCGGATGGCCTCCGCTGCTTCGGCAAGTTTAATGGCGTTCGCCGGCCGGTTCTTCGGGTCCTTGGCCAGCATGGACATCAGGAGGGCCCGCACCGGGGCGGGAAGCGACTCGGGCAGGGGCGGCGGGGCATCGTTGACCTGGGCCAGGGCGATGGCAATCTGGGACTCGCCGGAGAACGGCCGGTGCCCCGAAAGGCACTCGTAGCCGATGACGCCCAGCGAGTAGATGTCAGAAGATCCCGTGGCGGTCTGTCCGGTAGCCTGCTCAGGTGCCAGATACTGCGCGGTGCCCATCACCTGGCCGGTCTGCGTGAGCGGGACCTGGTCGGCAAGCCGGGCGATGCCGAAGTCGGTGACCTTCACCCGTCCGTCGGGGGTAATCAGGAGGTTGCCGGGCTTCACGTCGCGGTGCACCAGGCCCTGGGCGTGGGCAACGGACAGCGCGCGTGCCGTCTGGGCGATCATGGACAGGGTGCGGTCCGGGGACAGCACCTGCTCATGCTCGATGATGCTGCTCAGCGGCTGGCCCGGAACGAGTTCCATCACCAGGTAGGCCGAGCCCTCTTCCTCGCCGTAGTCGAAGACATTGGCGATGCCCACGTGGTTGAGCAGGGCCGTGTGCCGGGCCTCCGCGCGGAAGCGCTGAAGGAAGCCGGGGTCCCCCGTGTATTCCTCTTTCAGCACCTTGATGGCGACGATGCGGCCCAGGACGAGGTCTTTGGCTTTCCAGACTTCACCCATGCCGCCAATCGCGATCCGCGTAGTCAGCTGGAATCTGCCGCCGAGGGTGATTCCGGTTGTAGGCCTCACTTATTCAACACCGCCTCAAAAATCTTCTTCGCGTTCGGACTGGTTAGCTGCGCGCCGGTGGTGATGTTCACGCCTTCCATAACGATCGTGACTCCCACCTGCGGGTTGTTTGCGGGGGCGAACCCGGTGAACCACGAGTTGTTGACGCCATTGCCCAACTCTGCGGTTCCTGTTTTGCCGGCCACCTGAACACCGGGGACTGCTGCCCTGTTGGCGATGCCCTGGCTGACCGCGCTGACCATCCATTCGGTGATCTGGTTGGCGATCTCCGGAGTGGTGGAGGTCCGCAGCTGCGCAGGCTGCGGTTCCTCGATGACCCGCAGGTCCGGGGAGCGCAGGGCCTTGACCAGGGTCGGTCTCATTTGAACCCCGTCATTGGCGATCGCTGCCGTCATCATGGCGATCTGCAGCGGTGTGGCCCGGACGTCCCTTTGCCCGATGGCGGACTGGGCCAATCCCGGCGCGTCCAGGTCGTCGGGGAAACCGTTGCCCGGGGCGTAACCGAGCTTCAGCTGGTCGCCCATCTCCTCGCCAAAGCCGAACTTCCTGGCCTGTTCGGCGATGGCGTCCCGTCCCAGATCGAGGGCAATGCTGGCGAACGGGGTGTTGCAGGACTGCTGCAGGGCGAAAGCGAAGTCCGCGGTGTTCCGGGTGTAGCAGTTGCCGCCGGCGTAGTTGGGCAGCTTGTACTGGATGCCATCGAAGGGCATTTCAGCCGGATTGGGAAGCTCGCTGTCCTTGTTGTACTTGCCGGAGGCGAGGGCAGCGGCGGTGTCCACCAGTTTGTAGACCGAGCCGGGTGCAAGGAGCTCGCCCGTGGGCCCGGAGACGTTGGAATTGAGGTTGATGCCGGGAACCTTGACGAGTTCGTTGATGTTGGCCGATTCCTCGTCAAGGTTCTGCGTGGCCACCAGGTTCGGGTTGTAGGACGGCTTGGACGCCATGGCCAGGATGGCCCCCGTCTTGGGGTTGGTCACGACGATCGAGCCGCGCTGGCCGTCCGGGATCAGGTCATACGCGAGCTTCTGAATCTTGGGGTCGATGGTGAGTTCAACCGAGGCACCTTTGGGCTGGTTTCCCAGGAACAGCTGGCCTACCCGGTCCAGGAAGAGCTGGTCCGAATTGCCTGCCAGCTGCTGGCTCATGGCCTGTTCCAGGCCCGTGGCACCATAACTCTGGGAGAAATACCCGGTGATGCCGGCATACAGTTCAGGCTGCGGGTAGGTGCGCTGGAACTTGCACGTTTCCGAACCGCTCTCCACCGATTCCGCCACCGGACTGCCGCCCACGATGATGGCGCCGCGGTCATTGCAATAGTTCTGCAGGATGGCGCGCTGGTTCAGCGGGTTCGCCTTGAGGTCGTCCGCACCCACCACCTGGACGAAGCTGATGGCGCCGAAGAGCAGCGCGAACATGGCGACTGCCGCTACCCAAGAATGGCGTATTGCCTGGTTCACGGGTGCTTCACCGCCTCGGTAGGAGTATCAATGCCCATGGAATCCGCTTCTTTTGCGGCTGGCAGCGGAGTGGTATCCACCGGTCCGCGGGCGGTATGGGAAATCATCAGGAGCAGGCCCACGATGATCCAGTTGGCCAGCAGTGAGGATCCGCCGGCAGCCAGGAACGGGGTGGTGAGGCCGGTCAACGGAATGAGCCGCGTGACGCCGCCGATCACCACGAAGCACTGCAGCGCCACGGCGAAGGACAGGCCGCAGGCCAGCAGTTTGCCGAACGCGTCCCGCGTTCCGAGCGCGGCGCGGAAACCACGGGTGAACAGCAGCAGGTACATCAGGACGAGGGCAAACAGTCCGATCAGCCCCAGCTCCTCGCCCAGGGAGGCGATGATCATGTCACTGTTGGCAAAGGGCACCAGATCAGGGCGGCCTTGGCCCAGGCCCGTGCCCACCAGGCCGCCGTTGGCCATGCCGAAGAGACCCTGGATCACCTGCCGGCTGCCATTCTCATAAACCTCGGGGGAAAAGGCATTGAGCCATCCGAAGACGCGCTGCTGAACGTGGGAAAACACCTGCGCCGCCACGAACCCGCCTCCAAGGATGAGGGCCAGGCCGATCACCACCCAGCTGATACGGCTGGTGGCCACGTAGATCATCACGATGAAGAGACCGAAGAACAGGACCGAGGAACCCAGGTCGCGCTGGAAGATGAGCACGCCAATGCTGACCAGCCAGGCCGTGATCATGGGACCCATGTCCTTGAAACGGGGGAACTGCAGCGGCCCGATCTTCCGGCCCGCCAGCAGGATGAGGTCGCGGTTGGACGATAGATACCCGGCAAAGAATATGGCGAGGGTGATCTTTGCGACTTCGCCCGGCTGGAACGTCATGGGGCCCAGCCGGATCCACACGCGCGCGCCCAAGATCTCGCCGGCGCTGATCCCGGGAATCAGCGGCAGCAACAGCAGCAGGGCGCTGGCGGCCAGGGAGATGAACGTAAACCTTCGCAGGACCCGGTGGTCCTTCAGGAACCAGATCACGGCAATGGCAACGGCCATGGCGATGAGGGTCCACCGGAGCTGGTTGTTGCCGGTATCGTCCCCGGGGGCATCAAGGCGGTGGATCATGGCCAGGCCAAGTCCGTTCAGGGCCCCACCACCAGGGGAAGTATTATCGGGTCGGCATATTTCGCCCGGAACCGCAGCACACCGTGGAAGACCAGGGCGGCCACGGCGAGGAGGCTCGACTGGAACCAGAAATCCGAATCGAAGGCCTTTTCCTGGTCTACGCCCACCAGCATGTTGGCGCCGATGCCTACTGCGAGGGCAAGCAGGAGCAGGGCGAGTTCCACGTTCCGTCGTGGCTTGGGCGTGGTACTGAGCTGGCTCATTGGCCCACCTCGCAGGTGATTGTGGGACTGGGTGTGGGGGACGGAGCTGCCGCCGACGGGGCCGCGGGAGTGGCTGACGCGCCAGGTGCCGGTGCGGGTTCCCCTGTGGCCGGCGGGCTGGGCGGGGGCGTGGAGGCAGCAGGGGATGCCGACGGCGTGGCGCAGCCTTCTTCCGGCGAGGTGGTGCCGGTAAGTTCGAGGTTCTTCACGATGCGCTGGGCGTC
The DNA here is from genome assembly GCF_030816215.1 of Arthrobacter sp. W4I7. Lineage (NCBI taxonomy): Bacteria > Bacillati > Actinomycetota > Actinomycetes > Micrococcales > Micrococcaceae > Arthrobacter > Arthrobacter sp. W4I7. The sequence goes on along the minus strand of NZ_JAUSXU010000001.1, from coordinate 4,652,490 downwards.
GTAGAGGTCTTTGGCGGGGACCGTCTGGCGGACCCGTTGCTGCGAGAACGGTGGGAGCGAGTCCATCCGGATCTCGGTGACCGTTTCGAGGGTGGAAAGCTGGATGGGTCCGAGCCGTTGGGAGACCCCGTTGAAAATGGCCACCCGGGAGTCGGCCTCACCTATGTAGTAGCGGGTTTGGGTCCAGGCGTAGCCGAGCCAGAGCCCCACCGTCAGGACTACCAGCACGGCGGCGGCGATGGACCAGGTCACCCACCGGCGCGGCTTGAGTGGCACCAGGGTCTCTTCACCGTCACCGGCCTGGGGGTCAGCCTTGTGCGTGAGTAGGGTGGCGGCCCGCCGAGCCACGGTGCGGCCGGCAATGGTGGGGATGGATCCGGTTTCCGCAGCAGCAGCGGCTGCTCCCACAAGTTCGTGCGGGCGGGAGGCAAGTTCTTCCCGCAGTACTTCCGCCGTCAGGTGTTCGCCGAGGTGCGGGTCCGTGGAGCCGGCATCAGCGGAAGCCTGCTCGGGCGAGGGTGATTCGGGGTCTGCTTCCGAGCCTGATTTATCGCCGTTTTTGCCTGGTTCCGCCGCGGCAGGGTCCCCACCGGTACCTTTTGGCGGGTTGGCGGCAGGTGTTTGTGCTGGGGCGGCAGCAGGTGGTTCTGCGGCTGCCCCTTGAGGCGCCTTGGCTGCAAGGGGACGTGCGCTCTCCGCCGCGGCGGGGGCTTTGGTGGTTCCCGGGGGAGGAATGACTTCGACGGCGGCCGTACTGACGTCGTCGGGCGTTTCCTCAACGATCTCGAGCATCACCACGGTGACGTTGTCCGGGGAGCCGGCCTCAAGGGTGAGGTCCACCAGGGTTTCCACGCATTCGCGCAGGTCCCTGGTCTCGCGCACGGTCCGTTCAACGGCGTGCCCGGCCACGTAGTTGAGCCCATCGGAGCAGAGGAGCCAGCGTTCGCCCGGCCTGACCTCGAGTGTGTCCAGGTCCAGTTCCGGGCTGGCATCCACATCGCCCAGGACCCGCATCAGGACGTTTTTGTGCGGATGGGTTTCGGCCTCCTCGGGGCGGAGCCGTCCTTCGTCGATGAGCCGCTGCACAAAAGTGTGGTCAATGCTGACCTGCTCGAACTTGCCGTCCCGCAGGCGGTACGCGCGTGAGTCGCCGATGTGGGCGAAGTGCAGCTTCCCTTCGGCGAGCAGGAGCGCGGTGACGGTGGTGCCCATGCCGGCCAGTTTGGGGTTGATGTGCACCAGCTCGGACAGGAGGGAGTTGGCGGTCTGGATCTCGTCCGCCAGGGTGGTGCCGGCGTCGCCCTCGTAATCGCCGCGGTCCAGGTGGATCATGTCCAGCACGGTGGCAGCAGAGGCAACGTCGCCGCCCGCGTGGCCGCCCATGCCGTCGGCGACTACGGCCAGATGGCGTCCTGCGTAGGCGGAGTCATCGTTTTTCGAGCGGATTTTGCCGACGTCCGACTGCGCGGCGAAGCGCATGATGAGCGGCCGCTCCACCGGCTTGGGGTCGGTTGCGGGGCTTTGCGGTTCGGCCACGCCTATGGCCTCAATTCGATGACCGTCTTGCCGATCCTCACGGGAACGCCAGGTTCAACGGGCAGGGCGCGGGTCAGCTGCTGGTCGCCCAAATAGGTGCCGTTGGTGGAGCCGAGGTCCTCAATGAACCAGCGGCTGCCCTGGGGAAAGAGCCTGGCATGCCGGCCGGACGCATAGTCATCCTCCAGGACCAGGGTGGCCTCCTGCGCGCGGCCCAGCAGGATGGGGCTTGCGGCCAGCGGAAGCGTTGAACCCTTGAGCGGGCCTTCGACCACCACGAGCTGCCTGGCTTGCTGCTTGACCGGCTGCGGCGGCCCCTCGGCCAGTTCCGGGTTTTTCCGGACCTGGCGGGCAGTGGGGGCCCCGGCAGCGGCTTTGCGGCCCACCATGAGGTCGCGACGCATGGCCGAAACGATGCTGAAGATCAGCACCCACAGCAGCAGCAGGAAGCCGAACCGCAGGGCGGTGATGGTCAGTTCACTCATGCGGAGCCGCCAGGGCCGGCCGGGAGCAGGCGGAAGATGATCTTTGTCCGTCCCATCGTGATGGTGGAGCCGTCGGTAAGTTCGGTGCTGCCGGAAACCTTGTGTCCGTTGACGTAGCTGCCGTTGGTGGAGCCCATGTCGACTGCGCTGGTGATGCCGTTGGCCGTCCGGATTTCAAGGTGGCGGCGTGAAACTCCGGTGTCCTCGACGTGGATGTCCGCTTCCGAGGACCTGCCCAGCACGATGGACGGAGCGTTCAGTGAGTACCGCTGCCCATCGATGTCCAGAACGGGCTGCAGACGGACGGGCTGGCGGCTGGGAGCGGCGGGCACGCTGGGACGGGCAGGAGCAGTACCGGCAGCGCCCTGGGACTTTTCCGTCGAGGAAACAATCTCGAAGTCCCCGGGCCGCAATTCGGACTCGCGCCGGAAGGAAATCCGCACCGGGCCCTGCAGGATGTAGCCCTGGCTGCGCACGTGGTTGATCACCACGTCGCACAGTTCCTCGGCCAGCGCGGTGCCCCATTCCTGGGCCCGTTTGAAGTCCTCATCGCTGAGCTGGACGTCGAAAACGTTTGGCACCAGGGTGCGTCCGGCAGAAACGGTGAGGGACTTGTGGTCCACTTCCCGCCGGAGCCGGCTGGCGACCTCCACAGGTTCAACCTGGGCGCGCGAGCCGGTGGAGAAGACGCCGCGGACGGCCTTTTCGATGCCGCGCTCCACCTTGTCCAGCAGACCCATGGTTCTTCTCCTTTCCCCCCGGCTGCGGGGCAGTTTTCGTTCCGTAAGTTCACGTGCAGCGCTGTTCGCAGGCGTGCGGTGTGCCCGCATACAGCAGCCACTCCTACATCAGATACTACTGGGCAGGCCTGTGAATGACCTTAATCCACAACGGCCGGGCGCCGCCAAAAGTTCAGCTCCCTACCGTCAGCAGCGCGGTGCCGGGCCCGTTGTTTGCTGATGTGAGGGGTTCATTTGGTCCCTTGTTGCCGGCGCCAAGGAGCGGGTCCGGGGCTCAATTGGTGTTTTCCCGCCAATGTCCGTTATGCTTGATCTCGCTGCTTTTACAGGGTTGCGGATCCGGGAAACCGACCGGAATTCAGTAAAGGAAGTTGCGCGCGAGTGGCGGAACGGCAGACGCGCTGGCTTCAGGTGCCAGTATCCGAAAGGGTGTGGGGGTTCAAATCCCCCCTCGCGCACGCAAAATGAAGAGCCCCGGTCAGTAGACCGGGGCTCTTCTGTTTAACCTCAGACCGCGGGTCCTGGGCTTGGCCGCTGACCCTTGTTCGCGGATCCGGGCTTTGAAGGTTCGGATCCGCGAACAAGCTTAGGATGCGGCGCTTCGTCGGGAGGTGCCTCGGGTCAGGGGCGCGCGGAAGCCTTGAACCGTCGTCGTGAGTTGGCCAGGTGGCTGCGCATGGCAGCCGCTGCGGCAGCCTCGTCACCGTCGGCGATGGCGTCCGAGATGGAACGGTGCTCCTGGACCACCTGGTCGAAGTGGTCCCGGGCGTAATGTTCGACGCCGGTCATCAGCCGGGTGCGCGGCATCGCGATCATCGTCTGGCCGAGGGCAGCCAGGCAGTCTGAGTAATAGGGGTTGCCGGAAGCGGCGGCCACGGCGCGGTGGAACTCGAAATCGGACTTCATCGCATGCGCGGGGTGGCCGGCGCTGGCTGCGAACTCCTCGAGTGCCGCGGCGACGGCCCGCAGTTGCCGCTCGGTGTGGTTACGGGCGGCCAGCGCAGCAGCTTCGGTCTCGACGCCCATGCGGAATTCGAGCAGGTGGAGCCTGTCCTCCATGCTGGCTACCGGACGGGCCCCGGGTGCTGCCTGGGGCCCGTCCGACGGCGGGGTGAGGGCGAAGCTGCCACGCCCCCGTTCGGTTTCAACAAGTCCCTCGGCCTGGAGCCGGGTGAGCGCTGATCGGACAACCGTCCGGCTCACGCCGAAGTCGCTGATGAGCGTGTTCTCGCTGGGGAGCTTCTCGCCCGGCTGGATGACGCCGTCCACGATGCGGGTGCGAAGGTCAGCGGCAAGGTCCGCGGTGAGGTTCCGGCTCATGGCAACAAGGTTACGCGCCGAACTCCACGGACTCGGTGGTCCAGGCGCGTGCCTGGTCGGTGAGGGTGACGCCGAGGCCGGGGCGGTCCGGGACAATCATGCGGCCGTTCTTGGTTTCGAGGCGCTCGTTGAACAGGGGATCGAGCCAGTCGAAGTGCTCCACCCAGGGCTCGCGCGGGTAGGCGGCGGCGAGGTGGAGGTGGATTTCCATGGCGAAGTGCGGGGCCAGGCCCAGCCCGCGCTCGTCCGCGAGGGCGGCGAGGCGGAGGAACTGCGTGATGCCGCCGACGCGGGGGGCGTCGGGCTGGATGATGTCGCAGCCGTTGGCGTTGATGAGGCCCTTGTGTTCGGCTACGGAAGCGAGCATTTCACCGGTGGCGATGGGGGTGTCCAGGATGTTTGCGAGGTGTGCGTGGCCCTCGAAGTCGTAGGCGTCCAGGGGTTCTTCGATCCAGATGAGGTTGAATTCCTCGAGCTGGCGGCCCATGCGGAGGGCTGTGGCGCGGTCCCACTGCTGGTTGGCGTCCACCATGAGCGGGACGTCCCAGCCGATGTGCTCGCGGATGCCGGCGACGCGGCGCAGGTCTTCCTTGCTGTCCGGGAGGCCCACTTTGATCTTGATGCCGCCGATACCCTCTTCGATGGACTGCGTGGCGCGTGCCTTCACTTCGTCCAGGGTGGCGTTGAGGAAGCCGCCGGAGGTGTTGTAGGTCTGGACCGAGTCGCGGTAGGAGCCGAGGAACTTGGCCAGCGGCAGGCCGGCGCGCTTGGCCTTGAGGTCGTAGAGGGCGATGTCGATGGCGGCCAATGCCTGGGTGGCGACGCCGGACCGGCCCACCGAGGCGCCTGCCCAGAGCAGCTTGGTATAGATCTTGGCGATGTCGTTGGGGTCCTCGCCGATGATGCCCTGCGCCACTTCCTTGGCGTGGGCGTACTGGGCGGGGCCGCCGGCGCGCTTGGAGTAGCTGAAGCCGACGCCGGTGTGCCCCAGTTCGGTGGTGATCTCGGCGAAGAGGAAGACCACCTCCGTCATGGGCTTCTGCCGGCCCGTGAAGACCTTGGCGTCGCTAATGGGAACGGCGAGGGGGAGGCGGGCGGTGGACAGTTTGACGTGCCGGATCAGATCGACGGTACTCATGGGTTCTCCTTCGGGCGGGGGCTCCTTCGCCCGCCCTCTTAGGATATAAGTTTGCCACTTGTATTACAAGTAGCTTTGTCTTCTTGAGATGGATATTGGCCGCTGCTTATCTTTCGGCACACCTTCTGCCGCACGCGGAACGAGGAGCTAATGGTCCATTCCTTCCTTAGGCCGCGGACGAATCTACCGAGCTCTATTGGCTTTGGACCCAGGTCGGGGAGCTCCAGGCGTATTGGTCGTTGTGTTGCCGGACCCTTGCGTAGTACCAGTCGCGAGGGCTTCCGGATCCTTTATCCACAAGCTCGAGATTTATGTGGCGTTTGTTTCGGGGGGAGGCACGGTGCATGAGGATCGCGCCGGAAAGAAAGCCGGATGTGTATCCAGCCCGTGAACCGCGACGAAGCTCCGCGACCGAGTGTCTCATCTCGACGCCGTTGAACCTGCCAACCAGCGTTGTGCGATCATCGCCAATCACATGCAAGGCAAGCTGTTGCGTAGCGTCCGTCGTAACCGTCGGATTGCCCCTGGTTTCCGTGATAAAGACAACGCGGTGCTCATCCATTTGCCGCCAGGCTGAGAAACTGAATTTGCCCCTGATGGAGCCACTTGGCGCGACGATGTCATTGCCATGAAGCCGTGGTTCAACCGCAGTGATGACCCCGCCGAGGACTTCGAGTTCGATGTCCCATGCTTCTTTTACTCCGACTTCACCCCATCCGACGCTGACGGAGAGGATGCCATCAAAAAGTTTCTCAGGAGTGCCTGGGGGCGATGCTCGCGCAATGATTTCCCCGTTGCGTACGAGCTCCACGTAATCCACGGAGTCACCGCCTCCCACTTCTATAGCTATCTCTCTGTCGCCGTTGCTTAGGATCTCGGCCCCCATGGGATGGCCGTTGACACTTGTGGCCAGCATGATCCGGTCTCCGGTAACGGCGTAAGTGCGCCTGGCGCGTACGGCGTTCCAGATGCCGTCCCGCGTAAGCTCGTCTGCCCAAACCATTGCCCTGCCGTAACCGTGGCTTCCAGGGTGGGCACTGTGGTGATCGGTCGATCCAATGAAGCCAAAGACTTTGCCCAACTCCAAGCCGTGCTGGGCAGTGCTGCGTGTGTCCCGCGGACCCATCGTGTGCAAATACTTCCGCGGTGCCTGGTCGTGCTCTCCACACCCGTGCATGGAAACGATTTCCACCACCGGGGCAAACTCTTCACTGTACGTTCCCCAGTTGATGCCGCGACGCCCGGGTAAATAGCCGATGTGGTGTGGCACTGCAAGAGCATCCAGCCCACTGGCTTTGAGCTTCCGGAGCTCACACCGGAGTTCCTCCAGGCTATTAGCAGAGGCGGGGCTCAGGGGCCCCCGCCCCGACTTGTAGTAGATGCAGTGGTCGCCGTACGCCATGCTGTGCCACTCGAACGAGAGCAAGGATACAAAGACGCCGTCCTGATGTACGCCTTCGGTGACGTCCTGGACGTGAGCCCATTGGTCCTTAAGGCGCGCAAACCCCTTGCGGTGATACTCATTCACATCTGCTGGCCCGTCAGGCATGTCGTGCCAGTTCGCGTGGCCCGTTACGCTGCCAAAATCGAGCTGAAGTCGGGCATTCCGATAGGCGTCTTCCAAGCTCCCGTGTCCATAACTGATGTCACAGTGATTGTGGATGTCACCGGCAAAAGCGAGGGTTCCGGCATAGGCATCTAATGAAGACTGCATTCGCGGTAAGGCCATTCTCCGCTCCTAGTCTGGATTTCGAAATGAAGTAAACGAGGTTGGCATCATCGTTCAGCCGTTAGCCGAGCGAAAATGTGGTGGGACCAAGAGCGGTTCCGCAAGCAGCCGGACACCACGGCCAATATTTCCGCCGCAAGCTGGTTTATCTTTTTACGTCCTCATAGCGCCCACCTGGGTTTCGTTTACGGGTGCCGGCTGGGAATCTGTCGGGCTGGCAGCGGGTAAGTCGTCAACATGCCGGCTACGCGCAGGTGCGCTGGCAATTGGCATGTGTGCAACTGGGTCTCCGGTTTTTTCGAGCCACTTGTCGAGGAGGGCGGAATGCTGGGAACGTACGTGCTGGTATTCGGTGTTGCTAATGACGTTGACGAGTTCCGAGGGGTCAGCCCGACGGTCGTAGAGCTCTTCGGGCTCGCGGGACTCCAGATGGGCGTCTCCCATTCCTTGGCGTGTGTCGCTTGTCTCAAGATCTATGGCCAATTGGAGTTTGGGTCCTGGTTCGTAGTTGCGGATGTAGACGTAGTCCGCGGAGCGTGCAGCCCGTTTCGGATCGTAAGTGTCGTGGAAACTCTTCGAGGTGAAGATGACGCGTCCCTGTTTAGCGGCTTGTTGAGTGAGCAAGGGCATGAGTGATTCACCTTCGAGCTCTTCACTGTCCGGGGCGGCGCCTGCCAGTTCGAGAAGCGTAGGGACGAGGTCCATGTGGCTGGTCAGTTCCTTGACGCGGTGAGGCGACACGTTCCAGCTCGAAGGGGGCCGGACGATCAAGCTCACCCCGGTACCGGCGTCGTACAACGTGCTCTTGGCCCGGGGGAAAGCGACGCCATGGTCGGTGGTGAAGACGACCATAGTGTTCTCTCTGTCAAAAGCGGCATCAACGGCGGCAAGCAGCCTGCCGAACCCGGCATCGAACTGGGCTATTGCGCCGTTGAAGGCTGCGATGTCCCGGCGTGTGTGATCGTTGTCGGGCAGGAATTCGGGGACATCCACCTTGGACGGGTCAGCTGGCTTGTAGTCTTCGGGACCCCACGGCCGGTGCACCTCCCAAGTTCCGACCGTGAGGAAGACGGGCTTACGTTCACTGCGGTCGGGAAGCTGGCCCAGCCATCGTTCGGTCGCTTCGACCACCTGATTCGTCCGCGGGAGGAATCCGAGACCGGGGCATTCATCGAACCCCAGAACTGTAGGATCGACGTTTTCGTGCTGGAGGCCGATCAAGGCTGAGTGGTATCCCAGGGGGCGGAGGCGCTCGGGTGCAGTCATGACCCCCTCGCGATACCTCCATGCATTGTGCACGAGCCCCTGGACACCATTGCGGTAGGGCGAAAGCCCGGTGAAGAGTGATGCGCGGGCTGGGGAGCACAAGGGCGACGATGAATGAGCGTTTTCGAACACGATCGAGTCGACCGCGAACCGGGTAATGTTCGGGGCTGGCACATGTGGCATGCCATAGGTGGGGAGCCAACGACCTAGGTCGTGGCAATGAATCAAGACCACGTCTGGATGAGTGGGGAGGGGCATGGGTTCCTTCCGGCGCCAACGCCTGCCGCTGATGACGGCGACGCGGAGCAACAGATTCCTGTGGGTCCAGGGCTAGACGGCTCCCGTATCGACGGTGGTTGCGTGCGGTGAACGGGAGCCGGATGGGCGTATGGGTTTGGGGGCGGCACAGGCTGAATGCCATTGTTGATGCCGCCGCCATGGGTGTTATCGCGTAGGCAGGCTGGCTTTGGAGATGATGCCTTGCAGCGCGGCCTGAATCTGGTCCATACCTTCCTTGGGCGGTGTGTTTCCCGCGGCGATGTTCTGAAGCGCAGGCTCGCTGGCGTTGAGCATGTCAGTCGAGAATCCGTAGCGAAGTGACGTAGGTGTTTCCGGAAGATTCTCAGCTGTCTCCTTCATCGCTTTCAGAGCCTCTTGTTGGGCGCCAGAGACATCGGAGGGCTCGTAGGAATCACGACGGACCGGTATGCCGCCTTCTTTGGCGAACAGCGTCTGGGCCTTTTCGGAGGTCATCCAGGTGATGAAGTCCAGTGCTGCTTTTGCCCTTTCCTTCGGAAGGCCTGCCGGTATGGCCAGCGACCACAGCCCTGTGGCTGATGATGCTTCACCCGACGGCGTCTGAGGCAATGGTGCATAACCGATCTTGCCCGCGACGGAGGAGTTGGCCGGGTTCTCAAGCTGGGCGGCAGCGGCGGCCACAAGATAGCTCTGCGCAGCGTTTCCGTTTTGCATTTCCGCGATCACCTGCGCCTGGCCCATGGTTGTGGTGGCCGAGGGCCCCAGCTGGGCCAGTTCCCTTAGCCACGTTGCAGCCTGGACTCCCGAACTCGTGTTGGCGGTCGGTGTCCAGTCCGTGCCCTGTTCCTTGAACCAGGAGCCGCCGGCGCTGTTGAGCAGTGGCTGGAATTCAAAAGTGGCGCTGTAAGTACCGGGGACCCCTTGGGTGCGGAAAACCCCGCCGTACTTTGCTGCCTGTGCCTCAGCGATCTTCTTACCATTGGAAATGACTTCGTCCCATGTCTCGGGGACGTTCAGACTGAGCTTCTCGTAGATGTCTTTGCGGTACACGAAGAGGTCGACGTTGCCCAGCAGCGGGAGGTTTGTGATCTTCCCGCTGGCATCGAAGACCTTCTTGGACGCCTCCCACTTCGCCACGTTGCTGTAGCTGTAGATTTGCTCGTCCGGCTTGTAGCCGGGGTCGACGTCGTTGAAGGGCTGGACCCATTCGTTGACGTTGAACTGGGCCAGGTCCTGCTCGTTGATCTGGAAGACGTCGAAGGTGTGCTTCTGGCTTTGGATGTCGTTGACCTGCTGGGTCTTTACATCCGGGTTGGGGAAGTTACGCAACTCCACTTTGTTGCCGGTTTCCTTCTGGTATTCCTGCACGACCTTGGCATAGGCCGGATTCCAGGGCGCCTGGCTAGTGGGCACGACAAGCGTGGCGTTTTTGGCTCCTCCTCCCGGAGGTACGGGGGCGCCCGAGTCACAGGCGGCTAGGCCTACGGTTGCTGTGGCAATTGCAAGGCAGGCCCCGGCAGCGCGAGCAAGGTTGGTGAAGCGGGGTTGAGGCAATGTTTGCATAGGTATCTCCTTCGATATCGGCGGTGGGATTTGAGGCGGGGGTCAGCCCTTGACTGCCCCGGCGGTGAGTCCGGAGACGATCTGCCGGTTGGCAAAGATCGCGAGCAGGATCATCGGGATTGCAGCGACAGCTCCGGCGGCGGCAAGCTCGCCCCAGGTGACCGCGTACTGCTGGAGGAAGCCGGCAATGCCGACAGTGACCGGGGCGGTGAGGCCACCAGAGGTGAGCGTCAAACCCATGAGGAACTCGTTCCAAGCCATGATCCCGACAAACACACCAGTAGCGGCGAGGCCGGGCCGGACCAGCGGCAGCATCACCATCCAGAAAACGCGGAATTCGTGCGCGCCGTCCATGAGCGCGGACTCACGCAGCTCATCGGGCAGCGCTGAGAAATACGAACTCATCAGCAGGACGGCAAACGGCAGGTTGAACAAAGTGTTGACAAGGATCAGGCCTGGCACCGTACCCAAAAGGCCGATGTTGTTGAGCAGAACGTAGAAGCCTGGCACGAGGGTGGCCGGGGGAAGGAGCGGGATGATCCCGGCCAGCGCGAGAGCCGGCAGTGTGAGCCAGCGCGGCGGGGACAGCTTCGCCAGCGCATACCCGCTGAAGGCTCCAATGGCCAGGCATAGGATGACGGTCCCAATGACCAGTCCGACGCTGTTGAGCAGCTGGGCTATGAAGGTGCCGTCGGCAAAGATCGAGCGGAAGTTTCCGAGCCAGAACGGAAAGTCCCAGCTGCGGCTGATGATGGCCCTGTTGGGCAGGAACGCCAGCATGATTGCCCAGAGGATCGGGATAATGACAATCAACATAATGACGATGAGTGTGATTTCGACTGCTGGGTTGCTGCGGCGTACCCGCTTGTTCGCGTTCATGCGGCCCGCCTTGCCCGTCGTGCAAGTACGGCGACCAGAAGAAGGGCGACCGTCAGGACGATGACGACAAGGCTGAACGCGGCGGCATTGCCGTACTGCAAATCCTGGAAGAACCAGAGCTGGATCCGTTGCGACACAAGCGTTGTGGCCCCGTTCGGACCTCCAGCCGTCAGCAGGTACATCTCGTCGAAGACCTTCACGCCCATGACCACGCGCACCAGCGCGACGGTTCCGATGGCTGGAAGCAGCAAGGGAAGCACGATCCGGCGAAGGATGGCTCCTTCAGACGCGCCGTCGACCCGGGCGGCCTCAAGCAGTTCTTCCCCGATGCCCTTGAGAGCGGTGTATATAAACAGGAATACCACTGGGGACCAGTGCCAGATGTCCACCACGATGACACTAGTCATCGCTCCGAACTCCGTGTCCAGCCAGTTCTGCTCCGGGATGCCAAACGTTGCGAGGACTTTGTTCCATCCTCCTGCCGTGGGGCTCAGGATGAGCAGCCAGATCAGGCTGACAACCACAGGGGCAATTACTGCCGGCCAGATCATCACATTGCGGGCGATCGGCAGCAGTGCCACCGCCCGGTCTACCAGCAGGGCCGCGGCGAGCCCTGCGATCAGACTTCCAGCGACGCTTCCCATGATGAAGACGAGTGTGTTCGCGAGCGCCTGCCACGCGGCGGCGTCCGCCAGAACCGTCTGCAGGTTGGCTAACCCGGTCCAGGTGAAGTGGAATCCACTGCCTGTAATGGCCACATCGGTCAACGCCATCTGGAGCACCCTGGCGAACGGATAGGCCCCGACTAGGAGACAGAATAAGACAAACGGAGCCAAGGCGACCGCCGCCCACCCTGCCCTGCCGCGGCGACGGGACGGGCCCTTCTTGACCGGCGGCGAGGCGGCGACCGCCGTTCCGATGGCGGCCGTCATCTTTCCGGCCCCGCGGTGGGGTTAGGAGCTTCCATGCTCACCCTTCCAATTCGGATGCTATATCGATCTACCGCTGATCGCGGGGCACTCTTTTCCCAAGGGCCAAATACGACGAGGCTGACCAGTGGCCGGTTTCGGGGCTGGCTAGAGGGATCTAGCAGCGGTGATGGAGGTATATCGATCTACCACCGCTAAAAGGCTAGCTGTGACGCAGACCTCACGTCAAGGGTCTCGGTTTCCGCGCAGCCGCAGGAGCCCCTCACCTGAAGATGGGGCTCGATGGGAGCGAGCGGGGACTGAATATTTCCGTCTAAGGCGTCCAGAAGCCATTGCGCTGCGCGCCGGCCCATCTCCTCAGGGCCGACGGCTACCGACGTAACGGCAGGGTTGAACAGGGCGGACTCCGGGAGCCCGTCAAACCCGATGACGCCTACTGGTTTTCGCCCTGCTTCCTGCGTTCGGAGTGCGTGCAGGAGTGCGTAGGCGATCACGTCGCTGTGGCATAGGACCGCGTCAAAGGAGATGTTGGTGGACAGTAAACGATTTGCGAGATCTATTCCGCCTTGGGCGCTTGTCTTGCCGCGCAAGACTGCAATGAGCTCTGCGCCAGGAAATGCTGAAAGTGCTTGCTGAAGACCTTCAACCCGCTCTTGCCCTGGCACGGCCCCTTCAGGCCCGCCGAGGTAGACGAATCTTCGCGCATGATGCACCCTCGCCAAGTGGTCTGCGGCCAGAAATCCGGCCTTCACTTCTTCCAACCGAAGGCTCGGGGAGCCATCTTGGGATCGTCTGGTGATGGCCAGGGTAGGGACTGACACGGATGGAGCTGCACTCCCCAGCGCCGGGGCGTACGCCAGACCGTCCACGGGGTATTCCCGCATCGTCCGCAATACCCGCTCTTGGCGGCCGGCTTCGTCATACGTGCTGGTAACCATCGTCATGAAGCCGGCGGCGGCGGCGACTTCTTCAAAGCCCAGGGCCATCGAGGAGAAAAAGGGGTTCGATATGTCCGTCAGGACCAGCCCGAGGAGACCGCTCCGATTCGTCCGCAACGTGGCGGCACCCCGATGGTAGATGTATCCCAAGCTCTCCATGGACTGACGGACACGAATGCGCGTCTCCTCACTCAGCCGCCCCGTCTCACGGAGAACCATCGAGGCCGCAGCACGGGAGACACCTGCATGTTCAGCGACATCCTGGAGCGTCACGCGTTTCACCTAAGCAGACTAGTCCCGTACCAGCCGTTACGCCTAACAGGACTGGGTCGGCGCGCGCAAACGGTACCAGCCTGCCCGCGTTGGCTGGAACGCTTCTTGCCTGAGCATATGAGTCTTAGAGTGCTACGGTCCGGAAGCCCGTGTTTCCACTCGAGGACTCGGGGGAGTTGGAGGTGCGCGCCGCCACCCGGTACCTGTTGCAGTACGACTCGTGGCAGAGGTACGAGCCTCCCCGCATCACCCGGCCAGTACCTACTGTCGGCCCTTGAGGATTTTCAGTTGGCGACTTTTGGTAATAGCGCGGCAGGTACCAGTCCGAGCACCACTCCCAGACGTTCCCCGCTACTTCGTATAGGCCAAACCCGTTAGGAGGGAAACTTCTAACAGGAGCCGTCCCCAGGAAACCGTCTTCCACCGAGTTGAACTGCGGGAATTCCCCCTGCCAAATGTTGCACAGGTGCTCGCCTAGGGGTCCCCCGGAGGTCATTTCCCCAGGCATAACGCTTGCCCGCGAGCCCACCCCGCGCCGCGTACTCCCACTCTGCTTCCGTGGGAAGCCTCCGGCCTGCCCACGCGCAGTAGGCCTGGACGTCGTTGTGCGAAACCTGCACTACAGGGTGGTCCGCGATGGTTGACCAGTCCGAGCCCATTCCTCCGGGGTGGCGCCACTCAGCACCGCGGACGTTGAGCCACCAAGGGGCTCCATCGGCCGCCCCGATCACGTCTTTCGCGGGCGCTGCCAGCAGAAGGTGAAAAACAGCCGAGGTGCCATAGAGCTCGGCTTCCGTACGGTGACCCGTGGCAGTGACAAACGCGTTGAACATCCGGTTTGTGACTGCGGTTGTGTCGATGCGGAAGGAATTAATCGTGACCCGGTGCACTGGGGTTTCTCCGTTGACCGGATAGCCCTCCCCGAATGCGTCACCCATCTCAAAGGACGCAGCAGGCACAAGCACGTCATCGTGAAATGGCGCGGCCGCATCGCTTGTAGTGCCCGTTACAGGGGCTTTCGCCCGGGTCGTTGTTACATCCCGCCCAGCAGGAGCGCAGCAGGAGGAGGTCGGTGGCTCAAAGCCGTCAGTCAACGGAACTCCTTGAAGGCATGTATCGGCGCGGGCTTGGTCCGGGACTACCAATTCCGGGATTACCATGACGTTGAAGTCCTATATGCCCACGAGCCAGCTTATGCCCATTGAAGCTCAATACTTCCAGGAAGGCATCCTTCCGGTGTGGCAATAAGCAGCCTGCTGCCGGGCGCAGCAGGAAGACGGCGCTGACCGTCACCAATGCAATCATGGTCCTGCCCCAGGCGAGTGGTGCGTTCCGGCGGCCCCGCCAGTCTGACACCCGTTCAGCGCCAGAGGATAAAGACCAGAACCACGCCGGCGGCCAGCGCGCCGGCACCAGCAAGCAGCGGCACGATCAGGGGCAGCGGCAGCGGGGTTTTGTTGCGCATGCTGCGTTCGACCCGAAGCCATCGCACGGCAGCGCCGGCGCTCAGCAGCATCCCGAGCAAAAGCAGCAGGACGGCCAGCCCCTTCCGAACAGGCTCTAGGAACAGGTCCGAGGTAAATGCCTCGATGGCGATGCCCCCTGCCAGAAGGGCAAGGGAGGTGCGGATCCAGGCCAGGAACGTACGCTCGTTGGCCAAGGTGAAGCGAGGATCGGGTTCGGTGCCTCCGGGCAGCAGGCGTTTCGCTATCTTCCCACGCGACGTAGGCGGGGGAGTGGTGGGCCGTTGATCGCTATCAGTCACGATGCCACCCTAATGCTGCCCATCGTCGTTACAGAATGGGCCGCGTCTCGAGGGATTTCACATAGCTGTATCCGGGTTTACTCCACGCGCTGCAAGGAAACCACTTACCAGTTGCGTCCCGGCTGTTTTCGTCCCTGCCAGGGAACAGAAGTCGGGTAGGTGCCTGTGGTCTTGGTCGGCTTCCGGTCGCCAGGGGCCAGCACCAGCGGGCAGTTCGCGGGTGAGGCAACGTTGGCGATGACTGGACGTTTGCGCGTTCGAGGTTCCTGATCCAGCCTTCCACCGAAATACACGACGCCACAGACATGTGCGTTTCTGGCCTGACCACGCCGGTCATCTCAGGGACCGTCCTGCTGCCCGCGGACGGTCCCTTTAAGGGCTGCAAGCTCGTTGCTGGGGGCCGTGTCAGCGGCGGGGTGGCTGCCCAGTAGTGACTACTCGGGAGTCGCACGATGAGCGAGGGAGTAAGCAATTAATGACAGGGCTATAAGACCATGTAGCCGGTTCCGGGCATGAACCCACGAAGGCAGGGTCTAAACATCGCTTGGACCCTGCCTTCGCCGTTTCTGGTTCTAGCCGCGGCTTGAAGAAGTACTCGGCAGCAACCGGTTCTGCAGTTGTTCTTCCCGCTTTGCTGCCGAGTGGACTGGGACTTGATTAAGCCGCGACAGGTATTTCATGAGATCGCGTATGCCAAAAGTCCACGGTGGGAGGTCTTCAGTCGTGCCCGTGGTGTTGATCAGTGATCCGAGGTTGGCGCTGTGGATAGCGACTTTATCTGCTGGTTTGTGGGTGAATCCCAAGCCTTGCACGTCCCGGTCCTTTGTGGGGGCGAAAAGCGTCCCTGTAAACAGGGCAAATCCGTCCGGGTATTGGTGATGTTTGCCGAAAGCGGCACCGATCAATTCTTCGAATGGCCGGCTGATCCGCGTCAGGCTGTTCTGCCCTTCCAGCCGATATCCGTCTGCTCCCTCCACGGTTAGCGTGATGTCCTCCGTCCTCAGGGTCTCGAGGGTGAATCCATCGTGGAACAGGCGCACGAAAGGGCCGATCGAACAGGAGCCCGTATTATCTTTGGCCATGCCGAGAAGTAGCGCGCTGCGGCCTTCTACATCACGCAGGTTCACGTCGTTGCCCAGGGTTGCGCCGCGTACTCGGCCTTGTGCGTTCACGATCAGCACGAGTTCCGGTTCCGGGTTGTTCCATTGTGAAAACGTGGGTATGCCGATTTGAGCACCAAAACCGACACTGGAGAGGACCGGGGCTTTGGTGAAGACCTCGGGGTCCGGACCAAGTCCGACCTCCAGGTACTGGGACCACATTCCCTTGGACGTGAGTACCTCTTTTACCTGCCGGGCCTGCTCAGAACCCGGCTGCACTGATGCAATGTCTGCACCGAGAACGGCGAGGACGGATTCGCGAACGGCCGCGGCTTTATGGAAGTCTCCTCCGCACCGTTCTTCGATGACCCGCTCGATCATGCTGTCCACGAACGTTACACCGCAGGCTTTGACGACCTGCAGGTCCACGGGGGCCAGGAGGTGGGCGCGTTCGGGGTCCTGCGCCAATGAAGCATCGACCAGCGCAGCAAGGTCCCACCGGCGTGACTCCCGGCAGGAGGTGATGAACCCGGCTGGGTCGTCAAGGTCCATGAGTTCTGAGACGGTGCCTACATCAGCAGTATGGTCGAAGACGTCCTGCCCCCTGACGGAGACTACCCGGGGGGCCGCCGGACTCCGGGTCCCAGACGCGCCCCACCAGTAGGGCCGTGTCCGCGTCAACGGGCAGGATCTGGTCTGCAGTAGCGGTGTTCATAGGGTTTCTGCTTTCTGTCCGGCAGGTTCATGGATTCCGTCCACCCGTCTGGCGATGTTCCAGGGGTTCTCGTCCTGCAGGGCAGGCGGAAGTTGTTGAGGGGCGAAGGAGTCGTAGGCAACGGGGCGCATGAACCTTCCTATGGCTGCCGTGCCTACTGATGTCGTGGAGGCGGCGGTAGTAGCGGGGTAGGGCCCGCCGTGCTGCTGCGCATAGGTGACGCTGACTCCTGTTGGCCAGGCGTTCCACACCAGGCGTCCGCTCCGTTCACGCAGGACCGTCAGCAGTTCATCGAGCTTTTCCTCCGGCTCGCCGTGCACTGTGGCCGTCAACTGGCCCTCCAGCAGGGCGGCCAATTCGGCGAGATCGGTTCCGCGGCGGTACCGGATCAGGAGGGTGGCGGGGCCGAACATTTCCTGCTCCAGCAGCTCCGGGTTCGCCAGTACTTGCTCTGCTGTAGTGGCCAGCACGGTAGGACGTGGTGCTTCCGCGTCGTCGCCCTGAACCAGCACGTCCACTCCGGGGGCGGACTGTACTCGGTTCAGCGCTGTGTCGAATCCCTCCCGCAGCTTCGGGCTCAGGAGCGGCGCTGCGGTCTTGGTTTCGAGTTCTTGCTGGAGAAGGTCCGCGATGCCGTCGGAATCCTGCACGGGTGCGAAGAACAGCCCCGGTTTCGTACAGAACTGGCCCATGCCTGCTGTGAAAGAGGCCGCGTAGCCGGAAAGTATGGCGTCCCGGCGGGCAGTCCAGGCCTGTTCCGTGACGAATACGGGGTTGATGCTGCCCAGTTCTCCGTAGAAGGGTATGGGTTTGGGGCGACGGCAGGCCCGGTCGAAGAGCGCCCGGCCGCCGGCAGTGGAACCGGTGAAGCCAATGGCCTTGGTGAGCGGGTGGTCTACGAGGGCTTCCGCGGCCTGCCTGCCCACCACCGCGGAAAAGAGCCCCTTCGGCGCTCCTGCTGCAGCAAGGGCTTCCTCGACCACGGCGGCGGTCCGCAGCGCGAGCTGCAGGTGGCCTTCATGGATTTTGTGGACCACGGCGCAGCCTGCGGCCAGGGCGGAGGCAGTGTCTCCTCCCATGACACTGAAGGCAAAGGGGAAGTTGGAGGCGCCAAAGACGCCTACGGCGCCGAGTGGCACGTTGATTTTGCGGATATCGGGCCTTGGGCCCATTCCCCATTCGGCGTCGGCGTGGTCGATAACGGCACCAAGGTGCTCCCCGGATAGGATTTCGCTGCGGAAGAGGCGCAGTTGGAAGACTGAGCGCTTCAGTTCGAAGCGCAGCCTTCCCTCGTCCAGATGGGTTTCCTGGGTCCCGAGGCCGACGAGTTCGTCGGCGTCATCTTCCAAGGCAGAGGCGATGGCCTCCAGCCAGGAACCGCGAACGGCCGGTTCCACATCGCGGGCCTTTTCGTAGGCTGCATGGGCGGCGAGTATTTGATTCTCGACTTGCTCAGGCGTGGTTTGCATGGGGTGATCTCCTAGTTTCATCTTTTAGTCCTCCTCGTCCCGGAAAAGGGAACATTGTTAGCGGGCCAAGGCCATTGGACTTCGAACTATGTGCGATATTTCGAACGAAGCGCATAGACTGGAAGTTGCATCAGGACCAGTACGCCCAACGAAAGGACAGTAAGTGCCCCGCCTGACTCCCGCCGTCGTCAGAAGCCTTGACGTTTTGGAGCTCTTTATGGATGCCCGCCACGGGCTTTCTGCCCCTGAGGTGGTGCAGAGAACAGGGCTTCCCCGCACCACCGTCCATGAACTGCTCACCACCTTGACGGAGCGCAAGTATCTTCATCGGGACGATCCCACTGCCACGTACCATCTGGGGCTGAGCGTCTTCCGGCTGGGTAACGCGTTTGCTGAACGGCTGGATCTGCACGCCGTGGGGCTGCGCGTTGCCGAGTCCGTTGCCAGGGAGTGCGACGAGACGGTCCACGTGGGAATTCTCGACGGTGCGGATGTGGTGTACGTGTGCAAGGTTGACAGCACACAGTCGGTGCGGATGGTTTCGCGCATGGGCGGCCGGGTTCCGGCGAGTTGCACTGCCGTGGGCAAGGCCCTTCTGGCGCACCTCCCGGATGCCGAGCGCAAGCGGCTCTTCAAAAAGGGGCTCGCCAAGCTGACTGCCAAAAGCATCACGGAGCCGCATGTGCTCGCAAACGTGCTGGATGAGATCCGCGCCTCCGGCCTGGCATTTGAGTCCGGCGAGTCCAACCCGGACGTTTCCTGTGTTGCCGCGCCCGTGCGGGATCACAGTGGCGAGGTTGTGGCAGCCATGAGCATCTCCGTGCCCGACATGCGCTGGAACCAGCGGCCGGTGGCGGAGTGGTCGGCGCTGGCAGCGGAGGGCGCTGCCCGCTTCAGTACCGAGCTCGGCTTCCGCTGAAGGGCGGGGGAGGCCGGCTGCCCCGCGGCCGTCAGTGCGCCAACGCCACATGATCGCTCGAAATGCCGGCCGTGGACTTGACGCCAAGCAACTGCATTGACCGTATGTATTGGGAGCGCAGGATCTTCACGGCATGGGCAGCGCCCCGTTCGCCGCCGGCCATCAGCCCGTACAGGTAGGCGCGGCCCACCATCGCCGCGTCGGCGCCAAGGCCTACGGCAGCCAAAATGTCACTCCCGGACAAGATTCCACTATCGATAAGCACAGTGGGTTCGGTGCCCAGAGCCTCGCGGACTTGGGGGAGGATCCGAAGGATGGTGGGCGACCGGTCCAGCTGCCGTCCCCCGTGGTTGGAGAGCACAACGCCGTCGCACCCCAATTCCATCACGCGTTCCGCATCACGGACGGTTTGGATGCCCTTGACAAGCAGCTTGTGTGGCCATACCCGGCGCAGCCAGGCGACGTCCTCGAAGGTCAGGGCCGGATCAAAGACCTGGTCGGCCACCTCGGCCGAGTTTCCGCCGAAGCCCCGGAGCGAAGCGAACTCGATCGGCGGGGTGGTGAGTTTATCCAGCCACCAGGCCGGGTGAAGCGCCATGTCCGCAAACGTCTTTGGCGTCAGCGTGGGCGGGATGGTGAGCCCGTCCCGCAGCTCCCTGGTCCGGGACCCGCCTACCTGCGTATCGACGGTGACCATCAGCACTTTGTAGCCGCTGCCCAGGACACGCTCCAGGAGTCCCTCGGTTTTGCTGCGGTCCTTGGCGACGTAGAGCTGGAACCAGTTGTTTCCTTCGGGCACGGCCTCCGCAAGGTCTTCCACGGTTGTGGTGCCGACGGTTGAAAGGGTGTAAGGGATCTTGTTCCGGGCGGCTACCCGGGCCACCGCCTTCTCGCCATCGTTGTGCATCATCCTTGTATAACCGGTCGGTGCCAGGACCAGCGGGAAATCGATGGTCTGGCCGAGGAGTTCGGTGGAGGGATCCGGATCTGAGACGTCACGGAGCACTGCGGGGGAGAATTCCACGTCCCTGTATGCCTGCCGGCACCTGGCGATCGTGATCTCCTCCTCTGCGGCGCCGTCCGTGTAATTGAAGACCGCCTTGGGTGTTGTCTTCTTTGCCATCTCACGAAGGTCGGCAATCGTGAACGCCCGGGCAAGCCTGCGCTGCACCGGATCCTTCTCAAAGCTCCGGAACCGCACAAGTTCCCGAATCTCCGACCACTTGGGCAGCTGACGGTCGTCCATAAGGAACAACCCCTTTCACGTTCGAAATTTAGTACAAGGATCAAGCCTCGGACACTCTGGAGCCACGATCTGCGACGGCAAAGGAATGGAGCGCTGAGCGAAACGCGGCTGCAGAACAGCCTCTGCAGGCTACTTGAAGCGGCTAGCTTGACGGATGGGGGACGCCTCCCTAGACTCCATTGTGTTCCCGATCACCCTACCTCAGCAATCGCATGATCGCCACTTCGACCAACGTTCGAAATATCGAACAAACAAGCGCACAAAGCAGTGTGTTTTCCGAAAGGACCACCTATGTCAGCTGTTCCCAACCCTGCTGGACAACCAAGCGGGCGCCTTGTCCTGCGCTCAGCGCAGGATGTGACCAATTTGATCAACAGCGGGGGCCTGCAGAAGGGCAAGTCCTTCGCCATCACCCTCATCGCCCTGGGCGGGATCTTCCTGGATGCCTACGACTTCACGTCGCTGGCTTTCGGCATGCCCTATATCGCCAAGGACTTCGGCCTTACTCCCGGAATGCTCGCACTGGTCTCCGCCTCGATCATGGTGGGCGCCCTCGTTGGTTCGGTATTTGGCGGATACTTCGTCGACAAGCTTGGACGCTTCAAGGTCTTCATGGCAGACATGGTGTTCTTCGTCGTTGCCGCGATCGCCTGCGCACTCGCCCCCGACGTCTGGACCCTCATCATCGCGCGCTTCATCATGGGCGTGGGTATTGGCGTTGACTTCCCGGTGGCCTTCAGCTTCCTTGCCGAGTACGCCTCGCGGAAGAAAAAGGGCGGCACCGTGTCGCTTTGGCAGCCGATGTGGTACGTGGCCGTGGCCTCGACCTTCGCGCTCCTCATCCCTGTCTACTTCCTGTTCCAGAACATGCATTGGGGTGAAAACCACATGTGGCGCATCGTGGTCGGATTCGGTGCCGTACCGGCGATTCTGATCATGATCTTCCGCCAAAAGTACATGGCCGAGTCACCATCGTGGGCAGCTCAGAACCTGGGCCTTCATGAAGCAGCCAAGATCCTCAAGCAGACCTACGGCGTCGACGCGGAAGTGGCCCCGGACGCAGCAGATCCGCGCGCCGAGCGAAAACAGTTCCAAATGACCCTGACCCAGGCCTGGGGCAAGCTCGTGAGCAAGAAGTACCGCGCCCGGACCGTCCTGTCCGCCGTCATTAACGCGGGCCAGTCCATGGAATACTACGCCGTCGGCTTCTTCGTCGGCCAGATCGTGCTCGCCATGCTGCACACCCAGAACGTGATGACCAACATCATCTCCTCCCTCATCCTGAACCTCTGCTTCGGCGTGACCGGCGGACTCGTCGGGGCAAGGCTCTCCGGCAGGATCGGCCCGCGCAAACTCGCACTGTTCGGATTCTGCGGAACGTTCGTCTGCATGCTGATTGCCGGCAGCCTGAGCAACGTCGAAGGCGCCTGGTCCCTCGTGGGTGCTGTTGTCATCGGCCTCTTGATCTTCTGCCATGCCGCAGGCCCCGGGGCCCAGGGAATGACGATGGCGACCATGTCCTACCCCACATCACTCCGCGGTGCCGGCACCGGTTTCACCCAGATCGGCGTCCGGCTCGGAGCAATCGCTGGCCTCGTGTTCTGGCCCCTGGCCACAGCAGCCCTGGGCACCAAGGCCCTGCTTGTCCTCGCCGCTGTTCCTGCGATCGCCATCGTCGTCATCCTCGTCAACAAGTGGGACCCGCATGGACGTGACATCGACGCCGAGGACTACGAGACCGAAGCTGCCCCTGTCCTGGCACGAAACCACTGAACAACCAGTGGCTGACACCCATCAACAACCACAAAAGGAAACATCATGAGTGCCATCACTGGCGTAATGCCGGTAGCGCCCACTATCTTTACCGATGACGAGGGACTGGACCTTGAAGGCCAGCGCCGGGTCCTGGACTACCTCGTGGACGGCAAGTCCGACGCCGTCTGCATCCTGGCCAACTACTCGGAGCAATTCTCCCTCACCGACGACGAGCGTGAGGCAGTGCTCCGGACGACGATGGATCACCTGGGCGAACGGCTGCCGGTCTGCGTCACCACCAGCCACTTCAGCTCCGGCATTGCCCGGGAACGCAGCCTCCACGCCCAGGAGCTCGGGGCCGCCATGGTCATGCTGATGCCCCCGTTCTTCGGCGCCACCATGAAGGTCGACGACGAGGCGGTGGTCGAGTACTTCAAGCATGTCGCGGACGGTCTGGAGATCGACATCATGATCCAGGACGCGCCGATGAGCACCACACCCCTCTCCGTCGGACTCCTCGCCCGCATCGCACAGGAGGTTCCGCAAGTAAACTACGCCAAGATCGAGATGCCACAGGCCGCTGACAAGCTCCGCGCCCTTGCGGCCGCCGCCGGGCCCGCCCTTCCGGGCCTCTTTGACGGCGAAGAAGCAATCACGCTCATCCCGGACCTTGAGGCGGGCGCGAAGGGCACCATGAGCAGCTGCATGGTCCCGGACCAATTGGGGCAGATCGTGCGGGACTTCCACGCGGGCGAACGGGACAAGGCCATCCACGCCTGGGAAGACCTCCTGCCATTCATCCACTTCGAGAACCGCCAGTGCGGGCTGCGGGCAACGAAAGTGCTCATGAAAGAGGGCAACATCATCGCCAGTGACAGGACACGCGCGCCAATCGGCGAGCTGCACCCGGACACCAGGGCACAGCTTGTCGAGATGGCCAAGCGGAAGGACCCGCTGATCCTCAACTGGGCATGAGAGATGGTGGGGCCGGCCGCCCGTGCCGGGCGCCGGCCCCACTGGTCCCACACCCAGCAGAAACCCTCGCCCACCGGCGAAGGCCCGTTTTACGAAATCTGGCACATCCCGTCCGGTCTGGCCTGGCGGGCACGAAAAGGACAAAGACGAGCATGCCCCGCATAGTCATCACAGACTACGAATTCGAAACGATTGACCACGAGCAGTCCGTAGCACACGCTAACGGAATTGAGCTGGAGCGTGCGTACTGCACCACTGAGGAAGACGTGCTGAAATACGCCTCTGAGGCAGACGGCATCATCGTCCAGTACGCCCCCATCACGGAGCGCGTCCTCAAGGGCCTGCCCCGCCTCAAAGCCATCAGCCGCTACGGCGTAGGCGTAGACAACATTGATGTAGAGGCCGCAACGCAATGCGGGATTGCGGTGTCGAACGTGCCCGATTACGGTGTCGAGGACGTCAGCGACCATGCCATAGCGCTGGCCCTGACGCTCGGCCGCGGAATCCCTGACCTTGACCGTGGAATCCGGTCGGGACAAAACCTCCTCAATTCGGTCAAGCCGCTCCGCCGCTTCTCCTCACAGACGTTTGGGGTTGTTGGGCTGGGCCTCATCGGCGCGGCAACAGCTGCCAAAGCCAAATCCGTCGGTTACCGAGTCCTAGGTTACGACCCCCTCCACGCCCCGGGCACAACGACGAAGGAAGGCGTTCCGGTGGTCTCCTTTGAGGACCTCCTGGCCGAATCCGACGTCGTATCCCTGCACGTTCCGTTGAACAGCCACACGCACCACCTGATTAACCCGCACAGCCTGGGCCAGTTCAAGGAGGGTGCAACCCTCATCAACACCTGCCGCGGCGGGGTCGTGGACACCGAAGCCCTCGTTGACGCGCTGAAGATCGGTCGGATCCGGGCTGCCGGCCTGGACGTCTTCGAGGAAGAACCCCTCCCTCGCAACAGTGCGCTGCTCGATCTTGACCGCGTCGTGCTCACACCGCACAGTGCCTGGTACACCGAGGAATCGAACGACGAACTAAAGCGGCGCACCGCTGAGAACGTCGTGGAAGCCTGTTTGGGCCGACGGCCCCGCAATATCCTCAACCCCGAAGTACTCAGTTAGAAGCCCCCTTGCGGAGGGGACGCCAGCCGGCCGAAGAAAGTCAAAAGTAAAGGCACGAACATGAACAAAACCGTTGATGTGGTCAGTGACCCGCAGCTTGGCGTGGAGATCGGACTCTTGGTCCTTCATCCCGAGGACAACGTCGGTACTGCCCTGCAGAAGGTCCCCGCCGATACGCACGTGTCTTTCGCGAGTGGAAACTTGCCGTGCGTGGGGGAGATCCCCACCGGCCACAAAGCGGCGTTGCGGACGATAGCGGCTGATGAACCGATCAGGAAGTATGGCCAGATCATCGGCTTCGCAGGGCGTCGGATCGAAAAGGGCGAACATGTTCACAGCCACAACGTTGATTACCGTGAGTTCGAGCGGAACGGACAGGCCGGCACCGCCCTGCGGAAAACGGAATTCCTGCCCGAGAACCAGCGCGCCACTTTCCAGGGCTACCGCCGCGCCAACGGCTCGGTCGGTACCCGTAATTACGTCGGCATCCTAACTTCGGTTAACTGCTCTGCGACAGCGGCGAAACTCATCGCTTCCCGCATCGAAAACAGCGGCGTTCTGGATGATTATCCGAACGTCGACGGCGTCGTGGCGCTGACACATTCCTCGGGCTGCGGTACAGGCGGTGAAGGTAATTACGGCTTCGAGGTTCTGCGCCGGACCCTCCACGGGTATGCGAACCACCCTAACTTCGCCAGTATCCTCGTACTCGGCCTCGGCTGCGAAGTGAACCAGATCCAAGGACTCACGTCCGGATGGTCACTAAGCCCGGACAAGTCAGTCTCGAGCATGACCATTCAGGCGCAGGGCGGCACCCGGGCTACCGTGGCTGAAGGAGTGCGGCGCATCGAGGAACTTCTGCCCCGAATCAACAAGGCTACGAGGACGACCATTCCGGCAGCGGAACTTATCCTCGCCATGGAATGCGGAGGCTCCGATGCCTTCTCAGGCATCACAGCCAACCCCGCCCTGGGATCAGCTGCAGATTTACTTGTCAGGCACGGCGGTACCGCTGTATTCGGCGAAACCACCGAAATCTACGGGGCGGAGCACCTGCTGACCTCACGTGCGGAATCCCAACGCGTCGCAAACAAACTCATGGAACGCGTTCGCTGGTGGGAACAGCATGTGGCCATCGACGGAAGCTCCATCAACAACAACCCCTCTCCCGGTAACAAGGCCGGCGGGCTTACCACCATCCTCGAAAAATCCCTCGGCGCAGTAGCCAAGGGTGGAACAACAAACCTCGTCGACGTCGTCGAGTATGCCGAACCCATCACCGCTCGCGGCCTCGTGTACATGGACACGCCAGGATATGACCCAGTCAACGCGACCGGCATGGTCGCTGGCGGCGCCCATGTCCTTGCATTCACGACCGGTCGTGGTTCCGCCTTTGGCTGCAAACCCACGCCAAGCATTAAACTCGCGACAAACACCCCGCTGTACGAACGCATGTCAGAGGACATCGACCTGAATTGTGGAGCAATAGCGGACGGGCGGTTCACTATCGAGGAAATGGGACAGCAAATATTCGACCTCATCCTCAGGGTCGCTTCGGGCGAAGAAACCAAAAGTGAACAACTGGGCTACGGGGACAACGAATTCGTTCCCTGGCAGCTATCCACCGTTCTCTAGAGCAAGCCTTGCCCAACCGTGGCGGGGGTCCATCCCAGGGCGGGACCCAGTTTGCCGGCGATGTCGGTCAGGATCTGGACATAGTCCTCGTGGTCGAAGCTGAAGGGCAGTGCGAACGCCACCTCGTCGACTTCCTGGAATCCTGCGTGTGCGTACAGCTGCTCGGCAATGTCATTGCTGGTGCCGACCAGGTCCGGGGCGAAGAGCATGCCCTTTGGCCCCTGCGGTGTTCGCGTGCGGGGAGTACGTTCATCGACATAGCGCTGGTACTTCTCCCGCTGAGCGGGGGATGCCGAATCGGTCGGTATCACCACAAGGCCCTGCGACACCCGTGCCGGTCCATCCACTTGTGCCGCTCCGGCGGCCTCACGGAAGGCGCGAATCTGTGATTGCTGAATAAGGGCAAAGTCCGGTTCCTGGTCTGTTTCGGGGAAAACCACGCTGCTGGAGAGCAGGTTAAAGCCGTTTGCCCCGGCCCATTCGGCCGACTTCCTGCTGCCTGCCCCGTACCAAAGGCGGTCCCGCAACCCGGGTGAGTGCGGCTCGACACGGTTGGAGAACTCTTCGACCACACCTTGCCTGCCGGAGAAGTCCCGCACCGGTTCCCCTGCTATGAGACGGGCCAGCCGATCCATCCGGGCGTAGCTGAAGTCCTCCAGCTCGGAGGACTCCGGGTACAGCTCGTGCTTCACCGTGTCGTAGTGCATCGGTTCCCCCACGCTCAACCCCGGATTGATCCGTCCCCCGGCGAGCAGGTCCACCGTTGCCAAGTCCTCGGCCAGGCGCAGCGGGTTTTCCCAGCCCAGCGGGGTCACAGCGGTTCCCAGCTCGATCCGGGAGGTGCGCTGGCTGGCCGCGGCCATCATCGCGATGGGGGAGGAGATTCCGAACTGCAGATGGCGGTGGCGCAGCCAGGCACTGTCGAATCCCAGCCGCTCGCCGAGTTCGATGACCTGCAACGTGGACTCGTGTCCCGGGGCGGGGTCCGCCGGATCGAACAGGCCAATGGTGAGGAAACCAAGCTTGCGCAACGGACGTTTCGGGTCAGGCACGGAGCTCCTTCAGGATCGGGGTGTGGCTCCTCCTCAGGATATGCGCCCGGACCGGAGAAGGTCTTACCCCCGGAGGGCACCCAGCCCGGAGATCAACGCCTCCAGTCCCAGCTCGAAGGCCACATCCGCCGGCCGACCCGGCCCGCCGGAAGCGCCTTCCGGCGGGTTGGTAGCCGCGCTACGCACGGCCGCCGTGAAGTTCGGCGTCGACTCAGCCATGGACCCGGAATCGAAGATATCCTCAGGAGCCGTGACGTCGTACGCCGAGCCGAAGATAAAGGACTCCAGCGCCACAATGGACGAGACAACCCGCTCCTGGGGGAAGCCGGCGTCGAGGAAGCCCTTGCTCACGGTCTCGTACATCGCCAGTGTCTGCGGCGCGTCGGTCACCGGGAGGACGGCAATCACCGGAATCAGCGGCGTGTGCTCCGCGAAGACATTCCGGTAGCTCCAGGCCCAGCTGCGCACGGCCTCTTCCCAGGGTGCCGCACCAAAATCGGATACGTCCACCAGCGAAGTGAGATGGTCCTCCACCAGGAGCAGTACGTCGCGTTTTGAGGCCACATGGTTATAAAGGGCCGACGGCGCCACGTCCAGTTCCTTGGCCAGGCCCGCCATCGTCAGGCCGTCATAGCCCTTGCGGTTGATGAGCTCCAGTGCCGCCACCGTGATTCCGGCCTTGTCCAGCAGCGCGGCGGACGGGCGGCCCGCCCGCCTCCTGGCAGCGCCAGCGCCACCCCCGTTAGCGGCGGCACTGCCCCCACTAGCGGAGCCCGCGGCGTCCGCGGAGCTTCCCTGTACGGCTGGTACTGCCGGCATTACTGGCCTTTCTCTGGTGGTCTCCAGCATTATTCCATCCGCCACTTCCCGTCTCCGCGCCAAAAGGCTATAGTTCTAATAAATGAATGACATTCATTTAGTGCTCCCCGTCACAGAAGGGAGCTCAAGAGAGGACATCATGCTGAACCTGAACCGCGACGTCGTTGTCGTTGGAGCCGGGCCCTCGGGACTTACCGCTGCCCGCGAACTGAAGAGGGCCGGCCTGAGCGTTGCCGTCCTGGAGGCGCGTGACCGCGTGGGTGGCCGCACCTGGACCGACACCGTGGACGGCGCCATGCTGGAAATCGGCGGCCAGTGGGTCTCGCCGGACCAGACCGTACTCCTGGACCTCCTCCAGGAACTGAACCTGCAGACCTACCCGCGGTACCGCGAGGGCGAATCGATGTACATCGGGAAGGACGGTATCCCCGTCCGGTACACAGGGGATACCTTTCCCGTGGACCCGGACACCGAAGCCGAGATGAACAAGCTCGTCACCCTGCTGGACGGGCTCGCCGCCGAGATCGGCCCCACCGAACCCTGGGCCCATCCGAAATCGCGCGAACTGGACAGCATCTCCTTCCATCACTGGCTCCGGCAGCACTCAGCCAACGAGGAAGCCTGCAACAACATCGGCCTGTTCATCGCCGGAGGCATGCTCACCAAGCCCGCCCATGCGTTCTCCGCGCTGCAGGCTGTCCTGATGGCCGCGTCCGCAGGGTCCTTCACCCACCTCACGGACGAGGACTTCATCCTGGACCGGCGCGTGGTGGGCGGCATGCAGCAGGTCTCCCTGCTGCTCGCACAGGAGCTGGGGGACGACGTCGTCCTTAACTCCCCGGTGCGGACCATCAACTGGGAGTCGGACGCCGACGGCGGGCACCGCGTCATGGTCGAGTCGGAGCAGGCGACGGTGAACGCACGGTTCGTGATCATGGCCGTGCCGCCCAACCTGTACTCCCGCGTCTCGTTCAACCCGCCGCTGCCGCGCCGCCAGCACCAGATGCACCAGCACCAGTCACTGGGCCTGGTCATCAAGGTCCACGCCGTCTACAGCCGGCCGTTCTGGCGGAATTCCGGCCTGTCCGGCACGTGCTTCGGCGCGGGATCCCTGGTCCAGGAGGTCTACGACAACACCAACTTCGGCGACACCAGGGGAACCTTGGTGGGCTTCATCTCGGATGAAAAGGCCGACGTGGTCTTCGAGTTGAGTGCAGCCGAACGCAAGCGCGCCGTCCTGGAGTCCATTGCCGGCTTCCTGGGCGCGGAGGCACTGGAGCCCGAGGTCTACTACGAGTCCGACTGGGGCTCGGAGGAATGGACCCGCGGCGCCTACGCCTCCAGCTACGATCTTGGTGGCCTCCACCGTTACGGCAAGGACCAGCACGCCCCGGTGGGCCCCATCTACTGGTCCTCCTCAGACCTCGCCGCCGAAGGCTATCAGCATGTGGACGGCGCCATCCGGATGGGCCAGCGCACGGCGGCAAGTATTTGCGAAGCAGCGAGAGTCACTGTTCCGGCCTGAAGCAGTCGCGTGCGGTGGTGGATTCTAAGCATGCTTACTAATAGGCTGGGCTGTGGGGAGCGTCCCCGTATTCAGACGAACGAGGTGAGACATGACTGACACCGGGAGCATCAGCAAGGTAACGGACATCATCAACCATTCCCACATTGGAATGTTGACCACCATCAACGAGGAAGGCGCGCTCGTCAGCCGGCCGCTGGCCGTCCAGGATGTCAAGGACGACGGCGACATGTGGTTCTTCACCGGCCTCGGCACCTCGCAGGTTGCGCACGTGCGGGCTGACCCGCGCGTCAACGTTTCGTTTGGGAAGAACACCGAGTGGGTTTCCCTGGCCGGGACCGCCGAGGTGGTGACGGACCGGGAAACGATCCGCGAAAAGTGGAACCAGGCCGTTGAAGCGTGGTTCCCGGACGGTCCGGACACTCCCGAGGTGTGCTTGCTCCGCATCGATTCCGATTCGGCCGAATATTGGACCAGCCCCGGCGGAACGGCCGCCACGGTGTTCCAGTGGGTCAAGTCCAAGGTCACCCACAGCCGGATGAGCGTGGGCGAAAGCGGCACCGTAGAGCTGTAGTAACCCGGGAACCGGACGCTATGTGCCGGTCAGGGCGCCGAGGACGGCGGGCAGCAGTACGTCGTCCCGGCCCCAGGCCGGGTCCAGGATTTCCACGTACCAGGAGTCGGCCAGCAGCAGGGCCAGGTTGTCGTTGGTTTCCCCGGCCCAGTCCTGGATCTGGTCCTCGGTCACCGGGTTCTCGCTGGAGCCCAGCACCGTCACTACTTCGCCGCCGTCCAGTGTCACCGGGATGGCGGCGTTGCTGGACTCGCCGGGGGCATGGGCCACCGTCACCAACTCGGTCCGGGTGGAGAGGGCCAGGAGTTCGGCGGCAATTTCGGCACTGCAGAACGCCGTGACGTATTGCCGCTGGGAAACGCCGGCAGACTGCAGCCCGGGCTGGGACTCCTTCGTGAACAGGCCGTTCCGGTTCAGGGCAGCAAGCTCGACGGCGATAGGTGCGGTCTCGGCGTCGTACCTTGCCGTGAAGGTGGCTGGCTGGAATTCACTCTGCCCTTCGAGCCAGCGCGCGGTGAGTTCGCCCGCGCCCGCCAGCGTAGTGGCCTGGCGCCAGGCGCCCCGGTCCTCCAGCCGCCTGCCGAACCGGTCACGGTCTTGCGTTTCTTGAAGCTCCATCCTCAAACGCTACGGTGCCCGGCCGCCGGACTCCAGTGACGGCGACACAGCAGTTAACGCGCGGAACAGCAACTTAATGCCCGTTGGCAGGAATTCCTGCCGCCTGTTCAGCAGCGGCGAGGGCGCGGCGAAAACGTTCGACGGCGGGCGGGTACTCCTGGTGCCGCGCGGCCCGCAGCTGCTCGGCCTCGCGCATGGCCTTGATCACCGCAGCGGTGTGGGGCAGCCGCACATCGGTCATGGCCGGGAAATCGATGCAGTAGGCGGGATCCAGTTCGTAGCGGCGCCAGCGCTCCAGCAACAGGCTGTGCTCAATTTGCGCTGCCGAATAAAGGGGCAGGTACTCACGGCGTTGGCGCCGGTCCAGCAGCCAGGAGGCCAACCGCGGGCTGCCCCGGTAGGCGGCAACGCCCGCTGCCACCGCCGCTCCTGTAAGGAACAGTCCCGCCCAGGCGGACGCGAGAGTCGGGATGAGCAGGGCGGGCAGGGCTACCGCGGAGCCCAGGAACAGGTCCCAGAACAGCTGGTCCGAACGCTCCGGCTCCCTGCCCGCGCCAGCCAGCGCCCGCCGTCGGACCTGGAACACGGTGCCGGCCACACTCGCCACCAGCACAGACCCGCACAGCAGAAGGACCCACGCCCCCTGGAACAGGGATTCTGCGATGGCTGCCACCTTGCACCTCCACGTCCACAGGCCCGTGCGGGAACGCCGGGCTGCTCCTTCCATTGGAGCGCCTTCCCGGGCCGCGGTCAATGGCTCCGCCAGTACCGGCCGAAGCCATGCTGCAGGGGCGCCAAGGCCTTCCTGACGCCCAGCGGGCCACGTACCGTGGGACCCATGAGACTCAAAATGTGCAGCATCCACGTCCAGGACCCCGCGGCCGCCCATACCTTCTATACGGAGACCCTTGGCTTCGAGACGCTGATGGCCATGCCGGAGTACAACCTGTTCATCATTAAGGACCCCGGTGCGGACCAGGGGTCAGTGGGCCTGCTCCTGGAACCCAGCGACAACCCCATCGCCGCGGACTACATGAACGCGCTGCACAAGGCCGGCCTGCCCGCCATCGTTTTCGGCGTGCCGGACGTGCATGCCGAATACGAGCGGCTCACCAAGGCCGGTGTGACTTTCCGAGGCGGGCCCGCCGAGGATCCATCCGGCATCAGCGCCGTGTTCGACGACGGCTGTGGCAACTTCATCCAGCTGCACCAAGACTGACTTCCCTGGACACAACAGAGGCTTGTTCGCAGATCCGGCCGCCCATCAAGGTTCGCATTCGCGGACAGGCCCCGGTTTCGGGAACGCCAGAGTGTCAGGCGCGGGCCCGCTTGGCGTCCTTCTTGGCTGCTTCTTCCTTCACGCGCTGTGCTTCGGCGCGGACGGCTGCGTGGGTTGCGCGCTCGGTGACCAGCCACGCGGGGGGAGCCTGCAGCAGCGCGGTGATTTCCGCCGTCGTCAGCGCTTCCTCAACACCGCCGCGGGCGAGGCCGCTGATGGAGACGTTCAGTTTCTGCGCCACCACGGGGCGGGGGTGCGGGCCATTGCGGCGCAGTTCGGCGAGCCATTCCGGTGGGTTGGCCTGGAGCTCGGCGAACTCCTCGCGGGTGATGGTCGATTCCTGGAACTCCTGCGGTGTTGCGGGCAGGTAGATGCCAAGTTTCTTGGCAACGGTGGCCGGCTTCATGGACTGGGAGTTTGCAGAGGTCATGCTTCAAGGGTATCCGGGCGGACGGTACTGTGAAGACGTGCCCACCGACAACGCCCCCCAGCCAGACGCCGCTCCATCGGGGTCGGCCGATCCCGCCGCGGCGGACGCCCCCCGCGTCCTCCGCGTCGCCTACGTGGCGGGCGTGACGCCCGGCAAGTGGATCCGCCGGTGGGAGGAACGGGTGCTGGACATTCCCCTTCAGGCGTTTATGTCCGACGACGGCGCACAGCTCGAGGTGCTGCGTGACGGTTCCGCGGACCTCAGCTTCGTCCGCCTTCCGGTGGAGCGCGAGGGCCTCAGTGTGATCCCGCTGTACGAGGAGCAGCCCGTGGTGGTCGCCCCGAAAGGCCACGAAATATCGGTGTTCGAGGAAGTGGCCCTGGCCGACCTGGACGAGGAGGCCTTCCTCGACGTCGCCGCGCTTGGCGGTCCGGAAGCGGCGCTGCAGGTGGTGGCTACCGGCGCGGGGCTCGTGATCCTGCCCATGTCCGTGGCCCGGCACTTCAACGTCAAGGACACGGTGGCGAGGCGTCTCACGGGAGCGCCCGGCACCGAGATCGCCGTTGCCTGGCCTACCGACTCCAGCGACGAGGTGATCGAGGAATTCATCGGGATCGTGCGTGGCCGGACTGCCCAAAGCTCCCGGCAGCCCTCGGCCCAGCCCGTCAAGGTGAAGAAGGACCCCAAGCCGGACCGGCGCGGCACCGGCGCAAAGAAGGCTCCGAAGGTTGCCCAGCGCTACGCCCCCAACCCTGACAAGGGCCGGGGCAAGGGTTCGCGGAAAAAGGGCAAACGCTAGGCGGCGCCCTAAAAAAGAGCCAGAGACGCCAGGAAGGCCGGCCCCTTGCGGAGCCAGCCTTCCTGAACCATAAACGACTTATGCCGTGTAAGCCCTACGCAGTGCAGGCCTAGGTGTTTTGGACGTGGTCTTTAGCGTCAGTGGCGCGGTCTTTGACGTCGGTGACGGCGCCTTGGCCTTCGGTTTTGACGTTCTGGACACCTTCGGTGGCGGTGGCCTTGACGCTTTCCATCGCTTCCTGGGCCGGTTCCTTGAGGTCCTGGACCATGTCCTTGGCGACGTCGGTGACCTGGGTGGCCAGGGGTTCGGCGGCGGTCTTGAGCTGCTGGGCCGCTTCGCGTTCCTTCTGGCTGGCCGGGATTAGGGACGAGACGAGCATCCCGGCGCCGAACGCGATCAGGCCGGCGGCCAGGGGGTTGCCCTGGGTTTTGGTTTTGACCTGGTCCGGGGTGTGCGAGATGGCTGTGCCGGCGTCACTGAGTTTGGCGCCGATGTTGTCTTTGGCGTCGTGCAGGGTGTCTCCGGTGCTGTGCAGGGCGCCGGTGGTGTGCCCGGCGCCCGAATGGACCTTATCCTGGACCCGGGTGGTGGTGCTGTCTGCTGCTCCCATGATCCTCTCCTTCACGCCGCTGACGGCGTCTTTGACTTTGTCGGTCTGGCGGTGGACGACGTTGGAGGGGGTGACTTTGTCGGCGACCGCGTCCACGTTGGTGCCCAGGCGGGCACGGGTGGCTTCTATGTCGGCACGGATTGCGTCCGGGTTATCGCTCATCGGTTTACCTCACCTGGTTTTAGGGTTGGGGGAATTTCGGAGAGTGTTTCGCCCGTTTGGGGCATGCCCTGGATTTGCTTGAGTTCCTTGCGCCCGATCGAGGCCAGGACCGCGGCGATGATGGCCCAGATCACGGCGACGATCACAGCGGCCCAGCCCAGCGGCATCAGGGCGCCCAGGGCGAACATCAGGGCCAGGGACAGGAAGAGCAGGACGAAGTGCCCGGCCACACCGGCTCCGGCGAGCATTCCCCCGCCTTTGCCGGCCTTGGTGGCGGACTGTTTCAGTTCGGCCTTGGCCAGTTCCACTTCCTGGCGCATCAGGGTGGACAAATCCCGGGTCACATCACCCAGCAGTTCACCCAGCGACGCGTTGTCCGCTTTCACATGCGCCGCGCTCGGCGGCGTCTCCGGAATCTGGCTGCTCACAGTTGGCGTCCTTCCGTTGACCGGTAGGTGCCGTCAGCAGCGTGGTAGCTGCCGTCCTCGTCACGGTAGGGGTCATCGTCGAAGCGGAGCGGGGTGTCCTCGGCGGTCCCGGCGGGGAGCGTGGTGGTGGATACCGGCGCTCCGGTGCCGACCACCGGCTCGTCAAACAGATCGTCGGTGCCCGCTGCGTATACCGTTTCCTGGCGGAGCGGGGCTACCGGTGCGGACTGGACCGGCCGCCGGGCCTGGGTGGACTGTGCAACGCCCTGGGAATCGGGAGCCCCGGCGGTGAGGCCCCGGGTGAGGCGGCCTGCCAGGATACCGGCGCCTGCTGCGAGCAGGAGGAAGGTGCCGGGCCGGTTCCGGGCGAACCTCTGGACTTCGCCGAGCAGGTCTCCGGGCTGCTTGTTCTCCAGCCAGGAGGCGACGGATTCGCTGCGCTGGGCGGCTTGCCGGATCAGGTCGCTCGCGACGCCCTGCTGGTCGGGGGCGTCGGCCATGCTCTGCAACTGGCTGGAGATGGTCCTGATGCCTTCGGCTGCCTTCTGCTGCTGGGTGCCTGCCTGGTTGGTCAGTCCCGACTTGGCCTGGCCCAAGAGATCCTGGGCGCTGTGCTTGGCCTCGTAAGCCACGTTGGCGGCTTCTTCCTTCGCCGTGTGGGCAACCCCTTGGGCGGCAGTGGCGGCCTGGCCGGCCACATTCGAAGCCTCTTCCTTTGCCGCCCCGGTCTTAGAGGTGCCGGCCGTGCCGGCAGAGGCTGGGGTGGCGTAGGTGTCTTCAACGCCCACTTCGGAAGCGCCGTAAGGGTCCGGGATAGCAGGGTTAGGGGTCTGGGGCCATTGGTTCTCTGTCATCATGCTCTCTTTCGCAAAGGGTCAGCTGGCGATCAAGAACCAGCAATGCTGGCAGTAGTTAGTAAGCAGGGTTACTACTTAGATACTAAGCACACTTCCCATTTGGAATGCAAGGGGGTGTGTCGCGGCTTGGGTTTAAGCGGCAAGGCGTCGAGGCGGATAGTAAGCCTACTTGCGAACAGGATGCTAAGCATGCTTATTGTAGGTAGGTAGCGACGCATGAAGGGGTAATGCCACCCACACTTCGCCACCTACAGGAAGGCCGCGGCCGATGACGAGCAACCTCGATCCGGATGCACGGAACAGCTACCGCCTTATTACGCTGGCGGCGCGTCTGGTCCAACGGCGTCAGGATGATGCGTTGGCACCCCTTGGCCTGACCCGGGCAGCCGTTATAGCTCTTGAAGGGTTGGCTGCCGGACCGCTTAACCAGGAGCAGCTCGCCGAAGTTGTCCGGGTGCAGAGCCAGACCCTGGGCAGGGTACTCACCCGGCTTGAGGGCTCAGGGCATCTCACCCGCACCCGCCAGTCCACGGACCGCAGGCAGTTTAGGGTCGAACTCACGGATGTTGGCCGGGCTGCGCTCGAGGCAGCGCGGCAGGCAGAAGCGGATGCCTACCCGGACGATCCGGAGATCTCCTGGAAGGTTCTGCAGGACGAACTCACCAAGTTCATCCGGGCGCTGCCGCCCAGCCGGGACCCGGAGGTGGTTCCTTTTGTAGCCCCCGAACACCACCGCACCCCGCGCCGCCTGCCGGGCACGCGCGGCCATGGCTTCCGGGGACTGAACCATCCGCACCAGTAAAAGTCGCCAGCGGTGACACGAGCCGGCAGTGACGGCAGCGAAGGTGGCAGTAAGAGCCGGAACAAAGGTGAAGGGCAGGGCTTTGTGGCCCTGCCCTTCACTGCGTGACTGTCAGCTGTTGTCCTGGTCCTCGTTCGCCTGGGCCCCTGTGGCGTCGTTGTTGTCCAGCAGCCCGCGCTGGGCCAGATCGGCGGCCTCTGAAGACCCGTCCGGCAGCGGATCCGTCGCCGGCGGCACGTCGCTTGGTGCGTAGTCGGCAAGCCCGGCGGCAACCCGCTCCTGTTCGGCTGCTGCCGCATAGGCGTCGTCGTCAATGTCCTCGGGCATTTTGCCGTGCCCTGTCCGCGTGGGAGTCGGCAATGCATCCTCTTCGGGGATGATCACGCCGCCAGGGGCAAGGTCCTCGTTGTCATTTCCCGTTGCCATAGTCTGCCTTCCTTCCTGTCGGTTCGTTGCTTGCAGGGAGATAACTTACGACGACGGGACTGTCGGTCCCGTGGACCAGCGCAGCAGGGCTGCCACATCGGCCCCGTCCTGCAGAACCCCGCCCGGGACCAGCAGGACGCGCGCATCGGTCAGCGCGGCCGCACGCAGCAGGGCCGCCGGGGCCGGGACTTTGCCCAGCACCTTGGCACCCAGGGATTCCTCCTCGGCGGTGGCAATCCACGGCTCGGCGTCGAGTGCCAGCAGGGTCCGTTCCGAGAGGGCGCCGTCATCCAGGATCAGCACCTCTACCTGGGCCTGCTGGAGCGCATGAACCACAGCGCCGATCCCGGTAGCGGACTCCGGATTGGCCTGCCCTTCCTGCGTGGCCAGCCGGTCCATGATGTCCTGTTGCTCGGTGGCCCACTGTTCAGCGACGCGCTGGTTGACCTGGTCTTCAAGGAGGCTCGGATCAGCACCGGCTGTGTGCGTGTGGGAATCGACCACGGACACCAATGCCTGGGTTGCCTTGGAGAGTTGCTCCTGCACCAGCCTCCGCGCGTGGATGTCACCCGCAAGGACCACCAGGCGGGCGCCGCTGCTGCCCACAACGCGGTCAATTTCCCCGGCCACCTGATCCGCGTTGCGGCGCCACACATCTTCGGTGTGGTGCTGGAAGCGGAGGTGGGCCCAGCCCCCGCCCTGGAACTTCTTGATGTGCTGGCTGTCGCCCTGGATTTCCTCCGTGCTCGCCGGCGCGCCGGCTCCCGCGTAGTGCAATCGAATCTCGCCGTTGTCCCGGCTGACTTCTGCAACAACGTACGGGAACTCCTCGGGTCGGTGCTTGACCAGCGGCAGGAGGTCGGGAAGGGGATCCACCGAAATCCGTTCCGGCAGCACTCGCTCGCCGGGCAGGACCTCATTGATCTCAACGTTGCCCTGGTGCACCAGGACGAACCGGGAAACAGGGGAAGGGATTCCTGCCTCAGGCTGCAGGGCCTGCTCCATCGCATCGAGGTCCGCCGCTGAGGCTCCCTGCGCTTCCAGCGCGGCACGGACATTGCCGGGCCGGACGTCCCCCGCTTCCAGGCTGTCTACGGTGCCTGTTCCCGCGTCCACGTAGGCGGTGCACCAGGGGCCCGGGAGCCGGTACCGGTCCGCGTGCTCCTTCAGGCTTCGGGTCACTTCTCTTCCTCCTCATCGCTGATGGAATCGGGGGAAGCGACGGGATTCAGGGCCTCCTGGATTTCAGCAGGATCCGTGTCGTCGGGGAAAGGTTCAGTTTCGCGCCATTCCTCCGCGTGGGGCGGTTGGTTTGCGTGGACCGCGCCCTGGGTTTCGTGTTTCAGCTCATCATCGAGGATGGGGCCGTGTTTGGTGTTGCCGCGTTCAGCCATGACGATCTCCTTCGCTCAGTGAATTTAGTATCACAGGCTTACTAGTTCGTCACTTCACCGTAGCACCAGGAGGCGGCGGTCAAAAGAGGCAATGCTGGGGATCTCGCTCAGGCTGCGCAGGCATCCTTGAGGGCCTGGACGGACCCGGACGGCACTTGGTCTCCGGCGTCCGCAATCTCGCCCAACGGCGTCGTAATTTCAGTGGGAACGCCCGCAGTACGGGCCGCCGATACCAGCCCGCCGAGGGCCCTTTTGTCCTCCACGCTGACCAGTCCGTCCTGGACCACGGCGCAAATCTGCCGGTTCACTTCCTCCGCGGCTGCCGTGGCCACCTTCGACGCGGCGTCGCTGGCCGCATTTCCGGCGGCCTCCTCGACGGCGCCGCAGCCGCCCAGCAGCAACATCAGGGGGACAGCGGACAGGGCGGCAAGGCGGCGTTTCATGGTTCCACCCTAACAATCCGCGGCCCCTGAACTGTTAGCGGCCACTCGCCGCCGGGACGCCGAGGACGGCGTCCAGGAGACCGTTGCGGAACTTGCCCTCGGGATCGTGGGAAGAGGCAAGGGACCGGAATGCGGCGAAGCGGGGGTACAGGGTTTCCCAGTTGTGGCCGGCCGGGGAAAAGAGCTTGCCCCAGTGCGGCCGGGCACCGAAGGGCCGGAGCAGGTCCTCGAGTTCCGGCAGGAGTGCTTCCACCTCGGGCTGCAGCGGCTTCCAGGTGAAATGCAGGGCCACGCTCTGCTGCCGGTAGAAGGGGCTCAGCCAGAACTCGTCGGCCGCGCCCGTCCGGATCTCCGAGACAAACAGCAGGGGCGCCAGCTTGTCCGCCAGGCCGCGGACTGCCTGGAGTGCCGCCGGCGCGTGCTCCAGCGGCAGGATGAACTCGCTCTGGAGCTCCTCGCCCTTGCTGGGGGTGAACTCGTGCCGGAAATGTGCCAGGCGGTCCAGCCATGGCCCCGGCTCATCCAGCTGGATGGTGCAGTTCTCCGCGGACATGTCCGGCAGCGGGTGGCGGGGGCGCTTGGCTGCTGTGGCACCGAACAGATCGGCCAGCGGAGGCTCCGAGGCCAAGGCCTTGAGCCATACCTGACTGATCGTCCCGCCGGCGTAGTCGGTGAACAGGCTCACGCTGTAGGCGCTGGACACGATCTCCGGGAAGGCTGCCAGCGCCCGCTCCCACGGCAGGTTCTCCAGGACGCGCTGGCGCATCTGGAAGCTGGGCTGGACGGTCAATTCAAGGCCGGTCACAATGCCCAAAGCGCCCAGGCCCACCACGCTGGCGAAGAACTCTTCCCCGTCCGCCCGGGTAAGCGTGGCCAGTTCACCGGAGGGCCGGACCAGGTCGATGGACTCCACAGCGCCGGCAAGCGAGGGGTTGTTCACCCCGGAGCCGTGGGTTCCCGTCTGCACCGCTCCTGCCACCGAAATGTGGGGCAGTGATGCCAGGTTGTGGATGGCCATGCCGGATTGCTCCAGTGTGCGGCACAAGGCGCCGTAGCTGACACCCCCGCTGACCTTTACGGTACTGCGCTCCTTGTTGAGGACGATCTGCTGCGGCAGGGCATCGAGCAGCACATGCACCCCCTCGGTGTCCCCTACCCGGTTGAAGGAGTGCCGTGATCCAAGGGCTTTCACCAGAGGTGCACGCTCCACGATCCGCGCCAGTTCGGTTAGCGATTCCGGCCGTTCGACGGTGCCGGACGAATATTGGAGGTTTCCTGCCCAGTTCTTCAATGAATCAGCTTTCGGGTGGGGGATGGGGATGGCTCACTCAACTGTCAGCGCTCACAATCGGCATGTCAAGGCGGCTCCACCTGCTGTCACGGCACCTTGCAAAGGAATTTCAGATTCCGTTGCCCTGCCAATTTCCATCGTTGTAAGTTGGGCTGATGATTCAAGACCCTGACGGACCTGGGGCTTCTGGTGAACGGCCCTGCCCGGGACTGCGCGCAATGGCTTGGGAGCGAGGCATGGACCATCACAGTCGCCGGCATCACCCAGCTGATGGGAATGCCGGCACTGAACCTCGAGCTTCCGCCGCCTGAAGTGCATTTCTACCGCTTCACCCGGGTACGGACCTCCTGAACGCCGGTCACGTGAAATTCATCGGGCTGAAATTCATCGGGCGGCGCCGTTCGGCGTGCGCGTGAATCGTGGCAGAGTGGGATGCAGTCGAGTTGAGGGAGGAACTCAGTGTCTGATCTGGGAGAAGCAACCGCCAGCGTGTCTGAGGGCGATGCAGTGGAACAGGCCGGCGAAACCGGCAACGCGACTGTCCCGCAGGATGCAGAGGTGACGGAACCTGCAGAATCCGTGGAGGACGTGGAGGACGTGGAGGACGTGGAGGCCGCGGAGGTGCCGGAAGTTCCGGAAATCACTTTCGACGAAAAGTTCTATCCGGCACGGCCCAAGGCGCTGCGGCCCGTGGCCCGCCGTCGGCAGTACTTCGCCAACGCCCCGTCCCTGGAACTGGACGGCCTCAACAAGACCTACGTGGAGTGGCTGCGGAACCAGGCCATGCTCGGCGACGCCAATGTCATGGCCCGGCAACTCTCGGGGCAGGCGAGCATGTGGCAGCACTCGTTCGCGCACCCCAACCCGCGGGCCGCCGTCGAACGCGCTTCCGTGTGGTTTACCGCCTACCCGCTCTCCTACATGACCACCCCGGGGCAGTCGTTCCTGGGGGCGCTGGGTGACCCGGAGCTGTGGAAAACATTCCGCGAGATCGGTATCAGGGCCATCCACACCGGGCCAGTCAAGAAGGCCGGGGGACTGGAAGGGTGGAGGGAAACCCCCAGCGTGGACGGCCACTTTGACCGCATCAGCATGGCCATCGACCCGCTGTTCGGCTCGGAGGACGAGTTCCGCCGGATGTGCGAGGTGGCCGGCGAGCATGACGGCACCATCATCGATGACATTGTCCCCGGACACACCGGCAAGGGCGCGGACTTCCGCCTGGCTGAGATGAACTACCGCGATTACCCCGGCATTTATCACATGATCGACATCCCGGAATCGGACTGGCACCTGCTGCCGGACGTGCCGCCGGGCGAGGACTCGGTTAACATCAGCCCCGATGCTGAGCTGGCGCTGCAACAGGCCGGGTACATCATCGGCCGGCTGCAGCGGGTCATCTTCTACGAACCCGGCGTGAAGGAAACCAACTGGAGTGCCACCCGGGCCATTGTGGATACCACCGGCCAGAAGCGCCGCTGGGTGTACCTGCACTACTTCAAGGCCGGGCAGCCGTCCATCAACTGGCTGGATCCAACGTTCTCCGGCATGCGCCTGGTGGTGGGCGACGCGCTGCACTCACTCCTTGACCTGGGTACAGGCGCCCTGCGGCTGGACGCCAACGGCTTCCTGGGCGTGGAAAAGAGCGCCGAGGAACAACCCGGCTGGTCCGAAGGGCACCCGCTCTCCGAAGCGGCCAACCAGCTGATCGGCAGCATGGTGCGCAAGGTGGGCGGCTTCTCCTTCCAGGAACTGAACCTCACCATCGACGACATCAAGGCGACCTCGGAAACCGGACCGGACCTGTCCTACGACTTCATCACCCGCCCCGGGTACCACTACGCCCTGGTCACCCAGGACACGGAGTTCCTGCGGCTCACCCTGCGCCTGGCGATGGAAATCGGGGTGGACCAGGCATCGCTGGTGCATGCGCTGCAAAACCACGATGAGCTGACCTATGAGCTGGTGCACTTCGCCACCCGGCACAAGGACGATGTCTTCCAGCTGGCCGGTTCGGAGCTGACCGGCGCCGAGCTGACCGAACACGTGCAGGAGACACTGCGGACTGCACTGACGGGGGAGAACGCCCCCTACAACGCGGTGTTCACCACCAACGGCATCGCCTGCACCACGGTCAGCGTGATCACCGCGGCGCTGGGCATCAAGGACATCTCCTCGCTCACCGATGAACAGATCGATACTGTGCGCGAAGCCCACCTGCTGCTGGCTATGTACAACGCGCTGCAGCCTGGAGTCTTCGCACTGTCCGGGT
The DNA here is from genome assembly GCF_030816215.1 of Arthrobacter sp. W4I7. Taxonomy (NCBI): domain Bacteria; kingdom Bacillati; phylum Actinomycetota; class Actinomycetes; order Micrococcales; family Micrococcaceae; genus Arthrobacter; species Arthrobacter sp. W4I7. Next base: position 4,610,958 of record NZ_JAUSXU010000001.1, on the reverse strand, counting down.
GGGACATGGTGGGCATCACCACCCTGGACAGGGCGCAAGTCCGCGAGCTGACCTCACAGGGCGACACCCGGTGGATTAACCGGGGCGCGCACGACCTGATGGGTACCAACGCCGAAGCCACCCTCTCGGCCTCGGGGATGCCGCGGGCACGGAGCCTCTACGGCCCGCTGCCGGAACAGCTCAAGGACGAAGGATCCTTCGCGCGGCGGCTCCAGAAAATCCTCAAGGTGCGTGAGGAGTGGGGAATTGCCACCGGCGTGCTCCTGGACATTCCCGAGGTTTCACAGCGGGGACTGCTGGTGATGGTTCACCGCCTCGCGTCCGGGCAGATCCAGGTGACGGTCCTGAATTTCACGGCTGAGAGCATCACCGGCAGCGTTAACTCCAGCTACCTGGAGGCCGGCGCCGGGGTGCGGGATCTGTTCACCGAGGAGATCGTTGGCCAGGTGGATGACCTGCACAGCTTCTTCATCGAGCTGGGCGCCTACCAGGGAACTGCGCTGCTGATTGAGGAGCAGGCTATCGAGGAGGAAGACGCCCCGGAGGACCTTTAGTTCCTCCGGGTCCTGCTTGGGCTTCCACGCCAAATGGGTTGGCCGGGTTCTTTAATCACGCGGCCCTGATCAGCGGGAGCTCGTCCCAGCGAGTGCTGTATCCGGGGGGAGCGCATGCCGCGTTTCATGGTCCAGTCCGATCCGCCGCGGATCCCTGCATGGCCCAGCCCGATGGAGCCGCGGCCGTAGCGGCGGGTGATGTCTTCCAGCAGCGGCCCGATGTGCCGTTCCTCGTGCGGGTTTTCGAACGGTTCCAGCGGGTTCTGGTTGCCGCTGGCCCGCAGGTCCGTGACCATGATGCCGGCACGGGCGCACTTGGTGCCTTCGATGATGGCGCGCAGCAGCGCGTGCGCGGCCTTGATGAGGATGACGGGGTCCGCCGTCGGCATGGGAAGCGGGACGCAGACGGAGGGGAAAGACGTTTGCTGGGCGTTGAAGTGTGATGTGCCGGCGAACGCGGTGAGGAGTTTGGCCTGCAAGTTGTCTTTGGCCAGCCGCCCGCTGGCCATCTGGGCGTAGACGCTGAGGACCTGCCGCACGCCGTGGGCCGTAGTGATGGGGGCGGAGAAGGAGCGGGAAAAGATCAGCTGGTCGCGGCCGATCCGGGCCTCTTCCAGAGGGATGCCCGGTGTTCCCTGCAGTTCAAGGACGGTGCGCATCATCACCACGGAGAAGCGCTCGCGGATCCTGACCGGGTCGGCGCGTCGGAGGTCCAGGATGGACTGGATGCCCATGGCGTTCAGGCGTTTGGTGATCCGCGTTGCCACACGCCAAATTTCGATGACCGGGAGCCTTGCCATCAGGGCTTCCTGGTGTTCGGCCGGCACTGAGTCCCAGCGGCACACGCCGCCGAACGCGGGGTTGTGCTTGGCCCATTTGTTTGAGCACGATCAGCGGCTTCCCTCGAGGGACGGGTCAAAGACCCGCTCGGCGCTGGCGTAAAAGCAGTTGACGTCCACATGGGCGATCTCGGGCATCTGCCGCATGGCGGCGGGCTTGGTCACGGCCGCCCCTCATGCCGGTAAGCTGCCTTTTTCATCTCGGCGCTATTCCTCTCGCACGGGCCGGCTGGACGGCTTTTAATAGCAGAACGGAAGGTGGCTCGAGTCGATGGATCTGCGTACACTCAAGGGAGTCAGACTGCCAAAGCCGGAGGCGCAGATGCCTGCACTCTTGATCGCCCGATTTCGCGGGGACGTCGAAGAATTGACTCGCGCTTATGATCGAGCGCACAAAGTGATCATGGAGACTGGCGGACCGCCCGGAGAGCTGCGTCATCATTGCGCCGTCGATGACGACTCGCTGTATCTCATTGGAGTGTGGGAGTCCGAGGAGCTTCTGCGGACACGCTTCACAAGCGAGCGTTTCCAAAGAATCCTTGCTGAAGCCGGCTTCCCTTCGACGGATGATGCGGAGGTCACGATCCTGCGCCTGCATGCGATCGAACCCCCGCTATAAGCGGCGCACGAGGTATGGGAGACAGCGGGCATCTGCCGAGATCAGCCTCGCGTCGAGCAGAGCCGGAAAATTCGCGTTGGCCGGAAGAGCGCACATTACACATGGTGCAGGCACCTCGTGGCCACACCCAGAGGGTAATCCGCAGCCGCTTCACGGTCAGCTCCCCGTCCAGCACGGCAACCACCACTGAGCCGTCGCTGGGCTCCATCGCCCGGTTGACGATAAGTTCGTCCCCATCGCTGATGCCCGCCCGCTCCATCGAGTCGCCGGTCACCCGGACCACGAAGTGCTGGTGATGTCCTTGATCAGGTGCGCATTCAGGTCTAAGCGGCCATCAAAGTAGTCCTGGGCGGGCGATGGATAACCAGCAGCCACCGGCACTGGCGACAGCCAGGCCAGCTGCAAAGAGAGCCCCGCCTCTATCACGCGGGGACCGACAATAACGCCCACAACGCACCCTCAATCGAATATCTTCGATACCTTGAGTGTGCAGCGGCGGGCAGACAATGGGGAGGCCGGTGCAGTCAGGCTGTCCGGTCCACCGCGGCGAGAATGGCCCGTCCCAGTTCAGCGGGCTTGGTGAACTGGGGCCAGTGGCCGGTGGGCAGATCCGCGTACTCCACGTCCCGCATCCGGGCCAGTTCGGCAACGAAGGGGTGGCCGCCGTCGATCCATTCGCGAAGCATGGAGGACGGGAACTCGCAGGCGATTACTGTGGCGGGCACGCCGTAGCGGCGCTCGTCGGCCAGGTGCTGGCGGTCATAGGCAACGCCCTTTGGCTGGGGAATGGCCCGTGCGCGGAAGGCTTCGCGAAGCCCTTCGTCGAGGTCAACCAGGTCGGCGTCCTCGAACTCCTCCCACGGCGGAAGGGGTACGTCGTCGCCGTCGGCCGTTAATTCGTCGTTGATGACGCCCCCTTCGCCGAGGGGGCCGCTGTCCACATAGATGGCGCGCGCCACCCGGTCCGGACGGGCATCGAGGGCGCCGTGGATAATGGCGCCACCGCCGGAATGTCCCACGAGCACGACTTTGCCCTCGAGGGAATCCACGGCGGCAACCACGGCATCGATATGGTCGCGCAGTCCGATCCCGGCGCGGTCCGCCTCGACTGACTCGAGGCCGGGGAGGGTTAGCGGATGAGTGCGATGGCCGGCGGCGTCCAACACGGGCGTCACCTCAGCCCAGGAGGAGGCGTCCAACCAGAAACCGGGTACCAGGATGATGTCCATGACGGCACCCTACTATCCGGGCCTGACAATATGAATGCGCGCTCCCGCCCGGTTGCTTCCACGCGAACCACAGCAGTTCCGGCTGCCGGCCTGTATTTCCAAGCTGGCTGAACCGGAGGCTTGAGGCGCGACAGCGGCAACCGGGCGGGAGCGTACGTGTCGCTCAGCGCCGCTTGCGTCCCCGTCCTTCCGTTCCGGAGCCGTCCTTCCGCTCCGCCGTCTCGCGCTCCGCCCACCGCTGGGACTTTCCGGCCGACACCACCTTCTGGTGCCACTCCCGCTGGTAGGCGCGCTGGGCCGCGGCGTCGCTCCGGCGCGCCAGGGCGGCCAGTTCGCGCTGCAGCTTCAGGTAGTTGTGCCAGCGGCGCTCCTCCAGTACGCCGTCGGCTATCGCGCCCTGCACCGCGCAGCCGGGCTCGCCCTCGTGAGCGCAGTCAGAGAACCTGCAACGGGCGGCCAACACCTCGACGTCGCCGAACATCTCGCCAATGCCATCCTCGGCGTCGAACAAGCCAAAGCCCCGCACTCCGGGGGTGTCCATCAGCACCGTCCCGTTAGGCAATGGCACGAGCTCGCGCGACGTGGTGGTGTGCTTGCCCTTGAAGTCGCCGGAACGCACTTCCCCGGTGTCCTGGACATCACGGCCCACCAGTGCATTGATCAGCGTGGACTTGCCGGCGCCTGACGGCCCGAGCAGGACGATGGTACCGCCCGCCGGAATGTGCGCAAGGAGTTCGTCGGTGCCGTCACCGTTTTCTGCGGAGGTGGTCACCACGGCCACGCCCGCCGCCTGCAGGATGACTTTGCCGACGACGTCGTCCGCCACCGCGGCGAGGTCCGCCACCGCGGCGAGGTCCGCCTTGGTGATGATCACCAAGGGAGTAGCGCCGGAGTCCCAAGCGGCCACGAGGGTGCGCTCCAGCCGGTTGTGCGTGAGGGGGCGGTCCACCGGCACCACCACACCCACCATGTCCATGTTCGCTGCCAGGACCTGCGCGGCGGATGAGTCCTCGAAGGCCCGTTTGCGGCTCAGCTCCGAGCGGCGGGGGAGGACGCCAAGGATCTGGCGCCCGCCGGCCCGGTTGGCGCCGATCCACACCCAGTCGCCGGTGACTGCCGTTTCACCGGTCAGGGGGTAGGGCAGGTGCAGGAGGTCCGCGCCCGCCGCCACCAGCAGCAGGTTGCGGTCCACGCGGACCACCCGGCCGCGCTCGGTGGCGCCCTGGAGGGGATGGTTCTCGAAATGCCGGGCGACGGCGGGGGTGTAGCCGTAGAGGGACGGATGGCTGTTGTCAGTGGTGCTGCTCGTAGGGTTGGTGCTGTCCAGGGCGTGGCCTGAAGAGGAGTTCACTGTGATACCTCGGGGAAAGACCCCCTGTGCACCGGCCACTGACGGCCTTGGTGTTCGGCGCTCCGCTGGTCAGCGGGCGCAGGTGCGGTACAAGGGGAGGGTTTGGATGATGGGTGCGAAGCGCTCAAGGCGCGCGGCTGTGACAGTCATCAAAAACACCTCCCTCTCCCGCCGTAGAACCGGTATCAGGTCCCTAAAGTTTTTCCGAAGCAGTTGGCTTGCGCCTGCGCTTTTCGTGCAGGCGCCGGTCCGGTCCCCACTCTAGCCGCGGCTGCCGGTGCCTACCAGAGAAAATATGTTCTAGATTCTCCTGGCATCCCGTTCCCGGGTTGGATGGCTAGACAACCAGGAACACGCCAACGGCCACCAGCCACAGCGACCACGCGATGTACGTCGCCGGCGTCAACGCTGCGGCCAGCTTCCAGCTGTTGGGTTCAAAGGGCCCCACGAATTCCAGCGAACACAGCGCCAGCACCGCCCCCACGATGATTCCCACGATCCCGAGCCAGCCCGGCACGGCGCTGCCTTGGATCATGGCCGCCCCGGCCAGCACGCTCCACGCGCCGGTGAACAGGTAGCCCAAATGCTCGCCCACTGCCACGCCAAGATAGCGGTTGAACGACTGGAAGACCACGTCCACCGCCTCTTTGCGGGCCTCGGTGGCGCCGGGATCGGTGGCGGCCCGGGCCAGATAAGGCACCAGGAAGGGCCAGCGGATGAGGCCCAGGAACTGCACGACGGCGGCCAGCACGCCGGTTGCCGATCCCACCGAAAGCAGCGTGGCATCCGCGCCGGCCAGCGCACCGGACAGGAGCACCGCCGCCGGGGCCAGCAGAACGGCCGTCATCGCGAAGGACCACCAGAGCAGGACAAGGCTTGACCCGCCGTCGCGGAAACGTTGCAGGATTTCCTGGGTGGGCTTCCGGAGGATGTCCGGATAATCGAACTTCGCGGCCAGTGCGGCGAACGCCGCATTGAAGGCCAGCGGCAGCACTATCAGCAGCATGCCAGCCACGGCGGCGGGATTCACCGCTGCGCCCCGGCGGCAGGCCCCGCGGCGGCTGAACGCGGGGCGGTTGAAGGCACGGGGGTTGAATACGCACCAGGCAAATCCACGACGGCGGCGCTCGCCGCAAGTGCGGCGGCCAGCCCGTCGCGGCGGCCGAGAATGCGGCGAAGGACGAAGCCGGTGAGGGCAGTGACCACCAGCGCGCCGCTGGCACCAAAGGAAACGTAGCCGCTACCGGCGTCGACGATCACATTGGCCGTGGTCACCCAGCCGAGCGCCCAAGCTCCGCTCACGGCGACGGTCCAGAGCGCTACGGTCCAGAGACCCACGGTCCGCGGGCCGTGCCGGAACGCCAGGCCCTGCGCCAGTCCCACTGCCACCCCCGTGATGGCGCCTGTGGCGGCCAGGGCGGGAACTGACGTCGCCGAGCCCGTGACGGCGGCAGCAGCCGCACTGCCCACGGCCATCCCGATGGTGCCGGCCGCGATCCAGTACGGGCCGACGGCGGACCGCAGGGCGAGCCATTGGGCTGTGCCGATGACCGTTCCCGCGATGGCTCCGGCTCCAGCGGCCGCCAGCGGGCTGCCGGCTGGCCCCACCAGCAGGAACGCCGCCCAGCCGCCCCGGGGGAAACCGGGGAATGAAAGTATCCAGCGAAGGAATGACATCGAAAGCTCCTGAGGTGAAGGATAGTGTACGTCGTACGCTACGCTTAACGTACAATGTACACAAGAGGTCACAACAGAAGGTTTTGAATTGATGTCAGGAACAGTTCGCGCCCCCCGCGCCCGGCGCCCCCGTAACTCCCTCAGGCTCGACGGGATTCTCGACGTGGCCGAACGGGTGGCGGCAGGCGGGATCGAGTCGCTGACCATCCGCGCGGTAGCTGCTGAGCTGGAGTCCGCGCCTATGGCGCTGTACCGCTACTTCAGCACTAAAGACGAACTGGTGGACGCGCTCCTGGACCGTGTCCTGGGACGCATGGAGCCGCCGTCGGAAAGCGGCAGCTGGATCGAGGACCTGGGCGTCTTCGCGCGGAACCACCGCGACCTGCTCGACCGCCACCAGTGGGCGGTGTCCGGACTCTTCGCCCATCCGGCCCCCGGACCCAACGCCCTGCCCATCGGGGAGTGGGCGCTGCGGATCCTGGAACGCGGCGGGATCACCGGTGATGCGGCAGTGGCGGCGTTCAGCGGGGTCCTCGCCCTGAACTACGGCTGGTCATCATTTGTAGTGGCGCGGACGGCCGGGGCGGGGGAGTCGCTGGCTAAAGACCTCGCGGAGCCGGCCGTGGCACAGGCCTTCCCGCTCACGACCGCGGTGGCCGGGCCCATGGGCCGCTACGGCAGCGGGGACCACTACGAGCTGGTGCTCGGCCTGCTGCTCAAAGGGATGGCCGGCAACATTTAGCGTTGGAGCTCCAGCGCCCGCTTCTGCCGTGCCGAGATGCTCGACACGTAGCCGCAGTTGGTGCACGTGATCCGGTAGGACCGCGAGGTGGTGAATACGGGGATGAAGAACAGGGTGAACTTCGTGGCCCGCTCCTCAAGGTGGTGGTGCACGAAGGACCCGCAGTTCCGGCAGGTAGCGGGCTTGCCGGCCATGGCCTTGAGCACTGTCTTGAATCCGAAGAGAAGGAGCACGTTTTGCCTTTCTGGATGGTCCTGCGGGCTATCCGACAACTTTAGGCCCTGCCGGCCCAAGGGTTTGCCCTGACAGGTTCCCGGACCGGTGCCATACTTAGGCAGCACGCTATTCCGTATCGGGGGGACTTCGGCTAAATGGTTCTGGATACCGCGACCCTGCGGATCGCGTTTGGCCTGATGGCCCTGGTTTTGGTGCTCCTTTTCTACTTCTCCGCATACCGGATCACGCGCTCGCCGTACAGCGGCTGGTGGTGCCTGGCGCTGGTGTTTTTCCTCTCCGGATCCGCGTCCTTCCTGCTGGACGGTACGCCGCACCAGGTCTGGGCCAACCCGCTGGGCAACGTCCTGCTGGTCCACGGCGGCGTGGCCGTCTGGGCCGGCGCGCGCTCGCTGCGGACAGTCCCGCCGATCAAATGGGCCTTCACCGGGATCCCGCTGGTCACCCTGCTTGCCTCCGTCCTGGACAACCCGGCCACCAACACCTGGTCCGGCGGCCCCGTGTTCCTGGCGGCCATGAGCCTCACGGTCGGGCTCGCGTCCCGCGAGCTGTGGCGCCTGGAGCCCGGATATTCGCGCGTCCGGATTCCCATGGCCGTGGCGGCCGGCGGTCTGGCAGCCTTCTATTTCCTGCGCTGGCTGGTTTTCCTGGTGGAAGGCCAGAACGGCCCCACCTTCGTTACGGTCTTCGGCTCCGCCGTCACCACCCTGGTGACCATGGTGCTGCTGGTGGTCGTCTCTTTCAGCATGGCCGCCCTCAGCAGCGAACAGCAGACCAGGGCACTCCGGGTAGTGGCCTCCCGTGACGATCTCACCGGGCTGCTCAACCGGAAGGCCTTCCTGGACCTGGCGGCCGAGCAGTTAGCGGACCGCAGCACCACACGCGGCTCCGGCACCCTCATCCTGGCCGACCTGGATCATTTCAAGTCCGTCAACGACACCTACGGCCACGCCGCCGGAGACACAGCCCTGCAGTCCTTTGCTGATGCCTGCATGGCCACCGTCCGGTCCACTGACCTGGTGGGTCGGTACGGCGGCGAGGAGTTTGTCCTCTTCCTGCCCGGAACCAACGCGGAACGGGCAGAGAACATTGCCGAGGAGATCAGCCGCCGCTTGGCCGCTGCCCCCACGGTGGACGGGATGGAGATGCCCACCGTCAGTTACGGGATCTCCACCTACGACGCCGGCACTACAGACGTGGACGGCCTCATCGCCGCCGCGGATGACGCCTTGTACATGGCCAAGTCACTGGGCAGGAACCGTACGGCGCGCAGCGACATGACCCGCTAGGAACCGCCTGGACCGTCTACGGAATCGGCTGGGCGCCGCCGGCCATGTCCGCTCACCAGACCGGTCAGGCCCCCAAGTGTCCGGTGAGGCGGCGGTGGAAGCCGGTGCTGCGCTCATCAAGCCCTTGGATGGTGACGGTGGCCCCGTGGGCTGCGTATTTCGTTTCGATGGAATCCAGGGCGGCGACAGTTGAGGCGTCCCAGATCTGGGCGCGGCTCAGGTCGATGGTCACGGTGCCCGGGTCGTCGGCGTATGCGAAATGCTCCACGAGGTCATTACTGCTCCCGAAGAACAGCGGCCCCACCACGTCGTAGCGCACGCTTTCACCGTCGCCGGCCACGGTCCGGTCAACGCTGATGACGTGGGCCACCCGGCGCGCGAACAGGACCATCGCCAGGACGACGCCGACGAGGACGCCATAAGCGAGGTTTCCGGTGAGCACCACTACCGCGACGGTGACAACCATGACGATCGTCTCCGGAAGGGGCATCCTTTTCAGGGTGGCCGGCTTCACGCTGTGCCAGTCGACGGTGGTGACAGCGACGACCATCATGACCGCGGCAAGGGCCACCATGGGGATTTGTCCCATGACAGAGCTGAGTCCGGTTACAAGTGCCAGCAGAAACAGCCCCGCCGCGAATGTGGAAATCCGGGTACGTGCCTGGCCGGTTTTCACATTGAGGACAGTCTGGCCAATCATCGCGCAGCCGGCAATGCCGCCGTAGAAGCCGGCAAGGATGTTCGAAACGCCCAAGGCCCACGACTCTCGGCCCTTGGGCGAGGGCGTATCGGTGATGTCATCGACGAGTTTCGCCGTGAGGAGGGTCTCCATGAGGCCGACGAACGCCACACTCAGCGCAGTGGGCAAGACCAGTTGGAAGGTCGCGAGGTTCAGCGGAAACAGGAAAGGGGTGAGCCCGGGCATCTTGCCGGTGAGCGGGCCCTCGTCCGAAACATTTGGAACGGCGAGGCCGGCAACTATGACAATCGTAGTGACGGCGACGATGGCAACCAGCGGCGACGGGACCACCTTGGTTAACCGCGGAAGGATGAAAATAATGGCCAATGTCAGGGCGAACAGTATGTAGGCGAGCCACGGGACGTTGAGTACGTGGGGCACCTGCGCCATGAAGATCAGCACACCCAGGGCGTTGACGAACCCGATCATCACCGATCGCGGGATGAACCGCATCAGGCGTGCAAGGCCGGCGAATCCAAAGACCACCTGGATCACACCAGCCAGGAGCACCGCCGGTAAAACATACTGGACACCGTGCTCATGCACGAGCGGGGCGATCACGAGGGCAACGGACCCTGCTGCCGCGGTAACCATTCCGGGCCGCCCGCCAAGGATCGACATGGCCAGGGCCAACACGATGGAGGCCACAAGACTCACCATGGGATCAACCCCGGCAACGATCGAGAATGAAATCACTTCCGGGACCAAGGCCAGGGTGGTGACCATTCCGGCAAGGACTTCGCGGGAAAGTTGCCGTGGCGAGCGAAGGGCCGTGCGAACCGTGATCGGTTGCCGAAGGGGGCGGGGGCGGTCGGCGACAGCCAAGGAGCGGCTCCAGGGGCTCGGGTCTCTGTAAAGAGCGGTGTGGGGGATCGCTGCACGCCACATTGCGTGCGGTCCAGCCCCGTCAAGGAAGAGAGCCGGGGTGCAAAGGGGATGCGCCGGTGACTTTCGGCTGCGGGTTCAAGATTACCCTGACGCGAGAACGGGGACGTCATCCGGGAGCACGCTGAATCCCGGCTGATAAAATGGCCAGGTTGCAGGGCGGCCTTTTTCGCTGGTGCAGCCAGCGCCGTAACGAAGTAGGGGACCAACACACATGACGGCAGGCGGTGCACACCTCGGGACGTCGGAAAGCCAGCCTGGCGCGCCGGCCATGGCGGTCGCCGCGCCTGCAAAGCGCCGGGCCTACGTGGCAACCATTGAAGGATTCCTCGGCGCCCTCATGATGTTCGTCGGTTCGATCGGCACCGGCTGGATCGCCAACGGCTCGCCTATGATCCGCCAGCCCGTCGTCATCGCACTGCGCACCGAGGGCTGGGGTGTAACAGTGTCCACGGTGCTGCTGACGGTGGGTGCCATGGTGCTGATGCGTTCGTGGCTTCGGCTGGGGCAGCGGCTTTCCGACTGGGGCGCGTCGTCGCTGCGGTCCGTTGTGATCGCCATCTCCGCCTGGTCCCTGCCGCTGCTCTTCTGCGTGCCGGTCTTCTCCCGTGACGTCTACGCTTACACCGGCCAGGGCCGGCTGGTGATGGAAGGCCAAAACCCCTACCAAGTGGGCATCTCCACACTCAACAACTGGTTCGCGCTCGGCGCGGACCCCGCCTGGGCCGAAAACAGGACCCCCTACGGCCCCTACTTCCTGTGGCTGGCACGTGCCGTCGTCGGCCTGACCGGCGCGCAGCCGGACGCGTCCGTACTGCTCTTCCGGCTCCTGGCCGGGGTGGGCGTCCTGCTCTGCGTGATCTACGTGCCCAAACTCGCGGAACTGCACGGCATCAACGGGGCGCGCGCACTCTGGATCGCCGTGGCCAACCCCCTGTTCCTGATCAGCTTCATCGCCAGCGCCCACAACGACGCACTCATGGTGGGGCTCGCCGTCGCCGGCGTCTACGTCGCGGCCACCCGCCGCTACGTGCTGGGCATCCTCCTGGTCACCGCCTCCATCGGCATCAAGCCCATCACCGTGCTCCTGCTGCCGTTCATCGGCGTCATGTGGGCAGGCCCCTCCGCGTCCTGGCCGCGAAAGTTCCTGGTCTGGGGTGCGACGGCAGGGATCAGCTTCGGCGTGCTGGCCGTCAGCGGGATCCCCTACAACCTTGGACTGGGCTGGACCTGGGCCATCATGGACGGCACCCCCGGCTACACGGGCTACTCGCCGTCGGGGTTCCTGGGCCAGCAGGTGGAGTTCCTGGCCAATGTGCTGGGGCTGCCCGGCGGCACGTTCGCCACCCTGCTGCGGACCGGGATGAAATATGCGGCGATCGGGCTGGTGCTGCTGCTGATGTTCCGCGGTGACTACTCCCGGGCGGTGCGGCGGATGGCGCTGGCGTTCACCGCCGTGGTGATGCTCTCGCCCATCATCCAGCCCTGGTACATCCTCTGGTTCGTGCCGTTCCTGGCCGTCACCGGCATCCGGGACGACTGGCAGATCAGGTCCTTCTACGTGGCCGTCACGTTCTTTGTGGTGTTCGGGGCGCAGGACCAGCTCTCCGTGTGGTCCTTCGTGGAACTGCCCATCGACGCGTCGTCGCTGGCGTTCATTACCGCCCTGGCATTCACGTTCTACCTTCTATTCCTCGACGCGCATACACGCAAGCTGCTCATCGAGGCCAAGCCCTGGGACCTGGCCAAGCGGGGCTGGAACCGGGTTCTCGACTGGCGTGCAGCGCGGGCCGGCTGACCAGCCGGGCTGAACCAGTAGGCCAGTACCAGCCGGGCTCAAACAGGCGGGCCTGAAGGAGCCTGCTTGGGCTAGGCGCCTGCAGGCACCGCTGCCGGGGACTTCCGGCCCAGTTCCGCGGTCCGTTTGACCGACCACCACAGCAGCACCACCAGGAGCACGTTGCGGGTGGTGAGGATGGCGGCCATCACCGGGTGGGCGTGGATGAGCGGGGTGTAGAACAGCGGGTAGATCACGAAGGTGGTCATGGCGATCCCCATCAGCAGCGCCGCCGGGACCTTCCACCGGTTCCAGTCGTGGGTGAGGCCGGCGATGATCACCGGCGCCAGCCAGATGATGAACTGCGGGGAACCCACCTTGTTGAACACGATGAACGCGGTGACCATCATGAGGGAACCCTCAAGGAACAGTTCCTCCCGCTCGGCGCCGCGGTTCAGGGCGCGGACCAGCAGGATGGCGGCTCCCACTGCGGCCAGGATCAGCAGCGGCTGCATCAGGAAGGCTGCCGTGCCGGCGCCCGGACCGTAGACCTCCGTGGAGTTGATGGCGGTGTTGTCCGCCATTTTGGAACCCGCAATGTTGAAGACACTCAGCCACACCCATGGCGTGGAGAAGGTGGCCTCGAGCTGCATGCCGCGCTCGCCCTGGTTCAGGAGGAAGTCCAGAACGTGCCGCAGCCCGCCGGACAGCCAGGTTCCGAGCGTCACCACGGCCGTCACGGCGACGCCGGCGAGGACCACCTGGATCCGCTTCCGGCTGGCAATCACGATGGGCACCAGGACGGCTGCCGGCCACACTTTGATCCAGGTGGCGATGCTGAGCAGGACAGCGGCCACGACGGGCCGCTGCGCCGCATACAGCAGCGCGATCAACACGATCGGGGCTGTGATGCCTTCCACGCGCGCGAAGCTGAGGTAGCCCATAAACACGGTGAAGAAGAGCCACCACCAGGCCGGGGCGATGCCGCTCGCTTTCCGCGGCCCGCGCGTCAGGAAGGCAAGTCCGACGGCGTTGAGGGCCGTGATGATCAGGAACCACACCAGCAGGTACAGGCTTGGCCCGGCGATGTTCGCGAGGAAAATGGGGAGCTGGGCCAGTACCGGGTACACCCAGGGGCTGATTTTTCCGTCCAGGTCCTGCGGGTTGTAGCCGTCCTGGGCCCATTGGCGGTACTGCTCGGTGTCACTGAAGGTGCCGCCGTTGAGGAAAAAGGACGCCATCCAGCCCAGGAAGTAGAGATGGACGACGGCGAAACCCCACCACACGCTCGATGGGCGGGCAAACCAGTCCACCACCTTGGCGGGCACGACTTTGGTGCGGGCGGTGACCAGGCGGTCAAAGAACTTCGTGGAAATCTCAGGACTCCTTGAGCGCGGGAGTGGCTGCGGGCGTCTTTTTGCCCAGCAGGTAGAGGCGCCGGACGCTCCACAGGAACAGGACCACCAGGAGGATGTTGCGGATGGTCAGCACCAGGGCCATCCACGGGTTGTTGTGGCTGAGGGCGTCGTAGAACAGGGGGTAGATGAAGTAGGTGGCCACCGCGATAACGATCAGCATGGCGGCCGGGACCCGCCATTCACGCCAGTTGTATGCCAGGCCGACGGCGACTGCAGGGCCGAGCCACACCATGAACTGGGGGGAACCCACCTTGTTGAAGACCACGAACGCGGTGGCGAGGGTGAGGGCGCCGGCCAGGAGCAGCCCGGTACGGTCCACCCCGCCGCTGATTTTTCCGTTATGCAGCGCCCAGAACGTCAGGCCGGCCACCAGCAGCGCCGCCAGGACCAGGAGGGGCTGCATCAGCACGGACATCAGCGCCGTGCCGGGGCCGTCTACCTGCATGGAGTTGATGTCGGTGTTCATGTACATCCGGGAGCCGCCCACGTTCAGGACGGACAGCCAGAGCCACGGGGTGGTGAAGGTGGCCTCGAGCTGCATGCCGCGGTCGCCCTGCTGAGTGAGGAAGTTCAGCAGCTTGGGGACGCTGCCCAGTGCTGCTGCCAGCGCCACCACGCCCGCCGTCGTCGTTATTCCGGCAAGCACCACCAGGATCCGGTTCCGGACCACGGCGAACAGGGCCAGCATGATGGCGGCAGGCCAGACCTTCACCCAGGTGCCCACGGCCAGCAGGATGGAGGCGATGAACGGCCGGCCCACACCGTAGGCGAGGGCGACGAGGACCAGGGGGGCGGTGAGGCCGTCGACGCGGGCGAACCCGAGCCACCCCATCAGAAACGTGAACACGAGCCACCACCAGCCGGCGGGAATGGCGTTTTGGTCGCGGCCGCGGTTCGTCAGCTTCAGCAGTGCCCAGGCATTGAGCAGGGTGGTCATCAGGACCCACAGGAAGAAGAAGGGTCCCGGCCCGGCGATGCCGGCGATGGCCATGGGGATCAGCGCGAGGATGGGGTAGACCCAGGGACTGGGGCCGCCGGTGAGGTTGGCGTCGTTGAAGCCGGCCAGGGCCCAGTCGCGGTAGATGAAGGTATCGCTGAACGCTTCGCCGCGCAGGGAGAGGGAGGCGGCGAAGACCAGGAAGACCAGGTGCACCACGATGAACCCGCCCAGCAGTCCGCGCCCGGTGTTCAGCAGGTTCCGGGCGGGCTGGGGAAGGATGACGTTGCGGATCCGGGTGAGATTGCCGAAGAAAGCGTCCGTGGAAATGGCGGGATCCTTGTCAGGTCGTGGCACGCGTATGGTGTTGTGCTGGTGGCTGGGTTCTGCCGCTTGGCGGGGGTTCAGGGGCATCGGAGCCGTCCGGGAACAGCTTCCACTCCTGCCCAACTCTAATTCACGGTGCTTTGGCGCCCGTAATTGCAGCGCAGTGGTCCCTTCGCCGGGCTTCTGACCTGCAGTAACTTTTTAGTTGATAATTCAAGTTGCTGGTGCTGCGTTGGTGGGGCATCATGAACTGGGCAGTAACATGCCCACCTTCGCCTGCAGCCTTTGGGGAGCGCAGGTGTTAGATCCACCCCCTACCCCCAACCAACAAAGGCTAGACCCATGAATTTTCCACTGACCCTCACCGTTGCCGACCGCCAGAGCATGGACAGCGAACTCGACGCCGCCGTGACCGCTGCCAAGGCGCACGCACTTGCAGAGAAGCGGCACGGCATCCTGGTCACCCGGCACGGCGTTGACAAGTTCACCGTTGCCCTGAGCGAGGCCGTTCCCTTCGGTCTGACCCGCGAACACCAGGCCTGGTAAGCGCCGCTACAGCAGGCTTTCGCCAATATCCCGCCCGATCCGGTGCAGCAGTTCTGCTGAGAGTTCCGGATCCTTGGACGAATCCTGGTCCGTGTACTCGGCCAGGGTATAGACCCGCGCCAGGGCTATTTCGGACCAGCGCTCCCGCGGGAGAAGTGAGCGCCCGGCGACGGCGATGATCGGCCTGCCCCCGGAGCGGCGGGCGACGGCGGCCGGCAGCTTCCCGGCCAGCGTCTGTTCGTCGATGCTGCCCTCGCCCGTGATCACCACGTCGCAAGTGTTTTTGCGGGTGTTGAAGTCCAGCAGGTCCAGGAAGTAGTCCGCGCCGGAAACTTGCCGGGCCCCGAGCAGCAGGCACGCGTAGCCGATGCCGCCTGCGCTGCCTGCGCCCTCGTGTTCCGCCAGCGCCGCAGCCTCAAGGAACCCTGCTTCGGACAACTTCGCCACGAAGTGCCCCAGCCCCTCATCCAAAGCCGCAACCTCAGCGGCACTGGCACCTTTCTGCGGCCCAAACACTGCGGGAGCGCCGTGCGGGCCACGGAGTGGGTTATGGACGTCGCTCGCCACGATCAGTTCCGTATCACCCAGTTCCGGAAGCGCAGTCCGCTCGATGCTGTCGATCTGCGTCAGCGCCCGCCCGCTGCCGTAGAGCTGCCGGCCGTCCCTGTCGCGGAAGCGGTAGCCGAGGGCCGTGAGCATGCCCATCCCGCCGTCGGTGCTGGCGCTGCCGCCCAGGGCCAGGATGATCCTGGCCGGGTTGAGGCTGAGGGCAAACAGGAAGGCTTCGCCGAAGCCGCGGCTGGACGCCTCCAGTGGTTGCAGCTTTCCGCCGGGAAGCAGCCCCAGCCCGCAGGTGTTCGCCACCTCCACAACTGCCGTGACGCCGTCGAACGCGATGCCCGCCTGGGCCGGCTGGCCGGTGGGGCCTGCCACGGTGTAGCTGCGGCGGCCGAAGCCGGAGGCGACGGCGGCATCAACGCTGCCGTCACCTCCGTCCGCCAGCGGGAGCAGTTCGCAGTGAACGGTGCCGGTGACCGTGCCGCTGGCCGCGGAGAAGCCGGCCGAACCCTTGGCCGAGCGGAGTCCTCCGGCCAGGGCGTCAGCCACTTCGCCGGCGGTGAGGCTGCCTTTGAACTTGTCCGGCGCGATGAGGGCCCGGATGGTGTGCGGGGCGGTTGCTGCGGTCATGTCACACAGTTTCCGAGTAGGCGGGGCGGCGGTCTGCGGATCCGGCGGGTCCGACGGCGGCAGGCGCCGTGGGTGCCAGGCCGTCAGTTCCAGCGTGCTTGGGTGCGTGGTGGCCGTACTCGGCGAGGTCGTCGTCAATGTCGGTGACGTCGTCCAGGTGGACGGGGTCCTCGGCGGGCATGGGCTCCACGGTTTCGCCGGCGAAGACGCGGCGGGCGCGGTCCACGTCCAGGGTGCGGTCCCACCAGGCGATGAATAGGGTGGCAACGGCATTGCCGGTGAAGTTCACCAGGGCCCGGCATTCGGACATGAACTTGTCGATGCCGAAGATGAGCATGATGCCGGCGGCCGGAATAGTACCGATGGTGGTGAGCGTGGCGGTCAGGGCGATGAAGCCGCCACCGGCCACTCCTGCTGCGCCCTTGGAGGTCAGCAGCATCACGGCGAGCAGGCCCAATTGCTGGCCGATGGTCAGGTCCGTGTTGGTGGCCTGGGCGATGT
Organism: Arthrobacter sp. W4I7; assembly: GCF_030816215.1. NCBI lineage: Bacteria > Bacillati > Actinomycetota > Actinomycetes > Micrococcales > Micrococcaceae > Arthrobacter > Arthrobacter sp. W4I7. Next base: position 4,594,106 of record NZ_JAUSXU010000001.1, on the reverse strand, counting down.
AGAGGGCCGCGAGGGACAGGTAGATCGCGGCGCCGTCCAGGTTGAAGCTGTAGCCGGTGGGGACAACCAGGTCCACGGTTTCCTTCTTGACGCCGGCGTGCTCGAGCTTGCGCATCAGCCCGGGCAGGGCGGGTTCGGCGGTGGAAGTGCCCAGGATGAGCATGTACTCCTCCTTGAGGTGCCGGATCATCCGGAAGATGTTCAGCTTCAGGAAGGCCATCACTGAACCGAGGACCACCACCGCAAAGAGGAAGGAGGTGACGTAGAAGAGGGCGATGAGTCCGCCCATGCTGGTCAGGGACGAGACGCCGTACTTGCCTACAGCGAAGGCCATGGCGCCGAAGGCACCCAGCGGAGCTGCTTTCATGATGAAACTGAGGATCTTGAACATCACAGCCGTGAGCCGCTGCACGCCGTCCAGGACCGGTTCGCCCACCTTGCCCATGGCGTTCAGGGCGATGCCGAACACCACGGCGATGAAGATGATCTGCAGGATGTCGCCTTCAACGAAGGGACCCACGATGCTGTTCGGGATAATGTGGGTGAGGAACTGCCACCACTCCTGGTGCTGGCCGGCGTCGATCAGCTTGGCGGCGGAATCGGACGTCTTGATGCTGCTGGCGTCCGCGTTCACGCCGTCGCCCAGGCGGAAGATGTTGATGGCCACCAGGCCGAAGATCATCGCGAAGATGGTGCCGATCTGGAAGTAGGTCAGGGCTTTCAAGCCGGTCATGCCGACCTTTTTCAGATCCGCGACGCTGGCGATGCCGCCCACGATGGTCAGGAACACGATGGGGCCGATGAGCATCTTCATCGAGTTCACGAACGTGGTGCCGATGGGCTCCATGGCGATGCCGGCGGTGGGGGCCAGCCAGCCGACAAGGATGCCGATAACAATTGCTGTCAGTACCCAGAAGTAAAGCTGCCGGTACCAACGGGTTTTGCGGGCCGGCGCCGAAGCTGCCGTGCCGGCTGAGCTGATGTGATCCATGATTCCTACCTCGTTGTGGAATGTCGCTGGACGCGGAGGTCCCTTCCCAACACTCGCAAGCTCGTGTCGGGCCCTCGGGACGCCGCTTATAAGTATGGGGGACGTTCGACGGCGGCCCTCCCGCCGCCCGCGGAGGTCCCTGCACAACGCTCGCAAGCTCGTGTCGGGGCCCTCGGGACATCGCTTAGCTTGGGACCTCCGCGGAAAAGACTTGCTAGACGGCGGCGGGGGCGAGGGTCAGCGCCTTGATGATCGCCTCGGTGACGTCGTCGGTTTTCGCGTTGCCGCCGACGTCGCGGGTCAGGTGGCCCGAGCCGGTGGCGGCTTCGATGGCGGCTTCGACCCGGCGGGCTTCCTCGTGCAGGCCGAAGTGGTCCAGCATGAGCGCGGCGCTGGCGATGGCGCCGATCGGGTTGCTGATGCCCTGGCCGGCGATGTCCGGAGCGGATCCGTGGACCGGCTCGAACATGGACGGGAAGCGGCGCTCCGGGTTCAGGTTGGCGCTCGCGGCCAGGCCCAGGCTGCCGGCAAGTGCGGAGCCCAGGTCGGAGAGGATGTCCGCGTTCAGGTTGGACGCCACCACCACGGACAGGTCCTCGGGCTTGAGGATGAACTTCGCGCTCATGGCATCCACCAGGACACTTTCGGTCTGCACGTCCGGGTAGTCCAGGGCCACGCGGTTGAAGACTTCGTCCCAAAGGACCATGCCGTACTGCTGGGCGTTGGACTTGGTGACGGAGGAAACCTTCTTCACCGTGCGGGTCCTGGCCAGGTCGAAGGCGAAGCGCATGATGCGCTCGCAGCCCTTCTCGGTGAACAGTGCGGTCTGCAGTGCCACTTCGTTGCCGGGGCCGCGGCCGCTCAGGTTCCGGCCGCCCAGGCCGGCGTATTCGCCTTCGCTGTTCTCGCGGACGACAACCCAATCGAGCTCTGTATTGTCAGCCTTGCGGAGCGGGGACTGGATGCCGGGCAGGAACTTCACGGGGCGGATGTTGGCCCACTGGTCGAAGTTCTGGGTGATGTTCAGGCGCAGGCCCCAGAGGCTGATGTGGTCGGGGACGTTTTCCCAGCCGACGGCGCCGAAGTAGATGGCGTCGAAATCCTTCAGGGCTTCCAAGCCCTTGGGGTCCATCATCTGGCCGGTCTTTTCGTAGTAGCCGCAGCCCCAGGGGAACTCGGTCCAGTCGAAGGCAAACTTGCCGTCGGAGTTCTGAGCCAGGGCGTCCAGGACGCGGCGGCCGGCGGAAACAACTTCCTTGCCCACGCCGTCGGCGGGAATTGAAGCGATGCTGAATGTCTGGGTGGCGCTCATGCCAGCCTCCTCGTTGAGTGTTTGCAGTGGGCCTGTTAGTGCGGTCACACTGTCCTTCCTCTTCAAGTAGACGGCCCGCGGGCAGGCAGCGTCCAAGACTTAGTTTCGATACGCCTGATAGGACACACCTATCTGTTTCCTCCATCGACTGCTGAGATAGCGCCGTTTTGGGGACCCAAAACGGCGTTATCGGAGCAACCGATGCGGTGGTTACTGCCTGTCTTCCGTGTGCCTCGCTGCGACGCCAAGGAAGGCTTTCGCTGCCGGCGTCAGGTTTTCCTTGCGGCTCAGGACGGCCACGTCCAGGTGGTGTACCGGTTCGATGAGCAGCGTGCGGAGGCCCGCCTTGTGGGCTGTTGGAGCCCACGACGACGGCATCACCGCATGGCCCACGCCCGCGAGTACCAGCGGCAGGATGGAGGTCCGGTGGGCAACTTCGACGACGATTTCCACCTCGACACCGTGCGCGAGGGCGTCGTCGACCAGCCAGCGCATCAGGGACCCGCGCTGGCTGGCGATGATGCGGTGGCCGCCGAGATCTTCGCGCTGGATGGCTTTTCCGTCCGCCGGGAAGGTGTCTGCCTGCGGGTTGACGATGAGGATCAATGGCTGGCGTTCGAGCTCCAGGACTTCGACGCCTGGGACCCGGATGGGTGTGGGGGAGCCTGCCAGGCCGATCTCCGTGCTGCCGCTGCGGACGGAGTCGATGACTTCCTCGGGTGTGAAGGCGGCGCCAACGTTCAGCCGGACGGAGGGGTGGAGCCTGGTGAACTCGGCAATCATCGACGTGAGCGGCTCGATGCCTGGCGAGGGCATGGTGATGATGTCCAGCCGCCCGCTGCGGATGCCGCGCAGTGCCTGGACCGCGGACTGGGCGGCGTCCAGGTCCCGCATAACCAGGCGGGCCGGACCCACGAGCTCCTTGCCGGCTTCGCTCAGCACCGCTCGCCGTCCGATGCGGTGGAAGAGCGGGACGCCCAGTTCCTTCTCCAGGCTGGCGATGGTCTGGCTCAAGGACGGCTGGGCGATCAGTAGATGCTCCGCAGCACGGTTGAAGCCGTCGTGGTCCACCACCGCGAGGAAGTACTTGAGTTTGCGGGTATCCACGCCTGCTCCTTTTGCCGGTTGGGCCTGACCGGGTGGAACGGCAGACGGAAGGGGACGTTGATGCACTCCTTCCATTTCCAATGTATCGCCCCGGGTGGGGCTTGCCGCAAGGCCCGGTGGGGGCCGGATAATCGCAGAGGCCTCAACCGGGAGAACGGGAGCAGACGCGATGACTGAGCATGCGGTAGTGATTGTGGGCGGGGGCCCCACGGGATTGATGCTGGCCGGGGAGCTGGCACTGGCAGGGGTTGATTTGGCCATCGTGGAGCGGCGCCCCACCCAGGAGCTTGCAGGTGCGCGGGCAGGTGGGCTGCACGCGCGGACTCTTGAAGTCCTGGATCAACGGGGCATCGCCGAACGGTTCATCGCCGAGGGGCAGATGGCCCAGGTGGCAGGATTCGCGCAGACCCGCCTGGACATCAGCGACTTTCCCTCCCGCCATCCCTACGGACTGGGGCTGTGGCAGAACCATTTCGAACGCATCCTGGCAGGCTGGGTCGCGGAGCAGGCTGCGACGTTCTACCGCGGCGAGGAGGTGACCGGCCTCGCGCAGGATAGTGCCGGCGTCGACCTTTACCTTGAGGACGGCAGGACGCTGCGGGCCGACTACGTGGTGGGGTGCGACGGCGGCAGGAGCCTTGTGCGCAAGGCGTCCGGTATCGGTTTTCCTGGCTGGGATCCCACCACCAGTGCGTTGATTGCCGAGGTGGAGATGACCGGGCAGCCGGAGTTCGGTGTTCATCAGAATGCTTTCGGCATCCACTCCTTCGGGCGGCGCGAGTACAAGATTGTGGACGGCAAGGTGGTTTACGCGGACAGCGGGCCGGTGGGGGTGATGGTGACCGAGGAGCACGTGGGTCCGTCGAAGGAACCCACCCTGGCCGATCTCAGCGCGGCCCTGATTGCCGTCTGCGGCACCGATTACGGGGCGCATAACCCCATCTGGATCTCTCGGTTCACGGACATGACCCGGCAGGCGGACGCCTACCGCAAGGGGCGGATTTTGCTGGCCGGTGACGCCGCTCACGTCCATGCCCCGGACGGTGGGCAGGGCCTGAACATCGGGGTGCAGGACGCGGTGAACCTGGGCTGGAAACTGGCCCGGGTCGTCAAAGGGACAGCCCCGGAAAGCCTGCTGGATACCTACCATGCCGAGCGGCACCCGGTGGCTGCCCGGGTGCTGCGCAACACCATGGCCCAGAGCGCACTGCGCCGCCCGGACCCGCGGATCAGGGCGGCAGGGGAGGTGGTTTCCGAGCTCCTGGGCATGGAGGAGCCACGGAAGCGGTTCGCCGGAATGCAGTCCGGCCTGGACGTCCACTACGGCCTGGGCGAGGGGCACGCGCTGCTCGGACGCCGGATGCCCGACGTCGACCTTGTCACTCCCGAGGGGCCCCGGAGAGTCTTTTCGCTGCTGCACGACGCACGTCCGCTGCTGCTGAATCTCGGGGAGCCGGGGGCGTTCGAGACTCTGCCGCGGCCGGAGGCGGTGAAGCTGGTCGACGCCAAGTACGGCGGGCCCTGGGAACTGCCGGTTCTCGGGGAGGTCCCTGCTCCTGTGGCCGTTCTGGTCCGGCCCGACGGCTATGTGGCCTGGGTGGGGGACGGAAGCGACGCGGGCCTCAAAGAGGCGTTCGGGGCATGGTTCGGGTGGTCTGCTGCCGGATAGGACCCGAGCAGGGGTGTGCCCGGCGCCGGTTAGCTCGGCCCCTTGGCTTCCAGCCGCTTCAACCCCATGCGCAGGGAGCCTGTCACGGGCGCGCCCCTTGTCGCGACGATCAGGAACGCGGCGACCCTGCCGGCCAGGCTTGTCGGGGTCCGGTTCCAGGTGATGTGGATGCGCGATCCCCCGGATCCGGCCGGCGTGATCCGCGCACTCACGTAGCTTCCCGGTGCGCAGAAATTGCTTTCGCGGACGGTCCACGTCACTGTGTCCGGATCTGACCAGTCGTAGTGTTCCTTGGCCCAGATAACTCCGCCGGGAACTTTGCTGCCCTCCCTGATGTCCGCGTAGGTGTCCCCCACTTCGTACACCTCGTACAGGGGCGCATAAATGCCGGGCCAGCTCTCCGGCCGGCCTGGGCTAAAGTCCAGCAGGCCTTCCCGCACTGTTTGTGGCGGGAGAGGGGATTCGACAACCGCTTCCACTTTCGGCATGTCCAGCTCCTTACAGGATGTTTCCAGTGTGACCTTTTACGGCCGGGGCACAAGGGAGCCGGGGGAGCCGCTATAGGTGCGCCTCCCTGACGTCCGGCGGCGTGGCGCCCTGGAGGACCCAGCGGTTGCCGTCCGGATCGGCGAAGTGGGCAAACAGCACGCCGCCCATGTCCTGGACCTCGCTGATGTCCGCACCCCGGCGCACGAGTTCGTCGCGGGTAGCGCCCATGTCAGGCACCACCAGCTGCAGCCCCTCCAGGCTGCCCGGCGGCATGGCCGTCATTCCAGTACCAATAACGATCGAAGCAGCCGAACCCGGCGGCGTCAGCTGGACCACCCTCATCCCGGGAACGTGCTCCACATCGTGGTCCAGCACGAAGCCCAGATTCTCCGTATAGAAGGACTTTGCCCGGTCAACGTCGGACACGGGTACCTGCACAACCTCAAGGCGCATCTCCATCCGCCCACAGTATCCTTCGGAGACCCTTTCAGGGGCGGGACAGGCAGGAGTTTCCTGCGGCTTCCGTCGACAGCATCAGACGACGGCGTTGTCCCGGCTTTCAGTGGCTGCACCTCGACGCGAGGCCGCGGCAGCTGGGCCGGAGCGGTGCGGCAGGTCGAGGGTGAAAACGGAGAGCGGGACTTTGGGTGGCTCACGGTGGACGTCCCGCTCAGGCCGGTGTTCAAAACCGAACCGGACGTAAAGGCGCTGCGAACGCAGGTTGTGCTGCCCGGTATCCAGGACCAACCGTTCGGCGCCCCACTCCGCTGCAATCTTGGCGCCTTCCGCAAGGAGCGCAGCACCCAGCCCCTGTTTCCGGGCTGCCGGGAGGACGGCGAGCAGCCGCAGCTCCGCTTCACCCGCACGGGCCTGGCGGGCGTAGGGGACGCCGTGGGGAAAGATGCTTGCAGTGCCCAGGAGCCCGCCGTCGGTGCCCTCGGCAACCAGCAAAACTCCCTGGTGGTCGCGGCCCTCGGCGTCCAGAAGCAGGGCGAGGCGTTCCTCGTCCGGGAGGGAAGCGCCGGGTTCCAGGTGTCCGAATCCGGCCAGCGTGAGTTGCCCGATGTTCCCGTATTCGTCGGGGCGTGCCCGGCGCACAATAAAAGTCATCGGTCCACGGTACGGCCCAGCATCCGGCAGCCCTAAAGCCGTTGAGCTGTGTTTCCCGAGGTTGCGCCCTGTGTACCGCTTCCTTAATTCCCGCGCCGTCGGTGCTGGTCAGGAGCCCCTTTCGTTACTCCATGCGGCGGGCCATGACCGCGTATTGCGTACGGCGTCAGTGCGTTTCGCGTCCGATTGAACAGCACGCTGACGGGTGGTTGGTTGGAACCACCGGTCTCGAAAGGAAAGAACATGACGGAACACTTTGATCTCACCCCGCACCGCCTGCGCCACGTCCTGGGCCACTTCGCCTCCGGGCTGACCGTCATCACCGCAGCCACGGACAACGGCCCCGCCGGCTTCACCTGCCAGTCCTTCTCTTCCCTCTCGCTGGACCCCGCCCTGGTCACCTTCAGCCCGGCCCGCAGCTCCAGCACCTGGCCGCAGCTGCGCAAGGTGGGCCGCTTTACCGTGAACATCCTGCCCGCGGAGCACCAGCACCTGGCAGCCCAGTTTGCCCGCTCCGGCACTGACAAGTTCGCCGGCGTGGACTATTCTGCTTCACCGCTGGGCAACCCGGTACTGGGCCAGGCGCTCGCCTGGGTGGACTGCGAGCTGCATGAAGAGTATGACGGCGGCGACCACACCATCGTGGTGGGTGCTGTCCGTGCCCTGGGGGCACGGGAAGGCGCCGAGCCGCTCCTCTTCTTCAAGGGCACCTACTTCGAAGGAGTGGAACCCCGCGCCCGCCGGCTGGAGGAGGCCGCATGACAGGGGCCAGGTCCCGCTCGCGGGGACGGGTCCGGCGGCCGGGCCCCGCAGCCGCCGTCGGACTTCAGCTGGAGGAGGCCCAAAACGTGTACACCGCGCAGGACTGGTCCGCCATCGCCGTCGGGTCAGCCGTTGAGGTCATCCTGCCGGAAGGGCCAGCGTACCGGGGCCGCGTTGATGCCAAAACCCCCGACTCCCGTTGTCTGGGTGGTCAGCCTGGGCGGAACGGGCCGCCAGATGCACGGCAACCGGGACGGCGTCCGCCTGCATCCGGCAGGAGCGTGACGGCATGATCAGCACACTCACCCGCAGGATCCAGGCGACCTGCGCCGACGAGCTTTCCCTGCTCCGACGCCAAATGTACTCCCTGGCGTGGCAGGAGATCCGGGAAGGCGGAGTGGAGGGCGCCGCGACAGCGATGGCCCGCAAAGCCTCGTGCGTCAACCACGGAGTCAGCGTGGACGTTGTCTGTTTCGCCCAGAACGCCACCCTCGAGGACGCCCCTTTTATGATTTCCGTGGCCATGCACCTCCACCCGGACCGCCGGTCCGGTGACGTGTACTGGGAGGAAGCGGATGCGTGGGCCCACGCGGTGGCAGGCCACGAATGGTTCAGGGTTGAACCGCGCGGCCGCCTGGAAACCCTGGATGGTCGGGTCTTCCACTACGCACTGACCGAGAAGGCGCCCGCGGCTCAGATCGTTCCGCTGGAGACTCCCGCGGTGTAACGCCAAAAAGCCCGGGAGCCGCCGTCGGGGTCCCCTGGGGAGGAATTACGACGACGGCTGCCGGGCTTTGTCTTGGCTGGAGCCGGGTTGCCGCTGACGGTTAGACAGCTGCTTGGACGACGGGGCCTGTGGTGGTGACGCCGGCGTCGCGCAGGGCCAGGAAGCCGCCGGCGACATGCACGGCCTGCGAGTATCCGAGCACCTTGAGCTTCTGCGCCACGGGGCCGGAGCCATTCACGGACCCGCAGAACACCACGATTTTCTATTGGCGGCTTGGACATGGCATGACCCTACGGATCTCCCGCCCGTCCCGCACCCCGGCCGTCACCGGACTCAACCTCGCGAAACGCCGGGTAACGCAGGCCAAAACTGGTTCATAAGTGACGCAATACGAAAGCACTCACAGCGTGCGCACAGCACGGTGAAAGAGCTCGGACAGGTTCCGGTTTGAGGATAGGAACAGCTTCGAAGTCCGGAGCGGATCCAGAAGGAGCATCATTGTGAACAAGGTCCGGAAAATCGCGGCAGGCGCTACCCTGATCGGCGCCCTCGTCGGCGGCGGAGCCCTCACCGCCATGGCACTGCCTGCCAGCGCTGCCACCACCACTACGTCAACCACCGCAGTCGACAGGTCAAAGCATGTGCAGGAAACCGAACTGACCGGGGAGACCGCTACCAAGGTCCACGAGGCGGTTCTGGCTGCCAACGCCGGCGCCACCGTTGACCGCATGGAAACAGAGGGCGACGGCACCGCCGTGTACGAGGCCCACATCACCAAGGCTGACGGCACCCACGCCACCGTCAAGCTCGACGCGAACTTCGCCATTACCGCCACTGAAACCGGCGGAAAGGGCGGCCACGGGCACGGGCAGGGTGGAAACGAAACCGAACTGACCGGAGACACCGCTACGAAGGTCCAGGAGGCGGTTTTGGGCGCCAATGCCGGTGCCACCGTTGACCGCATGGAAACCGAGGGCGACGGCACTGCCGTGTACGAAGCCCACATCACCCAGACTGACGGCACCCACGCCACCGTCAAGCTCGACGCCAACTTCACCATCACCACCACCGAAACCGGCAAGGGCGGCCACTAACCAACCCGATTCCTCTGGCGGAGGCAGCACTGCTGCTCCCGCCGGAGGAGTTAACCGCGTTGGCTCCCGAACACCCGCCATTAGGAGGACCATTGATCATCTGCCGCCCCATCGCCCGGGCGAGGACCAGGGCCCGGAGCTTCCGGCAATGAGCACCCCAGCCGCGGCGCGTCCACGGTTGAGGGCGCCGGGGGTGCCCCCAAGCGGCCGGGCCGGGGCATGGGCATGGCTCCAGCGGGCACTGTCCATCACGGTAATCGGCGCCGCCGTCATTACCGGTCTGCAACTCGGCCTGAACGCACCGGCGGTCTCGCCCGTTCAGCAGGCAACCGTCTCCGCGGAGACAACCACGGGCAACCCACCGGCGCTCACACCGCCCCTTCAACAGCAGGTCCTGCCCGCTCCAGCCAGGGACAGGACGGCCCGCGGCCGGGACCAGGGGCGGGGGAGGTAGCGGACGACTGTCCCTCAACATAACAAATACGCGGTGGCGGGCTCTTTGTCCGCCCCGAAGGAAGAAGACGACGATGACAGTATCAGCCGACCGCACAGGGAGCGGGCCGCCATATGCCGGTTGGCCCGACGTGAGTGGTTCGCGGATCATTTCGCCGGCTGCGGTGCTCTGGCTGGTCGCTGCCGGCGCTGTCGCGGCCACTGCCCTGGCCGCAATCAGCGCCCCTCAGCCATTGCGTTGGAACCTGCCGCTCCTGGCCCACACCTCCGGCCTGCTCGCCGGATACGGGGTCACAGTCATGGTTGCCCTCATGTCCCGCGCCCCTTCGCTGGAACGGGGCGTCGGCGCCGACCGGCTGGCCCGATGGCACGGGATGGGCGGCAAGGCCATCTTCTGCCTCATCCTGATCCACGGCTTCGCCGCGACCGCCACCTGGGCAACCAGCCAACGCACCACGCTGTGGGCGGCTGCCACCGACGTCCTCCGCATGCCCGGCCTTATCGCAGCCACTACGGGCACCGTGATCTTCCTGTCCGTCGGCATCATCTCGGCCCGGAGCGTACGCCGAAAGCTAACGTACGAAACCTGGCACTTTCTTCATCTGATGACGTATGTGGCCATCGCCTTGTCCTTTTCCCATGAACTGGCGGGGCCGGACCTCGCCGGACTACCGCTCGTTCAGGTGGCGTGGAGCCTCCTGTACACGTTCAGCTTTGGGTTGATACTGCGGTACCGGGTCCTGGCTCCGCTCACGCAGCTATTGCGCCACCGCCTTCGTGTCGATCATGTCCTCGACGAGGGAAACGGAGTGGTCAGCATCATCCTTCGCGGCCGTCACCTCAACGAACTAAACGCCGAATCCGGACAGTTTTTCCGCTGGAGGTTCCTGACCAGCGCCACCTGGCAGTCCTCCCACCCTTTCTCACTCTCCGCCCCGCCGCACGACCAGTTCCTGCGCATAACCGTCAAAGCCGTGGGTGATGGCACGAGGTTGATCCACTCAGTACGAGCCGGTACACGAGTCCTGGCGCAAGGCCCGTACGGCGCCATGACCAAAGAGCGCCGCCAGGGCCGCGGAGCACTGCTCATCGGCGGAGGGGTGGGAATCACCCCCATGCGTGCCCTCTTCGAGACACTGCCGGTACCCGGACAAGACCTGACCCTGCTATACAGGGCATCCTCTCCGGAAGAGGTGCTCTTTCGTGACGAACTCGAACACATCGCCCGGCATCGTGGAGCGCAATTGATCTTCCTGACCGGACCAGCGGCCGACCCGCGAAACGCGATCACCGCCCAGAGCCTGAGGACAATGATCCCTGACCTTGCAGCCCGCGACGTATACATCTGCGCATCCCCCCGCTTCTCCGCCGCCGCGAGAGCAGCCCTGACCCAGGCCGGGCTGCCGCGCCGGCAACTGCACCAGGAGGAATTCACCTTCTAGGTCCCGCAAGGCCCCCACTTCAGCTATCGAACGGAGCAGCCGGGTGGTTGGACCTGGTCAGGCCAGCCGCTCGCCGGTAATATCGGCCAGGCGGTCCAGGAGTTCGTTCTGGAGCCGCTCGTCCCGAGCCGCAGGATGCGGCTTCTCCCGGTGCTGGTGGAACCAGTAGCCGCCACTGGTCAGGGCTGCCGGGTCATCGCTGGTGGCGAGCCATTCCTGCGTCAGGTGGCCGAGCCGCAGGTCGTCCGGGGCGCCGGCGCCGCCCATCCTGGTGGGCACCCAGCCAGGATCCACGGCATTACTGAGGACGTCCGGCCATAAACGGGCGACGGCGGCTGCAAGGGCTGTGAGGTAGAGCTTGCTATCCGAGTAGGTCACCTTCCCCGTGCCTCCTTCGAGCCTGCTGAGATCGGCGTGGCCGCCGCGGTGCATGCCGCTGCTGAGGTAGACCAGCCGCTGCGGCCGGTTGATGAGCGCAGTGAGCAGATAGGGTGCCGCAACGTTGACCTGAAAGATGTCCCGGCTGTGCAGGACCCCCGCGTTGTGGATGACGGCGTCCACCGGACCAATCGCGTTGACTTTTTGGGCGACGCCACGCGTCTGTTCCAAGTCGGAGAGGTCGCCCACCACGGCTGCGACCCCGCGATCCACGAGATCATTTACCGCGCCCAAACGGGCAGTATTCCGGGCATGGACAATAACGTCGTGGCCGTTGTCCAAAAGGGTCTGCGCCGTAGCCCGTCCCAGACCATCAGCGGAGCCGGTGACAAAAACACGCATGATTACTCCTCCTCCTATCGCACAGACGCAACTATGGCAGCCGGCCCGGCCGCAGCAGTGACGGAACCCCCGCCTGCCCGGGATCCAGCGGAACAGGGCTGACCAGCACCGCAGGGCCGCGGTGCAGAATCCCATCGGAGAGTGCCCGGCAACGGATGCCGCCCCGGCCGCGCATCGCGGCATGGGCCCCCGGTGCCAGGACCTCGTTCATCCAGGCGCACGGGTGCGCGGGGCGGCCGCCATGGAACCCAACCACCGAGCCGCCGGATTCCAGCGCGAAGTCCTGCCCCAGCAGCGGAGTCAGGTGCGCGCCGCGGAGGATCACGTTCCGCCGGGTTGCCAGGGGATCAAACGGCCCGGCTTTCAGTTCCGTGGCCATGGTTTCCAGGGCCTCGACGGCGAACAGGGTCACCGCAGCGTCCATGTGCGCGGCCTTGCCGAAGAACCGGTCACCCACAATGCCCTTGCCGGCCACCACCTCCGCGGTCTCGGCGTCGAACGTTGGCACGTCTGCAGCGCCGTCCCGGGCCCGGCCAAAGTAGGCATGAGCGGGTGACACCAGCAGGTGCAGGATCTCGACGTCGTACCTATAGGTTTCCGTCATGCCGCCTAAGCACCAACATACGCAGCCAGGTGCTTGCCGGTTAACGTGGAGGCGTCGGCCACCAGCTCAGCGGGAGTGCCCTCGAAAACGATGCGCCCGCCGTCGTGCCCTGCTCCCCGGGCCCAGGTCGATGAGCCGGTCCGCGTGCGCCATCACTGCCTGGTGGTGCTCAATGACGATCACGGACTTGCCGGAATCAACCAGCCGGTCCAGCAGGCCCAGCAGGTTCTCGACGTCGGCCAGGTGCAGGCCGGTGGTGGGCTCATCGAGGACGTACACGTCGCCCTTCTCGGCCATCTGGGTGGCGAGCTTGAGCCGCTGGCGCTCGCCGCCCGAAAGCGTGGTGAGCGGCTGGCCGAGGCTGAGGTAGCCCAGGCCCACGTCCTCGAGCCGGTCCAGGACGGTACGCGCCGCCGGGGTTTTGGCCTCGCCTTCGGCGAAGAAGGCGGCGGCCTCGGTCACGGACATGGCCAGCACGTCGGCGATGTTCTTGCCGCCGAGGGTGTATTCCAGCACGGAGGCCTGGAAGCGGCGGCCCTCGCAGTCCTCGCACGGGGACTCCACGGTGGCCATCACGCCCAGTTCGGTGAAGATGACGCCGGCGCCGTTGCAGGTGGGGCACGCGCCCTCGGAGTTCGAGCTGAACAGTGCCGGCTTCACCCCGTTGGCCTTGGCGAACGCCTTGCGGATGGGCTCCAGCAGGCCCGTGTACGTGGCCGGGTTGCTGCGCCGGGACCCCTTGATGGCGCCCTGGTCGATCACCACCACGCCCTCGCGCTTGGCCACCGAGCCGTGGATCAGCGAGCTCTTGCCCGAGCCCGCCACGCCGGTAACCACCGTCAGGACACCCAGGGGGATGTCGACGTCCACCGCCTGCAGGTTGTGCGTCGACGCCCCTCGGACTTCCAGCGCGCCGGAGGCCATCCGGACCGCTTCCTTGAGTGACGCGCGGTCTCCCAGGTGGCGCCCTGTGATGGTGTCGCTGGCCCGGAGGCCCTCGACGCTGCCTTCAAAACAGACAGTGCCACCGGCGGTGCCGGCCCCGGGACCGAGGTCGACGACGTGGTCGGCGATGGCGATCGTTTCCGGCTTGTGCTCCACCACCAGCACGGTGTTGCCCTTGTCCCGCAGCTGCAGCAGCAGCTGGTTCATGCGTTCGATGTCGTGCGGGTGCAGCCCGATCGTGGGCTCGTCAAAGACGTAGGTGACATCGGTGAGCGAGGAGCCCAGGTGCCGGATCATCTTGGTGCGCTGGGCCTCGCCACCGGACAGCGTACCGGCGGGACGGTCCAGGCTCAGGTAGCCCAGGCCGATGTCGGAGAACGAGTCCAGCAGGTGCTGGAGCCCCTTGAGCAGGGGAGCCACCGAGGGGTCCTTGAGACCGCGGATCCACTCGGCGAGGTCGCTGATCTGCATCTGGCACAGCTCGGCGATGTTCTTGCCGTTGATCTTCGAGGACAGCGCCTGCTGCGTCAACCGGGTGCCGTGGCACTCCGGACAGGTCTGGAACGTCACGGCCCGCTCCACAAACCGGCGCACGTGCGGCTGCATGGCCTCGGGGTCCTTGGACAGCATGGACTTCTGGATCTTGGGGATGATCCCCTCGAACGTCAGGTTGACGCCCTCCACCTTGATCTTGGTGGGCTCCGCGTACAGCATCGTTTCCAGCTGCTTTTTGGTGAATTTGGCAATGGGCTTGTCCATGGGCAGCCCCATGCCCTCGAACAGGCGCCCGTACCAGCCGTCCATCGAGTAGCCCGGAACGAGCAGCGCTCCGTCACCGAGGGACTTGTCGTCGTCGTACAGGGCCGTGAGGTCGATGTCGCTGACCGCCCCCATGCCCTCGCACCGCGGGCACATGCCGCCCAGGTAAACGGCCTGCTGGACGACCGCTTTCTCCACCCGGCCGCCGCTCTTCTCCGTGGACATGACGCCGCTTGCTTTGCGGGTGGGCACGTTGAAGGAAAAGGCCGTGGGCGGCCCACCATAGGGGGAGCCCAGCCGGCTGAAGAGGATTCGCAGCATCGCGTTCGCGTCGGTGGCCGTGCCCACGGTAGAGCGCGGGTTGGCGCCCATCCGCTCCTGGTCCACGATGATCGCCGTGGTCAGGCCCTCCAGGAAGTCCACCTCGGGCCGGGCCAGCGACGGCATAAAGCCCTGCACGAACGCGCTGTAGGTTTCGTTGATCATCCGCTGCGACTCAGCAGCGATGGTGGCAAACACCAACGAGCTCTTGCCCGAGCCGGACACACCCGTGAATACGGTCAGGCGGCGCTTGGGCAGCTCGACGCTGACGTCCTTGAGGTTGTTTTCCCGCGCGCCTTGCACACGGATCAGGTCGTGGGCGTCGGCAACGTGCAGCCCGTTGGTCCGGGGATCAGTACTGGTGTCCGTGCTCATCGGGTCTCCATCTGTTGGGCTGCGGTTTGTCGTGCCGGGGGAGACTGCGCCGGCAGCCTCCCCCCGGCGCCACTGGTTTCAATCCTCCCAGCTCAGGGCTGCTGGTTGATGCGGACGGTGTTGCCTGCCGGGTCGCGGAAGGCGCAGTCGCGGATTCCGTAGGGCTGGTCGACGGGTTCCTGGACGACGTCGGCCCCGCTCGCTTCCACTGTGGCGAACGCGGCGTCCACGTCCGGGGAGGACAGCACGACCGTGGCGTAGGTGCCCTTGGCCATCATCTCGGCGATGGTGCGGCGTTCGTCGTCGGTGATGCCCGGATCCACGGCCGGCGGGTGCAGGACGATGGACACGTCCGGCTGCCCGGCAGGGCCCACGGTGATCCAGCGCATGGTGCCGCGGCCAACATCGTTGCGGACCTCGAAGCCCAGGGCGTCGCGGTAAAACGCCAGGGAGGCGTCGGGATCGGTATGCGGAAGGAACGTTGAGGAAATGCTGATCTTGTTCATGAACGTCATGCTAGTTGCGGCTCCGGCGCGGGCGCTTCTCGATTCCTGACCGGTCTGGTGACCTGTTTCGCCACGCACGCCGGGATGCCCGCCGTCTGCACGGCTGCCTCCTGTTTATAGACGCTGGGCGGCATGCCCACCAGTTCCGTGAAGCGGGTGCTGAAGGTCCCCAGCGAGGAACAGCCGACGGCGAAACACACCTCCGTGACGGAAAGGTCACCGCGGCGCAGCAGCGCCATGGCCCGTTCGATGCGCCGGGTCATGAGGTAGCTGTACGGCGATTCCTGGTAGGCGAGCTTGAACCTGCGGCTCAGGTGACCGGCCGACATGTGGACGCCGCGGGCCAGGGATTCAACATCCAGCGGCTGCGCGTATTCCCGGTCGATCCGGTCCTTGACGCGGCGAAGGTCCCGCAGCTCACGAAAGCGCGCATCGGAGAGGGGGCTGGTGGTCACACCTCAGATCGTGCTACGCGGCGGGGGAGTTGTCCAGAGGGGCAGGACGGGAGCGGGCCCGGACGGCAGCACAATGCCGGGCAGGGAACGCAGTTTGCGAACCCTGCCCGGCATCGGACAGCGGCTTCCCGGGCCGGCCGTAAACCCTTCTAGGAAGCGGCCCCCTGCGCCTGGAGCCTGTCCATCCCGTCGGTCAGGACGGTCAACTCGACGCTGTCGGGCCGTTCCACCGTGCTGCTGATGCGCACGGCGGAACCGGTGCGGGCTGATTCGAGCACCGATTCCATGACTTCCAGGGCATGGTAGGCCAGGGCTCCGCCCGCGCGGGGCTCTGCGCCTTCGGGGGTGGAGGCGAGGTCTGCGATGCCGAAGCCGCGCCCCGAATCAACGTACCCGGCGGAGACCGGAAGGGTCTCCCAGGCCTCGGCGCCCAGGGAGAACAGCTGGACCTCGCCATCGAAGTGGTTGGGGTCCGGCACAACCAGCGATCCGCGTTCCCCGTGGATCTCGATGTTCGGCGACTTGGACTTCACGGCGTCGAAGCTCATGAACAGGGTGGAGAGCGCACCGGAGGCGTGGACCAGGACGCCGGTGACGTGGGAGTCGATGTCCACGGGGACCTTTTCTCCCTGCCGGGGGCCGGAACCGATGGTCCGTTCATTGCGGGTGTGGCTCGCGGCGCCCATCACCGAGACCACCGGGCCCAGCAGCGTTACCAGGGCGGTGACGTAGTAGGGGCCCATGTCCAGGAGCGGGCCGCCGCCGGGCTGGTAGTAGAAATCCGGATTCGGGTGCCAGCGCTCGTGGCCGGGTGTCACCATCGTGGCGGAGGCGGAGATGGGCGCACCGATCAGCCCGTCATCGATTGCCTTGCGGGCGGTCTGGATCCCGGTGCCCAGTACCGTATCCGGAGCGCAGCCGACGGCGACGCCTGCCTCGCGTGCTGCCTCCAGCACCTGGCGTGCCTCCGCAGTTGTCGCGGCAAGGGGCTTCTCGCCGTACACGCTTTTGCCCGCGGCGATGGCCTTCAGCGCCACCTCGGCGTGCGCGGCGGGGATGGTGAGGTTCAGGACCAGTTCGACGTCGTCCGCCGCGAGGAGCTCGTCCACGGAAACGGCGCGGACGCCCTCATACTGCTCCGCCACAGCCTTGGCGCGTGCAGGATCCAGGTCCGCTACCGCCACCAGCTCGATGTCCTCAAGTTTCCGGAAGTTGGTGAGGTACTGCGCGATGATGGCTCCGCAGCCGACGATTCCTACTTTCAACGGCTTGCCCATAGCAGGCCCCTTTCGATGATGGTGCGGATGTTGGTGTCCTGGAGGATTTCGACGCGGTGGCCGGGGGTGGTGACGAAGATGCGGCCTTTGCCCCATTGGCGGGTCCAGATGGCGGGGGAGGTGACTTCGCGGTTCCAGGGGTCCCATTCCCGGGCTTTCTGGGTGGTGGTGGCCAGGACGTCGATGTAATCGTCGGAGAGGACCCAGTACTGTTCGGTGACCAGGTCAAAATCCTCAAGGTCCTTGGTGATGGGGTGTTCGGCGGCTGCGGGGAGCATGTTGACGGTGTAGGGCATGTAGTTGTCTGACTGTTCGCCGGTGCACTCGTCCGGGTGCTTGCCGGGGTGGCAGGCGAACTGCCCGCCGATCAGGTGGAGGTAGTCGGAGTTGTTCCGGTAGGAATCGGCGATCCCGCCGTGCCAGCCGGCCAGGCCGGTGCCGTTTTCGACGGCGGTGCGGAGCCCGGCGAGTTCGTCTTTTTCGATGGTGGTCATGGTCATGCATTGCATGATCAGGTCCACGCCTGCCATGTAGTGGGTGTCGGCGTAGACCTTGGGTGATTCTTCGATCCGGACGTCGTAGCCGTTGTCTTTGAGGTAGGGGATGAAGAGCTCGGTGGCTTCGTAGGGCTGGTGGCCGTCCCAGCCGCCGCGGACCACCAGGGCGGTCTTATTCTCGGTCATGAAGTGGTTCCTTAATTGTGGGATGGTGGCGTTTTAGTGGCTGGTGAAGGCGGCGTCGAACGCGGCTGTGGGCGGGGCGATCCGGGCGAGTTCCTGGACCATGGCCAGTGCCTGCGGGGCGCCGGTGAGGCGGTCCATGCCGGCGTCTTCCCATTCGATGCTGGTGGGGCCGTTGTAGCCGATGGCGTTCAGGGTTCGGAAGATCCGGTTCCATGGCACGTCCCCGTGGCCTGCGGTGACGAAGTCCCAGCCGCGGCGGGGATCTGCCCAGGCCAGGTGGGAGCCGAGGCGTCCGTTGCGGCCGTCGAGCTGGCGGATGGATTCCTTTACGTGGACGTGGAGGATGTGTTCGGCGAAGTCCTGCAGGAACATTACCGGGTCCAGGTCCTGCCAGATGAAGTGGGACGGGTCGAAGTTCAGCCCGAAGCTCTTGCGGTGTCCGATGGCTTCCAGGGTGCGTTTGGCGGTCCAGTAGTCGTAGGCGATTTCGGAGGGGTGGACTTCCAGGGCGAACCGGACGCCTTGTTCGTCGAAGACGTCCAGGATGGGGTTCCAGCGGTCCGCGAAGTCCTGGTAGCCGGCGTCGATCATGGCTTCGGAGGCGGGCGGGAACATGGCGACGGCTTTCCAGATGGAGGAGCCGGTGAACCCGGTGACGGTGTTCACGCCGAGGCGGGCGGCTGCCCGGGCGGTGTCCTTCATGGATTCGGCGGCCCGGCGGCGTACTCCTTCGGGTTCGCCGTTGCCCCAGATTTCGGTGGAGAGGATGCCTTGGTGGCGTTCGTCGATGGGGTCATCGCAGACGGCCTGGCCGGTGAGGTGGTTGGCGATGGCGAAGACGCGCAGGTTGTTTTTTTCCAGGATGTCCAGCCGGCCCTGGAGGTAGTTGTCGTCTTCCGCGGCGCGGCGGGGGTCCAGGTGGTCGCCCCAGCAGGCAATTTCGAGCCCGTCAAAGCCCCACTCGCCGGCGAGCCGGGCCACCTCCTCAAAGGGCAGGTCGGCCCACTGGCCGGTAAAAAGCGTGATTGGTCGTGTCATCAGGTTTCCTTGGTTGTACTGGCGCCGGTCGGTGTTGCTCAGACTTTTTGCCACTGGCTGGAGTTCACGGCGCTGGATTCCACGGCCGCGAGGACCCGCTGGACCTGGAGGGCATCCGTGAATGAGGGTTCCGGTTGACGTCCTTCACCGATCGCGGTGACGAGGTCCACCACCTGGTGCGTGAAGCCGTGCTCGTACCCCAGTCCGTGGCCGGTGGGCCACCAGTTCCCGACGTAGGGGTGCTCGGGCTCGGTGACGAAAATCCTGCGGAAGCCGGCGTCGGGGGACTCTGCCGCGTCATAGAAGGAAAGGACGTTCATTTCCTCGAAGTCGAAGGCCAGTGAGCCCTTGGTTCCGTTGACTTCCAGGCGCATGGCGTTCTTCCGGCCCAGTGCATAACGGGTGGCTTCAAAGACGCCGACGGCGCCCGCTGACGCAGTACCACCGTCGAACCGTGCGCTGAAGATGGCTGCATCGTCCACGGTGACATGTCCGCGGGGCGCGTCGCTGCCGACGTCACCGTGCCCGCCCAGGCCCACCAAATCGCCAGCGAGAGGGCGCTCCGGGACGAAGGTTTCGAGCAGCGCCGAGACGCCGGTGATGTTCTGCCCGGTGACCCACTGGGCGGCGTCGATGCTGTGCGCTCCGATGTCGCCGAGGGAGCCGGACCCGGACTTGCTCTTGTCCAGCCGCCAGGTCATGGGGGCATTCTCGTCGGACAGCCAGTCCTGCAGGTACTGGGCCCGGACGTGCCGGATGTCCCCGAGCCTGCCCTGCTCGACAAACCGCTTGGCCAGTGCCAGTGCGGGGGTACGGCGGTAACTGAAGCCGCACATCGAGGCGGTGCCCTGCTTCGCCGCGGTCTCCGCAGCGAGGACCATCCTTTCCGCCTCTTCCACAGAATTAGCGAGGGGTTTCTCGCACAGCACATGCTTGCCGGCCTCAAGGGCGGCGATCGCAATTTCAGCATGGGTGTCGCCCGGCGTGCAGATGTCAATCAGGTCAATGTCGTCGCGCTCGATCAGGCGGCGCCAGTCCGTCTCCACCGACTCCCAGCCAAGCTTGTCCGCCGCGGCCCGGACGCCGTCGGCGTTCCTTCCGGCCACGGCAGCGAGCTGAGGCTGCAGCGGCAGGTCAAAGAACCGGGGCGCGGTGCGCCAGGCGTGGGAGTGGGCCGCACCCATGAAGGCATAGCCCACCATGCCGACGCGCAGGGGTTTGGTTCCGGTCATGAAAGTTCCTTTCTACTTGCTGAAGCCGGCGGTGAGGCCGGCGAGCAGCTGGCGGCGGCCAATGACGTAGAGCACCAGGATCGGCAGCGTGCTGAGCACCACTGAGGCAAGCACGGCCGGGATGTTGACGCTGAATTCTCCTTGGAACGTCCACAAACCCAGGGGAAGGACGCGCAGGCCGGGGCTCTGGGTGAGGACCAGCGGAAGCAGGAAGCCGTTCCAGACATGCAGGCCGTTGTAGATCGCGACGGTCACGATCGCAGGGCGGGTCAGCGGCAGGGCCAGCCGCCACATGGTCTGCCATTCACTGCAGCCGTCCAGCCGCATGGATTCGAACAATTCGTTCGGCACGTCGCGGATGAAGTTGGACAGGATCAGCACCGTCAGCGGGATGGCAAAAGCAATGGACGGCAGCATGAGCGCGAGCAGGCTGTCATACAGGTTGAGCCGGATGATCATCAGGTAGATCGGGATGATCGTGGCTTGAAGCGGGATGGCCAGGCCCATGAGGAACATTCCGTTGACCAGCTTGAGGAACCTGCCGCTGCCCCGGACGATGGCAAACGACGCCATGAAGGAAATCAGCACGGTGGGAATCACGGAACCGAGCGTGACAATGGCACTGTTCATGAAGTACGTGGCGAAATCGGCCTCGAGAACCATCTGGTAGTTCTCCAGCGTGGGTGACGTGGGCACCGCCAGGGGATTCTGGCCGAAGTACCCTGCCTGCGTCTTCAGGCTGGTGATCACCACGTAGTACACGGGAAGAATGATGATGGCCAGCCAGATCCAGCCGCCAAGGCCGCCGGGAATGTTGAGCCGCCTCATGCGGGAACCGAGTCCACGCTTGGGGCTTGAGGCGTTGGCGGGGGAGCCGGAGGCAGCCTCCTTCGTGCTGCTTTTCAATACGGTGGTCACCCTACAAACCTTCCAATTGGCTGCCCTGCTTGTCCTTGCCGCCAAGACGCTGGAGGAACAAGGCAAGAGCAAGGCCGATGATGACGAGAATGACGGCGATGACGCTTGCGGGGCCCATCAGGTTGGCCCGGAAGCCCCGCAGGTACATGTCCAAAGCCAGGATCCGCGTGGAGTTTCCCGGTCCGCCGCCGGTGAGGACGAAGATCAGGTCGAAGTACGTCAGCGATCCGACCACCATCAACGTGGACGAGGTAATGATGGTGTATTTCAGCTGGGGGAGGGTGATGTGGAAGAACTGCTTGACGGTACCCGCCCCATCGATCTGGGCTGCTTCATAGAGCGACTTGGGGATCTGCCGCACGCCGCCCTGGTAAATGAGCGTATGGAACGGGACAAACTGCCAGGCGATCACGAAGATGACCAAGCCCAGGGCCAGGTGCGGGACACCCAGCCAGTCCTGGGCAAGGAAGGGCAGTCCAAGGCCGGTGGCCAGGCCGAAGTTCGGATCGAGCAGGGCCTTGAAGGCAATGGCGACTGCAGCGGACGAGAGCAGCAAGGGCAGGAAGTACAGGACGGCGAGGGCAGCCCGGTAGCGCTGGCTTCCTGCGGTGAAGACCCCCAGGAGGAGGCTGATCGGTGTCTGGACGAGCCAGGAGACGATCATGATCAGGAAAGTCAGCCCCAGGGCGTTGTACAGTCCAGGGTCCGCGAGTACCGAGAACCAGTTGCTCAGGCCCGCAGCCCCGATGGCACCGATGCCGTCCCAGCTGGTGAAACTCAGGATGAGTACACCGGCCAGGGGGACCACAGCGAAGACCACGAAGAAGAACAAAGCGGGCAGTGTCAGCCAGGCGAGTGCGGCCTTACGCTTGTCGGTTTGCTCCATACCCGTTCTGGCGGTGGCAGTCCTGGCAGCGGTGGATACGGCGTTACTCATTTGCCGAGGGTGGCATTCATGTTCTCGGCGAACTGCTGCGGCGTGATCGACTTCAGGAACAGCTGGTCGATGTTGTTCAGCAGGGCCTCGGCTGCCGTGGGGCTCAGGGCCTGGTCCCACGACTGCTGGAAGGTCGGGGCGTTCTTGGCCAGGCCGTAGACGAAGTTGAGGAAGTCCTTGTCCGGAGACTTTGAGAGCTTGTCTTCGATTCCGTTAACAATGGGAACAGACCCGGTGTTGATGTAGGTATCGATCACCGTTTCGGTCAGGATGCCGTCCTTGAAGAACTTCTTCGCGGACTCCTTTTCCTTGTCAGTGGCCTTGGAGGAGATTGACATGTACTGGGCCGGGTTTCCGACGCCGTTCTTGGGGTCGCCCTTGCCGCCCGGAACCGTGGGGAACTGAACGAAGCCCAGTTTTCCGTCCTGGACGAAGTTCTGGCCGTTCTTCTTCATACCGCCGTAGGTCCAGGTACCGTGCAGCATCATGGCTGCCTTGCCCGTGAACAGGAGGGCCTGGTCAGCGTTGGAGTCTGCGGTGATCGAGGAGAAGCCCTTGATGAACCCTTCGGCTGAGACGAGTTCCTGGATCTTGGTGCCGGTCTCAATCACAGCCGGGTCCAGCCAGGCATTGGGCTTGCCTTCGAAGATGGCATTGAAGACGCCGGGGCCGCCGATACGGTCCAGCAGGTATTCGAGCCACATCATGGAGGTCCAGCGCGACTGTCCTCCGAGGGAGAAGGGTGCCACTCCCATGTCGTTGAAGGTCTTGACCAGTGACATGACGTCGTCCCAGGTCTTCGGCGGCTGGACGCCGGCCTTCTCGAACAGTTCCTTGTTGTAGAACAGGACGATCGGGGCGACGTACTGGTTGGGCAGCGCGTAGATCTTTCCGTTGACGGTTGCCGCACCGAAGGAGGACGGGAAGAACTTTTTCTTCAGGTCCGGGTTCTCGTCGAACCAGCTGGTCAGGTCGTCCACCTGGTTGGCCTCGACATAGGTCTTCAGGCCGCCGCCGCCCCAGCCGTAGATGATGGTCGGCGCCTGGCCGGCGCCGATTGCGGTTTTGATCTTGGTTTTGTAGGCGTCGTTCTGGAAGTACGTCACCGTGATCTTGTCGTTGGGGTTCGCCGAACCGAACGCATCCACCGCCTTCTGCATGGTGGTTTGGTTCGGTTCACCCGAGAGGTACCACATACTGGCCCCCCCACTGCCGCTGGAGGCACCCGGTCCCGATGTCCCGCAAGCGGTGGTCGCCGCAACGGCGAAGGGAGTGAGGGCAGCAAGGGCGAGGAAAGAGCGGCGGGAGGTCTGGGGCTGCTTCATTGCTTCTCCATCTGGGTTTGCTTCTTTGCAAGTTAATTGCGCGGAGCCGCTAGCTCCGCGATCCAGTCGAAACATTTCGAATGGGTGATTTAGGTCACGGTATAAACTAAAGCCCATGTTTGCTTGGCGTCAAGGGGAAGTTGTGAGATTTTCCGTCCATTCCGAAAGTGCTTGACCATATGGCGCGGCGTTCTAGAGAATGAGATCTCCGAAACATTCGAAAAGATTGCGAACTCTGATGGCAACGAAGATCTCCCAGCGGCCCAAGCCGACCCTGGCCATGGTGGCGCGGCAGGCGGGAGTGTCGGCGCCGACGGTCTCGAAGGTGGTTAATGGCCGCGAAGACGTGTCTGCGGAAACGCGGGCCCGCGTGCTCGCGGCACTGGAGCAGGCGGGGTATCAATCCCCCCTGCAGCGGCGCTCCGCCGCAGAGACGGGCACGGTGGTGGAGGTAGTCATCGACGTTCTTGACTCCGCCTACATGATTGAAGTCCTCAACGGGATACTGCAGTTCGCCGCAGCAGCCGACGTTGAGATCCTGGTCAGTGTCACTGGCCCGGCACTTTCCAACCTGCGCAGTCCGGAGCGCCGCGCCCAGCGCATGCTGGACGAAGGCAGGGCGGGGATGATCGTGGTGACGTCGGCTTTCAGCGAGGCGCAGCTGCAGGCGTTCCGGCGCCGCAAGATTCCCGTCGTCGTTATCGACCCCCTCAACCCGCCGTCAGCGGATGTAGTCAGCGTAGGAGCCACCAACTGGGCCGGCGGCAAGGCCGCCACCGAACATCTGCTGGATTTGGGGCATCGGCGCATCGCCTACATCGGCGGCATCGAGAAGGCTGAATGCAACCAGGCACGGCTGCACGGCTACATGGCCGCCCTGATGGCCCGCGGCATCACGGTGGACCCCCGGTACATCATTTCCGGCGGCAGGTTCCGCAGGGAGAGCGGGGTTGCCGGACTGCAGGCTCTGCTGCAACTGGACCAGCTTCCCAGCGCGATCTTTGCCGCAAGCGACGCGATTGCCATGGGTGTTCTTGCCGAAGCCGGACGCCATGGCATCCGGGTTCCGGAAGACATCAGCCTGATTGGCTTTGACGGGACAAGGCAGGGTGAGGAATCCGTCCCGTCGCTCAGTTCGGTCGCCCAGCCATTGGAGGAGATGGGGCGGGCAGCGTTGCGGTCACTCCTTCGCCAGGCGCGGGGGGAAATCCTCGATTCCCACCGCGTAGAACTGGCCACCCAGCTGATCGTGCGGGGCTCGACGGCGGCTCCCGCAAGCTGAGCTGTGGCGTGGAGTCCTATCGCGCGGCCGATTCCGCAGTACTGATGCCCGGGCTGCCGATCGGCTCTTCAAAGCATCATGGCCGTCGGACTCCTGTTCACCCTCTCGGCCGTCGGCTTCTATCTGTTCGCACAACGTTATGTCGTCAGCGGGATGACCGCGGGCGCTGTTAAGGGATGACACCTCCACCTATGAAAATCACCAACCTCGACACTGTTGTCGTCGACTTCTACCGGACAAACCTCATTTTCGTCCGGCTGAGCACCGACTCGGGCCTCACCGGCATCGCAGAGGCAACCCTCGAAGGCCAGGAGCACGCGGTCCGCGGCGCCGTCGCCATCCTCGCCGACGCCGTCCGCGGCAAGGACCCAACAAGGATCAGCCAAACCATTTACGAACTCAACCGCGACGCCTATTGGCGCGGCGGGCCTGTGTCAATGACGGCTCTCAGTGCCCTTGAAATGGCCATGTGGGATGTTTCGGCCCGCGCCCTGGGTGTCCCTGTCCACCGCATGCTGGGCGGACAGGTCCGCGACAGGGTCCGCGCTTACGCCAACGGCTGGTTTTCCGGGGCCAAAAAACCGGAAGAATTTGCCGAGGCAGCAGTACAGACGGTTGCCCAAGGCTTCCGGGGACTCAAGTGGGACCCGTTCGAGGCGGCGGACCTTACCCTGGAGCCGCGGGACCTGCGGCGCATGCTTGAGCCCGTTGCCGCCGTGCGGGAGGCCGTGGGCGATGACGTTGAGATCTTCATTGAAGGACATGGCCGGTTCGACGTCCCGACAGCCATCCGGGTCGCCCGGGAGATCGAGCAGTTCCAGCCGGTGTTCTTCGAGGAGCCGTGCCCGCCGGACGGAATAGATTCCCTCCTGGAAATACGATCGAAGTCTCCAGTAGCCATCGCTGCGGGCGAACGGTGGATGGGACGGAACACCTTCGTTCCCGCCCTCTCCCGGAAGGCAGTGGACTACATCCAGCCCGACGTCACCCACGCCGGCGGCCTGCTGGAACTGTCCTTCATCTCCACGCTCGCCGCAGCTCATTACATTCCGTTCGCCCCCCACAACCCGAGCGGTCCGCTCAGTACCGCCGCAACCCTGCAGTTGGGCGCCATGCTGCCCAACTTCCGGTACCTGGAAATCATGGCCACGGACGTGCCCTGGCGGAGCGAGATCTCGAGCGAGCGCCTGCAGCTGACCGACGAGGGCGACGTCCTCATTCCCGAAGGGATCGGGCTGGGCATTGAACTCAACTTCGACGCCATCGCGGAGCACCCATACACACCGCACCCGATGCGGATCTTCAGTGACGTCGTCGCAGACATCCGGCCGCCGGACGCCCGCCCCTACTTCAACCTCGAGCGCACGCACGTCAGCTGAACACGATGATCACATCGGGCGGCGCAAGTCCGCAGAACCGTCGGCGAGGCCCTGGGGGAAGCCTGGATACCCTTCGCCCCGGCTCGGAGGAGGCGCCCGAGGTCAAGAAGCTGCTGTCGGCCGAGGGGATGTGGTCGCAGTACCTTGAGGTGGGCCTGGGCCCCGACCCCGAAGTGTTCACTAAAGCCTCCGTGCTGTCCTCCGTGGGCTTTGGTCCGGCGTAGGCATCCCGGGCTTCTCCTCGTGGAACAACCCCGAGCCTGAACTGCTGCTCATTGCCGACTCAGCCGGAAAGGTTCGGGGCGCAACCTTGGGGAACGACGCCAACCTCCGGGACGTGGAGGGGCGCAGCGCACTCCTCCTCTGCATGGCCAAGGACAACAACGCATCCTGTGCCATCGGCCCCCTGATCCGGCTCTTCCACGAGGATTTCACCCTGGAGTCCCTGCGGACGG
This sequence comes from Arthrobacter sp. W4I7, assembly GCF_030816215.1. Lineage (NCBI taxonomy): Bacteria > Bacillati > Actinomycetota > Actinomycetes > Micrococcales > Micrococcaceae > Arthrobacter > Arthrobacter sp. W4I7. The sequence continues at coordinate 4,567,679 of NZ_JAUSXU010000001.1, read as the reverse complement.
AGGAAATCACCCTCACCGTGGAAGGCACGGACGGCTACCGGCTGGAGGGCCGCAACAGCCTGGCCCGCATTAGCAGCCCGCAGCTCGGGGCATTGATCAACCGGACTCAGAAGACCGAGGACATGGAGCCTTGGACCTTCGGGACCACGGCCTTCTTCAACTACCTGACGGAGCTGGAGACGTGGGACTCCCCATCAAGGGCCGTGAACCGCAGGGATTCCCACGTCTCCCCGTAAGGGACCTGATCGTTCAGTTCGACGGTAAAGCGGCCCGGGCCGTGCTTGGTGACGAGGATGCCCCGTACGGGGTTTTCCTGGGCCAGGGCCAGAAGCCGTTGGATGGAGGAGTTCAGCTTCTCATCAGCCTCAGACCTGGTCGTGGCCACGATCGCCAGGCAGTGCGGTGTTCCCATGGAATTCCTTTCAGGGCCTGCAGGGGGCCGTACGGTTTACGCACGGCCCCCAGTCTGTGGGCTTAGTTGCCTGCTGCCACCATGACGCGGCAGTGCAGGCTGCGGGTGTGGTCGACGATCCGCGTTTCACCGGTAAGGGTGATGCTGGCGGTAAGGCGGATGTCCCCGCTGGAAGCTCCGAAGCGCAGTTCCAGGTCACCGGCCTCAACGATCCGCTTGCCATCCCGGCCGGTGAATGATGTGACGTCGGCGGGCACCGTGAAGGAAACCCGCGCCGAATCTTTAGGCTCGAGCGGCACACGGGCATAGCCCACCAGTTTCTGCACGGGGCGGACCACTGAGGCCACCGGATCGTGCAGGTACAGCTGGACAAGTTCGACGCCGGCCCGGTCACCGGTGTTTGTCACGGTGATGCTTGCCTTTGCGGCGCCGTCCACTGCAACTGTCGACGCCCCCTCCAGTGCCAGGCCGCCCCATTGGAAGGTGGTGTAGCTGAGGCCATGGCCGAAGGGGAAAGCGGCGGCAGGATCGATGTTGGAGACGCTGCTGGCCTGGGCCAGCGGGGGAGCCAGGTAGGTTGACGGCTGCGCGCCCGGCCTGGCCGGAATGCTCACCGGCAGCCGTCCGCTGGGGTTGACGCTGCCGCTGAGGATCTTCGCCACCGCCGGGCCGCCTTCCTCGCCCGGGAAGAATGCCTGCACTATGGCGGCGGCATTTTCGACGGCAGATCCCACCGCATAGGGACGGCCAGTCAGGAGTACCAGCACCACTGGCACGCCGGTTTCGATCAGCCGGTCCAGCAGTTGCTGCTGGGCGCCCGGAAGCACCAGGGATTCCACGTCGCAGCCTTCACCGCTGGTTCCCCTGCCAAACAGGCCGGCGCGGTCGCCCAGAACGGCGATGACGACGTCGGCGGCGGTGGCGGCAGCAACGGCGTCGTCGAATCCTTCGGTGGAAGCGCCGTCAATGGTGCAGCCGGCGGTCACCGTGATGGCGCTTTCGGGGAATTCGGCCCGCAGGGCCTGGGCCACGGTGGGCAGCTCAATGCCAACCGGGACGTCGGGGTGCTGCCCGCCGACGTGTGCCGGGAAGGAGTAGCAGCCGAGGAATGCCTGCGTGTTGTCCGCGTTGGGTCCGACGACGGCGATCCGGCCGGGATTGAGCAGCGGCAGGATCCCGTTGTTGCTGGCCAGGATGATGGATTGTTCGGCAATCCGGGCGGCAAGCTTCCGGTTGGCCTCGGAGTCCAGGTTGATGCTGCCTTCCAAGCCCGCAGTGCTGCGCGGATCTACGTTCTGCAGGGCAGGCGGAACAGCAGACCAGTCCTCGTCCAGCAGGCCCAGTTCGATTTTCTGCACAAGCACCCGGCGCAGGGCGCGGTCAATGAGGTCGACAGGGACGCGGCCGGCCTCGACTTCGGTGATGAGGTGCTCGCCGAACGCGTGCACTGTGGGAAGTTCGACGTCGACGCCCGCGGCCAAGGCGGCTGCTGCGGCCTGACCCAGGGAACCGGCGATCCCGTGAAGGTTCTTGAGGAAGGCGACGCCGAAGTAGTCGGCCACCACCGTTCCGCTGAATCCCCAGGTGTTGCGCAGGAGATCGGTCAGCAGCGATGCGTCTGCAGCGGTGGGGACGCCGTCCAGGTCCGTGTAGGCGTGCATCACGGAGCGGACGCCGGACTCGCGGACAGCCATCTCGAAGGGCGGAAGCAGGACGTCTGCCAGTTCCCGGGCGCCAACGGAAACCGGGGCAAGGTTCCGGCCTGCCTTGGAGGCCGAATAGCCCACAAAGTGCTTCAGCGTGGCCACGATACCGCTGCTTTCCAGGCCCTGGATGTAGGCGGTTGCCAGTGTTCCGATCAGGTAGGGATCCTCGCCGATGGTTTCCTCCACCCGGCCCCAGCGCGCGTCGCGGACCACGTCCAGGACAGGGGCGAGGCCCTGATGCACGCCAAGTGAACGCATGTCGGCCCCTATCGCAGCCCCCATCGTCCGGATGAGGTCAGCGTTGAAGGTGGCACCCCATGCCAGGGGTACGGGGTAGGCGGTGGCCTGCCACGTAGCGAAGCCTGCGAGGCATTCCTCGTGGACCAGGGCCGGGATGCCGAAGCGGTTGGCCGCGGCAATGCGCTGCTGGGTCCGCTGCAGGGACAGGGCGCCCAGTGCCGGGTCCACCGGCGCGGTTCCGAACGGCCTGGTGAGCTGTCCCAGGCCGTCGGGCAGGATCTGGTCGAGGTCCACGTCCGGGTTCATCTCATTCTGGTGCGGCGCTACTTCGCCGCCCTCACTGGAAGCCCCCACCCACACTCCATAGAGCTGCGCGGTCTTCTCCCGCAGTGTCATGGCTGCAATGAGGCTGTCGGCGCGCTCTTGCGGGGTGGAGGCGGTGCTGCGCCAGGGAGCGCTGTGGGTTGTTGTTTCTGTCATGATTACTTTCCGCCAGCGCCCATAAGGCCCTGGACTAGCGCGCGGCGCGCGAAGAGGTAGGCGAGCAGTACCGGCACCATGGAAAGCGTCACGGCCGCCAGGAGTCCGGGGATGTTGATGCCGAACTGTGTCTGGAAGTTGAACAGGCCCAGCGTGACCACACGCGTGGATTCGGACTGGGTCAGGATCAGCGGGAAGAGGAAGCCGTTCCACGCCTGGAGCGCGGAGAACACGGCGATGGTGGACAGGCCACCCTTGGACAGCGGCAGTACCAGGCGCAGGAAGGAACGGGCGGGGGAGGCGCCGTCCATGGCCATGGCCTCATAAAGTTCAGGAGTGATGTCCCGCATGGTGCCGCTAAGGATGATCGTGCAGATGGGGAGTGCGAAAGCAGCCGTCGGGAGGATGACGCCGAGCAGGTTGTCATAGAGGCCCACGGTATTGATCAGGTAGAACACCGGAACGATGACTGCCTGGGCGGGAATCGCCAGGCCAAGCAGGAACAGGCGGAAGATGGCCGTTGCCGCGCGGCTCTCGCTCCGGACAATGGCGTAGCTCAACGGGGGAACCAGGAGCAGCACCAGGCCGACAACCCCGGCAGTAACGATGATGGTGTTCACGAAGTACCGGCCAAAGCCGCTGGTGATGGCATCCACATAGTTCTGCAGCGTGAAGCTGGTGGGGAACGACAGCGGCCCGTTGTCGCCGAACTCGGCGCGGGTCTGGAAGGTCGCGGACAGCATGACGTACAGCGGAACAGCGACGATGGCCAGCCAGATGAAGGCGCCGATGCCGGCAAGGTAATTCGGACGCGTTTTCATTTAGAGCCCCTCCATTGAACTACGCATTTTGTCGTATCCGGAAACGCGCACCACCGCGAAGGAGATTGCGGTGGAGATGACGACGAGTACGAGCGCTATCGCGCTGCCGGTGCCGAAATCGAACCGGCGGAACGCTTCCTGGTACATGTGGAAAGCAGTGATGGTGGTGCCGGTTCCCGGTCCGCCGTTGGTCAGGATGAGGACTGTTTCAAAGGTGGTCAGGCCGCCCACCACCATGAGGATCACAGATGTGATGATGCTGTTCTTCAGCTGCGGCAGCGTGATGCTGACGAACTGCCTGACGGTCCCGGCGCCGTCGATGGACGCGGCCTGGTACAGAACCGGGGGGATCTGCCGAGCAGCTCCCTGGTAAATCAGGGTATGGAACGGCGTGAACTGCCACATGCCCACGAAGATCAGTACCGCAATGGCACCGTTCTGGCTGCCCAGGACGTTCCCGTCCCCAAACAGCCAGGACATCTGGCCGGGGATTCCGAAGTTGGGGTCGAGCAGGGCCCGCCACAGGACGGAAATCGCAGCCGAGGACAGGAGCAGGGGAACGAAGTAGATGGCGCTCAGGATGGCGCGGTTTTTTTGGTTGCCGGCCGCCCAGACGCCCAGCAGGATGCTCAGCGGAGTCTGGGTGACGATGCCGAGCACAATGAAGAGCAGGCTGAGCCAGAGGCTTTGAAGCATGACCGGGTCTGCGAAGAGGGCTTCCCAGTTCTTCAGCCCCACGAATTTAGGGTCGCCGAGGCCGCTCCACCGGGTGAAGGACAGCACGGCCACCGCGATCAGCGGGACCAGCGCGAAGAGTCCAAAGAAAATGCTGGCAGGAAGGGCCCAGACAAAGCCGGGGCGGCTCGCGGAGGAGCCGCTCCGGCCTGCCGGGCGGCCCTGTTGGGGGCCGCCCGCACGTGCCGGGCGCCTGCGTTTTGCAAGCGTCGTCGTCATGGTTATTTTCCTAGAGGCTCTGCATGGCCTTGATGAAGCCGTCTTCATCGATCTGTCCGCTGAAGAACTGCGAGACGGCGGTAAGGATGGTTACGGTTGCTTCCGGCGGGTACGCCTGGTCCCACGAAAGCTGGAAGGATGGAGCCTCTTTCACCAGGTTGAACTGGTACTTGGCGTATTCAGGATCTGCTGCCTTGTCCAGGAACTTCTCTGTGTTGGTGGTGGTGGGCAGGTTTCCAATGGCTACCTGCTCCTGGACAAACTGGTCCGAGTACATGAGCTTCAGGAAATCGCGGGCTGCTTCCGGGTAGCGCGTGTTCTTGTTGATCGAGTAGAAGTTGTTCGGGTTGCCTACCAGGTTGTTCGCGTCGCCAATCCCGCCCTCGATCTTTGGGAACTCGCTGTAGCCAAGGATGTCGGCCGCGAACGCTGCATTGTTGCTCTGCTGCGTGGAGTACTCCCAGGACCCCATGAGTTCAAAGCCCGCCTTGCCGCTGGCCAGCAGGGCAGGCGCTCCGCCGTCGGTGAACTTAACGGAGTCGAAGTTGGTGCCGAAGGCACCTGCATCAACCAGTTCGCGAAGCATGCCGAGGGCTTTCCGGCTTTCCGGAGATGCCCAGACGCCTGTGTCGCCCTGCAGCGCCTTCTGGAACAGGCCTTCGCCTGCGACGCGGTCGTAGATGTACTCAAACCACATCAGCGTGGGCCACCGGTCGCCGGCACCCAGGGCGATAGGCGTGATGCCCTTGTCCTTGAGGATCTTCACGTCCGCCAGCAGTTCCTCCCAGGTGGCCGGAGGCGCGGCGATTCCCGCGTCGGCGAGGACCTTTGAGTTGTTGAAGAGCATGACGGGCTGTGTTCCGCGCATGGGAACGCCATATGCTTTGCCGTCGATAACCGCTTTTTCGAACACCGAGGGCAGGAAGGCATCCTTCAGTTGGGGATCTTCCTTAACGAAGTCGTCCAAAGGAAGAACCAGGTCGGCATCGACAAAACTCTTAATGCTGCCGCCGCCCCAGTTGAAGAAGATGTCAGGTGCGGTGGGGGTGTCAATGATCGTCTGCAGCTTCGACTGGTACTCGGCGCCCGGGATCTTATCGAGGACCACCTTCACCTGGGAGGTGGCGTTGAAGGCGTCAATCATCTTCTGTTCTACTGTGTTGCCTGCATCGCCGTACATGGCAACGTGGATTTCGTTCTCAGGCCGGCTCGACGCGCCGGACCCGCCAGAGCAACCGGCCATCGTCAGGCCAAGGGCAAGAGCCGCACCGCCGGCAATGCCGCGGGCGACCCATCCGTGCTTGTTCATCTTCGAACGCCTCTCGAAAGTTTCGATATTTTGATCGAAAGTTATGTGATGCCTGCCAGTGTAAGTTGCGTTACACGGAGGGCGCAAGGCGAGACAATCCTCGACGCCAACGTGCCAAACTCCGGCTATGCTGGTCCTCATGTCCAGCCCTGTATCGTCCGACGCGCGCGTTACCCTCGCCCAACTGGCGGAGGAGGCGGGCGTATCGCTGTCCACTATTTCGAAGGTTCTCAACGGACGCTCCGACGTTTCTCGTAAAACACGTTCGAAAGTTGAGGAGCTCCTTGAGGAGCACGGCTATAAGCGGCGAAAGACGTCGGCGTCTAAGTCAGCACTCCTGGAGCTTGTCTTTCATGAGCTCGAAAGTGCCTGGGCGCTGGAGATCATCCGCGGCGTCGAAAATGTCGCGAAGGCAAACGGCTTGAGCGTCATTCTCACTGAGAGCGGCACCAGGCACGCGCCCGGAGCGGATTGGGTGGAGGGCGTGATGGCTCGCCGGCCTGCGGGAGTGGTCCTGGTCTTTTCTGATCTGCCGCAGGAGTACCGGCAACAGCTGGACGCCCGCTCCATTCCCTTCGTTATCATCGATCCCGCAGGCGACCCCGCCCCCGATGTGCCTTCGGTTGGTTCGGCCAACTGGGCCGGCGGCATGATGGCAACGCGCCACCTGATTGAACTTGGCCATACCCGCATTGCCGCCATTTCCGGGCCTGAGGACATGATGTGTTCACTGGCACGGATTGACGGCTACAGTTCCGCTCTGAATACGGCCGGCATTCCCATCGACCGGACCCTGATCCGGTACGGCGACTTCCGGGTGGACGGAGGCCGGAGCAATGCGCTTGAGCTGCTGCAGATGGAGCACCCGCCAACCGCCATTTTCGCCGGCAGTGACCTGCAGGCCCTTGGAGTGCTTGACGCCGCGCGCCAACTGGGGATTCCTGTCCCGGCCAGGCTGTCCATTGTGGGATATGACGATCTCCAGGTGGCCCGCTGGTCCAGCCCGGCGCTGACCACCGTCCACCAGCCGCTGATAGAAATGGCTGAGGAAGCCGCGCGGATGGTCCTGCGCCTGCAGGACGGGGAGCGGCCGAACAACCTGCGCCTCGACCTCGCAACGTCGCTTGTGGTCCGCCAAAGCACTGCCATCTGCCCCGACTGATGGTCGGGGCACCACCTTCCTGAAAGGAATGCCATGTCATCCATTGCCGGGCCCAACGGAGAGCTGACCGTCCTCCGGGCGGGAGACTACGAGGCAACTGTCGCCAGCGTCGGAGCGGGACTGGTGAGTCTCTCCTTCCGGGGCCCGTGACATTATCCTGCCCTTCCCGGCGGATGAACTGCCCCCGGCGTATGCAGGGAAGGTGCTTATGCCGTGGCCCAACCGGGTTGCCTCCGGCGCCTACAGCTTTAACGGGCAGCGTTACGAGCTGCCGGTGAACGAGGCAGCCACCGGCAGTGCCCTGCATGGGCTTGCGCTGTGGAGCGGATGGCAGGTGGAGCGGCGCGGGGATTCTGAGGTGGTGTTCACGCATTTGCTACACGGAGAGCCGGGTTATCCGTTCCAGCTCGCGCTCTCGGCCCGTTACGCACTGGATGCAGACACCGGGTTGCATGTAGAGCTCGGTGCCATGAACTGTGGCACCGCGGAGGCGCCTTACGGCACTGGCTCCCACCCCTACATCACCGTGGGCGGTGAGGACATCTCCACCTGTGAATTGAGTTTCCGGGCCGGCAAGGTTCTCCAGACAGACGAAAAGCTTCAGCCCACTGAGCTCCTGGAAACTCCGGATACGGACTTCGACTTCTCGCAGCCCCGGGTACTGGCGGGGCAGTCGTTCGATCACGCTTTCACGGACTTGCCGGCGGGCAGATGGGACGTCACCCTGCGCAACCCCGCCCTCGAGCTTTCGGCAGTCGTGGAATCCACGGGTACCCAGGCGCCATGGATGCAGCTCTACTCCGGAGAGCTGCGCGGCCGGAGGGGGCTCGCTGTTGAGCCCATGACCTGCCCGCCGGATGCCTTTAATTCAGGCCAGGACCTGGTTGTCCTCAAACCCGGCGGGTCGCACTCCCTCACCTATCGCATCCACGCCGTGCAGGGCTAGCAGCAGGAGGCAGTAAAGCGGCCCGGAACCAGTTCAAAACTGGTTCCGGGCCGCTTTGTCAGTATTCGGGGAAGTTTGTTACTGCTGATAGGCGGGGTGGTGGACGTCGCGCTGCTCTCCACCCGGGGTTGCCTTGAGGAGGGTGGACTGCAGCGCGTAGTACGACGGCTTGCGGGTGTAGTCCTCCCACATCACGGTTGCCTCGCCCTCCTGGGCGAAGAAGACGGGAACCCAGGAGTACTTGTCGTTGAAGCCCCAGATAGTGAAGGACTTGCAGTCCTCCACATTCAGGCAAGCTTCGAGGGCCCGCTGGTAGTAGGTGGCCTGTTTCTCCAGTTGTGCCGCGGTGGGCTTGGTTCCTGCCGGGACGTCCATCCGTACGTCGATCTCGGTGATGGACGTTTCCAGTCCCAGATCGTCGAAACGCTGGAGGTTGGCCTGCAGGTCTCCGGGGAAGCCGTACCGTGTGCTGAGGTGTCCCTGCACTGCGAAGCCGTCCACCTGGACGCCCTCGGCCTGGAGCTTCGGAATGAGCGCCAGGTACGCGTTGCTTTTCGCGTTGACGCTTTCCACTCCGTAGTCGTTGAAGAAGAGCTTGGCGTTCGGGTCTGCTTCGTGGGCCCAGCGGAAGGCATCAGCGATGATCTCCGGCCCGAGTTCGCGGATCCAGATGTTGTCTGTGGTCCTGAGGGTGCCGTCGCCGTTGAAGATTTCGTTGGCGACGTCCCACTGCTGGATCTTGCCCGCGTAACGGCCAACAACGGTGGTGATGTGGTCCTTCAGGATGGACCGGAGTTCTTCCTTGTTGAAGCCCCCGTTCTCCAACCAGGCCGGGTTCTGGCTGTGCCAGAACAGGGTGTGGCCGCGAACCACCTGGCCGTGCTGCTGTGCGAACTCGACGATGGCATCCATCTCGGCGAACCGGTACTGGTCCCGCTGGGGGTGGATGAATTCCCACTTCGCCTGGTTTTCCGGTGAGACGGAACTGAACTCCGCGGCCAGGACCTCCCGGTACTGCTGGTCATAGGTGAAGGGGTTGGGGTAGGGCATGGTTTCGTGGTGGCCGCCGCCGGCAACTGCGGTGCCTATCTTGACGTCCTTTGGTGCGGCCCAGCGCAGGGTGTCCTGTTTTGCAAGGCCAGGTGGCTGCGAGTGGTCATTCGCGTCTGCGAATGCCGGCAGTGCCGTGGGAAGGACAAACGTCGACGCCAGGACGGTGGCGGCGACAAGTTTGGCAACCTTCATTGAGAGCTCTCCTTTGAGGTACGAGTAATCGGCCGATAAGCCAGACCGAACCGCTTCCGGAACTTTCCGGAAGGCAGTCGTTGTAGATTAGGAAGATTCCGGAGCATGCGTCAAGGGTTTCGGTAAAAGTTTCGCTCCGGGGCCGAGCGTGAGAGCGTAAACTTGCAGCGAAACCAGGAGGAATGCGTGCACGAGGCCCAGCGTCCGGCAATCACAATTTCGGCAATTGCCGCCGAAGCGGGTGTGTCGGTGCCCACCGTGTCACGCGTGCTTAACGGCCGCGGTGACGTTTCCCCCCGGACCCGGGAGCGGGTGGAAACCCTGCTACGGGACCATGGCTACCAGCGGCGCGGCGCCCGTCCCTCTGTGAGGTCGGGGCTCATCGACCTCGTTTTCAATGACCTGGACAGCCCCTGGGCTGTGGAAATCATCCGCGGCGTGGAGGAAGCTGCCAATGAAGCCGGCGCTTCCACTGTGGTCTCGGCTATCCACCGGAGCGCAAATCCAACGTCCACCCGGCAGTGGCTTGACAATGTCGGCGCCAGGGCCAGTGATGGCGCCATCCTCGTCACCACGGACCTGGATTCCTTCCTGCGGGCCGAACTGCAGCGGCTGGACGTGCCCGCCGTCGTAATCGACCCCGCAGGCGTGCCGGAGCTGGACGTTCCCACCATTGGTGCCACCAACTGGACCGGTGCCGTGGGGGCGACGGAGCATCTCACCGGCCTCGGCCACCGGCGGATCGGTTTCGTTGCCGGGGTGCCCGGCCTGTGGTGCAGCAGGGCACGTTTGGACGGCTATCGCGCAGGCCTTGATGCGGCCGGCATTCCTTTCGATCCAGAGCTGGTGCTTGAGGGCGACTTCGACTACGAGTCGGGGTTCCGCGCCGGTTCCGCCCTGCTGGAGCTGCCCGCGCCGGTCACTGCTGTCTTCGCCGCCAGTGACCAGATGGCCCTGGGAGTGTATGAAGCTGTGCGCAAGAAAGGCCTGCGCGTGCCCGAGGACATCAGCGTTCTGGGTTTTGACGACCTTCCGGAGGCCCGCTGGGCATCTCCTCCGCTGACCACCATCCGGCAGCCGCTCGCCGAGATGGGCAAGCTCGCCGCGCGCACTGTGCTTCGGATGCTGAAGGGCGAGGGCGTCGCAAGCCCCCGCGTGGAACTGGCCACCAGGCTCGTCGTCAGGGAGAGCACGGCAGCCCCCCGTCAGGCCTGATCCAGCCGTTCCACACCCTTGACGCGGCATCGGGCACAAGCCTACGCTGAAGCGCATTCCGGAAAGTACCGGAAATTTTCCGCGACTACAGCGAGGTAGCCATGAATTTCCCATTCCAACGCTCTGCAGTTTTTGGCATGGCGGCATTGCCGGTCTCTGCCACCGTGCTGGCATTGGGCGCGGTCATCCCGGCTGTCCTTGCCGGCGCTGCACCCGCCTTGGCGGACCAGACAACCACCGCCATTGTGGATTCCACCCGGCACGAGGGCAAATACGTGAGCCTGACGTTTGACGACGGCCCTGACCCCGTCAACACGCCCAAATTGCTGGCCGTTCTTGAGAAGCACCACGTTAAGGCAACCTTCTGCCTCTGGGGGGACCACGTAAAGCAGTATCCGGAGATCGTTCGGCAAATCGCGGACGCGGGACACATGTTGTGCAACCACACCATGCACCACGATGACATGGGAGCCTGGAGCGCCGAGGCCATCAGGGCTGATCTTGAAGAGACCAGTGGCGCTATCCGCCAAGCGGTTCCGGAGGCCGAGATCAACTACTTCCGGGCACCTTACGGAAGCTGGGGCCAGACTCCGCAGGTGGCTGCAGACATGGGGATGCAGCCTCTGGGGTGGGCCACGGCCATCGGAGACTGGGAACCGCCGGGAACGGCCGAGCTGGTCCGGCGGCTGAAAGAAGGCATTACGCCCGGAGGTGTTGTGTTGATGCACGACGGCGGCGGGGACAGGACCCAGACCGTTGAGGCAGTGGACCAGATCATTCCCGAACTGCGGTCCGACGGGTGGCGCTTCGACAAGCCCGCCCGACGGGGCTGACGTTTCACGCCGGCAGCAGCCGCTCTTGACCTTCGAACACTCATCCTCATATAGTTCAAAGCATAAACTAATTGACCGCAGGCCATCACGAATCCCATTGCAAGGATGCATCATGACTCTTTCCCCCACCCCCGCCGACAAGTTCACCTTCGGTCTTTGGACTGTTGGCTGGACCGGTGCTGACCCGTTCGGCGTCGCCACCCGTCCCGCCCTGGATCCGGTGGAGGCCGTGCACCGCCTGACTGAACTGGGCGCTTACGGCATCACCTTCCACGACAACGACCTGATCCCGTTTGATGCCACCGCGTCCGAGCGGGACCTGATCCTGAAGAACTTCAAGGCAGCCCTGGCCGAGACCGGCCTGAAGGTCCCCATGGTGACCACCAACCTGTTCAGCCACCCGGTCTTCAAGGACGGCGGGTTCACCTCCAACGACCGCTCCATCCGCCGCTTCGCCCTGTCCAAGGTGCTGCGCAACATTGATTCCGCCGCAGAGTTCGGCGCCGAGACGTTCGTGATGTGGGGCGGCCGCGAAGGCAGCGAATACGACGGCTCCAAGGACCTCGCCGCCGCCCTGGACCGGATGAAGGAAGGCGTGGACACCGCCGCGGCCTACATCAAGGACAAGGGCTACAACCTGCGCATCGCCCTGGAGCCCAAGCCCAACGAACCCCGCGGCGACATCTTCCTGCCCACCGTCGGCCACGGCCTGGCGTTCATCGCCCAGCTTGAGCACGGCGACATCGTGGGCCTGAACCCCGAAACCGGGCACGAGCAGATGGCCGGGCTGAACTTCACCCACGGCATCGCCCAGGCCCTCTGGTCCGGCAAGCTCTTCCACATCGACCTCAATGGCCAGCGCGGCATCAAGTACGACCAGGACCTGGTCTTCGGCCACGGCGACCTGACCAGCGCGTTCTTCACCGTGGACCTGCTCGAAAACGGCTTCCCCAACGGCGGCCCCCGCTACGAAGGACCCCGCCACTTCGACTACAAGCCCTCCCGCACGGACGGCTACGACGGCGTCTGGGAATCAGCCAAAGCCAACATGGCCACCTACCTGCTCCTGAAGGAACGCGCCCTGGCCTTCCGCGCCGACCCCGAAGTCCAGGCCGCCCTCGCAGCCTCCGGCGTCGGCGAACTCGGCGAACCCACCCTCGCCGCCGGTGAAACCACCGCGGACCTGCTCGCAGACACCACCGCCTTCGAGAACTTCGACGCCGACAAGGCCGCCGAACGCTCCTTCGCGTTCGTCCGCCTCAACCAGCTCGCCATCGAACACCTCCTCAACGCCCGCTGACAGGAGAAATTCCTTCGCCCTGTGCCTGTGGGCCTGGACGCATAAACGGGAATCCGGATCGACCCTGGTCGACCCGGATTCCCGTTTTGTGTGCGCGGATTAAAAGGCTCCCGCCGCAGAGTATGATTATCCCGCCGACCAACAAACGAGGTCCTCGCCCGCCCGGGCTCGAGTCAACGGGTTTGTCCGGCAAAGCCTGATCCAACCAGCTGATCCAGCCCTGGACTCCGGCAAAAAACCAAACCTCCGCATAACCCTCGTCAACACCCCTGCCCGGCTTCTCCCTGCCGTGCACCACTCCTGAAAGGACACCATGGAACTGCTGTGGGAAATCGCCGGCTGGGCCGGCGCGGTTGCGATCCTCAGTGCATACCTCTCCGTTTCCATGGGCTGGCTGAAGGCCGGCAAGGGCTTCCAGACCGCAAACCTGCTCGGCGCCGTCGCCTTCATCATCAACGGAACTGTCCACGGGGCCTGGCCTTCCGTGGTGACAAATGTCGCCTGGTTCCTCATCTCGGCCATCGCGCTTTTCCGCATGCGCTCGGCCGCTCCCCAGCCGGTGGTGCCGGCTGAGGAGCCGCAGGTTCAATTCCCCGGCGTTCCGGACACCACCGGCCAGCTCGCCGTTGTTGAGGTCCTCACCGGTTCTGTTCACGGTGAGGCGGACGGGCACCGTGCGTCCAATGAATGCACGACGGCGGTCAGGCCGGTTGGGGTGCCCTGCTGACCTCGGCGTCGCCTGCCTCCGCCGCGTGCAGCTGCGCCTGGCGTCCCAGCCAGTGTGCGCTTTCCTTGGGCGTCCGTTCCTGGGTCACCCGGTCCACAGCGATGAGGCCAAACTTCGGCACGTAGCCGAACACCCATTCGTAGTTGTCGAAAGCCGTCCAGGCGATGTAGCCGCGGACGTCGATGCCGTCCGCCAGGCAGGAGGCCACGCAATCCACGGCGGCGCGGAGGTACTCCACCCGCTGGGTATCGTCCTCGGTGGACAGTCCGTTTTCGGTGACGATCACCGGGATTCCGGCGATGCGGTGGGCTTCCCGGATGGTCACCTCGAGGGCCTGCGGGTAGATCTCCTCACCCATCTGGTTGGTCACCGCACCTTCCGGAGCGGGGGCGTGGCCGTTGGGGCCGTAGATGGTGCGGCCGTAGGTCTGGATCCCCACAAAGTCGTCGCCGCGGGACGCCTCGAGGAAGCGTTCGTTAACGTCGCGGCGCACCTGGGCTGCAAGTTCTTCGCCGCCTTCGATGGACTGGATGTCCGAGTTGGCGAGCGTCCAGCCCACCAGGAGTTCCGGCCGGTGTGCCTTGATGGCAGCGGTGCCCGCGCGGTGCGCCGCCAGCTTTACCTCGTACGCGGCCTCCGTGGAGCAGAACTGGAACGGGGCCACCGTGCTGGCATCCACGCCCAGCCGCTCGGCGGCTGCGGCCCACACCGGAACCGAACCACGGTTCTCCGGGGCCTCACCGCCGATGCCGAAGGACTCCAGCAGCCACGGCAGGTTGGGTTCGTTCAAGGTGCAGGCAACGCCGATGAGGTCGCCCAGGTGAGCCATCACCCGGTCGCAGTAGCGGCCAAAGAGTTCAGCCGTGCGGGACCCTTCCCAGCCGCCGAGGGCCAGGAGCCAGCGCGGGGACGTGAAGTGGTGGAACGTGACCACGGGGGTGAGGCCGTGCTCGTGGCAGGCCTCCAGCATGCGGCGGTAGTGGTCCAGCTCCGCCTGCGAGAACAGTCCCTCTTCCGGCTCAATACGGGCCCACTCGATGGAAAAGCGGTAGCTGGTGAACCCCAAACCGGCGATCAGGGCGATGTCCTCGCGGTAGCGGTGATAGTGGTCCACGGCATCCCCGGACGGCTCGGAGAACATGCTGCCCGGGAGGTGTTCCAGGAACCAGGTGTCACTGTTGACGTTGTTCCCCTCCACCTGGTGGCCGGCGCTGGCGACGCCCCAGACGAAATCCTGCGGGAATGCTGATTCGGTGGTCATGTGGGTTCCTTTCGTTCAGCGCCTGAAGACAGCGCACGGGGCCTCTCTGCCCTGGCTTCCAATCCTTTCCTGCCGCGTGACCGGGGCCACAATACTTTTTCAATGAATGACATTCTCATGTGAGCGGCCAAGGCGCCCGGCTGATGCTGGTGGGGAGCCGGCGAGCAGCCAGCCCCAAGACATTCCTCCGTTACACATCAGAATGCAAAGGCGCACTACATGAAACTCCTGAACTCCACCGCCCGTGCGAGCTCCGCCGTTCTGGCCGGAGCACTCCTGCTGGGATCGCTGACCGCGTGCGGCGGCGGCTCCAGCCAGGCCACCGCCAAAGCGGACACCAGCTCCCTGACCCTCGCCATCGACAGCGACTCGGCATCGTTCGGCTTTGACCCGTTGCGCGTCTCCGCTGCACAGCGGCAGTTCTTCGAGGGCCTCTACGAGAGCCTGATGACGCTGCAGCCGGACGGTACGGCAGGTCCGGGCCTGGCCAAGGAGTTCAGCTACAACGCCGACAACACCGTCCTGACGCTCACGCTGAAGGAGGGTGTGACGTTCACCGACGGGTCCAAGCTCGACGCCGAATTGGTCAAGGCGAACCTGGACCGCCGCTCCGATCCCGCACTCAGCGCCTATTCCGCCGTCGCCAAGGGCGGTGCCCAGGAGATCGCTTCCGTGGATGTCGTCAGCCCCACCCAGGTGGCCCTGACGTTTGCCAAGGCGCAGCCCGGGTTCGAGAAGAACCTGGCCTCCACTACCGGCATGATTGTCGGCAAGAACGGCGTCACGGACACCGCAAGCCTCGCCGCCACCCCGGACGGCTCAGGCCCCTACACGCTGGATCCTTCCACTGTGAAGGGCAACAAGTACGTCCTGGTGAAGAACGAGAAGAGCCCGGAGGCGCCGAAGTACGCCTTCAACAAGGTCATCTTCAGCGTGGTCCTTGACCCGCAGGCACGGGCCAACGCCCTGGTGTCCGGCCAGGCAGACGTCGCCATGCTGACCTCGAACACCGTTGACTTCGCCAAGTCCAAGGGCGTGGGGGTCACCCAGATCGGCGGCACCGTCAACACCATGATCTCCTTCGACAAGATCGGCAAGACCGCCCCGGCGTTCGCCGAGGAGAAGGTCCGCCAGGCCATCCAGTACGCGATCAACCGCCAGGCCTTGGTGGACGCGCTCCACAAGGGTGACATCCCGGCCTGGAACGCCCTGCCCAAGGACTCCGCAGGCTTCAGCAAGGACATTGAGACCAAGTTCGCCTACAACCCCGACAAGGCCAAGAGCCTGCTGGCCGAAGCCGGCTACCCGAACGGCTTCGACTTCACCATCATCGCCGGCGCCCAGACCCAGACGGACCTGCAGGCAGTCCAGAAGGACCTCGCCGCCGTCGGAATCACCATGAACGTGAAGATGGCCGCCTCCACTGACGAGGCCTTCGCCGCCGTCGCCACCACACCCCTGGGTTACGCGCCGCTGAACTGGGACAACCCCGTCGGCGTGATGTACGGAGCCATCCTCAACGGCTTCACCAACGTGCAGAAGGCCACCGATGAGCAGCTCAGCGCCGCCACCGGCGAGCTCGCAGCCGCCAAGGATGACGCCGCCGCCAAGGCCGCGGCCACCAAGCTGAACACCCGGCTGGTGGAATCCGGCTGGATGATCCCGCTGTACGAGGCCCTCACCAACCAGGGCTACAACACCAAGAAGGTGGCACCGGTGGAGTTCGCCGGCACCAACGCCTACCCGCTCCTCTCGTCCTACAAGCCGGCCAGCTAATACCCGCACCTGCCGGGCGGTCCCTCCTACCAAGGGGGAGGGTCCGCCCGGCAAGGGCCTGACCGATGGAGGTCACCATGGCACTATTCATCACCAAGCGCCTGCTGATGGCGCTGGCCACCGTGCTGGTGGTTGCGGTGCTGGCATTCATGCTGGTACACGCAATGCCCGGCAGCCCGGGCGCCGTGTCCCTCGGGGCCGGCGCCTCCCAGGAAGCCATCGACGAAGTCAACCGGCGCCTTGGCTGGTCGGATCCCCTAGTGGTCCAGTTCTTCACCTGGCTCGGCTCAGCAGTCCAGGGTGACCTCGGTATTTCACTGATCGACGGCCGGTCCGTCAGCGCGGACCTGGCCAGCAGGCTTCCCGTCACCGCCTCCCTTGCCGCCGGAGCCACTTTTCTCAGCGGGATCCTCGGCATCGCGCTGGGCGTGACCGCCGCGGTCCGGGGCGGCATCGTGGACCGCATCATCGGCGGCGTCGCCGGCATGGCCGTGGCCCTGCCGGCCTTCTGGATCGGCATCATCTTCGTCTACCTGCTGGCCGTCCAGTCCTCCGTCTTCCCGGCCACCGGCTACGTTCCCTTCGAGGTTTCCCCGCAGGACTGGGCACTGTCCCTGGCGCTGCCGGTGATCACCCTGGCCGTGGGCGGCGGGGCGTTCATCGCCCGCCAGACCAGGGCTTCCATGCTCGAGGCGCTCCAGCAGGAACACATCCGTACTCTCCGTGCCACCGCCACCCCCACCTGGAAAATCCTCTACGTCCACGCCCTGCGCTACGCCAGCCTCCCCATCGTGGCCGCCATCGCACTGCAGTTCATCCAGCTTTTCGGCGGCTCCGTCATCGCCGAGCAACTGTTCGCCATGCCGGGCCTGGGCCAGGCCGTCCAGAACTCCGTCAGCACCCATGACGCCCCGTCCGTCCAGGGCGTGGTGGTGATCGCCACGGTGGTGGTGGTCGCCGTGAACCTGGTGCTGGAACTCGCCACCAAGTTCCTCGACCCGAAGTTGCGTGCCTCATGATCCCCAACGTTGCCCCCGCACCTGCAGACTCCGCGGAGCCGACGGCGGCTGCCGTCCTTCACAGGGCCCCGCGCCAAAGTGCCGCAAAGAAATTCTCCGGCAGCAAGCTGTTCGCCTCACCGGCGAGCATCGCCGGCGTGATTTGGCTGGCCGCGCTTGTGGTTGCCTCGCTCACCGCACCGCTGTGGCTGCCCTTCAAGACAGAGGACCAGGACTTCACCGCCGTCCTGTCCGGACCCACCTCCGCACACTGGCTCGGCACCGACGAACTGGGCCGGGACCTCCTGAGCCGCATCTTCGCCTCGGCAGCCGGCA
Source organism: Arthrobacter sp. W4I7 (assembly GCF_030816215.1). Taxonomy (NCBI): domain Bacteria; kingdom Bacillati; phylum Actinomycetota; class Actinomycetes; order Micrococcales; family Micrococcaceae; genus Arthrobacter; species Arthrobacter sp. W4I7. The sequence continues at coordinate 4,549,958 of NZ_JAUSXU010000001.1, read as the reverse complement.
CCCTGGGGACGTCCATGATCACGGTGATTGTCGCCGTCGGCCTCGGAACCCTCCTGGCCATGCTGGCAGCAGCCGGCGGTGAACGCGTGGAAAACGTCATCAGCCGCGCCACCGAAATCGTGATGTCCCTGCCCGGCACGGTGATCATCCTGGCCGTGATCGGTGCCGTGGGAACCAACATTCCGATGATCATGGGGATCCTGGGCGTGCTGATCTCTGCGGGCATCTACCGCGTGATGCTGGGCCAGGCGAAGTCCCTGCAGTCCCAGCTCTACGTGGACGCCGCCAAGGTGGACGGCATGGGCACGGCCGGCATCAGCTTCCGCCATGTGCTGCCCGGCCTGACCAACACGATTGTGGTCCAGGCGGCCCTGATCTTCGCCGTCGGCATGCTCATCCAGGCCGGTTTGGCGTTCATCGGCTTCGGCCCGCCGATCCCGCAGCCCAGCTGGGGCGGCATGATCCAGGGCGCCTCGCAGCACGTCTACGACGCCCCCTGGCTGATGGTTCCCACCGGTGCTGTACTGGCCCTGACAGTCCTGGCCGCCAATGCCATCGGCAACGCCCTCGGCAAGTCACCGAATGCCACCGCCTCACACTTGCCCTCCGCCGCAGCCCGGCGGCAGCGGGCGAAAGCCGTCGCCGCAATCGCCGCGGCCGCGCAGGCTCCCAAGGACGCCGCGCAGGACACACTGAGCGTCCGCAACCTCTCCGTTGGTGTGGACTCTGTTGGTGTGGGCAAGGGAGTCCGCCTGGTCACGGACGTCTCCTTCGACGTCGAACCGGGCACCGTCCTGGGCCTCGTGGGCGAATCCGGCTGCGGCAAGACCATGACGGCCCTGTCCCTCCTGGGCCTGCTGCCCTCCGGAGTGTCCGTGACCGGCGGCCAGATCCTCTGGAACGGCAAGAACCTGGCCGCGGCCACGGACAAGGACATGGAAGGCATCCGCGGACGCGGGATCGCCCTCATCTCGCAGGAACCCATGCGGGCACTGGACCCCATGTTCACCGTGGGTTACCAGCTCACGGCCACCATCCGGCGGCTCCGCGGGACGGGCAGGGCCGAAACAAAGGCCGAAGCCCTCGGCCTGCTGGAAAAAGTGGGCATCGTGGACGCCGCGCGCATCCTGAAAACCTACCCCCACCAGATCAGCGGCGGCATGGCCCAGCGCGTGGCCATCGCCCTGGCACTCGCCGGCCGACCCCGCCTCCTGGTGGCAGACGAACCCACCACCGCGCTGGACGTCACCGTCCAGGCCGAGATCCTCTCGCTCCTGCGCAGCCTAGTGAAGGACACCGGGATGTCCGTAGTGATGGTCACCCACGACCTTGGCGTGGTGGCCGACCTCTGCGACCAGGTGGCCGTGATGTACGCCGGCGAAGTAGTGGAGAACGGCCGGACGGACAGCATCCTGGACAACCCGCGCCACCCCTACACCCTGGCCCTGCTGGCAGCGGATCCGCACGCCAACCATGCTGCGGACATGCCGGAGCGCCTCGCCACCATCAGCGGCCAGGTTCCCCAGCCCAAGGACTGGCCCAGCACCTGCCGGTTCGCCGCACGCTGCCAGTTCGCCGGGTCCGCCTGCCTCGTGCCCATCCCGCTGCTTCCCTCCGGTACCGGCGACGGCGTGGTGCGCTGCGTCAAAGCGGACGAACTCGCCGTCGAAGGCCTGGACTGGGTGGCCACCGACATACCCAGCCACCACATTCTGAACCTGTGCGAAACCAGGACTGTCGAAAAGGATCCAGCATGAGCACCGCAACCTCGGTCCGCCCGGAAGCACCGCTGCCCGCTGCCGCCCAGCCTCTGCTGGAAGTCAAGGACCTGGTGGTCCGGTACGGACGTGGCCGCAAGGCAGCCGCCGCACCCGCCGCCGTCGACGGTGTCAGCTTCAGCATCGCCCCCGGGGAAACCGTGGGGCTGGTGGGGGAGTCCGGTTCCGGCAAGTCGACCATCGGCAAGGCCATCCTGGGCCTGCAGAAGGTCTCCGGCGGGTCCATCACCTACCAGGGCAAGGACATCACCTCCGCGGGCGCATGGCAGCGCAGGGCGTTGGGCGGGGAACTGCGGGCCGTCTTCCAGGACCCCAACTCCTCCCTGAACCCCCGCAACACCGTGGGCTCCTCGCTGGCAGAACCGCTCCGGCTCCGCGGCGTGAACGCGGCCGAGGCCCGGCAGCGCGCCGAGGACATGCTCGAACGCGTGGGCCTGCCGCGCGAGGCCGTTGACCGGTACCCCAGCCAGTTCTCCGGCGGCCAGCGGCAACGCATCTCCGTGGCCCGCGCCCTGATCTGCGACCCCAAGCTGGTGGTCTGCGACGAAGCCGTGAGCGCCCTGGACCTCTCCACCCAGGCGCAGGTGCTGAACCTCCTGGCCGACCTGCGGGACGAGCGGGGCCTGGGCTACCTGTTCATCGCCCACGACATCGCGGTGGTCCAGTTCCTGGCCCAGCGCGTGGTGGTCCTTTACCGCGGGCAGGTAATGGAAAGCGGACCCGCAGCCGCGGTCACCGAGAACCCCAAGCATCCGTTTACCCAGGCCCTCGTGGCCGCGTCACCCGTGCCGCGCCCCGCGGAGCAGGCCGCGCGCCGGCAGGCCCGCGAGTCGCTCGGCGTACGCACGGGCGCGGCCGCGGTGCCCGAGCCCGGCGGCTGCCCCTTCCGGCTGCGCTGCCCGTTTGCGACGGATCTCTGCGCCGCCGAACGCCCGGCACTTCGCACGGTGGGCGGCTCCGACGTCGCCTGCCACTACGCCTCCTGACCGCCTTTCCATAAGCAACTTTCCTTCCGCCACCTCGTGGCGGCCAGCAGAACGGAACACACCACATGCCACTGGCACCCTGGCAAGCAGCCATGATCACCCCCGACGAAGAGTTCGACGGCGCCCCACTGCTCCGGAAGGAATTCCGCCTGGCGGAGGGGCACGGCGCAGTCGCCAAGGCGAAGCTGCGGGCCGCGGCCTACGGCGTTTACGAGGCACTGATCAACGGCGTCCCGGTGGGTGAGGATGTGCTGAGCCCGGGCTGGAGCTCGTACGAGTGGCGGCTCCGCTTCCGCAGCTACGACGTCACGGCGCTGGTGCAGCCTGCCACGGTTATCGGGGTGTCCCTGGGCAACGGCTGGTACCGCGGGCGCCTTGCCTGGCACGGCATGTCCGGGCTGTACGGCGACAAGCTGGGTTTCTTTGGCCAGTTGGATGTTGAGTTCGAGGACGGTTACGTCCAGTCCGTCGCCTCGGACACCACCTGGCAGTCCGGCCCGTCGGCCACCACTGCCAATGACCTCTACGACGGCCAGACCATTGACGCGCGCCGGAACCAGATCGGTTGGGCCGAGCCAGGCTTTGACGCCGGCACGTCTGCCGGGTGGACAGGGGTGCACACGCTCGAGTTCGACGTCGACCGGCTGGCCGAGCCGGTGGGCCCGCCCGTGGTGCGCACCGACGTCGTCAAGGCTGAGAAGGTCTTCACGTCGCCCAGCGGCAAGACACTCGTGGACTTCGGCCAGAACCTGGTGGGCTGGCTTCGGTTTACCGTCCAGGGCGAGGCCGGGCACGCCATCACCGTCCGCCACGCCGAAGTGCTGGAGGACGGCGAGCTGGGCGTCCGCCCGCTGCGCTCCGCCAAGGCCGCAGACACGTTCATCCTCTCCGGCGGCGAGGACTTCTTCGAGCCCACCAAGACATTCCACGGCTTCCGCTACGCCGAGGTGTCCGGCTGGCCGGGCACGCTGACCGGGGATTCACTGGAAGCGGTGGTGGTGCACTCCGAACTGGAGCGCACCGGCACTTTCGAGTGCTCCAACGAACTCGTAAACCAATTGCACCGCAACATCGTCTGGGGCCTCCGGGGCAACTTCCTGGACCTACCCACGGACTGCCCGCAGCGTGATGAGCGGCTCGGCTGGACCGGCGATATCGGTGTTTTCGCGCCCACCGCGGCATTCCTTTACGACGTCAAGGGATTCCTGCAGGACTGGCTCCTGGACCTGGCTGCCGAGCAGAAAGCGGCTGACGGCCTGGTGCCCATCACGGTCCCGGATGCCCTCAAGTACTGCCCGCAGCCAGCCGAGTTCCCGTCGCCGGAATCGTCAGCACTGTGGAGCGAAGCCTCCGTCTGGGTGCCGTGGGCGCTGTGGGAGGCCTACGGTGATGACACGGTGCTGAAGAACCAGTACGCATCGATGTCCTCGCACACCCGCCGCGTGGAAGGCCTGCTGTCTCCCACCGGTCTTTGGGACCAGGGCTTCCAGTTCGGTGACTGGCTGGACCCGGATGCCGATCCGGACAAGCCGTGGGATGCGAAGGCGGACACCGGCGTGGTGGCCACCACGTGCATGTACCGCACCGCCTCCATTACCGCCAAAACCGCGCGGCTGCTGGGACACCAGGAGGACGCCGAGTACTTCGAGCAGCTGGCGGCACGCGTCCAGGCCTCGTTCCTGGAGCACTATGTTGCCGCCGACGGCACCATCCAGAGCGACTGCACCACCGTCTACGCGCTGGCGATTGCCTTCGGCATCCTTCCCGGCGCCGAGCATGTTGACTTCGCCGGGGAACGCCTCGCCGAGCTGGTCCGGAAGAACAACTACCGCGTGTCCACCGGTTTCGCCGGCACCCCCTTCATCACCGGTGCCCTCACGGACACCGGTCACAGCGCGGAGGCGTACAGGCTGCTGCTGGAACAGGGCTGCCCGTCCTGGCTGTACCCGGTGACCATGGGCGCCACCACAGTGTGGGAGCGGTGGGACTCCATGCTTCCGGACGGCACCATCAACCCGGGCGAGATGACCAGCTTCAACCACTATGCGCTGGGCGCGGTGGCGGACTGGCTGCACAAGACTGTCGGCGGCATCAGCCCGCTCGCCCCGGGGTGCAGCAAGGTCCGGATTGCGCCGGTCCCGGGCGAAGGCATCGACTGGGCCAGGACGTCCCTGAAAACGTCGCACGGAACCATCCGCGTGGAGTGGAAGCTCGACGACGGTGAGTTCCACCTCGAGGCGACGGTACCTGGGGGAGTGGAGGCCGACGTCGTCCTTCCGGGCGGCGGGCAGCACACCGTCGGCGCCGGAACCCACAGCTTCACGGCTCCTGCTCTGGCTGTGCCGACCAGGGTGTAGGAAGGGCTGGGAGCCAGGGCCGAGTATCCGAAGCGCTGCTCCCCGCACCTCTGGATCGCGTTGTTGCCGCGTGGTACTTTGACCCTCTTACGTCGCTTACAGGGAGCGATCCAGGAGGAGGGCCAGCTCATGAGTGATACCAATTCCGCCGGAACGAACGTGGACGTCGTGGACATCCTCACCAGCGATCACCAGGACATGATTGCGCTGATCGGGCAGATTAAGAGTGCGTCCGAGGACAGCCAGCGCAGGGATTTGGCGGACACTTTGATCGCGGAGGTGATGCGTCATGCCGTTGCCGAGGAAATGTACGTGTACCCCGCCATTGAGGACCACGTGCCCAACGGCAAGGACGAAGTGGAACATGACAAGAAGGAGCACGACGAGATCGTCAAGCTGATGAAACGGCTGGAAAAGGTGGAGCCTTCGGACCAGACCTTCCTGGAACTGGTCCAGGAGCTCGAAGACCAACTGAGCCATCACGCCAACGATGAGGAAACCGAACAGTTTCCGAAGCTCCGCCTGCACATCCCGCGCGAAAAACTCGTCGACATCGGCGAAAAAGTGGAGAAAGCGAAAAAGCTGGCACCGACACGGCCGCACCCGAGCGCGCCGCATTCGGAGTTGTTCCACAAGACCCTTGGGCCAGGCGTCGGTATGGTGGACCGGATCCGCGACAAACTGACCGGCAGGCACACGGACTCGTAGAGCGGGTGGCTGGGCAGCTGGTTGTAGTTAGCTGCCCGCTGAGAGGAGCCGCTGGATCTGCTCCGCGGCGTCACTGTCCGGCGCGGGGGTGTACACCACGATGTGGAGGTCGGGCCGGTCCGAGGGTGACACCTGGTGGTGTTCCAGCCGGAGGACGCCCACCGCCGGGTGGTGGAACAGCCGTTCACGGGATTCGAAACCGAGGATGTCGTACCGGTCCCAGCCCTCCTTGAACTCCGGGCTGGTCTCCTTGAGCCGCTCCACCTGGTACGCCACGTCCGGATCGCCGAGCCGCTGCCCTGCTTCGGCCCGGAACTCGGCAAGGAACCGCCTGCTGGTGACGTCCCAGTCAGGGAGCAGCTCCCGGACGTAGGGGTCCGTGAAGACCAGCCACAGCAGGTTCCGTTCCGGGGCGGCAACGTTGGCGATGTTGGGATACAGAGCGGCGTAGGCCCTGTTCCAGCCCGTAACGCTCCAGTCCGGTGCCAGCGCGAAGGCCGGGTTCGGGCCGAGGGCATCGAGAAGCCGCTGGATGTGGGGAGGGGCGTCAGCAGCCACGGGCCCTGCGGTTATGGGCGAGGAATAGCCGGCGAGGGACAGGACATAGGAGCGCCCCGTCTCCGAGAGGTGCAGGGTCCGGACCACGGCTTCCAGGACTTCCCGGGAGGGCCTGATGTCCCGACCCTGCTCCAGCCACGTGTACCAGGTGACGCTCACTCCGGAAAGGAACGCAACCTCCTCGCGCCGAAGCCCCCGCTCACGCCTGCGGGCAACGGGCGGCAACCCATACTCGGAGCGCAGGGCCTGATCCCGGCGTGCCCGCAGGAACAGGCCCAGTTCCTTGCGCTTGTCGCCTGCCTCTTTCACGGCACCTAACACTAGTACCCAGGTACTCCTACTACTAGTATCAGCACTGTCTTCCGCCTTTTGGCCGGGCAGGGCAGGATCGGTAGCATGCCCGCACTCCGCTCCAGAACTGTCACCCACGGCCGCAACATGGCCGGAGCCCGCGCACTGCTGCGCGCCTCCGGCGTCGCCAACTCGGACATCGGCAAGCCGATCATCGCCGTCGCCAACTCCTTCACCGAATTCGTCCCCGGCCACACGCACCTCGCCCCCGTGGGCCGGATCGTCTCCGACGCGATCCTCGCCGCCGGCGCCGTGCCGCGCGAGTTCAACACCATTGCCGTGGACGACGGGATCGCCATGGGCCACAGCGGCATGCTGTACTCGTTGCCTTCCCGCGACCTGATCGCCGACTCGGTTGAATACATGGTGAACGCCCACTGCGCCGACGCCTTGGTGTGCATCTCCAACTGCGACAAGATCACTCCGGGCATGCTCATGGCGGCGCTGCGCCTGAACATCCCCGTAGTGTTCGTCTCCGGCGGCCCCATGGAGGCCGGCCGCGTGACCCTGACCGACGGCTCCGTGCGCTCCCTGGACCTGGTGAACGCGATTGCCGACGCCGTGGACGAGTCCATCTCCGATGCTGACATCAACCTCATCGAAGAGAACGCCTGCCCCACCTGCGGTTCCTGCTCCGGCATGTTCACCGCCAACTCCATGAACTGCCTCGCCGAGGCCATCGGCCTGGCCCTGCCGGGCAACGGCTCCGTGCTCGCGACCCACACCGCCCGCAAGGCGCTGTACGAGAAAGCCGGTTCCACCGTCGTCGAGCTGGTGAAGCGCTATTACGACGGCGACGACGACTCGGTGCTGCCCCGCTCCATCGCCACCGCGAAGGCCTTCGACAACGCCATGGCCCTGGACATCTCCATGGGCGGCTCCACCAACACCATCCTGCACCTGCTGGCCGCTGCCCAGGAAGCGGGCGTGGACTATGGCCTGGCCGAGATGGACGCCAAGTCCCGCCAGGTGCCCTGCCTGGCAAAGGTGGCCCCGAACGTCGCCAAGGACAAGACCTACTATATGGAGGACGTGCACCGGGCGGGCGGCATCCCCGCCCTGCTGGGCGAGCTGAACCGCGGCGGGCTCCTGCACAAGGACGTCCACTCCGTGCACTCCGCTGACCTGGACGGCTGGCTGGATGACTGGGATATCCGCGGCGGCAAGGCCACCGAAGAAGCGAAGGCCCTGTGGCATGCTGCTCCCGGCGGCGTCCGCTCGTCCAGCGCGTTCTCCCAGTCGAACGAGTGGACCTCCCTGGACACCGACGCCGCAGAAGGCTGCATCCGCTCCGTGGAGCACGCCTACTCGAAGGACGGCGGACTGGCCGTGCTCCGCGGCAACGTGGCCGTCGACGGCGCCGTGGTGAAGACCGCCGGCGTGGACGAGTCCATCTGGACCTTCGAGGGCCCGGCCGTGGTGTGCGAGTCCCAGGACGAAGCCGTGGAAAAGATCCTGAACAAGGCCGTCAAGGAAGGCGACGTAGTGGTCATCCGCTACGAAGGCCCGCGCGGCGGTCCGGGCATGCAGGAAATGCTCTACCCGACGTCGTTCCTCAAGGGGCGCGGCCTGGGCAAGAAGTGCGCCCTCATCACGGACGGCCGCTTCTCCGGCGGCACCTCCGGCCTGTCGATTGGGCACATCTCCCCGGAGGCTGCCTCCGGCGGCACCATCGCCCTGGTGGAGAACGGCGACATCATCAGCATCGACATCACGACGCGCAGCCTCCAGCTGGAGGTCTCCGACGAGGTCCTCGCCGAGCGCCGCGAAAAACTGGAAGCCAACGGCGGTTACAAGGCCAAGAACCGGGACCGCCAGGTTTCCCCGGCACTGCGGGCCTACGCCGCCATGGCACTGTCGGCCGACAAGGGCGCGGTGCGGGACGTCTCACTGGTGGAGAACCTCGTCTAGGCTGCGCTGCCTTTTGGGCCAACGCGCCCGGCACCGGCTTATTTCGATACCCGGGCGCGTTTCCGGCAGTGGGTACGGCGTGCATCTGCGAGGATGTGCGAAGGAAAATTCCCAGGAGGATGCATGCCGTACACCGTAGATTTCAAGAACGTGTCCACAGTGGGCCTGGAATCGTCACCGGTCGCCGAGGCGCTGGCGGGGCTGCGCGCCAACGAGGCGCGGTATTACAAGAACAAGTACAACCACAATTTCACGGTCACGCCCGCGGATGAGGCGCCCTCGACGCTTGAGTATGTGCACCACATCCTCTCCGCCGAGCGCAATCTCGCCATTTCGTCCCGTCCGCTTGAGGTTTCTTCCTTCGAAGTGGACGGGTTGCGGATGGCGTACGTGTTCTACGAGTCAGGCCTGGCCATCAACGTGATGTACGGCCTCGACGAAGGTGGCAAACGGGCGGTTGGTTTCAAGCTTTCCGACGGCATGGAGATTCCCGAGGAACTGGCGTCCAGCTTCAAGTTCGCGCGCCAGAAGTCGAAGCTCGCCGGCGTGATCCGCGGCTCCTACTTCGTGATCAAGGGTCAGTACTGAGGCGGGGAGGCCTTTACGGCACGTTGTCAGGTTAGGGTCTTGACGGTTCACGCGGGAGTGTAAGCAAGGGCCTGAGGGGCCCTATCCTGACGCTGGATGGGCGGGCTGGCTGACGTCATGTTGGGGTGTGGCCTATCAGTTGCCCCAGTTCCAGTGTCGAGAGGATTCGACCGGCCCTACAGGAGGGCACTTGACGAGCTACCGGTTACGACTGGCCCCACCAGGCGGTTGCCTAATGCTTCACGGAGCCGTTTTGGAGTTCTCTTCCTGCCGAGTTGCCGAAAATCCGAGTCGCTGTCATGCGGTAATTGAGGTCGCCACTGAGCTCCTGCAGTGTCACCCAAACTTGATGGCCTTGGGCGGCTTCAAACATCTGACGAGGATGTGCGGCGTCGGCCGCGAGCCAGAGTACGGAGGAGTCGGGCATGGCGTCTTCGACGAACCCGGTTCTGATCACCTGGCCGTTTTGGCGGACTTCCACCCGAGCGTTGATCAGCAGGCTCCAGTCACCGTGTTTACGCGGTGTTGCTCGGTTCAGTGTCATGGGCTTTCCGGTTCTGGTCTAAAAGAGTGGCAGCGGCCCATTTGTCGGGCCTCTGCCACTCTTGTCGGGGGGGAGGGAGCCGTGTGGTGGCCTCTAGGAGGCGACGGCTTCTTTGATCCGGTCGCGGATCTGGCGTTCGAGGTTTTCCTGAGCGGGGAGGGCCTGAAGTGTTTCGTTGAGTTCGGATTGGGGGATGACGACGATGCCGTCCTGGTCGCCGATGACGACATCACCTGGGTTGCAGACGACGTTGCCGCAGGCGACCGGTTTGCCGACGTACCCGGGTCCGTTTTTGGAGGGCCCGGCGGGTACTACGGCGCGGGCGAAGACGGCAAGGCCCATCTCGTTCATCTCTTCGATGTCCCGGACGGCCCCGTCGACGATCACGCCGGTGACGCCTTTATGGAGGCAGATCTCGGCGAGGATGCCCCCGAAGACGGACCGGTTGGTGACGCCGTTCCCGGAGATGACCAGGACGTCCCCGGGTTTGGCTTCATCGAGGCCGCGGTGGATGGCGAGGTTGTCGCCTTCCCAGATCTGGATGGGGAGGGCGGTCCCGGCCAGTCGGGCGCCGGGGGTCAGGCAGCGGATGTCTGCTGACATCATGTCCAGGCGTTTGCGCACGTCACCGATCAGCGCCGGGGGGTAGGCCGCGAGGGACTGGACGAGGTCCTGGGAGGGGCGGGGCCATTCGGGGTAGACGGTAATGTTTTCGGCGGAGGCGTTGATATACACGTGTGGTTCCTTGGAGTGTGGTGTGCCGGGTCAGGCGGGGACTTTGCGCAGGTCGTTGGCGTTGACCGGGAACGCCGGGGGTTCATCTGCCAGGACGGCGCGTACTTCTGACCAGGAGCGGGTGCCGGCTTCCTGGAAAGCTTCCTGGGTCTGACCGGCGATGTGGGGGGTGACAAGCAGGTTGGGCACTTCGTGCAGGGCCACCCTGTTGCTGGTCAGCGGGTCCTTCATGTCGATGCTTTCGGCTTCGAGCACATCAAGGGCAGCACCGGCAAGGGCGCCGTTTGTCAAGGCCGTGACCAGTGCGTCCTCATCGATCAGGCCACCGCGGGAGGTGTTGATGACAATTGCGCCGGATTTCATCAGGGCCAGTTCACGGGTCGAGATCATGTGGCGGGTGCCGGGCAGCAGCGGGGCGTGCAGGGTGATGATGTCCGCCCCGTCATACAGGGTGTCCAGTTCAACCAAGTCCGCGCCCGCGGCTGCGACGTCGGCGGCCTGGGCTATCGGGTCTGCGGCGAGCACCCGCATCCCGAAGCCCCGGGCAACAGTTGCGACGCGCTTGCCGATGGCTCCGAAGCCCACGATCCCAAGGGTGCGGCCGGAGAGTTCGAAACCAACCAGGTCCCCGCGGCCCTCGGCCCAGGTGCCGGCCAGGACACGGTTCGCCGCCGGGACGATCTGGCGGGTCAGGGAGAGCAGAAGAGCGAAGACGTGCTCGGCGACGGCATTGCTGTTCGAGCCCGGGGTGCTGGTGACCCAGACACCATTCTCTGACGCTGCCGGAATATCGACGTTGTCGGTGCCGACCCCGTGCCGGGCAATGATCTTCAGGCGGGGGGAGGCTTCGATCATTTCGCGGGTGAAGGTTTCCGCCCGCAGGATCACTGCGTCAATGTTCTCGCTGACGTCGAGGTAGTTGACCTTGTCGGGGCCGTAGCCGACGTGCACGAGGGCGTTCTTACGGATGTCCGCCAGGACGTCCTCGTGGATGACGTCGGAGATGTAGATCGCGGTCACAGTGCGGCGCCTATCGGTAGAGGTGCGAGGAGGGATCGGAGTTGGCCCGCACGGTGAGGCCGACAACCAGCAGTCCGAGGGCGCCTGCGCCGACGAGGATGAAGGCGGGCACGAAGGTGTTGCCGGTCAGGTCAATAAGCCAGGTGGCGAGGTAGGGCCCGGCGCCGCCGCCGATGACTGCTCCAACGCTGTGGCCGAACGCGACGCCGGTGTGGCGGACGCGGGTGGGGTAGAACTCGAGCATGGCGCCGTAGGTTCCGGCCTGGCAGAGGGCGTAGGGGATGATGCCCAGGCCAAGGCCCAGGAGCGCCAGCACGAAGGAGTGCTGGTTCATCATGGCGAAGGACGGGATGGTGACCGCGACGTAGGCGACGTAGGACCAGAGCAGGACTTTCTTGCTGCCGATGCGGCTGCCGAGCTGGCCTGCCATGGGAATCAGGAGCGCCGCGAAGAGTACCGCCAGGAGGACGATGGTGGAGGCTTCGCCCTTGGTGAAGCCGAGGACTTCGCTGAAGTAGACGGCGACGAACACGGTGCCGATGTAGGTGCCGAGGTTCTGCACGAGGGAGATGGAGGTGACCTTGGCCAGTGCCTTGGGGTACTTGGTCAGGACTTCCTTGAACGGAGCCTTGGAGGTGCCCTCTGCGGTTTTGTTGATGGCCTGGAATTCCGGGCTGTCTTCGACCTTTAGGCGCATGACCAGGCACAGGATGCCCAGGGGAAGGGCGAGGAGGAACGGGATGCGCCAGCCCCATGCTGCCAGGTCAGCTGCCGGCATCATGGCTGCGGCGAGGGCGGCCAGGCCGGCGGCCAGGCCCTTGCCGAGCTGGGCGATGCTGGGAATGAGTGAGACGAAGAGGGAGCGGCGGTTCGGCGCGGCCCATTCATGGATGTAAGCGGCGGCGCCGCCGATTTCCCCACCGGTGGAGAAGCCCTGCAGCATGCGCAGCAGCACCAGCAGGATCGGGGCGAGCACCCCGATCTGCGCGTAGCCCGGCAGCAGGCCCGTCAGGGTCGCGGCGACACCCATGCAGGTGATGCTCGCGATCAGGCTGGTCCGGCGGCCCTTACGGTCACCCAGGCGGCCGAAAAACACAGCGCCGAGCGGGCGGACGATGAACGCAGAGCCGAACACCAAGAGGGTGTTCAGCAGACCGATGACCGGGTCATCGCCGGGGAAGAAGACGATTGCCAGCGTCGCTGCCACATAGCCGTAGACGCTGAAGTCGTAGTACTCGATGAAGGTACCGAAAGCTGCAACGCCGGTCGCCTTCTTGGCTTTGGTGCGCCGGGCAGCATCTGGAACTGCCAGTGTGGGGATAGTCATCCGAAGACCTCTCTGTCTTTAGGTTTAGAAAAGTGGGACAGTGTCTCACTTGGGGGTTGGTTCAAGAATGCCTGTGTTCCACGCCACTGTCAAGCGGTGGAGGCAGGGTTCACAAGGAGGAGGGCAGCGGGTGCGGGTGCCGTGGGATACTGCAAATATGGAGCAACTGGACCAGTCGGAACAGCGGGACGGCTCTAAAGAAGTCGTCGCCGTCATCGAGGCTGTGATCAGCCGTGCAGGCTACGGGTGGGGCGTCCGGGAGTTGGCCGAGGAACTGGGCGCGAGCCGAAGCACCGTCAACAGGATCCTCAGCCGGCTGGTTGAGGAACGCCTGGTGTCCAGGGACGTCAGTGGCGCCTACATCGTCGGACCGCGGCTGAAGGTCCTGTCCGCTGCGCTGCAGGAAGGCCATCCTCTTTTTGCCGAGGGGACGAAAATTCTTGGGCGCTTGAGCCGGGCGTCCGGGGCGACAGCTCTGATGGCTATCGAAAGCGGCAACCCGGAGCAGTGCTTCGTCCTGGCCTCCGTGGAACCTGATGCGCCGGTCCGGTACACGCTTCCGCCGGGTACGAACCTGCCCACCCATGCCGGTGCCCTTGGGCTGGCTATCCTTACCCGCCGTGGAACGGCTGGACTGCCGGAGGAACTGAAGAAGTTCACCGAAGCCTCGCTCGACAGCAGGACACGGATTGAGAATGCGCTGCAGAGCTACGCCACTGTGGGCGCAGTCGTCAGCATCGGCCAGCATATTCCCGACGCCGCCGGCATCGGCGTGCCGTTCACCGTCAACGACCGGCTGTTCGGGTCCCTGTCATTGTCCCGGCCGCGGAACGAATTCAAGGAATCAGACATCGAAGCCGGCGCGGAGCTGCTCAGCGAAGCTGCCCGGGAACTCGAGTCCCTGCTCACCGAGCGCACCGGCAGCAGGAACACCGCCCAGGTCCTGCCTGAAGCGGAATCGTCCGCACTCATTCAACGGATCGCGGCCATCATCGCGGCGTTCTGTTCCGAGCCGATGGCCGAGCTGTCGCTGCAGGACCTTTCGAGTTTGTGGGGAACCCGGTCGGTGGCTACCCGCCGGCTTGCTGAATCAGCCCGCGATGTGGGGCTGATGACCACACTGGACAACGGAGCCTGGATAGCCGGCCCGACGCTGCTGCGCTGGTCATCCTCGCTCGGCTCCGGCCACGACCTTCCGCAACTGGTGGACGAGGACCTGCGCGGACTCAGCGGGCAAACGGGCGAAACCACCACCCTGGCCCTCTACGACGCGGACACCGAAGTTGCCCACATCGGACGAACAATCGCCGGAGCCCGGAATGTCCGCTACGTCCTGGAAGAAGGCGAAGAAATTCCATTGACCGCCGGAGCTGCAGGCAAAGCCATCCTCGCCCACCTGCCCGAACACGTAAGCGCCAGGATAGGCAAAGAAGCGGGAGTTTCAGAACAAGAGCTTGAGGATATCCGCTCCCAGGGCTGGGCTGCCACCGACAGTGAACGAGTCCCTGACGCCCACGGCATCGCCGCACCATTCTTCGTCAACGGCATCATTCGAGGGTCGGTCACCGTCACGGTCCCCAACCACCGCGTAGCCGGAACCCCACCAACAGAGCTCACCAGCGCCGTAGTCTCCACGGCCCACCGACTCTCACGCCTGCTCACCGTCAAAAGCGCAACGCTCCCTGCCGGCCGTGAAGGCAACCCCGGAGAGCTGGAATCTGAACCCGACGCCGTCTTCGCTGCCGCGCAATAAGCCATGACTGGTTCACGGCGCGAAAAAGTCCGCTACAGCTGAAGTCAGTGCGGCTCTAGCGGCTAAACCACGTGGAGCGGAGAAGCAGTTCCTACCGCTTCTGCAGCCCGCCAAGAGCGTTTTTGTCAGGTTGGGGTGTGCTCCAACTGGGCACCAGAAAAGTGTGGTTCTGGGGAGCAAGCCTGACGCTGACTGCTGGATGCGTTGGCGGTAGTTCCGCGGGGTTTCTCCCGTGTCGTTGAGGAAGTGTCGGTTGAAATTGGAGAGGTTGGTAAAGCCGACTTCGTAGCAGATGTTGAAGATGGGCTTGTCGCTGCGTTTCAGCAGGCGCCGGGTGTGGGCCAGGCGAAGCTTGCGGACCAGGTCGCTGAAGTTTTGGCCGGTGGCGCGTTTGAAATACTTCGAGAAGGAAGCTTCCTGCATTCCTGCCATCGCCGCTGCCTCGGACATCTTGACGCTGCCGGCATGGTTGCTGAACACGTACTCCAGTACGATGTCCACCACTGCCGCGGCCCGGCCATCAAGTTGCGGCCTTAACCATTCCTCCGCCAGGTAGCGGCGGTTTTCCTCGGGGGCAATGGACAGGACCCTGAACAGGGAGAAAAGGTGTGGAAGCCGCTCCAAACCTTTTGAGGCCCCCATCGCCTCAATGGCTGTTGCGGCGTCCTTGGCCGAAACTCCAACGAATTCGATGCCCCGCGCCGACTGCTCCAGCAAGGGTCTGACCTCGGCCGGCTCGGGAACCACGGAAGCGGCCTGCCCGACCCAACTTCCCTCGAATTGGATGACGGCGTCCGGTTTTCCAGCACTTCCCCGGGCTCCAGGTCACTGACCCAGTCGTGCGGCAGCCCGGATCCCATCAGGGCAACGTGGCCGGCCTCGAAGGTGCCGATGTGGTCTACGACGATGAATTTCCGGTGCCCTTCCGGATGAGGTGGATCTCGTACTCGGGATGGTAGTTCCACCTGCGCGCAGCATGTACGTTGATGATATGGCCATTTGGGACCACTCTTGCAGTACGCGGACGGCAGGGTTCACGTCATCCTTGGAAGGTCCTCATAATGCCCGGCGTTCTTGACTTTCGCGTCCAAGTCCTGCTCTCCTTCCAACGAGCACTCTGGGACATGGTTACGCCGCCCTTGCGTGGCGTCGCGATCCGGCTTGCCGAACCATTGATCGAAGCCAGATTTATCTACGAACACGAGCCCGCCGAGGACGAAGTTCAGATTGTCGCTGAGGTCGAGACCTACGTCATCGCTGACTTCACGCCCCCCACGAACGTCAGCTTCAAGGCAGTTGGGGTATTGCCCCCGGCACCTCGAGAGCTTCTCTCCAGGGAGGAGTGGATTTATCTTCGCCGCGAAGCTGGTATCAAGGCGTGAAAGGGTTCGACATCTAAATCTGCGGTCTTAGTGGTGGGTTCGAGCTGCACCGGTATGTAATGGCCGCTTTCTCTTCGATCCTCTCTTCAGGTGGCGAACGTCCCGGCAAAGGTTGCAGCTGCGCACGACGGGCGGCTCCCTGCGGGCACCGGCCCTCTGGTGGCCGGATGGACCCTCACTCTGGTGATGCGCATAGCTGGCCGCAAAACTTACCTGACCAGCTCGACGGCCCAGCCGTGCCGATCCTCCGGCCGCGCCTCCAGGGCACCGTAGCCCGAACCACCACTGACCAAGGCCCCAGATGAACCGGTCAAGAAGGAGCGCGTCCCGTAAGCCGGTCCTGAAGCGGAACCCTCAGCAGCGCTCCTTCTGTGGCGGACGGCGGGGAGATCGCAGTGTTTGGGGTGTACCGCGACGCCGTGCGCGCCCAGGAAGCCTGCACTCTGTCTGCCGAATCCAGGGCCGGGACGGCGTCCTAATCGGCGGCCGCGGCGAGCGTAGAAAGCACGTCCCCGGTGGCGGGATCGTGGACATCGAACGTGCCTCCCTCAGACGCGTCCCGTTCTTCCGCAACCGGGCGTCTTTACACTGGCGCGAGCCTGCTTGAGGAGGATATGGGTGGAGAACATGTCCCGGGGCTTGCACCGAGTCCCTTGTCCACGTCCGTCCGGCAGCGGGTCGTCATCGAGGTGGCGGGAACAATCCTGGGGTTCCTCGCATCGAATCATTCATGGAAAGGAAACCGCTACAACAAGCTCGTCATTCGACGGTGAGGGCGGCCCGTACCGCCGAACGGGCACGATTCAGCCGGGACTTTACTGTCTGTATCGGGATCCCTTGATGCTCGGCAATCTCCTCGTAGGTGAGGCCGCCGTATTCGCGGAGGACGAGGGCGACACGGAAGTCTTCGGGAACCTTCCGCAGAGCCGCCTGAATTTCATCGTGCAGGGCGATAGCGTCCTCGAAGCCGGGGTTAGGTGGGAGATCAAAAATTTCTTCGACGGGGACTTCCCTGCGTCGGCGAACGATGCCGAGCGCGGCGTTCGCGGCGATCCGGTAAATCCAAGTCGAGAACTGCGACTCGCCTCTGAACCGCGGCAAACCACGCCAGATTGCGACCATGCACTCCTGCACCGCGTCCTCAGCGTCGGCGGGATGTCCTGTCACCCTTACGCACACAGCCCAGAGTTTGTCTCGGTGCGGGCGAAGCAGTTCCTCAAAGGCCCGGGCATCCCCGGCACGGGCGCGATCGATCAAAGACACTTCCGATGCATCATCGTTGATCATCGAAGGCACCCCTCACTTCGGCAGCTATGCAGGGTAAAACTTCTCCGGCCGGATTTACGGCAGACTATAGCGCACACCGCAAGTGACGAGGAATAAGGAGAAGGCTCAATGATGACCGAAATACCGGAGACTGACACCGATCCCGACTACGCCTTCGATGATGACTACATCCTGGGCCCCCCTCCAAAATGAGGGCCACCACGGTTCCTCCGCGGCGGAACTGCGACTCTCGAGTTCGTTTGCGCCGGTGCCGAATACGCGATGGTCGCCGAGCCCCCTATCTACATGGGATGCAGCAGGGCAACCAATGACATCTCATGGGGCTTCGATGCGCTCACCAGAAAAGGTCCAGCTAGTTTTTATGCCAGCGTAGGGAGCAGCTCATGACCAACCACGCGGGCGCCTGGATATTGGCAATTGACTTCGGGACATCGAACACTGCAGCCGCTATCCGCAGCGGGGGAAGAAACGACGTCTTGGAGCTGTCGCGCGGATCACGGACGATGCCCTCGGGAGTAATCCTTGACACCGGAAACGGACCCTTCGTCGGGGAGACGGCAGAGCGTCTCCGAGCCATCTACCCACACGCCTATGAGGAAAGCCCAAAACGTCTGGTTGGCATGCCCCCTAAAATATATGACGGCCGTCCCATCCTTGCCGAAGAATTCGTCGCGGAAATCTTCCGGGAGGTCAGACGGGTTGCTTTGGACCGGAAAGCAGGGGTGAAACCGGCCAAAGTTGTCCTTACTCATCCGTCCGCATGGGGCGGACGACAAAGGCAACAGCTACTCCGCGCCGCTGAAAGCGCCGGGTTCGATCGGCGTACTATCGTGCTCGTGGAGGAACCGATCGCCGCCGCCCACTACCATGAGTCAGTCGGACAGCCGATTCCGGTAGGGGGCCAGGTTCTGGTATGCGACTTCGGTGGTGGGACCCTCGATTTAGCCTTGGTGGAGCAAACCGACGATGGCGAGTTCGAGGTGAAGGACGTCGAAGCGATTGAAAACCTTGGTGGGAACAATCTCGATGAAGCGTTGTGGGATTGGACCCTAGCCCAAATCGAGGCCAAGCACCCCGAAGCGATCACCCGCCTCCGCAGCCCCCAAGGACGCCGGGAAGAAGCGAGGCTACGTGATCAAGTCCGTAAGGCCAAGGAGGAACTCTCATTCCGTCCGGCCACAGACATCCCTGTGCTTATTGGAGACGACTACGACGACGCGTACCGACTGACCGCTGAGGAATACGAGACGCTAATTCGTCCCCTCGTTGAACAGGCAGTCGCCCTAACGAGGACATTGCTGGACCGCAACGACACATCCAAAATCGTCAAGTTCTACCTCACCGGCGGGTCGACGTTGACCCCACTTGTCGCCAGGGCGTTAGCACAGGCCACGGGAATCACCCCCACCCGTCTCGAAGACCCGAAAACGGTGGTCGTCGACGGTGCACTGTCAGCCGTCGCGGCAGTACCGGCACAACCCCTTGAACCCGAATGGGAACACTTTGAGTTCCACAGCACCTTGCAGCTCGCATCGGTGCGTTGGGCGTTTACCGGGGCGGCGCTCCTTTGGGTCAGCGGAATCCTGTTATTCATCTCTCTTCAAGTCCTTGCCAGCAGCGGAAATGGCGTACCGGGAGTCATCATCGCTTTTCTGAGCCAAGCTGGCGCGATGGCTGCTTTGTTCGCTCACCACCTAACCCGACCGTTGAAGGAAGGGAGGGTGGTGGTTTATATTTACGCAGGGTTGGTGGCCACTAGTCTCATGATGGCCCTGTCGGTTCAAAACGCCGCTCTATACGTTTTCGCCCATGCAGGGTTGTTCGGGGGCTGCCTAGTCTTTGTTGGTGTGCGGCTGTGGATCACAGCCCGGCAAAGCATTAGCCCCTATGTCCAGAGTCTCAAAGCTCCGAGTCTGTGGTTGATCGTGTCCGGGGCACTACACATCTTGACCCTGATGTCGATTATCGCTTCCGAATGGTTCTTGTTGGATTGGGTGTGGCCCGCAGCCATTGTTGGCGTAGGCGTCGGATATAGCATCTCAGCGAAGAAACTGAAGCGTGAGCTAGGGCCTTGGCCAAATCGCAGATTCAGATAAAGAGGATGGATTTCGTTCCCCTTGCCTCCTTTCGGCCAAACTCCTGCCGGGGTGGTTCTACAAGGATTCCTACACATTCCTCGCACCAGACGGGCAGGCTAACGTAATAATCTCGACAGAAGGCCTCAGCGAGGATATGGACACGCAAACTTATGCGGATACCCAGGGGTCCCTTCTTGAGAACGAGTTCCCAGGGTACGAAGAACTTGCCATGGAACCATATGTCGTTTCCGGCGTAGTTGGTCATGGCTGGCTACGAGAGTTTATTGGACACCGCCGGACGGAGCCCCGGTGCAGCAAACGCAAATTTACGTAGTTCTATTTGGGCGTGGCTTCGTTGCTACGGCCACTTCGCCAGTTTCGGAATACGAGAGTAACCCGGCTGACCTTTCTGCAATTCTGGTAAGTATCAGAGTTCACGCCGATGCCACGGAACGATTACAGCGGTGGTTAAGCGATGACACCTAATAGATGTCATCAGGTGCCGCACACTCACATGAGGTCATGCTTTCCCGACGGTTAAGTGACTGATTCCGCTATTTCATATGAGTTCTACGCTGGTGGGGGAGTGGTGGCCGTCGCTCGATAGTCTCGTAGACAAGGGCTGTTGCGTCGCCGAGGGCCAGGAATGCCGGCCGTATGGAGTGAAGATCTTCTTTTCGCCAGCCTCCAAGTCCCTTTCTCCTTCCAACGAGCTTGGCACATGATCACCCGCCCTCGCGCGGCGTCGCGATCCGGCTCCAGCTGTAGAGGTTCAACTACGAACACGAGCCCAAAAGGACGAGGTTCAGATAGTCGCTGAAAGTCGAGACCTATGTCTGTTGCTGCGCGACTATTAATGACATGGTGCAGGTCCTCCACCGTCGACCTCATTCGCGTTTGGAAGGTCCGCCTGCCGGATTGGTAATTCAGTAAGAGTGGTGACGCCCATGAGTTGCGAAAAGTTAGACAGCGGGCAGTTGGTATTTCTCAAGGACCAAGTCGGTCTTTTCCGTAGCGACCAGCTGCCTGACCTGGCTGCGGACCTGCTTGTCCGCGGTTACGATTCTCCTTCTCTTCGTGAGCTGGCCGGGCGCCCCCGGAATGATCCGGCAGGGGCCCGCGATCTGTGGCTGCAGGTAAGGGCAGAGTTGAACAGACCGGTTGAGGATGACGACTTGGCCCGGCGCCGCCTAATCCGATATTGGCTG
Source organism: Arthrobacter sp. W4I7 (assembly GCF_030816215.1). Classification (NCBI taxonomy): domain Bacteria; kingdom Bacillati; phylum Actinomycetota; class Actinomycetes; order Micrococcales; family Micrococcaceae; genus Arthrobacter; species Arthrobacter sp. W4I7. The sequence goes on along the minus strand of NZ_JAUSXU010000001.1, from coordinate 4,529,387 downwards.
TGCCAGATAGCTGATGGGATTGACCCAATTTCCGCTGCAAGCCTCCTATACACGCACGGATGGATGGCCTTGGACCGCCCTGAGTTCCTGAAAGTTCTTGTCGATCATTTGGATAATTGGATTGACATGCCCCAAATCAGCGAAGAGGAGATGAGCCGCAAGCTCGCGGCGGCTGCACGTGCCATCCTTCAGCGGTGGTGATGACCGCTTTTGGAGACGCCCGCAGCTTAACCCTTCAAGCTTGTTCTCCCGCCCTCTGTAGGGATAAAGGAAGCTGATTGTCCATGCCGGTGCCCTGCAAGAGGGTAGCTGAATTGTATGGACAGGCGCTGCCTTGGCTCCTATCCTGACCGTTGAAGGGGAGTTCTCATCAGGCACCGTTCTGGTCTCGTTAGGCCAGAGGAGTTTGCCGTGAACCGATTCTTAGCCTCGATTGCTATTTTCTTCGCTGCCGCTATGGCCCTCGCCTCGTGCAGCTCAGGAGCAGGCCGCGGTAGCCCATTTGTTGAGGCAGATCCGGAATCGCCGGCTCGGAGTGCCCCTGTCAGTCTCCCTCAGACGCCAGTTACTACTGCCCCCACCCCTGGATCCTCGACGACGGCGGTGCCCCGGACAACTGCCGCTACCCCGCCGGCCGCTCCTAGGACGACGGCAGCCGCACCCCCGGAGACAGCTGAGCCAACTCCAGCTCAAGGTCAGGATGCGCACCCGGACACCATGTACTGCCCGGGCGGATCGCATGAAGGATGCCACACCAAGGCTGACATGGAGACTTTCCTTGACCATATGTTGGCGCTGATTGCCCCTATGTATGACGAGGTCTATGGGGTGTCGAACCGGCCGGCCAACTTCTACTTCGTGGGCACCGGTCGAGCCGGCCTCCCCGCGCCTTGTACGGATACAAAGGGCAATAGCCTCCTAACCTCCGACCAGGACTTCTACTACTGTCCAACCGATCAATCTATCTACACGGGCCAGGAACAGTTATGGAGGTACTACTACGACATCGGTGATGCCGCACCCTTCGTCGCGTATGCCCACGAGTGGGGGCACCACATCCAGACAATTAGTGGAGTGCATAATGACCTTGCGGATAATGCGACAGCTGAGCAAGTACGAGTGCATTCGATCCGTCTGGAGAACCAAGCGGATTGCTTTGCGGGGGTGTGGCTCTTTTACGCCGACACTAAAGGGTGGCTTGAGTACCCTGACGACGCTGGAGACATCGGGCAGATTTTGCAGGAGATTGCGTCCAGCGACGCCAACCCGGAACGCGATCACGGAAATCTCGAAGAGAGAACGGCGTCGCTTCTGCATGGGTACAACCAGGGTCTTCGGGGCTGCAACGCGTTTTTCCCCAACACGCCCATTTATCAGGGCTGACCTCCGGCGCGGCAACCGACCGTACGCTGTTGTTTCTGGTCGGCTCGTATCGCCGTCTGATCAGATCCTGCTGCCCCCCCGTTGTCGGCTCGTTCGCCCTTTTACCAGCTCTTACGGCAATGACGGGGCCAGAGGCGCCCGTGACCGGTCCCAAGCTGGCGTTGCTCATGGCAACGGGCGCGAGCCTGCTTGAGGAGGATATGGGGTGAGAACGTGTTAACCGGGCGTGCATCTGGTTCGTTGTCCACGTCCGTCCGGCAGCGGGTCGTCGTCGAGGTGGCGGGAACAATTTTGGGGTTCCTCGCATCGAATCATTTATGGAATGGAAACCGCTACAACAAGCTCGTCATTCGACGGTGAGGGCTGCCCGTACCGCGGACCGGGCGCGGTTCAGCCTGGACTTTACTGTCTGTATCGGGATCCCTTGATGCTCGGCGATCTCCTCGTAGGTGAGACCGCCGTATTCGCGGAGGACGAGGGCGACGCGGAAGTCTTCGGGAACATTCCGGAGAGCCGCCTGAATTTCATCGTGCAGGGCGATAGCGTCCTCGAAGCCGGGGTTAGGTGGGAGATCAAAAATTTCTTCGACGGGGACTTCCCTGCGTCGGCGAACGATGCCGAGCGCGGCGTTCGCGGCGATCCGGTAGATCCATGTCGAGAACTGCGACTCGCCTCTGAACCGCGGCAAACCACGCCAGATTGCGACCATGCACTCCTGCACCGCGTCCTCAGCGTCGGCGGGGTGTCCTGTCACCCTCACGCAAACAGCCCAGAGTTTGTCTCGGTGCGGGCGGAGCAGTTCGTCAAAGGCCCGGGCATCCCCGGCACGGGCGCGATCGATCACAGACACTTCCGATGCATCATCGTTGATCATCGAAGGCACCCCTCACTTCGGCAGCTATGCAGGGTAGAGCTTCTCTGGCCGGATTTACGGCAGACTATAGCGCACTCGCAAGTGACGGGGAATAAGGAGAGGGCTCAATGATGACCGAAATACCGGAGACTGACACCGATCCCGACTACGGCTTCGATGATGACTACATCCTGGGCGACCCTCCAGCGATGCCTGACGAAGTTTGGGAATCCTCGCTGGCTGCCGCCTTAAACTGGGCAGACGTGGACGAGTCCCTGTACCCGGAGGACATAGTGACAGATGTCAGTGGAGCCGAGGGGTTGCAAATTGACCTCGATGATATTGGCCCTGCTGGCTTCTACAGCGGGCAGGAGCCGGAGCGCTCAGAGAACTGGAACGATCATGATGACGGCCACTGACGCAGTCGAGACGTCCGCCGAAACGGCGCTGAACCAGGCGCTGGCGGCACTCCGCAACCGAGGCTCTAGCCTGGATGCTGACGCGATCGTCGAGTACCGAAACTGGTTCACCTCCCGGTCTGCGACCGTTGCCGTGGTCGGGGAGGTCTCGCGCGGGAAAAGCAGTGTAGTAAACGCCCTCATCGCCGACCCCACCTTCGCGCCGGTGGGCGAGGACGAGACCACAACAGTGTCGTTGTCATTCTGCCCGCCGACGGAGCGGCTGCCTGCCGGCTCGATCCATCTGGAGTTTCCCGGCGGCGAGCAGGCGATCAGTCGGGAGGAACTGTCGGACTGGGTGACCGCCAACGGGACGTATACCGGCACCGATGTCGGAGCGGCGCTTCTCGGTGTCTCCGCCGGTCACCATTCCCCCGGCCTTCCCGGCGTCATCGTGGTCGACACCCCCGGCGCCGGCGGACTCAGCGAGATCCACGCCCGACGTGCCGTCGTCACCGCGGAGCGCGCCGCAATCCTGCTCGCTGTCACCGACGCCAGCGGCCGGCTTAGCGCCCCCGCTATCCACTTCCTGGAGTCATGCACGAAGTTCACCCGCGCCGTGATCGTCGTGGTGAACAAAATCGACCGTAACCGGTCCGGTTGGGAGAAAGTGCTCGACGATAACCGGGCAGCGATCGCCTCCCATCTCGCCGCTAACCCCGAGGTCAGGTTCCCCCACGTGGAATTTGTCGGAGTCAGCGCCTTGTTCGCGTTGAAAGGGATAACCACTGGAGATAACCGTTGGACAGAGCAGAGTAGGTTTCCGGAACTCCAATCGGTGATCACCAACATCCTCGAAGGGGTGGACCGGTACGCGCTGGCGACTGCGCTGACCCAGGCGATACAAGTTTTGAACCGGATGAGTGAGCGTTTGCGGCAGGAGGAACAAGCAGCCAGTGGCACTGACGATGTTATTGATGATCTGAACCGGCACCGGTCGCGGGTGGCCGAACTCAGCAAAAAGATGAACCGCTACCAGCACCACATCTCCCAGCAGCTCACCCATTTACAGCTTGAAGTGGAAGGTGAATTAAGTGAGCGACTTCGCATGCTCGACGATCAGTGGCGGGCTTGGCTGGGGAAAAAGATCACAGGGATGTCGAAAGCGGATTTCGCGAACGCGCAGTCATCCATCGTCGCGGAACTGGACACAATCAGCAGCGAAATCCAACAAACCCTGGAAGAACGAGTCAGCTCCATCATCAAATCAATGTTCGAGTCCGCGGACCTGGACATACCGGTTGCGCTGATTGATGGGCCGGAGACGGAGGACCCTTCGCCGTTGAACATCCGCGGAGCTACCGGCACAGACCTGCGCAGCATTGGATTCCTTCTTATGGGATCCAACCTTGGCAGGGCAGCGTCGGCCCCACTGTCCGGTTTCATGGACAGAGCGCTCGGCGGAGGGCTCGGCGGAGGGTTCAGCAGCGTAATGTCGCTGGCCGGGATTGGTGTCGGGCTGATGTTCGGTGGCCGGATTCAGAAGCGACAGGCACTACTGGACGGTCTGCCACGTGCCTCCGCCGAACTGAAGGAGCACTTCCGCCGCAACCTCACCCGGTCGGTGTCTGCTGTTCGGGACGGTGCAGTACTCGAGTTCAAGGACGCGATCGATGAGGAGGTGGAACGGCTGAACAAGCTAATGGCGGACGCCCGTGCCGCGAAGCAACAATCCGACGAAGAGCGCCGGAAAGCAAAAGCAAACCTTACCAACGAGCGACGTGTGCTCGACGGGCTTCTCAAAGCAACAGAACGAGAACTGGCCCGGTTGACCCCTACCGGGAACCAAATGGGAATAACGCGCCTCTAACCCTCATTACACCATCTACGAAAGGCTCGATCATCATGACTGACATCGACAACGGAGTCCCGGACCCGGCCGAGGAGCCCACCCCTACCGCCACCCAATGGCAAGAAATTGACGCGACAGGGGACGGTGAGATTGACGGCGTGATGGGATGGTTGGAGGACTGGGGCAAGGTTGCACTCATCGACACAGACGGAGACGGCAACCTGGACGTTTTTCAGGTCGATACAAACGGCGATCAGATGGTCGATTTCAGCGTCGTCCGGGACGGAAACAGTTACACGCTGTCCAACGACGGGAACTACGACGGTACTGAGGACAACACCGTAACGCTATCCGGTGAGCAACTTGCGGAGCAGTTCCCGGAGCTATGGGCCCTCATAGGTGTCGACGCCGAAACAACGGCAACGAGCCCCGCAGGACCCCCGGTGGACAACGGCCAGATTATCGGCGACCCGTGGGAGTTCTCCACGTTGTGGTTTGAACAAAGCTACAACGGATACTGCGTCCCGGCCGCGATGCTACAAATTTACGAACTTTACACTGGCCAAGACCTTACCGAAACAGACTTTGTCAACTTGACCAACGAGGTCGGAGGGTGGTCCGTGGCAAACGGGGGTTTCGGTATGACCGCTCAGGGGTTGGCGGATGTCCTGAGCGCGGCAGGGATTCCCACCGAAACAAGTTACGACAACAGCATCGATGACCTGACAGCGGCCCTCGAAAACGACCAACCAATCCTGGTCGGCGTCGACTCCGGTGAGTACTGGGGTAACGACGAGGGCCCCGACAACGACGCCGAATCCGATCATCAAGTCATAGTCACCGGCATCGACACCGAAAACAACACCGTCATCCTGTCTGACACCGGCACCCCGGATGGGAACATGCTGGCAGTACCAATGAAAGTGTTCCTGGACGCCTGGGCCGACTCCGGCAACGAAATGGTAACCGTCACGATGGGCGTCGAGGAGTTCCAAGCTGCCGGCGGTATCACCCCAAATGAAGAAATCAACACAGACACGGTTGTTGACACCGAAACCCCTCGCCCGGACCTCGCCCCGGACGCGACAACCCCTCGCCCGGACCTTGCCCCGGATGTGACAACTCTTGGCCCGGACCTTATAAACAGGGCCTCAGACGACCATGCCTTTGCGTCAACCTTGAAGAGCAGTCCCAGCTGGCTGTTGCTGCCAGTCGTCATCGGCGTCACTGCCGCTGGAGCCGCCGCCGTAAAGAGGGCAACAAAGTTATGATCTCCCCGCTTTCAACTCCGGTTCCCTGCGTCCGGGACGCCGGACTGGAATGTCCGAACCAGCAAGCCTTAATCCCTTGGGAACTTTGGGCGCTACTGGCGTTAGCGACTGCACTAGCCGTCATCTGCCTGATCGGATGGGTCTTGGCCGCCCGAAGAGCCCGCCGGGCCGAACAATTCGTCGGCGGGCGGCGCAAAATCGCGCAACCAGCGCCGCCGACCGTTGTACCCACTACTCACCCCATCCCGGCCACACAGGTATCACAGCCCGAGCAGCAACCGGCTCGGCAGGTGATCGAAGAACTGATCGCGCTCGATGACATGACCGTCTCTCCCGCCATGTCATCCCAAATCAACAGAATCCTCCGCACAGCAGGAGCTGAAAAGGACTCACCTGAGCCAGGATCTCCATTCGACCCAAATCTGCACTCTGCCGTCTCCACCATCCCCGGAAACGGGGACGGGGACGGACCCTACACAATTGCTGACGTCATCCGACCCGGTTGGCGGATCGGTTCCACGATGATCCGGCCCGCCGAAGTAAGCGTGCAAGTCGGAACTGCAATTCCACACGAGTAGGAGGCACAAAATGAATACAAGAACAATGGTTGCTTGCTATCACCCTCCTTCCACAATGATGGCCACCACGGTCCGCGGCGGCAGAACGGCAGCTCTCGAGTTCGTTTGCGGCGACGTCGAACACCCGATGGTCGTCGGGCTTTTCTCCGCATCGGACGCAGCAGGGGAATCTACTGGCGTCTCATGGGGCTTCGATGCGCTCACCAGAAAAGGTTCGGATAGTTTTTGCGCCAGCCTAGGGGGCAGGTCATGACCGACCACGCCGACGCCTGGATTTTGGCGATCGACTTCGGGACGTCGAACACCGCCGCCGCTATCCGCAGCGGTGCAAGAAACGACGTCTTGGAGCTGTCGCGCGGATCACGGACGATGCCCTCCGGAGTAATCCTTGACACCGGAAACGGGCCCCGCGTCGGAGAAAAGGCGCAACGCCTCCGAGCCCTCCATCAAAATACCTACGAGGAAAACCCAAAAAACTTGGTCGGAATGCCCCCTCAAATGTACGGCGGCCGGCCAATCCGTGCTGAAGAATTCGTCGCGGAGGTATACCGGGAGGTCAGACGGATCGCTTTGGACCGGAAAGCTGGAGTGAACCCGGCGAAAGTTGTCCTCACTCACCCGTCAGCATGGGGCGGAGTAAAGACGCAACCGCTACGCCGCGCCGCTGAAAGCGCCGGGTTCGATCCGCGTACCATCGTGCTCGTCGAGGAACCGATCGCCGCCGCCCACTATTTCCGCCATGAGTCAGCCGGACAGCCTATTCCGATCGGCAGTCAGGTCCTGGTATTCGACTTTGGAGGGGGAACCCTCGATTTAGCGTTGGTGGAGCACACCGAGGACGGCGAGTTCGAGGTAAAGGACATTGAAGCCATCGAGAACCTCGGTGGAAACAATCTTGATGAGGTGTTGTGGGATTGGACGTTAGCGCAAATTCAGGCTAGGCACCCCGAAGCGGTCGACCACCTGGGCAGCTCCAACGGATACCGGGAAGAAGCGACGCTGCGCGAAAATGTCCGCAGCGCCAAGGAAGACCTCTCATTCGCCCCAGCCACAGAAATCCCTGTGATAATCGCAGACTACGACGACGTCTATCGACCCACCGCTGAGGAATACGAGACGCTAATTCGTCCTCTTGTTGAACGGGCAGTCGCCCTAACAAAAACATTGTTGGACCGCAACGAACCCTCTAAAGTTGTCAAGTTCTACCTCACCGGCGGGTCATCGTTGACCCCTCTTGTGGCCAGGGCGTTAGCGCAGGCGACGGGGATCACCCCCACCCGTCTTGGAGACCCGAAAACGGTGGTGGTCGACGGTGCACTGTCAGCCGTCGCGACAGGACCAGCACAACCACATCGACCCGTTCGTGGGCTCGTGAACGAACCAGACGAGCCTCCCCGCCCTCCCACACTGGTTCAGCCCCCGTCCCCGAACCAGCCAACGGACAAAACAAAAGAGCCTCCGCGCCCTCCCACACTGGTTCAGCCCCCGTCCCCGAACCAGCCAACGGACAAAACAAAAGAGCCTCCGCGCCCTCCCACACTGGTTCAGCCCCCGTCCCCGAACCAGCCAACGGACAAAACAAAAGAGCCTCCGCGCCCTCCCACACTGGTTCAGCCCACCCCTGGGAAAAGCACCATAAATCTCGCGTCGGTGCGTTGGGCTTTTATCGCGGCCGGACTCCTTTGGCTCAGCGGGGTATGCTTGTTCATTTCGCTTCAGCTCCTGGCCAACAGAAGCGCCCATGACGTAGGCGGGATGATCACCGCTTTTCTGTTGCAAGCTTGCGCGATGGCTGCTTTGTTCGCTCACCACCTAACCAGACCGGCAGGGGAAGCGCGAGTGGCAGCATTCTTATACTCAGGACTGGCGGCCATTAGTCTCGTGATGGCCTTTGGCGTGAATGATTTTGACGCGAGTGATGGCAGCGTAAATACGTACGCTATCGCTCATATGCTGTTCGGGGCCTGTCTGGTCTTTATTGGTTTTCGGCTGCTCACCGCTTGGCTAAGCATGGGCACGTACGGCCAAAGTCTTCTAGCTCCAGCTTGGTGGTTGATCCCGTGCGGGGCATTTTACATTTTGTCCCTTATCTCGACTTACTTTCGTTGGTTCTTCGTGTTGCAATGGGTGTGGCCCGCAACCATTGTTGGCCTAGGCGTCGGATACACCATCTCAGCGATTAAACTGAAGCGTGAGCTAGAGAACGATGCAGAGATTGTCGCGTCGAACGCCAACACCGGTACATCGCAACCATGACATCCAGTCTTGAGACAGCGATCCTCCACCTTTGCGACCAGTTTGAAGAGCTGGGCGGTGAACCAGCCGCACGGGTGACATCGGATATTCGGGCTCGTCTCGATCGCCCGCTCCGGTTGGCTGTGGTTGGGCGAGTGAAGGCCGGCAAATCAACTTTGGTGAACGCACTGGTCGGAGCGAGGGTCGCCGCGACCGATGAAGCGGAATGCACAAGCCTGGTCACCCACTACATCTTCGACCCGCCGGACCGTGCGGAGATCATCCTGACGGAGGGCGAGTCAATAGTTGTGAACATCATTGACGGAAGGCTGCCGGACCCGCTGCCGGTGGCTATCGACAAGATTTCCCCATCTGGTAGTGCACCTGCACCATGACACGTTACGAGACTACACACTAATCGACACACCTGGATTGGCGACGACTACGGCGGAGAACGAAACTCGCACCCGGTCAGCAATCTTCGGGTTGGACGGACCACGTCAGGCGGACGCTGTCATCTACGTATTCCGAGACCAGCAGTTCCAGTCAGACGTTGAGTTCCTCCAGGATTTCGGGCTGGCCTCTGGTGGTGCCTCGGCCAGTAACTCCATCGGAGTACTTTCTCATGCGGACGGGTTTGGGAACGGAGCTTGGGGTGAACATGACCCGATCGAAGCTGCGTCCGCCCGAGCACTCATACTGGCCCAACAACGATCCGCGGAACTGGCAGCTGTCGTCGCGGTCGCCGGAAAACTCGCAGAGTCAGCAGCTACCGGCAGGGTCCGCGAGGACGACGCCGTAGCCTTAAACGCACTGTCCACTACCGACGACATCGACTTGGTCACCGGGCAAGTGCCAATCGACCCTGACCGGTTCGAGCGCCTGGTTGACTTGATTGACGACTACGGCATCAGGTTTGGACGCGCCCACTCCGGGGGGGCGGTCCGGCTCAACCGGTGGTTGGAGGAAGTATCCGGCGTACAGAATCTCCGTCGGGCACTTACCCGGCAGTACGTAGGACGGTACCCGCAACTGAAAGCTAAGCAAGCTTTCAGCCAGTTGGAGCAGGCCGTGAAAAAGATGCCACGACCGATGCCGTTGATCCGGCTGCTGTCCGACGCGCGTGGTTCCCCCGAACTCCACCCGCTAGCTGAAATTACGGCTTGGGAGTCACTCGCTGCAACCAATGAAACGCATCCGCTCGAAAAGGTACTCGATCGCCTCCTCCGGGCGCGGGATGATGCCGGAAAAGTCGGGCTGCCATCGTCGGTGACGACCGAGGAGGTCGTCGCTGCAGCGACCCAGCAAGCAGCCGAAGCGCGAGAATACGTCCTCTCAGACGACCCCGTCATCGCTGCGGCCGCCGTGACCGTGTCACAGTCCTTAGCACTGATAGCGCTGAGAAACGGCATCAGCCCGTAGCTCGACCCGTCGCCACAAAAATCCGCATTGCAGTGTCACGTATTGACCTTTCGCCGACCTCCAGCCTGCAAGGTTGTCGGTGACCATTGCCATGGCCACCAAAACCTTCGTCTGCGGCAGTCCTCGTCGCCGGAACCATGCAGGGGGGCTTGTACCGGATGTTGTCCCAAAAGTAGATCAATCTCTTTGGACGGACAGGTCTTGCATCCGAGAAATTGCTGGGCGTCGCACCGAGAGGACGGCCGGCGACAGTGGCCTGCCCAGGTCCGCGGAATAGGACATGGGCTTCGTCCACGTCCTCAAACGTAGTCAGCTGAGCCAGAAATCCGAAGCGCTGGGCCGGTTGTTGGCGTTTCGGTCATCTCCGATGTCCTGGCCGTATGGCTTCCTCGCCAAGCAAGACGAATTCAAACAACTACCTCGGCCCGTACTTAAATCCATCAGGCACTGTCAAAGCTTGGTTGGCTCGATCCCAACTGTTTTGTATTTCGTTCACGATCCTTGCACCATTAGGGTCATTCATGATTTGGGGGATGAAGAGCGGAGCGGCAGGGCCCAGCGCTCCTCCGGGAGATGCGATGGGTAGGTCCACGCCGCCGGGTTGCCCCGTGTAGGGGTTGGTGGGGTTGGAGGGCGTGCCTGCTCCGCTTGAATCGGGTTGGATGGGAAGGTCCACGCCGCCGGGTTGCCCCGTGTAGGGGTTGGTGGGGTTGGAGGGCGCGCCTGCTCCGCCTGAATCGGGTTGGATGGGAAGGTCCACGCCGCCGGGTTGCCCCGTGTAGGGGTTGATGGGGTTGGAGGGCGCGCCTGCTCCGCCTGAATCAGGCTGGATGGGAAGGTCCACGCCGCCGGGTTGCCCCGTGTAGGTGTCGACAGGTTCCGGAGACGGAATGTTATCAGTGGACGTTGTGATGTCCGCCGCGTCTGGTTCGGAAGAAACATAGGGCTGGCCATACTGCTGACTGCTATCCACGTTTACGGTTTCAGGCTGTTCCACAACTCGACCAGGGCCGTAGTCGAGGATGGGGCCCTCGTAGCCGGCATCTTCGCTCGGATCGCATTGTGCTGACTCACCGTCAGTTTGATCTTGCTCTGCATATTCGGCGGATTCGGCTTCCAGCCCGTAAGAGTAAGATTCACTACCGTAACCCGGGACTACGGAGCCCGATTCGGTGAATTCACCGTTTGCATCCGACCAATTTTCGTCCCACTGCATGATTGCTCCCTATGGTTGTAGCGCTGGATGGTTGTAGCGCTACTTTTGTGGTTCGTTTATATGAGTGAGATGAAGGTGGAAATGTTCCCGCCATCTTGGGGACTGCCATGCCCTCCTCGTCTCCGTCGGCTGCGGAATGCCTCTAGCGCGTGGGCAATCTCCTCGAATGAGCTCAGCAGCTTTCCCGATGCTGCTGGGCGATGGGTTCGGACAGGATAAAGAGTTTTGAGCAATGCATCAGCCGAGCCCAACTGGAAAGCGGCAGAAGCTGGCCCTTTGGACGGCCGACGGGAACTTTTCACCCAGCTACTGCATCGAATCGAGTGTCGGAGTACCGGATGGGACGTGCCATGGCCAACCAGGAGGAATGCGACTTGATGATGACCGAGTCAAACGGGGACAGTTTCGGCTTCCGGGCGGCGGCCGAGCATCTTGGATACGGCAGGGCAGCCTACAGCGCGAAATGAACATTTTGCAGGGAGGCGAAGTAGCGGATGGGAACGGCTGAAGAATATTTGAGTAGAACCATCGAGTTGCTGCGGGACCAGCAACGGATCCTGGGCGCGGACCACCTGTCCACCCTCGCCACCCGCAACAACCTCGCCTCTTGGACGGGGAAAGCAGGAGACCCTGATGGGGCGATCGCCTTGTTTAGTGAATTGCTGCGGGACCAGCAACGGATCCTGGGCCCGGACCACCTCGACACCCTCACCACGCGCAGCAACCTGGCCTCTTGGACGGGGGAAGCAGGAGACCCGGCCGGGGCCATCGCCCTGTCCACCGAGTTGCTGCGGGACCAGCAACGGATCCTGGGCCCGGACCACCTGTCCACGCTCACCACGCGCAACAACCTCGCCTTTTGGACTGCAGCGGCAGGAGACCCTGGCGGGGCAATCGCCCTGTCCAGTGAGTTGCTGCAGGACCAGCAACGGATCCTGGGCCCGGACCACCTCGACACCCTCGCCACGCGCAACAACCTGGCCTCTTGGACGGGGGAAGCAGGAGACCCTGATGGGGCCATCGCCCTGTTTAATGAATTGCTGCGGGACCAGCAACGGATCCTGGGCCCGGACCACCTGTCCACCCTCGCCACGCGCAACAACCTGGCCTTCTGGACCGGCGAAGCAGGGAACCCTGCCGGGGCCATCGCCCTGTCCACCGAGTTGCTGCAGGACCAGCAACGGATCCTGGGCCCGGACCACCTGTCTACCCTCACCACGCGCAACAACCTCGCCTTCTGGACGGGGGAAGCGGGGAACCCTGCCGGGGCCATCGCCCTGTCCACCGAGTTGCTGCGGGACCAGCAACGGATCCTGGGCCCGGACCACCTGTCCACCCTCACCACTCGAAACACCCTCACGTTTTGGACAGGGCTGGCAGGAGACCTTACCGGGGCCATCGCCCTATCCACCGAGTTGTTGCGGGACCAGGAACGGATCCTGGGCCCGGACCACCTGTCCACCCTCACCACGCGCAACAACATGGCCTTCTGGACCGGGAAAGCAGGAGACCCTGCCGGAGCTGCCGCTTTGTTTATCGGGTTGCTGCGGGACAGGCAGCGGATCCTTGGGCCGGACCACCCCGACACCTTGGGAACGCGCGTCCACATCGCCTCATCGACCGGGGAAGCAGGAGACGCTGCCGGCGCTGCGGCTTTGTTTATCGGGTTGCTGCGGGACCAGCAACGGATCCTGGGCCCGGACCACCCGTCATCCCTGATTACTCGAAGCAGCCTCGCCTTTTGGAGTGCTGCGGCAGGGGACACTGGTGGGGCCATTGCCCTGTCCACCGAGTTGCTGCGGGACCAACAGCGGGTTGTGGGCCCGGACCACCTGTCCACCCTCACCACGCGCAACAACCTGGCCACTTGGACCGGGGAAGCAGGAGACCCGGCCGGGGCCATCGCCCTATTTAGTGAATTGCTGCGGGACCAGCAACGGATCCTGGGCCCAGACCACCCCGACACCCTGATATCCCGCAATGACCTCGGCTTTTGGACTGCAGCGGCCGGAGACCCCGCCGCAGCTATCGTCCTTTTCAATGAGCTGCTTCGGGATCAGGAGCGGATCCTGGGTCCGGACCACCCCGACACCATTAACAGCCGCAACATCATTGCCTACCTCACGGGGAGAACCGGAGACGATAGAGAAACTTCGAGATAGTTGAGTTATTGAATGTTGCATTATGCAGAACTGCATTCCTACCGCATGCTACGTACTCGAGTGCGACTTGGTCGCTATGTCGCCAAAAAGTTCCAGATCAACTGCCATCTAACAGGCCGTTATAGCGCCAGCGCCGCCCCCTGGCCCGCCAGAGCAGGCGGCGGTGGTGGTTGTGCACAGGGTCGAGAAGTGGAACCTGGGCGACAGGCCCGCCCCAGAACTGGCTGGCCTTGATCGTGTGTGGCTCATATAATGGGCCCACCCCAGGACGTAGAGGAGCCCGGGATGTGTGACGCCGATTTATGTGATCGTGGGCCACCGCGGCTGCCCGCGCCCACCGTCCTTGGCCGCCAACAGGATTTTTCAAAGTGTTCGAATTTGAGATTCAAGACCTTCGCCACATCCGTCTTCGTATAGGGGGATGGCACTTCCGAACTTGGCGCAGTGCATTCACGGTGCTTTCACGAGGATACCGCAGCCCGGAGCCCATATATACCGTTGAGTGGGAGGACGTAGAAGGCAACAGCGGTGGCCAGCTTGGAGCTTTCTACTCCCTACAGGTCGCCGAGGCATGCCGCACCCAACTTGTCGATGCTGAAGGCTACACGAACCTCGTGATCAATCTGATTCCTGTGCACACTAGGCTTAAGGACTGGGAGCTTGATCGCTGACCCACGCGGAGGGCAACGGTCGTACCCTCGGCACCTCTCAACGGGCAAAGCCATCGGTGCAGCGTGCTGACTCCGATCCTCACCGACCCGGCAATTTTCACCGTGTGTGAAAGTCCTTTCTCTACGTCTACAAAGGCAACATCTGATGCAGCACCGCTTTTGCCCCCGGTTGGCAAACACGGGGCAAACACAGGGGACGAGTCATGGGGCAGCGGACTGCAGCGGGAACTACGTGGCATGGACCGACGAGGAGTTGCTCCTTGAGACATGGGCAAAGTCCACGGAGGTGGACGTTCCAAAGCTGGGAGAAGACGGGGACCTGACGTGGCATTCGACGACGACGATGAGTGGCTGACCCAGCAACAGCGGCTTGCATTCACAACCGGGGCAGCCGGGGACCTTGCCGGGGCCATCAGCCAGTCCCGCAAACTGCTGGACTACCAGTTGCGGGTGCTGGGACCGGACCACCCCGACACTCTCACCACACGTAACAACCTCGCTTTCTGGACCGGAGAGGCCGGGGACCTCCCCGGTGCGATCAACGAGTTCCATGAACTGCTGGACTCCCGGTCGCGGGTGCTGGGCCCGGACCACCCCGACACCCTGATCACGCGCAACAACCTGGCCTCCTTCACAGGTGAGGCTGGGGACCTTGCAGGGGCCAGTAGGCAGTTCCGTGAACTGCTGGACGCCCAGCTGCGGGTGTTGGGCCCGGATCACCCCAAGACGCTAAGCACGCGCAGCAACCTGGCCTCCCTGACGGCATCGGCCGGGGACCTCGCAGGGGCGAGTGGGCAGTTCCGTGAACTGCTGGACGCCCAGTTGCGGGTGCTGGGCCCGGACCACCCCGACACCCTGATCACGCGCAGCAACTTGGCCTCCTTCACGGCATCGGCCGGGGACCTTGCAGAGGCGATCAGCCAGTTCCGTGAACTGCTGGACGCCCAGCTGCGGGTGCTGGGCCCGGACCACCCCGACACCCTGATCACGCGCAACAACCTGGCCTCCCTGACCGCATGGGCCGGGGACCCTGCAGGGGGGATCAGCCAGTTCCGTGAACTGCTGGACGACCGGTTGCGGGTGCTGGGCCCGGACCACCCCGACACCCTGATCACGCGCAGCAACCTGGCCTCCACCACCCGGGAGGCCGGGGACCCTGCAGGGGGGATCAGCCAGTTCCGTGAACTGCTGGACGACCGGTTGCGGGTGCTGGGCCCGGACCACCCCGACACCCTGATCACGCGCAGCAACCTGGCCTCCACCACCCGGGAGGCCGGGGACCCTGCAGAGGCGATCAGCCAGTTCCGTGAACTGCTGGACGCCCGGTTGCGGGTGCTGGGCCCGGACCACCCCGACACCCTGATCACGCGCAGCAACCTGGCCTCCACCACCGGGGAGGCCGGGGACCCTGCAGGGGCGATCAGCCAGCTCCGTGAACTGCTGGACGACCAGCTGCGGGTGCTGGGCCCGGACCACCCCGACACCCTGGGCACACGCAGCCACCTCGCCTTTTGGACCGGGGAGGTAGGGGACCCTGCAGGGGCGATCAGCCAGCTCCGTGAACTGCTGGACGACCAGCTGCGGGTGCTGGGCCCGGACCACCCCGAGACCCTGCGCACACGCAACAACCTCGCCTTTTGGACCGGAGAGGTAGGGGACCCTGCAGGGGCGATCAGCCAGCTCCGTGAACTACTGGACGACCAGCTGCGGGTGCTCGGCCCGGACCACCCCGACACCCTGGTCGTCCGCAGCAACCTCGCCTCTCTGAGGGAGGGCATTGGACGTGATCAGGATGGGACGGGTTGACCAAGGACTCCATGATCACAACCCCTGTTGCCGGATCCCCTTGAGGAACCAACAGAGCTGGACTGTACCCGCCACTGCACGGTGGTTGCGCTGACCTGCCAGCCTGGGCCTGCTCACGACTGGCGGAGTCGAAGCGGTCGCGAGGCTCGCCAGGGCCGACTTCGCGAAGCAGCTTGGAAGCATTCAAGGACGAGATCGACAACCGGGAATAGTCGGTCATCTGGCGTAGGAGCTGGCGTCCAATGCTGCCGCTCTTTCTGGTGGATGCAATCTTGAAATCACGGTGCTGTTGGCAAGTCCAGTAGAGGCGTCTAGAAAGGTAACACTGCATGCGGCTCCTGCCGGCATCCGCGCTCATCCGAAGCCGGCGACAGTTATGCCCGAAGCACCGAAACTGTCGACCGCTACGCCAGACAGCCCTTTTACAGGCACTCCCCCAGCCCCGGTCTTCGGACCGGGGTGTTTTTCGGTTGGTAGCTGCGGGTGGGTCGATGAGGAACTCGACCAGGATTTCGCCGGTGCCTTCAATCGGGGTGGCATCCCTTCCTTGCGCGAGGAGGATGACGGGTTTGTGCTCGCTACCACTGATGAGAGTGAAATCTCGATCAAAGGGATTGTTGGCCCTCCGAGATTTGCGTCTCAATGGGTCCCTTTGACAAGCGTTTTGGAGCTCGTTGCCGTCGATCACGAACATCCGAACACCCACCTCACGCATGAGTATCGCGCCAGCCGCTCGACGTCGGCGAGACGCTGCCGGGGCCGAAACGGCGCACTAATCCCGGAAAGCGGTGGCCGGCCAGCTTCCCTTCTTCCCCGTTGTCTTTGGCTGCTAACGAAGCTTTCGGAGCTGTGGCCGACGGAGCCCGGCGGAGTAGAATTCATGAAACATGGGAACTTTTTGTTCACTACAAGCCTCCAACCAGATGGAAGTTGTCTAGCTTGTTGAGTTAGCAGGCGAGAAAGCCAATGCCTGGGGATGCAGACCTGGCTTGATTTTTGGGCCAATCGACGTGTAGCTCAACAGCGAGAGCACTGGGCTTCTAACCCGGAGGGAGCAGGGGCAGCACCTGCCGCGTCGGCGAAGCGGCCACATTCGTGCGGCGGAGAGGATTGATGGTGTTCGGCTACGCATGGAGGCAGTTCCGCAAAGCACTATCCACCGCTGGGCTGACTTCCGACCCCGATGGCCAAGCTCGGGCCGAACGACGCGCCAAGTCGTGGATGCGCGTCCTCGATGGCATGGCGACCGGGAAGCTCAGGGTCGGGTCACCCGCGCCAGTGAATGGCTTCCCGGCATGGCTGACACCTGAGATCGTCCGGGGAGGGTTCGCCACGGGGGCCGCGGCGGCCGCAGGGCCGTTGGAACCGGATGAGATAACGATGGCCGACAACCTGGGGGTTGAGCATGACCGCGCCCACCTGTTCGCTTGGTTCCTGTCCGACGAGGGGATCCGAAAACTGGACGCCTGGTTGAAGTCGGGGTTGTATCGTTTGGATCTGCCCGAACATGGGGCACTTCTTAGCTTTGCGTGGCTGCTCCAACACGGTCGAGCGCATGATGCTTCCGAGATGGTGAGCGCATTGGAGCCTTGGGCCGGACAGGTGCGGTTCTGGCCGTATGAATTGACCGAGCCAGACGCGCCGGGTGTGCATGTAGCAACCCTGCCTGTTGTCTCGGCTCGGTTGAACGGGAAGCGGCCGCAACGACATGTCGAGGCAGAACGTGAGGCTCTGTCAGTCTGGACCCCTTTCACGGACAAGGTCCTCAGCCATTGGTGGGCCACTCGGTCCTCCAGTGGAATACTGGGGGCGGCTTTAACGCCTGACTGGATCGACGGAGCGAAAGAATTGCTGGCCGAGTACCAGCGTCTTGCCGCTGAGAACACGCTGACAAAGCGGCATACAGACCCGAAAGGGAATCTACAGATCCTGTTAACCGGCCTCTATGCCTGCGTGGGCGGAGAATTGGATTCCCGCCCGATGGGGCGGGTGCGCGTGGCTGCAGCGAACATGGTGGCGAAGCGCGGCGAACCAGGCTCACCACGTCTCGCCGAGCTTCGCGCCGCACAGGCCCGCACTGCTGCTAAACCATCCCACGCAGCCCTAGCCCATGACGCCGCAGCCCGGCTGAACGCGACAGGCCGCACGGGCGCCGTTGGAGATCCCGTGGCATTACTCCGAGGCACTCCTGCTGAGGCTCTGCCCTCAGTGCGGAAGATCACTCGTCAAGCCACTCAGGCCCCACTCCCGGTGCTCCTAGGCCATGGCATCGTACGGTCGGCAGAGGTGCTGGCCGAACTAGCCCCACAACTCACCGCCGAGACGGTCGCCTCCCGGTACTCAGACCCATCGGGAGGACTGCTCGCCAAACGCCTCCACCGTGCCTTCGCCAATCGGCGCAGCGTGCTCTTGCTGGACCGCAAGTCTCAAGTGACCGTTCAGGCACTTCCCTGGTTCAACCTGCTGGAGCAGACGGGCGTCCATGAGCAAAACCAGGCTCTCGCTCACGCGCAAGCAGTGGACCTCGCCACACTTGCCCTGCACCACTTCCCGGGAACGCTGATTCCAAACTCCCTCATACGGGAACTCACCCGACTCTTTGGACTCGCTTCCGAGGAGGTCCCTCTGACATACGAGTTGGCCTCGGACATCTTCATGGATTCATTCAGCCCGGTCTTCCTACGCGCAGCACAGGAGACTGCCACCGTGGTCGGCAGCACCCTCTACGCCCGCTACTACGGAATTGACTATGGCAGGATCCTGACCATGGGGACCACACAGGAGACGTCTTCTTGGCCACGGACAACGCCGCGGACTGTGGTGCCAGAATTCGACGCCCTTGTCCGCTCTCGAGCGTGCATTGGCCCGGCCCGCTGGGGTTATGACGTCGTCGCCAGCGGAAAAATCATCGAGCAGGCGCAGATCCTCACGACGCAGAACCTCGCCGTGTTGGTTAAAGCCGGGGTCACACTCGACTGGGGAACGCAAGCACGGGGCGCTTGGAACGTCGCCAAGAATCACCTGGCCAAGACGGCGGGAGCGAAGAACCTGCGTCATAGGAAGAATGCTGCCTACGCGTGGCGGCAGGCCATCTTTTACCTCGCGCTATCCCCCCTCGAGCAGGCTGCCGCCTTTGTTGACGACGAGACCGTAACTCACGGGTTGGGGCCCGCTGTCACGGTCCAGGCGGAGGCGATCTTTAAGGGACTTAGAGAAACGATCGAGGCAGGTGCACCTGCGGACGGTCCCTTCCTGGGGTGGGTCGCTCGACCGGGCCCTGGATGACAAAAGGGTCCGCAGCCCGAACAGAAAAATAACGGTCGTCGGTTTCGGTGCCTCCCGCGATGGCTTCGGCATCCGAGTCGGGTCCGAGCCTGTTCCTGCGCACTCACATGTTTGAGCCTGAGTGTCAGTACCGGTGCGCGCAACAGATTGTTCAAAAAGCGGAACCTCGATGGAGCAGTCTCCCCCATTGCCCGCGGAGCCGGCTGCTCCGGCCGTTCTGGACCCAACGGCCTCTAGGAAGACGATTCCAGCGACTAGTCATCCTCCAAAGCGTCCACCCAGCACGCATCTTCCTCCTTGCGCGGCGCCGCCGCTCCGACAGCCTCCCCCGTTCGTGCTCCTCGTGTTCCCCGGACGCCTTCCGGAGGACCCTCATGGCCATGGTCTTCGTCCATCGTGACTTCGTCGAACGGGAAGGCACCGGACAGGACCTGCGCCACCTGGTCTTTGTCAATTTCCCCGGGTCCCGGTGACCGATCAGCACCGTAGCCACGGCGTTGCCAGTGAGATTGGTCAGCGCTCGGGCCTCGGACATAAATTGCCTCTCCGTCGCCCTCGAGGTCTTTTCCCGCACCACGCACGTCATGTTCAACCACGGCTTACCTGTTTCCTAACTGACCAGGACATGCACACCGGGTTACCAAGGTCCATGTCCCTTTGTACCCGATTGCCAAAAATTTTTGCCCCCCACTGCATCACAAAAAGGAGTGCCGGAAAGGCCCGCGGATACAAGGGAGCAGTTTTTGCAGCCACCCCCCGCCCATTTTTCGATTGGATAATGGACCTTTCGTCAAGCTATAGGCCGCGGCGGGGGAGAGCTCAACCCTCGTACTATTAGTCCGTGACGCCTGTAAAAATGGATGCCATGGACAAATTCGAGACCGGGACGAGTGTTGGACAGGACTCGGTCCTGGAGGTTCGCGTGGAGCTGGTCGACAGCGAGCCTGAGATTTGGCGGCGATTCGAGCTCCGGGGCTCCCTGGCTTTTGAGCCAGGTGCACCAGGTCCTGCAGGCAGCCTTTGGCTGGGAGGACGCGCACCTGCACAGGTTTGTAACAAGCGACCCGTTCACGCCGCTAAGGCCCGTCGCCGGTGAATTTCCGGAAGTCCCGCAGTGGCTTCCAGGGCAGCAGTGTGAAGAACCGGGCGACAGGCCTGAGGAGGATTGCTCCCTGGATCAGCTGCTCGCACTGGGGTCGGGCGGAGCGTTCTACGAATACGACTTTGGTGACAGCTGGCTTCACCGTCTCGGGCTGGTTTCCCGCCGGCCCGCAGACGAAGACAGTCCGCCGGCCCGCTTGATTGATGGCGCGCGGCGTGGCCCGCTGGAAGACTCAGGAGGTTTTCCCGGGTACGAGGAGATCATGGATGCGTTGGCCGACCCGGCGCATTCTGACCACGCCGAATGGGTGGCCGACATAACCGGCTCCGATGCGCCTTTTGACCCTGCCTTCCTGGACATCCCCGCGGTAAACCGGGCACTGGCCAAGCAGTTCCGATCCCCCGGAATCCGGGCAGAAACGCCACCAAACGACGGCGATAAACAGCCCCTCACGCCGGCACTCCCCCGCCTGTTTTAAACTGCCGATAACCGGCCTTCTGTCAAGCTAGGCGGCGAAGGGCAGGGGTGACCGTCGTTCTTCCAGATTAGGCGTGTACCCCGAAGGGGGCCTTTGATCGCTTCGCTGTCGTGTTTGCTAGGCCATGAGCCTGTGGAGGGCGTCGGCCAGGGTTCGTGCGCCCGTCTCGGCGTCCTCGTCCATTACGTGTTCTTCAGGGGAGTGGGAAACCCCGCTGGGGTTTCGGACGAAGACCATCGCGGTCGGAAGGTAGGGCGCAAGGACGCCGGCGTCGTGTCCGGCACCGGTGTCCAGGACGGGGGCGCGTGGCAGGGCCAGTTGGAGCTCCTTTTGCAGTCCGGGATCGAAGTGCACGGTGGGGCTCAGGGATTCTTCCCGGAGCTCGACGCTGCAGCCTTCCTCGGCGGCAATGATCCGCGCCTGACCATGAATGCCCTGGACCAGTGCGGCTGTCACGGCGTCGTCCGGGTGGCGGACGTCCAGCCAGAAGTCAACGCGTGAGGCGATGACATTTGTTCCGCCGGGGACGGGCTGGAGCCGTCCGACCGTCGCCCTCGCATGGTCCTGTTTCCGGGCGATGTCGCGGATGGCTACCACCGTCCTGGCTGCGGACACCATGGGGTCGCGCCGGTCTGCCATCAGAGTGGTTCCGGCATGGTTGCCCTGCCCGTCGATGCTCAGACGCCAGCGTCCGTGCCCGAGGATGGAGGAAGCAATCGCGATGGGCTGGTCCAGATCGATCAGTCCACGGCCTTGTTCGACGTGCAGTTCGACAAAGGCACCGATCTGGCCCAGGAGTTTGTGGTCCCGGCCGAGGAAGCGGGGGTCCAGCCCGTTGGCGCGGGCGACGTCGGCGAATGTTGAGCCGTCTGGGTCCTGGAGGTTGCGGGCCTTGTCCGGATCGATGGCTCCTGTCATCAGCCGCGAGCCCAGGCATGCGACACCGAACCGCGATCCTTCCTCTTCGGGGAAAACCACAACGGCCAGCGGGCGGGTCGGGGTCGTCATCCGGGTCTTCAGGATGTCCACCGCCACCAAGGCGGAGGCCACGCCGAGCGGCCCGTCGAAGGGGCCGCCCCCGGGTACTGAATCAAGGTGGCTGCCGGTGACCAGGCTGTTGCTCCGGTCACCTCCGGGCACGTCCCACCAGGCCCAGATGGCACCATTGCGGTCAGTGTCCACTGCCAGGCCGCGCTTTTCTGCCTGTTCGATGAACCAGCTGCGCAGGTCCAATTCTGCTGTGGAGTACACCGGGCGGGTGTAGCCGCCGCGGATCTTGTCGGTGCCTGTGCCCGCGATCCCGGACAACAGCCCGGTCACGGTAGCGACGGGGGCGTGGGCCGGGGGAGCCGTATCTGCTGCCATCAGTAGGTCACCGCCGCTGCGTGCCTGGTTTGGGCGGCAAGCCGGAACTGGTCGGGTACGGATCCGGTGCCTGTGGCCAGGTCCGCCGCGATCTGACCGATCAGCGGGGCAAACTTCGCACCGTGTCCGGAGCAGGGGGAGAGTATGGTGATGCCCTCGGCCCGGTCCATGATGAAGTCCTCTGTGGGGGTGTTGGTAAACAGGCAGGTCGTTTCGGCGTACGGTTCCGGGATCAGTCCGGGCAGGTATTGTTCGACGTATTCGATGACCCGGCGGCGGTTCTCCGGGTTGATTTGGCCGTCCTGGTTGGCGGCGGAGGGAAGGATTTTGCCGCCGTTGTACTCGGCGACTTTCTGGCCGCGGAAGCTGGCATCGCGTCCCCCCGGCAGGCCATAGGCCTGCCAGCCTTCGCGCTTATGAATGAACGTAGGCCACGGCGGGCCGCCCTCGGTCCCGTTGACGTAGGGAAAGTGGTAGGCCTGTTCCTGCCGCACCTCGATCGGGGGCATGCCTGCCAGGAAGGATGAGGGCAGCGGGAGTGATTCCAGGAGCTGGGGGAGCCACCCGCCTGCTGCGATGATCACGTTCGCCGCCCGCAGAGTCATACCGTCCTCGGACGTCAGCAGGTAGTGGCCGGTTGATCCGGAGATCGAGGCAACTGCCCAGTTGTTGTGCAGTTCCGCTCCGTGCGTCACGGCCTGGTTAACCATGGACGCCACGGATTCGTGGGCGTCGATCACGCCGGCGTCCGGGTGCCAGAGTACAGGGGTGTCAAAAGCAATCTGGGGCCAGCGGCGGTTGGCCTCTTCCGCGGTGAGGAGTTCGTGGTCGATGCCCCGCGCTGCCAGCACAGCGGCCAGGCGGTCGGGCTGGCGGATGGCGCCGTAGTCGACGGCGCCGGTGGGGGAGATCAGTTGCTTGCCGCTCAGGCGCGCCAGTTCGTCCCACCCGGCCTTCGCCTCCTGGACGAGGCCGGTGTAGAACTCCTCCGGGTAGGCGTACCGGAAGATACGAGCGGAGCCATGGGAGCTGCCGGCGTCGTTTGCCGGGGTTGCGCGTTCGAGCAGGGCAACGTCGTGGCCGCGGGCGGCGAGATGCCAGGCAGTAGCTGCTCCGGCCAGTCCTGCACCGATGATGGCGTATTCGGTTGATTCCATGGGTGGCTCCTTAGGCCAGGGGCGGGCAGCGGTCAGACTTTCTTCTTCACGGTTGCGAGGGGTTAGGCCTTCGGTGTCCCGTATCCGCCACCGCCTGCGGTCTGGATGCGGATGGAGTCACCCGCGGTGAGGTCCAGGCGTGACATCGCTTCCAGTTCGGTGACTATTCTGCCGCTGGTGAGGCGTACGTGGGCCGGGGTTCCATTGGCTCCGCCTTCGAGGCCCCAGGGGCCCTCTTCAACACGTGCGGTTGCGGCAACGGCGGTGGCTTCCCCGCTGGTGAGGGTTAGCTCCCGGATGAGCCCGTCACCGCCTCGGTGCTTGCCGTTTCCGCCGGTGTTCCGGGCGATTGCGTAGCGCTCAACCCGGAGGGGGTACTCCCTCTCGATGACCTCGCAGGGGGTATTGCGCGTATTGGTCATGTGGGTGTGTGTAGCGTCAGCTCCCGATTGGTTTGGCAGGGCGCCCTGCCCTCCGCCGTAGGTCTCGATGTAGGAGAAGTATCGGCCGGTCCGTTCGTCCACGCCGCCGATCGTCACGATGCTCATGCTGCCGCTGGAAGCTGCAGGGACAAGGCCGGGTGCAAAGGCCTGGAACGCCCCGAGCAGGACGTCGACGATGCGTTGGGCGGTTTGTGTGTTGCCGTTGGCAACTGGTGCGGGGAAGACTGCCGAAACCAGGGATCCGGGCCGGGTGTGCACAGTGATCGGTTTCATGAGCCCGGCGTTGGATGGCAGGGACGGGTCGGCGAGCATTTTCACGACGTACGCCACACAGGCTTCAGCAACGGCGAAGGAGCAGTTGACGGCGCCCTTGGTCTGGTCTGCTGATTCGCTCAGGTCAACGGTGATTTCGCTTCCCTGTTTGGTGACCGTGGCCACGATGGGAAGTTGCTGTTTCGTGACGCCGTTGTGCTCGATGTAGTCCACAAATCGTCCTGTTCCGTCCGGCAGTTGACTCAGTGCCGAGCGGGTGCGCCGTTCCGCGTAGTCCACCAGGGCCGCCGTTGAGACTTCGAATTTTTCAAGGCCCCATTCCTCGATGACTTCCAGTACGCGGCGCTCACCCAGACGGTTGGCGGCAACCTGGGCCAGCAGGTCCCCGCGGGTTTTGTCTGCGGTCCTTACGTTGGTGAGGATGAGGGAGAGGACGTCTTGGCATTCCTCGCCCTCGGCGAAGAGCCTTACCGGCGGGATGCGGATTCCCTCCTGGAAGATCTCTGTGGCGTGTGTGGCCATCGAACCAGGGGTGATGCCGCCGACGTCAACGTGGTGGGCCATGTTGGCCACGATGGCCACCACTTCACCTTTGGAAAAGACCGGTGTGATGACGCAGGTATCCGGCAGATGGGATCCGCCGAGGTACGGATTGTTGGTGATGAGGATATCGCCGGGTTTGAGCCGATCGGCACCGTACTCATGCAGTGCCCGCTGGATGAGGGTTGGCATGAGTCCGAGGTGGAGGGGGATGTGTTCGGCTTGGGAGATCAGCTCACCCGTGGGCTGGTACAAGCCCGCCGAACAGTCCCTGCGGTCCTTAATATTTGGCGAGTACGAGGTTCGGATCAACGCCATACCCACTTCTTCAGCGATTGACTCGAGCCGGTTTCTGGCGATTTCAAGGTCTACCGCGTTGAGGTGGATCGGTGCTTCGGTCATCTGTTGCAGGGTCATGAATGGTCCTTAGCTGAGATATGCAGGAAACCGTGTTCGTCGGTGCGGGACGTCTGGCCGGGGTTGACAACGATGGTTGAATCGAATTGCTCGATAATCAACGGGCCGTCCAGAACCACGGTGTCCGATAAAGCGTCGCGGTCATAGACAGGGGCCTCATGCCACATCCCGTCCGCGTACAACGGGCGGGTGGTCCGAGGCGAAGGAGTTCCGGCGAATCCTCGCCGGGTCGGGGCGACGGCGCCCGCGTATTCAACTGTGGCGACAACCCGTGCTGCAACGACTTCCATCAGGGCGCCGGGGTCATCGAAGCCATAACGCTCCGCATGCGCCTGGTCCAGGAGTTCCCGGATCACTTCAAAATTCTCCGCGTAAGGAATCGTCAGCTCGTAGCTTTGTCCCACGTACCGGGCATCAACGAGTCGAGTGCAGATCAAGTCCACGTCCTCGCCCACATTGGCTCCGGCTTTGCTTTCGAGCGTCCTGAACGCTTCTTCGAGCAGTGGGATGTCCAGTTCGGAAGATGCGTGGACGGTGGCGGAGAAATCATGCCTGACGGGTGCGTCAAGCATGCCCACGGCTGAAGCGATTCCGGGCATCGGCGGGATGACAGCTGATTTGATGCCGATCTCTTGGATTAGATCGGCTCCGTGAAGGGGACCGGCGCCGCCGAAGGCCATCAGGTCACAGTTACGAAGGTCCACTCCGCGTTCTACGCTGACTCTGCGGACACCGCGTGCCATGTTCGCGTTGATGACCTTGATGATGCCCGCTGCAGCATCTTCTGTGCTCAGTTCCAGTTCGGCTGCGAGAGCGGCCATGCGCTGTCGGGCTGCCTCTGCGTCCAGTTGAAGTCTGCCGCCCAGCAGGGTGGTGCCCAGCCGTCCCAGGACGACGTGGGCGTCCGTGACCGTCAGATTGGTACCGCCTCGCTGGTAGCAAACCGGGCCGGGGTCCGCTCCGGCACTTTGCGGTCCAACCCGGAGGCCGCCGCCTGAGTCTTGCCAGGCGATGGAGCCTCCACCGGCTCCGATCGTGTGGACGTCCACCGCTGGCATCCGCAGGGGCAGGGATTCGATTTCACCGGCCACGATTTCATCCGGACGTCCGTTGCGGATCAGGGCGATGTCCGTGCTGGTGCCGCCGATATCGAAGCTGACCACGTTGGGAAGTCCCAGAAGGCGGGCCCAGCCTGCTGCACCGACAACCCCGCCGGCAAGTCCGGAGAGCACGGTACGTGCGCTTTCCTTCCGGGCCGTCTCGGGGCTGAGGAGGCCGCCGTTGGACTGCATGATCCACATCCGCGGGGGCACCCCAGCGGCCTTAACCCGGGACTCCAGCCGCTCGATATAGCCGGCGATCTTCGGCTGGACGTACCCGTTGAGGGCTGCGGTGGACGTTCGTTCGAATTCCCGGATTTCAGGAGAAATCTGCGTGGCACCGAAAACTGACCCTGCAACCTTTCCCCTGGTGAGGAAGGCGACGGCCTCGAGTTCGTGGCGGGGGTCGGCGTAGGCGTTGAGCAAAGAGACAACAAGGACGTCCAAGTCCGCGGCCTTGATGTCCTTCACGAGGGCTTCAAGCTGGTTCGTGTCGAGGGGCCGCAGTTCATTGCCCTCAAAGTCGAGCCGTTCGTCTATTTCCCAAATGAGGTCATCGGGGATCAGGGGTGTTGCCCGCCGGCTGGTCTGGTCATAGAGTGCCGGGCGGGTCTGATGCCCGATCGCCAGAAGGTCACGGAAACCGCCTGTCGTGACCAGCCCGACACGTGCCCCGGTGCGGGTAATGACCGTGTTGGTCGCCACCGTCGTTCCGTGAACGAACCGGGTGATCTGCTCGGCAGTAATGCCAATCTCCCGCATAGCACCCTGCAGGCCTTCGATGACTGCGTCATCCGGCGCCTGCGGAGTAGAGGAAACCTTCCAGACGAAGACGGATCCGTCAGGGCGGCGGACGGCCACGTCGGTGAACGTTCCCCCGGTATCGATAGCTACCTGATAACTCTGCTCGTCGGTTGCGGTCACTGTCATCGTTGCTCCTTAGCGGGATGGTTTACGGGGGAGGCCGTGACATCCTCGAGGATGTTTTTCCTGCGCGTTTCAGGCAGCATGGCCAAGGCAATGCAGCCGAGGCCGGCGCCTACGGTGCCGACAAGCAAAATGGAATTTCCCAGCCCAATGGAGGCTGCCATCCCGCCGACAGTAAGGGGTCCGAAGGCTGCGAGGCCGCGGCCGACGTTGTAGGCGAAAGCCTGGCCGGTGGCCCGGATGTTCGTGGGAAACAGTTCCGCGAGGTAAGAGCCTGTTCCGCCGGCCTGGCCTGAGGCGAAGAAGCCGAGGATGAAAATGATCACGAGCCCTACTTCGGGTCCAGCCAGAGGAGTGAGCACGAAAAGACAGATACTGGCAACGGAGCCAAGGAAGAACAGCAGGAAGGTAAGACGGCGTCCCAGCGCGTCATGAAGAAAACCGGAGGCGATATAACCTACGAATGAGCCGACAATCGCGGTCCACGTGTATCCGGCAGTTCCAACGACGGTCAGCCCGCGTTCATCTTTAAGGAAGAGCGGCAGGAAGACGAACACCGAATAATAGATGCCCTGGACGCCGACACCCAGAAGCGTCGCGAACACGGTCTTCTTGACCTGCCCGGCGGCGAACAAGGCCCGGACTTTCCCTTTGTTATCAACCTTCACCGCCGGAATCTGGACCACATCCCGGGTCGTCTTGCGGATGTATAAGGCGACCAGGGCCGGCAGAATGCCGACGAGGAAGAGGTACCGCCAAGCGACCTCCGGCGGAGCCAGCGAGAACAGCACGAGGTAGGCGGTAGTTGAAACAGCCCAGCCTATGGCGTAGCAACTCTGCACGAAGGCCAGGGCCCTGCCGCGATTTTCGGGTCGGGCGTATTCGGCCACGAGTGCGGCGCCGACAGCCCATTCACCTCCGAAAGTCAGTCCTTCCAGGACACGCCAGATCAGGAATTGGGCCCCGTCCTGGGATGTCGCTGTGAGCGCGGTGAAGAGGCTGTAGCCGAGGATCACCCAGGTCAGCACCCTGACCCGTCCGAACCGGTCCGCCAACGCGCCGAAGATCACGCCGCCGACAGCTGAAGCAACAATGCTCACAGCCGTAACCCAGCCGGCAGCGGCAGTAGTCAGGTGCAGTACGGGCAAAGCAGCAGTAAGCGCGAAGCCATACATGGTCCAAGTGAAACCATCCAGCCCCCACCCCATACCGGCTGCCACTACGGCACGTTTTCTCATCTTCGAATCCACGGCTTTGGCCGACGATTCCACTGAAGTACTCATGTCACCCCTCAAGGCGTTTGTATATGGATGAAATACAAAGATACAGTGAGGTGTAGCTCACATCAAGAGGTCTTTGGTAATTTGCTGCTAACCGCCCGCCAGTCAATGCAAGGATGGAGCATGCCCAAAAGAGACCGATCCGCCATGGATCAGGCACTTACTGAAATCAACCGGCGCATCCTTGACCTGGAGCTGCGCCCGGCGCAGCGCATCGACGACCTCCAACTCGCCTCCGAGCTGGGGCTGAGCCGAACACCGGTCCGGGAAGCCCTGTTTCAATTGAGCTCGGACGGTCTGGTAACCGTCGGAGTAAACGGCGGGTTTCAGGTCAAGGGCCTTGAACTCATGACAGTGCGTTCCCTCTTCGAAGCGCAGATGGTCATTGCCCGCGCGGTGTCCCGCCTCCTTGCCGCCAGGGCAACCGACGCAGAGCTTGATCAGCTCGAAGCGGCCTCCCACGCTGTCGATGAAGCAGTCGCTGCCCGGAATCCTTCCGGAATCTCATGGGCCAACACAGAATTGCACGTCATGGAAGCAAAATTCGCACGGAACGAATACCTCTACTCTCTCGCCGGCCGCATCCACAGGCAGGGGCAACGGCTCGCTTTACTGAGCTTCGGCGGGGACGGAATGACCGATCCCCACATCGCCCAGCACTACGCAACGGCATGCCAGGACCATGCTGAAAGCATCCAGGCGCTAAGGGAAAGAGAAGCGGACTGGGCAGAAGAAATCGCAGCCAGGCATGTGAAACTATTCAGGGACCGGATCACCAAGTTCCTGCAGAGCGAAACCGTGGACGATATCCACCTCACAGGCCTCTAACCCTCCACGCGATCCGACCAGTCCCACCACCGCACTTATAAGGACGCATCATCTGAAGCACGCCAACAGACAAAGCTTTGGGCACGAAAACCCCCTCTTCGGGCGGAGTTTTCAAAAGCAGATAATCAGCCTTCTTTCAGCCTGAGCCTGGTATCACGTTCGGTGATCCCGAACGCGTGCCAGGCGATAGCTGGACGGACCCGTTGTACGCTGGAGGCAGCAGCAGGACCCTTCATCATGGCGGCCCGCACCTGCAAAATCACCCTTTTGGAAGACGCCCTGGATGACCTTCGCTGCGGACAGGAGGGAAGCGACACCAGACCCGGCAGGGCTCGGCGTCCCTCCCTGTTGACCTATGAAGCCGTATCCCAAGGCTTTCCCGTTAGCGCAAAAGGTTCGCTTGTTTCTGCAGATGCCTTGACTCATTCTATGGTGAGGCTCACACTCGAGTGGGTCCAGTTGACGGAAACGTCTTTCGGTCAACGTTGAAGCGTCTTTCCACTGGTCTCAGTAGAAGACACCGCACCATGAGCCAAGTGTTTTCCCAAATTTGGCGTCTCATGGTGCGGGAAGGGACGCGGAGGGGACAGCGTGGTCCCCTCCGCTCTTAATAAGTAGGGCAGGCAAAAAGTCGTCCAACCTGACAGGCTTCCGGGGCAGGAATGTGAGGAACCGGCGGAGAGGCCAGAGGATTGCTCCCTGAATCAGCTGCTCATACGCGGTGCGGGCGGGCGGCCACGAGGAGGTGATGGACGCCCTGGCTTTGACCCGGCCGGACCTACTACGCCGAACACTCAGCACGGCTGCCGAAATCACCGGCTCGGACCGCCTTTTGACCCTGCCCTCCTGGACTCACCATCGTGAACCAGTCCTTGCCTGAGCAGTTTTGAGCCAACCGAGTCCGGCGGAAAACGCCCCAATGACGGCAGAAGACAACCTTCTTGCGTCCACTCCCCCGGCCATTCTTGATCGCCGATACTTGATCTTCCGTCAAGGAGTCGCCGCTTCGGTTCCGCATAGTGGCGCCGGTACGAGGGGAGGGAGATGCTCAGTCCAGCTTGGCGTTGCGCAGGTACTGGTACACGGTCTCGCGGCTGATCCCGTAGTCACGGGCAAGGAGGGCTTTCGGAACGCCGCTGCCGGCGCGCTGGACCAGTTCGTCTGCCCTGTCCGGCGTGAGGGTCTTTTTTCGTCCTTTGTAGGCGCCGCGCTGTTTGGCCAGGGCGATGCCTTCCTTTTGGCGTTCTCTGATGAGGGAGCGTTCGAATTCGGCGAAGGCACCCATGACGGAGAGCATGAGGTTGGCCATGGGGGAGTCCTCGCCGGTGAAGACCAGGCTCTCTTTGACGAACTCCACGCGGACACCCTTGCGGGTGAGACGTTGGACGAGAGCACGCAGGTCGTCCAAATTGCGGGCCAGCCGGTCCATGCTGTGCACCACGACGGTGTCCCCGTCGCGGGCGAACCGCAGCAGTTCGGTGAGCTCCGGCCTCGCGGTATCCCTACCGGATGCCTTATCGGTGAAAACCCTGTCAAGAACTTGGCCTTCGAGCTGGCGTTTCTCGTTTTGATCTAACGTACTCACCCGCACGTACCCGATCCGCTGTCCAGCCATCCGCGCCTCCGAAACTCATCTTGTCAGGTTGAGTTCTAGGCTCGTACCAGAAGAAAGTCAAGGGCTGCTGCCCAAGGGTCGTCACGTTGGGGTGTACCTCACCTCACTTTTACAGCGAAAGCAGAGTTCTAATGCGTGCGTTAGCGCGGCGCAGACCTCAGAGGTCCATGACGACGTGGAAGTCTTCGGGCGGCTGGCTGACTATGGCGGCGGCTGCGGAGCGGAGCGCGTCCGGGATATCTTCCAACGTCCGTGCTTCGGCAGTCAGTTCCGGCATCTGCACTGCTTTGACGGTGAAAAACCCGTCGGTGGCAGTGGAGATGTAAACCTTCAATTGCAAGCGTTCCGCCCTCTCGTGGGCCGTAGACCAGAAACGCTATCGCGCATGCGATGTGCCCGCAGGTAACCGCCCGGTGGGGTGAAGAAGTTCTGCCCCGCCATCCTTCGCGTTCTGCCGGTCTCGGGCCGCGAATCCGGACATGACGCGCCTATTCCTCCTGCGATCCGCGCGTCGATAAGGAATCCGCCGAGCGCCAGCGAATAGGTGCCTGGTCAGCGTCCGGCGAAAAACTCATCAACCAGCTTCTTCGGTGCCCGGGCTGCCCACGCCTCGACCAGGATTTCCTCCAACTCATCCCGGCTGATCTCGCCCAAGCGGGACTCCTGGACCAGGACGGCGTTGTACCCGTCGAAATGTGGAACGGTGAAGAACGGCAGTGACGGGTCCTCCACCAGCGCTGACTTGGCTGCGTCATCCGGAACCATTATGACGAGCAGGTCTCGGTAAGGTTCCCCAGTCTTCGGATCCAGGTCTGTTTTGCGGGGTGCACGGTAGAGCACGAAACCCCGCCCCTTAGGTCCGCGCGGTACTTTGTACGTCGGCCGGTCCCCCCAGGAGAAACCAAGCTCCACCTCGGGCAGGCCACTGCAGATCACACCAATGTCTTCGGGTGCGGCCATAGGCTTCATTGGCACAAGTTAGCCCTGCTTTAAACGGCGTTCAAGCTTCCGCTCGTTGAATGGTCTCGTCCGGCACCGTACTGGCCTTGGCGCACCGCCGCGGGTGGCCGTAGGGTTCGGGCAGTTCGACATGCAGTGCGGGGGAGGCAGTCGTAAGCACTTTGACGACAACGAAAGACCCTAGATCCACGGCGTGCCGGCTTCAAGGTGGAGGCGGCCATCCATGAATTGATGGATCTCGCCTGGAATCTTGTCTACGACCTACTTGAAGAGCGGGGCCTGCCCGGTGACGGGCTGGAGGTTCAGGAGTACACCGGGATCCATTCCTGGGTGGAAGACCCGACCCGCTATACCGTGGTCCATTCCCCGACGGTGGCTGTCCTGTTCGCGGACACCCGGACTTTAGACGCCATCGTATTCCACCACGACCTGCTGGGTGCCGACGACCCGAAGTCCTTCTTCCGGCTTTAGATGTAGCCCCTGGACAGCCGGGCCAGACAACAAAGGTGCCGCACGCCGGATCAGGGGCGTGCGGCACCTTTTCGATTCCGTCACCAGAAGTGGGCAACGTCCACGATCAGCCGGGAACCGGACCCTGGCCCCTCGAGAGTGAAGACCCGGAAGGGCAG
Organism: Arthrobacter sp. W4I7; assembly: GCF_030816215.1. Lineage (NCBI taxonomy): Bacteria > Bacillati > Actinomycetota > Actinomycetes > Micrococcales > Micrococcaceae > Arthrobacter > Arthrobacter sp. W4I7. The sequence continues at coordinate 4,497,141 of NZ_JAUSXU010000001.1, read as the reverse complement.
CCGGGCGCGGACGCCCAGCCCGATACTGGTGTAACCCTCGAAGCTTCCGGCGTAAACCACTTGCCGGAAGGTCTGGTAGCCGGCCACGTTGGACAGCTCGGCCTTGGCGGCGGGGTTGTAGGTGAGGTTGCCGTCCTGGTCATAGGAGGGTGCGTTAACGGTGACCTGCAGGCGCGCGTTGCCGTATACCGGGATGGTGAAGCCTGTGCCGTCCTGGACGATCTCCGGGACGTACTGGACCGTGTAGCCCTTGACGGGGCCGTTGAGGTCAACCACCATCCGGTCGAAGCAGGATTGCTGCCCTGTCCGGACGTTGGTGACGGACGCGGTGCTCATCTCGGGCGCGGTTTTAGCCGACGATCCCCATTCGAGACCGCAATATGATGTGGCTGCCGAGGCGGGCCCCGGTGCCAGGATTCCCAGCCCGACGGCCGCGAGTATCGCCGTGAGCCAGAGGAGGAGTTTTTTCATTGGGGTGCCATCCAAGGGGACTGGTGTGGTGGGGTGGATAGCTCAAGCGTAGGAGTGTCAAGTGCCTGAAACGAGGGTTGTAGCCGCTTCGGCGCGCAACCGTAAAGAACACCGCATCAGGGTCACGCGCCAGTAAATCCGGGGGTTATCTGTCGGCCTTTTTAACCGTTTCGGTGCCGTTCTTGAACCCGGCCGTTATGACCGATAACGGCGCTATGGCCGTAGCCGTCGTGGTGTTCCCTGCCCGCAAAATGATTAACACGACCAGGACGGTCACCATCCAGGCAATCGCGGGGAGGAACACCAGGCCGGTCGCCAGTAAGGGGTGCATGCCGAAAGTCCAGGACCGTACTGCCGGAAGGCCCGGCTGAAACTCCGCATCATCAGAGCAGGAATTTGCACAAACAATGGACCGGTGAGGGCCCGGGAGGACTTGCCCGGCTACCGTCTGCTGCGGTCCAGGAGCCAGGACGCGTCGGTGTCCGGCTGTGACCGTCGGCGAAGTCTTTTGACCAGGAGGGCGAATGGCAGCAGCAGCAATTGCAGGACACCGCCTGCGATCAGGAGGGCGACAATCAAAATGATGTCCGGGACGTAAAGGAGGAAAATTCCGGCGATAGCGGCAAAGTACCGGCGGTGAACCCGAGGATCGTCCCGGCGTCCATGACTTACTCCCAAGATCTGGTCACCCTCATGGGATGATGCTGTTGACTATTTGCTGCCCTTGCTTTTTGTCGGGCTCTTTAGGACCGTCAGGGAGTTGATGTCAGCCGCGGACTCTTCTGACTCGCAGCCTGCGCCGCCTCCGTGTTGGAGTCTGACCGGTTACGGTTAGGGTTCGGTGCCCGGGCAGGTGGGGGTGATAGTTGACGGGATCAGGAGGTGGTGGTGCCGAGGCCACCCTTGAGGACCCCCTCCTGCGGCGCCGCAGTTCCAGGAGAACGACGATGGTCAGGCCGATCCATACGAACGCTGCAACGAAGATCAGGACTACGGCCTGGAGAGTGCTCATGACGGGGATCCCCGGCGGGAATCGGCGCGGCGCCAGCGGAGGGCTTCCGAATCCCCGCTTCCGTAGGCCATTCGCAGCGGCATAACGGTTATCACGTGGGGTGATGGGTGGGACGTTCTGGGAACCTGTACTGGCATGGTCGTCATGGGAAGGTCATGGACGGGGCCATGGTCGGCATTTGTGGACACAATGTTCCGGCTTTCGGTGACTACCGGTTGGCTGACTTCATAGCCCCGTGAGTCAAGTTTCCGCTCGTCAAGACGGCCGGAACAAGAGCAAAATAATTGCGGTTTGGCCGCAATTCTGGCGGCACAAAAAAGGGCGCGCCCCGTTCGCTGAGCGCGCCCTTCCGAAAAACCAGTCAGTCAGCGCTGACACAGTCTTTGAAGGCGTCGTTGACCTTTTCGCCGGCCTGCTTACATCGCTGACAAGTAGGAACTACCTGCGGGGCCAAAGATCCAAGATTTCAAGGTGAATGTTGGGCGTTCGGGGGTACGTGGCAGCTTCCGCTTAACGCCGCTCGGCGGGGCCAGCCGGGTTCATCAGAGCAGCTTCCACTTGCGCCAGTCGTCGGCACTGGAAGTGTGTTGCCCCAGGCTGGGATCCTGCTGCAGCGAAGCACTGAACCGAAGGTGACGTTAACTGGCTTTCGTCGTCGCTACCTTGCATAGCCGCGAAAAGGGCACAGCAGCAGGCATGTACGGCGCCTGCCCGTGGAGACTAAGCGTCGAAGTGCGTCTGCACCCTGGCGTCCCGGGACAGTGACGCGACCACTGAGGCTGCGACGTCCCGGAGTTTGGCGTTCCGGGTATTGGAGGCGATTTTCAGGATCTTCATCGCAGATTCCTGACTGCACCTGTTTTGCGCCATGATCGCGCCGGCTGCCAGATCGATGACGGTGCGCGACTCAAGTGCGGCGGTCAGGTGGTTTTTTGCCTCGGCCAGTTGGCTGATGCGCACCGCGAGCCGGAGAGCCTTGGACGCGTGATACGAGTAGGACTCGACCCTTTCGATGTCTTCACCGCTGAATCCATGGGATCGGGTGGAGTACATGTTCAGGCCCGCTTCCGCTTCCCCCTCCAGGATCAACGGTACGGACAGACTGGAACCGACTCCCTCAGCCAGCGCGGACGCGGCGTAGTCGGGCCAGCGGTGTTCACGGCTGATGTCCGGGAGATGGATGACAATCTGTTCACGGATGGAGGCCAGGCACGGCCCGTCGCCGGCGCGGTATTGGGTCTCATCGAGCCGGACGGCACCCTTTTCGCTGCTGGCTACCGTCACTGGCTTCTTGCGTCGAATCAACGTGATGCTGCAGAAGGCAACGGCGGGGTCAGAGAGTGTCAGAGCCGTAAAGTCAGCAGTTCGTCCAGCATCTGCTTAACGTCCTCGGTCTTCAGGACCAGGTCCTGAAGGTGATCGACGACGAGCTCAGGTGCCAATGGACGCGGTTGCTGGGCCATGATGGGCCTCGTTCCTCTTGTGCCCAATCAACAACCCCTTTGCAAGGAGGGCGACCCGAGGACAGTGAAACCGCATACACGGCCTTCCCTCAGTCTGCGCCTCAGACAGCGCATCTAGTTCAACCTCCAGCCCCGTGTGCCAACTAGTCTTCGGAACGAGGGGCGTTCATTAGCGGCGACCACGGCACGAGCCGCTATGGGTTCGGCCAGATCGGGCGCCCTGGAAACTTCTGTTCCGCCCCTACGGCTTCGGGGAAGGCCGTAAGGTTCAGACGGCCGCACCGCCTCGGGGGAGTGGTGGAGGCCGCGGTGCCACCACTCCCCGGTCCGGCCGTGCTAGCTCTGAGGCACCGGGGCCCAGGCCCCGGTGCCCACGGCCTCCGGCGCCGTGGCGCTGGCGTCGAAGCGGTCAAGGCGGAAGGACTTCAGCACCGGAGACGGGGTTCCGGTGAGGATTTCCTCGGCGAGGAGTTCTCCAAGGATCAGCCCGAGTGTTGCGCCCGAGTGAGTGAACACGGTGTGCAGTCCCGAAATTGAAGGCACCGGGCCGACTACGGGTTCGCCGTCGCCCGGAATGGGTTTCAGTCCTGCTCCCACTTGCTGCGCAGTCAGCCGGGGGTTTCCCGCGAGGACCTTCGATGCTTCGTCGAGCAAGCCCTGCACCGACTCATCGGGAACAGTGAAGGAACCGTCATCTTCAACAATCACCGATTGTTCTGCCCAGTCGGCATCGAGTACCAGCCGGCCGTCGGGGGTGGGCCGCACCGCGACGCGGGGGGTATTCAGCACGGTTTTTACTTTGAAGTCGATCGGATCGGTGAACAGCACGAAGGCGGCAGGGGTGGCATCCGGAACCGTTACTCCCAGGGTGGCGAGCTGGGCTGGAACCTCGCCGCCGGTTGCCAGCACTACCTGGTTGGCGGCAATGCGTGTCCCGTCGCCGAGTATGACGCCGGAGGCGGCGCCGTCATGCACGTCGACCCGCACGTCGCCGGCGTTCTCGATGACGTCAGCGCCGTTGGCCACTGCCTCAGCAACGAGCGCAGGGATGAAGTCAGGCATGTTCACCCAGCCTTCGCCCGCGTTGTAAATGGCACCTTCCTCGGCCACCGCCTCGACGTTCACGTCGGGTGCAATCCGGGACACGTCATCCCGGTTGATCCAAACGGAGTCGTACCCGGTTGAACGCTCGAAGGCGAAGGTCTCACGGAACGTCTCGCCTGGTCCGGCCCACTTCATGGCGCCATCGAACCTGATGTAGTCCCGGCTCTCGGGGTGGTGCGCATACCAGGTGCGGTAACGGTCAATGGCAAGCATCCGCAGGTAGTGGTAGTCGGCGGACCGGGCGCCGGATGAGTTCAACCACGCGATCGAGCGGCTCGAGGCCCCGTTGGCGAGCGGCCCAGCCGTCACAAGTGTTACCTGCGCGCCTCCGCGTGCCAGGTGCATGGCGGTCGATGTGCCGAGGATACCGCCACCGATGACGACGACGTGTTTGGCTGGAGCTGTGGAGGACATGGTTCTCCCTTTCTAAGTTTTTGGGCGATGATGTGCGCAGGGCTGGGATGGTATTTCACCTGAGCTGCACAATCCGGCCTGGTTAGGCGAAGGCGTGAATTTTTTCGATGATTCGAAGGACCTCAAGGGACTCGGCCGGGTTGACCGGCAGTGTGCCCTCGCCGCGAAGCGCGGCTCCCAGCTGTGAGTAGAACCGCGGGTAGGCACCGGTTTCGGCGGGGACGCTCGTGGTGGCGCCGTCGACGCCCAGGACCCCCCAAGCGTCCTGGGGCTCCACACCATATGAGGGGTCAGCCGGGGACAGGCCTGCTGCGAGGGCAGGTTCCTGGTGATCCAGGCCCCATTTCGTGTAGCCGGCCCGGGATCCCAGGACGTGGAAGCGCGGGCCGACCTGCGCGGCCATCCCGTTCATCCACAGCCTCGACCGCACACCTGATTCATGAAGCAGTGACACGAAGGCCTCGGTGTCAGCGCCGTTCGGATGGGGGCCGTGGTTCGCAGTCTCCCCGTAGCTTTCTTCGACCGCGCCGAACAGTTGGACGGCCTGGTCGATCAGGTGGGCGCCGAGGTCGTGGAGGATTCCACCGCCTTCGGTGAGTGACGCGGTGTCGCGCCAATTTCCGAAGCCTTCGGGCCGCCACCACTCGAAGCGGGACTCGAAGCTGAGGACCTCGCCCAGCGCCCCTTCCCGCAGCAGCTTTTGGAGCGTCAGGAAATCAGCGTCCCACCGCCGGTTTTGGAAAACTGTGAGCTGCACGCCAGCCTCGGCCGCCCGTTCAATGAGCGCTTCGCCGTGAGCGGTTGTGGTGACGAAGGGCTTGTCCACGACCACATGGAGGCCCTGGGCCATCGCTGTCGAGGCAAGGTCGAAGTGGGTGAGCGGCGGTGTTCCGAGGATCACCAGGTCAAGATCGCCGGAGAAGGCGAAGAGGTCCTCCGGTGTTGGGACAACCCGTGCCTGGGGGTAAAGCCGGGCGGCCTCCACGGCGCGGGCTGGATCGGCCGTAACGATGAAATCCAGCGAGTAGCCAGGATCCGCTGCGATGAGCGGCGCGTGGAAGACTTTGCCGGAGACCCCGAATCCGACGACTGCCGTCCGTATTGGTGAGGTTGTAATTTGTTGCATCAGAGTACTTCTGAGAGGAAGCGTTGGAGGCGTTCGCTCTTGGGGTTGTCGAAGAGGTCGGCGGGGGTGCCCGCTTCGACGACTTGGCCTTCGTCCATGAAGACGACCTGGTCTGCGACCTTGCGGGCGAAGCCCATTTCGTGGGTGACGACGAGCATGGTCATGCCGCGGCGTCCGAGTCCTGCCATGAGGTTCAGGACGCCTTTGACCAGTTCCGGGTCCAGGGCGCTGGTGGCTTCATCGAACAGCATGACTTCGGGTTCCATGGCCAGGGCGCGGGCGATGGCAACGCGCTGCTGCTGACCGCCGGAAAGGTCCCGCGGGCGGTGGTCTGCCCGTTCGGCGAGCCCGACTTCGGCCAGTCGGCGGCGTGCGCGCTCCCGCGCCTCCGCCTTGGGCATCTTTTTGACGCTCCACAGGGCCAGGGCCACGTTTTCCAGGGCGGTGTGGTCCGGGAAGAGGTTGAAGTGCTGGAACACCATGCCGATGCGGGCGCGCAGGACGTCGGGGTTGACTTTCAGCGCGCTGTCCCCCGCCAGGAGCACGTCTCCGCTTTTGGGTTCATGCAGGCGGTTCACTCCCCGGAGGAGGGTGGACTTGCCCGAACCTGACGGCCCGATGATGCAGGTGGTGGTTCCCGGTTTTACGGTGAGGTTGACGTCGCGGAGGACCTCGATGTCCCCGTAGGCCATGGTGAGGTTCTTCAGTTCCAGGCTTGAGCCGTGGAAGGTCTCAATGTCTGGGGCTGCGGTGTTCTTTGAGGTGTTGCTTGCGAGGCTCATGTGTTGCTCCCGGTGATCAGCGGCGAGGCCGCGTCGAGTTCTTTGACTTCGTTCAGTCCGCTGCTGGGTGCTGTCGGCCGGCGGCGGCCGGTGCGGAACCTGTTGTCGAAGTAGTTGACCAGATGGGTCAGTGGCACCGTGATGACCAGGTAGAAAATCCCCGCCATGACCAGGGGTGAGAGGTTACCCGAGAGCACGGCGGCGTCCTGGCCGACGCGGAAGAGTTCACGTTCGCTGACCAGCAGGCCCAGGAAGTAGACGAGGGAGGAGTCTTTGATGATGGCGATGAACTGGTTTACCAGGGCCGGCAGGACCCGGCGGATGCCTTGCGGGATTACCACCAGTGCCATGGATTTGGAGTAGCTCATGCCCAGGGCGCGGCAGGCTTCGCCCTGGCCTTTGTCCACACTTTGGATGCCGGCGCGGAAGATCTCGCCGATGTAGGCGCTGGCGATCAGGCTCAAGGCGATGATGCCCAGCGGGTACGGTGACGGGCCGAAGATGGACTGGCTCAGCCGGGCGAAGCCCTGACCGATCAGCAGGATGGTCAGGATCGCGGGAAGGCCGCGGAACAAATCAGTGTAGATTCTGGCGGGAACGCGTAACCATCGGGAGGGGGAGATGCCCATGACGGCGATAATCATGCCCAGGACCACGCCCAGGATGGTTGCGGCGACTGAGATGATCAGCGTGTTCAGGAGCCCGACTCCGAGGAGTTGCGGGATGACTTCGGCCATCGCCTTGAAGTCGAAAAAGGTGCGGATGATGGTGTTGAACCAGTCCATGGGTTGCTCTCAGACCTAGTTAGTTTTGTGAATCCCGGGCGGACCGCGAACCGCGGTCCGCCCGGTCATGTGCAGCCGGCTGGTTCCCGGCCTATATCGCTTGCTGCTTACTTGCTTGCTGACGGCGCAGGGGTTGCTGTCTGCTCGGCTTTGGGGAGGTACTGCTCAGGCATCGGCGAGCCCGGGAACCACTTCTGGTAGAGCTTCTTCCAGGTGCCGTCCTCCATCGCCGCGGCCAGACCCTTGTTCAGGGCCTCCTTGAAGGTGGTCTTGTCCTTGGCAACAGCGAAACCGGCCGGCGCATCGAAGGATGGGATGTCGGCAACGCTGACCAGTCCGTGCTGTTCCTGGTAGTCCTTCGCCGCCTCGTAGTCCAGGAAGTGGGCATCTGCCGAGCCGCTGTTCACGGCGGCAATGGCGGAGTTGTTGTCCGGGAAGCGGACCAGGCTGGCTGAGGCGAAGTTCTTCACCGCGTAGGCTTCCTGCAGCGTTCCCTGCACGACGCCAAGGCGCTTGCCGGCGAGGTCATCTACACCCTTAATGCCGGAGTCCTTCGTGGTCAGGACCGTGAGGTAGCCGGCGAGGTAACCGTTGGAGAAATCCACGGTTTCTTTGCGCTTATCCGTGATCCCGATCGCGGCCACGCCAACGTCGAACTGGCCGTTGGCCACAGCGGGAAGAATCGCGGAGAAGTCCTGACCGGTGAAGACCACATTGTCCACCCCGGCACGCTTGGCCACGTCCGTGAACAGTTCAACGTCAAAGCCGGTGAACTTACCCTGCGCGTCGGTGAAAGTGTAGGGTTTCGCGTCACCGAGGCTGGCAACCCGGACAGTGCCCGGCTGGATCAGCCCGTACGGATTATCGGCACCGGCCGAGGGCGAACTGGGCGTCGTTCCCCCGCAGCCCGACAACGCCAGGAGAGCCGCGACGGCGGCCGCGACCACAGCCGCTGGGCGGAAGTTCAATCGTGTGCTCAAGGTTTTTCCATTCATGGGAAGCTTCAGGCCGCCTTTGGCCTTCGGATAATGTCCCTTGCTGAGTCCGGTCTCAAGCGCTAAGGTTGAGACCGGACTCACATCGGGGTTGGTAAAAATGTAACCCAAACCACACTTGCCGTCAAGGCGCATCCGAAAGGCTCAAATGAGCAGCAATGGTTTCAGAGGGCGCGACATCACCGTCGCTGACGTGGCCAAGGCCGCGCAGGTTTCAAAGGCCCAGGCCGCGCGGGCGCTGGGTAATTACGGGGCCGTGAGTGACGATGTCCGTGAACGGGTCCTTGCCGCGGCCGAGGAACTTTCCTACCGCCCGAATGAACTCGCCCGCAGCATGAACACCGGAAAATCGCACACGATTGGTGTGGTCGTGGGGGACATTGAAAACCCGCACTTTGGTCTGGCCACCAGGGGTATCACCGACACCGCAAAGAAGAGCGGCTACAACGTCATCCTGGTGAACACCGACGAGGAACGGGCAGCAGAAGTCGACGCGATCCAGGTTTTGCTGGACAAGCGGGTGGACGGCCTCATCGTGGCTCCTGCGTCATCGACCGAAACAAAACATTTACAACGTGTTCACGAGTCGGGGCGCCCCTTGGTTCTGCTTGATCGAGCGGCCAACGGAGTATCGGCGGAAGTCATCGCCGTCGACATGGCTGGTATCTCCTACGAGGCCACAAGGTACCTGCTGCACTCCGGCCACCGCAGAATTGCCTTCATCTCCACCTTGAAGACTGACTCGCCGTTCAGTGCAGAGACTCAGGTGGATTCGTCACAAATTTCGGAGCGCTTGGACGGCATGCGGCGGGCTTTTGCGGAACAGGAACTGGCGTTTCCCTATGACTTAGTGCGGCTCGATGCCGGCAACGCAGAGTCCATCCGTAACATCACGCGTGAACTCCTCCTCCGGGCAGACCCGGCAACAGTCCTGGTGGCATCCGATGGACTCATCGCCCTCAGCGTTCTAGGCGCAATACAGGAACTTGAACTGGCAATCCCTGGTGACGTCTCGTTCCTTATGTACGACGACTTCGCATGGACACGCCTCACCACCCCGCCGCTGACGGTCATCGCCCAACCCGTCTATGACATGGGCGTCGCAGCCGCCACAGCTTTGATCAGGCAGATCGATGGAAGGAAGGCATTCGAGACCGCGTCTGGACTTCACGCGCGACTCATAAAGCGAGGCTCTGTAGGGTCGCCACGCGCAAAATCCCCCTCTCGTCCGGGAACGGTGACTGGGCCAGCTCCTGCGGATTACCTTCTTACAAGCGTGTCCGATCTGGCCTGAGGCCTAACCGGGACACCTCAAAAAGCCCCTTTCAAGGGGGTCCGCCGGCTCTTTTTCGACCGCCGATAGTGGAGCTACTGTCAGCCTGACCATGGTGAAATTCCTGAAGCCCTGCAGTAGTGCTTCCGGGGGCAGGAGTGCGAGGAACCGGCGGACAGGCCCGAGGAGGATTGCTCCTGGATCAGCTGCTCACACTCGGAACCTGATTAGGCATTTGGTGAAACTTGGTAGGCCTAGATACTCCGCGCACGGCGACGGTCTGGACCGGGGAAAGGGCCGCCTATGTGCGCAAATGCCCCAGGTACAAGTGGGCCTTAACCTTGTGAGGCCGCAATGGTGAATCCTCAGGCTGCGTGAGTGGGTGGGCGGTTGTTAGCAATTTCGTGGCACTACACCAGATCGCTCCTCATGGCTGTTCCGCTGGGGAGGCGACCCGTAAATCCTTTCGTTCCCCAGGTCCTGGCGGATAGGAGGCAGCGCCTCCGAGGAAAATGATGAGAATAGCGACTAGAGCTGGTACCGCGGCTGCCCATGGCAGCAGCAGCCCTCCTCCCAGGGTCAGGGCAAACCCTCCGTAGAGCGCGCCCACGGCGATGCCCAGTTGTGTAGTTAGGACCTGTAGTGAGTTGGCCGCGTCCCTGTGTGGGCCCCCTGCCCGCAGGATGGCCGTCTGGTTGTAGACGCCGGCTGCATTAAGGCTCGCGCCCCAGATGAACATCAGGGCTACGAAGAAGGCTGGATTTCCGCCTAGGACCGGCAATACCAAATATGCCCCGGTCATTAAGGCCGTAGCGGTAAGTACCGCCCGCCGGGGCTGCCGGTCAACAGTGATACCGGCGATCCACAGTCCTGCAAGCCCGGACACTCCGATAATCGAAAGGGCGAAACTGATGGTGTGGGAAGGGAGCCCGGCGGCGGAGATGAAGGGGGCGATATAGGTGAAAAGTGTGAACCGTCCCAGGAGCAGTAAAGGCCAGGCTAGGGCAATCAGGATGACGCCTTTGCGGGCTGCAGCAAGCCGCAAGGACGGACGCGGAGTATCTGCCACATCGGTTCCTTTCGGCAGCAACCACAAGGCCAGCAGTGCGAGGAACGCGCCGGCGCCTCCGAGGAGCAGGAAGGCTTCCCTCCAACCGACTGCAGAGCCCAGCGCAGTGCTGAGGGGAGTGCCCACGGCCAATCCCAGATTGTTGCCGCCGAATACGATGGCCATAGCCTTACCGACTTTAAATTCCCGAACCAGCCGGGCGACGAAAGGTGCCATGACCGACCACAGCAAACCGTGTGCGATACCGCCGATGAGTCGGGCTGAAACTGACACGGCAAAAGTAGGGCTGAATGCTACGAGGACGTTGCTGAGCGCGATTGCCGCAACCGCCAATACCAGCAACGTTTTGCGGGGGACCCGGGCACATATCTTGGTCAACGGCAACACGGTGATCACTATGATTCCCGCGTAGCCGGTGGCCAGGTACCCGACCTGTGGTTCCGGTACGCCGAATCCGCTGCTGATCTGTGGCAGCAGCCCCGCTGGCAGCAACTCTGTAGTAATCGAGGTGAAGCCGATGGCTGCAAGGATCAACAGAGCGCCTAAGGGGAGCCGCCCGGAGGAGGAAACGGTTGTATTTGATGTCACGTGCAGAACCAAGCTTCGTCTTGAGGAAGGGGACTGTTCTTCTTTACGACAGGAAGAGGGCGGAAGAGACTGGTTGCAGGGAAGGAACATGCCGCCATAAGCCTTGCGGCAGGGGAAGTCTGGACAGGCGGTACTGAAATACGTCATCCAACTTCCGCGGGTCTTAGGGGATGGTGAAACACCATCTGGTACTTGCTTTAGCGAGAATCGGAGCGCGGCCGAAGCAGGGATCCTGCTTGCAACGCTTCCCTGCCTTCAGCTCCCTTGGCTGGTTGCCTGGGAAGGTTCCCTCCGAGAAATGGCTGGTTCCTGCTTCGGCCGGTACGCGAGTTAGAGCGCTGATCGAATCCATTCCCGGGCCAGTCGTGGGTCGGGTACGGGAGCTGAGGCGAGCAACTCCTGGGTATAGAGGGTGGCGGGGGAAAGGAACAGTTGTTTCTTGGGAGCATGTTCAACGATCTTTCCTGACTTCATTACGTACACCTCGTCGGCGACCTTGTTCACGACCGGTAGGTCATGGGTAATGAAGAGGTACCCAATATTCAGCTCCGTCCGCAAACGATTCAGAAGGTTCAGGATGCCGGCTTTAACTGAGACGTCCAATGCTGATACCGCCTCATCAGCGATGATTATGGAGGGACGGAGGATGACTGCGCGGGCTATGAGCACGCGCTGTCGTTGGCCGCCGCTGAGCTGATGGGGGTACCTGTTGGCGTACATTTGGGCGGGTTTCAGATCCACAATTTCCAGCGCTTCGTGGACTTTTTTCTCCACCTCCTCCCGACCTCGGGCGATACCGTGCAGCCGAATGACCTCTGACAGGATTTGGTGAACGGATTTGCGTGGATTTAGCGCCGCTGAGGGATCCTGGAGCACGCATTGGACAGATGATCGGAACTTCATCGTCTGTGCTCTGCTCATCTGGGCCAAGGGCACCCCGTCAAAGGTCACGGTGCCTTCGTCCGGCGGGATCAGGCCCAGGAGCATTCTGGCAACCGTGCTTTTTCCGCTGCCGCTCTCACCCACCACGGCAGTGAAGTCACCGGGCGCTACGGACACGGTGACCTCGTCAACCGCCTTGACGTGCGCCTGGCCATTAGCCTTCTTCAACCGGCCAAAGGTTTTGGAAACATTCGTTGCAGTAAGTAACATCGTCGGTCCTTTCGCTGGACGGTCAGGGTCATGGGGGTCATGGACGGTTTGCGTACTCGCTGACGTACAAATGTGGGGAATCATCGGACAGGCTTTTTACGCAGCGAAGAAGCTCTTTTGTGTAGCTGTGCTCCGGGTCGTAGAAGATCTTCTCGGTTGACCCGGATTCGACGATTTCTCCGCGGTACATGACATAGATCCGATCGCACAATCCTGCAACGACGGCAAGGTCGTGGGTAATGAGCAGCAGCGAAGTGCCCAGCTCCTCAACGCTTTTGTCCAATGACTTCAGTACCCGCCGTTGCACGGTGGCATCCAGGGCCGTTGTGGGCTCGTCGGCTATGAGTAGTTCTGGAGATTTAGCTAAAGCTATGGCAATGAGTACGCGCTGCCGCATGCCGCCGCTGAGTTCGAATGGGTAACGACGGGCGACTTCAAGAGGCGAGGGCAGCCCCGCCAGTTCGAGGCAGCGCATTGTTTCCGTCGCGGATTTGTCGGCCGACCTTCCCCTCACCACGGCTTCGTGAACCTGTTTTCCAATCCGCATGGTGGGGTTGAGAAAGCTGGAGGGGTCCTGAAAAATCATGCCGATTCGTTTGGCCCGGATGTCCCGCCATGATTTCTCGTTTCCGCCGAGCAGTTCGGTTCCGCGGAACTTGATGGACCCTTGAACATCCACGAGGGGAGATTCCGGCAGGAGCCCTGAGAGCGCCCTTACCGTGACCGATTTGCCGGAGCCGGACTCTCCTACGATCCCGACACGCTCTCCTGCGTGGACGGTCAGATCGACGGATCTGACGGCCTGAACAAATTGCTTGGATCCCGTCGGAAGCTTCACGCTAAGGTTCGCGACGGACAGCATTGGTTCAGCCGTTTTTGCCACATCAGATAAAGCCGCATAGGCGTCTGTGTTGCCCATTGTTCCTCGGTTTCTGGGTAATTTCCCGGTGTGCATCATTCGAAACAGCTACTTGACCCGGCTTAGGCTCGGGTTGAGGCTGTCATTTAACGTGTCACCAAGCATGTTCGCGGCGAGGACGACGATGAAAATGGCCGCGCCGGGCAAGAGCGTCAGCCACCAGGCCGACTGCATATATGCTTGCGCCTCGAAAAGCAGCGCTCCCCAACTGGGTCTGTTTGCATCTCCAAGGCCTAGGAAGGCCAGTGAAGACTCAGCCAGAATCGCCCGGCCCACCGTCATGGTTGTTGCCACCAGAACGGGGGGCAAAGCGTTGGGCAGGACATCGGACCAAAAAATCCTCAACGGCCGAAAGCCGGCAGCCCTGGAGGATTCGACGTAACCGAGTTCAGCGATACGCATGCATTCAGCGCGCACGATCCGGGCGACTCCGGGCCACATGGTTAAAGCCAGGATGATGATGATCAAACTGATGTTGGCGCCAAGCATCGCCACAGCGACGAGGGCAAGGATGATGCCCGGAACCACTTGGAAAAACTCGGAAATCCTGGTCAGGATGGAGTCTGCGAGCCCACCGTAGAAGCCTGCAAGTCCGCCGACGAAAATCGCGACAGTAAGGCAAATGCTTGCTACTGCCAGGCCTACGAGTAGTGATACCTGTCCGCCTATCATCATCCGGGCCAGCAGGTCCCGTCCGAGTGAATCAGTGCCCGCGAGGTTTTCGGAGTTGGGCGCTTGCAGTACCTCGAAGCGGGTGTCACCGGGATTGTGGCTGAACAGCGGTCCGAGGTAACAGAAGACCAGCACCGAAGCGATTATCAGCAGGAAGATGGTAGTTGAAGGGCGCCGGAAGAACACCCGCGCCCGGCTTTCCTTCGCAAACGAGTTGGGGTTGGGGCCGTCGGAAACGGCCGAAGGTGCTGCAATCAGAGAATCCATTTGATCAGTCACTTGTTTGTTCCTCGTGTAACCCGGAAGCGCGCTCGAATGCGGGGATCGACCAACCCATATACGGCGTCCGTCAAAATATTCACTATTACGATGGTGATCGTCATCATCAGCAGGATGCCCATGACGACCATGTTTTCCCCGGTCTGGATGGAGGTGTAAAGCAGCGAGCCCATTCCTGGCCAGCCGAATACTTTCTCCACGGTGACTGCGCCGGCGATCGTGTAGCCGAGGCTGTACCCAATGACGGACACCATCGGGAGCATGGAGTTCAAAATCCCGTGCTTTCGGAGAATTTCAAAGCCGGTGAGTCCCTTGGAGCGGGCGGTATCGATATAGTCCTGGCCCAATACCTCGATCATGGTTGAGCGCATGATCCGTGTCTTGAATGCGAGTTCTGCCACGGCCAAGGAAACGAGGGGAAGAATTAAGTGCGGAAGTGATATCCCGGGCTTGGAATAGGACGACATTCCTTGGGCGGGGAGCAAGCCGAGGTTGACGGAGAAGAGCAGGATCAGCAGCAAGGCCAGCCAGAAGCTTGGGATGGAAAAGCCGGCTACGGCGAGGAATGAGATTGTTCCGTCTTTGGTGCGGGAGCGCGTCCGGGCGGCCATGGTTCCCAGCACCACAGCCCCTGCCGAGGAAAGAATCAGGCTTGGGATGGTCAGAATCAGGGTGTTGCCCAAACGGCTGAAGATAAGTTCCGTAACCGGTTCCCTGGCCGCGAAGGAGTAACCGAGGTTCCCTGTTGCGACGTTTGTGATGTACGAGATGAAACGTTCAGGTATGGATCTGTCCAGTCCGTAGGCCTGCACCATTTGGGTCCTGAAGGCTTCGCTGACCGGTACGTCTCCGACCAGGGCCTGAATCGGATCGCCGGGGGCAAGTTCCAGCAGGACGAACATGATGAGTACGACCACGAAAATAAGCAGCAACGACGAGCTGAGCAGCTTTACAAAGTACTTGACCCCCGCAAGGTTCACGGAAAATTCCTCTCGAGATTAGAAGGGCGGGGCACGAGACATACAGGTGATCTCGTGCCCCACCGGTACTGCAGGTTTAGGACAACCGGGCGTGGGCCTTAGCCTTTGGCCACCAAGCCGCTCCAGTCCCACCGGTCCCGACTGTTGAATTTCTCGATCCCGTCCCACTTGTCGGCTCTGTACGATTCGACTTGGTTGTTCGAGATCAGGGGGATGGTGCCCAGTACGCTGGCCACAGCGTCTGCTGCCTTCTTCATCGCGGCGAGCCGCTGTTCGGGGTCAGCGATGGTGGCGATGTCAACGAAGGCGGCATCTATGGCCGGGTCGCAAACGCCGGTTGGGTTGCGGTATGCCAGGTTCTCGGGATTACAGACGAACGCTCTGGCCACGCCCAGACTGGGGTCAGCGAAGGCTCCCAGGTTTACCAGCGTCAGGTCGAATGCGTGCTTGGTGAAGGTATCCTCTGCGTAGACATTGGCTTCCTGCCCGACCAGGTTGACATGTACGCCAATGGTTTCGAAATTGGCCTTTATCAGCTCAGCCGTTCCCACGAGGAGCGGGTTGCTGCCCAGGAAGTTCAGGGTGAGGCTGAATCTTGTGCCGTCCGCTCCGGCCGGATATCCGGCTTTATCGAGCGCCTCTGCCGCCGATTCGAGGTCAAACGCGAACTGTTTTGTGAAGTCGGTGGAGGGATCAAGGGCCCATGTCACCTGATTGGGAACTGGTCCGACGGAGGGTGTGCCCGTATCCTGGAACACCTTTTCGGCGATCGCTTTCCTGTCCATGGCCTGGTAGAGCGCGGATCTCACTTCGTAGTTCCTCAGAATAGGATTCGCAGTGTTGTAAAACCCGTAGAGGTGCTCGGCCATGGTCGCTGTTTCGAAGGCGAACCGGTCGTTGCCCTTCATCGTCGTGATCTGGCTGAGCGGCAGGTTGATCGGCAGGTCCACTTCGCCGCTTTGGAAGGCAAGTGATCGCGCCGTCGCGTCCGGCATGACCCGGTAGACGATGGAATCGACGTCGCCTTGTTCGCCCCAGTAATTGTCGTTCTTGTCCAGTATCACCGAGTCGCCGCTGGTGAATGATTTGAAAGCGAAAGGACCGGTGCCCACGGGATTCAGATTCGCCGGATTCGTCTTAACGTCGGTGCCCTCGTAGAGGTGCGCAGGCAACATCGCATGTGCGGTCATCGCCCGGACGAGCGGGGCAAAGGGTGCTGAGAGTTTCACGATGGCGGTTTTATCATCCGGGGTCAGCGTCTCTTTATAGACGGCTTTGATCGGGGCGCCCAGGGGGTGGAGGGCCATCATTTCGTCGAAGTAGAACTTAACGTCTCGTGAGGTGAAGGGTTCACCGTCATGCCACTTAACCCCTGTGGCGAGGTTGAAGGTGAACTCGGTGGCGTCCTCGTTTGCGCTCCAGGACTCCGCGAGGCCTGGGGTTACCTCGTAGTCCTTGCTGAGATGAACCAACGGGTCATAGAGCGCGCGGCTGACGAACGTTGCTGCCGCGTCGGTTGTGATGCCCATGTTGAAGTGGGGCGGGTTGGCCGGAATCGCGACAACGAATACGTCCTCGGAATCTGCGCTTTGTCCGGATGTATCAACACACCCGCTGAGCATGCCAGCCGCGATAAGGACAGCGGCGGCCTTGATGAGCTTACTTAGTGGTCTCATAATTTCGAGCCTTTCTAGGAGGTTTTGCAGTGCGCAACATGGACCACCCGAGTCCGCTAGCGTGCCCCGGCGGTGTCGGGAAGGGCCTCGGCCCGCGTTGGAGTACCCATTTCCAGTTCATGACGGGCCATTTCTGCAGCCCCTACCCATGGGGACATGCTTCCCAGGGCGGCTGGAATGATCGGAAGCAACTTGCCGTGTTGGACACTGATGACCTCCCGGGCGATGTCGATGGCCTGGGAACGGTATACGTGAGCGCCGCTGCCCAGACCCCCACCAATGACGACACAGTCCGGGTCATACATGAGGACGAGGCTGGCAATGAGCGCACCCAGATGCCAGGCCGCGTGGTTGACGATGGCGACCGCCCCCGGGTCCCCGTCTTCTGCCGCCGTCATTACAGGTCTGGCATCGCGTGCCTGTGGCCCCGAGAAGGCGCGGGCTATCCCGGGGCCCGAACAGATGCTTTCTACATGCGGGAAGTCGCAAGCGGGCCTATCGCAGCGGGCCTGCGGTGTGTAGCCACTGAAGTAGGCCGCGTTATGCGCGCCGTTTAGCGGTTTTCCATTCACCAAGAAGCTGTGGGAAACCCCCGTGCCAACGGTTATGTACAGCAGGTGACCGTAGGCTTTTCCTGCTCCTTTTGCGTACTCCCCGACGGCACCAGCGGCGGCATCGGCGTAGACGAAGGCCGAACGGTCCCTCGTAGTCAACACGTCCGCGAGAACCTTGCCCTGCCAACCGAACCAGCCCCGGGGGTCTCGTAATGCACCGTCGTGGTCGAAGGTAGTGGCCACCGAGACTGCGAGTACAGGAGCGCCGGCAACCTGCGGGTCCGAAAGCAAAGCTTCCAATGCGCGTACATTCGCGTGACCATCAAAGGGGGTGGTGGGTGCAGTTCCCAACGGCACCGGCCGGCCGTCCTGGTCCAGATACCCTGCGGCTATTTTCGTTCCACCGATATCGACGCCGACAATCTCCGGCGATGTTTTAGTGTTCGACGACAAGGTTGTCTTCATCCGTGATCGAGTGGGATGTGTAACGGAACTGGCCAATCGGGATCCCTGCCGCTTCCCCCCACGCATACGAGATGACCGCCGGGACCAGAAGGCTGACCAGCGGCAGAAATTCATCATTTGTATCGATAGGGATGTCCCCGTCAACAGGGCCCACGACGATGACGTTGCTGACGATGTCCTTCAGGGCACGGGCAAACGAGCTATCGAGCTGCGCGGCACGGCCCTCGGACGCGGCGAAGATGATGGATAGTTGGTTATCGCTGATCGCTTCGATCGGGCCGTGCCGGTAGGTGCTGGACTCCCATGCGGACGCAGGCACCCGGGCGATTTCCCGGGCAATAAGCGTTCCCTGCTCAGCTGTTGCCCGAAACGCTCCACGGCCAAAGAACTCGATGTAGGAGGGGGCTGTCGGTGCGAGCTTCACAATCGCCGGGAGCGCATCCAGCACCGACTGGGCAGCGCGGACGCATGAAGACCAGTCAGGGGCAGGCTGGCCGGCGCGCGCCCGCGCCAGCTTGTAGAGCGTGAAGTAGGTCGTGATCCAGGGACCAAAGGGGACTCTTGTCGCCGGAGTCAGTGCCTGGTCAATGATCACGTCGCACAGTTGGGCCAATTCGCTGGCGGTGTCGTTGGTAATGCAAATGAGGGATTTGCTTCCCATGTTCCGCAGCCGCTCGGCAGCGCGGATGGTCTCGACACTGGTGCCACTGTGCGAAACAAGAATCACTGCTTCATCGATATCGGCCGGAGCCCCCTCTGCATGCAGCGCATGGGATGCAAGTTCGGCCCGGGCATCGACCCCGCGGGCGAGAAAGGCTTCCACGGCAGCACAAGCTGCGTTGTACGAGCCTCCCATGGCGATGATCCGGACGGCAGAAGCATTATTGACGATGTCGAGGGCGGCCACAGGGACTTCCCGGGATGCTACCTCGGCGATCGTGCCGGGGATGTGGGCAAATTCAGCGGCAAAGTTCAGGTGCATTGTGTGACTTTCCTGTTGAGTAACAAGCGCATTAGACTTAGTTCGGTAAGCGAATGAACTAACAGGGTTGAAGTTAGCAAACTACCTTGGGAGTTACAAGAGGTTGGCTGCAATAGGCTCAATGGCTGATAGTTTTCGACAAGCACGACATCAAGGAGACAGGATCGAAGTGCCAGCGGGTTATCTCACAGAAAGCGGCCGGACCGTCCTGGCGTCATTGATCGCGGAAGGGTTCCAAAGCCGGCCAGGCATCAGCAAAATGACTGGGCTCTCCAAGCAGACGGTTTCGCTTGCCATCGCAGAGCTCGAAAGCCTCGGCTTCGTTGAAGTGAAAACAATTCAGCAAGGGCATACCGGCCGGGCCGCAGTCATTTATGAGGTCGCGGCCGGCGCGGGCTGGACTCTCGGCATTGACATGGGATCCACTCATATTCGTGTCGCCGCCAGCACGCTAACGGGCTTCCTCATTAAAGAGAGCGAATATGTTCTGCCTGATGCCCCGAATACAGCCAATGCCCTCTTCGCGGAAAGGGCCGGCAGCATAGTGAAAGCTCTTATCAGCGAGATCGAACCTGAACACGGTCCACTCAGAAGCGCCTGTGTAGCGCTGTCCCGAGCGCTGCCGGAGTTTCAAAATTGGCAGGGGCTTCAGGAAAGTGACTCGCACGGAAGCGACCTGCCGGACATCATCCGCCAGATCGGAATCCCCTCTGAGATACCCGTCTACGCGGAAAACAACGTGAACTGCGCGGCGCTTGGAGAACTGCGTCACGGGGATGCCCGCGGTCTGTCAAATATCGCTTTCCTGCAGATCGGCGTCGGAATCGGAGCAGGGATTATCACCAGTGGCGTCCTACTGCGAGGCGCGAACGGCCAGGGTGGAGAGCTCCGAAAACTGCGCCCATTTCCCATATACAAGGGGTGCGGAGACCTTCAGGACATTCTCGGAGCCGCTGGACTGCTCGAAAAATACAACAGCTGCCGGGGTTCCGAAAGCGGAAAGGATGCGTCGTCGGCGGAAGAAGTGTTCGCCAGGGCTCAAGCAGGATCCCCTGCAGCACAAATGGCCATTCGAGATGAAGCCGAGGGCATTGCCTTTCTAGCAACCGTCCTGGTGGCCGCCGCAAGTCCGGAACTGCTTGTCCTGGGCGGGGGCATCGGCCGTAATGAGAACCTCCTCCCGCTTGTGAAGCATGGGCTGGCGGAACAGGGCATCGATATTGCCCTCAGCAGGGGACACCTAGGCAGTGCCGCCACCGTCGCGGGCGCGGCCGCCCTTGCGGCGGAACAATACCTAAAAAATTTGTTGGGTGTGCAATTCTCGCGAGCCATCACCAGCTATGAGGCCCGCTGGTCCATGCTGCATCGGTAAATCACCCCTACCCTAATGCTCAGAAATGCAGCGAAAACCGTGAAACGGGTGAACGACACATGAGCCGTTGCCCGCTTCGGCGGCGTGGTGCGGATTGATCCACGCCGCCGAACCAGTCAACCCCTCGAACGAGAGTTATCTGCCAGATGTAGGCTCCGCCGCGGCAACCCCAGCTCCGTATTTTCCGGCTGCGTGAAGCGTGTGGGCGATCACGAGGGCGCCGGCTACCGGAGGCTGATCCAACACGACCGTGATGGCCTCTGGCTGGGAGGTCGCCAGTAGTGAGCGGACATCGGCGGCGAATTCCGGCTGGGAAGCGATGACGGAACCACCGAGCACGATCTGGTCCGCAGCTGCGCCGCGGCTTGCTACCGAATCCACGAGATCACCCAGGGAGCGGGCGGCGGCGTTGACCACCCATTTAGCAACGGGTGAACCTGCCACAGAGGCTGTGAATACAGCAGGCGCGAGGAGCGCCCATTGTTCGGGCCGTTCCAGCATGAGCTTCATACTGACTTCTCCGATGCGGGTTACTCCGGCCGCTGCTGTCAGCGCGGTTTCCAATATGGGATCCCTGTGGCCACAATCTGCCGCGATAAGGGCCGCGCGGACGGCTTCTCTGACCAGGCCGGTAGCACCACCGTCGTCGCCTACCAGCCAGCCCCATCCGCCGGCCGAGATTCCCTTCCCCTCAGGGGTGGTGCCGACGGCTATAGACCCTGTTCCGGAAATGACTCCGATGGCCTTTGGATAACCGGCAGCATAGGAAAGCAGATGTGCATCGTTAACGACGCGGACCGGGAAGGGCACCATCTCGGCGATGGCCTTTTGGAGGGCATCGCATTGTTCCTGGGTGTCGCATCCATGGGCACCAACAGCGAGGGCCGCAACGCCGCTGCCCACGTATTGGTCCACCAGGCCCAAAAGGACGCGGGCTTTTTCGGGAAAGCCTTCGCCCCTCCATGATTGCGTCGGTACCGTTACATCGACTGAAAGGATTCCGGAACCGGCGTCGGCGGCTCGCAGCGCCGTTTTGGAGCCACCGACGTCGATCCCTACAACCGTGGCGGTCACAACGTTCCGTCGATGACCTGCCGCACGCTGTCCACCTTCGTGTCGTATCGCGTGAACGCCCGGTCTTCGATGTTTCGCCCGAAGGCGTCAGCGGTGTGCTGAACAAGGCGCTGCATCAACGCCACCTCCAGCACGGAGCGCTGCACCGCAGAGACCTGCGGGATGCGGATAATTGTCGCGGAGGCTTCCACTTCCTCGTCGGTGACCAGCAGGATCGGAACACTCTTCTCCGAGAGCTGGTCAGCCAGCAGGCCTTCCCTGGCGCCGCCGATCAGAACATGAGCAGTAGAAGGACCGGCGCAGTCCATCGGTCCGTGCAGGTATGACCGGGTGTCCATAGCCATGGACGGAACGAACGGCCCTTCTCGGAACAGCAGTGCTCCCTGCTCAGCCGAGGTGAGGTTCGGGGCCGCAGCAACCACATCCACAGTTCCCCGCTCCGCAATCTCTGCGGCAAAGAGCCGAAGAACGTCATCGTTGTCGGCCATGACCTTCTCCGTCAGCGGCCCAATGTCGTCCCACCCTGCGTTTGTGGTTCCGGTAGTGAGCCACTCGGCCAGCAGGCCCAGGGTGGCAACCGTCGCCGTGAACCCAATCGAGGACATGCGGCTGTCGAGCAGGTCCCCGACACTGAGAACCGTCCCGGCCTCACTTGCCAGGGGGGAGTCCGAGTTATTGACTACGGCCATGCGGCATTCCCGCGGCACGGTCAGCAGTGCCTGAATCGTTTCCCTGCTGCGCCCGCCCTGGGAGATGCCGACGTAGACATCTGCGAGGGAGGGGCCTTCGTCGGGGACATCGGCACATGCCGAGCGGAAGGCAGCAACGCCTGCCTGGCGCAGGAAGTAAACGGGGGTTGCGGCGGCGGCATAGCTTGCACCGATGCCGGCGAAGAGAAGGCTTTTGCCCTTCACTGGTTCAGCTGCGCCTGTTGCCAGCCATTCGCGGACCTGTCGAACGGACTCTGTAAGCCCTGCAGATTGCGCCGCGATGCCCTCGTCGAACGTGAGCCATGGTCGGGTGGTTGTCATGGGATCTTCTTTCTTGAGCGGGAATATTAGTTAACCAGATAACCTTACTAATACGCGTCGGTCAACCCCTCGCAGCAATTTGGAAGGTAAGTTAATGAAGAGGAACATAGGGAGGTCCGATGACCGCTTCGCCCGTCGAGATTGATCTCACGGAGACTGAACGCAGTGTGCTTTCGGTGGTGCATGCCAAGGGGGAGTGCACCCGTCCTGATATCAGCGCTTCCCTGGATGTGTCCAAACCGACCGTGAGCCTTGCGGTCAGTGCACTGGAGGAAGCTGGCCTCATAGCTCCGGTCCGTGCACGGCAAGGTTCGCTGGGCCGTTCTGCAACCGTCTATGCGGTCGCGGCAACTGCAGGCTGGCTCTTGGGCCTTGACATAGGTTCTACACGGGTCAAGGTGCTGGCAAGGGGCCTGGACGGCCGGCAATTGAGGAGCATGAGCGAAAGTTTGGGCGGAACGCCCGGGCTCCGCAACGAACAGATCCTGGACCTGGTCAGTAGCCTCGTGAGCAGAACGATCCGTGAGCTAGCCCCGGTGGCGGGGCCCCTGCGTGCGGTGGGCGTCGCCTTGCCCCGGGTCATTCCTCAATACCTCAATGACGAGTCCGGCAGCCGGACCGTGGGCCGGCCGGCGTTGGCTCAAATCCTTGCAGCCCTCGACGTGGATGAGGGCGTCCCAGTACTGCTTGAGAACAACGTCAACTGCGCAGCTCTGGCGGAAATGGAGCTTGGGAACGCAAAGGCTGTCGATGATTTCGTCTTCCTTCAAGTAGGCGTTGGAATAGGCTCGGGCATCGTTGCGGACCGACGGGTCCTTCGCGGAGCACGCGGGGGAGCGGGGGAAGTATCATCCCTTCCGACCGGCTGGCCCGCGAAACCGGAAAACACGGATCGCTTCGCACTCGAGCACTACCTCGGCGCGAATCAGTTCCTTCACCGGTGGACCTCAAGCTGGGACAGTCAAGTTGGTCCTGTGCCCGCTTCGGTCGCCGAGCTTTTCGATTACGCAAGCGCGGGGGTACCCACTGCAACTGCAGCCCTGGACCAGCACTCCCGCGATATCGGGCAACTGGCCCTGTCGCTGGCCGCAGTACTCGATCCAGCCCTGATCCTCCTGGGAGGCGGGGTGGGGCAAAACCCGCATCTTCTGCAGGGGGTCCGCGCCGTGGTTCAAAGTGTCAAGCCTGATGTGGAGGTGACTACCGGTTCATTGGGGGAGGAGGCAACCGTTGAAGGCGCAGTCGCGCTCACACTTGACCATGCCCTTTCCAAACTCCTGGGAACCCGGTACAAGCGACGACTCGATGACCGGACAACTGTCGTATATGCCAGTCGAGCCACTGCCGCCGCAGTTACGGACACAGACGAATCGCCCAAGGCGCGCGGACTGACCTCAGTCTAGATAAATGCGGGACTGAGACCGCTGGCGCCCTTCCGCGCTGACCGCAAGAGAATCCGCCGCTGGGGGAGCGCGAGCAGAGTCACAACGTCGCGCTTGCCTTGTGGCTGTGGCCTTTACGCCGGCCCGAGTGACGCTGCATTGGTCAGTGCGCCAGGCTTGCGGCCATGCGCCACCTGTTGATATGCACTGCCGGAGTAGCGGTTGGTCAGACGTCCCGTCCCATCGCCTAAACACGGGGCGGAGCATAGCCAGGACCAGCGCAGGCCTGCTTGCCTGTCGATCCAGCGTGCTCTGTTGCCATCTGAAACGAACAAAGTGCGATGTCAAAGGGGATGCGTCACCCACCACACTGACGGAAAATTGCCCAGTTCTGGCCTGCAGGGTTGACGCGGCGTCATTAGTAAGGTTATCTGGTTAACTAACGCCGACAGGCAGTGATGGCTCTCACACTGGGGCTTTCGATGCAGATAGCCTCCCGGTTTGAGAACCAAAAGCCACGAACTGGGAACAGCAGTTCATAAACAAGGAGCTTTGATGAAGAAAGTACTCGGCGCGGTGGCGGCAGTAGCCGTCGCGGCTGGACTTCTCACAGGATGCAGCCCTAGCGAGTCATCCGATCCGAACAAGAAGCAGGATCTCACTTTGTGGGTGTACTCGGACTTCACGCAGGGTGAAGCTGGTGCTGTTATGAACAAAGTTGTTGAGGACTTCAAGCAGGAAC
Organism: Arthrobacter sp. W4I7; assembly: GCF_030816215.1. Taxonomy (NCBI): domain Bacteria; kingdom Bacillati; phylum Actinomycetota; class Actinomycetes; order Micrococcales; family Micrococcaceae; genus Arthrobacter; species Arthrobacter sp. W4I7. Next base: position 4,472,779 of record NZ_JAUSXU010000001.1, on the reverse strand, counting down.
ACGCCAACGTGGGTTCGGTTACTTTGGTACCAAAGAACGATGCGGACCTCCTTTCGGGGCTGATGTCCGGCGTCGGACTTCCCGACGCGTTCAGTGCCAGCGCCCGCGACGGTAAGAAGTACCGCGATGCCGTTGGACTTCTCGATCTCAAGCCGGTCTTCGACGAGGACTACGCGAAGGGCTTCTACCCGAAGGCATTGGAGACTGTCTCCCAGGACGACGGCGTCTGGGCGGTTCCGTTTATCAGCTACACACCTGTTATCTACCGCAACCTCACCGTTCTCAAGAACGCCGGCATAGACCCTGCCGAAGGTACGCCAACCCAGCAGGCGTTCCTCGATCAGCTTGCAAAGGTGCAGGCATCAGGCGTGACGGCTACGCACTCCTGGACCAAGGATGACTACTTCGGCCCGGGAGCGGTCATGGCCGCTGATGCGGACAAGATCACTGAGGGCGTCAAGGACGGGAAGACGACCATCACACCCGAGGAGCTGGAGCGCACTTTCGAGACCGTCAAGGCCATAGACAAGTTCGGCAACCAGTCGATGATCTACAAGGCCGACAGCACGATGGAAGCGTTCAAGTCGGACAAGCTCGGGTACATGATCGGCGGCCCCTGGAGTGAACCGGCTATCAAGCAGAGCGGTGTCGAGTACGACTTCGTCCTCACACCCCCCTATGAGAAGGGCGGCAGGACCGGCGGGCTTCAGGGCTGGGACTTCTTCTACGGCGTACAGAGCAAGGACGAGGCCCGCAACGAGTTGGTTGCGGAACTGATGAAGAAGCTCGGATCGTACGACGTGCAGAAGGAATGGACTCTCAAAACCGGTCGACCCACGCTCCGTCAGGACGTCATGGACGATCCGGCTGTTGTCGGCTCCTCCGCAATGGCGAAAGTGTCCTCTGAGGGTCTCAAGGGCGGCATGCCGCAGATGGACTTCATGAAGTCAGGCGTGTTCTGGCCCACCGCAATGACCGACCCGGTCGCACAGCTGGGTGCCGGTGCACTCACGCCCAAGCAGACCGCCGAGGAATTCGTCAAGGGAATCAACAGCCTCTATGCCGAGGCCGGCGAGTAACCAAAACAGGACCTGTGCCCAGAGGTAACTCTGGGCACAGGTACCACGACCGCAAGAAAAGAAAGGTACTCCCGTGAGTACGGACTTAAAACCGATCACAGGTCGGGCCTCGCGAAGGAGCCGCAACGCGCCGGCACCTGTTCGTCGTCTCCCTTTGAAAACCCGCGTTGTCCGGAGCCTCCCGATCTACATCGGCCTCGCTCCGTTCTTCGTCCTCCTCATCGTCTTCGTCGGGGCACCCATGGTCTACGGCCTGGCCATGAGCTTCACGGACTGGTCCGTCTCAAGCCGCAGCACCCTTCATTTCGTGGGACTTGAAAACTACCTCTACATTTTGGGTGGCGAAGGACTGGGATCGACCCGGTTCCTCAAATCGCTGCTCAATCTGGCCGTCTATGTGCCCATCACCGTCGCCATTGGCCTTGGCGTGTCCCTGGGTCTGGCACTCATCGTTCACAACCTGCCCCGCCGGTTCCAGTCTTTCCTGCGCAGCGGATTCTTCGTCCCCACCGCGATTCCCTTGTTCCTCTGCGTGGGCATCTGGCTGTGGCTGATGAACTCAGACAGCGGGCTGGTAGCAACGAGCCTCGCCAAGCTTGGAATCGGTGTGGACGTCAACTGGGTCAACACGGCCGGCTGGGCCATCGCACTCATCATCTTCATCGACGTGTGGCACTCAGTCGGATTCAACTTCGTCATCTTCAGCACCGGCATGCAGGAGATCTCCGAGGACCTCTATGAGGCTGCAGACCTGGACGGCGCAAACGTCTTCCAGAAAATGTGGAACATCACCATCCCGATGATGGAGCCCATCATCTTCTTCGTCATCACCTACTCACTGATCAGCGCCCTGCAGGTCTACGACATCCCCCAAATCCTCACCAGCGGTTCCGATCCCAACTCGGTCGGTGGCCCCAACCAAGTCATGCTGTTCCCCGTCATGGAGATGGTCCGTAACGTCCGCATTGGCGGCGAAGCCGCCCTGGGCCGCGCAGCCGCCGAAGGCGTGATCCTGATGGTGATCATCATCGCCGTGACCTTCATAATGTTCAAGCTGCGCCGGAAGAAGGTGTGATTATGCGATCACGTATTGCTGGAAAGAAAAGATCGCGTACAGGGACCATCCTGATGGCCGTCCTCGCGCTCATCTGGCTGCTGGCCAGCCTCTACCCGCTGTGGATGATCGTCAGCGCCACATTCTCCTCAGACTCAACGAACATGAGCACCGCGCTCGTACCCGATGACCTTGCTAACGGGTGGTCCAAGGTAGTCGAAGCGTTCACCGCACTCAATCTGGGCACCACCTTGCGGGATACGCTGATCTTCACCCTGATCGCGATCGCGGGAATGGCGCTGACCAGCTCATTGGCTGCCTACGAATTCACCTTCTTTGAGTTCCCCGGCAAAAAGTTCCTGTTCGCCACCCTCATGGGCTCAATGATGCTTCCGCTCGTCCTGTACGTTGTGCCTCTGTATCGGCAGGTGTTCAACATGGGGTTGGCGGACTCATATCTGGGCGTAGCGCTGCCTCTCATGGTGTCCCCGCTCTCGGTATTCATCCTCATGCAGTTCATGGAAGACCTGCCGCGGTCATTCATCGAGGCGGCACAGGTCGACGGCGCCGGCCACTTCCGCATCTTTTTCTTCATCGTCGTCCCGATGCTGCGGAACGGCCTGATCACCGCCACAGTTCTGCTCGCCCTCAGCGTCTGGGGTGCGTTCCTGTGGCCCTCACTGGTAACAGGCCAGGACGTGCAGGCGCTCAGCGTCGCGATCGCCAACATGTTCAACCCGAACTTCTACGTAGATCCCCGGGTACGCTTCGCCGCCATGCTCATCGCCATGATCCCCCCACTGCTGGTCTACATCCTCTTCCAGCGACACGTGATCAAGGGAGTAGCGATGTCCGGCGTGAAGGGCTAATTCTCGGCCCCGAGAGTTTCTTTCGGCACCCGGGGAGCCAGCTTGCGGCCCTGACCGCGCTCCCCGCTGTCGTCCTGCGAGAATTTCGTTCGCCTGCTACCCAACAATAAATAATCCAGTACGGCGGCGCCGGCCCTAGCAAGGGTCGGCGCTGCTGCTTGAGGTCGGCGTCGGGCAGGGCACCGTTTGCTCGTGGCACTGGTCCTGACCCAGCCATGCGCGGTCCGAAGTGAGCTGGCGCGCGGCTAACGCGGGACTTCTGCTGGGTCGCTGTTCCGCGACGCAGGATACGACGTCAACGCTTCCGCCTCCGGACATGAGGGCTCGCTGTGCGCGCAGAGCGTTTGCGCGAACCAGGGTGCGCCGCAGAAATAATCAACGGTGAAGAATCTAGGGAGGAACGAGTGAGTATGAGCAAAATCAACTGGGGAATCCTCGGCCCAGGCAAGAACGCCCGCCGCTTCGCGGCTCAACTCCCGCTCAGCAGCACCGGCGTCCTGACTGCCGTCGCCGGGCGAGATATAGGGAAGGTCACCGCCTTCGCGGAAGAATTTGGCGCCAGTCGTACCCACTCGAGCTTCGAGGAACTTCTCGCTGACTCCACTGTCGAAGCCGTCTACATCGCCACGCCGCACACCCTGCACGCCGAACTGGCCATCAAGGCAGCGAACGCGGGAAAACACGTGCTGTGCGAAAAGCCCATAGCCGTCAATCACCGCTCTGCCATGGCCGTCGCAGAGGCTGCTCAGCGCAACTGTGTAGTCATGCTTGAGGGCTACATGTACCGTTTCCACCCGCAAATCGACACGCTCCTTGAGCTTCTGAACAGTGGTGCGATAGGTGCAATACAACATATCGACGCAAGCTTTTTGTTCGTGGGCAAGAATAGGGATAGCTGGCTTTTTGACGAGGCGAGAGCCGGCGGCAGCGTACTCGACGTCGGTGGATACCCAGTCTCCATGGCTCGCCTAATCGTGTCGGCGGCGCTCAAGAAACCAAGTGAACCAGTTTCAGTGACAGCTCAAGGCCACATTGCGGGTAACGTCGACGAATGGTCGACTGCCAGTCTATGCTTCGAGTCTGGAATAACCGCGAACGTGCGAGCAGGCATTGTTCTAGGTAATGAAGAACGACTCCTTATATACGGTGCTCGTTATATACGGTGCTTGCGGAAGCATCCAGGTGCACACGCCGTGGGTCGTAGAGCCGGAAGACCACCCGACGATCACAGTCTCGAAGGCGGGCGGGCTTTCTGAGACGATCGTGTGTGGCGCAGGGGCAGCGTACGCAGCCGAAGCCGACGCCCTCGCGAGTGCTATCGCCGATGGCGGTCAGGTCGACCGGATGAACGTGTCCGACTCCCTAGCCAATCTTCTGGTGCTTGATCAGTGGCGGGACCAGATTGGCCTGCGCTACTCCTTCGAAAGAGAAGACGCCTCAACCCGGCCGTGAGCGGCGAACCATTGCAGCGCCCCCAGTCATGGAAAATAAATAACCCCTGGCCCTGCCGGGGTAAGTCTTCATTCCGTTAGCGCAAAGGGCCCTTTGCCGCCACTCCCCCCACCCTTTTGAAGCGCCGATAATGAAGATTATGTAAAGCTGGCATTGGGAAGGAGCTGAAAAAGGTCCGGATGAATGCCTAATTGCTGTAGTCTTTGGCCAAGCTGCCTCAGCCTTCGCACTCCACGCAGTAGGCGTGGCCGTTGCTCTCCCGCGCCAGTTGGGACCGGTGCCGGACGAGGAAACAGGAATAGCAGGTGAACTCGTCCGCGGCCTGGGGAATCACTTGGACGATGAGCTCGTCGGAGATGATTTCGCCGCCTGGTGTCAACCCTTCGTCGAGGGCATCGGCTTCGTCCAGCTCGGTGACGACGCTGCGGGCATCTGGGGCGTTCGCGGACTGCAGATCCTCCAGGGAGCGCTCCTGGGATTCCTTGACGTCGGAACGGACTTCGTCATAGTCGGCTGCCACTAGGTGCTTCTTCCTTAAGTCGTCGCTCTGATGCCCATTCCGGACGAGACTGTAACGTACGCGGTCGCACGGTTGTTCCTCAAAACGTGCGCGAGCCATATTGGGACGCTTGAGGTGTGCGGCCAACACTTCGCCCCCGCAGATCAATAAATACGTCAAGACTTAATAGGTGCTTCACGGCGCAGGAACACACCGCGCTGAGCAATGGCGAAGCTCCGATCAAATAGCGGTTGACCGGAGCTTCGGTTCATTATGACCCCTGCAACCTGAGAAACTGCTGGGAGTTGGCAGCCCTCAGGCCCACCCCCGCCGCTCAGGCACGTTTGGAGACCAGACCTTGACCCAAATGAAGCAGTCGAGCTACTTCCCCGCCACCGTCCCTCAGCGAAGGACAGCTCAACCACCATGAACCAGCGGGTAAACGACAATAGCCATTCAAGAAGCGCGGTCGGCTTGGGCCAGGTACTCAAAGTCAGGCTGCCGCAACTCGTATGGCGGTCCTCCGGCCGTCCAACCCTGACGAATCTCTTGCCCGCCCCCACTGCTGGCCCATAGGCTCGAGGGGTGAGTGGCGGGGACGGCAATTCGAAAAGCGGATCCGGCCCGCGACCCGTGAAGGAAACAGGCATGGCAACAGGTACGGTCAAGTGGTTCAACGCCGAAAAGGGCTTTGGTTTCATCGCCCCCGACGACGGAAGCGCTGACGTGTTCGCACACTTTTCGGCAATCGCTTCCAGCGGTTACCGCTCCCTCGACGAGAACCAGAAGGTTCAGTTCGACGTCACTCAGGGCCCTAAGGGTCCGCAGGCGGAGAACATCCAGCCGCTCTAAGCGGTTGTTAGGAGGCTGGCCGGCACATGCTGGCCAGCTTCTTTTTGTTCCCCCAACGCCAAGCCTGCCTGGTAATTCAAATCGCTTCTCTTCGATCCGGTAAGCCCGAGACCCTTGAAACGTAGTTGCCCCATCGGACTTCGCCTGAATGCTAAAAGCTGATAGCCAGCGTTCCGTCAACTAACTGTGGTCCCCAAAGCATTGACGGCGAGGTGGAAACCTACATGAGAGGGCCTAGGTCAGTGGACTTCAGAACATGTTCTGAGTAATGTTGAACCATGAGCACATTAGCCAGTTCCCGAACGACGTTCCAGTCTTCAGAGCTGAGTCGAGCCTCCGCTGATGTTTTTGCTGCTGCTGCAGATCACCCTGTCCTGGTCACCCGGCGGGACGGCGAATCTTTGGTACTGATGTCAGAGAGCGCGGATCGGGCCCGGGCGTCATTGCTTGAACTCGCCGCACAGCTTGTTGCTGTCACCACCAGTACCGATGGAACCCTTGCAGGGCGCATGAGCGATCGCTTTCCGTGGATGCTCGCCTTGAGCCTAGCTGATCGCGAAGTGTGTGCCAACGAAATCGTGGCAGCTGCACGGGCATCATTCGCCACTAACCAGCCCCATCTGGCCATCGCAGAACTCAACGCCTGGCGTGAGACTGCAACTGCCATCGCCGCTGGCCTCGGCAAGGAAGCCGTGGAGTGGCTTGATGATGCTGAGACCGTCGAGCGCCCCTAGGGTATGGCGAAAAGCGAAAAGGTCGAGCGGCCAACAAAAAAGAGCGAATACGAACTCCGTTTTGCATCTGTCCAGGCGAAGCGCGGTTGGACTGATCTGAAAGCTACGATCAGGAATTCGTTGGCAGATTCGTGGGATTTTCTGACTAGGACTCCTCAGCTCACGACACCAACCAACTACCGGCTGCGTGGGGATCTAGGTCTTGTGTCACGTGATGGTGCTACCCACGACAGATGGCAGCACAAGCCAACCCTCAAAGGTGATGCACGAATCTGGTTCTACGTCGTGGAGCAAGTCGTCTACCTGGAGCAGGTTCACACAAGCCATCCAAATGAGACGAAGTCGTAGCCCCCACGCAAATTGGTACTCCACATGGATGACTCCGGAGGGGTTTTGCTTGCGCCTGGCCTGCACCCGGGAAGGAGCACTTCGTCGAAGCATCTCGGATGAGGACCTGCCCGGACGCCGATAATTTGACCTTCCATCAGCTGTGGCCGCGTAAACATGGCCAACGACGGCCTCGGCAGGGGAGCGATTCATTCCAGCTTTGCGTGGCGCAGGTACTGGTATACCGTTTCGCGGCTGATTCCGTAGTCACGGGCAAGGAGGGCTTTCGGGACACCGTTGCCGACGCGTTGGACCAGTTCGGCGGCCCGTTCGGGTGTGAGGGTCTTTTTGCGTCCTTTGTAGGCGCCGCGCTGTTTGGCCAGGGCGATGCCTTCCTTTTGGCGTTCTCTGATGAGGGAGCGTTCGAATTCGGCGAAGGCGCCCATGACGGAGAGCATGAGGTTGGCCATGGGGGAGTCCTCGCCGGTGAAGACCAGGCTCTCTTTGACGAACTCCACGCGTACACCCTTGCGCGTCAGGCCTTGGACGAGGGCGCGTAGATCGTCGAGATTGCGGGCGAGCCGGTCCATGCTGTGCACCACGACGGTGTCGCCATCGCGGGCGAACCGCAGCAGTTCCGTGAGCTGTGGCCTGGCGGTGTCCCTGCCGGATGCCTTATCCGTGAAGACCCGGTCCAAGATCTGGCCTTCGAGCTGGCGTTTCTCGTTCTGGTCCAACGTGCTGAAGCGTACGTACCCGATCCTCTGTCCGGCCACCGGTGCCTCCAACCCTCGTGCTGTCAGGTTGAGTTCGAAGCATGTCCCCGAAGAAAGTCAAGATTTACCGCTCAGTTTCGTCAGGTTGGGGTGTAGCCAATCTGAATGGGGAGGCTTGTCCAGGGTGAGCCGGCACGGCACCACGAATGAATCGTGCAAGCTATCGGACGGCAACAAAGCCGGGGCCATCGGCCAACAATCATCTCTGTCAAGCCAAAGAACAGGTGACAGCTGCGGTTGACCACCGGGAGGGACACTAGCTCCTAGCGGCGTTTCCTGCCTGGGCTTCGAACTGGCCCGGTGTCTCAGGGATGTCTCGTCGACTGCATCCGTTCCCTCGCCCTGCGGTTGCCAACGGTGTTTTAGGTGAAGCTCATTTCGGTTTCTTCGAGGAGCTTGAGCAGTCGTGCGCGACTACGGAGAACCTCGGGGAACGGGTTGTAGTGCTCGGGCTCGTGCTCAATGCTGATCGGCCTGTCGTAGCCGATCTCATTTAGTGCCCGGACGCAATCCTCGATCGGGACGATGCCATCGCCGTAGGCGCATGTGTCATGGGCGCCTACGGCGCGCACGTCCTTGAGGTGTACGTAGAAGACGTTGCTGCCGAGTTCGCGGAGCGCCTGAGCGGCATCGAAGCCTTGGGTTCCGAACCAGCCCGTATCCACAGTCGCGCCGATCACGCCGTCGTGGTCGTTGCCGATCTCGTCGAGGAGCTCCGCTGCGGTCTTCTGGGGGTGGTTCTCGAGGCCGAGCACGTTGCCAAACTCCTTCAGGATTCCGATGACAGAAGTGCGGTCTGAGAAAAGAAGCGGCGTCTGGCCGCCGAGAATGTTCGTGCCGAGGGCTTTCGCGATCTCGTTTGCGCGCCGGAACTTCTTGACGGTGTCACCGTAGCTGCTGCCGTAGCTCGCGACGGTTACGCCGTGCTTCTGGAGCACGCGCTGGGCCCCGGTGATGTGCTCGTCCGTTGCCCACTCGTAGTTGAGCTGAGGGTGCCAGACGTCCACGGTGTCGAAGCCGGCGTGGACCGCGCTTTGCACGAACGCGTCAAAGCGTTCCTCGAAGGTCGAGATCGGGCGGTACCAGTCGTTGGCAGCGCTGTCGCCCTGGTTCCAGCCCTCGGTCATGTTCCAGTCGAGTTGCTGTGCTACGAGGTTGGCTCCCATGAACGAGATGTTGTTGTTCACTGTTCTCTCCATTGATTTTTTCGGTCGGTGCGGGAATGGAATGGAACCCCTTGCCGGCAGCTCGCCCGCAAAGAGCAGCCCACATGGGACTGCCTTTTGCTGATGGGGCGCGCCAGGTCAATTAGCAGCCGTGGCGTGTTGGCGCACTTCGTCTCCCTCGCCTCATTGCTCAAGGTGGCGCATCTGGCTGTTTGATAGCCCAGTCAAGTGCTGGCCATCAGGATTCCCTCGGTAAAAGTATATGCTCGATTACCTTTCGTTTGGCAAGAGATGTGGGGCGGCCAAATTTATTCTTATCCGCCCACGCTCAAATCGCCGATTGGGGGCAGCCTCCCGGCAGGCGAAAGGGATAAGAATTTTCGCAACGAAACCATTGCGCGAAAAGTGCACGTCTATATACTTTTAGTGCCGAGGAGATCTCGGCCGGGATCGCGGCAAGGAGGCAGCGGTTCCCGGAGCGGCTCCCGACTCGGAGCTCCCGGCAGTCCTGCAGTACATAGGCAAATTCCAGATAGGTGACAACGTGGTTACAACAACATCAGCCGGGCGCAGGCGGCTCCTTGCGGCTTTGGCGGTTCTGGCGGGATCGACAATGACCCTCGCCGGCTGCGGTCTGAACAACGGCAGCGGAGGCGCTGCCAGCAGCAGCAAGGCGCTCACGGTGTGGCACCAGTTCTCCGGCGAGGGAGGCACGGCGATGGACACCATTCTTAAGGGGTACAACAAGGCGAACCCGGATGGGCAGTTCGAGGGCCGCGCCATCGCGAATGACGAGGCCAACACGGTCATCCGCACAGGCCTTTCCGGTAACAACCCACCAACTGTGCTCCAGTATGAGGGGTACCAGCAGACGGCTGACTACGCGAAAGCCGGCCAGCTGATGGATATCACCGACTGGTATAACGAGCACAAGGACAACTTCACATACGGTGAAAGCCAGGCAGTGATGGACGCCTGCGGGTACGAAGGGAAGGTCTACTGCATCCCATGGAACGTGGACACCAGCGAGCAGATCTTCGTCAACCCGGACATCATGGACCAGCACGGCCTCAAGGCGCCGTCGACGATCGAGGAATTGAAAGCAGCTGCCGGTAAGCTCAACGGCGCCGGCGTCAGCCCGGTCTCGCTCTATGCGGGTGACGGCTGGCCGGCGGCGCACTGGTGGTATCTGCTCACCATTCAGCGCTGCTCGGTGGACACGATCCTGAAGGCGGCAAAGCAGGACGGAGCAAAGTGGGACGATCCTTGCTTCGAGCAGTCCGCGCAGGATTTGTACGACCTCGGTAAGGCGGGCGTGTTTCCGCAGGGTGTCGAGGGCCAGGACTACAACGCCATGCTCCAGCTCTTTCTCTCGGGCAAGGCCGCAATGATGAACACGGGAACCTGGTTCAACTCGACCCTTGCGGACACCCCGCCGGAATTCGAAACCGAAGCTGTCGCGTTCCCGCAGGTTGATCCATCCAAGCCCTCACACCAGATCCTCGGCGGCTTTACAAATGTCTTTGGCGTCACCGCCAACAGTGGTAACACCGATGCCGGTTTGAAGTTCCTGGACTACATTTCCGATCCCGGCAGCGGTGCGGGTGCAGAGTTTGCCAAGAGCGGTCTCGTTAACGTCGTCGTAGGCGCTGATAAAGAGATGAGCCCCCGGGTGAAGGCGTCCTACGACGCCATTTCCGAGGCGCTGTCCTTGCCGGGCAACAATGTGATCGCCTACTTCGAAAACCTTGTGCCGCCTAGCGTGGGCGAGGACTCGATGTATAACGGAGCTGCTGCTCTGACCTCCGGTGCCATGCAGCCCAAGGATTTCGTGTCCAAGCTGCAGCAGGCTGCGCAGGCCGCCGCCGCCGAATAGGGCCCTCCGGTCCGATTCACAGGTTGGGCGCGGCGCTTGTATGGCCCGCGCCCAACCCCATCTCAATGAGGAGAAGGCAATGTCTGCAGTTTCTGTTCCACCCATCGAGCATCAGCGGGAGATGCTGACCGACGCGATTGAACCCAAGGAAAGCCGGAAACGGCGCGGGACCCACATTTCCGGGCGGTCGAAGCTTGGGGCAACCGGCTTCATCCTTCCGGCTTATTTCTTCTACGCTGGCTTCCTGCTGATCCCGCTCCTGCTCACGATCCTGCTGAGCTTCACGAGCTGGAACGGTGTCGGCTACAACTCAATCCAGCCCAACGGGGTCAAGAACTATATCAAGCTCGCGAACGATCCGGTGTTCCTGCAGGCGCTCCTGCACAACGGGATCTTCCTCGCCACGACCGTCATACTGAAGGTCATCCTGGCTTTCATGCTGGCACTCGCCCTGCGGCGGGTCTTCCCCGGGGCCGCGTTCTTCCGGGCGGTATTCGTGATCCCGAGCATCCTGTCGCTCATCGTGGTCAGCCTGCTGCTCAAGTTCCTAGTCGATCCCAACAACGGGCTCATCAACCCGCTCCTGCGGTCCATCGGCTTGGGAAATCTGGCAGGCTCCTGGCTGGGCGACCCGAACCGGGCCCTGCCGCTGCTGATCGGCCTGGACGTCTGGCTCGGTTTCGGGCTCTTTCTCTTTGTCTTCCTCGCAGGGATGTCGGCCTTGCCGGGGGAAGTGACGGAGGCCGCGAAGGTAGACGGCGCGAACTCCTGGCAAGAGACCTGGTACGTGACCACCCCACTGCTCGCACCCACCTTCCGGCTGGTGGTCCTGCTCGGCGCCATCGAGAGCCTGAAGGTGTTCGCCACCGTCTACGTCGCCACCTCTGGCGGTCCGAATCATGGCACGGAGGTGCTCGCGTCCTGGGCATTCTTCCAGGCCTTCACCGGCAACCAGGTGGGCTACGGCAGCGCGATCATGAGTGTCCTGCTCGTGGCCACGCTGATCCTCGCCGTTTTTTACGTCCGTGCCAATCAGAAAGGAAACGTCCAGTGACCGTCCTCGAGAACCCCGACATCAGGCTGGTACTCAAGGAGGACCAACAGACCAGAGTGCCTCGCTTCTGGCGAATCATCCGGCGCACCACGCCTCTATGCGGTGCTCAGCCTGCTCGCCGTCACGATTCTCTACCCAGTACTGTGGATGTTCTCCACATCGCTCCGGGACAACGGCAGCGTCCTCATGCACCCCTTCGACTTCAGTGGCACCTGGGGCTTCGACAACTACACCAAACTTTTCTGGGAGGGCGATATCCTCACGTGGCTGGGCAGCAGCATATTCGTGAACATCACGAGCGTCGCGCTCATCGCGGTGCTGTCAGTTCTCGCAGGATACGGTTTTTCGGCCTACACCTTCCCCGGTAAGAACATCCTGTTCGTGCTCCTTATCATCGGGCTTACCATCCCGCCCCAGGCGCTCGTCGTGGCGGGTTTCAGGTGGATCACTCTGTGGGGCGTCGAGAACACCTACTGGAGCCTCATCTTCACCTACGGTGGCTGGACCTCCTTCGGCATCCTCATGATGCGCAACTTCTTCGACTCCGTTCCGAAGGAACTTCGGGAGGCAGCCATCATGGACGGCGCTTCGCAGTTCCGGATCTTCCGCCAGGTCTACCTCCCGCTTGCGGCCTCGCCGATGACCACGGTACTCATCTTCACTGCGGTCTGGGTATGGAATGACTTCATCTACCCGATTGTGTACCTGCAGTCAGAAGAGATGTACACCATCCCTATCGGCGTGCTGCAGTTCACCGGCCGCACCACCGTGCAGCTCGCCACGCAGATGGCAGTGCTGACCTTTGCGACCGCGCTGCCGCTGGCCATGTATCTGATCTTCCGGAAGCAGTTCATGCGCGGCCTTCTCGAAGGCGCCGTCAAGGGCTAGCGAACCGGTCCAATATGCCGCCGCCAGCCGGAGCCGGCGGGAATGAACCATCACAAGAAGAGAAAAGAGTCGAAAGTGAGATCAGCGGAGATCACGGGCAAGGGAAAAGTCGAGGTCTCCGACAGGAGTACCCCGAAGGCCAGCGGAGACCTCGTCGTCGTCAAGATCCTGGTCGCGCCGATGTGTACCGAGTTCAAGAAGCGCCAAAACGGGATCGAGGACCACTCCCTGGGACACGAAGCGGTGGGAGTGATCACCGATGCCGGGAACTCGCGGCGTTTCCAGGTGGGGGACCGGGTCGCGGTCATGCCGCATTACGGCTGTGGCCTGTGCTACCTCTGCAGCTCCGGCGACTATATGCACTGCCCCGATCAGCGTGACGTGCTGGCAGAGACAGGTCAGGACTACGGGACGGCAACGTACTCCCAGTACCTGCTCAAGCCGGACTGGCTCGTCGTCAGGATTCCGGACGACATCCCACTGGTGCACGCCGCCATGGCGTGCTGCGGCTTCGGGCCGACGTTCGGGGCCCTCGAAAGGATGCGCGTCGACGCCCTCGACGTCCTCCTCGTCTCGGGCTGCGGCCCCGTGGGCCTGGGCGCCGTGGTGCAGGGCGTGACCCGCGGAGCGCGTGTGTTCGCCGTCGAGACCCATCCCTACCGGGCGGAGCTGGCCCTTAAGCTGGGCGCAGAGCGCGTCTTCAACCCCATGGAAGAAGACGTACCCTCGATCGTCAAAGCGAATACGGGGCGCGGCGCCGACGCTGGCATCGAGACCAGCGGCGCCCCGGTGGCAGCGAAGAACCTCGCACTGTCCATCCGGCCGCGCGGACGACTCAGCGTCGTGGCCTGGACTGGTGACGTCACCTTCCCGCCCCTCGTCCCGCAGGGCATCGACATCTTCGGTGTGTGGCACTGGAACAGCCTCAAACTGGCTGAGGAAATGTGGCGGACGGTCCGCAAGGCGGGCCACCTCATCGACCTCATGATCACCCATAGGATGCCGCTCGAGGATGTCTCCGGTGCCATGGATATCCAAGACACTGGCGCATGCGGCAAAATCTTGCTGTTCCCGCACGGCGAGTTCGATGAGGAGGAGTTGGGAAGAATGTGAGCCGCCCCGGGTGGAAGGAACTGTAGCAGGCCCGTCCTCCACCCGGCAGCCGATGGCGAGGAAAAAACCATTCACAAGCATTGGGCGGATGCGTCTCAATATCAGGCACCCCTTGCGCCCGGATTAGCCCACCGCACGTACGTATATTGGAGGCATAAATTCGGCTCCTTTCCGTCCAGGAAACGAGCCGAATATGGGCATTCACCTTTCGTGCAATAGTCTCTTTCTAGAACGGCACAGGAGGCGTGAAAGATGACAGTGCAGACTCCAAGGGCTCGTCGGGGACCTTACCGGAAGGGGATCGAGCAGCGGCAGAAGATGGTTGAAGTCGCAGTCGAGGTCTTCGGCCAGAACGGTTTCAAGGGAGGTACTTTGCAGCAAGTGGCGGACCGGGTGGGCCTGACACCCGGGGCTATCATGAAGCTGTTCGGAAGCAAGGAAGGCCTGCTCATAGCCGTACTCGAGCACTGGGGGAAGGCCACCGCCGACGTTGTTGGACCAGATCTCCGCGGGTACGCGCTGCTGGAGGGGTTCCGGCGCCTGATGTCCTACCACGTCCGCCACCCAGGCCTCCTGGCGCTCTACACGACCATGGCAGCTGAAGCCACATCCCCGGAGCACCCCGCACACGATTTCATGACAGCCCGCTACCGCACAAGCCTGGGGGACATGCGTGAACTTTTCGCCGAGGCAGCCGCAAGCGGGCACTTTCGACCGCTCGGCGTACAGGAGATCGCGCACGAGGCAGAATTCCTCCTGGCCACCATGGACGGGCTGGAGATACAGTTTCTGCTAAACCGCTCGTTCGACCTCGAGTCTTCCTTCGGTGCCTATATCGATTGCCTGAACGAGCGCCTCGCGCCGGCTTGAAAATCTTCCTCTGTTCCGGTCCCCGGTTTCATCACGAGGCCTCGGTGAGGTCAAGGAGTGTTTTGATGGAATTGTGGCCGCCCTCTCCGGCGAAGAGGGCGGGCAGGTCTTCGAGCCGGACAAGGGAATCGACCAGGTCGGATGGTGAGAGGATCTTGTGGGCGCTGAGACGTTGTGCCCGGTCCATCCACCGCATCACGTCCTCGGGGTTGCGGTGATGGAGGCTGAGTACGCGTAGGGCCCGGTAGTTCCAGCTCTCCATGTCCACGGTGCGTTTGCCGCCGTTGGACTGGTGGTAGCCCATGATTCCTAATGTGCCGCCGATCTGCACCAGGCTCGCTGCAAGATCAAGCCCGGCGGCCGCGCCGGTGGCCTCAATGACGAATGAATTGTTCTGCATCATGGCGTCGGTGACCTCGTCCGGGCTGAAGGTCCGGTCCGCCCCCCATTTGTTAGCCAGCTCCCTGGCGGTGTCGCGGGGTTCGATGACGGTGACCCGGTGCCCTTGGGCGACGAGCAGGCGAAGGGCCATCAAACCCATGAAACCGGCACCGACCAGGATCACTTCGGAGGCCTGCGCCAGTTCGAGCATTTCGAGGCCGCCGATGACGCAGGCGAGCGGTTCGGCCAACGCGGCGTCCCGAAGGCTGCAGCCGGGGTGGAGCGGGATGATCCTATCGTTGGGGACGATGATCTCCGTTGCATATCCGTCGGTGACATAGGCAGCGACCGGCATGCCCGCGTGGAGAGCCGGATCAGTACTCTCAGTAATCGTGCCCGAGACTTCGTGGCCAAGCCGCGAGGGAAAGGGGCCTTGGCCTTCCCGGACCATGGCAGTATCTGAATGGCATACTCCGACGTAGGCCACCCGAACCCTCACGTGGCCGCCGGGCAGCATCTCCGGCTGCCCTTGGTCGATGGTCACTTTTCCCGGCCCGGTGGCAGTAAGCCAGCTGGCCAGTTTCGTCTCGGCTTTCTGATCCAAGGTGCTGATCAGCGGCTTGCCCATAGCAGGCCCCTTTCGATGATGGTGCGGATGTTGGTGTTTTGGAGGATTTCGATGCGGTGGCCGGGGGTGGTGACGAAGATGCGGCCTTTGCCCCATTGGCGGGTCCAGATGGCGGGGGAGGTGACTTCGCGGTTCCAGGGGTCCCATTCCCGGGCTTTTTGGGTGGTGGTGGCCAGGACGTCGATGTAGTCGTCGGAGAGGACCCAGTATTGTTCGGTGACCAGGTCGAAGTCCTTGAGGCCTTTGGTGATGGGGTGTTCGGCGGCTGCGGGGAGCATGTTGATGGTGTAGGGCATGTAGTTGTCTGACTGTTCGCCGGTGCATTGGTCGGGGTGCTTGCCGGGGTGGCAGGCGAACTGGCCGCCGATCAGGTGGAGGTAGTCGGAGTTGTTGCGGTAGGAATCGGCGATCCCGCCGTGCCAGCCGGCCAGGCCGGTGCCGTTTTCGACGGCGGTGCGGAGCCCGGCGAATTCGTCTTTTTCGATGGTGGTCATGGTCATGCATTGCATGATCAGGTCCACGCCTGCCATGTAGTGGGCGTCGGCGTAGACCTTGGGTGATTCTTCGACGCGGACGTCGTAGCCGTTGTCTTTGAGGTAGGGGATGAAGAGTTCGGTGGCTTCGTAGGGCTGGTGGCCGTCCCAGCCTCCGCGGACCACCAGGGCGGTCTTATTCTCGGTCATGAAGTGGTTCCTTAATTGTGGGATGGTGGCGTTTTAGTGGCTGGTGAAGGCGGCGTCGAAGGCGGCTGTGGGCGGGGTTATTCGGGCGAGTTCCTGGACCATGGCCAGTGCTTGCGGGGCGCCGGTGAGGCGGTCCATGCCGGCGTCTTCCCATTCGATGCTGGTGGGGCCGTTGTAGCCGATGGCGTTCAGGGTTCGGAAGATCCGGTTCCATTGCACGTCCCCGTGGCCTGCGGTGACGAAGTCCCAGCCGCGGCGGGGATCTGCCCAGGCCAGGTGGGAGCCGAGGCGTCCGTTGCGGCCGTCGAGCTGGCGGATGGATTCTTTTACGTGGACGTGGAGGATGTGTTCGGCGAAGTCCTGCAGGAACATTACCGGGTCCAGGTCCTGCCAGATGAAGTGGGACGGGTCGAAGTTCAGCCCGAAGCTCTTGCGGTGCCCGATGGCTTCGAGGGTGCGTTTGGCGGTCCAGTAGTCGTAGGCGATTTCGGAGGGGTGGACTTCCAAGGCGAACCGGACGCCTTGTTCTTCGAAGACGTCCAGGATGGGGTTCCAGCGGTCCGCGAAGTCCTGGTAGCCGGCGTCGATCATGGCTTCGGAGGCGGGCGGGAACATGGCGACGGCTTTCCAGATGGAGGAGCCGGTGAACCCGGTGACGGTCTTGACGCCCAGGCGCGCGGCTGCCCGGGCGGTGTCTTTCATGGATTCGGCGGCCCGGCGGCGTACTCCTTCGGGTTCGCCGTTGCCCCAGATTTCGGTGGAGAGGATGCCTTGGTGGCGTTCGTCGATGGGGTCATCGCAGACGGCCTGGCCGGTGAGGTGGTTGGCGATGGCGAAGACCTGCAGGTTGTTTTTTTCCAGGATGTCCAGCCGGCCCTGGAGGTAGTTGTCGTCCTCCGCCGCGCGGCGGGGGTCCAGGTGGTCGCCCCAGCAGGCAATTTCGAGCCCGTCGAAGCCCCACTCGCCGGCGAGCCGGGCCACCTCCTCAAAGGGCAGGTCGGCCCACTGGCCGGTAAAAAGCGTGATTGGCCGTGTCATCGCTGTTACCGGCTTCCGGCCGAAACTGTGGCAGTGGATCCTACGTCGGTCCACCGGCAGTTGTCGTTGGCGCTGGCTTCAACAGTTGCCAGCACTTTTTGCACCTGCAGGGCATCCGTGAATGAGGGTTCCGGTTGACGGCCTTCACCGATCGCGGTGACAAGGTCCACCACCTGGTGGGTGAAGCCGTGCTCGTACCCCAGTCCGTGGCCGGTGGGCCACCAGTTCCCGACGTACGGATGCTCCGGCTCGGTAACCATGATGCGCCGGAATCCGGCGTCGGGCTCTTCGGCACGGTCATAGACGGAGAGGTAGTTCATGTCTTCGAAGTCGAAGGCCAGGGATCCTTCTGATCCGTTGACTTCGATGCGCATGGCGTTGCGGCGCCCAAGGGCTGCCCGGGATGCTTCAAAGACGCCGATCGGGCCGCCGTCGAACTTTGCACTGAAGACGACTGCGTCATCGACCGTTACCGGGCCTTTTTGCGCGGCTTGGCCTGTGGTGCCGTGGCCGCCCAGGCCGACGAAGTCTCCGCCTATCGGGCGTTCTTTGACGAACGTTTCCATCAGTGCTGAGACGCCGGTGATTTTTTGGCCGGTGATCCATTGGGTGGCGTCGATGATGTGGGCACCGATGTCTCCCAGGGACCCCGAACCGGACTTGCTCTTGTCCATCCGCCAGGTCAGCGGTGCGTTTTCGTCACTGAGCCAGTCCTGCAGGTACTGGGCCCTGACCTGGCGAATGTGGCCGAGCCTGCCCTGTTCGACGAAGCGTTTGGCCAGTGCCAGCGCTGGGGTGCGCCTGTAGGAGTACCCGCACATGGCGTAAACGCCGTTTCGGGCGGCGTCGTCGGCCGCCGCGCTCATCCGCTCTGCCTCCTCGACGGAGTTGGCCAGGGGTTTCTCGCACAGCACATGCTTGCCGGCCTCAAGGGCCGCGATCGCTATCTCGGCGTGGGTGTCGCCGGGGGTGCAGATGTCGATCAGGTCGATGTCGTCGCGCTCGATGAGGCGGCGCCAGTCCGTCTCAACCGACTCCCAACCAAGCTTGTCCGCCGCGGCCCGCACGCCGTCGGCGTTCCTTCCGGCCACGGCAGTGAGCTGAGGCTGCAGCGGCAGGTCAAAGAACCGGGGCGCGGTACGCCAGGCATGGGAGTGGGCTGCACCCATGAAGGCGTAGCCCACCATGCCGATGCGGAGCGGTTGCGGGAGGTCGGTGGTGGGGAACATTGGAAAACCTTTCGGGAGAGGAAGTGCAGGTGTTGCCTTTTATTGGCCGGCGAGGGAGCCGCCGATGCCCCCGACGCTGAAGTAACGGTTGAGGCAGCCGAAGACGATGATCGGAGGCAGGACCATGATGACGGCGACAGCCATGACGGGGCCCCAGTCCGTGGCGTTCTGCTGAAAGAAAGTCTGCAGGCCCACCGGCAGGGTGAAGTGGTTGTTGGAGCGCAGGAAGATCACGGCGATGAGGTAATCATTCCAGCAGACGAGGAAGCTGAAGATAGCGGTGGAAAGGACTCCTGGAAGGGAGTTACGAAGCACGACACGAAGGAAGCTGCCGAAGACTGAGCAGCCGTCCATCCAGGCAGCTTCTTCGAGACTGATCGGGATCGAGTCGAAGTAGGCGGCCATCATCCAGGTGGCTACGGAGAGGGTGCCACCGACGTAGATGATGGTGACCCCGGTGAGGGAGTCCGCGAGTCCCAGGTTGGCGAAAAGGATGAACAAGGGAATGACGGAAACGATGACGGGCAGGCTCTGGACAACGAACAGCAAGAGGGAGTAGCCCGCGACGAGCCTATTGCGCCCTCGGGATACCACGTATCCTGCTGGCGCCGCGACGACGACGGCGGCGATGACGGTGATGAGGGTAACCCAAAGGCTGTTGCCCAGCCATTGCAGGGCGGCGGTCTGGGTGAGCACGTAGGTGAAGGAGTCAAAGCCGATGCTGCCGCCGGTGGCGACGGGAGGCTGCAGGGCAAGGATGAACACTGCTGCCACGGGGACCAGGACGATCGCGGTGATGACGGAGAGGAGGGCGAATCGGAGCCATTGGCCGTGCCTGGCGTTCGTGTCGCTGGTAAGTTCCCGCGGGCGGCCGGCGGCCGGGGCCGGCACTGGCCGGGTGGTTGCTGGTGCGGACATGGTGGGCCTTTCTTTGGGTGCCGGTCCGGGTCAGTGGATGACTGATTTGCGGATCTGGCGGTACAGCACCACGGAGACGAAGACGAGGACGAAGGTCATCAGGAAGGCGATGGCTACCCCGTAGCCGGTCTGGAAGTTCTGGAAAACGACCCGGTAGGCGAGTACGACCAGTGAGGTGGTCGCATCAACGGGGCCGCCGCCGGTGAGCAAGTAGATGGTGGGGAAGTCGTTGACGCAGAAGATGGTCATCAGGATCCAGCTGATGTAGGTGGATCGGGCGATCAGCGGCAAGGTGATTCCTGTGAACATCTGGGTCTTTGTTGCCCCGTCGACACGGGCCGCCTCGTAGACGGTCGGTTCGACACTGGATAGGGCGGCGCTGGTCATGAGCATCATGAACGGGAAGCTGATCCAGACCTTGAACACGCAGACCGTCAGAGCGGCCAGAGTGGGGTTCGCCAGGAACAGCACGTCCCCGAAGCCCAGGGCCTTGGCCAGGATAGGGATAGGGCTGGTCGACGTGGCGACCAGCCAGTTCCATGAGGTGGCGGAAACAACGACGGGCACCACCCAGGGCAGCAGCAGGAGGACCTTGAACACTCCTGTCCCGGGAATCCTGGTCCGGATCAGCAGCGCCAGGGCCAGGCCGATGGCCCAGCTGCCGAAAACACCGGCGAGGGTGAAGACGAGTGTGAACTGGGCCGCTTTCCAAAAGGCCGCGTCCCCGAAGGCCTTGGTGAAGTTATCCAATCCCACGAAGGGGCCGTCGCCGATGAGGGATCCGTTGTGCAGAGCCTGGACGGCGGCGTTGAACAACGGGTAGGCGTTGAGCAGTACCAGCAGGATGATGGACGGGGCGACCAGAGCGGCCATGGTCAGGCCGCCGCGGGTGACGCGCCGGGGCCGCCGCCCGGCGGGGCCTTGCCCCGCCGGGCCGGTTCCGCGAAGCGTGCGCGTTACGGAACGGACTGTCGTTGATGTCATGACGTTTCTTTCCTCGGAGCCGGATTTCTCACATCACCGATTCGATGCCCTTTTGCAGCGTGGCCAGCGCTGTCTTGGGGTCGGTCTCACCTTGCACAACCTGCTGGGCGAAGGCAGTGAAGGCTTGCCCGCCGTCAACGGCATTCAGGGATGAGACGATCTTGGTGGACTTCGCCGCGAAGGTCTTCGCGACCGGCTGCCATTCCTTCACGGCCTTGACCATGTTGGCGTCCTTCTGGAACTCGGGCAGATCCACGATGCTCTTGCGCACGGGAAGCGCCTGCAGGAGGCCCTTCTGCCAGTAGGACTTCATCTGATCCAGATACCAGGTCATGAACGCCTCAGATGCCTGCTGGGAGGGGGGTGTTCGAGTACATCATGAGGTTGTTGACGTAGTACAGGGTGCCCTTATCGCCGTGAGGACCCGTCAGCGGGCTGGCGACCTGGATGTCATCGTCTGTCTCGCCCAGGGAGGCCCGCAGGGAGGGGACGCTGAAACCCATGCCCACTTTTTTCGCCTTCCAGTCACTGTTCAGGTTGGCGCTGGTGTAGCTGACTGCGGCAGGGTCAATGATCCCTTCGCGGGAGAGCTGCTGATAGAACTGCAGGGTCTCGATGTTGCGGTCGGTGACACAGTCGGGTTTACCGTCTTCAGCGAAGAGTCCTCCGCCGTTGTTGATCATCATGGCCAGGATGGACTGTTCACCGAGCAGGGCGCCGGCACCTGTGGCGGTGCCGTAACCGATGACGCCGATCTTCTTCAGTGCCTTGCCGGCAGTGATGAAGCTGTCCCAGTCGGTGGGAGCCTCGACCCCGGCCTTTTCCAAGAGCGACCTGCGGTAGGAGAGCACCCGCATGTCCAGCTGCCACGGGACGGCCACGTAGCCCTTGTCGGTCTTGAGGGAGTCGAAAGTCCCGGGCAGGAAGTCGTCATAGGCGCCGCTCTTTTTCAGCGAGCCGACCAGGTCATCGGCATAGGCAATCGCGCCCTGGTCGGCGAACTGGAATGCCTGGAAGCCTCCGCCGGAGCTGACCGCCGGTCCGGTCTTCGAGGCCACCGCCGAGGCGAAGGTCTGGTAGTAGTTGGCCCACTGGGTGCTCTGGTAGGTTGCTTTGGTGCCGTCCGGCCCCGAGTATCCGTCGACGAGGGTCTGGGCAGCTTTGGTGTATTCAGGCGGACCCCAAGGCATATCCCAGACCTTGAGTGTGGTGCCTCCGCCACCGGAGGCGCTGCCGCCGGAACCGCCACAGGCGGCGAGAAGAGGCAGGGAAGCCGCTGCGGCAGCGAACCCCAGGAAGCCACGGCGGGAAACGGCGGAACCGCTGCCGGTGGAAGCATTCATCATTGAACTCCTTGAAACTGTGTAGCCGGGGGATCCGGTCTACCGGTCGTAATGGAGGTTCCTTTCATCTCTGAACGGAACCGGGGGGAGCTGCGACGCCGACTGTCAGCCCGCAGCGTCCTGGCCTCGAAGTGAGGCCTAGTGTCATTCAGCTGTGCGTAGGGTGAAGACGTCGCGTGCGAAGCCTGCCAGGTCGGTGCCGCTGGCGCCGTCCTGGACCAGGCGGTGCAGGTGGCGCCAGGCAGAACGGTGCGCCGTCTCCCACTGGGTCTCCAGCAGGGTCGCCCCTTCGGGTCCGGAGACAGTGACCTTGCCCGGCACGGCAGCGGACGGTCCCGGAAGGACGGTTTCCACGGCGGTCTCCGGCTTGATGATCCGCAGATAGGCCGACGTCGGGACGGAGTCGGAAGCGATGGCGGACAAAGAAGCCCGGGCTCCGCTGGAAAGGAGTGCCTGTGCTTCATACCCGTGCATGTCTTTGAAGACAAAGCGCAGGTCGGTCACTTCATCGACCGCACTCCTGATGAGTGAAAGGTGGCCCAGCAGCACCCGTTCAAGGTCCGACCCCACCGGGACATTGATTCTGGTTTCGAGGAGGCTGTCTGCATCATTCCGTGCGGTGAATGCATCCTTGCCGGCAGTGACCGCAGGGTTATAGGCCCAGGTGGAGTCGACGAGGACCGGGACGTCCGCCCCTTCTGCGGTGTCCCTCAGAGAGGTGACATCTTCAGGGCAGGGATTGATGACGAGGAGGCCCTTGGCGCCATTTCGGATGGCCTCTTCCGCTGCCTGCGTCCAGCCCTTACTTCCGTCGATGGCCACAAGGTCTGACTTGGCGGCACCGGCGGGGTGAAGTGACACGGGCAGGGATGCGATAACTTCCGGCACAGCGCCGGAGGCCTCTGCAGCCGGGGCGGCAGTGACGGTGAGTTGGGTTGTCATACTGTTACCTCTTCCTTGTTTGCTCCGAGTTCGCCCCGGGTCGCTTCCCGCACGGCGGCGGACGCTTTGTCAGCTACTTCCAGGGCGAACGTCAGGTCATGGATCAGGCCGTTGACATCGAGTGGGTGTGCCTTGCCCCGTGCCAGCTCTGCCAGGAACCGCCATTCTCCTTCGTATCCGTTGTAGGGGTACGGGCCGTACACCCGGGTTTCGGTACCCCGGCGTATGTGCGCGGTCGCCGAGCCTGCCTGCACGTAGGAGGGCGTGAAATCTATCCGTAGGGACGCGTCGTCCCCGATGGCCTCGAAATACCACTCCGGTTCCCAGCTCTGGGTGTTTACGCCGTACAACTGCACGCGGCGGTCTCCCACCCGAAGGTTGACCAGGTAACCCGAGGGGTGGGGGACGACGCAGGAGAGAACTTCGACGTCCGTGAAATCGGGACAGAAGGCCCTGACAAGGGGAAGATCATGGATGGCCAAACCCATGATGCCGCCCCGGACCATTCCTGCAGCCACTTCCGGGTCGGTGCGGTCCTGTTTGGGCCAGGTCGGCCGGGTGATAACCTCGGTGGCGAAATCTTCAAAACGCGCGTTCGGAGGCAGAACG
Organism: Arthrobacter sp. W4I7; assembly: GCF_030816215.1. Taxonomy (NCBI): domain Bacteria; kingdom Bacillati; phylum Actinomycetota; class Actinomycetes; order Micrococcales; family Micrococcaceae; genus Arthrobacter; species Arthrobacter sp. W4I7. The sequence continues at coordinate 4,449,415 of NZ_JAUSXU010000001.1, read as the reverse complement.
ATCGAGTAACGGATCGTGTGAGCGGCCTGGACCAGGTCACCCCAGTTCGCCTGCGCGGCCAGCCAGCCCGGATCGAAGGTATGCATGGCGCCGACGATGATCGGCACCCCGGTCTCCTTCGATACAGCAGCGATTTCCTCGGCCTCCTGCTGACTCATCGCAAAGGGCTTCTCGCACAGCACTGCCTGCTTGCCGGCGCGGCACGCTGCTATTACCTGCTCGGCGTGGAACTGGTGCGGGCTGCAGATCACCACTATCTGAACGTTCTCGTCGGCCAGGAGCTCGTCCATGCTCGTGGTCCAGTCGGCGCCGACGCGCCCCGCAACGGACTCAGCAACGGCAGGGTCAACGTCCATGATGCGCGCAACGTGAAACACGTCCCGAAGCCTCGCCAGGGTCGGGAGGTGGATGGCTTGGGTGACCGGTCCGGCCCCCAGGATTCCAACTCCCAAAGTTGAAGTACTCAAAATAGTTTCTCCATTCACGGGTCCCCGAATCGGCGCACGACAGACGGTGACCGGTTCATGCCGGTACGCGTCAAAGTGGCGGCTCAATGCCGTTGACATGGAGGAGCCCATCTGCGGGCTGTCCTGCTCAACTGACTCGGGGGCGGGATTCATGTGTGGCTTGTGATGCTCACCGGCAGGGGCCGTGTCCGACTCCGTTGGTTTCGCGGTGTCGCAGAATCTGTGATCCAGGCGACATCTAAAAGGTATACCAGCATTTACCTTTGGTGCAATACTTGGATTCAAAGCATCCCCGACCAAAGGCAGGCCCCGACCCCATGACAGTGCAGCGCACCCCGCGGGGCCCGTACAAAAAGGGAATCGAACGCCGTCAGGAAATAGTGAAAGTCGCGGTGGAAATCTTCGGCCAGTACGGATTCAAAGGGGGAACACTCCAACAGGTAGGTGACAAGGTCGGACTCACGCCCGCAGCCATCATCAAACTGTTCGGAAGCAAAGAGAAACTCCTCATAGCCGTCCTTGAACACTGGGGTGTAGTCACAGGCGGCATCGTCGGGCCGGAAGCAAAGGGATGCCAGCGTCTGGACGGCTTCAAACGTCTCATGGCCTATCACGTCGAGCACCCCGGATTACTTGAGCTGTACACCACCATGGCCGCCGAGGCGACATCCGTGGAACATCCAGCACATGGGTTCATGACTGCCCGGTATCACGCCTCGCGGGAAGATATGAGGCGCCTTTTCAGCGATGCTGTGAACGAAGGGCGGTTCCGGCGAATGAACCAGGAGGAGATCACGCACGAGGCGGAATTCCTGCTCGCCATCATGGACGGACTCGAAATCCAGTTCCTGCTCAATCCAGCATTCGACCTGCAGAAATCCTTCAGCGCCTTCCTGAACCGTCTCGATCAGAGGCTCAAACCTGACATGCCGCAGGGGGATCTGAAAGCCCAAATAGTCCAGAGCGAGAGGAAGTAGAGCCCGAGAAACTGCATACGGCCCCCAAGCAGCACCTGCTGTCACCGTCCTGCAAATTCAGAACCGCAAGGTGCAGAGCGAACAGGTATTGCCTGGAAAATCTTCAGCCCTGACGGGCCTTCACCCCCTATCATTTCTTATCCCGAGGAGACCTACTGTGCTTGCTCCCTATCCCGCAACCCATTTCCCCGAAAAAGCAACCGCGATCGTCACCGGGGCGGCCTCCCCGCGCGGCATTGGCCGCGCCACTGCACATAGACTCGCCCGAGACGGATGGGCCGTGGCCGTTTTTGATCTTGATCCCGGCGCCGCTGGCTCCGTCGCCCGGGAAATCCGTGAGGCTCACGGCGTCCAGGCGATTGGGCTGGGCTTGGACATAGCCGACGAAGAGCGGGTGCGGGCGGCGGTCCAGACCGTTCATGAACAGCTTCCGCAGCTTGTTGGGCTCGTCAATAACGCCGGAATCAGCTCCCCCGTACCGTTCCTGGAGGTCAGCAAGGCGGAGTGGAGCCGTGTGGTGGACGTCAACCTTAACGGGACCTTCCATGTGACGCGGGCGGCGGCGGAAATCATGGCCGCGAACAAGCTCGGGAGGATCGTGAATGTTGCCTCAGCCTCCGCCCAGCGCGGTGGCGGTGTTTACGGCCGGGCCGCCTACTCTGCCTCCAAAGCAGCTCTTCTCGGCATGGCCCGCACCCTGGCCCGGGAACTGGGTCCGCTGGGAATCACTGCCAATTCGGTTTCACCCGGTTCCATCGACACGGACATCATGGGTGGCAGGCTTACCGATGAGCGCAAATCGGTCCTACTCAAGGAACTCCCGGTCGGCAGGGTGGGAACGGTGGAGGACGTTGCCGGCGTAATCAATTTCCTCTTGGGCAGGGAGGCCGGCTACATCACGGGGGCCACCTATGACATCAACGGCGGCTCCCATATCGCCTGAACCCATGTCCCCTAACACCCGCGACTTGCGGGCGGCAGTAATCGGTCTTGGGCCGATGGGCGCACCCATCGCCAGGAACCTGCTCAAGGCCGGCTACCAGACCACCGTCTGGAACCGGTCAGAGGAGCCGCTGGAGGAATTCCGCGGAACCAAGGCCGTGATAGCCGGTGACCCCGCTGACATCCACGCGGAAGTCCTGCTTTCGGTCCTTCCCGATGTCGACCAGCTTCGTCAGGTCTTGTCACAAGGACCGAGACCGCTGGGACGTGCTCTGAACCCGGGAACCTATCTGCTGGTGATGAGCACGTCCTCGCCCTCTAAAGTCCGCCTACTCGCGGAGGACCTTTGTACCCAAGGAGTCGTGGTCATGGACGCCCCCATGAGCGGCGGCGACTCCGGTGCACGCGAAGGGAGCCTCAGCATCATGGTCGGAGGCTCTGAAGCCGACTTTGAATACGTCCGGCCTCTGTTGCTCGCCATCGGTTCAACAGTGCTGCACATGGGGCCGCTGGGATCAGGGAGCACAGCCAAATTGTGCAACCAGATCGTAGTGGCAGGGACCTTGGCCGCTCTTGCTGAAAGCTACGGTCTGGCCGCAAGGGCCGGGCTGGACCCTGCAGACTTAACAAAAGTGCTGCAAGGCGGGCTGGCGGACAGCGCCGTCCTCCGTCTGAAAAAGTCCAATATCCTGGGACGCGCTTATGTACCAGGAGGCAACGCCACCAACCAGCTGAAGGACCTTCGCTATGCTGCCGAATCGGCCGAGCAAGTAGGGACCACGCTACCGATAGCATCCGCAGCAACTGCCCTTTTCGCAGAAGTCGTCCAGCGGGGTGGCGGCCGTCTTGACCACTCAGTTATCTGCGAGCTGTTTCGCTCGCATGGTGTTCTCGATGAACAGGCGAGCTGAGGAACGGGACAGGCTCGACCAGCCGACGGGCTGACACAGGGCAGCGGTGGCTGTGTCAGGCCTCCGGCGGCGGAGCGCAACTGCCGCCAAGGACAAGGTTGCTGCGGAAAACCGCCGTTTGCGGTGGGCGTGAAGGGTCAGCGACCATCTCCAGGAGCACGCGCGCAGCTGTTGCTCCCATCTCAGGGATCGGTTGGCGCATCGCGGTAAGGGGCGGCCTCGTGAAACGTGCGGATTGTGTTCCGTCAAAGCTGACGATTGAGAGGTCTTGTGGGACGCGCAGGCCGAGCTCATCGCAGGCGTGCAGTACCCCGTGCGCCTGCGCGTCGGAGGTGACGAAGACGGCGGTAGGGCGGCCCCCTGGCTCGGTGGCTGCCCTCCCGCCACGCGCCAGCAGGGTATGCGCCGCTTCGGCTCCGCCCCGCGTAGAGAATTCGGCATGAGCCACCAAATGCGCGCCATTAGGAAACCCCATGCGGGCCTGCTGCTCGCTCCAACCGCGCATTCGCTCAGCACTTACGGGTATCGGCCGGGGGCCTGTGATGCATGCAATGACGCTGTGGCCCCAGCTCTGAAGATGCTCGACAGCATATGCCGAATCGAGGACGTTCTCGGAATGGACGCTCGAGACGCGCCTGCTCGTCTCAAGGCGGTCAATAACGACAACAGGCGGAACGTCGTCCTGCGCTTCACTTAGGCTGCGGAGCGCCCTGGACGAAGTGAGAATGATGCCGTCCACCCGGCGGTCGATGAGGGACCGCAGGTGGATGCGCTCGCGCGCCGCGTCGTCGTCAATGATGCCGATCGACAGGAGGTTGCCGGCCTCGAACAGTTTCCGCTCGATCGCGTCTGCCAGCTCCGCGAAGTAAGGATTTACCGGGCTGGGCATGAGCAGGCCGATAGATTTTGTGGATCCTCCACGGAGCGCGGAAGCGATCGCGTTAGGACGATAATCAAGGGCCTCAATGGCCGCCGCTACCCGCGCTCCTGCTTCCCGGGAAACCGGACGGGGACCCTTGTTGATCACGTAGCTGACCACCGAAGGGGAAACTCCCGCCATTCGGGCCACATCTGCCCTTGTAGCCATTTATCCTCCTGCTACCCGTCGCGTTCCTGTCCGGGGGTTCCGCATCAGCTCCGCTGGCTGTACTTAGCGCTCACGGTATCATCACCGCACTCTCTGCCCCGTCTCCGTGGACGCCAAAATGCCCAGTTCTGAACGTGTCGGGTACGAAGATTGGGCACCAAATCTGCCGACGGCAAAACTGCCGGCACGCACCCCGGTCTCAGTCGCCTGCCGAAGAGACAGTCCAGCTGAGAGCTCCGCCGCCAGTGCTCCGACGAAAGCATCTCCGGCGCCAGTTGTATCCATGACCGCTTCCACCTCCGGGGCCGGAACGTGACCGCTGCCAGACGTATCCGCCCAGCAGGCACCGGCCCCTCCCAAGGTGATAACAGCGGAACGAACAGTAGCCAGAAGGATGGTCAACGCCTGTTGTGCTGCGGCAGCTTCCGGAATCTGGAAACCCACCATCGCCTCCGCTTCGGATTGGTTTACGACAAGCGGGTCGCACAGGGACAAACTCTCTTTCGCCACCGCACGGTAGGGGGCGAGGTTAAGGACAACTCTTGCCCCCACAGCTTCCGCTGCCTGCGCGGCCGCGTCGATAATTTCGCTCTTGACCTCACCTTGGAGTACCACTGCACCGGTGCCATTGGCGCCTCCACCCGCAATGGCACGCTTTACCCGGCCCGGATGGAGTGAAAAGTTCGCCCCGGGAACCACTGTGATGGAATTTTCTCCACTGTCGAACACCGAGACCAGGGCCAAGCCCGTCCGTGCGTGCGAAACGATTTCCACCGCGGTGGTGTCGACTCCTTCGGCGCGGAGCTCTCTTAAGAGGAGGGCGCCGTCATTGTCATCCCCGACGCATCCTACGAATCGGACTTCAGCCCCCATCTTCGCGGCAGCAACTGCCTGGTTGGCACCCTTGCCTCCGGGGTGCTTGATCATGTTTTTGGCCAGTACGGTCTCACCCGGTGCCGGCGGCGCCGCAACCTGAACAATGTAGTCCAGGTTGGCTGAACCGATAACAAGCACCTCTGCGCCTTCTTGCATGACTTACTTCTCCCCGCTGGTCGTTGAGAGACCCCCAAAGAACCGCTGTAGCGTGAACATCAATAAAGCAGGAACCAACGACAGCAGTACGGCACCGGCAAAGTTCTGGCCGAAGTCGGAGGTGTGCTCAGAGAACGTCTTTGCCAGTGCCACTGGCGCGACCTGGAGCCGGGAATCACTGACCACCAAGAGCGGCCAAAGATAGGCGGTCCACTGTCCCAAGAAGATCAACAGCGCGCTATTAGTCAGGGCCGCACCGCTGTTGGGCAAAAAGACCGACCAGAGAATGCGCGGTTCCGATGCCCCGTCCAGCTTCGCGGCCTCGCGCAAGGACTCCGGGATGCCAAGGAAGAACTGCCGAAGATTAAAGATTGCCAGCCCGTTGCCGATACCGGGCAGGATCAGTCCGGCCATGGTGTTGGCAAGGTTCCATTCCGTGAACTGTTGTGAAAGCGGAATCGCGATCGCTTCGAACGGGACCATGAAACTGATCACGACGAATGCGAAGGTGAACGATCTCCCGGGAAAACGCAGGACGGCCAGAGCGTAGGAGGCAAGAACGCTTACTCCGACACCAAGCACAACCGTTCCGAGGCAGACAGCAGCGGAATTGAGCAGGGCCTGGCCGAATTCACCTCTCAGGAGCTCCACGTAATTGTTAAGCGAGACTTGGCTCGGCACCAGGATCCGCCAGGAAAGCGGGTAGAGCGAGCCGAAGATTTCCTCACTCGGACGCAGGGAACCGATCAGGATCCAAACGGCAGGCAGGATGAAAATCATGCCGAGTATGACGGCGACGGCAGTCATCCAGGGGTTCTTCCGCTCACTCCGGGTTTTTCGGAGGCCGACAAAGGGACGCCTAGGGGACTGCGCCGTCAGAACCGGAGCCGCTTCCACAGCGTTTGAGTTCATTTCGAGCTCCTAGAGGATGCCTCTTCGCGCAGGAGCCGGAACTGGAGGGCCACGAAGAACAGCATGATGAGTGTAAGGACAATGATTTCGGCGGCCCCGAGGTTGCGGCTGCCGTAGCCATAGCTAGTGCGGTACGCGTCGAACATGAGCAGCGTAGTGCTGCTCTGGGGACCGCCGCTGGTGAGCAGCTGAACGGGAACAAAGAGTACGAAGTTCGCCGCAGTGTTGGCGACAAGCACGAACAGCAGCGGCCGTTTGAGCAAGGGAAGGGTAATCGAGAAGAACGTGCGTATTGGTCCTGCCCTGTCGATGCGCGCCGCTTCATAGTATTGACCCGGCACGGCTTCAAGGCCAGCAATGAGGAAGATCATCCAGTAGCCGATACCGATCCAGGAGGCGACCAGAATGATTGATGCCAGCGCCTGGTCGGGAGAGGTGAAAAAGGGCTGCGGGTTGCCTCCCAAGGCCGAAATAATGGCGTTGATGGGTCCTTCAGGTCTCAGCGCGACGCCCCAGGCGATGCTTGAACCCACGATGGGAATGGTGGCCGGGATAAAGATAAGCGTGCGCCAGAGTCCGCGGAAGGCAATCCGCTGGGTCATCACCACGGCGATGAGCAGTGCGAGTCCCAGTTGCAGCGGATTGATGATGACGTTGAACACCATTGTCCGCACGAAAGTGTCGATAAAAGCCGGATTCGTGAAGAGATCCTGGTAGTTGTCCAAACCGCTGAAGCGCGGCTTTTGCACGCCTCCCGGCAACCCCTTGTAGAGGCTGGAAACAAACGCCCCCACACTGGGGGCCACCCGCATAGCAAAGATGGCGATAAGAGCGGGGGCGAGGAAGATCAGTGCCCACATGACCTCTGCGCGCTGCCCGTGAAGCCAGCGTCCCCTCGTCCGCATTCCGGGACGGGCGCGGTCCAGCGGCTTCGCGGCGGGACCGCGCCCTGGCTGAGGGCCTATGCTCTGTCCAGTGACCGCGGAGCGGTCCGACATTTTGACCCGGTTCATGGTCGACTTCTCCTATTTGTAGGGTGCCCAGACTTTGTTGAGCTGGCCCGCCGCCGTTTCCAGCGCCGCCTTCGGATCGGAGCCATTCCGGATGTCAGAGAACGCCCGCCCCATGACTTCTTCGAATTCCACGTAGCCGACTGTGGAGAGGCGAGTAATACCGGTGTTCGCGGTTTCGTAGTCAATGATCTTCGCGGCCTTCTTGCCCTCTTCTGAAGCGAAAACGCTACGGGCAAAGTACTCGTCCTTGCCTTCCACGTTGGCCGGCAATTCCGGAGTGGGAGCGTTGATGGCGTACCCGCCGCCATTGTCCACAGACATCCACTTCATGAAGATCGCCGCGGCTTCCTTTTTCTGGCTGAAAGGGTTCATCGAAAGCGCCCAGGAGCCCGAAGCCGTTACCGGCTTGCCGTCCTCAAAATATGGGTGCAGGGCTACACCCCAGTTGACCTTGGATTTCTGCAAAGCAGGCAGCAGCCAAGGGCCCTGGACCTGGAATGCCGTTTTACCCGCCAAAAAGTCAGGATCACTTTGCTCGGCGCCAACACCCCTGGGGGAGAGCCCGTCCTTGAAGATCGAGCCGTACCATCCCATGGACTTAACCCAGGCTTCAGAGGTGATGTCGGGTGGAGTGAGGTTGCCGCCGCCCGTTGCGCCAGGGGATCCGCCCAAGGACACAGGGAGGGCTTCGAGCTGGTAATACCGGTCCACCTGTCCCAGGACCAGACCGTTCGGAGCACCTGCGTCCACAGCCTTCTTGGCATCGCTGCTCAGCTTCTCCCAAGTAACCCGCTTCTCGGCATCATCCGAGGGGTATGCCACCCCGGCCTTGTCCAGAAGATCCTTGTTGTAAAAGAGCAACTGTGTTGAGTTGGCAATGGGTACTCCCTCCAGCTTGCCTTCGACGGAGCTTCCTTCGATGGAAGCCTTGTCCCAAGAGTCCGTGTATGGCTCAAATTGCTTCGTCAGATCAGTGGTGTAACCACGCGCTGTCAAAGCTGCAAGGCGGGGCATGTCAGCCCAGTAGACATCAGGGTTACCGTCTTTGGCGGAAACCCTGGCTTCGAGAACTGAGTTGAGCTGGTCAAAGGGAACACTTTCGAATTCGACCTTGATGCTGGGGTGTTCCTTGTTGAAAGCGTCCAGCACACCCTGCATCCCATTTTTTTCGAGCTGGAGGTGGCTCAGGACTTTGATCGTGGCCGTGGGGTCCTTTTCCGGGATGCTCCACTCCTGGTCAGCCTGGTTCTCGCCTTGGGTGGTGCCGGCAGGTGAACTGCATCCGGCGGTGGCGAGGAGGATGCCCACGCCAAGCAGGGAGCTGGCGAGGCGAATGCGTCGTTGCATGAATAACTCCGTTCGTGACTTCATGTTGTGGATCCGGTATTCGTGCCGGATCAACACTGGAAATTGGGATTAGACAGAGGACAAACGGTCAAGGAAGTGGGAGATGAACGCATCCGCGTCCACATCCACTGCGATCTTGACGTTGGGCTGAGGAGGGTTATCAGTGGTGAGAAAATCTGCCACGGCCACTCCCCGGGCAATGCTCGGCCCGGTGACGACTTCCACGTGGGCGTCCTTCCACGTGAGGAGTTCCGGCCTCGACACCGCGGCCACAGCCAACGGATCATGCATAGCGCAGGACTTTCCGGCGTTTGGATCCCCCGGGTTCTTGACGGCCAGATAGTCAATCCATCCCATGGTGTAGTCGCCGGCGAAAGAACCAAAACGGCTCGCACCCGCCCGCATTTTCTCGGCGTGCTCCCGCGTGAGCTGGACCTTCAGGGTCACATCCAGTCCCACGAGACGGATGGCAGCCCCGGAACGCAACACAGCTTCCGCCGCCTCAGGGTCCATCCAGAAGTTGAACTCGCCCGGCATCCCGGAGACATTGGTGTGCTCGAGGAACACGCCGCCCATGATGACGATCTCTTTGACATTGCGGGCGAAGGCAGGATCAAGATTGATCGCCGCCGCCACGTTCGTCAAAGGACCGATCGCCACCACCGTCAGCTCCCCGGGCGCTTCCGCTGCCTGCTTGGCGAGCTCGGAGGCTGCATACCCCCGGCGCGGCCTGCGGTGGCCAAACTCGGCCCGGACCTTCTCAGGAGCACACCGAAACTTGTCAGGGTACTGAATAGGGGCTGCAGCCCCCTGCACGACCGGAACATGCGGTGCACCCAAACGGTCCAACAGCTCGCCGGTCAGGTACGAGGCGCTCTCCACATCGGCATTTCCATTCACCGTGGTCACCATTTCGACGGTGATATCCGGCTCAGTAAGGGCAAGGGCGAGGGCGAATCCATCGTCGATGTCCGAACCGGGCACCCCCATTGCCATGTCCGTATCAAGAATTATGCGCGTTGACGCTGTTGGGGAAGCGATCACAGTAAAGAACTCCTTCGTTCAACTCGTGTTGACTTGTCATATTCAACACGAGTTGAACGGCTAATACAAGGGGGTTGCAGGCTGGCAGGGCGTGCTTCATCCCGGACTCAGCGTGGCGCAGGTACTGCTAGGCAGTCTCCCCACTGATTCCGCAGTCGCGGGCAAACTTCGAAGTTTAAAAAGGGGCGCCGTCCAGATCTCCCTTGGACCCAGACGGCGCCTGCCTTACTTACGGGTGTATCAGTTGGCGGTGACCCGGTCTTGCGGGATGCCCGCGTTTTTCTCGTCCAGTTCCTGGGCGGCGGTGATGCGCCGGTCCAGTTTTGCCAGCGTTTCCGGTGCGAGGATGGTCGCGACAACGGTGATGACCCCGATGATGCTGAAGTACAGGATCACCCAGCCCGGCTTGCCGCCGCCGGCAGTGAGCAGGGCCACGGCGACCAGCGGTGCGATGCCGCCTGCCAGGACCGAGCCGAATTGGTAGCCCATGGATGCGCCGCTGTAGCGCAGCTTGGTGGAGAACAGCTCCGCGAAGAAGGCGGCCTGGGGGCCGTACATCGAGTTGTGGAAGACGGCCAGCCCGATAATGATGGCGAGCGTTGCCAGCAGCGCGCTGCCGGTATCCGTCATGACGAAGTAGAGCGGGAAGAACAGGAGTCCGCCGATGGACCCGAACAGGTACAGCGGCTTGCGCCCGATCTTGTCCGAGAGGATGGCCCACAGCGGCACGGCAAAGACGCCGATGGCTGAGGCAATCAGAACGGACATGGTGCCCTGGTTGGCCCGTTCAGCACCGAACGTCTTCATGATGTAGACCACGGAGAAGGTCGTGTACAGGTAGAACGCGGAGTTTTCTGCCAGGCGCATGCCCACCACAAGCCAGATGCCCTTGGTTTCCTTCTTCATGGCCTCGCCGAGGGGCTTCTTCGCGGTCTGGTTCGCCGCCACAAGTTCCTTGAAGTCCTTGGAGTCTTCAAGCTTGTTCCGGACCACCATGCCGGTGACGATCAGGATAACGCTGAGCAGGAACGGAAGGCGCCAGGCCCAGGCGTCGAACTCTGCTGCCGGTACGGCTGCTTTGACGGCAAGGACGCTGGAGTTGGCCAGCAGCATGCCCGCGGGCACGCCCATCTGGGTGAAGCTTCCAAAGAATCCGCTGCGTCCGGCAGGGGCGTGTTCGATGGAAATGACTGCAGCACCAGCCCACTCGGCTCCGGCGCCGAAGCCCTGCAGCAGGCGCAGAACCGTCAGCAGGATCGGAGCCCAGACTCCGATCTGGGCGTAGGTGGGAAGCATTCCCATGGCAAGGGTGGCGAAGCCCATGATGAGCAGGGAGAGCACCAGCATCGGCTTGCGGCCGATCTTGTCGCCGAAGTGGCCTGCGAACATGCCGCCGAACGGGCGGGCAACGAAGCCCACCGCGTAGGTAACAAACGCCATCAACAGGCCGGTGGCCGGATCCTGTTCCGGGAAGTACAGGCGGCTGAAGACTCCGGTCGCGGCGAGCAGACCGAAGATGTAGTAGTCGTACCACTCGATGGTGGTGCCGATGAAGCTGGCAGCCGGAACACGCCAGGGCGCCTTCTTCTTGGCTTGGGTGTTGGAGATCGTCATTAATCTTCTCTTTCGGATGGAAGGCAAGGGGAGCGGCAGGGGCTACCAGTCGAGGGCGATGTATTTCGTTTCGGTGAAGTCCAGCAGGCCCTGGTGCGCGCCTTCGCGGCCGAGGCCGCTCTGCTTGACGCCGCCGAAAGGTGCTGCGGGGTCAGACACGAGTCCCCGGTTGAGGGCTACCATGCCGCTTTCGATGCGTTCGGAAACCCGGAGGCCGCGGCGAAGGTCCTCGGTGAAGACGTACGCTGCGAGGCCGTACTCGGAGTCGTTGGCGGCGGCGATGACTTCGTCTTCGGTGTCGAAGGGGATGACCGAGGCCACCGGTCCGAAGATTTCCTCGCTGATCATGCGGGCCTGCAGCGGGACGTTGGTGACGACAGTGGGCGGGTAGTAGTACCCGGCGCCGTCGATGGCCTTGCCGCCGGCGAGGAGCCGGGCGCCCTGGCTGACCGCGTCGCGGACCAGGGAGTCGACCTTGCGGACGCTGGGCTCATCCACGAGCGGACCGACCTCAGTGCTGGGATCGGTGCCCGGGCCTACGCGCATGGCGCCCATCCGTTCAGCGAGCCGGCGGGCGAACTCGTCGTGAATGCCGCGCTGGACGTAGATCCGGTTCGCCGCGGTGCAGGCCTGGCCGCCATTGCGCATCTTGGCGACCATGGCGCCGTCGAGCGCCAGCTCGAGGTCCGCGTCGTCGAAGACCAGGAACGGGGCGTTGCCGCCGAGTTCCATGGAGCACTTGAGCACGTTGTCCGCTGCCTGCCGGAGGAGGTGGCGTCCAACGCTGGTGGAGCCGGTGAAGGACAGTTTGCGCACCCGGGGGTCAGCGAGGATGGGCGTCATGACCTCGCTGGTTTTGCTCGTGGTGATGATGTTGACCACACCGGCCGGGACACCGGCGTCGATCATCAGCTGGGCGATCGCCAGGGTGGTCAGCGGCGTGAGCGTGGCGGGTTTGAGGACGGCTGTGCAGCCGGCGGCCAGTGCCGGCGCGAGCTTCCGGGTGGCCATGGCTGCCGGGAAGTTCCAGGGGGTGATCAGCACGCAGACGCCGATCGGCATGTGCTGCACCAGGATCCGGTTGGCGCCCGACGGCGAGACGGACACATCGCCGATGATCCGGACCGCTTCCTCGGCGTACCAGCGGAAGAATTCGGCGGCGTAGGCCACCTCTCCGCGGGCGTCGGCCAGGGCTTTGCCGTTTTCGAGTGAGATGAGGTGGGCGAGTTCCTCGCTGCGCTCGGTCATCAGGTCGAAGCAGCGGCGGAGGATTTCGGCGCGGCGCCGGGGCGGGGTCGCGGCCCACTCCGGGAGGGCTACCGCCGCGGCGTCGACGGCGGCGAGGCCGTCCTCGACGTCGGCGTCTGCGATGTCGGTGATGACGGAAGCGTCGGAGGGATTGATCACTTCGACGGTGCCAGCGTTGCTGGCGTCCTGCCAGTTCCCGGCAACCAGCAGCTGGCGGGGCACCGTCAGGCCGTCGATGTCGAGCGGTTCAGAGGTTGAAAGAAGGGTCATCATTGGTCCTTGTTGCTGATCAGCGGATGGTGCGGTCGCCGGCGTAGGCGGCGTTGACGATGGAGGCTACGGCGTCCAGATCCAGCGGCACCGGGTTGTTGTCGATGAGCCGCTTGGAGTTGAGCGACAGCTTGGCGATCTGGGCGAGGTCGCTTTCCTGCACGCCAAGGTCCTTCAGCGTCGAGGGCAGCTCGATGGCGGCGATGACCTCGTCGATTGCCTCGACGCCTGCGACGGCGGCGGCGCGCTCGTCCAGCCCGCGGATGTCGCGCCCCAGGGCTTCAGCGATCTGTGCCAGCTGCGGCTGGATTGCCTGGAAGTTGTGGCGGACGACGTAGGGGAGCAGGAGGCCGACGCCCACACCGTGCGGGGTGTGCGTGAGGGCGCCTACCGGGTACTGAATGGCGTGCGCTGCCGCGGTTCCCGCATTGCTGAGGACCATCCCGCCGTACAGCGCCGCGAGCATCATCCCGCCACGGGCCTCGGTGTTCTCCGGGTCCTTGTAGGCGGTAACCAGGCTGCTGCCCACCAGCCCGATGCCGTTCAAGGCAATCGAGTCCGTCAGGATGTTCTTGCCCACGAAGACCCGTTCCGAGGCCAGGGTGGACGTGGGCTCCCGGGTGATGGCAGTGAAGGACTCCACCAGGTGCACGAACGTATCCGCACCGGTTGCGGCCGTCAAGGATGGTGGGCAGGAATAGGTGAGTTCGGGATCACACACCGCAGCGAACGGGATGATGTGCGGGCTCGAGATGCCCATCTTCATGCCTAGATCAGGATCTGAGACGACGGCGATTGCGGTCGCTTCGGAGCCTGTGCCCGCCGTGGTGGGCAACGCGATGACCGGCTTGGTGGGGCCTGGAACGGCGAATTCGCCGTAGTAGTCGCTGGGCTTGCCGCCGTGCGTGAGCAGCACCGAGACGACCTTCGCCATGTCCATGCAGCTGCCGCCGCCGAACCCGATGATGACGTCGACCTCCTGGCCCTTGAGCTCCTCGACGCAGGCCAGGATGCCCGGCGTCGGAAGCTCGGCCTGGGTGTCCCCGTAAACCCGTACGGTCAGATTCCGGTCCTCAAGGCTGCGGACAAGGGCGGAAAGTTCCTCTGAGACGGCCAGCCGCGGATCGGTGCAGACGAGGACGTTGGTCCCGAATTCTGCTGCGATATTCGCGACGGCGAAGCGCTGCTGGGCGCCGACGACGACGCTCCGGGGCAGGCGGAGGACGCCGAAAGTTGCGGGACGGATGCCCGCTGCGTGCGCACACGACATTGTGAATAACTCCTAGGGATGGGATGGGCGGCTGCTCGAAAGGTGCCGCAGATCTCAGCATTCCAGAGTCGAGTGATACTCACCATGTGGTTTCAAGCCATAGAAAATCCCTTTGAATGTGGGCCGGTGCCACGTGCTTTGGCGGCTGTGCGCCTGGCAGGTCTGTTGGTCAGGAACCGGCGGAGCCAACGCCGGCTGCTTTCATCCGCCATAAGCGCAGCGCCACTTGCACGTCGAGGGACCGGCTACCCCGGCGCCAGGAGGCGCCGACCAGGGCGTCGATACGGTCCAGCCGTTGCCGCAGGGTGTTGGTGTGGATATGGAGAGCGTCAGCCGTTTCCTGGGTGGCGCCGCCATTTTCGTGGAACATCCATGCGGTGAGGACCAGCTGTGTTCCGCGCCGCTCGTCGTAGTTCAGGAGTGGTCCCAGCTGCGCAGTGAGCAGTTGTCCGGCGAAGGGGCTCTCCATCGCTCCGAGCAACATTCCCGCTGTACCGAGGGCGGCGCGGTCCGCTGCCTCGCCGTTGCGCGAGAGAGCCTGCAGTGCGCGGAGGACGGCGTGGGCTTCGGTGTGGGCCGTTGAGAGCCGGGTAAAACCTGTCACCGGTTCTGATGACCCGACGGTGGCAGTGATGCGGCGTCGTTTCAGCTCATCAACGATCGACTGGCCGGCGCGGCCCGTGTCTCCGGCGTCATCGCGGCCACTGTCGTGTCGTTCCACGGGTTCAATAATGCACAGGTGTGATTCATGCAGGGCGATGATCCCCGGGACCGTCTCGCGTTGATGCCTGAGGACGGAGAGTGCCCGTTGGCGCTGGTCGTCAGTGACTCCCACGACACGCACCACGAGCTGAAGGTGATTTGCCAAGCCGAACTGCGCTGCCCTGCGGGTCATCGCCGCAGCGTGTTCAGAATGGGGACTGAGCAGGTCATCAATGAGTTCGAGCTGGAGCCGGTATTGGGCGTCCTGGTAAGTGCGTTCAAACAGCAGCGACACACTGAGCACCAGCGCGCTGCGTTCCAAGACCGCAAGCCGGGCCGCGCTGAGCTTCTCGGCGACGATGAGGGACGCGAGGTGCTGCTCGCCGGCTACGGCGGACATCACGGTGTACTTCTTGTTCTTGACCTCGAACTGTATGGCCGAGCTCTTCACGGCAGACTCTTCGGCCGCGCTCAGGGCCGCAAGGCTTCCGAAGTCGGGGTTGGCTGCCATGCCTGCCATTGGCTCACCCATGGGTGAAACCAAAAAAACAGGGGCGCTCAGGGACTCGGTCAACAGGGCGAGCAGGTGTGGCAGGCTGCCGGCTGAGGCCAGGGTCTCCATGAGCCGCCGGTCCAGGGTTGAGAGCTCTTCCAGGGCCCGTACATGGGACAGGTTCTGCCGCTGGGCCTGGTCCAGCCGCGTCAGCGCATCGGCCATCTCTGTGAAGTAGCGGGCGTTTTCCAGCGCGACGGCCGCGTGTGTACCAATGGATTCCATGAGCGCCACGTCGTCGCTGCTGAAATCGTGCGCATGCCTGTCGGCGACCAGCAGCGCGCCAATGACTTTTCCTTCTGCGCGAAGGGGGACGCCCATGATTGCCCGGACGCCCTCGGCTGCCACAGCAGTGTCGCTCGATTCCAGATGGGACTTGGACTCGTCCAAAAGGTAGTCGGCGCTCTGGGCAGGTGCTTCACCGGTCGCCACGGCGCCGAGCACGCCCTCGCCCAGGGGCATGCGGATGTTGCGGAACAAAGCGGTGGTTGCACCGTCGGTCACCCTGACATAGGACTCGCCCGTGTCATAGTCGTTCAGGCTCAAGTAGGCGACGTCGCTGCCGATCAAAGACCGGGTGCGTCGGACGATGGCCTTAAGCACCGCCTCGACATCACGTATGCCCGTCAAGTCGGTGGCCGTATCGTAGAGGACGCGAAGCAGGCCCTCCCGGCGGCTCGCCTCCCATAACCGGGCGTTGAGGCGGCGTGCGGCCGCCGCGCTGGTCTGGTCGATGACTCCGGCGTCCAGCCAGTCGGAGAGCCTTGTCTCCAATTCAGCCGCGGAAATACCGCTATCGAGCATGGCCATAAGCTGGCCGGCAGCCTTCGTATTGCCTGACGGGCCCACCCCGGTGTGCAGGGCAGAACTTTCATTGGCGGCCATGAACCTAATGCTAATCCGGGCGAGGCTGCGTGTGCCCTCGCTTAACGCGGTCCCGGCACTGGCCCCCCGCGAGGGAACGTGCCCCGCCGGTTACCCCTCCGAGTGCGTCCGCACGTCAGGGCTGACCTCGGCAAGGTGGCCCAGGTTCCTGGACACCGCACGCGCCGTCGCCCGGACCGCCGGGGCCAGCACGTTGGGCGGGGTGGAGCCGTCCGGCACAACGATGGACAACGCAGCCACCACCGAACCTTGCGCGTCAAAGATGGGCGACGCGACGGAGACCGTGCGCGAGGGGGCGGAGCGGCGGATCATCGCGATTCCCGTGCGCCGGACGTCGGACAGGGTCCGCCGCAACTGGCCCTCCGGCATGTTCTCCACCCCGGGCTCGTTTTCCGGCGGCTTGCGGAGCGTGGCCTCCTGGAACTGCTGGTCCGCCCCCGCCAGCAGCACCAGCCCGACGGCGGTGGACCGCAGCGGCGCGCGGCCGCCCACCCGGTATGCCACTTCCGTCGCCTCCTTGGAGGACAGCCGCTCGATCAGCACCGCCTCCTCGTTGTCCCGGACGGCCAGCAGGACGTGGTGCCGGGTCACCTCAAACAGGTCTTCAAGATAGGGCAGCGCAATCTCCCTCACCCCGTGGCCGCGCGGCGAAAGGGACGCGACCTCCCACAGGCGGACCCCCACAACGTACCTGCCGTCGTCGAGCCGCTCCAAGGCACCCCACGCGACCAGCCGGGCGATCAGGCGCAGCGCGGTAGGGGCAGGCATGCCGGCATGGCGGGCCAGCTCCGAGAGGGTCAGGGCCCGACGGCGGTCGGAAAAGACCGCGAGCAGGCTCAGCGCCCGATCGATCACCGGTTCGCCCTGCTTGGGCCGCTTCCCGCGGGTGGGGTTCGTGTCAGTGTCCGGGGGGACAGTCATGGCCGGAGGTTCCTTGCGCCGATGGAAAGTTCAGACCGCAGTCCGTGAGCTACCCCACAATACTATTCCAACCAATGAAAGAAGGCTGTGGGTGGTTGCCTGCGGGAAACGAAGCTGGAACCCCAGCTGTCCCACGTTCAGGAGCCTCCTGCATGACCTCCACCAGTCTCGACGCCGGCGTCGGGGAAGCCCTCCTTGCCCCGGGCGCGCCCACTTGGCTTCGCGTGGAGCACCTCCGCGAGGCGATGGGCATCACCAACACGAGACCGCGCTTCAGCTGGGCGTTGCCGACGGGAACCGGACCCGCCGCGACAACAGCCCAGACCGCCTACCAGATCACGGCGAGCAATGGCTGGGACACCGGCCGGCTAGCCTCCAGCCAGCACAACCTGGTCCTGTACTCAGGCCCCGCCCTTGAATCGCGCAGCCGGTTTGAGTGGCGAGTGCGGACGTGGACCACGGACCGCACCGGCGCTGAAGCGGAAAGCCCCTGGTCCGAGCCGATGCCAGTCGAGCTCGGACTGCTGCACGCATGGGACTGGATGGCGCAATGGATCGGCCCGGAGGAACCCGTTGTCGCTGCTCCCGGAGGGCGCCCTGGCTTTGCCCTCCGCAAGACTTTCGCGCTGGACACCACGCCCGGATTCGCCCGCGCGTACGCCACCGCCCACGGCATCTACGAGCTGTTCCTCAACGGCGAGCGGGTCGGCGACCAGCAACTCACGCCCGGCTCCACCAGCTACAACACCACCCTGCAGGTGCAGGCCTACGACGTCACCGCGCTGCTGCACCCCGGCACCAACACCATCCGCGCCATCCTTACGGACGGCTGGTACCGCGGAACCTTCGGATTCACGCGGGACGCCGACATGTACGGTACGCACACCGCTTTCCTTGCGCAGCTGGAGATGCTGTCCGGGGGCCGCACGAGGATGATCGGCACGGACGGCTCGTGGCTGGCGTCAGAAACGGAGATCCTCAGCGCCGACCTGATGGCCGGACAGCGGGTGGACTTCAGGATTCCGGAGGATTCAGTCAGGGGAGAGGTGGCAACCGCGGCGCGGGCCGCCGTCACGCAGGGCTACGAAACCCTCACCGGCCCGGTGGCACCGCCCACCAGGATCGTGGAGGAACTTGCACCAGTAGCCGTAACCCGCCTCGCGAGTGGTCACCAGGTGGTGGACTTCGGCCAGAACATCCACGGCTGGGTCCGCCTCACCAGGCTTGGGGCGCCGGGGGAGACTGTCACGCTCGTGCATGGCGAGGCGCTGGACGGCAACGGCGACGTGACCCAGGATCACCTGCGCCCGCTCGACTTCCGCAACCCCGGGCAGTTCCTGGCCGCCGGGCAAGTCGATGAGGTGACGGGATCGGGCGCCCCGGGAGAAGTATTCGAACCGCGGCATACCACCCACGGCTTCCAGTACCTGTCCGTTCGGGGCCTTACCGCGGACCTGGCCCCGGAGGACATTACCGCCTGCCTGGTTCAGACGGATCTTGAGCCCCTCGGCAGCTTCACCTGCAGCGATGAGCGCCTGAACAAGCTCCACGAGATAGTGGAGTGGAGCTTCCGGGACAACGCCTGCGAGGTACCCACGGACTGCCCGCAGCGGGAAAAAGCCGGCTGGACGGGGGATTGGCAGCTGTTTATTCCTACGGCGGCATATCTTTACGACGTCGCCGGCTTCTCGCGGAAGTGGCTGAACGACGTCCGCGCCGACCAGTGGGAGAACGGCGTCATTGCCAACATCTCGCCCTCGCCCGGTCCTGACACCACTTCTGCCGACTTTATGGCCTTCGTCAACGGCTCGGCCGGCTGGGGCGACGCCATCGTGATGGTGCCGTGGGAGCTGTACCTGGCCACGGGCGACGCCGGAATCCTCGCGGAGAACTGGGAGGCGATGAAGCGGTGGGCGGGCTTTGTCCGGACCGCCGCCGAATCCAACCGGCACGCGGACCGCGCGGCGGCCAGCCCAACACCGGCACCCCACGAACAGTACCTCTGGGACACCGGCTTCCACTGGGGCGAATGGATGGAACCTGACGGCCCGGAACCGGACTTGTTCGCCGCCCGCTCCGCCGATCACGGCATCGTGGCCACCGCCTACTACCGGAACTCCACCGCCCTGCTGGCTAAGGTCGCGCAGGTCATTGGCCGCGCGGAGGAAGCCGTCGCGCTCGCCGAACTTTCCGAAAACATCCGCCGGGCCTGGGAGAAGGAATACCTGGACTCCTCCGGGCACGTCACCCAACCCAGCCAGGCCAATTGCCTCCCGCGCGCTCGCCTTTGATCTTGTCAGCCCGGAGCGGCGCGGCACTGTCACGGCCCAGCTGGTCTCGCTGATCAGGGCCGCCGGCACGCACGTGGGGACCGGCTTCCTGGCCACGCCCTACCTGCTGCCGGTCCTTGCCGACAACGGTGAACTGGGCCTCGCCTACGAGCTGCTGATGCAGGACTCGGAGCCCTCCTGGCTGGCGATGGTGGACCGCGGCGCCACCACCATGTGGGAGCTGTGGAACGGCATCGACGCTGACGGCAACCCGCACCAGTCCCTGAACCACTACAGCAAGGGCGCCGTGGTGTCCTTCCTCCACCGCTACACCGCAGGCCTGCGGCAGGCTCCCGGCAGCGCCGGCTACGAACGGATCATCATCGAGCCGCGCCCCGGCGCCGGCCTGACCTCAGCGGCCACCTCACATCAAGGCCCGCAGGGCCTGATTGAGGTCGAATGGATGACGGCCGACGGCGGGCTGCAGCTGCGTGCCGCCGTCCCCGCCGGGACCACAGCCGAAGTCCACCTGCCCGGCCAGCCGGCCGCCGTCGTCGGACCCGGACAGCATCACTTCACCGCCCCCGCCGCCGGCGGGACAACCAAAAACCCCAGCTTGTAAGGAGCGCGCCATGAGTGTCAACGAAGCCACCGAGGTCTACGAAACCGGACCCTTTGATACGGCCCGGCCCGGCGGTGTGGACGTTCCCCCGTTCCCCGTCTTTGACGCCCCGGGCATCCCCGAAAACATCTCGGACGTTTCTGCAGTGCACCGCGAAGTCACCTACGCGCGCGCCATCGGGTTCCGGCCGCTCAAGATGGACATCTGGCTGCCGCGCCAGGCCACTGCACCCGTGCCACTGGTGGTGTGGGTCCACGGCGGAGCTTTCCAGCTGGGCGACCGCCGCGAGCTGCCGCCCACCTTCGCGCCGGATTCGGTGTTCCGCCTGCTCAACGAGGCCGGGATTGCCTGCGCCACTGTTGATTACCGGCATTGCCTGGAGGCGCCGTTCCCGGCGCAGCTGCACGACCTGAAGGCGGCAGTCCGCTACCTGCGGGAATTCGCGGAAGACCTTGGCGTCGACCCGGAGCGGTTCGGGGCGTGGGGTGAATCCGCGGGTGGCCACCTGGTGGCACTGCTGGGATTGACCGGCGGCCGGGAGGACCTGCACGGCGGGCTGGGTGCGCAGGGGCACTCCAGCGGCATCAGCGCCGTCGTTGACTTCTACGGGGTCTCCTCACTGGTGGACATCCCGCCCATGAATACTCCGGACGGGCTTCTCCCGCCAGCATTGACCGCCGCCGTTCCGGCCGGGATGCCGTTGCAGCCCGAGTACATGCTGGTGGGCGGCTCCGACGACCCCGCGCTACTGGCCGCCGCCAGCCCGGTCAGCTACGTCACCGCCGACGCAGCGCCCTTCCTGCTGATCCATGGCGACAGTGACGGCCTGGTGCCGCACTCCCAGACCGACCTGCTGGCCGCGTCGCTCGCCACAGCAGGCGTGGAACATGAAGTGGTCACCATCAAAGGCGGGGACCACTGCTTCTTTGGTGCGGAGGACCAGCTGGATGCCATCCTTGCCGCCGCCGTCGGCTTCTTCTCCGAGAAGCTGGGCCGGCCGTGACAGCGCCGCAGCAGGAGGCCTCTGCTCCTGCCGACGACGGGTCGCTCGCTCCCGACGCCGGTTTCGCCCAGTACCTGGCGGCGCCGGAAGGCCCGGAAACCCTGCCGGGCCAGGCCGGCCCCGATGTTCCCATCCGCACCGTCACCGCGGATGGCCGGCGCGGCCCGGTGACGATCCGTATCTACGGGGAAACACCGCGGACAGCCGGAGCCGGGCTGGTGTGGCTGCACGGCGGAGGCTTCGTCAGCGGCGGGCTGGACATGCCTGAATCCGACTACCTGGGCCGGGTGCTGGCCTCGTCCGGAGCGCCGGTACTGTCCGTGGATTACCGTCTGGCGCGCGACGGCGTGCACTTCCCCGTGCCCCACGAGGACGCTTTGGCCGCCTGGTTCTGGATCCGCAGGAACGCAGCCGGGCTTGGGCTGGATCCGGAACTGCTGTGCCTGGGCGGAGCGGGCGCCGGCGGAAACCTCGCGGTGGGCGCCGCGCTGTACCTGACGGACGCCGGAAAGCCGCTCCCCGCGAAGCTCCTCCTGGCCTATCCTTTCCTTCACGCCGAGTTGCCGCCACCTGCGGGTGGGCTGGACGAGGACGTGATGGCGACTCTCCCGAGGCACCTTCGCTTCACCCTTGAGGACTGTGTGCGGAATGCGGAGAACTACGTGGGCGGGCCGGTGAGCATGGCGTCCTCGTATGCGATGCCCGGCTACGCCGATCCTTCCGGACTGCCGCCGACGGCAATCGTCGCGTGCGAGTACGACGACGTCCGCGGCTCCTCCGAGCTCTTCGCCGCCAACCTTCAACGTGCCGGTGTTCCGGTCTCCTTCTTCCTGGCGCGCGGCGCCGTCCACGGCCACCTCAACCATGCGGCGGGCAGCCCCGAGGCGCAGCCCGTCCTGGACTTCCTGGCGCAGGAACTGGCGTCGGCAAAGGCGGTGTGAGCACCAGGTCTTTCGCGCTTAAACATGTGCCTGGCAGGCCTGGTTTGATTCAGTGGTTTGCCTGCCCAGTGGCCTGCGGAGCGCTGTCCGAGTGATGGTGGATGGACCAAATCTGGCCCATCTCCTCCGTGGACTGTTCCACGATTCTGCTCATCGCGGCATGCGCAGCGCCGGACTCCCCGCGCTGGATGGCGCTCGCCACGTCCACATGCAGCTGCAGGGCCTCATGATGCGGCAGATGCGGCATCAGGCCGTGCTCTGTCCTTCCGGTGAGGACCTCGGCCACCAGGTTCTGGAGTTGGGAAAACATGGCATTGCCGGAGGCTTTGAGCACAGCTGCATGGAACTCCACGTCGAGCTGGAGGAACTCATCCTGATCGCCCCGCTGGCCGGCTGCCCATAACCGTGCTGCGAGGGAGACGAGTTCGCTGCCGGCATCCCAGGATGCCCGTTCGGCGGCAAGGCGGGCAGCTTGCGGTTCTATCGCGCCCCGCAGTTCATTGAGCGACTGCAGTTGCTCCAGCCGGCGCGAAGACGCCAGCCGCCAGCGGATCACCTCCGGGTCGTAGAGGTTCCAGAATTCTTCAGGTTGCACCACTGTGCCGAAGCGCCGGCGGGATGCGAGCATTCCTTTGGACGAGAGCACGCGCGCGGCCTCCCGGACCACCGAACGGGATACGCCGTGCTGCTCCTCCAGCTCATCCAGCCTCAAAAGTGAGTGCGCGGCCAGCTGCCCGTCGGCGATCGCGAGCCCGAGACGCTGCACCAGTGCCGCATGCAGGTCAATCGGAGACTCCGCCTTTGGGGTTTTCATGGCTAAATCATACGGGTAGGCGCTGGGGGGTTGTCTAAATCTGCCTTATTTATCTATGCTGGCTCTCAAAGCAGATGTAACGATGCATCTGTAGGAGGCTGGACAGTGACGTCAGCCCTCACAAGCAAGGGAGTCGTAATGAAGCGACGTGCAGTAATGAAGTACGCGGCAGTTGCCGCCGCACTTTCGCTCGGGCTGACCGCCTGCAGCGGCGGTGGTGGCAGCAATGACGCCAAGGAATCCGGAACCGTCCGGGTTACCTTGGCCAACCACGTCTGGACTGAAGGCATCAAGGCAGCCATTCCGGAATTCGAGAAGTCCAGCGGGCTCAAGGTTGAACTGACCCAGCTGGGCGAAGACCAGCTCTCAGACCAGTACAACGTCAAGCTCAACGCCGGCAGCGACGAGATCGACGTCATGATGTACCGCCCGCTGCAGGAAGGCAAGGCGTTCGCCAAGAACGGCTACCTCGCCGACCTCACGTCCAAGGTTTCGGCGGACTCCGCCTGGGACTGGAAGGACTACCAGGAGGGCCCCGTTAAGGCCACCACCGCTGACGGCAAGGTGGTCGGTGTCCCGATCATCACCGAACGCGAAGTCCTCTACTACCGCAAGGACCTGCTGCAGGCAGCCGGTCTTCAGGTCCCCAAGACCATGGAAGAGCTTGAAGCTGCCGCGAAGGCCATCAAAGCCTCCAACCCGGACATCGCCGGCTTCGTGGCCCGCACCGGCAAGTCCACGGCCGTCACCCAGTTCTCCAGCTTCCTGTACAGCTTCGGCGGGGACTTCACCGATTCCAGCGGCAAGTCGGCCGTCAACACTGCCGAAGCCAAGAAGGCCTATGCCTACTACGGCGGCCTGATTAAAAACTACGGCCCCGCCAATGTCAGCACAGACATGAGCTGGCCCGAGGCCATGGCCATCTTCACCCAGGGCAAGGCCGCCTTCTACACGGAGGCAGACTCGCTGTACAAAAACGCCACCGATCCCGCCAAGTCCAAGGTGGCGGACACCGTTGGATTTGCACCCCTGCCCGCCGGCCCCGCAGGTTCCAAGCCCTACAACATCCCCTCCTGGGGCCTGGCCGTGAACGAGGCCTCCAGCAACCAGGACAACGCCTGGAAGTTCATCCAGTGGGCCACGAGCAAGGAACGTACGCTGGCTGCACAGAAGGCCGGTGTCCCCGGACCCCGCTCATCTGTCTGGTCCAACGCCGAGGGAACTTCCACGTACCCCAAGGACCTCGCAGATGCCATCGCCGTCAGTGCAAAGAACGGCATCGGCCATGACCGTCCCCAGGTTGTCACCGTAGGCAAGGCCCGGGAAATTGTAGGCGAGCCGATCGTTGCAAGCATCACCGGCGCCGACGCCTCCGCGGCGGCCGACTCGGCCCACGATGCATTCCAGAAATTCCTGGACAGCGAAAAGAAGTAACGCCCCCGGCGCTTGCGCGCCATGTGCACCACAGCCCGGCGGGACGGCAGCCCCTTTTGCCGTCCCGCCGCGGACCGCTCCCCCAACTCCTTAGGTGAACCATGTCCGTAACGAACGCTCCCCGCAGCGCTCCCGCCCGCAGTGCCGGCCGCCCTCCCAGCCTTGCGGGAAACGTCTCCGCCTGGTCCAACCGGCACCGTAAATGGCTTTTTGCGGCGCCCGCGATGATCTTCGTCGGCGTCCTGATTGTTTTCCCGCTGGTGTGGACCCTGTACTTGAGCCTCACCGATTCGCAGGGTTCCGTCCGGGCCGCCACAGAGTTCATCGGCTTCCAGAACTACATGACTGTTCTGGCTGACACCCAGCGCTTCTGGCCGGCGGTGGGACGTACGCTGACGTTCACCGGTGTTGCGCTGGCCTGCGAGGTGGTGCTCGGCATGGGCATCGCACTGCTCCTTTGGCGTCCTTTCCGCGGTGAAAAGTGGGTCCGTGTGGCGATCCTGCTTCCGCTGGTGGCCACTCCGGTTGCCGTGGGCATGATGTGGCGCCTGATCTTCGATCCGAACATCGGCTTCGCCAACCAGTTGCTGGGCATGGTGGGCATCCCGCCGCAGCCTTGGCTTTCAGGCCAGGACACTGCGCTCGGAACCACCATCTTTATGGACGTCTGGCAGTGGACCCCCATGGTGGTACTGATCCTTCTGGCCGGCCTGACATCCCTCTCCGATGAGCCTGACGAAGCTGCCCGGGTGGACGGCGCCAACGCCTTCCAGCGCTTCTTCTACATCACGCTGCCCCTGATGATGCCCACCGTGATTGTCGCCATCCTGCTCCGCGGCATCGACGCCCTGAAGACCTTCGACATCCTGTACGCCACCAAGGGCAAAGGCGGCGGATCCTTCAACGAAGTGGAAACCCTGAACGTCTATGCCTACGGCCTGAGTTTCGATTACAACCAGTACGGGCTGTCGTCCGCCGTTTTGATCCTGTTCTTCATGATCATCATCGGCTCAATGTGGCTTCTGACCATGCGCAAGAAAGCGGTAAGCAAATGACCGTCCTGACCCCAAGCAACACGTCCGACGGAAAGCTCCAGGTGCTGCGCCGCCGTCGGAAGCCGTTGTCCACAAGGCTCTACAAGGCTTTCCGCGTGGTGGCCCTCATTGCCGTGGTGCTGTTCCTCATCGCCCCGTTGTTCTGGATGTTCCTTGCCTCCCTCAAGACCAACGTGGATATCTACGACACCGGCAAGGCACTGTTCTTCACGCCCACCGGTGAGAACTACGCCAACGTGCTCCAGCGGAACAACTACTTTGTCTTCATCTTCAACAGCTTCTGGGTGGCCTTCGTCTCCACTGCGCTGTCGATCGTGCTTGGAGTTCCCGCCGCCTACGCGATGAGCCGCTTCACCATGCACCGCTCCGCCCTCGTGGTCCTGATGGCCCGCGTGATCCCTGGCGTGTCCTTGCTGGTGCCGTGGTACTACGTGTTCTCCAACCTGCGGATGGTGGGACGTTTCGAGGTGCTGATCCTCAGCCACATGTTCGTTGCGCTGCCGCTGATCGTCTACATCATGATGAGCTACTTCGATTCCCTGCCGCTGGAACTGGAGGAATCAGCCCAGGTGGACGGGCTCACCCCGATCGGCGCTTTCCGCCTCATCACGCTGCCGCTCGCCGTGTCCGGAATCGCCACCGCCGGCATCCTGTCCTTCATCTTTTCGTGGAACAACTTCATGTTTGCCCTGGTGCTTTCCGGCTCCAGCACCAAGACCCTGCCTGTTGCCATCTTCGACTTTGTCTCCTACGCCAGCATCGACTGGGGCGGCTTGATGGCGGCGGCCACTGTGGTCACCATCCCGATCATGATCATCGCGCTCTTCACGCAGAAGTACATCGTGTCCGGCCTCACCGCCGGCGCCACCAAGGGCTAGGCAACCAGATGACACTCATCAGCAGGATTGAAACCTTCCTGGTCGCCCCGCGCTGGCTGTTCGTCCGGGTCGAGACGGACAGCGGGATTGTCGGCTGGGGTGAAGCAACGTGCGAGGGCCGCAGCGAAACCGTCCGCACCGCCGTCGAGCAACTGTCCGAGCTGCTGATCGGCAACGACGCGCTCCGGATCGAAGACCACTGGCAGGTGATGACCAAGGGCTCGTTCTACCGGGGCGGCCCCATCCTGGCCAGTGCGGTATCGGGCCTCGACCAGGCCCTCTGGGACATCGCCGGCAAGCACTTCAATGCGCCCGTGCACCAACTGCTGGGCGGCCACGTCCGGGACCGGATCCGGATGTACGGCTGGGTGGGCGGGGATGAACCCAACGAGGTGGCTGACCAGATCAGCGCACAGTTGGAGGTTGGCCTCACCGCGGTGAAGATGAATGCCAGCGGCAGGATGAGCCCGATCGCCTCGGTGGCCGAAATCGACGGCGTCGTCCGCCGCGTCGCTGCCGCCCGCGAAGTCCTCGGCGAACACCGCGACGTGGCGGTGGACTTCCACGGCCGCTTCAGCCTTGCCAACGCCCGCCGCGTTGCGCCGTTGCTGGAACCTTACCGGCCTTTCTTCCTCGAAGAACCGGTGGTCCCGGAAAACACGCACCTCCTGCGCGAGTTCACCTCGTCCACGACGACGCCGGTCTCCACCGGTGAGCGGCTTTACAACCGGCAGGAATTCCTGCCCGCGCTGCAGGCCGGCATTGCCGTGGCACAGCCCGATCTCTCCCACGCGGGCGGCATCACAGAGGTCCGCAAGATCGCCTCACTGGCGGAGGTTTACGAGGTGCAGCTGGCACCGCACTGCCCGCTGGGTCCGCTGGCACTCGCCGCGTGCCTTCAGGTGGGCTTCGCGACGCCCAACTTCCTGATCCAGGAACAAAGCATCGGTATCCACTACAACCGGGGTGCCGAGGTCCTGGACTATGTGGTGGACAAAACCCCGCTGAAGTTTGTGGAGGGGCACATCGAACGGCTCACCGGCCCGGGCCTGGGCATCGAGATCGACGAGGCCGTAGTCCGTGCCGCAGACAAACGCGGGCATGCGTGGCGCGGCCCCGTCTGGCGCCAGCCCGACGGCGCCTTCGCCGAGTGGTGACAGCCAGGACCGTGGGCGCCGGGATGGAGGCCCCTCTAAAGGAGAAACCCAGTATGGAGAACACCCTGACCCCCGAGGCCCTGCTCGACGGGGTACGCCGGACCAAGCTGGTGGCAATCGTGCGCGGCACTGACGGCCCGGCTGCCGGGAGGGCGGCCCTCGCCGCCATGGAGGAGGGCTTCCAATACGTTGAAATCGCCCTCACGACACCGGGAGCGCTGGAAGCCATCAGCGAGGTGCGCGCAGCGGCTCCCGCAGGATGTTTCGTCGGCGCCGGGACAGTGCTGACGAAGCAGGACGTGGACAACGTTGAGGCGGCCGGCGGCCAGTTTGTGGTGACGCCGTCACTCGCGCCCTCCATCGAGGAAGCCGCCAGCCGTGGCATCCCCGTCCTGGCCGGGGCCCTGACCCCGAGCGAGGCGTTAGAGGCCATGAACCGGGGAGCCGCTGCGGTCAAGCTCTTCCCCGCCTCCATCGGCGGACCCGGTTACCTCAAGGCGCTGCGGGATCCGTTCCCGGACATCCCGTTCATTGCGGTGGGCGGCGTCGGACTCGAGGAAGCGGCGGGGTACTGGGGAGCCGGTGCCATCGCGGTTGGGCTCGGCGGCCCGCTGTTCGGGAAGGTCGGATCCGGCGGCGACCTGGCTCCCATGCGTGAGCGTGCGCGCCGCTTCGTTGCCCTTGCCGCCGACTACCACCAGTCCGCGGCCGGCGGCCTCCGGTGACTGCCGCCGTCGGGCGCCCATCCGTGGACCTCCTGACCTTTGGCGAGTCCATGGTCTCGCTGCGCGCTGCCGGCCCGTTGTCGGCCGGCGGCGCCCTGACGATGCACGTTGCCGGCGCCGAGTCGAATGTGGCCGTCGGGGTTGCACGGCTGGGACACCGCGTCAGCTGGGCCGGCGTGACGGGTGCCGATCCGCATGGCGAGTTCATCCTCCGCCAACTCCGCGCTGAGGGAGTGCAGCTGCAGCACCGGGAGGACGCTACCCGCCGGACCGGAGTGATGTTCCTAGAACAGCGCACGGCCGATGTCACCCGCGCCTTCTACTACCGCTCCGGATCAGCAGGGTCAACGCTGTGCCCGGAGGACGTGGACCGTTCGCTCCAGGCAGGGGCCAGGATTCTCCACCTGACCGGCATCACCGCCGCCCTCAGCCCCGAGTCCCGGAAGGCGGTGGAATACGCCGCCGAGCAAGCCGCCCTTGCCGGGGCAGTGGTGTCCCTCGACGTCAACTACCGCAGCAAGCTCTGGTCCCGCGAAGAGGCGCGGAGAGTCCTGACACCACTCGTGCGGCATGCCGGCATAGTGGTCGCTTCCGACGACGAACTCGACCTGGTGGCCACGGCGCCGGCGGACGCGCAGGACCAGGAAACGAGGGAATCAGCGATGGTTGCCGAGCTCCTGGGTCTGGGAGTCAGCGAAGTTGTGATCAAGCGCGGCGCCTCCGGCGCCAGTGTCCACACCCTTGACGGCCGTTGGGACGCCCCCGCCGTGCCGGTCACCAGTATCGATACGGTGGGAGCAGGCGACGCCTTCACCGCCGGCTACCTGTCCGCCCTGCTCGACGGCGAGGACGTGCCCGGCCGCCTGCAGCGCGGCGCCCTCACCGGAGCCTTCGCTGTCAGCACTGCAGGGGACTGGGAAGGCCTGCCCGTCCGTGCGGAGCTGGACCTGCTCGGGACTACGCCCGGCGGAACGACGCAACGCTGATTTTTCCCAGGCCGATCACCGGCCTGTCCCTATCCCATCACTAAGAAAGCCGAACCTGCTGTGAAAATTATTGCCGCCGACGTTTTTGTCACCAGTCCCTCCCGGAATTTTGTGACGCTCCGGATCACTACCGAGGACGGTGTGACCGGTATTGGTGATGCCACCTTGAACGGGCGGGAGCTGGCTGTGGCCGCGTATTTGAAGGAGCACGTGGCGCAGTTGCTGATCGGCAAGGACCCGCACCGGATTGAGGACACGTGGCAGTTCCTGTACCGGTCCTCGTATTGGCGGCGTGGCCCGGTGACGATGGCGGCGATCGCCGCGGTGGACATGGCGTTGTGGGATATCAAGGGCAAGATGGCGGGCATGCCGGTGTACCAGCTGTTGGGCGGGGCGTCCCGGAACGGGTTGCGCGCGTACGGGCATGCTTCGGGTGCGGACCTGCCGTCGTTGTTTGATTCGGTCCGGGAGCACCTGGAGCTCGGGTACAAGTCCATCCGGATTCAGACCGCCGTCCCCGGGATCAAGGCCGTGTACGGGGTGGCCGCGCAGGCCCAGGCGTCGGGGGAGCGGTATGACTACGAGCCCGCCGGGCGGGGCGCGTTCCCGGTGGAGGAGGACTGGGACACCCGCGCGTACCTGCGTCACTTGCCGACGGTGTTTGAGGCGGTCCGGAACGAGTTCGGCCCGGAGATCCCGCTGCTGCACGACGGGCACCACCGGATGACGCCCATCCAGGCTGCGAAGCTGGGCAAGGCGCTGGAACCGTATGACCTGTTCTGGCTGGAGGATTGCACCCCGGCGGAAAACCAGGAGGGCCTGCGCCTGGTCCGCCAGCACACCACCACCCCGCTGGCCATCGGGGAGATCTTCAACACCGTGTACGACTACCAGACCCTGATCAAGGAACAGCTGATCGACTACGTCCGGGCAGCGTCCACGCACTTCGGCGGAATCAGTCCGTTGAAGAAGGTCATGGACTTCGCGGCGCAGTACCAGATCAAGTCCGGCTTCCACGGCCCCACCGACATCTCGCCCGTGGGCTTCGCCGCGCAGCTGCATGTGGGCCTGGCGATCCACAACTACGGCATCCAGGAATACATGCAGCACTCGGACAAGACCAACGAGGTCTTCCACCAGTCCATGACCTTCGTGGACGGCTACCTGCACCCGGGCAACGAACCGGGCATCGGCGTCGAGTTCAACGAAGAAGCCGCAGCGGCCTACCCGTACCAGCAGGCCTACCTGCCCTACAACCGCCTCATCGACGGAACGGTCCACGACTGGTGAGCTCCCGCTTCCGCGGCCGCTTATTACCGTCAGCAGTCACGAACTGGCACCAAGCTACCGGGTAGTGCCAGCATGATTGGATGCTTGAGGCAACCAAACCCCAGAACACCCAGGGCGAAGCGCCCGTCAATCCCGCACTGGCCGCGGAAAGCAGGATCGCGCGCGTCGCCGTAACAGTGTTTCCGCTCCTGGTGGTGGCCGCCGGCATCGTGGGCTACCTGGCACCCGGCGCTTTCAAGCCCATGGCACCCGGCGTGCCGTACCTGCTCGGGATCATCATGTTCTGCATGGGCCTCACGCTGACCCCGCCGGACTTCGCCGCCGTGGCCAAGCGCCCGTGGGCCGTCGCCCTGGGAATCGTGGCGCACTACGTGATCATGCCCGGGGCGGGCTGGCTGATCGCCGTCGCCCTGAACCTGGAACCGGAGCTGGCTGTGGGCCTGATCCTGGTGGGTTGCGCGCCGTCCGGGACCGCGTCCAACGTGATGGCCTTCCTGGCCAAGGGTGACGTGGCGCTTTCCGTGGCCGTCGCTTCCGTCTCGACGCTCATCGCCCCCATTGTCACCCCCTTGCTGGTCCTGTTCCTGGCCGGGTCCTACCTCCAGATCGACGCCGCCGGCATGGTCCTGGACATCGCCAAGACAGTCCTCCTTCCGGTGGTCGCCGGACTGCTGGCCCGGCTGTTCCTCAAGAAGCTCGTCGCGAAGGTCCTGCCGGCACTTCCCTGGGCCTCCGCCGTCGTGATTTCCCTGATTGTGGCCATTGTGGTGGCCGGCAGTGCCAGCAAGATCGTGGCGGCCGGCGGCATTGTGTTCCTGGCCGTGGTGCTGCACAACGGATTCGGGCTGGGGCTGGGCTACCTTGCCGGAAAGATCGGGCGGCTGGACAGCAAGGCACGCCGTGCCCTGGCCTTCGAGGTGGGGATGCAGAATTCGGGCCTGGCAGCGACGCTGGCCACCACCCACTTCAGTCCCCTGGCCGCCCTGCCGTCGGCCGTGTTCTCGCTGTGGCACAACATCTCCGGCGCCATCGTCGCCGCATGGCTGGCCCGCCGCCCGCTGGGTGACGCCAAGGGCTGACCAGCCTCAGGGCGGTGCGAGAGCGGAATCATAGTGCCCCGATTCCCAAAATGAAAACCGGCATGGGATGATGGGAAGGATGACTTCCCCCACTTCTTCTTCCGAGACTCCCGTTCGCGCCCGTGCAGAGGGCGGCGGGGCCGCCGAGAGTACCCGCCCGCAGGTCCGCCCCGCTGCCGAGGGCTGGGAGCAGGCGCGCACGGTCGAGGGCCGTCCGCTGCTCCAGTTCGCCTCCCCGCGGGTGAAGCAGCCGCCGACGCACCTGGCTGACCTGGCCCTGGCCGAGCGCGCCGCGAAGCTGAAGGAGCTTGGGCTCCCCGCCTTCCGGGCGAAGCAGCTCTCCACCCACTACTTCCAGCACTGGACCACGGACCCGGAAGCCATGAGCGACCTGCCCAAAGCCGGCCGTGAAGAGCTCGTCGCCCAGATGTTCCCGCCGCTGCTCACCGAGGTCCGCCGCCTCCGCACCGACAACGGTGACACCATCAAGTTCCTCTGGCGGCTGTTCGACGGGGCGCTGGTGGAGTCCGTGCTGATGCGCTACCCCGGCCGCATCACCCTGTGCGTCTCCTCGCAGGCCGGCTGCGGGATGAACTGCCCCTTCTGCGCCACCGGCCAGGCCGGGCTGACCCGCAACATGTCCACCGCGGAAATCGTCGACCAGGTGGTTGCTGCCAACCGCGCGATCGCTGCCGGCGAGCTGGGCCCCCAGGAGCACGACGGCGAACGCGTCACCAACATCGTGTTCATGGGCATGGGCGAGCCGCTGGCCAACTACAAGCGCGTGATGGGTGCCCTCCACCGCTTCGTGGATCCCTCACCCGAGGGCCTGGGCATGTCTGCCCGGAACATCACCGTCTCCACGGTGGGCCTCGTCCCGGCCATCCGCAAGCTTGCGGATGAGGACCTCCCGGTCACCTTCGCGCTGTCCCTCCACGCTCCCGACGACGAGCTCCGCGACGAGCTGATCCCGGTCAACAACCGCTGGAAAGTGGACGAGGCGCTCGACGCTGCCTACGACTACTACCGGAAGACCGGGCGCCGGGTCAGCATTGAGTACGCGCTGATCAAGGACATGAACGACCACCCGTGGCGTGCAGACCTGCTGGCGAAGAAGCTCAACCAGCGCGGCCGTGGCTGGGTGCACGTGAACCCCATCCCGCTTAACCCCACCCCGGGCTCCATCTGGACTGCCTCGGACAAGCCGGTGGCGCAGGAGTTCATCGCGCGGTTGCGCGCCGCCGGTGTGCCCTGCACCCTGCGCGACACCCGCGGCAAGGAGATCGACGGCGCCTGCGGCCAGCTCGCCGCCGCCGACTAGGAACTGGCTGGAGCTGCTGCGCGGATGAGGCGACGGCGGCCGGCGCCTTTCCGGGCGGGCTGGTTTCCGACCGTCAGGCAGCGAAGAAACTGCGAAGTTCGGTTGCCATTGCTGCGGCTGATACTTCATGCGTTTGGCCGTCGATTGTGCGGTGTACCGCCTGGGGGATCGCTTGGGCAGTGTGTGTCTGGGCCGCTGTGATGGCGGGGACAGCTTTTCCTCCCGCCATGACCAGCGTCGGAACACTGATTTCAGCGAGCCGTTCTATGGGCGCGGTGAAGCTATTGAGGACAGCGATCTCGTAGGGGAGCGTATTGGCGGCCGCTTTCTGGTTCTTCCACACCTTCGGCATCAGGCGGAGCATGATCGGGACGAACGCCGGCACGCCGATGACCTTGACGAGGAAGTAGGAGACCATGGCCCCGCGTTTGTTGCCGGCGAGGAGCGCGTTCAGGTGGCCTGCATGGTCAACGGGCACACCCACGGTGTCAGCGGCCTCCGTGTAGGGGACTTCGTAGGTGGCAAGTTTTCGCATGGGAACACATGCGGCGGCCGCTTCGAGAGCCAGCGCGCCTCCCGAGGAAATGCCGTACACAAACGCATTGCCGCCCACGTGGTTTATGACGGCGTCGAGATCTTCTATTTCGCGTTGCACCGAGTGGGGCCGCGTATCACCGCTGTCTCCCCGGCCCCGACGGTCGTAGAAAGACACGCTGTAGGAGTCAGCGAGCTCCTTTGCCAGGGCACGGGCCGGGCCGAAGGAGCGGCCGCAGAAGGCTCCGTCTACCAGGACAATGGCAGGCCCGGAACCGATGCTCTCGACGAAGATGGTTGTTCCGTCAGCGGACGAGACCTGGTCGATGACGGGTTCCTGCAGTGTGCTCTTCATGCGGTGCGCCTTTCAAGGATCATCTACCGGTGCCAAGCCGCCGGGGTCAGCTGCCGACCTCCTCACCCTAGACCTACAGCTCTTCTCCGCAGCAGGTGCGGGCCGAAAAGTTCCACTGCAAAAAAGCACGCGCATGCCGCGGGGACCGGTGGACGGCGGCCCCTCCCGAACCCTTTTCCATTCAGTGAAACCCACCGCGCATCCCCCCTTCCCGATGCACCAAAGTTGAGTCAAGACGTGGTCCGGAACACAGGGCCGGGCATGACAGGAACGGTGCGGTACACACATGGAGTCGACGACGACGGCAGGGCAGATCCTCAAGGGGATCGAGTTCGCCCGACCTGAGGGTGCCACCCCGCTGCTGCTGGACCTTTATCTCCCCGCGGAGGCGCCCGCAGGCGCCGGCTTCCCCGCAGTGGTCCACTTCCACGGCGGCGGCTGGCGCACTGGCAAACGGTCCTCGCTGGGGCCCGCCGTGGACGGACTCGGCCTCAGCCCCATCGAACAACTGGTCAACGCTGGCTTCATCGTCGCCTCTGCCGACTACCGCCTCAGCACCGCGGCCACATTCCCGGTCCAGCTGCTGGATGCAAAGGCAGCGGTCCGCTGGCTCAGGGCGCACGCGGCCGAATACAACGTGGACCCGGAGCGGATCTACGCCTGGGGCGATTCGGCGGGCGGCCATCTCGCCAGCCTGGTGGGACTTACCGCCGGAGCGGAGGAGTTCCAGGCTGAGGCCGCCGGCCATGGTCCTGACGACGCCGTCGCCGCCGTGGCTGCCTGGTACCCGCCAACCGACCTGAACCGGATGGGCGGACAGGCCCGGCCTGACGCCGTCGCCCGCGCTGACGATCCCGGCTCACGCGAGGCTCTGCTTATCGGTGCCCAACCGGCGGACGCACCCGACGAGGCGGCGGCAGCCAGCCCCATCACTTACGCGCACGCGGCGGCGCCGCCCTTCTTCCTGGTGCACGGAACGGCCGACCGTTTCGTCCCCGCGGCCCAGTCGGTCACCTTTGCCGCGGCGCTGGAAGGTGCGGGCGCCGCCGTCGAACTCCTCCTGATTGAGGACGCGGACCACATGTGGGCGCTTGAAGGCAAAAGCCCGGCCGCCGCTGAGCAGGCCACCACCGCCACCATCGATTTCTTCCGCCGCCAGGCGCAAGCACACTGACCCAGAACCGTCCCGGCGCCCTTGTGCCCGGGCAGATTTGAAAGGCCTCCACATGCAGTTCATCGGCATCAACCACCACGGCGAACCCTGGGCAGCGGCCCTGCTGGAAACACGGGTGTTCCCGCTGGCCCCCGTCACCGACTTCTGGGCGGACCCGGAGGGCTGGCAAGACAAGTCTGTCTCGCTGGTAGAGGGCGCATCAGCGTCCGGCGCCGGCGCCCCGCTGGAGCGCGGCAGCGTCACCGAAGTGCCGATCGTCCCCGCCTCGGCCCGGGTCATCTGCGTGGGCCTGAATTACAAGGCCCACGCAGCCGAGGGCAGCTACAAGGACCAGAAACTCCCGCCGTACCCCACCCTCTTCGGCCGCTGGACGGCTTCCCTCTCGGTGGGCAACGTCCCCGTTCCCGTCCCTGCCGGCGAAGCAGGGCTGGACTGGGAAGGCGAAGTGGCGGCCTACATTGGCCAGCGGGTGGAATCCGCGGATGAGGCAGAAGCTGAAGGCTCAGTCTTCGGCTACTCCACCTTCAACGACATCACCTCCCGCACGGCCCAAAAGCTCACCTCCCAGTGGACGCTGGGCAAGAACGGCGACTTCAGCGGCCCTCTCGGCCCCCTGGTGAGCCGGGATGAAGTGGGCGATCTCCGCGACGGCCTGCAGGTCCGCACCCGCGTGAACGGCATCGAGGCCCAGAACGGCAACACCCGGGACATGATCTTCTCCGTTCCGGCCATCATTTCGCTGATCAGCCAGACGTTCACCCTGCACCCGGGCGACGTGATCGCCACCGGCACTCCGGAGGGCGTCGGCTATGCCCGTACCCCGCAGTGGTTGCTCCAGCCCGGCGACACCGTCGAGGTGGAGATCGACAAGCTCGGCACCCTGACCACCCCCGTGGGCGACGTGTCCCTCCGGAGCCGTGCCTGATGGTCACCCTCCATTTGCCACCGGCGCACGGCATCCCCGGGGAGGTGCAGGTGCTGATCGCCGGTGGCGGCCCCAGCGGGTTGTTCCTGGCGCTGGACCTGGCCGCCCGCGGCATCCCCAGCACTGTCATCGAGCCCCGTGACGCCGTGGACCACACCCGTCCGCGGGCCAAGACCACCAACGCACGCACCATGGCGCACCTGCGCCGGCTGGGACTGGCCGATGCACTGCGTGCCGCCTCCCCGCTCCCGGTGGACTACGCGCAGGATGTCATTTTCTGCACCGGCCTCACCGGACCCGCCGCGCATGAGCTGCGCCGGTTCCGGAACGCCTTCCAGCTGGTCCCGGGCCGCTACGGACTCCAGCCTGAATGCGGCCAGCAGGTCCCGCAGCCGGTACTGGAGGAAGTCCTCCGTGCCGCCGCGGCAGACAGTCCGCTGGTCAATTTCATCACCGGCTGGAGTGTGCAGACGGTCCAACCGGGAAGCGAAACCTCCGGAACGCCGCACGTCGTCGTACTGTCCGGCCCTGCGGGGGACCACCTCACCATCACCGCTGACTACGTGATCGGCGCCGACGGCGGGTCCTCCGCCGTGCGCCGCAGCCTGGATATCCGCCTGGAAGGCGGTTCCGCAGCGCTGTCCAACATCAGCATCCTCTTCCGTTCCAAGGCTGTTGCCTCAGCGGTGGCCCTTGACCCTGCCGTCCAGTACTGGGTTGTGGGCTCGGAGGCGGCGGGCATGGTGGGGCCGATGGACCTGGAAGACACCTGGTGGGCCATCGTCCAGGGCGTGGACCCGGACATCACGGTCAGTGCTGAGGACGCAGGTGCCATGGTCCGCTCGCTGGTGGGATCGGCTGTGGACGTTGACGTGCTGGCCACGGACCCGTGGACCGCGCGCATGCTGCTCGCTCCCTCTTACAGCCGCGGCAGCATCTTCCTGGTGGGCGACGCCGCCCACCTCAACCCGCCATGGGGCGGCCACGGCTTCAACACCTGCATCGGCGACGCCGCCAATCTCGCCTGGAAGCTTGCCGCCGCGATCACGGGGTGGGCCGGCCCGGCGCTTCTGGCCAGCTATGAGGAGGAGCGCCGCCCGATAGCTGCCAGGACCATCCGCGACGCAGCGGCCAACGGCAAGGCCCTGGCCTACCACTTCGCAGACCCTGACCTTGCCGCCGCCGGCCCCGCCGGGGAAGCAGCGCGGCAGGCGGCACACGAGGCCCTGGCCGTGAAGCGGAGCGAGTTCGATTCCGTGGGACTGGTGCTCGGATATGCCTACGGGGATTCGCCGGTGGTGGTGCCGGACGGCGCACCCGTCCCGGCAGAGGACCCCATCCACTATGTTCCTTCCGCCAGCCCCGGTTCCCTGTTGCCGCATGCGTGGCTGGAGGATGCCACCTCCCTGTACAGCCGGCTGGGCCAGGGCTTCACCCTGCTGGCCGACGCCGGTGCGCTGGCGGGGGTGCCGGCCGACGCAGCTTTCGCGCCGGTGCTGGCAGCAGGAGCCCGGCAGGGCATCGCGGTGACCCTTGCCGCCGTCGGGCCTTCCGACGACGGGACGCCGCTTTCCGAACTGGTGGGAGCGGACGCCGTGCTGGTCCGCCCGGACCAGCACGTGGCGTGGCGGGGCAGTTCCGCCGATGCTGCTGCCGCCGCATTGTCCGTCGCCGCCGGCTGGGTGCCATCGTCCCCTGCCGAAGCCGAACCAAGGAGTTCCTGTGTCAACGCCTTCATTCCGTGAATTTCTTTTTGCCCCGGACCACCCGCGCGTAGCGGAAATCCGCGGCCTGGACGCGCGCGAGTATGCGGAGGCGGCCACCAGGGATTCCTTCGCCGGGCCCATGATCGAGGGCTGGAAGACGCTGTATCCGCAACCGTTCAAGGGCATCACGAACGACGGCGTCCTCCGGCCCGGGCTGTATCCGCTGGCCCCCGCGCGGGCGGGGGAGGAGGCGCCCACCCCGGAGATGGTGGCCGCCGCCCGCAAGCTGCTGGACGCCCTGACCCTCGACCAGGCGTCCCGGCTCAGTTACGCCGTGGATGCACCCGAGTGGCAAAGCTGGGCGAACCCTGAGTTTATGCAGCACGACACCGGGCTCCGCCTCGACGAGCTGGACGAGACGGCGCGCGATGCAGTGTTCGCCGTCGTTGAAGCCTCGCTGAGCCCGGCGGGCTTTGAGCTGGTCCGCAACCTCATGCGGATCAACGGCTTCCTGGGTGACCTGGTGGAGCTGCCGCTGCTGATGAACGAGTTCAGCTACAACTTCGCCTTGTACGGGGAACCGTCCGAGACCGCGCCGTGGGGGTGGCAGATTTTTGGCCACCATGCCGCGCTGAACTGCCTGGTGGCCGGAACCCAGCTGGTGATCTCGCCGGTGTTTATGGGTGCCGAGCCGGATGTCATCGACGTCGGGCCGTATCAAGGCGTGGTGGTGTTCAAGGAGCGCATCGCCCTGGCCCGTGAACTGATGGCTGCGCTGCCTGCCGGGCTGCGGGCCGAAGCCACGGTGTATGAATCCATGGTGGACCCGGCAATGCCGGAAGGCCGCCTTCACGCCGGGGATGAGCGGCACCTTGGCGGGTGCTTCCGGGACAACCGGGTGATCCCTTACGAGGGCATTTCTGTTGCCGCCATGCCGGCGGAAGCCCGCACCATCCTTGACGCTTTAGTGGAGGACTTTATCGCCTACCTCCCGGACGGGCCTCGTTCCGCCCGGCGCCGCGAGATCCAGGAGCACTATGGCGAGACCTTCTTCAGCTGGATCGGCGGCTGGGAGGGGCAGGAGGCCTTCTACTTCCGCCTGCAAAGCCCGGTGGTGGTCCTGGAACTGGACCACCACACAGGGGTTTTCCTCAGCAACGACGAGCCGGCACCGTTCCACATGCACACCGTGGTCCGCACCCCCAACGGCAACGACTACGGCCGCGAACTCGTGAAGCAGCACCCATCGATTGCTCCGTGACCGCAAAAGGGCATCTACGGAGTAGCCGATGATCCAGGGAACCAAGAATGGCCCGGACTTCCTTTCAGAAGTCCGGGCCATTTGGTTTGTGAACGCTAGGAGATTTCCAGCGCGGTCCGGCGCTGCGGCGGTGGGCCCACCACGGTCAGGTCCAACTCGGCCTGCGCGCGGCCGAAGCCTTCCATGTCCATGTAGGGCTCGCCGCCTTCGGTGTACATGTAGTCCTCGGTGGGCTTGTTGAAGTACTCGAAGAAACCGTTGAACACTGACGGCGTGAGGAAGCCCAGCATCTGGGTGTTGTGGGAGTCCAGGGCGAAGGAGTGGACGGTGCCGGCGGGGGCGTGGACGAAGTCACCCTTGGTCAGCAGCATTTCCCGGCCGTTGGCATACAGCCACATGCGGCCTTCGGTCACGAGGAAGTTCTCGGTGTGCTCCGAGTGGAAGTGCAGCGGGATGTAGGGCGTCCTGGCACCCTTGGTGTGCACCGCGAAGTAGTTCGAGCCGGTGTTGGCCGGCCGGGACAGGTAGGTGAACATGGTCTGGTAGCTCACCAGGCGCTCGCCCTCGTGTGCGCTCAGGAAGTAGGGGCTCAGCGTGGGCGGCAGGCCGGCGTCGTGCTTGAACGTAGGCTCCACGCGCTCAACGTCCGGGAAAGTGATGCCGAACTCGGCGCCAACTTCTGCCTGTTCCTGGAGGCTGGCACTGTGGCTGGCGCGGACGGGCGGGACGTGGGAGTCGATGGGGGTACCGACGCGCTCATAGTAGGCCTCGGCTCCGCCGGGCGTCATCCAGTTGAGGAAGCGCGTGTAGTGGCTGGCCATGCGGTAGGCGTGGGGAGTGTTCGGCGGGATGACCACGGAGTCGCCGGGGGTGAGGATCCGGCTTTCGCCGGGGAGCCAGACGTGAAGGATGCCGTCGAAAACGTAAAGGGTTTTGTGCTCCACTTTGTGGCTGATGAACGGCGATTCCGCGCCCATGCCGCCGGAGATGTAGGCGGCGCTGAAGATTCCGCCCGTGTCCGCCGCGCGGGCGATGACGGTGACCAGCTGGCCGTTGATCTCGTAGCGGGCGCCTTCGCCTGACGCCATGTAGTAGGGGACAGCTTCGCCGGGCAGGGTGTTGGCCACCGGCAGCTGCTGGTTCATTTCCTCCACGCTGAGGGACATGGTTCCTTCTTTCCAGTCGTCCGGCTGCGCCGGGATGTGGCCTCCATCATCGCCTGTGCTGATTCTGCGCTGGGAGTGGAATTCCAATGGGTGAAAGCCGAGTGCGCTGCGCCAGCCATTGCTGGGATGCTGGCAGTCATACCTACGCCACCAGGAGCACGATCCGGAATGATCCTCGCCACCAGCGCTGCCACCGCCACCACCGCCGAAGGAATCGTCCGTGGCACCACCTCCCAGGCTGACGGCGGCAATGTGAGTTGCTTCCTGGGGATCCCTTACGCAGGGTCTCCGGCCGGGAAGCGCCGCTTCCTTCCGCCGGTCCCCGCTGCCGGGTGGGCCGGCATGCGCGACTGTACGGTGGGTGGTCCGGCTGCGCCGCAGAACCCTGAGGTTCCCGCTCCTCCCGCATGCAAGCCGCGGACGTGGAGCGAAAGTGAGTGCCTCAACCTGAACGTCTGGACGCCGGACGTGGCCGGTTCGGGGCTGCCCGTGATGGTGTGGGTCCACGGAGGCGCGTATCTCTCGGGCTCGGGCAGTGACGGAATGTACGACGGCGGCAATTTAGCGGGTGCCAGCGGCACCATAGTGGTGACCATCAACTACCGGCTGGGTGCCCTGGGCTTTCTGCACCTGGCGGAGCTGCTGGGTGACGAGTACGTGGACTCTTCCAACGTGGCGCTGCTGGATGTGCTCGAGGCGCTGCGCTGGGTTCAGCGGAATATTGCGTCCTTCGGCGGGGACCCCGCCAACGTGACAGTCTTTGGCGAGTCTGCCGGGGCTGCCGCCGTGGGCACGCTTCTGGGAATGCCTGCCTCCCGTGGGCTTTTCCAGCGGGCGATCATGCAGAGCGGAACGGCTGAAAGGTACCGGCATTCGGAGGATTCTGCTCGAATCACCCTTGAGCTCCTGTCGCTGTGCGGGCTGGACTCCAGGCGCGCCCGCGACTTGTTGACACTTCCCGTGGAGCGGCTGCTTGAGGCCCAGGAGAAGCTGGTGCAGCGTTTCGGGGCGCGCACTTACGCGGTGCCGTTGCCTTTCCAGCCCACGGTGGGAACGCCGTCGCTTCCGGTACCTCCGCTCGACTCGGTACGGACTGGCCTTAATTCCGAGGTTGACCTGCTCATCGGGACGAACCTGAACGAAGGGTCATTCGCGGTGGAAATGCGGCCGAAGAACCCTTCAGACCCGCCCTTTGAGCAGCGCACTGCCGCCGTGCTGGCGGATGGCAGGGCTGGCCCGGGACGGGCGGGGGAGTACGCGTCGGCTCTCGGTTCCATTTTGGGAGCCAAGCCTGATGGCAAACAGTTGCTGGAAGCGGCCATTTCGGACGCCGTGTACCGGCAGCCCAGCAACCGCCTGCTGGATGCCCGGCACGGGTCCTTGGGAAAGACCTTTTCCTACCTCTTCACCTGGCGCAGCCCTGCCATGGGCGGGAAGCTGGGAGCGTGCCATGCCCTGGACATCCCGTTCGTGTTCCGGCAGCTGCGCTCGCCGGAGGCGGAGTTCCTTACACGGGGAACAGCGCCGCAGGGCCTGAGCGAGATGATGAGCACCGCCTGGGCCGCGTTCGCGCACAGCGGCCAGCCGGCCGCCGTCGGGTTGCCTGACTGGCCGCTTTACGGTCCGGGCCGCAGGACGATGGTCCTCGACGAACCGCCACGGGTGGAGGACGATCCGCGCCGGGAACTCCGCGAGTTCTGGGCGGCGGCGCCGGAAGGCTAAGGGTGCCGGGGCGGTTCGCCTTGATTAGGCTTCTCGATATCCTCCGGCCTGCCGTAGCGCAGGGCCAGGTTATGGACCTAGATCCTTGCGGCGTCGTCAAGTTCCAGGGCGTACGGTGCATCCAGGTCTGTTGACATGGGCTTCCCAGAATCTGGAAGTCTGCCCCGCCGGGCAGCACCCTGTCTTGCAGGCCTGGCCCGTGATGGTTCCGCGCAGGAAGGGCACGACCCTCCTGTGCCCTTCGGCGTGCGGCTGATATCCACCGGCTCGCCGACGTCCACCAGGATCTTTGCAGGAATGACAGCGTCGGCAAATGCTGGTGATGTCGCGTTCTCGGCAACCTTGCAGAGCCGGACCACGAAGTCCGTGTCCACGGCGCTGGAGGAGGCGAAGAACGTTGCCCTGACCTCGCCGAAGAGTGTGAGCTTCTCTTCGACGGGTGCGGAGGTGAACACCAGGACGTCGTCGCGGGCCTCCACCGCCGCCTGGGTTGCCGGTCCGGCGGGGAAAGCGCCGTGGATCATGGTGGCGCCGCCGACGGTGGGGACCGGGTTGAGCGGGTCGTAGAGGTAGTCAGCTGCTCCGGTGGTTCCCGGCTCATCATCCAGGGAGCCGCCGGCGCCGAGGTACCAGCTGCGCTGTGCCGAGGGCTCGGGCAGTGCGTCGAAGCCGTGCCAGGTGTTTTCGCCCATGAAGTAGAGCAGTACGGGTGGTATCGCGTCGAGCCGTTGGGGATCATCCTTGAGGGCAGCGTCGAACCACGCCGTGTGGATCGAGGACAAGTCCCCGATCCCGTTGACCACTCCGGCCGACGCGCCAATGCCGAAAGTACCTCGGATTCGGAACTATATTCGGGACTTCACAGGGTTTGTAGGGGCTTGAATGCAGTTCGAGTCCCACCTTGGGCACACTGTTTCTTCAGGTTGAAGAGGTTTTTAGGTCCTTTGGGTAGCGGCAAACCGGGCTTCGAGCCGGCCTGCTTTAATGGCTCGCTTGTAGCGCCCGAGCCTGGAAGATCAGTGACGACGCGTAGCCGGTGAACAGGACAATCTCGGGTAACGTGGGAGTACACCTTGCCGGTGGACATCATTCCGTAATGCCGCGCGAACACACCCCATTTCAAGGAGCGCTGTGGAGCCAGCCCAGAAGCCGGCAGACGACCTGCATCCTGCCGCGCGGCCGGCTACCAAAGACCTTACCTACGTTGTTTTCCGCTTCCACCGAGCCCTCTCTCGTGCGGTGGAAACGATCGCACTCCGCAACGGCCTCACCATGCCCGAAATGGTCACCTGTCTGGTCCTGGCCGAGGGGCGTTCACTCTCCAACGCCCAACTGGCCCGGCGCACCTTCGTCACGTCACAGGCATGCCACGAGGTTGTCGGGTCCCTCTTGGCACGCGGGCTCGTCGACCGCGAGAACCACCAGACGAACAAACGGATCCGTCTGGTGTTCCTCTCGGAGTCGGGCTGGTCCGTGATGCAGGCCTGCCGCGCTGAACTGGACGACATCGAGCAGCGGGTCCTCGCAAGGCACTCCCCGGAAGAGCGCGAAGCGCTGTTACCCTCATTGCTGCTCGCCGCCGAGACGCTGGCCGGCGGCTATTTCGGTGACGATGCCGCCGAATCGGAGGCGCTTGAACTGCGCGGCCAGTTCAAGGGCACGTCCTAGCCTTCCGCGGTCCCGCTACATCCGAGCCGCCGCACGATGATCAGCACGGCAGCCGAACTGACCAGGCAAGCCAGCGACCCCACCAGGAACGGCAGGCGAGCGCTGGCGACGTCGATCAGGGCGCCTGAGACGAGGGCACCGAGGGGGATCGACCCGAACGTACCCATCGTCACCAGTGACATCATCCTCCCGATTGCAGCCGGTGGAACCAGACTCTGCGCTGAAGCGGTCAGGGTGCCTTGGAACAGTCCGATCCCCAGTCCCAAAACGGGTGCCAGGGTCATGAACCAAACCAAGTCGGGCGCCAAGGCATTGGCGGCCAGCGCCACCGCGAAAATGAGACAGACCGGAGTCAGGGTCGCGAAAGAGAGTGATCGCAGCCTCGCCAAAAAGAGGCCACCCGCCACGGCCCCGACGGCGTTCAGCGCGTGGGCCAGCCCCAAGTGTTCTGCCCCGCCGCCGTGGGTCTCCGTCACCAGCGCGGTGATCACCACGTTCATATTCATGCCAGAAACCATGACCACGACGTTGACCAGCAGCAGGGACGCCAGCAGCGGGAAAACGGGCAACCGCCGCAGCCGGATCTTCTCCCCTCCACCGCGCGAGACCTGCCGCTGATGGAGATCGGCCGGGCGGATGAGCAGCACCGCGATCACCACGGCAGCGTAGGACACTGCGTTTATACCCAGGCAGGGCACCGGCCCGAAGGCTGCAAATGCGAGTCCGGCGAGCCCCGGACCGATTGAACGGGCGGCTGAGACGTACATGCTTGTCATCACGGCGCCGGCCTTGAGCAAGTCCGGCCCAACCATCTCGTAGACGAACGCCTGGGCGGCGATGCGCTCGACACCTTGGAAGGACCCGGCAAGCACAAGCCATCCCAGCAACCACGGCACGCTTATCTCCGGACGGCCCAGCACCTCGATCAACCCAACCGCCACCGCCACGCTCCCTCCGGAAGTGACCATCAGGATCCGCCGAATCGGAACGGTGTCCGCCAGCCAGCCGGCCAGTGGGGCAAAGAGGAATACTGGGGCGAACTGGGCTATCGTGACCAGGGCCAGTGCGGTTGCGCTTCCTGTTTCCTGCAACACCACAAGGGAGATCGCGAGGTTCTGGAACCAGGAGCCGGTGTTTGAGACGAGCTGGCCCGTGAAGTACAAGCGAAACGAACGGCTCGAGAAGGGCCCGGCTGCCGCCCCCTGCGCCGGACGTCTCACCCGCGGGTGGTAGTGCCGAAGGCCGCCCAACGCCCAGTGATCCCACCACGCAAGGCCTCGGCTTCGGCCTCCAGCAGGAAGCCGTC
Source organism: Arthrobacter sp. W4I7 (assembly GCF_030816215.1). Lineage (NCBI taxonomy): Bacteria > Bacillati > Actinomycetota > Actinomycetes > Micrococcales > Micrococcaceae > Arthrobacter > Arthrobacter sp. W4I7. The sequence goes on along the minus strand of NZ_JAUSXU010000001.1, from coordinate 4,404,828 downwards.
CGCGACGCTGGCCTCTACCGCTGCGGTGAACCTGAGGGCATACTCTTCGTCGCTTGCATACAGGCCTGCAACGGTGGCCGCTGGCAGCGGAACCATGTGCCCCACAAGCGCGGCCACCCGGGCCGGATCGCCGAGCGGCGTCCACGCGGGTGCAAGGCAGTATCCCGGCGCCGGGGTGCTGTGGGGCACGTAGCTTTGAAGGGGTGCATCAGTCCACGGCGTGCGCACCCCGCCAACCACGTTACCGAAGGCATCGCGTTCCAGTTCCACTGTGCGACCCGCCACGGCTCCAGCCGGCGTGAAGTGGCGCCCGGCCGGCGGCGCGACGCCGTCGCCCGCCCAGCGGTCCAGATGCTCATACAGGGCCCGAATGTAGGAGTCCATGCAGGCATCCGAGGGTGCCTCGAGAATGCGGCGTTCCGGCACGTCGAGCCCCACGGCCTGGAATTGCGGAAAATTAGTGAGGACGCCGGTGGCATCGAGGTTGGCATGGGAAGTGCCGGCGATGGCGTACAAACGGTAGCGGTCGGCCGTTGCATCCGAATCCCGCCGCAAGACGGGAAAATGCGTTTCCGACTCGAATTCGCTGAGGACCTCGAACACCGGAACCGGTGCTCCGGAGACCGTACGCCGAGGATGCTCCAGCGGAAGCGGGTCCGATCCGGCCGACAGTAGCGGGTAGCCGGCGGTGCCTGCGGCTCCTGAGGAGATCCCGATCAGGACGCTGGAGATGCTCGGGGTGCCGTCGGTGAGTGTGTAGTCGTTGATGAACCCTTCCTGGACATAGAGGCGGCTGATGCTTCCCGTCGCGGACCAACCCGAAAGCGTGATGCGGTCCGCGATGACGTCGAACGCGCCTTCGCGCAGCGCCACCGACACCTGCCCCAGCAGGTCGTAGACGAGACCGGCCACCGGAACCGAAAGACGGTTGTAGCGCTCGGGAAAATGCCGGGAAATCAATTCCGCGCAGGTGGTGTCCTGGGTGACACCGACCCAGGCGTGGCCGTTGCGCAGGATCCAGCCATGGATCGAACGCCACGTGTTGGCGCGGTCCAGGTTCGGATGCAGGGGTTCGAGCTGCACCAGGCCGCTGGCAGCCTTCGGATCGGCGGGGCGGCGGACCAGGACCCGGGTCATGTAGGGGTGGGAGGCCAGCGGCACACGATTGAATTCCACGTCATAGACCCACTCGCTGGCAGTGCCGCTGACCAGGAACTCCTCCTCGACGTAACCAGCGGCGGCCAAGTCCACTCCGACGCCCGCGTGGCCGGAGAACGCCGTTCCCAAGGGCTCACCGGCGCCGGTAAGCCGCTCCACTGCCAACTGGATGTCGATCACGATTGTCTCCTTCAATTATTGAAAAAACCTTGCATTAGTATCAAGCTACTTGATAACTTGATCTGTGTCACCCGTCACACGGATGTCCGTTCCGGTGACCGACACTGACCCCCATCGCTACCCACGGCAGTCCCAGGAGCATCAATGAAGAAGTCCCGGACCGGTTTGAAAGCCTCCCTTTTGGCCCTCTCGTGCAGTCTTGCCCTCTCCCTTTCCGCATGCGGCGGTGGGGGCAGTGCGGGCGGCGGAACGGCAGAATTGGCAGAATCGGGCCGCGGCGCCGAACTGCGCATGCAGTTCACCGGCCCTCCGGTCAGCCTGGATCCCGCGCTGGCCGGTACCGGAGGCTCGACCGCGTTCGTTTCATTGGCATACGACCCGCTGATTTTCATGGACTCGAAGGGCGGATTCGTACCGGCCCTTGCTACCTCCTGGCGCTATGCCGATGACACAAACACCACTTTCGAGCTGACTATCCGTGAGGGCGTGAAATTCGCCGACGGCGAAGCACTCACGCCGGAAGCAGTCAAGGCCTCGATGGAGTACTTCCTCAAGAATGCCGGGCCCAAGGCCCTCAAGGTGGGCCCCATCGCGAGCATTGAGGCGGCGAAAAACACCGTAACCGTGAAGTATTCCAGCCCCTTCCCGGAGGCGGAGTCGACGTTCACGCAGGAATGGATGTTCGGAAACATCATCAGTCCCGCAGGGCTGGCGAACCCCAAGTCGCTGCTCGTCGAGACCCAGGGGACGGGCCAGTACCAGCTCTCCGGCGGCGAGACCGTGGCCGACTCGAAGTACGTCTACGACCGCAACGAAAACTACTGGCTGCCCGAAGCCCAGCAGTTTGAGCAGGTTTCCATCTCCGTCATCGGGGACCCCAATGCCGTGATCTCCGCTGTGACCACCGGCCAGGTGGACTACGCTTCAGGATCTGCCTCCACCCTTGACGCGGCGAAGGCCGCGAACCTGGAGGTCGGCACCACGCCCTTCTTCAACTGGTCCCTCTACCTGGCCGACAAGAAGGGAACCCTCAACCCCGCCCTGGCAGACGCGCGCGTCCGGAAGGCGATAGGACTGGCGATCAACCGTGAGGCCATCGCCAATGCGGTCGGTTCCGAGGTCTCGGAGGCCAACGGCCAGATCATGAACAAGGGCGCTCGAGGATACGTGGAAGGCCTGGGCTTCGGCTACGACCCGGAGGAGGCCAAGCGCCTGCTCGCCGCGGCCGGCTACCCGAACGGATTCCCGCTGACGATCCTCACCCAGAATACGATCGACAACCAGACCATCCGGTCTCAGGCGATCGCCGACAACCTCAAGCAGATCGGCATCAACGTCCACCTTGAGGTCATCACCACGGGTATCGCGAACTTCACCACCGAGGCGTTGTCGAAGAAGTACGAGGCGGTCATCTTCCCGCTCACGGGCACCTCCACTGGGGCGGCACACAAGGACATGCTGCAGTCCGGCAGCCGTAACCCCTTCGGGATCGTTGAGCCCGAGATCGACGCACTCTACAAGAAGTCGCTGCTCGCCGGGTCCGCCGACGAGCGCACCAGGATTTACGAGGAGATGAGCCGCGAGTACTACAAGCAGGCGTACGTCATCCCGGTATTCACGGCCAAGAACCTGAAGTACGTCGGTCCCACCCTGACGAACGTGAATTCCTCTGCGCTGAACCCCACGGACGTTCCCACCGGTCCCGGCGCGGAATACTCCTGGCAGCCGAAGAAGTAGCGGGACCAGCACATGTTCGGCTTTGTCCTGAAGAGATTCGCCATCTCGCTTCCGATGATTGTCATCGTCTCGATGGTCATGTTCGTACTGTCATCGATCGTGCCCGGCGACCAGGCGGCCACGATTCTGGGTGAGGATGCCACCCCGGAGGCCGCGGCGAAGCTCCGCGAGCAATTGGGCCTGAACCTGCCGCTATACCAGCAGTACGCAAACTGGGCCGGCAAGGCGCTGCAGGGGGACTTGGGCCACTCGATCTACAGCGGCCAGCCGGTGGTGGAGATACTCGGGGACCGCCTGCCCGTCACCGTGTCGCTAATGGTGCTCTCCACTGTTGTCATCGCGATCGTCGGTGCTGGCCTCGGCCTGCTCTCCGCGATCAAGGGCGGCTGGCTCGGGCGTTCTCTGGATGCGCTGAGCCTCGTGGGGCTCGCCGTTCCAAGCTTCGCCGTCGCGGTGCTATTCGTTTCCGTCTTCGCGGTAGGACTGCGCATCTTCCCGGCCACCGGGTACGCCCCGTTGGAACGCGGGGCGGGCCTATGGCTGATGGCTATGGTGCTTCCGGTGGCCGCGATGAGCCTTTCGGGCACCACCCTGGTGGCCAAACAGATGCGGGATTCTGCCCTGGATGTCCTGGCCCGTGACTCGATCAGGGTCCTGCGCGCCAACGGCGTCAGCGAGACTTCGATCCTCTACCGCCATGTGCTCAAAAATGCCGCAATTCCGGCCACCACCATCGTGGGGATCGGTGCCATCGGTGCACTGACCGGGGCCGTGTTCGTCGAGAACGTCTTTGTCCTGCCGGGCATGGGCTCCCTGGCCACCGCCTCCACGCTGAACCATGACCTGCCCGTGCTGCTCGGCCTCTCGGTCTACTTCACGCTGGTGGTCCTTTGCATCAACCTGCTCGTGGACGTCGTCTACGGCTTCCTTAACCCGAAGGTTCGAGTCTCATGAGTGAAACCACCACAAGGCGAGCCGACGCCGCGGAGGCTGTCGTGGTCGTCGACCTCCCGGCTCCTCCGCCGTCCACGCGGGCCCGCGTCCTCCGGGACTTTATGCGCAAGCCACTGGGCGTTGCCTCGGCACTCTTTGTCGTGGCGATGGTCCTGGCCTCGATTCTGGCCCCGTGGATCGCCCCAGCCGATCCGTTCCAGCAGAATCTGATGTCGGTCAAGCAGGGGCCCTCGGCCGCATTCCCGCTGGGTACCGACTCGCTGGGACGCGATGTGCTCAGCCGGCTGCTGTATGGCGGCGCTGAATCAATTTTCGGAGTCCTCCAGGCTGTCTTGACCGCGCTCGTCGTCGGCATCCCGCTCGGCGTGGCCACTGGCTTCCTCGGCGGGCGGTTCGACAAGATCGTCATGCGCGCCATCGACATCAAGATGGCGATTCCCGGCATCATCGTGACGCTTTCGGTGCTTGCGATCTTCAACAACTCGATGGCCGCGGCCATGGTCACCTTCGGGGTGCTGGCCTCCGGCAACATCATCCGCGTCATCCGCTCCACTGTGCTGGGGGTGCGGGAGGAACTGTACGTTGACGCGGCGCGTGTGATCGGCCTGGGCTCAGCGGCGATCATCTTCCGCCACATCCTGCCGCGGACCATCGGCGTGATCATCGTGCAGACGGCCATGCTCGCCTCGATCGCCCTTGGCGTGCAGACTGGCCTGGCCTTCCTCGGCTTCGGGCCGCCGCCGCCCGCCCCCACGTGGGGCGGCATGGTGTCCGAGGCCTCCGGGCTGCTTCGCCAGCAGCCGTGGATGATGGTTCCCACCGCGGGCCTGATCACGGCCGCCACACTGGCGCTGGGGCTGCTTGGGGACGCCGCCCGGGACGTCAACTCAGAGCGGCTGGGCCGCGCGAAGGGTGCCCGACGCCGTCGGCCGGCCGTGGTCACGGCACCGGCGGGCAAGCCGGAACCCTCAGCGCTCCTCTCCGTGCGGGGACTGACTGTGGCCTTCGACGACGGTGAGAAGGAGATCGTGGTGGTGCAGGGTGCCAGCTTCGATATCCATCCAGGCGAAACCGTAGGGCTGGTGGGTGAATCCGGTTCGGGAAAGAGCGTCACCGCCCTGGCCCTGCTCGGCCTGCTCGGAGAGAACGGCCGCATCACCGCAGGATCCATCCACTACCGGGGCACGGACATTACCTCCCATACACAGGCCCAATACCGTGCGCTGCGTGGCCGCGAAATGGCCATGATCTCCCAGGAGCCGATGGTGGCCTTGGACCCGGCGTTCCGGGTGGGCTGGCAGATCGCCGAGGTCGTGATGACCCACCGCCGCTGCACACGCAAGGAAGCACGGGACCATGTGCTGGCGCTCCTGACCGCCGTCAAGCTCCCTGACCCCGAGAAGGTCGCCCGCCTCTATCCCCACCAGATCTCCGGCGGCATGGCCCAGCGCATTGTCATCGCCATGGCGCTCGCCGGGGAACCGAAGCTGCTCATCGCAGACGAACCCACAACAGCGCTGGACGTGACGGTACAGGCCGAGATCCTGGACCTGTTGCACGGCCTGCAACGCGAGCGTGACCTGGCAGTCCTGTTTGTGACTCACGACTGGGCTGTGGTGGCGGACATCTGCTCCCGCGCGGTGGTGATGTACGCCGGGGAGGTTGTGGAGAAGGCGACCGTTCAGCAAATGTTTGACCGTCCGATGCATCCCTATACACAGGGACTGCTGGATTCCAGCCCGCACCTGGCCGTCAAGGGCCAACCCTTGCCCACTATTGGCGGCATCGTCCCGCCTCCACTCCGGTGGCCAACCGGATGCCACTTCAGCACCCGGTGCCCGCTGGCCACGGATGCCTGCCGGGCGGGTGCGATTGTCGAAATTGAACTCGACGAGGGACGCACCAGCCGCTGCCTGCGCGTCGACGAACTACTGGAGGCACGCTCATGAGCACCAACCCAAGCACGAACGTGTCCCCGCTGCTGGAAGTCACCGATCTGGCGGTCGATTACCGCAACGGCCGGCGGAGCTTCCGGGCCGTGAAAGGAGTGTCCTTCACCCTGGAGTGCGGCCGCACGCTGGGACTGGTCGGGGAATCGGGCTCCGGCAAATCGACGATCGGGCGGGCCATCCTCGGCCTTGCGCCAGTCTCATCAGGCTCGGTGCGTTTCCGCGGAGAGGAACTGGCGACTATGAAACGTGCCCGGCGCCGCGAACTGAGCAACCAGATCCAGGTAATCTTCCAGGATCCCTACAGTTCCCTGGACATCACCAAAACGATCGGATACACCCTCGCCGAACCGCTAAACCACCATGAGCGGTTAACCAGGGAGCAGACCCTCAAGCGCATCCGCGAGATGGTGCGCCGCGTCGGGCTCCCCGAGGAGAGCATCCACCGGTATCCGGCCCAGTTCTCCGGGGGACAGCGCCAGCGCATCGCGATCGCTCGGGCACTCATCGGCAACCCGAAGTTCGTCGTGTGCGACGAACCGGTATCGGCGCTGGACCTTTCAATCCAAGCCGAAGTCATGAACTTGCTCGCCGAACTTCAGAAGAGCATGGGCCTGGCCCTGCTGTTCATCTCCCACGATCTGTCCGTGGTGCGCCATATCTCCGATGACCTGGTGGTGCTTAAAAACGGCCTGGCCGTCGAGCACGGGCGCGCCGACGACATCTACGCAAACGCCGAACACCCCTACACCCGGTCCCTGTTGGCCGCGTCACCGGTACCTGATCCGCAGGCACAGGCCGAACGCCGCAGAGCCCGGCAGGCAGCCGCAATCGGCAGCCACGCCCGGACCCCCTCCCTTGAAAGGATCTAGCCATGCCCCTGATCACCTTGAACGGCGCTGAAGTCTACTACGAGGAGTACGGTGAGGGCGACGAGATTATCATCTCCTCGGCCAACGGCTTCCATCCCACCTACCCGGCGTCGCTGGCGCAGGCTCCCACGAACTACAAGGTCTACACGTTGCAGACGCTCGGTTTTGGCCGGTCCGCCCGGCTGGATGCCGCGCCCCCGCAGGGGTACCTGAACCGCTGGGCGGAGGACGTCATTGCCCTAGCCGACCACCTTGGAGTGGAGAAGTTCACTTACACCGGCATCTCGCACGGTGGCGGCATTGGTTGGGTCATCGCTCACCGCTTCCCGGAACGGCTCAAGGCCCTGCTCTCCGTGGTGGGCACCCCCCACCTTCGCCAGGGCGTGACGGACTCCTCCGAAGGCCGGCGCAAGATTGTGGACAACCCGGGCAACCCCGACGTCATCCGTGAGGCCATGCTGGAGATCGCCGGCCCCACCCCAGAGGGGCGCGAGGAACTTCGCGAAGCCGTCCTGCGGTCGGGTGTGGCCTCGAAGCTGGACCAGGATCCCAGGGAGGCCCGCATCAACCAGGGCATGCCGTTTCCTGAGGCCAAAGACAACGACGCCCTGCGGGCAGTGCTCTCCACTATTGATCTCCCCGTGCTGATCCTCGGCGGCATGCGCGACGGCGTCATCCCGCCCGGATCCTCAGTGCTCGCCGGATCCGCGGTGCGCCGGTCCAAGACTGTGCTCTTCGAGGACGAGGGACACTGGATCGCCAAGGAGAGCCCGGAGCGGCTGGTCCGCGAGATCAAGCTCTTCATGGATGAGCTGGACGGAAGGGCGCTGCCCGCCCGGGACGAGACCCTCAGCCTCGTCGGCGGCGAGGTAGGAACGGTGTGAGCACCGCAACCCACACCATCCTTGCTGTCGGCGACCTGGTACTTGATGAGGAGGAAGTTGGCCACTACTTCGACTTCACCCGCGAGATTATCCAGGCCGCGGACCTTGCGATCGCACAGATCGAGGTTCCGCACACCACCTCAACAGAGTGCGCCAGCGTTGACGTGCCCGCCCCACCGGCCCCGGTACAGGGCGTCGCGGAGATCGCGCGTGCCGGTTTCACCGTTGCCACCCTGGCGGGCAACCATATCTACGACTGCGGCCCGCAGGGTATCGCCGACACCATTGGCCTCGCCGCCGCGGCGGGAATCCGTACCACCGGTGCAGGCGAGCACCTGGAAGCGGCCAAACGCCCGGTCATCAGCCAGCTCGGCGCCTTCCGGGTTGGGCTGCTGAACTACAACTGCGTTGGGCCGCGGGAGTCGTGGGCCACCTCGAAGAAGGCCGGCTCGGCGTTCGTCAAGGTCCTGACCCACTATGAGCTGGACAGCGCGAACCCGGGTGGCCCTCCCTCGGTCTACTCGTTCCCCGAGCCTGCCAGCCTTGAGGCGTTCACCGCCGATATCCGGGCGCTGGCCGCCGAGGTCGACGTCGTCATTGTCGCCCTGCACAAAGGCATCGTCCACTTGCCGGCGGACATCGCGGCCTACGAGACGCAACTGGCCCATGCCGCCATCGACAACGGCGCGCATGCGGTGATCGGCCACCACGCCCACATCATGCGGGGGATCGAGTTCTACCGGGGTGCCCCGGTCTTCCACGGTTTGGGCAACTTCGTCACGGTGACCAAGGCCCTCAACGTCTCCAGTGACAACTCCCCGGAGCGCCTCGCCTGGGCTAAGCGCCGCAAGAAGCTTTTCGGCTTCGAATCAGACCCGAGCATGCCGAACTATGCCTTCCACCCTGAAAGCCGCAACACGGCCATGGCGTTGCTGGAGCTGGATGAAAACGGTGCGATATCGGCGTCGTTCATTCCGTGCTGGATTGACCATTCGGCTGCGCCGCGGCCGCTGACCGACGAGGCTGCTGCCGCCCCTGTTCTGGCCTACGTCGAGTCGATCAGCCGGGAGGCCGGCTTCGACACGCAATTCGTCTGGGACAAGGACCGGGTCAGGGCTTCCCCGCCCGCCCGGCCCGCCCAGTGACCCCGCATCCTCACGAAAAACGAACGGAACCAGATGAACGCCAAGCCACTGGACGGAACCATCGTCCTGGACCTGACCACAGCCCTCTCCGGCCCCTACGCCACGATGCTTCTGGCATCCCTCGGAGCCCGGGTCATCAAGATCGAGAACCCGCAGACTGGCGGGGATTCATCGCGCAACAACGCGCCCTACGTGACACCGGACGGCATTTCGCTACAGCGCTCGAGTTCTGCGGACATGTCACTTTCCATGATGCTGAGGGGCCGCAACAAGGAGAGCGTGCTGCTGGACCTCAAGTCTGAGACCGGCCGCGAGGTGTTCCTTGAGCTGGCTGCCCAGGCAGATGTCGTCGTCGAGAATTTCAGCCCCGGGGTGACCAGGCGGCTGGGGATTGACTACGCCGCCGTGAGCCGGGCCAATCCGCGCATCATCTACACGTCGATCACCGGATTCGGAACCTCAGGCGGCGCCGACGGGCTGAAGGCGATGGATGCGATCATCCAGGCGATGAGCGGGGTGATGTTCACCGCTGGCGAGGAGGGGCAGGACCCCGTCCGGTTCGGACTGCCCATGGGGGACCTGATCGCGCCGCTCTACGCGGTCATCGGAACCCTGGTTGCACAGCGGCACCGCGACCTGACCGGCGAAGGCCAGTTCGTGGATGTGTCAATGCTCGGCTCATTGACCTCCCTGGTGGCCATCGAACCCTTCGAGACCCTCGAGTCCCTGGGGATTCCCCAGCGCACCGGTGCCCACGTTCCACGGCTGGCGCCGTTCGGCACTTTCGCGACCCGCAACGGCTTCTTCGCGCTCAGCGCCCCGACTGATCCGATGGCCCGCTGCGTGTTCGCCGGGATGGGAATGCCGGAACTGGGGGAGGATCCCCGGTTCTCCACCCGCGATGGACGCGTATCCCATTCCTCCCAGCTGCATGGAATTATCCAGGACTGGGCGGCCGGGCTGGACAATAACGACGCCGTGGCACGCCTGGCCGCCGCCGGCGCCCCGGTGGCGCCCGTCAGGCAACCGGCCGAGGCGATCCGCGATGCCCAGGTTCTGGCCCGCGGTGAGGTGGTGCCACTGATCGGCGAATCCGGCGCCGAGGGGACCATCTACGGTTCGGGCGTGCCGATCAGAATGTCCCGCGTCACTGCGTCCCTCGACGGTCCGGCGCCCGCACTGGGGGCCGACACGGAGTCGGTCCTCGGCGGCCTGCTTGGCTACACACCCGAGCGGATTGCCGCCCTCACGGGCAGGGTGCTGGCGCTCTAGGAGCGCGAGCCCAAAACGGAAGCGGGCGACGGTGGGACCTCCCGCCGTCGCCCCGCTTTTGCGTGCGTCGAAATCAGCGATGGCCCGCTGATGCCCGTGGCGGGTGCTGCTGTTAGGTCGTCCTCCGGCTGGAGGTGCCGGAGGCGGGGTCGTCGACCATGTCCTGGCCGATCTCGTAGATTCGCGTGCTCAGCTTCTTGACCGTGTCATGATCGAGGACCTGGATCCCGTCCGCATACGTTCCGCTGGCCTTTTTGATCTCGCTGCCCAGCTCTACCGACAGGTTGAAGAAGTCGGCGAAGACGTGGGCGGGCAACCTCTGTGCGACTCGAGGGCGACACCGAATTTCCCTTGCCGGATCAACGGCCCCAGTTATTCCCTGGAAGCTCGGCGCACCTTGGGCTCCATGGCCCGGACCTAGGGCGGGGTGAAGAATTTGTTGATTACCCGGCGGTAAGCCATCTGCTCAGGCGGGTCCAGGGTAACCGCGCCAATCGGACCGTGTCATGTCCGGGCTCCGCTGTAGGACTGTCAGTGCCGCGCATTGGAGCGCTGTGACTCCACTTGGGCGGAGCACTTCAGTTGGGCGTGCACTTCGTCCAAAGCGGGTGCCGGGGCGCCTCCCGTCAGGCGCGAATCCTCGTGGTCAGGAACTCTTCAATTGCACCGCTAAGGGCTGCCGCATTGGTTGAGCGTGGATCCGCATTGCTGGCACGAATTTCCAGGACGGGAATGCCGGCTTCTTCGAGGGCTTCGGTGGTGAAGTGGGCGCCGGGAACGTCATCAGCGACGAGGTGCACCACGCCGTCTACCCCATGGGTGAGTGCTTCCTTGACGTACCATTCGTCGGCCCAGCCGGGCATGTAGAGCTGATCTGTAAAGCCGGCAAACCGTGCGGCAAGGGCCCTCATAGGGTCATCGCCGTAACGCGGGTATCCGTCCGCAGCGATAGCGAGGTACATGGACCAGACGAAGACAGCACCGTATTCTTCCTCGAACCGGGAGTACAGGTCCATGTCGAACCACAGGCCGCGGCCGATCCACATCAGCCGCGTCTTTTCGCCGGGGCAGACGGCCTCACCCCTGTCCACGGCCACCTGCACCTCCTCGTAGAGGCTCTTGGCCGCGTCCCGTGCCCAGACCGTTCCGCGGTGCCACTGCGGAATCATAACGCTGTTGATGATGTCATGGACGCCGATGGGTGCCGGCCGGGTTGCCGCCAGAAGGTCCCGGGTCCGCCGGTTCCACTCGGCCTGTTCGTTAACGAGGTCCATCACTTCCGACAGCCTGGCCAAGTCAAACGTGCGCCCGGTGCCCTGCTCCAGGAACTCCACGAGCTGCCAGTTTTCATCGGTCATCAGGTCCAGGCGGTCAGCGCCGAACGCTTCTTCCCACTTCCGCGGCACTAGCTCCCACCACTGCCCGGGGGCCCGCACCCCTGAAGAACGTTCGAACGGGAAGAACGTGGTCTTTCCGGACTCAGCCCACAGGTCAAAGACCTTCCGGGCGGAGTCACTGCTGTTCTCCGCGATCACGAAGTCCGGAATGGGCAGCCCGCCCCAGGGTGCCTCCTCGGGACGAAGGTGTGACGCGCCGAACGACACAGCGTCGTACTGCCGGGAGTAATCCGGAAAGCCCCTGCCCCGGAGTGCATCAAGGCTGCGGTCGGCCAGCCGTTTGGCGGAAACCACCGAGGCCCACCACTGGTTGACCACATACGGAATGTCCATGGCCCGAAGGATCTCTTGGGGCGCATCGGCGTTCACTAGCGCCAGAGGCGCCCCCAAGGCTACCGTTTCCTGCAGGCTGGCGAACCAGGCCTTCTGGTAGGCGGATGCTCGGCTGGCGGAGTCCAGTCTTTTGATGCTCATCAGCGCCTCCCCGGCGATACGGTGTTCAATAGCGGCCGCAGCGACTCCCGCAGGACGTCGGAGGCAGGTAGCCCCGGCTGGCGGCTCAGCAGGACCGAGGGCACGCCCTCGTCCTGGAGGTACTCGGCCAACTTCGGGTAATCCCAGGCCGGAGCGTCGTCGAAATTGCGTGTCAGGCAAAACACGGCTTGGGCGCCGCTGGCACGCGCCTGGCCGGCGGTCCAGCGGGCATGGACAGCCAGCGCTGCAGTAGCTGCCGAGGGGCTGCGGTAATGGTACGACCGGGCCAGATGGCCAAGCAGTGCCTCATGACTTGCTGTAGCCGGGGCGGTAACCGGGGAAGGGGAGGCAAGCAGTCCCCAATCGTGGTCCTCGCCGACAATCCGGACTCCCAGACTTTCGATTGCGCGGTAAACCGCGTCCTGGTCCTGTGCACTGCCACAGAAAAACAGGCGCAGGCCGGGATCGGGCACCGGTCCAGGGTCCGCCGCGCTCAGAACCAGGCGCCCCAGCCAATCGGCGGCTTCGGCAGGTGGCAGGGACTCTGCCGCCGCTGCCACATGGAGACCGGCCGTTCCGGAGAGCTGCCCACCTTGGCGGAGTGCCTGGACAGCTTTCAGCTGCGCGCGGAGCTCCTGGTAGGCGGCAATCGAGGCTGCCAGGGCTGCCTGATCGGGCCCCTTGCCGGTCCACAGGGACAGCGTTTGCGCGCACACGGCAACTTGGCGCCTGTTGTAGAGGGCGGTTGATTCTCGCGGGAGGTGAAGGACATCGACAAGGTGGACGGGCGGCATTCCTGGTCGGCGCCTGGCGAGCTGGCGCAGCACGTAGAACAGCTGCAACGAGGCCTCGCAATCCCTGGAGACCACGATCCCGGTAAGGAAGTCCAGCTCATGCGCCAGTATCTGGCTGAGGATCGAATGTGCCGTCTGGTCGGTTGCCTCACCGAGGAGCTGCACCGCTTCCTCCGAAGGCGGACCGCTCCGGCTGTGGAGCCGGAGCGGCAACGCCCCGGTCGAGGCGATTAGCTCGCGCGGGACATCGGCTCCTACAAATCCGATGACAGCGGTTCCTTGCGCTGCCCGCTCGCGTGCGCGGATGACCCGGTTGGGGTAATGCTCCGCCAAGCCGTCCAGGATGTCTTGTTGCCGGCTGCCGTTCACAGGATGCCGCTGCGCTTGAGCTCGTCGATTTTGCTGTCCGGATACCCGAGGAACTGGCTCAGGATGTCCTGGGTGTGTTGGCCAAGGCGCGGGGCAGGCTTGTCCAATGTGGTTTCCGAACCGGACATCAGGAAGGGCATTCCTGGCCCGACAAGCTCGCTTTCCGAATCCGATTCGGGGTGGCGCAGGCGTACTACCTCGCCCCGGTCAAGGACCCGCTGGTCCTTCACTGCTGCGGCCGGCGACCGCACTTCGGCGGCAGGGGCCCCCTCGGCTTCCAGCCGTGACAGAACCTCGTCCAGCGGGAGATGCCTGGACCATTCGCCAATCATCATGTGGAGTTCAGCGGCATTTTGGACGCGGCCATCGCGTTTGGCAAACTTTGGATCCGCTGCCAACTCGGGGCGCCCGATAGCTGCCAGCACACCGTGGGCAAACTTGTCTGTGGGTGCGCAGAGTGCGAACCAGCCGTCCTGGGAAGGAAAGGTGCCGAAGGGGGCGAGGCGGGGGACCATTTCACCGGTCCGGGTGGGCAGGCCGAGCTTTTCGAAAGCATCGAAGGGCTCTGCCGCCAGCAAGGACGTGAGGGAACCCAGCATTGAGACGTCGATGTACTGTCCCTGGCCGGTGGACTGCCGCTGCACTACCGCGCCAAGGGTGCCGATGACGGCGAAGAGGGGGGCCACCAGGTCACCGACCGGAAGCCCGAAGCGGACGGGATTGCCGCCGGGCTCGCCGGCCGTCATCATCACACCGCTGAGTGCCTGGATGATGGTGTCCATCGCCTTACCGGTGCCGCCGCTCTGGTCGGACCCAAAACCGCTGATGGAGGTGTAGATCAAAGCGGGGTTGATTTTGCGCAGGTCCTCATAGGCGATGCCCAGCCGCTTCGTTACGCCTGCGCTGAAATTTTCGACCACGATGTCCGCCGATGCTGCCAGATCGAGCAGGATCTCGCGGCCCCGCGGATCCTTCAGGTCGATGGTGATGCTCTCTTTGTTCCGTGCCCGGGACAGGATGGAAATAGACATGTCGTCTTCCGAGTGACGCTGGACATTCAGGCCGTCACGTCCCAGATAGGGGGAGTTGTTGCGCGCGGCGTCCCCGCCCGTGCCGGGATTTTCCACCTTCAGGACGCGGGCGCCCAGGCCCGCCAGGAGCAGAGTGGCATAGGGGCCGGCAAGGGCGGTGGTGAGGTCAATGACGGTCAGGCCGTCAAGGGGCCGGCTAGACATGGTGGTTCTCCTGATCGGGATGGGCTTGCACAAGCACTTGCTCGCCGTCCCAGGTAAAAGTGGTTGAGAAGCCCGCGTGCCGGCTGATCTCGGTGATGTACTCCAGGACGCGCTCTCCGGTTTCTGTCCGGCCGTGGGGGACCGGGCGGGCGTCGTCGTCAATCCAGCACGGCACAAACCCCGCTGAGACAAGGCGGCGTCCTTCGAAGGTGCAGGTGGCTATCGCCGTATTGCGGCTTTCCGGGTGGAATGGGTAGGTGGGCATGGCCGGGTCCGGCGCAAAGCCAAACATCTTCACCCTGCGGGCTGCCCATTCGGCACGTTCGGCGGATTCTCCACCAGCGTTCAAGGCCTGCGTGACCGTGGCAAAGTTGCCCAGTCCGTGGAAGATCGGCACGCCCCGGTACATTTCGATGCCCCGCATGATGTGGGCGTGGTGGCCGATCACAACATCCGCACCAGCGTCCACCGCAGCATGGGACAGCGGAATTTCGTAGTCTGCCAGGACCGCCGGCGTGTGGCCGATGCCCTTGTGGAGGGAAACCACCACGAGGTCGGTTTCCCCCTTCAACTTCCGGATATCGTCCTGCATCGCGCGGAGGCTGTCGGGCGCTGTGAACGTGTAGATGGTGGGCGGTCCGCCTGGGGTCGCGGAATCAAGTTCGTAGTGGGTCAGCACTTTTACGTAGGCTGCACCCGCTTTCTGCGAAGCGGCCCACGAATCGCGTGGACCAACGCAGTTGAAGCTCAGGATCCCCACCCTGGTGCCATCCCTGTCAATGATGGCGGGCTTCCGGGCTTCCGCCAGGTTGGCGCCTGCCCCCGCAGTGAGGAGCCCGGCGTCGTGGCTGAACGCGATGGTGTCCAGGAGCCCTTCGGGCCCGGCGTCGTAAATGTGGTTGCCCGCGAGGGTGACGACGTCGAAACCGGCGGCGGCGACATCCTTCAGGGCCGCTGGATCAGCGGCCGGCGCCGGCACGTCAGTGCTGGCCTGGACAGTTGTATGGGAGTGAGGCACTTCGATGTGCCCGATCGCGATGTCCGCTTTGCTGATGACGGGCATGGAGGGCGTGAGGAAGAACGCCGGATCCGGCTCGTCCAGGACCAGGTCCCCGACGGCTGCGATTGAGATAGTCATGACGTGATTCCTTCTGCAGGAGCTTCCGGGGAGTTGGGGCTGGCCTTGGATGTCCGGGCGTTGAAGCGTGACAGGAAGGCGCGCAGCCGGTCCGTCTTGGGACGGCCGAACAGTTCCTCCGGGGTACCCTGCTCAACGATCTTGCCGTTGTCCATGAAAACCACGCGGTCCGCCATCTGCCGGGCGAACTCCATTTCATGGGTCACCACCACCATCGTCATGCCCAGCGAGGTGAGATCCCGGAGAACAGACAGGACTTCGTCGACCAGCTCAGGGTCCAGCGCGCTCGTCGGCTCGTCAAAGAGCATTACGCGGGGACGCGGCGCCAGCGCCCGGCAGATCGCGACCCTTTGCTGCTGCCCGCCGGACAGCTCCCTCGGGTGGGCGTCGGCTTTCGCGGCCAGGCCCACCTTGTCCAGCAGATAGCGGGCGCGCTCCTCGGCCTCCGCGGAGGACTTGCCGTGAACGATCCTGCTGGCGCCGGTGATGTTTTCCAGCACAGTCCAGTGCGGAAATAGGTTGAACTGCTGGAAAACCATGCCGATCCGTCGCCGTTGGCCGGCAATGCTCTTTTCGCTGAGGGGACGCGGACGTCCGCTGTGGAGCTCGTACCCCAGGAGCTCTCCGTCCAGGTACATGGCACCGCCGTCGATGCTCTGAAGCTGGTGGATGCAGCGCACCAGGGTGGATTTGCCCGACCCCGAAGGCCCGATAATCACGACGACTTCGCCGTCCTGGACTTCGAAATCGATCCCGTCCAGTGCCTTGTGATGGCCGAAGGACTTGCGCAGGTTCTGTACGCGCAGGACCGGGCTCTGGTCAGTGGTTGTGTCAGTCATCAGATTCCGCCTCCGAGGCCCAGAAATTTCAGTTTGCCCGCCGGTGTCTTCAGGGCGTCGTAGCCGCGGCCATACCGGCGCTCCAGCTTCTTCTGGAAGAACGTCAGGACGGAAACCGCCACGAGGTACCAGATGCAGGCAACCAGCAGCATGGGGATGACCTGGTAGGTGCGGTCGGCGATGGTTTGGACTGAGAACAGGAGATCGGTCATGGCAATGACACTCACCAGCGACGTGCCTTTCAGTGTGGCGATGAACTGGTTGCCAAAGGGCGGAAGGATAACCCGCATGGCCTGCGGCATGATGATGCGTGAAAACGTCTGCCAGGGAGTGAAGCCTGCTGCTTTCGCAGCATCCCGTTGGCCCTGGTCCACGGAGGCGATGCCGGAACGGATGATTTCGGACATGTAGGCGCCTTCATGCAGGCTCAGCCCGATGATGGCAGCCGACAGCGGGGTGATCACGGAATTGGTGGGCCAGGAGACGAGCTCGGGTCCAAACGGGATCCCGATGCCGATATTGGGAAGCAGGAACCCAAGGTTGAACCAGAAAATCAGCTGGACCAGTGGGGGGACGGCGCGGAAGATCCCGATGTAGAGGCGGCTGGCCCAGCGGGCAGGTCCAAAGTCGCTGAGCTGGGCGGTGGCCAGGACGACGCCCAGCAGCGTGCCCGCCACCATGGCGATCACCGCCAGGAGAACGGACATGCCCAGGCCGTTCAGGACTGTGGGGAAGAAGAGGTATTCCCAAACGACATCCCAGCCGAAGTTGGGATTGGTTACCAGGAAGAGGGCCACCTGGATCACGACGACCAGCAGGACGGCTGAAAGCACCCAGCGCCACGGCCGGAACCTTGGGATGCTGTCCGCTACGTCGATGGATGGCTTTCCTGTGGGCTGGATGACCGGACTCGTTGATCGGCTCATGGTCATGTCTGACTTCCTAGGACGCGCCGGGGTTCAGCACTGGAGCTTCGACGGCGACATCATCAAGGCCCCAGCGGTCCACGATTTCCTTGTACTTGCCGTTGTCAAATATCTCGACGAAGGCCTTCTGGAGGACCGGTCCAAGGCCGCTTGACTTCGGGGCCAGGAGGACGAGCTGGTCCACACCGGCACCCTGCTCGTCAGTCTGGCTGACGTAGCGCCATTTGTCCTTTTCCTGCGCCATCAGATCGATGGCGCCGGTCTGGGTGGTGGCTGCACTCTGCGCCCGCTGCGACTTCACAGCGAGGATGGTGGCGTTCGTGTCGGCAAGGCCGAGGAAAGTCACCGGCTGCTTGCCCTGCTCGCCGCACCATGTGCTCAGCTTCGCCGTCTGTTCCTCCGTGATGGATCCCTTCACGCCTGCGGTGGTTGTGCCACACAGCCCGTCCGTGCCCTTGGCATCAATACCGTTGGTGGTCGGAATTACGTAGGAGGTCCGGCTGCTTAGCCAGCTGACGCCGTCGAACTCCTTAAGCCGGTCCGGTGTCGCCTTGACCGGGCCGTTGAAGGCGTCATACCGGCCGCTCTTCATGCCCGTCAGCATCTGGGGGAGACCCTCGGTGATTTCGATCCTGGCGGGAACGCCGAGTGACTCGGTCAGGGCCTTCTGGAGGTCCGGATCAATACCGGTGACGGTCTTGCCGTCGGCACCGACGGAACGGTATGGCGGGTGGGAATCACCGGCGAAGACGATTTCCCCTTTGTCCTTGATGGACTGCGGAAGGGAATCGTAGAACTTGGCGGACTTATTGACCCCTCCCGCGGCTGCCGGGCTTGGGGTGCTTTGCTGTGAGGGCCCGGCGCATGCGGTGAGTGCAAGAACGGCGCCGGCTGCAACGGCGGCGACCCTGTAAGGAGCGGAAATTTTCATGGGAGACCTTACTGGAATGAGTTCGGCCGGTGCCTGCCCTCTTTGGCAAGCGGCCGCTTGAATACCTTCAACGGTATTCTCATCCGTGACGTCCGTCAACGATTATGAATCATAATCTGAGATTTTTGTGTGCTGGATCATGAGAGCCTGGGGCTGCAGAACCGGCAGGGCATGCTGAAGCGCATGGAGCTTGTGCCCTGTTGCCTTAGCGGCCGCGCATGCTCCGGGTTACTAGACGCCGGCCGCGATCTTAGGGACCGGGCCAGCCGGATCGCCAGTGAGGTGGTACTGCACCTGGTCCACGTATTCGGGCGCATGCGCAGCCACAACGGTTTTTACTCGGGCAAGCGCCGGTTGGGCGAGGCCGCCGTAGAGCAGCTGGAAAACTTCCCGTGCCCTTGTTCGAGGCCAGTCCGGGGGCAGCAGGTCCAGGGGGAGGTCGGGGTCCACGTTGGGAAAGGCGCGCCACACGTTGATCAGTTCGGTCCTGAAGATCAAGGCCTCGACGGGGGAGACTGAGCCGAGACTGGGGGCGCTGGCGAGGGGTTCGGTTTCATTGAGGAAATTTCGGTATAGGCCGGCCATTTGCTCAAGGTTCCAGGCGTCGGTTGGCTCGCCGTAGTCCCGGCCCTCGCCGGTCAGTGAGCCTTGGAACACGGTGGCAGCCAGGACCCCCAGTTTGGCGAGCAACTTCCGGGCCTCTTCAACCATGGGGCGCGGCGTGATCCAGAAACCGTCGTAGAGAGGTGCGAAACCAAGCCATGCGAGGCCGGCCCTGAGTTTGTGCCGATCGCCCCGGTTCTCCTCCGGGACGGAGAAGGCGACGCAGGTCCATTGCCCAGCGAAGGGAACGTCCGCCCGGCCGAATTGATTCATCGTCTCCAGCCGGAATACCAGCCGCTGCCTCAGCCAGGGGGACAGGCTGTAAAAAGTCCGTCGTCCGATCTTTGTCAGCTGGATACGCTCGTCCCTGCACAGACGCCCGAGCAGGGTCCGGGCTCCGGACGCGGGGATGTCAAAGTCTGCAAGCAGTTCGACAAGGGCGCCCGATGGCGCCTGGGCGTCAGGAGACAGCCAATAGTCAGCGAGGAGCGTCAGCAGGACCTGACGCGGACGCGGCCCTTCTGTTACTGCCGCGCGCACGTCCTCGAGGAAACGTTGCGCAGCCTCCGGGCCGGGCTGAAGGGCCGCTCCTAATTCTCTTCTCATCAAAGACGATCGTACTCGCATTGAATATGGTTTGGAATGGCGCAATCGGTCTTTCCGGCTTCAAGCGGCGTATGCGGTCCTCAGCCGTTTAATGACCTTGTCATGGCTCCTTACTGGTTTCGTCTCCAAGCCACTGGAGTTCAATTATCGTCGTTCCGTAGCGGTGCGCGGTGGAGGCTCGTTGGTAAGGACCGGACGTATCTGGCTTTGCTGGTGTTTTGGGATTGGATTCCCAGCGGTTGTACGCTGCCGGTACCGATGACGTTTGTCCAACGCCCGGGGCTGGCCGGGGTCACGTACCGGGTTGCTTCCTTCGTCGCTTTACGCCGAACTATCGGCCCTGCATGGTGGTCTCTAGTGGACCTGGAAGATGGTGATGCCCACTTGGTTGGGTAGGCGTTCACCCGTGCCGAGGAAGACTGTGTGGTTCATCCAGGACCACGTGCTTGATTCCGTGGTGAGACGGGGCGTGCAGCGGAAGTAGATTCTTGACGCGTCCACGGGCTGGCCCTGGTTGAGCTTGTCGATATCTTCCGCACGGCCGTGCCGCACGGCGACGTTGTGCACGTAGATCCGCGAGCCGTCCTCGATTTCCAGGGCGTACCGGGCGTCGAGGTCGGTGGACTCTGGGCTCCGCAGTATCTGGAAGTCCGCCCCGCCAGGCAGCACCGTGCCTTGCAACCCGGGCCCGGTAATGGTTCCGCCGAGGATGGGCACGATCCTCCTGTGCCCCTCGGGCGTGCGGCCGATATCCACGGGCTCGGCGACGTCCACCAGGATCCTGGCGAGGAATGACAGCGACGGCGGCACAGGCTGGCCGTTCGCGGGAGGGGTCGTCACAGGATGCCCGCGGTCAATCTGCTCGGATAACCGGTTCCAAAGCGGATCGACTGGCTGGCAACCACCGTCTCGGCGGATTCGTAGGCGAGCTTGCCGGTGTTGAGGTTGCGGTCCCAGCGCGGGTGGCAGCTGGAGGTGATCTGCACGCGGAGCCTCTCTCCTGGAGCGAAGGTGAATGCCGTGTCCCACAGACTGACAGTGTATTCATAGACTTCCCCCGGCTGGATGGGCGAGGGGGCTGTGCCGGGGGAGTACGAACCGGTCTCCGCGTAGCTTTCCCGCCAGGAGGCCCGGACGATGCCGTCGGCAATGCTGGTGGATGTTCCGTTTTCGGCAACCCTGCAGAGCCGGACCACGAAGTCCGTGTCCACGGCGCTGGAGGAGGCGAAGAACGTTGCGGTGACGTCCCCGAAGAGGGTGAGTTTTTCTTCGACGGGTGCGGAGGTGAACACCAGGACGTCGTCGCGGGCTTCGACGGCGGCCTGGGTTGCCGGTCCGGCGGGGAAAGCGCCGTGGATCATGGTGGCGCCGCCGACGGTGGGGACCGGGTTGAGCGGGTCGTAGAGGTAGTCAGCTGCTCCGGTTGTTCCCGGCTCATCATCCAGCGAACCGTCGGCGCCGAGGTACCAGCTGGCCTGCGCCGAGGGCTCGGGCAGCGCGTCAAAACCATGCCAGGTGTTTTCGCCCATGAAGTAGAGCAGCACGGGTGGTATCGCGTCGAGCCGCTGGGGATCATCCTTGAGGGCTGCATCGAACCATGCCGTATGGATCGAGGACAAGTCCCCGATCCCGTTGACCAGTCCCGCGGACGCGGCCATGCCGAAACTCACCTCCGGGAACGCGCCGCTGAGGTTGGTGTGCGTCCACGGGCCCACGATCAGCCGCGGAGTGGTTCCGGGCACGGCATGGCTTTGTTCAAGCTGCCGCCGGTACTGGGCCAGCGTGTTGGGTGCGAAGATATCGAACCAGCCGCCGATGTGGAGCGTGGGCAGCGGCGCCGGTTGCTCGGACGCAGCATCCCAAAGCAGGGTGAACGGGCTCCCAGGGCCTTCACCCGCTGAGGGAAGAACGTGGGAGTTCATGAAGGTGCCCAACCGGGGTTCCAGCTGGCGCAGGGGGAGGGTACCGAAAATACTCGAATCGGCGAATGTTTCATCCAGTTCCAGCCAGGCCTGCAGCTCTTTTCCCTTGCGTTCCGGATCGTCCGCGAACTCCCGGAACAGTTGGTTCAGTGAAGCGGATGCATGCCCCCAGCTCAGGCGGCTTCCGTACTCGTGGGCACCGCCGCGATACAGGGCACCGTTGTTGGCGCTGCCGCCGGCCGAGACGCCGAGCGCCAGGGCCCGCAGCGGCGCCGGCGCTTCCTGGGCGGCCCGCCACTGTGTTTCAGCAAAATAGGAGCGGCCCCACATCCCCACCTTGCCATTGGAGTACGGAAGCCGGGCCGCCCACTCAACTGTTTCGGCGCCGTCGGACGCTTCATTCACAGAGGGGTTGAATTCTCCGTCTGACCCGAACCGGCCCCGGCAGTCCTGCATGATGACCACGTACCCGGCAGCAGCAACGGTGGTCGGGTTGAAGTAGGCGGAGTTCACGGCCAGGTCCCGCCCGTACGGTGTGCGGGTCAGGAGCACCGGGAAGGATTCGGTGTCATCTGCCGGCCGGTACACGGTGGAACGGAGGACGGTTCCATCTCCCATGGCTGTTTCAGCATTTTCGACGAGGACGGGGTACGGCACTGGATCTGCTTTCTGCTAAGACGGGTTCAAGGGGCGAAACTGCGGCGGGTCCGGCCCGGGGGCCGGCCCCGCCGCAGCCGCCTAGACCGTGCCCTGGGATTTCAGGCCGAGGTCCTCGGTGCGCACCTGGTACGTTTCCTTGACCCAGAGGGCCGTCACGCCGGCGGAAACAAGGCAGCATGCCGCGGTGAACGAGGCGACGGGGATCCAGCCGAACTGGCCGGGCTGCACGATGGCTGCGGCGATTGCGGGGGCAAAGCCGGTCACCACCAGGCCCAACTGGGATGCCGTGGCCGCGCCGGTGTAGCGGATCCGGGTTTCGAACATTTCCGCGGTCATCGCCGGACCCAGGGGGTTGACCATGCCGTAGCCGACTGTCATGAAGAGGATGGCGGTGGCGAAGATGAGCGGAATCGACCCCGCACTGACGGCCCAGAAGAAGGCGAAGGCCGCGATGGCGCAGATGATGTTTCCGGTGATGAAGACCGGCTTGCGGCCGATCCTGTCGGCGAGGATGCCGGCGTAGGGCTGCGCTGCGACGCCCAGCGCCGCCGTCACGATAGTGACCGTCAGCATGACGGGGGCGGGGATGCCGAACTTTCCGGTTGCGTAGGCCAGGCCAAAGGCGGCAAAGATGGACGAAACCACACTCCAGAGCCCGAAGACGATGACCTTCAGAACCGTGGCCCAGTGGTCACGCAGGACCACCTTGATGGGCAGCTCCTGTTCGGTTTCAGATTCCTTGGCTGCTTCGAAGACCTCGGACTCCGGCAGGCGCAGCCGGATCCACAGCCCGACGCCTACCACCAGGATGCTGGCCAGGAACGGCAGGCGCCAACCCCACGCAAGCAGGTCTTCCTGGGGCAGCATGGACACGGCCAGGAAGGCCAGCGAAGCGAGCATGATGCCGGCCACCGCGCCGGTGTTGACCCAGCTGGCGTAGAAGGCACGCTTGTGGCTCGGAGCGTGCTCGAGCGTCATGGTGACCGCTCCCACGGACTCGCCTGCGGCGGACGCGCCCTGGATCGCCCGGAGCAGCACCAACAGGATCGGGGCCGCAGCTCCGATGACGGCGGTGGGCGGGATGCAACCGATCAGGAAGGTCGCCACACCCATCAGGACCAGGGTGAAGACCAGCATTTGGCGCCGCCCGATGCGGTCACCGAAATGCCCGATGACCCCCGCAGCGAGCGGACGGACCACGTATCCGATGCCGATGGTGGCCATGGACAGGACGAGACCGAGGGAAGGGTCGATGCCCGGGAAGAAGATCTTGTTAAAGATCAGGGCAGAGGCGGAGCCGTAGATGAAGAAGTCGTAGTACTCAAGGGTGCTGCCAATGAAGCTTGCGGCGGCAGCGCGCCGGGCATTTTTGTGGCGGCCGGCAGAGATGGTGTCAATGTCCGCGGACGGCGTCGTCGGCGGATCAATGGGACCAGCGGTCATTGCGGATCTCCTGGGTGGGCGGGACTGAGAAAAGGGGAGTCTGGCATCAGCCGATGGGCTGGAAACGAGGCGGCCTGCGTGTGGTCCGCATCACGTGAGAAGATAGTATGCGTAATATCCAACGTCCGTCAAGAAAGCTGCAACGCTAAGCAGCGGCGACGGCGGCGACTGGGATGATGGACAAGTGAACTCCTATGACCTACCTGCCGCCGGGAGCGTGCCGCCAGGCTCCATGATCAGCTTTCCCCGGCCCTCCAAGGGCGGCGCCACCCAGCACCTCGTGCTGACGATGCTCGGCGACTACTGGCAGCAGGAGGCCTCCTGGCTTCCGTCCCGGCTGATCATTGCCCTGGGGGCGCACCTGGGAATTACCGCATCCGCCGCCTCCACTGCCTTGAGCCGGCTGGCGGGCCGGGGCGTGTTGGAGCAGTCCAGCGCCGGAAGGTCTTCGCGGTATCGGCTGACGGAGGCTGCGCGCGTCCGCCTTCAGATTGGATTCCGGCAGGTCAGCGAGTTTGGCTCGGAGTCCCGGCAATGGGACGGAATGTGGACGGTGGTGGGCTTCTCCATTCCGGAATCGGCCCGGGAAACCAGGGAACTGTTGCGTTCCCGGCTGAAATGGCTGGGTTTTTCACCGCTGTATGGCGCGCTCTGGGTCTGCCCTTGGGACCGGACTGAAGCGGTGGACGAAGCCTGCGCGGCGTACGGCGTAGCAAACTACGTGGTTTTTCGCTCACGCACCTCAAGCCTGCAGGGCAGGGAACCCATCGAAGCGTGGGCCCTGGACGAGATGCGGGAGCAGTATCACCCGTTCATCGAAACCTACAGCCGCTCCATCCCCGGGAGCCCGGACCGGGCCCTGAGCCCGGCAGAGGCCTTCCGGCTGCGCACGGAAATCATGGACAGCTGGCGGGCGTTTCCCTGGAATGACCCTGGCCTGCCGAGGGAGCTGTTGCCGGCGGATTTCCCGCTCCTGACGGCACGGAAGCTGTTCGTGTCCGCGTACAATTCCCTTGCGGATCCGGCTCTGGAGCACGTCCGGGAGGTCATCCGGTCCGAGGCGCCGGAGGCGGCCGGGTCACCATCAGCCCTGCGGGTCAGCGAAGGCGCGTAAAGAGGCGTAAGGGGCCCGGGGTGGACGCCTATCCCCAGAGTGCCTTGCTGAGCAGCGCCCGGAGTTGGGCATTCTCGTCCTGGCTCAATGACGCCAATTGCTCCTGCTCGCACACCGCCAGGGCCGCACGGGCCTTCGTGTGGATGCGCCGGCCTTCAGCCGTGGACACGATGATCTTGGCGCGCCTGTCCTGCTTCCCCTGAGCCCGTTCAACAAGGCCGCGGCGCTCCAGGTCGTCCACCAGGCTGACCACCTGGCTGGGATCGAGGCTGAGGAAATCGGCGAGTTCGCGCTGGGTGGGTTCGAGCCCGCTGCAGGCCAGCGTCAGCACGGAGAAGGACCGTTCCCGGAGGCCAAAATCACCCAGGGCCCGGTTGTTCAGGACCGAGCCCGCGGCATGCAGTTTGGCCAGCAGCAGGCCCACATCGCGGCCGATTTGGGCGGCCGCGAGGCGCGGGGTCTGGACGTCGGTGCTCTGCGGGGTCATGAGTTACTCCAATGACAAAAACAATCGTTGACTTTTTCAATGATCCGTATTTTCATTGATCATGACAAGGATCTCACGGCCACGTGGGATCAGCCCTACCGGTTCCGGCCGGGGACTGCATGCGAAGGAGCACGCGATGAGCTTGAACGGCAAAGTAGCAATCGTCACTGGGAGCGGCCAGGGCCTTGGCCTGGCCTATGCGAGGGAACTCGCCCGCCAGGGTGCCGCGGTCGTCATCAATGACGTCAACGCCGGGACTGCCGCCGAGGCCGTTGCGCAGATTGAGGCCGACGGCGGCCGGGCCACCGCCGTTGTGGTTCCAGTGGGCACCACCGACGCCGCCAAGGCCCTCGTTGCAGGTGCCGTAGAGACGTTCGGCCGACTGGACATCCTGGTCACCAACGCCGGCATCCTGCGGGACAAGAGCCTCCTGAAGATGACCGATGAGGACTTCGACCTGGTCATCAACGTGCACCTGAAGGGCACCTTCACCTGTGTCCGCGAGGCCTTCGCGTACTTCAAGGAAAACAATGTTCCGGGCCGCATCATCACCATCGGCTCACCCACCGGCCAGCGCGGCAACTTCGGCCAGACCAACTACGCCGCCGCCAAGGCTGGCATCGTCGGCATGGTCCGCACCTGGGCCCTGGAAATGAAGAAGGCCGGAGTCACCGTCAACACCGTCATCCCTGTGGCTGCCACCGCCATGACCAAGACGGTCCCCTACTTCCAGAAGGCCGTCGAAGCCGATGAGCGCGGCGAGGCCATGCCCGCCTTCTTCCGCCACGACCTCGGCTTCGGAACGGCCGACGACGTTGCCGGACTCATTGCCTACCTCGCCTCGGATGAGGCTGCCGGCATCACCGGCCAGGCCATCGGCGCCGGCGGGGACCGCCTGCAGGTCTGGACCCACCCGACGGCTGCCACCACCGAATACCGCGACGGCGGCTGGACCTTCGAGGCCCTGCAGGAAAATGCCGCCACCCTCTTCAGCGAAGAGACGCTGCAGACCTACGGCGAGGAATTCCTCCCGCTGCCCGCCGAACTGCAGCCCGAACCAGCCCCGGCCCGCTAGAGCTCCGCGAAGGAATCCGAAACATGCGCTATGAACCGGGCATTGACGCCGCGAAGCTCGACGCGATCGACATGCACGTCCACCTCGAAGTGGACAGCTGCGGGCACGGCTCCCTCCCGGACGCCCTCACCGAGGCCTCGGCAAAGTACTTCAAGGCCGAGGACCGCACCCCGTCCCTGGACCGGATCGCCGAGGTGTACCGCGAACTGAACATGGCCGCCGTCGTCTTCACGGTGGATGCACGCACCCAGCTCAAGCACGAACCCAACAGCATTCCCGAGCTGATCGCCGGGGCCGCCAGGAACAATGATGTGCTCATCCCGTTCGGCAGCGTGGACCCCCGCACGGGCGAGGACGCGATTGCCGGAGCCAAGCACCAGGCCGTTGAACTGGGAGCCCGCGGCTTCAAGTTCCACCCGTCCCTGCAGGGCTTCGACCCGTCCAGCGAACGGTTCTACCCGCTGTGGGAAACCCTGCAGGAACTCGGGCTGCCCGCCATCTTCCACACCGGCCAGAACGGCATGGGCGCAGGACTGCCCGGCGGGTTCGGCATCAAGCTGGCGTACTCCAACCCGCTGCTGCTGGACGCCGTCGCGGCTGACTTCCCGGGCCTGCAGATCATCATGGCCCACCCATCGGTGCCGTGGCAGGACGAGGCCAACTCCATCGCCACCCACAAGGCGAACGTGTTCATCGACCTCTCCGGCTGGTCACCCAAATACTTCCCGGAGTCCCTCGTGAAGGCCTCCAACTCCTACCTGCAGGACAAGGTTCTGTTCGGCACGGACTTCCCGCTGATCACACCGCAAAAGTGGCTGGGCGCGTTCGCGGACCTCCCGCTGAAGGACGAGGTGCGTCCGAAAATCCTCAAGGCCAACGCGGTCCGGCTGCTTGGTTTGGGTGCCTGAAATGAAGACGACGACGGCGGAGCCCGCCGCGGGTGCCTTCCCTTCCGCTGAGGGGCAGGAACGCCTTTATTCAGCAGCAGACTGGTACGACGCCGAATCCCTCCTTACCGCCGGCGAACGGCGGGTCCTGGCCCGGCTCCGGGAATTCCTCGACCAGCAGGCGAAGCCGTTGCTGGCTGAGTACTGGGAACGGGGCGAGTTTCCGGAACAGCTGGCGCAGCCCCTGATCGACCTTGACCTCATGGAACCCGCTGACCTGGCCGGACACGGCATGGAAAATGGTCCGGCCCGGGAGATCTACCAGGGCTTTCGGATTTTCGAGCTCGCCCGCACCGACGCCTCGCTGGCCACCTGGTATACAGCCCAGGCCGGGTTGTTCCGCACGGCCATCCGCGTTGGTGCTTCCGAGGAGCAGCAGCTCGAGTGGATGCCGAAGGTCATCGATTTCTCCCTCAAGGGCGTCTTCTCGCTGACGGAGCCGGAATCCGGTTCGGACATCGCCGGCGGGCTGTCCACTACCGCGCGCTTTGAGGCAGATGCCGGCGGCGGTGCCTGGGTCCTGGACGGTGCCAAGCGCTGGATCGGTGGTGCCTCCACCGCGGATGTACTGGCAGTGTTCGCGAGGGATGTTGCCGACGGGCAGGTCAAGGCCTTCCTCGTGGACCGGCTGGCGGAGGGTGTCAGCCTGGAGAAGATCCACGGCAAAACCTCCCTGCGGATGATGCAGAATGCCCACATCACGCTCGAGGGGGTCCGGGTTCCGGAGGCAATGCGCCTGCACAATGTGAACTCCTTCCGGGACGTCGCGGCGATGCTCCGGGCCATGCGCTCGGACGTCGCGTGGATCGCCACCGGCATCCAGGCAGGTGCGTTCGAGGCGGCCCTCAGGTACGTCAACGAACGCCGGCAGTTCGGCCGCAGCCTGGGCTCCTTCCAGCTGGTCCAGGAGAAACTCGCCCGCATGCTCGGGAACATCACGGCCAGCCTGTCCCTGGTGGTCCGGCTGACCGAACAGCAGGCCAGGGGCATCTACCGGGACCAGGACTCGGCCCTCGCCAAGATGCAGACGTCCCTGTTCATGCGCGAAACTGTCGCCCTGGCCCGGGAAGTGGTGGGCGGCAACGGCATCACGCTCGCCGCCGACGTTGCCCGCTTCCACGCAGACGCCGAAGCCGTCTACTCCTACGAGGGCACCCACGAGATCAACGCCCTCATCATCGGCCGCGCCCTCACGGGCGAAAGCGCCTTTGCCCGCTGAGCTGTACCAACCCAGACCCGGCGCCCGCCGTCGGGACTTTTACCCAATATCCATCACCAACAGGAGGCAACGATGCCCAATCTCGTCGTCGATTTCGACAAACTGCTCACCATGACCGGTACCGACCTTGGCACCACCGACTACCGCCAGATCACCCAGGAACAGATCAACCTGTTCGCCGACGCCACTGATGACCAGCAGTGGATCCATGTGGATCCGGAACGTGCCAAGGACGGCCCGTTCGGCGCCCCGATCGCCCACGGCTTCCTCACCCTCTCGCTGATCATCCCGTTCTGGGGCGAGCTGTTCGACGTGGACGGTGTCACCACCAAGGTGAATTACGGCCTCGACAAGGTCCGCTTCACCTCCCCGGTCAAGGTCGGTTCCAAGGTGCGCATGCAGGCCACCATCGCCGAGGTCACCGAGGTTAAGGGCGGCGCCCAGATCAAGGTCAACGCCACCATCGAGATCGAAGGCCAGGAACGCCCCGCCGTCGTCGCCGAATTCCTCGCCCGCTTTTACAAGTAAGCCGCTTCTATAAGTAAGCCGCACAAGTAAGCGCCGCTCCTGCAAGCAGGCCCGGCGCCCCGCAGTAACCGCGATTGGCGGCGGAGGCGGTCCCACCCGGGGACCGCTCTGCCGCCGACCCCAAAAACACTTTTTCCTCCTTCCAAAGGAACAGCCATGTCAGGACACACCACACTCGCATCAGCGGGTACGGCCGCGAAGCGCAAGGAAGCGCGCACGGTCATCCTGTCCAGCTATCTGGGCAGCACCATCGAGTTCTACGACTTCCTGCTGTATGCCACCGCCGCTGCCGTGGCCTTTCCCAAAGTCTTCTTCGCCGGCACCGACGAGTGGGTGGGCGTGGTCGCCGCCTACGCCACGTTCGCGGCAGGGTATGTGGCAAGGCCGCTTGGCGGAGTGATCTTCGGCCATTTCGGTGACCGGATCGGCCGCAAAGGAATGCTCATCGTCTCCATGGCGATGATGGGCATTGCCTCCACCCTTATTGGCCTGATCCCCGGCGCAAGCGTGATCGGCCCCTGGGGCGCGGTCCTCCTGGTGGTTTTGCGGGTCTGCCAGGGAATCGCCGTCGGCGGTGAATGGGGCGGGGCCGCACTGATGGCCCTGGAACACTCCGATCCCAAGCGCCGCGGCTTCGCTGCCTCCTTCGTCAACGCCGGCGCTCCGACAGGTGCTGTGCTCGGCACCGTGGTGATGGGCATCTTCTCGGCCCTGCCTCAGGACGCCTTCCTCGCCTGGGGATGGCGCGTGCCGTTCCTGCTGTCCTTCGTCCTGTTGATTGTGGGCATGTTCGTCCGGCTGCGCGTTTCGGAAAGCCCGATCTTTGCGGAGGCCGTGGCCAAGGAGGGCGCCCAGGGCGCCAAGCGCAAGATCCCGCTGGTGGAGGTACTCCGCCGTCCCAAGGCATTGATCATGATCATGTTCGCGGGTGCCGCCGGATTCGGCCTCCAGGTAGTACTGCCCACGTTCTCGGTGACCTATGCCGTCTCCAAGGGCGCACCGCAGCAGGGCGTGCTTTACGCTTTCGCCGGAGCCTCAGCCATCTCCATCCTGTTCGTCCTCCTCGGCGGCAGGCTCTCCGACCGCTTCGGGCGCCGGCCGGTCATGGTGGCCGGCCTGGCATTGTTCATCGCCTACCTGTTCCCGATGTTCGGGATGCTCGGCTCCGGCAACGTGGGCCTGGTCTTCCTGGCCTTCACCGTGGCGCTTATCCTGCATTCCTCCCTCTACGGCCCCCTGGCGGCGTTTGTCTCGGAGCAGTTCGGCACCACGAACCGCTACACCGGTGCGGCCGTCGGATACCAGCTGGCCACCCTGATCGGTGCCGGCTTCACACCCGGCATTCTTGCCGGCCTGTACAAGGATTCCGGCCAGAGCATCGTGCCCGTGGTGGTGTTCCTGTCCGTCATGGCCCTTGTCTCCATTGTCTTCATCCTGCTGACGCGGGAGTCTAAGAACAACGACCTCACCATGGTCAGTTAGGAGTACCGCAAACATGGACAACAACGGAGTTGGCTCCTGGCTGCAGCGGCGCCGCGCCAAGTCGGGAACGAAGGCGGCACTCGTCACCGGGATGGGCAGCATGACCTACAAGGAGCTCGCCGACCGGACGGACCGGCTGGCCAACGCCCTTCGGGACAGGGGAGTGGCCAAGGGGGACCGGGTGGCCTACCTCGGCGAGAACCACCCTTCCTTCGTGGAGACCTTCTTCGCCTGCGGCCTGCTCGGCGCCATCTTCGTCCCGCTGAACACCCGGCTGGCCGCCCCCGAGCTGCAGTTCCAGCTGCAGGACTCCGGGGCCGAGCTCCTCATCAACGCCGCCCCCCTGGAAACCGTGGCCGCCGCGTCCTCGGAAGAAACCGTGGTGTCCCATCGCCTGTTGGTGGCGCCCGACGGCGGCACGGAAGGTTCCGCTGTCAGCCCGCCATCCGGCGTCGAACACTATGACGAGGTGCTTCAGGCGGCGGCCGCAACGCCGCTCGACCAGGCGGTGACGCTGGACGACGGCGCCATGATCCTCTACACCTCGGGCACCACGGGCAGGCCCAAAGGCGCGCTCCTGACGCACGGCAACATCACGTGGAACTGCTTCAACACGGTGGTGGACATGGACCTGAACCGGAACGACGTGGCGCTGATGATTTCGCCGCTGTTCCATGTGGCGTCCCTGGACATGGGCCTGCTGCCCATGCTGCTCAAGGGCGCCACCGTGGTGCTGGAATCCAAGTTCGATGCCGGGCGGGTGCTGGAGCTGATCCGGCAGCACAAGGTCACCACCCTCAACGGTGTCCCCACAACCTTTCAGATGCTCTGCGACCACCCGGACTGGCAGACGGCGGACCTGACCTCCCTGGATAAGCTCACCTGCGGCGGTTCGGCCATTCCGCGCCGCGTCCTGGACGCGTACGAGGCACGCGACATCGGTTTCACCAGCTGCTACGGCATGACCGAAACCGCGCCCGGCGTCACCATGCTGCCGGTGGCCCGGTCCAGGGACAAGGCCGGGTCAGCCGGGCTGCCGCACTTCTTCACCGACGTCCGTATCGCCGATCCCATGGGCGGCCTCTCGCCTGGTGGACAGGTGGGCGAGATCCAGATTTCCGGCCCCAACGTCATCAAGAAGTACTGGAACCGGCCGGACGCCACCGCGGAAAGCTACGCGGATGGCAGCTGGTTCCGTTCCGGCGATATGGGCTACCGGGACGAAGAAGGGTTCCTGTTCGTCTCGGACCGCATCAAGGACATGATCATCTCCGGCGGCGAGAACATCTATCCCGCTGAGGTCGAGGCTGCGATCGCCGAGCTTTCCGCCGTGGCAAGCGTCGCGGTGATCGGCGTTGAGGATTCCAAGTGGGGTGAGGTTCCCCGCGCGATCGTCACGCTCCGCGAGGGTGCCTCGCTCACTGAGGAGCAGCTGCGCTCGCACCTCGACGGACGGCTGGCCCGGTACAAGATCCCCAAGTCCGTGGTGTTCGTGGATGAGATGCCTCGCACGGCCAGCGGGAAAATCCGCAAGGTGGAGCTGCGGAACCAGTTCGCGCACTGACGTCCCCGACGTGAAGGCGCTCTACTGCCAAAAGCGGTAGACCGCCTAACCCTTCGCCAGCCGGTACCGCTCGATCTGTTTGAGGCGCCGCAGGAGGCTGTCGCGCCGGGGGTGCGGGACGGCGTCGGCCGCTTCGGCGGTGAGGTCGATGTGTTTGGTGCCGTACTGCCACAGCAGCAGGTCATCGAGCAGCCGGTCCGGGCCGGGGGAGTAGCGGTGGTCCAGGGCCTTGCGGACCTCGGTGATGCGGTTGGCGCTGAGCAGCCCGGCCAGCTGCATGGTCTGGTTGAGGCCGTGGGCGGCGAGGAGTTCGGCGGCCCAGCCCCAGTCGTCGTCCACCTTCCGGTCCACGTGCGGGAGCAGGGTGCGCCAAACATCGCGGATTCGGTTGGGTGTCAGCGGCGCTGCGCCCTCGCCCTCGGTATCCCAGAAGCTGCGCACTTCCTCATAGCGTTCGTGCAGGTCTGCGAAGGCTGTTTCCACCGTTTCCAGCATCGCAGCGGTAGCCGTGAACTGCCGGTCGAAATGCGGGGTCCAGGCGCGCGGGTCCTCGGCCTTGAACCGGATATCGTGCTCAATCTCGCTCCACGCGTGCGCGAAAATGGTGCGGATCTGGCACTCGAAAAAGTAGCTCCCGTTGGGCTGCGCCTCCGGGTTGAAAACCTGCTGGTACTCCTTGACGGCCTCGTTCTGGATGGTCCGGAGGATCAGGTGCCGGCTGGAATAGCCGTAGGTGCCGGATTCGATGGAGCCAATGTCCTTCTCCCGGTCCCCGCGGCAGTCAAGCAGCTGCCGCTGCCGCTTGATGATGTTGGCCACCGCGGCGTTCTCGGCTGGCAGCTTGGTGATGACGCGGATGCCCACCATGTCGTTCAAGGTCCGGAACGGGTCCGGGAACTTCAGCACCGGCGGCGCGCCGGGCTCCAGCGGCTCCTCGATCCGGGAGATCTTCTCCTTGAACGACTCCACCGTTTTGGTGCGCCCGGTGACGAACAGCGGCGTGACCTCGCTGTTCTTCAGCATGTCCCGCATCAGCAGCAGGACATCCCGCGTGACCAGCTTCAGGGCAGGCCGGACGCGCTCGTAGATCTCCACGTTCCGCTGCACGGACTCCCGCAGGTCCGCGTCCAGGCTCTCCCAGTTACTTGGCATAATCCCAGCTTACGGCCGGGCACTGACAGAACGGCGGCGGCCGGAACCTTCAGCGTTCCGCGGCAGCAGTGGAGCCGCGCACCACCAGTGAGCTCTCCAGTGTGACCTCGTTCTGCTCCAATGGCTTCCCCTCCATCAGGCGGCGCAGCTGCTCCCCGGCCTTCAGGCCAAGGGGCGTGGCGGGCAGATGGACGCTGGTGAGGCCGGGATTGCTCGTGGCCGAATACGGCAGGTCATCAAACCCGGCCACCGCCAGCTCCTCCGGAATCCGCACCCCCGCCACGCGCGCCTCCTGCAGCACCCCGTAGGCGTGCGTATCAGTACCGCAGACGACGGCGGTCACCCCCTCGCGCTGCCATCCCACCCAGGCGGAGGCGAAGGCGGAAGCCGCCGTGCCGACGTCGATTGTGGTGCTGATGATGCGGTCCTCACCCACGTTGATGCCGCGGGCAGCCGCCTCGTCCAGGAAGGCCTGACGGCGGAGGGCGAACGTTTCCGTACCGGTGACGCTGTCAACATAAGCGACCTCGCGGTGCCCGGCTTCGGCCAGGTGGGCTGCCAGCTCCCGGGCACCGCTGGCCACATCCAGGTTCACCGACGGCGCGTACGCGGCCAGGCCCGGGGCGTCCAGCAGCACAAGGGGCGACGGCGACGCGAGGTCCTCGAGGAAGCCGGCGTTGGGTGCGTCCACCAGGAGCCCGGCCGGACGCAGCGACATCAGCCGCCGGACGTCGTCGGCCTGGGGGAACTCGCCCGCCTCCGTGACGGAGAGCAGCAGCTGGTACGCCGGGCCGAGGGACTCGCGCACTCCCGCGATCACCTTGGCAAAGAACGGGTTGGAAATGTCCGGCGCCACCAGGATCACGATGGAGCTCACGCCCTTGGCCAGCGAACTGCCGATGCCGTCCACCACGTAGCCAAGCTCGGCGATGGCTTCGCGGACCCGGGAAATGTTGTCCTCGGACACGCGTCCCGCCGTCTTGCCGTTGGCCACCAGCGAGACGGTGGCGGTGGAGACACCGGCCCGCGCGGCAACCATCGCCGCCGTGACCCGCCGCGAACGCGCGGGCTGCTGCAGCTGTTCCGCGGAGTCCATACCTCGATCGTAATAGTGGAAGTGCGCGGCTCAGCCCACGAAGTCGAGGTCGGCGGGGCTGGCCGGATGCTCCTTGGCCGGCTGGCGCCTGCCACCGCGCTGGGCGGCGGCACCGGCGAGGACCACCAGCAGGATCCCAACCACCTGGATGGCAGAGGGCTGCTGGTGGAGGATGAGCAGCCCGAGGAGGACGCCGACGGCGGGTTCGAGGGCCATCAGCGTTCCAAACGCGGTGGGCGTCATCCTCCGCAGGGCCAGCATTTCCAGCGCGAACGGCAGCACAGGCAGCAGGATGGCCAGCCCCGCTGCGGCGGCCAGGACGTCAAGGCTGAGGTGGCCGGCGGCCTGGGGAATTCCGACGACGGCGGCCGCCACCGCGGCGATGGGCACCGTGAGCGTGAGCCCGCCGATGCCGCTGAACCTGTCGCCGATCCGCTGGGTAAGCAGGATATAGACACCCCAGCCGAGGGCCGCCAGCGCCGCCCAGGCCACGCCGGCAAGGTTGAAGTCGCCTTGCCAGGGCTGGGTCAGCAGGACCACGCCACCAAGTGCCAAAGCGGGCCAGGCGAGTGCCTTGCGGTTGTGGCTGCGAAGGGCAGCCACCGTCAACGGACCGAGGAATTCGATCGCCACGGCGGTGCCGAGATGGATGTGCTCCACTGCCGCGAGGAACCCGACGGTCATCACACCGGTGGTGACCCCAAGGCCGAGCAGCGGCAGCACATCCGGACGGCGGATGGAGCGCAGTGGCGGGCGGCCAATGGCCAGGAGGATGACGGCTCCCATGCTGAGCCGCAGCCATGCGGTTCCGGCCGGACCCACGGTTTCGATCATGTTCACGGACAGGGCCGAGCCCAGTTGGACAGACAGGATCGCCGTGACGGCCAGCCCCCATGGCGGGACAGGGACGTTTCGCTTGAGCATCTCAGTTTCCTTCGCTGTCTTTGGGGGCTTCGGAGTTTGTTTCCGGCCGGTGTCCCGAGCCCACTCCCGGCTCGAAGACCGCCAGGGAGAACCGCGCCGGGTCACTGCAAGGATTGGCGTACGAGTGCTGGGTGTCGCCCGGGAAGGAGACAGCGTCGCCGGCGTTGAGGACAAAGGATTCGTCGCCAACCACAACCGTGATGGACCCTTCGCGGACCTGAAGCAGTTCCTTCGTGCCGGGCGCGTGGGCCTCGCTTTCGTGCTGGTCTCCGGGCTCCAGCGTCCAATCCCAGAGTTCAACCACATCCGGGGTCCCGGTCCCGGCCACCAGTACGCCGCGGCCCCCGGCGGGGGAGCTCCACAGTGCCGCGCCGTCGCCACTCCGGGTGACCGTCACCGGCTTGGGCCGTGGCGAATCGACCAGCGCCGGCAGGCCGATGCCCAGCGCGTCGCTGATCCTCAACAAGGTCCCCACGCTGGGATTCGCGGCGCCCTGCTCAACGTTGACCACCATGCGGCGGCTCACCCCAGTGGCTTCCGCGAGCTGATCCAGGGTCCAGCCCCGCGCCTGCCGTTCCTGCCGAATACGGCCGCCGATCGCCGCTGCCAATGCAGACGTGCTTTTATCCATTAGTGCATCATACTGCACTTGAAGTGCATTGCTCGACGCTGAAAGTATGGCCGCTGAAAAGGAATGGTGCAGGCCTTCCCGATCGGCGCTCCCGGTGGGACGATGCCCTTATGAGCGATTTAAGCGGAGGAAGTCCGCACGACCTTGGTCCTCACCAGCACGCCCACGCTGCACCCACCACCCAGCAGATGCGGACCGTCGGCCAGCGCCGGCGGGACGCCGAGGAGAAACTGGAGCACCACCTCCAGGAGGCCCGCCACAAAGGCGAACACCACGAAAGTGGGAGCGGGACGGAGGTTGGGCAGGCCCTCGACATCTAGCCCTGAGTCGCCCGTCGACTTATTCAACGGCGTTGCGACTGTGCACACGTCCATGCGAAGGCGCGAGCGTCAAGCGCTTGACCTGCGCTAACGTCAAGCGTTTGACGTGACCTTGCTAACGGTGCCATGATCACTCCTGAACCCTTCAGCTCCCCGCGCTCGCGCGGGCCCCAAAGACGTGGAGAACATCGTGGAACCCGGCCCCCGTGCGCCAAAAAGGCAATCCCCCGAGCGCAAGAAAATCATTCTTGACTGCGACCCCGGGCATGACGACGCTGTGGCGCTGCTGCTTGCGCACGGCAACCCGGACATCGAACTGCTGGCCGTCACCACCGTGGTGGGAAATCAGACGCTCGAAAAAGTCACCCGCAACGCCCTGGCCGTCGGCACCATCGCCGGCATCACCGGCGTCCCCTTCGCCGCCGGCTGCGGCCGCCCCCTGGTCCGCAGCATCGAAACCGCCCCGGACATCCATGGCGACAGCGGGATGGACGGCCCGGAACTTCCGCCGTCGGCCATTGACCTGGACCCGCGGCACGCGGTGGACCTCATTATCGACACTGTCATGGCCCAAGAGCCCGGCACCGTAACGCTGGTGCCCACCGCCGGCCTGACCAATATCGCCATGGCCGCCCGCAAGGAACCGCGCATCGTGGAACGCGTGAAGGAAGTCGTCCTCATGGGCGGCGGCTACCACGTGGGCAACTGGAGCGCCGTGGCGGAGTTCAACATCATCATCGATCCCGAGGCCGCGCACATCGTCTTCAACGAAAAGTGGCCCGTGGTGATGGTGGGCCTGGACCTGACGCACCAGGCGCTCGCCACCCCGGACGTGGTGGAGAGGATCGCCGCGATCGGCACCAGGCCGGCGAAGTTCGTCACCGAGTTGATGGACTTCTTCGCCCACACCTACAAGGACGCGCAAGGCTTCGACTCCCCGCCCGTCCACGATCCCTGCGCCGTTGCCTATGTCATCGACCCCAGTATCGTCAGTACCCGCAAGGTGCCGGTGAACGTCGAACTGCAGGGCACCTTGACCCTCGGCATGACGGTGGCCGATTTCCGCGCCCCGGCGCCGGCAGACTGCCACACCAGCGTCGCCGTCGACCTCGATCACGGGAAATTCTGGAACCTCGTCACGGACGCGCTTATTAACATCGGCGAACCGTACGACGCCGAACGCCGGGAACATGCCCACCTCACCACGGGAGGGGCCAAGTAAATGACTGCCACCCTCACTGAAACCAGGACCAGCCGGGGCAACGTCACCGCCCTGATGGTCGCCCTGCTGGCCGCCTGCGTGGCCTTCCAGCTGAACGCCTCGATGCTCAGCCCTGCCCTGGTGACCATGGGCGAGGAGCTCAACACGGACCAGGCCGTGATCGGCCTGTCTCAGACGTGGTTCTTCACCGCGGCGGCGCTGTTCTCCCTGTTCCTGCCCCGCCTCAGCGACATCGTGGGCCGCAAGAAGGTCCTGGTGGGCATGATGCTGCTGATGGCTTTGGGTTCGATCATTGCAGCCCTTGCCCCGGATATCACCTGGCTCTTTGTGGGCCGCATCATCCAGGGCATCAGCGGACCCACCGTGCCGCTGTGCCTGATCATGCTGCGCTCCGCCGTCACCAACCCGCGCAAGTACGGCATGCTCATGGGCCTCATCACGGCCGTCAACGGCGGCGTGGCCGGCGTCGACTCTTTCGTGGGCGGCTACTTCGCTGAGCACTTCGGGTTCCGCAGCATCTTCTGGTTCATGGTGGTGCTGGCTCTCGTTGCCACCGCACTGATCGCCTTCCTGGCGGGCGAAAGCAAGCCGGCCGCCGGCACCCGGATGGACTGGCTGGGTGTGTTCTTCATCGTGGTGGCCGTGGGCGCGCTGCTCACCGCCCTGAACGAAGGAGCCAAGCTGGTGGGCGCCTTCTCGTCCGGCACCCTGATGCTGAGCCTCGCGCTGGTACTGGTATCCGCCGCCGCGTTCTATGCCTTCTGGACCGTGGAGAAGCGCGCCAACCAGCCAATGGTGGAGACGGTCCACCTGCGCCAGCGCTCCACCTGGGCGCCGCTGCTCACCACCACCCTGACGATGACCGGCATCTTCGCTGTCATCAACGGAATCGTGCCCGCCTTTGTCCAGGCCGCCGGGCCCGGCTTCGGCCTTGGGCCCACCGAGATGTCGCTCCTCATCCTGACCCCGTACGCGCTTTTGGGCTGGATCGTGGGACCGCTCAGCGGGAAGCTCGCTCCCGTGCTGGGCTACACGAAGGTGCTGCGCATCGGCCTCCTGGGCAGCATCGCCGCGCTGGCCATCATCGCGTTCTTCGGCCTGAGCAGCCTGCCCCTGATGATCGCTGGCACGGTCATTGCTGGGCATCATGTACGCCGGTACGGTCAACATCATGCTCAACGGACTCGGCGTGGTCCTCTCGCCCGCAGGTAACCCCGGCTTCCTGCCCGGCATGAACGCAGGCGCCTTCAACCTCGGCGCAGGCCTCAGCTTCCTGGTGCTGCCCGCCGTCCTGGTGGCGACGTCGGCCCTGGGGGATGTGAAGGCGTCCTACCTGACCGTGGTGGTCGTCGGACTGGCCCTCACCGTGGCGGCGTTCGCCGCCTCGCTGCTGATCCCCAAGCCGGTCGAAGCTGAGGTGGCCGAATGAGCGCGGCTGCTTCCCCGAGCGTTGGTCGGGGCGACGTGCGGCACTCAGGCCGGATCGTCGTCGTCGGTTCCCTGAATGCCGATCTCACTATCTACTGTGACCGCCTCCCGCTCCCCGGCGAGACGGTGCATGGCAATGGATTCGCTGTGAACCCGGGCGGCAAGAGTGCCAACCAGGCCGTGGCCGCCAGCCTGCTCGGCGGGAACGTCAGCCTGGTGGGCGCGGTGGGGGAGGACCCCAACGGCGACATGCTGCTCTCCTCGGCGGCGGGTGCCGGGGTGGACGTGGGGCATGTGCGGAGCTCGTACGAGCCCACGGGCGTCGCCGTGATCGCCGTGGATGCCAACGGCGAGAACAACATCATCATCTCCGCCGGTGCCAACGGCACCCTGTCCCCGGCGGACGTGGCGGAAGCGTCGGACGTGCTGGCGGAAGCCGCCGTCGTGTGCCTTTGCCTGGAGGTTGGCATGGAAACGGTGCTGGCCGCCGCCAAGGCAGGGCGCGACGCCGGCGCAACAGTCATGCTGAACCTCTCGCCTCACGCGCACATCCCGGCAGCCCTGGCCGAGTTGACGGATGTCCTGCTGGTGAACGCCCATGAAGCCGCGCTGTTCCTCGGCCCAGGGGCATCTGTCCCGGGCGCTGAGGCCCGTGCCGCGCAGTGGGACGCCGTGCGGGAAAGGTTTGCCGGGCGCGGGATCCAGCAGGTCCTGGTAACGCTGGGTTCCCACGGCTCCGTGGTGCTGGACTCGCTGGCCTCACCGGACCGCCTTGTCACTTTTGTGGCGCCCACCAATGTCGCCGCCGTGGACACCACCGGCGCCGGCGACGCCTTTACCGGTGCCGTGGCAGTCCGGCTCGCCGCAGGTGATGCGCTCGCCGGCGCTGCGGCTTTTGCTTCCGTGGCCGCTGCTTTGGCCACTACCCGGAAGGGGACGCAGGCTGCGTACCCGGAGGCGGCCGATGTGCAGCGGTTGCTGGGGCCTTAGCCTTCCCCGAAGATCCGCTTCCGGGTGGGGCTTCTGAAGATGCCCCACCCGTGCGAATCAACTTCCGGCCAGATCCCTAACCAACCGGGGCTTCGGTGCGGGCAGTCGTAACGGCATGGGGGACCGCCAGCAGGGCCGCCACGGCTAAGGCACCGGCTGCGGCGAAGAGGTAGAAACCCCAGGGGTAAGCGATGCCGGCGGCCACCAGTCCGCCTGTCACGGCCGGTCCTGCAATGGCACCGACTCGGCCGACGCCGGCAGCGAACCCCAGCGCGGTGGCGCGCAGCCGGGCCGGGAACAACTGGCTGACCCAGGCGTAAACGAGGACCTGGGAGCTGAAGACAAACACTCCCGTGACGAAGACGAGCGCGTTCAGCAGAAGCGCGTTATCGACCTTGACGCTCAAGAGGGCGAGGCACGCGGCCGAAAGTCCAAACCACAGCAAGACGATGGGCTTGGTCCCGTGCCTGTCCGCCAGGATGCCGGCGATAATCAGTCCGGCAACGGCACCGAGATTCAAGACCAGGAGCAGGGAAAGCCCCGCGCTGACAGGATATCCAGCGGAAGCCATCAGCTGCGGAAGCCAGGTATTCAGTCCATAGACAAGCAGCAGCCCCATGAATGACGCTGCGCCGATTGCCGCGGCAATCAGGGGATAGGGCTTCTTGGCCAGGCTCCGGAACCCGGTCTTTTCCTCTGTCCCGGCAGCCCGGGCTGCCGGCAAGGTCTCCGGGAGCTTGAACCAGAGGAACGGGGCGAGGATCAAGCCGGAAATGCCTCCCACCACGAACATGATGCGCCAGTCCGGGATGACGATCATTGCCAGGAAGGCCGTGGCCACCGCCCCAACGTGGTAGCCGGTCATTGTGCGGGTGGTTGACTTGCCGGCGGAACTTGCCGGGGCGTAATCGTTCATGTAGGCGAGGGCGGCCGGCAGGCAGGCCCCGAGCCCGGCTCCGGCCAGAAGCCGAAGAGCACCAAATACAGCAACATTCGGGGCCCACACCACCGCGAGCGTTAGAAGCGAGAACCAGAGCACGCACGCGACCAGCAGGTTCCGGCGGCCGAAGCGGTCCGAGAGAGGAGCGATAAAGAGCGCGCCCAAACCCACGCCAACGAGGGATATTGTGGCGACGAAAGTAGCCCCGACAGCATCAAAGCCAAGCTCGCCGGTTTTGATCAAAGTGGGAATGACGGTGCCGAGCACCACCAGGTCGAAGCCGTCCAGGGCCATGGCCAGCCAGCAGAGCCACACCGGCCAGCGCGACGGGAGGGCGGAGGGGGAAGTTGTCATGGAATCCTCATTGATTTGGAAAAGGGAGGGAAGTGCTGCCAATCGAGAGCGCGGCCACAACCACACGTGACCCACGGCATGCTTTCTTCCGTCAACAAGGGTACAGGGAGGGTTCACTTAGTGCACAAAAGTTCGCTGCTCGAACGAAACGCGACTGACCCAGCCTAGACATTCCGGTAATCCCGGCACGTACCTGGTTGTCGTCGTCGTACGCTGAGGAGCGGACGTGCCCCGGCGCGCCCGCCCGGCTGCCCGAGCACGGGCAAAACGAAGCAGCCACCCACTGAACGAAGCCATGGAGGGCTCCATCAATAAAGCAAAGGTAAAACGGCACCGTTACTACTACGGTGATGACGCCAGCCAGTGGGGTGAACTGTTCCTTCCGGAACTGACCGACGGCGGAATTCACGGCGGCGTTGTGGTGGTGATTCACGGCGGCTACTGGCGCTCGCAGTACGGGGCGGAACTGGGGGAACCGCTCGCAGCCGACCTTGCCGGGCACGGGATGGCGGCGTGGAACCTGGAGTACCGCCGCGCGGGAAACGGCGGCGGCTGGCCCCATACGTTCCAGGACGTTCTGGCGGGCATCGACAAACTGCTTGAGCTCGCCGCACCGCATTCCCTGGACGTGGCCAAAGTGGTGGCGCTCGGCCACTCGGCTGGCGGGCACCTGGCGGTGTGGGCGGCAGGCCGGGACCGGCTGGGGCAGTTGGGGCTGGAGCTAGAGCACCGCGAGGTCGGATCTAAAGACGATGGCGTCCGTCTCACGGGAGTGGTCAGCCAGTCAGGTGTTTTGAACCTTACCGAGGCTGAGAGGCTCAATCTCAGCAACGGTGCGGTGGTAAACCTGCTGGGCGGGCCGTCGTCGGAATTTCCCGGGCGGCACCGGTACGCGGACCCGATGGCTGCGCTCCCGCTCGACGTTCCTGTCTACGCCGTGCACACGGCTGAGGACGATGACGTGCCAGTAGCGATGTCCACCAGCTATGTGGAGGCGAGCCTGCCCGGGCCGGTACCGGCGGAACTGGTCATGGTGCCCGGCGACCACTTCGCACTGATCAACCCCGGGGCGCCTGCGTATGCAAAGTGCCGGAAGCTGGTCCAGGAGCTGCTGGGCTGAAATGAACTGCTGCCCCTGCCACTTCTCTGGCAGAGTATGAGCATGCTCACAGTTATTGGCGAAGGCCTCGTCGACGTTGTCCAGCGCGCTTCCGGAATCGAAGCCCACGTAGGCGGAAGCCCGCTCAATGTGGCGGTGGGACTGGCCCGACTGGACCACCCGGTGCAGTTCATCGGCCGCTACGGCCGGGACGCGTACGGCGATTCCGTCGCGGCGCACCTCCGCTCCAGTTCCGTGATGCTTCCGCTGGGCCCGGATGAGCTGCCGACAAGCGTGGCCACCGCCCTGATTGACGACGACGGCGCGGCCACCTACACGTTCGACCTCACCTGGGAGCTTCCCGGCATCGCCGACCGGCTTGCTTTCATGCTGCAGGGCACCACCCTGCTGCACACCGGCTCGATCGCGACCATGCTGGCGCCGGGTGCAACGGACGTGCTCGCCGCCGTCGAATACGCCCACCCGCGCGCCACCATCAGCTTTGACCCCAACTGCCGGCCGAGCATCATCACCGATGTGGACTATGCCCGCCGCCATGTGGAGAAGTTTGTGTCCCTGGCGGACGTGGTCAAGGCCTCGGACGAGGACCTTGCCTGGCTGTATCCGGGCGAGGATGTGCTGGAATCGGCGCGGCGGTGGATGACGCTGGGCCGGACTGAAAGGCCGGCCATGGTGGTGGTCACGCGCGGGGCAGCCGGACCGTGGGGCATCACGGCGTCAGGTGAAGCAGAGTGCCCGGCGCCGAAGGTGAACGTTGCTGACACAGTGGGTGCCGGTGATTCCTTCATGGCCGCCCTGCTCTCCGGCCTGGTGGACCGCGGCCTGGACGGCGCCCAGAACCGCAAGGACCTCCGTGAACTTCCCGCGGAGGGGCTCGCTGAACTCCTGGCCCACGCGGCCAAGGCGGCAGCGGTGACTGTGTCGCGGCCCGGTGCCAACCCGCCCACCCGCGCTGAGCTGAATGGAAGCTCGGGGGAGTAGGGCCGGATTTCCCTTCGTTATCCCTCGTGGTTGTAGTAGGGCCATGGCAGGAAGCGACGCTCACCGCGCCGGTCGGGTCCTTCCAGAGTGACTTTGCCCTTCGCAGCCCATTCCACGCCGCGGGGGAACATCCGGATGAACTCGATCCGCCGGAACGTGTCGAGGTCGTGCCCGATCGTAATCGTGAAGCTGCGGCCTTCGCCGTAGTTGTTGATCCAGGCAAGGGGCTGCAACGTGTTGATGCCGGGAAGACCCTCGATTCCCTCCGCAGGGATGGCCACCGGATAGTGGGACAAGGGCCACATGGGCGCTTTCTTGTACGAGTCCAAGTCGTCAAACGTTGAGAGAAGCACCTCTGCGCCGTCGTACAGCTGCACGCCCGTCAGGATGTCGTCACCCGTCACTGTCCAGGTGTCGCTGATGCCCTCCGTGATGGGGTGGCGTGGCTGGGCGGTCTGCAGCAGAGCCTCACCCCATGGACGCGGGCGCAGCCCCGTTGGAACGCTGAGCTTCGCGCCCCGCATGATGTTGTACTCCTCGGGGTAGCCCCAGTCGTCCTCCTGCACGGCCGAGCCATGGAACCAGACGATGCCTTTCCCGTCGTCGTGGACAAACTTCAGCAGGGCCGCGTCGGTTTCGGCGCCGAACCCGACCGCCTTTTCGTGGTATCCGTCGCGGCCCTCGAACACGATGATGACGACGTCGTATTTGTCGATAACGTTTGCCCCGAGCCCCCGCGGGTCCTCAATGACGCGGACGCGGAACCGGCCTGTGTCCTCAAGAACGGTAGTGAGCCAGTGGTTGTGGGACCGGAAGCTGCGGAACTCGTTGTCGTGCTCGCGGGTCATATGCCCGGAGAGGATGAGTGCGTTTATCACGTCGGCCATGTGGTCTG
Source organism: Arthrobacter sp. W4I7 (assembly GCF_030816215.1). Taxonomy (NCBI): domain Bacteria; kingdom Bacillati; phylum Actinomycetota; class Actinomycetes; order Micrococcales; family Micrococcaceae; genus Arthrobacter; species Arthrobacter sp. W4I7. The sequence goes on along the minus strand of NZ_JAUSXU010000001.1, from coordinate 4,360,871 downwards.
GGCTCCTTGGTGTTCCGGCAGGTTGGGTTATGGAGAAAGTTTACATACTTTAGTATGAAACAGACATAACAATGCTACGATCGGTTTGCACCTAGAGAGAGTGAGCAATGATGCTTCTCGAAAGAGACCTCATCCAGTCCGTCGGCTTCCGCAACGTCACTGAAGGCGGGCGTGTGACCGGCTTCCAGTTCCGGGTCCGGATGCCTTCCTACCGCGGCATGGCCGCGTCTCTCATCAACGGCATTGCAGTCCGCGTGGGCAACATCGTTGACGTTCCCGCCGATGTCGCGCTGTGGACCTTCGGCGGAACCACCTACAGCCTCCAGGAACTGTGGAACAGCGACGGCGTCCGCTGGCCCCTGGAGGACGCAGCCATCGTCACGGTGCCGTTCGACGGCGGGCTGCCGCAGGGTGTGCATGAAATTGCCATCGAGCTGCGCCTGCGCATGTCCTACATTCCGCTCGAGCACCAGCCGTCCGTGTACCGAGTCAGTCGGGCGGTTGCCCTGGCTTCGGAGGGGCAGGGTGGGCCCTTCCAGTACGGTGTGTCCCTCTATAGCTACATGGGCGACTACGGCACGGTCCTGGACCTGGAAACCGCGCTCGCCGCCGTGGCCGAAACCGGTGCCACCGGGGTCGAGATTCTCGGCGAGGGCCACGTGCACAACTATCCTGCTCCGTCCGCGGCCTGGGTCGACCAGTGGTTTGCGCTCCTGGACAAGTACTCGTTGGAACCCACCAACTACGGTTCATGGATCGACACCCGCCTGCACCCCGGCCGCGCTATGACCGCTGTCGAAGGCGCCGCCGCCCTCCAGCGCGACCTGAAGCTCGCCGGCACGTTGGGCTTCAAGTACGTCCGCCCCAAGATCGGAGTAACGTCCAGCGACCTTATCCCGGACCCCATCTGGACCGAGTCCGTGGAGCGCTCACTGGACCTCGCCCATGAACTGGGCATCGTCATCTGCCCCGAAATCCACTCGCCGACACCCATCAAGCACCCCGTGGTGGACGACTACATCGGCCTGATCGAACGGACCGGGACCAAGAACTTCGGACTCCTCATCGATACCGGCATCTTCCAGGACCGGCCCATCCCGCTGCGCGAGGGGGAGACCCGCGAGACCCGGCCCGCCTTCTTGGACGGCATCGGCGTGGACCCGGCCGACCTGGCTGGCATCGCCGAGTATGTGGTGTTCGTCCAGGCCAAGTTCCATGACATCAACGACCAGCTCGAAGACCAGCAGATCCCCTGGCGGCCCGTCCTCCAATCGCTGAAGGACGCCGGCTACACCGGTTATCTGTCCAGCGAATACGAAGGGGAACGGACCCCCTGGCGTTCCATCGAGCAGGTCCGCCGCCAGCACGCACTGATCCGCGGCATCGCCGCCCAGCTCGACTAGCACCCACCCCACACGATTGAAGAGTGACATCATGCCTAACGGACTTATCGACGACTCAAGCCTGCGCGCCCACCCTGACGGCCTTGCCCTGGCCCTGACCCTGCCGTGGTACCGGAGCCTCTGGCTCTCCTCGGTCTCCAGCCTGAAGCTCACGGTGGACGGCCAGGACGTGCCCGAGCAGGACCTGAGCCTGGAACTCGGCGGCACGCGGTACGCGCTGGCCGACCTGCCTGCCAAGAGCGAAACCCTCTGGTACCTCCAGGAGCACCCCCTGCTGATCGCCAAGCGGGATACCCCGGTGGTCCTGGGCGGGCAGCACACGGTCCAGCTCATCGGAGAACTGCGCCTGCCTTACATGCAGATCGCCCCGGGCCAGGACGGCGGCCCCGGGATGTATGTCCCCAACTTCGTGAACCAGACACTCGAGCTGAGCGTCACGGACAGGGCCGCTACGGCTCCTGTATTGACGATGGCGCTCACCCCGCCTCCGCCGAAGGCTGAGGACGATCCGTTCTCGCTCGGGCTCACCCTGTATTCGGCCAGCGCCGAGTTCCGGGCAGGCTGGTACGACTTCGACGGTCTGCTGAACCGCGTGGCCGAGCTGGGCATCGGCCCGGGCATCGAGATCGTGGCCTCCCAAGTCCTGCCAACGTATCCGCACGTCTCGGATGACTTCGCCTGTTCCTGGCAGGAGGCCTTCGACAAGCACGGCTTCACCGCCAGCTCCTTCGGCGCCAACCTGGACATGGGCCGGCGCCGCGACCGCGACATGACACCCGACGAGGAATACCAGTTCACCGAGACGCTCTTCCACGGCGCAAAGAGACTCGGCTTCCCGCTGGTCCGCATCCAGAGCGCCAAGCCGGACCTGCTGCGGCGGCTCCTGCCGCTCGCCGAGGACCTGGAGCTCAAGCTTGCCTACGAGATCCATGCACCGCTGGGACCCAACTCCCCGGAGATCATGAAGGTCCGCGACGTGTACGCGGAACTCGATTCACCGCTGCTGGGCTTCGTGGCCGATTTCTCCTCCACCATGCACAGCATGTCCCCCACGCTCCTGCGTGCGGTCCGCCGTGCCGGGCTCGACGACGAAGCCGTCCAAAAGCTGCAGGCCATCTGGGCCACCGATGCGCCCATGCGCGCGCGGCAGGAGGAGTTCATCGGCTACCTTCGGGCACGGGACTTCGATCCTGCCCGACTTGGTTCCTTCGCGCATCTGGCCTTCAACATGCACGGTCATGTCAGCCCGACGGAGTGGGCGGACATCATGCCGCAGATCATGCACGTCCATGCCAAGTTCTACGACATTGATGAACAGGGCAACGAGCCTGCCATCGACTACCCGGAACTCGTCCGCGTGTTCGTGGAGGGCGGCTACCGCGGCTACTGGTCCAGCGAATGGGAGGGCCACGCCTTCGCCGAGCTTGGCGAGGTGGATCCGCTGCTGCTGGTCCGTAAGCAGCATGACCTCATCCGCAAGAGCATGCGGTCGTCGCTCGCATCAGCCTGACCCCTTAGCGTTGTGCATCCTTGGTGCCCGTCCGCTCCAGCGGCCGGGCACTCAGGCGCTTAAGGGCACAGAGCCATCTAAGCGCACCAGGCGTTTACGGGGTTTCCTTTGCCGCGGCCGCGGCGACGATCTCGCCAGCCTCCTGGAAAAGGCCCCGCATCCACTCGTGCTCCGAATCGCGGTTGTGCACCGGATGCCACCAGAGGGCGTTGACCAGCGGCGTGGCATCGAACGGCAGCGGCAGGACCCGTACCCCGCCCACACGGAGCGCGAACGGTATCAGCGCCGCCTGGATGAGCGCGATCCGGTTGGTTCCCACCACAAAATGCGGCAAGGACTGGAAGCTCTCCACCACCACGTCCACTCGCGGCTCCACACCGAGCTGCATGATCTGGCGTTCCGCCGAGGTTGACGCCGACCGGGTCTGGTACGTCATCGCCCACGGAAGTTCGGCGATGTTCTCCATGGTGATTTTCTCGCCGACGGCCTTGTTGGAGGCTGAGACCACCGCCACCCAGCCGTCCCGCCACAGGTCCAGGTAGGGGAGCCCGGAGAGGAATCCGTGCGGAATCACCATGCCATCCACGGAGCGGAGCCGGTTGGCTGCGTCTTCCACCACCATCGGGTTGTGCAGCATGAACCGGAACCGGACGCCCGGCGCGCGCTCGGCCGCAAGCTCGGAAACAACCCGGCCAACAGTGGTAAATCCGTAATCGGAGCCGTAGATGGAGAACTCGCGCTCCGATTCGGCGGGCTCCCACGTGGCCTGGCTCTCGAAGACGCGCCGGGCCGCCTCCAGCGCTGTGGTGGTGTGCTCAGCCAAACGCAGGGCGAAGGGCGTGAGTTCATAGGCATTGCCGCGGCGGGCCAGGATGGGATCCCCAAAGTGGGACCGGAGCCGCGCCAGCGAAGCGCTCAGCGCCGGCTGGCTGAGATGGAGCCGCTCGGCCGCCCTCGTCACGCTCCGCTCCGTGATGAGGGCATCCAGCGAGATCAGCAGGTTGAGGTCGAGCCGGGAAAGCAGGACATTATTCGTCACGGCACGGCGATCTTTCAACGGTGAACTTTCGTCCCGCCAGTGTATCAGTCCCATCAATAGGGGCGGCATGGTGCATCAGATTGTCCGATGCAGGGAGGGCTTCCGCAGACCCCCGTGAAACTTATGTCTGGCATCTGCAATACTTATGTGCTTTTTCTGCACATCTCCTGCATACTGGTGAGTGACCGGGGTCACGGCTCCCGGATTTTTTCGACAACGAAGTCAGAAAGGCTGGACATGACACAGCACCGTCGCTATTCAGGCCTAAAGGCCGGCGCCCTCGCCGTCCCCACCATCGCGGCCCTCCTCCTTACCGGCTGCTCGGCCTCCACCGGCAGCAACGCCTCCTCCGGAAGCTCGAAGGAATTTTCGCTGTCCTTCGCCACCTCCAACACGATCGAAAGCCCCTTCCAGGTGCTCGCCGAGAAGTACATCGAGGCGAACCCGGACGTGAAGATCACGTTCAACCCGCAGCCCAATGACTCCTACGACCAGACCCTGCGCACCCAGCTCCAGGCAGGCAACGCCTCAGACGTCGTGGTGACCTCGCCCGGCGCCGGCACCGGACGCAGCATCCTGCCGCTCGCCGAAGCCGGCTTCCTTGAGCCGCTCGACGATGCCGCCAAGGAACTGCTCCCCGAGGGAAGCGCCAGCACCTTCGGAACCGACGGCAAAGTGTACGGCCAGGCCACGGAAATCACCGTCGCCGCCTTGGTGTCGAACGAGACGGCCGCACAGGCAGCCGGTGGCTTCCCTGCCGACTTTTCCTCCCTCCAGGAGCAGTGCAAGACTCTGGAGTCGTCCGGCAAATCCCTCTTTGCCCTCGCCGGGTCTGCCCCTCCCAACACCGGGCTGATGGCAATGTCGCTGGCGGCCTCGCGCGTTTACGCGGAAGACCCGAAGTGGAACGATAAGCGCGCCGCCAAGGAGACCACGTTCGCAGGCTCGGACGGCTGGAAGTCAGCCCTCGAAGCAGTCAATACCCTGAAGGACGCCGGGTGCTTCCAGAAGGGTGCTGCCGGCGGCGGGTTCGACGCGATCACCAAGGGCCTGGCCGGCGGAACGTCCGTGAGCGGCTTCATTCCGGCCCCCAGCTGGAAGCAGCTGGAGTCTGCCGCCGGCGGCGCCAAATTCGCCGTCCGGGCATTCCCGGCGGAAAGCTCAAGCAAGAGCTACGTCTTCGCCAGCGCCAACTACGCCTTCTCCATCAATGCGGCCTCCAAGAACAAGGACGCCGCCAAGGCTTTCCTTGACTGGGCTGCAGAGCCGGAGCAGACCAAAGCGTTCGCCGAGATCGACGGCGCACTGCCGGTTACGGGACTCGACAAGTACGACTTCGAGGGCGGCGCCTACAAGAACGTCGGCGATCTGATCAAGGACGGCAAGTACGGCCCGCTCCCGAACATCCAGTGGCCGAATTCCGCCGTCTATGACGCCCTGGCCACCGGGGTCCAGGGCATCATCACCGGTCAGAAGAGCCCTGACCAGGTCCTGCAGGCCATGGATGCCGCCTGGGGACAGTAGCCTTTTTCACCATCAACGTTCCGACCACTCAAAGGGACAAGCAAGGAATACCATGACTGCGACGATGCAACCGAAAAGCGAAGCAGCAGAAGCACCCCGGCGAGGCAGGCGCACTCCGGGGGCGGGCCGGAACGCCCGCTCCCGGGGCCGCGGCCTGGAGTTCGGACACTGGTGGTGGGCCCTGCCCGGGATCGCCCTGGTGTTTGCCATCCACTATGTGGCAACCGGAATTGGCGGATTCTTCGCCTTTACCAACTGGACGGGCATCGGCTCGTTCAAGATCACGGGCTGGGCCAACTTTGAGGCCATCTTCAAGGACCCCACGAAAGTCGGAGCCCTCTCCAACACCCTCTTCCTGGCCTTTGGCTCGGTTCTCCTGGGCAACATCGCCGGACTGGTCATTGCGCTGGGCCTGAACCGCGTCCTCAAGACGCGCTACATCCTCCGGACCCTGTTCTTTATGCCGGTGGTGCTCAGCCCGCTTGCCACGGCCTACATCTGGAAATACATCTTCGACTTCGACGGTCCGCTCAATGCCTTCCTCACGGCAATAGGCGCAGGCGACCAGGCCAAGCCGTGGCTGGCCGACCCCCAGTGGGCCATCTGGACCGTCCTGGTGGTGCTGGTCTGGTCTTCCACCGGTTTTGCCATGGTGATTTTTATGGCCGGCCTGGCCGGCGTCCCCGCGGAAGTAGAGGAAGCAGCGGCCATTGACGGCGCCAACCTGTGGCAGCGGTTCCGGAACGTGACCCTGCCCGCCATCCGTCCCGCCGTTGCCATCGCCACCACACTGGGAATCGTCCAGGGACTGCGCGTCTTCGATCCCATCATGGCGCTCACCGGCGGCGGACCCGCTGGGGCAACCGAAACGCTGGCCACCCAGGTCTACAAGCAGGCGTTTGCACTCGGAAACTTCGGGGGCGGTGCCGCCCTGGCCCTGGTGCTCGCCGCCATCATCCTGATCTTCGCCGTAATCCAGCAGCGGCTGACGCGTTCGAACCCTGAGGACTAAGCAATGTTCCGCTACACCAAACTCACCCTGCTCCGCGAAATCGGCCTGTGGGCCCTCGCCCTGCTTTTCCTCACGCCGTTCTACTTCCTGGTAACAACTGCCCTGAAGCCGGACACCGAGTTGTTCACCACCTCAGCCCTGGCTCCGCCAAAAAGTCCGGACTTCAGCAACTTCATCGACGTCCTCACCGCCACCGGCAACTCCAACGTGGTGCTGGGCCTGATCAACAGCGTCATCATCACCGCGGGAAGCATCGTGGGGCTCATCGCACTGGGTTCCATCACTGGGTACGTCATCTCCCGCAGCACCCGCCGCTGGAGCAAGGGCGCGTATTACCTCTTCCTGGTGGCCATCATCCTTCCAGGCCAACTCGGTGCCGTCCCGCTGTACATGGGGGCACGGGCTCTGGGACTCACCGGATCAGCGTGGGGCCTGATTGTCCTGTACACCGGCATGCTCCTGCCGCTCTCGATCTTCCTCTACGAAAACTTTTTCCGCGGCCTTGGCACGGACTATGAAGAGGCGGCCACCATCGACGGCGCCAGCAAGTCCCAGATCTTCTCCAAGGTGGTGTTCCCCATGATGGCTCCCGCCACGGGAACGGTCACCATCTTCGCCGGCCTCATCGTGTGGAACGACTTCTTCACGTCGCTGATCTTCCTGGGCGGCTCCGCCAACCAGACACTGCCGGTGGCCATGTACTACTACATCGGCTCCCTGGTTTCCCAGTGGAACTCGATCTTCGCCATTGTCATTGTGTCCATGGTCCCCATCCTTGCCCTGTTCCTGTTCGCACAGAAGCGCTTCATCCAGGGCTTCTCCGGCGGCCTGAAAGGCTGATCCGATATGACTGACAACCGCGCGGCGTTCGAACGCTTCGTGGAGATCTTCTACACCCAAAAACGGGTGCGGGAAGCCTTCGAATTCCTCGTCGCGGACGATTACCGCCAACACAATCCCACGATCGGCGACGGCCCCGAAGAGGCTATCCGGATGCTGACGCCCAAGTTCGAGGGTTCCCCCGACTCGCTCTTCGAGGTCCAGCGGATCCTGGTTGACGGGGACCTGGCCATGGTCCATGTACGTGCTTCGGGCCCGGGCCGCCCGGATGCGGCCGTCGCCGACATCTACCGCTTCGAAGGCGGCCGGATCGTGGAGCACTGGGACGTGCTCCAGCCGGTCCCGGACCGGCCTGTCCACGACCACCCCATGTTTTAGAACATTGCAACTTTCCAAGGAGTAAACCATGTACCAGCTCGCACCCAATATCGACCTGCTCTTCACCGAGGCCGGGGACGCCCCCGACCGCGTCCGGGCCGCAGCCGCCGCCGGCTTCAATGCCGTAGAGATGTGGGGGCCCACAGGGAAGGACATTCCCGCCCTCAAGGAAGCACTGGAGGAAACCGGCGTCCAGCTCACCGCCCAGCTGGCAGAGCCGCGGATGCAGTTCATGATCCCGCCCAAGGACCATGCGCCGTTCTACACCGGACTGGATGCCGGCGTCGAGGTCGCCCAGCAGCTCGGCTGCTCCCGCATCGTGGTAGGCAGCGGCACCGGCTTCGGTGGCCGCAAGCGGCAGGACCAGCTGGACGAGCTGATCGAGATCTTCACCAGGGGCGTGGCCCACATTGAGGGTTCCGGCATCACCCTGGTCCTCGAACCGGTAAACATCAGGGTAGATCACCCCGGGGCGCTCCTGGACCGCACTTCGGAAGCTGTCTACGTTGCCAAGGGCGTCAACTCGCCCAACTTCGGCATCCTCTACGACCTCTACCACTCCACCGTTGAAGGCGAGGATGTGGCCGCCGAGCTCGCCAACGCAGGGGACCTCGTCAAGTACGTGCAGGTGGCCGATGCACCGGGCCGCGGCGAACCCGGCTCCGGCTCCATCGACTGGCCCGCCCGGTTCGCGGACCTGCGGAACAGCGGCTACACAGGCCCCATCGGGCTCGAGTATTACCCCACCATTGACTCGGCAAAGTCGGTGCGCCGCATCCAGGAACTGGTGGCGGGACGATGAGCAGCAGCCGGTATCCCGCTGCGGTCGACGTCGCCATCGTCGGCAGCGGCCCAACGGCATCGGCCTACGCACGGATCCTCAGCGAAGAAGCCCCCGGCGCCAATATTGCCATGTTCGAAGTGGGCCCCACCGTCAGCAATCCGGCCGGGGCGCACGTCAAGAATATCGAGGATCCTGATCGCCGCAGCCTGGCCCAGCGGGCCTCGGAAGGCCCCGGTGCAGGTGCCGCCACGGTGAACTCACCCGGTGCCGTCAAGAGCGGTGAGCGCCGTGCCCGGCCGGGAACCTACCTGCTGCAGGACGGGTACGCCTTCCCGGGCGAGGACGGCATGCCAGTCGCGGCCATGTCCAGCAACGTGGGCGGCATGGCTGCCCACTGGACCGCCGCCTGCCCCCGCCCGGGCGGCAAGGAGCGCATCCCGTTCCTGCCCGACCTTGAAGAGCTCCTGGACGAGGCTGACCGCCTCCTGGGCGTCACCACCCATGCGTTCGATGGCGCCCCTTTCTCGGACCTCGTCCGCGAACGACTCTCCACAGTGGTGGATCAGGGCCGAAAGCCTGCCTGCCGCGTCCAGCCCATGCCGCTTGCTGTCCACCGGCGGCAGGATGGCGCCCTTGTTTGGTCAGGCTCCGACGTCGTGATGGATAACGTAACCCGGGAAAACCCGCAGTTTGAACTCTTTGATGAATCGCTGGTGACGCGTGTCCTGGTGGAGGACGGGATTGCTTCCGGGATCGAGGTCCAGGACCGCCGCAGCGGCGAAACCCACCGGGTGGCCGCCCGGTACGTGGTGGTGGGCGGGGATGCCCTGCGCACGCCGCAGCTGCTGTGGGCATCCGGGATCCGGCCCGACGCACTGGGCCGCTACCTCAACGACCAGGCGCAGGTGGTGTTCGCGAGCAGGTTGCGCGACGTCGCGGCTCCACAGGGCCCGGCAGCAGCCAGCGGAGCACTCAGTGAGCAGAGTGGAGTTGCCTGGGTTCCCTACACTGACGAGGCGCCGTTCCATGGCCAGATCATGCAGCTGGATGCGTCCCCGGTCCCCTTGGCTGCCGATGATCCCGTTGTCCCCGGCTCAATAGTGGGGCTGGGCCTGTTCTGCGCAAAGGACCTGCAGCGCGAGGACCGGGTGGCGTTCGACGACGATACCCGTGACTCCTACGGGATGCCCGCCATGCGCATCCACTACCGCCTCACCGAGCGGGACCATGAAGTCCTGGACCGCGCCAGGCAGCAGATTATCCGGCTGGGCAAGGCTGTGGGCGAACCTCTTGACGAACAGCCCTTCGTTTTGCCCCCCGGAGCGTCGCTGCACTACCAGGGCACCACGCGTATGGGCGAGACGGACGACGGCGAGAGCGTCTGTTCGCCGGACAGCCAGGTGTGGCAGGTCCCCGGCCTTTACGTGGCCGGCAATGGCGTTATCCCCACCGCCACAGCATGCAACCCCACGCTGACGTCGGTAGCGCTCGCCATACGTGGAGCACGGAACATCGCTCAAGAAATCGACAGCTCTTTACTTATGTCTGATTCAGACAATAAACTGACTAAATAAAGAATAAGTGCCGCTGGACGGTCACTTCATTCCCATCCAGGCATTTTCAATCACAGGCAAGGCATGCCGCAGACAAGGAGGTCTCGATGATCGCCGACCGCATAATCGAGCAGGGGACACTTACCACCCAGGACGGCCGTACCGCCGTCGAAGTACGGATCCCCTGGTACCGCGCCCTTCCGGGCTCGTGCATCGCCGGCGCAGCACTCACGGTTGACGGCGTTGCCGCTCCGCAGGACACGCTTCGGTGGACCATGAACAACCGCACGTTCAGCTTTGAAGAGCTCGTGGATGAGACCGGCGAGTGGTGGTTTCCACTCGACTCGGCCGTCCTTTCCGGCGATCTTCCCGTCCGGGATGGCCAGACGGAGCACGAGGTCCGGGTGGACCTGAAGCTCTACATTCCCTACATCATCACCGACCACGGCGTGCTGCACATCGAAGAGCACGACACCAAGACCATGAAGGTGGCACAGCGATGACCAGCCTTGGCACGCCGATCCAGGGCGTCACACTTTACAGCTTCACCCGCGCCTCCCATGCGCGGCAGTACGACCTCGACGGCCTCCTCCGCAAGGTTGCGGCCGAGGGCTTCGGCCCGGGCCTGGAGCTTATCGGATTCTCGAGCCTCCGCGGCTTCCCGGACCGCATCGATGACGCTTTCGTGGGGCAGTTCCGCGACCTGGTGGCCGAGGTGGACCTGGTTCCCACCTCCCTGGCCGTCAACGTTGACACCGGCATCCGACGCGACCGGCTGATGAACCACGACGAGCTGGTCGAATACATGCGCAAGCAGATCGAGGTAGCAGCCAGGCTCGGGTTCCCCATCGCCCGCGTGCAGATCTCGCTGACGCCCGACGCCATGGAAAGCCTCCTGCCCGTCGCCGAGAAGTATGGCGTCACCCTGGCGCTCGAAGTCCACGCCGACCAGCACGGCGCCCACGAACGCGTCCTCGCACTGCGCGACCGCTACGAAAAGCTCGATTCCCCGCTGCTCGGCTTCACCGCCGACTGGGGTGCCACCGTCACAGGTTTTGCGCCCTCCCTGCTGGAGGCCTACCGCCGCCGTGGTGCATCGGAGGACCTGCTCCGGCAGGTGGTGGAACTGTGGAACGGCTTCTACGCCGAAGGCCCGCCCAACACCCAGAAGGTCCACGGCGAACGCTTCGGTGCCTTCATCGGCCTCGCCGCCCGGAACGGACGGCCGGACCTTGGCATCGACTTCGCCATCAACGGAACGGGACTGTTCGGTCCTGCACCGCTGGACACCTGGCTGGAAATCATGCCCTGGGTCCGCCACGTGCACGGCAAGTTCTTCGGCATTGACGAAAACGGCGAAGAGCCCTCAGTGCCGGTGCGCGGCCTGGTCCGGCAACTCGTGGAAAACGGCTACTCCGGTGCCATCTCCAGTGAATATGAAGGCTGGCACTGGAACAACTGGCAGGACCCGTTCGAGATCATCCGCGGCGAGCAGGCAGTTCAGCGCTCAGCAGCGGCCAACGCCGGTTCCGCCATGATCACCGACGCTTCCGAAGCCCGCCGTATCCTCAGCAACCACCTCGCCCAGCCCGTCCGCGGCTGAATCAAAAGGAATCAAAGACATGTCAGAAGGCATCGCAGGCTCGGGCATCGAGCTCGGCATTACCCTCTATTCACTGACCTCCGAATTCGCCGCCGGGCTCTACACCCCGGAGACACTGATCAAAGCCGTCGCCGATGAAGGCCTCGGTCCGGGCGTCGAGTTCAACATCGCCCAGATGCTGCGCACCTACCCCGACGTGGACGACGACTTCGTCAAACTTTGGCGCGACAGCATGGACCGCTACGGCCTGACCCCGAGTGCCGTTGGCACGAACCTGGACATGGGCCGCCGTAAAGACCGGGACATGACGCCCGACGAGGAGTTCGACTTCTTCGCCAGGCAGCTCCAGACCGCCAACACGCTTGGCTTCAACAAGATCGTCATCCGATCCGCAGGCAAGGAACTGCTCCGCCGGCTGCTTCCGCTGGCCGAGAAGTACGACCAGAAGCTCGGCTACGAGATCCACGCGCCCCAGGGCCCGAACGATCCCAAGATCCTGCAGATCCGCGAGATGTACGAGGAGCTCGGCAGCGACCGGCTGGGCTTCACTGCGGACTTCAGCTCCACCATGCACAGCCTGTCCCCGACGCTGTTCCGCACGCTCCGGCAGATGGGCCTGCCCGAGGAGCACTTCGCTGTCATGCAGGACATCTGGCGCAAGCCCCTGCCCATGCAGGAGCGGAACCAGGAGTTCGAGGACTACCTCCGCGAAAACAACTTCGATCCCGCCCGGCTGGGTCCGTTCACCCGGCTGGCGTTCAACATGCACGGGCTGGTCCCGGCCGGAGGAATGGCTGGACATCATGCCCCAGATCTTCCACGTGCACGCCAAGTTCTACGACATCGACGAAAACGGCAACGAGCCGGCCATGGACATCCCGCGGATCGTCCGGCAGTTCGTCAAGGGCGGCTACACTGGCTTCCTCTCCAGCGAGTGGGAAGGCCACGCCTTCGCCGACCTGGGCGAATCCGACCCCATCGATCTGGTCAAGAAGCAGCACTCGCTCATGCGCCGTGCCATCGAAGAAGCTGTTGTTCCGGCTTAGGGGAGGTGCAATGTCTGTCATCGATACCGACCTCGCAACCGAGGTGGAGCGCCTGCGCGGCGAACTCGCTGAAGTCCTGAAACTGGCCCGCCGGGCCAACGACCGGGGTGACATTGAGAACCTGTTCAACCGCTATATGTACCTGCACAATGCCTTTGAGGATGAACAGATCATCCCGTTGTGGGTGAAGCCGGGTACTCCCGGCATCCGGGCGAGGTACACCAACGCGGGCCAGTACACGGATTACGACAGCGTCATCCGCTACCACCAGGGCCGCCCGCGGCCCGAGGGCAAGCTCATCCTGCATTACACCACCACGCCGGTCATCGAAGTGGCGGCCGACGGCAACACGGCCAAGGGCGTCTGGATCATGACCGGCAACGAGTCCGGCCTGACCGACCCGGAAGTGGCCAAGGACAGCCCGGACTACATGTACTCGCCCGGTGAGGTGCAGGGCAAGAGGGTCTGGGCCCACTGGGTCTGGTGCAAGTACGCTGTGGACTTCCTGCGCCAGGACGGGGAATGGAAGATCTGGAAGTTCCGCTGCTACGAGCTCCTGAGGGCCCCGTTCGAGGAGAACTGGATCAGCTTCGCCGAGAAGAACCAGCATGCCTTCGCCCTGGACCTGATGTACTTCGGCGACGACGGCAAGCCGGTGTTTATGCCGCCGGCGGACGAACCGGTGCCCCAGGAATCCCACCCGTACAGCCCGTCCACCCGGCAGACGCTGGATCCCCTCCCGCCTGCACCCCACGACACCTTCGTCGACACGTTCAAGTAAGGAAAAGCCATGGCAACTCACAACTCCCTGTTCCAGGACGCCGACGTCCGCAGGCACCCCGAGGGCATTTCGGTGTCCGTGCAACTGCCCTGGTACCGCAGCCTCTGGCTGTCCGCCGTGGACGATGTTGCGGCCACAGTCAATGGCGTGGCGATCCCCAAGGAGTCCCTCCGCTTCGAACTGCAGGGCAAGTCATACTCCATCGCGGAGCTGCCGGAGCAATGGGAAACCCTGTGGTTTGTGGCAGATAAGCCGGATGTCATCATCCCGCTGGACCGCATCCCCGACGCGGGCGAGGAGATCGACGTCGAAGTCATCCTTACCCTCCGCCTGCTCTACATGCAGATCGCTCCCATGCGCTACGTCGGAAACCGGGTGGCGGTTGAGCGCAAGGTAGTGCTGGCATGACAACCCTGCGGGTGGCGATGATCGGTTATGGGTTCATGGGCGCTGCCCACTCCCAGGGCTGGCGGACCGCGCCGCGAGTGTTTGACCTGCCGGCCAAACCGGAAATGGCCGTCGTGGTGGGCCGCAACTCCCAAGCGGTGGCGGACGCGGCCCTAAAGTGGGGCTGGGCTGAGTCTGCCACCGACTGGCGCGAAGTGATCGCCCGGGACGATATCGACGTCGTCGACATCGTGACCCCTGGCGACTCCCACGCCGAGATCGCGATCGCAGCCCTTGAAGCGGGGAAGCACGTCCTGTGCGAGAAGCCGCTGGCCAATACGGTGGCCGAGGCAGAAGCGATGGCTGAGGCTGCAGGGCGGGCCGCAGCCCGGGGAGTCCGTGCGATGGTGGGGTTCACCTACCGCCGGGTTCCCGCGGTCACGTTCCTGCGGAACCTGATCGCCGAGGGCGCCGTAGGGACCATCAACCAGGTGCGTGCCTCATACCGGCAGGACTGGCTGGTGGATCCGGAGATGCCGCTGGCCTGGCGCCTGCAGAAGGAACATGCCGGCTCCGGGGCGCTGGGTGACATCGGCGCCCACGCCATCGACCTTGCCCAGTTCGTAACCGGGCTCAACCTCGAAAAGGTCTCAGGCACCATCGACACGATCGTGAAAGAGCGGCCGCTGCTGGATTCAGGTTCCGGCCTATCCGGGACCGCCGGTACCGGCTACGGCCAGGTGACGGTGGACGACATCGCCATCTTCACCGGCCGGTTCGAATCCGGTGCGCTGGGATCATTCGAGGCCTCACGCTTTGCCACCGGCCGGAAGAACGCGCTGCAGATCGAAGTCTCGGGGGACAAGGGCGCACTGGCCTTCGACCTCGAGGACCTGAACAGCGTGCAGTTCTACGACCGGACGGCACCCGCGGACCGCCAGGGCTTCCGGGAAATCCTGGTCACGGAAGCGGAGCATCCCTATGTTTCGGCGTGGTGGCCGGCAGGGCACATGCTCGGCTACGAGCACGGGTTCTCCCACCAGGTCAAGGACCTCGTGGAAGGTATCGTGGGCGGCACCGACCCGCATCCCACGTTCGCTGACGGGCTGCGGGTACAGCGGGTGCTCGACGCCGTCGAGCGCAGTTCCGAGAATGATTCGGCCTGGACGCGCGTTGCCGCTGACGTCCCGGCCCAGGTTTCGTAGGAGGGGAAGTACATGGCACGACCGATTACCTTGTTCACTGGCCAGTGGGCCGACCTGCCGTTTGAGGAGGTGGCCCGCCTCGCCGGCGAGTGGGGCTACGACGGGCTGGAAATCGCGTGCTGGGGTGACCACCTGGACCCCTGGCGCTGGGACGACGACGCCTATGTCCAGGGAAAGCTCGACATCCTGGAACGGCACGGCCTTAAGGTGTGGACCATTTCCAACCACCTTAAGGGCCAGGCCGTGTGCGATGACCCCATCGACGAACGGCACCGCGGCATCCTGCCCGACGTGGTGTGGGGCGACGGCGATCCCGAGGGGGTGCGCCGCCGCGCCGCCGAGGAAATGAAGAACACCGCCCGGCTCGCTGCCAAGCTCGGCGTGAAGACGGTGACGGGGTTTACGGGCTCGTCCATCTGGAAGTACGTGGCAATGTTCCCGCCCGCCTCCGAGAAGATGGTGGACGCCGGCTACCAGGACTTCGCCGACCGGTGGAACCCCATTCTCGACGTCTTTGACGAGGTGGGCGTCCGGTTTGCCCACGAGGTGCATCCCTCCGAGATCGCCTACGACTACTGGACCACCCAGCGCGCGCTGGAGGCGATTGGACACCGCGAAGCCTTTGGGTTGAATTGGGATCCGAGCCACATGGTGTGGCAGGACATCGACCCCGTGGGGTTCCTGTGGGACTTCCAGGACCGCATCTACCACGTGCACTGCAAGGACACGAAGAAGCGGCTGGCCAACGGGCGCAACGGCCGGCTCTCATCCCACCTGCCCTGGGCTGACCCGCGGCGCGGCTGGGACTTCATCTCCACCGGCCACGGCGATGTCCCCTGGGAAGATGCGTTCCGGATGCTGAATTCCATCAACTACCGCGGCCCCCTGTCCGTGGAGTGGGAGGACGCCGGTATGGACAGGCTGGACGGCGCCCCCGAGGCACTGGCGTTCGTGCGCCGGCTCTCCAGCTACGAGCCTTCCGCGGCGGCTTTCGACGCCGCTTTCAGCACCAAGTAATTCCACACAAGAAGGCCGGCCCCGCGGGGCCGGCCTTCTTGTGTTTCTTCAGCCGGTGATTGAGCCTGTCGAAATCAGGGGTTGCCAGGACAAAACAGGTGTAAATCCCGGGTAATGAGCGTTCCGGCCATTGCGTGCGGATCCACACCGGGGACGCTCCATCACCTCCTGCAGCAAATCAGGCAACCCTCCATCACCTTCAAGATCTCAGGCCTTGCCGTCACGCTGCCGCTGCAGCACGGCCGTCGGACTTCAACAGGAACTGATGGAGTGATGCGCCAAAAGCCGCAGGAGCTGATGGAGGCTTGCAAGGGAAGCTGCAAAACCTGATGGCGCCTTCGGGTGCAGGGCCCGCAAGGATTCCAAAGCTACGGCTCCGCAAGCACCCCTGTCACCCTCGGCTTGGAAGGCTTATCGAAATCGCGGGGGTGGGACAGGCTCAACCACCAACAGGGGTTTCGGCGGGCTCAATCAACGCTGCCTCCGCCATGGCCAGGTGCCTTCGCGTCATCTCCGTGGGGTCGTCCTGGAGCCACTCGTGGCCGCCCCACTCGCTGGTGAGCGTGCCGCTGAAGCCGTTCCGGCCCAGGAGGCCGCCCAGGTCACGCAGCGGCTCCGTGACCCGCCCGCCGTCGTCGTCCAGGTCCCAGAACTTCAGGTGGAAGGCCCCCACCATGGGGAGGATGCCCTGCAGGTCCGCCGCATCGCTGCGGCCAAAGCGGATGAGCAGGTTCATATAGAGGGTGCGGATCGGCGGGGGCACGTTTCCTGAGCGGAGCAGGGCGGTGACGGCGTCGATGGTGGCGGGATCGCGCCAGTCATTTTCGAGCCGCCTCATGAAGTCCTGGGGCATGCCGCCCTGGCGAAGTTTCTCCAGGTAGGTGACGGGAAGGGCGGGCATCAGCATGCTGATGTCCACGAGCACCCGCACCTGGTCATCTCCGAGCGCGTCTATCGCTTCGAGGGCAGGTTCGACGGCGGGGCTGCCGGGGGCCTGCTGCCCCTGGATTTCCTCAAACAGCACCAGGTCGAGCTCATGCAGCAGCGGCTGGACCAGCGTGAGCAATTCGGTGCCGGCCTGGCCGATCGGGAGCCGGATCCCATGCGCTCCTACCCGGTGCGCGGCATGGATCTGGGGTACCAGGAAATCCAGGCGCTGCTGCAGGGGGCGGCGTTCCGTCGGCGTGAAGTCGTCCAGGCTGGCACCCACGATACTGACAGATCCGCCCTTCGCTGCCAGGGCATCCCGCAGCTCATCGACTTCGGCGTCGTGGGGAGCGGGAAAAGACCGCCACACCAGCCCAGGTTCGAGTTCAACGGTCTTCACCGTCGAGTCCGCGATACCGGTGACGATGTCATGGGCTGACTGGCGTGCGGTGATGATGTCCGGGGTCCAGTTGAAGGAGCTGGCGCAGAGGGTCCAGCTGCCAGGAATTTCGGGAGCCATAGGCGTCTTCCCCTTTATGCTTGTTAATGACAAACTTATGTCAGTTTCAGGATAAAGGATGGAAGCCATGTTGGAAACCGCTTTGCGCGAAGATGCGCTGACTGCCACTCCGGGAGGCTTTGAGCTCCGGCTGGGCCTGCCGTGGATCCGCTCCATGCCACTCTCCAGCATTGCCGGCCTGGGAGTGGAGGTGGACGGCGTTCCGGTGGCGCCGCGGGAGCTGGCGGTGGTGCTGGGACCACGGCATGTGCGGCTTGATGCGCTGGAGGCGGAGTCCGGCTGGTGGTTCGTGCAGGACAGGCTTGTCCTGGCGGGCCGATGGGCGCTGTCCCGCGGCAAGCACGCCGTCGCCGTCGACTTCCAGCTGATGGTGCCGTACCTGCAGGCGCGGCCCGGCTCGCCCCTGGTCCTGCCGTTCCATCTGGAGGCCCGGCTGGAACTGGACGGAAAGCCGGTACCCAGTGTCTCCCGCGACGTCGCCTGACCGGGCGCGCCCGGAGCTGTGGAATCTTAGGCGGGAACTGCGACGCGTTCCGGCGTCGGCCGGCCATCCGCGAACCAGCGGGGGAAAGTGGCATCAAAAAGCTGCTCGCGGGCCAGTTCGGCTCCACCACGCAGCGGCTCCCGCTCATCATTCACCGAGAGGGTGATGGTGAGGTCGCGGGTGGCAAGGGGAAGCGATAATTCGTAGACCCGCTGCCGCACCTCCGCCAGGAAAACTTCACCGGCCGAACCCATGGCCCCGCCGATGACAATCACTCCGGGGTTGAACATGTTCACGAGGGCTGAAATGGTTTCACCTGCTACGCGGGCCGACTTTTGCACCAGGGAGATGGCCAGGGAGTCGCCGGCCTGGGCTGCGAGGGTGATCTCCTCAAGCGATAGGTGACCCTTCCTGGCCGCCGCGGCAAGGGAGGTGTTGGCGCCGTCCTTGATGGCCTCTTCTGCGTCCCGGACCAGCGCCCAGCCGCCGGCAACCGCTTCCAGGCAGCCAGTCTTGCCGCAACGGCATTGGACGTCGGAGTCGGAGACGCGGACGTGGCCGATGTCGCCAGCCGCGCCGTTGGCTCCGCGGTGGATCCTGCCCTTCGACAGCAGGCCGGCTCCGATGCCCGAGCCGATTTTGCAGTAGATGAGGTCCGCGAGCGAGTCGCGCCGGCGGGCGCGTTCGCCAAGGGCCAGCAGGTTGGAATCGTTGTCCACCCACACCGGCGCGTTGAAGCGCTCCTCAAACGGCGTCCGCACATCGAAGCCGTTCCACCCTGGCATGATTGGCGGCGCCACCGGTTGTCCCGTGGTGAAGTCGACCGGGCCGGGAAGCCCCACCACGACGCCCCACGCGGGCACTTTGGGATGTTTCTTGAGCACGTCGTCGACGAGGGCCATCACGGCGTCGATAGTCTTCCCGGGCCCCTGGCCAATGTCCCAGGTGCGGTGCGCATGATCCACGATGTCGCCGTCGAGCGCGGCTATGCCCACACGGATATGGGCCGCTCCAAGGGCGCAGATGATGATACGCCCCTGTTCAGCGCGGAAACGGAGCGTCCGTGGCGCGCGGCCGCCGGAGGATGCCCCGAATTCTCCCTCGCCGAGGAAACCGATCGAGATCGCCTGGTCCACGCGCTGGCTGACGACACCCCTGCCCAGTCCGGTGACCTTGCCGATTTCGGGGCGGGTGGTTGCCTCGCCGGTTCGCACCAGGTTGACGATCCGCAGCAGGCTCGTCACTTCATCCGTCTGTGCTCCAAAGCGGAGGGTCGAGTCTGTCGTCATGGCAACAATTCTCACATACGGGAACCAACTAAGGCGCGGTTTTGGGCGACTATAGCTAAAACCTTCCTGACTTATGAATAATAAGGACATAAGAAAGGGCGGCGACGATGCCTTTGGGTGTAGGAATTATTGGGGCCGGGCCCGGGGTGGCGGCCCTTCACGTGCCAGTGCTGGGGCGGGTTCCGGACCTGTTCAACGTGGTTCACATTGCTGATGCGGGAAGCGGGCGGGCGCGGGGCCTGGCCGAAAGGTGCGGTGCCCGCTGGTCGGAGGGGGAAGCGGGTTTGCTCGCGGACCCGGCCGTGGAGGTGGTGGCCATCTGCAGCCCGCCCGCTGAGCACGGGGGGCAGATCCTGGCGGCGCTCACCGCGGGCAAGCGTGCCATCTTCTGTGAGAAGCCGCTGGCTGCCAGCAGGCAGGAAGCGGAGGACGTCGTCTCGGCCTGCCGGGCGGCCGGAGCCGTTCTTCTAGTGGGCACGAACCACCTGTTTGATGCCGCCTGGGGGCGGGCAAAGCACCATCTTGTTGCCCTCGAGGGCAAGGTGCAGGCCGTTTCCGTGACCCTGGCGCTTCCGCCGAATGACCGATACCACCGGCTGGTGGCCGAGGGCGGTCCCTTCCAGGCTGCCCGGCGGGGACGTCCTGACCTCAAGGATCCTGCTGTGGCAGCGGGCGTCCTGAGGCAGTTGCTGACCGGTCTTGCGATTCATGATCTTCCCGCTGTGAGGGACATCGCGCCGGGGATCGATGAAGTTGTTTATGCACGGATCGTTTCGCCAATCGGCTACCTGGTGGGGTATCGGGCCGGCGGAGTCCTTATCCAGCTGGCACTCACCATGCTCCCGGAGGGGCCGGATGCCCTGTGGCGGATGAGTATCGCCACCTCCCATGACCGCATCGAGGTGAACTTCCCGCCTGCCTTTGTCCATGCCGGAAGCGCTGCCACCCGGGTGCGAAGCGTCGACGGACAGTGGACCGAGTACCCGCGCGATGAAGAAG
Organism: Arthrobacter sp. W4I7; assembly: GCF_030816215.1. NCBI lineage: Bacteria > Bacillati > Actinomycetota > Actinomycetes > Micrococcales > Micrococcaceae > Arthrobacter > Arthrobacter sp. W4I7. The sequence goes on along the minus strand of NZ_JAUSXU010000001.1, from coordinate 4,340,570 downwards.
GCGGCTACGTGTCCGAGTGGCGCCTGCTTGCTTCGCTCCTTGAGGGGGAGGCCCCTGTCGAGTATGACGAACTGCTTGCTGACGCCCATTACGCAACCGACCTGGCCGATGCTGTCGCAGCGAAAGTCCTTGCAGGGGTGCCGCAATGAGTCGGGATCGCACGGTTCCTGTCTTCACGGAACTGCCGGCTTATTCAGCCGCTGTTGCCGAGCTTCCCCTGAGCACGGCAATCACGGACGACAGGCGGGGTGCTGTGGTTGTGGTAGCCGGATCCGGCGATTGGCGGATCGCCATCCAGGATGCCATGGCCGCCGGAGCCGCGGCAGTGGTGCTTGCCGATCCTGCAGTGCTTCGGCGGGAAGCTGTTGAAGCGGTTCCGTGGCCCGGGGACATTCCGGTGATTGTCGATCGTCCCCGCCTGCGTCCGGATGTTGTTGCTGACGCTCAGCGGGCACGGCGCGGCAGCCCGCCACGCCTGATCACTGTCGAATGTGCTGCCCCCGCAGCAGCCCTGGACGGCGTCATTCTCGATGGCTTTGGCTGGGCGAGGTCCCTGGCAGGAGAGCCACTCGCACTGCACGCATCCATTGCCACCGTACAGGGCAGGATCGCGCTCCTGGAGTCGAGGGACTCCGGCGACGGTTCGGTCCCGGCCACTGTGATGGCAACTCCCGTGGGGGGCGTTCACCCGGGAGGACTGCTCCAGGTGCTGGCCCTTGGCGAGGTGCGGACTGAAGTCACCCTGGACCAGCCGGCCCGGTTGGCGCGGGTGGAGACCTTCAGGGACGAGGGGGCGTTACGCGCTCCCGAACGCTTTGAATCATCAGCGAGGCTGGCACTCCGCCGGGCTATCGACGCCTGCTTGTCGGATGGACCGACAGCTGACCTGGAGGAGCTGCTGCAGGACATGGCCCTGGCCCGGTCTCTGCTCGGCGCGCAGGCAGGCGGTTATTCCCATGTCTAATCGGAGCATTCTTATGTTGTTTTTAGACCAAAGTAAGGTAATATGGGTACCGGCGCCGGGGTTCCCTGCGGACCCGTTCTCCGTCGTGATGGTGCGTCGGGGGCACAACACGTCGCGTCGACGGCCCGATCGTTCGGGTAGATCACTATGCCACTTTCTCCTTTGAGACTCCGTTTCCTTGTTATCTCCCTGCTCTCGGTCTCCTTCCTCGGGGCCCTGGACCACACCGTGGTGTCCACTTCCCTGGCCACCATTGCCGGTGAACTGGGCGCACTGCAGCTGATGAGCTGGGTTGTGGTGGGTTACACGCTCGCCAGTACCGTGCTGCTGCCGGTGCTCGGCAAACTGGGCGATGTGCTGGGCGCGCGCCGCATCTTCCTCAGCTCTCTCGTGATGTTCCTCGCCGCCTCCTTGGCCTGCGGCTTCGCTACGGACATGTCCTGGCTTATTACCGCCCGGGTCCTGCAGGGGATGAGCTCCGCGGGGCTGCAGCTGATGTCCCAGACGATTATTTCCCGCGTCACCACCCAGCGTGAACGGCCCAGCTACATGGCCATCATTGGAGCAGCTTTCCCCATCGCCATCCTGGTGGGCCCGGTCCTCGGCGGCGCCATCACCGATTACTGGGGCTGGCAGTGGGTCTTTTGGATCAACATCCCGGTGGGTGCAGCGGCCCTGGGCCTCGCGCTTGTCGCCGTTCCGCACCTGGAGCCGGGCCCGATGCCCCGCCGCTTCGACGTTGCCGGGGCCGCTGTCTTCACCACAGCCCTGGTGGCGCTGGTACTTGCCGTCACATGGGCCGCCGAACGCAGCGCAGGTCTTGCCACCGCAGCCGCGCTCACGGTGAGCATCGCCGGTTTCGTTGCCTTCTTTTTTATCGAGCGGCGTGCCGCCGAGCCGATCGTTCCGCTCCGCTTCTTTACCAACAGGACCATTGCGGCGGGCACGGCACTTTCGGCGATTATCGGCGTCGGACTCTTCTCCATCACCGCCTACCTGCCCACCTACTTCCAGATGGCGTACCAGACCAGCGCCACGGTGTCCGGGCTGGTGCCGATCGCCACCGTGTTCGGCATGCTGATCAGCAACCTGCTCACCGGCTGGCTGGCCAGCCGGACAGGGCAGTACCGGATTTTCCCGATCGCGGGAACCATGATGGGGGCCGCCGGGCTTCTGGTGATGGCGGTGCTGCCGGCCGGTCTTCCGCTGTGGGTTCCCATGATCGTGATGGCTGTGGTGGGAATGGGCACCGGGGCATTTATGAGCCTGATTGTCGCCGTGGTCCAGGGAGCTGTGCCGGCCAGCCAGACCGGCACCATCACTGCCACCATCAACCTGGTGCGGCAGGTGGGGTCAACGGTGGCGACGGCGGTCATCGGGGGAGTGATCGGCTTCGGGGTCGCGGCTCTTCTGCCGGCAGGCCTTGACGCTTCCACGCTGACGCCGCAATTGGTCCACGGGGCGGCGCCGGACATCCAGGCCAGCATCGCGCAGATCTACAGCTCAGTGTTCACGCCCATCTTCGTCGCCCTGGCGGCCACCTACGCCGTGGGAATTGTCGCAGCGGTCCTGCTTCCGCACGGCCGCCTCTCCGACGAACATGTTCCCGCTCCCAACACCACTTCCGAATCCCTCTCGGCCTGATCTCAAAGGAGACATCATGTCCAACCCCACTATCGCCATCGTCGGCAGCGGACCCATTGGTTCCACGTACGCGCGGGTGCTCCTGGAGCAGGTCCCGAATGCGCGGGTGGTGATGTTCGAAGCCGGACCGCAGCTAACCGATGTTCCCGGCGAGAGCGTCCGGAACATCCTCGATCCCGCGGAGAAGGCGCGCGCCCGGGAAATGTCCCAGGGTCCGCAGGCCGGCGCCTTCCGAGAGTCACTCGGCATCCCGGCAGCCACCGTCACCGAGGGCATGTTCACCGCCCGCCAAGGCACCCACCTCCTGGACTTCGGCGGCGCAGGCTCCGCCCACGCCTCCTCCTTCCCGGCCGCGGCTGCGGCCACCAACGTGGGAGGCCAGGGTGCGCACTGGACCTGCGCGACGCCGTCGCCCGCCTTCAGCGAGAAGATCCCCTTCATCGCGGATGATGAATGGGATGCGCTGATTGAGGACGCCAAGCGGTTGCTGCACGTCCACAGTGCCGCGTTCGCCGACTCGAAAGTGGGGGAAGCCATTCGCACCCTCCTCGACGAAGAGTTCGGCGCGGAACTGCCGGATGGCTACGGGGTGGGCACCCTTCCGGTGGCCGGGGACCCGCAGCCGGACGGGTCCGTGCGCTGGGCTGGTGCCGACGTCGTCCTCGGCCCCCTGACCGACAAGGACAGCCCGCTCTCGCAGCAGTTCGAACTGCGTGACCTCACCCTGGTCCGCCGGGTGGAGCTCGACGGAAACCGCGTCAGCGGGGTCACGGTGCAGGACCTGCGCACAGGAGAGACCTCCTTTGTGGCAGCTGACATCGTTGTGGTGGCCGCCGATGCCTTCCGCTCCCCGCAACTCCTTTGGGCCTCGGGCATCCGGCCGGCCGCGCTTGGCCACTACCTGACCGAACATCCCGTGGTGATCTCCACAGTGGCACTCGACGCCGAAAAGATGCAGCGGTACGCCAGTGAAGAGGACCTCAAAGCCGAGCTGGCGCGGCGCGCACTGAACCCCGCGGACCCTGTGGCGGCGGTGAACCGCATTCCGTTCTCGGAGCCGGAGCACCCCTTCTCCGTCCAGGTGATGTACACCGAGACCACGCCGTTCCCCATGGAGCCGGGCACTCCCTACTCCGAAAACCGCTGGGGCTACGTCAACATGGGCTACGGGATGCGCAAACACCCGCGCTACGAGGACGCCGTCACCTTTGACGACAACGAGGCGGACTACCGCGGCTTCCCGAACATGACCATCGACTACGCGCTCACCGAGCGGGAGGAAACGGAGATAGCCCAGGCTACGGAACGGCTGCGCCGTGCCGGCAAGGCCCTGGGTGTCTTCGTCGCCGAGCCCCGGCTCATGCCGAACGGCTCCAGCCTGCACTACCAGGGCACCATGCGCCTTGGCGCTGCCGACGACGGCACCTCCGTAGCCGATCCGTGGTCCCGCGTGTGGGGCTACGAGAACCTGGTAGTGGGCGGTAACGCACTGATTCCGACGGCGACGGCGATGAACCCCACGCTGATGAGTGTTGCCCTCGCGGTGCGCGGGGCCCGGAAGGCTGCCGGGGAGCTGGGGTCAAAGGGCGCCTGACCTGGGCGGGTTGTAGAAGGTGGCCGGTGGCAGGGCAGGACCGGGGGCATGGATAACCTGTGGGTATGAAGAACCTGGACCTGAACCTGCTGCCCCACCTGCAGGTCCTGCTGGAACTGCGGAACATCTCCCGGGCGGCGGAGCATCTCCAGCTCAGCCAGCCGGCCACCAGCGCGGCGATGGCGCGGCTCCGGCGCCATTTCGACGACGAACTCCTGGTCCGGAACGGCCGCACCTATGACCTCACGCCCTTTGCGCAGTCCCTGGTCCCGCTGGTAGATGAAGCGATGCTGCACATCCAGCGGGCCACGCGCATTAGGTCCGGATTCGACCCGGCCACCAGCGAGCGGGAGTTCATCATCGCCGCGTCGGACTACGTTGCGGCGCTGATCGTGGGCCCGCTGCGCGGAATCCTGCGGGAAGAAGCACCGGGTGTGTCCGTGGACTTCGTGCCCACCGCCGGCTCCGGGATCCAGGGCCAGATGGCGGATTACTCCAAGATCGACCTGCTGGTGGGCCCCACGGGATATCAGATGCAGGGAGCCAGCAAGCAGCTCTTCCGCGACAGCTTCGTGGCCGTGGCCGACGCCGGGAACCCCCTGCTCCAGCAGCCCCGCCTGACCCTCGAAGACCTGACCGCCGTGCCCCACGCCGTCGGCTATTTCGGCGAGGGCATCAGCACCCCGGCGGACAAGCTGTTCGAGTCCCGGGGCATCCAGCGCCGGGTGGCGGCCGTGGTGGCCGGCTTCCTGTCCCTGCCGCTCCTGGTCGAAGGTACCGACCTTGTGGCACTCGTCCCGCGGATGCTGGCCGGCAGGGCACAGCGCGGCGCGGACATCGTGGTGCTGGAGTTCTCCGGCGGGATCGAGGCATCCCTGGTGGAGGCCATGTACTGGCACCCGTCCCAGGCGGAAGACCCGGCAAGCGTGTGGCTGCGGTCAGTGGTCCAGCGCTCCTGCTCCCGGCTCCACGAGCTCTTCCCCGTCAACGCCCATCCGGTGGCTATCCATGCGGCGGATACCCCGTAGGCCCACGGCTGGTACCGGCTGCCGGAGGGGGTATCCTGCCTAATTCTTCCCGGTGACGGGGCGGTTGCTCAGTCGTAGACTCGGTGCTGAAACGAGCCGTGCATCGACTCAAAAAACCCCAGGAGGACTGTTATGACCAATGTAACCACCAGCCCTGAGGCGGCGGCCGCCGCGCAGACCCTGTTTCGGGTGGCTCTGGGAGGAGTGCTCGTCGCCCACGGATCCCAAAAACTCTTCGGCTGGTTCGGCGGGGGCGGCGTCGAAGGCACCAGCCAGGGCATGCACGCCATGGGGTTCCGCCCCGCTAAAACAAGCGCGGTCCTTGCGGGCGTAGGTGAAGCAGGAGCCGGCCTGGCCTTGGCCCTGGGGCTCGCCACCCCTGCCGCCGGCGCCGCTGCCGCAACCACCATGGGCGTCGCAGCCAGCGTCCACGCCCCGAACGGCTTCTTCGCCCAAGAGGGCGGCCTCGAATACCCGGCCGTGCTCGGCCTGGCAGCCGCCGCGTTCACGATCGGGGGCTCCGGCCTCTACTCGCTGGATGCGCTCACCGGCCATGTCCTGGACCGGCCCTGGATGCGGATCACCGCTTTGGCCGCGATCCCCACCGCCATCGCAATCCAGGTTTCCCGCCGGCGCAAGGCCCTGGCCGCAGACGCTGCGGCGCCGGCCGCCGGGACTGCTGCGGAAGACGGCTGAGCCCGTCCCCGCAACTATCCGCGCGGCGGATACCACCTAGACCCAAGACGCCGTTCCCCTTCCGGCCCGTCCCTGCGAAAGTCGAGGAAACACGCTCTCGGAAGGATCTCCCATGCCCGCTTCCAGCCCGCGACTGGCCGGCAAAACGGCCGTTATCACCGGAACGGCCAGCGGCCAGGGCAGGGCGGCGGCGCTCGCCTTCGCTTCGGAAGGGGCCTTCGTGGTGGGCTGCGACATGGACGACGACGGCGCCGCGGCCACGGTTGCGGCGGTCACCGACGCCGGGGGCCGGATGAACAGCAGCCGGGTCGATCTCACGGACGAGGCAGCCGTGGCGGCCTGGGCTGCGGATGTGGCCGCGGAGCATGGCCAGGTCCACATCCTGTACGCCAACGCCGCAGTCACCCGCTTCGCCCCGTTGGGGGAGCTCACCTTCGATGACTGGAAATGGAACATTGAACACGAGATGGACGTGGTGTTCCTGCCGGTCAGGTATTTCTGGCCCCAACTGATCCAGGCTGCCAACAGTGCGATTGTCCTGGTGGGCTCCACAGCGGGGGTCACCGGCTCTATGACCAACGGCCGGCTGGCCCACACCGCCACGAAGGGGGCCGTGGTGGCGATGACCAAACAGCTCGCGGCCGAAGGGGCTCCCCATGGGCTGCGCGTTAACGCCGTCAGTCCCGGGATGATCCGTACCGCGGCAACTGAGGGCAACCTCCTTGCGCCGGACCACCCTATGCGGACCATCGCCGGCAGCATCCCGCTGGGCCGCATCGGCGCGCCCGAAGAAGTGGCAAAGTGCGCCCTGTTCCTCGCCTCCGACGAGGCCTCGTACGTCACCGGCGCCAATTTGATGGTCGACGGCGGCTGGTCCGCGGTGCTCCCGGGCTGATCCCCGTCGCTCCCCCAACTAGGTAGCGCTAAGTGTCGTTTTGAAGCTCCAAAACGACACTTAGCGCTACTCAGTTGGGATGTATCGGGCGGTTAGCGCAGGGCGTCGGAGACTGACTTGGCGCCGCCGTGGGATGTCTGACCGCCGTCGACCGGAATTTCCGCGCCGGTCACGAAAGAGGACACCGGACTGAGGAGGAAGAGTACGACGGCGGCCACCTCCTCCGCACTTCCGGTGCGGCCCAGCGGAGTTTCGGCCAGGGTGGCGTGCCGGAATTCCGGCTTGGCGCCCGCCGTCATGGGTGTTTTCGATGAAGCCCGGGTGGATCGTGTTGACCCTTATCCCGCGCGGTCCAAGCTCCATGGCAGCCACTTGGGACAGCCCCCGCAGCGCCCACTTGCTGGCCGTATATGCCACGGGATAATGCGCGGTCAGGCCGGCAACAGAGCCGACATTAACAATCGAGGCCCCGCTGACCATCAACGGCGCGAGTGCCTGGATCCCCAGCAGGCTTCCGGCCACGTTGACCTCATAGACCTTCTGCAGGTCCGCCACCGAGGCATCGAGCAGCCGGCTTCGCTGGGTGATGCCGGCATTGTTGACCAACCCGTCCACCTGCCATCCCTCGGATTGAATCCATTGAGCGAGTTCGGACCAGCCGGAGGCATCGCTCACGTCCAGTTGCCGGTACAACAAGGACCCGGCAGAAGACGACGGCAAACCCGCCAACCCCGCAGGCATATCCGCCGCAAGGTCGGTGGCAATGACACTCGCCCCGGCCTCCACCAGCAGGCGCGCCTCGGCAGCGCCCTGGCCCTGGCCTGCGCCGGTGACCACCACCGTCCGGCCCTTGAGCTGAAGCGAAACCACCCTAGATTCCGGAAGGAGCCGCAGTGGCAACCCGGTTGCGCGGACGCGTCCGGGCAGGTACGCGGGTCACGGCTTCGCGCCGGGCGCCAACGGTGTTCTCGATGGTGCCGATGCCTTCCACCGTCATGCGCACCACGTCGCCGGTTTTCAGCGGCGGGGGAGTCTTCGCGCCGTTCCGGCCCCAGAGTTCTGCGAGGCAGCCGCTGCCACACGTGCCGGAGCCCAGCACGTCACCCGGCCGCACTACGGAATCCTGTGAGGCGTAGGCCACGAGCTCCGCGAAGGGCCAGCCCATGTTGGACAGCAGGTCCTGGCCGATGGCCTCCCCGTTGACCTCAACGGCCATCGAGATCGGCAGGAACCCCTCGGCGTCGTGCAGGTCCTCGAACTCGTCCGCAGTGACAATCCAGGGTCCCAGCGTGTTGGCAAAGTCCTTGCCCTTGCACGGCCCAAGGCTGACCTTCATCTCCCGGCGCTGCAGGTCCCGCGCCGACCAGTCGTTGAGCACCGTGTACCCGAAGATATGCCGGTGGGCCTCCTCGGCGCTCAGGTTGCGTCCGTCGCTGCCCGGAACGCGGCCGACGACTGCGGCCACTTCCGTCTCAAAGTCCAGGTCCGTACAGCCCGCCGGTATACCGATGACCTCGCCGGTGCCGGTCACCGTATGCGGGTTGGTGAAGTAGAAGGTGGGTGCCTCGTACCACTCCGGCACCACGCCCGCCACACCGTCGATGCTCTTGCGTACGCCTTCGACGTGTTCCTCGAACGCCACGAAGTCCCGGATGGTGGCGGGCGCGAGCGGGGCGAGCAGGTGCACATCCGCCAGCGGAACCGCACCGGCGGAACCAATGACCTCACGTGCGAGTGCCAGCGTCTCCCCGAGCCCGGCGTCCAGGAGCGCCTGGACGGACTGGCCTGCTGGCAGGGCAAAGCAGTTTCCGCCGTCCACAAAGCCGGACTGCGTCCCGCCGTCGTGATTCCAACGGGCAATCTTGACCATGTGCGTGTTCCTTAAGCGTTGCGTCGGGCGGTCAGGGCGGCCGCCGCGGTGATGCCCAGTGTGCGTGCGTTGCCGCCCAAAACCTGGGTTTCGTCGTCGGCAGGGAGTCCGGCGGCCTGTACCTCGTCCATAGGGAGGTCCGATCCCATGTCGAACGGGTAGTCCGAGCCGAGCAGCACCTGCTCCGGACCGGCGGCGGCCACGAGAGCCCGCAGTTCCGCGGGGCTGTGGACGAGCGAGTCGAAGTACAGCTTCTTCAGGTAGGACGACGGCGGCTGGGCGCAGCCGTGTGCTTCCGGCCGGACCTTCCACGCGTGGTCGGAGCGGCCCAGGGTGGTGGGAAGGTAGCCGCCGCCGTGCGCTGCCACAACCTTGAGCTCCGGGTGCCGGTCCAGGACGCCGCTGAAGATCAGGTGGGAGAGGGCGACCGCATTCTCGGCGGGCTGGGAGACGGTGTTGGCGAGGTAGAAGCGGTCCAGCCGTTCATCCAGCGAGCAGCCGAAGGGGTGCAGGAACACCAGGGCGCCCAGCTCCTCCGCCCGGCTCCAGAACGGCTCCAGCCGGGGATCGGACAGCTCTACGGTGCTGTGTTCCGGGTCGTTCGGAGTGGCCGCGAAGGAGCCAACTTCCACCCCGAGCAGCCCGCACTCAAGCACAGCGTGCTCCAGGGCCTCCACCATCAGGGCAGGGTGCTGGAGCGGGACCAGGCCCAGGCCGTTGAGCCGCTCCGGGGCACGGTCCACAAATTCCCGCACCGCCTGGTTGGCGGCCTTCGCCAGTTTGAGGGCCAGCTCCTCACCTGCGAAGTAGTAGAAGTGCGACGGCGACGGCGAGACCAGCTGCACGTCCACGCCTTGGGCATCCATGTCAGCGAGCCGGCGGTCCAGGTCCGTCAGCCGTGGCCAGCGCTCCTTGATCATCCTGCCGGATGCAGCCATGGATTCCGGGCCGTTGCGCCGCACCTCCAGGGCCTGCTGGGCACCGAAGCCTTCGGGATCCGCCTCGGCCACGAGCTGCTGCAGGGCCGGAAGCAGGATGTGGGCGTGGACGTCCACAGTGGGCGCTTGAACAGAATCGGTGCTCATGCGGGTTCCTTCAGCATGGTGGACAGCGAGTTCATCAGCCCGGGCACGTTGGCATCGCGGACGCCGTCGAGCATCCACTGGCCCAGCTGGACGGAAGCGTTGACTACCGCCTTGGCCCGGTCCAGCCGGCGGTCGGTGAATTCCTTCCACAGGGTTTCGGTGAGGTCGTCAGCCTGGATGAGCAGCTCAACCAGCACAGCCGCATCCTCCAGTGCCATGGCTGCACCCTGCGCCACCGTGGGCGGGCAGCTGTGGGCGGCGTCGCCGATGATCACGGTGCGGCCGCGGTTCCACGGACCGTCCACCAGGTGGGTGGTGAACCACGTGTAATTGATGCGCGCGCTCTGGTCCAGGTTGGCGCGGATTTCCTTCCACGGCCCGCCGTAGGCGGCGGCGAGTTCGGCCATGATGCGGGGCCCGTCCTCGTGCTTGCGCTCCTGGGCCTTCTCCACCAAATAGGCGTAGATGGTATCCGGGCCGGTGGGGCAGTAGCCGGCGATAAAGCACGGCCCGCCGTAGGTCAGGTCGGTGCGCACCACCTCGTCGGGCCGCTCCACGAAGGCACGCCAGATGCCCATGCCGGTGGGCTGGGGTTCCACGTCGATGCCGATGGCCTTGCGCACAGCTGAGTGCAGGCCGTCGGCGCCGATTAGGAGGTCGTAGGTGGCGCTGCCGCCGTCGGCCGTGCTCACGGTGACGGAGCCGCCGTCGTCAATTATTCCGGTGACGGTCCTGCCGTAGCTGATCAGCGCACCGGCCTGCTCGGCCCGTTCGCGAAGGATGGCGGTGAGGTCCGGGCGGTACATGCCCATGGTGGCAGGGAGGTCGTCACCGCCGGTGCGGATGTCCTCAAGGACCGCGATGACGGTGCCGGCGGGGTCCGGGGCGCGCAGGCCCAGGGTGCTGAACCCGTAACCCTTCGCCTCCACCTGGTCCCAGACGCCCAGCTGGCGGAGCACCCGCAGGGCGTTGCCCTGCAGGGTGATGCCGGACCCGAGGGTCTGCGGGGCGTCTGCCTTTTCGAGGATTTCCACCTGGATTCCGGCGTCGGCCAGGAGGATGGCTGCGGCCAGCCCAGCGGCTCCCGCCCCAACGATTCCGACGTTCTGTACTGCTGCCATCGCTGACTCCTTTGTATTGACGGCGATACTGCTGGTGGTTGTTGCTGTTTTAACTGAAGCTACCGGACGGCGATCGGGTTGACCGGTGATCCCACTGCCCCGGTAATGGGGAGCGGGGCTGCGGTGAGCAGGAAGTCGTACCTGCCGTCCGCGGCGCAGGCTTCCGCCAGCGCGTCCGGGTCCCACATTTCGCCCAGGAACAGCCCGAGGTTGGGGATCGCGATCTGGTGCAGGGGCTGGAAGGCGGCGTCGAACTCGTTCGGACGGACCTCGAAACCCCAGGTGTCCGTGGCGATTCCGGCGATTTCGCTGCGGTGCAGCCAGGGCGCGGTGGTGAAGGACAGTCCCGGGGCCGACCCGCCGGCGTACTCGCCCCAGCCGTCGCGGCGGACCCGCGTGTACTGCCCGGTGCGGATCACCACGATGTCGCCCCGGCCCACGGTTGAGCTGGGGCCTTGGAGTTCGATGGTCCGCTGCAGGTGTTCGGGGGTGATGGCGAATCCGTCCGGCAGCTCGCCGTCGTTCCTTCCCAGCTCCGGTCCGAGCGCGCGGCCGACATCCAGCAGCACGCCGCGGGTGACGATCTTCGCCGCGGCGGTTTCGATCCCGGTGACGAGGTCGCCCTCGGAGGTGACCACGTCCCCTGCGGCGCGGCCGTTCCAGGCCTTGCCCTGGTCGAAGATGTGGCCCAGTCCGTCCCACTGTGTGGAGCATTGCAGTGGCATGGCGATCACGTCGTCGGCCCCGCCGAAGCCGTGCGGGAAGCCCTGGTTGCCGCGTTCTGCGTCCACCCCGGTGTCCGTCATGGTGTGCACCGGGTTGGTGCGGCGGCGCCAGCCCTTTTGCGGGCCGTTGGTGTCGAACGGCTGGGACAGCGAGAACGCCTCGCCGGTCTTGACCAATGCTGCGGCTTGTACGCGCTTGCCGGAGTGGATGAAGTTCAGGGTCCCCAGGACATCGTCCTGGCCCCAGCGACCCCAGTTGTTGTGGGCCGCGGCCATGGCGCGGATACTGCCCAGCGGGTCCTCACGCCGGATCACATGGGAATCAGTTGATTCCCCGGTGCCGGTTGGTGCTGTGTCCTGGGTAGTCACTGGACACCTTTGCTTGTGGGTTCGTCCTTGCAGTGGATGAGCTGGGTGCCCAGCCCGGTGATGGTGCCCTCCATGACGTCCCCGTCCTGGAGCAGCCGGCCCCAGTGCTGGCCGTTGCCCGCGGGGCTGCCGGTGAGGACAAGATCGCCCGGGCGAAGCGGCATGATCTGCGATGCTTCGCTGACCAGCTTGGCCACACCGAAGATCATGTCCTGCGTGGACTCGTCCTGCATGGCTTTGCCGTTGAGCTTCAGGGTGACCTGGACGTCCTGCGGGTCGCCGAAGAACTTGGCCGGGACCAGCAGCGGCCCGGTGGGCAGGAAGCCCGGGGCGTTTTTGGCGCGGTACCAGTCCGAACCGATGGCGGGCATGTCCTTGCGGAAGACGTACTCGCGGGTGGTGATGTCGTTGACCATGGTGTAGCCGAAGACGTAGTCCAAGGCCTCCTCGGGGGTGACCCGGAACGCCGTCTTCCCGATCACGGCCGCCAGTTCCAGTTCCCAGTCGTGGGACTTGGAGTAGGACGGGAGGGTGAGGTCGTCCGTTGCGGACGCGATCGCCGTCGGGAGCCCGATGAAGAAGTACGGCGTGCCCTGGCCTGCCCGCTTGTCCATCATGGCGGCAGTCTTGGCGCGCACTTCGTTCTCGTCCTGGCCGGGTTCGCGGTGGGCGGCGGCGAGGTCGATGACGTGCTTGCGGTAGTTTGCGCCGGTCTGCAGGACTTGGGCGGGCTCCACCGGGGCGAGGATTTCGACGTCGGCCAGCGCCAGTCCGGTGTCCTCGCCTGCGGAGGCGGCCAGGGCGTCCAACTGGGGTTCGGTGGTGTCCCAGTGCTCGATCAGGGAGTTGATGTCCCCGTCCAGCGGCAGGACCCTGCTGCCGACCAGGAGGCCGGCTCGGGCCTTGCTGTCACCGGTTTCCTGGAACCGGATGATGGAATAGGTTGCTTCAGCCATGGTGTCTTAGCCCCGGCCCTGCTTGGCGTACGGGTTCAGGAGCGCTTCCTTCATCTCGGGGGAAGCGCCTTCCTCCGTGGCGGTGAAGCCTTCCGCGGGCGGGAAGGATTCCGTCATGGAGTGCGGCATGGCGCCGTTCTTGTAGAAGTTGTTGGAACCGAGCGAAGGCTTCCAGGTGTTGGCTTCCCAGTCCGGGACGTAGTTCCGGTAGCCGCCTGAGTTGAGCTCCACGCGCAGGCCTGAGGGGTCGCGGAAGTAGAGAAAGTTCTGCTCGCCCACACCGTGGATGGAGGGGCCGTATTCCATCGGGGTCCCGTTTTCCATCATGACGTCGGCTGTGCGGAGCAGGTCCTCGGTAGCGTCCACCCAGAAGGCGATGTGGTTGACGCGGCCGGCGCGGCTGGAGGTGTCCAGGACGACGCCGAGGTCGTGAGACTTTTCGTTGGTGGTCAGCACGGAGAACACGGTGATGGGTGCTTCATCCAGGTCCACGAACGCCATGACGCGGAAACCCAGGGCCTCGTTGTACCACTTGGCGAAACCGCGGACATCGGAGGAAGCCACCGTGACGTGGTCCAGGAAGCGGGGCGCGGCGGCGTGGCTGCTGCGGCGCTCCGGACGGTCCGGGTAGGTGGACTCGAAGCCGGGCTCGGCCACGAACTTTTCCACCTCGTAGAAGAGGCGCATGTGGTGGCCGTAGGGGCCGGTGAATTCGTAGGCCTTGCCGTAGCCGTGTCCGCCGGGAGTCCAGGTGCCCTGCACGCCGGTCGCTTCGATGCGCTGGGCTGCTGCTTCAAGGGCTGCTTGCGAGTTGGTGCGCCAGGCCATCCGGCCCAATGCTGCTTCCGGGCCTTCGGTGATGACCAGGCTGTAGCGGTAGTAGTCGCCCCAGCAGCGCAGGTAGACGTTGCCGTCCACGCGGTCGATGATGCGCATACCGAACTTTTCCTCATAGAACCGGGCCGAGGCTTCGACGTCCGGGGCGGTGATCTCGAGGTGGGCAAGATGGGAGAGCGGAGTTTCCACGTTGAAGTCCTTCTGGTTACTGGCTGCTGTCGGTTTGGTGCAGGTCCTGTAACTACTGTGAGGCACTTCATATATTCGGGGAAGGCGAGTTTTTCGATATCAAGTATCCGTCTTGCTGATACTTGGCGGGGGTGGTCAAAGCTGCGGGACGCATGGCCCGTTTCCAAGGATGGCAAGTCGGCGCGGTCGCCATCCGAGAAGTCCAGGAGGCCCATGTTCTCAGCATGCATCAGCTGTGTCGGATCGCTGACGTGATCCAGCCCCAGGACGTGCCCAAGCTCGTGCATGATGATGGCGCGGACGTAGTCAACCCCGTTGGGTCGACCAGCCTGGATGTCAGCAAGGTCCGGGGCGTCCAGGCGCACTTGTCCGGCGACGAGGACCAGAGGTTGTCCTGTGACGTGGGCGTAGTTGCTGCCGCCGTCACCGGCGATGTTTCCTGACAGCCCGGGCGTTTCTTCGGGTGTTGACCAGGCAATGAGCACTGGTGCCCACCTCTTGCCGTACCGGTCGGGCTGGAAGGCTTCGCGCTCCTCCGAGGGGGCCTCTTCGGTGGTGCCGTCGTAGATGAACTGCAAACCGGAAGCCTTGGACACTGCAGATACTGCCTGCTGGATCAAGATGTCTCCGCCCTGCACTTCGTTCTCCGGACGGATCACGAAATGGATGGGCCGGCATGGGTCGTAAGCCACGAACGCTTGACCCGGTTCCGGCGACTCCTGCAGAACAAACGCTGTGGAACCCGTAGTCACCGGCGGTGCTCCCAACGGGGCCTCCGCTGCTTCATAACCGGGCGGCGGGACCGGCGAACCGGGCAGGTACGGCAGGACGGTTGGAAGGATGAAGCGGTCAAACAGCGAGGGCGAAAAGTACAGGCCCACCACCAGGGCCAGGCCGAGCCCCGTCTTCAACCGCACTGACCGTCCAGGGGAGCGCGGCGGCCTGATGGACCGAACTCCGAATGTCTTTCGTCGAAGAGGCGTGGGTTCGGGGCCCCGCCACGAAGTGGGCGCTTGCGGCTTGCCGAAGGCCTCGTCGATGGCCCATTGCGGGATCCGTCCACTGGGGGAACGACGAATATTCGGGTACGGAATGTCCCCGTCGCTGCCCGGCAGCGAACCGCCGTTCTTGTCGGAACCGCGCACCGACATCCCCCTTTAGCCGTGCCCCTGCCGCTGATGAACTCCCTTAGCCTAGGGGAGGGCTGAACCGCCGCGACGCTGGGAATCCGCAGGATTTCCACAAGAAAGAACCCGCCTGGCAAGGGACTTTAGTCCCCGCCAAGCGGGTGCCTTCGCAAGTGTGGGCGGTGGCTACTCTTTGCCGAGCCCCGCAGCTGAGGTCTTCTCGCCGGAGACGCTGTTGAGCGCGCGCAGATCGAAGATGCCGTTGATGTCGGCCTGCTTGGTGGTGCCGGCAGTCACGCCGTCGGCCAGGAGCTTCTGGTAGGTTCCGGCGAGCGGGTCAACGGTGAACACGATGTTCTTCAGCGACCGGTCGATCACGTCGGCCTTCAGCTCGGCGCCGGCAGCTTCCTTGAGGGCGGCGTTGATGACGCTGGCCTTTTCGCCGGCGGCAGCCTTGTTCAGCCACTCAACGGACTTCACATGGCCCTTCAGCAGTGCCTTGACGGTGTCCGGGTGGTCCGCCGCGAACTTCTGGTTGACGATCAGGATGGTGGTGGGGAACTCGCCCGGCTTGCCGGACAGCGAGCCGTCCCACAGGTCCTTTTCGTCCACGAGGACCTTGGCGCCGGCGGTTAGCACCAGGCGGGAGGCCCAGGGCTCGGGCAGCCACGCGCCGTCGAGCTTTCCGTCCTGGAACAGCTTGAGGGTCTGGGCGTTCTCGGTGGGGTTGATGGCGACGTCGCCGCTGCCGTCCACGTTGGTTTTGTAGCCCTGCGCGGTGAGCCAGGCGCGAAGGGCGACGTCCTGCGTGCCGCCGAGCTGCGGGGAGGCGAGGGTCTTGCCCTTGAGGTCGGCCGCGGAGTTGATCTCCGGCTTGACCACCAGTTGGGCGCCGCCGGCCGCAGCACCGGCGATGATGTTGATCGACTCACCGCCGCTCTTGACGAACGAGTTGATGGCGGGGTTCGGGCCGATGTAGGTGGCGTCGATCGCGCCGGCATTCAGCGCCTCGATCGCGGCGGGCCCGGCGTTGAACACCTGGGTGGTCAGCTTGGTGTCGCCGAGTTCGTCCGCGATGTAGCCCTGGCTGACGCCCACCAGGGCGGGGGCGTGGGTGACGTTTCCGAAGTAGCCCAGCTTGAGCTCGGCTGCCGGGTTTCCGGCGGGTGCGGTTTCCTCGGCGGCAGCGGGAGTGCTGCCGCCGCTGTTCACGGTGGCGGCGATGGCGGTGCCGCCTCCCACCAGGGCGAGGAGGACGGCGGCGATGCCGATCTTCTGGCCCAGGGGACGCTTGGGGCGGGCGGACTGGCCGGCCACGATGCGGGTGGAGCCTTCCTGGTTCTCGGAGCTCTTGTTCGAGGGGTCTGACATGGGGGATTCCTTTGCTGGGGCGGGGTGCTGAGTTGAGATTACGGAGCACCCGGCACCGCCACAATCGTTCCCGTCGCGGGCGTTCACGGGACGTCTCGAACGCTCAACAGGACGTAGCGCAGCGTCAAGGAACGTCGTGGAAAGACACAAAACGGCAGGGCGTACGACGGCGGATCCTGGCTTGGCTGGGCTGCGGAAGGTCCCCGCACCAAGGGTTCTTAAACGCCAGTGGAGTGGTACTGCCCCCGCCAAGGGTGCAGTACCACTCCACTGTTGCTGATCGCCGGGGCTGTTCTTTGTAGCGTCGCCCCGGCGGCTCAGGTGGCGGCGGCGGGCCTGGATTCAAGTACCCCCGCCGGCGTGAACTTTGCTCCCGTGTCCGGGAAGGCCGGCACCTCGATCCGCGCGTGGGTATGAACTTCCTGGACCGTGTCCCGGGTGTGTTGGGCGATCTCTTCCATCGTGGCCACCCACATGCCGTCCATCCCCTTGACCCGTTCGATGAGCCGTTCCAGCGCCACGGCTTTGGAGGGCCGGCCGGAGATGAAGGGGTGGTTCGTGAGGACGAAGCAACTACCCTGGGCGTGGTGTGCCTCCGCCTCGAGCGTCCACATTTCGAGGACCTTGGCCGGGCTCTCGATGACGCCGCTTCCGGTCACCCCGGGGTAGAAGGCATACTGTTCCCAGTCGTCCAGCGCCCAGTCGACCGGGATCTCCACGATGTCACGGGAGTCACCGGGGGCGACGCTGAAGCGGTAGGGGGCATCGCCGTCGAGCAGGCTCGAATCGTAGAGGAAGCCACGGTCCGCCAGGAGCCCGGTGGAGTGCCAGTTCAGCTCCCACCAGGGTGCCCGGTAGCCCACGGGCTCCACGCCGGCTGCTTTGGCGAGCGCCTCCAGCCCGCGGTCAATGTACCGGGCCTCGGTTTCCGCGTCGATGCCCTGCATGGGCTCGTGGAGGTAGCCGTGGTGCGCCACCTCGTGCCCCGCGTCGACGATCCGGCGGACGGTGTCCGGGTAGCACTCGGCCGTGAAGCCGGGAACAAAGAACGTGGCGCGGATGTCCTGCCTCTGAAGGATCTGCAGCAACCGGGGAACAGCGACCCTGGGCCCGTAGGACTGGTGGGTCATCAGCGACATCCGGCGGGTGCTCTTGGGATCGTGGGCGATGGTGCAGGATTCGGCGTCGACGTCGAACGTGAAGGATGCTGCCGCGCGCTTGCCCTCGGGCCAGGTGATGGGATGGGCGGAATCGGGAAATGCATCGGGAGTCATGGTTGTCCTAGCGTTGCGGCTCGGGGAGCGCGGGAATCGGGAGGCGGCGTCAGAGTGCTGCCGGCGTGCCGGGAGCGGAAGCTCCGGTCAGCTCGGTGGGCAGCTGGTCTGCAGGGGCAGGGGTGGACTCAATGAATTTGCGGTGCATCTTCGGGCCCAGGATCGCGTAGCTGGCGGCACTGGCGAGGCCGCCGGCGAGCCAGGACAGATCCCAGCCTCCCAGGGCCACGGCGATGGGGCCCTGCATGGCGGGGACGAGCCCGTACATAAACAGCCAGGTGGCGAAGATGCCCACCAGGAGGGAGGTGATGCCCGCCCAGTTGACGCCGGGGAGCCGCCTGGTGCCGACGTCGTCGAACAGCCTTTCGGGATTGCCGGGCCAGCGCTTGTCGACCCAGAAGTAGTGGACGAGCATTACGCCGCCCCAGGCAGCCACCCAGGCGACGAGGCCGATGAGCCAGGCGTCGAGGACTGCTGCGAAGTCCTCCTGGAAGATGAAGAAGACGACGGCGGCGAGAGAGAAGACGCCGACGAACAGGTTGAGTTTGCGGCGGCTGATGGTGATGTCCAGTGCCTGCGTGGCCACTGAGAAGGTGTAGATGTTCAGGATGTTGGTGGCGATGGGGCCGTGGAGCACCATCAGCAGCACTGGCAGCGCCATCACGCCGAAGTTCTGGACGATGAGTTTTCCGGGGTCGATTTCACCGCTGTTGGTGGCCAGGCTGGCGCCGAGGACACCGAGCCAGACCACCGGGATGAACTGGCCCAGTACGGACGCCAGGTAGACCTTTTTCTTGGGGACTTCGGTGCTGACGAACCGGGAGTAGTCGGCGGCGTAGGTGAACCAGGTGATACCCCAGCCGATGCCGATGGCCGTCATCACGGCGCTCATGGCGGCAATCCGCTCGGATCCTTCAAGGATGTTGCCTGCCGGTCCGGCATAGCCCCAGTCGATCTTCATGCCGAACCACGCCACTGCCGACATGACCGCGAGAATGATGATGGTGGGCGGGACGGTCCACTTTTCGAAGGCGGCAATTGCCTTGTAGCCGAACCAGGCAATGGCTACCTGGGCGGCCATGATGGTGGTGGCCACCCCGATCTTCCAGCCGTAGTTGTGGGCGGTGGGATCCACCCAGCCGAGTGTGCCGAACAGCGCCATGACCAGGTCCAGGATGATCCATGTGTTGACGGCACACCAGCCGATCACCAGGAGCGCCTGGATGGCTGCCGGGAGGTAGTTGCCGCGGCGGCCGAAGGCGGCCCGGGCGAGCACCATGCCGGTGGCACCGGTCTTCTGGCCCAGCAGGACGAAGCAGCCGAAGAGCAGCATGCCGATCAGGTTGCCCAGTACGAGCACTGTAACGGTGTCCGCGAAACCCAACCCCAGGTGGATTCCGAGGGCGCCCAGCACCCAGTTGATCGGTGCGAGGTTGGCGCCGGCCCAGATCCAGAACTGGCCTGAAACCTTGTGGGTGCGCTGGGACTCGGGAATGGGCTGGAGCCAGGCTTCGACGTCTTCCGCATGGGCGGACTGCTCGATTCCTGGGCTTGTGGGTTGTTGTTGCATCGAGGCCTCTTCGTTGAGGGGGATGGGGATTCCTCAAGATTATGTGTCAGGGGCCACATCCACCATCTACAATGTGTCTTGAACTTTCCCCTTCTACACGACGGAGTGTCATGCCGGTTCGATTGGAAGATGTTCTTCGGCATTCGACGGTGGCGGCCGCCGATCCGGTGGTGCGTGCGGCCGCTGGTGTTGTTCCGCAGACCCAGCTCCGGTGGATCCATTCGAGCGAGGTCCTGGATATCGCGTCGCTGCTGGGTGGCGGTGAACTCCTGCTGACCGGCGGGCAGGCTCTTGCGTCCGCGTCCGATGAGCGCCGGACGGACTATATCCGGGACCTGGCCGAGCGCGGAGTGGCGGCGCTCGCGATAGAGACCGGCACAATGCTGCCTTCGATTCCCTCCTCGATGGTGGCCGCGGCTGAAGCTGCCGGGCTTCCCCTGATCGAGCTCCGCAAGGTGGTCCCGTTCGTTGGGGTCATGGAGGCCATCAACTCACAGCTCGTCAGCGAGTCGGCGGCGCATCTGCAGCAGGCGGACCAGGCCAGCCACGCCATGGCCGTGGAGCTTGCCCACGGAAGCGGCCTGGACCGGATCCTTGCGGTCCTGGCAGTGGCGACGGGCGCGGAGGTGGTGCTTACTTCCACCGCCGGGGTGACCCTCGCCAGTGCTGAGCCGAACGGGCAGGATGGAAAGGCTGAACTTGTCCCGCCTGCCGGTAAGCCCGCCGATCCTGCGCAAATCATTCAGGCCGAGGTTTCGGTACGCGGGATTCCGTCCGCACGGCTGATGCTCAATGTCCGCGGCGAAGCTGATGTGAACCTGGCGAGGATTGCGGCGAACCGGTCGGTGGACATTCTGGCCTTGGCCCTGTTGCAACGCATGCCTCCCGGGTTAAAGGAAATGGCGGGTGCTGCCCTGATCCGGGCCATTGATTCCGGCAAGCAGAATTGGCGGCTCCAGGAACTGGCTCCCGCCGCTGGAATTCCGGTGACCGCACAGGTGGTGGCGGTGGTGGTCCGTTCCCCTGCCTCGAAGCAGCTCCGGAAGGATGTGCAGCATCTGCTCGATCCGGGCGGGCAGCACGGCGCCAGTTATGCGGACAACGCGGAGCTCCTGGCGCTGGGCGTCCTACGTTCCGGCAACGTCCAGGACGAACGGCAGAAGATTGTGGACGGCCTGCAGCCGCTGGAAGTGCCGGAGGGAACGGTGAGCGCGGTCGGGCCTGTGGCCTCCGGCATATCATCCGCCCCTTGGTCCCTCGCGGAGGCGAGGCTCACGCTGGAGCTGGCTGCCGACGTCGGCCGTTCCAGCTCAGCGGCAACCGCACCCGGGCAGGTGCTTGATGCCCAGGCGTACGCCGTGGAACGGCTCGCCGTTCAGGCGATGGAAGAGGCTCCGCGGCGCGACTTCGTCAACCAGCAGCTGGCGGCCGTCCTTGAGCACGACGCCCTGCGGCATTCCCAGCTGCTGGAGACGCTCCGGGTCTGGCTGGACTCCGGGTGCAATACAGCTCAGGCCGCGCGGGAGCTGCACGTGGAGCGGCAATCCATGCATCAACGGCTGCAGCGGATCTTCTCCCTGTGCGGCGGAGATCCCCGCGGCACCGGCAGGCTGGCGGCCCTGCACCTGGCCACCCGCCTGGCCGCGCTGCAGCCCAAATAACCCCGGACGCTCTCTCACTTAACGCGGCCTTTCTGGGCAACCCTCTCTCACTTAAGGTGGGATTTCCGGCAACCCTCTCTCACTAAATGTGGGCTTTTGAGGTGATGCCCTCTCACCCACCGCCGCCCAACGGCAGGCCTGTGGAAAACTTCTGCAGCGTCCTGCCAGGCCAAGGCACAATGCCAGCATGCGAAAGCAGAATTTCCTGCCCCCGCCGTTGGCAGAGGCTCCTTTCACCTTCCGCTCGGCCAGGGCTTCCGGCGTCACCCTGGACAGACTTCGGCGCAAGGATGTAGTCAACGTGGGCCGCGGTCTTTACCGCCCGGCGGATTGGGACTTCGATCTGGAAGGTGCCGCCAGGGCGTTGTCCGCTGCCTCGCCCGGTGCCTGGATCTCCCATGTGACCGCGGCCCGGCTCCGGTGCCAACTGCTGCCGCCGTGGCTGGCTGATTCCACCGAACTGCATCTCAGCAAACCGCGTGCGCTGCCGTCGGTCCGCCGGAAGGGCATATTCGGGCATACCGTCCTGGCCCTTGAAGATGAGATTGAACTGGTCGACGGTATCCGGCTGAGTACTCGCTCTCGAACCTGGCTGGATATGGCGCGCGTCCTGCCGCTCCATGACCTGGTGTGCCTGGGTGATGAACTGATCCGTAACCCCCGCGTGGCTTTCGAGGGACGGACGGAGCCCTATGACACCTTGGCCGGGCTGCGTACCCTGGTGGGCCGCCACTCAAATCTCCAGGGCATCGTCAGGGCCCGCGAAGCGCTGGATCTGATGCGGGTGGGTGCGGACTCCGCGCCGGAATCGCTGCTCCGCCTGGCTATCGTCAGCTCGGGCCTACCCGAACCTGAACTTCAGGTGCCACTGCGCGCCGGAGATGCGCGGTCGCCGTCGGCCGATCTCGGCTATCGTCATCGCCGCCTTGCCATCCAGTACGACGGCGGCCATCACCTTGGCGGGACGCAGATCCTCAGTGACAGGAGACGGGACAAGGCCTTCGAGTCAGCCGGTTGGACGGTTCTGGTTCTTGACAAAGACGACTTTGCTGACGGTTTCGAAGGTGCAGTGCAACGCGTCAAACGGGAACTTCGGCGAGGCTGGCTTGACCATCCACAGGCGTCGGGGTTTGCTAGCGGCGACTGAGCGGCGGCCGGTATGTGCCTTTATGCCCAAGATGACTCTTAACGCCGTGACACTCCCTCACCAAAGGTGAGAGAGCGTCACGTGAAAGCCCACATCAAGTGAGAGAGCGTCCGGATAAGACCCACATCAAGTGAGAGAGCGTCCGGATAAGACCCACATCAAGTGAGAGAGCGTCCGGATAAGACCCACATCAAGTGAGAGAGGATCGTTTGGGAAGCCGCGTTAAGTGAGAGAGCGTCCCAGGGGAGGGGGTTAGCGGAGCACCACTGTCCGGTTGCCCTGCAGGATCACCCGGCCCTCGCAGTGCCAGCGGACGGCGTTGGACAGGGCCTTGCATTCGGTGTCGCGGCCGGCGGCCACCAGGTCCTCGGGCCCGTAGGTGTGGTCCACTTCAACGGTCTGCTGCGAGATGATCGGTCCCTCATCCAGCTCGCTGTTGACGTAGTGCGCGGTGGCGCCCACGGTCTTCACGCCGCGCGCGTAGGCCTGGTGGTACGGCTTGGCGCCCTTGAAGCTGGGCAGGAACGAGTGGTGGATGTTGATCGCCTTCCCGTCCAGCTTCCGTGTCAGGTTGTCGCTGAGGACCTGCATGTACCGGGCCAGCACCACAAGCTCCACATCGAACTCGTCCACCAGCTCCAGCAGCCGCGCCTCTGCGGAAGGCTTCGTGGCAGCGGTGACCGGCACGTGGAAGAAGGGAATTCCGTGCCATTCCACCAGTGCCTGGTGGTCCGTGTGGTTCGAGACTACGGCCACCACGTCCACCGGCAGCTCGCCGATGCGTGCGCGGAACAGCAGGTCGTTGAGGCAATGCCCGAACTTGGACACCATGATCAACACCCGCCGCTTCGAACCCTGCCGCTCCAGCCGCCAGCGCATCCCGAACTTCTCGGCAACGGGACCAAAAGCGGCCCGCAGCGTGTCCGCGGTGGAGGCATCGCCGTCGGACGCAAAATGCACCCGCATAAAGAAGTGCCCTTCGGAGCGCTCGCCGAACTGCTGGTTGTCGATGATGTCGCAGCCGTGCTCGAGCAGGAAGCCGGACACGGCGTGGACGATGCCCGGCGACTCGCTGCAGTCCAGCGTCAGGACGTGCTCCACGGTGGTGGGCGGCTGGGAAACGGGGGTTTCAGTCTGGATGGCAGTCATGGCTCAGCACTCGATTACGTTGACGGCAAGGCCTCCGCGGGAGGTTTCCTTGTACTTGGTTTTCATGTCGGCTCCTGTTTCGCGCATCGTTTTGATGGCTTTGTCGAGGGATACCTTGTGGCTGCCGTCGCCGTGCAGGGCAAGGCGCGCAGCGTTGATGGCCTTGACGCTGGCGATGGCGTTGCGTTCGATGCAGGGGATCTGCACCAGCCCGCCTACCGGATCACACGTCAGGCCCAGGTTGTGTTCAATCCCCACCTCGGCGGCGTTTTCCACCTGGGCGGGCGTTCCGCCCAGCACCTCGCAGAGCCCGGCGGCTGCCATGGAGCAGGCGGAGCCCACTTCACCCTGGCAGCCCACCTCGGCACCGGAGATGGAGGCGTTGATCTTGAACAGGATTCCGACGGCGGCCGCAGCCAGCAGGAAGCGGACCACCCCGTCGTCGTTGGCGCCGGGCACGAACTTCACGTAGTAATGCAGCACCGCCGGGACGATGCCCGCTGCGCCGTTGGTGGGCGCGGTGACGATCCGCCCGCCGGCGGCGTTCTCCTCGTTCACGGCCAGCGCGAACAGGTTCACCCATTCCATGGCCCGCAGCGGGTCGGTCACCCCGGTGTCCGCGGTCAGGGTCTGGAATAACGACGGCGCGCGGCGGCGGACGTTGAGCCCGCCCGGAAGGATTCCTTCCGCGGCACAGCCGTTGTCCACGCATTCGCGCATCACGGCCCACAGCTTCAGCAGTTCTTCCCGCAGCTCCGCTTCGGTCCGCCACACCAGCTCGTTGGCGAGCATGACGTCCGAGATGGACATGCCCTCACGGTGGCAGATGTCCAACAGTTCGTCGGCGGTGCTGAAGGGGTAGGGGAGGACGGTGGAGTCTTCCACAATCCGGTCGCCGGCGTCTGCATCGCCGTCCACCACGAAGCCGCCCCCAATGGAATAGAAGCTCCGTTCGCTGAGCACGGCGCCGGAGTGGTCCAGGGCCCGGAAGGTCATGCCGTTCGGGTGGGCCGGAAGGGATTTGCGGCGGTGCAGCACCACGTCCTCGTCCCAGTTGAAGTCCACCCGGTGGTCGCCGCCGATCCACAGTTCGGCGTCGAGCGCGGCGGCCGCCACCTGGTCATCGGCGGTGGTGGTGTCCACGGTTTCGGGATCGAGGCCCTTGAAACCCAGGACCACTGCTTTGTCCGAGCCGTGGCCCCGCCCGGTGGCACCCAGCGAGCCGAACAGTTCGGCCTGCACACGCTTTGTGGAACTCAGGTGTCCGTCCCCCTTGAGTCCGTCCGCGAACAGTTTCGCTGCCCGCATCGGGCCCACCGTGTGTGACGACGACGGCCCGATGCCAACGGAGAACAGGTCCAGGACGCTGAGCGCCAATTTAGGGGACCTCGGGGGAGGCATACTCCCGCATGGCGTCGAGGAGCCAGCGGCCCAGGAAATCGGCGAACGAAGCCCGCGGGAAGAGCCGGAAGCTTTCCTCGCCGGTCTTCCACAGGACCACAGGGATGTTGCCGATCTCGGTGGACAGCGCCGTGCCAGCCAACAGGGCGCGGGGGTGCAGGTCCAGTGAGCAGCCCTTTTCGAGGACTGCCCGGGACCGGGGCCCGGTGAGTTCGAAGGTAGTGCGGTTGGCGGAGAGATCCACCACCTGGCCTTCGCCGTCCGCCAAAGCTTCGCGCAGTGCCTGGATCAGGTCGCCACCGAGGGACTCGTGGGCTTCCGTCGGTGCCACCACCAGGAACTCTTCGGGTCCGAGCCACAGTACGGACGTGTCCCCGGTGCCGGTGACGCCGCCGGAGGCTGCGGGCAGGCCGCCGGTGACGGAGGCTACCCGCTGACCGGCGTCGCTGTTCCGGTCAACCCGGAGGCCCACCATGGTGAGGAACGCGATTTCGCCCAGTTCCACGGCTCCGCGGACGGAGCCGGTTTCAAACGCTGCCCTGAGCTGGGCAGCGGGGCTGACGCGGTGCGAGAGGTTGTTCTCGAACGAGGTTGCGGGTGCTGCTGTTTCAGCCATCTTTGCGGGTCCCTTCGGGGTCAAAAAGTACGGTTTCTGCGACAACAACGTCCACCAGCTGGTCACCGGCGGCTGCAATGAGGGTCTCGCCGATCCGGTTGCGGCCGTTCTTGATCAGGGCCAGGCCGAACGACCGGCCCAGCGCTGCGCTGTGGTAGCTGGAGGTGACAAAGCCTTCCATCGGAACCGGCCCGTAGGCGGGGTTGGTGGAGCGGCCCTTTTCCACGAGCTGGGTGCCTTCGGGGAGCCTGATTCCGCCGTCCACCGGCAGGACGCTCACCAGGTGCTTGCGGTCCTCGCGCTGTCCGTCCACCCGGGCGTAGGAGCGCTTGCCGATGAAGTCCTTGGCCTTGGAGACGATCCATTCCATTCCCGCGTCCTGCGGGGTGACGGTGCCGTCGGTGTCCTGGCCAACGATCGGGTAGCCCTTTTCGGCGCGGAGCACGTGCATGGTCTCGGTGCCATAGGGGGTGATGTTGAATTCGGCCCCGGCGGCTGCCACGGCTTCCCAGGTGTTGAGGCCGTACCAGGACGGCACGTTGATCTCGTAGGCCAGTTCACCGGAGAAGGAGATCCGGCAGACCCGGGCGCGGACGCCGGAGGCGAGGGTGGTCTCGCGGAAGGTCATGAAGGGGAAGGCTTCGGCCTCCAGCCCGCCGTTGGCGGCCAGTTCCGGAGCCACCTTGGCCAGGACCTCACGGGACTTGGGCCCGACGACGGCGATGGTGCTCCACTGTTCGGTCACCGAGGTGCAGTGCACGTCCAGTTCCGGCCATTCGGTCTGCAGCCATTCCTCCAGCCAGTCCAGCACCTTGGCGGCGCCGCCGGTGGTGGTGGTCATGAAGTAGGTCTCCTCGTCCAGGCGCAGGGTCACGCCGTCGTCGAAGATCATGCCGTCAGGGGTGCACATCACGCCGTAGCGGGCGGAGCCGGGGGCGAGCTTCTTGAATGCGTTGGTGTAGATCCGGTTCAGGAACTCGCCGGCGTCCTTGCCCCGGATTTCGATCTTGCCCAGGGTGGTGGCGTCCATAAAGCCCACCGAGTCGCGGACGGCGGCGCACTCGCGCAGCACGGCCGTGTCCATGTCCTCGCCGGCCTGCGGGTAGTACCAGGGCCGCTTCCACTGCCCCACGTCCTCGAACAGGGCGCCCTTGGCGACGTGCCACGGGTGGATGGAGGTGACGCGGGCGGGGTCGAACAGCTCGCCGCGCTGGCGTCCGGCCAGTGCCGCGAACGCCACCGGGGTGAAGGGTGCGCGGTAGGTGGTGGTGCCGATGTCGCCGATGCCGCGGGAGGCTTCGCCGGCGGTCCTGAGCGCGGCGGCGATCACGCCGATCGCGTTGACGCCGGAGGTCTTGCCCTGGTCGTTGGCGGTGCTGATGGAGGTGTACCGCTTGATGTGCTCCACGGACCGCATGCCGGCCCCGGTGGAGCGCAGCACGTCAGCCACGGACTGGTCACGCTGGAAGTCCACGAAGTGGTTGTGCCAGTCGTCCGGGGTGCCCTGTTCCCCGGGAACCAGCCACAGCTGGCGGGTGGGGGCGGAGGCCTTCGGCGCGGCGAGCGGTGCGGGCTTGGTGCCAGTGCTGAAGCCGGCGGCGATGGCTGCCGAGGCTCCCGCGGAAACACCCTCTTCGAGGCAGTCCTGAAGTTCGAAGCTGCCGCGGCCCGAGCCGATGGTCTGCTGGTTCGGTACTACGGTGCTTGGCACGAAGGCGGCCAGGTCCTCGTCCCAGCGCAGCTTGCCCTGCCGCTGGGAGTGCAGGTGGACCAGCGGGCTCCAGCCGCCGGACACTGCCAGGAGGTCGCAGGCGATCTTCTCGATGCCCGAGGTGAGTTCGCCGTCGTCGTTAATGCTGCGGACGGTCACGCCAGCCAGGCGGCCGTCACTGCCGGCGGCGGTATTAGCGACGGCACTGCCGATCAGCACCCGGGTGCCGGCTTCGACGGCGGCAGCAGCCACAGCCGTGAGCTGCGGACGGGCGTCCACGACAGCGGCCACCTTGACGCCGGCGGCGCGCAGGTCAGCAACCAGGGCGTAGGCGCTGTCGTTGGTGGTGCTGACCACCACGCGCTGCCCAGCTGCCACTGCGAACCGATTCAGGTAGCTGCGGACTGCCGAGGCGAGCATGATGCCCGGCCGGTCGTTGTTCTCGAACACCAGCGGGCGTTCGTGGGCGCCGGGAGCCAGCACCACCTGGTGGGCACGGATGTGCCAAATACGCTGGCGGGAAACACCTGAGGCGGCGGGGGAGGACAGGTGGTCGGTCCGGTTCTGGACAGCAATCACGTAGTTGGCGTCGTAGGCGCCGAAGGCCGTGGTGCGGTTCAGGACGGTGGATTCGGCGCCCGAAACCAGCTCGGCTTCGACATCCGCCACCCATTCCAGGGCCGGCTTGCCTTCGATCGTCTCCGCCAGGCCCGGTGCCGTGGATCCGGAGAGCAGTGATCCGCCCAGCTCGGGCTGGTCATCCAGCAACATCACGCGGGCGCCGCTGCGGACGGCTTCGCGGGCTGCGGCCAGGCCGGCGGGGCCGCCGCCGATCACCAGGACATCCGTGTGGACGTATTTCTTGTCGTACTCGGCACGGTCATCCGCCGGGTCCAGCTTGCCCAGGCCGTTCAGGTACTCCGCCTTCAGGCCGTCCACCAGGGTGACGGTGGTGGCGGGGAGCATGGACTCGGCCACGTGGCCCGGGAACCGGGGAGCCACCTTGACCAGGGCGTTGGACTCCTCCACCCCGGCGGACATGATGCCGCGGCGGCGGTCCTCGTAGAGGGAGTTGCCGGCGGCGACGCGGCCGTTGGCCAGCAGGGCGGACGCGAGGGTATCGCCCGGATGGCCGGTGAACTCTTCGCCATCCACGGTGAAGCGCCAGGAGATGGTGCGGTCGATGCGTCCGCCGGCGGCGAGGCGGGCGTTCTGGGAAGTCGCGGGATTCTGGGAAGTCACTTGGTTGCTCCTTCCGGGGCGGTGGTGCTGGAGATGCTGGTGGTGGACGTGCCGGGAGCCGCGCTTCCGGTGGTGGTGCTGTCCGGGGCGAGGCTGGCGGTGCCGGTTTCGGCGGTCACCTTGCCTGCTGCATCCGGCCGGGGCGAACCCATGGGGTAGACGGCCTGGATCTCGTAGGTAACGGTGTCGCGGAGCATGTTGAACCACTGGCGGCAGCCGGTGCTGTGCAGCCAGCGCTCGGCGAAGGCGCCCTTGGTGTTGTCCCGGTAGAACAGGTACTCGGCCCATTCGCGGTCGTTCAGCCCGCTCGGGTTCTCCGGGTAGGGCACGTGGGCCTGGCCGCCGTAGTGGAATTCGGTCTCGTCGCGCGAGCCGCAGTTGGGGCAGGAGATGAGCAGCATGTGCGTCTTCTTTCTAAGTGCAGTGTTCGCTGGCGGCTAGTGGGCGACGGCGGCTGCGCCGTGCTCGTCGATCAGAGCGCCGGTCTCGAAGCGCTCCAGGGCGAAGGGCTTGTTCAGCCGGTGCGGGGAGCCAGTGGCGATGTTGTGGGCGAAGGTCATGCCCGCGGCGGGGGTGGCCTTGAAGCCGCCGGTGCCCCAGCCGCAGTTCACGAACATGTTCTCCACCGGGGTGTTGCCCACGATCGGCGAGGCGTCCAGCGTGGTGTCCACGATGCCGCCCCAGGTCCGGAGGACGTGCGCCCGGGCGAAGATGGGGAAGAGCTCGACGGCGGCGGCCATCTGGTGCTCGATCACGTGGAAGGACCCGCGCTGGCCATAGCCGTTGTAGGAGTCCACGCCGGCGCCCATCACCAGTTCGCCCTTGTGGGCCTGGGAGACGTACACGTGCACGTGGTTGGACATCACCACCGTGGGGTGGACGGGTTCGTGGAGTTCGGAGACCAGCGCCTGCAGCGGGTGGGACTGGATGGGGAGCCGGAAGCCGGCCATTTCGGCCAGGACGGAGCTGTGGCCGGCGGCGGCGAGGCCCACCTTTTCGGTGTTGATGGTGCCGCGGTTGGTCTTGACGCCCACCACGCGGTTGCCGTCCTTGACGAAGCCGGTGACTTCGCAGTTCTGGATGATGTCCACGCCCAGCTCGTCGCACTTGCGGGCGAAGGCCCAGGCCACGTGGTCGTGCTTGGCGATGCCGGCGCGGGGCTGGTACGTGGCGCCCATGACGGGGTAGCGGATATTGTCGCTGATGTTCAGGATGGGGCAGAGTTCCTTGACCTGCTTGGGGTCAAGCCATTCAGCGTCTACGCCGTTGAGCTTGTTGGCTCCCACGCGGCGCATGCTCTCGCGGACGTCCCCCAGCGTGTGGGCGAGGTTCATCACGCCGCGCTGGCTGAAGAGGAAGTCGTACTCGAGCTCCTCCGGCAGGATCTCCCAGAGCTTGAGGGCGTGCTCGTAGATGGCCGCGCTCTCGTCCCAGAGGTAGTTGGAACGGATGATGGTGGTGTTCCGGGCCATGTTGCCGCCGGCCAGCCAGCCCTTTTCCAGCACGGCGATGTTGGTCATGCCGTGGTTCTTCGCCAGGAAGTAGGCCGTGGCCAGGCCGTGCCCGCCACCGCCCACGATCACGGCGTCGTAGGAGGACTTGGGCTCCGGGTTGCGCCAGAGGAAGTCCGGGTGCTCGGGGAGGAGGTCTGCACTCACTGGGCTGCTCCGATCAGGTCTGCTTCGAGGGCGGCAGCTTCGGTGCCGTCGTTCAGGTGGGGGTAAAGGGGAAACTGCCCGGCCAGGGCAGTGACGCGGCCGCGGAGTTCGACGGCGGTGCTGTCATCCAAGGTGCCGGTGCCGTTGGTGCCGGTGCCGGCAGCGGCGATGAGCGCCGTCGCGATGATGTCCGCAACCTCAGCGAATTCCGTGGCGCCGAAGCCGCGGGTGGCGAGGGCGGGGGTGCCGATCCGGAGGCCGGAGGAGACCATCGGCGGGCGGGGGTCGAAGGGGACGGCGTTGCGGTTCACGGTGATGCCGATCCGGTGCAGGGCGTCTTCGGCCTGCTGCCCGTCCAGCTCAGAGTTGCGGAGGTCCACGAGGACCAGGTGGACGTCGGTACCGCCGTTGACCACGGAGATTCCTGCCGCGGCTACGTCGTCGCGGAGGAGCCGTTCGGCGAGGAGCTTGGATCCCTGCAGGACGCGTTCCTGGCGTTCCTTGAATTCGGGGCTGCCGGCGAGCTTGAAGGCTACGGCCTTGGCGGCGATGACGTGCTCCAGCGGGCCGCCCTGCTGGCCGGGGAAGACTGCGCTGTTGATCTTCTTGCCGTACTGCTCCTTGGCAAGGATGACGCCGCCGCGCGGTCCGCCAAGGGTTTTGTGCGTGGTGGTGGTGACAACGTCCGCGTAGGGAACCGGGTTGGGGTGCAGCCCTGCGGCCACGAGTCCGGCAAAGTGCGCCATGTCCACCATCAGGTAGGCGCCCACCAGGTCCGCGATGCGGCGGAACTCGGCGAAGTCCAGCTGGCGGGAGTACGCGGACCAGCCGGCCACGATCAACTTCGGACGGTGTTCGAGGGCCAGTGCTTCCACCTCGGCCATATCGATCCGCAGGTCCGATTCGCTCACGTGGTAGGGGACCACGTTGTAGAGCTTGCCGGAAAAGTTGATCTTCATGCCGTGCGTCAGGTGTCCGCCGTGGGCCAGGCTCAGGCCCATGATGGTGTCGCCCGGGTTCAGCAGGGCGAACATGGCGGCGGCGTTGGCCTGGGCGCCGGAGTGCGGCTGGACGTTGGCGAACTCCGCGCCGAACAATGCCTTCACGCGGTCGATGGCCAGTTGCTCCACCACGTCAACGTGCTCGCAGCCGCCGTAGTAGCGCTTGCCCGGGTAGCCCTCGGCGTACTTGTTGGTGAGGACCGAACCCTGCGCCTCCATAACGGCGGACGGAGCGAAATTCTCAGAGGCGATCATTTCCAGGGTGGACTGCTGGCGCACCAGTTCATGGGCGATTGCCTGCTGGACCTCGGGATCGACTACGGAAAGTCGCTCGTTCAACTGCTCAACCACGGGTGCTCCTTTGAAATACCACTTGTTCGTTGACTGATATATCAGTGTGAGGTCAATGGTATGATTGCGATCACAGCAGAGTCAATAGCTGGACCGAAAGCGGCGTAAAGCTACCGTTTCGAATCCAGCGGGTATCGAAGAACGGAGCGTTGCCTTGAATGCACTTCTTGCCCTGACCCCTGCGGAGGAGGAAGCGCCGTCGCAGGCAGAGGCCGCCTACCGGCAGTTGCGCGACAAGCTGATCATGCTGGAAATCCGCCCGGGGGAGCCTATCAACGACGGCCAGCTGGCGGCCGAGCTCGGATTTGGCCGTACTCCCGTACGTGAAGCGATCAAGCGGCTTGAGGTGGACCACCTGGTGGTTTCGTATCCCCGCCGCGGGACTTTTGCCACGACGGTGGACTTTACGGAGCTGGCCGATGTTTCCGAGATCCGGGAGCTATTGGAGCCCCTCGCAGCACGGCGCGCGGCGGACAGGGCAAGCGAAAGCATGCGCCGGGAACTGCTGCAGGTGGCTGATGCCATCGCCGGGATTGATCCCGGGGCAGGGGATTCGCGGGACCTGATGCGCTATGACCTGATGGTGCACCGGCTCATTTACAAGGCGGCAGCCAATCCGCACCTGGAAGACACTCTGATCCGCTACGACAACCTTGCCACCCGGATCTGGTGCGTGGTGCTGGACAAGGTCCCCTCGGTGACAGGCCACATCACCGAGCATGTGGACCTGCTCAAAGCGGTGGCCGCCGGCGACGCGGACAAGGCAGGGGAACTGGCCTTGCACCACGTCACAAGCTTCGAGGACACCATCCGGAAGATTCTGTAGCTTCCCCGGGACGCTCTCGCACTCTCAAAGGATGGAATAACGCACGATGCCCGCTGCCACCCGGAGCTCACAAGACCGCACTGTCAGATTTGGCTTGGCCTTTATCGGCCTTCTGCTCATAGCGGTCAACCTTCGGGTGTCCTTTGTCAGCGTTGGACCGGTACTCACGAACATCAGCGCCGACCTTGGCCTGTCCAGTGCTGCGGCAGGATTCCTGACAGGCCTTCCACTCATTGCTTTCGCAGTATTCTCACCCCTGGCGCCCGGCTTCGCCTCCCGTCTGGGCCTCGACCGCGCGCTGTGGATGTCCCTGCTGATCCTGGCCTCGGGCATCGTGATCCGCTCCTTGCCTGCGCCCGGGCTCATCTGGGCGGGCACGGCCCTGATCGGCTTGGCTATCGCGTTCCTCAATGTCCTGGTCCCGTCCCTCGTCAAGAGGGACTTTCCGATGAGGGTCAGTCAGGTCACCGGAACCTACACCGCCACGCAGGCCGCTTTCGCCGCCATGGGGGCCGCCGTCGTCGTACCTGTCGCGCAAACATCGCCCGCTGGATGGCGGCTTGCGCTCGGTATCTGGGTGGGACTGGCCCTCATCGCCATGGCGGTGCTCCTGCCGTGGCTGCGCCGGCACGCCTCAGGTGCGGTGCACGCCGCCAAGCCGGAGGTCTCCTACCGGTCGCCTTGGGCTTCAGCCTTGGGCTGGCAGGTGACCATCTTCATGGGACTGCAGTCGATCGCCTTCTATGTCCTGATGGCCTGGCTGCCCACCATCGAACAAAGCCGGGGTGTCCCGGCCACCACTGCCGGCATCCATTTGTCCGTTTTCCTGCTGATCAGCGTCTTCGCCAGCCTTGCCGCGGGGGGAATCCTTCACAGGGGTTCGGACCAGCGGCTCGTGTCCTTCGCGAGCGGCGCCGTCATGGTGGTGACCTTTCTCGGGCTTGCACTTGCGCCGGACCTCATATTGGTGTGGGTCCTTCTTGGGGCAACCGGGTGCGGCGGCCTGATTGTGATCGCGCTGTCGCTGTTCAGCCTACGGACCGTGAACTACCCGCAAGCGGCGTCACTGTCCGGTATGGCGCAGTCAGTCGGCTACGGCCTGGCTGCTGTGGGACCGGTGGCGTTTGGTGGGCTTCGCGATCTAAGCGGAGGCTGGACAGTTCCGCTCCTGGCGACCGCGGGCGTCATGGCGGGTCTCGCCGTGACGGGCTTGCTGGCAGGGAGGGACCGGGTGATTGCTGACTCAGCCTGACATAGCGCCGTCCATCCCGCTGCGCTTCATTCCATCATGAGCACGCCAAAACGGTGGTGCAGAGGCAGCAATCCGGTCAGGCCCGTGCCTTCGTCCTGATCCGGACGGTGGAAGGCCACCCGCGTGGTCAGCCCGGTCTTGCTCAGCAGCAGTTCGCCCATGGCCCGACGGCGGTCCGGCAACTTTCTCAGGCATTACCATCCGTTCGTTCGAGTAGGGGCCAACACGCAAACGGCGGCCCCCACCGGAAGGTGGGGACCGTCGTCATGATGCCGACAGGCTTAGATTTCGACAGGCTCAATCACCGGAAGGGACAGGTTCAACCACCGGGCGGCTCCGCTACTAGATGATCGCGGCCTTCAGTTCCTTGGCAGCGACGGCGGGGTCGTCGGCGCTGTAGATGGAACCGCCGACGACGGCCACGTCAGCACCTGCCCGCTGCACGGCTTCGATGGTGGAAAGGTTCACGCCGCCGGCCACGGAGAACGGCACCCGGGCCTCTTCGCCGGCGGCCAGCAGCACGTCCAGGTTGTAGCCGGGCTTGGCCTGCTCGTCCAGGCCCGCGTGGAACTCGATGAACTTGGCCCCCAGCGCGCGGGCTTCTTTGGCGCGGGTCACCTTGTCCGCCACGCCAATCAGGTCCACCACGATGCCCTTGTTGTGGGCCTTGGCCGCCTTCACGGCCCCGGCGATGGTGGAGTCGTCGGCGCTGCCCAGGACGGAGACCAGGTCCGCGCCGGCGGCGAAGGCGATCTCGGCTTCCAGCTCACCGGCGTCCATGGTCTTCATGTCGGCAAACACGATCTTGTCCGGGTGGGCGGTTTTGACGGCCGTGACGGCGGACAGCCCGGCGTTCTTCACCAGGGGCGTGCCGAGTTCGATGATGTCCACATACTCGGCGACTTTGCCGGCCAGCTCAAGTGCAGCTTCGACGGTGAGGACATCCATGGCGACTTGCAGTTTCATGTTCTATCTCTTTCGGGTTGACGAGTTGTTGAGGAGGCTTGTTGGGGGAGGGGGAAACCTATTCGAGGTTCGCGTGGCGCTGCCAGAGGTCCTCGGCCGCGGCCGCGTCCTCGTCCCACAGGCTTTGGAATACGGCCTCGGTGGTGGCGAAGAGCACCTGTTCGAAGAGGCTCCCCGAGTACTGTCGGGTCACCGCCGAACCGTGGTCCGTCTTCTGGGCAGCAGGGATCAGCACGACGGCGGCAGCCGC
Source organism: Arthrobacter sp. W4I7 (assembly GCF_030816215.1). Lineage (NCBI taxonomy): Bacteria > Bacillati > Actinomycetota > Actinomycetes > Micrococcales > Micrococcaceae > Arthrobacter > Arthrobacter sp. W4I7. The sequence goes on along the minus strand of NZ_JAUSXU010000001.1, from coordinate 4,306,024 downwards.
CTCCGCGAGCGGGGATCCTTTGGCGGTGGTGTAGGCGGCAACGCGGGCGCCTCGGGCGACGGCGGTTTCCGCCGCCTTGACCACGCCCGCCGTGGTGCCGGAGCCGGACGCTGCGAGCAGCAGGTCGCCGGCCCGGATGGCAGGTGATGTGGTCTCGCCGACCACATGCACGGTCAGTCCAAGGTGCATCAGCCGCATCGCCGCCATCTTCAGGACCAGGCCGCTGCGACCGGCGCCGGTAACAAAGATCCTGCCGGCGAGCCTCAGCTCGGTCACCAGGGCAGCCACCTCTGCCGGGTCGACGCGCTGGAAGACCTCCCCGATTTCGTCCAGGACCAGGACCCGGTTGCGGTCGAAGGCCCGGGATGTGCCGGTCAACGGTGAACCGGTCAGGGCGGCCGGGTTTGTTGTTGCTATGGTGCTCATGCGTACCTCCTCGGACGTGGTGACCCTTCAATACTCGGCTGCCCATCCGGCGGGTCCAACGCTATGATCGGGCGGTCTTTGCTACCCAAAGGGGTAGGTGTTCCCTGCCGGGCCCCTACACTGGGCAGGTGGAACACATCAATACAGCCTTGCTTGAAGCCGTCGCCGCCCTGGCCACTGCTCCCTTGATGGACATCGCCCACCGGCTGCGGGAGGCCATAAGTCCATACTGGGAGTCGACTGCCCTGGTAATTTTCACCGAGGACTGCACCGGCCGCCCGCAGAAGAAGGCGGGTGCTGAGGCCATCATCAGCCGGGTGTCCATCGCGGAACTGGATGCCATCCGGGCCTCGCTTATCGCCGAGGGGGACGGCGGGACCCGGCGCGGCCAAGCGGCGTTTGGAGGCGGCATGCGCCCCGTCCTCGCTGTGACTTCGGCCAGCAATGCGCTGCTGGTCCTCTCAGACCCGGCACCCGCTCCAGGCTCCGCCGCCGGCGCGGATGCCCGGGAAGATCCGCAGTGGCTCCTCCACTACCTCTGGGCGCTGGCAGCCGAGCGGATCCGCGAAAAGGTGGCTGATGCGCCGCCGTCGTACCTGATTGAATCCCGCGCCGCCTCGGCGGAACGCCTGCGCGTCACCGCCGAACTCGTGGACCAGCACTCCACCACCCTCGAAACCCTGCTCGCGGCGCTCAGGTCGCCGGCACTGGCCGATTCTGCCGCCCGCACAGCCGCAACCGACGTCGCTGCCAAAGCCCTGGTGGGCCTTCGAACCCTCAGCGACCGCACCACCGACCTCGTCGAGGAGCCTGTTGCCTCCGCCTTCCAGCGCCTCCGCGAGGACCTGCGCCCACTGATGAACTTCAGCGGGATTGATGTTCAGTTCATCGAGCCGCCGGTCAACGGCCGCGCGCTTCCCGGCGAGGTGGCGCACGCCGCAAGGGCCATCGTGCGCGGGCTGGTGCTGGCGATGGTGGACCAGCAGGGCGTCCGCCGGGTCCGGACGCAGTGGGATTGCGACGGCGTCAACCTCCTCATCAACGTGCGCGACGACGGGCCGGGTGAACTTTCCGCGCAGGCGCCGGCGGTGGAACGTCTCGTGCAGCGAGTCGAAGCCCTCAACGGAAGCATGGGTGTGGACGTGATGCCCGGCTGGGGTGCCGATGTCGCCGTCGTTATTCCGCTCGATCCCCCGGCCCGGCCGCTTGCCGGTGCGGCGGACTGGAACCTGGGGGAGCGGGAACTGGAAGTGTTGCAACTGCTGGCCGCGGGGCAACGGAACCGGGGCATCGCCGCGAAACTCCACATCAGCGAGAACACCGTGAAGTTCCACCTCCGCAACCTCTACCGGAAGATCGGCGCCTCCTCCCGCACGGAAGCCATGGCGCTGGCGCACAGCAACGGCCTGCGTTAACGCGCTTAACGCGCAATGTCAGCTCGGTCACACTTCCCGGTCTAGGATCGACACTGTGGAAGTAACCGGGAGGGCGCTGTAGGCGCCCTCGTTGCGGGAGCGTGAGCCGCAACCTACTGAGAGTATGGATCATGGCTTCGAACACTGACCGCGAACCCGACGCAGACGCGGAGGCGGGCCAGCACGGCGGCGTGCAGTCCGTGGACCGGGCCCTTGCGGTCCTGGAGATCCTGGCGCGGGACGGTCACGCAGGTGTCAGTGATATCGCCGAGGAGATGGGCATCCACAAATCCACGGTCTCCCGGCTGCTCGGTTCATTGGTGGGCAGGGAGATGGTGCACCAGAACAGCGAGCGCGGAAAGTACCAGCTGGGCTTTGGCATCCTGCGGCTGGCCAGCTCCATCCCCGGCCGGCTCAGCCTGGTCCGGGAGGCCCGGCCCGTGCTCGAGACACTCTCGGAGGAATTCAAGGAAACGGTGAACCTTGCCGTCCTCCGCTCCAACTACGCCGTCAACGTGGACCAGGCGATGGGGCCCTCCACCCTGGCCACCTATGACTGGGTGGGCAATCTGACGCCACTGCACGCCACCTCAAGCGGGAAGGTCCTGCTTGCAGCGCTGTCCGTCGAGGAGCGTGAGCGCATCCTGAAGGAGACCGGCCTGCCGCCGCGGACTCCGCGGACCATCACCGACCGGAAGGAACTCGAAAACCAGCTGCTCGACGTCGCCCGCGACGGTTACGGCGTGGTGCGGGAGGAGTTCGAGATCGGGCTGACTGCCGTCGCTGTTCCGGTCTACAACCACCTGGGCGCAGTGATCGGGTCAATCAGTATTTCCGGCCCTGCCTTCCGCTTTGATCCTGAGACCGCGCCGGGACTCATCGAAGGCCTCAAGCAGGCGGGACTGCAGGTCAGCGCAAAGATGGGCTACACCCGGCGCTAGTTACCGGTTGAGGCTGACGATGCGCCGGCCGGATACCCGGCCATCAATGCGGCCGAAACCACCCAGATGACGCCTATCCCTGCCACGGCCAGGCCTCCGCCGAAGCCGGTTGCGGAGGCGGCGAGCCCTGCTCCGGCAGCGGACGCCGTTGCCCGGAATCCCGCACCCACCGTGAAGATCTGGGACCGGAGGTGCGGCGGGCTCAGGTGGCTGCGGAGGAAGAGCATGGCCGCAGACGTGGGGGCGGTGAACAACCCGGAGAGCCCGATGGCTGCCATTGTCCATGCTGTACCGAAATTGAACGCGGCGCCGATAGTCAGCAGCCCGGTGGCCATGAATCCCAGCATCATGACCGCGTGCGGGCGGGCGCGGGTGGGCCGGATGGTCTCATACAGGGCGCCAATGAGGCTGCCGACGGCGAAGGCGGTCACCAGGAGTGCCCCTTCGCCGGGCGTCCCGATCCGTTCGATGGAGAGCGCGACGGCGGCGACCGCGAGCCCGCCCTGGCCGAGCTGGCTCAGGGTGGATGCTCCCGTCACCACGGCGAGGGGCCTGTGGCTGAGGATGCGGTGCAGGCCGGACTTGACGGTTTGCCAGACCGAGCCGCTGATGCGGCCGCGGGCTTTCAGGCCCGTGGCGGCCGCGCTGATGGCGCCGGCGAGCGCGGCGGCGGACAGCACCCACAGTGCGGCGCCGCCGGGCAGGAAGGTGGCCATAACAGCGACGAGCGCCGGCCCCGCAACGGCGGAGATGTTGTAGGAGAGTGCGTCGTACGCGAAGGCGCGCCGCTGGTCCGGGATCTCGTCCGCCACGAAGCTGGAGAGCCCGCCCATGTAAAAGGGCGAGAGTGCTCCGGCAACCGCCAGGAACGCAAAAACCAGGGGGAGCGGGACCTGGCCGAGGAAGGACGCCGTTGCGAGGGCGGCCGCGGTCAGGAAGCCCGCCACCGCCACGAGGACCCCGGGCCGGCGGGAGCGGTCCAGGGCCGCACCCACGATGGGCGCGGCAACAACGCTGGGTCCAAGTGAGACGGCCACCAGGGCACCGCCGATGCCGACGTCGTTCAGTTCCTGGACGGCGAGGATGGGGATGGCAACCGAAGAACCGGCCATCGCCAGCCGCGGCGGCACGGAAGCCGCAAGGTATCCAAGGACGCTCATCCCTCCATACCTTGCCGTTGATGAAAGGTCATGGGCTCACCCTGCATCGGCACCGTGCACATCACTGAGGTTGTCCTCCGAGCGGTCCAGATACGCCAGCAGCAGGGTGGCAGCCTGGTCCAGTTCCCCGGACTCCAGGGCCGCGCAGATCGCCTCGTTATCCGGCAGGTAGTGGCGGTAAAAATCCGCATCCATAGTCGCCTTATGAAAGAACAGGCGCATTTCCGCCAGCACCTGGCTCATGATGCTGTTCAGCCGCGGACTCCTGGCCATCGCGACGATGGCGCCGTGGAAATGTTGGTTTGCGGTGCCCAGTGCCTCGTCGTCACCGGCCGCAGCGGCGCGCTTGCCTTCCTCCACGGCTTCCCGGACCGCAGCTATGTCCCCGGTGCTCCCTCCGCCGCGGATAGCGCTGACCTCGATGGCGCGGCGGACCGTATAGACGTCGTGGATGTCCCCTGCGTCGAGGTTGGCCACAAAGACGCCGCGGTTGGGGAGGCGGACCACCAGCCGCTCGCTGGCAAGTTCGGCGAAGGCTTCACGGACGGTGTTGCGGGAAACCCCCAGGTCCTCAGCGATGGTGGACTCGGTAAGCCGTGTCCCCGGCAGCAGTGACCCCTCCGCGAGCTGCCGCCGCAATTCATCTGCCACCCGCTCGGCCACGGAAGGTACTGCCACCCGGAGGCGGCCTGGAGCGGGCCGGACAGCGGGGCTCGAAGAGGTCATACTTCAAAATTTACCTGATCGCCACATCGTTGAATCGAAGGATCGTTGAACAATTCGCACTTTTAGTGCATCCTAGTAGGAAGCCATCAATGAGACGGGAATCACAAATGACAACCATCGACCTCAACAGCGACGTGGGCGAATCCTTCGGGCGCTGGACCCTTGGCGATGACGAGGCGATGTTCGGTTCGGTTTCGAGCGCGAACGTGGCGTGTGGATTCCACGCCGGGGATCCCACCGTCATCCGCAGGACCTGCCGGAACGCGGCGGCCGCCGGCGTCGTCATCGGCGCCCATGTGGGCTACCGGGACCTGGCAGGTTTTGGCCGCCGCTTCCTGGATGTCAGCCCTTTGGAACTGGCCGACGACGTCGTCTACCAGATCGGTGCACTGCAGGCCCTCGCATCCGCGGAGGGAGCCCGGGTCCAGTACGTCAAGCCGCACGGGGGCCTCTACAACGCGATCGTCACCCACACTGCCCAGGCGCAGGCCGTGGTCGACGCTGTGAAATCGGTTGATCCGGGGTTGCCCATCCTGGGCCTGCCCGGGTCCGAGGTCCTGCGGCTTACGGAGGAAGCGGGCCTGCGCGCGGTCAGCGAAGCTTTTGCGGACCGGGCGTACAACCCTGATGGAACACTCGTCTCCCGTTCACAGCCCACAGCGGTCCTTCACGACCCCGCCGAAGTGGCGGAACATGTATTAAGGATGGCCACGGAAGGCTCCGTTCGGGCCATTGACGGATCCATCCTGAAGATCCGCGCAGAAAGCATCTGCGTGCATGGTGACTCACCGGGGGCCGTAGCCATGGCCACCGCAGTGAAGTCCGCTCTCGAGGGCGCCGGTGTCAGCATCGGTTCGTTCCTCTGAACCCAGTCCCGGCCGCATCCAGGCCCCCGCACCACTCCCATCCCGGCCGCACGCAGGCCCCCCGCACCACCCCTCATCCCCCCGGAGGAAACATGACCGGCACCAACAAGGCAGCCAGGACCACGGCAAGGAAGCCGCCGGCCGGCGCGCTGAAGGCCTACATCGCCAGCCTCACCGGCACATCGCTCGAATACTACGACTTCGCCATCTACTCCGTGGCCTCGGCGCTGGTGTTCCCCAAGATCTTCTTCCCCTCGAATGACGAATTCGTGGGGCTGCTGCTCTCCTTCTCCGCCTTCGCGGTGGGATACCTTGCCCGCCCCATCGGCGGCGTGGTCTTCGGCCGCCTCGGCGACAAAGTGGGCCGCAAGTACGTCCTCGTGTTCACCCTGGTGCTGATTGGACTCGCCACCGTCCTCATCGGTGCGCTGCCCGACTACTCGGTGATCGGCGTCGCGGCCCCGGTCATCCTGGTGCTGCTGCGCCTGGCCCAAGGCATCGGCGTCGGCGGCGAATGGGGCGGTGCGGTGCTGCTGTCCAGCGAATTCGGCGACCCCAACAAGCGCGGCTTCTGGTCCTCCGCGGCGCAGATCGGCCCGCCGGCCGGCAACCTGATGGCCAACGGCGTCCTGGCCATCCTGGCCGCCTCACTCAGCTCCGAGGCGTTCCTTTCCTGGGGCTGGCGGGTGGCCTTCCTCGCCTCCGCCCTGCTGGTGGTCTTCGGCCTGATTATCCGCCTCAAGCTCGAGGAAACCCCGGTCTTCAAAGCCATCCAGGCCCACGGCGACCGTCCCAAGGCACCCATCAAGGAAGTCTTCACCACCGAGCCCAGGGCCCTGGTTTCCGCTGCCCTCTCCCGCCTCTGCCCCGACGTCCTGTACGCGCTGTTCACCGTGTTCGTCGCCGTCTATGCCACCAAGGAATTGGGAATGACCACGGGTAATGTGCTGGCGGCAATCCTGATCGGATCCGCCTTCCAGCTCTTCCTGATCCCGGCCGCCGGCGCCCTTACCGACCGCTTCAACCGCCGCTGGGTGTACGGCATTACTGCCGCCGCCACCGCCCTCTACATTCCGCTGTTCTTCCTGATGATCGCGGGCAAGTCCGTAGTGATGCTGACCGTCGGCGTGGTGATCGGACTGGCCCTGCACGCCTTTATGTACGGCCCGCAGGCAGCCTTCATCACCGAACAGTTCCCGGCGCGGCTACGCTACGCCGGCAGTTCCCTGGCCTACACCCTTGCCGGGGTGGTGGGCGGCGCTGTGGCTCCGCTGATCTTCACCGCCCTCTACGGCGCGGCATCCGGCGGCTGGTACCTGATCGCCGGCTACATCGCGCTGACCGCTGTGGTGACCATTGTGGGCATGCGCCTGGGCCGCGACCCGCAGCCGGAAGAAGACGTCCGACTGCTCCAGGACGGCAGCGCCCGGGAGAGCCACGCCTGAGCGGCGCGGCCAGATCCCCATGGAAACAGTCAGCAACCCCACAGCCGCCCGCGTGCTCGCCGTCCGCCCCGTAGGCACCATGGCGGTGCTCGCGGAACTCGCGGGGCTCCACGACGTGCTGGCCCTGCAGGCCCTCCTCCTGGAGCACCCGTTCCCCGGCCAGGTGGATGTCCTGGCAGCCGCGGAAACAGTGCTGGTCAAGGCTGATTCGCCCCAGTCCGCGCGGCGCATCGCAGCCCGGTTGCCTGAACTCGATTTGGCTGTCCAGGCGCAGGCGGAAGGCAAACTGGTGCAGATCGACACGGTGTACGACGGCGAGGACCTCGCTGAAGTGGGCCGGCTGACGGGGCTGGGGGTTGAGGGTGTTGTGGCAGCTCACACCGGGCAGGTCTGGACCGTAGCCTTCGGCGGCTTCGCGCCTGGCTTTGGCTACATGGTGGGGGAGAACGAGTCGTTGGAAGTCCCGCGCCGGAGTTCACCGCGGACCGCCGTCCCCGCAGGATCGGTGGCGCTTGCCGGCAACTACTCAGCCGTGTATCCGCGGCAGTCGCCGGGCGGCTGGCAGCTGATTGGGCGCACCGCCGCACGGATGTGGGACCTCGGGCGCGAACAGCCGGCCTTGGCAGCCCCGGGGGACAGGGTGCAGTTCCGGGCAGTGCGGGAGCTGGTGGAGGTTACGGACCCCGCTTCCCCGGCTGAAAACGTTACAAATGCCGGCGTTCAGTCGGGCCTGCGGATACTGTCGCCCGGACTCCAGAGCCTGATCCAGGACCTGGGCCGTCACGGCCACGGCGGGCTGGGAGTGTCTGTGGCGGGGGCGCTGGACCGTTCCTCCCTGCGCCGCGCGAACCGGATTGTGGGCAACCAGCCATCGGCCGCCGTCGTGGAAACCGTGGCCGGCGGGCTGCGCGTGCAGGCGGTGGGGGACCAGGTGCTGACCGTGACAGGCGCCCCGGTGGCACTGACCATTGCTCCGCCGTCGGAGGTTCACGGCACCGCCACTGCCCAGGACAACACTGCCGAGGGCAACACGGCCGGGGACCGCGGCGACTGGTCCTGGCAAGAGCGCCACGCGCAGATGGCCACGGCGTTTGCCCTGCTCGACGGCGAGGTCCTGATGCTCGGGGCGCCCGAACGTGGATTCCGCACCTACCTTGCCGTCCGCGGCGGAGTGGACACGGAACCCGTCCTGGGAAGCCGTTCCACCGACACCATGTCCGGTATCGGCCCCGCACCCCTGGCGGCGGGCGGGTTCATCCGCGCAGGCAAGGCCACCTCCTCGAATGTGGTCGGCAACCCTGAGGTGCAGCCGGACTTTCCGGACAACGGTGTGACCGTCCTGGACATTGTGCCGGGACCGCGGGACGACTGGTTCGACGCTGCCGCGTTGGAATCGCTCTGCAGCCAGGACTGGACGGTGACTCCACGATCCAACCGGGTGGGGATGCGGCTTGACGGGAAGGGCCTGAAAAGGAGCCGCAACGGAGAGCTGGCCAGCGAGGGGACCGTGGCCGGAGCCCTTCAGATCCCGCCCGAGGGGCAGCCGGTCCTGTTCCTTGCGGACCACCCCATTACCGGCGGCTACCCTGTTGCGGCCGTGGTGGTTGACCACCAGCTGGACCTCGCCGCGCAGGTCCCCATCGGCGGACGTATCAGGTTCCGCTGGGCTCCCGGTTACACACTGCCCGCCAATTCCTCCCAGACTTCCCCCGACGCTACCCAGACAAAGTGAGCAGCATATGCGCAAGGTCCTGATTGCCAACCGCGGAGAAATTGCCGTCCGCATCGCCCGTGCCTGCGAGGACGCGGGCCTGGAGTCCGTGGCGGTGTACGCGGACGTGGACGCCGATGCCCTGCACGTCGGCGCGGCTTCCGAGGCCTACAGCCTGGATGGCAACGCCCCGTCAGAAACCTATCTGGACATCCCCAGGCTGCTGCGCGTTGCCGCGGAGTCCGGAGCGGACGCGGTGCACCCGGGATACGGGTTCCTGTCCGAGAACGCCGACTTTGCCCAGGCTGTCCTGGATGCCGGCCTGACGTGGATCGGGCCTTCACCCGAAGCCATCCGGCTGCTGGGCAACAAGATCACGGCGCGGGAGATAGCTGTCCGGGCGGGCGCCCCGCTGGTTGCGGGCAGCGACGGGCCGGTGGCCTCGGCCGCCGAAGCACGGCTCTTCGCCGAAGAGCACGGCCTGCCGGTTGCCATCAAGGCGGCCTTCGGCGGCGGCGGGCGCGGGCTGAAAGTGGTCCGTGAAATGGACCAGATTGAGGAAGCCTTCGACTCGGCGGTCCGGGAGGCGGTGGTGGCCTTCGGCCGCGGCGAATGCTTCGTGGAACGGTACCTGGACCGGCCCCGGCACGTGGAGGCACAAGTCCTGGCGGACCTTCACGGCAACGTGGTGGTGGTGGGAACGCGCGATTGCTCCCTGCAGCGCCGGCACCAGAAACTGGTGGAAGAGGCACCCGCACCCTTCCTGACCGACGAGCAGACGCGGCAAATCTACGATGCAGCCAAGGCCGTGTGCCGGGAAGCGGCCTACTCCGGTGCCGGGACGGTGGAGTTCCTGGTGGCCGCGGACGGGACGGTCGCGTTCCTTGAGGTGAACACACGCCTGCAGGTGGAGCACCCCATCACGGAGGAGACTACCGGCGTGGACCTGGTCCAGGAACAGCTCCGGATTGCCGCCGGCGAGCCCCTGCGCTTCGCCTCTGATCCTGAGCCTCGCGGACACTCCTTTGAGTTCCGGCTCAATGCCGAGGACGTGGGCCGGGGTTTCCTGCCCTCGCCCGGAACCATCGCCACCTTCAGCGGCCCCACCGGTCCGGGAGTGAGGCTGGATTCGGGGGTGCGCGCCGGTTCCATTGTGGCGCCGCAGTTCGATTCCCTGCTGGCCAAACTGATCGTCACCGGCGCCGACCGGCAGCAGGCGCTGCGGAGGGCCCGCCGCGCCCTGGCGGAAATGGAGATCACCGGCGTGGCCACTGTCCTGCCGTTCCACCGAGCCGTGGTCCAAGCCCCGGACTTCACGTCAGAGACAGCGCTCGCCATCCACACCCGGTGGATCGAGACAGACTTCGCCGATGCCATCGCGGCGGATCCCGGTTTTGCCACCTCCGCGCCGGACGGTGCGCGGCGCACCATCACCGTTGACGTTGATGGCCGGCGCCTCGCCGTCGGCCTTCCTGCCGCCCTGCTGGATGGCTGGGCGCGCTCAGGCGGAAGCTTTCCTCAAGGCGCTTCTGTGGAGGAAGGGCCCGACGACGGCGCTGCCGCCCGCGCTGTTGACCCCGCCGAGCTGCGCGCCGACATGGCGGGGACCGTGGTGAAGTGGCTGGTGGAACCGGGCGCCAAAGTGGCGGCGGGGGACCCCGTCGTCGTCCTTGAAGCCATGAAGATGGAAACCCAGGTAGCAGCCCATCGGGACGGGACCGTCACGGATATCCGGGCGGAAGCCGGCGGCGTGGTGAATGCCGGCGCCGTACTGGCGACCATCAGGACTTAGATACCAGCGCTCAGAGATCCTCTTCGAGCCGGCTGGTGAGGATCCGGTTGGCGTTGGCCTGAAGGATCCCGAGCGACTCCTGGATCAGCGGTGAGGCGATGCTGCCCCTGCGGACCGCGGCGACAATGCGGCGCGTGGGTTTCGCCTTACCGGTGATGCGTAGCCGAACCACGTTTTCGGCACCATGCAAAGGCGCCAGCCGGGGCAGCAGCCCGACGCCCAGCCCCGCACCCACGAACGCGATGTGGGTTTCCCACTCAACGGCTTCATGGGCAATCCGCGGTGTCACCCCGACTGCCGTGAACGCCGCAGTGAAGAGGGAATGGTAGGTGGAACCTGCGGACTCCGTGATCCAGGGTTCCGATGCCAGTTCTTCAAGCGTCGCTGTTTCCCGTGATGCCAGCGGATGGTCACCGGGAATGATGACGTCCAGCGGATCGTCGAGCAGGACTCTCTGCTCGAAGCGCGGATCGTCCTCACCATAACTGTCGGACTGCATGGCGACAATGACTGCAAGGTCGATTCGTTCCGCAATCAACAAGTCGAAGCAGCGGGCCGGATCAGCCTCAAGAACCTGCACCTCCAGCAGGGGGCGTGTTGAGCGCAGGGTGGCCGCCAGCGGCGCAAGCAAGTGGGCGGCTGCAGAGGAGAATCCGCCGAGGCCAAAGTGGGGCTGCACCTGGTCGCCGGCCTCCATGGCCGCGGCGCGAAGGCTCTCCCACTGGGCAATGAGGGGATCCGAGCCCGCCACGAGAAAGCGGCCCGTGGCGGTCAGCCGCACACCCCGGCCGTCCTTCGTCAGCAGCTGCATTCCAAGCACACGCTGGAGCTCCCGCAATTGCGCGGAGACGGCGGAGGGAGAATAACCGGTGAGCTCCGCGGTTGCGCCAATAGTGCCGCACCGGGCAAACACCCGAAGTGTTATGAGCCGTGGATCGATCATGCATCTATTGTGCATGGTTATCTTCAAAATCTTGCGCTTTTGTTGCAGCTCCTGTGACCCTAATCTCATCATTACAAGTACTTCGACCATGCCGTTAGCACCCGCGCGCAGCCATGGCCACCGCAACACCCACTACCCATGCCTCCCGGGAGGAAACCCATGACTGCTTCAGTGAACGTGCCCCTCAATTCACGCGGAAAACTCGCTGCATCCTTGCCTGCCGAGCAGCTGGCAGAAATTGCCGCGTTGTTTGAGTTCCGTCGCGCCGGCTACTCCCTCGATGCCCCCTTCTACACGGATCGCTCCATCTTCAACATCGACATGGAGGCCATTTTCGGCCAGCACTGGATCTTTGCCGCCAGCACGGCCGAACTGCCGGAGCCGGGCGACTACGTCACCGTCGACTACGGGCCCTACTCCCTGATTGTGCTGCGCAACGACGACGGTGCCGTGAACGTCCTGCACAACGTATGCCGCCACCGCGGCGCCCGCGTTCTCACCGAAGCTGCCGGCTCAACCGGAAACCTGGTCTGCGGCTACCACTCCTGGACCTACTCCCCGGAGGGCAATTTGATCCATGCCTCCGCGCCGGGGGAAACGAAGTTCGACAAGAGCTGCTTCGGCCTCAAGCGCGCCCATGGCCGCGAGGTCGCCGGACTCATCTTCGTCTGCATTGCCGATGATGCGCCGACGGACTTCGACGAAACGGCAAAGATCTTTGAGCCCTACCTGGCGCCCCACGAGCTCTCGAAGACAAAAATTGCCTACCAGCAGAACATCATCGAAGAGGGCAACTGGAAGCTCGTCATGGAGAACAACCGTGAGTGCTACCACTGCGACGGCCACCCCGAGCTCGCCTGCTCCCTCTTCCCCACTTGGGGCCTGACGGAGGGCCTGATCCCGCCCCATCTTCAGGAAGTGTGGGACCGGAACAAGGAGGCCCAGTCCTCCCTCGAGGAGCGTTGCCGCCGCTACGGCCTTCCCTACGAGGTGGTCGAGCAGCTTGACACGCGCATCGCGGGAATCCGTATCTCACGGGAATCACTCGATGGAGACGGAGAATCGTTCTCCGCGGACGGCCGGAGGCTTTCCAAGAAGCTGCTGGGTGATTTGCCCGACTTCCGCCTTGGCCGCTGCTCGATGCACCTGCAGCCCAACAGCTGGTTCCATTTCCTCGGCGACCACGTCATCACGTTCGGTGTCTTCCCCATCAACGAACACCAGAGCCTCGTACGCACCACTTGGCTGGTGGCTGACGACGCCGTGGAAGGCGTCGACTACGACCTGGAGAAGCTCACCTACACCTGGAAGCAAACGAACCTGCAGGACAAGGCGTTCGTGGAGCTGTGCCAGCAGGGTGCCGGCAGCCCGGCCTACGAGCCCGGTCCCTACATGAAGAGCGAATACCAGGTCGAAGCATTCATCAACTGGTACGTGCAGCGCGTGCAGGAGCACTTGGCATGATTGAACTCCTCACTGAAACGGCAATCCAGGAACCACAGCGTATTCGCGGTCTTGAGATGCCGTGGAACAGGGTGATGGGAAGCCCCGAGACACCCGCCCGGGCAGCGCGTGCATTGGGCCCCTGGCATCCGCAGGAGTTCATGGCCGAATGCGTCGAGACCGTTCCCGAGGCCGGCGCCATGATGACCTTCGTGTTCCGCCGGTGCGACGGTGCGCCCCTGGCATTCCGAGCCGGCCAGTACGTGAACGTCGCATTTCCCGTGAATGGCGAGGACCAGGAACCCGTGGACCGAAGCTACTCGCTGTCCAGTTCGCCCACCGAGCCGTGGACCTTCAGCATTACCGTCAAGTGCGATCCCACGGGACTGGTCTCGCCCTGGGTGCACGAGAACGTCAAACCCGGCACGGTTCTTGAGATGCTGGGACCGGTGGGAGCATTCCACCTGCCCGATGCCGACCGGCGGGCACGGTATCTCCTGCTTGCTGCCGGCGCAGGCATCACTCCCATCATGTCCATGGTGCGGACCATCCACTCCCTGCCCGGACACGCCGATGTTGTGGTGCTCTACCACGGCTCGGATGCCGGGGGCTTTGCCTTCCACCGGGAACTGGCCTACATCGCCTCCGTGGACTCGCGCGTCAAGGTCTACTACTCCCTGGGCGACCGCAGCGTACCGGAGGGGTGGGAAGGGCTCAGCGGAAGGCTGACGGCGGCCATGCTCGAGGAGGTGGCCCCCGATGCCAACGGCCGCCAGGTGTACGCGTGTGGTCCCGAGGGTTACCTGAATACCGCCACCGAGCTCCTCCAAAAGGTCGGCGTTGATGACACTTCCATATACATGGAGTTCTTCTCGGGAGACCGCCAGACGCTCCTTGAATACCAGGCGGAGGTGGCGTTTGCAGCCGACGTCGCGGAGGAGATCGCCGAGGAGATCGCCGACTCTGCCGAGGACTATTTTGAAAGCCAGCCCGCCGCGTTCGGGCTCTACGAGCCTGGCTACGACGCCGACGGGACTCTGCAGGCCTCGGGGCTGCCGCTGGAAATCAGCGACCCGGAGGCACCCCGCTCCGACCCCGCCGTCGACAGCCCGGGCATGGAGCCGGAAGCCGGTTCCCCTGACGCCTCGAGCTTCGGCACGGTGGGGACAGGCAGCCTCACCATGTCCTTCATGCGTACCGGCATCAATGTGCGGATCGACCCCACGGAGCGCATCCTCGAGGTGGCCCAGCGTGCGGGCGTCAGGATTGGCGCGAACTGCAAGGAAGGCATGTGCGGCTCCTGCAAGGTCGTCAAGCTTTCAGGGGAGATCGAGATGAACCACCAGGGCGGGATCCGGGCGCGGGAAATCTCTGCGGGCAAGTTCCTGCCCTGCTGCTCCACGGCGCAGACGGACCTGGTTATCGATGCCTAGCCCCTGTTCCCGCCCAATGTCAAGGCGCAGCCGGAATCCCTGAAATAGGGCTGAAGACTTCAGAAAACCTTGACACGGAAGTGTGGTCCGGGCCACTCTGTTGCTTATTGCGAGATGTGTTGATCGTTACGGAACAAACGCCACGATGGAAGCAAAGCTGATTTTGATTATTGAATGCCAGGAAGCCCCGATCTTCCGCCCGGCTTGGGGACGCCGGAGTACAGCGTCAGCGCATGAATTCAAACCAAAGGACACTTGACATGGCTTTGAACAGCGACATCCGCACGGATGCCCAAACCCCCCTTGAGCTGGAGGAACTCCTTCCTGCACCGGAGAACTCTCCTTCCTCCCACGACTCACACGACGCGGAGGACACCGAACAAATCATGCAGGAACTCCGCCAGACCAAGGCCGAACAGGCTGTGGCACAACGGCGGAACCGCAAGCTCACCCTCGACAAGGCCACCTTCGGCATCACCGGTGTCCTCGCCCTGGCCTTTGTGGCCTGGGGCTTCCTTGGCCGGGACAGCCTGGCCGCCAGCTCAACAGCCGCCCTCGACTGGGTGATGGAATACACCGGCTGGCTCTTTATGGTCCTGGCCTCCTTGTTCGTTGTCTTTGTCCTCTGGCTGGCCCTGGGCAAATGGGGCAACATTCCCCTCGGCAAGGACGGTGAAAAGCCCGAGTTCCGGACCATTTCATGGATCGCCATGATGTTTGCGGCCGGCATGGGCATCGGCCTGATGTTCTACGGTGTGGCCGAGCCGCTCTACCACTACATCTCTCCGCCACCCGGAACGGTGGACGGGCGGACACCCGCGGCCATCCAGACCGCCATGGCAACCTCCATCTTCCACTGGACCCTGCACCCCTGGGCGATGTACGCCGTCGTCGGAATTGCCATGGCCTACGGCACCTACCGGCTGGGCCGCCGCCAGTTGATCTCCGCAGCGTTCACGTCGCTGTTCGGCATCAGGACGGTGGAAGGGCCGGTAGGCAAGTTCATCAACATCCTGGCGATCTTCGCCACCCTTTTCGGTACCGCCGCTTCATTGGGCCTGGGCGCACTTCAGATCGGCAGCGGCCTGACGTCCAACGGGTGGATCGGTGAAGTCGGCACCCCCATCCTGGTGGCCATCGTTGCCGTCCTGACGGCCTGCTTCGTGGCCTCGGCCGTCTCCGGCATCAGCCGCGGCATCCAGTGGCTGTCCAACATCAACATGGTCCTGGCCGTGGTCCTGGCGCTCATCGTCTTCATCGCCGGGCCCACCCTGTTCATCCTCAACCTCATTCCCGCCGCAGTAGGCGACTACGTCAGGGACCTGGCCGAGATGTCCTCGCGGACCGAAGCGGTGGGGGACGAGGCGCTGCGCACTTGGATGTCCGGTTGGACCATCTTCTACTGGGCCTGGTGGGTTTCCTGGACGCCGTTCGTGGGCATGTTCATCGCCCGCATCAGCCGCGGCCGCACCATCCGCCAGTTCGTGACCGGCGTCCTGCTGGTCCCCAGCATCGTCAGCGTCATCTGGTTCGGCATCTTCGGCGGCACGGCGTTCCACGTCCAGCAGGAAGCGGACAAGGCGGGTACTCCCGGCCTCGTGTCCATGGCCAGCGGGTCGCCGTCCATCGACTTCGACGGCGCACTGTTTGACCTGGTCCGCAACATGTCCATGCCTGCCTGGCTCACCGCAGCCGTTGTGGTCCTGGCCATGGTGCTGGTGGCCATCTTCTTCATCACCGGAGCCGACTCCGCCTCGATCATCATGGCGTCCCTGAGCTCCAACGGGTCCTCCGACCCGAAGCGCGGCCTGGTCATCTTCTGGGGCCTGCTCACCGGCGCAGTAGCCGCCGTGATGATGCTGGCCGGTGGCGATGAACCGTCGGAGGCGCTTTCCGGCCTGCAGCGGATCACCATCGTGGCGGCCCTGCCGTTCGTGCTGGTCATGCTGCTGCTGTGCTTCGCCCTGGTCAAGGACCTGCGCCGTGACCCGCTGTCCCTCCGGCGCCGGCTCGCGGACTCCGTAGTGGAGCGCGCTATTCGAAGCGGCGTGGACCAGCACGGCGGCGTCCAGTTCGATCTCGTTACCAAGCATCAATGTGATCAGCGCTGTCCGGACGACGGCCGCTGCCCGGCTTCCCCCGCTGACACCCAAGCCCTCGTAAAGAACCAGGAGTAGACCATGACCGCAGTCCTCGAAGGCCGCCCCACCGGTAACGTGACGGTGGAGGCCGGCGACGTTGCCGGCGTCCGCGGTACCGACACCGCACAGTACGTCCTTACGCTTGCGTGCCCGGAGCGCCCCGGAATCGTCCGGGCCATCACCGCATTCCTCGCTGACCGCGGCTTCGACATTGTTGAACACCAGCAGTTCGATGACCACATCAGCGGCAAGCTCTACCTGCGCACGGCCTTCACTCCGGGAGACAAGGAAGTTTCCGCGGAAGGCCTCAGCGCGGAGTTCGCCGCCGTCGCCGATGAGTTCGGCATGGAATTCGCCATCCACGACGGCCGCCCCCAGCGCCTGCTGGTGATGGTTTCAAAGTTCGGCCACTGCCTCAACGACCTCATTTTCCGCTGGCGCGCCGGCAGCCTGGGTGCGGAGATCGCCGTCGTGGTGTCCAACCACGAGGACCTTCGCCCCATGGCGGAGGCCGCGGGGCTGCCCTTCATCCACGTCCCGGTAACGGCCGCTACCAAGCCCGAAGCTGAAGCGCGCCTGCTGGAACTGGTGGAGGAGTACAACGCCGACCTCGTGGTCCTGGCCCGCTACATGCAGGTCCTGTCCAATGACCTATGCGCCAGCCTCCGCGGCCGGGCCATCAACATCCACCATTCGTTCCTGCCAGGCTTCAAGGGTGCCAAGCCGTACCACCAGGCCTATGACCGCGGCGTGAAGCTCATCGGAGCCACGGCGCACTACGTCACCGCAGACCTGGACGAAGGCCCGATCATCGAGCAGGAAGTGTTCCGGGTGGACCACAGCCTGGACCCGAACGCACTGGTCACGGTAGGCAGGGACGCCGAATCCCAGGCGCTGTCCCGGGCAGTCAAGTGGCACTCCCAGCACCGGGTGCTGCTCAACAACACCCGCACCGTCGTCTTCCGCTAACGCCAACGCCCGCCACGCAAAACAGGAGAAACAACACCCATGAGTGCATCACCACGCGTTGTCATTATCGGCGCCGGCATTGTCGGAACGAACCTTGCCGACGAACTCGCCACCCGCGGCTGGACCAACATCACGGTGGTGGAACAGGGCCCGCTGGAACTTGCCGGCGGCTCCACGTCGCACGCGCCGGGCCTGGTGTTCCAGAACAACCCGTCACGGACCATGACCGAATTCGCCACCTACACGATTAACAAGCTGCTGGCACTGAGCAAGGACGGCCAGTCCTGCTTCAACCAGGTGGGCGGCCTGGAACTGGCAACCACCCCCGAGCGCCTGGCCGACCTCACGCGCAAGATGGGCGTGATGACCTCCTGGGGCGTCGAAAGCCGGATCGTCGATGCCGACGAATGCGAAAAGATCTACCCCCTCCTGAACACCGGCAAGCTCACCGGCGGCCGCGAAGTCCTGGGCGGCCTGCTCATCCCCACCGACGGCCTGGCCCTGGCCGCCCGCGCCGTGCAGCTGCTGATCGAGCGCTCCAGCGAGCGTGGCGTAACCTTCCTCGGCTCTACTACGGTGACCGGCATCGCCCAGGAGGACGGCAAGGTGACCGGTGTCGAAACCGATAACGGGCTGATCCCGGCGGACATCGTGGTGTCATGCGCAGGTTTCTGGGGCCGTGAACTCGGCAAGATGGTGGGCCTGGAAGTCCCGCTGCTGCCGCTGGGCCACCAGTACGCCGTCAGCACCCCGCTGCCCGAACTTGAGGGCGTCAACGAGCTTCCCAAGGGTGCGAGCAAGCCCATCCTGCGCTACCAGGACAAGGACCTGTACTACCGCGAATGGGGAGACCGCATCGGTATCGGAAGCTACGCCCACCGTCCCATGCCGGTGGATATGTCCGCCCTGCCAAAGGTTTCCGCAGAGGAAATGTCGGACCACCGCATGCCCTCCCGCCTGGATTTCACCCTGGAAGACTTCCTGCCCGCTTGGGAGGACAGCCAGGACCTGCTGCCGGCGCTGCGCAACTCCGCGATCGAGGACGGGTTCAACGGCATTTTCTCCTTCACCCCCGACGGCGGCCCGCTCATGGGCGAGGCGCCCGACCTCGAAGGCCTGTTCGTGGCCGAAGCCGTCTGGGTCACGCACTCAGCCGGCGTGGCCAAGGCAATGGCGGAGCTGCTGGTGGAAGGCCGGTCCCGCACGGACCTGCACGGCTGCGAGCTGACCCGCTTCGAGAAGGTACAGACGTCCGACGCGTACGTCAGCGAGACGTCCCAGCAGAACTTCGTGGAAATTTACGACGTCATGCACCCGCTGCAGCCCAGGGAATCCCCGCGGGACCTGCGCGTCAGCCCGTTCAACGTCCGGCAGAAGGAGCTGGGGGCGTTCTTCCTGGAGTCAGCCGGCTGGGAGCGGCCGCACTGGTTCGAGGCCAACCGCGGCCTGCTCGAGCAGCTGCCGGAGGAATGGCAAACGCCGGAGCGTGACGAGTGGTCAGCCATGTTCTCGTCCCCCATCTCGGCGGCCGAGGCGTGGAAGACGCGTACCGCCGTCGGACTTTTCGACATGACGCCACTGAAGAGGCTCTCCGTGGTGGGCCCGGGCGCGCAGGCGCTACTGCACCGGCTCAGCACGGGCAACATTGCCAAGAAGCCGGGTGCCGTGACGTACTGCCTGCTGCTGGAGCACGACGGCGGCATTCGCAGTGATGTGACTGTCGCACGGCTGGCGGAGGAAGACTTCCAGCTGGGCGTCAACAGCAACGTGGACTTCGATTACCTGCGGGTGGAGGCGCGGAAGCAGTCCGCCGCCGATCCCTCTCAGTGGGTGCATGTTTCGGACATCACCGGCAGCACTTGCTGCATCGGGCTGTGGGGGCCGCTGGCCCGCGAGGTGATCGGCAAGGTCAGCTCCGACGACCTGACCAACGACGGCCTGAAGTACTTCCGGACCAAGGAAATCTCCGTGGGCGGCATCCCGGTCACGGCCATGCGGCTCTCCTACGTGGGCGAGCTCGGCTGGGAGCTCTACACCACCGCCGAGTACGGCCTGAAGCTGTGGGACCTATTGTTCGAGGCCGGCCGGGAGCACGGCATCATCGCCGCCGGCCGTGGCGCGTTCAACAGCATGCGCCTTGAGAAGGGCTACCGGCTGTGGGGCACAGACATGACGTCGGAGCACCACCCGTACGAGTCCGGCCTGGGCTTCTCCGTGGCCAAGGACAAGACGGGCTTCGTGGGTGCTGAGGCCCTGGCGGCCCGCAAGGAGCAGCCGGCCACGCGTGCGCTGCGGTGCCTGACGGTCGACGACGGCACGTCCCTCGTGCTGGGCAAGGAACCGGTGTACGTGAACGGCTCAGCCGCCGGGTACGTTACGAGCGCTGCCTACGGCTACTCGGTGCGCAAGCCGATCGCCTACGCCTGGCTGCCGGCTTCGGTGACCGAGGGCGACTCGGTTGAGGTGGAGTACTTCGGGAAGCGCATCGCCGCCACCGTCACGCCTGAACCCCTCTTCGACCCGGGCATGGAGCGCCTCCGCGGCTAACCTAACCCGGTGGCTGAGCCCGCCCCGAACCGGTGGTCGAGCTTCTCGAAACCCCGGTGGTTGAGCCTGTCGAAACCCCGGTGGTTGAGCCCGTCCCGAACCGGTGGTTGAGCTTGTCGAAACCCGGTGGTTGAGGCTGGGGAGCGAAACCTCTTGTCGAAAACCGGGGTCCCCGAACAGGGGACCTCGGTTTTCACATGTGCCCCCGGAATGTCGTACCCCCTTGTCATGATGGGTTCATGGGGAAAGCGGCGGTGGCTAAGGCGTTTGAGGACATCAAGGCCGCTCTTGCTGTGCTCAATGCCGAGGTGGATGAGTGTGGTTCGGAGCCGTTCTCGGATGCTGATCCGCTGGCCGGACTGGCTGATGGGTCCCTGGACATTCTTGCCGGGGCGCGGGTGGTGGAGGCGGGGTTCGCGGGCCTGAAGGCCCGGGCTGCGGTGACGTATGCGGACACTGCCCAAGCTGTTGCGGGGCCGGATGTCCCGGTGCAGGCGCAGGAAATGGCCGTCGCCGCGGAGATCGGCGCCCTCCTGGCCCTCGGTTCTCGGGCAGCGGGTGCGTTCCTGGCCGCATCGCACGCCCTGTGCAAGGAGTTGCCGCCCACCCTTTCGGCGTTGCAGTCCGGGACGATTACCTGGCAGCACGCCCTGGCCATGGTTGATGAAACGGCCACCCTTGACCCCGCCGGCGCGGCGGCCCTGGAAGCGTATTTCCTGGATCCGGATGTGAACAGGCCGCCCGCGGCTGCGCCGATCGGGGAGATGCCGGCGTACCGGTTCAAAGCCAAGGCCAGGAACTGGCGGGAACGGCACCATGCCGAGTCCATCGAAAAGCGCCATGCCAAGGGCATCGCCGACCGGCGGGTCGAGTACCGGCCGGACCAGGACGGCATGGCCTGGCTCTCGGCCTACCTGCCTGCCCACCATGCCTTGGCGGGCTGGAACCGGCTCACGGCCATCGCCCGGGGGATGCAGGGACCGGACGAGCCCCGTACCCTCACTCACTTGAAGGCCGACAACTTCGCCGAGGCGATTCTTGGCACCGGCAACCACTCCGGGTGTGCCGGTGCAGGTGGCAGCGACGGAACCCTAACTCTGCCCGGCAACGGCATCGATGCGGAAACCGGCCCCGATGCGGCGGCTGGCCCATTATCGGGGATCCGGGCGCAGGTGCTGGTCACCGTGCCGGTATTCTCCCTCCTGGGATTAACGGACGAGCCAGCAATGCTGGACGGGTATGGTCCGATCCCGCCGTCGATGGCGCGCAAACTCGTAGAAGGCGGCGCCTCCTCGTTCTACCGGGTGCTCGTTGATCCGAGGGACGGGGCGCCACTGGAGATCGGCCGGACAAAGTACCGGATCAGTCAAGCCATGCGGAACTGGCTTAGGTTGCGGGATGGCAAATGCCCCTTTCCGGGATGCAGCAACAATTCGCTCGACAACGAAGCCGACCACATCCTCGCCTGGCATCAAGGTGGCACCACCGGGATATCGAATCTGGGACAGCCCTGCCCCAGACATCACCGGCTACGGCATACCAGCGGCTGGAAACCCACCCCGGCCACCAAAACCGCACCACCCGGCTGGACCTCACCCACCGGCAGGCACTACAAAAGCGAACACCAAGACTGGGAACCACCACACTGGCCAGGGCGACGACAGTCAGCGATCGGTGATCCGCCGGACTTTGTCTACATCGGGATCTCCCCAGGCGAAGAAAGCCTGGAGCGGTTCCTGCACGCCCCACCCGCCTGACTCACGGGGTTTCGACAGGCTCAACCACCGGGTGCTGCTCTACTATCCAGCCGCGGCCGGCTCCAGCTCCTCCGCAGCCACCGCATCAGCGGTTTCCGCCACGTGTGGCGTGAACCTGACGAACATGGCCTTGAAGCCCGGGGTGTTGGACTCCCGCGCCACGTTTTCCTTGTGGACCAGGGCGTTGGCTTCGGGGAAGTATGCGGCGGCGCAGCCCTTCGCGGTGGGGTAGGCCACCAGGCGGAACTTGTCCGCTCTCCGGTCGTGCCCACGGAAGGTACTGACCACGTCCACGAGATCGCGGTCTTCGAATCCGAGCTCGGCCAGGTCTTCAGGGTGGATGAGGATCACCCGGCGGCCGCCGGAGATGCCCCGGTACCGGTCGTCCAGGCCGTAGTAGGTGGTGTTGTACTGGTCGTGGCTGCGGATGGTCTGGAGCACCAGGTGCCCGTCCGGCGGCGTCAGATACTCAAGGGGGCTGACTGTGAAGCGGCCGCGGCCAATATCCGTTTTGAATGACCGGGTGTCGCGCGGCGGGTTGGGCAGCACGAACCCGTTTTTGGTACGGACGCGGGTGTTGAAGTCTTCGAAGCCGGGCAGGACACGGGCGATGTGGTCGCGGATCACGTCGTAGTCCTCGGCCATGCCCTTCCAGTCCACTGAGTGGTCCGGTCCGAACGTCGCCTCAGCCATCCGCGCCACGATCACGGGCTCCGCGAGCAGGTGCTCGGAGACCGGCGTGAGCCTGCCCTGCGTGGAGTGCACCACGGACATGGAGTCCTCTACGGACAGGAACTGGGCGCCCTTGGGGTGCTTGTCGTCTTTGTCCGTCCGGCCCAGGGTGGGCAGGATCAGCGAGGTGCGGCCGTGGACGATGTGGGAGCGGTTGGGCTTGGTGGAGATGTGCACGGTCAGGCCGATCCGCTGCATCCCGGCTTCCAGGGTTTCGGTGTCCGAGCACGCGAGGGAGAAGTTGCCGCCCATGGACACAAAAACGTCCACTTCGTCGCGTTCGAACGCTTCCATGGCTTCGACGGCGTCGTGGCCGTGGTGCCGCGGGGACTGGATCCCAAACTCCCTGTCCAGCGCTTCGAGCAGCCATTCCTTGGGTTTCTCCCAGATGCCCATGGTCCGGTCGCCCTGGACGTTCGAGTGCCCGCGGACCGGGCACGCGCCGGCGCCGGGCTTGCCGAAGTTGCCCTGCAGCAGCAGGACGTTGACCATTTCCTTGATGGTGTCCACCGAGTGCGGCTGCTGCGTCACGCCCAAGGCCCAACAGAAGATGGACGCCTTTGACTTGATCAGCATCCCGGCAACAGTCTCGATCTGGGCCCGGGTGAGGCCGGTAGCCTTTTCCGTCTCGGCCCAGTCCAGCCTGGCGCGCGCCGCGCGGTAGGCCTCGAACCCGTCCGTCTGCGCCTCCACAAAGGAACGGTCGACGACGGTCCCCGGGTTCTGTTCCTCGGCTTCCAGAAGCAGGTGGCCCAGCGCCTGGAACAGGGCCAGGTCCCCGCCCACCTTGATCTGCAGGTATTCGTCAGCCAGCGGGGTGCCGCCGCCTACGACACCCGAAACGGTCTGCGGGTCTTTGAAGTTGAACAGCCCGGCCTCGGGCAGCGGATTCACCGCCACCACCTTGCCGCCCTTGTCCTTGCATTCCTTCAGGGCGGACAGCATGCGGGGATGGTTGGTGCCGGGGTTCTGCCCCACCACAAAGATCAGTTCGGCGTCGTGGATGTCATCCAGCGAGACGGTGCCCTTGCCGATGCCGATGGTGGGGTTCAGTGCTGAACCTGAGGACTCGTGGCACATGTTCGAGCAGTCCGGCAAATTGTTGGTGCCCAGGGCCCGGGCGAACAGCTGGTACATAAACGCTGTCTCGTTCGCGGTCCGGCCTGAAGTGTAGAAAACGCACCGGTCAGCCGTTGTTGCCCGCACATGTTCGCCGATCAGTTCGAAAGCCTCGGCCCAGGAGATCGGCGAATAGTGGGTTTCACCCGCCCGGATCACCACCGGTTCGCTGAGCCGGCCCTGGTTGCCCAGCCAGTACTCGGTCTTGGTGGAGAGCTCGGCGATGGAGTGCTGCGCCCAGAACTCAGCGCCAACGGTGCGGAGGGTGTTCTCCTCCGCCACAGCCTTGGCACCGTTCTCGCAGAACTCGGCCGCCTTCCGCTTCTTGTCCGACTCCGGCCAGGCGCAGCCCGGGCAGTCGAACCCGCCCCGCTGGTTCAGCCGCAGCAGCGACTGGGCCGTCCGGGTCACCCCGGCCTGCGCCACCGCGCGTTCCAGCGCCACCATCACAGCCTTAACACCGGCCGCCTCGGTTTTGGGCTTGTGGACGGAGAGCTCGTCCTCGTTGATGTCCGCGACAGGTGCGGGCTGCTTACCGAACTTCATCGTTCCAACTTCCTTACCGGCAACTACGTGTTGCTTTTTGAATCCAACGCCAGCGAAGGCGCGCCAGGCTTTCCTGTCGCGCCCCGCCGGCACTGTTGTTTGAATTCGTGACTACTGCGGAACCTTCGCCAGGGTTTCCTGCTCTGCGGCGATGGTGGTGTCGTCGCCGTGGCCGGTGCGGACCACCGTTTCGGCCGGGAGCGCGAGCAGCCGTCCGCGGATAGAGGTGAGGATGGTGGGGTAGTCGCTGTAGGAACGCCCCGTCGCACCCGGCCCGCCGTTGAAGAGCGTGTCCCCGGTGAACACCGTTCCTTCGCTCTCGAGGTAGAAGCACGTGGAGCCGGGGGAGTGGCCCGGTGTATGGATGGCCTTGAGTGTCGCCCCGGCCACCTCAAAGACGTCGCCGTCGTGCAGTTCATGGTCCGGCTTTGCATCCGGGTAGACCTGCTCCCAGAGGACAAGGTCTTCCGGGTTCAGGTAGATCGGTGCGCCGACGGCGTTCGAGACCTCGCGTGCGGCGCCGATGTGGTCGTTGTGCGCGTGGGTCAGCAGGATGGCGAGGACCTTCCGGCTACCGACCTGCCGGATGATCGCGGTGGCGTCATGCGGGGAGTCGATGATCACGCACTCCTCGTCATTGCCCACGATCCAGACGTTGTTGTCCACGTCCCAGGTGCCGCCGTCGAGCGAAAACGTCCCCGAGGTGACCAGGTTTTCGATCCGGACACTCATGCGGTAGCTCCCGCTGCGTGCAGTTCAACAACCGAGCGGAGGACCTTGCCCTCGTGCATCTTCTCGAAAGCTTCCTCCACCTGCTCGATGCTGATGCGCTCCGAGACAAAGGCGTCCAGGTCCAGGTTGCCCTGCTTGTAGTGCTGGACAAGCATGGGGAAGTCGCGGGACGGCAGGCAGTCGCCGTACCAGGAGGACTTCAGCGACCCGCCGCGGCCGAAGACGTCCAGCAGGGGCAGTTCCAGCGTCATGTCCGGCGTCGGGACGCCTACCAGGACCACGCGGCCGGCGAGGTCGCGGGCGTAGAAGGCCTGCTTGTAGGTTTCGGGACGTCCGACGGCGTCAATCACCACATCCGCCCCGTTGCCTCCGGTGAGGGCGCGGATTGCCTCGACAGCGTCTTCCTGCCGGGAGTTCACGCCATGGGTGGCGCCCAGCGACTTTGCCATCTCGATCTTGTTCTCGTCGATGTCCACGGCGATGATCGTCGTCGCGCCGGCAAGCTTCGCACCGGCGATCGCGGCGATGCCCACACCGCCGCAGCCGATCACGGCCACCGACTCGCCACGCTTGACCTCACCGGTGTTGATGGCGGCACCGATGCCGGCCATTATGCCGCAACCCAGCAGCCCGACGGCGGCTGCGTCCACTTCGGGGTCGACCTTGGTGCACTGTCCTGCGGCCACCAGGGTCTTTTCGGCGAAGGCGCCGATGCCCAGGGCAGGCGAGAGCTCAGTGCCGTCCTCCAGGGTCATCTTCTGGGTGGCGTTGGCGGTGTTGAAACAGTATTGCGGCTGGCCCTTCGCGCACGCCCGGCACTGCCCGCACACGGCACGCCAGTTCAGGATCACCCGGTCACCCGGGGCTACTTCCGTGACGCCGGGGCCCACGGCGCTGACCACTCCGGTGGCCTCGTGGCCAAGCAGGTACGGGAAGTCATCGCCGATGCCGCCCTGCTTGTAGTGCAGATCGGTGTGGCAAACGCCGCAGGTCAGGATATCCACCAGCGCCTCACCGGGGCCGGGATCCGGCACCAGGATGGTCTCCAACGACACCGGGGCATTCTTCTCCCTGGCAATGACTGCTTGAACTTTATGCACCATTCGCTGGTGTTCCTTTCATCGGTCCCGGGACTTTGGGCGGCGCTCCTTAGCGGTCCACAGCCAACCCGTGTTCTACGTTCTCATACCGCAGATCCAAGCACAGGCAGCGGATACTTCGTTCGCCCTCTATTGCGTATTACACAACGGAACTCACATGACGCGTACTCGAAATATGTCAGCCGTCACACGGGGTGTCAATAGAAATGCCAAGTGCTACGTCCGGCCAGTGGAGCCTCCTGCACCGGTTGAGTTTGCTGAATGCAACCTGAGTTCTTCTACTGCAACGCCAGCCGCAATTCCCGAGCAATCCAAGGCGCACGCCTCGGGCTGACCCGCATGGTCAGATTCGGACCGATCCTCATCAGCAGTAACCATTGACTGTGGTCCCCATCACGCTTAGTCTATTGCAACAGCGTTGCGCTGAATGCAACCACAACAACTTTGGTGGATACATGAGTAACGAAACTTCCTCCGCGGCCCGCGCCCAAGGCCATCGTTCGGAGCTGCAAGGCCTGAATTCCGCTGACACTGCCGTCAGCAAGGAAACGCGCCGCCGGGTTATCGCGGCCAGCTTCATTGGAAACTTTGTCGAATGGTTCGACTACGCCGTTTACGGCTACCTGGCCGTCACCATCGCGGCAGTCTTTTTCCCTGAGTCAGATCCGCAGGCCGGGCTCCTACTGACCTTTGCCCTGTTTGCAGTCTCGTTCCTGGTGCGCCCGCTCGGTGGCTTTGTGTGGGGGCACATCGGAGACCGGGTAGGCAGGCGGACCGCCCTCTCACTGTCCATCCTGATCATGTCCGGGGCCACGTTCTGCATTGCCCTCATCCCCGGATATGCCACGATCGGACTCTGGGCTCCCGTCCTGCTCCTGATCGTCAGGGTGGTCCAGGGCTTCTCCGCCTCCGGTGAATATGCGGGTGCGTCTGCCTTCCTGGTGGAGTACGCACCGGCCAACCGGCGCGGCCTGTATGCCGCCGTCGTTCCCGCCAGCACGGCGGCCGGACTGCTCCTCGGTTCGCTGCTCGCCGGCCTTCTGACTACCCTGCTCAGTTCCGAAGCGATGCACGGCTGGGGCTGGCGGCTGCCTTTCCTGCTGGCCGCCCCGATGGGCCTGATCGGCCGGTATATCCGGACGAAGCTCGAAGACACGCCGGTGTTCCGGGAATTGGAGGCCGACGACCACGCTGTCAAGGCGCCTGTCTCCAACCTCTTCCGGAACCACTGGCGGCAGCTGCTCCAGGCCGTCGGGGCCGTGCTGCTCAACGCCGTCGGCTTCTACGTGATCCTCAGCTACATGCCCACCTACTTGTCCTCCGAGCTTGGCCTGGGTGCCACCGAATCATTCCTTGCCACCACTGTGGCCCTGGTCACTTACATCGGCTTCATCTTCCTGACCGGCATGCTCTCGGACCGGTACGGCCGCAAGAAGGTACTGCTCGCCGCTTCCATCAGCTTCATTCTGCTGACCGTGCCGGCGTTCGCCCTGCTCGGAACGGGCAACTTCCTGGTGATCGTCCTGGTCCAGATCCTGCTCGGAGCCATGCTCACCCTCAATGACGGCACCCTGCCCAGTTTCCTGGCGGAGATGTTCCCCACCAGGGTCCGCTACAGCGGCTTCGCGGTCAGCTTCAACCTCTCCAACGCCCTGTTCGGGGGAACTGCCCCGTTTATGGCAACCCTCCTGATAGCAGCCACAGCCAGCGACCTGGCGCCGGCCTGGTACCTCGTCGCTGCCGCCGTGGTTTCCCTGGTTGCCGTCGCTCTGTCCAGGGAAACCTGCAAAGAGCCCCTGCGCCACGAATAGCTTCCCTCCCAAACCACCCGTACAAAAAGAAAGGCATCACCACGATGACCATCACCACCGAGAACGCAACGTCCGTCGCCGAACTGGAGCGCCTGAAGGTCCTCAAGAACGGTGAAAAGGTCAGCCTCACCTTCTCTGATGCCGAGTTCGAGCGCCGCCTCGCCGGTCTCCGCCGCATCATGGTTGAGAAGGACCTGGACGCCGTTGTCCTCACCAGCTACCACTCGATCAAGTACTACTCCGACTTCCTCTTCACCTACTTCGGCCGGTCCTACGCCATGGTGGTCACCAAGGATGACACCGTGACCGTCACCGCCAACATCGACGCCGGAATGCCATGGCGCCGAAGCTTCGGCGACAACATCGTCTACACCGACTGGCGCCGGGATAACTACATCTTCGCGATTCAGGAAGTCCTGCGCACCCGGGGCGTCAACGTTCGCCGGCTCGGCGTCGAAGACGACTCCCTGCCGCTGGACAACCGCAACAAGATCCAGGCAGCATTCCCGTCCGCAGCCCTCGTGGACGTCGCGCAGGCCGCGATGCGCCAGCGCATGATCAAGTCCGCCGAGGAAATCGAAGTGATCAAGCACGGTGCACGCATTGGCGACCTGGGTGGCGAGGCCATCCGCAGCGCCATCACCGCGGGCATCACCGAATACGAGGTGGCCCTGATCGGCACCGAGGCCATGGTTCATGAGATTGCCCGGACCTTCCCCAACTCCGAGATCCGCGACACCTGGGTTTGGTTCCAGTCCGGCCTCAACACCGACGGGGCGCACAACTGGGCCACCACCCGCAGGATCCAGGAGCACGACATCCTGTCCCTGAACTGCTTCCCCATGACCTCCGGCTACTACACCGCCCTCGAACGCACCCTGTTCTACGGCGAACCCGACGCCCGCTCCCTGCAGTTGTGGAACATCAACGTCGAGGTGCACAAGCGCGGCCTGGAACTGATCAAGCCCGGCGCCGTCTGCAAGGACATCGCCGCCGAACTGAACGAGATCTACGTCAGCCACGGTCTGCTGGCCAACCGCACCTTCGGTTACGGGCACTCCTTCGGCGTCCTGAGCCACTACTACGGCCGCGAGGCCGGGCTTGAACTCCGAGAGGATATCGACACCGTGCTGGAACCCGGCATGGTGGTCTCCATGGAGCCGATGATCACCGTCCTCGATGGCCAGCCGGGCGCCGGTGGCTACCGCGAGCACGACATCCTGGTGGTCGGTGAAGACGGCGCCGAGAACATCACCAAGTTCCCGTTCGGCCCCGAGTACAACATCATCGGCGCCTGACCGCGGCAGTACCCATAGCCGAAGCGGCGCCGGCGCCGCGCCGGCGCCGCTTTCGGCCTCACTAGGGAATGATGGTCTACATCATGAGCACAACAGAATCCGAGACCACAGGCACCGGCGACACCAAAGGCGCTTCCGTCATCGTCAACGCGGTGGCCGTCCTGCGGACCTTCACGGCCAATGAACCCCTCCTCGGGGTCACCGAGATCGCCAACCGCGTAGGGCTGCACAAAAGCACCGTCTCCAGGATCCTGGCCACCTTCGAACAGGAACACCTGGTGGAACGCGACGCCGAAACCCGCCGGTTCCGGCTGGGACTCGGGCTGATTGCCGTGGCAGGACCCCTGCTGGCAGAGCTGGAGGAGCGCCGTGTTGCCTACCCTGTTCTCCGCGAGCTGTCCGAACAGACCGGCGAAACCAGTGCCCTGATGGTGTGGAGCGGCGACGAATCAATTTGCGTGGAGCAGATCGCCAGCCACCACCAGATCAAGCACACCACACCGCTGGGCGCCCGTTACAGCGACGCCTTCAGTGCTTCAGTCCAGGTCTTCCTCGCCCAGGAACCCGAACTCCGCGCCCGTTCCCTCCTCAGCAGCGGCGCCATCACGTACCCCGGCCTGGATGAACCTAGCATGGACGCCTACCTTGTCAGGCTGAAGGACGACGCCCGGCGCGGCTGGGCCATCAACTACGGCGAAACCTCCATCGACGAAGTGGGGCTGGCGGCACCTGTCTATGACCATCGCGGGGAGGTGGTGGCCGCCGTGCTGATCCCGGCACCGCGGTTCCGGGTGTCGCAGGACCGCCTGCAGGCGCTCGGCGAATCCTGCGCCGCCGCGGCAGCGAAGGTAACCGCCCGCCTGGGCGGTACCGGCAAGAAATAGAAAGCGCCTGCCCAGGTTTTACACACACGCGGAGTTCTGCAGTCAATTTCACCCAAAGGCTTGAAGCTTCAAGTGATCAGGCGTAAGCTTGGTTGAAGATTCAATCAACCTTGAGGGAATCAACATGACCGCTACTCTTGACCACCATGTCTCCAGCCTTGCCGACGCCGACCGCCATTGGAACCAGGTAACGGCACAGAGCAAGGTAACAGCGCAGAACAAGGTAATGGCACAGAGCAGCGTGACAGTCCGGAGCCAGGTCACGGTGCCGCTTCGCTTCGACGACGGCTTCACTGTCGCTGCCGACGTCCTTACCTTCCAGGGACTGGCGGATGGCAAAGAACACCTGCTGCTCGCGCTGGGTGAATGGGAACAGGCGCTGCTGCAGCAGGGTTCCGGGAGCCCGGCACCCCTGGTCCGCCTTCACAGCGAATGCCTGACGGGCGATGTCTTTGGCAGTGAACGCTGTGACTGCGGTCCCCAGCTGCGGGAAGGTGTCGAAGCGGTTGCAGCCACCGGCGGGTTCCTTCTCTACCTCCGCCAGGAGGGCCGGGGAATCGGCCTGTACGCCAAACTGGATGCCTACGCGCTCCAGGACACCGGCATGGATACCTACTAAGCCAACGTTGCCTTGGGGCATGGCGGAGGATGAACGGGACTACACAGCTGCTGCCCAGATGCTCTCCGCCCTGGGCGCGAACTCCATCCGCCTGCTGAGCAACAACCCGGACAAGGCCGCGCAACTCACCGCCCACGGCATCAGCGTCAGCGAGCAGGTCCCCACCGGAGTGCACCTCTCGGCCGCAAACCACCGGTACCTGGCGGCCAAGCGGGACCATACCTCCCACACGTTGAACCTGCCAGCCTGAACCGCTGCCTCAAAGTCCCGGACAGGACACGAAATGACAATCTTTCTTGACGACGTCGCAGTGGATGCAGCGCCCGCCATTGACGCCGGCCTCCGCGCCCTTAGCGAGGCATACGCCACCTCAACCCAGGTGCTCGTGGAGGCAGTGCCGCCGTCGCACATCCCAACTCACGACGAAATGCTCGCCCGCGTGGATGCCCTCATTCCCCGGCTGCGGGAGCGGGCGGATGAGACGGAACGCCTTCGGCGCATCCCCGGCAGCACCATGGCTGAGCTGAAGGAAGCGGGCATGTTCAAGATCCTTGCGCCCAAGGGTGTGGGCGGATACAGCATGGGCCTGGAAACCTACGTCGAGGTGGTGCGCCGGCTCGCGCTGGGCTGCCCCTCCACTGCCTGGAACGTGGGCCACCTGATCGAGCATGTCTGGATGCTCGCACGCTGGCCCCAGGCGGCCCAGGATGAAGTCTTCGCCGCGGGCCCCGCCCCTCTGGCCGCTGCCACCGGCGCGCCGCCCGGTGCCGCCGAAAAGGTGCCCGGCGGCTTCCGCATCACCGGCCGTTGGAGCTT
This sequence comes from Arthrobacter sp. W4I7, assembly GCF_030816215.1. Taxonomy (NCBI): domain Bacteria; kingdom Bacillati; phylum Actinomycetota; class Actinomycetes; order Micrococcales; family Micrococcaceae; genus Arthrobacter; species Arthrobacter sp. W4I7. The sequence goes on along the minus strand of NZ_JAUSXU010000001.1, from coordinate 4,274,652 downwards.
CGCCTCAGGCGTACTGCACTCACAATGGGCACTGCTGGCGGTAGAACATAACGGGCCCGGCCACAACAAAGTACGCCTGCAGTGCCTTGTTCCCATCGGGGACGTCGAGGTGCTGGACACCTGGCACACGGCCGGCCTCAGGGGGACCGGGAGCAATGACATCCACGCCGACGGCCTGTTTGTGCCCGCCTACAGAGCCCTGGAATGGCCGCTGCTGGCAGCCCCGGACAATCCCGGAAGCCGAATCCACCCGGACCCGCTTATCCATACGCCCATGGCCACCCTTCTGAACATCGTTGCGCCATCCACCGCCCTGGGGGCCGCCGAACATGCCCTGGAACTTTTCCGTGAACAGATGCTGAAGCGCAAGGTCAAAAACACGGCGGAGAACCGGCAGGCTGATTCGCCCCTGGCCCAGGCGCGGTTTGCGCAGGCCTACGGCCTGGTCACTACCGCGCGGCTGCATTGGGCAGAAGCGGTGCGGCTCGTGGCGGAGTCCCACCGGCGCCGGCATGGGGCCGCGTCAGTCAAAGGAATGGCAGAGGAGGAAAGGGCCCAATACCGGTTGTCCTTTGCCCTGAGCGGCGAGGCATCCGCGCAGGCCGTCTCCATGATCATGGCGGGCTCCGGCGGCAGCGCACACCGGCTTTCGCATCCCCTTCAACGGATCCAGCGCGATGTGGGCGTCCTGCTCAACCATCCAACGCTGGCCACCGACCCCATCCTTGAGCAGGCGGGCCGCGGCCTCCTCGGCCTGGGCCTGACCGTCCCCAGCTTCTAGCCGGGGGCAGCCCACGTAGACTTGCATGATGCGGTTGGTAGCGAGCGATATTGACGGAACGATCCTTGGACACGATGGAAAAATCAGTGACCGCACCGTCCGCGCCTTCCACGCCTGCCGGGACGCCGGCGTCGAACTCGTTTTTGTCACCGGCCGGCCGCCGCGCTGGCTGCACCCCCTGCAGGACCAGCTGGGCCACACCGGCACGGTCATCTGCTCCAACGGCGCCGTGGTCTGGAACCTCGAAACCGAACAGCTGGTGTCCGCCCGTACCCTGGCCATCAAATCCGTGCTGGAAATCCGCCGGATCATCAAGGAGCTCCGCCCGGCTGCCCTGTTCGCCGCAGAAACACTGACCGGCTTCCACCTTGAACCCGGCTTCATCGAGAACGAATCCAGCGAACTGCTCAGCGAGTTCACCCCGGCGCCGCTCGCCGAAACCCTGGCCATGGATGATTCGGTGGTGAAGTTCCTGGCCATCATCCGGGAGGGCACTCCTGACGACTTCCTCGCGGAGGTGCGGCCCGCCGTCGGGCATCTTGCGGCCGTCACACACTCGTCACCGGGAGTGGCCATGCTGGAGCTGTGCCTCCCGGGCGTCAACAAGGCGGTCACCCTGGCCGAATACGCGTCCTCGCTCGGTATCGACGCCGAGGATGTTGTGGCCTTCGGCGACATGCCGAACGATATCGAGATGCTCCGCTGGGCCGGCCACGGCTACGCGATGGCCAGCGGTCACCCGGAAGCCATCCTCGCGGCAGGCCAGCAGGCGCCGCACTTTGACGACGACGGCGTGGCCCAGGTCCTTGAGGCCAGGCTGGCGTCGCTGGGTGTCCAGCTTCCCTGAGCCATGTTCACAGCCTGCGCTCACCTGGCGTTCATCTTTGCTCCCTAGCGTGGAGGCAGGGGGCAACACCCCCTTCATGGCTCAAGGGGTAACGATGACACGGAACGTAAAACGCGGCGCTGTTGATCTGCCGCTGCGCAGGGCGACGCCTGCTCCACACTGGAAGCAGCTGAGGCAGGGCGACCGCGTCCGAGTGGTCCTCACGCCTGGTTTTGAGACCGGCGGACTGGTGGACGCGATCACCAGAGACCATGCTGCCGTATGGGTGAACCTCGACGGCGGCCGCGGGCGTACCCTGCTGCACTGCAGCGACGCTGTGGAGATCTTTCCGGAAGAGGACTAGCCGCTGCTTCATGGCATCGCGCCGCGGCCCGGCCGCTCGGGTACGCTCGCAGGGTGAGCCTGCCGTTCTTCACCCACCCCGACGTTCCTGGGTCCCTACCGCCGGTGGCCATGGCCCACCGCGGATTTTCACGGGACGGGCTGGAGAACTCCATGGCCGCGTTCCGCGCCGCCGTCGAACTCGGCTACCAGTACCTGGAAACTGATGTCCACACCACGGCGGACGGTGTGGTGCTCGTTTTCCACGACAGCACACTGGACAGGGTGACGGACGGGGCCGGCCTGATCGCGGACATGACAGCCGCCGAGGTGGCGCGGGCGCAGATCGGCGGGCGCGAGCCCGTTCCCACCTTTGATGACCTGGTCACCGGGCTGCCCGGCGTCCGCCTCAACGTGGACGTCAAGGACTGGAACTCCGTCCAAAGCCTCGCCGCCGCGATCGAACGGAACCAGGCACACCACCGGGTGCTGGTAACCAGCTTTTCCGACCGGCGGCGGCGGGCGGTGCTGAAGCTGCTGAGCCAGCAGGTCGCGTCGTCGGCCGGGGTGGTGCCCGTGGCCTTGTTTGTTGTGCTGGGGCGGGTGTTGCCGGGGCCGATTTTCCGCTGGGCCATGCGCAGGATCCTGCATGACGTCCAGGCCCTTCAGGTACCTGCGCGCCGGAGCGGCGTCCAAGTGGTCACGCCAGGATTTGTCCGGCGGGCCCACACGCTGGGGCTGGTGGTCCACGTCTGGACGATCAACGAGCCCGCGGAAATGCGCCGCCTGCTCGACCTTGGCGTGGACGGTATCGTCACCGACCGCGCGGACCTGCTCCGGGACGTGCTGCTTGAACGCGGTGAGTGGCCAGGGGGCCACCCGCCTGATTACTAGCTTGCTTCTTCCTCAGCCCCGGCCCGTGCTGGTGGACGGGTCCTGGTCGCCTTCGGTTGGATCGGCCCGGAGTTCGTCGGGGTTGCTGTCAGGCAATCCTCCTGAAACGCCCGAAACATCCCCTGTTGGGCCGGACCCTTCTGACCCTCCTGCGCTGTCCGGAGCGGAAGCGCTGCCCGCCAACCTGCCGTCGTCGTTCGCTTGGTCATTGCCAGTCTCGTCAACGTCCCCGCCAAGGGGAGATTGCGATACCGGTCCCGGAGCCGGCCCCGGCTTCAGGCCCGGAGCTTTTTGCTTCTCCGCTTCCAGGGCGTTCGATCCCTCGCTGAGGGAGGAGTGGACCTCCACGTCGCTGTTGGGATCCGAGGGCTCAGGAACATCCCGTTTCTCGACGGGATCGCTGGTCCCCGCGAGATCCTCCATGGCGTTTTCTGCTGCCTTGCCGATGCTGTCGCCGATACCCATGTGACTGCTCCTTCTGACATCGCATCCCGGCGCCCCCAGTGGACTACCGAAAGATTACCCTTCCAGAATTATCAGCATGCTTACAATTAGTCCAGAGCTGAGGTAACGGCCCCGGCCAGGCAGGAGAGGACAATTACTGTGAGCAGCTACCATCCGGAAAACGACCCCGCGAATCCTGACCAGCCGGGCAAAAGCCACTCAGACCCAGGCCAATCAGGCGTGGGCCGGCAGGGCGCTGATCAACAGGTGTTCGGACAGCAGGGAAGCGAGGACTCTGCGGACTCACCGAACCCGGACCCGGCGGACGGCAACATCACCGGGCTGGAGCCCGGAGGGGGAGTGCCTCCCGGCGAGACGCCGCCGGCGGAGGACCAGATGAGCGCCGATCAGGGCCACGAAGAATAACCCGTCCCCGGCCCGGCAGCTATCCGATCCAGCAGACTGTCCGCTCCAGTTGGCTGTCCCTGCCATGACGACGGCGGGGCTCGCGTCAGTGGCCCGATGGCTGATGCCGGTACGTGTTTCGTACCAGTGCCGTCAGCGGGCGTCGGTGGCCGCTAGTGGTCGTCCTTGGGCGGTGTAACGTGGCTGCCCTGTTCCGGGCTAACGAGCTGGCGTTTCAGGCCGTCCGTATCCAGGGCGGTGTTCCAGCTGGCCCAGTCCTGGGGACGGACGGAGGGCCGGCCCAGAAGGTAGCCCTGGCCGGCGCTGATGCCCAGCTCGGTCAGGACCTTGAGTTCGCCCACCGTCTCGATGCCTTCGGCAATCAGGGTGGTGCCGATCTGCTCGGCGAAGTCCACCAGGCAGCCGGCAAGGGCGCGCTGGATGCCGTCGTTGTCGACGTCTCCAATGACGTTCCGGCCCACCTTGAGGAAGTCCGGCCGCAGGTGCACCATCCGGCTCAGCGCGCCCGCGCCGGGGTGGGTGTCGTCGACGGCGATGCGCAGGCCACGGTCGCGCAAGGGATTGATGGCGGCAATGAACTGCGGGTACTCCTCGTCGTTCACGGATTCCGTCAGTTCGAGCACCACCCGGTTGATCGGAAGGTCGATGTGTTCGAACAGTTCCGGCAGTCGCGGGTCCAGGCATGACGTGGGCGAGATGTTCAGGGATACATACAGGTTTCCGGGAAGATCCCTGGCTGCCGCGGCGGCGGACCCGAGCGCTGAGAATTCCAGGTTCGCACCCAGGCCTACGGCTGCTGCTTCCGCGAACCACAGTTCGGCGGCGGCGCCGTCGTCGCTGACAAAGCGCGACAATGCCTCCACGCCCACCACAGTTTCTTTGGCCAGGCCGTAAATGGGCTGGAAGGCCGTCATCAGCATGTTGCTTTCAAGCAGTGCACTGATGCGGGACGTGCTGCGGATCGCGTCGATTTGTTCTGCGAACTGCGGCGGAATGGCGCTGGGTTCCAGGCGCATTTTCCTGGCGCTGTCCAGCGTTTCAACGGTGTTTGCATCGCTGCGGCGGGTTTCCAGGAGATACTCCAGCAAGGCCCTTTCGGGCACGCCGGGATTTTCATCGAGGCTCTTGCTGAGGCGTTGCCGGACTGCGGCGCCGGACGGATCCGGATCCGCCAAAACAGCGGCGATGATTCCCCACGCCTGTACACGAACCGACATTAGCAACGCCCCCAGTTGACGAAGTAATGACCCAGTGGCCCTTTGTTGTTCAATTTATAACCGCTTCTAAAGTCCAATGTTGCTGGCAAGTCCGCAAATCACTGCGATGAAAATACAGACCCAGCACGATGATCGTATATCGGGGTGGACAAAAGCGCAGTAGTTTTCGCCTTACGGGTTGGCGCTTTCCGGCTGGGCCGCCAACAGATCGGGAACCTGCTCCGGCGGAACGGGCCTGCTGAAGTAATAGCCTTGCGCGCTGAGGCAGCCCAGGCTGCGGAGGATCTCTGCCTGCTCCGCCGTTTCAACGCCTTCCCAGACGGCCTCCAGGCCGCATGCCCGGACGAGTTGCAGGACCGCCGCCACGAGGGCCGGCTGGCTGGGGTCGGTGCCCAGCCCATGGATCAGTGAACGGTCCACCTTGACCCGGTCCACCGGCAGCCGGCGGAGGTAGCTGATAGACGAATAGCCGGTGCCGAAATCGTCAATTTCGATGCCGACGCCCAGCCCGCGGAGCCCGCCCAGCGAATAGCGGTCCAGTTCGTTGCCCTTGACGATGGCTACTTCGGTCAGTTCCAGGACCACTTGTTCGGGCGCCACACCGGTTTCCTTCAGGACACTCCGGACATCCTCGATGAACTGAAGGCTTTGCAGGTCCGTGGCGGAGATGTTGATCCGGACGGAGAAACGCCCGTCCACCAACTGCCCGTCAATCCATTTCCGCAGCTGGTGCACCGCCGTGCGCAGCACCCACAGCCCCAGTTCGGAGATCAGCCCGGCTTCCTCGGCCAGCGGAATGAATTCGTCCGGCATGATCAGCCCGCGGGTGGGGTGGTTCCAGCGGACCAGGGCCTCCACGCCTTCGATCCGCCCGGAGCCGAGTTCCACCACGGGCTGATAGTGCAACGTCAGTCCGTCGGTCTTGATGGCATTCCGGAGGTCCTCCACCAGCTGGCTGCGGAGCCTCCGGACCAGCAGGAGGCCAGGTTCGAACCGGTGCAGCCTGTTCTGCCCCTCGGCCTTTGAGGCGTACATGGCGACGTCGGCCTCCATCAGCATGTCCTCCGGGGTCTGGCCTGCTCCGCCGACGCTTAGCCCGATGCTGGCTCCGCAGCGCACGCTCCGGCCCGGCAGTTCTATGGGTTCATTCAGCGACGCCAGGATGCGGTGCCCCACGATGGCCGCCTGGTCCGCGGAGACCGCCGGCATCACGATCGCAAACTCGTCCCCGCCCAGCCGGGCGACGACATCCGTGCCGCGCACGGCGCCCTGGATCCGTTCACCCACCGTGATCAGCACCTTGTCACCGGCGGTGTGGCCCAGGCTGTCGTTAATGGATTTGAAGGCGTCAAGGTCCATCAGCAGGATCACGGGCCCCTCATCCGCGCTGTCGTCCTCGATGGTGGCCCTCAGGGCGTCGATGAGTGCAGAGCGGTTGGCCAGGCCCGTCAGGGGGTCCTGCATGGCCATTTTCTGCATTTCCAGGTGCGCTTCGTGCAGGAGCTGGGTGCGGACCTGCACCCGCTGTTCGAGCTCCTCGTAGATGATCTGCAGGTCCTCCGCCAGGAGGTTGGTGCCCATGATGATCGCATCAAGCTCGTCGCGGGCTTCCGATACGTCTATCCGCGAGTTGAGGTCTCCCGATGCCAGCCGGACAATGCCTTCCAGCAGTTGCGAAAGCCGGGGGTCGTCGTCGGCAAACATCGGTTCCTCCTCCCGTGCTCAGTTGGCCCGGCTGCGGTCAGCATCCAGGGGAAGGCTCACAGTGACGGTTGTGCCGGCGCCCAACGTGGATGCCACGTCAATATGGCCGCCGTGGCGCGCCACGATGTCCTGGGTGATCGCCAGGCCGAGCCCGGTTCCCGGGATGGCTCCGGACATGGCATTGGACGCGCGGTAGAACCGGGTAAAGACGTGGTCGATTTCCTCGCTGGAGATGCCGATGCCGTTGTCAGCCACGCTGATGGTTGCCCACCGGGTGCCGTCCGGCGCCGCGTGCGACTCGCTGCCCACCTCGATCCGGCCGCCGCTTGGCGTGAACTTGATGGCGTTGGACACCAGGTTGGTGAACACCTGCTGCAGCTGCACCTCATCGGCCAGGATCTCCGGGTCCTCTGGGGCAGGATCTACCTCAATGGTGACGTTCTGCAGCTGGGCCAGGGGCCGCAGTGCCCCGGCCACCAGGTCCAGCGTCTGCCCGAGGTGCACCGGGGTGAGGTGCATCAGGTTGTCCTCAAGTCCGTTGCGGGACACGCTCAGCATGTCCTCGATCAACATCCGGAGCCGTTCGGTGTTGCGGACCACGATGTCCAGCATCTGGTGGACCTCGGGTGAGACGGGCTGCTCGGTGCTTTCCTGGATCATGTCCAGGTACGCCATGATGGACGTCAGCGGGGTCCTCAGCTCGTGGTTGACGGTGGCGAGGAAATCCGTTTTCGCCTTGTCGAGCTGCTGAAGCTGCTTGACCACCTGCTGCTGGCTGCTGATCAGGTGGCTCTGGATCAGCCCGTGCGCGGCGTTGCCGGCCACGTGTTGGATCAGGCCGAGCTCGGCGCGGGACCATTGTCGCGGCTGGTCCAACATCACCACCCAGATGATGCCCAGCGAGGAACTGCCCTCACCCATCGGCACCGCCAGCAGCGATGCCGCAGGCCCAAGTCGCCTGGTGCCGGCGGGGTCGCCCGTGCGGGCGTCCTCCTCGGACCCCTCGGAGGAGAGCGTTTCAGCCACGGCCCACAACATGTCTGCCGTCTGCCGCGCGGATTCTTCATCCGGGAGCGCTTGGTCTCCCAGCGGTTCAAGGCCCGGCCTGGTCCACGTCGCGGTAATGGGGGGAACCCGCTCGTCCTCAAACGTGGTGAGGCGGACATGGTCAGCTTTGAACGTCCGCCCAAAACCAGCCACCACATGGTTGGCGATCTCCTGCGGATCGTTGGTTCCGCGCACGGCGGCGGATACCAGCCGGAGCTGTTCACGGAGTGCCTCCGCCTCCTGCCGGAGGGTATTGCGCCGGGATACCTGGTTGATGAGGGAGGTTGCCCGGTGAACCAGTTCTTTGGGCGGCGGGGGTTTCGCAATGCAGTCATGGACGCCGGGAGGCTGCATGGCGGCCAGCTCCGCGGGGCTGTCCAGGTCCACCATCACCAGGACAGGGGCTTCTGCTTCAACGGCAGACAGGGACGTGTCAACCACGATGACTGACGGTTCGCCTGCACGCAGCAAGCGGGCCAGGCCTTCCTTATCGCCTGCAGTGTGCACCTCGTAGCCGGCACCGCGCAAGGCCTGCGCATTGAGTGCCAGCCGCCCGTCGTCGGGGTCCGCCACAAAAGCGGTGCGCGGCACAGACGGGTCCCACGGCAAATCAGCCGTCACAATGCCCCCTTCGCTCCCAGTTGAGTACATTGTAGGGCGGCGCGTCCCGGATGATCCCCTGCAGGCCGTACATCACGCCAGCGTGACGGATCAGGGCGGCCCCGTTGAGTGCGGGCGGCGCACCGCCTGGGGCCCGCCAACTGCTGGCCCCCGGCTTCGCGACATATATTTGACCTGTGTCCTCCCCAACAAAATCGGTGCGCTCCTCCTGGCAGAAGTACCTGATGATCCCCAAGCTCGCCCGGCTGTCCCGTTCTGCCCCCAAGGACAGGCCCCTGGCCTGGGATAAGTATTGGGCGGGCATCAAAGCGACCGGTCCGGGCGGTGAGGTTTTGTGGGATTCCGGCCGGGACCACGAGTTCCTCGGCTACCGGGACGTGCTGCTGCGCCACCTGGATCCCGAGCTGCCGGTAGTTGATGTGGGCTGCGGTCACGGCAGTTTCACCCGCGCCTTGGCCCGTACGTTCCGTGAAGTCGTTGGTGTTGATGTATCCGCCCATGCGGTGGCGCGGGCGGGTGCCGAGTCGGAAGGTCAGGAAGACCTGGCTGGCCGCGTCCGCTACGAGGCCCGGGACATGACAGCGCCCGGGGCCGGCCGGGGGCTGGCCGACGAACGCGGGGCCAACGTCTTCATCCGCGGCGTGCTTCACGTGCTCAGTCCTGGTGATCAGGAAGCGCTGGTGGAGAACCTTCGGGTGCTGGCCGGCAGCCGCGGCACGGTCTTCCTTGCCGAGACCAACTTCCAGGGCAATCCGCTGGACTATGTCTCACATCTGGGCGCCACCACCAGGGGCATCCCGGCCCCTCTTGAACGGGCCATCCGCGAATTGCCGATGCCCGGCCATTTCGGTCCTGCCGAACGCGCCCGGGTCCTGCCTGCGGAGAGCTGGGAACTGCTTGAGGACGGCGCGGTGGCTATCGAAACCAACCCGATGACGGACGTGGCGGCCCAGAGCCTGATCCCCGGCTACTACGCCGTGCTGCGGCCCGGGCCCTAGCTGTTCCTCTCCCTGGTTGTCCCGCGGCCTCAGAGGGTCTGCACCCTGGCTGTTTTGGGCAGTCAGCGGGCGCTGCGGCGACCGACTGGCCCCTTGACATGGAGGCTGGTCGGGAGGCTCCATAGTAAGTAGACTTACTAGTTACCTCCAGGGGAAAGGACGGCCACCATGGCACAGGATAAAGGCAATAAGACGCGCGACGCTGATGCGGACCGGGACGAAGAAGATCTGGGCGCGGGACCTGACGGCGGGAAAGTGCGTACCGGCCCGGAGTCATCGAAATCCTTGAAGTATTCGCAGGAGGTCACCTCGCCGGAGGACGAACCGGAACGCGAGGGACGCAGCCTGGTCACCACGCACCACGAAGTCATCAGGCAGTGGGCGGAGGAGCGCGACGGCGTTCCGGCCACTGTTGAAGGCACCGAGCACGGTGACCATCTTGGTGTGCTGCGGATCGACTTCGGCGGCGAAAACGACAAGCTTCGCCACATCAGCTGGGAGGAATGGTTTGAAACCTTCGACTCCCGCGGGCTGAATTTCATTTACCAGGAACAGCGCAGCGACGGCCAGCAATCGAATTTCTTCCGGCTGGAAAATCCCGGCCGGGAAGACGCCTAAGCCGCACCCGTCCTGCCGTACCGCCGCAAGACAGCACCGGACCACCTCCGGCGCCGTCCCGTCGTCGGCAGGCGCATAATCTACAGGAACTACTATGCGCGAACTTATCCCTTCCGGTTCCCTCCGCGGGATGCTGCTGCCTCCCACCTACGGCCGGCACGTCACGGATTCCACAGCCTTCACTGTGCTGAGCGTGGAAATCTGGACCACCGGTTTGGTGGTCAATATCCAGTTGGCGTCCGATCGCGAGCCGGAACCCGCCATCATCCTCCAGGACCATTTCGGCACCGAATATACGCTGCGCAGGTCCGCTAATCTGGGGTCCCGGAACCTGCAGGTTTTCACCCCGTCCGTGCCGCCGGGAACCAGGAGCCTGACCGTCAGGTCGGCGGACGAATCCCACCCCCGGCCGGTGGTGACCTTCGCCGTGCCGCTGAGGGCAGTGCGGGACAACTTTCCCGAAGCGGGTGAGGGCGATTATCCCCCGTCGTCCGAACTCCGCCGCCCCGCCTGAGTACCAAGCCCCGCCTGATTGCCAAGCCCGCCTTATTAGCGAAGAGGAGCCACCATGCAGGACACCACAGGTTTCAGCCCCACCACCGCCATCGTCACCGCATCAGACTCCGGCATCGGCAAAGCCACAGCCGTTGCGCTGGCCAGGGCGGGCATGGATGTGGGCGTCACCTGGCATTCGGACAAGGAGGGCGCAGAGGCGACCGCGGAAGAAATCCGCGGCCTGGGGCGCAAGGCGGTGGTGCGCCAGCTGGACACTACCGACCTCCAGGGCGCCGGCGCCGTCATTGACGAACTGGCGGAAGAGCTCGGCGGTGTGGACGTTTTTGTCAACAATGCGGGGACCGGTGACGGGACCAAGTTCCTGGACCTGGATGTCGAGACCTGGATGCAGACACTCGACACGAATCTCAATGGCGCCTTCGTCTGCCTGCAGGCCGCCGCCCGTCGCATGGTCCAGGCCGGCAGGGGAGGACGGCTGGTGGCAGTTACCAGCGTCCACGAATTCCAGCCGCGGGTGGGATCCTCCGCCTACGATGCCTCCAAGCACGGGCTGGGCGGGCTCATGAAAACCCTCGCCCTGGAGCTCGCCGAGCATGGCATCACTGCCAACAGCGTGGCCCCCGGCGAAATTGCCACGCCCATGACGGGGCAGGAGGATGAAGATCCCACCACGAAGGACAGGCCAGGTGTTCCACTGGGCCGGCCGGGCGACGCCAGGGAAATCGCCGCAGTGATCGCCTTCCTTGCTTCCCCGGCCTCAAGCTACGTCACTGGAGCCTCATGGGCCGTGGACGGCGGCATGCTGCAGATGGGGCCGCAGGCAGGCTCGCACATCACCAGCCACGAATGGCGGCAGGGGTAGCGGCAGCCGGCGAGGGCTTCATGGGCTGAACCTGGGCGGCGGAACCTCCCAAGGGAAGGCCAGTGTCCGCATTACGGATTTGGCAAGGGCTTTCCCGTTTTGGGCTGGCATGATGGAGCCCATGCGCATTCTTATTGCTCCGGACAAGTTCAAGGGTTCCCTTACGGCCGCTGAAGCAGCCGCCGCCATCGCCGAGGGCGCCCTGCGCGTCTACCCGGACGCCGTCGCCACGCAGTTTCCCATTGCCGACGGCGGCGAAGGCACCCTTGAAGCTGCCGTGGCAGCGGGTTACGAAGAGCGCATCAACGCCGTAGTGGGTCCCATCCTTGCCCCGGTTGGCGCGGCGTGGGCCATCCGGAAGGCCGACGGTGCCAAGGTCACTGCCGTGATTGAAACTGCCCAAGCCTCCGGACTTGCCGATATGGAGCCCACCCCCGCCAACGCGCTGCGCGCCCACAGCTACGGCTGCGGCCAGCTGATCGCTGCCGCCTTGGACGCGGGTGCCACGGAAATCGTCCTGGGACTCGGCGGATCGGCAATGACCGACGGCGGCAGCGGCGCCCTGCGCGCGCTGGGCCTGAAGCCGCTGGACGCCGCTGGCAATGTGGTGCCGCTCGGGGGCGGTTCCCTCGCGGACATCGTGGTCCTGGACGCCTCCGCGCTCGATCCCCGGCTTGCCGCCGCCACGTTCCGCATCGCCGTCGACGTCCGGAACCCGCTGTACGGCCCGCTGGGAGCGGCCCACGTCTTTTCCCCGCAGAAGGGCGCCGACCCGGAGTCCGTGGAACTGCTCGACGCCGGCCTGCGCAACTGGGCATCCCTCCTGCGGGAGGCGACGGGCCGGGACGTCAACGTCGAGGGAGCGGGCGCCGCCGGCGGCTTCCCGGCGTCGTTCCTTGCCTTCACTGATGCCGCGCTTGAAGGTGGCTTTGCGCTGGTGGCGGGACTGACCGGCCTTGCCGATCAGCTCTCCGCGGCCGACCTCGTGATCACCGGAGAAGGGTCCATGGACGGCCAGTCGCTGACCGGGAAAGCCCCGATCGCGCTCGCGGATGCGGCACGCGAACGGGGTATCCCGGTGATCGTGGTGGCCGGGCGGATCCTCGTGACTCCCGAAGACCTTGCCGGGCACGGCGTGGTGGCCGCAGCCCAGTTGCTTGACGTGGCAACGGGTCCGGAAGATGCGGTGGCCAACGCCGCCAAGTACCTGGCCTGGGCAACAAGCCAGGTACTTGAGGGCGCCTGACTAGACGATGGTGGTGTTGCGGCGGCGGCGCCAGATCAGGATCACGATCAGGGTCAGCAGGACCACACCGCCGATAACCCATGGGGTGTAATCAAGCCGCGTGGACTCGTTTTCCGCTGATTCGCCGGTTCCGGGATTAGCCGGGCCGGTGGAGGCGGTATCCCCGGGAGACGGTGTGGGAGACGCGGCTGACTGCGCCCATGCCCCTTCGGAGGATGCTGTGATTCCGTGTACATACGTTGCTGGCGCGGCCTGCGCGGCTCCGGCCGACAGCGCCGGTGCGACCAGCAGCAGCAGGGCCACGAAGGCAATCCTGAGGAATTTCCGCATGAAGTTCTCCTGTCATTGGTTGAGGATCAATGGCCTTGTAAATCCGGGGATCGCAGCGCGGTTAGGCTCGCAGCCACGGCTAGCGTCCGGCCGTGGCCCGCCTGTTCAAGTGCAGCGGGACGTAGACCAGCAGGACCACCAGCACGGCCAGGAGCACACCCCCGGCTGTCAGCCCGGCTGACCGGCCGGCGGTCACATCAAAGACCAGCGCGGCAGTTCCTGCACTCAACAGCCCTATGCCGCCCAGGGCGATTTTGGTGATGACGTCAGCGCTGGAAACCAGCGTTTCCTTGAGCCGCTTTCGGAAGAGCCTCCGGTGCACGCTGACCGGAAGAAGGATGAAGGCGGTGGTCAGGGCGGCGACCACCACGTTGACCAGGTAAAGGCCAACCTGGAAGTCATCGAGCTTCTCGAAGCGCGACTGGAAGGGGAGGGTCAGGAGGAAGCCGGCAAGAATCTGCACGCCAGTCTGCAATACGCGCAGTTCTTGGAGCAGTTCCGCCCAGTTGCGGTCCATCTGTTCCTCGCGGGTTTCGTTCCTGCCCGTCCTGCCCGTGTAGTCCTCTACATCAGACACCGCTTCTCCCTCCTGCAACAACCACTCCCTGCACCAACCACTTCCGGGTAGCTTTCTACTCCTTAGCTACCCAAAACAAGGGCAACGTTGCGCAGCGGCCACCATTTGATAAGTTTACTGATTATTCGGACCGGGCGGTGGACTTTGCTTCTCCGGCCGGGATAGCGTCGAAGGGCCGGTGCACGCGCCTTTCGAAACCGACACAGTGAAACCGACACAGTGAAACCGACACAGTGAGCAGGCGGACTATGAGCGAGACGGACAAGCAGACAGACCAGCCAAAGGATCCCCGGGGCGGCTACCACTCAGGCCCCTTTCCGGAGCAGGAACAGAAGCAGCCCGGCCTGACGGCACCCATGGAGCCCAAGCCGGACCACGGGGAACTCAGCTATGAGGGGCACGGAAAACTGCAGGGCAAGGCCGCCCTCATCACCGGTGGGGATTCGGGGATCGGCAAGGCGGCGGCCATCGCGTTCGCCCGTGAAGGGGCCGACGTCGCCATCTCCTACCTCCCGGAAGAAGAGGAGGATGCGCAGGACACCGCGGACTGGATCCGAAAGGCGGGCCAGCGGGTCCTCCTGTTTGCCGGTGATGGCCGGGAGGAAGAATTCAGTACCCGGATTGCCGACGAAACGGCGGCGGAGTTCGGCCGGCTCGACGTTGTGGTTCTGAACGCGGCGTACCAGAAGAACCGCGAAAGCTTCGAGTCGCTGCCCACGGAGGAATTCGACCGGGTCTTCAAGACCAACCTCTACTCGCTGCTGTGGACGGCCCGGGCAGCCGTGCCGCATCTGAAGCCGGGCGCCTCGATCATCACCACGGCATCAGTCCAGGCCTTCAACCCGTCACCGGGCCTGATCGATTACGCCATGACCAAGGCCGCGCAGGTGGCTTTCACCAAGGCCTTGGCGCAGGAACTTGGCCCCAAGGGAATCAGGGTAAACGCTGTGGCACCGGGACCCATCTGGACTCCCTTAATACCGGCCACCGAGTGGCCGGAGAAGCTTCCGAAGTTCGGGCAGGACACGCCGCTGGAACGGGCGGGCCAGCCCGCCGAGCTTGCCGCGGCCTATGTCCTGCTGGCCTCGGAGGACGGGTCCTACATTTCCGGGGCTGTACTGCCGGTGACCGGTGGAAAGGGGCTCTGAGCAGCCGAGTTTTCATCCGAGGTCCAACCTCATCCCAGATCCAATGCACTATCCATCCAACGCACAGCAGGAGGAACCATGACAGAGGAAAGCCAGCACGCGCAGCCGGAGACCGATCCGGGCGGATACGGCACTCCCACTGCAGAGCAGGAACTGGGTGGAAGCCAGGGCTCGGCAAACGGCTCGGCGACTACCGGTGACGGTGGGGCGGGCGGCGCGGACACCAATGAGCCCCAGTCCGGCACTGGCAGTGATCCAGTGCCCCGCGACGTGGACCTTCCCTCAGGCGAAGCCGAACTCGACGCGAACAACGACGACTCCAAGGGGTCCGCTCCCGTCTCCTCGGAGCCAGGGCAGGAAGCAACAGGAATTCCGGACGGCAGCGGCAATGACCTGCCCCGGGAGGAATCGCCGAACGACGACGGCGGCGAAAGCTTCGACGCCGGCTGACCGGTCCGCCGCGGCTGCTTGAGCCCGCCGCGCCTACGGTTGCAGGCCTTCGCCTGCTGTCACATGTGGCAGCGGGCGGGGGCCTTCGCCGTGTCCGGCATACATCCCGGTGATGTGGGTACAGGACACGAGGATACCCATTCACTATCGATGCCGATGCAGGCGCCTGGAGGTGGGCTGTGAGCAGGAGATCATCAGAACAGTGGGCACGCAGTGGCGGGGTGCCGGAACCGGTGGCGGTGGACGTGCTGGTCCCCACGTGCAACCGGCCTGCGGAGCTGGCAGTGACATTGGCTGGTCTGGCCGGGCAGGCGGATCCTTCCTTCCATGTGGTGGTCAGCGATCAGTCCACCGATGCGCCCGGCTGGGAGCATCCTGCGGCCGCTGCAATGGTGCGGGTCCTCGAGGCCCAGGGCCGCCCGGTGACGCTGCTGCGCCATCTGCCGCGGCGCGGGCTGGCTGAGCACCGCCAGTTCCTGCTCGACCAGGCAAGCGCGGAGAAGTGCCTCTTCCTTGACGACGATGTGTGGCTGGAGCCCGGTGCTCTGGAGCGGCTCAACGCGGCACTTGAGGCGCTGGGTTGCGGCTTTGTGGGCATGGCTCCGCAGGGACTGTCCTACCTCGATGACAGGCGGCCGGAGCAAACGGCGGGTTTTGAAGCGTGGGACGGGCCGGTAACGCCGGAACGCATCCGTCCGGGCACGCCCGGATTTGAGCGCTGGCCGCTTCACAACGCCGCCAACCTCAGCCACGTCAGCGCGGATCTTTCCCTGGAGCCGGGGGAGTGGCTGCCCTACCGCGTGGCCTGGCTCGGCGGGTGCGTCCTGTACCGGCGCGAAGCCCTGACCGATGCCGGCGGCTTCACCTTCTGGCCGAGCCTTCCAGTGGAGCACGCCGGGGAGGACGTCGTGGCCCAGTGGCAGGTCATGGAGAGGTACGGCGCCGCCGGCATCCTGCCGTCGGGGGCAGTGCACCTGGAGTCACCCACCACGGTGACGGACCGGCGGGTGGAGGCCTATGACGTCGTCCTCAGTGAAAGCGCCACTGCGTTCGCAGGCAACAGCCCCGCCGTCGACTGAACAGGGAACAGCGCCGCCCCCTCCCGCCAACCGGGGCATTCGACGTATTCTGTAGAAACAAGGTTTTGCAGTGGGCCGGAGCGCTTCAAACAAGGCGTGGATAATGGCCGCTGAACCCACGGGGCAGGTTGGCTGGGGACCGCTTCCGATTCCGCCAGAGCCAGTCTTCGACAGCAAGGACGTTGAAGACTACCTCTGGGATGTCACCCATGAGTTCATGAAGGACATCGAAGGTGAAATCCGCGGCATCGGCTGGGCTGCAACCCTCTTCCGCCTGGGGAAGGCACGCACCCTCGCGGCCAGCAGCGAACAGGCCCGCGACGCGGACCGGGAACAATGCTCCTTTGCTGACGGGCCAGTCCTCGAAGCCCTGCGCAGCGGCGAATTCGTGCTCCTGTCCGATGTCCGCCGGGACCGCCGCTGGCCCGGGTATGCCAGCGCCGCCGCCAGCCACGGGGTGCAGTCCCTCCTGTCCATGCCCATTGTTTCCGAGGGCATGACGAGCGCGGCCATGAACCTCTACGCTCCCTCGCCGCATGTTTTCGGCAGCGACGATCTTCTCCGCAGCCAGAGCTACGTCAGGCAGGTGGCCCGCGCACTGCGGGTGGTGGTTCGCGTGGCGGAGCGCGCGGAGGCCGCCGCGGGCATTGCCGTAGCCCAAAGCTCCCTGGTCCTGGTGGACCTTGCGGTCCGCAGCCTCATGGATGAGTACGGCCTCAGCAGGGAGGGTGCCCTGCGCTTCCTGCAGCGGGAGGCGTCGCACCATGAGTTCGGCCTGCGGGACGCTGCCTTGAACGTGGTTGCCCCGGTCACGCAGGTCCCCGGTCGGGACCCTTCCAGGGACCGGCGGGAAATGGCCGACGACGTTGAGGACTTCCGCCTGCTGGCTCCGGCAGAGCTGGGCCAGCCGCCCGAGGCTGGGGCGCCGGATGCGCATCCTTCTACCGCGAAAGGACGGCCGGCATGACCATCGGACAGCAGGAAGCCTGGCAGGAACGTCCCCCGGCCGAGCGGCACCCCTGGCACCGCTTCGTAGCCCTTGGCGATTCGTACACTGAAGGAATCGGCGATCCCGAACGGCACAGCATCGGCGGTTTCCGCGGCTGGGCTGACCGGGCGGCAGAGGAACTCGCCAGGGGGCAGCACGACTTCGCCTACGCCAACCTCGCCCTGCGGGGGATGCTGCTGCAGGAGATTATCGACGGGCAGCTCGCGCCGGCTCTCGCACTTAAGCCGGACCTGGTGGCAATGTCCGGGGGCGGCAATGACGTTGTGTTCCGCCGCGGCGACCCGGACAAACTCGCCGAGAAGATGGACCAGGCTGTCGGCGTGCTGGCTGAAACCGGGGCCACCATCATGTTGTTCGCCGGGCCCGACTGGGGCGGTACGCCGGTGCTGGGGCAAATCCGCGGGAGGCTTGCTATCTACAATGAGCACCTCCACACGATCGGCATGCGCCACCACGCGGTGATGATTGACCTGTGGTGCCTCCCGGCGCTCCATGACGCCCGGATGTGGGACAAGGACCGCCTGCACCTGTCGCCCCTGGGGCATCACGTGGTTGCCGTTGCCGCCCTCGACGCGCTCGCGGTGCCGCATTCGCTCAAGGCCCTGCAGCCGCGGCCGGTCCCGTCACATGGCTGGACCCAGGCCAGGGCCGAAGACCTGATCTGGGCAAGGCAGTACTTGTTCCCCTGGGTCCTGCGGAGGCTGCGGCCCCCGGCCGGGGCGCCCTTGGAGCCTAAGCGGCCGCTGCCAGGCCCGGTCTTTGGCCTCGGTAGCGATGGCGACGGCGTGGACTCACATGACGTCGCTTAGCCTGTACTAGCGCTTCTTGGGCGCCCGTTTCGCGGCCGCATTCATGGCCGCTTTGGCGGCAGGAGGAAGTCCGGCCTGCTCCGTTTCGGGTTCCGCCACGGTGCCCCTGGCCTTCGCGATCGCCTTCATGCCGTGGTAGATCACCAGCGCTGCGGCGGAACCCAGGGCGATGCCCGTGAACTTGAGCTCGCCGATGGTCCAGGTGTAGTCCGCGATGCCGATGATCAGGGCGACGGCGGCGGTGGTCAGGTTCACGGGGTTGGAGAAGTTCACTTTGTTCTGCACCCAGATCTTCACGCCCAGGATGCCGATCATGCCGTAGAGCATGGTGGCTGCGCCGCCCAGCACACCCGGCGGCACAGTGGCGATCAGCTCGCCGAATTTGGGGGAGAAGCTCAGCAGGATGGCGAACATTCCGGCCACCCAATAGGCCGCCGTGGAGTACACCTTGGTGGCGGCCATGACGCCGATATTCTCTGCGTAGGTGGTGGTGCCGGAGCCGCCGCCGAAGCCGGCCAGGACGGTGGCGGCGCCGTCGGCCATCAGCGCGCGGCCGGAGACGCCGTCGAGGTTCTGTCCGGTCATGGCAGCCACTGACTTCACGTGGCCGATGTTCTCGGCCACCAGCACCAGCACCACGGGCACGAACAGGCCCAGGACGCCGAGGTGGAATTCGGGGGCCTGGAACTGCGGCAGGCCCACCCAGGCGGCCGCGTCCATCTTGTCGTAGCTCACCTCGCCCCGAAGCATGGCCACGAGGTAGCCCACCACCACGCCCACCAGGATGCTGAGGCGGCCCAGGATCCCGCGGAACAGGACGCTGACGAGGATGATGGTGGCCAGCGTGATCACGGCGGTGACGGGGGCGGCGTCGAAATTGTTTTTCGCCGCAGGGGCCAGGTTAAGGCCGATGAGAGCCACGATCGCGCCGGTGACGATGGGCGGCATCAGCCGGTTGATCCAGCCCGCGCCGAACTTCTGCACAATGGCGCCCACCAGGGCCAGTGCGGCGCCGGCCAGCACCACGCCGCCCAGCGCTCCGGGGACCCCGAACGCCTGCTGGGACGCCATGATGGGCGCGATGAACGCGAAGCTTGAGCCCAGGTAGCTGGGCACGCGGCCTTTGGTGATAACCAGGAACAGCAGTGTGCCGATGCCTGAGAAGAACAGGGTGGTGGCAGGCGGCATGCCGGTGATGATGGGTACCAGGAAGGTGGCGCCGAACATGGCCACGACGTGCTGCATGCCCACCCCAATGGTCAGCGGCCAGGCAAGCCGTTCATCGGGGGCCACCACGTGGCCCGGCTTGATGGACTTGCCGTTGCCGTGCAGCTTCCATTTGATTCCGAGCATGCTCATGGGCGGAGGCCTTTCAATGGGGTGGCCGCGGAGGGCGAAGATCAACTGGCTCCAGAATACCGCCAAGCTTTTCGCCCCGTACCGCCAGGTTGCTCGCGGATGCCGCTGTGGCTGAAGTCACGAGCCGTCACGGGAAGAGGAAAGGAGTGGTTGAAGTTGCAACTATGGAAAGCGAACACGCCACCCCGGCACGCGGGGCGGCGCAGCGAAAGGTACGCCAATGACTATTGCCCACGAAGAAGCGGTTATCGATTCGGCCGCCGTCGACGCCATCTTCGCCCAGGCCCGCACCGCCAACTCCTTCACCGGACAGGTGACCGAAGAGCAGGCACAGGCCATCTACGAGCTCACCAAGTTTGGCCCCACCGCCTTCAACTCGCAGCCGCTGCGCGTGACCTACGTCCGCTCCGCTGAAGCCCGCGCCACGCTCGTTGACGCACTCGCCAACGGGAACAAAGCCAAGACCGCCTCCGCCCCGCTCGTGGCCATCCTCAGCTATGACACCGACTGGGCCGGGCAGTGGGACAACTTCCTCCCCGGCTACAACGCCCCGAAGGCCATGTACGACACCAACCCGGAACTGGCCGCCGCCACCGGCAACAACAACGCCCACCTGCAGGCCGGCTACTTCATCCTGGCTGTCCGGTCGCTCGGCTTCGCGGCCGGCCCCATGACGGGTGCGGATTTCGCCGCGATCGACGCCGCCTTCTTCCCCAAGGGTGACCAGAAGAGCTTCCTGGTGGTCAACATCGGCCAGCCCGCCGAGGACGCCTGGGGCACAGCCAAGCCCAAGTTCTCCTACGAGGACGTCGTCCGCACCGTCTAACCTCGACGCCCCATCACTTCCTGCGTCTTTTTCATCAACGCCCCATCACCGAGTGATGGGGCGTTGATGTTTTAAACGCGTTAAGTGATGGAGCGCTTGGGATTTAGGTGCGGAATCTGATGGGGCGTTGGAGGGCGGTGGGAGACTGGGCAGATGCGGAATCTGATCTTTGTGGCGTTCGTCGAGCCCGTGCCCGAAGGGCTGGTGTTCCCGCGGTCGGCATGGCCGCTGCATATCACGCTGGTGAGGTTCGACGTCGAGAGTCCGGCAGGTGCCGACGTCACCGTCAGCGTCGCCGAACTGGCAGACCCCTATGCAACGGCAGCCTTGGGCGCCAGCCTCACGGTGGGCCAAGACGCCGGGTTCGGCCGCAACGGCTCGGTGCCCGTGAGCCTTATCCAACCGCAGCCGGACCTGCACACCCTGCACGAGCAGCTCGTCGGCACAGTCACGCGCCTGGACGGCAAGGTGCTCACGCCAGCCCACACCCTCTCCGGCTATCGGCCGCACGTCTCACACCACGGTGACAAACGGCTGAATCCGGGCGACGCCGTCGTGCTTGACCGGATTGCCCTGGTGGACATGGCGCCGGACGGTGACCGTACCGTCCGGCGCGTGCTCCGGCTCTGGAGCCTGGACTAAAGAGCCGCGACTAAACAGCGGGGGGCTGAATAGCCGGGACCAAGCAGCCTCCTAGGCGATGACGCCGTCCACCAGTGCCTTGGCTTCCGCCTGCACCTGCTTCAGGTGGTCCTCGCCCTTGAAGGATTCGGCGTAGATCTTGTAGACGTCCTCGGTCCCGGACGGGCGGGCCGCGAACCAGGCGTTCTCGGTAACCACCTTGAGGCCGCCAATCGACGCGCCGTTGCCGGGTGCTTCCGTAAGCTTGGCGAGGATTGGCTCGCCCGCCAGTTCAGTAGCCGTGACGTCCGACGGCGACAGCTTGCCCAGTGCCGACTTCTGCTCCCGCGTGGCGGCGGCATCAATGCGGGCGTAGACCGGGGCGCCGAACTGGTCCGTGAGGCCCTTGTAGAGCTGGGACGGGGACTTGCCCGTGACCGCGGTGATCTCCGAGGCGAGCAGGGCCAGCAGGATGCCGTCCTTGTCCGTGGTCCAGACGCTGCCGTCTTTTTTGTTGAAGGAGGCACCGGCCGACTCCTCGCCGCCGAACGCGCCCTCGCCGGAGAGCAGGCCCGGAACAAACCACTTGAAGCCCACCGGGACCTCCACAAGCTTGCGGCCCAGGCTTTCGGCCACGCGGTCGATGATGGAGGAGGACACCAGCGTCTTGCCCACCACGGAGCCCGGGTTCCAGCCGCTGCGGTTGCGGTACAGGTAGTCGATGGCGACGGCGAGGTAGTGGTTCGGGTTCATCAGCCCGCCATCGGGGGTGACGATGCCGTGCCGGTCCGCGTCCGCGTCGTTGCCAGTGGCGACATCGAACGAGGCACCCGCCCCGGCGCCGCCGTCGGCCATGCGCTGGATCAGTGAGGCCATGGCCGCGGGCGAGGAGCAGTCCATCCGGATCTTCTCGTCCCAGTCCAGGGTCATGAAGGCCCACTGCGGATCCACGGTTGGGTTGACCACGGTGAGGTTCAGCTGGTGGCGCTCGGCGATCTCGCCCCAGTAGTCCACGGACGCCCCGCCCATGGGGTCAGCCCCGATCCGCACCCCGGCTTCGCGGATGGCGTCCAGGTCCAGGACGGAGGGGAGGTCGTCCACATAGCTGCTCAGGAAGTCGAATTTGCCGGTGGTGTCCGCGGCCAGCGCGTCAGCCACCGGGATGCGCTTGACGCCACGAAGGCCGTTTTCGAGCAGTTCGTTGGCTCGGTTGGCGATCCAGCCGGTGGCGTCCGAATCGGCCGGGCCGCCGTGCGGAGGGTTGTACTTGAAGCCGCCATCGCCCGGCGGGTTGTGGCTGGGGGTGACCACGATGCCGTCAGCCTGGGGCGCACCCGCACCGGCATTCCGGTTGTAGGTGAGGATGGCGTGGCTCAGAGCCGGGGTGGGGGTGTAGCCGTGGCGGGCGTCGATGAGGACCTGCACGCCGTTGGCCGCAAGCACCTCAAGGGCTGAGTTCTGCGCCGGCTCGCTCAGCGCGTGGGTATCCTTGGCCAGGAACAGCGGACCCGTGACGCCCTCCGCCGCCCGGTACTCCACAATCGCCTGGGTAATGGCGACAATGTGCTTCTCGTTGAACGACGCTTTGAGGCTGGAACCGCGGTGCCCGGAGGTGCCGAACACTACGCGCTGGCCTGGATCACCCAGATCCGGCGTGATGTCGTAGTACGCGTCAAGAAGCGCTGTGATGTCAACAAGGTCCTGGGGTTGGGCAACTGTACCCGCGCGGCTAGCCATGGGACCAGCATGCCAGACGGGAGCCACAGTCAAAACGACCCGTCCAAAATCCGGGCCCTGTGTCCGGTCCTGTGACGGCACAGCGTCATCAAACAAGTAGCCAACCTGAGTACTGGCCCGGCAAAGTACTTATATACCGCCGCCTGCGCGCCCTGTTACTTTCGAAAAATCGGGCGGAATGCCCGCAGGCAAAGGACGACGGCGGCCTTCCGCCAATCGTTCTCCGGCAGGGGAAGCAGGGACGGCCATGGGGGCAGGCGACGGGGCAGCGGAGCAGTCCAAGCTGGCAGCGGAACGGGTTGCGAGGCTGAAGCGCCAGCTCGACCAGGCCGAACATACCACCAAGGCTTGGGACGCAGGCGCGGTTGGTGAGCGCGTGGTGGCGGAAAAGCTGAGCGAACTGGTCCCGCGCGGCTGGTACGTGCTGCACGATGTCCACTGGCCCGGCCGGCCCAAGGCAAACCTCGACCATGTCCTGGTGGGCCCCGGGGGAGTAGTGGTGGTGGACGCCAAGAACTGGACCGGCGAGGTAAAAGTTTCCTCAGGGGTGCTGTGGCAGGGCCGCTACGCACGCACCCAGGCGGTGGAGGGGGCGCTCGCCCAATGCGCCGCCGTCGCGTCCGTCCTGGCGCCGCCGCACCGCCGGATGGTGCGGCCGTTGATTTGTATGGCTGCCCAGCCGGACCTTTTTGGCGTGACCAACTCGGATGTTGCCGTGGTGGGAGCTCAGCGTGTGGTGGGGGCCATCGAAGCGTTGCCTGCCGTGCTGGACCAGCAGTCGGTGGTGGGGCTCTATGCGCACCTCGGACAGCAGCTCACGCACGAACAGGAGCCGGGCATCACAGCCTTCCGGAGCGTGCGGCCCGGGACAGTGGTGAAACCGGCCGACCCACGCCCCGCGTCTCCAAGTGCAGACGGCCAGCCGGATCCGGCACCACCGCGTCCCGTGCCGGCCCGCTCGGTATCCTCACGCCAGGCACCATCCCGTGCTGGTTCACCGCGCACTGCCTCATCCCGCACTGCCTCATCCCGCACTGGCTCGTCCCGGAATGGCGCACGCCGTGCCGGGGCAACACGTGCTGGGGCACCCGCTGCCGGTGCAATCCGTCCGGCAGGAATTCTCTCGAAGGCGGCCGCCGGCGCGCGGAACCCAAAGGGCCGCCAGCGCCGCGCCACAGGCGGCGGAGGCCTTGCCCTGCTCGCTGCGTTCGTCATCTTTGCCGTGTACGTGCTGCCCTACCTGGGACGCTGACCTGCCGGCGGCGGTAGGCTGAAAGCAAAACTTCCAGGGGGAAAATCTTGACTGACCAGCCCACCCACCGGCCTGAATCGCAGTACCCCGACGGCAGCAGCACGCCGTCGGGCTTTGAACCGCCGCGCTTTGCCCCTCCCTATGGCTCAGACGCCGCGCCCCAGCCGCAGTATGGGCAGGGCAGCTACGGCCAGGGCGATTACGGCCGGGGCAAAGACGACCAGGCTGGCTACGGACAGGGCAGCTACGGGCAGTCCCAGCACGGCCCGGCTGGCTACGGGCAAGGCCATTTCGGCCAGGGCAGTTACGGCCAGAACCCGTACGAAGGCCAGGGCCAGTACGGCGCTTATAACCAGCCGCCGAGCCCGTACAACCAGCAGCCCGGCTACTACGGCATGCCGACCGAACCGAAGACGCTCAGCATCGCCAGCATGGTGTGCGGCATCGCGTCGGTGATCATGGGCTGGATCCTCCTGCCGCAGATCGCCGCCATCATCACCGGCCATCTGGCGCTCAAGCGCGAGCCGACGGGGAAGGGCATGTCCATCACCGGCCTTGTGCTGGGCTACCTGTGCCTGCTCGGCTACGGCGCCTTCTGGCTGCTGGCCATCATTGGCCTGGCAATCGCCAGTTCTTCCAGCAGCTCTTCCTACACTTTCTGAACTGCGGCCATTTTCTGACCGCCATTTTCTGACCGCCAGTTTCTGGGTCGCCAGGGTCTGAGCGGCCACTTTCTAAGCCGCCACTTTCTGAACTGCCCTTTCTAAACTGCGCTCCTCAAGCTTCGGGACGCGCAGCCGACGGCGGCCCGAGGCACACCGCCCCGGACCGCCCTCGCGCCTTCAGCCTTTGCCTTCAGCCTTTGGTCGCGGAAGGGACAGGAAGGCTTTCCGCCGCGCTGTCCGGATGGATAGTGCCAGGATAGATCGATTCGGCAGGGGCACGGTTGGTGGCCTTGGCCCACGGGTAGTAGACGGCGAGCGTGACGGCGATCCCCACCAGCCATGAGATGTCCGCGCCGCCCAGCCACTTGGTCACGGGTCCGGTATACAGGGCCTGCGCGAGGAACGGGATCTGGACGACGACGCCGACTCCGTAGGACACCAGCGCGGCCGTGTTCCAGCGGCCATAGCGGCCGTCCGGATTGTAGAGGGCCGGGATGTCCAGCCGGTCGCGGGAGATCTTGTAATAGTCCACAAGGTTGATCACGGACCACGGCGTGAACACCATCAGCAGCAGCAGGACGAAGTTCTTGAAGAGGTTTAGGAAGTCCTTGCTCGCGAAAAGCGCGATGAG
Organism: Arthrobacter sp. W4I7; assembly: GCF_030816215.1. Classification (NCBI taxonomy): domain Bacteria; kingdom Bacillati; phylum Actinomycetota; class Actinomycetes; order Micrococcales; family Micrococcaceae; genus Arthrobacter; species Arthrobacter sp. W4I7. Next base: position 4,249,617 of record NZ_JAUSXU010000001.1, on the reverse strand, counting down.
GACGCTCGCCCCGATGACGGCGATGATGAAGACGATCCGCAATGTCCTGGATACCGTGTCCTTGCGGTTTACGGCGGTGCTGATGGTTACGCTGCACATAAACGCGCCGTAGGCGTTGAGGCAGTTTACGGTCAGCTTGCCGGTGACGATCACCAGGTAGATAAAGACGGCGATCAGCCCGCCGCCGGCGAGGTCGCCCATGTAACCCACCTGGTTCTTCAGGAAGTCGCCGCCCAGTTTTGCGGCGGAGAGTCCGCCGCAGACTGCGCCGAGGGTCATGGCCCACTGCGCGCCGCCCACGGATCCGGCGAACGTGTACCAGAAGGTCTTGCGCTCGGAAGTGGCGGCCGGAAGGTAGCGGGAGTAGTCGGCCACGTACGGCCCGAAGGTCAGCTGCCAGCCCGCGCCGAGGGCGATGGCGGTCAGGAATGTGGGCCATTCGAAGCCTTTGACCATCATGACCTGGGTGACGTCGAACTTGGTGACGACGGCGATGGTCAGGTACAGGAAACCGGCCAGCCCCGTTACCGTGGCGATCCGGCCGAGGGCGTGGATGTATTTGTAGCCCAGGATCGCCAGCAGGGCGGTGGCGGCGCCGAAGATGAGGATGCCCACGGCGGGGGCTTCCACGCCGAGCATCAGGTTGATGGCCTGGCCGGAGAGCACGGTTCCGGTGGAGGCGAACCCGACGTACATCAGGATTACCAGGGCCAGGGGGATCACCGCCCCGTAGACACCGAACTGCGCCCGGCTGGAAATCATCTGCGGCAGTCCCAGCTTCGGCCCCTGGGCCGAGTGCAGGGCCATCACGGCGCCGCCCATAATGTTGCCCACCAGCAGCCCCACGATGGCCCAGAAGGCATCGGCGCCAAAAACCACGGCGAGGGCGCCGTCAACGATGGCGGTGATCTGGGCGTTGGCGCCGAACCACAGCGTGAACTGCCCCCGCGGGTGGCCGTGGCGCTCGCCGGGCGGAATCATGTCAATCGATCGTGCCTCTACGGCACTGCTTGCTGCGGCCATGGCCAACTCCTCGTGATAAACGTAAGTTCAATCACACCGGGTCGGGGTGGCAAAGAGAACCGGAAATTCCGGGGCACTGTCTGGAATGGGCGACAGGCGTGTGCGGCTTGGGCGTGTCGCTATCAGGCAGTGGTCAACGGAGCAGTTCCACGTCCGAGACGAGCTCGATATGGGCCTGCATTGCTTCCGCCGCCGCTTCCGGATCCTGTGCGCGGATGGCCTCCGCGATCTTTCGATGCGAGGCGAGGGACTGTTCGGGCCGGCCGGGCTGGCCCAGCGATTCCATCCTTGTCTCCAGGATCATCTCGGCGATGAATGCCATGAGCTGGGCCAGCACACCGGAATGGGCGGCAGCGGTGATGGCCTGGTGGAAGAGTTCGTCGCCATGGGTGCCGCGGTCGCCGTCGTTGATCTCCTTGGACATGGCTTCCAGGGCGTAATCGATCGCCGAGAGGTCCTCATCGGTGCGGCGGGCAGCGGCGAGTGCGGCGAGTTTGACCTCGAGGGTGCTGCGCGCCTCCACGATCTCCGGCAGCCGGCTGCGGTGTTCGCGCAGTCCCTTGATGACTGAGGCAACGCTTGGCCGCCTCGCCAGCACGGCACCGGTTCCGTGCTGGACGTCGATGACTCCCAGTACCTCGAGGGCCACCAGGGCCTGGGCAAGGGTGGCCCGGGAAACGCCCAGGCGCTCCGCCAGGTCCCGCTCCGCGGGCAGGAGGTCGCCCGGCCGCAACTGGGCGGACTCGATGTACGCGAGGATCTGTTCCACCAGCTGTTCGTACAGCCGGGGGCGGGTCACCCGCTCCAGTCCAAGCCGTGCTGTCTTCTCCACAAAGCCCTCGCTACGTCGTAGGTCCCTCCAGACTACATGGCCCCTGCTATTGACAGATAGACTCACTGTCTAAGAGGCTAGTCCAGTGAGCCAGTTACTCACATCACACTTTTCGTTCCCCAACGGAGGACCAACGATGTCCGCTCCTGTCTTGTCGATCATCATCCTGGCGGCGATGTTCCTGCTTGCCACCGTCCTGCCCCTGAATATGGGCGCCCTCGCGTTCGTTGGTGCGTTCCTGCTCGGCACCGTGGTGCTGGGCATGTCCACCAACGAGATCCTGGCCAACTTCCCCGGCGGCCTCTTCCTTACCATCGTCGGCGTCACCTACCTGTTCGCCATCGCCCAGAACAACGGCACAATTGACCTCCTGGTCCGGGGCGCCGTCCGGCTCGTGGGAAGCCGGGTGGCCCTCATCCCCTGGGTGATGTTCGCCATCACCGCAGTCATCACGGCCGTGGGCGCACTGTCTCCCGCCGCCGTCGCCATCATTGCCCCCATCGCACTCACCTTTGCCGGCAAGTACAAGATCAGCCCGCTGCTGATGGGCATGATGGTGATCCATGGAGCCCAGGCCGGCGGTTTCTCGCCCATCGCCGTCTACGGCGTCACGGTCAACGGCATCCTCGCCAAGACCGACCTGGCCTTCAGCCCCACCGCGCTGTTCCTGTCCAGCCTCGTCTTCAACACCCTCATCGCGCTGGTCCTCTTTGTTATCCTGGGTGGCCGCGGACTGCTGTCCTCCCGCGTCGGCCACTTCGTGGAGCAGGCAGCTGAGGCCCGGATGGCCGTCAGCGTCGGCGCCAAGGGCGGCTCCGACGTGCCGTTCAAGGGCTTCGGTTCCGGGATGTACGGCCCGCGGGATCCCGCAGGCGACGGCGTCGGAGCCACCAAGGAGCGCTCCGAGCGGATCCCGCAGCTGGTCACCATCGCCGGCCTGATCGCACTGGCCGTCATCGCCCTCGGCTTCAAGGTGGATGTCGGGTTTGTGTCCATCACCATCGCCCTCGTGCTGGCGCTCGTCTCGCCGGCAGCCCAGAAGGGCGCCATCAACAAGATCAGCTGGTCCACGGTGCTGCTGATCTGCGGCATGCTGACTTTCGTCGGCGTGCTGGAGGAGGCCGGAACCATCGAATTCGTCTCCAATGGCGTGGCCGGCATGGGCATGCCGCTGCTGGCGGCCCTGCTCATCTGCTTCATCGGCGCCGTAGTTTCCGCCTTCGCTTCGTCCACCGCCATCCTTGCCGCACTCATCCCGCTCGCCGTGCCGTTCCTCTCCACCGGTGAGATCGGGGCCGTCGGTGTCATCTGCGCCCTCGCCGTCTCCGCCACCATCGTGGACGTTTCCCCCTTCTCCACCAACGGCGCGCTGGTGCTCGCCAACGCTCCCGAAGGCGTGGACAAAGACCGGTTCTACAAAAAGATCCTGGGCTACAGCGGGATTGTGATCGTGGCCGGGCCCGTCCTGGCGTGGCTGGCGCTGGTCGTGCCCGGATGGCTGTAGCGGACCGGTCATCACCTTCGAACTTCCAAGCCTGATCAAGAAAAGGAACCAGCCCATGAGCAGAACTGATACCGCAGGGGGTCCCCTGTCCGGCCACCTTGTTGTTGACCTGAGCCGGGCCCTGGCCGGTCCGCACGCCGGAATGATGCTGGCAGACCTGGGCGCCCGGGTCATCAAAGTGGAAAACCCCGGAACCGGGGACGATACCCGCGGTTGGGGCCCGCCCTTTGTTGGCCCCGCCGACGACCTTCAGTCCACCTACTTCATGTCCTGCAACCGCAACAAGGAATCGATCAGCCTGGACCTGAAAAGCGGTGACGGGCAGGAGGTGCTGCGGGGCCTGCTGGAGCGTGCCGATGTAGTGATCGAAAACTTCCGCCCCGGCGTGATGGACCGATTGGGCTTCTCGCCCGCGGCAATGCACGAGCTGAACCCGCGGCTGGTGATCCTGTCCATCACGGGCTTCGGCCACGACGGGCCCGAGTCGCAGCGGAGCGGTTACGACCAGATCCTCCAGGGTGAGGCCGGGCTGATGTCCCTCACCGGCTCCGGGCCCAACGATCCCCAGCGGGTGGGCGTTCCCATCGCGGATCTGCTGGCGGGCATGAACGGTGCGTTTGGTGTCCTGGCGGCGCTGGTTGAGCGGGAGCAGACCGGTCACGGGCAGGTGGTGCGCACATCCCTGCTGGCCTCCCTGATCGGGGTCCACGCCTTCCAGGGCACCCGCACCACGGTGGCGGGGGAAGTTCCCGAGGCCCAGGGAAACCACCATCCCTCCATCGCCCCCTATGGCCTGTTCAACTGCAAGGACGGGAGCGTGCAGATCAGCGTCGGCAGCGAAAAGCTGTGGTCCGCGTTTGCCGCTGCCTTCAGCCTCGACCCGGCGGCGCCCGGCTTTGCCAGCAACGCCGAAAGGGTGCGGAACCGCGCCGCGGTGATTGCCGCCGTCGAACGTGTCTTCGCGGACTATGGAGCTGCGGAGCTGCTGCAGAAACTGAACGACGCCGGGATCCCGGCAGGCAAGGTGCGCTCGCTTGACGAGGTGTACGCGTGGGAGCAGGTGGCGTCCCAGGGCCTCGTGGTGGATGTGGACCATCCGGTGCTCGGCAAGGTCAGCCTGCCCGGCCCGCCGCTGAGGTTCTTTGCCCCCGGTGACACTGCGGAAACCACCGTCACCGAACACGACGCGCCGCCGCTGCTGGATGAGGACGGGCCGGCCATCCGTGAATGGCTGGGCTTGGCAGCCGTTTCCGCGGGGGTTTCGTAGAGTGCCGACCGTCGAAAAGGTGCGGCACCTGAATGCTGCCGAACTGCTGGAAGCCGTGGTGGACGAGGGCTCCTTTGTCTCCTGGGACTCGCCGGCGCAGGAGCCCCCGCTGTCCGAGGAGTACTTTCGCGACCTGGCCAGGGCGCGGGAACGCAGCGGGACCGACGAATCCGTCATCACAGGCGCCGGGCTCATCCGCGGACGCCGGGTGGCGTTGATCGTCAGCGAATTTTCCTTCCTGGCCGGTTCCATCGGGCACGCTGCGGCCCAGCGGATCGTCGCCGCCGTCGAACGGGCCACGGCTGAGGGACTGCCGCTGCTGGCCGGTCCTGCGTCCGGTGGTACGCGGATGCAGGAGGGGACGCTGGCTTTCCTGTCCATGGTGAAGATCACCGGGGCGGTGCGGGCCCACCGCCAGGCCGGTCTTCCGTACCTGGTCTACCTGCGCCATCCAACCACCGGCGGCGTGATGGCCTCCTGGGGATCCCTGGGCCACATCAACGTGGCGGAGCCCGGATCGCTCCTGGGCTTCCTGGGCCCGCGGGTGTACGAGGCGCTGCACGGCGAAGCGTTTCCCGACAACGTGCAGGTGGCGGAAAACCTGTTCAACAAGGGCCTGATCGACGGCGTGGTGGAGCCGGCCGACCTTGCCGACCTCGTGGGCAGGGCCCTTGACATCCTCTGCGCCCGGCGCGGCACACTGCCGGAGGCGCCGGCCACGCTCGCTGTGCGGCCCGCTCCGGTTGACGCGTGGACTTCCATCGGCATTTCCCGGCGTCCCCGCCGGCCGGACCTGCGGCAGTTGCTCAAATACGGTGCCACCGACGCCCTCCCGCTGAACGGAACGGGGCAGGGGGAGAAGGACCCCGGACTCCTGCTGGCCCTGGCCCGCTTCGGCGGACAGTCCTGTATTGTCCTGGGGCATGCCCGCCCGCTGCGCAGGGAGGCAGCCGGGATGGGCCCCGGCTCCCTGCGGGAGGCACGGCGGGGCATGAAGCTGGCCGAGGAGCTGCGGTTGCCGCTGCTCACCGTCATCGACACTGCGGGCGCGGCCCTCTCGCAGGAGGCGGAAGAGGGCGGTCTGGCGGGCGAAATCGCGCGCTCGCTGCACGAACTTATCGGGCTGGAAGCACCGTCCGTCTCGGTGCTGCTGGGCCAGGGAGCCGGGGGAGGAGCCCTGGCGTTACTGCCGGCCGACAGGACCATTGCGGCGCAGCACAGCTGGCTGTCACCGCTGCCGCCGGAGGGTGCCAGCGCCATCGTCCACCGGACCACCGCACATGCTCCGGCCATGGCGCAGGCGCAGGGGGTGAATGTCGCTTCGCTCTACGCCAACGGCCTGGTGGACCATATCGTGGATGAACGGGACGATGCCTCGCTGGAACCCCAGGAGTTCTGCCGGCGGATGGCGCTCGCTATTGAGTACGAGCTGGGATCCGTGGCCGGCATTGCCGTGCCAGAGCTGGTGGCGGCCAGGTCTGCAAAATACCGGAGCCTGGGCGCCGGCTGAGCTGCCCAGGCTGCCTACCCGCAGTGGCACCTTCGCTGCGCGCCCTGGCTACTTCCGCTGGCTGGAGCGTGCTCGGTGGGCGTTTCTGCGAAGTTGCAGGATCCGGGCGCCGCCGGCCACGGCAACCAGGACGCCGCCGGCCACGCTGGCGATAAACAAGGCCATGCCCAGCGGGACGAATCCTTCAAGCGCGAAATAGCGGACAGCCACCTGCTCCTGGTTTTGCAGGATAAAGATGATCAGCAGGATCAGGAGTACCAGGGCGGCCACGACGGCGGCCCACACCACTCCGGTGCGGGTCACGGGTGCCTGGTTGGCGGCAGGCCGGGCGGCGGTTGAGGGCGTTGAGTCCGGTAGTGGCATGGAATCCGGTGACTGCGCTCCGGGTGCCGTTCCCTGCGCCTCCGGGGCCGGACCGGGGGTAGTTGTTGCATCCACGCGGGCGGGTGTTCCGGCAGCAGGCGGGTTGCTCCCGGCGTAATTTCCGGCGGGCTCCGGCTGTCCGGCTGGCGGGTAGTTTCCGGTGCTCATGCTGGTTCCCTTCCCAATACTCCTATAAACGCAATACTAAGCATGCTTATGGTCCCACCCTAGTAGGTGTCCTCGGAACAACACAACGGGAGGGACGCGCAACAGGAATGCAGATGCAGGCCCCCGCGCAGAACTAAGCAGCGGTTCATTGGCCGCAATGCCGGGTCAGATTCCGGATGGGCGCCGCTACGTTCCGGAGATTCGTTCGGCGTGCTCCCGCTCTTGCTCGCTCAGTTCCGCCCGGCCGCTCGCGAGGAGCGTCCAGCGGGAGACGGTGTTGTGGGGCGTGTCAAAGGCGCCCCATGCCAGGGCTCCGTCAATGAGCCCCCGCACGTCGCCTTCAGAAGCGGGCTGCGTGGCGAAGATGATCCGCAGCGAAACCACGTCCCCGTCCCGGGATAAGCCGGTGTAGTGTGCGGCAAGCGGGCATGGCGGCGGATGTTTCGAACTCCCGCACAAGGCAGTAGTGATGGCGGCGCCAGGTGCGGCAGGATCGGCAGCGGCGCCAGTCATCAGCAGGGTGGCGGCGTGCACATAAAGTCCGTTCATTCCACTGATCCTTTCGCCCCGGTCTTGCCGCTTGCCGTTCCCTGGTTGCCGCTTCGTTACTCCTGCTACCCGCCGCTCCTGCAACCTGCCGCCCCTGCAACCCGCCGCTCTTCCTCAAACGCAGCGGAAGGGCCTCCGGTGGAGTCCCTTCCGTTGTTTGCACCGTCAAGGCGTCAGACCCTCTCTTTGCTCTTTTCAGCCGAGGGGGTGCGGGGCGCTGGCGTCCTGCGCCAGTTGGGGAATGCCCAGAACGTGAAGTCCTGCGCCTTGACCGGCTTCTCCGGAGTTTCCGCCGGGGTTTCCTGCTTCGCCTCGGGCTGGCGGTCAGCTTCCTTCCTGATGCCCCACCCGAAGTCCTTGCTGGATGAATAGCACATCACAGGCCTCCTCATAGTGACTGCCCCTTAATCGTCCTCCTGATCGCCCGCGGAGTCGAGGCTATGGCGGTAAGAGCCGCGGCAGCGTCAGAAGCCCAGTTGCCGGGCCACCTGCAGCAGGAGCGCCTCCGACCCCATCCGCCCCACCAGCTGGATCCCCATCGGCAGCCCTTGGCCGGCCGCGCCGCCCGTCCAGTGGACAGGGATGGTGATGGCCGGGAGGCCGCACACGTTGACCATGGAGGACCACGGTGCGAATTCGCACTGTTTCCGGTAGTCGCCGTCGGCATCCCCTGCCCACTGCGCCGCCGGCCAGGGGGCACTGCCGTGTGCTGCTCCGGTGAACCAGCCCACCGGGCGCGGCGTCTGCGCGAGCGCCGGCATCAGCAGCAGGTCCCACTGCGCGTACTGGGTCACCGTGTCCCGCTCAAACTGCCGCAGGAACGCCAGTGCTTCGTTCAGCTTGGCGGCGCTGCGCTGTTGGGCCCGGCGGCGGAACGTCCGGGTCAGCGGTGCCAGCAGCGCTTCGCGGTGGGGGCTGATCCGCGCCGCGCCCACTGCCGCCGTCCACGCCGTGGTGAACGCATCCGGGTACCTGTTGTCGTAGCGGACGCCGGCGTCACTGAGCGAATGACCGGCACCCTCAAGGAGTTTTTCGCCCGCCCGGAGTGCGTCCAGGGCCTCCTGGTCCGGGGTGAACGGGAAGGTGCCGGACCAGGGACTGTCCAGCGTGACGCCGATCCGCAGCCGCGGCGGCTCCTGTTCCACCGCCTTGAGGTAGCTGCTTTCCGGAGACTCCGCCGGAACGAGTGCATCCATCATCAGGGCGGCGTCGGCGGCGCTCCGGGCCAGGGGACCGGCCGCTACCAGCCGGGCGGGGTCGCCCAGGCTTTCCCCGGCGGGCACCAGGCCCCGGCCCGGCTTCAGGCCCACCAGGCCGCACGCCGCGGCAGGGATGCGGATGGAGCCGCCACCGTCCGTTCCGGGCGCAAACGGAAGAAGTCCGGCGGCCACCGCTGCGGCGCTGCCGCCCGAGGAACCGCCTGAGCTCCTGCTCAGGGCATGGGGATTGCGCGACGGCGGCGCCACGCGGTTTTCGCTGTAGGCCGTCAGTCCGAATTCAGGCACCTGCGTCTTGCCCAGGGAGATCACGCCGGCTTCCTTCAGGAGCGAGACCAAGGGGCCATCGCTGACCGCGGGTTTGTGGTCCAGGGCGGCGCTGCCGTGGGTAGTCACCACACCGGCCACGTCGGTGAGGTCCTTGAAGGCCAGGGGCATTCCGTGCAGGAGGGGAAGCTCTTCCTGGGGAGTGCGGGCCCGGAGCGAGTCGGCGGCGCCCGCACTGCTCATCGCCTGCTCGGCCGTGACCGTGACAAACGCGCCCAGCAGGGGATTCTGCTCTTCGATCCGGGCCAGGAAGTGGGCCGTGACTTCCGTAGAGGAGACCTCGCCCTTGCGGAGGCTGTCCCGGAGTGCGACAGTGGATAATCCGTGAAGATCAGCCAAGGTACCGCGGCTCCATGGACTCCCGGGCCGCGCCGCTGGACATGGTGCCGGGCTGGTCTGCAGGCAACGTTCCTCCCAGGGTTCTTGCTACAACATGGTTCCCAAAGCCTAACGCGCAGTCCCTCGGGCAGGCAGGGGCGCGGGGATCAGGCTCAAGCGCGGGACCGGTCCCATGCAGCACTGGTGTCAGGGCCCGGGGCTGGTCTTAGGACCGGGCACTGGACCCAGAGCCGTACTAGGCTTAAAGCTGACCACGATCTGCCAGACAGGACTTTCCCATGAGCGATTTCGATACCGTCCGCGTCAACGACATTCCTGAAGACGCCGCGATCCTGGATGTCCGGGAGGACTATGAATGGGTGGCCGGCCATGCCGACGGCGCCGTCCACATCCCGCTGGACCAACTGCCCACCCGGCTGGACGAGCTCGATCCGGACCAGGACCTCTACGTCATCTGCCGGACCGGCGGCAGGTCCTTCCGCGCCGCGCAGTGGCTGACGGGCCAGGGCTACACCGCGATCAATGTCTCGGGCGGCATGGACCAGTGGCTGGAAGCCGGAAAGCCCCTGGTATCCGACAACGGCCTGAAGCCGCTGGTGCTCTGACCCGCCCCAAAGCGCCCCTTCGCCCGCAGCGCACACCTTTTCACTTTCACCGCGCCCCTTCAAAGGAGCCTTCATGCCCGCGTCCCGCCTCACCTATGCCTTCCTCGGGCCCGAAGGCACCTTCACGGAGGCCGCGCTGCTGCAGGTGCCGGGCGCTGCGCACGCCAGCCGCGTCCCGGCGTCGAACGTTAATGCCGCCTTGGACAAAGTGCGCGATGGTTCCGCCGACGCCGCCATGGTGCCCATCGAAAATTCTGTGGAGGGCGGCGTCACCGCCACCCTTGACGCCATCGCCACCGGACAGGAACTGCGGATCCTCCGCGAAGTCCTGGTGCCCATCAGCTTTGTCCTGGTGGCCCGGCCCGGCGTAGGGCTGCAGGACATCCGGCGGGTCTCCACCCACGGCCATGCCTGGGCGCAGTGCCGGCTCTGGATGGACGCCCATCTTCCGGACGCGGAATACGTGCCCGGGTCATCCACCGCTGCCGCTGCCCTGGGGTTGTTGGAGGAGGACTGCCATTACGACGCCGCGATCTGCGCACCGCTGGTGGCCGAGGAACAGCCCGGGCTCTCCGCGCTCGCCGGGAACATCGGCGACAATCCGGATGCCGTCACACGCTTCATCCTGGTCAGCCGCCCCGGCACCCTGCCGGAACGCACCGGAGCGGACAAAACCAGTGTGGTTGTTCCGCTGCCCGAAGACCGGCCCGGCGCCCTGATGGAGATCCTGGACCAGTTCGCCAGCCGTGGCGTGAACCTCAGCCGGATCGAGTCCCGGCCCACCGGGCAGTACCTGGGCCATTACTTCTTCAGCATCGACGCCGACGGCCATCTCGGTGACGCACGGGTGGCTGATGCCCTGGCGGGACTTCACCGCATCAGCCCTGCCACCCGTTTCCTGGGTTCGTACCCTCGGGCGGACCACCAGGAGACGGTGGTGAAAGCCCACACTTCGGACGGGGCGTTCCAGGCAGCGCAGGCCTGGGTGGCAGGGCTGCAACCCGGTCCTGCCCGCAGGGAAAGCGGTTCCGCCGCTTCGCCGACAGCGTAGGCAATTCCCTCTTTTACCACTTCCGCAGGCTGTGGACAATGCGTATGCTTACTTGATCCACATGGGGGATGGCCCCTAACGAAGGGAGCGGGTCATGACTACCAGCAGCACCGACAATGATGGCCAGGGAATGATCGTCAATCCCCGTCCCACCGCGGACAACCAGGATTGGGACGGCGACGACGCTGACCGTGCCGACCGCCTGCGCTTCGAAGAGGAACAGGCCATGATCCGCGAGCAGTCCGAGGCCCGTGCCGCAGCGAAAGCCGCCGCCGAGGCGAAAAAGGAAGCCAACGCCTGACAGTCCGGTTCGGCTGAATGCCGTTTAGCCCCGGGACGCCCCGCCCTTGACCCTGATCAATAACGAACGCGGTTCCACCTGGACAGTGACCTTGGTGGCCTCGCCTGCCGTGTCCCCGTCGAGCTGGGTGGGCATTGGTTCCGGGCACTTGATGACGATCCTGCCGGACCGGTAAATAGTCATGATGGGCAGCTTCCCGCTGTGCTTGAACATGATTTTGACGTACATCAGCAGCCAGCCGATGGCACTGCGCGGACTCATTACAACCACGTCCAGCATGCCGTCGTCGATCATGGCCTGCGGGATGAAGTCGATACCGCCGGGGACCAGGCCACAGTTCGCGAAGAGGACGCTGCGGATGTTGCGGACCTGGTCCGGGCTGCCGTCGAAGGAGATGGAGATCTTCTTCCGCCGGCCGGGCAGGTGGCGCATCCCTGCCTCCGTATAGGCCAGCCAGCCGAACGTCCTTTTCAGCCCGGCATTGGTGTCCGCCAGCACTTCTGCGTCCATGCCGATTCCTGCGATCACCAGGAATACGTGCTCGGATGAATGCCCGGTCCGTGAGTTCTCGATGCCCATCCGGGCGGTGTCGATGTGGCGCTGGTGGCCGAAGAGGGCCGTCTGCACGTTGCCGTGAAGGTCGTTGACGTCCAGGTCCACGTTGCGGGCCAGGAGGTTCCCGGTGCCCAGCGGGATAAGGCCCATGGCAACCCCGGTGCGGGTAAGTGACTCGGCCACGACGCGGACCGTACCGTCGCCGCCGCCCACCAGGACGACGTCGGGCTTGTGGGCCAAAGCCGCCTGCACCTGAGAGAAGCCGGGGTCCTCCGCCGTCGTCTCGTAGAAGACAGGTTCCTCCCAGCCGGCCGTCAGGCAGGCCCGCTGGATGGTGGCTTTTGTTTCGTCGGCGCGGGCTTTGATGGGGTTCAGTATCACGGCCACGCGTTGCTGGCTAAGGCCGGACTCGTACGCGTCCCCACCTACCGCACTGCGCACATGCAGGGCCTTGAGCCTGCGGACTCCCCACCAGCTGGAAATGGCGAAGGCAAGCGCCACCGCAATCAGCACGTAGAGAATCAGGTCGCTCATAGTGCCTCAACAGTATCCCGGCGGCACCTGCGCGTTCCGGCCCAGCGGCCCGCCGCCGTCGTACTCCTTCGGATTGGATACCCTTATGTGGTGATCGACGTAAAAGACCTCAGCGAAAACCCGGAGAAGTTCCGAGCCAGCCAGCGCGCCCGCGGCGCGGACGAATCAGTGGTGGACGCGATCATTTCCGCCGACTCCGCCCGCCGCGCGGCGCTGATCCGCTTCGAAAACCTGCGCGCCGAGCAGAACGCCTTCGGCAAGAAGGTGGCCCAGGCCAAGGGCGACGAGAAGAAGGCCCTGCTGGCCGAGGTCAAGGAGCTGGCCAATTCGGTGAAGGCAGCCTCCGCTGAAGCGGACGCCGCGCAGACCAAGCAGGAAGAACTACTGCGCACCATCCCGAACCTCATCGAGGACGGTGTGCCTGAGGGCGGCGAGGACGACTACGTAGTGGTCAAAACCGTTGGCACGCCCCGCGAATTCCCCGACTTTGAGCCCAGGGACCACCTGGAAATCGGCGAACTGATCGGTGCCATCGACATGGAGCGCGGCGCCAAGGTGTCCGGCGCGCGCTTCTACTTCCTCCGCGGCGTGGGTGCCCGGCTGGAGATGGCGCTGCTGCAGATGGCCATGGAACAGGCCATCCAGGCCGGCTTCGTCCCGATGATCACGCCAACCCTGGTGCGCCCCGAGACGATGCAGGGCACGGGCTTTGATGTAAAGCACGACGCCGAGATCTACCGTCTCGCCGAAGACGACCTTTACCTGGTGGGCACCTCCGAGGTGGCGCTGGCCGGGTACCACGCGGACGAGATCCTGGACTTTTCTGCCGGTCCCATCCGCTACGCCGGCCAGAGCTCCTGCTACCGCCGGGAAGCAGGTTCCCACGGCAAGGACACCCGCGGCATCATCCGCGTGCACCAGTTCAACAAGGTGGAGATGTTCATCTACACCACTGTTGAGGAGGCTGCGGCGGAGCACCAGCGGCTGCTGGCGTGGGAAGAGGAGATGCTGGCCAAGTGCGAGCTGCCGTACCGGGTTATCGACACCGCGGCCGGCGATCTCGGAACGTCAGCGGCCCGCAAGTACGACTGCGAAGCCTGGGTTCCCACCCAGGGCGCGTACCGCGAGCTGACCTCGACGTCCAACTGCACCACCTTCCAGGCCCGCCGCCTGAACATCCGCGAACGCGCCGTGAACCCGGAGGGGGTGGCCAAGGGCACCCGGGCCGTGGCCACCCTGAACGGAACGCTGGCCACCACCCGCTGGATCGTGGCGCTGCTGGAGCACCACCAGAACGCGGACGGCTCGGTGAACGTGCCCAAGGCGCTGCAGAAGTACCTGGGCGGGCTTGAGGTCCTCCCGGTTCTGTAGTTTCGGCTGGTCCTAAGCTTGTTCGCGGATCGGAATCTTGAAGGTTCGGATCCGCGAACAAGCTTCTGAACCCTGCCGTGCGCGGGGCTCCCCGTCCGCTGGCTTGTCCACATAGGCCGGCCTGTGCACTGACTGCGGGGCTTCTTCCCGTCAGCCTTGTGGCATGGAGATTCGGCCTGGGCTTATCGATTCCGCCGCTGTCCTGCGCACGCAGGGGACCACTGACGCCATCCACCGGGAGTTTCGGGCGGGACGGCTGGTCCGGATCCGCCGCGGTTTCTATGTCCGGACGGCGGACTGGCTGAGTGCAAGGCCTTCAGAGCGCTTTGCCTGGACGACGGCGGCCGTGGCCAGGTCAGTGAAGGGCGCGGTGTTGTGCGGGGAAACGGCAGCACTGGCCAACGGATTGCCTACGCTACGCACCCCGGGATGCGTGGAACTGGCCACGACACTGCCCGGGCGAAGCGGAGTCCGCCGATCGCCCCTGATGGTCCTGGGCGACGACCCAGCTGCCCGGCAGGCCCGGGAAAAGCGTTCGTATCCCCTCCGCTACTGCCTGAAGCCCCCAGTTGAAACTGTGGCCCGTGGGGAGTTCAGGTGCACCAGCCCGGTTCAGACAGCCCTGGACATGATGGTTGGCGGCAAGTTTGCTGAGGCCCTGGTGGTCGCCGACGGATTGGCGCGGATGTTGCATCGCCAGGGCATGCTTCAGGCGGACGCAAACCTGCTGGCCTTACCCCAAATCGTGGCCGGCATTTCGTCCCATCAGCACTCCTCGGCACGCCGCCGGGCCGAACGGGTGGCGGCCCTGGCGAGTCCGCTGGCCGAGTCCGTGGGTGAGTCCTACAGCCGTGCAGCCTTTGAGTTTCTTGGATTCGAGCAACCTGTGCTCCAGCACGCCTTCCGGGACGCCGACGGTTTCATCGGCAGGGCAGACTGCTGGTGGCCGCGGAACCGGGTTGTTGGGGAGTTCGATGGAAAGGCCAAATACGTAGAGGCCGCCGTGCGTGGTGCGGCCACTGCAGAGGAAGCCCTTTACCGGGAAAAGCTCCGCGAGGACCGCATCCGTGCGCTCGGCCTCGGCTTCGTGCGCTGGGGTTGGGCGGACGTGGAAGATCCGGAGCGGCTGAGGCGGAAGCTCCTGGCAGCGGGGCTGCGCCCACGAACCAGGGACCAGTTCGCGGATCCGGATCTTGAAGGTTCGGTTTCGCGAACAAGCCTGGGAGCGTAGGACCTGCGGGAGGTTAGCACCCACAACGGGGAAAACCTGTGGGTATTCACCAACTGTTCGATAATTCTGTGGCGTGCGTCCTAGCGGGTTTTTGGGGGTTTCTGCTCTACTTGATGGATGACAACGCTGACTGAAACCTCAGTCGCCGGCAACGATGACCGGCGAGACAACAACGAAAACAACAACGTAGACCAGAAGCTAATGATCGCCCTGGACGTGGACGGCACCCTGGTGGACCACGACGGCCACATGTCCCCGGCCGTTCGTGAAGCGGCGCAGGCAGTAGTAGCCGCTGGCCACGAGGTCATGATCGCCACCGGCCGGTCGCTCAACGCCATGCTGCCCATCATTGAAAATATCGGTATTGATCGCGGTTACGCGGTGTGCTGCAACGGCGGTGTGACGCTGCGGCTGCATCCGGAACTGGACAACGGCTACGAGGTCATCCACAAGGCCACGTTCGATCCGGCTCCCGCCCTCCGTGCCCTCCGCGAGCGGCTTCCGTCCGCCAAGTACGCGCTGGAGGACGAGGACGGCAACTTCCTGTCCACGGAACGCTTCCAGGACCCGAGCTTCGGTGTGGAGGCTGTGGGCGTCGACTTCCACACCATGCTCGAAGCCACCGCCGTCCGCGTGGTGGTGTTCAGTACCGAAAACACGCCGGAGGAATTTAACGAGGCCATCGAGCACGTGGGCCTTGCCGGTGTCACATACTCGGTGGGCTGGACGGCGTGGCTGGACATCGCGGCCGCGGGCGTCACCAAGGCGAGCGCGCTGGAGAAGCTGCGAGGCCGGCTCGGCATCGAACCGCACCTTACCGTGGCAGTAGGCGACGGGCGCAACGATATCGAGATGCTCAGCTGGGCCGGCCGGGGAGTGGCCATGGGCCAGGCTCCGGAGGAAGTGATCGCCGCCGCGGATGAGGTTACACACTCCGTGTACGACGACGGCGCTGCACACGTGCTTCGCAGCCTCCTTTAGTTGCCGGGGGACTGGCGGTGTCCTTGGTTCAGCTTGCGGCCGTGGCCGCCTGCGGCGTTTTAGCCGGCCTTGCCATCTTCCAGGCCGCCCTGATCAGCGGCGCTCCGCTCGGACGGTTGGCGTGGGGAGGACAGCACAAAGTCCTGCCCGCGGGCTTGCGGGTGGGAAGTGCGGTGTCGATAGTCCTGTACGCGGCTTTCGGGTACGCGGCACTCGCCAAGGCAGCCTTGGTGCCATCCCTGGGCAGTGAGGCTGTCACGGCGGTGGTCACCTGGGTGTTGGCAGCATATTTCACCCTCGGAGTGCTGATGAACGCAATATCGCGGAGCAAATCCGAGCGCGCCGTGATGACGCCGGTGGCCCTGGCGCTCGCCGTCTTCTACCTGGTCCTTGCCCTTAGCTGACTACCAGCCAGCCGCCTCACGCAAGCCTCGTTGTTCCGGCTGGTGCCAGCCTTCGGGCAGAATGGAAAGCATGACCCTGACGACGTTCGCCCTCATCCGCCATGGCCAGACTGACTGGAATGCCGAGCGCCGGCTGCAGGGAGCCACGGACATCCCGTTGAACGACGTCGGCCGTGCCCAGGCGCGTGACGCCGTCGCCGTTTTGTCCGCTTACGAATGGGACGCCATTGTGTCGTCGCCGCTGAGCCGCGCCGCCGAAACAGCCGACGTGATCGCGGCCGGGCTGGGGCTCAGCGAGGTCCGCCGCATGCCGGAACTTATCGAGCGGAGCTTCGGACCGGCGGAGGGGATGCAGGCGGGCCCGGAACTGGATGCCCTGCGCATCCCCGGGGGTTTCCGCGGCGCCGAAAGCGAGGAGGAGGCAGCTGACCGGGGACTGGCGGCACTGGAGGCACTGGCGGAGGAGTACCGCGGGCGGCGACTTCTCGTCGTCGCGCACGGGACGCTCCTGCGCGTGAGCCTCAGCCGCGCCGTGGGCAGCACGCTGAACAGCATCGACAATGCCGTCCTCAACCTGGCCCACCATCACGCGATTGACGGCTGGCAGCTCGAATACTTCAATGGCGAGCCTGTGATGGCCGCCAGCCAGGGCTGACGGCCGGCAACGCGGTACGGCCAAGCCACCAGCAGCTCAGCTAAAAGGCGACTCAGCCACACACCGCTCAATCACACACCGCTCAGCGACACAGCATCTCAGCCGAACAGTAGCGCGGCTCCGAGCAGCAGCGGGACGGACAGGACTGTGGTGATCACGGCGGTCGACTGCGCCAGCGCCTGCCCCACACCGTAGCGGATGGAGTAGAGGACCACGTTTTGTCCCGTGGGAAGGATGGCGCAGGCCGTGACCACGAACGTGCTGAACGCGTCGAGGTGAAAGACGAACGCCGCCAACGCCCAGGCAAGCGCGGGCTGGACCGCTGATTTGAGCACCACGGCGACAGTGGTGGGAGCGGCCTCGCCGGTGCCTCCGCGAAGGGTGAGGCCGTGCAGGGACATCCCGAAAATGATCAGCATCAGCGGCACCGTCATCTGCGCCGCCAGGGAAACCGGGGCGAGCACGAGCTCCGGTACTTCGATCTCTAAGGCGCTGAGCAGGATGCCCAGCATGGCCGCGACGGTCACGGGGTTCCGGAAGGGCGTGCCAAGGACCTTCCCTACCGAGGGCTTGGGCCCCTTCGGATCTGCCAGGTCCATGATGGTGAGCGCGACCGGTGTCAGCAGGGCCAGCTGGAACAGCATGATCGGTGTGACATACGTGGCGCTGCCCAGGACATAGACGGACAGCGGCACACCCAGGTTGGTGGAGTTCACAATTCCGGTGGACAGGGCGCCGATGACGGTCCGCCGGGTTCCCCAACGCCGCACCGCCCCGACTGTGGCAAAGATTGTCATGCAGGCGATGGCCGTGACAACGGAAATCAGGCCGGTGGCGCTCAGGACCTCGGTGATGTGCCGCGTGGCAATCATGGAAAACATCAGGCTGGGCAGCCCCACGGTGAACGACAACGCGGAAAGCACTTTCGTGCCCTGCTTCCCCAGCACGTTGTACCGGGCCAGGAGGTAGCCAGCCAGCAGCACCATACCCACAACAAAAAAGCCCTTCAGCACCCCTTCCAAAAGGCAGGCCTCAATTCTGTTCGGGGGAAAGTTTGCACTTGTAAACCTACCCGGCCGTGAGGACGTCAATGGCGCGGCGGCCCAGGCTGCCCTCAACGTGCCTTCGCATGCTCTGGCGCGCGAGTTCCGCATCGCCGGCAATGACAGCCCCGGCGATGCGGCTGTGTTCCTCCTGGACCCGCAGCAGGTCCTCGCGGGAAGCCTCCTGGCTTCGCAGCCCGATCTGGCGGTACCGGTCGGATTTGTCCCACAAGCCTTCGAGGATGCCGATGAGGAGTGGGTTGTGGGAAGCCAGATAAAGGGCGCGGTGGAAATCGCGGTGGGCCGTCAGGGCCCTGATGTCACCGGCGTCCTGCAGGGGCTGAAGTCCCTCAAGGGCGCCCTCAATTCTTGTAACGTCCGACGGCGTCCGGCTCTCCGCTGCAAGGGCGGCTGCCAGTGGGTCGAGGTTCTCGCGGATGACATACAAGTTGCGCGCTTCGTCGGCTGTCAGTGCGGCAACCCGGGCGTCACTGTGCGACTTGAGCTCCACCATCCCCTCGGCCGCCAGACGGCGGAGCGCCTCGCGCAACGGGGTAGTGCTGACGCCGATCTCCTGGGCGAGCCTGGACTGGCTCAGCACGGACCCCTGCTCCATCTCGCCCGTCAAAATGCGGCGGCGGAGTTCCTCGTAGGCGTACGCGTTCTTGGTGAGAACTGGGGGTTGAGCCACGGCCCCTCCTTCGTTATAGGCTATAACCTGCACTGTAGTAGATCGTACTGACTCTCCCGACCCAGGAAAGGGCGCCTGTGACCGTTGTCCCTGCCGGGCCGGAAACCCCAGCTACGCAGCTGTCCGTGAATGGCCAAGTGCTGCGCATGGTCGATGTGGAGACCTCCTTCGGCCCCGGCTATTCCAGGCTTCCCATTGTCCTCAGGCTGCTGGCGGAAAACGTGCTGCGCAACATGAAGGGACAGGAACGGAACCAGGCCGTGGAGGCCCTGCACGCTTGGTTGGAGAGCGGAACCAGCACTGCCGAGATCGAGTTCCTGCCGACCCGGGTGCTGATGCACGACACCACCAGCACGCCGGCCCTGGTGGACGTCGCCGCCATGCGCGACACCCTGGCCGAACACGGAGCGGATCCGATGGCGTTGAACCCGCTGCTGCGGGTGGACGTTTCGATCGACCACTCGGTGGCCGTTGAGGAATACGGCCGGGCCGATGCCGCTGCACTGAACATCAGCCACGAGATTCGCCGGAACCGGGAACGCTACCAGTTTTTGAAGTGGGCGTCGAAGGCCATGAATGATGTGCACATCCACCCTCCCGGCACCGGGATCATGCACACCATCAACCTCGAACAGCTGGCCAGCGTCGTCACCACCATCGACCAGGCCGGCGTCCGCTGGGCGGTCCCCGACATGATGCTGGGAACCGACAGCCACACCCCGATGGTTAACGGCCTCGGTGTCCTGGGCTGGGGAGTGGGCGGCCTGGAAGCACAGACGGTGATGTTTGGGATGCCCGCGACCTTGCGCATCCCCGACGTCGTCGGTGTCCGGCTCATCGGTGAGCTGGGGACCGGGACTCTGGCCACAGACCTGGCCCTGACCATCACCCACCGGCTTCGCGAGGTGGGCGTCACGGGCGAGTTTGTGGAATTCTTTGGCCCCGGCGTCTCCACCCTGGCAGTGGGGGAGCGCGCCGTCGTCGCGAACATGGCGCCCGAATACGGCGCCACCACCGGATACTTCCCGATCGACGCTATGGTGCTGGACTATCTCGCCGGTACGGGACGCACGGCGGAGCAGACCCGCCTCGTCGAGGCCTATGCCAGGCGGGCAGGATTCTGGTTCGACCCGGAAGCCACTCCCGTCTACACCAGGGTCATCGAGGTAGACCTGTCCGCCATCGCCATGCACGCCGCAGGTCCCCGCCGGCCCCAGGACCTGGTGCCCTACGGCGGCATCCGCAAAGTTTTGGAACAGGAGGCTGGACCGGATCTTCCCGGCACAGGAACGCTCCCCGACTTCCCGGTGGCCCTGGCCGCGATCACGAGCTGCACCAACACTACGGACCCGAAACTGCTGATCGCGGCCGGACTCCTCGCCCGGAACGCCCGCATGCGCGGCCTGCAGGTTCCCGCTTGGGTGAAAACCTCCCTCGCCCCGGGCTCTCCGGCCGCGGCAAGCTACCTCAACCGTGCCGGCCTCACTGATGACCTCGCTTCCGTGGGATTCGACATCGTAGGGTTCGGCTGCACCACGTGCATCGGCAACCCCGGGCCCCTGACGCCGGCTGTTGCCGCGGCGCAGAACGACGGCGCGAGCGAACCGGTGGCAATCCTCTCCGGCAACCGCAACTTCCCCGGCCGGGTACACCCCGACGTCGAACTCAGCTTCATCATGTCCCCACCGCTCGTCGTCGCCTTCGCCCTGGCAGGTGATGCGAAGCGCGACCTCAGCGCTGAACCCCTCCAGTACCTGGCGGACGGCATCCCCGTCTACCTCGAGGACCTGTGGCCCGCCCGCGAAGAGATTGATGCGCTGGTGCTAAAGGCCAACGACCCCACCGACTTCCGCCGCGACTTCCTCATCGCGGCCAGGGATCCGCAGTGGCGGCGCGTCGAAGCTCCCGACGGCGCGCAGTACCCTTGGGATCCGGCATCGACCATCCTGCGCAGGCCGCCGTTCGCGGCGATGACTGAGGTCAGCCTGCTGGGCCGCTTCACAGCCCATCCGCTGCTGGTACTCGGTGACGACATCACCACGGACCATATCTCCCCCGCCAGCGCCATTCCGGCGAACAGCGACGTGGCGGACTTCCTGGTGGAACGGGGCGAGGACCGGGCTGACCTGAATGTCTTCGCGTCCCGCCGCGGGAACTGGGAGGTGATGGTCCGCGGCGCTTTCCACAATAAATCCGTCAAAAATTGGCTGCATCCCGAAGGGCCCACAGCGCAAACCGTCCACGCGCCGTCGGGCGAAACCATGCCCATCTGGGACGCCGCCGAGCGGTACCGCGACGAGGGCGAACCCGTGGTTATCGTGGCGGGGGAACGCTATGGCATGGGTTCCTCCCGCGACTGGGCTGCCAAAGCCCAGCGGCTGCTCGGCGTCAGGGCCGTGATCGCCGCCAGCTTTGAACGGATCCACCGCTCCAACCTCATCGGCATGGGTATCCTCCCGCTCGTGATGCCAGCGGATATGAGGGACAAGCTCCTGCGCCTTGAGCCCGGGGACCGGATCAGGCTTGAGGCCGGGGAAGAGCACATCCGCCCCCGCACCGGCATCGCGGCCGCGGTTGTCCGCAGCGACGGAACTGAGGAGTCTTTCACAGTCACGGCCGCGGTG
The DNA here is from genome assembly GCF_030816215.1 of Arthrobacter sp. W4I7. NCBI lineage: Bacteria > Bacillati > Actinomycetota > Actinomycetes > Micrococcales > Micrococcaceae > Arthrobacter > Arthrobacter sp. W4I7. Next base: position 4,228,472 of record NZ_JAUSXU010000001.1, on the reverse strand, counting down.
GAAACCGGGCTCGAATGCGAACTCCTGGCGGTGGGCGGAGTCATCCCGCTGATCCTTCGCCGGACCCTGGAAGCCAGCGCAAGGAGGCCTTAGCGGGCCTCGAGGATCAGGGCCAGCAACCGGGCTGCGGCCGGCCGGGCAGCATGTTCCTCATTCCACTGCGCCCGCGCCACCGCCTTGCTGACCGCCTGGGTAGTGATTCCCAGTTCCTGGGCCACCGCCTTCTGCTGGCCGCGCACTCCCGGGGTCAGCAGGTCAAGGACGCGCCACTCGGCGCCGGAACGGTCGCGGACGATGTGCCCCAGCAGCCGCAGCACCGCCTCGGCGTCATGGGCCACGTCAGCCAAGGGCCCCTCAACGGCAACCGGGACGCGGTCCTTGCTGTTCCGCAACCGGTCCACCGCACGCCGGGCGTACACCAGCCCATGGCCGGAGGCGTCCTTGATCTGGTTGGGCAGCGGCTCATTAACAGGCCCGACGCCGATCCCCACATACCAGGAACCGGCCCGCAGCGCGATCAGCGCCACCTCCACCGCCTGGTGCGGACATTCAACGATGCCCTGCACTTCGTCCTCCACTGACCGGTCAAAGTCCAGGCGCGCAGGAACGTGCCGCAGGTCCTTGAGCAGCTGCGGCACCCGGTCACCATCGCGCCGGCTATCGGTCTGGTTGATTGTCAGCGTGAACATCTGAAAGCACAGCCTACCCGCAGGTAGCCTTGCCCGGGCAAGCAGGGTTGCCTCACCCGGGCCCATCTGGTGCGATGGAGCAACGGCCGCCTTCGGGCGGCGACCGCGACGTGAGGATGGCTATGACCAGCAGCATGGGGCAGGACGAACTCGAACTTGTGGACCGCTGGTGGCGCGCCGCCAACTACCTTTCGGTAGGCCAGATCTACCTCCGCTCCAACCCGCTGCTGCGCGAACCGCTGAACGCCGGGCACACCAAGTCCCGTCTGCTGGGGCACTGGGGCACCACGCCCGGGCTGAACTTCATCTACGCCCACCTGAACCGCGTTATCCGCCGCGACTCCGCTGAGATGCTCTTCGTGGCTGGTCCCGGCCATGGCGGTCCCGCCGTCGTCGCCAATGCCTGGCTGGAAGGGACGTACTCCGAAATCTATGGCCATGTGGGCAACGACGGGGAGGGCCTGGCTGAGCTCTTCCGCCAGTTTTCCTACCCGGGCGGCATCCCCAGCCACGCCGCCCCGGAGAGCCCGGGCTCCATCAATGAGGGCGGCGAACTCGGGTACTCCCTCGCCCATGCCTACGGCTCGGTCCTCGACAATCCCCAGCTGGTGGCCGCCGTCGTGATTGGCGACGGCGAAGCCGAGACGGGGCCGCTGGCCGCCAGCTGGCACTCCCACAACTTCCTGGACCCGGCCGCGGACGGCGCGGTGCTGCCCATCCTGCACCTGAACGGCTACAAAATCGCCAACCCGACCATCCTGGCGCGCATGCCCGAAGCGCAGCTGGAACAGCTCCTGCGCGGTTACGGCCACGAGCCCTACTTCGTCACGGTGAAGGATCCGGACAACACGGAGCAGGCCCACCGGGACTTCGCGGAGGCGCTCGAAAGCTGCATGACCGACATCCGCGCCATCCAGGACTCGCGCCGGCTGCCGGAAAGGGGCGTCGGGCAGGCAGGCAACGAAGAGGCTGTGGAAGCGCCGCATTGGCCCATGATTGTCCTGCGCTCGCCGAAGGGCTGGACCGGTCCGCGGAAGGTGGACGGGCTGCAGGTTGAGGGGACATGGCGGAGCCACCAGGTGCCGCTCTCCGAAGTCCGCACCAACGGCGAGCACCTGCGGCTCCTGGACGAGTGGCTGCAGTCCTACCGCCCGGAGGAACTGTTCGACGGCGACGGGCGGCTCCGTCCCGACGTCGCCGAGGGTGCGCCCACCGGTGACTTCCGGATGAGCGCCACGCCCCACGCCAACGGCGGCCTCCTTCGGCGGGCGCTGAAGCTGCCCGCCTACCTGGACCACGCCGTCGAAGTAGCCCAGGCCGGGACTGAACGCGTCAGCCCGATGATCACCCTGGGCTCGTGGATGCGGGACGTGGTGGCCCAGAACATGGAAACGTTCCGGCTGTTCGGCCCGGACGAGACCGCGTCCAACCGGCTCCAGAACGTCTACGAAGTCACCGACAAGGTGTGGCAGTACCGGATTGACGACGTCGACGAGCACCTTGCGCGCTCCGGCAGGGTGATGGAGGTACTGAGCGAGCACCTGTGCCAGGGCTGGCTGGAGGGCTACCTCCTGACCGGCCGCCACGGCGTCTTCAACTGCTATGAGGCCTTCATCCACATCGTCGACTCCATGTTCAACCAGCACGCCAAATGGCTGAAGGTGCACCGGAAGCTGCCGTGGCGCCAGCCCATCGCGTCGCTGAATTATCTGCTGTCCTCGCATGTATGGCAGCAGGACCACAACGGTTTTTCGCACCAGGACCCGGGGTTTATCGACCACGCCGTGAACAAAAAGGCCGAGGTCATCCGGGTGTACCTGCCGCCGGACGCGAACACCCTGCTGTCCGTGATGGAGCACTGCCTGGCGTCCACGGACTACGTGAATATTGTGGTCAGCGGAAAGCAGCCCTCACCCACCTGGCTGGGACCGGCCGACGCCGCCACCCACTGCCAGCGCGGGCTGGGCATCTGGGAGTTCGCCGGATCCGAGGTGCCGGGGGAGGAGCCCGACGTCGTCCTTGCCTGCGCGGGTGACGTTCCCACGGTGGAGACGGTGGCGGCGGCGGAGCTGCTCAAGGCAGGTGCGCCGGGGCTGAAGATCCGCGTGGTCAACGTGGTTGACCTGATGCGGCTGCAGGACGAGAGCGAACATCCGCACGGGCTTCCGGCCCGGGACTACGACGGGATCTTCACCACGGACAAGCCTGTCATCTTTGCCTATCACGGCTACCCCGCGCTGATCCACCGGCTGGCCTACCGCCGCACGAACCAGGAGGGACTGCACGTACGCGGCTACAAGGAGGAGGGGACTACCACCACGCCGTTCGACATGGCCATGCTGAACGGCATCGACCGGTTCCAGCTGGCTATCGACGCCATCGACCGGGTGCCGGGCCTGGCCGAGAAGCATTCGATGCTGCGGCAACAGCTGCAGGACAGCAGGATCCGTGCCCGCGAGCACACCCGCACGCACGGTGAGGACCCGGAGGAGATCCGGAACTGGAAACTCGGCTGACCGCTTTCCTAGCCGGGCAGCCCGTCGAGGCCGCCGGCGGGCATGTGGATCCAGCCTTCCTTGCGGGCGGCCGCAGCGTGGGCGTCATCGGGCAGGGCGGTCAGTCCGACGGCGACTGCACGGGCGGTGAGGGAAGCGACGACGGCGTCGAACAGGTCGTCCGAGCCGGCCAGCCTGTCCTCGTGCCCGGCAAGGTCCAGCCACGGCGCCTGCTGCCGAAGGCTTCCGAGCAGCACCGAAAGGCGCTCGGCTTCGGAGGCGCCGCGTCCTTTGTAGCCGCGGGCGCCCAGGCCCCAGAGCTTCAGTGAGGCAGCCGGGTAGACCTCCGCCAGTTTGCCGGATCCGTCCCTCGGCTGGGGTCCGTGGAGTGCTGCGATCTTCGCCTGGATGACCGCACACCGCATGGCCGGGTGCGCGAGCCGGTCTGCCGAGACGCTCAGCGGAATCAGGCCGGTGTTCGCGGTGACGAAGCGGTCCGTGTCCCGGTACGCGAGCAGGCGCCGGCCCTCGATGCCGTCATAGGCCAGGACGGGGCCGGCGTCGAAGTCCAGGTGCCCCGTGAGGAACGGGATCAGCGCCTGCGGCCAGCCCACCGGGCAATCAATGCCCGTCATATCCGTGGCGGCGAAGAGGTCCACGATGTCCTGGTCAGAAACGTCGAGTGCGAGGTGAACCAGCCGCGCCGGGGCCTGGTCCCATTCGATGACCGCCACGGCTGTCTTTTTGGTGGCCGCGGCGAGGTCCACTCCGAGCGTTCTCACGTGACCAGACTCTACCCCTGGCTGCCGCGGGCCTGTTCAGGCCCGTTCTGGACACCGGATGACTCCGGCCCCTGGGTCTGGAAGTCTGGTGCAAGGCCGGCCAGCCCGGCAGTCCAGCGCCCGAAAGGACCACCGATGCCCTGGCTCGATGTGCTCGGCAACGATATTCACTACACGGACTCCGGCCGGGGCCAGCCGATAGTGCTGCTGCATGGCCACGCCTCAGCGGCAGCCTGCTGGGAGCCGATTACCGCCGAACTGGAGCAGGACTTCCGGGTGCTGGCGTACGACACCTACGATCACGGCTGGTCATCGAACTCGCCCCGGCAGGGGCCACTGGTTGACCGGGTTGCGGAACTGGATCAGTTCATCAGCTCCTTGGCCTTGGAGAATCCGGTCATTGTGGGGCAATGCATGGGCGGCATGACAGCCCTGCGCTGGGCGGTCCGGAATCCCGGCGGTGCGGCAGCACTGGTGGTTTGCGGGATGGGCTGGCCGCTGGTGGTGCCGCGCCGGGGCAGGCCGGCCAGCCGGAGAAATTCGAGGTGTTCAGCTCGCTCGACGCCGACGAAAGGATCTGGCTCGGGGTAGGGAACTCCTTCACGGACCGGTGGATCGCAGAGAACCCGAAGGACTATGCCCGCTATATCCGGGTCCGCTCCACCGCCGCCGCCATCGAGGCAGCCCGCTACCCGCGCAGCCTTGAACAAAGCCAGGGGGAGTTCCTCAGCGCCGACCCGTCGGACGTGGACTGGTTCCAGCAGGGACTGGAATCCATAACCAGCCCGCTGCTGGTGTTGATCGGGAACCAGGAAAGGCCGCGCATCCGCCGCGGGGCCGAACACGTGGCCGCCACCGTGCCTGGCGCCAACCTCCTGGTGGTGGAGGACGCCGGCCACAACGCCTACTTCCAGCGCCAGGACATCCTGGTGGAAGCCATCCGGAACACTGTCGCCGGCGCCCGCACAATCTGACGGATGCCTGCCCCCTTTTGCTCTGCCCTGTACCTGAGCGCGCCCGGGATCCCGCCCCTCTCGCCGAGGGAGTCTCCCCGGGCGAAAGCCGCCCATAAGCTGCGCACTTGCCGCCCGACGTCGTCCACGTCCTCCCAGCCGGCGCCGGCGATCAGTCCGACGCCGTCCCACGTGTTCCGGTTGCCGAAGAGGAGCGGGAGGTCGATGGTGTGGGCGGCACCAAAAATGTTCCCCGACGCATGCCAGCTCAACACGTACCTGTGCGCTTTTCCGCCTGCGCCGGCATGGCGCCGGGCGAACCTTCGGGCCGCCCGGCCATAGACAGTCTCTGTGACTACCCAGTCGATGGCCCTGACCGCGGCGGCTCCTGCGACCGGGACCCGGGCCAGCCGGCTCAGGTAAGGGCTCCGCGGCAGGAACAGCCGCGCCTCCTCGGACGTGTGCCCGATCAGTACCTCAATCCCGGGGGCGGACCGGTTCCAGGCCGCCTCGATCTCTGATTCCTCCGGCAGGGGCGCGTGCCCGTATTGGGTGCCGAAGGGCATGGCGGCCAGCATCCCGAACTTCCGGGCCCCCTGTGCCACGTGATCCTCCCGTTCCACCACGTCCATTGCGGGAGTCTCCTCGGTGACTGTTTCGGCCGCGATGCCCATCGCATGGTTCATCTTTGCCCTGCCGCGGGAAATGCCCAGCGGGGCGCTTTGGACGATGGCCCGCTGGAACAGTTGCGGCGCTTCCGGAGTGGCCATGAGGTGGGCGATGGCGTCGCCGCCGGCGGACTGTCCGAAGGCGGTCACACGGCCCGGATCACCGCCGAACGCGGCAACATTCCGCTGCACCCAGCGGAACGCCTCAAGCTGGTCCAGCAGGCCCAGGTTGCCCGGGCGGCCCGAATGCGTGGCCAGGAAGCCGAACAGCCCCAGCCGGTAGGTCACCGAAACCACCACCACCCGGTTTTCGGCTACCAGCGCCGCCGGGTCGAAGATGGCAAGGTCGCCGGAACCGGTGGTGTAGGAACCGCCGTGGATCCACACCATCACCGGCAGCAGCTCGCCCGGGGCAAGATCGGCGGGCATGGTGATGGAGAGGTTCTGGCAGTCCTCGCTGCCCGGGAGTTCCCCGTAGCGGGTGCCCAGGACGTCGTCGAGGAACGGCACGGGCCCCTGCGGACAGGCGGGTGCGGGGGACGTTGCCGCAAACGGTTTGGTCCAGTCCGCAACAGGTACGGGAGGCTGGAAACGGGCCGCCCTGGCGTAAGGAATTCCGGTGGCCCGGACGACGTCCCCGTCGCGCCAGCCGGTGACAGGACCGCAGGGCGGGTTGAAAGTAGGCTCCGAACTCACGAACCAAGCGTTGCACATCCCGCTGGTGCTTCCCTGACAAACGACGACGGCGGGTGCCCGGCTCTCGCGAACCAGGCACCCGCCGTCGGACAGCTTGCGAATCAGTGGCCGGTGGGCACGTAACGCTTGATGGAGGCTTCCAGTTCGGCTTCGGCGGCGGCGCGGTCGCCCCAGCCCTCGGCCTTGACCCACTTGCCCGGCTCCAGGTCCTTGTAGCGGGTGAAGAAGTGCTCGATCTCCTTGATCAGGAACTCGTTGACGTCGCTGACTTCCTGGATGTGGTCAAAGCGGGCATCCACGGGGACGCAGAGGACCTTGGCGTCTCCGCCGCCGTCGTCGGTCATGTTGAAAACGCCGATGGGGCGGGACTCAACGATGACGCCGGGGTGCAGGTCGAAGTCCTGCAGGAGCACGAGTGCGTCCAACGGGTCGCCGTCCTCGCCGAGGGTGTTCTCGAAGTATCCGTAGTGCGTGGGGTACTGCATGGAGGTGAAGAGGACGCGGTCCAGGCGGACGCGGCCAGTCTCGTGGTCAACTTCGTACTTGACGCGTGATCCCTTGGGGATCTCGATGGTCACGTCATGCTTCATGGAATGCTCCTCGGCAATTGCAGGGGGTTCGCGGCACACTTGACGGCCCATTAAAGGGAGTGTCCGTGCCGCCGACTATTATTGAGGATATAGCGAGAGGCCCTGGAATCAGGAACTTGTGGGGAAATTTCAGGACTTGAGGACCAGCACCAGCATGACCAAACCAACTGCCGCGGAACCATGGCTCGACCGTGTCCGCCACAGTCTCCGGGGCGCCGTCCCGGCCCTGAAACGGTCCTGGCCTTCCGTTGTGCCGGCGGTACTCCTGGTGGTCCTCATCGTCCCCGGGGCCCTGCTGGTTGCCCCGGGTTTCCTGGGGCCGGAGGCGCCTGCACCCGCTCCGCCGGCGCCGGAATGGCAGCAGCCTCCCGCCACATTGTCACCAGCGCGGGGACTTGCTCCGCTGGATGATTCGGCGGACGTCCCGCTCGCGTCCAGCGTCACTGCCCAGGTGGAGCCCCTGTTGAAGGCCGACGGCGGCGGGAGCTTTACGGGGCTGGTGCAGGATGCGCTGACCGGGCAGGTCCTTTTTGACCGCGGCGGTTCCGAGAGCCGGGTCCCGGCATCCAACCTGAAGCTGCTGACCGCGGTGGCGGCGCTCCGCTCCCTCGGCCCGGAGCGCCGGTTCACCACCTCCGTGGTGCAAGGTCCGGAAGCCGGGCAGGTGGTGCTGGTGGGCGGCGGCGACGTCCTGCTCGGTGCGGGGGAGTCGAACGGGGACCTGGTGATGGGCCACGCCGGCCTGGCGACGCTGGCTGCCCGGACGGTGGAAGCGCTGAAAGCAGCCGGCACCAACGGGGAGCTCAGAGTGCTGGTGGACGATTCCCTCTTCACCGGCCCTGCCCTGAACCCGGCCTGGGAGAGCGGGGATGTGGCTGCGGGGGAAGTGGCGCCCGTGTACCCCTTGGCCATGAACTCGGCCCGCTACGATCCCGCCGTCACCACCGGCCCGCGCCCGCAGGACTCTGCGATGACGGTGGCGGAGGAATTTGCGGCCCGGCTGCGGACGGCAGGCGCGGCCGCGGGACTGGCCGTGGCAGCCGCCGTCGAACATTCCCCCCTTGCTGTCCAGTCAGGCGGCGGGGAGCCGGCGGTCCTGGCGGAAGCGGAGTCGGCCACGGTGGCCGAGCAGGTGGACCTGATGCTGCAGGCCTCGGACAACTACCTGGCGGAAGTGTTGGGACGGATGGCCTCGGTAGCGGCGGGCGGACCGGGCAGCAACGACGGCGCCACGACCGCTGTCCGCGCGCAGCTCGCAGACGCCGGAATTTCCGTCGAAGGCATCAAACTGGTGGACGTGTGCGGGCTGGCCATGGGCAACCAGGTCTCAGCCCGCCATTTCTCCGAAGTGGTGCGAACCATTGCAGCCGGCGCGGACAGCCGGCTCCGCGCCGCGCTGAACGGTTTCCCGGTGGCCGGCCTCACCGGCACCCTGGACACCCGTTACGGCGAAGATTCAACGGCCCGGGGTGCAGGCCTGGTCCGGGCCAAGACCGGAACTTTGAACACGGTGTTGGCGCTCAGCGGTTACGTGGTGGACGCTGACGGCCGCCTCCTGGTCTTCTCCTTCATCGGCAACGGGCTCACGCCGGGCGCCGCCGGCAACAAGGTGGCTTTGGACCGGGCCGCAACGGCGCTCGCGGCCTGCGGCTGCCGGTAGCGGTGCTGCTTGCAAAACCCGCCGCTAGGACTCCCGGCGTGCCGGCTCAGTCGCCTGCAGCTTGGATGCGGCGGTACTAACGGATTGAACGCCTGACGGCTGCGTTGCAGGTTCGGCCGCAACAGCGGCGGTAGCAGTGGTGCCCAACAGGGCAGCCATCACGACGGCGGCCAGCACCGACTTCCAGCCCTTCCGGGGACCGACGGTGAGGGGAGCAACGGGACGGTACGGGATCATGGAGTTCTCCTTCGGTGGTTGGGCTCTTGGTTACTACCGTGCCGGACCGACTTAGCGATCGGCTTTCGCGATCCTGTGAGCCGGCTGTGCAACAGGTCAGGCCCGGGGCAGCAGGGGCGGCTGGTTCGCCGGTCAGCGAACTTAAGGACTATCCACAGCCTGCTGTGTTCTGATGGGACCTATGGAGTCCACTGCAGGTGAGTCGTCAGCACAAACGTTGTCCAGCCAGGCCTCGTCCCTGATCAACTGGGACCTTGCCGCCTCCACGGCGGCGCGGCTGGCTCCGGCGGGCCCGGTCTTGAACCCGGCCGCAATCGGCGACGCCGTGGAGAGCCTGCGCAGGCTCGCCGACGCCTCGGTGGAGCACGTCCATGAGATCACGGGGCTGGAAGCGGCCCGGAATCTACGGGATTCGACCGTGCTGGTAGTGGACCGCGCCTCGTGGGCCAAAGCCAACACCCAAAGCTTCGCCGTGATGCTGAAGCCCGCCATGGAAAAGATGCTCGAAAGCCGGCGCGGTTCATTGAGTCCGGCCGCGGCCAGTGTCAGCGGCGCCATCACCGGCAGCCAGTTGGGCGCTGTCCTGGCCTTCCTGTCCAGCAAGGTCCTTGGCCAGTACGATCCGTTCGCGGCGCTCGCCGAAGGTTCCACGGCGCCGTCGGGCGGACGCCTGCTCCTGGTTGCCCCCAACATTGTCGCTGTCGAACAGGAACTGAACGTCACTCCTGAGGATTTCCGGCTCTGGGTCTGCCTGCACGAGCAGACCCACCGGGTCCAGTTTGCCGCGGCGCCCTGGCTGCGGCACCACATGCTGGAGCAGATTGACGAACTCAGCGGGCACCTGTTGGGCAATGTCGATTCGCTGATGGAGCGTGCCACGGCCGCCGCCCGTTCGCTGAAGGACCGCTCGGCCAATGGCAACACGCCCGGCCGCGGAGCCATCCTCGACCTGCTGCAGGATCCCGAGGAGAAAGCCGCCATCTCGCACCTCACCGCCGTGATGAGCCTCCTCGAAGGCCATGCGAACGTGGTGATGGACGCCGTGGACGCCAGCATCGTGCCGTCGGTGAAGACCATCCGGCAGCGCTTCAACGACCGCGGCAAGGACCGCGGCGTCATCGAGAAGTTCATCCGCAGCCTCCTGGGCCTGGACGCCAAGATGCGCCAGTACTCCGACGGCGCGCGCTTCGTCCGTGCCGTGGTGGACGTGGCGGGAATGGAAGGCTTCAACCGGGTGTGGGAGTCGGCGGACCACCTGCCCACGGAGCCAGAAATCCACGATGCCAAGCTGTGGATTGAGCGGATGGGACTCTGATTAACACCGTTCCCCAGCGCAGCGAGCCGGTCCAACCCAGCAAGCCGGCCCAGCGCATCCAGCCAGCCCAGCGCAGCGGACGACGACGGCCCGGCCGGCTGGCGCCCGTCGTTGGCACTGCCCGCAAGATGCTCCAGGACGTGCTGGCCCAGGCCGGCTACCCCCGGCACCTCCTGATCGCCTGCAGCGGGGGGCCGGACTCCCTCGCCCTGGCAGCAGTGGCCGCCTACTTCGCCCGCCGCGGCCACGTCGACGGCCACCCGGTGACGGTGGGCGCCGTGGTGGTGGACCACCAACTGCAGGAAGGGTCCGCCCAGGTTGCGGCCACGACAGCCCGGGTACTGCAGGAACTGGGCCTTGCCCCCGTGGAAATCCGGACGGTGACAGTGGCCACTGCCGGCACAGGCCCCGAAGCCGCGGCCCGGGAAGCCCGGCATGCAGCCCTTGTAGCAGCCGCCGAAAACCAGGGCGCCGACGCCATCCTGCTGGGCCACACCCTGGACGACCAGGCTGAGCAGGTGCTCCTGGGCCTGGCTCGGGGGTCGGGAACCCGGTCGCTCGCCGGGATGAGGCCTGCCCGCGGCAAGCTGCTGCGGCCCTTCCTCGGACTCCGCCGGGCGGACACGGAGGAGATCTGCGACGTCGAGGAGCTGGACCCGTGGCACGATCCCAGCAACGCGGATCCGGCCTTCGCCCGTTCGCGCACCCGCGTGGAAGTCCTGCCGCACCTTGAGGAAAAGCTGGGGCCCGGCGTCGCGGAATCCCTCGCCCGGACAGCCTCCATCCTGCAGCTCGACGCCGACTACCTGGAGGAAGTGGCGGAAACCACCTTTACATCGCTCGTGGAGCGGAATGGCCGCGAACTGGCCCTTCCCGAGGACGCGTTGCGCGGCTTGGCCCCCGCCATCAGGTTCCGCGTGATCGCGAAGGCAGCGGCCGACGTCGGCGGGCAGCAGCCTGGCTACCAGCGCCTTTTGGCGGCGGAAGCGCTGCTGCGGCGGCAGGGTTCCGCCGGCCCGGTGGAACTGCCTGGAGGCGTGAGCGTCTACAGGTTGTCCCTCGCGCAGCTGGAAGGCCTTCCAGCGGTGAACAGTGCGCAGGGACCTGCTCAGCCCGCACCCGTTCACCGCGGAGGCGCACGCTGTGGGAAGCTAGTATTCCGGCCTCAAAAACCGCCCGCAAAATAGTCGCACCCCCGCATCTACACAGGAGCCATTGGTGGATTCAAACGACGTCCAGGCAGACCTCAAGCACGTTCTCTACAGCAGGGAGCAGATCCAGCAGCGCATCACCGAGCTCGCTGCTCAGATCGACAAGGACTACGAGGGCCGCGAGATCCTCATTGTGGGCGTCCTCAAGGGTGCCGTGATGGTGATGGCTGACCTGGCCCGCGCCCTGCACAGCCACATCTCCATGGACTGGATGGCAGTTTCCTCCTACGGCTCCGGCACCCAGTCCTCGGGAGTAGTCCGCATCCTGAAGGACCTGGACACGGACCTGATGGGCAAGGACGTGCTGATCGTGGAGGACATCATCGATTCCGGCCTCACCCTCTCCTGGCTGAAGACCAACCTGGAATCCCGGGGCACAGCCTCCGTGGAGATCTGCACCGCCTTCCGCAAGCCGACGGCCGCCAAGGTGGAGATCGACGTCAAGTACGTGGGTTACGACATCCCCAACGAATTCGTAGTGGGCTACGGCCTGGACTACGCCGAGAAGTACCGCAACCTGGACTTCGTCGGCACCCTCGCGCCGCACGTCTACGAGTAGGCCGCGCCGCTCGAACTTGGGTAACAACATTGGCATCAAGGACGTGGCCCTGGCCGCTGGAGTGTCCGTCACCACGGCCTCCCATGTCCTGAACGATGCTGCCTACGCGCGCGTCAGCGCAGAAACGCGGAACAAGGTCCGGTCTGCGGCGGAGCCACGGCCGCGTCGGCTTCATCAACAACATCGCGGACGCGCCTTCCACCCTTGAGCGGCTGCGCGGCTTCCACGAAACACTCGCCGGCGCAGGGCTCGACGGCGACCGTGCGCCTGTGCAGGCAGCCTCCTCCGACGCGCAGGGCGGCTACGAGGCCGCGCGCCGCATCCTGGAAGGCGACAACCCGCCGTCGGCCCTGTTCTGCTAGAACGACCGCATGGATGGGCGCCTACCGCGCAGCCGCTGAGCTGGGCCTGTCCATCCCGGCGGACCTGTCCGTGGTGGGCTTCGATGACCAGGAACTGATCGCCGCCAACCTGCACCCCGGGCTTTCCACCGTTGCCCTGCCGCACTATGAAATGGGCGCCTGTGCCGCGGAACGCCTGATTGACACGGTGGAGGGAACGCCGCTGCCCGGTGCTTCTGCCCCGGAACCGGTACTCCTTAACTGCCCGCTGGTTGCCCGTGCCTCCGTGGCCGGGCCCCGGGTTTAGCTGTTATTGCGGCGCCGGCACGGGTGGCGGCGGCCACTACGCCCAGAGGGAACTTTTGCCCCACACCATGCGTGATCTACTCCGGACGGTGTATAGCTAGAAGCTGACGCAGCACCATCACGCGCGCAGACTACTCGCCGTGAAGCACTACCAGGAGGGACGGGGCCAGCCCCGAACAGATGAAAGCTAAGAACTTCTTCAAGGGCCCGGGCATCTGGATCGTCGTTGTGATCGTGATGCTCCTCGTGGCCTTTGCAACGCTCGCTCCCGGCGGTGCAGCCCGGATCGACACTGATAAGGGCCTTGAACTGCTCGCCGGCAACAAGGTGGAGCAGGCAAAGATCTTCGACGGCGAAAACCGCGTGGACCTGGTGCTGAAGGACAATCTCCAGGTGGACGGGCAGGACAAGGGGAAGAGTGTCCAGTTCTTCTTTGTGGACGCCCGCGCCCAGGACGTGGTCAAGGCAGTCACCGACTCCAAGCCGGCCGAGGGCTACACGGACCAGCCGATCGAAAGCAACTGGTTCTCCGGCCTGCTCTCGCTGCTGATTCCGGTCATCCTGCTCGGTGCCCTGTTCTGGTTCCTGATGACCCGGATGCAGGGCGGCGGTTCCAAGATCATGCAGTTCGGCAAGTCCAAGGCCAAGATGGTCAGCAAGGACATGCCGCAGGTGACGTTCGCTGACGTGGCAGGCTCTGATGAGGCCGTGGAGGAACTGCAGGAAATCAAGGAATTCCTGCAGGAACCGGCCAAGTTCCAGGCTGTCGGGGCCAAGATTCCCAAGGGCGTGCTGCTCTACGGCCCTCCGGGTACCGGTAAGACCCTCCTGGCCCGCGCTGTTGCGGGCGAGGCCGGCGTCCCCTTCTTCTCCATTTCCGGCTCGGACTTCGTGGAAATGTTCGTCGGTGTGGGCGCCTCCCGCGTCCGCGACCTCTTCGAACAGGCCAAGACCAACTCTCCCGCCATCATCTTCGTGGACGAGATCGACGCCGTCGGACGCCACCGCGGTGCGGGCATCGGCGGCGGCAACGACGAACGCGAGCAGACCCTTAACCAGCTGCTGGTGGAAATGGACGGCTTCGACGTCAAGACCAACGTCATCCTCATCGCCGCCACCAACCGGCCGGACGTGCTGGACCCCGCGCTGCTGCGCCCCGGCCGCTTCGACCGCCAGATCGGTGTGGAAGCGCCGGACATGATCGGCCGCGACCAGATCCTGCAGGTACACGCAAAGGGCAAGCCCATGGCACCTTCCGTGGACCTCAAGGCCGTTGCCAAGAAGACGCCCGGCTACACCGGTGCAGACCTGGCCAACGTCCTGAACGAGGCGGCACTGCTCACCGCCCGCTCCAACGCCAACCTGATTGATGACCGCGCACTGGACGAGGCCATCGACCGCGTCATGGCCGGCCCGCAGAAGCGCAGTCGCGTCATGAAGGAGCACGAGCGCAAGATCACCGCCTACCACGAAGGCGGCCACGCACTGGTGGCGGCCGCGCTGCGGAACTCCGCACCGGTCACCAAGATCACCATCCTTCCCCGAGGACGCGCCCTCGGATACACCATGGTGGTTCCGGACAACGACAAGTACTCCGTGACCCGCAACGAGCTCCTGGACCAGATGGCCTACGCCATGGGCGGCCGCGTGGCGGAGGAAATCGTCTTCCACGATCCCTCTACCGGCGCCTCCAATGACATCGAGAAGGCCACAGGCACCGCCCGCAAGATGGTCACCGAGTACGGCATGAGCGAACGCGTCGGCGCCGTCCGGCTCGGCCAGGGCGGCGGTGAGCCCTTCCTGGGCCGCGATGCCGGGCACGAGCGCAACTACTCGGACCAGATCGCCTACGTGGTGGACGAGGAAGTGCGCCGGCTGATCGACCAGGCCCATGACGAGGCGTACGCCATCCTCGTCGAGAACCGGGACGTCCTGGACCGGCTGGCCCTCGAACTGCTGGAACGTGAAACGCTGAACCAGGCCGAGATCGCTGACATCTTCCGTGACATCCGCAAGCGCGATTTCCGTGAGGTGTGGCTGTCCAAGGAGACCCGCCCGGTGCAGAAGGCCGGGCCGGTGGAATCCCGCCGGGAGCAGGCTGAGCGTGAAGCCCAGGAAGAGGCCAAGAAAGCGCGCCTGGACGAGCCGCTGGACGCCCAGCCGCCGCATCCGCAGGGTGTTCCGGAAGACGCTCAGTTCCAGGGAGGCATCCCCGACTCGGGGCCTGACGCCCTTCGCGGCTAAGCTTTCTTACGTGAACCACTTCGACGACGACGACGTTCCCGCCTCCGCCGGATATCCGGCGGAGGGCGGCGCCCACCATTCAAAGCACCATAAAGTGGACCGGCCCCGGATCGAGGCAGCCGTCCGCGAGATTCTCCTGGCCATTGGAGAAGACCCGGACCGCGGCGGCCTCGTGGACACCCCCAAGCGGGTGGCCAAGGCCTACGCCGAGGTGTTTGCCGGGCTGCACCACGACCCCGCCGACGTCCTGTCCACCACCTTCGACCTCGACCATGAGGAACTGGTCCTGGTCAAGGACATCCCCTTCTACTCCACCTGCGAACACCACCTGGTGCCGTTCCACGGGGTGGCCCACGTGGGCTACATTCCCTCGCACGACGGAAAGGTGACCGGGCTGAGCAAGCTGGCCCGGCTCGTGGATATCTACGCCCGGCGTCCGCAGGTGCAGGAGCGCCTCACCACGGAGATCGTCGAAGCGATGGTCCGCCACCTCAAGCCCCGCGGCGCCATCGTCGTTGTTGAATGCGAACACATGTGCATGTCCATGCGCGGTATCCGCAAGCCCGGAGCGAAGACCGTCACCAGTGCGGTCCGCGGGCAGCTTCATGACCCGGCCACCCGTGCCGAAGCCATGAGCCTCATCCTCGGAAGGTAATCGACACACCATGGATTCACTCGCTGCAGCGCCGGGAACCGGCCCCGCAACCTCGCCACTGCCCGTCCTGCGCAAACCGCGCCCGGCAGCCCGCTTCGAAGACCTGCCCACCGACCGCACACTGGTCATGGGAATCGTCAACGTCACGCCCGATTCCTTCAGCGACGGCGGCCAGCACGCCACAGCGGACTCAGCCATCGCCGCCGGGCTGCGCATGTTCTACGCGGGAGCGGACATCATCGACGTCGGAGGCGAATCCACCCGCCCCGGCGCAGAAGACGTCAGCCCGGAAGAGGAACAGCGGCGCGTGATCCCCGTGATCGAAGCATTGGTGAAGGCCGGCGCCCTGGTCAGCATCGACACCATCCACACCGCCACCGCCGCCGCCGCGCTGAACGCCGGCGCGGCCATCATCAACGACGTCTCCGGGCTCACCATGGAACCGGAAATGGCCGAGCTGGCAGCGTCTTCCAAGGCCCCGTACATCCTCACCCACCGCCGCGGCGATGCGCGCACCATGAACTCCCTCGCGGAGTACAAGGACGTTGCCGGCGAAGTGGTTGCCGAGTTGGCCGGAGTGCGGGACAAGCTTTACGCCGCCGGCGTCAGCCCGGAGCGGATCATCATCGACCCGGGCCTGGGGTTCGCCAAGAACGACGCCCAGAACTGGGAGCTCCTGCAGAACCTGGACCAGCTGGACAGCCTGGGCCACAAGGTCCTGGTGGGCGCCTCCCGCAAGAGATTCCTCGGCACCCTCCTGACCGTTGCCGGGAAGACAGCCGCCCCCCAGGAACGCGATGACGCCACCGCGGCCATCACCGCCATCAGCGCCTACCGGGGCGCCTGGGCAGTCCGCGTGCACGACGTCGGCCCCAGCCTGGACGCCGTGAAGGTTGCCGCGCGCATGGCCGCCCCCAGAACCAGCCAGTAGGCCCAGCCATGGACAGGATTACGCTGACAGGTGTCACCGCCGTCGGCCATCACGGCGTCTTTGATTTTGAACGCCGCGAAGGCCAGCCCTTTGTTGTGGACGCGGTGCTGTACCTCGACTTTGCCCGGGCGGCGGAATCGGACGACGTCCGGGACACCGCGCACTACGGCGAGGTTGCACAGCGTATTACTGAATGGATTTCCGGTGAACCGCTGAACCTGATCGAGGCGCTGGCTGTACGGATCGCGGACTGCCTGCTCAGCGAATTCCGGCTCCAGGCCGTGGACGTCACCGTGCACAAGCCGCAGGCCCCCATCGAGGTGCCTTTCGGCGACGTGGCGGTCACTGTGCACCGGGCCAGGAATGACGGGCACAGGGCCAACGGGGATCAGGCCAACGGGGAGAGACCAGCGCAGGGGGAAGCCGCATGAACTCCGGGTATTCCAAGGCGGTGCTGGCCCTGGGCAGCAACCTTGGCGAGCGCAACGAGACCCTGACCGAGGCCGTTGCGGACCTCGTGGATCCGCCCGAGATCCGCCTGCTCGCCGTTTCGCCCGTTGTGCAGACCAAAGCTGTGGGTGGTCCGCCCGGCCAGCCGGACTTCCTGAACATGGTGATCACCATCGAAACCAGCCTCAGCCCGCAGGAACTGCTGGAACACTGCCAGTCGGTGGAAAACAAGCACCACCGCGTGCGGGAGGTGCGCTGGGGGCCGCGGACGCTCGACGTCGACATCATCACTTATGGCGACCTGCGCAGCGATGACCCTGTCCTCACCCTGCCGCATCCCCGTGCGGCCACCCGCGCCTTCGTCCTGTACCCCTGGTCGTTGATCGAGCCCGCTGCCACGCTGAACGGCGAACGCATCAGTACCCTTGCCACCCGCGCAGATGACTTCGGCGACCTTGCCCTCTTCGACGGCTTCGGCGACTTCGACGGCCTGCCCACGGCAGGAGCTGTGGAGGAGCGATGAGACCCCTCAACCCGTTGCGCCTGATGCTGATCGGCGTCATCCTGGCCGTAGCGGGCTGGTCCGCGACGGTGGTGACTGGCCGCTACGGCATGGGAACCCCCGTCCTGCCGGCCACCGCGCTGGCCACCATGGGCGTGATTGTGGCCATCACCCTGATCCTTGGCATCAGGATCCTGCGGTGGCGCAACAGCAACAAACCCAACAGCAACAAGAAAAAAACCCTGCTCGATCCGCTCCTCGCGGCCCGGACGCTGGTGCTCGCGCAGGCTTGCGCCTACGCGGGAACAGTCCTGCTGGGCTGGCATGTGGGGATTTTCCTGGACCAGCTGCGGATCTGGAGCCTGCGCAGCAACCAGGGCATTACCTGGCTGGCGCTGGCGATGGCCGGCGGCGGACTGGTGATGATCGTGGTGGGCCTGCTCGTGGAGCGGTTTTGCCGGATCCCGCCGGAGGACGGCGACGCGGACAGTGCAGACGGGAAGCCGGGCCGCCAGGTACGCGGCGAAGCCGCGGGGGAAGGCGAATATGCATACCGAGGCGATTGACCCGCCGGGAATCGCCTGGCACCGGGTGTCACCCAAATATGTCACAGTCCGGCTGGTGGAGTGGGCGCTGGCGAACCTGGTCACGGTGCTCCTGTTGTCCCTGCCCCTGGTGCTTGTCCTCCTGGATGCGTGGGCCTGGCCGCCGCTGTGGCTTGCAGTCACGGTGCCGTCTGCCGGGCTGGTGCTGGCCCTGTGGCGGCTGGTGCTGATTCCGCGGCAGGTCCGTGCCATCGGGTACGCCGAACGGGACGAGGACCTGCTGATCAGGACGGGCATCTTTTTCCAACGCACCATGGCCGTCCCTTACGGCCGCATGCAGTACGTGGATATCGGCGTGGGCCCGGTGGAGCGCGGACTGGGCCTCTGCACCCTGAAACTCCACACCGCCTCACCGGGCACGCGCGCGCACATCCCCGGGCTGCCCGCGGCGGAAGGCGCACGCCTTCGTGAGCAGCTTGCGGCCCGCGGCGAAGCCAGGCTGGCTGGACTGTGACAGCAGAGGGACCGCTCCCGGAGCCTGGCGCTCCGCGCACTGCCCCTGCCCCCGAAAGCGCCGCTCCCGCCGGTGTTCCAAGCAGTGTCCCCGCTGGTGTTCCGGGCACTGCGGCCGACGGCGCTCCAGGCGTCCCCGCTCGTGTTCCGGGCCCTGCTAGCGTTGCGGGCACTGCGGCTGGCGGCGAACCAGCTTCCGCAGCCGACGGCGAATGGCTGCGGGTGCATCCGGCGTCGCCTTTTGTGCGTGGCTGGGTGGCCCTGGCAGCGATCGGCTTCTTCTTTGGCCGGGACGTTTTCGAGCGCGCCCTGCAGGGTCGGCCCCTCACGGGCGACGAGTTCGCCGGCCGGGCACCATGGCTGCTGGCGGCGGGCGGCATCATGCTGATCATCGCGGTGCTTGGTTTTATCCTCACCTGGTACTTCACCAAGTACCAGGTGTCCGGAGGCTACGTCCGGGTCAACACCGGCTTCATTTTCCGCCAGCAGCGCCAGGCGCGGCTGGACCGGGTTCAGGCCATCGACATTGTGCAGCCCCTGCTGGCCCGGATCTTCGGCCTGGCTGAACTCAAGTTTGAGGTGGCAGACGCGGGGGAGTCCGCTGTACGCCTGGCCTACCTCACCATGGACGAAGCACGCCAGCTCCGCGCCACCATCCTGGCCCGCGCGGCCGGTGTGGCCGTGGACCCGTCTTGCCCCGACGGGCCGGCACCCGAGGCGCCGGAATATCCGGTACTGGCGGTGCCGCCGTCGCGCCTTATCGGGTCCCTGCTGCTCAGCGAGCAAAGCGTTGTTGTGGTGCTCGGTGGTGCCGCATCCGTGGTTCTTTCCGCGGTCACCGAAAACCGGAGTTTCTACTTCTACCTGATTCCGGCTGCCCTGGGTCTGGCGGCCAGCTACTGGAACCTGTTCAACAAGGGCTACAACTTCACCGCAGCCATCTCTCCGGACGGCATCCGGCTGCGCTACGGGCTGCTGGACACCCAGGCGCAGACGCTTCCGCCGGGCCGGATCCAGGCCTTGAAAGTGGCCCAGCCTCCGTTATGGCGGGCGCTGGGCTGGTACCGCATCCAGGTCAATGTGGCCGGTTACGGCGGTATCGAGAACGCGGCGGAGGGTTCCGCGCGGACCACGCTCTTGCCCGTAGGCCGGCTGGAGGACGTGATGGCGATCCTCGCACTGGTGCTTCCGGATCCAGGCACGCCTGATCCTGCGGTCGTCTTCGGCGCCGGGCTCCATGGCCTGGATTCCGACGGTGGCTTCATCACCACACCACGCAGCGCCCGCCTGCTGGCGCCGCTGGGATGGCGCCGGAACGGATTTGCCGCAACGGACACAGCTCTGCTGATCCGCTCCGGCCGCTGGTGGCGCGAGCTGATGATGGTGCCGCACCAGCGGACCCAGTCCATGGCACTGCACCAGGGCCCGCTGGCACGCCGCTTCGGAGTGGCTGACCTGGTGCTGCACACCACCGTGGGGCCTGTCTCCCCGCGGCTGCGGCAGGCCGGCGTCGAGCAGGCCCAGGCGCTTTTTGATGCCCAGTCAGCCCGTGCAAGGGTTGCGCGGAAGCGGCAGACCACCGAACAATGGCTGGCGCAGGTGGCCCCAGACGAGCCGGTGGTTGAGCCTGAGCAGGTGGTTTGGCCGGAGCCTGTCGAAGGACCCCAGCCGGTCAGGGAACATCAGCCGCCGTTTGAGTCCGAATCGGCGGTTGAGCCGGCCGAAACCCCAGTTCCCACGCAGAAAGGCCACCACCATGGCTAAGCCCGGACGCCTCGGCGTCGGAATCATCGGAGCGGGCAAGGTGGGCGCCGTGCTCGGCGCAGCGCTGCGTGCAGCTGAGCACGCCGTCGTCGGGGTTTCGGCTGTTTCCGATGCCAGCCGTGAACGTGCCGAGACGCTGCTGCCGGGCGTGCCGGTCCTGGAAGTCCAGGAAATCGTGGAACGCGCGGAGCTGGTGCTGCTGGCGGTGCCCGACGACGCTCTGCCCGGCCTGGTGGACGGACTGGCGAAGCTGGGTGCGTGGCAGCCGGGTCAGCTGGTTGCCCACACATCGGGCCGCTTCGGGGTGGGGGTGCTGCGTCCCGTTCGTGCGGCCGGCGCTGTCCCGCTGGCACTGCATCCCGCGATGACTTTCACCGGAATGAGCGTCGACCTGCCCCGCCTGCTGGACTGCACGTTCGGCGTCACCGCGGATGCCGCAATGCTGCCGATAGCGCAGGCGCTGGTGGTTGAAATGGGTGCGGAGCCGGTGGTCGTTGCCGAGGCGGACCGGACGCTCTATCACGCAGCCCTGGCGCACGGTTCAAACCATTTGGTAACCCTGGTGGCGCAGGCTTCCGAGCTGCTGCGCGATGTGGGAGTGGAGGCGCCCGAGCGGATGCTGGGTCCGCTGCTGCGTGCAACCCTTGAGAACGCGCTGGCGTCAGGGGAGTCCGCCCTCACCGGGCCGGTGGCCCGCGGCGACGTGGGAACCGTGAAAGCCCACGTGGAGGCATTGCGGGAGTTCGACGGCGGCAGGCAGGGCGACATACTGGCGGCTTACCTTGCGATGGCGCGCGCCACAGCCCTCCGTGGCGAGGGGCGCGGGCTGCTGAAACCCGACCAGCTGGGGGAATTGCGCACGGCCCTGGAACCGGAGGAAGACTGAAGATGCCCATCAAACTCGCCACAACCGTTGCCGACCTGCATGCCGAGAGCGCCCGGCTGCTCACATTGAAGCGCGGAACCTCCCAAGGCCTGGTGCCCACTATGGGGGCACTGCATGAGGGGCATGCGGCACTGGCCCGGACCGCCGTTGAGCAGAACGACGTGGTGGTGGCCACCATCTTCGTCAACCCGTTGCAGTTCGGCGACGCCACGGACCTGGACCGTTATCCGCGCACTCTGGACGCCGACCTCGCCTTGCTGGAAGTGCAGGGCGTGGACCTGGCCTTTGCACCGTCCGTGGAGGAGGTGTATCCCGGCGGCGCACCGCTGGTGCGCATCACGTCGGGAATGCTGGGGGAGAAGTGGGAGGGGGCGTCCCGGCCAGGCCATTTTGACGGCGCCCTGACAGTGGTGGCCAAGCTGCTGCACTACGGAATCCCCGGCGCCGGGCTGACCGCTGGTGAGGGGGCGCAGGGCGGACTGCCGTCATACCGGGCCTACTTCGGCCAGAAGGACGCCCAGCAATTGGCGCTGGTCCGGCGGATGGTGGCCGACCTGAACTTCCCGGTGGAAATTGTGGGAGTGCCCACGGTCCGGTCAGCCGACGGGCTGGCGCTCTCCAGCCGCAACCGTTTCCTGTCCGACGACGAGCGCGAGGCCGCGCTGGTGCTGTCGCGGGCGTTGAGGCTGATTGAGGAGCGGGCAAACGCGCGGGAACCGCTGGACCTTGAGTCTGCACAGGCACTGGTCGAGTCCCAACCGCTGGTGTCCTTGGACTACTTCGATGTGGTGGATCCAGCCACCTTGGAGCCACTGGCCGAGAACTGCCGGGAGACCCCGTTCCGGGGCGAGGCTTTGGCACTCATCGCGGCCAAGGTGGGGCCCGTGCGGCTGATCGACAACGCGCCGCTGAGCTCCTAGCTGCTTGCTCCGGCTCCTGTCCGTTCCTGTCGGTCGCGGGAGCCCTTCGCATCGCGGGGCCAGCTCGGCCGGAATTTGGGTGCTTGGGCTAGATGCCGGGCCTGCCCCGGCTGGTCATCAACTGTTCCAGGAGCGCGCGTTCGGGCATGCCCGGGTTCCTGGCAACGCAGCGGCGGAGCCTGGCCCTGGCAAGCTCTTCGCCCGGTTCGTTACTGCAGAGCACCTCGTCGATGATCTCTTGGGCCTGCCACCGCAGTGACTCGATGGCGAACTCCCTGATCTCAGCCGGAGTATCGCCCGTCATCCACGGATCGGGATCCGACGGCAAGCTCTGGAATATCCGCTCTGCTGACATAGGGGCCTCCTTGCACTGATCCGACTACGGCGTCGTAAGAACTGCGCGTAGGAAAAACACTACAGCGGGGCAGACCGGTCTGTCTTCCCCTGCGGCGGTAAACTGGGGTTGTAATGATTCCAGAAGCGGAGTATCCAGCGGCCAGTGCGCGTGTCCACGCACCGTCAGCAGAGCCTTCGGCGGCAGCTCCCGTGCCTATTGTCACCGAAGCGCCCGTGCCGGAGAGTGCTGCCGCCAAATCGGTCGGCAGGATAATGGCCGTAGCCTATGAACTTTTCTCGCGACGCGGCGTTCGGGATGTTGGCGTCAACGAACTGATTGAGCGGTCCGGGGTAGCAAAAGCCACCTTCTATCGTCATTTCCCCTCCAAGGATTCCCTTGTCCTGGCTTTCCTCGAGCAGCGGGACAAGCAGTGGACTGTGGATGCAATCGTCTCCGAAGCCCGGCGCCGGGGAAACACTCCCGACGAGCAGCTGTTGGCCATTTTCGACGTCTTCGGGGACTGGTTCCTGCGCGAGGACTTCGAGGCCTGCTCCTTCATCAACGTCCTGCTGGAAATGGGCCCGGCCCATCCGCTCGGCCAGGCCAGCATCGACTACCTCGCGAAAATCCGGGGACACGTCCAGGCTCTGGCTGAAGAGGCCGGGCTCCAGCGGCCCGACGAGTTCGCCCGGTCATGGCACATCCTGATGAAGGGTTCCATCATCTCCGCCACCGAAGGCGACATGCAGGCCGCCAAACGCGCCCAAGAGATGGCCGGCTGGCTGATCGAGCACCACCGCTGAAGTCCCGCCTCGTGGTTGAGCCTGCCGCAACCTGGCCGTGGGACAAGCCTCCTCTGGTGATTGAGCTTGTCGAAACCTTGGCTACGGGACGAAGTGCCTCTGGTGGTTGAGCCTGTCGAAACCCGGCCGTGGGACAGGCCCCCTCAGCCGGTTAACAACTCCATAAGGGCGTGTTCGAACGGGCTTTTATCGGCAGGCTGGTAATTGGATATTTCGGCGTGCAGGAGTCCGGGTGGCCATTGTGGTGGTTCCGGGTCGGGTTGTTCGGGTTTGTAGTGTCGGCCGGTGGGTGAGGTCCAGCCGGGTGGTTCGTTGTGGGTTGCTGGGGTGGGTTCCCAAGGGCTGTTGTGTTTGAGGCGGTGGTGTTTCGGGCAGAGCTGTGCCAGGTTGCTGATCCCCGTATGTCCGCCGTGTTGCCACGCTTGAAGGTGGTCGGTGTCGTTGTCCAAGGTCCGGTTGTTGCAGCCGGGGAAGGTGCATTTGCCGTCTCTGAGCTGCAGTGCTTTTTTCATGGCTTTGGTGAGGCGGTAGCTGGTGCGGCCGATTTCCAGTGGTGCCCCGTCCCGGGGGTCGACGAGCACCCGGTAGAAGGAGCCGGCACCGTTGGCGACAAGCTTGCGGGCCATGGAGGCAGGGATGGGACCGTAGCCGTCCAGGGTTGCGGGTTCGTCGGTGAGGCCGAGCAGCGCGAACACGGGGACGGTGATGAGGACGTCCACCTTTGGCATGGGGACGTTGCCGAGATCCGCGTAGCCGTTGCCGCCGGCGTTCTCGTACTCGGCGGTGGCCGGAGCCTGGTGGTCGGTGGTGGCGGTAGCGGCCGCGGTAATCGAGTCATCGAGGTCAGACGGGGTCAGCGAGGCCAGCCCGATCGTGTCCTGGTCGTCGTCGTGGGTTCTTACCGCGTTACCTTGACCCGGGTTGCCTTGACCCGGGTTGCGTTGACTCGTGTTTCCTTGGCCTGTGGTGTTTTGTCCTGTGCTGATTCCGGCGGTGCTGGTTCCGGCGGTGCGGGTGAGGGCTGGGCCGGCGCTGAGAAGCAGGCCGGCGGCGATGTCGGGCCGGAGTTGTGTCATTGACCGGGGCTCATCCGGGCCTTGCAGGCCGCGGGCGAGGGCGGTGGTGCGGTTCCAGATGGCTGAGGCCTGGTGTGCGGGGATGTAGAGGGAGAGCCAGGCCATGCCGTCGCGGTCCGGGGTGCATTCCATCCGCCGGTCGGCGGCGCTTTTGGTGTGGCGTTTTTCGAGGGATTCGGGGTGGTGGCGTTCGCGCCAGTTACGGACTCTGGTCCGGAACCGTGACGGTACGAGTTCGCCGGCGGCGGCTCCGCGGGTGGGGTTGGGGTCCAGGACGTGGGCTACGAGGGCGGCCGCGCCGGCAGGGCCGAGGCCTTCGGTTTCGTCGGCGATGATTTTGGCGTGCTGCCAGGAGATGGCCCCGGCGAAGAGGGCGTCCATGGCGGGTGGCAGGGAGGTGAGGTGGCGGGATTGGGTGACGAGTGCTCCGGCGGCGGGGGAGCTGATGGTCAGGACGCCGGCGATTTCCTCAACTGCGGACATCTCCGCGTAGGTCCGTTCCTGTACGGACGCTTCGGGCGGGGTCCTCGCGTGCTGGATTTCGATGGCCTCGGCGGCATCCCGCGCCTTCACGGCGGCGAGCTGGGCTTCGACCTGCTTCACGCCCGCCATCCGCTCCAGCCGGATCTCATACTGCCGCTGCAGGACATCCATCTCAGCCCCGGTACTGGCGCCGGTAGTCAGGGCGGCATCCTCAACGAACAGCGCATCAAGGCCAGCGATGGAGGCATGAATGCCGTCCATCGCTGCCACTGTGCCCGCGCCGTTTCCCATAGAAGCATCATCTATCGAGGCACTGACATTTTTTGAGGTTGCGACTGATGGACGAACCGGCGCAGCAGGAAACAGCGATGCCGCACTTACAGCCCCGCCTGCCGGATCCATTTCCATACGAAAATCATCCATCGAGGCACTGACATTCTTCGTTCCAGCCAAACAAAGCCAGCCATGGGTGGGGAGGCAAAAGTGCCTTGCCGCCGTCGTAACGGTCCTCCCTTCCCGGCCCTAAAAGAGGATGCACGCAAAAGATAGTCAGCTTGCTTATCACTTTCGGTTTTCCTACGCTGGAAGCTGTCAGGCAAACAACTCTCGAAGCAGTATTCTGCGCCCTCAATAACGCGCGGAACGCTGCCTCATATGAGGAGGAAAAATGGCAGAAAACAGCATTGCAGGCAAGAAGGTCGCATTCCTGCTGACGGACGGCGTGGAGCAGATTGAACTGACCAGCCCATGGCAGGCAGTGAAAGAGGCCGGCGGCCAGCCCACCCTGGTGGCACCCAAGAGCGGAAAGCTGCAGGGTTTCGAGGGTACAGAAAAGGGCGACACGTTCGACGTCGACCTCACCGTGGCCGAGGCGAATGCCGGCGACTTTGACGCCCTGGTGCTGCCTGGCGGCGTCGTTAACGCCGACCACCTCCGGGTGGACAAGGACGCCCAGGCCTTCACCAGAAGCTTCTTTGAACAGCACAAGCCGGTCGCCTCCATCTGCCACGGACCGTGGCTGCTCATCGAGGCCGGCGTGGTGCGCGGGCGGAACGTCACTTCCTATCACACGCTGCAGACGGACCTGAAGAATGCGGGCGCCAACTGGACCGACGAGGAAGTAGTGGTGGACCAGGGCCTCGTCACCAGCCGCAACCCGGATGATCTTCCGGCCTTTAACAGCAAGCTGGTCGAGGAAATCTCGGAGGGCCAGCACGCCGGCCAGACAGCCTAAACCCCCTTTGTTCCCTCAGGGTTAAGGAAAAAATACGGTGCGGAGGAATTACTCCAGCCGGTAGAGTGTTGGAGTCTGCAGCGACGCCGATCGCGCACCTTTCAAACAACTCCCTGAGGGAACACCCATGTCTACCGAAGTCTCTCCGAACCCCAGCGGCAAGCCCGTCCAAACCGAAGGGACCAAGCCCGCCGCGACGGAGAAGATGTCCCGCGAATCGGTGACAGTCATCAGCACGCTGCTGGTGGCGACCTTTGTGGTGATCCTCAATGAGACCATCATGAACGTCGCCCTGCAGCGGCTCATGGTGGACCTCCAGGTGGACGCACCCACCGTCCAGTGGCTCTCCACCGGATTTATGCTCACCATGGCCGTGGTCATTCCCACCACCGGCTTCATCCTGCAGACCCTGTCCACCCGCGCAGTATTTATGCTCGCCATGGGTCTTTTCGCAGGCGGCACCGCACTTGCCGCAGTGGCTCCGGGCTTCGAGGTCCTGCTGCTGGCACGCATTGTCCAGGCCGGCGGGACCGCCATCATGCTGCCCCTGCTGATGACCACCATCCTCACGCTGGTTCCGCTGGCCAAGCGCGGCGCCGTGATGGGCAACGTCAGCATCGCGATTTCCGTGGCACCCGCCATGGGCCCCACGGTTTCCGGGCTGATCCTTGAGCACTTCACCTGGCGGTTCATGTTTGTGTTCGTCCTCCCGGTCGCCCTCGCGGCCCTTGCCATCGGTGCCAAGTACCTGACCAACGTGGGCGAGACGGAGAAGGCCAAGCTTGACGCCCTTTCCGTGATCCTCACAGTCCCGGCTTTCGGCGGCCTGGTCTACGGACTGAGCCAGATCGGCGGAGGCCACGGCGGCCAGGCCGGTCCGAGTGTTCCCGCGATCGCCGCACTGGTGATCGGCGTCGCCAGCCTCACCGTCTTTGTCCTTCGGCAGGTCCGCCTGCAGAAGGCCGACGCTCCGCTGCTGGACCTCCGCGCCTTCAATATCCGAATGTTCACCGTCTCGGTCCTGCTGATGGTGGTGGCCATGATGGCCCTGTTCGGCGGCGTCATCCTGCTGCCCTTGTACCTGCAGGAAGTGCGCGGCCTGGGCTCCTTGGAGACAGGTCTCGCGCTGCTGCCCGGCGGCCTGGCGATGGGCCTGCTGGGCCCCGTGATCGGCCGGTTGTTCGACAAGGTTGGACCGCTGCCACTCACCGTCACCGGTTCAGTCCTGATGGTGGTGACCCTCTGGCAGTTTTCAATGCTCGACGCCGGCACGTCCGTCGCGTGGATCATCACACTTCACGTGGGGCTGAGTTTCGGCCTGGCCCTGCTGTTCACCCCGGCGTTCACCACCGGCCTGAACCCGCTTCCGCCCCACCTTTACTCGCACGGCTCCGCGATCATGAGCACCACCCAGCAGGTCGCCGGGGCTGCGGGCACGGCGCTGCTGGTGTCCATCTTCGCAGTGGTCTCTGCGGCCTCCGGCCTCGTTGCGGGGATGAGCGCGGCCTTCCTGACAGCGACTGTCATAGCCTTCGCCGCCGTCGTACTCTCCGCCATGATGCGCAAAACCGAAGGTGCCGGGCCGGGTCACGGGGGCCACTAGGCTTTGGGTGATCGAGCCTGTCGAGGCCCTTGGGTTTCGACGGGCTCAACCACCGGGTCGACGGGCTCAACCAGAGAATTAGACAGGCTCAAGCACCGGGGGACGGGTCAGCCGGCGTAGAAGTCCGCGAGTTCCTTGATCAGCTTGTCCGGAGCCTTGATGACGCCGTCGTGGCCGAAGCCGGGCAGGATGGTGTAGCTGGAGCCGGAGAGGACGTCGTGGATCTGGCCGCATGCCACCCCGAAGTACGCCGGGCTCTTTTCGCCCACCACGATCAGTGTTTCCAGCGGCAGTTCCAGGAACGGCTCTGCCGGCATGTCCGCGGCGATGATCGCCTTGATCTCACGAACACCGGTGCGCATCAGTTCGCGCTGCTGCTTGCCCTCTGACGTGCCGGCGGTGAGCTTGTTGGCCAGGGTCAGCATGGCGAGCGGCATCCTGGACGAGAAGGCGCCGCCGGCTTCGAGTCCGCGCTGCAGGACGGCGAGGGCGCGGTCGTCGTCCCCGGCCGCAATGGCGCGCTCGTATTCGGTAGTCCAGTCCGCCTTAACGCTGTGGTTTACGGAAACCGCGGGATCGTAGACGGCGAGCCGTTCCACCGGCAGGGTCCGTGCCGCGTGGAGCGCAACGGCCCCGCCGAAGCTGTGCCCGAAGACATCCGTGCTTGAGGTGTGCTTCATGACGGTGTCGAGGTCGCGGATGTCCACGTCCAGGGTGTAATCCTCCGGCTGCGGGGATGACGAGCCACGGCCGCGGCGGTTGAACGTGTGCACCGGGCGGCCCAGGGCGGCGCTGAGCTTCTGCGCGAACTTGGTGTAATCCGCGGCCGTCACCAGGGACGGCGGGACAACCACTACGCCTGAACCGGCGGAAGCCAGTTCCGTACCGGTGGAAAAGAGCTCCAGAGTGCCGCCGTCGGGGGTCCTGATGTTCTCGCGCGTCATGTTCCGAGCCTAGCCGAGCAACCTGAACGCGGGCACCATGGACACTACGGGCTGCCCGGGCAGTAGCGAGCAGGGACAGTGAGTGTGCCCGTCAGCCGAGGCGTTGGATGAGCGCCGCGCTCTGCTCCCGGATCGCCGGCAGCTCAGTACCCAGCCCGCAAAGAATGAGCCCGGCATCCGCGGCCTGCAGCGGAGAGGCCGAGGTGGCCAAGCCGTCTGCCCGCAGATTGATCAGGGATTCGACCAGGCGGAAAGCCAGGTCCCCCGGGTTGGCTCCAATAGCGGCCGCAGTGCCCGCAGGGGACAGGGCCCGGCCGAGCTCCCCGTACACATTGCGCAGCTCCTGCCGGTCGGCCAGGAACCGTTCGAAGCGCCCGCTGCGCGCCTCGGGCAGGTGGTACAGGACGCCGAGGTTCCAACGGGCACTGCACAATTGCGTTCCGTCATAAAGGGCGACGGCGTGAAGGCGGCTCCCAGCCGGAACTTCCCTTACGGGCAGGGCAGCCACTGCCCGGGCGAACGCCAGCCCGCCGGACACGGTGCCCTCAAGGAGGTCCTCGAGGATGTCGTCCTTGGTCTTGAAGTGGTGGTACAGCGAGGACTGCCTGATCCCCACGGAATCGGCGATGGAGC
This sequence comes from Arthrobacter sp. W4I7, assembly GCF_030816215.1. NCBI lineage: Bacteria > Bacillati > Actinomycetota > Actinomycetes > Micrococcales > Micrococcaceae > Arthrobacter > Arthrobacter sp. W4I7. The sequence continues at coordinate 4,199,447 of NZ_JAUSXU010000001.1, read as the reverse complement.
GGGTTGAGGTGTTGGCGAACCCTTGGGTGGTGAAGAGTTCAGCAGCCGCATCCAGGATCTCCTCCCGGGCGGTGGCCCCTGGCCTGGAGGGTTGTTGGCTGCGAGGGCGTCCCGGTCCGGCTGAAGTCACCGCTTCATTCTTGCACCATCGTTAGAGCGCATTTGAGCGCCGCGGGAACGGTGAGGGGACGGAAATGCACCGGAAACAAGATGTCTATGCGCCTTTTACAGGGGTGAAACTGTTTGGGGACATCGCGCTGGAAAACTATCAATTGACCGGTATTCCGCAGCCATCGGCCGAGGGCTGCATTACCGCCGGCCCCCTCGCCGTTCCAGCCCCCGGAGAATCCGATGACCTCAACCGTTCTTCCCACCGTCCACACGGACGATGCAGATTTGACGTCCCTTGGCTACGAGCCCACCCTCCACCGGAAACTGGGCCGCTACGCTTCCTTTGCCGCCGGCTTTTCCTTCGTCTCCATCCTCACCACCATCTTCCAGCTGTTCGCCTTCGGCTACTCCTTCGCGGGACCGGCCTTCTTCTGGACCTGGCCGGTAGTGCTGGTGGGCCAGCTCCTCGTGGCCCTGAACTTCGCCGAACTCGCTGCCCGCTATCCGTTGTCCGGAGCCGTGTACCAGTGGGCGCGGCGGGTTGGCGGCGAGGGCGTGGGCTGGTTTGCCGGCTGGTTCATGGCGATCGCCCAGGTGGTCACGGCCGCGGCCGCCGCCATCGCCCTGCAGGTGGTGCTGCCCCAGCTGTGGGACGGCTTCCAGCTCGTGGGCGGAGACCCCGCGCTCAACACGGTGACGGGAGCTGCCAACGCGGTGATCCTGGGTGCCGTCCTCCTGGTGGCCACCACCATCATCAACTCATTAGGCGTCAAGCTCATGGCCCACGTGAACTCGGTGGGCGTCACCTGTGAAATCGTCGGAGTCGCAGCCGTCATCCTGGCCCTCATCAGCGCCGCCCAGCGCGGACCGGACGTTGTTGCGGACACCACCGTGCTCCAGAATTCCGAGCTCGGCTCCGTGGGAGCATTCCTGGTCTCCGGGCTGATGGCCGCTTACGTCATGGTGGGCTTCAACTCCGCCGGTGAACTCTCCGAAGAAACCAAGGACCCGCGCCGGACCGCTCCCCGCACCATCCTCTCCGCCCTGCTCATCTCCGGAATCGGCGGCGCGCTGATGATCATCACCGCCCTGATGGCCGCACCCAGCCTCGACGACGGCCGGCTCGCCACCGAAGGTCTGCCCTACGTCCTCACCGCCGTCCTGGGCACCTTCTGGGGCAAGGTCCTGCTGGTGGATGTAGCCATCGCCATCTTCGTGTGCACCCTGGCCATCCAGACCGCCGGTTCACGTCTGGTCTTCTCCATGGCCCGCGACGGCAAACTCCCCGCCTCGGCACTGCTGTCCTCCGTCCACCCCACCCGCGGAACGCCCATGTGGCCCTCGATTGTCATCGGCGCCCTTGCCGTTGGGGTACTCGCCATCAACGTGGGCAACGCGGCCCTGTTCACCACCCTCTGCAGCGTCTGCATCGTGATGGTCTACCTCGCCTACCTCCTGGTGACCGTGCCCCAGCTCCTCAACCGCCTCCGCGGCGACTGGAACCAGGTGGGGCAGACCCTTCCGGCGGGACTCTTTTCCCTCGGACGCTGGGGCCTGCCCGTCAACATCCTGGCCGTCCTCTACGGAGCCGTGATGGTGGTCAACCTCGCTTGGCCGCGGCCCGAGGTTTACGACCCCAGCGGCGAAAACCCCGTCCTGCTCTACTCCGCACCGCTCATGGTGGCAGTGGTCCTGCTCCTCGGAGTCTGGGTCCGGCGCCGGAACCTGGCAACCAAGGCCTGAGCCATCGCATAACAGCCTTCAGTAACGCACGCCTTAAACGACTACAGGATTGACATGACACAAGTAACCGATCGCCCAGCAGGTACAGCGACTACCGCAGGCGCCCGTGCCCACGCCAGGGAGCAGCACGGCAGGACCGTCGACACCATGCGGTACGTGCCGGCCGCCTCCGCCCCGGCACACCTGACCGCCGGCCTCAGCGACGGCGCCATGGGCAAGCTCACTTGGGCCGAATCCCTGGCCTTCGGCCGCTACACCACGCTGGCCCTGGCCCGCGGCACCCGGATCAGGCTCACCGACGCGTCCGGCGATGCCTGCGTGCACGCCCTCCTCTACCGCGCCGGAGCGCTCCACGAGCGCCTCAACGTGGCTGACACCGTCAAGGTCCCCTGGCAGGCCTACCCCACCACCGGCCACCCATTGCTTTCCGACGCCGGCCGCCTGATGGCCACGATCGCCGCCGATACGTCCTCCCGCCACGACGCCCTGACCGGCGCCACCTCCCTTGAGGGCAACACGGCAAAGTATGGTGCCGGAACCGCCCACAGTGCGTCTCCCGCCGCCCGCGAACTGCTCAGCCTCGGAGCGCTCAAGAACGGCCTGGGCCCGCGTGATGTCGCCCCGTCCCTCTCCCTCTTCAAGGGCATCACCGTGGACCCTGCCGGAAGCATCACCTTCACGGGGAGCGCCGGGCCGGGTGCCGCCGTCGAACTTCTCCTCCAGATGGATGCCGTGCTGGTCCTTGCCAACACCTCACACCCGCTGGACCCACGCCCGGATTTCACCGGCACCGCAGTGGACATCGTTGCCTGGCACGCCCCGCAGGACCTGGCAGCGCTCGAAGCCGGCAGCCTCACCGGCCCACTGTCGCCCGAACACCAGCAGGCACTGCGCAACACCGACCACGACCTGACCGCGAGGAACGTCCGATGAACACCGCCATCCACACTGAAACCATCGCGGCAGCCCGCGACATCGCCCTCGCACCCGGCGACGTGGTGCTTGACGAGTTCGTCGAGGCCCGCGGCCCCTGGTCCGCCGTCGTGGCCGCCGGCGATGTGCTGACCATCGTGGACCTCGAAGGCAACCAGGCCGTGGACTGCCTGCTGTACGCCGCGGGGGACACCGCCGTGCGCTACTCCGCCGCCGTCACCCTCGCGCGGCAGCAGTCAATCGTCCTCACGACGGGCTCCGTGCTGAGGGCGGACACCGGGGTGCCCCTGATGACCGTCATCGCGGACGAGGTAGGGGTCCACGACACCATCGGTGGCGCCTGCTCGCAGGAATCCAACACCCTCCGCTACGGCCAGCACACCCGGGAACAGCACGCCTGCGTGGAGAACTTCCTGATCGAGGGCTCGCGCTGGGGCCTGGGCAAGCGGGACCTGGTGTCCAACATCAACTGGTTCATGAACGTTCCCGTTGATCCGGACGGTGCCCTGGGAATCGTGGACGGCCTGTCCGCTCCCGGCAAGCGGGTGGCCCTGCGGGCCGAGGTGGACACCCTGGTGCTGGTCTCCAACTGCCCCCAGATCAACAACCCCTGCAACGGCTTCAACCCCACCCCCGTCCGCATGATCGTCACCCGGCCGGAGGCTGCACTGTGAACAACAAGAACCTGAACACCTTCGACACCCTCCTGATCGCCAACCGCGGCGAGATCGCCTGCCGCATCATCGAATCCGCCCGGAAGCTGGGACTCCGCACGGTTGCCGTGTTCTCGGAAGCGGACAGGGGCGCCAAGCACGTCCGGCTGGCAGATGAAGCGGTGCTCCTGGGACCCGCGCCGGCCAAGGAGTCCTACCTTCGCGTGGATGCGCTGCTCGAGGCTGCCAAGTCCACCGGATCCGGCGCCATCCACCCCGGCTACGGCTTCCTGTCCGAGGACGCCGCCTTTGCCGAGGCCGTGGAAGCGGCCGGGCTCGTCTTTGTGGGACCCACCGCCGAGCAGCTGCGCATCTTCGGCACCAAGCACACAGCGCGCGACGCCGCCCGGGCAGCCGGCGTGCCGATGATCGCCGGTTCCGGGCTGCTTGAGGACGTGGACGACGCCGTTGCGGCCAGCACCGCGATCGGGTTCCCGCTGATGCTCAAGGCCACCGGCGGTGGCGGCGGTATTGGCATGACGGTATGCCGCAGCGAGGCCGAACTCGTGGACAGCTTTCCCCGCGTGGCCCGCCTGGCCGGAGCCAGCTTCGGCACCGCCGGTGTCTTCGCCGAACGGTACGTCGAGAACGCCCGCCACGTTGAGGTCCAGATCTTCGGCGACGGCGAAGGCCGGGTGGTCAGCCTCGGCGACCGGGACTGCTCGCTGCAGCGCCGCCACCAGAAAGTCCTCGAAGAGGCACCCGCCCCGGACCTGCCGGACGAACTGCGCGAAGAACTCCACCGCAGCTCCCGCGCCCTCTGCGCCTCCCTCAACTACCGCTCCGCCGGCACCGTCGAATTCGTCTACGACTCCACCCGCCGCGAGGCTTCCTTCCTGGAGGTCAACGCCCGGCTCCAGGTGGAGCACCCCGTCACCGAAGCCGTCACCGGCGTGGACCTGGTGGAGTGGATGCTGCGCCTGGCCCAGGGCGGAAGCGAAGCTGCATCAGTCCTCGACGGAGTGCCGGACAGCCTGCCAGTCTCGGGGCACGCCGTGGAAGCCCGCGTCTACGCCGAGGACCCCGCCCGCGGCTTCCAGCCCAGCGCCGGCACCGTGACCAACGCCGTTTACCCGTCCACCGAAGATGTCCGCGTGGACGCCTGGGCCGAAACCGGAACCGAAGTCTCCACCAACTACGATCCCCTCCTGGGCAAGATCATCACCTCCGGCGCGAACCGCACCGAAGCCCTCGACCGGCTGGCCGCCGCGCTCGCCGGCACCCGGATCGACGGGATCGAAACCAACCTTGGGATGCTCCGCGCCGCCACCGGCCTCGGCGTGGTCCGCAGCGTCCAGCACTCCACCAGCACGCTGGACAACGTGGGCGACCCGGAGCCGCGCATCACCGTGGGGCGCCCCGGCCTGCAGACCAGCGTCCAGGACTGGCCCGGCCGCACAGGACTGTGGCAGATCGGTGTACCCCCGAGTGGGCCCATGGACGATCTTTCCTTCCGCCTCGGCAACACTGCCCTCGGCAACCCGGAAGGTGCTCCCGGCCTGGAATTCACCATGACCGGCCCCAGCCTGACCTTCACCCACACCACCACCGTCTGCGTCACCGGCGCGGAAGTCACGGTGACGGTTGACGGGACGGAGGTGCCCACCTGGGCTCCCGTCACGCTCCCCGCGGGAGGAACGCTCGACGTCGGCACGGCCGGCAGCAAGGGCCTCCGCGGCTACATCCTCTTCGAGGGCGGCCTGGACATACCGCAGTACCTGGGCAGCGCCTCCACCTTCGCCCTGGGCCAGTTCGGCGGCCATGCCGGGCGGGTCCTGCGTGCCGGTGACGTGCTGCGGGCAGTGGCCCCGGCCACCCGGGCTGCCGGCAAGGCGTTGAGCGCAGCGGTCCCGCTGGACAGCCGCCCGGCCCTGACCTCGGCCTGGGAACTTTCCGTGGCGGAAGGCCCGCACGGCGCCCCGGAGTTCTTCCAGCGCGAAGACATCGAAGAGCTGTACGCCACGGAGTACGAAGTCCACTTCAACTCCGCCCGCACCGGTGTCCGGCTGATTGGCCCCAAGCCGCGCTGGGCCCGGACGGACGGTGGCGAGGCCGGCCTGCACCCATCCAACATCCACGACACTGCCTACTCCGTGGGAGCGCTGGACTTTACCGGTGATACTCCCATCCTGCTTGGACCAGACGGCCCCAGCCTGGGCGGGTTTGTCTGCCCGGTCACCGTGGTGACTGCCGACCGCTGGAAGCTCGGCCAGCTCCGGCCGGGGGACAAGGTCCGGTTCGTTCCCATCCGGGTCAGCCAGGCGCCGTCGGCGAAGGACCTTGGCCCCGGCCGGCAGCTTGTCCTGCCCGGCGACGCCGCGTGGTCCGGTGGCATCTCAGCCGTGACCTCCGCTGTGACCTCCGCGTCCGGCCTCGGTACGGCCCGGGGCGATGGCGACGACGGCGTGCTGGGCCGGGTGCCGGAAGGTCCCGGGCGGCCGGCAGTCACCTACCGCCGCTCCGGTGACGACAACCTGCTGGTGGAATACGGCGAGATGGTGCTGGACCTCGGGCTCCGCGCCCGGGTGCACGCCCTGCACCAGCACATCGAACAGCTCCGCGTGCCCGGGGTCGTTGACCTCACCCCGGGGATCCGCTCGCTGCAGATCAAGGTGGACCCGTCGGTGTTGACCACCAAGCGCCTGCTGGGCCTCGTCCAGGAAATCGAAGCTGCACTGCCGGCGAGCTCTGAGCTGGTGGTTCCCAGCCGCACCGTCCGGCTGCCGCTGTCCTGGGACGATCCCGCCACCCGTGAAGCGATCGAACGCTACATGGCCGGTGTCCGCGACGACGCCCCGTGGTGCCCCTGGAACATCGAATTCATCCGCCGGATCAACGGCCTGGACTCCGTGAACGACGTGTTCGACACTGTCTTTGACGCCGAATACCTGGTCCTGGGCCTGGGCGACGTTTACCTTGGCGCCCCGGTGGCAACCCCGCTGGACCCCCGCCACCGCCTGGTCACCACCAAGTACAATCCGGCCCGTACCTGGACGCCGGAGAACGCGGTAGGCATCGGCGGAGCCTATATGTGCATCTACGGCATGGAAGGACCCGGCGGCTACCAGTTCGTCGGCCGCACAACCCAGGTGTGGTCGCGCTACGCCGACTCGGCGCCGTTCGAGCCCGGCTCGCCCTGGCTGCTCCGCTTCTTCGACCGGATCTCCTGGTATCCCGTCAGCCCCGAGGAACTCCTGGACCTGCGGGCCGACATGGCGGCCGGAAGGGGCCGCGGGGTGGACATCGAGGACGGCACCTTCTCGCTGGCCGAGCACGAAGTGTTCCTTGAGGAAAACCGCGAGTCCATCGCGGCGTTCCGGGAAAAGCAGGGCGCAGCGTTCGCCGTTGAACGGCAGGCATGGGCCGACGCCGGCGAGTTTGACCGTGCCGACGCGCTGGCCGCCGTCGTGTCACCGGTGGTGGACGAGGTGGACGTTCCGGAGGGTGGGTCGCTCGTGGCCGCGCCCTTCGCGGCGAGCGTCTGGAAGGTCGATGTGGCGGAAGGCGACCGGGTGGTCAAGGGCCAGCCGCTGGTGTCCCTGGAAGCAATGAAGATGGAAACTGTCCTGGAAGCGCCCTGTGACGGCGTGGTGCTGCGGGTCCTGCCGGTTGCCGGCTCCCAGGTGGTTGCCGGCGAGGCAGTGGTAGTCCTTGGCAGCAATGATCTGGAGCCCGCGGAAGTGGATGCCCCGGAACTGGAAGAGGCAGCAGTATGAACAACGTAATTACCGGGGCTGCCACAAAGCGCGTTCACGCGGCCCTCGCCGCCCTGGAAACCATCGACCGCCCGGAAATCTGGATCACCCTTCGCGGGGAGGATGAATTGCTGGCCGAAGCCGCCGCCATCGATACGGCAGTGGCTGCCGGCGCCGGCAAGCCGCTCGCCGGACTCCTGCTCGCCGTCAAAAACAACGTTGACGTGGCAGGAATACCGACGACGGCGGCGTGCCCCGGCTTCGCCTACCTGCCGGAAAAGGATGCAGAAGCGGTGGCCCGGCTCCGGACCGCCGGAGCCCTGGTCCTGGGTGCCACCAACCTGGACCAGTTCGCCACCGGGCTGGTGGGCACGCGCAGCCCGCACGGCGCGGTCCGTGATGCCCGCCGCCCGGACTTCATCTCCGGCGGCTCCAGCTCCGGATCTGCGGTTGCCGTTGCCCTTGGCCTCGTGGACATCGCCATCGGGACGGACACGGCTGGTTCAGGCCGCGTCCCGGCCGGGCTGCAGGGCATCGTGGGGATCAAACCGACGCTGGATGTTGTGTCCACAGCCGGCGTGGTCCCGGCCTGCCGGTCCTGGGACGCCGTCACGATTTTCGCCCGCCACCTCTCCACCGCCGAGCTGGCCATGGGCGTGATGGCGGGAGGAGCGCGGGAATGGCCCGCGGACATCCGGCTGGCAGCGCCGGAAAAGCCGCGGGTGGCCTACCCGGCAGCCCTGCCGGCACTTCCGGAGGCGTGGGCCGCCGAATTCCACCGCAACGTTGACCGGCTCAAGGCATTGGGCGTGGACCTCCAGGCCATCGAATTCGATGCCTTCCTCGATGCTGCCCGGCTGCTGTACGACGGCGCTCTGGTGGCGGAGCGTTACGCCGCCGTCGGGGATTTCCTGGAGAGGTACGACGGCGGCGTGGACAGCCAGGCGGGCATCGACCCCACGGTGGCGCGCATCATCCGGGCGGCGGGCATAGTGCCCGCCCACCGGTACGTCGCCGATACGGCCCGGCTCGAGGCGCTCAAGGAGCAGGCGATGGCCGAACTGGAGGGCTTCGACGCCCTGCTGATCCCCACGGCCCCGTTCCACCCCACCCTTGCCGAAGTGGCCGCGGATCCGGTGGGCGTGAACTCCCTGATGGGCACCTACACGAACTTCTGCAACCTGTTCGACCTGTGCGCTGTGGCGGTGCCGGCCGGCGAAGTGGATGGTGCCCAGTTCGGGCTGACAGTGGTGGCCCGCACTTTCGAAGACGCCGTCGCCGCTGACATCGCCCGCCTCCTGGAGGCAACCCCGGACGCGCCGGCGCTTTTCGCCGAGGGGGCGGCACGGCTGGCCGCGCTTGCCGCTGCCGGGCCGTCGTCGTCCGCTCCGTGGCCCCTGGCAGCAGGCGCAACCGCTGTACCGCTGGTGGTGGTGGGCGCCCACCGCAAAGGGCAGCCGCTGGCTCCGCAGCTCGAGGAACTGGGTGCGGCCTGGGAGGGCCCCGTCCGGACCGCGGCCCGCTACCGCATGGTCTCCCTCGACACCGTGCCGCCCAAGCCGGGGGTCTACCGTTCGGACGACGACGGCGCGGAGCTGGCGGGTGAACGGTGGCTTGTGTCCGAGGCAGGGCTGGGGCGGTTCCTGGCTGCCCTCCCCGAGCCCATGCTGCTCGGCTCCATCGAACTTGCCGACGGTTCCAGGGCGGTGGGGTTCGCCTGCGATGCCGTGGCTGCTGCGGAGGGGGAGGACATCACCCGCTACGGCGATTGGCTGGCAGCCAAGGACTACCTGGGTCAGCCGAAGAGCCTGTGGCAGAACCTGGGGAATGCTGCCTTGGCCGGGTTCAACCGGGGAAACTAGCCCTTGAAGTAGTCGGAGATGTCGGTGACCAGTTCGCCTACGGCCGCCGGGATGGAACCGTGGAAGCATTTGGGGGAGAGCTCATAGGTGCTGCCGGGGACTGCGGCGTGCAGCCGCTCAGCCGTTGCCTTGTAATAGCTGGGACTCTTGCCGCCCGCCATGAAGTGCGTGTTGGCAGGGAGAACGCTGAAGTCCCTGGCATGGTCCGCCTCGTTGTAGGCGGCCCGGAGTTCGCCCACACCGCTGGGCATCACCTCCTGGAACATCCTGTTCACCTTGGTGCGGGACAGCACGGCCATCAGCCCGGCGAGGACCGGCTCCGGAATCTTTGCCATGGCGGATCCCGGTTTTGTGGCCTTCTTCATGTGGGCCAGGGCGTGCCCCACCTTGCCCTTGTTCACGGCGTCCTCAAAGCCGTCCAGCCATCCAGTGTCGATGCTGCCGTCGATGTTCACGGCGGCGTCGTACACTGCGAGCTTGCCCGGGACGTAGGGGGTTCCGGTGAACTCCTGCACGGCATTGAGTGCCATCGATCCGCCCAGGCTGTGGCCCAGGATGTTTCTCGCCCCGGTGGCGTCCAGGACGGTGCGGACGTCTTCGATCTCGGTGGCCATCGAGTAATCTGCCGGTTGTTTGGAGGAGCTGCCGCGGCCGCGCCGGTCGTAAACGTCCACGGCCCAGCCCTCACCCAGTCCCTTTGCCAGCGCAGTCGAAAACGGCCGGTAGATCAGGGCGGTGAGGAACGCTCCGCCGATCAGCACCACCCGGCGTTCTCCCGGCGCATTCCGGGTACCGTAGCTGTACAAAGCCAGCCGGCCGCCGTCGTGCGTTGAAAGTACCTGTTCTTTCACCACCCCATCCTAGGCAGGGCAAGCTGGGAGGCTGCGCAGCCAGTGCGGCCCGATGCCCGGTAAACTTGATGATTGTGACTTCCCAAAACACCCCCTCGCCCAAGAACGCCCCGGAGCCGCTGGATGCCAGCGAACAGATGCGGATCCGCATGGAGAAGCGCGCCAAACTGATCGAGCGCGGCATTGAGGCGTACCCGGTGGGTGTGGAGCGCACGCACTCCCTCGCGGAGATCCGCGAAAAGTACGCCCACCTCCAGGCGGACGACACCACGGGCGACGTCGTGGGCGTCACTGGCCGCGTTGTGTTCGTCCGCAACACCGGAAAGCTGTGCTTCGCCACGCTCCAGGAGGGCGGCACGGACGGCAAGGGCACCCGCCTGCAGGCCATGCTCAGCCTTGCCAACATCGGCGAGGAAGCCCTCGCCGACTGGAAAGCCCTGGTTGACCTTGGCGACCACGTGTTCATCCGGGGCGAAGTCATTTCCTCCCGCCGCGGCGAATTGTCCATCATGGCCGACTCCTGGTCCATGGCCTCCAAGGCCCTCCGCCCGCTGCCGGTGCTGCATGCGGAACTGAATGAGGAGACCCGCGTCCGCCAGCGCTACGTGGACCTGATGGTCCGCGACGAAGCCCGCGAAATGGTCTACACCCGCGCGGCCATCACACGCTCCATCCGCGAGACGCTCTTCCGGCACAACTACGTTGAGGTGGAGACCCCCATCCTGCAGCTGGTCCACGGCGGCGCGCTGGCGCGGCCGTTCGAGACCCACATGAACGCCTTCGACCAGAAGATGACCCTGCGCATCGCTACGGAGCTTTACCTCAAGCGTGCCGTGGTGGGCGGCATTGACCGCGTCTACGACATGGGCCGGGTGTTCCGCAATGAAGGCGTGGACTCCACCCACAGCCCGGAGTTCACCACGCTCGAGAGCTACGAAGCGTGGGCGGACCAGTTTGTAATGGCCGAGCGCATCAAGGAGATCATTCTCGACGCCGCCGATGCCGTGGGCGCCGGCCGCGTCCTGCAGACCGAAGCAGGGGAGATCAACCTCGACGGCGACTGGGCCTGGGTGTCCGTATACCCCGGACTGTCCGACGCCGTTGGGCAGGAGATCACGCCGGACACCTCGGTGGAGGTGCTGCGCGGAATTGCGGACAAGCACGAAGTCAAGGTTGACCCCAAGTGGGACGCCGAGAAGCTGGTGGTGGAGCTCTTCGGCGAAATTGTCGAGCCCACGCTGCTGAACCCCACTTTCGTCTATGACTACCCGCCCTCCGCCCAGCCGCTGGCCCGCCCGCACCGCGAGGACGGCAGGCTGATCGAGGCCTGGGACCTCATTATCGGCGGCATGGAGCGCGGCACCGCATTCTCCGAACTGATCGACCCCGTTATTCAGCGCGAGCGGCTCACCGAGCAGTCCCGCCACGCCGCAGCGGGCGATGATGAAGCGATGCAGCTGGACGAGGACTTCCTGCGCGCCCTTGAATACGGTGCCCCTCCCATGGGTGGCATTGGCCTCGGGATCGACCGGCTGGTAATGCTGTTCACCGGCGCGGGCATCCGCGAAACAATCCTCTTCCCGCTGCTCAAGCCTGAGGGGCACTGACCATGGAATACGTAGCCGTCCTCCTTCCCTCGCTGGTGGTGGGTTTGCTCTTCTGGTTCGCCATGAAGGCAATCTTTAATGCGGACAAGTCAGAACGCCAGGCAGAGGCGCGGGCACAGGAAGAAGCCGAGGCGCGGGCCGCGTCACCGGCGGAGCGGCCGCAACCGGAATCGAATTGATAAACCCCGGACTTTCTGCCTTTATCCCCAGGAACCATTTGGCGCTTTGACGCGTTGCCATAAAAAGAGTCATACTTTTTAGGAAACATCCTGCTTTTCTGAAAATCGAACCCTTTCCAAGAGGAAGACTTTAAATGGCACAGAAAGTAAACATCATCCTCGTTGATGATCTGGATGGGGGATCCGCAGACGAGAATGTTAAGTTCGGCCTCGACGGGGCCAGTTATGAGATTGATCTTTCGGCGGCCAATGCCGCTGAACTCCGTTCCTCATTGGAACGGTTTATCGGCGCAGCGCGGAAGGCTTCCGGCGGCAGCGGCCGGACTGCCCGAACCAAACCGTCGGGCGGCGGCCGCAGCCACGATTCGGCCCAGATTCGCCAATGGGCGCGTGAAAACGGCTATACGGTTAACAGCCGTGGCCGAATTCAGGCCGAAATCCAGGAAGCCTACCAAAAGGCAAATTCCTAGTTCCGGCAAGAACCCGGTAATAAGCCCTGCTTCCCGCTTCGGGAGGCAGGGCTTTTTTGTGCCCTGCTCCCCGCTCGCCTGGTCCTCCGCGCTGCAACCGGAATTGCGGCGGACCACCGCAATTAGTCCTTGGCCGCTGCAGGGACGCCTGAGCCCCGGGCCGGAACGCGCCGCAGGAGGCCCGCCGCAGCGAGCTGTTCAGAGAGGTGGAAAAGGAACGGCGGGATGTTGCCGGACGAGGCTGTCCATGGTCCCTTTCCAAGCCGACAGGACGTCCCGGCAGCGGTGCTTTGCGGCCGTTGTCACTATTTCCGGCCGGGCCGGGTTTCCCCCGTGGCGAACACGCTCCACAAGTTCCGGCCGGCCACGTAGCATCAAAGTACGTCGTAGCTAGGAGTGTGGCGAAATGTTTGAGCGATTTACGGACCGTGCCCGTCGCGTAGTTGTGCTTGCCCAAGAAGAGGCACGCATGCTGAACCACAATTACATCGGTACCGAACACATCCTCTTGGGTCTGATCCATGAGGGTGAGGGCGTTGCCGCCAAAGCTCTTGAGTCCTTGAGCATTTCGCTCGACGGCGTTCGCGAGCAGGTGCAGGAGATCATCGGGCAGGGCCAGCAGGCGCCGTCCGGCCACATCCCCTTCACCCCCCGTGCCAAGAAGGTGCTGGAGCTCTCGCTGCGCGAAGCCCTCCAGCTGGGCCACAACTACATCGGCACGGAGCACATCCTGCTGGGCCTCATCCGCGAGGGTGAGGGTGTTGCTGCCCAGGTGCTGGTCAAGCTCGGCGCCGACCTCAACCGGGTCCGCCAGCAGGTCATCCAGCTCCTGTCCGGCTACCAGGGCAAGGAAACCACCGGCGCAGGCGTCGGCTCGGGCCAGCCCGAAGGTGCTCCGGCCGGTTCCGTGGTGCTGGACCAGTTTGGCCGCAACCTGACCCAGGCTGCCCGCGAAAACAAGCTGGATCCGGTCATCGGCCGCGAGCAGGAGATGGAACGCGTTATGCAGGTCCTCTCCCGCCGCACCAAGAACAACCCGGTGCTGATCGGTGAGCCCGGCGTCGGCAAGACGGCCGTCGTCGAAGGCCTTGCCCAGGCGATTGTCCGCGGCGACGTCCCGGAGACCATCCGCGACAAGCAGCTCTACACCCTGGACCTCGGGTCCCTGGTGGCCGGCTCCCGCTACCGCGGTGACTTCGAAGAGCGCCTGAAGAAGGTCCTCAAGGAAATCCGCACCCGCGGCGACATCATCCTCTTCATCGACGAAATCCACACTCTTGTTGGTGCCGGTGCCGCCGAAGGTGCCATCGATGCTGCGTCCATCCTGAAGCCCATGCTGGCCCGCGGTGAACTGCAGACCATCGGTGCCACCACGCTGGACGAGTACCGCAAGCACATCGAAAAGGACGCCGCCCTGGAGCGCCGCTTCCAGCCGATCCAGGTCAAGGAACCCTCCGTGGCGCACGCCATCGAGATCCTCAAGGGCCTGCGTGACCGCTACGAAGCACACCACCGCGTCACCATCACCGACGGCGCCCTTGCCTCCGCTGCCAGCCTCGCCGAGCGCTACATCTCGGACCGCTTCCTGCCGGACAAGGCGATCGACCTGATTGACGAGGCGGGCGCCCGGCTCCGTATCCGCCGCATGACCGCTCCGCCCGAGCTCAAGGCCATGGACGAGCGCATCGCCAAGCTGAAGATGGAAAAGGAGTCCGCGATTGACGCGCAGGACTTCGAAGGTGCAGCTTCGCTCCGCGACAAAGAGCAGAAGATGATCACCGAGCGCTCGGAGAAGGAGCGCCACTGGAAGTCCGGCGGCATGGACGACATCTCCGAGGTGGATGAGGATCTCATCGCCGAGGTGCTGGCCAACTCCACCGGCATCCCCGTCTTCAAGCTGACGGAGGAAGAGTCCTCGCGCCTGCTGAAGATGGAAGACGAACTGCACAAGCGTGTGGTGGGCCAGGACGAGGCCATCAAGGCGCTGTCCCAGGCAATCCGCCGGACCCGTGCAGGGCTCAAGGACCCCAAGCGTCCCGGCGGCTCGTTCATCTTCGCCGGCCCCACCGGCGTCGGCAAGACCGAGCTGGCAAAGGCACTCGCGGAGTTCCTGTTCGGTGAAGAGGACGCCCTCATCACGCTGGACATGTCCGAGTACTCCGAGAAGCACACCGTCTCGCGGCTCTTCGGTGCCCCTCCGGGCTACGTGGGCTACGAGGAAGGCGGCCAGCTGACCGAGAAGGTGCGCCGCCGTCCGTTCTCCGTGGTGCTGTTCGACGAAGTGGAAAAGGCCCACGCGGACCTCTTCAACTCACTGCTGCAGATCTTGGAAGACGGCCGCCTGACCGACTCCCAGGGCCGCGTGGTGGACTTCAAGAACACCGTGATCATCATGACCACCAACCTGGGCACCCGGGACATCTCCAAGAGTGTTGCCACCGGCTTCCAGTCCGGCACCGACACGCAGACCGGCTACAACCGCATGCGTGCCCGCGTGACGGAGGAGCTCAAGCAGCACTTCCGCCCCGAGTTCCTGAACCGTGTGGATGACGTTGTGGTGTTCCCGCAGCTCACCCAGGACGAGATCATCGAGATCGTGGACATGTTCGTTGGACGCCTGGAGAAGCGCCTCAAGGACAAGGACATGGGCATCGAGCTCACGCCCAAGGCCAAGGTGCTCCTCGCTACCCGCGGCTACGATCCCGCTATGGGTGCCCGGCCGCTGCGCCGCACCATCCAGCGCGAGATCGAGGATCAGCTCTCCGAGAAGATCCTGTTCGGCGAGATCCACGCCGGCGACATCGTCGTAGTGGACGTGGAAGGCGACGGCGACGACGCCAAGTTCACGTTTGCCGGCAACGCCAAGCCGCGCATCCCGGAAATCGCCCCGAGCGTCTAAGTACCACAGCCAAAGCCCCGCCACTCTGCAATGAGCGGCGGGGCTTTCGCTCGTTAAGGCCCCGCGGCTGGGTCCGCTCCGGCGCCGGAGCCATTTGCCGCTTGCTGCTCCTTCGTCGCTTTGACGCAAGCTACACAAATGACCCCAGCACCCTCGCTAGCGGCCTCATGCACAGGAAGTGCCGCGACAGGTTCGGACTTGCGCGGCCCTGCCCTGGACCCATCCGGTACTCCTTCCGCACGAGGTGCCGGGTATCAGGGATTTATGTAGGCGCCGTCAAAGCGAAGAAGGAGCAGGCGCCGGGAAATCTCTGATGGCCGGCAACGGACGCAGCCATGGCAACGCACTCAAGACAAGGCCGGGGCCGGAGCGTACCAGCCACGGAAACGCACCCAGGTGTCGGTCGCCTTCCGGTTTGTGATATGGGGCACAGTCGGGGTTGAATCGGGGCATGGCTAACTTGGAACCGGTGATCCCGGATGAGCGACCTTTGACTCCTTTTCATGACCTTGACCATTACCTCTCCATCCCACGGGTGAGTGGGCTTGCTTTGAGCCCGGACGGCACCAGGCTGGTCACTACCGTGGCTACCCTCAACGGCAAGGGAACCGAATTCGGCACGGCGCTGTGGGAACTGGATCCTGCCGGGCAGAAGCAGGCGCGCCGGATTACCCGCAGCGCCAAGGGTGAGGCCGGGGCGGCGTTTGCGGCCAACGGCGACGTCTACTTCACCTCGGCGCGGCCCGATCCTGAAACCCCGGAGGGTGATCCCGTCAACGCGCTGTGGCTGCTGCCGGCCGACGGCGGTGAGGCCCGGGTGGTGCTCAACCGGCCGGGCGGTGTGGGCTCGGTGCTGACCGCCAGGAACGCTGACGCCACCTTCGCCGTGGCGGAGATCCTGGCCGGCTCGGCGGATGAGGATGACGACGCCGAACGCCGCAAGTCGCGCAAGGACAACAAAGTCTCGGCCATCCTGCACAGCGAATACCCGGTGCGGTACTGGGACGCCGACCTCGGGCCCGGCCAGCCGCGGATTTTCGCCGTCGAGCCTGGAAACGGTGAGGAGCCCGGGAAGCCCGCCACCGTGGACGCCGCCGCCCCGTTGGTGCTGCGGAACCTTACGCCGGATGCAGGGCCCCGGCTGCGCGAAGCGGAAACCGCAGTCAGTCCCGATGGCCGCACCATTTACGCGAGCTACACCAAGCCGCTGGCCAAGGCGGACAGCCGCTCCATCCTGGTGGCTGTTGACGTGGCTTCCGGGACCACGCGCGTGCTCCTGGACCAAGAGGGCATGAGCTACTTCCCGGGCCCCGTCAGCCCGGACGGAAACACCCTGGCGGTGGTCAGCGAGAGCGACAGCACCCCGCACCAGGCTCCCCAGATCAAGCTGCACCTAATGGATGTATCCGTAGCGGCCGTATCCGAAGGGGTCGAGCCCGGGACTGGCAGGCTGGGACCCCTCGCACACGACTGGGACCGCTGGGCCAAGCCCGCAGCCTGGCTGCCCGACGGCTCCGGCCTCCTGGTCACCGCGGACGACGACGGCGCGTCGCCCGTTTTCCGGGTCAGCGTTCCGGCGGCCGCCGCTGAGGTGGGCGTGACGCGGCTAACGCAGGACGCCGCGGCATACACCGACGTCGTGATTTCTCCTGAGGGGCGCCACGCCTATGCCCTGCGCAGTTCCTATGAGTTTCCGCCCGAGGCGGTCCGCATCGACCTTCAGACCGGGGAAACGACCCGTTTGCCGTCGCCTGCCGAACGGCCTTCCCGCTCCGGGAGGCTTGAACGGATCGCGGCCAGCGCGGCTGATGGTTCGCGGGTGGCGGCCTACCTGGCGCTGCCCGAGGGCGCGTCCGTTGAGTCACCGGCTCCGATGCTGCTGTGGATCCACGGCGGGCCGCTGGGATCCTGGAATGCCTGGGCCTGGCGCTGGAACCCCTGGCTCCTCACTGCCAAGGGGTACGCGGTGCTCCTGCCGGATCCAGCGCTCTCCACGGGTTATGGCCAGAACTTCATCCAGCGGGGCTGGGGTGCCTGGGGCAAAACGCCGTTCACGGATCTTATGGCGGCCACTGATGCTGCCATCGCGCGGCCTGATATTGACGCGGAGCGCACTGCCGCCATGGGTGGCTCCTTCGGCGGCTACATGGCCAACTGGGTTGCAGGCCAGACGGACAGGTTCAAGGCTGTCGTGACCCACGCCAGCCTTTGGGCGCTGGACCAGTTCGGTCCCACCACCGATGCCTCCCAATACTGGCTCAAGGAAATGACCGAAGAGATGGCACGGGAGAACTCGCCGCATCTTCACGTCGAGAAAATCAACACCCCCATGCTGGTGATCCACGGTGACAAGGACTACCGCGTCCCGATCGGGGAGGGGCTTCGGCTTTGGTACGAGCTGCTGTCCAAGTCGCAGCTTGCCGCGGACCAGGAAGGCCGGACCCCGCACCGGTTCCTGTACTTCCCGGACGAGAACCACTGGGTCCTTCAGCCACAGCACGCGAAGGTTTGGTACGGGGTCGTAGAGCACTTCCTGGCCCGGAACGTCCTGGACCAGGATCTGCCCGTGCCTGCCGAGCTGGGACTCTAATTTTCCTTGTTGGCACCGGCTCCTAGCTGGGCTCTGTGGCCTCCGGCTTGGAGGCTGGGACATTTCCCGCGTGCTGCTCGTTCCTCGCTTTGACGCACGCTACATAAATGTCCCAGCCTCCTTCACCTCGTGCCTCGGGTCGTCTCGCACGCAGGCTCGATGTCCCAACCCTTCGCGCCTCTTGCCGGCCGTCGCCTTGAGGCGAAGGCTAGGGTCCCAGCCTTTGCCTCTTGCCGGGAGTCGCCTGACCGCACAAACCAAGCACGGCCTTTCCACCTATTGCATTGCCGTGGTCGCTGCCTTCGGACGCTAAGCAGCCCGGCCTTGCTTTCTTGGCAGCGGCCCTACTTTCTTTGGGGCTAGGGTGCGTCGACCTTTTGGGCTTCTGTTTCCTTCTCGTTGGTCAGGACCTTCTTCCCTCGGCCGTGTTTGAAGTGGAAGTAGGCGTAGCAGGCTGCCACGAAGGGGACTCCGAAGTAGAGGGCTGTTGCCTGGGTGGGGTCGAAGGCTATGCCGATCAGGGAAATGGCGCACAGCACGAACGCGGCAATGGGCAAGATCGGGAACAGCGGGGCACTGTACGGGAGCGACGCGGTGTCGCCGCCCGAGCGCAGGAAGTTCCGGCGGTGGAAGAAGTGCGCCGCGGTGATGGACATCCAGACGCCCACCGTGGCAAATCCGGCAACGGATACGAGGACCAGGTAAACGGTTGTTGGTGCCACCACACTGCTGATCAGCGAAGCCAGGCCGCCCAGCATGCTGACGCAGAGGGCAAGCAGTGGGATGCCGCGCCTTGTGAGTTTTTGCAGGGCTTTTGGGGCGTGGCCTTCATCCGCAAGGGAGAAAAGCATCCGGGCGCAGGAAAACAGGCCGCAGTTTCCGGCAGACAAAAGTGCGGTGATGATAACGAAATTCATGATGTCGGCGGCGTAGGGAATGCCCAGCTGCGAGAAGACGGTGACAAAGGGGCTTTGTTCGAGCGACGTTTCCTCGTAGGGCACCGTACCGGCGATAACGGCGATGGCGCCAACAAAGAAAATCATCAGGCGGATAACGGTGGTCCGCATCGCCTTAGGAATATTGGCTGCGGGGTTGGCAGTTTCTCCTGCCGCCACGCCAATGAGTTCAGACCCCGAGAATGCATAGAAGACAGCAAGGGTGGTGATCAGCACTCCGGTAATTCCGTTGGGAAACAGGCCCTGCGGCGTATTGAGGTTTTCACCCAGGAACGGATAGCCGTTTTCGGCCAGCGGATGAAAGCCGAGCAGGGCTGCGCCGCCCAGGACAATCAGCCCGATGACGGCGGCAACCTTTATGAGCGCGAACCAGAACTCCGATTCACCAAAGACCCGGGAAGAGATGGCGTTTAGCGTGAAAAGCACGGCAGCAAAAACGAGGCACCAGATCCAGACGTCCACCTGCGGGAACCAGCGCTGCATCAAAAGGCCGGCAGCGGTGAACTCCGAGCCCAGGGCAACCGCCCAGCAGAGCCAGTAAAGCCAGGCGGTGGCAAAGCCGGTGGCGGGACCTATCGACCTCGCTGCATAAATGTGGAAAGCACCTGACACCGGGTACGCAACTGCCAGTTCACCCAGGCAGGCCATCACCATGTAAACCACCACGGCGCCGAGGAGGTAGGCGATGATTGCTCCCAGCGGCCCTGCCTGGGCAATGGTGTAACCCGAACTGAGGAACAGTCCGGACCCTATGACACCTCCCATGGCAATCATCACCAAGTGACGGGCCTCCATGGACCGTCGAAGGCCCTGCTTCTCATCTTGCGCCAACGGTTCATCGGTCAGCGTGGGGGAGCCTATGGCCATTTTTCCTCCGGGTCGGGCGGCTGCACCTTTTGGGGTGACGTGGATAACATCCGCAACACTGGTTGGTTCCGGCCCGCGTCCGCAAACGCTGCCGGATGTGAACTCCTAACTCTTCGCCATCCGGCTCGCTTCTCACAGTCGAGGGCAAGCAAAACTTCACCTCAGCAGCTCTATGAAGAAATCAGGCTGGCGCAGCACCAGCCGCCGAACCCCAGCAGCGAACCATGCCAGCACTCGAACTAGGATTGCCCTGTGACTGACTCCTTCCATATCCGGCCTGCCCGCACCAGTGACGTGTCCGCGATCAAGAAGCTTGTAGCCCCGCTCGCGGAGCAGCGGATCTTGATGGCCAAGGAGACTGTGGCGTACTACGAAAGCCTCCAGGAGTTCCGCATCGCAGAGTCCGACGGCGGCGACATCATCGGCTGCGGGGCGCTCCACGTCATGTGGGAAGACCTGGCCGAGGTCAGGACACTGGCCGCTTCCGAGGAATGGCGCGGACAGGGCGTGGGCCATGTGCTGGTGGAGAGCCTGATTGAGGAAGCCCGCGCCCTGGGTGTGGCCCGCGTCTTTTGCCTTACCTTCGAGGTGGACTTCTTCAAGCGCCACGGCTTCGAAGTCATGGCAGACCAGTCCGCCGTGGACCCAGTGGTCTACTCCGAGCTGCTCCGCTCCCATGACGAAGGCGTTGCCGAGTTTCTCGACCTCGCGCGGGTGAAACCGAACACCCTTGGCAACACCCGCATGATCAAGTTCCTCTGACTAAACTCCCCATTCCGGGCTTGCGAAAAACTGATGCCGTAACCCGCTGACCTGCAGTTCCTTTTACTCGAGTTGATGGATAAACTAAGCTCGGCCGGGTTTGGGGGCCCAGGGAAAGGGACGGTCATTGGGGGCTGTCCCTTTTCTGTACCCGGGCAGATCCCGACCCTATCGCCTCGCCACCCGCCGGTAGTAGGGTCGGGAATGTCATCCTCCAGGAAGCAGACCCAGGAGCACCGCCATGAAGAAACTCATCAACGATCCAAAGTCGGTAGTTGAAGAATCAGTGCAGGGTTTTGGCCAGGCACATGCAGACCTAGTCAACGTCAGTTCAGACCCCACTTTCATCACGCGCAAAGATGCGCCGGTCAGTGGGAAAGTAGGCCTCGTCTCTGGCGGCGGCAGCGGCCACGAACCCCTCCATGCCGGGTTCGTGGGCCGCGGCATGCTCGACGCCGCCGTGCCGGGGGCGGTGTTCACCTCGCCCACGCCGGACCAGATCCTTCCGGCGACGCTCGCCGTGAACTCAGGTGCCGGCGTCGTGCACATCGTAAAGAACTACACCGGTGACGTCCTGAACTTCGAAACCGCAGCGGAACTCTCGGAGGCGGAGGGCGTGAACGTCCGCACCGTCCTGGTCAACGACGACGTAGCCGTGGAGGACTCGCTGTACACGGCTGGGCGCCGCGGGGTGGGCGGAACGGTGTTGGTGGAGAAGATTGCCGGTGCCGCAGCCGAACGGGGCGACGACCTGGACGCCGTTGCAGCCATCGGCGAACGGGTCAACAGAAACGTCCGCACCATGGGCGTGGCATTGTCGGCCTGCACTGTTCCCCACGCGGGCTCGCCAAGCTTCGACCTGGCCGAGGATGAAATCGAGATCGGCATCGGGATCCACGGTGAGCCCGGCAGGCACCGCATCCCCATGGAGAACGCGGACGGCATCACGGACCGGCTGCTGGAGCCCGTGCTGTCCGACCTGAGGATCACCTCCGGAGACAAGGTGCTCCTGTTCGTCAACGGCATGGGCGGCACTCCACTGAGCGAGTTGTACATTGTGTACCGGCGGGCCGCGCAGGTGCTCGCTGAGAGGGGCGCCGCCGTCGAGCGTTCCCTGGTGGGCAATTACATCACCGCACTGGAAATGCAGGGCTGCTCCATCTCCGTGCTGAGGCTCGACGACGAGCTCACGGAACTGTGGGACGCGCCGGTGCACACGGCAGCACTGCGTTGGGGCGTGTAGCGGTGGCCCTGGATGTGAACTGGACGGTCAAGTGGCTCACGCTCTGTGCCCAGGCCATGGCGGAGCACCGGGTGGAGCTGATCGAGCTGGACCGGGCCATCGGGGATTCGGACCATGGCGAGAACATGGACCGTGGATTCCAGGCCGTCCTGAACAAACTCGCCGAGTCGCCGCCGGAAACCCCGGGGGCCGCGTTGAAGCTCACGGCCATGACACTGATGTCCAAAGTGGGCGGTGCGGCGGGCCCGCTGTACGGGACGGCATTCCTGCGGGCGGCCACGTCCCTGGGTGATGCTCCCGAAATTGATCCTGCCGCCTGGGCTGGTGCCCTCACCGCGGCGCGGGACGGCATTGTGGCCCGCGGGAAAGCTGAGCTGGGGGACAAGACCATGGTGGACGCCTGGACGCCCGCGGCTGAAGCGGCTGGCAAGGCGGCCGCAAATGGCAGCAATGAGCCGTTGACCGTCCTGGTTGCTGCGGCCGAGGCTGCGGAGGCGGGGGCAGTGGCCACCGACCCGCTGGTGGCACGGAAAGGGCGGGCCAGTTACCTGGGCGAGCGGAGCGCCGGCCACCGCGATCCCGGCGCGGCGTCCAGCGCCCTCATCCTGCGTGCTGCGGCAAAGGCGGCTGCGTGACCGTCAGCATCGTGGTGGTTTCCCATAGCGAAAAGATTGCCGACGGCGCCGCGGAACTTGCCGCGCAAATGGCGCCTGACGTCGTCATCCTGCCGGCGGGCGGCACCACCGACGGCAGGATCGGCACCAGCCTGGAGAAGGTCATGGCCGCACTGGACCAGGTGCCCAACGGCGGCGGCACGGTGATCCTCACCGATCTGGGCTCGGCCGTGATGACAGCGGAATCAGCGCTGGAGTTTGTGGACAATCCTGCCGACGTGGTGCTGGCGGATGCACCGCTGGTGGAAGGACTCGTGGCCGCCGCGGTGGCTGCGCAGGGTGGCGGCGACGTGCAGGCGGTCAAGCAGGCAGCGGAAGCAGTGCGAGGTCCTGCCAGGCAGCCCGGTGCCCCTGGGCTGCAGGAGGTGGAGGAAGGTTCCGTCACCGGTTCCGGGCCAGACTTCACCGGCGACTTTGAGCTCATCAACCAGGCCGGCATGCACGCACGGCCGGCTGCCAAGATAGCCGGCGGCCTCTCGTCCCTGGATGCCGAAGTCCACGTGAACGGCGTGGACGCCACGTCCATGACAGGGCTGATGACCCTGGCAGCCGGGAAGGGATCGGTGCTTCACGTTGAAGCCTGGGGCGTGGACGCCGAACGCGCCGTGAACTACGTGGGCGGGCTGGTGCAGGCCGGCTTCGGCGAGCCGTAGGGCGCCCGTTCCTGACGCCTGGACAACCGGAATGATGCCCCGGCGGTGTGTTCGCACCGCCCCGGCAGGCTCCTGCGAATATGCTCGATGCCATGGAACGGCTCGACCTCGAAGACAACGCCCCGGATATCGCCGTGCTGGAGGGGCAGACGTCCGTTGAGGAACTCCTCGCTGACCTGGGCTTCGAGTGGTTGCCGGAAACTGCCGCAGGAGCTGGTGTTTCCGGGGCTTCCGCGGGGGAGAACTTCAGCCAGCCCGCGTTGTTCTAGGACCCGCGTTTGTTACAGGACCGCGATTGTTTTAGGACCGGCGCTGTTCCAGGATCAGGTTCTTTCCCGCAGGCCCTGGGCGTCCAGCAGCACGGACGCAGAAATGAACCTGCCGCACTGCTCGCCGAAGGGGTAGTTGCCCCGCGGGCGGAAATCCAGGGTCCGCACGGGCAGGACTGATCCATCCGGCGCAGTTGCGGAAGCCGTCACCGCCATGGAGGATTCCGTCAGGTTTTCCAGGAACAGCGTGGCGATCTTCGTCCCGTCAGGGGAAGCCGTCGCGGAGCAGGCGCCCTCCGGGGTGCAGCCCTGGTCGATCGACGCGCTGCCCGCGCGCAGCTCCACATCTTCTTCCTTGCACTGCCCGTCCTGGCAGGCCTTGACGTGCAGCTTCTCCACCTGCGGTGCGTAGTCCGCTGCAACGGTAACCGCAACAGCCGTGGCTTGGGCGATGGCAGGGCAGGGGACCGCCCCGGGGCCGGGCCCGCACGCAGTGGCGAGTCCCGCCGTCGTCAACAACGCCAAAAGCAGCCCGCCCTTGCCCATACTTCAGCGTAAGGCCGGGGGCGCTGCCTGCCTGCGCTCTATGTTGAAGTGATGCAAACATCGTTATGGTGCCCCTCAGCTGTGGCTGGATCAGCCCAGCGGGAAGACGCCGATGAACCAGAACAAGGCAAGCGCGAACACGGCGAAGAAGGGGATAAGGCACCCCATCGCTGTCCGGGGTCCTGACGAAACCTGCATCGACTCGTTGGGGTTTCCCGGGTTGTAGGCTACCTCGATCAGCGAACCCGGGACGGGCTTACCGGCCGAGGAAACATCGGATTCGCCCGCGGACAGTGTTCCGTGCGGGTCCGTGAATTGGTACATGGGGAAAAAGCGCCGGCTCCGGCTGGATCCGCCGCCGCCGTTGGTCCACCCCGCGATGCTGCCGGTGACGGTAGCCTGCGCCCGCGGCCTGCCCGCAATCTGCTGCTCCCGGTGCCGCGTTTTGCGCACTGCATGGACACAGGCCAAGGCGGCGGCCACAACGAACAGCGCCCACACAATGTACAGAATGGTTCTCACGGTTTTCCCCCTGTTCCAGTCTCCAAGAAGTATGCCATCCCACGTATTTGTTCACGCGGGCCTCCTCCGACACGCTTAGGCGGGAAGCCGGTATCCGCCGTCATTCACCTCGGCAAGGCCGTCGGCAAGCAGTCCCGACAGCGCCCGGTCCAGTTGCTCGGCGGCGGAGTTGAGCCTGTGCAGGGCGGCCAATGGCACGGCGATCCCCTCCGGTGCGAACCCCAGGTCCGCCGGCTCCCGCTGGAACATCTCCGCAGGCACCGGCGCCTCCGCTACGCGCAGTACCGCCATCACGGCTCCACGCACCTGGCGGTCGGTGCCATGCCAGGCCTGTCCCTTGGGGACGTACGACGGCGGTGGCTCACCTGCAGCCCGCCAGGCACACGAGTCGCGGACGGGGCAGTCGCCGCACTTGGGCGCGCGGGCCGTGCAGACCAACGCCCCCAGCTCCATCACCGCAGCGTTCCATCGTGCTGATGTGCCGTCGTCGGCCGGCAGAAGCCGGGCGGCCAGCCGCATCTCGGCGGCCGTCAGGGCAGGGGCGGGAAGCGCCGTGCCGGAGATCAGCCTGGCGTGGACCCGCCGGATGTTGGTATCCACCACGGTTTCGCGCCGCCCGAAGGCGAAGGCCGCAACAGCTGCTGCCGTGTAACTGCCCACTCCAGGCAACGTCAGCAACTCGGTGTAGCTGTCCGGAACCTTGCCGCCATGGTCCTGCACAATTGCGACTGCTGCCGCGTGCAGCCGCAGCGCACGGCGCGGATAACCCAGCCTGCCCCAGGCACGCACTGCCTCTCCGGCGGGCTCCCCCGCAAGGCCAGCCGGGGTGGGCCAGCGCTTCAGCCATTCGTGCCAGACGGGCAGCACCCTGACCACGGGGGTTTGCTGCAGCATGATCTCACTGACCAGCACAGCCCAGGCCGAACAGGCCGGCTCGCGCCAGGGCAGGTCGCGGGCGATGCCGGCGAACCAGGTGTTGATCCGGGTGTGCAGCGCCTGCAGTTCCGGCCCCGAAGGAAAACGGGCAGGCGCGGCGGGAGTTAAGGCTTCAGTATCGATCCCAACACTGTAATGGATCCCTTCCGGGAGCCTGAAAAGGGAGGTGGGCCGGCCACTGGGTGGATGTGACCAGAGCGATGGGCCTTACGGCGGCGTGGTGGCACGGCAGATCCGCGGCGGTTCTCTAGCCTAGGAGGATGGGCGGGCAAGGCAATTCAACATCACGCGGCAGGACAACGGCATCCGGATCCAGCATGGTCCGCAAGCCGAGCCCTGCCGTGTACCGGCGGCGCCGGCTGTTCCTTGGTGCGGC
This sequence comes from Arthrobacter sp. W4I7, assembly GCF_030816215.1. Lineage (NCBI taxonomy): Bacteria > Bacillati > Actinomycetota > Actinomycetes > Micrococcales > Micrococcaceae > Arthrobacter > Arthrobacter sp. W4I7. The sequence goes on along the minus strand of NZ_JAUSXU010000001.1, from coordinate 4,173,990 downwards.
GCTGCTGCTGGTGATCGCACTGGTGGTCGGCGGCTTCTCACTTGCCGGCGCCTTCAGCGGCAGCTCCGAACAGGCATCATCCACCGATCCTGCCGCCGGGGCAACCGCGTCCGCTGACCCATCCAGCCAGGCATCGCCGTCGTCCTCTGCTCCGGCGCCCACCCCGACGCCGTCACCTACCCCCACCTGCAACCAGAACCTGGTGACCGTTTCGGCGTCGACGGACAAGGCCGCGTATGGCCCGGAGGAAAACCCGATGCTGACCCTCAAGGTGACCAACGGCGGCACCATTCCGTGCGAGGTCAACATCGGAACCTCGCAGATGGAATTCCTGGTGACCAGCGGAGCGGACCGGATTTTCTCGTCCAAGGATTGTCAGGCGAAGAGCGAGGACCTGGTCAAAATCATTGCGCCGGGGGCAAGCGAAACCGCCAACTTCCCGTGGTCGCGCAACCGTTCTATTGACGGCTGCCAGGCAGTTGAGGCCAAGCCGGGAGGCGGCGGCGCGTACTACATCTTCACCGCGAAGCTCGGCTCCAAAGCCAGCCCGAAGGCTGTGTTCCAGCTGAACTGACGGGCTCTGCGGCGGGCACGCGCTGGCAGGGTTGTCTGTCCGGGATTGCTGGGCGAGGGCGCCAGTTGGGACCTAGAGGAAACGGTCCAGCAGGCTTGCTTCTGCCATCCGGCTGAGGCCTTCGCGCACTGTCCGGGCCCGCTGGTCGCCGATGCCGTCCACGGTCATGAGGTCGTCGATGGTGGCTGCCATCAGGAACTGGAGGCCGCCGAAGTGGTCCACCAGCCGGTCCGCAACCGCCTTCGGAACTGCTTTCAGGCCCGAGAGCAGGCGGTAACCCCGGGGCTGCACCACGGCATCCAGGTTCGCTTCGCCGCCGGCAAACCCCACGATGCTGGAGATTTTGCCCAAATCAATCAGCTCTGTGGGGCCAAGGTTCACCAGTTCGTTAACTGCTTTTTCGATGTCCTCGGCGGAGGCGGTGGGGCTGGCGTAATCACGGATGATCACATCGCTTCCGGGGCCGCGGCCAACTGTGAGCTCATCGAGCTGGAGCGACAGGAGCCGGCCGTCCTCGCCCAGTTCCAGGACGTACTGGGAGATTTCTTCAGAGATGCGGCGGACCATTTCCTGCCGCTGGAGGGTGACAGCGACATCCCTTACCGTCACCATGGCTTCGATTTCCAGGGCGGAAAGCGAACTGGTCACCTGGTCCAGGCGGGACCGGTAGCGCTCCAGGGTTGCGAGGGCCTGGTTGGCGCGGGCCAGAACTTTTTCGGATCCCTCCAGGACGTGGCGCAGGCCGTTTACATACAGGGCGATGATCTGCATGGACTGGCTGACCGAGATAACGGGTACGCCAGTCTGGATAGCCACGCGTTCCGCGGTGCGGTGGCGGGTGCCGGATTCCTGGGTTTCGATGCTGGAATCGGGGACCAGCTGGACGGCGGCGCGGAGGATGTTGCCGGCGTCCTTGTCGCAGATGATGGCACCGTCCATTTTGGCGAGCTCGCGGAGCCGGGTGGGGGAGAAATCAATGCCGATATCGAAACCACCCGAGCAGATGGAGTCGATGGTCCGGTCCGAGCCCAGGACGATCAGCGCACCGGTCCGTCCCCGGAGGATCCGCTCCAGCCCGTCCCGGAGCGGAGTCCCGGGTGCCACTCTGGCCAGGGTTGCCCTGAGAGATTCTTCGGGGCTCCGCGCCATTAAGTGTTTCCCTTCAAAGGTGCGGGCCGGACGCCCGCAGGAATGCCGGTTTTATGCTTCGCCGGCAGGATTCAAAAATGCTCATTTTCCCGCAAGCTCAATGATAGGGGCAAGCGAGCCCAACTTCCGCACAGGCAAGCCCTAAAGTGCCCCGTTAGGGGATGCCTCCAACCGGACCAAAATGCATTCGACGGCGGGCAGCCGGGTGGACATTTTGTGGCGCCGGCCATCACGTTTGCGGCCGCTGCCCGGGCAATCCTTTTATCAGCCCCAGTGTGACGCGCTTGCCAAATCAGGGCCGCGAAGGTCGGATGCAATCAGGCAGGCGCCCCTGAGGTCCACCTCGCACAAGCGGCGGGCCCCAGATCCTTGCCAACCAGATCCGCGCCGGGCTTCAGTTCCGGGTCCAGCTGGTCGGTCTCTGTGGCGAAGTAGGATGCGCGGACTTCTTCACTGACAGCCCACAGGAGCGCCCTTACTTCGGCATGGAGCTCCTGGACGGCCAGTGACAGCAGCCCGGCCGGTTCACCGCCGAGGGCTTTTTCGCTGGTGCCGCGAAGCTGCACCGCACGCGGGGAAGCATCAGGATCGAAGGTCCGCACCTGCGCCTCCGGCAGGTACCAGAGCAGCTCGTGCAGCTGCCTGGCAGCCTCGAAGGCTGCGAAGATTTGTTCGTTGGTGGCGGGCTGCTCGAGCCGGCTCACTCCGCCGAAGAGATCCTGGGACACCATCTGTCCGGCACCAAAAGAGCCAAACAGCGTGCAGCCATTGAATCCCCTGGCCTTCAGGCTGTGATGGATGGTGCAGGAAAGTGTCACCGGCATCTGAATACCGCGTCGGGCGTTAGCGCATCCGTTCCCGCACCATTCGGTCCAGGTCCCTGCTCACCTTCACCAGCGATGCGGCCCGGCGTGCCTTCTGCTCGGCGGCCGTCTGCGTTGCGCGCCGCCGGGCGGGGGTCGCGGCACCGTCGGATTCGTTGCCTCGGACCTGGGAAGTTGGGGCCGACGTCACCAGCCCTGTGGCAAGGGGATCAAAAAAGAGGTTGCCTGGGAAAGAGACACTGTGCACGCCGGATCAGTTCCTTTCCCGGCGGGACATGGAGGTGCGGCGGGACATGGAACCGCATAACACGTTGCTGATCGTTATCATGCGGTCACGGTAGCCCGCACTCATTTCGCGGCTTTGAACTACTGGTTTCCGCGGCGTTAAGCGGAACCCTGGTGATTTGCCGGGCTGCGATAAACTGGAACTTGGCTTTCCGCCAGTCCGTTTCCCGGCCCGGGCCGCAGCGCCCCCGCGCAGTGCCTTCAACGGCGCCCGGGCAGTCCCACCCGCAGCGAAAGTAGCACCGTGTCCCAAGATGTCCTCACCCCCGCCCGGATCTCGGAGATTCACAAAGAGGCAGGCCGACGCAGGACCTTTGCTGTCATTTCCCACCCCGACGCAGGCAAGTCGACGCTGACCGAAGCGCTCGCCCTGCACGCGAGGGTGATCGGCACAGCGGGCGCCTCAAGCGGCAAGGCCAACCGCAAGGAAACCGTCTCGGACTGGATGCAGATGGAGAAGGACCGCGGCATCTCCATCAGCTCCGCGGCGCTGCAGTTCTCCTACCGGGACACCGTCATCAACCTCCTGGACACCCCCGGCCACGCCGACTTCTCGGAGGACACCTACCGGGTGCTGGCCGCCGTCGACTGCGCAGTGATGCTGGTGGACGCGGCCAAGGGCCTGGAAACCCAGACCATGAAGCTGTTCGAAGTCTGCAAGCAGCGCAACCTGCCCATCATCACCGTCATCAACAAATGGGACCGCCCAGGCCTGGACGCGCTGGCCCTGATGGACGAAATCACCGAGCGCACCGGCCTGCAACCCATGCCCCTGACCTGGGCCGTGGGCATCTCCGGCGACTTCCGCGGCGTCTGGGACCTCCGCAACGACCGCTTCGCCCGGTTCCAGCGCAACAACGCCGGCGCGCAGATCGCCATCACCGAGTACTTCACGCCCGAAGAAGCAGCCGAAAGCCAGGGCAACAACTGGTCCGACGCCGTGGATGAGGCCGGCCTGGTCATCGAATCGAACCTTGAGTTCGACGTCGAGGCGTTCCATGCCGGCAAGGCCACCCCCATCCTGTTCAGCTCCGCTGCGCTCAACTTCGGCGTCAAGGAGTTGCTGGACGCGCTGGTGGACTTCGCTCCGCCGGCAGCCCCGCGCCCGGACATCGAGGGCAGGCACCGCCCGGTTGAATCCCCGTTTTCCGGCTTCGTCTTCAAGGTCCAGGCCGGCATGAACAAGGCCCACCGCGACCATGTGGCCTTCATCCGCGTCTGCTCCGGCGTGTTCGAGCGCGGCATGGTGGTCACGCAGACCCGCACCGGCAAGTCCTTCGCCACCAAATATGCGCAACAGGTGTTCGGCCGCGAACGCGAAGTCATTGACGAGGCCTACCCCGGGGACGTAGTGGGCCTGGTCAACGCCTCATCCCTGCGCGTCGGCGACAGCCTCTTCCTTGAAGAACCCGTGGAATACCCCGCCATCCCGCTGTTCGCCCCCGAGCACTTCCAAGTGGCGCGCTCCAAGGACCCCAGCAAGTTCAAGCAGTTCCGCCGCGGCATCGAGCAGCTTGAGCACGAGGGCGTCATCCAGGTGCTCCGTTCGGACGTCCGCGGTGACCAGGCTCCGGTGCTTGCCGCCGTCGGCCCTATGCAGTTCGAGGTGGTGGAGGACCGCATGGCGCACGACTTCAGCGCCCCCATGCGGCTGGAGCGACTGCCCTACTCCCTGGCCAGGATTTCGACGGCGGATGCCATGCCTGCGCTGGCAAATGTCATCGGCGCCGAGGTGCTTTTGCGGTCCGACGGCGAGTACCTCGCCTTGTTCAACGACGTTTGGGCGCTGCGCCGCATCGAAAAGAACCATCCTGACCTGACCCTCGTGCCTATCGGCACGCACAACCCCGCAAAGTAGCCAAAGATGACTGCAGTTAAACCCCGCGCGCTGGTCACCGGCGTCGGCACCATCAACCCGCTCGGCTCATCCGTGGCCGAAACCTGGTCCGCCTTGGTGGCCGGAAAGTCCGGCATTGCACCGCTCGAGGCCGAGTGGGCGGAACAGCTGCCGGTGAAGATGGCAGGGCAGGTCACCGCGGATCTCTCAGGGCACCTCAGCACCCGCGAGATGAAACGCATGGACCGCTGCGGGCAGCTGGCGCTGATCGCGGCACGTGAGGCCTGGAAGCAGGCCGGCGCCCCCGAGGTTGATCCGGAGCGCTTCGCTGTGGTGATCGGCTCGGCCTACGGCGGGCTGGGTTCCACGCTGGAACAGGACAGGACCCTGGCAGCGTCGGGCCCGCGCAAGGTCTCGCCGCACACCCTCACCCGCCTGATGGTCAACGGCCCCGCCGCCTGGGTGTCCATCGATCTCGGTGCCCGCGGCGGCGCCCGGACGCCGGTCAGTGCATGCGCCTCCGGAGCTGAGGCGATTGTCCAGGCAGCCGAGATGATCCGCTCCGGTGCGGCCGACGTCGTCATTGCCGGTGGTGTGGACGCCTCGGTCAACGACCTGGTGATCACCGGCTTCTCCCAGATCCGTGCATTGTCCACGCGCAATGATGACCCGCAGCGGGCATCGCGGCCGTTCGACGGCGGCCGGGACGGCTTTGTGCTCGCAGAGGGCGCCGGCGTCGTGGTGCTTGAGAGCGAAGAGCACGCACGGGCCCGGGGAGCTGCGGTGGTGGGGGCAGTGGCCGGGGGAGCGGTAACCTCCGACGCGAACGACATCGTGGCCGCCGATCCTGCCATGCAGCGCCGGGTGATGCAGAAGGCCCTTGAATCCGCTGGCGTGAATGCGGACGATATCGGTTTTGTGCACGCCCACGCCACGTCCACTCCTGTGGGAGACAAGCTTGAGGGCCAGGCCATCAACGCGATCTTCGGCTCCGGCATTCCGGTGACGTCCACCAAGGGGCATACCGGCCACCTGCTGGGCGGCGCGGGGGCGCTGGCCGCCGTCGTGGTGGTGGAAGCCTTGCGGACCGGGACGCTCCCCGGGACCCTCAACGTTGAAAACCTGGACCCCGAGGTGGAACTTAACGTTGTTACCGAAGACGTCCGCCATCTTCAGCCCGGTACTCCCTCGGCCGGGCTGGTGAACGCCTTCGGTTTCGGCGGGCACAGCGTTGCCCTGGTGATCACGGGCCCATAGTCCCTCGACCGGGACGGTTTGCGCCCGGTCGGTTTCCCGGAGCCGGGACGCTGGAACGGTGCGGTGACGCCCGAACGCTACAGCGTCCCGGCACCGTTCCGGCGATTGCGGCGCAATCGCTTCATCAGCTAGGCCCGGCTCGGAACCGGCATCTCCACGCCGGGATTCCCGGCCTCGGCGGCTGGCTCCATGCCCGTGTGGCGTTCCTTCAGGAAGTACACCAGGCCGGCGGCGATGGTGGACGCGGCGGCCAGTGCGAAGAGGCCCGGGATGACACTGCCGGTCTGCTCCTTGATGATGCCGAAGCCGAACGGAGCCACGAATCCGCCCAGGTTACCCAGCGAGTTGATGATGGCGATGGCCGGAGCCAGCACCAGCGGGTGCAGCCCGGACTGCGGGATGGTCCAGAACAGCGGGGAAGCGCTCTTGAAGCCCATGGCGGCGATGGCCAGGAACACCAGGGCCATAACGGGCGATGCGACGGCGGCTGCGAACGTGCCCACGGCGGCGACCAGGAGCGCGGCCACCAGCAGTGGCTTCTTGGACCTGGCTTTGTCCTGCAGTTTGGCCGCGAAGTACATGGCGAACACCGCGCAGATCCACGGAATCGAAGAGAGGAAGCCGACAGTGAGGTCGGTGGTGCCGGGGATCTGCTTGATGATGCTGGGCAGCCAGAATGTGTTCGCGTAGATGGACAGCTGAACCGAGAAGTAGATGCCGCAGAGCAGCAGGATCTGCGGGTTCAGGAGCATCTTCCAGCGGTTGATTGTGCCGCCGTCGGCTGTGGCGTGCTGGGCATCCTCGGCGCTGATGGCCTGGGACAGGGCCTCCTTTTCAGATGCCGTGAGCCATTTGGCGTCCTTGATTTTGGCGTCCAGGAGGAAGAACACGGTGATGCCCACAAGGATGGACAGAATGCCCTCGAACCCGAAGAGCCACTGCCAGCCGCGCAGGCCAAAGGCGCCCTGGAGGCTGAGCAGAACCCCGGCGATGGGTCCGGAAATGGCTGCGGCGATGGAGGAGCCGGCGATGAAGACTGCGGTGGCTTTGCCGCGCTGCCCGGCGGGTACCCACCGGGCGAAGTAGAAGATGACGGCGGGGAAGAAGCCGGCTTCCGCGGCACCCAGCAGGAAGCGCAGGACGTAGAACATGGTCTCGTTCTGCACGAACGCCATCAGGAAGGAAACGGCGCCCCAGCTGACCATGATCCTGGTCAGCCAGGCCTTGGCGCCGTACTTCTCCATCATCACGTTGCTGGGAAGTTCAAAAATTGCGTAGGCGATAAAGAACAGCCCGGCACCGAATCCGTACGCGGCGGCTCCAATGCCGACGTCAGCCTGGAGGTGGTCCTGCGCGTAGCCGATGTTTGACCGGTTCAGCTGGTTGCACACAAGCATGACCAGCATGATGGGCAGCACGCGCTTGAAGAATTTCTTCGTGGCCGAGGCCACGTCCGCGACAGCATTGTCCACAGACATCATTGAATGTTTCCTTTGGGGTAGATAACGCAGGCCGGCTGCGGGGCGCAGGTAAAGTAGTGGGGCCCGTCACAGCGACCCCACTACTTTACCGGAAGCTGCTTGGGGAGAGCAGCCTCGGATTCTGCCAGCGAAGGCCGGCAATCGAACGGCTCTTATCGAACGAGGCAGGGCCGCTTGGGGTCGAAGGACCAGCCGTCGATGTAGTACTGCATGCCGATGCTGTCGTCACGGGCGTCGAGGCCGTGCGCAAGGTACAGCTGGTGCGCCTTGTCCAGGGCTTCGCGGTCCAGTTCGATGCCGAGGCCGGGGGCGTCCGGAACCTCGATGGCGCCGCCCCTGATCTGCAGCGGTTCCTTGGTGAGGCCCTGCCCGTCCTGCCAGATCCAGTGCGTGTCCAGGGCCGTGATCTCGCCCGGAGCCGCAGCACCCGTGTGGGTGAACATGGCCAGTGAGATGTCGAAGTGGTTGTTCGAGTGGGAACCCCAGGTGAGGCCGAACTCGTGGCACATCTGGGCCACCCGCACCGAGCCGTGCATGGTCCAGAAGTGCGGATCGGCCAGCGGAATGTCGACGGCGTTGCTGCGGATGGCGTGCGACATTTCCCGCCAGTCGGTGGCGATCATGTTCGTGGCAGTCTTCAGCCCGGTGGCCCGGCGGAACTCCGCCATGACCTCCCGGCCGGAGAAGCGCCCTTCAGCGCCACAGGGATCCTCGGCGTAGGCTACAACGCCCTGCATCCGCTTGCCCAGCCGGATGGCTTCATCCAGGAGCCAGCCGCCATTGGGGTCCAGGGTTACCCGGGCCTCGGGGAAGCGCTTGGCCAGCGCCGTGACAACGTCCACCTCGTCGTCGCCGGACAGCACGCCGCCCTTGAGCTTGAAGTCGCTGAAGCCGTACCGTTCCTGTGCTGCTTCGGCCAGCGCGACGACGGCGTCCGGCGTCATGGCCTCCTGGCGCCGGAGCTTTTCCCACCGGTCAGCCGGGGCTTCCTCCACGAGGTACGGCAGGTCCGTGCGCGCGTGGTCGCCGATGAAGAACAAGTAACCCAGCATGGGTACAGAGCTGCGCTGTTGCCCGTCGCCCAGCAGTTCAGCAACAGGCAAGCCCAGGTACTGGCCGTGAAGGTCCAGCAGGGCTGACTCGACGGCGGTCACGGCGTGCACCGTCGTGCGCAGGTCGAAGGTCTGCAGGCCGCGGCCGCCGGCGTCGCGGTGGGCGAACTCGGCCGCGACCTCGCGCAGCAGGGAGCGGTAGCGGGCCACCGGCTGGCCGCTGATGAGTGCGCCGGCTTCCTCGATGGTGGTGCGGATTTTCTCGCCGCCGGGGACTTCGCCCAGGCCGGTGCGGCCATCCGAGTCGGTGATGATGACGATGTTGCGGGTGAAGAAGGGGCCGTGCGCGCCGCTGAGGTTCATCAGCATGCTGTCATGGCCCGCCACCGGCACTACTTCGATGCGGGAGATGGTGGGTTGGTTGCTCATGCTCCTACCTCGGCCTTCTCTGCTGCAGGGACAACTTCACCGTCGATCCTTCGGTTCAGGTGCCAGGGGTTGGCGTCCTGAAGCGGGACCGGCAGCAGTTCCTGGGGCAGGTTCTGGTAGGCGACGGGGCGGAGGAAGCGGTTGATGGCGAGCGTCCCCACGGAGGTGGTGCGGGAGTCGGAGGTCGCGGGGAAGGGGCCGCCGTGGACCATGGCGTGCCCCACTTCGACGCCGGTGGGCCAGCCGTTGACGATGATGCGTCCCACTTTCTGCTCGAGGGCCGGGATCAGGGGCGCCGCCGTCCGGTAGTCCTCTTCGGTGAGCTGCAGGGACGCGGTGAGCTGTCCTTCGAGCCGGTTGACGGCCGCGATGAGTTCTTCCACGGAGCCGTAGCGGATGACGAGGCTTGCGGCGCCGAAGATCTCCTCGTGGAGGACGTGGTTGGACACGAAGTCTTTGACCTGGGTGCCGAAGATGGTGGGCGCCGGGGCGTTTTTGGTCGCCCCTGCAAGACCCTGGCCGATGAGGTCCACGCCTGCTGCGCTGCCCAGTGCTTCCGTGCCCGCATTCCATGAGCCGGCGATTCCTTCGGTGAGCATCGTCTGGCCTGCGCAGGCGGAAACAGCACGGCCGACGGCGGCAGCGAGTTTGTCGCCCAGCTCACCTTCGGGGGCGAACAGCAGTCCGGGGGAGGTGCACAGCTGGCCCGAGCTGCCGGTGACGGCGGTAACATACTGCTGCGCCAGCGCGTCGATTTTTTCGGGCGAGCCCTTCAGGGCGCCCGGGAACACGAACACCGGGTTCAGCGATGACATTTCCGCGTATACCGGGATGGGCTCGGGGCGGGCGGCCGCGGTGCGCATCAGTGCGATGCCGGCACTTTGTGAGCCGGTGAAGCCCACGGCCTTGATGGCCGGGTCTGCCACGAGGGCCTGGCCGATGCTGCTGCCCGGGCCATAGACCAGGGAAAAGACTCCGGGATGGAGGCCGCAGTCCTTGACGGCTTTGGCGACGGCCTGGCCAACGAGTTCGCCGGTGCCGGGGTGGGCGTTGTGGGCCTTGAAGACTACGGGGCAGCCTGCAGCGAGGGCCGAAGCGGTGTCTCCGCCCGCCGTCGAGAAGGCCAGCGGGAAGTTGCTGGCGCCGAAGACGGCAACGGGGCCGAGCGGGATCTGACGCTGGCGGATGTCCGCCCGGGGCAGGGGAGTGCGTTCGGGCAGGGCCGGATCCACGCGGACGCCACGGAAATCACCCTGGCGGACGACGGCCGCGAAGAGCCGCAGCTGGCCGGTGGTGCGTGCCCGTTCGCCGGTCAGCCGGGCCGCGGGCAGCCCTGTTTCCTGGCCGGCGCGGATGATGAGTTCGTCGCCGATGGCGTCAATGTTGTCCGCGATGGCCTCCAGTAAACCGGCGTGGGTCTCCGGGTCCAGCGTCGAGAAGGACGGGTAGGCGGCGGCAGCGGCGGCGGTGGCCTTTCCGAGCTGGTCCTGGGTAATCAGGGAATAGGCGGGATCGAGCTGTTCGTTCGTGGCGGGATTGAAGCCGAAGGTTGTTTTTCCTTCGCCGACTACGGGCTGTCCGGCGATCAGGGAGTGTCCGGTGAGGGTCACGATGGTTTCCTCCTAGTGGGGATGGATCAGGAGACGGTGGCAATGAGGGCTTTGAGGTCCGCGAAATCCTGCTCCGCAAGGTTCTGCAGCGGCGGGCGGACAGGGCCTGCGGAGCGGCCGATGGCATCGAGCCCCGCCTTGACGATAGACACCGAGTAGCCTTTCACGCGGTCGCGGATGTCCAGGTACGGGATCACGAAGTCGTTGAGCTTCTTGTTGACGGCCACGCGGTCGTTGTTGCGCACGTCCTGGTAGAAGTCCAGGGCGAACTGCGGAACGAAGTTGTACATGGCGCTGGAGTAGGTGCTCATGCCGAGCTGCAGCAGGGGAAGCGCGAAGGTTTCGGCCGTGGGCAGGCCGCCGAGGTAGAAGAGCCGGTCGCCGAGCTTGGCGTAGACGCGGGCGTCATGCTCAAGGTCTCCCACGCCGTCCTTGAAACCGATGAGGTTTTCGTGCCGGTCGGCCAGCGTCGCCACGGTGGTGTCCTTGTAAATGGCGTTGGCCCGGTTGTAGATGATGACACCCAGGGACGTGGCGCGGCACACCGCGCTGACGTGCTCAACCAGGCCTGCCTGGTCCGCTTCGGTCAGGTACGGGGGCAGCAGGAGGATGCCTTCCGCACCGGCTGCTTCGGCAGCCTTCGCGTTCTCGATGGCCTGGGCAGTGGACCCGCCCGCGGAGGCGAGCACAGGAACGCGGCCGCCCACTTCCTCCACGGCGGTGCGGACCACGTGGGCGGACTCCGCCGGCGTCAGCGAAAAGCCTTCGCCTGTGCCGCCGGCCGCGAAGAGGCCGGCGACCGGGAAGCTAGCCTGCCACGCCAGGTGCTCGCGGTAGTTTTCCTCATCGAACTGCAGCGCCGCGTCGAATGAGGTCACGGGGAAGGACAGGAGGCCTTCCTTGAGAATGTCCGCCAGTTCCTGGGGTGAGTGCTTTGCCACGGTGTGGTCCTCCGGTAAGTGCGCCTTTCGGCGGCGCGCTGATGATTCCTTTCCAGACTAGGAGCGGTGCTGATGCCTGTCTAAGTGCATTTTTATATCTATTGATACCTTGGGAGCATGATGTCACGTTGAGGCGGGAAACTACTCCATCGAGAACTCCAGGTCCCGCAGGAGGCGTGACAGTGCAGGGTTGGTGATCCTGCGGTTCCAGAGCGCGTGCAGTTCCACCTGCTCACCTTCGCCCGCTGCAAGCGGCAGGAACTCCACACCCTTGATGCCCAGCAGGGTGGCTGAATGGGGCACGAAGGCCACTCCCCGGTTGGCCGAAACCAGCGACACCATGGTGAGGATCTGGCTGACGGTATGCACAACATTGGCGTGCCGGATCGGCAGCATCCGCACCACGAGGTCGTAGAAGTAGCGGGCCTGGGTGGGTGAATGCATGATCAGGGGTTCGTCTTTGAAGTCCTCCGGAGTGATGTCCCGGCCCAGCAGCGTCAACGGATGCCCGGTGGGCGCGGCCATGACCAGGGATTCCCGGTACAGCAGATGCGAATCGAAGGTCTCGCTGTCGAAGGGTGGACGGGCCAGGCCAAGGTCGAGCTCGCCGGTCAGCAGGCCGCTGAGCTGGTCCCCCGTCACCAGCTCCTGGAGATCGATGTCCACTTCCGGGATGATTCCCGCGAGCTCTTCCAGCAGTGGTCCCAAAATGCTGAAGCCACTGGCCGCGGTGAAGCCGATGCGCAGGATGCCGGAGCGCCCTGAAGCGATCCGGCGGGCGGTCACCGGCGCCCGTTCGGCTAGCGCCATAAGGCGCCGGGCTTCATCCAGGAACGTCTGCCCGGCGGACGTCAACTGGACTTTCCTGTTGTCGCGCTCCAGCAGTTCCGCCCCGATGATCTTTTCAAGTTTTTGGATCTGCCGGCTCAGCGGCGGCTGGGTCATATTCAGTCGCTCGGCGGCCCGGCCGAAATGCAGCTCCTCGGCTACGGCGATGAATCCGGCCAGCTGGTCGAAAGTAAACATGATGCCTTCCGGGTATCAAATGATGCTGATTTGGGCTTAGACAAGCATCATAACGGCTCCCTACACTCGTTCGAGCAAGCCGAAGTGATTCGGTTCACAGCACCGTCCGGGAGCATCCCGGAGTTTTCATGAGGAGTTCCAATGAAGCACTTCCCCACACGCCGTTCGGTCCTCGGCGCGGCTTCGGCCATTACGCTGCTGGCCATGACCGCTTGCGGCAACGTCGCCGGCGGCCAGGCCAAAACCGCCGATTATCCCTCCGGGCCCATCAACCTCACGGTGGGCCAGGCAGCAGGCGGCAGCACGGACCTCATTGCCCGCGCGCTGGCCGAAGGCGCCTCCAAGACCTTGGGCAAGCCCGTGCCCGTAGTCAACAAGCCCGGCGCCAACGGTGCCCTCGCCACCAAGGAAGTTGCCGGCAAGCCCGCCGATGGGCAGGAACTGGTCCTGCTGACCGCTTCGCTGATCACCATCACGCCGCTGGCTGTCTCGCCTGACGAAGCGGTCAACATCGACGACCTGGACATCATCGCCGGACTGTCCCAGGACGACTACGTCCTGGTGGCCAGCCCCGGCTCCGGCTTTAAGTCCTTCAAGGACGTGACCGACGCCGGCCGCAGCGTTACCTTCGGCACCACCGGCGTTGGCACCGGCAGCCAGCTGGCCCAGACCGTGCTCTTCAAGCAGGCCAACGTCACCGGCACCGACATCCCCTTCGACAGCGGCAAGCCGGCGCTGACGGCGGCCCTGGGCAACCAGGTAGAGCTCGCCACCATCCAGCTCGGTGAGGCCATGCCGCAGATCCAGGCCGGCAAGGTGTCTCCGCTGCTGGTCTTCTCCGAAGAGCGCAACAGCTTCCTTCCGGATACCCCCACCGCCAAGGAAGCAGGATATGACGTTCCGGTGGCGCAGTACCGTGCGGTCGCCGCTCCCAAGGGCACGCCCCAGGAGGTCAAGGACAAGCTGTACGGGGCATTCCAGGAAACCTTCAAGTCGGACGCCTACAAGGAATTCAACAAGAAGAACATGCTGACCCCCAAGGAAATCCCCGGCGCGGAAGTTGTGACCGAGTGGAAGGAATACGCAGCGAAGTACAAGGAACTGGTGGAGAAGTACGGCATCAGCCTGAGCGGAAATAAGTGATCCCTGTGACAGGAACACCCGCAGTACCCGCCGGAGGCAGCAGCGCGGCTGCCGCCTCCGGCGGGGACGCCCCCCACAGCCTTCCCGGTGACGTCCTGGACGACCTCACACCCGAGCAGCTTGCGGCACAGTGGGAGGAAGAAAAGCCGCCCGCGGCCGGTCCCCTCGCAAACGCAGCCTCCTCACTGGTGGTCATCGGTGTGGGCATTGGCGCCGTGGTCCTCTCCATTGCCATGGGGCTGGGCACTCCGGAGAAGCCGCAGCCAGGCCTCTGGCCGTTCATCATCAGCGCTGTCATGGTGGCCCTCGGGCTGTTCCAGCTGATAGCCGGCCGGCGCAACCGCGATGCCGAGAAATTCACGCGGATGTCCGCCGCGCCGCTGACCGGCCTGGTAACCCTCGCCGCCATGGTGGCCCTGATGCCGCTAATCGGTTTCGAGCTGCCGGCCCTGGTCCTGTGCATCATCTGGATGCGCTTCCTGGGCGGGGAAACCTGGCGCTCCACCCTCGTGGTCAGCGCGGCCGTCGTCATTGCCTTCTACGGCATTTTCGTCCTTGCACTCAACACCTCCATTCCCCACCTCTTCTAGGAGACCTACGTGGATTTTCTGAATCCCGTTATCAACGGATTTACGGTTGTCCTGGAGCCGACCAACCTCCTTTACTGCCTGATCGGCGTCGTCATCGGCATGCTGATCGGCGTGCTGCCCGGACTGGGGCCCGCGGCAACCATCGCCATCCTTCTTCCGCTCACGTACAACGTGGAGCCCGTCACGGCCATCATCATGCTGGCCGGCATCTTCTACGGTGCACAGTACGGAGGCACCATCACCTCGGTGCTCCTGCGGCTCCCCGGGGAGGCCTCCTCGGTAGTGACGGTCTTTGACGGCTACCAGATGGCCAAGCAGGGCCGGGCCGGCACCGCCCTCGGCCTGGCATCCATCGGCTCCTTCATTGGTGGCACCGCCTCCATCATCGGACTGACATTCCTCGCCCCGCTGGTGGCCAGTTTCGCGCTGGACTTTGGTCCGCCCGAGTACACAGCCCTGGCATTGCTGGGCATCCTGCTGGTAGCCACCATCAGCAATGGCGCCAAAGCCAAGGCCCTCATCGCCGCGGCCCTGGGCCTCCTGCTCGCTACGATTGGCCGGGACATCTTCACCGGCGAAAGCCGGTTCACCTTCGGCAACCTGCAACTCGCCGACGGCATCGACTTCGTGCCCATTGCGATGGGCATCTTCGGCCTCGGCGAGATCCTCTACAACCTGGAGGAACGGCACCGCGCGGCCAAGGCGCCGTCGAAGGTCACCAACGTCTGGCCCTCTCGGAACGACCTCAAGCAGGCCTCCGGAGCCATCGGCCGCGGATCCGTGCTGGGCTTCTTCCTCGGCATCCTTCCCGGCGGTGGCGCGACTATCGCTTCGATGGCCTCCTATGCGATGGAAAAGAAGCGCGCCAAGCAGCCGGAACGGTTCGGCAAGGGCGCGCCGGAAGGTGTGGCAGGGCCGGAAACCGCCAACAACGCGGCAGCGACGTCGTCGTTCATTCCGCTGCTGACGCTCGGGATACCGGCCAACGCCACCATGGCGCTGATGTTCGGTGCGCTGCTGATCCAGGGCGTTACGCCCGGTCCGCAGCTCGTTGAGCAGAACCCGGAGCTCTTCTGGGGCGTGGTGAACTCCATGTACATCGGCAATATCCTGCTCCTCATCATGAGCCTGCCGCTGGTGGGAATCTTCGTGAAGATCCTCCGCGTCCGGGCCGCCATCCTGGCGCCCGTCACCGCCCTCATCACGCTGCTGGGTGCGTACACGATCAACAACAGCATGTTCGACGTCACGCTCGTGGTCGTTTTCGGCATCGTCGGCTACCTCATGAAAAAGTTTGGCTTCGAACCAGGCCCCCTGGTGCTGGCCTTCGTGCTCGGCGAACTGCTTGAAAGCTCGATGCGCCGCTCCCTGCTGGTCTTTGGCGGTAACCCGTCGGGCTTCTTCGGGCGCCCCATCTCCGCCACGCTGCTGGTGGTGTTCGTCCTGGTGGCCGTCCTGCCCGCCATCCGCACCGCCATCGCCAAACGCAAAGGCACGACGGCGTCCGCCAGCGCAGCCGCCGAGGGCGCCGCCCACACGATCAAGGAGAAGGTATGAGCATCATCGTCGGATTCGTCCCCACCCCGGCAGGCGAGGCCGCCCTCGCGGCCGGCATCGCCGAAGCGAAGCTCCGCCAGCAGGACCTGTTCATTGTGAACTCCGCCCGCCAGGGCGCCCTGGTGGATAAATCAGTGGCCACCGAGGACGTCCTGGCCCAGGCAGCCAAGCGGGCCGCCGACGTGGGAGTGACGGCAACTGTCATCCAGCCGCCCTACCAGCACGATCTGGCGGACGAGTTCCTGGACGTCGCAAGGGAAGTGGATGCCTCGCTGATTGTCATCGGCCTGCGGCACCGCACCCAGGTGGGAAAGTTCATCCTGGGCAGCCACGCACAGCAGATCCTGATGCAGGCTGACCGCCCGGTCCTGGCCGTCAAGGCCGACGGCGGGCACTTCTAGGATTGCCCCTTGGCGTGCTCCACCAGCGCGTCAAGGACCGGCAGTTGGCCCTTGACCAGTTTGAGCCGGGCCTCCGGTTCCGGAAACCAGCGGGCGTCATCGATTTCCGGGTACTGCTGGATCCGGCCTGAGCCCTTGGGCCACTCCAGCGGAAAGGTATTGCTGACGATCTTCTCGGGCTGGAAGTCCTGCTCCGCAGCGTAGACGGTGATGATCTTGCGGGAGGGCTGCCGGAACTCTCCGAGGTGCGCGTAATCGGCGGCAGGTGGGGGAGTTCCCATCTCCTCGGCGAACTCCCGGAGGGCGGCCGCCAGCGGATCCTCGTCCTCCGTGTACTCGCCTTTCGGAATGGACCAGGCATGGGCATCCTTGCGCGCCCAGAAGGGCCCGCCCATGTGGGCTATCCACACCTCCACAGTGCCTGGGTCCGTGCGCCTGTACAGAAGGAGTCCTGCACTCCGAACCGGCATCATGCCTCCGTCCTGGACGTGAATTCCATAAGATTCCTAACCGCCGTCAGGCGTTAACGTGCAGTTCACAGCCCTGCTTTAGGTTATTCCTTCAGGCACTCTGCTCGAAGGGACCCGTCATGGCCAATATCGCTGAGGTTTTGGGGCGGCTTACGCCGGAAGAACTTGATGAGCTTCGCAATCTTGGCCCGCAGGGCCACCTGCCGCGGCATCTGGTGGCTGCCTTGGACCGCGCGGCCGGCGGCGCCGGAAACGGCCGCGGTTACTACGTGCCCACCGGAAACGTCAGCGCTACCGGCGGCCCCCTCCTGGTGCTGCGCAGCGATGTTTCGGGCTGGCTTTTCGGCTCCCACCGGGACGATCCGGACTCGTTGCCGCAGCACGGCTAGCACCGGGCCCGTAATCTGCGGCTAGCCAATCAGAAGGCTAAGCGCCTCCGTCAGGTGCTCCACTTCGCGCACCGAGAAGCCTGCCGGGATGGGCCCCGGTCCGGCGTGGCTCGCGGGTACCACGGCGTGGGTGAATCCGAGCCGGTGTGCCTCCTGGATGCGCTGGTTGATGCCCGGGACCGGGCGGACCTCGCCTGCCAGTCCCACCTCGCCGAAGGCGATCAGCCGGATGGGCAGGGGCTTGCGTGCCTTGGCCGAAGCCACGGCGAGGGCAACGGCGAGGTCCGTGGCGGGTTCGCTAAGCTTCACCCCGCCCACGGTGGCCACGTAGGAATCGTCCTTGTGCAGCAGGGTTCCCGCGCGCTGCTGCAGCACCGCCAGCAGCATGGACACCCTTGAACTGTCCAGGCCGCTGGTGGCCCGGCGCGGCTGCGAGTTGGGGCTCTCGGCCAGCAGCGACTGCACCTCGGCCAGCAGGGGTCGCCTGCCCTCCATGGTCACTGTGATGCATGTGCCCGAGACGGGGTCCTTGGTGCGGCTGACAAACAAGCCGCTGGGATCGGCGAGCCCTTCGATGCCGTTTTCGTTCAGGTCAAAGCAGCCCACGTCATCGGTGGGCCCGTACCGGTTCTTGACGGCGCGCAGCATCCGCAGCCGGGAATGGCGTTCGCCCTCGAACTGGCACACCACGTCCACGAGGTGCTCCAGCAGACGCGGCCCGGCGATGGAGCCGTCCTTGGTCACGTGGCCCACCAGCAGGGTGGTCATGTTCCGCCGCTTGGCCGCGGCAATGATGGACGCCGCCACTTCCCGAACCTGCGAGACGCCGCCGGCACTGCCGTCAACGTCGGCGCTGCTGAGGGTCTGCACCGAGTCCACGATCAGGAGCCGGGGCTCGATCTTTTCCACCTGCCCCAGCGCCTGGCCCAGATCGGTTTCCGCGGAAAGGTAAAGCGATTCGGCGACGGCGTCGATCCTCTCCGCGCGCAGCTTCACCTGCGCTGCTGACTCCTCGCCTGTGACGTAGAGGACGTCCTGGGCGGTCCGGGCGAACTTCGCTGCCACGTCCAGCAGCAGGGTGGACTTGCCAACGCCGGGTTCCCCGGCCAGCAGGATCACGGCGCCCGGCACCAGGCCGCCGCCCAGCACCCGGTCCAGTTCGTCCACTCCCGTAGGCAGGAACGCCGCGGTAGTGGCATCCACTTCGGCAATTCGGCGGGCCGGCTCGATGACTGTAGTGGCCGCCGTCGTACGTGCCACTGTGGTGCCCGTTTCCTCCACGGTGCCCCACGCCTGGCACTCGCCGCAGCGCCCCACCCATTTGACGGTGGTCCAGCCGCATTCGGCGCACTTGTAGGCGGGCGCCTTGGACGCCCGGGAAGTCTTTGTTGCCATGGTTTCCACCCTAGTGGCGGGCACCGACAATCCCCGCCCGCACCCTAACCTCGCACGCTCGGCCAGGGAACCCTGCGGGCGTGGGCCCAACCCGCACCCTAACCTCGCACGCTCGGCCAGGGAACCCTGCGGGCGTGGGCCCAGCCCAACCCTAACCTCGCACGCTCGGCCAGGGAACCCTGCGGGCGTGGGCCCAGCCCAACCCTAACCTCGCAAGCTCGGCCAGGGAACCCTGCGGGCGTGGGCCCAAGCTCGACCACCGAAGGCCCGCCCGACCCTAAAGCGCCGGCAGCACGTCCCGGGCTTCGCGCGCATCCATCCCCGTGGCCTCGAGCAGGTCCACCATCAGGGGCCGGTAGAGCATCACCACCGTTTCACCTTCCAGCCGCTGCACTTCCAGCAGCTTCGGGTGCAGCCGCAGGGCAATCTCGCTCAGGTCCCGGCGGGCCGTGCGCAGGTGGGCGCGGCGGACGCCGTCGTGCGATTCCGCCAGCCCCAGCGAGAGCTCGTCAATGGCGGCAGCGGTCTCCTGCAGCACCTCCGCAATGTTCTCCGTCGCCTCGTCCGACAGGGCCGCGTTATTGATGGCGCTGGTGAGCCGGCGCGCGAACACCCGGCTGTTCCGCAACGCCAGGTCGATGAAGTCGAGCGACTGTTTCAGCTGCTCCAGCTCGTCCCGGTGCCGCCGGTAAGCGGGCGCCAGGCGGGCCACCTCTCCGGATGAGCGGAGGGACTGGCGCATTGCATCCACCAGTGGCTGGCAGTTCCGGCCCCGGATAAGGGCGTGCCAGGCCTGGCTTGAATCACTGTTGGCCATCGCCCCGGCGCACTCCCGCAGCACCTCGGCCAGTTCATGCAGCAGCTTCTGGACATCCTTGCGCGGCTCCCGCCGGGGATCCTTCGGGATCAAAATCGTCACGAGCAGTGCGCAGACCCCACCCACTACCGCGTCGATGCTCCTTGTGAACGGGCCACCGGCCGGCGCGGGCAGCAGCACCACCAGAACGGACTGCAGCGCCAGTTGGGTGGTGAAGATGGTGCCGCTGTCCAGGAAGCGCGCCAGCAGGATAGAGAAAAGAAGGACGACGGCGGCCTGCCAGATTCCGCTGCCCAGCCAGTGCAGGAGCAGGTCACCCACGGCAATGCCGATGGTGCAGCCCACTCCCACCTCCACCACCCGCCGCAACCGCGGTTCCCGCGAGAAACCCAGTGCGATCAGGGACGAGGTGGCAGCGAAGAGGGGCCCGGAGTGGCCCAGCACGTACTCGGCGAAGGCATAGGCGCCTACAGCGCACAGGGTCATCTGAATGGCGGGAACAAGGGAATTCCGGCTGCGGATCAGGCCCGTGCGGAAACGGCCGTGCAGGAAACGCCTGCTTGCTGAAAGTCCTGCTGCCTGGGCCATGACGTCCAGTCTATTTGCTGGCTGTCCGTTTGCCGGCGGCGCACTACGGCCGGCCATGTGATCTGCGCAATGGGGACCCGGCACTTGTCAGCGAATATCCCGCCGTCGTTAATGTTCCGTTCACTTTGGTCAGCCCATCCCGTTACCTGCGCCCCATAACTTCATTGAAGGTACAGAACGTACGCATCGCGCTGCAGGGCCTCTCCGTCCTTGCTCCGCACCTGAGAAAACCCTGGAAGGGGTACATCTAGTGAAGGCACTCCGCTTCGGCCGCCACGCGGCTATCGCTGTTATCGCAGCCGGCGCACTCGCGCTCACGGCCTGCGGTTCAGACAACGCCACGGGCACCGCTCCCACAGGCGGCCAAACGCCTGCCGGCCCCAAGGTCACCGGCACCCTCACCGGAATCGGCGCATCCTCCACCGGGGCAGCCATGGACGCCTGGAAGGCCGGCTTCGCCAGCGCCAACCAGGGCGCCACCGTGCAGTACTCCCCGGACGGCTCCGGCGCGGGACGCAAGGCAATCGTTGACGGCTCGGCACAGTTCGCCGGCTCTGACGCTTACCTGAAGGACGAAGAGCTCGCGAGCTCCAAGACAGTCTGCGGTCCCGACGGCGCCATCAACGTTCCCGTCTACATCTCGCCGATCGCCGTGGCCTTCAACGTTCCAGGCGTGACCGAGTTGAAGCTGGACGCAGCCACCGTGGCCAAGATCTTCCGCGGCCAGGTCGCCAAATGGAACGATCCCGCCATTGCAGCCCTCAACGAAGGCGTCACCCTGCCGGACCTCAAGGTCACCCCGGTGAACCGCTCGGACGACTCCGGCACCACCACCAACTTCACCGACTACCTGGCTTCGGCGGCACCTGAGGTCTGGACGGACAAGTCCGCCGGCATCTGGCCCGCAAGCCTGCAGGGCGAGAACGCCAAGGGCACCTCAGGCGTGGTCAAGACCGTGACCGACACCCCCGGCGCCGTAACCTACGCCGACGACTCCGCCGTGGGCGGCAAGCTCGGCACCGCTTCCATCAAGGTGGGCGGGGAATTCGTCAAGATCTCCGCTGATGCCGCCTCCAAGGCAGTGGAAGCCGGCAAGCCCGTCGAAGGCCGTTCCGCCAACGACGTCGCCATCAAGCTGGACCGCAAGACCACCGCTTCCGGCGCCTACCCGGTGGTGCTCGTCTCCTACCACGTTGTCTGCAGCGCCTACGACAAGCAGGAGACCGTTGACCTGGTCAAAGCGTTCGAGAACTACGTAGTTTCCGAGGAGGGCCAGAAGGCCGCCGCGGATTCAGCGAAGTCCGCACCGCTTACCCCGGCCCTGGCCAAGAAGGCCGCAACGGCCATCGAGTCCATCAAGGTCAAGTCCTAATTACCGCACCGAATCCGGGTTCCCCGCCTGCCGTGAGGCAGTGCGGGGAACTTGGCTTTGGACGCCACGCTTTCCAGTCTTTAAATAACCTCCACGATCGAAGGGCCGTCGAATGACCGCCACCCCCCTGACCAGCACCCAGGGCGCCGGCCGCGCCGGGGACAAAATCTTTTCGGGTGCCGCGCTGGCCGCCGGCTGCCTCATTCTCGCCGTCCTGTTCGGCGTCGCGCTCTTCCTGGTGGTCCAGGCCATCCCGGCGCTGACCGCACCGGCCGCCGGGATCCAGGGCGGCGAAGGTTTCTTCGCCTACATCTGGCCCATCGTGATCGGCACGCTCATCGCCGCGGTGATCGCACTGGTGATCGCCACGCCTGTTGCCATCGGCGTTGCACTGTTCATCTCGCACTTCGCGCCGCGCGGCCTTGCCGCCGGCCTGGGCTACGTGGTGGACCTGCTCGCCGCCATCCCCTCCGTGGTCTACGGCGCCTGGGGTGCTGCGTTCCTGGCCAAGGAAATCTCCCCGGCCTACAACTGGCTGGCCCAGAACATGGGCTGGCTGCCCATATTCCAGGGACCTGCCTCGGCCACCGGCAAAACCATCCTCACCGCAGGCATCGTCCTCGCGGTGATGGTGCTGCCCATCATCGCCTCGCTGTCCCGCGAAATCTTCCTCCAGACCCCCAAGCTGCATGAGGAAGCCGCGCTCGCCTTGGGCGCCACCCGCTGGGAAATGATCAAGATGTCGGTCCTGCCCTTCGCGCGGCCGGGCATCATCAGCGCGGTGATGCTCGGCCTGGGCCGCGCCCTCGGCGAAACCATGGCCGTGGCCCTGGTCCTCTCCTCCGGAGCCCTGACCGCCAGCCTGATCCAGTCCGGCAACCAGACCATCGCAGCAGAGATCGCCCTGAACTTCCCCGAGGCCAGCGGGCTCAAGGTCAGCACCCTCATCGCTGCCGGCCTGGTCCTGTTCATTATCACCCTGGCCGTGAACATGATCGCGCGCTGGATCATCACAAGGCACAAAGAATTCTCGGGAGCCAACTAAATGACCTCCACGCTCACGCCCGTCCGCAGCAAGCGCTCCACGCTCACCAAGGGCCAGCTGCCCAAGTATGCCCCCTACCTGGTTCTGGCCGCCGCCCTCATTGTGGGCGCCGCGATCCTCGCCCTGGCAGGGTTCAACGCCTTCGGCTGGGGAATCGTCTCGGCTGTCCTGTTCGCCATCGGGCTGGTGTCCTGGAGCGCCGCGGTGGAGGGTTCCCGCAAGGCGAAGGACAAACTGGCCACCTGCCTGGTGGTGGGGTCCTTCCTGGTGGCACTGCTCCCGCTCGTCTCGGTGATCTGGACCGTGCTGGTTAACGGCGTGCCCGGGCTGCTCACGCCGGGTTTCCTCGGCACCTCCATGAACGGCGTGACCGGTGTTTTCGACAACAAGGCGGTGGAAGAAGGCGCAGCCGTCAGGGGCGGCATCTACCACGCCCTCCTCGGCACCCTGCAAATCACCCTGCTGGCCACTGTCATTTCGGTGCCGGTCGGCCTGCTCACCGCCATCTACCTTGTGGAGTACGGCCATGACGGCCGGCTGGCCCGCGCCATCACGTTCTTCGTTGACGTGATGACCGGCATCCCCTCCATCGTGGCCGGCCTCTTCGCCGCCGCATTCTTCTTCGCTGTTGCCGGCCCCGGCACCAAGACAGGCGCCGTCGCCGCCGTCGCCCTTTCCGTCCTCATGATTCCCGTGGTGGTGCGGTCCAGCGAGGAGATGCTCAAGATCGTGCCCAACGAACTTCGGGAAGCAGCCTACGCGCTGGGCGTGCGCAAGTGGCGGACCATCATCAAGGTGGTGATTCCGACGGCGATCTCCGGCATCGCTTCGGGCGTCACCCTGGCCATCGCCCGGGTGATCGGCGAGACGGCGCCCATCCTGGTCACCGCCGGCTTCGCCACCAGCATCAACTCCAACGTGTTCAGCGGCTGGATGGCCTCGCTGCCCACGTTCATCTACACCCAGATCCTGAACCCCACATCGCCGGCGAACCCGGACCCGTCCTCCCAGCGGGCCTGGGGCGCCGCCCTGGTGCTGATCATCCTGGTGATGATCCTCAACCTGGGCGCCCGGCTGATCGCCAGGGTCTTCGCCCCCAGGACAGGCCGCTGACGCCTGCTCCCTGCTTTATGCCGGCACTCCCATTCCGCTCCTTCGGGCCGGAACCTAGACTTCAATCCACCCCCAGTTAGTGAAGGAACACCATGTCTAAGCGCATCGACGTCAAGGACCTGAACGTGTACTACGGCGATTTCCTCGCAGTGGAAGACGTCAGCATCAACATCGAGGCCAAGTCCGTCACCGCGTTCATCGGCCCCTCCGGCTGCGGCAAGTCCACCTTCCTGCGGACCCTGAACCGCATGCACGAGGTACTTCCGGGCGCGCGGGTTGAGGGTGAGGTGCTCCTCGACGGCGACAACCTGTACGGACCCGGAGTCGACCCCGTCACCGTCCGCTCGCAAATCGGCATGGTGTTCCAGCGGCCCAACCCGTTCCCCACCATGTCCATCCGGGACAACGTGCTGGCGGGCGTGAAGCTGAACAACAAAAAGATCTCCAAGGGCGAGGCCGACGTCCTGGTGGAGCGTTCGCTGAAGGGCGCCAACCTCTGGAACGAGGTCAAGGACCGCCTGGACAAGCCTGGTTCCGGCCTTTCCGGTGGCCAGCAGCAGCGCCTCTGCATCGCCCGGGCCATCGCCGTGGAGCCGCAGGTGATCCTGATGGACGAGCCCTGCTCCGCCCTGGACCCCATCTCCACCCTGGCCATCGAAGACCTCATCAACGAGCTCAAAGACCAGTACACCGTGGTGATCGTGACGCACAACATGCAGCAGGCAGCCCGCGTCTCGGACCGCACCGCCTTCTTCAACATTGCCGGCACCGGCAAGCCCGGCAAGCTCATCGAAATCGGCGACACCCACACCATCTTCAGCAACCCCACCCAGAAGGCCACGGAAGACTACGTCTCCGGCCGCTTCGGATAAGCCCCGGTGTGCCGACGGGATCTTATGCAAACGCCGGCAGGAAGCTGCTGCGAACCGCCGCTTTTCCTATCTGGCGGGGGCCGTCGTCGTGCGCCTACTCAGGGACTTCAAGCTGGAACCCGCACCGGCAGCGCAGCACCCTGGTAGGCAGTGACACGGTGTTGAGCCCGTTGGCGCCCTCGCTCTGATAGCACAGGCGTTCTATCTCGAATTCGGCTTCCTCCATGGGGAATCCGCAGTGGATGTAGTCGTCACCGAACATCACCACCTTCGCCATCCAGCGCACCTGGCCCAGAGCCGCAGCCACGTCGGCCGCATAGGCGAGGTGTTCGTGGAACCGCTGGCACTCGTTGCAGGTATAGGAGACAGTCACCAGGTCGCCATGGGCCGCTTCGATCGCCATGATCGCATGGATGGTCAACTGCTGTTCCGTCCCGCAAAGCTCGCAGCGCATCTGCCGCGGCTGTGGCGCGTTGTTCGGGGGAGTCAAGTGCGACATGACGCCTGGTCTTTTCCACGTTTGTGCAGCCAGGCCGCCGATATGCTGCAGCGGAATTATCCGCGGCCCTGCACCCGGCGGCGGATGTCAGACCCGGCAAGCAGCCCTGGGGGTCTGTTGTTGAATCTACGGCACAGGCTTCCGGCTGTATAGATCACCCGCCGTATAGATCTCGGGCTGTACAGGCCTGGGGCAGTACGGATCACCGGCTGTCGAAGGGCGCAGGGGGCGGCGGTCCCTGTCATAGACAGGCGGACCGGCATGGGCGCGTCATCCCGGCAGTGGCGAAAGTGCCAGCGCCAGCACGAAGGCAAGCACGGCCGTGGCCACCGGGGTCAGGACCCAGAGCCCCACGATGCGGATCACCAGCTTCCGGTTGGTCACCGAAAAGTGCTGGTTCTCTCCGGCGCCCAACACTGCCGAGGTGACTGTGTGTGTGGTGGAGAGCGGCCAGTGCAGGCCGATGGCGCCCACAAAAAGCATCACGGCGCTGAAGATCTGTGCCACCGAGCCCCGCAGCGGATCGATCCTGGTGATTTTGTAGCCGATGGTGTGCGAGATCCGCCAGCCGCCGCACATTGCGCCGGCGGTGATCATCACCGCGGAAAGCAGGGCCACCCAGACGGGGATGGTGCCGCCGCCGGAATAGCCGCCCGCCAGCAGGGCCAGGAGGAGGACGGCACTGACCCGCTGCCCGTCCTGCAGGCCGTGGCCGAATGCCACCGCTCCGGCGGCGATGGACTGGCTCCTGCGGAACCGCTGGTTCACCACATTCGGCTGGGTGTGGCGGGCGGCCCAGGTGGTGGGGTAGACGAGCAAAAACGCGCCGCTATAGGCGACCAGCGGCGACAGTACCAGTGGCAGGATGACCTGGACCAGTAAGGAGCGGTCCGCCCCTCCAACGCCCAGCCCGCCCAGGGCGAGGCTGGCGAGCCCGGCCCCGGCGAGGCCGCCCACCAGGGCATGGGTGGAGGAAGCGGGGATGCCCCGCCACCACAAAAGGATGCCCCAGGCGATGGCGCTGGCCAGGCCGGCGAGGAGGATGCTGAGTCCGTCCGTCCCGGCGGGAAGGCTGATCCAGGTCTGGCTGACGGCGACCGCCAGTCCCGCGCTGACCAGCGCGCCGATGAAGTTGAAGAAGGCGGCGAGCAACACTGCGACGGTGGGGGTGAGTGCCCTGGTGCGCACGGCAACGGCCACGGAGGTGGAGACGTCGCGGAACCCGTTGAGGAAGGCGAACACGGCGGCCAGGAGCACCACGGCGCCGAAGATAACTTCGGCCACCTCACGATTCCTTGACGATGATGCTGCCTACCTGGGTGGCGATGCGCCGCATGTCCTTGGTGACGTCCACCAGCTGGTTGGCAATATCGCGGTTGCGGGAGTACTGCGCCCACTTCATGTCGCTGATCATGTCCGCCACCCACACCCGGTGCGTCCGTTCGGCGCGCTTGGCCAGCCGGAGGATTTCGATCCAGTAGTCCTCCAGGTCGTCCAGGTCGTCGAGCCGGCGCATGGCGTCCACCGTGAGCTCGGCTTGCCGGCTGATGATTTCCAGCTGGTCCGCGGCCCGTTTGGGCAGCCGCTCCAGCCGGTACAGCGCCACCAGTTCTGCGGCGGCATCCAGCTTCTCGATGGCCTCATTGAGGTAGCGGGAGAGGGCGTACATGTCCTCGCGGGGCAGCGGATTCACGAAACTGGTGCGCATGTGGGTGAGCAGGGCGAAATGCAGTTCGGCGGACCGTGCCTCGTGGTTGTGCATGTCCTCCACGAGCTTGCCGTGCTCGTCGGCGGGGACACCAAGGATTTCGGCGAGCGTGGCGCTGCCCAACACGATTTGTTGCGCCATTTGCGATAAGAGGTTCAGCCCGGCGGGCTCCTGGGGAAAAAGGCGCAGTTTCACGTAGTTACCGGTCTCCGGAAAAAGTACAGGGCGGGAGTTGCCTGCCGTGTGACCTGACCCCGGCGCAACCAACGCTAACTCTACCGGTCCGCAAAAGGCCCCTGAAATGGGCTAACAGGAAGAGGCGGGCCAAGACCGGACTGACAGGCGGCGGGCATAAAAATGGTGCCGAACCGGATACGCCTCTCGGCGGTAGGCCGCTCTAGGCGGCTAAATGTTGAAGCCCGGGGGTTTCGCGGCTCGGCACCAGTTTCAGTGTTCTACGTTGGTTGGCCCAAGTCAACATTGACAGATCCCCGGTCTTGGGCCACTGGAATTGGGCGCTGCCCGCCTGCGCGCCCGCTGTGTTAGTCCAGCTCGCCCAGCCGCCAGGCGTTGGCGGCGTGCTCGAGGTCTTCGGCGGTTTTCACCAGCTGGTGGGAGTTGCGGGTGAGTTTGCTCGCGTGGGCCTCGTTGCCGTAGTCGGCACCATCGGCAAGCGTCGCCTGGCCGAGCGCCACCACACGGCAGAAGGCGGCGGAACGTTCCAGCGCAACGTCGAACTCGCCGTCGAACGCGCCGGACAGGATGGCGTCCGCCATCGTCTTCATCTCGTCCGCTCCGGGAGGCTCGGCGGCACCTGCCACCACATTGGAAACCTGGGCCGTGTCCTTGCCGGCCCGGAAGTACACGGAAATGCGCTCCGGGTCCTGCACCGTAGCCGCCCGCAAGGCGTAGAGGCGCCAGAGTGCGCCGGGAAGCGACCTGGCCGGGCTCTCCGCCCACATCTCGGCAATGGCGTCCAGTCCCTGCTCGTCGGCAAGCCGGACGAGCCGCTCGGTCACCGCCGGATCATCGCTGTCGCGGCCGTGCCGGACCAGCGCCTGCGCGGCGAGGTGGGCGGCTTCGGACACCCGCGCGGGATCTGCGCCGCCGGCAAAAGGCTCGAAGTCCACGGGGGCGAAAGGCTTCGGCTTATGGTGCCGGTTGGCGCCGCCGTACGGACTGGGACCTGGTTGCTCGCTCATGCCACCCACGCTACTCCTGTGCCCTGCCGGAAATCGAGCATCAGGACCCCTGTCAACGAGCCCGACGACGGGTCCCCCTTGCGTTCAATCGGGCCGGGACCATGGGTTAGAGTATTAAATGTCCAGAAATGGACTGGGCCGGGCAGGCTGGCGCAGCGTGCCGCTACAGCCCGGCAGGGGCCTTTAGCTCAGTTGGTAGAGCATCGGACTTTTAATCCGTGGGTCGTGGGTTCGAGCCCCACAGGGCCCACTCTTTACGAAGAGCGGGAATCCCCCGGCAGCCTCCCAAGGCCGCCGGGGGATTTTTCGTTGGGGCCACGGGCATCAAGCTGGGGTTAGGGGTTGGCGGCCAACAACTGACAGAAACAGGACAGGGACCAGCCAGCCAACGGGTACCGGCAGCAAGCGGGCACAATGGGGACATGACAAAAAGCAGCACCGGGCGGCTGCCGCGGCTCGAGGACGTGGCAGAACTTGCTGGTGTTTCGCACCAGACCGTTTCCCGGGTAGTCAACGGCCACCCCAACGTCAGCAAGGCAACGCGTGAAAAGGTCGAGGCCGCCATCGCGCAGTTGGGCTACCGGCGGAACACCGCGGCACGGAGCCTGGTGACCCGGCGCTCGCAGACCATCGGCGTACTGGGCAGCGAGCTTTCACAGTACGGCCCGGCCAACACGATGCTGGGGGTGGAGCGCGCGGCGCGGGACGCCGGCTACTTCGTCAGCATCGCCGCGCTGCGTTCCGTCGGCAGGGACGCCATCTTCGATGCGCTGCGGCACTTCACTGACCAGTCCGTGGACGGGATCGCGGTCCTGGTGCCGCACACCGAAACCCTGCGGATCCTGGAAGAGTTCAACCCCGGAGTGCCGGTGGTGGCCGTCGGGTCGCCGGGCAATGATGCCGTCAGCGGCGCGATGGTGGACCAGGAACGCGGCGCCCGGATCGCCGTCGGCCATCTCATCGAACTCGGGCACCGCAGGATCGGCCACGTTGCCGGGCCGGCGGACTGGATCGACGGCGCGCTCCGCACCGACGGGTGGCGCGCGGCCCTGAAGCAGGCAGGTCTGGACGATGACCTGCTGCTGGAAGGTGACTGGAGCGCGGAAAGCGGCTACGCGATCGGGCGGCGCCTGGCGGCGGAGCGGACGGCAACCGCCCTGTTTGTCGGCAACGACCAAATGGCCCTCGGCGTGCTGCGGGCGTTCAACGAGGCAGGCGTGCGGGTGCCCGACGACGTCTCCGTAGTGGGATTCGACGATCAGCCCGAATCGGGCTACTTCACCCCGCCCCTCACCACGGTGCGCCAGGACTTCGAAGAGCTGGGCAGGCGCTGCATGGATGCCATGCTGAAGGAAATTGAAGCCGGGGCCCCGGTGACTTCCACAGTAGTCACCCCGGAGCTGGTGCCGCGGGAGAGCACCGCAGCACCGCACCCCTAGCACCGCCTTCGCTGTAGCCTGAGGTGATGCCCCAGCCTGACGTGATGCCCCGCAGCAACGCCCTGTCCCGACTGCTCGACGCCGGAGAGAACCTGGTTCTGGACGGTGCGCTGGCCACGGAGCTTGAAGCGCATGGCTGCGACCTCGAGGACCCGCTGTGGTCCGCTAAAGTCCTGCTGGAGCAGCCGGAACTCGTCAGGCGGGTCCACCTCGACTACTTCAAAGCCGGGGCGCGCGTCGCCATCACCGCCAGCTACCAGGCCACGCCGTTTGGGTTTGCGCGCCGGGGAATTCCTGAAGCCGAAGCCTTGGAACGCGTTGCCATGAGCGTCCGCCTGGCTGACGAAGCCCGCCGTGAGTACCTGGCCGGGAACCCGGAGTCCGGTCCGCTGCTGGTGGCCGGATCTGTTGGACCTTACGGGGCCTACCTTGCCGACGGGTCCGAATACCGCGGCGACTACACGCTCACCAGGAACGAATTTATGGAATTCCACCGGCCGCGGGTCGCGGCGCTCGTGGCAGCGGGAGCCGATGTCCTTGCCTGCGAAACGTTGCCCTCACTGCCTGAAGCTGAGGCGCTGTTGGAACTGATTGCGGAGTTCGACGTCGGATCCTGGCTGACGTTCACGCTGCGGGACGGAGCGCACATCAGTGACGGCACGCCGCTCGAACGGGTAGCGGAACTCTGCGATGCTGAGCCGCTGGTCGCCGCCATTGGTGTGAACTGCGTTCCGCTGGAGTTGGTCACCCCGGCATTGGACGCTTTGGGCCGGGCCAGCCGCAAACCGCTGATCGCCTACCCCAACTCCGGGGAAACCTACGACGCCACCACCAAGACCTGGGGACCGGCCGTGTCCGCCCGCGGAGGGGCAGGAACCGAACGGCCGCCGGCCAGCCTCGTGGAAGGAATCCCGGCGTGGCAGGAACGTGGCGTGCGCATGGTGGGTGGCTGCTGCCGGACCACACCAAACGACATTGCCGCTTTGGCACGGCTCTGGCGGCAGCCCTAATTTCGCCGCGTGACCTGAGATCACATCCGGCGACTCCCTAGGCAGCGGGGGACTTCTGCCGGGCTGCCTGGACGCGACGGGGCCAGCGGGCAAAACTGGGCCAGTAGTTCATGACGGCGTAGGCTGCCAGCGCCGCCGCCATGTGCACGTGGAGCATCAGCTGGAGCGAGTATCCCGCGGGCGAGGCCGCCCCGCCGGCCGGGGGAGGACCTTGGGCGGGGTCAACGTTCAGCACGCTGCCGCCGTGCCCATGGCCGGACAGCCCCTCACCGGAACCGCCGGAAAACGCTGCAAACCCCAGATGGAGCAGTTGCTGGGCGAGTCCGCACGCGAGCAGCACGGTCCAGCCGGGCAAGCTGAACCGGCCCACCATCGCTGCCGCCATGCCCATCAGCGCAGCCAGGGCCGCGAGGATCATCAGTGAGGGCACCGGTCCGCCGGCTGCCACATGCGCCACCAATCCAAGCCCGGTGGAGAGCGGGCCGGCCAACCATACGCGGGATGCAGTGCGCTCTTTGGGTTGCACGGTTTCCACGGAGCCCCTTCTTGTCGCCTGGCGTTTGTTCCGGCGGGTTCATCCTGTCCCTACCCCTTTTGGGCAGCCTCGCACAGTTTTTCCGAGCGTCGGGTGCAGTACGCATGGAGCTGGACGTGCAGCCGCATGCCGGGTTTCGAAACTCCTGGCATTGACTTCATTGTTGTTAGCGCTCACAATTAAGAGCGCCGCGAAGCTGCGGCAGCTACTGGAGGAAAGTTTTATGGACGTCAGAGTGGACACGGACAATTACGTCATCGGCGTGGACTACGGAACGCTGTCAGGACGGGCCGTGGTGGTGCGGGTGCGGGACGGCGAGGAGCTCGGCAGCGGCGTGTACGAGTACCCGCATGCAGTGGTTACGGATGTACTTCCGGAGGACCTGGCGGGCCACGGCGCTGACGGAAAGAGCGTCAGGCTTCCGGGGGAATGGGCACTTCAGGTGCCGAACGACTACCGGGACGTCCTGCGGAACGCTGTTCCCGCCGCCATCGCTGACGCCGGGATTGACCCGGCCGCCGTCGTCGGAATCGCCACGGACTTCACCGCCTGCACCATGGTGCCGGTGAAGGCGGACGGCACCCCGCTGAACGAGCTCCCGGGGTTCGAAAACCGCCCCCACGCCTACGTGAAGCTCTGGCGCCACCACGCCGCCCAGCCGCAGGCGGACAGGATCAACCAGCTCGCCGCCGAACGCGGCGAGGACTGGCTGCCGCGCTACGGCGGCCTGATCTCCTCGGAGTGGGAGTTCGCCAAAGGCCTGCAGCTGCTGGAAGAGGACCCCGACGCCTATTCCGAAATGGACCACTGGGTGGAGGCCGCGGACTGGATCGTCTGGCAGCTGTGCGGCCAGTACGTCCGGAATGCGTGCACCGCCGGCTACAAGGGCATTTACCAGGACGGGCGGTACCCGTCGGAGGACTTCCTGGCGGCACTGAACCCCCAGTTCAAGGATTTCGTCAGCGCCAAGCTGGAACACACCATTGGCCGCCTGGGCGACGCCGCGGGCTACCTCACCGCGGAGGCTGCTGAATGGACCGGCCTTCCCGAGGGCATCGCCGTCGCTGTGGGCAACGTGGACGCCCACGTCACCGCTCCGGCCGCGCGCGCAGTGGATCCGGGCCAGCTGGTGGCCATCATGGGCACCTCCACCTGCCATGTCATGAACGGCACCGAGCTCCGCGAAGTGCCCGGGATGTGCGGCGTGGTTGACGGCGGCATCGTGGACGGACTCTGGGGCTACGAAGCCGGCCAGTCCGGCGTGGGCGACATCTTTGGCTGGTTTACCAAGTACGCGGTGCCGCCGGAATACCATCAGGCCGCCGACGCTGCGGGGCTGGGCATCCACGAATACCTCACCGACCTCGCCTCCCGGCAGGCCATCGGTGAACACGGCCTCATCGCGCTGGACTGGCACTCGGGCAACCGCTCAGTGCTGGTGGACCATGAGCTGTCCGGCATCGTGGTGGGCCAGACCCTCGCCACCCGGCCCGAGGACACCTACCGCGCGCTGCTGGAAGCCACCGCCTTCGGCACCCGGACCATCGTGGACGCCTTCCGTGACTCCGGTGTCCCGGTCAAGGAGTTCATCGTGGCCGGCGGGCTGCTCAAGAATCCGCTCCTGATGCAGATCTATGCGGATGCCACTGGACTGCAGCTATCCACCATCGGTTCAGCCCAGGGCCCGGCCCTGGGCTCGGCCATCCACGCCGCTGTCGCCGCCGGTAAGTATGCCAACATCCGCGAAGCTGCCGCCGCCATGGGTTCGGAACCGGGCGAGGTGTACACCCCGATTCCTGAAAACGTGGCCGCCTACGAGGAACTGTTCCAGGAATACAAGACACTGCACGACTACTTCGGCCGCGGCACCAACAACGCAATGCACCGGCTCAAGGCCATCCAGCGCAGGGCTGCCGGTTCCTTGGGGGGAACTGCGGGTTCCCCGGTGGGGGCTGCCGCTGCTGAGGCTGCCGTGGAGGTGTCCGCATGAGCGCCGGAACGGGAATCCTCGAAACCATCGCCCGGGTCCGGGTTGAAGTCTGCGCCCTGCACGCCGAGCTGACGCGGTATGAACTGGTGGTATGGACGGCGGGCAACGTCTCGGCCCGCGTCCCCGGCCACGAGCTGATGGTCATCAAGCCCTCCGGGGTTTCGTACCAGGACCTGACGCCGGACCAGATGGTGGTCACGGACCTGTATGGCGTGCCTGTTCCGGGAGATGCAACGGGTGAGTGGGGCAACCCGGCGCTGTCGCCGTCGTCGGACACCGCGGCACATGCCTACGTTTACCGGCACATGCCCGAGGTGGGCGGGGTGGTGCACACGCATTCCACGTACGCCACCGCCTGGGCCGCCCGCGGGGAAGCCATCCCGTGCGTGCCCACCATGATGAGCGACGAATTCGGCGGATCCATCCCGGTAGGCCCGTTCGCCCTGATCGGCGATGACTCGATCGGCCACGGCATCGTGGAGACGCTCAAGAACTCCCATTCCCCGGCCGTGCTGATGCAA
This sequence comes from Arthrobacter sp. W4I7, assembly GCF_030816215.1. Taxonomy (NCBI): domain Bacteria; kingdom Bacillati; phylum Actinomycetota; class Actinomycetes; order Micrococcales; family Micrococcaceae; genus Arthrobacter; species Arthrobacter sp. W4I7. The sequence continues at coordinate 4,140,869 of NZ_JAUSXU010000001.1, read as the reverse complement.
AACCACGGCCCGTTCACCATCGGCAAGGACGCCAAATCGGCGGTGAAAGCGGCCGTGATGTGTGAGGAAGTGGCCCGGACGGTCCACATCTCCCGGCAGCTCGGTGAACCCGTCCCCATCGACCAGGGTCATATCGACTCCCTCTACGCCCGCTACCAGAACGTCTACGGCCAATAACGGCCCGGACAGCAACAGCCCGGCCAATAACGGCCGCCCGAGTTTTACTCCCAAGGAGAACCCATGAGCACCGCAGCAAACACTTCCCTTGACGGTTACGAGGTCTGGTTCCTCACCGGCAGCCAGCACCTTTACGGCGAGGACGTCCTCAAACAGGTGGCCGCCCAGTCCCAGGAGATCGCCAACCGGCTCAACGCCTCCTCGTCGGTGCCGGTCCGAATCGTGTGGAAGCCGGTCCTGACCGATTCCGATGCGATCCGCCGCACCGCCCTTGAGGCCAACTCGGACGATTCCGTCATCGGCGTCACCGCCTGGATGCACACGTTCAGCCCGGCCAAGATGTGGATCCAAGGCCTTGACCTGCTCCGCAAGCCGCTGCTGCACCTGCACACCCAGGTCAACCGGGACCTGCCCTGGGCGGACATCGACTTCGACTTCATGAACCTGAACCAGGCCGCCCACGGCGACCGGGAATTCGGCTACATCCAGTCCCGCCTGGGCATCGCCCGCAAAACCGTCGTGGGGCACGTCTCCAACCCGGAGGTGGCGCGCCAGGTGGGTTCCTGGCAGCGCGCGGCCGCCGGCTGGGCCGCCGTCCGCACCCTGAAGCTGACCCGCTTCGGCGACAACATGCGCAACGTGGCCGTCACCGAAGGCGACAAGACGGAGGCCGAGCTGCGCTTCGGCGTCGCGGTTAACACGTGGTCCGTCAACGAGCTCGCCGATGCCGTGCACGGGGCCGCAGAGGCCGACGTCGACTCAATCGTTGCCGAGTACGAGGACCTTTACGACGTGGTGCCGGAGCTCCGCGCAGGCGCCGCCCGGCATGAATCGCTGCGCTACGGCGCCCGGATCGAACTGGGCCTGCGCAGCTTCCTGGAAGCCAACGGATCGGCCGCGTTCACCACGTCATTCGAGGACCTGGGTGCGCTCCGTCAGCTTCCGGGCCTGGCCGTGCAGCGGCTCATGGCGGCCGGGTACGGCTTCGGCGCCGAGGGCGACTGGAAGACCGCCATCCTGGTCCGCGCCGCGAAGGTGATGGGCGCCGGGCTGCCCGGCGGCGCGTCCCTGATGGAGGACTACACCTACCACCTGGAACCAGGCTCCGAGAAGATCCTCGGTGCGCACATGCTGGAGGTCTGCCCGTCGCTGACTGCCGGTAAGCCGCGCCTGGAGATCCACCCGCTGGGCATCGGCGGCAAGGAAGACCCTGTCCGGCTGGTGTTCGACGCCGATGCCTCACCGGGCGTGGTGGTGGCTCTGTCCGACATGCGGGACAGGTTCCGCCTGGTGGCCAACGCCGTCGACGTCGTTCCCCTGGACCAGCCGCTGCCCAACCTGCCGGTGGCCCGCGCCCTCTGGCAGCCTCAGCCGGACTTCGCCACCTCCGCCGCCGCCTGGCTCACCGCCGGCGCCGCACACCACACCGTGCTCTCCACCCAGGTGGGCATGGACGTGTTCGAGGACTTCGCCGAGATCGCCAAAACGGAGCTGCTGACCATCGACGAGGGAACCACCATCCGGCAGTTCAAGAAGGACCTCAACTGGAACGCCGCCTACTACAAGCTGGCCGGCGGAATCTAGGGCTAGTGGCCGAAGTGCGCCCGCGGAGGGCCCTCGGGCAGCCGCTCGAGGATGTCCTCCGCGACCAGGCGTACCTTGATATTCCGGTGGCTGGAGGCCCGGGCGAGGATTGAAAACGCCTCATGGTAGGAACACCTGTTTTGGGCCATGATCACGCCGCAGGCAACGTTGATGGACGTACGGCTGTCCAGGGCGAGCCGCAGATCCGATGCAGTGGACCTGGCGTTATGGAGGTCCAAAGCCATCTGAAGGCTTTTCGCGGCGAGGCCGGCGAAGGAGCGTGCCTCCGAGATCACCTGCAGTGGAAACGCCTTGGCGTCCTGGGCAAAGAACGCCAGGGCGGCCGTGGTCTCGCGGACGGGGACGGCACCGTCAGCAGGTTCCTCGTTGTCCGGCTCCAGGCGGAGCCGTGTGCCCAGGACGCTGCCAAGGTTCGCCTTCTGTAGCTCCTGGCAATACCGGGGCCAGCGGAAATCGCCGCTCCTCTGCAGCACGGCTACGGGATGTCCGCCGGCCAGGACGTCATTGACGGGACCTTCGCCCTTTTCCTGTTCCCATTCCAGCAAGCGGATGACTTCTCCGGAAGTACCGGTAATGACCGGGCTCCTCTTCGGCTGCCGCACCACCACGCCGCACTCGATTACGGGGCCGGCCGTGCCCACAACAGCCCGCGCTGATGCGGCTGCCAGCAGTTCAAGGGAGTGGCGCAGCGTTTCGGCGCCGGTTACGAGGTCCAGCAGGATTGCGCTCGGCGTCCCGTTGGGGGAGCCGGATGCCGCGGGCGGCCTTGCCTTCCCGGATCCGGCCATTCGCGGTGCGCCGTTTCCAGGTGCAGTGCTGCCAGGTGCGCCCTTTCCAGGTGCAGTGCTTCCAGGTCCAGTGCTGGCAGGTGCGGTGCTGCCGTGGGGAACGCGCGCGACTGCCGGGCTTCCGTGTGTGGCAGGTCCGCGAGGATGGTGAACGGGGCCTTGCTGGGAAACCAGAGGGCCGGCGACGGCTGGGGGAGAGGCCTTGGTCTCAAAGGCCTCCTCGTCGCCGGCCCCGCTCAATACCCGGGTGCGCCGGCCCGGGAAATCGGAGTTTGCGTGTTGTTGGTGCATTGCCAGTCTCACTTCCCCCTCGTGAGCCAAGTACTGCGGGCCGGAACCCGTCTTGTCTCTGAGGAAAAACCTAGTGGCGCGGCCGTTCGCGGTGAATGCGTAACCGGTACTTGTTTTTGAGATTAGGTACTACTTGGGTTTGCCTCCCACTGGCTTCTTTTTGGTGTTGCCGCAGGTGGGCGGCGTGTGCCCGGCGGAGACCGCATGCCGCCTTGCCCGGAACGATCAATGGCAGGGCGCTTGACTCAATCCGCGGAACCCCCAACAATATTTCTATAACGTTGTAAAAGAACGAGGAACGAGGACGTTTTCGTGGCATCAACAGAATCCACCGCCCCTGGCCGGTCCACCGGACCCGCCGGATCCGATTCGCCGGCAGCAGGACCTGCAGCACCTGGCCCAGCAGCGGCAAAAATCACCATGGACCCTGCCTTCATGGTGGGGCCGGTCCGCCGCCGCACCTTCGGTGCCTTCGTGGAGCACCTCGGCCGCTGTGTTTACACCGGCATCTTCGAGCCGGAACACCCCACGGCGGACGGGGACGGCTTCCGCGGCGACGTACTGGAGCTGACGCGCGAACTCGGCGTCTCAACGGTGCGTTATCCGGGCGGCAACTTCGTGTCCGGCTACCGCTGGGAGGACGGCGTGGGCCCCGCGGACAAGCGCCCCGTCCGGCTCGACCTCGCCTGGCACTCCACAGACCCCAACCTCGTGGGTGTGGACGAGTTCGCCAAGTGGTCAGCCAAGGCCGGTGTGGAAACCATGATGGCAGTGAACCTCGGAACCCGCGGCACGCAGGAAGCGCTGGACCTCCTGGAGTACTGCAATATCGACGGCGGCACGGCCTTTTCGGACCAGCGCAGGGCCAACGGGGCGGAAAACGGCTACGGCATCAAGATGTGGTGCCTGGGCAACGAGATGGACGGGCCATGGCAGATCGGCCACAAGAACGCCCTTGAGTACGGACGGCTCGCTGCGGACACCGCCCGCGGCATGCGCATGATCGACCCCGACCTCGAGCTTGTGGCATGCGGCAGCTCCGGGCCCACGTTGAGCACCTTCGGCGAATGGGAGCGGGTGGTTCTCTCCGAGACCTACGAGCTGGTGGACCTGATTTCGGCGCACCAGTACTTCGAGGACTTCGGCGACCTGCAGGAACACCTCTCCGCCGGCCACCGGATGGAAACTTTCATCCACCACATCGTGAGCCACATCGACCACGTGAAGTCGGTGAAGAAATCCACCAGGCAGGTCAATATCTCCTTTGACGAATGGAACGTCTGGCACATGAGCCGGGACGAATCGCGTGCGCCAACCGGCAAGGACTGGCCCGTTGCCCCAGTCCTGCTCGAGGATACTTACACCGTTGCGGACGCCGTCGTCGTCGGGGACCTCCTGGTGACCCTGCTCAAGAACACTGACCGCGTCCACTCAGCCAGCCTGGCGCAGCTGGTTAACGTGATCGCCCCCATCATGACCGAGCCCGGCGGCCGCGCCTGGAAGCAAACCACATTCCACCCGTTCGCGCTCACCTCCCGCCACGCCTCCGGAACCGTGCTGCAGCTCGCCGTGGAATCCCCGCTCGTCAGCGGCGGCAAGACCGCCGGCTTTGCCGCCGTGTCCGCCGTCGCTACGTATGACGCAGACAAAGGCGAGGCCGTAGTGTTCGCCGTCAACCGCTCAGCCACTGACTCGCTCGGCCTGGACGCCATGGTGTCCGGCCTGGGCAACGTGCGGGTGCTGGAAGCTCTCACCTACGCGAACAAGGACCCCTACTGGCAAGCGACGGCGGATGATTCGACCTCGGTCCTGCCGGCCGAGAACGTCTCGGCCAAGGCCGACGGCGGCCGCCTCACCGCCGAGCTGCCGGCAGTATCCTGGTCCATGATCCGGCTCGCCGTCGGCCAGTAGCCTGCCCGCCGCCGGCGAGTAACCGGAGCGGGAACACAGCCTCAGCGGGGCGCCGGAAGTGAATTCCGGTGTCCCGCTGACGCACCTGCCAACCTCTGGGAGGATGGACGGCATGGAACTGCACATCACGGGGGATCCCGCCGCGGACAAGTTGTTGAGTGAAGACGCCTTTGCGCTGCTGACGGGCATGCTGCTGGACCAGCAGGTGACCATGGAATCAGCCTTCGCGGGCCCGGAGAAAATCCGGACCAGGATCGGGTCCATCGCCCCGGAAGCAATCGCATCCCAGGAGCCGCAGGCCTTCGTGGAGATGTTTAAGGAACGCCCTGCTGTCCACCGCTTCCCGGGCTCAATGGCGGCCAGGGTCCAGGCGCTCGCGGAAGCAGTCCAGAACGAATGGGACGGTGACGCGGCCGCGATCTGGACCAAGGGCAACCCGGACGGCGCCGAAGTCCTGCGCCGGCTCAAAGCCCTTCCCGGCTTCGGGGAGCAGAAGGCCAAAATCTTCCTCGCCCTGCTGGGCAAGCAGCGCGGCCTCCAGGCGCCGGGCTGGCGGGAGGCCGCCGGGCACTACGGCGAGGAAGGTTCGTACCTCTCGGTCGCGGACATCGTTGATCCCGGGTCCCTGGTGAAAGTCCGCGCCAGCAAGCAGGCGGCCAAAGCCGCAGCGAAGGCGGCGAAGGCAAAGGACTGACCAGCTGCTTCTGCCCCGTTCCGACGGCGGGTTCCCGCCACAGCCGCATCTTCTGCAACGATGTATGGCAGGAACAGGCGGAACCACAAGAAGGAGCCATCATGGCGGTCACCATGAACGACGTTGCACGGGCAGCGGGGGTGTCGCTGAAAACGGTCTCCAACGTCCTCAACGACTACGAGTTCATCCGTCCTGCCACCAAGCAGCGGGTCCAGGATGCCATCGCCGAGCTGGGCTACGAGGCCAACCTGACAGCACGTAGCCTCCGCTCCGGCAAGACCCGCATGCTGGGCCTGGTCCTGTCCGACCTCTCTGCCCCTTATTACGCCGAGCTGGCTTCGAGGCTGATGAAGGCCGCATCGCAGCGCGGTTACCGGGTCCTGGTGGAGCAGTCCGATGCCGTGGCGGATGCGGAACTGAACGCCCTGCAGGGGCCGTTCCGCCAGCACACCGACGGCCTGTTGTTCACCCCGTTGGCCATGGACGCCGACGCGATTGCCGGCCGCCTGGGCAACAAACCGCTGGTGATGCTGGGCGAACATATCCTTGATCCACGGTTCGATCTGGTCACCATGAAAAACGAGGAAGCCGCGGCAGCATTGACAGCGCACCTGGTGGCGGGTGGCCGCCGTCGGATCGCAGTCCTTGGCGCCCACGCGGACGAGTCCGGCGGAAGCGCCGGGCTCCGGCTCAACGGCTACCGGCGCGTACTGGACAAGGCAGGGTTCCCCTTCGACCCCGCCCTGATCGCGCCCTGTGAATGGCGCCGCGACGGGGGTGCAGCGGCCGTGGCCGGGCTCCTGGACAGGGGTGTCGAATTCGACGCGGTGTTCGGGCTGAACGATGCCATGGCCCTCGGAGCCCTGCACGAGCTGCAGATCCGCGGCGTCAAGGTGCCGGAGCAGGTGGCTGTGGCCGGTTTTGATGACATCGACGAGGCCCGGTTCGCCTCGCCCTCCCTGACCACGGTTTCACCCGGCATGGCCGAAATCGCCGAGCGTTCCATCGCCCTGCTCATCGACAGGATCGAAGCGCATGAGATGGCGGAGCAGGGCGTGCACGTGGAAGCCGGGTTCCAGCTGCAGATCCGCGAATCCGCACCCTAGGTTTCGGCCGGCCGGCCGCAGGGTACGTTTCCGGCACGAGCAAACCGTGGAAAGGTTCTTGGATGATTGCCCTTCTTGTCATCGACATGCAGAACGCGTACTTCGAGGCGCCGGAACTGGCAGCCCGGCAGGAGGACCTGGTGGCGTCCTGCAACAGGTTGCTCGAGGCTTTCAAGGCCAGCGGGCACAAGGCTTTGCTGGTGGGCACCGAGCACGAACGCGACAAATCCACATGGACGCTGAACATGCTCGACGACGACCAGGGCTTTATCTTCCGCGGCAGCAGGCAGGCCGAAGCTGTGCCCGGGCTGGCCATCGACGGCCTGCCCCAGCTGAACAAAACGAGGGACAGCGCCTTTGTGGGCACGAACCTGCTGTCCCGCCTCCGCAACTGGGGTGCGGAGGAGGTGGTGCTCGCCGGCGTCTCCACCCACAACTGCATCGCCCAGACCGGCGCCGACGCCTTCGCCCACAACCTCCGGGTCACCTACGCGGAGGAAGCCATGGCCTCCGAGGACAGCCAGGACGCGGCGGACATGCTGCGCATCCTGTCCAGCACCTACCGCCAGCCCGTCCAGTCCACTGAGGAGATCCTCGCGCGGCTGGCACCCTAGGGTTCCCTCTGGCGGGGAGCCTTCCCACTGAGTGCACCCCCCTTAATCTCCCCACCTTTAAGGACGGACGACGGCGTGTCCCGGCGAAACGCCGTCGTCCTCCCTGTGGGCGGAATGAAACCTGGGGAAACCCCGCGCTGCGCGTTGCACGCTCCGGAAGTGGAGAGCCCCGCATAATGAGCCTGAAACGTGGCTGAAACGTCCGCAACCTATTGTGGGCAGCAGCCGTCCGCTGGCCGTTGAAGGGACCTTTATGCATCTCATGCCCCGTGAGCAGGAAAAGCTTCTGATCGTGGTGGCCGCCGATCTGGCCCGTCGCCGCCAGGCCCGCGGACTCAAGCTCAACTATCCCGAGGCCGTTGCCGTCATCAGTTACGAATTGATCGAGGGGGCCCGGGACGGCCGCACCGTCGCCGAGTTGATGAGCTACGGCACCACCTTGCTGGGCCGGGATGACGTGATGGAAGGCGTGCCGGAAATGATCCACGACGTGCAGATCGAGGCAACTTTCCCGGACGGCACCAAGCTCGTCACCGTCCACGACCCCATCCGCTGAAGGGCAGGTCATGATTCCAGGAGAGTACATCCTTCGCCCCGAACCGGTGACGGCGAACGCCGGGCGGGAGGCGATCGACGTCGTCGTCACCAACACCGGCGACAGGCCTGTCCAGGTGGGCTCGCACTTCCACTTTGCCGAAGCCAACGCCGCTCTGGCCTTTGACCGCGAAGCAGCCTATGGCCGCCGGCTGGACATACCGGCAGGGACCGCCGCCAGGTTCGAACCGGGGGACTCCCGGAACGTCCGGCTGATCGAACTCGCCGGCAGCCGCGAGGTGTACGGGCTCAGCAATGCGGTCAACGGCAAACTGGCTCAGCCCGGCCATGAAGAGAAGGACGCCCAGTGAGCTTTGAAATTCCCCGCCGGCAATACGCCGATCTTTACGGCCCCACCACGGGCGACGCCATCCGCCTGGCAGACACGGACCTGTTCCTCGAGATTGAGAAGGACCTCACGGTCTACGGCGAGGAGGTGGTGTTCGGCGGCGGCAAGGTTATCCGGGACGGGATGGGCCAGAACGGCCAGGCCACCCGGGACGAGGACATCCCCGACACCGTCATCACCAATGCGGTGATCCTGGACTACACCGGCATTTACAAGGCGGACGTCGCCCTCAAAGACGGGCACATCTTCCGGATCGGCAAGGCCGGCAACCCGCAGATCACTGATGGCGTGGACATCGTGATCGGCGCCAGCACCGAGATCATCGCGGGGGAACGCAAGATCCTTACCGCCGGGGGCGTGGACACGCACATCCACTTCATCTCCCCGGACCAGATCCCCACGGCACTGACCAGCGGCGTGACGACGATGATCGGCGGCGGCACCGGCCCCGCCGAAGGCACCAAGGCCACCACCGTGACCCCCGGAAAGTGGCACATCCAGCGGATGCTGCAGGCGGCTGAGGGATTCCCCGTGAACATCGGCCTGTTCGGCAAGGGCCACGCATCCGCCGTCGAACCCCTGGCCGAGCAGATCCGCGCCGGGGCCATCGGCTTGAAAGTCCACGAGGACTGGGGGTCCACTACCTCCTCGATCGACATGTCCCTGACTGTGGCCGACGAATACGACGTCCAGGTGGCCATCCACACCGACACGTTGAACGAGTGCGGGTTCGTGGAGGACACCATCCGTGCCATCAACGGCCGCGTCATCCACACTTTCCACACCGAAGGCGCCGGCGGCGGGCACGCCCCGGACATCATCAAGATCGCCGGGATGCCCAACGTCCTGCCGGCATCCACCAACCCCACGCTGCCGTATACGCGCAATACCATCGAAGAGCACCTGGACATGCTGATGGTCTGCCACCACCTCAACCCGGATATCCCTGAGGACGTCGCCTTCGCCGATTCCCGGATCCGGGCCGAGACCATCGCCGCCGAGGACGTGCTGCAGGACCTCGGCATCTTCTCCATCACCTCCTCGGACTCGCAGGCCATGGGCCGTGTGGGTGAAGTCATCACCCGCACGTGGCAGGTGGCGGACAAGATGAAGAAGCAGCGCGGCGTCCTGGAAGACCCCCGCGGGGACAAAGCAGCCGGCGCTCACGGCAGTGCGGGCAGCGACAACTTCCGGCTCAAGCGCTACGTGGCCAAGTACACCATCAACCCGGCCATAGCCCAGGGCATCGCGGACTCGGTGGGCTCCGTGGAAGTGGGTAAGTTTGCGGACCTGGTGCTGTGGGATCCGGCCTTCTTCGGCGTGAAACCGGAGCTGGTGCTCAAAGGCGGCCAGATTGCCTACGCACTCATGGGCGACGCCAATGCCTCCATTCCCACCCCGCAGCCCCGCACCATGCGTCCGATGTTCGGCTCGTTCGGCAAGGCAGTCCAGCAGTGCTCCATCACGTTCCTTTCGCAGGCTGCCATCGACGCCGGCGTGCCCCACGAGCTGGGGCTGGAGAAGGTCATCCGGCCCGTCTCGGGAATCCGCACCCTCACCAAGGCCGACCTCAAGTACAACGACGCGACCCCGGATATCCAGGTGGACCCGGAAACCTACCAGGTGACGGTGGACGGCGAGGACGTCACCTGCGAGCCCGCCGACGTCCTGCCCATGGCCCAGCGCTACTTCCTGTTCTAGAACTCATCCAACGTCGGAGAACCACGTGATCATCGAAAAAGTCCTCGGCAACCTGCACGAACTGCCGGACCCGCACGCTTATGCCAACCTGCACCAGGAAAAAGTGGTCCTGCCCAGCGCCCAGCTGGTCAAACGCATCCAGCGCGCCACTACCGACCACGGCAAGGAGATCGGCATCCGGCTGCCCTCCGGCTCCGGCGACCTGCGCGACGGCGACATCCTGCACGTGGAAAAATCCAACATGATCGTGGTGTCAGTGCTGCCCACCGACGTGCTGGTGATCGCGCCCCGTTCGATACACGAGATGGGCGTCGTGGCCCACTCCCTCGGCAACCGGCACCTCCAGGCCCAGTTCTTCGACTCGGCGTCCGAGTACGGGGCCGACGTCATGGTGTGCGCCTACGACCACACCGTCGAGGACTACCTTCGCCACGTCGGAGTGCCCTACACCCGCCAGGAACGCGTCATGCCTGTGCCTTTCCGCCATGCTGAGCATTCGCATTAACTCGGCTCCTTCGACCGGGTGCGCCTTGGGGGCTTTGACGGGAGATAGGGGCCGTGCCCGTCCCCTGGCGCTCCCAACCCTCGCAAGCTCGGGTCGGGGCCCTCGCGCCAGTGGGCCCCCCACGAGGCCCACCACGCCGCGGCCCCTATCTCCCGTCTCCGCCGATCCAAAAGCCCACCTTTTGTCGAGGTGCTTGTCATGAATTACCAGCTTGCCTTGCAGCAATTGGTTGATTCCGCTTTGCCTACTGGGGCCTTTGCGCACTCCTTCGGTTTTGAGAGCTATGTCGACGCCGGGGTGGTCGCTGATGAGGCTTCTTTTGGTGGGTGGTTGGCCGCTTTTATTGGGCAGCAGTTGACCTATTCCGATGGCCTTGCCGTTCGGTTTTTTTATGAGGGCTGGGATGTTGGGGAGCTGGATTCTTTGCTCTCTGCTTCGCTTTTGCCTCGGCAGGTTCGGGAGGCCTCTGTCAAGATGGGCTTGCGGCTGCTGGAGATTGGCAGTGAGGTGTTTCCGTCGACTGAGCTGGGGGTGTATCGGGACTTGGTGACCAACGGCTGCGCCGCGGGGCATCAGCCGCTGGCGTTCGCCGTCGTCGCCCGTTCGCTCGGTGTGCCGCTGCGGGAAGCGCTCGCCGCCTACCTTTTCGCCACCGTCACGTCCCTGACCCAGAACGCCGTCCGCGCCATCCCGCTGGGGCAGAACGCCGGCCAGCGGCTGCTGCGGCAAGCGGCCGACGACGTCGCTGCCGCCGTCGAACGGATCCCACACCTGACGCCGGACGACTTCGGTGCCGTCAGCCCCGGACTCGAAATTTCACAAATGCGGCACGAACGGCAACGTGCCCGGATGTTCATGAGCTAACTGTGCTTTTGAATTCAAGGAGGAAACAATGAGCGAACCCATCAAAATCGGCATTGGCGGACCCGTCGGAGCAGGCAAAACCCAGCTCGTGGAGCGCCTCACCCGGCACATGAGCGGCGAAATCTCCATGGCCGCCATCACCAACGACATCTACACCATCGAGGACGCCAAAATCCTCGCCGCCAACGGCATCCTCCCCGTAGACCGGATCATCGGCGTCGAAACCGGCGGCTGCCCGCACACCGCCATCCGCGAAGACACCTCCATGAACACCGCCGCCATCGAGGAACTCAAAGCCCGGCACCCCGACCTGCAGGTCATCTTCGTCGAATCCGGCGGCGACAACCTCTCCGCCACCTTCAGCCCCGAACTCGTCGATTTCTCCATCTACATCATCGACGTGGCCCAAGGCGAGAAAATTCCGCGCAAAGCCGGCCAGGGCATGATCAAATCCGACCTCTTCATCATCAACAAAACCGACCTCGCCCCGCACGTCGGGGCGGATTTGAATCTAATGGAGAAAGATTCGAAGGACTTTAGAGGGGATAGGCCTTTTTGTTTCACTAACCTGAAAACTGACGAGGGCCTGGACAAGGTCATTGACTGGATTCGGCGCGACGTCCTGATGCTCGACCTGGCGCAATAGACATGGCTGTGGACCTGCGCAAAGGTGACGTACTCGCTGAGGCGGCGAGGCCGGATTTGGGGGCCGCGGCGTGGTGGGCACCGCGAAGCGGGCACGGCCCCAAATCCGGCGAAGCCGGCGGACCCAACCACGGACGAGCACTCATGGGGGAGCTTGAGCTTCGGGTCGCCTTGCGCGGTCAGCGTTCAGTTGCGGCGCATCAGTACCATCGGGGTGCTTTGAGGGTACTTCGCCCGCACTATCTGGATGACTCCGGGCAGGTTTGTTATGTCGTGGTGAATCCTGGTGGCGCTTACCTGGGGGCGGATCTCTTTGTCCTCGATGTTGAAGTCGGGGACGGTGCTGACCTTTTGCTCACCACCCAGTCCGCCACGAAGGTTTATCGGACTCCTGGTTCGTTTGCTGAGCAGCGGATGAGCCTGCGGCTGGGGGAGGGGGCCCGGCTGGAGCTGGTGCCCGACCAGCTCATTGCCTACCGGGAGGCCAGCTACCGGCAACGGACCTCCGTGACGGTCCGGCCGTCGTCGAGCCTGGTGATGGCTGAAGTGGTGACTCCGGGGTGGTCTCCGGACGGAGCCGCTTTCCGGTACGAGGAAGTGCGGCTGCGGAACGCGATCCACGTTGAAACGGACGAAGGCAGCCTGCTCCTGGCGCTCGACAACCTGCTGATCCGGCCACCGATGGGGGATGTCACCGGGCTGGGGTTCATGGAGGGGTTCAGCCACCTGGGATCGCTGATTGTTGTCGACGCCCGCGTAGGCCAGGCGCTCGCGGATGAGCTTCACCACCTGACGTCGGGACGCGATGCCTTGACCGGTATTTCACTGACCCGCACCGTCGAGGGAACCACCGGCCTGGTCCTTCGCTCTCTCTCCAACAGCACCGGAGAACTGAACCTCCTTCTCGGCGCCTGCACGGCCCTCCTCCGCAAGCAGTGGTACGGGCAGGAACCACTGGACCTGAGGAAGCACTGATGACAGCCATCGCGAACATGGCCGCCCGGTACCGGGAGCGGGAAGCGCTGCCGCTGCGGACGCGCCTGCTGTGCATGTTCGGTGCGGTAGCCGCCTTGCACGCAGCCGCCGTCGTACTTTTGCTCGCCGGCAGCACAGGCGGCACGGGCAGCGCTGGCGGGAGCGGAGCGCAGGCGCTCACCTGGGGCCTGGTCCTGACCGCCTATCTCGCCGGCGTGAAGCACAGCTACGACTGGGACCACCTCGCGGCCATCGACAACTCCACCCGCAAGTTTGCGGCAGACCGGCAGGACCCGGTGAGTGTCGGGTTCGCCTTTAGCCTGGGCCACAGCTCCGTGGTGACGCTCGCCGGTGTCCTGGTGATCGCAGGCGCCGCGGTGGTGGGGGAGGTGATGCAGGACGGCTCCGCCGGCAACCTGGTGCTCGGCCTGATCGGCAGCGGCGTTTCCGGGCTGTTCCTGCTGGCGATGGGCTTGTTCAATGGCTCGGCGTTCGCCCGCTCGGCCCGCGCCTACCGCCGGGCACGGGCCGGAGCTGCCGTCGATCCGCTGGACCTCCAGCCGCAGGGACTGGTGGCCCGGCTTCTCGCCCGGCCGCTGTCCCGGGTGCGGCGGCCGCGCAACATCTACGTGATCGGCTTCCTGTTCGGTCTGGGCTTTGACACCGCCACCACCATCGGTTTGCTGATGATGACGACGGCGGCGTCCCTGGCCGGGGTGCCGCCCTTCGCCTTGCTGGCACTGCCGCTCGCGTTCACCGCCGCCATGACCCTCTGCGATTCCCTGAACGGCATGGCCATGATGCGGATGTATCGGTCAGCCATCGCTGACCCGCTAAGGAAACTGGGCTTCAACGCCCTGGTGACAGGCATCTCCGCTGTGTCCGCCTTGTTCATCGCCGTGATCACGCTGGGCGGCTTCACCAACGCGGCATTCGCCCTGGAGGACCCGGTCACCGGATGGCTCGGGTCCATCGACCTGGGCGATGCAGGCCTGTTGCTCGTGGCGCTGCTGCTGGCGGTGTGGGCCGCTGCGGCATTGAAGGTGCGGCTGACGGGCAGCTCGAGGCCGTAGGAAACGGGCGAAACAGGGGAAGCGGGCGGCCCTCAGGCTGGCCGGTCAGGAGCCGCCTGCCCTGCCGGCAGGATCAGGCCGCCATCCGGCCTTTGCTCTTCCGGTGCGGCCGGTTCTTCGCCTGGTCACCGACGCGTACGTGCGGACCCATGGGGACGTGCCCGCCGTCAGGAACTGTGGTGTCGGTGTGCAGGTGCGCCCCGTGCTCAATCAGGACGCCGGAGCCAATCCGCGAATGGCTTCCGATATGCACCCGGCTGCCCACCACTGTGCCGCGGCCGATCCGCACGCCGTCACCGATCACCGCGCGGTCGCCAATGGTCGCATCGCGGTCAATCCAGCTGCCATGGCCAATCCGGCAGCCCGAGCCGATCCGCGCGCCGTGCTCCACATACGTCATCGGCCCGATGCGTGCGGTGTCGGCGACGATGGCACCGGGACCGATAAGCCCGCCGCCGTTGGCATGGCGGACATAGCGGGTGACCTTCCCGGCGTCGTCTTCAACTGATACAAACTTCGCGTTCATTCAATCCCTCGCTAAAACGCGCGGCGTCTTCTGTACATTCAGTTAACGGCCCGCAACTCAAAGGGATTCCCGCGTAGTGCGAAGGGCGGTAGCTCAGGCCACCAGGTTGGCCGCGGCAGTGTCCATGTGCTCCCGGATGGTCTTGCGGGCCAGGGACGCGTCACCGGTTTCGATCGCCGCCACAATATCGTGGTGGCGGTCCACGCTCATGTTTTTGACGCCCTTCTCCAGCCCCGCAAACATGATGGACATGCGGATGGAGCCTTCCAGCGATTCCCACGTGTGCAGCAGGGTCTCGTTCTCCGTGAGCCGGCACAGGGTGCGGTGAAATTCCAGGTCCGATTCAACGCGCTCCTGCAGGCCTGCCTTCTCCGCCGCCTTCATCGCATCGATGGCTGAGCGCAGTGAGCCAATGACGTGCTGCCGGTCCGGCAGTTCGCACAAGGTCCGCGCGGCCAGGGACTCCAAGGCGGCGCGGACGGAGTAGATGTCGCGGATTTCCTTTTCATCCAAGTGGCGGACCGAAAGCCGGCCGCGGGGCCCGGCGGACAACAGGCCTTCCTGCTCCAGTTGCCGGAGTGCCTCACGCAACGTGCCGCGGCTGATCTGGAGCATGTCCGAGAGTTCGGTTTCCACCAGGTGGCGGCCGGGTTCCAGCTCACCGCTGGTGATGGCGGTCCTCAGCGCCGAAAGCGCCTGCTCGCGCAGGCTTTTCTTCTGCAGCCCGAGCAGTGGTGCTGTCATTCCGGCCATGTCGTCTGTCCTCAATGTCATAAGTCAAGTGTTTACAGTCGTTGTTTCGATAGTACGGCAGAAAGCACGGCACCGAACGGGACTGGTGCCGTGCTTTCTGCTCCTGAGGATCGCTCCTCCTGAACCCCGTCCAGCGCGGGCCGGCTAGCCGAGTTCGGCGAGCACCTTTGCCACGATGCGGTCTACCGCGAGGCCGTAGCGGTCGTGGAGGGTGGGAAGGGCGCCGGCGTCGAGGAACTGGTCCGGCAGTGCCACGGGAACCACGCGCTTGCCAATCCCTGCGGTGACCACGGCGGAGGCTACTGTCTCGAAGAGACCGCCCACCACGGAGTGGTTTTCCAGCGTCACAGCGAGACGGTCGGTGTTGATTTCGGCGAGGACCGTTTCGGCGTCGAAGGGTTTGATGGTGGGGGTGTGGACGACGGCGACGTCCACGTTGTGTGCCGCCAGGGCCTTGGCCGCCTGCAGGGCGCGCATGGTCATCAGGCCGCTCGATATAAAGACAACGTCGTTGCCTCCGCGCAGGACCTTGGCCTTGCCGAGCTCGAACGTGTAGCCGTACTCGTCCAGCACGGTGGGCACGTTGCCGCGCAGCAGGCGCAGGTAGGTGGGACCTTCGCTGGCTGCCAGCTGCGGGACTGCCTGCTCGATGTCGATCGAGTCGCAGGGGTCCACGATGGTCAGGTTGGGCATGCCGCGGAAGATCGCCATGTCCTCCGTGGCCTGGTGGCTGGGGCCGTACCCGGTGGTCAGGCCGGGAAGGCCGCCCACGATGTTCACGTTCAGGTTCGGTTCGGCCGCGTCGAGGCACAGGAAGTCGTAGGCGCGGCGGGCGGCGAACACCGAGTACGTCGACGCGAACGGCACCAGCCCGGTTTCGGCCAGGCCGGCCGCGGCGCCGAAGAGCAGCTGCTCGGCCATGCCCATCTGGAAGAACCGCTCGGGGAAGGCCTTGGCGAAGATGTGCATGTCGGTGTACTTGCCGAGGTCCGCGGTGAGGCCCACGATCTTGTCGTTCTCCTGCGCGGCCTTGACCAGTGCGTGCCCGAACGGTGCGGAGCTGGTTTTCTGGCCGGGGTCGGCAAAGGAGGCGATCATGGCCGAGGTCTTGAGCTTCGGCTTCGCGGCTGTTGTCGTGGCTGCAGGTGCCGAAACGGCCGTGGTGGTGGTGCTCATGCTGAAGCCTTTCCTTCGTATCCGGCGGTGAGCTGCTCGCGGCAGGTCTGCCATTCGTGTTCTTCGATGCGCATGAAGTGCGCCTTTTCGCGGTCCTCGAGCAGGGGTACGCCGCGGCCCACCTTGGTGTCGCACAGGATCACTGAAGGGCGTCCGACGGCGGCGGCCTGGGCGGCTGCGTTGTCGAACGCTGCGAGCAGCGCGCCGACGTCGTTTCCGTCCACGCGCTGGGTGTACCAGCCGAATGATTCCCACTTCTCGGTCACCGGCTCGGTGCGCAGCACCGTGTCTGTCTTGCCGTCGGCCTGCAGGGCATTGATGTCCACCATGGCGGTGAGGTTGCCCAGCTGGTGGTGATGGGCGCCCATGGCGGCCTCCCAGGTGGAGCCTTCGTCCAGTTCGCCGTCGGAGAGGAAGTTGAACACCCTTGCGCTCGAGCCCTGGTACCGCAGGCCCAGGGCCATACCCACAGCGATGGTCAGGCCGTGCCCCAGGGAACCGCCGGAGATTTCCATGCCGGGCGTGTAAGTGGACATCCCGGACATCGGCAGCCGGGAATCGTCCGAGCCATACGTTTCCAGCTCCTCGACCGGGACGATCCCGGCTTCGGCCAGCGCTGCGTAGTGGCCGATCGCGTAGTGGCCGGTGGAGAGCAGGAACCTGTCCCGTGCTTCCCAGTGCGGATCCTCGGCGCGGAAGTTCAGCTGGTCGCCGTAGACGGTGGCGAGCATGTCCGCGGCGCCCAGGGCCTGGCCCACATAGCCCTGGCCCTGCACCTCACCCATGTTCAGGGCGTGGTGCCTGATCCGGTACGCCGCGGCGCTGATCTTTGCGAGGCGGTCCTGCCCTGTCCCGGCGCCGGCCAGGAGGCCCTGCACAGCGCCGTCGTCGTTCACCCTGGCCTGTGCTGCCAGGTCCTGGACGGTATTGGTTGGCATTGCTTGCTCCGTGTTCGTTTCGTGCGTGAGGCTCATTAGACGCTTACCGTGTTGGGGGTGCTTTTGGTGGCTTCGTCAGCCAGCTCGCGTTCGCGCTTGCCCCAGGTTTCCCGGGTGGCGACGGCGGCCCAGAGTCCTATCAGGGCGTACGTGCCGAAGAGGAGTGCCGGGCCCATCCAGCCGAAGCTGACGAACAGCAGGGTGGTGATGAACGGGGTGAAACCGGAGACCATGGCGGAGATCTGGTAGGCCAGGCTGGCGCCGGAAGCGCGGGTCTTGGCCTGGAAAAGCTCCGGGAACCAGGACCCCTGGGCACCTGCCAGCGAGTTCTGGCAGACCGCATACGAGATCACCAGGGTGGCGATGACGAAGAAGAACATCCCGGTGTTGACGAGCAGGAACATCGGTACTGCGAACAGGACGGCGAAGGCGCATGACCAGATGTAGAGCGGACGGCGGCCGATCCGGTCCGTCAGCCGTGCCCAGGCCTGGGTGGCGAAGATGCCGATGGCGGACGCAATGCAGAGGGCCACGAGGGTCTGGGTCTTGTCGGCCAGGTGCTGGCTGTTGAGGTAGGAAATCATGTAGGTGATGGATACGGCGTAGCCGGCGGTCTCGGCAACGCGGAGGCCGATGCCCTTGACGATGTTGCGCCAGTCCGTCTTGATGACCTCAACGATGGGGGACTTGACGATGTCGCCGCTGTCTTTGACCTCATCAAAGACCGGGGACTCGGGGACCTTGGAACGAATGATCAGGCCGACCACCACCAGCACGATGCTGGCCAGGAAAGGAATGCGCCAGGCGAGTTCTCCGCCCAGGTTCACGCTGACCAGGAAGGTCAGGTTGGCGAGCAGCAGGCCAACGGGGAAACCGGCCTGAACGATGCCGGTGTACTTGCCCTTGGACTTCCACGGCGCGTGCTCGTAGCTCATCAGGATCGCCCCGCCCCATTCAGCGCCGAAAGCAAGGCCTTGGACGATGCGGACGAACACCAGCAATGCGGGGGCCAGCAGGCCCACTTGGCTGTACGTGGGGAGCAGGCCGATGAGGAACGTGGCCACGCCCATGAGAATCAGCGAGGCGACCAGCACCGGCTTGCGGCCCAGCTTGTCACCGAGGTGGCCGCCGATGATGCCGCCAAGGGGACGGGCAGCGAAACCGACCCCCAGGGTGGCGAAGGCCGCCAAGGTACCGGTGACGGGGTCACCGGTGGGGAAGAAGGCAGTTCCGAAGTACAGCGCAGCAGCGGTGCCGAAGCCAATGAAGTCATAGGTCTCAATGACGGCCCCCACGCCGGAGCCAACGGCAACGCGCCTGGCGTCCTTGGTTCCGTGGACCGGACCGCGCATGGTCAGAGCATCTTTGCTCATGGTGGTTCCCTTTCGAAAAGCGGCTGAAGGAGTCCGCCGCTGTCGACTGTTAACAAATGATATCCCCAGTGTGACTTCCATCATGCTCACTGTCAACAGTCGATGTTTAGAGTTGACTGTCAACAGACGACAGCGCTACTGTGGTGGGCATCACTACTGCACGGCACTGACCAGAGGATCAACGATGTTCCATTCCCGACTTGGGTGCTCATCCATCAGCTTCCGCCACCAGGAGCTGCCCACGGCCCTGCGCACCATCGGGGAACTGGGCTTCGAGGAAATCGACCTGGGTGCGCTTCCGGGGGTCTGTGACCACGTCCCCTACGAACTCACCGCCACAGTCGTCAGCACGGTCTCCGCCGAAGTTATGGCGTCGGGCCTCCGGGTGCGCTCCGTGAATGGGGACATCGGCGACCTGAATGCGCTGCTCGACGCCGATGGCACGGCAGCACGGCAACGTCACCTTGACGCCCTGCTTGCCCTCGCCGCCGCCACGGGTGCCAACGCACTCGTCCTCCCATGCGGCGCCCTGGACCACAACCCGGTCCGGAGCGTGGAGGAGGACCTGGACCTCATCGCCGCCCAGCTGATCGGCGCCCGTGAGCGGGCAGCGGAGTTCGGCGTCGAACTCTGGACCGAATCCCTGCACTTCCTGCGGTTCTGCTGGAACCTTGAACGCGCAGGACTGCTCGCGGACCGCCTTGCCGGTTCCGGCGTCGGAATTGTTATGGACTTCAGCCATATCGTGGCGGCCGGCGAGCAACCGCTCGATTACCTGGACCGGCACCGGGGCCGCATCACGCACGTCCACCTTCGCGATGCCGTGCCAGGGAATATCAACCTCAGCATCGGCAATGGCAGCGCGGATTTCTCCGGCGGACTTAAGCAGCTCGCTGCCCAGGGCTACACCGGGCACTTCTCGCTCGAGCTGGAAACCCGGGATGTCACGCACCATGAGCGCCCGGCAGCGGCAGCCAAAGCCGCAAGCTTCATCACCGACCTGATTTGACCATCGATTCCAACCCACCACACTGAACAAAAACCCAAGGAGCAACCATGACCACCATTCAGCGCACCGCCGTCCTCACCGGGGCCACCTCGGACCGGGGCATCGGCCTCACCACCGCCCGCCGCTACGCCAGCCAGGGCTGGGCAGTAGTCATCCTGGACCTCGACGGCGAGAAGTCCGCCAAGGTGGCTGCCGAGGTCGGCAACGAGTTCAACGTCCCCGCTTTCGGCCACGAAATCGACGTCGCGAATGAAGCTTCCGTCACGGCCGCCCAGGTCGCAGTCGCCGCCGAGGTGGCCGCGGGCAACCTGCCTCCCGTCGGTGCCCTGGCCAACATCGCCGGCATCACCTCGCCGGTGCCGTTCCTCGAGACCACCCTTGAGCTGTGGCACAAGGTGATGGACGTCAACGCCACGGGCACCTACCTGGTGACCAAGGCCTTCCTGCCGGACATGATCGAGAACGGCTGGGGCCGGATCGTGAACATGTCCTCGGTGTCCGCCCAGCGCGGCGGCGGCGTCTTCGGCAAGGTCCCCTACTCCGCAGCCAAGGCCGCCATCCTCGGCTTCACCAAGGCCCTCGCCCGGGAACTCGGCGCCACCGGCGTCACCGTCAACGCCATCACGCCCGGCGCTGTTGACACCAACATCCGCGTGGGCAGCACCGAGGAGCAGGAAGCCGCCATCAACGCTGGCATCCCGCTGGGCCGCAACGCCACCACCGAGGAAGTGGCAGCCGTGATCACCTTCCTGTCCTCCGAGGACTCGGCCTACCTTACGGGCACCACGGTGGACATCAACGGCGGAAGCCACATGCACTAACGGTCCCCCTGAAAACCGCGGATGCCAGAGAGCCCACCATGACAAAGATCTTCAATGACCCTTCAGATTTCGCCGAGGAAGCCCTGGCCGGCTTCTGTGACATCCACTCGGACCTGGTTCGCCAGGTCGCGGGCGGCGCCGTCCGGCGCCACCGGCCTGCGCAGCCCAAGGTGGCCGTACTGGCCGGTGGCGGCTCGGGGCACTACCCGGCCTTCGCCGGCCTGATCGGCCAGGGATTTGCTGACGGCGCCGTGGTGGGCAACATCTTCACCTCGCCCTCCGCGCAGCAGGCGTACGCCGTGGCCAAAGCCGCGGAGTCCGGTGCCGGCGTCGTTTTCACCTACGGCAACTACGCCGGCGACGTGATGAACTTCGGCATGGCCTCCGAACGGCTGGCCGCCGAAGGCATCGCCGTGGAGAACGTCCTGGTCACGGACGACATCGCCAGCGCACCGCCGTCGGAAGCAGACAAGCGCCGCGGCATCGCCGGCGACTTCACCGTCTTCAAGATCATGGGCGCCGCCGCCGAAGCGGGCGCGGACCTGGCCGAGGTGGTGCGTCTGGGCCGCAAAGCCA
Organism: Arthrobacter sp. W4I7; assembly: GCF_030816215.1. Classification (NCBI taxonomy): domain Bacteria; kingdom Bacillati; phylum Actinomycetota; class Actinomycetes; order Micrococcales; family Micrococcaceae; genus Arthrobacter; species Arthrobacter sp. W4I7. Next base: position 4,119,805 of record NZ_JAUSXU010000001.1, on the reverse strand, counting down.
ACGACCGGACAAGGACCATTGGCAGCGCCTTCTCCGGCTGCACCTTTCCGGGTGCGTCCGCCCCGCTGTTCTCGCTCCCGGACGGGCAGATGGGGCTGGGGCTCGGGATCCACGGCGAGCCGGGCCTCTTCGACACCGATCTCCCGTCCGCGAAGGACCTCGGCCAGGAGCTGGTGACCCGGTTGCTGGCGGAGACGCCGGAGGGCACGGGGACGCGCATTGCCGCGATCCTCAACGGGCTGGGTTCCACCAAACATGAAGAGCTCTTCGTCCTGTGGGGAACGGTGGCGCCGCTGCTTCGCGCAGCCGGCTACACCCTGGTGATGCCTGAGGTGGGCGAACTGGTCACCAGCCTGGACATGGCCGGCGTCTCGCTCACGGTCACCTGGCTGGACGAGGAGCTGGAGCCGCTCTGGGTTGCTCCTGCAGAGACCCCCGCCTACCGCCGCGGAAACGCGTCCCGGGAGGCAGGTGTGTTGGCTGTTGAAGGAACGCCCGACGGCGGCGCAGACGTTGCCGCGTTCGTTGCCACTGCAGGCTCCCGGGACTATGCAGGCGCCTGCGTTGCGGCACTGGAAGCAGCCAGGTCCTCGATCCACGAAGCTGAGGAGCAACTTGGCAGGCTGGACGCGATCGCAGGTGACGGCGACCACGGCCGGGGGATGGTCCGTGGCATTGATGCCGCGGCCGCTGCAGGGTCCATCGCCCTGGGGCAAGGAGGCGGCGCCGGTGACGTGCTCATTGCAGCCGGCGACGCTTGGGCCGACAAGGCAGGCGGGACCTCCGGTGTCCTTTGGGGCGCCGCGCTGCGGGCCTTCGGCGAATGCGTGGGGAATTCAGCGGCCCCGGACGCAGTGGAACTGGCCGCAGCGGTAACCGCGTTCGCGGACCGGATCGTCCAGCTGGGCAAAGCGGAAACCGGCGACAAAACCATGGTGGATGCCCTGCTGCCTTTTGCAGCCGAATTCAGCCGCCTGGCTGCGGAGGGCCAGCCGTCCGGCAAGGCGTGGGAGGAGGCGGCCGTGCTCGCCACCTCAGCGGCAGCGGCCACCGCAGGCCTGCTGCCGTTGAAGGGACGGGCCCGCCCGCTGGCCGAGAAGAGCCTCGGAACGCCGGACCCCGGCGCCACGTCCCTGGCTATGGCGTTCACCGTTATGGGCCCCCACTTCACGGCCGCTCCCGCCCGGGAACCGGCCGGTGCGCAAGCATAAACCCGCGCAAGCATAATCCCGCGCAGTCATGAGACCGGCGCAAGCATAAACCGGAGCGCAAGCATTAGCGCGCGCACGAGCATAAAACGGAAGGACAAGCCATGGGACTGCGGCTGATTGTGGGCGCGGACGAAGCGGGAGTGGACTACAAGGACAAGGTCCTTGAGGACCTCCGGCAGGATCCGCGTGTCAGCGAAGTTATCGACATCGGCGTCAACCGGGCGGATGCCCGGGACGACTTCACCCGGCCCTACCCGTATGTGGGGATCGCCGCCGGGGAAATGATCCGGGACGGCGCCGCCGACCGTGCCATTCTCTTTTGCGGCACCGGAATCGGGGTGGCCATCGCAGCCAACAAAGTCGAAGGAATCAGGGCCACCGCCGCCCACGACTCGTTCTCCGTGGAGCGTTCCATCCTTTCCAACGACTGCCAGGTCCTCACCATGGGCCAGCGCGTGGTGGGCATCGAACTTGCCCGCCGCCTGGCCAGGGAGTGGATCGGCTACACCTTCGACACGGCGTCCGCTTCAGCGGGCAAGGTCAAGGTCCTGACGGACTTCGAAGCCTGCTGACCGGCCTCACCGGTGGAGCAAGGACATGGTGGGGACGCTGTGGTCACAATGGGAAATGGCCGGCACAGGACCGTGAAGCCGTACCGCTATCATGACTGGCGCCGGCTCATTGGAACGCCGGTCGAGGTCCGAAAGAACTTCGAGATTGTCCGCACCGGCGTGGTGGACGACGCCATGGAAGACTCCTCTGCCGTGTGGATCGCGGCAGACGCCGGCGGTGGCAGGACGCTGTTTGCCGCCGCGGAGGGCTTTGAACTGTGGATCAGGCCGCAGGAGTTGGGCGGAAAGCTGTGCTTCAAGATGGCGGCCGCCCAACTCCCCTCGCCCCGCCGCTGATGGGGAGCTGCCAAGACAGGGAGCCTTGAGGACCGGGCCGCGTCGGGGGTAGGTTTCCGACGGCGCGATTCCTACACTGGGGTGATGATCACAGTCACCGGAAGTGTGGAAACAAAACTGCCCGCCAGCCAGGCCTTCGCCTACATGCGGGAGTTCGAGAACACCAGCGAGTGGGATCCCAGCACCCCGGTGATGAATAAACTGACGCCGGGCCCGGTGGCTGTAGGGCACCGGTACCATGCCGAGTCCGAATTCCGGGGAAAGCGGCAGTCCCTCGAGTATGAGGTCATCGAACTGACGGAGAACCACATCAAGCTCCGCGGCGAAAATAAGACCGTCACCGCTTTCGACTCCATCGACGTCAGTCCTGCCGGCGATGGCTCGGTGGTCACATACACCGCCGAGTTCAGCATCAAGGGTCCCGCGAAGATAATCCTGCCGCTCCTGAAACCGGCGTTTATGTCGTTGCGCGACCCGGCACTGAACGGAATCAGGGACACCCTCAACTCGCGCGCCCGGGCCTGAAACGCTTAGCAGGGGCCCGGGGGATCCTTCCGCGCATTGGTGAGCGGAGAATCACTGTAGGGGGCCATCGCCAACAGTTCACGAGGGCGTCCTGCAGCATCCGAACGCTCGTTGACCGCCTGGGACAGGATGTCGCGCTCTTTCGAGGGAAGGCTGATGAGTCCCGCGCTGTAGCCCTTGATGTCCTGTTGCGTGGCGCTGCCGCCCAGCGCGGCGTAGTCGAGCCACAGCTGGGCCAGGTCAAGATCGTGCTCCTGGATCACACCCCCGGTCAGTGCCTGTTGGTCCTTTTCGTCCATCGCTCCGTCCGCTCTTATGGGAGTTCTTCTCCCTGCGGTTCGGCGCCATCGCCGCGGCGGATGGGTTGGGGATTCAAGAAAGTTCTGCGAGGCGGCTGCAGGCCTCCCACAAACGCCGGCGGGCTTCAGGATCCGAGCCCATCCCGGGCGTGGGCAGCTCCTTCCGGCTTGCCCACAGTTTCCCTGACACCCCGGCGGTTTCGGGTGAGCCGGCAAGCCAGATTACGGTGTCGGCAGCCTTTTCGGCCGGGGCGCCGATAGTGTTGGTGATCCAGCGGAACGGGCCGCCGACGTCCGCCAGCAACGCGGTGTTTTTGACCAGACCGGGATGCACGGCGTTTGCCACCACCCCCGTTCCCCGAAGCCGTTCGGCAAACTCCTGGGTGAGGAGGACGCGGGCCAGCATGGTGGGCGGCGGTGGAGCGAAGGTAGCTGTACTTACCCTTCGCCGTCTGGAGGTCGTCGAAATCCAGGCTGGTTTTGCCGTATCTCGAAGCCACATTCACGATGCGGGCATCACCACCACTGCCAGCGGCCGCCCCGCGCTTCAGTGCGTCCATCAGCAGGTTGGTCAGCAGGAAATAGGCCATCACGTTTGTAGCGAAAGTCAGCTCGAGCCCGTCCGGAGTCACGTGGCGTTCCTTCCGGAACACGCCCGCAGCGTTGACCAGTACGTCCAGCCGTTCGTGCCGGGACAGGAAGTCTGTCGCCGCCGAGCGGATGGAGGACTGGACCGACAGGTCACATGCCAGCGGCTCGAGCGTGGCGCCGGGCACCTGGGCGCGGATGCCCTCCATTGCTTCCTCGGCGCGGGCGATGGAACGTCCGACGACGACAATTGCGGCCCCTTCGCGGGCGAGCCCTGCGGCCACCGCCTTTGCCAGCCCGCCGGTCGCACCGGTCACGAGCGCCAGACGTCCATCGATTGAACCCACAGCCGCCTCCTCAGCGCTGAAACGCCTTCAGGTTACGCCTCATCAGGGTTTCCATCACTACAACTTTGGGAAAGGCTCGCTTCAGCGGCGCTGCGGTAGGTAGACTGGTCTACCTACCATTACGAAGAGGAGCCCAATGTCTGCGGCTGACGTATCCCTGCCAACGAAAAAGCGCGCCCGGGAGCTCCTGCTTGAGGCCGCCGCAAGGCTCTTTTATGCCCGGGGCGTCGGCGCCACGGGCATCGACGCGATTACGGCCGAGGCTGGAGTGGCCAAAAAGAGCCTGTACAACAACTTCGCTTCCAAGTCGGACCTGGTGGCCGCTTACCTTGAAGCCCGGCATGAGGAATGGCTCGGCCTGTATCAGGCGCGGGTGGACGGCGCTGCCGGACCCAGGGAAGGGGTGCTGGCCGTTTTTGATGCCTATGTTGATCACGCGCGGTTCGCCTATGAGCATGGATTCCGGGGCTGCGGGCTACTCAACGCGGCGGCAGAACTGCCCGCCGGCAGCCCGGGGCGGTTAGCGGTCCGGCGCCACAAGGAAGAAGTTGAAGCGCTCCTGGCCGGGCACCTGGGGGAGCTGCTCCAAGGGCAGGACGAACGCCGCGCCCGGCTTGGCGCCCATTTGGCCTTCGTCCTGGAGGGCGCCATGGTCCGGGCGGGACTCGAAGGCGGGGATGCCCGCCTTCTGGAGGGCCGAACAATTGCCGCGCAGATGCTGGCCGGGCTGTGACGGCTTCCACCCGGCGCGTCTCCGGGCGGTTCCGGCGGCTCCAGCGAAAAGACCGGAGGTCCGGGACCGGCCATCTGACCGGGCCGGGCTGGGGTGCTGTTTTTGTGCTGGCGGCATCGGTCCTGTGGGGTACCACCGGAACGGCTGCCACGCTGGCGCCGGCAGTCAGCCCGCTTGCCATCGGTGCTGTGGCGATGGGAGTGGGCGGCCTGCTGCAGGCCCTGTACGCGGCAGGGCCCATCCGCAGGCAATGGCGGCGGCTTTTGGAGCAATGGCCGCTGGTGTCATTGGGGGCATTGGCCGTCGCGGTTTATCCCTTGGCCTTTTACACCTCGATGCACCTTGCCGGGGTCGCCGTGGGAACAGTGGTTTCCATTGGCTCAGCCCCTGTGGCCGCAGCGGTCATTGAGCGCTGCGCCGACCGGAAGCCGCTCACCCGCCGCTGGCTGGCAGGGGCGCTGCTCGGCGTCGGCGGCGCCGTGCTGCTGTCCGTTGCCGGGCAACGGCCCGATGCCGGTGATGCCGGCAGTCCCGCTATCGATGGCGCCGGCAGCGCCGCCGGGCTGGGCCTGACCCTGGGGTCATGGGCTGCGCCAGCGGGGATACTGCTGGGGCTGGTTGCGGGCACCACGTATGCCCTCTACTCCTGGGCTGCCCACCGCCTGATTGGGAGCGGTGTGTCCTCCCGCGCCACCATGGGGGCAGTTTTCGGGGCGGGCGGAGTGCTGCTGATGCCCGTTCTCTTCCTTACCGGCCGGCCGCTCGCCGAATCCTGGACAAATTTCGGCGTCGGGGCCTACATGGCCCTCGTCCCAATGTTTGCCGGATACGTCTTGTTCGGGTGGGGCCTGGCCCGGATCCGCGCGAGCACCGCCACCGGCCTTTCCCTGGTGGAAACAGTGGTGGCGGCGGTGCTGGCGGTCCTGGTGGTGGGGGAGCGCCTTCCGGCAGCGGGCTGGATCGGAGCGGCAGCCGTCCTGGCCGGGCTGGTTTTCCTGCTTCCACGTGCTTCAGGGCAGGGGGAGCCGGCAGGTGGCGAAGGACTACCCCGTCTGTCCTTGCCCGCCACGTCGATTGAGCGTGCGCTTGCCCAGCACGAGGCAGGTGCCGAGGGCCATCAGCAGGAACCCGGTAATGCCGGCCCCGATGATGTGGCTGCTGACGCCGGTAATGAAGACTACGAGGCCCAGCAGGCCCGCGGCTGAACCGTAGTAGACACCGGACCTGAACCGGCGTGTTGGGTGACCGGACAGCAGTTCCATCGCCAGGTGCGGATCGTCGGCGATCAGCCCGAGCTCCAGCTCCTTGAGGAGCCTCCGCTCCTCTTCGGACATTGGCATTGGACGCCCTTGAAATCTTGATTCGGGACTCTCGATATCGACCGTAGGAGCCTTGCCCTGTCCAGTCAAGGGCGGGGCCGGCAGGCCAGGTGGCGGTCCTTCCGTAAACGTCGCAGCGGAGGGAACTTCGGCAGTGCTGTCCTCCACCTTTAGGCCGGCCGACGGCGGGACGGGACTACCGTCGTCGTAATTCTGCGAACTCGAGGGAGGGAACGATGGCGCCCGCGTCCCGCTCCACAAAGTTCGTGCCCGGCGGCACCACGTCGTCAATCGCATCCAGCACCGACTCACCGAGCTGGACGTCCGCCGCCTTCAGGTAGGCTGCCAGGTGCTCCTCGCTGCGCGGCCCGATGATCACACTGCTGATGGCCGGGTGCGTGAGGGCGAAGCCGATGGCGAGGTCCACCAGCGGGAGCTCCAGCTTGTCGGCCAGCCGGGCCAGGGCGTCCGCCGCGTGCAGCTTCCGCTCGCTGGCCGGACCGGAGATGTCGTAGCGGCCGGGCAGTGAATGGACCCGGGTGGGCGTCTTTCCTGAATCCAGGATGAAATCGCCTGACAGCCAGCCGCCGGCCAGCGGACCATAAGCCAGCACACCGAGCCCGTATTGCTGGGCGATGGGGAATACGTCGCGTTCGTTGGCGCGTACCAGCATGGAGTATGGCACCTGGTTCCCGAGGGGCGGAATCAGGTGGTTGGTGGTGGCGACCCATTGGGCCTCCACCAGCTGCGCGGGCGTGAACACCGACGTGCCGTAGTAGAGGATCTTTCCCTGCTTGATCAGGTCGTTGAGGGTGGTAATCGTCTCCAGGACATCGGTGTTGTAGTCCGGCCGGTGCGCCTGGTACAGGTCGATCCGGTCAGTCTGCAGGCGGCGGAGGCTGCCTTCCACGGCCTGGGTGATCCAGCGCCCGGGAGTTGCCGGAATGGGCAGGATTGGGACTCATCTGGCCATGGAACTTGGTGGCCAGGAAGACGTCGTCCCGGCGGCCGCGCAGTGCACGCCCAACAACCTGCTCCGACTCGCCCTGCGAGTAGACGTCGGCAGTGTCGATGGAGGTGATGCCGGCGTCCAGCGCGGAGTGGATGATCCGGATGCTCTCCTCGGCTCCGGTGGGGGCGCCGGGCGGCCCGCCGGTTCCCTCGCCGAAGTTCATGGTGCCCAAGGTCAGCGGGCTGATCGGCGTGCCTGACCGCCCGAACAACCGCAGTTCGCTGAGGCTCATCTTTTCCGGTCTCCTCACAATTTTTCCGGCACAATGCTTCTGGCACATGCCCTTGATCGTCACGAGGCTACACAGATCGGCGGTGCACCGGCAGAATTGCGCCTTAGTGCTTCTCTTTTCGACTTTTGGAGTAATGCGCAGGGCTGGTGTGACGTTTTATGGAGCGCCGGAGGGGTGCCATGTCGCATATATTGAGGCATGGACACTCCCAGCAGCGACGAACAGTTCGTCAAGCTGCACGACATGATTATCGGCAGCGCCAACGTGAGCGGATTCCTTGGCGAACTCTCCATCCTCGCTGCCTCCACGCTGGGGGAGACAGCCCTTTCCCACGTCGAGTGCGGCGTTACCCTGCGGCAGCGCAAGCGCAATGCCACCGTGGCCGGAAGCAGCCCGCGCGCAACCCGGCTGGACAGGCTCGAGCAGGATCTGGGGCAGGGACCCTGCCTCACAGCCCTGGAGATAATGAAGCCCGTGCTCCTCGCTGACGTGGCAAGAGACTCCCGCTGGCCGGAATACCAGAAGCTTCTGAAGGAAAACGGCTGCGGCAGCGTGCTGGGCGTTCCTCTCGCCCTCGACAATAACCACGCAGCCGCACTCAACTTCTTCGCTTCCGAACCGGGGGTCTTCACCGACGCCGTGGTCCAGCGGGCCGAGAGTTTTGCCGAGCTGGCGGGACGGGCAGTGCGGCTCGCGCTGAGGATCGCTGATGCCCAGAACCTGGCGGAGGACCTCAGCGCCGCCCTGGAACACCGGACTGTCATCAATTTGGCGTGCGGTGTGGTGATGGCCCAAAACAGGTGTACACAGGATGAAGCGATGGCTGTCCTGACCAGGGCTTCCAGCCACCGGAACCGGAAACTGCGCGATCTGGCCGGGGACATCCTGAGCCAGGTCAGCTCGGGCGCTGTCACCACCCATTTCGAGCCCTGAATTGCGACTCAAACCGGCCTGGGTTTCACCTGTGCGCCGGCCTGCAATAATCTGAACCAACGGTTGTGCGCGGGGTGCAAACGCCCGGCGCAACAGGCAGCACTGTAAGTTCGGGCCACATCACACCAGACGAGGCGGACACGAATGACGGCTTCAGACCAGCAGCACTTCCCACCACCGGCGGCGCCCACGGATCCGCCGGCCTTTCCACCCGCTGCCCGTGAACCCGCTGCCCGTGAACCCGCTACCCGTGAACCCGCTCCTGCCGGGGAGCCCGTGGATCCGCACCTCCTCCAGCAGTTGGCGGATGCGCATGGGGTGGGAACCTCCTTCCAGGGCTGGGATGGGCTGCCGCACGCTGTTGCCGAGGACACCTTGATCAAGGTCCTCGCCTCCCTCGGGGTGCAGGCGCACACCAACCAGCTCATCGAAGAGGCCCTGGCGGAAGCGGAACTGGCGCCCTGGCGGCGCATGCTGCCACCCGCCGTCGTGATCCAGCAGGGTGAACCGGCGCAGGTTCCGGTGCACGTGCGTGATGGCGCCACAGCCCGATTAAGCATCACGCTTGAAGGCGGTGCCGGGTCCAGGGACGCGGCCCAGCAGGACTTTTGGATGCAGCCACGTGATGTCGACGGCGTTGCGACCGGACGTGCCACCTTCGCCCTCCCGCAGGACTTGCCGCTGGGATGGCACACCCTGCACGCCGAATCCGAAGGTGCCACCGCGTCCGCCACCCTGGTGGTGGTGCCCGCCCGGCTGTCCACCGCAGCGCCACTGGAGGAGCGCCGGGGCTGGGGACTGGCCACCCAGCTCTATTCCGTACGCTCCAAGCGGTCCTGGGGCATCGGCGACTTCTCTGATTTGGCTGACCTGGCGGCCCTCAGCGGCACCCGCGGGGCGGACTACGTCCTGGTTAACCCGCTGCATGCTGCGGAGCCGGTTCCGCCCGTGCAGCCGTCACCGTATTCGCCGTCCACCCGGCGGTTCTTCAACCCGCTGTACATCCGCATCGAGGCGATCCCTGAAGTGGCGTACCTCAAGCCGCGTAAACGAGCCGTGGTGGAGAAGCTCCACGACGAGGTGGCAGGGCTGAACAGGGAGGCCAACCGGCTGGACCGCGACGCCGTCTACGCGGCCAAGCTGCAGGCACTTGAGCTGCTCTACCATGCCCGCCGCCCGCTGGCCCGGCAGGCTGCCTTCGACGAGTTCTGCCGCATCTCCGGCCAGGGACTGGACGACTTTGCCCTGTGGTCCGCCATCCGGGAGGACCTGCCGGCCGGGGACCCGTTCTGGTCCGATCCCGACTGCGCACTCGGCAGTCCCCAGACTGAGGCGCTCCGGGAAAGGCTCGCGGACCGGATCGGGTTCCACCGCTGGCTGCAGTGGATCTGTGACGAACAGCTCGAAAGCGCCCAGCAGGCCGCGCTCCGGTCCGGCATGCGGCTTGGCGTGGTGCACGACCTCGCCGTGGGCGTGGACCACAGCAGCGCCGACGCCTGGACACTCCACAACGTGTTGGCATCGGGCACCAGCGTGGGTGCCCCGCCGGACATGTACAACCAGCAGGGCCAGGACTGGGGCCAACCCCCTTGGCATCCCGCCCGGCTGGCGGAGGCGGGCTACATCCCTTTCCGGAACATGCTGGCCACCGTGCTGCGCCATGCCGGCGGCGTCCGGGTGGACCACATCCTGGGTCTCTTCCGGCTGTGGTGGATTCCGGCGGGCAATGCTCCGGGCGATGGTGCGTACGTGAAATACGACCACGAGGCACTGATTGGCATCCTCGCCCTCGAAGCGCAGCGTGCCGGAGCCGTGGTGATCGGGGAGGACCTGGGCACCTTCGAGCCGTGGGTCCGGGACTACCTTGCCGCCCGCGGCATCCTGGGCACCTCCATCCTCTGGTTTGAGTACGACGGCGATTCGCCCCTCGCGCCGGAACGCTACCGCACGCAGGCACTCGCCAGCGTCAACACCCACGACCTTCCGCCCACCGCCGGCTACCTCGCCGGGGACCACGTGGCCCTGCGCAGCGGGCTGGGCCTGCTGGAGCGCTCGGAAGCGGAGGAGCGGGCCGAGCACAACGCCTCGCTGGAGAAGATGTTTGCCCTCCTGCGGGAACGCGGGTACCTGCCCGAAGACGCGTCCGGCGGAGCGGCCGGCAATGAAGAGAGGACCATCGAGGCGCTGCACCTGCTGCTGGCCCAGGCGCCGTCGGTGCTCCTTGGTGTTGCCCTGGTGGACGCTGTGGGCGAGCGGCGGGTCCAGAACCAGCCCGGAACCACCGAGGCCCTCTACCCGAACTGGCAGGTTCCGCTGGCCGGTCCGGACGGCCGGTCCGTCCTCCTGGATGATCTTCCCGCAAACCCGCGGTTCAACTCGCTGCTGGCTGCGGTGGAGAGAGCCCTGCACGGCTAAGGCAGGCGGGCCGGGCCAGGCGGCCAGGTTAACAGTCAGGAGAGGGCGATGGGCGAGGGACCAGTACTGGTAGTAGGCGGCACTGGCATGGTCGGCGGCCAGGTGGTCACCGAGTTGTTGAACCGGGGGAAGCAGGTGCGTGCCCTGGTGCGCGAGGGCTCGGATGCGTCGACGTTGGAGGCTGCGGGCGTGGAGATCGCCCGCGGGGACATGATGGATCCGGACTCGCTGCTTCGGGCCATGGCTGACGCGGATGCCGTGGTTACCACCGCCGCCGGCTACACCAGGCACCGGAAAGGCGACAGCGCTGTGATCGACACAGTGGGCAACTCGAACCTCGCTGATGCTGCGAAACGTGCCGGCGTCCGCAGGTTTGTCTTCACCAGCATCCTGACCTGCGACCAGACGCCCAACGTCCCGCACTTCTGGCACAAACGGCTGATGGAGGACCGGCTGCAGGCCCTCGGCGTCCCGTTTGTGGCATTACGTCCCGGCGCTTTCCTGGACCAGGTGACCCGGTTTGGCGGCGACCCCATCACCAAGCACAGGGTCAGATGGTTTGGTTCGGCAGGAATCCCGCTGACGTTTGTCCTCACGCCGGATCTGGCTGGATACCTGGCGGCCGCCGTGGATGTACCGGGCGTGGAGGGCCAGCGGATCGATATCGGCTGGGACCGGCCCATCTCCATGCAGGAGTTTGCCGACATTGCGGAGCGGCTGACCGGTGAGGAGATCCGGGTGCAGTCCGTTCCCGTGAAAGGTGTGCAGGCGGCGGGTGCGCTGCTCGGGCCGTTCAATTCGATGGTACAAAGTACGGCCGCCATGATGGGCTGGTTCCTAAACCGGCAAGTACGTTGCCGACACAACGCAACAGGCCGAGGTTTTTGGCGCTCCCCCCACCGCAGAGGATGCCGTGCGCCGGCTCATCGTCAGCCTGGGGCACGCCTTAAGAAGCTAGGCGCCACTCCAACGCCCGCAGGGAACCCTGCGGGCGTAGGAGCGTGCTGCTAGCCCGCCGTCAGCAGGTGCGTGAAGTGGTCGTACCGGAAGGTGACTGCGCCGCCGTCGTGCTCAAACGGAATATTGCCGCCGTTCGGCATGCCGTTGGCGCCGTAGTTCACGTTCCAGGACCGGTCCAGCGCCGCCTTGAACTCGTACATGCCTGCCGGCAGGTCCGGAACGGTCAGCTTCCACACCAGGTCGGCAGGATCCAGTGCGAGCTGGGCCTGGTTGCACTCGGGCAGCCAATCGCCGGTGCAGCCCAGCTCAGACCCCAGGCTGCCGGCGACCGAAACGGCCTGCGGCTGCTGCGACGTGTAGACGGTGCTCAGCAGGTGGGTGCTGTTGTCGTAGCGGAACGTGACGGGCCCGACCGGGTGGTCCAGCACGATATTTGATCCGTTCAAGGCACCGTCGGCTCCGTAGTTCACATCCCAATTGCCGTTAAGGGCGGCCTTGTACTCGTACTTGCCGGCGGGAAGATCAACGGTCAGGCGCCAGATCTTGTCCGCGGGATCCAGGACCATCTTGGCCCGGGTGCACGCGGGGTCCCACTGCGCAGGGCAGCCCATGACCTGGTTCAGGGAACCGGCTATCGTGACCGAATCCGGCTGCGGCGCTTCGCCTATGGTGACGGTCCGGACGCCGCTGACGACGTTGAAACCGATGCCAGCCATGCTGGCGCGGTACCGCAGCTGGGTTCCGTCCGCGAGGCCCGACACGTCGTCCTTCACCGAGTACACCGGTGAGGAGTCGTCCGAGCCAACTGCGGTCCAGTCCCCGCCGGCGACGCTGCGTTCGAAGGCCACCACGTGGCTGGCCTTTTCCGGGTCTGCCGTGGCACTGAGCTCCAGCGAGCCCTTGACGCTGCTGCCCTCAACCGGCTTCTGGAGCGTGAGGACTGGTTCAGGAACTGCGGCGCTGCGGGACTCGGAAGCGGCGGTGTGGCCGCCGTTGTCCAGGACAGTGGCGCGGTACTCCACGGGAGTGCCGGCATCCAAGGCCGCCACGTCATGGAACACCTGGTAGGGCGCCGTGTCGTCCGTGCCGATGGGCTCCCACCCGCCGTCTGCCGTCCTGGCCTCGAAGGTGACCTCGTAGAACGAAGAACCGTCGACGTCGGCCGCCACCTTAAGCCGCCCGTTGTCACCTTGTGCCGGGGCCGGCTCCTGGAGGACGACGGCGGGCGCCGCTTTGGATTGCGGAATCCGGCCGGAGGACTGGTAAACCACGGCGGAAAGCGGGGGAACCGTGACCGTCAGCTTGCCCTCTGCGGTCGTTTTGACCTCGTCCGCGCCTTCGCCGTAGATCCTGGTGTAGGTGCGCTTGTCGATGTAGGTGGGCACTTCCGCGGTCTGCGGCTGCTCACTGTTGTTCAGCGCCACCACGTACTCGCGCTGGTCCCCGGCGTTCGTTCGGGAGAAAGCATAGATGCCGGGACCGATCGAGGCGCAGCGGTGCTGGTGGGCGCCGTCGCGCAATGCCGGGTGTTCCTTCGCCAGTCCTGCGAGCTGGCTGATCTTGCCGTAAAGCGGGTGCCCGGTGTTGAAGTTGTCCGTGGCATGGGTTGCATCGGTGCCCAGCAGGTCGTCGTCGAGGTACTCCGGAACCTGGCTGGCAAAGAGCGTCTGCCGGGCATCCTGGTCCCCGCCGGGGCCGGTGAAGCCCTGCTCGTCGCCGTAGTAGACCACTGGGTTGCCGCGGGAGAAGTACATCAGCTCGTGGGCCAGCTGGTCCCGGGCCACCTGCTCCGCATCAGTTGATCCGGGATTGTCCGCCGCGATGAAGCTGCCAATGCGGCCCATGTCGTGGTTGCCCAGGAAGGTGGGAAGCTCGTAGACGTTTGAATCCGCGTCCGTATACCAGTCGTCGCCTGCGAAGAACGTTTCCAGCGCGGTTGCGTCCTGGCCCTTGGAGGCGAAGTTGCGGGCTGCGTCCTGGAAGGGGAAGTCCAGCACTGCCTGCATGTTGTTCCGGGTGGTGAACTGCGAGGTGAAGCTCTTGGTGGTGTCGAAGACCTCGCCGAACATAAAGAACTCGTCCTTGCCGTGCTCCTTGGCGTAGCTGAGGACGTCGGGGCCGAATTCCTGCCAGAACTCGTTGTTGACGTGCTTCATAGTGTCGATCCGGAAGCCGTCCACGCCGAAGTCGCGGATCCAGGTCTGGTAGATGTCCTTCATCCCGTCCACCACTTTGGGGTGCTCGGTGAAGAGGTCATCCAGGCCGAAGAAGTCACCGTAGAACGAGTCCTCGCCCACAAAAGTGGTGTCGCCGCGGTTGTGGTAGAGCGTGGGATCGTTCAGCCAGGCGGGAACCTTCAGGTTTTCTTCGCCCGGATCCAGCACGGGTTCGTAGGGGAACGATGTGGCCGGGTCGAGTTTGGGGAAGCTCCCCGTGCCCGCGTAGTCCCGGTCATCGAATGCGGTGCCTTCCGCCGTCTTGTAGGGCATTGCGTCCTTGGAGACATAGCCCTCCCGGGGGTGGTCGCCGTAGCCGATGACGTCAGCGGTGTGGTTGGTGATGATGTCGAAGTACACCTTCATGCCGCGGCTGTGGGCTACGTCGATGAGTGCCTTGAGTTCGTCATTGGTGCCAAGGTGGGGATCGATCTGGGTGAAATCCGTGACCCAGTAGCCGTGGTAGCCAGCGGACTTGTCCTCGGGCTGCACCGCCTTGTTCTTGAAGCTGGGGGTCAGCCAGATCGAGGTGGTGCCCAGGCCCTGGATGTAGTCGATCTTCTCCAGCAGGCCGGCCAGGTCGCCGCCGTTGTAGAACCCCTTTTTGGTGGGATCAAAGCCGGACACCATAGGGTCGGTGCCCAGGCCGCCATCGTCGTTTGCGGTGCTGCCATTGCTGAAGCGGTCAGCCATGACGAAGTAGAAGTTCTCGTCCGTGACGGGCCCTCGAAGGCTGTGCAGGGCCGACGTCGAGCCCGGGTTTTTGTTGTTTTGTCCATTAGCGTCTGGGTCTTTGGTGCTGGGGGCGGCCTGAGCGGGAAGAACGGAGGCGGAAAGGGCAACTGTCGCGGCCACGAGCGCAGCTGCCGCGCGCGTTGTGGTCCTGGCGGCGGTTCGAGCCCCGGAGGCGAGTTCACTTCGGCTGAGCTTTGGATGAGGTGTGATGGCTGATCTTGTGTTTGTTCTGGTGCTCGTTTTAGCGCGTGGGAATGCGCTGGGGAGGGTGCGGAATTTCAAGGAAGAGACCTTTCCTGGGAGCTGCGCTGCTATACAGGCTTGCCGGGGCAAGGGGTGTGGCACGAGGGTGCTTTGGCCGATAAGGGCCCGGCTCCTGTGAACCACGTCACAACTGTAAGCGCTTGCACTGAATAACTCCAGCGTTTAGGGAAAGCCTCTACGCCGCAGTGTTGGTGCAGCATGACTGCGTGGAGGGAGCCGTACGCGTTGCGGGACTTGCCGTCACGGAGCCTGCACCACGGCCGTCGGCCACGGCGTTTCTGGACTTGCCGTCACGGGGCCGGCACCAGGGCCGTCGGCGACGGCGTTTCTGGACTTGCCGTCACGGGGCCGGCACCAGGGCCGTTGGCGACGGCGTCTGCAGGTCGTGGACCAAAGGGCCCGGTATCCCGCTGGCAGGGTCCAACTCGAAAGTGGCGATGTTGTCCGAGCGTTCGTGGGCAACGTGAAGCCAGTTTCCCCTGACGATGTGGTGGCGCGGCCAGTTTCCTCCGCTGGGAAGGTCCTGGACGGGTAGCAGTTCCGTCCCTTCGGCAGCGACGTCCAGCACGCTCAGAAGGTTCGAACCGCGCACACCCACGTACGCGTGCCTGCCCTCCTGGTCCAGGCAGATTTCGGCTGCGGAGTCATCCGGCATGCTGCCGCCGGAGGTTGCCGGACCCCGGAAAACGAGCTCAAAGGTGCCCGCCTCGGGCCGGACTACGAAAACCTCGATGGAGTATTCCGAAACGACGAAGACGTTACCGCTGGAATGCTGCACCAGGTGGCGGGGCCCGCAGCCGAAGGGGAGTGCCACCTCGTGGTCCGCTACCAGTCCTGATCCCGGCACATAGTTCCAGATGCGGAGGGTGTCATGCCCCAGGTCTGTTGTCATGATACGGCCGTCCTGCAGCATGAGGCTGGCATGGGCGCGGCTCTGCCGGGGCTCACCCGGGGTCCGGAGAGAGTGTGGATCCACTGAACCGGGCGCGGGGAAGCGTGCTGTGATGGCGCCGTCGGCATCCAGTTCGTAGAGCAGTACTTGGCCGTCCCCCCAGCAGGCGGCGGTGAGGAAGCGCCCCTGGGGGTCTACCGCCACATGGCAGGTTGCTTCCCCGGCTGGCTGGGGCTCGCCAAGCGGCTCAAGCCCGAAATCGCCCGTGCGCCGGAAGGCCCGCACCATCTTGCGCTGCTCGGCCACTGCGTACACCACGGGCAGGGTGGGATGGACGGCAACGAACGACGGCGAATCGGCCTTGGCTGCCGCACCCAGCCATTCCAACCTCCCATCCGGGTGGGCGGACAAGGCTCCAATCCCTTCTGCCCGGCCGCCGCCGTCGGAGGTGTAGGTGCCGGTCCAGATGATGGGGTGCTGAGCAGGGGAAGTCATAGGTCAATCCTGCCAACAAAGTCCCCGCATTCGGGGCAATGACGGATTAGCATTGGATTCCAGCCATGGCAAAGGGAGGTGAGTCCTATTCCTGCTTCATCAGTTTTGGGTACTCCCTTCCACTGCCGCCCGGGCCGCCAGGGCTAGTTCGGAGAAGCTGCTGGAAGACGTGCGAGTGCCCGCCGGCCCACCGAAAGGCGCTCCCATGCCGCGTCCCGAATCACCGGCCCGTCCCGTTTTTGGCGAAATTGTCACCCTCCTAAGGGCCGCCGGCTGCGTCTTCGCCGAAGATGAAGCGCAGTTGCTGTTGTCCGAAGCGTCCGGCCCTGCGAAGCTCACCGAATGGATCAGGCGCCGTGTTTCCGGTGAGCCACTTGAATACATTGTTGGCTGGGCCGGGTTTTGTGGTCTTCGCATTGCCGTTGATCCAGGTGTCTTTGTGCCGCGCCTGCGCACGGAACTCGTTGTTTCTGAGGCCGTTACGCTGCTGCGGAAAAACCGCACGGCAGGCGCTGAGCCGGGGGCCGTTGTTGATCTTTGCTGCGGATCGGGGGCCGTGGGTGTGGCGGTTGCTTCCCAAATGCCGGTGAAGGAACTTCACGCAGCGGACATCGATTCCGCGGCCGTGGAGTGCGCACGCCGGAACCTCGCGACCATAGGCGGGCAGGTCCATCAAGGTGATCTCTATGCCGGGCTTCCCTTCCGGCTCCGCGCGCAGGTGAAGCTCATTGTGGTGAATGCTCCGTACGTACCCACGGACGTGCTGCCCACCATGCCGCCCGAAGCCAGGATCTATGAGCCGCGGATCTCGCTCGACGGCGGCCCGGACGGCTTGAGCCTCCACCGCCGAATCATCGGCGACGCTCCGGAGTGGTTGGATCCGGATGGTCATCTTGTCATCGAAACCAGTGAGCGTCAGGCAGCTGGAACGGCCGGCATCATGGCTGCAGCCGGACTGGCCGCACGAACTGTTCACTCGGAGGAGCTGGACGGAACGGTAGTGGTTGGCACCCGGCGCCTCGTGTAGTGACAGAAGCGCAGAGCTTTTCGGCGTCCCTTTTTGTTGCCAGTTCCAGGAACGCGGCTTCCCGAGGCATCGGAACGGTGATGCTCAAGCCCCCGGGTGAACCTGCTTTTCTTACCAGCGGCATCGATGCCTGAGGTCCTCGAACCGGTCCCACGGCCAATGCGCCCGTCGTCCGATCCAAGACATTTTTCCCGTCGGCAGACGTCCGTTTTGCATACATACCCGTCACCTTGGTGCTGGGGGCGCCGCTGAGGTTCTGTGTTTTCTTTGCGCAGGTTATTCGCGGGGCGCCGGGGGTGGGGGTGGTTTGAAGTAGGTGTTTTGTTGGGGTTTTTGGTGGGGGTCGAGGTGTTTTGGGGGTGTGAACCAGGGCGCGCCGTTGGTGGTGGTGATGGTCCATTGTTCTTTGTGGATGAGGTGGTGGTGGCCGCTGCAGAGGAGGACGCCGTTGTTGGTGTTGGTTTGTCCGTCTTGTGACCAGTAGGTGATGTGGTGGGCTTCGCACCAGGGTGGGGGGATGGTGCAGTTGGGGAAGGCGCAGCCTTGGTCGCGGGCGGTGAGGGCGGTGCGTTGGGCTGGGGTGAAGAGCCGGGTTTTGCGGCCGAGGTCGAGGATTTCGCCGTGGGTGCCGAGGAGTGCGGGGATGATATCGGCGTCGCAGGCGATTTTGCGCAGGGTGGCGGCGGCGACGGGTCCGGTGAAGACGAAGTTCCCCGTGCCCGTGCCCGTGTTCGCGGCGGGACTTGTCGGCGTGGGGGTGCTGCCGGTGCCGCTGCTGCCGCGGCCGGGGTCTGGGTCGTTCCAGGCTCCTGTGTCTGCCCCGGTGGTGGCGCCGTGGTGGTGGGGGAGGAGGTCTTGGTAGTTGATGGTGGCGATGATTTGGGGGCGGTTGCCGCCGGTCGTGGGCAGGGCGTTGGTGGCCAGGGCTACTTTGGCGGCGCCGACGAGGCCGTCGAGTTGTTTTTGTGGCCGGGTGCGCCGGTCCAGGTCCGGGCCGGTGTTGTTCTCGTTCCAGAGCCCGTCCTGGGTGGTGCGGTCCTCTTCTCCGGTGCCGCCTTCGTTTTCTCCGGTGCCGCCTTCGTTGGTGCTGCCGTTGGTACTCGTGGCTGCTGCGGGGGTGGTGCCGGTGGCGGTCTGGTCTGCGGTGCCGGTGGTGCGGGGGTTGGTGGCGGTGTTCATGACGGTCAGGAGGTGTTCGTATTGGTCGGTGGTGGCGAAGATTTCGAGGTGGTGCAGGCCGTGGCGGGGTTTGCGGATGAACGCGCCTTGGGTGTGGCGGAGGGCTTCTTCGCTGGGTTCGGTGCCGTCGGCGTCGATGGTGTCGGCCCAGCGGCGGGCGACGCGGGCGAGGAAGTCGGGATCAGCGGTCGCAGCGGTGGTGGTGAGGTTTTCCTCGATGAGGGCGAGTTTCCCGGGGGTGGTGAGGTGCTGGAGCCGGTTCAGGGTCAGGCTGATGATGGTCCCGGCCCGGGACGAAACCGCGGGGATATTGGCGGGCGGGTTCTCGGTATGGTCCTCGGAGCCGGGGCTGGCTTCGGTGCCCGTGGTGTCTTCTGTGTCGGTGCCGGTGGTGTCTTCGGTGTTTGTAGCGTCTGTGCCTGTGCTGGCGGGTGTGGGGGTGAGGGCCGCGGCGAGGTGTTCGCGGGGCGCGGGGATGGTCTCGCCGGTGAGTGTGGTGGTGGGCAGGATGTCTGCTGCGAGGGCCAGACGGCGGTTGGCTTCGCTTTTGCCGATCCGGAGCCGGAGCCGGAGGAACTCGGCGGTGTTCGCGCAGCCGTCATCGGCCGGTGAGGTGATGACCCGGCCATGGCCGCCCGTCCCGGTGCCGGTCTCGTTCCCGGTGCCGGGCCCCGTCCCGGTGTCACAGGCTGTCGGTTCGCCGGGCCAGTTGGTGTCGGTTTCGTTCAGGGTTTCGACCCCGTTGTCCCAGCCCGTGACCCAGGTCTTGCCGGTACGGGAGCGGCTGGCCCGGGCGGCGTCCGCAGCGGCAACGGCTTGGGTCCGGGTGCGGTCCACGGTCCCGGCAGAGAGGACCTGCAGGTACTCCACCCCGCGGGAGAGATCCTCCACCTCGCCGGCATAGTTGGCGGCTTCAACATAATCGGCTCCCGCAAGCATCCCGGGTGCGGCGGCAGCGGCCTCGGCCAGGAGCCTGCCGATCTCCGCCAGGCTCAGAGGCTCCCCGGAACGCGCGACCGTACCAGCCGGGAGTGATACCGAATCAAAGGGCCCAGCAACTGCCGTCGGAGCTTCATCGGGCGCCGATGCTTGGACCGGCACGGACCCTTCCGGCACGGAATCTACTAGTCCGGATTCTGTTGGTGCAGCGGCTGCTGGCCCGGATTCTATTTGTGCGGAATCTACTAGTCCGGATTCTGCTGGCCCTAACGCTGCTGGCCCCAACACTGCTGGCCCCAACACTGCTGGTTCGAACGCTGCTGGTCCGAACGCTGCTGGTGCCGACTCAGCCGGCACCGCCCCGGCCGGTACGGCGCGAAGGGGCCATCCGGGACTAAGCCGGGTGCCGTCGTCGGCCTCGGAGGCGGCAGGCGAGCCCGGGATGCCGGATCCCGAATCAGTGAAGCCTGAATCAGTGAAGCCCTCCGCCGGCGGCCGGGCTGCAACACCAGCCCGCCCAAGCACCACGACGTTACCGCCGTATTCCGCAGGCCGTTCCCCAATGGCTTCCATAGGTCTACTCTGCCAAAGGGCACCGACAAAAGTGGCTGCTGCAGTAGCTATGTGGAAAACTCCCGGGCGCCTGACAGTTCCAGCACATGTCAGTCCAAGTTGCTCCCCCGTGAAGGGGCCGGGCCAGTTAGAACGCGGGTTGGTTTAAACGCCGCCGGCCGCCGCGTCCCCCAAGGATCGCGACGGCCAGCAAAACCATCTAGTTGTAGCACATCAGCACTGCCGCTCCTTGTCACACGGGGAACGGCGCGTAATGAGCCAACGAGTTAGCTACGCCTTGGACTCCGTTTCGCCGCTGGAGGTATCCAGGTTGAGCGTCTCGGGATGCGTGCTGTGCGCCGGGATGTGGCTGTCGTCAAGGCCCGCGGCCGAGGAAGGAGTGCCTGCCGCAGAAGCCGTGCCAGCGGTGCCGGCGCTACCCGACGTGCCAGGCCCGCTTGAAGTGCCAGCGGAGGCAGCTGCTGTAGTTCCACCGTCGGACGTTGAGGACTTGCCCTCACCGGACGAGCCTTCCCGGTGCATTGCGGAGCCGATCACGGTGCCTGCGCGGCGGGCCGCCTCAGTCAGCTGATCCGCAACTTCGGGGGCTTTTTCCTTGATGGCCTCGGTGGCTACGGTCACTTTGTCCTGGACAGGCTTGCTGTCCCAGATTCCAGCGGCCCGCGCCTTGAGCTTGTCGTAGGCTGCGCGGCCTGACCGCGACCCGAGAATGTACCCCGCGGCGATTCCGACACCCAAAAGAAGTTTGTTTTTCATGGTGAACTCCTGCTCCGTGAGAAGGTTTTCAATTCCGGACCGGGACAAAGCCGGAGGCCGGGAAAGGGAAAACCGGCCCGGGGATGATGTCCCCAGGCCGGTTTCCTGGCTGGTGTGCCAGTTAGCGGCGCGCGCCGCGGTTGGTGACCAGGCCGTACACCAGCAGCACGATAAGCGCGCCGCCGATGGCCAGCAGCCACGTCTGCAGGGAGAAGAACTCCTGCAGTCCGCTGCCGAAGATCATTCCGCCGATCCAGCCGCCGAGGAGTGCCCCGACGACGCCCAGCACGAGGGTGACGAGCCAGCCGCCGCCCTGCCTGCCGGGAAGGATCGCCTTAGCGATCGCACCAGCAATAAGTCCGAGAATCAAGAATGCAATAAATCCCATTTTTCGTTCCTCTTCCTAAGTAAAGGAGGCCCCCGGATCCCGGAAGCACTTCATCCTTCTGCCCCAATAGTAATCATGCTTACTATCTATTTGCCAACCCGGTGTTAAGAAAAAGCCCATTTCAGGACGTTTGTCAGTGCCCTGTGACGTCCGAATCGTTGCCTGCGTTTGGGCCCTCGTCGAGGATGGCCAATTCTGCGAGATCCTGCGGATCCAGGGCGAAATCGAAGATGTCCAGGTTCTCCCGCATACGCTCCGGATTTGCCGTTTTGGGAACCGCAACAATTTCATTCTGGATATGCCACCGCAGCACCAGTTGGCCGGGGGTTTTCCCATGCTTTTCCGCCAGTTGGGCCAGGACGGGAGCGCTCAGCAGGGGAGCGCCATTCCCGCCCAAGGGGCTGTAGGACTGTGTGACGATGCCGTGCCGGTCATGGAATTCCCGTTCCGCCGTCCGGGTAATGGCCGGACTGAGCTGGATCTGGTTCACCGCCGGCACCACCCCGGTGTCGGCCATCAGCCGCTCGAGGTGGGCCGGCTTGAAGTTGGAAACGCCGATGGAACGGACCTTGCCCTCCGCCTGCAACCGCTCAAAGGTCTTCCAGGTGGACACGTATTCATCGCGCTGGGGAAGGGGCCAGTGGATCAGGAGCAAGTCCACGTAATCGAGCCCCAGCCGCTCCAGCGCCCCGTCCAGCCCCTCAATGGCGCGGTCGTTGCCCTGGTACTGCCCGTCCAGCTTGGTGGTGATAAACAGCTCCTCACGGTCCACTCCGCTGGCCCGGACGCCGTTCCCCACGCCACGCTCGTTGCCGTATTTCACGGCGGTATCGATGTGCCTGTATCCGGCTTCCAGGGCCTGTACGACGGCGGTGGCCGCCTGGTCGTCGTCCAGCGGCCAGGTGCCGAGGCCCAGTTGGGGGATGGAATGGCCGTCATTGAGTTTGGTCAGCGGTGCAAGTGTCATTCCAACAGTCTCTCCCTTATGTGCCTGTCCTAGGCCCCGAAAGCGCGCAGAATATTTTCGACGTTGTACGTCAGGGACACGCGGGCGGTGTCGGACACCTTGTCCGGGCCCTTCTGCTGGCCGAGGAAGTCCGCGAAGCGCTGCAGGGCCTGTGCTGCCTTGCCGGCGTCGCCGTCTTCCACGGCTTTCGCCGCCTGCTGTACGTTCGCCGCCAACTGGCTGCCTACCGGCCCGGCCACGTCTCCGGACTCCACCAGGTCTTCCACAACGTGCTGCAGCGCCTTCACGCTGCCGGGCAGCCACGCCGCCCGCAGGGGGACGTCCGCGAAGTCCATATCGGAGGCGAAGTAGAAGTCCGTGTAGGCAGGCTGGTTGTAGGCAGTGCTCTGCCGGGCAACCTCTGCACGGTACTGCGGATCGTGCATCAGAGTGTAGAGCTTGTGGCTGGTCACTTCGGTGCTGAGGTACATCCGCAGCGCGGAGCTGTCCGCGGTCCTGACCAGCAATTCCTCGCGCCAGTCACCCACGACGTCCGCCACCAGGCTGGGGTTGCCCTTGGTGCCGTTATTGGTACGCGTGCCCGTGGCGGTGAGGAGCCGGCCGCGCTTCCAGTCGTCGATGGTGGGCGTCTGGTCCCCTGAGCCGTTAACGATCTGCGTGGTCATGTCTGCGGACCACTTGATGCTCATGTTGGTGCCGGGAGCAGACGAGGAGAGCTTGCGGCCATCAGCGGACTGCATGCCGATGGCCCAGTTTTCGATGCCGGGAACCGTGGGATCAACGTCACCGATCATGCCGCGGCCGGTGTCCTTGCCCGAGTAGGCGCCGAAGAGGACCTCACCGGTGGCCGCGTCCCGCATGGCGTAGCCGTAGGGCGCGTAGGTGGCTCCTTCATGGACTGTGAAGATTTCCTTGCCCGGACGGGCCGGATCAATGTCCGTGACGTGCATGGCGTCGCCGTGGCCAAGCCGTGCCTCTTCGCCGGGGACGGCGCTGCCGGGTGGCAGGGTGTCGAATGAGCTGTACAGCAGCGACCCGTCGTCGTCGATCGTGGCAGAGCCGTAGACGATCTCCTGCTTGCCGTCGCCGTCCACATCCGAAGCGCTGAGCGAGTGGACGCCCTGCGTGGTGAGCTTGCCGAACTCCGGATCCGTGCCGTCCCGGCCGTGCGGGCTGTCGTTGAAGGGGTTGGTCATGGGCGTCCAGCCGGAGTCCACGTTCCACACGGGGGAGAGGTTGGACCCGTCCCAGGTGTAGGCCGCGAGGGTGCTGCGGGTGTAATAGCCGCGCGCGAAGACTGCTGCGGGCTTCTTGCCATCCAGGTAGGCAACCCCGGCAAGGAACCGGTCCACCCGGTTGCCCGGCTCGATGCGGGCCATGGCGTAATCGCCCCACATCAAGCCGTCGTCGGTCCTGCCAGGCTCATAGGCGACCGTCTTCAGCTCCTTGCCGGTGGCGCCTTCGAACACGGTGAGGTACTCGGGGCCGGAGACGATGAACCCCTCAAAGGCGCGCAGGTTGTTCCGGGCGCTGCGGGACGGGGCGTAGACGTCCACGAAGTAGTCGGTCAGGGCCTCGGCATCGGCCTGGGACAGCGGATACTTGTACTTCGGCGCGATGCCGAACGCTTCCTCCAGGGTGGCTGGCCAGTGGCCGGCCTTCACCTCCGGGTGCTCAGTCCAGCCCTGGAAGGTCTTCACCATGTGCTGGTAGTAGTCGGCAGCGCTCATGCGGTAGTCGTCGGAGTTGGAGTAGCCGGCGTTGACGTCCGACTGCAGGAGGGAAATGAAGTTCTCGGAGGCGGCGCTTCCGTCGGCGTTGAAGCTGGTGCTCTTGGTCCCCGGGGCGGTCTTCATCATCATCTCGGCGCGCCCGTCGCCGTCGAAATCATTGACCAGGAGCTGGGTGTAGTGGGCGCCGGAGCGGATGTTCACGCCCAGGTCGATCCGGTGGAGCAGTGTGCCGTCCGCCTTGTAGGTGTCCACGTAGGTATTGCCCGTGTAGCCCACCTGGGAGACGTCCTTGGAGTTGTTCGGGTCCCATTTGACGACGAATTCGTACTGGCCGTCGCCGTCCACGTCGCCGATGGATGCGTCGTTGGCAGCGTACGTGTAGGCCTGGCCGGCGGGGGTAACGCCGTCGGCCGGCTTCTTCAGCGGGATGTCCTTGAAGTTGCCGCCCCAGGAGGTGGCGGTTGCGCTGCTGTCCAGTTCAACGCCGCCGACGACGGCACGCACCTGATATGCCGAGGTTGCGGTTCCGGCGGGGTCCAGGAAGTTGGTGCTGTCCGTGACGGTTACCAGCTTCTGGCCGTCCCGGTAGACGTTGAAGTCGGTGCCGGTGAGGCCTTTGGCAGAGGACCCGGTGGCTTCGTGGCCGAGCAGGCGCCAGCTGAGGAACACTCCTTCCGACGTCTTGGCAGCCACCAGGCCGCGGTCCAGATGGTCCAGCTGGACGTCGGGCGTACCTGGCTTGTAAGAGGAGTCGACGGCGGAGGCTGGGGCTGCGAGGCAGCCGAAAGTGAGGGCCACGCCAACGGCGGCGACGGACAGGAGGCGCGCGGGGATACGGCTCGGATTCATCAGTGAATCCTTTCAATTCTTGAACGGGAAAACGCTTCCCCAGTAACCTAGTGGCGACGGGCGGACAACACAAGCCCTTGTGGCACGCGTGGAAAGCGGGTATTTAGAACGTTGTAGGTTATGCCGTCGGAGCGGCTCAGGCCCCGCGCCGGGCCCAGCCGGTCAACCTGTCACTCAGGTCCATGAACCCCTGGTCCACCACCTGAAGATCGGGGTTGGCGTCGTACCAGTCGACAATTTCGCGGGCGCCATCAGCAAAGGGGATGGTGGCGACGTAATCGGGCACCAGGGACTTGATTTTGGTGTTGTCGAAGACCACCGAATGGGAGCGGTCACCCAACAGGTTTGCGCCGAGCTCCTCGCTGTGCGCGGCGATGGTTTCTGATGCGACGTGAACCAACTCCGGCTCGCGGACCCCGGCTGCCCGGGCGAACAACTGGTAAATCTGGTTCCACGGCAGGTACTCATCGGACGTGATGGTATAGCTCTCACCCACCGCTTGGGGCCGGCCCAGGAGCCCGACGAAGGCCTTGGCGAAGTCCTGGCTGTGGGTCAAGGTCCAGAGCGATGTTCCGTCGCCGTGCACCATGACCGGGAGCCCGGCGCGCATCCGGTGGATATCTGTCCAGCCGCCCACCATGGCGATCTTGGTCCGGTCATAGGTGTGCGACGGGCGCACCACAGTTACCGGGAAATCCTGCTCGCGGTAGGCCTCGTAGAACAGTTCCTCGCAGGCAATCTTGTCCCGGGAATACTGCCAGAACGGATTTTTCAGCGGTGTGGATTCCCGGATCGGCAGCCGGGTTGGCGGCTTCTGGTAGGCGGACGCGGAACTGATGAAAACGTACTGGCCGCTCCGGCCGGCGAACAGGTCCAGGCTGGCCTTGGCCTGGTCCGGTGTGTAGGTGATGAAGTCCGCAACGGCGTCGAACTCCCTTCCGCCCAGCGCTTCCCGGACGGCCGAGGCGTCCCGGACGTCCGCGGACAGGGTTTCCACCCCTCCCGGGACCGGCCTGGTGGACCGGCCCCGGTTGAGGATTGTCAGCCGGTGGCCCAGCGCGACGGCGCGCTGTGCCGCCGCCGCGCTGATGACCCCTGTGCCGCCGACGAAAAGGATGCGTTTCGGCGCCACCGTATCGGCCCCGCGAACGAGTGGGTTCACCACGCGTAGTCTTCCGGAGCAGTCTTGTGCCCCGGGAAAATGTCATCGAGCCGCTTGAGGGCATCGGCGTCGAGCGTGACGTCCAGGGCCCGTACTGCGGCGTCGAGCTGTTCCTGGGTCCGCGGCCCCACGATAGGCGCCGTGACGGCGGGCTGGTGCAGCAGCCAGGCGAGGGCCACATCGCCCGGTTCCTGTCCCAGCTCATCGGCAAAGTCCTCATACTGCTGGATCTGGTCCTGGTGCTTCTTAAGCGTTTCCGCGGCGCGTCCCTCGGTCCGCCGGACGCCCTGCTGCTCCTTTTTCAGCACGCCGCCCAGGAGGCCGCCCTGGAGCGGCGACCAGGGGATGAGCCCCAGCCCGTACTGCTGGGCCGCCGGGATGACCTCCAGCTCCACCTGGCGCATGAACAGGTTATAGATGGATTGTTCGCTGACCAGACCGGTGTAGTTCCGCCGCCGCGCCGCTTCCTGCGCCTGGGCAATGTGCCACCCGGCGAAGTTGCTGCTCCCTGAGTACAGGATCTTGCCCTGCTGGACGGCGACCTCGATGGCCTGCCAGATCTCGTCCCAGGGCGTGTCCCGGTCGATGTGGTGGAACTGGTAGACGTCGATATAGTCCGTTTGCAGGCGCTTCAGGCTCGCATCCAGGGCACGCCGGATGTTCAGCGCGGACAGCTTCGATTCGTTGGGCCGGTCCGTCATGGTGCCGTACAACTTGGTAGCCAGCACCGTGTGCTCGCGGCGCTCGCCGCCCTTGGCGAACCAGCGGCCGATGATTTCTTCGGTCCAGCCTCGGTGCCCGGTGCCGCCGTACACGTTGGCGGTATCAAAGAAGTTGATGCCGTTTTCATGCGCGGAGTCCATGATGCTGTGGGCATCGGCCTCCTCGGTCTGCGGGCCGAAGTTCATGGTCCCCAGGCAGAGCCGGGAGACTTTCAGGCCTGAGCGGCCAAGGTGTGTGTACTGCATTGTTCAAATCCTTTCGGTGGTACAGCTTGCCGGGCCGGTGGTTGAGCCTGTCGGAACCGGTGGTTGAGCCTGTCGGAACCGGTGGTTGAGCCTGTCGGAACCGGCTACAGCTGGGTGAAAGCGGCGACGGCGGGATCGGAGCCAAGCCGCGCTCCCGACTCCAAAGCTGTAATGGCGGCGAACTCCTCGCTGGAAAGCGTGAAGGTGGAGGCGGCGAAGTTTTCCCGGATTCGTGAAGCCTGGCTGGACTTGGGGATGACGATGTTCCCGGCGGCCAGGTGCCAGGCGAGGACCACCTGGGCGGTGGTGGCATTGTGAGCATTGGCGATGGTGGTCACTGCATTGCCGTTCAGGTCCGCGCCGCGGCCCAGCGGGCTGTAGGCTTCCACGGCAATGCCAAGGCTTCGGCACTTGTCTGCCAGCTCCGCCTGCTGGTAGCTGGGGTGCAGTTCGATCTGGTTAACGGCAGGAACAATTTCCGAGGATTCCAGCAGGTTGTCCAGATGATCGGCGAGGAAGTTGGAGACGCCGATGGCGCGGATCTCGTTGTTCTCGTAGAGCCGCTCCAGCTCCTTCCAGGCCTGCACGTACAAGCCCTGGGACGGGACCGGCCAGTGGATGAGGTACAGGTCCACGTAGTCCAGTCCGAGCGCCTTACGGCTGTCCTGGAATGCGGCCTGGGCCCGGTCCTGATCGCCGTTCCGGAGCTTGGTGGTCACAAAGATGTCTTCGCGCGGAATGCCGGCAGCCGCGATCGCTGCGCCCACGCCCTCCTCGTTGCGGTAGGCCGCAGCCGTGTCGATGTGGCGGTATCCCGCTTCGAAGGCGTCCTCGACGGCCCGCTGGGTGTCCTCCGGCGGCACCTGGAAAACACCAAAACCAAGCTGGGGGATGGTGACGCCGTTGTTCAGTGTCAGCTCTGACATGGGGGCTCCTTTGGAAAGTACTGGGGGTGGATGCCGTTAAGTGGATGCCGTCAACTCGACCGCGAGAAAGCGGTTTCCGCTTTGGCTCGCTACTGAGCCTATGCAGTTTTGCCGGCGATGTCAGTAAGTATGGCTGATCTTGTTTTTCCTAGGACTGCCAGTCCTACCTTCGTTGTAGAAATCAGGTGCCGTTGTAGAACCCGGTAGGCAGCGCGGGTCACAATAGTTTGCATGGGTCAAAGCGCGGAGTTCGGAAAATTCCTCAAAGCCATGCGGTCCCGGCTGAGCCCGGAGGACGTCGGCGCCGGGCCAACACCCGGTGCCCGCAGGGTGCCCGGACTTCGGCGCGAGGAGGTGGCTCGGCTGGCCGGAGTCAGCACGGACTACTACGTCCGGCTGGAACAGGGCCGGAACATCCACCCTTCCCGCACAGTCCTGGATGCCGTGTCCCGGGCGCTCCGGCTCAGCACCAGCGAGCATGCACACATGATGGACCTGCTGGAGAACTGCGCCGGGACGCCCCGCTCCACAGGGCAACCGGCGCAGGGCGTCCGCCCCGCACTGCGCCATCTGCTGGAAGCCGTGGGCGACGTTCCGGCCTTGGTCCTGGGCCGCCGCAGTGATGTTCTGGCCGGCAACGGGCTCGCCTTCCTGCTCTTCACCGACTTCCCTGCGCTGCCGCCGGCGGAAAGGAACCTGACCCGTTGGCTCATTCTCGACCCGGCCGCTCGCGAGCTGTTCCGCGACTGGAAGACGGTGGCCGCGGAAGCAGCAGGAGCTCTCCGCCTCGACGTCGGCCGGCACCCCAACGATGCACTGGCGAACCAACTGGTGGGGGAACTGGCAGTCAACAGCGAACACTTCCGGCAATGGTGGGCGGGCCACCGGGTGGCGAGTCGGTCTGCAGGCACGGTCCGCCTGCACCACCCCTCCGTCGGAGACCTTGAACTGAACTTTGAAAACCTTGTCCTCCCGGACGATCCCGACCAGACGCTCAGGGTTTATTCCGCCCGGCCTGGCTCGCCGTCGTCGGACGCCCTTGCCTTGCTGGGCAGCCTTTGCGCCGCCGCCGGGCAGCCGCGCGTGATCCAAGCGGACGCACCGGCAGCCGTCCTGGAAAGCGGGGAGTAGCTGCGCCCGCGGGAGCGCTGTACATTTGGCCAGTCCCGCGCGCTGATTCTGGCCACGAGCCCATTGGGAAGCTGCCGCCGCCTTCCTAGGCTGGAAGCACGAACTGCTTACCCAAGGATGGTCTCAACGATGAAACGCATCGCACTGCTCAAGGAACGCCAGGCTTCGCCCGCCGGCACTCCCTCCACCGCCACCGGCTCGCACTGCCCGGTGTCCGGCCTCTGGAGTCCTGACCACGACCCGCACACAGTGCTGTCCTTCTTCGAAGGCCACGTGTTTCCCGCTTTCGACGGCGTCCCTACCGTGTGGCGGCGACGCTCAGCGGGTACCGTCTCGGCCAACTAGCCTGCCGTTAAACCCAAAACTGGCCCGCAGATAACGTCCCCTCAACGGGTTTTCACGACGTTGCCTGCGGGCCGGTTGGACTTGGTCTAGGACTCTTCCAGCCGGAAACCGAGCTTGATGGTCACCTGCCAGTCGGCGATCTTGCCCTCTTCCAGGTGCCCCCGGATTTCCTTGACTTCGAACCAGTCAAGGTTGCGCAGTGTCTGGGAGGCCTTGGCGATACCGTTGCGGACGGCGTCGTCCACTCCCTGATCCGACGTGCCGACAATTTCAGAAATGCTGTACGTGTGGTTGGACAACTTCGCTCCTCGTGATTGCCTTGGGGCTCCCGGTTGCGGGCCGTTCTTGAAGACTAGTGGCACTTCAAGAGGCTTGACCAGCCCCTTTACACCCGTCCCTACTTTGGATGTATCGCTAAGACGTCCATCCCGCATCGGACGAAGATAGCCAACTATTAGTGCAGGTGGCCGGCACCTGCTCCTCTTTCAACCCGTTCCTGTGCTGCTGGAGCAGGCTCCATGGGCAGGTGGGGGCCGGCCGTGCCGGAGACTTCCGGTGCCAGGGCCTGGTCCGGATAGGCCGAGTTGTACGCGTCCAATACGTTGGTGGGTCGTCCGTTGACCCAGCTGCCTTCTTCGTCAATTCCAGTGCCGCCAAAGTTTCGGATGATTTGAGCGGGGGAGACTCCGGCAGCCAGCTCGAAGGTGTTGTTCCTTGCGATGATGCTGGACTCAACGCCAGCGCCCCAGGAGTACTGGTAGTGTTCCGGGTTGGTCACCCGGTACAGGTTGTTGTAGACGTGCGCCTGCCCGAACCGGACGCGGGGGGCCCGTTTGCTCAAGATCAACCAATTCATTGTGGTGGAGTGTGACGCGCAGCCGCCCGCGGTCCGCTGTGACGCCGTCGCCGTTGCCCCACAGCAGCGATTTGTCATGCCCGATCATCCTGTTCCAAGAGATGGTCACCAGGTCTGCTTGGCGAACGACGTCCAGGAGGCCATCGTGCCGCAGGAAGTACTCACCGAAATACTTGGGCTGTTCGGCGTCGACTGTCGCACCGTCATCAAGTGTCAGGTGGTCCAGCCACACATGGGTTGCGCCGGATACTACAAGGTTGTCCCACTCGGTCTTCCACGTGTCACCGTTCCAGCCGGGGAAGCAGTCGTAGGCGTCGGACAGTTGGAGATTCCGGATAATCACGTTGTCTACCCGGTCGACATTCAGCGTAAAGCCCGTGAGTTGGACATCACCCATGCCAACAATGGTGGTGTTGGCACCGACGTTAATCCTGATTTGCTTCCCCTGGTTTGCGCTTGATGCCTTGCGGGCCACTTCAAGGGGGCCCGATGCCGGTCCCGTCCAATGGGCTGGATCAAAAGCTGCGAGGTAAGCGTCCAGGGAATAGCCGTCCGCTGCATAGTCTTCGCAGGTGATCGGTGAGCCGTCAGAGGTTGTGTTTGCGTTGATGTCCTGTTTTATGTACACGATCTTGGGGGCGTTTCCGGCCACTGCGGCGGCTAGTTCATCCCGCGTTGAAACCTCGTGTACGTCTTCGGGAGCTGCGTTGGCGCCGCCGGTTGTGCCGCCATCAGCGGATGCCCATCCGTCATTATCGGCAAGGACCTGCCGACCCAGTTCGCTGGCTATGGGAGCGCCGTTTGCATTATCCGATGCCGGCAGGGGAACGGAGGAAGTGAGGGCAACAGCTGTGGCCATCACGATGGACAGGGGCAGGGATATCATCTTTGATTCTCCTTAAGAAAGGGGTTTGCAGCCGTCAGTGGAACAGTGCTGTTCGTGGCGTGGCCCGGAGCCCAAGCGGGCGGGTGGTCTGTATCAGCCGCGGGCTGCAGGCTTCCAGTCGCCGAGGAAGTTCTCGATGGTGAAGCGGGCGGCGTCCTCGTCGGACAGTTGCGGGTGGAATTCGTTGATGTAGGCGCCGGGGCCGGTGTTCCTGTATTCAGCGAACCTGCCCTCGGACCAGTGGTGGCCGCTCATGTCGGCCCAGCCCTGGACCGCGATGTGGTTGCCCAGGACTGAGTCCCGGATGACTGCCATCGGGTGGGCGTCCGGATCGCTGCTGGCAAACCAGGGGCGGCCCAGGCTGACGGTGCCGGGGGCGGCGTTGGAGGTGAGGGTGCTGTTGGTGATCAGGAAGCCGTAAGGGTTGGAGTTCTTGGTGCTCGGGGCCACGACGAAGCCGTTGTTGGTGTCACTGCCCCGGTCCAGCGAATGGATGGTGCAGCCGTCAAAGACCGCTGTTCCCCGGCCATAGAGAAAGTCCACGTCGCCTTCGATGTAGCAGTTCTTGAGGTAGGTGCGGGCCGTGGCGTCACGTCCTGCGGTGTCTGCGAGGTAGGTGTCCTGGTTTCCGAGGAAGCGGGTGCCGTCGAACGTCACGCGGTCTGCAACGCTGCGGACGGCAAGTGCCTGGCTTCCGCCGTTGGCGGCTTCGTCGTAGGCGTTTTCCACGGTGAGGTTCCGGACGATGGTTCCCTCGGCAAGGACGTTGAGGGTGGCGCTGCCGCCTGCGCCCCAGGTGCCGCCGAAGAACTTTGCGCCGTTCGCCGGGGTGTCATAGGTGATGACGACGTCGGCCGGGTTGGCTGTGGCGCCCTGGATGGTGAGGTTGGGGCGGTCGGCCCAGATGTTCACCGATTCCCGGTAGGTGCCGGGTTTGACGGTGATGGTGCGGGGGAGTGTGCTGCCGGCGGGGATGGAGCCGATCGCTGCCTGCAGGCTGCCGAAGTCGCCGGTTCCGTCGAGGGCGACGGCGATGTTGGTGGCGTTGTTCGGGGCGTTGTTCTCCCGGGGGCCGGCACCGGCGGCAACAATCTCCGGAACGCGGGCCGCGTCGTCTTTTTGGTAGGCGTAGTTTTGCGCCGGGTCAAAGGCGGTACCGACGTTGTCCTTCCGGCCGCGGATGCCGTTGAAGTTGTTGTCCCGGTTGAGCACCTCGGTGGCGGGGTCCTTGGCAACGATGGGGTCCTGGACGGTGCTGAAGTTGTTGGCTTCAACAACCAGCTTGGCGGCGTTGCGGCCCATCATTCCGTACTGGCCGATGTCCTGGAGGTAGTTGTTGTAGACGTGGGCGGCGGCGGTGTTGTCGAGGCTGAAGTTGCGCTGGGTGGTGTTGCGGATCCAGTTGTGGTGGATGGTCATCCTGGTCACCGCGTTGGCGGTCCAGCCCACGCCCAGGGCCTTGTTGTTGTCCGCGAAGACGTTCCAGGAGTAGGTGATGAGGTCGGAGTCCTTGCGGGTGTCGATCAGGCCATCGCCCATGCGCTGGATCTTCATGTGGTCCACCCAGACGTGGTGGGTGGTGTCCAGCTGGATGCCGTCGCGGTCGTTCTGCGGGGTCTTGCCGTCCCAGTCGCCCGGGATGTAGGCATCGCGGATGGTGAAGTTCCGGAAGATGACGTTGGAGGTGTTGATGAGCTTGAAGCCGGCGTTCACCACCTCGGCTCCTGCACCGGTGCCAATGAAGCTCTTGTTGGAGGTGACGGGAATCTTGATGTAGTCCGTGGCTTTCAGGCTGCCGTTGATGAAAATGACCAGCGGTTCGGCGGCCCCCGCGTAATTCTTCAGTTCCTGGATGGTGGACGCAGTGACAATGCTGCCAGCCTGGCCGCCCGTGGTGCCGGGCAGCCCGTAGCCGGGCAGTGCCGCGAAGCCGTCCGGGGCCTGCTTCCACAGCGCTTCCGGGGTGTTTTCAGCGGACGGGGCGAGGATGGCGGGCAGGGAACCTGTTTGCAGGTCAGCGGCAGGGGAAGCAGTGGCGGCCGGAATTGCCGTCAGGCTTCCCAAGAAGGCGGCGGCGGTTGCCGCGCCTAGTAGGCGTCGCAAACTCATACGAAAACTCCTTTGTTTTTGTGCCGGGGCAGCCTCCAGCCCGGGCACATGCAATGAGGGATGGTTGAGTTGGTGATGCGAGGGAGAGGATTTGGGGCTTACTGCGGGACTGCTTTACTCCACGGGTCCTACTTCAAGGGCATGCTTACTTCAGACCCGTGGTGGCGATGCCGTTGATAAGGTATTTCTGGCCGGCGATGAAGAAGCCGATGATGGGGGCAATGGATACCACTGACATGGCGAACATGGGCCCCCACATGCTCTGGCCTTCGGAGTCCATAAAGGCCCGCAGCGCCAGCGGCACCGTGTAAAGGTCCTGGTTCTGAATGTAAAGCAGGGGACCAAAGAACTCGTTCCAGGTGGAGATGAACGTGAAGATCGCGGTGGTGGCCATTGCCGGCACGCAGAGGGGCAGGATGACGCGCAGGAAGGTCCGGAAGGGGCCGCAGCCGTCGATCTGGGCTGCGTCGTCGAGTTCCTTGGGGAGTGCCTTCATGAACTGGACCATCAGGAAGATGAAAAAGGCGTTGGTGGCCATGAAGTTGGGAACGATCAGCGGGAGGTAGGTGTCCAGCCAGCCGAGCTGCGAAAAGATGATGTACTGCGGTACCAGGAGCACATGACCTGGGAGCATGAGGGTTCCCAGCATCAGGGCGAAAAACAGCTTCCGGCCGGTGAACTCCATGCGGGCGAACGCGTAGGCGGCCAGGGAGCAGGAGAAGATGTTTCCCGCGATGGAGAAGACCACCACGATGAGAGAGTTGATCAGGTAGACGTGGAACGGCTGGTCCAGTGCTGTCCAGCCTTGGGCGTAGTTGCTGAAATCCCAGTTTTCGGGCCACAGCCCGAGTTGCTTGAAGATGTCGTTGCTGGGCTTGAACGAGCTGGAGATGAGCCACAGCAGCGGGTAGAGCATGACCAGGCCGACCAGGCAGAGGATCAGGTGCCGTGAGAAGCGGGTGCCGGTGGTGCCGGTCAGGGCGTCCTCTGCGGGCGTTTCCTTCTTTTGTTTTTTCTTCAGGGGTAGTTCGAGGAGAGCCATAGCGGTGCCTTAATTGTCGTAGAAGACCCAGAACTTGGATGCGATGAAGTTGATGGCGGTGAAAATCGCGATGATCATCAACAGCAGCCACGCCATGGCGGATGCATAGCCCATCTCGAACTCCGTGAAGCCCTTCTGGTACAGGTAGAGGTTGTAGAACAGAGTGGAATCAGCCGGTCCGCCGGTGCCGCCGCTCATCACGTAGCCCTGGGTGAAGGTCTGGAAGGATCCGATCAGCTGCATGATGAGGTTGAAGAAGATGATGGGGCTGATCAGCGGCAGGGTGATGCTGCGGAACTGCCGCCACCGGGACGCCCCGTCGATGGATGCCGCCTCGTAGTACATGGCGGGCACCTGCCGCAGTCCCGCCAGGAAAATCACCATGGGCGAGCCGAAGGTCCACACATTCAGGACGATCAGGGTGCCCAACGCAAATTCCGGGTCTGTGACCCACGCCGGGCCCTGGATGCCGAACCAGCCCAGGAATCCGTTGACGATGCCTTCGTTGCCGAAGATGTAGCGCCAGAGCATCACAATCGCCACGCTCCCGCCCAGCAGGGACGGCAGGTAGTAAACGGAGCGGTAGATCGACAGGCCCTGGAGGCCCCTGTTGAGCACCAGGGCGATAAGCAGGGCAGCGGCCAGCGAGATCGGCACGGACACAAATGTGTAGATGAACGTGACCTTCAGGGACTGAAGGAGGCGCGGGTCCTCAAACAAGGCCTGGAAATTGGCCAGGCCAACAAAGTTCGGCTCCGTGAAGAGGTTGTAGTCCGTAAACGCCAAATAAAGGGAGGCGAAGAACGGGATGATCGTGAACAGCATGCCGAGAAACCACGGCAGCAGGAAGAGGTAGCCCGAACGCTGGTTCTTGCGCTTGAGGCGTGCCCGGCCGGGTTTACCGCCCCGGCCAGCCAAGGTGACGGCCGAGCCGGGGGCTTGCTTGGTCAGCACTGACATGGCGCCAGGCTCCTATCGTCGGAATTGCCGGTGTTGGATACAGCTTCGAATTTTGAGAAGAGGCCGGCGCGCTTACTTGTTGATGGCCGCATTGCTCTTCTCGATGAACGTCTTGGCTGCATCGGCAGGGGTGACACGGCCGAACTCCACCTCGGTGGCCAACTGCTTGAGGGTGTCCGCCACGACGCTGGCGCCCTTGGGGTAGACGTAGGCCGGGGCGAGCTCGTC
Organism: Arthrobacter sp. W4I7; assembly: GCF_030816215.1. Classification (NCBI taxonomy): domain Bacteria; kingdom Bacillati; phylum Actinomycetota; class Actinomycetes; order Micrococcales; family Micrococcaceae; genus Arthrobacter; species Arthrobacter sp. W4I7. The sequence continues at coordinate 4,084,697 of NZ_JAUSXU010000001.1, read as the reverse complement.
CTTCTGGATCTCGGCCATCAGGTCAACGAACTTCTTGTCGTCTTCGCTGAGTTTGGACGTGATGGACTGGGCAACTTCCGGATTGACCGGCACACCGCGCTGGGTCAGGGTGTGCGCAGCGCCGTCGGCATCGTTGGTCAGGAAGTTCAGGAGCTTGGCAGCCTCCTTAGGGTGCTTGGATTTGGCCGCGATAGACCAGAGCATGGTGGGGTCGGCCGAGTAGCCGCGCCGCTCGCCCGAGGTCTCCCCGGGGATGCGCAGCAGGACCACGTTGCCGCCAGCAGCCTCGTTATAGGCCTTGTAGTTGTTGATCGGAATGATCTGCGAGGCAACAGTGCCCTTGGCAAGGTAGGACTGTGCTGCCGAACCGCCGATCTGCTCGAAGAATCCGGCCGGCGGGAAGCCCCCGGCGTTGCGGAGGTCCACGCTGTACTGGAACCAGTCGCGGATGGTTTCCTCGCTGACTCCCAGCTTGTAGTCCTTGGTGTAGAAATCCTCGCCGCGCTGCCTGGCAAGCATGATGGGTCCGGTTTCGGTGGATACGTCATAACCGGCCCCGTAGACCTTGCCGCCGGTCTTCTGCGTCACCTCCGTGGCGAACTTCGCGTAGTCTTCCCAGCTCCAGGTCTTGTCGTCGGGAATGGTGACGCCGGCCTGGTCCGTGATGGTCTTGTTGACCACCATGCCGATGGTGGTGACGCCGGTGGCAAGGCCATAGAGCTTGCCGTCCACGTCGCCGCGGCTGAGCACGGTGTCCGGGACGTTGCCGAGGTCCAGTTCCTTAAGGCTCTTCAAGTCCGCCAAGGTGCCGCGCTGGGCGTATTCCAGGAGGCTGCGGTTCGCCATGGCCAGCACGTCGGGCGGGTTTCCGCCGGCGAAGCGGGTAGCCAGCTTGTCCGCGTAGGGCCCACTGTCCTGGTATTCGGTTTTCACCTTGATGCCGGGATTCTTCTCCTCGAAGATCCGGAGTGCCTCCTCCGTCACCTTGGCACGGTTGGCGTCTCCCCAAAACACGAAGTTCAGTTCCACATCACCCCCGGCAGCAGGGGTCGAACCTCCTCCGCAGCCGCTCAAGGCCAAGCCGGCGGCAGTAATGGCAGCGCCGAGGACCAGCCTGCGGGAGATGGGAGTACTGACTGTCTTCATCATCGAATGACGCCTCTCTAAGGGTTTTCACCAGCTACGAGCTGGTGAACTGCTGTGCTAATCGTTCGGAAAGTTTCTGCGTGTAGTGGAGCAGTGTTTGGGGTGGAAGGGCAGATCGTCTAGATATCACCACCCAGGGATAGAAACTAAGTAAACGATTTCTAGCAAGAAAATGCTGTGACTGTCAACACATGTTGTGGAAGCAGTTCAAGCTCAACACGTACAGAAAGTTTCTGTACGTGTTGCCGATTGATTTCTGATCTGCTTATGCTGGGCCCACGTCTTGGAACTGCCCCTTACCGGAGGTCCGCTTGGCCATTCCTATCAATACCCCTGCTGCCGCTCGCGGCCTTCTCGGGCAGGAGCATTCTCATGCCACACACAACAGAGCGCTGCAGCAGCCGGCGCACCTTTCGCCCCGGCCATATCTCCACCCGCTGCGGTCAAAGGCGGGTGTGGTTGTCACAGATGCTGAACCGGCAGACCACCCGCACCACCTGGGGCTGTCCATCGCGTTCTCGGACATCAATGGCTCCAATTTCTGGGGCGGGTCCACTTATACGGCCAGCGGCCCGATGCTCCTGCCCAATCACGGAACCCAAGTGCCGCACGGCTGGCAGTCATCGCCGCAGGGGGACCTCGAGGAAGAGGCAGGCCACGTCTCCTGGTTGTCGAAGGACGGCCGGGAACTCGCCGTCGAACAGCGCCGCCTCGAGTATTTTCGCCAGGCAGGACCCGCGGGCTGGGGCCTTTCGTTGTCCTCGGCGATGGTCCCGGCGCCGGACGTACCGCGGCTGGAGGTGTCGTCGTCGGCCGTTAAGGGCCGGAAGGGCGCCGGTTATGGCGGCGTTTTCTGGCGCTTCCCGGATCCCACCGGGGAGCCGCTGGTCCTTTCCGAGGCAGGAAGCGGCGCTGGTGCCGCCCACGGTTCCCTCTCCCGCTGGCTGTCTGTCAGCCTGGAGGTCAACGGCGCACCGGTGACCGTGCTCCTCGCCCAGGAACCCGACCGCATCCTCCCGTGGTTCATCCGGGCTGAAGGCTACCTTGGCGCCGGGCCCGCAGTGGCATGGGCCGAGCCCGCCGTCGTGGACCACCACAACCCCCTGAAGCTCGCCCTGCACGCCGTCATCCATGACGGTCACGTGCCCACGGCCGCCCACGCCCTTGAACTTCTGAACCAGCACCCCCTCATCAACCCCGGCTCTCCCGACAGGACACCATGACCACCCGGATCCCCGCCCCGATATACCGCAACCCCATCCTCAACGCCGATTGGCCTGATCCTGATGCCGTGCAGGTGAACGGCGTCTACTACTTGATTGCGTCCAGTTTCAACCGGGTGCCCGGGCTCCCCGTCCTGCGGTCCCGGAACCTCGTGGACTGGGAGCACGTTGGCCATGCGCTGGCCCAACTGCCCCAGGCCAGCCACTACTCACTGGTGCGGCACGGCAGCGGCGTTTGGGCCCCGGCGCTGCGCCATCACAATGGGCGCTTCTGGATTTTCTACCCGGACCCGGACCACGGCATCTTCGTCCTGAGCGCGGAAAAAGCGGAGGGTCCGTGGACTGAGCCGCACCTCCTCTATCCGGGCCGCGGCCTCATTGATCCCTGCCCTTTGTGGGACGACGACGGACAGGCGTACCTGGTGCACGGCTGGGCCCAGAGCCGGATCGGCGTCAAGAACCGGCTCACGGTCCACCGCATGAGCCCTGATGCGAGCAGGCTCCTGGACCACGGAACCCACGTGATCAATGGGGCCGACCTGCCCGGTTACACCACCTTGGAGGGACCAAAATTCTACAAGCGCGACGGCTGGTACTGGATCTTTGCCCCGGCCGGCGGCGTGGCAACGGGCTGGCAGTCCGTGTTCCGCTCCAGGTCCCCGTTCGGGCCCTATGAGGAGCGGCGTGTCCTGGAACAGGGGAACAGCGAAGTCAACGGGCCGCACCAGGGCGCGTGGGTCACCACCCCCCGCGGCGAGGACTGGTTCCTCCACTTCCAGGACCGCGGACCCTACGGCCGCGTAGTGCATTTGCAGCCCATGGGATGGACCGCGGACGGATGGCCCTGGATGGGGGAGCGGGATCACGACGGCGGACCCGGCACTCCGGTGGCTGCCCACGCCTATCCGTCGGGTACTTCCACCCACGACGTGGCTCCTCCAGCCAGTGACGATTTCTCCTCGCCTGAGCTGGGGCGGCAGTGGCACTGGCAAGCGAACCCGCGCGATGACTGGGCGCACCAGTGCGGGGGAGGGCACCTGGTCCTGAAACCGAAGGCCAACGATCCGGTGAACCTGCGCGAGCTGCCCAATGTACTGGGGCAAATCCTGCCGGGCACACCGTCCACCTTCACCACGTCACTGGAGCTGCAGGACGTTCCGGTGGGAACCCGGGCCGGCGTGGTGGTCCTTGGCTTGAAGTACGCCTGGCTAGGCATCATCAGGACCGCCGAGGGCTATGTCCTGGGTGATGGCACCGGGGGAGAAGGCCCGCAGGAGCAGGGGCTGGGGCGGAGGATTGTCTTGCCGGGCCCCCGGATAGAGCTGCAGATCCGCACCGACGGAACACCCCGGTCCACCTTCGCCTGGCGTTCCGGCCCGGGGGAACCGTGGGAGGTCCAGGGCTGGAACTTCGAGGTGGTCAAGGGCCAGTGGATTGGCGCCGAACTGGGCCTCTTCGCCACGTCTCCAGTCGGTTCGGAGGAAAGCGGCAATGTTATCGTGGGACCCGTGCGCGTGGACGTTTCGCCCGCGCGGCGCACCGCTGCTCCGCAACTCGCCGCCGCAACCACATGACCTCGAGGACTGCAACCGTGACCGCCATCCCGCGTCCCAAGATTGCTGACGTCGCGGCCGCGGCCGGCGTATCCGTGCCCACCGTCTCCAAGGTGCTCAACGGCCGGACCCACGTCTCAGACGCCACCCGGGCCAGGGTGCAGCAGGCCCTGGCGGAGCTCGACTACTCCAAACGCGCGGCGGCTGCCAAGCAGCCGGGCGTCCTGCAGTTGGTGGTCAACAACTTCGATTCGCCCTGGGTCCTGGAAACCATGGCGGGGGTGGAAGCGGCGGCGGACCGGCTGGGGTACGCGGTCGCCTACGCCCGCGCAGAGCATGCGACGCCGGAGCGCTGGCGCAAGCTGCGCGAACCTTCAGTGAACCGGCTCGACGGCGTGCTGCTGCTGGCTCCGCGGAAGGGCTCGCGCTTGGTTACTACCCTGCGGACGCTGAAGATTCCGGCCGTCGCCATCGACCCTGAGGGAACCGAAGGCCTGGCGATCCCCAGCGTCAGCCCGGCGTCGTTCTCCGGCGCCCTCGCGGCTGTCAGCCACCTGCTGGGGCAGGGCCACCGGAGGATTGGCATCATCACCGGCCGCGGGCACAGCCCCGGCCATGGCCGTGCCCGCTATGCCGCTTACGCTGCGGCGCTGCATGAGGTCGGGCTGCCGGTGCTGCCTGAACTGGTACAGGACGGCGATTTCAGTACTGAGTCGGGAATGCGGCTCGGCGGGGAACTGCTTGACCTGCCGCAGCCGCCCACCGCGATCTTCACGGGCAGCGACCTGCAGGCGATGGGTGTCATGAACGCGGCGGGCCAGCGCTCGCTCCATGTTCCGCGGGACATCAGCATCGTGGGTTTCGACGATATTGCCCAGGCTGCGTTGACCTCGCCGCCGCTGACCACGGTCCGCCAGCCGCTGGCGCAGTTGGCCGCCATGGCGGTGGGCATGTTGACGGAGCAGCAGGACCAGCCTGCCTCCGGAGCTCCGACGGCACTGGAAGTGGCCACGGAACTGGTGGTGCGCGGAACCACAGCCCCGCCCGCGGGCTAAACCGGCTGCGGCTTCTCCTCGAGAACCAGGTTCTTGAGGTCGTCCAGGGTCTGCTGCATGTGCGCATCCATAGCTTCGCGGGACCGTGCAGCGTCCCGGGATTCCAGCGCTTCGGCAATGTTCTGGTGATGCCCGATGGCGTGTTCCTGGATCTGGGGCACCGCGGAGGTCTCCGTGCGCCTCTTTTCCAGCACGCGGTGGAGCGGCTCGAAGAGCACGGCCACAAAAACATTTTCCGAGGCATGCAGGATCAGGTCATGGAAAGCCAGATCCGCTTCCACGAAGGCGGCAACGTCATTCACCTCGTGCGCGGCACGCATGGCGGCCACGTGCCCGAAGAGTGTTTGGACGCCGGCGTCGGTGATCCGTCCCGCAGCCAGTTCGCACGCACCAGTTTCCAGCATGCGCCGGAGTTCGATGAGCTGGACAGAGGCTTCAGCTTCATTCTTGCCCTCGGAAGCTGCGCGCAGCACGGCTTCCAATGATGCCCACCGGTTGAGCGGGTTGACGAACGTGCCCCGGCCACGTTCCACGCTGAGGATCTGCTGCGCCTGCAGGGTTTTCATGGCTTCACGGACGGTCATCCGGCTTACTTCATGCCGGGCACTGAGCTCGTGCTCACCGGGAACGATGGCGCCAGGCAGAAATTCTCCGGCAATGATGCGGTCCAGGAGCTCATCGGCCACCTGGCCTACCAGCGACTTCCTTGCCATGCTGCTGCCCCCATCACTGCTTTGTGGATATGTCAGACAAGTCTACTTGCGCGTCTTTATGTCCTGTGCCACACTAACATTCAAATGTAAGATGTCAGACATCTTACAGTTTCCTAACATCAGGATCCGATGCCCGGATCCATACACAACGGAGTGCACCGTGAAGCTTGAAGCAGATGTTCTGGCCGCCTACCCGGCCGAGGTCCGGATTCCCGCCGAACTGGTGGCCCGCACCCTGGCCGCCTCGAACGCGGAGACCCCGCGCGTGCTGGTAGTTCTCGATGACGACCCCACCGGAACGCAGTCCGTGGCAGACCTGCCCGTGCTCACGCGCTGGGACGTCGAGGACTTCATCTGGGCCTTTGGCCAGTCCAAGCCGGCCGTGTACGTCCTGACCAACACCCGCAGCCTGGACCCCGCAGAAGCAGCCGCCCGCAATGAAGAAGTCGTCCGCAACGCCCTCGCCGCCGCCGGCTCGCCTGACGTGCTGCGGCTCGGCTTCGTGAGCCGCAGCGATTCGACCCTGCGCGGGCACTACCCGCTGGAGCCGGACGTCATTGCCGCCACCGTCGCGCACGTCAGTGGAGAAAAGACCGACGGCGTGGTGCTGGTTCCGGCCTTCCCCGACGCCGGGCGGGTCACCATCGGCGGCGTCCACTACATGCGAGGCACCGGCGAGGCGGCCGGCACCCTCACCCCGGTTTCCGACACCGAGTTCGCCAAGGATGCCACCTTCGGGTTCGCCACCTCCGTGATGGCCGACTACGTCGAAGAGAAGTCCCGGGGACGCTTCGCCGCTGACTCGGTCATCGTCCTGGACCTGAACACCATCCGTGCCGGCGCCTCAGCGGAAAACCCCGCCGACGGTGCACAGATCAGCGCCAACGCCATCGCCGACGCCATCCAAGCCGCCACGGACTCCACCCCCATCGTGGCCGACATCGTCACCGAAAATGACCTCCGCGCCCTGTCCCTAGGCTTGGAAGAAGCCGAACGCCGGGGAAAGAAGCTCCTCTACCGCGTGGGACCGCCGTTCGGACGCGCCCGGATCGGCCAGGAAATCCGCACCGAACTCAGCGGCGCTGAAGCCTACGCCGGCAACACCCCGTCCGAGGCCGGCGGCCTCATTGTCGTCGGGTCCCACGTTGGCGTCACCACCCGCCAGCTCAAGGCCCTGACCGAACAGCACAGCGCCGCCCGCATTGTCGAGATCGACGTCGAGAAACTCCTCGGCGCCGACGCTGACGCCCACCTGGACAAGACCGTGGACACCGTCGTCGAGGCCCTCCACAGCGGCGACGTCATCGTCCACACCAGCCGCCTGCTCATCAAGACCGACGACCCCGCCGAAAGCCTGCGGATCGCCCGCACCGTCTCCGCCGCGGTCGTCGCCGTAGTGAACCGGACGCTCAAGACCTTCCCGCCCCGCTTCGTCATCGCCAAGGGCGGCATCACCTCCTCCGACGTTGCCGCGCACGGCCTGGAAATCCGCCACGCGATCGTCCGCGGCCCCATGCTTCCCGGCATCGTCTCCCTCTGGGAACCGGTGGACGGCCCCGCCAAAGGCATCCCCTACATCGTCTTCGCCGGCAACGTAGGCGACGACCAGTCCCTCGCCGACGTCACCCGCAAACTCAGCAACACCTTCTAGTCCCACCCTCCACTAATCGTAATTCCCCGCCAAAATTCAATGGAGAACACCATGACCAGCAATTACACCGTCACCGTCCTGGGCCTTGGCGCCATGGGCCTGCCCATGGCCACCCGCCTCGCGTCCCAGCTGACGGTCCACGGCTTCGACATCGCCGAGCCCCGCCTCAAGCTCGCCGAAGAAGCCGGCATCGCCACCTTCACTACCGCCCGGGAAGCCGCGAAGGGCGCCGACGCCGTGCTGCTGGCAGTCCGCAACGGCGAGCAGCTTAACGACGTCCTCTTCGGCGAGAACGGTGTGGCCTCGGTGCTTGAGCGCGGCGCCGTCGTTATCCTCGGCAGCACGGTGGGCACCGAGGCCATCCCGGCCACCGTGGCCAAGCTCGCCGAATACGGCGTGGAGCTCGTTGATCGCCCCACTGTCCGGCGGCCCCAAGCGCGCCGGCGAAGGCGACCTGCTGATCGTCGTCGGTGCTTCCCCCGAGGCCCGCGAAAAGGCAGCTCCCGCCCTGGAACTCCTGGCCTCCACCCTGACCGTTGTGGGCGATAAGCCCGGCGACGGCCAGGCCCTCAAGACCGTCAACCAGCTCCTCTGCGGCGTCCACATCGCTGCCGCTGCCGAAGCCTTGGCCCTCGCCGACGCACTCGGGCTGGACCAGGCCAAGACCCTGGCCGCCCTCGAAGCCGGCGCCGCCGGATCGTTTATGCTCTCCAACCGCGGCCCGCGCATCCTCGAGGCCTACAACGAGGAAGGCGCCGAGGTGCTGTCCCGCCTGGACATCTTCGTCAAGGACATGGGCATCGTGGGCAAGGCCACCCGCGCCGCCGGCCTGGCAGCCCCGGTTGCCGCCGCCGCCGAGCAGCTCTACCTCCTTGGCCAGGCCCAGGGCCTTGCCGCCGCCGATGACTCCGCGGTCATCAAGGTGGTCGCCCCCACCAAGCGCAACAACTAGCAATCCGACTCCCCTTAAAAGAAGTACGACGACGGCGGTCCCCCCTCCGCCGTCGCCGTACCTCCCAGCAGTTCCCCAGCAGTCCCCAGCGTTCCCCCAAACAAATAACCAGCGCCTGATCGCCCGTCTTCCCGAAAGACTGGCTCGTCAAAGGAGACACCTGTTATGAACCACCTTATGAGCCCGCTCATAGTGCGGGCGGCTGATGCCCCAGCCATCAAACCCGCAGTGGAGCTCGGCACCCCGCTGCTGCTGACCATCGCAGCCGTCGGCATCGCCGTCCTTCTGGTGATGATCATCCGCTTCAAAATCCAGGCTTTCGTTGCCCTGCTCACAGTCAGCATTTTGGTTGCTGTCGCCGCGCAGATCCCGCTCAAGGACGTCTTCACCGTTGTGGCCAACGGCGTGGGCAGCACCATGGGCAAGGTGGCGCTGCTGATCGCACTCGGTGCCGTCCTGGGCCGCATGATCGAAGTATCCGGCGGCGTCCAGTCGCTCGCCGCCCACTTCACCGAGAAGCTCGGTGCCAGGCGCGTGGCCGTGGCCCTCACCGCCGTCGGCTTCCTGGTGGCCATCCCCGTATTTTTCGAGGTGGGCGTCATCGTCCTGGTGCCCATCGTCTACGCCTTCGCCAAGATCGCCAGGGTCCACCCGGTCAAGTTCGGCCTGCCCATGGCCGGCATCATGCTCTCCATCCACGTGGCAGTTCCGCCGCACCCGGGCATCGTAGCCGGCGCCAGCGTCTTCGGCGCGGACATCGGGCTCATCACGCTCATCTCCCTGGCCATCTGCGTTCCCCTCGGTTTCCTGTCCTACTGGGTGGCCAGCATCATGAACCGTAAGGACTACGAGCTCCTCCCCGGCGTGAAGGCCCAGGTTGAAGAATTCGGCTCCGACTCGCTGGTGAAGGTGGGCCACGACGGCCCCGGCGCCGCCGCCATCGCCCCGCCGCGTCCCGGCCTGATCATCTTCCTCATCGCCGCCCCCATCGTGCAGATCCTGCTCGGCACCCTGGGCACGCTCACCCTCACCAAGGACAACCCCTGGTACGGCCTGGCCGCGTTCGTCGGCAACCCGTTCTTCGCACTGCTGGTCGCCGTCGCGCTGTCCTTCTTCCTGCTGGCCGTGCGCCGGAACTGGTCGCTGAAGGAAACCGGTGAAATCTTCGAAGGCGCACTGCCTCCCATCGCCTCCATCCTGATGGTGGTTGCCGCCGGCGGCGTGTTCGGCGAAGTGCTCCGCACCTCAGGCATCGGGGCCGCCCTGTCCCAGACCCTGGACCACCTGGGCCTGCCTATCATCGCCCTGGGCTTCGTGATCTCCCTGGCCCTGCGTGCGGCGCAGGGTTCGGCCACCGTTGCCATCGTCACCACCACCGGCCTGCTCACCTCCGCCGTCGCCGAAGGCGGCTACACCCCCGCCCAGATCGCAGTGATCGTCATCGCGATCGGCTTCGGTGCGCTCGGCCTGTCCCACGTCACCGACGCCGGGTTCTGGACCGTGATCCGCTACTACGGCCTCACCGTTTCGGACGGCCTGAAGACCTGGACGGTCCTCACCACCATCCTCGGACTGGCCGGCTTCGCCCTGACCTTCGTGGCCTGGATCCTGGTGGGAGGCCTGGGCGTCTGATGCGCACCCGACTCGACCACCTGGTCACTTCCGCCCTCCAGCACGGCTCCGCCGTCCCGGCCTTCACCTGCTACGACTTCACCACGGCGCTGGCCGTGGTGGCCGCTGCAGAGGAAGCCGGCCGGGGCGTCATCCTGCTGGTCGCGCCCAAGACGGCGGCCACGTCCAACGGCCTGCGCCTCATCGGAGCCCTCCGGGGCCTCGCCGACGCCGCAGCCGTGCCGGTCGCGGTGCAGCTTGACCACGCAACTGACCTGAAAGTGATGGCCGACGCCGTCACAGCGGGGGCGGATTCCGTCCTCGCCGACGGTTCGTCCCTTCCGTACGAGGACAACATTGCCTTGGTCCAGGCGGCCCGTGCGCTGCTGGGACCGGACGTGGTGCTGGAAGCCGAGCTGGGCGGCCTGGCCGGAGACGAGGACCGGGCATTCGGCGCGGACCAGTCCGGCGTGTCAGTGGCCGGCCTGACGGATTCGGCGCAGGTGGAGGACTTCGTGTCCCGGACCGGCGCGGAACTGCTGGCGGTCGCCGTCGGAAATGTCCACGGCAAGTACAAGGGGGAGCCGCAGCTGCGCTGGGACGTCCTGCAGGACATCGCCGTGCGGACCCACCTTCCGCTGGTGCTCCACGGCGCCTCCGGCATTCCCGCCGAAGAGCTGGTGAAGGCGGCGTCCATGAACGTCGGCAAGGTCAACTTCAACACGGAGCTCCGCACCGGCGTCCTGGCCACCCTGCAGGAGCAGCTGCCGGCCCACCGGTCCGACGGCGAAAACCTCCAGGGGCTCCTGGGCCACTGGAACCAGGCCGCAGGCAGCTTCGCAAGCACCACCCTGGCGACGCTCACCCGCTGACGCTCACTCCCGAAGGGGGAGGCTAGGATCAAGCAATGATCCTGGCCTCCCTCTTTTTTGCCTTCCTGGCAGCCGCGCTGCACGTCTACATCTTCACCATGGAGTCAGTCACCTGGACCAGGCCGGCAACCTGGAAGCGTTTCGGTGTGGGTTCCCAGGCCGACGCCGAAACCACCAGGCCGCTCGCGTACAACCAGGGCTTCTACAATCTGTTCCTGGCTATCGGGGCCCTCATCGGCGTTGGCTGCGTGGCACTGGGACGTGACGGATCAGCCCCGTTTGTGGCGGGCTGGACCCTTGTCTTCAGCTGCTGTGGATCCATGCTGCTGGCCGCCGCAGTCCTGGCCGTAACCGGCAGGAAGTACCTCCGTGCTGCCGCCACCCAAGGCACCACGCCGCTGCTCGCCGTCGTACTGGGCATTTTGGCCCTCCTCATGTCCTGACGCCGCACAGCCCCCTCCTTAATCCCGAACCACCGCAGGAGGGGGTGCCGGGGCATTGCCAGCAGGGTGAAGTAGTGCCAGTGTCGAACCATGACCGAGAACATGATGTCCACCGAGGATAAGTTCACCGCCGACGTCACGCTGAGGCGCAATGACGCGCAGCACCGGTACGAGCTGCTGGTGGGCGGCAAACTGGCCGTCCAGTCCTTCTACCGGGACCTGCCCGGCCATATCGACTTCAGCCACACCGAAACGTCGCCGGATTTTGAAGGCCAGGGCCTGGGCAAGGTCCTCGCCCACTTTGCGCTGGATGATGTGGTGGCAGCAGGAAAACGGATCATCCCGCACTGCCCGTTCATCTCAGCCTACCTGCGCAAGCACGAGGGCTATGAGCAGTGCGTCGACTGGCCGGAGAGGCCGGCCAGCACCGGTTTAGGAGCTTGATCCGGCGCCGGTAGCTGATTCCTTCTTGCCTGCATTCCTGCCCTGACCCGGGTTGCGCGTTAGGGTGCGGCCGCGCCGGGTAATTCCTTCTCAGCGCGGTCTTGCAGAAGGCGCGGGCATCGTGAATGCGCAGGCTTCCTGGAGTGCTGCGCAGACACCGGGAAGGAATCCGGATGAACCAAATGGAGCAACTGTTCGACGTTGCTGTTATCGGCGGCGGCCCCGCAGGGCTGAGTGCGGGGGTTGCCCTGGCCAGGGCATTGCGCCCGGTCCTGCTGGTTGACGCAGGCGGGCAGCGGAACCTCCGGGCGGAGGGGGTGCATGGTTTCCTGACGCGGGAGGGAATGAGTCCCAAGGAGTTCCTTGCCGCGGGACGCGAAGAATTGGAGCGCTATGGCGGGACGGCGGCGGCCGGCCGTGTGGCGTCCGCCCGCCGTGACGGGGGGAACTTTGTCCTCTCGCTCGAGGATGGCTCGACGTGTTCTGCCCGCCGGCTGCTGATCACGTCGGGGACCGAGGACGAGCTTCCGGACCTGCCCGGCCTGCGCGAGCGATGGGGCCGGGACGTCCTTTATTGCCCCTACTGCCACGGATGGGAGATCCGGAACCGAAAAGTGGGGATACTGGCTTCGGATTCCCACGCCGTGCTCCAGGCCCTGACCTTCCGGCAGTGGAGCCACGATGTGACCCTCCTGCTCAACAGTGAACTGACGCTCAGCCCGGGTCAAAGAGAACAGTTGGACGCCCGGTCCGTGAAGGTGGCCGATGGCACGGTGTGCGGGCTGGTGGTTCAGGAAGACACGCTCCAGGCGGTCACGCTCGACGACGGTTCTGCTGTACCGCTGGAAGTGCTGGTAGTGAGCCCCGCCACTGTGAGCAGGGCGAACATGCTAGAGACCCTCGGGCTGGAACCGGACGGCCTTGAGGAGGGGCCGGGCACCCGCCTGGAAACTGACGAATCGGGGTTAACCGCTTGCCCTGGAGTGTGGGCCGCGGGGAATGCCACGGATGTTTCAGCCCAGGTGGTGACGGCGGCGGCCGCCGGGCTGAAAGCCGCCGAAGCCATCAATGCGGACCTGGTGCTGGAAGATACCCGGCTGGCGGTGGAGGCTGCCAGGGTTCCCGCACGTTAGCCGGGCCGGCCAGCCCGTGTATGGGGGGCTGGCCGCCTTGGCTGGCCACACGGACATACCGGCCAGGGGTGGGTCAGCTGGCCAGGGCGTGTGCCGTTGCCACAGGCACATCGATGGTGAAGCCGCAGGCGCAGCGGTAGGTTTCCACGCTGTCGGCTGACGGGCTGGTGCGTGAGGGACCGGCGGCGTGTGAGGAGCCGGCTCCGACGGGAATCACCATGGCGCCGTCCACCCGCACCGGCTGGAAGAGCGGGGTCTCGTCCGGATCCACGCGCTTCATCGGGGTCCGGCAATGCACTTTTGAACTCAGCGTTTCCAGCAATGCCATGTCTGCAGGACGGATCGAGCTCACGGGAGCTCCTGCTGCTGCCGTTCCCATGGGAGCCGGGAGCTGGTCTTCTCTAACGGTGGTCATGATGTTCGTCCTTGGGCTTCTTACGGTCCTGCCGGCGTTGGCAGGCCCGCCGCGACTGCTTGCGGAGGTTCACTTACCCCATAAGCAAAGCATGCTTACTATCTCCAAACAAATCCGCGTGTTTCGCAGGTCACACCGACAGGGCCTGGATGAGGCCTAAAGAGCCCGGGCGCGCATCCGCTGCCACTGGCGTGCGTGCCAGAACAGCAGCCCAATAATCCCGATGACCCCGCTCAATGCCGCATGCGGGGCTGACTGCCCGTACCCCCAGCCCTAGCCCTCGCTGCGCCGCCCCCCTTTTGGCCCTCATGAGCCCGTAGCGGCGGAGTATTTTGCACGAGAAGGGCGTGGGCCGCCAGTCAATGACGCCGGCAGGAGGCGTAATCTAGCGAAATTCCGAGGCACTGGATAAATACATCACGAAAGTTTGATTAAAAGGCTGACCTAAGTAAGGCTTACCTTTGCAAATTCCCTGAAACGCCGACCGAAGGACAACCAGTGCCGCTGATGCCCCGCCTTGATGAGTTAGAAGTGGATGAACCGCGAGGGGGCCAGGATGCCCTCGGCCAGGATTTCGGCTCCCGGGTGGAGCTCGCGCTCGCGGCCAGCAACCACCTGCTCAACGCGCGCAATTCGCCCCGCTACGTAGCGCAGGTGCTGCAGGGCGTCACGGCCGTGGCCACCAAACTGGAGCGGACCACCCGGCCCTTCACCGGCGTCGGGCCTTCGGAGCTGAAGGCCCGGGTGGCAGCGGTGGACCTGGAAACGCCCCTGCCGGACACGGCAGCAGCGCTGCAGGAACTCGAAGATGTCTACCTGCGCGACGCCGTCTACTTCCACGATGCCAAGTACGCCGGCCACCTGAACTGCCCCGTGGTGATTCCGGCGCTGGTGGGTGAGGCCGTCCTGTCCGCGGTGAACTCCTCACTGGACACCTGGGACCAGAGCGCCGGGGCCACCATGATCGAGCGGCGCCTCATCGACTGGGCCGCCGCCCGGCTGAACCTGGGCGACGCCGCCGACGGCATCTTCACCTCCGGCGCGCAGCCAGTCCAATCTCCAGGCCCTGCTGATCGCCCGCAACCACGCCGTGACCGGCCTCCGCCAGGAACCGGCGCGCTCGGGACTTCGGTTGCCGGCCCTGCTGGATACGCTGCGGATCTTCACCTCCGAAGACAGCCACTTCAGCATCCAAAAATCGGCATCAATGCTCGGGCTGGGATTCGACGCCGTTGTCACCGTCCACTGCATGGATGACCACCGGATGGATCCGGCCGCCCTCGCCGAAGCCATGGCGGAAGCGCGTGGCGCCGGGCTGACCCCCATGGCAGTGGTGGCCACCGCAGGCACCACCGACTTCGGCGCGGTGGACCCGCTCGCAGAGCTCGCCGCATTGTCCAGCGCCTATGGCGCCTGGTTCCACATCGATGCCGCGTACGGTGGCGGCCTGATGGTCTCGGGCCGCTACCGGCACCTCCTGGACGGAACCAGGCTCGCGGACTCGGTCACCGTGGACTTCCACAAGACGTTCTTCCAGCCGGTGAGCTCCAGCGCCCTGCTGGTCCGGGACAAGGCCATGTTGCGCCACATCACCTACTACGCCGATTACCTCAACCCGGAAAGCGCAGCACTGGCCGAAATTCCCAACCAGGTGGACAAGAGTATCCAGACCACCCGCCGGTTCGACGCATTGAAGTTGTGGCTCACCCTGCGGATCATGGGCGCGGACGCCATCGGTGCCTTGTTCGACGAGGCGATCGACCTCGCTGCCCGTGTGGGCACGCTCCTCGCTGCCGACGAAGACTTCGAACTGGCCGCACCGCCGCAGCTGTCCACCCTGGTATTCCGGTACCGGCCCCGGCTGGAGGATGGCGGACGCCTCTCCGAGGACGCGGCAGACGTCCTCAACCCTGCCCTCCGCGCCGCAGTCTTCGCTTCCGGAGAAGCAGTGGTTGCCGGCACGAAGGTGAGAGGCCGCCACTACCTGAAGTTCACCCTCCTCAACGCCGAAGCCACCCTCGAGGACATCTCCGGGATCATCACCCTCCTTCGCCGCAGGGGCGCCGGACTGCTCGAAAGCAAGGTATCCGCATGAGCATCCCCACCTCCGGCAGGACCTACGACTTCGCAGCCATCGGTGTCGGGCCCTTCAACCTGGGCCTGGCCGCACTCGCCGAGCCGGTGGACGGCCTGGACGGCGTCTTCCTGGAACAGCGCGCATCCTTCGACTGGCACCCCGGCATGATGCTGGAACCGGCCCACCTGCAGGTGCCCTTCATGGCGGACCTCGTCACCCTGGCCGACCCCACCTCGCCATACTCCTTCCTGAACTTCCTTAAGCAGACCGGCAGGCTGTACCGCTTCTATATCCGCGAGAACTTCTACCCTTTGCGGGCCGAGTACAACCAGTACTGCCAGTGGGTGGCGGGGCAGTTGCCCGCCGTCCGTTTTGGCACAGCTGTGCTGGAGATAACGCACGACGACGGCGTGTACCGGCTGTCCGTCTCGGGTCCGGAAGGGCCCGAGGTACTGCTGGCGCGGCGGCTGGTGCTGGGCACCGGCACCTCCCCGTACGTGCCGGAGGCCGCAGCAGGAATTATGGCGGACGCAGCTGGAGGCCGCGGGGGACTGGTCCTCCACAATGCCGGCTACCTGGCACGGAAGGCGGAACTCCAGCAGCAGCGCAGCATCACCATCCTGGGCAGCGGCCAGAGCGCCGCGGAGATCTACTACGAGCTGCTGCAGGAATCGGACGCCCACGGCTACCAGCTGAACTGGGTGACCCGCTCCGGCCGGTTCTTCCCGCTGGAATACACCAAGCTGACCCTTGAGATGACCTCGCCCGAGTACGTGGACTACTTCCACGGACTCCCGCAGCACCAGCGCGACTCGCTGAACAAGACCCAGAAAAACCTCTACAAGGGCATCAACTCGGACCTGATCGACGCCATCTACGATCTGCTCTACACCAGGAGCATCTCCGGCATGGTGGACACGCAGCTGCTGACCCACTCCACCCTGACCGCCGCCCGGTGGGACCCCGACGCCGGCACCCATACCCTGCACTTTGAGCACGGGGAGCAGGGGAGGTCTTACACCCTGGTGAGCGAAGCCGTGGTACTGGCCACCGGCTACGGCTACCGGCAACCTGAATTCCTGGCCGGCATCCAGGACCGGATCGCCCGGGACAGCGCCGGCAGGTTCGCCGTGGACCGGAACTACAGCACCGGCGTGGAACCTGGCGACATCTTCGTCCAGAATGCCGAGCTGCATACCCACGGCTTCGTCACCCCGGACCTGGGCATGGGAGCGTACCGCAACTCCTGCATCCTCCGGGAAATCACCGGCCGCGAGGTGTACCCCGTGGAGCGAAGCATCGCGTTCCAGCAGTTCGGGGCGCCGCCGGACATCGATGCAGCGGGCATCACCGCGCCGGCGGACTTCAGTACAGCGGCGGACATCGGCGCATCGGCAGACTCCGCGGCAGGGGTGCCGGCATGAGCTTCACCTTCCGCTGCCTTGACCCACGGTCCGATGCGCCGCTCCTCCACAGCTGGGTGACCCGGCCCTACGCCGCGTTCTGGGGCATGCTGTCCGCCAGCGTTGAGGACGTGGTGGAGGAGTACGCGAAAATCCAGGCCACCGGCCACCACCATGCGTTGCTGGGGCTCGACGACGGCGTCCCCGCCTTCCTGATGGAGGAGTACCTTCCTGCGTCCTCGCCGCTCGCTGCGGTGTACCCGGTCCTCCCCGGGGACCTGGGGATGCACCTGCTGGTAGCGCCGCCGTCGAACGCTCCGGTGCCCGGCTACACCACGGCTGTGATGGACGCGGTCCTGGACCGGCTGTTCGCCAAGCCGGGGGTGGAGCGGATTGTGGTGGAGCCGGACGCCAGGAACACCAGCATCCACGCACTGAATGAACGGCTGGGATTCCAGCCTGCCGGGATGGTCAAGCTCCCGGACAAGGACGCGCTGCTGAGCTTCTGCAGCCACTCCGACTACCTGGCCGCCCGCGCGGCACTCGACACGCTTTCCACACCAAACACGCTTTCCACACCCAACACGCTTTCCACACCCAACACACAGGGAGCCTCACTGTGACAGTCCACCTCGATTCCGCCGTACCTGCCCGCAGTGCCACCGCAGCCACCGCGAATGCCGCACCCCACCTCGACGGCGACCGGTGGGACAACGCGAACCGGCACCTGCTCCGCAAGGCGCTCGCCGAGTTCTCCCACGAACGGATCATCACGCCGGAGACCATGTCCCGCACGGGTGCAGGTGCCGCCGCCTACCGGGTGCGCAGCGACGATGGCACGCACGAGTACTGCTTCGACGCCAGGGTCCTGGAACTTGAGCACTGGTCCATCGACGCCGGTTCCATCCGCTGCTTCCAGGACGGCACCGAAGCGGCGCTGGACGTGCTGGAGTTCATCACGGCGTTCCACGGCACCCTGGGCATCAACCTCCAGATGCTCCCGGTCTACCTCGAAGAGGTCAGCAGCACCCTGGCAAGCCACGCTTACAAGCAGTGGGCCGGCCAGCCCTCGGCCGCGGAACTGGCGGCCGGAGTCACCGGCGGCCGGAACCCGGCCGTGGACTTCCAGGCGATAGAGCGCAGCATGACCGAAGGCCACCCCTGTTTTGTGGCCAACAACGGGCGCCTCGGCTTCGGTATCACCGACTACCACGCCTTCGCGCCGGAGACCGGCGCCCCGGTGCAGCTGGAGTGGATCGCCGTACACCGGAGCCGCGCTGTCTTCACCGCAACTGAAGGGCTCGATTACCGGGCCCACCTGGACTCTGAGCTGGGTCCGCTGCTGGGCGGTTTCGACGCTGAGTTGCGGCTGCAGGGCCTCGACCCGGACCAGTACTACCTGATGCCTGTTCATCCGTGGCAGTGGGAGAACAAGCTGACCGTGACGTTTGCGGCGGAGATCGCACGGCAGCGGATTGTGTACCTGGGTACCGGGAGGGACAGTTACCAGGCGCAGCAGTCCATCCGGACCTTCTTCAACACCAGTGACCCGGCCCGGCACTACGTTAAGACCGCCATGTCCGTGTTGAACATGGGCTTTATGCGGGGGCTGTCGCCGCAGTACATGAAGGCCACACCGGCCATCAACGACTGGCTGCGGGACCTGATCGAATCAGACGACGCACTTCAAGGCCGCGGGTTCACCATGATCGGCGAGCTCGCCGCGATCGGCTACCACAACGGGTACTACGAGGCCGCCTCTCCCAGCGGTTCACCGTACCGGAAGATGCTTTCCGCCCTCTGGCGCGAAAGTCCCCTTCCGCTGCTGCAGGACGGACAGCAACTGTCCACCATGGCCTCGCTCCTGCACGTGGATGCCGGGGGAAAACCCATGGTCTCTGCACTGATCGAGCGCTCCGGGCTGGCCACGGAGGACTGGCTGCGCCGGTATTTCGAGGCCTACCTGGTGCCGCTGGTGCACTGCCTGTACAAGTACGAGCTGGCCTTTATGCCGCACGGCGAGAACGTGATCCTCGTCCTCGAGGACGGCGCGCCGGTGCGGGCCATCATGAAGGATATCGCCGAGGAAATTGTGGTGATGGGGGACAGGCTGGACCTTCCGGAAGGGGTGTCCCGGATCAAGGCGGCCATCCCGGACGGGGAGAAGGTACTGGCCATCTTCACGGACGTTTTCGACTGCATCTTCCGCTTCCTCGCCGCGCTGCTGGAGGAGGACGGCAAGCTTAGCCAGGAGGAGTTCTGGCGCACCGCGGCCGCCAGCATCAGCGACTACCAGGGGCAGCACCGGGAGCTTGCCGCCCAGTTCTCCCGCCACAACCTGTTCGCCCCCGACTTTGAACTGTCCTGCCTTAACCGCCTCCAGCTGCGCAACAACCAGCAGATGCTGGACCTCACCGATCCATCGGGCGGCCTGCAGACGGCCGGGCGGCTCGCGAACCCTCTTGCAAGGTTCGCGGGGCAAGGCAACGGGCAGGAAGAAACCCGGGAAAAGGCGAAGGGACGTGGCTAGGCTGGCACCATGACGTCAGATATCTCCGGAACCACAGCCCTGGTCACTGGGGCCAGTGCAGGCCTTGGCGCAGAGTTCGCCCGCCAGCTCGCTGCGCAAGGCTGCAACCTGGTGCTGGTGGCGCGGAACCGGGCCCGTCTCGAGGAAACCGCGGCGGGCCTGGAGCGGCGCTACGGGATCACGGCGGAGGTGCTGCCCGCGGACCTGACGTCCGACGACGGAGTAGCCGCCGTCGTCGGACGCCTGTCCGATCCGGAACGGCCGGTAGGGATCCTGGTCAACAACGCCGGCATCGGGCTCCTGCACAACTTCGAGGACAACCCCATCGCCGAGGAGCAACTGCACCTGAAGCTGCATGTGGAAACGTCCATGGTGCTGGCCCACGCCGCTCTGAAGGGCATGCTGGACCGTGGCGAGGGACGGATCATCAACGTGGCCAGCATTGCCGCGTTCCTGCCCAGGGGCACGTATTCCGCAGCGAAGGCGTGGATGGTGAGCTTCAGCCGGTGGGCCAACCTGGCCTACGGTGCGCGGGGGCGTGAAAGTTACGGCGGTCTGCCCTGGCTTTGTCCATACGGAATTCCATGACCGCATGGGCATGGACAAGTCCGTGGCTCCATCATGGACCTGGTTGCGTCCGGGGCGCGTTGTCCGGGAAGGGCTGGCGGACAATGACAGGGGCAAAGCCGTTTCCATCCCCACTAAACGCTACAAACTGGTGGCTGCGATGGCGCGGATAGCCCCGGCGAAACTAGTGGCGGGCCCTCCGCGAACGCCCAAGGAGGGCAGCAACGGTCCGTGAACCTGACCGCCGCACCCCCACCACCACTGCGATACCCATGAGTGCGCCCACCAGGGTCTCCACGCCGCGTTCCAGGATCAGGACCGCGGGGTCGATCGGGGCGGCAAGCTGGGTCATCAGCAGGATCACCGGCGTAAAGGAAACCATCGCGAAGCCATAGTGGCGGGCCATAAACAGCTCTGTGGTGAACTGGAACAGGATGACGAGCAGTGCCAGGACCAGCGCCTGCTGCCCGGGAAGCAGTCCCGCCAGGGTCCAGGGCCCGGGAATAAGTACGACGCCGGTGACCGCCAACCCCACGAACGTTCCGACGATGCGGTGGATGCCCCGCCGGACGCTGCTCGGCAGGTCGGCGCCGGCAAGCGGAACGGCTGCGGCGGCCATGGCCCAATGCGGGTGGCCGCTGCCGCTGAGGACCCCCACCGTACCGGCAGCCCCGACCGCGAGCACGTAACGGGCTGCGTGCACCAGCAGTTCTTTGCGGCCGGCGGCCTGCAGGGCGGGCCTGCTCCTGGCGGCGCCCCGCTGCCAGGACCTGCGGCGGACCCAGCCGGCGAAACCCACCAGAATGGAAAAGGCGGCGGACCCCGCCGCAATGAGCAGAGCCACCTGCAAGGGAACCACAACGGGTACCGAGGCGCAGGCCCCCAGCGCCAGGATGCCAAAGAACGGCCCGTTTGGCTTGAGCCGCACCCGGTCGGCGAAAACCGATCCCACACCGGCCAGAACCGCTTCGACGGCGACGAGCCACCAGGACTGGAGGTGGTTGACGGACAGCAAGAGGCCTGCAGTCACTCCGCCCAACAGCACCACAGCGGCCTGGCACTGGTGCAGGAAGCGGAGCTGGTGCGGTTCCGAGCGCCCGTACATCCCGGTCAGGGCGCCGAACACGGCATACATGATGAGGTCGGTCCTGCCGGCGGCCAGGAGGAGGAGTGACGGGACGGCGACGCTGATGGCCACGCGCAGGGCGGCGAGGTGGTCGCGGTTTGCCGGTTCCAGCCGGTGAAGGGCGCGCACCTGCTCCATCAGAAGCTTCATGCCGCACCATCCCTGCCTGTATCCCGGATCCCCATAAGGTCCCTTTGGAAGGTATCACCGGGCCCGGCCTGAAAGCATTTCCTGACGTGACATGGGGAAACAAAACGACCTCGGCGCGGCAAAGGCCCGCCCGGCGCTTTTCGTGGAAGCTGCGCAGGACGGGCCTTGGGAGCGTGGGCTGCTGGGTCTGCCCGGTCCGGATTCTGCCGGCCAGGAACATCTAAACCTGGGCGGGCACCTTTTCGGCACTTGAATCGGTGATGTCCTGGGTCTCGAACGGGAGCTCGTCCAGGTCGATCAGCGGGTTCTCGTCCTGGGTGGCTACCAGTTCGCGCGCCTCCGCCTGGGTGTCCACGCTGGGCATGGAGCCGGGCAGCGGCCGCTGGGCTGATTCCTTCAGGAAGTAGATGGCCACGGCACCCACCAGCGAGGTGGCCATGAGGTAGTAGGCAGGCATCATGTCGTTGCCGGTGGCGCTGATCAGGGCTGCCACGATGAAGGGGGTGGTGCCCCCGAAAATCGCCACTGAGAAGTTGTAGGCAATGCCCATGGCACCGTAGCGGCTGGACGTGGGGAACTGGGCCGGCAGGGCGGAGGCCAGGTTAGCCACGTAGAACGTCACCGGGAACGCGATCAGTGCAAGGCCGGCCAGCGTGGACCAGATCTCGCCGACGCCGATCAGCATAAACGCCGGGGCTGCCAGGACTACCGTGCTCAGCGCACCGATCCACAGGACAGGCCTGCGGCCGATGCGGTCAGACAGCTTGCCCGTCAGCGGAATGCAGAGGCTCATCACCACCAGGACGGGGATGGTCAGCAGGGTGCCGTGCACCTCGTCGTAGCCCTTGGACTCGGTGAGGTAGGTGGGCATATAGGAGGTCAGGGCGTAGCCGGCGGTATTGGCAGCGGCCACCAGGACCATGGCTACGATGAGCGAGCGCCAGTAGGCCTTCACGATTCCTACTGGGCCCTTGGCCGTTGCCTCATCGGAAGAGGCGGCATGCTTGGCGAGGTCCTCCTGCGCATCCAGGGTGGCCTGGAATTGGGGGGACTCTTCGATCTTGCTCCGGAAGTAGATGGCGATCAGGCCCAGCGGACCGGCCACCAGGAACGGGATGCGCCAGCCCCATTCCTCCATAACGCCCTGGCCCAGGGTCAACTGAAGCGCGGACACCAGCGCGGCGCCGAGGGCGAAGCCGAGGTAGCTGCCCATGTCCAGGAAGCTTGCGAAGAATCCGCGGCGCTTGTCCGGGGCGTACTCGCTGACGAAGGTGGTGGCGCCTGCATATTCACCGCCGGTGGAGAAGCCTTGGATGACCTTCAGGAGCACCAGCAGGCCGGCGGCCCACAGCCCGATCTGCGCGTAGCCGGGCAGGAGCCCGATGGCGAACGTGCTCGCCGCCATGATCATCAGCGTGGTGGCCAAAATCTTTTGGCGGCCCATCTTGTCGCCAAGCCAGCCGAAGATGACGCCGCCGAGGGGACGGGCGATGAAGGTGGCGGCGAAAGTTCCGAGCAGGAACAGCGTTTGCGTGGTGGGATCCGATTCCGGCAGGAAGACCGGTCCCATGGTGGTGATGAGGTAGCCGAACACGCCTACGTCGTACCACTCCATGGTGTTGCCAACGATGGTTCCGCCCAGTGCCTTCTTGAGCATGGGCTGGTTCACCACGTTGACGTCCGACTCCTTGAGCCGGCGGCGCCCCAGTTTTTTGGGTTTCCGTGGTGCTGTGGCAGCCGCGGATGGGGTGCCGGGGGGTGTAGCCGGGTTGGTTCCGGAGGCGCTGTACATGCCTGCGGAAGAGTCGGTGATGCTTCGGTCTGTGGGCATTTGGGCAACTCCTGTGGAGGGTCATTTGCTTGCGACTTGTAGCTGCCCCGCTCCGGGCAGGCCTTCAATTTTACGCGAATCCCATAGCGCCCGCCGGTTTTATGCCGTAGGATCAACCCTTTTCGGCACCTTTCATCCCGGTTTCGCGGATTTCTTTTCCCTGTTTTTCCCGCGCCAGCACAGGGAACGGGAAGTTGGCGCAATCGTTACCGAATTTTTTCGCGATTGTGCCCCCTGCAACCGCTTTCGCCGCGCCCGCAGCCGCAAATAGTGACGCCGCTCACGGCTTTCGGGCGCTCTTCCGAAGGCGTCCCGCCCGGGCGGACAGGGCCCCCTCGTTCGTTGCATTGGTGATTTCTTTGCACCGCGGTTGTGGGGGTTCACAGGTGCCCGCTGCTTCCCTATGGTTGTGCCATGGGAACACTCACTTTCGGGTAGGCGGGCGCCTGCGGCCAGGCCATTCCCGGCCACCCAACAGTCGCGAAAAGGCCTTGAAGGGTCTTTCTTTGGTAGCACTTCGTTTCATCGTGGAAAGGAAGAACAAAATGGCTGACGAAATCAGTGGAAAGAAACTGGCGCCTGAGGTCGCGGCGCATCTGGCGGAGGCAATGAAAGCACCGGATATGCCAGGGGTTGCAGCTCCTGCCTCCTCCATGGGTGCGGGCGGATCGGGCACCTGGCCGGATGGCAGCGCGAAGCGGCGGCATCCCAAGGAACGCGGCCCGGGCCAGGGCCGCATGGGGCAGGCGGCAGCCGTGACGGCCGTGCACCGAACCAGCCGGCCACAGATGCCGCACTCGTCATAGGCTTCGCTGGAACAGAACCTCCATCTGAAATCCCTGGGGACTCCGGAATTGCGGGGTCCCCAGGGATTTTTGTCCCGCGCGATTTCCGGGCGGAGCTGCCTTCGGCGTGCCCGGCGTACGGCGGCAGATCCGCTCAGCCTTCCAGGACCACGTCCGCCGGTTCCTTGTCCAGCCGCCAGCCGCGCCACCGGGGGTGCCGGAGCCGCCCGGTGCCGGTCCACTCGCTGTACGTCACCTCGCCCACCAATTGAGGGCTCACCCAGTGGGCATCTGCCGCGTCCTCCCGCGGGACGTCCTGGAACGGCGATGTTTTCCGGGCGAGACGGTCCACGGTCTGCCGCAGTTCCGTCAGTTCGCGGAAGCTAAAGCCGCTGCCCACCCTGCCCACATACCTCAGGTCCGGACCGTCCGGGATGCCGACCAGCAGCGATCCCACTGACCCTTTACGCGCGCCCTTGCCAGGCCGCCAGCCGCCCACCACCACCTCCTGGGTCTGGTCGAGCTTGAGCTTGATCCAGGTCCGGGTCCGCTGCCCGCTGACGTACCGGCTCTCCGTGCGCTTCGCCATCACGCCTTCGAGGCCCAGTTCCTGCGCGCTCTCGAGGATGTGTTCCACCGGTTCCTCGAGGACCATGGACAGGTCCACCGGACAATCCGACGGAGTGAAAAATTCTTCCAGTCGCCTGCGCCGCTTTGCGAGGGGCAGGGCGCGGAGGTCCGTGCCGGCGTCGTAGATCAGGTCGAAAAGCATCAGCCGGACCGGGATGGCCTTGCGGGCTTTGGCGACGTCGCCGGGCCGGGTGAGTTTCATCCTCCCTTGGAGGAGCCCGAAGTCAGGCCGGCCTGAAGGCCCGACGGCAATGATCTCGCCGTCGGCAACGAACGGCTGGGGCGGCCAGCAGGCCCTGTCCGTGAACTCCGGGTACGTCCTGCTGACGTCGTTCCCGTTGCGGCTGAAGATCCGGATACTGCCCTGGTCGGCGACGAGCATGGCGCGGACCCCATCCCATTTGAGCTCAAACTGCCAGTTGCTGCCCTGCAGGTCCGCGGTTGTCCCGGACGTGGCCATCATCGGGCCAAAATCATCGGGTGTTACGGAAGCGGCCGGTTGCGGAACAGGGGACGGCCCGCGTGTCTGATCCTCAGGCTTATCCGCATCAGCTTCCTGCACCTCGGGCTCGTCAGCGGCGTTGTCCGGCGCAACAGAGTCCCCTTCCTCAGGCGCCTGGTCCCCTGTCCCACCGTCGTCGGGCACTGAAACGGCCGCGGGCCGGTGCCGCCTGCTGGGGTGGTCTGTGTCCATCAGATGGATCAGCCATTGGCCTTCGGCGTCCTTGCCCTGTCCGCGTCCGGTATGGATCAGCGCGATCTTTTTGGTGCCGCCCAGTCCGCCGCCTTCGGAACCGTGCAGGGTGGCGATGACTTCCTTGCCGTTGATCCACTTGTGCAGTTCGTAGGTACCCGTGTCCCAAATGGTCATCTCACCGGCCCCGTACTGCCCCTTGGGAATGGTCCCGTGAAAGGTGAGGTAGTCCATGGGATGGTCCTCGGTGTGGACAGCCAAATGGTTGTTGCCGCCGGATTCGGGGACACCCTTGGGCAGGGCCCAGGATGCCAGGACGCCCTCATGCTCCAGCCGGAGATCGTAGTGCAGACGGCTGGCGTGGTGCTCCTGGATGACAAAGCTGTTGCCACCGGCGGGAATGCCTGCGAAGGGCTCCGGGGTTTCCTTGGGATCACGCATGGAGCGGTACTTGCCCAGGCGCGGGTCGCCGTCGTCATGCTTGTCCGGTACGTCCAGGCTTTGGTTCGAGGCGCGGACGACGGCGGCGAACGGGTCCGTGCCTTCCTGCACCCGCCGCAGCACAGCCTGGTAGTCCAGGTGCTTCAGTCCCGGCGAACTGATTTCCGCCCAGGTACGCGGAGCGGCCACCATCGGGGTGGGACGGCCGCGCAAGGAATAGGGCACGATGGTGGTCTTTGCCGCGTTGTTCTGGCTCCAGTCCACCAGTACCTTGCCTTGGCGCAGGGTCTTTTTCATGTCGCTG
This sequence comes from Arthrobacter sp. W4I7, assembly GCF_030816215.1. Classification (NCBI taxonomy): domain Bacteria; kingdom Bacillati; phylum Actinomycetota; class Actinomycetes; order Micrococcales; family Micrococcaceae; genus Arthrobacter; species Arthrobacter sp. W4I7. The sequence continues at coordinate 4,058,948 of NZ_JAUSXU010000001.1, read as the reverse complement.
ACGGCCAGGTCGGGATGGTCGGCTTCCAGGGCGCGGGCCAGTTCACGGGCAAACGCGGAGATCTGGTCGGAGGTTTGGCTCCGGTCCAGGGCTGCATACAAATGGATGCCCTTGCTGCCGCTGGTCACCGGGACCGGGTCCAGTCCCACATCCTCGAGGATGCCGCGTGCCAGCAACGCCACCTCCACGCATTCCTCAAGGCCGGCGCCCGAACCGGGATCGAGGTCCAGGACCAGCCGGTCCGGGTTCAGCTGGTTGCCGTGCGAATCCACCTGCCACTGGGGGACGTGGACTTCCAGGGAGTTGATCTGGCCGAACCAGGTGAGCGTCGCTGCATCGTTGACCATCGGATAGTGGATGGTCCGCTCCTTGTGGGTGATGGCAGCGCGCGGAAGCCAGCCGGGGGCGGAATCCTCAAGGTTCTTCTGGAAGAAGACCTCGCCCGGCTTCTCTGCGGTTCCCACGCCGTTGACCCACCTTTTCCGGGTGGCCGGCCTGTTGGCTGCGGCGGGAATCAGGACGTGAGCCACGGCGGCGTAGTACGCCAGGACGTCCGCCTTGGTGGTGCCCGTTTCCGGATAGATGACTTTGCCCAGGTTGGTAAGCGTTAATTCCCGGCCCGCCACCCGGACACGTTCCTTAGCGGCGGCCACAGGTCTTCACCTCCAGCGCTGCGTGCTGTTGACTTAGGGAATGAGAGCCATCTGGAAAGGTGCCATCGCGTTTGGCCTGGTCAACGTGCCCGTGAAGGTCTACAGCGCAACCGAAGATCATGACATCAGTCTGCACCAGGTCCACAATGCCGACGGCGGCCGGATCCGGTACCAGCGCAGGTGCGAGGTGTGCAGCCAGGTGATCGACTACTCGGACATCGAGAAGGCCTACGAGGAGGACGGCAAGACGGTGGTCCTCTCCAAGGATGAGCTCAAGGCCATTCCCGCCGAGAACAGCCACGAGATCGAAGTGGTGCAGTTCGTCCCGTCCGAGCAGCTTGAACCCATGATGTTCGAGAAGAGCTACTACCTGGAACCCGACTCCAAGTCGCCCAAAGCCTACGTGCTGCTCCGCCGTGCGCTGGAGGACACGGACAGGGTGGCAATTGTCCAGTTCGCGCTGCGCGAGAAGACGCGGCTGGGCGCGCTCCGGATCAAGGACGACGTCCTGGTGCTCCAGTCCCTGCTCTGGCCGGATGAGGTGCGCGAGGCGAACTTCCCGTCCCTGGACGTGTCCATCAAGATCTCCCCGCAGGAACGCGACATGTCCGCGGCCCTGGTGGAGTCCATGGCGGCCGATTTCGATCCCGACCATTTCACGGATGACTACCAGGTGCAGCTGCGCCACCTGATTGAGGCCAAACTCGAGCAGGGCGACGCGCTGGACACTGACGAAACCTTTGGTGTGGAAGCCGGGGAGGGCGGCAAGGGCGAGGTCATCGACCTGATGGAAGCGCTGAAGCGGAGCCTGGACCGGAAACGCGGGGGTGCCTCCGGAGCTGCTGCCGGCGGCTCCGGGGCCGGGGCCGCGGAGTCCGGCGACGAGGAAGAGACTGCCAAGCCGGCGCGCAAGAGGGCCACGGCCGGCAAGGCGACGGCCAGCAAGTCCGCTGACGCCAAGACCACAACCAAATCCACCGCAACCAAGTCCACTGCCGCGAAAGCGACCGGCACCAAGACCAGTGCTGCCAAGACCAGTACCGCCAAATCGACGGCCGCCAAATCCACCGCCAAGTCCACGGCGGACAAGGCGTCGTCCAAGCCTGCTGCGAAAACCGCCGCCGGCAAGGCCACGGGCACCAGGGCGCGCAAGCCGGCGTGATGGTCGCGCCCCTGCCGGGAGCGCAGCGTGGATGAGTGCCATGTCTATGAAACTACTAAGCTTGCTTGCTTTTCGGTAGTCGATGCAAAACGGCTCTCTTTACAGCGAGGGCAGGCGCGTCCACAATGAGTCGCATCGCAGCCTCCGCCATGCCGGCAGCGTGCTGTTAGCTCACTGGGAACCATCGCAGTAGGAGGCACAGTCATGAATGACCAGGCTGATGTTCTGGAGGCGGACCGGGCCCTCAAGCAAAAGCACCGGGCCATGTGGGCATCCGGGGACTACCCTGCGCTCGCAAGTGAACTGCTCCCCGAGCTGGGCGCAATCCTCGTTGAAGCCTGCCGCGTCAACTCGCGGCAGCGGGTCCTGGACGTCGCCGCGGGCGCCGGGAACGCGGCCATCCCCGCCGCCATGATGGGGGCGAAAGTCGTCGCCAGCGACCTCACTCCTGAGCTGTTCGACGCCGGCCGCCATCAGGCAGCGGACCGCGGCGTTGAGCTGGAATGGAAGGAGGGGGACGCGGAGGCCCTGCCGTTCGGCGACGACGAGTTCGATACCGTGATCTCCTGCCTCGGTGTGATGTTCGCGCCCCACCACCAGGCCGCAGCGGACCAGCTCCTGCGCGTTTGCAAACCGGGAGGCACCATTGGGCTGCTCAGCTGGACGCCCGAAGGGTTCATCGGCCAGATGTTCGCCGCCCTGAAACCGTTTGCCCCGCCACCGCCACCGGGTGCGCAGCCCGCCCCGCTGTGGGGGAGCGAGGACCATGTACGGGAACTGCTCGGCGAGCGGGTCACGGACGTCCACGCCCGCAAACAGTCCCTGGCTGTCCGGAGTTTCCACCAGCCCGAAGACTTCGTGCGCTACTTCAAGTCCCACTACGGGCCCACCATCTCGGTGTACAAATTCATTGCCGACGACGGGGACAAGGTCAAGGCGCTGGACAATGCGTTGACGGAGCTGGCTGAATCCTTTGGCGATGCCCACGGCGATTCCCCGTTCCAGATGGAATGGGAGTACTTGCTCCTCACGGCAAGGAAGGCCAAGGGCAATGCCGGGTGACTTCGTGGCGGCGTCGTCCGTCACCATCGAGGCCCCGCCCGGCCGGGTGTGGGAGGTCATCACGGACCCTGCGGCCACGAAGGAGTTCATGTTTGGCACGGAGCTCACCACGGACTGGAGCGTGGGCGGGACCCATCAGCTGGCGCGGGAGCTGGGAAGGCAAGGAGTACGAAGACAAGGGAGTGGTCCTCGAAGTGGAACCCGGCCAGCGGCTGGTGTACAGCCACTTCAGCCCGCTCGGGGGCCAGGAGGACAAACCGGAAAACTACCACACCCTGACCTGGACGCTGCAGGACCAGGGTGGCCGGACGCTGCTGACACTGGCCCAGGACAACAACCCCACAGCGGAGGCGGCCGAGCACTCACAGGGAATGTGGGACCGGCTGGTGGCAGACGTCAAGAAGCTGGCTGAACGCGGCTGACACACCTGGTTCGGCCGGACACCTAACGCAAGCGGCCGCCGTCGGACACCTCCCGGGGAAGGGAAGGTCCGACGGCGGCCGTGCGGCTCTGCTGTTGCTGCTACTCGGCGTCGTGGTCCGTTTCCAGGATCTGGACCAGGTGCTCCAGGGCCGTGTCAGCGCCGTCGCCCTCGGCCCGGAGGACCACCACATCCCCGTGTGAGGCGCCCAGGCTCATGAGGGACAGGATGCTGGCGGCATCCATGGCCTCGTCCGCCGGCTCGCCTTCGCGGGCGATGGTGATGTCCAGGTCGTACTCTCCTGCTGCCTCGGCAAAGATGGCGGCGGGGCGGGCGTGCAGGCCCACGCGGCTGGCGACGGTTGCTGTGCGTTCTGGCATTTTTGCTCCTTTGTCTTCCGGCGGGCTTGGTGAATGCCGGGTAGAGGTAGTGGGTGAGGCAGGGTCAGACGGTTGCTGGAACGGTCTCCACCGTAGCAGCGGTCTTGCGGGCTGCCCAGCGCTTGAGAGCCACCACAGCAAGCGCGCTGACGATGGTTCCGGCGATGATCGCGACCACGAACATCAGCAGGTTGCCGATGGCGAAGAACACGAAGATACCGCCGTGAGGCGCCTGCGACGTAACTCCGAAAGCCATGCAAAGTGCACCGGTGAGGGCGCCGCCCACCATACTGGCGGGGATGACGCGCAGCGGGTCGGCTGCGGCGAACGGGATAGCCCCTTCGGAGATGAAGGAGGCACCCAGCAGCCAGGCCGCCTTGCCGTTTTCGCGTTCGGCCAGGCTGAAAAGCTTCTTGTCCAGGACAGTGGCCAGGGCCATCGCCAGCGGCGGCACCATGCCGGCTGCCATCACGGTGGCCATGATCTGCCACGGTGCCTGGTTAGTGGCACTGCCGGCACCGAGCCCGGCGACAGCGAAGGCGTAAGCGACCTTGTTGACGGGTCCGCCGAGGTCGAAGCACATCATGAGTCCGAGGATGATGCCGAGGACGACGGCGGAGGCGCCTGACATGCCCGAGAGCCAGCCGTTGAGGGCCTTGGTGAGGCCGGCGATTGGGCCGCCCAGCACGAGGAACATCAGGCCGGAAGCCACGATCGAGGCGAGCAACGGGATGATGACAACAGGCATCAGGCCGCGCAGCCAGCGGGGCACCTGCCAGGAACCGATCAGGTGGGCAATGTAGCCGGCCAGCAGGCCGCCCACGATGCCGCCGAGGAATCCGGCACCCATGAAGCCGGACACGGCACCGGCAACAAAACCGGGGGCGATGCCGGGGCGGTCAGCGATGGCATAGGCAATGTAGCCTGCCAGTGCGGGAACCAGGAAGCCCATGGACAGGGCGCCGATCTTGAAGAAGACGGTGCCAAGGTAGAGGGCGAGGTTGCCGTTGGGCAGGTTGAACAGGGTGTTGTTGGCCAGGATGTCGTTGGCCTTGGTGCCGAGCGCGATGTCGAAACCCGCGAGCAGGAAGCCCAGGGCGATCAGCAGGCCGCCGCCGGCAACGAACGGGATCATGTAGCTGACACCGGTGAGCAGTGCGCGCTTCAGCTTCTGGCCGATGTGCTCGCCCTTTTCGTCCGCCTCATGCTCGGCCTGCTCTTCCGCCCCGAAGTGCGGGACACGGCGGGCGTGGGGGTTGTCCGCTGCCGCGAGGGCCTCCTGGACCATCTTCGCGGGCTCGTCGATGCCGCGCTTGACCGGCGCGTTGATGACGGGCTTGCCGGCAAAGCGTTCCTTGCCGCGTACGTCCACGTCCACGGCGAAGATGACGGCGTCGGCGGCAGCGATGACGGCGGGGTCCAGCGGTTTAGCGCCGGAGGAACCCTGCGTCTCAACCTGCAGGTCCACACCGGCTTCCTGTGCGGCGAGAACCAGTGAGTCAGCCGCCATGTAGGTGTGGGCGATGCCGGTGGGGCATGCGGTCACGGCTACGAGGCGCTTGGGGCCCCGGCTGGCGGAACCAGCGGCACCGGTTGCCGTGCTGCCGGCAGGTGAGGAGGAGCCGGCACCGACAGCTGCGCCAACCGGGACGGCGTCAGCAGCGGGCGCGGCGTGGGCGGCCGGCTTGTCAGCCAGTGCGCCGTCCACCAGGTCCACGATCTCCTCGCGCGAGGAGGCGTTGCGCAGGGCTGCGGTGAAGTCTTTCTTGATCAGGGACCTGGCGAGCTTGGACAGCAGCTTGAGGTGCTGCTGGTCAGCGCCGTCCGGGGCTGCGATGAAGAAGATCAGGTCCGCCGGGCCGTCCTTGGCGCCGAAGTCCACCTTGGGATCCAGGCGGGCCATGGCCAGGGTGGGTTCGTTGACGGCCGCGGAACGGCAGTGCGGGATGGCGATGCCTCCGGGGATACCCGTGGCAGTTTTCTGCTCGCGGGCGAAGGCGTCCGCGAAGAGGCCTTCAACTTCTGAAGCGCGTCCGGTGGCAGCTACTTTGCTTGCCAAGTGCCGGATCACCGTCTCGGGGGAATTGCCCAGGTTCTGGTCGAGCTCGACCAGTTCCGTGGTGATGAGCTGGGTCACTGTCAATCCTTTCGAAGGGCCGTGATGGTTACGGCATCCGGGGTGGTTTGGTGGACTGCCGGGACAGTGGACCCCGGCAGGGAGGCGGCTGCGGCACCGTGGGCCACCGCCTGACGAAGGCAATCGGCCGGGGCGGCGCCCTGGCCTTGGGCGAGCAGGTAGCCGGCCAGGGCTGAATCGCCCGCGCCGACCGTACTGACCGCGGCGACCGGCGGGTGCGTGGCCAGCCACGCGCCGTCGGCCGTTACCAGGACAGCTCCCTTGGATCCGAGAGTTGCCAGCACAGCACCCACACCGGAACGTACGACGGCGGCGGCTGCTGCTGCGGCTGCAGCCGGGTCCGCTTCCAGTTCGTCTGCGGTGGCCGGAGAGGCGAAACCGGCTGCGGCAGCCAGCTCCGCCAATTCTTCGGCATTGGGTTTGAGGAGGTCCGGTTTTCCCGAACCATTGGCTGCCCCGCTGCCGGACAACCCGCCGGCCAACCCTTCGCTGGATAGGCCGTCGCTGGAGACGGCGGCGGCAAGGGGGGCACCGGAGGAGTCCACGGCGATCTGCGGGGCGGTGCCGTCTGCGGCGGAGCGCACCCGGCGGGCCACCGTGGCGTAGAAGTCGGCGGGGAATCCCGGGGGCAGCGAACCGGCCAGGACCACCCAGCTGGCACCGCGGGAGCTCTCAACCAGCAGCTTCATCAGGGATTCCTGCTGGTCCGCATCGAGCAGCGGGCCGGGTTCGTTGATCTTGGTGGTCACGCCGCCGGGCTCGGTGAGCGCGACGTTTGTCCGCAGCGGCTCACCGATAGGCAGGGAAACGAAGGGCACGCCGCTTTCGCGCAGGCCGGCCAGGACCGGATCGCTGTCCGCGCCCGGGAGGACGGCCAGGGATTCCAGGCCGGACGCCACCAGGGCGCGGGAGACGTTGACGCCCTTGCCGCCGGACTCCTGGCTGACGGAGACGGCCCGCTGCACTTCGCCCCGTGCAAGCGGGCCGGGGAGGGCCACGGTCCGGTCAAGGCTCGGGTTGGCGGTGAAGGTGACGATCATGCGATCACCACGTCTACGCCGGCGTCCTCAAGGGCGGCTGCAAGTTCCGGGCCGGGTTCGCTGTCTGTAATCAAGGTGTCCAGATCTTTCAGGGAGGCGAACTGGACCAGGGTTTCCGTGTCCAGCTTGGAGGAATCGGCCAGCACCACGATCCGGCGGGCCGATCGGACGAAAGCTGCCTTGACGGCGGCTTCCTCGGGGTCAGGAGTGCTCAGGCCGAACGATGCGTGGATGCCGTTGGTGCCGATGAATGCGATGTCCGGCCGCAGCCTGCTGGCCGCCTCCACCGTGGCCTGGCCTACGGCAACCTGGGTGATTCCGCGGACTCTTCCGCCGAGGACATCGAGCGCAATTCCAGGAATGTTGGAAAGCTTGCCGGCGATGGGGAGGGCGTGGGTGATGGCAACCAGCTCGGCCCGGGCTTCTGTTCCGTCGGAAGGTTCGACGGCGGTGCGCCGGGAGAGCAGGTCTGCCAGCACTTCGGTGGTGGTGCCGCCGTCAATCAGGACGCTGCCCGGGGACGTGCGGGGGATGAGGGCCAGTGCCGCCTCTGCGATGCGGACCTTCTGGTCCGGACGCTGGATGGCCCGCTCGGTGATGCTTTCTTCTGTGGTGCTGAACCTGTCCGTGGCGACTGCGCCGCCGTGCACCCGCCGGACGGTTCCAGCGACCTCGAGCGTGGCAAGGTCCCGGCGGACGGTTTCGGTAGTGATGCGGAAGCGCTCGGCCAGGTGGGTCACGGTGACCCGGCCGGTGCCGGCTACAAGCTCGGCAATCTTCTGCTGGCGCTCCTCGGCGAACACATACCCTCCGTTGCGTAAGGCTTGCTGTTAGTGACTGGCATCACATGATGTTGAGTTACTTGACTTTATCTTTGCTTCTGTTGGTTTGTCAATGGAAACCCACACGAAACAAAATTGACGAGGTTTGCGGTCCCGGTCCGGGCGCTGCTTCTGGGAGCCTTCGGACGCCGATAAAGCCCCGCAAAACTTTGGGGGCAGCGAAAAGCCGGGCCGGACCATGGCGGTCCGGCCCGGCTTTCCTCGGGTTCACGACAGGTTTTCTATCCTCGGGTTCCTCCGGCCCTGGCTACAGCCCGCCGTCCCTGCTTTCGTTCCTGGTGATGCGCTCGCCGGTGTTCGGATCCACGACTGACCGGGTTTCACTGATCCGCCGGCTGCGGCCCGGCGAGGCGAGGATCAGCGAGGCGATAAGGCCGATCACGCCCACGGCCATCAGGATGTAGCCGATCAGCACCTGGTCAACGAAAGGGATCAGGCCCGGAGCAACCGCCCAGGCGAGGATGGCGCCGAGTGCGATGAGGAAGATGGAAGAACCGATTCTCATGTGCTGCTCCTTGATGGTCACGGAAAGGGCCTTGTCTCGGCCCGCGACGGAATAATAAGTATGCTGTCCGTCATGCGCCACGCTACAGCCCCGAGGTGCCCTGTTCAATGGTTTTGGCCCGTCCCCGGACGTCTCAAATGGGTAACACCCTTGCGGCCAGAGGCTGGGGTTTCTGGCCCTTGGCCTGGCTTAGTGGCGCACCTTAACGGCGTGGCTTCAGCGGCACGGCTCAGGTGCCGGGGCGGCCTGGCTCGCTAGGCTGATCCGATGAAAACAGTTGTGTGGTCAAAGCCCGACGAAGAGCGGGCGGGCACTCCGTTGCTGGTGATGATGCACGGCTACGGCACCGACGAGTCCCGGATGGTCCGCCTCTTTGAGAACTTGCCGGCGGAATTCACCTGCGTGGCGCTGCGCGCACCCATGGCGATCGGGGACCACTACGGCTGGTTCCTGCTGGACTACTTTTTGGCCAACGACTTCGCTGACGTGATCAAAGCTTCCAACGCCGTCCAGACCTGGATCAACAGCGTTAAGGGCCAGCACACCAGCGTCAGCCTGCTCGGCTATTCCCAGGGCATGGCGATGGCCAGCACCCTGCTGCGCCTGCATCCCAAGGACTACGCAGCGGTTGTGGGGCTTTCCGGCTTCGTGCTCGAAAATGAACTCCTGTCCCTCACTGAGTCCTTCGATGCGCCGCCGCCATTTTTCTGGGGACGGGACAAGGCTGACCTGGTCATCAACGAAGACGCGGTGGCTTACACGGAGGAGTGGCTGCAGGACAACACGCTCCTCACCGCCAGGACCTACCCCGGCATGGGCCACGCCATGTCCAAGACGGAAATGGTGGATGTCAGCGCCTTTCTCCGCCACTACGTGCTTCGCGCCAACCGGACCGCGGGCGCCTAGCACCTTCCGGGCGCAGGCAGCGAGACGTGCGTCACAAACAGCGCTGGCGAAAAAACAGTTGCCAGCCAAATTTGTAAGCGCTTACACTCGACTTCGGCCTCAAATGGGGCCTTGATCTGCGTGGACAAGGAGGGCGGTGTGGTGCGGATGGTTTCCGGCAACAGTTTATGGCGTGCCGTTGCTTGCTCCCGCCGCAGTGCCGGACGCCCGGTCAGCTTGTCCGCCAACCCGGAACAGGCCCATGATGGTAGGGATAAAAGGATCAGCAAGGCCCCCGGCGGGACAGCAACCGGGACCACGCCGCTGCGCATGTAACGCCGGCCGGCCCGCCGGCTCTGCAGATGATCCGGGCACCGAAGCCACCACACCCCAGAAGCAACGCCTTCGAGGCTGCCCGCCGTCTGAAAGGACACCGCACCACGCATGAGTGAAAATACCGCAACGGACCAAACAGTCAACAGCCTCACCGCCTGGACGGGCGCCTCGGCCGTCCTCTTTGATCTCGACGGCGTACTGACGCCCACCGCAACGGTGCATGAGCAGGCGTGGCAGGAGTTGTTCGAAGGCTACCTCTCATCCCGGCCGGATATTACGGGCTACAGCGAGAGCGATTACTTCGACCACATCGACGGCAAGCCGCGCTTTGACGGCGTCCGCGATTTTCTGGCCTCGCGCGGGATCGTCCTTCCGGAAGGTCCCACCGACGACGACCCCGCCAACACCACCGTCCAAGGTCTGGGCAACCGCAAGAACAGAATTTTCAACAACATTGTCAGCACGGGCGTGGAACCGTTCGAAGGCTCTGTCCGCTTCCTGGCAGCCGTCCTGGACTGCGGCCTGAAGGTCGCCGTCGTCTCCTCCTCACGCAACGCACCCGCCGTCCTGGAAGCAGCGGGACTCAGCCGCCACTTCCGTGTGGTGGTGGACGGTGTGGTGGCAGCCAGGGAAGGCCTGCCGGGCAAACCCAGCCCCGCCACCTACCAGTACGCAGCCCGGCTGCTGGACCTTCCCAGCGAGGAGTGCGTGGTGGTGGAGGACGCAGTCTCCGGTGTCCAGGCCGGACAGGCAGGTTCGTTCCACTCGGTGATCGGAGTGGACCGGGGCGCCGGACGGCAAACGCTGCTGGAAGCCGGAGCAACCGTGGTGGTCAACGACCTCGACGAACTCCTCTAGCCGGCCGGGCATACAGCCGGATTCCCCATCCCGGCGCCCGCACCCAACGAATTACTTCAGCAGACAGCAAGCAGCACCCAAGCTGCCGCGCCCGCAGGGGCCAATGACAGCTGCCCCAGCACACGCCTAAGGACCCCAACACCATGGCTCTCATCACCGCAGACCGCGAGCGGTTCCCCAACACCCCCTGGCAACTCGTCGAAACACGCCACGAGCCGGGCGCGGAAGGCGCCCTGGAAACCCTTTTTGCCCTCGGCAACGGGCACCTGGGAATCCGCGGCGCCCACTGGGCGGCGGCCGACTCCGACCTGCCGGGCAGCTTCATCAACGGATTCCACGAGATCTGGGACATCAAGCACGCCGAAAACGCGTTCGGCTTTGCACGCACCGGTCAGCGAATCCTGTACATCCCGGACGTCAACAACTTCACCGTGGTCATCGACGGGGAGTCCCTCAGCCTGGCCGAATCCGAGATCCTGGATTACCGCCGCTCCGTTGACTTCGGCACCGGCGTCTACGAATGCCGCATCACCTGGCAGTGCCGCTCCGGCGCCGTCGTCACCACCACTGAGCGCCGCGCCGTCGGGTTCGCCTCCCGCGGATCCCTCGGCATTTCGCTGGACGTGGCCACGGACCGGGAGATCTCCCTGGACGTCACGTCGTCGGTGATCAACCGCCAGGACCAGCCGGTGGAGGACCACTCGGTCCATGATCCGCGCAGGGCGGGCCGCCACGCTGGACGCGTGCTGCTGCCCCTGCGCCTCGACGGCGGTGGCGGCTCGCTGCGCCTGGCCTGGGAAGCCGCGGAATCAAAGCAGCGCGTGGGCGTTGCCGTGGACCACTGGACCTCGGCAGGCCACCAGCCGTTCGATACGCTCGTGGACCAGGACGACAGCAGCGTCCGCTACGTGCTGGCAGTGAGCGCGGATGAGCCCTTCCGCCTGGAAAAGACCGTCAGCTATGCCGCTGGCCGCGCAATCCAGGACGCCTCCATTGACGCAGCTGCCGTCGCGGAAGAAGGCCTGCGGCCGGTAGCCGACATCTTCGCTGAAAGTGAAGCGCACTACCGCGAGCACTGGGCCACCGCCGATATTGTGGTGGCCGGCGGCGGGCCCGAACTCCAGCAGGCCATCCGCTGGAACCTGTTCCAGCTTGCCCAGGCAACGGCCCGCGCGGACGTGGCCGGGATCCCCGCGAAGGGCGTTACAGGCTCGGGGTACGAGGGCCACTATTTCTGGGACCAGGAGGTTTACCTCCTCCCGTACTTGACCTACACCAACCCTGTGGGCGCCCGCCAGGTCCTGGAGTTCCGCCACGCCATGCTCCCGGAAGCAAAGATCCGCGCCAAGGAACTGAGCGTGGAAGGCGCTTTGTTCCCGTGGCGGACCATTAACGGGCTCGAGGCCAGCGCCTACTACGCCGCCGGCACCGCCCAGTTCCACATCGCCGCCGCCATCGCCTTCGCCACCAACCGGTTCGTCTGGGCCACGGGCGACGTCGAGTTCCGTGACGGCATTGGGGCCGAGCTGCTGATTGAAACGGCCCGGATGTGGATTTCCCTGGGCTTCTTCGGCAAAGACGGCATGTTCCACATCCACGGGGTCACCGGCCCGGACGAATACACCGCAGTGGTCAACGACAACCTCTACACCAACGTTATGGCCCGGTTTAACCTGCGTGCCGCCGCCGCCCTGGAACACGCCGGCGTCGCCCAGGAGGAGCGGCAGTTGTGGCAGGCCGCCGCGAACCGTATGCACCTGCCGTTCGACAAGCGCATGCAGGTGTACTCGCAGGACAACGACTTCATGACCCTGGAGTCATGGGACTGGACCACGCCACGGTCCAAGTACCCGCTGCTGCTGCACTTCCACCCGCTGGTCATCTACCGCCACCAGGTCCTGAAGCAGGCGGACACCGTCCTGGCGATGTTCCTCCAGTGGCAGGATTTCACCGCCGAAGAAAAGCATCGGGCCTTCGACTTCTACGACCCGCTGACCACGGGAGACTCAACGCTTTCCGCCTGCGTGCAGGGCATCATGGCCGCCGAGGTGGGATACCAGCGGGAAGCGCTGGAGCACTTCACCAACGCAGTGTTCATCGACCTGGACGATACGCACGGCAACACCATCGACGGCGTGCACATCGCCTCCACCGGCGGGGTATGGAGTTCCCTGGTCTGCGGCTTCGCGGGCCTGCGGGACCAGGGTCCTGTTCCGTTCTTCGATCCCCGGCTTCCCGGCGGCTGGGAGGGACTCACCTTCCATCTCAAGATCCGTGGACGCCTGCTGCTGGTCCAGCTCGGCGCCGGCGCGATCACGCTGGCCATCCAGGACGGCGAATCGCTCGAGGTGGATGTCCGCGGCCAGCTGTTCGCGGTTGGTGCCGAACCTGTCCAGGTGCCTCTCGCACCCGTCCCGGAGCCGGAGTCCACGGTGTTCCCGAGCGGACATCCGACGGCGAGCATTCCCGTGGTGCGTGCCACTAACGACGTGCCGCGCCCGGCTGCCTAGTCTCCGCCCGCCGTCGTCCGCTCCGCCTCAGGTGAGCGGTCCAGCGGGTGGGCCAGTTCGTCCTCGGACATCCGTGCCGCCATCATGGCGATGACCGCCATGATGGGGCACACGCCCCCGGCCACCACGAAGATCAGCCAGATGGGCAGGACTTCGGCGGCGGGCCCGGCCAAGGCCATGGATACCGGCATCAGCGCGAGTGAAACAAAGAAATCCAGGCTGGACACCCGGCCCAGGAGGTGCGGCGGAACGCGCCGCTGGAGCAGCGTGCCCCAGATGACCATGCCCACGCTGCCGGTGGCGCCGAAAATGAACAGTGCCGCCGCGATGGTCCAGAAGTTATCCATGATCCCGACGGCGGCGAGCGGCAGGCTGCCGGCGCCCCAGCTCACCATCATCACGGTGAGGTAGCGCCGCGGCAGCCGCAGGGAGGCAGTGAGCAGCGAGCCCAATGCGGCGCCCACGCCCATCACGGCCAGCAGGAAGCCAAACACGCTGGAGTCGCCGCCGAGCTGGTCGCGGACCACAAACGGGAGCAGCACCTCGATGGGGCCGATCAGGAACAGCACCGAGATGCACGCCCAGATCAAGGTCCAGAGCAGCCACGGGGTCCGCAGTGTATAGCTGACACCTTCGCGGAGGTCCTGGAAAAAGGATTTCGTGCCGCGCGCTGCGACGCCGCCGTCGTCCGCGCCGTTCACCGGCGCGGCCAGTCCGTGCTGGCCCAGGAAGTTCAGGATGATGAAGGCCGAAAGGTGGCACAGGGCCACCGCCGTCACGGCGTGCGACGGCGACAGGGCAGCCACCACAACGCCCGCCACAGCAGGCCCGGCGGCCTGCTGGAGCACCGGCCGCATGGACCCCTCCATGCCGTTGGCGGCGAGAAGGTCCTCCGCCGGGAGGATCCGCGGCAGGATGGCCGAATAGGCAGGGAAGAAGAAGGCAGCGCCCACGCCGAGCACAAAGGCGCCCGCAGCAACATGCCAAAGCTGCAGCCAGCCTGCGAGGGCCAGCCCGCTGATGCCAGCGATCACCGCCAGGTTGGCTCCCTCCACGGCGATGATCAGGCGGCGCTGCGGAATCCGGTCAGCGGCGATGCCCCCGGCCAGGACAAAGGCCACCAGGCCCACGCTCCCGGCAGCGGCCACCAGGGACAGTTCCAGCGGTCCGCCGCCGAGATGGATCACCTGGTAGACCATGGCCACGGCCCACATGCCGGAGCCGAAAATGGAGATGGCCAGCGCGGAAATCAGTACCCGGTACTCACGGTGGACAAAGGGCCGCAAGGCTTTGGGAGCGGGCATAGGGTAAGTCTAGGCTTCACCCGCCGTGCCCTGGCATGGTGTTCAGCAACCTTAGTATTGAGGAAAGGCCGCAAACCACGGCCTGCGAGACCAACAGAGGTGACCATGGCCAAGCGCAGCAATCCCGCAGTACGAATCGCACACGAAACCGCCCACAACGCAGTGTTCGACGCAGACGGCAAACCCAAGCCCGGCGTCCACACTGTGCTCCTCCGCGCGGTGGAGATCCAGCGCCCGCTGGTCCTGGCGTACATCCGCCGGCTCCAGAAAAAGCACCCGGGCGCCACCGCCGCCCGGCTGGCAGACATCCTGGAACGCGATTATCTCCGTGCGGTTACCGGCGGCGGCGCCGTCGTCGGGGCAACGGCCGTGGTGCCCGGCGTCGGCACCGTGGCATCCCTGGGACTCTCAGCCGCAGCGACGGTCGGGTTCCTCGAAGCAACCGCCCTCTACGCCACCTCCCTTGCAGAGCTGCACGGCATCCGCCTCACCAACCCGGAAAAGGCCAGCACCATGGTGATGGCCCTCATGCTGGGCGAGGAGGGAACAGCCCTGCTCGGAACACTCAGCGGCCAGGCCGCCGGCAACGGCATGAACGCCACCAGGGCCTGGGGCAACGTTTTGTCCAAATCCACCGTGCCCGGCTTCGGCTCGATCCGGAACCGCATCCAGAAAGCCTTCCTCAAAAACCTCCTCAAACGGCAGGGGACTGCCCTGTTCGGCCGGGCGCTGCCGTTCGGCATCGGCGCGGTGGTGGGCGGAGCCGGTAACCTCATCATGGGGCGGGCAGTGGTGTCGAACGCCAAGGAAGCGTTTGGTCCCATGCCGGACACCATCCCCGGCGAGCTCAACGCCGCCGCACCGGAGCACCTGACGCTGGAAGGCAACAATTTTGGATCTCAACGCTGACCTCGGCGAATCATTCGGCTCGTGGACCATGGGGGACGACGCCGCCATGTTCCAGCTGGTCACGAGCGCCAACGTGGCCTGCGGGTTCCATGCCGGCGACCCCGTCACCATGCTGGACAGCTGCCGCGCTGCGTACGAGCTGGATGTAACTGTTGGGGCACACGTGGGCTACCGCGACCTCGCCGGTTTCGGCCGCCGTTCCCTGGACATGTCCTTCGACGAGTTGTTTGGCGATGTGTTGTACCAGTTGGGCGCGCTCGACGGCGTGGCGCACGCCGTGGGTGCCTCCGTGGACTACGTGAAACCGCACGGGGCGCTGTACAACCGGCTGGTCCACGACGCCGATCAGGCCTCCGCAGTGGTGGCAGCCGTGAACTCCTACGATCCCGGCCTGCCCATCCTGGGCCTGCCCGGGTCCGAGCTGCTGAAGCAGGCGAAGGAAGCGGGGCACCCGGTCTTCATCGAAGCCTTTGTGGACCGCGCGTACCAGGCCGACGGGACATTGGTGCCGCGCTCGCAGGAAGGTGCCGTCCTGCACGACGTCGACGCGATCGTTGAGCGGGCCGTGCGCCTTGCCACCAGGGGTGAAGTCGTGGCCCTGGACGGGACATTGGTCCAGGTGCAGCCGGACTCACTGTGCATCCACGGCGACACCCCGGGCGCAGTCGGGATGGCAGCGGCGGTCAGGGCAGGGCTTGAAGCCGCCGGCGTGGAGCTGGAAGCGTTCGCGTAGCAGCACTCACCCGAAGATCAGGTGCGCCACCGTAAAGATTGCCAGGCCGGCCAGTGAGCCCACCACGGTTCCGTTGATCCGGATGAACTGCAGGTCCTTGCCCACCTGGAGCTCGATCTTCTGCGAGGTCTCCTCGGCATCCCACCGGGCCACCGTATCCGTGATGACCGCGGCGATGTCGGAGCGGTAGGTTCGTACCAGGTAGGCGGCGGCGTCGCCGATCCAGGCGTTCACCTTCCCCGCCAGTTCGGGGTCGTTGACCAGCCGGGAGCCGAAGTCGCGGACGGCTCCCTTGAACTTGATGGTCAGGTCGCTGTCCGGATCGTCAATGGCGCCCAGCAGTGCATTCTTCACCGTGCCCCAGGTGCGGGAGGCGAGTTCACGCACTTCGGGGTCCCCCAGGACCTGTGCCTTGATGTCCTCGGCACGGGCGATCATGGCCGGATCGTGCTGCAGGTCCTGGGCGAGGTCGTTCAGGTACTTGTCGATCTGCTGCCGGACCTGGTGGTTCTGGTCGGCCTGCACAGCGCGGACAAACTTCAGGATCTCCACGTAGACCTTGTCGCCCACCAGGCCGTCTACAAATTGCGGGACCCAGGTGGGGGAGCGGTCGGACACCAGATGGGTCACGGTCTCGTGGTTATCATCCACCCAGTCCGCAGCCCGGTCCACCAGCAGGTCCACCAGCTTGTGGTGGTGGCCATCGTGGAAAATCCGCTCGGCCATCCTGCCCACGGGAGGTCCCCACGGCGGAGCCAGCAGGTGCTTACGCACCATTCCCTCGATCACTGCCTGGACGTCGTCGTCGTTCAGGACCTTGAAAGCGCCGCGGATGACGGCGGCACCCTCCTTGGCCACGCGCTCCGCGCCCCCGGGCGCGGCAAGCCACTCGCCCGCGCGGCGGGCGATGTTGACGCTGGCCAGCTTGTCCTGGACCACCTCTTCTGACAGGAAATTGGTTTCCACGAACTCGCCCAGCGAGGCACCGATCTGGTCCTTGCGGCGCGGAATGATGGCGGTGTGCGGGATCTTGATGCCCATGGGGTACTTGAACAGCGCGGTGACGGCGAACCAGTCGGCCAGCGCACCCACCATGCCGCCCTCGGCGGCAGCCCGCACGTACTGGAGCCACGGATACTCCCGCTGCAGCGCGAACGCAAAGACAAAAACAACGGCCATAGCAATGAGCAGCGCCAGCGCCACGAGCTTCATCTTCCGCAGCGCTGCCGCCTTTTCGGCGTCACCGGCAGTGAGTTGCTGGCGGACGACGGCGGCACGCGCCTTTGTGCGGTCCCTTCCGGGAGGTGGCCCGGACGTTGCCGGCCTGGCGGGTGCTTCCCGGGTAGTTGGCTCAGAGTTCACCTGCATGTGCCAAGCCTAGTCCCGCAGTCCGGGCCGGGTCCGCTACCGTGTCTGCATGACTACTGACGAGTCACTGCCGCAGCGGCCGCTGGTCTTCGCCCACCGCGGTTCGAGCGCCGCGTTCGCCGAACACACCCGCGCCGCCTACCTGCAGGCGCTGGCGGACGGAGCCGATGGTGTGGAGTGCGATGTCCACCTGTCCCGCGACCAGCACGTCATCCTCCTGCACGACGCCAACCTGGACCGTACTTCCGATGGAACCGGGCCGGCGGCGGAGCGGACACTGCGCGAACTCCGCCGCCTGGACTTTTCCTCCTGGAAGGGTGTTCGCATCCCTGAAATGTACGGGGCGCGCTCCGAGCAGTTTCTGACCCTTCCCGAGCTGCTGGGGATCCTCCGCCATGCCGGCCGGCCCGTGAGGCTTGCTATTGAGCTGAAGCATCCCAGCCCGTACCAGCTCAAGCTGGAGGACCGCGTGCTTGAGGTCCTCCGGACCGAGGGCTGGGAGGCGGCGGACTCTTCGGTGGATAACGTCTCGGTGACCTTTATGAGCTTCAGCCCGGAGTCCGTCCGCCGGCTCCTCCGGTCCGTTCCGCCGCAGTACGTCTGCCAGTTGGTGGACGACGTGGACGTGCGGGAACTCCGCGGGGAACTGGGCCTGGGCCTGATCACCGGGGGCGCGATCGCGAACGTGATGAAAGCTGCCCAGCTGGAAGGGGAGCGGATCCTGGATGCCGGCGAAGCCGGACTGGCCGGCCCCGGTGTGGACTATGTCCGCCGGCATCCTTCCACCATCCTTCGATGGCTGGAGCGGGGCCGGCGGTTCCGGGTGTGGACCGTGGACACTGAACAGGACGTGTCGCTGTGCCAGGGACTGGGCATCCACGAGATCACCACCAACGTGCCCGCCCGCGTGTTGGGGCAGCTGCACGTGGCGTCGCCGCAAGGAAGGTAGGGGGGCAGATGGCCGGGGAAGCTGCCGGCGCCGTTCCTCCGCTGTACCGCTGCCTGGAGCCGGTATTCACGGACGCCGGGCTGGTGATGGGTGACGCGGCCGCTTCCTGGTCCGGTCCCCGGCGGTGGTGGCGCGGCGCGCTGGACGTGGAAGGCCTGGCACTCGGTTCCGTGGGGGCTGCGGCCGCAGCTTTGAACCTCCTGACAGGAAGGCCCGGCCGGTTCGGCACCACTGCGGCCCTGGCCGCGGCCGCCTTCGACTCCTACGGCCACCTGCGCATTGACGGGCGTAAGATCCAGGGCTTCGCCCCGCTGTCCGGCTTCCGGCCTACCCGTGACGGTTGGATCCGGCTCCATGCCAACTACCCGCACCATATGCAGCGGCTGATGCAGGCGCTGGACGCCACTACGGCAGACGGGGTGGCTGCAGCCCTCGCCGCCATGTCCTCGCTCGAAGCAGAAGCCGCGATCCAGGCCCGGGGAGGAATCGCCGCCGCCGTTCGAAGCCGGCAGGAGTGGCTCAACTCAGGCATGGGCAGCGCTGCCCGTACGGGGCCTTGGATCGACCTGCGCCTTGCCGGCAGTGGAAGTGCCGGGCCAAAGCCCAGGCACTTGCCCGGGGACGACCCATTCCGCCCCCTGGCCGGAGTGCGGGTGCTGGACTTGACCCGCGTCATTGCCGGACCCGTATCCACCCGGTTGCTGGGGTCGCTTGGCGCCGACGTCCTGCGGCTTGATCCGCCGGGCCTTCCCGAAATTACCGATCAGTTCGTGGACACAGGGTTTGGCAAGAGAAGCGCAGAGGCGGACCTGGCAACGCCCGGGAACCGGCACCTGCTGGAACAGTTGCTGGCCACCGCCGATGTTGTCATCACGGGGTACCGCCGCGGCTCCCTGAACCGCTTCGGGCTGGAACCGGAAATGCTGCTGGCAGTCCGGCCGGAGTTGGTGGTGGTCACGCTGGACAGCTGGGGAAGCGCGGGGCCCTGGAGTGGCCTGCGCGGCTTCGACAGCATTGTCCAGGCGGCAACCGGAATCGCCGAACTTTACGGGGCAGGGAACCACGACGGCGAGTGGCAGCCGGGTGCGCTGCCTGTCCAGGCCCTGGACCATGCCACCGGGTATGGCGTGGCAGCGGCAGCGATCGCCCTGCTCGCCAGGCGCCGGCACAAGGGGCTTGGCGGATCGGCACGGCTGTCCTTGGCCCGCACCGCCGAGGAGCTTTTCGCATTGCCCGAACCCGGGCTGCCCCGACCCGAGCTACCCGCACCCGAACTGTGCACCATGGCCAGCACCTACGGGGAACTGCGCTACGCGGGGCCGCCCCTCCTGGTGGACGGACAGCCGCTGGACTACCCCGGCCCGCCAGCAGCCTATGGAAGTTCCGCGCTCGCCTGGGCCTGACCGGTTTTAGGGCCCTGCCGCGCTTGTGATTGAGTGGAGGCATGCTTTTTCCCCGGTCCGGCCAGGCCCCCCAGAGCCTTTCCGCTGCGGCCATGAGTGCCCTCCTGCTGGCCAGCGCCATGAAACACTTCCGCGAGCCCCGGTTCTACCGCCAGGTGGTGCCGGACTACCTCTGCCTGGAGGACAGGGAAAGCGGTACGGAACCGCACCGTCATGGGCCGCTCGCCGTGATGACACGGGAGGAATGGATTGCCGTGAGTGGACTGCTGGAACTGGCGGCCGCCGTCGGAATCCTTGTCCCGCCGGCGCGCAAGGCAACGGCCACCGCCCTCACCGCCATGTTCGCCGTCTTCCTGGCCGGGCACGTCGACGCCCTCCGGCGGGCCTACAGCCCCGAAGGTACTCCCGCCGAGCGCACGGTGCACACGCTGCGGCTTCCGCTTCAGGCGCCGCTCATCCTGTGGGCCTGGAGCCTTCGAAAGCCTGCGCTGCGTCCCGGCCAGCCTGCGCCGGGAGCCTGGACGTGAAGCTCCTGCAGTCGCCTGCCGTTCGCGTGGGGCTTTCCATCAGTGTTGCCACCGGGCTGTATGGAGTCTCCTTCGGTGCCTTGTCCGTCACGTCCGGACTGGACTTTTGGCAGACCATGGCACTGAGCCTGCTGCTGTTCAGCGGCGGGTCGCAGTTTGCGTTCATCGGCGTGGTGGGTGGAGGCGGCTCAGGCATCGCAGCCATGAGTGCGGCCACGCTGCTGGGCATGCGCAACGGAATCTACGGCATGCAGCTCAACGCGCTCCTGCACCCCACCGGATGGCGCAAATACGTTGCTGCGCAGGTGACCATCGACGAGTCCACCGCCACCAGCACGGGGCAGACCGATCCCGCTGAACAGCACCGCGGCTTTTGGGCAGCGGGCCTTGGCATCTACGTGCTCTGGAATCTGTTCACTGCGGTGGGGGCGCTTGCCGGCAGCGGGCTGGGCGACCCGAAGCAATGGGGGCTTGACGGTGCGGCAGTGGCTGCTTTCCTGGCACTGCTCTGGCCCCGGCTCAAGGGCCGCGAACCGATCGCCATCGCGGTGGTTTGCGCGGTAGCCACGGTGGTGGTTGTGCCGTTCGTTCCGGCCGGCGTGCCGATCCTGGTGGCAGCCGTGGTGGCGGCGGTGATCGGCTGGTACAGCCACGGGCGCAGCGACGAGGGCCTGGAGCCGGATGTGGAGCCTTACCGGGAGCACCACCACCGCGGCGCGGATCACCGGCAAGCTGAAGGCCGGCAAGCGGAAGGCCGGGAGCGCGGCCAGGGCCAATCCGGAGTGGACACATGAGCCTCTGGATCTGGCTGCTCATTGCGTGCGCCTTGGCCTATGCCTGGAAGCTGATGGGGTACTTTGTCCCGGCCAAGCTTCTCGAGAACCCGCGGATGTCGAGGGTGGCAGGAACCATGACCATCGGGTTGCTGGCTTCCCTCACCTTGGTGAACGCCGTGGCGTCCGGGCAGTCACTTGCTGCGGACGCCCGCCTCGGCGCGCTCGCGGCGGCAGCGATCGCACTCGCGGTGC
Organism: Arthrobacter sp. W4I7; assembly: GCF_030816215.1. Lineage (NCBI taxonomy): Bacteria > Bacillati > Actinomycetota > Actinomycetes > Micrococcales > Micrococcaceae > Arthrobacter > Arthrobacter sp. W4I7. The sequence continues at coordinate 4,037,936 of NZ_JAUSXU010000001.1, read as the reverse complement.
GGGCGCCGTTTCTGCTGGTGGTGGTGGTGGGTGCGGGAACTGCTGCCGTGCTCCGGATGCTCGGCTGGAACTGAGCCGGTACCGGGAACGTGACATCAGTCACTACCGTTGGGAGCGGCCAGTTGTAGGATAAAAGCGGCTATGCAGTTGGCCGCGAATGATTCCTATGAATGGCGACGATGGACAATCAACTGCATGCGGCCGGGGAAAGAGCCGGGCGGCCCCACTTCCACAAGAATGGCCGTCGCCGCGCAGGGCTTCCAGCCAAACGATTTTTTAAGCGTTTTGCGGGCTTGTCCGATGTTCCTGCCGAAGATCTTGAGGCGCTGTCAGAAAGCCTGCAAAGGGCAATGGACCTTGATCCTGCATCCCCGGTTCTGGCGCTGCGGGCCTTGGTGCGTGAAGAGCTCCGGGCCAGGGGCGCGGGCAGCAGCTAAGCCGGCCAGTCACGCTACTCCGTGCGCAGCGCCTTCGCTCGAATTTGAACCGACCGGATCGGATCGGCGCGCGCTTTCTTCAACGGCCATCTCATACCAGGCCTGCGCGCCGTATTCCGGTTCGGGAGTATCCAGGTTCTGGAAAAGGGCATCCAGCAGTTTTGCCAGTTCCTCCGCCGGCAGGGCGGGAAGAACCTCCTCTGGACCGCGCGGATCGGTGATGTAGTGCAGAAGCCTGGAACTGTTCATCACGATGCGGCCATCGGCCGGAGGTGCACGAACTGGGGCATGGATGGCTCCTTCTCGAACGAACAGAGAGGCTGGCTGCGTAACCCACTTGAAGTGTATTGCACCCACCCGGCGCCCACAATGGGGGAATCTGCCGCCCAAATCACGCTGCCCGGGCTCGTTTGAGCTGCCTGTCCGGAGTTATTTCTCAGGTGCAGGCCTGTCAGGGGAGCGGCGGCAGGGGAGCAGCAGGCACCGGCACATGGGCAGGGAGCGGGCGGCTGGGCCTGACAGTCCTGATGGCGTCCTCCACGAGGGCCAGGGGCCTGCGCCACGCATCGGATCCCGGTTCCATGGTGTCCACAACTCCAATGAGCATCGCCAGCAGCCGGAACATGTCCGTCATGGAGATGTCCTCGCGCAGGCTTCCCTGGCCTTGCCCGCGCACCAGCAGCACGCTGATCGATTCCATCAGTGAGCCCGTAATGCCGGTCAGCAGTTCCCTGCGGCCGGCAACGGCCCCGAGGAGGTTTGCGTCGTCGCTGGCGGCAGCCATCAGGGCTTCCAGGACCCGCAGCAGCCCCGCGGCGGCGTCGATATCTGCCAGGGCGCCGTCCACCACAGGATCAACGCTGAGCCGGAGCTGCCGGTTGAGGGCTGCAAGGACCAGCTCCTCCTTGTCCGAAAAGTTCCGGAACAGCGTGGCGGGCCCCACCCCTGCCGTTGCTGCGATCGTCTGGAGGGGAACATCCGGGCCGAACTCGCGGAAGCATTGGCGCGCCGCCGTGATGATCTTGTCCACGTTCCGCGCTGCGTCGGCGCGGAGGGGCTTGCGGGCGACTGCGAGGCTCATGCCAAAAGGTTAGCAACGGAGGTCCTGCCGTTCACCGTTACTGGAGGGTAGGGGGTTTTGTGACGGCGGCAGCGGTACGTTCCGCCTGCGTCCGCTCCTCCGCCATGGGACACTGGCCCTATGCTGCTTGCCTTTTCCGTTGCCCCCTCCGGTACCCCCGCTGAAGGTTCCCGGCCCGTGGACGCGTCCGTTCACGACGCCGTCGCCGCCGCGGTGAAAATCGTCAGGGATTCAGGCCTGCCCAACACAACAGACTCAATGTTCACCACCATTGAGGGTGAATGGGATGAAGTTTTCGACGTCGTGAAGCGGGCAACGGAGGCGGTGGGCCGCTACGGCAGCCGCGTATCCCTGGTCATCAAGGCCGACATCAGGCCCGGGTATTCAGGTGAGTTGACGGCCAAGGTGGACCGGCTGGAAGAAGCACTCGCCCAGGACGCTTCTTAAGGCTCGTGCCCGTTGGCACCGGCTCCGCGCTGTGTAAATCTCTGGACCCGCGGGGAGCCCCGTGCCAGACTGTGCCCATGTTCGAGCACAAGCCCCGGCCGGAGTGGATCGCCACCGAAAAGTTCCTGTCCGACGTCGTGGTCCATCCTGATCCGGCCCTGCTCCGGGCGGTGCAGTCCGCCGCTGAGGCCGGCATGCCGCCCATCGAGGTGGCGCCCAACGCAGGCAAACTCCTGAAGCTCCTGGTGCAGCTGTGCGGCGCCCGCAGGGTTTTGGAGATAGGCACGCTGGCGGGCTTCAGTACCATCTGGATGGGGCAGGGACTGCCCGACGACGGCACGCTGGTGACGTGCGAATTCCTCCCCAAGCACGCTGAAGTAGCGTGGGCAAATATTGACTTCGCCGGGCTGGGACAGAAGGTGGAGATCCGGCTGGGACCTGCCCTGGACACGCTCGCCGCGCTGGCCGAGGAGGACCGGGACCCCTTCGACTTCATCTTCATTGACGCCGACAAGGAGAACAACAGCCACTACCTGGACTGGGCGGTGCGGCTCGGCCGGCCGGGCGCCACGGTCGTGCTGGACAACACCATCTGGGAGGGCGCGGTCCTGGACCCCGGAATGGATCCCGTCAACGCACCGGGGATCCTCGATGCCCTTAAGCTGCTGGGCGGGCACCCCCGTCTCGACGCTACCGTTATTCAGACCGTGGGCTCCAAAGGCTGGGACGGATTCGCGCTGGCGCGGATAAAGTAGGACGCTCCCCGGCATCCAAATGTCCGGGCCTCCATCAAACTGCTAAGTATGCTTATAGTAATTGTCCGGTTGATCGGCAGCCGGATACGCAGCTTAGTGGAGGAAAATGATGAAAGCGTCGCCCACCCTTGCCAGTAACCTGCAAATGGTGCTCACTGACCTCATTGAGTTGCACCTGCAGGGAAAGCAGGCCCACTGGAACCTGGTGGGCACCAACTTCCGTGATCTTCACCTGCAGCTGGACGAAATTATTGCCGCTGCCCGGCTGTTTGCCGATCAGGCAGCCGAACGAATGAGGGCCCTTCACGCCCTGCCGGACGGCCGTAGCAGCACTGTCTCTTCCGGCAGCCGCCTGGAGGAATTCCCACAGGGGCTGACCAGCACGAAGGACACCGTCAAGCTGATCACCGGGCGGCTGGAGCGGACTGTCCAGACCATGAGGGATGTCCACGACGAAGTGGATGAGGAAGATCCCACCAGCGCTGACCTGCTGCATGCTGCCATCGAGCGCCTGGAACAGCTGGCCTGGATGGTCAATGCCGAAACCATTTCTGCCACGGCTTCGGTTACCGAACCCGCCTAGCGGATTTTCGCTTAAGCGGGCGGGGAATTGAAGCCGGCCGTTCACTCGAAGCCGGCAGCGGACTGGAGCGGTGAGGACAAAAAGGGGGCTGCTGCGGAATTCGCAGCAGCCCCTTTTCCAAAGCCGGATTATCGGGGACCTAATCCTTCTTGAAAGCGTCCTTGACTTTTTCGCCGGCCTGCTTCAAATCGGCCTTGGACTGGTCCATTTGACCTTCAGCGCGCAGGCTTTCGTCGCCCTTGGCCGCACCTGCAGTTTCTTTGGCTTTGCCGCCCATCTTTTCCGCGGCATTATCGATCTTGTCATCCAAACCCATGGTGATTCTCCCTTCGGCTGGTGGCCGGCGGACGATAATGCGCCGGTCATGCCTTTATGCTAACCAGCCAAAGGCGCCTTCAACAGGGTATGGAAAAGAACTCAGACCAGATCGGGCGCGCTGGCCACGATGTAGTCGGCGGCGGCGGGACCCGTCATGGACAGGTTGTTGCTGTCCGGATTGATCCCCTGGGCCTGCAGTGCCTCCCACAAGGCTTCCGGGGCCCGCAGTTGCTCTTTCCCGAGCAGGCACCAACTGGTGTAAAGCCCATAGAGCTCGTCACGGCGGAGGCCCAGCCCGGGCTCCCTGTCCGCGACGACGGCTTCAGCAATAAATTGTTCAAAATGGGTGGCAGGCATGTTCGCTCATTCGGGGTCGACCGTGTTGCCGCCGTATCTGCTTCAGCGGCCCTGCGCGGCTCCCGGGGGTGCCGAGCAGAGTACACCTGAAACTATGGCAGGGGGCTCACTTTGTCCAGTCGCGCGTCTATTCCCGGAATCGAGGGGGCCGACGGCGACTGGGGGGACTGGCCTCGGTCTCAGAAGAGGCCATCTCACCGCCGGCCCCGCCTTGTCCCCGGACCACCTTGTTGGTCCGGGAAACTTCAACAGAACCTCTACAACAATTTTCCCCCATCTTGAAGGTCCTGCCTAGCCCCCGGGAACGACGCCCCGCGCCCGCCGTCCGTCGCTTGCCCGAGGGTCGGCTGCCGCCTATTCCCTGCCGGTGCTGCGCCCACGGAGCTTGTCCCGGACCCTGTCCCGGTGCCGCTCTGCGGACTGGCCGGAACGCTGGCTTCTGTCTGCACTCTCGCTGGCGTCTTCGTTCCGGCCGTTCTCTGCGCCGTTCTCTGCGCTGTACTTTTCGCGCAGTTCGCGCCCGTGCCGGATGTCCTCCTCCTCCTGCTTCTGAAGCTTCTCGCTCTTCTTGGTGTCCCGCGGCGGCAGCTGGATGGTTTCCTCTGCCTCGATGCCTGCCTGAAGCTGGCGGCCACGCTCCATTTCGGCGTCAAACTCGGCACCGAAGAGCAGGGACATGTTCAGGATCCACAGCCACAGCAGCATCACGATCACGCCGCCCAGGGCGCCGTAGGTCTTGTTGTAGTTTCCGAAGTTGCCTACGTAGAAACCAAAGGCAAGTGACGCGATCAGGAAGGCGAACAGCGCGATGCCCGAACCTATGCTCATCCACTTGAATTTGGGCTGCTTGACGTTGGGCGTGGCGTAGTAGAGCACGGCAATGATCACGATGATAAGCACCACCATCACAGGCCATTTGGCGATGTCCCAGATGCTGAGGAAAACACCGCTCAGTCCGATCAGGCCGCCTACCGCCTCGGCCACCGGGCCGCTGAGGACCAGCATGCCGGCGAGGATGGCGACGACGACAACGGCAAAGAGGGTAACCACCAGCATGGTGCCGCGCAGCTTGATAAACGGACGTCCCTCGTCCACTTCGTAGACACGGTTCATGGCCCGGCCGAAGGCCCCGACATAGCCGGAGGCGGACCAGAGGGCAGTGGCGAGACCGAGCACCAGCGTGAGCCCCGCAGCGGGTGCGTTGGCGAGATCCGAGACAACGCCGCCAACGGTATCGATGGTCTCAGCCGGGACAAATCCTTGCACAATCTGCAGCAGGGCATCCGTCGTTTTCTGCGGGTCCCCGAAGAGTCCGATCAGTGAAACCAGCGCCAATATGGCCGGGAACAGGGACAACACCCCATAGTAGGTGAGGGCCGCCGCGAGGTCCGGGCACTGATCCTTGCTGAACTCGCGCAGGGTCTTCTTGAGGATGTATATCCAGGACGGTTTGTCCACGTCCCTGGGGCCGTCCGGTTTCCGGCTGTCGTTCGGGTCCGGCGCCTGGCCTGCTTTGGCGGTGCTGGTTTCGGAAGAATCCTGAGTGGCCATGGGTTGTCCTCTCGCTAAGGGTGCAAAAACTGAGAGGCCGGCTCCGCGGGATGGCGGGGCCGGCCTGTCAGGGTGATGCTCATGCCTTGGGGTGCCGCGGTGGATGCTTACGTGTTTTGGACGTGGTCTTTGGCGTCGGTGGCGCGGTCTTTGACGTCGGTGGCGGCGTGCTGGCCTTCGGCTTTGACGTTCTGGACGCCGTCGGTAGCGGTGGCTTTGACGTTTTCCATGGCTTCCTGGGCTGGTTCCTTGAGGTCCTGGACCATGTCCTTGGCGGCGTCGGTGACCTGGGTGGCCAGGGGTTCGGCGGCGGTCTTGAGCTGCTGGGCTGCCTCGCGTTCCTTCTGGCTTGGCGGGATCAGGGACGAGACGAGCATCCCGGCGCCGAACGCGATCAGGCCGGCGGCCAGGGGGTTGCCCTGGGTTTTGGTTTTGACCTGGTCCGGGGTGTGCGAGATCGCGGTGCCCGCGTCAGAGAGTTTGGCGCCGACGTTGTCCTTGGCGTCGTGCAGGGTGTCTCCGGTGGAATGCAGGGCGCCGCTGGTGTGCCCGGCACCGGAATGGACCTTGTCCTGGACCCGGGTGGTGGTGCTGTCTGCTGCTCCCATGATCCTCTCCTTCACGCCGCTGACGGCGTCTTTGACTTTGTCGGTCTGGCGGTGGACGACGTTGGACGGGGTGACCTTGTCGGCGACCGCGTCCACGTCGGTGCCCAGGCGGGCACGGGTGGCTTCTATGTCGGCACGGATTGCGTCCGGGTTATCGCTCATCGGTTTACCTCACCTGGTTTTAGGGTTGGGGGAATTTCGGAGAGTGTTTCTCCCGTTTGGGGCATGCCCTGGATCTGTTTGAGTTCCTTGCGCCCCATCGAGGCCAGGATGGCGGCGATGATCGCCCAGATGACGGCGACGATCACGGCGGCCCAGCCCAGCGGCATCAGGGCGCCCAGGGCGAACATCAGGGCCAGGGACAGGAAGAGCAGGACGAAGTGCCCGGCCACGCCGGCTCCGGCGAGCATCCCGCCGCCTTTGCCGGCCTTGGTGGCGGACTGTTTCAGTTCGGCCTTGGCCAGTTCCACTTCCTGGCGCATCAGGGTGGACAAATCCCGGGTCACATCACCCAGCAGTTCACCCAGCGATGCGTTGTCCGCCTTCACATGCGCCGCACCCGGGGCAGGCTCCGGAACAGAACTACTCATCAGAGCCCGCCTGACTGCCCGCCGGCCCGGCGGTCCCGGGCGAGGGGATCGTCATCCAGCGGATCAGCGGCAAGCCGGGGGTCACCAAGGGGGTCCTCGGCCGCACGGTTACCGGACCACGGTTCTTCTTCCACGAGGTCAGGACTGCCCAGGGGGCTGGCGGTGGCTGAAGGGTACAGGGTGCCGGAAGCCCCGTCGTCATAACCAGCCGTAGTGGTGCCAGGGGCGGGAAGCTGGACCGGCGGGGGCGGAACCGTCCCGCCGGCCGGAGCATAGCCCTCGCTGTACTGGTCGCCGTAGGGGCTGGAGTACTGGCCTGAGAGCCCCCTGCTGCCGGTGCCGGCCTGGCTTTCGGTTGCGCCGGCGGTGAGCCCGCGGGTGAGGCGGCCCGCCAGGACGCCCGCGCCCGCTGCGAGCAGGAGGAAAGTGCCCGGGCGGTTCCGGGCGAACCTCTGGACTTCGCCGAGCAGATCTCCGGGCTGCCTGTTCTCCAGCCAGGAAGCAACGGCCTCGCTGCGCTGGGCAGCCTGCCGGATCAGGTCACTGGCCATGCCCTGCTGATCGGGGGCATCAGCCATGCTCTGCAACTGGCTGGACATGGTACGGATGCCTTCGGCTGCCTTCTGCTGCTGCGTGCCGGCCTGGCTGGTCAGTCCCGACTTTGCCTGTGCCAGCAGATCCTGCGCGCTGTACTTCGCCTCTGCGGCGACGTTGGCAACTTCTTCCTTAGCCGTTTGGGCCACGTTTTGCGCGGAGCCTGCGGCAGTCCGCGCCACATCTGCTGCTTCTTCCTTCGCTGCTTCCTTGCGGGACGTCCCGGAGGTGTCACCGGCGGGTGCCTCGCCGTATTGGGGAGTGGCAGCGGACGGGAAGGTGGCCGCGCTTCGCTCGTCCGGAATTCCTGTGGAGGCCGGCGGAGCCGTGTAAGCGGGATCCTCGGGCCATTGGTTCTCTGTCATCTTCGCTCTCTCTTTCCAAGAAGGCCGGTTGTTGATCAAGAACCAGCGATACTGGCCCTAAAATAATAAGCATGATTACTAATAAAAGGTAAGTACGCTTGCTAAGCGAGTTACGAACGGTTCCAAAAAAGTCAGCCGGAACGGCTTCGGCCGGCCGGTCAAATCGAAATGGAAGTGGTGGGTAATTTGGAAATAGCTCCGTGGGTTTGGGTGTTGGTTGCCGTAGTCGTGGTGGTGCTGGTTGTGCTGCTGCTGCTCACAACAGGACGGCGCCGGAAGGCAATCCAGCAAAAGCGGGACGATGCACACCGCGAGGAGGCCGCGAAGATTCGCCGGGAGGCCGAAAACCGCGACCTTGACGCCCGTGAACGCGAGGCCAAGGCGGCGCGCGCCCGGGCAGACGCCGAGCAGGCGCAGGTTGAGTCGGCGCGGCTGCGCCAGCAGGCGGACCAGCAGGCATCAGAGGCCAAGTCACTCCGAGATGACATCAACGAACGGACGCGGAAAGCGGACGAGCTCGACCCTGACGTCCCAACGGACCGCCGGGACCGGAACAACCGCGACGGCGACCATCACGACGGCACCCACCATGACGGCGCCCACCATGACGGTGCTGCCGGGAGGGTGGCTGACGCGGCCCGTGGCACCGCTGCTGCCCACGACGGCGCTCACGACGGCGTCCGTGATGATGGTGTCCGTGGTGATGGCGTCCGGAATGACGGCTACAAGGATTCGGCCAGCCCGGCCGGGGGCAGCCATATCGACCGCGGCACCCATGGTGAAGGGGAAAAGCCCCGCTCAGGTATCTAGTCCAAAGCCCAACAGCGGGGTGGATTGCCGGTGGTGTGGATTACCGCGGCTTCAGGGCGGGGGAAGGGGCTACTCCTTCCCCCGTCCCCATGCCCTCCAGCAAATCAAAAACCGCCTCCACTGATGATTTCTTCGCTTCCCAGCCCAAAATCCGGCGCGCACGCCCGGTGTCCATGACCGGGACGCCAGCCGCCATCTCAACCCACCCGGAGTCCATGGGCAGCAGGCGGAGCTGCCAGGCGACGCCCACGAGTTTGTGGAGCAGTCCCATGGGGATGGGAAGGATTCTCCGCGCCCGAACGATCCGGGCAAGTTCCTGCGGCGTGAGCACCGGCTCCGCTGCGATATTAAAGGCGCCGGACGCCCGCTGGTCGATGACCCGCCAATAGGCTTCAGCGACGTCCTCGGCATGGACGGCCTGGAAAATGAGGTTGTCCGGGGCGGGCAGCAGGGGAATCCATGGCCTTTTGGGCAAGAGGCGGGGAATGAGCGGTCCGAGGAAGTACCGCCCGATCTCGCTCCCGGCGGCGCGCTGGAAAATGAGTCCCGGCCGGAGCCTTGCCACCGCGATACCTGGCTCGGCTGCGGCGAACTCGTCCAGCAGCTTTTCCTGTGCCGCCTTGTGCCGGCTGTAATGCGAGCCGGCCATGCCCTGCGCAGGCCAGGATTCATCCGCACGCCGGTCCTTGGTGGCCTTGCTGTAGGCGCCGATGGCTGACGCGCAGACAACCTGTTTGACGCCGGCCAGGCGCGCGGCTTCCAGGACATTCGCTGTTCCAGTGACATTCGTCCGGTACAGCTGGTCCAGGTCCCTGTTCGGCTGGATCTGCCACGCCAGGTGCACCACGCAGTCAACCCCCGCCAGCGCCGATGCCAGCAGGGGCCGGTCACTGTCCAGGCCAATATCGAGCGTATGCCAGTCCACGCCGGCGTAGGGGGCGCGGGAAGTATCCGGCAACCGCCTGCTGATCCCCGTCAGCTGCACGCTCCCCGGCTTCCTGGTGAGCTGGCCCTGCAGGTTTCGCAGCAGGGCTGTCCCCGCATTTCCGCTGGCTCCGGTGATGGCGATGCGCATGACAAAAACTCCTTGGCAGGGGGTGCGGTTTCGTCTTACATGCCGAGCCTAATGCCGCGAAGGATTGTTTTATAAGCAGCCTTATGATTTCCTACTGCTAAGTCTTGCCGCAGGCTTTCGGAACCAGACCGAGGGAACCAACGACAATGCCCGAATCTTTCGCCGCGCTTGCCGTGGATACTACGCCCGTCCAGGAGCCATGCCTGGAACCTCCGAGGGAACACCGGCCTGCCAGCAAACAGGGGCGGCTTCGGGAGACCTTCGAAAATGACCTGGTCCTGGGCTACCTGGACCTCGCCGAGGCCCTCGCTGCCCGGTTTGAAGCGCGGGGCCGGGAACGTGCTGACCTGAACCAGGTGGCCTACCTTGGCTTGGTTAAGGCCGCCCGCGGCTTCGACCAGTCCAAAGGGGAGAGCTTTCCGGCTTATGCCGCGCCAACCATCGCCGGAGAGTTGAAGAGATACCTGCGTGACCGCACATGGGTGGTCCGGCCGCCCCGGCACATCCAGGACCTCCGTACCAGGATGTTCCGGGTGGAACCGGAGCTGGTGCAGGCGCTGGGCAGGAATCCCAGTGTGGACGAGCTGGCCTCCGAGCTGGGGGCCGACGCCGCCGAAGTCCAGGAGGCCATCTCGGCGTCGAGCAGCATGCACCCGGACTCCCTGGACGCAGCCAACCCGCACAGCGATGCCCCGTCCATCGGCGACCTGCTCGCCTGCCCGGAGACGCCCCTGGAGCGGCTCGAGGACCTGGCATGCCTGCGTGAGGCCATGCAGGACCTGGATGCCGCGGACCGGGAACTCCTGTACCGCCGCTATTTCTGCGAGGAAACCCAGGTCCAGTTGGGGAAGCGGCTGGGGATGTCGCAAATGCAGGTTTCGCGCCGGCTGGCCCGGGTGCTGGTGGAACTCCAGCGCCGTCTCTTGAACAACGGGCAGGTGGACAGCGCCCAGCCGGAACCGGACCGTGCGGCCGGCTCTTTCCCGTCCGCGCGGGGCACGGCCGGTCCGGCAGTTTCCGGCAAAAATCCGTCCCGCCGAACCACTTCCAGGGCCCGGAGCAGATAGCCCGCCAGGCCTGCCAGCGGCAGCGACGGCACCGGCCAGGAGCCCAGTGCACTCCTATCTTGCCTGTTCAAAGCCTCCTCCTGTTATCGATCGAAAGGTGAGAAAAGCAGCAGCCTCTGTTTAGGAGCAGCAGCAGTGGGGAACGGAGGGGGTATGGGAAGCTCCGTAACCTCCAAGTTCCGCGCTGTCCTGTTCGACCGGGACGGGACCCTGGTAATCGATGTGCCCTACAACGGGGACCCTGGACGGGTCACGCCGATGCCGGGCGCCAAGGCAGTCCTGGACGCGCTTCGGGCGGACGGGATAGCCACCGGAGTCATCAGCAACCAGTCCGGAATCGCGCGGGGCCTGATTACCGCCCAGGATGTGGCCGGCGTCAATGCCCGGGTGGAGGAATTGCTGGGGCCCTTCGACGTGTGGGAGGTGTGCCCGCATTCAGAGCAGGACGGTTGCTCCTGCCGCAAGCCCGCTCCGGGAATGGTGCACAGCGCCTGCCGCAAGCTCGGCATCCAGGAATCAGAAGCGGCGCTGATCGGCGATATCGGCGCTGACGTCCGCGCCGCCGAAGCCGCCGGAGCAACCGGCGTCCTTGTTCCAACTCCCGTGACCCTGGCCGAAGAGGTGGCCGAGGCCCAGCTGGTGGCCGGGAACCTGGCCGAGGCCGTCTCTCTGCTGGCGGAGCACCCCTGATGGGCCGCGTCCTGGTGGCACGCCTGGACAGCATGGGCGACGTCCTCCTGGCCGGGCCGGCAGTACGGGCCGTTGCCAACGGGCGGTTCGCCGACGGCAGCCGGCCAAACCAGGTGGTGATGCTCTGCGGACGGCAGGGCGAGGCGGCAGCAGGAATGCTGCCCGGCGCAGCAGAGGTCTACAGCTGGGACAGCCCATGGATCATGAACCCCGCGCCCCGGATGACCGGCCCGCACGCCGACAGGCTCATCGAGTACGTCCGGAACTCCAGGATCACCGAAGCCGTCATCCTCACCTCCTTCCACCAGTCGCCCCTGCCGCTGGCTCTGCTGCTCCGCCTGGCCGGCGTGGAACGGATCACCGGGGCATCCACCGATTACGCCGGCTCCCTGCTGGATGTCCGCCTCAAGCCCGGTGAAGACTTTCCGGAAGACCAGCCCGAAGCCGAACGCGCATTGGGCATCGCCGAGGCGGGCGGATTCCGGCTCCCTGCCGGAGACGACGGAAAACTCCGCCTCACCTCCGTGCCCGACGTCAGGAACCTCGTGGGGGACGATCCCTACGTGGTGGTGCACCCCGGAGCAGCAGTCCCCGCCAGGGCGTGGCCGCCGCTGCACCATGCTGCCGCCGTCGAACTCCTGCAGGGCGCAGGGCGCCGCGTGGTGGTGACCGGCGGCCCCGGCGAGACATCGCTCACTGCCACGGTCGCTGGACCATCCGCCCTCGACCTTGGCGGCCGCACGGACCTGCATACCCTCGCCGGAGTGATGGCCGGGGCTGACGCGGTAGTCACGGGCAACACCGGGCCCGCGCACCTCGCCGCGGCCGTGGGCACTCCAGTGGCCTGCCTTTTTTCGCCGGTGGTGCCGGCCATCCGCTGGGCGCCGTACGGCGTCTCACTTGAACTGCTCGGCGACCAGAACGCCGCCTGCCGGATGTCCCGGGCGCGGGTTTGTCCCGTTCCGGGCCACCCCTGCCTTGACTCCGTATCACCCGAGGAAGTGGTGGCGGCCGTGGAACGGCTGATCGGCGGAGTGAGCTCCTTCAGCACCCACGTCAGCACCCGTAGAAAGGCCCGTAACAGATGAGAATCCTGCTCTGGCATGTCCACGGTTCCTGGACGGACGCGTTTGTCCGCGGCCGTCATGAGTACCTCCTTCCGGTCCTGCCGGGGGGTGGTGCCTGGGGACTGGGCCGTGCCGGCAGGGACTGGCCCGCGTCAGTGCGGGAGGTGGACCTTGGCTCGCTGGACGCGGAGGCTGTTGACGCCGTCGTCCTGCAGCGTCCCGAGGAAATCGATGAAGTTGCCCGGCTGCTGGGCCGGAGGCCGGGCGTTGACCTGCCCGCGGTGTACGTGGAGCACAACACCCCCAAGGGCGACTTTCCGTTCACCGGGCACCCGCTCGCAGACCAGCGGACCATCCCTCTGGTGCACGTCACCCACTTCAACAGGCTGGCCTGGGACAACGGATCCGCCCGCAGCCTGGTGATCGAACACGGGATCCCGGACCCCGGGCACCTGTACACGGGGGAGCTGCCCGAGCTGGGGGTGGTGGTTAACGAACCCATCCGCCGCGGCCGTGTCACCGGCACGGACCTGTTACCCGCTTTCGCTTCCGTTGCCCCGCTCCAGGTCTTCGGCATGAAGACCGATGGCCTGGCGGCCGCTGGGGGAATTGAAGAGTCCCGGCTCACAGTCCGGGGTGACCTTAAAACCAGGGAACTTCACCGGGAACTGGCCCGCTGCCGCGTCTACGTACACCCGATGCGCTGGACTTCCCTGGGGTTGTCCCTGCTGGAAGCCATGCACCTGGGAATGCCGGTGGTTGCCCTGGCCACCACTGAAGCGCCGCGGGCGGTGCCGCCGGAGGCCGGCGCAGTGTCCGCCGATATCGATGAGCTGCTCCGCTGCGCGCAGCGGCTGGTCGCCAATCCGGATGAAGCCCGACGGCGGGGCGTTGCCGCCCGGGAGGCGGCACTGGAACGCTACAGCCTGGGCAGGTTCCAGGACCGCTGGGATGAGCTCCTCGCGGACCTGGACGGCCGGCTCCGGCACTCCGACAACGGACGCCTGGAAGAGAAGATCCTTGTTCCGGCGCGAGAGAGGAAAACGCCATGAAGATCTCCATGATTTCCGAGCACGCCAGCCCGCTGGCGGCGTTGGGCGGAGTGGATGCCGGCGGCCAGAACGTGCACGTTGCCGCGCTGTCCGAAGCACTTGCCAAGCGGGGCCACCACGTCACTGTCTACACCCGCCGGGATGCAAGGGAGCTGCCGGAGCGGGTCCGTGTGGGGCGCCGGCTGGAGGTGGTCCACGTGGACGCGGGACCCGCCCGGCACGTCCCCAAGGACGAGTTGCTGCCCTACATGGGCGAGCTTGCCGACGGTGTGGCCAGGGACTGGAGCAGGCGGCCGCCTGATGTGGTGCACGGGCATTTCTGGATGTCCGGCCTGGCAGCCCTGGACGCTGCCCGGCGGCCGGAGCAGGGCTACCGCGTTCCCGTTATCCAGACCTTTCACGCCCTTGGCACCGTCAAGCGGCGGCACCAGGGCGCGGAGGACACCAGCCCGGCTGAACGCCGCTGGCTGGAGCCCGGAGTCGGGCGTTCCGTGGACCGCATCGTGGCCACCTGCTCAGACGAAGTTTTCGAACTCAAAGCCATGGGCATCAACACGGGCAAGATTTCCATTGCCCCCTGCGGGGTGGACCTCAGCTTCTTTTCCGCCGACGGTCCGGCGGCGGCCAGGCAGCGCAAGCACCGGATCCTCTCCGTGGGCCGCCTGGTGCCGCGCAAGGGGGTGGACCTGGTGATCCGGGCCCTGCCCTACCTCCAGGACGCGGGTTTCGAGGACGTCGAACTCCTGATTGTGGGCGGCGGCGCGGACTCGGGTGTGCTCCACGCCGACCCGGAGGTCCGCCGCCTGCTGCAGCTTGCCGGGGAACTGGGGGTTTCAGACCAGGTGAACCTGCAGGGCCAGGTGTCACGCGGCGAGATGCCCGGGATTTTCCGCAGCGCCGACGCCGTGGTGTGCGCACCCTGGTACGAGCCGTTCGGCATTGTCCCGCTGGAGGCCATGGCCTGCGGCGTCCCTGTGGTTGCCGCCGCAGTAGGCGGCCTCCGGGACACGGTGGTTGACCACGGCACCGGGCTGCACGTGCCGCCACGGGACCCGGAGGCCATTGCCTCCGCCCTGGCCCTGCTGCTGGAGAACCCGGCCCTGCGGACGGAGCTTGGCACTGCAGGCAAGCGGCGCGCACGGACCAGGTACTCCTGGGACCGGGTGGCCGCCGAAACCGAAAAGGCCTATCAGCTGGCGGTGGCTGGCGCTGCCGCCGGCGTTGTCCCGATGGAAGGAGCAGCACTGTGACTGCGGAATGGTCCCTTCGTGAAGCCGACCTGCCGGTCCTGGCACGGCCGGCCCCCCTGCCCGCGGTGCTGCCCGGCGCCACCTTTGCGGATCCGGACAGCGCGGAGGCCGTGCGCAGGCACCTGGACAACGTGGTGCCCGCCCTCGATTCCCTGCGGAGCCAGTCCGGCCGCCTGGCGGCCTGGGGCGTTGAACTGGCACAGCGCCTGCTCCGCGGCCAGCGGCTCCTCGCCGCCGGAAACGGCGGTTCAGCTGCGGAGGCCCAGCACCTTACAGCGGAACTGGTGGGCAGGTTCGACGGCGAGCGCGTTCCGTTCTCGGCCATCTCGCTGCATGCGGAATCCTCGGCAATGACCGCCATCGCCAATGATTACGGCTACGACGACGTCTTCGCCCGGCAGGTGCGCGCCCACGGCAGGTCCGGCGACGTCCTGATGCTCCTGTCCACCAGTGGCAAGAGTCCCAACCTGCTGCGGGCTGCCGAAGCCGCATCCCGCCTGAACGTCACCACCTGGGCGCTCACGGGGGCCGGTCCCAATCCCTTGTCCGACGCCTGCGACGAGGCGGTGATGGTTGACGCGCTCAACGCCAACGCCCAGGAGGGGCACCTCATCGCCCTGCACGCCGTCTGCCGCGCCTTTGACCTGGAAGTGGGCCGGCGCGGCTCCGCTGATCCGCTGGCCCTGACAAACCTTGGCGTGCAAAACCAGGGCCTGCAGAATCGTGGTGGTGTGGCATGAGGATCGTGGTGGTGGGCGATGCGATGCTGGACGTGGACCTGTCCGGTGAAGCCACGCGGCTGAGCCCGGACGCGCCCGTACCCGTGGTGGACGTGTCGGGCGTCAAGCGCCGTGCCGGGGGAGCCGGCCTGGTAGCCCGGATGCTTGCCGAGGACAACTGGCCCGTCACGCTGGTGACGGTCCTGGGTGATGACGACGCCGGCCGGCAGCTGGCAGCACATCTGGCCGGAGTGCGGCTCGTCTCTGGTCCCAGTGGTTATCCCTCGCCGGTCAAGACCCGGGTCAGGGCAGGCTCCCATCCCGTGGTCCGTTTTGACCAGGGGTGCGAAAAGACGCCCGTTCCGGAGGTCAGTCCGGCCATGCTCCGTGCAGTGGAGAAGGCCGGCGTGATCATTGTGGCCGACTACGGCCGCGGCCTGGCGGCCAATCCGCAGTTGCGGGAGCTCCTGGCCCGGCTGGCGGACCAGGTGCCCATTGTGTGGGACCCCCACCCCGCCGGGCCGGATCCGGTGCCGGGCGTCGCCGTCGTCACGCCCAACCTGGCTGAGGCGCGAAGGGCCGTGCAGTCGCGCGGCCGGAAGGAAACCGGGCCAACCTCGGATCCTGCCGCCGCGGCCGGCGGGATCCTGCTGGAGGAATGGGGCAGCCGGGCTGTCCTGGTGACGAAGGGCGAACAGGGTGCTGTCCTGTGCCGGCCCGGCCGCAGTCCGGAACCTGTTCCCGCTCCGCGGGTGGAGGCCGGTGATCCCTGCGGGGCCGGAGACAGGCTCTCCGCCAGCCTTGCCGTGCACCTGCTCGCCGGCCGGGAGCTCGACGAAGCCGCGGTGCTTGCTGTCCACGACGCCGCGGATTTCCTGGCCAACGGCGGGGTATCTGCCCTCCCCGATGCCGGGGAGCCTGCGCCGGTCCAGCGCCGCATCAGCGACCCCCTGCTGCTGGCCCGCGCCGTGCGCGAACGCGGCGGAAAGGTGGTGGCCACGGGCGGCTGCTTCGACCTGCTGCATGCCGGGCACGTCCGGTCCCTGGCAGCAGCCCGCGAACTGGGGGATTGCCTGATCGTATGCCTGAACTCGGACGATTCCGTGCGCCGGCTGAAAGGCCCGGAACGGCCCATCATCGGCCAGCATGACCGCGCCGAGCTGCTCCTCGCCATGGAATGCGTGGACGCTGTGATGGTTTTCGACGAAGACACCCCCGAGGCTGCCCTGGAACGCCTTCGCCCGGACCTCTGGGTCAAGGGCGGCGACTACAAGGGCGCCAGCCTGCCGGAGGCTGCCCTGGTGGAGAGCTGGGGCGGACGCTGCGTTACCGTCCCCTACCACCCGGCACGTTCCACCACCGGCCTGGCCGACGCGCTCGCCAAGGTGAGCTGACAGCCGAGATGAGTTCACGGCAAAGGTGAGCCCAGTGCAAAGGTGAGCCACCGGCCCAACCAGAAGTTTGTTTTCCCGATTGAAAGGAACACCATGACTGCAGATTCGAAATCACCCGGACGCGTGCTCGTGACCGGAGGTGCCTCCGGACTGGGGGCCGCCGTCGTCGACGCCGTCCTGAAGGCAGGCGGCACCCCTGTGGTGCTGGACCGGGACATCAGCAATGTGTCCGCCGTGAAGGCTTTCGAAGTGGACGTCTCGGACCGGCTGGCCGTGGAGGCCGCTGTCAAGGAGGCCGCGGAATCGCTCGGCGGGCTTGAGGCTGTGGTGACGGCGGCAGGCATCGACCGTTGCGGCAAGCTGGCCGACGTCGAGGCCACGGAATGGGAAAAGGTCATCGGGGTAAACCTGATGGGCACCGTCTCCGTGGTGCGGGCGGCCCTGCCTTACCTCAAGTCCTCCCACGGCAGGGTGGTGACTATCGCCTCCACCCTGGGCAAGCGTGCCGTGGCCGACGCCACCGCCTACTGCGCATCCAAGTTCGGAGTGGTGGGCTTCAGCCATGCACTGGCTGCGGAAACCGGCGGAGACATCGGGGTGACCACCATGATCCCCGGCGGCATGAAGACGCGCTTTTTCGACGACCGCACCGAGCAATACAAGCCGCAGGATGATTCACGGCTCAACGACCCCGCCAACGTGGCCCAGGCAATCCTTTTTGCGTTGTCCCAGCCCGCCGGGTGTGAGGTCCGCGAAATGCTCATCTGCCATGAGGAAGAGGGCTCCTGGCCCTAAACAGAACGGACCCATGACGGAACCGACGGGAGGAACATCATGCCCAGCATTGCCACGGATACCACCGCACAAGATTCCACTGCACAAGATTTCACTGCACGGCCGGAAGGCATCACCATCCGCAACCCACGGACGGGTGAGGTCCTGTGGACTGTCCCGGAAGCGGAACCGGCTGCGGTGGCCCATGCCGTAGAGGTGGCGCGCAGCGCTGCCGCCGAATGGGCCTCCACTGCGCCGGCAGAGCGGGCAGCCGCCCTCCGGAAAGCGGCCAAGGCACTTGAGGCAGCCGCGCGGGAACTGGCCGAGTTGAACTTCAGCGAAACGGGCCGGCCGGTGGAGGAGTCCCTCGCCGGCATCGGCGCGGGAATTTCCACCCTGGAACAGTATGCCGAGCTGGGTCCTGTCCACCGCGGGCACAGCCTGCGGGGCAACCGGCTCGCCGCCGACTACACCGTGGCCGAGCCCCGCGGGGTAGCCATCCTCCTGACCCCCTGGAACGATCCGGTGGCGGTGGCGTGCGGCCTGATCGGGGCCGCGCTGGTCAGCGGCAACACCGCTGTGCACAAGCCGAGCGAACGCTGCCCCCGGCTGGGTGAAGCACTGGGTGAAGTCCTTGCGCCTGCCTTTCCGCCAGGGGTGTTCCAGACGGTGTCCGGCGGCGCGGAAGTGGGTGCCCTTCTTGCCCAGTCCGAGGTGGACGTGATCGCGCATGTCGGCTCGAGTGCGGGCGGTGCGCGGATCGCGAGGGCCGGCGCGCTCACGGGAGCCCACGTCATCCGGGAGAACGGCGGCAACGATCCGCTGCTGGTGGACCGCGACGTTGACCCCGGGTGGGCAGCCGGGCAGGCCGCGCTTGGTGCCTTCAGCAACAGCGGCCAGATCTGCGTGGCAGTGGAGCGGATCTACGTCCATGAGGACATCGCCGCCGAGTTCTGCGCGGCCCTGGAAGCCGAAGCGGCGCTTCGCAACACCAACGGGACCGTGGCGCCGCTGGTGGATCTCCGGATGCGGGACGAGGTCCATGCCCAGGTGGCGGACGCGCTCCGGCAGGGGGCGCGGGCGGTGGAGGGTGGCGCCCTTCCGGACGGCCCGGGCTCCTTCTACCCGGCCACGGTCCTGCTCAACTGCACCGACCGGATGCAGGTCATGACCGAGGAAACCTTCGGGCCCATCGCGCCGGTGCAGGTGGTGAAATCGTTCGACGACGGCCTGCGGCTCGCGTGCAGCGGCAGGTACGGCCTGGCCGCCACAGTCCTGAGCGGCAACATCGTCCACATCCAGCAGGCTGTGGCGGCCCTCCCGGTGGGCACCGTCAAGATCAACGAAGTGTTCGGCGGTGCCCCGGGCGGCGCGGCCCAGCCGCGGGGCGAAAGCGGCGCCGGCTTCGGCTATGGTCCGGAGC
This sequence comes from Arthrobacter sp. W4I7, assembly GCF_030816215.1. NCBI lineage: Bacteria > Bacillati > Actinomycetota > Actinomycetes > Micrococcales > Micrococcaceae > Arthrobacter > Arthrobacter sp. W4I7. The sequence goes on along the minus strand of NZ_JAUSXU010000001.1, from coordinate 4,018,929 downwards.
TCCTGGACGAGTTCAGCCGCGTGAAAGTGGTGCACATCGCGGCGCCGCCGGCAGTTTCCGATAGTGCGGCCGCGGCTGGCCGGGAGTCCGCTGGTGCCGGCGAATCCGCGGCTGACGAGCGGGACCAGTCATGAGCCTGGACCCGGCAGACCTGCCCGTTCACCCCGACAACCTGCCGCTGGACCCCGCCCTGGTGGACCTGAGCAGCCAGCGGGCATTATCCGACTGGCTGCCGGGGCGCCTCGCGGCCGAAGAACCCGCCATCCTGGTGATCGGCGACCTCATGCTGGACGGCTGGTGGAGCGGCAGCATCGAACGGCTGTGCCGGGAAGCGCCGGCTCCGGTGGTGGATATCCACGTCCGTGAATCCGTTCCCGGCGGGGCAGCCAACACCGCCATGAACCTGGCTGCCCTCGGGGCCCGGGTGTCCGTGGCCGGCATCATCGGAACGGATGACGCCGGCGAGGACCTTCGCAGCCAGCTCGTAGCCGCAGGCATCGACGTGGCCCACCTGCACAGCCACCCGGACATGGTGACCACCACCAAGATCAGGATCAGCAGCGGGGGCCAGGTAATGCTCCGCCTCGACGACTCCGCCAAGACGGTGCCGGGCGAGGCGCTGGCCGCACTCGCCGCTTCGGTGCGCGCCGCCGTCGAACACCAGGGCGCGGTGCTGGTGTGCGATTACGGCAACGGCGTGCTGGCCGATCCCGTCCGCAAGGGGCTGATCGAAGCCCTCGGGAAGGCCCCGGCTCCCGGTGGGAACCGTCCGCTGCTGGTGGTCGACTCCCACGATCCCCGGCCCTGGGCGCCGCTCCACCCGGACCTGGTGACGCCCAACGCGCAGGAAACGGCGCGGATGCTGGACCTCCGGCTTCCGGACGGCCAGGACAGGGCGGAAGCGGTCAGCCAGCACGCGCAGGAGTTGCTGGACGCCACGGGTGCGCGTGCCGTGGTGGTCACCCTGGACCGGGACGGCACCGTGCTGTTAAGGCCCGACGGCGTCACCCACCGTACGTGGGCCCGCCCGGCAGCCGAAAAACAGGCTTCCGGTGCCGGCGACACCTTCGTGGCGGCGCTGACGCTGGCGCGTTCGGCCGGGCTGCCGCTGACGGCGAGCCTTGACCTTGCCCAGTCGGCCGCGGACGTGGTGGTGCACCAGCCGGGTACGTCCGTCTGCAGCACAGGCCAGCTGAGCCGCTACCTGAAGGCCTTCGCCGACACCGCACTTGGTGCCGACGAACTGGAACGGCAGCTGGAGCTGCACCGGTCGCAGGGCCAGCGCATTGTCCTCACCAACGGGTGCTTCGACGTGCTGCACAGCGGCCATACCCGCTACCTCAACCAGGCAAAGCAGCTGGGTGACGTCCTGGTGGTGGCGCTCAACAGCGACGAATCCGTCCGGAAACTCAAGGGCGCGGGTCGGCCCATCAACGCGATGGCGGACCGGGCCGCCGTGGTGGCGGCCCTGAGCTGCGTGGACTACGTGACGGTGTTTGACACCCCCACGGCGGCGCCGCTGATCCGGCAGCTGCGGCCCGAGGTCTATGCCAAAGGCGGGGACTACACCCCGGAAATGCTGGCGGAGACGCCCGCCGTGGAGGAATACGGCGGCCGGGTGGCCATCCTGGACTATGTGGCCGAGCGGTCCACCACCGCAGTGGTGAAGCGGATCCGCGAGGGCGAGGGAGCCGTGCCCGGCAACTAAGGTTGAACCATGATTGAAGCGTGGCACGGGTAATGGCAAAAGGCGGAAGGTCGGGTGGCCGGAACAGCAGCCGCGCGGTTGCCGGCGTGGTGGATTTGCCCGCGGGTTCCCGCCCGAGCGGACCCGTTGAAGGCGTGTACTACATCGACACCGGGGACTGCGAGCTGATCGCGGACCAGGACAACTCCACCGGCTGGCTCCTGAAGATCAACGGCGTGATGAGCTCGCACATCGACCTCGCGGATCCGCTGTTCCTGGACTTCGAGTACATGCGGTGGATGGCCGCCCTCATCGAGTCGCGCTGGCCGCCGTCGGCTGTTTCGGGGACCAGGCCCAAACTCCGCGGCCTGCACCTGGGCGGCGGTGCCTGCTCGCTTGCCCGCTACTTCCACGCTGTCTATCCGGAAGCCCGGCAGGTGGTGGTGGAGCTGGACGGCAAGCTCGCGGAGTATGTGCGTGGCTGGTTCGACCTGCCCAAGGCGCCGCTGCTGCGCCTGCGGGTGGGGGAGGCCCGCGAGGTCACCGAAACGCTGACCCCGGAAACCCGCGATTTCATCATCCGGGACGTTTTCGCCGGCGCCCTCACCCCGCGTGCACTGACCACCGCAGAGTTCAACCAGCACGTCAAACGCGTCCTGGCACCCGGCGGAGTCTACGTGGTGAACTCGGGCGACGCCCCGGATCTTAAGAATGCCCGCGAGGACGCGGCCACCATCGCGGCCGCCTTTAAGCACACCGTGATCATCGCGGACCCCGCCATGCTCAAGGGCCGCCGCTACGGGAACATGGTGATGGCCGGCAGCGACGTCCCCTTTGGAGATGACCCGAAGCTGCCCCGCCGCCTCCTGGGCGGGGCCGTTCCGGCCCACCTCTGGGACGACGCCCAGGTCCGGGCCTTCGCCGCCGGCTCACCGGTCCGCCACGACCCGCCGGCGGCCTAGTTTCAACTACCGGCCGGCTTCCCCCGGCCCAGCAGCCAGTCCCGGTGCTCCGCCATCTGCTCCCGCAGCGCCTGGACCACGGCAGCGACCGCCGGGCGCCGCATCGAATCGGGCCGCAGCACCATCCAGTAGGGCAGCAGTTCGGCGATCTCGGCGGGCAAAAGGCGCACCAGGTCCTCGTGCAGATCACCCATGAAGCAGGGCAGGAAACCGATCCCGGCTCCTGCCCGGGTTGCCTCCACATGGACAAAGACGTTGGTGGATGTCAGGCCGTCGCGCATGGCGGGCACCAGGCGCCGGGGCGCGTCGAGATCGTCCACCTGCAGCATCGAGTCCACGAAATAGACCAGCGGGTGTTCATTGAGCCCGGCCACGGTAGCCGGCGTACCGTGCTCTGCCAGATAGGCCCGCGACGCGTACATCCCCAGCATGTAGTCACCCAGCCGCACGGCCTCGGCCCGGTGCACCTGCGGTTCGCCCACCACCACTTCGATGTCCAGCCCGGAGCGCTGCTGCAGCGCCCGCCGGGTCATGGTCACCACCTCCACGCTCAGGCCGGGGTGTTCGCGCCGCAGCCGGGCCACCGCCGGCGCGGCGATGTACGCGCTGAACCCGTCCGTCGCCGTCATGCGCACGACGCCGGTGATCGGATCGGGTGCCTGCCCGGCGGCTCCCAGCGTGCCCACCACAGCCTCCACCTGTTCGGCCACCTGCACGGCCCGGGCGCCAAGGTCGGTCAGCTCCCAGCCTCCGGTGGCTCGAGCCAGGACCCGGCCGCCAAGCGCCTTCTCCAGTGCGGCTATCCGCCGTGAGACGGTGGTGTGGTTGAGACCCAAGGCCTGCGCCGCCGTCGTAAATTTTGCGGACCGCGACACCGCGAGAAGTACCAGCAAGTCATCGGGGTTGGCTTTCATATCTGCAATTCTGCACACACTTCGTGCTTGATTGGTTATTGAAGCTCGATGTCTGTGCAGTAATACTCAGTGAAGCCATTAGTGCTGGAGATCACAGCACGTGTCATCGTGGACACTAAGGAGAGACCCCATGAGCGTTGAACAACGCCCGGCGGATAATACTGCCGGACCTGCATCCAAAGGATCCGGACTAAAAAAGATCGTGGCCGCCTCAATGGTGGGCACGGTGGTGGAGTGGTACGAGTTCTTCCTCTATGCCACCGCCGCCACGCTGGTGTTCGGCAAGTACTTCTTCCCGGCCACCGGGAACGAACTGGACGGCATCATCCAGGCCTTCCTCACCTACGCCGTCGGCTTCGTGGCACGTCCCTTGGGCGGCATCGTCTTTGGCCAGATCGGCGACAAGCTGGGCCGCAAGCCCACGCTGCAGCTCACCATTGTCATCGTGGGTGTGGCCACCTTCCTCATGGGCTGCCTGCCCGGCTTCGCCGACATCGGCTACCTGGCACCGGCCCTGCTGGTGGCACTGCGCTTCATCCAGGGCTTTGCGCTGGGCGGCGAATGGGGCGGAGCCGTCCTGCTGGTTGCCGAGCACAGCCCCAACAAGTCGCGCGGCTTCTGGTCCAGCTGGCCCCAGGCCGCCGTGCCGGTAGGCAACCTGCTCGCCACGCTGGTGCTGTTCATCATGTCCACCACACTGAGCAGCGAGGCATTCCTCGGCTGGGGCTGGCGTGTGGCATTCTGGCTCTCCGCCGTGATCGTCTTCGTCGGCTATTACATCCGCACCCACGTCACCGAAGCCCCGATCTTCCTCGAGGCCAAGGCCCTGGTGGAGAAGGAGCAGGCGGTCAGCTACGGCGTCTTCGAAGTTGTCCGCAAATACCCGAAGGGCATCTTCCAGGCCATGGGCCTGCGGTTCGCGGAAAACATCATGTACTACCTGGTGGTCAGCTTCGCGATTGTCTACCTCAAGACTGTCCACAAGTACGACACCTCCTCGCTCCTGCTGGCGCTGCTGATCGCCCACGTCATCCACTTCCTGGTCATCCCGCAGGTGGGACGCCTCGCCGACAAGTTCGGCCGCAAGCCCGTGTACCTCTTCGGTGCCATCTCCGGTGCGGCCTGGCCGTTCTTTGCCTTCCCGATGTTCGATACCCGCAGCCCGGTGGTCATCGTGGCAGCTGTGACCATCGGACTGTGCCTCCACGCGTTTATGTACGCCGGCCAGCCCGCCATCATGGCAGAACTGTTCCCCACCCGCATGCGCTACTCCGGCGTCTCGCTCGGCTCCCAGGTGACCTCCATTTTCGCCGGTTCACTGGCGCCGCTGCTGGCCACCCAGTGGCTGAAGGACACCGGTTCGTGGGTGCCCACCGCTATCTACCTGGTGGTGGCCTGCGCCATCACCTCGGTGGCCGTGCTGAGCCTGCGGGAGACCAAGGGCATCGCCTTGGAGGACGTGGACAAGGCCGACGCCGCCCGTGAAGGCCTGCTCCCCGCCAGGACCCGCTGAGCTGCTTGAGCAGCCGGACTGTCTGTTGGACGAGCGCAAGGGAACTGCAATGGAAAACACTTTGAACGGCCGCAAGGCACTGGTCACCGGGGGAGCGAGCGGAATCGGCGCCGCGTGCGTCAGGGAGCTGGCGGCGCGGGGAGCGAAGGTGGTGGTGGCCGACGTCGACTCCGCCGGTGCCGCCGCGCTCGCCGACGAGGTGGGTGGCACGTCCTGGGCAGTTGACCTGCTGGACGTGGACTCGCTCGCCACCCTGAGCCTGGACTGTGACATCCTGGTGAACAACGCCGGGATCCAGCGCATCAGCCCCATCGAGGAGTTTGATCCGGTGCAGTTCCGCCGGATCCTCGCCCTGATGCTGGAGGCACCGTTCCTGCTGATCAGGGCCGCGCTGCCGCACATGTACACCAACGGGTTTGGCCGCATCATCAACCTGTCCTCCGTGCACGGGATCCGGGCTTCGCCGTTCAAAAGCGCGTACGTTTCCGCCAAGCACGGCCTGGAAGGGCTGAGCAAGGTGACGGCACTCGAAGGCGGCGACCATGGCGTCACGTCCAACTGCATCAACCCTGGCTACGTCCGGACGGCACTGGTGGAGAAGCAGATCGCGGACCAGGCCCAGGTGCACGGCATCCCCGAATCCGAGGTGCTGGCCAAGGTGATGCTTACCGAGTCCGCCATCAAGCGCCTGGTGGAGCCTGAGGAGGTTGCCTCCCTGGTGGCTTGGCTGGCCTCCGACCATGCCGGCATGGTCACCGGTGCCAGTTACACGATGGACGGCGGCTGGTCGGCCAGGTAACTCAGTCCAGCTGCCGCAGTTGCCGGTGGTCATAGAACACAACTCCGTGGGCGGTTTTTACGCCCACGGAGTTTCTCTGTTGCACCACCACTATTCCCTCGCAACGGCCACTGAACGGATCGTCGCCCACTACTGCGTCCCCGATTTTGTAAGGGGACCTGGGGGTGAGCGTGGCCCTTGCCCGGTTCCACGCTCTCGCTGCTGCAGTGGCAAGGCTGATGGGCTGGCCCATGCTGGCCGGGTCGGGGACAAAAGTCTTCACCATGCGTACCAACTCCTTGCGGGCGGCAGCGAAGCCACCCACTGGCGGTGCAGGTTAACCGGAACGCTCCCAGCAGAGGGCGGCCCTCCCATTCCGGCTGGCACCTTACGCCAAAGCTATGCGCTATTCACACCAGTCACACCAGTAACATGTACTCGCTTTTTCAAGGGGGTCATACCCGCTTGGGCCGGCTGCGCGGAACTCAAGGGATCCATGCCGGTCAGCGCTGTCCGTTAACGATCTCTTCCGCATTCTCGAAGGCCCAGGCGACCAGCGGAACCAGCAGGCCACTCAGTTCGTAGCCGCGCTCCGTGAGGCTGTAATCCACCCGCGGCGGGATGACCGGCTGGGCCTTGCGGCTGACCAGGCCGTCACGTTCAAGCGTCTTGAGGGTCTGGGCCAGCATCTTCTCGCTGACGCCCTCGGCCCGACGCCGCAGTTCACTCCACCGCTGCTCGCCCTCGGACAACGCGAGCAGGATCAGCACGCCCCATTTGCTCGTGATGTGGTCCAGCACGGTACGGCTGGGGCACCCGGCCGGGAAAACGCCGTCGGCCAGGGCCACGGGAAGGGGTGCGGCATGCGCAGGAGCGGCAGTACTTACTTCCATGCCAGTACCTTACCTTAAAGTGCGTACTCTCTTTCGGGAAGTAATCGGAAAGGAGCGTGGTTGTGCTCTTTGACCAACCCCCAACGAGAAGGAAATCATGAGCATCGTCGTTACAGGCGCAACCGGCCAGCTGGGCCGTCACGTAGTCGAGGCACTGCTGGAGCGCAATGTTCCCGGGCAGGAGATCGTGGCCACCGGGCGCTCCATCGAAAAGCTGGCAGACTTCGCGGCGCGCGGCGTCCAGGTTAAGGCCATGGACTACGCGGATCCCGCTTCGGTGGCCGCCGCCCTCCAAGGCGCTGCCAAGGTCCTCCTCATTTCCGGCAGCGAGGTGGGCCAGCGGGTGGAGCAGCACCGTACCGTGATTGAAGCCGCAAAGGCAGAGGGCGTTGAACTGCTCGCCTACACGAGCATCGCCAATGCGGACACCACCGAAATGTTGCTGGCAGCCGAGCACCAGGCCACGGAGACCATCCTGCGGGAATCCGGCGTTCCTTTCGTCCTCCTGCGCAACGGCTGGTACCTGGAGAACTACACGGACCAGCTGCCCGGCACCCTTGCCCAGGGTGCCATCGCAGGAAGTGCGGGGGACGGCCGGGTCAGCGCCGCTTCCCGGGCCGACTACGCCCACGCGGCTGCCGCTGTCCTGGTTGCCGGCGGCCAGGCCGGCATGACCTACGAGCTGGGTGGGGACGAGCCCTTCACCATGGCAGAGCTTGCCGCCGAGATCAGCGTTGCCGCGGGAAAGCAGATTTCGTACCAGGACCTCCCGGCCGCGGAATACGCCGGACTGCTGACCGGCTTTGGAGTTCCCGAGGCGTTCGCTGAGATCCTCGCCGATTCGGACCTCGGCATTGCCCGCGGCGACCTCCTGGTCAGCACGGGGGACCTGCGCAAGCTGATCGGGCGCCCGGCTACTTCCCTTGGTGAGGCTGTTCGGGCCGCCGCTGTTTCTGCCTGACCAGGTTTCCTGACTGACCCAGGTTCCCTGACTGACCCGTTGCCCTGACTGACTGGCTGCCCGGCCTTGCCGGCCGGGCAGCTAGGACTTGGTACCTGTCAGGGCCAGGGTGCCGCCAAGACCGATCATCAGCGCCCCGCCGGTTGCCTTTATGGCAGAAATTCGGCGGGGCGACCTGGCAAACCAGTGGCGGGCGGAACCGGCTGCGATGGCCCAAAGGCTGTCCGAAACCAGTGCAATCAGCAGGAAGGCCATGCCCAGCAGTGCCAGTTGGAACGGAATGGCCCCCGACGGGTAATCCACAAACTGCGGCAGGACGGCCACGAAGAACACCACCGATTTTGGGTTGGTGGCACCGACCACCAGGCCTTCAGCCACCAGGCGCAGCGGCCGCGGGTCCACCGGTGGGCGCTCGTTGGAGAGATGGTCCCGCCGGCGCCGGATGGCTTTGATCCCCAGGTAGACCAGATAGGCGGCGCCCGCCAGTTTCACCGCGCTGAACAGGATCACCGACTGGGCCACCACTATGCCCACGCCCAACGCTACCGCTGCCACCTGCACCAGCTGCCCGGCCGCGTTGCCCAGCACGGTGAGGACGCCGCCCTTCCAGCCCAGCGCCAGGGAGCGCCCGATCACGAACAGGACGCTCGGCCCCGGCACTGCTATCAGGATCACCGCTGCCAGGGCAAACGCGAGCAGGTTGGAGAGTGGCACCATGCCTGATCCTAACCCCAGCTGCTCCTTCAGTCGTTGCTGCGGGCTACGGTGACCGGAACTGGACCGACCACCGGCAGCGGTGATGTTTCGTCCACCAGCTCGGCCCGCCGTCGTCCGTCACCTGTGATCCACAAACGGTACGCAAGGATGAGAATCCCCAGCCACGCGCCGCCCACGTAGAGGGCGATTCGAGTGTCTTCGAAGGCGCCGAGGACGGCGATCACCAGCGCCATGAAGGCGATGGTCAGGACGGAGGCGGCCGGCCACCAGGGCGAAGGGAATTCCGACGCCGGCAGGCCGCGCCGCTTGATTTCGCGCTTCATGGCCACGTGGGAGGCAAGGATCATCACCCATACCCAGACGGTGGCGAATGTCGCGATGGAGGCGATGAGGATAAAGACGTCCTCGGGGATGACGGCGTTCAGGACCACACCCACCAGGAGGATCGCGGCCATCATCACCACGGTCATCCACGGCACCCCATGCCGGGACACCTTGCCGAAGGCGGCCGGGGCGTGGCCTTGGCGGGAGAGTCCGAAGAGGATGCGTCCGGCGCCGAAGATGTCGCTGTTGATGGCCGAGAGCGCGGCTGTGATGACTACCGCGTTCAGGATGTGCGGGGCGGCGGGGATGCCCAGCCCGCTGAAGATCTGCACGAAGGGGCTGCCGTTGCTGCCGATCTCGTCCCAGGGGAAGAGGCTCATGAGCACCCCCAGGGTGAGGACGTAGAACAGCAGGACGCGCACGGGAACAGTGTTGACTGCCTTGGGGATCACCTTTTTCGGGTCGGCGGCCTCGCCGGCGGTAATGCCGAGGGTCTCGATCCCGCCGAAGGCGAACATCACCACCGCGAAGGAAGCCAGCAGCCCTTCGAAGCCGGACGGGAAGAACCCGCCGTGCTCCACGAGGTTGCCCAGGCCAGGAGCGACAGTTGAACCCTCAGCCTGGAAGCCGAAAACGATAATGGCAGCGCCGCCCGCGATCATGGCGACGATGGCGGCGACCTTGATGAGCGAGAACCAGAACTCCAGCTCGCCGAAGACCTTGACGCTCAGCAGGTTCAGTGCGGCCAGGAAGAAGATGATCGCCAGGATCCAGACCCAGCGCTCCACCTGCGGGAACCAGAAACCCATGTAGATACTGAACGCCGTCACGTCCGCGATCGCAACGATGGCCATTTCGAAGACGTAGGTCCAGCCGGTCACGAAGCCGGCCAGCGGGCCGAGATAGCGGCTGGCGTACTGGCCGAAGGAGCCGGAGACCGGATGCCGTACGGCCATCTCGCCGAGTGCGCGCATCACCATGAATACCGCCGCGCCGCCGATGATGTAGGCCAACAGGACGGCCGGGCCGGCCTTTTGGATTGCCGAGGCTGAACCATAGAAGAGGCCCGTGCCGATTGCAGAGCCCAGGGCCATGAACCGGATGTGGCGCACGTTCAGTCCCCGGTTCAGGACGCTTCCGACGGCGGCTGTTGCGGTCTGTTGTGCGGCCGGACTTTCGTTCCTGGTTGGGGTTGGTGCTGGTTGCATAGAAATACCTTCTCGTCTTTGGGAGGGGAGCCGCTAACCAGCAGACCACTTCCGCGGGTGACGTGATGAGCCTCACGGGGGCTTGGTGTCTTTCATCTCAGACTTGACCCTGAATCGCTGCTTGTCCCGTTCGTGTGCGTACACCCCTTGACTCGATGCGTGCTTTTCCTTACGTTGAGGGGCCGCTGTTGAACTGCGCGGAACTGCTTGAGGTTTGTGCCCGGTAACAGCAGTCCGAAGGAGATCGATGATGAAAGCAATCGTGCAGGACGTTTACGGTTCGGCAGATGTGCTCAAGCTGCGGGACATCGCCCGGCCCGGGCCCGGCGACGGCCAGGTGCTGCTCCGGGTGCGGGCGGCCGGCGTCGACCAGGGCGTGTGGCACCTGATGACCGGACTGCCGTACCTGGTCCGGCTCTTTGGTTACGGGCTAAAGAAGCCGAAGGTTCCCGTTAGGGGCCGGGAAGTGGCTGGCGTAGTGGAAGCGGTTGGGACTGGGGTGACCCGCTTTGCCGCGGGGGACGAGGTGTACGGAACCTGCGACGGGTCCTTTGCCGAATACGTTTGTGCCAAGGAGGACAAGCTGGCCCGAAAGCCCGTGGGCCTCTCGTTCGAAGAAGCGGCGGCGGCGCCCATCTCCGGCGTCACCGCTTTGCAGGCTGTACGCGACGCCGGCCAAGTGACCGTTGGCCAGAAGGTGCTGATTTTGGGAGCCGGCGGGGGAGTAGGGTCCTACGCGGTCCAGCTGGCCAAGGTCTTTGGAGCTGAGGTCACTGGTGTGTGCAGCACCGGCAAGGTTGAGCTGGTGCGTTCTCTGGGCGCCGATGCCGTCATCGACTACACCGCTTCTGATATTGCGGGCGCCGGGAAGCTGTACGACCTCATCATCGACACGGCCGGCAACCGGCCGCTGTCCGTCCTCCGCCGCCTGCTGGTACCCAAGGGCACGCTGGTGATCGTCGGTGGCGAAGGGGGTGGCAGGCTGACCGGCGGATTTGAGCGGTCCCTTAGTGCGCCGCTGATGTCCCTGTTCTCCGGCCAAAAGTTCAAGGGCCTTGCCGCGAAGGAAACGCACCTGGATCTCGAAGCCCTTGCGTCGCTGATCGAGTCCGGCAGCGTGAAACCCGCAGTGGATAAGGTCTTCCCGCTTGCTGAAGCGCCGGCCGCCATCCAGTACCTCCGCGCCGGGCAGGCGCGCGGCAAGGTAGTGGTCAGGGTCTGAGCGGGCTCAAGCCTGCCTCGCCGCAGCTTCGATGGCGGCACGGTGGGCGGCCCATTCCTCCGTGCTGTGCCTGGTGAGGTTCGGATTCCCTGGGCGCTGCCCCGAGCTGCCGTCCATAAGTTCGCGCAGAATGTCTGGTAGCCGGGACTCTACCCAACTGCTGGGTGCTCCGGATGGCCGCTTGTGGCCTCTAGCGGGCGGGGGCAGCTGCGCGCATGCTCACTAAAGGGACGCAAAGCCGTCTCCCGGCGGTCAGAGGCCATCGATGAGTGTGTGCAGGGCTGTCAGGTGCCGGCGCAGGGCCGCGCGCCCCTCGTCAGTCAGGCTCAGCCAGGTGCGGGGCCGCTTGCCGACATAGCCCTTCCGGGTGCTGACGTAGCTGGCACCTTCGAGTATTCCGATCTGTTTACTCAACACGGGGTCGCTGACTTCGATGGCATCACGCACTGCGCCGAACTCGGCGTCGTCCACCCGGGCGAGGGCGGCCACGATGCTGAGCCGGACCGGCAGGCTTAGGTATTCGTCCAGCTTGAGCCGGGGGTGGGCCGGCGCACCGTCGGGGCTCACCGGTCGCTCCGCATCAGGCCGGCCGCCAGGAGCGGCAGCGCCGTCACCGCGGCATAGGGGATCCAGAGCCAGGCCGCGCGCGAGTCGGTCAGGTCCAGCAACACCATTCCCATGCCGAAGATCAGGGCGCTGAGGGCGAAGCCGACCGAATACCGTCTGCTCCAGCCCAAGCCGGAGGCACTCCGCCGACGCCCGTACGTGACACAGGTGCCAACCATTCCGGCGACGAAGACTGCCGTGGCCACGATGTTCAGCCAGAGGATGTCCTGCGGATAGACATAGACGACCACCAACAGGTACAACGCCACGAGGGTGGCCATCGTGGCGGCGTAGCGGGCCCCCGCCAGGCCCGCCGACCGTGCGATCCGCGCACCGCCGCCGTCGCCGGCTTCGGCTGCGCGAAGCTGCTCATCCAGACTCGGGTGGGATCCTTGGAAAGGTGCGTTCGTCATGCGGGTCTCCTCTGCTTTTGCAGGCGTTAGTTCGTCCGGCGGACTGTAGCCAGAGTATGGCAACTACTTTCCATAATGCAAGTAGTTCTCGATACTAATTTTCCTACCGGTCGAAAGCGGCGGTTCAGCCGCGCAGGCTCGCCATTGATCGCAGGATGTCCGGGCAGTTGTCTGGTATAGCAGACACGGAGCGCGTATAGATAGGTCCAAGCGGCTCAGCGAGGACGCAAGCTTAAGTACGGGATCCCGGACTGCGCCGGGATGGACCGCAGAAGCGAAGGAGTGTCCGGTGTTAGCTACCGAAGCAGTGCCACAGGCCGGCAATGAACCAAAAGCGGCCGCAAAAGTGGCATCGAAGGTTCCCGCTGCCGAGAACACGCTCCGTATCCTCAAACTGCTGGCCTCCCGGCGGGGTCCGATGGCGGCGTCGCAAATTGCCTCTTCCTTGGGCCTGCCCCGCTCCAGTGTCTACCACCTGCTGGGCGTGATGGAGGCGAACGGTTTTGTGCTCCACCTGCATGAGGAGCAGCGGTACGGGCTCGGAATCAGTGCGTTCGAGTTGAGTTCCGCCTACTCGCGGCAGGAACCGTTGTCCCGGCTCGGCCGGCCGCTGCTCGCGAGCCTTGTCGATGCCCTCGGGGAGAGCGCCCACCTGGCAGTCCTGCATGGACGCGACGTGCTCTACATCGTGGAGGAGCGGGCCAAGAACCGCCCGTCCCTGGTGACCGACGTCGGCGTCCGGCTGCCAAGCCACCTCACCGCCAGCGGCCGGGCGATCCTGGCCGCGCTGCCCAAATCCCAGGTGCGCGCCCTGTATCCGAATGCCGCCGCCTTCACGGCCCGGCATGAGGTGGAAGGAGCCATCATGAAGTACTCCGCGCTGTCCTCCCACCTCGACCAGGTCCGGCAGCGCGGCTACGCGACGGAACACGGCGAGGTCACCCCTGGCTTCGGTTCCATCGCCGCCGCTGTGACGGACCACCTTGGCTGGCCGACGGCGGCCGTCGCCGTCACCTTCCTGGAGGACAAAGTGCCCGTGCAGGAATGGCCATTGCTGGCCGGCCGGGTCCAAAAGGCCGCCGACGAACTGTCCATCCGGCTGCACGGCCGCCCCGCGAAGTAGCCGGCGCGCAAAGTGGCGGGAGCGTCTGGAATTCCGGACAGCACCGGCCTGAAACCCCTGTAAAGCCCCTTCCCCAAGGGCTTTAGTTGTTACAGAACTTCTTCGAAACCTCAGACACCAACGAAAAGGAGCCATCATGGCACCCGCCGATTTCACCACCGGTGCCCGCCCGGTCAAAGCAGCCCGCGGCACCGGGCTCACCGCCAAGTCCTGGCAGACTGAAGCCCCGCTGCGGATGCTGATGAACAACCTGGATCCCGAAGTTGCCGAGCGTCCGGACGACCTGGTGGTTTACGGCGGCACCGGCCGTGCCGTCAGGTCATGGGCTGCGTTCGACGCCATCACCCGCACCCTGGAAACCATGGAAAAGGACGAGACCCTCCTGGTCCAGTCCGGCAAGCCCGTGGGTGTGTTCCGCACCAACGAGTGGGCCCCGCGCGTGCTGCTGGCCAACTCCAACCTGGTGGGCGACTGGGCCAACTGGCCCGAGTTCCGGCGGCTCGAAGCCGAAGGCCTGATGATGTACGGCCAGATGACCGCCGGGTCCTGGATTTACATCGGCACCCAGGGCATCCTGCAGGGCACCTTCGAAACCTTCGCCGCCATCGCCCGGAAGCTGACCGGCGACGAGGACGGCACCCTGGCCGGCACCCTGACCCTGACCGGCGGCTGCGGCGGCATGGGCGGCGCCCAGCCGCTCGCCGTCACCCTGAACGAGGGCGCCTGCCTGATCGTCGACGTCGACGAGACCCGCCTGCGCCGCCGCGCCGGCAAGCGCTACCTGGACGAAGTGGAAACCGACCTCGACGCCGCCATCGCCAAGGTCCTGAAGGCCAAGGAAGAGCGCCGTGGCTGGTCCGTGGGCTACGTGGGCAACGCGGCCGAGGTGTTCCCCGAGATCCTGCGCCGACACAAAGCCGGCGAACTGACCGTGGACATTGTCACCGACCAGACCAGCGCGCACGATCCGCTGTCCTACCTGCCCGAGGGAATTTCGGTGGAGGAATGGCACCGCGAAGCCGAGGCCGATTCCGAAGGCTTCACCAAGAAGGCGCAGGCTTCGATGGCCCGGCATGTCCAGGCCATGGTCGAGTTCCAGGATGCCGGCGCCGAGGTGTTCGACTACGGCAACTCCATTCGCGACGAAGCCCGCAAGGGCGGCTACACCCGGGCCTTCGAATTCCCCGGCTTCGTTCCGGCCTACATCCGGCCCCTGTTCTGCGAGGGCCTCGGCCCGTTCCGCTGGGTTGCCCTGTCCGGTGACCCCGAGGACATCCGCGTCACCGACGAGGCCATCAAAGAACTGTTCCCGGAGAACAAGCACCTGCACCGCTGGATTGACGCCGCGCAGGAACGGGTCGAGTTCGAAGGCCTGCCGGCTCGGATCTGCTGGCTCGGCTACGGTGAACGCGCCAAGGCCGGGCTGCTGTTCAACCAGCTCGTCAAGGAAGGAAAGGTCAAGGCCCCCATCGTCATCGGCCGCGACCACCTGGACTCGGGATCCGTTGCTTCCCCATACCGTGAGACCGAAGCCATGGCCGACGGTTCCGACGCAATCGCCGACTGGCCCATGCTCAATGCCCTGCTCAACACCGCCTCCGGCGCGACCTGGGTATCTCTGCACCACGGCGGCGGCGTCGGGATCGGCCGGTCCATCCACGCCGGCCAGGTCTCCGTCGCCGACGGCACAGACCTCGCCGCGCAGAAGCTCGAACGCCTGCTCACCAATGACCCCGGCATGGGCGTCATCCGGCACGCCGACGCCGGCTACGAGCGCGCCCTCGAGGTCGCCAAAGAACGCGGCGTCCGCATCCCCATCCCCACACGCCCCCTAACCTCGCAAGCTCGGCCAGGGAACCCTGCGCGCGTGGCCCCAGAAAGCGAGTAACAATGACAACCATTACCCACGAACCGCTGACCGTCACCCTCGGCTCCAGCGGCGTGACGCCCGAGGATGTCGTCGCCGTCGCCCGCCACAACGCCAAGGTGGCACTCTCGGACGAAGCGCTCGAAACGGTGGCCAAGGTCCGTGCGCACATTGACGACCTCGCCTCCAGCGACGTGCCGGCCTACGGTATCTCCACCGGCTTCGGCGCCCTGGCCAACCGCCACATCCCCAATGAACTTCGCACCCAGCTCCAGAAGAGCCTGATCCGAAGCCACGCCGCCGGGATGGGCCCGGCGGTGGAACGCGAAGTGGTGCGATGCATCATGTTCCTGCGCGCCAAGACCCTCGCCTCCGGCCGCACCGGCGTCCGCCCCGTGGTCCTGCAGACCATGGTGGACGTCCTCAACGCCGGCATCACGCCCGTGGTCCGCGAGTTCGGTTCCCTGGGCTGCTCCGGGGACCTCGCGCCGCTGTCCCACTGTGCACTCGTCCTGATGGGTGAAGGCCAGGCGGAAGGCCCCGACGGCGAATTGGTTGGCGCCCCCGGCCAGCGCACCGTCGCCGAACTCCTCGCCGAACACGGCATCGAGCCCGTCACGCTCGCCGAAAAGGAGGGCCTGGCACTGGTCAACGGGACCGAGGGAATGCTGGGCATGCTCCTCATGGCCATCGCCGACCTTCGCCAGCTGCTCACGACGGCGGACATCACCGCCGCGCTCAGCGTCGAGGCCCTGTTGGGCACCGACCAGGTGTTCCTGCCCGGGCTGCACGCCGCGCTGCGTCCCCACCCGGGGCAGGCGGCAAGTGCCGACAACATGCTGCGCGTGCTGTCTGATTCGCCGATTGTGGCGTCGCACAAAGTGGGGGACTCGCGGGTGCAGGACGCCTACTCGCTCCGTTGTGCCCCGCAGGTGGCCGGTGCGGTCCGCGATACCGTGGATCACGCTGCCTTGGTAGCGTCCCGCGAGCTGGCCGCGGCCATCGACAACCCGGTGGTCCTGCCGGACGGGAGGGTGAGCTCGAACGGCAACTTCCATGGTGCCCCGGTGGCGTACGTCCTGGATTTCCTGGCCATCGCCGTCGCGGACCTCAGCTCGATCGCCGAGCGGCGGACGGACCGGATGCTGGACCCGGCCCGCTCCCATGGCCTTCCCGCGTTCCTCGCGGCTGACCCGGGAGTGGATTCCGGCCTGATGATCGCCCAGTACACGCAGGCAGGGCTGGTGTCCGACAACAAACGGCTGGCGGTTCCCGCGTCCGTTGACTCCATCCCCAGTTCGGCTATGCAGGAAGACCACGTCTCCATGGGCTGGCACGCGGCACGCAAGCTGCGCAAGGCTGTGGAGAACCTGCGCCGCGTACTGGCCGTCGAGCTGGTGACCTCTGCCCGGGCCTTGGACATCCGCACGCAGCTCTCCGGCGGAGTGCTGACACCGGGTCCGGCAGGGACGGCCGTCGTCGCTGCCCTCCGCGCCGTGGTGGACGGGCCGGGGACGGACCGGTTCCTCTCGCCGGAACTGGAAGCGGCGGACCAGTTCGTCGCGGCAGGTGGAGTGCGCCGCGCCGCCGAATCGGCCGTCGGTGCACTGGCCTAAAGAAGAAGAATCTTCGGAAAGAAAGCGCTAACCGTCCGCCTGGTGAAATTTCCGCCGACACGGTCATCAGGCGGGCGGGGAGTGTAGTAGAACTGAAGGTGTAGTAAAAGTCACATCAAAGAAGCTGTGGCGGAAGAACATATACAAAGGGGTAGAAGTTCACATGAAAGCACGTGGGGCAGTCTTATCGAGGCGCAATGCCCATTCCGCCGCTGTTTCTGACTGGAGGATTCTCCGGGCCGGGGAACGCGTGGAGATCATCAAGCAGGCGCACGTTGTAGCCACCGGGGAGGTGGAGGAAGTGTCCCAGAGCGGCAACGTTCTGTGGCTTGTGCCGGCTGGTCCGACTGAGAAACAGCTCTTTTTGAAGTCCGACGGCGTGCAGGTGCGACGCGGCTGACAGTTTTTGGCACGGCAAACAAAAGTCCCCGTCCTGCGATGCAGGGCGGGGAACTTTTGTTGATGCGTGGAGAGGCGACCATCGCAAACTGTCAGGCGGCGATGGCCTCGTAGGTCTCGCCGAACGGCACTGATTCATCCAGGGCTACCGTGTAGCGTCCCGGACGGAGCCGGGTGACGAGGATGCCGCATGAGGCGTCCTTGGCGGCGGTCTCGATGAGCCCGGCGACTGCCTCTTCCAGACCGGCGTGCACTTCGCCTGCAGTGGAAAACTCCAGGTCGATGGTCCGGTCCGGCAGCTCTTCCGCAGAGTCGGAGGAGGCCGGAAGGCGTTCCATAGTGGCTGTAGGCATGTACTGAACTTTCTGTGTTTCGTCCCCCAGGGCCAACCCAGTCTACCGGTAGGTCCTCTAAATGTCAGATGACTGTCCTATGTAGCCCGCCTTAGCGGTCCGTCAACGGCCCGAAACCGTGGCTGCAGCCGGCAGTCACAATCGGCGCACTGGCGAACGCCCGCCCGCCTCCGACACCATAGTGCTAAGCCATCGTTAACCGGACTTCAGAGAGAAGGAATCCTGTATGAAGATCATGCGCCTCGGGGATATCGGCAAGGAACAGCCCGCCGTTCTGGCTTCATCCGCTAACGGAAACGAAGAGTACTTCAGCCTGCTGCCCCTGACAGGGGACGTTGACGGCGCTTTCCTCGCCGGCCGAGGGCTTGCGAAGGTGCGGGCCGCCCTCGACGCCGGCGCCCTGCCTGTCCTCGAGGGAGCAGCCGGCCTGCGCATCGGTGCTCCGGTGGCCCGGCCCGGAGCCGTGGTGGGGATTGGCATGAACTACGCCGCGCACGCGGCCGAGTCAGGCTCCGCGCCGCCGGAGATTCCTGTGGTGTTCCTCAAACCGTCGAACACCGTGACGGGGCCTTATGACCTCGCTCCCGTTCCGCCGCACTCCATGAAATACGACTGGGAGGTGGAACTGGGCGTTGTGATCGGTACAGAGGCAACGTACCTTCAGTCCGTTGAAGAGGCCAAGGACTGCATCGCCGGCTACGTCACCGCCAACGACTTCTCCGAGCGTGAATACCAGATTCCCGGCGCGGCCGGCCAATGGACCAAGGGCAAGTCCCTGCCCGGCTCGAGCCCCCTGGGCCCGTGGCTTGTTCCGGCAGAGGAGATCGACGGCGGCAACCTGGCCCTGCGCAGCTGGGTGAACGGCGAGCCGCGGCAGGACTCGTCCACCTCCGGGCTCATCTTCGACGCCGCCACCCTGGTGCACCACTGCAGCCAGTACATGCGCCTGGAGCCCGGTGATGTCATCATCACCGGGACTCCAGAGGGTGTTGCGCTCAGCGGCCGCTTCCCGTACCTGCAGCCGGGAGACGTCGTCGAGGTTGAAGTTGAAGGCCTGGGGCGCCAGCGCCAGGAACTGTACCGCGCATCAGGAGCAGCGCGTGCCGAGCAGGCGCCGCAGGCACAGCTTCAGTCCAGCTAACCGGCCTTCACTGCCAGGACCGGGCAGTCCGCCTCAAGCAGGATCCGCTGGGACACGCTGCCCATGATGAGCTTGCCCACGGGAGTCCGGCGCCGCAGCCCGATCACAATCAGTTCAGCGTTGTTCTCCTCCGCGGCATCCAGGACCTCGGCGGCGGCATCGTGGCCACGGACGGGCTGCTTGATGACGTGGTCGATGCCCTGCGTGGCCAGCCGGTCCTCGATGCTCTGGATGTCCGGCTCCTGGGCATAGCGGTTGTCCACCAGCGCGTCGCCTTTGGACGAGTTGATGACCAACAGCGTGGAGTTGCTCTTCCTGGCTTCGGCA
The DNA here is from genome assembly GCF_030816215.1 of Arthrobacter sp. W4I7. Taxonomy (NCBI): domain Bacteria; kingdom Bacillati; phylum Actinomycetota; class Actinomycetes; order Micrococcales; family Micrococcaceae; genus Arthrobacter; species Arthrobacter sp. W4I7. The sequence goes on along the minus strand of NZ_JAUSXU010000001.1, from coordinate 3,999,905 downwards.
ATGGCCTGCGTCAGGGCTGCTTCACCCTCGGGAGTCGGGACGTATCCCACCACGATGGTCATGGTTGTTCTCTTTTCTGTAGGTCTATTGCTTGGGATCGGTGCCAAGGGGTCTGTCCAGGAGGCGGTGTCCGGGACTGGTCAGCCAACATCCGTCGGTTCGGGAGCACCGGAATTTGCGGGAATCAGCGGGCTGCGCGCCGGGCGGTTCCGCCGGACCAGCTTGAAAAGCAGCGGCCACAGCAGGATGAGTCCCACGATGATGTAAATAACGACGGCGATCGGCTCGCTGAGCAGCCCTGCCGGGTCGCCGGCACTGAGCTGCAGCGTCTTCCGGAGCTGGCCTTCGATGCGCGGGCCGAGGATGACACCGAGGATCAGCGGCAGCACGGGCAGCCCGAACCGGCGCATCATGAACCCGAGTGCGCCGAGGACCAGCAGGATCACCAGGTCAAACGCCTGCAGGTTCACCGAGTAGGCGCCCAGCGTGGCGAAGAACAGGATGCCTGCGTACAGGTACGGGCGGGGGAGCTGAAGGAGCTTGGCCCACAGGGGTGCCAGCGGCAGGTTGATGATCAGGAGCAGGAAGTTGCCGATGAAGAGGCTGGCGATCAGTGCCCAGACCAGCGGTCCCTGGCTGGAGAAGAGCTGCGGACCGGGCTGGATGCCGTAGGAGGTGAAAGCCGCCAGCATCACCGCGGCGGTGGCGTTGGTGGGCAGGCCGAGGGCCAGCATCGGGGTCAGCGTGCCGGCGGCTGCGGCGTTGTTGGCTGCTTCCGGACCGGCGACACCCTCAATCGCGCCCTTGCCGAATTCTTCCGGGTGCTTGCTGAGGCGCTTTTCTGTGACGTAGGACAGGAACGTGGGAATCTCCGCGCCACCTGCCGGCAGGGCGCCGAAGGGGAACCCGAACAACGTTCCGCGGAGCCACGGTTTCCATGAGCGTGCCCAGTCCTTCTTGCCCATCCAGGGCTGGCCCACGGGAATGGCGTGCAGGGGAGTGCGGCGCAGGTGCGCGGCAACCCAGAGGGCTTCGCCGACGGCGAAGATGGCAACGGCCACCACTACGATGTCCAGGCCGTCCGCCAGGAGCGGCTGGCCGAAGGTCAGGCGGCGCTGGCCGGTGACGGAGTCGATGCCCACCAGGCCGATGGCGAGGCCGAGCGCCAGCGAGGCGAACCCGCGGAGCCGGGACGAACCCAGGACGGCGGTGACGGCCAGCAGGGCCAGGACCATGATGGCGAAGTAGCTGGGGGCGCCCAGGCTGACGGCGAACTGGACCACGATCGGTGCGCAGACTGCCAGCAGGGCGGTGCCGATGGTGCCGGCAACGAACGAGCCGATGGCCGCCGTCGCAAGCGCCTGTGCCGCCCGGCCGGCCTTGGCCATTTTGTTGCCCTCGATCGCCGTCACCACCGACGACGATTCGCCCGGTGTATTCAGCAGGATGGAGGTGGTGGAGCCGCCGTACATGCCGCCGTAGTAGATTCCGGCGAACATGATGAAAGCGCTGGTGGGTTCGAGGGCATAGGTGACCGGCAGCAGCAGGGCTACCGTCATGGCCGGGCCCAGGCCCGGAAGGACGCCGACGGCGGTGCCCAGGAGTACACCGATCACGGCGTAGAGGAAATTCATGGGGGTGAGGGCGGTGGCGAACCCGTCCATCAGTGAGGACCAGACGTCCATCAGAGGATTCCTTCCAGGAGTCCGGCGGGCAGTGCAATGCCGAGGCCAAGGTAGAAGCCGTAGAAGGTCAGCAGGGACATAGCCACGGAGATCAGCCCGTCACGGATGTAGTGCCTGCTCCCAAGGGCAAGGACGCAGCCCCAGAACAGGACGGTGCCGGAAATAACCCAGCCCGCCCAGTCGATGAGCAGGATATTGAGGATAAACGCGCCGGCAAGGGGCAGGACGGTCTTCCAGTCTGCCGGATGGGTGAGGTCCACGTCTTCGCCGCCTTCAGCCTCGCCCTGGCCGCCGCGCATGACGTTGATGGCCAACAGGACGGCGGTTACCAGCAGCAGGCCGGCAACGACGTAGGGAACCGTTTTAGGCCCGACCGGATCGGATTGGGAGTACGGGGTTACCAGGCGGTTGGCGTCCACGAAGACCAGGACGCCGGCCGCGCCGAGCAGGAGGGCAACCCCCAGCTCGGCGCGGCCTTTAAGGCCTGAGGTCAGGGAGCTCACGCCAACCCAAGCTTGGTGAGCACGTCCGCCACCCGCTTGTCCTGGTCGGCGAGGAAGGACTTGAACTCGTCGCCGGTGATGAAGGCGTCAGTCCAGCCGCGCGTCTTCAGTGTTTCCTTCCAGCCCTCGGTTCCGTGCATCTTCTCAAGGGCGGCGATCAGGGATGCCTTGTCCGCGTCGCTGATGCCGGGAGGGGCCACCATGCCGCGCCAGTTGGTGAATACCAGATCAATGTTGGATTCCTTCAGCGTGGGGGCGTCCACGCCCTCAAGGCGCTTGTCACCGCTGGTCGCCAGGACCCGCACTTCGCCGGACTTGATCTGCTGCAGGAACTCGCCTGCGCCGGAGGCGGCAAAGCCGAGCTTGTTGCCGAGGATTGCGGGGAGCAGGTCGCCGCCGCCGTCGTAGGCGACGTAGTTGACCTTCGTCGCGTCAATTCCTACTGCGCCCGCCAGCTGCATTGGGAGCAGGTGGTCAGGGCCGCCGGGGGAGGAGCCGCCGCCCACGGAGATGGAACCGGGGCTGGCCTTCCAGGCCGTCACCAGGTCATCGATGGTCTTGTAAGGGGAGTCCTTGCCGACCATGATGGCGCCGGGTTCCTCGATGAGCCGGGCCAGCGGAGTGGTTTCGGTGAGCTTCGACTCGGACTTGTTGGTGTAGCTCGCTCCCACCACGCCGAGGCCCATCAGCATGGCGAGGTCCCCGTTGCCCTTTTCATTGACCACGCGGGCCAGGCCAACGGTGCCGCCGGCGCCGGCGAGATTGAAGACCTCGGTGTTGCTGGAGATCTTCTCGTCATCGAGGACCTTCGCTGCTGCGCGGGCGGTAGTGTCATAGCCGCCGCCCGGGGTGTTGGGGACCATGATCTGCAGCCCGGTGATGGGTCCGGCGGCAGCGCCGGAGCTTTCCGAACCGGTGGAGCTCTTTCCGGTGGCACCGCAGCCGGTGGCCATCAGGGCGATGCCGGCAGCGACGGCGGCAATACGCAATGCGCGGATCTGGCGCATGGTGTTCCTTCTCTCATGAAAAATGATCAGCAAGACTGACTTGGTGATTCGATGCTAGGTTGCGCCGTGATGCCGGTCACTCTTGTGTACGCAGAGAAAGTTAAGTTCATTGCGTTCACGTTTCGCAGACCCAACCGCCGCTGTTCGCCCCGGGGTTGAAAAGCCTGCAGGCCCTGGCTCCGGCGCTGGCTGCGGTATAGTTCCCCTACCTCCGCGGCGCGGCCGAAAATGCCCGCGCCTGGCCGGAGATACGTGCTGAACCACCCAAAGGACCAACCACAGTGACTCGACGAAGAGGGATGTCCCTCGCGGGGCAATACCTCGTGCTGCAGTTGCTGATTGTGTTGGCGGTCCTGGTGGCCGTGGTGGCCATCTCCCTCGCGCAGTCCGCCGCCACGTTCGAGCGGGTCGAGGGCCGGCGCGCGCTCTCTGCTGCCGAGGCACTGGGCAACAACCCGGCGGTCCGTGAGCTGCTGCCAACCGCCGAGCCCCGCAACGGGGCGGCACTGCCCGCCGTGGCGGAGGCCGTGCGGACGTTGTCCGGATCCTCCCAAGTGGCGTTGGCGAAGCAGGACCGTACCGTGGTGGCCTCCTCAGACCCCGGGTTGCTGGGCGAGAAGCTGGACATTGGGTCGAGCCGGGTCATGGAGGGCCGCGCCTGGACCGGTGTAGTGGCGGAAAGCAATGCGGCGGTCCTGTCCGCGCACGTTCCGGTGCTGGATGACGCCGGAAAGATGATCGGCATCGCCTCCATCAGCCGGAACTATCCCACCACCCTGGAGCGCTTGGGGGATGCAGTTCCCAATCTGCTCACCTATCTGGGTGTGGCCAGTGTCCTGGGCGTGGCCGGTTCCCTGTTGCTGTCCCGGCGCGTCAAACGCCAGACCCTCGGCATGGAGCCGAGTGAGATTACCGGCCTCGTGGAAAACCGGGAAGCCATGCTGTATGGGCTGAAGGAAGGGGTGGTGGCACTCGACCCGAACGAGCGCATCACGGTGGCCAATGACAGTGCCCGCGAACTGTTGGGCCTGCCGGCAGACTGCGTCGGCAAGAAAGTTGCATCGCTTCGCGTGGACCCGGCACTTAAGACAGTCCTCACGCGCAACCAGCCGGACCCCGACCAGCTGGTGCTGGTGGGGGAGCGGCTGGTGGTGCTGAACCGGGTGCCCATCCGGTCCCGCGGCCGTGAAATAGGCTCCGTAACCACGTTGCGCGACAGGACCGAGATGTCCTCGCTCGAGCGTGAGCTGGGCGCCACCCGCACCGCCACGGATACGCTCCGCGCGCAAGCCCACGAGTTCGCCAACCAGCTCCACGTGATCTCAGGCCTGATCCAGATCGGCGAATATGATTCCGTGGTGCAGTTCGTCAACGGCGCCACCCTGGACCGGACCAGGCTCAACGATGAAGTCACCAGCCGGATCCAGGACCCCGCCCTCGCCGCGTTGCTGATTGCCAAATCCAGCCTCGCGACTGAGCGCGGCGTGGCCCTGCAGCTGGATCCCGAATCCGCCCTGCCGCCGGTCAGCGATGCTTTGTCCCGTGACCTCACCACCGTAGTGGGGAACCTCGTGGACAACGCGTTCGACGCCGTGGCAGGACTTCCGGACGCCGCTGTCCGCGTGCTCGTGGAGGACGTGAGGAATCCGCGCACCGGGGCTGATCAGGTCACTGTCACCGTCCGTGATACCGGTCCGGGCGTCCCGGACGAGGCGGTGGAGGAGATTTTCCGCCAGGGGTTCACCACCAAGGAAGCGGAGCCTGCGGAGGGGCGCGGCTTCGGACTGGCCCTGTCCCGTGTGGTCTGCCGGAGATCCGGAGGCGACCTCACCGTGGCCAATGACAACGGAGCAGTTTTCACGGCACGTTTCACCAGAGGTACAACGCAGCCCAAAGGAGGTGCAACGAAACCATGATCAAGGTGCTGATCGTTGACGACGACTTTATGGTGGCCAAGGTGCACGCCGGCTTCATCCAGCGCACGCCGGGCTTCACCGTGGCGGGAGTGGCCCACACCGGTGCGCAGGCCGTGGTTGAAACCGGGCGGCTGCAGCCGGACCTGGTGCTGCTCGACATCCACCTTCCGGACATCAACGGGCTGGACCTCATGCAGAAGCTGCGGGATGTTGCCCCGGAACTGGACGTGCTGGTGATCAGCGCTGCGCGCGAGGTGGAAACCGTGCGGAAGGCACTGCGGGGCGGGATTGTGCATTACCTGATCAAGCCGTTTTCCCAGTCGGACCTGCAGGAGCGCCTGGAGCATTACCGCAGCGCGTACCAGGGCCTGGACTCAGCCAAGGATGTGGCGGAGCAGTCGGACGTCAACCGGGTGTTCGGCCTGGACCGGACGGAGCGGCCGCTGCCCAAGGGCTGCAGCATCGAGACGCTGAAGCTGGTGGAAGCCGCCCTCAACGCGGCTGAGGGTGACGTGTCCGCGGCCGAGGTGGCCGAGCGGCTGGGCACGTCCCGGGTCAGCGCCCGCCGCTATCTGGAGTACCTGCACGACGAAGGAACGCTGGCGGTGCGGCTCAAATACGGGGTGGGGCGTCCGGAACGGCGCTACGTTTTGAAGGGTCAGTAAGCCTGCCACTCATCCCGGCGGCCCCTAAGGGAGGGAGCAGGCTCAGCGCAGCAGCGTATTGATCAGCCGTGCGGCAACCTTCGCTGTCCTGCCATCAATATCGAATGCGGGGTTCAGTTCCGCGACGTCAAGGTGCAGCAGCTTCCCGGACCGGGCCACCTGCCGGCACACGGCACTGATGGCCGGAAGCGGCACGCCGTACGCCGCAGGTGCGCTGACGCCCGGCGCCACCGCTGCAGGCAGCACATCCAGGTCGATCGTCAGGTAGAGGACGTCGATGTCCGCAAGGAACCCGGCCACGAACTCCTGCACCCGCTCCTCGCCGCAGTCCTCATCCAGCAGGTACCGCACGCCCAGCTCCTGCGCTGTGTGGAACAGGGCGCGGGTGTTGTTGGGTTCGGAGATTCCGACGACGGCGTAGCGGAAGTCGCGTCCGGCGGCCGCTTCCGCGCGGGCCATCTGGAGGAACGGCGTCCCGGAACTGGGTACGGGCTCGTCGCGCAGGTCGAAGTGGGCGTCGAGGTTCAGCACGCCCAGCCGCAGGCCGGCCTGCACAGCGGCGGATCCGGCCACGCCGGAATAGCTGGCATAAGCGGTTTCGTGGCCGCCGCCCAGCACCACGGTGAGCCACCCGGCGTCGAGCATTGCCGATACTGCCCGGCCGGCGCGTTCCTGGCCTGCCTCCAGGCCGGTGCCGGTAACCACCACATCACCGGCGTCTGTTATGGCGCGGTCCAGGTGGAATGCCAGCGGTCCCAGGGCGGCGCGCAGCGCAGCCGGTGCGGCAGCCGCGCCCGTGCGGCCCTTGTTCCGGCGCACCCCCTCGTCGCTGCAAAAGCCCAGCAGCGCGGCAGGTTTCGTTTCCGGGTCAGCTGCCCCTCCGGCGTCGTACGCTTCCACTGCCTGCCACCAGCGGAGGTGCTCCGCGCCGTCGCCATCGAAGCGGCCGGTCCAGGGCTGGGGCGGGACGTCGACGGCAGGCAGGAAGGCAGGCATGGATCAAGCTCACCGCATGCCTGGGGCGAAAACCAGCAACGCCGCCCCCGTGGTGTCTGGAATTCAAGAACCTGCCCGGGGAAACGGGAGGGGTTAGGGTGGAACAACCCCTTTCGGGATCCAGTGCCAACTTGCCGCGCCAGCAGGGCGCAACCGACCCAGGCCGGAGAACAGTATCGTGTTTGAAGCCCCCAGCATCCTGTTTGCCGCTGCCGGACTTGCCGTGTTCATCGCCGCGGTGCTCCCCAAATTGCTGCGCGATGTGCCGTTCTCCATGCCCATGGTGTTCCTCGGGGCGGGCATGGCGGCGTTCGCCCTGATTCCCACGCTTCCGGATCCGGACCCGCTGGTCCACAGCGACTTTGTCCTGCACCTCTCGGAAGTCTGCGTGATCATATCCCTGATGGGCGCGGGGCTGGCCCTGGACCGGCCGGTGGGGCGCCGGCTCTGGTCCACCACCTGGCGGCTGCTGGGAATCGCGATGCCGCTGTGCATCATTGGCCTGACCCTGTTGGGGTTGTGGTTCCTGGGCCTGGGCCTGGGTGCCGCCCTGCTGGTGGCGTCCAGCCTGGCGCCCACGGACCCGGTTCTTGCCTCCGAGGTCCAGGTGGGCGAGCCCGCGGACGACGACGGCGGCACCAACAAGGAGGACGAGGTCCGTTTCGGCCTCACCTCCGAGGCCGGACTCAACGATGGACTGGCCTTCCCGTTCGTCTACCTTGCCATCGCCATCAGCATCGTCGGATCATCCCCGTCCGCCTGGTTTCCTGAATGGTTCGGCGTGGATGTGCTGTGGCGGCTCGCCGTCGGGCTGCTGCTGGGCTTCCTGACCGGGAAGGTCCTGGCCAGGCTCTTCTTCTCTGCCCGGGCCGAAAGCCTGCGGCTGTCCAACCACTCCGAGGGCTTTGTGGCGCTCGCCGCCACCTTCCTGGCCTACGGCGTCACCGAAATGATCGAGGGTTACGGGTTCATCGCAGTGTTTGTCTGCGCTGTGACCATCCGTACCGCCGAACGGACCCACGGCTACCACCGGGTGCTGCACTCCTACGTGGAGCAGCTGGAACGCCTCCTCACCGTGGTGATCCTGGTCCTGCTGGGCGGCGCCATCGGCCGGGGACTGCTGGCGGGGATCGGCTGGGCCGAGGTGCTGGTGGCGCTCGCGTTCCTGCTGGTGGTGCGGCCCCTGGCAGGGTGGCTGGGACTGCTGGGCGGCAAGACCGGCCCGCGGGAAAGAATTGCCCTCTCGTTCTTCGGAATCCGCGGAATCGGCTCGCTGTACTACCTCTCCTATGCGCTGGGCAAGGGCCGGTTTGCCGACCAGGCGGAGTGGTTGTGGGGTTTTGTGGGGCTGGTGGTGGCGCTCTCGATCGTGATCCATGGCGCCACCACCACGCCGCTGATGAACCGGCTGGACAGGCTCCGCCTGAAAAAGGCCCGGGCCGTGTCCGGAGATGAGGGCCTGGCCCCCAACACGCCGGTGTGAGCGGGCCTACATGCCCAGGGCCGCCTCGATGGAACCAATAGCGAAGAACAGCAGGAAAGCCGCGGCCACTGCCCACATCAGCGGGTGGATGTCCTTGACCCGTCCCTGGACAGTCCGGATCAGGACGTACGAGATGAACCCCGCGCCGAGCCCGTTGGCGATGGAGTAGGTGAACGGCATCAGCGTGAAGGTGAGGAAGGCCGGGATGGCGATGCCCCAGTCCTGCCAGTCGATCTTGCCCACCTGGGACACCATCATGAAGCCCACCACCACCAGGGCTGGGGCCACGGCCTCGAACGGGACCAGGTTGATCAGCGGGGTGAAGAACATGGCCACCAGGAACAGCAGGCCCGTGACGATCGAGGCAATACCCGTGCGGGCGCCTTCGCCAATCCCGGCGCCGGCTTCGACGTAGATCTGGTTGGAGGACACGGAGGCGCCGCCGCCGACGATCGCCCCGAGGGCGTCCACCTGGAGGACCCGGTCGACGTCGGGAATGTTGCCGTGCTCGTCCACCGTGCCAGCTTCGTTGGCCAGGCCCACCATGGTGCCCATGGCGTCGAAAAAGATGCTCAGCAGGATGACGAAGGCCAGCAGGGTGGCGGCTACGAAGCCAAGGTGCCCGAAGGCTCCGAACGGGTTGGCCTTGCCGATCAGGGAAAGGTCCGGTGCTGCCCAATCTGAGAAGGCAGGCGCCACCAGTGACCAGCCCTGCGGGTTGAAGGGCTTGCCTGGCTGGACGCTGGGGCCGATATGCAGCGTGAATTCCAGGATCACGGAGATGACAGTGGAGGTGATGATGCCAATCAGGATGGCACCCTTGACCTTGCGCACCACCAGGGCGATGGTAAGGATCAGGCCGAACACAAATACCGCCGTGGGCCAGCCAAGCAGCTTGCCCTCAAAGCCGAGACCAACCGGGACGGTAGTGCCGGCCACGTCCGGGATGCGGCGGACAAATCCGGCGTTGACCAGTCCAATCAGGGCGATGAACAGCCCGATTCCTACCACGATCGCCGTTTTGAGCCCGTCCGGTACCGCCCTGAAAACGGCGGTGCGGAAACCGGTAAGGACCAGGATCAGCATGGTGACGCCGGAAAGGACCACCAGGCCCATCATGTCCGGCCACGTCAGCCCGGGGTTCGTGGCCACGGTGACGGCCACGAAGGCATTGACGCCCAGTCCTGTGGCCAGTGCGAAGGGATGCCTGCCCCAGGCTCCCATCAGGATGGTGAGGATTCCGGCCACGAAGGCGGTGACGGCGGCCACCGCGGGAAAACCGAGCGTGGTGCCGCTGGAGTCCGGGCCGGAAAGGATCAGGGGGTTCAGGACCACGATGTAGCTCATTGCGAAGAAGGTGGCGAAGCCGCCGCGGATCTCGCGGGAGTAGTTGGAGCCGCGCTCGGTGATCATGAAATACCGGTCCAGGGCAGAGCCTTGCTTAAGCATTAGTCCTCCGGGGGAGTCTGTGGGGATACCTGAATCCTATGGGGGCTCCGGCCGGATGCCCGCCAATTTCGCCTAGTCTGTTAGGAAGCCAACACCAAGGGAGCAGTCCAAGCATGGGATCCATCCGCCGCCGTTTACTGAGCCTTGTGCTCGGGTCCTTCGTTTGTGCCGCCGCGGTCCTGGGACTGGCCGGTCCCGCAGCCGCGCACGACGCCGCCGAATCCAGCAGCCCCGCCGAAGGGGCTTCGGTACCCGTTCCGCCGGAGAACGTGTCGGTGACCTTCAGCAACAACCCGCTGGGGATCGGCTCGTCCTTTTCCATCAAGGATGCCTCTGGCGCAGAGTGGGCGGACGGGACTGTGGAGATCGTGGACAACGTGGCCAGCCAGAAGCTCAAGGCCGGCGCGCCGGCCGGGCAATTCACCGTTGCCTGGCGGGTGGTCAGCTCTGACTCGCACCCTATTGAGGGGACCTTCAGGTTCACGGCCGCTGCGGCTGCCGGTGGGGCTGCTCCGGCAGCCAGTTCGACGGCGGGGGCAACAGCTCCCGCCATCGGCACCGCTCCCGCCATCGGAACCGCCCAGCCGGGACAAACAGCGGCACCGGATTCCGCCGGCTCCGGCGAGCCGTTCCAGTGGAGCATCGTCATCTTCGCCGCGGCCGCGGTGGGATTGCTTGCCATCCTCGCCATCGGTGCCCGCCGCAGGCTCACGGCGGGCACCGACGACGAGCGCTGAGTGGCGCTAGCAGGGCAGGATCGCCAGGCTTCCGGTGAACGGGGACGGAGCGCCGTCCGGGTGAACCTTGGCGGAAATGGCGTGGCCCACCGTTTTGGCCTGGCGCAGAACTTCCTTGGGCGAAGGGGTTATCAGTTCGCCTACGCCCACCAGGTAGATGCCGATGGCGCGCATGGCAGCGGCAAGGTTGCGGCCCACCGCGATCCCGAAGTCGCTGATCATCCGCCGCAACTGGCTGTGCGCACAGCGGGTCAGGACAATGTGGTTGGCAATCAGGACGCCGGTGGGGGTATGCACCTCCCACTGCGGAACAGCAGTCCCCCCGGCCGTGCCCTCCACCATGGTCAATTGGACAGCGCGGGTGGTGTTCCGGACATCCACAGCGTGGCTGGCGGCATAGTTGCGGAGGTGGCGCAGTATCTCGTTGCGTTCACGGAGGGTGGCAGGATCCGCTGCGTCGCAGCGCTGGAGGGATGCTGTGTTGGCCGGCTGGGCCGCACCCAGGATGTCCAGTCCGTCCACCACTATCGAATCAACCCCGCGGCGGCACAGTTCGGCGGCCACGGCGAGGCCGGAAAGGCCCGTGCCAATGATCACAGTGGTGGTCTGCTCGGTCCCGGCATTCCCAGGCATGCTTGACACTACAGTTTCCCTCCTTCGAAGATTCGGCAGGTGCAGGCGTCGTCGCCCGCGCGCGTCCCGTTACCCCCAAAGTCCGGCCGCAGTGTATGGCCGGGCAGCACTTACTCGAATGTCTTGGCGTCCCGGACCAACAATGTCCTGAAGACTACAGAACAATTCAGGTGGTGGATAGCCCAATCCCGAAACATTCCCCTGCGGGTGAACACGCTTTCCACGGTGCCGCCGAAAGGCGGGGACTGGTCCTGCCGCAGGGCCTGGGCCGGTGACGTCGAAGGCCTCCGGCCAGTACGGCTGCAGGCCTGTGGATAACCTGCGCTTTCCGGCCCTGAACAGGCTTGCTATGGAACGGTGGACGGAGAATAGTGAGAACTGGAAGCGGGCCTTCCTGCGCAGCGGCTGCTGCGGAAACGGGTGCACGGGGAAAGGTCCGGTTTCTGGCAGAATAGCCGCAACATACGGCAGTATCGCAAGGAGGCGGCCCCATGGGCGCACAAGAGTTGCATCCGGACCCGGCGCGGGACAGCGGTGGCGCTCCTGCCGCTCCCGACGGGATTGTTGTTGGCGTGGACGGATCGGACCATGGCCAGTGCGCTTTGGTCTGGGCGGCCCGGGAGGCCCGCCGCCGCCGCCGCCCCCTGCACATAGTGACCGCCTATTCCGTGCCCATCTTCGCCGCCTCGGGACTGGACGGCGGATACGCCACGGTGGACGATTCGGTGATCCGCGAGGGCGCGGAAGCCGTGGTCAAGCAGGCGTTGGAGAAGGTTTCCGCGTACGACATCGACGTCAGCGCCTCCGTGGAGAACGGGGATGCATCGGGTGTGTTGCTGGAGATATCCCGGACGGCGGAACTCCTGGTCTTCGGCACCAGGGGCAGGGGCGGCTTTGTGGGCAGGCTGCTGGGTTCTGTGAGCAGCGCGCTGCCGGCGCATGCGAAATGCCCTACAGTCACGGTGCCCCTGGTGTGTTCGGACCGCCTTGGCGAAACGACGGAGGACAGGCGCATCAGGGCCGAGCAGGCCAAGGCCGGGCACCAGCGCGTGGACAATGTGGTGGTGGTGGGCGTTGACGGCTCGGAGCAGGCCCGTGTTGCAGTGCTTGAAGCGGCGGACCAGGCCCAGCGGCTGCGCGCCTCGCTCCGCGTGGTGTGCGCCGTGCCGCAATACAGCGGCTCATTGGCCTGGGTCCCCGCCCCGATGGACCGGAAGGCGCTCTTCGCCGACATCCAGGTGACCCTGGACGCCGGCATGGCCTGGCTGAGGAGCCACTACCCCAACCTTTCGGCGGAATGCGAACTGCTGGACGGCTCTCCGGTGGATGTGCTGGTGGACGCCAGCCGCCATGTTGAGCTGGTGGTGGTGGGTACCCGCGGCCGCGGCGGCTTCACGGGCATGCTCCTGGGTTCCACGTCGGATGGCATCCTCCATCATGCGAAGGGCCCTGTGATGGTGGTTCCGGACCGTGAGGATCCCCGGCTGGCCGACCGGGCACGTTTTGGGCCCATCCTCGGCGCAGCCTGATCCGGTCCTGCCACACGGAGCGCCGCCATGGCTGCCTACTATTCAGGAGAGGCGGGGCAGCAGCCCCGCCAACCGGGCGGGGAAAGCGGCCATGCCCTGGTGGTCCGCCTCAGCCATCTCGACCGCAGCATGCTTCCGCTGGTGGGCGGCAAGGCAGCCAATCTTGGTGAACTGATAACAGCGGGGCTGCCCGTGCCCGACGGGTTCTGCCTGACCACGGAGGCGTACAAGGAGGCCACCGCCACGGTCCATGACGGAGTCCTCCGGCAGCTCGGTGACCTTCAAAAAGCACTGCAGGGGAAAGCAAGCCAGGCCACGGAACTTGCCGCGATGGCTGGCCGGGCACGTGAAGCAATCCGCGGCGCACCGGTGCCGCCCAACATCACCGAGGCCGTGGAACAGGCCTACTTGGCGTTGGGGCAGGAGACCCCGGTGGCGGTCCGGTCCTCGGCTACGGCCGAGGACCTGCCCTTCGCCAGCTTCGCCGGCCAGCAGGACACCTACCTGAATATCATCGGAACCGATGCCGTCCTTGAGGCAGTCCGGAACTGCTGGGCGTCCCTCTGGACAGACCGGGCAGTGGCCTACCGCGCCGCCCTGGGGATCGCGCCCCCCGAAGTAGCCCTCGCCGTCGTGATTCAACGGATGGTTGACGCCGCAGCAGCCGGGGTGATGTTCACCGCCAACCCACTGACGGGAAGGCGGCGGGAAGCCGTCATCGATGCCGCTCCGGGACTCGGTGAAGCCGTGGTCTCCGGGGCGGTCAATCCGGATCACTTCGTAGTGGACACGGCAACAAAGCGCGTCCTTGAGCGGAAGCTGGGCGATAAGCGCGTGGCCATTCGGACCAGGCCCGGCGCGGTGGAACGGAAACCCACAGCGTGCAGGGCGGGGCAGACGCCTCCAGCCTTAGCGACGGACAGGCACTGGAGCTCGCAGCCCTGGGCTTGCAGGCCGAGCGGCACTTCGGAGCGCCGCAGGACACGGAGTGGGCCATCGACACCACCGGTGCGCTCTGGCTGACGCAGTCCCGGCCCATCACCACCCTGTACCCGGTCCCCGAAAGCCGTTCGGCCGCCGGCGGGGGAACCAGGGTGTACCTGTGCTTCAGCCTTGCCCAAGGGCTGACCCGTCCCCTCACTCCCATGGGGCTGGCGTCACTGCGGCTCATTGGCTCCTCCGTGGCCAGGGCCGCAGGGTTTGCAGTCCCTGATCCCCGCCGTGGTCCTTCACCATATGCCGAGGCTGCCCAGCGCGCCTACGTCGACGTCACTACACCGGTCCGGAGTACCGCTGGCCGCCGCATCCTGCCGCGCGTGTTCGATGTGATGGAGGCCCGGTCCGCCACGGTGCTGCGCCAGGTTTTCGAGGACCCGCGGTTTTCGGTGACCCGGACGACCCCGTTTGGACTCTTGCGCCATGTCCTGCCGGCCGCGGTACATGCACGGGTCCCGGAAACGGTGCTCCGCGGGCTTTTAATGCCCAAGGCGGTGCTCCGCCGTGTTGACCGTTTCACCCGCCAGTTCGCCGGCCACCTGGAACTGGACGCAGGAGCGGGTCCCCTGGAACGTCTGGACCACGCCGAGCAGCTGCTGGGAAGCCGGCTTTTTACGATCGTTCCGGCAATCCTGCCCCTGCCTGCGCTGGGATTCGCGGCGCTCTGGGCCGCCGGGAAGCTGCTGGGCGGCGCCGGCCGCGGGGAGGAACTGCAGAAGGTTCTCCGCGGCCTGCCGCAGAATGTGACCACCGAAATGGACCTCGAGCTCTGGCGCCTGGCTTCGGCCATGAAGGACGACCGCGAAGCGCGCGAGGCCCTGAAGACGCGGGAACCGTCCCGGCTTGCGGCGGACTTCCGCGGCGGAAGCCTTCCCCCCGTACTGCACGCAGGCCTGGCCCGGTTCCTCGCCCGGTATGGTCACCGTGCCGTGGCCGAGATCGACGTGGGGATGCCGAGGTGGTCAGATGATCCCACATACATCCTCGGTGTCCTGGCCAACTACCTCCGCCTGACAGATCCGGACATGGCCCCGGACGCCCAGTTCAGCCGGGCAGCAGCGGAAGCGGAAGCAGCAGTGGATCGGCTTGCAGCCGAGGCACGCACGCGCGGCAGGTTGCGGGGCCTGCTTGTTCGCGCGGCCCTGGAACGTACCAGGTTGTTCGCCGGCTTGCGGGAACTGCCCAAGTACCAGCTGGTCCTGGGACTTGCGGAAGTACGGAAGCAACTGGCCCTTGTGGGAGCCGGACTGGCGGCCGACGGCCGGCTCGACAGCGGGGAGGACGTCTTCTTCCTCGAATTTGATGAGCTCCGGCAGGCACTGGGCCGCAGCAACGCGGATGGGACCGGCCAGCACCGCAACCTGCGCGAACTCGTGGGGGAGCGGCGCGCCGCATATTCCAGCGAATTGGGCAGGCGGCACATTCCCAGGGTCCTGCTCTCCGATGGCACCGAGCCCGAAGTGCTGTACGCCGCCCGCGCCGGAACGGCCGACGGTGCGCTGAGCGGCAGCCCGGCCTCAGCCGGGTCAGTTACAGCTCCGGCCCGGGTCATCCTGGACCCCGTCGGGGCGCATCTTGAACCCGGGGAGATTCTGGTGGCGCCGTCCACCGACCCCGGCTGGACCCCGCTGTTCCTGACCGCCGGGGGCCTGGTGATGGAGATGGGCGGACCCAACTCGCACGGTGCCGTGGTGGCCAGGGAGTATGGCATCCCAGCCGTAGTGGGAGTTCCCGAGGCCACAATCCGGCTCACCACCGGGCAGCAAATAACGGTCGACGGCGGTGCGGGAACCGTGGCGCCCACGTAGACCTTGGGGACGGCCCGGGCGGGTGTAGGGAGCGATCCTGAGGCGTACCCTTGGACTATGGGCTCCAAGGACGGAGACGACCGGCAATGAACCAGACCATCAACCACCGGACAAACCACGGGACCAGCCACCGGCTCAGGGACCGCGGCGTGAAGCGCGTCATGGGCCGCCCTTGGTTGCGCTGGGTCCCCGCGGTGGCCGTACCATCAATGATCGCCGCCGGGCTGCTGGCGGGAACCATACCCGCACGGGCCGGCGATCCCCTGCCCGCCAAAACCCCGGCAGAAGTCATTGCCCTGCTCGCTGCGCACAAGCCGCACACGTTTTCAGGCACCCTCGAACAGACCTCGGAGCTGGGGCTGCCGGAGCTGCCGGCAACACCCCCCACGTCCGGTCCCGCATCAGCCGACGCCGTGGCGTCACTCATGGAGTTCCTTAGCGGCGGGCACACGGCGCGGGTATTTGTGGACGGCATAACCAAGGCCCGGATCCAAGTGGTGGACCGGCTCGCGGAACGGGACATCATCCGCCACGGCAACGACGTCTGGTTCTACTCGTCCAAGGACAACTCAACCGCGCACCTGACCCTGCCGGACCACGCGCGTGACCTGCCGTTGACGGACCCGTCCCAGACCGACCCTTCCCAAACCGAACCGGCCAGGCCGGCCCCGGACGCGAACGGAACTCCCTCTGCCGACGGGCCCCGGACCGACATGCGGGTTCCGCACACGCCGGAGGAGCTGGCGGAGAAGTTCCTGGCGGCAGCGGACAGCAGTACTGCCGTGACTGTGGGTGCTGACGTTGAAACCGCCGGCCGCCGTGCCTACAACCTGCTGCTTGAACCCCGTACTGAGGGCACGTTGGTGGACAAAGTAGCCGTTGCCGTCGACGCGGAGAACGGCATGCCGCTCTCCGTGAAGGTCACTGCACGCGGCGCTGCCGAGCCGGCCTTCAGTGCCGGATTCACCAGCCTTTCACTGGAAGCGCCGGACGCGGCCCTATTCAACTTCACCCCGCCAACCGGCAGCACGGTGAAGGAACTGCAGTTCCACCACCGCGCTGGCACTCCCGGTTCAGCATCTCCCGAATCCCCGGGAACGTATATAACTCCGGACCTCCTGGCAAAGAGCGCCCAGGACAAGGCCGGGCGCCACCTGTCCGGCTCCGGCTGGGAAACGGTAGTGGAAGTCCCGGCGGAAAGCGGCGCCGGCTCAAACCTCAGTGCTCTGCTCACCCGCAGTCCGCTGCTGGCCCAGGCCGCTGTCGCCGTTCCTGGCGGCCGCCTCATTTCCACCGCACTGTTCAATGTCCTGCTCACCGACGACGGCCGGATCTTCGCGGGCATGGTTCCGCCGGAGAGGCTGCAAGCCGCATCCGCGGCTCCGTGACCGGGGCCGCGAGGGGCCCCGGATCCTGGACGTACGGGCTGACCATCGAGACGCAGGGGCTGACCAAGCGGTTCGGGCAGCAGCTGGCCGTGGACAGCCTTGACCTCGCAGTGCCCCAAGGAGCCGTCTTTGGCTTCCTGGGCCCCAACGGCTCGGGCAAGACCACCACCATCAGGATGCTGCTGGGCCTGGCCGCGGCCTCCGCAGGAACTGTCAGGCTGCTCGGAATGGAAATGCCGGGCCGGTTCCAGGAGGTCCTTCCGCATGTGGGGGCGCTGGTGGAGGGCCCGGCCTTCTATCCGTTCCTCTCTGGAACCGCGAACCTCCACCGCCTCGACGCCGCCACCCGGCATGCGGCGCCCGCCACCCGTTCGTCACGGGTGAACCAGGCCCTGGAAAGGGTGGGGCTCGGGCACGCCGCAGGCAAACGGGTCCACGCGTACTCCCTGGGCATGAAGCAGCGGCTGGGTATCGCTAACGCCCTGCTCTCGCCCCGCGAACTGCTGGTCCTCGACGAGCCCACCAACGGACTGGACCCGCAAGGCACCCGGGAAGTCCGGAACCTGGTCCGGTCCCTCGCGGCAGACGGAACCACCGTTTTTGTGTCCAGCCATCTGCTGGCCGAAGTGGAACAGATCTGCACCCATGCGGCCGTGATGAGTGCGGGCCGGCTGGTGGCCCAGGGGCCGCTGGAGGAGCTGCGTCGGAGCGGAAGTACCCGCATCCGCCTCCTGACGCCTGACGCCGTGGCAGCGATGGCAATACTCGCCCGGCTGGGGCTGGTGCCGGAGGAAGCAGCAGCGCAGTCGGACGGCCAGATGGTCACGGCGGCACTGGATATTGGAAACACAGCCCCTGGAAACACGCCCCCTGGAAACACGGCCCCTGGAAGCACGGCCCATCGAAGCATCGCCCCTGAGGAAATTGTGGCGGGCCTCGTGCAGGCCGATGTCCGGGTCAGGGGATTCGCCGTGGAACGGGAAAGCCTTGAGGACAGGTTCGTTGCCTTGACGGGGGAGGGGTTCGACGTTGCCCAGTAGCGCACATTCACAGAGCACCCGACTAACCCGCGCGCCGGCGATGTCCGCACGGCAGCGCGGAGCGGGCCTTTCCCTCCTGCGCTCGGAACTCCGGCTGCTGATGGTGCGCCGCCGCACCTGGGCGCTGCTGCTGGCGCTCGCCGCCATCCCGGTGCTGATTGCCGTGGCCGTAAGGATCTCGTCGGCGGTTCCGGCCGGGCGCGGGCCGGCATTCCTGGACCGCATCACCCAGAACGGCCTGTTCGTCGCCTTTACCGCCATGCTGGTGTCCGTTCCCTTGTTCCTGCCGCTCACGGTGGGCGTGGTGGCAGGGGACACCATCGCTGGTGAAGCCAACCTCGGAACGCTCAGATACCTGCTGGTTGCCCCGACGGGCCGGGTACGGCTGCTCCTGGTGAAGTACGCGGCAGCGCTGGCATTCTGCCTGGCCGCGCCTTTCACGGTTGGACTGGTCGGTGCCGCAATCGGGGCGGCACTTTTCCCGGTCGGCCCGGTGACGCTGCTGTCCGGGGACCTGATCGAGCCTCCGGAGGCTGCGCTGCGCATCCTGCTGATCGCCGCGTACCTGGCTGTTTCCCTGGCCGGACTTTCCGCGGTGGGGCTGTTCCTGTCCACGCTCACGGTGGTCCCCGTGGGGGCCATGGCTGCCACTGTGGTGGTTTCCGTGGTGTCCCAGGTCCTTGACCAGTTGCCGCAGCTGGAGTGGCTGCATCCGTGGCTCTTCAGCCACTACTGGCTGGGCTTTGGTGACCTGCTCCGCCAGCCCGTGCTCTGGGACTCCTTTGTGGACAACGCCTGGCTCCAGGCGGGCTATGTTGCCGTCTTCGGTGCGCTCGCCTACGGACGGTTTGTCACCAAGGACATCTTGAGCTGATGTTCACCCGATTGCAGGCAGAGCCTCATTGGGGAGAGGGTGCTATGGCAGGCAGGGTCAGTAGCGGGCAGCGTATGAATAGAGCTCCATGCCTGCCATGGCGCTTAGCGGGGTCACTCCGATACCCTCCTGCGGGTTGAGCGCCTGCACCACCTGGCCGTTGCCGAGGTAAATGGCAACGTGGTAGAAGTTCGACGGCGATCCCCACACCAGCAGGTCACCCCGCCGTGCCTGTGAGATGGGAACGTGGACCGGAGCGGCAGCGTACTGCTGGGCGGCGGTGCGCGGAAGGTACTTTCCCGCCGCTGCGAAAGCTGTCTGTACCAGCCCGGAACAGTCGAATCCGTAGGGCCCGGCACCTCCGTATTGGTAGTAGTAAGGAGCGCCCACCTTGCTGAGGGCCACCGAGATGGCGGCCTCATAGGTCCCGCTCCCGCTCGAGGGGGCAGGAGCAGGCGTCGGAGCCGGCGCCGGAGGGGGCGCCGGTGCCGGCGCGGGGGCTGGCGCCGCAGGTGCAGGTGCAGGAGCAGGTGCCGGCGCGGGGGCGGGCGCAGGTGCAGGAGCAGGAGCAGGAGCGGGGGCGGGTGCAGGAGCAGGTGCGGGGGCGGATGCCGGTGCCGGCGCGGGTCCAGCGGGGGCCGGCGCCGGAAGGGGTGCAGCTGGGGCCTGTGGGGGAGCCGCAGCGGCCGGCGCTGGAGCGGCAGGAAGATCACCCGGGGCAGCTGCCTGTTCCCGGGTAGCCTGCTCGGCTGCGGCTGCGAAGGCTGCCGCCGGCGGGGCTTCCTCGCGTTGCCGGTCCAGCGCATCCACGCGCGCGGATTCGAGTGCCACCGTGGTGTTCCGGAGCTCGGCCAACTGGTCCACCAGGAGGCTGCGCTGAGCCTTGGCGTCCGCCACGGCTTTGGCCTGGGCAGCCTTGGCCTCCTCCGCCCGGGTCTTGCGGGCTTCGGCCGTGCGTGCCGCGTCGTCGGCCGCCCTGGTGGCGTCCTTCGCAGCTGCGGTCAGCGACGTTGATACCTGGGCGGCGGCATCGGCGGCCTCAAAGGTGCGGCTCCGGCTGGCAGAAATCGCCTGGAGGGTGGCGGCCTGCTGCAGGGTTTCACCGTCGCCGCTTACGAAGGTGCCCAGGGAGGGGTTCAGCCCGCCGTTGCGGTAGAGGTCGCTGGCAAGCTGTCCCACCTGTTTCCGGGTTTTGTCCTGCTGCTCCCGGGCAGTTGCAGCCTTCGCCGACGCAACTGCCACGGCTGATGAACGCTGCTCCAGCTCCACCAATGCCTCGCTGTAGGCGTTGTTGGCTTGCATTGCTGCAGCGAATGCCGTCTGCTGGGCGCTTGCGGCGGCGTCCAAAATCCGCTCGATTTTAGCCACCTGGTCCGCTGTGGCTGCCTCGCTGGCTTTCGCTGCGGCGATGTCCTCCGGTGAAGGTACTTCGGGAGCGGCAGGAACGGCAATGTGCGGTGCGAGCGGTGCGGCATCAGCACCTGCCGGAGTTGCCAGCGCTGCACTCAGAACGACGGCGGCAGCCAGCACGGCAGCCTTGCGCCTGGATCCAGTCAAAACCATCGGCGGAAACCTCGAAACGGTAGGGCCGGGAGGTCCTGACCGCGGCAGGGCGATGCCCCTGGCCTGCTCCCCAGCAGTCCGAGGCTACGCGACGCTGCTGCACTTTGGCAACAAAAGTCACCTCAGTAACAGTAACCACAAGACACTGTCGGAGTTGGATGCCGAGCGGCGTGTCACAAGATGGGTGCCCCTGGATCTGGAAAAGGCGCTTGCTGAAAGGCTTCAATCCTGCCCGGATCCAAGGAATCCGGGAATGATAGGAACGGCCCGGTCAGGCGTGCTGGTGCGCTTCGTGTTCGGAGTGGGTGGCCGGTTCCAGCTGGAAGGTGCAGTGGTCGGTATCAAAGTGGGAGCCCAGGCAGGTGACCAGTTTGTCCAGCAACTGGTCCGCGCCCCGTGCGGTCAGCACGCCGTCCTCCACCACCACATGTGCTGAAAAGACCGGGACGCCGGACGTGATGGTCCAGATGTGGATATCGTGCACGTCCGAGACGCCCTCGACGGACAGGATGTGTTCCCGGATCATCTGCACTTCCACGCCCTTGGGGCTGGCTTCCAGCAGTACATCCACAACATCACGCAGCAGGCTCCAGGCTCGGGGAAGTATCAGCAGGGCGATCAGCACCGAGGCAATCGTATCCGCGGCCTGGAACCCGGTGACCATGATGACCACGGCAGCGGCAATAACGGCGAAGGAGCCGAGCAAGTCGCCCAGCACTTCAAGGTAGGCGCCGCGGACATTGAGGCTCTCTTTGTGCCCGCCCCGGAGGATCAGCAGTGACACCAGGTTCGCGGCGGCACCCAGAATGGCGGCGTACAGCATGATGTCCGTCTGGACCTCGGGCGCCGCCCCGATCCGGCGGATCGCTTCGCTAAAGATAACCACTGAGATCACAATCAGGATCAAGGCGTTGGCCAGCGCGGCGAGCACTTCGGCGCGCTGGTACCCGTAGGTCCGCTGGTCGCTTGCCGGTTGGCCGGCAATCCAGGCGGCCAACAGCGCAATGGTCACCCCGGCCGCATCCGAGAGCATGTGCCCCGCATCAGCGAGCAGGGACAGCGATCCCGAGAGGGCGGCACCCGCCACCTGGACCAGGACCACGGCCAGTGTAATGGCCAGGACGGCCACCAGCCTGTTGCGGTGCCGGCCCGTTGCGGTAACCCCAGGGGTGTGGCTGTGGTTGTGTCCCATGCCTACAAGGCTAGCCCCAGCCGAGCTCGTGCAGCCGCTCATCGTCTATCCCGAAGTGGTGGGCAATTTCGTGGACCACAGTGACCGCCACCTCGTGGATAACGTCCTCGCGCGACCCGCAGATTTCCAGGATGGGTTCACGGAATATGGTGATGCGGTCCGGCAGCGAGCCGGCGTCCCACCACGAGTCCCGTTCCGTCAGCGGCACCCCCTCATAGAGTCCCAGCAGGACCGTGTCCGGGTCCTCCCCGGGCCGAGGCGCATAGTCGTCGTCAATGAACACCGCCACGTTGTCCATGGCCTGGGCCAGCTTTTCGGGGATGCTATCCAGCGCGTCCTGGACAGCAGTCTCAAACTCATCCGCGGACATCCTGAACGCCTGGGACGGGGCGAAGTGGACGGGCCCGGTGGCATGCAGGGGCTCGCTGGGGCCTTCGGGAATAGTGGGCAGGCCCGGCGGCAGGCTGGCTGGCATACTCCGACTTTAGCGGGAAGTGCTCCGCTTGGCCTCGCGTCCCGGAACTGGTCCTGGGGCTTGCCTCGCCGTTGGTCCTGCAGTTGGCCCAGCAGCCTGCTCCGCCGCTGGTCTTGCAGGCTGTCCTGCAACATCGTGACGGGTCCTCGGCCGGGACCTGCGCCGGGTCAGGCCCACGCCAACCAGGCAAACGAGGCCGCCGACCATTCCGAGCGCGGTGGGGATCTCGCCCAGCAGGAGCCAGGAGATCAGGATGGTGGTGCCGGGCACCAGGTAGGTGGTGGCTGCGAGCTTGCCGGCATCGATCAGCGAGAGCGCGTACGCCCAGGTGGTGAAGGCAATCGCCGTGGGAAAGACTCCGAGATAGACCAGTCCCATCGTCGCCCCAGGCGGTGCGGCCTGCACCTCGGCCACCAGTTGGCCTGTGAACGGCAGGCAGCATAAGGCGCCCACCAGGATCCCGAACCAGGTGGCCTGAGCGGCGGGAAACTTGCGCAGCACAGGCTTCTGGATGATGACGCTGACTGCGGCGAGCACGGCGGCCAAGAGGCAGAGCAGCACACCCGCAACATCCGCCGTCGGACTTTCCCCCGACCGGGACGGCTGGCCGGAACCCCAGGCGATCAGCGCCACGCCGGCGAAGGCAACCAGGCTTCCGATGATGAGCCAGCGGGGGAAGCCTTCCTTGAGGAAGATCCCTGCCATGACGGCCACCAGGATCGGGTTCACGTTGATGAGCAGGGCGCTGGTTCCGGCGTCCAGCACGTGCTCCGCAGCGTTCAGCGCCACGTTGTACCCGCCGAACCACATCGCGCCATAGGCGAGGATGGGCGACCATTCGCGGCCTTTAGGGAGGAGCCGGCTCTTCAGCAGCTGGGGCAGGACCAGCAGGGACAGTGCGACGGCGGCAACCGCCAGCCTGCCGAGTGTCAGGGAACCGGGGGAGAAGTGGGGGCCGATGGCCCGGATGCCCACGAAGGCCGACGCCCACAGCACCACCGTCGTGACCATGGCCGCCACTCCAAGGGCCCTGGTGCGGGATGGAAGAGGCGGAGGAACGCTTGAGCTGACGCGGGTGGTTGATGCCATGCTGCCAATGTAGCTGGGGGCAGGGACACCAGGCTGGCGGAAATCGGCCATGTCTAGCCAAGTTCCTGCCAAAGATTCACGGAAGTTGCGGCAAAGGAGATCCCGCCCACTGCAGCAGCCGTTCCACTGGCCAGGTGGTGATGATGCGTTCGGCCGGGACACCGTTCCGTTCCGCGCGTTCGGCGCCGTACTGCAGGAAGTCCAGCTGGCCGGGCGCGTGGGCGTCACTATCGATCGAGAACAGGCACCCTGCTTCCAGCGCCAGCTGGATCAGCGCATCCGGCGGGTCCTGGCGCTCCGGCCGGGAGTTGATCTCGACGGCCACATTGTGTTCGGCGCACGCGGCGAACACCTCTTTGGCATCGAAGTCCGACGGCGGACGCGTCCCTCGCGATCCCTCCACCAGGCGGCCGGTGCAGTGGCCCAGCACATTCGTGTGGGGATCCTGGATACCGCCAAGCATGCGCCGGGTCATGGTCTTTGAATCGGCACGAAGCTTGGAATGGACGCTTGCCACCACGATGTCCAGGCGGTCCAGCAGTTCCGGAACCTGGTCCAGCTCACCGGACTCGAGGATGTCCACCTCGATGCCGCTCAGCAGTTGTACTTTGTGGTCAGGCTGTCCGTCCATGCCCGGGTGGTCTCCCGCATTGATCGCGTCAACCACATCCAGTTGCTGGAGGAGGCGCTCTGCCGAGAGCCCGTTGGCGATGGTGAGGTTGGGGGAGTGGTCCGTCAGCGCGACATACTCCCTCCCGAGCACCCCGGCGGCCGCCACCATCAGCTCAATGGGGGATCCGCCGTCGGACCATTCACTGTGGCTGTGCAGATCGCCACGCAGCGCCTCCCGGATAGCGGAGCCGCCGGACGCCAGGGGCTGGGCGCCTTTCTCGCGGAGGTCGGCGAGGTAGTCCGGGACCTGGCCCTCCACTGCGTCCCGGATGACCTGGTAGGTCCGGTCGCCGATGCCCTTCATGGATTTCAGCCGGCCGTTCCGGACCCGGGCCGCCACTTCCTCCGGCGGCAGCGGGGCGATCACCGCCGCGGCTTTCCGGAAGGCCTGGACCTTGAAGGTGGCAGCGCGCCCGCGCTCCAGCCAGAAGGCAATCTCATTGAGTGCTGCAACGGCATCCATCAGTCCATCTTCACCTGTGTTTCGGGTTCAGACACGGTGTTTTTGGCCGATTTTGGATATTCCGAACTAAGCCCTATAGTTTTAGAGTCCAGTTCGGAGAAACGCAAAGGACAAAGACGCAAAGCCAAGCTTTACGCCTTTTATTTTGTTCCGAACGGGTTCTGGCCCCCATCGTCTAGCGGCCTAGGACACCGCCCTTTCACGGCGGCGGCACGGGTTCGAATCCCGTTGGGGGTACGCAAGGAACTGGTCAGGCAGGCTAAAAAAGTCTGGTAGGCTGGAAGCCTTGAAAAAAGCGGTAGAGATACTGTGAAAGCAAGAAACGCAAGGCCCTGTAGCGCAGTTGGTTAGCGCGCCGCCCTGTCACGGCGGAGGTCGCGGGTTCAAGTCCCGTCAGGGTCGCTCTGATTGCTGGAAGAAATTCCGGCACTCATGGTGACAAGTCACCTAGGCTCTGTAGCTCAGTTGGTAGAGCGTTCGACTGAAAATCGAAAGGTCACCGGATCGACGCCGGTCGGAGCCACCACTGGGAAGCATCAGTTCTTCGGAACTGGTGCTTTTCTTCTTTAACCCGGGCCGCTAACCCCCAGTCGGGGTTCAGGCTAACCCGAGGTAGGGGTCATTCGGCTGTCTTCTGAAGCTTGTTCGCAAATCCTTGCCTTGAAGATTCTGATCCGCGAAAAAGCTTGGGACCGAGCCGCTCGTCGGGTCGCGTCGAACGCCCACCTCCTGCCGCAGCTCCCAGCCGGCACCGGCCCCACGCTGGACTGGCCATACACCCTCTTCCGGACAAAACACCGTGGCGTGCGCGGTGGAATTGTCCCGAAAAGGGTGTCTTTCGGACGGCATCCATCGGAGACATCCCGAATCGGAGCGCGGTCGAACACATTTGGCCGGTCCCGAAAATTGCGGGCGAACAGTCCCCCAGGAAAAATTGACGGAGCCAGTAGCACTACAGGCAGGAACGTTCCGCGGTGCGGGCGTTCCTGCCTCCTGCCGTTAAGTCACAGCCAGGGGATAGGGTTGGGATCAACAGAAGGGGGAGTGCCTGATGGAATACCAGAACCCACAACCCGGCCAGGGCAGCCACGCTGTGCCGGCTCCGGTACCGGTTCCTGTGCCAGGTCTTGGCCGCACCGTAATCTCCGAAACCGCAGTGGCCAAGGTGGCGGGAATCGCCGCGCGTGCCGTCCCCGGGGTGTACTCGTTGGGTTCCGGACCATCGCGTGCGCTGGGAGCCATCCGCGACGCCGTCGGAAGTTCAGACCATGCCGCCGGTGTCCATGCCGAAGTGGGCGAAACGCAGGTGGCCGTGGACATCAGCCTGGTGGCGAGCTACGGAACGCCGCTGCATTCCCTGGCCAATGCAGTCCGGACCGCAGTCTACCGGGCAGTCGAGGAACTGGTGGGGCTGCAGGTGATCGAGGTCAACGTCGAAGTCACGGACGTCTATGTGCCGCCCCCTGTAAAACCTGCAGTTTCCGGCCCGGCCGAGAGGGAGGCGCTGCTGTGAACCTCACCGTCGCCGGCACTGCCATGGGCGCCTTCGTCGCGTTTATGTCCCTCCAATTTGGTTTGTGGGGCTTCCTGATATCCCTGCTCTTTATGGCCATCGGGGCATTCCTGGGCCGCGCCGCGGAAGGAAAACTGGACCTCCGCGGCGTCCTGGACGCCATCACCGGCCGGCGCTCGTCCTCATGAGCTCCACCGCCCCACTGGTCCGGGCGGGGGAGCTCAGCGGCCATAACCGCATCAGTACCCAGGCGTTGACCAGCCTTGCGAAAGCCGCTGCCGCCCAGTTCCTGGGGGTGGAGGCGGAGGACGTGCGGGCTGACTGGGCGGACGACGACGGCCTGCTGGCGCTGTCCCTTGTCACACCTATCAGCATCCCGCCCTTGACTGCCGTGGCCATCGATGCCTCGCGGGTGGATGCCGCCGGCGGCTCCATCCGGGACCGCACGGTCAGGGCAAAAGCGGGCATCCTGGCAACAGTGGCAGAGCTCAGCGGGGCGCATTTGAGCCGGGTGGACATCAGGATCAGCGGAGCAAGGATCACCGAAGGGGGACGGGTGCGATGAGCCGGCACCAGGAGGACCAATCGCCGGACATGGGCCGGGTCCTGCGCCGCGAAACCCATTCAACGCGTGCAGCGCCGGCCATTGCCGCGGCGGTCTTGGTCATGGTTCTCGCTGCCTACGGGCTCCTCGAGGCGGGCGTGCACGCCATCGGTCAACCGGCATGGCTGATCGAGCCGCAGGTGGCTGCTGAGCGCCTTGTCGCGCTGCCCGCGGGGATCCCGCCGTTGCTTCTGGGCGCCCTCGGTGCGGTGCTGGCGATGTTTGGCCTCGTATTTTTCCTCAACGGGATCCTGCCGGGACGGCGGGCCCGGCATCTCCTGGCCGGCGGCCCGGATCCGGGCGGCCCTGCCGTGGTGGTGGACGACGAAGTCATCGCTTCCTCGCTGGCACGGCGGGCCCGGCTTGCCGCGAATGTCACGCCCGAACAGGTCATGGTGGTTGTCTCGCAGCGCCAGGTGGTGGTCAATGTCCGGCCCACGTCCGGGGTGCCAGTGGAACGGGATTCCGTGCTCGCCGCCGTCGAAAGCGAACTCGCTGCCATGGCGCTGGACCCCTCTCCTGAGGTGCGCGTCAATGTGGCGCCGTCCGGGGTTATTGGCGCATGAACAGCACCCCGACCCTGCTCAACCGGATCCTGATCACCATCCTGGGCCTCAAACTGCTGGCCGTGGGCGTCCTGCTGATGCTGCTGGCCTCCGTCCCGGCCGTCGCTTCCTGGTGGCATTCCTGGTCCGCCGGGGCCTGGGCTGGAGTCAACCAGGCCTTCAACGCCACAAGGTTTCCAGGACGGCCCGAAAGCTGGCTGTGGATCCTGGTGGCACTGGCCCTGCTGGTGCTGATCGGGCTTATGGTGGCCTGGGCAGCCCAGCAAGGAAAAGGCCGGGCCAACCTCCTGGCCATGGAATACGACCCCGGCGAAGTCCCCGGCGATGTGCGGATCGGCGGGGGAGTTGCGGAGCAAGCCCTGAAGCACGCCCTGGCAAACCGACCGGACCTGGCAGGGGCCACCGTGACCACCTATAACGTCAAAGGCTCCCCCGCCTTGAAGGTTCGCCTGCTGCCGCGACAAGGGGTGGCGCCGCACCTGCTGGCAGACGAGGTGTACGCCCTGGTGGCCGCGCTCGAAGCCGTGGTAGGCAAAAGGATCCCAGTGCTGATCCATATCGGAGCCGGTGCGCGGACGCGCTTCAGCAGGGCTGAGCGCGTCCGCTGACCAGTCGTGGACTTAGTCCTTGGTGAGGTAGACGGTACAGTCCACCGGGATCTCGTCCATCCCGCTCCAGTCTGAGGCGGGTCCAGGACCGCTCGAAAGAACCACGGAATACCCCTCCGGAACCGGGGCGGAGGCGAAACCGAGATTGCCCAGGACCAGGACCTCTCCGTTGTGGAAGGCGAGCAGTCCGCTCTCGGGGGCATGGACCTCAGCCCACGCCAGGGAGCCCCTGCCGAGTTGCCGGGCGGACCGGAATGGGAGGGCAGCCCGGTAGAGCTCCAGGGTTGAACCCTCCACGCCTTCCTGCTGGTCGGCAGCGAGGGGGCCGAAGCTGTCCGGCTGGGGAAGCCAGGGAGCTGCTGCCGCACCTCCGCTTATCGCAAACCCATAACCAGGTGCGTCCTGTGCCCACGGCAGCGGGACCCGGCACCCGTCGCGCCCGATCTCGGCGCCGTTGGTCCTGTGGAACGTGGGATCCTGCCGCGCTTCGGCCGGCAGCGTGGTGTGCTCGGGAAGCCCCAGCTCCTCGCCCTGATAGAGGTAAGCGGAGCCAGGCAAGGCCAGCGATATCAATGTGGCGGCACGGGCGCGGGCCAGCCCCAAAGCCGGGTCGGGCTGCTCATCGTCCGCGGCGATGCCCTTCGGAAAGGTGGTGGGATCTTTGAGCCCGAACCTGGTGGTGTGGCGGACGGTGTCGTGGTTGCTCAGCACCCAAGTGCAGGGGGCACCCACCGAAGCGGCTGCCGCCAGGGACGCGTCAATGGCCTCGGCCACGCGCTCGGCATCCCAGCCCGCCAGCAGGAAATCGAAGTTGAACGCCTGCTGCATCTCGTCAGGCCGGGTGTAGCGGGCCAGCCGTTCAGCGGGCTCCACCCACGCCTCGGCAACCATCATGCGGTCCCCGCCGTACTCCGCCAGTACTTGGTGCCAGTCCCGGTAGATGTCATGGACGCCGTCCTGGTCGAAAAACGGCGAGGGCGGATATACGGGAGAGACGGCGCGGTGCGGTTCCTCTGCATCGGTATGGGCGCCAGGGGCGTCACCGGGAGGGGTTGGCTCCCTCCTGACTTCCGGCGTGCCTTCAACCATGGCGGCCACGCCGTCCCAGTCGGGAAGGCCGGCCTCTTTGACCAGGCCGTGGGCAACGTCCACCCGGAAGCCGTCCGCGCCGCGGTCCAGCCAGAAGCGGAGCACCGAGCGCATCTCGTCCCGCACCTCCGGGTTGTCCCAGTTCAGGTCCGGCTGCTTGGTGTCGAAAAGGTGGAGGTACCACTCACCCGGAGACCCGTCCTGCCCGGTGGTCCGGCTCCAGGCAGGTCCGCCGAAGATCGATTTCCAGTTGTTGGGCGCCCGGTTGCCGTCTCCGGAGCCGGGCACGCCATCCTTGCCCGGCCGGAAGATGTAGCGGTCCCGTTCCGGTGAGCCCGGGGATGCTGCCAACGCTTCCTGGAACCACGCGTGCTCGTCCGAAGTGTGGTTGGGAACCAGGTCCACAATGACCTTCAAGCCCCGCTGGTGAGCTTCCTGCAACATCGCATCGAAGTCGGCCAACGAGCCGAACAGGGGGTCAACCTGGCGGTAGTCGGCAACGTCATATCCCGCATCCGCCTGAGGCGATTTGTAGAAGGGTGAGAGCCAGACGGCGTCCACGCCGAGCTGCTGAAGATAAGGTAAGCGTTGCTTGACGCCGCGAAGATCGCCCATGCCATCGCCGTTGCCGTCCGCGAAGGACCGGGGATAAATCTGGTAGACGACGGCGTCCGTCCACCATTGCGTGCCGGTTGGCCGGCCGGCAGGAACGTCCGGGTTGGACATTTGGTTCCTCTCAGATAACTTTTTGATGTAAACGCTTGCATTACCCGCAGCAACCTTACTAGTGTGAGCGTCACCACATCAACCTCACCCAGCAAGCGCACTGTCGACTTACTTGTCACTCAGCGAGGAGCTTCAAGCTAATGAAAACCCGTAGATTCCTACTTCCGGCTGCTACCGCCGGCATCCTGGCCCTGACCTTGTCTGCCTGTGGCGGCGGAGGCGGCGGCACCACCGGAGGTGGCGGTGGCAGTGATGCCGAAGCCAACCTGGACGGCCGGGGTCCCATTACGTATGTACAGGGCAAGGACAACAACAACGTGGTCCGTCCGTTCATCGAGAAGTGGAATGCAGCGCATCCTGATGAAAAGGTCACGTTCAAGGAACAGACAGACAAAGCGGACCAGCAGCACGACGACCTGGTCCAGCACTTCCAGGCTAAGCAGTCCGACTATGACGTGGTCAGCGTAGACGTCATTTGGACTGCTGAGTTCGCTGCCAAGGGTTGGCTGCAGCCGCTCAAGGACAAGATGGCGATCGACACCTCGAAAATGCTTAAGGCTCCGGTTGAGGCTTCCACCTACAAGGGCACCCTGTACGCAGGACCCAAGGATTCCGACGGCGGCATCCTCTACTACCGCAAGGACCTCGTCCCAACGCCACCCAAGACCTGGGACGAAATGATGAGCATGTGCTCGATTGCCAAGGCCAACAACATCGGGTGCTACTCCGGGCAATACAAGCAGTACGAGGGCCTGACGGTTAACGCCTCTGAGGCGATCAACTCGGCTGGTGGATCCGTTTTGGATGACCAAGGCAAGCCGAGCCTGAACACGCCTGAGGCAAAGGCTGGCCTGGAGAACCTGGTTAAGGCGTACGCCGACGGCAACATTCCGCAGGAGGCCATCACCTACCAGGAAGAGGAGAGCCGCCGCGCCTTCCAGTCCGGCAATCTGCTCTTCCACCGCAACTGGCCTTACATCTACAGCCTGATCACGACTGAGGGATCGTCTGCTGTAAAGGACAAGTTCGCAATGGCGCCCCTGCCGGGCAAGGACGGCCCCGGTGCGTCCTCCCTCGGTGGGCATAACGCAGCCATCAGTGTCTACTCCAAGAACAAGGCAACGGCACTGGACTTCATCAAGTACATCGAGACCGAGGAAAACCAGAAGTTCTTTGCAAACCAGGCGTCGTTGGCTCCAATCCTGACCTCGGTATACGAGGACAAGGAGCTGGTGGCTAAACTGCCCTACCTGAGTGTCCTCCAGACGTCTATCCAGAACGCGGTACCGCGCCCCGTGACGCCCTTCTACCCGGCGGTCACGAAGGCAATCCAGGAGAATGCCTACGCAGCTCTTAAGGGCGAGAAGCCCGTAGAGACGGCACTCTCTGACATGCAGAAGTCCATCCAGTCATCAAGCGCAGGATCGTAATTCAGCCATGGCAACAGAATTAGGCCCGACGCCGGTCACCAAGCCGGCGTCGGGCGGGACTCCAGTCCACCAGGCACCCAAAGGCGTAGGTGAGGACAACAGGATCGCGAGCCAGGGTCGCTGGGCATCGTGGCTCCTTGCCCCCACCGTCATCGCCCTGGGCGTAGTCATCGTTTACCCGATCATCAGTGCCATCGTGATGTCCTTCACGAAGGACGCGGGTCTGGATCCGGCCACAGGTCTCTTCACTGAGGGCGGACCGGCCGGCATCCAGAACTATGTGAACTGGCTGGCGCAGCAGTGTGCAGCCCAGGGCGGCGGCACAGTAGCCTGTCCGCCGGGTACCTTGGCCGGCCAATTCTGGACGGCTACCGGCACCACCTTCATTTTTACTGTCATTACGGTCGCCTTCGAAACTGTCCTCGGTTTCTGGATGGCCATGATCATGGCGCGCACGTTCAAGGGCCGCGGCCTGGTCCGCGCGGCTGTCCTCGTCCCTTGGGCTATCCCCACGGCCGTCACCGCACAGCTGTGGCTCTTTATGTTCGACTTCAACGGAATCATTAACAAGCTGTTCAACGTCAGCATCCTCTGGACCGGCAGCGAATGGCCGGCCAAGTGGGCAGTCATCATCGCTGACACCTGGAAGACCACCCCGTTTATGGCCCTCCTGATTCTGGCCGGCCTGCAAATGATTCCCGCCGAAGTCTATGAGGCGGCCAAGGTGGACGGAGCCACTGCCTGGCAGCGGTTCCGGATGATCACCCTTCCGCTGGTCAAGCCGGCTCTGATGGTGGCCATCCTGTTCCGTACCCTGGATGCGCTGCGTATGTTCGACCTGCCGTACATCCTCACGGGCGGTGCCAACAACACCACCACCCTGTCCATCCTGGTGATCAACCAGATCAGGCAAGGGTTCAACGCTGCGGCTGCCTTGTCCACCATCACGTTCATCATCATCTTCCTGGTCGCGTTCATCTTTGTCCGGTTCCTTGGGGCGAACGTTGTGGAGCAAAGCGGAGCCACCGGTAAGGGGAAGAAATGACCACCGCAACAGCAGATTCAGCCCTGCGGGCACGCCAGGACAAAGGACGGCAGGCTGCCCAGAACAGGGAAAAGTGGGCCCAGGCGCGGACCTACATCAGCGCCGCCGTCATCCTGATCTGGTGCCTGGCGCCAGCCTATTGGATGGTGGTTACGGCCTTCCGCGAGGTGGGGTTCACGTACGACACAACGCCTTGGCCAACGCACGTGACACTGGACAACTTCATCACTGCCTTCGATACCTCGTTCGGCAACAAATTCGGTCAAGCGCTGCTCAACAGCGTCTTTATCGGTGTGACCGTCACAGTGATCTCGCTGGTGATCGGCGTCTTCGCCGCCTACGCACTGGCACGCTTGAACTTCCGGTTCAAGTACCTGGTGCTGGGCTTCATCCTGGGTGCTTCCATGTTCCCCGGCGTTGCCCTGATCACCCCGCTGTTCCAGCTCTTCACCAACATCGGCTGGATGGGTACCTACCAGGCCCTGATCATTCCGAACATCTCCTTCGTCCTGCCACTCACCGTCTACACCCTGACCTCCTTCTTCCGCGAAATGCCGTGGGAACTTGAGGAGTCGGCCCGTGTTGACGGCTGTACACAGGGCCAGGCGTTCCGGAAGGTGATCATGCCCCTGGCGGCTCCGGCGATCTTCACGACGGCGATCCTGGCGTTCATCTCCTCCTGGAACGAGTTCCTGATCGCCAGCCAGCTGTCCAGTGAGGCTACGAAGCCCGTCACGGTTGCCATCGCCAGTTTCGCCGGCGCCCAGCCCAACCAGATCCCGTACACGGCCATCATGGCCGCCGGTACCATCGTCACCATTCCCTTGGTGATCCTGGTGCTGGTCTTCCAGCGCAAGATCGTCGCCGGCCTGACGGCAGGTGCGGTCAAGTGACAAACGGCCCTTCCCGCCCCCGGTCCACGGGGGCGGGAAGCGACCGCCGGCGGATGAGGTCCGGGCAGGACTTCGACATCATCATCGGCTTCCTGGCTTTCTGGGCGCTGGTCCTGCTCGTCGTCACGGTCTGGATGGAAGTAACGGCACAGCCGGCCCTGGGCTGGGCACTGGGCCTGCTGGCCGTCCTCCTCGCGATCTACGGGATGGTGCGGCTGCGCCGGAAGCTGCCGGACCGGAGGTAGCGCACACGGCTGATCTTCCGCCGTCGGCCGTCCGGCCCCAAAGGTAACACTGCGATATTCCCAGGCGCCCAAAATACTATGGCGTGGGGGCATCGCACAAAGCATGGCGGAGGCCTGCAGGAAGTATTGAGGGGGCACCGTGGCTCGCACAAGTGAAAGGTCCCAACGGGGCGGCCACAGCGGTGTCAGCATCGAAGATGTGGCGGCGGCGGCGGGAGTTTCCACCGCCACTGTTTCCCGGGCAGTCCGGGGCCTGCCCCGCGTCTCACCGGCCACCCGCGAAAAAATCCTCGAGGTAGCCGGGAACCTGGGCTATGTAGCGTCCAGCTCCGCCTCCGGCCTGGCCACGGGAAGAACCAGGACTATCGGGGTGCTCGCCCCGTTCGTGAGCCGGTGGTTCTTCTCCAAAGCCATCGAAGGCGCGGACCGGGAACTCCACGCCCGGAACTACAACCTTTCGCTGTTCAACCTCGGTGGCCATGGCAGCAACCGGGAGCGGCTGTTCAGCAAGACCATGGTCTACAAGCAGATCGATGCCCTGCTGGTCCTGTGTATGGCGCTGTCCCATGATGAACTCGACCACCTCCAGAAAATCGACATCCCGCTGGTGGTGGTGGGCGGCCACGTGGAAGAGTGCGCCTACATCGGCATCGATGATTACGCCGCCGCGTCCACCGCGGTCCGGCACCTGATCGACCTGGGCCACCGCAACATCGCCCTGCTGCACGGCGACGACGAAACAGACTTGAACTTCGATGTTCCCCGCGTCCGGATCCTGGCTTTCAAGGACGTGATGACCGCCGCGGGCCTCCCCACCCGCCCCGAATGGGATGAGTGGGGGGATTTCACGGTCCGCAGCGGGCAGGAGGCCTTCCGCCGGCTGTGGGCCAAGCCGGGGGACAAGCCAACAGCCATCTTCTGCGCTTCGGACGAGATGGCCATGGGTGTCATCTTTGAAGCCTTGCGGCTCGGCGTCCGGGTGCCGCAGGAACTCTCAGTGGTGGGCATCGACAACCACGATTTCGCCGACGCCATGGGCCTGACCACGGTGGGCCAGCGGCCGGACGAGCAGGCCGAGCTGGCCACCAAGATGCTCCTTGACGAACTGGACGGGGAGACGGGATCGGTCCAGTCCGCTGTCGCGCCCCATGAACTGATTGTCCGAAGGACGACGGCGCCGCCCCGGTCCTAGTGCCTGGGTTCAGTTTCCAGCATCTTCAGGACGCCAGCCGTCAGGACGCGCGGGCCAGTTGCCGGATGGGGATCCAGCGTGACGCCAGACGGCGGTAGGCCGCGGCAGCGCCTGTCATGTCGCCCTCAGCCAGGCATTCAATGCCAAGCCTAATGTCCATGGGCGAATCGTCCGGGTACACTTTGTCCGCCACCGCCCCATAATCCAGTTCCACCATCGACTCCACGTGGAACGTTTCCAGCCACTCCGTGAGCTGGGCGAGGTCATCGAGCATGTCCAGGTCCGGTGCCGCGAGTGCAAGGTTGGCCACCGCGTACCGGGCCCGCTCCAGGGCTTCGGTGATGGGTGCCCACACGCGGACGGTGAGGATCCGGCCGGCAGCCTCCACCACGTCCTTGTGGTCTGCTTCCATGAACAGCGAAAACCAGCTGAAGGGGATGCCCCAGGTGGACGCCCGGGTGTGCACGCGGATGGACCCGTCGCGGGCCTTTACCTGATCGATCCGTTCCTGGTGCTTGTCCCGCTGCTCTTCGGGAATGAGCAGCTCCGCCAGGGGGCCGTGGATTCCCTCCATCAGGGCGTTGGCCGCCAGGCCCGCGCGCAATACCAGCTGGCTGGGACAGTACAGCAGCACGGGGTCGGCGTCAGCGTCGTCGTCGGACTTTCCTGCCGCGGGTGCGGCCGGGGCAGTGGTGACGCGTACCAGATCGGTGCGTCCCGTGGGGAAGGGGTCACCGCCGGAGCGGGTGATGCGTCCCAGCGAGGCCAGCAGTTCGGCGTTTTCGACGGCGGCACGCGAGGCAGAGCGCGCCCCGGCGGCCTGGATCGCGGCGCGCTGCTCCTCCGGAAAGGCATCCAGCGGTTCGTAGACGCGCAGGGTTGACGAGAATGGCAGGCCGGCCTGGCCCCGGTAGAGGTTTCCCGTCATCACGGTCTCCTTGAATGGGTCCAGGATTCTGTCATCAGCCGGCCAGTTCCACCAGCACGGGGGCATGGTCCGAGGCGCCTTTGCCCTTGCGCTCCTCGCGGTCGATCGAGGCGCCGGTGACGCGCGCGGCCAGGGCCGGGGAGGCCAGCACGAAGTCGATCCGCATGCCTTCCTTCTTCGGAAAGCGCAGCTGGGTGTAGTCCCAGTAGGTGTAGACGCCGGGGCCGGGAGTGTAGGGCCGGACCACGTCGGTGTATCCTGCCGACTCGAAGGCGTGGAATGCTGCCCGCTCCGGCGGACTGACGTGGGTGTAGCGGTTGTTGACGAAAAGATCGATGTCCCATACGTCGTCGTCGAAGGGGGCGATGTTCCAGTCGCCCATCAGCGCCACCTGGGCTTCCGGATTCCGGGCTACCAGTTCCTGGGCATGCGTTTTCAGGCTTTCCAGCCACTTGAGCTTGTACGGCATGTGCTCATCGTCCAGGGAGCGGCCGTTGGGGACGTAGAGGCTCCAGATCCGGACGCCGCCGCAGGTAGCGGCCATGGCACGTGCCTCCTGCACGGGATCCGTGCCCGCCTTGCCGAATGAGGGCTGATCCAGGAAGGTCCGCTCCACGTCTTCGAGCCCCACCCGCGAAGCGATGGCCACGCCGTTCCACTGGTTGACTCCGAAGTGGGCCACCTCGTAGCCCATCCGTTCGAAGAGCTCCCAGGGAAAGTTCTCGTCTTTGCACTTGGTTTCCTGGATGGCCAGCACGTCGCAGTCACTGCGCTGAAGCCAGGCTTCCACGCGGTCGGCACGGGCACGGAGCGAATTCACATTCCAGGTAGCAATCTTCACAGTTCCTAACTTACCTTGGCGGTGCGGCCGCAGGTAAAGCATGCTCCGGCAGGGGCGCCAGGGCCTGTGCGGGCATACCGGGCCGGTGGAGTTTAGTTGGAGGTCCGAGTATATTCGCAACCAGAAATGACCTGGGTCACATGCGAAGGAGCGTCTGCTCATGGTGCGCGAGCTTTCCCACTACGTCGGCGGCCAACACGCCGCAGGCTTGTCCGGCCGTTTCGGCGACGTCTTTGATCCCTGCACCGGGACAGTGCAGGCGCGCGTGCCGCTGGCCGGCAGGGACGAGGTGCACAACGCGGTTGCCGCCGGCGCGAAGGCACAGGAGGAATGGGCGGCCATGAACCCGCAGCGCCGGGCGAGGATCCTGCTCCGGTTCGTGGACCTGGCTAACCAGGACCTGGAGGGGCTTGCGCGGCTGCTCTCTTCCGAACACGGCAAGACCCTCGCCGACTCCAAGGGGGACATCCAGCGGGGACTGGAAGTGGTGGAGTTCGCAGCCGGCGCGCCACACCTGCTCAAGGGCGAATTTTCCACCGAAGCCGGATCCGGGATAGACATCCACTCGCTGCGGCAGCCCCTGGGCGTGGTGGCCGGGATTACGCCGTTCAACTTTCCCGCCATGATTCCGCTGTGGAAGTCCGGCCCGGCGCTGGCTGCGGGCAACGCGTTCATCCTGAAGCCCTCGGAACGGGATCCTTCCGTGCCCCTGCGCCTGGCCGAGCTGTACTCCGAGGCGGGCGTCCCGGACGGAGTATTCAATGTGGTCAACGGGGACAAGGAAGCCGTGGACGCGCTGCTTGAAGATCCCCGGGTCCAGGCCATCGGATTTGTGGGTTCCACCCCGATTGCACGGTACATCTACGCCACCGCCGCTGCCCACGGAAAGCGGGCGCAGTGCTTCGGCGGTGCCAAGAACCACATGGTGGTGATGCCGGACGCAGACCTGGACCAGGCGGCGGACGCCTTGATCGGCGCCGGGTACGGCTCCGCGGGGGAGCGCTGCATGGCCGTTTCCGTGGCCGTCCCGGTGGGACAGGAAACAGCTGACCGGCTGGTGGCCAGGCTCCAGGAACGGGTTAAGTCGCTCAAGGTGGGCCACAGCCTGGACCAGCATGCGGACTTTGGCCCGGTCGTCACGGCTGCCGCCAGGGAACGGATCGTGGGCTGCGTCCAGGCGGGAGTGGACGAGGGCGCAACCCTGCTGGCCGACGGCCGCGGCCTCACCGTGGAAGGCTACGACAATGGCTTCTGGGTTGGCCCCACCCTCTTCGACCATGTGACACCGGAGATGGCCATCTACCGGCAGGAGATCTTCGGTCCCGTCCTCAGTGTGGTGCGGGCTACTGATTACGATGAAGCCCTCCGGCTCTGCAGCGGGAACGAGTACGGAAACGGGGTGGCCATCTTCACCCGCGACGGAGACGCCGCGCGGGATTTCGCCACCAGGGTGGACGTAGGCATGGTGGGCATTAATGTGCCCATCCCGGTGCCCCTGGCCTACTACACGTTCGGGGGCTGGAAAGCGTCAGGATTCGGCGACCTGAACCAGCACGGCGCCGATGCCTTCCGTTTTTACACCAAGACGAAGACGGTCACCACCAGGTGGCCCTCAGGGATACGGCACGGGGCCAGCTTCGTGATGCCGGAAGGAAGTTGATGACGGACAGCACGGAAACCGGTGGGGACCCCAATGCCGAGGTACTGTTTGAACGCCGCGGGCGGCTGGGTGTAGCCACCCTCAACCGGCCCCGGGCGGTGAACGCGTTGACAGCGGGCATGGTGGGTGTGCTCCTGGACCAGCTCACCCCATGGGCGGACGACGACGGCGTTGCCACGGTTCTGGTGCGTGGCGCCGGTGAACGGGGATTGTGTGCCGGCGGTGACATTGTGGCCATCTACGAGGACATCCCCGCCGGCGGGGGGAAGACTGCGGACTTCTGGCAGGCGGAGTACCGGCTGAATTCGCTCATTTCCCGCTACCCGAAGCCGTATGTCGCCTTCATGGATGGGCTGGTCCTGGGCGGCGGCGTGGGGATCTCCGCGCACGGCTCGGTGCGGGTGGTTACTGAGCGGACGCGGATGGGCATGCCGGAGACGACTATTGGTTTTGCCCCCGACGTCGGCGGGACCCTTTTGTTGTCCCGCTCGCCGGGGGAGGCGGGCACCCATGCGGCGTTAACCGGAGCACATCTGAGCGCAGCGGACGCCCTGCACCTGGGCCTCGCCGACCACTACGTCCCGTCCGGGCGGCTCGAGGAACTCATGGTGGCGCTGGAAAGCGAAACTGCGGAAGCCGCCGTCGGGCGCTACAGCGAGGCGGCGCCGCCCTCAGCACTTGCGCAGCAGCGGGCGTGGATCGACAGCTGCTACGCCTCCGATGACGCCGTGGAGATTGTCCGGCGCCTCCGGAGCTTCGATGGTGAAGGCGGCGGGGAAGCCGCCAATGCCGCCGACACCATCGAGGCGAAGTCGCCCACGTCCGTGAAGGTCACGCTGGCCTCCCTGCGGCGGGTCCGGGGCCTGACGCTGGATGAAGCGCTGGCGCAGGAGTACCGGGTGGGACTGCGTTTCCTGGCGGCGCCCGATTTCCGCGAGGGCATCCGCGCGCAGGTGGTGGACAAGGACCGTGCACCCCGCTGGCGCCCGCCCACTCTCGTGGAGGTGCTGCCGGATCAGGTGGAGCGCTTTTTCGAGCCGCTGGGCAGCAAAGAACTGGACCTTGGATTGAAAGAGCCGAATTGAAGGAGACTGACCATGCCTGAGAACCACACCATCGCGTTCCTGGGCCTGGGCCACATGGGTGGGCCCATGGCGGTGAACCTGGTCACCGCCGGCCACACGGTGGCAGGTTTCGACGTGGTGCCCGCGGCCCTTGACGCTGCACGGGAGCATGGCGTCCCTGCTGTTGCCAGCGCCGCCGAAGCGGTTTCCGGGGCGGACGTGGTCCTGACGATGTTCCCCAGTGGGCGGCACGTGCTGGACGCCTACCAGGGCAGCGACGGCGGCCCCGGCCTGCTGGCCGCTGCTGCCCCCGGAACCATGTTCCTGGATTGTTCCACCATCAATGTTGACGAAGCCCGTGAAGCAGCCAGGCTGGCCATCGGTGCCGGCCACCGCTCGGTGGACGCGCCGGTGTCCGGGGGTGTGGTGGGTGCCGAGGCCGGGACGCTGACGTTTATGGTGGGCGGAAACCCGGAGGATTTCGAGGCGGTGCGTCCGCTGCTGGAGGTAATGGGCAAGCGGGTGGTGCACTGCGGTGGCCACGGCGCGGGACAGGCCGCAAAGATCTGCAACAACCTGATCCTGGGCGCCTCCATGATTGCCGTGAGCGAGGCCTTTGTGCTGGGGGAGAAGCTGGGCCTTAGCCACCAGGCGCTCTTTGATGTGGCATCGGCGGCCTCGGGGCAATGCTGGGCACTGACCACCAACTGCCCCGTGCCCGGGCCGGTTCCCACCAGCCCGGCCAACCGCGATTACCAGCCCGGTTTCGCCGGAGCCTTGATGGCAAAGGACCTCCAGCTTGCCGTGAATGCACTGCAAAGTACCGGCGTGGCAGCCCGGGTGGGTCCGCTCGCCGCGGAAATCTACGGTACGTTTGCCGCGGAAGGCGGCGCGCCGGCCGTGACTTCTCCGGGATCATCACGGACATCCGGGACAAATCCGATGCCCGGGACGGATCACGGAACATCTTGGGTGACAAAGCCGGCGGCGCTCCACACACGGCATCAAAAAGTGCAGCGTACGGCGCAGCTCAGGACGACGGGAGCCCCGAATGACCGAATACACGAACATCCTGGTGGAACGGCGGGGCCGGGTGGGGCTGGTGACGCTCAACCGGCCACAGGCGCTGAATGCCCTGAACAAAGCCACCATGGAAGAGCTCGTCAAGGCCGTGGGTGTTATGGATGCCGATCCCGCAGTAGGAGCGGTGGTGATAACCGGCTCCAGCAAGGCCTTCGCTGCCGGGGCTGATATCAAGGAGATGGCGGGCCAGGGCTATATTGAGATGTACGCTGCGGACTGGTTCCGCGGCTGGGAGGACTTCACCCGGCTCCGCATTCCCACCATTGCCGCAGTCTCCGGGTTCGCGCTGGGCGGCGGCTGTGAACTGGCCATGATGTGCGATCTCATCATCGCTGGGGACAACGCCAAGTTCGGCCAGCCCGAGATCAACCTGGGGGTGCTGCCCGGCATGGGCGGATCGCAGCGGCTCACCCGTGCCATCGGCAAGGCCAAGGCGATGGACCTCATCCTCACCGGCAGGTTCATCGGCGCGGAGGAAGCTGACCGCTGCGGCCTGGTATCCCGCGTGGTTCCCGCTGAGGACGTGGTGGACGAGGCCGTCAAAGCTGCAGAAGTGATCGCGTCCAAGTCAAAACCGGTGGCCATGGTGGCCAAGGAAGCCGTCAACGCGGCCTTCGAAACCGGCCTCGCCCAGGGAGTGGTGTTCGAGCGCAGGCTCTTCCATTCGCTCTTCGCCACAGAGGACCAAAAGGAAGGCATGGCCGCTTTTATGGAGAAGCGCCAGCCCGGATTTCAGCACCGCTGAGCCGAAGTCAGCCTTCACAATGCTGCGTAAGGTAGACAGGTCAGGGCAGCTGTGGAATCGGACGGGGAGCTTGTATGTGGGGAACGGCGGCGGACGCAGGCGGCTCAGCCGATAACCTGACCGGGTTGGTGGGCGTCGCTGCCCGGGGCATCGAGCAGCTCGGGGAGTGGGGCGTGGGGCTCTTCACCCTGGCCGAAACCGTGGTGCCGCCCATCCCCAGCGAAGTGATCCTGCCGCTGGCCGGTTACCTTTCCAGGCAAGGCTCCCTGAACCTGGTCCTGGTTTTTCTCACGAGCACGTTGGGCGCCTGGCTGGGGGCCCTCTTCCTGTACTGGCTCGGGGCCAAGCTCGGCCTGGAGCGGTCCATCCGCGGGTTGTCGAAGCTCCCGTTGGTGGACCGGGAGGACTTTGAACACGCGGCCGGCTGGTTCCGCCGGCATGGACGGCGGTCCATCTTCTTCGGGAGGTTACTTCCCGGTGTGCGGAGCCTCATTTCCCTTCCGGCCGGAGCTGCAGCCATGCCGCTGGGCACGTTCACCATCTACACGCTTGCCGGCAGCGGGCTGTGGAACGGGCTGCTGCTGGGGCTCGGGTACCTGCTGGGCACCCAATACCGGGTGATCGAGGAGTACTCCCGTTTCCTGAACTATGCCGTCTACGCCGCTTTGGGCGTTACCCTGGTACTCCTCGTTGCCCGGCGGATCAAACGCGCCAAAGAGCCGCGCTGACCCTGTTTCCGCGTTGACCTGCGATCGCATTGACCTCGCATCCGGCCCGGTCAGGAGTCGATGAAGTCGCCGGCATTCCGGCGGAAGTCACCGAGTATCCGGATCAGCTGATCGATATCCTCCGGCCCGAAGCCCGAGGCGCTGAAAACTTCGGCGTTGAGTGCCGCCGTCGAACGTTTCGCAACGGTGCGGCCGTCTGCGGTGAGCTCCACCAGCGTGGTGCGGCCGTCCGTTGGATGCGGTAAACGGCGCACCAGCCCTGCGTCCTGCAGCCGGTCAACCGCGTTGGTAACGGATGTCGGGTGGACCTGGAGGAGCGTGCTCGCTTTCTTCATGGGAAGGGATCCGTTCCTGGCGAAGCCCAGCAGGGCGAGCAGTTCGTAGCGCGCGAAGGTCAGCCCGAAGGGCTTCAGCACGAGTTCGATCCTGGCGAGCAGAATCTGCTGGGTCCGCATGATGGCGGTGATCGCCGCCATGGGAGCGGCCATATCCGCCCAGCCGTGGTCCTCCCAGTTTCGGCGGGCATCGGCGATCGGGTCACGGGAGAGCGGAGTGCCCATAGCCAGCCTTTCGCTATGTGATGCGCCTCACTTGCTTCGGAGGCCTGTGCAATATACTAGGACATCCAACGGTTTGGTAAAGCAGTCCGGCAGAGCGAGGGGACCAATGCCCGTGCAGCCCGCAGGAGATGACGGAACACCACCCTTCCCCGATGCCGACCTGATGTACATCGCTGACCTCCTGGCGCCGCCCGAACGGGACAGATACTTCGGCATCCGCCGGTTCCTCCAGTCCTCGGTCCGGCAGCCCTCCATCGAGTACTGGAACCGCGAAGAGTTCCCCTTTGGGCTGCTCGCGGACATGGGAAAGCATGGCCTCGGAGCCCTCCAGCTGGACGGCAGTTCCACACTGTTCAAGGGCCTGATGTACGTGGAATTGGCCCGAGCGGACGTATCCCTCTCGGCGCTCGCCGGGATCCACAACGAACTCATCCTCGGGATGATCAGCGGGCTGGGGTCTGAGGAGCAGAAGGACCGGTGGCTGCCCGGACTGAAATCCTTCGCCCGCCTCGGAGCTTTTGCACTGACGGAGCCGGACCATGGCTCGGATATCGCCGGGGGGCTGGAAACGTCGGCAAGGCTGGATGGCCGCGAGTGGGTCCTCAACGGTGCCAAGCGCTGGATCGGCGCCGGCACCATCGCGGATTTCGCGCTGGTCTGGGCCAGGGACGCGGCGGACGGCGAAATCAAGGGCTTCATCGTGGAGACGGACAGGCCTGGCTATATGGCCACCAAGATCTCCAACAAGATCGGCCTGCGGATCATGCAGAACGCGGACATCGTGCTGCAGGACGTGCGGATCCCGGCGGGCAACCTGCTGCCCGGGGCCACGAGTTTCTCCCGGGCGAACGAGCTGTTGCGGGACTCCCGGGCCTGGGTGGGCTGCCAAGGTGCGGGAATCCAGCTGGCTGCCTTCGACGTCGCCCGCGCCTATGCCTTAACCCGGCGGCAGTTCGGCAAGGAGCTGGCCGGCTTCCAGCTGGTCCAGCAGCAGCTCGCCGACATTTTGGGGAACGCCTCCGCCTCCTTGGCGTTGATGGCGCAACTGGCGCGCATCCAGCAGGAGGGAAAGCTGGAGATGGTCCAGGCTGCCATGGCCAAGGCCACCATCACCCGGTTGGCCCGGTCCTCGGTGGCCATGGGCCGCTCGCTGCTGGGCGGCAACGGCATCAGCAGCGACTACGAGATGGGCAAGCTGTTCGGCGACGCCGAAATCCTCTACACCTACGAGGGGACCTATGAGATGAACTCGCTCATCGTGGGCAGGGCCGTCACAGGAAAATCCGCTTTCCACTAGGTACCCACCCGTTTAGCCAACTGCCGTTGTCCCGCAGCACCGGCCTCGGTAGCATCAAACACTAAGCCTGCTTAGTTTTATGCCAGGGCAGTCCACGGACGAAAAGGGGATGCCAAATGCGCATCAGGAATTCAGTTGTGGTGATCACCGGCGCATCCAGCGGGATCGGAAGGGCCACGGCCCTGCGCTTCGCCTCCAGGGGGGCGCGGCTGGTCCTGGCTGCGCGGGGAGCTGAATCCCTGGAAGAGGCGGCACGGGAATGCAGGAAACGCGGCGGGAAGGCCATTGCCGTCCCTACCGACATGACCGACGTGGCGAAGGTGGAGGAACTGGGGGCCCGCGCCGTTAAGGAGTTCGGGCGCCTGGACGTGTGGGTCAACAATGCCGCTGTGGGCGCATTCGGCCTGCTGACCGAGATTCCGCCCAAGGACTTCCAGCGGGTACTGGACGTCAACATCTCCGGGTACGTGAACGGTGCCCGGGCGGCACTGCCGCGTCTGCGCGCCCAGGGATCCGGCACCCTGATTAACGTCGCGTCCATCGTGTCGGAAATCCCGTTGCCGTACTCCGCCGCTTATTCCATCTCCAAAGCCGCGGTGCGAGCCCTCAGCGTCAGCCTGCGCTCCGAACTGGCCCGCGAAGGCGCCGACGGGGTGCACGTGTGCACGGTCCTCCCGGCCACCATCGACACGCCTTTCTACCAGAATGCAGCCAACTACACCGGCCGCCGCCCGATGGCCATGCCTCCCGTTTACACTCCCCAGCGGGTTGCGAAAGCCGTGGTAAGGCTCGTCGACCACCCGCGCCGGGAGACGGTCGCGGGAGGGCTGGCCGGGCGCCTCCTGGTACTGCAGCACAAGGCCGCCCCTGGCGCCGTGGAAGCTGCCACCGCCCGCCAAGTGGATACCCGCCAGCTGTCCCGGCGGCAGTCCGCCCCCCTGACCTCCGGAAACCTTTACCGGGCGTCGCAGGCAATCCGGAAGACTTCCACGGGCGGCGGATGGCACGGCCGACGGCGGACGGCGCAGCGGCTCGTCGGAGCCGCTGCGGTGGTCGCCGCCGCCGCGGTCGCCTTGCGGAAGCGGCTGGGCTGACTGCTGCGGGGCTTATCAGGCAGCCACCTGCCCGCCCGGCTCCCAACGCCCGCCTCCGCCGTCGCTCTTTCCCTTTCTAGAGGTTCCTCTCGGCGTAGGCACGCAAAGCGTCCCGCACGAAGCCCGCGCCCGATTCGCCACCGTAGTTGGCGGCGAAACGCGGATCGGCAACGTACATTTCTCCCAGGCCCACCACGTACCCCTTGATGTCACCGCCCGCCTCCGAAGCGGGAGTGCCAGGGATGGAGGTGAGCCACTCAACGTGCCGCTGCGCCAGGTCCTGCGCCTCCGGGCTGTCCGCGGCCAGGCCGGATTCCGAAGCGGCGGTCCAGTCGCTGGCGAGTTTTTCTGCCCTGGACTTCCATTCCTGTTTTTCCGCGGGTCCCATTCCACGCCACCAGGTGTCCCCCTTCGCGTAGGCCTCCTTGCCCCAGCGCTCCTCCACCTCGTCCTTGTACTGGGTGTGGTCGAAGCCGTCAAACATATTCTCGGCCATCAGTTCGCCCCCTCCTTTCACTGTTTCGATTGTTTGCCGGACAGACAGGACCTGCCGGGCCAGCCGCTCCTGCTCCTGCCGGAGCCAGTCCAGGTGGCGGCTGAGCGCTTTGACGGCATCCGTCTCATGGCTGAACACCCCGGCAATGGCCGGCAGGCCCAGGCCG
Organism: Arthrobacter sp. W4I7; assembly: GCF_030816215.1. NCBI lineage: Bacteria > Bacillati > Actinomycetota > Actinomycetes > Micrococcales > Micrococcaceae > Arthrobacter > Arthrobacter sp. W4I7. The sequence continues at coordinate 3,955,169 of NZ_JAUSXU010000001.1, read as the reverse complement.
AGATCCCGGAGCAGGAGGATCCGCTGGAGCTGCAGGAGCGCTGCGGCGTCGTAATAGCGGTATCCGTTACTGCCAACCCGGCTGGGCTTCAGCAGCCCGACGTCGTCGTAGTGGCGCAGCGTCCGGCTGGTTGTGCCGGCCATCCTGGCAACGTCCTGGATGGGCCAGTCAACACCTGGGGTGGTTCCGGTTGCTTCCATGCTTCGAGCGTAGGGGTTGACGCAACGTCAAGGTCAAGCAGGTTTCCCCGGGGACCGGCGCCGTGAAGACCGGGTTCGTGGTGAGCGCGTGCGGGCCTGGGCTACGAGCCGGGTGAACGCAAAGATGAAGACCGCCTCGATGAGGAGCATCAGGGCCACGAGCAGCCATTGTTCCTCGGCAACAAAAACAATGCATCCTGCCAGTGCAAGGATGGTTCCGAGGACCAGGGTGTACACGGCAAATCCGACGGCAACCCGGGCGCTTCGGACTCCGGTGCGGAAACCGAAGCCCAGCGGTTCCCCGCCGGGATGCCCCGGGACACGGTCCGGCCCGGCAGGTGGGAGACCGTCGAACTCCTCCCACGGGTCCTTGCCTGCGTCGTTGCCTGGAACGTTGTCCGGGTGCTGTCCGGTCATAACCCAATTATCCCAAATCCCGGCATGCGATAGGGAGCCCGGACGCAGAGGCCGCCACCCAAGAGAGATGTGGAAGGCCGCCGGGGACCAGGCTTGGGGAGGGCAAAAACAGCGGCCCCGCCAACGGGTGTTGGAGGGGCCGCTGCCTGGCGGGATTCCTCCTGCTGGTGCGGGAGGAAAACCGAAGCCTTAGAGCGGGCGGATGTTCTCTGCCTGCGGGCCCTTCGGACCCTGGGTCACATCGAATTCAACCTTCTGGTTCTCATCGAGTGAGCGGTATCCGCTGCTGGCGATTGCGGAGTAGTGGGCGAAAACGTCAGCGGACCCGTCATCGGGGGCAATGAAGCCAAAACCCTTTTCGGCGTTGAACCATTTAACTGTGCCTGTTGCCATGGCTGCATTCCTTCGTGTGACTCTGATTCTCTCCCCGGGCATCAGCCCGAGGTGTGCGGAGAACGTCCCCCGCAGTCCCCAACGTACGGGGCGAAAGCCCAGCTTGCAAGGGTATGGACACTCAGAGTCGTCAGCGCATGCCCTCGCGGCGGATGGCGGTGGCGATGGCAGCGGCCCTGGTGTCCACCCCGAGCTTGGCATAAATGTGCGCAAGGTGGGTCTTGACGGTGGCCTCGGAGATGAAGAGACGTTGGCCTAGTTCACGGTTGCTGAGGCCTTCAGTCAGGAGGCTGAGCAGTTCAGCCTCACGCGGCGTCAGGATCTCGTCAGGGTTCCGCAGCTGCTGGAAAAGCCGGGATGCCACGGGAGCGCTCATCACGCTCTTGCCTTGGACAGCCCCGCGGATGGCTGTGAAAATCTCGTCCGGCGCGGCGTCCTTCAGCAGGTATCCCATGGCGCCGGCATCCACGGCCCGGACAATATCGGCGTCGGAATCGTAAGTGGTGAACACCAGGATGGCCTGCCTCTTGTTGCGCTCCCGGATTCTGCGGATGGCTTCGATCCCGTCCATCCCGTGGCCCATGGCAAGGTCCATCACCACCACCGACACGGCATCCTGTTCCAGGAGCTCCAGCGCTTCCTCGCCGGACGCTGCCTCGGCCACCACTTTGATATCGGGTTGCGTGCCCAACAGGGCCCGGAGCCCGCTTCGCACCACCAGGTGGTCGTCCACCAGCAGCACTGTTATGGCGGTCATGGAGATTCTCCCGGCCCTTCTGCGTCTGCCGGTGCAGGCAGTTGCGCTGCCACAATGGTCCCTTCGCCCGGTGCGCTTTCCACCGAAAAGACGCCGCCCAGTTGTTCCACGCGTTGCCGCATGGCCCGCAGCCCGTACCCTCCGGCGTCCGACGGCGGTGCTGCCGCCGCCGGATCAAAACCGGTGCCGTCGTCGTACACATCCAAGGTGACGGCGTCCGGCAGGAAGCCGAGCGTCACTGTAGCCGCGGAGGCGTCCAGCCCGGGGGTGGCGAGCTCGTGGACCAGGCTGCGGGTCTCGGACAGGTTGCCCCTCAGCAGCGCGGTGGCCTGCCCAAGGTCCGCCCGGGCGGTATCGCCGGGCCACGCCCTGCCGGCCGCTTCCAGCAGGAGGAGGCTGCTGGCCAGGCCCTGCGTTATGGTGTCGTGGATTTCCCGGGACACCCGTTCCCGTTCGGCGCGATGGTTCCGGCCCGGCGCTCGCTGGCTGCGAGCTGTTCCTGTGCGAGTGACACTTGCGTGTGCAGGCGGCGCTGTTCCTCGGCGTCGTGCTGGATCCTGTCATAGACCAGGGTGAGCATCATGCCTACGGCGAGCGGGCCCAGGAGCATGGCCAGGTCGGTGCCATCGCTCAACTTGAACAGGCCTGCCGCAGTGGCAGCGGCCGTCACGCCTGCCGCCACGTACGCGGCTATTCCAGTGAGGGCGCTGCGGCACAGGAAGAACAGCGCGAACGAGCACCAGGCAAAGCTGGGAGCAGCGATAACCAGGACGGCCCAGACGCCCGCCAGGGCAACCATCCATGGCACAGCCGGCCGGCCGCGCCGCGCGTGGACAGCGACGGCGAGATACAGCAGGCAGGCGCCGGCGGCCAGGCCGAGGACCGGGATGTTGTCCGCGGGGCTGTGCCGCATCACGTAGCGGACCAGGGATGCCACCAGGAGGACGGCGAAACCGAAGTGTACCGCCGTGTCAATACTGCCGAGGCGCGGTTGCCCCGGGCGGGTGTTGTTGGATGGGGACGTGCCTCCGGGGCCAGTCCCGGCGGGGCCGGTCCCGCCGGCAGCGCGTGGGTCCGGGGCGGGCGCGTCGTGGGCGGCGGTGGCTCGGGGAGGCATGGACATTCCGGTTCAGGTGGGGGACGGCTACCCACCATGCTAAAGCTCCTGCCTCTGTCCCGTCTCTCAACCTTTTGGCTGATACGGCTGGCCTTTTGGTGCAGGAGGGTTCAGCCAAAGGCCTGATGGCGGGCGCGCGTGGTCCCGAAATGATGGAACTGCACCCAGCACTGAACTGTGGCTGGGGATCCGTTCAAAGGAAAACACCATGAAGAAGTCCTCGAAAGTCTTCGCCGCCGCAGCCGCCGGCGCCCTTGCCCTCACCGCCGCCGCGACGGTCACCGCAAACGCCGGCCCCGGGTCCGCTGCAACGGCCGTCCCCGCCGCCGACATCCAGCCCGTGCCGGAGAACGTAGTCCAGCAGAACCGCATTTCCGCCGGTGCCTCCGCCAAGGCCGTGTCCGCAGCCCTCGCCAAGTGCCAGGCGGATAAGCTCCCGTTTGTCACGGTGGCGCTGGTGGACCGCTTCGGCACAGTGCAGGCGATCCTGCGCGGTGACAACGCGGCCGAGCACACCATCGAAGCGGCCAAGCAGAAGGCCTATATACAGCGGCAGCCTTTGGAACACCCACCAGCGAACTGGCCAAGCGGATCAACGGAAACGGCCCCAGCATCGCGGACCTTCCCGGCACCCTCTTCCTGGCCGGCGGCGTCCCGCTGAAGGTGAACGGCGTTTCCGTGGCGGGAATCGGTGTGGGTGGCGCCCCCGACAGACGGTGCCCTGGATGAAGCCTGCGCCGCTGCAGGTGCTGAAGCCATCGTTGCCGCCGCTCAGTAGGCTTGGGATGCATGGGATGGTGCCGGGCATGATGTGGCACAGCGCATGAAGCGGGTTGGGGTCCTCGGGCTGATTCTCTCCCTCACGGTGTCAGTGACAGCGTGCCTGCCTGGGCCGGGGGAGACGCCGCCGCAGCCTGCTCCGCCGTCGTCCGTTGCCGCCCCGGAAACGGAGGCGAATGCGGCAGCGGCCCCGTCATCTGCGCCGGCAACCGCCACGTCTCCGCCTGCCCCGGCAACCGACCCTCCCGTGCTGTCCGCGCAGGACCAGGCACAGCTCGACCAGGAACTCATCGCCGCTGCCAAAGCCAACAACGTGCCACTGGTGCAGGAGTTGTTGGCACGTGGGGGCAACGTCAACACCAAGGATGCGATCCAGGACTCGGCATTCCTCTACGCGGGCGCCGAAGGGTTCAACGAGGTGCTCCGGTTGACACTGGACGCAGGGGCAGACGTCGCCAGCACCAACCGGTACGGCGGCACTGCCCTGATTCCGGCCAGCGAACACGGCCACGTGGAAACGGTCCAGATCCTGATCGCCGCCGGGGTGCCGGTCAACCACGTCAACAACCTCGGCTGGACCGCGATGCAGGAAGCCATCCTGCTGAACAACGGCGGGCCCAGGCAGCAGGAGGTGGTCAGGCTGCTTCTTGAGGCCGGCGCCGACCCGAACATCCGGGACCCGGAGGGAAGGACAGCCCTGCAGAACGCCGAACGGCTGGGCTTCACGGAGATCTCGGCCCTCATCCGGGCCCGCGGCTAGCCTTCTCCCGGACCCCGCCGCCGGGTTTCCCCACCTTTTCCCGACAAGCACGACGACGCGCCGCACTATTGGTGCGACGCGCCGCCGTCGTGCCCTAAAAGTGGGGAAACCCAGCGGGGCTACACCGCTTCGAGGACGCTGACGTAGTTCGCGATACCCACGCCGCCCATGTTCTGGACCGCCGCCCGGCGTGGGCTGCCAAGCTGCATGGCACCGGCCGTCCCGGTGAGCTGCATCGCGGCGATGACGTGCTGGGATACGCCGGTTGCGCCCACGGGGTGGCCTTTGGCCTTGAGGCCGCCGGAGACGTTGACGGGCAGTTTGCCGCCCTTGTACACCCAACCTTCCTCGATGGCGCGGGCGCCCTGCCCGGGCTCGGTCAGGCCCATTGCCTCGTACATCAGCAGTTCGGCGATTGTGAAGCAGTCGTGGACCTCGGCGAAGTCCAGGTCCTCCAGCCGCGTGCCTGCCATGGCCAGCGCCCGCTCCCAGGACACCCGGGTGGCGTTGAACGCTACCGGATCCCTGCGTGCGGCCGGGAAGAAGTCGTTGGCGTGGCCAAAGCCGGCGAGCCGCACCGGACCGGTGGCGCCGCCGGTCGGGGAAGTGGACAGGACGACGGCGGCAGCACCATCGGATACGGGGGAGCAGTCGGTGCGGCGCAGGGGATCGGCCACCAAGGGGTTCTTGTCCGAGACGGTGCGGCAGAACTCCTCGTCGAGGTCCTTGCGAAGCTGGGCATACGGGTTGTCCACGCCGTTGCGGTGGTTCTTGGCGGCGATGCTGCCCAGGACGTCGGAAACAGTCCCGTACCGCTTTTCGTAGTGCTTGGCCACCTCGGCAAAGAGCCCGGTGAAGCCGGTGGTGGATGCTTTGCCGGCCATGTCGTAGTCGGCGCCGAGCAGGCCGGCCCCCACAACGTCGGCTCCGGCGTGGGTCATCTTTTCCGCGCCGATCACCAGCACGGTCTTCGCGGTGCCGGCCAGCAGGGACTTGGTGCCCTGCTGGAAGGCGGCGGAACCGGAAGCGCAGGCGTTCTCCACCCGGGTGGCGGGTACGTTCGCCAGGTCGGGGGAGACCTGCAGCGCGAGCGAGGACGGGAACGCCAGCGGCATCATTCCGGAGTTGAACTGGCCCAGGTAGACCTCGTCAATCTGGCCCGGCTCGATGCCGGCATTTGCAATGGCTTCGGTGGCCACCTGGACGATCAGGGACTCCAATGTCTCGTCCGTCAGCTTCCCGAACCGGCTGTGTCCCCAGCCGGTCAGCAGGACATCCTTGCCGAACTGTTCCTTCAGACTCATGCCGTGGCTCCTTCCAAGGCGTCGTCGTCCAGGGCAGGGCTGTCCAAGGCAACGGCGAATTCAGCTTCGGTCTTTTCCCGGATCTCCTCAACAGTGACCCCCGGCGCAAGGCGGGCCAGCGTGAGCTGCCGCCCCCCGCCGTCGCGCTTTTTCAGGTCGAAGACCGCGAGGTCGCTGATGATCCGGTCCACCACGCCGAGGCCGGTCAGGGGGAGTGAGCATTCGCGGACAATCTTGGCGCTGCCGTCCTTGGCGTTGTGCTCGGTGAGGACCACGACGCGGGGTGTCCCGGCCACCAGGTCCATGGCGCCGCCCATGCCCTTGACCATCTTGCCGGGGATGGTCCAGTTGGCCAGGTCGCCGCTGCCCGAGACCTGCATGGCTCCCAGGATGGCCACTTTGACGTGGCCGCCGCGGATCATGCCGAACGAGGTTGCGGAATCGAAGATGCTGCCGCCGGGCAGGACCGTGACGGTCTGCTTGCCGGCGTTGATGAGGTCGGCGTCCTCCTCGCCCTCGTAGGGGAACGGGCCCATGCCGAGCAGGCCGTTTTCGCTTTGCAGCACCACCCGGACGCCGTCTGGCAGGTTGTTGGCCACCAGCGTGGGAATGCCGATGCCCAGATTCACGTAGTCGCCGTCGTTCAGTTCCTCGGCCGCGATGGCGGCCATTTCATCCCTGGTCCAGCCCATGGGGCACTCCTCTTCGGTAGGTGTTCGGTTTGTCAGACGGCCAGCGCTTCGGCATCTGCCGAAACAGGGCGCTGCCGGACGGTCCGCTGCTCAATGTCCTTGACCCTGCCGCTGGCCTGGACAAGGCGCTGGACGAAAACGCCCGGGGTGACGATGTGGTTGGGATCCAGTTCGCCCGGTGCCACAATCACCTCGGCCTCCGCGATGGTCAGGAGTCCTGCCGTAGCGACCACCGGGTTGAAGTTCCGGGCGGTGTAGCGGTAGATGAGGTTGCCGTCCGTGTCTGCGGTGTGGGCATGGACCAGCGCGACGTCGGCACGGATGGCGCGCTCCTGGACGTACGTTTCGCCGTCGAATACCTCATGCGGCTTGCCTTCGGCAACCAGGGTGCCAACGCCCGTCTTGGTGTAGAAAGCGGGGATGCCCGCGCCGCCGGCCCGCAAGCGCTCTGCGAGGGTACCCTGCGGAGTGAACTCGACCTCCAGGCGGCCGGCAAGGTACTGCTCCGCGAACAGCTTGTTTTCACCCACGTAGCTGGCAATGACCTTGCGGACCTGGCCCGCTTCGATCAGGATGCCCAGCCCCTTGCCGTCCACTCCCATGTTGTTCGAGACCACCGTCAAGTCCTTTACCCCGGAATCCCTGACGGCTTCGATGAGGTCTGCCGGGATGCCGCTCAGGCCGAACCCGCCTACGGCAAGAGTCATTCCGTCCCGCAGTGCCCCTTCCAGGGCAACGGCGGCAGCTGGCTGAAGTTTGGACATGGCGCCTCCTCGTTGAGCGTCCCGGTCTCTTGTCCACTTTGTGGACATCGGGTCTGGATATGGACACTACGGGTGGGCTGCAAGGGCTGTCAAGGCGCTAAATCGCCCGAGTAGGTCCCGTTTCTACAGTGTGGACGGTATGATGACGAGTGTCCATATTATGGATATCTGAAGGAGAAATGTGAATAATTCCCCAATGCCGGGTGCCCAGGTGGTCAGCCGCATCGCAGGGCTGCTGCGCCTTGTGGGGCGCAGTGCGGACGGGCTGCCGCTGTCCGCCTTGGTGAACGAATCCGGCCTCACCCGGCCCACCGTGCACCGGCTGTTGTCCTCATTGGCCTCCGAGGGGCTGCTGGACCACGATCCCGGCAATGGGAACTGGGTGCTGGGCCCGGAGATCTTCCTGATGGGGTCCGTGGCGTCGGCACGGTTCCCCCTGGAGGACGTTGCCCGCCCCAGCCTCCGCCGGCTTGCCGAGGCAACCGGTGAGAGCGCATTCTTCTCGATCCGGCGCGGCGCCGAGACCGTGTGCCTGCTGCGGGAGGAAGGCAGCTTCCCGGTCCGCTCCTTCGTGCTGCACGAGGGCGTCCGGTTCCCGCTGGGCGTGGCCTCCGCCGGCACCGCGATCCTGGCTTTCCTGCCCGAGGCCGAGCAGGAGGAGCTGCTGCACGACTGGGCCGGACACGCGGGAGCGTTCGCGGCAGGCCATCCGGAGGAGCTCGTGCGGGCCAACCTTGCGGCTACCAGGCAGAAGGGTTACTCCGTAAATCCCGGGCTGGTGCTGGAAGGCAGTTGGGGGATGGGCGCAGCAGTGTTCGATCAGTCCGGCCGACCGGCATGGGCCCTGTCGCTGACTGGCATCGAACCGCGGTTCAAGGGGGAGCGGCAGGAAGAGCTGGGGAGCCTCCTCATGGCCGAGGCGCACCGCATCACCCAGCAGCTGGGCGGAGACGGGAAAGGCGGCCGCGCCCGCTGAGTCTCCCCGGCTTTCCCGGGGAACTTCCGACGGCGCGACGCCCTTTTGGTGCGACGCGCCGTCGAGCCTTCCGAAAGGTGGGGGATTTCAGCGCTTCGGGTCAGGCTCTGCAGTGGGCCAGGCAGGGTGAACTAAAGCCCGGCGCGGGGCTCCTCCGGACCCTGGCCCTGCCACCAGGTGTCAAAAATAGTGACCGGGACGGTGCGCTTGTGCCGGGTCCGCAGGTACTTTTCCTCGATGGATGCAGCCACGGCATCGGGGACGTCCCGGCCCTCCAGGTAGTCGTCGATCTGGTCGTAGCTGAGGCCCAGCTCGTCCTCGTCGGTACGGCCGGGCCTGTCATCCAGCAGGTCCGCGGTGGGCACCTTCTCCCAGATGCGGGCCGGTGCGCCGAGCTCGGCCAGGAGGGCGCGGTTCTGCCGCTTGTTCAGGCCGAACAGCGGCAGGATGTCCGCACCGCCGTCGCCGTATTTGGTGAAGAAACCGGTGACGGATTCGGCACCGTGGTCCGTACCGATGACCAGGTAGTTGTGTTCCCCGGCCAGCGCATACTGGGCGATCATGCGAGTGCGTGCCTTGGTGTTGCCCTTGTGGAAGTCGGAGATTTCCGAGCCCACGGTCTTCTCGAACTCGTCCTCGAAGCCGTCCACGGCCGCGGAAATGTTGAACGTCCATTCGGTCTTGGGCCGAATGAAGTCCAGCGCGGCCTGGGCGTCTTCCTCGTCGTGCTGGACGCCGTACGGCAGCCGCACGGCCACGAAGTTCGCGTCAACGCCCTCTGCCTCGAGTTCCTCGACGGCCAGCTGGGCCAGTTTTCCGGCCAGGGACGAGTCCAGTCCGCCGGAAATTCCCAGGACAAAGCCCTTGGTATGGGTGGCCTTGAGGTATTCCTTCAGGAAAGTGACGCGTTTGCGCACCTCCCCAGCGGGGTCGATCCGGGGCTGTACGCCCATTTCTTCAATGATCCTGGCCTGGAGTTCGCGCATGAGGTCCAGCCTAGCCAGCAGTGTCGTCGGCGCTCAAGCATCCACACCGGCACGCCCACACTAAACTGGAGACCATGACTTCCCCCAGTGACACTGCAGATGACCCTGCAGCCGCCCGCGCCCGCCTGCTGGAACTGATCAAGGAACTTGCCGTAGTCCGCGGCAAGGTGACCCTGTCCAGTGGAGCCGAAGCCGACTACTACATCGACCTGCGCCGCATCACCCTGCACCACGAGGCCTCGAAGCTGGTGGGCCAGGTCATGCTGGCGCTGGCGGACGACGCCGGCATCGACTTTGAGTGCGCGGGCGGGCTCACCATGGGAGCCGACCCCGTAGGTACTGCGGTGATGCACTCCGCCCGCGAGGCCGGCCGGACTGTTGACGCGTTTGTGGTCCGCAAAGCCCAGAAGTCCTACGGCATGGGCCGCCAGGTGGAGGGCCCATCGGTGGAAGGCCGTAAAGTGCTGGTCCTGGAGGACACCTCCACAACCGGCGGGTCGGCCCTGACGGCAGTGGAAGGGGTGCGGAAGGCAGGCGGAAACGTGGTGGCTGTTGCCGTCATCGTGGACCGGGACACCGGAGCCAAGGAAAAGATCGAAGCCGAAACGGGCGTGCCGTACCTGTTCGCGTTCGGCAAGGACGAGCTGGGCCTTTCATAGCGCCGGGCCTTTCATAACAAGTCCCCATTGCTGCCCGGGCCTGCGTGGCCCGGGCAGGCGGTGTTGGATCTGAGGTGGGGGTCCTTTATCATTTGCGTTATCCCCTCTTTCCCGTACGGAGAACGTGCACAATGCTCCCCACCGAACAGCCCTTGAGCGCCACCGAGAAGGTCCAGAACCTGATCCTGGACAGCGCCGACTTCGAGGCCTTCATGAACGAACTCGCCCGGTTTTCGGCACATCAGGTGGCCGGCGACGGCGAGGACGCCCTTTGCGGCATCACCTTGCTCCGCGACCGGAAGGCCGCCACCATCGGCTGGAGCAGTGATTCCGCCCGGGAAGTGGACGAAATTCAGTATTCGCTGTCGCAGGGACCGTGCCTGACTGCCGCAAAAGAGGAACGGGAAGTCCACGTGCCTGACCTGTTCGAAGAGAACCGGTGGGGACCGGACTATGCGTCCGCGGTGGCCTCGCACGGGCTGCGGTCAGTGTTGTCGCTGCCATTTAACCTCCAGGGCGAGGCCAAGGCGGCTTTGAACCTGTATTCCGATGTCCCGCGTAAGTTCGATGAACGGGCCGCCGCCAAGGCGCGGGGCTTCACGCGGGAAATTTCACAGGCGCTCCGGCTGGCGGTGCGGTTCTCGCTTCACTCTGACAGCGCGGCCAATCTCCGGGCGACCCTGCAATCCCGGACCATCATCGACATTGCCATCGGCATCGTCATGGCCCAGAACAGGTGCAGCCAGGAGGCTGCGGTGAGTATCCTCACCGAGGCCGCCAGCAACAGCAATACCAAGCTGCGGGACATCGCCAAATCCCTCGTGGATTCCGTCGGCGGAGTTGGAACGCGCACCCATTTCCAGGAACCCGGACAGCTGCAGGCGGATCAAACGGCGTAGCACAGCGCTTGTGCCGGACTCATACCGGAGGTTACGCTTACCGAGGTTGAGCCGTCGGCCATAGACACCTTTTTTGGAGTACCTATGGACCGCATACTGAATGCCCTCGTCAACCTCGATGTCCCTGCCGACGTTGTCCGCATCGACGTCCAGGGAAAGCTCAACCAGGATTCCCGCCCCGGCCTCGTCCAGATCATCCGCCGTATCCGGCGCATGGGGATCCGCTCCCACATCCGCGTTGAGCTCTCCCGGGCTGCCCTGGTTGAGTCCTCCGCACTCGCGGGCCTTCGCCATGACCTCAACGCCATCGATGCAGGCACGCTGATGGGAATCCACGGTGCCGGGGTATCGCTTGATCTTTCGCCTGCAGACAACGGGTCCCCGGACGGAGAACTGCTGACGGTTATCGATGGTTTTTCCGCTGATGCCACTGCAGTAACTGATTCCATGGCAGAACTGGACGCCATCGAATCCGCGGCAGCGATGCCGGGCCTTGATGACGCGCCGCCCCTGGAACTGCCAGGGCTGCGGGCGTGGGGCGGCCGGGCGCTGCAGGAGTTTTCGGATGAGGAACTGCTGCTGGCCAGCGATACGCTCTTCGCGCTGCTGGACAACCCCGGTGCTTTTGCCGGCTCGGATCTCCTGGCCCGGTACGACGACATCGGCGCGGAGATCACCCGGCGGCAACAGGCTGCCGCCAGCCCTTGTCCCGCAACGGAAGGCCAGGCCGCCAGCTGAACCACTCCTGCTGACCATGCGTCACTGAATGGTTACCGCCGCCTTCTTGCGGCGGCGTCTTCCGTTGTGCCTACGGTAGGGGTGTGCCGTATGAGGGGGACACGAGTCCGCAGGACAGGCAGGGGGCTTCCGGAGCCCGGCTGCTGGGGGAAGCCGCTGCCCTGAAGCAGTTTTCCCGCCGCGCGTTCCTGACCGGCGCCGGCGCATCCGGCGTGCTGGCCGCCGACATGCTGCTCACCCGGGAAGTGCAGTCGCAGCGCCGGTCCAACCGGATCCTCGCCCTGCCCGATGACTTCGCGGACGCCTACTACCCGGACGCCAGCTGGTTCCTGTTCCCCGGCTACAAAACCAGCTGGGAAGAAGCGCAGTGGATCCTGAACTCGCTCCGCGGCACACTGAACAAGCGCGCCCGGCTCGCCGGCGTCGGCTATTCCAACCAGGGACTGGACATCGATGAGCTGGTGATCGCCGTCATCGAGTACGTCCGCGCCGAGAAGCTCACGAAATTGTTCTTTTACGGACACAGCTTCGGCGGGATGGTGGCCACGCAGGTGGCTGCAAGACTGCTGGAAATCCATGGTGTGGAGGTGGAGTTCATAGTCCTGGACTCCAGCCCCTACAGCAAGCATGACGTGCTGGACCAGAGCTGGTTCGACGGCGTGGTGTTCCTTTATGAACGCGGCGTCCGGATCCCTTCCACGCTGCGCGGCGGGTACGAGCTGGGGGAGCGGGTGATCCACAAGGACGAACGGACCTGGCGCCAGATCCTTGACCAGGCGCTCGAACAGCTGTCGCCGATCGCGCCGTCCAACCTGCTCATCCAGTCCGAGTCCGCGTACATTTACCACTTCGACGGCCTGCCGTTAGTGGACAAACTGGGCGGTGCCAAGATGGCCTACATAGGCAATCCCCGGGACCGCACCGTCCGCTACCAGACGGCCGTTGAAGCGTGGGCCGTGGCGTTCAAGGCGAACATGGTTTCCAGTGACCTGCAGACTGACGGGGCTGCCCCTGCCCACGCCAGCCCGGGCTGGAACCCGAACATCTACCGGCCCATCCTGCAGCAGCTGCTGGACGAGAACTTCCCGTTGCCCAGCGGCGGATCCCGGGTGACGGTCTTCTAGCCTAGATCTGGTTCTTCAGGTCCGCCACGGAGTTCAACACCTGGTTGGGGCGGAACGGGTACGAACCGATCTCATCGCGCTGGGTGATGCCGCTCAGGACCAGGACCGTGTGCAGCCCGGCTTCCATGCCGGCGATGATGTCCGTGTCCATCCGGTCACCGATCATAGCGGTGGTCTCCGAATGCGCGTCGATCTGGTTCATGGCGGAGCGGAACATCATCGGGTTGGGCTTGCCCACGATGTAGGGCACCCGGTCCGTGGCCTTGGTGATGAGTGCTGCTATCGCTCCGGTGGCCGGCAGGGGGCCGTCCTTCGAAGGGCCCGTTGCGTCCGGGTTCGTGGCAATGAACCGGGCGCCGGCCAGGATGAGGCGGATCGCCGTGGTGATGGCTTCGAAGGAATAGGTGCGGGTCTCGCCCAGCACCACGAAGTCCGGGTCCTGGTCCGTGAGGATGAAGCCGGCCTCGTGCAGCGCCGTCGTCAGCCCTGCCTCACCGATGGTGTAGGCGCGGTTGCCGGATCCGGAACCTTCCACTTGGTCCTTGAGGAACTGGGCGGTGGCCAACGCGGAGGTCCAGATGTTTTCTTCCGGGACCGCCAGCCCCGAAGCCTTCAGCCTCGCGGCGAGGTCGCGCGGGGTGAAGATGGAATTGTTGGTAAGGACCAGGAAGCGCTTGGACGTGTCCACCCACCGCTGGAGGAGTTCCGCGGCGCCCGGCACCGCCTGGTTCTCGTGGACCAGGACCCCGTCCATGTCCGTCAGCCAGCACTCGATCTCCTGGCCGCTGCGGTATACCGCCGGGTTGCCTACAACCTTGTCCGCTTCTGCCATGCCTACCTCCGCCGGTGATGAAAGCCCGAAAGGTCCAGTCTAGTGTTGAGGGGTGAACCAAACGCCCGGTATGACGTCCGAACCGCTCCCGTTGCCCGGGGAAGCACTGCCGGAGGAGGCCGCCCCCGAAAAGGCGGAGGTCGGCGTCGGGCCCTGGGAAGGCGAACTGCCTGAAGGCGACCACTGGGACCCTGACCTCCTGGCGGACGGCGACCGGCGCAACGTGCTGGACAAGTACCGCTACTGGAAGCACGAGGCGATCGTGGCTGAGCTGGACTCCCGGCGGCATAACTTCCACGTCGCCATCGAAAACTGGCAGCACGACCTCAACATCGGCACGGTGGTGCGCACCGCGAACGCCTTCCTGGCCAAGGAGGTGCACATCATTGGCCGACGGCGGTGGAACCGGCGGGGTGCCATGGTCACCGACCGCTACCAGCACGTCCGCCACCACCCCACCGTTGACGACTTCGTGGCGTGGGCGCAGGGGGAGGGGCTGGCGATCATCGGGATCGACATCTTCCCCGACTCGGTGCCGCTGGAAACCTACGAACTGCCGCGGGACTGCGTGCTGGTGTTCGGCCAGGAAGGCCCCGGTTTGACCCCCGAGGTGCACGAGGCCGCCGTGGCCACCCTGTCCATCGAACAGTTCGGCTCCACCCGGTCCATCAACGCAGCCTCGGCCGCGGCCATCGCCATGCACGCCTGGGTCCGCCGGCACGTCTTCCACCAGCACGTCTAGCCCCGCGGGATGGCATTTGAAGGCACTGCGGGGGCAAATTGCCCTGAAAAGCCATCCCGCGCCAGTATTACCGTCCGGTGACCCGAAACACTCCGCTCGTCCGGAAATGACTAGGATGGTGCTAGCCGTAAGCGGTACTCCAGGGTTACCAGCCCACAGACGAACCTCAGCATAGGAGTCAGCATGCCCATTGCAACCCCAGAGATCTACTCCGAGATGATCGACCGCGCAAAGGCGGGCGGCTTCGCATTCCCGGCCGTGAACGTGACGTCCTCGCAGACGCTGAACGCCGCCCTCCGCGGCTTCGCCGAAGCTGAGTCCGACGGCATCGTCCAGGTCTCCACCGGCGGTGCGGCCTACTGGTCCGGTGCCTCCACCAAGGACATGGTTGCCGGTTCGCTGGGCTTCGCGGCCTTCGCCCGCGAGGTGGCCAAGAACTACAACGTCAACATCGCGCTGCACACGGACCACTGCCCCAAAGACAAGCTGGACGGCTTCGTCCTGCCGCTGCTGGCTGCTTCCGAGGCCGAGGTCAAAGCCGGACGCAACCCGCTGTTCAACTCCCACATGTGGGACGGCTCCGCCGAAACCCTGCAGGAAAACCTGCGCATCGCCCGCGAACTGCTGGAGCGCACCGCTGCTGCCAAGATGATCCTCGAGGTCGAAATCGGCACCGTGGGCGGCGAAGAGGACGGCGTGGAGAACGCCATCAACGACAAGCTGTACACCACCGTTGAGGACGCCCTGGCCACCATCGATGCCCTCGGCTCCGGCGAGAACGGCCGCTACATCACCGCGCTGACCTTCGGCAACGTCCACGGCGTCTACAAGCCCGGCGGCGTGAAGCTCCGCCCGGAGATCCTCAAGGACATCCAGGCCCAGGTTGGCGCCAAGATCGGCAAGGACAGCCCGTTCGACCTCGTGTTCCACGGCGGCTCCGGCTCCTCCGACCAGGAAATCGCGGACGCCGTCTCCTACGGCACCATCAAGATGAACATCGACACCGACACCCAGTACGCCTACACGCGTCCAGTGGCGGATCACATGTTCCGCAACTACGACGGCGTGCTCAAGGTCGACGGCGAAGTGGGCAACAAAAAGACCTACGATCCCCGCGTCTGGGGCGCATCCGCGGAAGCAGGACTGGCTGCCCGGGTGGTCGAGGCCACCAAGCAGCTCGGTTCAGCCGGAAAGACCTTCTAGGAATGTCCGACGAGTTCCGCCGTAACCTGATGGGCCCCGAGCCCACGCTCCTGCCTGCCGAGACCGAGGTCAACCAGCAGCTGGAAGCGGGCCAGGAAGCCCTGGACCTCGTGGCGAAGCACCCGACGTCCTCATTGCTGTGGGCTGTTCTTGCCGAGGAGGCCTGGGCCGAGGGACGCACCATCGATTCCTACGCCTACTCCCGTGTGGGCTATCACCGCGGGCTGGACTCGCTGCGCCGCAACGGCTGGCGCGGCGTGGGGCCCATTCCCTGGGAGCACGAGCCCAACCGCGGCTTCCTGCGGGCGCTGTATTCCCTTGGCCGGGCATCCGCAGCCATCGGTGAGGCCGAGGAGCCGGAGCGGATCGAGAAATTCCTGAACGACTCCGACCCTGCGGCGAAAGCCGCCATCGAAGCAAAGTAGCAAAGAGGACGACGGCGGGCGGTCACCTTTTCGAAAAGGTGACCGCCCGCCGTCGTTCCCTAAGTGGCGTTGGATTGAGTTCTGGTGGTTGGGCTTGTCGAAACCTGGATTTCGACAAGCTCAATCACCGGAGATCGCGAACTCAATCACCCTGTGGCTATGCCTTCTGGAGCCCTGTGCGCGCCATGGCGTCGGCGTAGGCCACACGCATGGCCTCGAGGTATTCCTCCTGGCGGGCGGGTGAACCGGCGAAGGCGCGGCCGCTGAGGGATCGCACTTTGTAGGTCTTCAGGCCGCGGCGCCAGAGCAGCGGAACTTCGGTCTTCAGCAGCAGGTTCGCCAGGCGGTTGGCCTCTGTGCCGTGCGCTACGATCACTGAAGCGCGGGGGACCAGGGCCAGGAATTTGAGCAGCGGCTTCAGGCCGGCGGACACCTGATCCGGGGTGAACTTTCCGTTCGGCTCCCCGGGGATATGCCACGGGTGGACGTTCCACGGCATCACGAACTCCGGCCGAAGCCCCAGCTTCCACTGGATACCGAGCATCCGCGTTGCGGCGTCAGCGTCCCCGGCCGTGATGAAACCGGACTTGTCGGCCTCGCCGATGTTCGAGTACAGGCTGATGATGCGGCACTCGTCGACGTCGTGCATCGGGTCAACGTAGGGTACTGCCGTGCCGGGCTTGGCCTCCTGCAGGGAATCGCACAGTTCGTTGACGGCGGCAACATTGGGTTCGTAGCGGCGGCTCAGAAGCTGCTCATGGAATGATTCGGGTGCCAGGGCGGTCATGTAGGGCTGGGTCTCCTGCGGGGATTGGTGTTGCGCCACCGCGAAAATGGGCGCACTGTGGCGCAACACATCCGAGGTGGTTGAAATGGGGTGGGCCGATTCCTGGTCGGCCTTTCCCAGTTTAGCAAGCCCCGGGAAACGAAACGCCGGTCCCGTGCACCCGGCTGAAAAGGGTGCCCGGGACCGGCGGGGGTCCGACGCGCTGTTATGGCCTACCAGAGGCGCTTGGTGGCCCGGCGGGCACCCTCGCCCAGTGCTTCCAGCTTGGCGAATGCGATCTGCGGGTGCACCCTGCCGCCCAGGCCGCAGTCGGTGGACGCGATGACGTTCTCCCGGCCCACCACCTCTGCGAAGCGGACGATCCGATCCGCCACCAGGTCCGGGTGCTCCACCACATTGGTGGCGTGTGAGACCACGCCGGGAATGATGACCTTGCCCTCAGGGAGCCCGGCGTCTTCCCAGACGCGCCATTCGTGTTCGTGCCGGACATTGGCGGCCTCAAAGGAGTAGCCGCCGGCATTAATCTGCAGTACGGACCCGATGATGTCCGCGAAGGGAATATCCGTGGTGTGCGGGCCGTGCCAGGATCCCCAGCAGACGTGCAGCCGGATCTGTTCCTGGGGCAGGTCACGCAGCGCCCAGTTGGTGGCCTCCACGCGCAGCTGGATGAACTTCAGGTAGTCATCAAGAGCCGGCTCAGGGTTGATCTGGTCCCAGCTTTAGGCGAGTGAAGGATCATCGAGCTGGACCGTGAGTCCGGCATCGATAATGGCCTTGTATTCCTCGCGCATGGCGTCGGCACAGGCGTACAGCAGTTCCTCGTCGGTCTTGTAGTACTCATTGGCAACCCGTGCACAGGACCCGGGGGAGAGCGAGGCCACAAAGCCCTCGGACAGTCCCGCGGCGGCCAGCCCGCTCTTCAGGTTCTTGACGTCGGAGGCCACCAGGCCGTGCCCGGTGTAGGTGAGGGGCCCGGCAATCTTGGGCTGGGAAACGCTCTTGCGGTGGGCCAGGATGCCGGCGGACGGGTCATTGTAGGCATCGTTGAACTTCTGCCGGTCACGACGGTCCGGGAAGGAAGTCAGGACAATGTTCCCGGGGGAGGATCGGCGTATCTGGGTATCAGCCCAACGGTCCACGTCCGTCGCTTCGAGGCCACCAAGCCGGGAGAAGGAGTAGTTCCACCAAGCCCCGTAGTCAACCGAGCTGGACATCGCGTGCCCATATTCGCCGTCATTGGCGATATCGATGCCCAAGTCCTTCTGGCGCTGCACCACGTCCGCCACTGATGCTTCCAGCAGGTCAAGGAACCGAGGGGTGATGCCCTCCTGCTCCTTGGCGGCGTTGGCTGCTATGAGTTCAGGGGTGCGAGGCAAAGACCCTGCATGGGTGACGCGGATGTGGTCTGTGTTCAGGGACACTGGAATTCCTTTCCATCGGTCCTGGCAGTAGCACCTTCGCGGCAGGGGGTACCTGCACTTAGCGGGGTTGCTGCGGCGTCAACGATCCAGGTCTCTCGGCCGCTCCGGATGGTTCACTCTCACTTAATTCCAAGACTTTCCCGGGAGCAAATCCGGTTCGGATTGTTTCGGCGGAAAGCAGGCGTGGCGCCTGCTTTCCAAATCGCTATAACTGCATGCAAGTTCCTGTTATATCCATTGACAGGTCTCGTTTAGCTTGGTTGGCTCTTGTCACAGGCCGCAATGGGGGACATGGCGGCCTGAACGCACCCCAATGCACTCGAAAGAGGTAACGCACCGTGAGAAAAGCCCTGGCAACTTTCAGGACCCTTGCCGTTTCCGGAGCCCTGGCGCTGGCAGCAGTGGCGGCGCCCGCGCCGGCGATGGCCGTAGGCGAAGGCCCCAACTACGACGGCAATGGCCAGATCACCACATCGAAGCTGGCCACCTACGACGAGATGGTCTCCTTCCTCAAAGACCAGGACACCCGCCAGCCGGCCATGGAGCTGGAGGTCATCGGGCAGACGGTGAAGGGCCGCGACATCCACCTGGTCAAGTACATCTCGGACCCGGCCAAACCCACCATCCTTTACCTGACGCAGCAGCACGGCAACGAACAGCTGACTACCGAGGGTGCCCTGGAATTCGTCAAGCACCTTGGCACCGGCAAGTCAGGGGATGTCCTGGACGGCGTCAACATCCTTATCGTTCCCATGCTGAATGCGGACGGGGCCATGGGTGACGTGAACTTCTCCCTGGCGGACTACCAGGCCAAGGGCGGCCGCAACATGACCCGGTACAACGCCGAAGAGGTGGACCTCAACCGTGACCACGTGGACAAAGTCCAGCCGGAAACCCAGGCGCTCCATAACAACGTGATGCGCAAGTACCGGATCGACTACATGATCGACCTGCACCACCAGGGCACCCGCAGCCAACGTGACGGAGAACTCGTCTCCGGCTCCATCCTCTACCCCACCACCCCGTACGCCGATCCTGCAGTTGTGGAGAAGTCCAAGCAGCTGGGCGCGGTGGTGTTCCACAACGTCGACTCCACCGGCTGGGGCCACCTGGGCAAGTACGTGGGCGGCAGCGCCGAAACCATCAGCCGCAACGGCATCGCGGTGGAATACGGCATCGCAACCCTGCTGTTTGAGATGCGGGGCATGTCGGACCACTACCTGGACGGATATGCCCTGGGGCTCCGGAGCAACGGGTACCTGATCAAGCAGACAGTGACCACCCTGACGGCCACGGCCGAAGCCATCGCTGACGGATCAATTGCCGACGCCGACACCTCCTTCTGGGACAGCCTCGCCACCCAGACCTCCCGCCCGGGCGAGGAAGCTGAGGACGAGTAGTAACCGCTGACAGTCCGCCGCGGTCCCCCGGCATGGGTGCTTTACCCTGCAAGAAGGACCGCGGCGGCCCAACGAGTGGACAAAGTCCCTCATCCGCTAAACTTGGGTGGTAAGAGCCCCGGAACTCTTGCATCGCTGTGCTGCCCCGCGGACCAGCGAAGGCCGGTCCATTCGGGGCATTCTCATGAACGGCGCTGAACCAGGCCAGCCACGAAGTAGCCGGCCCGGACAGCCCGAACGAATGGGGGAGGATCCCATGCCAGCAATTGTGATCGTAGGAGCCCAATGGGGCGACGAAGGAAAAGGCAAGGCGACCGACCTGCTGGGCGGCCGCGTTGATTACGTCGTCAAGCCCAACGGCGGCAACAACGCCGGGCACACCGTCGTCGTAGGCGGTGAAAAATACGAACTCAAGCTGCTTCCGGCAGGCATCCTCAGCCCCAATGCGGTACCCATCATCGGCAACGGCTGCGTGGTCAACCTCGAGGCACTCTTCCAGGAGATCGACGGCCTCCAGGCCCGCGGCGCCGACACCTCAAAGCTTCGCGTCTCGGCCAACGCCCACCTCGTGGCGCCTTACCACCAGGTGCTGGACAAGGTGACGGAGCGCTTCCTCGGCAGCCGCGCCATCGGCACCACCGGCCGCGGCATCGGCCCGGCCTACATGGACAAGGTGGCCCGCCTGGGCATCCGCGTCCAGGACGTCTTTGACGAGTCGATCCTGCGCCAGAAGGTGGAAGGCTCGCTGCGGCAGAAGAACGAGCTCCTGGTCAAGATCTACAACCGCCGCGGTGTGGTGGTGGACGAAATCGTGGAGTACTTCCTGTCCTTCGCCGAGCGGCTCCGCCCGCTGGTCATCGACAGCACCCTGGTCCTGAACACCGCCCTGGATGAGGGCAAGGTAGTGCTCATGGAAGGCGGCCAGGCCACGTTCCTGGACGTTGACCACGGCACCTACCCGTTCGTCACCTCCTCCAACCCCACGGCCGGCGGCGCCTCGGTGGGATCCGGCATTGGCCCCACCCGCATTTCCCGCTCCATCGGCATCATCAAGGCGTACACCACGCGCGTCGGTGCCGGCCCGTTCCCCACGGAGCTGTTCGACGAAATGGGCGTGTACCTGCAGAAGACCGGCGGCGAGTTCGGCGTCAACACCGGCCGGCCGCGCCGCTGCGGCTGGTACGACGCCGTCCTGGCCCGCCACGCCTCCCGGGTCAACGGCTTCACGGACTACTTCGTCACCAAGCTGGACGTGCTCACCGGCATCGAGCAGATCCCCGTGTGCGTGGCCTATGACGTGGATGGCGTCCGCCACGACGAGATGCCCATGACGCAGACCGAGTTCCACCACGCAGTGCCCATTTTCGAGTACTTCGAGGGCTGGACCGAGGACATCACCGGCGCGCGCAACCTGGCGGACCTGCCGGAGAACGCCCGCAACTACGTGCTGGCCCTGGAAAAGCTGTCCGGGACCCGCTTCTCCGCCATCGGAGTTGGCCCGGACCGCGACCAGACCATCGTGGTCAACGACCTCATCAACGACTGACATGTGGGCCCACGCCTGCGCCCACGCTACCGAGGGGCCCCGATCGAGCTTGCGAGATTGGGGAGGTAGCAGGGAGGCTTCCCTGGCCGAGCTTGCGAGGCTAGGGAGCGGGTGGGGACGACGCCGGCGGGTCACCTTCACAGGGCGGCCCGCCGTTTGCGTTATCCAGGGAAACTTAAGGCAATTTACACAGCGTTAACGCCGTAGGTCTTGCGGCGCTGCACGCCTACCGGCGAGACTCTTTGTTACACCGGTGACTTGATCACCAAATCGTTCGACCAGACCCGCGGGATTGAGGGGCAGTGATGCGCCCGGACCGGCCGGTGGCAATGGCGCCTCCGGACAAGGACCCGCAGAACGGAAGGATTTGTTATGGCCGGAAAGTTCGAAGCGTTTGTTGACCAGGATTCTTTTTTCAGGTTCCGCCTCCTTGCCCCGGACGGCACCATCATGGCCGTCTCCGGCCCCTTTGACAGCAAATCCTCCCTCGCAGCCGGCATCACCGCCGTCAGGGAGTGCGCAGGAACGGGACTCGTGACCGATCTCTGCCCCGCGGGTACGGCGGCGCGTCAGGCACCTGCTGCAGTTCCGGCGTCGGCCGCTGCAACCGTCCAGGATGACTGTGACGACCGGCGCGTACCCGCCAACACACACACTTCCAGCCTTTCCCCCGGGCCGCGGCGGCAGGGAAGCCGGCCACGCTGGATCACCGCAGCCGCCCGCTGAACCGGGCCGCGAAAATTCCTTAAAAGTTTTTGGGCCTGGGCGTAACCCTTAGGGTGCCCCGGGCGATTACCTTTATGTAGCGCCGGTCTGGAACTTGTCCCCCATCACGTTCCAGGCCGGCTCTTTCACTTTCGGGCGGAAAGGCATGTGCTGCTGCAGCATCGCGTGGCGCATCCGGACAGTGGTTACCGAGGGGTAAAGTGATCCCGGGAAAAGGCACTTCCGAGGTTCGGTTCCTGCCTCTCCCGCCCAACAGCCTCTCTTTGACTGAAAGCACTACGTCTGTGACTGATGCACTGACAGGCCTGGCCCCGGGGGACCAGGCCACCGGGTCTTCCGGTTTCAGCGCGGTGTACCGGACGTATGCATCACAGGTCCTGGGATATCTCACCGCCCGGGGCGTCGAGGATCCGGAGGCGGCAATGCAGGAAGTGTTCCTGTCCGTCCTGCCGCGGCTTGGCACCATCCATGGCGGTTCCGCCGGGCTCCGGACGTTCATCTTCTCCGTGGCCCACGCCCGGATGGTGGATGACCAGCGGCGCCAGAGCCGCACGCCCGCGAAGCTGCCGTTCGAGCCCGGGCTGGGCCAGCGGGAAGATCCGTCGGCCGAGGCGGAAGCGCTGGAACGCATATCCCCGCAGGAGGTCCTGGATCTGCTGGACGGGTTGCCCCGGGACCAGCGCGAGGTCCTGGTGCTGCGCCTCGTGGCCGGACTCACGGTGGAGCAGTCAGCTGATGCCATGGGAAAGAGCTCCGGTGCGGTGAAGCAGTTGCAGCGGCGGGCGCTGGGTAAGCTCCGGGAACTTTCGGCCGTGAAGGAGTACCTGAGCTCATGACACCGCAAACTGATGTGTTGCCGGTCCTCGTGGAGGACATGCTCCTCGACGCCGGATTCGGGCAGGATGCCGTACTCCGGGACACCCTCCTTGCGCTGGGGTCCCTCGCCAACCTGGCTGCCCCGCAGCCCGGCCCTGAGCTGGCGGCTCTGTTGTCCCGGCCGGCAGGCCAGCTGGAACGCCGCCGGCGGGTCCTCCAGCGGAGGACTACGGCCCTGGGCCTCGCCATCATTGCCGGTATGGGACTGGGCGTCACCGGCGTGGCCGCGAGCTCCACCGGACATGGGGATTCCACTGGTCTCTCCGTCCAGCATCTGCTTCAGGACTGGACCCCGTCCTGGAGCATCGCCCCAGCGGCGTCGCCCCCTGTGGCGCAGGAGCCGGCGTCTTCTGCCGGACCGGCGAGGGAACCGGCAGTGGCGTCAGCCGAAGCCGTTGCCGGGCATACTGGCGGCATGGCGGAACTTCCTGCACCCGGCAAAGTGCTTGGGGCCAAGGATGTACCGCGAACCAAGAATGAGGTGCCGAAAGGGAATGCCGGCAGTGGCGGGGAATTTGCGGGCGGCGGCGGCAAGCCGGGACCAACAGGGCCGGCCCTGGGGCCGGCCCCGTCCCGCGCCGGGAAGCCCGGCCGTTAAGAGCGGCCCGGGCTTAGGCCAGGACCTGGCGCTTCGATGAGATGACACCGGTGTCAAAGCCTGCCAGATGGAGTCCGCCATGGAACCTGGCGTGCTCGATCTTGACGCACCGGTCCATCACGACATGGAGCCCGGCAGCTTCGGCCTCCGCGGCCACGCCTTCATGCCAGGACCCCAGCTGCAGCCACAGGGTTTTGGCGCCCGCAGCGATAGCCTCGTCCAGGACGCCGGGGAGGTCGTCGTGCTTGCGGAAGACGTCCACGATGTCCGGGCTTTCCGGCAGGTCTGCGAGCGACGCGTACGTGGGTTGGCCCAGGATCTCCTGGACTACCGGGTTAACGAAGTACACCTTGTAGCGGGAAGAGGACAGCAGGTAGGTGGCCACGAAGTAGCTGGCCCGGGAGGGCTTGTCCGATGCCCCCACGATGGCGATTGTCTTTGCTTCCCGCAGCAGGTCCAGGCGTTCGGGCGCCGAGGGGCCTTCCCAAGTGCGCGCTGTAATGCTCATGCGCGTGCTCCGATCGTGCAGGCGTCCGCGGCGTCATCGTTAAGGAATCCGGCATCATCCGCGGTTGCCTTCCGGGCTTCAGACAGGGCCTGGTCCAGGTCCCACAGGATGTCCTCGATGTCCTCCAGGCCCACGGAAATGCGGACCAGGTCCTCCGGCACGCCGGCTGACTCGAGCTGCGCCGGGCTGAGCTGCTGGTGGGTGGTGCTGCCAGGATGGATCACCAGGGTACGGGAATCGCCCACATTGGCCAGGTGCGAGGCCAGCTGCAGGGATTCGATGAACTTCTGCCCCGCAGCCCTCCCGCCCTTCACGCCAAAGGAGAACACCGAGCCCGGACCCAGGGGAAGGTACTTCCGTGCCCGTTTGAAGTGCGGATGTGACGGCAACCCCGAGAAGTTCACGTAGGCCACGCGCTCGTCGGCCTCGAGCCATTCGGCCACGGCCTGGGCGTTCTTCAGGTGCTCGTCCAGCCGCTGGGGAAGGGTTTCCACGCCCTGCAGCAGCTGGAAGGCGGACTGCGGGGAGAGCGCGGGGCCAATGTCGCGCAGCTGCTCACAGCGGAGTTTGGTGAGGAAGCCGTACTCGCCGAAGTTGCCCCACCAGGAGACGTTGCCGTAGGAGGCTACGGGTTCGGTCATGGTGGGGAACTTGCCGTTGCCCCAGTTGAACCGGCCGCTTTCCACGATCACGCCACCCAGCGTGGTCCCGTGGCCTCCAAGGAACTTGGTGGCCGAGTGGATCACGATGTCCGCGCCGTGTTCGATGGGCCGCACCAGGTACGGCGTGCTCAAGGTGGCGTCGACGACGAGGGGGATGCCGGCGTCGTGCGCCACTTGCGCCAAAGCCGCAAGGTCCTGGACTTCCGACGACGGGTTGGCCACCACCTCAACGAAAATTGCCTTGGTGTTCTCCCGGACCGCCGCCGCGTAGTCCGCAGGATCGGTGCCGGGCACGAACGTGGTGTCCACACCAAAGCGGCGGAGGGTGACGTCCAGCTGGGTGACGGTACCCCCGTAGAGCTGGGAGGCGGCAACGATGTGGTCGCCCGCCTGGGTCAGCGCGGCGAAGGTGATGAACTCCGCGGCCATGCCCGAGGACGTCGCGACCGCTCCGATGCCGCCTTCCAGGGAGGCGATGCGCTCTTCGAACGCCGCCACGGTGGGGTTGCCTATGCGGGAGTAGATGTTGCCGTACTTCTGCAGTGCGAACAGGTTGGCAGCGTCCTGGGTGTCCTTGAACACGAAGGATGTGGTCTGGTAGATGGGGACGGCCCGGGCGCCGTGCTCGGCGTCAGGGGTGCCGCCGGCGTGCAGGGCGCGAGTGCGGAACCCGAAAGTGCGGTCACTCATCAGACAGCCACCAGCCCGGTGGTTGAGCCTGTCGAAACCGCGGGGGTGCTGGAAAGGTCCAGCTCCGTGCCGTTCTTCCGGGCGAGGTCCGCTTCAAGTTCCCGGACGATGGGCAGGATGTCCTGGCCGAACGCCGCCACCTCCTCCTGGAAGTGCAGGTAGCAGGTCAGGAACAGGTTCACGCCGAGCTTTTTGTACTCCACGATGCGTTCGGCGATCTGTTCCGGGGTGCCGATCAGCTGCGTCTTGAAGCCATCGTTGTACTGGATCAGGTCCTCGAAGGTGGAGTCTGCCCACATGCCCTTGCCATCCTTGGTCGAGGCGCCCGCTTCCTGCACGGCGTCCCGGAAACCCTGGACGGCCGGCTTGTGCGCCTTCGCCACGATCTCGCGCAGGGTCTCGCGGGCTTCCTTCTCCGAGTCGCGGGCGATGACGAAACCGTTGAGGCCGAACCGGGGTGCAGCCAAGGCACCTTCGGTGCCGCGGCGGGTTTCGCCGGCGGCGGCCACGACTCCGGCGATGTTGTCCTTGAAGCCTTCCAGGTCCTTGCCGTTGGAGAAGTACCAGTCCGCAACCCGCCCCGCCGTGGCCTGGGCCGCCGTCGAATTTCCACCGAAGAAGATCTCGGGGTGGGCGCGTCCGGGCACGTCCACGGGGGCGGGGTTCAAGGTGAAATCGGTGATGTTGTAGTACTTGCCGGACTGGCTGTACTCCTGCTCGGTCCACAGGCCGCGGAGGACCTTGATGAACTCCTCGGTGCGGACGTAGCGTTCGTCATGCTCCAGCCATTCCAGGCCGAAGTTGGTGAACTCGTTCTTGAGCCAGCCGGAGACGACGTTCACGGCGGCGCGGCCGTTGGAGATGTGATCGGCGGTGATGATGTACTTGGCCAGCACACCGGGGTGCCACATACCCGGGTGGACTGCGGCGATGACCTTCAGCCGCTCGGTAGCGGCCAGCAGAGCCAGGCTGAAGGACGTGGCTTCGTGCTGCTTGTCCGCGCCGTAGGACGCGGCGTAGCGGGTCTGGGTCAGGGCGTACTCGAAACCTGACTCCTCGGCGATCCGGGCGAGCTTCTTGTTGTAGTCGAAGTCCCAGCCGGTCCGCTGTTCGATGGTGGAGACCACCAGTCCGCCGGAGACGTTCGGTACCCAGTACGCGAACTTCAGCGGCTCGGAAAGACGGGCAACGCTGCTGATGTCATTCATGATTGTTCCTTTACTTTTGTCCGTTGAGGTTGGGTGCCGGTACGGCTTTGACGTAGTCGCGCACTGCGCCCTGGATGCCGGCGATCGCCGGCTCGTTTTGGAGCGAGGTAGTGTCGCCGAGGGTGGTTCCCTCGAACAGTTGGGTGAGCAGCCGGCGCATGATCTTGCCGCTGCGGGTCTTGGGTACATCCGGAACCACGACGACGTCGCGCGGCTTGGCGATCGGGCCGATCTCCTTGGCGACGTGGTTGCGTAGGTCCTCGCTGGTTGAGCCCGTCTGGCCGGTGGTTGAGCTTGTCGAAACCCCTGCCTTCAGGACCACAAATGCGACGACGGCGTGCCCGGTCTTCGGGTCGGCCACGGGGCAGACGCCTGCCTCCACCACGTCCGGGTGCGATACCAGCGCGGACTCGATCTCGATGGTGGAGAGCAGGTGGCCGGAGACGTTGAGGGTGTCGTCCACCCGGCCGAGGATCCAGATGTCGCCGTCGGCGTCGTATTTGGCACCGTCCCCGGCCAGGAACCATCCATGCTCCGTGTACTGGCTCCAATAGGAGTCAAAGTAGCGGCGCGGGTTGCCCCAGACCGTGCGGGCGATGGCGGGACCGGGGGAGTCGACCACGATGTTCCCCTGCACCCCCGGGGGAACCGTGTTGCCGGCGTCATCCACAATCCGGGTGCTGACGCCGGGCAGCGGGCGCGCCGCGCAGCCGGGCTTGAAGTCTGTGTCCGTCGGAGCAGGGGAAAGTATGGTCGCACCCGTTTCCGACTGCCACCAGGTGTCCACAATAGGGGCGGTGCCCGCGCCGACGTTATCGCGAAGCCAGCGCCACGCTTCCGGGTTGACTGCCTCTCCAACTGTGCCCAGCAGGCGGATGGAGGAGAGGTCGTAGCTGCCTGGAACGCCGTCGGGGAACCACCCCATCAGGGAACGGACCAGGGTGGGGGCGGTGTAGTACTGGGTGACGCCGTAGCGTTCGATGATTTCGAAGTGCCGGCCCGGGTGCGGAGTGTTGGGGGTGCCTTCAAAGATCACCTGGGTGACCCCGTTCGAGAGCGGACCGTAGATTTCGTAAGTGTGCGCGGTGACCCAGGCGAGGTCCGCGGTGCACCAGTGGACATCGCGGTCCCGCAGGGCCGGGTCCGGGTTACTGAACAGGTGCTCGAAGCTCCAGGACGCCTGGGTGAGGTACCCGCCCGAGGTGTGGACCAGGCCCTTGGGCTTCCCAGTGGTTCCTGAGGTGTACATGATGAACAGGGGAGTCTCGGCGTCGAACGCCTCCGGCTCATGGACATCCGCTGCATTCCCGACGACGTCGTGCCACCACACGTCGCGGCCTTCGGTCATAGCGACTGTTGCCAGGTCCGTTGCCGGAGTGGTGCGGTTGACCACCAGGACGTGCTCGATGGCGTTCTCGCCAGCCACTGCGGCGTCCGCGTTGTCTTTCACGGGAACGGCCACGCCGCGCCGGAACTGGCCGTCGGTGGTGACCAGGAGCTTGGCGCCGGTGTCCTCCACCCGGAACTTCAGTGCTTCGGCGGAGAAGCCGCCGAACACCAGGGAATGGATGGCACCGATGCGTGCGACGGCCAGCGTGATGATGATGGTTTCGGGGATGACCGGGAGGTAGATGACCACGCGGTCGCCCTTGCCGATGCCCAGGGCCAGGAGCGCGTTGGCTGCCTTGGACACCTCGCGCTGGAGTTCGGCGTAGGTGATGGACCGGCGGTCGCCGGGTTCGCCCTCGAAATACAGCGCCACTCTGTCACCGCGGCCCTCAAGCACATGGCGGTCCACGCAGTTGTAGGCGACGTTGAGCCGGCCGCCGTCGAACCAGCTGATCTGCGGCCCGGTGCCGGCCTCAGGGTCCGCGGGCACCCAGCGGTGCGCCGTGTGCCACGGGTTTTCCCAGTGGAGCCGCAAGGCCTGCTGTTCCCAGAAGGCCACGTTATCCGGGTGCACCCCGGCGTTCAGGTCAAAGGTTTCGGTGGTGCTCACGCCCATCGTTTCACCGCCCACTTTTCTGCCAGGCCCAGCAGGGCGTCAGTAATTTTTCCGATCACGGCGAGCATCACGATGGCCAGGAACAGCCGGTCGGTGCGCCCGTTGTTCTGCGAATCCATCAGCAGGAAGCCCAGGCCCATGGACGAGGCGATCAGCTCCGCCGCCACCAGGAACAGCCAGGCCTGGGCCAGCGCCAGCCGCAGTCCGGAAAAGACGGCGGGAACGACGGCGGGCAGCTGCACCGTGGTCAGCAGCCGGACGCCCTTAAGGCCGAAGGCGCGGGCCGCCTCCACCAGGTTGCGGTCCACGTGGCGCAGCGCCAGCGAAACGGTGGTGAACACGGGGAAGAACGCGCCGATGATGATGAGGGTCACCTTGGAATCCTCACCGATTTTCAGCCACAGGATCAGCAGCGGCACCCAGGCCAGGGACGGAACCGCCCGCAGTGCCCCGATGGTGGGGGCCAGCAGGGCGTCCGCTATTTTGGACAGGCCCACGGTTGCGCCGAGGACCAGGCCCAGCAGGGCACCGACCAGGAAACCGATCAGGACCCGTTGGGTGGAGATGGCTATGTGGGTTCCGAGCTCTCCGCGTTCCAGCAGCTCGCCTGCAGCCTCCAGCACCATGGCCGGCGGCGGCAGTTGCACCACCGTGAACAGGTGGCTGGAGGAGGCGATCTGCCAGGCGGCCAGCAGGACTGCCGGGATGATCAAGCCAAGGGGCAGACGCGCCCAGTTCCTGGAGCGGACTCCGGCGGGAGACCATCCCGGTGCCGGAGCGGGTGCCTGACCGGCGCCCGCCCGGGCAGCGTCTGCCGTTGTTGCGGGAGCGGCTGCAGCACGCTCATCCGCAACAGTGTTGCCGGTGATGTGGGGATCTCCGAGAGTGCTCATCAGGAGTCCTTGATGGCTGACGGATCAGCCTTCTTCACCAGCGAGTCGTCGAGAAGGGAGCTAACGGCGTCGTCAATCTGCTGCTGCGTCTTGACGTCACCGGTTTCCACGAAGGTAGGCCCGATCTTCTCCAATACTTTGCGCTGTGCCTCGCCGGGTGCCGGATCAACGTTCAGGTTGCTGCGCTCCAGCACCACGGTCTTGGCCACCGCCGGGTCCAGGCCTGCAACCTTGGCCAGAATGTCGGCCGTCTGGTCCGGGTTTGCGGCAGCCCAGGCACGGGCCTTCTCGTAGGCATTCACCACGGCCTGGGCCAGTTCCGGCTTGTCCTTGAGGAACGATTCGGTGGCGTTGAGGAAGCCGTAGGTGTTGAAGTCGAGGTTCCGGTAGAAAAGTTTGGCGCCCTTCTGCTCGGCACCGGCCATGATCGGATCCAGGCCGGACCAGGCCTGGACGGAACTGTTCTCAAGGGCGGTGCGGCCGTCGGCATGCTGCAGGTTCTGCACCGTCACGTCACCGGGCTTCAGCCCCGCCTCCTCCAGGGCCTGCAGGAGGAAGAAGTAGGGATCGGTGCCCTTGGTGGCGGCCACGGACTTGCCCTTGAGGTCGGCCACGGAGGTGATGTCCGAGCCGGCCGGCGCCACCAGGGCCGCCCATTCGGGCTGTGAGTAGATGTCGATGGTCTTGATGGGTGAGCCGTTGGAGCGGGCCAGGAGGGCAGCGGAGCCAGCGGTGGAACCGACGTCGATAGCACCTGAGCGCAGGGCCTCATTGGCCTTGTTCGAGCCGGCCGACTGGACCCAGTTCACGGTGACGCCCTGGTCCTTGAGGCTCGCTTCCAGCCAGCCCTGGTCCTTGATGACCAGGCTGAGCGGGTTATACGTGGCGAAGTCGATGTTCAGGGTGCCGCCCTTGATGCTGCCGGCGGCAGCAGCGCTGCCGGACGAGCCCTCGCCTGCGACGCATCCGGTCAGTGCCAGGGCCGCTGAGGCGGCCAGGGCGGCCGCGCCCAGGAGTGAACGGCGGGAGATGGGGTGTTCGTACGGCATGGTCATCCTTTGATGCTGGGTCAGGCGGGAAACTAAAAGGGGGAATGCAAAGGGAATTGCAATGGAGCTGCGCTGCCGGCTGCTGAAGTTAATTACGACGTCTGCGGGGGAGCCGCTGCGGCTGCGGGCGGTCAGTGCCCGTCCACGCCCAGCGTTTCCAACAGCGAGCCGCGCATAACGGCGAGTTCAGCGGAGGCGCGATCCCGGGGCCGGCTGCCCGGCACTTCAAGAGTGCGCACGATGGTGGCGCCCTCGCCGTCGCCGTCGGCCCCGAGCACGATGATGCGGTCCGCGAGCTGCAGGGCTTCGTCCACATCGTGGGTTACCAGCAGGACCGTGGTGGGTTCCGCCCGGTGGATGTCCAGGAGGAGGTCCTGCATCCTGATCCTGGTCAACGCGTCCAGGGCGCCGAAAGGTTCATCCAGGAGGAGGACGCCAGGGTTCCGTGCGAGGGCCCTGGCCAGGGAGGCGCGCTGGGCCATGCCGCCGGAGACTTCGCGGGGGCGGTGCCTGGCGAAGTTGTCCAGCCCCACAAGTTCCAGCAGGCGTGCCACTTTGGCCTTGCCCTCTTTTGCACTGCATCCGGTGGGCAGGCCGATAGCCACGTTCGCCTGAAGGGTGTGCCAGGGCAGCAGCCGCGGTTCCTGGAACGCGAAGGCGCAGCGGGAGTCAATGCCGTGCACAGCGGTGCCGTCGATCACTACGGAACCGGCGCTGGGTGCATCAAGTCCCGCCGCGGCGCGCAGGAGCGTGGACTTGCCGCAGCCGGAGGGGCCCAGGATGGCAAGGACTTCCCCGGCGGCGACGTCGAACGTGACGTCGCGAAGGACAGTGTGGGCAGTGGGGCCGGCCCCAAAAGTCCGCCGCAAGCCACTGAAAGCGACGGGCAGGGCGGCTGGGTGGCCGGAGGCAGCCCCGGCAGGGCGGGACGACAGAACTGCAGTCATGAGGATCACTCCATCGGTCCTGGCAGTAGCACCCTACGGATTCAGCCTTTGCCGGAATGGTCGGTTCCGGATGCCTACGGCTGCTTCCTTGCTATCACCGGCGCGTCGGCCGCGCCCAGTGACCAGGGTTGCTGCGGCTTCATCGATCCAGGTCTCTCGGCCGCTCGGGATGGTCAACTATCACTACACCGGAGCCGCATCCTCTGGACCAAATCTGCCTAACTGGGAGCGTAATATTCGTTCACGCCGGCTTCACCTGCGCATGAACAGTCACTTATTCGAGCATTCGCCGTTTGCGGCAGCGGATGTACGCTTGCTGCATGGGCCACGTCAACGATCCGGAAGTCATCGAGCGCCTCATGCGAAACAAAGGGCGGTGGGCCATCGTGGGCCTCACCACCAACGAGTGGCGCGCCGCCTACGATACCTCGCTGTTTATCCGGGACCGGCTCGGTATGGAAATCATCCCCGTGAACCTCCCTGGTGACCCCGTACATGGGGAAGCGGGGTACCGGAGCCTCGGGGACATTCCTCCCGAAAAGCGACCCATCGACGTCGTGGACTGCTTTGTGAACTCGCAGAAGGTGGGGGCCGTGGTGGACCAGGCCATTGCAGTAGGCGCGAAAGCGGTGTGGCTGCAACTGGGCGTCATTGACGAGGAGGCCGCGGAACGGGCCAAGGCCGCCGGGCTGGATGTCGTGATGAACACCTGCCCCGCCCAGCAGGCCTGGAAATACAACCTCTGACGCCGCTTGCAGGTTCAGCGCGTCAGGAGCCCCGGATAGTGCCGTTCCGTGACGTCCGGGTGCGCGCGCATCCTGCCCTTGAGCATGTTCATCCCGTAGGAAGCCAACAGCGGGTTGGCGGGATCGTCAGAGATACCCCGCGCTTCGGCCCGCAGTTCGGGCGGCAACGGGACGGGGTCGATAACGGCGTCCAGACGCGGTGACCAGAAGAACGGGACCGAATACCGGTCCACGCCGGGAGGGGGCGCCTGGACCCGATGGATGGTGGCCACGAGGTAGCCTTCAGTAGCGACTTCGAGCATCTCGCCAAGGTTCACCACCAGGGCACCGGGGATCGGCTCCACGGGCGCCCACTCAGTTGCCCCGGGCGGGAGGACTTCCAGCCCGCCGATGTCGTCCTGCAGCAGGAGGGTGACGAATCCGTAGTCCGCATGGGAGCCCACGCCCTGGTCGCCGGCAGCCTCCACAACGCCGCCCACGTAGTGAACCAGTTTTCCCATCCAGGCGGGAGTGCCACGGAAAGGCTCATCGAAGTAGTCCTCCGGCAGTTTCAGAGAGACCGCGATGGCCCGGAGCAGCTCCATTCCTACCCGGGACATCAGCTCCGCCCACTCCATGGCGGCCGGTTTGAGCTCCGGAAAGGACTCCTCCGGCCAAAGATTAGGGCCTTGAAGCAACCAGTACGGCTTGTCGTCCGGATAGTCCCGGACCGGCTCGCGCTCCGGCGAATAGTCGATCTGCTCCCGGGCGTCCGCGCGTCCCTGGGTCACCTCGGTGCCCATCCGCGTGTAGCCGCGGAAGTGCGGTGAAAGCCGGTTGTCCAGCTTCATCCTTTCCTCCAGCGGCAGTGCGAAGAACCGCCTGATAAGGTCCAGCAGCCGTTCCGGCTGACCGGGGGACGCGCCGTAACCGGTGATTTGGAAGAAACCCACATGGTGCGTCGCGTGGCGCAGCTGTTCAATGAAGTCCGGGCTGAATGAACCGTCGTCCTGCCGTGCCTTGCCCAGGTCCAGAACAGGAATGGCCCCCTGATCGTGTGACATCCTCGCAGACTAGCACCGCGGCAGCCGGCTTTGTAGGCTTCCTGCATGGACCCTGCTGCATTGAGGAAAATCTGCCTCTCGTTTCCCGGCGCGTACGAGGATTATCCGTTCGGACCGGAAACCGCCGTCTTCAAGGTCCGGGCCAATATCGCAGGAGGGGCGCGGCATGAGGCCAAGCTCTTTGCTTTGTCCGGCATGAATCCGCAGGACTGGTACGTGAACCTTAAGTGCGAGCCAAACCTTGCCGTGCAGCTGCGCGCTGCCCACCCGGAAATCACCGGTGCCTGGCACATGAACAAGACGCACTGGAACGGCGTCCGCCTGGACGGGACCCTTGCGGACGACATGATCCGGGACATGGTGGAGGACTCTTACGACCTGGTGGTGGCAGGCCTGACCAGGAAACAGCAGGAGCAGCTTGGATGGGCCCGCCTGGCGGGTTCCCAGGGTGCCAACCAGTGAAGGCCAAACGGTCGGCGCAGGGCAGGCACCTCGATTACCCCGGCATCGGGGGCACGGAACACGGGGTTGCTCCCGATGGATACGCCCCTGTCCTGCAAGAAGCGCAACTGGGCACCGGCTTTGCGGTCTACCGGCGGGTAGCCGCCGGCATCCTTTCCTGGGAGCTCCAGCGGCGTGCCGGACTACGAGTCCGGACGGATTCACCAAGGGTGGTGCCTGGGGCGCGGGTGGTGAGCGGTTTCGGCGTCGGGCCTTTTCGGCTAAGTGCACCCTGTGAAGTGGTTTGGGTCCGTGAACCACTGCAGGCGGGGGTGCCGCAGTCGGCAGGATTTGGTTATGGAGCCCTGCAAGGCCACCCGGCGCGGGGCGAGGAGTCCTTTGAAGTGGAGATCAACGGCGACGCCGATGTGCATTTGAGGATCCGTTCCTTCAGCAAACCCGGCAACTGGTTCTACGCGGCCGGGGGACTGGTGACCCGGGCAGCGCAGCGCCACGTTACTTCCCGGTACATTGAAGGGGCACGCCAACTCGCCGCGGAAGGACTACGCCCGTGATTTTTATCGTCGTCAAGTTCAAGGTCAAGCCGGAGTGGTCGGAGCGCTGGCCCGCTCTGGTGGCCGATTTCACCCAAGCCACACGGCAGGAGCCGGGCAACCTCTGGTTCGACTGGTCCCGCAGCCTTGAGGACCCGAACGAATACGTCCTGGTGGAAGCCTTCAAGGACGATGCTGCGGGCGAGCACGTCAACAGCGCGCACTTCAAGCAGGCCATGGCGGACATGCCCCAGGCCCTGGCCGAAACGCCCCGGATCGTCAGCCGCCAATTCGAGGGCGACGGCTGGGACCGGATGGGGGAGCTGACCATCTGATGTGGATCGGCTGGATCGAATTCGACATCCTCCTGGGTGATGTTCAGAGCCTGAAGGAAAAGCGGTCCGTCGTCAGGCCACTGATAGCTGAAGTCAAGCGCCGTTTCGACGTCTCCGTCGCCGAGGTGGGGGATCACGACCAGTACCGGCGCACCCGGCTGGGCGTTGGCCTCGTGGCAGCAGACCGCGCGCACCTCGTTGAGGTGCTGGCCGCCGTCGAACGCCTGGTGGCCGGGCGCCCGGAAATCGAACTGCTCAGCGCGCGGCAGCGGGATCTGCACAGCGAGGATTAAACCAAGCAACGCGGGGTCACGTGGCGCCCATCCCGTGGGGATTCATGGGCGGCAGGTGACCCCGCGTTGCTTTTAGTGGGAAAGGTCAGCCGAAGTACTTCGGCAGCGTACTTTCGTGGGCTTCGCGGAGGGCGTCAAGCGACAGGCTCTCCACTCCGTTGATGTCCAGCGTTCCGCTGGCCGCGTCCACCACACCGATCCGGGTGTGTACGAAGCCGCGGGCGGTGCACATGTCCGTGAAGCGGACTTCCTCGGAACGGGGAACACCTACAATGGCACGGCCCTGTGACTCGGCGAAGAGCGCCGTGAACAGGTCCACGCCGTCCCGGTCCAGAACGTCCTGCAGCGCGATCCTGGCACCCACGCCGTAGCGCAGCGAGGACTCCACCAGGGCAGCTGCGAGGCCGCCTTCGGAGAGGTCGTGGGCAGAGTCGATCATGCCGTCGCGCGATGCGTTGATCAGGATCTCACCCAGGGCGCGTTCGGCGTCGAGGTCGACCTTGGGAGGCAGGCCGCCCAGGTGGCCGCGCATGTTGGCCCACTCGGAACCGTCAAGTTCCGCAGCCGTGGTGCCCAGCAGGTAGATGGCCTGGCCGTCCTCACGCCAGCCCGACGGCGTGCGGCGGGCTACGTCGTCGAGCTTGCCCAGCACTGCCACCACGGGGGAGGGGTGGATCGGCGTGGTGCCGGTCTGGTTGTACAGCGAGACGTTGCCGCCGGTGACCGGGATGCCCAGCACCATGCAGGCGTCGGACAGGCCGCGGATAGCCTCTGCGAGCTGCCACATAACGTCCGGGTCCTCGGGTGAGCCGAAGTTCAGGCAGTCGCTGACGGCCATGGGAACGGCGCCGGAGGTGGCGACGTTCCGGTAGGCCTCGGCCAGGGCAAGCTGTGCACCGTGGTAGGGGTCGAGGTAGGTGTAGCGGCCGTTGGCATCAGTGGCCAGGGCCACACCCAGGCCCGTTTCCTCGTCCACGCGGACCACGCCTGCATCGTCGGGCATGGCCATGGACGTGTTGCCGCCCACATAGCGGTCGTACTGGTTGGTGATCCAGGACTTGGAGCACATGTTCGGCGATGCCACCAGTTCGGTGACGGCCTTGGCGAGCTCAGCCGGAGCGGAGGGCCGGCCGGCGTCCTGCACGGAGCCGGTGAAGGTGTCTGCCTGCACGGCGTCCTGCCACTCGGGACGGGCGAACGGGCGGTCGTACACCGGACCGTCGTGTGCCACAGTACGGGGATCGACGTCGACGATCACCTCGCCTTCCCAGGTGATGATGAGGCGGCCGGTGTCGGTCACCTCGCCCAGCCAGGCGTACTCAACGGCCCACTTGTCCATCACGGCTTCGAACGCCGCAACGTTCTCCGGGGTGACAACGGCCATCATGCGTTCCTGCGACTCGGACATCAGGATCTCGCCCGGGGTCAGCGTGGGATCGCGCAGCAGCACGGAGGTCAGCTCAACCTGCATGCCGCCGTCGCCGTTGGAAGCCAGCTCGGAGGTGGCGCAGGAGATGCCGGCGGCGCCGAGGTCCTGGATGCCTTCCACCAGGGAGCCCTTGAACAGTTCCAGGCAGCACTCGATGAGGACCTTCTCGGCGAACGGGTCGCCCACCTGCACTGCGGGGCGCTTGGACGGCTTGGTGTCGTCGAAGGACTCGGAGGCCAGTACGGAGGCGCCCCCGATGCCGTCACCACCAGTGCGGGCACCGAACAGGACCACCTTGTTGCCCTTGCCGGACGCGTTGGCGAGGCGGATGTCCTCGTGGCGCATCACGCCAACAGCCAGCGCGTTCACCAGCGGATTGCCCTGGTACACGGAGTCGAACACCATTTCGCCGCCGATGTTCGGCAGGCCCAACGAGTTGCCATAGCCGCCGATGCCGGCAACGGCGCCATGCATGACGCGTGCCGTGTCCGGGTGGTCGATGGCGCCAAAGCGCAGCGGATCCATCACGGCCACCGGGCGGGCGCCCATGGAGATGATGTCGCGGACAATGCCGCCGATGCCGGTCGCGGCGCCCTGGTAAGGCTCAACGAACGACGGCGAGTTGTGCGACTCGATCTTGAAGGTCACGGCCCAGCCGTCCCCGAGGTTGGTCACGCCGGCGTTTTCGCCGATGCCCACCAGCATGTCCTTCTTCATCTCCGGGGTCACCTTTTCGCCGAACTGGCGCAGGTGGTTCTTGGAGGACTTGTAGGAGCAGTGCTCGCTCCACATCACGGAATACACTGGCGAGCTCGGCACCGCTGGGGCGCCGGCCGAGGACCTTGACGATCTCGTCGAACTCGTTCTGCTTCAGTCCCAGTTCAGCCCAGGGCAGCTCCGTGTCCGGAGTCTTCGCCGCATGTTCAACGGTGTCGATATTGAATTTCTTGACCTGGGTGATGGCACCCGGGGCAGCGGTGGGCGAGGCGGCAGTAGACGTGCCTCCGCCGTCGGTGATCGAGCCTGTCGAGATCCCGGTCATTACTTGCCTCCCACAATCTTGGTCAAAACGGAGGTGAAGAAACCCAGCCCGTCGGTGTCGGAACCGCCGATTCCGTCCAGCGATTCGGGGCCGAAGCCGGCCTCAACGGCGTGCTCGGGGTGCGGCATCAGGCCCACTACGTTGCCTGCGGCGTTGGAGATGCCCGCGATGTCACGGCGGGAGCCGTTCGGGTTGAAGCCCACGTAGCGGAACACCACGCGGCCCTCCGCCTCGAGGGCGTCCAGGGTCTTATCGTCCGCGAGGTACTGGCCGTCCTGGTTCTTCAGCGGAACGGTAATCTCCTGGCCCGCCTGGTAGTCCAGCGTCCATGCGGTGTTGCTGTTTTCCACGCGGAGCACCTGGTCGCGGCACATGAACTTCAGGTGGTCGTTCTTGATCATCGAACCGGGCAGCAGGTGCGATTCGGTGAGGATCTGGAAGCCGTTGCAGATGCCGAGCACGGGAAGTTTGGCGTCACTGTTGGCGGCGTCAATGATCCTGGACATCAGCGGTGCGAAGCGGGCGATGGCACCGGCGCGGAGGTAGTCGCCGTAGGAGAAGCCGCCGGGAATCACCACGGCATCCACGTCACCAAGTTCCGTGTCCGCGTGCCAAAGCTCGACGGCGGTGCCGCCTGCGAGGCGTACGGCGCGGGCGGCGTCGCGGTCATCGAGGGTGCCCGGGAAGGTGACGACGCCGATCTTGGCCCCCGCGAGGCGCGGTTCGGCGGCGACGGCGATGGCCTCGCCGATCAGGGGAAGTTCAGTCATGTCAGGCCTCGACGACCTCGACGTTGACGACGTCCTCGATCACGGGGTTGGACAGCAGGGTCTCTGCGGCATCACGCGCCTGGGCCAGGATGTCCTCGGTCACCTCGCCGTCGACGGTCAGTTCGAAACGCTTGCCCTGGCGGACAGAGCTGAAGCTGGTGAAGCCCAGCCGGGGGAGGGCGCCGACGATAGCCTTCCCCTGCGGGTCCAGAATCTCGGGCTTGGGCATGACGTCAACAACGATCCGGGGCATCCGGTAACTCCTGTGCGTGAGCTTGGGTAAGGGCGCAGCTCAGTGGTGCCGTCTCACGCCGTACCGGGGTGTCGGGGGACACACTTGTTAACCTTGTGGACGGGCGCTCCGCGAGCTTGCTAGTCCATTCTACCGGCCGGAGCGTCCCACCCTGTATTCGGCGGATTCCAGTCACAAGCCTTGGCTGGACTCCGTGGTTCATGGGGCAGCAGGCCGTGGCTCTGGAGTTGGGCCGGTGGTGTTATTAGGATTGCTGAATGGCTGAGAAATCGAGATCCGTACTGTTGCCGATGGTTGCCGCCGCAGTGTTCGCCGGCCTGGGGCGGATGGTGCTGCAAAAGGTCAAAGCGGACCGGCTTGCGCGTGAGAATCGGGTTGCCGGACCGGTGGACGAAAAGACCAGGCAATGGATCAGCGACGTGGTCCGAACACCCCGGTAACAGGTTCCGGGCGGCATTTGGTCCGAGCTCATCGGGGCGTCCTGCGGGGCGCCCTTTTTCCTGCCCCTTTGCACCTCCACGCGCTGCATATGACTGGTAAAAAAATCGCTTTTGTGCCCTATGTCATATCGAGCTATCAGTCTGTACCCTGTGAATCGTCTGGTCGTGCGGAATGACAAGGTCTGTAATTCCCCGCGTCAAGACCGTCATTTCGGGCCCGCAACCATGGCTGGGCCGGTACCTCGTGAAAGGGTTGCACGTGAGATCTACTGGAAAGAGCCCCTTGCGGGCCGGGGGATTCCGGAAGGCTGCCGCGCTGGCCGTGGGTTTGCCACTCCTCCTCACCTCGATGGCCGCAAATCCGGCCATCGCGGCGCCCGCCGGCAAGGATGTGGCTATCGGGGCACAAAATGCAGCGTCTGCCGGGTTCGCTGGCGGCCGCTACATTGTTGTCCTCGCAGGTGCAGCAGCCGCGGCCTATGAGGGTGAGACTCCGGGGCTTGCGCCCACCAAGCCCCAGAATGGCCGCAAGCTGGACACTGGAAGCCCCAACTACAAGGCGTACGACGCACACCTGCGCCAGCAGCAGCGGGACCTCGCTGCCAGCCAGGGGGTCACGCCGCAAAAGCAGTTCACCGCTGCCCTCAACGGTTTCAGTGCCCAGTTGACTGCAGCGCAGGCCATGGAGCTGTCCAAGGACAAGAAGGTCCTGGCGGTGGCGCCGGACGTGGAGAATGCCCCGGACTACACCACCACGGACTTCCTCAAGCTGACCGGACCCGACGGTATGTGGGCCAAGCAGTTTGGTGGGGAAGCCAACGCCGGCAAGGGCGTGGTGGTTGGGGTCATCGACTCCGGCTATGCCCCCGACAACCCCTTCCTGCAGGGCGAACCCGTCCAGCCGTTGAGCGGCCAGGCGCAGGTGGGCGTCCCCTACCGCACCGCAGATGGCAAAATCGCCATGCTCAAGGCCGATGGAACTGTCTTCGAGGGTGAATGCCAGAAGGGCGAGGGGACGGGCGCGTCCTTCGACGGCTCGCTGTGCAACTCCAAGGTGATCGGCGCCAGGTACTTCGCTGACTCCTTCCTGCAGTTCGTAGCACCGGAGAACCGGGCCCCTGAAGAACTCATTTCCCCGGTGGACGTCGGCAGCCACGGCACCCACACCGCCACGACGGCAGCCGGGAACGCAAACGTGGAGCAGGTCTTGGACGGCACCAGCTTTGGCAAGAGCTCCGGGGTCGCCCCCGCTGCAAAGGTCTCCGTCTACAAGATCTGCTGGGAGGACACCAACCCTGGCACGGGAGGCTGCTACTCCTCCGCCTCAGTGGAGGCAGTGGACGCCGCCATCAAGGACGGGGTGGATGTCCTGAACTACTCCATTTCAGGCAACAACAACAGCACCACCGATCCTGTGGCACTGGCATTCCTGAATGCTGCCGCCGCAGGGGTCTTCGTCTCCGCTTCGGCCGGCAACTCCGGCCCCACCGAGTCCACCGTCAACCACTCCGCACCCTGGCTGACCACGGTGGCCGCATCCACCTTCCCCAGCGATCTTCTTGGAACCGTCAAGGTCTCCGACGGCTCGTTGTACCGTGGAGCTTCGATCATGAAGTCCGAAGTGGCAGACAAGCCGGTTGTTGTCGCAGCCGCCGCGGCAGCTGCAGGTGCCGCCAATCCAAACCTTTGCGGCCCCGGTTCACTTGATGCTGCGAAGGTGGCGGGCAAGGTGGTGGTCTGTGACCGCGGCGTTGTAGACAGGACGGCCAAGAGCCAGGAGGTCCAGGACAAGGGCGGCGTCGGAATGATCCTGGTGAACCTCACCAGCAGCTCCGAAGATGCGGACAACCACGTGCTGCCCACCGTGCACGTGAATGCCCCGAAGAGCCTGGAACTGAAGTCCAAGCTGGAAGCCAACCCGGCACTGACCGTCAGCCTGGTCAAGGGGGACCTGACCGGTGAACCCCCGGCCGCGGCGCCGCAGGTTGCCGGGTTCTCCTCCCGCGGGCCAAGCCTCGCTTCCGGCGGTGACTTGCTGAAACCCGACATCGCGGCGCCCGGCGTCAACGTCCTGGCCGGCGTCTCCACCATCGGCAACCATGGAGCCCAGTTCGGCTTTATGTCCGGCACCTCGATGGCAGCACCGCACATCGCCGGATTCGGCGCGCTGGTGCTCAGCAAGCAGCCCCAGTGGACCCCCGCCATGGTCAAGTCGGCCATGATGACC
Organism: Arthrobacter sp. W4I7; assembly: GCF_030816215.1. NCBI lineage: Bacteria > Bacillati > Actinomycetota > Actinomycetes > Micrococcales > Micrococcaceae > Arthrobacter > Arthrobacter sp. W4I7. Next base: position 3,914,512 of record NZ_JAUSXU010000001.1, on the reverse strand, counting down.
ACGGCCTACCCGTTGGTCAAGGCTGACGGCTCGCCGAACACGGATCCGTTCCAGGGGGGAGCCGGACACATTGACTCAACCCGTGTCCTGGATCCGGGCCTGGTCTACAACTCCGGCATCAAAGACTGGCTGGGGTTCCTCAACGGCCAGGGCGTGGACACCGGTGCCCCGCAGGCCGGGACCATCGCCGCCCGGGACTTGAACCTGCCCTCGATCGCGCTTGGCAGCCTGGTGGGCGAAGTCCAGGTCAAGCGCCAGCTGACCGCCCTGGTTCCCGGCATGTACCGGCCCGAAGTCAACCTGCCGGGCTTCAACGTCCAGGTGGAACCGCAATCACTGAATTTCGCCAAGTCAGGCCAGACGCGTGAGGTTACCCTGACCATCAGGAACGTCAGCGCCCCGGTGGGCAAGTTCAGCACCGGCAGCCTTACGTGGAAGGGCCCGCGCACCGTGAGCTCGCCGATCGCCATCCGGCCCGTGGACGCACAGATCGCACCGTCGTTCTCCTTCGACGCGGCAACCGGAACCGGCAGCGGGACCATGGAACTGGTCTCCGGGTCGGACAACCCCATCAAGGTAGGGGTGGAAGGCCTTGCTCCGCTGAGCCAGACTGCCATCACCAAGACCCCCGGGGAATACGCGCCGGCCAACGATGCGCACAACGCACTGCTCCGGGTGACAGTGCCGGAAGGAGCATCCTTCGCCCGCCTGGGTGTCCAGGCCCAATCCAACGACGTCGACTGGGACATGGTGGTCTACGCACCGAATGCCGCGGGAGGACTGACGGCAACCCAGGTGGCGACGGCTTCGGCCAGCGAGTTCCTGGATCTGGAGGCGCCGCGTGCCGGCACCTACTACATCGTGGCCAACCTATACTCCACGCCGGACAACGGGGCGGCCACGGCGACGGTTCAGGCCGTGACATTTGCCGGGGATGCGGGCAACCTCACGGTGGACCCCAATCCGATCCTGGCTCCCAACGGCACCGCCACCTCGGCCACACTGTCCTGGACAGGCCTGTCCGAAGGGGCCTACCTGGCGCGCCTGAGCCTGGGCGATAACGGCATCAGGACCTGGGTCAACGTCCAGGTGGGTGCAGCCTCGGCAGCCCCATCGGGAGCTCCACAGGTAGCCTTCGCGGACGGCGTCCCCGCGGCTTAGCAGCAGGCGTTTACAAAAAGCAGGATCCCGGGCGGTTGGACCGTCCGGGATCCTGCTTTTTGCCGGTAAATCTAGGTGCTGCCCCAGGCGCCACCCGTGCTGCCCAACAGGGGTGCCATTGCCTTCCACCGGGAGATTTCGCAGCCGTCCGTCCGCGTGAATACAGAATCGACCGGGCGCCCGTGGAACGTCCCGGTGACCAGGGCAACCTGCGGCCCGCCGTACTGCTGGGTGCACAGCCTGGGCGGCCCGGGCTTCGGGAAGAAGATGTCCTCACCGTGCTCCCGGACTGCTGCCAGCGCAGCTTCCGGATCCGGGAGGTTGCTCTCAGCGGAATGGCCGTCGTCGTCGGCCACCAGCCGAAAGAGGTATTCGGCTGCCTCAGGGGTTTCCCGAAGCCTGATGGTCAGGTCGATCATGACGCAGCATCTCCTGTGAGCGCGGCCAGCTCGAGGGCAAGCTTTTCACGGAGTGCGGCTGCCTCGGCGGCGAAAGAACGCTGGCGTTCCACGTAGGCGGCTTTGCCCTGCTGGGTTTCGATGGGAATGGCCGGGTAGCCCCATTCGGCGAGGTCGTACGGGGACGCCTGCATGTCCATGACCCGGATCCGCCAGGACAGCTCAAAGCAATCCATCACCAGTTCGCTGGGCAGGGCCGGCAGCAGCTTGTAGGCCCACTTGTACAGGTCCATGTTGGCGTGCAGGCACCCCGGCTGCTCCAGCTGCCGCTGGGTTTCACGGCTGGGTGCCAGTTCATTGAGCGGGATGGCATCCGGGGTGTAGAAGCGGAATGCATCGAAGTGGGTGCAACGGATCCGGTTGTCCTCCACTACCTTGTCCGTCCCGGCTGATCCGAGGCGCAGCTGCAGGTACTCGTGCCGCAGGTCGAACCGGTCCTGGTGGTAGACCATAGCCCACTCGTGCAGGCCGAAGCAGCCAAACTGGGCCGGGCGTGCAGCGGTACCGAGCAGGATGATGCCCGCAAAGGAGACCGCATCCTTGCGGTCGGCGAGAAAGCCGGCGCGGTCAAAGGTAACCGCGGTACTTCCAGGCGGCAGGCCCAGGGAGGCCAGCTCGTCGTCGTCGGGCGTCCGGTAGTGTTTCCAGCCGCGGCGGACAGCCGCCTCCTTACCCGTAAGGACGACGCCGGCACCCGGGTGCCAGCGCCGGAGCTGGCCTGGTTTCTGGGTGTAGTACGTGAAGAGGAAGTCCTCCACAGGGTGCTTTTGCCCGGCGGAGCGCCGGGCAAGGTAGGGGTCCGCATAGCGGCCGACGCGCTGCTGGTGGGCTTCCTCCCTGGCCCGCCATTCGTCCGCCGCGAGGACCCTAATATGCGCCACCGGTGGCACCGATGACGTTCTGGGCAGCATCCCAGGCGCTGATTTCGCAACCGTTGGTGCGTTTGAAGACGTCATCGACAGGGACGCCGTCCACCACTCCGGTAACCGTGGCTTCCTGGGGACCGCCGTACTGCTGCGTGCACACCTGGTCAGTCCGGAGGGCCGGGGGAGCCAGCAGGGCCGCGTTTTCCTTCAGGGCTGCACAGCCGGCATCGGCGTTGGGGTGCTTGCTTTCAGAATCGGGCACGCCGCTGACGCAGACCAGGGTGTAATTGACCTCCGGCTCACCGGCCGATGGTTTGACGGTGATCGCCAGTTCGGCATTGCCCTGTCCGGGGCCGGCTGATGGTCCTGTAGCTGGCCCGGGTGAGGGGGCCGGGACAGTTGATTCGGCGTCCGGGGACGTGTTGCCGGAGGGGGTGGCCGATGACGATGCCGAAGAGGGGGCTGCGGGGCTGGCCGAGGCGTCACCGGACGGCGTGCCGCCGCCCTGGCCCGGGGAGCAGGCGGGCAACAGCAGGAGCGACGCCAACAGCAGCACTGTGGAGTGCACCCTGCCTGCCTGCAGATGGTGCCCGCGCCGTGGCCTGTCCGTCATGCTGCCATTCTACTGCCCCAGCCCCGCCCGCAGGCTAAGCCTGCCGGCCCTGGGAGGTAGCTTCGATAAGGCCCATCATGGATGCGTGCAGCTCGCTGACCTGGTCCCGCGTCAGGCCCAGGCGCTCCATCATGGTCCCGGGGACCTTAAGCGCCTCCTGTCGCAGCGCCGCACCCGCGGGGGTCAGGTCAACGGCGAGGGCGCGCTCGTTGCCGTCCACCCGCCGTCGTGAGATCAGGCCCGATGCCTCAAGGCGCCGCAGCAGGGGCGAGATAGTGGCCGGTTCCTGGGCCAGGGCATCACTGATGTTCCGCACTGTCCGGGGACTGGATTCCCAGAGGCACAACATCACGAGGTACTGCGGGTGGGTGAGGTTCAACCTCTCCAGTACGGGCTTGTAGGCTCCCACCACGCTGCGGGCTGCCACTGTCAGGGCGAAGCACAGCTGATGCTCCAGGAGGAGGTCATCATCCTTCGGGGTGACAGTACCGGCAGTGGTGCCAGCCGGGCTGGCGGTGGCAGTGCTGGTTGCAGGGTTCATCGGGACTCCAATTGTTAGTGCACTAACTATTAGCGTACACTGTTGTTGATCAAGAGGTCACTGGAAGGAGTCGGTTCATGGGTAAGGCAAGCCGTGGAGGCAGGGGAAACGCTTCGCAGCGCTTCATGCGGGCAACCGGTAAGCTGCGGGCAGTTTTTGGTCCGGCCAGCCGCACGTCGCTGATCCATGACATGACGGAGGAAAACCGCCGGCTCCTGGCCCAGCGCGAGGCTGAAACCCAGCAGTGGGAGACCGTCACGCGCCCCGACGGCAGCACCTACGTGGTGCCCCGGAACCCGGAAGACAAATCACTTCGCTGACCCTGCTGCGGAAATTGGTGCCGGTTCAGCATCTGTTCTTCGCACCTGCTTCTTCCGCACTGCAGGTCCTTTTCAGGGCGCCGGGCGTAAAATAAGGGCACTGGCTCCGCCAGGAGCACGGGCATTTCTCTTTGGTACGGCTCTTTCCCCGGCATACGGGAAGGGGGTGGAAAATATGGCACATTTCATTGACGGGTTCATGAGCGTGACGGACAGGCTCCGCTTCCTCTTTGGCCCCGCCACGCGGGTGGACTCCAATTTGCCGGTAGTGCACAGGCATGACGAGTTCGAGCAGGCCTCGGAGGAGGAGCTGACGCACTTCATGGTGGAAAGCGACTCGGAAGGCCATCACTACGCGGTACGTCGCGACGACCTCCAGAACGAAGCCTGACCCAGCCGCCCCGGACAGCACTGCTATGGCCTGACTCGAAAAAATGCACTGGTGACGGACTCAGTCCGTCACCAGTGCATTTTTTGTGTGGCAGGCAGCTTTGCAGCGGAACCCTTTGCTGTGCGGAGCGGCTACCGGCCGGTGCCGCCGTACACCGTGGCTTCACTTTCGCTGTCCAGCTCAAAGGCCCGGTGGATTACCCGCACGGCCTCGTCCAGCAGGTCGGCGTGGGTAACAACCGAGATGCGGATCTCCGAGGTGGAGATCATGTTGATGTTGATGCCGGCGCCCGAAAGTGCCTTGAAGAACGTGGCGGAGACGCCGGGGTGGGAGCGCATGCCGGCACCGATCAGGGACAGCTTGCCGATCTGTTCGTTGTACTCGATGGTCTCGAAGCCGATCTGGTCCTGGGCTGCATGCAGCGCTGCCAGGGCGTCGGCGCCTTCAACGATGGGCAGCGTGAAGGAGATGTCCGTCCGGCCGGTGCCGTGGGTGGACACGTTCTGCACAATCATGTCGATGTTCGAGTGCGCATCGGCAATGACCTGGAAGATGGCGGCAGCCTTGCCGGGAATGTCCGGAACACCAACAACGGTGACCTTGGCTTCGGAACGGTCGTGCGCGACGCCGGAGATGATTGGCTGCTCCAAGGCAACTCCCTCTTGTGTGGTGATCTTGTCTTCGGCGCTGGGGATGACCCAGGTGCCTTCATGCTGGCTGAATGACGAGCGGACGTGCAGCGGCACGCCGAACCTGCGCGCGTACTCGACGCAGCGAAGGTGCAGGATCTTGGCTCCTGAGGCTGCGAGTTCAAGCATTTCCTCGCTGGAGATCGTGTCGATCTTCTGGGCCGAGGGCACCACGCGCGGATCCGCGGTGTAGATACCGTCCACGTCGGTGTAGATTTCGCAGACATCGGCCTCGAGGGCCGCTGCCAGCGCCACAGCCGTGGTGTCGGAACCGCCGCGGCCAAGGGTGGTGATCTCGTTCGTGGCGCGGCTCATGCCCTGGAAACCCGCCACGATGGCGATGTTTCCCTTATCGAGCGCGGTGCGGATCCGGTGGGGGTCGACGTCGATGATCCGGGCCTTGCCGTGGATGCCGTCGGTGATCATGCCGGCCTGGGAACCGGTAAAGGACTGGGCAGAGGCGCCCAGCTTGTTGATGGCCATGGCCAGGAGTGCCATGGAGATGCGCTCACCGGCGGACAGCAGCATGTCCATTTCGCGGGCAGGGGCGGAGTCGGTCACCTGGGCGGCGAGGTCCAGGAGTTCGTCAGTGGTGTCGCCCATGGCAGAGACCACAACGACTACTTCATTGCCGGCAGCATGGGCGTCCACAACGCGTGCAGCCACCCGCTTGACGCCATTGGCGTCCGCCACCGAGGACCCGCCAAATTTCTGCACGATGAGCTGTTTGGTCACGGCGCCGCCGGCGGGCAGCCCCTGCGGCTGCGTTGCGTTGTGCACTTCGGTAGTGGGCGTACTCATGCGCGAACCTTCACTGGATCAATTTGGAGTCCGGCCAGGCAGCCGTAATGCTGTGTGGCCCTGACCCGGGGGAACTAGCGCCATTGTTGGCGCGACTTCTTCGCACCAGTTTATCGCCGCCCACGGCCAGGGGTTGAATTGTGACCGAATATCAGCTCGCAGGGCGCCTGCCGGCACGCTCTGCGGGCGTACGCTCAAAACCGTCAGCATGCATCACAAACTGTGGGGGACAGGTGCGCAATACATGGCAATGATTTCTGAGTTACCGGACGGTGTGGCCGGGCGGGAGCCCGGCGGCGGCATCACGGCCCGGGCGGTGAGCCGCAGCTTCGGCGCGGTGCGCGCCGTCGAGCATATGGACTTCCACGCACCGGCGGGCAAAGTGACAGCCCTGATCGGCCCGAACGGGGCCGGCAAAACAACGCTGCTGCTGATGCTGGCTTCGTTGCTGGCACCGGACGAGGGCAGCATCAGTGTGGGCGGTCTCGATCCGCGCCGGGACCGGGCGGCAGTGCGCCGCCGGCTGGGCTGGATGCCGGACACCCTGGGAGTGTGGGAGTCGCTGACGGCACGGGAAGTCCTCACCCAGATGGCCCGCTTCTACCGGCTTCCCGCCCAGGGCATCGGGCAGCGCGTTGCGGAGCTGCTTGAACGGGTCCGGCTGGACGACCTTGCGGACCAGCCGGCGCGGGTGCTCTCGCGCGGGCAGCAGCAGCGGCTTAGCCTTGCGCGGGCCCTCATCCACGACCCTTCCGTCCTTTTGCTCGACGAGCCGGCATCGGGCCTGGACCCCGGCTCCCGGGTGGAGCTTCGGCTGATGCTGCGGCAATTGGCGGCCGAGGGCAAGGCAGTGGTGGTTTCGTCCCACGTGCTCAGCGAACTTGATGAAATTGCCGACGGCGCGGTGTTCGTCAACAGGGGCCGTACCGTCAGGCAGCAGACCACTGAGCAGGCTGCCGCCGCCGGGCGGAGGTATGCCGTTACCGCTTCGGACATGGCGGCACTCGCTGCCAAACTCACCGGACTTGGCCTGGCGTTCCGCCTCGAGGACGGACGCCGTCCGGCTGTCAGCCTGATGCTCGGCGACGACAGCGATGCCGAACGGCTGCTGCGTGAGCTGGTGATGGCCGGCGTCGGGGTTAATTCCTTTGCCCCTGCAACAGGCGCCCTTGAAGAGACGTACATGAGCCTCGAAGGGGAGCAGGAATGAGCCACGTGACAGAGAACCGGCAAGACAGAGCCGGCACGACAACTGGCGGCTACCTGCCCGGTATCCGGGACGTGGTGGTGCTTGAGCTCAAGCAGCGGCTGCGGTCCCGTGGCTGGTACATCATGCTGGCCATCTGGTTTGTCCTGACGGGCCTGGTGACCTGGCTGACGTGGGCCAGCTGGAATGCTTCCCAGGAGGCGCAGCGCGCCTATTCCGGTTACGTGGCGCCTCCGGAGACCGGTCCGGGGTCCATGATCTTTGAGGTGGTCCTGGCCTTTGTCCTGCTCTTTGCCTTGCTGGTTGCCCCGGCGCTGTCCGCAAACGCCGTCAACGGTGACCGGGCCGGCGGCACGCTGGCCATCCTCCAGGTTACGCTGCTGCAGCCCGGCCAGATCCTGTGGGGCAAATTCGTTGCGGCCTGGGCGGCGGCCCTGGCCTTCCTGGTGGCCAGCACGCCGTTCCTGGTGATCGGCGTGGCACTGGGCGGCATGACCCCGGGGCACGTGCTGGTGGCGTTGCTGATGCTGGCGGTTGAGGTGGGGGTTGTCTGCGCCGTCGGTGTTGGCATTTCCGCGCTCGCCGGGCGGCCGCTGTTCTCGATAGTGGTCACGTACCTGGCCGTGGCTGCGCTTGCGGTGGGCACCCTGATCGCCTTTGGGCTGGGAACCGGGCTTACCCAGGGCACCATCATGGCAAACCAGCCGCAATACCGCGCGTATGAGCAGCTCAGCAACGGGCCGGCGGAGCCGCAGTACACGTGTTCTGGACCGCTGCAGGAGCAGAGGGTGATGCGGACCGAACGGGTTGCCTGGCTGCTGGCCATGAACCCTTACGTCGTGGTCGCTGACGCGATCCCCTACCCCGACCGGGCCGGCCAACAGGGGTTCCGCTCTGTAGGAGCAATTGAAAGTATCAGTCAGGGAGCGCGCTATGCACTTGCCGGTCCTGAAGGTACTTATCCGTGTGCCAACGGGGAGGTCAAGCCGCAGTATCTGGCGCAGTCAACACCGATGTGGCCGCTGGGGCTGGGCCTGCAGCTTTTGGTGGCGGCGCTCCTCATGTGGCTGGGTTGGCGGGCCCTCCGCACCCCCGCCCACAGACTGGCGCGCGGAACCCGCATAGCCTAGTTCCTCCTGTGGACAGGCCCGGTGCCGTGGGCCACGATGGACTGATCAGCCCGCCGGGCTGGGCCTGTTTCCGGAGGGGCTTGAACTGTGGCTGGTGACGAACGGCAGGATGGAAGCCGGCGGGGCGAAGAACCCGTGTACGAGGTCATTGGGGCAGGCCGGCTGAATCCTCCTGCAGCTGAGGACGAGGACGGCCTGCCCGGCGGCCCGGGCGCCGCCCGGGTGATCCTTGGCCAGGCCCTGCTGGACATCGCCTGGTCCTTCCGGTCAGGACGGTTCTGGTGGCAGGGGGCCATGATTCTCCTGGCATCCCTGGGCGCTGCGCTGTTGACGGTGGTGTTGGCGACAGGAGGTAACGTACCGCCTGATGCCTTCGGAGGCGCGTACATTCTGACGGCGGCTGTGCTGGTTGTGGTTTCCTGCGTGCTGGCCCTCCGGTGGGGACGCCATCCGGGCATAACGGAGGAAGGACGGAAACGTCCGGGAGCCGGACCGTTCCTGCACTGGACCGTAGCCTGTGGCCGGGGTGCCGCCTTTGCCGCGCTGTCCGCATTCTTCCTGCTTGGCCTGGCCCTGGCAACGAAGTCGTCACCCGCCTTGGCCGGAGTCGCGGCAGGCCTGGCCCTTCTGGAGTTCCTGGTTTTTGGCGCGATCGGGGCGGGCACCTTGTGGTGGTTCAGCAAGAACACGGGACGGGTGGTCGCGTGGAGTGCGTCCCTCCTGCTCCTGGCAGGAAATGTGCTTGCTGTTGCGCTGCTGCTTCCCGCCGTTCGGACCTCCGAGCACGTCCTTGTGGCGGTCAACATCGAACGCGATGACTCCGGGCAGTTGGTGTCGTGGCAATGCCTGCCCGAGCTGCGGGGCTCAGCTGAGGTCTATCACACCGAGCGGATCGCCTGGATCGCTGCAACCAACCCGCTGGTCCTGTTCACCGTCCTTGCCGCTGAATCCGCTTCCCAGGATGACGGGCCGGCGTGGCTTCCGGGGGAGATGCAAAACGCGGCTGACGGCTCCCAGGTTCCCTGTGTGGAGGGCCAGGAACGCGACCGCACAGCAGTGGAATCACCCCTGGCAGCGGTCGGTGTCGCCCTGCAACTGGCCGTAGGCGGGGTGTTCCTCGCCGGCGGTTCCATGGCTGCCAGGCACAAAGCCGCCTCAAGGCGATAAGTTCGGACGGTTTAGCCGAAACGTCAGCAAGGGGAGGCCTTTGCCCGCTCGTTCCCCGTCTGCGGGGAGAACCGGGTCACTCTGGAACCCGAGACTCCGGAGAAGCCGGAGGGACGGAGTGTTCGGTTCATAGACTGCCGCTGCAACCGTGTTGATCCCGCACTGCGTGAAGAGCCACGTCACCAGGGCAGCGGCAGCTTCACGTGCGTAACCGTGGTGGTGGTAATCGGGGTGCAGGACATAGGCCAGGGCAGCATGTCCGGCGGGATGTTTTCCGGGGGCGAGTACCCCCGGACCTGAGACCGCTGCGCTGTTCCAGGTGCGCGCATCCCCGATGACGTTTCCCGATTGCCGCAGGGTGATGGCCCAGCAGTAGTTGAACCAGGTGCCGGTGGATGCTTCGGCCAGGGCCAGGAGCTCCGTCAGCCTTTCCCTGTTGGCATCAACGGAGAGTGGTTCGTGGGAGAGGTACCGGGTGGCAGCGGGATTGCTCCGGTAGCTGTGGATGGCGGCCTCGTCCGAGCCCCTGATCAGCCGCAGGACAAGCCGCTCGGTGAGCAGCGGCATGATCTCGCGCGGAGGCATTCTTTTTACCCAGCTCAGGTGAGGGCGTTGCGGCGGCCCTCGAAGGCCCGCCCCAGCGTGACCTCGTCCGCATACTCCAGATCGCCGCCAACCGGAAGTCCGGACGCGAGCCGGGTCACGGCGATCCCGATGGTCTTCAACATCCTGGCAAGGTAGGTAGCCGTTGCCTCTCCCTCCAGGTTGGGATCGGTGGCGATGATCACTTCCTGGATGGCGCCGTCGTTCAGCCGGGTCAGGAGCTCGCGGATCCGCAGCTGCTCCGGACCGATGCCGGCGATCGGGTTAATGGCTCCGCCCAGTACGTGGTACCGGCCCCGGAACGACCGGGTGCGCTCCACCGCGAGAACATCCTTGGATTCCTCCACCACGCAGATCACTGCGGGATCACGCCGGGGGTCACGGCAGATGTTGCAGAGTTCCTGCTCCGTGACGTTGCCGCAGACGGTGCAGAATTTGACCCGTTCCTTCACGGTGGTGATGGCTTCCACCAGCCGCTTCATGTCCTGCGGGTCCGCTTCAAGGATGTGGAACGCCAGCCGCTGTGCGGATTTGGGGCCCACGCCGGGAAGGCGTCCGAGCTCGTCAATCAGCTCCTGGACAGCACCTTCGTACACGTTTTCCTCTTTAGCTAGGGGCGGATAGTTGATCAGTAGCGCGGCGGCACGGGGCTGCCGTCGAGGGAACGTTCCTCGATCAGCTTCCCGCCGAGGATACGTTCCACCGCGGCACGGCCGAAGACACCGGATGCCTCAATGGTCTCATCGTCGGGGCTCGGGATGTCCTGGACGTAGGTGGCTGCGGCCGGGATGGCCCGCGCCGGGGCTTTTGCCCGGCCTGCCTCGGCCTCGGGGCTGTTGGACAGACGCTGGTAAAGGCTCTGCCGTGTACCTGTTGGGGCAGGGGACGCCACCGGAGCAGGCGAGGCCGCGGGTACAGTCGGCGCCAGCGCGGCAGCGGGAACCGGCCGCGCCGCCGGAACCGGCGCGGCGGCGGGAGCGGCTGAGGCCATGGCGAACTCGCGAGACGGTTCCGGCGCAGATCCGGAAGGACCTGGGCTTGAGAGGCCTGGGTTTGAGCGATCCGGGCTGGAGGGAGCTGAACCGGGGGTAGCCATATTCATGCTGCCAGGAACGGAGGGCACCGGGTTCCATGCGCTGGCCTGCCGCCTGGGCCGTCGAAGGTGCAGGTGCTGCCAGGCCCCACTCGGCGTCTACCGCGGAGGCCGCGCCGGTGACCGGTATCGACGGGGGAATCTGCGCAACAGCCGGTTCGTAGTGGTGGGTTGGAGCGGCGGCAGCAGGTTCCTTGTCCGGAAGGCTGGCAGCCGGCGCTTTGCCCAGGTTGCTGTCCTCACCGACCACCCAGACGCCCGGTGCCTGCTCCACAGCACGGGTCCAAGGGTCGTGCGGTGTATCTCCGGCAGGTGCAGGCTTGGCGGACAAGGGTCCGGTGCTTGCCGGGGTCCCGCTGTTTGCCCGGGTTCCGGGCCGGGTACCCGGCAGGTCTCCAGCGGCTGAGGCGGCAGCTGGACCGGCTGCCCCGGGGTCTTCGCCGCTGCGCTCGCTGGCCCCGCCAGTCCCGCCAGCCCTGGCGGTACGTGCTTCCGGACGCCCCGAAGGGTCCCAGTCCATGGGAGGCTCTTCATCCAGCGGGGGAGCGTCTTCGTCCCGGGGCGGACCCCAGTCGTCATCCGAGTACGAGTAGTCACCGGCAGTGCTGTAAGGATCGGCCTGAGCCGAAGAGACCTGGGCCGAAGGAACCTGGGCCGAAGGGGCGGCGGGAGGGGCTGCCGCAGCGCGTGCTGGCGGGACGGCAGAAGAGGCCGCCGCAGCCTGGGGCGAAGAGGCGGCGGGAGGGGCTGCCGTCGGTTCAGCCGAATCAAGCTGAGCCGACGGGACCGGGGCAGGGGCAGGGGCCGGTTGAGCCTGGGAAGGGCGGTTGACTGGTTCAGGCTGAGCCGGGAACTCACCCGCGGCAGAGGCACGCTGGACCTTGCCCCCTTGGGGTAGTCCGGCTGCTGACGCGGCAGTACGCCCGGCGGGGGCGTCGGCCTCAGCGCTTCCCGAAGTGGACCCCTGGCCTGTCGCCAACGACGCGGGGGATGTTGTGGCCGCCTCGGCTGGCGGGGACGACGGCGCGGGGGCCAGTCCCCAGGCAACGTCAGCTGACGTTGCCGGGGCGGGCCGGCTAGCGGGTGCTTTTGGGTTTGGTTCAGAGCTCGCCCGGTCGCCGCCGGCCACCGCGGTGATCTGGCAGTCGATACCCATAGTCTTGTGGATTGCCTGCCGCAGGTTTTCCGAATGGTCTGCCCGGCCGAAGGCGCCCGCGAGTCCGGACGTGGTGAACGAAAGAGTAAGTGTGTGTCCGTCGAAGGCGCTCACTTGGGCATTGGGCTCAACGAGTGCCCAGGTGCTGCGCTTGATCCTCGTCAGTGTCTGCAGGACGTCCGGCCACGCGCGGCGCAGCACTTCGACGTCGCCCATAGCTGCCGGCGGAGCGCCGGGAACGGAGGCAGCCGGACCTGCAGGCGCCGTCCCGGGTTGAGCAGGCCCAGCGGGAGCTGTTCGGGAATCAGAGTGCGCAGTTGGGGTGGGCTCCGGCCGCACGTCAGGAGCGTTCCGGGCATCGGGTCCTGCAGCCTGCGTAGTGCCGGTTGACCGTGCCCCCTGAGTTTGGCCCCCTGCAGGAGCTGCGGTTCCGGGGTCTGCTGTAGGGGGAACTGCGCTGTTGGACACTGCGGCGGGGGCAGGCTCCGCGTTTGGGCGCGCACCAGCCGGGGCGGGGCGGGTCCCTGCCGGAGCCTCAACGGGCCAGTCGCTGGTGCTAACACGGGGCGGTGTCAGGGGAGCGCGGGTTCCGTCGTCCGTGGGAGCGGAACCGGCGGCAGGCGTGGTTTCCGGGGCTGCTGCAGCAGCAGGCTCGTGCCGTGCAGGACCGGATACAGCAGGTTCGGCAGGCGCGGAGGCTGCGGGTACCGTCCGTGCCGGCTCCGCCCGGACGGAGCCGGGGCCGGATGCAGGGCCAGACACGGAGCCCGATGCTGGGGCCGGTGCGGCATTCCCACCAGCGGCGTCCTGACCTGCCGGTGCAGGCTGGTGCCCCGCCGCCACGGCGGCGGGAGTACCGACGTCGTTTCCGGCGTAATTGAGCCGGCGTTCCACGCGGTCAATCCGCGCTGCCATGCCGCGCTCGTTCTGCTCTGAACTGGGCAGCAGTATCCGGGCACACAGGAGCTCCAGGTGCAGCCGGGGGGAGGTAGCGCCAGTCATTTCGGTCAATGCCGTATTGGTGACGTCTGCGGCGCGGGACAACTCGGCGCCGCCAAGGTTGTGGGCCTGGTTCTTCAGGCGCGCGATCTGGTCGGCAGGCATGCCGCGGAGGATGGTCTGCGCGCTTTCGGGCATGGCCTGGACAATGATGAGGTCGCGGAAGCGTTCCAGCAGGTCCTCGACGAACCGGCGCGGATCATGGCCGGTCTGGATGACCCGGTCCACGGCGCGGAAAACGGTGGCAGCGTCCGATGCGGCAACCGCCTCCACGACGTCATCCAGCAACGAAGCGTGAGTGTAGCCGAGGAGCGCAACGGCAAGTTCGTAGTCCAGGCCGTTGGGCCCGGCACCCGCCATCAGCTGGTCCAGGACAGAAAGAGAATCACGGACAGAACCGCCGCCGGCACGGATCACCAGCGACAGTACTCCGGGCGCCACCGGGACATTCTCCTTGTTGCACAGAAGTTCCAGGTAGGCCATCAGCGGCTCGGGCGGCACCAACCGGAAGGGATAGTGGTGCGTCCGGGAGCGGATGGTGCCGATGACCTTGTCCGGCTCAGTGGTGGCGAAGATGAACTTGATGTGTTCCGGTGGTTCTTCGACGATCTTCAGTAGGGCGTTGAATCCGGCGGACGTCACCATGTGGGCTTCGTCGATGATGAAAATCTTGTAGCGGTCCCGCACGGGAGCGTAAGTGGCCCGCTCGCGCAGGTCCCGCGCGTCGTCCACGCCACCATGGCTGGCGGCGTCGATCTCGATGACGTCCAGCGAACCGGACCCGCCGCGGGCGAGCTCAACGCAGCTGGGGCAGGTGCCGCAAGGGGTATCCGTGGGGCCCTTGGCGCAGTTCAGGCAGCGCGCCAGAATTCGTGCTGAAGTGGTTTTTCCGCAGCCCCTGGGGCCGGAAAACAGGTAAGCATGGTTAACGCGGTTTTTCCGCAAAGCCGTCATCAGCGGCTCGGTGACATGCTCCTGCCCGATAACGTCAGCGAACGAGTCTGGACGGTATCTGCGGTAGAGGGCGGTAGTAACTGTCACAGAGAAAACCCTACCAATCCGGGCTGACAGTCTGCCGCCCTGTGGGGGAATAGTAAAGACCCCCCATGCACCCGCCAGAGCCCATTTACCCTTGCTACCTTCCGGTCCTGGGGGAGTTCAACAGGATGACGCCACATGAGGGGCCGCCAGTTACTTTACCCGAAGTTCAGGCACGACTCGAATCGGCCTCCCGAGAGCGCCAGCCCTCAACCTTCCAGCTCATCAGGGCAGGTTCCTCATAGGGGTGCGCGGCCCGCAACGCCAGGACCACGGCGTCAAGCAGCGGGCGTTCCACGATGCACTCAACCCGGTCCTCGGCCGCTTCCTCCGGAATGCCGACCCGCCCTTGGTATGGGTCGGCGCCGTCGCGTGGAGTGAAACGGCCTGTTCCCCGGGAGGTGAAGGAGCAGTGTGAGTAATTTCCGATCCGGCCCGCGCCGGCATCTCCAATTGCCTTCAGGACCCGTTCTGTGTGCGTGACTGGAACGTAAAACACCAGGTTGTGCAGTTCACTCATGCCTCCCATGGTTCCGCATCTGGCAAGCCAAGGCTGGAAATTCATTGCTTATCCACGTGCCAGCCACGATCATGGGTATGTACACCGATTGGGGCAATCTCAAGATTGTGAGCTGCGAGGCCTGGCTGAACGGGGCCGGACCCGGCAGCTCAACGGGGTTCCGATGGAATGGGCGCGTTGGGGGCGTCCATTTCTGGTTAAGCCCTGTACGGCGCCCTCATGGGAGCGGCCGGGGAAGCCGCCAAAACAGGGCCAGCCGCGGCCAATTGGGCGAAGCGGAAAACATCAGGTAGTCTAGTACCTGCTTTTGATTCAGAAGCAGCTGGAGAATTCGCCTAGCGGCCTATGGCGCACGCCTGGAACGCGTGTTGGGTTAACGCCCTCGGGGGTTCAAATCCCCCATTCTCCGCCGGTTGGAACCCGGTCCCGCACTGTCGGGACCGGGTTCTTTCGTTTCCCCCCGTCCACGGTCCGGCTGTTTTTAACGCCGCGCTTCGACCTCCTCAAGGCCCAGCCGGCGGAGCCGTTCCCTGGCTGCCAGTTCACTGGGGCCCCGCTGGCCCAAAGCAAGGCGGACGACGCCGAGCACCACTTTGGTGGCCAGCTTCACCGGGAGCGGGAATGCGCCCAGCCGTGGCACGGAAAGGCCGAGCATTTGACGGTATTTGGGCTCCAGGCTGTAGACCGCTCCGGCGAACAGAACACGGTATCCGGGCCGAAGCATGGGATTGAGCGGTGGGTTCCGGATGAATTCCACAGTCTCTTCCACTTGGCGGTCCACGCGCAGCTCACCGTTCTGGTACCACCGGTCGAGTTGGGCCCGCATGGCGGCTTCGGTAAGGGGCGGATCCTCGACGCCCATCAGCATCCCGGCTTGCGCCCATTCACGAACGTAGGCATCGGGCCCGCCGGGGATGGGCCCGCCCCATAATTTGTGCGCTGTGAGGAACGCGTCCGTAAACGCTATGTGGATCCAGCTGGCCAGTTCGGGGTCATTGGCACTGTAGTTGCGGGGTGCTCCCTGATTATCCACGAAGCTGCCCTGTACCGGCTCGTGGAGGCGCTGCACGCGCCGGGAAGCTTCCGCGGCGGCGGACTTGGACCCGTAGGTCACGGTGAAGATCCAGCGGATGGTCGATGCCAGGCGGGCGAGGGGGTCCTCGCGGAAGTTGGAGTGCTCATGCACTCCGGCAAGGGCGCCCGGGTGAAGGGACTGCATCAGCAGTGTCCGGATGCCGGCCACTATCGGAGACATGGAGCCGTGGACAGCCCACACTGCTGAGCCCGGGAGGTGGTAGCCGGGGTCGTCCCCTTCCGCCAGCTTCGTCACCCAGTCAGGGACCGAATCAGCCGTGCCGGTAAACGTCTTCTTGAGTTCGTCCTGCCATTTCCGAAGGAAGCTGTGCATATCCCATTGTTGCCGTGGGGGAGAGGCGGGGCTAGGGGTGTCAGGTACCGCAAGGTTTGCTCAATTATTGGCGCCGAGCGGCGTGATGGGGTTCACAGGCTTCCGGCCGTATGGTCCCATGGGACATACCGTCAAGACACCGGGCGGTTGATTATGTTCTGGAGTCAGTCTTTTGGGGAATCATCGGAGACCAGATAAGCACCCTCGGCCGCACCTTCTTTATGGTTCCCTCGTGCGCGCCTTCGCGGCTACGGGTGCCCTTGCCCTCTCCGTCTGGGCTCTGAACCTCTCGGGAAGCGCGGAGGAATGGACTGCCGCGCCCACTGGGCCGGCGAGCCGGGCTGCCTTATCTGCCGGCCCTGATTCCGTTACGGCGCTGTCTGCACGCCAGGGTGAAATGCCCTCCGGCGTTGTTGGTGCCGGTAGTCTGCCGTCTGCGATCGTCACCGATCCACAGGCTCTGGTTCCTTTTCCCCATGCGGCAGTAGGAAGTTACGCGGGGGACGGTTCGCTGCCGCTGACGGTGGGGGCCGCCGGGCTGGGAAGGCCCGCGGCCGGCTTCCTCCGGGCGCCCCTTGAACTGCTCATCGCCAGCTCGCCCTTTGGTCTCCGGGTGAGCCCTCTGTCCGGGGCCGCGGGCGACTTCCACCTCGGCCAGGACTATGCCGCACCGTGCGGAACGAAAGTGTATGCCGCCGATTCGGGAGTGGTCCGCGCCGCCGGATGGCACCCCTGGGGCGGGGGTAACCGGGTGGAGATTGACCACGGCAACGGCTTGATCACCACGTACAACCATTTGGAAGCCATTGCTGTGCGCACGGGCGACAGGATCAACGTTGGACAGTTCATCGCCGAAGTGGGTACTACGGGATGGTCCACAGGATGCCACCTGCACTTCGAAACCATCCTTAATGGGCGCCATGTCAGTCCGCTGACGTGGGAGCTGCTGCCGCTGCGTCCCCTTGCAGACAACGGAGCCGACGAGCTGAAAAACTACGCGCCGGGCAGCGGTTCCCCATTGGGATGGCTTCAGTGGATCATACCTGTCGGCTTTGGTCCGGGCGACCCTGAGGGTGACGGCGGTGCAGAAACGCCTGCGACGCCGGCCTCCCTGTCTTTGGCGGCGAGCGTGCCTGCTCCAGGTGTACCGTCGCCGTCGCCCAGCTGGAGCGTGACGACGTCGCCGACGTCCACATCGCCGACCGGTACGGTGTCGCCGTCGCCGACTTCGACCGCGTCGCCGACGTCCACATCGCCGACCGGTACGGTGTCGCCGTCGCCGACTTCGACCGCGTCACCGACGTCCACATCGCCGACCGGTACGGTGTCGCCGTCGCCGTCGCCGACTTCGACCGCGTCACCGACGTCCACATCACCAACCGGTACGGTATCGCCGTCGCCGAGTGAGCCGTCCCCTACGCCGACTGAGGCGTCGTCTCCGGCACCTTCGCCGATTGAGACGTTCGTGACAACTGCGCCGGTTGAGCCGACGCCGATTCAGACGTTCACCACATCTGCGCCGGTTGAGCCGACGCCGATTGAGACGTTCATGACATCTGCGCCGGTTGAGCCGACGCCGATTCAGACGTTCACGACATCTGCCCCTGTTGAGACGTCCCTGGCCCCTGCGCCGGTTGAGCCGCCGCCGATTGCGCCGACAGCGACACCGACACCGTCACCGACCTCGCTTTCCCCGACCGGGGCTGCTGACCCCACGGATCCGGCACCCACGGCGTCACCCTCCCTTCCTGCCACCGATTAGCCGCCGGCTGAAGCGACGTCCGTCCGGGTTCCTCACTGTCTTCGGCACCGGCGGAGCCCTGGAGCCGGGGCCAGGAAACGTTGCCGCAAAACGGGCCCAGGAAACGTCCAGCCCGGACCAGTACTCTGATCCATTGGCAACGAATCCGACTTATGACCAACTTCCTGAGGACGCAGCCCGTGACACCCTTGTACCCGATCCCGCTGACCCTGAACGACGGGACCGAGACTGATTTCGGCAGGTTCAAAGGGAAGGTGGTGATGGTGGTCAACGTCGCCTCCAACTGCGGCCTGACACCGCAGTACGCCGGGCTTGAGGCGCTGTACGGGAAGTTCCGCGACCGCGGTTTCGACATCCTCGGTGTCCCGTGCAACCAGTTCGCAGGCCAGGAGCCCGGCAGCGACAGCGAAATCGCGGAGTTCTGTGAGCGGAACTATGGTGTGACCTTCCCTCTTACGGTCAAGGCCGACGTCCGCGGCAAGGACCAGCACCCGCTCTACGCTGAGCTGACCAAATTCAGGACGGGGCTGCTGCCGGGACTGGTGAAATGGAACTTCGAGAAGTTCCTGGTGAACCGGGACGGCGAAGTGGTGGCCCGCTTCGCGCCGACCGTCGAGCCCGATTCAGCCGAAGTCATCGACGCCATCGACGACGCCCTGGGCTGAGCCTGCGCTTTCCCGAATTAATCCAAAGAATGCGCAGTTCTTTTATCTTTTTCCACACCGGTTTCGGCGATTCACCCAAAGTTTGCCAAATGTCTGATTGGATAAAGATTACTGAAGGGTACAAGGGAAGAGCAGCTTCCCCCCGACCACAGAGGCAGCAATGGAGCACATCGAGGCCGAACATCCCCGGCCACGCCACTTCCTACTCCACCTGAGCGATCCCCACTTGTTGGGAGGTCCGGATCCCCTCTACGGCGTCGTAGACAGCGAAGAGCGGCTCCTGCAGCTCTTCGAAGAGGTCAAAGCATCCGGCGCGAGGCCGGAAGCGGTCATCTTCACCGGAGACCTCGCGGACAAGGGCGATCCGGAAGCCTATGTAAAGCTCCGGGCCATCGTTGAGCCTGCCTGCCAGGACCTGGGTGCGGAGGTCATCTGGGCCATGGGAAACCACGACAACCGGGCGAACCTCCGGAAGGGCCTGCTGGACCAGCCCGGCAACGACGACCCCCTGGACCACAGCTACTTCATCAACGGCCTGCGCGTCATCACCCTGGACACGTCAGTCCCGGGCTTCCACCATGGCGAACTTGATGACTCCCAGCTCGACTGGCTGGCGCAGGAACTGGAGACCCCGGCCCCTGACGGCACCATCCTGGCGCTCCACCACCCGCCCGTCCCCTCCGTGCTGGACCTTTCGGTCCTGGTGGAGCTGCGCGACCAGGCATCCCTGGCAGCGGTGGTCCGGGACTCGGACGTCCGCACCATCCTGGCCGGCCACCTGCACTACTCCACCACGGCGAGCTTTGCCGGAGTCCCCGTCTCCGTCGCCTCCGCCAGTTGCTACACCCAGGACCTGAACGTTCCTGTGGGTGGTACCCGGGGGCAGGACAGCGGACAGTCTTTCAACCTGGTGCACGTTTATGAGCACACCATCGTGCACTCGGTGGTCCCGCTGGGAAGTTCGACGACGGTAGGAGAGTATGTCCCGCCGGAAGAGACAGAGCGCCGGCTGGCTGCCGCAGGAATACGGATCCCGGAAACGGCGAAGCAGCGGAACAGCGTGAAGCACGGCCTGCCCACAAGCCGCTAGAAGGGTGCCGCCGGAAGGGTGCCGCAACGAAGGAACAGCAGGGTCCGCGCAGTCAGGCGGCGCGGAACCTGCCGTCCGCCCTAGTTCTCCCAGGGTGCCTTGATGGGGAAGTACTTTTCCAGGAAGTCAGTGACCAGCTCGGCCCGCTCGTCCGCTGCGACTTCGGGGAAGCTGCCGTCGTTCAGGCAGAAGAAGTCCATGTTCCGCTTGGACCGCAGTTTGGGCAGGTAGTTCAGCCCCGCCCGCATGGTGGTGTCCACGTACCGGACCTTGGCTGCCGTCTGGGTGACCGCGCGGCCCGTGAGCAGCGCGTAGTAGTGGTAGAACGAGTTGGTGACGGAGATGTTGTCCGCCGCACGGAACCGGCTGGCGGCCGTCTTCCGGAACTCTTCGGGGAACTCCTGCTCCATTTGGGTCACCAGGCTGCGCCGCAGAGGTGCCGCCGTGTGCTCCAGATGGCGGGTGGTGATGCGGCCGAACCGGTTCCACAGCAGTTTCCGGTTGACGCGTGCTGCGTTCTCAAAGCCGCTGCGCTCGGCGGCGTTCTCGCCCAGCCCGATCCGGGTTTCCGCCTCGATGAACTTGGTGATGCCGCCCGGGGTGAAGAACATGTCCGGGCCCACGGGGCGGCCAAAGAACATGTCATCGTTTGAGTACAGGAAGTGTTCAGAGAGCCCATCGATGTGGTGCAGCTGGCACTCCACCGCCTGCGAGTTGTGGGTGGGCAGCACGGCCGGATCCGAGAAGAACTCTTCACTGCGGACAATGGTGACAGCCGGGTGGTCCGCCAGCCAGGCAGGTGCGGGCGAGTCCGTGGCGATGAAGATGCGGCGGATCCACGGCGCGAACATGTAAACGGACCGGAGCGCGTACTTGAGTTCGTCGATCTGGCGGAACCGGGCTTCGTGGTCGTCGCCTTCACCCAGGACCACACCCTGCTGCTGCGAGCGCCGGGCTGCGATGTACTCGGGGGAGCTGCCGTCCACCCAGGAAAACACCAGGTCGATGTCGAAGCTGATGTCGCTGGCATGGTCGGCGAACATGTTCTCGATGGTGGGCCAGGTGTGGCCGTAGCGTTCCACCGTGCCCCGGACGGCGTCCTGCCGCAGGAGTGTCCGGCGGGTCAGCGAGTTCTCGATGGGCAGGATCAGCTGCTCGCCTTCGAAGGCCCATAGCTCGATCTGCACGCCCGCTGAGGCCCCGAACTCGAAACCACCGACAGGTTCAACCCGGGGACGGTACAGCCGGAAGATGCGCGCCTGCCGGTTGGAGGAAAGCTCTCCGTCGGCCACCAGCACGGAAGTCTTCTTCTTTGCATCCACCGTCATGGAGTAGAACGGCTCATCCCGGCAGGCCTCCACCAGGGCAGCCCGGAGCTTCTTCCGGTCCTTCCAGTCCAGGGCGATGACGGGCCGGTCGTTGTTGCCGCGGACCAGGAGGTAGGCGATTCCGGAATTGACCAGGACATTGCGCAGGAACAGCAGGTCCTCGACCATGGCCTGGTACGGCGTCCTGTTGTAGTTGATCAGGGCATAGCGGCCCTTGTGCCTGAGCACATCGGCGCGGTGCCTGAGCCGCTGTTCCGCCGCCGCAGACGTAACCTCTGCATGAAATTGTTCTTCTACGGACGCTTGGCTGCCGTAGTAGACCTCGTCCTGTACCGGTGCTTCTGTAATGGTGTTCTCCGTGCTGGTCAAAGTATGTAAGCCTTTCTACCTGCATGATAGCCGCGGGGTGGAAACGGCAGGTTTCCGGCCGGGGCCGCGCGGGCCCCGGAAGAGGCTTAGGCTCCCAGCGCCTCCAGCCAGCTGCGCAGGAAAGCGCCGCCGGCGTCGTCGTGAATCACGGAGGAATCCAGTCCCAGGTCCACAGCAGTCAGGACGTCGTAGGGCTTGTCCGGAACACCGTCCGCCGGGCGGACGTCCACATGCTTTACCTCGTGGTCGTTGTGGTGGAGCCAGTCGGCCATGGCGTAGTCCGTTCGGGAGTCACCCACCGTCCGCCAAGCCTGCGGCGTGATGCCTTGGGAGGCCAGCAGTTCCACGGCCCGGCTGGCTCCCAGGTCCTTGCCGAGCCGCACTGATTCAATGTCTGTGGAGATGATGGTGGGGTCCACGCGGTAGTCCACTTCGTCGTCGGAATTGGGGGCGTGGTGGTCCAGCCGCACCACGCCCAGGCCGTGCCGGGCCATCAGGTCCATGGCGTCCGCGTCGAAGAGTTTCTGCTCGGCAAGGTATTCGGCGCTCGGCACGTCGATGTGCTGTTCCACGGACACCATGGCCCGCTTCGTTTCGTCGAAGAACATGTGCGCCGAGTAGTCCTCGGCCACCATCCGCCGGACGTCGTCACCGTACGCCGCAGGAACGGCGAGCTCCCGGTCCACATGGATGGGGCCCGGTCCGGTGGCCGTGTAGCTGAACCAGACGGCGCCTTTTTCGCAGATGGCGTGGATGATGGTGCCCGCAGGAATCCCCGCCGCGATCATCGGCTCCATGACCTGCTCACGGATGAAGGCATCCGAGCGGCCGGTATTGAAGATGACTGGAATACCCGCAGCGGCCAGGGCTACAAGATCATTGATGATTTCAGCCTTGACATCGCGCGTGACCGGGCTGGCCACCGGCCCGTCCACATCGAGCAGGAGCGCGAGGGAAGGCGTGGCCGGCAGGTGTACGCCGGGGGTGGTGGCGGCGGGAGAAGCGGAGGCAGTCATGGCTCCATTCTGTCAGCAGGACCCTGAACTCCCGGTGCCGCACTGCCAGGATCACCGCGTGTGACACTTGGTCACTGTTTGGCTACAACCTGCCCCCGGGTGCGTCCGGCACTTTCGCTGGGACCATTGGATGCCTAGGGTGGCATGGTGATATTCAAAGCTGTGGGCGAGGGCCGCCCTTACCCTGACCATGGTTACAACACTCCCAAAGAATGGGCTGCCCTGCCGCCGCGTCCGGTCAGGCTGGACGAGCTGGTGACCACCAAGCGCACCCTGGACCTCGAAGCGCTCCTGGCGGAAGATTCCACGTTCTTTGGCGACCTGTTTCCGCACGTAGTGCAGTACCAGGGGGTCCTGTACCTGGAGGACGGACTGCACCGCGCCGTCCGGACCGCCCTGCACCAGCGAACGGCCATTCACGCCCGTGTCCTGGTTATCGATGGCTAGAAAAAAACAGCAGGACATCAGCGTCCTCCATGGCCACCGTGTTGTCACCGGGTCTGAACTGCGGGCCACCTTCGAAGAACGCAGCGACGCGGACGACACTTCGCAGGTACGCCGCCGGGTGCTTCACGGCGTGGTGCTGGTGCTCCTCATTGGACTGATCATCGCCGCCATTATCACCGCGCTGGCCATCATCAACGGGCGCCTGAAGATCCCCGCCGCGGGGCCGGCAGAGCAAACGGTGTCCTCCTGTCCGGCTGCCGCCTTTGACTACTTGCCCAATGACAAGGTCAACCTCAACGTTTACAACTCCACCAACCGGCCCGGGCTGGCGCGGTCAGTGGCCGACGAGTTCCTGGCCCGGAAGTTCGTGGTGGGTGCGGTGGCCAATGTTGAGGCCGGCTACCGCGGTGTTGCCGCGGTAGTCTCCGGCGCGGCGGGCCAGTCCGCGGCGTTCAGCGTCCAGCGCAACCTGCCGGGTTCGGACTACTTCAAGGACGGCAGGACGGACGGCAGTGTGGACGTGGTCCTGGCCCAGGACTACAAGGCGCTGGTGCCGCCGGACCTCGTTGACCAGACACCGGGGAAGCTGGGCTGCCCCCGCGAAAGCCGCCGCGTTGCCGATGACGACAAGTGGCCGGTCATGCCGTCGGCGGCGCCCACCCGCTGAAGAATCCTCAGCCGGACACGGCGGGAAGCGGTGCCAGGCGGACGGGGCAGCCGGCGTCGTCGAACCTTGCGCCGGCACCCAGCTGGATGAAACGCACAGTCCTGGCAACGCGCGCTTCCAGTTCCGCAGGTTCGTCGCTGCCCCGGGCCGCACTGGAGGAGAGGGTGCCGAGGATCAGCTGTGCCTGCTGGCCCACGTTTGCAACCGGCAGGTAGCCTTGCTCCATCCCGTCGCGGAGGATGCCCTGCAGCAGGACGCTCAGCTCGCCCACATGGTCGGCGAGTTTGGCAAAGGACGACGGCGACAGCACGGCCCCCATCGCAGGTCCCGGCGGGAGGTGGCGGCGGCTGAGGTCCACCACCTGGGCGCGGACGTACAGCGCCAGCCGCTCCACCGGGTTGTCGAGGCGGCCCAATGCCTCCCGGAGCTCGGACAGGAACTTTTCGGTCTCATCCAGCGCATAGGAGATGAGCAGTTCTTCGATGTCCGCGTAGTAGTTGTAGACAGCCGTCCTGCCCACGCCTGCATGCCGGGCCACATCGGTCATGGTCAGCCCGGGCAGGCCGTGTGAAAAAAGGAGTTCGCCGAACGCAGTGAGAATACGGCGCTGTGTGTCCGCGCGCTGCTCGGCGTTGGTGGCCGCTGTAATCCTGGGCATGTAGACACTTTACCGCGATGTGTCAGTAAACGCGGCTGGGCTTGGAAGACGAAGGCTAGACCTGGCAGCCGTCCGGGCCGCAGGCGTCGCCGTCGGTGGAGTTCACGAGTACCAGGGGGTTGGCGGCCTGCCACGCCTGGTTGAGTGCAGCGGTGAACGTTTCGGCCGGTTGGGCGCCGGACAGGCCGAACTTGCGGTCGATGACGAAGAACGGCACGCCGTTGATGCCCAGCGTCCGGCCTTCCTCGAAGTCGAAGCGGACGTCCTCGGCGAACTTGTCCGTAGTGAACAGTTCCTCCACCTCGCCCCTGCTGATGCCCAGGTCCAGTGCGAGGGATGTCAGGTATTCGCGGCTGCCGATGTCCTTGCCGTGCTCGAAGTGGTCGCTGAGCAGGCGTTCCTTGGCTTCATCCTGCTGGCCGTGCACGGCCGCGAGATGGATCAGGCGGTGGGCGGTGAAGCTGTTCGCCACCACCACCGAGTCGAACCGGTAGTCCAGTCCCTCACCCTTGGCCTGCTCGGTGACGTGCTGGAACATCTGCGAGACCTGGTGCTGCGGAATGCCCTTGCGGGTGCTGAGATATTCCAGCTCGGTCCCGTCATAGTGCTCGGGCAGGGTGGGGTCCAACTGGTAGCTGCGCCACTTCACTTCCACCGAATCGCGGTGCTCGAAGTTGGCAAGGGCCGTCTCAAAGCGGCGCTTGCCGATGTAGCACCACGGGCACGCGACGTCAGACCAGATCTCAATCTTCATGCTGGGGCTAACTCCGGATCCCGGCAGGGCATTCCAGGACCCGGGTGTTAGATACCGCACAGTAGGGCTTGCCGCCCGGCTCATCCTGCGCAATAGTCTGAAATGGAGGTAAAAAAGCGTCACCGGCTCACTCCGGATGACACCGCGGTGCACACGTCAGTTCCCGCGGACGGCTGTGCCTGGCGGGCTGGGGAGCCCGGCCTGTATTCTTCGCGAGGCCAGGAATGCGGATAGGACTTGTTGCAGGACCGTGGATTCCGGTTCCGCCCGTGGCATACGGCGGCACTGAAAGAGTCGTGGACAGCCTGGCCAGGGGCTTCGCCGCCGCAGGACACGAAGTGGTGCTGGCGGCCCCGTCGGACAGCACCTGCCCGGTGCCCCTGGTTCCGGGGATGCGGCCTGCCCAACCAGGCGGCCTGGGCTCCACCATCACTGAGTTAAGCCATGTGGCCCGGGCCTACGAGGCAATGGACGGCGTGGATATCATCCACGACCACACCCTGGCCGGTCCCTTATACCTGCAGCGGCCCCAACAGGTTCCGGTGGTGACGACCATCCACGGCCCGCTCAACACTGAAGCCGTGGACATCTACCGTGCGATTGGCCGAAGGGCTGCTGTCATAGCTATCTCCCGGGACCAGTGCTCGCGCGCCCCCGGGGTGCCGGTGACGCGGGTCATCCATCACGGGATGGATGTCGCCTCCGTCCCGATGGGCTCGGGGAGCGGCGGCTACCTGTGCTTCGTTGGGCGGGCCTGCCAGGACAAAGGCCTGCTGGAAGCGATCATGGTTGCCCGTGATGCCGGCATGCCGTTGCGGATCGCGGTGAAGATGCGCGAGCAGGAGGAGTTGCGCTACTTCCATGAGGTCATCGAACCTTTGCTTGGGCCCAATGAGGACTTTGTGGGGGAAGTCGATGACGCAGCCAAGTACCGGCTGATGGGCGAAGCACTGGCCTTCCTGAACCCCATTCAGTGGCCCGAGCCCTTCGGGCTTGTCATGATCGAGGCGCTTGCTACGGGCACCCCTGTGATCGGCACGGCCGTGGGTTCTGCACCCGAAATCATCGACCATGGCCGGACCGGATTTTTGGGGCGCACCGAGCTGCTGGCGGGTTTTGTGCAGGAGGCGGCAGGCCTCAGCCGGGCAGCCTGCCGAAAGATTGCCAAGGATCGGTTCGGCGAGGAACGCATGGTGAATGAGCACCTCTGGCTTTTCGGGAAACTGCTGGCCGGGGAGATGCCTTCAGGGGTTCCGGATACGGTCGGCTTGCACCAGAATCTTTAAGCGACGGTCTTGGCGATCCGCGGCAAGTCTGTCGCCTAGCGAAGGAGTGCGTCCGTGACCGCATGGAACGCTGATACTGAAGCCGGCGCATCTGAGTCAGGTTCGGTCACCATCGTGGAAGGGTCCTCGTTCTGCATCTCGTCCGAAACGGGTGACATCAGTTCCGACGGCGGCACGAACGGGACATTCTTCCAGGACACCCGCATCATCTCCCGCTGGGTCCTCCGGATCAACGGGTCCCTGCGGGAGCCCCTGGTGGCCCAGAAGCCGCAGCCGTTCGGAGCCACCTTTGTTGGCCGGGCCAAATGGCCGGACGGCAGGTTCGACAGCCCGCTGGTGGTACGGCAGATCCGCCACATCGGCCCGGGCCTGCAGGACGACATCATCCTTGAAAACTATTCGGCCGAGCCGGTGGATTGCGATATCGAACTGCTCGTGGACGCCGACCAGGCAGATCTCTTCGACGTCAAGGGCGGCCGGACCACACTCGGTGCTGAGGCCACCCGTGCCGTAGTGGACGGCAGGCTCGTCATCGAAGCTGCCCGCCACGGCCAGCGGCGGGGAACGTCAATCAGGGCGCAGGGTGCCGAGGCAGGCGCCGACGGTCTCCGTTTCAAGGCCACGGTGCCTGCCCGGGGCAAGTGGGCCACCAGCGTGATTGTGGTGCCGCTGGTCAACGGCCAGGCGCCCGCGGATCCCTTCACGGAGGGCCGGCCTCCCCGCCACCGCGAAGGCGTACGCCGGCACCGGGCCTGGGAGGAAAACGTCCCGCGGGTTACCGTGGCGGACAGTAACCTGCAGGAAGTGCTGAACCGGAGCCAGAGCGATCTGGGCTCCCTGCGGATTTTCGACGAGCACCATCCGGGCCGGGTGGCCGTGGCAGCCGGGGCCCCGTGGTTTATGGCCCTGTTCGGCCGGGACTCGCTGCTCTCGTCCTACATGAGCCTGCTGGTGAGCCCGAACCTGGCGGCCGGCACGCTGCAGACCCTGGCCGGGCTGCAGGGAACCAAGGTGGACCCGGACTCCGAGGAAGAACCGGGACGCATTCCCCATGAGGTGAGGCTGGGCGTCACAGCGGGGCTGTCGCTTGGCGGCACAGCCTATTACGGCACGGCCGATGCCACTCCGTTGTTCGTGGGTGTCCTGGGCGAGCTCAGCCGCTGGGGCCTCTCACGGGAGATTATCCACCCGCTGCTTCCGCACGCGGACCGTGCCCTCGACTGGATTGAAAATTACGGTGACCGTGACGGCGACGGATTTGTGGAGTACCAGAGGCCCAACGACCACGGGCTGGTTAACCAGGGCTGGAAAGACTCGTGGGACGGCATCAACTTTGCCGACGGCACCATTGCGGAAGCCCCAATGGCCCTGTGCGAAGTGCAGGCCTATGTCTACTCCGCCTATATCGGCCGGTCGCTGTTGGCGCGCTGGGACGGTGACGTGGCTTTGGAACAGCATTGGGCTGACCAGGCCGCCACCCTGAAGGCTGCCTTCAACGAGAAGTTCTGGTTGCCGGACAAAGGCTATTTCGCGGTTGCCCTGGACAAGGACAAGCGGGCAGTGGACGCCTGTGCCTCGAACATGGGCCATTGCCTCTGGACGGGCATCGTGGACGAGGACAAGGCGCCCGCGGTGGTGGAGCATCTGATGTCGCCGCAGATGTTCACCGGGTGGGGCATCCGCACCCTGGGTTCGGACATGGGCGCCTACAACCCCGTGAGTTACCACAACGGCTCGGTCTGGCCGCACGACTCGGCGCTGGTGGCAACAGGGCTGATGCGCTACGGATTTGTGGAGGAGGCCCGGCGGCTTGCCTCCGGCCTTATTGACGCCGCCGAGCACTTTGACGGCCGGCTGCCGGAACTGTTTTGCGGTTTCGACCGCGGCGAGTTCCCCGGACCCGTGCCCTACCCCACCGCGTGCTCGCCCCAGGCCTGGGCGGCGGCGGCGCCGGTGCAGCTGATGCGTGTGCTCCTCCGTTTCGACCCCGTCTATACCCACGGAGTGGTGCACCTGGCGCCGATCCTCCCCGAGGACATGGGCGACTTCGAGGCCGCGAACGTGCTGATCGACTCCTCCCGCATTACCATCAGGGCCCACGGGACGGGCGGCAGCATCGATGGGCTCCCGCCTGGCCTCAAACTCCTATCAGAGCCACGTCCGCCCCTGGCCTACTCGCCAAAGGCCCATCAGCACGTTTGATGGCACCCCGTCTGCCGGCACCCGTTCGATGTCACGCCGTCTGGTGCCCGGTCAGGGGACGGCGCGTTCCAGTACGAAGTCATGCTCCACGGTGCTGCCCAGCCGGAAAGACTTGGTGCCCACCTTGCGGAACCCCGACTTCTCGTAGAAACGGATGGCCCGGGCATTCTGGCTGTTAACTCCCAGCCAGACGCCCTTCCCGCCGGACCCGGCAGCCGCTGCAAGGCTGGCGTTCATCAGTTCGGCAGCGGCACCGAGCCCGTGGTGTCCGGGGTGCACGTAGCACTTGCTGAGCTCCACCGACGGCAGGAATTCCAGGGCGGAGACAACGTCCGGGTCGGTGGCGGGCCGGTTTACCAGCAGGCTGTACCCGCGGAGGCCGCCCTCGGCGTCAATGACCAGGACCGTCACGTCGGGGTCGGCGAGGTACGCCTGGAAGTGCCGGTCACTGAGCGTGCTCGCAAGGTGGGCGGCAATATCCTGCGGCGAGGCCGACGGCGGGCACGCCAGCGGAAAGGTGACGGCCGCCAGGGCAGCCAGCGCCCCGGCGTCGTCCGTTGTTGCTGTACGGATGGAATGCGGCATGCAGGGATTCTACGTGTGCACTTTCGCAGTTACTGCTTGAACGCGGCGTCGAAGGACGTGTTCGACGGCGGGAAGTCGAACTTTTTGAGGGCTGCCAGGGCTTCGGGAGCGCCGTGGAGGCGGTCCATGCCGGCGTCTTCCCATTCCACCGAAATGGGTCCGTCGTAGCCGATCGCGGTCAGGGCCCGGAAGGACGCTTCCCAGGGCACGTCACCGCGGCCGGCGGAGACGAAGTCCCAGCCCCGGCGGGGGTCGCCCCAGGCGAGGTGGGAGCCCATCACGGTGTTCCGGCCGGTCTGGCGGATCTTGGTGTCCTTGCAGTCAACGTGGTAGATCCGGTCCTTGAAATCCCAAATGAAGGAGACGGGGTCGATGCCCTGCCACATCATGTGGGACGGGTCCCAGTTCAGGCCGAACGCTTCACGGTGGCCGATCGCTTCGAGGGTGCGGACGGTGGTCCAGTAGTCGTAGGCGATTTCGGAGGGGTGGACTTCGTGGGCGAAGCGGACGCCGCATTCGTCGAAGACGTCCAGGATGGGGTTCCAGCGGTCTGCGAAGTCCTGGTAGCCGGCGTCGATGACCTTTTCGGGGACCGGCGGGAACATGGCCACGTACTGCCAGATGGAAGATCCGGTGAAGCCGACGACGGTGTCCACGCCGAGTGCCTTGGCGAGCCTGGCGGTGTGTTTCAGTTCCTCGGCGGCCCTTTGGCGGACACCTTCGGGGTCGCCGTCGCCCCAAACCTTGGCGCCGACGATGGCTTCGTGGCGGAAGTCGATGGGGTTATCGCAGACGGCCTGGCCCTTGAGGTGGTTGGAGATGGCCCAGACCTTGAGGTTGTACTCGTTGAGGATGGCGAGTTTGGACTCGACGTAGCCGGGTTCGTCCCAGCGCCAAGCGTCCAGGTGGTCGCCGGAGACGGCGATTTCCAGGCCGTCGTAGCCCCAGCCGGAGGCCAGGCGGGCCACTTCCTCGAACTGCAGGTCAGCCCACTGGCCGGTGAACAGGGTGTACGGGCGGGGCATGTCAGGCTCCTTCAGTCAGTGCATTGGCAGCGGTGGACAGCTGGATGAGGGCACTTTTAGCGGCAGCGGATTCCTCCACTGCGGCCAGGATGCGCTGGACTTCCAGCCCGTCTTCGAACGACGGCGACGGCTCTGTCCCGCCGTCGATGGCCAGCAGGAAGTCCCGGATTTCGTGCGTGAAGGTGTGCTCCCAGCCGATGATGTGGCCCTGCGGCCACCACGCGTCCAGGTACGGGTGCTCCGGTTCGGTGACCACGATCCGGCGGAAGCCCTGCTCGCGGGCTGGCGCAGTAGCGTCCAGGAACTGAAGTTGGTTGAGGTTCTCAAGGTCGAAGCGGAGGGCGCCCTTGTCGCCGTAGATCTCGATCTGCAGGGAGTTCTTCCGCCCGGTGGCCACCCGGGAGGCTTCCACTGAGGCGATTGCTCCTGAGGCGAGGGTTAGCGTTGCCCAGGCGGCGTCGTCGACCGTGACGTCTTCCAGGCCTTCGGCACCCGGCCGCTGGTCCACGAACGTCTGCAGCCGGGCCGAGACTTCCGTGACCCGGTCACCGAGCAGGAAGAGGACCTGGTCGATGGCGTGGGATGCGATGTCACCCAACGCCCCGGACCCGGCGGTCTCCTTCTTTGACCGCCATGTCATCGGTGCGGACTCGTCGGCCAGCCAGTCCTGCAGGTAGGCGGCGCGGACCTGACGGACAGTCCCGAGCCTGCCCTCGCTGGCCAGTTCCTTCGCGAGGGCCAGCGCCGGGACGCGGCGGTAGTTGAAGCCCACCATCGACTGCACGCCCTTGGCCCGGGCGGCCCGGGCGGCAGCGGTAATGGCTTCAGCTTCGGCCAGGGTGTTGGCGAGCGGCTTTTCCAGCAACACATGCTTGCCGGCTTCGAGGGCGGCGATGGCGATCTCGGCGTGCATCCAGCCTGGCGCGCAGATATCAACAATATGGATGTCGTCGCGGTCCAGGACAGAGCGCCAGTCCGTAGCGGTTTCCTGCCACCCGTACTTAGCGGCGGCCTCCGAAACGGCGGCGGCGTCCCGGCCCACCAGGACCTTCTGCTCAAACGCTGGGACCTCAAAATAGCTGGCAACGTTCCGCCACGCGCTCGAGTGGGCTTTGCCCATAAAGGCATACCCGATCATCGCTACGCCCAGGGGCCGCTGGATTGGTTCGTTGCTCATGCGCCTTCTCCCAGCGTCAAGGCTTCGGGGGCCCAGTCTTCGGGGATGGGCTGCGAAATGGGTGCGTTGCTGGCTACGTCCACGAAGGTCCCGGATTCCATGGACTCGTTGATGGAGACCATGGCGTCCAGAACGTGGTAGGCGAGTTCTCCGGTGGCACGGTGGGGGACGCCGGCGCGGATGGAGCGGGCCATGTCCAGGACTCCCAGGCCCCGGCCGTTGGCAGGGCCGGTGGCGGGGATGGTGGTCCAGTCTTCATCGCCTGCCCGCCACAGCTTGATATCGCCGTCGAAATAGTTGGGGTCCGGCAGCGAGATGGTGGCCTCGGTGCCGGTGATTTCCACGAAGCCCATCCGGGCGCGCGGGGACTCGAAGGAGAAGACGCTGTGGGAGGACGCGCCGGACTCGAACTGGGCCATGGCGGACACGTGGGTGGGGACCTCCACCGTGAACTCTTCACCGGCTTTGGGTCCGGAACCGATCACGCGGACGTCTTTGGACTTGGACCCGACGGCGGCCACCTTGCGGATGGAGCCGAAAGCCTGGATGAGCGTGGTCAGGTAATAGGGGCCCATGTCGAACAGCGGGCCGGCGCCGTGCTGGAAGAGGAACGCCGGGTTGGGGTGCCAGGATTCCGGGCCGGGGGTCTGGAATGTGGTCATGGCCGTCAGCGGAGTGCCGATGTCGCCGCGCCGGATCATCCGCAGGGCCGTCTGCAGGCCTGCGCCGAGGAAGGTGTCCGGTGCGCAGCCCAGGCGGAGCCCTGCGGCGCCGGCGGTTTTGAGCAGACCCAGCCCGGATTCACGGTCCAGGGAGAAGGGCTTTTCGGTCCAGACGTGTTTCCCGGCGTTGACCGCGGCAGTGGCTACTTCAACGTGCGCGGCCGGGATGGTCAGGTTGACGATGATCTCGACGTCGGGGTGGTTCAGTGCCTTGTCCACCCCGCCCCACTCGGGGATGCCATACTCCTGAGCCCGGGCTGCTGCGGCTTCCTCGAACAGGTCCGCGATGACGTGCACTTTGAGGTCCGGGAAGACCGTGAGGTTATCCAGGTATTGCTTGCTGATGTTTCCGGCGCCGATGACCGCAACGCCTACCGGGCCTTTGCCCGTTGCCCCGTGGACGGATGCTGTGCTTGCCGGTGCTGTGTTTGCCTGAGCCGAGGTGCTCATGCCTTGATTCCTTCACCCGATGCGGTCAGGAACGAGAGGCTCTCGTTGATGCCCTCGAAGATGTCGCCGTCGTAGTCGTCAAACTCCACCACGCCCACTTCGAGCGATTTAGCCGCCGCGATAACGTCCAGGACGGCCACCTTGCCCTGGCCTGCAGGCAGCTGGGCTTTGGTGTTGGTGGTGAGGGGCCCGTCCTTGATGTGGATGAACTTTACCCGGGTCCCCAGCTTGCCCAGGATGTCCACAGGATCCTGGCCGCCCACCGCCACCCAGTATGTGTCCACTTCAAGGACCAGTTCGGGGTCCAGCAGGTCTGCAAAGTACTCCAGCGCCGTACGGCCCTCGATGCGGGACTCCAGCTCCCACTGGTGGTTGTGGTATCCCACGCGGATGCCGTATCCGGCGCCCTTCTTTGCCGCCTCGTTTAGCTGGGCGGCGGTGGCCTGCACGTCTTCAGCGCTCTGCCAGCGATCGGCCGGAATGAACGGTTCGATGACGGTAGTGATGCCCAGTTCCCTGGCGGCGGTGAAGATCCGGTCCTGGTCCTGGCTCAGCAGCGGGGCATGGCCGGACGGCGCGGTCATGCCGTTTTCGCGCAGCGCCTCACCAAGTTCCTGTGCCGTGGCAACAAAGTTGTATGGCTCCACCTGGGTGAAGCCAATGTCTGCGACTTTCCGGATGGTTCCGGGCAGGTCTTCCTGGATGGCGTTCCGCAACGTGTAGAGCTGGAGCGAGTAGGACATTGAACTCTCCTGGTTTCTGGAGTCGGTTCCGGACGCGGCTATGTATCCGGATTCGGACGGGGGAGTGGGCTTGGCCACAATTCTCAGGCTACTGCAACGCTAGGATGACTTTTGCTGCACGTCAAGCAAAAGTTGTCGGCGTGACATACAGAAGTGCCCGTGCTATCCATGTCCTATGACCAAGACCGCAGGCATCAGCGCTTCGCCCGACCTTGCCCTGGCCCAGGGCGGAGCCGGCGTGCTGTTCCAGCTGCTCCGGGACGGCAAGGCCCGCACGCGCGCTGAGCTCGCCCTGACCACAGGGCTGGCGCGGTCCACCGTGGCGTCCCGGATCGATGCCCTGATTGCCTCCGGACTGGTGGGCCCCGCGGGGGAGGCCAGCTCAAGCGGCGGAAGGCCGCCGTCGCGCTTTGCCTTCAATCCTGCCGTGCGTGTGGTGCTGGCCGTGGATGTGGGGGCCACGCACGTGAT
Organism: Arthrobacter sp. W4I7; assembly: GCF_030816215.1. Taxonomy (NCBI): domain Bacteria; kingdom Bacillati; phylum Actinomycetota; class Actinomycetes; order Micrococcales; family Micrococcaceae; genus Arthrobacter; species Arthrobacter sp. W4I7. The sequence goes on along the minus strand of NZ_JAUSXU010000001.1, from coordinate 3,880,934 downwards.
CGTCGCCGTCACTGACCTTAGCGGCGAGGTCCTCGCCGAGCAGCGCCTTGCGCAGGACGTTGCGGACGGGCCCGAAGCCGTGCTGGACCGCGTGGTGAGGGAAGGCCTGCTGCTCCTGGCCAGCGCAGGACGCCCGGTGGACGACGTCGCCGGAGTGGGCATCGGCCTGCCGGGGCCCGTGGAGCACGCCACAGGACGGCCCGTTAAGCCGCCCATCATGCCGGGCTGGGACGGGTTCGACGTCGTCGCTTACGTCCAGCGCTCGCTGCCGGTTCCCGTGCTGGTGGACAACGACGTGAACATCATGGCGCTGGGGGAACGGACCGCGCACTGGCGGGAGCATGAGAATTTCCTGTTTATCAAGGTGGCCACCGGGGTGGGGTCCGGGATCATCAGCAGCGGGATGCTGCAGCGCGGCGCCAACGGCACTGCCGGGGACCTTGGCCATGTGCGGGTCCCGCGCGGCGACGACGTGCTGTGCCGGTGCGGCAACTACGGCTGCCTGGAGGCGTTGGCCTCCGGCCCGGCCCTGGCCGCAGAACTGGACCGGCTGGGAGTACCGGCGGCCAGGGGCAGCGACGTGCTGCGGCTGGTGGCCCAGGGGAACCTGCAGGCCATCCAGGTGTTGCGCCAGGCCGGGCGGGACGTGGGGGACGTCCTGGCCACGGTGGTCAACCTGCTCAACCCGTCGGTCATTGTGATCGGCGGGAGCCTCGGCCAGGCGGGGGAGCACCTGATGGCCGGGGTGCGTGAAGTGGTGTACCGGCGCTCGCTGCCCCTGGCCACAGCCCACCTGAGGATCGTCCTTTCGATGGCCGGCGACCGGGCTGCGATTTTGGGCGCCAGCCAGATGGTGACGCAGCATGTGCTGTCTCCGGCTGCGGTTGAGGCAACCCTTCAGGCAACCGGCTAGCGCCCCGCGACTTCCAGGCTTTGTGAGGCTGGGTTCCTAGGCTGAAATGACCCGCAGCGGCTCGCCGGCCAACCAGGCCTTAACGTCCTCCAGCGCCCCGCCGTAAAACTCCCGGTAGCTCTCCCGCGTCACATAGCCCAGGTGCGGGGACAGCACCGTGTTGGGCGCGGTGAGGAGGGGGTGGCCTGCCGGGAGGGGTTCGTGGTCGAAGACGTCCAGCGCGGCTCCTGCGATCCAGCCTTCTGTCAGCGCCCGCACCAGGGCGTCCTGGTCCACCAGCGGCCCGCGCGCGGTGTTCACCAGAATGCCGTTGGGGCCCAGGAGTTTCAGCTCCGGCTCGCCCACAATGCCCTCCGAACGGGGAGACAGGCGCAGATGGAGGGTGGCGACGTCGGAATTTCGAAAGAGCTCCTCCTTGGACACCTTCCGCACCCCTGCCCCGGCGGCGGCCTCATCGGTCAGGTTCTGGCTCCACGCGAGTACGTCCATGCCGAAGGCCTGGCCGTAGGCGGCCATCCTGCGGCCGATCTTGCCCAGGCCCACCACCCCGAGGGTCTTGCCGGCCAGTTCGAACCCCACCGTGCTCTGCCAGGAACCGGCGCGGAGGGAACTGTCCTCGGCAGGGATGTTGCGGGCGATGGCCAGGAGCAGGGCCCACGAGAGTTCCGGGGCGGCGGTGGGGGACCCCGGCGTGCCGCAGACAGTGATGCCAAGGTCGTCCGCGGCCTCAACATCGATGGAGGCGTTCGCCATTCCGGTGGTGACAAGGAGCCGAAGGGCCGGGAGTTTTTCGAGCACCCCGCGGGGAAAGGCAGTCCGCTCCCGCATGGCAACGATGATCGTCGCATCGGCCAGGGCGGACTCCAGTGCATCGGGCGAACCGAACGGCTCACGGTACGTGGTGACCGTGACGCCGTCGGCCTCCAGGGAGGACCAGTCGGCGAATCCGTGCGCCACGCCCTGGTAGTCATCAAGGATGGCAAGCCGTTGCTGCATGTCTGTGTCCTTTGTCCCGTTCTGCGGCAGTGATGTTCATCGTATGGCAGGACGGCGCGGCATCCCGGGACTGCCATGCATAGAGGCCGTGATAGCAATGAGGGTGATGAAAAAAGATTCAACCCCCTTGCCCTGCTGGTGAGCGGCCGGTTCCCCGCCCGGATTCCGAAGAGCTGGATCCTGCTGGCCTGTATCGGGCTGCTGGCGCTGAACCTGCGGGGCCCGTTCGTGGCCGTAGCCCCCGTGGTGGACGTAATGCAGGCGGACCTCGGGTTTTCGCCGGTGGTGCTGGGCCTGCTCACGAGCATTCCGGTGCTGTGCTTCGCGCTGGCGGCACCCCTTGCCTCGCTGGCGGCCCGGGGCTTCGGTGCCGAATTCGCCGTGACCCTCACTATCCTGGGCGTGCTGGCAGGCGTCATCATCCGGTCCGCCGGCGGCCCGGCCTTGGTTCTCGCCGGCACCGTGATGATCGGCCTGGCCATCACCATCGGCAACATCGCCGTGCCCCTCATTATCCGCCGCGACTTCCCGCCGCTGCGGCAGGGTACCGCGATGGGTGTCTATACGGCTGCCCTGAACGTCGGGTCATTCCTGACCTCGATGATCACGGCGCCGTTGGCCGAGCTCGCAGGGTGGCAGCTCGCGCTCGCGTCCACTGCGCTGCTGGCGGTCGCGGCCATCGTGTGCTGGGTGCTCGCCATCGGACTCCGTGCTGCGTTCGTGCCGTCCGCAGCTCCGGTGCCGGACGGGGAGCGGCCGGCGGCTCCTGCCGGTTCGGCCTGGACCACTGCCGGGCTCACTGCGGCCTTCGCGGGCCAGGCATTCTCCTACTACGCCGTCACGGCATGGCTGCCCAGCTACCTCAACGACGAACTCGGGATGTCCGCTTCGGCGGCGGGGGCCGGCTCCTCGCTGTTCCAGGTGTTCGCGATCGTGGGCGGGCTGGGTGTGCCGTTTGCGGCCAAGTATTTCAGTACGACGGCGGCGGCGGTCACCCTGGGCGTGTTGTGGACGACCGTGCCGGCCGGCCTCCTGCTGGTTCCCGAGCTCTGGTGGCTGTGGTCCGTCTTCGGCGGCGTTGCCCAGGGCGGCGGGATCACGCTGATCTTCATCGCCATCATCAAACTCGCCCGGGACCAGGTTTCCGCCGGCCGGATGTCCGCCACCGTCCAAGGTTTGGGCTATTGCTTCGGCGCCGTGGCACCTCCGCTGGTGGGCTTTGTGCACGATGTTTCGGGTTCCTGGACGCCGGCCCTGCTGGTCATCCTGGCGTCGGTGCTGACGTTCTTCCTCAGCGCCACCCTCTCGGTGCGGCGGGTGCCGAAGGGACGTTAGCCGGACGCTCTCTCACTTAATGCGGCTTAACGACCGACGCTCTCTCACTTTCTTCTGGAAAGTGAGAGAGCGTCCCTGGATTTCTTGTGTTAAGTGAGAGAACGTCCGGGTGCCAAGCCGGTTGAGGTCGTCGGCATCGGACCTCCCCAGAGGGTGCTCCGTCGCCGGGCCGGCCCTCCGGATTTCGGAGGTGCCTGTTGCGTAAGGGCGTGCCGGCCCGGCGGACGGAAGTTTTTTTCTTTTCCTGGCTGATCAGGCCGCGGCCAGTTCCTCCACGGTGGCCTTTTCACGGGCTTCGGTGAGGTAGCGGGCGTAGGCGGGGAGGGTGAGGAAGGAAGGGAAGTCCTGGCTCAGCGTGACTTCTTCGAAGATGTCGCGGGCGTCTTCGAAGCGGTCGCCGTCGAAGCGTTCGAGCCGTGCGAATTCCTCGTCCAGGAGCTCTTCGATCCAGTGGTGGGTGATGATTTCACCGCGGTCGGTGATGGCCTGGGCGTAGATCCACTGCCAGAGCTGGGAGCGGGAGATTTCTGCGGTGGCGGCGTCTTCCATGAGGTTGTGGATCGCTACGGCGCCGTTGCCGCGGAGCCAGGATTCAATGTAGCGGATCCCGACCTCGATGTTGTTCCGGATGCCTCGTTCGGTGATGGTGCCTTCGGTGGCGGCCACGTTGATCAGCGCCCTGTCGTCCGGGGTGACGTCGTCGCGGGTGCGGCCCAGCTGGTTGGGCTTTTCGCCGAGGATGGAGTCGAACACCTCGCGGGCAACGGGCACCAGGTCGGGGTGGGCCACCCAGGAGCCGTCGAACCCGTCGTTGGCTTCGCGGGTCTTGTCGGCGCGGACCTTCTCGAAGGCATTGGCGTTCGCTTCGGGGTCTTTGCGGTTGGGTACTGCTGCTGCCATGCCGCCGATGGCCATGGCGCCGCGCTTGTGGCAGGCCCGGACGAGTTGTTCCGTGTAGGCGCGCATGAACGGAGCGGTCATGGTCACCTGGCCGCGGTCCGGCAGGACGAAGCGGGGGCCGCGGGTTCGGAAGTTCTTGATGAGGGAGAAGATGTAGTCCCAGCGGCCGGCGTTCAGGCCGGCGGCGTGGTCGCGCAGTTCGTAGAGGATTTCTTCCATTTCGAAGGCTGCGGTGATGGCTTCGATCAGCACGGTGGCGCGGATGGTCCCCTGCGGGATGCCGAGCAGGTCCTGGGCGAGGATGAAGATGTCGTTCCAGAGCCGTGCTTCGAGGTGGTTTTCGATCTTGGGCAGGTAGAAGTACGGGCCCTTGCCCTGGGCCAGGAGGCGGCGGGCGTTGTGGAAGAAGTACAGGCCGAAGTCGACGATCCCGCCGGCGATTGGCTGGCCGTCGATCAGCATGTGCTTCTCGGGCAGGTGCCAGCCGCGGGGCCGGACCACGATGGTGGGCAGTTCACCGGCGGGGCGGAGCTTGTATTCCTTGCCCTCGGGGGTGGTGAAGTCGATCCGGCGTTCCAGGGCGTCGGTGAGGTTCAGCTGGCCCTTGATGACGTTGCGCCAGGTGGGGGTGGAGGAGTCTTCCATGTCCGCGAGCCAGACCTTGGCGCCGGAGTTCATGGCGTTGATGGTCATCTTCTTGTCCACCGGGCCGGTGATTTCCACCCGGCGGTCCTCCAGCCCGGGCGCCGGGGGAGCGACCCGCCAGGACGGATCATTGCGGATACCCTCGGTCTCCCGCAGGAATCGGGGATCAGCCCCGGCAGCGATGTCAGCCCGCCGGGCACGCCGGCCCTGCAGCAGCTCCTGCCGCCGGTTAGCAGTAGCCCGATGCAGCCTGGCAATAAAAGCAAGTGCGTCCGGAGTAAGAACCTCGTCCTGCCGGCAAATGGGTTGAGCGTTCAGAGTGATGCCATTGATAGTGAAGCTGTCAGTAAAGCTGTTCATCTCAGTCTCCTTAAAGACGAAAGGGAAGTTCGACGGCGGGTGGTGACGTACCTGAATAGGCGGTGAACTGGACATCCGGCAGCGTGCGTAAAAGGGGCCCCAAAGCCGCCTCGCCGAGCGCTAGCGAGGCAAAGGCGGCTTTGGGGAATAGCACGCAGAGGATCGTCCGGTTTGCCGACGGACGCAAGCGCCGCCGTCGGGAAATTAGTGAAACTGGCCTTCTTCGGTGGATCCCACCAAGGCCAGGGTGGATGCGTTCGGGTTGAGCGCGGTTGCGATGTCGTCGAAGTAGCCGGTGCCGACTTCGCGCTGGTGCTTGGTTGCGGTGTAGCCGCGGGACTCGGATGCGAATTCCTTTTCCTGCAGTTCGACGTAGGCGCTCATGCCTTCCCGGGCGTAGCCGTGGGCGAGGTCGAACATCGAGTAGTTCAGGGCGTGGAAGCCGGCCAGGGTGATGAACTGGAAGGTGAAGCCCATGGCGCCGAGTTCGCGCTGGAACTTGGCGATGGTGGCGTCGTCCAGGTGCTTGCGCCAGTTGAACGACGGTGAGCAGTTGTAGGAGAGCATCTGGTCCGGGAAGTCGGCTTTGACTGCTTCGGCGAACTTGCGGGCCAGCTCGAGGTCCGGGGTGCCGGTTTCCATCCAGATCAGGTCCGAGTAGGGGGCGTAGGCCTTGGCGCGGGCGATGCAGGGTTCGATGCCGTTGCGGACCTTGTAGAAGCCCTCCGCGGTACGGACCGGCTGTCCGCCTTCGCGGAGGATGAATTCCTGGTCCCGCTCGTCGACGTCGGAGGTGATCAGGGTTGCTGCCTCGGCGTCGGTGCGGGCGATGACCACGGTGGGGGTGCCGGCGACGTCGGCCGCGAGGCGGGCGGCGTTCAGGGTGCGCACGTGCTGCTGGGTGGGGATCAGGACCTTGCCGCCGAGGTGCCCGCACTTCTTTTCGGAGGCGAGCTGGTCTTCCCAGTGAACACCGGAGGCACCAGCCTGGATCATGGATTTCATGAGTTCGTAGGCGTTCAGGGGGCCGCCGAATCCTGCCTCGGCGTCGGCGACGATCGGCACCAGCCAGTCCTCGACGGTCTGGACGCCTTCGGAGAATTCGATCTGGTCCGCCCGGAGCAGGGCGTTGTTGATGCGGCGGACCACGGTGGGAACCGAGTTGGCCGGGTAGAGCGACTGGTCCGGGTAGGTGTGGCCCGAGTTGTTGGCGTCCGCGGCCACCTGCCAGCCGGAAAGGTAGATGGCCCGGAGGCCGGCCTTGACCTGCTGCACGGCCTGGTTGCCGGTGAGGGCGCCAAGTGCGTTGGTGTACCCGCCGGTCTTGTGCTCCTCGGTGAGCTGCTTCCACAGCTTCTCCGCGCCGCGGCGGGCCAGGGTCTGTTCTTCGGAGACGCGGCCGCGGAGACGGACGACGTCGGAGGCTGAGTAGTCCCGGGTCACACCTTCCCAGCGGGGGTTGGCGGCCCACTCGAGCTCCAGGGCGGCAGCCTGCGATGTTGTGTCCTGGCCGGACGGCTGCTGGGTGGGCTCAAATGCTGCAGTCATCGTTGATCTCCTTGATTGAGCTCCGGATCGGGTAGGTGGGAACCACGTCGTTGGGGTTCCCACCGGCTCTTCCGGTGCGGTGTTTCTTTCCGTGAACACCACTTTTCTGCATTTGCAACAGGCTTTCTAGACGAAAACTATGGAAAGAAATGCACTTCTTCACGTATTCTTCAAAAATGTCGCCTTCAAGCTGGAACAGGGAAGTTTTGCAGCCGCCGTCGCCGGGGACGGTGGCGGAACTGGATGTCATCTCACTTGGCCGCCGCGTGCGGCACCTCCGCAAGCAGGCGGGGCTTACCCTCGAAGGCCTGAGCGCCGCCGTTGGGACAGCCCCGAGCCAGCTGAGCCTGATTGAAAATGGAAAGCGGGAACCGAAACTCGGCCTGCTGCAGCACTTGGCGTCCGCACTCAACGTGAGCATCGATCAGCTGCTCGGGGCTGAACCTCCCAGCCGCCGCGCCGCCCTGGAAATCGAGCTGGAGCGGTACCAGCGCGGACCCCTCTATGAATCGCTGAACCTGCCGAAAATCCGCATCAGCTCGCGGCTTCCGCTCGATGTGCTCGAGGCCCAGGTGGGGCTGCTGCAGGAGCTCGAGCGCAAGATGAACGAGCAGGTGGCCACCCCCGAAGAGGCCCGCCGGGCCAACGGTGAACTGCGGGCGATGATGCGGGAGCGAGGCAACTATTTTCCGGAGTACGAGGCCGAAGCGCAGAAGGTCCTCAAGGAGGTGGGTTACACCACCGGGCCGCTGAGCCAGCACGTGATCGCGGACATCGCGGAGCACCTCGGTTTCACCCTTCATCACGTGGGCGATCTGCCGCATTCCACCCGCTCCGTCACGGATTTGAAGAACCGCAGAATTTACCTGACCCAGAGCCAGCGGCAGGACCACGATCCCCGCTCGGTGCTGCTGCAGGCTCTGGGTCACTACGTTCTGGGGCATGAGACGCCCCGGAACTACGGCGATTTCCTCGCTCAGCGGGTGGCCACCAATTATTTCGCCGCGGCACTTCTCCTCCCTGAACAGGCGACCGTGGAATTTCTGCAAAAAGCCAAAACCGCCAAGGAAATCGCCGTCGAGGATATCCGCGACGCATTCGCCGTGTCCTACGAAACCGCGGCCCACCGCTTCACCAACCTCGCCACCAAGCACCTGGGCATCACCACGCATTTCCAGAAGACGCACCAGAGCGGGATCATCTACAAGGCGTATGAGAACGACGGCGTGAGCTTTCCGCAGGACCACACCGGAGCCATCGAGGGGCAGCCCTCGTGCAAGGCGTGGACATCGCGGGCGGTCTTCGACGTGCCGGACAAGTTCAGCGCGTACAGCCAGTACACGGATACCCCGTCCGGCACGTACTGGTGCACCGCACGCACCGAGCGGTCCGCGAGCGGCGAGTTTTCATTGAGCATCGGGGTGCCGTACCAGCACGTGAAGTGGTTCCGTGGGCGGGAGACGACGGCGCGGGCTACGTCCAACTGCCCGGATCCCACCTGCTGCAAACGCCCGCCGGAATCCTTGACGTCCCAATGGGCCGGGAACGCCTGGCCGTCCGCCCGCGCCCACTCGCACCTCCTGGCCGCCATGCCCCCCGGAGCATTCCCCGGCGTCGACGAGACCGAGGTGTACACCTTCCTGCAGGCGCACTCGGGGAGTTGATCTATCCAGACTTGCGACTGATACCCGCCGTTGTCGCCTGCGGGTTGCGGAGGGCCCAATTCAGGTCGAGCACGATGATCTCACGCAGGAAGCCATCAAGTCCCCGGTAAGATTCCTGGCTGCCGGTCCAGAGGCCTGAGTCCCGGAGAAACAGCACAAATTCGTGCAGACAGATGGTGGCGATGACGCCCTCGTCGACAGAGCCCAAAATGAGAGTCGCTACCTTCGGCGCAACTTCCGTCGGCTCCAACGCAGTTATTGGCCCAGTTCTGTTGGATTCAGGATAATCATGGAAAAAGCCTGTCAAGTGCTGAAGGACCACCCTCACATCAGTCCTGTATTGTTGCCCGGCGTACCAACGGACAAAGGCGGGCGTCAGCGAATCCAATTCCCGGATGTTGCGGGTTGAGGCCAACGCGACTTCCGGCTTAACGTTCAGGGCAGGGTTCCGGGAACGCTTCCTGACACTGCTTCCATCGCCCGCCTCCCGGTCGCTCTTTCTGGCCACGTTGATCCCCACCTTTGTTGCCGCGATTGACTGTAGCCAAGACGCTACGGAGGGAACCCGGTCGGCCGCTATGACGGCGGACTGTATGTGGACAACGCAAAGACGTTACCCGTGGAGCTCCCGGTATGCCGCGGCTGCTGCGGGGTGCAGCGGCAGGCCTGCGGTGTTGATGAGGGATTCCGGGCTCAGGAACTGGACGCCCAGGCTGGATTGGGGGATGAGCTCCTCCGCGCGGCCGACCAACAGCTCCACGGTTCGCTTTACTGTGGCGTCCGCCAGGTCGCTCCGGCACAGCAGCAGGTTGGTCACACCAACCGTCCACACCGCGGGAAGTCCTTCGTATGCGCCGGCCGGAATCAGTACCCGGTCGTAGAAGGCGCCATATCTTGTGCGGAGGGCAGGAAGCAGTACGGAGAGATCCAGGAAACTGAGTCCCACGTCGTGATGGGCGGCAGCGATGGCGGCAGTGGGAACGCCGCCGGACCAGAACAAGGCATCCACTGACCCGTCGCGAAGTGCTGTCAGGCCGTCGTTCAGTCCCAGATTCAAGACGGTAACCGTCTGCCCGCCAGGGCCGGCGGAAGCCGCGCCGGCGGCCACGGACGTGAGGCGGGCTGCTACGAGCAGGCGCGGTGTGGTCAGGGAAGTACCCGAACCGGGTTCGCCCACAGCCACCGTCCTGCCAGCCAGATCGGAGATTGTGCGAAGACCGCTGGCCTGCCGGACCGCACAGTGTACGTAGTTCTCGTACACCCGCCCGAGGGCTGTGATTCCTGCGTCGGAAGGGCCCTTTCCCGCTGCCCTTTGCACCGCAGCATCAGCGAGGGCGACGGCGAACGTGGCCCGCCCGCTTAGCAGGTGCTCGAGGTTGTCCAGGCTGCCGCCCGTCTGCAGGGCGGTGGCCTGGCGGGCCACCCCATTGCGCTGGAGCGAGGCGGCAAGCAGGGTGGCGAACTCGAGGTAGAAGCCGCCTGGCTCGCCGCCTGCAACAACAAGCGAATCCAGCCGGTCTTCCGGAGTGCAGGCGCCCAGGGCCGGGAGCAGAATCCCGGCCAACCCGGCTGCAACACCGGTCTTGAGGATTCCCCGCCTGGACATGGAGAGTGCACCCAGAGGGTAAGAAAGATCACCCATGCGGGGCCGCCTGCGCGTTGACGTGCCCGGCCCGAACCTCCGCGGCGCGTGGAAACTCCAGGCAAGCGAGCAGGCCGTGGGGCTGCGCCTCAGCCAGTAGAAGATGTCCGCCATTCGCCACGGCCAGCTTGTCCACGATGGTCATGCCCAGGCCGTTGCCGCCCACGGCCTGGTGCTGCTGTGAGCGCCAAAACCGCTGTGTGGCAACGGACCGTTCCTCGGGTGAAAGCCCCGGCCCGTCGTCGGAGACTTCCATCACCACAGTGTTGCCCCGCGTGCGGACAGAAACTGCAATGTTGGCGCGGCCGGCGTATTTGATGGCGTTGTTCAGCAGTTCACCAACCATCTGGGCAAGGTCGTCAGGGCGGCAGACGATGAGCGCAGGCTGTGGGGGCTGGTTTTCGAGGAAAATGGAGGCTCCTGCGAGCCGTGCAGCGGGTTCTGCCCGTTCGGTTTCTCCCTGCAGGATGGGGAACGGGTCAATGGGGGTGCGGTCCTTGTCGGAGATCCTGGCGGGCGGGGCGCCTGCGGAGTCCTCGAAAGCCCGGTGCTCGGCTGCGGCAAGCTTCAGCACGCCGTCCAGGATCTTTTCCAAACGTTCGAGCTCGGTGACAACGGCGGCCGCAGCGGCCCGCTCCTTGGCTGTTTTCAACTCCAGTTGCAGCAGGTCGATCCGCAGCCGCAGCGCTCCCACCGGGTTGCGGAGCTCATGGGACGTGTCAGCAATGAGCTGGCGCTGGGACTCGATGCTGTCGCTGACACTTTGCGCCATGGCGGTGAAGGAGCGGCTCAGCTCCCTCAGCTCAGGCGGGCCTTCCGCGGGCAGCTGGCCGCTCCGGCCGGTGGTTTCGAGTTCGGCAACGGCGGCATTAAGCCGGTGAACCGGGCGCAGCACCCAGCGGGTCACCCGGGCCGCGGCGATGAGGAGTATGGCGGCGAGGGCGGTCGCGGCCATTCCGACGGCGAGCCAGCGTTCGCGCAGTTTCTGCCGTGCAGCGTCCTGGTTGACGTCCAGGACGGCCGCCCCGAGTACCTGGCTGGCACTTCCGAAGGAGCGGGAGATTACAGCCGAGCCTGTGCCGAAGGGTTGGAGCGGCGCCAGGGCAGTGTCATTGAGGTTAAGGCTGGCCCTGGCCAGGGCATCCCGCACATCCGCCCGGTCTTCGCTGAGGCCGCCGGAGCGCAGGGTCCCCTGCTGCAGCCGGATCAGGACCCCTTCCCCGTAGAGCTCGGAATATCTGTCCATTTCAGCCTGCAGCTGGGTGGCGTCGCCGCCGTCGGCCCCGGCGTCGAAGGCAACCTGGGCGAGCCGGTTGAGGGAGGCAGCCCTGTTGATCTGGAGTTCCTGCGTGAGTTCCCTGCCGGCGGAGGCCAGGATGGTGTTGGAAGCAATGAGGACCAGGAGGACGGACAGGACGCTCAGGACCCCGAGGACACGGAGCCTCACGCAGGGTCCGCCTCGATGCGATAGCCGACGCCGCGGACGTTGATGATAAAGCCCGGAAGCCCGAGCTTGGCCCGGAGCCCCGTGAGATGCACATCGAGGGCCCGCGAGGAGGCGACGAACGCATCACCCCACAGGGAGTCCAGGATCTGCTCCCGGGTCACCACCGAGCCGGCATGGCCCGCCAGGAGTGCGAGCAGGTCGAATTCCGTGGCTGTCAGGGGAAGGTCTTCCTTATCGAGGACAGCCACCCGGCGTTCGAGGTCCACTTCCAGTTTCCCGAGCGTGATGACCCGCGGCCTGGTGTCCTGCGACCTGGCGGCCCGGCGGGTCACCGCCTCAATGCGGGCCAGCAGCTCCACCAGCTTTACGGGTTTAACCAGGTAGTCGTCGGCTCCGGAGCGCAGGCCCAGCACCACGCTCCGTTCGTCGTCCCGGGCGGTGAGGATCAGGATGGGGACAGGGGTCACCCGGCGCAGCTTCCGCAGGACCTCGAGGCCGTCAATATCAGGAAGGCCCAGGTCCAGCAGGATGACTTCGAACCGGCGATGCTCGAGGAGGGCGTCGGCGCCGCGGGAAACCCTGCTTGAGGTATGCCCGGCAGAAACTACCGCCGCTTCGAGGGCGGATGCCATGGCGTCGTCGTCCTCGACGATGAGCACATCCATAGCCAGTTCCTGTTCCTTTTCGAGTGGCGTGGTGTCACGGGTCCCCGCACCGCTGTGCCTGCCCTTGGCAGATTACCCCCTTCCCCGAATCTCCGCGTGGCGGGGGACCGGGCAGAACCCCCAATAGAAAAGAAAACCTAAGGAAGTGTTAGGAATTCGGGTTTCGCTTGGGCTGTGCCCTGGCTCACGAATAGCTTGGGTAAGGTCCTCAAGCTTTGCGGGGGGATGAACAACCTCAAGGAGGAACCATGAGCAACGCTGCCATGGACAGCACAAAAATCAGGCCGGAGCGGACAGCGGGGGCCGCGCAGCCAAGGAAGGTTCAGCGATGAGCACCCAGCAAACCGCAGCAGTCAGCGAATCAGCGCAGACGCGCCGGGCAGTCAGCAACATCCTCAAAGGCTCCGCCGGAAACCTGGTGGAGTGGTACGACCTCTACGTCTACACCGTCTTCGCCGCCTACTTCCAGTCGCACTTCTTCAACTCCAAGGATGACCTCCAGGCCGGCCTGGAAGCGATGGCAGTGTTCTCGACGTCGTTCCTGATGCGGCCCATCGGCGCCTGGTTCTTCGGACGGTACGCGGACCGGAAGGGCCGCAAAGCAGCACTGACCCTCAGCGTGACGCTGATGTCTGCCGGTTCCTTCGCGATCGCGGTCCTGCCCACCACCCAGCAGGTGGGCGTCTGGGCCTTGATCCTGCTCATCCTGATCCGCCTCATCCAGGGGTTCTCCGTGGGCGGCGAGTACGGTACCAGCGCCACCTACATGTCAGAGGCCGCAACGTCGAAGCGCCGTGGCTTCTTCTCCAGCTTCCAGTACGTCACCCTGATCGGCGGGCAGATGCTGGCCCTGCTGGTGCTGGTCATCCTGCAGAACGCCCTTGCCAAGGACGCGCTCACCGAGTGGGGCTGGCGCATCCCGTTCGCTATCGGGGGCGTGGCCGCGCTGGTGGTTCTGTGGCTGCGGCGTTCAATGGAAGAGACGGTTTCAGAAGAACAGGTACAGGCGGCGAAAACGCCAGTGGCAGCAGGGGTTGCCCAGCCCGGCACCATGAAGCTGCTGTTTACGCAGTACTGGAAGCCGCTGCTGATCTGCATCGGCGTCACCTTGGGCGGCACGGTGGCGTTCTACACGTACACCAACTTCATCCTGAAGTTCATGAACGATACGTCCGGCATCGCCAAGACCGACACCTCCGTGATCAACTTCTGGGCACTGTTCATCTTTATGCTCCTGCAGCCTGTCTACGGCATCATCTCGGACAAAGTGGGCCGCAAGCCGCTGCTGCTCTGGTTCGGCATCACCGGGGTCCTGTTCACCTGGCCGCTGCTCGCCACCCTGTCCAACACCAAGGATCCGTTCACCGCCTTCCTGCTCATGATGGGCGGACTGCTGATCGTGGGTGGCTACACCTCCATCAACGCCCTGGTGAAGGCTGAACTGTTCCCCGCTTCCATCCGTGCCCTCGGCGTCGGCCTGGGTTACGCAGTCGCCAACTCCCTGTTCGGCGGCACCGTCCCGCTCATCGGTTCCGCCTTCCAGAAGGCCGAACGGGTGGACCTGTTCTTCACGTATGTCACGGTAGCCATTGCCATCTCGCTGCTGGTTCACATCTTCGCGTTGAAGAACAAGAAGGCGACCCACCTGGACCAGGAACAGGGCCACGCCTGGGTGCAGGCGCCCAAGGACGGCGACAAGGAAAAGGACTCCGTGGGCGCTTAGCCTCCACGAGGAGAAACAAAGGAAGTACGACACGGCGGGTGGCCACCCGCCGTCGTACCCTTCCCGGCAAGAACCTCGCTTGGGATCCTGCGCGCCTGGTGCGAGACCCAAATGAATGCAAAGCGTGACCGTCCAGGCATCGCCCCTGGCCGTCGTCGCTGTTTCACTGGATGCAGGCGGGTGTCCGCCTGGTGATGCCGGGGGAGGCAACTGCAGTGATTCGTATCCAGCGGACCATGGTGTTCGGCGCCGTCCTGGCCGTGGCGGGTTGCGCGGCCCCGGCGCCGCCGGAGCTACTCACGGCCGACGGCGTCGAACGGGTTGCCGTGGACAGGGCCGCCTTCCGCGGGGAACTCGCTGCCTTCCGGACTTCCGCCTTCACGCTGGGTGATGCCCTGCTGGCCGGCGGGGGAGAGGGCAACGTGGTTGCGTCGCCGGGCAGCCTGCTGATCGCGCTGGCGATGCTGCGGGCCGGTGCCTCAGGGGAAGCCGCAGCAGAGATGGACGCCGTGCTCGGGCTCTCTGATGCCGGCCGGGACGAGGCCATGAACGCCTTGCTCGCGTCCTTGGAAGAATACGACGGTGACCCGGGCTCCGTTGACGAAGAGAACCCTCCTGCCAAGCCGCTGATGCATACCGCGAACGGGTTGTTTGTGGACAGGAATGTTTCCACGGGTGACGACTTCCTGGAGACGCTGGCGAAGCACTACGGCACCGGCGTGTACCCGGTGGACTTCCGCGACGAGGCAGCCACCAAGCCGGCCATGGACGCCTGGGTCAACAGGAACACCGGCGGCCGGATTGAGAAGGCGCCGGCCCGGTACGACACCAGGAACACCTTCAGCCTCCTCAACACCGTTTATTTTGCCGCGGCCTGGGATGTCCCGTTCAGTGCCGAGGCCACGTCGGATGAACCGTTCGCAACGGCGCAGGGGACTGTCACCGTGCCCATGATGCATGGCCTGCAGCACATGGCGTTCGCCGAGGGCCCCGGCTGGCAGGCGGTGGACCTGCCGTACGGCGAAGGGTTCGTGATGCGGCTGGTGCTTCCAGCCGAGGATTCCGACGGCGCTGCTGCTGCCATCAAGGCGGACCTGTTGGCCGAGGTGTCAGCTGCCTTGGAGGTGGCAGAACCTGAAGTCATCGAACTGGCGCTGCCCACCTGGGACCACAAGAGCAGCTTTGATGTGCGGGCGGTCCTCGAGCAACTGGGCCTCCACAAAACCTTGGAGACGACGACCGGTTTTGATGCCATCCAGCCGGGCCTGATGCTCACCCAGGCCGCGCAGGAAGCCAACATCACGGTGGCCGAGAAGGGAACGGTGGCCGCCGCCGTCACCCAGATCAACGGCATGGTGACCAGTGCCCCGGCCCAGCCCGAAAAGTCCATCACCTTCGACCGGCCGTTCCACTACCAGATTGTGCATGTGGAGAGTGGCCTGCCGCTGTTTATGGGGAAGGTCGCAGACCCGCGCTGATGGATGGCTGCGGGCAGACCCGAGCTGTCAGGGTTAGCGGCTGGACTTTGCAGCAGCGCGCCGGACGATCCCGCCGTAAGCTCCGAACAGGCGCGGCAGCACAACATACACGGCAGCCGGAACCACCACGAGGGTGAGCGCCAGGGCGCGCAGAACCGGATGCCAGCCTTCCGTCAGTGGGGCGCTCAGCAGCATACCCACGGCTACAAGGGGGAAGATGGCCAGCCAGGTGATGACTGCGCGGACGTGGATGGACGGCGCGGGTGGAGCAGGCGGGGCGGACGGAACCGCGGCTGTGGTGGCCGCTGTTGGGAGGGCGGGGGCGGGAACGGTGGTGTTGTTCACGGGAATCTCCAACTATACGGTTGCTTTGTTGGGATCGAGACTAGACCTGCAGCCGGCAAAGTGCAACTACCTAGTTGGAAACGCGTAGAATAGCGTCATGGCCTGGAATACTGAACGAACCAAAGCGCTGCTGCTGGCTGCCGCCACGGAGGAATTCAGTGAAAAGGGCCTGGCCGGCGCGCGCGTGGACCGGATCGCAGCCGCCGCGGGCGTCAACAAGGAGCGCATCTACCAGTACTTCGGCAAGAAGGACGATCTGTTCGACGCCGTCCTGGCCGCGGAACTGGTGCGCGTCATGACCGAGGTCCCCATCGAGGGCAACGGCCCTGCGGCCGTGGGAGATTACGCCGCGAAGCTTTTTGACCGCCACACCAAGGACAGCGCCCTGGCCCGGCTGCTTTTCTGGGAAGGGCTGGAGCGCGGCCGCAACACCGTGGACCGGGCCACCCGGGCAGACCACTGCGCCGCCAAGGTGGACCAGATGCTCCGGGTTCTGCCGGGCATCGACCGCACCGATGCAGCGGACCTGGTCCTCACTATCGTGACGCTCTGCGACGGCTGGACCGTCCTGCCGCAAATCGACGCACTCCTGGCTGGCGCCGCGCCGGACCGGCTGGAACGCCGTCGGGCCTTTATTGCCCGTACCGCCATGCTGACGGCCGAAGCCCTCCTGGCAGAAGCCCCCGCGGCTGCGGCCAGTCAGTAGGCGAATGCGGCTGAGAGGTTAGCGCGGGCCGCCCTGCCACAGGGCATCGAACGGTGCGCCCGAGGCCACGCGGTTCCGGATTCCGGCGGTGACGAAGGCCTTCGCCGCGCGTGCGGCCTCCAGCGGCGCCGCACCCTTGGCAAGCTCGGCGGTCACGGCGGCTGCGAGGGAGCAGCCGGCACCGGACACGGCCACCTCGCCCACCTTCTCCGCGCGCAGCACCTCGAGGGTTTCGCCGTCATAGAAAACGTCGACGGCGTCCGGGCCTTCCAGCCGCACCCCGCCCTTGGCGAGCACCGCCGCACCGCTGATTTCGTGGATGCGGACGGCCGCCGACTTCAGCGACTCCACGTCCGTGATCGTCAGGCCGGACAGGGACTCGGCCTCGAAATGGTTCGGTGTCACAAACGTGGCCAGCGGAAGGATCTGCGCCTTGAGCGCCTGGTCCGTGTCCAGCGCGTGCCCGGGCTCCTGGCCCTTGCAGATCAACACGGGATCCAGGACCACGTTGCGGAACTGGCCGCCGTCGAGGGCGCCCGCCACGGTGCTGATGGTCGCCGGGCTGCCCAGCATGCCGATCTTCACCGTGTCCAGCACGGAGGGCGCGCCGGACGACGGGCCGTACGCCGCCGTGGTCGCCTCCAGCTGGTCGGCAATCACCTGCTGGTCCACCGGCACAAAGCGGTGGTTCCAGCTGTCGTTCGGGTTGAAGGACACGATGCAGGTCAGGTTGGCGATGCCAAAGACCCCCAGCTCCTGGAAGGTCTTCAGGTCTGCCTGCGCGCCGGCACCGCCGGTGGCTTCGGAACCGGCGATCGTCAGGACGACGGCGGGAGCTGCAGCGGGGGACTGGACATCGGCGGTAACGGAAGTCATGGCACCATCCTGCCATCCGGCGCCGGCCGCCCGCCTTGTGTGTCTGAACAGCGCCTTTCCCTGAACCCGTTCAATGCGACAACGGGGCCGGAATTCTTGCCCAAGGAGCCTTCAGGCCTTGAGTGTGGCGTCGAGCAGGGCCCGCAGCTCCCGGAAATGACGCTCCGTAGCCTCCGGATGGAAGGCTGAGGTGTCTGCCATCGAGTAGCCGTGGGATGCGCCGGGGTAGATCTCGTTCGATGCTTCAAGGCCCGCAGCCTGGAGCGCCTCACCCAGCCGGGCGACGGCGTCGGGGGCCATGCTCTGGTCATGGTCCGCGTGGCCGAACACAAACCGGGCGCGGGCGTTGCCCAGGGCCAGGTGGGGGCTGTCCGGGGCGTCCGTCGCCAGGCCGCCGCCATGGAAACCGCCACACGCCGCCACCACGTCTGGCCGTGCGGTGGCGGTACGCACCGCAAGCCTGGCTCCCATGCAGTAGCCGAAGGCACCGATGGGACCCGGCGCTGCGCCGTCGATCGCCCCAAGCGCCTTGACCCACGCATCGATGTCAGCCACGGCTTTGTCCGGAGTGAGGCGGCCCACCCGCGGGAACGCGGCCTTGCCGGCGGCCGCCCTGCCCTCCGCCGTGGCCATGTCCGCCGCAGGAGCGAGCTCGCCGGCCTTGCCTTCCCGGTAAAAGACGTTCGGGGCCAGGACAACGTAGCCCCAGTCGGCCACCCGCTGGGCCATGTCCTGGATGCGGGGGCGCAGGCCGAACGCGTCCATGTAGAGGATTACGCCCGGAAAGGGGCCGGTGCCAGTGGACGGACGGGCCACCAGGGCTTCGGCGGTGCCTGCTGCGGCGGGGATTTCGATGAGCATCCGCTCAGGATATCGGAACCGGCATGGGCGCCTGCTCAGGAGTAATACCGGCCCAGGGTCTCGGCCTTGAACTCGAAGAAGGTGCCGGCTTCGATGGCCAGCCGTGCATCGTCCACCATCTTCACCACGAACCGCTCATTGTGGATGGAGATCAGCGTGGCGGAGACCATCTCCTTGGCCTTGAACAGGTGGTGGATGTACGCCCGCGAGTAATGGGTGCACGCGTAGCAATCGCAGCCCTCCTGGAGCGGGCCGAAATCGCGCTTGTACTTGGCGCCCGAAAGGTTGAAGCGGCCCTGCGGCGTGTAGAACGCGGAGTTCCGGGCCACGCGGGTAGGTGAGACGCAGTCGAAAGTGTCTGCGCCGTTTTCGATGGCCGTGAAGATATCGTCCGGCTCGGAGATGCCCAGCAGATGGCGCGGTTTGTCCTCCGGCAGTTCCTCGTTGCACCACCGGACAATCGTGCCCAGGTTCTCCTTCTCGAGGGCCCCGCCGATGCCGAAACCGTCAAATGGCATGGCGCCCAGATCCCGGCAGGCTTTCCGGCGCAGGTCCTCGTACTGGGCCCCCTGGATCACGCCGAACAGTGCCTGGTACGGCTTGCCCTCACGGGCCGAGGTCAGCCGGAAGTGCTCCTCGATGCAGCGCAGCGCCCACAGCCGCGTTCGCTCCAGCGATTCCTCCTGGTACCCGCGGGAGTTCTGCAGGGTGGTCAGCTCGTCGAAGGCGAACATGATGTCCGCGCCGATCTGGTGCTGGACCTGCATCGAGATCTCGGGGGAGAAGCGGTGCTTGTCGCCGTTCAGGTGGCTCTTGAACCAGACGCCGTCGTCGTCGATATGGGCCAGGCGTTCCTTGCCGGGAGCTACGGCGTCATCCGGTCCGGAAGTATCCACCGATTTCATGTCGATGACCTTCTTGAAGCCCGAGCCCAGGCTCATCACCTGGAATCCGCCGGAGTCCGTGAACGTGGGCCCGGACCAGTTCATGAACGCACCGAGGCCGCCGGCTTCATCGAGGATGTCCGCTCCCGGCTGCAGGTACAGGTGGTAGGCGTTGGCCAGCAGTGCCTGCGCGCCAAGGTCAGCCATCGATTCGGGCAGCACCGCCTTCACCGTGGCCTTCGTGCCGACGGCGATGAACGCGGGCGTCCGGATTTCTCCGTGGGGCGTCGTGATGGTGCCGGTGCGGCCCAGGAATGCACCGCCGTTGGACTCCAGTTGGGCAGCCGACGGTGGGCACGTTTCGGCAAGGCGGGAGCCTACTCGGAAGCCGAACTCGGACTGCCGGGAGAGCGCGCCAGGCAGCGCGGCTTGCCTGGCTGGGGCAGCCGCCGGGGCAGCGGGGGACGGAGCGGAAACAGGGTTGGCTGGCACCGTACCAGTGTGCCAGCAATCGGGCAGGTCCCTCAGCTCACCGGTTCTGATGTGGGGTAGTTCTCAGCCCGCCAGGAGTCCCAGGATGTGCGGATCGCGTCCACCCCGGCGGCACCCAGGCCGTAGGTGGAAACAATCACCAGCGATCCGCCGTCGGGCCGGACGTCCGCGATTTTTGGCTGGTCGGCAACTATCAGCAGGCCGTCGCCGCGATCCGCGTAGCTGTGGACCGTGAGGCCCACCTGGTGATTGCTCCGGTACCAGACTTTCCCGGAGATCTTCTCGCCGGTGGCCAATGTCAGCCCGTAGTCCTCGCCCGGCGCCGGCACATCCGAAAGGCCGAGCTTTTCAATGCCGGAGCCTGGTCCGCCGGGAACTTGCAGGAACAAGGTGTGGCGCTTGCCGTGCGGGTGGTGTTCCAACGCGAAACGGAGTTGCTGCAGGAATGTCAGCCAGCCCTGGGTGATGTCCTCGTCCCACGCAGCCCATTCCGAATTGTGGTCCAGCGCTGCCCGGGTGATGCTAACGCGGGTTCCGTTGGGCTCCGGATGGAGCTCGAAGACGTCGCCGCCGTGGACCGTGAAGCTCGTGTGGTCCGGTGATTCCTCTTCGTCCCCGGAAAAGTAGATCTGATTGATCTCGGCGTCCAGGTCCTCGGCCTGCCAGCCGTGCCATTGGGCCACCCTGGCCGGTTCGCGCAGCATCGTCCAGACCTGCGGCGCGTCAGCATTGATCACAACGCTCAGATTGTTCGTCATAGCCCCGAATGTACAACTCCGGCCCGGCGCCGGATAGGGGTTATTTGTTCACGGCCGAAGTCAGGCCCGGACGGCCTCAAGTTCGTTGCTGATGCGGCGCTCAAGCTCACCCGGACCGATGGTTTCCGAGCCTCCGTGGGCCCGCAGGAACAGCAGGGATTCGAGCCGCAGGAGCCGCCATTCCCGCTCGGCGTCATGATTGGAGTTGTCGATGGACCGGAAGATTTCCTTGTCGTACAGGTTGGGCTCGTTGAGACCGAGCGCTGCCGGACCTTGGCCGCCATCCTGGCCTTGAAGGCGTCCGTTTCCTGGTTTTCCGGGGTGCGGATCAGCTTCTCGTAGACCTCCGCCCGCTCCTCCTGGCCGTTCTGCCGGCAGATGTAGCTGGCCAGGGCCAGGGAAGCTTCCACGGAGGCCCACCGGCCGGGATTCCCGTCATAAGGCAGGACATTGAGCAGGTCCGCGACGGCCAGCGAACCATCGGCGTCCTTGAGCGTGACAAACAGTTCGTGCGCGAGGTCGCTGAGGTCCTTCAGGCAGCTGCCCGACTTGAAGTTGACCCCTTTCGCCAGCCGGTCGGCCAGCAGCAGCACACCCTCCGCATCCGGGTGGGCTTCGGCCGCAGCCTCCACCACTGATTCCGGCGTACCCTTCGGCGCCGGAATCAGTGCTAGCTCCTCCTCGCCGGGGCCGGTTGCCGCCGGGGGAACCGGGGGCAGGGGAGGTACGACGACGGCGGGGGCCGCAGGTGCCGCAGCCGCCTCTTCGCCGGGCTGCCCGGGCGTGGCTTCCCCTGCCGGCCCAACCACCTCGACCGGACCGGCCTGCAGCGGAAGCTGCGTGACGGCGTCGGCCTCTCCGCCCACAACAGTCACCGCAGTGCCCACGGCGATGCGCAGGGTCCCGCCGCCTGACAGGCTGGCGAGTACCAGTGCCGGCGCGCCGAAGTCGTCTGATTCAAGCTCAACCTGGCTGATTTCCGCTGTCCGCTCACCGCCGGGCAGCAGGATGTGGCTGCCGGTGGTCAGAGATCCAGCCTGCTGTTCCCTGTAGTTACGGGCGGCTGGTGTTTCGGTCATGGGAGTCCTTAAGTTCTCTTGCGGTCCGCCCTACAGTCTACAAAGGAGGGCACCGGAAGTCGGGGACGCCGGGTGCGGCCGAGGGTGTCAGAACCCCACGCCCGCGAAGGCCAGCGCCTGCCGGATCAGGCCGCCGCGGCCGCCCGTGAACTCCAGCTGCACGCCGGGGCTCAGCACTTCCTCGGGGGTCATCCAGGTCAGCTCCAGTGCGTCCTGGCGTGGCTCGCATTCGCCCGTCACCGGGATCACGTAGGCCAGGGACACGGCGTGTTGCCGCTCATCGGTGAAACCGGTCTGGGACGGGGCCGGGAAGTACTCCGCCACCGTGAAGGGGACCGGGCTGATGGGCAGCTGCGGGAACGCCAGCGGACCAAGGTCCTTCTCCATGTGCCGGAGCAGGGCTGCCCGGATGGTCTCGCGGTAGATGACCCGCCCGGACACCAGCGAGCGGACCATGGTGCCGTCCTCGTCAGCCTGGAGCAGGGTTCCCACTTCGTTGACGAAACCCAGCGGATCCAGCCGGACAGGCACAGCCTCGACGTACACCATGGGCAACCGCCCGCGCGCCTCAAAAAGGTCTTCTTCGGAGAGCCAGCCGGGATTCGGGTCAGGTGTGCGCACGTTCATGCTTAAGTTCTACCCCATGGGACGGCGCTCGGAGATCCACACCGTGGCCGGCACGTGGGCCGTGCCGGGCCCGGCGTCCGGGCTGGGCACGTGGAGGGTGCTCCCAAAGGCCTCCTCGGTCATGGTTGCCTCAAAGCCCGCGGCGGCGAGGCGGGCCCGCAACGGTTCCAGGCCGCCGTCGTACTCAAAGCCCAACCCGGGGCGTGGCGGGCCCGCTGCCGGACGCACCAGCAGGACCCCTCCGTTCTTGGCCGTGAAGTCGGCGGTTTCGTCAGCGTCAGGCACCGGGCGCGGACGGGCGCCAATATGTTGCAGCGTCCGGGCTGCCGCCGCGGCGTCCTCGGTGAACCAGACCCCGACGACGGCGAGGGCCGGGTCGGCATCAGCGCACTGGGCCATGTGGGCGGCATGGTCAGCCAGGAAAGTGAATCCGTCCGGCGCAGTGATCCTGCAGGTTTCGCCGTGGTCCGCCGTGATGATTTCCGCGGGTGAGGTTCCATCGTCCTGGGCCGAGAGGTTGGTGCGGCGGGCGAACTCGGCGAGATCACCCACCTCCACTGTGAACGCGGTGGTTCCGTCCTCTTCGGCTCCGTGCGGTACTTCATGGAGGGCAAAGCGGCCCGAACCGGAGTCGAAGACGCGGAACCCGCCGTCGCCCTCGGTCAGAACCAGACCCAGTGTGGTGAGGAGCCGGTCCCAGGACTCGATGGCGGAGGTGAAATGCAGTGGGCGCACGCGGAGCATTAGTGGTCCTTCGTTTCGGGAAACCGGGTATGGCCATGTTGCCACGACCGGGACGCAGGCAGAATAGGGCCATGGCTGTTGAACTGGAGGAGCTGCTGGTGCCGGACGCCGCCGCCTGGCGTGGCTGGCTGGAGGAAAACCACAAGGCCAGTCCCGGCGTGTGGCTGGTCCTGCACAAGAAGGGCGGGCAGGTGACGGAGTTGGACTACGCCGCCGCCCTTGACGAGGCCCTGTGCTTCGGGTGGATCGACGGCCAGGGCAAAAGCCGGGATGCAGAAAGTTCCCTCCAGCGGATGACCCCACGCGGACCCAGGAGCGTATGGTCGGCCCGTAACGTCACGCATGTGGCGCGGCTGGAAGCCGCAGGCCGGATGACCGAGGCGGGCCGGGCAGCCGTGAACGCCGCCAAGGAAGACGGCCGCTGGGACAAGGCCTATGAGGGGCAGGCGGCGGCCGAAGTTCCGGCGGACCTGGCCGCCGCCATCGCCGCCGTTCCGGCCGCCCAGGCGATGTTCGATGTCCTTACCAAAACCAACCGCTTTGCCCTGATTTACCGGACCAACTCGGTCAAACAGACTGCCACCCGCGAACGTAAGATTGCGGGGTTTGTGGAGATGCTGGCCCGTGGTGAGGCGCCGTACCCGCAGAAAAAGCGTCCAGCCGGGCTGTAACAGTAATTGGGTCCTTGTGTTCGGACGCGTAGGGTAGAAGGTTCAATTGCGCTGGTGCCGCCTCCTCATCCGGGGGCGGCATTTGTGTGTTCGGCGACGGAACGAAAACCATGATCCGCAACCCCTTCAAAAATCCCAGGCAAACTTTCCCGGGCCGCCCCCTTTGGTGGCCAGCCGGGGCGGCCGTTGCCGCCCTGGTGGTGGTCCTCACCCTGGTCCTGTCCGGCAATGCCGGGAAGGGGCCGGCTGCCACGACGCCGCAGACACTCACCTCGCTCGTTTTCCCGCCGTCAGGCACCAAGGACGTGGGGCTCGCTGCAGCGGGCGTCCCGGTGAACGTCAAGAACGGCACAGTCACGCCGCTCGCGGGTATCCGCTGAGGCTTCTGGGACGCGTCAGGGTTCGATGGGAAAGGCGACGCCTTCGCCGACTACCCGAAGGCACAGCTCCATCCCCGGGCGGGCGATGCTGGCGTTCCAGTGCCGGATAGTGATGATCTCGCCGCCGCCCGGATAACGGTGGTCGCCTCCGCTGGCAAGCTCCGGGGGAACCGCCAGCTTGAGCCGCACGGTGGTTTCCGGACCGAAGTAGTCGGTGTCCACCACCACGCCGCGGATGGGGCCATCCTCGGCGATGCGGATCTGTTCCGGCCGCAGCATCAGCTGGACCCTGCCCTGTGCGGGAGGCCGGCGGACGGGGATGCCGCCGAGTGAACAGGTGGCGAGCGAACCTTCCATCCACGCGTCCAGGATGACGGCGTCGCCCAGGAACTCGGCAGTGGCGCGGTCAGCCGGGCGTGTATAGACCACAAAGGGGTTACCGATCTGCGCAAGCTTCCCGCCGCGCATCACCGCCACCTGGTCGGCGAAGGACAAAGCTTCAGCCTGGTCATGGGTCACGAGGATGGTGGTCACGCCGGCCTTGTTCAGGACCTTGGCCACTGCCCGCCTGGTGGCTACCCGCAGGCCGGCGTCGAGGGCGGAGAACGGCTCGTCGAGGAGCATCAGTTCCGGTTCGCGTGCCAGGGCCCGGGCCAGGGCAACGCGCTGCTGCTGGCCGCCCGACAACTGGTGGGGGCGCCTCTTGGCCATGTCCGGATCCAGCGACACCATCTCCAGCAGCTCGCGAACACGGTCTTCCACTGCCCTTCGGCCGCCGGGCAGTTTTGCCGGGTCAAGTCCGAAGGCAACGTTTTTGCCCACGCTCAGGTGGGGGAACAGGGCGCCGTCCTGGGCCACGTAGCCGATGTGCCGTTTGTGCGCCGGTACCCAGGCGCCGTCCCCGGCGACCTTCGCACCGTTGAGCGAGATGCTGCCGGTTACCGGATGATCAAACCCTGCGATCAGCCGCAGCAGCGTGGTCTTGCCAGAGCCGGACGGGCCAACGATGGCGGTGGTGCCGCCCCGGGCGATGGAAAGATTAACGCCCTTGAGGACAGACTGGCTGCCGAAATTCCGGGTGACGTCCGTGATGACCAGGTGACTGTCCGTGGAGGTAGCCACGGAGGGGGCGACCCGCGGTTCCGGCAGCCGCGAGAGCGCCTGATCGGCCGGTGCTTGATCGGCCGGTTCTTGATGGGCCGGCACTTGTTGGCTGGGTGCCGTTTGCTTCGCTGCTTTTCGGATCGGGGCTTGTTCGATCGGCGCTTGTTCGATCACTGTCCGGCTACTTTCTTGGACTGCTGGAAGAGGAGGTAGGTCATGGGGGCGGAGAGCAGGATCATCAGCAGTGCGTAGGGAGCTGCTCCCGCATAGTCGATCTCGCTGCTCTTGCTCCAAAACTCGGTGGCCAGCGTGCGGGTCCCGTTGGGGGACAGGAGCAGGGTTGCGGTGAGCTCGTTGGCGATGGCCAGGAAAACCAGGGCGGCCCCGCCCGCGGCTGCGGGAGCGCTGAGCCGCAGCGTCACCCGGATGAAGGCGAGCAGCGGTGGCTTGCCCAGTGCCTGCGCGGCCTCATCAAGTTCCTTGGGCGCCTGGGAAAGCCCGGCACGGAGGTTCACGAGCGCCCGGGGGAGGAACAACAGGACATACGCCGCCACCAGTACGCCGGCAGTCTGGTACATCCCCGGCACCACACGGATGCTGACGGTCACGAAGGCCAGGCCCACCACGATGCCCGGCAGCGAGCTGGTGATGTAGTTGGAGAGCTCCAGGGATTTACTGAACCAGCCGGGATGCCGGACGGCGAGATAGGCCATCGGGAACGCCACTGCCGTGGTGGCAACTGCACCCGCCAGGCCGTAACCAAGCGTGGACAGGAGGGCCGGGAGGAACTCGTCGGCAGCCCACGCCTCCGGTCCGCCTGCCACCGTCCAACGCACCACGAAATACAGTGGCAGCCCCACAGCCAGTGCGGTCAGTGCCAGCAGGAAGGCCTGGGCCGGAACCTGGTACCCGCGCAACGGAAGCCGCAGGGCCCTGGCCTGGGCTCCGGATCCGATCCGGGCGTACCTCGCCGTGCCGCGGCTGCGGACCTCGGCCAGGAGCAGGAGGAGGCAGAAGAACACGAGGACGCTGGCCAGCATGTTCCCGGCGGCACCATTGAACGTGGACTGGTACTGGGTCATGATCGCGGTGGTGAATGTATCGAACCGGATCATGGCGAACGCGCCGTATTCGGCGAGCAGGTGCAGCCCCACCAGCAGCGCGCCGCCGGTCATGGCAATCCGGAGCTGGGGGAGCACCACCCGGAAGAACGTGCGCCACGCCCCAAGCCCCAGCGCAGCGGCCGACTGCTCGATGGCCGGGTCCAGCCGGCTCAGGGAGGCGGCGGCCGGGATGTACACCAGCGGGAAGTAGGACAGTGTGGCAATCAGCACGCCCGAGCCCAGGCCGCCCATCGAGGGAACGGCCGAGACCCAGCCGTAGCTGTTGACGAAGGCGGGGATGGCCAGCGGGGCAGCCAGGAGGACAGCCCACATTTTGCGTCCACGCAGCGTGGTCCGTTCAACCAGCCACGCGCCGGCCACGCCCAGCAACAGGCACAGCGGAATGGTGGCCGCCATGAGCAGGATGGTGTTCAGCAACAGCTCGGTAACCCGCGGCCGGAAGATCAGTTCGACGGCGGTGTCCCAGCCGGTTGCCACGGTCATGTACACCACGTACCCCAGCGGGACGAGGGAAAAGAGGGCGATCAGCACCGCCAGCACGGACACTGCAGAAACGCCGAAAGGCGGGCGGGGACTGTTGCCCCGGCCCGCCGTCGTCGTGCTCCTTTGGGGGGGAGCCGATAGATCGGAAGTCACGAAATTACAGGAGTCCTGCCTTGGTCATCAGATCGGTGACCTTTTCGGAGTTGAGCTTGGCGGGGTCCACGGTGGGCGCCTGCAGGTCTGCGATCGGGACCAGCTTCTCGTTGGCCGGAACATCAGAGGCAATGGCGTACTCGAAGGAGGTGCCGGTCTTCAGGACTTCCTGGCCCTTCTTGCCGGTGATGAACTCCAGGAAAGCCTGGGCGGCTGCTTCATTCTTGGACGTCTTCAGCACACCGCCGCCGGAGATGGAGACGAAAGCGCCCGGATCCTGGTTTTTGAAGTAGTACGGCGTGACGTTCTTGGAGTTCTCGCCGGTCTTGGCCTGGTCGCCATAGTAGTAGTAGTGGTAGATCAGGGCGGCGTCCACTTCACCGGCGTTGACTGCCTTCATGGCAGTGCTGTTGCCCTTGTAGGCCTTGAAGTTTTCCTTCATGCCCGTGAGCCACTCCCCGGTGGCGGCTTCGCCCTTGAGCTCGAGCAGTGCCGACACGATGGCCTGGAAGTCCGCGCCGGTGGGCGAAGCGGCCCACTTGCCCTTCCACTCGGGCTTGGCCAGGTCAAGCATGGACTTGGGCAGCTGGTCCTCGGTCAGCTTGGCCTTGTCGTAGACCAGGACGGTGGAGCGGGCCGCAATGCCGGTCCACTTTCCGGTGGAGGGCCGGAACTCTTGGGGAACCTGCTCCGTAGTGGCCTTGTCCACATCCGCAAAGAGACCCGCGTTTTCAACCTGGGTCATGGCCGGGGAGTTCTCGGTGAGGAACACGTCCGCCGGGGAGGCCGCGCCCTCCTGGATGATCTGGTTGGACAGCTCAGTGTCCGAGCCCTGGCGCATGGTGACCTTGACGCCGGTTTCGGCCGTGAAGGCGTCGACCCATTCCTTGGTCAGGCTCTCGTGCTGGGCGTTGTAAACCGTGATTTCGCCGGAGACTGCGCCGCCGGAGGCGGAAGCGGCTGGTGAACCGGTGGAGGCGGGCGTGCCGCTGCCGGCGCAGGCGGTCAGGCCGAGTGCGGCGCTGGCGGCGAGTGCGATGCCGGCCAGTGCGCTGTTGCGAATCTTCATTGAGGGCGCTGCTTTCTGGGAAAGATTTGGGGCGGACCACGGTCCCGGTGAACCCTGGAGAAGGGAACCTCACCTGAGAAACTGTAGGGTAGGCAACCCTAAGACGTAACCCGGAAAGCGCTTAAAGTGAGCAGTGTCACATCAATTACGGAACTGTTGCGTGCCCTAATCCAATGCGGCAATGGATGCGGTGGCCTCGATTGCCATCCACGCCTGCAGTTGGGTGGAGAGCTCGACGCCGGGGCCCGCCGGGGAGGGTGCGCCCCGGTCCTCCGCGTGCAGGGGAAAGACGAGTCTTCCGGGTTGTTCCTTGCGGTTGCCATTGCCGGCGGCGGGCCGCCTTCCTGCCCAGAAAGCCTCCGCGGTGCCGGTGACAAGCCGCGCGGCGGTGACGCGGGCCTGCCGGGGGAGCCGCGGATCTGCTGCGGCGAGCGCAAGGTAACGGCACAAGATCCCGGTGAACAGGCCGCCGTCGCCTGTTCCCTCGCAGCGCAGGACGGTCAGTTGGCCAGCAGCTGCGCCGCCGTCATTGCCCCCTCCTGCCGGAACTGTCAGGTGCCGGTCCACCGCCTCCACCAGCATGGCTGCCCTGGCCAGGTTCGCCTCCCCGCCCAGCTCAAGCAGCGCACCCAGGACCGGGCCCTGGTTGTAGGTGTAGACCGCCCGCTCGATCAGCACGTTCCCGTCGGGGCCAAGCCGGACGCCGTCGAGGTACAGGCCCTGCCCCGGGTCGAAGAGGGTTACGTCCAGCCAGTCCAGCAGTGACTGCGCCTTGGCCCGCTGCCCTGTGCGGGCGTAGAAGAGGGCGACAGGTGCGGTGGCGGGCGTGTTTTTGAAGTCGCGCTTCTTGCTCCAGAAGGAACCGCCGCCCAGGTCATCGGTGCAGGCGGCGTCGAACTGGAGCGTGAGCGTCTTGCGGACCGCCGCGTTGCGCCGCCGCCCGGGCCGGCGCGTTTCCTGGGCCAGTGCGTCGAGCCGGAGGGTGGCGAGGGCAAGCCAGGCCATGTCGTCGTAGTAGTTGTTGACAACTGTGAGGCCGTTGCGCAGCCGGATCCCGGTGACCAGCCGGGAAGCGAGCCTTCCGGCGCTGGGATGTTCCGGGCCGTTGAACCTGGCGGCAGGGGTGGCGCCTTTGCCCAGCTCGCGGCGGCCCGCATCCACCAGGCAGTCAACATAGTGGGCCTGCCACCAGTAGTGCCAGGGCTCGAGCAGCTTGCCCTTCACGTCGTCGCGCCAGTGGGGGGCGGGCCACTGGATGCCGCCAAGATGGGTGCCCGGCAGGAAGAACAACCTCCTGCCGAAGAGTCCGGTGACAGACCGTGCGGCCTCGTTGGCCCTTTTGTGCCAGTCAACGGGAGAGGAAGTCATGGCTTCCACCCTAGCCGGGCGTACGGCAGCGCCGGGAAGGCCGGATAGTGCGTGGACCCGATAATTTCAGTTAACATTCACTAACTAATGCTCCGCGGGCTTCTGCCGGAGCAGGCCCGCATCAAGGAGGATGTATGGACGTCACAGGCAGCGTTGCGTTGATCACGGGAGGCGCCTCGGGCCTGGGGGCAGCTACTGCCCGCAGGCTGTTCGGCGCCGGCGCCTCAGTGGTGCTTGTTGACCTCCCCTCCTCTGCCGGGCAGGCGTTCGCCGAAGAGCTGAATGGGGGGACCGCGAATCCCATCGGAAGCCCCAAAAAGTCCGCCGTGTTTATGCCCGCGGACGTCACCAGCGAACCGGAGGTTCAGGCCGCCGTCGATACCGCCACCCAACTGGGCCCGCTGCGCATCGTGGTGAACTGCGCCGGAATCGCCACCCCCGGCAAGGTGCTGGGCCGGGAGGGCGTGCTTCCGTTGGAGGCGTTCAACCGGGTCATTCAGGTCAATCTGATAGGGACGTTCAACGTGCTGCGGCTGGCAGCGGCCGCCATGGTGGTCAACGAGCCGGCCAGCACCGAGCTGGGCGGACCGGAGCGCGGCGTCATCATCAATACCGCCTCGGTAGCAGCCTTTGAAGGGCAGATCGGGCAGCCTGCCTACGCTGCTTCCAAAGGTGCGGTAGCGGCGATGACGCTGCCCATCGCCCGCGAATTGGCGCGCTCCCTGGTGCGGGTAGTCACCATCGCGCCGGGAATCTTCGAAACGCCCATGATGGCCGGATTGCCGCAGGAAGCGCAGGATTCTTTGGGCGCCCAGGTGCCGCACCCCTCCCGGCTGGGCAAACCCGCCGAGTACGCCAACCTCGTGGCGCACATCGTGGACAATGCCATGCTGAACGGGGAGACCATCCGGCTGGACGGCGCTATCCGGATGGGACCGAAATGACCACCGCCAGAACGGTAACCCTGCCTCCGGCGGATTTCTTCGCCGTCGAATCCCTGCTGAACCAGGCGGAACGGGACAAGCTGGCTGAACTGCGCGATTTCCTGGCAAGGGAGATCGCCCCGTACGCGGGGGACTGGTGGAACAAGGCCGAGTTTCCCGCGCACATCCTGCCCAAACTCGCGGCCCTGCAGCTGAGCACTCCCGCGCAGCGCGGCTACAGCCACCTGTTCGCCGGCCTGGTGATCGCCGAGATGACGCGCGTGGACACGTCCATTGCCACCTTCTTCCTGGTCCATCACGATCTCTTCGTTGAGGCGCTGTACGCCTTCGGCAGTGCCGATCAAAAGCGACGGCTGCTGGACGACGCCTCGAACCTGCGCATCACCGGTGCGTTCGCCCTGACGGAACCGAACCATGGTTCTGATGTGGCCGGCGGCATGGAAACCCGCGCCAGGCGGATATCTTCCACCACCGGCAGGCCCGACGACGCCGGGGACACCTGGGTGCTGAACGGCGCCAAGCGGTGGATCGGCAACGGGACGTTCTGCGACTACATGCTGGTGTGGGCCCGGGACGAGGCGGACGGATCGGTGCGCGGCTTCATCGTTGATGCCACCCTGCCCGGGATCACCCGGACGCGGATCGAAAACAAGATCGCGCTGCGGACGGTGCAGAATGCGGACATCGTCTTCGATGACGTCAGGGTGGCCGAGGCGGACCGCTTCACCGCCATCAGCAGCTTCGATGACACCAATGAGCTGCTGCGCGGCTCGCGCATCATGGTGGCCTGGCAGGCTGTGGGCCAGCAGTTGGCGGCGTTCGACGTCGCCCGGCAGTACGCCGTCGAGCGCCCCCAGTTCGGCCGCCCGCTGGCACAGTTCCAGCTGGTCCAGCAGCAGCTGGTGACCATGCTGGGCAACGCCGTGGCAAGCATGGGCATGATGGCCGGGCTCGCCAGGCTGCAGGAGAACGGCGCTGCGGACATGCCGCAGGTGGCGCTGGCCAAGTCCTACCTGAGCGCGCGGATGCGTGAGACCGTGGCGCTGGGCAGGTCCATCCTGGGCGGCAACGGGATCGTCACCGACTACAGGATGGCGAAGATTTTCTCAGACGCGGAGGCCATCTACACCTACGAAGGATCGTTCGAGATCAACACCCTGATCGTGGGCCGCGCCATCACCGGGCTTTCGGCGATCGTCTAGTCCTCGGTGGTTGAGCCTGTCGAAACCGGATACGGCTGCATCTCGCCTGCCTCCACACGCACGTCCAGGGAGTTGTTCCTCACCGGCATGGGGCAGGTTCCGTACGGCGTAAAGGCGCTGGGATAGTTGATGGCCCGGTTGAAATCGAGCACTACCGACCCGTCCGGGCGGGGCCGCGGCACGGCGAGCTTGCGCCAGTCATCGGTGGTTTCGCCGTTTGTTTCATCATGGAATGTGAGTGTCAGGGCGCCAAGCTTCTCCTCCTCCGCCTGGAGCCGGACTTCGTGCTTACCGCCGGGAACACGGAACACCACCTCGCCCACCGTGCGGTGGACGCCGTCCACCAAGGGGTTGGCGGTGGCGATTGGCACGGCCACAGGCTCCGGATAGGGCTCGAACCTGCCGATGACTTCCCAATCCGGGTTGTACCTGTACGTGGGAACGCCCCGGAACTCCGTGAAAACGGGGGATCCAGCATCCCGGGTGCGGATGGCGTAGCGGCCTCCCCGCATGGCCAGCTCAACAACCACCTGGGCGCCGTCTTCGCCGCCGTACCGGACCCACATCAGGGACGCTTCGTCCGCGAGGGCCGCGGAAATCGTCCCCTCCACCGCTTGTCCTGTCTCCACCAGCGACAACCCGTCGGCGGGCGTTGCGGTGAGTGCCGCCGTCGTACCGTCCGTGGACCAGAGCCCAGGCACCAGTTCGACGGCGGCCGGGGAGTTTTCGAGCCATTGGAAGGAGGTGAGGGTCAACCACCCGTGGCGGGCTGCCAGGGCCTTGTTCCGGTTGTCGCGGAAGCGCTGCCAGCGCTCCACCTGGCTGGCTGGAGTGGTGCTCATGGTTCCTTTCGTACGTCATTTCCGGCTGCAACTGCAACTAACCCTCCTTCATTCCGGAGCGGAGCCGGAGTGGGATTGAACCACAACGTGGTCCGCCCTGTTGAATGGACGCCGTGGACATACTTGCGGGAGTCAGCAGCGACTGGCTCAAAAACCTGACCTGGATCGTGGCACTGGCTTTCGCGGCGGTGGTGCTGCTGTTAAGGCGGTTTCGGCGTCCGGATCAGGCCCTGTTCGCCGGCGTCCACGTATTCATTGCCGCCAGCCTCGCCGCCGGCATCTACGTCCTCAACCATCTGGGCGAAGGCCGCTGGGGCGGTGACAGGGAAGCCAAGCTCGATCCGCCGTCGCTCTCGGAAACGCCCATGGTGGGGCAGTTCCTGGCACCGCTGGACGGGACGCTCAGCGGTGTGGCCGACGTCGTCAACGAGTTCGTGGACTTCCGCGCCGCCTTTCCGGTGGCACTGGACTTTTTTGTTGCGGCCGGCTGGGCCCTTGCTGCCGCCGTTCCGGTGGGGCTGTGCGTCCTGACCGCCAACGCGTGGGAAACCAAACGCCGGAAGGCTGAATTTGCCGCCTCCAAAAAGGAGCTTGCCCAGCTGCGGGCGGAGCTCGAGGGCGTCAAGCAGCACATTGGTTATCGTTCCGGAGCTGACATTATCTGAGACGGATTCCCCCGAGGTGACGGACTGCGGGTAGCATCTTTAGCTAGTAACGTGGCTCACAGTATCCAGCGCAGTGTACGAGCCAAGTCCGAAACCCTCGAAAGATAGCTTCCATGGCTCACACTGCCGCACATCCCGAATCAGACCTTGCCTCCGAACTGAGGGCAGACGTCCGCCGTGTCTCCACCCTCCTCGGCGAATCCCTGGTCCGCCAGCACGGACCTGAACTCCTGGACCTCGTGGAGCAGGTCCGCCTCCTCACCAAGGAATCCAAGGAAGCCGCCCGCGGCGGTGCCGATGCCACCGGCCCCTGGAGCGCGCACGACGTCGTCGCCCAGGTCCGCGAACTCCTCGGCTCCCTGCCCATCGAGCAGGCCACGGACCTGGTGCGTGCCTTCGCCTTCTACTTCCACCTCGCCAACGCCGCCGAGCAGGTCCACCGGGTGCGGGGCCTGCGGACCCGCGCGGAGAAGGACGGCTGGCTGGCCAAAACCGTCAACGAGATTGCCGCCCAGGCAGGGCCCGGCGTCCTCCAGGAGGTAGTCAACGGGCTTGATGTCCGGCCCATTTTCACTGCCCACCCCACTGAGGCCTCCCGCCGCTCCGTCCTGGACAAGATCCGCAAGCTTTCCGATGTGCTGGCCCAGCCCACGGCCGAAGGAACCACGGCCCGCCGCCGCCAGGACCGCCAGCTGGCGGAAATCATCGATCAGATGTGGCAGACGGATGAGCTCCGCCAGGTCCGGCCCACTCCCGTGGACGAGGCCCGCAACGCCATCTACTACCTGGGCGGCATCCTCACTGACGCGATGCCCGAGATGCTGGCGGAGTTCTCCGAACTGCTGGGCGAACACGGCGTCACCCTCGCGTCCAAGGAAGCCCCCATCCGCTTCGGATCCTGGATCGGCGGCGACCGCGATGGCAACCCCAACGTCACCGCGGCCGTGACGCGGGAAATCCTGCAGATCCAGAACCAGCACGCAGTCCGGATCAGCATCGCCATGATCGATGAGCTGATCTCCATCCTCTCCAACTCCACGGCGCTCGCGGGGGCGGACAAGCAACTGCTCGAGTCCATCGACGCGGACCTTGGGAAGCTGCCGGGCCTGGACCGGCGGGTACTGGAGCTGAACGCGCAGGAGCCCTACCGGCTGAAGCTCACCTGCATCAAGGCCAAGCTCATCAACACCGGCAAGCGGGTGGCGGCCAATTCAAACCACGAGCACGGCCGGGACTACAGCGGCACCGACGAACTCCTGGCGGACCTCGAACTGTTGGAACTCTCGCTCCGCAACCACTCGGCGTCGCTGGCTGCGGACGGTGCCCTGGCCCGGGTCCGCCGCGCCATCGCCTCCTTTGGCCTGCACCTGGCCACGCTGGACATCCGCGAACACGCCGACCACCACCACGATGCCGTGGGACAGCTCATGGACCGTATTGGTGGGCCCGGGCTCCGCTACGCCGAACTCAGCCGTGAGGAACGCTTCGAGGTTCTCGGCTCCGAACTCGCCTCACGCCGTCCGCTGTCCGGCCACCCGATCAAGCTCGACGGCGCAGCTGACGGCACGTACGACGTCTTCCGCGAGATCCGCCGCGCCCTGCGCGCCTATGGGCCGGACGTCATCGAGACCTACATCATTTCGATGACCCGCGGCGCGGACGACGTCCTCGCCGCCGCCGTCCTGGCCCGTGAAGCCGGCCTGGTGAACCTCTTCGGCGAAAAGCCCTACGCCAAGATCGGGTTCGCGCCGCTGCTGGAAACAGTCGAGGAACTTCGTGCCTCCGCGGAGATCGTGGACCAGTTGCTGTCCGATCCGT
Organism: Arthrobacter sp. W4I7; assembly: GCF_030816215.1. Taxonomy (NCBI): domain Bacteria; kingdom Bacillati; phylum Actinomycetota; class Actinomycetes; order Micrococcales; family Micrococcaceae; genus Arthrobacter; species Arthrobacter sp. W4I7. The sequence continues at coordinate 3,846,423 of NZ_JAUSXU010000001.1, read as the reverse complement.
CCTACCGCGAACTGGTGCGGCTGCGCGGGGATGTCCAGGAGATCATGCTGGGCTACTCGGACTCCAACAAGGAATCCGGCGTGATGACCAGCCAGTGGGAAATCCACAAGACCCAGCGCAAGTTGCGGGACGTCGCCGCCAAGCACGGTGTGCGCGTGCGCCTGTTCCATGGGCGCGGCGGGTCCGTGGGACGCGGCGGTGGACCCACCTATGACGCCATCCTTGCCCAGCCCAACGGCGTCCTGGAAGGCGAAATCAAGTTCACCGAGCAGGGTGAAGTCATCTCGGACAAGTACTCGCTGCCCGAACTGGCCCGCGAAAACCTCGAACTGTCCCTCGCCGCGGTGCTCCAGGGTTCCGCCCTGCACCGGGATCCGCGGACCTCCGCAGACCAGCGCGAACGGTACGGGCACGTGATGGAAACCATCTCAGATGCCGCCTTTGACCGGTACCGGAAGCTGATCGATGATCCGGACCTGCCGGCCTACTTCCTGTCCTCCACCCCCGTGGAGCAGCTGGGCTCGCTGAACATCGGCTCCCGCCCCTCAAAGCGCCCGGATTCCGGGGCGGGGCTCGGCGGCCTGCGGGCCATCCCGTGGGTGTTCGGCTGGACCCAGTCCCGCCAGATCGTACCCGGCTGGTTCGGGGTCGGCTCCGGACTCAAGGCAGCCCGCGAGGCCGGCAACTCCGCCCAGCTGGTGGAGATGTGGGAGAACTGGCACTTCTTCCGCTCCGTGCTCTCCAACGTGGAAATGACGCTTGCCAAGACCGATATGGACATCGCCGGCTACTACGTGTCCACCCTGGTTCCGGAAGAGCTGCACCACATCTTCCGGGCCATCCGGGAGGAATACGAGCTGACCGTGGCCGAGGTCCAGAACCTGACGGGCGAGAGGCTGCTCCTGGACGCCCAGCCCACGCTGAAGCGCTCCCTCGAAATCCGCGACCAGTACCTGGACCCCATCAGCTACCTGCAGGTGGAACTCCTCCGCCGTGTGCGTGCGGAAGCTGCGAACAAGGCCGACACCATCAGCGGCGGCGAAATCGACGAGCGCCTCCAGCGGGCCATGCTGATCACCGTCAATGGCGTGGCGGCAGGCCTGCGCAATACCGGGTAACGGCCAACCCTCTCTCACTTGATGCTGGTTTTCCCTTAACGCTCTCTCGCTCACGAGAGAGCGTTAAGGCTTTCCCCGCATTAAGTGAGAGAGCGTTTGGATAGGGTTGAAGGCATGCCATCGTTCCAGACCCGCCTGAAGATCACCGGCCTGCGTCCCGGCAACCCGCCTGAAGCCGTGATGGACGCAGCGGTGGAGGCGTTGGGAACACGCCACCACGTGGAGGCGAACCAGTTGCAGCTGGCGGGCGGCGTGCCGCAGTTGAACCTGCGCTTCCTTGTCGAAGCCACTGAATACAGCGGCGAGAACCGGCAGGCGCTGGACTCGGCGGCCATGATGCGGGACGCCGTCGAACGCGTTGCGCTGACCGGCTCGCTGATGGTGCTGCGGCGCAGCCGCGGCCGCTGGACGCCTCTCTAGGTCCGCTATGCCAGGGGAGGCTCTGGCTCCTCTACCGGGGAGCGGTTGCCCCGGCGGCGCGTGACGATAATTCCGACGACGACGCCGATCACCAGCCCCAGCGCCACCCCGATCAGCGAGCTGGCCCAGAACGGCAGGCGGGTGGCCGAGCCGGTGAAGTAGCCCAGGCCCACCAGCCAGCACGCCCAGAGGAGTGCCCCGAGCCCGGCGCACAGGCTGAAGCCTCGGACCGAAACGTTGGCGATGCCTGCGGCAGCCGAGGTGGCCAGCCGTCCACCGGGGATGAACCTGGCCCCGATGATGGCGCCGTAAGTGGAAGAGCGTCCTGCCTTGGCGAGTGCCGCGTGAATTCCGGTATGGATGCGCCGGCCCCACTGCCAGCGGTCAAGAACGTGGCTCAGCCGCCGCCGGAACAGCTGGAACACCACCATGTCGCCGAGCCAGGAGGCCAGGGCGGACAGGGCGGCCACCAGGAACACGTTGGCGCGGCCGTCCGCGGACAGTGCCCCGCCGGTGATCACCACCATCTCGGACGGGATGGGCGGAAAGATGGCGTCGCCCAGCACGACGGGGATGATCCAGAAATAGATGGCCGTCCCCCAGCTGTCAGCGCTGCCGAAGTCCATTGCCACAAGGTACCGCACATTCGTCGTGCTGGAACCGGGGTCAGGAGCCGGCGGCCTCGCTGAGCTCCAGCCGGCTGCGGTACTCCACCGGTTTTCCGGAGATCGGATCCACAAACCGGATGCTGCGGGCGAGAAGCTGCAGGGGTTTGCTGTAGTCGTCCGGAGCCTTGTCCAGCAGGTCGGGGTAGAAGGCGTCGTTGATGATGCCCAGCCCCAGCGAGGCCATGTGCACCCGCAGTTGGTGCGTCTTGCCGGTGTGCGGTTCCAGCCGGTACAGCGCGCGGCGGGAATTGCTACTCGACACGGCAACGGCGGCGCTTGCGGCACCCGGCGCCGTGCCGCCGTCGAACACTTCCAGCTGCTCAATCCGCGTCTCCGCGTTAGGTTCCCCGTCGATGACTTCGGCCAGCAGGTAGCTGCGAGACTTGGTCATCCGGTTGCGGACCACCACGGGAAATTCGACGGCGGGATACCCCTCGGCGGGCTCGGCCGCGGACACGCACTCGTATTCCTTCCGGACCTGGCGCTTCTCAAAAAGCACCTGGTACCTGCCGCGGGTTGATGGATTGGTGGAGAACAGCAGCACCCCTGCCGTCATGCGGTCCAGCCGGTGCATGGGAATCAGGTCCGGCAGGTTCAACTGGTTCCGGAGGCGCACGAGGGCAGATTCCTGGATGTAGGTCCCGCCGGGGGTGGTGGGCAGGAAGTGCGGCTTGTCCACCACCAGCAGGTGCTCGTCCTGATGCAGGATGCCCAGCTCCACGGGGATCCGGGTCTCCGGCGGCAGGGTCCGGTAGTACCAGATAAAGGTGTGGTCCCTGAGGGGAGTGGCCCGGTCCAGGGGAACGCCGCCCTCGCCGACGATTTCGCCGGCGTCAAACCTGTCCTCGATGCCCTGCGGATCGATGTGGCCCCAGCGGTGCATCATGTAGTCCATTGCGGTGTCCCACGGCCCCTCGCCGGGAAGGCGCAGGCGGGTGGCATTCACGCCGTCGCGGACGGGGAGGGGGGATTGCATCACCGGACAATTCTACGTGGCCCTGTTGCAGGACCGCCGCGACCGCCTCCCAACCGATCACAAAAAAGTTCTTGACAATAAAAGTTGTCGGTAAGAGACTTGAAGCATGTTGGAGATAGCAGTCATCGAGGACCCCGCGGCGGCCGAAGCTTCCCTGGATCCTGTCCGTACGCGCATCCTGCATGAACTGTCCCGCCCGGGGTCGGCCACGCAGGTCGCCGTGAAGGTGGGGCTGCCCCGGCAGAAAGTCAACTACCACCTCAAGGCGCTTGAGCGGCACGGCCTCGTGGAACTGGTGGAGGAGCGGCGCAAGGGCAATGTAACTGAGCGGGTGCTCCAGGCCACTGCGGCGTCCTACCTGATCTCGCCGCAGGCCCTTTCCGCGGTATCGCCGGATCCGCACCGCTTTTCGGACCGTTTCTCGGCCTTCTGGCTGCTGGCACTTGCCGGCCGGATGGTCCAGGAAATGGGCAAGCTGATCGCGGGGGCTGCCGCGGCCCGGCAAAAGCTGGCCACGTTCGCCATCGACGGCGAGATCACCTTCCGGACCGCCGCCGACCGCGCCGCCTTTGCGGAGGAACTGGGCGTGGCGGTCACGCGGCTCGTGGACAAGTATCACGACGGCGGCACCCCGCCCGGCGCCGGAGCCTCCGGCGGCAGGCGGCACCGGCTGGTGGTGGCGCTGCACCCCGTCCTCAAGACAACCGTCCTCAAGACAACCAGGGAGAACCCGGAAAGCCCGGCAATCCCCAAAGCTAAGGAGCAGGACAATGACTGACAAGCGCGAATTCGACATCGCCTACGACACCGAACTGCCCGGCCCGCCGGAGCGGGTGTGGGAGGCAGTGACTGCAGGCACGCCCGCCTGGATGTTCCCCACCGACCAGTGGCCGGCGGTCAGGACGGTCGAGGAATACCCCAACCACCTCGTTTCCAGGATGGACGGCCCGGACGGCTGGTTCAACCAGCTCGAGCACGTCCTGGAGCCGCTCGACGGTGGCCGCGCCCGCCTGCACTACGTACACAGCGGCATCTTCGCGGACAACTGGGACGAGCAGTACGACGGCGCCTCCCGCCACACAGAATTCTATCTCCACACGCTGGGCCAGTACCTGCAGTACTTCGATGGCCGCCCCGTGGTCTTCACGGACATCCAGGCGCCCCCGGCTTCGCAGACTGCCGACGGCTTTGTTCAGCTGCGACGTGCACTGGGCGTTGAGCTCGCCGGACAGGGGTCCCAGGTGAAACTGGAGCTCGACGGCGTGGGCCGGCTCAGCGGGGAAGTGGACTTCTCGAACGAACACTTCCTGGGGATCCGCACCTCCGATGCGCTGTACCGGTTCTTCGGGCGCAACGCCTTTGGTGCGCCGGTGGGAATGACCGTCCACGATTTCAGCGGGGCCGGGGATCCGGAAACCACCGGCAAGGCGTGGGGCAACTTCCTGGAGAAGGTGTACGCCTAAGGGGCCCTGCGCGGGCAGCGACGCACAAAACACAGATCGACCCGCACAATACCTGGCGCGACGGATGTATCAGCCGCGTCAGGTATCTTGCGGGCAGCAGGGGAATAGGCGCGCCGAAGAGGGGGCGTCAGGCAGCCCAGCCGCGCGCCACGGCGTCCAGGGCCGAGGTGTAGGCTGCGGCCCAGTCCGCGTCCGGCGGGCCCACCTCCGCCAGCTCCAGGCTCACCAGGCCGTGCACCTGGCCCCAGATTGCGAAGGCGACCTTTTCCACGGGTTCAGCCCGCAGGGCCCCCGCCGCCTGGGCGGAAGCCACCGCCTCCATCAGCGGTTCCATGGCACCGGCGGCAACTTCGGCACTCGGCTGGCAATCCACGTAAGCGGCCAGTGCACCGCCGAACATCAGCCGGTAGAGAGCGCGGTGCTCCAGCGCCCACGTCCGGTAGGCCACTCCGAGGCCCTGCAGCCCAGCCGGCGCCGCGGCCACCTGCGAGTCCCGGAAAGACCGGAACCCGTCGTCCACCACGGCGGTGAGGAGTTGGGACTTCCCGCCAAACAGTGAATAGACGGCGGTGGTGGACGTCCCCGCGGCCGACGCAACATCCCGCAGCGTCACCCTGGCCGGCCCTTCCCGGTTCACCAGCTCGGCGGTGACCGCCAGCAGTTCCTGCCGCAGGGAATCGTTATGGATCACGGGTCTTGCCATGGGTCCCATTGTTTCATAACCTTGTTTCGTAACCCCGTTATGAAAGCGAATCGCCTGAACCCAAGGAGCTTCCCATGGCGCAGAATGTCTTTCCGGGCCGCTATACCGCCGATCCTGGCCGGGAATCAGTGACGGTCTTCCTGATTGGCATGCGGGCCAACCGGTGGTGGAAGATGGGAGCGGTCGGCAAAGTGGCAAGCTCCATGCCGCGGATGCTCCAACACCTGGCGGGGGACCCGGCGTCGGGAATGCTGGGGTACGAGCAGTGGTTCGGCCGGACCACCATGCTGCTCAGCTACTGGGAAAGCCCGGAGCACCTGCGGAAATTCGCCGCGGACCGGGAGTCCCCTCATCTGGAGCCTTGGCGGCGTTTCATGAAGGAGACTGCCGGCAGCGGTGACGTGGGCGTATGGCATGAGACCTACCAGGTCCCTGAGGCCGGAATTGAAGTCATTTACAACGGGATGCCCCTCTTTGGGCTGGCCCGCCCTGTGACCCTGACGTTGGTAGAGCCTCTGGTGGTCGAAATCTCCGCCGACATCGCCTGGACAGGCAATGCCTTTCGCCATTCCTTCCGCTTTATGCGTCCCCGGCCGGACTTGGACCAAGAAAGCGTCCAGCTGCCGGTCCGCTAGGCCCACAGACTGTTCTAACTAAACCTGCGCGGCAATAGAATCGTGCGGGTGATGCTCACCGGCACAGTCACCAGCGAAGATAACCAGTACAACTGCCTCAGCGCCGAAGGCGATACCTATGAGGAAGCGCGTGCCAACCTGGAAACACTGCTGGCCGACGGTCAGAAACTCATAGTCATTCGCACTGACAGTTATTGAGAACAGGGGAATATTCGGTCCCAACCGCAGTAGTTAAAAAGCCCTTGCGGGCTACTGAACTCGCTGGTCATCTGTGTACGCGCTGAAGTCCGCATACGGGCCGGGAACACCTGTTCTTCGCATAAGCATGATGCGGCGAAAGTGTGTCGCCTTCCGGATCTCGGTTGAGGGAAGCCCTGCGTAGCCCAGAAGGTTCGTCACCAGGGCATCGGAAATATCAAGCAGCGGGAACACCATAGACACCAATATCTGAGCCCACGGCCCAGAAAGCCCATGAGTCAACCAAATGTTCGAGTGCGTGGCGCCAGAGTTAAGGCCCCAAGCGAAGTGCACCAGCGGAGTGTACTTTTGGCTCAGGTCAGTGCTTTTAACATCGACGTTAGCCACCTTGCCCTCGCAACGGACGTTTTGTGCCTGCCCCGTGCTCTCCTTCACCTGAACCTCCAGCCCAATCCTCCTGAACAGGCTTATCGCTCCCGTCCTCGATTCTTCAACTCTTTGCAGATCCTCGCGCCCGTCGTCCATTACCCCCTCCAGCGTATGAAGAACCGGTATTCCGCCCTGAACCTTCGCTAAGAAATCAGCGGCAGACCGGGCAAGCCGCTCCTGGGGAGAGATTGTGGGATCCGTCAGCGAGCAGATTCTGAGCGCAGCATCATGTATGGCCCTAACGCAGCTCATGATTGGGTGGGGCAGCATCTCGCCGGCGGCCAGAAGGGCGAGGATCGCCAGGCGGTATTCCTCCATGGTGTGCAAAAGCGTGGCCACAGACTGAGCAGCACTGGTGTAGCCACCTTGCACCAACTCAGCGTCTTGCGTTTGCTCCGCCCATTGTCGATCCCGCATAGCAGGCGACCCGACTGGCGGAGAAGTGAAGTTCTTAAGAGCATCCCTAGCAGCGTCCTGGATCACCAGCCCCTGCTGGCGGACGATTCGTTGCACAAGTAGGTTCTCGTCCGGGTCCTGTACTGGCATGGTGCCCAACCTACTTCAAGGTGATCCCTCGACCTCTTTGGACATCACGTATCTACCGCATATAAGGGCCATTCTCCCTCACGAAAACCAGCTCGATTCGTTAGTAATGGTCCTTCGGCTGAATTTCGAGTTCGTACCGCTTTCTCATCACTTCCAGGTTCTCGACGGCAGTAATCAGGAATCCACCCAAGAATGTCAGCCGAGAAGTGAGCTGGTACTCTCCCCCTTGGTCGGTCTTACTCACCACTTTGCGTTCCAAAAGTGCCGGCATCACAGAACCGTTTCCGTGGGCGAGACCACTGCAAGACTTCCATACCTGAATTCCCGTGAAGCACCGCCTCTTACCTACAACTTTGTCGGCGTTAACTACTACGTCAGTGGTGGTGACCCGCCCTGAAAGATCATGCTGCTTATAGCGCCGGAGGTCCTGTTGGAGTTCCAACAGCTTCTCGCGCGTCTTAGCCCCACTTTTGTCCTGCGGATCGAATGCCCTTGCCAGGCTGGCCATATCCTCGTTGTGCTCGTAGGACAGCCGAAGGCAGTAAAACGCGCGCTTATCTGCCCTGGTTGCGCTCAGCAACCATAGGCCATAGGAGGTGGACTCCACGGCCGAGCGGATCATGGAGTAGAGGGCCATCATGGGAACATCGTTCGTCTTTTCGATGTACCTAACGGTCGCTCGAAGATTGTCCAGAGCCACCATATTGGAGCTCCTGAGATGGTACGACATGGGTTGAATGGGAGTGAGTTTGTCAGCCTCTGCCATGGGACTCCCTGATACAGGGTCAGCCCACCCGGGCAGATCGATGACCGCCTGAATGCGGTTAGTTGCCTCCTGGATGAGCAGCGTCCCCGCTCGTTCTTCATCTGCTGATTCAGTGGTATCAAGTGAGAACGTCATAGCCTCGCCATCGTAACGTGTTCGTAAACCGGGATCCACGCTTGTCCGCCTAGTAGAGGCGCTATGCGGCTTCGGATAAAACGTTTGGGGCTACCTCCGGCAGGCTTAGGGCCCGAGTCAGTGAGGAGACGCTGACACTGAGAATCTGAGCCGTCTCCTTCAAAGTCTTTCCCTGGCTGCGAAGCTGCCGGGCTGTGAATCGCAGAAATAAATGGCAGCTTTTCCGCAGCGCTATTTGTCACCCTTGGTGCCCGTAATCCGACCTTTAACCGGGCATACAGAGGAGGGTCGGTACGCGCGGGGGTGGCTGCGTTAGGTGGCGGGCGTGTATCCATCTTTAGCGTGAGGAGGGCGCTTGGTTACGTACCAGGCTGCCGCGGCCGCAAGGACGCTCGATCCGATGAAGTAGGGAGCGGGATGGTTTTGCACGGCGAGCCCGGTGAACCAAAGGTAGAGAGGAGAAGCAAATACCACGAGATATGTCACCCACGGCAATGCGGCTCTGTTACTGAGGGTGAGCGCCGTGACGAATGCCAAAGCAAGAACAAACGACATGGTGACCGGGAATTGGTTCCAGGAGAAGTCGCTGTAGTAGGTCGTCCGTGCACCGGCCCCGTGGCGGTATGCAGCGAAGGTGACGCCGGCAGCCAGGACGGGTGCAGACCACATCATCAGTGCTCGGGCACCCTCTGTTCGATTGGGATCGCCGATCAGTGCCAGAGCAGCTGCGACGGCAAAGAATGCCGGGATGTACCAGTCAGGGGTTATCGCCGTTTGCGTCAAGGTTGTCCCGAGAGGAAGCGTAATTGCCGCTCCAATGGTCAGCAGATGAGCTGCCACCCTGGCTTTTGGCAAACGCAGCACGGTTGCCAGTAGAGCGAAAAGGCACAAAAGGTAGACCAAGGATGCTGCAGTGGTGAATGGACCAAAGAGAGCCACGTCCGCCCCGTAGCTGCCATAACGGAACCACCGTCCAACTTCTCCCAGCACCATCTGTGTGGCAGCCGCAGCAGAACCGATGATCGTCGCCCCAACTGCAATACGGGAACGGCGGCGCACTGGGATGCGCCCAACAACGAGCATGATGCGGGCGAGCAGTCCACTGATGCCCAGATTTACGAACTCTCTGGCACTTGGATTTACGCGACGCTCATCTTCGGCCACATCCATTAGGACCCCTAAAAGTTCATCTCCGTGTTCCCGGCGCCAGCTGGCTGGATAGAAGTTCAAAGCCCTCCTGTACCGGCGTTCGAGTGGCGCCGACTCCGTGCTCATGCCAGCCCGCCGGCGAGTCGCGCCGAGCGGATCTTAAGAGAAGCCTTAGCGGCCACCACGTTCGACTCCAGCCTGGCAATTTCTCCGCCCAACTCGCCAGCTCCGACGTCGGTCAGCTCGTAATACCGGCGCAATCGGCTGTCCACTACTTCTTCGCGGGCCACCGAAATCAAGCCCTCTTCCTTGAGCCGATCCAAGGCCGTATAAAGCGTGCCGGGCTGCAGCGCGACCCTGCCTCCCGACAGCTTCTTTGTTTCTGTAATCAACGCGTACCCGTGGGCCGGGCCTTGCGCCAGCACCGACAAAATCAGGAACGTTGGTTCTCGCATAGGTCGCTTAGTCATGTCACGAAGATATTCAGTTAATCGATATATGGAGGGAGGTTAGCGGCGTGTCGTGCCAAGTACTCTGCCTTACAGGTCTGCCCATCTAGGGACGCTCGGTCTCTATGAGGGAACCCTCTACGGGACCCTCAAGCTTCACGACGGTTATGCAGGCGTTAGGGAACCTCGGGCATTGGTTCCGGAGACGCACTTCTCATACGTTCGGGGGTCCACTCTCGCTGCTCTCCCTCTTTCGGCGTCGTGACCAACGAATCTGCCGAGTTCCCTTCGGAATGGGCAGTTGGTTGAAGGGGCATCGGGGCAGGAGTGGCGTTGAGCATTTGTTCCTCGGTGAGCGGGACGAATGTTGTGCCGCAGCTGGATGCTGTCGCCGAACCAGCGGAAGGAGCGCCCGATTCTGTTGAGTTGGTCGGAACCTGGACTATCTTCCGGCACTCGCTTCGGTCGGCTACTTCTGTACCCTCACTAACCTCGGGGGAAGGCTCTGCAGATGGCAGTGGCGGCTGCTGGTGCCATTCTCCCTGCCCGTTATTGCCAGCGCTTCCGCAGGCGGTGACTGTGAGAGAGAAAAACAGGACGCAAGCAGCAGTGAACCCGCAGATTTCTTTCGAACGTCCCATGCCCTGATTGTCCCGATAGGCGGGTCACAAGAATAGGGGTCCAGGCTGAACCTCTAGTTTCGATCTGATCAATTTTGACTTTGACTCAACGGAAAAGCCGGAACTGATGCTCGGCGGCGCTGACGTCCCACTTGGGAACCCTGAACGGGACACCCTGACTACGGGCCGCCAGGTCTGACATGGGCAAATTCCGTAGTTTTGAGAGGGCTAAGCAACGGTAGGTGCTCATGCTGTTTGTATTGGGACGGCGAACTGTTGCCGCCGGGACCCTTTTCAGGTCCTGCGGACACTACAAGGTATGAGGCTAATGGCGGAGAATGACGAAGACCTGTGGCGCAAGTGCATGGCAGGCGACGCTGATGCCTTTGAGGCCCTGTTCGCCAGGCACGCTGATGCCGTTTTTCGGTACTGCCTTTCCCGCTGCGGTTCGTGGCACGATGCAGAAGAGCTCGTCTCGATCACATTTCTCGAGGCGTGGCGGCAGCGGACCAGGCTCAAGCCGGAGAGGGACAGCGTCCTTCCGTGGCTGCTTGGGGTAGCAACGAATGCTGACCGCAACCGGGCCAGGGCATCTCGACGGCACGCCGACTTCCTTGCCCGACTGCCCCACTCGGATCCTCGGCACGGTGAAAACGAAGCAGACCATGCAGAAGCAATCGCTTCCAGACTGGACGCAGAACGCGAGGTCCGCGAGCTGCTGGACACAACCGCTGGGCTGAACGAGGGCGAACGGGACGTCGTGATCCTGTGCCTCATGAACGGAATCCCCCAGGAAGAGGCTGCGAAGACGCTCGGCGTACGGGTCGGAACAGTGAAATCAAGGCTTCACCGGGCAAGGACAAAGTTGGCTGGCCTGAACCGGCCCCTGGAGTCCATCGAACAACTCGACACCACAACTGTTGAAGCGAGGCTGTCATGAACCTATCTGAAGTGACCTACCCTAAAGACACGAAAAACCGCGTCCAGAACCTGCTCGGACAAGAAGCGCGCCGCCGCCCTAAGCCGGCCCGGAAATGGCTCACTCTCCCAGTTGTGATCGCCGTCGCGGGCACCGCGCTGGTTGGCACTACGGCCGCCGGCGTCTATGTCGCGTTGGCTCCTGTGGAAGACAAACGGGATATTCGCTGCTACTTCCGAGCTGACCTCAACACTACTTATCCCGTTCCCGGCGCGCCGGGGGACAGAATGCCCCCGTACATCACTAGCGGGATTTTTATCACCGGGTTCGATGACAAGAACAACCCAAACCCCGACGACAAAAACGCCGGAATGCAACAGGTCACCGACCCCATCAACCAGTGCAGCCGAGTGTGGACCATGGGATTGATGAACCCTGACGGACTCACCAACGACCTCATCCCAGCCGGTTTCGTACCTACACCGCCCGCCGGGCAGGACCATGGCACTGAGATGCCTGACACGGATCAGTACGGCAACCCGCTCAGGCCCGGGCCAAACCCCAACCTCGGCCACTACGTCCCGCCGTTGACCGCATGCGTCGTGGACGACACCGTCGCCGTCATCCCCGGCCCTCCTGAGGTCTGCGCCCAGCTCGGAATCCCAGCTCTCGACGAGGGCTAACCACCGGATCACGCCTGCGGCGTCCTGGCAGCACAGTGGGGGGTGCCAGGACGTCGCCAAGACCCTCCGGCGCGGGCGTGAATAGGGCCTCGCGGCTGTTTACGCGCCTGGGACTCTTCCTGAGGTCCCCGCGACGAGGATATTCTCGTGCACCGGTACGAACCCTTCGTTTTGAAGGGACGAAGCGTCGTAGTTGTCCGGGACCAGGACAACGGAGACAACTCCATTCATGGCCGTCCGAAGAATTTCTTTTCCCGGATCGGACTGGTCGCTGCAGCCAGTGATCCAAAGGTCGGGCCGTTCGTCAGGGAATGCCGTCACACACGTGTACGCAGCATTCGTGGCCTGAGCGACAAAGTACCTGATGCCGTCCCTAGCGGCTAGGAGGCGGGTAGTGTGCTCGGTACGCATCATCTCTGGAACATGCGCCGGCAGGACATCCGCACCGGTTGCTTCACGGTCCAGCGCACTGATCCGCGGGGGCGCTGATGTACAAGCACTCAATGAGAGCGCAATGGAGATCATCGTGATGACTGCAGTTACGCGGCCAAGTCGTTTCACAGCGTTGCCCCCTACAAGCTTTATCTTTCCGACCCTACCGGACTACTCTTCCGCGTCTAGTTTGAGGAACCTCCAATGAGACGGATTAGCCCGCGGCAGGGGCGATGTCCCCAAGCTGCACTTTAACCGGGCAGCCAGCTGCCGCTGAGTACTTGCGCTCGAGTGCGGCAATGTCTGCCGTTGCCCCAATTGATTCGTCGAGCGTGAGTGCCAAGTGGGATCCATCGGGGGATACCGCAGTGATGTTCACGGCGGGGTCTGAGGCCTGCAGTTCGCTGCCAAATTCCCTAAGTCTCCCAGGAGAGCAGGTCGCGGACTCGACCGAAATGTTGACGTTCGGAAACCGGGCTCGTAGGTCACTTTGCATCGAATCTACCGGACCGTGCCAATGAACGATGAGTCGGTTTCCCTCCTTCACTTCGACCGAAGCAAACCGAGAATCCCCTGCCAGCTCCTGACTTAGCGTGTTGGCCGTAAGGGCAATCGCTCCGTCCGCAGGCGAGGTCTCAGGGGCGATTGGTGAGTCCGCGGGGGGTCTCGGCTCTTTGGAGGCATGGACACCTTCACCGCCAGCCCCTGTAGACCCTGAGGCGGCGCAAGACGTAGCAAAGAGAGAGAAAGACAGCAGGACAACCGTCAAGGTCGTACGCAACTCTGAACCTTTAATTTGCGCGGCCACGCCTCATAGTATTGAACGCTCCCGCGATACGACTACCTCGGTCGCAGCTTCTGTTCGTTCCGGAATCCTCAAAGAGGGGTGGCCGAGCCGCAATGCTTCTACGCCGCGTTTGAGGAACCCTCTACGGGACCCTCGAGCTTCACGACGGTTATGCAGGCGTTAGGGAACCTCGGGCATTGGTTCCGGAGACGCACTTCTCATACGTTCGGGGGTCCACTCTCGCTGCTCTCCCTCTTTCGGCGTCGTGACCAACGAATCTGCCGAGTTCCCTTCGGAATGGGCAGTTGGTTGAAGGGGCATCGGGGCAGGAGTGGCGTTGAGCATTTGTTCCTCGGTGAGCGGGACGAATGTTGTGCCGCAGCTGGATGCTGTCGCCGAACCAGCGGAAGGAGCGCCCGATTCTGTTGAGTTGGTCGGAACCTGGACTATCTTCCGGCACTCGCTTCGGTCGGCTACTTCTGTACCCTCACTAACCTCGGGGGAAGGCTCTGCAGATGGCAGTGGCGGCTGCTGGTGCCATTCTCCCTGCCCGTTATTGCCAGCGCTTCCGCAGGCGGTGACTGTGAGAGAGAAAAACAGGACGCAAGCAGCAGTGAACCCGCAGATCTCTTTCGAACGTCCCATGCCCTGATTGTCCCGATAGGCGGGTCACAAGAATAGGGGTCCAGGCTGAACCTCTAGTTTCGATCTGATCAATTTTGACTTTGACTCAACGGAAAAGCCGGAACTGATGCTCGGCGACGCTGACGTCCCACTTGGGAACCTTCTACGAAACGTTTGTCCCAGTTCGCTGCTTGACTACCCAGGTTTGGACAAGATAGCTCTCCACCGCTTCTGTGGCCACCAAATCCCTCATGCGGCTCCGGCCATTCGCCTGCACCCGGAACCTATAGACCGAGGGTTGCTCGATTGTGCCGATGTTGAGCACATCACCCATCGTAGGTCCGTAGAGGTTCACAGTGCCTGGCGGCAGCTCAAAATCAAAATCTTCCCAAGCATCTTCCCAATCAACCGTGGTGTCCTCTGTAGGCTCAGTCGGCAAAACTTCAATCCGTACTTCGACGGGCCCCATACTGACGCCGGTCTCAAAGAGGATTTCGTTGAAGTCCCGTCCCTCGTCAAGCCCACGCGCTGCCATGGCCTCAGCCAGCGTCCTCGGTGGTGGCACAACATCAAGAACCACCGAACCTTCCGCGGCGTATACAACTCCAGTTGTAGATATGAGCATGATCCGATCCTAAGTTTCGAAGAGAAGGCTTGCTCTTATGGGCTCCTGGCTAGAGAATCTTCCTGGCTATTGTCCCGGCCTTTAAACCGCCCCACAGCTCATCGGACTTGGGCGGTCACCGACGCTTGCCCAAGCGACAATTAAGGCAAATCACTATGACCACCAGCAGAAGCGCAGCAATGAAAATCGCGCGAGGTTTCATACCCGCAGCCTAATGGCCATCACAGGTTCTATCGCGCCATCTACGGCTTACCCAACCCGAGCACCATCCGGTAAGGGCGCGCAGTCTCGAAGTTGTCCCATAAGCCGGTCCCTCAGCGCGACAACCCGGCTTTGACGTGCGCTTTTGCAGGGTGAGCATTCAAGGTGTCGCATATACCCCGCCCGTTGAAATTCGCATTGGGGGTAGCTCTTACGGGACGTCTTGTGAACGACCATTCGTGAGACTAGCCTGAAGGCGGATTCAGATTCGGCGTGTCCTGTCTCATGACCCGTGTCCGCTTTCTATGTGTCGGAGGCGGCGTTTGCGTTACATTGAAGCGTGGCTTTAATCGGGTACGCGCGTGTATCAACCAGGGATCAGAACCCTGAAGGACAAACGGACGTTCTTGAAGCTGCCGGATGCGAGAAGATCTTCGTTGAGCATGCCTCTGGTGTCCTCGCCCGGCGGCCGGCTTTGGACCAGGTGCTTGAGTATGTTCGGGACGGCGACACCTTGGTCGTCACTAAGCTGGACCGGCTGGGCCGCTCGGTGCGTAACCTCAAACAGGTCGCAGAGGAACTGCAGCAGCGCGGGATCGGCCTGCGTGCACTGTCGCAGGGAATTGACACGACGACACCCGGCGGCCGCCTGTTTTTCCATATGCTTGCCGCCATTGCTGAGTTCGAGCACGACCTGATCGTCGAGCGCACCCACGATGGCCTCGCGGCCGCCCGTGCACGGGGACGTAAAGGCGGCCCCAAGTTCAAGATGACCACGACCAAGATCTCCCAGGCCCGGGCCATGTACGACTCGAAGGAACACACCGTGCAGGAAATCGCGGACACATTCGGAGTCTCCCGGCCTACGATCTACCGTCACCTGCAGGCGCCGTCCGCCGGGCCAGTGCGGTAAGTAAGGGAACGTGCGGTGCTGCGGGCTAAGTTCACAGCCGAAGACCGCGCCATGCTGCTGCGACGGCATGTCGACGAAGGAATCGCGCTCACCCGCCTGGCTGCCGAGTCGGGTATCCCGATCCGCACCATCCGCCACTGGATGTCCAGGTACCGGGATGGTGGCACAGTCGCGAGCCTGGAGCGTCAGCCTCGGTCCGACCGGGGTCAGCGTGGGATCCCGCAGGAGCTCATCGACGCGGTCGAAGGGCTTGCTTTGCGCCGTCCCGCACCAACGGCTGCATTTATCCACCGCAGGATCGCCGACATTGCCTCGGCCCGCGGTATCTCCGCCCCGAGCTATTCGACAGTCCGGGCACTCGTAGCTGGCATCGATCCGGGCCTCAGAACCCTTGCACAGGAAGGCGACACCGCCTATCGGGATACCTTTGAGCTGGTTTACCGTCGCAACGCCGGCCGCCCGAACGAGCAATGGCAGGCCGACCACACACTCCTCGACATCGAAGTCCTCGACCCGAAGGGCCGCGGTGCGCGGCCTTGGCTCACGATCGTGCTCGATGACTACTCCCGCGCGGTTGCCGGCTACACAGTATTCCTCGGGGCACCCAGCGCGGAGCAAACCGCGTTGGCGCTTCACCAGGCCGTGCGGCGCAAAGAGAACCCGTCGTGGCCAGTGATGGGTCTGCCGGACATGCTCTACAGCGATCATGGCGCTGACTTCACCTCGGCCCGCCTCGACCGGGTCTGCCTCGACACCCACATGGAGCTCATCCATTCCCAGGTGGGAGTACCCCAAGGGCGCGGGAAGATCGAGCGGTTCTATGGGACGGTTACAACCGAGCTCCTGCCGCACCTTCCCGGGTTCATCCCGCACGGCACGCGCGGGCGACCAATCAGTCCACCCGAGCTGACGCTGCAGCAACTCGATGGCATCCTGGAGACATTCATCGTGACCGAGTACAACCAGCGCCGGCACTCTTCTACCAGTGAGTCCCCGGTGCAGCGGTGGGCCGTCTCGGCATTCATTCCTCGAATGCCGGCTCATCCTGAGGACCTGGACCTGCTGCTGTTGACCGTGGCTACAGGACGGAAGGTGCAGCGCGACGGGATCCAATTCGCTTCCACACGCTACGTTTCTCCAGTGCTGGCGGCTTATGTTGGCGAACAGGTGACCGTCCGCTATGACCCACGGGATATTGGAGAGATACGCGTCTATTTCAACGATGCCTTTCTCTGCCGTGCAATCGCCCCGGAGCTGGCGGCCGAAGCGATCTCTCTCGAACAGCTACGCGGTGCCAGAACGGACAGAAGACGCGAGCTCAAACAGCAGCTGCGCGATCGGCGTAGCCTTGCCGATGCGCTGCCAAGCGACACCCGGTATGTCCCGCCAGCGCCAAACATCACCCCTGCCTTATCCGAAGGCACACAGCCGTCCGAACCTCCGCGCCGATACGGGCTGCGTGTGTATGAGACCGATTAACTTCGGCAGGCCGAGCGTTCTCGCCGGAAAAGACGACGGCCGCAGGTTCCTCGTTGGAGCTCTTGGTGAGGTCAACAGCGGGGCCCCACCATTGCCCCCGGACCAGCCCTCATTTCTCGTCACCCGAGAGCACCGGCGATTCACGGAGTTCGCCGACACTGTTCGCGCCCATCGCTATATCGGGCTGTGCTGGGGACCGCCAGGGGTGGGCAAAACGCTCTCCGCTCGACACTACGCAGCGGTGAACGAATGGGAGGCCTGGCAGGCCGCCCTTACCGACAAGCCTGAACCTGTCCCAGACAGGGTTCTCGAAGCGCGGACAGCGTTTTTCACTCCCACCGTCGCCGCAACGGTACGGCAAATCGACCTGGGTCTACCGAGCGCGTGCCAACAAATCTCCTACGCGGTCGACTACGCCGAACATGGAGTCGTTGACCCTTACGTGCATACCGAGTCCCGCTCCAGCGGCCGGACCGAACTGCTAATCATCGATGAGGCTGACCGACTCAAGGCAACCGGACTGGAACAAGT
The DNA here is from genome assembly GCF_030816215.1 of Arthrobacter sp. W4I7. Classification (NCBI taxonomy): domain Bacteria; kingdom Bacillati; phylum Actinomycetota; class Actinomycetes; order Micrococcales; family Micrococcaceae; genus Arthrobacter; species Arthrobacter sp. W4I7. The sequence continues at coordinate 3,828,954 of NZ_JAUSXU010000001.1, read as the reverse complement.
ACGGGACTACTACGACCGCCACACCATGGGCCTGATCCTCGTAGGCATCCCGGGCATCGAAAAGCGTCTCGCCCGCTACCCGCAGCTATACAGCCGCATAGGATTCGCCCACCAATACCGACCACTCACTCCAGATGAAGTCACCGCCGTCCTCACCCAACGCCTTCCGGCCAGCTCACACAATCCCGAGGAAAACCTCGCCCACGCAACCGCCGTCGCAACCATCGTGCGAATCACTGCTGGAAACTTCCGTCTCGTCGACAGACTCCTCACACAAGTGCGCCGGATCCAAACGCTCAACCACGTTGAAACACTCACCCCGGAGGTCGTTGACGCAGCAAGGGAAACACTTCTCATCGGCCACTAAGCGCTGCAGATTCAGTGCCAAATAGCTCTGCGATTCACACTGCCGGGCAGCCTCCGTCTTGGACGGAGTCATCGTCCGGGGGCGGCCGCCAAGCCGGCCGCGAGCTTTCGCCGCTGCCAAACCTGCTTTCGTCCGCTCGGACAACCGTGATCGTTCGTACTCGGCAAGAGAAGCGAACATATCGAAGATGAGCTTTCCATGGGCACTAGTGGTGTCTAACCACGGTTCAGCGAGGGAACGGAAACCTATCCCCCGCTGTCCCAGCACCGTGACAATGTCAGCCAGATCAGCAGTACTGCGGCCTAGCCTGGTCAAATCAGTGACTGTCAGAACGTTGCCTGGTTGCAGGTAGTCCAGACATTCCTTCCACCGCGTCCTGGATTGGGTGGCACCGGAGGCATACTCCTGAAAGACACGAACTGCCCCGGCAGTTACGAGTGCGTCCACTTGGGAGTCCAGCGACTGCCCGCGAGTACTTACCCTGGCATACCCAATCACGTTGCCGGACACGTCAAAAATCCTCCATGGTCGGTTTTGACCAGATTTCATTTCGAAAACCAGTTTTGACCAACGATAGGAAGTCTTTTTTGGATTTTTCGGAGGCATGCCGAAGTCCGGTCAGAAACGGTCGTTTTTGCATACAAGCTGCCGCGCCGTTTATGGCACCATCACCGGGCAAATATTCCGGGCGATCTAGTGGGAATCCGGAAGCCCTGAACAGAAGAGCGCCAAAAATCTCCGAAGATCAGACCGGTTATCGCACCGTTTCCCGCGACTGGTTTGACCGACCGCGCGGTTCCGAAGGTTTATTTGAGATGGCGGCCCGTCTCTCCGGGCCCTGGCCTCATTCTGCCTCCGACGATGCGGGGTAGAGGAAGACGTCTACGGAGTCGCCGCGGTAGTGGAACCGGACGACGCTCCCCTTCGGGAGGCCCATCATGGCATCATCACCCGAATGGGTTTGCCCGCCGACGTCTGCAATAAGATCGACCCCGGGCGGCACACAATTGGCGCCGTCTACAAAAGGACCGGAACGATCGATGAGCATGAAGCACCGGTAGCCCCGTCCGTCCACGAAGAACCAGGGTTCGACTCCCCGATACTGTTGATAGCCGCGGAAGCTGGATTGGCCGGCAGCTTCCCCCCAAGGGAATTCCAGCGTTGAGAGGAACGCCAGCATGGTGAGAACGGCGCTGTCTGCCTTGTCTGCAATTTGAGGCAATGTGGCATCGGGACGCGGTCTTACGATCCATGCCACGGTGATCATAGCGGCAACAAAGACTGCCAGCGCGGTGGACATCAAGGTGGCCATAAATGAGTAACGGCGCACTTGTGTCGCGGTGCGACGACGCCAGGCTGAGGACATCAATCCAGTCCCGGGCTCCGCCACGGGTGCGGTGCTGGTTGCTGGTTCCGGCCATTCTTCAATGAATGTGGTCCAGGTGGAGTGAGCACCTGGCCCGGAATCCGGGGCTGCAGCGGGTGCTGTGATCTCGGTACCGGTGGCTGCGCGAAGACTCGCCGTGTGTGCCGCCTCAAGTTCTGCCAGTCTTACCAGTGCTGCGGGGTCGGACTCGATATCCGGATGCGGACCGTATGCCCTCCTGCGGAGCTCGTCCAGCTCGCGCTGAGCATCGGACCGGGGTGAGGATGCGTCCATCAATCCGCCTCAGGAATGAGGTAGACGTAAGCATCCACCGTGTCGTCACGAAGTACGAATCGGATGATGCCGTCGCCGGCGCGCCCTTCGAATCCTTCAAACCCATCCCGGGATGAGGCGACGTCCATCATGAGATCTGCTGGAGCCGGAGCACAGCGAACGTCTGAGAGATTACCGCTCGCCCGGTGCAGTGCCACGAGACACGGCGAGTCGAACGCGTTCACCCCGAAATAGATCTCGAGACCGAGATACGACCCGTATCCGCGGAGGGTTGAAGCCTCGATCTTCAACAGGGGTGCTCCCCTAAGCAGCAGTCCGGGGAGCCGGTTATCGACCGCGGCCCCGCTCGGATGAAGAGTGGCATCAGGACGCGGCGCGGATAACAGCAGGGTCGTCGTAACGATCCCTCCCGCGAGGACCAGTGCGGCACCGGCCCAGTACAGGCGACTCCACCTTGGCACCGGATGTTCCACCGAGGCAGCGTCCGCGGTGGCCTCCGAATCTGCCGCATTCTCGCTCGCGGAGGCAACCGGCAGAGGATTGACGTCAGCGCGGTCCGCCGCCTCAAGTTCGCGCAACCTCGCTAGGCCCGGAGGGTCGACACTTATGTCTGGATCCGGACCGTATGCCCGCCTGCGGAGCTCATAAAACTCACGGTCGGCCTTCGAAGAGTGCCTGAAGCCTTCCACAGCTCAAAGTACACCCGTCTCGCGGAGCGGGTCTATACGCTCAAACATGGCTCGCGGGACGGTCGGTCCCGCAGTCATGGTCCGGGTAGGGGTGTCTGGAGAAGCCAGGACATACAACATGAATGAAGAGGAGCCATTCTGGCGATCCAACGCACCGAGAGGGACCAAGGAAACGTGTCAAAAACGGTATTGGAATCCTAGTGATCAGGAGAAGATGCATGGATTCTCGCGTTATGTGCCCTCATCCTAAGATTGGACCGGCCCGTCCGAAAACGGTCATTATTGACCTTCGTCTCTGCCATTAGAGGGGTGTTTCCAATGACTTCATTCGCGCCCTATGCTCACTCGCCTTCTCGGTGCTAGCCGGCGCCGGCGGTCAGAAGCTGTTGTTTAGGAGACGCCTGGGACTTCTCGCGCATAGGACCCAGCCGGGAGAGGCATCGGAGAAGTAGCGCTGATGATGTCGCGCGCGACACCAAGAGCGGCGCGGTATTCTTCCTCCTCGGGAGTCACCCCTCTATGCGCCGCCATATTCCTGACCTTCGCGAGTTTCTCTTGGATGGCGTTCTTGCTCGGGACTTCTAAGCCAAATCCTCGTACCACGTTGGTAAGGCCGACCAAGCCATTGGCCTGCGTAATGAGCAGCTGGACCACATCATCCGATATGTCGTTGCCTAATTTCTCAGCAAATGCCGTTTGTGCTGCCACTTCAGCGGCGGAAGCAGCCTCAATAACGGACTGCCGACGATCTTTGTTGCGCGACGCATTCATGTAGAGCAACCATTCGAGGGGAGGTGCCTCGCCGGCACTCGCGCGATCGAAACCTGACGTCACGGCATCTGACGTCAGCACCTGGTCGTCGCCGAGGAGTTGGACGGGGCCCAGCGGCCCACGCCATCCAGTGAGCATCTGCACTGCGCCATTTTCATCATCTAGCCACAGCTGACCTTCCGGATGGAGGGACAGCTCGCGGTTAACCAGGTCTTGCGGCGTCCAGAGTTCGAACCACTGTCGCGCAAGGCCGTACCAGGGCTCGAAAAGCTGCCCAAAGCGTACGCCGACCTCCACGGTTTTCATGTCCTGCCCCCAATTGGGACAGTCCGCCCGGAAAGCCAAACCGGCGACGCCGACGGCGCGGATGCGGACACGGCTACCATCCTGGGAAACGAGGCTTATGCTCACTCTTCCCCAAGGGCTCTCACCGTCCTGGTCCCAGGACCTCGTATACTCCCAACGCTGGCTTGGGTAGGGCGGCTCAAGTCGAGCGCCGATATCACCTCCAGGTGCAAGGACCGGGAATGTGATAGTGACCGAGGCCCCCTCGATAAGGCAGTTGTACGATAGACCCAAGACCTCCGGGCTTACCTGCAGGGGCATTGGTAGATGCAAATATCCCGCGAACCGCAGCGTCATTAACGACCACCCGAATACGTTGTTGCCTAAGTCCGCCCAGCGTACCTAGGCCTCTGTTCCTGTGCCAGCCTACGGTCGGCTATAGAGGCAACGGTGATCCTACGGGGCTGCGGGCGAGCTTTCCCTCCTCGACGGACGCAGTACCTTCAAGACCGGATGAAGATCTGGTGGTCGCACCCCAAGCCCCACCAGAAGCGGTCGTTTTTGCATGCTCCACAGCAACTGGCGGAGACCATGTCGTGGCAAATGAGCGTCCAGCCATGGGCTGCCACAATAGGCAAATGGCATCTCAAGAGTTCTTTACCGACAGAGTGAACGGTCCCATCCCCAGGATCAACGACAATCTTCCCGAAGCCACGTCACAGGGACTCTATGAGCTGTTCAAATCGAAAGCCGACAGTAATTGGTTCGCGCACCACTTTCCGGAACAGTGCGAGGACGGCAACGGCGTTGTCGACACAAATCGCGGTGGGCTTTGGAGCAATGTACGAGCTCTGGTCCCTGAGCTGAAGGAAGCGAACAACTGGGGCATAACCCCCACGCAGCCGGACGGCGCGATATTCGACCTGATGGAATATGCGGCGGAGAAAGTGTCAAAGCCGATCCAGGGTACGTATCACAGCTTTTATAAGCATTACGAGCTCTCTTTTGACCAGACCGCCGGCCGGAAGGAGTTCCGCAAAGAGGTTAACCAGATCCTTCGGCGCGGAGGAACCATGTATGAACTGAGTCCGAAATTGCAGATCGAAAGAATCGGCACTCCGGCGGTGCAGCAGGTTATGGAGCAGATGACTCCGGCGAGTGGTGATCCCGATCTGGACGACCTGCTTCTTCGTGCCAAAAAGCTCTATTTGTCACACAAAGAGGATGATCGGGCCTTGGCCTTGGAGAAGCTGTGGGATGGCTTCGAACGTCTCAAGACAATTGACATCGTGGGGAATAAGAAGCAGAGCGCCGACGCGCTGCTGGATCACATCGCTAGTAGCGAGTTTAGGGTCTTCGCCACCACCGAGATGAAGGCTCTAACAGATCTGGGCAACCAGTTCATGATTCGGCATCACGAGACTGGCAAGCATCCAGTGCCCAAGGAAGCGGAGGACCATCTCTTCGCACGCATGGGGTCGCTGATCTTATTCCTCCTCAAAGTAAGCAACCGCTTAGGCTGACTTCATGCCTGGGGCAGAAACCCTGCAGCCGTCCGATGGGTCCAGCGAGTGCTACAGATCCAGTGCACTGAACCGCAAATACCAGGGATTGGATAGATCGTTCGTGTGGGGCCGCCGAACCGCCAGTCCAGAGCAGGAACGGTCGTTCTTGAGTTATCAAATTCCTTGCTGAGGCCACGGCCACTAAAAGTGGCTCAGCCCTGGACAGAGGCAACCCGGCCTCGCTCTAGGCTGTGTTGATGGACTTCCCGAGCAATGGCTACGCCGCCCACTCCCCACATGCTGATTGGCCGTTCGGGAACATGTACCGATCACACTCGGAACTGGCTGGCCACCTCCATCAGGTCGGTCAGCGACACGCCCACCGGGCGCTTCGGCTCTACGCTTCGGAAGACGAATTTGACCAACTCGATGCCGCTGTCAGCATAGGTACTTCAGTCGAACTCTTAGCGAAGTCTTTTGCTTGCTTCGGGCGACCCGATCCTGCTACTACCCCTTTCCCCTGATACCTCTGCACTCTTGAAGTACTCGGGAACAAAAAGAGCAGGAGTGGACCATCCTGATGCATTCCAGGTGAAGTCACTGGAGGCGTCCAAGACGATTGAGCGGCTGCGGCACGTCAAGTTGCTCCCAGCGTGGGGCGCCGCAGACCAATCGGTCTTTAGCGTCAGAAATGCCGCTGCTCATATGGGTGTGGTTCATCAAAATCTGCTTCGCAGTGCCATTCGCCCTATGGTGCGCTTTGCCGAGCACACACGAGTCCACTACGACCAAACCCCCGAGCTTTGGTGGGGTGACGAATTGTCCACAATCGCGCCAGGGATGGTAGAAGCCGATGCATTGGCGTGGGAGCAAATCGTTCAAGCGAAACTGACCACTGCTCGAATGCGAATCACGGAGCTGAAAGCTGGTCTTCCCCCTGCTGCTGCCGACGGAATCCTCGCATCAATGGTGGGTTCATGGCGTACATCCATGGAGCACAACGAGACTACAACTTGCCCCGGCTGTGGCTACTTGAGATGGGCAACCGGTGCCGTCGACCAAGAAGGCCACTGCCCATGTTCCGGTGGGAGCCGGGACCAATACCGCGAAGCAGCGGATGGCCCGCCCCGGCCGGCAGTCTCCCTTCAGGCAATAGCCACGGCAGGTGGGTTCTTGAGGGTCCGCCGGAGCTGAGGGGCTGCATCCAGGCGGTCCTGGGCTGACCTCAGGGCCAGGACGGCCGTTTCCAGTTTTTCCGGCGGCAGCGTGAACGGCACTCGGAGATAGCGCTCGAAGGCGCCGCCAATGCCGAACCGCGGCCCTGCCGCCAGCCTGATCCCAAAGTCGGGAGCGATCACTGTCAGGGCGGTGCTGATGGGAGCCGGAAGCCTGCACCATGCGGACAAACCACCGGAAGGGTAGAGCGTTTCCCACTCCGGCAGGTGCCCGGCGAGGAGATCCAGCAGGGCTTTCCGGTTATCCCTGAGTGCGGCGAGCCTGGCGGGCAGCGGTTCGTCCATGGCCCGGACCAGATGGGCGGCGGCCAGTTGTTCCATCACCGGCCCGCCCAGATCCAGGGAGGTCCGCGCCGCCGCAAACTGCTGGATCAGGTCCTGCGAGGCCCGGATCCACCCCGTGCGCAAGCCGCCCCAATGGGACTTGCTGAGCGAGCCAATGGTGACTACCGCCGAACTGAAGGCCGCCACTGGCGTGGTGCAGACGCCGTCGAGGTTCAGCTCCCGCAGGGTTTCGTCCACCACCAGCGTGGTCCCGGCGGCCTCAGCTGCACGAACGAGCTGGCGGCGTTCAGGGTCCGGCATGAGCTGGCCCGTGGGGTTGTGGAAGTCCGGCACCAGATACGCCAGCCTGGGCCGCTGCTGCGCCAGCGCGGTCTGCAGCCCGTGCATGTCCCAGGTGATCGTGGGGCGGCCGTCTGATTTACCGGCCGGGGCTGAAAAGGCCACAGGGATGGCGCGGCAACCGGCTGCGCGGACGGCGTCCAGAGCGTTCGGGTAGCTGGGGTGTTCCACCAGCACCCGGTCCTGCCGGCCGGTGAGGGCGCGAAGGACGATGTTCAGAGCGTGCTGCGCGCCGGACGTCACCAGGACCTGGTCAACAGTTGTAGGTACACCGGCCGCTGTGTACCGTGCCGCCACCGCTTCGCGCAGGGGGAGCAGGCCCATGGCGTCGTACCCGAAGCCCGGGAGCAGGGCCGGAAGCTCGGTCAGGGCCGCGGCGAACGCCCGGTGCACCAGTTCGCCGCTGGCCGGCAGGGACGAATACGCGAGGTCGATCAGTCCCGCCGGTGCTGCCAATCCGGGTGCGGCGAGTCCAGGCGCCAGGCCTGCCGCCGCGAGTCCCGGACTGCCAGGGCCGGAACCATCAGGCAACGGGCGGCCAAGTGCCGTGGTGCCTGCCGCCGTCGCGCGTGGAATCCTGGTCCGGCTCCTGCTGCCCTGTCCGCTGCTGAGGAATCCCTGGTCGCGGAGCAGGCCGTACGCCGCCGTGACCGTGGTCCGGCTGACGGCCAGGGTATCGGCGAGGGCGCGCTCGCTCGGGAGCGCAGTGTCCAGCGCTACTCTGCCGTCCAGGACGAGCAGGCGCACGACGTCGGCCAGCTCGCGGTAGGCGGGCGAGGCGCCGAGGTTCCACGTGCCCAGGAGGCGGGCAAGGGCTGAGGCGGTAAGGGAAGCCATCAGGCCAGTATTTCAAACTGGCTATATATTTCAAGGCCAGTTCTTCGGCAGACTTGGGAGCATGTTGCCCCGCAGACTCCTCCAGCTCTTTATCGGCCTCGCCATGTACGGCATTTCCCTCGCGATGTTCATCCGCGCCGGGCTCGGCCTGGACCCGTGGGATGTTTTCCACCAGGGCGTGGCCGGCAGGACCGGGCTTAGCATCGGCGTGGTGGTCATCATCGTCAGCTTCCTGGTGCTGCTGCTGTGGATTCCACTGCGCCAGCGGCCCGGGTTCGGCACGCTGTGCAACGCTGTGCTGGTGGGCGTCTTCGCGGACATCGGCCTTGCCCTGATCCCGGTCTTCTCCCACCTGGGTGGCCGGATCGGCATGCTCGCAGGCGCCGTCCTGCTCAACGGGATTGCCTCCGCCTGCTACATCGGCGCCCGGTTCGGTCCCGGCGCCCGCGACGGATTGATGACCGGGCTGGCACGGCGCACCGGCTGGTCCGTCCGTTTGTCCCGGACCTTGATTGAGGTTGTTGTCCTGGCCGTCGGCTGGTTCCTGGGCGGCTCGGTGGGAGTGGGGACGGTTGTCTACGCCCTCGCTATTGGACCCCTGGTCCAGCTGTTGCTGCCGGTGTTTATGGTGCCCGCAGCCCTGCCCGAACCTGATCAGCACGACCATCAGGATGCCGGCACCAGCGTCCGGGGCTGATACTGCTATGACAGAAGTGGCTGGCAGCGCGGGCAGAAGTAGATGTCCCGTTCTTCCTCGCCGTTGGGTTTACCGAGGGCGCCCCGCTGTATTGGGGTTCCGCACTTGAGGCAGGCCCGGTGCTCCCGGCCGTAAACCCAGTAGCCCGGCCGCCCTGCCATCCTCCCGACCGGCATTCCTTTGGGATTGAGGATGGTGACACGGCGGCCGGAACCGAGGTTGACCTCAAGCAGCTGCTTCGCGTCGGTCATCATGGTGCGGACATCCTCCACGGCGGACACGGGTGTGGCCGGATGCACGCCGGACAGGAAACAGGTTTCACAGCGGTAGATGTTGCCGATCCCGGCGAGGTTGCGCTGGTCCAAAAGTGCCACCCCGATGGGGACGTCCGGAGCCGCCCGGACCCGAAGTTCTGCCTCGTCCAGGTCCCAGTCCGGACCCAGCAGGTCCGGGCCCAGAAACCCCACGATGGAGTCCTCCTCTGACGTGGCCACCACTTCCACAACCCCAAGGGAGAAGCCGACGGCGTCCGCCACGGGGGTGCGCAGCACGCACCGGGCCGTGAACCCGGGTTTACGCCACCTGCCACCGGGCGGATAGACCTGCCAGGCGCCCTCCATCTTGAGGTGCGAGTGGATGGTGAGTTTCTTGTCCTCCGGGCTTACCACCCGCATCAGCAGGTGCTTGCCGCGGGGCACCACTTCGGCCACGGTCCATCCCGCCAGGTTCAGCGTGGCGAAGCGGGGAACACGAAAGTCCGAGGCAATCAGCTTCTGCCCTGCCAGTGCCTGGTGCAGCTGGTTGGCTGCGCGCCAGACCGAATCGCCCTCAGGCACGGACCCTCAGCCCCTTGGGGGTGGAGTAGGCGCCGGCCGCGCTGAGGGCGGCAGCAACCGGCGTATCCAGGATCCCGTGCCCGTTCACTTTCTCCATGATCAGCTTGTCCACGGCGCCGCGGGTCACCACACCTACCAGCGCGGAACCGGCCGCGGCCAGGACCGCGTTGTCGTCGCTGAAGGCGAGCAGGGTTTTGCCGCCCCGTTCCACGTAGAGGACCAGCGCACCATCCACCAGCACCACGAGGGCGCCGGCCTTGCGCCCGGGGCGGTGCCCGGTTCCGGCGTCGTCGTGCTGGGCGGGCCAGGGGAGGGCGGCACCGTATGGGTTGGCGGGATCGGTGGCAGCCAGGGCGAGGGCAACGGGTTCTGGCTTGGCGAGCTGGTTGTCCTCCGAATAGGAGCGCAGCCGGTCTACTGTTGCCGGGACGGCGAACTGGGCCGCGCCCAGGTGCTCGATGAAGTAGCCGCGGCGGCAGCGGCCCGCTTCCTCAAGCCGGGCCAGGACTTTGTACATCAGGCCGAATCCGCCGAGGATCTGTTCCGCCATCACTGAACCGCGGGTGACCACGCCGTAGCGGTCCAGCAGGAGCTCTGCGGTGGCGCGCGCGTGGATGGTGGGGTCCAGCTCCGGCTGCGGAAGGGCGGACCAGCGGCCTGCCGCCATGGGCGGTGTGGCCACTGCAGCTAAGGATGAGCCGTAGCGGCCGCTGCCCACGCCTGCCGAACCCATCAGCCCCGTCCCATGGGAGCGGCCCAGCCGGCTCAGGCGAGGGGCCCGGGCGCGCGGTGCGCGGGCAACCTGGCGATGTGCGGTATGTCCACCGGCGATCAGGGCGCGCACCGGCGCAAAGGTGTCACCGGTGATGCGGCCGGCCCATGCCAGGTCCCACAGGGCGGTAACAACTTCCTGGTCGCTAAGGACGGAGTCCATGCCCCCGGCCACGTCCGTCAGCTGCCGGAAGAAGTAGCCGCCGCCATTGTTGCGCAGGTGTTCCAGGAGCCGCAGCTGGGCGTCCCCTGGTTCGTAGTCGATGGCCGGGTTCAGGGTCAGCTCCGCTGAGTCGGCCAAGTGCAGGCTGATCCATCCGTCGTTTCCGGGGAGGGCGCCTGCTCCGGACCAGAGGACCTCGCCGGCGGCCATGAGTTCGTCGAGCATGGCGGGCTGGTAGTTGGTCACCCGGCTGGCCAGGACCAGGGGCTCCCAGGCTGAGGCGGGAACGGGAACTCCAGAGAGCTGGTCGATGGCAGTGACGATGCCGTCCAGTCCGCGGAGCGCTGGCTGCCCGCGGCCGCCGCCGGGGGTCCGAACGTGCTGCCAAGCAGGCAGGAAGCGGCCGTAGGCGGAGCCGTCCACCGGTTCCACCTCGGCGCGCAAGGCCGCCAAAGACCGCCGCCGCAGCTTGCGGAGCACCTCGGCATCACACCACTCACTAATGCTGGTGTGATGGTGTGCTTCGGGGCGTTGTGGATCAGCGCCCTGTATTTCAATGCCCTGTGTGTCAGCGCCGTGTATTTCTGCGCCCGGGGTTTCAGTGCTTTGGGTATCAGCCGTTGGTGCAACAGGCTGACCTGTTTCAGGGGGCGCTTCAGGTGCCGGTGCATGCAGTGCCGGTATTTCGGGTGCCGGTGAATCGCCCGCATGGGGCCGGAACTCGCCTTCCACCACCCGGCCGTCCGCTGCCAGGCGTTTCAGGGCAGTCGTTACCACGGCCACGCCCAGGCCCAAGCGGGCTGCCGCTTCGGCCGCCGTGAAAGGTCCGTGGGTCCGTGCGTAACGGGATACAAGGTCGCCCAAAGGATCCGCCACGGGCTCGATGAACGCGAGCGGAACCCCCATGGGCAGGGGCACCCCGATGGCATCCCGAAGCCGGGCGGCGTCCTCAACCGCGGCGAACCGTTCCACGCCGGCGATGTTGACCTTGATGGCGCGGTTGGCGCGCTGCAGGGCAAGCAAGTGGGCGGTGGCTGATTCAGTACTGGCGTGGGCGGTATCGGCTTGCCGGGGGTCGGCCTCAGGTTCAGCGGGCCAGGTTTCGACGGGCTCAACCACCGAGGGCTGGGTTTGGGCGGGCTCAACCACCGAGGTTTCGACGGGCTCAACCACCGGGGTTTCGACGGGCTCAACCACCGGGGGCTGGGTTTGGGCGGGCTCAACCACGGGTTCCAGCCGGGCGGCTGCTTCCGCCGGCGCCAGTGGGCCAAGGAGGCGCAGCAGGTCGGCGACGCCCTCGAGCCCGCGCGCACGGCGGTCCGGCGCCAGGCGCTGCAACTCCCGCTCAGTGGCCTCGATGACTTTGGCGTCCAACAGCTCCCGCAGCTCGACCCGGCCCAGCAGTTCGTTCAGCAGCGTGGAATCCAGGGCCAGGGCCGCAGCCCGCCGCTCCGCGAGCGGTGAATCACCCTCGTAAAGGAACTGGGCAACATATCCGAACAGGAGCGACTTGGCGAAGGGCGAGGGCTGCGAGGTGGTGGTCTGGACAATCCGCAACTCACGCCGCTCCACGGACGCCGCTATGTCCTTCAGCGCGGGAAGGTCATAGACGTCCTGCAGGCATTCCCGAACTGTTTCCAGCACGATGGGGAACGTGGGGTACTTCCTGGCGACATCGAGCAGCTGGGCGGACCGCTGCCGCTGCTGCCACAACGGCTGCCGCTTGCCAGGGGTCTGCCGCGGCAGCAGCAGGGCCCGCGCCGCGCATTCACGGAAGCGCGAGGCGAAGAGCGCGCTGCCGCCCACTTCCGCGGTGACAATCTGCTCCAGCTCCTCCGGATCAAACAGGAACAGTTCGGCGCCGGGCGGCTCGTCCTCCATCATGGGCACCCGCAGCACGATCCCGTCGTCGGCGGCCATGGCGGAGCCGTCCAGGCCGTACCGCTGGTGCAGCCGCTGGCCCACGGCGAGCGCCCACGGAGCGTGAACGGGCATCCCGAAGGGGCTGTGCAGGATCACCCGCCAGTCGCCCAGTTCGTCGTGGAACCGTTCCACCACCAGGGTGGTGTCGTTGGGGACCACCTCGGTGGCCTGTTTCTGTTCGCTGAGGTATTGGATGAGGTTGTTGGCCGCGAAGTCGTCCAGGCCGCTGGCCTTGCAGCGCTCGGTGGCGGGGCCGACGTCGGACGCTGACAGTTCGCGGACGAACGCGCCCAGGGCGCGGCCCAGGTCCACCGGCCGGCCGAGGGAATCGCCCTTCCAGAAGGGCAGCTTTCCAGGCTGGCCGAACGCGGGGGAAACGAGTACGCGGTCGTGCGTAATGTCCTCGATTTTCCAGCTCGTGGCACCGAGGGCGAAGATGTCGCCGACACGGGATTCGTACACCATCTCCTCGTCCAGCTCGCCCACCCGGCGGCCGCCCTTGGGCGCAGGCGCGGGCTTGCCGTCCGTGGAAGGGGACGAGGTCCCCTCCCCCTCGGTGCCGATAATGTAGACGCCGAAAAGCCCGCGGTCCGGGATGGTGCCGCCGGAAGTGACGGCCAGGCGCTGGGCTCCCGGCCTGCCTTCGATGGTGCCTGCATTGCGGTCCCAGATGATCCTGGGGCGCAGCTCGGCAAACTCGTCAGACGGATAGCGGCCGGCCAGCAGGTCAAGCGTGGCCTCGAACGCCGACCGGGGGAGGGACGCGAACGGGGCTGAACGCCGGATGGTGGCGAACCATTCCTCAACATCTATGCTGCCCAGAGCCGTGGCGGCCACGGTCTGCTGGGCGAGGATGTCCAGGGGATTGGCTGGAATGCTGAGGCGCTCGATTTTTCCCGCCAGCATACGTTCCACAGTGATGGCAGTGTGGACCAGGTCTGCGCGGTGCTTCGGGAAGAGGAAACCTTGGGAAACTTCGCCCACCTGGTGCCCGGCACGGCCCACACGCTGCAGGCCGCTGGCCACCGATGGCGGCGATTCCACCTGCACCACCAGGTCCACCGCACCCATGTCGATGCCGAGTTCCAGTGACGAGGTGGCCACAACGCACCGCAGCCGGCCGGACTTCAGGTCGTCCTCAATCAGGGCCCGCTGGTCCTTGGAGACGGAGCCGTGGTGTGCGCGCGCCAGCACCGGATCCGCCCCGGCCGAGCTTCCCGCCTGCGCCATCATGTGCGCGGGAGTAGCCGTGGACGCGGGAACGCCGGGTGCTGCCTGCTGCGGCGCGGGATCGTCCCAGCCGCCACCCGCCGCCACCAGTTGCCGTTCGGCGTAGATCTCGTTGAGCCGCGCGGTGAGCCGTTCGGACTGGCGGCGGGAGTTGGCAAAAACAATGGTGGACTGGTTGGCCAGCACCAGGTCCACGATTTTTTCCTCCACATGCGGCCAGATGGACGCCTGGGGCTGCAGCCCGGATGCGGGACCGGAATCGAAGGCGCCGGCGGCGCCCTGGAGGTCTGACATATCTTCAACGGGGACGGAGACGGTAAGGTCCCAGTTCTTCTTCGCGGGCGGCGCAACGATTTCCACCGGCGCGGTCCCGGCAAGGAATTGGGCTACCAGTTCCCTGGGTTCAACGGTGGCGGAGAGTCCGATCCGCTGTGCCGGTGCGGGCAGGAGCGCATCCAGCCGCTCCAGCGAGACGGCGAGGTGGGCGCCGCGCTTGGTCCCGGCTACGGCATGGACCTCATCGATGATGATGGTGTCCACCTCGGTCAGGGTTTCGCGGGCCCGGGAGGTGAGCATCAGGAACAGCGATTCCGGTGTTGTGATCAGGATGTCCGGCGGGTTGCTCAGCAGCGCGCGGCGATCTGCTGCGGTGGTGTCACCGGACCGTACGCCCACCGTAATCAAGGGTGCGGGAAGCCCGAGCCGCTTGGCGGTCTGGGTGATGCCGATGAGCGGCGAGCGCAGGTTCCGCTCCACGTCCACGCCCAGTGCTTTCAAGGGGGAGATGTACAGGACGCGGGTTTTCCGTTTGGGGGCCCCGGGACGCCTTCCTTTCGCGGGTGCCTCCGGCTCCGGGACGGCAGGGATGGGGATTTCCGGCGAGGCCGATCCTGCTGCCAGCAGCCGGTCCAAAGCCCAGAGGAACGCCGCCAGGGTTTTGCCCGAGCCGGTGGGGGCAACCACCAGCGCATGCGAGCCCGAAGAGATGGCCTGCCACGCACCGTACTGGGCAGGAGTCGGCTCTGAAAAGGCGCCGAGGAACCACTCGCGGGTGGGCCTGCTGAACTGCCCCATGGGCGTGGAGACTGAGGTCCCGCCCGGCGTCGAGCCCTGTTCCTGCTGCATGCCTCCATCATGCCCTAACCCACTGACAGCCCACCCGGCTTCCGGCCGGCCCTGACACCGGGCTGGCGTGCGCGGCTGCTCAACCCTTCCCTGCGGCGGGGAGGTTCCTGGTGGCCGGCCCCTCAAGGAGCTTTCCTTCGTTGCTGAAGCGGGAGCCGTGGAGCGGGCAGTCCCAGGTCTGTTCGCTGTCGTTCCAGTGCACGATCCCGCCCAGGTGCGTGCAGACGGCGGACAGCTTGCAGGTGGTTCCGTCCACGGTGGAGACGGCAACCGGACGGGTGCCCTCACGGTATACCTGCCCTTGGCCGTCCTCCGGGACCACAGGGGCGGGCGGCGCCGGCAACTGGTCTTTGTCCTTTTTCAGGACCTTGGCACCCTCGGTTTTCAGCCCTTCGGCGGCGAGCTGCCCCCAACCGGAAGCCAGCTTGGCCGCCACCCCGGCGTTGAGGGAAATGGCTGAGAAAGCGCCGGCCGGGGACGTGACACGGTGGTGGATGGTGTCCGCCCACGGCACATGCCCGCCCAGGATATCCGCAGCAATTCCCAAAGAAGCGGCGACGGCGTTGGTCATGCCCCACTTGTTGTAGCCCGTGCCGAAGTAGACGTGGCCCTTGCCCCGGGGCAGCTTGCCAAAGAAGGGCATCAGGTTGACTGCCATGTAATCCTGCGCGGACCAGGTGTGGGTCACCTGTGAGCCGGGGTACTGCTGGCCGGCCCAGTCGAGAAGGCTCCCCAGGTGGTGTTTTTCGGACCTCGCCCGGCCCACGTGGTGGCCGTGGCCGCCCACCAGCAGCAGCCTGCGGCCGTCCGTCTCGTAGTCCCGCAGGGAGTGCGTGGGCTGTTCCACCGAGATGTACATTCCCGGGGGCGGGGCCTGGTCCTCCTGCAGCTGGAGTGCGGCCGCGTAGGAGCGGCTCGGCTTCAGCTTGGCGAAGTACATCCCGCGGTCCAGCACGGGGATGCCGGTGGCCAGCACTACTTCGTTTGCGGTGACGGTGCCGCGGTCCGTGTGGACCGTGGCAGGGCGGCCGCCGGTGACATCCTGCAACCGGACTCCGCCCACCACGGAACCGCCACGGCTGCGGATGTCGGCCACGAGGGTGTCCAGCACGTCGACAGGATGGATCTGCGCCTGGTCCGCGAGGCGTACGGCCCCGTGGACAGGGAACGGCAGGCCGGCGTCGCGCACGTATTCCACGTCCAGCCCGGCGGTGGAGGCGGCGCTGACTTCCTCGCGCAGTTTCTCGGTGCCCTGCGCGGAAGCCGCATACGTATAGGCATCCCGGACCTGGTAGGGGACGTTGTGCTCGTCGAGGTACCGCAGGAGCCAGGCCTGGCCTTCCCGGTTGCCGTCGACGTATGCCTGCACCTGTTTCTGCGAGTACTGGCTGGACAGCCGGGACAGGAAAGTGCCCTGCAGCAGCGTGACTTTGGCGGTGGTGTTCCCGGTGGTCACAGCACCGGGGAACCGTGCCTCCAGCACCAGGACGTTCTGCCCGGAACGGGCCAGCAGGAGCGCGGTCACCAGGCCGGTGAGCCCGGCCCCGGCCACTACGGTGTCGTAAGTGCTTCCGGGCTCGAAGGGGTCAGAAGTGAATGCTTCCCGGCCGTCCAACCAAATCGACGTCATCCCAGTTCAGCCTGCCTTTGGTCCGGGCCCTGGCGGGCCGTTTTGTGATGTGTCTGTTACCGGCGTGATCTATGCCTGGCATATTTGCTAAGTATACTTATGATGTCGGTGTTTAAGTCGATGGTTCAGGCGCAACCCGGCAGCCATGATGTGAACGTAAACGACAACAGGAGTAATCATGACGAGCATGAGTTCGGACGGTCGCACCGCAGGCCGTACCAACATCCAAAAAGCAACCCTTGCAGTGGGCGCAGTGTTCCTCCTGGTGGGCGTCCTCGGGTTCATCCCGGGCATCACCAGCAATTATGAAACCTTGGGATTCGCCGGCCACGATTCTGACGCCTTGCTCCTGGGCATCTTCCAGGTGTCCATACTTCACAACATCGTCCACCTGCTCTTTGGCGTAGCCGGCATCGCCCTGGCCCGCAACGCTGCACAGTCGAGGAACTACCTGGTGGTGGGTGGCGCCATCTACCTCGTCCTCTGGCTCTACGGCCTGCTGATCGGCCATGACACGCCGGCAAACTTCGTCCCGGTGAACACTGCGGACAACTGGCTCCACTTCGTCCTGGGCGTGGGCATGATCGGCCTGGGCCTGGCACTGTCCCGTGGCACCGCACGTGCCGGCCGTGCCACCACGGCTCATTAGTAAGACAGCCCACCAGTTCACCAACCGCCCGAAGGGCGAAATTAAGCTGCAGGCGGCCCGGCACTTGCCGGACCGCCTGCAGCTGTCTTTGCTCACGAACGTTGTTCCGGAACCTTATGCTGGCTGGAAAGCCCCAATGGCCAGCAGCGTAATCTCCGCGTTGCTGCAGGCCTTGGTGGGCTGGGGCAGGAACAGCGACGCCGTGTCCTCCGGCGGGTAAATCCGGTAGCCGGCGGCATCCACCATGGCGCAGTCGGGATAGTTTCCGGCCTGCGTGTAGCGCAGGACGGCCGTGCCCGTCTGGCCGGGTGCCAGCAAAACATCGGCAGGCGCGGTGGTTTCGTCGCGGGTGGCCGGCGCGCCAATGGGGGCCCCGGCATCATCGGCGGCCAGGGATACGCCGGCGAAACCCCGAAGGACACACGGTTCGGAACCGGTGTTGGTGAGGTTGAGCTTCATGTAGACGCTGCCTGCGGCACCGCCGCCGGACGCATCGGTGGCCGCGGAGAGGCTGGCTGCCTTGCAGAGTCCCGGACCTGCCGGGGGAGCAGTTGCCGACGGCGGTGCGGACTGGGCCGGCGACGCGGATGTTGCGCCGGGGCTGGCGGAACTGGTGCCCGGCGGCGTCGTCGTCGATGATTGCGGCTGGCTGGGGCCGCACCCGCTAAGCAGCAGTGCGGCGGCCGCGGCCGTCGTCGTGATGGCAAGCCCGTGTGAAATTCGCTGAGACCTCATGGCACCACCTTCGCGGCAGTGGTGGGCCGCGTCAACGATGCGGCGAGGTGGCGCGCCGATTTGATGCCCGGATCGTGATGATCCGGGCATCAAGGCCCTTCCCTACCGGGCTGCCTCCGCCGAAGGCTTGCGGCGTGCGCTGCTGCGGAAGTACGCCGCACCTCCGAGCGCCAGGCCGCCGATGCCGGCTGCCAGGCCCGCCCAGCTGCGGGCGTCCGCCCCGCTGTCCGTCACCGCAGCCTGTTCGGTGGACGGGGAGGGGTTGGAGTGAGAGGTTGCAGCGGTGTCCCCGTGTCCGGTGCCGGCTGCCCCGGTGACGGTGATCGAGGGCGCCGGAGCTTTCAGGGAGTGGGGGTCCTGGCCGTCCTTGGCGATTTCCGACCAGTCCGTCTGCCCGGTTTCGCAACTCTGGAGGGTGGGGAAGTACAGCGTGCTGCCGGCCGCGTCCGGGAGCTTCACGGAGAGCACCAGGGCATCGCGGAGTTCGTGGGCCAGGGGCGCCTTGGCGGTGTAGACGATCTGGCTGGTCCGTTTTGTGATGGACGTGCCGTCAGCCAGTTTCCTGGGCTCGGCGAGCTGTTCGGTGACCTTCTCCACGGTCCAGTTGGGATTGACGGTGGGCTGGGCATCGTTGAGTTCCTGCGGCAGCGTGATGGCCACTTTGGTGGTGCCTGAGGTGTCGCAGCCGTGCGGAATCGCGAAGGTCAGCAGGGCGTACGAGTTGGCGTCGGTCTTGTCCGGCGTCACGCCGACATGTGCCGAAGCCCCGCCCGCAACGGCGAGCAGCAGGGCTGCAGCGCCTGCCGTGGCGGCGGTTGTTTGCAGGGTACGGCGAAGTGCTGGGTTGTTCATGGCGTTGCCTTTCCGGTGCGCCCCCGGAAGTCGGAACGGGCGCGCAAAAGTATGGGGTGCCGCCGCCGGCGTGCGGGGCGGTTCTAGCGGGAAAATACGACGGCGGACGGCGGGCCTCGACGGCTGTCCTGCCTGAGGTTCCGCCAGGGACGCCGCGGTGCAGCGGTGGCGGGAAAGGACACGAAAGCCGGCGGGACGGCGTCGGGCGCCACGGCGCGGGGGAGGGCAGCCAGCGGCCGCAGCCAGGCGGCAAGTGCCCACAGGGCTGCTTCGCCCTTGGCCAGCAGGAGCGCGCAAGCCAGCGTTGCCAGTGCGTGCGCAGCCACCATCAGGGGCAGGGTTGTGCCTTCCACGGCGTGGACGTGGACCACCGCCGAAGCCAGCACGTCAGCCCCGGCCCGATGTCCGGGATGAAGTACGGCCGCAGCTGGATTTATGGTGCCGGGGGAACCGAAGGCCGTAAACAGCTCGTGCAGCGCCAGCTGCCCGCCTCCCAGCAGGGCGGCCATGGCCGGGAACCCGAGCCGCCGGCGGGTGGCGGCAGTACTGCCAAGGGCGGTCAGTGCCAGGACCGCCAGCAGGATGGCGGGGGCGGGCAGTTCCCCGCCGCCGGCAAGGTGGGCACCGGAGGCGAGCGCCAGGATGCCGGTGGCCACGGCGGACGCACGGAGGAGGTGGAAGGGCGCGCGTGGACGCTGCGTTTGCACGGATCCTCCCTCCCGGTTCCGGTTCCGAATCCGGGCGCGGGCAGGCGGCGCCGGTCAGATATCGTTCAGATTCTACCGGTGATCACCGGTCAGGTCAGGCTCCGGCCAGCAGTTCGGCCAGCACGTCTGCCGCGGTGCCGTGCCGGAGCAGCGGCGCCGACTGGCCGGCCCACAGGGACATCAGGTCCGTGTTCCCCCGGGCGGCAGCCTGCGGACGGAACCGTCCCGTCAGCCAGTTCTGTACCGGAAACGGGGCCGCCATGCCGGCTTCTTCGAGCTCGCCAATGATCCGGTTGGGAATGCCGCGCGCCAGCCGGCCGCTGAGGGTGCGGGTCAGCACTGTGTGGGCAGCAGCGGGGCTGCGGAGCACGTCTCGGTAAGCGGGCACGGCGGCGGATTCTTGCGTCGCAAGGAACGCCGTCCCCACCTGGACGGCATCGGCGCCCAGTGCCCTGGCGGCAGTGAAACCGCGGCGGTCCGCGATTCCGCCGGCGGCGATGACGGGGATGGAAACGGCGTCGGCCACCTGGGGGACAAGCGCGAACGTACCTATCAGCGACTCCTCCGCGGGCTTTAGGAAGGACACCCGGTGGCCGCCGGACTCCAGGCCGCTGGCCACCACCGCGTCAACGCCGCCAGCCTCCAGCGCCACTGCTTCGGCAACGGTGGTGGCGGTGCCGGCTACCTTGATGCCGCGGCTGTGGGCTTCCTCCACAACATCCGCCGCAGGCACACCGAAGACAAAGCTGACGACGGCGGGACGTGCCTCCAGCACCGCTTCCACCTGTTCGCCGTAGTCCGGCATGTACCGGTCCGGCATGTCGGGCAGGGGGATGCCCAGTTCCTCGAAGTACGGTTTCAGGGCGGCGGTGTATCTTTCGAAGTCTTCCTGCGGAACGGCGTTGGTTTCGGTGCCGTTGGGAACCCACAGATTCAGGGCGAACGGCTTACCCGTGGCCGCGCGGAGTTCGGCTGCCGTCTTTCGGATGGCGGCGCCGTCGTACCCGTAGAGACCGAAGGAACCCAGCCCGCCGCCGTCGCTCACTGCCGCGGTGAGTGCCACCGAGGAGACTCCGCCGAACGGGCCGAGGACCACGGGTGCCTCAAGGCCCAGGAGGTTCGTGAGCCGGTTGGAGCTGGCGGAAGGTTGATGTGTTGTCATGGCAGGCTCCTGGAGGTGTTACTGCTGGCGTGGACCCAGTCTTGCAGCCCGCGGCGCTGCGCCCAAGCCGGCTACGACCCTGCAGCCGCGAGGTCATACCCGTCAGAGATGTGGAAGAGGCGCCGGCCTCCCACAGGCGTACTGACCCACACCACCTCCCCGTCCGCAGTGCGGTCATCCACCAGTCCGGCATAGGCGGGCAGGCCGTTCCTGCTCAGTTCCACTGGTTCGCCCACCTGTACGTCTTCCCAGCGGCCCGGGCCTTTGACGCGATTCATCATCGAAGCCACGCTTTCTTTCTTTGGTTGAAGATCCTGGCTGATCCGGCCGGTTGGGCCGGTCCTTCCATCAAACCGGCCCGGAGCAGTCCTGCTCAATGGAGGAGTGGCCACGCCAGTTGCCGGGACTTTGTGCACCGCTCCAACCCTTCGGCGTCCCGGTTGAGGAGGTGTACCCGGCGATCGGGGCGGGGCTAGACTGCTGGCGTAGATGTCGGCGACCCTGAGGAGTAGTTATGGAACACACCCGCAGCCAGCAGGAAAAGGCCGTTACCGCCGGTGACCTTGGCCGCAGCCACATTGGCCAGACCATCAGCTTCCAGCCGAACGAGTTCACCGTTGTCTTTGGCAAGATCGCTGGAATCGCACGGACAGAGGCCATGGTTTACCTGTCCCTGGACGGAGTCGGGAACGGCACCCACTTGAAGGATGAATACGACCTCCCGCTCACGCACGAGGTTTACCTGCCCGTGGATGTCCTCACCAACGCCGAATCCACCATCAAGGATCTGTTCGGCAAGGTCCAGGAGAACCTGCGCGGAACGGGCCACAAGGGCGAGGACCAGACGGACCGGCTCTAGCGGAGCCAGACGAGGGAAGCCCCGGCGGCCGGCGCCGCCGGGGCTTCCCCACGTCCTGCCGATGACGTCTTCGCGATCCACCTCAAGGCGGGGCCATCAAGCCGGATCATGTGTCCGCGGGCGTGATGCAGGCGCGGGCCCTGTGGACGCCCGGATGGTCAGGTGTGTGGGCATGACCGCAAGCTGGCGGCCGGAGCGGCCCGGAACGGGATTCAGCTGGGAAAGCAGCATTGACACAGCCACCCGGCCTGCCTGTTCGATGGGACTGGCGATGGTGGTCAGCGGGGGATTGCAAAAGTCTGCGCCGAAGATGTCATCAGATCCGATGATGCTGATGTCTTCCGGGACGCGGATACCCCGCTCGCGAAGCCGTTGGAGCATCCCGATCGCCAGCAGGTCATTGAACACAATGCACGCGGTGGCCCCGGTTCGCACCGCAGCATCTGCCGCCGCCGCACCGGACGTCGTCTTCGGAGTGAAGGGGCCGATGCGGTGCGTCTCCATGCCTCGATGCGCGGACTCCTCCTCAAAGACGTTCCAACGCATCCGATTGGACCAGGACGTTGGCGGACCACTGACATAGCAGACCCGGTGGTGGCCCAGTGAGGCCAGGTGCTCCAGGGCCTGTACAACGGCCGACGGTGTGTCTATCACCACTGTGGGAGCGCTGGTGGACGCCCGATTGATTGTCACCAGCGGCTGGGTCTCAGACACCTCGGCCAGTTGCTGGTCCGTCAGGCGGGAAGCTGCAAGGATAAAGCCGTCGGCAGAACGTCGCATCTTGTGAAGAGCTTCAAGCTCCATCTCGTTGGACTCTTCCGTATCCACAAGGAGTTGTGTGTATCCCGCAGCCTTGAGCTGGTGCTGGGTGCCGCGGATGATGTCGAAGTAGAACGGGTTGGTGATGTCAGGCACGAGGACGGCGACCGCATTGGTGCGCCCCGAGCTGAGTCCCTGGGCCTGGGAGCTTGGCACGTAATTTAATTGTGCCGCTGCTTCTTCGATCCTTTCCCTGGTATGGCGGTTTACGCGGTCTGGTTTGGACAGTGCCCGGGAAACCGTTGACGTTGCTACCCCTGCGAGCTGGGCAACGTCCCGGATGGTGGGCACCTTTTCCTGGCCGGTGCGTCCAGGTGAATCCCGTGGCGCCCCCGATCCAGCTGTAGCCGAGGCCATGGCCCATTCCTTTCGCCCGGCCAGCGCCGGTCAGGGGTGAGAGGCGTCCCGGAAGCGGAACGTGTCTTCAATAGAACATCTTTTGGCAACTTTTGGCAACCGCTTGCCGCAACCGTTGCCTTGTTCCTAGACTGAGTCCCGAATCGCCTGCAGCGATGTGCGCCACTTGACGTTGTGGCCATGTAGGTGTCCAAGAGGAGAAAACAATGAGGTTTACATCGTCTTCAGGGCTCGCAGCAATCGTTACGGCTGCGGCATTGGCGTTGACAGGCTGCGGTGGCGGCTCAGGAACCACTGGCACTGCCACAAACGCGGATGGGAAAGTGGACGGAACGGGTAAGACCCTGAACGTCCTCGTGAACGTGCTGAGCCAGTATCCCGAACAGCAGAAGCAGTGGCAGAGTGACATTGCCGCCAAGTTCAAGGCTGAAACCGGGGCCGACGTGAAGTTTGAAACCTTCGCGTCCGCCAACGATGAGCTCACCCGCATCCAGACCTCCGTAGTATCGGGCCAAGGCCCGGACGTCTACAGCCTCGGCACCACCTTTACCCCCACCGCCTATGCCACCAAGGCCTTTGTCACCCTTTCCGACGATGACTGGAAGGCTGTCGGCGGCAAAGACCGTTTCAACCCGGCCGCGCTGGGTATCTCCGGACCGGATAAGGATCACCAGGCCGGCATTCCCTTTGTCAGCCGTCCCTTCGTGATGGCCTATAACAAGGACCTGCTGGCAGCGGCCGGCATCGAGAAGCCCGCCACCAGCTGGGACGAGCTTGCCGAACAGGCCAAGAAAATGACCAAGGACGGCACCTTCGGCATCGCCACAGGCTACAAGGACAACTTCGACCCGTGGAAGTTCATCTGGGCCATGTCTGTCCAGGCCGGCAACCCCCTGGTGGACGGAAACAAGTTCAAGCTGGATGACCCCACCGTGAAGAAGGCCTACGAGACCTACTTCGGCTGGCTGACCGAAGACAAGGTGGTGGACCCGGCTTCGGTGGGCTGGAGCAACAGCAATGCCGTAGCAGCCTTCGCAAGCGGTAAGGCCGGCTACCTGATGATGACCACTTCCAGTTCCATTCCCACCCTGGACAAGTCGGAAGTGGCCGGCAAATACGAATACGCCCTGATGCCCACTATCGCCCCGGGTGAGACGAAGTCCAAGTCTGACGGCGATGCCGCAAGCATCCTCTCCGGCGACAACATCGTGGTTGCCGATTACTCAAAGCAAAAGGACCTCGCCTTCGCCTACATCAAGCTGATCACCTCCAAGGACGAGCAGCTGAACTACCAGAAGATTTTCGGCGACCTTCCCGCCAACGCAGAAGCTCTTGCAACTCTGACCGACCCGAAGCTCAAGCCGCTGGCCGAGGCTGCCGGGAAGTCCAAGGCGACGCCTTTCACCGGTGCATGGGGTGACATGCAACTTGGCCTCCTCAACGTCACGGTCCAGTCCGTTCCGGACCTGGCCGCCGGGAAGGTGGACGAAGCGGCCCTCGAGTCAAGGATCAAGGACTCACAGAACAAGGGCCAGGCCTCCCTGGACCGGGCCTCCAAGGGATAAGTTCCCATGTCAACTGACGCCTCCAACGAAGTCCGGCTTGCGGCGGAGTCCGCCGCAAGCCGGGCGGCCCGCTCGGCCGCTGACGTTTCCAGCCAGGAGCCCAACGGGCAGAGCAGCCCGCGCCGCAAAGGCCTGAGCGAACGCAACCGGCCACTCTGGATGCTGATCCCTGGCGGGGTCCTGATGATCATCATCATCGTGGTGCCCCTCCTGCTGGGCATCTTCATGTCCGCCCTCAACCTGGACCAGTACACGTTGCGCAAATGGGTCAGCGCGCCGTTCATCGGAGTTGAAAACTTCGTTGAAGCAATGACCAGTTCTCCGCTCCTGCACTCTGTCTGGCTGAGTGTCAGCTACTCACTGCTCGCTATGGTGGTCACCCTTCCGCTGGGCATCGCTGCGGCTGTAGCAACCCAGAACGCCTTCAAGGGACGGGCCGTCATCAGGTCAATTTTCCTGATTCCGTACGTCCTGCCTTCGTTCGTTGTGGCAACGGTGTGGCGCACCATGTTGCAGCCTGACGGCATCGTGGACAGGGCACTCGGAACGGTGGGGATCGACGTCGGGCTCTGGCTGAACGGGCCACAGACATTCTGGACCCTGGTACTGGTCCAGATCTGGGCATCGTGGCCGTTCATCTACCTGCTGGCGCTCTCAGGACTCCAGGCCGTGGACCATGAGGTGCACGAGGCCTCGGCTCTCGACGGCGCCCTGTGGTGGAACAAGCTCCGGTATGTCGTGTTCCCCTACCTGAAGGGGCCCCTGTCGCTCGCCTTCCTGATTGGAATGCTGCACCACATCAACAACTTCACGCTGCCATTCGTCCTGTTCGGTGTCCCGGCCCCGGCTGACGTGGAAGTCCTGCCCATCCTTACGTATGTCACCAGTTTCCAGAGCTTCCGGTTCGGCCTGAGCGCGGCCATGGCCTTCATCTCCCTGGTACTGATTGCCATCCCGCTGTTCGTCTACCTCCGTGCTGTCAAACTCGACGACGCAGAAACACCAGGAGCCAAGAAATGAGCACCTCGACAGCCACCCGGCGGAGTACGGCAACCGCGGACCTTCCCCGTCCGGGGTCAAGGCGCCAGCACGAAGTCCTGCGGCTGCTCCCGGGACCCTTGCTTGCCATCATCCTGGTCTTCCTGGGCGCCCTGGTCCTGATTCCCGTCCTGTACATTTTCCTGGCGTCGGTGAATTCGGACATCGGGGTCGCCAACGGCGAATTCTGGCCCTCAAGCTTCACCCTGGAGAACTACTCGAAGATCTGGACCAGCGTCGGCCTCGCTACCGGGCTGGCCAACAGCGTTTTGGTGGCAGGTACGACGGCGGTTGTCTCGGCAGCCCTGTCGGTTTCGACCGCGTTCGTCCTGGTCCGCTACAGTTTCCGGGGCCGGCTCACCATCCTGCGCGGGCTCCTTGCACTGCAGTCAGTGCCCGGGACCCTGATGGTCCTTCCCGTTTTCGTGCTGTTCTCGTCGGCGTCGACATATCTGGGCATCCAGGTCATCGGGACGCAGTGGGGACTCTTCGTGACCTACCTGACGTTCGCCATGCCGTTCTCCACCTGGGTGATGGTCACCTACCTGCGCGGGCTTCCCAAGGAACTTGAAGAAGCGGCCAAGATCGACGGCGCCAGCAACCTCGGTGTCCTGTTCAAGATCGTCCTGCCCCTGAGCTGGCCCGGCATCGTGGTCTCCGGCATCTTCGCTTTCCTCCTGGGATGGAACGACGTCCTGTTTGCCTCCGTCATGACCCGGCCGGAAAGCCAGACCGCCGCCGTAGCCCTGCAAATCTTCGGTGCCTCCCAGGAGGGCGGCGCCATCCCGTTCTACGGCCAGATGATGGCGGCAGCACTGGTATGCGCCGCTCCCGTGGTCATTCTTTACCTGATTTTCCAGCGTTATCTAGTTGGCGGGCTCACCGCCGGAGGAGTTAAATAACCATGGTTTCAGCCACCCAAACCTCGTGGGCCCTGTCCGGGTTCGGCGACGAGATCGACGACGACCCTGCCGTGCAGATCGCCGTCCTGCAGGCGCTCGG
The DNA here is from genome assembly GCF_030816215.1 of Arthrobacter sp. W4I7. Lineage (NCBI taxonomy): Bacteria > Bacillati > Actinomycetota > Actinomycetes > Micrococcales > Micrococcaceae > Arthrobacter > Arthrobacter sp. W4I7. The sequence goes on along the minus strand of NZ_JAUSXU010000001.1, from coordinate 3,802,861 downwards.
CGCGAGCTACATTGAGGTGCGCAGCGCGTGGGGCACGAACATCGTGGACCTGTCCGAAGACCAGCTCGCCGCCCTGGCCAAGTTGCTCGACGAGAAAGCCATGCGGGTTTCCGCGATCGCTTCGCCGATCGGGAAGGTGGATGTCAGCCTTCCCGTGGAGCATGAAGTGGAGCGCCTGCGCCGTGCGGTCAAGGCCGCCAAGGTCCTGGATGCAAAATACATCCGCATTTTCTCCTTCTACTACGGCGAATCCGTTCCTGTGGACAGCATCCGCGATGCAGTCATCGAACGTATGCGCGCGCTCGCCGCCGTCGCCGAACAGGAAGGTGTGGTTCTGCTGCACGAAAACGAAAAGGATATCTTCGGGGATGTCCCGGACCGTGTGCTGGACATCATCGAAAGCGTCAATTCGCCGGCCTTGAAGGTGGCATGGGACGCAGCCAACTTCGTGCAGGTGGGCGTCAAGCCGTTTGATGAGGCCTATGAAAAGCTGCGCCCGCACCTGGAGTACCTGCAGGTCAAGGACGCGCTCTTTTCCAATGGGCATGTCGTTCCCGCAGGGGAGGGCGACGGCGATGTCCAGCGGACCGTGGAAGCGCTCAAGGCGGACGGCTTCACCGGCTTCGCCTCCCTGGAGCCGCACCTCGCGGGAGCTCACGGCCTCGGCGGATTCTCCGGCCCCACAGCGTTCGGCATCGCTGCCCGCGCATTTGCAAAAGTCACATCAGAAGCAGGAGTCCAGACAGTATGAGTGAGATATTGAAGGTCGCCATCACGGGTTGCGGCGTCATTGGCCGAACCCATGCGGCCGCCCTGCATGAGTTTCCTGGAGCCACCATCGTCGCGCTCGTGGACGCGATTCCGGATGCCGCTGAATCCCTTGCTGACTTCATCCAAAAGAGCGGCCGCCCGAGGCCCTCGGTGCATGCGTCCCTGCAAGAGGCTTTTGCTGCCACCGACATTGACCTGGTGGCTTTGGCTACCCCCAGCGGATTGCACATCCAGCAGGGCCTTGAAGTCCTTGCGGCCGGCAAGCACGTCGTCATCGAAAAGCCGCTGGATGTAGACCTGAGCCGGGCACAGGAAATTGAGGCTGCCGCAAACGAGGCCGCGAGCCGAGGAATCGTCGCCTCGGTGATCAGCCAGCACCGGTTTGACCAAGCCAGCGTTGCTGTGGCGGATGCTGTAGCCAAAGGACGGTTTGGGAGGCTGACCTCGGCTATAGCCTCGGTCGCGTGGTGGCGCGGCCAGGCGTACTACGATTCCGGTGACTGGCGCGGCACGTGGTCCATGGACGGTGGCGGAGCCCTGATGAACCAGGGCGTCCACACGGTTGACCTGCTGCTGTGGTTCATGGGCCGGCCGGTGGAGATCCACGCCCACACCGCGCGTTTGGCACACGAACGCATCGAGGTGGAAGACACCGCCGTGGCCACCGTAACCTTCGAGAACGGCGGCATGGCCGTGCTGCACGCCACGACAGCCGCCTACCCCGGCCTGACCGTTCGGGTCCAGCTGATGGGGTCGGAAGGCTCAGCAGTGGTGGATAACGATCAGCTGCACTATTTCCACACCAGGGACGCCGGCGGCGTTTCCGCAGACATGGGGCTGCAGGGCGGGGGAAACCAGGCCTCGGAAGAACTGGCAAAGTACCCTGCAGAGGATTACGAGGCCAAAGATCCCACCGTGTATCCCGCGGGCCACATTCGCCAGTACCGCGACATCATCACCGCCATCACCGAAGGCCGCCAGCCGGGAGTTACCGTCAGCGACGCCGTCAATGCCCTCGCCACCGTGCGGGCGGTCTACGTGTCAGCGACGCTCAACCAGGCAGTACTTTTCGACGATGTCCTGGCCGGCAAGTACAACGACCTCGAAGTCCGCACGGGCAACACTGCGGCAGAAAGCGCCTGAAGCCATGAAATTCTCAGTTTTCACAGCCTCCACACCTGACTGGACTCCCGAAGAAGCGGTCAGCCACCTTTCGGCCCAGGGCTGGGACGGAATAGAGTGGCGGATAACGGACCAGGCCGAGGCGGCTGAGCCCGGTTTCTGGGCCGGAAACAAGGCGACCGTCCCCCTGACAGGCCTTGAAGACAACCTTCAGCGGGTAGCCACTATCACCCGCGACGCCGGCCTGGAGTTCTCCGGTCTGGGCGGCTATGCGCGGTGCGACAACCATGCCGACGTCGATCGCATGTTGGCCGCAACGGCAGCACTGGGAGCGGGCCAGGTACGTGTCACCACCCTTCCGCTGGGGACGGCGGAATGGGGAGGCGAAAAGCCCAGCGGGATTGCCTATCCTGTCCTGTTCGAGGCGGCCCGACGTGACTTCGAATGGGTGGCTGAACGCGCCGCCCACCACGGCGTCAAAGCGCTGGTGGAACTGCACCACCGCACCATCACTGCGTCTGCTTCTTCTGCCCGGCGCCTGGTGGAAGGCCTGGACCCCAAGCACGTCGGGGTCATCCACGACCTCGGCAATCTGCTGATCGAGGGCCAGGAAGACTACCTTCCGGCGTTCGAACTTCTGGGGGAGTACCTGGCCCACATCCACGTCAAGAACGCCGTGTGGACACGTCAGGATGCGACTGACGAATCCGGCGCCGCAGTGTTCCGGAACGAGTGGGCGCCGCTGCAATCCGGACAGGGGAGCGTCCTGGAATACTTCAAGGCGCTGGCTGCCCATGGCTACGACGGCTGGGTCACAGTGGAAGACTTTTCCACAGAGCTTCCCTTGGCCGAACGGACAGCCGGCAATCTTGATTACCTGCGGCGTACGGCGGCCCTCGCCGGGCTCACCGCAGGCGCCGGAGCGCGTTGAGACCATGGCGCATTCGATAGCAGCACACCCCGACCGGCTCCTGCCGGCAGAACCTGGCGTGCGGGAGATAGCCCGTTCCCTTTACAACCTCGTAGCCGGCCTGCCCATCATCTCTCCGCATGGCCACGTGGATGCAGGGGTCATCGAAAACAACCTGCCGTTTCCCGACCCGGCCGCGCTCCTGGTCACACCGGACCACTACGTGACCCGGTTGATCCACGCCGGCGGTGTCCCGATGGAGGAGTTGGGGCTCGGCGATTCGCCGGCCGGCTCGCTCCAGGTCTGGCACAACTTTTGTGCCGCATGGCCTGCCTTTGAGGGCACAGCCTCCGGGTACTGGATACGGCAGGAATTCGAGCATGTGTTCGGGCTTCACGAAGAGCCCACGGCGGAGAACGCGGACAGGATCTACGACGCAATCTCGGCCAGGCTCGCCGAGCCCGGCTTCCGGCCACGGCAACTGTTCAAGGAATTCAACATCGAGGTGCTGGCCACCACGGACGATCCGCTGGACGCCCTGGACAGCCACGCAGCGCTGGCGCAGGACCCGGCCTTCGCCGGCCGCGTCCTGCCCACCTTCCGGCCGGACAAGTACCTCGACATTGCCCATCCAGCCTGGCTGGACAATGTGGAACGCCTCATCGCCGCCGGTTCGAGTGGTTCGGGATACGCCGGTTACATCAGTGCCCTGGAGGCCCGGCGGCGCCATTTCGTAGCAAACGGCGCTGTGTCTGCCGACCATGGGGTCCGCTCGCCTGCCACGCTGAAGCTGGATCAGTCCGATGCAGAGCGGCTCTTCGACCGCGCCCGCGCGGGCAAAGCCACTCCGGCGGACCGTGAAGCCTTCGAAGCCCACATGATGTACCAGATGGCCCGGATGTCAGTGGAGGACGGGTTGGTCATGACGATCCACCCCGGTTCGTACCGAAACCATCACCGTCCCACTTTCGAGGCTTTTGGGGCGGATACCGGCCACGACATCCCCTTCGCCGTGAACTACACGGAGGCCATCCGGCCGCTGCTGCAGGACTTCGGCACGGCCAAGGATTTCCACCTGGTGCTGTTCACGCTGGACGAAACGGTATTCTCGCGCGAACTGGCGCCCTTGGCCGGCTTCTACCCGTCGGTCTACATCGGCGCCCCCTGGTGGTTCCTGGATGCGCCGGACGCGATGCTCCGTTTCCGTTCCGCAGTCACGGAAACGGCCGGCTTCTCACGGTCCTCGGGATTCATCGATGACACCCGGGCGTTCTGCTCCATCCCCGCACGGCACGATACGTCGCGCCGGATCGAGTCAGCCTTCCTGGCACGACTGGTAGCAGAACACCGGATCAGCGAAGAACGGGCGCACGAACTGATCGTGGACATAGTGGATTCTTCCCCGAGAAGGGTCTTTAAGCTGTGAGCGCCAACAAGGTACCCGGGCTGAACCGGGCCCAGGTCGGCCTGCCAAAGGCTCCGGTTCGGATCGTCCACCTTGGACTTGGAGCATTCCACCGGTCACACGAAGCCTGGTATACACAACACGCCGGTGACGGCGGGGAGTGGGGAATCGCCGCTTTCACGGGGAGGCGGCCGGATGCAGCCCTGGCGCTGGCCGCCCAGGACGGTCTGTTCACTCTCATTGAGCGCTCCGGCGACGGGGACGCCTTCGAAGTCATTGGAAGCATTGTCGAAGCGGTTGACGGCGCCGACGTCCGGCGCCTGCAGGAACTTGTTTCAGCCCCGGAAACCGTGATGGTCACCCTGACCATCACGGAAGCGGCCTACGGGCTGGACTCCACCGGTTCCTTTGACGCATCAGGCTTTGCCGGCGACCTTGCGGTCCTGGCAAGCGCAGCCGGTGCCGGCGGAACGCTGACGACGCCGCTGGGCCGGCTCGTTTCCGCCCTCGCCGCCCGCAGGGACTCCGCTGCCGGACCGATCGCCGTCGTTAGTTGCGACAACCTGTCCGGTAATGGAGAGGTTGCCCGGCGCGCCATCACAGGACTGGCGGAAGCTTGGGACGCGGGGCTTGCACGATGGATCGAGAAGAACGTCAGCTTCGTCAGCACGTCCGTGGACCGGATCACCCCGCGGACCACCGAAGCCGACATCGCCGAGGTGGAGGAGTCCTGCGGATACCGTGACAGCTCGCCCGTGGTGGCAGAACCCCTCCGTGACTGGGTCATCAGTGGGAATTTCCCGAAGGGCAGGCCCCGCTGGGAGGACGCCGGCGCCGTGGTGGTGGACGACCTCGAACCGTATGAGAACCGCAAGCTGTGGTTGCTCAACGGCGCCCATTCGCTTCTCGCCTACGCGGGCCAGTTGCGGGGACACACCACCGTGGCGCAGGCGTTGGAGGATCCGTCCTGCAGGAATGCTGTGGAGGCCTTCTGGGGCGAAGCCGCGGAGCACCTGCACGGACAGGACCTGCGCATCCCCGAATACCTGGAAGCACTCCGCGCCCGTTTTGCCAACGGACGGATCGCCCACAATCTGTCCCAGATCGCCGCGGATGGTTCCACGAAGCTCCGGATGAGGGCCGTGCCGGTCCTCGCAGCTGAAAGGTCAGAGGGCCGGTCTGGTGCCGGCAGTTCCCTGATGCTTGCCGCGTGGATCGACTACGTGGCCGAACAGAAAGAACTTAAGGATCCGAGGTCCGATTCAATCGCCGCTGCGAATCGGGCACAAGGAGCCGAAAGGATTGCCGCACTCCTCAATCTTGTCAGCGAGGGGCTTGGGGAAGATCCCCAGATCGTCGCCCTCGTCGCCCGCCAAAGCGGTACCTTCGCCAAAGACTCAACCACCGCCGCCGCCACGGCCGGACCCGCCCACTTGGTTCCTGAAAGGAACAGCTGAATTTCATGAAGATTGTCGCAGCAGACGTTTTTGTCACCAGTCCCTCCCGGAATTTCGTGACGCTCCGGATCACTACCGAGGATGGTGTGACCGGTATTGGTGATGCCACGTTGAACGGGCGTGAACTGGCTGTGGCCGCGTATTTGAAGGAGCACGTGGCGCAGTTGCTGATCGGGAAGGATCCGCACCGGATTGAGGACACGTGGCAGTTCCTGTACCGGTCCTCGTACTGGCGGCGTGGCCCGGTGACGATGGCCGCGATCGCCGCGGTGGACATGGCGTTGTGGGATATCAAGGGCAAGATGGCGGGCATGCCGGTGTACCAGCTGTTGGGCGGGGCGTCCCGGAACGGGTTGCGCGCGTACGGCCACGCTTCGGGCGCGGACCTGCCATCGTTGTTTGATTCGGTCCGGGAGCACCTGGAGCTCGGGTACAAGTCGATCCGGATCCAGACCGCCGTCCCCGGCATCAAGGCCGTGTACGGGGTGGCCGCGCAGGCGCAGGCCTCGGGGGAGCGGTATGACTACGAGCCCGCCGGGCGGGGCGCGTTCCCGGTGGAGGAGGACTGGGACACCCGGGCCTACCTGCGTCACTTGCCGACGGTGTTTGAGGCGGTCCGGAACGAGTTCGGCCCCGAAATCCCTTTGCTGCACGACGGGCACCACCGGATGACGCCCATCCAGGCCGCGAAGCTGGGCAAAGCCTTGGAACCGTATGACCTGTTCTGGCTGGAGGACTGCACCCCGGCCGAAAACCAGGAGGGCCTGCGCCTGGTCCGCCAGCACACCACCACCCCGCTGGCCATCGGTGAGATCTTCAACACCGTGTATGACTACCAGACCCTGATCAAGGAACAGCTGATCGACTACGTCCGGGCAGCCTCCACGCACTTCGGCGGGATCAGCCCGTTGAAGAAGGTCATGGACTTCGCGGCGCAGTACCAGATCAAGTCCGGCTTCCACGGCCCCACGGATATTTCCCCGGTGGGTTTCGCCGCGCAGCTGCACGTGGGCCTGGCCATCCACAACTACGGCATCCAGGAATACATGCAGCACTCGGACAAGACCAACGAGGTCTTCCACCAGTCCATGACCTTCGTGGACGGCTACCTGCACCCGGGCGACAAGCCCGGCATCGGCGTCGAATTCAACGAAGAAGCCGCAGCGGCCTACCCGTACCAGCAGGCCTACCTGCCCTACAACCGCCTCATCGACGGAACGGTCCACGACTGGTGAGCACTTCCAAGACAGCAGCAACCGGCAAACTCCGCATCGTCGTGATGGGAGTGTCCGGCTGCGGCAAGACCACCATCGGCGACCTCGTGGCACGGGAGCTCGGCGTCCCGTTCCTCGACGGCGACTCCCTCCACCCGGTAGAAAACGTCGCCAAAATGGCGGCGGGCACACCCCTGACGGATGAAGACCGCTGGCCCTGGCTCGCCACAGTCGGCGCCCAGCTGGCCAACGCGGGCGACGGCGGCATAGTCCTCGCCTGCTCAGCCCTGCGCCGCAGCTACCGCGACGCCATCCGCGCCCAGGCCCCGGACACCATCTTCCTGCACCTGCACGGCACCAGAGAGGTCCTGCGGGCGCGTACTGAAGGGCGCACCGGCCACTTCATGCCGCCTGCCCTCCTCGAATCCCAGCTCGCCACGCTGGAACCGCTGGACGCAAGTGAAACCGGCGTTATCGTCGACATTTCTGCCCCGGTCAGGCAGGTGGTCCGGGAGGCACTCGCCGGGATTGCCGCCGTCGGGGGTCCTGCTGACGTTTCCGGCACTGCCGGTGCCGCCAGCACCCGGCCGCGGCAGTTCGACGTCGACCTTCAGGCCGCGCCGTTCAATCTCGACGGCGACGCTGTCACCTGGGTGGAATCCACCATCGCCGGCATGACCCTCGAGGAAAAGATCGGCCAGCTGTTCATCAACCACAACAACGACTACTCCCCGGAGTACCTCGATGCTGTGCTGGAGGACTTCCACGTGGGCGGCATGCGGTACCGGCCCGGGCCCTCGGCCGCGGTGCAGGAGCATATCCGCTACGCGCAGTCCAAGACCCGGATCCCGCTGCTGGTGGCTTCCAACCCGGAAATGGGGGGAGCCGGAAGCTGCGACGATGGAACGTTTGTGTCCACACACCTGCAGGCCGGCTCGCACCCGGACAAGGCCATCGCCCGGCAGATGGGGCAGGTAGCCGGGGTGGAAACCGCCGCGCTGGGCTGCAACTGGGCCTTCGCCCCGATCGTGGACATCCACTACAACTGGCGGAACACGGTCATCTCCACCCGCGCCTTCGGCAACACCCCGGAAATTGTGGTGGAGCGGGCCAAGGAATACTTCGACGGCATCAGCGAATCACCCACGGTATGCGCCATGAAGCACTTCCCCGGCGACGGCGTGGACGAGCGTGACCAGCACGTGGTCACTTCCTACAACACCTTCACCTATGAGGAATGGAACCGGACCTACGGGCACGTGTACCGCGAGATGATCGGCCACGGCGTGCAGTCCATTATGGTGGGGCACATCGGGGCGCCTGACCTGTCCCGGCACTTCCGGCCCGGCCTGGCGGACAGGGAGATCCTTCCCGCGACGCTGGCGCCCGAACTGCTCCAGGAACTGCTTCGCGGCGAACTCGGCTTCAACGGGCTCGTGCTCACCGACGCGTCGCAGATGGTTGGCCTCGCCCAGGCCAGAAAGCGCAAGGACCTGGTGCCGGCCACCATCGCGGCCGGCTGTGACATGTTCCTGTTCTTCCGCAACCCCGGGGAGGACTTCGGGTACATGCTGGACGGCTACAAGTCCGGCGTCATCACCGAACAGCGCCTGCACGACGCACTGCGCAGGATCCTCGGGCTGAAGGCTGCCCTGGGGCTGCACCGCAAGTCCGCGGACCAGCTGGTTCCGCCTGCTGAGGCGCTTGCCGTGATCGGCAGCGAAGCGCACCGGGCTATTGCGGCGCAGATCGCGGACAAGACCGTCACCTTGGTCAAGGACACTGCGAACAACCTCCCCATCACTCCACAGATGCATCCCCGGATCCGCCTGTACGGGATTTCCGGCGGTTCAGATTTCACCCGTGCCGACCCGCTGGCCTACCTGGAGACTGTCAAGGAAGAGCTCGAAGCCGCCGGCTTTGAAGTACACGTTTTCAAGACGGCGGAGCAGCGCGAAGCGGCGGGCGAGACCGGCATGAACTTCATGCGGGTCCTGTCGGAGGAAGCCACCGGCGACTACGCAGCGAAGTACGACGCCGCGTTTGTGTTCGCCAACGTAAAAGGCTTTGCCCAGGAGGCAGCTATCCGGATCAAGTGGTCCTCGCCCATGGCCGCGGAGATCCCGTGGTACGTCACCGAAGTGCCTACGGTGTTTGTTTCGCTCAACCAGCCCAACCACCTGATTGATGTGCCCATGGTCAAGACGGCGATCCACGCGCACGCCGGGTCCCGGGAAGCCATCCGGGCCACCGTTGCCAAGATCCAGGGCAAGTCTGAGTTCCAGGGCACGTTCAACGACAACGTGTTCTGCGGTTCGTTCGACACCCGGCTCTAGGCGGAACCTTTGGCGGCCAACAACACAACAATGGCGGCCAGCGAGATTCGCTGGCCGCCATTGTTGTGTCCTGTCTGGTTGGCTGCTGCTTAGCCCGCCTGCCCTTGCACCGCGCGGGTGGTGAACGGGAGGACGAGCCGGGAGGGGTGGGCGGCGTCGCGGTAGATCTTGTGGACGAACGCTGACAAACCCGTTTCTGCAACCGCAGGAGACGATGCATTAACAAAGAAGGCCCCTCAGTGAGGGGCCTTCTTGTGGTTCGCCTGCTGCTGTCCACCCTGGTGGACTAGATCCACTTCGGCGGAGCCGGGACCTGGTTCTGTTCTTCGGTGCTTTCTGCTGCGCCGGGTCCGGTAGCCGTGACTCCGTGGGTGCCGCGGCCTGCTGCCCATTGGACGACGGCGGGCAGGGGGCCGGTGATGATCGTCGGGTTGGTGGCGGTGGTGTCGCCGAACGTGAGCTCCGGTCCGTCTACCTTAACGAGCAGCCCGGTGTCGGTGCCGCGGGTGTGCCAGGCGCCGGTGATGTCGGTGAGGAGGCGTTCCAGGACGGGTGTGGGGATGTCACTGAAGGTGGCGCCGTTGTCGAGGTCGACGGCGTGCATCCAGACTTCCCGCGTGCGCATCCACACGGTTTCTTCGGCCGGGACAACGCGGCCTTGGGCGGTTTTGATTTTGTGGTGCCAGGCGTCGGCGGGCAGGTCGCGCCATTCGACGTTCAGGTGCACGGCGGAGTGGTCGAAGAGGTGCCGCAGGGCGATGGGGGAGAGGGTGGCGCCGAATTCGATCTCGTGGGTCCGCGCCTCGGGGGAGGTATACATGGGGGTTTCTATGCCGGTGGCGGCCCATTCGATCAGGCGGGCGATGGCGCGTGCGTTGTAGCCCGCGTGTGCCACTACGTGCCGGCGGGTCCAGCCGGGCAGCAGGGAATTGCTGTCGAGCTCCGCATCGGGGAGTTCGTTGAGTTTGCGGGCGAAGAACGCGGTGCCCCGGCGCGCCTGCAGCAGGGACTGCAGGAGCGCCGGGTCGGTGGTCTGGTCGGTGCGGGCGGCCATCAGGCTTCCTTGGTGACGCGGTTCTTCAGCTGTCCGAGTCCCTCGATGGTGGTGACCAGGACCTGGCCGTCCTGCAGGTAGCGTTTAGGGTCCTGGGCGTGGCCCACGCCGCCGGGGGTGCCGGTGGCGATCACGTCGCCGGGGTTCAGCGTGATGATGGTGGAGATGTAGGAGACCAGGAACTCCGGGGTGAACACCAGGTCCGAGGTGGGGGTGGACTGCTGGACGTCCCCGTCGACCGCGGAGGTCATCAGCGGGCCGGGGGTGAATTCGTCCCGGGTGACCAGGGCCGGTCCGAACGGCGTGGACTTTTCCCAGGTTTTGCCCTGCAGCCACTGGATGGTGCGGAACTGGTAGTCCCGCATGGATACGTCGTTCAGGACGGCGTACCCGGCGATGTGCGCGGGCGCGTCTGTTTCACTGATACGGCGGCCCTGCTTGCCGATCACGACGGCGAGTTCGGCTTCCCAGTCCACGGTGTCTGATTCCTGCGGCAGGGCCAGGTCATCGTTCGGGCCGATCAGTGATTCGGCGTACTTGGCGAACAGGGTGGGGTATCCGGGGACTTCCCGGCCCATTTCCTTGATGTGGTTGCGGTAGTTGTGGCCCACGCAGATGATCTTGCCCGGGGCGGGGACGACGGCGGCAAGGTCCGCGCCGTCCACGGCGTGCGTTGCGCCGCTGGCTGCTTTCGCGGTGGTTTCCCAGGCGGGGTCCTGCAGCAGGGCCCCGACGTCGGCGAACCCGGGGATCTCGGTGAGCGTGTCCCCGTCCTGACGGACCGCCACGGTGCTCTTGCCGTTGCCGTTGCCGGTGCTGTCGTTCAGGCGGAGGGTGAGCAGTTTCATTACTTGGTGCGTCCTTCGGTGTAGGTGCGGTTGAAGTTGAGGCGTTCGAAGATCGGCGCGTCACTGAAACGGAAGAGGTCGAACCCGGTGTCGGCGTGAAGGGACCATCCTGCCCAGGAGGGGACGACGAAGAGGTCGCCCTTGGCCAGGTGCTTGGTTTCGCCGTTCAGGACCACGGTGCCGGTGCCTTCGAAGACCTGCCAGACGCTGGAGCCCACCTCGTGGACGGTGTCCGTGGTGGCGCCGGGGCGGAGGCGGTGGAACTCTGCCCGGATGGTGGGCATCACGTCCCCGCCGGTGGTCGGGTTGGTGAACCGGACAGCGGCGTGGCCCTGGGAGACGGTGGCGGGGTGGCCCTCGTCCTCCAGCAGCAGCTGCTCGGTCAGGGCGGCGTCGGTGTGCTTCCACCGGTACGCGGCGATGGGGGAGCTGCTGGTGTCATCCAGGCCCGAAAGCGGGCGCAGGCCGGGGTGGGCCCAGAGCCGTTCAGAGCGGGAGATGTCCGGGGTCGCTTCGTCGGTGACGCGTTCGGTGCCGAACTCGAAGAACCCGGCGTCGGCGTAGTGGACGAACGGGATGTCCAGCCCGTCGATCCAGGCCATCGGCTCATCGGTGTCGTTGTGGTGGCCGTGGAAGTTCCAGCCCGGGGTCAGCAGGAAATCCCCGCGGGACATCCGCACGGGGTCCCCGTTCACCACGGTCCACACACCCTCGCCTTCGACGACGAACCGGAACGCGTTCTGTGAGTGCCGGTGCTCGGGGGCGGTTTCCCGGCCGCCCAGGTACTGGATCGCGGCCCACAATGTCGGGGTGGCGTACGGGGTGCCGGCCAGGCCGGGGTTCGCCAGGGCGATGGCCCGGCGTTCCCCGCCGCGGCCCACCGGCACCAGGTCCCCGGCACGGGCAGCCAACGGGTACAGGTCATTCCACCGCCACACATGCGGCACGGCCTTCGGGCTTGGGACCATCGGCATCAAATCACCGATTTCTGTCCACAACGGAACCAGGTTCTCCTTGCCGAAATCCTTGTACAGCTGCTCCAGCTGTACAGCCTCCTCCGGTGTGGGCTCCGGCACGGCATGGCTCGCGGCCACAGACTCATGGGTCGCGTTCTCGGCGCTGATGGACACGAAAGGCCTCCTGGATAGGTCCGAACAGTTTTGGCGTAGTTCGACCCTATGGAGGGACTGCATGTGATCGCGAGCATATTCTGCTCTACAGAATTAGCGGGGCTGAAAGTAATCAGTCCGGCTCGGCCGGGTTTGCGGCGATGTCGATCTCCAGCTGCCGGCAGGTCTCGTGCAGGGCGGCCACCAGGCCGCCGTCGAACACTGTGCGGAACCGTGTGGCAGGAGTGGCGACGCTGATCGCCCCCACCACGTTGCCGTGCCGGTTGTGCAGCGCGATGCCGAGGGCGCTCACGCCGTCCTCGGTGCCTTCAAAATTGGCGGCGAAGCCGTTGCTGCGGACGGAATCAAGCTCGCGCAGGAAGGCCGGATAGTCCTCCTCGGCAATGGTGTCGCCGCTGATCTCGGCATTGTTGCTGCGAAAGAGTTGCTGGATCATGGACGGATCCAGCTCGGCGAGGATCGCCTTGCCGCCGGAGGTCCTGCTGGCTGGCAGCACCGTCCCCTGCCGGTCGCCTACCCGCAGCACGTTGTTTCCTTCCACCGTGGCGAGGAAACGCACTTTGGTGCCCACGCGCACCATGAGGTTGACGGTTTCGTTGAGCTGCGCCGAGAGCAGTTCCATGTGGGGCTGGGCCAGCGAACGCAGCAGCCGGGTCCAGCTCAATCCGGCCGGACCCACGCCCATGGCGGGGCCGGGGACGTAGCGCCGGGTTTCATCCTGGACTGCAAAACCCCGGTAGACCAGCATCGCCAGGAGCCGGTGGGCGGTGGAAGGCGCAACCCCCAGTTCCTCCGCCGCGTCCTTCAGCCGCAGCGTCCCGCCGTCGCGCAGCAGCTGGAGGAGTTGCAGCGCGTTGTCCACCGCCTCGATGGAGTACGTGGGCCGCTTCTGTACGGGCTTTTTCTCCGCAGGCTTCCGCCGCGGACTCGTAGCAGGGGTGGGACTGGACTTTTTCTGCACATCAGAATTGTATTGTGGTTCACCTTGGGCGGCCATGACAGTGGTGGGATGAATCACACACTTCCCGCTGCAGCGACGCAACGGTCTTCACCCGGAGCACCTGGCACCCCGTCTGGCGACAGGCAAGGCCGGTTCCCCAAGGCCTCCGCCCTGGCGGTCCTGGTCTGCTGTCTGCTGGTCGTCTTCGACGGCTATGACCTCATCGTCTACGGCACGGTCCAGTCCTCCCTGATTTCAGATACCGGTTGGGGGCTGACCAAGGCCACTGCCGGAACCATTGGGTCGATGGCGTTCCTGGGCATGATGATCGGCGCCATCTTCGCCGGCCGCATGGCCGATTCGTGGGGCCGTCGCCGCACCATCCTCGGTTGTGCCGTCGTCTTCTCCGTCTTCACTGTCCTGTGCGCCTTCGCCCCCAGCGCCGCCATTTTCGGCGTTCTTCGGCTCCTGGCAGGAATCGGGCTCGGCGGCCTGGTTCCCTCCGCGAACGCCCTGGTGGCTGAACTGGTTCCCACGAAGTGGCGGTCCACCATTGCCACCTTGATGATGTCCGGTGTTCCGATCGGCGGCTCCATCGCTGCCCTCGTGGGTATCCAGCTGATCCCGGCCTTCGGCTGGCAGGCAATGTTCCTGGTGGCCGTGCTGGCACTGGTGGTTGTGGTGCCGCTCGGGCTGAAATTCCTGCCGGAGACGCTGGCTTCGGAACAGGACGCCCGGAAGCCGGAACAGGACGCCCGGGATCAGCCCGCTGCCGCTGAACCCAGGGCCCGTGCCGGCTTCTCCTCGCTGCTCCGCGCCCCCTACCTCGGCATCAGTATGCTCTTCGCAGTTGCCACCATCGCCACGCTGTTCGCCTGGTATGGCCTGGGCACCTGGCTGCCCAACCTGATGCAGTTGGCCGGCTACAACCTCGGCTCCGCACTGACCTTCGCGCTGGCACTGAACCTGGGCGCGGTGGCAGGTTCGGTCATCACGGCATGGGCCGGCACCCGCTTTGGGCCCGTACCCACCGCCATCGCCGCGGCCGCCGTCGCCGCTGGTGCACTCGTCGTCCTCGTGACCGGACCGGCCGTGACGGTGGTGTACCTCATGCTGGTGCTCGCCGGCGTCGGAACCCACGGAACGCAGTGCCTCATCATCGCCGCCGTCGCCAACCACTATCCCGCGCACCTGCGCGGCACAGCGCTGGGCTGGGCACTGGGCACGGGACGGATCGGCGCCGTCATGGCACCCCAGGCCGGAGGCCTGCTACTGGCCGCTGGGCTGGGAGTCAGCTCCAATTTCCTGGCCTTCGCCGGGGCCGCCGCCATCGCCGCGGTGCTGCTGGCCGCCGTCGGCCTTCACCTCAAAGCCAAAACCACTTCCCCAACACCAACAACCACAGGAGCACACAATGTCTGAGCACGCCACGTCCACCGATGTCCTGGTGATCGGAGGGGGCATGGCCGGACTGGCCGGAGCCCTCGCACTGCGGGAAAACGGCGCCAACGTGACGCTAGTGGAGCGGGCGCCGGAATTCGGCGAGGTGGGTGCCGGACTGCAGATGGCCCCCAATGCCTCCCGCGTGCTGAAGCGCTGGGGCCTGCTGGAAAAGGCGCTGGAGATCGGGGTGCAGCCCAAGCACCTGGTGTTCCGCGACGCCGTCACCGGCGAGGAGCTCACCCGCCAGACGCTTGGCGGGGAGTTCGCTGAGCGGTACGGCGCGCCCTACGTTGTGATCCACCGCAGCGACCTGCACCGGGTCCTGTTGGAAGGCTGCGAAGCCGCCGGCGTCAAACTCGTCAACGACGTGATGGTCGAGAGCGTGGAAACCGTCAACGGCCGCGGGGTGGCGCACACCGCCGCCGGCGTGGACTACGAGGCCGACGTGGTGATCGGTGCCGACGGACTCAAGTCCACGCTCCGCCCGCTCGTGGCCAAGGACGAGCCCGTTTCCTCCGCCTACGTGGCCTACCGCGGCACCGTCCCCATCACTGAAAACACCCCTAAGGCGGACCTCGAGGACGTCATTGTCTACCTGGGCCCGGACTGCCACCTGGTCCAGTACCCGCTGCGCAAGGGGGAACTGCTCAACACCGTGGCCGTCTTCAAGTCCGCCTCCTTTGAGCGCGGCGAGGAGCAGTACGGGGGAGTGGACGAGCTCCAGGCCGCCTACAAGGACTGTGTCCCCGCGGTTCAGGAAGCGCTCAAGAACCTCGCCACCGGTATCCGCTGGCCCATGTACGACCGCGACCCCATCGAGAACTGGGTCGCCGGCAGGATGGTGCTGATGGGCGACGCCGCACATCCCATGCTGCAGTACCTCGCCCAGGGCGCATGCCAGGCACTTGAGGACGCCGCCGCACTGCAGGACTCTTCGACCGGTACTGTGTTTACCGCCGAGGGAATTAATCCCGAGGCATGGGATGAGGCCATCAGCGAGTTCAACAGCGTCCGCGCCGGCCGGACGGCGCGTGTCCAGCGCACCGCACGTGTCTGGGGTGAATCCTGGCACGTTTCGGGCCTGGCCCGGACGCTGCGGAACCTCCTGTTCAAGAGCCGTAAGGACAACAACTTCCAGTACAACGACTGGCTGTACGGGCAGGATGGCGACGGCGTCCCTGCCGTCACGCCCAAGAAGGTTACGGAGAGCGTGCCGGCGTAGTCAGTCCCCACCCAACTACAGCGGACGACGGCGGGACGTCCCGCCGTCGTCCGCTGCTGTCTGTTATTGCCCTGCTGAGCCCGCGCGGCTGCGGCGCGCCCCTATACCCTTAGTAGGCCTTCACCCGTTGTTCGACGATGAGGTGGATCAGGGCGAAGACGCCATCCTGGTCGATGGCGGCGAACGCGGCATCAAGTGCGGCCGGAATCTCAGTGTCCTCAGTGACAGTGATGCCAAAACCGCCGAAGGCCCTGGCCATCAGGCCGAAGTCGGGATTCTTCAGCTGGGTGCCGGAGACGCGCGACGGATAGTGCCGCTCCTGGTGGGTTCGGATGGTGCCGTATTCCTGGTTGTCCATCACCACCACCAGGGGAGTGGCGCCGTACTGGGCAGCGGTGGCCAGCTCCTGCCCGTTCATCAGGAACTCCCCGTCGCCGGCGATGGTGACCACCCGGCGTGCGGGATCGGCCAGGGAAGCCGCGATGGCCGACGGCACCGAGTACCCCATGGAGCCGTTGCGGGCGCTGATCATGGAAGCGTAGCGGCGGGTGGGGAAGTAGCGGTGGGCCCAGTTGGTGTGTTCGCCTGCACCGAAGGTCACCATGGCATCCTCCGGCAGCCTCGGTACGAGGTTCGCCATCAGGGTATCCATCCTGGCCTGCCCCGCTGCCGGAGCCGCCGGGGGCAGCGCGGCGAACTCCTCCTGCTCACCCCGCATCCGCGCCGTCCACGCCTTCCACTCTTCCTTCACTGGCAGGTCAATGCCGGCCAGGTCCCGCACAAAGGCCTCGGGCTTGGCCAGGATCTGCCGCGACACCGGACCCGACCGGCCGCGAAGCGAGGGGTCCACGGTGACCAGGAAGTTCTTTTTGTTCCAGTCCTGCCGGCAAACGAAGCCGTCTGTGATGACGTCCCCCGGGACTGTTCCCACGAATACCAGCAGGTCGGTTTCTTCAAGCAGGTCGTAGGTGGGCCGGGGCCGGCCGTAGCCAATGGGGCCCACGTAGGACGGTGAATCGAAGGACACCGTTCCCTGCGTCCGCCATTCAGCTGCTGCCGGTATCTGGTGGCGTTCCAGCCAGCCGGTGAGCTGGTCCGCTGCTGCCTGGGTCCAGTCATTGCCCCCGGTGACGAACAGCGGCTTGCTGGATTCTGCCAGTGCCGCCTGGAGTGCGGCTGCGTCCGTGCTGCTCATGCCGCCGGCTGCCACAGGAATGGCGGGATGCAGCGCGGGGTCGATCTGCTGGCGGATGATGTCCTCCGGCAGGCCCACTACCACCGGGCCGGGCCGTCCGCTCATGGCGGCAAATACCGCCTCGGCCACAATTTCGGACGCCCGCTCCGCATGGTCCAGGACCATCACGCGCTTGGCGCCGGTGTCGAACCAGGCTTTGATGTCGAACTCCTGGAATGCCTCGCGGTCCCGGTGGGCGAAGGGGATCAGGCCCACAAACAGCAGCATGGGAGTGGAGTCCTGCCATGCCGTGTGCAGGCCCACGTGGGCGTTGGCGGCACCGGGGCCGCGGGTCACCATGGCCACTCCGGGGCGCTGGTTCATCTTGCCGTCGGCTTCGGCCATGTAGGCGGCACCGCCCTCATGCCTGCAGACAATGGTTTCGATATCAGAGGCGTGCAGGCCATCCAGCACGTCCAGGAAGCTCTCGCCCGGCACCACATACGTGCGTTCCACGCCATGGGCCGCCAGCGAGTCAACAATGACGTGCCCCGCGGACCTGGTTGCTGGTTGGGGCTTCTGCGTATGGTTCGCCTGCGGGTTGTCCTGCTGGGAAAGTTCGACGGCGGCGGGTCGGGTGTGTGATGCGGTCAGGGTTGCTGCGGGTTCCGTTGTCATGGTCTTTCTTTGTTGTTCGGGCGTGCGTGGCGGTTGTTATCGGGATTACCTGATGGGTGTCCGGTTGGCGATGACCGGGGCCTTGCCGGTGTGGCCTTCGCGGGTTTCGGCGATTTCGTGGATGCGTTTGCGGCAGGCGAACCAGCCGATGACCATGAGGACCGAGGCGATGGCGGTGACGAGCATGGTGAGCGGGGATTCAATGAACACCATGATCAGCACGCCCGCCAGGAAGAGGAGGGAGAGGTAGCCGGTGTAGGGGGCGCCGAACATCCGGAAGGACGGGCGGGCGAGCCAGCCTTTGTCGGCCCAGCGTTTGAGCTGGATTTGGCACAGGACGATGGTGGCCCAGGTCATGATGATGCCGACGGAGGCGACGTTGAGGACGATTTCGAAGGCCTCGGCCGGGACGAGGTAGTTCAGCGGGACGCCCAGGAGGGACACGCCGGCGGTGATGGCGATCCCGCCGTAGGGGACGCCGGCTTTGTTCATGCGGGAGGCGAACTTGGGGGCGGAGCCGTTGACGGACATGGAGCGCAGGATCCGGCCGGTGGAGTAGAGCCCTGCGTTCAGCGAGGACAGGGCGGCGGTGAGGACCACGAGGTTCATGATGACGTCCACGCCCTGGATGCCGATGGAGCCGAAGAACGTCACGAAGGGGCTGACGCCTTTGACGTAGGAGGTGTAGGGCAGGAGCAGGGCCAGGAGGATGACGGAGCCGACGTAGAACACGGCGATGCGGAAGACCACGGAGTTGATGGCCTTGGGCATGATCTTCTCGGGGTTTTCGGTCTCGCCGGCGGCGGTGCCGACGAGTTCGATGGAGGCGTAGGCGAACAGGACGCCCTGCATGAGGATGATCATGGGCAGCAGGCCGTTGGGGAAGATCCCGCCGTTGTCGGTCAGGAGGCTGATACCGACTGGTTGGCCGTCCACGGGGGTGCCGAAGATGACGAAGTAGGTGCCGGCGATGAGGAAGATGACCAGGGCGGCGACCTTGATCAGGGCGAACCAGAATTCCATTTCGCCGAAGACCTTTACGGAGACGAGGTTCAGGGCGAGGACGACGACGAGGGCGGTCAGGGCCCAGGCCCACTGCGGGACGTCGGCCATCCAGGGGATGTAGTTGCCGAAGAAGTGCATGTAGAGGGCCGCGGCGGTGATGTCCACGATGGTGGTGGTGGCCCAGTTGATCCAGTAGAACCAGCCGGAGACGAACGCGGCTTTTTCGCCGAAGAATTCGCGGGCGTAGGAGACGAAGGAGCCTGAGGAGGGGCGGTGCAGGACGAGTTCGCCCAGGGCGCGGAGGATCAGGAACGCGAAGAATCCGCAGACGGCGTAGGCGATGACCAGGGACGGTCCGGCGGCGTTGAGCCGGCCGCCGGCGCCCAGGAACAGGCCGGTGCCGATCGCACCGCCGATCGCGATCATCTGGATCTGCCGGGGCTTGAGGTTCTTGTGGTAGCCCTTGTCCTCCGCGTGCAGGGAAGTCTCGGACGCGTGCGCGTGCCCGCCGTCAATTTGGTCTGCTGCAACCTCGTCATTGGGGTTGTTGGGCATGGTTGATCCTTTCGATCCGGGGAAGATCTAACTGGGGTTGGGGGAAGTTGGGGATTCGGGAAATCCGGCAGCTTTAGAAGACGGACCAGCCGGTGCGGTCGGAAAGGTCAGCGAGCGCGGCAGTTCCTGCAACGGAATTACCTTTGGCGTCCAGCCGGGGGCTCCAGACGCAAATGGCGCACTCACCGGGCACAATGACCAGGATGCCGCCGCCCACACCGCTTTTACCGGGAAGGCCCACCCGGTACGCGAACTCTCCGGCGGCGTCATACATGCCGCACGTCAGCATGATTGAACCGACGCGTTTGGCAGCGCTGGGCGACAGGACGGGGCCCAGCCTTCCGTGGCCTTCCCGGGCCAGGAAGAGCCCGGCTTTGGCGAGTTCAACGCAAGTCATCATGATGGAGCATTGGCGGACGTAGTTTTCCACCACTGATTCCGCCGGGCGCTTCAGGTTGCCAAAATCCTTGAGGAAGTGTGCCAGGGCCAGGTTCCGGCTGCTGCCCGAAAGCTCGCTGGACGCTGCCGCCTCATCGACGTACAACCCGCTGCTGCCCGCTTGTTCGGTCAGGAACCGCAAAACCCGAGTGGCGGCGTCGGACGTTTCTTCCATGAGGTGGTCCGTGACCACCAGGGCGCCGGCGTTGATGAAGGGGTTCCGCGGGATCCCGTGTTCCACCTCCAGCTGGACCAGCGAGTTGAACGCGGTCCCGGAGGGTTCACGGAGGACGCGGGTCCACAGTGTTCCCGCGGTGTCGCCTTTGAGCGCCATGGCCAGCGTGAACACCTTGGAAATGCTCTGGATGGAGAAGGGGATGTCGGCGTCACCGGAACTGAAGACCTGGCCTGACGTGGTGGCAACGGCTATCCCGAACTTGTCGAAGGGGACTTTTGCCAGGAACGGGATGTTCGCCGGCACGGACCCGGTTTCCCGCTGCGGCCGGTGGCTGCCGACGAGGTCGTCGAGGAGGGGACCGAGTGGTGGTGCCTCGAGTGTTGTGGTCATTTCCCGTCCGATTGTTGTATGGATGTTCCGGCCCGTTCCTGGATATGGAGCAAGGCCACCAGCGAGTCGCGGGGGTTGCCGAACTCCAGGCCGGTCACCCTGGATGCCTTGCTGATCCGGTAGTAGACCGTGTTCTTGTGCAGCTTCATCCGCTGGGCGCATTCGGCAACGTCAAGGGAAGATTCGAAGTAAATCCGCAGGGTTTCCGCGAGCTCAGCGTCCTCCTGCAGGAGGATCGAGAGGCCGCGGTGCCGGAAGGTCGAGGATGAGAAATTCTGGACTGCCTCGCGGAAGAGGATCTCTCCTTCGAAGTCGTCGACGGTGGCCACGGAGGTTTGCGACGACCTGCCCAGGCAGCTCAGGAGTGCTTCCGTGATGCGGGTGATGGAGTGGATGGACAGCAGGTCCGGGACTACGGGGCCTACGGCCGCAAACGGGGTAATGCCCAGGTGCTTGCGCGCATCCCGGGCGATGGATTCGGCCAGTCCACGGAGTCCCGGCTCTGCTGCTGCGGACTGCAGGCCGGGGACGATCACGGCGGTGTCCCCTTTGAATTGCCCCACGATTGCCGAGGCTTTGTAGGCGGCGGCATGGATGGAAGCCAGGTTGGCAAGCTCGCCATGCTTCAGCGCGGCGTCGTCGGCCTGCGCTTCGACGTCGGAAATTCCGATCAGGATCAGCGCGGCCGGGCGGTCTGCGGGAATCTTTTCGCTGTGCGCGCTGGCTGCGGCCTCGGCCGGGCCGGAGAGGATCCGGGCAATGCGGTCTTCGCGCATGTGCACGGACTGCTGGTTGCGGTAACGGATTAGCTCGGCTGAGGTGCGGGCGGCCGAACCTTTCAGCACGTGGTCAACGTCGGGGCCGAAGCCGTCGCCGGTTTCCTGCAGCCAGATGTAGCCCATGATCCGGTCCCCGGCGAAGAGGGTGATGGCCACCCGTTCCCGCAGCCCGTCCTGGGGCCTGGCCGGTACGCGCACCGGGAGCCGTGTTCCGTGGAGTTCGCGGTAGGCGCCCAGGTCCTTCAACAGCAGCTCGTATTTCCGTGGACCCCGGCGGGCCAGAATGGAGGCTTTCCGAAGCTCGTCAATGTCGTTGGAGACGGTGGAGTAGGCCAGGACCTTGTTGGCAGCGTCCTCGATCACCACATGGCTCGACGTGAGCCGGGCCGTGGTTTGCGCGACGGCAAAGAGGTCTTCTTCCAGTAGGGTGAGGACTTCACTCTGGTAGCTGCGCGGTTGGATCCTGTCCTTGGCGATGGACAACAGGCGGTCCCAGTCGGCGGCCGGGTTCACGAGGAGCAGGCCGGTCCCGGCGCCGCGGAGCAGCTCTTCGGCCTCGGAGAGCTCGTCGCGGCTGCCTTTAACTGCGACCACGGGCGGCGGGTTCTGCAGGAGCCGCCGCAACGCGGGCAAAGCCGACCTCCCGCGGACGCCGATCAACAGGACAAAGGCGCCGTCGCCGTCGGACGTCTCATCCTCAGCATCCGCGATCAGGAAGCGTTCGATCGTGGAACCGTTCGCCGGCCGGAGGATCAGGCTTGCGAACCCCAGGGGGAGATCCGAGAGGATGTCGTCCACCGTCACGGCAGTCATGGGTTCCTTCTGGGTAGATCGGGCCGGACGGCTCTGTCCGGTCAGATCATGGTATCCAGCCTTGATTCCGCAAAATTTGTGAGGGAACCCCAATTCGATGGCGGTTTTTCGGTTATTTGTCCAAGCCGGGAAGCTGGATCATCCCCTATGCCATCGCGCCGGTGGCATAGGGGAGCCGATTGAATGATTGAGCGTCAGCGCCAGAACTCCGCGAGCTGGCCTGCAAGGGCTTTGCCCTGCTCGAAGCCTGCCCGGGCGGCGCGCGGACGCAGCGAAAAATCCATCGCGTTGGCGCCAAACATGTGCTCAGAGCTACTGTCCGGGAAAATCGTCTCCACTTTGCTGCCGTATGCCCGCAACTCGCCGACCTGCGCCGCGAGCTGTACGCCCCAATCCAGCGGCGCCAGTGATCTCCCGCCGAACGGGGACAGCACCAGCACCCTCCCGCAGCCGGCTGCCAGATCCGCATTCTCGGCATTGGAGCGGTAGCCGCCGTCGATATATTTGTTGTTCCCGATCCTGTAGGGGAGTCCGCTTGCGCAGCTGGCGGCTACTGCGTCCGCCAGGTCGATTCCGGTGCAGCGGTCAAATACCGCCGGTTCACCGGTATGGGCATTGACCGCCGTGATGAGCACTGTCCGCTGCGGCCAGTCTTGGTTGGGCAGCCGCGAAGCGACGGTGGCGCGCCACTGTGTTTGCCAGGAACCGTCCGACGCCGCCTCCATTTCAAGCGCCGCTGCGCCCATTCTTCGGCGCATGTCAGCCGCATCCTCGGAGGAGGCGATGATTTTGTTGATCCTTTCCAGATGGTCCACCACCGGCTTGGTGCGCACACCTCCGCGGTCGGATCCAACTGGAACGGGCCGCTGTTGGGGCGCAGCGGCAAGGATGGCGGCCAGCAGCTCCGTTGGTGTTGCGTCGGCTATCTGGGCTGCGGCGGTGGAGCCGGCTGACGTTCCGATGGTGAGGTCGGCTGTGGTGACGTCCAGCCCGGCGTCGTAGAGCCCGGCCACGACGCCGATCAGCCAGGCATTGCCTGTCGAGCCGCCGCCTCCGAGGACCAGCGCCCGTCCGCCCGCGGCGTGCGCCTGCTTTGCGGCGTCCGCCCGCGGCTGATCCTGGCCGGAGCCCGGCGGCTCGGAGGGCGTCGTCGAAATGGAGTGCAGGGGTGAAGAAGATGATGAGTTCATGGGAGTCGCCTTTCGCGAATTGCCTGTCGCGGCGCTCCCGGTCGCGACTAGTTCTGTCGCGCGATCGTGGACTGCAGGGGAGCGCCCATTGCGGGTACTGCGTTCATGGGACTCACCTCCTGCCGATAGGTCACGATCACCCGAAAAGTACCACGCCGACGAAGGGTGCACAACGGCATCCTGCCGGGACCGCCTCACGGCGATAAAATGTGGGCACGTCATGCGCGTCATCACGCAAAGGTCTCGGCGACTTTTCTGCGGTGATCGGAGCAAATCATGAGGACCAGGCCAGCCCGCCTTGAGCATGTGGCGGGATTTAACATTGACGTCGTGGCTGCGGCTGCGGACCGGAACCCTGACATGCTCCGGCTTGAGAACCTCGACACGGACCTTCGGCCGCCCGCACCCGCCATCGCGGCGTCACGCGCCGCCGTCGGCCTCGACTCCGCCAATTCGTACCTGCCGTTCACCGGCCAGCTGGCTGCGAAGAAGGCGATCGCAAGCCGGATTGCTGCACGGAGCGGCATCAACTACGATCCCGAAACGGAGGTCGTGGTCACAGCGAGCGACGGTGACTGCCTCCTGGACGCGCTCCTGGCACTCAGCGATCCCGGCGACGAAGTCATCCTCACGGATCCCACCTATGCAGGCATGCTCAATCGTGTACGAGTGGCCGGTGGCGTGCCGCGGCTGGTCCCCATGGCGGTTCGGGACGGCGAATGGCGCATGGATCTCGATGCCCTGCGGAGGTCCGTCTCACCGCGCACGCGGGCCGTCTTCCTGCAGAACCCGTCTTTCCCTTCCGGCTACGTCCTCAGTCACGAAGAATGGTCCGCTGTCACATCCCTCTGCATCGAGAATGACCTGTGGCTGCTGTACTGGTCGTATATGGAGGGCATCCTGTACGACGGGCGGAAGGTGATCAGCCCGGCGTCGTTTCCGGGGATGCGGGAGCGGACAGTGATCATGGGAACTGCGTCGGTGGAGCAGCGGATGATCGGGTGGCGGCTTGGATGGATCGTGGCGCCTGCCGCCGTCATGCCCGACCTTTCAGTGGTGCATATCTACAACGGCATCACTGCGGGTGGAATTGCGCAGGCAGGACTGATCGCAGCGCTTGAGGCGCCGACGACGGCCTGGCCGAATGCGTCCTTGAATGGCAGCATCGCCGAGACGCCGTCACTGCTGCCCTTGAGGGCTATGCAATGGTCCCGGCGGCCGGTGGCTGGTCCCAGATCGTGGATACGGTGCAGCACGGCGTGGAGCCGGCGGACGTTTCGCGGTCCCTGCTGCAGCACGGCGTCGCGGCGACAGCCATGACGGGCTGGGGCGGGGAAATCGCGAACCGCCACCTCCGTCTGGTTTTCAGCAATGAGCCGGTGGAACGGCTGGAGCTGCTGGGTGACAGGTTCCGCGCCGCAATGACCGACCTCGGCGCCCGCGTCTAAGCAGATCAGGGTCAAAGGTGCCGTCCATGTCTGCTGGGGGACATGGCAGAAGGCCCCGGTTTCCTTGTAAACAAGGGAACAGGGGCCTTCTTATTTGGCGGTGACGGTGGGATTTGAACCCACGTTGGCTTTTACACCAAACAACATTTCGAGTGTTGCACCTTCGGCCGCTCGGACACGTCACCAACCTCAATAGGGTACCGGAGCGAGACGCCCATTCCCAAAACGGGACGGATGGCAGAGGACCCTATCCGATCTTCAGTCTTGCTCATGTTGCCTTTGCTGCTGGATTTTGACGGCTGTGAAGTGCCGCCGGCGCACCCATCACATATGTCTGGTGTGGCTGGCTATGTGGTTGAAAGAGCCTTCAAAAAAAGTTTGAAGAAATTTTGCAAGGGCTGGTCCAGGGGCCCTGTTTTGTCAGACCCCCTCACGATGATGGAGGTATGGAAAAGAACCCGGCGGTGGTGCAGGCGGAGGAGGCGGTTGAGGCTGCTGTCGCTGCGTTCATGGCTGCGCTGGCTGGCAGAAGTACTGCCGGTGCTGCTGGCGGACCGGATGCTGCAGTTGGCCCAGGCGCCGCGGCGGGAAATGATGATGATCCGGTGCAGCGGGTTGCTGATAGTGCGTTGGATGTTCTTGCCATGGTGGCCCGGTCGGAAGCGAAAATGGCGGCGGTGAAGGCGGAGGCGGTGGCGGTGTTTGCTGCGGCTACTGCGGTTTTGAATGGTCCGGCTTCGTCGCCGCAGGAGGCTACTGCGCAGGACCGGTCCCTGGTGGCCGAGGTGGGGTGTGTGCTGGCGATTGGTGACCGGGCGGCGGGGGCGTTGCTGGCTGAATCGCATGCTTTGACCACGTCTTTGCCGCGGTGCTTGGCGGCGCTGCAGTCCGGGACGATGTCCTGGGCGCATGCCCGGACCATGGTGGAGCAGACCGCGAGCCTTGACCGGGCGGCAGCTGCCATCATGGAGGCGCATTTCCTGGACCCGGACGCGCCGGACGCGGCCCGTGGGTGCCCGGTGGGGGAGATGCCGGCGTACCGGTTCAAGGCCAAGGCCCGGGGGTGGCGGGAACGCCACCACCCGGAGAGCCTGGAGAAGCGGCATGCCAAGGGTGTGGCGGACCGGCGGGTGGAGTTCTGGCCGGACAGTGACGGGATGGCCTGGGTTGCCGGGTACCTGCCCGCGGTCCAGGCCTCGGCGATCCGCAACCGGCTCAGCGCGATCGCCCGGGGGATGCAGGGCCCGGACGAGCCCCGCACCATGCCGGAGTTGTGCGCTGACATCTTCTCCGACGGACTCCTGAACAGCGGGGCCGGGATCAACCCTGGAAACAGTTCCGAAAGCGGGGAGGGAACAGTGCCCGGCCCGTCTTCGTCGGTTCGGGCGCAGGTTCTGGTGACCGTGCCCGTTTTTTCACTGATGGGTCTGACGGAGGAGCCGGCGGTGCTGGACGGGTTCGGGCCGATCCCGGCTTCGATGGCACGCAAACTCCTCGCTGAAGGTGCTGATTCGTTTTACCGGGTGCTGGTTGACCCCAGGGACGGGGCGCCGCTGGAAATCGGACGCACCAGCTACCGGGTGGGCAAGGCGATGCGGAACTGGCTCAGGTTGAGGGACGGCAAATGCCCGTTCCCGGGCTGCAACAACAGCTCCCTGGACAACGACGCAGACCACATCCTCGCTTGGCATCAGGGCGGCACCACGGGGGTATCGAACCTGGGACAGCCCTGCCCGAAACACCACAAACTCCGGCACAGCAGCGGCTGGAAACCCACCCCCGCCACCAAAACCGAACCACCAGGCTGGACTTCACCCAGCGGCAGGCACTACAAAAGCGAACACCAGGACTGGGAACCACCACACTGGCCAGACTCCGCCGTGCCGGAGAGCATCCGCGCCTTTGATGATCTCCTGGAACTATGGGAGCCGCCCGATGACCTTTCCGAGGTATGGCTTCCGCCGGACGATTCGCCATTCCCCGCTGATCTTTTTCAAGATGACATTCCGGAAGACACCCTTGCCGATGGGTTCCTGCCGGGATACAGCCCGCCCAAGGACCCGCTACCGGAAGACCTCTTCCGGGAGATGGTGCGTGAGGCAAATACAGGCGTCACGTGAACCATCGCGAGGAGGGCTCCGTGGTGATTGAAGCCGTGGAGATTGAGCGTAGCCGGACTCGAGTGTGCCTCCGGGACCAGAGAAGGCACGTGCGGGTCCTGTGTGCCCGGAGATCGTGGGTACCGCGCGGGTCGGCCCTCCGGTGAGGATCAAGCATGCCGGACGGATGAAGTGCCGCAACGCGCATGAATGCTCCCCAACTTTCGCCAGCGCACTCGGGCCGCTAGATTCATCAGCAAGATGACTAATTCACGTGCGCCAATTCATGCAACGGCTTACTGGACCACAGCCCGGGAGCACGGCGAGCTCCGGCCCGAGGAACTGCCCCTGCCCGGCAAGGGTGAGGCCCTGGTTCGCACCCTGTACTCCGGCATCAGCAAGGGGACCGAGATGGTGGTCCACCACGGCTCGGTTCCGCCCCGGGTTGCCGAAGAGATGCGGGCCCCGCACCAGGAGGGACACTTCCCGGGCCCGGTGAAGTTCGGCTACCTTTCCGTAGGCGTTGTGGAACAGGGACCGGCGGAGTGGCTAGGCCAGCGCGTGTTCTGCCTGAACCCGCATCAGGACCGGTACGTGGTGGAGTTGGCTGGGCTGACCAGAATTCCGGATGACGTACCTTCCCCGCGTGCAGTTCTCACCGGGACCGTGGAAACAGCGGTCAATGCGCTCTGGGAGGCCGGCCCGCGCCTTGGTGATCGAGTCGCCGTTGTTGGTGCTGGCCTCGTTGGCGGCATGGTTGCCACCCTGCTGAGGACCTTCCCGCTGCAGCGCCTTCAACTCGTCGACCTGGATCCGGGACGGAAACAGCTGGCGGACACCGTGGGTGTTGAGTTCAGCCACCCGGATGACGCCCTCGCCGATTGCGACATCGTGTTTCACTGTTCGGCTTCCCAGGAAGGGCTGGAGCGCAGCCTGCAGCTCGTCGGCGATGAGGGAGACGTTATTGAGATGTCGTGGTACGCCAACCGGGAGGTCACGCTGCCGCTGGGAGAGGACTTCCACGCCCGCCGCCTGTCCATCAGGGCCAGTCAGGTAGGGGTAGTGGCGCGGGCGCGGCGGCATCGCAGGACCAACGCCGACCGCCTGGACCTGGCCGTGTCGCTCCTGGCGGATCCGGTGTTCGATGCGTTCCTGACCGGAACCTCACCGTTCTCCGCACTGCCGCACGTGGTGCAGGAACTGGCAGACGGCAGCCTGGACGCACTGTGCCACGTCATCGAGTATCCCCAGGACGAAAACTCCCAGGAATCCAACCCCCAAAACCAGAGCCGCAAAGCAGCCCCCGAAGACCAGAGGTAGCCAAATGTTCAGCCTGACCGTCCGCCGCCATTTTATGATCGCCCACAGCCTTCCCCGGGAGGCTTTCGGCCCGGCCCAGGCCCTGCACGGGGCCACGTTTGTCGCGGAGGTCGCGTTCCGCCGTCGGACCCTCAATGACAACGCGATTGTCCTGGACATCGGCGCCGCGGGAACCATCATCGAGGAGGTGTTGGCCGGCCTGAACTACCGCAACCTGGACGAACACCCGGATTTCGAAGGCAAGCTCAGCACCACCGAGGCGCTGGCGGAGTACATTGCAAGGTCCGTGGCGGAAAAGGTGAAGGATGACCACGACGGCGGCCACTTGGCCGGTATCGACGTCACCTTGCGGGAGAACCCCGACGCCTGGGCAACATACTCGTTGGACCTTACCGCCGCCTGATCCATGCGACACCTTCGGCTGCTTGTGCCCGCCAACATCCGCCATAACTCCGGCGGCAATGCCTACAACGCGCAGCTGGTGGCG
Organism: Arthrobacter sp. W4I7; assembly: GCF_030816215.1. Classification (NCBI taxonomy): domain Bacteria; kingdom Bacillati; phylum Actinomycetota; class Actinomycetes; order Micrococcales; family Micrococcaceae; genus Arthrobacter; species Arthrobacter sp. W4I7. The sequence goes on along the minus strand of NZ_JAUSXU010000001.1, from coordinate 3,774,455 downwards.
GGATTGCGGGCTTTGGGTGCCGAAGTGGAAGTGCTTCCCGTCGAAGGTTCCTGGCCGGAGTCCACTGCAAAAGAACGACGGCGGCTGGGCAGCCTCATCGGCGCCTGGGGACCGGAAGCGGGACCAGAGGCTGCAGTGGCGATCGTGGACGGGCTCGTCGCCGTGGCCGTCCCTGACGAGCTGGAATTTGCGGCAAAGGCGGGGCAGGAAACGTGGGTGCTGGTCCACATGCCCGTGCCTGAAGAGTCGGGTGCCGAATCCTTGGAACGCGAGGCCCGGGCCCTTCACGCGGCAGCGGGAGTGATCTGCACCAGCAGTTGGGCGGCCGACATCCTGGCAGCACGGCACGGGCTGCGGGGGCTTCGCGTCGCCCTGCCCGGGACTGACAGCGCGCGGCTGGCGCAAGGCTCGGCTCCGCCGCACATCCTTACCGTGGCCGCGCTCCTGCCGAACAAGGAGCAGGTGCTGGTGGTCGAAGCTTTGGCCCGCATCCAGGAACTTGCATGGTCTGCATCGCTGGTCGGATCAGACGAGGCGGACCCCGGATATGCAGGGCTTGTGCGCGCAGCTGTGGCCGCCCACGGGCTGGAAGGCCGGGTGCGCATAACGGGTGAACTGAAGGGCCAGGCTCTCGAAGACGAGTGGAACCGCGCAGACCTCAGCGTTCTGGTTTCCAGGGCTGAGGCCTTCGGCATGGTGGTCACGGAAGCGCTGGCACACGGTATTCCGGTGGCGGTGCGGGCAGGGACCGGCGCTGTGGAGGCCCTGAGCTTTGCAGCACCGGACAAAGGCAACAGCGGACGGCTGCCCGGAACGGCAGTGCATTTTGCGGGAAGTGATGACCCGGAAAACCCCGCCTTGCTGGCTGGGGTGCTGCGGGACTGGCTGCAGGACGGCGGCACCAGGGACACGTGGCGGGCGGCAGCCCTGCAAACAAGGAACAGACTGCCGGGGTGGGACCAGACGGCCGCGCTTGTGCTCGACGCAGTATCCAAGCCCGCAAGCTCTGAGGACCCGGCGCAGGAGTGACAACAGGGGGATGCCCGTGCCCGCACAGGAAGACAAGAGCAGCACGCACTCAGTAACAGCGTGCGGAAAGCCAGCCCGACAAACAGCAGAGGCCTAAATCTGCGTGCGGTGCCCCATAAAAAAGTCCCGCAGCAGCGCGCCGCATTCGGCTTCGCGCACCCCGGCGTAAACCTCAACCCAGTGATTGAGCCGCCGCTCACGGAGGACGTCGAACACCGAACCCGCGGCGCCGGCCTTCTCGTCCCAGGCCCCAAAAATTACGCGGGGGATCCTCGCCAGGACTATCGCGCCGGCACACATGGCGCATGGTTCCAGCGTCACCACCAAGGTGCAGTCCGCCAGCCGCCAGCCGTCTCCGCTGCCGCCCTCGGCCATCCGCGTCTCCCGCAGCCGGGCAGCCGCCTCTCGGATGGCAACCACCTCGGCATGGGCGGTAGGGTCGCCCAGTTCCTCGCGCTGGTTCCGCCCCGAACCCAGCACGCCGCCGTCGGGCCCTATGACCACGGCGCCGATCGGCACATCCTCGGTCATCAGGGCACGGCGTGCCTCCGCCAGGGCAAGGCCCATCCACGCATCTTGATCCTTTTCTGCGGAGACCATGGCTCAATGATAGTTTCGAAGGATACCTTGAGCCCGTGACGTACATCCGCCGGGAGGCATAATGAGCTCCGTCCGAGACCGCTTGGACCTGTGGATCAAGCCATATGCCGCACTGTGGCTGACCATGATCATCGGCGGGGCCGTGGTTCTCACCCTGGCCCTGCTGGGCGCCGAGGTATATTCCAACGTGGTGGATGACGAAGGGCTGGCCAACCTGGATATTCCTGCCCTGGAATACTCACAAACCCTGCGGAGTCCGGACGTGGATGCCTTCGTCACGGGGTTCACCAACGTGGGCGGCGGAATCGGAATGCCCATCTTCGCCAGTATCCTCACCGCGTGGCTGACATTCCTGAGCCGGACCTGGCGTCCCATCGTCCTGGTGGGCGGTGCAGCGCTGGTTTCCACCCTCGCCACCACGCTCGGCAAGCGGCTGGTAGGCAGGACCCGTCCCGACCACTCAGAAGCAGTCCCGCCCTACGAGTCAACGCCATCCTTCCCGAGCGGCCACACCCTGAATACCACCGTGGTGATTGGTGTCCTGGTCTACATCACGTGCCTGCAGTTCCAGATCCTCTGGGCCAGGATCACGGCCATCACCGCCGGCGTCATCTTCATCATCGCGATGGGATTGAGCCGCGTCTTCCTGGGGCACCACTGGCTCACGGACGTGATGGCCGGGTGGTTCCTCGGGCTCGCCTGGGTGTGCATGGTGATCCTGGCCCACCGGCTGTTCCATCTCATCCGGAGGCGGGAGCACGCCGGGCCGGCCCCCACGTTCGAGCATCCCGTCATCCGCGAGGACCATACCGGCGAGACCCAGCAGGGCGCGGACACTAGGGCAGGGTCCGACGGCGGCACCTCAGGAAGGAGCGACGGCGGCTCCTCCCGGTCCGGCACAGGCGGTTGACGGGCAGGCAAGTGCCCAACAACCGGGTGATAGTTTTGACCCATGCGCACTCTCGTTGTGGACCACCCCCTGGTCGCCCATAAGCTCACCGTCCTCCGGGACAAAAACACTCCGTCCCCGGTCTTCCGGCAGTTGACGGAAGAGCTGGTCACCCTGCTCGCTTATGAGGCCACCCGCGAGGTCCGCACCGAACCCGTCACCATCGAAACTCCGGTCAGCACCACCGTGGGTACCGCGTTCACCAAGCCCACGCCGCTGGTGGTCCCCATCCTGCGGGCCGGGCTGGGCATGCTCGAGGGCATGACCAAACTCGTTCCCACCGCGGAGGTCGGCTTTCTTGGCATGGCCCGGGACGAGGAGACCCTGGACATCATCACCTACGCCGAACGCCTTCCGGAAAACCTCACGGACCGGCAGATCTTCGTCCTGGACCCGATGCTGGCCACCGGCGGGACCCTGCGCGAAGCCATCAAGTTCCTCTTCAAGCGCGGCGCCTCCGACGTGACCTGCATCTGCCTCCTGGCCGCCCCGGAAGGCCTGGCCAAGCTGGAGGAAGAACTGTCCGGCGCGAACGTCACCATCGTCCTGGCCTCCATCGACGAAAAGCTCAACGAGAAGTCGTACATCGTTCCCGGCCTCGGGGACGCCGGCGACCGGCTTTACGGCATCGCAGGGTAGCGCTCAAGCCTTTTCCATTCCGCGTCCCGCCGCTAGCCTTTGCGGATGGACTGGAAACTGGAACTTGTGTTTGTCCCTGTGTCGGACGTGGACCGCGCCAAGGATTTCTACGTCAACAAGGTGGGATTCAACGCGGACTTCGATGAACGTCCCTCTGACTCCATCCGCTTTGTGCAGTTGACGCCCCGCGGCTCAGCCTGCTCGATCTGCATCGGGGAAGGGCTCACGGACGCGCCTCCCGGCACCGGTTCGAATCTCCAGCTGGTGGTCAGCGACATCCACGCCGCGCACCAGTACCTGAAAAACAACGGGGTGGACGTCAGCGACGTGGACGTGCAGGCCTGGGGCCACTTCGTGTACTTTGCTGATCCCGACGGGAACAGATGGGCGGTCCAGTACATCCCGGGCCGCGAAAGCTGACCCGCAGCGGGCCAGCACGGCTCAGGGGCGGCCTCCGGGATCCACGGCCTAAGCTGGGACCCCCGGAGCCTGGGGCAGAATGTAAACCATGAATGCTTCCACCCCTGCAGCAATCCGGACACTGACTTGCGGGGCCGTCCTCTTTGACATGGACGGCACCCTGGTCGATTCCACTGCAGTGGTGGAGCAGGTGTGGGGTGAGTTCGCGGCGCGCTACGGACTGGACCTCGGGGAAATTCTGCGGACCTCGCACGGCGTCCAGGCTCTCGATACAGTCACCCGGTTTGCGCCGGCCGGTGCCGACGTGACGGCCCTGACGGCGGAACTCGGGGCGATGGAGCGCGTCCGGACTCGAGGCATCGTGCCCTTGCCCGGCGCCGCGAGCCTGCTCGCAGCCCTGCCGCCGGACGCCGTCGCCCTGGTCACGTCCGCTGACCGCATCCTGGCCGACATCCGCATGAACGCCGCCGGCCTGCCGATGCCTGCCATCGCAGTGACAGCTGAACTGGTGACGCGCGGCAAGCCGGATCCCGAGGGATACCTGAAGGCGGCGGCCAACCTTGGCGTGGATCCTGCGGACGCAGTGGTGTTCGAAGACGCTCCGGCGGGAATCGCTGCAGGGGTGGCCGCTGGCATCCGGACGGTGGCCGTGGGGCCGAACACCGGCCCGCTGCCCGCCGGCGTACTGCACATCCAGGACTACAGCGCAGTCGTCGTCGAAACCGGCAAGGACGACGACAGCAGGACGGTTATTTCTTTCCGGCTTTGAGGTCCGCCACTACCTTGGCAATGCGGCGCGACCGGGTTTCGGGCGTCTTGGCATCGCCCAGCGGCTCAACGTACCGGCGCTGGGCGCTGAAGCTCAGCGTCGCGTAGAACTTTTGGGCTGCCGGTTCGGCGGCCATCGCTGTCGCGAGGTCCTCGGGAACTTCCACAATCCGGGGTTGGGTGTCCAGTTCCACGTCCACGTCCACGGTGTCGCCAGCGGCTGCCCCGACGAAGTCCCGGTTGGCTGCGCTCAGCGAGATGAGGTTCTGCCCGCCCATCACCGCAATGCTGCTGCGATAGCTCTTGCCGTTGATGGTCACCACCACAGGCGGCCGCTTGCCCGCATCCAAGGCTGCAAGAACCTCTTCGGGAACTTCGATGCCGGTCTTGTTTCCGCTGCCCTGGATAGTGGTGGTGAACCTCATGGATGACAGTATGCCGGGCAGCCCGCCGCTCCAAAAGGTTTTGTGTGCTTAGTACCAGTTGTTGGACAGGTGGAAGTTCAGGGCGCCACAAGGTGACTGGTAGCGCTCCTGGATGTAATTCAGGCCCCAGTTGATCTGCGTGCGGTAGTTGGTGAGATAGTCCGGGCCGGCGCTCGCCATCTTTTCAGCAGGCAGGGACTGGACGATGCCGTAGGCGCCGCTGCTTGAGTTGGTGGCCGTGGTGGTCCAGTCGGACTCCTTGGTCCACAGGGTCTGCAGGCACTGCATCTGGTCCGGAGCCCAGCCGTAGCTGGCAAGCTGGCCAGCGGCGTAAGCCTGGGCGCCGGCGGGGTCGTTGACCGCGACGACGAGTGCCGGCTCAGGAGCGGCGGCAGGCGCCGGGGCGGGCTCGGGAGCCGGGGCCGGTGCTGCTTCGGGGACGGGGACTGGTGCCGGTTCAGGCGCTGCCGCCGGTGCCGGCTCTGCCGCCTGCGGGGCCACTGCAATCTCCTCGGCCGCCGGGGCAGGCGCCGGGTTGGCCCGGATTTCGCTCTTCTCAATGCTGAGGTTGGACTGCGCTTCAGCGGCCTTGGTTTCAGTGGCGGCAACCCGGATGCTGGATTCGGTAGCCTGTCCGGCCGCTCCCACTCCTACGAGGAGTGCAGCGGATGCGGCAAGTACAGCCGCGCGCTTGCCGATGAAGGGGAGTTTGCCGGCTTCGCGTCCGGCGTGGGGTGCAGGCCCGGATTTCGGGCGCGGTTTAACCAGGAATTTGGACATGATGAATCGCCTCTCACACCTGCGGAGTTAGCTGTCGGGTTCGGATGAGGGCATCCGGCCACACGGAAAGAATCACGTGTTGGCTTAACCCCAAGGGCAATAGTGCCCGGGACGGTGGGTCCCCCGCCTCTGCCTTGGTTCAAGAGAAATCCGGGAAGTGGCAGAGCTTGGCGTCATCCGGATATACGGCCCGAACGGGAACCGTACCTAAACGACGGTACAGGAATTCGGAGCACAAGTCACATTTTGGTAACAGAGATCACGACGGCGGCGCGTCGCCTTGCTACGAGACCTGCGGAAGTGGGAGCTGCAGGGCGAACTGTGTGCGTCCCGGCTGTGACGTCACCGTTACCCTTCCGCCGTGCGCCTCAACAATGGATTCCACGATGGAGAGGCCCAGACCGCTGGTACCTTCGGCAACGGAGGCTCCAGCCTGGTCTCCCGCTCCCTTTCGTGCCGCGTCTGCGCGGGCGAAGCGTGAGAAGACATGGTCCACGAACTCGGCAGGGATGCCGCCGCCGTCGTCCGTTACGGTTACTACCGCCGCCCCTTCAGGTGACTTTCCAACCCCTGTGACCACTGTGGTCCCCGGGGGAGTGTGCTTGCGTGCGTTCGAGAGCAGGTTCATCAGGACCTGGCGCAGCTGGGAGGCGTCGCCGTTGACCACGACGGGCTCGTCCGGAAGCTCCAGCCGCCAGTTATGGCCCGGCGCCATCACCTTTTCGTCGCTGACTCCCTCAATCACCAGTTGCGTAAGGTCCACCTCGGTGAGCTTGAGCGGCTGGCCCTCATCGAGCCGGGCCAGCAGCAGCAGGTCTTCCACCAGGGCGGTCATCCGCTCAGACTGGCTCTGCACGCGGGCCAACGATTTTTCGCCGTCGGGAGTGAAATTCTCCGTCATCCGCATCAGCTCCGTGTAGCCCCGGATGGCGGTCAGGGGAGTGCGCAGCTCGTGCGAGGCGTCGGCCACAAACTGTCGCACCTTGGTTTCGCTCCTCTGCCGCGCCTGCAGCGCGTTGGCCACGTTGTCCAGCATGAGGTTGAGCGCGTGGCCTACGCTGCCCACTTCCGTTCCCGGATTTGAGTTCGACGGCGGCACCCGCACCGCAAGTGCCACTTCACCGGCGTCCAACGGCAGCTGTGAAACGCGGGTTGCCACCTCTGACAGCTGCTCCAGGGGCTTCATGGTGCGGCGAATCAGCACCGTTCCCACCAGCCCGATGAGCAGCAGGCCGCCCAAGGAGACGAACACAAAAGTCCACACCAGGGACGTAAGCGTGCTCTCCTTGGTGGCGAGGGGGAGTCCGGTCACCAGCACATCCCCGTAATTCGTTTTCACGGCTATCAACCGGTAATCACCGTTGGAGAGGGTGCGGTCCACCGGCTGCGCGTCCGTGGCAAGGTCCAGCAGCGCCTGCTTGTCCTCGGCGGACAGCGGCGAGCGGGTGGTGTCCGAGGCGAGGAAGCCGGCGCTGTTGACCTGCCCGTTGAGCACGCGGGCGTTCAGGGTTCCCACGCTCTGGCCACGGGCGTCCAGCGGGTCCCTTCCATTGAAGCCGCCCATGGGCGGGCGGCCCGGATCGTTCGACCTGTCCGCGGCCTGGCTGAGCTGTTCGTCGAGCTGCCGGGTGAGGAAGGCGTCCATTGAGGCATAGCTGACCACGCCCACTGCACCGCAGATGGCGATCAGCAGAGTCATGGCAAGGAGGATGAGGCGGGTGCGCAAATGCCAGGTATTGGGCTTGAGCCAGCTCCGGCGGTGCGGCGCAGCCTGTTGCAAGGCCATGGTGCGCCTACTCGGCAGGCTTGATGACGTACCCGGCCCCGCGCACGGTGTGGATCATGGGCGGGTGCACGGCATCCACCTTCTTGCGCAGGTAGGAGATGTACAACTCCACGATGTTGGCCTGGCCGCCGAAGTCGTAGTCCCAGACGCGGTCCAGGATCTGCGCCTTGCTGATTACCCGCTTGGGGTTCTCCATGAGGTAGCGGAGCAATTCGAACTGGGTAGCCGTGAGCTGGAGTTCCTCGCCCGCCCGGGTCACCTCGCGGGTATCGACGTTCAGGACCAGGTCACCCACCACCAGCTCAGCCGTATCCATGGCGGCCACCCCGGAACGCTGCACCAGGCGGTGCAACCGCAGGAGGACTTCCTCCATGCTGAACGGCTTGGTGACGTAATCGTCGCCGCCGGCCGCCAGGCCCACGATCCGGTCCTGCACAGCGTCCTTGGCTGTCAGGAACAACGCCGGGACCTCGGGCGCGAAGGCGCGGATCCTTCCCAGCAGCTCAACGCCGTCGAACCCGGGCAGCATGACGTCGAGAACCAGGACGTCCGGGCGGAAGTCCTTGGCGAGCTTCACAGCCTCCGGCCCGTCGGCCGCTACGGCGACAGACCAGCCGGCCATCCGCAGGCCCATGCTCATGAGTTCTGAGAGGCTTGGCTCGTCGTCCACCACCAGGGCGCGGATGGGGGATCCGTCCGGGTGGGTGAGCTGGGGAAGGTTGTTTGTCATGGAGTGCGGTGTGGCCATGGAACAACTCTCCGATCACTCGTTTAGCCCGGGCTTTGGGATTCCTGTGTCCCGGCTGTGAATCCCAGCCTAGCCAGCTGGATGCGAAAAGCGGATGTGGCGCAAGGCAGCGGGTGCGGCGGAGGGAAAGCCTAGCGCCCTTCCTGCCCCCGCCGCTGCTCATCGGGTGCAAAACCGGGGCTGAATTCTCGCTGTGACGTCGGCGTGCCGCTGGACAGCGACGCACTCCGGGAAGGGGATTTTGGTATTCCACACGTATTTGAAGAAAAAGACGCAAAGCAAGCCCCTGGCCGAATTAAGTTCCCTTTGCGGGCTTTCTGGGCCCCAGAAGCAGGATAATGAACGCCGTTCTGGCCGCACTCAAGAATCGTGATCTACAACACAAAAGCTGATTTTGTCTCATTATGCGGACTAAATGGTCCATTGTTACTTGCAAGTTAGCATTGTTACGCTGCACACTTCCATTGTGAACAAGAACTCAACAGCACCTGCAGCCGCAGACTATTGGCCCAGCACATCCGCTGCTGCCGACATGCGCTGTTGTCGAATGTACGCCTGATCTTCCCACCCCTCGAAGTTCTCCAGGCATTCGCCCCCAGCCCAGCGTCGGGCGTCCCTCCCCAGTTTTCCATTGCGGGGAACCCAGCATTCGAGCCGCGATGACGGCCATTCACATTGAGGTAACCAAACATGACAGTTGCATCCGGATACGTCCACATTTCGGTCCGTAACGCCGCCAAGGCTGGACAGCCTTCCGGCCTCCGCCCCGGCTTCGCGCCGCGCCCGTCGCTTGCGCCCTCCGCTCCCGGAAGCAGCTTCCCCGCCTCTGGATACGCACCCCAGGGCTACAACCCCAACTCTTACGGCCAGCTCCGTGCCGTCACTCCGGCTGAATCCGCGCCCGTGACTGCTCCCACGCCCGTCGTGGCCGGGCCCAGCACTGTCCGCCCGGTGGCCAACGACAACGTGGCGCGCGGCTTTGTCCTCTACATGGGCATCGATGAGGAAACTGCGGCTGCCGCAGGGACCTCCATCGCCAAGCTCGCCCAGGAGATCCGCGCCTACGCCCAGTCCCTGGTGACGGGCGCCGAGAGCTACGCCGCTGTGGCAGTGGCTCCCGCCGGCACGCCCGGCTCAGCGCTCGACGTCGTCCGGTCCACCTTCGGGGACCCCACCGTCAACACCCGGCAGCGCACTGAGACCCCCCGGCCGCAGCAGCCGCAGGAACCGCGCCCCTCCGGCGTCCTGATCGACCTTGCACGCCGCGAAGTGCACCTCGACGGCGAATCCCTGAACCTGACCTTCAAAGAGTTCGAACTGCTGAACTACCTCGTGGAAAACGGCACCCGCACTGTGGGCCGCGACGAACTGCTCGAAGGCCTGTGGCGCAACGCCGAAGAAGTGCCCAACGAGCGCACCATCGACGTTCACATCCGCCGCCTCCGCTCCAAGCTTGGCCGCCTCGCCAACACCGTGCGCACCGTCCGCGGCCAGGGCTACCGCTTCTACGAGCACCCCGAAGTCGTTGTCTGGGCCGCTCCGGAATACTCGATCTAGGACTCCTCGAAGGCGCCTATCCCACTCGGGGCGGGCGCTTTCGCTTTCGCGGGCCATCCTTCGGCGCCTGCGCTCGTACCTCCCCACCGCCGCCCTCGCCTCGCAAGCTCGGCCAGGGAACCCTGGCGGCGTGGGCCCAGCGATAACGGCGCTTTCGGGATGTGCCGCCTTTGGCGTTTACCCAGCCTCTCCGAGCATTTGCCTCCGCGGCTGGTTGAAGGCCGGGGCTGCGTCACTCGGAGCTTGCTTTTGGAGTCTTGGACTTTGCTGACTCCTGGATTTAGGCGGTTCTTGCTCACCTTCGGTGCCAAAAGCGTGCTCTGCGTGACGTTGTTTGCCGGCGCAGAGTCGGTTTGGCGGGTTATAGGCTTGGGCCATGAGTGAGCACCATCTTCGACGCCTTGTGATCATGCGCCATGCAAAGGCCGATTGGCCGGGCGGGGTGGCTGACCATGATCGTCCGCTGGAAGAACGCGGCCACCGTGAGGCACCGTTGGCCGGGCGGTGGCTCCTCAAACACAAGATCGTGCCCGACTTCATCCTGTGCTCCAGCGCCCTTCGCACCCGGCAGACCTGCACCTGGGTGTGCTCGGAACTGGGGGATAAAGCGCCCACGCCCAAGCTGGAAGACGGCCTTTACGCAGCCTCCGCGCTCCGCATGCTCGCCGTGGTCAACCACGTCCCGGACACGGTCACAACACTCATGCTGATTGCGCACCTGCCCGGCGTGCAGGATCTTGCCATGCACCTGGCCTCACGCGACTCCGACCATGACGCCTACATGGAAGCCGCAACGAGATACCCTACGAGCGCCCTCACCGTCCTCGAAACCGAGAAATCGTGGGCGGAACTGGACGGACAGGATGCGCGGATCACAAAATTCAAGGTCCCGCGGGCGCACTAAGGCCGGTTACTTCTTCGGCGCCGGACCCTACTTCTTCGGGGCCGGACGCCGCGGAGGCTGCCGGGCATTCTGCCCTGCCGCGCTCTGCCGCAAGGAACTCTGGCCTGCCGCGCTCTGCCGCGGGGGAGTCTGCCGGGCGGCACTTTGTGTTTGGGGCACCTGCCGGGCGGACGATGTCGGCTGCCGCACCTGCGCGCGTCCGGCCGAGGAGGTGCGCTGCTGCGAAGTTCCCGCCCCGCCCTGGCGCCGCGCGGGCGCCTCTCCACGCGCACCGTTTCCGCTCCGGGAGGAGGCCCGCGCAAGAGCAGCCCGCCCAGGAGCAGCACGTCCAGGAGCAACCCGCGCGATCGGGCGCTGGCGGCCCGGCCAGGCGGCGCCGAGGAAGAGCGAGGTGAGCGCAGCCAGCAGCGAGAGTGCGGCCAGGAAGAAGTAGTTATCGGGGTCGTCGGTGGGCAGCGGCGTGCCGAAGAGCGACGACTGGTCGGTGAACGCCAGCTCCCAGGTACTCAGGAACGCCAGCGATCCCGCAAGGGCGAGGCTTGTGGAAATGCCGGCGATCGCCAGCATCACATACCGCCGCCGCCGCAGGACCTCCACGATGCAGGCAACATAGGCCAGCGCCAGCACACCCAGGAACGCCACGAATACAGGCTCTGCGAGCGTCATGCCCGTGAGGATCAGGAGCCCCGCAGCCACCATGCCGGTGATGACGGCAAACTTTCCGCTGTTCCCCATATGACGCATGTGCACAATCATCCCCGAGGAGGGGCATCCTTCAGGACGTAGCCGCGCATGATCGCCATGATTGCTGCAACACTTTGGTCACGGGTCCGCTCGGGGTTGTACGTCTGCCGGTCCAGCCCCACCACAAAGCAGGCGCCAAAGATCGCTGTCTCCAGGCTGCCGCGCGCGACGGACTGGTCCACCGGGTAAGCCCTGGCAACCTTTTCAACAGCATCCCCGATGACTTCCAGGAGCTCTGCGCGCAGGAGGGTGAACGTTCCCTGCCATTCGCTGGGCGTCCGCCAGTTCTCGCTCATCCACAGCCGGGCGAAGGAAGGGTATTCCGCCATGAAGTCCATGGCCTGCCCAATCATGCCTTCCATGGCCAGCAAGGGATCAGCGGCAGGGGCTGCAGTGCCGGCCTCATCCGGTGCATCCAGCAGCCGCCCTTTGAGGATATCGACGCCGTGCCGCAGCAGCTGCGCAATCAGGTCCGATTTGCTGCCGAAGTTGTAGTAGACAGTCCCCTTGGATACGCCTGCAGCTGCCGCAATCTCATCAACGGTCACACCGGCCGCGCCCCGCTCACCAATCAGCTCCATGGAAGCGTCGAACAGCTTCTGCCGGGTGGCTGTGGTCCGGGCAGGGCGCAGTTTTTTAGCCTGCTCCGGATCCGCGGGGTCCGGCTGGGTGGAAGTCATACTGCGATCTCCGGCTGCAGCGTCTTCAGCGTCCAGAACTTCCCCTTGCGGACCGCGAGCGTGGACATCGCCAGCCCCAGGGCCGTGTAACCCAGGAGACCGACCACTGTGGGGACGATCATGGACAGGTCCGCGCCATAGATCAGATGCCGCATCCCGGTGACCACGTAGCCCATCGGCAGGATCTCGTGGACTACATGCAAGGGCTGCGGCGTGGTCTGCCAGGGGAACGTGCCGCCGGAGGAAACCAGTTGCAAGACCAGCAGGATCAGCACCACCAGCTTGCCGGGGGAGCCCAGCAGCGCCACGATTCCCTGGATGATGGCGCTGAAGGCCATGGCCGCGGCCAGCATAAAGAGCCACATCAGGACCGGATGGGCGGCATCCAGGCCCAACGCGAGGTTAACCACCAGGGTGAGGAGGGTCGCCTGTGCCACGGAGACCGCGAAGAAGGGCAACCAGCCTCCGGCGGCGATCTTCCAGGACCGGGCATTGGAGGACAGAGCCCGCTGCGTAAGGGGCCGCATGGCCTGGACCAGCATAAAGACGCCGATCCAGAGCGCGAGGGTGAGGAAGAACGGTGCCAGTCCGGCGCCGTAGGAGCCGGCTTTTGCCTGCGAAACGTTGCTGACCGCCACCGGATCGGCCATCACCCGGGACAGGTTGCTCTTCTGGGCGTCGTCCGGGTTCGGAACCTGCCCCGCGCCCTTGCCGATCTCGTCCGCCAGCGTCCGTGAACCTTCGGCAGCCGTGCCCGCACCCTGTTCGAGCTGGGCCGTGCCGTCGTCCACCTGGTGTGCCCCCTGGGCCAGGGCGGCGGCGCCGTCCACGGCTGCCTGCTCGCCGGTGGCCAGCGTTGCCGCACCCGTATGAAGCTGGTCAGCGCCCCCGGAAGCCTGCACAATGGCTTCCTTCAGTGCAGGGGTGCTGGCGGCAAGCTGGGCCGCGCCCACGCTGACGGCCTCGGAGCCGTCCGCCAGTTGCTGGATCTGGGCAGAGTCGGTCTGGATCTTCGTTTTGGCGGCTGCTAAGGGGCTTGAGGCAGCCACTGCGTCGAAGTCAGCCAGGATGCTGTCCGCCTGGGCCTGGGTGAGGACGCCGCTGGCGATGAGCCTGGCGTTTGACTCCACCACGCGCGTGCGGAGGCCCTGGTCGGCTGCCTCCAGTTGGGCGGCCACGTCCTGGACTTTGGTGTTCAGCTGGGCGTTGCCGGCAGCCACCTGCGCGGCGCCTGCTGCCAGGGTCTGCGAATCGCTGGGCAGGGTGGCAGTCTTGTCCTTCAGGACGGACAGCCCGCTGCTCAGCTGGCCCGCGCCGCCGGTCAGCTGGTTGGCGCCGTCCCGCAGCTTCAGTTGCCCGGCGTAGAGCTCGTCGGCGCCGCCGGCCACGCTGGTGGTTCCGACATGCAGGGTGGCTGTCCCGTCCCGAAGCGCGGCCACTCCCTCGGCAACCTTGCCGGCGCCGTCGGCTGCCTTGACCATCTGCGTGTGGACGGTGCCAAAGCCGGTGAGCAGCTGGTTGGCGGTCTCTTCGCCCACGTCTGCGGCGACGGTGCTGTGTACGGCGGTGGTCAGCTTGTCCACAATGGTGCTCAGGAGGTAGTTGTTCGCGTCGTTGGTGGTCACGTTGAGCATCGCCTGGCTGGCGGAGTCAAAGCTGCCGGGGGAGACAAGGTGGGCGGAAAAGTCCTCCGGGATCTTCAATGCGAAGGCGTACTTGCCGCTGCTGACCCCCTCGTCGGCCTCCTGCCCGCTGGCCACCGGGATCCAGTGAAAGACGTTGCCCTCCACCAGGCTGTCGGCAACCTTCGAGCCGGCCTGGAGTCCGGTGCCGTCGCTGGCGGTGGCCCCGGCGTCATCAACCACCAGGGCTGCGTCGATCTGGTCCAGGTTGCCGTAGGGATCCCAGTTGGCGTAGAGGTACACCGCGCCGTACAGCAGGGGGACCATGGCGAGTGCGATGATGGTCAGCTTCGGCAGCAGCCCGCCGGTCATCCGCTTGAGTTCTGAGCGGGCCAGCCGCAGTACAGTCACTTGGCATCCTCGGTCTCGACTTCAAATTCCTGGGCATCCACGGGGCTCTCCGGCACGGCGCGGGCTTCGGTGGCGGCTTCCGCATTGCCAATGTTGGCGAAGGAGCCTGACCACGACGGCGGCAGGGAACCCACGGTGGCCACGACGGCGAGCGGCCTCCCGGCGTCGGACGCAAGCTGCTCCAGAAGGGGCAGCCAATTGGCGGCGTCGGCGCTGTGCCGGTCGGGGGAGTCCACCACCAGCAGGTCCGTGTGCGGGTTGGCCAGCGCCAGGGCCGTCAGGAGCTCCAGCCTGCGCAAGGGGTCCAGCTGCTCGATCCACTGGTCCGCGATGTCCTCGAAGCTGTTCACCTTGAGCCACGGGTTGCTGAGCAGGGCTCCACGGTAACGGCGGGGAATCAGGGCCAGGTCCTCCGTTACCAGATCCCGGACGCTGAGGTGCCGCTCGGGCTCATTGACGCCGGGAGCATCCACGAGGGCACTGGCCATCCGTACCCTCCTGATCCCGCGGTTGCCGTCCCAGCTGACGGATCCGCTGGTGGCCTTCATCCGGCCGCTGAGAACCAGTGCCAGCGCTGTGCGGTGCTCTTGGCGTTCCCCGGCTACCAGCATCAGTTCGCCCCGGCTGAGCTGGAGCGAAGTGACCGGTAGCAGGGGGTCGCGGCGGCCGCGGACATGGAGCTGCTGAGCTAAGAGCAAGAAGGGCCTTTCGCGGAAGATTGCTCCACCCAGTGTATCTAAACTGACCAGTCAGTTCAAATAACCCTACAATCCATACTTCTCGAGGAGGCGGAGCCAGACTTCGCTGATGGTGGGATACGAAGGAACGGCATGCCACAGCCGGTCCAGTGGCACTTCGCCCACCACTGCAATGGTCGCTGCATGCAGCAGTTCTGCCACATCCGGCCCGGCGAAGGTGGCGCCCAGCAGGACTCTGCGGTCCTCATCGATAACCAGCTGAGCCCAGCCCTCGTAATTCTCGGAATGAAGTGAGGACCCCGATACCTGGATAGGCAGTTCCACGGAGGAGGCGTTGTAGCCGTCCTTTTGCGCAGCCTCCAGCGTGCGGCCCACCGCGGCGAGTTCGGGATCTGTGAAGACAACACCCGGCACTGCGTGCTCGTTGGCGGTCTGGGCGAAGCGGCTCCAATCCTGCGCGACGCCGGCCAGTTCCCCCTTGGCGCGGGCGGCGATAGCGTCTCCGGTGGCCCGTGCCTCGTACTTTCCCTGGTGCGTGTACAGGTTCTTGCCGGCAGCATCGCCCACGGCATATAGCCAGGGTTCCTCTCCCCAGGCCCCTTCAACCAGGCCCGAATTATCCGCCGTGAGTTTCAGATGCCCTGCCTCGTCCGGCTCAAAGCCCACCCTCTCCAGCCCGAGTCCTTCCAGGGCGGGATGGCGGCCTGTGGCGACCAGGACTTTGTCCGCTGCCACGCTGGAACCGTCACCAAGCTGCAGGCTGAAGGTGCCGTCGTCGTTCTCGCTGATGCTGTCCGTGACCGTGTGGAGCCGGAGCTCCACGCCGTCCGCGCGCAGGCCTGCCGCGACGAGCCCGGCAGCCTCCGCCGGGAAGCTTCGCAGCAGCCCGCTGCGCGCCACGAGCGTCACGGTGGAACCCAGCCGGGCGAAGGCCTGAGCCAGTTCCGTCCCGGCGACGCCGCCGCCGAGCACCACCAGGCGGTCCGGAACCTTCTTGGCGGAAGTGGCCTCGCGGGTACTCCACACCTGGACGTCCTGAAGTCCCTCAATGGGGGGAGTGTTGGGGGCGGAACCGGTGGCCAGCACCACCGCGTGCCGGGCCTGGAGCTGGTAGGAGTTGCCGTCCAGCCCGGTTACCTCCACTGACTTGGGCGCCGTGAGCCAGGCATGGCCGCGGATGAGTTCGATGCCCGTATCCTCCAGCCACTTCACCTGGCCGTCGTCCTGCCAGTTGGACGTCATGTAGTCCCGGAACTTCAGGACCGCTGCAGCATCGAGGGTACGGGTCACTGCTTCCTTGGCCCCTGGCAACGTCTGCGCCCCATGGAGGGCCGTGCCGGGGCGGAGCAGGGCCTTTGACGGCATGCAGGCCCAGTAGGAGCACTCGCCGCCCACCAGTTCCGCTTCCACCACCACCGCTGTGAGCCCGCCCTGGACCACCCGGTCTGCTACGTTTTCCCCTACGGCGCCTGCGCCGATCACCACAACATCAAATTCACGCAAAACTGCCTCGGGCATCATGGGGAAAGCCTACGCCGGGCGGGCGGCGGGAAACGTGCGGTGAGCAGGGCGGCCGGCAGGCCACGGCAGGGCAAGCTGGCGGCGGGCAAGTCGGGGCTGAACCTAAACCAGGACCGGCGCACCCCGATCCCGTGGTGCAACGCAAAAGGTCCGCACCGGCGAACCGGTGCGGACCTTGTTTGTGCGCCCAAAGGGATTCGAACCCCTGACCTTCTGTTCCGTAGACAGACGCTCTATCCAGCTGAGCTATGGGCGCATCTTGTGTTCCGGGGGAAGAACCGCTCTCCCTGAACCTCGAATTACTTTACGCGAGGGTTGGCGGTGATGCCAAATCGGGAGGCATGTAATCTCCGCAACTAGACCGGTATAGGTGACCTTCGTCACTTATTCACGGATAATTGGAGTGAAATTCCTTGATTTGGCGCGGAAGTGCGTTTCGGCGGCCCTAAAACGTCAGCATACGTCCAAAAAACTCCAGTGGTCCGGACCATAGCATTTAGCACACACCGATGAACCCGAGGAAGGGAACCGAAATGGGCGATCTGGCGCAGAAGCCGCTGCTTGACAACGCACCCACCACACATGCCGGCCTGCTGGCATGGGTCGAAGAGGTTGCTGAGCTTACGCAGCCGGAACGTATCTACTGGGTTGACGGCTCCGAAGAGGAGAACACCCGCCTCACGGACGAACTGGTGGCTGCGGGAACGCTGACCCGGCTCAACCAGGACCTCTTCCCCAACTCCTTTGCCGCGTTCTCCGATCCCGCGGACGTAGCCCGCGTGGAGGAGCAAACCTTCATCTGCTCCGAAAACAAGCACGACGCCGGTTTCACGAACAACTGGATGCCCCCGGCCGAGATGAAGGAGAAGCTGCGCGGGCTGTTCTCCGGTTCCATGCGCGGCCGCACCATGTACGTCATCCCGTTCGTCATGGGCCACCTTGACGCCGAGGACCCCAAGTTCGGCGTCGAGATCACGGACAGCGCCTACGTTGTCGCCTCGATGCGCATCATGGCCCGCATTGGCACCGATGTCCTGAACCGCATCACCGAAACAAACGCCTTCTTCGTTCCCGCCCTGCACTCCCTGGGTGCCCCGCTGGAAGCCGGCCAGGCCGATGTCTCCTGGCCCTGCAACCCGGACAAGTGGATTGTCCACTTCCCCGAAGAGCGGTCCATCTGGTCCTTCGGCTCGGGCTACGGCGGCAACGCCCTGCTGGGCAAGAAGTGCTACGCCCTCCGTATCGCGTCCGTCATGGCGCGCGATGAGGGCTGGCTGGCCGAGCACATGCTCATCCTCAAGCTCACCTCGCCGGAACAGAAGACGTACTACGTCTCCGCCGCCTTCCCGTCCGCCTGCGGCAAGACCAACCTTGCCTTGCTCGATCCCACCATCAAGGGCTGGAAGGTCGAAACCCTTGGCGACGACATCACCTGGATGCGGTTCGGCAAGGAAGGCGAGCTGCGCGCCGTCAACCCGGAAGCAGGCCTCTTCGGCGTCGCTCCCGGCACGGGCTGGGGCACCAACCCCAACGCCATGCGTGCCATCGCCAAGGGCAACAGCATCTTCACCAACGTGGCATTGACCGACGACGGCGGTGTCTGGTGGGAGGGCATGACGGAGGAAACCCCGGGACACCTGACCGACTGGCAGGGCAACTCCTGGACGCCGGATTCGGACAAGCCGGCAGCCCACCCGAACTCCCGCTTCTGCACCCCCATCGACCAGATCGACATGCTGGCCGAGGAGTACCACAGCCCCAACGGCGTTGAACTGTCCGCCATCCTGTTCGGCGGCCGGCGCAAGACCACCATCCCGCTGGTCACCGAGGCCCGCAGCTGGTCCAACGGCATCTTCATGGGCGCCACCCTTTCCTCGGAAACCACTGCCGCCGCAGCGGGTGCCGTGGGTGTGGTCCGCCGTGATCCGATGGCCATGCTGCCGTTCATCGGGTACGACGCCGGCGACTACCTGAACCACTGGGTCAACCTGTCCGCGAAGGCCAACCCGGAGCGGCTGCCCAAGATCTTCCTGGTCAACTGGTTCCGCCGGAACTCCGAGGGCGGCTTCGCGTGGCCCGGATTCGGCGACAACGCCCGCGTCCTGAAGTGGGCCATCGAGCGCCTCGAGGGCAAGGCTGATGCCGTGGAGACCCCTATCGGCTTCGTCCCCACCGGCGACTCCATCGACCTCGAAGGCCTGGACATGACCCCGGCCCAGGTGGAGGAAGCCGTCAAGGTGGACCCCACCGAATGGGCTGCGGAACTCGCCTCCATCGAGGACTGGTTCGCCAACTTCGGCGGCTCGCTGCCAGACGCGCTCCAGTCGGAGCTCGCCACCCTGAAGTCCCGGCTGGGCTAACCCTCTTAGGTACAACGGCGTATTAAGAACAGCCGCGGCCCCGCACCTTTCAATGGAAAGGTGCGGGGCCGCGGTCGTTGTGTCTCCTACTAAATCATCAGGAAGCCAGCCAGATGTCCGGGCCGAATACCTCGTAGTGGATCCGCGTAGCCGGGATGCCGGCGTTGATGGCCTCATTGCGGATGCTCTTCATAAACGGCAACGGGCCGCACAGGTACAGGGACGCATTGGCCGGAAGGTCCACCTCGCGCAGCGACATGAATCCTTCCCGCGCGCCCGCCTCCGGCTGTTCCAGCCAGAGCTGCAGCTCGGCACCGGCCAGGCTTTCGACGTCGTCCGTCATCTGGCTGCGCAGCGCCCAGTTGTCCAGGGTGCTTTCCGCGTGGAGCACCAGCACCTGCCGGTCAGAACCGGCCTCCGCCAGTGCGCGAAGGATCGAGGCCGTGGGAGTGCATCCGATGCCTGCGGAGGCAAGCACCACCGGGCCGTCGCCGTCCTTGAGGGTGATTTCACCGTACGGGTTGGAAATCTCCAGGATGTCGCCCACCTGCACGTCGTTGTGAAGTACAGGCGACACTTCACCGCCGTCGTCCAGTTTGGTGGTGAAGCTGCGGCTGGTCCCGGCCTCCCCGGACAGGGAGTACTGGCGCACCTGGCGCAGGCCCTCGGGCAGGACCACCTTGACGCTGATGTACTGGCCCGGGAGGGCCGGCGTCACCGGGGTCCCGTCCGCCGGCTCAAGGGTGAAGGTCATGGATCCGGCCCCGGCGGCGGTCTTTGCGGCCACGCGCCACGGCATCCACATCTTGTCGTTCGCCTGGCCTGCGTAGAGGGCCTTTTCGAGCTTGATCAAGGCGTCGGCCATGAGCCAGTACACCTCAGTCCACGCTTCGGCGATCTCGGCCGTGATGACCTCCGCCAGGTCTTCGGCGATGGCCGCGAACAGGTGCTCGTACACCACCTGGTACTGCGGCTCCGTGATACCCAGCGAGGCGTGGCGGTGGGCGATGCGCGACAGGACCGTCTCGGGGAGGGTGCCCGGGTTGTTGACGAGGTGCGTGGCGAAGGCCGCGATGCTGCCTGCCAGCGCCTGCTGCTGGTTGCCTGAGCGCTGGTTGGAACGGCTGAAGACACCGTCCAGGAGTTCGGGGTGGGCGGCGAAGAGCCGCTGGTAGAACTTGGGCGTGATGGCGCCGATGCGGGAACCGACGAGCGGCAGCGTGGCCTCGATGACAGCGCGGGATTTGTCCGAGAGCATAGGAACTCCTGAGTAGCGGCCGGGGCCTTCGTCCGGCCTTATTGAATACCTGCATTAGAAATGCGTGTATTCATATCCAATGTTCTACACGTTGTAGAAGTTGCAACCAAATCGCGCGTCGGCGCGGCGACATGCGGGTTCTGTGCAGGGAATTCTGCGGTCAGGAGCCTGTGGGACCAGAGGCTACAGCCCGGGCCGGAGGCCGATCATTTCGAAGACGGGTTCCATTTGCCGGGAGACCGGAAGGTCCGCGATCACCACGCTGTCGAGCTCGCGGTAGAAGGCCTCGCGCGCCCGTGACAGGGCGGAGCGGAGCTTGCATTCATTGATGAGCGGGCAGTTGCCGCCCGGGGCCATGCACTCTGCCGCGTCCGTCCTGGTGTCGAGCTGCCGGAGGATTTGTCCCACGGTGGCAACCCGGCCGGCATGGCTTAGCCGGGAGCCGCCGGTCCGGCCGCGCTCCACCTCAATCAGCCCGAGGTTCCTCAGCTTTGCCATCGCCTTGCTGACGTGGTTGTAAGGGGTTCCCACGGTATCGGCGATGTTTTGTGTGGTGAGCAGCGTGCCGCCGGGAGCGGCGGCCAGCACCATTAGCGCCCTCAGACTCACGTCGGCAAAAGCGTTGATTTTCATGGGCAGTCCGGTCTAGTCCACCCAGATGGTTGGCTCGCTGGCATCAGCCGCAAGCTCGCCGAACTCCCACGCCCGGGTCACCGCGTCCGCTGAGTAGGGCAGCACCGCCGCGAAGACTTGGCCTTCGCGGTGCTCCGTTGCCACATGGATGGCATCCGACTCATCCTCCACAAGGAGGATGTCACAGACCACGGCCGCAGCCCGGAAGTCATTCCGGTTCTGCCGCAGCAGGGCGGTGAGGTCGCTGATCATGCCATCGGCGTCGAAATCGCCGTCCGAGCCTTCTTCCGCATCCGCGGGCGTCACGGCAACCAGGCGGACTTCGCCGTCGTTTTGCACCGTCAGGGCAAAGGGCAGGAAGCCGCCGTTGCGTTGGAGCTGCTCCTGGGCGGCACTGATACCCGTCCCCAGCAGGTTCTCAAGATCGGTGGCAGTGCTTTCCGGGACGGAATCCCGCCAGGACCCCGTCCCGCCGGCAGCTGATCCGGAGTCCAGTCTGTTGTCCTCAGCCATGCGGGGGCTAGGCCCGCACGAGGGACAGGACGCTGTCGCGGACCCGCTCCATGCTCGTACGGTTCGTGGCTTCAACGTTGAGGCGGAGGAATGGTTCGGTGTTTGACGGGCGCAGGTTGAACCAGTAGCTGCCGTCGTTGGCTGTGAAGGTGCTGCCGTCCATCTTGTCAATGGTCAGGTCTTCGCCGGCAAAAGCGACGCGCACGCGCTCCACGGCTGCTGCCTTGTCCTCCACCTCGGAATTGATTTCGCCGGACGATACGTACGGTTCGTACTCGCGGCCCAGCTCCGACAACGGCCCGTCCTGCTCGCCCAAGGCTGCCAGGACGTGCATCGCCGCCAGCATGCCCGTGTCCGCGTTCCAGAAGTCGCGGAAGTAGAAGTGGGCTGAGTGCTCGCCGCCGAACACCGCTCCTTCGTCCGCCATGACTGCCTTGATGAAGGAGTGGCCAACGCGCGTGCGTACGGCCCGGCCGCCGTCGTTCTCCACCAGCTCGGGCACGGCACGCGAAGTGAGGAGGTTGTGGATGATCGTTGGCGTTGCTTCGCCCATCGCCTTGGCGCGGGCAATTTCGCGGCGGGCAACCATGCCGGTGATTGCCGATGGCGAGACGGGCTCGCCCTTCTCGTCAATCACGAAGCAGCGGTCGGCGTCGCCGTCGAAGGCAAGGCCGATGTCTGCACCGTGCTGGAGTACCGCGGCCTGCAGGTCGCGAAGGTTTTCCGGCTCCAGCGGGTTGGCCGGGTGGTTGGGGAACGAGCCGTCCAGCTCGAAATACAGCGGAACGATGTCCAGGGGCAGCTTGGGCAGCAGGGCGTCACCAAGGACTGCCGGGGTGGTCAGGCCGGCCATGCCGTTGCCGGCATCCACCACCACCTTCAACGGGCGTGAGCCGGACAGGTCCACGAGTTTGCGGAGGTACTCGGCGTAATCCTGGAGCACGTCGCGGACGCTGATCTGCCCGCGCTGGCCCACCTCCGGGATGGAGCCCGTGTTGAGATACTGCTCGGCAAGGGCCTGAATATCTTTAAGGCCGGTTTCGGAAGAGATGGGGACGGCGCCGGCTTTGGACATCTTGATGCCGTTGTAACCGGCAGGGTTGTGGCTGGCGGTGAAGGTGGCACCGGCGCGGTTCAGGAAACCGCAGGCGAAGTAGAGCTCGTCGGTGGAGATCAGGTCCAGGAGTTCGACGTTGGCACCGCGGGCTGCCGCACCGCTGGCGAACGCTTTGCTGAACTCGGGGGAGGAGGGGCGCATGTCCCCGCCCACCAGGATCGTCTGGCCCTGGAGCTGCAGGACATCCACGAACGCTGCACCCACGGCTTCGACGATCTCGGCTGTTATCGACTCGCCCACGATGCCGCGGACGTCGTACGCCTTGAAGGAAGCCGAGAGGTCAAAAGTCGTTGTCTTTTCGCTAGTCACGGGCTTTATCTTACGTGGACCGTCGAAATGGCGGTGGATGAGGCGCCTAAGCCCTGTGCGTTTCCACATAGCAGCTGCTCGTGTGGGCGGGTGTCAGGGGCGGCTGGGATACTGAATCAATGGTCGATAACCAGTACGCCACAGCAACTTCTGAGCCTGCCCGTGATTTTGAAGAGCCCTTGCCGGGCGCGGCGCGGTCCGGCGGCCCCGTCTCTGCCACCGCAACCTCCCGGGAGGCACTTGAGGTTCTCCGCGAACTCGTGGGGCATCCGGAGGCTGCCTTCCATGAGGGTCAGTTCGAGGCCATTGAGGCACTGGTCGACGGCGGCCGGCGGGCTTTGGTGGTCCAGCGCACCGGCTGGGGCAAGTCCGCCGTCTATTTTGTGGCCTCCCTGCTGTTGCGCCGCCGGGGTGCCGGGCCCACGCTCATCGTCTCACCCCTCCTGGCATTGATGCGGGACCAGGTGGCTGCCGCTGCCCGTGCGGGGGTCCGTGCCGTTGCCATCAACTCCGCCAACCAGCTGGAGTGGGACACCGTCCGTGAACAGCTCGCCGCGGACCAGGTGGACGTCCTGCTGGTTTCCCCGGAGCGGCTCACCAATCCGTCCTTCCGGGAAACCCAGTTGCCGGAGCTCATCCGGCGGACCGGCCTGCTGGTGATCGACGAAGCGCACTGCATCTCCGACTGGGGCCACGACTTCCGCCCTGATTACCGCCGCATCGCGGACCTGATCACCCAGCTGCCGGATACCGTTCCGGTTCTGGCCACCACGGCCACGGCCAACTCCCGGGTGGTGCATGACATCGAGGAGCAGCTCGGGGACGCGGTGCTCACCATCCGCGGTGCCCTGGGGCGTGATTCCCTGCGGCTGGGCGTCCTGTCTTTGCCCGACTCGAAGCAGCGCCTGGGCTGGCTCCTGACGCATCTGGCCGATCTTCCCGGCAGCGGCATCATCTATACCTTGACCGTGTCTGCTGCCGAGGACACTGCACGGCTCCTCGCGGAAGCCGGCCACCACGTGCTGGCCTATACCGGCCGTACGGACCCGGCGGACAGGGAGCGTGCCGAGCAGCTGCTGAAGGACAACCAGGTCAAGGCCCTGGTGGCCACCTCCGCACTCGGCATGGGCTTCGACAAACCGGACCTGGGCTTTGTGGTCCACCTTGGGGCGCCGTCGTCCCCGGTGGCGTACTACCAGCAGGTGGGCCGTGCCGGCCGAGGCGCAGCCAATGCGGACGTCCTGCTGCTCCCCGGCGCGGAGGACCGGGACATCTGGCAGTACTTTGCCACCGCCTCCATGCCCTCTGAAGAGAAGGCCGCGGCGGTCCTTAATGTCTTGGGTGAGGCCGGAACAGCGCTCTCCACTGTCGCCCTGGAAGCGCGGGTTGACCTGCGCCGCACCCCTCTGGAACTGCTGCTCAAAGTCCTGTCCGTTGACGGCGCCGTGGAACGGGTGGGCGGCGGATGGCGGGCCACCGGGCAGCCATGGATCTATGACGCCGAGCGGTACCGGCGAATCGCCGAGGCACGGGTGGACGAACAGGACTCCATGGTGATCTACCAGGACACCGCGGGCTGCCGGATGGAATACATTACCTCCGTCCTCGATGACGAAACCGCCAGGCCCTGCGGCCGGTGCGACAACTGCGCCGGCCGGTGGTTCCCGTCCGAAATCGCGGATGCTGCCACACAGGCGGCCAGCCAGACGCTCAGCAGGGCCGGCGGTGTCCTGGAGGCCCGCCTGCAGTGGCCCAGCGGCATGGACCGGCTGGGCGTTCCGGTCAAGGGAAAGCTCAAGCCGGGGGAGGGTCTCGCCGAGGGTCGCGTCCTGGCCAGGCTGACCGACCTTGGCTGGGGCGGCGCGCTGCGTGAACTCTTCGCCGCCGGAGCGGAGGACCGGTCCGTGGATCCGGGCATGCTGCAGGCCTGCGTGCAGGTCCTGCGCGAATGGGGTACCGGCGACGCCCGCACGCCGGGCTGGAGCGGAGCCGGGAGGCCGGCTGCCATCGTCAGTATCCCGTCCCGAAGCAAACCGCAACTGGTGGAGTCCCTGGCCCGGGGAATCTCAGAGATCGGGCGAATCCCCTACCTCGGCGGGCTGCAGCTGGCGCACGGCGGCCCCACCGGGAGCCGCGGAGGCAACAGCGCCTACCGGCTGGCGGGAGTCTGGGACCGCCTGGTGGTGGGGCCTGAGCTCGATGCTGCACTGGAAGGCCTCAACGGCCAGTCCGTGATGCTGATTGATGACCTGGCGGACAGCCGGTGGACCCTGACGGTCGCCGGGCGTGCCCTTCGGCAGGCCGGTGCGGGAGCCGTCCTGCCGCTGGTGCTGGCCCAGGCAGGCTGACACGCGGCCGGCTGACATGAGGCCGGCTGACGCAACGGCAGCGGATGCAAGGGCAGCGGACGCGCCGGGCGTGCTGACACGCGGCCGGCTGACGCAACGGCAGCGGATGCAAGGGCAGCGGACGCGCCGGGCGTGCTGACACGAGGCGGCTGACATGACCCGGCTGACGCAGCGGATGCGCCGGGCGTGCTGAAGCGGGAGGGGCGGTGAGGCGGGAGCCCTGCCGATACAGCCTGGCTTAGGCCCGCTGGCCCTTGCGCTGGCTGACTTCGGCCCCGGCGTGGCGCGGCAGGAAGAGGCTGTCCGCCGTGCTGGCGAGCATCAGCACCGCCATCGCGAGGAAAGCCCCGCGGAAAGGTCCGGCAGTGTCGTCAGGAAACGTGCCCAGTCCGTCGAACACCCGGATCAGCAGGGCGCCCACCGCAATGCCGGTGCCCGTGGCGAGCTGAACCAGGGTGGCAGACACTGTATTCGCCGAGGTCATCTGCGGCGGCGCGATGTCGGCGTACTGCACGGAGGCGTAGGCCGAGAATCCGATGGAGCGGAACGCTCCGCTGCAAACCAGCAGGGCAAACGTCAGCGCCTGTGGCGTTTCCGCCGTGAGCAGGGCGCAGACTGCGAAGGTAACTGCCGAAGCAAGCGAAGCGAATACCAGCATCGCCCGGAAGCCGAAGCGCCGGATCAGCGGTGTTGTGGCCGGTTTGATGCCGATGTTGCCGATAAAGACTGCCGCCACCATCGCACCCGCGTGCAGCGGTGACCAGCCGAACCCGGCCTGGAACATCAGCGGCAGCAGGAAGGGAACCGAGCTGATGGTCAACCGGTAAACGAACCCGCCTGTTGCCATGGCCCGGAACGTGCGGGTGCTGAACACCCCGAGGTCAAAAAGCGGTCGGCGGGCCCGGCGCATCCACAGGACGGCGCAGACCAGGAACACCGCACCGGATCCGGCGCTCAGGGCAGCCCAGGGGGCCGCAGGGTGGGTGCTCACCAGTTCGAGTCCCACCACCAAAGCACCCACGCCAAGCGTGGTGAGGGACAGCCCCAGCCAGTCCAGCCGCCGGCCGGGATCACCGGCCGCCGCCGGAACCAGCCGCAGGGCGGCAATGAACGCGGCAGCTCCCAGCGGGAGATTGATCAGGAAGATCCAGTGCCAGGACAAGTAGGTGGTCAGTGCCCCGCCCACCAGAGGGGCCAGGACAGGTGCCAGGAGGCCGGGCCACACCAGGAATGCCGTTGCGCGGAGCAGGTCCGCCTTGGGTGTCCCGCGAAGGACCAAGAGGGTGCCGACGGGCACCATCATGGCGCCGCCGAGCCCCTGGGCCACCCGGCTGAGGGTGAGCGTGGTCAGGTCCTGGCTCAATGAACATGCCAGGGACGCCACGGTGAAAATGGCGATGGCCAGGCAGAAAACGCGGCGGGCGCCGAAGCGCTCCGCCAGCCAGCCGCTGAGCGGGATGCCCATGGCAACGGTCAGAAGGTAGGCAGTCATGGTGATGTTGACGTTCGGGGCCGGGACGCGAAAGTCGGCAGCGATGTTGGGGATTGCCGTGGTGAGGACCGTACCGTCCAGGAACTCCATAAAGAACGTGGCGGCCACCAGCAGCGCCAGGCGCGGACTCCATGCCGGCTTGGTGACTGCCGCTGAATCCACGGTGTTGCTTGCTGCCATCTGTCCATCCTGCCATCGGGCGGCCTGTGGAACTTCAGGTGTCCGTACCCCGGACGGGAGCGGGCCGCAATCCCTGGGACCAAGCGGGCCCCTAACCCCGGGATCACGGGGCAGGCGCTAACCCCGGGATCAAAGGGAAGGGGGTTAGTGGGTTGGTGGCCCTACCTCGGGCACGCAAAAGGCCCCGGTCCAGGACCGGGGCCAAACGCGGAGACGGGGGGATTTGAACCCCCGGTGGAGTTGTGCCCCACACTTCATTAGCAGTGAAGCCCATTCGGCCGCTCTGGCACGTCTCCAATTGCTATTCCTAGCCCACCAAGGATACGCAGAAGCGGGCACGCAGTGCAAAACGGGTCTCCGGGACTGCACGGCACCCGCCGCGGCGCGCCGGCTGAAGGCGTAGGGACTAGCGAAGCGCAGCCTGCACCGGCCGGACCATCCTGATTTCACGCAGGTTTTCCCACTCGGGGATGACGTCCGTGGCGCCGTCCGGGGCAAAACCGAAGTGCCCGTAAAAGCCGATGGCCCGCGCATTGTGCGCTGCCACCCACAGGCTCGCCGCTTCACCACCCAGCGCAGCTTCAAGGAGCCGGCGCCCCAGGCCCAGCCCCTGGTGCGAGGCCAGCAGGTACAGCCCCCACAGCTCCAGGTCGCCGGAGGACGGCTGCTCGAAGCCATGCGAGGCAGCGCCGGGCTGCCTGCGGATGCCGGCAAATCCCACTATCGTGCCGCCGTCGGAGGCTACCCAGGCCTCAGCCGGTTCAGCAGACTCCAGCAAGTGGCGCCAAAGCGGCAGCCGGCTGCCGGGATTCTGCGCCGCGAGGAACTCCTGCGACAGCATTCCCCGGTACGTCTCCTGCCAGCAGCGCACATGCACTTCCGCCAGGGCCTCCACATCGCCCGGCACAGCCCGCCGCACCGTCAGGGCCAAGGCTACGCGGCCCCGCCAGCCAGCGCCTTCCACAGGAAATGTTGGCTCCGGGCCTGAAGCGCCGCGGCCTGACGGTTATCCGATGCCCCTGCGTGGCCGCCCTCAAGCGCCTCGTGGAACCAGACATTGGGAATCCCCATGGCGAGCATCCGGGCAGCCATCTTCCGCGCCTGCACCGGGCCCACCCTGTCATCCGAGGTGGCCGTCCAGATAAACGTCTCGGGGTACTCCACCCCGTCCTTGAGCAGGTGGTACGGAGAAAAGGTGCGGATGTACTCCCACTGCTCCGGCACGTCCGGATCACCGTACTCGGCAATCCAGGAGTGGCCGGCCGAAAGCCTGGTGTAGCGGCGCATGTCCAGCAGCGGCACGCCGCAGGAGACGGCTCCGAACAGTTCCGGGTACTGCGTCAGCATGTTTCCCACCAGCAGGCCGCCGTTGGACCCGCCCACGCAGCCGAGCCGCTCCGGGGAGGTGACTCCGCGGGAGATGAGGTGCCGTGCCACGGCCGCGAAGTCCTGGTACGCCTTGTGCCGGTTTTCCTGCAGCGCCGCCCGGTGCCATGCCGGCCCGTATTCACCACCGCCCCGGATGTTCGCCACCACGTACACTCCGCCCCGGGAATGGGGCGCGTCTCCGTTGGCGCCGGCGGACAGGGACGTGCGGCGTTCCAGCCAGGCCCTGCCCACGGTGCCGCTGTAGGCCGGAGTGCGGGAGACCTCGAAACCGCCGTAGCCGGACAGCTGCGTCGGGTTCTGCCCGTCCAGGGCCAGGTCCCGCGAGGCCACCTGGAAGTAGGGAACCCGGGTGCCGTCGTCGGATACGGCGAAGTGCTGCTGCACTTCATAGTCTTCGTCGGCAAAGAACGACGGCGACGTCTTCACCACCTCGTGCCGGCTCACCACGCCGCCGGTACCGTCAGCCGCGCGCTCCAGAGTGCCCCGCATCAGCGTGCTGGGGGTGGTGAAACCGGTGGCGACGAGCCAGAAGTCGTCGCCGGCACCGCCGCCGGCCTCGTCGTCATCGGCCTCGTCTTCATCGTCCACGGCATAAGCGTTGACGTCGTGCAGCGGCGGGCAGGCGTCCAGGAGGGAAGATGCCCAAGCCGCCTCCCCGGCCCCGCCGGGACGCGAAGGGTCGAGCACCCGGATCTCGGAGGACACGTCCTTCAGGAGGTTCAGGAGCAGGAAGTTCCGGGTCCAGCTCCAGGACTGCAAGGAGGTATGGGCGTCCGGGGTGAACAGCACGGAAACCTTCCGCGAGCCCGCCAGGTAGTCCTCGAACGGCGCGGCAAGGAGTGAGCCCGCCGGATACGTTGACCCGTTGAGTGCCCAGTCCTGCTGGGGCCGGAACAGCAGCCACTCGCGGTGTGCGCTGACGTTGACGTCGGTGGGAACATCGATCCCTGCCCAGGAGCCATCCCGCAGGACGGCGTTGCTGCGGTTGTAGAAATCGATGTAGTCAACGGCGAACGTCCGTTCGAAGCCGGGCGTTGAATCGTGCGCCACCACGGCCATCATGTGGTTCTCGGGCACCTCAAACAGGAGGGGCGCCGCCGGCAGGGACCCGCCCCGCTTGAGGGTGACGGCGGTTCGGGCGTAAGAGGAGGCCGTCCGCGGAAGCCCCTCGGCGGTGGAAGCCACCAACAGGGTGTCCTCATCCAGCCACGAAACGTGACCCTTCGCCGTCGGCAGGTCAAAGCCGCCCTGCGCCGGGTCCACGAAGGTCCGCGTTTCGACGTCGAATTCCCGGTACCGGTTGGCGTCGCCGCCGTCCGGGGACAGTGCCAGCAGCGCGTGCCGGTAAGGCTCGCCGGCGGCCGGGCGGAGGAAAGTTGCGCCGTGGAAGACCCATTCGGCGCCTTCAGCGGCGGACAGGGCGTCGACGTCCAGCAGGACATCCCAGTCCGGCGTCCCGGTGCAGTAGCTCTCCCACGTGGTGCGGCGCCAGAGGCCCTTGGGGTTCTGCTGGTCTTTCCAGAAGTTGTAGTACCACTCGCCGCGCTTGCCCACCATGGCGATCCGGTCCGTGGAGTCGAGCACCTCCAGGATGCTGCCCTCGAGCTGCACGTAATCGGCGTCCTCCAGCAGGTCCTCCGTGCGGGAGTTCTGCTCCTTCACCCAGGCAAGCTGCTCCTCGCCGTAGATGTCCTCAAGCCAGACGTTCTCGTCGGTGGGCTCGGGCGCGATGCCCTGCGGGCCGGTGCCGGGGGTGTTGCCGAAACCGGGGGCGGGGGCTGGATCAGCTGCGGTGGTGGTCATGCGCCCCATCCAAACAACATCCGCGGACGGCTGGCAAGTCAAGCGCCCGGCGCACACTTTGTTTTCAGCCCGTACGCTGGATGCCGTGGAAATAACGCAAAGCATCCGGACCGCCATCATCGGGGCAGGTCCGCGGGGCACCAGCGTCCTGGAACGACTGCTCGCCCGCTGTGCCGCGCAGATCGCTTCCGGTTCCGGCCCGGTGCGTCTCCACATCGATGTGATCGATCCCTATCCCGCCGGCCCCGGCCACGTATGGCAGCCGCAGCAGTCCCGGCTGTTCCTGATGAACACGCAGTCCTTCTATCCCACCCTGATTCCCGAGGACCCTGCCCTGGCGCCGCCAATCGCCGGCAGCACCTTTGACCAGTGGCGGGCCCGGCAGCAGCACAACCCGTCGCCGTCCCTGACCGGGGAGGAACGCGCAGAGCTTGCCGTCCTGGCAGCCACCGATTTCCCCAGCCGTGCCCTGTACGGCCGCTACCTTGGAAACATCGTGGAGGAGCTGACCTGCAATATGCCCGACGGCGTCACGATCGACTTCCACGAAACGTCCGCACTGTCGGTGCGCCCCTCAGGGGACGGAACGTTCGACGTCGGCCTGGCCACCGGAGCGACGCTGCGCACCGGATCCGTGGTGCTGGCGCTGGGCCACATCCCGTCCCGGCTGAACCCCGAACAACGGGAGCTGCAGGCTTCGGCGGAGCAGCTGGACCTGCAATACCTGCCGCCCGCGGTGCCGGCGGACGTGGACTGGTCCCGGATACCGGCCGGGGAACCCGTCCTGGTCCGGGGCATGGGCCTGAACTTCTTCGACACCATGGTCCAGCTGACCGAGGGCCGGGGCGGCAAGTTCATCAGCAACGGCACGGCGTTGCGCTACGAACCGTCGGGCCAGGAACCCCACATCATTGCGGCCTCCCGGCGGGGAACGCCCTACCGCGCCAAAGCGGCGCTGAACGGCTACTATCCGGCGTCGGTCACGCTGCGCTACTTCACCGAGGCTGCGCTGGAACGCTTCCGCACCGCCGGCATCCGGCCGGCGTTCGACCACGACTTCTGGCCGCTCCTGCACCGCGACGCGCTCTGGGCGTACTACTCCACCCTGGTGCGCTCGCAGCCGAACGCCGTACCGGACCCCGCGGCCTTCCTCGCCGCACTGGACGAGGCCCTTCATCCGCACGCCCACAGCGCGGCGAACTGGGAGGACAGCGTGGAAAGCGTGCTCGCCGTCCATGTCGGCCCCCGGCACCGGCTGGACCTGCCGGGGCTGGCGGGGCCGCTGGCCGGGCGCTCCTTTTCCTCGCGCACCGAACTCGACGCCGCCGTCGTGGACTACTTGCTGGATGATGCCCGCCGGTCCGGGCTCGGCGAGGACGATCCCGTGAAGATGGCCATCGGGGCACTCCACCACGGCCGCGCCGTCCTGAAAACAGCAGTGGCCGACGGCGGCATCACCGATGAATCCTGGGTGGCGGGACTGCGTGGCTGGTTCGAATCGTTTGTGGAAGGACTCGCCAGCGGGCCGCCCGCGCTGCGCGCGGAGCAGTTGGCGGCACTGGCCACGGCAGGCGTTGTGAGCTTCGTGGGGCCCGATCCGAAGTTCGCGGTGGACCGCCGCAACCGCGTTTTCACCGCTGCCTCGCCCTGGGTGGATGATGCCCCGGTGACGGCAAGGACCATGGTGGAGGCGTTGGCGCCCGGCAACAGGATCTCCGCCAACGATTCTCCAGTCCTGGGGCAACTGCTGGCGGACGGGTTGGTTCGTCCGCGCCTCATGATGACCGTGGAGGGCGCCCCGGTGCAGTCCACCGGCCTGGATGTGGAGCCGCACCCTTACCGCCCCCTGGCAGCCAACGGTTCCGTGACCGAAGGACTGTACGTGTTGGGACTGCAGCTTTCCTCCGTCCAGTGGGGGACGGCCATCGCAGCGGAGGCCTTACAGCCCGGCGGCCCGAACTACCACAGCGGCCAGCGGACCCTGCGCGACGCCGACGAGATTGCCGGCGCCATCCTGGGAGCCTGACTTTCCCCGGTGATCGGCGGCCGCCCACCGAAATATTCTGACGTTTAGCGCAGAAATATTCGGGCCTTTCGGCAGGGTCGCTGGCGCCACGCTCAACGTGACTTGCGCTGCCGGCGTACGGCGGGGAAACGCTGATCGCATCGTCTGCCGGCCCCTACCAGGACCTGCCCGATGAGCTGCGCAACTTCGCTGACACACTCTGGGCCATCCACACCAACGACTACGACTACTCCGTACCGAAAAACCTGGAGCACACCAACGCCGAGGAGCGGCGCAAGGAGTTCACCCGGATCCACTTCGAAACCGCCCACCCCGTGGTCCGCATACACCCGCTGACGGGGGAGCGTGGGCTCTTCATTGGCGGCTTCGCCCAGCGGCTGAGGATCGTAGGGCTCTCCAACACCGAGTCCAAGGACATCCTCCGCATCCTGCAGGCCTACATCACCCGCCCGGAAAACGTGGTGCGCGTGAACTGGGAGCCGGACCAGCTGGTGCTGTTCGACAACCGCATCAACCAGCACTACGCCCCGGACAACTACGACCGCCAGCCCCGCAAGCTGAACCGGGTGACCATCGCCGGCGACGTCCCGCTGGGTGTGAACGGCCGCAGCAGCACCGCACTCAAGGGCGACTCGTCCACCTACTCGGAAACCGTGGTGCTCCCGGGCGCCCGGGACACGGCAGGAGCACCGCAACCTGCATGACCGGCAAAACAAATGGTTCCCCTTCCCGGCCTGGCCGGGGAGGGTCACCTTTTTGCTGATACTGCATTACCAGCCGCGCAGGCAGTGCTGGTACTGCAGCCAGGCGATGCCGTAGCGGAGCCAGCCGAGGGCGTCGGTTCCACGTGGCCGGCGGCCCGGGAGCGGCGGATCAGGCGGACGGGCTTGAGATCACCTTGAAGACGCCACCCATGGGATCGGCCAGCTGCGCCACCCGGCCGAAGTCGCTGTCCGCCGGTCCGTCAAGGAGGCTGCCACCCATGGTCAGGGCTCCCTCCACTGCGGCATCGGTGTCCTCCACCGCGAAGTACACCTGCCAGTGGGAAGGGACTTCGTTGGGCAGGTAGCCGGAAGCGTCCATGATCCCGGCCTGCGCCGTTTCACCCGAGCCCAGGGTGGTGTACCGGAATTCGGGAGCATCACTCATAACGCTCGTCTGCCAGCCGAAGACCTTTTCGTAGAACGTCACGGCGCCCTGGTAATCCTTGGCGTGCAGCTCGTGCCAGGCGGGTGTTCCCGGTTCTCCCGCGATTTCGTACCCGCGCATCTCGCGGCGCTGCCACGCACCAACGGACGCGCCGCTGGGGTCGCCGAACATGGCCATCACTCCCTGCGCGGGGACGTCCATAGGCTCCATGTAAACCTGGCCGCCATTCGCGGCCACCAAAGCTGCCGTGGCGGCGGCATCGTCGGTGCACAGATAGGTGGACCACATGTCCGGGAATCCGGCCTGGTCCTCCTGCTTCTGCATGATGCCGGCCACCATCTTTCCGTTGCGTGACGCCGTGGTGTAGCCGCCATAGAGCTCCTGGTCGCCGGACTGGAACTGCCAGCCAAAGAGCCCGCCATAGAATTCACGGGCTTTGGCGGCATCCGAGGTGATCAGGTCAATCCAGCAGGGGGAACCGGGCTTGATGTCGGGACTGGGCATAGGAATCTCCTGGTGAGGTGAGTGCTCTTTGCGGCGGCGGGCCGGAGCGGTCGGCGTTCCGGACGGGACACCACGAGGCTATGCGCCGGGTCTGACAGTTTCAACGGTTCCGGCAGTTCCTGGCCGGTGGAGGGCGTTTCGGGCCGTTGCAGGAGGAAAACGAAGGACCCCCGCCCGGCCAGCATGCTGGCGGACAGGGGTCCCAATCGCGGAAGGTAAGAGATTCGAACTCTTGGTACGGGGTTACCGCACACTAGTTTTCAAGACTAGCTCCTTCGGCCGCTCGGACAACCTTCCTCGACTAGTAGTGTTTCATAGGCACTTGCCTGCAACAAAACAGAGACCGGAAGGTGCCCGGTGCACACTGGTTGCAACGAGTATTCAGTCAGAAACGGGAGTGTTCCATGAAAGCCGTCTACATTTCGGAACCGGGCGGCCCGGAGGTGCTGGAGGTCCGCGAGGCGGACGCCCCGGTACCCGGACCGGGGGAGGTGCTGATCGACGTCGTCGCCGCGGGCCTGAACCGGGCGGACGTGCAGCAGCGCAGGGGTTTCTACCCGCCGCCGCCCGGCGCCTCGGAAATCCCCGGGCTGGAAGTGTCCGGCCGGATCGCCGGATTTGGCGCGGGCGTCAGCAAACCTTTCTCCCTTGGTGACAAAGTGGTGGCGCTGCTGGCCGGCGGAGGGTACGCCCAGCAGGTGGCCGTGCCGGCCGAACAGGTCCTCCGGGTGCCCGAGGGCGTGGATCTGGTCACGGCGGCGTCCCTGCCGGAGGTGGCCGCCACGGTGTATTCCAACCTGGTGATGACCGCCCAGCTCCAGCCGGGCGAAACCGTCCTGATCCACGGTGCCACCGGCGGGATCGGCACCATGGCCATCCAGCTGGCCAAGGCCCTGGGCGCGAAAGTGGCCACCACGGCGGGGACGGACGAAAAAGTGGGAACGGCGAAGGCCTTCCTCGGCGCGGATATCGCCATCAACTACACCGAGGAGGATTTCCCCGCGAGCCTTCGCGAGCAGAACGGCGGCCGCGGCGCAGACGTGATCCTCGACGTCGTGGGCGCCAAGTACCTCGCGCAGAACGTGGATGCCCTCGCCGATTACGGCCGGCTGGTGGTGATCGGCCTGCAGGGCGGCACCAAAGGTGAACTGGACCTCGGCCAACTGCTGAGGAAGCGCGCCGCCGTCGTGGCCACGGCATTGCGTCCCAGGCCGGTCGAGGAAAAAGGCGCCATCATGAACGCCGTCCGCGACGCCGTCTGGCCCATGGTCACCGACGGGCGGATCCGCCCGCTCGTGGCGAAAACCTTCCCGCTCGAGCAGGTCCAGGCCGCCCACACCTACTTCGACAGCGGGGACCACGTCGGAAAGATCCTCCTGTTGCTCTAGCCTCGGGCCAGCAAAAGAAGCGGTAGATACTCAGTATTGCCATCCCGGGATGGCTCCATTAGGCTCACTGCTATACGCGGTATGCACGGGCCGTTGGGGGACCGTGCATACCAAGCCCAAGCACAAGGAGCACCATGTCCATCCGCCACAGCCTCCTGGCCCTGCTGCAGGACCAGCCGCGGTACGGCTACCAGCTGCGGGTCGAATTCGAGAGCCGCACCGGGGCCACCTGGCCGCTGAACATCGGGCAGGTGTACACCACCCTGGACCGGCTGGAGCGCGACGCCCTGGTCACCAAGGAAGGCGACGACGGCGACGGCCACGTGGTCTACAGCATCACCGCCGCCGGAAAAACCGAAGTAAAAAACTGGTTCGCGGCCCCGGTGGAACGCAACAACCCGCCCCGGAACGAGCTCGCCATCAAGCTGGCGCTCGCCGTCACGTTGCCGGGCGTGGACGTCCAGGCGATCATCCAGGCCCAGCGTGCAGCGTCGATGCGCGCGCTGCAGGACTACACGAAGGCGCGCCGGGACACTACCGGCAATCAGCGTTCAGGCGATACTGCCTGGCTGCTGGTCCTTGATTCCCTGATCTTCCAGACCGAAGCGGAGGTCCGGTGGCTGGACCT
Organism: Arthrobacter sp. W4I7; assembly: GCF_030816215.1. Classification (NCBI taxonomy): domain Bacteria; kingdom Bacillati; phylum Actinomycetota; class Actinomycetes; order Micrococcales; family Micrococcaceae; genus Arthrobacter; species Arthrobacter sp. W4I7. The sequence continues at coordinate 3,739,077 of NZ_JAUSXU010000001.1, read as the reverse complement.
CTGTGAGGCCAGGATGGTCCAGCAGGCGCAGTCCGCCGGCCAGGGCCAGGCACGCAAAACGTCCAACGGGGTCACGGAAGACGCCGCCCCGCTCAACGCGGACAGCCGCCGGTGAGCGTCCAGGGGCCGCAACAGGTCCTCGAACTTTCCAAGGTCAGCAAAACGTTCGGGGAAGGCGCGACGGCGGTCGCCGCCCTCCGTGACATTGACCTCACCGTGGCGGCAGGTGAGTTTGTTGCGGTGATGGGGCCGTCCGGGTCCGGTAAGTCATCCCTCCTGGCGCTGGCCGGGGGACTGGACCGCCCGACGTCCGGCGGTGTCTTTGTGGAATCCACGCCCCTGGCGGGATTGGGGCTGAACGAACTTGCGCGCCTGCGCCGCCGGGCCGTGGGCTACGTCTTCCAGGACTTCAACCTCGTGCCTACACTGACGGCGGCCGAGAATGTGGCGCTGCCGCTTGAACTGGACGGCACAGCGTGGAAAAAGGCCCGCCGGCAGGCGCTGGATGCCCTCCGGCAGGTGGGGATCCCGGAACTCGCGGACCGCTTTATGGACCAGATGTCCGGCGGCCAGCAGCAGCGGGTGGCCATCGCCCGGGCGGTAGTGGGGCAGCGGCGCCTGATCCTCGCCGACGAGCCCACGGGGGCACTTGACTCCACCACCGGCCAAGGGGTGATGGAAGTACTGCGTTCCCGGGCTGATGCCGGCGCCGCCGTGATGCTCGTGACCCACGAGGCGCGGCACGCAGCCTGGGCGGACCGGGTGGTGTTCCTGCGCGACGGCCGGATTGTGGACCAGGCAACTGCCCTGCATGATCCTGCGGTGCTCCTGGCCCAGGCAGGGCTTTGATGCGGCTCGATCTCACTCCGGCCCCCAACGGGCGCCGGAGCAGCTTCCGGGTGGCACTGCGCATGGCCCGCCGCGATATCGGGCGGCACAAAGGCCGCTCGCTGCTCATCGTCCTGCTGATCATGCTTCCGGTTGCCGGCATGACCGGGGCTGCCACCCTGTTCCAGAGCAGCCAAAGGACGCCCGAAGAAATTGTCGAACACGAGCTGGGCGGAACGCAGGCCCGGTTCAGCGTGCTGCCGGCTCCCAACGGCGATTCGGTCCAGGACCCGCTCAATGACGCCATGGTGGCTTCCAGTACGGGCATCCACGATCCTGGCTTTGTTCCTGCCGACCCGCAGGAGCTGCTCCCGCCGGGTTATGAGGTCCTGCCGTTGCGGCAGCTCAACCTGTCCACCGGGATCGGGGCGGCGCTGGTGTCCCTGCAGGGCAGAATCGCGGACGCGCTCCATCCTGCCTTCGCCGGGAAGTTCACCCTCCTTGCGGGAAGGGCTCCACGCTCTCCCGGAGAAGCCCTGGTTTCACCGGGGCTTCTCGAGCGGTTCAGCCTTCGGCTCGGCGACGCAATCACGACGTCGGCCGGCACCTTTGTGCCCGTGGGCACCATGCGGGATGCGGACGCCTCGGACCGGAGCTCCGTCATCTTCCTGCAGCAGGCACAGGTGCCGGAGGCAGTCCTGCATCAAGGACCCCAGTCCCCGCACTCGGTCTCCTACTACCTTGTTGGCCCTGAACCTGTGACGTGGCAGCAGATCCGGGAGGCCAACCGGCAGGGCGTCAGTGTGCTCTCCCGCAGCGTAGTCCTTAATCCGCCGTCCCTGGCGGAGCGCACCTTCGACGGGGTCCCGCCTCAGCAGCCACCGCAGGATGCCCTGGCCCTCTTCGCGACGTTCGGCCTGGTCGCTGCCCTTGCGCTCCTGGAGGTGGGCCTCCTGGCGGGAGCCGCTTTCGCCGTCGGCGCCAAAAGGCAGGTCCGGGAACTGGCGCTGATGGCAGCCTCAGGAGCCGATGTTCCCACTGTCCGCTCGGTGGTGACGTCCGGCGGACTCTGGCTGGGCAGCATTGCTGTCCTCTCGGGCGCAGCCCTGGGCCTCTGCTCGGCGGCAGCGGCGGTCCACTGGGTCCGCTCCAGCGGCTCCGCTCGCTTTCCCGGCATCCACCCGGATGTGCCGCTGACGCTGGTGGCCATGGTCCTGGGCCTGGTGTGCTGCCTGCTCGCAGCCATGGCTCCGGCGAACCAGGTGGCCAGGCAGGCTGCCCTGGGCGCCCTTAAGTCCGGCCGGGCACCTGCGGGCAACGGGAAGCGGACCACCGCGGCCGGTGCTGCGCTGCTGCTGGTGGCCGTGGCGCTGCTGGCCGCGGGCTGGCTGCTGGGGGAGTCGGCTGCCGACCCCGACCGGAAAGCCGGGCAACTGCCGCTGGTTACCTCGTTGCTGATTGCCGGCGCCGTGCTCGCCGTCGTCGCGCTCGTGCTGCTGGCCGGATACTTCGTTAGCCTCCTGACAGCCCGGACGGGGACGCTGCCATTGTCCCTGCGGATGGCTGCGCGGGATTCGGCCAGGAACCGTGGCCGGACGGTCCCGGCGGTGGCAGCCGTTCTCGCTGCCGCTACCCTTGCCAGCGCCGCCCTGGTCCTTTCGGCCAGCCAGCAAGCAGTGATGCGGGAGAACCACCCGTGGAATGCCCTGGAAAACCAGGCCTTCCTGCCGCTGTCCCTGGAACAGCCCCTCCTGCCGGACGGCAGCACCCAGCCGGCGGTCGACGTCGATCCCGCCGAACTCACTTCGGCCTTGGAAGGCGCACTCGGCAATGTTGCCTGGACGCAGGTGGTTACCGCACCGGCGTATGTTCAAAACTGTGCTTTTGGGCCGGGCGTCGACCTGTCAGGGCTGGCGCGCACTGCCACCTCCAACTGCCTCCAGTACTCGCTGGCCAGGGCCGCGGGCAACGAGTGTCCGGTGACACCGGAGCGGAGGGTGGTGGATCCCGAGGACTGGCGTTGCCGGGGTTCGCTGGCCCAGTCGACTGCCTCCCAGCGTGGCATCCTGGTGGGCGGCGCGAACGAGATCAGTGCCGTACTCGGCCGTGAAGCCGGTCCCGAAGCCCTGGCAGTGCTGGAAGCCGGCGGGATGGTGGTGACCAACCCTGTCTTCGTCCGGGACGGGATGGCGGTGCTCGAGGGCCAGGATGTGCGCACGCAGACCCAGGACCCGGCAGAGCCTTTCCGCATGCACGAGACGGTGACCAGCAGCACGCTGCCCGCGGTAGTGGTTGAACCGGCCGAAGCCCTTCCTTACTACGGAGTCATTTCGCCGGACACGGCCCGGCGCCTGGACCTGCGTCCGGAGGCGGCCGAACTCCTGGTGCAGCTCAGCAGGTTCCCCTCGGCGGCTGAGAGGGATGCGGCGTCGGGAGCGATCGCCGCCGTCTACCAGCGGCCCGACGTCGGTTTTTGGGCTGAACCCGGCATCACGCAGGGCGACTCGTGGATGTCCTGGTCCATCGTGGCCGTCAGCGCACTGATCACCTTCAGCGCGGCAGGCATCACCACAGGCCTGTCCCTCGCGGATGCCCGTGCGGACCACGCAACGCTCGCCGGAATTGGCGCATCACCCCGGCTGCGGAAGAGCCTGGCCGGCTCCCAGGCGCTTCTGACCGCCGGGCTGGGGACCGTGCTCGGAAGCCTCGCGGGGACTGTGCCGGCGATGCTCATTGCAGGTTCCACCGAACTGCGCACCGCCGTCGATGTGCCTTGGCTGCACCTCGTGGCACTCCTGGTTGCGGTACCCCTGGCCGGCGCCCTCCTGGCCTGGTTCTTCACCCGCGCCCGGCTTCCGGCCTCCCGCCGCACGCTCGGTACCTGAACCTTCCGCCCCGCACCTTGAGCTGGGCCGTTGAACGTAGCGCGGGGGTCTTTCTGAATGGCGCCGACAGGCTTACCGTGGGGATAAGGAGCTGCCCTCCGGGCAGCCGCGCAAGGGACCCGCAGCACCTTCGACGGCGGCGCGGCCCGACGCTCGTCGACGAGTGCCGGCCGTTCGGCGCAGGCGGGTCCTCCAGGCGGCCAAATCCAGTCCGGTGCCGGTTCCTCATTGGTAGGGTGCCTGTCAGCAGATGCGAAAGACTCTCAAGGAGGAGACATGGCCGGAACGCCTGATCATCGACGAAGCACAGCCCGGGGCGAAGGCGCGGTGGCCTCCGCTACCGAACTCCCGCCGTCGGCCGTGGACCGCAACGTCCGTGAGGCCGAAGAGAAGAAGTGGACGCCCGGAAAAATCGCCCTCTGGGCAGCGATTGCCCTGCTGGGTGGCGTGGCCTGGTTCGTGCTCGCGATCATCCGCGGCGAAACGGTGAATGCGATCTGGTTCGTTTTTGCTTCGGTCTGTACCTATCTCATCGGTTACCGCTTCTACTCCAAGGTCATCGAGCGCTACATCACCAAACCGGATGACCTCCGGGCCACCCCGGCCGAGTACAAAGCGGACGGCAAGGACTACGTGCGGACGGACCGGAATGTCCTGTTCGGCCACCACTTTGCCGCCATCGCCGGCGCGGGCCCGTTGGTGGGCCCGGTCCTTGCCGCCCAGATGGGCTACCTGCCGGGCACTATCTGGATCATCATCGGCGTCGTGCTTGCAGGCGCCGTGCAGGACTACCTGGTGATGTTCTTCTCGATGCGGCGCGGCGGGCGTTCGCTCGGACAGATGGCACGCGAGGAGCTCGGAGTCATCGGCGGCACGGCGGCCCTCGTCGCCACCCTGCTCATCATGGTCATCATCGTGGCAATCCTCGCCCTGGTGGTGGTCAATGCTTTGGCCGAAAGCCCGTGGGGCGTCTTCTCGGTAGGCATGACCATCCCCATCGCGCTGTTCATGGGCATCTACCTCCGGTTCCTGCGGCCCGGCAAGGTCATGGAAGTCTCGGTGATTGGTTTTGTCCTGCTGCTCGCGGCCATCATCGGCGGCGGCATGGTGGCTGACACCCCGTGGGGCACCGACATCTTCACGCTGGACAAGGTGACCATCGCCTGGGGGCTCATCGTTTACGGCTTCATCGCGGCGATCCTGCCGGTCTGGCTGCTCCTGGCACCCCGGGACTACCTCTCCACGTTTATGAAGATCGGCGTGATCGTGATGCTCGCGCTGGCCATCATTGTGGTCCGCCCGGAGATCAGTGTTCCGGCGTTCAGCGAATTCGCCAGCAGGGAGAACGGGCCCGTGTTCCCCGGCGCGCTGTTCCCCTTCCTGTTCGTCACCATCGCGTGCGGCGCCCTGTCCGGCTTCCACGCGCTGATTTCCTCAGGCACCACCCCCAAAATGGTGGAAAAGGAACGGCAAACCCGCTACATCGGCTACGGCGGCATGCTGATGGAGTCCTTCGTGGCCATCATGGCCCTCCTGGCAGCAATCTCGATCGACCGCGGCCTGTACTTCGCCATGAACGCTCCCGCGGCCCTGACCGGCGGAACAGCCGAAACAGCCGCCACCTGGGTCAACAGCCTTGGCCTGTCCGGCGTCAACCTCAGCCCCGGCGTGCTCTCGGAAACTGCGGCGAACGTGGGCGAGGCGAGCATCGTCTCCCGTACCGGCGGCGCGCCTACACTGGCGGTGGGCCTCGCCCACATCATGCAGCAGTTCATCGGCGGCACAGCCATGATGGCCTTCTGGTATCACTTCGCCATCATGTTTGAGGCCCTCTTTATCCTCACGGCCGTTGACGCCGGAACCCGCGTTGCCCGGTTCATGCTGCAGGATTCCATCGGCAACTTCATTCCGAAGTTCAAGGAAGCTTCCTGGCGGCCCGGCGCCTGGCTCTGCACAGCGGTCATGGTGGGAGCCTGGGGCGCGGTGCTGTTGATGGGTGTGACTGATCCGCTGGGCGGCATCAACACGCTGTTCCCGCTGTTCGGCATCGCCAACCAGCTGCTGGCGGCCATAGCCCTGGCTGTCTGCCTGGCCATCGTGGCAAAGCAAGGCACGTTCAAGTACCTCTGGATCGTGGCGCTGCCGCTGGCGTTTGCCGCCGTTGTCACCATCACCGCGAGCTACCAGAAGATCTTCTCGCCCACCCCGGCTGTGGGGTACTTCGCCAACAACGCGGCCTTCAGTAAAGCACTCGCTGACGGGAAGACGGAGTTTGGCACGGCGAAATCCGTGGCAGCAATGGAAGCCGTGGTGCGCAACACCGCCATCCAGGGCTGGCTCTCAGTGATCTTTGTGGTGCTCAGCATCATCGTGATCGCGACGGCGGTGCTCGCCACCGTCAATGCGTTCCGTAACCATGCAGACGGGAAAGCTGTGAAGGACAACGAGGACCCTGCGCGGCCTTCGCGGGTCTTTGCTCCCGCAGGGCTGCTTCCCACTCCCGCCGAGCGGGAGCTGATGGCAGAGTGGGACAAGGTCCCTGCCGAGCTGAGGTTCGAGCGGGCAGGGCATCACTGATGAGCGCCGGACTCGCTGCCGTCACCCGGGGCTTCCGGGGGTTTGCGCGCTACCTGGGAGGTGTCCTGGGAGCCGATGCCTACACGAAGTACCTGGAGCACCACCAGGCCGCGGGCCACAGCACGCCGCCGTTGAGTGAGCGGGAGTTCTGGCGGGACCGGGCGGACCGCCAGGACTCCAATCCGCAGGGCCGGTGCTGCTGATTGAGCCTGTAGCGTACAGGGCGTCAGCTGGGTTCATGGAGTGGACCTCGGGCGGATCGCTCATGAGAGTATGAACCCATGAGCGATCCGAACGACACTCAGGCACCTGAGGACCTCCCGGTAGAGGGCACCACCATCGATGACAGCCAGCCGGCGCCTGCCCAGGCTGGTCCGGGCAACGATGGCAAACCCAAAGGCAGCAAGCTCCAGGACCTGGTGGATGAGCCGGCCAAGGTGATGCGGATCGGCACCATGATCAGGCAGCTCCTCGAGGAGGTGAAGTCTGCCCCGCTGGATGATGCTGCACGGGGGAGGCTCGCCGAAATCCACGAGCGCTCCATCAAAGAGCTGGAGGACGGGCTGGCGCCTGAACTGGTGGAGGAACTGGACAGGATCAGCCTGCCGTTCTCCGATAACGCCACCCCCTCCGATGCTGAGTTGCGCATAGCCCAGGCCCAGCTGGTGGGTTGGCTGGAGGGGCTGTTCCACGGCATCCAGACCGCCATCGCCGCCCAGCACGCCGCCCGCGAGCACGCCGCCGCGCAGATGCAGCTCCGCCAGCTTCCGCCCGGCACCGTCATCGCCCCCGGCGTAGTGATCGGGGAAAACGGCGAGCCGCAACGGGCCCCGGCCGGCCCCCGCCCCGGTGCTCCGGCGCGCCCGGGCCAGCCGAACGACCCGGACCACGGTCCCGGACAGTACCTCTAGGTTCATTGGGCTTTTTCAGCGCCGCCAGGCAGGGGCGCAAAGACGACGCGGAATTGGGGCAGGGGTTGTGGCGCCGCGCCCACGACCGTTTCCACCGGGGGCTGGACCGGTTCCACCAGGTCCTCGAGGGCGTGGAGGACGACCAGCTCTACGGCGAACTGGTGGAGATCGCCAATGAGCTCGCCGGCCTGCTTGAACGCGTCAGGGCCGTCTGCATGGAAGCGCAGCGGCGGTCGCCCAGCGAAGGACTGGACATCCCGGTGGGCCTGGCAGGGGTCCACCGTGCACTGTCCAAAGCGGGCAATTCCCTTGCCACCACCTCGGAAGCCGCGGCCATGCTCCGGCTCGCCGTTGGTCCCGTCCCCGTGGGCGCCGTGTCCGTACGACGGCGCGCCGAGGCGGTATTCCAGCAGGTGGCCGACGCCGAGAGGCACCTCGCGGAGGAACGTACTGGTTCCGGGCGGGAAGATATTCCCGGTTAAGCGTGTGGCTTACCCGCTGGTATTTCTGCCTGCCTGGGCCGGTTCGTTTGGCAGGATAAAAGGATGACTCTTTCACCCGCATTGACTTTCAACGACGGAAACCAGATCCCCCAGCTCGGCTATGGTGTGTGGCAGGTTGAGGACGGAGTGGCGGAAAAGGTTGTCCGCCAGGCCTTCGAAGCGGGCTACCGCCACATCGACACCGCCAAGATCTATGGCAACGAGGCCGGCGTTGGCCGGGCCATCGCCAGCTCCGGGCTGTCCCCTGAGCAGCTTTTTATCACCACGAAGCTGTGGAATGCCGACCAGGGCTACGAGTCCACCCTCGCCGCATTCGAGGAGTCGATGGACCGGCTGGGCCTTGAGACGCTGGACCTGTACCTGATCCACTGGATGCAGCCCAAGCAGGACAAGTACGTGGACACCTGGAAGGCACTGATCGAGCTGCAGAAGCGCGGCCGGGTCAAGTCCATCGGTGTTTCAAACTTCACGGTTGAGGGCCTGCAGCGGCTTATCGACGAAACGGGCGTAGTCCCGGCCATCCACCAGATCGAGCTGCACCCGTACTTCAGCCAGCGGGAACTGCGCGAGTTCGGTGCCTCGAAGGGGATCCTGACCCAGGCCTGGTCCCCGCTGGGCCAGGGCGGCGAGCTCCTCGAGGATCCGGCAGTGGCCGCCATTGCTGCCAAGCACGGCGCTACACCTGCCCAGGTTGTTATCGCCTGGCACCTTGCCATTGGCAACGTGGTGATCCCCAAGTCCGTCACCGAGTCCCGGATCCGCGAGAACTTCGCAGCGCTGGAGGTCTCCCTGGCCGCCGACGACGTCGAGGCCATCAATGCGCTGGACCGCACCGCGAACGGCGAAGGCCGGATCGGGCCGGACCCCGCAGTTTCCGACTTCGCGTAGTTCCGGCGGAGCTTCCAACCCGTGCTGCCAGGGCTTTTGCCCGGGCGGCGCGGGTTGCTGCTTTAAGCCGCTTTGAGCAGCGCCAGAGACTTAGGCGGCGATGCGGACCTGCTGGACCGGAACGGCATCCACAACCGCCCAGCTGTCGTCGCCGTGGCAGTGCCGGCTGGCGAAGCGCTCTGCCTCTGCGAGGGTGTCAAAGACTTCGGCCCGGGCACGGCCGCAGTCAGCGTCGAAGTAGGTGACCTGAAATTCCTGTACGGGCTGATTTTCCATAAATCCAGTGTGCAACCGGGGTCTGACATTCTTTGGAATCAGGACGGCGTGTCTGTGCTGCCCAGCCGGAGGACCCGTTCCTGCGCCAGCCTGGCCGCCCGCTCGGCCTTGTCCGCAGCCCGCACCGCCTGCTTTGCCTCGGCGGTTGTGGCGGCCAGGCTTCTCCGCGAGCGCTCCAGCCGGTCCTCGGCCGCTTTGAGGCGTGCCCGGAGGTCTGCCGTCTCCTCGAGGAGCTCAGTGATCTGGGTGCGTGTCTCATCCGCCTGGTCCTGCAGGTCCCGGGCCAGCCGTGCGGTTTCTGCATGTGCCGCCTCCGCTTCTGCAAAGGCGGCTTTTGCTTTCTCCAGGGCGGGCGGTGACGCTGGCCGGGGGGTCTGCCGGACTGCCTGGAGCCGTGGCCTGTCCGGTTGCGCGCGGGACGTACGCTCCGTCGTCGTACCAGCCCTCTGTGGCTTGTCCGGTGCCGGCTTGGCAGGAGCGGGAGCTGTCCGGGGCGTCGCCGGCAGTGCGGCGGCCACCGCGACTGAGCCGTCCAGGTCGACGGCGTTGACGCCATCCGCCGAGAGCGTCTTGAGCAGGCGGCCGCTTTGGACAGCGGCGCCCGCCCCTGCATCGGCGGTCAAGGCGCGCAGGGTCTCCTCCACGTCGGTGGCCATGGCGTCGCTGATGGACCGGCCCTGTTCCTGCGCCACTGCGCGGGCGGTGTCGACGGCGGCGGCCAGGACGGTGCGGCGCTCCCGCCCCAGTTCACGCAGGGCCGTGGCGTCCAGCGAGGCTTGTGCTTCGCGCATCCGGCCGCCGAGGTCCGCCAGCCCGGCGAGGACCTCAGGCTGGTGGAGGGCCAACATGTTCACAGCCCACGCGGCAACCGACGGCTTGGGCAACCCGCGCACGGCCGCCCCCAGTTCCTTGTCGGACCCGGCGGCTTCCTTCGCCGCGGCCGCGCGGGCGGCGATAAAGTCCTCCAACGGCTTGGCGTAGAGCTCGTTTGCAATCTCCGCCAGCGCCTCGTCATCCATGCACGCCATCTTAGGGGCCGGCGTTGCTCCAGGCTGGCACCGGGCAGCGGGTGGGCGCAGCCCTCTTCCTACGTGTTGTCCTGCCGCCGCACCATTTCCGCGATCCATGTTGGCGCAAAGGGAGACGTACAGCCCGGGGGAGTGGGGTAGTCCTTGAGCACCGCCAGGCGCTCGCCGATGCTGACTGCCCTGCTGCGCTGGTCGGGGTGCCAGATGCCGATGGTGGCCAGGCAGGTATTCATCGCCCACTGCAGCCGCTCCGGAGCGTCCTTCATTTCAGCTTCAACGACGTCCAGGAGTCCTGCGAGGTCCAGTCCTTCGGGCTGCTTCGCCACGCGTTCACTGGTCAGCGCCCAGCCCGCGCTCGCAACCAACGGATCGCGGTCAGCTAACCATGTGGTTCGAAGCTCTTCCGAGTGCGGGCTTTTCTTCACCACGTAACTCACGAGCCAGTCGTGCACCTTGGGTGTGCGGACCTCGCGCAGCATGGCATCCAACTCGTCGGGCGCGAACGCCTTCGGGCGGCAGATCAGGAGCGCCAGCAGCCTCGCCGCCGTGTCACCAGTTGCCCAGAGCTCATTGGCGAGTTCCTGTTGCGTCTTGAGCCGCTTGGCGACAGCGCGGAGTTTGCCGAGGTTTACCCCGTGATCGTCACCGTGCTTTTCGTTAACCTCGCGTGCACGCGGTTCCTCAAGGCCCGCCAGCTCGGCCATCACTCGGGCCATATCCGCCCCGGCCAACGCTGTCTTGTTCAATGCTGCCCCGGCCACCTCGGGCTCCTCTCCGCCGCCTGCGAGGTCCAGCCTACGACGGAAGCCGGCCGGCCGCATGCGGTCGTGCTCCGGCAGGCTTGCACCTATGCTGATCGGTTCCTCCGCCTTACAGCCGGCGCACCAGCCAACTTGCCAGCCACCTGCTCTCACGGTCGCCGTCGTTCGCCCATTCCACCAGGACGTGCGTCACCGTATAGGCAACGGCGTGCCCTATGGCGGAACCGACCCTGACGGGTGCTGGCCGGAGCATCAGGATAGGTCTGCCCGGCGCTTGCCGGAGGGCGTCATCGCGTATGGCTGACTGCGCCATACAGCCCGGCAACTGCTTGGAAAGCCGATCCAGAACTTCGTGCCGATCGGCGGGATCTGGAGATAGCGGCATCGGAGGTCCTGAGAAAAGTGCGATTAGCACCAGTACCGTCGTCATCGGCTGGAGCCAGGTTCACCGGGCAAGCCCCGAGTGCGGCGGCTCCGTGTGAGCGTGCCGCCGTACAACAAGATTAGGAGCGGCCCCCACACTATTCATCGGTAGGAAGTACTCGACTCTCGCGGCGTCCACTACTTGCCGCGCCAGGGCGCCTGCAAGTCACCTGTGGGCGCAGGAGTGACACAAGCAGCGTCACCAGAAGAGTCCCGCGAAGTGCCTCCGCCGGAGTCTTCCCGGTTTTGTTTCAGCGCCCGTGTGCCCGGCCCTGTCCTCCTGTCTCCGTAGACGTGATGTTGAAGTTCTCATCGAAGTGGACGGTTGCACGGGTTCCGTCGGACTTCACGATGTGGGCCTCGTAGGCTGCGCCCTCGGCGTCCGTCTCAACCCGCTGAATGGTGGCACCGGGATTGGCGGCCAGGGCTGCATCCGTGACCTTGGTGGCCGTCCCGCCCGTCAGGAGGCTTTCGGTGATTCCGTTGGCCTGGTGTCCGCCCTTGGACTCATCGCGGGCCTGGGCGGTGGAGGACTGGCTGGAGTCCGGGGAAGGCGGCGCTGTGGCGGCGTTGGCAGCGATCGCCCCGCCTCCCACGACTGTTGCAAGGGCAAGACCGGCGAAAGCTGACTTTTTGCTGGTCTCCATGTCACATCTCCTTACTTCGAACGGACCCCTTTGCTTGAAGGGGATCCCTATATCATGCGCGCCGGTTCCCGCGGTTCCTTAGACAGGGCTGTGAATCTCCTGTGCATCCCGGCGGTCGACCGCGCCCAGTGTTGGTCGTAGTGGATCTGTTGTGACCTGGGCACACGGATCTACACTGGACTATTCCGCAATGGTGCGGGCCGGGCCGGCTGGGGGCACGAGCCAATAAAAGGTAAATATCGGGAAGGGCCGGTCATGGTCAGTGCCTCGGGGAAAGCTAATCGGGCGGTATCCGAAGCTGCATCAGCGAGCCGAAGCCCGGCCTTGCGCGCCTTGGCTCGAGCCGGATACGTCTTCATCGGACTGGTCCACATCCTGATCGGCGTCATCGCCCTTCAGGTTGACCGGGGACAGGGCGGCCAGGCAGATCAATCCGGCGCGATAGCATCTATCGCTTCCAAACCTGGTGGCCCCGCACTGCTTTGGGCGGGGCTCGTGGCGTGCGCGGCGTTGGCGCTCTGGATGTTCAGCGAGGCGTTCTTCAATGCCCGCACCGAAACCGAGTCAAAAGAGAAACTGAAGAAGGCCGGGGCCGCCGTTGGAAAAGCCGTGGTGTTTGCTTTCCTGGCCTTTACCTTTGCGGTCTTCGCCTCCGGCGGAAGCAAGAACTCCAGCCAGTCTGCGAGCGACTTTACGGCCAGGTTAATGGGGGTACCCGCCGGCATGGTGCTGCTGGTCGCGGCCGGTCTGGCGATCATCGCAGCCGGTGCTTTCTATGCCTATCGCGGCGTTTCACGGAAGTTTATGAAGGACCTGCAAGACCCGGGCAACGGTCGGGCGGCTATCAAGTGGATCGGCACCATCGGCTACGCCGCAAAAGGCGTTGTTCTCGCCGTGGTGGGGGTTCTGATCATTGTTGCCGCGGCAACCGCGGACCCCTCGAAGTCCTCAGGCCTGGACGGCGGGCTGAAAACTCTGGGTTCCCAGCCGTACGGCGTGTTCCTGCTGGCCGGCATCGCGGCAGGACTGATCTGCTACGGCGTGTACTCGATGGCCCGTGCGCGGTACGGGAAGTTTTAGGAGTGCTGCCCCTGCAACAGTCAGTGGCGGAGCGTTGACGCCTGCGGTGCCCGGTCCCAGGTTCTACACTCACTACAGCACCTCCACCCAATTTGAAGTGGAGCGGTCATGATTCTCATTGTCGGTGCCACCGGTGATCTCGGCGGCCGTGTTACCAGCCGGCTGCGCCTCGAGGGACGATCCGTCCGCTGCCTGGTAAGGACCAGCACTGACGACGCCGGGTTGCGCGGGATCGGTGCGGAGGTGGTGCGCGGGGACCTCACCATGCCGGCCAGCCTTAGGGCTGCATGCGGGGGCGCCGACGTCCTGATCGCGACCGCCACGGCGATGACCCGGCGCCTGGCAGGGGCCAGAAGTCCAAGCATCCGGGAGGTGGATGAGGAGGGCATGGTCGCATTGGTTGAGGCCGCCGAGGCCGCCGGCGTGCAGCGCTTCGTCTATCTTTCCTTCGCAGGGGTTGAAGCCTCTATCGGTACACCGCTGGAACACGCCAAGCTTGTAGTCGAGAGGCGCCTCAACGGCTCAACTATGCAGACGGTCATCGTGCGCGCGGACGCCTTCCAGGAAGTCCACCTGGCCCCGGTGGCCCGCTTTGACATGGCCACAGGAAAGGCAGCCATCATCGGCAAAGGCAACACCAGGAGGCGGTGGGTGGCCACGGAGGATGTTGCCTCTCTCCTTTGCTCGGTAGCACTCGAGACTGACCCTCCGGCGCTGATCGAGTTCGGAGGCCCGGAGCCCCTGACCAAGAACGAGGCCATCGCGGTTGCTCAGGACCTCACTCATCGCAGGATGAAGGTCCAGCGGATGCCCCGCCCCGTAGCCCGTCTTTTGGTGCGTTTGCTCAAACGCCGTAACGACGCACTGGCCTCCGCCTTCGGCGCGGGGGTACACCAAGACCTGAACGAGGCCACCTGGGACGATGAGCCCCTGCGCCGGCGTGGTATCAAGCCGAAGGCGGCCACGGACTTTCTCCGCGAACAGGCAAGCCGGCTCCCTACCCAAACCTAATGGGGTGGCCAGGCTTAACCAGCGAAAAACCCCGGAAACCGCCGTTTCCAGGGCTGTCCGGGGTTTCCCGAGCTTCCTATCAGAATCGAACTGATGACCTTTTCATTACGAGTGAAGGTATCCCGAACCTTCACGGCCACTCCCGCCACTGCCTTGAGACCCGTCATCTAGCTGTTTTTGCTAGACGAAGCATTCACGAGCGCTCCCGTGAATCACTTTTCAAAGTTGGTGGCCAGCCTTGAGCCCTACCTGGATAGGAGCAGGTCAAGCAGAGCAGGCAGGCTTGTGACGCCGTCTTCCGTCATGAAGTGTCCTGCTCGCGGGTGAATCTGCACCCGGGCGCTTAGGCGCCTGGCGATGTCATCGGATGCTTCCGGCGGCACGAAGGGATCCGTATCGGAGCGAAGGACTGTTCGTTCCCCGATGCTCATTGCCACCCGCTCAACGTCAACGTCAGTGGCGAGGAAACCATCGAGCTCCGGCAATGCTTCCAGGGGTTCAGTGAACCCGGCCACCAACACGAGACCGCCAAGCTCCCATGGCTCCGGCAACGCCGCGAGTACTCGCAGGACTGTGACCACACCGAGGGAATGGGCCACAACCACCGTTGCCGCATCGGGCACTCCGAGTGCCGCACTGACCGCGTTATCCCAAGCTGCCTTGTCAGGATCGTCCGGATCGGGGAGGGAAACGACCGTGACTGCTATGCCTTCAGCTTCGAGGGCACTTTGAAGCCAAGGGAACCAGTTTGCATCCGGAGACGATTCGTACCCGTGGACGATGACGCACTGTTGGACGGGTCGAACCGGGACTCTGCTGCCTTTTACCTTCATAGGTAAAGACTCTAAGGGCCAGCTTGCGGAGCATCAGCTGTCACCGCCCCGCGCGGCCCGCTTCAGCTCGGCGATCCTCAGCCGTAGGAAGATGATGGCCAGGACCAGGGGCGTACACCGCCAGGACGGCCACCGCGATCATGAAGACGGCGTACAGGATGCCCATAATGCCGAATGCTGGACTTGAAAACATTTGCTACCCCCAAATAGTCGCTGGACCTAGGCTACGTGAGGGTGGCAGCTCGAGTTGCTGGATAGGGTGAGCGGATGAACTTCTCGTCCGAACTTTTCGACGGCGTTGTCCTCCGACCGGTCCGGAAGATGGACGCCCGCGCGCTGACGGAAGCGTTTCAGAAGAACCGAACCTATCTCGCGCCGTGGGAGCCGATCCGGCCCGACAGGTTCTACACCGTTCAGGGCCAGCAAGAAGTAATCGCGCGGCAACGGACCGAGCTGGGCGCGGGAACAGCTCTTCCTATGGTGCTGGCGAAAGAAGGAACCATCCTCGGTCTGCTGACCCTCAGCTCGATTGTGCGCGGCGCCTTCCAGAATGCTCATCTTGGCTACTGGATCGACCAGGCCGCCCAAGGTGCGGGACTGATGACCGCAGCCGTCGGCGCTGCCGTGAATATCGCCAAGCATGACTTGGGATTGCACCGTCTGGAAGCGGCAACCCTTGTGCACAACACCGCATCGCAGCTGGTCCTGGAGAAGAACGGGTTCGCGTCATATGGCATGGCTCCCGCTTATCTGCAAATTGCTGGCCAGTGGCAGGACCACCGGATGTTCCAGCGGATTCTCTAACTGCACGGTCCAGTTCCAGGGCAAAGAGGAGCGGGCCCAGTTCGCCGGGCCCGCCTAGTTTGCTGCCAGTCACTGTTCGGCAGGTTCTGCATGCACTTGAGTCTCAACCTCCCGAAGGGTTTTCCTTGGGTGTCCCATCAGGGTCCTCGGTTATAGGACGGTCTTCCTCGGGCTTCGTCTTCGGGCTTTCGGTCTGCGGGTCCTTTGGCTCGCCGACTGGCTGTTCCCTGGTTTCGGAGTCGCTCACAATAGTCCTCCTGTTGAGTAAATTTGAGTGCGAAAAGGGGTGCGCCCCGTTCGCTGAGCGCACCCTTCTCGATTACCCCTCGCACCGGATCCCCATCCGACTGAGAACATAATAAGCATGCTTAGCAATGTGTGCGCAAGCCCATTTCGTATTCATAGCGGAAGCACAACCAGCATGTAGTCGGACCTTGCTGACGGCCAGATGCCCATGCAGAACCTAGACGACTGCTCCGTCGTTGAGCTGCTTCCGCCTGGAACGCCGGGTAAGTCCACTCGCCCAGAAGGCGATCATGAGTCCTGCCGTCGCTGCCCCGCCGGCATGTATCCAGGGCGACGCCCATGCTCCTTCAGGAGTAGGAATTGCCACGGCCACCATCACTGCGGACACTGCCAGGAGTACCTCCACGGCCGCCTGCGCCGGTCTGGCCCGATAATCAGGGCTGGCCAGCCGGGTCAGAGGAATGGCCGGCAAGAGGAACAGGCCGACGCTGAAGATCACGAAGATGGCATTGAAGGTGAAGATCACCAGCCCCAGCACCAGCAGACCGACGAACTTCAGCAGCTGGCCAACCCGAAGCGGGTTATCCGGTGCCCACCGGCTCAGCAACAGCCCCCATGCAGGAAGCCCCAACAGCCAGCCGCCGGCCCAGAACCCAAGATCCAGGAGCGCCAGGGGAGCGAGCAGCGCCCCGGGAAGCAGGAACGCCACGGCCTGCCGAAGCGACGGGAGCTTGCCGGTGGGGCCGAAGATGCAGGCGCCGATCAGCAGGTAGGTCACCTCGTACCAGGGGAGCAGCTGGATTATGGGGTCGGCCAGGCTGAACACAAGGAGGGTCAGAGCGGGAACCATGACGCAGACCGAGGCGAACGTCCACGGCTGGCGGGCAGTCGTCAGTTCATGGTGGTCCGAATTCATGTTCCGACGAAGGAGCGGTTGAACAATTCAGGAGCCGCGACAAGGTCGGCCGGCTCGATGTTGAATTCCCCGGTAGTCACGACATCACTGCCGTCCTCAGTCAAAACCCAGGTCACAGCTACAGCTTCCGCATGAGGATCACGCGTCACGAGGACGTAGTCGTCCTCGTCGCTTGTCCAGGGCACATTGGGACGGAATGATTCTGGCGTGAGGACGACTACGACGTTGTTCCCTCTGTTGTTCCACTGGACCGGGTAGCCACGGACTGCGACGTGCAGGTCTGCGGGATCGAATGCCGGTCCGTATGGACTAATTCGACGCATAACCGGCTCGACTACCTTCGCGAAATTCGCGTCGGCGGTCTCCCGATGATCGAACACCTCACAGTCGTGGAACGTAACTATGAGATGGGGCTTGGCCACAAACCGATCACGGCTCACAACCCGAATGCCGGCGCCCGGAAGTGCAACGCCGAGGAAATGGCGCCGGCCGTTTTGTAGGTGTTCTGGTCTTTCTTGACGCCATGTTGCCAGGCTGCCGGCACGATTTTCATCACTCGCTGGCTCTGTACCGCCGAGGATGGCTGGCATGAAGACTGGGATGGTTGCCGTGGAGGAGGTCGGAGGCTTAGCAAAGCGTTCCTCCTCGCGCTTGTACAGGTACTCCAGTACCTCGTCCACACGAGCGACTCGATTAATGGGTCCAAGGACCTGAACGTCCAGTGTGATTGCTGACCTGCCTGCCGCGCGTGCCCTTTCTACAAGGGCAAGTACTTCTCCTGCCCTTGCAGGGCGCGTGTTGCTGGCACCTCGCAGGTAGATTGCGCCGTCGTCCAAGTTGTCCTGCCTTTTGAATCCCTGGAAAGACTTGTGGCAGGGAAATATAGTCTGGCCGTCTACAGGGGGCGGGGAGATGACGAAGAGAACTTCACTTTCGGCGTCGATAGGGAGTCGGCCTAGTTCGAATGCCGGGAACTGTGGCCCAAGGTAAGGGCGCAACCGATCTTCTAGCTCGTGGGCTTCAGTACCTCGGGGGATGCCACCGGCCTTCCCCTTCTCCACCCCCACAACCAACACCGCATATCCATGGAAGTGCCTAGCCGCGTCATTCGGTCGACGATTTGCAGCTCCCAGGAGAAACTTCGCTACCTTCGCGATTCCTTCGGCTTTGGAAAAGTCGAGTTGGCTCTTCACCTCCAGATACCCTGCTTCTGCTTCATCGCCCACCGAAATTACGTGGTCCAAAATGTTGCGCAGTGCTCGCTCGCCTAGTGGGATCGTCCCTGTATCCACGCGCTACTCTCCAGCCATCTAGTCCTGCCTTAACGGTAGCTGCCGTCTATGGATAGCTTCGGCGATGCTTGTACGGGGCATGTCGGACTCTGAAGCCTTGGATAGCCAAGATCGTGCCCAAGCGTGTTTCCGACGCCGAAACCGACACGAACTCTTTCCGCCTGTTCCACAACAGGTGGAGGATTAGCAGTCGGTGCCCAGATGCAAGTGAGCAGGGGAGCCCTAGCAGGACCGCTTACTGGAGCGGGACTAAAATCGCTTCACACCTACATAAGTGCTGCTGAAGGAGCGCGAAAGTGTGCCATAAATGTGCCCCGAACCTAAAGAGGGCTTCAGGATTAACCAGCGAAAAACCCCGGAAACCCCTAAATTTAGGGGCTGTCCGGGGTTTATCCCGAGCTTCCTATCAGAATCGAACTGATGACCTTTTCATTACGAGTGAAACGCTCTACCGACTGAGCTAAGGAAGCACCGCATTCCTGCCCGGAAGAACCGGGCCCTTCATGCAAGAGTCAACTGTAATAGAGTCCCGGCGCCCGGGTCAAAATGGCCGGGGGTAGGGGGCTGAGGCCTTCAGCACACTGTGTTGTCGGCCGGGACCTGACCGCTCACCAGGTAGCGGTCAACAGGGTCCTCGATGCAGCTGTTGGACCGACCGTAGGCAGTGTGGCCTTCGCCGTTCCAGGTCAGCAGGGAGGCATTGCCCAGCTGCTTCCGGAGCGAGGCGGCCCACTCCACCGGTGTGGCGGGGTCACCCGTAGTACCGATGACCACAATGGGGGTTTCGCCGCTGTACTCCATGGGTGCCGGGGTGCGGAGGTTCTTGTACGGCCAGCCGGCACAGTTGGTGCCGCCGTAGGCGAAAAAGTACCCGAATGTGGGGGACTCCTGCACCAGCTGCTGCTTTTCGGCCCGCATGCTGGCCGTGTCGGACGCCGTGGGATAGTCCAGGCAGTTGATGGCGCTAAATGCGAACGATGAATTGGAGGTGTACGTCCCGTTGGAGGCGCGGTCGGCACTCAGGTCTGCGAGTCGAAGCATCAGGCTCACGTCCCCTGCCATGGCCGCATCGAGGGCCTGCGTGAGCGCAGGCCAGCTCTGATCGTTGTACAGCGGGGTAATCAGGCCGCTGACGAACATGGTGGCGTTAACCATCCGGCCGTCCTTGGCGGTGCGGGGCGTCTGCTGTACAGCGTTGATGAGGTCCCGGATCTGCTGCACGCCGGAATCGACATTTCCGCTCAGCGGGCACTTCTCCTGCTCAAGGCAGCTCTCAACATAAGCCCCGAGGGACTTTTCAAAGGCGCGTGCCTGGCCGCGGGTCAGTTCCTCGCTGCTGATGGAGGGATCAAGGGCACCATCGAGCACCATACGGCCCACATTGTCCGGGAACAGCGAAGCGTAGGTGGACCCCAGGAACGTGCCGTAGGAGTATCCGAGGTAGTTCAGCTTTGCGTCGTTGACCACGGCACGGAGGATGTCCAGGTCCTTCGCGGAGCTCACAGTATCGATATGGGCCAGCACAGGCCCGGTCTGCTCAGAGCACTTGGCGGCGACGGCCTTATTGTCTGTCAGCGCCTCCTGCAGGCCGGCGTCCGTGTCCAGGTTGTAGATCTTGGCACGGGCCGCGTCGCGTTCGGCATCCGTCATGCAGGCAACGGGCGCGGAGCGCTTCACGCCCCGGGGGTCGAAGCCCACCAGGTCGTAGGCGTTCCGCACCGCCTGCGAAAAGTGCGTTCCCGCTGCGTCCTTGACGAAGTCGTACCCGGACGCGCCGGGGCCGCCGGGGTTGACGAGCAGGCTGCCCGTTTTGTTGCCCGTGCTCGGGGCCCGCAACGCCGCCAGATCAATGGTTTCGCCGCCGGGATTACCGTAATCCATGGGCACTTCGACCTTGGCGCACTGGAAGTTGTTTTCGCACGGCTCCCACACCACTTCCTGCGAGTAGAACTGTTCAAGCCCGGCCGGAGCGGACGCCACAATCGAGGGGTCAGCCTTCGCCGTGGCTGCCTCCTGGCTGCGGTCTCCGCCGTTCAGGAGGCTGCAGCTGGCCAGGACCATGGCAAGGGCCATGGCCCCGGCGGCACGTGCCGCAATCACCCAGGATGCGGGGCGTGCAAGCAGGGGGCGGGCAGTCATCGGGTCTCCTTAGAGGGGGCTAGATCAGGCTGGCTGCCATGGACTCAATGGTCAACAGCGGGGCAACGTTGGTGGTGGTGATGCGTTCACGGGCTTTGTTGATGGCGTCCATCCGGGCAAGGGTGGCTTCTGGGGTGGAGCGGCTGGCGAACTCCTCCAATTCACCCCTGAGCTCAACGTTTACGAGCTCCACAGCATTCCCGAGCTGGATAATCATCACATCCCGGTAGAAGGACAGCAGGTCTGTGAGGGTACGGTCCAGGGAATCGGTGACGGACCGTTTGGCACGGCGTTTCTGGTCTTCCTCCAGTTGCTTCACCTGGCTCCGCATGGCCGGCGGAAGCGTGCCCGACTCGGGTGCTCCAAGCGTGGCCAGCAACGCGGCCTTCTCGGCGGCGTCGCGTTCCTCGTTGGAACTCGTGGCCTCGGCGGTGGCAATTTTTACCAGCTTTTCCGCCATCATCACCGCGGCTGTGACCCCGCGCAGGCCCAGCGGGAACCTCACCGTCTCCAGCCGGCGCTCCCGGGCCGCAGGATCCCGCGCGAGCCGCCGGGCGATGCCCACATGGCTTTGTGCCGCCCGGGCCGCGCGCTCCGCCAAGGCCGGCTCCACGCCGTCGCGCTTTACCAGCAAAGCAGCCACATCAGAGGCTGGCGGCAGACGCAGCGCCACGCTGCGGCAGCGCGAGCGGATGGTCACCAGTACATCGGCGGGGGACGGCGCGCACAGCATCCACACCGTCCGCGGGGTTGGCTCCTCGATGGCCTTCAGCAGGACGTTCGTGGTCCGCTCGGCCATCCGGTCCGCGTCCTCCACCACGATGATCCGCCAACGGCCGGCTGATGGCCGGTTCCCTGCTGCGGCCACCAGTTCCCGGGCCTCGTCAATGGTGATGGTCACTTTTTCAGTCCGGACGAACGTGACGTCCGAATGGGTTTCGCCCAGGATAGTCAGGCACGCGGGGCACTGCCCGCAACCGCGCCGGGTGACGTCCTCCTGGTCGCAGTTCAACGCCGCCGCAAAAGCCTTGGCCGCATTCGAACGGCCCGAGCCCGGCGGGCCGGTAAAGAGCCACGCGTGCGTGAGGTTTTCGCCGCTGGCGGCCTGGCGCAATTGTTCGACGACGGCGGCCTGGCCCTGCAGGTCTTCCCATACGCTCATGCGCTGCCCACTTCCGCGGCGGCCAGCAGGGCGTCCACGCGCTGGAGGATGTGCGCTGCCAGCTCATCGACGGGAAGGTGAGCCGGAAGCACCAGGTAGGAACCGGCACGGCTGGCTGCCAGTTCCAGGAAGGCGTCCCGGATCCGCACGTGGAATTCGTCAGCTTCGGATTCCAGCCGGTCTTCGGCAGCATCGCCAGCGGTCCTGCGGCTGCGGCCCACTTCTGGGTCAACGTCCAGCAGCACGGTGAGGTGGGGCTCCAGGCCGGAGGTGGCCCAGGCATTAATGGACCGCACGGCGTCCTTGCCGAGGTCCCGCCCGGCGCCCTGGTAGGCAACTGATGAATCGATGTAGCGGTCCGTCAAAACCACCTCGCCGCGGTCAAGGGCGGGCCGGATGACCTGGGTTGCATGCGCTGCACGCGAGGCAGCAAAGATCAGCGCTTCGGTATGGGCGTCGATGTGCCCCTGGCCGTGGTCCAGGACCAGGGACCGCAGTTTCTCGCCAATCGGGGTACCGCCCGGCTCCCGCGTGCGCAGGACTGTGAGCCCGCGCGATTCGAGGGCGTCCGCGAGCCGGGCCGCCTGGGTGGACTTGCCGGCGCCGTCCCCGCCCTCAAACGCGATGAAAAGGCCCGCCCGTTGTTTGCTCACTGCATAAGCCTACCGATCCGCACCGTCAAGTGCAGTTTGAAGCCGGTGCCATGTGGACAGTGCAGTAACGGCTTTCAGGGCCCTGCACAGCGGACAGTACGCTTTTCACCATGAGTCTTTCCGAACATCAAGCGGTGTCCCTGGCAGCTGAGACGGTAGTGGTGGCCGCCGGACGCCCCCCAAGGGAGAGGGACCAGCCGGTCAACCCGCCCATCGTCCTGTCCTCCACATACTTTGGCACCGGACCGCTTGCTGACGGCGACCGCGGCTATGGCCGGTACTCCAACCCCACCTGGGATCCCTTTGAAGAAGCGCTCGGCCAGCTCGAAGGCTCGGAAATGCCCGGCCTCCTCTATGCATCCGGCCTGGCCGCCGTCAGTTCGGCGCTCTCCCTCATCCCGGCCGGGGGAGTGCTCGTGATGCCGGCGCACAGCTATTCCGGATCCCTGGTGATGGCCGCAGAGCTGGCCCAAAAGGGTTTCATCGAACTCCGGACCGTAGACATTGCGGACACGGACGCCGTCAGGGAAGCACTCTCGCCCAGCGGTCCGGCAGCGCGCTCCGCCGCCATGCTGTGGCTGGAGAGTCCCACGAATCCCATGCTGGGCATTGCCGACGTGCCTGCCCTCGCTGACGCCGCGCACGCCGCCGGAGCCATCGTGGTCACAGACAACACCTTTTCCACTCCCTTGGTCCAGCAGCCCCTGCTGCTGGGATCCGACGTCGTCCTGCACTCGGTGACCAAATACCTGGCGGGCCACTCCGACGTCGTCCTCGGAGCCCTGGTGACGTCCAACCCTGACATCCGTTCGGCACTGCTTCATCACCGGATCATCCACGGCGGGATCGCAGGCCCGTTCGAAGCCTGGCTCGCACTGCGCGGGCTGCGGACACTCGCGCTGAGGATCGAGCGGTCCCAGGCCTCTGCCCTGGTCCTGGCGGACA
The DNA here is from genome assembly GCF_030816215.1 of Arthrobacter sp. W4I7. Classification (NCBI taxonomy): domain Bacteria; kingdom Bacillati; phylum Actinomycetota; class Actinomycetes; order Micrococcales; family Micrococcaceae; genus Arthrobacter; species Arthrobacter sp. W4I7. The sequence continues at coordinate 3,716,269 of NZ_JAUSXU010000001.1, read as the reverse complement.
GGCTAGGGTCCCATCCGCTGGTCGAATCCCTCCGGTTCCCGGGCCTTCCCACGGACCCCGGGCACGAGCGGGCGAAGGCGCAGATGAAGGGCTTCGGCTCGATCATCTGCATCCAGGTGGCACCAGCGGGAGGGCTCAGCGGGGCCGAAACCGCGGACGCGCTGGTGCAGGCGCTGGAACTGTGGCTTCCGGCGACGTCACTGGGCGGGGTTGAATCGTTGATCGAACGCCGCCGCCGGCATACGGCCGAACCGGCCAGTGTTCCCGAAAACCTGGTCCGCCTCAGCGTCGGCATCGAAAACGTCGAGGACCTCTGGGCTGACCTGAAGCAGGCGCTGGACGCGTTGGGCGGCTAGGCTGGGCTTGTGGACGGTGAACTTCTTATTCGGCCTGTAGAACAGGCAATTTTCTTCATTCTTGCCCTGGTGGCGCTGGGACTGGAGCTGTGGGCCGTGGTGGACTGCGCCCGCCACCGCGCAAATGCGTTCGAGGCTACCGGAAAGAGGACCAAGACTTTCTGGCTGGCATTGACCGGCGGCGCCGCCCTGGTAGGCGTCATCTCCTTTTTCGGCAGCGGCGGTGGCTTTTTCGGCACGCTGGGGCTGTTCGGGCTCGCGGCCGTGGTGGCGGCGTCCGTCTACCTCGCCGACGTCCGCCCGGCTGTCAAGGATGCCGGCCGCGGCGGCAGCCGCAACACCGGCCCTTACGGGCCCTGGTAATCCCCACCGGCCCCCTAGCCTCGCAAGCTCGCCCAGGGAACCCTGCCGGCGTGGGCCCACCACCGGCCCCCTAGCCTCGCAAGCTCGCCCAGGGAACCCTGCCGGCGTGGGCCCACCACCGGCCCCCTGCGTCGCAGAGTTGGATTAGCCGCGCGGGGCCACCGCTTCCCAACCCACCGTCAACTCTCCCAGTCGCCACCGCCCCGGCCCGTTCTGCACCGGCCACCCGGCGTCGCGCAAAAGCCGGCACATGGACTGCCAGCGCTGCCGGTTGCCGAACGCTGCCAGCGGGGCAGACTCCAGCCAGAACCGGTCCATGGCCTGCATCAGGGCATGGACCGGTTCGCCGGGGACGTTGCGGTGGATCAGCGCCTTGGGCAGCCGCTCGGCTGCGTCTGAGGGCAGGGTAAAGCTGCCGAACCGCATGGATATGCTGAGCGAGAGCGGCCGCTCGGCGTCCAGTGCCACCCACGTCACCCGCCGCCCGATCTCGTCGGAGGTGCCATCGATGAACAGTCCGTCCCGGGACAGCCGGTCCTGCACCAGCCGCCAGATGCCCGCCACATCCGCTTCCTCGTACTGCCGCAGCACATTAAAGGCGCGCACCAGCACCGGCCTGCCCGGAACAGGAATTTCAAAACCGCCCACATGGAAGCTCAGACCGGGCCGTTGAAGGGGCAGGGCTGCGCGGACGCGGTCAGGCTCGATCTCGATCCCGCACACCTGTACGTCCGGCCGCACAGCAGAGAGCCGCTCAAAAAGTTCGACGGCGGTGGCCGGGGTGGCGCCGTATCCCAGGTCCACCACCAGGGGGCTGGCGGCGGACCGGAGCCGCCAGGCCTGCGGCCCGGTCAACCAGCGGTCCAGCCGTCGCATGCGGTTGGGGTTGGTGGTGCCCCGGGTGACGTTGCCGACCGGCCGCCCCTGCCTGCCGGCCAGGTTCCTGCCGGTGATCTGCGGGGAAGTCACCCGTTCAGCTTTTTGCACCACTGCCCAACCTTATCGCTGCGGCTTGCCGTTGGTGACGGCCCCTTCGTGACGCTGGAGGGGTGCCGGCTGTAACGCTGGGCGGGCGGCAGCGGCGCTCGGCTAGGATGAAAATCATGACTTACAAGCTGATTCTGCTGCGCCACGGCCACAGCGAATGGAACGCCAAGAACCTTTTCACCGGCTGGGTGGACGTAGACCTTAACGACCAGGGCCGTACGGAAGCAGCACGGGGCGGGGAGCTCCTGGTTGAGAACGAAGTTCTCCCGGACATCCTGTACACCTCCTTGTTGAAGCGCGCCATCAACACCGCCAACATCGCGCTGGACAAGGCCGACCGCGGCTGGATCCCGGTCAAGCGGGACTGGCGCCTCAACGAACGCCACTACGGTGCCCTGCAGGGCAAGGACAAGGCCCAGACCCTGGCCGAATACGGCGAAGAGCAGTTCATGGAGTGGCGCCGTTCCTACGACACCCCGCCGCCGCCCCTTGACGACAACTCCGAGTTCTCCCAGGCACGGGACCCCCGCTATGCAGATCTCGGCGACGCCCTTCCGCGCACGGAATGCCTGAAGGATGTCCTGGTCCGCCTGCTGCCGTACTGGGAATCAGATATCAAGGAAGACCTGAAGGCCGGGAAGACCGTCCTGGTTACCGCCCACGGCAACTCGCTGCGCGCACTCGTCAAGCACCTCGACGGCGTCAGCGACGAAGCCATCGCAGGCCTCAACATTCCCACCGGCATCCCGCTGGTCTATGACCTGGACGAAGACTTCCAGCCGATCAAGCCGGGCGGCACGTACCTCGACCCGGAAGCCGCTGCCGAGGCGATCCTGGCAGTTGCCAACCAAGGCAAAAAATAGGCCTTCTTACGTGTACGACGGCGGGCCGGTCACTTTTGGTGACCGGCCCGCCGTCTTTGTTCGCAGCGTTTGCTGTCAGCCGTGCTCGATGCCGTTCGGCTGCCAGGCACCGGTCACCAGGTAGGTGACTTTCTGCGCCACGGAGACGCCGTGGTCCGCAAACCGCTCGAAGTAACGGCTGGCCAGGGCCACGTCCACGGTAGTGGCGGGCGTCTCGTCCCAGTCCGGGGCCGCGATGGCCTTAAAGACGCTCAGGTGCAGATCGTTGATGGCGGTGTTTGCCTTAAGGATGTCCCGGGCCACCTCAAGGTCGCGGGTTTCCAGGAGAACCGTGAGCTTGTCCGCAATTTCCTGGTCCAGGTCCGCCATGCTCTTGAACGTCGCCGTCATTGATTCCGGGATAACGATCGAGGGGAAGCGGAGGCGGGCCAGCTGGGCGATGTGCCGGGCAAGGTCACCCATGCGCTCCAGTGAGGCGCTCATCCGCAGGGACCCCACGATCATCCGGAGGTCGCTGGCAACAGGGCCCTGCAGCACCAGGATGTCGATGGCCCGTTCGTCCAGGCTGTTCTGCAGGAAGTCGATGCGGGCGTCCGCAGCGATCACGTCCTGGGCAAGATCCACGTCCGCCACCTGGAACGAGGTGGTGGCCTTGACCATCGCCTCGCTGACCAGCCGGGAAATCTCCACCAGCTGGTCACCAACCTGGGTGAGCTCTTCCTGAAAAACCTTACGCACGTAGGCGTCCTTTCCTTGGAACTCCCGTGCCGCCCGCACCCGGACAGCAGGAATTCATGTCGCCGTTCGGCAGTCCAACTCGTTACTCTGCCAGTATCCGGTAAACGGTTGAGCCCCTGAAGATGAACGTTAGTTGAACCGTTGGCGCAGCAGGCCCGGACGTGCCGATGGCCGGTTACCAGCACATAAGGTGGAGCTGTGGATCCTATGCTCATCGGTCTCGTCGCCGGCCTCATTGGCCTGGCGCTCGGCACCTTCGGAGTGCTTGCCTCCAGGGTCAGCGAGAAGCAGCGGCAGCTACTGGACATCGACGCCGATGAGCTGGCATTGCCGGCCGGTGCAGCCGAGGTGCTGGCCGTCGTCGGACGCGCCTTTGTGGTGGTGGACGCGGTGGACGGTGTGGTCCGCGCCAGTCCCGCCGCCTACGCTTACGGGCTGGTCCGCGGGCACACGGTGGTCCACAAGGAACTGCTGGCCATGACGGCAGGAGTCCGGCGCGACGGCGTCATCCTCGAGAAGCAGCTGGAGGTGCCGCGGGGACCGTTGGGGCACGGCACCATCATTGTCCAGGTGCGCGCAGCCATGCTCGGTGAGGAATACATCCTCCTGCTGGCAGACGACCGCACGGAGATCACCCGCACCGAGGAAATCCGCAACGACTTTGTGGCCAACGTGTCCCACGAACTGAAGACTCCCGTTGGCGCCATTTCCCTGCTCGCCGAAGCACTGGAGTCCTCGGCCGATGACGAAGAGGCAGTGCGGCGGTTCGCCAAGCGCATGCATAAGGAGTCCGGCCGGCTCGCTGCCCTGGTCCAGGACATCATCGAACTGTCCCGGCTCCAGGGCGCCAGCGTCATGCAGGAGGGCCGCCCCGTTGACGTCAACGCGGTGATTGCGGAGGCGGTGGACCGTTCCCAGCTCCCGGCCGAAAGCAAGAACATCCGCATCGAGGTTGGCGGCCGGACCGAGGGAATGGTCTTCGGCGACCAGGACCTCCTGGTGACCGCGCTGCGCAACCTGATCGACAACGCCATCCGCTACTCCCCGGCGAACACCCGGGTAGGCATCGGCGTCCGCTCCAGGGACGGGCTGGTGTCGATCTCCGTGACGGACCAGGGGGAGGGACTCAGCGCCGAGGACCAGGAGCGCGTTTTCGAGCGTTTCTACCGCGTTGATGCGGCCCGCTCCCGCCACACGGGCGGCACAGGCCTGGGACTGAGCATCGTCAAACATGTCGCTTCCAACCACGGAGGGGAAGTCACCCTCTGGTCCCAGCCCGGCCAGGGTTCCACATTCACCCTCCGCCTTCCCGAGATGGAGGGCCAGGACGGCGAGGAAGTGCTTCCGCTGCCCGCAGTTCACAGTGCCGCAACGCAGGGGCCTGCACAGCCAAATGTCACCCAAGGATCACGCGCCGCAGGCGCAAAAGAACGAGGAGCCAACGCTTGAGCAGGATCTTGATTGTGGAGGACGAGGAATCGTTCAGCGATCCCTTGTCCTATTTGCTGGGTAAGGAAGGGTTCGAGGTGGAAGTGGTGGACAACGGACTGGACGCCATCACCGAATTCGACCGGAACGGAGCCGACCTTGTCCTGCTGGACCTCCAGCTTCCCGGGCTGTCCGGCACGGAGGTCTGCCGCCAGTTGCGCCAGCGCTCCACGGTCCCTGTGATCATGCTGACGGCCAAGGATGCCGAAATCGACAAGGTAGTGGGCCTCGAACTGGGCGCGGACGACTACATCACCAAGCCGTACTCGTCGCGTGAACTGGTGGCCAGGGTCAGGGCCGTACTGCGCCGCCAGGGCGAACCGGAGGAGCTGATCTCCTCCACTGTCCAGGCTGGGCCCGTGCGGATGGACATCGAACGGCACGTTGTGAGCGTGGGCGGCGAGCAGGTGCTGCTCCCGTTGAAGGAGTTCGAACTCCTGGAGATGCTCCTGCGCAACTCGGGCCGGGTGCTCACGCGCGGGCAGCTGATAGACCGCGTCTGGGGTTCGGACTACGTGGGCGACACCAAAACCCTCGATGTCCACGTCAAGCGGCTGCGCGGCAAGATTGAACCCGACCCCTCGGCGCCACGGTACCTGGTGACGGTCCGCGGGCTCGGTTACAAGTTCGAGCCGTAGCGCCTAAGGGCGCAGGCGGGACCGAAGGACAAACAAAAAGGGAGGGGCCGGCAGGCCCCTCCCTTTTCCATGCGTTGCCTGCAGGCGTTAGTGGCCGGTTCCGCTGGCGGAGGGCGAAGACGTTGCGCTTTCGGAAGCGGTCGATGACGTTGCGCTTTCGGAAGCGGTCGAAGACGGAGAAGCTGAGGTGCTGGCCGAAGGGGAGCTGCCGGCCGGCAGGTATTCCTTGTACTCCGGAAGTGTTGCGTCCACCACCGGCACCTTCACGGTGTTGCTGACGTTGGTGCCGTCTTCGGTGACCTTCACGTCAACGAGGGAGCCAGGGGCGCCGCCGCTGGTGCTCAGGATGGCTTCGTCCGAGCTTTCGTTCAGCAGCGTGTACGAGTTCGCCTTGACCGGAACTTCAGTCTGGGAGCCTTCGGCCCCGTTGAGCTTCAGCGTTACATCTTTGGAGGACGAGTTGTAGACAGCACCGATCACCCGTCCGGGCTCATCCTTGCCGGAAGAAACAATGAGGATGTTGCGCAGCTGGAGCGGGCCGAGGTCGGCGCGGATGCCGTCCGAAGCGGAGTACTGCCGGTTTGTCTGCTGGGGTGTGATGTATCCGCAGCCCGCCGTCAGCAGGCCGACGCTAAGGGCGGCCCCCGTCAGTGCCAGTTTGGCGCGTTGGGCCCGGTTCATCGCAGTGAAACGCACGTCACGTACTCCTCGAGAGTTTTGAAAAATTATTCAGCCATAGCCTAGCCGCAATCCCGGGCAAACGAGGATTCGGGAAGCGTCATAACACCCTTGGCAGCGCACCCGCGATGCACTATTATCCGCGTTCGTCAAGGGGTTGAAGGGGGTCGATTGTGCCGTTTTTCCGCGGATTTTCGCGGTTCCGGACCCTTTTGGCGGCCGGTCATATGCCTGAATCGTGATAAACTGGTCTGCGGGAAAGGGGAAATGTCCACATGGTATTTGAGGTCGGCGAGACAGTAGTTTACCCTCACCACGGTGCTGCGAAAATTGAAGAAATCAAGATGCGCACCATCAAGGGCGAAGAGAAGATGTATCTCAAGCTCAAGGTGGCTCAGGGTGATCTGACCATTGAAGTTCCAGCAGAGAATGTTGATCTTGTTGGCGTTCGGGACGTAGTGGGCAAGGAAGGCCTGGAGCACGTGTTTGATGTGCTTCGCGCCGAGTTCACCGAAGAGCCCACCAACTGGTCACGCAGGTACAAGGCAAATCTGGAGAAGCTTGCTTCCGGTGACGTCATCAAGGTAGCAGAGGTCGTCCGCGACCTGTGGCGCCGCGATCACGACCGGGGCCTTTCCGCAGGCGAAAAGCGCATGCTGGCCAAAGCCCGGCAGATTCTGATTTCAGAACTGGCCCTGGCTGAAAAGACCGACGAGGAGAAGGCTGCAAGCGTTCTCGACGAGGTTCTGGCTTCCTAAGAATTGAACCCCGGTGGCGCCCAAGTGCCGCCGGGGCTTCTTTTTGCCCGGATTCAGGTCCGGGCGGGGCAGGCTGCCGGGACGTAGGCTAGTCGGCATGAGTGAATCTCCCACCCGCCTTGTCACCGCCGTGATCCTGGTGGCCGCCGGCTCCGGGCAGCGGCTTGGCTACGGCATGCCCAAAGCTGCGGTTCCGCTGGGCGGCGAACCTATTCTCCTGCACGCCCTCAGGGGCATCGTCGGGTCCGGAGTCGCCAGCCAGGTCTGCATCGCGCTTCCAGCCGGCGATGACGCGCTCCGGCAGCTGTGCGAGGACTTCAGGGAGGAACTGGCCGACGGCGGCCCCCTCCTTTCAATGGTCGACGGCGGCGCCACCCGTGCCGACTCCGTCCGGGCCGGCATTGCTGCCCTGATGGACGGGATTGAGGCCGTGCTGGTCCACGACGCCGCCCGCGCTCTGACCCCCGAATCCGTCTTCCACCGGGTAACGGATGCCCTTGCGGCCGGCGCAGCCGCGGTGATTCCAGCCGTCCCGGTTGTGGATACCGTCAAGACCGTGGCTGCCACCACGGGAGAGGACAGCGCACTGGCGCCGGAGATTGTTACCGGCACCGCGCCCCGGGAGGAGCTGCGCGCGGTGCAGACGCCCCAGGGTTTCCAGCTCGGCACCCTCCTGAAAGCGCACGAGGCCGCCGGGACGCTGGACCGGCAGCAGTCCGCCGCCGTCACCGACGACGCCATGCTCGTGGAAATGCTGGGTACGCCCGTCCACGCCGTCCGCGGCTCCAGCCAGTCGCTGAAGATCACCACCCCGCTGGACCTGATCCTCGCCGAGGGACTGCTGGAAGGGCCCTTGGGCGCCCGCTGGGTGGAGGGCTAGCAGTGGATTTCACAATGGTGATTCTTCCCCGTACCGGAATCGGCCTCGACGTCCATGCCTACGCGGCCACTGACACACCCCGTCCGCTCTGGCTTGGCGGCCTCTATTGGGAGGGGGAGCGCGGCCTCGCCGGGCACTCCGACGGCGACCCTGTGGCCCACGCGGCGGCGGACGCCCTTTTTTCGGCAGCCGGCATCGGCGACCTCGGAACCCATTTTGGAACCAGCCGCCCCGAATTCGCCGGCGCGTCCGGGGTCACGTTGCTCGCGGAAGCGGCCCGGATCGTGCGGGCTGCCGGCTTTGAAATCGGCAATGTCGCAGTCCAGTTCGTAGCCAACCGGCCCAAGTTCGGCCCCCGCCGGGAGGAATCGCAACGGGTTCTCAGCGAGGCCGCCGGCGCGCCCGTCAGCGTCACGGCAACCACCAGCGACGGCCTGGGGTTCGCCGGCCGCGGGGAAGGCATCAGCGCCGTGGCCACCGCACTGGTGTATCCGAGCCAGTCCGGCGCCATCGGCTAATCTGGAGCGGTGACCCTGCGCTTCTATGACACTGCCTCCGCCGAAGTCCGGAACTTCGTCCCCCTCGTCGAGGGCAAGGCCAGCCTCTACTACTGCGGGGCGACGGTGCAGGGGATGCCCCACGTTGGCCACATCCGCTCCGCCATTGCGTTCGACCAGCTCACCCGCTGGCTCCAGTACCGCGGCCTCCGGGTCACCGTGGTCCGCAACGTCACTGACATCGACGACAAGATCCTGGCAAAGTCCGAGGCCTCGTTCGCGCCGGACTTCAGCCCGGAACCCGGCGAAGTGGCGGGGGAAGAATGGTGGGCCCTCGCCTACCGCTACGAGCAGGAATTCCTGAAGGCCTATGACGCCCTGGGCGTTTCCCGGCCCACTTACGAGCCCCGTGCCACGGGGCACATCCCGGAGATGCACGCGCTGATCCAGCAGCTGATCGACCGCGGGCACGCCTACCCGGCCCTGGACGACTCCGGGGACGTGTACTTTGACGTCCGTTCTTGGAGCAAATACGGCGCCCTCACGAGGCAGAACATCGACGACATGCAGGCAGCCCCGGACGCCGACCCGCGGGGGAAGAAGGATCCCCGCGATTTCGCGCTATGGAAGGGGTCGAAAGCCGGCGAACCGGCGACGGCGGGTTGGGCCTCCCCGTGGGGAACGGGACGGCCGGGCTGGCACCTTGAGTGCTCCGCCATGGTTACCAAGTACTTGGGCATCGAGTTTGATATCCATGGTGGCGGCCTGGACCTGCGGTTCCCGCACCATGAAAACGAGCTGGCCCAGTCCCAGGCGGCAGGTCACCCGTTCGCCAACTTCTGGATGCATAACGGCATGGTCACCTATGAGGGCGAAAAGATGTCCAAGTCCATCGGGAACACCGTCAGTCCTGCCGAGATGCTGGAGCTGGCCCCACCCCGGGTAGTCCGCTACTACCTCGGCCAGGCGCATTACCGCTCCGTCCTGGACTACCGCCCCACCTCCCTCCAGGAAGCCGCGGCCGCCGTCGAACGCATTGACGGGTTTATCGCCAAAGCTGCCGCCCGCTCCGGCGATGGCGCCGGGTCCGCGGGCAGCCCGGTGGCGGGGCCCTTTGGTTCGTCCGAGGAGGCAGTGCGTACGTTCTCCGAGGCGATGGACGACGACCTTAACGTTCCGCGCGCACTTGCGGCACTTCACGAGACCGTCCGCGCCGGGAACACGGCCCTCGCCGAAGGTGACGATGTCTCGGCCCGGGATGCGCTGAATGCTGTGACCACCATGACTGAGGTCCTCGGCCTCAATGCCGTGGCTGGTACCGATGCCGGCAACAGCAAGGAAGCAGCCGCCCTGGAGGTCCTGGTGCAGGCGCAGCTGGAAGCACGGGCTGCGGCGCGTGCGGACAAGAACTGGGCGGCATCGGACGCCATCCGGGACACGCTCAACCAGGCCGGCGTCGTGGTGGAGGACGGCCCGGACGGGGCAACCTGGACCCTGAAGCGGGACTAAGCCGCTCCACCGGCCGGGTACGTCAAAACCGTTGACCGCCGATTTTTCTTCGGTCAGTAGACTGGTAGGCAGACTCAGTCAGCACAATCAAGGGTGGAACACAATGGCCAACAATGGTCGCCGATCGGTTAAAGCGAAGAAGGGCCCAACCATCGGGACCGGTGGCCATGGCCGCAAGGCCCTGGAAGGCAAGGGACCCACGCCCAAGGCGGAGGACCGCCCGTACCACAAAGCACACAAGGCCAAGCAGCTCTCCGAGCGCTCCGCGGCCAAGCGCGGCACCGGGGCACGCAGCGCCGGTGCAGCAAAGTCCGGTCCCAAGGGGCGTGCCACCGAAGAAGTGGTCACGGGCCGGAACTCCGTGGTGGAGGCGCTCCGGGCAGGCATTCCCGCCAAAGCCCTGCACGTTGCCATCCGCATCGAAATGGACGACCGAGTTAAGGAATCCCTGAAGCTTGCCGCCGAGCGCGGCATCCCCCTGATGGAGACCGGCAAGCCTGAACTGGACCGGATGACGGACGACGCCGTCCACCAGGGCCTGGTGCTCCAGATTCCGCCCTACGAGTACCAGGACGCCTACGAGCTCGCCGAGGACACTGTGGCGAAGTGGAAGAAGGGCCACGTCGCCAACGCACCGCTCTTCGTCGCCCTGGACGGCATCACGGACCCCCGCAACCTGGGCGCGATCATCCGCTCCGTTTCCGCCTTCAGCGGCCACGGCGTGATCGTGCCGGAGCGCCGCTCAGTGGGCGTCACCGCCTCCGCCTGGAAGACCAGCGCCGGGGCGGCCGTGCGTGTTCCTGTGGCCCGCGCCTCCAACCTCAACAGCGCGTTGAAGCAGTTCAAGAACATGGGCATCTTTGTCCTGGGCCTGGACGGCGACGGCGACGTGTCACTTCCCGACCTGACGCTCGCCACCGAACCGGTGTGCATTGTGGTGGGTTCGGAAGGCAAGGGCCTCAGCCGGCTAGTCCGCGAAAACTGCGACCAGATCGTGTCGATCCCCATTGACTCGGCCATGGAATCCCTGAACGCCTCCATGGCCGTGGGCATCTCACTGTACGAAGTGTCCCGCCAGCGCGCGGCAAAATAGCAGGTCCGGTGGCGGCTAGGATTTAGATGATGGCCATGCCGCTTTTTGACACTGCTGCGTCCACCACGGACGCCTCTATGGCGCTTCCGCTCGGTGTCAGTGTCCCGCGCCCGGATGTGGCCCGGGTTGGTCTAACGAGCAACGGAAAGGCATCCGCGGCGCAGGCCAACGTGGCCTGCTACGCCCCGGGTGTCCGCAACCTGGAAATTGTCTACAAGGCTCCCGGCGGCGATTGGCGTGTCCAAGCACTGCCCAATGTGAGCCAGGGCGTCCATCACGGGTTGGTGGACAACCTGCCGTACGGCTCGCGGTATGGCTTCCGTGAAGCAGCGGCGGGGCATTCCCTGCCGGTGGCTGTGCCCGCGGGTGGCATTGACGACGACGGCCGGCAGCCGCTGCTGCTGGACCCCTATGGCCGTGCGGTGGACCAGTCTGACGGTTTCCTGACGAGCGTACGGATGGCCGGCGACTTCGACTGGGGGCAGGACGCGCGGCTGAAGCTGCCGTGGCGGGACACCATCGTTTATGAGGCGCATGTCCGCGGGCAGAGCATGCTCCACCCGGACGTGCCCGAAGAGCTCCGCGGAACGTACGCCGGCCTGGCACACCCTGCCATCCTGGAGCACCTCAAAAGCCTCGGCATCACGTCCGTCCAGCTGCTGCCCGTGCACTTCCACCTGGATGAGCCGCACCTGCAGGACCTGGGCCTGACCAATTACTGGGGTTACAACACCGCCGCCTTTTTCGCCCCGCACCCCGGCTACGCCACCAAGGCTGCGCAGGAAGCCGGCCCCCAGGCTGTCCAGGATGAGTTCAAGGGCATGGTCAAGGCGCTGCATGGCGCCGGGCTGGAAGTCATCCTCGATGTGGTCTACAACCACACGGCTGAGGGCGGCGCCGATGGCCCGGCGATCAGCTTCCGCGGCCTGGGGGAGGACAAGTACTACCGCACCGACGGGCACGGCAAGTACGTGGACACCACCGGCTGCGGCAACAGCCTGGACTTTTCCCAGCCCCGTGTGGTCCAGCTGGTCCTGGACTCCTTGCGGCACTGGGTGGATGAGTTCCACATCGACGGCTTCCGGTTTGACCTGGCAGTGACGCTCTGCCGGAATGCGGCCAACGAGTTCGATCCGAAGCACCCGTTCCTGGTTGATATCGCAGCGGATCCGGTTTTGGCCGATGTGAAGCTTATTGCCGAACCTTGGGATGTGGGTTACGGCGGCTGGCAGACGGGGCGGTTCCCGGCGGGCTGGGCGGACTGGAATGATCATTTCCGGGACGCCGTGCGCTCCTTCTGGCTGGCCGACCGGGCTGCCCTGGAGTCCGGCGGCCAGGGTGGTTCGGTTTCCAGGCTCGCGGACGTCCTGTCCGGTTCCGCGGCCCTCTTTGCCGCCTCCGGTCGTTCCCGCCTGGCCTCGCTGAATTACATCGCCTCCCACGACGGCTTCACCATGAATGATCTCGTTTCCTATGACCGGAAGCACAACGAGGCCAACGGCGAGCAGAACCGGGACGGGCACGGCGACAACCGCAGCTACAACCACGGTTTCGAAGGCCCCACCGAGGACGGCCTGGTCCTGGCCAGGCGTGCGCAGTCGCGCCGCAACCTCATGGCCTCGCTGATGGTTTCCCTGGGCGTCCCTATGATCACGGCCGGCGACGAACTGGCGCGGACGCAGCAGGGTAACAACAACGCCTATTGCCAGGACAACGCCATCGCCTGGCTGGACTGGACCAGGACGCCGGAATCGCATGAGATGCTCCGGAGCACCAAGCGGTACATCCGCCTGCGCAAGGAGTTCCTGGCCGCACAGCCCAGCGACTTCCCGGTGCGGGACGAACAGTCCTACCTCTACTGGTTCGACCAGGCCGGCCAGCCCATGTCCATGGAACGCTGGCACGATCCGCAGGACCGTGTCATGCAGCTCCTGCTCGGCTCCGACGACGGCACCCTGGCCGGCCTAGTGGTGGTGAACGGCAGTACGTCCGACGTGGAGATCACCCTGCCCCGGATCATTGCGGAGGGCGCTCCGCACCGGATGTTCGAGCTGCGTCTGACCACCTCGCCGCTGTATGAGCTCCGGCAGGGGATCCGGGTTTCGTCGGGGGAGAAGGACCTCGTCGAAGCCAACTCGATGAACATTTACCGCACGTAGTCCACCGGAGAACAACACCATGCGCAACCGCAACACCCTGTCCTTGCTGCTGGGTGCGCTCCTGGTGCTGGTGCTGCTGGCGTTCGGCGGCACCGGCGTCCTGGGCCAGCTGACGCAAAGTACGACGCCGGGGGGCACCTCGAGCGCCGAGGCCCCGCCCTCGACCCTCACGTCTTCTGTGCCGGCGCCGCCTGTGTCCCAAGCGGCGCCACCTGAAGCGTCCGCGCGTGGGAACCCGTCGGACCTGTCGGAGGTGCGTGAGTCAGAGCTTCCTGCCGAAGGCCGCGGCACCCTCGCCCTGATCCGGGCCGGGGGTCCCTTCCGTTACAGTCAGGACGGCCAGCCGTTTGGGAACTTCGAGCGGATCCTGCCGCGGAAGGACCGGGGCTACTACCGGGAGTACACCGTGCCCACGCCGGACGAATCAGACCGTGGAGCCCGGCGCATCGTGGCCGGCAACGGCGGGGAGAAGTACTACACGGATGATCACTACGGGACATTTCGATTCATAGCGGAAGGCAGTTAGGCGAAACCATGAAGATCTATTCCGGTGAGACCTGGACCTTGGAAGAGCTGCAGGAACAGGTGGTGGACGCCGGGCGCCGCAGCCTGGTGGTCCCGGCCGCGGACAGCCGGAAGGCCGTCCTGGAAACCTTCGGGGAGGTCCTCAACTTCCCGGAACACTACGGGGTCAACCTGGATGCGCTGAACGATTCCCTGCACGACTTCGCGGACAGCATCACGGACAACGGCAACCCCCCGGTCACGGTCCTCTGGCAGGTGGCCGCGCCGTTCCGCGGCGACCGGTCCTTCGGGATCATCTGCGAGATCCTCCAGGACGCCGAGCGCTATGCCGGCAAGGACCTGGCCGTTACCGCGGTCCTGCTCTGAACCCAGCCTGCTCTGAACCGGTCCTGCTCTGAACCCAGCCTGCTCTGAACCGGTCCTGCTCTGAACCCAGCCTGCTCTGAACCGGTCCTGCTCTGAACCCAGCCTGCTCTGAACCGGTCCTGCTCTGAACCGGTCCTGCTCTGAACCCTTCCCGCCTTTAGCCGCGTTCCTCTTGCCGGGTGTAGGTTTCCAGCAGATCCAAGGCCCGGCCGCCGCCGTCCTCCCCGGCAAGGGCCTTACGCATGCTCTCCGCCTTCTCCTTGCCGCCCGGGAAGGGCGGCAGCAGCGGGACCTCGGGGTCAGTCAGAACGTCAATCACCACCGGCCGGTCTGCCGCGAAAGCGCGCTCCCAGGCATCCGCAAGCAGCTCAGGATCTTCCACCCGGATCCCGGTAAAGCCCAGCAGTTCGGCGTATCCGGCGAACGGAAAGTCCGGAAGCTCCTGGCTATCCTTGAACCGCGGTTCGCCCTCGGACTCGCGCTGCTCCCACGTGACTTCGGTAAGCTCCCGGTTGTTGAAGACGCAGACGATGAACCGGGGGTCCTGCCACTGCCGCCAGCGGTGGGCCACCGTCACCAGTTCGGCGATCCCCGCCATCTGCATCGCGCCGTCCCCGGCCAGCGCCACCAGCGGCCGGTCCGGGTGCGCAAGCTTCGCCGCGATGCCGTACGGGATGGAGCAGCCCATGCTGGCCAGCGTGCCGGACAGGTGGGCCGGAACACCGGGCGGAAGCACCAGTTGGCGGGCGTACCAGTAAACGCAGCTGCCGACGTCGACACTTATCTGGGCATTGGCCGGCAGCCTGCCATTTAGTTCCCGCACCACCCGCTCCGGGTTCACCGGACTGGCCGGCACGGCGGCGCGTTCCTCCGCCAGGGCGCGCCAGCGGACCACTTCCTGTTCGACGTCGTCCCGCCACTGTCCGCGGGAACGGGCCGTCAGCCGGGAGCTGAGCGCCTGGAGTGCGGCTGCCGCGTCGCCGGCAAGTCCCACTTCAACGGGGTACCGGTTGCCGATCTTCCGTTCGTCGATGTCGATCTGGACTGCGCGGGCGGCGCCAGGCGGGGGATAAAACTCCGTCCAGGGATCGTTCGATCCCACGATCAGCAGGGCGTCGCAGTTGCCCAGCAGGTGCGCGCTGGCCGTGGTGCCCAAATGTCCCATCGTGCCCACGGCGAACGGCAGGGTCTCGTCCACGTACGGCTTGCCCAAGAGGCTGGTGGCAATCCCGGCACCAAGCTGTTCCGCGATGGCCACCACTTCGGCGCCGGCATGCCGGGCGCCCTGGCCAACGAGAAGTGCCACCTTCTCCGCACCGTTAAGGATCGCGGCGGCGGCGTCCAGGTCTTCAGTGCGCGGGGTCTTGGCTGATGTGCTCCAGGACGGGGCGGTGACCACAACGCCGTGTTCCTGCTGCAGCTCCGGCGCGGGTGCGGACTGGATGTCGTGGGGCAGGATCACCACGCACGGGGATGAGGTGGCCTTTGCCGTCCGGAAGGCACGGTCCAGGACCATGGGCAGCTGCTCCGGGGCGTTGACCTGCTGCACGAACTGGGCGGCAACGTCCTTGAAGAGTACGGTGAGCTCGATTTCCTGCATGTAAGCCGAGCCCAGCACCGTCCGGCTTTGTTGCCCCACGATTGCCACCACCGGCACACCGTCGAGCTTTGCGTCGTAGAGGCCGTTCAGCAGGTGGACGGCCCCAGGTCCCTGGGTGGAGGTGACTACTCCCACCCCGCCGGTGTACTTCGCGTGGCCCACCGCCATAAAGGCCGCGGTTTCCTCGTGCCGGGCCTGAACGAATTCCACGCGGCCTCCGGCCCGGCGGAGGGCGCCCATAAAACCGTTGATCCCGTCGCCGCTGTAACCGAAAACACGGCTGACGCCCCATGTTTCCAGCCGTTCCACAACCAGGTCTGCCACGGTGCGGTCGTTCATGGTTCCTCCTGCTGCGTTCAGCCCTGCGGGTCGGGCTTAGGTCTTACGCGTTGACGATCAGTCCCAGTTCGGCCTTGGACGCGAGCGCGTCATGCTGCGGCAGTACACGCACGGTGTAGCCGAAGGACCCTGAGCGGTCGATCACCAGGGAGCCGCTGAACAGGTGCCGGCCGCTGCCAAGGTCTTCCTGGACCTTGAGTTCCATCACGGTGATCTCTGCCAGCGTGTCGCTTTCCTCGGCCCGGCCGTAGGCTACTTCCACGCTCACGTCCTCGGGAGTGAGGCTGTGCAGGGCCACGTAGGCGTTGACCTGGAGCGTGTCGCCGATCTGCGGGTCTTCGGAAACACCCACCGAGTCAACGTGCTCCACATGCACGTGAGGCCAGGCGGAGCGGACGTTTGCCGTCCAGGTTGCGAGGCTGCGCGCCTGCGAGTACGAGTTCGCGCCGGCACTCCGGCCTGCCTCCGCCGCCGGGCGGTAGAGGGTGTTCACATAGTCGCGCAGCATGCGCTCGGCCGAAACCTGCGGCCCAAGGTGCGAAAGCGTGTGCTTGATCATTGATACCCAGTGTGTGGGCACCTTCTCTGTGGCCGACGTCGTGGACGGACCTGCGGCCCCCGCGTCTTCGGACACCGTGTTGCCGTAGAAGCGCGGAGCAACCTGGGTCTCAAGGAGCTCGTAGAGGGCCGCGGCCTCGATATCGTCACGTTCGTCCGGCGACGCGCCGTTGTTGGCGGTGGGAATCGCCCAGCCGTTCTCGCCGTCGTACATCTCATCCCACCAGCCGTCCATGACGGAAAGGTTCAGCGAGCCGTTCAGGGCGGCCTTCATGCCGGACGTTCCGCAGGCCTCAAGCGGCCGGAGCGGGTTGTTCAACCACACGTCGCAGCCCGGGAACAGGGTGCGTGCCATCGCGATGTCGTAATTCGGCAGGAAGGCGATGCGGTGGCGGACCTCAGGATCATCCGTGAAGCGGACCAGGTCCTGGATCATCTTCTTGCCGGCATCGTCAGCGGGGTGGGACTTGCCGGCAATGACCAGCTGGATGGGGTGTTCCTTGTGCAGGAGCAGTGCCTTGAGCCGTTTGGGCTCGCGCAACATCAGGGTGAGGCGCTTGTACGTGGGAACACGGCGGGCGAACCCGATGGTGAGCACGTCCGGGTCCAGCACGTTGTCCGTCCAGCCCAACTCGGCGTCGGCGGCCCCGCGCTTCTTCCAGGCGGCGCGCAGCCGCTTGCGGACGTCCTCCACCAGGGCGGCGCGCATTTCGCGGCGCAGCGCCCAGACATCGGCGTCGCTGACGTTATAGGCGAGGTCCCAGCGGCCGTGGGCTTCCGCTTCGCTGCCGAACTGGTCCCGGGCGAGCTTGGAAATCCGGCTGTCCACCCAGGTGGGCACGTGCACGCCGTTGGTCACGGACGTGATGGGCACCTCGGAGTGGTCGAACCCGGGCCACAGGGCCGAGAACATGCCGCGCGACACTTCACCGTGCAACTTCGCCACGCCGTTCGCCCGCTGGGCCAGCCGGAGGCCCATCACTGCCATGTTGAATACTGATGGGTTGCCGTCGGCGTAGTTTTCCCGGCCCAGTTCCAGGATCCGGTCCACGGGCACGGCCGGTGCCAGGCCAGCCTGGAAGAAATGGTGGATCTGGGCGATTTCGAACCGGTCAATGCCCGCGGGCACCGGCGTATGGGTGGTGAAGACGGTGGAGGCGCGGCCGGCCGCCAGTGCCTCATCAAAGGTGAGCTTCTCGTCCCCGGCCATCAGTTCCTGAATGCGTTCGATGCCCAGGAAACCGGCATGGCCCTCATTGGTGTGGAACACCTCCGGGGCTACAGTCCCCGTCAGCTTCTGGAATGCGCGGAGTGCCTTGACCCCGCCCATGCCCAGCAGGAGTTCCTGCTGCAGCCGGTGGTCCCCGCCGCCGCCGTAGAGGCGGTCGGTGATGCTGCGGGCCGCTTCGTCATTGCCAGGGACGTTGGAATCCAGGAGCAACAGCGGGACACGCCCGACGTCGGCACGCCAGATGTGAGCCAGCAGGCGGCGGTTGTTGGGAAGGGGCAACGAGACCTGCAGCGGCCGGCCGTTGCCGTCCGGGGAAGGCTCGCGGAGGAGGGTCAGCGGCAATCCGTCCGGATCCAGGACCGGGTACGTTTCCTGCTGCCAGGCGTCGCGGGAGAGTGACTGCTTAAAGTATCCGGCCTGGTACAGCAGGCCAACACCGATCAGGGGCACGCCCAGGTCCGACGCCGCCTTCAGATGGTCGCCGGCCAGGATGCCCAGGCCGCCGGAGTACTGCGGAAGGACTTCGGTGATGCCGAACTCGGGGGAGAAGTAGGCAATCGCAGCCGGCGCGTCCGGGCCCAGGCCCTGATACCAGCGCGGCTCCTCAAGGTACCGGTCAAGATCTTCTTCGGCGGCCCGGACGCGTTCCACCACGGACTGGTCCGCGGCAAGCTGCTGCAGCTCTTCGCGGCTGACCAGGCCCAGGAAGCCGACGGGATCCTCGCCGCTTTCGGTCCAGAGGCGGGGGTTCAGCCCGGCAAAGAGATCACGGGTGGGACGGTGCCATGACCAGCGTAAATTGCTGGCCAGCCGGGCCAGCGGGCGGATCGGCTCAGGGAGGACTGTACGGACCGTAAATCTGCGGATTGCCTTCACCTGCGTCACACTAACGGACAACATGCACAGCCGGAACCAGCTTTGGGTTTCTTTTGGGTAAATGACTGTTGGCGTCCAGGAAATGACGCGAACTGCAACAAAATTAGTGAGCAGGCTTAGCAATCTCCGTCATTTCTCGCTAACGTCGAGGCTGTGACGACTAACTCAGGAACCAGGGCCGTATTGGACAATAAGCCGAAGGGCCGCATCACTGACGGCCTGCGGTTTGGACGTTTTCCCATCACCGCCGTAGAGCCGGTGGTCGAGGGAGGAAAGTTCCCCGCGAAGGCCCTGCCCGGCGAGGGAATAGTCGTTGGAGCCACGGCATTCCGGGAAGGGCATGACCAGCTTGGGGTCAGCGCCGTGCTCCTGGATCCGGAAGGCAACGAACGCCAGCGCGTGCGGCTCGCAGCCCCCCGCGGGGAACGCGGCATGGGAACGGACCGCTGGGAAGGCATCCTCACGCCGTCGGACGTTGGCAACTGGTCCTTCGTCATCGAAGCCTGGCACGACCGCTACGGCACCTGGCACCACAACGCCGAGGTGAAGGTGGCCGCCGGAATTGACGTGGAGCTGATGCTCGCCGAGGGTGCGGCCCTGCTGGGTGAAGCGTCCGAGGACGGCTCCCGCAGCGAGGCGGACAGGGCAACGCTGCGCTGGGTCGCCGAGCGGCTGGCCGACGGCTCCCTCAGCCCGGAGGAGCGGCTCGCCGCCGGGTTCAGCCAGGGAGTGGCCGTCATCGTGGGGCGCGAGCCCATCCGCGAACTGGTGACAGTCTCCGAGCAGTTCCCGCTGCTGGTGGAGCGCGACCTCGCCGGCCGCGGCGCCTGGTACGAATTCTTCCCCCGCTCCGAAGGCGCCGTCCGCGACCACGAAACGGGGACGTGGACCTCCGGCAACTTCCGCACCGCCGCCAACCGCCTCGACGCCGTTGCCGCCATGGGCTTCGACGTCCTGTACATGCCGCCCATCCACCCCATCGGCATCCAGCACCGCAAAGGTCCCAATAACACCCTGATCGCCGGTCCCAACGATCCCGGTTCGCCGTGGGCCATTGGCGCCAAGGAGGGCGGCCACGATGCCATCCATCCGGATCTGGGCACGTTCGAGGACTTTGACGCTTTTGTGGCCCGGGCCAACGAACTCGGCCTCGAGGT
Source organism: Arthrobacter sp. W4I7 (assembly GCF_030816215.1). Taxonomy (NCBI): domain Bacteria; kingdom Bacillati; phylum Actinomycetota; class Actinomycetes; order Micrococcales; family Micrococcaceae; genus Arthrobacter; species Arthrobacter sp. W4I7. The sequence continues at coordinate 3,696,610 of NZ_JAUSXU010000001.1, read as the reverse complement.
GGCCCTGGACCTGGCGCTGCAGGCCGCACCGGACCACCCCTGGGTCCAGTCGAACCCGGAATGGTTCACCACCCGCGTGGACGGCAGCATTGCCTATGCCGAAAACCCGCCCAAGAAGTACCAGGATATTTATCCGCTGAATTTCGATAATGATCCGGAAGGCCTCTCCAACGAAATTCTCCGCATTGTCCTGCTGTGGGTCAGCCACGGGGTCAAGATATTCCGCGTGGATAACCCGCATACCAAACCGGTGTGGTTCTGGGAGTGGCTCATCGAACAGGTGAACAAAGAAGTTCAGGGCGTCGTCTTCCTCGCTGAAGCCTTCACCCGCCCGGCCATGATGCACGCGCTGGGCCGCGCGGGCTTCCAGCAGTCCTACACCTACTTCACCTGGCGCAATACCAAGAAGGAGATTACGGAGTACTTCACAGAAGTCAGCCATGAGTCGTCAGCCTTCTTCCGGCCCAACTTCTTTGTGAACACCCCGGACATCCTGACCGAATACCTCCAGTTCGGCGGCCCGGCGGCCTTCAAGATCAGGGCTGCGCTGGCTTCCACGGCAAGCCCGCTGTGGGGCGTGTACGCCGGCTACGAGCTGTACGAGCACGTGGCCCGGCCGGGCGCCGAGGAGTATATCGACAACGAAAAGTTCGAGTACAAAGCCCGCGACTGGGATGCCGCGGACCGTTCCGGGCGTACCCTGGCCCCGTACATCACCAGGCTGAACGCCGTGCGGCACGCGCACCCTGCCCTGCAGGACCTGCAGAACCTGACAGTGCATTACAGCACTGACGATTCCACCGTTGTCTACTCCAAGCACAAGACGCTCCCCGACGGATCCAAGGACACCATCATTGTGGTGGTGAACATCGATCCCCACGTCACCAAGGAGTGCAGCGTCTCGCTGGACCTCGCGGCCCTGGAACTGGACCCGGATGACCTCACGGCGAACGGCGGCTTCTATGTGGACGACCTCATTTCCGGGGAAAGCTGGGAATGGGGCGAGTTCAACTACGTCCGGCTCGACCCGCACATTGAGCCCGCGCACATCCTGAGTGTCAGGAGAGCGCATCAGTGAGTTTTAATCCGCAAAGCTCGGGCCAGCACTTCACGCCGAAGAGCACCTTCGAACTGAATGCGCCAGGCCTGCAGCACGATCCTCTGTGGTACCGGAAGGCCGTTTTCTACGAGGTCCTCGTCAGAGCTTTTGCGGATTCCAACGGTGACGGCTCCGGAGATTTCTCGGGCCTCATCGACAGGCTTGACTACCTGCAGTGGCTGGGCGTCGACTGCCTCTGGCTGCCCCCGTTCTTCCAGTCGCCGCTGCGCGACGGCGGCTACGACATTTCCGACTACAACTCGGTGCTGGACGAGTTTGGCACCATCACCGACTTCAAGCGGCTGGTGGCCGAAGCGCATGCCAGGGGTGTGCGGGTCATCATCGACCTGCCCCTGAACCACACCTCCGACCAGCACCCCTGGTTCCAGGAATCGCGGAAGGACCCGGACGGCCCGTTCGGCGACTTCTACGTCTGGAGCGACACCGACGAGAAGTACCAGGACGCCCGGATCATCTTCGTGGACACCGAGGAATCTAACTGGACCTTCGACCCCATCCGCCGGCAGTTTTTCTGGCACCGGTTCTTCAGCCACCAGCCGGACCTGAATTTTGAGAACCCCAAGGTTATCGAGGCCCTGTTCGACGTGGTGCGTTTCTGGCTGGACCAGGGGATCGACGGATTCCGCGCGGACGCCATCCCGTACCTCTTTGAGGAGGAGGGCACCAACTGCGAGAACCTCCCCGCCACCCACGACTTCCTTCGGAAGCTGCGGACCATGGTGGACGAGAGCTACCCCGGGCGCGTCATCATTGCCGAAGCCAACCAGCCGCCCAACGAGGTGGTGGAGTACTTTGGCACGGAAGAGCAGCCCGAGTGCCATATGGCCTTCCATTTCCCGATCATGCCGCGCCTGTACTACGCCCTCCGGGACCAGAAGGCAGCGCCCATCATCGAGACGATGCAGGACACGCCGGACATTCCCGAGGGCGCACAGTGGGGCACCTTCCTGCGGAACCACGACGAACTGACCCTGGAAATGGTCACCGCCGATGAGCGCGCAGCCATGCTGGGCTGGTATGCGCCGGATCCGCGGATGCGGGCCAACATCGGAATCCGCCGCCGGCTCGCGCCCCTCCTGGACAATTCGCGGGCGGAGATCGAACTGATCAACGCCCTGCTCCTATCGCTTCCCGGCAGCCCGTTCCTGTACTACGGGGACGAAATCGGCATGGGGGACAACATCTGGCTTGAGGACCGCGACGCCGTCCGCACACCCATGCAGTGGAACCCGGACCGGAACGCGGGCTTCTCCAACGCAGACCCCGGCAAGCTGTACCTGCCGGTGATCCAGTCGCTGGTCTATAACTACAACATGGCCAACGTCGAGGCTGAGGCTGCGCACTCGGGCTCCCTGCTCCGCTGGACCCGGCAGATCCTCAGCGTCCGCAGGAACCATCCGGCTTTCGGCCTCGGTACTTTCAAGCACGTCGAGGCCGACCATGACGCCGTCGTGGCATACCTCCGGGAGTTGCCGAACGGCAACTCCGCGGGGGTGGACGGTGAAACAGTCCTGTGTGCCTTCAACCTCTCGCAGCATCCAGTGGCCGCCAGGCTGCGCGTTCCCGACTACGCCGGGCGCGGCCTTCGGGATGTGTTCGGCGGCCAGCCATTTCCTGGCATCAACGAGGACGGGACGCTGACGCTGACCCTGGGCAGCCACGATTTCTTCTGGCTGCGCGTCCGGTCGGCAGCGTCCAATCCTTCGTCCCCCTATACGCAGGCAATGCCGATCCTCTCGATTGAGAACTGACATGAACCAGCCCATCCTTACTCCCGCCCTGACCGCGCTGCTTCAGGAATGGCTTCCGAGGCAACGCTGGTTCCCCGTCAAGACACCCGGCTTCGAGGTGGCCCAGGCGGGCAGCCTGGGGCTGGAGGATCCTTCCGGCCATGCGGCGCTCGCAGTGTTCCTGCTGAAGGTCACCACCAAGGGGGCCGACGGCGGCCGGCGCACCGAAGTGGTGCAGGTCCCCTTGAGTTTCCGGCCGGCACCGGCGGCGGGCATGGAACGGGCGCTCATCGGTGAAGCCGCGGGAACGGATCCTTCCAGGCCCTGGGTCTACGACGCAGTGCACGATCCGGACTTTGTGGGGGCGTGGCTTGAACTGATGCGCGGCGGGGAGAAAGCGCCCAGCAGCACGGCCGCCGGGTTCCGCAGTCCGGGGGACCACAAGCTGCCCACCGCCCGGGGCGTGGTCAAAGTCCTTTCGGGGGAGCAGTCCAACACTTCAGTGATCGTGGACGACGGCGAAGCTGCCACTATCGTGAAGTTCTTCCGCGTCCTGTCAGAAGGGACCAACCCCGAAGTCGAGGTGGGGGCCGCCCTCACCTCTGCGGGTACTGCTGAAGTCCCGGCCACGCTCGGCTGGGTCCGCGGCGAGTGGCTGGCGCAGGGCGTCCCTTCCCCGGATGGCACTGCTACGGGTTCCCGGCACGCGGAGGGGGAGTTGGCCGTAGCGCATGAGTTCCTGGCCGGCGGGCTTGATGCCTGGCGCCTTGCTGTTGATGCGGCGCGGTCCGGAACCGACTTTACGGCGGAGGCGCGCGCCCTCGGCGCCGCCACCGCAACGGTGCACCGCCGGCTGGCCGAAGCACTTGGCCAATCCAAGGAGGCCGAGCCCGGCAAGGTGATCGCGCCGGGAGTAGCCCAGCGGGTCCGGCAGGCCTGGGCGGAAGCCGCCTCCGCCGTCGGGCCTTACGACGCAGCCCTGGACAACCTGCTGGACGGGCTCGACGGCGTCCCTGCAGGTCCGCTGCAGCGGATCCACGGAGACCTCCACCTGGGCCAGATCCTCCAGGTGCCCGGGCAGGCCGGACAACCGCCCCGGTGGGCAATCCTCGACTTTGAAGGCGAACCGCTGCGTCCCATCGCCGAAAGGAATTTCCCCGACGTTCCCCTCCGCGACGTGGTGGGGATGCTGCGGTCCTTCGACTATGCGGCAGGGGCCGCGCAGCGCGAGCAGGAAGGCGCGCAGGTGCCCGCCTCCTGGGTTGACGGTTGCGCCGGCGCGTTCCTTGCCGGCTATGCGGAGGTCACGCCCGGCACCGTGGACAAGGACTCGCCCCTCTTTGTGGCATTGTGGCTGGACAAGGCACTCTACGAAGTAGTTTATGAAATGCGTAACAGGCCCGACTGGCTGGCGATCCCCGTGAACGCCGCCAGGCGGCTCCTCAGCGGTAACGGCGCCGGCGACCAGGCCGGGGCAGCATCGGAAGGTAACGAAATGACAGGCTCAGCACGAACCGACCATCCGGGGGTGCCGCTGCATGTGGATGCAGGCATCCTTGGCAGGATCGCGAACGGCGAACACCACGCCCCCCACTCCGTCCTTGGCGCGCACCTCGACGACTACGGCCACGTCACCATCCGTACCGTGAAGCATCTGGCCGAATCCGTCACCGTGATTACCGCCGCGGGTGAAATCCCGATGGAACATGAGGCCCACGGTGTCTGGGTGGCCGTGATGGAACCCCTGCAGCAGGGCCACGTCCCGGACTACCGCCTGGCCGTCACCTACCCGGCTGCCGAACCCGTCACCGTGGACGAGCCGTACCGGTACCTGCCCACCGTGGGTGAAGTGGACCTTCACCTCATCGGCGAAGGCCGGCACGAGAAGCTGTGGCAGGTGCTGGGCGCGCACGTCCAGCACTACAAGTCCTCACTCGGCGACGTGGACGGCGTGTCCTTTGCCGTCTGGGCGCCCAACGCCCAGGCCGTGCGGATCAAGGGCGATTTCAACGCCTGGGACGGGCGCGAGAATTCGCTCCGCTCCCTCGGCTCCTCCGGGGTCTGGGAAATCTTCATTCCGGGTGTAACAGCGGGGGCGTGCTACAAATTCGAGATCCGCACCAGGTCCGGCTACTGGGTGGAAAAAGCCGATCCTCTCGCCTTCGGAACCGAGGTCCCGCCGCTGACGGCCTCGCGGGTTGTGGAGCCCTCGTACGCCTTCAAGGACGACGAGTGGATGGAGGCCCGGGCCAAGCGGGATCCGCACAACTCGGCCATGAGCGTCTACGAAGTGCACCTCGGTTCCTGGCGCCTGGGGCTGGGCTACAAGGAACTGGCCAAGGAACTGGTGGACTACGTCAAGTGGCTGGGGTTCACCCACGTGGAGTTCATGCCGGTGGCAGAGCACCCCTTCGGCGGCTCGTGGGGCTACCAGGTCACCTCGTACTTCGCACCCACCTCCCGGTTCGGCCACCCGGACGAATTCCGGTTCCTGGTGGACGCACTCCACCAGGCCGGGATCGGTGTCCTGCTGGACTGGGTGCCCGCGCACTTCCCGAAGGACGCCTGGGCCCTGGCCCAGTTCGACGGCGAGCCACTCTATGAGCATGCAGATCCTTCCCTGGGTGAACACCCGGACTGGGGCACGCTGATCTTCGACTTCGGCCGGACCGAGGTCCGCAACTTCCTCGTGGCCAACGCGCTGTACTGGCTGGAGGAGTTCCACATCGACGGCCTGCGCGTGGATGCGGTAGCTTCCATGCTCTACCTGGACTACTCCCGTGAGGAGGGGCAGTGGCGGCCCAACCGCTTCGGCGGCCGGGAGAACCTGGAAGCGATCTCCTTCCTCCAGGAAGTGAACGCCACGGTGTACAAGACGCACCCCGGAGCCGTGATGATCGCGGAAGAATCCACGGCTTTCCCGGGCGTGACTGCTCCCACCGCGCACGGCGGCCTGGGGTTCGGCCTGAAGTGGAACATGGGCTGGATGCACGACTCCCTCAAATACGCCTCCGAGGACCCGGTCAACCGCAAGTGGCACCACGGCACCGTCACGTTCTCCCTGGTCTACGCCTTCACTGAGAACTTCCTGCTGCCCATCAGCCACGATGAGGTAGTCCACGGCAAGGGCTCCATGCTCCGGAAGATGCCCGGCGACCGTTGGCAGCAACTGGCCAACCTGCGCGCCTTCCTGGCATACCAGTGGGCCCACCCCGGCAAGCAGCTCATTTTCATGGGCACGGAATTCGGGCAGGAAGCGGAATGGTCCGAACAGCACGGGCTCGACTGGTGGCTTGCGGATATTCCGGCCCACAAGGGAATCCAGCTGCTGACCAAGGACCTCAACGAGCTCTACGCCTCCACGCCGGCGCTCTACAGCCGCGATAACGAACCGGGCGGCTTCCAGTGGATCAACGGGGGAGACGCAGACCGCAACGTCCTGTCGTTCCTCCGCTGGGACAAGGAGGGCAACCCCCTGGTCTGTGCCATCAACTTCTCCGGCGCACCGCATGCCGGCTACACACTCGGAGTCCCGGAGGCCGGTGCCTGGACTGAGGTGCTTAACACCGATGCCACCACCTACGGCGGATCCGGTGTGCTCAACAACGGTGAACTGAAGGCGACCGGGGAGGGGCAGGACGGACAGCCGGCCACGCTGAGCGTCACCTTGCCGCCGCTGGGTGCTGCGTACTTCAAGCCGGCGGCGCCGACCGCCGGCTGACCCTCGGTTTATTAGTGGCGGGAAGGGCCCGGGATCCTTGTGATTCCGGGCTTTTTCGTGGCCAGATACCCTACCCAGAGGCGCTGCGGGCAGGGCCGGTTGGCCATCCCGGAAGAGTAGTGGTAGAGTTTATTTCCGCGCTGCTCCACGGAGTCAGACGGAAAAACCGACCCTCAAACCTCAAGTTGATGAGGGTCGCGGACGCCGGTTTGACAAGTGAGAAGCCAGCCGGTAAGTTTGAAAAGTTGCTCCGGAGCGATCCTGAATGTTTGGTTTGGGTGGTGTCGGGTGTGTCTGTTGTTTGAGAACTCAATAGTGTGCCAAGTTTGTTGATACCGATTTTTTATTAAATTGGTTGGATTTGCCGGGCTGCCCGCCCCTGTGGGTGGTCTGGTTTTTACAGCTGGTTTCAAATTTTGTGCAGCTTTTGGTCCCGTTTTCCCGGGGCTGGGGGTTGTGTCTGTTTTTCTTCAACGGAGAGTTTGATCCTGGCTCAGGATGAACGCTGGCGGCGTGCTTAACACATGCAAGTCGAACGATGATCTCCAGCTTGCTGGGGGGATTAGTGGCGAACGGGTGAGTAACACGTGAGTAACCTGCCCTTAACTCTGGGATAAGCCTGGGAAACTGGGTCTAATACCGGATATGACTGATCATCGCATGGTGGTTGGTGGAAAGCTTTTTTGTGGTTTTGGATGGACTCGCGGCCTATCAGCTTGTTGGTGAGGTAATGGCTCACCAAGGCGACGACGGGTAGCCGGCCTGAGAGGGTGACCGGCCACACTGGGACTGAGACACGGCCCAGACTCCTACGGGAGGCAGCAGTGGGGAATATTGCACAATGGGCGCAAGCCTGATGCAGCGACGCCGCGTGAGGGATGACGGCCTTCGGGTTGTAAACCTCTTTCAGTAGGGAAGAAGCGAAAGTGACGGTACCTGCAGAAGAAGCGCCGGCTAACTACGTGCCAGCAGCCGCGGTAATACGTAGGGCGCAAGCGTTATCCGGAATTATTGGGCGTAAAGAGCTCGTAGGCGGTTTGTCGCGTCTGCCGTGAAAGTCCGGGGCTCAACTCCGGATCTGCGGTGGGTACGGGCAGACTAGAGTGATGTAGGGGAGACTGGAATTCCTGGTGTAGCGGTGAAATGCGCAGATATCAGGAGGAACACCGATGGCGAAGGCAGGTCTCTGGGCATTAACTGACGCTGAGGAGCGAAAGCATGGGGAGCGAACAGGATTAGATACCCTGGTAGTCCATGCCGTAAACGTTGGGCACTAGGTGTGGGGGACATTCCACGTTTTCCGCGCCGTAGCTAACGCATTAAGTGCCCCGCCTGGGGAGTACGGCCGCAAGGCTAAAACTCAAAGGAATTGACGGGGGCCCGCACAAGCGGCGGAGCATGCGGATTAATTCGATGCAACGCGAAGAACCTTACCAAGGCTTGACATGAACCGGAAACGCCTGGAAACAGGTGCCCCGCTTGCGGTCGGTTTACAGGTGGTGCATGGTTGTCGTCAGCTCGTGTCGTGAGATGTTGGGTTAAGTCCCGCAACGAGCGCAACCCTCGTTCTATGTTGCCAGCACGTGATGGTGGGGACTCATAGGAGACTGCCGGGGTCAACTCGGAGGAAGGTGGGGACGACGTCAAATCATCATGCCCCTTATGTCTTGGGCTTCACGCATGCTACAATGGCCGGTACAAAGGGTTGCGATACTGTGAGGTGGAGCTAATCCCAAAAAGCCGGTCTCAGTTCGGATTGGGGTCTGCAACTCGACCCCATGAAGTCGGAGTCGCTAGTAATCGCAGATCAGCAACGCTGCGGTGAATACGTTCCCGGGCCTTGTACACACCGCCCGTCAAGTCACGAAAGTTGGTAACACCCGAAGCCGGTGGCCTAACCCCTTGTGGGAGGGAGCTGTCGAAGGTGGGACTGGCGATTGGGACTAAGTCGTAACAAGGTAGCCGTACCGGAAGGTGCGGCTGGATCACCTCCTTTCTAAGGAGCACCTACGGATTGTTCATGCCATGTATGTGGTGTGGGGGTTTGTCAGGAGTAAAAGCCCGTTGCGCAGACGCAAGTTCTGCGGCGGGTGCTCATGGGTGGAATATCAACAAATAGCGGCTGCTTGTGTTTCTTTCTTGTCTAGTACGGATGCTTTGGTGTCCTGGAACGGCGGGGTTGGGGTGCGGGTGGTTTAGTGTTTGGCACACTGTTGGGTCCTGAGGCAACAGGGCCGGGGGTTGTTCGTGGCTTTGGCTGTGGTTCCCCTGGGTTTGTTTGTTTCTGGTTTCCTGGCTGCACCGATCATGCGCGGAGGCCCTTTCGGGGGTTGTTGTGTGGGGTGTGTGGTTTGGGGTTGTTGTTTGAGAACTACATAGTGGACGCGAGCATCTTTTATAAGAAGCAATTTCCAAGAATATGAACCTGGATCTGGCTGCGCTTGGTGATGACTGGCCCCTTTTTGGGGGTTGGTGGTTGTTGGGTGTGGTTGGTTTTCGTGGTTCTCTCGTGAATTAGTTTTTTGATCTTTGTGGTCAAGTTTTTAAGAGCACACGGTGGATGCCTTGGCATTAGGAGCCGAAGAAGGACGTAGGAATCTGCGATAAGCCTGGGGGAGTCGATAACCGGACTGTGATCCCAGGGTGTCCGAATGGGGAAACCCCGCCAGGCGCGCGAGTGATCTGGTGACCCGCATCTGAACACATAGGGTGCGTGGAGGGAACGCGGGGAAGTGAAACATCTCAGTACCCGCAGGAAGAGAAAACAATAGTGATTCCGTTAGTAGTGGCGAGCGAACGCGGATCAGGCTAAACCGTTCCATGTGTGATAGCCGGCGGGCGTTGCATGGTCGGGGTTGTGGGACTTTCCGTTCTGTCTCTGCCGGGACAGTGGGGTGTGATGTGCAGGCATAGGTGAACGGTCTTGAAAGGCCGGCCAGAGAGGGTGTGAGCCCCGTAACCGTAATGTTGTGTACCGCCTGGAGAGTATCCCAAGTAGCACGGGGCCCGAGAAATCCCGTGTGAATCTGTCAGGACCACCTGATAAGCCTAAATACTCCCTAATGACCGATAGCGGACCAGTACCGTGAGGGAAAGGTGAAAAGTACCCCGGGAGGGGAGTGAAACAGTACCTGAAACCGTGTGCTTACAATCCGTCGGAGCAGCCTTGTAGTTGTGACGGCGTGCCTTTTGAAGAATGAGCCTGCGAGTTAGTGTTACGTCGCGAGGTTAACCCGTGTGGGGAAGCCGTAGCGAAAGCGAGTCTGAATAGGGCGTTGCAGTGGCGTGATCTAGACCCGAAGCGAAGTGATCTACCCATGGCCAGGTTGAAGCGACGGTAAGACGTCGTGGAGGACCGAACCCACTTCAGTTGAAAATGGAGGGGATGAGCTGTGGGTAGGGGTGAAAGGCCAATCAAACTTCGTGATAGCTGGTTCTCCCCGAAATGCATTTAGGTGCAGCGTTGCGTGTTTCTTGCTGGAGGTAGAGCTACTGGATGGCTAATGGGCCCTACAAGGTTACTGACGTCAGCCAAACTCCGAATGCCGGTAAGTGAGAGCGCAGCAGTGAGACTGTGGGGGATAAGCTTCATAGTCGAGAGGGAAACAGCCCAGACCACCAACTAAGGCCCCTAAGCGTGTGCTAAGTGGGAAAGGATGTGGAGTTGCCCAGACAACCAGGAGGTTGGCTTAGAAGCAGCCATCCTTAAAAGAGTGCGTAATAGCTCACTGGTCAAGTGATTCCGCGCCGACAATGTAGCGGGGCTCAAGTACACCGCCGAAGTTGTGGCATTCAGATTTTTGCTAAGCCCTTGTGGTTCAGGCGTCTGGATGGGTAGGGGAGCGTCGTGTGGGCGGTGAAGTCGCGGTGTAAACCAGCGGTGGAGCCTACACGAGTGAGAATGCAGGCATGAGTAGCGAAAGACGGGTGAGAAACCCGTCCGCCGAATGATCAAGGGTTCCAGGGTCAAGCTAATCTGCCCTGGGTAAGTCGGGACCTAAGGCGAGGCCGACAGGCGTAGTCGATGGACAACGGGTTGATATTCCCGTACCGGCGAAAAACCGCCCATGCTGAACAGGGGATACTAACTGCCCGAGACCTGCCCGATCACCCTTGTGGTGTGAGGGTTTTGGTGGAGCGCAGGACCTGATCCTGGGAGGCAAGCGTATTAACAGGTGTGACGCAGGAAGGTAGCCGAGCCGGGCGATGGTTGTCCCGGTCTAAGGATGTAGGGCGAACGGTAGGCAAATCCGCTGTTCATGATGCCTGAGATCTGATGGGACCCCCGTTTGGGGGGATTTGGTGATCCTATGCTGCCGAGAAAAGCATCGACGCGAGGTTTTAGCCGCCCGTACCCCAAACCGACACAGGTGATCAGGTAGAGAATACTAAGGCGATCGAGAGAATTATGGTTAAGGAACTCGGCAAAATGCCCCCGTAACTTCGGGAGAAGGGGGGCCCCAACCTTGATGGACACAAGCTGTCCGGAGGGGATCGGGGCCGCAGAGACCAGGGGGAAGCGACTGTTTACTAAAAACACAGGTCCGTGCGAAGTCGCAAGACGATGTATACGGACTGACTCCTGCCCGGTGCTGGAAGGTTAAGAGGACCGGTTAGCCTCACGGCGAAGCTGAGAATTTAAGCCCCAGTAAACGGCGGTGGTAACTATAACCATCCTAAGGTAGCGAAATTCCTTGTCGGGTAAGTTCCGACCTGCACGAATGGAGTAACGACTTCCCCGCTGTCTCAACCATAAACTCGGCGAAATTGCAGTACGAGTAAAGATGCTCGTTACGCGCAGCAGGACGGAAAGACCCCGAGACCTTTACTATAGTTTGGTATTGGTGTTCGGAGTGGCTTGTGTAGGATAGGTGGGAGACGTTGAAGCCCGGACGCCAGTTCGGGTGGAGTCATCGTTGAAATACCACTCTGGTCACTTTGGACATCTAACTTCGGCCCGTAATCCGGGTCAGGGACAGTGCCTGATGGGTAGTTTAACTGGGGCGGTTGCCTCCTAAAAAGTAACGGAGGCGCCCAAAGGTTCCCTCAGCCTGGTTGGCAATCAGGTGTCGAGTGTAAGTGCACAAGGGAGCTTGACTGTGAGAGAGACATCTCGAGCAGGGACGAAAGTCGGGACTAGTGATCCGGCGGTACATTGTGGAATGGCCGTCGCTCAACGGATAAAAGGTACCTCGGGGATAACAGGCTGATCTTGCCCAAGAGTCCATATCGACGGCATGGTTTGGCACCTCGATGTCGGCTCGTCGCATCCTGGGGCTGGAGTAGGTCCCAAGGGTTGGGCTGTTCGCCCATTAAAGCGGTACGCGAGCTGGGTTTAGAACGTCGTGAGACAGTTCGGTCCCTATCCGCTGCGCGCGCAGGAAATTTGAGAAGGGCTGTCCTTAGTACGAGAGGACCGGGACGGACGAACCTCTGGTGTGTCAGTTGTACTGCCAAGTGCACCGCTGATTAGCTACGTTCGGATGGGATAACCGCTGAAAGCATCTAAGCGGGAAGCTCGCTTCAAGATGAGATTTCCATACACCTTGTGTGTGAGAGGCCCCCAGCCAGACCACTGGGTTGATAGGCCGGATGTGGAAGCGAGGACTAACGACTCGTGAAGCTGACCGGTACTAATAGGCCGATAACTTACACCACACACCATTCATCGTGAACGGACTCTTCGAAAGACGTTCACACCAGGTGATGGTAAAAAGAAACAAGACTGCTTGCGTCCACTATGTGGTTCCCAAACAACAAACCAAACCAATGGTTTCGTTGCCACAGGAACAAAAACACACAATTGAATAACAACACCACTGCTGCATCACTGCAGAACATGTTGTAACCACAGATTTCCCACACCACCCCGCAAAGGGGTGTGTGACGGGTAGAAGGGTTACGGCGGTCATAGCGTGGGGGAAACGCCCGGTCCCATTCCGAACCCGGAAGCTAAGACCCACAGCGCCGATGGTACTGCACCCGGGAGGGTGTGGGAGAGTAGGTCACCGCCGGACATAAATTAAAGAGTAGGGCCCTGACAAACGACGTCAGGGCCCTACTCTGCTTTAACGGCTCTTCACGGTTCGTGGTGAATGTTCTGCCGCGATGGACGTCATGCCGCTGTTCTGGCGGCACTGCGCAACAGGATACGCGTTTTGTAGTTCCGGGCGTTCGTGAATCCCCGGCCTGTCCTTTTTATGTGCTTGATCGCAGTGTTGTTAGCTTCCACTTTCGCCGTTGTCGCGCCGGTGACAATGAGGACCTCAATCTCTTTCCACCACCGGCAGACAGTTCGCCAGAGCCGGTTCGTTTCCGGCTGAGCAGCACGTTCGACGAGAGCCTGCAGTCGGTCTTTCGCAGCGGCCGCGTCGGCGAGGGATCCGGTGGCGAGCAGAGTCCGGAGCTGCTCCTTGACCAGCCAGGCGGCCTGCAGCTTCCCCGTGGCATCGTCGGTGGCGAACACGGTACTGAGCCTGTCCCGGGCCCGGTCCGAGAGCGTCTCCCCGGCCCGCAGGAGCAGCCGCCGGTTGGCCCAGACCGGGTCGATGGAGCGCCCCCGCCGGCCATGGACCTGCTGCGTGAGGCGTTGCCGGACTTCGGTGAGCATGTCGTTACCGAGCTTGACCAGGTGAAACGCGTCGACCGAAACAGCGGTCCGCGGCAGCCACATCCGCAGGGCCTTGCGGAACGCCGCGGACGGGTCGATCGCGACAACCTGCACGCCCAGACGCCACTCGAGCGGACGGGCGAAGAGCCATTCTCCGACGCCCTCACTGTCGCGGCCGTCCACGATGCCCAGGACCTGCCCGGTGTCCAGATCAACAATGGTGGTCATCCAGGGTTCGTAGCGTTTCCAGGCCTTGGTGTGGGGGTCGCGGAAGAACGGCACCGACCGGTAGCGGTGTTCGTCGATGCCGAGCATCCGGGGTGCCAGGGCATCAACATTGGGCAGCGTCAGCGCCGCGGAATCCAGAGCCCGCTGCACCAGCCACCATGAGACACCGAACGAAGCGGCGGCCTCGGCGGCGGCCCGTCCGGAACCGATGACAGCGCCCACGAGGGCGTCGCGGAGCCGGCGGGTGGACCGTGCCCGGCGCGGAACCTGGGCGGTCTCCTCCGCGAACGTCTGCCGCGTGCACAGATACTCATCGCAGAAGAATCTCCGCTTGGACCAGACCACTTCGACCGGCCCGGCGACAGGGATATCACGCAGGCGTTGTGACCGGCGGGAATGCACGCGGCTGCTGACCACGCCGCACGATGGGCAGCCGGCCTCGGCAGTGGCCACCACGTGGATCCGTCGCTGCCCGAAGGCGAGAACCTGAGTGTCGGTGACGCGGTAGTCGGGCAGGTTGAAAATGGCGGTGGCAGCATCGGGGCGCGGGGAAGTAGGCTCGATCAAGGCTCGTATAGCTCCTGACTCTTGATGAATGCGTAGAGAACATCCATCACAGCAGGGCTACGAGCCCTTCAGCTTTCAAGACACGGAACCTGTTTCACCATCAACCACGGAGAGCCGCTTTAACCCCCAAAACCGCCAACACGCCCCATCACCTCCCGCACCGGTCCGGGGAACGCCCCATCACCTCCCGCACCGGTCCGGGGAACGCCCCATCACCTCCCGCACCGGTCCGGGGAACGCCCCATCACCTCCCGCACCGGTCCGGGGAACGCCCCATCACCTCCCGCACCGGTCCGGGGAACGCCCCATCACCTCCCGCACCGATCCAGGGGACGCTCCATCACGTCCCGTCCCACATCCCGGAACGCCCCATCAGCTTCCGAGCCCACCGGGCGAACGCACTATCACCAGGGGAGCAGCGCCGCCGTCGAACTCCTGGAAGTGATGGGGCGTTGGGTCGAAGCCTGCAGGACGTGATGGCGCGTCGCTTCAAAAGCTGCAGGACGTGATGGAGCGTTGTGGGAAGGGGCTGCACGGGTAGAGTTGGGCACCATGAACAGCCTCTTCAGCCACGGTGCCGAGCCCTTCGGAAGCGACGATCAAGCGCCCGCCGGGCTCCTCGAACCGGTGGTTAACACAGTGGTCGTGCCCGGGTCCGTTGCCCACGCCTTCACCGGGTTTACCGACCATACGCACCTCTGGTGGCCCCTGGAGTCATTTGGCATCTACGGCGCCGGTTCGTATGTTGAGTTTGAGGAAAACCTCATCCTGGAGACGGCGGACGACGGCCGGACCAGCACCTGGGGAACACTCGACGACTGGCAGCCGCCATTGTCGTTCCACGCGACCTGGCACCCGGGCTCCACGGCGCTCTGGTCAACCGAGCTGCTGGTGGCCTTCCGCGCGGTAGGGGAGGGCACGGAGGTGCGTGTCTTCCACGACGGCTGGGAGGGGGCCGAGAACCCCGGCGCGGAGCGTCAACGGTACGTGGAGGCGTGGCCCGATATTCTCGCCAGGTATGCCCGCTTTATGGGCGCGCCGGATGCGGGCGGGAGTGAGGGCCGCTAACGGCCGCGCGGGGCCCGGGGGACGGCTGTACTTGTCCTGATCACAAACTCCGTGGGGAACTCCTGGTCGGCTTCCTGCGGGATGGATCCATCGGCGGCATCCTTCGTGCCGGCCTCGAGCAGCTGCAGCGCAGTGGCAGCCGCCAGAACGCCCTGCCTGCGGGGAGCCTGGTCTACCGTGGTCAAGCCGAACGTCTCGCCTAGCTCGTGCCCGTCCATTCCCACCACCGAGAGATCCTGCGGTACCTGCAGCCCGAAGTCCCGGGCCGCGAGGATGGTGCCAACTGCCATTTCGTCCGAGGCCGCGAAGACAGCGGTTGGCCGTTCTGCGGCGCTGCCCAAAAGGCGGCGAGCCGCAGAGTACGCGCCCTGGACGGTGAAATCCGCAGTGATCTGCCATTCCGGCCGGATCTCCAAACCGGCCGCCGTCATGGCCTTCTGATAACCGCCCTGGCGGATGCCGGGCAGCTTGAAGTCCTGGTTCAGGGCCGCATCACCGGTGACATGGGCTATCTGCGTATGTCCAAGCCGGATCAGGTGGTCAGTGGCCATCCGGGCGAGCCGTTCGTCGTCGATCCTGATGGTGGAAGCCCCCGGCAGGGTGCCGCCGATACCCACGATGGGACGGTGGACAGCCAACAGCTGCTGGATTTCGGCGTCACTCAGCACCAGGGCCACTGCGATGACCGCGTCCAGGCGCTTCCGGAGGAGGAAATCGTTCAGCACGCTGCGGCGGCGCTCGGGCTGGTCGCCTACGTTGTACAGCGTCAGGTCGTAGCCGGCATCCAGCAGCGTCTCAGACGCACCCTCCAGAACGGAGGAGAAGTACCAGCGGTGGATGGACGGTACCACCAGGCCGATGTTGTGGTTCCGGCCGGAAGCAAGGCTGGAGGCATGGTAGGACGGGACGAACCCCAGTTCCCCCGCCGCCTCCAGCGCCAGCTTCTTGCTCTTCGCAGAGACATTGGACTTTCCGCTCAGCGCCCGCGAGACAGTGGCGATGGATAGCCCGGCCCTCTCTGCGACGTCCTTGATGCCCGCCATGCTCACCCTGCGGAAGAGATGCGGATCCAAGCCGTTTCGCCCGACCCCAGCAGGCCTTCCGAATCCGAGGAGGTACTGCGGACGAGGACCTGCCCGGAAGGCATCTCCAGCGGCTCGTGGTTGAGGTTCATAAGCACCAGCGTAGCGCCGTTGACATACGCCAAGGACGAACATGTGCACCAGTCCTCCGCCCACGCCAGGGACCCCCGCCCCAGGTCCAGCTCGCGGCGCACCGCGAGCATGGTCCGGTAAAGAGCAAGGTGCGACGACGGCGAAGTGGCCTGCACGTCCCGCGCCAATTCCCCAAATGAGGCAGGAATGGGCAGCCAGGGGTCGTCACCGTGGCCGAAGCCGAGGTGGGTTTCGGCGGCGCGCCACGGGAGGGGAACCCGGCAGCCGTCCCTGCCCAGACGTTGCCCGCCGGTACGCGCGAACGTAGGATCCTGGCGGAGGTGCCCGGGAATATCAATGCCGTCGGGCAGGCCAAGCTCCTCGCCCTGGTAGAGATACGCCGCACCGGGCAGCCCCAGCATAAACAGCGATGCGGCTGCGGCCCGCTGTCTTCCCAGATCGGTGTCGGGTTGTGGATCTGCCGGGCCGATGCCGTCGCCATCCCGTGGCCCCTGCCCGTTGTAGCCGAAGCGGCTGGCATGCCGGACGACGTCGTGATTGGACAGCACCCAGGTGCTGGGAGCACCCACGCCGTCCAGGATGGTCAAGGAGTCCGTGATGACCGAGCGAAGCCGGTACACGTCCAGTCCCGCGTGCAGGTACGGAAAGTTGAATGCCTGGTGCATTTCGTCCGGCCTGACCCAGTGGGCGAGGCGGGGCAGGTCGACGCTGGCTTCCGCGCAGAGGATCCGGTCAGGGCCGTATTCGTCGAGGATCCCGCGCCAGTTACGGTAGATGTCGTGGATGGCCGGCTGGCCGAACATCGGGGCCTCATGGCCGGGGAAGCCGTCTGAACTTCCGCCGTCGGCCCGCCCGCCCCAGGCGGGGAGTCCGGGCGCCTTCACCAGCGCGTGCGCTACGTCCACGCGGAAGCCGGAGACACCCCGGTCCAGCCAGAACCGGAGGATCCGCTCGAATTCGCTGTGGACGGCCGGGTTGTCCCAATTGAAGTCGGGCTGGGAGGAGTCGAAGAGGTGCAGGTACCACTGGTCCGGCCGGCCGTCCGGGTTGGTCACCCGGGTCCAGGCGGGCCCGCCGAAGTGGGACTGCCAGTTGTTGGGCGGCTCGTTGCCCTCGGGGCCGGTGCCGTCCCGGATAATGAACATGTCCCGTTCAGGGCTGCCGGCAGGTGCGGCGAGGGCCGCCTGGAACAGGGCGTGCTGGTCGGAGCAGTGGTTGGGAACGAGGTCCACGATGACCCGCAGGCCCAGCCGGTGGGATTCGGCCATCATTACGTCGAAGTCCCCGAGCGTGCCGAAGATCGGGTCCACGTCGCAGTAGTCACTGACGTCGTATCCGGCATCCCGCTGGGGGGAACGGTAGAAGGGGGACAGCCACACGGCGTCCACCCCGAGGTCCGCCAGATGGGGCAACTCTTCCGTGATGCCCGCAAGGTCTCCCACGCCGTCGCCATTCAGGTCACGGAACGAGCGGGGGTACACCTGGTAGATCACGGCAGATCGCCACCAGCCCGGCAGGTTGTCGGCAGGGTGGATCAGGGTCAGCAGACCCGCGGCGGGTGTCAGGGTTTCAACAGACATGAGCCCAAGCTTAGGTCGCGTTACCGCCTTTATGGAAACGCTTCCACGATTGCTTCGAGCCGCCTTCGCGTCCATATCACTGTTTCTGCTGGTCAGGACTGGAAGCGCTTGCATGAGTGTTACAGGCTCCGGCCAATAGACTGATGGAAAACGTGCGACGGCGGATGGAGGCCTTGTGGGAAGCGTGGCAATCGAGGAGCTGGAGACCATCCTGTCGGCTGGCCAGGTGGACCGGGAAGAGATCACCCTTCGCCGGTATGCGGTGGACCAGGCACCCGTCCTTGATTATCAGCTCCCCTTGGCGGTGGTGTTTCCCGAGTCCGTGCCAGACGTGCAGGCAGTGGTACGGATCTGTGCGGCCCGCAAGGTGACGATTGTGCCCCGTGGAGCGGGAACGGGAGTGTCGGGCGGCGCCCATGCCACAAAAGACTGCATCATCCTGTCCCTCGAGCGGATGGACCGGGTCCTGTCGCTGAGCCCGGACGATGAAACAGCAGTGGTGGAGCCGGGCGTCATCAACGCCGTGCTCAATGAGGCTGCCGCGGAACATGGGCTGATGTACGCGCCGGACCCCGCCAGCTTTCGCAGCTCAACCATCGGCGGAAACGTAGCGACGAATGCCGGCGGTCTGCGCTGCGCCAAGTACGGCGTCACCCGGGACTCCGTCCTGGCGCTGGACGTCGTCCTCGCGGACGGCTCGCTCCTGCACACCGGCCATCAGACCTTCAAGGGCGTTGCGGGGTACGACCTCACCGGGCTCTTTGTGGGGTCGGAAGGGACGTTGGGCATCGTGGTGGGCGTGACCGTGCGCCTGAAGTACCTACCCCGGGACGTGCACACTGTCGCCGCCTTCTACCCGGACTTCCGCCAAGCCGCAACCGGGGTCCTGGCCGTGGGCAGGGCACGGGTCCAGCCGGCCATTATGGAACTGCTCGACGGCGGCACGCTGGCCCAGCTGGACAGCATCCACGGCTCGGACCTGACCGCCCGCGGAAGCTCCCTGCTGCTGATCCAGACGGACGGCTTCGGCGCCGCGGCCGAGGCCCGGATGGTCCGGGAAGTCCTGGCAGCCGGCGGGGCAACTGTTACCACTGAAGCCAGTGCGGAAGCGGAACGGCTCGTGGAACTGAGGCGCCACAGCCGGGGCGTGGAAGTGGACGACGAGTTCCGGGTGGGGGAGGACGTTGCCGTTCCCCGCTCGCGCCTGGTTGACTACGTGGCCGCCCTGGAGGTCATGGCCGTGAAACACGACGTGCACCTCAAAGTGGTGGCACACGCCGGCGACGGGAACCTGCACCCGACTTTCTGGATCGACCGCAAGGACAACGCGGTGGACGGCGAGGCGCTGGGGAGGCTCCATCGGGTACTGGACGAATCCATTACGGCAGCCCTGGGCATGGGTGGCACCATCACCGGCGAACACGGCGTGGGCCAGTACAAACTGCGGTGGCTGGGCCAGGAACAGCCCGAACCGCTCCGGGAACTCCAGCGCCGGATCAAGGACCTGTTCGATCCGGCAGGGATCCTGAACCCCGGAAAGGCGATCTAGCGTCTAGTCGTCAGAGTCCGGGTATTCGTCGACGTCCTCGTCGTCGCCGTACCGCGACTCCTCAGTCTCCACTTCGAGGATCTTCAGCAGCCCGGTGGGCGGGTCCAGCATGATGGCCGCTTCATCCCGGCGGTGCCGCAGGATGGAGTCGATGTAGGACTGGACGGCCTCCGCCAAGGGAATGTGCCGCTCCTGCTTTTCGGACATGTACCAGCGGTGCTCCAGGACCTCGTGCACCGCTTCGGCCGGCTCCAGCTTTCCGGAGAGGTCGCGCGGAATGGACCGGACGATCGGCTCGAAAATCTGGCTGACCCACAGGTGGGCGCTGTATTCCTCGTCCATGTCCGGGTTGTTGTCCGCCCGGAAGGAATCCATGTCATTGAGCAGCCGCCGCGCCTGGTTCTCCTGGGCGTCCAGGCCGGTCAGCCGCAGCAGGCGCCGCATGTGGTGCCCGGCGTCCACCACCTTGGGCTGGAGCTGGATGGTGGTCCCGTTCTGGGTAGTCTTGATGGCGTACTCCTCGACGTCGAAGCCGAGTTCGTTGAGCCGCCGGATGCGCGCTCCCACCCGCCAGCGTTCGCCGAGTTCGAAGGATTCCTTCTCCGTCAGTTCCGCCCACAGGCGGCGGTAGCTGTCCATAATGAGCTCGCTGGTGGCTACGGGGTCCACCTTTTCCTCGATCAGCCCGCCGTCCAGCAGGTCCATCAGCTCTCCGGCGATGTTCACGCGGGCAATTTCCAGATCGTACTCGCGCTGGCCCATGGAAAGGTCCGGATACAGCTCACCGGTTTCGGCGTCCACGAGGTAGGCGGCAAAGGCGCCGGCGTCGCGGCGGAACAACGTGTTGGACAAGGAGACGTCGCCCCAGTAGAAGCCGATCAAGTGCAGCCGCACCAGCAGCAGCGCCTGCGCGTCGATGAGCCTGGTGAGGGTGTCCTTCCGGAGCATCTGGGAGAAGAGGGCGCGGTAGGGCATGGAGAACTTCAGGTGCCGGGTGACCAGCACTGGGTTCAGCGGCCTTCCATCCAACGTGGTGCGGCCTGTGATGACGGCAACCGGCTCCACGCACGGAACGTCCAGCCGGGCCAGCTTGCGGAGCATGTGGTACTCATGCCGGGCGACGTGCTCGGAGGTTTCCTTGATGGCGATGACGGACCCGCCGAGGTGGGCAAAGCGGACGATGTGCCGGGAGATGCCGCGGGGGAGGGCGGCCAGGTTTTCTGCCGGCCAGTCCTCCAGCGCGATGTGCCAGGGCAGGTCAAGCAGTTCAGGGTCAGCCGCTGCTGCCGTGATGTTCAGTGAGCTGGAGACCGAGGCGATCTTGCCGTCATCGGCACTCGCCGCAACGAACCGGGGCAGTTTGCCCACCTGCGCATAGTCGGTGGGTTCGTCGTGCCACTGGGCGCTGTATTCCTCGGTCATATGTCAATTCTTCCGTACATGGGCGCGGCCAGCTAATTCTTCTGCAGGCACGGTTAAAAGGCCGACGGCGGCCGTCCAATAAGGAGGCCGCCGTCGGTAATTCAGCGCCGGTGGTTAGGGTGCCGGGGACTAGTCGCCCAGGCGCAGGCCGGTCTTGGTGTCGAACAGGTGCACGTGGCCCGACTGCGGACGGACGTAGATGGACTCGCCCTTCATCGGAGGGCGGCGGCCGTCGACGCGTGCCACGATGTCGTGGTCCTTGCCGTCAAGCGTGGTGTGGCCGTACACGTAAGCGTCGGCACCCAGCTCTTCGACGACGTCGACCTCTACCTTCAGGCCCTCGCCGTGGGGAGCGGTCTCGAGGTCTTCGGGACGGCTTCCGAGGGTAACGGTGGAGCCGTGTGCTTCTTCGAGGACGTCGCGCGGTACAGGGTAAACCGTGCCGCCGAACTGGACGCCGCCGTCGACGACGGGCAGTTCCAGCAGGTTCATGGCAGGGGAGCCGATGAAGCCGGCAACGAAGACGTTCTTGGGCTTGTCGTAGAGGTTGCGCGGGGTGTCAACCTGCATCAGGAGGCCGTCCTTCAGCACAGCGACGCGGTCACCCATGGTCATGGCCTCGACCTGGTCGTGGGTCACGTAGACCGTGGTGACGCCGAGGCGGCGGGTCAGGGATGCGATCTGCGTACGGGTCTGTACGCGGAGCTTGGCGTCCAGGTTGGACAGCGGCTCATCCATGAGGAAGACCTGCGGGTTACGGACGATGGCGCGGCCCATGGCAACACGCTGGCGCTGACCGCCGGAGAGTGCCTTCGGCTTACGGTCCAGGTAGGGCTCAAGGTCAAGGAGCTTTGCGGCTTCACGGACGCGCTCGGCGCGCTCTTCCTTGGAAACGCCTGCGATCTTCAGGGCGAAGCCCATGTTGTCGGCCACAGTCATGTGCGGGTACAACGCGTAGTTCTGGAAAACCATCGCGATGTCGCGGTCCTTCGGCGGAACGTCGGTGACATCGCGGTCGCCAATGAGGATACGGCCTGCGTTGACGTCCTCGAGGCCTGCGAGCATGCGCAGGGAGGTGGACTTACCGCAACCGGAGGGTCCAACGAGGACCAGGAATTCGCCATCGGCGATGTCGATGTTGAGCTTATCGACGGCGGGCTTTTCTGTGCCCGGGTACAGACGCGTAGCGTTATCAAAAGTAACTGTAGCCACAGTTATCAATCCCTTCACCGGCAGGTACGTGCCGGACGATCCGTTGTGAATGGTTCATGTTTGTTCAGTTTTGTGCTGCAGATGCTCCCCGGCCAAGGCCAGAGAGCATCATGTGACGCCGCACGGTACTTGTGCGCCACATCACAAAGAAGAGTATGTCAGATACTGTTCGAATTGGTGCAAATGTTACGAACGTCACAAGTGAGCTTCGTAACTGTCACCCCTGCGGGTCTTCCTCTGCGACGGCGAGGCTCCGTTCCTGGAGCAGGACTTCGAGCATCTCCGCCACATGGACAGGAGCTTCCACCCGGTACTGCGCCTGGGTGAAATCAAGGCCCACTTTGATGCCCACGTCGCCGGGCTCCAGCCGGGCAAGCGCATCCTCATCAGTGGTGTCGTCGCCGGCGAACAGGACGGCGCTGGCACCGCTGATCTGCCGCAGGAACGTGACGCCCTCGCCCTTGGACGCGTTCACCACAGAGGTTTCCAGGACCCGCTTTCCGTCCTTGAGGAAAACGCCTTTGCGGTCCTGCAGCAGCGAGCGTGCTGCTGCCACCGCATCCTCGCCCACGTCGTCTGCGGCCTGGCGGGTGTGCAGCACCACGCCCGCCGGCTTGTCCTCCAGCATGGTGCCCGGCGCTTCCGCAACAATGTCGGCGAGGATGCTGCGCACTTCGGCGAGGAGTGCTTTCTGCTCATCTTCCAGCGTCAGCCCGGCCGACCCGGGGCCGAGCCACGCTTCTGCCCCGTGGCTGCCGATCAGGAGTGTGTCCACCGGTGGCGAAGCGACCTGGCGCAGGCTGGCGAGGGCGCGTCCGGAGATGAGTGCCGTCGTCGTGCGCGGCAGCACGGCGAGCCCGGCGAAAGCTGTGGCCGCCCGGGGAAGCGGCCGCGCGTCGTCGGCATGCCCCACGATGGGCGCCATGGTTCCGTCAAAGTCCATCGCCACCAGCAGGTGGTCTGTCCGGGCGATGCTCCGGATGGCTTGGCGGAGCTCCGGCGTCAGCGCCAGCTTGCCGTTTCCGGTCCGGTTCTCACGTGTCATCGCGGACCACTTTCTCCTTCAACGCCTGCAGGAAGTCCGCGGACCAGTGGTCCACGTCGTGCTCCAGGATCTGTTTCCGCATGGCCCGCATCCGCCGCGAGGCATCCCGGGGGGACATCTCGACGGCGCGCATGATGGCATTTTTCAGGCCGTCGATGTCGTGCGGGTTCATCAGCAGGGCCTGCTTGAGCTGGTCCGCTGCGCCGGCGAACTCGCTGAGCACCAGCGCGCCGTCGTTGTTGGTGCGCGCCGTGACGTATTCCTTGGCCACCAGGTTCATGCCGTCCCGCAGTGCGGTGACCAGCATGACGTCGGCCGCCAGGTACAGGGCCACCATTTCCTCCACCGGGTAGCTGTGGTGCAGGTAGCGGACGGCCGTGTTCTCCAGGGTGTCATAGGTGCCGTTGATGTGGCCCACCGTGCCCTCCACCTCTTCACGCAGGAGCCGGTACTGCTCAACGCGCTCACGGCTGGGGCTGGCCACCTGGATCAGGGTGGCGTCGCTGACGGACAGCTTGCCGTCGGCCAGGAGTTCCTCGAACGCCTTCAGCCGGTGCCGGATGCCCTTGGTGTAGTCCAGGCGGTCCACACCCAACAGGATGGTTTTCGGATTTCCGAGGTCCTGGCGGATCTGCCGTGCCCGCTCAATGATTTCCGGTTTGGCGGCCAGCTCGCTGATCTGCCGCACGTCTATGGAAATGGGGAACGCCTGGGCCCTGGCGATGTGGGTGATTTCCCCGTCCTGGCCCTTGACGTGCACCTGCTGCTGCTTGACGCTGGCGCCCAGGAAGCGGCGGGCCGAGCGCATGAAGTTGCCTGCGTCGCTGGGCCGCTGGAAGCCCACCAGGTCAGCGCCGAGGAGGCCATCGATGATGGCCTGGCGCCAGGGCAGCTGGGCGAAGATCTCGGGCGGGGGGAAGGGGATGTGGTTGAAGAAGCCGATCTTGAGGTCGGGCCGCGCTTCCCGGAGCATCCGCGGCACCAGCTGCAGCTGGTAGTCCTGGATCCATACCGTCGCGCCGTCGTCGGCATGGCGCACGACGGCGTCGGCGAACCTTTTGTTCACCATGCGGTAGGCGTCCCACCAGGTGCGGTGGAACTCCGGCGGGGCGATCACGTCATGGTAAAGCGGCCAAAGGGTGGCGTTGGAGAAGCCTTCGTAGTAAAGCTCGACGTCGTCCGCGCTGAGCTGGACGGGCACCAGGTCCATGCCGCCGTGGCTGAAGGGTTCCACGGTCTCGTCGGGGGCGCCGTGCCAGCCCACCCAGGCGCCGTCGGTCTTTGTCATCATGGGTGCCAGCGCCGTCACCAGTCCGCCGGGGGAGCGCCGCCACCCGGAGCCGTCGTCGCCGTTTTCGCCGGGAGCGACGCGGTCCACGGGCAGCCTGTTCGAGACCACCATGAAGTCATACTTGGTCTCTGCGCTTTCGCCCGCGCCGGCGGCGCCTGGTGCGGCTGCGGCGGCGGATTTTTCCTGGACAGGTGTTTGCATTGCGGCCCCCTGGGGTTGCTTGTGCCTCTTAGCCCACCCTAACGGGAGGGAATCTTCGGTGCTATTCGTCTTTTGGCCGGCCCGGAAGAATACTTGAACCAGCAAGCTCTCAGATTTCTCCCCTAAAATGAGGGGGTTGCCACGAAATGGTCCCCCTCGTCGATCGACCCAAGGAACACATGAGCCCCGCAAACGAAGTACGTAAGTCCAAGGCTGAGCGCACCGCGGACGCCCGCGAGAAAGCGCGGCTCATCCGCGAAGAGCAGCTGAAAAAGGACAAGCGCAACAAGCTGCTGATCGGGTGGGGGATTGTGGCTGCCGTGGTGGCCATCCTGGTGGTGGTGGCACTGGTTGTCACCACGTCGATGAAGCAGAACGGACCGGTTGCCGACCAAGGCCCGACGCCGGCCAACGGCAACGCCCACGGCGGCGTTACGCTGCTGGCGAACACGGAAGTTGCCAAGCTGGACCCTGCCACGGTTGACGCAGCCGCTGTTGGCGAACCCCCGCAGGCTGCGCCGGCCGAAGTGGTGGCTCCGGGCGCCGAGGCCGAAGCAGGCAAACCGGTGAAGGTTGTCCTCTACATCGACTTCATCTGCCCGGTCTGCAAGAATTTCGAGGCCCAGTACAACGAACAGCTCACGTCCCTGCGCAACGAAGGCAAGATTACGGTCGAATACCGCGCGCTCGGATTCCTCGACAGCCGCTCCACCACGAACTACTCGTCGCGGGCAGCCAACGCCGCCGCCTGTGTTGTGGACGAATCGCCGGAGAAGTACGCGGAGTTTGTGGACGCACTCTTCGCCAACCAGCCTGCAGAAGGCGGCGCAGGGCTCTCAGACGACAAGCTCAAGAGCATGGCCTCGGACATCGGCGTTGACATCAACAGCTGTGTGGACGAAAAGACCTACCGGCCCTTCGTAAAGTTCACCACCAAGGAGGCCTCAGCGATCGGAGTCACCGGCACGCCGAGCGTCTTTGTGGAAGGCAAGCAGTGGGGCAAGGGCGCCAGCGCCCAGACCCCGTTCCCCGAGTTCCTCCAGGCCGCGATCGACGCCAAGGCCTAAGGGTTCTGTACAGGGCCCGCCTCCGGATCAATTCCGGAGGCGGGCTCTTTCCTTTGGCCCCCCCTGTCTTGACCGCCAACGAGGCCGGCGTTTTTACCACCGGGAGGACTTGGGCTAACCTTATCTAGCGCCGTTCAGGCGCCCGCCCGCAAGGGCACGCCTCCTTAGCTCAGTTGGCCAGAGCACCGCTCTTGTAAAGCGGGGGTCGTCGGTTCGAATCCGACAGGGGGCTCTATTTTTTTGCCCGATCCCGGCCCTGCCCGGCCTGCTAACCGCCCGACGGCGCTATGTTGTGGTTCAGGCGCAGGAGATTCTGCGGATCGTAGCGGTCCTTAAGGGCCACGAGGCGCTGGTACTTTTCCTGTCCGTAGGCGCTGCGCGCGGCGTCCGGCGCCTGCACTCCCAGCTCCGCCCCCAGGAAGTTGACGTATTCGCCCTGCTCCGCGAACGGCTGCATCACCGCATGGGCTTTGCGGGCGAATGCTGTGAGCCGTTCGTCTTCGGCGGGATCACGCCAGAATCCGTAGACGTTGAGCCAGTACCGCGCGGACCTGTTCGGGAACGCCGTGGCGTCTTCCGGCACCCGCCCGAACACACCCTCCAGGTGATGGATATCGATGCCCGTTCCCTCCCATGCCAGCCCGGAAGCGAAGCCAACCACAACATCCACCACCTCCTCGTCCAGGCGGGAGAACGAAAGGTTCTTCCAGTAGCCGCGTGAACCCTTGGGGAACACGGCGTCCATAACGCTTTGCCAGTCCGGCCACGACGTCGGTCCCACCTCCTCGCCGTCCGGCGAGCAGCGGCGCGGAGCTGGTCCACGAGCCGCAGACCTGCCTGGTGGTCTTCGGCAACCCACGCAAATCCAATGCTCATCCAGGGCTCGCTGCCCATGCCGAACTCTGGTGGGAGTACCACGAACGAGATGATGGAGTTCATCTCGTCGGGCAGATCCCTGGTCCACGCATCGAAAGCAAGAAGGGCATGGCGCCAGTTGTCCGGGCGGTAGAAGAGATTCCCACCCAACGGCGCGGCCGGCAACGCGAGGGCGCGGAAGGCAAAGGAGGACACCACGCCGAAGTTTCCGCCGCCGCCGCGCACTCCCCAGAACAACTCCGGGTTCTCCTGGGCGCTGGCGCGGACATGCTCCCCGGCGGGAGTGACCACCTCCACAGCGTCCAGGTTGTCCAGGCTCAAGCCTCCGCTCCGGGTCAGCCAGCCCACCCCGCCGCCCAAGGTGAGTCCTGCCACTCCCGTTCCACTGATGACCCCTAGGGGTACTGCCAGGCCATGCGCGGCGGTGGCCCGGTCCACGTCCGCAAGGGTCGCTCCGGGTTCGACGGCAACAAGCCGGCTTTCGGCGTCGACGCTAACGCCCCGGAGCGATCCCAGGTCCAGGACCAGGCCGCCTTCCACAGTGCCGTGGCCGGCGATGTTGTGCCCGCCGCCGCGGACGGCCAGGGCGAGGCCTGTGCGCCGCGCGCTGCCCAGGACGACGTCGATGTCCGCTACGGCCCCTGCCCTTGCGATGGCACGTGGACGCAGGTCGATCATGCCGTTCCATACCGCACGGGCTTCCTCATACTGGGCATCTTGCGGCTCGATCAACGATCCCTGCAGCCGCCCGCGCAACTCGTGCAGGGACTGCTGGAGCTCAGGTTCCGCCTGGTGTTCATGAACAGTGGCCATCGCTGATACTTCCAGATCAAAGGGTGAAAAGAATCCACCGGGAATACCGATGCCTGAGTTTAGGAGTGGCCCTTGAACGGGTCAACAACTTCTTTTTGCAGGAGCCCACCCGGGTATTAACGCACCGGATTAATCTGGGTGAGACCAGGACGAAACGCACCCACAACAATGGCTGCGTAGCCTCGCAGGCATGACAACCCGATTTCCCGCCCGAGTCCGGACCTGGCTGGCGGATGCCTTCTACTACGAGACCTCCGGACAGGCGGCCGACGCTATGGCCGATGCCACCCGTTGGGGGTGGCTGCCGGCGCTCAGCGGAGTGGCGGCGGGGGCGGATCAGGCCCGCGGAAAGCACTCGGAAACCGCATCACAAGAGACTGGATTGTCCGGTTGAGCACACTATTGCGCGGGTAAGGGCCTTATGACCTAAACTGCTTCACTGAGGTGCCTGAAATGGCGCTGTGCAGCAACGAAAGTGAACACGCTATGGCTACCGATTACGATGCTCCACGCAAGCAAGAAGAAGAGTCTCCCGGTGACTCACTCGAAGCCCTCCAGGCCTCCCGCGGCGGCAACGCCCAGACCGCGGTTATCGACGTTGACGAAAACGACACGGCCGAGGGCATTGACCTGCCCGGCGCCGATCTTTCCAACGAGGAACTGACGGTCATCGTTGTTCCCGAGCAGTCAGACGAATTCACCTGCTCATCGTGCTTCCTGGTCCGACACCGCTCGCAAGTGGCCCGCGAGAAGAACGGCATGAAGTACTGCCGCGAGTGCGAAGGCTGAAACTTCAAGGGCAAAACAGCGCCGGCCACCCCCTCGGGTGACCGGCGCTGTTTCATCTTTCCGCCGCGCCGTTATCCGGCATAACGGCCGGGTCCAGAAACGGCACCGGAACGGTTAAGGACAGCCGCAAACAGCCCCTGGATTTACAGGCGCGTGATACGGATCCGGTGTTCCTTACGGTTGCGCGCCGAAGCGGCTACAACCCTCGTTTCGGGCACCTGACACTCCTACGCTTGAGCTATCCAACCGCACCACTTCCTCTGGATGGCACCCACAATGAAAAAGCTCCTCCTCTGGCTCACGGCGCTCCTCGCGGCCGTCGGGCTGGGAATCCTGGCACCGGGGCCCGCCTCGGCAGCCACATCGTATTGCGGTCTCACATGGGGATCCCTGGCCAAAACCGGGCCGGATCTGAGCACCGCCTCCGTCACCAACGTCCGCACGGGGCAGCATTACTGCTTCGATCGGATGGTGGTTGACCTCAACGGCCCCGTCAGGGGCTACACCGTCCGCTACGTCCCGGACATCGTCCAGGACGGCTCCGGCTTCACCATTCCGGTGCAGGGCAATGCTCGCCTGCAGGTCACCGTGAACGCACCCTCCTATGACCAGAAGGGCAACGTCACCTTCAACCCGGCCGCGAAGGCTGAGCTGTCCAACGTGGCGGGCTACCAGACCTTCCGGCAGGTGGTCTACGCCGGAAGCTTCGAGGGTTACACCAGTATCGGTATGGGCGTCCGCGCCCGGCTGCCGTTCCGGGTCCTGACACTGGACGGCCCGGGTTCGGGGTCCCGGCTGATAGTGGACGTGGCCCACTTCTGGTGACGATCACTGCACGGCGACAACCGTGCAGCGGTAACCGCAAAAAAGGGTGCCGCACCCCGCTGATCCGGGATGCGGCACCTTTTTGCGTGCTGGAACGAAGCTGGGCCCTATTCCGGGACCACCAGGGCCGGGGTGTCCTGCTTCAGGGTCTCGCCGCGGAAAAAGCCGGGGTGCGTGCGGGACATGACGAGCATGACGACGGCGCCCAAGGCCAGGATGCCGACGCCCAGGATGAACACCAGGCCCACGCCGAAGACCTCGGAACCACTGCCGAACTCCGGCGCCAGGCTGTCCACGGCGGTCTGGACGAACACCACGAACAGGCCCACGCCGCCCACCACCGGGCAAACCAGCCGGAGCACGAAGTGGCGCACGCTGTTGAACAGGCTGTGGCGGAAGTACCAGGTGCAGGCCAGTGCGGTGAGGCCGTAGTAGAAGCAGATCATCAGGCCCAGGGCCAGGATGGTGTCGTTCAGGACGTTTTCGCTGAGCACGTGCATCACCGCGTAGAACCCCGCGGACAGGATGCCGGCCGCGATGGTGGCGTAGCCCGGTGTCGCAAAGCGCTTGCTCACGCGGCTGAACGGTTCCGGCAGCGCCCCGTAGTGGGCCATGGCCAGCAGGCTCCTCGATGGCGACATGAACGTGGACTGCAGGGAAGCCGCGGAGCTGGAGAGCACGGCGAGGGACATCAGGATGGCGAACGGTCCCATGATGGGCGAGGCCAGTGCCGTGAAGATGTTCTCGTGGTTTTCGACGTTGTTCAGGCCGTTGCCGGTATCACCCACACCGGCGAACATCATGGTGGCGATGCTGACCAGGAGGTAGATGGCCAGGACGATGACAGCCGTCAGGGTGCCGGCCACGCCGGCGGTCTTCTTGCCGTTGGCCGTTTCCTCGTTGACCGTCAGGCAGACGTCCCAGCCCCAGTACACAAAGATGGACAGGGAGATGCCGGCGGCGATGTGGCCGAAGGTTTCGATCTTGGTGACGTCGAACCAGTCCCAGCTGAACGGGATCGCCGTTTCAGACGCGGACCAGTTGGCGAACGCCATGCCCACGAACAGGCCCAGCACCAGCAGCTGGAACCCCACCAGGCCGTACTGCACCACTTTGGTGGTGTGCAGGCCGCGGTAGCTGACCCACACTGCAAGGGCCACGAACACGAAGCAGGTGAGCACGTTCAGCGGCTTGTTGGCTGCGAGGTCAGCCAGTTCGGGTGAACCGGTGAGCTGGGAGAGGAAGAGGTAGAAGAAGTCGACGGCGACCCCGGCCAGGTTGGACAGGACGATGATGTTGGCTGCGAGGAGGCCCCATCCGCCCATCCAGCCCACCCATGGGCCGAACGCTTTGGTGACCCATGTGAAGGTGGTGCCGCTGTCCGGGGAGTCGGCGTTGAGCTCCCGGTAGGCCAGGGACACCAGGATCATCGGGATGAACCCAATGAGGAAGATGACGGGCAGTTGCAGCCCTGCTTCGTTGACGGTGGGGCCCAGCGCGCTGGTGAGCGTGTAGGCCGGGGCGATGGTGGAAATACCAAGGACGACGACGGCGAGGAGTCCCAGCTGCCCGCCCTTCAGGCCCTTGGGGCTAATGCCGTGGGCGGTGCCGGAGGCATGCCCGCCTGCGGCGGGGGTACCGGTGCGGATGGTTTCTGTCATGACACCACTTTCTGGGAGGCAGCGGGCTGCTGTTGGGTGATGCAGTGGATCCCCCCGCCGCGGGCAAAAAGCTCGCGCGCGTCGATGGCGACAATACGCCGTCCGGGGTAGGCCTCCGCCAGGATCTGCAGGGCCTTGTCGTCCTGGGGGTCGTTGAAGCTGCAGGCGATGACGCCGCCGTTGACCACCACGTGATTGATGTAGCTGTAGTCCACAAAGCCCTCATCGTCCCGCAGGGTTTCGGGGGCGGGGACCTCGATGATCTTCCACTGCCGGCCGGCGGCGTCGGTGGTGCCCCGGAGGAAGTCGATGATTTCCCGGGAGACCTCGAAATCGGGGTGTTCCGGGTTTTCCTGGGAGTGGACCAGGAGCGTGCCGGGCGAGGGGATCGCGGCCACAATATCCACGTGGCCGCGGGTGCCGAACCGCTCCGAGTCCCGGGTCAGGCCGCGCGGCAGCCACACCACATGGGTGGCGCCGATGGTGCGGGCAAGTTCCCGCTCGACGTCGGCCCGGCTGAGGTCCGGATTGCGTCCGGGATCCAGCTGCACGGTTTCCGTCACCAGCACCGTTCCCTGGCCGTCCACCTGGATGCCGCCGCCCTCGTTGACCAGTGCTGACACGATGTGCCGGGCTGCGGAGCGGCCGGCCACCTCGCCGGCGATCAGCGCGTCCTTGTCCCACTGCGCCCAGTCCTGGCCGCCCCAGCCGTTGAACACCCAGTCCACGGCACCGAGCCGGCCGTCGCCGTCCAGGACGAACGTGGGCCCGATGTCGCGCATCCACGCATCATTCAGCGGGGCGGCGAGCACCTCAACGTCAGGGTGCAGGTAGGCGGCGGCCGTGCCGACGTCGTCGGGATCCACCACCATGGTGACCGGCTGGAACTCGACGGCGGCGTTCGCCACGGCAGCCCAGGTGGACCTGGCAGCATGGGCGGCCTCCGCGGATTCACCGAGCGTGTAGCCGCCAGCCGGGAAGGCCATCCACAGCCGCTCCTGGCGGGCAGTTTCGGCAGGCATCCGCCACTGCCCGGTGCCGGCTGCGGCCTGCTGCGGGGCGGTCATGAGCAGGCCTCTGCGAAGCCGCGCTCGCCGCCCAGGAGTTCGTTCGGGCGGACGGGTTCGGTGAGGCGGGCGTAGGTGTCCGGGCGGCGGGTGGCCAGGAACGGGAACAGGGTCAGCCAGTCCTTCCGCTGGTCCAGGTCGAGGTCGGCCACGAGGACCGCGGACTCGTCCCGCGGCGCTTGGGCAAGGATCCGGCCGTAGGGATCGGAGATGAAGGACGAGCCGTAGAAGTTCAGGGTCCCTTCGCTGCCCCACCGGTTCGGGGCGATCATGAACAGGCCGTTGGCAATGCCGTTGCCCACGATGACCTGCTGCCACAGCGGCTGGGTGTCGAAGTCCGGGTGGTCCGGTTCGGAGCCGATCGCGGTGGGGTAGACCAGGATTTCCGCCCCGCCCAGGGAGTACAGCCGTGCGACCTCGGGGAACCATTCGTCCCAGCAGGTGGGCATTCCCAGCCGGGCGCCGCCAAGTTCCGCGGGAGCGTGGACTTCATAGGCGTCGGCGGCGGCCGGTCCCTGGCGGAAGAACTTGTCCTCGTAGTATCCGGCGGTGACGGGGATGTGGAGCTTGTGCGTCCGGGCCAGGAGCTCTCCTTCAGGGGAGACCAGGATGGCGGTGTTCAAGCCCAGGCCGTCGTCCGTACCGTCCGGGTCTCCCGCGCGCTGGTACAGGGACGCATGCACGGATACTCCGTGGCGGCGGGCAGCATCGGCGGCGAAACGGAAGGTGGGGCCGGTGAGCAGGTCTTCGGCGGTGTCCGAGGGCCGGGTTCGGGTGGGGCCTTCGGACGGGTCGTTGTGCGGGCGGGTGTCTGCCGGGTAGCGCGAAAGCGTCAACTCCGGCAGGAAGACCACGGAGGCTCCCAGCCGGGCGGCCCGGCCGATGCCCTCGTCCAGTTCGGCCTCGACGGCGGCGCTGTCCGCTTGCCACCGGTGCTGGACCACGCCGACGCGCAGGGAGGGCCGGGCGGACGGCGTTGTCCGGGCCAGGGAAGCGGGTGCGCCGAGGCAGGAAATTTCAATCATGTTTGCTACTCCAGTGAGACGACGGTCACTAAATGAATGACGTTCATTTAGTATGAGGTGCGACGGGCGCGGATGCAAGGGGAAATATGAATCACGTTCTTTTATGTCGGCTGATGGGGAGTTAGTAAGCTCACTGAGAAATTGCCGTACGCCCCTCTGTTGCTCGATGAAGGGCTGGTAGCGTCGGGATTACTGGACCAATCGAGGAGGATGCATGAAAGCTTCACCGACACTGACCAACAACCTGCAGGCTGTGCTCGCGGACCTGATCGAACTGCACATCCAGGGCAAGCAGGCCCACTGGAACATCGTGGGAACCAACTTCCGTGACCTTCACCTGCAGTTGGATGAGATCGTGGACGCCGCCCGCCAGTTTGCCGATGATGCTGCCGAGCGGATGCGGGCACTGCACGCCCTGCCGGACGGGCGCAGTTCCACCGTGGCTGAATCCACCAGCCTCGCGCCTTTTCCCGAGGGCCTCATCAGTACCAAGGACGCCATCGAGCGCATTGTTGCCGCCCTTGAGGCTGCGGTAGGCACCATGCGCAAGGTCCATGACGAGGTGGACGAGGAGGATCCCACGACGGCGGACCTCCTGCACGAGTTCATTGCCAAACTCGAGCAGTTCGCATGGATGGTCAATGCCGAGACCATGAAGGCCACCGCGAGCGTCACCGCCCCGGACGCGAAGTAGCCCGTTCCGGCGCACGTAGCTATCCAGCGCCCGGCTCCGGACTTCCTGTCCGGACCCGGGCGCTGCGTTTTGCCGGGAAGTATTCAGGCTGCGTGCTGCCTTATCCGGCCTTGGGCACTTGCCGCAGGACGACGGCGGCAAGTACTGCCGCCGTCGCCATCAGCACCAGCCCGATCGCCGCAGTGACGTGCACACCCGAGTCGAAGGCTGAGCCGGCGGCCTGCCGGACGGCATCCGCCAGGGGAGCAGGCAGTCCCGCTGCCAGGTCCATGGCTCCGGCCAGAGTCTCGCCGGCATGGGCGGTGCCCGGGCCGCCGGCAGCTTCCGCGACGCCGGCCGGCAGATGCAGGTTGTGCTGGTAGGAGGCCGTGAGGATCGAGCCCAGCACCGCGGTGCCCAGCAGGGCGCCCACCTCGTACCCCGTCTCAGAGATAGCCGATGACGCACCGGATTTTTCCGCCGGCACGCTGCCCAGGATGAGGTCATTGGAGATGGTCTCCGCCGTCCCCACGCCCAGCGCCAGGACCAGCAGCGCTGCGAGCAGGAGCGCCGGCCCGTTGGAATGGCTCCCGAAAGTCACCAGGCTGTACCCGCCGGCGCTCATGCCGAGTCCGGCTGCCACCACAAAGCCGGGACGGACCTTGCGGACCAGGGGCACCACCGCCAGGCCTGCCGCCACGGTAGCCAGCAGCGCCGGAATCATGGCCATTCCTGCGGCCGAAGGGGACATGCCTTCGAGGAGTTGCAGGTGCTGGGCCAGGAAGAGGATAAAGCCGTTGAAGGAGAACAGGGCAAGGACGTTCGCCGTGATGGCCATGCTGAACACCCGGTTTTGGAACAGGGACATGTCCAGCAAGGGGCTGTCCAGCCGCTGTTGCCGGCGGACGAACGCGGCGCCCATGGCCAGTCCGAAGGCTATGCTTCCGAGCGCCAGGGGTGCCGGTCCCTTGGTGGCGTATTCCTTGATGCCGTAGACCACCGGCACCATGGTCAGCAGCGAGAGCAGGATACTCGGCGCGTCCACCCTGCCCGGCGAGGGGTCCCGGGATTCCGGAATGAACGCCGGGCCGAAAGCCAGCAGCGGCAACATGATGGGTACCGCCACCAGGAGCACCGCTCCCCACCAAAATTGTTCCACGAGCCACCCGCCGAAGATCGGCCCGAGGGCCGCGCCGCCGGAAAACCCGGCCGCCCAGATGGCGATTGCCAGCCGGCGGCGGTTGGGGTCCGGGAAGATGTTGCGGATCAGGGACAGTGTGGAGGGCATCAGCATCGCGCCGAAGAAACCCAGGGCGGCCCGGCCCGCTATCAGCCAGCCGGCAGTGGGGGCGAATGCCGTTGCGGCTGACACTGCCGCGAAGCCGATGCTGCCGATGATCAGGAGCCGGCGCCGTCCGATCCGGTCGCCCAGGCTCCCCATGGCAACGAGCAGTCCCGCCAGCACCAGCGGGTAGGCGTCCACGATCCACAGAAGTTCCACGCCGGAGGTGCGTAGGGCCCGGGCAATCGCCGGCAGGGCAAACGTCAGGGCTGTGTTGTCGACGGCGACGAGCAGGACCGGGAGCATCAGCAGTCCCAGGGCAAGCCAGTCGCGCCAGGTGCCCCGGGTCAAATCAGGGTGGCGGGCTTCCGGGGCCTTGAGTGTGGTTCGGTCCTGCTGCGGGGTGGAGAAATCGGTCATCCAACTAACTGTACCGTCCAGACGGTATAGTTAAGAAACGGAATCCGGACAATGCATGATTGGAACCATGGCCAGAAAACCCGTTGCGCGAGATGCAGTCCTCGATGCCTTTGAAGAACTCCTGATCGACGTGGGGGAGCGCGCCGCCACCCTGGACGCAGTGGCGAAACGGGCAGGTGTCTCCAAAGGCGGGCTGCTGTACCACTTCCCCAACAAGGAGGCGCTGATCGCGGCGACCCTTGAGCGGCTGGACCGCCTGGCGGGGGAGGATCTGGGCGTCATGGAATCCGCGCCCGAAGGCGCGGCGGCCTATTTCATCCGGTCATCGCTCTGGTCCGACACCCCCATGGACAGGTCCTTCGTGGCCGCCACGCGCCTCGCTGAAGTGGCCCACGAGGAGGCGCGCCGCCGCTTCGCCGCCATCCAGCAGCAATGGCTGGAGCTCATCGGCAGGGATGTGGGCCCGGCAATGGCAAAGGCCGTGCTGTACATGGGGGACGGGCTGTACTTCAACGCCATGTGGGAGAGCGGGCCGTCCGGAAAGGCCGGCAACCGGCAGGCCGAGGTGGACGAACTCCTGGCCGCCGTCGAGCGGCTCAGGGGCTAGCTGCCATTTGCTCCACGGCTGGCGGCATAGGAGAATTGGTCAATGTACGGGCCGCCTCCGGGCTCCCGTGACAACCCAAATGAATAGCCTTTGATCTGCGGCGGGAGAGTTCTGCCAGAAGGTACAAGCAGGCGCCGTAGGAGCAATACCTCCCCAGGAATCTCACAGGCCCATGTACCGCCGCGGCGAGGCACCTCTGGAAAGCAGCACGCTGTCCGCCCCGGTATCCGGTCCCGGATACTTGGACTGCCGTGCTCACCGACGGTGCAAGCGGGGCCGGCGAAAGCAGGCACCGCGGAAACTCTCAGGTCCAGTTACAGAGCGGGGAGGACCCGAATCGATGTGGCGTACCCTTCGCCGCCTTAGTTATGGAGTTCCTCGTGACTGTTTCTCCGGCCTCCGCCTCCCCGGCCCCCGCCACAACCGCTCCGGCCGCCACTGCGCCGGCTGCCACCTTTGTTGATCGGCACATTGGCGCCCGCCGCCAGGCCGACGTCGACACCATGCTCAAGGCCGTGGGCTACGACACCGTGGACGCACTGGTTGACACCGCGGTGCCCAAGGACATCCGCCAGGATTCGGAACTGGAACTGGCTGGCGCCCTGAGCGAGGTGGAGGCGCTCGCCGAACTTCGCAGGTTGGCGGCGAAGAACAAGACCGCGGTGCAGATGATTGGCCAGGGCTATTACGACACGGTGACGCCGCCGGTGATCCGCCGCAACATCCTTGAGGGTCCGGCCTGGTACACCGCCTACACGCCCTACCAGCCCGAGATCTCCCAGGGCCGCCTCGAGGCGCTGCTGAACTTCCAGACCATGGTCCAGGACCTCGTTGGCCTGCCCATCGCCAACGCCTCCCTGCTGGACGAAGCCACGGCAGTGGCCGAGGCCGTGCTGATGATGCGCCGGGCGAACAAGAACAAAGAGGCGCACGACGGCAAGACGGTGCTGGATGCCGACTGCCTGCCGCAGACCATTGCCATCGTCAAGGGCCGCGCCGAGGCGCTGGGCTTCGAAGTTGAGGTGGCGGACCTCTCCAAGGGCCTTCCCGACGGCGTCATCAACGGCGTGGTCCTGCAGCAGCCCGGCGCCTCCGGCCGGGTCTTTGACCACAGCGCCGTGATCGCCGACGCCAAGGAACGCGGCGCCCTTGTCACCGTCGCCGCGGACCTCCTCGCGCTGACCCTCATCACTCCTCCGGGCGAGCAGGGCGCGGACATCGCCGTCGGATCGGCGCAGCGCTTCGGCGTCCCGCTGTTCTACGGCGGCCCGCACGCAGCCTACATGGCCGTGCAGAAAGGCCTGGAACGCTCCATGCCCGGCCGCCTGGTGGGTGTCTCCAAGGACTCCGCGGGCGTCCCGGCCTACCGCCTGGCCCTCCAGACCCGCGAGCAGCACATCCGCCGCGAGAAGGCCACTTCCAACATCTGCACGGCCCAGGCGCTCCTGGCCATCGTGGCCTCAATGTACGCCGTGTACCACGGCCCCGAGGGCCTGAAGGCTATCGCCCGGTCCGCCCACGCCCACGCTGCGACGCTCGCCGCCTCCCTGAAGGCCGCCGGCTTCGACGTCCTGCACACCAGCTTCTTCGACACCGTCACGGTCTCCGTTCCGGGCAAGGCCGCAGGCATCGTCGCAGCCGCTGAGGCCCGGGGCATCAACCTGCGCAGCATCGACGCGGACACGGTGGGCTTCTCCACCGATGAAACCACGACGCCGGCCATTGTCGGCGCCGTCCTTGAAGCCTTTGGTGCCCGGCTGGCCGAGGTTACGGACGTTTTTGGCCTGGACGCCGCCGTCGAGCGTTCCTCCGACTTCCTGCAGCACCCGGTGTTCAACACCCACCGGTCCGAAACGCAGCTGCTGCGCTACATCCGGAAGCTCAGCGACCGGGACCTGGCGCTGGACCGTACCATGATCCCGCTGGGTTCCTGCACCATGAAGCTGAACGCCACGGCCGAAATGGAAGCCATCTCCTGGCCCGAGTTCGCGTCCATCCACCCGTTCGCCCCGGATTCCCAGACCGAAGGCTGGCGCGAGCTGATTGCGGACCTGGAAGCCCAGCTGACCGAGATCACCGGGTACGACCAGGTGTCCATCCAGCCCAACGCCGGCTCACAGGGCGAACTCGCCGGCCTGCTGGCCATCCGCGGCTACCACCACTCCCGGGGAGACCAGCAGCGCAACGTCTGCCTGATCCCGGCTTCGGCCCACGGCACCAATGCTGCCTCGGCTGTCCTTGCGGGCATGAAGGTTGTTGTGGTGGCCACGGCTGCTGACGGCACCATCGACCACGCCGACCTCTACGCCAAGATCGAGGCCAACAAGGATGCCCTGTCCTGCATTATGATCACTTACCCGTCCACGCACGGCGTGTACGACGCCGACGTGCGCGAAGTCTGCGACGCGATCCATGCCGCAGGCGGACAGGTTTACATTGACGGCGCCAACCTCAACGCCCTCGTTGGCCTGGCCCAGCCGGGCAAGTTCGGCGGCGACGTGTCCCACCTGAACCTCCACAAGACGTTCTGCATCCCCCACGGCGGCGGGGGACCCGGCGTCGGACCGGTTGCTGCGAAGGCGCACCTGGCCCCCTTTATGCCCGGCAACGCCGCCACGTGGACCGAAGGCAACGACGTCCCGATTTCTGCGTCGAAGTACGGCTCCGCCGGTGTGCTGCCCATCTCCTGGGCCTATGTGAAGCTGATGGGTGGCCAGGGACTTACCGAAGCAACCAAGTCTGCGCTGCTCGCCGCTAACTACATCGCCGCCCGCCTGAACGACTTCTTCCCGGTCCTGTACACGGGAGAAGGGGGCCTGGTGGCACACGAGTGCATCCTGGACCTGCGCGAGCTGACCGCCAAGACCGGCGTCACCGCCGAGGACGTGGCCAAGCGCCTCATCGACTACGGCTTCCACGCTCCCACCCTGGCGTTCCCCGTTGCGGGCACCCTGATGGTGGAGCCCACCGAGTCCGAGGACCTCGGCGAGATGGACCGCTTCATCGAGGCCATGATCTCCATTCGCGCCGAAATCGACCAGGTGGCGCACGGTGACTTCTCCGTGACTGACAGCCCGCTGCGCAATGCCCCACACACCGCGGCGGCCGCCATCAGCAGCGACTGGGACCGCGCCTACCCGCGCGAGCAGGCCGTATTCCCCGTGAAGTCCCTCAAGCAGGACAAGTACTTCCCGCCGGTGGGCCGCATCGACGGCGCGGCCGGGGACCGGAACCTGATCTGCTCCTGCCCGCCGCTTTCCGAGTTCGAGAACTGAGGGCCCGGGCCATGACTGAGAAGTACACCGCTCTTTACGAGGAGCACAAGAAGCTGGGAGCCTCCTTTACCGACTTCGGCGGCTGGCAGATGCCCCTGAAGTACAGCTCCGAGCTCGCCGAGCACCACGCCGTCCGCAAGAGCGCCGGGCTGTTCGACCTGTCCCACATGGGCGAGGTCTGGGTGACCGGCCCGGATGCGGCGGCGTTCCTGGATTATGCCCTCGTGGGAAAGATTTCCGCCATGCCGGTGGGCAAGGCAAAATACTCCCTCATCTGCAACGAGGCCGGTGGCATCATCGACGACCTCATCACGTACCGCCGGCCCGCAGCTGCCGACGGCACCGACGTTTTCCTTGTGGTTCCTAACGCGGGCAATGCCGGAGTGGTGGCTGCTGCCCTGGCCAGGCGGGCTGCAGGATTTGATGCCCAGGTCGATGACGCCTCCGCGGCCACCTCCCTGATCGCGGTCCAGGGCCCGAAGGCGCAGGAGCTGCTGCTCCGCCTGGTCCCGGCCGCCCAGCACGGCCTGGTGACCGAGCTGAAGTACTACGCCGCGGTGGAGGTTCCGATCCTCGTCGGCGGTACCGGACTGGACCTGGTGCTAGCCCGCACCGGCTACACCGGCGAGGACGGGTTTGAGATCTTTGTGTCCAACGACGACGCTTCCGGCCTGTGGCAGGCGCTCGTCGCCATCGTGGACGACGGGGAGCTGACGCCCGCGGGCCTCGCCTCCCGCGACTCCCTCCGGCTCGAAGCGGGGATGCCCCTCTACGGGAACGAGCTGTCCCTGGAGGGTGACCCGTTCGCAGCAGGCCTGGGACCCGTCGTCGCACTGTCCAAGGAAGGCGACTTCGTGGGCAAGGCCGCACTGGCCGCCAAAAAGGAAGCAGGCGCCGGCAGCACCGCCGGGCGCAGGCTCGTGGGGCTCAAGGGATTGGGCCGCCGCGCCGGCCGCGCCCACTACCCGGTCCTCAAGGACGGCAACGTCGTCGGCGAAGTCACTTCCGGCCAGCCCTCGCCCACCCTTGGCTACCCTGTGGCCATGGCCTACGTCGACGTTGAGTTCACCGGACCCGGCACGGCACTGGACATCGACCTCCGCGGCAAAGCAGAGCCCTTCGAAGTCATCGACCTCCCGTTCTACAAGCGCACCAGGTAGTTTCCGGTTTTTGGTTGCGTCCGGTCCCAGCGGACCGGACTTTTCACGCGTGCTGCTCCTTCGTCGCTTTGACGCACGCTTTCGAAAAGCCCGGCTCCGCCGGGCCCTCGAGGTCACGTCACCACCTCGGTGGTTGAGCCTGTCGAAACCCGAGGGGTGCGTCCGGGCCCGTCGGGTTCGGCCTCCTCTGCGTGCTCGGTCGCGAAGACGCCCGCTGCGGGGACGTGGCGCTCCCTTAGACGCACGCTGCCGGAGGCCGCACCCGAAGGGGCCCGCAAAGCTCACCACCCCCCGGTGGTTGAGCCTGTCGAGACCCGAGGGGTGCGTCCGGGCCCGCCGGACCGGACTTTTCACGCGTGCTGCTCCTTCGTCGCTTTGACGCACGCTTTCGAAAAGCCCGGCTCCGCCGGGCCCTCGAGGTCAGGTCACCTGCGAGCATGGGGCCACGCCGTCCGGGTTCCCTGGCCGAGCTTGCGAGGTCAGGGAGACGGTGGGGAGTACGCGGAGGAATTCGGCCACCCACCACCAACCCAGCCACAAAGATTTGCACCACAGTTTCAAGAAGCAAAGGAAAAACACATGGCTAAAGTCGCCGCTGAATTGCAGTACTCCGACGAGCACGAGTGGGTGGCCCGGGAGGATGGAAACCTGGTTTCGATCGGGATTTCCGCTGTCGCAACGGATGCGTTGGGCGACATTGTGTACGTGGACCTGCCCGAGGTGGGCTCTGCTGTGACGGCGGGGGAGACCTGTGGCGAGGTGGAATCCACGAAGTCTGTTTCTGATTTGTATTCGCCCGTGACGGGTGAGGTGGTGGAGATCAATACTGGAGTTGTGGATGATCCCGCCCTGATCAACAACGATCCGTACGGAGCCGGCTGGCTCTTCAAGGTAGCTGCCGAATCCGAAGGGCCCCTGCTGTCCGCTCAGGACTACGCGTCCAAAAACGGCGGGGACCTGTAGAACCTTTGCTGCCGGTTCTACAGGTTCAACCACCGGTGATTGAGACTGTCGAAACTCTCGGCAAGCCCAACCACCGACCCCCTTTTAGTTAGGAACTGACCATGGCTGTTGGTGTCTTTGATCTCTTTTCCATCGGGATCGGGCCTTCGAGCTCGCATACGGTGGGGCCGATGCGGGCTGCCGCTGTCTTCGCCGAGGAGCTGAAGTCCACCGGAGCCCTGGACCGGGTGGCGTCGCTGCGGGTGGACCTGTACGGCTCGCTCGCGGCGACCGGCCACGGGCACGGCACCATGACCGCCATCCTGCTGGGGCTGGAGGGCTTCCATCCGGAGCTGATCCTGCCGGAGGAGGTGGAGGAGCGGCTGGCGACCATTGCCGAAACCGGGATCCTGCAGCTGGCCGGTGCCGTGCCGCTGCCGTATGGGGTGAAGGACATGGTGCTGCGGCCGCTGACCATCCTGCGGCGGCACACCAACGGCATGACCTTCACTATCTTTGATGCCGAGGACGAGATCCTTCACACAGCAACGTTCTTTTCGGTGGGCGGCGGGTTTATCGTGCGGGAGGGCGAGGAGGACGCGGCCCAGCAGCAGTTGGAGGAATCCAAGAAGGAACTGCCGTTGCCCTTCCGCACCGCCGCGGAACTCCTGGGCCGCTGCCAGTCCAAGGGCCTCTCGATCGCCGACATCATGCTGGTCAACGAGAAGGCCTCCCGCTCGGAGGAGGACATCCGCGAAGGCCTGCTGCACATCTACTCGGTGATGGAGGGCTGCGTGCAGACCAGCCTGAAGCGCGAAGGCGTGCTGCCCGGCGGGCTGAAGGTCCGCCGTCGGGCGCCGGACTGGTACGACCGGCTGAAAAAGGAAAGTTCACGGCCGGACGCTGAAGGCCAGGACCAGGAGTTCCACGACCCGAAGTATTGGCAGGAGTGGGTTAACTTGATCGCCCTGGCGGTCAATGAGGAGAACGCCTCGGGCGGCCGCGTGGTCACCGCACCCACGAACGGGGCCGCTGGGATCATTCCGGCGGTGCTGTACTACGCGCTGCACTTTGCGCCGGGGATGGAGAATGCCAGCCAGGAGGACCGCGACGACGTGGTGGTCAGGTTCCTGCTCGCTGCCGGCGCCGTCGGGGTGCTGTACAAGGAGCAGGCGTCCATTTCCGGTGCCGAGGTGGGCTGCCAGGGCGAGGTGGGCTCGGCGTCGTCCATGGCAGCGGCCGGACTGGCCGAGGTGATGGGCGGAACCCCTGCCCAGGTGGAGAACGCCGCGGAGATCGCGATGGAGCACAACCTGGGCCTGACGTGCGATCCGATCGGCGGGCTGGTGCAGGTGCCCTGCATCGAACGGAACGCGATCGCTGCGGCGAAGGCGATCAACGCGGCGAAGATGGCCCTCTGGGGCGACGGCTCCCACCGGGTCTCGCTCGATGAGGTCATCGTGACCATGCGCGAAACCGGCAAGGACATGAGCTCCAAATACAAGGAAACGGCCATGGGCGGCCTCGCCGTCAACGTGGCTGTGTGCTAGCGGCGGCCTTAGCCAGGCCGCGGTGACGGGCCCGGTCAGTTGTTGAGGGCAGCCCACCAGTTCAGCGTGCCGGCGAACACCAGCCAGGACACGTACGGCAGCAGAAGCAGGCCTGCCGTGCGGCTGATGGGGCCGGAGGACAGTACCGCCACCGCGACGGCGGCGATCAAGGCAACGATGATGGCCAGCGCCAACCACAGGGCAGCTCCGCCGATAGCGGGATAAAGCCCGAAGAATACCGGGGTCCAGGCAAGGTTCAGAGCCAATTGGATTCCGTAAACCTTCAAAGCGCGCGGGGTCCCCGGGGCATGCTTCCGCCAGACCAGCCAGGCGGAGACGGCCATCGCCGTGTACAGAAATGTCCAGACCGGGCCGAAGATCCAGTTGGGCGGCGACCAGGGAGCCTTGTCCGCAGTGGCATACCAGCCGTTCACGCTGTTGAACGTGGCCAGTGACCCGAGACCCGCAACGAGGAACGACGCTGCCAGGAAGCCAGCCAACACCAGGACCTGCCTGCCGGTGCCCGGCCGTTCCGCATCCTTGGTCCGGGCTGGTTTCACTCCTCCGGGATTCGGCTGCATGCCTCAACCCTCGCCAGGACCCTTGCTGGAGTCAAGGCAACAGGCCCGTCCGCAGCAGCGGCAAAAGGGCGCCGGCCCCCACCCCGCTGAAAAGCCCCGGCGCCGCCAGGCTTTAGACTTGAGGCTGCATGTCCGCACGCAGCCACGAGTACAGAACCGCGCACAACCCCCGATTGGACACGGCCCCCTTGCGAGAATTCACTGCACGTTTTGCCACCGACGAGGAAATTGAAAACTGGGACAAGCACGTCACGGCCAATCCCAACGGCGGCAACATGCTGCAGTCCGCCGCCTACGCGTCGGTGAAGAACGGCACTGGCTGGAGGGTCCGGTTCCTGGTACTGGAAAGCCCCGGCTCAGCCAGCTACAACCTGGTGCTGGAGAAGACGTTCCCGCTCCTGGGCCGGCTCTGGTACCTCATCAAGGGCCCTGACCTCGCAGCAGCCGGAGACCTCAGCGGGGCACTCGAAGCCTGCGCAGCGTTCGCCCGGGACAGGAAGCTCAACGTCTTCACCATCAAGATCGAACCGGACATCGTGGACTCCGTCGATGCCCAGGCCCAGCTGTCCGCCGCCGGCCTGGTGAAGGCGCCCAACATCCAGTCCAACGACTCCACCGCGCTGCTGGATATCTCCGGCCCGGAAGAAGCGGTCTTCAAAGCAATCTCCTCCCGGGCCCGCAACGCCATCCGCCGCGCCGAGCGGGAAGGCTGCGAGGTGCTCCGGAAAGAACCCGGCCCCGAAACCTACCGTGCGTTGTATGACCTCATGGCGGACACAGTGAACGCCAAAGGTTCCATGCCCCTGCGCAGCTACGAGTACTACGCTGCGTTCTGGGACGAGTTCTGCAACCGCGGCCAGGGCAATTTCTTCTTCGTCTACGAGGAAGGAAAACCCAGCGTGGGCGCGTTCGTGATCAACTACGGCGCCAAGGCAACCTACAAGGACGGCGGTTCCACCCAGAACCGCAAACAGTACGGCGATTCGCATCTGGTCCAGTGGGCCTCCATCCGGCGGATGCAGGAACTGGGCTGCACCGAATACGACTTCTGCGGCACCCCGCCCGCCTCCCTGATCAAGGACAAGAGCCACAACCTGTACGGCATGGGGATGTTCAAAACTAGCTTCACCAAAACAGTCACAGATTTTGTGGGCTGCCACGACTACATCCTTGCCCCGCTCCGCCACCGTCTCTGGGTCGGCGGCGCAGAAAAAGTCTTCCGCCGAATCGAAACAGCGCGGACCGGCCAGCAGTTCTACTGACCGCCGCCCCGGCGCAGGCTGAACCACAACAGGCTGACCCTCAACAGGCCGAAGTGGAGCCGCGCCACAACACCCGTCCCTGACCCTGCGCCTGACCCCTAGGCCGAATACCGTGAATAAGGAAATCCCTTGAATCCAGTCACCACCGGCACCGATCTTGAATTTGCCATCCTCAGCGACTCAGAGTTCGAGGCCTTTGCAGTTAAGCACCCGCAAAACAGCTTCCTCCAGTCCGTTGACTTCTCCCGGTTCCAGCGCGCCCGCGGGCAGCAGGTGGAGCTCTTCGGCATCCGGCGAGGCGGCGAACTGGTGGCCGCCGGGAA
This sequence comes from Arthrobacter sp. W4I7, assembly GCF_030816215.1. NCBI lineage: Bacteria > Bacillati > Actinomycetota > Actinomycetes > Micrococcales > Micrococcaceae > Arthrobacter > Arthrobacter sp. W4I7. Next base: position 3,651,893 of record NZ_JAUSXU010000001.1, on the reverse strand, counting down.
ACTGAACTACACCACCACCCGCTTGGGGTACACGGTGTGCGAATGTGCCAAGGGCCCCCTGATGGACTATGCGGACCTCGAACTGGTGCGCGACGTCGTCGCACTCCTCCGCGGGCGTGCCGCCGAACGCAAAGCGGCGGAGCTGCGGATTTCCCCCAACCTCAAATACATCGCACGCGACGAGGACGGCGCCGAACACCCGGAGAATGAGGACAACCGCCCGCTGGTGGCACAGCTTTCCGGGCTCGGGTTCCAGCACCAGGGACTGGACATGAACTTCGTCAACGTGAACTGGATGTTCATTAAGAGCCTGGAAGGCATCAAAGACGCAGAAGAACTCATCATGGGCACCAGCTACCGGACCCGCAAGGCCATCCGGAAAGCAGAGAAAAACGGTGTCTTCCTGGAACAGGCCACGCTGGAAACCCTCGACGACTTCTACAGTGCCCTGAGCAAGGCCGGGGACGAAAAGGGGTTCGTTTACCGCGAACGCGCTTACTACGAGCATCTGCTCCGCACCACGTCCCCGGAGTTCACCAAACTCATGATGGCCAAGATCGACATTCCGGCCTACCGGAAATCCATCACGGAGCGGCTGGCCGCGGAATCGGCCACTGCGGCCGGGCTCCGCCGCGAAGTGGAAGAGACCGGCAGCAAGAAAAAGGCCAACCGGCTCAAAGTGGTCCAGGACCTCGTGGACAGCTACGAGCGGAGCCTCAAGGACATCGAACGCTTCCCCGACTCCGTAGGTGTTGCCACTGTGGCCGCCATCCACTTCGTCTGCTACGGGGACGAGGTGGTATGCGTGATCGGCGGCACCGTGCAGGACTACATCTACTTCAACGGCGCCACCTCCCTGTACTGGGGAATGATGCTGCACGCGCTGGAAAAGGGCTACGCCCGCTACAACTTCTACGGAACGTTCGGCATCTCCGGGCAGGACGAGGAGGGCCACGGCGGCTACGAGTTCAAGAAGGGCTTCGGCGGCGAAGTGGTCCAGCTGATGGGTGACTTCGTGATGCCGGTCCGGCCGGCCGTCTTCCAGGCGAACCGCCTGGCCCGGACCGCGGTGGCCGCCGCCCGCACAGTGCTGGGCAGGCTGCCTTTGAGGCGTTCGGCCTGAAAGACTGTCCACAGCACCGTACCGGTTCACAGCACCGCACTGGGAGGAGGCAACCATGACTAACCGGCCGGAACACCCCGGGCGCAGGCCGCACACGGACGGACTGCCCAAGACCGAGCCCCTGACCCCGTCCCAGGCGCGGCAGAACGCCGCCGCAAAAAGAATGCTGCGGCGGCTGGTGCAGGGCGAAAACCCGCCCACCGCCCCCTTGAGCATCGTGGACCGCCTTACCGGCAGCCCGTATGCCAACCCGATGATCCAGGTGGGCGGCGTTGACACCTCCGCCCGGAAGACCCTCGACTTCGCCCTGCACCTGGCTGAAACCATGTTCCGCTACGGCGCCGGTGCTCTCGAGGTTGAAACCAGCATCATCGCCGTCACCGCGGCGCTGGGCCTGAAAAACATTGAAGTGGACATCACCAACCAGTCCGTGGGCATCAACTACGCCCCGAAGGACCAGACGCCCATCTCCCTGCTGCGGGTGGTGCGTTCCTGGACGAACAACTACGCGGGTCTGGCCAAGGTCCACCAGCTGGTGACGGATATCGTGGCCGGCGGCGTAGGCCGTGACGAGGCGATCCGCCGCCTTGACGAGGCCATCACCAGCCCCAAGCCCTTCCCCCGGTGGCTGGTCACGGTGGCGTTCGGCACGTTCGCGGCGGCTTTTGTGGGCGTCCTGGGCGGCGGCCCGGTATCGTCTGTCATCGCCTTCGTCGTCAACATCGGCATCAGCCTGCTGGCCCGCCAGCTGGGCAGGTGGCGGGTGCCGGACTTCTTCATCACTGCCAGCTGTTCGTTTGTTGTGACCCAGCTGGCGCTGGTGCTCTGTGCAGTTCGGGCTGACAACGTCTCCCGCCATCGTGGTGGTGGGCGGCATCCTCCTGCTCCTGCCCACGGGACGCCTCGTCTCCTCCGTGCAGGATGCGATCAACGGCTTCCCGGTCACGGCAGCTGGACGTTTCCTGTCCACACTGCTGACGTTCGGTGCCATCGTGGCGGGCATCGCCGTCGCATTTGTGGTGGGGGAGCTGACGGGGATGCAGCGCATCGACGTCACGCAGACATTCCCGCCCGCCTACGACCTCTGGGTCCTGGTGCTCTTCGTGGCGGTGGCCGTGATGGCCATCGGAATCACGGAACAGACCAGCTGGAAGCTATTGCTGCCCACGGCAGGCGTGGGAGTGGCGGGCTACTTCGTCCTGCTCGCTGCCGGCCAGCTGGGAGTCGGGGACCGCTTCTCACCCGCCCTCGCTGCGGTGGTCATCGGCCTGCTGGCCCGGGTGGTTGCCCTCCGGATGGGGGCACCGCAGCTTGTGGTGGCCGTGCCGGCAGCATTGATCCTGTTGCCGGGCCTGACGATCTTCCGGTCCATGTATGTGCTCACTATCGAGGAAGCCGAGATCCTACTCGGCGCCGGGGGAATGCTCAACGCCGGCGCGATCGTCCTGGGAACGGCGGGCGGGATCGTCCTGGGTGACACCCTCGCGAGGCCGCTGACCCGGAGCCTGGCGAGCAATGAGCGGCGCCGAGCCCGGCGCCGTTGACTGGATCTGCCGCTGATGGGTACCGCCTAAATCTGGCCGACCGGCAGCTTCTTTTCCGCCTGGAACACGTCCTCCACGCGGCCCTTGGCCCAGTAGCCCGAGAGCGAAACCTGCTTGCGGTCCAGGCCGCGCTGCTTGAACAAAACGTCGCGCAGGGCCTTCATGTAGCCACGCTCGCCATGGGCGAAGACGTCCACGCGGCCGTCGGGCCATTCCGCGTCCGCCACCGCCTGGACCAGGAGGTTGCTCTCGCCGGCGGGGATTCCGTTGCGCCTGAGCCAGTGGAGTTCCACTCCGGCGGGGGCCGCGATGTGCTGGATGTCGGCGTCGGAATCGACTTCAAGGAACGCCAGGCCTGTCGCCTCGGCGGGCAATGATTCCACGCATGCCGCGATGGCCGGGAGCGCGGCCTCGTCGCCGGCAAAGAGGTACCAGTCCGCCTCGGGCGCGGGGTTGTAGGCGCCACCCGGGCCGGTGAACGTCACGGTGTCGCCGGGCTGCGCCGTGGCCGCCCAGGGACCTGCCAGGCCTTCGTCGCCGTGCACCACAAAGTCGATGGCCAGTTCGCGCGCGGCAGCATCCACCCAGCGGACGGTGTAGGTGCGGGTGAAGGGCCACTGCTCCCGCGGCATGGTTTCGCGGATGCTCCACAGATCCAGCGGGGAGGAGTATTCGACGCCGGGCTGCGGGAAGACCAGCTTGATGTACCGGTCCACAAAGTCATTGTTGGTGAAGTCCGCAAAGCCGTCCCCGCCGGCAACAATCCGAACCATATGCGGGGACAGTTCTTCCCGGCGGATCACGGTGAGGTTGACCTGCGGACGGCTTTTTTTGGTGGCGCTGGTAGCGGCGGGCATGGTGCTCATAAGGCAAGCCTAAGCTAGGGGATTGGCGGGAGCTCCCAGGTTACGTCCAGCGCACCCTGGGCGCGCAGGAGTTCGTTGACGCGGCTGAAGGGGCGGGAGCCGAAGAAGCCGCGGGACGCGGACAGCGGGCTGGGATGCGCGCTTGCCACCACGGGGGCCCCGTCCAGGAGCGGCCGGAGGCCTTCCGCGTCCTTTCCCCACAGCACGGCAACGAGGGGCATCGGTGACCCGTCCGTACGGTGCCTGCGTGCCACCGCGGTGACGGCCGCCGTCGTGATTTTCTCCCAGCCTTTGCCGCGGTGGGAACCCGCTGAGCCCGCCCGCACCGTCATGACCCGGTTCAGGAGCAGCACGCCCTGGTCAGCCCACGCGGAAAGGTCCCCGTGCACCCGGGCCGGAACTCCGAGGTCCGCTTCCAGCTCGCGGTAGATATTTGCGAGGCTCCGCGGGATGGGCCGCGTGTGCGGATCAACGGAAAAGGACAGCCCCACCGCGTGGCCCGGCGTGGGGTAGGGATCCTGGCCAACGATGAGGACCCTGACGTCCGCCAGCGGCTGCCGGAAGGCCCGCAGGACGTTCGACGGCGCCGGCAGGACATGGTGCCCCGCTGCCACTTCGCCGGCAAGGAAGGTGAGCACGTGGCGAAGTTCCCCCTCGACGCCCGCCAGCGCTTCTGCCCAATCGGGTGCCATCAGCTCGTCCAGGGGGAGCCGCGCGAGCTCGGCGAAACCCGGCGCGTCTGCCGGTTCCTGCGCCAGTTCGAACAAGGCATCTGATTCAAACACCGTCCCATTCTTGCAGGGGCGCCCTTGGCAAGGGGCCGGCAGCCCTTCCTGCCTGCAAATGACATGGGTGTTCTTCGCCCGTTAGCATGGGGGTCAGACATTTTCGCAAACAGCAAAAGGAGCGTGCAGTGGCGGAACCAGCTCGGGAGCACCTGCCGGAGCAGGAACCACGGCATTCGCTCCTGGCCGACTTTACGCTCCGTGACTCGCCGCTGAGCGAGCGGGACCAGCAGATGCTTGCCCTGGAGCGGCAATGGTGGAAGTACGCCGGGGCCAAGGAACAGGCCATCCGGGAGCTCTTTGACCTGTCTGCGACGCACTATTACCAGCTGCTGAATGCCCTCATCGATACCGAGGACGCACTGGCCCACGATCCCATGCTGGTCAAGCGATTGCGTAGACTACGTACGTCGCGTCACCGTGCCCGTACCGCACGGCGCCTGGGGTCCGACGCGTAAGACGCTCCCGCTGTGCCCTCCAGCAGCAAACCAACAAGGATGTCATCCACCATGACCAGATACGCCCGCGATGAATTCGACAAGGTCCCGGAGACTGCTTCGCGACAAGGTGTCCACCGCACGGCTTCCGCCCCTTCCCGGGTACGGTTGTGGCCGATCCTTGCGGTGGGCGTAGCCGCACTGGCGATCGGACTGGTGTCCTTCCTGATCCTCCCGAAGCTCGGTTTCAGCACCGCCGGCGACCAGGCATCCGTCAGCCAGGAGGCATCGCCACTGGCCGGCACCGGTTCCACGCCTTCGGCGACTCCGGACACGTCCCCCTCTTCGGTTGAACCCGAACCGAGTGCCGAGGCCGAACCGGAGCCGAGCGCATCTGCCACGGCCCCGGCCTTGATCAACAAGGCGCAAGGCGTTGCCATTTACAACGCCACGGGAACAGCAGGACTGGCCAGCCGGGTTGGCGGCACGGTCCAGGCTGATGGCTGGACGCTGGGGCAGGTGGGCAACTGGTCCGGCTCGCCGCAGCGAACCTCCATCATTTTCTACTCGGGAGCAGGCCAGCTCGCCGGCGCCCAGGCCCTGGCGGACCTCCTGGGTATTCCCACGCTGGTGAACAGTACCGAATTCCAGGTACCCCTGGTTGTGGTGCTCGGCCCCGGTTACCGATAAACAGCAATTGTCTTTTTGGGCAAACAGCACGGCGATGTCCCTGCCTGGTACCGGCTGTTACGCCTGAATAACTATTGCCGGTTGTCCCGGAGCCGTCCCGCCCCGGCCGCCATTGAGTTGGCTAGAGTGATTTTCAGGTTCGGTCCGGGCCAGCCGGCACAGCGGCGGGGACGCCCGGACACAATTGAAAGAGTGGTCGGACATGGCACTGGGAACCGTCAAATGGTTCAACGCGGAAAAGGGCTACGGCTTCATTACCGTTGACGGCACGGGCGATGACGTCTTTGTCCACTGGTCCGCAATCCAGGGCGAAGGCTACCGGGCCCTCGACGAAGGCCAGCGCGTGGAGCTCGAGGTGGGCGAAGGCGAGAAGGGCCCGCAGGCCGAAAGCGTCCGGCCGGCCGAGTGAACACCGCTTTCCTGCGTCCCGCGGACATCCGCCGGACGGTCCTGGCCGCGGCGGCCTGTTCTATCCTGGCCCTGGCAGCCTGTTCCGGCGCCACAGGCAATGCGCGGGTGGAACCTGTGGAGGCGTCCGGAGACGGCACTTTGAGGGTGGGGCTGATCCTGGACAGCACCGGCGACAACGCCTTCCTGAACGCACCGCAGCTGGCGGCCGCCAAGCTCGCAGTGCAGGAGATCAATGCCGCCGGCGGCCATAAAGGCAAGCCGGTGGAGCTCCTTCCCACCGGATCCGGGCAGGATGCGGCCGGGCAGGCCCAGGCCCTCGTTGCCGCTAAGGCTGACGTTGTCATCGGCCCCACCGATTCCAGCCACGCCGCCGCCGCCCTCGACATCCTCTCCCGCGCCCGGACTCCGCTGATCTCGCCCGCCAACACGGCCGCCGGGCTGAGCACCGCCAACAGCGGCGGCTATTACTTCCGGACCGCAGCTGCCGACGTGGCGCAAGGCCCCGTCCTCGTGAAGCTCGCCAAGGACGCCGGCGCCAACACTGTGGCGGTGATGTACCAGGAAGGCTCCTACGGCAAGGACTTGTCTGCCGCCGTCGCCGCCTCTGCCGGGGAGGCCGGCCTGGCAGTGGCCGCCACTGCCGGCTTCAAGCCGGGCGAGGCGGGCAGTGCCGCTGCTGCCGTGGACAGGGCCAGTGCGGACGCGGTAATAGTCATCGCCCGGGATGGTGCGCAGGGCGCCCTGGCCGAACTGGGCAATGCCGGCGTGGACGGGAAACGGATCATCCTCAGCGACGGCGCCTTCGCGCGCTACGGCTCCCGCCTGCCGGCCAAGTCACTCGACGGCGCCCGCTCGGTGGTTGCCGGGCAGCTCCCCGAGGCGGACTTCCAGGCCAGGCTGCTCACGGTGGATCCGGGCCTGAAGGATGTATCCTTTGCGGCCGAGGCCTATGACGCCGTGACCGTTGCTGCCTTGGCTGCCGCCCGGGCGCAGGACGACGCGGGCCGCTCCATCGCCGCCAACCTGATCGCTGCTTCCGGAGGAACGGTGGAAGGATCCACCGGGAAACCGGCGGCCGAAGCCTGCCTCACCTACAAGGACTGCCGGGCAGGGCTGATGTCCGGCCCGGATATTAATTACGACGGCGTGTCGGGCCCGGTTGCCTTCGACGCCAATGGGGACATCACCACCGCCACCTTCACCGTCTACACCTATGGGGCGGACAACAATCCTGCGCCCAGCGGCCGGGAGACTGCCGGGCGGGCTGCAGGCTGACCCGCCCGGGCCCGGCCTCACTGTTGGCCCGGCTTCGCTGTCGGCCCGGCTTCGCCGTGGGCTAAACAGGGAGACTGTCCGGCTTCTTTCGCTTGCACTCTCACGTGGGGAGTGCTAATTATTGAGTTAGCACTCTGACGTACCGACTGCTAAGCAAAGCTGGTTCCGGCCTGCGGCGCGCTGCACCGGTCGAGGAGCGAAGAAACACCTAACTGGAGTGAGATCCGCACCCGGAGGCATACAGAGGCCAATGGCGAAGGATCGTCCGTCGCGGGCACTGCAGCGAAGGTTCATTCTTAACGACTGTCCCGAAAGGACTATTGCCGTTATGGCCAAGATCATTGCATTTGATGAAGAGGCACGCCGCGGCCTTGAGCGGGGACTGAACATCCTCGCCGACGCCGTTAAGGTCACCCTCGGCCCGCGTGGACGCAACGTCGTCCTCGAGAAGAAGTGGGGCGCCCCCACGATCACCAACGATGGTGTTTCCATCGCCAAGGAGATCGAGCTGGACGATCCTTACGAGAAGATCGGCGCCGAGCTGGTCAAGGAAGTTGCCAAGAAGACCGATGACGTCGCTGGCGACGGTACCACCACCGCTACTGTGCTGGCACAGGCACTGGTGAAGGAAGGCCTGCGCAACGTTGCTGCCGGCGCCGACCCGCTGTCCCTCAAGCGCGGCATCGAGAAGGCTGTTGAAGCCGTCACCGCCGAGCTGCTGAACTCCGCCAAGGAAATCGAAACCAAGGAAGAGATCGCCGCTACGGCATCCATCTCCGCCGGCGACGAAGAAATTGGTGCCCTCATTGCCGAAGCCCTGGACAAGGTTGGCAAGGAAGGCGTCATCACCGTCGAGGAGTCCAACACCTTCGGCCTGGAGCTTGAGCTCACCGAAGGCATGCGCTTCGACAAGGGCTACATCTCCGCCTACTTCGTCACTGACGCCGAGCGCCAGGAAACGGTCCTCGAGGATCCGTACATCCTGATCGTCAACTCGAAGATCTCCAACGTCAAGGAACTGGTTGCTGTCCTCGAGAAGGTCATGCAGTCCAACAAGCCGCTGCTGATCATCGCAGAGGACATCGAGGGCGAGGCCCTGGCCACCCTGATCGTCAACAAGATCCGCGGCACCTTCAAGTCCGTTGCCGTCAAGGCTCCGGGCTTCGGTGACCGCCGCAAGGCGCAGCTGGCCGACATCGCCGTCCTCACCGGCGGCCAGGTCATCTCCGAAGAAGTTGGCCTCAAGCTGGAGAACGCCGGCCTGGAGCTCCTGGGCAAGGCACGCAAGGTTGTTGTCACCAAGGACGAGACCACCATCGTCGAAGGTGCAGGCGACGCCGACCAGATCGCCGGCCGCGTGGCACAGATCCGCGCCGAGATCGAGAACTCCGATTCGGATTACGACCGCGAGAAGCTGCAGGAGCGCCTGGCCAAGCTGGCCGGCGGCGTTGCAGTCATCAAGGCCGGTGCCGCAACGGAGGTTGAGCTCAAGGAGCGCAAGCACCGCATCGAAGACGCAGTGCGCAACGCCAAGGCTGCAGTTGAAGAAGGCATCGTCGCCGGTGGCGGCGTGGCCCTCATCCAGGCCGGTGCCAAGGCATTCGCCAACCTGCAGCTCTCCGGCGACGAAGCAACCGGTGCGAACATCGTCCGCGTTGCGATCGACGCCCCGCTGAAGCAGATCGCCTTCAACGCCGGCCTGGAGCCGGGCGTTGTGGTTGACAAGGTCCGCGGCCTGCCCGCTGGCCACGGCCTGAACGCTGCAACCGGCGAATACGTCGACCTGCTGGCTGCCGGTGTGAACGACCCCGTCAAGGTAACCCGCTCTGCCCTGCAGAACGCGGCCTCCATTGCCGGCCTGTTCCTCACCACCGAGGCAGTCGTGGCTGACAAGCCCGAGAAGAACGCTGCCCCGGTTGGCGGCGGCGACGACATGGGCGGCATGGGCGGCTTCTAAGCCTTCCCTGCCGGGCCTGGTCCCGCGAGAACATAAATGCGGCCCCCTTGAAAGAGGGGGCCGCATTTTGCGTCCGAAGCCTTTTTACTTCCTGGCGCTGGCCAGCATTCCTTCAACTTCCTTTTTGAAGGCGTCAGCAGCTGCCTGCGGCGTGAGCCTGTCGTAGAGGACTTCATCGGTGTACCGCTTGACCACGTTCTGCACGCTGCCGGCCCCTACAGGGGGAACTGGGGGAGCCCCCTTGATATCCGGGCCGAGATCCTTCAGGAAGCTGACCACCGTGGTGTCCGCCGGCTTGAGAGTGGGCTTGATGCCTTCGACGATCTCTGAATTGGTTGGGACGCCGCGGTCCGTCATCAGGATCGCTCCGGCTTCGGGGCTGTTGGCCAAAAAGTTGATGAACGTCGAGGCTTCCTTGGGGTGCTTTGACCGTGAGGAGGCGGACCAGAACATACTGGGCTTGTAGTACATGCCGTTCTGAGCGGCAGAACCGTCAACGCTGGGTGCCCGGAGCATCTTAATGCTGCTGCCGGTAGTAGCCTCGAGCGATCCGAGCTGGTTGGTCCACCACCAGGCCATGCCAACCCTGTTGGTGCCGAAGAGGCTTTCTTCCAGTCCGGCACCGGCGTCCTCGGTGGCGACGGTGGCCGGCGGACTGGCCTTCGAATTACGCTGTTCCTTCAGGCGCTCCCAGAACGAGGCAGCAGTGGACGTTTCGAAGGCCAGCTTCCCGTCCTCTGAATAAAGATTCTCGCCGTGCTGCCGCAGCCAGATGATCAGGTCGGCTTCATTGGTGCCGTAGGCCGCACCGTAGTTCTTGCCGTCGCCTGCGGCACTGATCTTGGCGGCCGTGGCCATAAAGTCATCCCAGGTCCACTTGGTGTCATCCGGGAGGGGAACGCCGGCTGCGTCGAAGACTTTGGAATTGGCCATGATGACGTAGGCATTCTGGCCGGTGCTGATCCCGTACTGGGCGTCGTCGTACTGGCCGGAAGCCAAGCCTTCTTTGTCCAGCTTGGAGGTATCGATATCGTCCTGCTTGGACAGATCAAGGAGGGCTCCGCGTCCGCCGTATTCGGCGATGTACTTCTGGTCCATCTGGATGACGTCCGGCGCGTCGTTCGCCGCAGTCTTGGTGGCGAGCTTGTCCCAGTAGCTGGCCCACTCGCCGGGCTCGGATTCGATCTTGATATTCGGGTGTTCCGCTTCAAAAGCGTCAATGACCTTTTCGGTCTGGGAATTGAGGTACTCGTTGCCCCACCAGGCAAACCGCAGGGTGACTTCCTGGTTGTTGCCGGAACCGCCGGACGTGCCACAGCCCGTTGCGAGGAGGGAAAGGGCAATGGCCACTGCGCCGAGCCGGATCTTTCCCCGCCTGCCGGTTGGAATCGTCATTGATGTGCCTCTCGTTCTGTTGACCACACACATTCTCCTGGCCCGCAAAGGGCAACTTCGCCTGCCTCGCCCGGATCGGAGAAAGCGTTTTCTCGTATGACATCCGATTGTGCCGGTGTCCCGATGCCTTCGTCAAGCACTTTCGGTAAACGCTTTCCCTCGCGCGCGCCCGCCCGAGCGGCCACAGCTGTCGGCCGGCGCACGTCGCGGCGGGGAGGTGTGGGTGGGCCGGGACCAGCGCATTTCCGGCGTCTTCTGGCAGGATGGACCGGTGACGATTACTGCAGCGGCCGACGGTTCGGCTTTGGGAAACCCCGGCCCGGCGGGCTGGGCCTGGTACGTGAACGACGACTGCTGGCGCGCCGGCGGGTGGCCTCACGGTACCAATAACCAGGGTGAGCTGATGGCTGTCCTTGATCTTCTGCGGGCTACTGCCCACCTGCCCCAGGAGGACCTGCACATCCTCTGTGACAGCCAGTACGTCATCAACTCGATCACCAAGTGGATGCCGGGCTGGAAACGTAAGGGCTGGCGGAAGGCCGATGGCAAGCCAGTGCTGAACGTGGACCTGCTCAAGGAACTGGACCGGGAACTGGCGGGGCGGAAATACAGGTTCGAGTGGGTCAAGGGGCACGCAGGGCATGACCTGAACGAAGCCGCGGACGAGCGGGCGCGAGCCGCGGCCACGGCCTACCAGCAGGGGGTGGCTGCCCGCTCCGGGCCAGGATTTCCCGGCACCCACCACCTTTCCGCATCGGGAGCCCATGCAGCCGGTGCCGTTTCAGCCACTGCCCAGACTTTGGCAGCACCACCCCGTGAACCCGACCTCTTCAGCCAGCAGGAGCTGGCGCAGCAGGCCGCCTCAGGGCGGAAGACTCAGGAGCCGGCCCTTCCCCGTCAGAGCATCAGCCCGGAATCCACCAGCCGGCAGGACGCTGGACGGAATACGAGCCGGCAGGACGCTGGACGGAATACGAGCCGGCAGGACATTGGCCACCAGCGCCCCAGCCAGCAGGACTTCGCGCAGCTGGACTTTGCCCAGCTGGACGGCGGGGCCTTTGACCTGGCTGGGGCATCTGGCCAGGCCCAAACGGCACCGCCTGAAGCGCTGGTGGAGGAGCTGGAGCGGGAACTGCTGGGCCCCCTGGTGCGCGGTGATATCGGCAGGACAGCTGTCCTCCTGCACCCCGACTTCCTGGAGATCGGCAGCTCGGGCCGGGTCTGGACCAGGGATGCCATGATGATGGCCCTGGAAGAAGATCCCGGCGAGCGGACCGACATTGAGATCCTTGGCGCGGACCGCATCGGCCCCGCCGCGGTCCTGTTGACCTACCGGAGCTTCGCGCGCTCAGGCACAACGCTCCGAAGCTCGCTGTGGGTGCTGGACGGCGACCGCTGGCGGCTTCGGTTCCATCAGGGCACCCCCGAAGCCTGACACGCGCACTCCGGGCGCCTCGCCGCCAGGTTGGCTCAGCTAAACCGCTGGGTGTTTCCCTGCTCCGCCTGGGCGTAGGTGGCGGCCGCCGACGCCAGGGCCATATTGATCGACGCGAGGGAAGCTTCCACCCTGCCCTGCGTAAGGGTCCATTCCGTGACGAGGGCCTGGAAGTTGGTGGCCGCGGAGCCGCGCCAGGACCCCTGGAGCTCATCCAGTCCGCGTTTCATGGCCTGGACGTCGGCGCTGATCCGGTCCACCGTGGCCTGGACATTGGCAGACTTGAGCTGCAGGAGTTCGGTGTCGACGGAGATGATGCTCATGGCAATGCCTTTCGCAGTAACGGGCAGCGTTTGCTCCCATGCCCGGCTGGTCCGGGCAACTGCAACAAGCCTATGGATGCGCATCTTCCCGCGGCCACGACCGGAGCCTATATGTGGATAACCTCGCCGTCGACGCCCTCGGCTTTGGCCTGCACCGGCGCGTCCTCGCGCTGCGGAAGGCTGACCACCAGTGTGGCCCCGCCGCCGTCGGTATTCTCCACCCGGACAGATCCGCCGTGGGAGCCCACAATGGCTGCCACAATGGCCAGGCCCAGGCCGCTGCCGCCCGTCTCCCGCGTGCGCGACGTGTCTGCACGGTAGAAACGCTCGAAGACCTTCGACGCATCTTCCTCGGAGATACCCGGTCCGTGGTCCCGGACTTCAATGACGGACCTCTGGCGCCCGTCCTCTGACGCGCGGACGCCAACAGCCAGCTCAATGGGGGTGTCATCGGGGGTGTAACGCAAGGCATTGCCCACAAGGTTGCCCACCACCTGGCGGAGTTTGGCCTCGTCGCCCAACACGGGTGCGGGAGCTGCCTTGCCGCCGTCGAGCCCGACCAGGGAGATGACCCGGGCACGGGAGCTGGCCTGTGTGTCCACCACGGCATCGTGGGCAATCAGCTGGAGGTCGACAGGCTTTTGCTGCAAGGGCCGCTGCTCATCGAGGCGGGCGAGCAGCAGCAGGTCCTCCACCATGGAGCCCATGCGCTTGGCTTCGCTTTCGATCCTGCCCATGGCGGTGGCAACGTCTTCGTCGGTGGCCAGGGCGCCATGCCGGTAGAGCTCGGAGAAGCCGCGGATGGTCACCAGCGGGGTCCGCAGTTCGTGCGAGGCGTCGGCAGCGAACCGGCGCATCCTCGCCTCCGACGCGGTGCGTGCGGCAAAGGCCGATTCGATGTGGGCGAGCATGGCGTTCAGGGAACTGCCCAGCCGGCCCAATTCCGTGTGCGGGTTGTCCACATCGACCCGGCGCGACAGGTCACCGGCGGCAATGGCCGCGGCAGTCTTCTCCACCCGTGCCAGCGGCCTGAAGGACCGGCTGACCGTCCAGCTGCCGATCAGCGATGCCAGCAGCAGCGTCAGCAGGCCCACTCCGGCCACCACCAGGTTGGCGTGCTTAACGACATCATCCACGTTTCGCAGGGGCAGCCCGATCACCACCACGGCGGGCTCGTCATTGCTCAGGACGTTAACCGCCACCACGCGCCAGTTTTCCCCGTCGGTGCCGCGCACCTGGAAGGGGACCCGGCCCTGGGACTCTGCCTGCGCCACGGACATGTTCGCGATGTCCGGATGGTTCTGCTTGTCGCCGCCGAAGGGGTAGGGCTCCTGCTGGTCCCGGTACAGGATCAGGGAATAGTCGGTGGGGATGATCGGGTTCGTCGGCGCCTGCAGCTGACTGAACGACTGCTGCTTTGCCGCCAGGGCGACGGCGGCGTACAGCTTGTCATCCACCTGCTCCTGAAGGTAGCTGTGCAGCAGCGTCAGGGTGACGCCGCCGGTTGCCGTCAGTGCCACCACCAGCAGGCCCATGATCATTGCTACCAGCTGGGACCGCAGGGAGGCTGTTTTCCACCGCTTCAACAAGGTCAGCGCTTTTCGGCCGTCCGCAGCACGTAGCCCACGCCGCGCTTGGTCTGGATCAGCGCCGGAGCCTCCGGATCGAGGTCAACCTTCCGGCGCAGGTAGGAGATATACGACTCAACGATGGACGCGTCACCGTTGAAGTTGTACTCCCACACGTGATCCAGGATCTGCGACTTGGACAGCACCCGGTTGGGGTTGAGCATGAGGTAGCGGAGCAACTTGAACTCGGTGGGGGAGAGTTCGATGACAGTGCCGCCACGGCGCACTTCGTGGGCATCGTCGTCGAGTTCCAAGTCATCCACGCGGATGACGGCGTCGTCGTCGAGCATGGGCTGGGTCCGCCGCAGGACGGCGCGGATTCTCGCCACTACCTCGTCCAGGCTGAAGGGTTTGGTGACGTAATCGTCGCCGCCCACAGTGAGGCCGGTGACTTTGTCCTCGGTATCGTCCTTGGCGGTCAGGAACAGGACAGGGAAGTGCTTGCCTGATGCGCGCAGTCGGCGGGTGACGGTGAACCCGTCCATGTCCGGAAGCATCACGTCCAGGACGGCAAGGTCCGGTGCGTGCAGGTCCGCAGCGGCAAGGGCGTCGCGTCCGTTGGCTGCGGAAACGACGTCGAATCCGGCGAACCGCAGGGAGGTTGAGAGCAGTTCGCGGATGTTGGGCTCGTCGTCCACCACGAGGAGCTTCGCTTCAGGGCCGTTCTTGTTCATGCTCCCATCATGCTCCCAGACTCTGGGAGTTGTCTGGATATTCGTTGGGAGCCTGTTGTGAAGAGCAAACGCGAAGATTAAGTGGAAAGAGGAGCGGTTCACCAAAACATCGTTCCCGGCTCGCCCTTGAATGGCCCAACCACCCTGCTGGTGATCCACCCGCCATAGAAAGCGCCAGCTTGGGGACGGACGCACTCACCGTCCACCTCGCAATAGTCCATCTTGCCCGGGTACAGTGCCACATGCCCGGTCAACGTTATGTAGGGCGGCGCAGGCTGCGGATAGAACCATCCTGCCGCAGCAGCCAACAGGCCACCGCCGCGGATGTTCAGGTACTGTGCTGTCCCCTTGAACTCGCAATAGCTGGTCCCTGAGGCAAGCTCCAGTGTTGCGGGCCTGAAGGCTTCCCGGGGGAAGTAATAGACCGGCGGGTGGCTGGTCTCCAGAACGCGCACTGACTCCGTGACGTCGAGGATGAGCTCTCCGCCAAGGACGACCCGGATCCGTTCCTGGCTCGGCTCAACGCGTGGGGGACGGGGGTAGCCCCAGACAGATTCCTGGCCAGGCTGCGGTACAACGGGTTCCACAGGGTGTCGCATGCTTCCAGTATGCAATGGCCGAGCAGAACTGCGGCGGGTGGTCCGGGTGCGACAACCGGGGATACGGCTACTCCGCCGTTTCCACGTCCTTGGCGTCCATGATCCGGTAGGCATAGCCCTGCTCGGCGAGGAAACGCTGGCGTTTGGCGGCGAAGTCCTGGTCCAGGGTGTCCCGCGCCACCAGCGAGTAGAACCGGGCTGCCCGGCCGTCCTTCTTGGGACGGAGAAGCCGGCCCAGGCGCTGCGCTTCCTCCTGCCGCGACCCGAAGGAACCCGATACCTGGATCGCCACCGACGCTTCCGGGAGGTCGATGGAAAAGTTGGCCACCTTGGAAACCACGAGCGTCTGGATCTCACCGGCACGGAATGCATCGAAGAGCTTCTGGCGCACCTTCACGGAGGTGTCGCCTTTGATGACCGGCGCCTGGAGGCGCTCGCCGAGCTCGTCCAGCTGGTCGATGTACTGGCCGATGACCAGCAGCTGCTCCCCGGTGTGCCGGGCCACGAGCTGCTCCACCACCTGCGTCTTGGACTCCGACGTGGCGCAGAGCCGGTACTTGTCGGCGTCGTCTGCCATGGCGTAGGCGACGCGCTCATCCCGCGGCAGGTCCACCCGGACCTCCACGCAGTCCGCGGGGGCGATGTAGCCCTGGGACTCGATGTCTTTCCACGGCGCGTCGTAGCGCTTGGGTCCAATCAGGCTGAAGACCTCGCCCTCGCGGCCGTCTTCGCGCACCAGTGTTGCGGTGAGGCCCAGGCGGCGCCGGGCCTGCAGGTCCGCCGTCATCCGGAAAATCGGGGCAGGAAGCAGGTGGACCTCGTCGTAGATGATCAGGCCCCAGTCATGCCCGTCCACCAGTTCAAGGTGCGGATACAGGCCGCCGCGCTTGGTGGTGAGCACCTGGTAGGTGGCAATGGTCACTGGCCGCACTTCCTTGACGGCGCCTGAGTACTCGCCGATTTCTTCCTCGGTGAGGGAGGTGCGCCTGAGCAGCTCATCCTTCCACTGCCGGGCGGCCACGGTGTTCGTGACAAGGATCAGGGTGGTGGTGGAGCCGGTTGCCATCGCCGCCGCGCCCACGAGGGTTTTGCCCGCCCCGCAGGGAAGCACCACGACGCCGCTGCCGCCGGCCCAGAAATTGTCACTGGCCATCTGCTGGTAGGGCCGCAGTTTCCAGCCGTCCTCGTTCAGCGCGATCAGGTGCGGGGTGCCGTCCACATAGCCGGCCAAATCCTCGGCGGGCCAGCCGATCTTGAGCAGAAGCTGCTTGAGCTGGCCTCGCTGGGACGCGTGCACCACCACTGTTTCGCCGTCAATCCGCGGGCCCAGGAGCGGCTGGATCTTCTTGGACCGGATCACTTCCTCAAGCACCGGGTAGTCGTCCGTCCGCATCACCAGACCGTGCTGCGGGTCCTTTTCCAGGCGCAGCCGGCCATAGCGCGACATCGTCTCCTCGACGTCGATCAGCAGCGAATGCGGCACCGGGAAGCGCGAATACTTCAGCAGTGTGTCCAGGACTCTTTCGGCGTCCAGGCCGGCGGCCCGGGCATTCCACAGGCCCAAGGGCGTCAACCGGTAGCTGTGGACATGCTCGGGCGCACGTTCCAGTTCGGCGAACGGCGCTATGGCGTGCCGGGCTTCGGTGGCGAGCTCATGGTCCACCTCAAGGAGGATGGTCTTGTCGCTCTGGACAATCAGGGGTCCGTCGTTCACTCGGGGGAGTCCTTCACTGGCGCAGTTCCTCTGCGGCCTCAATATCGATAATGCGGTGGATGGACAGCACCCGTTCGGTGTCCTTCGCGGGGTCGAAGACCCGGACGCGTCCGCCGCTCACTGAGAGGGGAACAACAATTTCGAGGTTGGCATTCCCCATGCCGTCCACCACGTTCATGCTGATCCGCTGCTTCAGCCGGATGGCGCGCTGCAGGGCTTCCAGCCCCAGCTGGGTGGCTGCTTCGGAGCCAATGTCCGCCTGCCCCGGGTGGTGGCTTACGACGGCGGCAGGGCGATGGCGGAGCACGTCCAGTTGAGCTTGCACTTCCTCCGCTTCCGGCGCGGTCCGTGGGGCGGTGTACACGGGCCGGGAAGGGCTGTGCGGCGCAGGGACACGCCGGAGCCGGAGTACAGGCTGTTCGGATTCGTCAAGCGATGGCGAGAGACCCAGGCTGCGCAGCACCTGCGCTGTTTCGCGTGGGGCAGCGGAGGAGATGAGGACGGTCGGAGCAATCCGTACCAGGCCGAGCCCCTCGGTTTTGGGCCCTTGCAGCAGGTCAAGCAGCGCCCCTTCGTCTTCGCTTTGGATAAAGCTCCCGGCGGCGCCCACCCGCAGCCGGCCGTGCCGGGCGGCCGTGTCCTCCACGAGGTACTGCAGCGGCTGCGGGACGGCCGTGGCTGAGTGTTCCCGCAGGAACTCCAGCAGGGCCTGGGCATTATGTCCGGCGTCCAGGGCCCGGCGGATGGAACCGGGCGAGAACCGGTAGATGGTGGCCGGCCCCTGTCCTTCCGCGTCCGCCATCAGCAGCAGTTTCTCCGTCAGGGCCGGCGCAAGGTATCCGGGGGCCACAGCAGTCAGGTCCGCCTGGAGCAGCACGTGGTTCAGCTCGGCCGGCAGGTGCTCGCCCAGGATGGCGAGTGCGGCGTCCGGATCATCGGCGGCGATGGCGCTCCCCAGCTGGCTCAGCGCTCCAGAGCCCAGCAGACCGAGGATTTCGGCTTCGGCCAGCACTCCGCGGATCAGGGAACTGAAGCGCCGGGCCATCCGCGGCTGGGCCCACTCGGCGCGCTGCAGGACCGCGGCTGCGTCCAGCACCGGCGCAGTTCCGTCCGGTGCCGCCGCTTCCTGGGTGAGTTCGTTGAGAATCTCCAGGATCCGCTTGCGCACCACCGGGGCGTCAGGCCGCTGCGCCTCCGCCGACAACGCAATAACGGTGCTCCCCGATGCGGCGCGGTGCCCCGCCGCTGCTCCGGGCGTTCCGCTGATGGGCTGCCCCACCATGGACGGTACGCGCTCGCTGGCCAGCCAGGCGTTCACCAGCCAGAGCCATTGTTCCTGCCGGGGCAGGACGAGCCACTCCAACTCGGGCGGCTGGATCCAGGACGAGGAGTCAACGTCCAGCCGGATCAGGCCCGCGAGCCCGCAGAGCTCCAGGAGCAGCCCGACGCGTAGCTGGTCGATCCGGAGCACATCAGCGAGCCGCCTCATCTCGCGGACGCCCACACCTCCGCTGCGGAGGGTGGCCAGCGGTTGTTCCTTCACGGCATGGAGCATTTCGCCCACGAGCCGCAGGGTTTCTGCGATGGCGCCGAGCGCCGCATTCCGGCGCAGGGCGGCGCTGGTGCGGCCGAGCTCGGGGACCGGCGGTGACAGTGCGAAGTCATTGATGATGGCGCCGCCGCGCAGTGACAGTCCCACGCTGTGCGGCAGTTCCACGTGGGCGGCGTCCAACGGCACCAGCAGGCCCCGGGCCAGGAGCCAGTCAACGGGGCCGACGTCGGATCCCTCGGTGGTGATGGATGCCTTGCGTTGCGCCTGGGGGACGGCACCCATGGCCCAGTTCCGGAATTTGGCGAGCAGCGCCGTCGTGCGTTCCGGAGCGGTGGACAAGATATCCTGCAACGCCTCAGGGGAGGACGTCCAGTGCTGCAGCGCCAGCGCTGCCTCCATGGGCGTGGTGGCGCCATGGATGGCGACGCCCCTCCGGTGCAGTTCGGAAACAAGCTGAACCGCCCGTTGCGCGAACGCGGGCTGGAGGCGCACCAGCTCCGTGTAGCTCCGCCCCAGTCCGGCGGGATATATCCCCACCACGTCCTTCAGGCTGCCCACGGGGAGGTAGTAGCGCTGCTTGCCGGCGGGAGTTCCGTGCGGGGGTTCGGCGCGGTGTACCAGCGCGAGGTCCTGGAGTGACGCCAGGATCCGCTCCACGGCTGCGAGGGTGGATCCTGAAATCAGGTGGCGGAGGCCCGCGGCTGAAGCGCTGTGCTTCGTGTCGGTGTTCGTACACAGATGGAGGGTTTCCAGGACCTGCATCTGGGGCCGGTTGAGGCGCTCCAGGGCGCGCTGGACGCTGACCCTCCCGCTGGCCCTGGCGGCCAGGGCGGCGAAATCCGGCACGGCGGGGGAGATGAGGTCCGGCCGCGCGTCAAACAGCGACCGCAACGAGTCGTCGCTGCGGGCCTCCAGGTCCTTGCTGAGCGCGCGAATAAGGGACATCAGTCCAACGTTACCGCCCGTCAGGTTTTCCTGCCCGGCGGCGCCCGGCGACGCTGTCCAGGACAAGGAACAGCATCAGGAGGAACGCCAGCGGCAGGCCGTACAGCGCGGCATAGGTGACCCAGGCCGGAGCCACCGAACCTGCGAAGGCAAAGGCCATGACGGCTGCCACCGCTGCCAGCGAGAGCACGGCAATAACCGCGGCGAAGATCGTCAGGGGCCGCCGGTAACGCGAGGGTGTCATGGACGTAACGCTAACAGCCCCGTCCGTCAGGGCCGGCATGCGTTCCGGGAGGCCAGGGCGCGGTTGGGGGGCCCACGCCCGTAGGGTTCCCTGGCCGAGCTTGCGAGGCTAGGGCGCGGGTGGGGAGGTGCCGCCGAAAGCAGGATTAGGGGATGGGGCAGGATAACCTTGAGGGATACAGACCAACACGGTCTCCAGCCGTCATACCCTGAACCCGCACAACAATGCGGATGCGGTGACAGCTGGCCGTGTCTCAAGACGTCAGAACGAAGAAGGTTGATTACGTGCCTACCGGCAAGGTCAAGTGGTATGACAAGGACAAAGGCTTCGGTTTCCTCGCGGGCGAAGACGGCCAGGAAGTGTTCCTGCCTAAATCCTCGCTGCCAGAGGGTGTAACGGAGCTTAAGGCCGGCACCCGCGTTGAATTTGGTGTCGCAGACGGCCGCAAGGGTGCACAGGCCCTGGGGCTGCGCGTGCTCGATAAGACGCCGTCCATCGCCAAGGCGAAACGGCCCAGTGCCCGGGACCTTGCCCCGCTGGTCCAGGACTTGGTGAGCGTGCTGGACAACCTGTCCGGAACCCTCTCCAAAGGCAAATACCCGGAAGGCAACAAGGGTAAGGCCATCGCCGCCGCCCTGCGTAAGGTTGCCGACGAGCTGGACGTTTAGCCCTGATGAGTTCGGAAGCTGATCAGCAGGAGCCGGCAGTGGAGTCGCAGGAGTTGGTGTCCCGGGATCCGGTGTCCCCGGAACCGGAGCCGGAGGGGACCGTTTCGGCCGCCGCGTCACCGGCCCCTGCTGCCGTGAGGACTGCGAGGCCGCGCGCCGGTGTGCCGGCATGGCGCACCGGAAAGCCCGACGCCTTCCTTGCCGCCGCCGTGGAAACTGCCCGAAGCGCGATCGAAGGCATTACGGCGCCGGCGGACATCGGGCGCCACCTGGGAGCCAAGAGCGAGGGCGACCGCCTGGTGACGCACCTCTTTGAATCCCGGTTGCCCGGCTACGGCGGCTGGCAATGGTTCGCGGTCCTGACGCGGAACTCACGCTCCAAGGTTGTGACCGTCAATGAGCTGGGCCTGCTGCCGTCCGAGGACTCCATCCTGGCCCCGGAATGGGTTCCCTGGGCGGAACGTGTCCGGCCTGAAGATGAGCAGGAACCTGAGCGGGAACAGGAACCGGAAACAGAAACAGAAACAGCCGAGGCTGGGCCGGCGGAATCCGATGCTGCGGAAGATGCTGTTGCAGGGCCTGAAGGCCAGGAATCTGAGGCAGGCGCACCTGAAGCGGGTGCCTCTGCAGCCGCTGAGCCGGACCAGTCCGCCGAGGGCGACGCCGGCACTTCCTGACCGGGACGCTCTTATGGAGCGCTCCTCCGAAGACAGACAAAAGGCGCCGCCCGGGGAAAACCCGGGCGGCGCCGTCGTTCTTTAATGCCTCAGCGCCCTGGTGGCTTGGGGAGGGGCAACTGACCCGGGCTGGCGGAGTGCGCGAGCAGCCCCCAGCCCGCGCCGGTTCGGTTGCTTGTGCAGTCCTACTTGCGCAGCTCGTCCACCACGTAATCGATGCTTGCGAGCAGGGCGGAAACGTCGGCGGGCTCAATGGCCACGAACGTTGCGATGCGCAGCTGGTTACGGCCCAGCTTCCGGTAAGGCTCGGTGTCCACCACGCCATTGGCGCGCAGTACCTTGGCAACCACGGCCGCGTCCACGGACTCATCGAAGTCGATGGTGGCGATGACGTTGGAGCGCTCGTCCGGGTTGGTGACAAAGGGAGTGGCGAACCCGGAGGCGTCGGCCCAGCTGTAGATGCGGCCGGCGGAGTCAGCCGTGCGGGCGGACGCGAAGTCCAGGCCGCCGTTGGAGTTCAACCACTGCACCTGCGCGTCCAGAGTCACCAGGGTGGACAGCGACGGGGTGTTGTAGGTCTGGTTCAGGCGCGAGTTGTCGATGGCCGTCTGCAGATCCAGGAAGTCCGGAATCCAGCGGTCGCTGGCCTTGATCCTCGCTGCCCGTTCCAGGGCGGCCGGGGAGAAGAGCCCAAGCCAAAGTCCGCCGTCGGAGGCAAAGTTTTTCTGCGGCGCGAAGTAGTAAACGTCACTCTGGGCAACATCGACATCCAGGCCGCCTGCGGCAGAGGTGGCGTCCACCAGGACCAATGCACCTTCGTCCGCGCCGGCAACGCGCTGCACAGGGGCCGAAACGCCTGTGCTGGTCTCGTTCTGCGGCCAGGCGTAAACATCCGCGCCTGCTTCTGCCTGCGCCGAGGGGCGGGTACCGGGTTCGGACTTGATGATGGAGGACGCGTCCAGGAAGGGGGCTTTGTTGGTGGCTGCGGCGAATTTGGAGCCGAATTCACCAAAGGACAGGTGCTGTGCCTTCTTCTCCACCAGGCCAAAGCTTGCAATATCCCAGAAGGCGGTGGAACCGCCCACGCCGAGCACCACCTCATACCCTTCGGGTGCGCGGAAGAACTGGCTCAGGCCTTCCCGGACAGAGCCCACCAGGTTCTTGACAGGGGCCTGGCGGTGGGACGTGCCGAGGATCTTCTTTGACGCGGCTGACAGCGCATCGATCTGTTCCTGCCGGACTTTGGAGGGCCCGGCGCCGAACCGTCCGTCCTTCGGCAGGAGGTCGGCGGGAATAGTGATGCTGGTTTCGCTCACAGGTGCTCCAATTTCGGCGTGGACGTAACTTTGGTCCGGACGGGTGTTGGCGGCCGGCAGTCGGCGGTGACTGCAACCAGGGCCTTCCTCATTCTGCCTGAAGCGCTGTTTCGGCGGGAACCCGGGCCGTCATAGTCCAGCCAATGAGACGCCTGCGTAGCACAGGCGCGAACTATTCGGACAAAGTCAAAATAGGCTAAGCTTTTCCACGGACTACGTCGCAGTCAAGGCGATACGGTGGGACAACGCAAGGTACTGCGCTCGAGGAGCTGAGCTGGATGACGGATCTGATCGACACTACGGAAATGTACCTTCGGACCATTCTGGAGCTTGAAGAAGAGAACATCGTGGCTCTTCGTGCGCGCATCGCCGAGCGGCTCCGCCACTCCGGGCCCACCGTCTCCCAGACCATCGGCCGGATGGAGCGGGACGGCCTGGTGGTCGTCTCCGGAGACCGGCACCTTGAGCTCACCGAAACGGGGCGGAAGCGCGCCACGGAGGTCATGCGCAAGCACCGCCTTGCCGAGCGCCTGCTCGCCGACGTCATCGGTCTCGACTGGGCCTACGTCCACGACGAAGCCTGCCGCTGGGAGCATGTCATGAGCGAACGCGTGGAGCGGCGCATCTACGAGCTGCTCAACCATCCCACGGAGTCTCCGTACGGGAATCCGATTCCAGGCCTGGCAGCCTTGGGCGGTTCTCCGTCACTGGGCCTTGCCGACGGTGCCATCAGCCTCCTGGAAGCGATGAAATCCTATGGTCCGGCATCAGAGGTGACCGTGAGCCGGCTCGCGGAGCCCATCCAGGTGGAGCCGGAGCTGCTGTCCCAGCTTGACGAGGGCGGTATCCGTCCGGGCGCCGCCGTTTCACTGGAGCGGGTGGGTGATTACATTTCGGTGCGCGTTCCCGGCATTGAAGGGGCCCTGGAGCTGCCGCCGGAGGTTGCTGCGCACGTGTTCGTGGCCATCCGCCAGCCCGCGGGTTAGGGACGGGATACCCCATAACGGGGTGTTTAGCCAAAGATAACGGAATTGTTACTAAGGGGCTTAAGCCTCTATAGTTGAACCAAGCGTTGATATTAAAGCGTTACCTGATCTGGAGCCGAGCTCTGCCAGCGGATCAGGAGCACGAGTCGTAACTGGCAGAGGCGGGGGAACCACAACCGGCAGCGGGGGACTGTCTTGGGGTGAAGTCCGTCAGCAGCAAGCCTCTTCCAGCGAAGGATCCTTAATGGGATATCTCTGTGCCGAAGCTTGCTTACGGCGGACCGGGTCTTTGAACTCTCTGACCTGAATCCGACAGCTAACTTCGCAGGCTTTCCAGAGAGGAACCGTTCTTGACCATGCAGAATTCCAGGGGACGCCGCCGCGCGGCGGGCCCTGCTTCGACACCGCGCGTTGTCGAAGTCATCACCTCGGAGCGTCCCCGCGATCCGCACCGTGATGCTCGCCGGCGTCGGGGTCCCCTCCGCCAGGTGACCGAATTCGCAGCCGCCAGCGGCATCGGCCAGAAGGCCGGCATCGCGCTTGCTGCCACCGGCCTGGTCCTCACCGTGACAGTCCCGGCCACCAGTCCTGTTATGGCCACTGACGCCTCGGGCGCCGCCCCCGTTGCCGCCTCCTCCGTGACGCCCCAGCCTCAGATCTCCGCGGAAGCCGGGGCCCAAATCGACTTCAGCCGCTCCGCCGTGGTGACCCAGGCTGATCCGGACGGGAAACTGAAGCAGCTGCTCAGCGCGCAGTCGGCCGGCGCCATCAGCCGGGCCGCCTCGGCCGGAAGCCTCGGCGCCCCGCTGGCCGTGATGACCACCGCATCGCCATTCGGCTACCGGGTCAGCCCCATCACCGGCGGCACCGGGGACTTCCACCGCGGACAGGACTATGTGGCCCAATGCGGGACGTCCGTCATGGCTGCGGCCACCGGTACCGTCACCTTTGTGGGCTGGCATCAGTTCGGCGGCGGGAACCGCGTCGTGATCGACCACGGCAACGGCCTGGAAACCACCTACAACCACCTGTCGTCCTTCAACGTCAAGGAAGGCCAGACGGTCTCCCGCGGGGAAGTTGTGGCGCTCAGCGGCACTACGGGGGCGTCCACAGGCTGCCACCTCCACTTCGAAGTCCAGGTCAACGGCGAGGTCGTTGACCCCACCGTCTGGCTGTAGTCAAGTGACGGTGAACTATCAGATGATCTTGACTTGCCGTGACCTGAATGTGACATTCAGTCAAAACTGCTGTACCGTCTAACTCGCGTCAACTTTTCCGAAGTTGACGCTCTTGTGCGGATTGCCTAACTCTGCCACCGCTCAAGGTCCGTTCGCATGACATCGTCTGGCAGGGGCGGGGGAACCAATTTTGGCCTTTCCAGCGGGAAGGCCTTGGGGTTAAGTCACAAAGCTTCCTTGGAAGCCGCGTGGCCGGGTGACTCCCATCCGAATCCGACAGCTCACCTCGCAGGCATTGGGAGAGGCTACCTTCGTGTCTTCACGCCATAATTCTGCGCGCCACCGTGCGCAAACGGTTCGTACCAGCCCCTTGGACGCGGTGTCCAAGGCTGTTAGTGCCAATGCCGGGACAGTTGGTCGCCAGGCTGCCGTTATCGCAGCTGCTTCCGGCCTCATCCTGACCATGGGCTTGCCGGCCACCGCGGCAGACACCAACGCTGGTGTGTCTGCCTCAACGGAGTCCGGGTCGGCGCAGACCGCCCTTGCCGTTACTGCGGCCCCCACGGCCACTGTCTCTTTCGAGCGCCCCGTGGTCAAGACCACAGCCGCTCCCAAGGTGCAGGCCGTACGCACCCAGTCCACAGACTCGGGTAATGGAACCGCTGCCACCGGAACCGCTTCCTCCGCCAAGGAGAAGCTGGCCGAAACCGTCTCCTCCGCCTCCACCTCAGGCATCGCCGCCATCGCGTACACCGGCATCGGTCACTCGTACGTGTGGGGCGGCACCAGCCCCGTCACCGGCTGGGACTGCTCGGGCTTCACCCAGTGGGTCTACGCGCAGGCCGGCATCAGCATCCCCCGCACCAATGCATGGACTGCCATGACGCCCACATCCACTCCTCAGGCGGGCGACCTGGTGATGCAGAATGGCGGCGCACACGTTGGCATCTACGTCGGCAACGGCATGATGATCAGCGCCCTGAACCCCTCCCAGGGAACGCTGCTGCACGCCGTGGCCGCAACCGGCTCCTCCGCGTTCTTCACTGTCTCCAAGGGCTAGTTCTTCGACCTTCGGGTCCAAGGGCTTTTTCTTTGCCCAAACACACTCTTCGCTAAATCACCACATCCCCGTTCGGGACGTGCCGGCGTACCCCCAAGATGCCGGCACGTCCAAAACCCCCTGTCTGCCTACAAGGCGACTGGGGAAAACGAAAGAGAGAACTGATGACTACTCGTGCAACCGCACGGCATCGCGCCGAGGTCACCAAAACCAATTCGCTGGCCATCATTGCCAAAGCTGTGGGCGAGAACGCCGGCGGCGTCGGACGCCAGGCGGCAGTGATCGCTGCCGCGTCCGGCCTGGTCCTCACCAGCGGCCTGGCCGCCAACGCTGCCGACGCCAACGTCCAGCGTGACTCTGCCCCGGCCTCCAACCTGGAAGTTGAATCAACGGTTGAGGCTCCGATTTCGGCTGAGTCCACCATTGCCATTTCCTACGAGAAGCCCGCAGTGACCACCACTCCGGCTCCCGTTGTGGAAGCGCCGGAGCCCGAGGTTCAGGTTGAGGTCCAGGAAGCAGCCGCTCCGGCTGCCAAGCCCGTCGTTGCCGCCAAGGTGACCGCATCCGCTCCTGCCGCAGCCCCCGCCGCTTCGGCGAGCGGCAAGGGTGCAGCTATCCTCTCCGCCGCCTACGCCCAGCTCGGTGTGATGCAGGACTGCACCATGCTGGTCACCAACTCCCTGGCCGCCGTCGGCATCAACTTCCACGACTGGCCCGCCGGTTACCTCTCCCTGGGCCGCACCGTGAGCGCCGCCGAAGCGCAGGCGGGCGACCTGATCTACTACGCCGACGGCGGCGCCGGAATGGCACACATCGCTGTCTACGCCGGAAACGGCCAGGCAGTGCACGGCGGCTACAACGGCAACCAGACCGTTGTTTTCAGCGCCAACGTTGGTTCCGGCCCGGTCTTCATCCGCGTCAACTGACATCCCCGGCCCGTTGATTCGGGCTGACGGAATTGAACACAACCCCTGCCCAACGGCAGGGGTTGTTTCGTTTAAGCGGCATGTCCCGCCGGTCACCGCGGCCGGACACGGCGGGGGCTGTACGCCGCAATTAGCCGATAGTGCACTTCTTTGTTTACTCTTGTGGTGTCGATCCATAGCCCGGATATGCCGGGGGCAGCCGGCCCTCGTGCCCCTGACGGGTGCGGCCGTGAAGAGGTACGTGCATGCGCACTCTCGTTCTGAATGCTGGATATGAACCGCTGGCGGTTATTACCTTCCGCCGGGCGCTGGTGCTTGTGCTTACGGGCAAGGCGAGCGTCGTGGCCGAAGGGGACGATCCTGTCGTGGGACCCCAGGAGATTCTGGGCCGCCCGTCCGTGATCCTCCTGAACCGCTACATCCGTCCCAGATACAACCAGTCCACGGCTGTCAGCAGACGCGGCGTGCTCCGGCGTGACGGGCACAAGTGCGCCTATTGCGGAAAAGCTGCGCACACTATCGACCATGTCCACCCCAAGTCCCGCGGCGGAGCGGATTCCTGGGAGAACCTCGTGGCCGCATGCCTTCGGTGCAACAACGTCAAAGGTGATCACACCCCGGCGGAGATGGGCTGGAAGCTGCGGTTCGTGCCCGAGCCTCCGCACGGCACCATCTGGCAGATCAAGGAACTCGAGAAGCCAACCCCTGCCTGGGATCCGTTCCTGCTGCCGGAGCGCGCTGCCTGAAAGACCTCGGGCTTGGCTCGGGTGCGCTCCCGATTAGGCTGGGGGAGTGGAGCAGAACAGGTTGGACTTCGACGCCCTGGTCCTTGCCGGCGGCAGGTCTTCCCGCCTGGGCGGGGTACCTAAGCAGGGGCTGGTCTTTGAAGGCGCCACCCTGCTGCAGCGGTCTCTTGCGGCATGCTCCGCCGCGTCCCTGACAGCAGTGGTGGGCCCGGATCCGGGGCCGTTGCCTGCGGGGGTGGTCGCCTGCCGCGAGGAGCCGGAGTTCGCAGGACCGGCTGCTGCTGTCGCGGCCGGGCTCGAAGCGCTCGGCCGGGCCGGCGGCGGACGGGATTTCACGTTGGTGCTGGCCTGCGACATGCCCCGGGTTACCGGCGCCGTGCAGGCATTGGCGGAGTCCCTCGCCTTGGCGGGGTATGCCGGCGACGGCGTGATGGCCTGTTCCGAAGACGGTACTGCCCAAATGCTGGTGGGTTTTTACCGCACGGACGGGTTAAAAAGAGCCGTGCAGGAGTTGGCCTCGCGCGGCAGGTTAATCGACGGCTCCATGCGCTCCCTCCTTGCTAGTCTTGATCTGCAGCTTGTCACCGTCCCCGCCGGTACCACAGCCGATGTGGATACCTGGGATGATGCCGCCGCATTAGGAGTTGACGCCGGGAAGCCGGACGTGCGCCAGGACCGGCGCGGCAGCAGTTGAATTGGGAGGCAAAGAGTGAAAAGCCAGGATGAAACGCTGGAGGAGTGGTGCAGGTCCCTCCTTCAGGCCTATGAGCTTGAGGACGTCCAGGTGGACGTCAATGCCATCCTTGCCCTGGCGGGCGTTGCTGCGCACTCCGTGGTGCGGCCGGCAGCGCCCCTGACCACCTTCATTGCCGGCTACGCCGCCGGCCTGGCCTCGGGCTCCGGACAAAGCACGGAGGCTTCATCCATGGAAGAGGCCCTGGCCGTGGCACGTTCCCTGGCTGCAGATTACGATGCCGAAGCCGCCGGGGCTCCCGGCGAATGACTGAAGAACCCGGGGACGAACGGAGTTCAGCAGACCCGCCAGAGGCGACGCACCACCTCGCCCATACCTGGGAGGAAGCCCGGCAGGCTGCCTTCGCGGCAGCAACGCCGATTCCTGCCGGACCGGTTCCCCTGCATCTGGCCCTTGGCCGCACCCTGCACCAGGACATCGTGGCACTGCAGGACATGCCTCACTACGCGTCCTCGGCCATGGACGGCTGGGCGGTCAACGGTACCGGCCCGTGGATCCTCGTGGAGCCCGGCACGCGGCTGGCGCCGCACCAGGCAAGCCCCATTGTGACCGGCGGGCTCATTCCTCCCGGCGGAAAAGCCGTGCTTCGCAGCGAGAGTGCTCTGCTGGGCAAGGACGAGGACGGACTGCCGGTCCTGACTACCGGCGGAAGCGCCCGGCCGGGTGAGCCGCGCACCGGCCAGCACATCCGGAAAGCCGGTGAGGAAGCCCTGGAAGGGGACATCCTGGTGAAAGCGGGAGTGTTGCTTAACCCTGCGCATCTTGCACTGGCCGCCCTGGCCGGCTACGACGAAGTGCCCGTCCAGGGCAAACCCATGGTCCGGCTTTTGCTGACCGGTTCCGAAGTGATTGGCGAGGGTATGCCGCTTCCGGGCCAGGTGCGGGACACTTTTGGTCCGCAACTGCCGGCAGTGGTGAACATGCTTGGAGGAATAGCAGGCGAACAGCAGCGGATCGGCGACTCTTACGCCGAGTGGCTTGCCGCCCTCGAAGACGTGGTGCCTGAGGTGCCGGGCGCGCCGGACCTGCCGGCCGACGTCGTCATCACCACGGGCGGGACAGGAAAGTCTGGCACCGATCATCTCCGCCAGGCCGTGGCCGAGCTGGGCGGCCGGCTGGTCATCGACGGGATAGCGATGCGGCCGGGGCACCCGGCGGTCCTCGCGGAGCTGCCGGACGGGCGGTTTGTGCTGGGACTGCCGGGGAATCCCCTCGCCGCGATGATGGCGCTGTGTACTGTGGGGGCCCCGCTGCTCGCCGCGCTGGGCCACGGCACCCTGCCGGAGATCCAAGAGGTGCCGTGCGGAGGCATCATCGAACCCGATCCGGGGCGCACGCGCCTGATGCCGTTCCGCCTCCTGTACGGGATGGCTTCGCCGGCACAGCACACCGGTCCCGGCATGATGCGCGGGCTGGCGTCGGCCGACGGCGTTATGGTGGTGCCGCCGCATGGGGTCCAGCTCGGTGAACTGGTACCGGCTTTCGCCCTGCCCTGGGGCCCGCCCATTCCGGCAGCTGCGGATCCCGGTTCGAAAGCAAAGACCAGGAACGCGGGGCGGCCTGCCCGAACGGCCGCCAAGCCGGCAGCCGCGGGCCCCGTGGACTGGAGCGCGCTCCTTGGCTGAGCATCGCTGCGTGTGTGCGTCCCGGCTGGTATCCGGCTCCGGCAGTTGCCATGATGGAGCTATGAACAAGCAGGGGTGGCCGTGGGCCGCGTGACCCAGCGCCGCAAGGTGCACAAATATGTCCTCGATGGTTCTCCGAAGGCCCTCGAATTTCCGGTGCGGCACCGCGAGGATGTCCTCGCGGTGGAGGAGCCGCTGGAGATCCGGCTGGGCCAGCTGTCCTTCTCGGTGACCATGCGCACCCCGGGTGACGACTTTGACCTGGTGGCCGGGTTCCTGGTGTCGGAGGGCATCATCTGGAGCGCCGAGCAACTCGTGTCGCTGCGTTTCTGCGCCGGCGAGGACGAGAACGGCATGCAGACCTTCAACGTGGTGGAGGTCCAGCTGCGGCCGGACGTCACCATTCCCTCCATCGGCCGCCACATCTACACATCCAGCTCCTGTGGCATTTGCGGGACGGATTCGATTGAATCCGTCCGGAAGTCCTCGCGCTACAACCTCGCCGAGGACCCCCTGGGCATCGACGCGGAACTCCTGGCATCGCTGCCGGGGCTGCTGCGGAAATCCCAGCGCGTTTTTGAGGATACCGGGGGAGTGCACGCTGCCGGGCTGTTCAAGATAGGGGACGACGGCGGCGCGGAACTTTTGTGCCTCCGTGAGGACGTGGGCCGCCACAACGCCGTGGACAAGGTAGTGGGCTGGGCCCTGCGTGAAGGACTGCTCCCGCTGCGCGGGACCATCCTCCAGGTGTCCGGCCGGGCCTCCTTCGAGCTGGTGCAGAAAGCGGCGCTGGCAGGAATCCCGGTGCTGGCTGCCGTCAGCGCGCCCTCCAGCCTTGCCGTGGAGCTTGCGGAGGCAAGCGGCATGACACTGGCCGGATTCAGCCGGGGCACCAGCCTTAACATCTACACAGGGGACCAGCGGATCGTCAGGCCCGCTGTACACGTTCCGGCCCGCGCGCTGCCCTGATCCAGGGGACCATATTGTAGGTCTGTCCACAAACCGCTTTGGGGTTGTTCCCCCCTGAGCAGTTGGCTAGTAGGCTACCGGTGGGTAGTTAATCTACCGAATGGACACCTTGGTCCACATTTCCAGCGTTTAAGAGGGCCAACATTGCATGACGACCGACGGATCACGGAAGTCCGCCTCGAAAGGTTCGTCCGCGAACGCATCACCCCTGCCGTCTACAGCCGGAGCCTGCCTCTGGCCCTGAGCAGCTGGGATGTTCCCGACGAGCCGGTCCCGGCCCTCGAAGCCATGCGGCAGGACTTCCAGCCGCAGGAACATGGCGCTCCGTGGGGGAAACCGTGGGGCACCAAGTGGCTGCGCCTCCAGGGCGAGGTGCCGGAATTCTGGGGTGCCGGGCCGGACACCACGGTGGAAGTGGTGGTGGACCTTGGCTTCACCATCGAGGTCCCGGGTTTCCAATGCGAAGGCATCGCCTGGCGCGCCGACGGCACCATCATCAAGGCGGTCTCTCCCCGCAACCAGTACATCCCGCTGAAGCTGCTTGGCGGCGGCATGGCCGTGGACTTTTACGTGGAGGCAGCCGCCAATCCGGACGTTGCCCAGGGCTGGACTTTTGCCCCCACGCCATACGGGGATAAGTCGACGGCGGGAACGGCGCCGCAGTACCGGTTGGGAACCATTGCCATCGCGGAGCTGAACCAGACCGTGTGGGAACTCCAGCAGGACATCTGGACGCTGTCCGGGCTGATGGCTGAGCTGCCCTGGGAACAGCCACGGCGGCACGAGATCCTGCGTGCCCTCGAGCGCATGATGGACGTGATGGACCCCGATGACGTGGCCGGCACTGCAGCAGCCGGACGTGAAGCGCTTGCCGAAGTCCTGGCAAGGCCCGCCTACGCGTCCGCACACCAGCTGGTGGCCACCGGCCACGCCCATATTGACTCCGCCTGGTTGTGGCCGGTCCGGGAAACCATCCGTAAATGCGCCCGCACGTTCTCCAACGTCGTGGCCCTGATGGATGAATACCCGGACTTCGTCTTCTCGTGCTCCTCCGCCCAGCAGCTCGCCTGGATCAAGGAGTTCTACCCCGAACTTTTCGGCCGGATCCGGGAGAAAGTGCGGGCCGGCCAGTTCGTTCCCGTCGGCGGCATGTGGGTGGAATCCGATACGAACATGCCCGGCGGGGAGGCCATGGCCCGCCAGTTCGTTGAGGGCAAGAGCTTTTTCCTAGCCGAATTCGGGGTGGACTGCCAGGAAGCCTGGCTGCCTGACTCCTTTGGCTATTCCGCAGCCCTGCCGCAGATCGTCAAATCCGCCGGCAGCAGATGGTTCCTCACCCAAAAGATCTCCTGGAACCAGACCAACAGGATGCCGCACCACACCTTCAACTGGGAGGGCATCGACGGCACCCGGCTCTTCACCCACTTCCCGCCGGTGGACACCTACAATTCGGAGCTCAGCGGACGCGAACTGGCCCACGCCGAGCGCAACTACCGCGACCATGGCCGCGGCACAGTGTCCCTCGTGCCCTTCGGCTATGGCGACGGCGGCGGCGGACCTACCAGGGAAATGCTTGCCGCTGCTGCCAGGACGGCGGACCTGGAAGGCTCACCGAAGGTGCGGATCGGATCGGCGGCGAGCTTCTTCGAACAGGCCGAGACAGAGTATCCGTCCCTCCCGGTCTGGGCGGGCGAGATGTACCTCGAACTGCACCGCGGCACGTACACCAGCCAGGCCCGGACCAAGAAGGGCAACCGGCGCAGCGAGCATCTTCTGCGCGAGGCGGAACTGTGGTGTGCTACCGCCGCGGTACGCACGGATTCGTTCGTTTATCCGGCGGCCGAGCTCAAGCGGTTGTGGCGGCTGGTGCTGCTGCACCAGTTCCATGACATCCTCCCGGGCAGCTCCATCGCCTGGGTGCACCAGGATGCCGAACGCAATTACCAGGCCATTGGCGTTGCCCTCGAAGCGCTCGTCGCCGACGCCGCTGCCGCCATGCTTGGCAGCGGTGAACGGACCTTCCTGCTCAATGCCGCCCCGCATCCGCGGGCCGGAGTGTCCGCGTTCGCGGCGGGGGAGCCGGCCGCGCCGGCGCTGCCGGCACGGGCCACCGCGCAGGACGGCGGCTACGTCCTGGACAATGGCATCATTCGTGCGGTGGTGGATGCCGAGGGGCTGATCACCTCGCTCAAGGACTACGCCAGCGGCCGCGAGGCGATTGCCCCGGGGGAGCGCGGCAACCTGCTTGAGCTGCACCGTGACACGCCCAACGAGTGGGATGCCTGGGACATTGACGAGTTTTACCGGCGTAACGTCACGCCTTTGACAAGCGCGCAGTGCGTGCGGCTGGCGGAGGATGAAGGCGGCGTTGCTGTTGTGGTGGAACGGCTGGCAGGGTCCTCTGCCATCACCCAACGCATCAGCCTTGCCGCTGGAAGCCCATCGCTGTCCATCACCACGTCTGCTGACTGGCAGGAGCGGGAAAAGCTGTTGAAGCTCGGCTTTGCCCTGGATGTGCGGGCTGACCGGTCAGCCGCCGAGACCCAGTTCGGGCACGTCTTCCGCGCCACCCACACCAACACGTCCTGGGAAGCCGCCAAGTTCGAAATCTGCGCGCACCGCTGGATCCACGTGGCGGAGCCGGGCTACGGCGTAGCAGTCTCCAACTCGTCCACCTACGGGCACGATGTCACCAGGAGCATCAGGGAGGCCGACGGCGGCACCACCACCACAGTGCGCTTGTCACTGCTGCGTGCCCCGAAGTTTCCGGACCCGGACGCGGACCGCGGGCAGCACGAGCTCACCGTGACCATCCGGCCTGGCGCTGGCATTGCCGATGCTGTCCAGGAGGGGTATCGCACCAATTTGGCACCGCGCCTGGTCAGCGGAGGATCGCCGGTGGAGCCGCTGTTCACCTTATCCAACCCGGCCGTTGTTGTTGAGGCGGTGAAGCTTGCCGAGGACGGCTCCGGGGACGTGATCGCCAGGCTGTACGAATCGTTGGGCCAGCGCTCGGCCGGAAGGCTCACCGCCAATTTCCCGGTCCGGCGCGTCACTGCCGTGGACCTGCTGGAGCGGGCAGCCGAGGCGGTTGGAGTGGAGGCCGGCCCCGATGGCGCCGAACTGCTGCTCCGGCCGTTCCAGCTGGTGACCTTGCGTTTTGAGCGCGCGGACGGCTGAAAGCCAGGCCAGGGAAGACCTAATCAGGCGGAAGAAGCCCCGGAAGAATTTGCTATAAGGCCTTAAATGGCTGAGTGGGGGCGGTCCCCAACGGCCGCCACCACTCATCCCCCCAAAGCGTGCAAAGGCCCCCGGAGGCTGCATTCGTTCAAGAAAGTATCCCCGTTCGTAAACTCCCGGCAACCCCCGCCTTCACACATCCATGATTATTGCACGTTCTAATGATTGTGTGAAAGCCCCCAGGGTTACGTTTCGGTAGATGACCTCGGCGCACGGGGTGGCCTCCGGCTTCTGACCCTGGCAGCCCAGATAAGCGCCAGGCCCACAACGAAGCAGAGCACGGCGGTGTAGTTGATGATGAATTCGACCCCGCCCCATTCCGGTGGCACCACAGGGAACAGCAAAGTGAGGGCAATAGCCACTCCGCCTACGGCCAACAGCCCGGCGGCCAGCCGGACCAGCACAGGCAGCCTGCTGCCGACAGCACGCACCATGGCTGGCAGCAGAACCAGGGAAACGTAGGACGGATAGGCGCGCCCGGCTGCCCCGTAGTACTCCACCAGCACAAAATTGCGTTCGCTCTTGCGTGATATTGCCAGCAGTCCTGCAGATGATCCTGAAGTGTCAATCAGGAAGAACACGCCTACCATCACCAGGGATATCACCAGCAGGACTGTCATCCCGGTTCTGCCCGTGATGAGCCGGTAGGCGTGGTCCGCACCGAAACCGCGGGTCACGCGGATGCCCACAAAGTAGATCGCGGCGAAGATGATGAAGCGCAACAGCAGGTTGGCGAGGTTGATCCCGCCCAGGGCTGCGTCCACAACAAGGTACGGTGCCTCGATGCTCAACAGGATGGCTGCGGTCATCAGGGCGAAGATGTAGAAAAGTGACCTGTTCTCACCGCGGATCGCGCTGGGGACGCGGGCCGCCGCGATAAGGCCGCAGGTGGCCAGTGTTGACCACTGGAGTATTTCGATCATCCCAGGTTCTCCCAAATCTTTTCCGTTTGCGCCTGGTCCTGCTCCTGGCGTCGCAACACCTTGCCCAAGGCCTGCAGCCGGTCGCCGGCCAAAACGGCGAGGTCGCCGTCCGACAGGCTGGCCAGTGCGGCCCGGCGTGCACCGGGGGCCCAGCCCGCTTCCTCTTCGGTAACGAGGCCGGTGGCCACCAGGCCGCCGGTCAGTCCAACCCCGGCCGCCCGGGCCGTGGCAACTGCCAGCTCAGCCGTCAGCCGGTTGGCCGTCAGCTGCGCCGAATAATTCTGGGGCGCAATCCCGGTCGCGGCAGAGACGCGGTGCCGCACCTCGCCGTCGTCAATTGCCTCAACCCAGTTCTTGACTGAGGTGGCGTGCGGCGCCGGCGAGAGGACGGGCGGTTCATCGCCGGCCTCCCTGCCGGGGTCCAGGGCCGGACGCGCCAGCACGGCGCCCAACAGGTCGGCGGTGGAGATCTGGCTGACCAGTTCCCAGCGCGTGGGCGGCGGCTGGGGATCGGCCAACTGCCGGTAGGCCTCAAAATCGGCCAGGGCGGCCACCGGGTTGATGCCATAGGCGCGGCTGATGCTGACGACTGTGGTGACCGATACTTTTCCGCGGACCAGTTGCTGGGCGAGGGTGGTCCGCTTGATCCCGGAGATCCTGCAGACGTCAGCCGTGCTGGCCTCCGGCGCAACGCCTTGCAGCCAGCGCTGGAACGCCTTGGCGGGGAGGGTCATAAAGGGCTCTCTGCAGAACGGATGGTGTGTTGAGTTTAGCTTCCGGTATCCCGGCCGGTTTTACCCGGGCTCCGGTTTCGACTATGCTTGATGGTCGAGCCCGTTGGTCCGTACACCCCCCAAGTCCGGACCAGCGGGTTCTTTTATGTCCGCCGCCTCCGGCGCCCTCCCTCCTGCGGATCAGCAAGGCTGATGCGCGCCGGAAAGTGGACAAACCGGCTGCGGATGCTCCGGTGAAAGGAAGGATCAATGACTGCGACCCTTGTGGCCAAGGAGGTTTCCGGCGGTCACGACCACCGGCAGCTTTTCTCCCGGCTCTCCCTGACCGTTGCCCCCGGTGACGTTGTAGGCGTTGTGGGTGCCAACGGCGCCGGAAAGTCCACCTTGCTGCGGCTCCTGGCCGGTGTCGACCAGCCGCAGGAAGGAACGGTCAGCCTTGCCCCGGCAGACGCTTTCGTGGGCTGGCTTCCCCAGGAACACGAACGGATCCATGGTGAAACCGTGGCCGGCTACATCGCCCGGCGGACAGGCTGCGCCGAGGCCACAGTCGAGATGGAATCCACCGCCGAGGCGCTTGGCTCCGGCGCGCCCGGTGCCGATGATGCCTATTCCCGGGCCTTTGACCGCTGGATGGCCTCAGGTGCCGCGGACCTCGATGAGCGCATCCCCGCTGTCCTGGCAGAGCTGGGCCTCGAAACCGGTGCTGATGCCGAAATGACCGGCTTGTCCGGCGGCCAGGCGGCGCGGGTGGCGCTAGCGGCCCTGCTGCTGAGCCGGTTCGACGTTGTCCTCCTGGACGAACCCACGAATGATCTGGACCTTGCCGGCCTGGCAAAACTGGAGGATTTTGTCCGGGGCCTGCGCGGCGGCGTAGTGCTGGTCAGCCACGACCGGGAATTCCTGGCCCGCTGCGTCACCACGGTGGTGGAGTTGGACCTGGCGCAGAATTCGGTAGCGGTTTACGACGGCGGCTACGACGCCTTCCTGGAGGAACGCGCCGTTTCACGGCGGCACGCACGCGAGAAGTATGAGGAGTTCGCCGCCACCAAAGCGGACCTGGTGTCCCGGGCGCGGACCCAGCGCGAGTGGAGTTCCCAGGGTGTGCGGAACGCCATGAAGAAGAGCCCGGACAACGACAAGATCCGCCGGGCGGCCAGCACTGAGTCTTCGGAGAAGCAGGCCCAGAAGGTGCGGCAGATGGAATCGCGGATCGCCCGGCTGGACGTGGTGGAAGAGCCGCGGAAGGAATGGCAGCTGCAGTTCTCCATTGGCCAGGCGCCCCGCTCCAGCTCGGT
This sequence comes from Arthrobacter sp. W4I7, assembly GCF_030816215.1. Classification (NCBI taxonomy): domain Bacteria; kingdom Bacillati; phylum Actinomycetota; class Actinomycetes; order Micrococcales; family Micrococcaceae; genus Arthrobacter; species Arthrobacter sp. W4I7. The sequence goes on along the minus strand of NZ_JAUSXU010000001.1, from coordinate 3,615,199 downwards.
AGTAGCCACCCTCCGTGACGCCGTGGTGAGCCAGGGCAGTTTCACCCTGGGCCCGGTAAATCTCCAGCTCAACGCGGGGGAGCGGATCGGCATTACCGGCCCTAACGGTGCCGGCAAGTCCACCCTGCTCCGCCTGCTGCTGGGCGGCCTCGCGCCGGAGTCCGGCAGCGCAGCCATGGGCGCTTCCGTGGCGATCGGCGAGATTGACCAGGCGCGCGGGCTGCTTGCCGGCCACCTTCCCCTGGCTGACGCTGTAGAGGCTGTCCTGGTGGACCTCACTCCGGCGGAGGTCCGCACGCTGCTGGCCAAGTTCGGCCTCAAGGCGGACCACACTGCCAGGACCATTGATTCGCTGTCGCCCGGTGAGCGCACCAGGGCGGCCTTGGCCCTGCTGCAGGCGCGGGGTGTGAACCTCCTTGTCCTGGACGAGCCAACGAACCATCTCGACCTGCCCGCCATCGAGCAGCTTGAGGAGGCGCTGGAAAGCTACGACGGCGCCCTGCTGCTGGTGACGCACGACCGCAGGCTGCTGGAAAACGTGCGGCTGGATGTACGTTGGAATGTGGAGAACGGAACCGTCACTGAAGTGCTGGCCGACAGCGCCTTGAAAGGCAACCAAAAATGAGTATGGACAGGGTTGCCTGGAGCTCCCTCTACAACATCACCCGCGCCTCCAACGGCTCCAAGCCGTTCTCCAGGGAGCTCCTCAAGCGTGTGTTTGGTTTCGCGCGGCCGCACCGCGGCCGGCTGATCGCCTTCGTGCTGCTGTCCATCGTGATGGCCGTCCTGGCTGTGGCAACACCGGTGCTCGCCGGCCAGGTGGTGGACGCGATCATCGCGAAGACGGACGCCGGAACCGTGGTCTGGCTCGCAATACTGATTGCGATCGTGGCTGTGGCCGAGGCCGGGCTGGGACTCGTGACGCGTTGGTTGTCCGCTTCCATCGGCGAGGGCGTGATCCTGGACCTGCGCACCAGGGTGTTTGACCACGTGCAGAAGATGCCTATCGCCTTCTTTACCCGGACCCGCACCGGTGCCCTGGTGAGCCGTCTTAACAATGATGTGATCGGGGCGCAGTCGGCCTTCGCCGGCACGCTTTCCGGTGTGGTCAGCAATGCGGTGGCGCTGGCCCTCACCCTTGTGGTGATGCTGAATAAATCCTGGCTGGTGACTGTGCTTGCCATGATCCTGCTCCCGATCTTCCTCATCCCCGCCCGTCGTATGGGTTCCAGGCTGGCCGAGCTGCGCCGCGAAGCCGCCGAGCACAATGCCACCATGGGCACGCAGATGACTGAGCGCTTTTCCGCCCCTGGCGCCACCTTGGTGAAGCTCTTCGGGCGGCCGGACGAGGAATCCCGCGAGTTCGCCGTCCGCGCAGGCCGCGTCCGCGACATCGGGGTCCGTACTGCCATGCTGCAGTTCACCTTCGTGACCGCCCTGACGCTGGTCTCGGCGCTCGCCCTCGCTTTGGTGTACGGGCTGGGCGGCTGGCTGGCGCTGGGAGGGCAGCTGGCCGCGGGCGACGTCGTTGTATTGGCTCTGCTGCTCACGCGCCTCTACGCTCCGCTCACCGCCCTCTCCAACGCACGTGTGGAAATCATGAGTGCCCTGGTCAGCTTCGAGCGCGTCTTCGAAATCCTGGACCTCAAGCCGCTCATCCGCCAGAAGCCGGATGCTGTGGAATCGCCGCGCGGCCCGCTCTCCGTGGAGTTTGACGACGTCCAGTTCTCCTACCCCTCTGCGGACAAGGTGTCCCTGGCCTCCCTCGAAGACGTCTCCACCCTGGACACCCGCGGCGGCGAGGAAGTCCTGCACGGGGTCAGCTTCCGGGTTGAGCCTGGGCAGACGGTGGCGCTGGTGGGCTCTTCGGGCGCCGGCAAGTCAACCATCGCCCAGCTGCTGGCCCGACTTTATGACGTCGATTCCGGCGCCATCCGTTTTGGTGGCGTGAGGCCCGGAACAGGGGTGGATGTCCGCGACCTGACCTTCGATTCCCTCCGGGAGACCCTGGGAATGGTCACCCAGGACGGCCACCTCTTCCACGAAACCATTGCCTCCAACCTCCGGCTGGCCAAGCCGGACGCCACGGACGAGGACATGTGGTCGGTCATCCGCCAGGCCCGGCTCGAGACCATGATCCGGTCCCTGCCGGACGGGCTGGACACGGTAGTGGGTGAACGCGGCTACCGGCTCTCCGGCGGGGAACGGCAGCGGCTCACCATCGCGCGGCTACTCATCGCGCAGCCTCGCGTCGTCATCCTCGATGAGGCGACTGCCGCGCTGGATTCAACCAATGAAGCCGCCGTGCAGGCGGCCCTGGGCGCCGCGCTCGAGGGACGGACCGCCGTCGTGATTGCCCACCGGCTCTCCACCGTCCGTGCCGCCGACGCGATCCTGGTGGTGGAGGACGGCCGGATTGTGGAGCGCGGCACCCACACCGAACTGCTGGCCGCCGAAGGCCGTTATGCCGAGCTGTACCGGACGCAGTTCGCCGAAGCCACCGCAGTGGTCCAGGAAGCAGTTCCGGAGTTCTAGTTGCCCCGCGGCTTCGGGGACGGCGGCTTTAGGGCTGGCGGCTTCAGGGCTGGCGGGCCAGCACGGGCAGGATATGGTCCGTCAGGAGCGGGGCGAGGTCGCCGGGTAGTTCGGCGACCCCGTCCAGGGCTGGCAGGTCCAGCCACCGGATCTCCGCAATCTCCGCGGAGGGGCGGGCCTCCCACGTGCCCGGAGCCATAAACACCGTTGCCTCGATGTCAGTGGCAGCCTCGTTGGCGGCGTCGGCAATCCAGACCCCCATCAGCCTCAGTTCGCCTGGATCGAGGACGATCCCTACTTCCTCAGCCAGCTCCCGGGCAGCGGCCTGGACGGCGCTTTCGCCTGCTTCGGGCTTCCCGCCGGGGTGCATAAACATGGACGTGCCGCGCTTCCTGACGGTCAGAAGCCGGCCGGCGTTGTCGAAGACGCAGACGGCCGAGACCACGATGCGGTTTTTCATGCTTCCCGTTCCGGCCGCCGGACCAGCCGCGACGTGAGGAGCAGGTTTTTCCGCGGCCCTAGGACGTCCCAGCTGTAGCTGAAGCTGTTGGCATCCGTGTAGTTGTAGGCCACGCGGTACGTGTCGGGATCGCACCAGTGCTGGTCCAGGTTGGCTTCCGGCGTGAAGCTCATGCTGTGGAAGGGGCGGCCGTCCGGGAAGAAGAAGTCCAGCGCGTCGGGACGGGCAGTGGTTTTCAGCACGTAGTCGCGGGTGGCGGGGCCGGTAAAAGTAGGCCATCGCATGGTGCCTTCCTCGCGGAGGGCCAGGCCGCCGTCGTCCGCGGGAACAAAATGTACGACGCCGGAGAAGGTTCCGCGGGTGCCAGCGGCGCGGTCCAGCAGGTCACGTTGGACCTTCCACAGTCCGGCCCCGGCAGGTTCGTGCCCTGTGGCCGCAGTTGGGCCGAGCAGGTAGGCGCGGAGGTCGAACTCCGGGGGAGGAACGTTCAAGTGCCCTCGATTGGAATCGAACCAACGACACCGGCTTTAGGAGAGCCGTGCTCTATCCACTGAGCTACGAGGGCGCGCATCCGTTGGATCGGCAGGGCCGGGCCGTGGCGGACACGGATACAAGCATACAAGGTGCGGAGCCGTACTACGCTCAAGGCATGAGTTCAGCGCCGTCCACATCGTCAGCCGCTGCCGTTATTCCGGACACCGCCTCCACCCGGCAGTACATCGGGGCGTGGTCGGTGCTCAGCGTGCTGCAGTATTTCGCGGCGGAAGCTGCGGTGATCCTGGCCTGGGCAGGCCCACGGCCCTACGACCTCCGCACGGGCTACATCAGCGACCTTGGTGCCTTGCACTGCGGTGTCTTTGACGGCCGTGCGGTGTGTTCGCCGTTGAACTGGCTGATGAACGCCTCGTTTGTGGTCCAGGGACTCGGGATGCTTTTGGGTGCGCTGCTGCTGAGCTCGGGGCTGCTGTGCGTGGCTGCCCTTGCCGGCGCCCGGGTGCAAGCGGGACGGCCGAGACCGTGGGTCGCTGCAGTCTGCGTGCGCCTGCTGATCGGAACGGCGGGGGCCGGCACGGTGATCGTGGGGCTGGTTCCAGAGGACGCCGGTTCCGGCTGGCACTATTCCGGCGCCGTAATTTACTTCATTACAGGAGCGGCGGCCCTGCTGGTTCTGGGGTTTCTTTGGCTCCGGAAAACAGCCATGGCGTGGTTCATCCTGGCCTGCGGTGTCGTGTCCGCTGCTGCCTTGGTGACGGGCGGGCTGACCGGCATGCACGTGCCCGAACCCGGCACCTTGGAGCGGCTCATGGGTTACCCCGTTACGGTGGGGATGGCGACCGCGGGTCTGGTCATTGCGCAGCGGGTGCGCCGGCACCGGAAGCAACGTGCCCAGCTGCGCGCCCGCGCAGCCCGCTGATGCCACTTCGGCTGACCAGAATCGCTTACTTGACGAAGAACTCGCGGAACCTGCTCAGCGATTTCCCCCCCGAGTAGCCGAGTGTGCCGGCCCCGGCAGACACGGCGTCGTCCGGCGAGAAGATACCGACGGCGAAGGAACCCGACTCAAGCTCTTCAGTCGTCGCGAGAATCGGCGGGAGCGCATCGCCGAGAATTTTTGTGAGGCCGGCCTCGTCATAGCTGGACCCAACCAACTTCACGGTGATGAACTTTCCCGAGGTGTTAAGAATTACGTCAACCTCCGCCGACTCGATTCCAGCAACTGACATCGCGGCTTCGTGCATGTCGCCTTCCAGCCGGTCAGCAGTGGAAGGACCCTTCGCCATGCACGCTGAGAGCCCTAAGGCCACCAACGCTAAGGCCAGCACCCTGGCAACGGTATAGAGTCGGCGCATTATTACTGCTTTCGGGAGACGTTGGTCACGGTTGAGGTTACCTGGCTGGCATCCATGGTTAGGAATCGTTGGGTTGATTGCTGTTCGCTGTAATGGGCAATCGGTCCGCCGGCCTCGTACTGGCTGACTGAATCCACGTAACGATTGGCGTCGTGGTAATTGATGCCCGCGATCCCAGCGTCGATGTCAGGATTTGGCAGCTCCACGATGGTGGCCCCGTTGTCCCGGGTGGCGGTGACGATCCCTCCCGGCCACGCCGTGGAGTCGGCCAGGTCCACCTTCGGTACCGGATCTCCGGCATGCTGCAGCGCCAGGACATCGATGGACGGCGGGATGGGCGTGGAATCCACGGGTGAACCGAACGTGACGAGATTGGTGACATTGAAGCGGTCAGTGAAGCTGCCGTCGGAAGCAAGTGCCGCAGCAATCATTCCACCCTGGGAGTGCCCCGAGAGCATCACCGGCGCACCTTCGGGAATGGCGGCCTGCTCCATGGCCAGCCGGACTGCCTCCGCCGCGGTGGACAGGTTGCCGCCGGCCAGTTCAAGGTTTCCTGTGAGGTCGGTCGAATTTGCCGCACCATCGGGCAACCACCGCGTGGTGCCGGGGATACTGACGATATAGGCAGGCGGCTCGCCCGGCTTCTCAACCGTAGTGATACGGACGCCCGTGTCCGGAACCCCGGACTTTCCGGCGTCGGAATAGGCGGTATCAGTGGCGTCGAGGAGTGCGCTGATAGTGGATGGGACCGGTGTTACTAACCGACGGTTGCTGTCTATGTCGTTGGGAGTGCCAACGCCAACAGGGATGGGCTCCCCGGCAACTGGCCGGCCGTCGTCCAACAGGTGGGGGTTGAACAAACCCAGGGTGAGCGCGGTTGCCTGCAGGTTTTCCATGGTGGCCGCCATCAGCAGGCCGTTCGAGACAAGCTCTGTCACCGATGGCGGCTCACCGGATGTCAGCCACCGCCAGCCCATGTCCATCGCGTCGCGGGCTTGGCTGGCGACATTTCCCTGCGCGTCCATGAGGTTGCGGATGGGAAGCGGAGCCGAGTCCTGCACAGAGTTCCACAGGTTACCCGCGGTGTCCTGAACAGCAGTGGTGACGTTCCCGCCCGTGTCCCACAGGTCCCCTGCGGTGCCGGCGACGGAGCCAACCAGCGAGTCGAAGAACGATGGAGCCTGTGCAGCCGACGGTCGGCCCGTCCCCTTGCTGCTGGCGGCCACCTGCTCCTCGACATTTCGCTTGACAGCATTGGAGGCGGCAGCGAGCGCATCGGCTGTGCTGATCAGCTTGGTCCTCTGGCCGGTCCATTCGTCGGTAAACTTCTGCGCGTCTGCGCCCTTCCAGGGCGAGCCCTGGATCAGGGGTGTGAGGCTGCGGCTCAGGGCAGCCAGCCGGTCACTGGCGCGGGCCAACTCTTCGCTGAGGCGCCGCCCGCTTTCCACGTCCATTCCGTAGAAGGTCATCTTCAGGCCGCCTGTTCCGCGGCGCTGGCCAGGTATTCCCTGGCGCCCAACAGGCGCCACGCGAATCCGAGGCGAATGGCATCCGAGGGAACAGGAGTCAGGGCGGAACCCTCGCCGGATGGACCGGTACTGACTGAATAGAGACGCTCCCCAAGCGCCCAGACGTCCCAGCTGACGTGGTCCGGACCTGGGGCCGGGGCAGACGGCCGCACTGTGCGTGATCCCGCAGGATGAGCCGACACTTGGAGATGGATGGTGTACCTGGCATTGGCGGCGATTTCGCCGAGCGCGGCGCCCGGTGCCTTCGGGAGTTCCGTGGCCTCGGGGACTTCCCTAATGTCCGGGAGGTGGCGATTGAGGGCGGCCCAGGCATTTTCCTCAGCGAAGAAGGATATTTCGACGGCGTTCCGGACCTCCGTCACGTCGACGCCCCCGTCACCGTGCCTGATGCGCCGGGCATAGGTGACTCCGATACCCCGGCCGCGTGCCAGGGCGAGTTCGGTGTGGACGGATGATTCGCCGGACTGGACCACTGCAGTGGCCTTCAGCGGGCCGAGTGCTGCAATCGAGACTGCCAGCACCCACTGCCGGGTAATGGCACCGCTCGCGTCAACTATTCCCGCCCGACGCAGTTCGGCCCCGGCCGCCTCTACTTCTTGCGAATCCAGCGCCTCCAACGCTTCGGCATGGATGGAATCCCGGTAAGCGGACAGGTCCGCCTCGGGCTCATGCGCGAGTACCTCAGCCGCCTTGTGGACCGTCAAAGCCCAGGCCACCCCGCTGATCTCAAAGACGTTGAGAGCAACGTCTGTCCGTGATTCCCCCAAAGATCCCCCCGATATTAAGCCCGCAGCATGCAGCCAGTGCCTGTATTCAACACCCTATCCGGCCCCTCTGAGGAGCGGGAATGGGGAGTTCTATCGGGCCTCCTGCCGCTCCTGCGGCTTTTTCCGCAGGAGCACTGCTGCTGCGCCGGCGAGCAGGCTTAGGACCAGGAGGACCCAGCCGGCAACGGTGAGGCCGGACGCGAGGGCCACTTGGCTGGCGTCGGGCGCTTCCGATGCCAGCACGCCGTCGATGGCTGCGTTGGCCCAGAGCCGGACCACCACAAAGAGCAGCGGAAGGGCCCACAGCGCCCAACGCAATGTTTTCCTGGCAACGTTTGTGCCGATCAGCAGCAGCCAGGTGAACCCGAAGATCAGCGGGAACAGGGTGCCGGCCGTTTTGTGGACATAGTTGAGCTGGCCGCGGGCGTCGTCGTTCATGACCGCATGCAGCTGGCCGATGTAGGCCGGATCGAATCCGCCGATGAGCGAGTCCGGCATGGGCAGGCCCTGGGAGAGCTGCCTCAGCTGGTCCAGCGTGAGCAGGTGCAGGTACCAGAACAGGAAGATGCAGGCCACCACACCGGCGATCAGGATCAGGCTGCCGTTGTTCTCTGCCTTCTGCGGGGTGCGGGCGGTGGTGGGGTTGACCACGGGCGGAAGATGGTGCTGGGGTACAGCCGCCTTGGAGCCGTGCTTCTTGATCCGCTGCGCAGGGGTTTTGGCCATGGCACCATTATCCCGCCCCATAAACTGAAGCCATGACCATTGGCCGGCACAGCGCCGTTGAACTAGACCCCTCCCTGGACGATTACGAACTGGCAGCGGCCCTGGTCCGCGAAGCCGGGCAGCTGGCATTGTTGATGCGGATGGCGGGCCTGCAGTCCGAACAGAAGACGTCGGTTTCCGATGTGGTGACAGCTGCCGACCATGCCGCCGAGGCCTACGTGCTGGAGCAACTGCGGCGCTGCCGGCCGGACGACGGCATCCTGGGGGAGGAGGGGGCGTCGGTCCAGGGGACCAGCGGCCGGACCTGGGTCATTGATCCGGTGGACGGCACCTATAACTTCCTGCACGGCTCCACCTATTGGTGCTCCGCGATTGCCCTGAAGGACGCCTCCGACGTTGTGCTCGGAGCCATCTTCCAGCCGGACGAGGACAAGCTCTGGGCCGGCGGCAGGGCACGTCCGGCAACCTTGAATGGTGAACCCCTCACGGTTTTCCACGACGACAGGGGAGCACGCAACAGCACAGCCGTTGCGGAGTTGGGTGCCGCCACCTACATCCACCCGAGCTGGCTGATGGATCCCCTGTGCGCAATGCCGTGGCACGCGGCCGCCACGTCGGCCGCCGCGCTGCGGATGCTGGGCTCGGGTTCCTGCGACCTGGGCCGGGTGGCGGACGGTCAGCTGGGCTGCTGGTTCCAGCACAGCTGCCCCGAGTGGGACTGGCTGCCGGGCAAGGCGATCGTCCGGGCTGCCGGCGGTGCCGTGGACACCGTCCGTGTGAACGGCCTGGAGTGGTTCATGGCCGGCGGAACGATGGCGGTACGCGAGCTGCGTGCTGCCCTCGAATCGGGCTCGGTGGCGTAAGAGCCCATCAGCCTATGTGGATAACGCCCCGTCATCCACAGGCTGGAGCTGGCTGTCAGTCCCACCGCCTAGACTTGTAGGCACCATGGATATGTTGTTTGACCCGTACTCTGACGGACCCTTCAAAGCCGCTCCCACCGCCGCTGCCCGCACCAAGTCGCCTTCCGATGGCGCAGCTGCGGCTCCGGGGACGGGCGGCGTCCGCGTGGACCGGGCACCGGAGGGGCAGGCCCATCGAGGCCACCGGATGGACCCGGCCAAGCTCCTGGAGGGGCTCAACCCCCAGCAGGAGGAGGCCGTCAAGCACGCAGGTTCGGCGCTGCTCATCGTGGCCGGTGCGGGTTCGGGAAAGACCCGCGTGCTCAGCAACCGGATCGCCTACCTGATCGCTACCGGGCGGGCCCACCACGGCGAAATCCTGGCCATCACCTTCACGAACAAGGCCGCCGCGGAGATGCGCGAACGCATAGAAAAGCTTGTGGGCGGACGAGCCAAGATCATGTGGATCTCCACCTTCCACTCGTCCTGCGTCCGCATCCTGCGGCAGGAGGCGGCCAACGTGGGCCTGAAATCGAACTTCTCCATCTACGACTCCGCTGACTCCCTGCGGCTGGTCACCCAGGTCTCCAAGGCCCTGGACCTGGATCCCAAGAAGTTTGCGCCCAAAGCAATCCAGCACAAGATCTCAGCGTTGAAGAACGAGCTCATTGATGCCGATTCGTACGCCTCTGCAGCAAAGCACAACGATCCATTCGAGCAGGCTGTAGCTGATGTCTTCAAGGGCTACACCCAGCGCCTACGGCAGGCGAACGCCATGGACTTTGACGACCTCATCGCGGAAACCGTCTACATGTTCCGGGCCTTCCCTGCCCTCGCGGAATCCTACCGCCGGCGGTTCAGGCACGTGCTGGTGGACGAATACCAGGACACCAACCATGCCCAATACTCCTTGGTGCGCGAGATCGTGGGGGAAGGCCCGGGAGCATCCGAGCTAACGGTCGTGGGCGACTCGGACCAGTCCATCTACGCCTTTCGCGGAGCTGATATCCGCAACATCGTTGAGTTCGAGAAGGATTACCCCGAGGCGCGGACCATCAAGCTGGAGCAGAACTACCGGTCCACGCAGAACATCCTCAGCGCGGCCAACTCGGTGATCTCCCGGAACCCCAACCGCCCGGAAAAGCGGTTGTGGACCGCAGAGGGCGAAGGCCACAAGATCATCGGCTACGTGGGCGAGAACGAGCACGACGAAGCCCAGTTCATCGCCAAGGAAATTGACCGGCTCCAGGACGAGGACAACCTCCGCCCCGGGGACGTCGCCATCTTCTACCGGACCAACGCCCAGTCGCGCTCCATCGAAGACGTGCTGGTCCGGGTCGGCCTGCCCTACAAAGTGGTGGGCGGTACGCGCTTCTACGAGCGCAAGGAGATCAAGGACGCCCTCGCCTACCTGCGCGTCCTGGTTAACCCGGACGACGACGTCAACCTGCGCCGGGTGCTCAACGAACCAAAGCGCGGCATCGGTGACCGCGCCGAAGGCGCCGTGGCCGCCCTGGCGCAGCGCGAACGTACGTCGTTCATGGCGGCCGCCCGCCACGCCGAACAGGCCCCGGGCATGGCAACCCGCTCCGTGAACGCCGTACTCGGGTTCGTGAAACTCTTGGATGACCTGGCGGAAGTGGCCACCGGTTCTGGCGCGGCGGCAGCACTTGAAGCCGTCCTGGAGCAGACCGGCTACCTGGCCGCGCTGCGCGCCAGCACTGATCCGCAGGACGAGTCCAGGGTGGAAAACCTGGCGGAACTCGTCGCCGTCGTGCGCGAATACGAACAGGAGAACCCGGAAGGGTCACTGGCTGCCTTCCTGGAGCAGGTATCCCTGGTGGCTGATGCCGACCAAATTCCCGATGCTCCGGGAGCGGACATCGACGCCGCCGTCGCCGAGGCAAAACGGCTCGGCGTGGTCACGCTCATGACGCTGCACACTGCCAAGGGGCTCGAATTCCCGGTGGTGTTCCTGACCGGGATGGAACACGGGCTGTTCCCGCACCAGCGTTCCGCTACGGATCCGAAGGAACTCGCGGAAGAACGCCGGCTTGCCTACGTAGGGCTCACCCGCGCCCGGAAGCGCCTCTATGTCACCCGTTCCGAGGTCCGCAGCATGTGGGGGCAGAGCCAGTACAACCCTGCCAGCCAGTTCCTGGAGGAGATTCCCGCCGAGCTCCTGGAATGGAAGCGCGAAGGAACCAGCAAGCAGTCCAACTGGGGCGGCGGCTCCATCAGTTCGGGCCGCTACAGCGGATCCTTCTGGGGCGCCGGGACCTCCCGCGGTGCTGCCGCCGACCCTTCAGCCGGCTTCAACGCTGATGTCCCCGCTGTCATTGCCCGCAACCGGGTGCAGCCGCAGAAGGAGATCGTCGCCGTCAGCGTGGGGGACAAGGTCAACCACACGAGTTTCGGCAATGGAACCGTCCTGGCACTCGAAGGAGCCGGGGACAAGACGGTGGCAAAGGTGAAGTTCGACGTCGGCGAAAAACGGCTGCTGCTGCGGTATGCGCCCCTTACCAAGCTCGACGCCTAAGAGCAGCTGACCCGGACAGGCCCAGCCCCTTGTCCGCCCCGGCAGGTGGGTCTACAGTTCAGGAACGCGCAGGCAGCCCGGCAAGGTGGGGCCCAGGCGGATCCAGTACGGCAGATTCGGGGCACTACCGTGAAAATTCTGTTCGCCAGCCAGGCAATCGACGGCCACTTCAACCCCATGACCGGGGTGGCCATGGAGCTCAAGGAACGCGGCCATGATGTCCGCTGGTACACGGGTCCGGTCCTTGCGGACAAGCTCAACGGGCTCGGGATTCCGCTGTTCCCTTTCCAGCGGGCCATTGAGCACCGCGCCGACAACCTCACGGAGCTGTATCCGGAACGCGCCAGGCTCAAGGGGCCCAGGGCCATGGGCTTCGACGGCGAAAAAATCTTCGCCAGCAACATCAGCAACTTTTTTGAGGACATCCGGGATCTCGACCGCGACTTTTCCTTCGACGTCCTGGTGGCAGACGCCAGCATGTTCATCCACCGGCTTGTCACACACCTGATGGCAAAACCGGTGGTGAATTTTGTCGCCGTTCCCAATATGGAAAGCGATCCGCTGGTGCCTCCGCTGTTTTTCGGCTTCCGCCCGGCGCGCAACCCCGCGGAAAAAGCCCTGCAGGCCGCGGCCGGCTTTCTTTCGGACAAGGTCATCCTCCGCCCCGCCAGCCAGAGCTACCGGCGGCAGCACACCTTCTATGGGCAGGAGGTGCCCAAAGGGGGCCGGCTCACCGACGAGCCCTACAGGTGCTCGGAGGCCATCATCCAGACCGGCACGGAATCGCTGGACTTTCCGCGGCGGAAGGACAACCCCAAAGTCCACTACGTCGGGGCGCTCCTGCCCTACCGGCTCCCCGGAGCAGCCGCCCCGGACATTGCCCCGGAGGGTTTCGCCAGGACAGTTGTGGTCACCCAGGGCACCGTAGACAACCTGGACCAGAACAAACTCATCATTCCCGCCGTGGAGGCCCTGAAAGGCACGGACACCCTGGTCATGGTGGCCACCGCTGGCCATGGAACGGCGGAACTCCGGGCCCGCTATCCACAGCGGAACATCCATGTCCACGACTACATCGACTTCGCGGCCGTGTTCGAATTCACCGACGTCTTCGTGACCAACGGCGGATTCGGCGGCGTGCAGCTGGCCCTTTCCAAGGGTGTGCCCCTCGTGGTGTCCGGCATCAACGAAGGCAAGAGCGACGTCAATGCCAGGGTGGAGTATGCCGGTGTGGGCATCAACCTGCGGACAGACGCCCCCTCGGCGGAAAACATCAGCAAGGCCGTGAACAGCATCCTGGCCGACCCCGTGTGGAAGGAACGGGCGCAGCAGATGGCCCAGGACTTCGGCTCCCACAACCCTGCAGAGGCCGCGGCCAAGGTGGTGGAAGGGGTATTCAGCAACAGGTAGGGCGCCGCCATGAAGCATAATGGGGCCCATGCGACGGACTGTTCTGGGGATCTTCGCCGCCCTGATCCTGGCGGCGGCCACGGCATGTACCATCACCACCAAGGACCCCGGCTACGTCCCGCCGGCGCCGCTGCCGCCTATGGAACAGCTGGAACAGGCCGCTGTGGTGGACGCCAAAAACTTTGCCAACGGTGATGGTGTCATCTCCTTCATCACCGAAGACCGCACCGTTGCCTGTTCCCTGACGGCGGCCAGGGGGGAGCACGTGAACCTGCCCTACGAGCAGAACAACTTTGCTGATACCGCCAACAACAAACTGGCAATTGTCCCCGTGGCCCACTGTGAGCTGGCCAAGTACCCGCAGCCAAAAAGCGAAGATGCCAAGGACGATTGCGCCGGAACCAATCTCGGCTACCTGGGCGGCGTTGCCCTGCTCACCCCGGACAGCGCCCGGTACGGGGAATGCCGGTCCGGCGTCACACAAATGGAAGCAACGTACGGTCCCAAGGGAAGCAAAGCCGGTGCCTTGGCCCAACTGCAGGTACTCGGGGACGGGCAGAACCTCGAAGGGAACGGGTTGCGCTGTTCGGCCTATAACGGCGGGGTGGCATGCGGAAACGTCTCCGCCGGCGTCGGATTCTTTGTTTCCCCGGAGCATTACGAGCTAATTTCCAGGCCGGTTGAAACTGCCTCGCCGGTACCGGGCAACCCCTCAAAAACCCCGTGATTCCGCGGTTTTTCTACGCTCCATAGAATAGTGTCGTTACTCACATAAGCGGTAGTCTGGAACGGGCCGGTCCCTCCAAAGGACTAGAGTTCCCAGTGGAGCATCACGCCGCGTGGCTCGTTTCCAACAGGCCGCCGGTGCATGCAATTCCGCAGTCCGGTCATCGTCTTCGATGGTGTCCGACTGTACAGAAACTACTTCGACGTAGAAGGACACTAAACCGTGGACCTGTTTGAATACCAGGCGCGCGATATGTTCGAGGCGCACGGTGTACCCGTGCTTGCCGGCATCGTGGCGCACACCCCAGAAGAAGCAAAGGCAGCTGCCGAGAAGATCGGCGGCGTAACTGTCGTCAAAGCACAGGTCAAGGCCGGCGGCCGTGGCAAGGCCGGCGGCGTCAAGGTCGCAAAGTCCGCCGACGAGGCACTCGAGTACGCCACCAACATCCTGGGCATGGACATCAAGGGCCACACCGTCAACAAGGTGATGATCGCCCAGGGTGCGGATATCGCCGAGGAATACTACTTCTCCGTCCTGCTGGACCGGGCCAACCGCAACTACCTGGCCATGTGCTCGGTTGAAGGCGGCATGGAAATCGAACAGCTCGCCGTCGAACGCCCCGAGGCGCTGGCCAAGGTTGCCATCGACCCCGCCGTCGGCATCGACCAGGCAAAGGCCGACGAAATCGTCGCAGCTGCAGGCTTCGCTGAGGAACTCCGCGGCAAGGTCGCCGACGTGATCCTCAAGCTGTGGGACGTCTTCAAGAAGGAAGACGCCACCCTCGTTGAGGTCAACCCCCTCGTCAAGACCGGCGCCGGCGAAATCGTTGCGCTGGACGGCAAGGTCTCCCTGGACGAAAATGCGGACTTCCGCCACGCGAAGCACGCGCTCCTTGAGGACAAGGACGCAGCTGACCCGCTTGAGGCCAAGGCAAAGGCGCAGGACCTCAACTACGTCAAGCTGGACGGCGAAGTGGGCATCATCGGCAACGGTGCAGGCCTGGTCATGTCCACCCTCGACGTCGTTGCCTACGCCGGCGAGAACCACGGCAACGTCAAGCCCGCCAACTTCCTGGACATCGGCGGTGGAGCATCCGCAGAGGTCATGGCAGCCGGCCTGGACGTCATCCTCGGCGATGAGCAGGTCAAGTCCGTGTTCGTCAACGTTTTCGGTGGCATCACCGCCTGTGACGCCGTTGCCAAGGGCATCGTCGGCGCGCTGGCTGAACTCGGCCACACTGCAAACAAGCCGCTGGTAGTCCGCCTCGACGGCAACAACGTCGAAGAAGGCCGCCGCATCCTGAACGAGGCCAACCACCCGCTGGTTACCCTGGCCGCCACCATGGACGAGGGCGCCGACAAGGCCGCCGAGCTCGCCAACGCAGCGAAGTAAAGGGACGCACCATGTCTATCTACCTCAACAAAGACTCCAAGGTCATCGTCCAGGGCATCACCGGCGGCGAAGGCACCAAGCACACCGCCCTGATGCTGAAGGCCGGCACCAACATCGTGGGCGGCGTCAACGCCCGCAAGGCCGGCACCACCGTCTTGCACGGTGACAACGAAATCAATGTCTACGGCACCGTCAAGGAAGCCATCGCGGAAACCGGCGCTGACGTCTCCATCGTCTTCGTCCCGCCGGCATTCACCAAGAACGCTGTTGTTGAAGCCATCGAGGCAGGCATCGGCCTCGTCGTCGTCATCACCGAAGGCGTACCGGTCCAGGACTCCGCCGAGTTCTGGGCACTGGCCCAGTCCAAGCTCGACGCCGACGGCAACCAGGTCACCCGCATCATCGGCCCGAACTGCCCCGGCATCATCACCCCAGGCGAAGCACTGGTGGGCATTACCCCGGCCAACATCACGGGCAAGGGCCCCATCGGACTGGTCTCCAAGTCCGGCACCCTGACCTACCAGATGATGTACGAACTGCGCGACCTGGGCTTCTCCACCGCCATCGGCATCGGCGGCGACCCCGTCATCGGCACCACGCACATCGACGCCCTGGCCGCGTTCGAGGCTGACCCCGAGACCAAGGCGATCGTGATGATCGGCGAAATCGGTGGCGACGCCGAAGAGCGCGCAGCCGATTTCATCAAGGCCAACGTCACCAAGCCGGTTGTCGGCTACGTGGCCGGTTTCACGGCGCCCGAAGGCAAGACCATGGGCCACGCCGGCGCCATCGTCTCCGGTTCCGCCGGAACCGCCCAGGCCAAGAAGGAAGCCCTCGAAGCTGCAGGTGTCAAGGTCGGCAAGACGCCGTCCGAGACCGCCAAGCTGCTGCGCGAAGTTTTCGCAGCACTCTAGAGGTTCTGTACGAACAACGCGGGGTTGCTTCCCGCCCATTCCGCACGATCGGATGGGCAGGGAGTGACCCCGCGTTGCTTGTTTAAGCAGGACGACGACGGCAGGTCACCTTTCCGGGAAAGGTGACCTGCCGTCGTCGTACTTTTTTCCTAGACCTTGGCGCCGCTGAGCAGCTCGTCCAGGCGCTCGTAGCCTTCGCTCATGCCGCCCTCCATTCCGGACTGCGCCATCCCGTCGCGCGCCTCCTGGCTGGGGTAGACGGAGTGGCCGCGCAGCCGGGTCCGGCCGTTGCCGAGGTCCTCGAACGTCATGAACTCCAGGCTGACCACATCCGGGTAGCCGCCGAACTCGAAGGTCTGGATGGCGAATTCGTTTTCGCGGACTGTGTGGAAGATGCCCTTGAACTCGTAGGGGACCCCTTCCGGCCCGGTGTGCAGGTAGCTGTAACTGCCGCCGGTGTGGAAATCGTAATGGTCGATGTCCATCTTGTAGCCCCGCGGGCCCAGCCACTGGACGATCAGGTCGGGTTCCTTGTGCGCACGGAACACGTCCGCGACGGGAAAATCGAACTCCCGCTCGTAATCGATAAAGGGGACGCCCTCAGGAACGCTGAGTTTCAGGGAATTGCTCATGATGACTCCTTGGAGGTTAGCCGCCGCTGGCCGCAGCGTTTGATCTGAGTACGGCGTCGAGGCTCCGGAACTGCCCTTCCCGGACCAGCCTGTACTGGTCGATCCAGGCGGTGAGCGCCTCAAGCCGTGCCGGGTTCAGGTGTACGGGCCGGCGCTGTGCATCCCTGGTCCGGGTGACCAGTTCAGCCTGCTCGAGCACCTGGATATGTTTCGAGACCGCCTGCTTGGAAATCTCGAAGGGTTCTGCCAATTCATTAACAGTGGCCGGGCCCCGGCTGAGCCGGGCGATGATGCTCCGCCGCACGGGGTCGGCCAGGGCCATAAAAGCCAAGTCCAGTGCCGCGTTGTTGTCGGAATTCATCACGAGGCCTTCACTTATTCAACCGTTCGTTTTTCAACCTGTAGCTTTATCAACCTTACGGTTGATTAATGGTACGGCCGATAGTTGACCCTTTCAAGAGGAAGGGCTTGTCTCGTGCCAAGTCGCTTTGTTAGTATGTCAGCACAAATCGCTTCCGAAGGAGAAGGCCCTTGCCTCTTGTCCGTATTGACGTCAATGAAGGCCGCAGCGCCGATGAACTGCAGCAGCTAGCCGTGGCATTCACGATGCCATCCTCGCCGAATATGGCATCCCGGAGCGCGACTACTTCCATATCCTCACTGAGCACCCGCAGGGGCAGATCTTCGCCCAGGATGCAGGGCTGGGATTCGAGCGGACCGGCGGAGTGGTGATGATCCAGGTCTTCACTCAGGGGGGCCGCTCCCAGGAGGCCAAGCAGCGACTTTTTGCGGCAGTTGCCGAAAAGCTTTCCGAGGCAGGGGTTGCCGGCGAGGACGTATTCATCGGCTACGTGGAAAACACGGCAGGCGACTGGTCGTTCGGCTTTGGCCGCGCCCAGTATGTGACGGGAGAACTGGCGGTCCCCAAGAAGTAATCTGGGCCCGAGCCGCAGGAGTAATCCATGTAGTGAAGCCATGTTGTAAGTATGTCATTACAAACCTTTGACAGGACATTCAATCTAGGGCAAAGTAGTGCCTGTGGCCCACACCACGGCCTGCCAGTTCCGGAGCTCCTGCAGATTCAGAGGTTCAGAGTTCCACACCAGAAAGGTCCACGATCACCGTGACCCACGAGCTTCTTACGATCGGGCGCATCAGCGTTGATATCTACCCGAACGACATCGGGGTTGGCTTGGAGGATGTTAATTCCTTCGGCAAATACCTTGGTGGTTCCCCCTCCAACGTAGCCGTTGCCGCGGCCCGGCATGGCCGCCGGACCGGCGTGATCACCCGCACCGGGGATGATGCCTTCGGTAAGTACCTCCACCGTGAGCTGAGCAAGTTCAACGTCGATGACAGCTTCGTGACCCCGGTCAGCGAGTGGCCGACGGCGGTCACGTTCTGCGCGATCAAGCCGCCGGAGGACTTCCCGCTCTACTTCTACGGCCGTTTTCCCACCGCCCCGGACCTGCAGATTAAGGCCGGCGAGCTGGACCTGGACGCCATCCGCAATGCGGGGATCTTCTGGTCCACAGTGACGGGCCTGTGCCAGGAACCCAGCCGAAGCGCACACATCGCCGCTCATGAGGCACGTCCCCGGACCGGCCTGGCCGAGGGACAGTTCACCATCCTGGACCTGGACTACCGGCCAATGTTCTGGGCCTCGGAAGAGGAGGCCCGCGCCGAGGTCGCCAAGATTCTGCCCCACGTCACGGTCGCGATTGGCAATGACAAGGAATGCGCCGTGGCCGTCGGGGAGGGGAGTCCCGATGAGCAGGCTGACCGGCTGCTGGCCGCCGGTGTCGAGATCGCCGTCGTCAAGCTCGGTCCCGAAGGCGTAATGGCCAAGACCCGCACGGAGCGTGTCGTCTCGGCCCCTGTGCCGGTGGAAACCCTCAACGGCCTGGGTGCCGGAGATTCCTTCGGCGGGGCCTTCTGCCACGGACTGCTCTCAGGCTGGCCGCTGGCCCAGGTCCTGGACTACGCCAACGCCGCCGGCGCCATCGTTGCGTCCCGCCTGTCCTGTGCCGATGCCATGCCGACGCCGGAGGAGGTCACCTCGCTGCTGGCCGAACGCGGGCGCCCTGTACCCGGCACCGTTTCCGGCGCCGACCCGCAGCTTGCCACCGAAGGAGCAGCACTGTGACCCTCACGCCTCTTACCTCCAGCAACGCTGTGGACGATGATCCCCGCCGCTACGAGCACCTGAGCACTATCCGGCTCGAAGATCCCGAAGCTGTGGCCCGCGCAGCCAAAGCCCGGCGCCGCCACCCCGGCGTGAAAGCGGGAAAGCAGAACTTCATCGTCGCGGCCGACCACCCGGCGCGCGGCGCCCTGGCTGTCGGCTCGGATCCGGTAGCCATGGCTGATCGCCGCCAGCTGTTGGACCGTTTGCAGATCGCGTTGGCCAATCCGGCCGTTGACGGTGTCCTGGCCTCGCCGGACATCATGGATGACCTGCTGCTGCTGGGCGCCCTGGACGGCAAGCTGGTGTTCGGTTCGATGAACCGCGGCGGCCTGTCCGGCCTGGTCAACGAGTTCGATGACCGCTTCACCGGCCACACGGCCGCGGCGCTGGAAGCCCTCGGTGCGGACGGTGGCAAGATGCTGACCCGCATCTGCCTGGGCGACCCCGACACCGTTGCCACGCTGGAGGCCACGGCGAAGGCCATTGATTCGCTGGCCGAGCGTAAGCTGATCGCGATGGTGGAACCGTTCCTGTCCCTCCGCGAGAACGGCCGGGTCCGGAACGACCTGTCCACCAACGCGGTGATCAAGTCCGTTGCGATCGCCGAAGGACTGGGCTCCACCAGCGCCTACACATGGATGAAGCTCCCTGTCGTGGCGGACATGGAACGCGTCATGGCCGCGACCACCATGCCCACGGTTCTGCTGGGCGGGGACCCGGACGGGTCCCAGGATGAAGTCTTCGCCACCTGGAAAGCCGCCCTCGCCTTGCCTGGTGTTCAAGGCCTCACCGTGGGCCGGACGCTTTTGTACCCAGCTGACGGGGATGTGGCAGGCGCCGTCGCCATGGCCGCTTCCCTTCTCAACCACACCGCAGAAGTATCGGAGTAGCCTCCCATGGGAACCACAACAGGAACGCGCAGAATGACGGTGGCCCAGGCCGTCGTCGAGTACCTCTCCCGCCAGTACACCGTTGATTCGATCGGTGGTGTCCAGTACCGTGAGCGGCTGATCCCGGGCACGTTCGGGATTTTCGGGCACGGGAATGTGGCCGGGGTGGGCCAGGCCCTGAAGCAGTACCAGCAGCTGGACCCGGCCATCATGCCGTACTACCAGGGCCGGAACGAACAGGCCCAGGTCCATCAGGCCGTGGGGTACGCCCGGCACACCCGGCGCCGCCAAACCTTCGCCATCAGCACCTCGATCGGCCCCGGCTCCTCCAACCTGCTGACCGGCGCGGCGCTGGCCACCACGAACCGCCTGCCGGTGCTGCTGCTGCCCAGTGACACGTTTGCCACCCGCGCCGCGGACCCGGTCCTGCAGCAGCTGGAACAGCCCTACGCCTACGACCTCACTGTCAATGACGCGTTCCGGCCGCTGTCCAAGTTTTTCGACCGGGTCACCCGGCCGGAGCAGCTGTTTTCCGCGTTCCACCACGGCCTGCGCGTCCTGACCGACCCGGCCGAGACCGGCGCCGTAACCATCTCGCTGCCGCAGGACGTCCAGGCCGAGGCCTTCGACGTTCCTGAGGAGTTCCTGGCTGAGCGTGAGTGGCGGATCCGCCGTCCGGACGCGGACGACGACGACATCGCCCGGGCTGCCGACGCCATCCGGGCCGCCAAGCGGCCGCTGATCATCGCCGGCGGCGGCGTGCTCTACGCCTACGCCAACGCCGAACTCGCCAAATTCGCGGAGCTGACCGGGATCCCGGTGGGCAACACCCAGGCGGGCGTCGGCGTCCTGCCGTGGGACCACCAGTTCTCCCTTGGAGCCATTGGCTCGACCGGCACGACGGCGGCGAACGCCATTGCGGCGGAGGCGGACCTGATCATCGGTATCGGCACCCGCTACGAGGACTTCACCACCGCGTCCCGCACGGCGTTCCAGAATCCGGACGTGCGCTTCATCAACATCAACGTCGCCCCGATCGACGCGTACAAGCACGGCACAGCCCTGCCCATCGTCGCCGATGCCCGCAAGGCACTGGTGAAGCTCAACCAGGCGCTGGGCGGCTACCGCGTCGGTGCGGACCTCGAGCAGAAGATCGCGGCTGAGAAAAAGCGCTGGGACGCCACTGTCGACGAGGCGTTCGACACCCGCTTCACGCCGCTGCCGGCGCAGAACGAGATCATTGGCGCCACGTCCCGGGCCATGGAAGCCCGCGACGTGGTGATCTGCGCCGCCGGGTCCCTGCCTGGTGACCTGCACAAGATGTGGCGCGTCCGCGACCCGTTCGGCTACCACGTCGAATACGCGTACTCCTGCATGGGCTACGAAATCCCCGGCGGCCTGGGCGTCAAGCGCGCCGCCCTGGCCGAAGCCGCAAGCGGACAGACGGAGGTGCGGGACGTCGTCGTGATGGTGGGGGACGGTTCCTACCTGATGATGCACACCGAACTGGTCACCGCCGTCGCCGAACGCATCAAGCTGATCGTGGTCCTGATCCAGAACCACGGCTACGCCTCCATCGGTTCGCTCTCCGAGTCCCTCGGCTCACAGCGGTTCGGCACCCAGTACCGGGCGCTGAATGAGGAACAGCACAGCTTCGATGAAGGCGAGACCCTGCCCGTGGACCTGGCCCTGAACGCCGAGTCCCTGGGCGTGAAGGTCATCCGGATCGAGCCGGGGGAGAAGGTCATCGCCGAACTCGAACAGGCCATCCGTGACGCGAAGGCCGCACCCGAACGCGGCGGACCCATCCTGATCCACGTCGAATCCGACCCCCTCCTGGACGCCCCCTCCTCCGAGTCATGGTGGGACGTTCCCGTCTCCCAGGTCTCCGGGCTGGACTCCACGAAGCAGGCCTTCCAGACCTACACCGACCACAAGAACCGCCAGCGCAAACTGCTCGGCTGACAGCACTCCACCCCCCACTCTCTTTTCACTACTCAAGGAAGAGTCCCCATGACTGCCACCACCACTGACACCACTGTCATCAACCACTTCATCAACGGCGCCGAAACCGCCGGCGAAGGTGACCGCACCACGTCCGTCTATAACCCGGCTACCGGTAAGGTCTCGGCAGAACTGCGCTTAGCGAACCGCACGGACCTTGACGCCACTGTCGCCGCCGCCCGCAAGGCCGCCGACACCTGGGGCGACATCTCCCTGGCCAAGCGCACCGCCGTGCTCTTCAAATTCCGCGAACTCGTCGCCGCCCACGTGGACGACCTCGCCGCCCTGATCACCGCAGAGCACGGCAAGGTCCTTTCCGACGCCAAGGGTGAGATCGGCCGCGGCCTGGAGGTTATCGAGTACGCCTGCGGCATCCCCACCCTGGTCAAGGGCGACTACTCGGACCAGGTTTCCACCGGCATCGATGTTTTCTCCTTCCGCGAACCGCTCGGCGTTGTCGCGGGCATCACCCCGTTCAACTTCCCCGTGATGGTCCCTTTGTGGATGGCGCCGATGGCCATCGCCACCGGCAACGCCTTCATCCTCAAGCCCTCCGAGCGGGACCCGTCGGCGTCCATGCTGCTGGCGAAGCTGTGGAAGCAGGCCGGCCTGCCGGACGGCGTGTTCCAGGTCCTGCACGGCGATAAGGAGACCGTGGACGGCCTGCTGACCCACCCGGACGTGGACGGCATCTCCTTCGTCGGCTCCACCCCGATCGCCCAGTACGTCCACGAAACGGCCACGAAGCACGGCAAGCGCGTCCAGGCCCTGGGCGGGGCGAAGAACCACGCCATCATCATGCCCGACGCCGACCTGGACAACACCGCCGACCACCTCGCCGCCGCAGCCTTCGGCTCCGCCGGAGAGCGCTGCATGGCCATCTCCGTTGCCGTCGCCGTCGGCGACGCCGCCGACCTCATCGTCAAAAAGGTCGAAGAGCGCGCCCTGGCCGTGAAGGTCAACAACGGGACCGCGCCCGACGCCGAAATGGGGCCGGTTATCACCCCGGCCTCGAAGGAACGCATCGTCAAGATTGTCACCGAAGCCGAAGCCGCCGGCGCGGCCATGGTGGTGGACGGCCGCGACCTCGTGGTCCCCGGCCACGAAGACGGCTTCTGGGTAGGCCCCACCGTCATCGACCACGTCAAGACGGAAATGACCGCCTACACCGAGGAAATCTTCGGACCCGTCCTCGTCGTGGTCCGCGTCGACACCCTCGAAGACGGGATTGCCCTAATCAACGCCAACCCCTACGGCAACGGCACCGCCATCTTCACCTCCTCCGGCGCCGCAGCCCGCAAGTTCCAGCGCTCCGTCACCGTGGGCATGATTGGTGTGAACGTGCCGCTCCCGGTCCCGGTGGCCTACCACTCCTTCGGCGGCTGGAAAGCTTCCCTCTTCGGCGACAAGCACATCTACGGCCCCGAAGGCGTCTCCTTCTACACCCGCGGCAAAGTCATCACCTCCCGCTGGCCCGAAACCCACCACGCCTCCGGCGCCTCCTACAACTTCCCGTCCAACTAACCGGGTCCAGAAGAAAGACAATGCAGTCATGACTGAGAACAAGCTGATTATCGGCACGGCACCGGATTCCTGGGGCGTCTGGTTCGCGGACGATCCGAAGCAGACCCCGTGGGAACGTTTCCTCGACGAAGTGGCCGAGTCCGGCTACAAGTGGATTGAACTTGGCCCCTATGGCTACCTGCCCAACGATCCCGCCCGGCTTGCCGATGAACTGAACCAACGCGACCTCAAGGTCACCGCCGGCACTGTGTTCACAGCTTTCCACCGCGGCTTGGACCAGTGGGAGACCGCCTGGGAACCGGCCCGCAGGGTTGCCGAACTCACCGCGGCCATGGGCGGCGAGCACATCGTGGTCATCCCGGCGATGTGGAGGGACGACGTCACCGGCGAAGCAGTGGAAAGCGGCACACTGAGCGACAAGGCTTGGAGCGACCTGTTCGCCGGGCACAACCGCCTGGGCAAAACCCTGCTGGAGGACTTCGGCCTGAAGCAGCAGTTCCACTCTCATGCCGACTCCCACGTGGGCGCACAGGAGGACATCGAAACATTGCTGGGCGCCAGCGACCCGCAGTACCTGAACCTCTGCCTGGACACCGGCCACGCGGAATACTGCGGTGCCTCCAGCCTCGAACTCATCAAGAACTACCCCGACCGGATCGGCTACCTGCACCTGAAGCAGATCAACCCGGAGATCCTCAAGAAGGTCAACGAGGAAAACATGACGTGGGCCGCCGCCAACCTCGCCGGCGTCATGACCGAGCCGCCGAACGGCCTGCCGGACCTGCGCGCCGTCATCGAAGCTGTTGAGGCCCTGAACCGCCCCATCTTCGGAATCGTGGAGCAGGACATGTACCCGGTGGCCTTCGATGTGCCCATGCCCATCGCCAAGCGCACCCGCAACTACCTGCTGTCCTGCGGCTCCCGCACCGCCGTCAGTTGACGGACGAGCACAGACAGACAACCACCCGCTCTCATCCAGATACCTAGAGGACAGAACAATGACTGAAAACCTCCGCGTCGCCGTCATCGGCGCCGGCCGCATGGGTGCCGATCACATTAAGCGCCTGAACACCCGCATCCATGGAGCCGAAGTTGCCGCCGTCGTGGACGTCGACCTGGCCCGTGCCCAGGCCGCCATCGAAGGAATCCCCGGCGCCGTGGCCCTTGCCGATGCCGAGGAAGCCCTCAACAACGGCGACGTCAACGCCGTCCTCATCGCCACGCCTGGCTTCCTGCACGAGGACATCCTGCTCAAGGCGATCGCCAAGGACATCCCGATCCTTTGCGAAAAGCCCCTCACCCCCGACGCCGAATCCTCCTGGAAGGTCGTCGAAGCCGAGGTGGCGCTGGGCCACAAGCGGATCCAGGTGGGCTTCATGCGCCGCTTCGATGCCGAATACGCCGCGCTTGGCTCGGTCATCCGGAACAACGAACTTGGCGAACTGCTGATGCTGCACCACCAGCACCGTAACCCCAGCACACCCGAGGGCTTCACCAACGAGATGCTGATCAATGACTCCGTGGTGCACGAATTCGACGCCATCCGGTTCTTCACGGGCGAGGAAATCACCAGCATCCAGGTCCGCCTGGGCAAGGCCACCAAAAACGCCCCGAACGGACAGCACGATCCCCAGCACGTCCTGCTGGAGACCGAATCCGGTGTACTGGCCGACGTCGAAATCTACGTCAACGCCAAGTATGGCTACGAGGTTGGAACCCAGGCGTCGTTCGAAGAAGGTGTTGTCAGCATTGGGGGCGACAAAGGCCCTTACACCCGCAGCGCCGGCCGCTGGGGCGGGAACGTCACTCCGGGATTCGAGGAGCGCTTCGGTGCGGCGTACGACGTCGAAATCCAGTCCTGGGTGGACGCGGCGCTTAGTGGCGAAATCGGCGGCCCCACCGCTTGGGACGGTTACGCCACCGCTGCCTGCTGCGAAGCCGGCGTTGAGGCGCAGAAGAACGGCGAAAAGGTGGCCGTGAAGCTGGCCGCCAAGCCGGACCTCTACAAGTAGGACCTTAGGAAGGGGACGGGCTTTCCGTCCCCTTCCCCGGCTCCGTCCATAACTGATCCACAATGGAGTGTTTTTCGTGAAAATCGCCCTTGACCCCACCCCGTTCCACCACTCGCACAGCCTGCTGGAGTTCCCCAGGGTGGCGGCGGACCTCGGCTACAAGTACATGCAGATGACCCCGCACGCGGACTTTATTCCCTTCTACAACCACCCCAAAGCGGACGACGAACTGGTGGGCCAGCTCAGCAAGGCCTGCAAGGACGCCGGCATTGAAATCGCGTCCGTGCTTCCGGTGCTCCGCTGGTCCGGTCCGGACGAGGACGCGCGCGAGGCGGCGGTCCGCTACTGGAAGCGCGCCATCCAGATCACCGTGGACCTCGGAGTCGGGACCATGAACACTGAATTCTCCGGCCGGCCGGAGAAGGCGGAGGAGTCCGAGCGGGCCTTCTACCGCTCCATGGAGGAACTGCTTCCCATCATCGAACGGGAGGGCATCGACCTGTTGATTGACCCGCACCCGGACGACTTCGTGGAGGAAGGGCTGGCCGCGATCCGCGTCATCCGTGGCCTGAATTCGAAGAACGTGGGCATGGTGTATGTGGCCTCGCATAGCTTCCACATGAAGGATCCGGCGCTGGAGATCATGCGGGCGGCGGGGGACAGGCTGCGCCTGGTCCACGTTGCGGACACCATGGACCACCACGCCTCGCACGGGCTCCGCTACATCACCAACCCCCCGGGGAACCCGGTCCGGGTCCACCAGCACCTGAAAATCGGCGACGGCGACGTCAACTGGGATGAGTTCTTCGGCGGCCTGAAGGAGATCGGCTTCCTGGACCGGGACGACACCGTGATGGTGTCCAGCGTGTTTGCCGAGGACGATAACGCCGAAGACGTCTCCCGCTACCAGTTGGAGACGATGAAGCAGTACGTCCAAAAGGTGAGCGTATGAGTTCGCCGGCTTCCGCTGAACCAACCGCCAGGCCAGCCGCCAACCATCGGCGGGCCCTGCGCACCGCCACCATTATCTCCACGTTCGGCGGCCTGCTCTTCGGCTACGACACCGGCGTGATCAACGGCGCCTTGCCGTACATGCAGGAGGACCTGGGTCTGACACCGCTGACCGAGGGCCTGGTCACGTCCTCGCTCCTGTTCGGCGCCGCCTTCGGCGCGCTGTTCGGCGGCCGCCTGGCGGACCGCAACGGCCGTCGCAAGATGATCATGGTCCTCGCAGTCGTCTTCCTGGCGGGCACGCTGGCCTGCACCTTCGCACCGAGTACCGAGGTAATGATCGCGGCCCGTTTCGTGCTGGGACTCGCCGTCGGTGGTGCGTCCGTGACTGTTCCCGTGTACCTCGCGGAGGTGTCGCCGAGCGCGCGGCGCGGGCGGATCGTCACCCAGAACGAACTCATGATCGTCACCGGGCAGTTGCTGGCCTTCATCTTCAACGCCTACCTCGGCAACTCGTTCGGGGAGTCCCACGGCATTTGGCGCTGGATGCTGGTGATCGCCACACTGCCGGCCATCGCGCTGTGGATCGGGATGAACTTCATGCCGGAAAGCCCCCGCTGGCTCGCTTCTATCGGCAGCTTCGGCGAAACGCTCAGTGTGCTGCAGCGGATCCGGTCGCAGGAGGAGGCGCGCGCCGAGTTCGAAGAGGTCAAGGCGATGGCCGTTGAGGACTACAAGTCCAAGATGGGCTCGTGGAAAGACCTGGGCATTCCGTGGCTCCGCCGGATCTTCTTCGTGGGCCTGGGCCTGGCGGTGATCCAGCAGATCACGGGCGTGAACTCCATCATGTATTACGGAACCCAGATCCTGGCCCAGTCCGGCTTTGGCCGGGAGGCAGCCCTGACCGCCAACATCGCCAACGGTGCCATCTCCGTACTGGCCACGTTTGTGGGCATCTGGCTGTTGGGCAAGGTGGGGCGCCGCAGGATGCTGATTACCGGGCAGGCAGGTACCACGACGGCGCTGCTGCTGATTGGCCTGTTCTCACTGATCCTGCCGGAGGGATCCACCCGCGGCTTCGTTATCCTGTCATTGACGGTGACTTTCCTGGCCTTCCAGCAGGGCGCGATCTCGCCCGTGACATGGCTGATGCTCTCGGAAATCTTCCCGTTGAAGATGCGCGGCCTGGGTATGGGTGCTTCCGCTTTCCTGCTGTGGATCGTGAACTTCCTGGTGGGCTTTGGCTTCCCGCAACTGCTGGCGGCCATCGGGCTCTCCAACACGTTCTTCGTTTTTGCCGTGCTCGGGCTTGGAGCCATTGCCTTCGCCGCTAAGTATGTTCCGGAAACCAAGGACAAGAGCCTGGAGGACCTCGAGCACTACTTCAAGAACGTGGCGGGAGAAAAATCCGAACCGGCCGAAAGCACAAGCCAGTAGCGGGGCGGGCCCCGCAATTTTCTTGTACAGATAATGCCCCTTGAGCGTCTCAAGGGGCATTATCTGTACCAAGAGCACTAGGCGCTTGCGTGCAGCTGCGGCAGGGCATCGACGAGCGGTGCCAGCTCAGGGATGTCAAGAGCCTCGCCCAGGGCGCCTTCCAAGGTTGCGTCGTGAACCGGCCGGGCTTCCTCCAGTAGCCTGCTTCCGCTGGCGGTCAACCCGGTGTAGGTTCCGCGGCGGTACCCGGCCTCCTGATGCGGGTCATGGAATACGCCAGCAGCGCGCCCACACTGGCGTCCGGTGCCAGCATCGGTGCTTTCAATGTAGGCAACGCCCTGGGTGCCTGGCTGGGCGGCGTCACCATTACCGCTCGCCTCAGCTACACCTCACCAATCTGGGCGGGTGCGGGCATCACCCTCCTGGGCCGCGTGGCTATGGCATTGGCAGCGGCAAAGGCGCGGCGGTCAGGCGTGATAGCTGGCCGGCCAGTCGGCGCTGCAGGTTCCCTGGCAAACCCGTAGCGCCGGAGGCTCTCCACGCGCCCCTCTAGAGTGCTGCCTTGAGGGTTGCGGCGGCGACCTGGAGACCCTCAAGGCGGCCCAGTTCCATATCTTCGTGTTCGATATTTACCGCCATACCCGGGTCTACGGCTGCGAGGGCGGCCAGGAAATTCCGCCAGAATTCGACGTCGTGTCCGCGCCCGACAGCCACGAAATCCCAGCTGGAGTTCTTTGGCCACTCATTGACGAAGTAGCGGCCGCCGATATTGAGGCGCTCCTCGCCGGGCGTCAGCCGGCGGAAGCGGTCGTCCAGGACGCCGTTAATCTTGCAGGCCTCATTGATCCGGGTGTCCTTGGCGGCCGCATGGTAAACGAGGGGGCCCAGGTGCTTGATGGCGGCAACCGGATCGATGCCCTGCCAGAACAGGTGGCTTGGGTCCATTTCAGCACCGACGTGGGTGGCTCCGGTTCGCTCAACGAGGCGGATCATCGTGGCCGGATTGAAGACAAGGTTCTGGGGATGCATCTCAATGGCCATCTTGACGTCATGGCTTGCAGCGCGTGCGTTGATGTCCTTCCAGTACTCAACGGCGATGTCCCACTGGTAGTCCAGGATGTCCAAGTAGGCGCTGTCCCAAGGATTCACGGCCCAGTTCGGGGCGGTTGCGCCAAGGTGACCGCCCGGGAGGCCTGACATGGCAACGATTCGCTTCACGCCGAGGCGGGCAGCGACTTCGATGGATCGTTGCAGGTCTGCGCTGTGCTTTTCGCGGACCTCAGCGTCCGGATGGAGCGGGTTGCCATTGACGTTCAGCCCGGTGAGGGTAATGCCCGCATCGGCGAAGGCCCCCAGGGAGTCCTCGACGGCGGCATCCGAAGTCAGGATGTCGGCGACAGGCAGATGTGGGGTGCCGATGAAGCCGCCGGCATTGATCTCCGCGCCGTCGAGCCCGAGATCCTTGATGGTCTTGAGGGCCTCAGGCAGCTCGTACTGGTGCAGGACGGCGGTGTAGACGCCTAGTTTGATGTTGTTTTCAGGCATGGGGGTGGCTGGGCTTTCTGGAGTGCGGGAGGGTGGTACCTCAGATTAGAGCGCTCTAATTCCAGGTGTCAATGGGCGGCGGCGGTTATCAGGTCCAGTTATTGCTTTTTGTCCGTGGCCGTCGACTTGCGGACCATCAGGGCCGGTGGGAGCTTGCGGGTTATGGCGGCCCCGCCAGGGTTGGCAATCCGGGCCAGAATGACTTCTGCGGCCGCGCGGCCGAGTTCCCCGGCATGTTGATCGATGGAGGTAAGCCCGATCAGCGGTGAAGCCGCCACCTCGATGTTGTCGCAGCCGACAACGGCCACGTCGTCCGGAACGGCCACTCCGTGGGCGTGCAACGCCTCCATGACACCAATTGCGGTGAGGTCATTGTGGGTGAAGATTGCTGTGGGGAGCGCACTGCCGCTGGCCAGGAAATTCTCCATCACCTGCCGTCCGCCGCGCTCGGTCATGTCACTGTGGACCAGCATCGGCTCCAGGCCGAACTGCTCCATAGCGTGAAGGTAGCCTTCCCTTCGGGCTGTGTAGGGGAGCCAGTCGGAGATGTCCACGTGGGCGATGCGCCGGTGCCCCAATTCGTGGAGGTGCTGCACGGCCAGTACTCCGGACTGGAAGTCGTCGGTGAGGACGGAATCGACGCCATCGGCTTCTAACTCCCGGGTGATGACGACCGCGGGCGTCCCCCGCAGGGCAGCCGCCAATTCACCGGACGTGCCGGTGTAGCCCGCCAGCAGCACACCGTCGGCCCGCAGGTCCACGAAGGACCGGACCGCTTCAAGTTCCGTCCCAGGATCAGCGGAGCCGACCGCGACCATCAGCTGGTTGCCGCTGCCCGCCAGTCCTTCGGTGATGCCGTCATAAATGTCGGCGAAGACGGAGTTGTGCAGGTCAAGGAAGAGAACGCCCAGCGTCTTGGTGTGGTGGCTGGCCAGGCGGCTGGCCAACCGGTTGGGCGAATAGCCCAGCGCGGCGGCGGCTTCCAGGACGGCCGCGCGCTTGGCGGGCGAAACCTTGGGCGACTCGCGCATGACCAGCGACACAAGTGCCCGGCTTACGCCTGCTTCACGGGCTACGTCCTCCATGGTGACGGAACGGTTGGCGACGGGACTCTGCTTCACAGGAGTCCACTATGCCATCGGCGGAAGCGGGGTTACGCCCGGAACGGCAGCCTTGGATCGATGTCCTGGCCGTCCCAGCTCTGACGCACCCAGCCGTGG
The DNA here is from genome assembly GCF_030816215.1 of Arthrobacter sp. W4I7. Lineage (NCBI taxonomy): Bacteria > Bacillati > Actinomycetota > Actinomycetes > Micrococcales > Micrococcaceae > Arthrobacter > Arthrobacter sp. W4I7. The sequence goes on along the minus strand of NZ_JAUSXU010000001.1, from coordinate 3,585,045 downwards.
TGGGGGTCATCGCTGATGAGCCATTCGCGGACGGGGCCAGGGCCGGCCATTACGTTGAGGTAGTAAAGGTCGTAGCCCGGGGCAGCCATGGCGGGGCCGTGCCAGCCGTAGGGAACCAGGACGACGTCGCCGGTGCGGACCTCGGCGGACACGTCGATCGGGCGCTCGTCGGAGGCGTAGACGCGCTGGTAGCCGATGGCGTCGGCGTCGGCTGGGGCGGGGGAGCCGGATCCCACCTGGGTTTCGAAGTAGTAGATCTCCTCGAGGTGGGTCTCGCCGTCTTTCTCTTCGTCGTGTTTGTGCGGGGGGTAGGAGGACCAGTTGCCGGCGGGGGTGAGGACTTCGCAGACGATGAACCGGTCGGCTTCCAGCGCGGCGGGAGTGCCGAAGTTGTGGACCTGGCGGGAGCAGTTCCCCGCTCCGCGCAGCTCCACGGGCGTCTCGGCGGCGGTTACCAGGCGGGTCGGGTAGGAGGCATTGGCGGGGGCCGTGGCAACAGCAACCCGGCCGCCGTCGGCAGAGCTGATGGTTACGGCACGGCCGGTTCCCGAGTAGAGGACGTCGCTGGGGCCTTGGAACACCGAGGCGCGGCCCTTCAGTGGGTAGCCGGTTCCGTCCACCGTCACGGTGAAGGATCCGTTGAGCGGCACCACGATGCGTTCCTCATCGGCGGCGGGAAGGACGACGTCGGCCCCTGCGGCGAGCGTGGCCACCTTCAGTCCGGTGTGTACCCACCCCTCCACGGTGAGGGAGGAATCGGAGGTTCCGATCGAGACGTCCCATTTGCCGTCGGTGGCGGTTCCCAGCGGGTAGACCCAGTTGGTCATAAGCTTTCGCTCCTTGCGTTAGCGCTGTACGAGTGTCATTTCAAAGCTGTAGGAGTCCGCACGGTAGACGTGGTGGCCCGTTTCCACGCGCCGGCCGGTATCGTCCACGGCCGTACGCTCCATGGTGACCAGGGCAGACCCTTCGCCGGCGTCCAGCATGGACGCCTGGTATTCGTTGGCCGTCATGGCACCGATGCGCTGGGTAGCGAGCCGGAAGTTGACGCCACCGCGCCGCAGGATCGAATACAGGCCTTCGGCGGCCAGCATGGCTTCATCCATGGCCGCGATGTCATCACGCACCCAGTTCTCCATGAGTGCCAGCGGCTTGCCGCCCACCTTCCGCAGCCGCGTGAAGTGGTAAACCTTCGATCCGGCCGGTAATTGAAGGGTGGCCAGGGTTGCCTCGTCCGCCTCCACATGGGCGAAGCTCAAAACGTCCGTGGTGGGCTTTTTGCCGTTATTGGTGAGGTCGTCATAGAGGCTGGAAAGCTCCAGCGGGCGGCGCACCTGGCTGGAGACCACCTGCGTGCCCACCCCGCGTTTGCGGACAAGCAGTCCCGACCGGACCAGCTCGTCCATGGCCTTGCGCATGGTGGGGCGGGACAGGTTCAGCTGGGCGGCGAGGTCGATCTCGTTGTCCAGCCGGCTGCCCGGTTCCAGCACTCCGCTGTGGATCGCCGCTTCGATACCCTGCACCACCTGGTGGTAGAGGGGAACCGGGGAGGATCGGTCAATGCTGAGACCCAGGTTGTTCGCCACGTTTCGTTCCTGTTCCAGGCTGCAGCTTCGGCCCGCCTCGTGAGGCACGAACAGCAGCTTTGCCACTATATGTTCTCTTGATAGGACATACCTTCGTATCGATCGTAGCAGGCGGGCAGGGTAGGTCAAGGTTCCTTCTTCGGCCTCGGGTGGGCAGGGCTGGCGAATTTAATGTGCTGACATTAAGACTTTTGCTTGACGACGAGGATTAGAGCGCTCTAAAGTCAGTGGCACGCATCACATTCTGATCGGGTCATTCCGGTCCCAACGAATCTGAGAGGCAACAATGCTGTTGCAAAAACCATCCCCGAGCGCCGCCGGGAGCCAACGCCGCGGCTACCTTGCCCGGCTGACCGTCATCTCCACCTTGGGCGGCCTGCTCTTCGGGTACGACACCGGCGTGATTTCCGGCGCCCTGCTGTACATGAACGATTCCCTGAACATGAACGCCGTCGAGGAAGCAACAGTAGTCAGCGCACTGCTGTTTCCCGGTGCCGCAATGGGCGCGCTGACGGGCGGCCGCATGGCGGACAAGCTGGGACGCCGCGGCTCCCTGCTGGTCTGCTCGCTGCTGTTCCTCTTCGGCGCCATTGGCTGCGCCATTGCCCCCAACGTTTCCTTCATGATCGGCGCGCGGATTCTACTGGGCCTGGGCGTTGGCGCTGCCGCCGTCACCTGCCCGCTGTATCTGGCGGAGATGGCGCCGGCCCATCTCCGGGGCCGCATGGTGACCATCAACGAGCTCATGATCGTTACCGGCCAGATGCTGGCCTTCGCCATTAATGCCCTGCTGGACGCCCTGATCCACGACACCGAGGTCTGGCGCACCATGCTGGCAATCGCTTCGCTTCCTGCCCTCGCGTTGCTCGCCGGCATGTTGCTGCTGCCGGAGTCTCCGCGCTGGTACGCCGTCCGGGGCCGGCTGGATGACACCCGCCGCGTCCTGAACCTGAGCCGCAGTCCCGAAGAGGCAGCCACTGAATTCGAAGAAATCGCCCAAGCTGCCGTGACGGCCAAGGAGGAACGCGGCCACGCCTGGCGGGATCTCCGCGACAACCCGTGGATGCGCCGGCTCCTCTGGATTGGCATCGGCCTTGCCACCGTACAGCAGGCAACAGGCATCAACACCGTGAACTACTACGCGCCCACCATCCTCGAAAAGAGCGGGCTGGGAGTGAGCGCCTCGCTGGTTGCCACCATCGGCGTGGGCGTCACCTCAGTGATGATGACCATCCTCGGCATCTGGCTGCTGGGCTTCATCGGCCGCCGCAAGATGCTGATCATCGGTTTCTCCGGCGTGGTCGGCTCGCAGGCCCTGCTGGCAGTTGTCTTCCTGCTGCCCCAGTCCGACCTGGCCAGTTACACGATCCTCGCCGCCATGATGCTCTTCGTCGCCTTCGTCCAGTGCTTTATCGGCACCTGCGTCTGGCTGCTCCTTTCGGAGATGTTCCCGCTGTCCATTCGCGGTTTCGCCATGGGAATCGCAGTGTTCGCACTCTGGACGGTCAACGCCGCCATTTCCTTCCTGTTCCCGATCGTGGTCGAGGCACTGGGGTCCACCGGTACGTTCGGACTGTTCGTCCTGGTCAACGTTGGGTCCCTGGCCTTCGTCATCAAGTGCGTACCGGAAACTAAGGGCCGGTCGCTGGAACAGCTTGAGGCGCACTTCCGTGGCGGTGAAGTCCCCGCCCGGCTGCCGGCCTAGCCAGCGTTTCCCTCAGCAGCGCGGGGTCAGACACGGCCCTGTCCGGGACTCCGGATGGGCCGTGTCTGACCCCGCGCTGCTTGGTTCCCCTACGCTGGGTGGATGAGCACCATGAAGGCGCGGCCGTGAATCTCTCCGGAAAACTGGGGCCCGGCCCGCGCATCCTCGATGTGGAGGACCTGGCCAGCTTCGACCGGCTGGTCAGCGCCGGAGCCGAGCAGATGGACGGCTGGCATGCCCAGTCCCTTGACCTCCGCGGGCGGTCTGCCGCGCTGAGCCAAATCCGCGTTGAGGGTGCCATCTTCCTGGGCTGCACTTTTGACGAAGGGATGGAGGACGCGCTCCGCCGCCGGGGCGCACTCATTTTTCCGCGCCTCGAGGGCGTGCCCTTCAACCCCTACCGGGCCGGGCTGTACTCGCCCCAGGAACTGTATGCGGGACTCGCGGACTCGCCGTATGAGGAACTGCCGGACGCGCGGATCTACCAGTGGAGCATCCAGCCCGGGCTGCGGCACCGGCTGGACGCCACCCTGGCCTCGGCGCTTCACGACCACGCCATCGGCGATGCTTTGGAGGAGCTTCACGGCTCGGACGCCTGGCTGGGCAGGAAAATGGTGGGCGTGATGGGCGGGCACGCCGCCCAGCGGGGGAGCGCCGACTACGCCCAGGCGGCACTGCTGGGCAGGCTGCTGGCGCGGGACGGCCACGCGGTGGCCACAGGCGGCGGGCCCGGCGCCATGGAGGCTGCCAACCTTGGCGCCTACCTCAGCCAGGCCGACGACGGCGCGCTGCAGGGCGCGCTGGAGATGCTCGCCTCCGTCCCGGGCTTTCGTCCCTCGGTGTCCGCGTGGGCGCGCGCCGCGGCTGCCGTCGTCGAACGCTATCCCCGCGGAACGCAGTCGCTGGGGATCCCCACCTGGTTCTACGGCCACGAGCCGCCCAACTACTTCGCCACGCACATCGCCAAGTACTTCGCCAACGCCATCCGGGAAGCCATCCTGCTGGAGCTCTGCCATGGCGGCATTGTGTTCCTGCCCGGGGCGGCCGGAACCGTCCAGGAGATCTTCCAGGATGCGTGCGAGAACTACTATGCTGCGGACGCGAAAGTTACCCCGATGGTGCTGGTGGGCAAGAATCACTGGGAGCATCAATACCCGGCCTGGCCCATGCTCCGCAGCCTGGCGGCGGGACGGTCCATGGAAGGCCGGATCTTCCTCGTTGACTCAGTGGAGGACGCAGCGGCAGTCCTGCGCGGCTGACCTCACCGGCCGGCCGCACGCAGCCGGTCCGGAACGGGTTACAGGTCCTTGCGGCACTGCGCCTTGCTCAGCTCGTACAGCCCGTTGAGGTCCCCGGCGGACAGCCCCTCGGGAGTGCCAATCTCCGGATACATCAGCTGGGTGGGATCCTCCACGTGGTCCAGCCCCATCACGTGGCTGAGCTCGTGCAGGATCACCGCGGTGGCGTAGAGGTGGCCGTCGGGGTTCATGAGTTCATCGGCGATCTGCGGCGCGTCCAGGTCAAGGCCGCCGGACACAAAGGTTTGGGGACCGCCGTCGTAGCTGTAATGTGTGCTGCCGCCGGTGCCGATCACCTTGCCCTTGAGTTGCGGTGCAACCTCCGGGGTTGTCCACGCGATGAGCAGCGGCGCCCAGCGTTCGCCGTAGGCTTCAGGCTGGTACGAGGGCCGCTGCGGTGAAGGCTGTTCCCTCGTGGTGCCGTCGTACACAAAGGGGATGCCGGTGGCAGCCGAAATAGTGGTGATCGCATCGGAGACCAGTTGCTGCGCGCCGGCCGGGGCCAGGTCATCGTTGACCACATAGTGCAGCGGCCGGCAGGGGGAGTAGCCCACGGGACTGCCGTCGCCGTTGACAGCGAGGAACTTGTAGGAGTCGCTCCCTACCGCCGGCGGCTCAGGCTCGCCCAAGGGCGTTTCCGCTTCTTCGAATCCCACCGGTGGAGCTCCGGTCCGTGCCTCGGCCGGTGCATGCGGTACAGCGTCGCCGGTTGAGTGTGCCGGTGGCCCCTCCTGTTGCCCGCCCGGGCCGAGGCGGATATCAAGGAGATCCCTGAACCGGGGATTGTCCAGCACCAGTGCGGCGCCGAAGAGCACGGCCGAGAAGACGGCCCCCGTGAGCACGAACCCCAGGGCGCCCCGGGTGCTTCCGGTGCTTGCCCGTCGTCCGGCATGGCGCGGCGGCTCGCCCTCCATCACTGCACCCCCATTTTGTCCCTCAGATCCACTGCTGGCAGTGAATCCTGCTACCAATGGAGCCTACTGCCAAAGGCCGCTGGGTTAACCAACCGGTGTGCTGACCAGCGGGTGTGCTAACCAACAACAGTGCCGAAGACGAGCCCCAGCAGGTAGGTGACCGCAGCGGCGCCCAGCCCGATCGCGAGCTGGCGCAGGCCGCGGGTCAGGGGTGAAGTTCCGGAGAGCAGGCCGACAATGCCGCCGGTGGCCAGCAGGGCCACGCCCACGAGCACGCCCGCCACTACGAGCGCGGGTACTCCGGTCAGCCCGAACAGGAACGGCAGGATGGGCACGATGGCGCCGGAGGCAAAGAAGCAGAAGCTGGACAGGGCCGCGCCCCAGGCCGTGCCCACGGCCTCGTGCTGGTCCTCGTCGTCCGGGAGCTCCGGATGAAGGGAAAGGCTGGGGTCGCAGTCGCAGGACAGCAGTCCCATGCGTTCGGCCACCCGGTGCTGCGCCGCTTCCTGGGACATGCCCCTGGCCAGGTAAACGAGCAGCAGTTCGTTGTGCTCGAGATCCAGCTTTGGGGCCGCAGCCAGGGTGACTTGGGTGGGGCGGGTGGCTGCGAGGAGCTCGCGCTGGGAGCGGACGGAGATGAACTCACCGGCACCCATGGACATCGCCCCGGCCAGCAGCCCGGCAATGCCGCTGAGCAGCACCACGCTGCTGGCCACACCGGACGCCGCCATACCCATCACCAGGGAGAGGTTGCTGACCAGGCCGTCGTTCGCGCCGAAGACGGCGGCGCGGAACGTGCCTGCCAGGCGGTTGCGGCCGCGCGTGGCAAGCCCGCGGACCACTTCCTCGTGAATCTGCTCGTCCGCAGCCATCGCCTCGGTGGCGTTGGGGTCCTTGGCGTAGGGGGAGCGGCCTTCGGCGCGCTGGGCCAGGGCGAGGACGAAGACCGAACCGAAGTGCCGGGCCAGGAAACCCAGCAGCTGGCTGCGGAGGGAGGCCGGACGCGGTTTGCCTGCGTGCTCGCCGAGAAGGCGGAGCCAGTGTTCCTCGTGCCGGCCCTCTGCTTCTGCGAGTGCAAGCAGGATGTCCCGCTCTTCGCCCTGCCGGTTTTGCGCGAGGTCCCTGTAGACAGCGGCCTCGGCTCGTTCGTCGGCCAGGTACTGGCGCCAGCGGCGGATATCCGACGGCGTGGGCTGGGCCTCATCCAGGGCTGGGGTGTGGTGATGGCTGGGATGGGCGTGCTGAGACACGAAAACTCCTGGGCTGGACGGGCATGATGCGGCCCCATTGCCAAGCCAGCTTACCGCGGAATTCCGCGGTTTTTCGGCTGGCTTCCCTTACTCCTGAGTTTCGGTAACCCTCAAAATCCAGCTGATTTTGGGGGCTGCTGCAGCTGGCCGCCCACCCTTGACCGGGGCATCCTGCAGTGCTGTGATGAAAGTGTGGCGCCCGCCAGCGCCCACAGGAAAGAGCACGTCACCGGCGAACAAACGGAGGTTGCACAATGAACACCACCGGACAGCACCCGGACATGCCCCACCTTGATTCCGTAGAGGCCGATCCTGCCTACGATTACGCCGAAGACATACCCGTCAGCGAAGAGGACTGGGACACCGAGGATGAATTCCTGGACGCGGAAGAGCCTGTGGTCCAGTCGCCCCCGGTAGTGATTGATGCCGAGGACCGGGTGGTCCCGCTGGACCCTGACGAGGTCCGCGAACCTGAACAGAACGGCACCGAGTAGAACCGCGCTGAGCCAGACGGACGACGACGGCACCTTCCTTCGCTGGGAAGCGAAAGGAGGTGCCGCCGTCGTGAGTTTCCTTGAAGCTGCCCTAGGCGGCGGGGACTGCTTCCGGGGAAGCCTCCGGTGCTTCCTGACCGGAGACGCGGCGCTGCCAGTTCCGCATTACCTCGGGATCGGTGGGCTTCGTCAGCAGGGAAACTGCCACGTAGACCACGGCCGAGGCGAGCAGGCCGTAGTAGATGGGCTCGTTGGCGTAGATGCCGTCCAAGGGCGCTTTGGCGTTGATTTCCAGGATGATCATGGTGCCCAGCGTCACCACGGAGCCTACAGCCATGGAAGCTGCGGCCGCGGCGCCCGTGCCGCGCTTCCACACCAGGCCGCCGAGGATGGCCACGAGGAGTCCGCCCACCAGGATGTCGTAGGCGATGGTCAGGGCCGCGACCACGTCCTTGGTGATGATGGCGATGACAATGGCAATGATGCCCAGGACCAGGACCCAGATGCGGTTGGCTTTGACGTCATGCTCGGGGTTGTCGCTGTCCTCCGTGTTGATGTCCTTGCCGAACCAGCTGGCCACGAACGGCAGGACGTCGGCCCGGGCCACCGTTGCGGCGGCGATCAGCGCGCCCGAGGCGGTGGACATCATTGCGGCCACTGCTGCCGCGAGCACCAGTCCGCCGATGCCCAGGGGCAGCAGGTTCTGGGCCACCTCGGCGTAGACGTCGTCCTTGGCGGCGATCTTGATATCGGACAGGGCCACGCTCGCGGCCATGCCGATCAGGGCGCCCGCAACACCGTAGAGGATGCAGTAGATGCCGGCAGTGGCGCCGCCCCACCGGGCCACCGCGGGAGTCTTGGCCGTGAAGACCCGCTGCCAGATGTCCTGGCCGATAAGCAGGCCCAGGGTGTACACCACGAAGTAGGTGATGATGGTCTGCAGGCCGATCCCGTCGATCTGGAAGAAGCTCTCATCCACGCGGCTGCGGATGCCGTCGAAGCCGCCCGCGGCGTTCAGGGTGAAGGGGAGCATCAGGAAGAAGATGCCCACGGTCTTGATGACGAACTGCACCTGGTCCGCCAGGGTGATGGACCACATGCCGCCGACGGTTGAGTAAACCAGCACGATTGCGCCGCCGACTGCGATGGCGATCGCCCGGTCCCAGCCGAACAGCACCACGAAAATGGTGGCGTACGCGCCGGTGGACGTGGCGCACAGCATGAGCGTATAAGCGAGCATCACAATCCCCGACGCCTCCGTGGCCCTGCTGCCGTAACGCAGGGTGAGCATTTGCGAGACGGTATAGATCTTCAGCTTCTGGATGGTTCCGGCGAAGAGCAGGCTCAGCAGCAGGACGCCCGAGCCGATGGCCACCACCAGCCACATGCCGGAGATGCCGAACTTGTAGCCGAGGCCAACCCCGCCAACGGTGGAGGCTCCGCCGAGGACGACGGCGGCCATGGTGCCGGTGTAGAGGAAGGGGCCGAGGCGGCGGCCGGCTACCAGGAAGTCACTGTTGTTCCGGGTGCGGGACTTGCCCCACCAGCCGAAGGCCAGCATTGCGAGAAGGTACACCACCACAATGGCGATGTTGATGACACTTGCATCCACGTTGGACTCCTTGGAGCTGTGTGGCAGCCGGGGTGGCATCCGGGATGACGGGAATCCGGAAACCGCTGCGCAGGGTGGGGTGAGAGTGGGTTCTCGATTATTGCCTGATAGGCAACAGATGTTTTCCAAAGAGTAGGCTGTGACCGTGGTAACAGTCAAGGGGAAACCGGTGCCGGAAACCACGCCCGCCATGGACGCGTCACAGAAGCGGCTGGCCATTAGTATTGCTCCAGAGTCGGGGCCGGGCTGCCGGCCATGAAAGGTACGCAGATGAAGGCACTGCCAGTTGAGCCAAGCAACGTGCCCGTTGCCATCGGTTCCAGGATCCGGGCCGCACGGCAGTCCCAGAGGCTAACCATCGAGCAGGTTGCTGATGCCACAGGGCTCACCAAGGGCTTCCTCAGCCGGGTGGAACGCGACCTGACGTCGCCGTCGGTCGCGTCGCTAGTGACGCTGTGCCAGGTCCTGTCGATTTCCATCGGAGACCTGTTTGCCGCGCCGGAAACCCACCTCACCAAGCGTAACGACGGGCCGCGGATCTCCCTCGGCGGGCAGGGCATTGTCGAGCGGTTGCTCACAGCCCGTTCAGAGCGGCGGATCCAGATCATCCAGGCCTGCATCGAGCCGCGCGGCCGCGGCGAGTCTGAGCTCTACGCCGTGGACTGCGACGTTGACGTGCTCCATGTGATCAAGGGCAATATCCGGCTGATCCTCACCAATGAGCAGTACGACCTCAGCGCCGGGGACACCGTCACCTTCCCTGGCCGCGAGCCGCACACCTGGGTCAACCCCACAGACAAACCCGTCGAGGTTCTCTGGGTCCTGGTCCCCGCCGCCAGCCGGTAGCCCCCGCTGTGCGTTCCTCCCCGGTTCGTGCGGCCACCCTGGTTCGCTCTGCCCGAAACTGCGCGCCGCCGCCGTTATCCCGCACGGACCAATCGAGGCAACCGGGCAGGAGCGTCCGCTTTCAGCTGGGCAGGGGCGCTTCTGAGAGCGAGTGCCGCCCGGATTTCGGCCAAGACTTGCTGCTGGTTGAACCAGATGTGCTCGGGCATATAGCGAAGGACGGCGTACCCCTTGACGGTTGATGTGTTGTTCCGGTCCCTGTCCCTGAGCATGTCAGCCCGTTTCGAGTGGAACGCGAATCCGTCAATCTCAACGATGAGGTAGCCGTCCAGGAGGAAATCAACCCGCCCGATGCCCGGCAGGAACACCTGCGGTTCAAAGCCGATGCCGTTGGTCCGGAACAGGTGCTGCGCATCGACCTCCACAATCGACTCGGCGCGCAGGTCAAGCTCGCGAAGCGTTCGCAGAGCCGGCGCTGACCGGTCTCCACGGAGCTGGTCCTTCAGGAGGTTCACCGGCACACCGTGAAGCCGGATGGCCGACGTGGCAAGCGCGGTGGACGCGGGCGGCGGCAGGCAGCCCAGACCGTGCAGTACGACGTCCTCCACTGCGGCGAAGGGCTGCAGCTGGTCTGAGAGGAAGCGTGTGGTGCGGTGCCGAATGAACCCTGCGCCGTGACCGTGGTTGCAGGCCAAGTGCAGCTGGGCTGGCGGATTCCGGATCCAAAGTCCGTAGTGAGCGGCCGCGCTGGCGCACGTCAGCCTGCCGTTGTGGTGGAGGGCTGCAGCCAGTTGTTCGTTGCAGCCCGGAGCAAGGAAGATCCCGCGCCGCGGTTGCCTGACCCCCAGCTCCAGCAGCCCGGCGATATCCCTTCGTGAATAGCCCGCAGCGAGAAGTCGGCCAGTTCGGGCTGCTCCGCCGGCGTGAACGAGGTACTCCAAGATGTCCATCAACACATTGCAGAGGTTTTGCGAGCTCCCGGACAGGGGTTTTACTCCTATGTGGGTATCCCGTACGCCTTGCCCGTACCTTCCTGCCCGGTTACTCTTCCCGGAACTGGATGGGTTGAGGAGCGTGACCGCGCCGTTTCGCGGGTGGCGGGGACTCAGTTGAAACGGACGGAGGGAGTAACTGGGCGAGAGCGTACACACTTAAGACCCTTAGCCAGGGCACGGGCATCTTTAGTAAACATGTGGTGCACATATGAAAACAAGCTGTATGATGGCAGTCACATCAGTCCCTCAACTCCGCGAAGGAGAGGCCTCCATTGGAAGAGCTGCGCATCGAAGCCAACGGCAACCTTGGCCCCATCGATTCATCCCGTATTCCCCGCTACGCCGGGGCTGCCACCTACGCGCGCCTTCCGCGCCTTGACCAGGTGGATAAGGCTGACGTCACCGTGGTGGGCGTGCCCTTCGACTCCGGCGTTTCCTACCGGCCGGGGGCCCGCTTTGGCGCAAACCACGTCCGCGAAGCCAGCCGCCTGCTGCGTCCCTACAATCCTGCCTGGGATGTGAGCCCGTTCGAGAACATCCAGGTGGCCGACGCCGGGGACATGGCGGTCAACCCGTTCAATATCAACGAAGCCATCGAAACCATCCAGCAGAACGCCCTGGACCTGACGGCGGCGGGCAGCAAGCTGGTGACCCTCGGCGGTGACCACACCATCGCCTTGCCCCTCCTCCGGGCTGCCGCCGAGCGGGCCGGCGAACCGGTCGCCATGCTCCACTTCGACGCGCACCTGGACACCTGGGACACCTACTTCGGCGCCGAGTACACCCACGGCACCCCGTTCCGTCGAGCCGTCGAGGAAGGCATCCTCGATACCGAAGCCATCAGCCACATCGGTACCCGCGGCCCGCTGTACGGCAAAAAGGATCTCGACGACGACCACCGCTTTGGATTCGGCATCGTCACGTCGGCGGACGTCTACTACCAGGGCGTCCTGGAAACCGTGGCCAAGGTCCGCGACCGGATCGGCAACCGGCCGCTGTACATCTCGGTGGACATCGACGTGCTGGACCCGGCCCACGCTCCCGGTACCGGCACCCCGGAAGCTGGCGGCATTACCAGCCGCGAACTGCTCGAAATCATCCGGGGCTTCCGCGGCATGAACCTGGTGGGCGCCGACGTCGTGGAGGTGGCTCCCGCGTACGACCACGCTGAAATCACCGGCGTCGCTGCCAGCCACGTCGCCTACGAACTGGTGACCCTGATCGCGGACAATGCCGTTCCTGGTGACCGCTTCGGCGCCGAAACCGGCTACGCCGCCCAGGCCCTCGGCCAGGAGGCCCGCCGCCCGGCAGGCTTCGCGGCTGCCGGCAAGGAGTAGCCAAGGTGATCGATTTCGATCCCGGGACCGCAGCCCCCACAAAAGCAACGGGTGCCCGCAACGGCGGGGACCTCGTCGTCGAGACCCTCGAAGCCCTGGGCGCCAAGACCGTCTTTGGCATTCCCGGGCAGCACGCCCTGGGACTTTTCGACGCGATGGGCCGGGGAAACCTGCAGTTCGTCTCGTCTCGAGTGGAGAACAATTCCGCCTTCGCCGCGGACGGCTACTCACGCGCCACCGGAGAGGTGGGCGTCCTGTTCCTCTCTACCGGCCCCGGGGCCCTGACGTCCCTGGCCGGGCTGCAGGAAGCCTATGCCACCGGCGTGCCGATGGTGGTGGTGGCCAGCCAGATCCCGCTGGATGGCCTCGGTGCCCGGCGCAGGGGCATGCTGCACCAGCTCGATGACCAAAAAGCGTCGGCCGCCAATGTCACCAAGAGCCAGCGGCTGATCCAGCATGCGTCCGGCATTCCGTCTGCCATCCAGGACGCCTGGACCGAAGCGATCTCCTCGCCCCAGGGGCCGGTGTGGATCGAAATTCCGCAGAATGTCCTGCTCGATCCGATCATGGTTCCGCCGGTGGAGGATGCGCTCGCGGAAGCGGCGGACAACCCGCCGCGCGTGGAGCTCGTCCGCGAAGCGGCGAAATGGCTGCAGGCGGCCGAGCGGCCGGCGATCATCGCCGGCGGCGGAACCCGCCGGGGCAGGGCGGAGAAGTCCCTGCTGTCCGTCGCGGAGAAGCTTCGCGCCCCGGTCATCTGCACCCCGGGCGGCAATGGCGCCTTTCCGTGGAGCCACGAGCTGTCGCTGCAGTCCTGGATCGAGGACCGCCACATGACCGATGTGCTGGAGGATGCCGACGTCCTGGTGGTCATCGGTTCATCCTTGGGCGAGGTCACCTCCAACTACTTCACCTTCGAACCGCGCGGGCGCATCATTCAGATTGACGCCGAGCCCCGAGTGCTGGAATCCAACCGGCCCGGGTTGGGCATCCGCGCCGACGCCGGGCAGGCCCTGGCAGCCCTGGACCAAGCCCTGGAGCCTTCACATCCCGGGCCCAACTGGCACGGAGTGTCCCCGGAGCACCTGGTGCAGGAATCGCTGGCCAAGGTCCGGGCACGCCTGGAATCACAGGACCTGGCCAAAGAACTGAAGTTCATGGCAGATATCCGCGAAGCGGTGCCGGCGGACATGCAGACCTTCTGGGACATGACAATCTCCGCCTACTGGGGCTGGAGCTGCTGGGACGCCCGCGAGGGGCAGTTCCATTCGGCACAGGGTGCCGGCGGCCTCGGCTACGGCTTCCCGGCAGCGATCGGCGCGGCAGTAGGTCTGGAAACCCTGGGCAAGTCCGGCCGGGTGCTCGCCGTCTCCGGCGACGGCTCGTCGATGTACTCCATCTCCGAACTTGCCACCGCCAGGCAGCACAACGTGCCGGTCAGCTGGCTCATTGTGGACGACGGCGGCTACGGCATCCTGCGCGAATACATGGTGGGCGCCTTCGGCAGGGCGACTGCCACCGAGCTGGCCCGGCCCGACTTCGTCAAGCTTGCCGAAGCCTTCGGTGTGCCGGCCACAAAAGTGGCGCCCGAGGACGTGGGGGAGGCGCTCAAGGCGGGATTCACCGCGGAAGGGCCCAACGTCGTCGTGGTGGAAACGCTCCTGAAAATGTTCGCGCCCACGCACCTGCCTGAATAAAGCACGACCTTAACTCAATATCGAAGAAGGGTCCCGGCTCCCACTGTGGAGCAGGGACCCTTCGGCGTTCCCGCTTCCCCTCCTTTAGTTTCCCAAAGCAACCAAGTTAAGATATAGTTGCTTCAGGCAAACAAGTAAGGAGTGCCGAAGCAGTGGCAGTAGCACCGGATACAGCAGCGGACCTTGTCTACCAAATCTTCGATCTCCAGCGCGCGGTGCGGTGCATCTCCAGCGCCAGCATGCGCGGGCAGGACACCGGAGTGGCCCTTCAAGGGGTGCTGCGATTCGTGGGGGAGGGGGAAACCCGTGCCACCCGGCTTGCTGAGCGGCTGGGAGTCAGCGCGCCCGTCCTCAGCCGCCACATCGCAGACCTGGAGGAGCATGGCCTGGTGGTCCGCCGGCAGGATCCCGACGACGGCCGGGCCCAGCTGGTTGCCCTCACGCCGCTTGGAGCCGAGAAACTCCGGAACATCGAGGAGCACCGGACCGCGGTCCTGCAGGACTACCTGCTGGACTGGAGCGAGGAGGACGCCGGAGACACGGCGAAATCCCTCCGCAGGCTCATCGAATCACTCAAGAAATCAGCCCGGGCAACGGCGGCCGGCGCCACCAATGAAGTCAAAACCTTGGAGGAGTCCCTTAATGGCTAACGTCACCGCCACCGCGCCGCACGAGCGCGGTCGAGCCGGGAAGCAGGAATCGCGGCAGTCCAAACGCCACGAACCCGGCGCCCCGATGAACCACCGGCAGATCATGGAGGCCCTAACCGGGCTGCTGGCTGCCTTCTTCACCGCGATCCTCAGCAGCACCATCGTGGCGAACGCCCTGCCCACCATCATGTCCGAGCTTAAGGGCACCCAGACGGACTTCGCCTGGGTCATCACGGCGGCGCTGCTTGCGAACGCAGCCACCACCCCCATCTGGGGCAAGCTCGCCGACCTTTTCGATAAGAAGCTGTTGGTCCAGCTCAGCATCGTGATCTTTGTGGCCGGCTCCGTCATGGCCGGTTTCTCCGAGAACATCCCGTTCCTGCTGACTGCCCGCGTGATCCAGGGCGTTGCGATGGGCGGCCTCACCGCCCTGGCCCAGGCCATCATCGGTTCCATCATCCCGCCCCGCGAACGCGGCAAGTACTCCGGCTACATGGGTGCCGTCATGGCAGTGGGCACCGCCGGCGGCCCTCTGCTGGGCGGCTTCATCGTGGATAGTGCCCTGGGCTGGCGCTGGACGTTCTTCGTCTGTGTCCCGCTCGCCGTCGTGGCGCTGATCCTGCTCCAGGTCACGCTGAAGGTGCCGCACATCAAGCGGCCAGCCAAGATCGACTGGGTCGGCGCCGTCCTGCTGACCAGCGGCGTGAGCCTGCTCCTGGTCTGGGTTTCCTTCGCCGGTAAGGCCGACTACTACGACTGGTGGTCCTGGCAGTCCGCAGTGATGGTGGGCGGCGGCGTCCTCCTGCTCGCGCTGCTGGTACTGGTTGAATCCAAGGTCTCCCAGCCGATCATTCCGCTGAAGATCATCTCCGAGCGCACCACGGCCCTGGCCATCGTCGCTTCCGTAGCCGTCGGCGTCGCCATGTTCGGGTCCTCCACCTTCCTGGGCCAGTACTACCAGGTGGCCCGCGGCGCCACGCCCACCGAAGCCGGCCTGCTGACCCTCCCCATGATCGCCGGCAACCTGGTCGGTTCGGTGGTATCCGGCCAGCTCATCAGCCGCTACGGCAAGTGGAAGCGCTTCCTGATCGGCGGCACCGTCCTGCTGATCGGCGGCCTGGCGCTCGCCGGGACCATGGACCACACCACTGAACTCTGGCTGACCGGCCTTTACACCGCGATCTTCGGCATCGGCCTTGGCATGCTGATGCAGAACCTGGTCCTGGCCGTACAAAACACTGTCCAGGCTTCAGACATCGGTTCCGCCAGTGCCTCCGTTGCCTTCTTCCGCTCCGTCGGCGGCGCCATCGGCGTGTCCGTCCTCGGTGCCGTCATGGCCAACCACGTCAAGGACCTGGCCACCGAAGGCCTCACCAAGCTGGGCATCCAGGCCTCCGGGAACAGCGGTGCAACGCTGGACCTGAAGGACCTGCCCGCCCCGGTGGCCGACGTCATGCGCGCCGCCTACGGTGACGCCACTGCCGGAATCTTTATGATCTCCGCCGCAGTGAGCGTGGTTGCACTGCTCGCCGTCCTGTTCATCAAGGAAAAGCCGCTGCGCCGGACGGTGGACCTGACCCCCGAAGCGAACCTGCAGGCGAACGCTGCCGGCGAAGCTGGCATGACCGCCATGACCGGGCAGCTGCCGCTGGTATCGGCTGCCGTGTCCGGCAGGGGAGCAGGCCCTGCTGCCGGCAACGGTGCAGGCAGTGCTGGCAGCAAGGCGTACGACGGCGGCACCTCCAGTGTGCCGGCGGCAGGTTCCACAATGCTCGCCACGGACGATCTTGAAGAGGCCTTTGCCCTTAGCCTTCGAGCGGACCCGGTCCGGGGCAGTGGGGCCGGACGCGTCGAATCCCCGTCCCCGGACAGTGCCGGCGGAGCCGGAGGCTTTGCGGCCAGGGCCGCAGCCACTGCCGCCGCGGCAACGGCTGCGGCGACCGCCGCCGAAACAGTGCAGAAGCTTCAGGACACCCAGCACCTGCTGGCCCGGCAGCAGGTGGAGCTGGGGAAGCTGGTGCTGGACATCCAGGAACAACTGCGGTCCCAGCGTGACGTCGCAGCCCAGCAGGCCGCGACGGCGGCCGAGCTCAGCCGGCTGAAGCGCAGGCTCCTCAAGGAACGGAAGTCCCAGGCCGCCGCCGCGCTCTACATTGCCAGCCACGGCAAGCACAGCGCCACAGCACCGCAGGACTAAGGGTTACTTAAACCGCCGTCGGGCACCGGAACCAACCGGTGCCCGGCGGCGGTTTGCGTTGCCCGGAGCTGAATTAATCAATTCCACAGGAAAATGTGCTTCCCGGTCGGCGCGTTGTCGGTGGCCAACACTAGAGTTGGAACCATGCTCCTCACCCTCATCCGGCGCTATTCAAAACCGTATGCGCCGTACATTCTGGCTGTCATTTTCTTCCAGCTGGCCTCCACCATCGCAGCCCTTTACCTTCCCAGCCTGAACGCCCGGATCATCGACGAGGGCGTATCCCGCGGGGATACCGACTTCATCTGGCGCACGGGTGCTGTGATGCTGCTCGTGGCTTTTGTCCAGGTGGGTACGGCGATTGCTGGCGTCTACTTCGGCTCCAAGGCTGCGATGGCGCTCGGCAGGGACCTGCGGCGGGCGGTATTCCGCAAAGTCACCAGCTTCTCGGCCAAGGACGTCAACGCGTTTGGTGCCCCCACGCTGATCACCCGCGGCACCAACGACGTCCAGCAGGTGCAGATGCTCATGCTGATGGGACTGAACTTCATGGTGGCCACGCCCATCATGTGCGTCGGCGGCATCATCATGGCGTTGCGCGAGGACATCAACCTGTCATGGCTTGTGTGGGTTTCGGTGCCCCTCCTGACCGTTGTGGTGGGATACCTCGTGGTCCGGCTCATGCCGCTGTTCCGGTCCATGCAGAAAAAGATCGACCGGATCAACGGGGTGCTGCGCGAGCAGATTATCGGTATCCGGGTGGTGCGGGCCTTCGTCCGCGAACCCTACGAAACCGAACGGTTCGGCGGGGCCAACAAGGAACTGACGGATGTCTCGCTGAAGATCGGCTCCCTGTTTGTGCTGATGTTCCCCGCCATCAGCATGATCCTGCACCTTTCCACCGCCGCGGTTTTGTGGTTCGGCGGCAAGCGTGTGGACTCGGGAGACATGCAGGTGGGCGCCCTCACGGCGTTCCTTCAATACCTGCTGCAGATCCTGGTGGCAGTCATGATGGGCACCTTTATGGCCATGATGATTCCCCGGGCGTCCGTGTGCGCGGACCGCATCGGCGAGGTGCTCGACGTCGAACCCTCCATCCATGATCCCGAGGGGCCCGAAGCCCCCGCGTCGCTCAAAGGTGTCGTCGAATACCGGAATGTCACCTTTAACTACCCGGGCGCCGAAGCGCCGGTGCTGAGCAACGTCAGCTTCACCGCCCGCCCCGGGCAGACCATCGCCATCATCGGTTCCACGGGTGCCGGCAAAACGTCCTTGCTGTCGCTCCTGCCGCGCCTGTACGACACCGCTGAAGGGGAGGTGCTGCTGGACGGTGTGCCCGTCAGGAGGCTGGACCGTGCCGAGATCACCAGGCGGGTGGCACTGGTGCCCCAGCGGCCCTACCTCTTCTCCGGGACCATCGAGCACAACCTGCGCTTCGGGAAGACCGAGGCAACGGACCAGGAACTCTGGAACGCCCTTGAGGTGGCGCAGGGAGCCGACTTTGTCCGGGAGAAGAAGAACGGGCTGGACTCCCGCATCTCGCAGGGCGGCACCAACGTTTCCGGCGGGCAGAGGCAGCGCCTCTGCATCGCCCGGGCCCTGGTGACCAAACCGCGGGTCTACCTCTTTGACGACTCCTTCTCCGCCCTGGACGTCGCCACGGACGCCCGGCTCCGGGCGGCACTCAAGCACACCACCGCCGATGCCACCGTCATCATTGTGGCCCAGCGGATTTCCACCATCACAGAAGCGGACCAGATCCTGGTGCTGGACAACGGCCGGATCGTGGACCGTGGAACACACGAGGAACTCCTGGAAACCTCGCCCACCTACCAGGAAATTGTTGAATCCCAGCTGAGCGTGGAGGAAATGGCATGAGCGCCCGCAAGAAGGACGCCGCCGAGGCGAAAGGTACAGCCGCTGAGGAGCAGCCCAACGCCGGATCAACGGAAGACGTGCTGGAGGACGAGGAGTTCTTCGAGGAGGAGTTCAAGCCCTCTGAAGCCGACGGCGACATGTTTGGCGGCATGCCGGCCAAAAAAGCCGAACACTTCTGGCCTTCCGCCAAGCGGCTGATCGGGCTGCTGAAGCCCGAGGCGCTGGGGATCTACGTCGTGGTGGGCCTGGTGCTCATCTCCGTGGTCCTGAACGTCATTGCTCCCAGGATCCTGGGCCAGGCCATGGACGTAATCTTCGCCGGGGTGGTGGGCAAGCAGCTTCCCGCCGGGGCGGGCAAGGAACTGTTTGTGGACGGCCTGCGCCAGCAAGGCCAGGACAACTTCGCGGACATGGTGTCCCGGATGGAGCTGGTGCCGGGCACCGGGATCAACTTCCAGAAGCTCACGGTCCTCATTTCCATCGTGCTGCTGATGTACTTCGTGGCGAACATCTTCCTGTGGCTGCAAGGCTACGTCCTGAACCGCATCGTAATGAAGGTGATCCGCCGGCTCCGGGACGATACCGAAAAGAAGCTGAACCGGCTGCCCCTGAACTACTTCGACACCCGCCAGCGCGGGGACGTCCTGTCCCGGGTCACCAACGATGTTGACAATGTCCAGCAGGCCCTCCAGCAGGCGTTCGCGCAGCTGATCAACTCGCTTCTGACAGTCATCGGCATCGTGGTCATGATGTTCATCGTCTCCTGGCAGCTGGCCCTGATTGCCCTGATCGCGCTGCCGCTGTCCGGCGTGGCAGCGGGCATGATCGGCGCGCGCAGCCAGAAGCTTTTCGCCGCCCAGTGGAAGAACACCGGTTCCCTCAACGGGCAGATCGAGGAATCCTTCTCCGGGCACGACCTCGTGCGGGTCTTCGGCCGGGACGCCGACATGCTGGAACGGTTCGAGGAACGCAACGAGGCCCTCTACAAGGCCAGCTTCGGGGCCCAGTTCGTCTCCGGCATCATCTTCCCGGTGATGCAGTTCGTGTCCTACCTCAGCTATGTCGGCATCGCCGTGGTGGGCGGGCTCCGGGTCGCTTCCGGCTCCATGTCCCTGGGCGACGCGACGGCGTTCATCCAGTACTCCCGGGAGTTCACCCAGCCGCTGGGCCAGATGGCGGGCATGGCCAACATGCTCCAGTCCGGCGTCGCGTCCTCCGAGCGCGTGTTCGAGTTCCTGGACGCCGATGAACAGGACGTGGAGACGGCCACCGAGCACCTTCCGGCGAAGACCGACGGGCACGTGGACTTCAAGGACGTCACCTTCAGCTACACCGAGGACAAGAAGCTGATCGAGAACCTGTCCTTCACCGCCGAGCCGGGAAACACCGTGGCCATCGTAGGGCCCACCGGCGCAGGCAAGACCACCCTGGTCAACCTGGTGATGCGTTTCTACGAGCTCAACTCCGGGTCCATCACCCTGGACGGGGTGGAGATCACCCACCTGAGCCGGTCCGAACTCCGCTCCAAGGTGGGCATGGTGCTGCAGGACGCCTGGCTGTTCGGGGGGTCGATCTACGACAACATCCGGTACGGCAACCTCGACGCCACTGAGGAACAGGTGATGGCCGCGGCCAAGGCCACGTTCGTGGACCGGTTCGTCCGTGCCCTGCCGGAGGGCTACGACACGGTGATCGACGAGGAAGGCAACAACGTCAGTGCCGGCGAAAAACAGCTCATCACCATCGCCCGCGCGTTCGTGGCCAACCCGTCCCTGCTGATCCTCGATGAAGCCACCAGCTCCGTTGACACCCGCACTGAGCTGTTGGTCCAGAAGGCCATGGCCGCACTGCGGACAGACCGCACCAGCTTCGTGATCGCCCACCGGCTCTCCACCATCCGCGACGCCGACACCATCCTGGTGATGGAAAACGGCAGAATCGTGGAGCAGGGCAACCACAAAGTCCTCCTCGCCGCGCAGGGCGCCTACTACCGGCTGTACATGTCCCAGTTCGCTGGCGCGGACGCCGGGGAAGCGTCGGTGGATGACTCGACGGCGGTGCACAGCTGAGCGCGCACGAGGCCCCGGTGCAGGAGGACGCCGCAGCGCAGTTGGGGCTCCAGCACGCAGTCGGCGGCAGCCGGATCGAGGTGCTGGTCCCCATGCGCTGGGGCGACATGGACGCCTACGGACACATCAACAACGTCCAGATCGTGCGGATGCTGGAGGAAGCCCGGATCGCGGCCTTCGGGCCGCCGCGCGGTGCGGGCCTGCCCGGCGTGGAACCGCACGTCTCCCTGTTCAATGACGTCCCCGAGGGCACCATGGCGCTGGTAGTGGACCACAAAATCCGCTACGTCAGGACGTTGGAGTACCGGAACGTTCCGGCCGTGGTCCAGGTGTGGATCGGCGCGGTGAAAGGCGCCAGTTTCGATATCCACTACGTGCTCCAGGACCCCGTGACACGGGAAGACTGCGTGAAGGCCAGCAGCCACCTTGCTTTTGTGGACGAAGCCACGGGGCGGGTGCAGCGCCTTACGGCCGAACAGAAGGAACGGATGGCCCCGTTCACGATTTGAGCACACGCCCGCAGCCAGCGCCCGGCAGAAATGCGTTGCACAGGAAAGCCCAGCATCGGAAACTGATAACCCCGACGAAGGAGCAGATCATCATGGCTAAGAAAAAGACCTGGAAGGAAATGTCCCCCACCGCGAAGGCGGGCATCATTCTGACGGGGATCGTCAACCTCTCCCTGCTCGTGGCAGCGCAGCGGGACATCTCAAGGCGCCCTGCGGCAATGATCAATGGTCCCAAGGCGGCCTGGCGGGCGGCGTCCTTCATCAACTTCATCGGCCCGGTGGGCTACTTCACCTTCGGCCGGAAGAGGCCAACACCGGTGATGTAGCCATCCGCAACCGGACTGGCGCCCCGCCGCTCTGAGCGCCCGTCCAGTTTCACCCTGTAAATTTGAATCCATGACCCCCGCTTCCACGACTGCCATCGCCCGTGCCCACGGTATCTCGAAGGAAATTGAGGATGCGGCGTGGTTCGTCCTTGGCCCGGGGCTCCTCGGCAAACCGTCCGCCCTGGATGGGCGCACCGTGACCTGGACTTCGGAGGCCGCGGCCGAGCTGCTGGAAAGGCTGGAGCTGGGCACGCCGGACCCGAAGGCCCCCATGATGACCAACCTTCGGCAGAACCTCGAGGGCGCATCCAGGGAAGCCAAGCAGTTGGCGGTTGAGCTGCTGTTCCTGCAGTCGCTGCCGCTGGCCCACGAAGTGAAGTCCCTGAAAGTTAAGCGTGCCCGGGTGGCCGAGGCTGCCTCCTGGCTGGAGCCTCCGCTGGAGCTGCCGGAGGAGCTCTACCAGGGGCTGACGGACCACGGCGTGATCCGCGACCGGACGGCAGAATTCAACTGGACCATTTGGGACCACCTGAAGTGGCTGTGCCGATTTGTCCAGCACGTGGACCAGCAGCCCACCGCAGATATTGCCGCGGCGCTGCAGGACCCGCTGGATTTCCACCGGCTCGCCGCAGCTACGCCGGGGGACCAGCCCGCCATCCGCCGCAGCATCGAGTTCCTCACCTGGCCCAGCTACTTCGAACCTGTGGTGGCTGACGTGGAACGCCAGGAGATCCGCGACGCGTTCGCCTCGCTGGTGGGCGGCGCCAAGGGCGACGCCGAGGAGGACATCACCGCAGACATCCACCGCATTCGCCTCCACCTGGATGAACAGGCCGGGCAACGCATCGACTGGTACGCCCGGCAGCTGGTGAGCCAGTGGCGCAAGGTGGGCGACCCCGGCCGGCGCGCATGGCTGCTCCGGACGCACAGCGACAACACCGAACTGCTCACAGCCTGGCGGGACGAGGAGAAGGTGACGCTCGACGTCGAACATCTCCGCCTGCTGGGCCCGGGCGTCACCGCCGGTGTGGTCCAGCACGCGGTGGACGAGGACTACAAGCACCTCGGCTACGTGGAACGAGAAGACACCAAGACGGCTGTCTTTGCCTTCCTGACAGTGATGAAACCCGGGGACCTGGTGCTTTACCAGCACGCCGGAACGGTGCGGCTGGGCGGGGTGCTCGGCGAGCCCGAACACAATGAGGACAACCGGCGGCTCCGCCGGAAAGTCCGCTGGTTCGACGAAGGCCACACCACCACCAGCCTTCCCCGGCACGTCCAGCGGCAGCTGGCCACCCCGGGCATTGTCGTCGACGTGACCCGGGTGGTCCAGGCCCTGCAGGGCCTGCTGCCCGCCGAAGCGGAAACCGAGCCCGACGGCGACGCTGAAGCGGCCGCCGTCGTCCCTCCCGTCCAGGAAGGCTTCCGTCCGCTCACCCGCGACTTCGCCGACTCCCTGCACATGGAACTCGAGCCGCTCCAGGAGATTGCAGAGCTGCTGGAGGAGAACCGGCAGCTGGTCCTGTACGGCCCGCCCGGCACCGGCAAGACCTACCTGGCCAAGCACCTCGCCGCCGAGCTCGCCGACGACACCACCGACGAGCGGGTCAAGCTGGTCCAGTTCCACCCGTCCTACGCCTACGAGGACTTCTTCGAGGGCTACCGGCCGGACAAAACGGACGAGGGCCAAGTGTCCTTCAAACTCGTCGCCGGCCCGCTGCGCCGCCTGGCGGAGGAAGCCGCCAAGCCCGGCAACGAGAAGAAGCCATACTTCCTCATCATCGACGAGATGAACCGCGCCAACCTGGCCAAGGTGTTCGGCGAGCTGTACTTCCTGCTGGAGTACCGCGATGACCGGATCTACCTGCAGTACAGCCCCAACGAGCCGTTTACGCTGCCGGACAACCTGTACATCATTGGCACCATGAACACGGCAGACCGGTCTATTGCCATGATGGACGCAGCCATCCGCCGCCGTTTTGCCTTCATTGAACTGCACCCGCAGACCGAACCGGTGAAGGGTTCCCTCCTGCGGTTCCTTGAAGCCCGCCAGCTGGATACCACCCCGGCGCTGCTGCTGGATGCCCTGAACAGCGCCATTGACGAGTGGGACCGGGACCTCATGATCGGCCCGTCCTACTTCATGAAACCGGCGGCCCAGACCCCGGCCGGACTGCGCCGGATCTGGAAGTACGAGCTGATGCCCCTGCTCGAGGAGCACTACCACGGCCAGCTGACCCGGGCGCAGCTCGAAGAGCGCTTCGGGCTGGACAGGCTGCTGGAACGCCTTGCAGGCCGCTGACCCGCGTGCTTCCGTCCGGCACCTGGTGCTGGACGAACTGTCCCGGGGCATCGTGGAACGGCTGGACCCTGCCAGCGCTTCCTTCCTGAACTCCAGCGGCCTGGCCAAAGCGTCGCCGATGGGCATGGGGCTCTACCGGATTGAGCCGGTGGGCAAGGTGGGCTCGGTGCGGACTCCCACGGTACAGCTGGACGTCCGGCCCAAGGACCGGCTGGGGCTCAGCCGGCTCCTGTTCCTGCTCAGCTATGCGGGTGAGCAGGGTTTCCGCCCCGACTCCGTGGCGGCCGTCGAGGAGCGCGAGCTGTGGAGCGCGCTGGCTGAGTCCCTGGCCCAACTGGCCGAGCGGGCGCTGGGGCGCGGTGTCCTCCAGGGCTACCGCACCGTGGACGAGTCGCTCCGGACGGTCAAGGGCCGGATCCGGATTTCGGACCAGATTTCCCCGCCGGCCCGGCATGCTGGTGCCGCTGGAGGTGTCCTACGACGAGTTCAGCGAGGACATTGCCGAGAACCGGATCCTGCGCGCCGCATTGGAGCGGATGGGCCAGGTGCCGCGGGTCCGGCCCGAGGTGCTGAGCCGGCTGCGCCAGCTCAAGGGAAAGCTCGACGCCGTCACCCGCCTTCCAGCGGGCGCTCCGCTGCCGCCGTGGACGGCCAGCCGGATGAACGTCCGCTACCACTCGGTCCTCCGCCTCGCAGAGCTCGTCCTGCGGAACGCCTCCGCGGAAGCCGGCGAAGGCAAGCAGCAGACCGCCTCGTTCGTGGTGGACATGGCGCAGGTGTTTGAGGACTTCGTTGGCAAAGCCCTGCGGGAGGCGATGGCGGCGTACCCGGGGGAGCTCCGGCTCCAGTACAACGCGCTCCTGAGCGAGGCCGTGCGGGACACTGACCGGTTGTCCGTGCGGCCGGACGCCGTGCACCTGCTGGGCGGGCGGCCGGTGGTGGTGTACAACGCCAAGTACAAGGCCGCCTCGGACCTTGGGGCCTCCCTGACCGCGGACCACTACCAGATGCTGGCGCACTGCACCGCGTTGGCCGTCCCTACCGCCTGGCTGGTTTACGCGGGTGCGGGGGAGGTCAAACTGCGTCGCATCCTGAATACCGATATCGACATTGTGGAGTTCCCGCTGGACCTGTCCCGGCCGCCGTCGGAAATCCTCGCCGCTATCCGGGAACTCGCCCGGCAGTCATGGGGTGAAGTGGTCCGGCAGGCCAGGAACCAGCCTGGTGATTGAGCCTGTCGAAATCTAGACCGGAACGTGGAACGTAAACGTCGTTCCCTCGCCCAGGCTGCTTTCAACACCAATGGTTCCGCCGTGCGCTTCCACAATGGCCTTACTGATGGGCAGGCCCAGGCCGACCCCGGGGATGGCGGTCCTGCGGACGTTGCTGGTGCGGAAGAACTTGGCGAAAACCTCTGACGCGTCTTCGGCGGTCATGCCCATGCCGGTGTCGCTGACCCGGCAGGCCAGCTGGCCGTCCTTCTGCGCCAGCGAGACCAGCACGTTCCCGCCGTCGGGGGAGTACTTGATGGCGTTGGATACCAGGTTGTCCAGGACCTGGGAGATCCGGGGCCCGTCCACGTGTGCCTCCAGCCGGTCCGGAGTCTCAGCGGACAGCACCACACCGGATGCAGCCGCCCTGGGAATGGCCGAGGAAACACTCGCCCGCACAAGCTCGGCCACGTCCACAGCGTGGGGTGTAACGATCAGTTGGCCGTTGCGGCTGGAGAGCAGGTCGGACACCAGGGTCAACAGCCGCTCCGAGTTCCTGCGGACGATCTCCAGCATGCCCCGCTGCGATTCCTCGGGTTCGTCGCCCAGGAGGATCTCCACATACCCGAGGATCGACGTCAGCGGTGTCCGGAATTCGTGCGAGACGCTGGAGACGAAGTCATCCTTGGCGGTCAGTGCGTTGACGAGGTCGGTCACGTCGCTGAAGGCGATCACGGAGCCGGCAAATTTCCCGTCGGTGTCCTTCATGGCGCGGGCGGTTGTCACGAAAGCGCGCTGGTCGCTTCCGGAGCCCAGCCAGACCAGGTAGTCGGTGAAGGTTTCGCCCAGTACGGCACGGCGGACCGGGCGGTCCTCCACTGGAACAAGTGTCTTGCGGTCCGGGCCGAAAACCAGGAGCTGGGACTCGTTCGGGTCCGCTATGTCCTTGGGCCGGGCCAGCTCGTGGTTGGTCCGCTGCTTCCGGTTCATCAGCACGTCATGCCCGTCGGCGTCCACAGCGAGGACGCCCAGGTGCACAGTGTCCAGGACGGTGTTGAGCAGCGACTCCTGGCGCTGGCTGATCCGCAGGTTGTCCTGCAGCTGGGCGTCCTTTTCCTCCAGCTCCCGCTGCTGCCGCATCATGCTGAGTGTCAGGACACTCACGGAAACGCCGATGCCGAGCATCATCACCGGCAGGAGCAGTGACCGGGCCAGGTCCTGCCCGGTGAGGGCGCCCCTGACCAGCAGGGGGACCCAGATGATTGCCAGCGGCCCAAGGAAGGACAGCCACAAGGCGGCCCGGGGATAGTAGCCGGAGGCGCATAGCCAGATCACCGGGAAGACGGCAAGGAGGCTGATGCCGGTCAGGCTTTCCTGCCCGCCCTCCCGGCCCAGCGCAATGGAGACGAAGTCCAGCAGCGGGATAACCAGGAAGCTCGTGTACGGCAGCCGGTTCCAGGGAACCAGGTAGCACAGGGCCATAATGGCGATCTGTGACACCAGGAAGGTCACGAACAACGGGTTGCCCATGGTTGTGGGGAAGAAAGCCCAGATGAGGAACGCCGTCAGCAGGGTGGTCACGAACAGTGGCATCTGGCTCAATGCCACGCGCTCGGTCAGCGTGTACTCATGGAAGGGGCGCCGGAAAAACCTCAGCTTCCCCGTGGACCATGCGATGGGGTTAGTCATTGCGCGGTGATTCACGGGGCAGGGTGTGCAGAGCCATAGCAGCAGGATATCCGCAGGCAGCTATACTTCTGACGTCGGCTGCTGAGGGGGCGCTATGAGTGATGCACGTGTGGGACTGGTCATCGAGGATGACCACGACATCCGCGAACTGGTCCGTACTGTCCTGACCCAGGCCGGCTTTGAGGTGACGGTGGCCAGCAGCGGCGCCGAGGGTGTCCTGACTGCAAAGACCCTGAATCCGGACGTCATTACCTTGGATCTTGGCCTGCCGGACATCGACGGCTTTGAGGTGTCCCGGCAAATCCGCGAGTTCTCGGATGCCTACATCGTGATGCTCACGGCCCGTACCGAGGAACTGGACACCCTGATCGGGCTCGAGTCCGGCGCCGATGATTACCTCACCAAGCCGTTCCGTCCGCGGGAGCTCCGCGCCCGGATCGCCGCCATGATGCGCCGCCCGCGTTCTGTTCCGGACACCGCAGAAGCATCAGGCGTGGAGGCCTCGGCGGATGCCGCCCCGCATCCCGAACGGGGGAACTACAGCCACAACGGGTTGGAGCTGAGCTACGCGTCCCGCACCGTCACAGTGGACGGCGCGGAAATGAACCTGACACGCACGGAGTTCGAACTCCTGCACGCCCTCCTGGAAGCAGGTCGGACGGTCCGGACCAAAGCGGACCTGGTGCGTCGGTTGCGGGACGAGGATTACGACGTCGGGGGCTACATCAGCGAGGCGGACGAACGGTCCGTCGAGGTCCACATGGGCAACCTGCGCAAAAAGCTTGGTGACTCACCGCAGAAGCCGCGGTGGCTGCAGACGGTCCGCGGCGTCGGTTACCGGCTGGCTCCGGCCGAACACTGAGCCTGCAGCCGGTGCATGGTCTGCCGGCTGCACTCGTTGATGGGCGGCAAAAAGGACGCCGCAAGCCGGGGCAGAACCACGGTGACGTCGGCGGCGTAAGCTTCGGAGCGGATTTCGTCCTCCAGCGCCATGGCCAGGCCCGCCAGCCGTTCGGCACCCACCATCTGGCTGGAGGTCTTCAGGCTCAACACTGCGTCCACTGACCCATCGAGGTCCCCGATGGTCAATGTCCGCCGCAGCCGCGCGATCCGGTGGGGGAGACAGTCGATGAAATTCCCCACGAAGGCCCTGCAGTAACCCTCAGCCTCCCCGAGTTCCCCGCGCAGCCGGTCCAGGACTGACTCGTCCACGAGCGGTCTCCCGGCACCATCAGACGGCATCATTACGGTCCTTTCGGCTGGACTTTTCCACCTCGGGAAAGGGGCGGTCATCGGGGGAATTTCTTCTTCTTCAGATTAGGTGTGTTCCTTTTGCGCAAAAGAGCTTAGGACGAGAATTGCGGATTTCTTGATGGGACTGCGGGTTTATGCTGCGGCTGCGTTTTAAGGCAGGGCTGGCTGCGTTCCGAACCCTGGGAAAACTAGCCGCCGCGCTTTTCCTTGCCACGGCTAAGAGGCCATTGTTGGCGACCTAACATTTACCTGGTGGTAGGGAATGGCGTTGCTTCGGAAGTGTAGGGTTTGCAGCCCCTAACCGGGGGCAATGCATCCATCCTGCAGGAACCGCATCAAGAACGGCTAGGACAAAGCCCAAAGATTGCCTCAAGAATGCCTTTCCGGAGGAATGGGTTTCTGCGGTTGGCTGGTGGCCTCAAGGAACAGCACCAGCTGGGATTCGAGTGCTGAACTATTCTTGAGCTCGCATTCCCAGACCGTCAGTACCTCCCAGCCGGCCTCCTCCAGCTGGCGGCGCTGGCCGGCATCGCGTTCCTTGGTGCGCTCGCGCTTCGCGGCCCAAAACTCGGCATTCGCCTTCGGAGCGTGTTGGCCGACGCGGCAGTCATGGAAGTGCCAGAAGCAGCCGTTGACAAAGATGACTTTCCGCCGGCCGGCAAACACCAGGTCAGGGTTGCCCGGCAGCCGGGTACCGCCTGCCTGCCCGTGCAGGCGGTACCGGTACCCCTTGGCATGAAGGAGGCGGCGGACCAGCAGTTCAGGTTTGGTGTGCTTGCCCCGGATCCGGGACATGTTCCAGCTGCGCCGCTCCGGGGTGAGCTTGTCCGCCATGCTTCCAGTCTAGAATCCTGGACTCAGCGCTCTGGTTGCTCCCCAAGCTGGAAATGACGACCGCTGATGGCAGTGGGTCCAATCTCGACGTAGAAATCCTTCAGCGTCGGCACCCAGGATTTGAGACCCAGCTCCTCCACCTCCGCCAGCTCGGCCGCGGTGTTGAGCACGCGGGCCTTTCCCCGAATGACCACCGACCATGCCTCGTCCGAGAGGATGCCGTCAGCCTCGAAAAGCACTGCCGAGTTGATGGTCAGCTGGGCCAGCTTGTTGCCCGGCGCGGTCCGTAAGTACAGCCTCCCGCTGGAGCTGACGTAATTGACCGGAAAGATATCGGGTTCGCCTGCCACGGAAACCACCAACCTCCCGTGCTTGGTTCCTTCCAAAAGGCGCCAGGACTGCTCGTCATTGAGTTCCAGGACAGGGTTCCCATCGGCATGTTCAAACATCATGAGGCCATTCTTCTGAGTCGGTGGGGAACGCGCCAGAGGGCGGTTCTTTGCGCGCGGGAATTCGACGAGGAACCTGCTCTTGACAGGGCTGTCAAGACTTAACCGCGCCGAAACAATCCCGTGACCAAGCCGTCGCTCTGGCTGGATAGCGTCGCACCAGACAAGTTCCAGAAACGAAAGCGGCGCAATCGATGAGCAATGACCAAGAAACAACGCAATTACTGGAGCCGACGGCGAAACCAGGTTCCGCCGTCGTCGGCGGTGCCCGGACAGCCGAAACGGCGGGCAACGCTGCAGCGGTTAACGCCACTAAGGAAAGCCTGGAGGATTACACTCTGCGCTTCGCGCCGCGGTCCTACCGGAAATGGAGTGCGGGGGTGGTGGCCACCAGTGCGCTGGGCGGCATCGCGTACCTCGCGGACTTCTCCATTGGCGCGAACATCGGGATCGCTTACGGAACCGTGAACGCGATCTTCGGCATCCTTGTGGCGGCCGTGATCATCTTTGCCACAGGGTTCCCGCTGGCTTACTACGCTGCCCGCTACAACATCGACCTGGATCTGATTACCCGAGGCTCCGGCTTCGGTTACTACGGGTCTGTGGTCACCAACGTCATCTTCGCCACCTTCACGTTCATCTTCTTCGCGCTGGAAGGATCAATCATGGCGCAGGGGCTGGAGCTGGGCCTGGGCGTTCCACAGTGGCTGGGATATGCCGCCTCCACGGTGATCATCATTCCGCTGGTGATTTACGGGATGAACACTTTGGCCAAGCTCCAAGTGTGGACCACTCCACTGTGGTTGCTCCTCATGGTGGTACCGGTGGGATACCTGCTGATTTCCCACCCCGAGAGCATCGACAGCTTCTTTGCCTACACCGGTGGATCGGGCGACGGCGGTCCCAACCTTGCCTCGGTGATGCTTGCCGCCGGCGTCTGTTTGTCCCTCATGGCGCAGATTGCCGAGCAGATCGACTACCTCCGGTTTATGCCTCCCAAAACCGCGGCCAACAAGGGTGCATGGTGGCGTGCAGTTATTCTGGCGGGGCCGGGTTGGGTGATCTTTGGCGCGATCAAGCAGATTGTGGGCCTGTTTATTGCCATCTACCTGATCGCCTCCTTGGATCCCGCAGCCGCCGCCACCGCCAATGAGCCGGTGCACCAGTTCCTGGGCGTTTACCGGGAGATGATGCCAGCCTGGCTGGCCATGACGCTGGCTGTGGTGCTGGTGGTTATTTCCCAGATCAAGATCAACGTCACTAATGCCTATTCGGGGTCGCTGGCCTGGACCAACAGCTTTACCCGCGTCACCAAAACGTACCCGGGCCGCATGGTTTTTGTGGTGGTGAACCTGGTGATTGCCCTGATCCTGATGGAAGCCAATATGTTCGACTTCCTCAACACCATCCTTGGCTTCTATGCGAACTGTGCCATGGCGTGGGTGGTGACGGTGGCGTCCGACATCGCCATCAATAAGTACCTGCTGAAGGTTTCTCCCAAGGTGCCGGAGTTCCGGCGCGGCATGCTTTACGCGGTGAATCCCGTCGGGTTTGTCTCAATGCTCGTGTCTGCAGGGATTTCGATTGCCGTTTTCTTTGGTGCTTTTGGGTCCGCCATTCAGCCGTTCTCACCGATCTTTGCGGTGGGCCTGGCCGTGGTGCTTCCGCCGTTGCTGGCTCTCCTGACGCGCGGCCGCTACTACCTGCGGCGTACCGACGACGGCATCGACCTGCCAATGTTCGACGCCGACGGGAACCCCAGCGACGCCAAGCTCCTTTGCCACGTGACGGGGATCGAGTTCGAGCGTCCGGACATGGTCCGCTCGGCCCAAAATGCGCCCGACGGCGGCCCCCAGTACGTGTCGTCCCTCGCCCTTTCGACGGATAAGACGGGGGAATTGGTACTGCCGCCCCAGCCTTGACGGTGCTTGTCGCTTGTCGCTGATTTGGGTTCTGAGAGAGGCCGGTGCATTAATGCGCCGGCCTCTTTCACGACTTTCGGATGGTTCCCGCCGGTGGTAGAAACAACGGCGGGTGCCTGTGGATAACTCTTATCGCTGAAATGTGATGTGGGCTACCCTTGAGTCATTGTCCGGAGCATGCCGTCTTGAAACTACTGGGGGAATAGCGGCCCATGACATCGCACAGCACTCGTACGTCCCGTGGCCTGCGCTTTGGCGTTTTGGCCTCCGTTGTTGGCGGCTTGCTCCTGCTGTCCGGTTGCTCGGGCGGAGCACCTGCAGATCCCGGCGCAGCATCCCCGACTTCCGCAGAGTCGGCTTCCCCCAGCGCCACACCCACTCCGACACCGACCCCCAGCGCCGTCTACAAACCCGCCGACGCGTCCGGCCCCGCCCAAAACGTTCCGGTTCCGGTGCTGCCGGAGGTGGCGAAGACGGAGACGAAGGAAGGGGCAGAAGCCTTTACGAAGTATTGGTTTTCGGTTCTGAGCTATGCATATGAGACAGGTGACACTGCCGCGCTATCGCAGCTTTCCAAACCTGAATGCACTTTTTGTCAGGGGCTCGTTGACGACATCGAAGCTGCTTGGGCTGAAGGCAAGTGGATTTCTGGCGGCCAAATAGAAATTCCGGCTGCCACCGCAAAGCCTTCCACTGACGGCTCTACACAGGTGATTCTTCAAGTACTGCAGAAAGAGTTGGTTATTCACAACCAGGACGGAAGCCCGTATCAGGACAAGACAGCTGCAACAAACGCGGGAAGCGTCGCTATGGTGAAGTTCGCCAACGCAGAATGGGTGGTCAGCGACCTAGGACTGATCCGGTAATCATGGGTTACATAGGCAAGGTCCTTGCAACCCTCGCCTGCTGCGTGGTGATCTTGGCGCCGTCTTCTTTGATTGCCTACGCCGAAGATGAGGCGAAATCGCAGCCCCGGATCGGTGGGGGTTTTACGGACACCGGGCTTCGAGTTGGGGCTAATAGCTGGGTGTCTGACCCCAATACCGGGGAAATCAATCGTGCTGAGCCTGGCGCTGTAAGTACAGACCCCGACGAATACAAGTACGAATTGCAGTGCCACCTCGGTGGGGGCGACTTCGATACCCCTTGTCTCGCCCGGCAGGTCGAGTGCAATGACGGGCCCGACGGTGAAGAAGGCATTCCGGTCATGTGGTACTCGAGGCCGCGCGGTGTTCCGGGAGCCGTTTGGGCGATCCACTCCGGCCCGACCTGTCTTTACGATGCAAAGCCGGAAGACCTGCTGCCCCGCATTGCCGCCGATATTCAGCGGCAGTTCCAAAGCCTCCCCGTAAATGCCGGAACGGTGGTGGCGCAGCCCAGCCCGCACACACTGCGGGGCGCCGAAACGAACTTCTATGCGGAAGCAGTGGAACAGCAGTTTGACGTCACCATGTTCGGCCAGCAAGTACACATCGTCGCCACGCCGATCCAGTACACCTGGAACTACGGCGACGGCACGGTCATCGGGCCCCAGCCCTCGATGGGAGGCCCGCTGCCGCAGGACCGATGGGGTGAAAAGACCCGGACAAGCCATGCGTACGGCGCTACCGGCGACTTCCAGGTTGTGCTGACCACCTCCTTCCAAGGAACGTACTCGGTCAACGCTGGCCCGCCGTTGCCCATCCCGGGCCAAGGGCAATTCAATGCACCACCACAAACCATCAGCGTATGGCGGTCGCTCACCCGGAACTACGCCGACGACTGCAACGCCAACCCCCAGGGCCAGGGCTGCCCGGGTGTTGGGGCAACGCGTTAGGGGCCCGGTCTCAGCAGAACCCGATCACCGTGCAGCGCGACCCGCGCACCCACCGGAGCGCAACCCACAGCACCACGCGTCGTCGGACGCTGTGTGATTCGCGCCGCAGCCGGAATAGTTGCTCACGCCTCCCAGTTGGGCCTAACAGAACGTTGGAAACATCGAAAGGAACCGCGCATGCTGTTTTCCCCTCTGGCCCTTGGCGAACTTGAACTCCCGAACCGCCTTGTGATGGCGCCCCTGACGCGGCTGCGCGCAGGCGAAGAAGGTATTCCGGGCCCCCTGCTCGCCGAGCACTACCGCCAGCGGGCCTCCCTGGGCTTGATCGTCAGTGAAGGAACCTACCCCAGCATCGCGGGCCGTTCCTACCCCGGCCAGCCCGGCATCGTCACGGAGGAGCAGATCGCCGGCTGGAAGACGGTAACCGACGCCGTCCACGCCGAAGGCGGACGCATGTTCGCGCAGATCATGCACGGCGGCAGGGTTTCGCACCCGGACATTACGGGCGGCCACACCATCGTCGCCCCCAGCGCCGTTGCCATCGAGGGCGAAGTCCGCACCCCGTCCGGCAAGCAGCCGTACCCTGTCCCGCACGCGCTGACCACCGACGAACTTCCGCTCGTGATGCGGGAAATCGTCGACGCCTCGCTGAACGCTATCGAAGCCGGCTTTGACGGCGTGGAGCTGCACTCAGCCAACGGCTACCTCCTGCACGAGTTCCTGGCGCCGAACTCCAACGTCCGCACGGACAGCTACGGCGGTTCCCCGGAAAACCGCGCGCGGTTCGTCATCGAGACGGTCAACGCCGTCGTCGCAGCAATCGGAGCCAGCCGCGTGGGTATCCGCATTTCGCCCGAGCACAACGTCCAGGGCATCGCCGAAGTTGATACCGCAGACGTCCGCGCCACCTACGAGGTGCTCGTGGACAGCATCGCCCCCCTGAACCTCGCCTACCTCAGCATCCTGCATCATGAACCCACTGGGGTACTGGTCCAGGACCTCCGCACCCGCTTCGGCGGGACCTTCCTGGTCAACACCGGCTTTGGAGTAGTGACCACCCGCGAGGAAGCTGTGGCCCTGGTGGCGGACGGCCACGCGGACGCCGTAGTGGTGGGCCGTCCCGCAATCGCCAACCCGGACCTGGCCCGCCGCTGGAACGAGAGCCTGCCGCTGAACGAGCCGGACCCGTCCACCTTCTACGCAGAGGGCGCAGAGGGCTACACGGATTACCCGGTGTACGCGGGCTAGAACCGCCCTTGACGGCAACTCCTTAAGACAGACGACGGCGGCACCCGGCTTGGGTGCCGCCGTCGTCTGCTGCTCGAGGTGCTGTCCCGGCAGCGGGCGCCAAAGGAATCCGACCGCCTTTGGCTAGTGAAGTTGGCCCGCCGGGCTCCTCGGGGAAGCCGGCGGTGATCAGATGCTACTCCAGCAAATGGATATTTACCAGAGGCCCGTCGGGCCGCCGCGGAAAGGGCTAAAGGACTGCCTCCCGGCCCGTTCCTTCAGTCATTACGAGCCTCCCGTCCTGGATGTTAACAAGGACGCTTTTGGGCTTTCCGCTGACCTTCGTGATCGCCTTCAGACCGCGGTTGGTCACCTCAACCCCCACATGCGCACCCTTCGCCGGCAGCTCTACAGATACCTCGTTTGCGATGCCGAGGATCGGGTTGGTGGAAACGTCCAGGTCCCGCCGAGCCTGCTTGCCGTTCACCGTCACGGTGATGTTTGCCTCCTCGAACCCCTCCTGAAACACAATAAGCAGTTCCCGCATCATGCCCTCTTCCTCGAGCGTTGGGTTGCCTGTGACGGCATTTCAACTACAGCACTTTGGAGGCGGCAGCGGAATACCTTGCCGGAGGCCCCGCGCGATCAGCAGCAGTGGAGCCCGCAGCCCGCTTAGGGCAAGATGTTCTGGTGACCCAACTGCCGCAGGCCCCTTCCGTACCTCCGTCCACACACCGGAAACGGGAGGACGACATCTATACCCAGGTTGCCACGGAGCTGGGGGTCAAAGCCTGGCAGGTCAAGGCGGCAGTGGAGCTTCTCGACGGCGGATCCACCGTGCCCTTCATCGCCCGGTACCGCAAGGAGGCCACCGGAACGCTGGACGATACCCAGCTCCGTGACCTCGACGAGCGGCTGCGCTACCTCCGCGAACTCGAGGACCGCCGTCGTACAGTGCTTGAGGCTGTTGCTGCCCAAGGCCAGCTGACCCCCGAGCTGCAGAAAGCCATCCTTGCTGCCGACACGAAGTCCCGGCTCGAGGACATCTACCTGCCGTTCAAATCCAAGCGGCGGACCAAGGCTCAGATCGCGCGTGAAGCCGGCCTGGAACCGCTGGCTGACGCGTTGCTCAAGCGTCCCGAACTCAGCCCGGAGCGCGAGGCTGCCAAATACCTGAACCCGGAACATGCTGTTGGTGACGCCGCTGCTGCGCTCGCAGGAGCCCGGGCCATCCTCGTTGAGCGCGTCGCCCAGGACCCTGACCTGGCCGCCAACCTGCGCGAGCGGCTGTGGACACAGGGCCGCATGGTGTCCCGCGTGAAGAAGGGAAAAGAAGCCGACGGGCAGAAGTTTGCCGACTACTTCGAGTTCGCACAGGCCCCAGCCGGCATGCCGTCCCACCGGGTTCTCGCCTTGCTGCGCGGGGAGAAGGACGGCATCCTTGACCTGGACCTCACCGAAGCGGATCCCACCGACGACGCCGCCCTCGCCGCCGCACGTTCCCGGTACGAGTCAGCGGTGGCCAAGTGCCTCGGCGTTGCCGGCCGCGGCCGTCCCGCTGATGGGTGGCTGCTGGAAACGGCGCAGGTGGCGTGGCGGTCCCGGGTGTTGGCCCGGCTCACCGCTGACCTGCGCGGCAAGCTGTTCGCCGCAGCTGAGGACGAGGCGGTCCGCGTTTTCGCTGCGAACCTCCGGGATGTTCTGCTGGCAGCGCCCGCCGGGAACCGGGCAACGCTGGGCCTGGACCCGGGGCTCCGAACCGGCGTGAAAGTCGCTGTGGTGGACGGTACCGGCAAGGTCGTCGCCACCGATACCGTCTACCCGCACGCTCCCGCCCGGAAGTGGGACGAAGCGCTGGCAAAGCTGGAGCGCCTGGCGCGGCAGCACGCCGTCGAACTCGTGGCAATTGGCAACGGCACCGCCTCCCGGGAGACGGACAAGCTCGCCGCTGAGCTGATCAAGCGGCTGCCGGACGTTGATAGGAAACCGCAGAAGCTGGTGGTTTCCGAAGCCGGAGCATCCGTCTACTCCGCTTCCGCTCTTGCCGCGGCCGAGCTCCCCGGGATGGATGTGTCGCTGCGCGGTGCTGTGTCCATCGCCCGCAGGCTGCAGGACCCGCTGGCCGAGCTGGTGAAGATTGATCCAAAGTCCATCGGCGTGGGCCAATACCAGCATGACGTGACGGCGTCGAAGCTTGACCGGAGCCTTGACGCGGTGGTGGAGGACTGCGTCAACGCAGTAGGAGTTGACGTGAACACTGCTTCGCCGGCCTTGCTGAGCCGGGTGGCCGGCGTGGGGCCGTTGCTGAGCGAAAATATCGTCGCCTACCGCAACGAGCACGGCCCCTTCGCCAAGCGTGCCGACCTGAAAAAAGTGCCCCGGCTCGGTGCGAAGGCCTTCGAACAATGTGCCGGCTTCCTCCGGATTACCGGCGGAACCGAACCCTTGGATGCTTCGAGCGTGCACCCTGAGTCCTACCCGGTGGCGCGTAAGATCCTGGTTGCCGCGGGCTCAGCGCCTGCTTCATCCTTGGATCCCCGCGATTTTGCGGACGGCACCTTCGGTCTGCCCACCGTTAAGGACATCTTGGCGGAGCTGGACAAGCCGGGCAGGGACCCGCGCCCGGCGTTTGCGGCGGCGACCTTCTCTGAGGGGATCGAGAAGATCTCCGACCTCAAGCCGGGCATGATCCTGGAAGGGACGGTGACCAATGTTGCGGCCTTCGGCGCGTTCATTGACGTGGGCGTCCACCAGGATGGCCTGGTCCATGTGTCTGCGCTCGCGAACCGCTTCGTCTCTGACCCTCGTGAGGTGGTGAAGTCCGGCCAGGTGGTCCGGGTGAAGGTGCTGGAGGCAGACCCCGAGCGGAAGCGGATTTCCTTGACCTTGCGGCTCGACGACGAATCTTCCGCCGGCGGGCAGGGCAGCGGAGGGTCCGGTGCGGGGAGGTCCGGTGCGGGGAGGTCCGGTGCCGGGAGGCAAAATCCGGACCGTTCCGGACAGGAACGGCAACGGTCCGCCAAGAAGCCGGGCCGTTCCGACGGACGTAACGCCGCCCCCAGGCCAGCACCAGTGGATACCGCTCTGGCCGAGGCCCTGCGGAAGGCCGGGCTCGGTAAGTAGCCATTTTTGCCCCCGGGGGAGGGCTTCCCTGTGCTCGGGCAAGGGGCGGGCGCCCACACATTTATTTCGCCAGGGCCGCGGCTGGGCTTTCGGCGGCGGTGGCTTTCTGTAAAAGTGGGTCCATGACCTACTTCCTGGAGTACATCATCCCTGCCGCCTCCGCCGACGCCGAGTTTGAGTTCCCCCACGACGAGATCAACTCCGGCACGACGATTCCGTTGAGCGAGACAGACGCGGAGGTCGTACACACTCCGGAACTGCCGGCGCGGACCGGAATCATCGGCGCCACCGCACCGGAAGCAAAGCTTGAAGCCGAACAGCTGATCACCCACAGCCGCGCGTCCGAGGCGTCCTTGTATTTTGATCCGTCCAACTCCCTCCAGGCGGGCGTGGGCACGCTTGTTGCCACCTTCACCGAAGGCAGTGGCTGGCAGGACGCCTAGGTTACCGGCGCTCCGCCGAGCTGCCCATACGGCAGCGAACGACGGCGGAGCCCCCATGCTCCATGAGGTCACCGCGCGTGCACGCGCGGTGACCTCATTTGCGCTGCCCAGTTTCGGGATCCCCCGGGCGCGCCCGGTTTCGGCGTTTTGATGCGGAAACCGGTAAGTCCTACCCGGGAGCCGATGTGGAACCCCTCACCCCACCACGGCCCCAGGAGGAACAGGCCGCATGATTAGTGGCTAATGAAGCAGCGGTAACCCCAATGTACCTAATGCGCCAACCGGCGTTGCCCCTCCACCCCTAATCCTACAAACACCGGAAATTCCCCACGTAGGAAGGGTTATTAAAGCAAGTACCCACTACTGATGTTTACACAGCGGGGCCTACCCTACGCTCAATTTACGAATTAGTTCTACAGGCCACTACCGGCCAAAGTTCTCTAAAAACGCCATGAAGCGGTGAGGGATTTGTCTATTTCAATTCAGCCCCCAATTTCATTCTCCAAGCCGGCGGCAGTACCGGAAAGAGCGTCCATAAGCGTTGTGATCCCAACATTAAACGAAGCCAAAAACGTCCCTTGGGTCCTTCGGCGTATGCCTTTATACGTGGACGAAGTGGTGATAGTTGACGGCCGTTCCACGGACAACACGGTTGGGGTGGCGCGGGCAGTCCGCGGGGACATCGTGGTGGTGAACGAGCAGCGCAAGGGCAAGGGTGTGGCGCTGCGGTCAGGATTTGCCGCAGCAACGGGCGACATCATCGTCATGCTGGACGCCGATGGAAGCATGGACCCCCAGGAAATTGGCTGGTTCGTTTCTCCGCTCCAGCACGACTATGACTTCGTCAAAGGCTCCCGATACGTCACGGGTGGGGGGTCCGAGGACCTGACCTGGCTGCGTCGCGCAGGAAACCGGGCGCTGACCGGATTGGCCAACACGGTCCTGCACAGCAACTACTCGGACCTTTGCTACGGCTACATCGCTTTCCGGCGGGAGTGCCTGGAAGTCCTGCAGCTGGAATCCGATGGATTTGAAATCGAGACAGAACTGATCGTCAGGGCTGCGAAGGCGGGCCTCCGGATTGCCGAGGTCCCCAGTTTCGAACTGGACCGCATCTCCGGGGCGTCAAATCTCCAGACCTTCCGGGACGGCTGGCGGGTATTGGGCACCATGGCCCATGAGTGCCTTCTGTGGGAGGCCCCTACCGCCGGCGCACGCCCCGAGGCGCTTCGCCGCGTGAAGTACGCCTACGCCAACGTGAGCTTCCCGCGCACGCCCACTGATCCACAAAGCGTTCTTCCCGTCGTAAGCGTGGCATGACATGGCGTACGTTCCCTTCCCAAGCGTGAGTGTGATCGTCTGCGCCTACACGGCTGAGCGCTGGAATTTGCTGCTGGGCGTCATCGAGTCCGTCCGCACGCAAACCCGGGCGCCCAGTGAAGTCATTGTCGTGATCGACCACAACGAGGAACTTTACGACCGGTTGGCCGAGACCGTTGGTGACGTCACCATTGCCAAGAACACCGGCCCGCGCGGGCTCTCCGGAGCACGCAACACCGGCGTGGGCCTGGCTGACTCGGACATTGTCGCCTTTCTCGATGATGACGCCGAAGCCGCGCCAGACTGGCTGGAACGCCTAACGGCGCTCTATGACGATCCTGAAGTGCTTGCGGTAGGCGGTCGGGTGGAGCCTGTCTGGGAAGCTGGACGTCCCGGATACTTCGGTGAAGAGCTCGACTGGATCGTTGGCTGCAGCCATCGAGGCTTGCCACGGGTTGCCTCCGAAGTCAGGAACGTGATCGGGGCCAACATGTCGTTCCGGCTCGACGTCATTCGCACGGTGGGCGGCTTCAACATCTCCTTGGGCCGGCAGGGTTCCACTCCCTTAGGCTGCGAGGAAACCGAGATCTGCATTCGGTCGACAATGGGCGCACCCTGGTGCCGCATCGTTTACGAGCCCGCCGCACTGGTCCGCCATCATGTGCCGGCAAGCAGGGGATCCGTCCGCTACATGCTTTCAAGATCCTGGTCGGAAGGGATCTCAAAGGCCCAAGTCAGCCACGTCGTAGGGCACAAGCGGGCACTCGGCCCGGAGCGCCGATATGTCCGCAGCATCCTGCCCCGGGCCATCTTTTCAGCCATAAGTGACTGGAGCCATGGCGATCCTGCCGGACTTGGCCGTGCGGCTGCCATAGTGGCGGTCGTGACGTGTACGGCGGCAGGCTACCTCCGGGGACGTCAGCTTGCGCATGTGCCCGGACGCCCCCTGAACCACCCGGTCCTGGCCGGAGTCAGTCCGTGGCGGGAAGTGAAGTGACCGGGGGTTTGGGGCTCGGGATCGTCAGGGCCAGAAACCTGCACCGCGGCTTCGTCAACGACCTACTCGCAGCCACCGCCACAGCGACGCCAGCGCGGACAGCGTCCATACGGCCAACCCGGACGACACCGCCCGCACCAGCAGCACCATCCGACCGACACCACTTAGACAGGGGACGACCATGAGCACCAGGCAGACCAAGAATCTTCACTTCGACATCCACGGCCGCGTCACGATCAGCGTCGACGGAAAAGCGCCGGCGGCACACCAGCTCCGGACCATGCTGGCGTGTTTCGCCACGGACGCTGAACGGCCGGCCGACATCGTCGTCGATGACCGGCCGGAGCCACTGCCGGATGCTGGCCTGCTCGAGCACGAGCTTGCGTACACGGAGACCGGCGTGCGTTTCAATGCCGACCGGGTCCAGGTGGTGAGGGACGCAGAGCAATGGCGCGTACACGGATCGGGCGAGCTGTTGACCTCTGTGGTCCCTGTTCTCGACGCCGCCATGATCGCTCGGGGAGCTGCGATGATCCATGCGGCAACGATGGCGTACCGGGGCCACGCGATCGCGCTTCCCGCGGCCGGAGGGACCGGTAAGACGAGCACCGCCGCAAAGCTGATGCGGCGTGAGGGCTGGTCGTTTATGGGCGACGACTGGGCCTTCCTCGCCGAGGACGCCACACTGCTCGGCTATGCGAAGCCGATGTTCATCAAGCCGCATCACCGGGCCATCTACCCGCACCTGTTCGAAGGCGTCCGGAAGCCCCTTGTCCCCCCACGGTTCTCGCAGACCGTCGGCAGTCTCACCACGCTGGTGCACCCGTACGTCATCCGTTATCCGCGGCTCGCGGACTTCTCCCGCCGGTGGTCGCCCGAACACCGCATGGTTGACGCGGCCACC
Organism: Arthrobacter sp. W4I7; assembly: GCF_030816215.1. Classification (NCBI taxonomy): domain Bacteria; kingdom Bacillati; phylum Actinomycetota; class Actinomycetes; order Micrococcales; family Micrococcaceae; genus Arthrobacter; species Arthrobacter sp. W4I7. The sequence goes on along the minus strand of NZ_JAUSXU010000001.1, from coordinate 3,544,191 downwards.
GCGTTCCCCGGGCGGGAAGTGACCACCACGGCCCCGCTCGCGGCCGCCATCTATGTTGAGCGGTTCGAAGGAACCAAGACCCGGATTCTCGACCGGACGACCGATTGGATGGTCGACCGCATGATCGGAAACTTCCACATCGAGATGGCAGGCTTCTCGCAGCGGGTTGTCACCGGCCTGGCAGCCACGTCCGTCGTCCCGTGGCGCGAGCACTTCGCAGCGAAAGGCCTCGTGCTGAGCAAAGCACTGGACGGACGTCCCTGCCACCTGCTGCAGGTGCCCGCGGCGTACTCGGCCGACGAGGCGTCGGACGACATCGTCCGGCATCTTGAGGAGCTGCTGCCGTCGGTCCTCGACGAGCAGGTCTGAGGGGTTGGACACAGTGGGCCCCAACCCTGCCGAAGTCACCGCCGTCGTACCGGCCCGCAACGCGGAGCAAATGCTCCCGCGCTGTCTGGAGGCCCTGCGTCAGTCCGGCGTGGCCGAGATCATCGTGGTGGACGGATGCTCCACCGACGGCACCGTCGACCTCGCCCTCGCGGCCGGTGCCCGGGTCCTAAGCGACGAGGGGCGCGGCCTGCCGTGGGCTCGAACGCTCGGTGTGCAGAGCAGCACCACCCGTTGGGTCCTGCTCGTCGACTCCGACGTCGTGTTCGGGCCCGGAGGGGTTGCGGACCTGCTCACGGAGCTCGTCGAGGAAGGCTACGATGCCCTCCAGGCCGGGCTGGAGAGCGTCGCCGGCCCGGGCTACTGGGGGCAGGCGCTGGCACGTCACCACCGCACTGGCCGCAGCCGCAACTGGTTCGGGCTGGTAGCGACCGTCGTGGACCGGGAACTGATGCTGGGTGTGGGTTTCGACGACACCTTCAAGTCAGGCGAGGACATCGAACTGCGTTGGCGGATGCGGAATTCCGGGATGCGCACTGCGGTGTCACGCCGGGTCGTCGTCGAACACCGTTTCGCAGCGGACGACTTCGACTTCGCGCTCGACCAGTTCCTCATGGACGGAACAGGACTGGGAAAGATGATCCGCAAACACGGCTGGCGCGGTGCGAGGTTGGCGCTGCTGCCCGCCGCCGCGGCAGTTCGGGGCAGTGCCTTGAGCCTTGCGGCGGGGCAACCCCGGTGGCTGCGCTACTACATAGCCTTCTGCTGGTACAACTACGCGGGTTTGGTCAAGGGTTTCGCGTCGTGAGCGCCTTGAGGGGGGACCGAGCCGTGGACGCCCCGCCCGTCCGGCACTCCGCCCTGCGCAGCTCACTCGGCCTCATCATCGCCAAAGGCGCCCAGACCGGCTCAGGTTTCGCCTTCTGGGTGGTGGCCGCGCATGCGGCGTCCGAGCGTGAGGTCGGGCTCACTACGGCGGCGGTCTCGGCGGTGTTGATCTGCGCACAGCTCGCGGTGCTTGGCGCCGGGTCGGCCGTGATCGTCTCCATCGGGCGGGGGGAACCGCCGGCACGGGTGCTGGATGCGGCGTTCGGCATCGTGGCACTGGCCAGCACCGTGCTGGGCCTCGGGTACCTCCTGCTGCAGTCGGCCGTGGCGCCGGACACGGCCTCGGTATCGGTTCTCTTCTGGCTCATGTTCCTCGTGGCCGCCGTCACCGGGACCATGGGCACCGTGCTGGACCAGGCGCTCGTGGCACTGGGACGCGGTGCCAGCGCGACCTTGAGGTACACGGTGGGCGGTCTGGTCTCGCTCGGGGCTGCAGCACTCGTGGCCTGGCAAGCGAACCCCGCCGCGGCGGACGTGCTGATGGCATGCTGGACCCTTGGCACCGCCTCTACGTGCATCGTGGGTGTGGTCCAGTTGCGCAGACTCGTCGGCTACCGGCCGCGGCCATCCTTGCACCCGGCGCGTGGCCGTCCGCTGCTGATGGTGGGCATTCCAAACCAGCTCCTCACCCTCACCGAGCGCGCCCCCGGGCTGGTGCTGCCGCTCCTGCTCGTCCACATCGTATCTCCCGAGGCTGCTGCCTACTGGTATCCCGCGTGGATGATGGCTTGGGCGGCCTACACCGCCCCGATGCTGATGGGCATCGTTCAGTTTTCCGAGGGTGTGCGGGAGCCTGGCCGCCTCGTGTCGACCACCTGGGCCACACTCCGGTGGTCGCTCGCCATAGGAGGCCTGGCTGCCGTCGTCCTCATCGTCTTCGCCCGCCCCCTGCTCCATCTGCTGGGAGACCGGTACGCCGACGCGTCCGCCGGCGCCCTGCGGTGGCTGGCGGCCGGTGTGGTTGCCTATGCGGTGCTGCAGTCTTACAACGCCGTGTGCCGGGCCCGCGGCCGCTACGCGGAGGCCATCACGGTCGGCGTGGTCCTCGCAGTCGCCCTCTGCGTCGCAGCATTGTCCGCCGCCGAAAGCGGTCCCAGCGCCATGGCCCTTACCTGGCTGGTGGTGCTCTCCATCGGAGCCCTGGCGGTCGGCCTTCGGCTGCTCGCAGTCCTCCGGCACGTCAAACAGGAGGTACGATGACCAGCACGCTTGATGCGCCGAGCCGCTTAGACAGGCGCTGGAAACCCCGTGACCTGTGGTGCGCCCTCGCAGGACTCGTGTCACTCGCGCTCGCCGCGGGGGCCGCTTCCACAGTGTCCTTGCCCGTGAACAGCGATCTGGGGCTCGTCGCCGTCCTGCCCTACCCGTTCTGGGTGGGGGTCCTGATACTTAACGCCGCCTTCTTCGTGGCCTTGCGCGGGGACTCCGCGGGACCGGCGAGCCGACCGGTGATGGTCTGGCTCGTGGCTGTGCTTGTGCTCGTGCTCTTCGGGGCCGCAGCCTTTGTGACAGACGTACCGCGGGGTGAGGTCGCGTTCCGGCATCTCGGCATCGCGGATGCCCTCTCCGGTATGCAGCGGATCGATCCGAACATCGATGCGTACTTCAACTGGCCGGGCTTCTTCGCCCTCCTTGCGACGGTGCTTGGGGCGACCGGCCTCGACCCAGCGACCCTTGCCCTGTGGGCTCCAGTGCTCAACGTGGGCCTGTGGCTGACTGCCGTGGCCGTGCTCACCGGCTATTTGACCCGGGATCCAAGGCGGCGTTGGCTGGTGCTCTGGCTCTTCTGCCTCGGCAACTGGCAGGACCAGGACTACCTGTCGCCCCAGGCCTTCGGCTTCTTCCTGTATCTCGTTGTGCTTGCGATGCTCCTCGGTCCGCTGGCAGCGCGGTCCGCCAAGTTCCACGGCTTCCGGCGCGCCGACCTGGCGGAGTGGTGGCGGGGGCGCTCGCCAGCCGAACCCCAGCCGGCGCGCCGGCTGGCCGCTCTCGTCGTGACCCTCCTGCTCATCACGGTCATCAACGCCAGCCATCAGCTGACGCCGTTTATGTTGCTCATTGTCATTACCGTTCTCACCCTGAGCGGGCGGGTATGGCCCAGCAGGCTGCCTCTGATCGCCGGCCTGGTGCTGATGCTCTGGCTCGTCTTCCCGGCGAGTACGTACCTCGCCGGGCACCCGCTCCTGCAGGACGCAGGACTGCAGATTGCGGCCGAGTCCAATGTGGTGGATCGTGTGAGCGGGACTCCCGGGCACCTGCTCGCGGTGCAAATCCGGGTCGGCCTCACCGTCCTCCTGTGGGTGCTCGCCGCTGTCGGGGCAGTGCTCGACCGGCGCCGGGGGCGCCTCGACCTCCGTGTGGTCCTCCTCGCCCTCACCCCACTGCTGCTCTTCCCCGCGCAGGCGTACGGCGGAGAAATGCTCATTCGCGTTTCGCTGTTCGCACTGCCCTTCGTAGCCCTGCTGGCGAGCTCGGTGCTGCTCCCCGGAAACGGCGTCGCCCGCCCGTCCGTCCGCGCCGTGGGAGGCCTTGTCCTCACCTGCCTCCTGCTGGCCGTACTGACCGTGACCGGCCGTTTCGGAAACGCCCAGTATGACGTCTTCACCGACAATGAGATGGAGGCAGTCGCCGCCGCGGAGCATCTGGCGCCTCCCGGCTCGGCGATCATCTCTGCAGCCCACCCGACGCCGTGGCGCAGCGGGTCCTACCTCGATCACCGTTACCGGACCATGGATGACCTGTGCCGGGAGGACCTGTCAACTCAGACGTGCGGTCCCATCGTCTACAACTTTGCCCGGCACACCCCGGCCGGCGCCCACATGCTCTTCCTGCGCTCGTCGGAGGCGAGTGTGGTGCTCCAGGGCGACAACAGTGCGGGCGAATTCACCGAGCTGGAGGAGTGGTTTAGCATGCAGGACGGCGTGGAGCTGGTGTTCAACAACGTGGATGCACGTGTGTACAAGGTGGCGCCATGAGTGCCATGAGTGCCATGACTACCGTCAAGCGGCCCACCATGGCGCTCGGCCTCGCCGCCGTCGTGCTGGTGCTCCTGACGCTTGTGGGGCTGCCGACTCCGTTGCAAACGGCCGCCGCGGCAGCTGTCCTCATCCTGCTCCCGGGACAGGCACTGGCCCGGCTCACGCCGGTAACCGACTTCGCCCTCGGAGCGCTGCTCGTCCTGGCGCTTGGCCTCGCCACGCTCACCGTGGTGTCCACGGCGATGTTCTACCTTGCCGTGTGGTCGTGGCAGGCATGCGTCGTCTCGATGGGCGCCATCACCATCCTCGCGTGCCTTGCACGCGCACGGCAGGAGGCTGCGTCATGACCGATCTTGCAGGACTGTTGGTGGCTGCCGCCCTGCTCGTCACCCTCGTCACGCTCGAGGTCCGGCACGCCGGACCAGACCCCAGGCAAACCGCAGCGCCGAGGCTTCTCAGCCGGGCGGTGAGCCGCGGGGCCGTTGCCGTCATGTGGATAGCGTGCCTGCTCCTCCTCCTGCCACGTCTGCTGGAACTACTCACGTGAGTGGCGCAGCCCGGTGGTGGCTCCTCAGCGACCTCCACTTGGGCGCGGCGGACGAGGACCCCCGGCGCCCCGGCAAGGTGCTGCCAGAGTTCCTGCACCGCGAGGTGCTGGCAGCCGCCGGCCAGCAGCACGTCGTTTTTGTCGGTGACACCTTTGAGCTGGCCGGGTTCCCCGAAGAGGAGAGCCTGGCCCGGCTGGAGTCCATCCTGGACCGCCACCCGGACACCTTGCAGGCGCTCAAGGCGTGCGCGGCGCGCGGCGTGCAGTTGCACTTCGTGTGCGGCAACCATGACGTGGAGCTGGCCCGGCCCTCCGTTGGCGCCCGCCTGTCATCGCTGCTGTCACCGGCCGGGCCCGCGCAGGTCCGGGTGCACCCCTGGTTCCTGCACGTGCCCCACGTCCTCGTGGCCGAACACGGGCACCAGCATCACGCGCTGCACCGGATCCCCGAACTGCTGCGCACCGCGGTCAGCGGTACCGACGAGCTGGACCTGCCTCCGCTCGCCGCGTGGCACGCCCAGCCGTCGACATCGCGCCTGAGCCGTGCCGGCGCTGTTGCCCGGGCCTGCCTGGCGTCTGAACGGGCGGAACGCCGCGTCCGTGAGGTTGCCTACGGCGAGCTGTTGCAGGCCGAGTCACTGCGGCTGGAGCTCGACGGGGAGGCTGTCCGGGACCTGGCGCGCCTGTCCCGGTTCCGGACGGTGTCGGTGCTCCCGCGCACCGCCTCCCGCATGGTGCTCGCGGCCGCCGGGCGCAGCATCGCCAGCGAGGAGGCTCCTGCCGCAGCAGCCCGGGTCGCGCGCACCCTCGAAGCGCACAGTTCCGCAGTAGCCTGGTACGTTTCGGCCCACACCCACCGGGCCCTCGAGTCCGCACTCGAAGAATCCACCACCCGGTACGTCAACACCGGCACGTGGTCTTCGGACGTCCGCGGCCGCGGGCCTGACCAGTCGGACCGCGGTGCTTTCCCGTTCGCTGTGGTCGACGTCGCCGAAGAAGGCGCCATCAGCGGCGGGCTGCGGTACTGGCGCCCGGACAACGGCTGAAGCCTGACCGGTATGGGCTCAGTTGGCGTGAGCCAGGGCTCAGCCTATGCCGAGGGGAGCTGGTGCGGTCAGCCCTTTTCCCAGATGGCCACCCAATCCACATACAGATGGCCGCTCGTTGCCGGATCCGGGCACTCCGGCAGGCAGGATTCGGTCTGCAAAATGTAATGCATCGGCGTATCCGGCGTGGCGGTGGTACTCATGCCAATTGATCTGCCGTCAAGAAAAAACTCGACCCGTCCGGGGCTCCACTCGGTGGTGGCCGTGTGCCAGAACCTAAAGGAAGACGGGGTGTGGAACATATCGATCAGCCCGCCCTCATCGCTGCCAGTGCCGTGCATGGCAGCATAGATTGTTGCCGCCAGGTCTCCCTCCGGGAAGTCTATTTCGCCGTCCCGCGGCCACTGTTTGCTGTCGGGCCAGAGCAGCCATGCGGTTTTGAATCCCTTCAGTGCGTCGCCCTTAAACCGCACGGAGTATCGTCCGTAGAGTTGGCTGTTGTAGGGCCGTTCACTGGTCTCCGTAAGCTTGGGCGCCGGTGCCGCGCCCATTGAGTAGCCGTTTTCGGAGTGCAGATACATGTCCAGGACGCCGTCCTGCACACTAAGGACCTTGGACGGGAAATACCCGGACTTTGCCTGATTCAACTGGGCAGCCGTATCCGGCGTACCGTCAGCGTAATTGGCGCTCCACTTCGGGCCGTAGACGTCGCCCGGGAATCCGCCCACCGGCACATTCCCGCTGACAAAATCCTCCGTAAAAACCTGTTTCCACCCGGGCAGGTTGCCGACGGGCATGGCCTCTCCGCTGGGCCGGCTGGTGTTCTTAACCGCTTGGTGCGGCGAGGCAGAGGCCGCATCCGCCCGTTCGGTTCCCTGGGCTTCAGCGCTAAGGGTGGGCGGCGAATCGGAAGCGAAAGTCAGCGAGCCCAGAACCGACAAAAGGACCGCCGAAACGAGGGGGAGTACCCGCATGCGATGCCAGGACCTCTCCAAGTTGTCACCCCGCGGCGGGGCCGCGTCGATGGTTCTGAATCCGTTCATTGCGTTCAGTTGCCTCTGTGATGCGGAGATCGGCCAGGCATCCTCCCAATGCACCGGGGAAAGATACAGGCACTGTACCCCAGTCTGTACGGACCGGGTATGACGTCCCGCCTCACGCCGGGCCCGCTCTTTGGAGCCGTCCGGCAATTCCTATCCTGCAGGTACCTCTGAGGGGTCACCGGATTCCCTGGACTCCTTCTGCCACGGCCAGCGTCCGGTAATTTCAAGCTCAAGGGAAAAACTGAGGAATGTCCGGATCAGCACGATGATGGCCAGGACTCCAACGGTCTCGAAGGTCGGTGTCACCGCGACCGTACGGATGATGTCGGCGGCAACCAACAGCTCAAGCCCCAGCAAAATGGACCTGCCCAGGAGCTGCCGGTATAAGCGGTAGAAGCTCAATTTCCCACTGCCCGCAGGAAGGTTTCGCGGCTGATGACCGCGCAGTGCCAGAGGGACGGACACCAGGGCGCCAACCACCATCACGGCTACTCCGGCAAAATCGACAACCTGCCCGGCAGCCTCAATAACTTCCCGAAAGTCCAAGTTTCCTGCCTCACTCATCCCGCGTCACGTCGCTTTTGTTCAGGGGACAGCCTACGGGTGGCGGATGCCGTTGCCGGCCAGGACGTCCCGGTAACCGTCCCTGAAGGAAGGAAACGCGAAGGTGAAGCCCGTGCTTTGGAGGAGTTTGTTGCTGCAGCGCTTGTTCCCGCCGCGGGCAGGTCCGGCGTCTCCCACCGGCGGCGCAGCCATGCCCAGTTCGCCGGCGAGGAAACGCAGCACGGCTCCGAGATCGGCCGGGTCGTTGTCCACGCCAACGTAGACCGGGCCCGGGCTTGCAGGCATGGTGGCCAGATGCACGATCGCAGCAGCAGCGTCGTCGCGGTGGATACGGTTGGTGTACCGGATGTCCTGGGGAATAACGGCGGAACTGTCGCGCACCTGGTCGATCAACCTGGTCCGGCCCGGCCCATAGATCCCGCCCAGCCGAAGGGACACGGCAGTTGTGGGGGTTCCCTCAAGCCTCTTTCGGAGAAGCTCCTCCGCCTCCCTCAGGATCCTGCCGGAAAAGCCGCCCGGCGCAGGTGCCGTGCCCTCATCAACCCAGCCGCCTCCCGCGTCTCCATAAACCGCGGTGGAGGAGACAAAGAGCACCCGGCCCGGCGTCACGCCGTCGCGCTCCAAAGCATCCAGGACGTTGCCCAGGCCCCGCACATACGCGGACCGGTAGGCATCCTGCGAGGATGAATCTGCGGCCACGGCAATGACGACGGCGGAGGTGTCCGCCGGGACCGGCGGCAGGTTGGGTGCGCTCAGGTCAGCCGCCACACCTTTGATGGCGGCCGGCAGCTTTGCGGGGGAGCGGCGCCAGCCCACTACACGGCGACCGCGGGCAGCGAACCGCAAACCAGCTTCAGTCCCGAGGTCGCCGCAGCCGGCCAGGAGGATCGTCATCCCTTACGGTGCCTCCACCGGGAAGAACACGCGGGGATCCTGCAGGAGTGCCGGGTAGGTGAAGGCCGACCGGTCGATGATCTCGGTAACCGTGAAGTTTCTTCCGAACCTGCCGTCCTCCAGCGTGATGGGCCGGCCCACAACTTGCCCCACCGCAAACTTGTGGCCGTGTTCGAACGGGACGGCGACGGGAGTTTTTCCGGGGAGGGTGGCGAAGGCTTCCTCCTGGGCCAGGCGCTTGCGGGTGGGCTTTTTCAGCTGCGGCCTGGGCGGCGCCTTCCGCGGCTGCTTTGAGGGGCGGCGGGATCCGTCGTCGATGTAGACAGGAGAGTAGCCGTCATCCGGTTCCTCCGCGGCGGACGCGGCAGCGGGGAAACCATGGGCCGGCGGCAGTGCCACCGTGTCCAGGGCCTGGGGATCGACGTCGTGATGCGGGGAGCGGAGGATCCAGAGGATGTCGCCCTCAGGTTCTTGGGGCAGGAACTCGTGTTTGGGTTCGGGCCAGAGGTAGTCCATATCCGGTACCGCGTCTTCAAAAACCGAGCTGTAGAACTTTGGTTCCTTGCGCACCAGCTTGGAGCGGTGGCTCAGGTGGAAGTCGGGGTCGCCCAGCCAGGGCGGCATCGGAATCTTGTCCGCGTAGTCCGGGTGGGCCGCCTGCGGGGCGAACTCTGTGATGTTTTCACGCGTCTTGTCCGGGTGTCCGCGCTTGGTCCATTCGTCCACCATCGCCAGCCCGTACATAGTCAGGGCCGGCACATAACCCATCCACATCCGGATCGCCGGGTGGGTCTGCCAGCCGTATCCGGGAATCACCAGGGCACGCAGTGTCTGGAGCGCTTCGACGCGCTGCTTGCCCAGGCGGGCGGTGTCCAGGGCCGCGGCGCTCTGCCGGAAATCGGGGTACGGGAGGAAGGTTTGCATCCCTTCAGTCTGACGGCAGCTTGCGGATGTGCCAATTGCAGTGCCGGGCGCCACACCTCCCTCAGCGAAGTGTTCACATAGTGGACTCATGCATACACCGGGCAGTCCAACCCACTAGGATCGCCGCAACACCCCACCGTTTTGGAAGCCTACTCATGACATCAACACCTGAAAAAATCGCCGGAATCACCCACTCCTTCGCGCCCCGCTACGGGCAGATGCTGAGCCCGGACGCAAAGGGCATCCTGGTCCTTGACGAATTTACCCTTGATCCCGAGACAGCACGGAAGGACCAGCACCGCTTCCGCGACGGCATCGCCGCCGTCGCCCGGACGGTCCGCCGCATCGCGGCCCTTCGCGTGATCATCGCGGTCGTGGCCATCGCCAATCTTCCACTGTTCCTGCTGTCCAGCGGATGGTGGATTTACGCCGTTTCGCTCGCCCTCGTCGTGGGCGTTCACACCGCGGTCACCCTGCTGAACCGGCACGAGCCGAGGCTCAAGCAGCGGTCTGCGCTGGAGCTGCACATGCACCGGGAGAAGAGCGCCAACTACCGCAAGGTCCGCGACGCCGTGAAGTACATGATTGACACTCCGGGCCGCATGAACGAGCACCTGTACCTGGAGCTCCTGGTGGTCAAGCGCGTGGCCCTCAACCTGGCCCACGGCACCGTTGCTCTACTGGACACCAGCGACGAGTCTGCATGGAAGGTGCGCATCGTGCGCGAGATTCCCGCGAACAGCTGAGTCTCTGCCTTCAGCAGCTTTAAAAGCACGACGCCGGCGTGCCCCTTCTGGGGGCACGCCGGCGTCGTTGTTGGTCAACGGAATTTGTCTATCGCCGACCGGTTTGGGGAGGCCGTGCCGGCCTCGGATACTGCGCCGTCATTCTCGCGGGCAGTGATTCACGCGGGAAGCTGGATGACCTGTCCCTCGAAGACGAGGTTGGGGTCGGAAACGGTGCCGAGGTTGGCGTCGGCAAGGTGCTGCCAGCCGCCGTCGATGCCCAGCTTCGCAGCCACGATGCTCAAAGTGTCGCCCGCCTGCAGCGTGTAGGTCTCGCCACTCAGGGCAACCGCCGTGACGTGCTTGGCAGCCGGAGCCGTGGCGGTGGCTGCCTGGACAGGAGCAGCCTGGACCGGTGCAGTCTGGACTGGTGCCGCCTGGACAGGAACACTCTGCGCCGGCGCACTTTGCGGTGCTGTGCCGGTACCGCCGCCGCTCAAGCCCAGCTGCGCTGCACAGGAGGGCCAGGCGCCCCAGCCCTGCGCTGCCTGGACCTGCTCGGCGACTGCAATCTGCTGCTCACGGCTGGCGTCCGAGGCCGAACCTGCGCCGCCGTACGCTGCCCAGGTGCCGGGACTGAACTGGAGGCCTCCACTGAAGCCATTGCCGGTGTTGGTGGCCCAGTTGCCTCCGCTCTCGCACTGCGCCAGGGAGTCCCAGGTGGAGGCACTCGTGGTGGCGTTGGCCGCGGTCGCTGAAAGCGCGAGGCCGGCGGCTGAAATAGCGGCCACGGTGGCTCCACGGCGTGCGGCAGCACGGAATCTGGTGTTTTTCATGATGGTTATGCTCCTGAAGGCCACCTGCGCTGGTTCCGTCCCCGGAGATCATCGCGCCACTGCCCGCCCCTGACGAATAGAGGTCAATATCGGTGTCTGCCTGCTGGGCAGTTCTGGTGGAGGCAGCACCGGGCATTCATGTCGCCCGCTGTCCGGGCATGCATTTCACGCTAGGACATAGCAGTGCCGTTATCAAACTGAGATCTTTTCTGGGTGCAAGCTGGTGGTTTGCTGGGTGCCTCATTGCCAAGCGAGACGCGAATCCGGTCGGGGCACTATCCTGACCGGATGGATAACTATGCAGGCAGCAGTGCCGTGCCTGAGACCGAACCTGACGCAGTCGAGCCGGAGACGCACGCCAAGCCCCTCCCGGTGGCCGAACTGCACCTTCATATCGAGGGGACGCTGCAGCCGGAACTGATCTTTGCGCTGGCCGAGCGGAACCGCATCACACTGCCGTACTCCGGGCTGGATGAGTTGCGGGCGCGGTATGAGTTCACGGACCTGCAGTCCTTCCTCGACCTGTACTACGCCAACATGGCCGTGTTGCAGACGGAGGAAGACTTCGCCGACATGACTTATGCCTACCTGGAGCGCGCCGCTGCTGCCGGGGTTCGGCACGCTGAGATCATGATGGACCCGCAGGCCCATACCTCGCGCGGCATCCCCTTGAAGACCTGCGTCAACGGCGTCGCTTCCGTCCTGGCCACCTCCCAGGAAGACTTCGGGATCTCCACCATGCTGATCGCAGCTTTCCTGCGGGATCTTTCCGAGGAATCCGCGTTGGAAGTCCTCGACGGTCTGCTGGCAATGAACGCGCCCATCGGAGCGGTGGGGCTGGACTCGGCGGAGGTAGGGAACCCGCCGTCGAAATTCGAGCGGCTCTATGCCAAAGCCCGCGAAGCGGGCCTGCGCCTGACCGCGCACGCGGGCGAGGAGGGGCCGCCGTCGTACATCCTTGAAGCCCTCGATGTCCTGGGCGTTGAGCGGATCGACCACGGCATCCGGTGCATGGAAGATCCTGCCTTGGTGGAACGCCTGGTGGACGCGCGGACCCCGCTGACCGTCTGCCCGTTGTCGAACGTTCGGCTGCGCGCGGTTGACACCCTGGCCGACCACCCGCTGCCCGCCATGCTCGCCGCGGGCCTGAACGTTTCGGTCAATTCTGATGACCCGGCCTACTTCGGCGGCTATGTGGACGACAACTTCAGCCAGTTGGACGCCGTGTTCGAACTCTCCGATTTCGACAAGGCCAGGCTCGCCGCCAACTCCATTCATTCGTCCTTCGCATCGGAGGAGCGGAAGGCGGAACTGCTGGCAGAACTGAACGGCCTCGACGCGGTCCGCTGACGCCAGTTGTGTCACAGGCAACAACCGCGCCCACATGCAGCTAAACTGGGTGCCGCAGGCGTGTCCGGAGGGGTGCAGGGCGGCAGCTGTGAACGCACTCCAGGGTTATGCAGCAAGCCCTACACCCGATACTCCAGACTCACTTCCGGGAATGTCCGCTTCATAGTCGGTCACGACACGCAGAGTTAACCGTATTAAGTCGCGCGATGTAACGGGCAGTTGGCAAGATGCCTAAGACCGATCGCTTTTATAAAAAGGGGAATCATGGCCAAGTCCACCGCAGAAAACACCTTCCTTCGACTCAAGACCGTTTTGGATGTCCTGACCGAAGGCGTGTGGTCCGGTGATGCACTGAACGCGGGGCAGGTCCTCGCGGAGGCTACGGCACGCGTGCCGTTCAACGAGCACGAGGCCGAACTGCTCAGCGGCGGGATTCCCCGCGGGCACAAGACGCTGACTTCCGCCACAGCCAAGCTGGTCAAGGCCGGCTGGCTGGTCAAGGGCCGCTCCGGCTGGACCATCACCGAGGACGGCATGCGTGCCACGGTCGCCTACCCGGACGCGGTGTCCTTCGCCACCGCGCTCGACGCCGGCGCTCCGGTCCCTGCCGGCACTCCGGTTCCTGCGGCTCCCGCTGGGTTCGTCCGCCAGACCACCGCCGTTCCTGAAACAGCGGCGCCGGTTGCTGCGAAGGCCGAGGCCAAGAAGACCACCAGGAAAACTCCTGCCAAGAAGGCCGCTGCTGCCGTGGAAAAGGCAGCGAAGGTGCTTGAAGACGCCGTTGAGCCCGTGGTGAAGGCCGTGCGCAAGGGCAAGGCTTCCGCCAAGACCACGGACGCTGCAGCACCTGCGGCTGCCGAGCCGTTCGAGGACGCGGACGTTGAGACGCACCCGCAGCCCGAAGCTGTGGCTGTTGCGGGCGACTTCAACACCTTCCTCGGTGCACCCGAAAACTGGGCGCCGCAGTACGACGAGGCGCAGATGGAGTTCGACTTCCTGGACCAGCTCTGGAAGAAGAGCGCGGAACTGCCGGCCGGCCACTACACCTTCAAGATCGCCATCAACCGGTCCTGGGACGAGAACTACGGCGCGTTCGGCACCTTCGACGGCCCGAACCATGAGCTGTACCACGACGGCGGCACTGTCACCATCCGCTACAACCACAGCACCCGCGACATCACCATCAACTAACAGCTCCGCCCTCCCAAGTAAGTAGCGCTAAGTGTCGTTTTGGAGCCCCATAACGACACTTGGCGCTACTTACTTGGGAGGAGCGGCACTGACGGAGGGGAGGCGCCGTGGCAAGGCACGCAGGTCCATCATCGGGGGTGCCTGATTCTTCTGATCAGTCGGACACGGGTTCGGTCCGGCTGACTGCCCGCGTTTTTGGCGTGGTGCAGGGTGTCGGGTTCCGTTTCTGGACCATGGGCAAGGCGGAAGAGCTGGGCCTCAGCGGCGAGGTGAAGAATCTCGACGACGGTTCGGTCGCCTTGGTGGCCGAGGGGCCGCAGTGGAAGGTCCACGAGCTCCGGGAATGGTTGAACTCGAACCGGACACCCGGCCAGGTGGAACGGGTGGAGGACACCATTTCCGAAGCTGAGGGTAACTTCCGCGGCTTCAACGCACGCTGACTTCGCCTGCTTGTCCGGGACTCAATTCGTGCGAGGGCCTCAATCCCTTGGGCTAAGCCCGATGAAGGCGCCCAACTCCTCCAGGGCTGCGGGCCGGTGCGGCATGTAGCTGGTGAGCTCGGGGGAGCGGATAATGACTGCCCGCCACTGCCCGCGTGAGACCGCTACATTGATCCGGTTCCGGTTCAGCAGGAACTCAGCGCCGCGGGGTGCCTCGCTGACCGCGGAACAGGCCATCGAGACAAGCACTACGGGTGCCTCCTGGCCTTGGAACTTGTCCACGGTCCCGACCCGGACGTCAGGCAGGCCGTCCTCCGCGAGGGCTCTCCGGATGAGGTGGACTTGGGCGTTGTATGCGGCCACTACCAACAGGTCTTCCTGGCCCAGCGGACGGGACTCGCTGTCCCCGCCCGGCGTCCACTTCAGCCCGAGGTGCCGCCGCGCCTGGCGGACCACCTCGGCGGCTTCCTCCTTGGACGCGGTGGCGTTGCCGCTGTGGTTGACGAATACTGTCTCCACCCCGGGAGGCAGTTGTTCCAGCTGGCGCAGCGAGGCCGCGGGTGCCGATTGGAGCTTTCCCTCGTAGCTCAGCTGCGAGACCGCGCGGCACAGTTCAGGATGCATGCGCCAGCTGTCTGCCAGGAAGTAGCCGAGGCTGGCCGGCAGGGTGGCGTGCCCGGCGGCCAGCCAGCCCAAGGCGGATTCGTCCACGGGTTCCGGGTGGGCGCCCTGGCTGACCTGCGGCAGTTGCTGGGGATCGCCGAGCAGGAGGAGCCGCTTCGCTGACCGGGAAACGGCGAGCGTATTGGCCAGCGAGAACTGCCCGGCCTCATCGATGACCAGCAGGTCCAGCGAACCGGCCGGGACCTCCTTGCCTGTCATGGTCCAGGCAGTGCCGCCCACCAGGCAGCCGCCGGGAGAGGCCAACAACCTGCCGACGTCGCCCTCAGCGGTGCCCTGCCACGGAACGTCGTGCGGGGATGCGAGCTTTTTCGCGACCACAGCCGGCTCCACTCCACCGGTGGCGATGGCACAGCACAGCAGGTTTTCGACCACATTGTGCGACTGGCCCACCACACCGATTTTCCAGCCCTCACCCACCAGTCGGCCGATGACATGAGCACCAACGTACGTCTTTCCGGTGCCGGGAGGGCCCTGGACGGCGAGGTAGGAACGGTCGAGATCACGAACGGAGCCAGTGATGGCGGCGGCGTAATCGGCGGAACCATCGGGCCCGTGCGGAACGTCCACTGGCTGCCGGAGGGTTCGGAAGCGCGGGGGCTGCTTGCGCAGGATGTCCAGTCCCGGCTGGGCAGGCAGCGACGGCACCGATGTTCCGACGGCGGCAGCAATCTCGGCGATGGCAGCCTCGATACTGGCGGTGGCCAGCGGTTGGTCCTCAGTGAGGGCTACCGGCAGGTGCGGGTACGCGGCAACCTTCCCGGACTCGCGCTCGGCGATGGTGATGACGACCTGTCCGGGGTTGTCCGGGGCAGGCATGATCTCACTGATCCTGGTTCCAAACGTGAACGCCCGGGCACCGGGAGCGGCGTCGGGGCCGGCCATGCCGTCCGGTGGAGGAGCGTCGTAGAGCCGGCACCAGCTGGAGTCAGCCCGAAAATCCGATCCCTCCGTCATAGTGCCCTGGAGCCGCAGGATCCGCGTGCGCATGCGTTCCCGTGGTTTCGCGAGTGCCCAATCGGAGGTAACTTCGGCGGACGCCACCACAAAAACGTTCCGCTGGTCCGACCAGTTCTCGATGGGTGCTTCCACCCGGTCAAAGTGCTGCCACCAGAACTGCTTACGCTCACGGCGGTGGTAGCCGGTAGCTGCGGCGACCATGGCGATGGCGCGTTCGTCGTCCGTCCAGGGGCGGTTGTCCGGCAGACCCGCCAGGTACTCCCGCAACCGGCGTTCCTCCGCAGTTTCAGGAGCGTCAGCCGTCTCGTCAGGCGCTGCGGGGCGGTCATCGGCTTCAGTAACGGCAGGCAGACCGGCTGGCGCTTTCGACGTAGCCGAAGGAGGTTCCGCGCCGGTCAGCCCGGCGACCTCCAGCAGCCAGTCGCGCAGTCGAAGCGTGGAGAGGCAGTCGTACCGGTTGTAGTCCGAGATGGACGCCAGGATTGTCGCCGCCTCGGCCGTGTTCCCCCCATCGCGTGCCGCGCAGTAGGCGGCGTAGGCCACCACCGAGGCGCCGGCGTCCTTGACGTCCCCGGAGCGGAGGTTGTCTCCCATGTACAGCGGTTCGAGCTTCTTGATCGAGTAGGACGCTTCGGAAATGCGCAGGGACTGCCGGACCGTGGCGTAGAGGTCAACGAGCAGGCCTTCACGGAGCCAGGCGTCCACCGTGTCCTCGCCGGCCTGGTGGGCCAGGGAAAGGTTCCGCAGGGCTGTCTTTTCGTAGGCCGCGTAGTGGTAGACGTGCATGTCCGGGTAGCGGGCCCGGCGTGCCTCCACGTAGTCCAGGAAGGCCAGGAAGGCTCTGCGTTCTTCGGAGCGGGAGTGGGCCCAGAACGGGCGGAACACGGGATCGCCGGGATCGCCTTCAACCGGGTCGCTTGTAACCGGAGCCTCAATCACGCCGAACAGGTACTCAATACCCCATGCCCCGGTGGCCGGGTCCTGCCACAGCGGATCGCCTTCGAAGTCGAAGAAGATGTCACCCGGACTGGGCGCAGGGATAGATGCAATGGTGTTCTCCAGCAGGACTGTATAGGAAACGGTGTGCGGCTGGCCGTCCTTGATGAACGTCCTGGATCCTGCGGGCGCGTCAAGGCCCAGTTGCATCCGCGCCTGGGCCCGGAGCCGGACCATGGAGTTTCGGGCGTCTTCTGCAGGCATGGCTGCGAGCTGGTCGATGGTGGTGATGCCGGCAGCGTGCAGTTTCCTCCGCTGCACCACGGACATGCCGGCCACCATCAGCAGGTCCCGGTGCTTCTGCACCTGCTCGGCGCAGTAGTCGCAGCGGCCGCAGTGGACGATGCCGGGCTGCTGCCAACGGACGGTGGTATCGGCGGCCCGGTGTTCCGCTGTCAGCTGGCGGAAGCGCCGGCGTCGTTCGCGGAAAACAGGCAGCAGGTCGGGGAGGGAGTGGCTGCTGCGGAGCCAGTCCTCACCTACCCGCGTTCCGAGGACCAGGGTCACAGTGGGGGAGGGGGCGAGGCCCATCCCGAGGAGCTGGTCACCGTACGCTGCGAGTTGCAGCAGGGCACCCACCTTCGCATGGCGGGCCAGCTTGGTGTCCCAGACTTCGTAACGGCCGGGACTGCCTGTGCCGGCGCCCTCGTTGACAAGGAAGTCCGCGTAGCCCAGGAATTCGCCGTCGAAGAACGTGGCCTGGAAAACAACGTCGGCACCGGAGCGGAGGGCGAGCTCGGTTTCCGCGTGCTTGGCCTGGAGCTCTCCGCGCAGGTTCTGCCCGCGGTCAAGTGAGTAGACGCCCGTTCCGCGGCTGGCATCCCACTCGCCGTACTTGGTGATCAGGCTGGCCAGGACGGTGTGCTCGTGCTTGTCGCCGAGCTCACCGGCGCGAACCTGCATCTCGTCCGCTTCAAATTTCGCTTTGGGGGTGCGGCCCAGCTTTTCGTCGAGGATCCGGAGCGTGCGGTACTCACACTCGCTGGCGGCTACCAGATCGCTGGCAGAAAACACCAGGTCCGGCAGCGCACCGGCAGTTGCAGCTTCGAGCAAAAACACGGGGCCTCCCCATCGACAGCCGGGCCGGAGGACGGTTCCCCCGGCCTTGATTCAAACGTAGCAAGAGGGGCCGACAATTCCCCGTCCTAGGACAGGCGGGCCACATTCCGCCGGACGGGGCGGCGTGCAGTTCCGTCGGAAAAGAGATCGGGGGAGGACGCCTGGATCCGCTTGATGTCATCAAAGACGCCGCGAAGATGCAGCCGCAGGGAGTTGTCCGCATCTGCGAGGTTCCGAGCCTCCAAAGCGTCGACCACGGCGGTATGCTGCTCAATCAGCGTGGACACCGGCCGGGTGTCGATCAGGCTGAGCCGTCGGGCACGGTCCAGATGTGCCTTCGCGGAGTTGACTGCATTCCAGGCGGACTCATGCCCGGCCAAACGCAGCAGCTCACGGTGGAAATCCTCGTCCAGGCGGAAGAACTCTTCGATGTCGCCACTGGCCTCGGCCTCACGCTGGCCGGCCAGGATGTCCCGAAGGCCAGCCACGGCGTCAGCATCCGCGGCGAAGTCAGTCAGTGAGGCGCATTCGATGGCTTCCCGGACAAACTGGGCCTCCGCAACGCGGGACAGGTCCACCAAGGAGACGAAGGAACCGATTTGCGGGAAGACCTGTACCAGGCCCTCCTCGCGCAGGAGAATCAGGCTCTCCCGGACGGGAGTGCGGCTGATGCCCATCTCCTGGGCCAGTTCATTCTCGGAGAGGGGTTCTCCGGGAGGCAGCTCCAGCGAGATGATCCGACGCCGGAGCGTCTCGAGCGTCTGGTCCCTTACGGACAGCCGCGGGGACGGAGCCTTTTCGCCTTTGCCTGATGCCATGTATCCAGTGTAGCTACCGTTGACAAACTAGAATGGTAGTGCTTGTATGGTAGTAAGAAATCAGCCGATCCGCAGGCCGAATGCCACTTCCGGGAATAGTCTGGAAGCTACGGCAGGTAGGGCCCAAAAACCGCGACCTGCCCCTTATCCAAGGGCGGCAATCTTCGAAGCACACTCTCCCCAAACCCCCTTTTCATCGCCTGCAAAGGAGCAACAGATGACCGAGAGCATCGCGCCCCCTACTGCCAAGGCAGAGTCCCGCAGCACCAAGGACCTGGCCAAGGTGGCCGTTTCCGGCTGGTTGGGCACCGCCATGGAATTCATGGACTTTCAGCTTTATTCCCTGGCCGCGGCCATTGTTTTCAATAAGATCTTTTTCCCTGACGTCAGCCCGGTCATCGGCCTCATCGCTGCGATGGCGACCTACGGCGTCGGCTACGTTGCCCGCCTCGTGGGCGCTGTCTACTTTGGCCGCATGGGCGACAGGATCGGCCGCAAGAAGGTCCTCTTCATCACCATCGCGCTGATGGGTGCGTCCACCACGCTCATCGGCGTCCTGCCCACCTACGGCATGGTGGGCATCTGGGCGCCCATCCTCCTCGTGGCATTGCGACTGATCCAGGGCTTCGGTGCCGGCGCCGAAATCGCCGGCGCCACCGTGATGCTGGCGGAATACGCCCCGGCCCGCCGCCGCGGCCTGATTTCCTCGCTGGTCTGCCTCGGCACCAACTCCGGCACCCTCGCCGCCACCGCGCTCTGGGCCATCCTGGTGGCGGTACTCTCCGAGGACCAGCTGCTGACCTGGGGCTGGCGCTTGCCGTTCCTGGCAAGCTTCCTGCTGATGATCTTCGCCGTCTGGATCCGCCGCTCGCTCAAGGAGAGCCCGGTCTTCGAACAGCGTGAGGACGTCGTCGATGGCGTCGCACTCGCCAAGCGCGACCTCGCCGCTGAAGTAAACGCGTCCGCAGCAAACGAAGCAGACCAGCCCAAGCACCTGACCGAGTCCACCAGCACGATCGAAGCCGCGCTGCACCAGCGCAAGGGCAAGTCCTTCCTGATCGCACTCGGCCTCCGCTTCGGACAGGCCGGCAACTCAGGCCTCATCCAGACCTTCCTCATTGGCTATCTGGTCACGGTCCTGCTCATGAACAAGTCCGTCGGCACAACGGCCATCATGATTGGCTCGATCATCGGGTTCGCCACCATCCCGCTGGTCGGCATCCTGGGCGACCGCTTCGGCCGCCGGCCCCTGTACATCATCCTGAGCGCCACCACCGCCGTCTTCGCAATTCCCATGATGCTCATGGTCACCAGTGGCAACCCGACCCTCGTCACCATCGCGATCGTGGCCGGCCTGAACCTGGGTGTGCTCAGCCTCTTCTCGATGGAGAGCGTCACCATGGCCGAGTTCTTCGGAGC
This sequence comes from Arthrobacter sp. W4I7, assembly GCF_030816215.1. Taxonomy (NCBI): domain Bacteria; kingdom Bacillati; phylum Actinomycetota; class Actinomycetes; order Micrococcales; family Micrococcaceae; genus Arthrobacter; species Arthrobacter sp. W4I7. Next base: position 3,524,445 of record NZ_JAUSXU010000001.1, on the reverse strand, counting down.
CCGCACCCGCTTCACCCAGCTCGCCCTGGCCAAGGAAATCGGCGGGATCCTCGCCACGGCCATCGGCCCGATCCTCGCCGCCACGCTGACTGCCGTCACCGGGCACTGGTGGCCGCTGGCCGCCATGCTCGTCGGCTACTCGCTGATCACGCTGCTCGCCGCAGTTGTTGGCCCCGAAGTCCGCGGCCGCGACATGGTCCGCCTGGAAGACGCCGCATGAAAGCAGTAGTCGTCCACGGTGCCAACGACCTCCGCATCGATGAACGCCCCGAGCCCGTCGCCGGGCGGGGGGAGGTTGTCCTCGACGTCGAATGGGGCGGGATCTGCGGCTCCGACCTTTCCTACTGGCGCCACGGCGCCTCCGGGACCGCCCAGCTGAAGTCCCCGCTCGTCCTCGGCCACGAGGTGGCGGGCCGGATCGCCCAGCTGGGCGACGGCGTCGAAAACCTCGAGGTCGGCCAGCCGGTCACCGTCCATCCCGCGGAACTCGTAGGGGACGGGATCATGCCGGAACGGCTCAGCGGCCGGACTAACCTGTACCCCCGGATCCGGTACTTCGGATCGGCAGCCTTCGATCCGCACACCGACGGCGGTTTCAGCGAACGGAAGCTGGTCCGCGCGTCGCAGATCCGTCCGCTTCCCGACGGCGTGGACACACTGCGCGGGGCACTTGCTGAACCGCTCGCCGTCGCACTTCACGCGGTGGGCCGGGCGGGTTCGCTGACCGGCCGCGACGTGCTGGTCAACGGCGCCGGGCCGATCGGATCCCTGGTGGTCGCGGCTGCCAGGTACGCCGGCGCACGGACCGTCATCGCCACGGACATCAACGATGCCTCGTTGCGGATCGCAAAGGCCATGGGCGCCGACGAGGTCCGCAACTTATCCGACGGAGCAACGCTGCCGGAGGATGTGGAGCTCGTGTTCGAGGCCACGGGGATCCCCACCGTCCTGGGCGGCATCCTCCGGGCCACCGCCCGGGGAGGCACGCTCGTCCAGGTGGGCAACCTGCCCGGAGCCCCGGCTCCGGCCGCCCTCGGGGATCTCGTGACGCGGGAAATCACGTGGATCGGCTCGTACCGGTTCGCGGACGAGATCATCGACGCGCTCAAGGCCATGTCCGACGGCCTGGACGTCTCACCCGTCATCACCCACAAGTTCGGCATCGACCAGGCCGCGGAAGCCATGCAGGTCTCCGCGGACCCTGCCGCCGGCAGCAGCAAGGTTATGCTCCGCCTCTCCTGACCCAAACCAAGGAGCAGCAGATGGCGTTCTGGGGGCTCAAAACGCCATCTGCTGCTACCTACTTGCAATGCCCGACACACAAAAGGACCCACCAGTGAAGATCACCGACGCACGGGTAGTGGTTTCGTCGCCAGGACGGAACTACGTCACGCTCGTTATCGAAACCGAGGACGGCATCACCGGCATCGGCGATGCCACCCTCAACGGCCGCGAGCTGGCAGTAGCCTCCTACCTGGCCGACCACCTTTGCCCGCTGCTGATCGGCCGGGACGCCCGCCGGATCGAAGACGCCTGGCAGTACTTTTACAAGGGTGCCTACTGGCGCCGCGGACCGGTGACCATGACCGCGATTGCCGCCATCGACGTCGCGCTGTGGGATATCAAGGGCAAGGCCGCAGGCATGCCCGTCTACGAACTCCTGGGCGGCGCGGCCCGCGAAGGTGTTATGGTCTACGGCCACGCCAGCGGTTCCACTGTGGAGGACCTCAGCGCTGACTTTCAGCACCACCTGGACCTCGGCTACAAGGCGATCCGCGCCCAGGCCGCCGTGCCCGGACTGGAGAAGACCTACGGGATCGCGCCCGTGGACGGCAAGCTCTACGAGCCGGCCAGCGGCAACGTCCCGCAGGAGGACACCTGGGAGACGACGGCCTACCTGGACTTCGCGCCGAAAATGATGGCGCATGTGCGTGAAGAGTTCGGCTACGGCGTGCACGTCCTGCACGACGTGCACCACCGCCTGACGCCCATCGAGGCCGGCCGGCTGGGCGCCTCGCTGGAGCAGTACCGGCCCTTCTGGATCGAGGACCCGACGCCGGCCGAGGACCAGTCCGCGTTCCGCCTGATCCGCCAGCACACCACCACGCCCATCGCCGTTGGCGAGGTGTTTAACTCGATCTGGGACTGCCAGCAGCTGATCACCGAACGGCTGATCGACTACATCCGCACCTCCGTCTCGCACGCCGGCGGCATCACGCACTTGCGCCGGATCTTCTCCCTCGCCGACCTGTACGGCGTGCGCTCCGGTTCGCATGGCGCCGGTGATCTCTCTCCGGCCTCCTTCGCCGCGGCCCTGCACGTGGACATGAGCATCCCCAACTTCGGCATCCAGGAATACATGGGCCACAGGGATCCCGCCGGCGAGGTCTTCAAGACCTCCTACACCTTCAACGACGGCTACATGCACCCCGGTGATGCACCCGGCATCGGCGTGGAGTTCGACGAGGAAGCCGCCGCGCGGTTCCCCTTCGACCCGAAATACCTGCCGGTCAACCGCCGGCTCGACGGATCGGTGCACGACTGGTGAACGGCGCCAAGCACGATAACTTCGATGTGGTGGTGATGGGGGAGATCCTCGTCGAAGTAGCCACCGACCTCCCCTTCGCCCACGGCGTCCCGGCGCAGCTGGGCATCTCGGGGGACGCGCTCAACGTGGCAGCCGCGTCAGCCGCGGCCGGCGCCAGCGTGGGCCTGCTGGCCGTGCTGACCGACGACGACCTGGGCCAGGCGATTGCTGCCAGGATCGCGGAACTGGGCATCTCCACGGGCCTCCTGAAGTACCGCCAGGGGCAGCAGGGCGTTTACCTGGTGCACAGCGACCCCGAAGGCCAGCGCGAATTCTCCTACGCCCGCAACGGCAGTGTCGGGTCCTCGCTCGGCCCGGATGACGTCGACCCCCGCGTCTTCCAGTCAGCGGGGGCCGTGGTGGCGGGCGGCATCGCCTGCGCCATTTCGACGACGTCCCGCGCCGCCGTCGTCAAAGCCGCCTCCCTCGCCCGGCGCTTTGTGTTTGATCCCAACTTCCGTCCCCGCCTCACCACTGTGGAGGACGCGGCGGCGGTGCTTGCCGAGCTGGCGCCGCAAGCTTTCCTGGTCACGCCCTCCTTTCCCGGCGAAACCAGCATGTTGCTGGGGACTTCCACACCACAGGAAGCGGCAGCCAAACTCCGCTCCATGCGTACGGAACTTGTGGCCGTCACGTGCGGTGCGGAAGGCGTCCAACTGGAATGGGACGGGGATTCCGTGTGGATCCCTGCCGTCCCGGCTCCGGCAGTGGTGGACCAGACCGGGGCGGGCGACGCCTTCGTGGGTACGCTGACCGCCCGCCTGGTGCTCGGTGACAGCTTCCCGACTGCGGCCCGTTACGGTGCAGCGGCATCCTCGCTGGTGGTGGGCGGCAAGGGCGGAACAGGGTTCATCCCGACGTTCGAGCAGACCCGCAAGCACGCCGCGACTGGAAACCCCGCGACCGCCACGTCCGCAAAAGCGGCAAACGCTGTGGAAGGAGCCGTGTCATCGCACGCCTGAACCTCGCGACGCTCTCGGCCGGCGGGCAGCAGGCCGCGCTGCAGCGGGACAAGCTGCAGCCTGGAATCGTCCACCTCGGGCTTGGCGCCTTCGCCCGTGCCCACACCGCGGTCTTCACCGAGGACGCGATGCTCGCTTCCGGTGACCTTGAGTGGGGGATCGTCGGCGTCACCCAGCGTTCGGACACGGTGGCCCGGCAGCTGGCACCCCAGGACGGGCTGTTCACGGTGGCCGAACGAGGCGATGGTGCGGCACCGGCGCGCGTGGTCTCAAGCATTGTCGAAGCCATCTCCGGCCGGGACAACCCGCAGGACGTCGTGGACCGCATCGCAGCGCCGGCAACCCGGATCGTCACCCTCACCGTCACCGAGAAGGGGTACCGGTTCGATCCGGTCACCGGCATCCTCAACGGTAACGATCCGGAGGTCCAGGCAGATCTGGCAGGGAGGCCTCCGCTGACCGTCGTCGGCCAGATCGCCCGGGGCCTGCAGCGGCGGGCCCGCAGCGGCGCGGGGCCGATCACCGTGGTGTCCTGCGACAACCTGCCCGGCAACGGCGAACTGACCGGCACCCTGGTCCGTGGGTTCGCGGCTGCCCTGCCGGCAGTGGAAAGCGAACCCCTGCTGGCCTGGGTGAAAGGCAACGTCACGTTCCCCAGCACCATGGTGGACCGGATGGTCCCCGCCACTACCGAAGGCGACCTTGTCGCCGTCGAACGCGAACTTGGCCTGCGGGACGAAGCCGCCGTAGTGGCCGAGCCCTTCAGGCAGTGGGTCATCGAGGACAACTTTGCCGCCGGCCGCCCCCGCTGGGAGGAAGCCGGTGCACTGTTCAGCTCCGACGTCGCCGCCTGGGAGGCGGCAAAGCTGCGCCTGCTCAACGCCAGCCACTCCATGCTGGCCTACCTCGGACTGGCGGCCGGCAAGGAAACCATCAGCGACGCCGTTGCCGAGCCCCTCTTCCTTACCGCCTGCCGGAGCATGATGGTGGAGGAAGCGCTTCCGACCATCACCCTGCCGCCCGAACTGGACGGCGACCGGTACTGCGCCGACGTGCTGGCACGTTTCGCGAACCCCGCCCTGGGCCACACCACCGCCAAGGTGGGCAGCGACGGCTCCCAGAAGATCGGGCTGCGCCTGCTGCCCACCATTAGTGGGATGCTCGACGCCGGGCGGCAGCCGCGATGGGCTGCCCTGGCAATTGCCGCCTGGATGCACCGGGTGGCCACCGCAGCACCGGCAGACCTGAACGATCCTCTGGCCGCAGAACTTCAGGCCGCGCTGCCCGCGACCCGTACGGCAGCCACCGTTGTTCCTGCGCTGTTGGGTTTCCGCCCCATTTTCGACCAGAACCTGGCACAGCATGAGGGTTTCACCGAACTGCTGCTGCACTGGTACCGCACCCTTGAGACCGACGGGCTGGAAGGCCTGGGAAACGAGATCAATCATGGCTGACGCATCCGGCGTCCTGCGCATTTCACCGGTCATCCCGGTGGTCACCATTGACGACCCCCAGGACGCGGTGCCGCTGGCCCGGGCCCTCGCCGACGGGGGAGTGAAGATCATCGAACTTACGCTCCGGACCGAGTCCGCCCTGACCTCGCTCAAACTGATCGCCAACGAGGTGCCGGACATCCTGGTGGGTGCCGGAACCATCCTCACCCCCGCACAGGCCGACGACGCCGTGGCAGCAGGCGCGCAGTTCCTGGTGAGTCCCGGGGTAACCCCCGCCCTGCTCACCTCCATGCTCAGCCTGGACGTCCCGGTACTTCCCGGCGTGGCCACCGTGGGGGAGGTCATGGCGGTCCTGGAAAGTGGCCTGGACTCCATGAAGTTCTTCCCTGCGGGACCGGCCGGCGGGCCCAACTACCTGGCGGCGATCGGCGCGCCTATTCCCCACGTCCAGTTCTGCCCCACCGGTGGAATCAGCCTCGGCACGGCACCCGACTACTTGAAACTGCCCAACGTTTCCTGCGTCGGCGGCAGTTGGCTGACTCCGGCGTCCGCCGTCGCGGCCAAGGACTGGGGCAGGATTTCCAGCCTGGCCAGCGAGGCCGCGGCCCTCGGGCGGTAATCCATTCAAAAGTAGTAGCGGCAACTGCCGTTCTGACGCTTCAGAACGGCAGTTGCCGCTACCGCTGTTGAGTGCGTGTGGGGGACCGCGTCAGCCCTCCGCGGCGGCCGCCCGGACCTGGGCCTTGTCGTGCTCTGCATGGGCGGACCGCAGCAGGTCCAGGAACTCGGTCTCGTTGCGGATGAGCTTCTTGTACTTCTCGGGCAATCTGCGGATCTGGTTCTCCTCACGGCACATGGCGGCGAAGATCTTGTCCCGCTCCACCATGTCCGTCTCGTAATTGAGGTCCAGGTACTCCACGGCGTGCCGGCGGGCGCCGGAGACGGCGTTCTTGGCCTTGCCCTTGGGACTGAAAATGGATGCCAGCACCGTGACCACCAGAACGCCGAGGATCACGCCCAGGGAGACTTCGGTGCTGACTTCCACTACGTTCACGTGGCCGCCGTCGTTGATGAACGGCAGCGTGTTCTCGTGCAGTGCGTGCAGGATGAGCTTCACTCCGATGAAGCCCAGGATGACTGCCAGCCCGTACGAAAGGAAGATCAGCCGGTCCAGCAATCCGTCGATCAGGAAGAACAGCTGCCGCAAACCCATCAACGAGAACGCGGTGGCGGTGAAGACGATAAAGACGTTCTGCGTCAGCCCGAAGATCGCCGGAATGGAATCCAGCGCGAAGAGGATGTCCGTGCCGCCGATAGCCACCATCACCAGGAGCATCGGGGTGAGGACGCGCTTGCCGTTTTCCAGGGTGAAGAGCTTGTCGCCGTCGTAGTGTTCCGATGCCGGCAGGAACTTCTTGGCGAGCCTTACGACCAGCCCTTCGGACTCGTCGTCGTGGCTGTTGGGGCGCAGCAGGTTGCCCGCGGTGATGAGCAGGATGAGCCCGAAGATGTAGAACACCCAGGCGAAGCTGTTGATCAGCGCGGCACCGAGGAAGATGAACGCCGTACGGGCGATCAGCGAGAAGACGATGCCGAACAGCAAAACCTTCTGCTGGTCCGCGCGGGGAACGCGGAAACTGGCCATGATGATGAGGAACACAAAGAGGTTGTCCACGGAGAGCGCCTTCTCGGTGACGTAGCCCGCGAAGTACTCGGTACCCATCGTGGGCCCGCCGAACATCAGCACGCCCAGCCCGAAGACCAGCGCAATGCCGACGTAGATGGCGGACCAGGTGGCGGATTCCTGCAGTGACGGGGTGTGTGCCTTCCGCACATGGAAAAAGAAATCGAAAGCCAGCAGGCCAACAATCCCTGCAATGGTCAACGTCCAGACATAAGAAGGTACTTCCACGCGGCGGGCCTTTCGTCGTCAGTGTCCTCCCAGCCTATCGACAGCAGGCTTACCTAAGCAGGCCGGAGGAGCTCATGCTCCACCACGGCGGTACGGGACAGCGTCTTGTACCCCTCCTGTTCGAACAGGACAGTAATCACATCGTCCTCGTGCCGCATCACCAGCCCCGGACCCCACTCCTTGTGGATCACGGCGGACTGCAACGGGAAAGGTTCGTCCCCATTCGGGGAATCCTGCCCGCCGGACCCCGGCCCGCCGTCGTCGTGCATACCCTTTGCCAGGCCGGGCCCATCCGCCTGGCTGGCGGTCTCGTGGCAGGCGTCGCAGTTGCCGCACGGGTCCGGCAACTCCTCGCCAAAGTAGCCCAGCAGGAACTGCCGCCGGCAACTGTCCGTTTCCGCGTACGCACGCATCATGGTGAGCCGGGACTGGTCCACGCGCTGCCGGGCCTCGGCCAGTTCGACGGCGCGCTGGACCAGCGCGGGCAGCTTGGCCTTGGAGGTGAGCCGGATGCCGCGCTTGCCTGTGGTGACCGCGCCCGCCTCCTCCAGTTGGTTCACCAGGCCGGTGACGCGGCGCCCCGGGAAACCGGTCAGTTCAGCCACCGACGTTTTGGGAGCGGGCCCTCCCGCGGCCTTAAGGACCTTGAGCACGGCCAGCAGCCGGTCCGGGTCGGGGGAGTGGGTCCCGAAGAACTTTCGCAGCCCCAGGTCCTCGGCGCGGTAGTGCAGCACGGCTGAGGCAGGCTCCCCGTCGCGCCCCGCCCGGCCGATCTCCTGGTAGTACGCGTCCAGTGACTCGGGAATGTCCGCGTGCACCACAAACCGCACATTCGGCTTGTCGATGCCCATGCCAAAAGCGGTGGTGGCGACCACCACGTCCAGCTGGTCGTCCAGGAACAGCTCGTGGATGCGCTCCCGGTCGGCCGCTGACCTGCCGGCGTGATAGGCCTCCGCCCGGAGTCCCTCCTTGCCCAGTTTGGCCGCGTACTTTTCGGTGTCCTTGCGGGTGGCGGCGTACAGCAGGCCCTGACCCTGGTCCCTGGCCAGCGCCGCCACCTGTTCGAGGACGGACTTCCGCTTGCCCTTGTCCTCCTGGTGCCGGAGCACATCGAGGCTGATGTTGGGCCGGTCGAAGCCGCGGACCAGGACCAGCGGGTCCTGCATGCCCAGCCGCTCCGCGATCTCATCGCGCACGGGAGGGGATGCTGTGGCGGTCAGGGCAGCCACCGGCGGGTTGCCCAGGCGCTCGCGGACGTTGCCCAGGTTGAGGTAGTCCGGGCGGAAATCATGGCCCCAGGAGGAGACACAGTGAGCTTCGTCGACTACGAATATGGAGATATCCAACGCGGCGATCCGGTCCACGGTTTCCTGCTTGGCGAGCTGTTCGGGGGCGAGGAACAGGAAGGCAGCCGTCCCTGATTCCGCCGCCTGCCACGCGGCGTCCAGCTCGGAGTCGCTGTGGGAGGAGTTGATGGCGACGGCGGCTCCGTCACCCAGGTCCCCGGACAGCCCGTCCAGCTGGTCCTCCTGGAGGGCAATGAGGGGTGAAACCACGACGGCGGGCCGTCCCGTTGTGTTCTTCAGGTGCAGGGCGGCGACCTGGTAGATGGCGGATTTGCCGTAGCCGGTGGGCATCACCGCCAGGACGTCGCGGCCGCCGGCAAGGGCAGTCATCCCGGCGAGCTGGCCATCGCGGAGGTGGGGCAGGGAGAAGGAGGACGCCGCCAGGGCGGCGAGGGCACGATCGTCGGACATAGGGAGCTGCTCCGCACTGTGGATCCTGCGGCCGCTTGCTTCAGCCGAGGTAACCAGCCTAACCCGGCCGGCACACGCCGTCGTCGGAGTCCGCGGCTATGTGGACAAGTCTCCCTGCCCTTGTTCTGCACATCCTGCGCTGCTGTCCTTGACTTCCCGGTCACCCTGAACAAGTGTGGGAGCAACTGGTCCCACCGCACATGCCCTGGATTTTCCGGAGTGGATTTTCGGGACCAGGCCAAGCAAGGAGGATGCAGCGTGGCGCGCAAAAATCCGAAGGTCGAAGAGGCCGACGAGGCGGCGCTTGAAGTTACCGGACACCCCAAGACCTGGGCCGCCGGCGTTCCCGGCGTCTATCACTCCATGAAGCCCGCGTTGGAGCACATGGGCCTGGAACGGTCGCGGAAAACCCTGCTGGCGCTTAACCAGAAGGACGGGTTTGACTGCATGAGCTGTGCGTGGCCTGACCCGGGTCACCGCAAGACGTTCGAGTTCTGCGAAAACGGTGCGAAGGCAGTCACCTGGGAAGCCACGCCGGTAGTCATTTCTTCGGAGTTCTGGGCCGAGCATCCCGTCAGCGAACTCCGGGAGCGGTCGGAGTACTGGCTGGGCATGCAGGGCCGCCTCACCGAACCCGTGTACAAGCCCGCCGGCGAGGACCATTACCGGCCGGTGGGCTGGGACGAGGCTTTCGGCATCATCGTGGATAAGCTCAGCTCCCTGCCGAGCCCTGACCAGGCTGCCTTCTACACCAGCGGCCGTACCTCCAACGAGGCTGCGTTCCTGTACCAGCTGTTTATCCGCGGGTACGGCACCAACAACCTGCCGGACTGCTCCAACATGTGCCACGAGTCCTCCGGCTGGGCAATGGGGCAGACCATCGGCGTCGGCAAGGCCACGGTTTCCTACAGCGACTTTGAAAAAGCGGACCTGATCATCATCCTGGGCCAGAACCCGGGCACCAACTATCCCCGGATGCTCACCGCCCTGGAGGAAGCCAAGGACGCGGGCGCCAAGATCGTGGCGGTCAACCCGCTGCCCGAGGCGGGCCTGATGCGCTATAAGAACCCGCAGCGGGTGAAGGGCATCATCGGGCACGGCACGGACCTGGCCGACCAGTTCCTGCAGATCCGGCTGGGCGGGGACATGGCGCTGCTGCAGGCCGTGTCCAAGCGGGTCCTGAACGCCGAGGCTGCGGCGCCGGGAACCGTGCTGGACCATCAGTTCCTGGCGGAACACTGCCAGGGGCTTGAGGAACTGAAGGCACATCTTGCCATGCTGGACGAAGCGGCCGTCCTTGAGGCCACAGGGCTGCGCTCGGAGGAGATCGACGAACTGGCGGACCGCTACCTCCATGCGGACAAGGTGATTATCACCTGGGCCATGGGCATCACGCAGCACAAAAAGGCCGTGGCCACCATCAAGGAGATCATCAACCTGCTGCTGCTCCGTGGCAACATCGGCAAACCCGGTGCCGGCGCCTCGCCAATCCGTGGGCACAGCAATGTCCAGGGGGACCGGACCATGGGCATCTGGGAGCAGATGCCGCCCGCTTTCCTGGACGCGCTGGGCAGGGAATTCAGCTTTGATCCGCCCCGGGAGCACGGGGCAGACGCGGTGGAAACCATCCGGCAGATGCGCGACGGCGGCATCAAGGTATTCATGGCCGTTGGCGGCAACTTTGTCGGAGCCATGTCCGACACCCGTGCCGCCGAGGCGGCGATGGAAAACACCGAGCTTTCCGTCCAGGTCTCCACCAAGCTCAACCACTCCCACGCCGTGACCGGAGCCGAGGCTTTGATCCTGCCCACGCTGGGGCGCACCGAGATCGACCGGCAGGAGTCCGGCCCGCAGTTCGTGTCCGTGGAGGACACCGTCTGTGCCGTGCACGCTTCGCACGGCACGGTTGATCCGGTGGCGCCGGGGCTGCTCTCCGAGGTGGCGATCGTCAGCCGGCTCGCGCAGCGCGTGCTGGGGGACCGGATCGCGGCCGACTGGGCCGGCTTCGAAAAGGACTACGACCTGATCCGGGACCACATTTCCCGCGTGGTGGCGGGCTGCGAGGACTACAACCGGAAGATCCGGCAGGAGGGCGGCTTCGTCCTGCCCAACGGGCCCCGGGACTCGCGAACATTCAACACCCCCACCGGCAAGGCCATGCTCACCGTTAATGAACTCGAACATGTGGAGCGGCCGGCCGGTACCCTGATCCTGCAGACCATCCGCTCACACGACCAGTTCAACACCACCATCTACGGCCACAACGACCGGTACCGCGGCATCAAGAAGGGCCGGGAAGTGGTGTTCGTGAACCCGGCGGACCTCACCGAACTCGGGCTTGAGGACGGGCAGCATGTGGACATTTGGGGCGTCTACCCGGACAACGCGGAGCGCGTCCTGCGAAAGTACCGGGTGGTGTCCTACCCCACCGCCCGCGGGTGCGCCGCCGCCTACTATCCCGAGGCCAACGTCCTGGTTCCCCTGGAAAGCGTGGCCGAGGGCAGCCAGACGCCGGCCTCCAAGGCCGTGATCGTGAAGCTCGAGCCGTTGCTGGTGCTGGAAGAGGAGCCAACGGCCGCGGGATAGCGGGTGGCTGAGCCTTCCGAACCTGCGCTTTTGCGGGCTCGATTTCGACAGGCTCAATCACCGGGGTGGATTTCGACAGGCTCAATCACCGGGCCGCCGTTACTGGGCGGTATCAGCCCAGCCCTTGCCCGCAGGGCCGCCGTCGTGCCCGTCCTCGCAGAGGCCGAAGGCAATGCCCGCTGCCCGTGCCACCGCCGCGCTGGATGCTTCCCTTGACCCGGTGCTCCCGGTCCCGGCCTCCAGGCCCGCGGCGTAACCCACCAGGAAGGTGGTGACCGGCGCGGCCGGGTGGATCACGGAGTCGGCGGACCTCCGGGCCAGGTCAAGGAGCAGCTCGTTGTCCACCTTAAGGTCGAGGATCTGCAGCGCCTGGGCAAGCCTGTTGCTCCACTGGTCCAGGACCTGTGCTTCGTCGTCACTGACTGCCATGGTCTGCTCCTTCGTCAACATTGGCCGCAACTCGCTGTTTCCGGTGCTGACACTACAAGGCTTCGCCGCGGAAGTCATCGGGCCCCTAAAACCCCTAATCGCAAAGAGGGTAGAGCAGCTCCCTTCCGACTCTGGCACTGCCACCGGCCCCTGCCTAGACTGGGCGGACCCCAGCCCAGGAGCCTCGGCAAGATCAGCCGGCTCAAGCCAAGCCGGCACGAGAACGTTCGGCATCGGATCACTCGCAACATGGAAGTTGCCTGTCGATCGAAGCAGGACCCTGCAGGGGTACTTCACCTACCCAGGATCACGGCCGCCCTACCGGGCCGGCCTGACTACAGGAGAAACAAATGACAGGGAACAAAGCCGTTGCCTACAAGGAACCAGGCAAGGTCGAAGTAATCGATATCGATTACCCCAGCTTCGAACTCAAGGACGGGCCCGGCGTGAACCCGGCGAACGTGGGGCGTGCGGTCAACCACGGTGTGATCCTCAAAACCGTGGCCACCAACATCTGCGGCTCGGACCAGCACATGGTGCGCGGCCGCACCACCGCACCGCCGAATCTGGTGCTGGGCCACGAGATCACGGGAGAGGTGGTGGAGGTGGGCCGCGACGTTGAGTTCATCAAAGTCGGCGACCTCTGCTCGGTGCCGTTCAACATCGCCTGCGGCAGATGCCGGAACTGCAAGGAACGCAAGACCGGTATTTGCCTGAACGTAAACCCGGACCGGCCGGGCAGCGCCTACGGCTACGTGGACATGGGCGGCTGGGTGGGCGGCCAGGCCAACTACGTCCTGGTGCCATACGCCGACTGGAATCTGCTGAAATTCCCGGACAAGGACCGGGCTATGGAGAAGATCCTCGACCTGGCCATGCTGTCGGACATTTTCCCCACCGGGTTCCACGGCGCCATCAGCGCCGGGGTCGGTGTCGGGTCCACCGTTTATGTGGCGGGCGCTGGTCCTGTCGGCCTCGCAGCGGCAACGAGCGCTCAGCTGCTGGGCGCCGCCGTCGTGATTGTGGGGGACCTCAACGCGGACCGGCTGGCGCAGGCACGCAGCTTTGGCTGCGAAACCGTGGACCTGAGCCAGGGCGGCCCGGCGGAGCAGATCGAACAGATCCTGGGCGTACCCGAAGTGGACTGCGGCGTGGATGCGGTGGGATTCGAGGCCCGGGGACATGGTCATGGAAAGAACGCAGAGGAGGCTCCCGCCACTGTGCTGAACTCGCTGATGGAGATCACTGCGGCCGGCGGTGCCCTGGGCATCCCAGGCCTCTACGTCACCGGTGACCCCGGCGGGATTGATGAGGCCGCCAAGAAGGGCGCGCTAAGCCTCAGCCTGGGCACCGGCTGGGCCAAATCCCTCAGTTTCACCACGGGCCAGTGCCCGGTGATGAAGTACAACCGGCAGTTGATGATGGCCATCCTCAATGACCGGGTGAGCATCGCAAAGAACGTGAATGCCAAGCCCATCACGCTGGAGGAAGCGCCGAAGGGTTACGCAGAATTCGATGCCGGTGCGGCCACCAAGTATGTGCTCAATCCGAACGGTTACCTGAGCTAAGGCGGTAGGGCACGGCGGACGGTGGTTCTTCAAGGAAACTGGATGCGGAAATAAGGGCAACCCGGGCCGGGTTAGGCTTTGGAAGAACAGCCACACACCGCATCGAAGGAGTCCCCTTGAGTGACATCACCGTCCGCCACAACGCCGGCCGCGAGCGCTTCGAAATCCTCGACACCGGGAACGTGATCGGCAAGGCAGCGTACAAGGAGTACGACGCCGGAGGCTCACCACAGCGGATTTTCTACCACACCGTGATCAATGAGGAATACGGCGGCCAGGGTTTGGCAGGCCAGCTCGCGACGGCGGCCCTGGACGAGACGGTCGGTGCGGGGCTGGGAATCGTTCCGGTCTGCCCCTTCATCAAGAAATTCCTCACTAAGCACCCGGAATACGCGGAGAGCATAGTCCCCGTCGCCCCGGCCCACCTGGAGTTCCTGGACACGGCATTGGCTGCCCGCACCCGCTAACGGTCATTGCACCCCGGGGTTCGGCGGTGCCACGACCATAAGCGGGTGCGGATCACGGAGCGACAGATTTGCCGCTTCCGCATGCCTTACAGGCAGCTCCCAAACTTCAATGATCTAATCAGCATCGCATCGCGTGCACTGGGGCCCGCAGGATGCGGATCGGATTGTTGAGTCGGGACAGGAGCCCTATGTCGGTGGACCAAAAGATGCGTGCGGCGCGCCAGGCTATCCCTGCGCCCCGCCATGCGCGGAAGAGGCTGGCCCTGCTGTTCACCGCCGTGGCGCTGGTGATCGCCGCCGTCGTTGTTTTGGCCGTCGTGAGGTCAGGACCGCCCGGTGGCACATCCGGCCCGGTTCCGGCAGCTGCTCCCGAGGCTCCGGTGGCTGTAGCCCCGGATTCCCTGGAGGACAAAATCCAGTCCCTCCTCGATGAGAATTCGGAGTACCGGATCGGACTGGCCCTGGCCGACATTTCCGGTGACGCCGCGCTCACGTTCGGCAACCAGGAGGACTTCACCGCCGCCAGCACGGCGAAGATCATCACTGCCGCCGCCTACTACCACCTGGTGGAAACCGGCGAGGCGGCCCTGGACGACCCGCTGGGGGACTACGACGCGGCGTTCCAGCTCCAAGCCATGATCAACGAGAGCAACAACGATTCGTGGCTGCTGCTGATGGATGCTGTGGGCTATCAGGAGTTGATTGAATACGCTGCATCCATCGGCGTGACCTACGACCCGGAGGAGAACCTCCTGACCCCCGCCGAGATGGCCCTGGTCCTGAAGCAGTTATATGCCGGGGACCTGCTGAACCCGGACAACACGGCCGAATTGCTGAGCTACATGCAGGACACCAACAACGAGGAACTCATCCCGGGAGGCTCCCAGGCCGGCATTGAGGTGTTCCACAAATACGGGGAAATCGACGGCGAACTCCACGATGCCGCCGTCCTGGCCTACCGTGGTTCCACCTTTGTGCTGGTGATCTACACGGAGAATGCCGACGGTACGGAAGATGACGGGCAGGCAGAGGTCATCAGGGAGCTGACCGGGGTTGTGGAAAAGGCCCTCTTTCCTCCTGTCCAGGCGGGGAACAACGCGTCCTAGGGGTCATCAAAGTCGTTAACGCCCGCGCGGGTGGGTAAGACTGTTTCCGTGAGCAACAATCCCCGGACTGCCCTGGCCGTCGCCGGCCTCAGCCTGGGCACGGCACTGAACCCCCTCAACTCCTCGATGATCGCCGTGGCATTGGTGGTGCTCCGCGGCGACTTCGGGCTCGACGTCGCCGCCGTCACCTGGGTGGTCACCTCCTTCTACCTGGCCTCGGCCGCCGGGCAGCCGGTAATGGGCCGGCTGGCCGACAGGTTCGGTCCACGGCAGATGTTTATGCTGGGCATGGCACTGGTCGCCGTCACCTGCGCCCTGGCGCCGCTCGCCCCGAACTTCGCCCTGCTCTGCGTGGCCCGGGCCGTGATGGCGCTGGGCACCGCCACGGCCTATCCCAGCGCTGTGGTGATGGTGGGGGCGATAGCCCACCGCGCGAAGGTTGACGCCGCCCGGCCGCTGGGCCGGCTGCAAATGGCCAACACCTCGGCAGCAGCCGTGGGTCCGGTGGTCGGCGGCTTGCTGGTGAGCTTCGTGGGCTGGGAAGCATTGTTCCTGATCAACGTCCCGCTCGCGCTGGCCGCATTGTTGATAGTGCGGCAGGCGGCCCCGCAGGACAAGGCGCGGGAGCATGGCAGCGTGGCCGAGCTCGTCAGGGACTCGGACATCCCCGGGATCCTGGCTTTCGTTTCAGCCCTGCTCCTGGTGATGATGGCGGCCCTGAATGTGGCGCCGGGATACCGCTGGTGGATGCTGGCGGCCGGCACGGTCATCGCTGCCGTGTTCGCTTGGCGTGAGCTGCGCTTCAAGCGGCCGTTCCTGGACCTGAGGCTGCTGGGCCGCAACCGGCCGCTGATGCTCGTGTACCTGGGCTTCGCGGTGTTCAGCAGTGTCTACTATTTTGTTTTCTTCGGCCTGCCCCAGCTGCTGCAGGAGGCAGGTGGCTACGACCCCGGCGTCGTCGGCCTGCTGATGCTGCCGCTCGCCGCGATGTCCGTGGTGGCCACGCCTTGGGCAGTCAAGGCAATGGGAAGGTTCGGCGTGCGCCGCGTGCTGATTGCCGGCGTCGTCCTCCTCACAGCGGTGGCGGCGCTGATGTGGCTGCTGACCGGCACCCTGGTGATCCCGCTGGTAGTGGTGCTGACAGCGCTGATGGGCGTCCCGTACGGAACGGTGAGCATCGCCACCAACCAGGGTATGTTCGTTTCCACCCGGCCACAGGAGCGGGGCGTTGCGGCGGGCATTTACCAGACGTGCCGGTATGTCGGCGCGATTACCGCCACCGTGATGATCGGTGTGTTCGCTGCCGACGGCGTGCACCAGGAAAACTGGGCCCGGATGGTCCTGGCGATGCTGGTCCTGTGCGTGGTGACCTTCGGTGTGTTCCTGCTGTGGAGGCAGCGGACGGAGTAAGCGGGCCATCCCGGAAACCGGGCTTATCGTGGAGATATGGCTTCTCCAAAGGCGCAGCTGTACTTGGACATCGCCGCGAAAGGACTGTGCATCCTCGGCGCGGCGTTGATGATCTTCGGCCGCGGTGCCTGGTTCTACGCGGGCGTGGCCACCGTGGTCCTGGGAGTGCTGTTTATCGGCGGGTCGCTGATTGCCACCCGCACCTTGCGGCACCGGGGATGGGACGGCACCGGCCGGCCGCCGGCCGGGTAGCGCGCCCCAGTCCCTTCAGGATGCTGCACGCGATGGGCCGCCTCGGCGGCAACCGGCTCAGGTGTACATCAGCGAGCCGGGGGTGGTGAGTTTCTCCCCGGTTTCCAGCCAGGTCTTCAGGCCGGAGAGGATCATCGGCCAGCCGCCGTAGAGCTGTTCGTTGGCGCCTTCGCGGAGGTCGCTGTGGGTGACGGTGAGGCGGCAGGAATCGCCCACGGGCTCGATGTCCCACGTGATCTTCGAGGTTCCCTCGGCCTTGACGTCCTCGCCCCAGAGGGCGCGCATCGTCTGGACCAGCCGGCGGGGCGGATCGACCTCCACGTTCTCGCCTTCGCCGAGCGGCGCGCCGGCCTTGACGTTGTTCATCACGAACCGGCCGCCCGGGGTCCAGTCCGATTCGATGGTGTTCCCGAACTGGTACTTGCTGCGGATCCCGCTGTCCGTGATCGCTTCCCAGAGCCGCTCGGGCGTGGTCTTGATGTAGATCTCGAAGATTTTTTCCATGGGACTTTCCAATCTGGATTTGAGGTCGCTGAGGCCAGCGGCCCATGGTTCGGCGTACTTGCTCACCCAGCGGTCGTGGACGAGCCGGATGGGCACCGGGTTCAGGAAGTGCAGCTTTT
The DNA here is from genome assembly GCF_030816215.1 of Arthrobacter sp. W4I7. NCBI lineage: Bacteria > Bacillati > Actinomycetota > Actinomycetes > Micrococcales > Micrococcaceae > Arthrobacter > Arthrobacter sp. W4I7. The sequence continues at coordinate 3,507,332 of NZ_JAUSXU010000001.1, read as the reverse complement.
CGCGCCCCCGACGGCGGGCCACTACCAGGCCGGCCTCCTCAAGGATCTTGAGGTGCTTGGCGATCCCGAAACGGGTCATGTTGAAGCGGCCCTCAAGGGCGCCGAGGGTCTGGCCGTCCTGGCGGAAGAGCTCGTCCAGCAGCTCCCTGCGGGTTGGGTCCGCGAGTGCTTTGAACACGGCATCCATAGGAACCATGATAGGTGACCATTTAGTCACATATCAAGAGTCAGTTCCGGGACGCCAGGTCCTGGTCCCGGTCCTGGAAGACGTCCTCCCCGGGGCCGGTAAAGGCGCGCGAGCGCTGGACCGCCTCGATCGAACCCGTGAACAGCTGGGACTCCTGAGGGTCCGCCGGCGCCCGTGAGCCGGAGGTTCCCAGCCCCCGCAGTGGCTGCTGCCTGCGGGTGGAGGTGCCGCCGTCGGACGTTCCCTCGGTCCAGCGCTGCTGGGGCAGGGCCTCCGGATGGCGGTGCTGAAGGAAGGTGACCATGGCCTCGCGGATGAGGCAGCGCAGGTCGAAAAGGGCGGCGCTGTCCGCGGCGCTGACCAGGATCCGCACGCGGACGAAGCCGCCGGTGGCATCGGTGATCTGCAGGACGCCCACGCGCTGGTCCCACAGCTCGGTCCCGGCGAGGACCCCGCGCAGTTCGGCGCGCATGTCCTCCACAGGAGCGCGCCAGTCGAGATCGAACTCCACGGTGCCCATTACCTCGGACTGGCGGCGGGTCCAGTTTTCGAACGGCGTGGTGGTGAAGTACGTGGAGGGCAGGATGAGGCGCCGGTCGTCCCAGATGTGGACCACCACGTAGGTGAGCGTGATTTCCTCGATCCGGCCCCATTCCTTCTGGACCACCACAACGTCGTCCACCCGGATGGCGTCCGTGAAGGCCAGCTGCATGCCGGCGAAGACGTTCACCAGGGAAGTCTGCGCCGCGAGGCCGGCGACGATGGAGATGACGCCGGCGGACGCCAGCAGCCCGGCGCCGAGGGCCTGGATGGCGGGGAACGTCAGCATTACCGAGCCCACCGCCAGGACCACCACCAGGGCAACGCCGATCCGCCGGGCCAGGATCATCTGCGTGCGGAGCCGTCGCGCCCGCCGGTTGTCAGCCACGTCAACGCTGTACCGGCGGAGCACTACGGCTTCGACAATCAGCAGCACCGCCACCCCCAGCCAGGCCAGGGAGCAGATGAGGGTAATCAGGAGGAGATGGTCGACGACGGGAAGCCAGCCCTCGCTGGCGGCCGTCAGCCCCAGCGCGGTGCGGACACCGATGAGGCACAGTGCCAGCCGCAGCGGCTGGCGGGCCACCCGGGAGGTGGCCTGCAGCTCCGGGCGCTTGCGGTTCAGCCGGAGGACGAGTTTGCGCAGCAGCCAGGACAGGACGAGTCCTGCAGCGACTGCCAGCGTGACGGCAATGAAGGGCATCGCGGGATTCAGTAGGTCTTGCATCCATTAACCTCTACCAACATGCGGCGGGGGACCGAAATCGACGCGGCCCCGGCGTGGTGTGTGCAGCCACACTAAGATCGCTCTTATGAATCCCTCCCTGAATCTCGTGGCGGCGGCATGACCGCACCGTTGCGGGTGGCCGTGCCCGATCAGAAAATGCTGGATGCGCTGGGGGCGCCTGCCGGCGTCGAACTTCTCCTGTGGGACCTCGCAGGGCCCGCTCCGGAGGGCCGGATTGACCTGCTGGTGCCGCCGTACATGGGCAAGCCGGGTGTGCTGGTTGCGCTGGTGGGCCTGGACGTCGGGCTGGTCCAGAGCCAGTCCATCGGGTACGACGGCGTGGCGGACGTACTGCCTGACGGCATAGTTTTCGCCAATGCGGCGGGAGTGCATGAGACCTCGACGGCGGAACTCGCCCTCGGAATGGTGATCGCCAGCCAGCGCGGCATGGCGGACTTTGCGCGGAACCAGGCCAGCGGGACGTGGGACAACAGCCAGCGGCCCAGCCTTGCCGACCGGCGCGTGCTGCTGGTGGGTTACGGGGGAGTGGGCAAGGCCATCGAGGCCCGGCTGCTGCCGTTCGAAACCGACGTGACCCGGATGGCCAGCCGCGAACGCGAGGACGCGGCCGGAAAGATTTTCGGCATCGATTCGCTGTATGAGCAGTTGCCGCTGCACGACATTGTTGTGGTCAGTGTTCCCCTCAGCGGGCAGACCCGGCACCTGGTGGACGCGAAGTTCCTGGCCGCCATGCCGGACGGGGCGCTGCTGGTGAATGTGGCCCGCGGTCCGGTGGCGGACACAGAGGCCTTGCTGGCCGAGGCGTCGCAGGGCCGGCTGCGTGCAGCGTTGGACGTCACCGATCCGGAGCCGCTCCCGGCTGGTCATCCGCTGTGGACCACGCCCGGCGTGCTGATTACTCCGCACGTGGGCGGGGCGAGTTCGGCGATGTTCCCGAGGATGGTCCGGCTGGTCAAGAAGCAGATCGGGCTGCTGCTGGAGGGCAAGGAGCCGGTGAACGTGGTGCTGGGCGGCGCGCCGGGCTAGGCCTCTACTCAGAAACACCCGTGGCTCCTATGCTTAGGGCCATGTCCACTTATGAGGTCCGCCGCAGCGCGGTTATCCCTGCCCCGGCAGAAGATGTTTTTCCGCTGGTCAACAACTTTCACGAGTGGACCGCATGGTCGCCGTGGGAGACCGTGGATCCGGGCATGAGCCGGCGCTACTTCGGCAGAGAATCAGGCGTGGGTGCGGGCTACGAGTGGAGCGGCAACCGCAAAGCCGGCAGCGGCACCATGGAGATCGTTGAGTCGGTGCCGTCCCGCGAAATCAAGGTCCGCCTGCAGTTCACCAAGCCGTTCAAAGCCCTGAACCCCACCTCGTTTACGTTCACCCCGGCGTCGGGCGGCACCGAAGTCAGTTGGGTGATGACCGGGGAAAACAAGGGCGCGGCCAAGCTGTTCGCGCTCTTTATGAACATGGACAAACTGGTGGGCTCGGACTTCGAACGCGGACTGAAATCGCTGTCGGCAGCAGTGGCGGCCAGGAAGAGCTGACCCCCGGAGGCCGGCCGGTTACACGGCCGGCTCGCGCCTCCTGCGGAGCACCGTCCGGACATGCTCACGGAAACTGAGGCTGCTCCGGCGGCTCACTACGATCACGGCGAACAGCGCGGTCACCAGGACCACAGCACCGCCGGCCGCCACTGACCAGCGCGCACCGAATTCGGAGCCGATCCATCCCATCAGCGGCGCGCCAATGGCAGTTCCGCCCTGCAGGATTGCCAGGTAAAGGGCCAGCACCCGCCCGCGGAACCGGGGTTCCACCGAGAGTTGGATGCTGGTGTTGCAGCTGTTCAGGAACGTGATGGACGCGAGGCCCACCGGGATCAGCACAGCAGCGTAGAGCCAGAACGACGGCGACACGCTGGCCAGGAGCGTGAAGGCACCAAGGCCCAGCGCCCCGCCGAGGAGGTACCGCAGCCGCGGCCCGGCCCTGCGCGCCGCGAGCAGCGCTCCGGCCAGTGTGCCCACCGCCATGATGGAGCCGAGGAGTCCGAATTCGCCCGGTCCCACCCCGAACTCGGTGGTGGTCATCAGGGCATTCGTGATGGGGAAGTTCATGCCGAAGGCCCCCAGGATACCCACCAAAAAGAGGATCAGCATCAGGTCCGGCCTTTGGCGGACATAACGCACGCCTTCGGCCACCTGGTGTTTGCTGCGGGTCGCCTGGACGGCCGGGGCCAGTTCGGAGGTCCGGATCCGGAACAGCGAGATGATGACGGCGGCAAAACTGGCCGCGTTGAGCAGGAACACCGGTCCGGTGCCCACCCAGGCGATCAGCACACCGGCGATGGCCGGCCCGGTGAGCCTGGCGGTGTTGAACGATGCGGAGTTCAGCGCCACCGCGTTGGAGATCCTGTCCTGTCCTACCAGTTCCGAAACGAAGGCCTGGCGCGACGGCGCATCGATGGCGCCGGCGATGCCAAGGCAGAGGGCGGCCAGGTAGGCGTGCCAGAGTTGAGCGGTGCCCGTCACCACCAGGAGTCCAAGCACCAGCCCGGTCAGGCCCATGGCCACCTGCGTCCAGAGCAGGATGACGCGCTTGCGGTAGCGGTCCGCCAGTACTCCGCCGTAGGGGCCGAGCAGCAGCATAGGCAGGAACTGCAGGCCGGTGGTGATTCCGAGGGCAGCGCCGGAGTGGTTGGTGAGGACGGTCAGGACCAGCCAGTCCTGCGCCACCCGCTGCATCCAGGTCCCGATGTTGGACACGATCGCTCCGCCGGCCCAGATCCGGTAGTTGCGGTTTTCCAGAGCCCGGAACATGGCGCTCATTTTCCGCTCATCTCCTGCATGATGTGAGCGGCCCGGCTCAGGATCAGCCGGTCGTCCTCGCTCAGTCCCGCCACGCGCCGGGCGAGCCAGGCTGTCCGCTGGTTGCGGGCTTCGGCCAGCACGGCCCGTCCGGCGTCGGTGACGTCCACGCGGACCTGGCGGCCGTCGTCGGGATTCGCGGCCCTGGACACGAAGCCCTGGTCGGCGAGGGCGTTGACGATGCGGGTCATCGAGGGTGCCTGCACGTGCTCCCGCTCGGCCAGTTCACGAAGAGTGGTGGGGCCGCTTCCGTTGAGCTGGGCCAGGACTGTGTACTGGCCTGGGGTGATGACGTCGCCGGTAGCTTCGACGCGGAGCCTCCGGGACGTGCGCATCACGGCGGTGCGGAGTTCGATGGCCAGGGTGTCGGGGGTGATGGAATCCGTGGCTGGGCCGTTCTCGGTGTTGGTTGCGGTCACTGTGGTTTTGCGCCTCCTGAAAATGCTTAGCAATGCTAATTAGTCCTGCTAATAAGTATGCCGCTGCAGTCGAGGAAGGGCAAGGTTCGGGAGGTTGAGATGCATCACTGGTTAGGCTGGGGCATGGACTACGTACTCCGCCAGGCCACTTCCGAGGATGCCGAAGCGGTGGTGCTGATGCACACGCTGGCGCACGAGGAGTGCTATCCCCATCTGCTGTCGCCCGCCTTTTTCGCCGCCCGCCGGGACGCGATCCCGGAACGGGTGGCCCGCCGCCGGAATCACCTGGACGTGCAGGACCCCCGGATCCTCGCCCTGGACGCCAACAACGAAGTGGTGGGATTTGCCGACGCCGGTCCCGGGCGGGACGAGGACGGTCCCGTCCCGCTGGAGTTGTATTCGATTTACCTCCTCAGCCGGGCGCAGGGCATCGGTCTGGGGGCGGCGTTGGTGGGTGCCGCGATAGGGGAATCGCCGGCTTACCTGTGGGTGCTGGAGGAGAACCTGCGGGCGCAGGCTTTCTACCGCAGGCATGGCTTCCAGCCGGACGGCAGGCGCGGCCTGCTTCCTCCCGAGTGGGAGGCCCTGCCGGAAATCCGGATGGTCAGGACCGGGCGGGATTCCACGTCCACCGCAGGAGCTGGTAGAGGCTGCTCCTGCTGAAGCTGTCCTCCACGACGGCTCGATTTTCCGGTCACTGTTCATGGCGCCGACCCCGGCCTTGCTGCTGCCCGTCAGGCTTACGCCGTATCCGCCGGACGCCACAGAAATGATGCGGAAATGGGGTGGGGGATCCTGACCTGAGACCAGCACTGGTGACGGGCGGCACCGTGATGCCCTGACCGCCGCCGGCTGGGACGTGCAGGTCCTGCCCGGTTTGGACCATCTCGCCGCAATGCACAGTTCCGTGGTCCTGCCCATCCTGAGCACGTGGTTGAGGACGGCCGCCCGGGTGGGGGACTAGGAACATCTTGCCCTATGGCCTCGATCGAGGAATGTCAGACCCCCTTGCAATGATGGGTTCATGGGGAAAGCGGCGGTCGCTAAGGCATTTGAGGACATCAAGGCGGCTCTTGCTGTGCTCAATGCCGAGGTGGATGAGTGTGGTTCGGAGCCGTTCGCCGATGCTGATCCGCTGGCCGGACTGGCTGATGGGTGCCTGGACATTCTTGCCGGGGCGCGCGTGGCGGAGGCCGGGCTCGCGGGTTTGAAGGCCCGGGCTGCCGTAAAGTATGCGGACACTGCCCAAGCTATTGCGGGGCCGGACGCGCCGGTGCAGTCGCTGGAAATGGCTGTCGCCGCGGAAATCGGCTGCCTCCTGGCCCTCGGTACCCGGGCAGCCGGTGCATTCCTGGCCGCGTCCCACGCCCTGTGCAAGGAGTTGCCGCCCACCCTTTCGGCATTGCAGGCAGGGACGATTACCTGGCAGCATGCCCTCGCCATGGTGGATGAAACGGCCACACTTGACCCCGCTGGCGCGGCGGCACTGGAAGCCCACTTCCTTGACCCGGACGTGCCCAGGCCGCCTACGGCCGCCCCGATCGGGGAATTGCCGGCGTACCGGTTCAAAGCCAAGGCCAGGAACTGGCGGGAACGCCACCACCCTGAGTCCATCGAAAAACGCCACGCCAAGGGCATCGCGGACCGGCGGGTGGAATACCGGCCGGAGCAGGACGGGATGGCCACGCTTTCGGCCCACCTGCCCGCGGACCAGGCCTCGGCGATCTGGAACAAGCTCACCGCCGCCGCACGGGAACTGCAGGGACCGGAAGAGACCCGCACCCTCACCCAACTGCGGCCGGACCTCTGTGCTCACTGGCTCCTCGGCGGCACAACCAGTCCCGGAGCCGTCCACCCCGGAACCGGTGACACTACGGGTGCAGGAATTGATACGGGGCTGTCGTCCTCGATCCGCGCCCAAGTGCTGGTCACCGTTCCGGTGTTCTCCCTGATGGGCCTGACCGACGACCCGGCAATGCTGGACAGCTATGGCCCCATCCCGCCATCGATGGCACGCAAACTCGCCGCCAATGGTGCCGCTTCGTTCTACCGGGTGCTCGTCGATCCCCGGGACGGGGCGCCACTGGAAATCGGCCGCACCAGCTACCGGCTCACCAAAGCCATGAAAAGGGCACTGCAGCTCCGGGACGGCAGATGCACCTTCCCCGGCTGCAACAACCCATCCCTGGACAACGACACGGATCATCTTCAAGCTTGGCAACACGGCGGATATACGGGGATCAGCAACCTGGCCCAGCTTTGCCCAAAGCACCACCGCCTCAAACACGCCACCGGATGGACGTCGACCGCAGCCACCAAAGACGAACCACCTGGCTGGACCTCACCCACCGGCCGACACTACAAAGCCGAACACCACGATTGGGAACCAGCACAATGGCCCGCGCAACTGGCGCCGCCTTGGAAAATCGCCGGGCGTTCACGATCCTCACCCGGTGATCCTCCGGACTTCGTCTACGTCGGAAGTTCCCCAGGCGAAGAAGGACTCGAACGGTTCTTGCACGCTTTCGGCTAAGGCGTCCCAAGCCATATGCAGTTTGCCCAGTCTGAATCACCCATGGCTTCGGCTCAAAGCATTGGGGTTTGGACCGGCCGCGACGCGACCGCCGGGGCTTCCGGCTCAATCCTCGGAACCCGCCTTGGCCTTGCGCCAACCGCCGGCTCGGTTGACCGCGATGATCGCAGCGAAGATCTCGAGCAGCGCATCCTCCTGGATTGCGTCGCCTTCGTAGTACGAGATCATCCGGCCGGTCTTGTTGCCGTGGCCGCCGGTGATGATGTGGTGCGGGTCCGGGCTGAGGCCGCCGTCGTACAGGAACACGTTGACGTGGTCCTTCGCCGCGAGCAGCGCGCAAATGTTGCCCTGCAGGACGAAGTAGGGCTGGACGGTGCGTTTGATCGTTTCCTCGACCTCGGGATCAGCGGCGTGGACGAGGTCCCGCACCTGCCGGCAGATGGCCTGCTGCCATGGCGGAAGCGCATCGATGTACTGGTCCACGCGGGGGTCCTTGTCGTACGTCATCGAGTACTCCTTCGAGCGTCAGCGTTTCCATGGCCCATGGTTCCCCAGTCCAGCCGGGAGGGAAAGGGGGCGCTTCCCGCGCTGGAAGCTGCGTCCCGCCGTCGTGGGTCTTTTCTGCAGGGCTAGGATGACCGCATGGGTGCCGTTGACGATTCCCTCGCCGCCATGTCCGAGCCTGACCGCGGCTGCCTCCAGCGCGTCATCGGGATTGCGCGGAGCTTCGCGCCAGAGGCCGTCGAAGGGATGAGTTATGGGATGCCGGCCCTGAAGCTGGACGGCAAACCCCTGATCGGTGTGGTGGCGGCCGCCAAGCACCTGTCCATCTTCCCGTTCTCGCCCGCAGTGGTGGACGCCGTCGCGCCCCAACTCGGCGGCTATTCGCTGTCCAAGGGCACAGTACGGTTTACGCCGGACCATCCCGTTCCCGATGACGTGGTGGCGGAGATGGTCCGGCTGCGGATGGCGGAGATCCGGAAGCACGCGCCATCTGTGAGACCATCCGGTATGGGTGAAAACAGCGAAGAGTTGGACAGAGCCGTCCCCACCACCGGGGCAGACCAGTTCCCGGAGCCGGTAGATCCGGCTCCCGGAACTGAACAGGGACGGTCTGTTGGTGACCGCCGCCGGGATGCAGAAGCCAAACTGGAGCAGCACCTGCGCCAGGCCCGCGACAAGGAAACGGAAGCGGACGGGCAGCAGTAACCACCCGCGCGGTCCTCAAACGAAGAGGGGCAACAATGAGATCGAACGAACTGCTGCTGGACGCGTTCGGCAGGATCCGGGAAACGGTGGAACGCACCCTTGAGGGGCTCGACGACGGGTCCCTGGCCCTGCGGCCGGCGGGAAACGGAAACTCGATCGCGTGGCTGATCTGGCACCTGGCCAGGGTGGAAGATGTTCAGGTTGCAGATGTGGCGGGGCTGGAACAGGTCTGGTTGGGCCAGGATTTTGTGGGCAGGTTCGGCCTGCCGCTCAAACCCCGGGACACCGGCTACGGGCACTCAAGTGACCAGGTGGACGCCGTGCGGGCGCCCGCGGAACTGCTGCAGGAGTACTACGAGGCCGTTCACCAGCAGACAGTCGGGTATCTCCAGGGCCTCGGCGATGAGGAGTTGGACCGCGTCGTGGACACCCGATGGAACCCGCCAGTCACCCTCGGTGTGCGGCTGGTAAGCACCATTGCTGACTGCCTCCAGCATGTAGGGCAGGCCGCATATGCGAAGGGCCTGCATCGGACGCCAGGAGAATAAGTTTCCCTATTTCCGAAGCGGCAATTCAGTTCCATAATGGCCACATAGGCTTCGGGGACCCCTCGCGCCGGTGATGGCTGGCGGGGCGTCGCAGGGTCCCAGGTAGCCGCCCACAGCAAGGCGGAGTGGACGGCCACGCGGCCCCGGACAGAGACGTTCCGGGACTGCCATCGGGGAGAGCATCGCCATCACCGCGATAAGAAGGCGCAAAGGAATTATTATGCTCAAGGATTCAGCAACTATGGCTGTCCTTCCGGCCAAGGACATCAACAGGGCGAGGGATTTTTACCGGGACAAGTTGGGCATCGAACCATCCGGTTCCATGGAAGATGACAGCCTGATGTACACCTGCGGCAAGGGGACAGGCTTCCTCCTCTACCAGACGGACAATGCGGGGTCGGCCAAGAACACCCAGATGGGGTGGGAAGTGGACAACCTCGAGCAGGAAATGCAGGACCTGCGCGGCCGCGGCGTCACGTTCGAAGACTACGATTTTCCCGGCCTGAAGACGGAAAACGGCATTGCCACCAGTGACTGGGGGAAAGCTTCCTGGTTCCTGGACAGCGAGGGCAACATCCTCAACCTCGTCCAGCGGGCGTAGTCCCTTGCAAAAGCCCGGGCGGGCACGTGCCCGCGCGGGCTTTGCCGGAATTGTTACAGGCACGGGTTCCTGTGCGACAAGGATCCTCAAGGTTGGATCAAGGGAACATCAAAGTTGCCTCAGGTTTGTCCGAATTCCGGCTTCTACCCTCATCTTGGCGAATAGGCTCCCAGCCATAACCAAAGCGGCTTGAGTAAAAGGGCCCGGCTTATTGCCGGGCCTTTTTTATGGGGGAACATTGTCAAAGTTTGGGAAGCTGCCAGGGTCAGCGCCGGGACCAAAGCGGCCACGGAGGTCGGGAGCACTCGCCCTCGGGGTTTCGTTGGCCCTTTTGACCGGCGGTGCTGTCGCCTTGCCTCGGGCGCTGTCCGGGGATCTGGAGACTGCCGCTTCAGCCAGCACGGCTATGGCTACCCCGGCCTTGGCGGCCGCAACTGCCGAAGCGGCGCCCGCGCCGCCGGCCGCTCCCGGAGTCCCGGAGACGGGGGAGCCGCTGGACCCCGGAACTTCCAGTAGCGTGGCACATGGCGCCGCCGCGGCAGTCCAGCCTGACTTCGCCACCAAGGCGATCGACCTGCTGGCAACTCTTCCCATCAAGGGCCGGGCACCCAAGACAGGTTATGACCGGGAGCTGTTCGGGCAGGCATGGCTGGACGTTGACCGCAACGGCTGCGACACGCGGAATGACATTCTCAAGCGCGACCTGACCGCCATCACGTACACCAACAGCGTTCCCTGCAAGGTGCAGACCGGAACACTCGCGGACCCGTACACGGGCGCCACCATCAGCTTCCTGCGGGGGAACGGGACCAGCACCGCCGTCCAGATCGACCATGTTGTGGCCCTGAGCGACGCCTGGCAGAAGGGCGCGCAGCAGCTGACCGCTGAACAGCGGACGGCCTTCGCCAACGACCCGCTGAACCTGCAGGCGACTGACGGCCCTACTAACCAGAAAAAGAGCGACGGCGACGCCGCCACCTGGCTGCCGCCGAACAAGGGCTTCCGGTGCGAGTACGTTGCGCGGCAGATTTCGGTGAAGGCGGCGTACAGCCTCTGGGTTACCCAAGCGGAGCACGACGCGATGGGGAACATCCTCGCCGGATGCAGCGGTCAGCCGGCACCCACGAACCAGCAGGCGCCTGCTGCTGCATCGTCTCCAGCACCGGCCGCGGAGCCTGCTCCAGTCGTGGCGGCACCTGTTTCTGCCGCACCGGCTCCGGCTGCTGCGGCACCCGCTGTCCCTGCGCCGGCTGCGCCCGCACCTGCCGCCGTCTTCTACGCGAACTGCGCGGCGGCAAAAGCTGCCGGGGCGGCGCCGATCCTTGCGGGGCAGGCAGGCTACCGGGCGGGGCTGGACCGCGATCTGGACGGCGTCGCCTGCGAAAGCTGACCCACAATCTTGGGGCTTTCACGTCCCGTCTGTATCACCATCACAAACATTCCTAGGGGGAAAAGTGAAAAAGACGCTCGCATTAGTTGTCCTGACCGGTCTGATGCTGACTGGATGCGGTGGCAAACAGGCGGCAGTGCAGCCGACGGAGACTGCAACCGCTGTTGCTGCGGTTGTAGAAACGGTCAAGGTGCCAGGCCTGACGGGGGTGACGCTGGACAAAGCCACTGATCAGCTGGAGGATCTCGGGTTTAAGGTCGAGGCTGTGGACAGCGTCGATGGCAAGTCGATCCTTGTTAAGAAGAACTGGCAGGTGACGTCCCAAGACCCCAGGGATGGTGCACAAGCGGCAAAGGGTTCCACCGTGCACCTCGGCGTCAAGTCCCTCGAAAAGCTGGCTGAGGAAAAGGCAGCGGCAGAGAAAGCCGCTGCCGAGAAGGCTGCCGCTGAGCAGGCCGCAGCCGAGAAGGCTGCCGCTGAGAAAGCCGCTGCTGACAAGGCCGCTGCTGACAAGGTGGCAGCTGATCAGGCGGCCGCCGACCAGGCAGCCGCACAACAGGCGGCAGCTGCTGCGCAGGCCGCCCAGCAGGCAGCGAAGCCCGCGCCGGCTCCTGCTGCACCTGCACCCGCTGCGCCGGCTCCCGCCGCACCCGCGTCCGTCTACTACCAGAACTGTGATGCAGTCAGGGCCGCGGGGGCGGCTCCGCTCTACGCAGGACAACCAGGCTTCCGGGCGGCGCTGGACCGAAATTCCAATGGAGTTGCCTGCGAGTAGCCGCATCTTTGAAGCCAGGAAAGCCCTGGATGCCTTCCCGCTCGAAGGTATCCAGGGCTTTTCAGTGCGTAACTAGGTTCAGCGCCCCTGGCCGCCGTCGTGGTTGCAGAGCGGATGGCATCGATGGCCCGCTGGACCTTGCCCAGTAGCAGCCCACATGTCTTCGGTGAATATCGCCGCGTCTGAACGGACCCGGGACCAGATGCGGATCATGCATCCGAGCTCAAGCTCTGAGGGAGGGTCTTTTCAGGTCGACTTGGCGCTCGCCGCAACGTGGCGGGCGGGATCGAACCGGTCAAAGGAGGACGAGCCGATCACGAAAATGCCGCGCTGGGGGATCCAGAAATCACCCAGCCGGGTCTGGACGCGCAAGGGCTGCCGGCTCCCCAGGTCCTCGCCGCCAAGGGTGGCCGAGGTTCGGGAGATGAACCACATCCGGCGGGGTTTGGCGCGAAACCCCTGCCGGTTCGGCACAGTGCCTGTCAGTCCCAGCCGGCCCGCCCGCAACGCAGGTCCTTCCGCGGCACCCATGGCTTTCAGGAATGACTTGCTCGCCAGGAGGGAGCCGGGCATGGAGCTGAGGGCTGCCGTCATGGCCTGCGTCATGGCAGTTGCCTCCAGGTCAAGCTCCCATACCAGGTCCACCTCCTCGCCGACTTCCACCCTGAAGCTGTTGTCGGCAGTCCAGGTGACGGCTACGCGGCATTCAACGGTTTTCTCCAAGGCGGCGCCAAAGTAACGGGCACAGGAAACCTCCGCCGGGGCATCGGCGTAGATGCTCCAGGAACCCGAGGGCCGGCGCAGCCAGACTGAGGTGTAGCCGGGGCCGACGCTGGTCACGGGGAACCGCCGCAGCGCCAGGACATGGCCGGAACTGAAGGTCAGGCCCATCACGCCGTACCCCGAAAACCGCTCATCGTCTCCGGGCCCAAGTTCGGCATGCTGTTCGGCTTCGAGGACCTGTTCTCGAATGCTGTTCATGGGCTTGTTGCCTCCGCCTTGAGGGGGTGGGGCTCAGTCTACGCCGGGACGCCCTTTCATCGGCGTCCGGGCGGACGGCCGAGCTGGCCAACCTCAAGACCGTTCTCGAGGACCGGTAGTCAGTCCTGCGGATGTCCGTCCACGGGCGCCACATGGATCCGTGCGATGCGCAGCCGGTCCATCGCCGTCACGGTCAGCAGATGTCCTCCCACGCCCACACTGTCGCCGATCCGGGGCAACCGGCCCAGACGGTCGATGACGTAGCCGGCCACGGTCTCGTAGTGCCCTTCGGGCAGTTCAATGCCGGACGCCGAGGCGAACTCCTGAAGGATCAAGCCGCCGTCGACGTCGACTGAACCGTTGGCTTTGGTGACGTGGTCCTCCGGGTCCGTGCCGGCGTCGTACTCGTCATAGATCTCGCCCACGAGCTCCTCCACCAGGTCCTCCAGGGTGACGATGCCGTCCGTGCCGCCGTATTCGTCCACCACCAGCGCGATATGCTGGCCCTGCCTGCGCATGCGGGACAGTGACGGGACCACCTTGTTGGTTCCCGGCAGCGGGAGGATCCCGCGGACGATGTCCCGCACGAGGCCGGCGTCGTACTCTGCGTCCCGTGGCATGAGGTCACGGATGTGGATGAAGCCGATGACGTCGTCGGGCGTCTTGTCCATGACCGGATAGCGCGAGTACGGGCCGTCACGGACCTTGCTGCGGGCGGCGGCGATGGTGAGACTGCCGCTGATGAAGGTGACCTCGGTGCGGGGGCGCATCACCTCCTGCAGTAGGCGCTCCCCGGCACCGAAGACATCGGTCAGGATGCTCCGGCTGTGTTCCTCCAACGCCTCGCTCTCCGCCACCATGTCCCACAGTTCCTCCGAGGTGACACTCTCCTGCTTGGCGTGGGGGTCGCCGCCGAAGAGTCTGACGACGGCGTCCGTGGACGCGGACAGCAGCCAGACGGCGGGGCGCATAATCTCGGAAAGGACGTGCAGGGGAGGGCCAAGGACTTTGGTAAAGCCGACGGCGCTTTGCATGGCAAGCCTCTTGGGCACCAGCTCGCCCAGCACCAGCGAGAGGTAGGCCACCAGGAGGGTCATGCCGATGAAGGAGGCAGGTTCGGCCGCAGCGCCGAAGCCGATGCCCCGCAGGAGAGGTTCGACGTCGGGCGCGATAGTGGACGCGCCATAGGCCGCCGAGAAGAAGCCGGACAGGGTCACGCCGATCTGGACCGTTGAGAGGAATCTGTTGGGGTTTCCTGCCAGCGCGGCGATCCGGGCGCCGCTTTTTCCCGACTTCTCCATCCGGCGCACCTGGCTTTCGCGGAGGGACACCAGCGCCATTTCGGTGCCGGAGAAGACTCCGCCCAGCAGCACAAAGAAGAGGACCAACAGGAAATTGACCAGGGTGTCGCTGTCCATGATCAGACACTACCGAAAGGTTGGCTCAGTTACCGGCCACCCGGTAACTACAGGGCGCCGGCAAGCGAATGTCCTGCGGTCCTGCCGGTAAAGAGGCAGCCGCCCAGGAAGGTTCCCTCGAGTGCATTGTAGCCGTGGGCGCCCCCGCCCCCGAAACCTGCTGCCTCGCCCGCCGCGTAAAGCCCCGGGATGGGGAAGCCGTCCTGGCCGAGCGCTTGGCCGGCAAGGTTCGTCTGGATGCCGCCGAGGGTTTTTCGGGTGACAACATGCAGCCGCACGGCGATCAGGGGACCGGCCGCCGGGTCCAGGATCCGGTGCGGCTTGACGGTTCGGAAGAGCCTGTCGCCAAGGTACCGGCGGCTGTTGTGGATGCCGGTCACTTGGGCATCTTTGGAGTAAGGGTTCTGGATTTCCGCGTCGCGTTCCCCGATCTGGCGGCGAAGTTGCTGGAGGTCCAGCAACGGCTTGTCGGTGAGGGCGTTCATGCCCTTGACCAGGTCGGCCAGGTTGCCGGCGACCACAAAGTCGGCCCCATGGTCCTTGAACGCCTCGATGGGGGCCGCGGCGCCGCGGCCCAGCCGGGTGCGGAGCAGCAGTTTCAGGTCCCGGTTGGTGATGTCCGGGTTCTGCTCGGAGCCGGAGAGGGCGAATTCCTTTTCGATGATCTTCTGGGTGAGGATGAACCAGGAGTGGCTGTACTGCTGCAGGTCCGGAGTGGTCCGCAGAAGCTTGAGCGTGCCGAGGGTGTCGTAGCCGGGCAGGCCGGGTGCAGGGACCCGGCGGCCCAGGGCGTCGAACCACAGGGACGACGGTCCGGGGAGGATCCGAATGGCATGATCCGGCCAGATGGGGTTCCAGTTCTGGATGCCTTCGGTGTAGTGCCACATCCGGTCGCGGTTGACCAGCCGGACGCCGGCGTCGTCGGCGATGTCCAACATGCGTCCGTCCACATGCTGCGGCACTCCCGTGATCATCTTCGCCGGCGGGGTGCCGAGGCGTTCCGGCCACCATTTGCGCACCTGCTCGTGGTTGCCGCCGATCCCTCCCGACGCGATGACCACGGCCTGGGCGTGGAGCTCGAAGTCCCCAATCTTGTCCCGGTTGGAGGCGACGCCCCGCGGCGCAGAGTCGGGTGCCAGGACGGCGCCGTGCACCCCGGTGACCGTGCCGCCGTCGAACGTTAACCCCTCTACACGGTGCCGGAAGAAGAACCTGACCAGCCCCGATTCCGCCGCGGCCCGGGCCCTGTTGGCGAAGGGTTCGGAGATGCCGGTGCCGGTTCCCCACGGAACGTGGAACCGCGGGACGGAGTTGCCGTGTCCGCCGGCCCTGCCGTCGCCGCGCTCGGCCCAGCCCACCAGCGGAGTGAACTTGATGCCCTGCTCCTGCAGCCAGCTGCGTTTCTCGCCGGCGGCGAACTCGACGTAGGCGCGTCCCCACTGCTGCGCCCATTCGTCTTCGGGATGCTCGCCGTCGAGCCGGTCCCATTGGGCGGAGCCCTGCCAGTCCTGCCAGGCCAGCTCGAAGGAATCCTTCACGCGGAGACGGCGCTGCATGGGGGTATCCACCAGGAACAGGCCGCCGAGGGACCAGAACGCCTGGCCGCCCAGGTTGGCCGCGTTCTCCTGGTCAAGGATGGCCACGCGCTTGCCGGCCCTGGCCAGCTCATTGCTGGCCGCCAGCCCGGCCAGGCCGCCGCCGATGATGATGACGTCCGCGTCCATCCGATGCCCCTCCGGCGGGTGGTGATTCTTTCTCACACGGAGCCTACCGCCAGCGTCCGATATCCTGCGCCTGTCTTAGCCCGTCTTAACCCTGTCAATGTCCCCGTCGTTGTCGTGTTCTTGCTGCAACAACGTTGCAAAGTCGGAGGTGTGTGTTTCCGGCCACCAGTGCCCTGCATTTACTTTTGTCACGGTCAGCTTGGACACCCAATTCTCCAGACCGTCAATGAGGCGGGGGGAAAGGAACGGGTCCTTAACTGGAACCACCACATGGACAGGAATCGATACCGGAAGCGGCGGTTGGCGTTCGATATGGAAGTTTGCCCGGTAGAGAGCGAGACCCCGGATAGGGTCATTACCTACCGTGCGCCCGGCAGCCCGCTCGTACCAGCCGGTGAGGAAGAAACGCCAGAATGCTTCCGGCAGCAACGGGATCTGGAAGAAGGCAACGTACAGGCTGCGCCGGAGTTGTCCCAACAGTTGGGCCCAGCCCCGCGGGTGGCGAACGCCTTGACGCATCCACCAGGAGAAATGCCGCAGGTCCGGTCCCGACACGCTCGTAAAACGGCTGATCCTCCCGGCGGCACGAGGGTCTTGGACCGCTGCCCAGGCCTGGATAGACCCCCAGTCGTGGCCCACGAGGTGAACCGGCGAGGCCTGCGTCGCGGCCAGCACTGCATACAAATCATCCACCAGGGCTTGCAGCACGAAGCTCCCGTGGCCGCCGGTCACAGAAGAAGATCCTGCATTTCGGGTGTCATAAGCAATCACGTGGCATGTTGCCGCCAGTTCGCGAATCAGCGGAACGTACACGCGGTGGTCATCCGGGTAGCCGTGGACCAGGAGCAGGGTGGGGATACCGGGTGCCGGGTCCGGACCATATTCAAAAACCGCCAGTGCCGCCCCCTGGGACGGGACAATCCGCCGCCTTTCCTTCCACCTGTCCATCGGCAAAGCCTAAGCCATTTAGCGACGGCGGTACCTTGCTGGAGCTCTCGGGCTTCGCCCGGCCCGAACACCAGGGTTATGGCAGCGGTAGTGCGTGGTGGGTACGGTGTCCTCATGCAGAAGATATCGATTGATGCCCTGGCCCGTCAGCAGCTTGAAGCAGCCGTATCCGGATCCAGCGGGCGTGCTTCGGATACCGTGTTCGGCGGTCACGAAAAGACACTGCGGCAGACCGTCATGGCCTTCCGGGCCGGCACCCAGCTCAGTGAACACTTGAACCCCGGCGAGGCCACGGTCTTCGTGATCAAGGGATCGGTCTGGCTGAAGGCCGGCGGTGAGGCGTGGCAGGGCAAGGCCGGGGACCTCCTGATCGTCCCGGAGGGGATGCACAGTTTGGAGGCGGAGGAGGACTCGGCTGTGCTGTTCACTGCGGTGAAGCTGGACCGGTAGGGCAGCGACGCCCGGGGACACCTGGCGCCAATATATTTCTCAGGCCCGGAAAGGCGATTTAGCGTCCGGTGATGCGGCGGGCCGACCGGACGCTTGCGGCGTCGATCATTGACCCGCTGCCGTCGCCGAGGGCTCCGCGGTTTTCCCTGAGCGCGGCTTCGTACTGGTCGAGAAGGGCATGTGCGGCGGCGAGGTCTTCGGCGCTCGTACCAAAAACCTGCTCCGCGATGTCGGCCTGTGCGGGGTGGATGCAGGCGCGGCTTCCAAACCCGATGTCCCGAAGGCTAAGGCAGGAGGCCTTGAAGCCGGCAAGGTTGGTGTAGTCGGCGTCCACAGGGCCGACCGGCTGGGGAAGACCCGCGGCAGCTGCATGCGTTATGAGCCAGTGGCGGAACCAGGTCATGTTTTCGCGGCCCGAAGCGGCGTGCCGAAGGTCAGCGGCCAGATCGATTTCGCCCAGTTGCACCTGTTGGGTTTCGGGCAGGCTCAGAAGCTCGGCCAATGCGAGGACTCCCCGGGCGCTTTCGATGAGCAGACCGAGGGCGGGGCCACCACCGGGAGTGTCGCTGACCCTGCGGGCAATGTCTTGGACATAGGCGGCCTCCTCGGCCTTGGGGATCCAGAGCCCGGTGAGGTTGGGGCACTCAGTAAGAAGTTCCGCCTCGTGCAATCCTGCTGCACCCGGGTTGATCCGGACCCAAACTTCGGCATTTCGGGCATCGCCGCTCAGGAAGGCGACGGCTGCGGCAAGTGCCTCTTCTTTGCGGGAAGGGGCAACGCTGTCCTCCAGGTCCAGAATGATGGCTCCGCGGCGACTTTTTGCTTTAGCCACGAGCCTGGATTGGTCTGCGGGGACGTAGAGGAACGAGGCGTTGCTCGTGGCTGTCCTAATCATCGTTTACCGGGAAAGGGTCCAGCTGGGGTTCATCGGACAATCGGGCGGCGAGGGCCAGATACCCGTGCTTGAGGTGGTCGCGTGTGGCGCCGGCTACAAGTTGAAGGTTTCCAGCCCGTGCGGCGTCAAGAATGCGGCGGTGTTCCTCATGTGAATCGGGGGCCCGGTGTTCGATAACCTGCAACAGGTCCCAAGGGTAGCGCTGCCACAGCATCGCGATCTCCGTCCGGAGCCCGTCATCCCCGCACCGGTCGTAAAAGGCGAAGTGGAACTTCCGGTTGGCCTCATTAAAAGCCGGCTTGTCCCCGGCGCTTTCTGATTGCTCCATGTCCTCGAAAAGCTCCGTGGCCTCTTGAAGATCCCTCCGGCTCATATTCCACACGGCCCGCTGCATGGCATACGGTTCGGCCAGTTGCCGCATGAGGTACACCGTCTTGACCTGGGCGAGGTTCGCAGTTGCAACACGGACACCGTGATGTGGTTCTGCCACCAGGACGCCCTCTGCCTCGAGAAGACCAAGGGCTTCGCGTACGGGAGTGATGCTCGTAGAAAATTTCGAAGCCAACTGGCTTTGGGGCACGCGGGCCCCCCGGGCGAGTTCACCGGTGCTGATCTGCCGGCGCAATTCGGCCGCGATCAGATCTCTCTTGGTTGCCACGGTGCTGCTCCTTCACCTCACTGGACGTACGTCCCAGACTAGCCTGAACTATGCCTCAGCCTAGCAAAGAATGCATTCTTTTGGAAGATTATCGATTATCCCTTGACGCTGTGCATTTTCTTTGCGAACGTAGATGGCAGGAGTCAACAAGGGCCGGCCGGTAGATGTTCCGCGGCAAAGCGGTAGGTCATCCCGGGTGAGACTCACAGCCGAAAGTAAGGATCACTCCAGTTCCCCTGCCGGCACCTCCCGTTCGCGTTGGGACCAGCGCCAGAAGTCCAGCACTGAGAAGACGCGGCAAACCTCGCTGGCCGGAAAGACGGCCGGCAAGACCAAATCCACGTGCAAAGGAGCAACAATGGATTCGAAAATCCAGTCCCCGGCGGCTGAGCGCGAGGCCCGGCGCGCGGCCGCAGCCTCCGCCGTCGGCAGCCTTGTCGAATGGTATGACTTCGCCCTCTACGGTGCCGCAGCGGCCTTGATTTTCAAGACCTACTTCTTCGGGACCACCGACCCCGCAGCCGGCCTGCTGGCCGCCTTCGCAACATTCGCCGTCGGGTATTTTGCCCGCCCGTTCGGTGGCATGGTGTTCGGGCATCTCGGTGACAAGATCGGCCGTAAACCCGTGATGATCGCCACGCTGACCATCATGGGTATCAGCACGGCGCTCATCGGTGTCCTGCCGGGTTACGACGTTATCGGCTTGGGGGCTCCACTGCTGCTGGTGCTGCTTCGGATCGCCCAGGGCCTCGGAGCCGGAGCGGAATACGCCGGAGCCGTCATCCTTTCCTCGGAGTCGGCGCCGTCGACCCGCCGCGGCTTCTATGCGTCCTGGTCGGGCGCGGGAGTGTGGATCGGTTCGGCCCTCGGCCTCCTGTCCTTCCAGGCGGTGCTCTCCATGACCGGCGACGCTTTCTACACCTGGGGCTGGCGGATTCCGTTCATCCTCAGCCTCGTGATGCTGCTCATCAGCATGTACATCCGGCGCAAGGTCAACGAAACCCGCTCGTTCGAGAAGGCGAAGCAAGGCAAGGAGATTGAGCGCATTCCCCTGGTCCGACTCTTCCGCACCGAGAAGCGCCGGCTGCTGGTTGCCCTGGGATCGAACTTTGTCCTGTCAGGATTCGCATACATCCCCCAGGTCTGGGCGCTGAGCTACCTGACCAATAACCTGGGTCTCGCCGCCGCCCTTGCCCTTGGCATCAACGCCGCGCTCCTGCTCGGCGGTGCCGCATTCATGCCGCTCTTCGGGCGCCTCGGGGACAAAGTGGGACGCCGGAAGCTGTTCCTCTTCGGAGCTGCCTTTGGTGCAGCGTGGGCATTCCCCATGTTCATGCTCATCGATACCCGCCAACCTGTTCTGATCCTGCTGGCACTGGTCGTCTGCTTCGTGGGAGCGGTGGCCACCTCCATGGCCGCCCAGGCCGCCTTCCTGACCGAACTGTTCCCTCCGGCCATCCGCTACTCGGGCGTCGCTTTCGCCCGCGAAGTCAGCGGTGCGCTGCTCGGCGGCACCGCACCACTTCTCGCCACTGCACTGTTCGCCTGGTCCGGACACTGGTGGCCGATCGCGACGTTCATGGTGGTCATGGCCCTGGTCAGCCTCACAGCGGTCTACTACTCCAAATACTTCCGTTCTGACGCACATCAGGGCAGCGACGAGCGTTTCAACGAAGACACCGAGGGCCAGGGCCCCAGCTCCCGCAGGTCCCCTGTGCAGTCAATTCCCGCACAGTAAACGCAACCCAACCAACCCCGGTCATCCCTTCTCCTGCTGCAAGGCAGGGAAAGGGATGACCCGGGGGACCAGGCACCACATGCCGCTACGAGTTCACATACATAACTAGGAGTTGAATATGCCTGGAGTTGACCGGGTAAAGCTGACCATGGTGACCGACAACCATGTCGACATGCTGCTTGCGGACCTTCCCAACGTGACACGCACGGGGTTGGCCCACCACTTCGATCCCAAGACGCAGTGCGTGCTGGGCGAAAATGGAATTGCGCTGCACGTGGAGGTCAGCTGGGGCAGGTACACCTACCGGGCACTGTTCGATACCGGCATGTCCGCGAATGTCCTGCTGCACAACCTCTCGACGCTTCACCTCGCCGCCAACGAGCTGGACCACGTCGTCCTCAGCCACGGGCACCCGGACCACTATGGGGGACTGCAAGGACTGCTCGACGCGCGGGAGGCACCGTTGCCGATCTCCGTCCACCCTGACGCGTTCGCCCCACGCTACCTTCGGCTCGCCTCAGGCCAGGTGGCCCCGTACTTCAACTACGGGCTGACCAAGGAATCGGTGACTTCCCGCGGCGGCATGCTGGTGGAGCACACCCAGCCGCTGGAAATTGGGCCAGGACTCATCGCAACCGGCCCGATTCCCCGGGAGACCGACTTCGAGGTTCCGCCCACGGACCTTTCCGCCCCCAACGCGCTGTTGCACGTCCGGGAGGGCAAGGTGGAGGCGGACGTCGTCCCGGACGACCAGGCCCTGGTCATCCAGCTGGGGGACGGCATCATCGTCCTCGCCGGGTGCAGCCATGCAGGCATCATCAACACGATCAATTACGCGAAGCGGATCACCGGCGTCGAACGGGTCATTGGTGCCTTCGGCGGATTCCACCTGGGCTTCCCGGGCTCACCGAAAGCCAAGACGGAAAAGACGATTCAGGCGCTGAAGGACCTTGACGTTGAAGTGATTGCACCCAGCCACTGCACCGGCATGGAGGCGATCATGGATATCGCCCGGGCGATCCCGGACCGTTTCCTCCTGAACGTCACAGGTTCGGCAGTATCCCTCCAGGCAGGTCCCACCCTCGCCGTGGACCTCGACGCCGAAGCGCGTGAAGGAGCAACCCGGAAATGAAAGCGGTTCGCCTGCACCAGGCCGGCAGTGGCGTCCAAGTGGATGAGGTTCCCGTCCCCCGGCCAACCGGTGAAGAGGTACTGATCCGCGTCGAGGCCGCCGGCCTGTGCGGCTCCGACGCCCACATCCTCAACGGCCGGACTCCGTTGCCGCACTATCCGCGCATCCTCGGACACGAGGTAGCGGGCACCGTTTGCGAAACGGGGCCCGGCGCCGCCGGGGTGGAAATCGGTGCCCGCGTCGCGGTGAATTTCCTGATCACGTGCGGACAGTGCCGGTACTGCGTGTCAGGCCGGACCTCCCTCTGCCTCAGCAGGGAAGGGCTCGGCGTGGTACGCGACGGCGGGTTCGCGGAGTACATGGTGGTGCCAGCCCGGAACCTCATCCACATTCCAGGCGCAGTTCCCTTCCGCCATGCAGCCCTCGCCACTGACGCCTTCGCCACCTCCCTCCACGCAATCTCCAAACGCGCCCAGGTGCAGGCGGGGGAGGGCTGCATCGTGGTCGGGGTGGGCGGACTGGGTCTTAGCGCAGTGCAGCTGCTGAAAATCCGCGGCGCCTACCCCATCATTGCCGTGGACGCAGATGCGAAAGCACTTGAACTGGCCGTGAGCCTGGGAGCCACCCACAGCATTCCTGCCAGCGCGATGGAGGACGAGAACCATCCGGCCTGGGCCGTGACCGGAGGCGCTGTCCACGCCTTCGACTTCGTCGGCCGTCCCGAGACCGTCCAGTCAGCCACCCAGGCGGTGGACCGCGGAGGCCGGGTGGTAGTGGTCGGCCACAGCCCCCACTCCTGGAACACGGCGGACGGAAGCACCATGGTCCGGGAGGAAAAAACCGTCATGGGCTCCTACGCCTTCGACAAAAACGAGATCGAAGACGTGCTTGGCTTCATGAGCCGCGGCCTCATCGACGTCGACACCATGATCGGGCAGGTCATCGGCCTGGACGACGTCGACCGCGCCCTCGCCACGTTCGGGGCGCCTGGCCGCATCCCCGGCCGGACCATCGTGGAACCCGCCGCTGGCGCACTAAAAGACGGCGGCTTCCTGCTCGCCGAAGAACCCGAAAGGACCATGTCATGAGCGACGCCACAGATTTCTTCACCGGCAACGGATTCTCCCGGCTGACCGGGCCCCTGGCCGAAAAAGCGCGGGAATTCGACGCCACCCTCGAGAAGGCCCGCAACGACGCGGGGTTCTCTCCGAAAGGCAACCTGCGCGAACCGGTCCTCACCGCAGAATTCCCTGGCTGCCCCACGGACCTGCCGATCAATTTCCTTGCCCTGCCCAACCGGCAGATGGATTACTGCCTGATCAGGATCAAGCCCGGCCATGGTTTCCCGGAACACGTGCACGGCTACGGGGATGAGATCTACCTGGTCATCTCCGGCCACGGCAAGGTTCGGATTGACGGGGAACTCTACGACGCCGGCCCCCTGGACACCTTCCACCAGAGGACCGGAGTGCGGCATGAAGTGTTTAACCCGGCTGAAAACGAGGAAGATTTCGAGATCTTTGCGGTGAATACACCGGCCGTCCACCAGGACCTGCGCTCGAAGTTCTGGGGCATCCCCGTCCCCGGCGCCACCACGGACGCCGAAGGCAGGTACCACCACGACGAAAGCCCGGTCCGATGACGCTGCCACTGACAGGAATCACAGTCGTTGCCCTCGAACAGGCGGTGGCGGTGCCCTTCGCCACACGCCAATTGGCCGACCTCGGTGCCACCGTCATCAAAGTCGAACGGCCGGGAAGAGGGGATTTCGCAAGGGACTATGACGAGACCGTCGACGGCCTCTCCAGCCACTTTGTCTGGCTTAACCGGAACAAGAAGTCCATCGTCCTGGACCTCAAGACGGGAAGCGGCCAGGAGACGCTGCGCCGCCTGATCTCCAAGGCCGATGTCTTCGTCCAGAACCTTGCTCCGGGAGCGCTTGAACGGCTCGGATTTGTTCCCGAAGAGCTGTGTGAGGAGTTCCCGCAACTGATCACATGCAGCCTCAGCGGATACGGCAGGGGCGGCCCGCTTGGCGACAAGAAGGCGTACGACCTGCTGATCCAGGCCGAAGCCGGTTTCCTCTCTGTCACCGGTACCGAGGATGAACCCGCCAAAGCGGGTATATCCATCGCTGACATCGCCGCGGGCATGTACACCTACAGCGGAATCCTCAGTGCTCTTTATGAACGGGAAGTCACGGGAAAGGGCCGCCAGCTGTCGGTAGCCCTCCTGGACTCCCTCGCGGAGTGGATGGGTTTCCCGTACTACTATGCGCGGTACGGGGGAAGCCGCCCGGTCCGGGCGGGAGCACATCACGCATCAATCGCCCCTTATGGTCCGGTGTCGTGCCTGGACGGGTCCCTCCTGATTGCGGTCCAGAACGAACGCGAGTGGGAACGCTTTTGTACCTCAGTGCTGGCTAACCCCGAGCTCGCAACGGATTCGAGGTTCGACAGTGTAAGCAACCGGATCGCCAACCGCGTTGACCTTGACCGGCTCATTGACGAACGGCTCGGGACGCGGCCTGTCCAGGAGGTGGCAGAGGCTTTGGACCGGGCAGGAATAGCCCAAGGCAAAATGAACGATGTGGCGGACCTGGATCAGCATCCCCAGCTCTTGGCGCGGAACCGGATCGGAACCGTGGAAACGGAGGCGGGAACCGTCAACGCCTTTCTCCCCGTCGTCGAATCAGCGGGTTGGACACCCAGGCTGGAGCCAGTTCCCGCTGTCGGCGCCGATACCGAAGCCATCCTCGGCTGGCTCGAAGAGGAGCGCGTGTCCGCCTAGCGGCTGCGTTCGCTAGGACATTCGGCTCACTTGGCAGCCCGTGGGAAGGGGTCAGTGACGGCCATCAGCCGGCGCCTGGCAGGGGCTGGCTCCTCCATGCCACGGACTCTCTCCGCGAGCAGGTGAGCCAACTTCCATGACGGCGTAGTGGAGGTTGACTCGGGGTTGCTAAGCCAGCCATCGTATACTCCGAGCATGCCAATCAAGCGTCTCGACCAAGCCCTCCACGCCCAGCGGTCCGCCCTCAAGCAGCGCAGGGGCGATCGATGAGCGGCGGCCTCGTCGCCCTGCTGGACGACGTCGCAGCGCTGGCCCGGATAGCGGCTGCCTCGGTGGACGACGTCGCTGCCGGAGCCGCCAAAGCGGGGGCCAAGGCGGCCGGCGTGGTGATTGACGACGCTGCAGTCACTCCACAATATGTGTCCGGGGCGGACCCGTCCCGCGAGCTGCCGATGATCAAGAAAATCTTCTGGGGCTCGCTCCGCAACAAGCTGTTGATCATCCTGCCGGCGCTGCTGCTGGTCAGCGCCTTCATCCCGTGGATCATTCCGTTCATCCTCATGCTCGGCGGCACCTACCTCTGCTTCGAAGGTGCCGAGAAGGTCTGGCACAAGCTCCGCGGAGACCACTCGGACGAAAAGGCGCCAGCCGTTGAACGTGGTCCTGACGCGGAGGACAAGGTGGTCAAGGGCGCCATCACCACCGACTTCATCCTGTCCTGCGAGATCATGGTCATCGCGATGAACGAGGTGGCCGGCGACTCCTTGTGGGTCCGGGCGCTGATCCTGGTCCTCGTAGCCTTCGCGATCACAGTGCTCGTGTACGGTGCCGTGGGACTCATCGTCAAAATGGACGACGTCGGCCTGCACCTGACCACCAAGGACTCCGCCGGGTCCAAGCGCTTCGGCGAACTGCTCGTCAAGGGGATGCCCGCCGTTCTGGCCGCGATCACCCTGATCGGCACCATCGCCATGCTGTGGGTTGGCGGTCACATCATGGTGCAGGGTGCACACGACCTCGGCTGGCATGCGCCCTATGACTTGGTCCATACCCTCGAGCACCCCTTCGCCGGGATCGCGGTGGTGGGTGGCTTCCTGGCCTGGCTGGTAAACACCCTGTGCTCGGCCGTTATCGGCATTGTCTGGGGCCTCGTGGTCATGGCCGTCCTGCACCCGCTGCTGAAGGCGCTGCCGTTCGGCAAGGAGAAGGGCGGCCACGAGGAGGGCGACGTTCGCGCCGCACTAGGCGGCCACCACGAGACGAAACACGACGGCGGTCCCGCCTCTTAGCCCGTCCCTGCGGTCGGTCTCAAACGAGCGGACCGCCCGCAGGGCCGGGTCCGTCGAAGGATGCAGCGGTGCTGTTCTGCGGTACCACCACGTGGACGGCGTTGCGCTGGACGGTGAAGTCGGTGGGCGTGAGCTTCGCGATCTCGCCGTCGAGGTTCACCGGCAGCGGCGGTTCGGTGACCAGCCGGACCTGTCGGCTGGTCAGGTGGTACACCCGGTCGTGCTTGATGAAGCTTCCGTCCTTGAGCAACCGTGCGATGCTGACGTGCTCCCGGAGCGGCCCGGCCAGGATCGCGTAGATGTCGAGAGTGTGATCATCGATTCCCGCCGTGGGGGAGACCGTGTTGCCGCCGCCGTAGTGCCGCCCGTTGCCCACGGCCACCTGAAGCAGCTCCTCGAGCTCCAGCGGCTCGTGGTCTCCGTCCGGGAACTCGAGGCGGGCCCGGAAAGGCTTGTGCCGGGCATAAGCCTGCAGCGTAGCTACGGCGTATGCCAGCGGCCCGATGTACCGCTTCAGGCGCGGGCTGAGAGCCTCGGTAACGCCCACCGACAAGCCAACAGAAGCGACGTTGAGGAAGGGCTGGCCATCGGCGCGGCCAAGGTCGATGTCCACCACCTTCCCGTCTGCGATCGCGGCGCATGCCGCGGCAAGGTCATCCGGTATCTCCAGCGTGCGGGCGAAGTCATTGGCCGTGCCCAGCGGAAGAACGCCCAGCATAATATTGGTGGCGGCAACCCGACCGGCGGCGCAGGCCACCGTCCCGTCGCCGCCGCCGACAACCACCAGGTCGTGCCCGTCGGCAATTACTCGATCGAGCGTGCCGGCCAGCTCCGCTCCCGACAGGACGGGGTGCACAACCGAGACAGGGACGCCTGCCTTTCGCATGGTGTCCACGGCCAGTTCGTGTGCCGCAGCCCCTCGGCGTGAGCCGGCATTGATCACAACGGCAGCGGAGCGGGCCTCGCGGGCAACGTTCATGGAGGACATGGTAGGTGGTTGACCTGTGAATTCCTGCCGGCCGACCAGCAGCCACAAGCAAAACGGGCGGGACCTAGTGCGTGTTTTCGCGCTCGCCGACCGGCCGCGGCTGCTTCCAGGTGGACTCCCGCGGACCGGGAGGGTACGCCGCAGTCTTCCCTGCCCAGGCGATGACCAGGGCCGCGATGACCGGGATGGCCGCGGCGGCGGGAACCAGCAACGGCCCGGCCACCACCAGCGCGGCGGACCCATACAGTGCGCCGATGGTGATGCCCAGCTGGATGGTGAGAACCGTCAGCCCATTGGCCGCGTCCTTGTTCTCGCGGCCGGCCCGGAGGATGGCCGACTGGTTGTAGATGCCGATGGCGCCAAGTCCGGCGCCCCACACCGTCATCAACGCGAGCGCGAAGACGAGGCTGCCACCCACAAAAGGCAACGCCAGCATCGAAGCGGCAATTGCCGCCGTCGTAATCAGAAGCGAACGCCGCGGGTGGGAATCGACCGTGAGCCCCGCGATCCAGATGCCGAGCAGGCCCGCGACGCCCAGGACGGTGAGGGAGAGGCTGATGGCGTAGTCGGGCAGACCGGCCTCGCGGATGTACGGGGCAATGTAGGTGAAGAGTGCGAAGTGGGCCAGGACCAGCAGCGGCCAGGCGATGGCCACGGACTTCACGCCGGGCTGGGCAATGGCCGCGCGCATGGAGGGGCGGGCCTCGCCGGCGCCGCGCCGGACCGGCGGGAGGAAGAAAAAGCCCAGGACGGCGAGAAGGACGCCGAAGCCGGCGAGGGCCAGGAACGCCGCCCGCCAGCCGAGGACCGTCCCCAAGGCGGTGCCGACCGGGGCGCCAATGGCCAGGCCCAGGCTGTTGCCGCTGAAGACGACCGCCAGGGCCTTGCCCACCTTGTCGGCCGGGACCACGCGGGCCACATACGGGGCCATGGTGGTCCAGAGCAGTCCGTGCGCCAGGCCGCCCACCAGCCGGGCAACCATCGCGAACGTGAAGTCGGGAGCGAGCCCCACCAGCGCGTTGCTGAGCGCGAACGTCAGGACCAGCGCCACCAGCAAAGGCCGCTTCGGGATGTTGGCCAGCAGCCGCGCCGCGGGCACCACGGTGACCACAATGACGGCGGCATAGGCGGCGGCGAGGTAGCCCGCTACCGGCTCGGACACGTTCAGGCCCGTGCTGATCTGGGGGAGCAGACCGGACGGGAGCAGCTCGGTGGTGATGGCGGTGAAGGCGATGGTTGCCAGGACCATCATGGCGGCCAGCGGGAATCGCTGGGGCGCCGGCGCGGAAATCGCGGAGGACATTAAGGGGATTCCATTCAAGGAGGAGGGGAGTGGAACCGGGCGATGCTGGCCTAACAATTCCTCCCTTAAATTTACCCGATGAACCGGGGGCTTCAGTGCAGTGGCGTGTCGTGGAAAAGGAGTTGGGCTTGCGATGTTTCCCGCTGCCCCGGAGTCCTGAGGATCAGGGTTCCGGACAGTACGACGGCGGCTGCCGGTCCAAGTGCCGGGATCGACCACGAGACCCTGGAGAATCACCGAATTGCATTGATGTGCCCGGATGGCGGTGCCAAAATGGTCGGAGCGGCACCAATGAGCCGGGATGCCTCAAAACGGCAAGATTAAACGCAGAGTGTCCGTCCGCAAAAGCGGCGTTCGACTCTTCTCGACAGCCCGGCACGGTTGCCGGACACCTGGGCTTCGCCGGACGCCGGACGCGGGAAGCCCAAAGCCAAAGACGGCGCCATCCGTCGGTGGCGCGTGACCTCCATTGGAGGGAACGAGATGACGCACCAACCTCTTAAGAAACGCCGCCTCCGGGTTTCAGACGTCAACGTTGTTGACCACCGGGTCCTTCGAAAAGCGCTCGGCGGGACAATCGTGGGAAACACGATGGAATGGTACGACGTTGGCGTGTTCGGCTATCTGATCACCACCATGGGGCCGGTGTTCCTGCCGGAAGCTGACAAAGCCGTGCAGAACCTGTTCCTGCTGGGAACCTTCGGAGCAACCTTTATTGCCCGCCCCCTGGGCGGCATATTTTTCGGCTGGCTTGGCGACAAGATCGGCCGCCAGAAGGTGCTGGCGATGACCTTGATGCTCATGGCTGCGGCGACCTTCGCCGTCGGCCTGCTCCCGGGGTACGCGGTGCTGGGCATTTGGGCCGCCGTGCTGCTGGTGATCACCAAGCTGGTGCAGGGCTTCTCCACCGGCGGCGAGTACGCGGGCGCCACCACGTTCGTCAGCGAGCACTCCCCGGACCACCGCCGCGGCTTCTTCGCCAGCTTCCTGGACATGGGCAGCTATCTGGGCTTTGCCTTGGGTGCCGGCTTGGTGTCCGTCCTCCAGCTGACCCTGGGCCAGGCCCAGATGGAGGCCTGGGGCTGGCGGATCTCGTTCCTGATCGCAGGGCCCCTCGGCATCATCGCGATCTACTTCCGGATGAAAATTGAGGAATCGCCCGCGTTCACGGCAACCCTTGAGGCTGAGGCCGAAATCGCCAGGCATCCGGAAACCGGTGAGGTGCTCGGCCCCATCGGTCCGGTGGGAATCTTCAAGGCCTACTGGCAGAGGATAGTGCTGGCCATGATCCTCGTGGCCGCTGCCAACACCGTGGGCTACGCATTAACGTCCTACATGCCCACATACCTGACCACCAACAAGGGATATGACGAGATCCACGGGACTCTCCTGACCATCCCGGTCCTGGTGGTCATGTCCCTGTGCATTCCACTGACCGGTCATCTCTCGGACCGGATCGGCCGGCGCCCGGTGCTGTGGATCGGTGCCGTCAGCACGGTGGTTCTGTCCCTCCCGGCGTTCCTTCTGATCTCCATCGGGACCATCCCGGCCACGATCGCCGGCCTGGCCCTGGTCGCCTTCCCCGTCACGTTCTACGTTGCCAACCTGGCCTCGGCGCTTCCGGCGCTTTTCCCCACCGCCCACCGCTACGGGGCCATGGGCATCGCCTACAACTTTGCAGTGGCGATCTTCGGAGGCACCACGCCTTTCATCATTGCGAGCTTGATTCAACTCACGGGCAACGACCTGATGCCGGCCTATTACCTCATGGCCACCTCTGCGATCGCCGCGGTCACCATTTATTTCCTGCCGGAATCCGCCCGGAGGCACCTGCCCGGGTCAATGCCCAGCGTGGATTCGGAGCAAGCTGCCCGGGAGCTGGTGGCAACACAGGACGATAACCCCATGCTGGACATGGCCACGCTGCCCTTCGGCCCCGGTTATGAGGCCGCAAAGGCGGCGCATGCGGGACCTGAAAGCAGGGCGGGGGAGCCATGAGGCGGCGGGGCCGGTAAGTGCGGGAGAGTATGACGGCGGCACTCGGCCAGGAACCCTGGATGCCCGGACCAGGAGGGGTATCCCCGCATATTGACTGCCTGTGACCCGAGGCATAGCGTCTGCGGTAAGCGGGGCCATTCACCCCGTTTCCACGGGATAAGGGGCCGGATCTGGGCCGCTCCTGCACGGCCACGGAGCCAGGTGAGGAGGATTCTGTGCGGACATCATTCAGCATCAAATGTACCCGGGCTCCCCGGAGGCGTTCCGGATGGCCGCGGAACACCGTGTTAGGGATCCAGGGAAGGGAAAACCATGCCGAAGTATCTGTTTGAAGGGACGTACGTGGGCCAGGGAATCAAGGGGCTCATGCAGGAAGGCGGCACCAAGCGGCGTGATGCCCTGACGGAGGCCCTCAAGTCTGTAGGCGGAACGCTGGAGAGCTTCTACTACGCCTTTGGTTACTACGACGTCCTGGGGGTTTTTGACGTGCCGGATGATGCAAGCGCTGCAGCACTGTCGCTGCTGATCAATTCGACCGGGAACGTCAACGTCCGGCTAAAGCCGCTCATGACGGTGGAAGACCTTGACGAAGCCGCCAAGAAGACGCCGTCCTACCGGGCACCGGGACAGTAGGGGAGCCTGGCACCTGGCCAGCGGGCCGGCGTCGTGGAAGTACGACGGCGGCCCGCTGGCTTTTGCACGTCAGGGTTGCCATGGGTGCGGATTATTGCGGACACTGCCTGGCTGCCAGGAGGGCGAGATCGTGAATAAGTCGCTGGACTTCGCGCTCGCGTCCGCTGCTCCTGGAAAGCGGGGATGGGGAGGCCGTGAGCCCTTGGCTTGGAGGAGCAGGAACGGGCCGACGGGCCGCTGGCGATGCCGCGGAGTCCGATGCGTCTTTGATCGTCACGATTATCCCCTTACGCGAACTGGTGTGAACACCTTAGAAAGCAGTTACCCCCGGCGGAAGAGCTTTTATCCAGCGAAGGAATTTATTGCGCGATTCTTGCGGATTCCTTGAAGGTTCCGCCGTTCCGGTGATGTGCCGGCAGGGCCGATCTGGGTGCTTATGCACCCACGACGTCGCCAACCGGAGCGGCTAAGCAGCGGCGGACTGCTCGATGGTGACGGTGCCGGCATCGCCGTCCACGGTGATCTGCTGGCCGGTGGAAAGCCGTTGTGTGGCCACTCCAGTGCCGAGGACGGCGGGGATCCCGTATTCGCGGGCCACGATAGAGCTGTGGCTGAGCGGGCCGCCGACGTCCGTCACCACGGCGGAGGCCATCGCGAACAGCGACGTCCAGGCCGGAGTGGTGATGCGGGCCACCAGGACGTCGCCCGGCTGCATCTGGCCGAAGTCCTGGGGCCCGGCCAGGACGCGGGCGGGAGCGCTGACCCTGCCCGCACTGGCGCCGACGCCTTTGATGGTGCCGCCACTCTGGTGCTGCGAGCCGGCCGGCATCATGGAGCCGAAGGCCCGCTCCATCCACCGGCTCTCGGGCAGCATCTGCGGGGCGGCGGCCTTGGCCTGGCCCCGCCACAGCATCTTCCGCTCCTCGACGGCGGCGGCACGGACGGGCCGCTCGGCCCCCGTGATGGCTGCGGTGGCCCGCGCTTCCGGTGCTGCGAGGCCGAACTCGACGGCGCTCCGGAGCTCCTGGATGCGCAGCCAGAACACATCGCCGGGCTCCGTGATGATGCCCGCGACCACCAGCCGCTGCCCGAGTTCCAGCAGCATCCGCCGCAGCAGCGGCCAGGCAAGGCCGACGTCGGCCAGCGCGTCTTCCCGGATCGGGGCGGTGTCCTGGGCCCACCGGAGCAGCCGGAGGAACGCGGACCGGCGGCGTGGCCCCAGCCGGGCGGCCATTTGTTCTGTAAGCGACTCGCGGCGTTCGGTCAGCAGCCGCTGCCGCTCGTGCGGGTCGGTGCCCTTCCCGCGCAGGTAGAACTTCACCGTTTCCAGCAGGGCGGAGGGATCGTCGGCCGCCACGGGACTGGCGAAGTCCAGGTTGTAGACCGCGTGGCCGAAGAGGTCCAGATGCTCCCGGAGGCAGAAACGCCATTCCTGCCACAGGACGGTGTCCACCCCTTCGGGCGGGGAGCCGGTGCGCTGGGACTCGGCGAGCGCCGCCGTCGGCTCCTTCAGCAGCGCCGTTGTCAGTCCGGGGTCGCTGCGGGCCCAGCCGGCCAGATCGTACAGTGACTTCTCCGCCCGGATGGGTTCGCTGTCGAAACCGAGGAGGAGCGTCTGGGCGGGCGGATCGCCGTCGCGCCGGACCAGCTTGTCGTAGAACGCCCGGAAGGAGATTTCGCTGGTGGCCGCGAGCGGAATGATCGACTGCACGGCCGTGTAGTACAGGGTGCCGGCATCCAGCAACGCGTGGACACCGGCCAGCAGTTCCTCGCCGGACAGCTCGGCGGCGGGCTTGACCGACCAGTCCTTGATCGCCCGTTCGTACCTGGGGTGGGAGAACTCGCGCCAGCCGGCCACGCCCATGTGCGCCTTGCCGCCAACCAGCGAACGCATCGCTGTGACCGACCTGCCCATCATCCGCCACATCGCCGAACTGCGGTAATAGTAGTAGGCGTAGCCGTTGATGGTGGGCAGTCCAATGTCCCCGTCGCGCATGACGTTCTTGCCCACGGCCTCGGCCATCAGGGCTGTCAGCGAGCGCGCCACCGAGCCGTCGATCATGTCGGCAAACAGGGGCGAGAGCGGGTCGGGCAGCTGTTCCACGATGCTCGCCCGGAAGTAGAGCCCCTTCGGGTACGGCAGCGCCCAGGTGTCCGGGGTGTCGGCCGCCGGTTCGGGCAGCGCCGTGATGGGCCGGGACTGCAGGATGAAGAACTCGCCGCCGGCCCGCGCCCACTCGACGTCCTGCGGCGTACCGAAATGCTCCGCGATCCGCTGTCCGTGGCCGGCGAGTTCGGCCGCGGCCTTGTCGTCCAATACGGCCGCACGACGGCGGGCTGCCGCCACCGGCTGCTCGCGGGTGCCGTTCTCCGCATAGACGGTCATGACATCTTTGTCCGCTGTCTGCCGCGACACCACGGAGCCGGTCCCGGCGTCCACCACCACGTCATCGGTGGTGACCGTCCCGCTGACTACCGATTCGCCCAGGCCCCACGCGGCACTGATGACGGTCTGGTCGCGCCGGCCGTTGGTGGGGTTGGCGGTGAACATGACCCCGGCCGCGTCTGCCTCCACCATCTGCTGGATCACGACGGCGAGCCGCACTTCCTCCGGTCCCACACCTTCGCGGGCGCGGTAGGCCATGGCGCGGGCCGTCCAGAGGGAGGCCCAGCAGCCGATGACGGCGGCGGTCAATGCCTCCGCCCCGCGGACGTTCAGGTAGGTTTCCTGCTGCCCGGCAAAACTGGCGGAGGCAAGGTCCTCGGCTGTGGCGGAGGAGCGCACCGCTACGGGGGCATCCCCGCGGCCGCCGAGACTCGCGTAGCCTCCGGTGAGCTCGGCGGCGATCCCGTCGGGCATGCTGCCACTCTCGAACAGCGCGCGGATCCGCTCGGACGCGTCCTCGTAGTCCTGGGGCGACGCCTCGGGGGACAGCGCGGCCAGTTCCTGGATGCGCTCCCCAAGGTGGTTGTCAGTGACGAACCGTGAATACGCGGCGGTGGTGAGGACAAATCCCGGCGGGACCCGCAGTCCAGCCTGGATGAGTCCGCCGAGTCCCACGGCTTTGCCGCCGGCCACGCCGACGTCGCCCCGTCCCACATTGCCTAAATCCTCGACGAAGGTCATGACCGCGCGTCCTTGCTGCCCGGGATGGGGCGCCTGCACTGAACCTGGTCCTCAACATACTGGCACTGCAGGGGGCAGGAGGCCACAGACTGAGGCCCGCCGCCGTCACCGGTTCCGCAGGAGCCCACAACCGGGGGATTCTGCGGGGTCCGTGGTGCTCGGGCCGGGCGAGCCTACGGCTGCACGGAGTCGAAGAACGTGTAGCCGGAATCCGCCTGCCCGGTCTCGGCCTCGCGGGATTTCATCCGGATGAAGTCCACATCCTGCTGGGAGAGCGTGGTTTCGCCGTGGGGATCTTCGTTGAGGGGCCGGCCCGTCGCTGTACTGATTTCTGCGGATAACGTTCGCGGAAGGATCACGCAGCCGGGGTTTTCAATCAGCCACCGGGTGACTGTGGAGGGAAGCCGGTGCCACTGGTCTCGGATAACGGTGTCGGTCATGGCGTGCTGCCAACGTTCTTGGGGATGCACTGCCGGCCCGCGGAAACGTGGAACGGCGGTGACTGGGGATCAGTGACCCGGGTCCGGGCCGACTGCGGGGACGGGTAACGGTTGATGCCCCGTTCTGACCGGGTGGTTCCGTCTTGGCCGTCCTCATTATTCGGGGCACCGGATGTCCAGTCACGGCGTCCCGACGTACAGCGAGTCTACGCCCCCACTGCCCACAGGAGGCCGGCGAAGGCCGTGCAATCTACGGGAATGATGGCACCGCGGGGGCTGGCTTCAAAGGCGGGGCCGAATCGCTGAAGGACGGACGCCGGCCGGACCGGTAGGCAGAGTCGATGACGGGTTCGAGTTCGTCGAGCACGGTGCGGTTCCCCGGGAGAACCACGTGGGCCAGGAACTCCGATTCAAGGGAAGCAACGCCTGCCGCCGCCGCTCCTAGTTTGGCATCGATGGACAGGGACAGTGCGTGCCAGAACCTGCGGTTGGCGCGTTCGAGCTCTTTTGCCTTTGCTTCCCGGATAGGGCCTTCCGCAGTATCCCCCGGGGATGCCATGGTCCCATCGGACCCCGGCAGTGAAACTACGATGCGGAATTGCCTCCCGCCGCCCCTGAAGGCGATGGCACTCCGGTTCCCGCGTTGACTGAACAGAACATCCGTCGCCCCGTAGTCCACAAGCGCTTGTCTGATGTGTTCCCGGGAAGCTCCGCTGCTCAAGGAGTCGCCCCGGGTGTAAGGACCTGTCATCGTCCAACTATGCGCCTTGCTGCCACTCCTTGCTTCATCTTCCGGTTGGTGAGCCCTTGATGCGCCTATATCATGCTAAGCATGCTTACCATTGGTACTTCGGTTAGTTGGCTATTGGCATGGGGTGGGGCGGGCCACGGACCTTGGCGAGGGAAATATGCAGGAACCGGGCCGGCACCAGCATAGTTAAGCTTTGGACTTGTGCTTACGGGTACAGTCACCGCAGGAATGCAGGACGGAAACGAACAGGGGCTTCAATTGGCAGGAAATGCAACTTTCCGGCACAGCAACACCGCGCTGCTCTCGGTGAGCAGCGTCGAGGCTCCGAGGATCGTGAGTTCCACGGATTTCGACCGCAGGCTGGCCTCCACCCTGCAGCGGCTGAAGTTCCCGCCCCGGCTGCTTGAGCGCGTTGCCGGGGTAACTCACCGCCGCTGGTGGGCCGCCGGGACGTCGTTTGATGATGCTGCCGCCGAAGCGGGCGCAAAAGCCCTGGCCGAGGCCGGCGTCGAAGCGTCCGACGTCGGCCTGCTGATCAACACCTCCGTGACCCGGCGCAACCTGGAACCGTCCGTCGCGGTGAAGATCCACCACGGGCTCGGCCTGCCGTCGTCGGCCATGAACTTCGACCTTGCCAACGCCTGCCTGGGCTTCGTGAACGGCCTGACCCTGGCGGCCAGCATGATCGACTCCGGCCAGATCAAGTACGCGGTGATCGTCAACGCCGAGGATGCCGAGGCCACGCAGGAGGCCACGCTCGCCCGGCTCCAGCGGCCCGAAACCACACGCGAGGACTTCAACCGGGAGTTCGCCACGCTCACCCTGGGCTCCGGAGCTGCTGCCGCCGTGCTGGGCCCCGCGGACCAGCACCCCGGCGCGCACCGGATCGTGGGCGGTGTGATGCGCGCCGGCACCGAACACCATGAGCTGTGCGTGGGCGGCATCGACGGCATGGCCACTGACACCAAAGGCCTGCTCGACGGCGGCCTCCAGCTCGTCGTCGACGCCTGGCACGAAGCAAAGCCGGAGTGGGACTGGGCCGCCATGGACCGCTACGTCACCCACCAGGTGAGCAACGCCTACACGCAGGCCATTATCGACGCCATCGACCTGGACCCGGCCAAGGTGCCCATCACGTTCCCGCACTGGGGCAACGTAGGCCCCGCCTCCCTTCCCATGACCCTCGCGGCCGAAGCGCAATCCCTCGAAACGGGGGACCGGGTCCTCTGCATGGGCGTGGGATCCGGGCTGAACACCGCCATGCTGGAAATCGTTTGGTAACCCCGGACTGGCCCGGCGTCCGCCCGGAATGGTCCCGCACAATCGAGGTAAAGTCCACGTCCGGCGGCGATGTGCCAGGAACAGTGCGCCAATGGCACCTGCTGGACAACGGCGCGGAGCTCGCCCGCCTCGGCCTGGCGCCGGCGGGTACCCTGCTGTGCGTGCACGGCAACCCGACGTGGTCGTATTTGTGGCGGACGCTGCTGGCTGCCGGATCGGATCCGGCCCACCGGTGGCGCGTTGTGGCGGTGGACCAGCTGGACATGGGCTACTCGGAGCGGACGGGCACCTTCCGCCGCCTGCCGGACCGGATCAACGACCTCGGCGACCTGACGGATGCCCTGGGCCTGAAGGGGCCAGTTGTTACGGTGGGCCACGACTGGGGCGGCGTGATCAGCCTGGGCTGGGCCCTCGCGCACCCGCAGCAGCTCGCCGGGGTGGTGCTGACGAACACCGCCGTCCACCAGCCCTCCGGTGCGGATATCCCGCCGGCCCTGCGGCTTGCCCTGCATCCCGCCGTCCATAAGTGGGGAACGACGACGTCGGACGCCTTTCTGCGGGTGACGCACTCGCTGGCACACCCGCCGCTGCCCGCTGGGATCCGCAAGGCCTATGAGGCGCCCTACCGCGGAGCCCGCCGCCGGGCCGGGGTGGGAAACTTTGTGGCGGACATTCCCGTGGACGCATCCCACCCCAGCTTTCCGGCACTCAGCGGCGTGGCCGAAGGGCTGCGCGGGTTGCAGGTCCCGGCGCTGATGCTCTGGGGCCCCCGGGATCCCATCTTTTCGGACCGGTACCTCAAGGACCTCCTCACCCGGCTTCCGCACGCCGACGTGCACCGCTTCGAAGGCGCCGGCCATCTCCTGGCGGAAGACCGCGATATTGCCGAACCGGTTTTCGACTGGCTCGCCCGGAACGTTAGTCCCCGCGAAAACGAATCCCCGGAAGCGGAAGCCGCAACGGCTGGCGGCCTGGGGCTGGTGGATGCTCCCGAGCCCGCGGAATTCCGGCCCCTGTGGGACCTGCTCGGTGAGCAAGCGGCAGGGCCGGCGGGAGGGGAAACTGCCGTCGCCGAAATGGCGCCGGACGGCACCACCGCCCGCTCGCTCAGCTGGCACCAGCTGGAGCGGAACATCCTGGACCTCGCCGAAGGGCTCCGGGACGCCGGAGTGGGAAACGGCAGCCGGGTGAGCCTGATGGTTCCGCCGGGAGTGGACCTGACCGTAGCCCTTTATGCCTGCCTGCGGCTGGGCGCCGTGGTGGTCGTGGCCGACGCCGGACTGGGAACCAAGGGCTTGAGCCGTGCCGTGAAAGGCGCCACCCCTGATTTCCTGCTCGGAATCGACAAGGCGCTGGCTGCTGCCTCGGTGCTCGGCTGGCCGGGACGGCGGATCAGCGTGCGGGACCTCCCGGCCAGCCGCCGCCGGATGCTGGGAGTCGAGACTTCCCTCGCCGCCCTCGCCCGCGCGGGCGCCGGAGGCAACCCAGGACAGCTGAGGGAAAGCGCGTATCCGGAGGCCCCGGCCGCCGTACTCTTCACATCCGGTTCCACCGGCCCCGCCAAGGGCGTGCTCTATACGCACCGGCAGCTGGCCGCGATGCGGGACACGGTGGCCGAAACCTTCGGGATCCGTCCCGGCGCCCGGCTGGTGGCAGGGTTCGCCCCGTTCGCCCTGCTGGGACCGGCGCTCGGCGCGGTGTCGGTGACGCCGGCTATGGACGTCACGGCGCCCCGCACCTTGACGGCCAGCGCGCTCGCAGACGCCGCGGCAGCCATCGATGCCACGGTGGTCTTCGCCTCGCCGGCGGCGCTGCGGAACGTCCTTGCCACCCGGGAAGGCCTGAGCGCGGCGGGGCACAAAGCCCTGGGAAGCATCGGGTTGCTGCTGTCAGCCGGCGCACCTGTCCCGGAACCGCTGCTCGCAGAGGTGCAGCGGCTGCTGCCCCGGGCGTCGCTGCACACGCCGTACGGGATGACCGAGGCGCTGCCGGTCACCGACATCAGCCTCGAGCAAATCCAGGCCGCCGACGCCGATGCTGCCGCCGGCACCGTGACGGGAGCAGGCAACGGCGTCTGCGTGGGAACGTCGGTGCACGGCGCGCGCGTGGCCGTGGTCCCGCTGGCAGCGGATGGCACGGCGCCCGGGTGCGATCCCGTGACGGAGGCCGGCGTCACTGGCGAAATCCTGGTCAGTGCCGCCCACGTCAAGGAAGCGTACGACAGGCTGTGGCTGATCCAGCAGGAAAGCAGCAGCCTGCCGGGATGGCACCGCACGGGAGATGTGGGGCATTTCGACGCCGTCGGCCGGCTGTGGGTGGAGGGCCGCCTCGCCCATGTGGTCACGGCTCCTGGTGCTGTGGTGACGCCGGTCGGCGCCGAACAGGCCATCGAACGCCTGGACGGCGTCCGGCTGGCGGCCATTACCGGCGTCGGACCGGCGGGCACCCAGGCCGTGGTCGCCGTCGTCGAGACCGTCCCTCCCGCCCGCAAGGCCGGCCCTGCCGCGCCGCAGCTCGCCGGGGATGTCCGGAGGGCGGCCCTGGAGGCAGGCGTCCATGTCTCCGCCGTGCTCGCAGTCCCCGCCCAGCCCACCGATATCCGGCACAACGCCAAGATCGACAGGAGCCGCCTGTCCCGCTGGGCCTCGCGGGTGCTGGCCGGCGGCCGGCCGGGAACGCCATGAGGGTCCTCGTCACCGGCGCCAGCGGCCTGCTCGGGGGAGAGGTGGCCCGGCTCCTGGTGCGCCAGGGCCAAAACGTGACCACCTTCCAGCGCCGTCCGTCAGGAGTCGACGGCGCCACGGACTTCTGCGGGTCCCTCTCGGACGAGGAAGCGCTGCGGGCAGCCGTCCAAGGCGTTGAAGGAATCATCCACCTCGGTGCGAAGGTTTCTTTCACTGGCCGTGCCGCGGAGTTCGACGAGGTGAACGTCGAAGGGACGCGCCGCCTGCTCCGTTGCGCCCGTGCGGCCGGGGTACGGGACGTGGTGTTCGTGTCTTCCCCGTCGGTGGCCAATTCTGGCGCCGCCATTGCTGGGCTGGGCGCGGAGCCGGCTGACCCGGAGCATGGGCACGGCGATTACTCGCGCACCAAGGCCGAGGCGGAGCTGCTGGCACTGGCAGCGGACACTCCGGAATTCCGGGTGACGGCGGTACGCCCCCACATCGTCTGGGGCCCCGGCGACACCCAGCTGGTGGAACGGGTCCTGGCACGCGCCGGCCGGGGCCGCCTGCCGCTGCTCGACGCCGGCGCGGCCCTCATCGACACCACGTATGTGGACAACGCCGCCGCGGCCATCGTCGCCGCGCTGCACCGCATGGGCCACGTCCATGGCAGGGCCTTGGTGGTGAGCAACGGCGAACCTCGTCCGGTGGGCGAGCTGCTGGCAGGCATCTGTGCCGCGGGAGGCGTCCCCGCGCCGGCGTGGTCCGTGCCAGGTGCCGTGGCGCGGGCGGCGGGAGCGGTGGTGGAGAAGCTCTGGACCTGGGCCGGGCGGAAAGAAGAGCCGCCCATGACCCGGTTCCTCGCCGAGCAGCTGTCCACCGCCCACTGGTTCGACCAGCGCCAGACGCAGGAACTCCTCAACTGGTCTCCCGCAGTCTCGCTGGATGAGGGCCTGGCGAGGCTGGCCGAGCACTACAGTTCACAGCCAGCGCCGCCGTCGTAAATTACGACGGCGGCGCTCGGGTTGGGAAGGCTGCCCTTCAAGGGCGCCAGCCGCTCAGCTGATGGTGAGCTTGCGGCCCTTGATCAGGAGCCAGAAGATGAAGCTTGTTTCGCCGATGATGGCGAACAGGCCGAACACCGGGGTGAATCCATCCACGAACGCCACCCCGAGTGCGTCGAGGACGTATCCCGCGCCGGAGATGACCAGGAGGACTCCGAAGACTTTGGGGACAAAGGTGGAGCGGAGTTCCAGGTACCCGATGAGGATGAGGTAGAGCCCGAACAGCCCCAGGCTGGTGAGCCAGATGGTACGGAACGATTCGATGGCGTTCATGGCCTGTTCGGGATCGTCCAGCAGGGTGTAGGCGTAGGCCAGTTGTCCTGCTGCCGCGGCGAAGAGCCCTGCGAATGCGACGCGCATCCAGGCTGCGGCCGCTGACAGCGGCCTGTTGACGCCTTTGAACAGGGCGTACCAGGCGGCAGAAACGAGCACATCGAGGAGAATGACCAGGTAGATGCATACGACGCCGGCAAGGTAGATGGGCCCCGACTGCGAGATGTCCTGGGCAGTTTTACCTGCATCTCCCGAAGTGATCAGGGGCATCACGCCGCCGAAGTAGCCGGCCGCCATAAGGATCACCACGAGCAGCAGTCCCAGCCCGGACACCAGGCTGGCGGTGGCGGGTGTCCAGCTGCGGAAATCCAGTTTCGAGGTGCTTTGGGAAGGGGAGGTGCGGGTTGCTGGGAAGGTGCTCATGACATCTGCCTTACGTCGTAAGTTTATGATGTAAGCAAAGTACGCCTACGGTGTAAGGTAAGTCAATGGATCAAGGAGAAAGAGGGGGCATGCCGGAAAGGAAAAGCCAGCGGGCCGGAGAGGCGGGCACGTTTGAACCGCGGCAGGGTACTCGAGACCGCCATCAGGCTGGCGGACGAGGGTGGGATCGAAAAGTTGTCGATGCGCCGGCTGGGGGATGAGCTGGGCGTGGAAGCGATGTCGCTGTACAACCATGTTTCCAATAAGGAGGACCTGCTCAACGGGATGATCGATGCCCTCTACGGTGAGATCGAACTGCCATCCCATGACGATGACTGGAAGACCGCCTTGCGCAAGCGGTCCGGCTCGGTGCGGGCAGTCCTGCAGCGCCACCCCTGGGCCAACGGACTCATGGACTCAGCCACCCAGGCCGGCCCCGCCACGCTGAGGCATCATGACAGGGTGCTCGGGACATTCCGGAACGGGGGATTCTCCCTGGCTATGACAGCGCACGCCTTCTCCGCTTTGGATAGCTACGTGTACGGCTTTGCGAAGCAGGAAAAGGCCCTGCCCTTTGATTCGGGCGAAGAAGCGGCCGCCATGGCCCACGTCATGCTTGCCCAGCTGCCGTCCGGCGAGTACCCCTACCTCCATGAACTGATGGCCAAGCATGTCCTCCAGCCGGGATACAGCTACGCTCACGAGTTCGCGTTCGGGCTGGACCTGGTGCTCGACGCCCTGGAGCGGGCCAGGGATTCAGGGGCCGAGCCGCGGGACTAAGCGGGCTGGATGGAAGGGCGGGACTTTGATGCGGGATCCTGCCCGCGGCGGTAGATGAAGTATTCGGCCACCGCCAGGCTGAGAACCCATGATGCCCCGATCAGGAGTGCCCGGGTCAGCTCGTTCACCGGCCCCACCAGGACAATCCAGGGAATGGTCACCACAACAATGGTTCCCTGGGCAACGCCGATGGCGTACGCCCGGGACATCCACTCACTGTGCCGGACGTAGTTCCGGCGCCGCACGGCGATGAATCCCAGGATGATGAACGCCACCATGGCGGATCCGAAGACCAGGCGGAGGGCGAGGAGAAGCGGTCCGTCCAGGGGTGGGAGGTCATAGAAGACGGCCATCCACAAACCGGACAGGGCGGCGAGCAGGCCGGTAGGGGCGAGGATGCGCCCGGCGATCTTGTGCCAGCTTGCCCTGCCGCGTTTGCCGCGGCGCAGGGCGGGAACGAACTGGAACGCGCCCAGCACCAGGTACACGGTGACCGCAGGGATATGGATCAGCACGGGGACAGGTGAATCGAAAAAGCGCGCGTTGTCCGGGGTTACCTGGCCTCCCGTCAGGTCGGTCAGGCGGACGGCCCCGGCGATGATCGGGACGAAGCTGAGGAGGATCAGGCCGGCGGGCGCGAGCCACCGGGATTTGGGGTTTGGGCGGGAGCGGCGGATAGTTGCAGAGCTCATGGTCTCGCTTCTTTGAAGTGGCTGGGCCTTGCCCTGGCACGGGCATCGTTGTTCCTGCAGGGCCTGCGGTGGGAGTCCAAGCGTTGATGGCCGGAATAACGGTGCCCAGCAGCACCTATTCGTACGGCGTAGGCCCAACCTACTGCACTTGGTTCCGGCAAGCGACAGGGACGCGGATTCTTTCGACGGCGTCGAGCTCGTGCCACCCGGCCAGCCC
Source organism: Arthrobacter sp. W4I7 (assembly GCF_030816215.1). Taxonomy (NCBI): domain Bacteria; kingdom Bacillati; phylum Actinomycetota; class Actinomycetes; order Micrococcales; family Micrococcaceae; genus Arthrobacter; species Arthrobacter sp. W4I7. The sequence continues at coordinate 3,464,874 of NZ_JAUSXU010000001.1, read as the reverse complement.
TGAAAACGCTGACGGCAGCAATACAACACCCTCACTGCTACGAAGACTGGGTGGGCGAGGGTGGTTCGAAGGAGAGGTCCGATTACATGAACGAAAAGAGCCGCAAGGCGCTCATCAGCATCCCCATCGCGGTGGTGGCGGCGGTGCTCATGGCCCTTGCCGGAAGCCAGGGCGCGCCAACTCTCGGCGGGTTCCCGGTGTTCGCGCTGGGTGTTGCTGCCGCATTTGTCATCCAGTGGCTGGTGTTCGTCCCGTCCTACAAGGCGCAGACGGAGAGGTTTTACGATCTCACCGGTGCGCTGACATACATCTCCATCACGGTGTTCCTGGTGCTGGCTTCCCCGGGCGTGGATGCGCGCGGCCTGGTGCTGGCGGTGATGGTGGTGCTGTGGGCCGTCCGGCTGGGCAGCTTCCTGTTCCTGCGGATCAGCAAGCACGGCAAGGACGACCGGTTCGATGAGCTCAAACCGGACTTTTTCCGCTTCCTGAACACGTGGACCATCCAGGGCCTGTGGGTGGTGCTCACCGCGGCGCTGGCGTGGGTGGCCATCACCTCCGACAAAAAGGTGGGCCTGGACCTGTTCTTTTGGGTTGGGCTGCTGGTGTGGGCCGCGGGTATCACGGTGGAAACCGTGGCGGACGTCCAGAAGGCCCGGTTCAAGGCCCACCCCGCCAACAAGGGCCGCTTCATCAACACGGGCCTGTGGTCAAAGTCCCGCCACCCCAACTACTTCGGCGAGATCACGCTCTGGGTGGGCGTCGCCGTCATTGCCCTGCCGGTGCTGCAGGGCTGGCAGTGGGCCGCGCTGGTCTCCCCGGTGTTCGTGGCCCTGCTGCTCGTCAAGGGCAGCGGCGTGCCGCCGCTGGAGGCCAAGGCGGACAAGAAGTGGGGCAGCCAGGCGGATTACGAGGCGTACAAGCAGAACACCCCGGTGCTGGTGCCGAAGCTTAACTAGGAGAGGGGGAGTGCGGCGATGGCCAGGACAAAGCCGGGCGGGAACGGCAACCCGGCCTCGAATGGCCCGTTTGGGGTTACCTTCTCTCCATTGTCGGGGCCGTGTTTCACCGCCTTCGCGGCTTGCCCTAAGGCGCGAATCTTTTGGTAACACGGCATATTGACTGCCTCTAGCCGGAGGCATACCGTCTGCATTATCGGGGTAATTCGCCCTGTTTTCACGGAATGAGGCGCCGGGTCCGGGCCACTTCTTAGCGGCGATGGCGCCAGGTGAGGAGGATTCTGTGTCTTGGGAAATGTCCGGAACATATGTGGGCAACTGCACTTGCCAGCTGATCTGTCCGTGCCCGGTGGACGGGGTGCCAAACGGACCCGGAGGTGAGTGCCACGGCATGAATGTCTTTCATATCGCCAAGGGAAGCCTCGATGACACGGACTTGTCCGGTGTCGACTTCGCGTTCCTTAACTGGTTCCCCACGCATCTGACGGCGGGCGGCTGGAAGGTGGGTGCCGTCATCGACCAGTCCGCGTCCGACGCCCAGGTAGGCGCCTTGGAAACCATTCTTCGGGGCCAGGCCGGCGGTCCCTTCGGCGACCTGGCCGGGCTGTACGGCGAGTGGCTGGGACTGGAGCGTGCCGCCGTCACGTTTACCGACGGCGAGCGGCCTTCCGGCTCGGTCGCGGGCAAGGCCCAGTTCACGTTTGAGCCGTTGCCCGGACCCGACGGCGGCGCGACCACAGTGAAAAACGCGATGTACGGCTTCGCGCCCGAGTTCCGGATCGGAAAAGGGCCGGGACATGTGGACCTGTTTGGCCAGGAGTTCGACGGCGTCTATGGCGAAACGTCTGACTTCATGTTCGCCAGTGAGATGGCAGAGGGCGCTCCCAGGGGCCGGGGCTGAGCGGCCGGCCGGTGGAACGCAGGAAGCTGTTCACTATCGGTCAGTCGGTGGCGAAGGCCTCCCGTGTTGATCCGCGGGAGGCCGGCCTTGTGGCTGCCCTCCTGCTCCTCGCTGCTGCCAGCTGGATTTTCACATCCACGCAGCTGGCGGGGATGGACATGGGCTCCTGGACTTCGCCTGGGCCCCTGGGCTTCTTCACCCTGACGTGGGTGGTGATGCTGGCAGCCATGATGTTCCCGTCGGTGGCACCGATGGTGGTGGCGTACCACCGGATCCAAAGGCACCGGCGGCAGGCCGGACGGTACGCGCCGGCAGGGTCCACGGCGGTCTTCGTAGTGGGTTACCTGGCCGCATGGACGGCCTTCGGACTGATGGCCTATGGGCTCTACATGTCGGTGGCAGGGCTGGCGCCGGGGATCTTTGCTGTTGACCAGGGCGGCCGCTACTTTGCGGCAGGAGTCATCCTGATGGCGGCGGTCTATCAGCTCACGCCGGCCAAAAAAGTGAGCCTGATGAAATGCCGCACGCCCATGGACTTCATCCTGCACCGCATGCGGCGGGGCTATTCCGGTGCCCTCCGGATGGGTGTGGAGCACGGCGCGTGGTGTGTGGCGTGCTGCTGGGCGCTGATGACCGCGCTGTTCGCGCTTGGGGTGATGAGCGTCGGCTGGATGGCCCTGATCGGGGCCTTCATTGCCGGGGAGAAGATGCTGCCGTGGAGGCGGCTCGCCAACCGCGCCGTTGCGGTGGCGCTGGCTGTGATCGCGCTGGGTGTGGCTTTTGCTCCTGTGGCGACAAGTGGAATGGGAATGTAGCGAAGGAGAAGGCCCATGCCGAAGTAGCCCCGGCGGGGTAAGGGCGACCTGCGGCGGAACGTACAACCGCGGCACCCGGGGGGGTGCCGCCGTTCGGCGTGTGGCGCAGGGATTACCCACCAGCGGTCCACGACAAATCTGCAATATCATTCCGATTAGCTGTTGATGGGAATCGCCGGCCCACGCGTCGCGGGAATTTCGGAAATATTTTGCGGATTTAGATCCTGTGGGGCCTATGACACGGTAGCATCGATGGAATCAGCAATATGTTTCGGAAAGGTGTGTCGCCGTGGAGGACATTGCGGCCATAGGCGCCGGTATCCGGCGCGCCCGCAAAGAAGCCGGCATCACGCAAGAGACGCTGGCTGACCTGATCGAAACGTCCTCCCGGACCATCCACGCTATCGAAACGGGGACCGGTAATCCTTCGCTGGTAACCGTCGCGGCCGCGGCCAACGCGGTCGGGCTGCATCTCAGGGCTACGGATGACTGAGGTCCTGGGGCGCCTGAAATTTGTCCGCAGCGCGGACGTGTACAAGGCGGGCGTCCTGGCCGGTCACCTGAACCGTACCAACCGTGGCAGTGTTGTCTTTTCCTATGTGCCCGACTACCACGCGTCGGGCGGCCGGACTGTCGCCAGCACACTGCCCCTCACCGCGGAGCGGGTGGAAGCCCCCAGTGGTGCCCTACCGTCCTTCTTCTCCGGCCTCCTGCCCGAAGGCCACCGCCTTACCGTGCTCAAGGACGCCGTGAAGACGAGCCTGGGGGACGAACTCAGCCTTCTCCTGGCCGTCGGCGCCGACGTTCCCGGCGACGTCCAGATAGTACCTGCCGGGGCGTCACCTGTGGAGCCCCTGCCGCTGGCGGACACGTCGCACCCGGAGGACCTGGACTTCGCCTCCCTGGCTGAAGCGGTGGATCGGCACGGCCTGCCCGGGGTCCAGTCCAAGGCCAGCGCCTCAATGGTGACAACGCCGCTCGCTCTGGCCAACCGCCGCTACCTGCTCAAGCTGGATCCGCCCCAGCACCCGCATCTGGTCCTCAACGAAGCAACCCACCTTGCTGCGGCAAAAGCCCTGAAAATCCCGGTTGCCAAGCACAGTGTTGTCCTGGACCGGAACGGCCTTGCCGGCCTCCTGGTTCAGCGGTTCGACCGCACCCAGGGCGACGGGCTGCTGCGCCTGGCCCTGGAGGATGCCGCGCAGGTCCTCAACCTCCCGCCGGCATCAAAATATGCCGTGAGCTCGGAGGAAGTTGTGCTGGCCCTCGCCGGGCTGTGCAAAGCCAAGGTCATCGCCGTAAGGAACCTGTATCTGCAGTTCGTCTTCGCGTGGCTGACCGGTAACGGTGACCTGCACGCCAAGAACGCCTCGGTTCTGGAAGGGCAACAAGGAGGCTGGGCGGTGGCCCCGGTCTACGACATCCCCTGCACGCTGCTTTACGGTGACGACACTATGGCACTTACTGTCGCCGGCAGGGTGAAGAACCTCAAGGCCAGGCATTGGCAGGATTTCGCTGCCAGCATCGGACTTCCGGAAAGAGCTGCCATAGCCGCAAACAAACTTGCCCTGACCGCGGCTGTCGCCATCGACCTGGGCACTCTGCCCTTCACTGGGTCGCCCCTGAACGGGGCGCTGCGGGAACTGCGATTCCGCCGCGCTGAGCTCCCGGGCTGATCCCCGTCCTGGTGTGCCGATGTCTTGTTGGTTCACTAAGGCGACGAGGGAAGGTGGGCGCTCAGGAAGAACCCGCTATCTCTCGGTCCCCATTCGATGCTTCCTCCGGCGACTTCGACTCTCTCCTTAAGCCCCAAGAGCCCATAGCCTGAAGTACCGTCAAGATGGTTCTCGGGCCTGCCGCCACCATCATCAGAGATGTTGAGAGTCAGCGAGCGGGGTTCCCACCGGAGATCGATGAGCGCATTCGTTCCGGAACCGGCGTGCTTTGAAATGTTCGTCAGCGACTCCTGCACTACACGGTACGCTGTGTGGCCCACGCTGGGGTCAAGCCTTCCCGCCTCCCCGTAGGCTTTCACGTCCACTTGCACTCCCGCTGACCGGACAGGTTCGATCAGCCACTTTATGTCATTCAGGGTGGGAAGCGGGTTTTGCTGTTCGTTGGCTGGTTTCCCCCCGGGCGGCTTCAGCAGTCTCAGGAGGCGGGCAAGTTCCTGCGTAGCCTCCGTTCCAACGGATTCGATGACTTCCAGGGCCTGGGCTGCGCGTTGGGGATCGGTGTCGATAACCCGCCGGCCGCCGGCCGCGTGCAGCATCATCACCGTGACGGCGTGGGAGACGATGTCGTGCAGTTCGGCGGCGATGTGCGCGCGTTCCTGGGCGATTGCGGCCTCAGCCTGGCGCCGGTCTTCCTCCAAAGAGTTGATGCGGAGACGGTTCCGCGCCACAAAACGGCCGAAGGCCCATGCCCCTCCCAGCCACACGGCCCCGGTACCGATGAACCACAGATCCTCATCAAGGGGCCTGCCGCGTGAAGTGATCAGGACAGGAAAGGCGACTGCGGTAATGAGGGCTGCCAGGGACTGCCGAAGCGGGCGATCGGATGCCACTGCGGCCAGCGTGACCAGGACAGGGGTTATTGGCATGTAGGGGACGCGGTACACCTCCGAGAAGTTGAAGTACGTCGGAGTGGCGAAGACTACGAAGATCGCCTGGTGCAGCAAGAGCCCGGCGAAAACCATAACCGGGGCGCGGTGCCTCCAAAAGAGTGGGACGAATCCGCCCGCTACGTAAACAAGAGCCGCCACAGCAAGGACTCCCGAGAGCGAGCCGGACGTAGCCGGAAAGAAACTGGCGAGCTCGACGGCAAATGCCAGCAGCACGACGGCGAAATCTGCCCTGGTGAAGCCGGGTGGCCGGTTCACCCCCAGACCGGAGCGTGACACCTTGGATATCGGCGATCTTTGGACCACTGTCCACCTCACAACGGGTTCTCAGTCAAGGCTGTGCCTCTGTCCTCAGTGTGCGCCCGGGCAGGACTTTCTTCATCCACCCTCCGTATGAGCGATGGCATACACCCCCGGGTGGACCATTGCGGTAATCGGGAATGGCGCCCCAGGGCTGGAATGCTCAGCTGCGCCCGTCCGGTTTGACCAGGCCCAGCCGGTACGCCGCCGCCACCGCCTGTGCCCGGTCTGCCACGCCAAGTTTCATCAGGATGCGGTGCACGTGCGTTTTCACTGTGGCCTCGCTCAGGAATAGCTTCGCGGCGACCTCAGCGTTGTTCATTCCGCGGGCAATCGCCGCGAGCACCTCCCGTTCACGGCGCGTCAGCTCATCCAACTCCGCCGGGGTGGGAAGAGACGACTCCGCTCCGTTGGAAAATTCCTCGAGGAGTTTGCGGGTGACATTCGGGTCAAGCCATCCCGCTCCCCGGGCCAGGGCACGGATGGCGGATGCCAGGATGCGCGGCGCCGAGTTCTTGAGGATGAAGCCAGAAGCGCCGGCACGGAGGGCGGCATGAACGGCTTCATCTTCATTGAAGGTGGTCAGAATGAGCACTGGTACCGCTTCTGTGCGGCCGGTATTGAACTCTTCGGAGGTGAGGATCCGGGTGGCCGCGACGCCGTCCATGACCGGCATTCGAATATCCATCACCACCACATCGGGCTGAAGCCCTGCGACCACTTCAACGCCGGCGCGGCCGTCACTGGCCTCCCCGACGACCATGATGTCGGGCTCTGACTCCAGCAGCAGCGCCAGCCCTGCCCTGATCAGGGCTTCGTCATCGACGAGGACCACCCGGAGGCGGCCGTCGGCTTCACCGGCCGGCACGGGCGCACCGCTTCGTGTGCCATCCATGAGTGGACAATATCCATCCCCACGCTGAAAAGCCACGGCCAAAATGAAGCCAGGGATCCGGCGTCGCTACGCCCTGGGATGTAGCTGATAACCGCGCAGCATCCTCGCCTGATGTACATCGGAATGGCTACCGGGGGTCGACGCGCCATATAGGTTCCGTGATCAACACTGGTGCCTATCAACTCCATGAAAAGAAGGTCATGGAGGAGAAAACCAAGGAGCTCCCGATGGCCTGGAATTCCAGACAACGAACAGCATGGGTGACCGTAACCATCGTCTTTAGCCTCGGCTTCATGGGGGCAGAGCCCTCCGGGAGCGCACGGGACAGCACAGTACCTCCAACATCAACGGACTGGAGGCACGTCCCAAGTCAACAGAATCATGCGGCCATTCCGCTGGAAGGCTCACCGGAACTCTGGAAGTTCCGTCGCCTCACCTCCAGATGAGGCAGCAAAGATCCGGCCGACCCACGTCTTGGACTCCCTCCGAATCTGGACGTCCGCACCAAACAACCCGCCACTGTGGCGCCACCACCAAGGAAAGGAACCATCATGAAAACCCGTCCAGGCCCGGCAAACGAAATACAACCCGGGGGCCATAGAGGCTCGGGACAGCCGACACCGGGAGGAGCCATGACCGCCATGGACCGGGTCGGAGCTCTCAGCGGCGCCGTATATTTCATCGTGGCGAACGCTGCAGTCGCCATAGGCGCAGACCCCGCAACGCCTGATGCGCCCTCGGGGCAGGAGAGCCTCGATGCTTTGGCGCGTATGGCCGCAAACCCGGCCGCGCAAGCGGCGATGAGCATGGAATTTCTGGCGTTCACGGCTTGGATGGTTTTCGTCGGTTACGTTTGCTGGCGCCTGCGCGCTGCGGGCTGGGTGGCGGCAGTGGCCCTGGTGGGCGGTGTTGTCGAGATTGCGGTGAAGCTGGGCTCCGGGGGCCCTCTCATTGCGGGTTATTTGCTGCGTGACCAGATTTCGCCGGAGCAGGCAGCCGTTCTTGCCGAGATAAACAAGGCTGACTTCATGGTCGGACTGCTGCCAGCCGGACTGTTCGTGCTCTGCGCCGCGATCGCTGCCCTCAGGACGAGGGAGTTGGGCCGCGTGCTGGCATGGTCCGGCATTCTCATCGGGGCGGGCAATATCGTCACTTCGGCGGTCATCGGCGTGAATCTTCCCGAGTCCGGTTTCGCGCCGACGTTCCTGCTGATCCTGGTATGGGAACTGGTGATCAGCCTGCGCTGGGGCTTCGCCCGCAACCAGTCCCGGATTCGGGCCGCAGTCAAACCGGTAGATCCGGTGACCAGCTAGGGCCCTGGTCATGCTCATCGGTGGCTACGGGATCCTACGCGATCCGGCAGGGCGCCTCTGGTGACCTGCGGTGGAACGTACGACGGCGGCACCCGGGGCGGGTGCCGCCGCTCGGCGTTTCGCGCGGGCCTTAGTGCACCAGCGGTCCGCCGCTCCGGACCGACGCAACGACGTCGAGGATCGCCTGGGTGGTGATTGCAGCGCCGGCCTGGTCGGCAACAAGCGCTTCGTGGCTGGCCCAATCAATGGTCTGGTGGACACTGTTGGTGGAGAGGCCGGCCAGTTCGTTCTGCGCGTCCTGGTGTTTGCTGCTGTTGCCGACGCCGGCTGTCAGCACCACCAGTGGTTTGCTGCCGAACTCCCGCAGTGATGCAGCCTCCTGCATGGACGTGTTCGCTTGGACGTACTCGTCGATGGTGCTGCGCAGGTTCGCCGGGCTGGCGATGTTGGCGCGGACCTCGTCCCGGGACCTGGCCGGCAGGGAGCCGACCTCGAGCGGGGCGTACACCCGGCCCAGGCCGAGCCGGGCGGAGGTGGAGATCAACGCCGAGAGCCGGCCAAGGACGTCATAGCTGCCAGGGGCCGCAACCACGCCGGGAGTGTCTGTTGCTGCCCTGTCCGTGGAGTCGATCAGCACCATGGCGGCCACTTCGTCGGGGTAGCGGGCGGCGAAGGTGAGTGTGTAGAGGCCGCCGAAGGAATGTCCGGCGAGGACGTAGGGTCCGGGGACGTTCGCGCGGTGCAGCAGCGTGTGGAGGTCTGCGGCGATTTGGGTGGCGTCCTGGGCGTTGTCAGCAGGCTCGCTCCACCCCCGCCCGGCACGGTCGTAGGCGCAGACCCGGGTGTTGTTCGCTACGGCGGCGGCGATCCACCCGTGGTTCGAGGACATCTCACCGGCGCCCGGTTGAAGCACCACCGTGGGGCTGCCCGACCCGGTGCAATTCAGGTGCAGCCTGTAACCGCCGACGTCGACCAGCTGGCCAGGCATCGGGAACGCCCTGGCATCGGCTGCTGCACCCAGCGTCTGGTAGCCGCCGCCGATTGAGGCCAGCGCCAATACCGCCAGGACCGGGTGGACCAGCCAGCCTCTGCTCCTGCTGTGAAGTTGCCGGCGGACACGGAGGGACATCCAGATCGCCAGGGCGAGGAGGGCGGGAGGCCACACCCAGCTGAGCGGCCCGTCCACTGCGGGGCCGAATACCACCAGGAGGAGACCGCCGGCGCCCATGATCACCGCGGGAACAAATGCCCAGCGCTGCGGCTGGTCAGTGAGCCGTACCGAGAGGATGGCCAGCACTGCCCACCCCACGGCAAAGCCACACAGGACAGCGCCGGTCATCTCGCTCTCCCGCGCGCGGATGACGGGAGCGGCGGCAAGGAGCACGGCGGCGAGGAACCCCGTGGCCAGGGAGATGGCCACAACCCGGCCAATGCGCCACCTCGCCACACGGCCGGAGGGGCGGGAATCAGCGGGACCGCTCTTTCCGAAGTCAGGATGCGTACGGGGGGTCTGCGGGGTGGTGGCCACGGCGGGCTCGATTCAGGGAGGTGGCGTCGCGCGAGTACAGCCATCTGCACCTGGGGCACGTGCCGTCCCCTTGACTATAGGCCTGTTCGCAAGGGTTTGACCGGCATGGGACCAGCCCGACGGCCGGCGTTCACCCACCGTCGGGCGATACGTCAGGGGGTCGCTGCCCCAGGGACGGACGTTGGTGAGAAGCATGGTCATTCGTTCGGTTAGGATCGGAGAACAGCCGAGGGGGTCGGCAGCATTCTGGGGGAACTTCATGACACTCAAGCCTTCACGCCCGTTTGCCATGCCGCTCATGGCTGCCCGAAGGGCGCTGCTGGCCGGCGCCGTGCTCTTGCTGGCCACCGCCGTCGCAGCTGTTCCGGCCTCCGCAGCCGACCCAAAGGTCATTGCCGTCGTCGGCCAGCCGTTGGCCGTTGCGTCCGGGCCGGACGGCACGCTGTACGTCAGCGACTATGGCTGGGCCGGTGGCGTCAGCGCCTACAGGCCAGGGGAGACCGCGCCGTCGCGCACCATCAGGACCGGACACTTTCCCACATCGCTGGCCGTGACGCCGGACGGGACGTTGTACGTGGCGCAGAGCAGTGACGCGCAGTCCGAAATCGGCGTGGTGGCCCCGGGCGCAAACGAGGTCTCCCTGGTGATGAAGGTGTCTCGCGGCACGCATTGGCTGACTGTTGGGCCGGAGGGGTCGCTGTACGTGGTGAATCCGGACGAGAACTCGGTGTCCGTGGTTAAGCCGGGGGACGCATGGGTTAGCCGGACCATCCAGGCCGGGCGGTATCCGGTTAAGTTGGCCGTGGCAAGGGACGGGACGGCGTATGCCACCAACCAGCTTGCGGGCACCGTCACCGTGATCCCGGCAGGTGCGCCGTCGCCGTCGCACACCATTGACGTGGGCGCGAAAGCCAATCCGCACGGGATTGCGGCAGCGCCGGACGGGACCGTCTACGTGGCCAACATCCTCACGAACGATGTCGCTGTGATCGAACCAGGCGGGACCACGGTGGCGCGGCGGATTCCCGTGGGTGAGGCGCCGCAGGAGGTGCTGGCCGCCGCTGACGGAACCGTGTACGTGACCAACAGTCTGGACGATACAGTCTCGGTCATTCCGGCCGGGGCGGCGGCTGCCACGGAAACCCTTGCCACCGGCGACGATCCCGGCCGCCTGGTTGAGCCTGGCGACGGTTCCGTGGTGGTGGTGAACAGGCGCGGCAAGTCCCTGACAGTGCTCGACGGCGGATCGGCTGGCCCTGTTGCGGCACCCGCCACGGGTGGGGAAGAGCCTGCAGAAGCAGCCGACGGCGGCGGGTCAGACGGTGCCGTCATCGCCAAAGGTTCCTTTGACGTGGCCCTTCCGGCCGTCGCCGTCGGGGCAGGCGCTTTGTTTCTCGCCAGCGCTGCTTTCCTCGTTGTGCTGCTTCGGCGCCGCGGAAAGGCCACCGGGGCGAACGGCCCGGTGGCCTGGACTTTGGAGTAGGGCTCGCGCACAGCGCCCGCCGCACGCCGTCGGCTGTTAGCCTGCGGTTATCAAAGTGCCGGCTGTTTGTGGGTATGCCGATGTCTTGTTGGTTGCCTCGCGAAGGATGGGCTGGAACGACGTCAAAGGGGGAGCGTTGTGGGTGGAAGATCCCAGCCGAACGAATCGGCCCAGCCGCGCTGGGCCAGGATCGCCGTCGTCGCCTATTTGTCTGTGACGTTTGCCGTTGTTATCACATCGCTTCTGGCCGGAACCGTGGATATGGGCCTGGATGCGAGGTTCAAGGACGGCCTGCTGCACGCCATGGTGTTTCTGACGTTGCCCGTTTCGGCTGCATATTTCGTCATCGGGGCTTTTGGCTTCGAGGGTGGACGGGGCCTGACCACGGTCCTCTACTATTGCGGATACCTCCTCCTTGCGGTGGTCAACGCGGGTGTCTTCCGCTGGGTTGTCCGCAGCGCACGGAAGCGTGCGCCCGTTCCCACCGGCGTGCCCGGCACCCCGCCCCTGCAACCAGCCGTGAGGCTACACGGGGTAACCCCGGACGCCAGACAGCTGTGGTGGACCGTGCCGCTGGCAGTGCTGCTGAGTCTTCCGCAATGGCTGGTGGCGGGTTTTGCCTGGTGCGGGATCAGCGGTTGCAGCGGCGGAGGTTTCGGGGTGGCCACCGGGACCGAGTGGGTCGCCGTCATCTTGAGCGTGGTCAACGGCGTGATCCTGGCAGTGGCCGTATTCGCAGTGCGCTGGCTGTATCCCACGCGGCAACGCGCCCTCATTGCCCTGGCAGCCGGGACATTCTTCGCACTGCTGGGCGCTGCAGTCACCCACGGGTAGGGGCGGCGGTTGTAGGAGTCTGATTGCTCCTGGCGCTCTGCGGCGGCAACTGCCCGATAAGGTCATTCCATGACCACTGACGCTCTACGGCCCGTCTATTTTCTTTCGGACAGCACCGGCATCACGGCCGAAACCCTGGGCAACACGTTGCTGACGCAGTTTCCCGGGAACAATTTCGACCGCATCACCATCCCGTTCATCACCACCGTTGACCAGGCGCGGTCCGTCGTCCGGATCATCGACGGCGTTGCCGCCACCGGCCCCACGCCGCTCGTCTTTTCGACGGCGGTCAGCAGCGAAATCCGCCAGACGCTGTCGGCATGCCAGGGGATCATCGTGGACCTCATCGGGACATATGTGGGGCAGCTGGAGCAGGCGCTGGGCAGCCATGCCAGCGGGGAACCCGGGCGGGCGCACGGCCTGGGCAACGCCGCGCGCTACCAGTCCCGGATGGCCGCCGTCGAGTATGCCATGGAGCACGACGACGGCCAGAGCCTGCGGGCGCTGGAAAAGGCCCAGGTCATCCTGGTGGCCCCGTCCCGCTGCGGGAAGACGCCCACCACCATGTACCTGGCGCTGCAGCACGGGATCTTCGCCGCGAACTTCCCGCTGGTGGAGGAGGACTTTGAACGGGAAGGGCTGCCCAGGTCGCTGAAGCCGTTCGTGTCGAAATGTTTCGGCCTGACCACCAACCCGCTGCGCCTGAGCCAGGTCCGCACCGAACGGCGCCGCGGCTCACCCTACGCCTCGCTGCGCCAGTGCGGTTTCGAGCTGCGCAGCGCGGAGCGGCTCTACGAATCCCACGGGATTCCGTACCTCAACTCGGCCAGCGTGTCGGTGGAGGAGATGGCGGCCACCATCCTGCAAAGAATGAACCTCAAGCATTAGGGAAAACGTTTCAATAAGTGAGCTGGCGCACATCAGGTGGCGCGTCTCGCTCAGGCCTGCCACTGTGGAGGGGATTTGTGCCCTCCACCGGCCACCGCCGTGAGCAGGGCCTTGGCACTTCACCCTCTGCGAAGGAGCAGTAACTATGGCAACAGACATCCTGTGGTTCTCGGAACTCGGACTCAATGACCTGGACCGGGTGGGCGGCAAGAACGCCTCCCTCGGAGAGATGGTGCAGAACCTCACTTCTGCAGGCGTCCAGGTGCCGGACGGTTTCGCCACCACCGCGGATGCCTACCGCCGCTTCCTGTCCGATTCCGGACTGGACCAGCGGATCGTTGACCGGCTGGTGGGCCTGGACACCGATGACGTGACGGCCCTGGCTGCCGCCGGGCAGGAAATCCGGACCCTGATCCGCCAGACGCCCTTCCTGCCGGACTTCGAGGAACAGCTCCGGAACTCGTACCGGGAACTGGTGGAGAAGCACGGCGGCTCCGATGACCTGTCCTGGGCTGTGCGGTCCAGTGCGACGGCGGAAGACCTCCCGGACGCGTCCTTCGCCGGGCAGCAGGAAACCTTCCTGAACGTGCGCGGGATCGAGAACATCCTGGCCGCCATCAAGGACGTGTTCGCGTCGCTCTACAACGACCGGGCCATCGCGTACCGGGTGCACCACAAGTTCGAGCACGCGGATGTGGCCCTCTCGGCGGGCGTGCAGCGGATGGTGCGCTCCGACGTCGGGGCCTCCGGCGTCATGTTCACCATGGACACCGAATCGGGCTTCCAGGACGCCGTGTTCGTCACCTCCTCCTACGGCCTCGGCGAGGCCGTTGTCCAGGGTGCCGTGAACCCGGATGAGTTCTATGTCTACAAGCCGGCGCTGCAGGCGGGCCGTCCCGCCATCCTCAAGCGGGGACTGGGCGAGAAGGCCCTGCAGATGACGTACACGAGCAGCCAGGAGATCGGCCGCACCATCGACTTTGTCCCGGTGGAGGCGTCCCTGCGGAACCGCTTCAGCCTCAGCGACGACGACGTCGAGCAGCTCGCCCGGCACGCCGTGGCCATCGAGAACCACTACGGCCGTCCCATGGACATCGAATGGGGCAAGGACGGGATCGACGGCGGCCTGTACATCCTGCAGGCACGCCCGGAAACGGTGCAGTCCCGCCGCGCCCCCGGCAGCCAGAGCCGCTTCCGCCTCAACGAAACCAGCCCGGTCCTGGCCGAGGGCCGCGCGATCGGCCAGCGCATCGGTGCTGGCAGCGTCCGCATCCTCACCGCCATCGACCAGATGGCCGCGTTCCAGACCGGCGACGTCCTGGTGGCTGACATGACCGACCCTGACTGGGAACCGATCATGAAGCGCGCCTCCGCGATCGTGACCAACCGCGGCGGACGGACCTGCCACGCGGCCATCATCGCCCGGGAACTGGGGATCCCCGCCGTCGTCGGAACCGGCTCCGCCACGGACGCCCTGTCCGACGGGCAGGAGGTCACCGTTTCCTGCGCCGACGGCGAGACCGGCACCATCTACGAAGGCCTGCTGGACTTCACCGTGGAGGAAACCGGGATCACCAAGATGCCCGACGCCCCCGTCAAGGTGATGATGAATGTGGGCACCCCGGAACAGGCGTTCACCTTCGCCCAGCTGCCCAACCACGGCGTGGGGCTGGCCCGGCTCGAGTTCATCATCAACCGCCAGATCGGCATCCACCCCAAGGCGCTGCTGAACCTGGACAGCGAGCCGGAGGATGTGGCCGCGCAGATCCGGGAGCGGATCGCCGCGTACGGCGGCCCGCGGGACTATTACATCAAGCGCCTGGCCGAAGGGGTGTCCACCATCGCCGCCGCGTTCGCGCCGGAGCCGGTGATTGTGCGCATGTCCGACTTCAAGTCCAACGAGTACGCCAACCTCCTGGGTGGGCCGGCCTACGAGCCGCACGAAGAGAACCCGATGCTCGGCTTCCGCGGCGCCTCACGCTACCTGGAACCGTCCTTCCGCGACTGCTTCGACCTTGAGTGCGAGGCCCTGTCCTTCGTCCGCAACGAGATGGGCCTGACCAACGTCAAGCTCATGATCCCGTTCGTGCGGACCCTCGAGGAGGCCCGCGGCGTCATTGAGCTGCTCGCCGAGAACGGGCTGCGCCGCGGCGAGAACGGCCTGGAAGTGATCATGATGTGTGAGCTTCCCTCCAACGCGCTCCTCGCCGACGAGTTCCTGGACCACTTTGACGGCTTCTCGATCGGCTCCAACGACATGACCCAGCTGGCCCTGGGCCTGGACCGGGACTCGGCGATCGTGTCCGCAGGCTTCGATGAGCGCGATCCTGCCGTCAAGAAGCTCCTCAGCATGGCCATCCGGGCCTGCCGGGAACGCGGCAAGTACGTGGGCATCTGCGGCCAGGGCCCCAGCGACCACCCGGACCTCGCCGAGTGGCTGGTGGACCAGGGCATCGACTCCGTCTCCCTGAACCCGGACACGGTGGTGGACACCTGGCTCCGTCTCGCGGACGTCGCGGCGCGCGCTTCAGCCGTGGCTGAGGCCGAGGACGCGTTCGTGGCGGGTGCCGGGGTCAGCTAAGCCCCTCGATTGGTTGCCGTGCCGCCGTCGGGAATCCCGACGGCGGCACGCGCCTACGCCACCCCTGTATCCTGACAAAGTAGGTTCAAAGTAGTCACTCTCCGGCTGGCCCCCGGACTCTTGGAATGGATTCTTTATCAGTACCGAGACGCCAGCTCCCGGGGGAATCCCGACGTCGGACCCCAAGCCCCCGCGCGCAGCTGCGGCGCAGCCTGCCCTCGTGGCCTGGGTGGAGGCTGGTGAGAGCCTGACCGCGCGATGGCGTTCGGCAAACGGCAGACCGGCGCCGAAGCGCGTCGAAGTGGTGTCCGACTCCCTCACGGCCGATGATGCGTACCGGATGGCGTCACAGGGGATCGCTATGCTCTGGCACGGTGACTTCCACAACGGGCGGCAGATCCTCAACGCGCTGGACCGGCGGGTAGGCGCCGGCAAGAAAAAGACCGCAGGAACTCCGGCCGATGAGTTCTATCGCTATCGCCAGTCCCGCTCGCATCGGGCACGCATTCTCGGCCTGCTGCTGATTCCCCTTGATCCGGGCCCGGTGGTGCCCTTGCGCCGCGCACCGGATATCCGGGAGGCGGCAGCGGAAGCGTACGGAGATGTCGGCGAATCTTCCATCGTGTCCCTGCATGAGCTTGTCGGGGCAATTGGCGCCCACCAGTGGCGACGGAATGGCGTCTACGTCGATGCCCTCCAGGGCCGCATCCACCCGCACTACGGCACCTTCTTCCCCACGCGGAGCGAGTATGTGGACCTTGTGGCCGCCGCTGCGCTGCCCTCTGACACGCTGGCGTTCGACGTCGGAACCGGCACCGGGGTGCTCGCTGCCGTCCTCGCGCGCCGCGGCGTCCGCCGCGTGGTGGCGACGGACAATGAACCGCGTGCCATCGCCTGTGCCGGTGAGAATTTCCGGAACCTCGGTGTCCAGGACCGTGCTGAGGCCGTCCTGACCGACATGTTCCCGCCCGGACGGGCACCGCTGGTCGTGTGCAACCCGCCCTGGATCCCGGCCACGCCGCATTCCAGCCTGGACAGCGCCGTCTACGACCCCGGGAGCAGGATGCTGTTCCGCTTCCTGAACGAACTCCCCGACCATCTGGAACCCGGCGGTGAGGGCTGGCTTGTGCTCTCCGACCTGGCCGAGCACCTTGGCCTGCGGTCGCGTGAGGATCTGCTGACCGCCATCAAGGCGGCCGGGCTGAAGGTGGTGGAACGGCTCGACACCAAGCCAACGCATCCGAAGGCATCGGACCGCGGCGATCCTCTGTTCGCTGCGCGCGCGGCCGAGGTCACGTCCCTGTGGCGGCTTGTTCCCCGGTAGTCAGGGCAATGAGGCGTAAGCAAGCGCAGCAGGCAGTCGTCCTGCTCCTAGCCGTTGTCCGCGCCGTCTCCGGTGTCCTCCCACATGACATCCAGATTGTGGAAGATCACCGGTCCATCGCACAGTTCCGCCATCTTGGCAGCGAACTCCGACGTTTCCGGCCGGCCGGAATTCTCCATTGCCGAGTCGAAGGATTCGAAGTGGACGATGGTGAAATAGGTCCCGGGATGGTCCCTGTCCGCCGTGGCAACAATGCGGCGGAACGTGGCCGGAGTGCTCCCCCCGGTTCTTGAAGGACGGCCCAGTTCTTCGATCTCCTTGATGCGGGAGGTCTTGAATTCGATGATCTGCACAAACCCGGCCATGACGGCTCCTCGACGGCGGTGGACGTTGGTCCGGATCAGCCTAGTCCCGGCGTCGGGCGGCGAACAGGGCAGAACTGCCCTGTCTACGTCATGTCATGCTGGCGCCGGGGCAGGGGATGACGTAGTCAGCCGTAGGTGGCAAGCGTAAAGGTGAGCCTCCCCACCTTATTTTGAGCAGCTCACGATAAGCCTGTAAAGTTAAGTACAGGCCGCCGTAGCCCTTGAGTACCGCACCGGTGAACATACCCGGGCCAGCGGGGCAAGCGCCACATGCGCAAACGCCCTCCTGCTTGAGCGGCACAAGAACCTGTATGGCCCTTATCCCGAAATCCCACGGAGAACCCATGACTTTGCTGACCGAACGCCCCGCAACATCCTCATCCACCGCCGAAACCGCAGTGCGCGGCGGCAGCTACGTGACTCTCCCCGCCGGCAGCGTCCCCGTCGGCGTCGAGGGCAGCTATGTCACCGTCGCTGGCGCGCGAAACCTGCCCCCCGTCACCCGTGGCAGCTATGTCACAGTGGACGGCAGTCCCGTTGTTGCCGCCAGCGTCATCGAGGGCAGCTACGTAACGCTTCCAACGGCGGCCTAGGGTCCAGCGCCCAGCGGGGGATAGCACCACCGCGCGGGCGTAAGAGGAGGCCGACGGCGACACCGGGTGTCGTCATCGGCCTCCTTTTTCATGCCAGCCTTGGGAAGTTAGCCCGCTGCTGGCGCCGTCGCCGCCTGCTTGGCGTTCATCCACTCGCTCATCCACGGGGCCCGGACGCTGGATGTGATCCGGCAGTCGGCCACGAAGGTTCCCTTGGCGCCGCCACCGATCCAGTCCGTGAGCGCGGAAAGATCCGCCAGGGACCGGATGATCGCGGACTCGGCGCCGAGCGCGCGGGCGATGCCGCTGAAGTCCACCTCGGGAATCAGCATCGGCTTTTCGGTCAGGCCCTGGGAGCCATACTGATGGATCTCTGCTCCGTAGGCGGCATCGTTGTAGATCACGACGACGGCGCTGCTCGCCGCACCGATCAGCGATTCGAGGTCGGACAGGCCCATGAGGAAACCGCCGTCGCCCGAGGCGAGCACCAGGGTGTGGTCGTCCTCCAGCGCGCGGGCTGCCCCGACGGCGCTGGCGAGGCCCAGACCGATGGCCTGGTACGCGGTTCCCACCATCACCAGGTCCTGCGGCCGCGGGATGTTCCAGTACATGGGTGCCCAACCGAGAAAGTGCCCGCCGTCCTGCACCACTGTACGGCGCTCCGGCAGCACGGCGTCGAGAGCCGTGGCAAGGGAGCGCGGGTCCAGCCGGCCGTCCGGAGTCTCGTCGGAGCCCGGGTGGTGGCCCGGTCCTTCGGCCAGGCGCTTGCGGGCTTCCGCGCGCCAGGCGTCCGCCGCAGCCTCGCCGTCCAGCAGCTGGAGCAGGTGCCCCGCGGCGGACTTGGCGTCGGCGCTCACGAACAGGTCCACCCGCGGGTGCGTGGGCTGCAGGGCGGTATCGATCTGGATGACCGTGCTGTCCGCGCCAAGCAGGTGCCCGAACCGCAGGGTGAAGGGGCTCAGGCTGGCCCCGGCCACGAGGACCACGTCCGCCTCGCCCATGAGGCCCGCTGCGGTGTCGGTGCCGAAGCCGCCGGCCACGCCCAGGTACCCCTC
Organism: Arthrobacter sp. W4I7; assembly: GCF_030816215.1. Classification (NCBI taxonomy): domain Bacteria; kingdom Bacillati; phylum Actinomycetota; class Actinomycetes; order Micrococcales; family Micrococcaceae; genus Arthrobacter; species Arthrobacter sp. W4I7. The sequence continues at coordinate 3,446,420 of NZ_JAUSXU010000001.1, read as the reverse complement.
GCCTTGGAGGAGGTTGAGCGCCAGGGCGGTTCCGGCGGTCAGTGCGCCGAGCCGGTCGGCCAGTTCGCGCAGCTCCGGGCCGGCGCCGGCAAGGTGCGCGCCGCGGCCCGCCAGGATCAACGGCCGCCTGGCCCCGGCGAGCAGGCGGGCCACCTGCCCAAGGTCAGCGCCGCCGTCGTCCGTCACCTGCGGGGCCAAGGGCGCCGGAAGCTCCTCATCCTCAGCCTCGAGTGCCGCGAGGTCGTAGGGAATGGCAATCACGACGGCGGTGCGCCGGGTGAGTGCGTACTCCACCGCCTGCCGGGTGATGGAGCCCGCGGCGTCGCGGGTGACGGTGAAGGTGGCCGCGCCCAGGCCCGCGGCGATGGCTGCCTGGTCCACGTCCTGGGGCCGGGCGCCACTGCTCGGGGCGTCACCGGTAACCAGCACCACCGGGATCTGCGCCTGGACCGACTCGGCGAGGGCGGTGAGGGCGTTGGTGTAACCGGGGCCGTAGGTGGTGGTGCCAGCGGCAAGCCGTCCCGACGTGCGGTAGTAGGCGTCGGCCGCGGCGATGGCGGCTCCCTCATGCCGGACTGGGGAGAAGCGCAGGCCCAGCTTTTCCGCGGCGTCCAGGAAGTAGACATTGCCGTTGCCCATAACGCCGAAGACGTCGCTGACATAGCTGCTGAGAACCTGTGCGACGCGGCCGGAGACGGTAAGAGTAGTCATGCAGAAATCGTGCGCCGGAGTTCCCGGATAGGCAATAGCGTGAATTTTGGTTGGGACATTTGGCAGTAGAGGCAGTAGACGACTGAAAATCTGCACGCTTATGGTGTGGATCACCCTGCTCTACTCGGAGGCGCGGGATTCCTGCTCGGAGAGCCGGCTCAGGAGTCCGTCGTAGCGCGGCGGCATGAGCTCCAGCACGGAGATGGCCGTGCTGGTCCGCTGGATTCCGTCGATTTCCAGGATCTGGTTCGTGATGCGGTAGAGGTCGGCCGTGCCGCGGGCCACCACCTTGGCCATGAGATCCGCGTCGCCGGTGGTGGCGTGCACCTCGATGACCTCAGGGATGGCCGCGAGCCCGTCCTCCACGGCGCCGGTCCGCGTCTGGCTGATGGACAGCGAGAGGAAGGCCATGAGTTCGTAGCCGAGCGCGGCGGGGTCCAACCTCCGGCTGAAGGAGCGGAGGGCACCGCTGCGCTCCAGCCGGGCCAGCCGCGCATGGACGGTGTTGCGGGCGACGCCGAGTGTACGGGAGAGGGCCAGGGCGCTGGCTTCGGGGTCCTTGTCGAGGGCCAGGATGATCCTGCCGTCGAGGGAATCCAGGGCGCGGGAGTTTGGAATGGTCATATTTTCACCACAAGTATTAGAAGTTGAGCAGAAGTCCCAATGGCTTGAGGGTATCTTGCAATGTGTGCCGGGTCACAATCATGATCGGTCCTCATGACCCGTGATCAGCTTTTGACCGCACCGGACACCGCGCTCCCCACCCTCCGGGGTGCTGTGACCGGGCTTCCGTCCTACGTCCCCGGCCGGCGCAGCGCCGGCATGGACGTCGCCGCCCTTGCCAGCAACGAAAGCCATTACGAACCGCTGCCTGCCGCCGCCGCTGCGGTGGCCGCTGCGGCCGGCACCATGAACCGCTACCCGGACATGGCCGCCGTCGAACTCCGCGAACGGCTCGCCAGCCACCTGGGCGTCACCGCGGGGGAGATCGCGGTGGGGCCCGGTAGCGTGGGCGTCCTCCAGCAGATCATCACCGGGCTGTGCGACGCCGGGGATGAAGTGATCTTCGCGTGGCGTTCCTTCGAGGCGTACCCCATCCTGGTGGAGCTGGCAGGCGCCCGGCCGGTCCGCATCCAGCTGGACGAGGCGGAAGGGCACGACCTCGACGCCATGGCCGCCGCCGTCACCGTCCGCACCAAGGTGATCCTGCTCTGCACGCCCAACAATCCCACCGGAGTGCCGATCAGCCACGACCGCATCGAGGCTTTCCTGCAGTCCGTCCGCTCCGACATCCTGGTCGTGATCGACGAGGCCTACGTGGAGTACGCCGAAGCCGGCAGCGGTCCCGATTCATTGGCGCTCTACCGCCGGTACCCAAACGTCTGCATCCTCCGCACCTTCTCCAAGGCCTACGGCCTCGCCGGCCTGCGCGTGGGCTACGCCGTGGCGGCGCCGGCCATCGCCGAGGGGCTGCGCCGCACCGCCCTTCCCTTCGCCGTGAGCGCGTTGGCCCAGAAGGCGGCCGTCGCGTCGCTGGACGCGGGGGAGGAGATGGAAGCGCGGGTGGCCGCCGTCCGTCAGGAGCGCGCACGGATGTCCGCGCAGCTGGAAGCCCAGGGCTGGAAACTGCAGCCCAGCCAGGGCAATTTCCTGTGGCTCCGCGCGGATGACGGCCTCCGGGCCAGACTGGTGGAGGCGTTTGATGCCGCCGGCATCATGGTCCGGGCGTACCAGGGCGACGGCGTGCGGATCACCGTTGCCGATCCCGCCTCCAACAACCGCGTGCTCCGGATCCTCGAAGCCCACGCAGCCTGACAACTTCTTGATCCCTTACTACTCCGTTCCACCTACAACCAGAGGACTCCCCATGGAACAACAGACAACGACGTCTGCCCGCGCCCTCGGCGCGGCCCTCAAACCCCGCCAGCTCACGATGATGGGCCTCGGAAGCGCCATCGGCGCGGGCCTGTTCATCGGCTCCGGCGCCGGAATCCAGGCCGCAGGCCCGGCGGTGCTGATCTCCTACCTCGTGGCCGGCACCCTCATCATCCTGGTGATGTGGGCGCTCGGCGAAATGGCGGCCGCCAACCCGGACAGCGGCGCCTTCTCCGTCTACACCGCCGCGGCCTACGGGCCCGTGGCCGGTGCCACCGTGGGCTGGCTCTGGTGGCTGCAGCTGGTGGTGGTCATCGCAGCCGAGGCGCTCGGTGCGGCGGGCCTGCTGGCTACGATCTTCCCGGCCCTGCCGGTGTGGTTGATGGCGTTCGTGTTCATCGTGGTGCTTACCGCCGTGAACCTGACCAGTGTGAAGAACTTCGGTGAGTTCGAGTTCTGGTTTGCCCTGCTCAAGGTGGCAGCCATCGTCGGATTCCTGCTGGTGGGCTTTGCGCTGCTGTTCGGCTGGCTGCCGGGCGTCCAGTCTCCGGGGCTGTCCAACTTCACCGGCGTCGGCTTTGCACCGAGCGGTTTTGCCGGCATTGCCACGGCGCTGTTCGTGGTGGCGTTCGCGTTCGGCGGCACCGAGATCGTGTCCGTGGCTGCAGCCGAGACGGCCGAGCCTGCCCGCAGCGTGAAGAAAGCCGTCCGGACCGTGCTGTGGCGCATCCTGGTGTTCTACATCGGCGCGATCTTCGTGATCGCGGCGGTGGTTCCCGTCGGTTCGGCGGGACTGAAGAGCCCGTTCGCCGCGGTGCTGGACGCCGCCGGTATGCCGGGTGCAGCGACCGCCATCACCCTGGTGGCAGTGGCAGCACTGCTCTCCGCCCTCAACGCCAACCTCTACGGCGCCTCGCGGATGGCGTTCTCCCTGGCCGAGCGGGGCGAAGCGCCACGTTGGCTCGCTTCCGTGTCCAAGGCCCGGGTTCCGGTGGTCGCGGTCCTGGCCAGCGTCACCTTCGGTGTGGTAACGGTGGTGCTGGAGATGGCCTTCCCCGAAAAGGTCCTTCCCGTCCTGCTCAACATTGTAGGCTCGACGAGCCTGCTGGTGTGGACGTCCGCGCTCCTGGCCCAGCTCGCACTGCGCCTCCGCGCCGACCGGGCGGGAACTGAGCTTCCGTTGCGGATGCCCGGCCTCCCGTGGCTCACTTCCCTTGGTCTGCTGATCCTCGCGGCGATCTTCACGGTGGGCTTTATCGGTGAGGATTCCCGTCCCCAGCTCCTGAGCACATTCGGACTCGTAGCGCTGCTGGCTTTGGCGAACTGGCTGAACCACCGGGGCAGGAGGGTTGCGCCGAGTGTTGTCTCTTCAGAGCAGCGTCAGGCGCCGGTGCTCGTCGACTAAACCAATCGCCACAGTAACCCGCCGCCTCGCAGAGCTCTTCAGCAAGAAACAGGAAACCCCCGCCCTGAGATCAGGCCCGCGGGGATTTCCTGTCATCTTGTGCTTACTTTGCCGCGTACTCCCATTCCCAGCCGGCAGGCATGAAGCCCTGCTTGTGGACCAAGACGCCGGTGGGTGTCGGTACGTCGAGCACAATGGTCCCCGTGGCCTTTTCGCCTGGCCCCAATGCAGAAGGAAAGTTTTCTTCGTCGTTCAGGCACATAAACGAGGATGCCGTCATGACGTTGCCGTTGAATGTCGTTCCGTTATCCGCGACTGCCTTCCAAGCGTAGCCAGCCAATCCGAACTGAGGGTTGACCGATTCTGCCAGTGCAGGATTGGTCTCCATGGAAACATTCAGAGCAACGAAGTGACCGTTCTCTGACGGTTGGGCGTACTGGTTGGTACATGGGGCATCGACTTGGATGGAGTTGATCACAAAGGTCGCGACAGTCTTGTCCTTGTCTGTGACCGAAGCCCCTTCGCCTACTTTTTTCACCAAATTCCCGCGGCTGGACTTTGTTGCATTCGCGGCAGGGCTCGACGTCGTCGTCCCGGCTGTGCTGGCACCGCTGGCTGGTTCAACTGACGGCGCCGTTGGTGAGCTCTGAGGTGTACCGCCACATCCTGCGAGTAGCAGCGCTGCGACAGGCAGGATGAGAAGTTCTTTTTTCAATTGTTGCCCCCAAGATGTGAGATTTGAACGAGTCAGCTCAGCTTATTTCAGGGGTCTGACAAAGTGACTTGGGGCGTCGTCACGGGTAAGTAACATTGCGGTCCTAAGCCCTGCTAGCCAAGTTGCCTGGGAAGTCCGGTGGGAACCTGTGTTGATTGGTGAATTTCTGCAGCAAGACGACGTATCTGCTGGAGTAACGCGTCGGGGGTTTGGTTGAGGTCGATTGCATGACAGGAAATACTGGTGTCAAGGCCAATGATTCTTAGGACTCGGGGTTCTTCCTCGCCCTTAGCGTAAATAAGGTGTCCTGAAGGAAGTCGGAACCGGGTGCAGTAGGCCAGCATTTGATAGATGTCTGCATTCGGATAAGCGAAATTTTTGGGTGCTTTGTATTTTGCGTCGATGACCGCTCTTACTCCGCGTGCGTCCTTCCACAGCAGGTCCGGAATGAGAGAGATACTGCCGGCGGTGTCTAGCGCGCGGCCCTTGGCCTGGAGCTCGATGGTACCGCCGATTCTGCGGAGCTGTTCACTGAGGGCAATCGTAAGGAAGTCTTCGAAGATCTGCCACATGTCGAACAGAAAAGCTGAGGCGGTAATTTCGCCGTGACGTTGTTCTAGCGAGGCGTTCTGAAGGATGAGCGTTGCCAGGAATACGGCAGGCCGGTAGCGGGTGTTTAGGCGAGTGAACTCTATTGCAGGCAGCTTGGCCCCCGGCACGATCGCTTGTACACCGTCAAGTCGCTGGACAAGCTTTAGGAGGCTGGTGCGGTGCCTGCGGGAGAGTGAGGGCAGGCGAAGGAGTCGTTGCGCTGCGGTGAGTAGCAGACTGTTTTCGGAAATGTTAATTGTGTACTCGTCGAATATCAGTTCTGCGGGGAGCGGTAGTCCCGCGCGACGTCCTACTTGGGCAGAAACGTTCAGGCGGCCACGGAACACTTGCAACGAGTCCTCGAAAGTCTTGTAGCCCTGCAGGAGTCCTTCTTCAGTCGCTCGTGCTGATTGACGAATGAAAGCATCACCAATTGTGTTAAGTAGATCATCATCCTGATCGATGATGATGTCCTGCGCTTTCCAAATCTTCCGGTCCGCGGAATAGCTCATCATGAAAAAGAGCCGCGAAACGGGTATTTTTGGTTTTATTTCAACTTGAAAGTCGCCGAGACGAATTACGCCTACTTTTCGGATGTTGGAGATAATCCAATCCTCAGCGCCAGTCGGGACGGCTGTGATTACGTCCAGTCGGCAGAGGGCGGCGACTATGTCTGTCGAGAGCTGGACACGTTCGGGTGCTGCTCCCTCCGTGAGTTCGAGCCCCTTCATTCTGCTGATTCGCCCGCTTCCTCTGCCCTCGCAGCAGGGATAACTTGGGGTTCCTGTCGGGTCTGGAGGGCAGTGAGGCCATACACCTGTTCGATGTTCAGGCCCTCGCCGTAGTGATGTTCTGCCAGCAGCGGGAGGATCTCGTGCTCCCAAATTTCGCCTAGCTGGTCCTGAAGCAATTCCGGGATTTTGGGCATGAGGAAGCTGGGACCGATTTGAAAGTCGCCGCCGCCTATCCGTTCGTTCACAGCGTCTAGGAGGTTTGCTGGGGCAGCATCCAGTCCGTGATGCGCCAACCACTTGCGGAGAACGGATTTTGTGGGTTCCCTCTGCGGATGTAGTTCAACAAACGAGAAACGACGGCGCATCGCAGCGTCGAGCAGTGCAATGGAACGGTCGCTGGTATTCATGGTCCCGATGAAAAAGAGATTCGAGGGAAGAGTAAAGGCAGCATCGTCTCCTCGGCTGTACTGCAGCTGGATCGGGGTGTCACGGTACTCGAGCAGGAAATAGAGTTCACCGAAAATTTTGGCAAGATTGCCCCTGTTGATTTCGTCGATGACGAGTACGTAGTTGAACTCAGGGTTGGAGGCCGCCTGCTCCACAATCCGACGCAAAGGTCCGTCCTGGAGCCTGTAGGTGAGCGAGCCGTCGTCAGAGGTGTCGGGACGGTATCCCTGGAAAAAGTCTTCATAGGAGTAGCTCGGATGGAACTGAACGATCGCAGTGTACTTTGAATCGCCGGCAACGTGTTCGGCTAGATGCATGGCTAGATATGTCTTGCCGGTACCTGGCGGCCCATAGAAAATAATTTGTCCCCGACGCTCGAGCAGGTTCAGCTGCTTCTGAAGCCACGTCTGATCAATGAACAGTGCCTCGGAGAGGACGGCATCTGCTGGGGCGAATGCGCGGCGAGCCCCCGTTGCTGGCGCCAGGAGGTTTTCCTCGTCCGGCGCAACTGTCACTTGCGGTCGTTCTTCCGGAGAGGGTGATGGATTCCACTCTTTTTCAAGGGGATCGGCGTAGAAGTTTACTGGTTGGCCTGTCTTTTGTTGGAGTTTGAGGATGATAGCTAGGAGATCGCGATCAATGTCTCCGCTAGCTTCGCTGATTTCGCCCACGAAGGCATCGCGGATTCGTATCTTGTGGTCTTCGGACACGGTAGATGCGATGTATTTCGGGTGGACGAGGTACAACAAGGCGTTTCGTTGCGTACGGAAGCTGTGTCCGGGCAGGTCATTGACAAATTGCCGCCACTTCCATGGGTCAGCCAGCAGCGCTTCCTTCTCGGCTTCGGACTTTTCCAACCAGGAATCGAGAAGTTCGATGATCAGCACGAGCGCTTCATAGAGCTTGTTATTCATGGCTTGGCCCGGATCGAAGCTGCCGAACTTGAAGGCCTTGGCGACCTCACTAGGGATCTGGACTGGGTGGTCCATATAGCCCAAGAGCGTTTGTACACGTTCTCTTTTTGCCCGCTCGCCGATTCGGTTCGGGCTGATCGGAAGTAATTGCCAACAAACGAGTTCGGCCATGAGCAATCGTGCATCGTCCGATACTTTTTCGAGCTGGTGCTTGAGCTTCCCGACGAAGTTGCCGGCGTCCGGATCGGGAGCATCGATAAATACTGAGCGTAATTCCTTCACCGGAGCGCGTTCCCATACGGTTCTGCCCTCGGAGAAGACTGATCCGCCTTCTTGGAGTCCACGTTGTACGAACGGCAGTGCCGCGTCCCGGATGATCTCCTCAGGCTTATCTACCGGCACTATGGTGCTTCGGAGCTGTTCCCTCTTTTTTTCCGCACTGAGGGCGCTCCAAGCGTTGTACCGGTTGCGGGCTTCGGAAGCCAAATCTCCTGCTTCTGGGAAGTCCTTGAGTGCCTGGCGTCCTTCATCGGTGATTCTCCAAAGACCCGTTCCGGTTTTTTTCAGCCATCCTGCTTTCACTGCGTCTACAGTTGACCATCCAAGTTGGATGTCCGCACGTGTCCTGCCATCGGGGCTCGTTTCGATCTCGGGGCCTTCGGGTGGCAGACGTTCAAATACTTGGGACAGGATGCCTTCGGACCCGGTGGTCTTATAGAAACCATCTGGCTGGGCTGCCAGCAGCTCGAGGACTAGACGCAGACGCCGAGCATTGTTTTCTGCGACCGTCATTGTGGCGGATCTCCTTGGTCAAGTAATTCGAGTCCTACCAGCAGACTACGACAGAGTCCAGGGCCATGGTGCTCGCCTCATGATGGAAAATTTGCTACGCACACTTTTCGTCATATCTTCTTCCATCTGCTGGCAACAGGTCATTGGTAAGTGGTGTTAGCCCCCGACCTCGGCCAGCCCCATAAACATCGTCCGGTGCAGTATGTCCACGTGCTTCCGGGAAACCTCCACTGCTTCCTCAACGCGACGGGCTCGCAGGGCTGCCACTAGCGCGATGTGGTCGTGGTTGGACTTGTGCAGCTTCTCGATGGGGTAGGGGATGAAGTAGTCGTAGAGCTCGGCCAGCGTCTCGTGATAAACCACGACGGCGGTGTCCAGGCACGACGCCCTGCCAACCAGCTGATGGAACTGTTCGTCCATCCGGTGGTAGTACGACCAGTCGCTCGACTCCGCCATCTCACGCGTGAGCCGCTCCAACTCATCCAGCTGATCAGCGGTGGCGTTGACCGCCGCGTAGTGCGTCACGGCGCATTCGAACAGCAGCCGCCGGTCCACCAGCCGGTTCACCGCCTGGGACTCCGCCGGGGAAGCCGAAAGTGACGCCAAAACCTCCGTAGGTGGCGAGTCCGCCACAAACGTTCCGCCCGCCCGGCCGCGCCGCCGGACCACCACGCCCTGCTCCGCCAGGCTCGCCAGCGCACGCCGGGCGGTAATCGGGCTGACCGAGAGACCCAGGGCCACATCCTCCTGGTCCGGCAGCCGCTCGCCCGGCTTCAAGAGCCCTAAAGAAATCGCCATGCCGATCCGCATCCGGACCGCGTCCATGGCGCTGCGCCGCTCCATCCCGGGCATCCTGCCGGCACCGAGGCGCGGGGACTCGGTGGTGTCTTCCAGCTGATCCGTCATAACCGCTACTTTACGGCCCACACCGGACCCTTCCCTTTATTGGATCATTCTGATCTAATATAACTCGGATCACACCCCAACGCGGAGAAAAACCCATGCAACGCATCCTTCCCCTCGTCGCCGCCCAGGCCCGGCCGCGGCTCATCGGCGAACCCCTCTCAGCCTTCGCGGACGAGGTCAAAGCAGCCCTCGAGGCACAGCCGCACAGCAAGCTGCTGGTCTTCCCCGAACTGCACCTCTTCGGCGATGAAAACCCGGACCTGCAGCGCACCGAAATGCTCCAAGCGAGTGCCGAACCCCTCAACGGGCCAAGAGTCAAAGAGCTCAAACAACTGGCGAAAGACCTCAACATCTGGCTGGTCCCCGGCAGCGTCTGCGAACGCGGCCCGGAAGGGCAGCTGTTCAACACCCAGCTGGTCCTGTCCCCGCAAGGGGAGCTCGCCGGCTACTACCGCAAGATCTTCCCCTGGCGCCCGTTCGAGCCCTACGACCCCGGCGACCGGTTCACCACCGTGGACCTGCCCGGCATCGGCAGGGTGGGCCTGAACATCTGCTACGACGCCTGGTACCCCGAGGTGTCCCGCCAGCTCGCCTGGATGGGGGCCGACGTCATCCTCAACGTCGTCAAAACCACCACCCCGGACCGCAAACAGGAATTGATCCTCGCCAAGGCCAACGCCATCGTGAACCAGGTCTTTATGGTCAGCGTCAACTGCGCCGGTCCCACCGGCCAGGGCAAGAGCATCATCGTGGACCCTGAGGGCAACACCCTCGCCGAGGCACCTGACGATCAACCGCAGCTGCTCACCGCGGAACTGGACCTGGCCGCCGTCGACCGCGTCCGCACCCACGGAACGGAGAACCTCAACCGCCCCTGGTCGCAGTTCCGCGAGGGGGAGCCCGCCGTCGAACTTTCCGTCTACCAAGGCCGGATCAACCCGGCCACCTGGACACCGCCGTCCTACAAGCCCTGAGGAAACACCGTGACAACAACCCTCACCCGCACGCTGAAGCTGCCCTCGTTGGTCCTGTTCGGCCTGGCGTACCTGACCCCGATCATCGTCCTGGGGATCTTCGGCATCATCGCCGAAACCACCGGCGGCGCCGCGCCCGCCGCGTACCTCGTGGCGCTTGTGGCCATGCTGTTCACCGCGCACAGCTACGGCCGGATGGCCATCGCCCATCCCGTGGCCGGCTCCGCCTACACCTACGTCGGCCGCTCGATCGATTCCCGCGTCGGGTTCCTGGTGGGCTGGGCCGTGCTGCTGGACTACCTCTTCCTGCCCATGGTCATCTGGCTCATCGGCGGCTCCTACCTCAGCGCCCAGTTCCCCGGCATCCCCATCGGCGTCTGGATCGTGGGCTTCATCGTCATCACCACGCTGCTGAACATCCTGGGCATCAAGGTGGCGGACAAGGCCAACTACGTGCTGATGGCGTTCCAGCTGCTGGTCCTCGTGTTCTTTGTGGCGCTGGCCATCGGCAGCGTGGTGTCCGCCAACGGCGCCGGGGGACTCGTGAGCAGCCAGCCGTTCTTCAACGACACCGCCAGCTTCGCCACCATCTCCGCCGGCGCGGCCATCGCCGCGTACTCGTTCCTGGGGTTCGACGCCGTCACCACCCTCACCGAGGAAACCATCAACCCGCGCCGGACCGTGCCGCGCGCCATCATGCTCGTGGCGCTGATCGGCGGCGGCATCTTCGTGGCGGTGTCCTACGTGACCCAGCTGGTGCACCCCGGCGGCGTGTTCGAGGACTCGGCGTCCGCGGCCAGCTCCATCGCCCTGCAGATCGGCGGGCAGCTGTTCGGCGCCGTGTTCCTGGCCGGCCTGGTGGTGGCGCAGTTCGCCTCCGGCCTCGCCGCGCAGGCCAGCGCCTCCCGCCTGCTGTACGCGATGGGCCGCGACTCCGTCCTGCCCAAGGCAGTCTTCGGAAGGCTCAGCGAGAAGTTCCACACCCCGGTGGCGAACCTGGTAATCACGGGCATCGTGGGCCTGATCGCGATCTTCCTGGACGTGGCAACGTCGACGTCGTTCATCAACTTTGGTGCCTTCACCGCCTTCACGCTGGTGAACGCCGCGGTGGTGTTCCACTATGTGCGCCAGCGCCGGGCCGGGCAGCAGCTGAACCCGGTGTCCTACGTGGTGGTCCCGGTGATCGGCGCCATCATCTGCGCCTACCTGCTCTCCCAGCTGGACAGCAACGCCATTACGCTGGGAGTGTCCTGGCTGGTGCTGGGCGTAGTGGTCCTGGCCCTGATCACGCGCGGCTTCAAGGCCGCGCCGCCGGAGATGACGGAAACGGAGAAGGCGACGGTCGAGGCCGCCGCCTGAGCTGGTCAGCTTTGTAGTTTGGCCCGCTGGGGCGAGGGAAGGAACTCTTGTGAGGATAGCGCTGGGGCAGCTGGAATCGGATACCGACATCCGGGCCAACCTCGCCGCGATCGACCGGTTCGCCGCCCAGGCAGCGCACGACGGCGCCGCGCTGGTCGCCTTCCCGGAGTACGCCACCTACGAGAAGAAGAAGGTGGACGCGACCTTCCCCGAGGTCGCCGAACCCCTGGACGGCCCCGTCTGCCGGGAGCTCGCCGGCATCGCCCGCCGCCACCGCATCGCGCTGGTGGCGGGCGTGGTGGAAACCTCGGAGGAGCCGGGCAGGGCGTACAACACCCTGGTGGCGTTCGGGCCCGACGGCGGCCGGCTGGCTTTCTACCGGAAGATCCACCTTTTCGACGCGCAGGGCTTCGGGGAGTCCACGTTCATCAAGCCGGGACCGTCCACGGATCCGGTGGTGTTTGAGCGCGGGGGAGTGCGGTTCGGGCTGATGACCTGCTACGACCTGCGGTTCCCGGAGCTGGCAAGGTCGCTGGCCGACGCCGGCGTGGAGGTCCTGCTGGTCTGCTCGTCCTGGGTGCCGGGCGAGCATAAGACGGAGCAGTGGCTGGCGTTGAACGCGGCGCGGGCCATTGAGAACAGCGTGTACGTGGCGGGGGTGTGCCAGGCGCCGCCGGTATCGGTGGGGCGGAGTGTGTTGGTGGATCCGATGGGCGTGGTGGAGGCTGACCTTGGGCTGGAGCCCGGGGTTCGTGTTGTTGAGGTCTCGCTGGACACGGTAAACCGGGTGCGGGAGTCGTTTCCGATGTTCCGGCAGCGGCGGCTGTTGGGGCAATGAACTTTGGGAAGTTCGGGTTATTGAGAGAAGTGCTCCGGTGCTTGCTCGTCGTTGGCTAACTGCTCCTGCCAATAGGCTGTGTAACGAGGAACGCGGGCTCTCCGTTCTCCCGCATTGAATTCCAAAGCGGCCGCGTAGACAAATTCTGGCGGGTCCCAATTTCCGATTTCTTCTACCGTTTTATTCATCACCCAAGCACGCAGACGCTCCAGCACCGGCTGGGTTGCATGTTCCACTGCGTCCTCCATATTGGCAACCAAGTCAGCAAAGCGTTCTGCGATTGCCATAGGCATTTGATTGATGAGGGATACCGGAGCAACCTTTGTTGGGTTTCCGGCATTGTCCAGCAAAACAACCGGAAGGGGCAAAGCCAAGTTTGATTGCGAATGCGCGATAGTCGTGTTGCGGTACTGCCGAACAACCTCGTGCAACCACTTCAGCGACGGCGGCACGGCTGGTACAAAGGGCATCTCGTCGAGGCGCCTGCGGACATTCGAGCGAATGAAGGGACGAATATAGGCGGTCACTGAGTGTGAAGTCAGCGGGAGCCACAGTTCGGCGCTTTCACCGGCCGCGAAGGCACTGGCCAACGTATGGGAGGCTTCCGACAGATCGCTCGCATGGCTGGTGAGTTCCACTAGCAGTCTTGAGTCGGGCATGTCCGGCAGCACGGCTATACGTTGCTGAGGGGATGTCACTGGATCTGTTGCTCCTGTCCTCTATGACTGGTGCTGGCTGTAGTGTTTAGGGGCTCGATCGACCTGAGTGTTGTTCATCCGCATAGCCAAGCCCGGCAGCTTGGAACAGGTGGCCGAGGCGCAGTTAGCAAGAAGCACCAACGTCCATACTCAGCCTTCACATGATCGGTCCCGGGCAAGCGAACCCTCGCATCGTTGGAGACGGACTCAGTTCTTCCTGGTCTTCCTGATGAACTCCGCGGCCTGTTTGTATGCCTGCTTTGCTTCCGGACTGGTCGCCGCCCTGTAAAGCTTCTGGCCGTCTGCGACCATGTTCCGAACCTTGGTCTGCACAGCAGGGTCCTTCGCCAAGGAGTAGAGTTTCCCGCTCCCCGTCTTTAGCTTGGCGCCGCCGTTCTTAATCAAGCCCAATGCTTTATCGCCCCTGTTAGGCATCGTTTTTCCTCCTATTCGTCATGGGACCCCACCTGAAGCGATCAACTCAGCAACCCTCAGAGGAATCCTCGTCATCCTTTCCCCGCCGAAACAGGGAGTGCTTTGAAATCTTGTTCGATAGTTTGTCCGTGACCGACTTGGCACGGTCAAGGGTGTCGTTACCGAGGTTTTTGGCCGCGTCCACGCCGTCGGCTCCGGTCTCGAGTGCCCGGTCTCTTGCCTCCACGGCCGCCTCGATCCATCGCTTGGCCTCAAGGGACTCACGGCTACGTTCAATTCCGAGTAATCCGTGGAAATCCACGACCCCGGAGGCTACGTGGTTGGCGGACACGACGACGGCCTGGGCGGTGATCGGGTGCAGCAGGACTTTAGAGTTGGCTGCGCTGGCAGCAGCCTGCATGCGGGCCATAACTCGTTCTGTGCTTCGAGAGATGCGTTCGAGACGGTTGTGGCGAGCGGCCCTCAGACCGAGGCGGTGTTCGTCCAGTTCATCCGGCGACGCATCGAGCACGCGATCAAGCTCCAGCACTGCTATGGCATCCAGCAACTGGAAGCAACGAGCCAAGATGGCGAGCCACTCACGCACAGAAGATTCGGCTTCTTTAGCCGTCTTGGCCAGATCGCCGACTTTAGACTTGTTTTCCAGCTTTTCCGCCAGAGCGTCGAGCTGCCTGAGTGCGTAGGCTTGCGTTCTGCCAACCGTGACTGACGTCGCCTGAACCTTGGACCACGTCACCTCGGAAACTCGACCCACCTGCTTCCGAATGGTCATTGCGTCCTCGATAGCGAGGTCCACGCCGATCATGTCCGCCACGACGGCGTCTTTCTGTCCGCGCAGTAAATCGTCGACTTTCTCGTCGATCGTGGCGAGGTAGTCGGTGATCTCATCCATGGTCTGCTGCATGGCAAGCTGTGCCATGATCCCGGCAGCGCCGGTAAGAATCGCGGGATTGGTCGCAATCGAGCCTGGACCCTTCGCGAATTGAACAATTCCCTTGATGCCGTGGGCTTGGCCCTTTGCCTGGATCACACCCATGCTGAGTCCGGACTTCGAATTAGTCATCAGTCCGTACTTCTTGATGGCGTTGGCTGACTCCCCGGTGAGCTTGACCCACTGTCCGGAATTTGCGGCGAGCTCAGAACCTAGCTGAACAACGCCAGCTGCGCTGCTAAGCGTCGGACCCAATCGTTGTAGTCCGAGATCCTTCGATGACAAACCCTCCGAGACGAGAAATCGGTCAACGGCCGCCGGATCGCCGATGACCGCTAAACCGTCGCCGTCAGCGATCAGCTGAATCTCGTCATTCACAGGGGCTCCTTGAGTCTCTTTGTCAGTACTGCATTGTCTGAGAACATTGTCGCCCACGGAGGGATGTCACCCGTGCACGAAACGGTTCTCGCGGTCTCACCGAGACTAGTAGGTGGCACCGACACTGCAGGTTGGCAATTCCTGTTTGCGGGGTGGCTAGTGACTTGTCCGCACCTGACCTAGATCGCGGCCATGCCTACGTCGGGCCAGAGGACCAGCAGGTCGATATCGTATTCATGTGGTCGTCGCGGACGTGGACCGAATGGGCCAGGAAGCAGTCATCGGAAGGCTGCTCTTCAGCACCTCCCAGACGGCCTTCTTCGCGTGAAAATCGTCGCCTAATTCCGGTCCTCTGGAATGCATTTCATCGCGCCCCGACCCTAGTGTCCTGGAAGGGGACCAGTCCTAGCTCGGCACGAATGTCAGCCAGATCCCGGGTATTCCGGTCGATCTGCTTCATCTGATCTCTTTCGATTTTCGAAGAAACGATGCGATTCGCGATCGCCAGAACAACCAGCACAAGAGACGCCCAGCCCGCGGCGAAAATAAATTCCGGCATGGTGAGGAACGCGTTCTTCAGCGCGATGACATTGTTAACGCTGCCCGCCAGGCCGTCCAGGATGTCATTCAGAGTATCGGTGATGGGCTGGAAGAACGGTCCAGCAGACACTTCAGGGCTCTCGACCGTTGCATCTCTCCCGACAGACCAACGCGGATCCATGAGGTGAGCCAAGATGTAGAAGACCACCGCCAAGTTGGCTGCGGCAAAAGCCGCCGTCCCTGCCGTCGAGGCAGCTAGCACTCTCGCTGCTATTTTCGGCGCTGGACACGCGGCTTCCGATGAGGAACAGCAGGCCGATAATCACGGCAACGATCCAAACAAGATTCTTGAACGTGTCTACGCTGGCTCCGCTGAGCATTTCAATCACGGCGTATCAATCTTTCCACTGCTGCGCTTTTGCACGCGCACGGTTCTTAAGCTCCGAACACCGCAGCGTGGCAATGCTCCGCGCAGAGTTCAGAAGTTATTTCAGGTCATATTTGTACCAGCAGTCTCCACGAACCTAGGACTGGGGTCCGGTGTCCGGACGGTGGATGTTTCGTTAAAAACTGTGGAGAGGGGCGGCGGGGAGTGGTTCCCAACGTTTCGGCAGCGGCGGCTGTAGGAATACGGGAAATCTTGAGAAGTGGTGCCTAAAGCGGCACCATAGTGGTTGCGGTGAGCATCGACAAGATCGAAAAGCAAGCTAGAAACTCACCTGACAACGTCTCCTACAGTGACATGCTCAAACTCTGTACTCATTACTTTGGGGAACCGAGGTCAGGTTCCGGGAGCCACAACGCAATCTTCAAATGCCTTGGTCGGGGGATCCCAGGATCAATCTGCAGAACAAGAATGGCAAGGCCAAGCCGTACCAGGTGAAGCAAGCCATAGCCGCCATCGATCGGAGCAAGAAGAAGTAGATGTCCACTCGAAAAGCAGCTGCCGCACCTTCCACGGTGGCGCAGTACCGTTACTCGGTCCAGTGGTCGCCCGAGGACCAAGAATTTGTGGCCACTGTCCTTGAGTTCCCTTCCCTCTCTTGGCTGGACGAGGACCAGTTCGAGGCGCTTCGGGGCATCGAACGGTTAGTGTCCGATGTCATCGATGAACTTACACAGTCAGGAGAGCCCGTGCCTGAACCCATCGCGACGCAAAAGTTCAGTGGCCGCCTCAACCTTCGGGTACCTCCGGAACTCCATCGCAAACTGGCAATTGAGGCTGCCAATCGCGGCGTGCCCCTGAACAAGTACGCCACTGAGCGGTTGACGGCATAAGCGAAGTTCACGGGTTACAAAAAGCGCTTAGCGCTAAGAAGTTTTTGTAACTGCCTGGAATGTCCGCGGCCAGGGCTAGGTTGCTTGCATGACCAAGGACGACAAGACAACGAGAGCCAATGCGACAACGAGAGCCAATGCGACAAGGAAGTGCCCCGTGTGCGGGCATGAAGCCTGGCGGGTCATGTACGGCATGATCATGCCCGACACCCGGGAGCAGTTTCCAAAGGCAGAGTTCGCCGGCTGCGTCATGATGGAGGAACTCAGGGTCTATCCCGCCACCGGAAAAGTCGAAATGGGTGTGCCGAAGTGGGCATGCCAGAATCCCGAGTGCCGCCACCGGTGGTGGTGACGGCATACGGCGACTACGATCCGCCCTCAGATGGGTCATGTCGTGCCTGATGGCGGATTTCGGCGTCTCCGGCCCTGCAGAAGATCAAGACGAGCTCACTTACCGTCTGGCCGGTGATGCGTTCCACCATTCCGGCGTAGGTCGTGAGCTGGCGCCAGTACGCCGCCAGCCTCTCCTGCGGAACACTGATGTCCGTCTTGAAATCGGCTATAACCAGCGTCCCGTCGTCCTCCCGGTACATCAGGTCGATGATGCCCTCCAGCGTCACACCATCCATGGACGTGACAACGGGCAGCTCTAGCCAGTGTTCCCGGTCGGCGGCGCGCTGAACCGGTGCGCTCCTCAGCGCGGAACGGGCCCGCTCCGCAAGGCCCTCCGGATCTGACAGTCCGGACGCGCTGGCGATCCTCTCGGCCAGCTCATCGAGGTTCGAGGCCTCGCGCAGGTCGCTGAGTTCCAGCAGCCGGTGCAGCGCTGTCCCGAATTCCTGGCCGTGCTCCCCGCCCGGCGGTGCGAATGACGGCAGTGTTCTGTCCTCTTCGATGCTCATAAAACGCGGCCACCCGTCGGATTCAAGTCCGGCCAGGTCCCCGGCTCCCTTGGCAGTCGCGGTGACCGAGGTGGCGGATGCGATGGCGGATTTCTTCTGCCACGTGTCGCGGCGCTGTTGCCACGCGTCGAACGCTTCCACTGGCAGGACCTTGTGGGACGCTCCCGGCTGCAGTGGCATCTCCTCCGGAATGTCGAGGTCCGGCGCCGAGGCAGTGTCTGCGTCCCTCAGGAACTGGCCAAGACTGTTTCTGGCGTTCACGTAGTGGGATACGACGAGGTGGCTTTCCGCGCGTGTGCACGCAACGTAAAGCAGCCGGATCCGCTCTGCCTCGCCGAACAGGTCCTCCACTCCCTCCGCGGCACCGTAACCGGCCGACCGGATGTCGCGGATGAAGTGCACCTGCACTTGGGAATCCTGGTCCCAGAGGGCTGCAGCTTTTTGGTTGTTCGGGCCGGAGCCCGTTCCCGCCAGGATCACCATGGGAAATTCCAGCCCCTTGGAGGCATGGATGGTCATGATCCGCACAGCCTGGACATCGGTCTCCGGCACGACGGCTTCCTTGACCCGGGAGTTCTCCTCCTGCTGCGCGGCAGCCCAGACGAGGTAGTCCCGCAGGCTGCCGTGGGTGGCCTCGGTCCAGGCGCGGGCCTGGTCGACGACGAAGCGGAGCCGGCGCCACACGTCCCGGTAGCGCGGGGCGTCGATAGCTGCCTCCAGCATGCGCCGGTCGGTGACAATGCGTTCCATGATCTCGGCCGGCGTCAGCACCTCGATATCGCGGCAGAGGGCCGCAAGGTACTGCAGGGAGTCTGCCACAGGGGAGTTACTGAGCGTCTCCGGCGCATTCGAGAAGATGTACCAATTGCCTCCCGCCTGCTTCCACTCGAACAGTTCATCGTCGCCGCAGCCAAACACCGCCGACCGCAGGGACAACACCAGCGCGGCTTCATCCGCTGTGTTGGAAATGGCGCGCATCGCGAGCAGCAGGTCCGTGACTTCCTGGGTGGAGTAGACCAGCGAAGATGCCTCGGCCCGGTACTCAATGCCTGCGTCGTCCAGAGCATCCTCAAGCGCGGCAAGCGACGTACGGGTGGGGATCAGTACACAGATGTCCTTCAGTTCGATGGGTGAAAGCTGGAATTTCCCTTTCCGTTTGCTTTGCTTTTGCCAGCCCGGCAGCCCTGCCGTGCCCGTTGCGATCCTGATTGCTGCCGCGACGTCGGCCGCTTCCTGCCGGCGCATGGCATCAGCTGTGACCTTTCCCGATTCGCCAGCTTGGGCGCCAGCCCGGCCAATGACCGTCACAGCGGGGCCGTGTTCGTTGTTCCAGTCAGGGCGCTGCGGATCGGGTGTTAGCGGGCAGTATTCGGGCTGGATGGTGCCGCTCGGCATGATGAGCTGCCCGAAGGTGCCGTTGATCCAGTCGAGGAGCGTCCCGGTTGAGCGAAAGTTGGTCTGAAGCGAGGCGATACTCGACGAGGGGTCGTTAGAGAAGCGCTGCTGTGCCGCGAGGTAGGTGGCGATGTCGGCCCGGCGGAAGCGGTAGATGGACTGCTTCGGGTCCCCGACGGTAAACAGCCGGCCCGGCGGGACGCTCAGCTGTTCCCAGCCCTCGGGCCCGCAGACCTCGTCCGCCGCAATCCGGGAGGCAAGTTCCGCCTGGACGGGGTCCGTGTCCTGGAACTCGTCCAGCATGATGCAGCGGTAACGATTATGGAGTGCCGCATGGACGGCATGTTTTTTTTCGCCGACCAGGAGGTCCCGGGCATGGATCAGGAGGTCGTGATACTCAAGCTCGCCGCTGTGCTGGCGTTCACGTGCAGCCTCCAGAAGAATCTCAGCCATGGCGGCCGTTACGGTTTCGACGGCGGGTTGGACGAAGCTGTTACGCAGGGCGATGGCTTGATCAGCCAGATCCTTGCAGGAGCTCCGCACTTCAGCGACATTGACGGACCAGTTGCCCTTTTGGCCTCCGCCGAAGCCCTTCGTCGGGACAGCATGCAAGAGCTCGAGGACCAAGCCAAGTTCGCCGGTTTCGGCCTCGGCGAGCCGGCCGTGCCAGCTCTTGATGTGTTCGAAGGCGGTGAGCAGCTTGTCCGCCGGATCCGTGCAGTGGTCAGCATTCGCCAGGACCTCGGAGGTCTGGCGCAGAAGCGGGCCCAGCGCCACGGCCGGGATGTGGCGCCGCTGAGGAGGGTGGCTTTCCAGCCGGTCCCAGTTCGAGTCCAGGTCAGACGCCACATTCTGCAGGTGGTCCAGTGAAACGCCCACGGCGAGGAGGATGCGGAGGGCGTCGTCGATGGACGGGTCGGTGAAAAGTTTATGCCGCGCAGCCTCCCAGCGGCGGGCAAAGGCGATCCGGGACCGCAGCTCATCCACCACGGTGATCAGGGGAGGGACACCGGCCTCGATGGGATGTTCGCTGATGATGCGGGCAGCGAAGGAGTGAATGGTGCCGATGGGCGCGGTGTCCAGCTGGTCGAGGGCCCGCCGGCGCAGGTCTGTCGGGCTGGCGTTCTCCAGCTGCCCCCGGACCCGTTCCCGGAGCTCTCCTGCCGCCTTTTCCGTAAAGGTGATGGCTGCGACGCTCCTAAGTTCCATCCCGGCGTCAACCATGGCGCAGATGCGCTCGACGAGTTCATGCGTCTTGCCGCTGCCGGCACCGGCTTCGACGAAGATGTTTGCGTCGAGCTCCTTCTCGATGAGCGTGCGGTCAATCTGGTCTGCAAGGTCCAGGACTTCGGATTTCATTTCTCCGCCTTCAGGAGCTGGGCATACGGCTGAATTTCGGGGGCATTCTGAAGCTTCAGCCACTGCTGGCCGAGCTCCGGGGCTCCCGTCATCGTGGTGAAGTTGACATAGCGGTCGGACTCGGGCCGTGGGGGGAATACCCCGTTCCGCAGTGCCGAAATGATGAGGCCAGCATCCCTGCGGAGCTGCTCCACGACGTCATCCGTCACGGTGTAGCCGATCTTCTCGAAGTTGCCGGCCTTCGAGATGAACCAGTATTCCGCTGCTACAGGGGAGGCAGAGGTTCGGAGGGTTTGCGCGAACAGTCCGTAGACGGGCAGCTGGTAGCGGGTGCCTTCCGCGGTCGGATGTTTCCCGAGGGCCTTGTACTTGTCGTTTACTTTGCCGGTCTTGTAGTCGATGACCCGGACCCGGCCGTCGTTATGGCCGTCAATCCGGTCCACCTTCCCGCGGAACCGGACCACGGTGCCGTCCTTGAGGGCCAGCTCAACCGGCGGATAGCTGTCCGTGTCCTCCGGGCCGAAGCTTGCCTCTTCCTCGAGGTAGTTCCAGCCGTCCGCGAACCTCTCGTTGTCATCTTCCAGCACCCGCGCCAGATCCTGGCGGATCATGGCCTGGTTGCGCTCCCAGACGTGGTTGAGCCACGCCGGGTTGGCGGATTGTGCAAAACCCGCGTCTGCCAGCTCCATGAGGCGGTCCGACGACGGCGGAAGGCCGTCCTTGGTGATGCTGCGGACATAGTCCTCCAGTATCTGATGGACAAGGGTGCCCCGCTCCTGCGGTGAAATCTGCACCTCCAGTGCGGCGTCCTCCAGGATGTTCACCTTCAGGACGTGCTTCAGGAAGTAGCTGAACGGGCTGGTCACCCAGTCTTCGAGGCCCGTGGGGGACAGCGCTTTCTTGGGGTCAATGATGGCGGCCCCGGCATCGGCGCCGAGGTTGCCGTTGAACCTGGAGAAGATGCCGTCGCGTCGGTCGCGGCTAGCAGCCAGTGCGCGCTGCAGCGCAGTATCGTCCCGGAGCGCCGCTGTGCGCTCCTCGGCAGTGAGGACGCGGCGCAGCCGCCATTCCTGGGCTGTCGGGGGAAGCGCAGCCACGGTGGGGGCGCTGTTTTCGATGCCGCGGGCAAATGACTGCAGTTCGTCCTCGGGCCTGGGCCTGGCGGTGATCCACCGGGAGATCTGGTAACTGCCGGATCCGCGCAAATCGCCACGCGGGTATGTGATGGTCCGCTCGGATCCGGAAGCGAGGGCGGCAAAGAACTGTTCTTTGGTGGCTTCCGCTCGCTGCTCCACACTGGGGAGTCCGCCGCCCATCAAGGCCCGCACGCTGTCCGGAAGGAGCGGGTCCTCCCGGATTCTTGCCGGTGCCAGACTTTCCGCCGCGCCGAGAAGGAACTGGACGTCCAGATCCCTTGCCACGGCGTCGGCATAGCTGCCGATGACGACGCCGGTGCCGCTTTTCCCGGTCCAGCCGCCTTTTGAGGTTATGGCGTCCTCCATGGCACTTTGGATGAGCGAGGGACGGGGCTTGGGGCCGACGCCGTCGAGGTGCCGGAGATCCAGGGCGGCCTCGACCAGGGCGTCGCGGGCAGCCGTTTTTTCCGGCCGTTCACCGGCTGTGCGGGGGCCCATAAAATCTTCAAGGAGCGAGACCAGCACGGCTGATGCCTCGCTCCAGGTTGCAGCCGTGTGGACTTGGCCAAGCCGGGCCGCAAGTGCTCCGGCAAAGGACTGGAAAATTTCGAACCGTTCAAGCCTGGAGGTGAAGGCAGCAGGGTCTTTCCCGACGGCGTCCTCTTCGGCCGGTGGATTGGCGTAAAGCCTTTCGCACGTGGCACTGCTGGGCAGTTGCTGTTCCCTCCAGACGAATGTGCCTTCCGCGTGGATGTTCAGGATGGTTCGCGTGTCGGGAAGCTGCGGGTCAAGTTTCAGCAACTGAAGCAATCCGCGCGCGAGGGGCGAGTCCGCGAGCCGGTGGGCTGCCGGACCGACGAACGTAACTCCGGCTTGGCTAAGCCGCTGCGTCAGCAAGGAGGCGTAGGGCTGGGCGGCGGAGTGGAAGATGCCTATGCGGTGGCCCGGAGTGCCTGCTGCCAGCTTTTCGACGACGAGCCTGACCACGGCGCGGACTTCGTCGTCGGCGTCTGAAGCGGTCATCAGGGTTGTGCCGCTCTCCGCGGACCCGGACGCGGTGATCTGCTGCATCCCGGCCTCTTGGAGGCGTGCTTTGAAGACGGCCGGTGAGGGCCGGGTTTCGGCGCCCAGCATGAAGCCGATGACAGTGCCGAGTCGCCGCGTCACAGTGCTGGTTCCAAGTTTGCTGCCTGCGAGGGCAAAGGCCTCATGGTCCGTGTACCACTGCGGTCCGAGCGCCTGCTTGGCCATACCGTGGATTCGAAGAACTTCATGCATGACGCCCGGAAGTGCAGAGTCGGGAAGGTCCGGTCCTGCGTCCAGCAGCTCGGCCGTCTTGGCTAGGGCGCGGGCGGTGGCGGGCTGGTCAGCGACATCCTTGAACAGCCCGGGTTCGTCGGTAAGGACCTTTGTTACTGCTCCCAGCCGGAGTACCGGAAGAAGCGGACGTCTTCCGTTGATGGTGGGCTCGTCGGCGATGAGGTCGCTAGCCAGGTCTTTCAGCGTGAGTGCTTTGATGCCCGCACTTCCTGCACCAGCGTTGAGGGTCCTGCCCAGGAAATGGGCCACATCCCTCCCGGAAGCGTGGGACGGGACCAGGATGGTGACAGGAGCGAGCGGATCCCGGGCCTGAATGCGACTGATAATTACTGCAAGTTCGGCCAGAGCATCGCCCACCGAAGCATAAATAGTGCTGGTCATACTGTCCCCCTCATCCTGACATCTCACAAAACATAGCAACCGGCACTGACAAAACTGCCACGGAAGTTAATCGTCGCTGTTCCCGCTGGCGCTTGCAGCGGCGGAGAGCAGACGGTCGAAGCTCGTTATTCCATAGTCGGGCGGGGTGGAGGTGATGGCGATGCGCGTTGTCCAGACCACGTTGTCCACGCGCTTTATGACAGGATTCCGCGCATGCATAGGCGGTTGCTCCCTGATCGCCACAAGCTCCAGCCCGGGAACACCATTGACGAGGATGGAGAGGGGTTTGCCGGTTTCGATCAGCGACCTGAACTGCTTCACCGACAACTGGTTGGCAATATTTCCTGTCAGCCCCGCGATTATGTCGTTGACCGTGCCTGTCAGTCCCTCCAAGAACCTGCGCTCGGCGGAGGCCTTCCCCTTAATTGCCAGTGTGGTGAAGACAAGGGCGAATACCCCGGTAAAGAGAGTGAAAGCCCCGCCGCTCCTGAGCCCGGGAATGAAAATCATCAGGACCAGGCACAGCACTGCGCCGATGACGGCGCATCCGACGAACATGTTTCCGGCGTCCTTTGCCGGCTGGCCGCTCCACTGTTCGGACGTAAAAGCTCTGAGGACGCGCGACTCCGGCTGGAATTTTGGCATCATTTCTCCCGTTTCGCTTCGAGCAGGGCCTCGGCCAGGATGATGGCGTGCCGTGCGTCCTGGAGATCGCTGCGCAGGCCCGGGTCCGGATTGACCACTCCAGGCACGTCCGCCGTTCCGCTGAGTTCGCCGATCGCCCTGCTGAGGTTCTCGCGCTCCTGCGAGAGCATCCGGGATGACGTCAGCTTGGTCCTGATCTTCTCCAGCGCCTGGAGGGCGCTGTTGATTTCGTCCCCGCGCGCCTGGACGGCGGCTAATCGAACATCGACCCGCTGCACCCGGTTTCTGAACAGGGGCTCCATCTTGAGCGCAACCTCATGGAGCTCAACCAGGGCAGTTCTCCTTGTGGACTTTCCAGCGGTACCTGCCAACAGCTCCTCGCACACGTGAAGCCGCTGTTCCCAGAACTGAAGACCGGTGGTGTTCTGCCTCATCAGCAGAGCCAGGATCTCAACAGTTGCATCCAGGGTGTTGCGCCGGGCCTTGAGTTTGGCGCTCGCGGCATCAAGGCGGCCGATGGACTCTTCGTAGTTGTCCACCGGCGCCGCGCTTTTGGTCGGCCACGGCAGTTTTCGTGGCTGCGCCATCAGGGTGCGCCTGCCTCGGTGCTTGTGGATCCGTCGACGCCGTCAAAGTTGTACTCGCGCAGGGACAGGGATCGTTCTGGTTCTCTGAGCAGAGCCATTGTCTGCGACTCGATCTGGCGGATGCGCTCGCGGGTTACGCCGTAGACCTTGCCGATGGCATCCAGGGTCTTTTCCTCGCCATCGTCGATACCGAAGCGCATCGCAATGACTCCGGCTTCCCGTTCCGTTAGCGTATCCAAAACCGCATGCACTTGGGCCTTCAGCTGTTCCTTGGCGATCTGGTCTAGAACATCCACGTGCCACGGATCGAGGAGTTGGTCGGACAGCGGCTCCAGGCCGCCCTTGCCGTCCGGGACGAGGTAGTCCAGCGAATGCATGGGCATGTCCAGGTTCAGAAGATACTCGGCTTTGCCGGCGGACTGACCCGTGAGCTTGCCGAGCTCCTCAAGGGTGTACTCAGTGCCCTTCCTGGCCGCTTCACGCTGAACAGACCGCACTTTGTTGATCTGCTCCACCATATGGACAGGGAGCCGGATTACCCGTGCCTGGTCAGCCAGAGCCCGGGTGACGGCTTGGCGGATCCACCACGTTGCGTACGTGGAGAACTTGAAGCCCAGGGTGTAGTCGAACTTGCAGACCGCCCGGTGGAGGCCGATGTTGCCCTCCTGGATCAGGTCCAGCAGGTCCATGCCCTGATACACGTACTTCTTGGCAATGGACACGACCAACCGGAGGTTCGCTTCAAGCAATGCGTCCGCAGCCCGCTCACCCAACTGTGCGATCATCCGCAGCTCCCGGGTTTCACGGCGCCCGCGAGGTGTCGAATCCGCGAGCAGGTGTGAAGCATAAAGACCGGCCTCAATGTCTTTGGCGAACTCCACTTCCTGCTCGGCGGTCAGCAGATCAGCCCTACCGGCGCGCTGCAGGTAGTCCGAAACCCCATCGTCGCTGAACCCCTCGAGCCCTTGAAGCTCCTCCAGCCAGCCGGAGTCCTCAAGATCAAACGCCGTCGGCGCACTCTCGTCGTCCTCCTCCACAGGAGGCTCCACCACCGGTTCAAGCGCACTGCCGCCCTCCGACCCAACCCCGCTCCCCGACGTACGCCCGGCCGGCTCCTCGGGTTCTTGCTTTGGAGTCTCTTCGGGTTCCGCCTGGCGCAGGAACTCCTGCAACCCGTCCAGGTCCGTCTTGATGTCGAAGAACTCAACGTTTCGTGCGAACGGGAGGACCTTGCCGAGGAATTCCTCACCCTGGACGTCCGGATCCTCCACAGTGCCCTTGGAATAGAGGACAACCAGTCTGCCGGGCCGTCCATCGGCCTTCTTACGGATCACACGGCCGAGGCGCTGGACCATTTGCCGCTGGCTGCGGTTGGCAGCGACGATGATCCCGAGGTCGGCCTCTGGGACGTCGATGCCTTCGTCAAGGAGCCTCGGCGCGGCCAGAATCTGCGATGCGCCAGTGCGGAAATCCTCCATGCCCTGCCGGCGTTCGTCTTTTGCCATGCCGCTGAACACCGCCGACGCCGTCGACCCGAGGGACGTGTAAAGCTCCTGCGCTCGCCGGGCAGACTCCTGGGTCTGGGTAAACACCAACGTCCCGCCTGAACGATCGACAGTTTCCTTCAAAGCGGCCAGCGCCAAGTACTTCGTCTTGGCCTCGGCCAGCAGGGTGAGCCGCGAGGACATGGCCCGCATGTACTTACGGGCAATGGTTGCTTCCCGGCTGGGCGAATCAGAAGCGGCGAGAGTAGCCACAGCGGCAATGAACTGGGGAAAGGGCCGCCGCGGGATGCCAGCGTAAGTCTCGAGGTTCCGTGCCGCTTCCACCATCACTGTCGAAAACTCGTCGTAGTCGGCCTGTTCTGGTGCAGTGAGGTCGACGCCAACCAAAGCGATGTCGAACGGGGCGACGACCTGGTCCTTCAGTGCACGGTCGTACCAGAGGTTGTAGATGACGCCACCGAAGTACGGGGTCAGGAGGTTCTCGTGCTCACCGTCCGCCCTTTCGAAGGTTGCTGTCAGTCCGAGCCGCCACGCGTACCCTTCCTGGAGGGCACCAGTAAACATGGGCGCCGCATAGCGGTGGCACTCGTCCGCGATGATCAATCCAGCCTTATGGCTCCGGAGCGTCTCGCGGTTGGACGCCGAATGAACGATGGCCACCAGGATGTCGACGTTGTCGAGCGAGTCGGAGCGGCCGTCGCCGAGTGCACCACGCCGGGCGGCAGGAAGGTCACGGCGCAGGGAGTCCAGCCACTGGCGCTGAAGCTCCGCGGTGGGGACCAGGATCAGGACCTTGATGCCCTGCCGGACCGCCTCGAAGGCGGCGGCAATGCCAACGCGTGTCTTACCGGAGCCGGTGACAGCTTCCACCACACCGCGGCGGGCATTCGAATGCCAGGCCTTCAACGCTTCCTGCTGCCACGGATAGAGGAAGGCATAGTCGTAAGAGGCAGGCACCGACGCGGGCACAGCGTGGACAGGCACCTGCGGAAGCGTCGCAACCGGGTAAGGCCCGGCGTCGGCTAGTTCTGGCATTTCATCCCCCATTGGACGGTTCTGATCTGGTGCCTGAAGAGTATGAGGAGGCACTGACAATTTAGGTGAGAGCCGCCACTACGCGCCGGTTAGCACCGGTTTCCACGCCTGCGTACGCGACAGTGCGAGTTTCAGCTCGCGTCCGCCTGCTTCCTCCAGCAGCCCGGAATCACCCACAACCACCAGCAGGCTCCGCGCACGGGACAGCCCCACATAGAGCTGTTCCGGAGCGCGGCCCATGTCCTTGAAGCCGTTGACGCACAGAACAACCACAGACCGTTCCAAGCCCTTGAAGCCCAGCACATGGCCGTAGAACTCCGCTTCGTTGGCATGGAACTCCCGCCAGTATTCTTCTGTGGCACCGCGCTCGTAATAGTCCAGATGGATGGGGTGCCGGTCCTTGGTGGTGAGGAGCGCGATCTGGTTGTTCGCCCAACCCTCCTCGATCAGCGCCTCCACACAGTCTCCGGCCACGTCGAGCGCGTCCTCCGTGGGGCAGTCCACAAACCTCACGGGCAGGCCAGTGCTTCCCCGTGGTGTGAAGTGCTCGCCGGCGAAGGGTCGGAAGGACTCGGCGATCTTGCGGGTGTTGCGGAGGTTGTCGTCGATGTGGATGGGCACGAAAGTGGCAGTAGGGCCGGCGGTGAGGTCTGCCGTCGCGCCTCCCCAGCGCTGGTAGACGTCCTGCCGGTCGTCCATAAAGGCGTACACCTCACCCGCGTCGGGATCGGTGGTGCACGCGAGAAGGGCCTCCCACCAGAGGGGCGCGAAGTCCTGTGCTTCATCGACGATGACAGCGTCCAGCCGCTCGTGCGGCTGCATTCCGGCTGCCAGTTCCTTGAGGAGTCTGGGCATTTCGACGTCGAAGTACTCCTGCCCTGTACCGTCCGGTACGCCCAGCCCGCGCACGTATTCGTGGAACTCGCCCGTGAACACCGGCTTCGCCTGGCGCCACGTCGCCACCCTATCCTGAAGGTATTGCCCGAGGCCTTTGTTGTAGCAGAAGAGGCCAACGCGTTTGCCCTGTTTGCTGAGCATGCGGGCCTTTTCGACGGCGAGCCACGTCTTTCCGCTGCCGGCGCCGCCGGTGAAGCGGATCCGGGGGAGTGACCGGGTCGCCTGGAGCAGCACGGACTGTCGCTCGGTGAGGTGGTCCTGTGCTGCTTCATCCTCTTGCGAGGTGGTGGAAGGTACGACGGCGGTGTCCAGGTCTCCGCCCAGCTTGCGGACGATGCGGTCCAGGAAAGCCGGGGCCAGCGGGGAGGCGCCGCCTCCTTCATTTTCGATGACTTGGCGGACTAGCTCGGCTGGGGACTTGCTGTCGGTCTGGTCAAGGATGAGTGACCGGGGGCACCCGGCCATGGTCCAGTCGCTTGGCACGTCCGTGTACGGCAGGCTGACTATGTAGACGCAGCGGCTGCTCAGGCGCGAACCAAGCTCGTTCTCAAGCCAGTTCTTGAGGGCATGAAGTGAGCTTTGGGACTGCGCGACGGGGCTTTGGATCTTGCGCCTTTGCGTCCGGTCCGACTGGTACCACTGCCCGTCTGCAATGCTGACCTGGCCACCCTTGACCTCGATCGCGGCCATGCCCACATTGGGCCAAAGGACCAGCAGGTCAATCTCGTATTCGTTCCGCCCGTCGCGGACCTGGACCGAGTGGGCCAGAACGACGTCGTCCGGGAGGCTGTTCCTGAGAGCAGTCCATACGGCTTTTTCCGCCAGCTGTCCGTCGCCGAACTCCGGTTCTTCCGGAATGCACCTCATTGCCGCCCCCAAATTGATAAACCGGTTCCCCGGTTTTGCGCTGATACAACGTTAGCTGGGTGCTGCGGGTTGGCCGTGGCGACACGAAGACGGTTTGTTCATAGGTGCGTTCCGTCAGACCTGTGATGGATGTCGGCGGCAATTTGAGAGTGCAGCTTCAGGCTTCCGTTTCTCGATTTCAGCGTCCTTCAGTGATGAACCAAATAACTTCGAAAGCCTTGGCGGAATCCCTCAGTCCTCCCTCGACGGATGCATCAGCTGCGGAGGCCGGTGCTTGCACGAATGCACATTGTTCAAGCCCGGCGATGAGGCCATTGACGAGGAGCCTCCAGGGACTGGTTTTGAAATAATTCCCCTCCGTCGGGACTGCCCAAACAGTAGGCTCAATGCATGGCCGAAGAAATTCAGTGGTTGGTTCCGCCCGTCTCCGTGCCCCTATCCGGTGACGAGGAATTCACCGGGATGGCAGGAACGACTGTCCGGGACTTTTGGCAGTTCGCTCTCGGGGATCTGCGGATGAACAATGCACGCGGATATCTCGCTGAGTTCCTTGTCGGCAAAGCACTCGGCATAGGAAATCTGAGGCGGGTCGAGTGGGACGCTTACGATTTACTCTTCGGAAACATCACTATCGAAATCAAATCGTCAGCCTATCTACAGTCTTGGGATCAGAAGAAGGTCAGCGCCCTGTCATTCTCCGGTTTGCAAGGAACGCGCTACCACCCGCGCGCACCAGGAGATGGCATGGATCCGGCAGGGCGACGTTTCAATGCGATGGTTTACGTTTTCTGCGCACACACTGAGACCGAGCACGCCAAATATGACCAGTTGAATGTTTTTCAGTGGGAGTTCCACGTCGTACCCCGCAGCGTTTTAGCTGCGACCGGCCAGAAGAGCCTTGGCATCGTCAAGGTTCGCGAACTCTCCGGTGGCCCGACTCCCTGGACTGAACTCGCGTCAAGGGTCACTACTGCCGCTGTCGACCAACAACGGGATGACGATGCGCCATGGTGGAACAGATAGGTTGGAGCGACCGCCGGCAACTCGACGTCCAGCAGCATCTGCTCGAAGTCGACACGGACTTTCCTCCATAAGGTCAAAGCTTTAGGGAAGAAGGATGCACCTACAGCAATTCCTGCCCATACACTTTTTTCAGTCCCAATATGTCGCGATCGGAAACAGGCCTCATGGATGCTCGCCCCATAATGCTCGGCACGCTGCCTGACGGCCGTCGTCTCCACCTCGGTGATACGGCTGGACGTTGGCCAGCAGGCGGAGGTGTTCTACTGATCCGCGGTGATGGGCCCGTTACGAGGGGGAATACGTACCTCGATGAGATCGTCAGTCAGTTTTGCCGTACAAGTGCGACACACGTCATCGACCTCGTCGAAGGTGACTACAGCTGGATGTTGGAAGGCATGAGGACACTCTCCAGATCCATGGGGCATGCCTGCATGAGTATCGGCGAGATCTTTGGAGGAATGCATGAGGATCCGCGCGGTACAACTGTCATCGTCAACGGCGCTGAGTCACTCCAGGCTGATGCCCATTCATTCTCATCCCTACTTGCGGAGAAGCTCAACCGTCTGATCACTTCCCCGCCTCAAGGAGGTGCTTCCTTGGTGCTGGCCGGTCGCGACTTGGACGTCTCCAAGCTTCTGGTGGGTGGCTTGAACGCTGCCCACCGGATCCAGTTCAGCAGCTGCGGCCAGACGAATTCCGCTCAGTATCTGCTCGGCGACCTGCAGGATGCTGTCATTCCTGCGGCCAAGGCCATCTATGAAGGGCCCGTCGGGTCTCCGTCGACGTTCTTCAGCCCTCTTGTAGGCCCCGATGTCAGCTCCGCGGGGCATGCGTTCTTGGAGCTGCCAATCGGTATTGAAGGGGCCAGCTTCTCGACAGCGTGGGCACAAAACCTGGTGGTACTCGGCGGTTCGTGTTCGGACAGATCGCGGGTGATCGCAAAGATGGCGATGGCTGCGCAGGAATCTGGAGCACTTGCTTGGGTCGCCGCGTCAGCCACAGATTCCGCTTCCAGTGCCAATTGGCGTCACCATCGAGGCACTATGTCCACAGGAGTCGTGCAGGCGCGAGAACTCCTGCGGCTCGTTTGTGATCAGGTTTTTTCGCGCATCGATGCGTGCCGAAGGCTTGGTACTAAAGATGTAAGAGACTTTCGGATTTCTGCGGATTTGGCGCGGCCTATTGCCGTCTTCATTGACGATCTTGATGCCCTGACAAAAGTCACAGCAGACCAACTTCAAATTGCCGAGTCAGCAGAAGCTGTGAAAGTCCTCACCGATTTCCTTGCCAAGACCGCCAATCAAACCAATGTCTCGCTGATTGTTGGTACGTCAAGCGGTGATGAAAATGGTTCTGCTGGATTCGAATCCCTATGGAGTAGCGCCGCACGGCTTCAGCTGCCTGGCTCAATTGCCGATGCCAGCTCGGAACAGGCACCACTGTACTTCGCGGCACCAAGGCTTCCCGCCATTCCTCTTGGGACGACAAGGGTCTAAGGGACGGCACTGACGGGGACGGGAGGTTCCTCTTGGTGGTCAGCTCGCATTCCGCAACGTTTGGACTTCGCCCTCCAGCGCTCGGTCTATCGTCACGCCGCCGTCCGGGCCCGGGCCGGAGGGAAACTCGCCTGTGCTCCAGCGGAGTCTGTGTGCGTCCCGGCAACCCCGACCGAGTCTGAGCCCAAGCACAACCTGATGACCGGCGTCGGTCAACGGCACCCTCGCCTTCCACCAGTTAGGCGCCTCGTCATCCGGCGCTGCCCAGTCATTGTTCGCAAAATAGCGCCTGTTGATGGGCCACTCAGCTGCCGGCAGGTATTGCTCAGACACAATTTCGCACCACACACCGTCCGCGCTGGGCGTCGCCTGCGCATAGGGCCGAGTTGTGACCTCCTCATTGCCGTCGTATTCGACGCGCAGAAAGCTGTTCCACGGCATCTTTGCCAAGAGTTGACCGATGAGTTCGCCTGCTTGGTGCCACTCCTCAGCCTCACGTTGGGATTTCGCTTCATTGATGGCCAGGCTTTCATCCTCAAATCCAAATGGAAAGCCCCAGTAAAACTCGTGGGTGTCCGGCTCTTCGTCGGCTTCTTCTTCTTGGGGGAGTATGACTTCGATGGCGGCTTCCCAGCTACCGTAGCGACGGATGAGCTCTACGGCTGAAGGATGTTCTTCTCTCACGGCGGCGGCCGCGATGACCCACTGGTCGTAAAACTCTATGTCCATGGGATTCCCGAATTGCATGCATTCCTCGGTGGAACGGTCGAGGACGTCCAAGTAGTCCAGCTCGGTGAAGCGGTGGTCACTGGACAGAACTCGCAGACCCACCGAGTTAAGCAAACTTTCCCAGGACCCGTGACCGTAGCGTGCACGCAAGGTTCGTCCCGGAACGGGCCAGGGACCATCCGGGTCGTTCGTAATTGAACCAAGGCGCCTCGACACTGCCTGCATGGCGCTCTCGTAGTCCTCGTGAGAAATGGTCGTGATGGTTCTAGCTCGGATGGCAAGAGCTGTCGTTTCGATGACGGCTAGAATCTCTGCCATGCGCCGATATGGTAATCGGGAATTCAGAGTGTCGCGGAGCTCCGACACCGCGGTGAGGGACATCTTTCCCAAGGCCAATTGGTAGTCCGGTTCTATTTTATGGTGGACTCCCGCGATATACAGCAGGCTTAACTTGTCACCGATTCGTCGTGTCGGGATGTCCTCGACTGTTTGACCCCCGGGAATACCCCGGATGTGCAGCAGCTCCGCGGCGGTCGGGATGTCGACTGAGATACCCAGTGCTTTTAGAACTTTAGGTATCTCATCGCGATCAATTCCCGAGGCGTGAAGCCGCTCAATCATTTCCTCATTGGCGAGCAGCACCTCGTTGGTTGCCGATGCGCGCCGCCGAACCGCGCGTGAGCGCTCCAACTCATCGCTTGGGCTGCTTTCTGCGATGATCAGGAGGCAGACCTCTTCAAGGTCGCGATCCGCCGCTTTGGCGATCGCACGGAGCGGATCACCCTTCCTGTACGAGTCCATAAAGTCAGACTCGATGATCCAGTCTGACGGCACACGAATGCCCACATGGTGCTGTTCCTTGCTGACAAATTCCCCCAATTCTTCTCGCCTACCCCTTCACCGAACGGATCGCATCCGCCCAAGTGCCGTAGATGTTTCTGACTGACGCCCCGGAGGGCCGGGAACGGCCAGCGGCTAATTCCTGCTTCACCCACTCGTCGTAGCCTGCATACGTCGCATTCGTTTCCGCGGCTGCGGGATGGAAGCAGAAATCACTCACCGCGTCGTCGTAGTCTTCGCGGGTGAACTTCAGCAGTCCCTTTGATCGGCCCTGCTTCGTGGTCCCGATGCCCATGGCCTCCAGGGCCTCGTTCCAGCCGCCAAATCGCTTCATCACGGTCTGCCGGGTGGGCGGCCAAGGAAATGCTCCCTGACGGGACACGAGGCCCAAGGCGACTACAAGCTCGTCGCGGAGCTCTTGGTAGCGCGCCCCGGTGATACTGGCACTCGGGTTCTCCGACAGGTGCTTCTGGGCGGCACCGACGACGCCCAAAATGGTTGCCACGTCGTCCGGCGAAACTTCAGCGGATTCCAAGGCCGCCCGGACCTCGCTCATGAGGGACAGTTCCAGGTTCACTGCCGCCCACTCACCATCCGGTGCGAGGCGCAAGTTGGAACCCAGCAGGAACCAGATCCCCGCAGCCAATGCCTCCTTAGAGAAGATGTCGTCTACATGTACTTTGGAAAAAACGATAGACGATGCTTTGAGTGCCTCTTCGGCCAGGTCGACGTCGATCGCCGGGTACAGGGCCTGCAGCTTCAGCACAGCGTCCGGTCGGGTTACGCCACGCTTGGCCATCTGGCGGGCAAGATCGCCATACTCTGCAAGGAAGCCTTCATGCGCAGCCTTCGTGGCTGACTCCCTTGCGGCAATCCGGTTCTTGCGGGATTCCTCCGCATTGGTTCCGCCCACTTTGGCAATGATCTGCCGGACCCGCTCACGGGTAATGCCGAAGCTCTGGCCGATGGCGTCCAGCGTCTCACCATCGGCGTAGCGCTCAACCATTGCAGCATCGCGCTGCTCCCGGCTGAGTTCAGGAGTTGTTGTCATGGTCATATTCCTATCAGCAGCCTCGGACATTATTGGGCACCTGCGCGCGTGGCACCCCCGGTCACCGGCCGGTGCTGGTTTCGGCCTCTGCCAGCACCCGCATGAATAGAGGATTTGGCCGTGCGTTGGGCAGTGCCCCCCGCACATCCTCCAGAGCCTTCAGCGGAGAAATTCCAGCAACACGGGCACCATACAAAGCAGCCACAGTAGGCGTCCGGGATTCTGCCCGGACACAGTGCAGCAGCACTGTCTTGCCCTCCGCCCGGTAGCGTTCGACGGCCGCCGCCCGCCTCCTGAAGGACAAAGGCCGCATGCGCGTTGTCGTCCTCAACAAGAGAGTCGACGACCCAAAAAGTCGCGTGGTCTTCAGGAGATATGCCCGGGACATCCAGCGTGCCCAGCCGGCAGAGCGACACCACCGCGTCGATCCCCAGCTCAGCCACCCGCCCAAGCGAACCCACCCCACCCAGCCACACGCCGTCGTCGTGCGGGTGCCGGACCAGCGCATCGGTGCGGCCCCACATGCTGTAGTCCTGACGCTCAGCCCGCGGCCAGGAAGCGGTCCGGCTGCCCTCGCCCCGGCCCAGCTCCATGCCCAGGACCATCAGGTCGCGGGCGCGCAAACCCGGCCAGCCGTGAAGGCGCTGCCGCCACTCGAACGGTACCCCGGTGAAACCGTATGCCGCTCCCAGCAGGCCACCGGCGATGGCGGCCACCGTATCGGTATCGCGTCCACCCCGCACCGCTTCCTCAAGGGAAGCCCGGAGGTGGGCAGGCCCTGACGCCGAAAGGCCCGCGAAGTGGATGGCACTCCATGCCCCCTGGAACGCCTCCACCACCCAGCCGTTGCGGGTGAAATCGCGGGGCCGGGACCGCTCGGCCGTTTCGATCCGCCCCAGCCAAACCGAAGCCCGCGCGTCGGACAGCAGCGGCAGACCCACCCGGACATCGAGCTGACCCGTGAGAACCGCGTGACGGATCGCCACGCACCACAACCCGCACGCCTCCTGGGCATCAGGGTCGGCGTGGGTCAGGGCGCTCACCACCCCGGCGCCAGCCATCAGTTCGGAAGGCTCCCGCTCCAGGTAGGCGAGGGCGAGGGGAGCAGTGCGCATCAAAGAACCGTTGCCCGCGCTGCGGCCGGTCCTGGCATGAAAGTCAGCGGCCGCAGCGGTGAAGTCAGCGGCCTGGACTTCGCGCCCAGCAGCAGCAGCCAGCCGACGGGCGGCAGCAATGACGGAGCTCGTCTGAGCCCCAACGTCCTTCGCTTCGGCCGCCCACGCAGTCCACGCACGGACCACCATGGTGAGCGCCGCGGGGGAGGAGTGGCCGGCGTCGGACGCGTACTCCAGCAGCGCCTGGGCGATCGGGATGGCCATGGACGTGTCGTCGGTCCACTCGGCCGGCGCGAACCCGAACGGTCCGCCGCCCTTCATGGTGACTTCGGCGCCGTCCGGCAGCGGGGGGCCGAACTCGTAACCGGCTCCGAGGGCGTCGCCGGCGGCCAGAGCGACGAGGACGCCTGCCGCGCGGTCATTCTGCAGGGGGTTCAGTTTCATGCCATCTCCATCAGCGGGTGTTGGGTGTTCCAGCCGGTCAGGTGGGCCAGCTGCGGCCGGCGCTGGGGGAGCGCGACGGCGATGCCGGCGGCGGTTACCGGTCCGGCGGCGCGGGAGACGTTGCGGCTCCGGAGGGAGCCGTGGTTCCGTACCTCCACAGCCGCGCCGCCGCCGTCGAACGTTCTGAAGTCGAACGCCTGGACCTGCGCGGCGAAGTCGCGGGCGCGCTGGCCCGGCATGGGTCCGGATGCAAGCGCCTGGGGCGGCAGGAGCTCAAGGTCCAGCAGCGCCGATTCGATCAGCTGCCGGTAGTGGCGGCGGAAGAGGGTGTGGGTGCCGAAGACCTCCAGGAGCAGCGGCTGCCGGCCCAGCCCGATCACCACGCCGCGCTGGCCCTCCAGCGGAGCGGGCGCGTCCGCGGTGCCGAACCGGTTCTGTTCCTCCTTGTCGTCCTTGAACCAGTCCATGTGCTGGAGGAGGGAACTGGTGGCGGAGGTGCCCCGGGCGGCGTCGAAGCGGCGGACCCGTTCCCAGATCCGGTCCTGCCGGTTTCCTCCGCGTTGCCCGTTCAGGCCGTTGGCCAGCTCCGACCAGACGTTCAGGGGAGCGCGTCGTGCCTGCCGTCGATGGCTGCTCTCTCCGGCTTCCCAGCGGCCGGCCTCGACGCAGAAGGTGTCGATGTCGCGGGTTTCGCCTGGGCCGAGGACGACGTCGCGGGCGCAGGTTCGGTGCTGCTGGCCGCCTTCGAGCAGCTCGCCTTCCAGCAGCAGTGCCGGGTGCGGGCCGTTGTTGGTGACCGTGAGACGGGATACCTGGGCGCCGCTGGCGAGTTCGGTCACGGCGACGTCTGCGTGGGTGCCGGTGCTGATGCCGAGGCTTCCCGGCGCGGAGGTCCAGACGGGGAAGATGCTGAGCGGGCCGAGGCTGGTGCCGGCGCCGACGTGAAGCTGCGGGACTTTCATGATGACCTCCAGGTGATTTATGGCATTTCTGCGCTAATTGATTTCAGTATGCACGTGTTGCTTCTTTAGCGCAAGACTGCGATAAATGGTTGTGTGAAGGATTCCAAAAACACTCCAGGCCCGTCGCTGCTCGACTATCCGCGGCCGTCGGTGGCGGTGGACACCGCGGTCCTGACCGTGGCGGAGGGGAACGTGTGCGTGCTGCTGGTGCGCCGCGCGGAGGACCACCAGCACGGAAAGTGGGCACTGCCGGGAACGTTCCTGCGTGAACGCGAGACCCTGGCGGACGCGGTGCTGCGGTGCCTGCGGGAAAAGGCGGGGATCTCCGGGCGGGTGCCCCGGCAGCTGCAGGTGTTCGACGAGCCTGGCCGGGACGACCGCGGGTGGGTGCTGTCGGTGGCCCACGTTGACGTAGTCCCGCTCGCGGAATTGCAGGAGGCGTTGAAGTCCGACGGCGTTCGGCTGGCTTCCGTGGACGGGGAATGGGAGCTGATCGCCGGGCTGCCGTACGGGCACGCGGACATCGTGGCGAAGGCGGTGGAGTGGCTTCGGGCCGCTTACGCGGAGGCGCCGGATCCTGGGGCGCTGTTAGATGAACCTTTCACGCTGAAGGATCTGCGGGAGCTGCACGAGGTGGTGGCGGGCGCGCCGCTGATGCGCGACACGTTCCGGCGGTTTATGGAGCCCAAGCTGTCGGGGACGGGGCAGATGTCCGATGGGACGCGAGGGAGGCCGTCGCGGTTGTGGGTGCGGTCGAACTGAGATGACCCGCGGATCCTAATTTCGCCGAGGCCGGGCCGGCCCTATGGCAGGTCCTCCAGCCCCAATTCCCGGAGGGCCTTGTCAAGCACGCCCCACACTTCGGCTGTCCCTGCTGATCGCTTTTGGCCGGCGAGGGCAAGAAGTTGCTGTCGTAAGTCGAGTTCGTCGTCGGCAAGTCCTTGGTTATAAGCGGAGGCCAACAGATACGAATGGTTGTCCGTCGCGTAGGCGGCCATCATGTCCAGAAATATCTCAAGATCCCTTCCAGCTGCCAGGAGGGCGGTGCGGGCGTCCGCCGGGCCGGCGTCGGACGCCGGCGCTCCAGCCAGGGGGAGGATGTCCAGTTTCCCTGCCCAGACCAGCTTTTGGAGTGGTTCTTGAAAGAGCGAGAGCACCGTGCCCATCTGGTGGTTCTTGGAGGCGTCGACAGGGAGTGCGCGCCGGACGTCGTGGACGATCTCATGGAAATGGTCGTCAGCGAGCCCGAAGCCGACAAACAGCAAGTGATGGGTCAGCAAGTGCGCCTTGACGAGCGCGGACAGCGCGTCGCGGTTGCTGTTGTAGCCGAGGTAGTCGTCACGGGTCAGTACGATGGTCTCCGGCTGGTTCACTGACCCGTGAAGTTTCAGTAGCCAGTTGTTGCCGACTGCGGGAATGTTCTCAGGTATTACGGTCCGCGGCCGCTGGGCGTCGTTGCAGGCTGTTTCGAAAAGCCGGTCATAGTTTAGGGTGATTGCCCCGGCCGAGGGCAAGGCGGCGAGGAGCGCAGGCGCCAACCCATACCTCGGCAGGTCGACCGCTTTCGCCACCGCCTGACCGAAAGCCGCTCTGGATCCGTGCTGGTCGGCATAGAGCTGCTCGAGCACCCCGGCCTGGT
The DNA here is from genome assembly GCF_030816215.1 of Arthrobacter sp. W4I7. Lineage (NCBI taxonomy): Bacteria > Bacillati > Actinomycetota > Actinomycetes > Micrococcales > Micrococcaceae > Arthrobacter > Arthrobacter sp. W4I7. Next base: position 3,408,571 of record NZ_JAUSXU010000001.1, on the reverse strand, counting down.
CAAGCAGGCCCAGCCCCTGAAACGCCTCGGCCTCCGTTTCCTTCAGGTGGATACCGGCCCGCAGGGTCCCGAGAAGCTGGCTCCAGTTTGGCGCGCCGGCGCTGACGCTGACGCCGGCACCAAGGAAAGGCACGAGGTGTCCGGCCCCTGCTATTTGGCCAAGCGACTTCGCTTTCTCCTGGAGGCGGCCATCGAGGGATGGCCAGGACGGGCCATCGGCTGCCTCCCGCCGCAGCTTCTGGGCCAGTGAGAACGCGGACCTGTCCCTCAGAACCAGCACGAGGTCGACGCCGAAGCGGGCCGCCAGTTCGGTGGAAGCATCCAGGATTGCGCGCAGGGCGGCGCCAAGGTGGCTCCCGGCGCCGCCCCCGGCGGTCCCGAAGAAGGGCAAGGCAAGGAGCCTGTAGGGCCGGTGATCTGGCGGCGCAGGTAGCGCCGTGAGAGCGCTCCGAACGAACGCTTCAACGCGTTCGGCGACGACGGCGCGGCTCCACCTGCCGTCGTCCGGGACGGCCGTCATGATCGGCAGCGGTTCCGCCGGGTCCCAAGGACGGATCGGCTCGGCCAGTGCACTTCCGTCACGGAACTCTCCCGAGGCGGACGCCACCGCCATAGTCCGCAGGTGTGGATGGGCCTTCAGCCAATGCTGCTCAATCCTGACCCTGGAGTCGGTGGGAAGCAGCCAGGCGTCGCATCGGAGGTTGAGGATGTCAGCCATGGCTATGAAAACGTGCGGTTGGGTCATTGAATCTGTTTATCAGCTTCAACAACTAGTGCCCTGCCTTGACTCGGATTTGCCTCCCACGAAAGTGAACGCTTGCAGAACAGAAGTTGCGCCCGACCGCGCCAGGTTCGCTGATGGCGTCCACAGAAGCTGCGTAATCGCGGACCCATCCAATTTGACGGCAACCAAAAAATCGCATGAGCTGACAGGTCGCTGGGTGTGAATCACCTCGGTTCCCCTCATTCCGCGTGCCTTGGTCTTGAATTGTCAGTGGCACCGTCTAATCTTGCGCGCAGAAGGTTCCTTTTTTATTTGGGGGTAATGGAAGTGGTAGAGGTAGCCGACAAAGATGTCGCTAAAGCGGGAGTCACAACCTATGAGGCCTGGAACGCCGCATTAGCCACTGCGTTCTTCAGTCACGACAAGGCCGGTGAGCTCGTCTATCTGGACAAGGACGACGATGCCTTTGCTCGCGCCTGTCGTGATGTCGGAGTAGGCCTTGACGAGGCCGACGAATCTCTGGCCCAAACTGTCCGAGACAAGCTCTGTTGGAAGGAATCGGGCAAGGCATCGTTCGCGGATTTCGACCGAATGACTAGGTCGTGGGTCAAGGCCAGGCGCAAAGCACTTGCCGCCGCAGCCGAAGTGCCTCCACCTCCTCACATCGCACTTTTGGTCCTGTTCTCATCGGCGGCCGAACGTATGGGTGGGGCCAACGTTGAAACGGGTGCTGCGGAATCGAGCTATTATGCGAGCCTTGAAGGGCTCCTGGCGATACCCCGTGTGGAATCCGGCAGATTTCGCCTCTCGTTCACAAAGTCAAGTGAGGCATTTTGGGAATCACTAACCCTGTGGCTTGAGGACCAGGATGGCCAGAGGGGATTGCCTAGCGCCTACGCTCTTATGCACCGTTATGTGGGCCTGCCGATTTCCCAAGCTCTGGTTCGCGAGCGTGAGCGACGCAATCTAAAGAAGATGTTCGAAGAACAGGGGTTCACCCCGGGAACAGTCGTGTCGCACATCGACATGCACGGCGCCATCGACGTCTGGATTGCATCGGCTCGAACTTCAGCCAACGCGGCACTTCGAAAGATGTGGGCTTCCAACGAGCTGCAGAACCGGATAGTCGAAATTGCGCTAGCGGAGCTGGCTGCGTGGGATGGTGTCGCGAACGGCGGAAGCGGCCGGAACATTCTCGGGCAAAAAAATCAACGGGCCCTCCTGACAGTGAGGGACGCCAGAGTCATGCTCCGGTCGGAAATGCGGTTTGGACTCTTGGCAGGATCGAACGTGTTCCCGGGGGACATCTGCCGAATAGAAGGACTTAATGCAGAGGCCCGCGAGTTCCCCCTAGATCTCATCGGCGTGGGCGCTGCTGGGTTTGACTTCCGAGCTGTCGGCGTGGACGTTGGCTCCGCCATAAGCGGCGACCTGCAGATCCAGCTGCATTCGGGCGTTCAACTTCAGCGCGTCCCCAAGAAGGTGGTCATCTTGATGCGGGATGCCTTTTCAGCGGCCTACGTTGAATCGGACCGGATCAACGCAGCCGTTCCTTCGCGCCTCCTTGTTCGGGACGAGCCTCAGCTGATAGCCGCGGTTTTCAAGATCCTTGCCGACGCAGCCCAGCCGGGTTTTGCCACAGTTCCGGGTGGCACAGACGGTGTACCGTTCGGCTGGACTGTTTTCAAGGACGTCATGCTCTTGCGGGCACCGGACTCGGCTCTCGTAACAGGGACTGATCTCTCCGCGTTTGAACCGAGGCTCTCCACTCAGATGACTATCTCGGGCGGCCTCAAGCTTCCGGGACGGATGCAACGGTGGAGCGCATTGAGCCCTATCCAGGTGATCGTCGCTTCCGAGACGGACGAACCCGTTGATCTGGTCATTCTGACTCGCAACGCAGAGACCCTACAAATCGAAGAGACCGTTGTCAGGAGTAGACTCTCCGTTCCCGCAGTGGTGAACCTGGACGCGGTCCCGGGAGGAGCTGACGACTTTACGCTTTCCCTCCGGCGAGGTAAAACCACCATACAGACGATTGCTGTGAAACGCAGAAGCTCATGGGTGCCAAGCCCGGACAGCTCCCAGCGTTTCAGGTCCTTATGCCACGATTTGAAAGACCCATTGTGGCTAATTCAAAGCGTCCCTAGCGAAGATGCGGCAACGCCCGGGGTCGACGGAGTCGCAGTCTCGGCGCCCGAAGTTAGTTACACTCCTCGCAGAGTAGCCACCCGTCCCGATTGGAACAGCCAAGGGAGAGTTCATCCGAAGGTTCCGCCTTTGCTCGTGGCGGGCCCGCCGGCAGATTCGTGCATCGTGACGGGGCGCCACCGCTGGAATCTTCCACTCTTCGACGGGAAGTGGCCAAAATCGCGATGGATGTACGGTGTCTGTGCGCAGTGTGGGATGAGTAAACGCCATCCAACCCGGATACTTAAGAGCCAGGCCAGCCGAGACCCGGCTATCCCGCGCACAAGAAGGGCTCTTCCTGCGCTCGGGGCCGCTTCTGCGCCGTGGACGGCGCTAATCGATGCGCTGTTCTATCTGGGCGCCGGATCCCGCCACGAATTCTCGACTCTCGCGCGCCAGCTCGAAGACTCCGCGATCTTCGAGAATCAGCTCCTACTCGACCTCGAGGCTTTGGGCATTATCGAGTTAGAAAGAAATGCTGCACTTGAAGTCACCAACTGGGAAGCAGCAGCAACGTGTATGGGCGAATTATCAGATGGAACCTGGCTGCTCACCGGCTACTGGCCCAGGCAATTAGATAACGACGTTATCGAGGCTCTGGAAGATTTGGGCGCAACGGTGACCATCAATGCGCCGCATCACCAGAGCCAACGGAGGATAGCCGACCTTGCAGCCCAAGACCTGGTCGAAATTGCTAAGAAGTTTGACTTCGATTTGGTGCCGCACGCGTCACATTCTCTTGCCCTGGCACTACCGACCCTTTCGTCCGTTGCGGCTGGCTTGATTCGGCGCGATATGCCTTTCGCCAGTAGTTATGACTATTTCGACCCTGGCTCCGGCGCCTGGATGGAAATTGAGGCCTCGCAACTCCCCGGCCTCTACCGTGTATCTCACAGCTTTAGCTCGAATTACTATTATCGGAATGCCCAAGACGTGCTTGATGGGATGGCAGCCATCGTGACCGTGCAGCTAGGCAAACACCTTGCTGCCCTCGAAGCCAAACGTCCACTGATCGCTTACGATCCCGTCGAAGCGACGATATCGGTCCCAGTTGGGGCCGAGCTTCCTGGGATGTTCAGCCGCGCGGCGGTCATGGGCGACGGCGATTTACCCGAAATGCGGCGACCAGACCGCTCCGTAAACTATTTCAACGTCCCGGCCGCCGCTGCTGAAGCGATCATTGGAAAGCTCACCTCATGAACCAATACCCGAATCCCATAAGTGTCAGCAACGACCTGAAAGAAGCGTTTTCACGGTATTTCTCCACCAATTATCGCCTCCGATCCCCGGGCCTTGCCGCTGACCGCGATGACCTTCTTAGTGCGCCAGGACAAGTCTTCCAAGAACCCATGCTCGAACCTGTCATTCCCTATCCCACCACCGACGACCTTGTGGACATCGCCACATCGGCAGGCTATTCGGAACCGGTAGCGCGTATCGTTGGGGACGCCTTTTTTCGGCAATATGTGAAACCTGGTGAACGCATTGGCATCCGCCGCCACCAAGCTACAAGCATCCTAACGAACAGAGGTGCAGGCGCGGCGGGAAAGCATAACGTGGTCCTTACCTCGGGGACTGGATCCGGAAAGACTGAAGCGATCCTGCTGCCGATCCTGCTCCGGCTGGTGGAGGAATCGGAGGCATGGAGCCGGCCAGGTCCTGTCAATACCTGGTGGACCGGAGAATCGTTCAGTCCAATGCGGAAGAACGAAAAGCGCAAGGCAGCAGTCCGGGCGATGATCCTCTATCCCACGAACGCCCTCGTGGAGGACCAGCTAACCCGCCTCCGTCTGGCCTTCCGAAGGATTTCCGAGAGCCGACCCGAAGCGCGGCTCTGGTTCGGTAGATACACGGGTGCAACGCCCGGAAATAACGCGCTCCCGAAGCCGTCAGCAAAATCGGTGACTGTCTCCCGGGTAATCGAGGAACTTCGCGAGATGTCCGACGAGTACGAGAGCCTTGTCGCTGCAGGGACCGTTGAGGAAGGTGACCTGTCTCTGTTCACGGACCCAAGGATTCACGAGATGGTAACGCGTTGGGACATGGTTCAGGACCCTCCCGACGTCATGGTCTCAAACTTCGCAATGATCAACGCCATCCTAATGAGGGACTTCGAAGAGCCGCTCTTTCAGCAAACGCGCGAATGGCTCGCCGCATCGCCGGATCACGTATTCACATTGGCAGTGGACGAACTCCACTCCTACCGTGGATCCGCCGGTAGCGAAGTGGCACTCCTGTTAAGAAGGCTTATGAATCGGCTCGGACTGGAGCCAGATAGCCCACAGCTGCGCATCATTGCAGCCAGCGCTTCGCTGAATGACGATGATGACGGCTTGAGCTTCCTGGAGGAGTTCTTCGGAGCTACGAAGGGCAGCTTTGTTGTCACTGCAGGCCAGGCCCGTGAAATCGTTAGCATGCTGCCAATTAGTCGCGATCAAGTGCTGGCGGAGCACGCTGCGGGGACCCTGGTGTCTCGATCGGCGGAACTGTCGGAGGCCATCGCGGCGGCCTGTTTTGAGTTGGAGGACGGCAGGCACAGGGCGCAGTTCCTTCGGACCATTTCTCAACGATTGTTCGGCGTCGACGACCCCGAATTGAGTGCACTTAAAGTGACATTCCAAGCCGTTGCATTGGGCGAACAAGTCGGGGTCCCTCTGCGCGGTCACATTTTTGCCCGCGTCCTATCCGGATTGTGGGCGTGCAGCAGCGCCGTGTGTTCGGGTGTGACCCCGGAGCGGCGAGACCGACACCGCAACGTTGGCAAACTGTTTGGGCAACCCCTCTCGGTCTGCGACGACTGTGGCAGCCGAGTCCTGGAGCTAATTCTCTGTGGCGAGTGCGGGGACACGAGTCTTGGCGGCTATGTCTTGCGGTTTAGCGACGAAACAGAGAGCCTGAGTGCGACGCCGGCCGGTATCCTGTCGGACGCCCCCGGATTGGTGACGCGTCGCAGCCGGGAAATGTATCGGTGGTTTTGGCCAGCCTCCGGCGATCAATCGCCGGTTGGCGCAGGTAGCAAGTGGTCGAGTCAAAAATTCGACGTTGCCTGGGTCCGAGCAAGTCTTGATGCTAGTGGACACGTTCAAGTTGGCGCTCCCGAAGGTGCAAACGGCTGGGTGCTTCAGATCAGCGGCAAGGGCGACGCCACCGCGGCGCCCGCCATCCCCGGCAGGTGCCCTCAATGCGGACAACAGGGCCGACAGACGGCGGAATTTGTCCAGGGGCAAGTCGCATCGCCTCTTCAGGGCCACGCTACATCGCCGGCTCAGACCACTTCCGTATACCTCCGTCAGCTCCCCCGAACGCTCGGTGAGCGTCCGGAAGACTACCGAACCATAGTATTCACGGACAATCGCGATTCCGCCGCGCGTACGGCGGCCTCGTTGGCAACGCGGCAGTACAGCGACATCCTGGTGCAAATGCTCCGAAGAGGCCTTTCCGACGCGGCGGACACAGATATTTTGGATATTCTTCGTCGCTTCACCTCGAACCCGTCAAGTCTGAAGCCTGCAGAGCTCGCCCAGGCCCAACACATACTGCAAACCAATCCCGACGCACTTATGGCTCTCATGCGTCAGACAGCCGGCGTCGCTACACCGGCCGACGTCGAATTGCTGTCGGAGCTGAACGCTTCGGGTTCGGAGTCCATTGCCTGGACGGACCTCCGTTCTCGGATCGAGACTCAAATGGTCGACTTGGGGATTAGCCCGGGTGGTCCCTCGCCCTATGCGCAGAAGTTCGACAGGGTGCCTTGGTACACGTTCTATGCGCCACCGGAGCCGGGACTCTGGACCAAGGCCGATGCAGCCTCCTCAGCTGTCGCCCAAGAGAAGCTCGGAAACATGCTGGACATGGAGCTGGCACGACAAGTCTTCGACTCCGGCCGGCGCGACGTCGAATCGACGGGGCTTGCCTGGATCCGCGCAGAAGTGTCAGGGTCAGGATCCGGCTTAGCCGACCACCTGGCCAGCGAAGTTGCCGCTAGCTGCGTGCGCCTATTGGGATTGGACCTCAACTATGAAGGATCTTTCGCAGCCAGGTCGGACGGGATAAAAACTCCGACCGCCGTGAGGGACTACCTCAAACGCGTCTCGGTCCTGCACGGCGTAGATTTGGGGACGCTCGAGGCCTGGGCGTACGGCGTGATTAAGAGCCTGGGGCTGACACACGACGGCTGGATCCTGAAAATACACGGGTCGACAAACCACATCCGCTTTGCCCCTCCGTCGACCCGACAGTGGACTTGCGACCGCTGCGGCTTTGTCCATCTACACGGCTCGGCGGGCGTGTGTGCCAACAAAGGCTGTGACTCCACATCACTGTCACAGCGCGAACAAGCGGCACATGCTGGAGACTACTACGGCTGGCTCGCTAACCAGGACCTGAGACGAATAGCAGTAGCCGAGCTGACCGCGCAGACCAAACCGGCCAGCGAACAGCGCAAGCGGCAGCGCTGGTTCAAGGGCATTCAGCTGCCGTCTCCCAAAGAGAACCGGCGCACTTGCCAGCTGGACGTTCTGAGTGTGACTACGACGATGGAGGTCGGCGTTGACATCGGTGCTCTCAACGCAACTCTGATGGCTAATATGCCGCCCCAGCGGTTCAACTACCAGCAGCGAGTCGGCCGGGCCGGCCGCGCGGGCCAAGCTTTCTCATTCGCGATCACATCGTGCCGCGACTCAGCGCACGATGAGTACTACTTCAACAACGCATACCGTATGACGGGCGATCTTCCACCACAGCCGTTCCTGGACCTGGGACGTCCCCGCATAGTGCATCGCGTCGCTGCCTCCGAGCTGCTGAAGCGGGCCTTCTCATCGTTGCCGGGAAAGCCGGAATGGACTGCGGACAGTCTGCACGGATCCTTCGGAAAGGTCGAATCTTGGCCAGACTTCAGGGGCGCCGTCGCTGAGTGGTTGAGGACGAACCCTGGCGTGGGCGAGGTAGTCCGGCAGCTGAGCCGCTACACGCGACTCAGCGACGCGCAAGTCTTGGAGATCGAGCGCTGGGCGCGCGCCGAGCTAGTCGCGGAAGTCGATCACATCATAGCGTCGCCGGAACGAAGCGAGGATGAACTGAGCCTTGTCTTGGCGCTGGGCGGGCTGCTTCCCCTGTTCGGGTTTCCCACCAGAGTGCGTAATTTGTACCACGGTGAAGTCATGGGCCGTGCTCTGGATGACAAAGTTGTTGCGGACCGTCCTCTGGCGATGGCGGTTACGAACTACGCACCGGGCGCGGAAGTCGTCAGGGACGGTCTCGTGCACACGGCAGCGGGATTTGCTCACTATGAAAAGACCGGCAAGTCTTGGGCGCCAGCAGACCCCTTGGGAACTGCCCACGACGTCGTCACCTGTCCTGAATGCGGAACGACTTCTATCGACAGGAAAGTCGGTGACGCGTGCGAGAATTGCGGCTCCGAAGTCGTCCGGTTCTCGATGTTTGAGCCTCGAGGCTTCAGAACGACCTACAAGGCGCGTCCCTACCGTATCGACGGCTCGCGGGCACAGACCAAGAGCCTTCCAACGTTCGTTTCCGCACAGAAGGAAACGGCCCGGGACGAAGTGCTCGGCGTGGACGTCCGCCTGTATGAGCAGGGCAAGTTACTGCAATACAACGACAATCGAGGACGACTTTTTGACCTGAAGCGACAGGGCGACGGGTCCGTCGTGGCCGTCGACAAGTCGATCTATCTTCGTGGCTGGAAAGACATGCCAACGACGGGGATCGACATAGGAAAGAGCGCTATTGGGGAAATTCGCACGACCGATGCGGTGACTGTCGCGTTTACGAGACTGAAGACGCCAACAGGCGGCCTTCCCACCTCGTCGGGCATACTCCCAGCAGGAATGTCTGCCCTTTGGTCGCTCGCGGAGGTGATGCGCGCGGGGGTGAAGGCGCAGCTGGACATTGATCCACAGGAAATGCAGACAGGCCTTCAGCACCTTACGACTGCTGGCGAGCCGACCGCGCGCGTGTTCTTGGCCGATAGCCTGGATAACGGGGCCGGCTACGCTGTGGAGATAGCAAAACCAGAGAATTTCCAAGCCCTTTTACGCTCTACTCGTGAATCATTGCGGCTCCTGTTCGAGGCCCATGACCACGCGCGGTGTTCTACGTCCTGCCCAGACTGCCTGAGGTCGTGGGACAACCAACGCCTCCACGGCGTTCTCGACTGGCGGTTGGCGCTAGACATGCTCGATCTATGTGCGGGTGATGAACTGAAACTCGCTAGATGGTTCGCACGCAGGCCGGAGGTTCAGTCTGCGGCGCAGTCGATCGATCCCGGTTGCGAGGTCGTTCCGGTGGGATCCTTGAACGTTCCGGTCGTACTCATCCCTGATGAGAAAGTGGGCGTTCTCGTGGGGCATCCTCTGTGGTTCCGGGGCGCAGCCGGCATCAAAGATGCACGGAGGGAAACCGCCATTGACGAGGCAAAACTGGCGCTACCCGGCTACCGACTCTCAATGAGCGATCACTTTGAGTTCGATAGGCGTGCACTCCCTGTCCTCGTTTCCGCAGTCGAACGCGAGGCTATGGCCCTCTGAGATTGATTGCCGTGGATTAAGTGTGTCAGCTCGCCTAGCGAGATCGCGGGCGAGCTGACATACGGATTGCCGCGTGTTGTCGGTGATCGCTAGTAGCCTGGCGCAGTGACTAATTTCTTTGGGGGAGTGGCAGCGGAGCAGCTGCCCGAGGGATTGTACGAACTTCTGAACACGAATGTCCTCGGTGACCATCTGAGCCAAGAGCAAGAACTGCAGCCAGTCTTCGCGGACATCGACGATGAAGACTCCGCGGAGATCCTCTCCCGCCACGTTGCGGATGTTGTCCGGCGAGCATTGGCGGCAGCCAAACCAGCCGACCGTGTGGCCTTGGCAAATAAGCTTCTCCAGGAACTGGACGGTGTTGACCCAATCGCCGATGGACCAACCCAGCTCCGCTCACTCCACCGCCCGGACGCTCTCAAACGCCGCCAACTCCGACGTCCCACCACCAAGCTCAGTGATTCGGCACTCCTCACCAACAGCAGGGACGAACCAAACCTCGCCGCGGAGCTCCGGGCCGAGATTGAGTCTGCCAACACTGTCGATTTGCTCTGCGCCTTTGTCCGATGGACGGGCCTCCGCCTGCTCGAGCCAGCCCTAGAGCAGCTCAAGGAGCGGGGAGCCCGACTGAGAGTCCTAACCACCACCTACATGGGCGCCACTGAACGCCGGGCAATAGACGAGCTCGTCACCCGCTATGGCGCCGAGGTGAAGATCAATTACGAAACACAGGCAACCCGACTGCATGCCAAAGCCTGGCTGTTCCGCCGCAACACCGGTTTCGACACCGCCTACGTCGGCAGCTCCAATCTAAGCCAAGCCGCCCTTCTCGATGGGCTTGAATGGAACGTCCGGCTCAGCGCGGTAGCTACGCCCGCCCTCCTGCAGAAGTTCGAGGTTACCTTCGACAGCTATTGGGAGCAGCGAGCCTTCCAAAGCTACGATCCGGAACGTGACGGCGAAAAACTAGACGCCGCACTGGAACGCAACGGGGGGCGGCGCACTGCGGCGTCTGATGCCGCCACCGGTCTTGAAGTTCAGCCGTTCCTCCACCAGGAGGAGATGCTGGAGGACCTGGAAGCGGAGCGCATCAAGGGTTTCAACCACAACCTACTGGTCGCAGCCACCGGAACCGGCAAGACAGTTATCGCGGCCCTGGATTACAAGCGGCTGTGTGAGGCTGCCGGCCGCGATCTGAAGCTGCTCTTCGTCGCCCACCGACAGGAAATCCTGAAACAAGCGATGCGCACCTACCGCGATGTCATGCAGGACGGCGCCTTCGGTGAACTCTACGTGGGGGAGCACAAGCCGCAAGAGTGGAAGCACATCTTCGCGTCCGTCCAGTCGCTGTCCTCCCTTGGCATCGAGCAGCTGGAACCGGACTTCTTCGACGTCGTCGTCATCGATGAGTTCCACCACGCTATGGCCCCCACCTACCGCCGCCTGCTCAACCACCTCAAGCCGCAGCAACTCCTCGGGCTCACTGCCACGCCTGAGCGCGGCGACGGCGTAGACGTCGCCAAGCAGTTCTTCGACGGTAGGACCGCCAGCGAACTGCGGCTGTGGGACGCTCTGGATGCTGACCTGCTGGTGCCGTTCCACTACTTTGGCGTCTCGGACGACGTGGACCTGAGCCAGTTGGAATGGAAACGCGGCAATTACGACGCCGCCCAGCTCAGCAACGTCTACACCGGAAACGACGCCCGCGCCTCCAAGGTGATCCGCGAACTCAGGGACAAGGTCACCAGCACCGACCAGATGCGGGCCATTGGCTTCTGCGTCTCTGTGCAGCACGCCCGCTACATGGCAGAGGTGTTCAACCGGGCCGGCATCGCCTCCGTCGCCGTTGACGGCACCACTGACAATGCTGATCGCGAGGAAGCCCTGCGGCGCCTGGGCAAGCGGGAGATCAACTGCATCTTCGCCGTCGACCTTTTCAACGAAGGGCTGGACCTGCCGCAGGTTGACACCATCCTGTTGCTCCGGCCCACGCAGAGCGCCACGGTCTTCCTCCAGCAGCTGGGACGCGGGCTGCGCCGTGCCGAGGGCAAGGCGGTCCTGACGGTCCTGGACTTCATCGGCCAGCAGCGCCGTGAGTTCCGCTTTGATCTGCGCTACCGGGCACTGACCGGCTACGGGCGCAAGGAGCTGGAGAAGGCTGTCGAGGACGAGTTTCCATACCTGCCGTCCGGCTCACAGATCGTGTTGGACCGGGTGGCGCAAAAGGTAGTGCTGGACAACATCAAGGCACAGCTGCGGTTCAACCGGGCACAGCTGGTCCGGGACATCGCATCATACGCCGAGACCGAGTTGGAGGCCTATCTGGAGCGGTCGGGGAACGACGTGAAGACGATCTACCGTTCCACCAGGGACTCGTGGACCGGTTACCTCCGCCAGGCAGGGCTGATCGAGGGGTTCTCGCCCCTGGAGACCGTGCTCCGCGGGAAAATTGAGGAGATGTCGGACGCGGAGGAAAAGAAGCTGTTCGGCCGCATGGCCGCACTTATCCACGTTGACGATCCGGAACGTGCCGCCGCCTATTCGATGCTGGTTGCTCCCGACGCGCCCCGCTACGCGGAGCTGGGCATGCGCGAGCAGGCCTTCGCACGCATGCTTTTTTACACGCTGTGGGATGACGGCGGCGGATTCACCACGTACGACGACGGACTGGACCACCTGCGCGGCTACCAGTTTGTGTGCCGCGAGATTCGCCAGGTCGTGAAGCTGGGAGTGGCTACGTCTAAGCACGCAGCCAAGAGCCTCGGTGTGGGATTGCAGTACATTCCGCTGCTTTCGCACGCCACATACCGGCGCGAGGAGGTGCTGGCGGCGCTGCAGTACGGTTCGCTGGAGCAGGGTAAGAACGTCCAGCACCGCGAGGGCGTTGCGTGGTGTCCGGCGACTGCCACAGACGCCTTCTTTGTCACACTCAACAAGGACGACAAGAAGCACTCCGCAACCACGATGTACAAGGACTACGCCATCAGCCCGGAGCTATTCCACTGGGAGTCGCAGAATGCGACGTCACCGACGAGCCCGACGGGACGCCGCTATCTCGATCGGGCTCCCCATGGTTCGAAGATTTTACTCTTCACGAGGGACACCGCGGACGACGAGACCGGGTTGACTGTTCCTTACACCTGCCTGGGGCAGGTTGACTACGTGCAGCACGCTGGCGAGAAACCGATCGCAATCACCTGGAAACTCCACCGGGCGATGCCGGCGGATGTCTACGCCACAGCTGCTGCCGTGGCGCAATAGTCGATGCTCGCCCCTTAGGCGGGCCCGAACATTGGGTCGGCCTTCTTGGTGCACCCCTCAAGCGCGATGCAGGCGGATTACCGTCCCGATATGGTGTCGTTGTTATGGCTTTGACGATGAAACTCAAAATTTTCCTGAGTTGCCTCTGAAAATGCCAGACAGCGGGAACCCCGAAGCTGGTCCAGCACGTGCAGCAACTCGGGGTCATCCGTCGGAGTAGTCCGAACGAGGCCGCCATCGTCGACAGTGAGATACCCCCGTTCGAACAGTGCATCACACCCCAAGGAACAGGCGAGCATGGCCGCCGCATCAAAATTGAGCCGATCTGCTTCGCTCGACTCGGAACGAAGCTTGATGTGCGCGGCGATTAGCAGGTTCTTGGGGAGATGCCGTCCGCAGATAGCGCATTGATTGCCATAGCGGGCGAGCAGGGCCTGCCTGAGGTAGCGCTGTTCCGCGCGTCGAAACATCGACCCCGCGATGTCAGTGCTCGCTAACTCTAGTTGCGGGCCGGTATTTCGCTCACACTCGGGCCCAGCCACTCGTGTGAGGGACTGCCTCGGCAGTGATCCGGCACTGAGATAGTTTGCAATGGCTCGCCTATGGTGCGCGGGATTGGGGCTATATAGACCCTGCCAGGGTTCCCGGTCCTGTTCATGGGGCCAACACCCGGTGGAAAAGCCGTCTTGAGGACGTCGAGACGCACTTCCATATCAACGATGCAAGGCTCAACAAGTACCAGCGTGCCATGAGGATATCCGTCATACCCCGGCGGACGATCCGATTCCACTCCCGCTGCTACAACCAGGGAAATAGCCTTGAACTGCTGAGCGGCGTAGTGAAAGACCACGTCACCAGGCAGCATACGGTGTAACGCCTGCCAGTCTTCGTGTCCGGGCTTCCCGTCGACGCGCAGGTGCGGAGCCCAAAGTGAGCCTTGTTCGATGACGGTCGAGTAGTTTTCTCCCTGGCTGACCCACCAGTGACTCCGTGAGACCGCGCCCGCGGAGTCCGGGTTGACGTGGCCATCCTCATGGTTTTTCAGATGGTCGGTATCGATCCAAGGGATGCCACAACCATCAAGTACCCGGGTCGTGGCCACGCCGCCTGATGAACTATCAGACGTAAGTGCAAGCGGCGGTTTGAGATGTGCAGCCACGGCAGCCGACAAAGCCTTGCTGTCGAAATGGTGCCCGGCGGCGACTGCGACGAACTTCTTGGCGGAGCCAAAACCGTACTTTCGTCTCAGACCGGTACGACCTAAGTCAACCGCTTCGTCGATGGCTCTCGACTTGGCCGTTCGGAGTTCCGACTCCGAGTATCGTCCGAAAAATGTTGCCATGATCCCCTCATCTCTGATGCAGTGAGTCTCGAACAGAGGCAGCTCTCCAGATCCCTTGATCAGACTAGCTGGGAGACTCAGTCCTGAACCAAGACGTTCAGACGTCCCGCGGCTGGCCCAGGCGGCAGGTCTTCTCTCAGGCCTATAACTAGCCTCGTCGCAAAATTTGACAATCTGCCAAGTGCGCTCCATAATGAAGTCAACCGGACTCCCTGCACCTTCAAGGTGTAGGGCTTCTTTTGTATCTGGGGAAATAACTATTCGGTATAAGCCCCGGATTGAGTTCCACCGATCATGTTGTAGTTTGAAATTGGATTCGAATCTCATTAGAAAAAAGTCATAGATCTAATTGCCGTCACGTAATCGTGGCGGCTTCACCTGTTAAAGGAGATAAATACTATGGAAAGAATCGCAGTCTTCCTCGATTATTCGAACGTTCACCTTGTGGGACATGAACTCTTCGCCAGGGATTTCCAGAAGTGGACCACACATGTTTCCCCCCGCAGGATCGCCGAAGCCATCATCTCCAAACGCACGCAAGAGTGCGAGTTGGCGGCGGTTTTTCTCTACCGAGGAAGTCCAGAACGATTCCTGGATCCAGAGGCTACGAAGATCTTCCGCGACGAGCAGCGGCGCTGGGGCAATGATGACTTAATCCACGCGACGTATCTGCCTCTCCACTATGCGAGCTATCGCGTTACCCCCAAGGAAGCCGGCGTCGATGTTCGCTTGAGTCTGGACCTCGTGAGGACGGCAGAATCGCATCGGTATGACACCCTGATTCTCTTCTCGGGCGACAGCGACTGCTTCCCGGCGGTGCAAGATGCTGTAAAGACTACAACGCATCTGGAACTGGCCGCTTGGTCAGATGGCAAAGGGTATCCGGGAAATCGCATAGCGCAGCAGTCTGCAAAACATCGCCTTCGCTTGTGGACGCATTCCCTTTATGAAGACGACTTCTGGGACTGCCAGGACAAGCAAAACGGCATCGCGGCCTAGTCACATTCGAGCAGGAGGTAAACGTGTACAAGTCTTCAGGTCCGTGCAACGGACTCGTGACCACTCTTCGCGGACAAACAGTGACCATGTCGGGCAAGGTTGTAGTTGGAGGGGTCCACATCAAAAGGGAAAATCTGGCTAAGATCATCGAGACCAAGGGTGCAAGGCTCAAGAACGACCTGACGGGCCAGATCTCTCTCCTCGTTCACGGCGACCTCACCAGCCAGGTTGTCACGAACATGAAGATTCAGTTCAGCGACAAATTACTTGAGATCGTCACTCAGGATCGCCGCAAGCATCATGTGTGCGTCGTCTCCTCCGCGGGGTTCTCCGAGCTACTGATCGGGAGGACTGCAAAATGCCTCCACGACTATGTCGCCGGGCGAGGCGCGGCGACATGATTGTAGGCGGCCACCCTTGTTGTGTCTCTGTCGTGCGCACCACCAACGCGGGACTATGGCCGCAAATTCATTGGCTTCAAATCAGCCCCGTCCTTGATCAGCCCTAGCAAGTCGTCCTGCCGGGCTTGCCCAAGAGTCAGCCGGTACTTCGCCAGCCCGGCAAGCATGTGCTTGGTTCGCGGCACATCACGGCTCAGCGGATGGTCCAGCAGGCGTCGCTCGATTTTGTGTGCTCCAGGATGAATCCAATGAGGAGCAAACTCAGTGCTGGCAGTCTCAGGCTGTGCAGCGATGTCTGCCGCAGCGACCTCGAACAATGTTCCCCAAGGGTCGCTCACCCCAGGTTTCAGCACTGCTGCACCATGGGCAGCAGCAACATTCTTCCGAACTGCATGCCCCAGATACCGGTGCACACGCCCCTCACGCTGTTCAAAATCGACAGGGTTGCCGGGAACATTCCAGTGGATAACCGAGTGCGCCCACCAGTGGAAGTCGATGCCTTCCTGGCCCACGGACGTAGAAGCCAGAACGAATGGCCAGAAGGGGCTGTTGAAGGCCCGGCGGACGTCGGGCATACGGTTGCTGTCGCCGTCGTCCGTCTTGGCGTTGCTGTACCTCACGGCAAAGCGCACACCCATCCGGAGGTCCTCGTGGGATCCGTCGGGATACTTGGCGAGCATCTGCGCCGGCTTGAGTGACAGCGAGCGACGGACGTCATCGGCCAGGGCCCACAGCTGCTCGTTGGTGATCTCCCCCGGAGCCTGCTGGCTGCGGAGCTGGAAGACGTACTCGTCCAGCACAGCCTGGAGGTTTCCAGCTTCGCAGTAGCGCAGGACCTTCTGCCAGTAATCGCCTTCGGGATACAGCTTGTCCAGCAGCTCCGTGGCGTCGAGCCGGTTGAACAGCGTACGCAGGCCGGTTGCCGCGAACACTGCGCCCTTCCAGAGCTCAGCACCGTCGAAGCCATCAGGAACCACACGCCGCAAGGCGCGGTAGAGGCAGTTGGCCGGGGAGTTGACGGCCAAGTCCTCGATTCCGTCTTCCCAACCGGCGTGCTCGCCGCCGGTTGCTTCCAACATGCGCTCAATGTGGGCAAGGTAGAGCCCGGCCTCGGAACCGCCTTCCTGGTCGGCTTCCCCGCCCTCGCTGGCCTTGCCTTGCTGCTGGGTGAACTCGTCCAGCTGCCGCAGCTCTCGCGTCGCCAGCTGGGCATCGTTCTTCCACTCTGCCGGCAGAGCGCCGGGAACTGCGAAATAGGAAGCCCATGCGCCGAGGCGGCTTGCATGGTCGACGGACTTGCCGCCCAGGATGGTGTTGCCGGCGGTCGCCGCAGCATCCCGCACAGTCTCGGCCGGCACGACGGAACCACTCATGGACGCGCTCTGCAATGGATCACCAACCAAGGCAAGGGCAGCGTGGGGAATGAACAACGCCAAGGTGGACATAGCCTGCGGTTCACCTTCGCGGACACGGAACCGCAGGCGGCCACGGAAACGCTTGCGGGCATCAGCGGTGTTCTCTCCATGCAGCGGAGACCCCTCAAGAATTTGCCGTTCAGCCTCGTAGGAGAGCATCGTGGTGATCGCCGTCGGAGCGGCGTTCCACGCGGAGAAGACCAGCTGCTTGGTGACGGCCGCTCCAACTCCGGCGAAAGCCCCGGAAGGCTCAACATACGGGAGCGACGGCGGCATCCACAGCAGCTTCCACCAGCCTTGCCCAACGGTGTGGTCCCGCACGGCCCTGAACTTCGCGTTGTCAGTTTCCACGGCGCCATAGCGGCGGTAGGCATCCGCGTCGATCGTGGTCAGCGAAGGCAGCACCGGGTCAACGGCTTCGCGGTCGCATTGGATCCGCCCGTCCAGCATCCTCCCCACCTTGTAGTCCGTCAGGAAGTGGGCGAACATCGGCACGGACTTCCAATACTCCATGGGATTGCCCGTGCGCGTGGCGCGGAACAAAGTGGAGAGAGATTTGTAGCTTGTAAGGTCAGTAGCCCGGACATCGGTAGGTGCCATCTCGATCACGGACAGCATGTCATCCTTGCCCAGCTGCGGGCGCTCCGTCCGGGCCATAAACATCTTCAGCCGGGCTTCGATCCGTTCGGTCAGCGCATCGTCCGGTACCTGCTTGAGCAGCTGCGTCCGCCGGTCGTCCAGATCCGCCTCAAGGCTTTCCATATATTCGCAACGCTCGCTGCTCAGGAACCGCAGCAGCTGCCGGAAGTCCGCGGCGTGGTCGTCGCCGTCAGCGTCATTCGCAGCCGTGTGCGCCTTGTAAGGCGTCGCCGACAGCAGGATTAGCTTGGCCCCCTTGTAATTGAGGAATTGCCGGGCGAGCTCCGCCGCAGGATCCTCATCGCTAGGCGCGGCGCCGGGGGAGTAGAGCAGATCGCGGAAGCGCTGGAACTCATCGAGAATGATCAGGTCCGGTTCCAGGCAATCCAGGCCTGCCTGGGCGAGGTCTCCCCGTAGGCCACCGATAATCGCGCTCATGCGAGGCCGAACAGCATTAGCTCCGTCGCGCGAAGCATCACGGAGGGCTTTGCGGAAGGCGGGCAGATTGCCGCTTTGGTGGGCGATCGTTCGGAAGCGGTTCCTTACTGGGACGGAAAAACCACTCGGGAATTGCTCGTGCATGTATTGCACGCGGCGAGCGAATCGCTCGGTCGAGGAGCCAGCGCGAAGAAGCTCAACGGCGTCGGAATGCTGCTCCTCGCTGATGACGCCGAGTTGCGCCAGGATGCGGAAGAGCACGGCACGTTCCCGTGCCTGCCCCGTGGCGCCTCCCACCTTAAACGAAGTGCCCGGTGTCAGCGAGATGAAGTTGACGCGCTTGCGGGTCCCCGGCGCCGCCGGCGCGTTGAGCTTGGCCAACTCGGTGGGCAGCAGCGTAAGCCGTCCAGACTCGATGATGTCCTTCTGCCCTGTGACGTTTAGCCGGCTAAGGTTCTGCTTTGCCAGGTCAGCATTGGAACAGACGTAGACGACGTCGATCCGGTCCACTCCGGAGTCCCGCTGATCAAGCCGCTCAATGGCCTTCGCGATAACTCCGCGGGCCACCATGCTCTTACCGAGGCCTGTCTCGTCAGCCACAAGAAAGCGGTCCGCGGGCTGGTCGTCCAGGTACAGGCGTTTGAAGACGTGTTCCACTGTCCGGCGCTGGAAGCCGCGGAGGCCCTCCAGAGCAGGCGTTGCGTCAAACCCCATGAAGTTCCCCCATGTCCAGTGCCTCCGTGGCCGCCGTCCACAGTGCATGCAGCTGTTGAATCTCCGGATCATCGCCGCGAAGGGCCAGCAGCCGGTCCATGACGACCTTCAGGTCCGGAAACACCGACATAGCGTCCGGGCCCGCCATAGCTCCCACCATCGCCTCAAAGAGGCCTGCGGTGGATCCGTCTCCGAATCCTGAGGTCGCGAACCACCCGGCGCCTGTTCCCGACCCAGGCAGAGCATCCTCGGGCGTGAGGAACAGCAGAAGGAACTGACGGAGCTTCTGAGGATCATCCAGCTGGCGAGCAACGATCTCATCCAGCCGCCCCTCGGGGTCTGTCCGCAGGCTGCCCTGGATCACTGTGCTCTTGGACAGCCTGGCGTCGGAATCCTCCAGCGTGAGCACCAGATACGGGGTTACGTCTGCGAGCGGTATTGCGTGGAAGGAATGGTCATGCGGGCCAGAGGAAGGCTCGACGACGGCGCTCGGCTGGGGGAGCGAGAGGAGCCTCAGCGTCGCGGTGAACTCAGGCTTCGGTGACCAGTCATGCGAGACGGTCACTGTAAAGGCGTTCTTGGGTCCGCCGTCGGGTACGGCGTCTAGGAGGAACCGGTGGGCTGCGGCATCCCGCAGCGCGTTCTCCAGCCGGAAGGCTGCTTTGTCTTCCTCCGAGCGGGCTTGGCCGCCCCTGCCGTCATAAACCGCGAAGGGAACGTCCTTCATGCTTTCCCTGATTCGTTGGACGCCGAGGCGCTTCTTGGCTCCGCGCATCTCCAGCAGGAATTCAACGTTCTTGGTGAAGCCAGCCTCGGTGGCGTTGGCGGAACCCAATAGTGCATAGGTGAAGTGGTCGTAGTCGCAGAAGTACGCCTTGGCATGCAGGCCAGTCAGATCGTCTGCAAGCTTCTGGCTCCCGGACACGTCCGTTTCGCTCAAGCCTGAATCCGCCGACTCCGGGATGCCGAGCTCGTCAAACGCATGAAAGGACGTCCGGGTGTCCGCCACGGTCTTCTCGTTGAGCAGGTCCAGCTGGTCGCCTCGCGAGTAGACGTAGAGGTTCTCTGTCCAGCGGTCCTGCAGCCGGCCGATCAGCCGGTCGTCCAAAAATGGCGAGATGACCAGCTTGTCGCGTCCCAGGAAGGCTGCGTTCCCTGTTTTATTGTTCAGCGCAATGAAGTTCTCTGGGTCTCGGAGGTGGGCCACGATCGAGCCCTGTTCGAAGTCTTCTCCCATGCCCATCGGGCGGAACGCCAGACGGTGGATGTCCTCGGGCAGGTCCCAGCGGACGTTCGCCAGGCGGGAGGCGAGGCCGTGCACCCGGGCCAGCCGGTCGGCGTCGGGCTCTACCGTGCAGAGGCTGGGGAGCCCCGCGATGAAGCGTGCCAGGGGCCCGCTGTTCGGGCCGACACCGTTGACGTCCTGCACTGGTTCGCCGTCCAGCCGGACGAGGAGGTCCCAACTGGCATCGGTGGTGAGGTTGCGGCTGCTGCACAGGAAGCGGTAGCGGCGCTCGTCGTCGTTCTCGAATTCAAGGAGCCAGACTTTGGGGTGGAACAGGCCACGCTTGACGCTTACCTGGTGGACCATGGGTTCCAGTAGTGCGAGCAGGTCGGAGGCGCCCGAAGGTGCCTTGATGTGGCCGGCCTGGCAGAAGATGTCCACGCGGTCGGAGACTTTACGCAGGGCACTGAGAACTGCCACCGGGTTGGTGAATTCTTCTCCGGAACCGGCGACGAAGCTCAGCGGTACCGACAGCGCGCTGGTCATGTCCAGAGTGAAGGTGGTACCCACGGCATGGGCGAGCCGGAATCCCGCTGGTGGGCGCAGTTGTTGGGTGAGTGCCTGCCTGTTTGCTGGATTAAGCATCTGCCTGTCCTTCCCGTGCCAGCCCGGCGTGGATATCAAGCACGTTTCGGCGGACTTGGGTCCAGCGGAAGGTCAGCGACGCAACTTGGGTTGGGGGTTGCCATGCGCGGAGCCGGCGTTCGTTGCGGAAGCGTGAGTTGGACTTCTTCATCAGCTTTTCCCTGGTTTCGACCACGGCGCGGAAGTCTGCATTGTCGATCAGCTTGCTTGGGCTGGAAGCCGCCCTGAGCATTTGCCGGGCGAAATCGGCAGTGTTGCTGTTGATGCCTTTGTTCAGGGCTTTGGCACGGCCGAGGTAATCCTCGATGTCCCAGTTGGCGAGGAGTTCGCGCTTGCTGTCGCGGCGTTCTTCCCAGGCTTCCAGGAGATCCCGTGTTGGCTCCAGAGTGTCGGCCTCATTGGAGAAAGTCTTTCCTGACAGCACCCCTAGAAGGTGCTGATAGAGGATGGTGGCGCCGTTGTGAATGAAAGAGAATGCTTCAGCATCTTTGAGCCACTGCGCCGGTGCGCCTTC
Source organism: Arthrobacter sp. W4I7 (assembly GCF_030816215.1). Lineage (NCBI taxonomy): Bacteria > Bacillati > Actinomycetota > Actinomycetes > Micrococcales > Micrococcaceae > Arthrobacter > Arthrobacter sp. W4I7. Next base: position 3,387,519 of record NZ_JAUSXU010000001.1, on the reverse strand, counting down.
TGAGCTGCCGCATGCAGGGTCAACCCAAGGTGCCCATGACTTTGGCTCGGGACTGGTCGCGGAGCCAACGACGTGAGCCAGCATTGTGCCCGCGCAGGTGGTGAGGATCCGCTCCTGGAGCCAACGAGCTTCATCGTGGGACAGCGTCAGTCCGTTCTCTTCGGACTGCGGAAAGCCTTCCGGCGGTTTTGGAAGGCTTGGATCCCAGATGTAGTAGGCGTTTTCGCCTTCCTCAGGGGAAGGAGCGTCCGCGCACATCAGTTGTGCGACGGCGGAGCGATCTGTTTCCGGGTGCACGATCCCGTAGCGGCGGAGTGCCGACCAGTAAGCGGCAGACGGAAGTTGCTGCACGTTTCTGCCGGCGTCGCGGCCGATGAAGCTCTCCACGCCCAGTTCCTTGAACCGGCCGATCAGTTGCCGCTCTGATTCCTCGGACCGTTTCCGAATGTCATCAGGGTTTCTGGTGCCGCGGTGAGCTGTTTGGTAGGCCCAGGGGACAAGCAGCATGTAGCGCGCGCCGAGATGCAGGACTGATGTGCCGGGAAACAGGCTGTTGCTGATCGCGTCACGGAGCTGGCCCATGCCAAGGTCGTCCGTCGTTTCCGGCGTGCCGAAGAGCTTGACGAGCTCGCGCATCTTCGAGGTTTCCTCGATGGACGCGTCGAGCCAGGAGATGAGGGAGGTCATGTGGTTCGTTGACTCGCTTCTTCACTAGCGCCGACAAATGTGATGGCGGCCCTTCGAAACTACGAATCGTCCCCCAAGTGCACACTATGGCACGGGGCTCCCGCGGCTTGCGAAGCTGCGACAATCCTGAGGAAGTCCTTCGTTTGAGCCAAATGCGGAACCTCCAGCGGAAGCAGATCCTGCCATCTCGAGAGGCAGCCCCTGCCACAAACATGTTGGCTGGTGTCGAAATAGGTAACGGCCATGGCAGCACCGACGAGTTCTCAACCCGGCGACGAATCATGACCGCGTAGCTTCACGTTCTTGCTCGTCCGCAACTGATCGCCTTGCGGCTGGTTTTCGCCCAGTGTTCCCGATACCCGTCCACCACCTCAGGAACCAGCTCATCTTCAATGGATCCTTGTTGCCGTTGTCGATAAAGTCACGCAGGGCCGGTAGCTCGGCCGGGTCTAGTATGTTCAAGGCATTCCTGTACGCCGGACGGGCGCACTGACTCTTCATGCCGTCAGCCCAAATTTCCCATGTCTTCGTCGAAATGAAACCGTTGCGTCGCAAATCGAGTTCATCCTCACAAAGTTGAAGGTAGGCGGAGACCCTGGATCTGTCGCTTTCAACGAGGTCGTCGACGGACGTAGCCGTCCAAGGATTTCCTTTGAAACTGTCCATCAGGTTCCAGTAGCGCTGGACGTAGAGGTTCTCGAAATCCCGGTGCTTAGCGGTACGGCCCTGGGTCAACTGCAGCAGGGCAAGAAATACTGCCAATGCGGTAACGATCGTCGCGAACTGCGCCCCAATTTCTACCCATTCCCACCCTGCCGTCATGACTGCATGTCCTCGTAAACCAGCTCGCTCAGCATCTTTAGCAAAGCCTGCATTTTCGTCTTATCGCCCAGTGCCTGAATGCTGAGGTTCCGGTGGCTCTCCATCGAATTAATGACAGCAGTGCTCAGCGCAACATGAAGCTCGGGACTCGTGTTGAAATGACTGCGTGTATTGTTCTGTGCCTGTTTCTGGAGCGTCTCGTTCTTCACTAACTCGCGTCGGACGCCCTCCACAAAGTGTGCCACTGCATCTAGCTCCTCGCCCTCGAACGGCAAGTTGGCCTGCTGGATGATTTCCTCCCAGGTCGCCAGAACGGGGTCCTTCGCTTGCCCGGTGCCGACGCCGGTCGGAGGCTTGAGCAGCGCATCCTCGCCTGAGAGCTGCAACTGGGCCTGGCCTTTGTCCTTGAGCGCGTACTTGGCCAGCACCACTCCGGAAAGGTCCAGCGCCACCTTCGCGTCGTGTACGCGGAGAACCGGGAGTAGATGCTTGTAGTAGATCGAGCGCTTCTCGAGATCAGTGTCGGCGAAGTCCACGATCTGTGACAGGAAGTCGTAGGCTCTCACAAATGAGCCGAGATCCTTCCGGAACAGGTCCAGCTCGTCCTGGGCGGCCTTGTCTCCGTCAGCCACTGCCGTGTTGTACCTAGTGTTAAAGCGCGACTTCGCCGGCGCCACCCAGCCGGAGAGCGCGTTGTTGCCAGCCTCCAGTACGTATGACTTCACCAGGCCGTCTACCTCGGACTCGAGGTAGATCTGGGCGGCGTCGAGCTTGGCCTGAAGGTCGTGCACGACGTTCGGATCGGAGACGCCGTCCAGCGCGGCCTCGCGGAAGTACGGCTGGAAGGAAGCTAGGATCTCGTCCGGATTGTTGACGAAGTCCAGCACGAACGTCTGGTCCTTGCCCACTGCGGTGCGGTTGAGCCGGGACAGGGTCTGCACGGCGGAGACGCCCGAGAGTTTCTTGTCCACGTACATCGCGACGAGCAGCGGCTGGTCGAAACCGGTCTGGAACTTGTTGGCCACAAGCATGATCTTGTACTCGTCGGTGGAGAACGCCTCGGGCAGCGTGCGGCCCTTGAGCCCGGGGTTCATGTTGAGCTCGGTGAACGCCTCGGGGCCGGATTCGTCGTCGTTTACTTCGCCGGAGAAGGCGACCATGGTGCCCAGGCCGGAGTAGCCGGCGTCGTGAATGTATTTGTCGATGGCGAGCTTGTACCGGACGGCTTCCTTGCGGGAGCCGGTGACGACCATGGCCTTGGCCTTGCCGTCGAGGCGCCAGGCGACGTTGGCGCGGAAGTGCTCCACGATCACTTGGACCTTCTGGCTGATGTTGTAGGGATGCAGTTTCACCCAGTTCATCAGGGACTTCAGGGCCTCGGATTTCTCCACCTGAGTGTCGTCGGAGTCGTAGTCCCGGCCCTCGTGGGTGAGCCGGTAGGCCACCTTGTAGCTGGTGTAGTTCAGCAGCACGTCCAGGATGAAGCGTTCCTCGATGGCCTGCTGCATAGAGTACAGGTGGAACGGTTGCGGCAGCCCGTCCGGGCCCTTGCGGCCGAACAGCTCCAGCGTTTTGGCCTTGGGCGTGGCGGTGAAGGCGAAGTAGCTGATGTTCTTGGCATCGGCCCGGTCGGCCATCTCGGCCGCCAGATAGCTTTCGACGTCGAACTCGCCGCCGTCGTTGACGTCGGCAAGTTCCTCCGCGGACAGCACCTTCTTCAGCTTGTTGGCGGTGGACCCGGTCTGTGAGGAGTGCGCCTCGTCCGCGATGATGGCGAAGTTCCGGCCCTTCAGCGCCTGGGATTCGGCGATGGCCTTGAGCGCGAACGGGAAGGTCTGGATGGTGACGATGATGATCGGCGTCCGGGCCGCCAGTGCGGCGGTGAGTTCGCCGGACTTGGAACCGGCGTTGCCGCGGATGGGAACGACGACGCCGGACTTGTGCTCGATCTGGTAGATCGCGTCCTGCAGTTGGGCGTCCAGAACGGTCCGGTCCGTCACCACGATTACGGAGTCGAAGATCTTTTCGTTGCCGGCGCCGTGCAGGGAGCTGAGCTGGTGCGCGGTCCACGCGATCGAGTTGGTCTTGCCGGACCCGGCGGAGTGCTGGACCAGGTAGCGGTGGCCCGGGCCCTCGGTGCGGGCGGTCTCGATGAGCTGGTTGACAACGTCCCACTGGTGGTAGCGGGGGAACAGCAGGGATTTGCGGACTTCCCGCTCTCCGGTGACGGGGTTGGTTTTGTCGCTGATCTGCAGGTGAAGGAACTTGCCGATGATGTTCAGCCATGAATCACGTTGCAGGACCTGTTCCCAGAGGTAGCTGGTGGCCGACCCCTTGGGATTGACGGGGTTGCCGGCGTGCCCATCATCGCCGAGGTTGAACGGCAGGAAGTAGGTGTCCTTGCCCTTGAGCTCGGTGGTCATCTGGATCTCGTCATTGCTGACGGCGAAGTGCACTAAGGCTCGGCGGCCGAAGGACAGGAGCGGCTCGTCCTTGTTCCTGGCGTTCCGGGGGAGCCGGTCTTTGCGGTACTGCTCGACGGCGTTATTGATGTTCTGCGTGAAGTCCGTCTTGAGCTCGATGGTCGCGACCGGCAGGCCGTTGACGAACAGCACCAGGTCGATGCTCTTCATCGTGTCGACGGTGGAGTAGTGGACCTGACGGATGACGCGGAGGCGGACTTTGCCGTAGCGCTCCAGCGTCTCCGGGTTCAGGCCCATGGCCGGCTTGAACTGGCACATCTCGAACTTGGCGGCGACGTCCTTGAAACCGGTGCGCAGGACGGAGAGCATGCCGGCTTCCTTGGCCGCCGGCTTGTCCAGGACCTTGCACAGCCGGTCCAGCAGCAGCCGCTTCGCCACCTCGTGCTCGGCGGGGGAGTCCGTTGGCTTCAGGACTTTGGGCAGCTGCTCCGACTGGGTGTCCGCCAGCCAAGCGAAGACGTCCTCCGGCACAAGCGCTCGGCTTGCGTCGTAGAGCTCACCGGACTTGCGGTGCGGCTCGTAGATCCAGCCCTCGGCCGCGAGAGCCTGGCAGATTTCGTCCTCAAATGTCACTTCATTGTGCTGCGCCATCTGGTTTCCCCCTAGAAACTGTCGAAAAAGTCCTGGTCCAGCTTCTTCACGACCACCGTGCGGTCGACCTGGACACCGACGCCGTACTCGAACATGAGCGACGCCAACCGCTGCCCGTCAATGAGGATCAGCGTGTAATGCGCTGTGTCGCGGGCGACCGCCCGCGCCCCGGTCGTGAACGTCGAGGTAGTGATGAAGATGCCCTTGGTGGCCCGGAACTGGCCCAACGCTCCGCTGAAGGCCTGCACCTCGGGTGCTCCGACATTATTGCCCTCGGAATAACGTTTGGCCTGCAGGTACACCCGGTCGAACCCCAGCGCGTCCTGCCATACGATTCCGTCGATGCCCTTGTCGCCTGATCGCTGCGTGGGCTTCAGGTTGTCTTCACGGTCCGTTCCGTAGCCAAGCGCCCGCACGACGAAGGGGATGAGGCGTTCGAGAGCGTCGGGGGAGAGCTCGAGCAGATTGCGGTAGATCTCGTCGATGACAACTTGGTTGAGCTGGTCTGCGGACGCTTCCAGTGACTCGGAGGGATCGGAATCCGCAACGGATGACGGGGGAGTGAGGCCCACTTCTGAACCGGCTATGAGTCCAACTTTGGGCGTACTCGGCTTCTTATTGTATTGCCGGTAGGACTCGTACTCCATCGGCGTCTGATAGGTAATGGGCGAGACGGCCGAAACACGCCGCAGGCCCTCCTCGCTGATCCTGTACTGACCACGAGCTTCTCTAACAAGGAGCCCAGCCTTCATCGAGTCAAAGACGGCCCAATTGGTGCGGTTCGACCACCGGGGCTCGCCGGAGGACATGATCTCGCTCATGTCCTCCTGAGTGAGGTGGGTACGTTTCGCCACCGCTTCCCGAATGTCAGCATTGCGTCGGGTTTTCCCGTCAGTCATTTCTCTGAGTACGGGGTCGATGAATCCATGCCACTGAGGCAACGCCATAACTATGCTGCTCCTTCTCGAACGTCAATTTTTCCGGTGACAGCAGCGGAGATGAGGGCGGAACGGCGCTCTTGGAGAAGGTCAACGGTGGCCTGAACTTTGGTGATAATCAGGTCCAACTCATCGGTCTTCTCGTCCAGGTACGTCGATATTGCTTGCTGTTCAGCGGCGGGCGGTATCGGAATACCGAAGCGCCTAATGTCGTCCTGAAAGAGATGGGGTACGCCCATGCCGCCCTTGAGGAGCTGGATTGTGTTGCTAAGGAAATCGGCCTGGAGCAGGTAGTAAAGGTATACACCGTCCACACTCGGCGATGGGGTCAGTACCGCGATGGAGCTATTCACCGTCATTGGCTCCGGAAGGGCCCGTACAACATTGACGGTGCCCAAAGTCGAGCCATCCTTGGCTAGGACAACGTCGCCGACTGAAAGTTTGATCTCGGGCGACTCTTCAAAGCGGAGGGGAGTAATCCGATTAACGTTTGTGAGGTCTATTCGGCGACCCTTGATGTTTGGGGTGGATAGGAATGCAATGCCGTCAGCGATATATTCCTCGGCCTTGAGACCTTTCCAACCAAGACGGGCCCTGACCCACACCTCGTACGACATCCGGGACGATCCCCATCGAGTTGGCATGTTTCCCAGCCAAGGGATCCCGGAAGGTTTGGTTGGGGCGGTGGGGTCGAGTCCTTTGGTGACGGCTTGGGTGATGATGGCCTGGCGTCTCTCGGCGAGCAGCTCGATGAGCCGCTCCTGCTTGCCGATCAGCTCGTCGATCTGGGCAGTCTCGCGATCGAGAAAGCCAGCGATGCCTTGAGCTTCTGCGGGGGTCGGTAGCGTGAAACGAAGGTTGGAAAGCTGTTCAAAGGTGACTCCATCGCGGGCCGCGCCTGTGAGGGATGCCGAAATCTGGCTTTGCAGTTCCGGAGACTGAAGGGCATAGGCGAAGTATGGGCCGTACCGGTTGTCGGCTGGCCGAATAATGCACACATGCTGGTTGACATTCGCCGGACCAAGGGTTGTTGGGACTAGACAGCATCGTCCGATTGAGGCGCCCGTGATGTTGAATAGCACATCACCTGGTTTTACTCGTGATATGGCCATCTCGGCGTCCACCGCTGGATCGATCTTGACGACGTCATCAAGTCGCAACCCATCGTCATAGACGTTTTGGCTTCGAAGGAATGTAACCCCTTCGGTGACGTAGACTTCGGCGCCACCGAGCGGCGTTTTCCCGCTGCCAATCTTGGTGCAGGAATAGCCTAGTTTGGGAAGTGTCACTTCTCCACCTCGGCGAGGAGCGTAGTGATCTCCGAGATCAACTTGTTGAGATCTGCGTCGATCTCGTCCAGTGACCTGGGCGCGACGTACTTGTAGAAGTGCCGGGTGAAGGGGACTTCGTAGCCGACCTTGGTCTTGGACTCATCGATCCAGGCGTCGGGGACGTGGGGGACTACTTCGCGTTCGAAGTAGGCGGTGATGTCCTCGCCCAGTGGCACGTTTTCTGTGTCGCGGAGGTCAGTGTCTGCCTCGGGTGTTCCCTTGGGGCCCTTGCAGACGTCGGCGGTCTCGTCGCGCTCGGAGAGCCCGACAAGGACGGCTTTCAGGACCGGTGCGCCGAGCTTTAAGCCGGCGCTGGCGAGGGCCGGCTTGAGGACTTTGAGGAAAGCCTCACGGTTCTTCCAGAGCTTCGTTTCGTCCTCGCCGAGCCGGGTGAGCGTCTTCTCGAGAAGCTGCCGGTCGTCGTCGGACAGTTTCTCGACGGGTTTCTGCGCCAGAACGGCGTCGATCCTCTCGGGCGTGGAGGCGAAGTTCAGCTTTAGCGCGCGCTCCACGGTGATGGTGGAATAGCCGAAGTCCTGGTTCGTTAAGATCTTGGAGGTCTCGCCATCGTCCTCGAATGAGCCATAGAGCTGGACGATGCGCGCGATGTCCTGCGGGCCGAGCTCCTTGCGCTTTGAACCAAGGCTTTTGCGCATCTTCCGGAAGAAGTCCACGCCGTTGATGAGCTGGATCTTGCCAACGCGCTCCGGGTGCTTCTGCTTCTTGCTGTTCGACAGGATCCAGATGTAGGTGGCGATGCCGGTGTTGTAGAACATGTCCGTGGGCAGCGCGATGATGGCTTCGACGAGGTCATTCTCGATCAGGTACTTGCGGATCTCGGACTCGCCCGAGCCGGCGCCGCCGGTGAACAGCGGTGAGCCGTTCAGGACGATGCCGATGCGGGAGCCGCCGTCGTGGGCCGGGCGCATCTTGCGGACCAGGTGCAGCAAGAACAGCAGCGAGCCGTCGCTCACGCGGGGGAGGCCGGGGCCGAAGCGGCCGTCGAAGCCGTGGAGTTCGTGTTCCTTCTGGATCTGTGGCTGGATCTTTTTCCACTCCACTCCGAAGGGCGGGTTGGAGAGCATGAAGTCGAACTCCTGGCCGATGTTCTGGTCGTTGGCGAGGGTGTCGCCGACGGAGATCTTGGAGATGTCCTGGCCTTTGATGAGCAGGTCCGACTTGCAGATGGCGTAGGACTCGTCGTTGATTTCCTGGCCGTACGCGACCAGGGAGGCGCTCGGGTTGAGCGCGTGCAGGTGTTCCTGGGCGACGGTGAGCATGCCGCCCGTTCCGGCAGTGGGGTCATAGATGCTCCGGACGATGCCCTCTTTGGTGAGGACGTCGTCGTCGTAGTTCAGTAGGAGCTGGACCATGAGCTGGATGACTTCGCGCGGGGTGAAGTGTTCGCCGGCGGTCTCGTTGGAGGCTTCGGCGAAGCGCCGGATGAGTTCCTCGAACATGAGGCCCATCTCGATGTTGCTGATGGTCCCCGGGTGGAGGTCGATCGCCGCGAAGTCCTTGGTGACGTGGTAGAGCAGGTCCGAGCCGTCCAGCTTTTCGAGTGTCTTGTAGAACTCGAAGCGTTCGAAGATGTCGCGGGTGTTCTCCGAGAAGCCCTGCACGTAGTTGAGGACGTTCGCCTTGATGTTCGTGGGGTCATCCAAGAGCTTGGCGAAGTTAAACTTGGAGGTGTTGAAGAAGCTGTGGCCCGAAGCCTTCTGCAGGAAGGTGTCCAGCGGAATGTTCAGGTCCTTCTTGGCCTCTGCTTCCTTGAGGACGGAATCCTTGGTTTTTTCGAGGACGCAGTCTAGTCGGCGGAGGATAGTGAAGGGGAGGATCACTGAGCCGTACTGTGCTGGTTTGTAGGTTCCCCGCAGAATGTTCGCGATGCTCCACACCAGGTTGGCGTTGTTGTTGCCGGCCACTGCTCCCACTTCCCTTGCTGCGGGCAGTGGGGAGGTGGCTACTTGACCTGCGACTGGCATCGCCCCCATTACCGTGCAGCGTTTATCGATCACGCACGTACTTGCTATGCATTGTATGGGGTACACGGAGCATTGGATTGTTAGCTCTGATGCCCCTGCGTCGGAGCCAACTCATAGAGTTGAAGATCCGACAGCCGCGGGTCCTAAGTGTGTCCTCAAGGTCCAGTGCAGGTGGGCGCCCCAACTGCAGGCAATTGTAGCGTGCGAAAAGAAGGTGCTACTGGGCCTGTAGAGGGTTCTCAGCTTCACGGAAAATGCGCCCTTCCGGTCAACCGTTGAGCTTGCATCTTGGCTCGCTGCCCGCGTCATAAAGTCGCTAGCGCCTTTGCAATTCCAACGGAGACGTCCTTTGCGGCTGAGTTACCGGTCATCAATGCGGTTTGGCGAATCTGATAGTGCCGCCGCAGGTCTTACGTTCGGACTTCCTGTGCTGAAGGAATTCGGAACCATAGATTTCAGCAAAAACTCGATCGCCCCACTGGCATTTCAGGTCAGAGATTTCGACGCTTACGTTGGCCGCGAAAGTTAATGCCTCCAACTCTGACTTCACCCGCTCAACGGAGGCATGCTGCCGCCTTGCCGCGGACCCGTCGGCGGACTCGCAAGGTTGGGCCACCTGGGTTGCCGTGGCGAGGACGGCAAGCTCGAGCGTTTCGAGTGGCGAGATTCCCTGGCTGGCTCATAAATCGCCGAGAAGCCTAGCTTCTTTGAGCGCATCTTCGACGCCGTCAAAGATCTTTCCGGCATACTCAACAGACACCTGCACATCGAAGTTCTCGCCAAACAGACCAAGGTTGATCGTTGAGCCTGAGGTTTCCCAGAATGAAAACTTGCTGAGATGACCACAGCCAACCGCCATGCCCCACTCTGAATAATCGTCTTTGTAGAGGTCGTTAAGCCAGTACGTCTCATCCTTGTATGGAGAGCCGTACTTCTTGTCAATTGAGCCCTTGAGCTCTTCGTAGACGGTGAGGAATTGATTCTGATTCTGGTATTCCTCGGTAATTAGGTATTTCCCGCGAACAAGTTGATCGCCTACGAAAATGTAAGCGGCAAGGCACTTGAACCTCCCCAGCCTCACTTCAAAGTCCAGGTATTCGTCCTGCTCCAGTTGCGGCTCACTGCCTTCTGAAGCTTTGACTTCTGAACGGGAGGCACCCCAATAGGCTTTTCTGAAGCCTTCTGTGAAAGGCGCTGCTCCATGCTTTGCTGCTGTCCAAGTGCCATCCTCGTTGAGGTCGATGGCAACGCCGGATTCCGTGACCGCTCTCATTTCTCCCCCAAGTGGTGTAGGTGCTCGTGGACCCCAAGCCCTCATGGCCTGGGACGCGACGGCGATTTCATTGGTAGCGTAGCGCGAAACTGTCGGCGAGCGATCTGCTGTCCAGAAATAGTGGGCGCCAGCCGTGTTAGTTCGGCCGTTCGAAGAACATTCAACTGTAGAGCCGGCTGACGAATGCATATCCCAACGCATCGGAGCTCTGTTGGTCGATGGCGCCGTAAACGCGCATTTTGATTGGGCGGGCTTGGCCGAGCAGGACCAAGACTATCTCCGGACGGCAAGAGACCAGTAACGTCCGGCAGTTACCCGAAAACAAGCAGGATTGTCAGCGGCGGGTGCCATGATTGGTTGCATTGATTGAATGACGGTGCTGATCCCGGTGCCGTAGATGGGGGAATCTGATGAGTCTGTCCAACCGCGAGTATGTGGGCCGGGGGCTTGAGGCCTTGGGGGTTGGCCTTGAGCCCTATATCGCAGGAGTGCTTGGTGAGGTGGCCCCCGGTGTGGCCTGGACCAAGATCATTCAGCATAAGGACGAGAACGCCGGCCGGGCTGCGCAAACCTACGCCCCCAAGGATCTCAGCCTGCAGCTGCGCATCATGACTGAATCCATGGGCTCACTTGGCTACCCCTTCAACCTCCCGCATGAGGCACGCAGCCACACCTCCGAGCTGCGCCAGGCACGGAACCGCTGGGCCCACAATGAGAGCTTCGATGACGCCGATACGTTCCGTGCCCTGGACACGGCAGGTCGGCTGGCCAAAGTGATTGGGCTGGACCAAACCCACAGCGAGTTGGTTGCGCTTCTCACCGAGTACCAGAACCGGTCCTCTCCGAACCGGGAACAACCGGAAGAAGACCAGCAGGCTCTACCCGCCGCCGTCGGGCCGTCCGACCACCCGGAGGAAAGCTTTCCGGGCGAGCCCTCGGTCCATGGACCGGCTGCATCCGCTGCCCACGTTGTGGTCGAGGTGACCACAGCAGATGCCCTGAGCTACGCGATGGCGCACAACGGCTTCCGCTTCGTCAGGCAGGTCAAGATCACCAACAATGGCGCGGAAATCCGTGGTGCAGTCGTCCAAGTGGAGGCCGCCGCGCAGTCAGGCCGGATCTCCGGCGACTTCCAGCAGTATGTGGACCTTGCCGCAGGCCAAACCATCACGCTCGATGACCTCAACGTTCCAGTTCAGGCCGCCACCATGTATGAACTGGCTGACCGCCAGATGGGTAAGGTGTTGGTGACCGTGCAATCGGCGGGTGCCGATGCCACCGCGACGGAGCTGGGCCGGGCAGAGGCGGACCTGACGCTCCTGCCCGCCCAGTTGTGGATCGCCGGACGGGGACTTGTCTCCTACGAGTTCCTGGCCGCCTACGTACAGCCGCACCACCCCAGCATTGCCAAGGTCATGTCCGAGGCCGCCGACATCCTCATGCAAACAACGGGCAGCGGCAGCTTCGACGGGTACCTGGAAGACGGGGACCGGGTTGACCAGATCGTGTTCGCCATCGCCCAGGCCATGAGCGCCCGCGACATCCGCTACAGCATGCCGCCCGCCAGCTGGGGACTGGAGGGCCAGCAGGTCCGCACGCCGGCGCAGGTCCTTGACGACCGTTTGGGCACGTGCCTGGACACCACGCTGGTCCTGGCCGCCGCTTTGGAATTCTGCGGCATCAGGCCTCTGCTCTGGCTGGTGGATGGCCACGCCTTCCTCGGCTACTGGCGCGAGGAAGGCAGCCTCAGCACTGCGGCCTCCGACGACGTGCCCGAGCTGGTTAGCCTCGTGCAGCGGGGCTTTATCGGCCTCGTGGAAACCACGCTGCTCACCGGCAGTCAGCCGATCTCGGCGGCCGCACTCCGCAGCAGCCCGCTGAACCGTTATGTGGAAAGCGGCAATGACGAGATCAACGCGGTGACTGACATCAGGCGCGCCCGCCTCGATGGCATTTACCCGCTGCCGGCCCGGACCACGTCCGACGCCGGAACGTTCACCGTGGTTAACTACGTTCCGGAAACCAGGACTGCGCCGTCACTGCCCGAGAAGGCGCCCTCGAGCGGAGGAGCCTCCCGGACCGCATCCGATGTTCCATCCCGGGTGCTCCAGTGGAAGAACGCCCTGCTGGACCTGAGCCTGCGGAACAGGCTCATCAACTTCACTGACACCGCCCGGTTCCCACTCGCAGTGCCCACCGCATGGATGGGCGCCTTCGAGGACCTCATCAGCAAGGGCACGTCCGTCAGCCTGCTTCCGTCCAACCAGATCAGTGCCATCCACCAGGAGCGCGGCGTCCGCTTCGGCAAAGACCTTCCCCAGGACGAACTCGCGGAGCTGCTCAGCTCGAAGAAGTCCGTGTTCGCCGAGGTCAGCGAGGACGGCTACAGCGCCAAGATGCGCGGGCTCGCCTACAAGGCGAAGACCCAGCTGGAGGAAACCGGAGCCAACAACCTCTACCTGGCCATCGGCAGCCTGATGTGGGAGCTGGACGGCCGGGCGCTTCGGTCCCCGCTGGTTCTGGTCCCAGTCAAACTCACCTCTGCAGGGAAAAACGGTCTGTACCGGGTCACACTTGATGAGACCGGCCAGTCGACGCCAAACTATTGCCTCCTCGAGAAGCTGGCGCAGTCCCATGACCTGCGCATTCCGGGCCTGGCCGAGCCGGAGGAAGACGGATCCGGAATCGATCTGGACGCCGCGTTCGCAGCTGTCCGGGCCGCCGTTTCGGCCAAGGGCTTGGCCTTCCGGGTGGAAAACACCGTGGACCTGTCCATGTTGCAGTTCGCCAAGTTCCGCCTGTGGAAGGACCTTGACGAGAACTGGAAGGAATTTACCGCCAACAGCCTCGTCAATCACCTGATCAGCACCCCCACGGAACTCTATTCAGACAGCGTTGCCGTCACGCCCGACGTCGACCTGGACGCCCTCGCCGCGCAGTGTCCAATACCAGCGGACTCGTCGCAGCTGGAGGCAGTCGCGTCTGCAGTCGCCGGCCAGACGTTCGTCCTGGAAGGCCCTCCGGGCACCGGAAAATCGCAGACCATCACCAACCTCCTGACCCGCGCCATTGCTGACGGCAAACGGGTTCTGTTCGTTGCGGAGAAGCGGGCAGCACTCGATGTTGTCCAGAGGCGGCTCGGCGACGTCGGGATGGGGCCCTTCTCCCTCGACCTGCATGACAAGGGCAGCAAGCCGGCGGTGGTCAGGGCGCAGATCAAACACGCCCTGGAGCTGAGCCTGTCTGCAAATAAGCAGCAGCTCGAGACTGCCTCCACCGATCTTGCCTCAGCCCGGCGTGGGCTGGTCCGCTACGCCAAGAACGTCCATGAGGAGAATGGTGCGCAGCTGTCCCTCTACAGCGCGCGGACCAAGGCGCTGACCTATGAACCTGACCATGCGACGGTTCCTCTCAGCCCGGAGCTGACAGCGTCCTTGAATGACTCCACCCTGAACTCGATCCGGCAGGTGTTCCGGGAACTTCCTGAGTTCACCGACCCCGTCCGTCCCGGGCCTGACCACCCGTGGCGCTTCGTCTCTGTTGCCGGTGGCGAGCAGCAGGAACAGCAGCTGCTGGCTCTGGGGCAGCGCCTCAACGAAGCGTTGAAGGCCCTGCGGCCGACCCCTGGGCTTTCGTCGGTTCTGGACGCAGCGCAAACTCCGGCCGACGTCGGAACTCTCGCCACGCTGCTGCAGGACCGGAACGTTCCGTTGGGAACCCTGGATGTGGTGCGCTCCGGCGACTGGTCAGTTAACGCTGAGCAGTTGGAGAAACTGGTGACCGCCTTTGCTTCCGTCCAGCATCCGGGCCTTGAGCAGGTAGCGCCGGGAGCCATGGATCTTCCTCTGCCAGAAATCCTGGGCCGTGCGCAGCAGGCCGCAGCTTCCGGGTTCTGGGGGCGCAAGAAGCGGTTGTTGACAGTGGCCGCCGAACTGTCTCCCGTGCTTGTTTCTGGAGCTGAAGTCCGCCATAAGGAGCTTGTGCCGCTGCTGGAGAAACTGGTGGCCGTCCAGCACGAGGTCTCCGGCCTGCGGGCAACGCGAGGCTCGTTGCCGGGGCTTCCTGCGGACCAGCAATGGAACCCGCTGACGCCGGATGCCCAAGCCGACCTGCGACACCGTATTTCCTGGCTGCGCTGGGCCGCCCAAGCGGTGCAGCCGTCTCCGGAGGCCGCCGTCGTGAGCTTCCAGAGTGAGCTCCGGACGTTTCTGAAGGACGCGCCGGACGTCCACCAGAACGTTGTTGGCTGGCTGCGGGAGCTTTCCCAGGCCTGGGAAGAATTCCTTCAGATCCAGGGCGTGGGTACCGCTGACCTGCGTACGTGGACCGGTGATCAGGGCTTCCTGGCCCGCTGGTGGGAAACGTCCGTGGCGCGGCGGCTGGACACGGCGGGGTCGGTGCCGCTGACGCGGTGGCTCGAGCTGGTCCGCCATGTCGAGCCGCTGCGTGCTGCGGGGCTGGTGGACGCGCGCAGTGCCATCCTCGACGGCGAGCTGGACGCCGATGACGCCGCAGCAGCCTTTGAACGTGGCTTGGCTGAAGGGTCGCTGGCCGAACGGCGCACCGCTACCGGGTTGAGCGACTTTGATGCCATCGTGCACGAGCGCACAATCGAGCGGTTCACCAGCCGAGCGGAAACGGTACGCGAGCTGCTTAAAACCAACCTGGCCGCCGGGGTCCTGCGTTCCCGAACGGTCTCGTCGTCGACCTCCGGGCGCATGGGCGAGCTAAAACGGCAACTGACCAGGCAGCGGGGTGGCATGTCCGTCCGCAAGCTGATGGAACACTACGCCGATCTCATCACAGGGATTATGCCCTGCACTCTGGTCAGCCCGGATTCGGTGGCCCGGTTCTTCCCTGCCAAGGCCGGCCTGTTCGACATCGTGGTGTTCGATGAAGCCTCACAGATCCGGGTTGCCGACGCGGTGGGTGCCATGGGCCGCGGTGCGTCAGTGGTGGTAGTCGGTGACAGCAAGCAGATGCCGCCGACGTCGTTCGCGGAGATTTCCTCCGATGCTGGCAGCGACGGGGACGCCGAGATCTCCGTGGTGGAGGACATGGAGTCGATTCTTTCCGAGTGCGTGGAAGCGCGGGTTCCGCGGCAGTGGCTGTCCTGGCACTACCGGAGCCAGGACGAATCCCTGATCGCCTTCAGTAACCAGCAGTACTACGACAGCAAGCTTTCGTCGTTCCCTGGCCCGTCCCACGGCGCTGCAAACGCGGATGTCCGCGGACACGGCGTTGACTTTGTCCGGGTTGATGGCCAGTTCCACCGTTCGGGGCCGTCCAAGGTCCTTCGTACCAATCCTGAGGAGGCTGCGGCGGTGGTGGCCGAGATCCGCCGCAGGTTTGATGCTGATCCCGCGGGCGCTCCCTCCATCGGTGTGGTGACGTTCAACCTGCAGCAGCGCGCACTGATCGAAGGTCTGCTGCGTGACACGGAGGAGCCGCGCATCGTCGTTGCTCTTGACGACGACTCAGAAGGGCTGTTCGTCAAGAACCTTGAGAACGTTCAGGGTGATGAGCGGGACGTCATCCTGTTCTCCACGGGGTTCAGCAAGAATGACAAGGGATACCTGCCGCTGAACTTTGGTCCCTTGAACCGGTCTGGTGGGGAACGGCGCCTCAACGTTGCCGTCACCCGTGCACGCCGGCAAGTTGTTGTTTTCTCCAGCTTCAACCCGGCAGACCTGCGCTCGGAGGAGACCAGCTCCGTTGGCATCAAGCACCTGCGGTCCTACCTTGATCTGGCCGAGCAGGGGACCACTGCGCTGCCTTATGACGGGCGCCGCGCCGCCAGCGTCGACCTGCACCGGGAAGAGATTGCAGATGCGCTGCGGGACCGCGGGTTCGTGGTTGTCTCGGATGTGGGATTGTCCGACTTCAAGGTGGATTTGAGCGTTGCGCTGGCGGAAGACCCGTCCCGCCAGCTGATGGCCATCCTGCTGGATGGTCCCGCCTGGGCTGCCCGGCGGACGGCGGGGGACAGGGATGGGCTGCCCCGGGATGTCCTGACGCGGATGATGCGGTGGCCTTCAGTGGAGCGCGTCTGGTTGCCGGCGTGGCTTGCGGACAATGAGGCGGTACTCGATCGGCTGGAACTCTCACTGCGGGAAGCTGCCGGCGACGTTTCGGAAGAGGCTGTCGCTGAGCCGGCTCCGCGCGAGGGTTGCCTTCCAGGATTTGCTGGTGGTGAGGCTGTAGAGGAGCCCGCTG
Organism: Arthrobacter sp. W4I7; assembly: GCF_030816215.1. Lineage (NCBI taxonomy): Bacteria > Bacillati > Actinomycetota > Actinomycetes > Micrococcales > Micrococcaceae > Arthrobacter > Arthrobacter sp. W4I7. The sequence goes on along the minus strand of NZ_JAUSXU010000001.1, from coordinate 3,371,193 downwards.
GAATTGTCACAGACCCGCTCGGAACCCTGCCGCTGTTTGAGGAGATTCGAAAGCCAGCTGGGCTGTCCTCGTCGGTGCCTGTTGCCTCCGAAGTGGCTACCTACCAGCCTTGGACCGTGCAGGCGTTCGGAACCACGGACGTTCTTGACAGCCTGCACTCACGACGTTCGATTGCTGCCGTCCGAGATGCCATTGGTGTTGTTGTCGCGGCTGAGGGGCCAGTACATCAGGACCGATTGGCAAAACTGGTATGTGCTGCATTCGGCCTCAACAAGGTCAACGGTCCCCGTGCGGACTCCGTGCTTCGTCTGGTCGAACCGTCGACACACGTTATTGATGACGATGGATTTGTTTGGGATGCCACGGTGGACAGGCGGGCTTGGAGCATCTTCCGGTCTAACGACGCTGAGATCGTTCGTAAGCCGGATCACATCAGCGTTGTGGAACTCCGGAATGCGATGGTGGATATCGTGAGTGCGACGGGCGGCATCGGAGTGAGCGAGCTGCATCGGGAAACGATTCAGACGTTCGGCGGGAAACGCCGGACTGCTGGCATCACGGCCCGCCTGAATGAGGGGCTGCAGCACGGAGTGGACACTGGGCACCTGGAACTGCGGGGCGACATAGTGCGGCTGGCCACATCGTTCCAACTCAAATTTCGGAAGGACGATGGCCTGTAGGTTGTGCCCGTAAAAAGGACAGCCGTGCTTACGGAACTCGGTGGGTCCGCCGCAACGGTTGTTGAAGGAGGGGAGGCCGTACCGGTCAAGTCCTACACCGTTGGCTGGATGGACCGCGGCAAAGCCGAGCGCAGCACGTCTCCGGGGTCCGCGTGGACGGCGGTGTAGTCGTCATCATGACCGAAGAGTGTGACTGGTGGGCATCGCCGGCGAATGGGCTTCCAGGTTCAAAGTATGTCAAGAAAAACAGCTGGACCGTAACGGCAGGGCGGACGGGATCGGCGGCACCAAAATGCTCGTCACCGGCGGCTAAGTCGCATCCATGGTGGGCGGAGCCGTCGCCAAAGCATCAGATGATTTTCCTACCTGGCTGTTTTGGGCTGCAAAGGTTGCCGGTTTGAGGGCGGAAAGTACCTGTACCCGATCCCAAAGAGCAGCGCCGCGACCCGATCCGGCTCCACAGCAGTAACCAAGAAATCTCCTCACGAGTTGGACTATATAGTGCCTGCGGAGAGCAGGGCCTACGAGTTCAACTCGATTTCACCCAAGCAAAGGTGCTTCTGCAGTGTCATAATGTGCGCCGTTCCGTCAGGTTCCGTGGCTGGACCGCGCTCCGCGTGATATAACGATCACATTGGATGGCCACTGAGGAAATTGAGCACGGGTTCCAGATTGCCTCGGCAAGATGACGGAGTTACTGGTTTGCGAAATTCAGAATGGGGCGCAAAATATGCCAGCTACTAACGAGCGGGCTCGGTCACTTAGCCTGAAAGGCTGGTCGTTTCACGAATGCAATCATCAGTGGAGGCGGTCGGACTACTCACCCGAACAGTCACAAAGCCCAAAGGAGCCTCGCCCTCACGCGGGAGGTCGGCGCGTAAAAGAGGACTTTGTGGCGACCTTGCTGTGCGCCGGGTGCGCGGATCAGGAGGCGTCAAGGCGAAGCAGGACCGCATACTTCGGTCGCTTGGTTTATACAGCGCCGGTCAGATTTCTTGGGGATTCGCGGACGAGCCGACTTTCATCGGCCAAATCGCTAAAGTTCCTCACCACGTGGAAATCATACCCGTCACAGCAGGTGCGTATGAGTTCGTACAGGGGAACAGGACCATTGCGCGGTCCTCTTTCGATGTCAGCAGCGCACAGTCCGGTCGCGTCATGAGTAGGCAGAGATATGACGTTGCTGATTCTGACATGATTGGCGAATTGATCACTCTGGAGGACGGCGAGTTCATTCAATGTGAGCAAGGAGTGGGCTGTTTTAGCCTTTTATGGTCGAGTGCAATGCCCATAGAGACCGCTTATGCTCGAGCCTCGGAAATGATTAGCGAACGCGACAAGTTGAAGACTGGTTTTGTTTGTTTCGCGGATGGAGAGGTATTTGAGGGCTCGTCTGTGGAAGTCGGACGGGCAATGCGAGCTTCCTCGTCAAAGGTCGACCTTCTCAGAATTGATGGAGATAGGCTCGCCTTCGCTTGGACCGCTCGGGTAGGTCACTTAGACGGCCGGAATATTGAGATGAATGAGTGCTCAATTGTAAGCCGGGATATAGACCTAGCCTTTCTTGCCCAATTTGTGACAGCTTCCTCAACTATTCAATTGGGGTCCCAAGCTAAGGGCCTTGTCACGGAGCTCTCACCGCTCATGCGCCGCTCCAATGAGACTGCGGTGACGCCAGAGTGAGCAAGAATAATTGGAATAGATACAGAAGTTTTGACACGGCGAAAGGTTACGCCAAAGGTCAGTATTTGGTTGATTTAGAAGAAAAGCTGCAGACCGTCCGCCTTTTTCACGCTGGAAATGCCAAAGTCACGGTGACGCTGACAACGACCATACAGCCGAACGAAGCTGCGCTGCGTTACCCCATTTACGGCAAGGTCTGGAAGTGGCCGTTCACGTTGGGGGGGCCTAGTGCTCCGGGACTCTTCAAACCTGCGACTAAAGCGATCGCCATTGAGCATGATGATACACTCTGCCCCAGTTCTGGGACCCACCAAATACACGTGGATTCAGAGTATGATCGTGGTGATTATAGGGAGAAGCTTTACGAGCGGGGTGAGTTTATTTTCGACTGTTAGGGGCATCTAGCCGTGGAGTTGGCGATACCATTTTTCGTCGCAGGGGCGCTTCTACTTCTAACTTGGTTGCTGAACCGCTTTTTAGAATCACTCTTGCGAAAAGAGCTGGAGTACTGGGCGTCTGAACCGGTGCCGCTTCATGAGGGTGCTAACATTTCTGCACCTGTCGCCATGCGTCCTATATCCGAGGGCATGCATGAAGAGTTGGCACCAAACCTCCTGATGATGAGAATTAGCAGAAATAACGACTGCGTAGCTCTCGTGATCTCCGGTCTCTCGCTTCTGGCCTCTGCCCTTTTGCTTCCAGAGAGCACGACTCCGCCTCTCATCCCCCTGATATGCGCGGTCGTAACTTTTGTATTGGCGGGTATCGTGTATTCGCTGCGCCCTAGAGTGCACGACCATTTGAGCTTTCGGGGGCTGTCGCTCTCGAATGCAGTGTTTGCTCTCGCTAATATCTCTGTTGGCCTGCTTCTGGGCTTAGGTATCTGGCACCCGTAGATGAGACTGGCTTGAGCCAGGCGGCCCTTGCATTCGCCACCTTCAGGTTTTGGAAGGGGCCTTGCTCACGACTAAGTACCGTTTCTTGGATCACGAATCGTCGTTCGGGTAGGGTCAGCCGCCAGTTATGCTTCAACAGCCTCTGTGTAGAAAGGGATAATCCCTATCAACTACGTTAGGCGCCACAACCTGTCCCCTCGGTCCCGAACTTCCGCACCTGCTCGGGATCGGCGCCGTCATCCGTCACCACCGGCCACGGCAATGCTAATCAGGCCCAGGCCTTAGAGGGGACTGCCACGGTTTTTTGACTCTTTGGGGACTGTGGAAATAACGGTGTATCCGGCAAGGCGCGCCGAGTGGTCCCATGACTGGGTACACAGGTGGTCCCATGAGAGAGCCAGAAAGGCTCTTCGTGCTTGATGGTGAAACAGGTTCCGTGTCATGAAAGCTGAAGGGCTCGTAGCCCTGCTGTGATGGATGTTCTCTACGCATTCATCAAGAGTCAGGAGCTACGAGCCTAATCGAGCCTACTTCCCCGCGCCCCGATGCTGCGACCGCCATTTTCAATCTGCCCGACTACCGCGTCACCGACACTCAGGTCCTCGCCTTCGGGCAGCGACGGATCCACGTGGTGGCCACTGCCGAGGCCGGCTGCCCATCGTGCGGCGTGATCAGCAGCCGCGTGCATTCCCGTCGGCCACAACGCCTGGTGATATCCCTGTCGCCGGGCCGATCGAAGTGGTCTGGGCCAAGCGGAGATTCTTCTGCGATGAGTATCTGTGCACGCGGCAGACGTTCGCGGAGGAGACCGCCCAGGTTCCGCGCCGGGCACGGTCCACCCGACGGCTCCGCGACGCCCTGGTGGGCGCTGTCATCGGTTCCGGACGGGCCGCCGCCGAGGCCGCCGCTTCGTTCGGTGTCTCCTGGTGGCTGGTGCAGCGGGCTCTGGATTCCGCGGCGCTGACGCTGCCCAATGTTGATGCCCTGGCACCGCGGATGCTCGGCATCGACGAACACCGCTACCGGTCCGTGCGGTTCTTCCGCGACCCCGCCACCAAGGCCTGGAAACGCTACGAACCCTGGATGACCACCATTGTCGATCTGGACACCGGACACGTCCTGGGGATAGTTGACGGCCGCGACAGTGAGGGCGTCGGAGAATGGCTCTTCGCCCGTCCGCTCGAGTGGCGCCTGGGCGTGCAGGTTGTCGCGATCGACCCGTCGGCGGCGTTCCGCAAGGCCATGCGGATGTGGCTGCCGCGGACCGCTGTTTCGGTCGACGCGTTTCACCTGGTCAAGCTCGGTAACGACATGCTCACCGAAGTCCGGCAACGCCTCACGCAGCAGGTCCATGGCCGGCGGGGGCGCTCCATCGACCCGGTCTGGGCCAACCGGCGGCTGCTCCTGCGGGCCGGGGAGACGCTCTCGGACCGGGCCCGGGAGAGGCTCATTGCCGTGTTCGCCACCGACGATGCCACGGGGAAGCTGCAGGCCGCCTGGCTGGTCAAGGAGCAGCTGCGGACGCTGCTGGCCACCGGCTCTCTCGCCGACGCGGCCGCTGCGAAAGACCGACTGCAGGCTCTCGTCGAACGTGCTGCTCAGCCGGAAACGAACCGTCTCTGGCGGACGGTCTGCAGGTGGTGGAAGGAGATTGAGGTCCTCATTGTCACCGGCGCGACTACGGCGAAAGTGGAAGCTAACAACACTGCGATCAAGCACATCAAACGGACAGGCCGGGGATTCACCAACGCCCGCAACTACAAAAAGGCGTATCCTGTTGCGCAGTGCCGCCAGAACAGCGGCATGAATACCCATCACGGGAGAACATTCACCACGAACCGTGAAGAGCCGGGTTCCTTGGGCTGCTTAGAGAGCAACCTAGTCGCTCAGACTGTATCAAACCGTCGTAGGCATCGGCTATCGTGCTGTTTTGTGGCCGCAAAAATTCTTGACGTCGGGTTTGCCCAGCGCGTGAAGGCGTTGGCATGCACAGCACCGCTGCACGACCTTGACGCGCGCAAGATGCAGGTACAGACCGCGGATTTTACCGTTTACCAAATGAGCGAGCTGGCGTTGCACGCCATCGACTTGGTCACCCTGGCCATGGACTTCGACACCGGTGCCGACCCGCAGCAGGTCATCGCCGATCTCGCTGAGCAGGCCGCACAGCAGTTGCCAGATCGATCCGAGGCCGAGCACAACAAGGTCGCTCGTTGGGTGCTGGAGAACCTGATCAACGTCGGGTCCGCCGACCGGGGCTTTCGCGCCCTTTACGGGCTGACCACAGGCAACGGTGTCTACCGCACCTACGCGTTCGACTTCAAGTTGCTCGAAGAGATTCCCGGAACCGACGGGGAGATCTACCTGCGATCAACCAACGAGGCGGTGAACGTCCTTGTCGGCGCGCTGGAGGTTGACATCGAGTCCGCACAGATCGCCGCGGACTTCCGTCTGGACACCCTCATCCGCCGCGGCCGGCTCTCCGACGCCCAAGCTGCCGCCCAGACCGCCCGCTACCGCACCATCCAGTACGGCGAAAAGCTCCGCCTGAAGCTTGAGGCCACCGCCCGCGACGTGCGCAGTGTGGACTGGTTGACCGAAATGCCGGCGTTCCTCGACGAGGCGGTCGGGCACATCGAGGCGCGGTACAAGGCAGAGAACGCCATCCTGCTTAACATCACGGAGATCCGGGACGCCGCCGACACTGCCAACCGCAAGCGGCAGGCTGCGCAGCTGGTCGAGATCGTCCGCGAGTGTCTGCGCCGCCACGAGCAGCTGCAAGCCGCCGTGCAACTGGCAGGCCGTCGGTTCCGCGCCGAGCAGGACCGGCAAACGTTCACCCCCACCAGGGCCGGCGCCACCCTCGATTTACACGCCCAACTGCTGGTGCCCGCCCTGAGGATAGGTGTCGTCGCCGCGGACGTGGTGCTCGGCACGTTTTTCGTGCACAGCGTGGGTCCTATCGTGCCTGCGGCGGTGCGGCTGTCTGACCTTTGGTGCGGGCTGATAACCCCGCCGACGGAGCGGGAGGTCCTCGGGGGCGCGGTCACCGAACCCGAGCTGGACCAGGGCGAACCGGAGCCGCCGTTCCCCGAGGAGTGCTACGAGCTGCTCATGGAACTCCTCGACCTCGAACCGGACGCGCCACGGCGGTTGTCCGGGTTGTTGGAGGAAGCCCGGGAGGCGCACCCGTGGTTGCCGTCCCTTGTAGTCGTCCGGGTGCTGGCGCTGGCCGCCCAGGAGATCCAGGTCGCCGTTCGGCATGGCGCGACCGGTGTACTGATGGCCATCGACGACGGCACGCCGCTGCGCGACTGCGAGTTCGCCGGGTCCGACCTCATCGTCGCCCGCGCCGCCCTGATTTCCGCCGCCGAGGAGGGTGCAGCATGAGCAGCGCCATCGAGGCGATCATCGACGCCGCCCGGCTCATCGGGTACGGGCTGCGGCCCAAGCTGTTGCCTGCCCGGGACGAGCAGTATCGCGCACTGGTCACCCGCGCCCGCGCCGACGACGACTTCACCGCCGTCGTGCACGCCGTCGCCGTCGGTCTGGAGCTGGTCGTACTGGAAGTCAGCGAGCGCACCGGCATTGTAGTCGCCCCCACCTGGGAGAGCGCGTTCGCCATCCGGATGACCGACTACGCCCGCCGGACCAACGGCGAAGGCCGGGCCGCCGAGCGGGTCGTGCATGCTCTGGCCCACCTCGGTGCGGCCACGCTGGCCTTCCCCCGCCCGGCCGACCTAGCAGACGAGTCCTATATCGGGCGGATCTCCGTCGAAGGCGTCGACGCCTTCGTCCGTGAGGCCGCGACCCGGCTGGCCGACCGTGTCGGGGACGAGACGCCCGACCCCGACACCGCCGAACCGGACCTACAGGCAGCCTGGCGGGTCTATACCCGCCGAGCCCGTACGGGCACCACGGTTGACGGGCGCAAGCTGTCCAGCTCCACGATCGGCATCGTTGGCAAGGCGCTGGCGTTCCTCACCGACCAAGGGTTGCTGGTCCGTACCTCTGACCATCGCGGCGGCACCTTCCGCACCACGTCGCGGTACCGGGCGCAGGTCCGGGAGGCCGGTGCGGTCATGTTCGAGGAGTTGTTGTCGCTCGGCATCACAGAGGTGAGTGATGGTGCAGGCACCATCACCGTCGGTTGGGACGCCGCTACGATCCAGTCGCTTTAAGGAGCGCCCATGTACGAGCTCAACCGGATGCGACTGTTCAGCGTCGGGCCCCGCGGCGCCCGCTTCAGCGATGTCACCCTCGATATGTCCGGCGCCGGCGCTGTCGTCGGCGGCCAGGGCAACCTGTTCGCCGACCCACCGCGCCGGCCCAGCCCGTACAGCCTGCTGATGCTGGAGAACGGCGGCGGGAAGAGCGTGCTGTTGCGGCTGCTGTTCAGCGTGGTGCTGCCCGGCCGGCGTAATGCCGTCGGCGGGTCGGCCTCGGCGATGGAGAAGTTCGTCCTCGGCGAGGACCCCGCGCACGTAGCCCTGGAGTGGATGCACGTGCAAACCGGTGAGCGGATGATAACCGGCAAAACGATGCAGTGGCGCCGCACCCGCGCCGCCGATGGCAGCCGGCTTGCCGAGGCGTGGTGGGCGATGCGCCCTAACGATGTAGTGAGCTTGGACACCCTTCCGTTCGTCCGAGATGGGCGCCACGTCCGCCTCGACGGATTCCGCGACGTGCTGGTCGAGTTCGACCGCACAGTCCCGGCTACCCAGCTGACCTGGGCCGGGGACCAGGTGGGGGACTGGGCCGGGCACCTGCGGGCGCTAGGCATCGAACCGGACCTCTTCGCCATTCAGCGACGAATGAACGCCGACGAGGGCGACGCGGCCAGCGCATTCAAATTCAAGTCCAGCAAGGACTTCGTCGAATGGCTGCTGCGCACCGCGCTGGACGCGGAGGATGCCGTCACCACCGCGGAGAACTTCGACAGCTACGCCACCACTGTCGGCGATCGGCAGATGTTGCTGCTCGAGCAGGAGTTTGTCACGGGTGCCGTGGCCACCCTCACCCCGGCCGCGATGGCGTTCGGGGCGCTGGGCGAGGCAACAGCTGCCCGCCGCGACACGGAACAGTTCGCGATCAGACTGCTAACCGCGGTGCAGGCGCGCGTCGACGCGGAGAACGCGGCCGTCGACCAGTTGCAGGCTGCAAACAGCGAGGCCGCCGCCACGGCGAGCGCCCGGGTGGCCGACCGGGACCGGGCCCGTGACACCACCAACGAGATCCGCAGGCAGACCTTGGCGCTGCAGGTGACCGACGCCGAAGCTGCTCAGGCGGCGGCCGGCCGGGCGAGGGACACCGCCGCAGATGAGCTGGCCGCATGGGCTACCGTCGATCTGGTCGAGGAGCGCGACAATGCCGCCGCCCGTGCCGCCGAGTACGCCCACCGGCTGGCAGAAGCCGAACAGGCTGCCCGCCCCGCACTCGCCGCCCGCGACGACGCCGCCGCCCGGCTGCTGGCCAAGCTGCACGCGGAGGTGTTCTCGGCCCGGGCAGCGCAGGCCACGCACGACAAGCAGGCAGATGCACATAAGAACAGCGGTGCCGAGATCGACGGGAAGCGGACCGCCGCGTTGCTGACCGCAGAACGGCGGCGCAGTGAGGTCCGCGTCGCGCGGCAGGTCCTGGCCGCTGCCCGGGCCGCAGTCGACGCGGCCGTCGCCGCCGGGCTGATGACCGCCAACAGCGCCGTGTCCGAGACGGCCGCCCAGTCCGTCGAAGCTGCGGGTAACGCCGCCGAGCGGCTCCGCGTGATCGGCGAGGAGCTCGCGTCCGCCGAGGGCACCGCCCGCACCCTCGGCCGGGAGGCCACCGAGGCCACGGCTGCCCTGCGCGACGCCGAGGCCCAGTGCCGGGCCGCGGAGACGGTCCTGCAGCATGTGCTCGACCGCGTCGAGATCCTCGCCGGGCAGGAGCATGTGCAGCGGATCCTCGGCCTGGACACCGCCCTTGTTCCGGCTCTGGACAGCAACGCCGAGGCCGTCGCCGATGCGTTGCGCGCCGACATCGACGCCGCAGAGGACGCACTCGCCGCGGTCAAGGACAACCAGCGGCATGACCAGCGGCTGCTCGACGCGCTCGGCGACGGAGGTTTGCTGCCGCCGCGGGCGGACGTAGAGGACGCGGTGAGGGTGCTCCGCGGGGCCGGCTTGGCCGCCCACGCCGGCTGGCGCTACCTCGCCGAGAGTGTGCCGGCAGCCGACCGGGCCGGGCTGGTGGAGGCCCATCCGGAGCTTGCCGACGGAGTGGTGCTCGTCGATCCGAGTGCGCTGCCCGCCGCGCGGAAAACACTGACCGCGGCCCGGCTACTGCCGGCCGCCGCGGTCGCCGTTGGCAGCGGTGCCGGCCTGCTCCAGCCGGCCATAGCGGCGACCGGCGCAGGGGAGCAATTCGTCGTCGAGCCTACGCCGGCGCTGTTCGACGTGGACGCGGCCGCCGACCGGCGGGTGCAGCTGCGCCCGGTGATGGCCGAGCGCGGTGTCGAGATTGCCAGCCGGGAGGCAACGCTGGCTGAGCGGCGGGACGTGCTGGCCGAATTGACCTCCTGGCGGCGGACGTGCCCACCCGGTCGACTCGAGGAGCTCACCGAGGCCCTGGAGAAGGCCACTGCCGAGGTCACCGAGACCGGGAAGGGGACTCGCGCCGCCACCGCGGCAGCGGCCGCCGCCGAACAACGACGCGCGGAACTGGCCGGCGCACTGCCCGATCTGCGCGACGCCGAACGATCCGCTGCCGATCGGGCCGGCGACCTGTGCCGCCTCGCCGAGAAGGTCGCCGAGGCCGACGACCAGCAGCGCCGGCTACCCGAACTGGAGGAGGCCGCCACCACCGCCGATGCCGAGGCTACCCGGCTGGAGGAGGACCGCAACCGGGAAATGAGCCTGGTGGAGGAGGCGGCGCGCGCCGCTGAGAACGACCGCGACCGTGCCGAGCGTCACCGTGCCGAACTTGGCACCGTCACCTCCTCCACCGGAGAGGTGGCCGCAGGCGTGCCCGACGAGCCGCTGGCCGAGCTCCGGAACGCCTACGATGCGGCGCTCGCGGTGTACCGGTCCGTCGAGGTCGGGCAGGATCTTCGCACCGAGGTGCAGATCGCGGAGACCGCCGCCGCCCGGGCCCGCGCCGCGATCTCCGGGCCTATGCCGGCGGTCATAGCCCGAGCCGAGCAGCTGCTGGCCAGCCCAGATGGCGCCGACCCCGCCGGGCGGGCGGCCGCCGCTGCGCGCGTAGAGAGGGAACGTAGACGACAGGGCACCGCCTACGACGAGGCACTCGCGCTGGCAGCCAAGCTCCGCACCCAGCTGGAGGCCGCCACCCCAGGCGAAGCCGACCGCAACACGTGGACCGTCCTGCCCGAGGACCGCCGCCCCCGGGACGTCGCCCACGGCCGAGAGCTGATAATCACGGCCCAAGCCGACCAGCGGGGCGCGCAGGAGGAGCTGGACCGGGCTGGCGAGCAGGCCGCCGACCTCCAGCGGCAGCTCGATGCGGCCACAGAAGCGGCCCGTGCGTTCGGTGAGGTCGCCACCCCGCTGGAGACCCTCTTGGATGACGTTGCCGATGATGGCCTCCCCGCCTCCCCGGCGACGCCGTTCCCAGGGGCTGCCGAAGAGGCCGCCTCCTCGGCCACCGACGTCCGCCGCGAGCTGCGGACGACCCGCGGGGCGGAGGCCATTTCACGAGCGGAGGTCGGCCGGCGGGTCGATGATGTGCAACTGTTTGCCAACAACACCCGATTTGAGGCGATGACCGACACCGCCCGCCGCTCCCTCCTCATGCTGGACCGCGATCAGCTGGCCGCCCGCGCTGCAGAATTCGCCACCTCCCTGACCCAGCGGCTGGCGTCCCTGACCACCGATCTGGAGTCCGCCGCCCGTCACCGTCGGCTGATCGTGAACCGACTTGCTGGCCTGGTCGACGGCGCCCTCAGGACCCTCCGGACCGCCACCCGGCTGTCGAAGCTGCCCGAGGGGCTGGGGGACTGGACCGGCAAGGAGTTCCTCCGTATCCGATTCAGCGACCCCGACGCCAGCTTGCTCGCGGCCCGAGTCGGCGAGGTTGTAGACACTATGGCCGCGGCCACCGCCGCACGTGTTCCGGGCACGCGGGGCAGTGCACCCAAGCGGGACGCCTTCGCGCTGCTTCTGGCCGCGGTCGACGCCGCCGTGCCGAAAGGGTTCACCGTCGAAGTCTTGAAACCCGACTCGGTGCTGCGCGACGAGCGGGTGTCGATCGAGCAGATGAACGACGTATTCTCCGGTGGGCAGGAGCTTACCGCGGCCATCGTGCTGTACTGCACTATGGCCGCGCTGCGCGCCAACGAGCGGGGGCATCTACGGATCCGGCACTCCGGGGTGCTGTTCCTGGACAACCCGATCGGCAAGGCCAGTGCCGAGTACCTGCTGGACCTCCAGCAGGGCGTAGCGGCTGCGCTGGGCGTGCAGTTGGTCTACACCACCGGAATCTTCGACGACCGCGCCCTGGCGGCTTTTCCACTATGGGTGCGGATGCGCAACGACGCCGACCTGCGCGCCGGTCTCAAGCACATCCGCGTCGCCGAGGTCGTCCGCCGGCACCTGCCGGACCCATACAGCCACGAGGAGGCCGCCTCAGCGGCCCGCCCCGACACCTTGGGCGAATCGGGCACCGTCACCGCCGCCCGAGTCTACCGGCGACCGACATGACCAGCGCAACCACGTACCTGACACCTCGCGCCAGCAGGCTCGCCGCAGCGCTGGAGGAGTGGCCGGCACGCACTGTGACGCTGGAACAGCTCTGGATGCTGTTCGCCGCTGCCGACCCGGCCGGAGCCAGCCAGCCGTCCCGGCGCGCGGATCTTGCCGCCACCCTCGACGCGCTTGCTGCAGCCGGCGTGTTGAAGCCGTCGAAGAGCCGCGACACGACCGCGGCCCCTGCGCTGCCGACCAGAGTCACATTGCCCGCCGCAGCACCGACCGAATCAGCCGCGATCCTGGCCAAGGCCGTGCCGTGGCGTCCCGAGTTGGCTTGGGTGCCCGCGGTAAGGGTAACTATTGGCCAAGTGAGCTTGCTGCAGGCAGTCAATAGTTGGTTGCGTGACCGCGGCCGTGACGACGACATCGCCCCGCTGCGTGAGCGATCGTTGGAGCTTTTTGGGCACGAAAAGCAGCTGGATCGGATGCTCTCGACATCGCTGTTCGCTCCCGGCCGGCTTACCCTGAACCTGCTGCGGACGTTCCGTGCCCGCCCACCGTTGGCTACTCGACGTGTCGGGGGAGGCCCAGTGCTGCTCGTCGTCGAGAACTCTGACTCCTTCGACACTTTAACCCGCGTTCTAACCGCGGACCCTGGCCTGGTCGGATACGTCGCATGGGGTGCCGGGGCCGCCTTTGAATCCTCCGTGCTTTCCATTGAGGACTTGCCGGGCGTCGGTGCGGTCACATACTTCGGTGACGTCGACGCTGACGGTCTGCGTTTCCCTGCATCCGCTTCTAAGCTTGCAATCTCTCAAGGGTTGCCGCCGGTCCGACCAGCTGGTGGTCTGTACAGGCTGCTGCTGTCGGCCGGAGTACCCCAGTATGGGCAGCCCTCCGTCGACGTCGAGCGGGCCGTTGCACTTAGTACCTGGCTCCCTTTGGCACTGCGGACAGATGCAGCAGCACTCCTGTCGGACGGGGCCCGATTGCCCCAGGAAGCAGTGCGCGCCACACACCTCTTCCAAGATGTCGTATGGCGCCGCGGTCTGTTGACCTGACCGGGCTAAACCCTGGGCGAATAGGGTGCGTCATCGCTCAACTGCACCCACGAAAGATGTGTCGGTCACCGATACTTCCAGTAACTGGCCCTGCTGGCCTCCCCACAGGGCGGTCGGTATTGCGCCCAAGAAGGCAGCCTGCCGCGCCCCTAACCCCGGCACTCCGTCCTACACCGCGAAGGACGACTTCGTGCGGACGGGAGACCCCGGCGTCATGTCGTAGTCCGGTGTCCGTTAGGCAGCGGTGATGGCGTCCGGGGTGATACAGGAGTTTACATAGCCGGTTGTCGTTGTAGGACTTGGGTGCGGGTTCAAGGCCCTTGCCCTGTCTGTGGCGAGTTTTGTGAGCCGTTGCCGATGACGTGATGGACGTCCACACCAACTCCGTGCTCACCACTGGCGAAGCCGGGTCCTTGTGGCCGACTTTGACGTCGTTGGCTCAGTTGCCATTCACGTCTCCGGTCAAGACAACGGCGTTCGGCACGTTCGCGTCCACCCACCCTGTGTGATGCGGGGTGGGTGCGTATGTTGCGGCTGGGGAGGTCACAGAGCCTGGCGTTCGCCGTGGTGGCCGCCGTGTTTTCGTCCAGCCCCGTGGCGGTGTTTGTGGCCGTTGCCTGCCTGGGGATCTTCTACAACGGCTTCTTCCGTACCGCCATCAACGGGCTCTCGGTGCTGCTCTCGCCAAAGGAGGCCCCGGCGGCGCTGCCCGGCATTAACGGTGCGTCGTTCGGGATCGGGGCGAGCCTCGGCGTCGTGGTGGTGGCGCCGTTCGCCGCGCAGGCCACCGCCGCCGGGTACGCCACAGCCCTCTGGATCTCGGTGGGCATCACCGCCGCCGCATTCATCGTCAGCCTCTTCGTCGCCGCCCCCAAGGGCGAGACCGTCTAACCCCTCTATCTGTTTCGAAGGAACTTATTGTGACTGCCCCGTTTACCTCGACTGCGACACCGGCATCGACGACACCCTCGCCCTGGCCTACCTGCTCGCCTCCCCGTTTGCTTCCATGGTGGGCATTGGGACGGTCAGCGGCAATGTGAGTGCCGCGGTTGGTGCCCGGAATACTTTGGATCTGCTTCTTTGGCTGGGGCCGCTTCCGTGCCGGTGGCTGTTGGCGCGCATAATCCTCTTGTTGGTTCGTTTGGCGGCGAGTCGCCGTGGGTGCATGGGGAGAACGGTGTTGGCGAGGTGTGCGCGGCCTGTTCGCGGGCTACCCGGCGGTGAAGGGCGCGCGGTGCCGTGTGGTCCTTTCGCTGGAGGAGGACTTCGCCCCGCACCTGGTGGAGACGCTGCTGTCCCCGGCTCCGGTTTTGAAGCCTGTGCCCACACCTGTTGGATAAGCCCAAAACTGCCAGTTCCGCCGGGCCCGCGCCAGGGCCATGATTGGAAGTACAGAGCGCTGCGATGCTGATCGGAGGCTGTCATGATCCAGGCCCTGCTGTGCAAGCTGAACATGCGGCACGAATGGCATCTCGAACACGCCGAGGACGGAGCCGTCTATAGACGCTGTCGCCGGTGTGGCAAGGACGACGACCAGCGCGGCGAAGGGAGAAGGGGCGACTTCAGCGCCTGGATTGGGCCCTCAGGCGGGTGATCTGACCCGGACACAGAAAAAGCGGTACGACAGCACCGGAGTGCTGCCGTCCCGCCGGTTCCGTTCCTGAGGGCCTCTAGTTTTGTGAGCCGATCGGAGAGTGTGCGATCACGGCGTCGAGATCAGATTTGCGCGGCCACGCTCACCCACAGAACGCCGAGGAAGCGCGGAACGCCGAATACCGGGGATCATCGCGGCCCACCAGCTGTCCCAGCACTTTCACACCCTCCGCGTCGGCACACCCCATATCCGTGGACAACCATCGGACGAGGAAGTTGGCGTCCCCGCTGCCCCGCACCGCCGAACCAACAGTCATGTCCAGCTGGTCCCGCAGCAGCTGCACGGCCAGGACTCCGGACCGGCTGAGCAGGGGAGCGGTGTACGCCTTCAGCGCCTCGGCCACACGTCCTTCCCTGAGCAGCCGCAGCACCTGCGCCGAATCCGAACACCCGGCCAGCCCCGCAGCCAGCCGGTACGGGTTCGACTCCACCGCATCACCCAGCATCGACCGGACCCGGAACATCTCCGTCCGGATGGCCTGCGGCGTGCCGGCGTCGCCGTGCAGCTCATACGCCAATTCGTCGGCGCTCCAGCCCCGCGAGCGGGAGTCCAGCAGCGCCAGGATCTCCGCCCGGCGCAGTGTCAGCGGCACCCGGCTCCCGTCAGCAAACACCGCGGCGGGCCGGGGGCGCGGCACACCGGCGATGACGAGCTCGTGCGCCCGGCGCAGGGCACGCGCGTACTTCGCCGGGTCCGAAAACCTCAGGCCGTAGTCCACCGTCTCCTCCTCACCGCCGGCGTCCTTGCCGGCAGTGCCCGTGTAACGCGCTTGTTACCCCCACCGCGTTCCAATAGTGATGCAGCTCACGCCCGCCTCAGCATACCGCAGGGACCCCGGCGGGACGGGGCCGCCGGGACCACCTGAGGGACCGCACACAAAGGAGTGGAGATGACCGAAACACCCACCACTGCCGCGCAGGCCTGGCTGGCCAGTCTGGACGGCGCACTGCAGCGCCGCGACGTGGACGCGCGCTGGACCTCTTCGAGGAGGGCAGCTACTGGCGCGACTTCGTGGCGTTCACGTGGAACCTGAAGACCCTGGAAGGCAAGGCGGACATCCGCATGCTCCAGGCCACGTTGGACCACGTGCAGCCCACCAACTGGGCGCTCGCGGAGGACGCCACCGGCAGCACCGGCCCCGACGGGACCGTGGAAGCCTGGATCACGTTCGAGACCGGCACCGCCCGAGGCTACGGCCACCTCCGGCTGCGGAACGGCAAATGCTGGACGCTGCTCACCACCATGCAGGAGCTGAAAGGCTTCGAGGAGAAGAAGGGCGTGCGCCGCGAGAAGAGCGTGGCGCACGAGATCATCAAGGGCCGGCGCTCCTGGCTGGAACAGAAGGAGGAGCGTGAGGCGCGGCATCATCGGCGGCGGGCAGGGCGGCATCGGCCTCGTGGCGCGGCTGCGGCGCCTGGGCGTCCCCACCATCGTGATAGAGAAGAACCAGAACCCGGGCGACTCCTGGCGGAACCGCTACAAGTCCCTGCACCTGCACGACCCCGTCTGGTACGACCACCTGCCCTACCTGAAGTTCCCGGACGACTGGCCCGTCTTCGCCGCCAAGGACAAGATCGGCGATTGGCTGGAGCACTACACCCGGATCATGGAGCTGAACTACTGGGGCGGCACCGAGTGCGTGGGAGCCGAGTACGACGACGGCACCCAGGAGTGGGTGGTCCGTGTAGTCCGCGATGGGTCGCCGGTGACCCTCCGGCCCCAGCAGCTCGTGTTCGCCCTGCGCGTCTCCGGCTACCCGAACATCCCCGCCTTCGACGGCGCGCAGTCCTTCCTGGGGGAGCAACGGCACTCCTCCCAGCACCCGGGGGGCGGGGACTGGACCGGGAAGAAAGCGGTTGTGATCGGCTCCAACAACTCAGCGCACGACATCTGCGCCGACCTCTGGGAGCACGGCGCCGACGTCACCATGGTCCAGCGCTCCTCCACGCACATCGCCCGCAGCGAGTCGCTAATGGACCTGGCGCTGGGGGACCTGTACTCGGAGAAGGCATTGGCCAACGGCGTCACCACGGAGAAGGCCGACCTGCTCTTCGCGTCCCTGCCGTACCGGATCCTGCCCGAGGCGCAGGTGCCCGTGTACCAGGAGATGGCCACACGGGACGCGCAGTTCTACTCGCAGCTGGAGGCCGCCGGGTTCGACTTGGACTTCGGCGTGGACGGGTCCGGATTGTTCGTGAAGTACCTGCGGCGGGGCTCCGGCTACTACATCGACGTGGGCGCAAATGCTGGGGATACGGGTCAGACACGCCAAAAGACCCTGGTCCGTGGGAGGGGGAGTTGCGCAATATGTGGAAACCAACCAACGTCCCCAACCTCTGGATCCACGGCGGCAACCTGCACCAGAGCCGGCACTACTCCTCCTAGCTGGCGCTGCAGCTCAAGGCCCGGATGGAGGGGCTGGAGACGCCGGTGTACGAACTGCAGCCCAGCCACCACACCCGCTGAAAGGAAGGATCACCATGAAGGCAGCACGTTTCCACGCCCGCACGGACATCCGCGTCGAGGACATCCCTGAGCCGGTACTCCGGGCAGGGGCGGTGAAGATCGACGTCGCGTGGTGCGGCATCTGCGGCACCGACCTGCACGAGTTCCTGGAAGGCCACATCTTCTGCCCGGCGCCCGGTCATCCGCACCCGCTCTCCCACGAGGAATCCCCGGTGACCCTGGGGCACGAATTCTCCGGGACTGTCTCTGAAGTCGGCGAAGGGGTGACGGGCATGGCGAAGGGGGACAACGTCGTCGTCGAACCCTACTTTGTGGACGGCGACTGTGACATGTGCCAGGCCGGCAGCTACCACCTGTGCCGGCAGATGGGCTTCATCGGGCTGTCCGGCGGCGGGGGTGGGCTGAACGAGAAGATCGTGGTGGACCAGCGGTGGGTGCACCCCATCGGGGACATTCCGCTGGATGAGGCGGCGCAGATCGAGCCGCTGTCCGTGGCGCACCACGCGGTGGCGCGCAGCGGCGTGAAGGCCGGCGACACGGCGCCGGTGGGCGGGTCCGGTCCGATCGGGCTGCTCACCGCCGCGGTCCTTAAGGGCATGGGGGTGACCACGATCATCAGCGAGCTCACCCAGGCGCGCAAGGAGAAGGCCACGTCCAGCGGGGTGGCGGACCACGTGCTGGACCCGAGCAAGGAGGACGTTCCGGCCCGGGTGCGGGAGCTCACCGGCGGGGCGGGGGCCGACGTCGCGTTCGAATGTGCCGGCGTGAACGCGGTGCTGGACACCATGCTCGACGCCGTCCGGCCGGGCGCCGTGGTGGTCAACGTGTCCATCTGGGGCGCGCCCGCCACCGTGGACATGCAGAAGCTGGTGCTCAAGGAGATCGACCTGCGCGGCACCATCGCCTACGTCCGCGACCACCCCGCCGTGATCAAGATGGTGCAGGAGGGCAAGGTGGACCTCAAGCCGTTCATCACGGGCCGGATCGCGCTGGAGGACCTGGTGGAGCAGGGCTTCGACACCCTCATCAACCACAAGGACACCGCGGTGAAGGTGCTGGTGCACCCGTAGGGCCTGGTTGGCGGACGACAGGAAGGACGACGGCGGAATGCAGTCCCGCCGTCGTCCTTCCAAACGTTGCTGCTGGCCCGGCGACGGAATCCCGGGGGAACTCCTAGCCCTCGCGGTCGATCTGCAGGTAGCTGAGCCCGCTGACGTCGAGCCAGAACTGGGTGGGAGTCTCCACCAGGCGCAACAGGACGCCCTCGCAGGAACTGCAGCGCACCACAATGCCCGGGGCGTCGGCGTAGACCTTTGCCTCCGCGAAGGCCCGGACCGCGCCGCAGTGCTTGCACCGTCCGATCGCCGCGACGATATCGATGCGGAACACTTCCCACAGCGGCCCTGCCGCCGCGTTTCCATCGAGGTGGGGGATCGGGTTGTGCTCACTGCCGGCGATGTCCCGGTCCTCACGGCCCGGGTTCTCGGCTCCCGGGGAAGCGTGTTTGCCGGTCACTGGGTTCCTCCCGTTCCGCCGAAGCGTTCAGTCTTGATCGAGGCGGCGGGATAGCCAGCCTGGACCAGCCATTCTGCGACTGTTTCGACGAATACTGTCTGGCCACAAATGAAGGTGTCGGGTGCAGGGTCCGGCGGCAGGATGCTCGCCAGGAGGACCTCCGCCGTGAGCCGTTTCGGTGCGGCCTGCCAGCCTGAGGGCACTTCGCGTGTGTAGACGTAGTCGACAGTCAATTTGGGGGATTCCCGGCTCAGGGTGAGCAGCTCCTCGCGGTAGAACCCCGCCGCGGGTGACTTGAGCGAATACAGCAGCCGGAACTGGGACGGGTTTTCCGAAGCCTCATGCGCGCGGATCATGGACATCAGCGGCACGATGCCGGATCCGCCGGCGATCAGTTGCACCGGGTTCGTGTCCGTCGGCCGCCAGACGAACCAGCCGCCGACAGGGCCACGGATCTCCAGCTGGTCGCCGATGGCAACATCCCTGACCAGATAGGGGGAGACTTCACCGTCAGGCAATTCGTCCACGGTAATCTCCAGAAGCTCATGCATGCCGGCCGTCGCCACGGAGTAGGAGCGGACGGCCGAATAACCGTCGTCTGCCGTGAGGCGGATATCGATGTGCTGTCCGGCGAGGTTGCCCATCAAACCATCAACCCGGAGGCCTATCGTTCTGGCCGTTTCCGATTCGGGCGCGTGGCTCACCACTTCGGCGACGCGCCACAGCCCGCTCACGGGTCCCGCCTCATGAATACCGCTCTTCACGCCACGGGTCGCCGTGGAGGTGGTACCCGTTGGATTCCCAGAAGCCCGGGATATCGTTCGCCGTCAGTTCAAGGCCGTTGACCCACTTTGCGCTCTTCCAGAAGTACAAGTGCGGCACGAGCAGCCGGGCGGGGCCGCCGTGGGCGCGCTCCAGCGGCTCACCGTCGAATTCCCAAACCACCCAGGACCGGCCGCCCAAGAGATCCGCTAACGGGACATTGGTCGTGTAGCCGCCGTAGGAGTGGGCCGTCGTGTACTCGCAACTTGTTTCCACCTCCTCGAACAACGTGTCCAGGGATACTCCGCGCCACGTGGTGCCCAGCTTGGACCAGCTGGTCACGCAATGGATGTCGGAGGGGATATCAACCTGCGGAAGGTCCATGAATTCATCCCACGACCAGGCATGGCGCCGACCGGCTTCAGTGGTGATGAAGAATTCCCAGTCCTCCGTGGGGATGTGGGGTGCAGGTCCGGCACTCAGGACCGGAAAACTCGCCGTCTCGTATTGGCCTGGCGGTACCGCACGATTGCCGCCGTGCCGTTTGCCATGAAAACCGGACGAAATGATGCCCATCATGCACCTCCAGTGCGGAGCTTCCGGTCGACTCTGATCGGTTCCCCAACGATAGGGCAAGTGCCCGGCGCGGTCTAGGGACGGGCCGTTTGCAGCTCGCGGCGTTAAAATCGCTGCAGGGGCACGATCGAACCGTTCAAGGAAGAACAATGAAACCGATCCGTCAGAGCATTGAGGTAGCCCGTCATGCCCACGGCACAATCGAACCCGTGCGGGACGGCGCCGGGTCGCAGGTCACCGTCGACATGGACTTTGAAGGCCACGGCATAGGCAGGTTCTTCATCCCCAGCATCGCCCGGTTCACGGCCAGGAGGCAGCTCCCAAAGAATCTTCAGAACCTCAAGCGGGTTCTCGAACAGATCCGATGAGTGTGGCCCTGGCCCTCATGGGCGGGTCAAGCGGGATGGCGACGGGAGTTCGATGAAGACGCCGGCGGCCATCAGGGCGGAGCGGATAACGAAGGCCTTGGGCGGATTCCCCGTCCTGCAGGACGTGTCCCTGGACGTGGCGCCGTCGGAAATCCACGCCCTGGTCGGGTTGAACGGTGCCGGAAAGACGACGCTGATGCGGATCCTGCTGGGCATGCTCACACCGGACCGCGGCTCGGCTCACCTCACGGGGTTCCCGGTATCCGGTGCGGGGACACAGGTGTGGTCGCGGGTCGGGCAGATGCTGGAGACCCCGTTCGCTTACCCGGAGCTGACCGCCAGGGAGAACGTCTATTCCTCGGCCCGGCTGCATGGAATGGACCGTGCGGCCGCCGGCTCTGCCGCGGAACGGGCATTGTCTGATCTGGGTCTGGAACAATTTGCGTCCCGGCGTGCCGGGACGCTGTCGCTGGGAAACCGGCAGCGCGTAGGCCTGGCTGCCGCCTTGGTCCATGCACCGGACGTCCTGGTCCTGGACGAGCCGACCAACGCACTGGACCCCCGCGGTGTCATCGTTCTCCGCCGGCTGCTCCAGGAGGCATCCCGGGACAGGGGCGCCGCCATCCTGGTCTCCAGCCACCACCTTGATGAAGTGGCACGGATGGCAGACAGGATCAGCGTGCTTCACCAGGGAAGAATCATCGGCACCCTGCAGCCCGGGACCTTGGACCTTGAACGCCTGTTCTTCGACCTGGTGCTGCAGTCCGACATCCAGGAGCAGGAGCAGCCATGAGCGCTTCCGGGCAGGCCATGGAATTCGAGGCCCTGAAATTCCGCCGGGCGCCGGTGGTACGGACGGTGTCCATCCTGATCGGCATCGCCCTGCCGGTGCTCGCAGCCGCCTTCATGGTTGCCGCGACCTCCGACGGGTCCAGCCAGATCGGCCTCAAAGCCGCAGCCATGCTGACCGGCACCGGCTGGGCCGGGTACCTGGCGATGGTGGGAATGCTCCTGTCCGTCGGGGCGCTGATGGGCATCGGCTTCGTGGTCTGTTGGTGTTTCGGGCGCGAGTTCACCGAAAAAACCGAGGCCTGTCTGTTTGCCCTGCCGGTCAGCCGGCTGCGGCTTGTCTCCGCGAAGTTTACGGTGATCCTTCTTTGGGCCCTGCTGCTGTGCCTGGTGAGCCTCGTGGTTGCCTTTCTTGCCGGCGGCCTCATCGGCCTGGGCGTGCCCGGTCCGGAGGATCTGGCAGTCGCGGGCAAGGCATGGTGTGCCGGCGCCCTGGCAGCCCTGCTGGCTTGTCCTCTCGCCGTGGTGGCCAGCGTTGCCCGCGGCTATCTCCCCGGCGTCGGCGCACTGGTTCTGCTGGTGGTCATCACCCAGGTGGTGACGGCGTTCGGAGCCGGAGCCTGGTTTCCCTACGCGGCGCCCGGGCTATGGATGGGCATGGGTGGCGCGGCGGCCGCCGAAACGGTCAGCCCGCTGCAGCTTTTCCTCTGCGTTCCGGTCTCCGCGCTCGGCATTGCCATCACCGCCCAATGGTGGAAGAACATGCAAATCAGCTAACCCCCGCGTCCTGGAACCTCTGGGGCTGGACGACGGCGGGAGGCAAGGCCCGCCGTCATCTTCCCCCCCACGCGCAAGTACGACGGCGGTGCTCACCGCCCGTGCGGCAGCTGCGGGACTTTAGGGGCTTTCCCCCTATCCAGCCATTGCCCGGACGCAGAAGATGACCCCATGAAAAAACTCGTGCTGGCCGGCTTCGCCGCTTTTGTCATGGTTGTTGGCACCCTGCTGGGCGCCGTCGTCCCGGGCAACGCAGCCCCCGACCCCTCCATTACGGCGGGGCAGATCCTCGTGAAGTTCCGCGACAACGCCGTGGCCGCGGGTGTCCTCCGCCCACACGGGCTCAGCGACGGGCCCGGCGTCGGCAGCACCGGTGCCCACCTCATCACGGTGCCGGCGGGGAAGGAATTGCAGCTCGTCGAAGCCCTGAGCCGGAACCCGGCGGTTGAATATGCGGAACCGGACTATGTGGTCACTCCGGCCTCAAACGACACCTACTTCCCGAGCCAGTACGCCCTGGACAACACAGGCGAACCGTTCACGAACACCGCCGGTACAGTGACTGTTGCCAAGGGCACAGCTGACGCCGACGTGGACGCCGTCGAAGCCTGGGACGTTACAAAGGGCGGCGGGATAGGAGTTGCTGTCCTCGATTCCGGCGTCGCAACCGACAACCCCGACATCAGTCCGAACGTTGTTGCACGGGCCAACTTCACTACGTCGAGAAACAACGAGGACAACTACGGCCACGGCACACACGTCGCCGGCATCATCGCTGCAGCCGAGGGCAACGGCATTGGCGTGGCCGGGGTTTGCCCGCGCTGCACCATCCTGGCCGGCAAAATCCTCAGCGACACCGGGATGGGGTCCAGCTCAGGCCTGGCGAACGGCATCAACTGGGCGGTCGGCAGTGGCGCGAAGGTTATCAGCATGAGCCTCGTAGTCGGCGCGTCAACCACTCTGGAAACTGCGGTCAATAATGCCTGGAGCGCGGGTGTGGTGCTCGTTGCCGCAGCCGGCAACGGCGGTAACCAGACCATGATGTATCCGGCCGCGTACCCCAAGGTCATTGCCGTGGGGGCAACGGACAACAACGACAAGAAGGCGTCGTTCTCCACTTTTGGCACGTGGGTGGATGTCGCAGCGCCGGGTGTTGGCGTCTACTCCACCTTCCCCAACCACAAGTTTGTTCTTGCGAGGCAAGACAACCGTTCTTTGGGTTATGACATCAGCAGCGGCACGTCAATGTCCTCACCGATCGTCGCGGCCGTCGTTGCCCTCGCCTGGAACGCCCACCCCACCCTCACCAACTCGCTCGTTCGCGAAAAGGTCGAATCCACCACCGACGCAGTTGGCGTCATCGGCTCCGACTGGGTGCACGGCCGGGTGAACGCAGACCGAGCCGTGCACTAGCCACTCGGTGTCCGGCTCCTCGGGCAGGGCCCTGCCCGGTGCGCCAGCAGGTTTCTACTTGCGGGAGGTTGCCTGGCGGGCGCTGTTGCGGACCACCAGGGTGGGCGGGATGGGCGTGCGGTCCACGTCCCGCCCCTCCATGGCACCGATGAGCACCTCGGTGCTCATCAGCGCCAGCGCGGTGAAGTCCTGGCGCACGGTGGTCAGGGGAGGCAGGAAATAGTCGGACCCCTCAACGTCGTCGAATCCCACGATGCTGACATCATCCGGAACCCGGATGCCGTTTTCGGTGAAAGCGCGGATCAGCCCAAGCCCGGTGTGGTCGCTGGCGGCGAAAATGGCCTGCGGAACCGTTCCCTCGCGAACCAGCCTGAGGCCCGTCTCGTAGGCCCACTTGGGGCTCCAGTCACCTTCGATGCAAAGCCCCGGCTCCAGCCCTGCATCGCGCAGCGCCGCTTCCCAGCCGCGCTTGCGGACCCGCCCATCGAACCAGTCCATGGAACCGGCAATGTGGGCGATGTCCGTATGGCCCAGGTCTATAAGGTGCTGGGTGGCCAGCCTCGCTCCGAGCTCCTGGTTTTCCGAGTAGGTGAAGACATTGGGCGTGGACGAGGCTCCGGCGGCGATCATCTCCACCGGTACACGGCATGTGGCATTCCAAACAGCTGCCGCCATATCAACAACCGGTGCGATGACGATGATCCCGCCCACGCCGGAATCATCCAGGCTGTCGAGGGCGGCTTGAACAGACTCTTCATAGGGCTTCTCAACGCTGATGACCGTTGTGGCATAGCCCTTCTTACGCGCAACGTTTTCGAGCGCCAGAAGCGTTCCCACCGGGCCGAAGCGCGGCGACCCGTCGGAGAGTATGCCGATGGACGTCGAACGGCTGGTAACCAGTGCGGTGGCTGCCCGGTTCCTGCGGTAGCCGATGTCCTTGATGATCTGAAGAACGCGTTCGCGGGTTGAGGCGCTAACATCGGGCGCGTCATTCAGGACCCGCGAGACAGTGCCAAAGGAGACGCCGGCCATTTCCGCCACATCGTTGATGGTCGGTTTCCTGCGCGACGGCGATGCCGGAGGCCGGTCATTGCCCTCCCGGCGGACTGCCATGCCTGTCATGCCTCTCCTTGTCCTGCGCTGTGCGGGCTGAGCCTGGCACCGCTGTGAGCCTGCTTAAGCTTACGTCCCTGCCCCTGCACCAGCCTGACATGTGATCGTTGACACCATCTCCGTTAGCGTTTACGCTAATTACCGTAAACGTTCACGGAACCTTCGTAAACGTTAACGGACACCCATCTGGACAGAAAGCGAGCGGCATGAGCGACACAATCGTGGCCGCTCTTTCGCTCACTCCCGGCATGAGCTTCCGGAACGTTGATGAAGCCCAGTGGGCACACCTTGAAGTACTGCTAACGAGCGCAGCACGTGATGATCTCGCAGCAGCCGTCCACACTTTTGTCCCCGCCGGTTCCTCGGCTGTTGTCGGCGTCTTCGATGACAACACCCTGTGGGCAAGCCTGGTTGTCTCTCTCGACCAGACCGGCACGCCTGTGTCACTGACGACCATCCAGGGGCCAGTAGCCGAGGCTGCCGGCGGCATGGCAAAGGCGGCAGGGGAGGCGGTGAGGTGGGTGCAAGCCCACCACGGACCGTGTTCCTTGGGCCTTTTCGTTGAGAAGGTCCACGCGGAAGCCTTCGTGAAGGCTTCCGACAAGGCTGCCGCTGTCCGTACAGCCGCAGCCGCCGGCGGCCTTGTCCTGTCGCCGGTTCCCCCTGCCCTCGCCATAGCGCTTGCCTGACTCAAACAACCACACCACCCATTCCATACAAGCACTGGAGAACAATGATGATCCGCAGGCTTCCCCTGGTGGCCTTGGCCGCAGCTCTGTCACTTTCCGTCGCATCCTGCAGCAGTTCAACCGCGAGCACCTCCAACGCCCCTGATGCCGGCGTTTCCGAGAAGGCCCAGCAGGCCCTCGACAAGATCAAGGGACAGGTCCTGAGCAAGGGCCCCAACGGTGAATCTCCGTCCCCGGCCTCAGTTGCAGACCTGACGCCGGAAGAGATTGAAAAGGTCAAGGCACTCAACGCCAAAGCCGCCATCGTGATGCACTACGGGGGCAACGACTGGGCCACCGCCCAGACCAACGGACTCAAGAGCGAGTTCGAAAAGCTCGGCATCAAGGTGATTGCCACGACCGACGCGAACTTCAAGCCGGACAAGCAGGTCTCGGACATCGAGACCGTCATGACGCAGGACCCGGACATCATTGTGTCCATCCCCACCGACCCCGTGGCCACCTCCTCGGCCTACAAAAAGGCCGCAGCCGCCGGAACCAAGCTCGTCTTCATGGACAACATTCCCCAGGGACTGACCGCCGGCACGGACTACGTTTCGGTCGTTTCCGCGGACAACTACGGAAACGGCGTCGTCTCCGCACACCAGATGGCCAAGGCCATCGGCGGCAAGGGCAAGATCGGGCTTGTTTTCCACCAGGCTGACTTCTTTGTGACCAAGCAGCGCCACGAAGGCTTCAAGGAAACGATCACCAAGGAATACCCCGGGATCCAGATCGTCGAAGAGAAGGGGATCGCCGGTCCGGACTTCGCCGGTGATGCGCAGGCCGCCGCCAACGCCATGCTGAGCAAGTACGCCGACCTCTCCGGCATCTGGGCGGTATGGGACGTCCCGGCAGAAGGCGTCATGGCTGCCGCCCGCGCCGCCGGCCGGCCGGACCTGAAGATTGCCACCGAGGACCTCGGCAAGAACGTCGCCATCGCCTTGGCCAAAGACCAGCTCGTCGTCGGACTCGGCGCCCAGGTTCCCTTCGACCAGGGAGTCACTGAGGCCCGGCTGGCCGCAGGAGCCCTCATCGGCAAGCAGGCACCGGCCTACGTGGCGCTGAGCGCACTGCCGGTGGATCACTCCAACGTCCTGGAAGCCTGGAAGCAGGTCTACCACGAGGACGCTCCGAAGGACATCCAAGAGTCCTACAAGAAGTAGCCAGACCTGACCGTGCGGGGGCTGCCTGCCCCCGCACCGTCCCGAAAGGGCAACAATGAACACCGCAGACAATGCCGTCGAAATGCGCTCGATCTCCAAAGGCTTCAACGGGGTCTCCGTGCTGAAGGACGTCAGCTTCGACGTCCGCAAGGGCGAAGTCCACGCCTTGGCAGGCGGCAACGGCGCCGGTAAGTCCACGCTCATGAAGATCCTCCAAGGGGTTTACCAGACGGACGCGGGCGAGATCCTCATCGGCGGAAAACCCACCGTCATCAACTCGATCCAGGAAGCCAAGGCAGCCGGCATCGGCATGGTCTTCCAGGAATTCAGCCTGGTACCCAGCCTGACCGTGGCCCAGAACATTTTCCTTGCCGCCGAGCCCCTCAGCGCGGGCGGGTTCATTGACGACAGGGCCTCGGTCCGGCGGGCCAGGGAGATCTTCGCCGAAATGGAAGTGGACGTAGACCCCCATGCGGAGGTCTCCCGGCTCGGCACCGCGTACTGGCAGTTGACCGAGATCGCCAAGGCGCTCTCGCAGAACGCCCAGGTACTCATCATGGATGAGCCCACCGCCAGCCTTGCCCGGCACGAGTCCGAAGCGCTCTTCGAACTGATTGACCGGCTCAAGCAGCGCGGCATGTCCATCATCTACATCTCCCACCGGATGGACGAGGTCTACCGGCTCGCGGACCGGATCACCATCCTCCGCGACGGCCGCCGGCTCCTGACAGAGCCGTTGACCGCCGTGACACCCGAACAGATCGTCGAAGGCATCGTTGGCAAGAAAATCGAGGGCCAACTCGCATACCGCGAACGGGACACCGCCGCGCATGAGGGGGCACCCCTGCTGGAGGTCCGCGGCCTGAACGTCGGGCGGCGGGTGAAGGACATCTCCTTCACCCTTCAACCCGGCGAGATCCTGGGGCTGGCAGGGCTCATGGGAAGCGGGCGCACCGAACTCGCGCGCGCACTGTTCGGCATCGACCGGCGTGACAGCGGTGAAATCCTCATCAGGGGGAAGAAAGGCACCATAGCTTCCCCGCAGCAGGCCATCGACGCCGGCATCGCCCTCATCCCCGAGGACCGGCGGGCGCAAGGCCTTGTCCTGGACCATTCGGTCCGTGACAACCTCCTGCTGCCGCTGCTGGGCCAGATCAGGCGCGGACCGCTGCTGGACGCCACCAAAGGCAAGGAACTCTCGGCGTCCCTCATCAAGAAGTTCGCGGTCAAGGTGGCCCACCCCCACCGTCCGGTGCGGCTGCTCTCGGGTGGCAACCAGCAGAAGGTGGTCATCGCCAAGTGGCTGGGCACCGACCCGGACATCCTCATCCTGGATGAACCGACGGCCGGCGTCGACATCGGCACCAAGAGCGAAATCCTGGACATGATCCGCGAACTCGCCAATGCCGGCAAAGCGCGTCATCGTCATCTCATCCGAATACCCCGAACTACTCGCGGTCAGCGACCGCGTCCTCGTCCTCAAGGACGGCTCCGTCATCCGTGACATCCCCCGCAGCGAGATCGCTGACGAGGAATATCTTCAACTTGCAGTCCAGGGAGTCTGACCAGTGAGCAACGCAAACACCATCACCCCCCGCGATGCCGCGGTAACCCGCAATGTCGGGTCCATGCTCAAAGAGCTGGACTGGCGGCGCTACGTCATCTACATCGGCTTCGTCGTCGTCTTCATCTTCTTCGCCGTCCTGCTGCGCGACCAGGGCTTCCTGTCCCCGCAGAACCTCCTCAACATCTTCCGGCAGACGGCCACCATCACCGTCATCGCCGTCGGCATGACATACGTCATCTCGTGCGCGGAAATCGACCTGAGCGTGGGCTCCGTGGCCGGCCTTTCCAGCGTCTGCACGGCCATGGCACTGGCGCAGTGGGGCCTGGTCCCCGGCATCCTCGCGGGCCTCGCCGTCGGACTCGTGGTGGGCTCCGCCAACGGTGCGCTGGTCAGTCTCCTCGGGATCCCCTCCTTCCTGGTGACACTGGGCATGCTGGGCATCGCCGTCGGCGTCGCGCAGTGGATCACCGCCTCGGCCCCGCAGCCGATCCTGGACGATACCTTCAATACGCTGTTCGGATCCGGTGACTTCGGCCCGGTGCCCGGCCTGGTGGTCTGGAGCGCAATCTTCGTCGCCATCGGCGCCGTCGTCCTGAACCGCACCAGGTTCGGCCGCCAAGTCCTCGCAACCGGCGGTAACCGCAACGCGGCCGAGTTCACCGGCATCAACACCAAGCGCATCAAATTCCAGGTGCTCCTCATCTCGGGCATGGTGGCCAGCGTTGCCGGCATGCTGTACGCCGGCCGCCTCCAGTCAGGCAGGTTCCAGTGGGGCGCGGGCGATGAACTCTCCGCGATCGCCGCCGTCATCCTGGGCGGAACCAGCCTCTTCGGCGGGTTCGGCTCCATCATCGGCACCCTCTTCGGCGCCCTGCTGATCGGCCTGATCAACAACGGACTGATCCTGGCCGGACTCGACAGCAGCCAGCAGCAGGTGGTCCGCGGCGCAATCATCATCCTGGCCGTCGCCCTCGCCCGAAAGAAGTAGCACCGGTGGCTTCCACATCTTCCCCAGCAGCTGAAAGGCAGAAGCAATGAAACTCGGATACTGTTCCATCACCTGGGGCGGCGTCGTCGGCCACCCGCAAGGTGTGACCAGCGTGAAAGACCTCTTCTACCTGACCCACGGATCCATGCGGGACGCCGTCCAGGACATCGCCTCAGTGGGCTACCAGGGCGTTGAAATGTTCGACGGCAACCTCGCGGAGTACGCGGAAAAGCCCGAGGAACTCAAGGAAATCCTTGGTACTGCCGGCGTCGAACTAACAAGCGTCTACACCGGGGCGAACTTCATCTACGCGGACATACTCCCCGACGAGCTGCACCGGATCCACCGTGCCGCCGAACTGGCTGCCAGCTTCGGAGCGGAACGGCTTGTGGTGGGAGGCGGAGCGCGCCGCGCGGCCGGAACCACTGATGAGGACTACCACCGGCTTGGCATGGCGCTGGACCAAGTAACGGACATCGCGGAAAGCTTCGGGCTGTCAGCGAGCTACCACCCGCATCTGAGCACCATCGTGGAGAGCCCGGACGAGCTGGACAAACTGATGCCGCTCACCCGGATCGGTTTCTGCCCGGACACCGCCCACCTCGCTGCCGGCGGGGCGGACCCGGCCGCGGTTATCAGGAAATACCCGGACCGTATCCGGCACGTCCACCTCAAAGACTTCCAGCAGGACCCCTTCAATTTCCTCCCCCTGGGGCAGGGCGAGCTGGACTTCCCCGACATCATCGCCGCCATCCGCGAAAGCGGATATGACAGCTGGCTCATGGTGGAACTCGACAACTTCATCGGCGACCCCCGCGAAGCCGCGGCCCTCAGCAAGAAGTACCTGGACAAGCTCCTCTCCAACTGATTTTTCAACCGCAGGGGAGTGCCGCAGCCGGCACCTACCCCACCTTCCGAAAGGAACAACATTCACATGCAGAACCTCAACGTCGGCCTCATCGGAGGCGGCTTCATGGGCAAGGCCCACTCCCTGGCGTACGCCGCCATGCCCATGTTCTTCTGGCCTGCACCGGCAATGCCGGTCCGCAAGGTCATTGCCGAAGCCAACGAAGACCTCGCTGCCGAAGCGGCCCGCCGCTTCGGCTTCGAAAATTCCACCTCGGACTGGCGCAGCATCATCGACGATCCGGACATCCACGTGGTGGACATTGCAACGCCCAACCACCTCCACGCCGAGATTGCCATTGCCGCGGCCGAAGCCGGCAAACACATCATCTGCGAAAAGCCCCTGGCCCGTACGGGTGAGGAATCCAAGGCCATGTACGACGCGGTCAAAGACAAAAACATCGTCCACATGGTTGCCTTCAACTACCGGCGGACCCCTGCCGTTGCGCTGGCCAAGAAATACATCGAGGAAGGCGCCATTGGCCAGATCCTCAGCTTCCGCGGGACTTACCTGCAGGACTGGAGCGCCGACCCCAACTCCCCGCTCTCCTGGCGCTTCCAGAAATCCATTGCAGGTTCCGGGGCCCTCGGTGACATCGCAACGCACGTCTTTGACCTGGCCCGCTACTTGGTCGGCGAGTTCAGTGCCGTCAACGCTGTCCTGTCCACCTGGATCCCCGAGCGGCCGCTCCAGGCCGGCGGTGCCGACGCACTCGGCACGGTCCGCGGCGGAGAAGGACCCCGCGGCGAGGTTGATGTGGACGACGAAGTCATGACCATGATCCGTTTCGCCAACGGAGCCGTGGGTTCCGTGGAAGCAACACGCAACGCCCACGGCAGGAACAACTACATCACGTTCGAGATCCACGGAACCGAGGGAAGCATCGTGTTCAACTACGAGCGGCGCGACGAACTGCAGGTCTGCTTCGCGTCGGACCAGGCCGACCGCCGGGGATTCCGCACCGTTTACACCGGCCCGGCACACCCCTACGGAGAAGGACTCTGGCCTATCCCTGCCCTGGGCATTGGCTACGGCGAAACGAAGATCATCGAGGCCTACGACTTCTTCAAGGCCATCGCAGAGGGCGGCAGCGTCAGCCCGAGTTTCGCCGACGGCTACCAGGTGGCCTTGATCGATGACGCAATCGTCGAATCGGCTGCAAAGGAATCGTGGGTCGAGGTTCCGCAGATCAATTCATAACCCAACGGGATGGGGCGGCGGCCAAGCCGCCCCTCCTGCTGGCACACGACCACCCGAGGACGCCAAATTT
Source organism: Arthrobacter sp. W4I7 (assembly GCF_030816215.1). NCBI lineage: Bacteria > Bacillati > Actinomycetota > Actinomycetes > Micrococcales > Micrococcaceae > Arthrobacter > Arthrobacter sp. W4I7. Next base: position 3,340,130 of record NZ_JAUSXU010000001.1, on the reverse strand, counting down.
GCCACACACAACAGTCAGCCAAGAAGAAGCGGAAGTCTGGCTCATGCCAGTGTTCATCGCAAAAGAGGGGCACGAAGCAACGCTTCAGAGAGCTCTCGCCGAGCTGGAGTCCGCGAGCCGCAAAGACGGCGGATGCCTGGAATACTCCGTCTTCTCTGACGACCACAGGCCCGGTGCGTTTGTCCTCTTTGAGGGATGGGCCAGTCGCGGGGACCTCAACGCCCACAATGAAGAAGACCATGTCAAGGAATTCGTGAAAGGGGTGGACTTCCTGCTGGCCGTGCCGTTCTCGGTAACTCCCATCACTCCGCTTACGGGAGCCTCCAGCTGAACCCCCGGTGCCTGGCTGGCCAGCAGGACTGTTAAAGTCGGGAACCATGACCGAACTTCGACCCGACGCCGCCGGTAAAGTCGGCTTCCTCCACACGGCGCAGGTCCACGTGGCGACGTTCGAGGCCCTTTCCTGTGAGTACCTGCCTTCCACCTTCACGGTCCACCGCGTGGATCCTGAAGCCCTGGAGCTTGCACGGCAGGACGGGACTGCGGAGAGCGTGCGGGCCGTCGTCGCCGCCCACCTGGCCGAACTTCGGGATGCCGGATGCGAGGTGGTCTTGTGCACCTGCTCCACGCTCGGCGAGGTAGCGGAGGACCTGTCAGGCGATGGGCTGGAGGTGATCCGCATCGACCGGCCGATGCTTCGCCGGGCCGTGGCCCTCGGCCCACGGGTCGGGGTCCTCGTGGCTCTCACGAGCACCGTCGAGCCAACCACCCGGGTCCTTGCCGAGGAGGCTGCGGACGCAGGAGCCGACATCACCGTGGAGGTCAGCATTGTCGAGGGTGCATGGGATGCCTTTCTCGCGGGTGATGCGGAGGCCTACCGCTCAAGCATTGCCCAGGCGGCGCATGCGCTCGCAGGCGGCTGCGACGTCGTCGTCCTCGCCCAGGCCAGTATGGAACCCGCTGCGGCCCTGCTGACCGGGCTCGCAACGCCGTTCCTCACGAGCCCCCGCTCCGCCGTGGAAGCGATGGCACTGGTGCAGAAGGGCCAAGCAGACGCGCCGGCAGGGGAACCCAACTAGGGGAGGGGCTGCCCTTCGCCAGCGGTCTACCTCGCGGCGTCAGGCTGCTTGGTGGCGGTGTTGCTGGAAGAGCGTCCTTCCGCCGATGCCCAGTGCCGCAGAAGCCCCTCGGCCAGCAGTCCCGGCTCGATCCGGTGGGGTGGGTCGAAGTGGTGGCGGTGGGGAAATACCTCGAGATGGAAGTCCGGGAAGAAAACCCTGGACAGCCGGGAGGCAACTTCGCCGTACTCATCCGGGTGGCTCAGCCCGCCGAGGGCAAAGAAGACCGGCTGACTGAAAGCGGCCAGCCGCGACCTGTCCAGGTCGTAGTCTTTGAAGGTCCGCAGGAAGGCCCTGATGCCCGCGGGCCGCTGGGCCATCCACGGCGGCGGGGGACCCGGCTCCGGTGGCGGAAGGACGACGTCGGGCCTGACTCCCAGCCTCATGAAGGCGGGCATGAACTGCTCAGGAGGGAGTGCCTCCAGCGTTTCGTAATGCTTCCGGTGCTCCGCGTAGGCAGGGCTCCAGTCCCAGTTCCCCGCCCAGGCCGGCTCCAGCAGGGTGAGGCTCTGCAGCCTTTCCGGATGTTTCGCAGCAAATGCCAGTGCCGCCGCCCCGCCACCCGAATAGCCCGCGAGGTGGAACGTCTGCCAGCCCCGTTGATCGGCTTCGCGCAGGACGCCGTCTATCTCGGTGTCCAAGGTCCAGCCCGGGGGCGGCTCATCCGTCTTGTAGAGCTCGAGTTCCTTCGCGACGGCCTGTACGCCCGGTCCCAGGGCTTCAATCAGGGCTTTGTATGCCAGGTGTGCGGGGAGCACGGCGCCGGGAAGCAGGATGGCCCGATACGGTTCCATGGACAGAACCCTACGCCCGAACCGGACGTACACAAGGGGAATGGGGGCCGCAGTGCTCGGCTACCGGAGTTCGAATTCGGGGCTCTTCTGGGTCGCGGAAGTATCGTGGGGCTTGTGATTCCCATCGAATTTTTCCAGGCCTGCGCCACCATCATTCCTACCCTGCTTGTGGCCCTTCTCATTGGAGCCAAGCATGGGACTTTGCTGGCAGAAGCAGCCAGAAAAAACCGGGCTACGCTCATCGTGTTGACGGCCGCAGGAGTGGGAGGGGCTGTACTAATCTCCGTGGGAGAACTCGCCGCGTTGATGGGCATCATGAACCATGGTGGCTCAAAGCCTCAGGCCGCGATTGCAGTGGCAGCGATATTCTTCATCATCTACATGCTGATGTTTGAGATTGCCGGTCCGCTATCCAGAAATATGCCAAATAGCCTCATGAGTCAGTCAGTTTCCGCGGTCTTTTCTCTCGCTGTGCTGTTGTGTCTATCTTTTGCCCTGTATTTCATTTTCGAATACCGGCCGCCTGCGTGAACGCTTGCAGGGCCCCACCGAACAGGTCCTCACCCGCCCCCAGGATCCAAACACCCGCGCGCTGCGGGCGGCAGCACTGGACCCGCTGACCATGACGGGACGCAAGCCCCGCGAAGTGGTATCAAGGGTGATGAGGTAGCGCCGCTGGGCGAACCCGTACTGATGGAGGAAGCAAGCTGATGCAGGGAACCACCGTGGCAGGCCTGGAGCTTCCCATCTCACAACTGGCGCTGGGCACCATGACCTTCGGGGACACCGCGTCGGAGGAGGTGGCTGCGGACATGCTGGCCGCCGCGCTCGACGCCGGCATCACGGCGGTGGATACAGCCAACGGGTACGCGGGCGGAGCCAGCGAGGAAATTTTGGCGAAGATCCTCCCGGCGCGCCGGGACGCAGTCGTACTGGCCTCCAAAGCCGGCATTCCGCACCCCGACGCGGGGGACAACTCACCGCTGTCAGCCGAGGGGATCCGCCGCTCCGTGGACGGCAGCCTCCGGCGCCTCGCTACCGACCGGCTGGACCTTTTCTACCTTCACCAGCCGGACCGGAAGGCCCCGCTGGAAGAAACGCTTGACGCCGTCGGGCAGCTGATCCGCGACGGCAAGGTGGGCGCGTGGGGCGTGTCCAACTTCGCCGCCTGGCAGATCAGCGAGGTGAATACGGCAGCCGACGCCGCCGGGATGCCGCGGCCGGCGGTGGCGCAGCAGCTCTACAACCTGCTCGCGACGCGGATCGAGGACGAATACCTGGAGTTCGCCCAGCATACCGGGCTGCTGACCATGGTCTACAACCCGCTGGGCGGCGGGCTCCTCACGGGCAAACACTCGTTTACGGAGTCGCCCGCCGAAGGCCGGTTCGGCACGTCCCGGCTGGCCGAGATGTACAAGCAGCGGTACTGGGACCCCCGGCTCTTTGACGCCGTACGCCAGCTTGCCGACATTGCCGACGGCGCAGGCCTGCCGCTGCCGGAGCTGTCCTTCCGCTGGCTGCTCAGCAAGCCCGGTGTGGGCTCCATCCTGCTGGGCGGCTCCAAGCTGGAACAGCTGCAGGCGAACATCGCCGCGGCCGCGACGGGCCCGCTTCCCGAGGACGTGGTGGGGGCCTGTGATGCCGTGGCTGCTGAGATCCGCGGGCCGATGCCCAAGTACAACCGCTGACCTTTGCCTACCTGTACTGCCCGCCGGAACTTTCGTTATCAACCGAAGAGGAAACTGCCATGACCGCCGCATCGTTCGCCGCCAAAGCCCGAGCCAATGAGCCCGTCGTCGGATATTGGGTGGTGCTGGACTCGCCGGTGTCCACCGAGCGCGTGGCGCGGCTGGGTTACGACTACGTGGCGCTGGATGCACAGCACGGGCTGATGGGGTATTCCGGCTGGCTGCACGGGCTGATGGCAATTGATGCCGCAGGCGCTGCCGGCATCGTCCGGGTTCCGTCCAACAACGCGGCGTTCATCGGACAGGCGCTGGACGCCGGCGCGGCCGGAGTGATTGTTCCGCTGATCAACAATGCTGACGAAGCTGCTGCGGCCGTCCGGGCTGTACGCTACCCGCCGCACGGAATGCGGTCCTACGGCCCCATGCGGTCGGCGCTCCGGATTGGACCAGTGCCAGCGGAAGCGGATGCGACCGTGCTGTGCCTGGCCATGATCGAGACACCCGAAGGTTTGGCCAACGTCAAGGAGATCTGCGCGGTACCGGGGATCGACGGCGTGTACATCGGCCCGTCCGACCTGTGCCTCGCGGTGGGTGGCAAGTTCCCCAACGATCCCGATGTGGCCGAGAAGTTCAACGCCGCGCTCGTGACCATCCGCGAGGCTGCACAGGACGCCGGCGTCATCGCTGCCATCCATACGGCGAGCGGCGAGATTGCCGCCCAGCGGATCTCGGAGGGCTTCACCTTCGTCACCGTGGCCTCGGACCTGACGCACCTGGAGATCGCGGCAGCGAACCACCTGGCCACCGCCCGCTCCGGTGGTTGAGCCTGCCGAAACCCGGGCTGGTAGTTGAGCCTCTCGAAACCCGCGAGCGAGGTTCCGAAAAGCTCAACCGCCGACTCCCGCCACTTCGACCTAGCAGCTCGAATGCGTCCCCTCGCTGCGCGTCTTGCCGTTGGCGATAACGTACCGGGTGTTGGTGCGGCATGTCACACCGGCCTCGGTAGTCGTCGTGATCTGGCTACTTATGTTCGATGCGTTCTCGAGCTCGATGTAGTGCTTCTTCCAGTCGGTGGAAGTGCCGTTGAGAACTTCCCGATCGCGGCTGTTGGTTATGGAGTAGTCATGACTTTGGTGTCGGATCACTTGGCGGTATTCAAGTGACCCATCTGGGGATTCGAAGTGTTCCACCTGCGCGCCGTTGCTGCGCGAGTCGGATGGTGGCGCGGCCAAGGCTGGCGAGGCAGTGAGAGCGAGGGCCAGGCCAGCGCCAGAGGCGACGACCAATCGGGCCAAACGGTTCATCGTGGGGAGTCCTTCCGCTTCTTTGTCGGGCTCCCCAGCACGCAGTGGATAAATCATAACGATTGCGTAAATCGCCGTCAACGGAGTTATCCGTTGTTGTCGCCGCTGCTCAACCGCGCATGCCGAATGTGAACGGGTCCACAGGACATCGCGGACGACAAGGCGGTGGTAACTACCTTCATGGGCATCGCGCGCCCTTGACAGCAGGTCCCGCGCTTAGGAGTATCAAGGTGCCGAGCGCCTTGCGGTCTCCCGCAAGCCGATCTGCCGTACTGCTGCTCGAAGGGGGTTATCGGATGCAGCCAACACTCTTTCGTCTGAGACTCTCCCGGGGTGTGGCCGCACTCGCCGCGGCCCTCCTGGCAGTCTCTGCCGCGGGGTGCACCGGCACTCCGGAACCGCCCCCGTCCCCTGTGCCTGATGTGCGGATTGCTGCAGTAGGCGACATGAACGACGCTGAGAATCTCGACCCTGACAGCCCCTCCGGCAAGAACGGTGCGGCGATCACCCAGCTCGTGGAAAACAATGAGATTGACGCGTTCCTGGGGCTTGGGGACTTCCAGTACTCCACGGCGCACTGCGAAGACTACGTGCAGTACTGGGAGCAGCTGTGGGGTGGCACGAAACCAAAGTTGTACTGGGTGTCCGCCCCAAACCACGACTGGGAACCCGGCCGCAACGAAGACCTCGACAACTTCATGAACGGCCAGTGCCCCGGGTCAACGGCAAAGGCTGCGATCAACCAGGAGCAGGGATTCATCAGGAACGGGAAACCCTACTCGAAGGACTTCGGGAACTGGCACTTCGCGTTCCTGCCGTCCGCGCTCTGGCGGTACAACCCCGAGGAGGCCCGCGCAGCAACGGAGTGGCTGGACAAGGACCTGGCTGCTGCCGAGGCCGCGGGCAAGCACCTGGCAGCGGTGTACCACGAGCCGTACTTCACCTCGAACACGGACGGACATGAGCGGGCCGCCGAGCACAAGCCGTGGATTGATGTGATGTGGAAGCACCGGGTCCTGCTCACCCTGTCAGGGTCGCAGCACAACTACGAACGGTCCTGTCCGGTCAACAACTCTGACGAGTGCGTCAGTGACGGGATGACAGCGTTCCAGGTCTCCACGGGAGGTACCGGTCTCCGTCCCTTCACCAGCAGGCCGCGGTATATCGAGAAGCGGTTCAGCGACACCTACGGGTTCCTGCGGCTGACCCTGCACGGCGACGGGTCTTTCGACTGGAACTTCGTTCCGACGTCGGGCTCGAGTACGGACTCGGGCTCGCGTTCCGCGCCGTAGGACAACCGCCGGGTTTCGACAGGCTCAACCACCGGCCGCCGCCTCAACCACCAGCCGCAGCCTCAACTGCCGACCGAGGCAACCTCAACCTGTACCCCGGCGTCCCGGAACTTTTGCACCTGTCCGGGGTCGGCGCCGTCGTCCGTTACCAGGGTCCAGGGCAGAGCCAAACGCGCCCACGCGTGGAACGGGCGCAGGCCGAGTTTGGAGGAGTCCGCCAGGACGTAGACGCTGTTGCCGCGCCGGGACATCAGTTCCTTGAGGCGGGTCTGGGCGTGGTCGGCTTCGCAGATGCCGTCCTCGGCGGTGACCGCGTCGGCGCCGAGGAACACGCGGTCGAAGCTCATCCGCTCCAAGGCCGCTTCGGCCAGCGGGCCGACGAAGCTCTGGCTGACGCTGCGGAGCCGGCCGCCCAGGCAGTCCACCTCGATGCCTTCGGAGTCGGCCAGTTCCTGCATGGTGTTGATGCCCGGCGTGGTCACGGACAGCTTTTCGAAGCCGCGCAGTTCGTGGGCCAGGGCACCTACAGTGGAGCCGGCGTCGAGCAGGATGTTCTCCCCGGGCCGGATTACGGCCGCGGCCCAGCGGGCGATGGCGTGCTTCTGCTCGAACGCTTCCCCGGTGCGCTGCCGCAGCGACGCTTCCGGGTGGGCGCCCAGGGCCATGGCGCCACCATAGGTGCGGGCCAGCCGGCCCTGCCCGTTCAGGAGAGCAAGGTCGCGGCGGATGGTGGAGGCAGTGACCTCGAACCTGGCGGAGAGTTCCTCCACGGATGCCAGGCCGGTGGTGACGGCGAGGTGGTAGATCTCCTCGCGCCGAGCGTTTGCGCTGAGCATTCCGGGTCTCCTTCCCGTGGCAGTGGTAACCATGCTAGTTCCGGCCCCTAGTTTCGACAGGCTCAACCACCGGGAGGACAGGCTCAACCACCGGGAGGGCAGGCTCAACCAACGGCAACGGCCGGTCAGCAATTCTACGCTGACCGGCCGTTTGTCTCTGGGAAGCGGTTAGAGAGCCTCGTCACGTGACGGCGCCAGGTCCACTGCCTGCCGCAGCGCCTCAAGAAGCGATTCGTGGTCGGCGATGTTCTTGCCTGCGATGTCGAAAGCGGTGCCGTGGTCCACGGACGTGCGCACCACGGGCAGGCCCACGGTGATGTTCACGCCGTTCTCCAGGCCGAGGACCTTCACCGGGCCATGGCCCTGGTCGTGGTACTGGGCCACCACCAGATCGAAGTCGCCCCGGCCGGCCAGGAAGAACAGGGTGTCGGCCGGGAGCGGGCCGAAGGCGTTGATGCCGTCTGCCTGGGCCTTCTCGATGCCGGGCTGGATCTTCTCCGCCTCTTCGCCATACCCGAACAGTCCGTTTTCGCCTGCGTGCGGGTTGATGGCGCACACCGCAATCTTCGGGTTTTCGATGCCGGAGGCCTGCAGCAGCTCGTGTCCACGCTTGATGGTCCGGTAGACCAGGTCACCGTTGATCTTGGCGATCGCATCGATAAGGCCGATGTGGGTGGTGACGTGGATGACGCGCATCTTCGGGGCGGTCAGCATCATGGAAACTTCCTCGGTGCCGGTCAGTTCGGCGAGGAGTTCGGTGTGGCCGGGGTACTTGTGCCCGGCTGCGTGCAGGGCTGCCTTGTTGAGCGGCCCGGTGCAGATGGCATCCACCTGGCGGTCCATGGCCAGCTGCACGGCCTTCTCAATGAAGAGGTATGAGCCGTTTCCGGCGGCCGCCGAGAGTTCACCCCAGGCGAGGTCCTCCGGAATGCAGTCGATGTCCAGCACGTCGATGGTGCCCTCGTCGAACAGGGCCTCCGAGGGTTCCGAGACCTTGCGCAGGGTCAGCGGGCTGGCGACGATGTCAGCAGCGAGCTGCAACCGGCGAAGGTCCCCGATGACGAGCATGCGGGCCTTTGACCGGAGTTCGCTGTCGGCCAGGGCCTTGACGATGATTTCCGGGCCGATGCCGGCTGCATCGCCCATGGTGATCGCAACAATCGGGCGTCCCATTATTTGATACTCATTTCAGTCGTAGTGCCAGTAAGAAATTGTTTGGTCCGGGCCAGTGTGCCAGCGTCCCCGAAGGCGCCGGCCTTGGTGACCAGCAGGGGGAGGGGCCCGGGCAGCAGGCTCATGACGACGCCGGGTTCAACCTCGCCGAGGACCGTGAAGCTTCCGGCGCCGAGGGCTTTCAGGACTGCCGTGGCCGTTTCCCCGCCCGTGAGGACGAGGGCGTCGCAGTGCCCGATGCCGGCTGCGGTGGCGCGGGCCAGGGCCTCTGCCACAACAAGTGCCTGCGACTTGTCCACGATGCCCATCGGGTCCGGTGTCAGCACCACGTCCGTCCGGGCCATGGCCTGGGCAACCTGGCGGGGAACTTCGGTATCGTCCAGGGTGGCGTGGTCCAGCGTGATGTGCTCAGCGCCGGCTTCGACAAGTGCATCGGTCTGCTGCCGCGCGAGGCCGGAGTAGCTGCCAATTACAGTCAGGGTCCGGCTAACGTGCCGCTCCTGCCCATTCCGCGCAGCTGTTCCTTCGTCACGCGCGGCGATGTGCCCGGCCAGTCCGCCGGAGCCTACCAGGAGCGCCGGGAAGTCCAGCAGCTTGGCGGCGGCCGCGATGGCCTTCAGGTCCTGGTCGGAGGAGGCGTCCAGTACGACGGCGTCAGTCCCGCGTTCCTGCACCTCCCGGAGGTGCCGCGCCAGTTCCTCGGGGTTACCTCCCGCTGCGCCGGCAACCACCTCGACGGTCAGCCCACTGGGCGCAAGTGCTGCGGAGACGTCGCCGCCGAAGCTTCCTTCAGTGTTCGGGACGCCGTTGATATGGACGATGCCACCCTCGGTGGTCCTCCCAGTGCCCGGGAACGCCGGGGCCACAATGGCGAGGCCGTTTTCGAGGCCCTGCGTGATCTGCGCGAGTGCCGCAGCGACTTCTACACCGACATTGCCTCGAAGCAATGAGTCGATCTTTTTGAAGACCCGGCGGTGCTGCCCGAGGGCCCGCCCCGCCGCCGTCGTGACAGCCGCGGCGGCTTCCGCTGGAGCCAGGTAGCGGCTCTCGGTATTGATTGAGAGGATTTCAGCGTCGGGCCAAGCGGAGTCGACGTCGAGGATGACGCAGCTGGTGTGCGTGGGGCCATAGGCGGCGGCCGCATCAGCCGCCCCCGTCAAGTCGTCCGCGATGATTGCCCACCGCGTGGCTGCGTCCGTGTTCATACCGCGTGCGAGACCTCAGGTGCTGCCGCGGCTTCCTTCGCCTTGAGTCGCCTGGCGTACCAGGCAACCATGAGGGGGCAGCCGATGGCGGTGACCACCACGGACGCGGCAACCAGTACGGTGGCGGGTCCGGCCGCGGGAGCGTAGGCAGGGTTGGCTGCGGCTACCAGCATGGGAACCGTGGCCGCGTTGCCTGCGGTGGTGGCTGCTGCCAGCCCGGCGATGCCGGAGCCTCCGGTCAGCTTGTCCGCGAAGAAGAGCACAGCACCGCCGGCGATGAGCACGAACAGGCCAAGCGCCACACCCAGCAGTCCAGCGTTGAGAACCTGGTTCAGGTTGAGGCCGAAGCCGAGCGCAAGGGCGAAGAACGGGATCAGGACAGGGGCCGCGGAGGAGAGGAACTTGCGCATCGCCGGGTCAAGAGCGCCCAGGATGGCTCCAAGGAGCAGGGGGATGATGGCGCCCACGAGTGCCTGCCACGGGAAGGCCGACAGGCCGGCAACGCCCAGGGTCACCATCGTCAGGAAGGGGCCGGACTCCAGCGTCATGACGGAGTAGGCCGCAACGTCTTTGGGCTTGCCGTACTGGCCCATGAGGGCCATGTACATGCCGCCGTTGGTGTCATTGAGGGCTGCCAGGATGGCCAGGACAGACAAGCCCGTCAGCAGCCCGCCGTTGATGGGAAGTTCACCCATGAACCGGCCGGCGATGACGCCGATGATGATGGCGAACAGGACTTTGCTGCCGAACAGGACGCCGCCCTTTTTAAGGATGTACGGGGTGGCCTTGATATCGATGCTGGCACCCATGCACACGTAGAACACGGCGAGGATGGTGGTGCCGCCGGTGAAGAGAGCACCCGTGAACGAGCCGAAGAATTTGGCGGAGTCCGGTGCGAACGTGCCCAGGAGGGCGCCGATGAGCAGGGGGATCAGCATCATGCCGCCAGGAACTTTTTCCATGGTGGCCTTGATTGGGACAGACATGAAGCAACCTCATTGTTGTGTTGGGGGAGGGGGAGGGGACCGAGCCGCCCGGCTCCGATCATGATTAAAATCATAAAGACCTTGCGCATTTAACGCAAGCCCAGATGCGCGAAGTGCGCATGCTACTGAAGCGGGCCCCGTGATTGAGCCTGACGACACCCGAAAGCGGCCCCGGTGGTTGAGCCTGTCGAAACCCGAAAGCGGCCCCTGGTGGTTGAGCCGCCCTGCGGGTTGGCCGGTGCAGTTAAATACAATGGCCCCGGCAGCAGCGGAAGCTGCGGCCGGGGCCATCGTCGTGTTCGGTGCGGCGTGATTACCGCCGTGGGAATGCCTTAGGCGCGGGCCTTGTGGCCCTTCGTGAGGATCAGGGCCAGGGCCACCATCCCGATGCCGAGCAGCAGGTGCAGGATGTTGTCGAAACTGTTCAGCGGGACGAAGTTGCCGTCGGAATCCTGGGGGATGACCAGGCCGTAGATGAAGAGCACCAGGTAGATGATGCCGCCGTAGAGGAGGAAGGAGCGGGCGCCGGCGGCGGTCCGCGCGAGGGCGATGCCGGCCGCCCCGAACAGCAGGTGGACGATGTTGTGCAGGGCCGAGACCTGGAAGAGGCCCAGCAGCAGGGCCTCGGAGTGGTGGCCGGCGAAGGCGAGCTGGTCGTAGTTGCCGGTGATGCCGGGAACGAAGCCCAGGACGCCGACCAGCAGGAACACGGCGCCGACAACCATCGATGCCTTCTGGACGTTTGTGCGGGCCGCCATGCGGGTGCCGGTGTGAGTTGCCATGGTGATCTCCTGAATGCGATATGTGTGGTTATGGAAGAGCAGGCCTTTACCTGCTGACCCAAAGGGTTATGCCTGCTATTCGGGCCTTACCGCGTTTCGGATGGCTGTCCTGGGAAAACTTTTTGGACTCTTTGTGCCGGCCGCACTCATGGCACGTGCCGCCGCCGGCCTTACAGCTCCAGCCGGAACACCCACAGCAGCACATCCTCACCCGGCACGTACCAGTCCCGCTCCGGCGCGCGGCGGAAACCCAGGGACTCATACAAAGCGTGGGAACGCTCCATGAAGGTGGCGCTGGTGATGCTGATGGCGCCGATGTTCGGCAGGGACCGCGCGTGCTCAATGACCCGCCGGACCACGGCCCGCCCCACCCCGCCGCCCTGGACAGCAGGGTCCACCGCCAGCATCCGGAACTCCAACTCCCCATCCACGGCGATCTCGCTGTACGGCTGGCCGGCGAACGTCAGCGTCACCGCCGCCACCACCTTCCTGGCGGCCTCCGCCACCCACACCTCCGCGTGCGCGGCGCGGTGCTCCACGTCCTCCAGCACGCCCATGTACGGATGGTCGGCGGCGAAGTGCCCCGCCCGGAGATAGGCGTCCCGCGTGATGCGCCGGACCTCGGGAAAGTCCGACGGCGTCGCCCGCCTGAACCCGACGCTCACCGTGTGCCTATGGCCGCGGCAGTCCGCTCAACATAGTGGCTCAGCTGTGCCAATTCCGGCTGCGAAGCGGGGTCACCTACGGCGTCTCCACCCACAGCATTGGCCACGGCCAGCGCCCGGCCATTGTCCAGTCCGTGCTGCAGGGCCAGGACCAAAGCAGCGCAGAAGGCGTCCCCGGCGCCGATGGTGTTCGCCACCGTCACCGATGCTGAGGGAGCTTCGGCCACCTTCCGCCCGCACTCGAACATCACCGAGCCCTCGCCGCCGTACGTCACGGCCACCAGTTTCGCGTCCGCGAGGGCCGGAATCAGGGCGTACTCGCTCTCATTGACGATCACCAGGTCGCAGCGCTCCAGCAGCTCCGCCGGCAGGTCCATGGCCGGCGCCGCGTTCAGGACAAAGAAGCCCTGGGCCTTCCGGGACGCCTCCAGGACGACCGGCAGGCCGACTTCCAGCTGGCACAGCACCGTCTCGTCGGGGCCGAACTCCACGCCGTCAAGCGAGAGGTGTGAGTTGGCGCCCGGGCACACCACGATCTGGTTTTCCCCGTCGCGGTCCACCACGATCAGCGCAGTTCCAGTGGCGTCCCGAAGGACGGCGACGTCCGAAATGTGCACGCCCGCTCCTGCCAACGCATCCAGCATCAGCTGGCCGTGAGCGTCGTTCCCCACGGCGCCGATCATCCGGGCACTCCCGCCAAGCCGGGCGGCGGCCGCAGCCTGGTTGGCGCCCTTGCCGCCCGGCTGCTCCGAAAGTATGGCCTCGCCGATGGTTTCGCCCGCCGTCGGAAGCCGTTGGGCGGTGGCGATCAAGTCCAGGTTGATGCTGCCCACAACGGTGAGGGCAGGAAGTTTGTTGCTCATGAAATTCCTTACGGGGGAGGAGCCGGAACCGGCTGGATTAGGAAATAGTGTACGGCACTGTTGTACTTGTCCGTCATACATGGTTGTATAACAACTCACATCCGAACCGCAGGACCGGCCTGCAGAAACAAAGGAGTTTGATGTGAACACCCCAACCCCCGCGGCAGCCGCGCCTCCCGCCCAAGCCTCGCCCGCCGTCGTCCTTCCCGACGAGGCCGGCAAGCTTTCTGGCCGCCGCGCCGCCCTGCTGATCTCGACGCTGCTGCTCGGCGTGCTGTCCTTCCAGCTCAACGCCAGCATGGTCACGCCGGCGCTGCCGGAGATCGCCGCCAGCTTCGGCCGGAACGCCGACGCCGCAGCCCCGGTCCAGTCCATGTTCTTCCTGGCCGGCGCCATCGCCGGGCCGGTCATCGGCAGGTGGAGCGACTTCATCGGCCGCCGCGCCGCCTTATTGCTGGTCCTGGGCATTATGGGCGCCGGAACCATCCTCTGCATCACGGCGCCCACGCTGGAACTGCTCGTTACGGGCCGCTTCCTGCAGGGTGTCTCCAGCGCTGTGTTCGCGCTCGCCTACATCGTCCTCAGCGAGAACCTGCAGGCGAAAGCCTTTGGCACGTCGGTGGGAATCATTGCCGCCGTCAACGGCGGGATCGGGGGAGTGGATGGCTACGTGGGCGGCCTCATGGCCGAAACGCTCGGCTTCCGGTCCATCTTCGTCGCCGTGCTTGTCCTGACCGCCATCGCGGCTGCGTGCATCGTCCGCATTGTTCCGAAGGGCCGTCCCAACGGCGTTCGTGGTGCCATGGACTGGTGGGGCGCGGGATCCCTGTCCGTGTTCCTGGTCTTCATCACCTACTTCGTTTCCGACGGCTCGGCCGCCGGCTGGACCGCACCCTCCACCCTGGCCCTGCTGGCGGGCACCATCGCTTCCTTCGCCGCCTTCTGGATGATCGAGAAGCGCCGCAGCCACCCGCTGATCGCCGTCCACCACCTGCGCTCCCGCCAGGTCTGGCCGGTCATCGCCACCACCGTCCTCACGCTGGCCGGTATCTTCGCGATCATCAACTTCACCGTGGTGCTGCTCAGCCAGGATCCCGACGGCGGTTTCGGGCTTTCCGCCTCCCTGTCGGCCTTGCTGTTCCTCACCCCGGCCGCTTTGATCGGCGTGTTCGCCGCGCCGTTGGCCGGGTGGCTGGCCGGCCGCCGCGGCTGGATCAAGACCCTGCGCGCCGGCACCGGGCTCAGCCTGGCCTGCGCCATCGTTGCCGCTATGTTTTCCACGAACCAGCTGGCGGTGCTGATTGCCGTGGCGGCGCTGGGCATCTTCTACAACGGGCTGTTCCTCACCGCCATCAACGGACTGTCGGTGCTCCTCTCGCCCAAAGAAGCTCCGGCTGCCTTGCCCGGCATCAACGGCGCCTCCTTCGGTATCGGGGCGAGCCTCGGCGTCGTCCTCGTTGCGCCGTTCGCCGCCCAGGCCACGGCAGCCGGATACGCCACCGCCCTCTGGATCTCCGTGGGCATCACGGCCGCCGCGTTCATCGTCAGCCTCTTCGTCGCCGCCCCCAAGGGCGAGACCGTTTGACCTCCCTTCCCCTTCACCGATTTTGAAAGAAGAACCATGACCTCCACCAACCCGATCTACCTGGACTGCGACACCGGGATCGATGACGCCCTCGCCCTGGCATACCTGCTCGCCGCCCCCACCGCCGAGGTAGTGGGAATCGGGACCGTCAGCGGCAACGTCAGTGCCGCCGTCGGCGCCCGCAACACCCTGGACCTGCTGCAGCTGGCAGGCCACGCCCACATCCCTGTTGCGTTGGGAGCACACGATCCCCTGGGTGGTTCGTTTGGCGGCGGGGCGCCATGGGTTCACGGTGAGAACGGGATCGGCGAGGTTGCGCTGGACGCGGCCTCTGCGTCCCTGGCGCCGGAGTCCGCCGCGGAAATGCTGGTGCGGCTGGCCCGGTCGTATCCGGGCACGTTGCGCGTGGTCGCCATCGGGCCGCTGACCAACATCGCCCAAGCCCTCCGGCTCGAGCCTGCCCTGCCCGCTTTGGTTCATTCGATTACGGTGATGGGCGGCGCCGCGCTCGCCCCTGGCAACATCACGCCCGTGGCCGAGGCCAACATCCACAATGACCCCGAGGCTGCAGCCCTGGTGCTGGCCGCCGACTGGGACATCACTTTGGTGCCGCTGGACGTGACCATGGCGTCTGTGCTCGAGGAACCGCACCGGCAGCAGCTGCTGGCCGCGCCTGGTCCGGTGCCGAGGGCGCTGGGGGAGATGCTGGGGTATTACTTCGGGTTCTACGAGGGCATCTATGGGAGGCCCTGCTCGGCGATGCATGATCCGCTGGCGGCGGCGCTCGCCGTCGGTGCAGTCGAAGCTGCCGTGGCTCCGGTGGTGCGTGCCGTCGTCGACACCTCCTCCGGGCCATCCCGCGGACAGACCGTCTGCGACATGCGCGGGGCTTATGCCGGGTACCCGGAGGTGCCGGGCGCGCGGTGCCGCGTGGTGCTCTCACTTGAAGGGGACTTTGCGCCGCACCTGGTGGAGACGCTGCTAACGCTGCACCCGGTGGCTGAGCTTGTTGAAACCACGACGGCGGCACTCACCACGGCTGGTGCGCCACCTGCGGGGTGAGGCGCATGCAGGGTGCGGTCCACGTCAGCGGGCAAATTGGGCGAGCGGCCAGGAGGTTGTCAAATTCTCCTTGGGTGGTGACTACCGACCCCAGCCATTCCGATGTATTTAGAAACACCGTCGAGCCGTTCCATTTCTATGGACGTGGGACAGCATTCACGGATTGGGATGACTACGTGCTGCCTATATGCAGGAGTAGTCGTAATCGAGTCCGGCTGAAACGTACTGGGTCACTCTTACCCGGCTGTTGGGCGTCAAGCCAGGAAGAGAACAATTCGATTTGGCTCCCCGCAGGGTCTTGGCACCTGCGAGCCAGCTTGGCAGCCCCGCGAGGGAGCTGCCGGACGGCACGGTGCCGGCGATGATTCCCCATTGCGAGCTGGTCGAGTAAATCCCGACACCGGCGGCCTTGCCTTCGGCGTTCTTACGTCCGGCGGTGATGCTCTCGAAGTAGTCGACCATCCCTTCGAGGGTCGCCCGGTTCAGGGCTGTGTCGGTCTGCCAGCTATTGCCGGTCTCCACATCCAGCCACCAGAAATAGCTGCCGGGGTCATTCACGCCTCGCTTAATGGCGTCGTCATAAGCCTTGGTGTAGCCGTACATGTATGAGCAGGCAAGGTTCACTGGGCCTTCGCCGCCGCCTTCGGAAACGCATTCTCCGTAGGGATTTGGGCCCTTCCGGTCCGGGAAGATGTTGGAGGACGGCCACCAAGAGCCTTCATGTCCTGGGTTGGCAGTATTTACGTATAAAGCGACCTTGGGCTGCGCAGTTAGCCCGTTAGACTTAGCGGCCCAAACGAGTTGTCCAGCGAGACAAGGGTTGGTGTTATTGGCCAGTCCACCGGTCACACCCACAATCCCGAATGCCTGCCCGCTGGGAAGGGTCTTCCCGCACTGGGGCCAGGAAACGTCATTGCCCACCAGGTCCGTATTACCGGATGGTGGAGCCGCTGCCACCGGCGCCATTCCTGTGACCGATAGTCCCAAGAGTGTCAGGAAGGTGCATGCCATTTTTATCCCGTAACGAGCCATGCGTAAATGCTACGGCTGCTTCTAATATGAAACGCCGAGGGGCCCCTGACATTTATGTCTTGTCTGTCAGTGCTCCAAGAAGCTGGACCCAGACAGGGGGGGGCGGACCCGGGACCACCCGGGCGAGCGGCTTCGTTGCTGAACTGACAACGGCCAGAAGCTAGTCGGGCGCGGTTGGTGTTGTTTGCAGTGACAGTATGATCGATGCCTGTATACCTGTCGGAGGCTGCCCGCCTAGGACTGTAAGGACTGCATGACCGACAGGTGCCCGGCCCGGGCTGAGACCAGGCACTTGGCGAGGTAGAAGGGCTGGTTGCCGTACCGAACATACTGGGTGAGGACCAGCACGGGGTCGGACGGGCGCAGGTCCAGCAGCTTCGCACGGCTGGGGCCCACCTGGCTGAGGCTGATCTGGCACTCGCCGGGCCCGGGCAGCCGGCCGAGCTGGCTGTTGAGCGCGGCAAGCAGGCTGGTGCCGCCGTCGTCCTTTATCTCCAGGGGCACGGCGGGGCTGCTGCCGACGCTGACGGGCTGGGCGGAAACGTTCTCCTGGAGGTGGGCGATGGCCTCGCCGTCGCGGATCAGGATGGATTCCCAGAGCCAGCAGTCGGTGCCAGGCTCGACCCCGATGCCGGGGGCGACAAATTCGGAGGCGGCCTGCCGGACCACTTGGGTGCGCTTGACTTCGAGCTGCTGGCCGGGGCCGGCGAGGACTTCCTCAAAGGGGCGGATGCGTTCGATGCCGATGCGGGGCAGCGTGTCCGAGACGAAGCGTCCCACGCCGCGCCGCGCCCGGATGAGTCCGTCCTCTTCGAGCAGCATGAGGGCTTCGCGGACCACGGTGCGGCTGACTTTCATGTCCGCGCCGAGCTCCGTTTCGGTGGGGATCATGGATCCGGGGGTGAGGAGGCCGTTGCGGATGGCTTCGGCGATCCGGGAGTACACCGCGACGCGGAGGGGTGAGCCGGGCTGGGCCGCTACCGGCTGGGACAGGAACCTGGCGGCGTCCTGATTCACGTTGAGCCTCGCTTTAGTCTGGGGATTTCCAGCCTAACAAGTGCTACGCGTTTGTTGGACAAGCAGTAGTGGTTGAGCCTGTCGAAACCCTTGCCGGGTGGTTGGGCCTGTCGAAACCCGCTGCGCCGCTACAGTGTCTCGGGAACCGGGCGTCCCGGGAAGAGCGTCTCGTACTGTTTCCGGTACATCCTCCGCCCGAAGAGGCGGTAGGCAACCCGGACCGGGGGAGGGATCTCCTTGAACATCTCCCTCCGGTCGGGGGGCGGATTCGTGGCCAGCACCATCCCGAGGTAGCCCACCAGGAACTTCTTGTCGAGCTGATCGATGCCGTGCTGGGCGGCCTCCTGCATCTCCTTCTCGGTCAGGATCCTGTCCACCACGGGCATCACCTCGGTGACTTCCCGGCGCAGGTGAACGTTGAGGACTGCCTTCAGGTCCTCGTAGCGCTCCGCGAGTTCCTGGCCGGTTTCTGCGTCTGCCGTCTCCATCCAGCGCAGGCGGACTGGCTCGATGCTCCCGAGGCGTTGGGTGACCTGCCGGTGCTGCTCAAGCATCTGCCCGATGTGCAAGGCGCAGGCCGGTGCCCGGTCCTTCATCTGCGGGTACATCAGCAGGTCCTCGCCCTCGTGGTGGATGTGGAGCACCTTGTCGAAGTTCCCCAGCACCTCGCCTACGTAGGCGGCGCGGGCGGTGTCTCCGTCCGCAGCGGAGCGCACCAGGCCGGGCGCCTCGTCATAGGCCCACAGGAAAAAGCGGTGGATGCGCCGCATGCCCGCGGTCCCTGTGCACAGCACTGGTCCTGATGGCAGCGGAGCTGCGGTTTCGCCGGGCTGCATGGTGAAGAAGTCGGTCATTGGATGGCCCCTAACGGCTCGTCATGCGAGACCAGGACCTCTCCCCGGGTGCATCGTACCGGGTGCCCGTATGCCACACAATGGCCATGGCTGGTGGGGAGTACGACGGCGGTCGCGGCGCACCTGCGCTGTGGGCCACACCCCTGTCCGCGTCGTGCAAGGTGAAGCAAGATAACCTCACGACAGCGGGTTACGGGAGAGGCAGCACGCCTTGCCGCCCCGACGGACGGCGTCCTTCGGTGCCAAAATGCCAAAACGTTTCTTCATGGTGAAAGTGATGCTTGACACCCTGCAAGCGATGCGCTTATCTTGGTGCCAAGTCGTTTTATCAAAACGATTTTTCACCCCAAGCATTGTCTCGCCATTTCCGTTCGAGAGAAAGTGAGTCGACAGCGATGTCCACTCGAAAGACCATCAACAGGTTCGTCACCATCGGCGGCGTCTGCACCGCCGTCGCACTGGCAGCCACCGGGTGTGGCGCAGGGGGCCCGTCCAACACGGGTAGCGCCGGCACCAACACCGTCAACGTCCTGGTCGAGGCTGGCGGGCACGCCGAGCTGACCGGCGTCGCCGAACAGTGCAAAAAGGACGCGGGAGTCAACGTCAACTTCGTCGAACTGCCTTACGACGGCATGTTCAACCGCCTCTCCAGCGAATTCTCCTCCGGCAACGTTTCCTTTGACGTCGCAGCCCTGGACTCCGTCTGGCTGCCCAGCTTCAAGGACGCGGTCCAGCCCATCGACGAAATCTTTACTGACGAGGCCAAGAAGGACATCTTTCCCGCCCTCGTCAAGGAAGCGAACGTGGACGGGCACTTCATCGGGCTCCCGGCATGGACCAATGCCGAGATCATCCTCTACCGCAAGGACCTCTTCGAGGACGCCAAGAACAAGGCCGACTTCCAGGCCAAGTACGGGTACAGCCTCGCCGCGCCCACCACCTGGAAGCAGTACCAGGACATCTCCGAATTCTTCACCAGGGACGGCATGTACGGCACCGACGTCAAGGGCGGGGTAGAAACCGAATGGCTCGCCCACGTCCTGCAGGCCGGCTCGCCGATGGTCCTGGACGCGAACAACAAGGTGGTCATCGACAACGCCGCGCACAAGGAGGCCCTCGACTTCTACGTCAGCCTCGTTAAGTCCGCTCCGTCCGGTGCCGCCCAGGTTGACTGGGCCGCGGCCCAGAACCTGTTCAACCAGGGCAAGACCGCAATGACCCGCTTCTGGGCCCACGCCTACCGGCAGATCCCCAAGGACGCACCGGTTGCCGGCAAGGTGGGGACTGCTCCCATGATCGCCGGATCCGCCGGTGTTGGCGGTGTCCCGGGACCCTGGTACCTCACCGTCCCGAAGGCCACCAAGAACACTGACGCCGCCAAGAAGTTCATCAAGTGCGCCTACGACAACAACAGCATGGGTATCGAATCCAGCCTCGGCCTGGCTTCCCGTATCTCTGCTTTTGAGAAGTACCAGGACAAGGAAGGCTACGAAAGCTTCGGCCCGCTGATCGAAACCCTGAACGGTAAAGCCACGGCCACCCGCCCGGCTACCGAGAAGTGGCAGCAGATCGTCGACACGGTTCTGGTTCCCATGCTGCAGAAGGCCGTTGCGGGCGGTGACTCCGCAACACTCCTCGCCGATGCCAAGAAGCAGATCGAGGACCTCGTCAAGTAAGAGCTCCGCGGCCGGCATCTGCCGAAGAGGCACAGCAACACCGGTGCCGGCCGTGGCCCCCCAACCAGCGGAAGAGAAAACCGTGCGTATCTCCGATCGCCGTTTCGCATTGTTCCTGATGACACCAGCGGCGCTGTTCCTTGCAGTTTTTGTCGCCTTCCCGCTGTTCCGCCTTGTGGCGGACAGCTTCTTCAAGATCTCACCGATAGCGGGCGGCCCCCGTGACTTCGTGGGTCTGGACAACTACTTCCGGGCCTTCGCCTCCGAGGCCTTTGTAGGTGCCGGATGGCGGACCCTGGCTTACACGCTGGTGGTGGTCACCCTCGAGTTCGCCCTGGGACTGGGAATGGCCCTGCTGTTCACCACCCTCGGGCGCAGCTCCCAGATCTGGCGGACCGTCTTCATGTATCCACTGATGATCGCGCCCATCGTGGCCGGCCTTCTCTGGAAGTTCCTGATGATCGACAACTTCGGCCTCATCGGAACCCTCCTGCACCAGGCAGGCATCCTGTCCAACCCCAACCAGATCGGCTGGCTCTCCGACCCGAACATTGTGCTGTTCTCGGTTGCCATTCCGGACATCTGGCTGACCACATCGTTTATGTGCCTGGTGCTCTTCGCCGGGCTGCAGAACATTCCGGGGGACCTGATCGAAGCCGCGCGGCTGGACGGCGCACGCGCACCGGCGATGCTGTTCCGCATCATCCTGCCCCTCCTGCGGCCGGTCATCGCCGTCGCCCTCGTGGTCCGCGGAATCGATGCGGCCCGGGCATTCGACACCATCCTCATCCAAACCAACGGCGGCCCCCAGTCCGCCTCGGAAACCATGAGCCTGTTGATCTACCGGACCATGATCCGCTTTGGTGATCCCGGCCTGGCAAGCGCCATGGGAACCCTCTATCTGCTGGCCATGCTCGCCGTCGCGTTCGTCGCGGTGTCCACCATCTGGCGGCCAGGAAAGGACAACTGATGCGCGTTGCCGAAAAAACAATGCACGACGCCGGGAAGTCACCTGTAGCCGTTGCCGACCCTTCCCTGCCAACCACCGGAAGCAGCAGCGGCCGCAAGCGCCGGGGCGTCAACCGTGAAGGCCTGGAAGCAGGCCGCCGCAGCACCAGGACCCTGCTGTGGGTCCTCCTGGCGGCAGCGATGGTGCTCTACGGTTTCCCGTTCCTTTACCTGCTCTTCACGTCCTTCAAGACCCCGATCGATACCATCGCGGTTCCGCCCACCATCCTCCCGCGGGAATGGACGCTGGAGAACTACGTCAACGCACTGGGCCGCAGCGGTGTGGTGGCGTCCTTCATCAACAGCATCCAGACGGCCGTCATCAGCACCGTGCTTTCACTGGTGCTGGCGGTGCCCGCAGCCTACGGCATCACCAGGTACAAGACCCTGAGCGGCCGGATCTTCATCATGGCTGCATTGGTCACCCGCATGGTGCCGCCGGTGGCAATCGGCATTCCGCTGGCCTCGATGATGGCATCCATGGGCCTGTCAGATACGCCAATCGCGCTCTCCATCGCCCACACCACCATCTCGCTGCCGCTCTCCATCTGGCTGATGTCCAGCTTCTTCGAAGCGGTGCCCAAGGACCTGGAGGAAGCTGCCACTGTGGACGGTTGCAGCAGGCTCAAAGCCCTGTGGCGGGTAGTGATTCCGGTGGTTTCCGGCGGTATCGCGGTCACAGCGATCTTCGCCTTCCTGGCCTCCTGGAACGAGTTCCTCTTCGCACTCCTGATGACGGCGATCCGCTCCCAGACAACACCCGTGGTGATCGCAAACTTCCAGACCCAGTTCGGCCTGGACTGGGGATCCATGACGGCGCTGGCCGCGGTGTACTCCATCCCGGTCATCCTCCTCACCCTTCTCTTGCAGCGCAAGATCGTCGCAGGCATGACGCTCGGCGCGGTCAAGGGCTAGACCACCAACAACGAGTAGCCTACTGATGACGCCCAGGGGCATCACCGACCATAAGGACGTGGGAGACAGATGAGCAACAAGAACATCGGTATCAAGGACGTGGCCACCGCTGCCGGCGTGTCCGTGACAACTGTTTCCCATGTCCTCAATGAGGTGGCCTATGCACGGATCAGCCCTGAAACCAGGGACAAGGTCCGGTCCGCTGCGGAACAACTGGGCTATGGGCCAAACCGGCTGGCCCAGGCCCTGCGCACCCAGAGGACCGGCATGCTGGGCCTGGTCAGCGAGGACATCGCCACCACGCCCCACGCCGGCCGGATCATCCTCGGCGCCGAGGAGGCTGCCAAAGCCCGGGGGTACAACCTCATGATCATCAACACGTCCGGTTCAGCCAGCCTCGAATCCCGGCGGGACGACGTCAATGCCCTCCTGGAACGCCGGGTCGACGGAATCCTCTACGCCACCATGTACCACCGCAACGTGGAGCTGCCGGCTAATCTGGGCAGCGTGCCCTCCGTCCTGGTTGACTCGGTGGCCGCCGGCGGAAACATCACTGCCGTGATCCCGGATGAAGAGGGCGGTGCACGTGCCGCCGTGGAAGCTTTGCTCGCGGCCGGGCACCGGCGGATCGGCTTCATCAACAACACCGATGACGTCCCCGCAACCCATCAGCGGCTCCAGGCCTTCCGGGCCAGGCTGACTGAAGCAGGGCTCGACGGCGGCGCGGCACTTGTCGAGTCGGAGGTCTCCGAGGTGCAGGGCGGCTATAAAGCGGCCCGGCGGATCCTGGCACGCGAGGACCGCGCCGATATGCCTACGGCATTGTTCTGCTACAACGACAGGATGGCGATGGGAGCCTACCGCGCCGCTGCGGAGTTGGGACTCACCATCCCTGCTGACCTTTCGATCGTCGGTTTCGATGACCAGGAACTGATCGCCGCCAACCTTCACCCGGGCCTCACCACCGTGGCCCTGCCTCATTACGAGATGGGTGCCTGGGCCACCGAGCACCTGATCGACGCCGTCGAGGGGAAGACCGACCTTACCCTCATGGCACTTCACCCGACCATTCTGAGCTGCCCCCTCGTGACCCGCGATTCCATCGCGGCTCCCCGTGACTAGGCAGCCAGCCCCTTCCACTTCCCCAGAGGAACGCACGACATGTCCAGTTACCTTGATGCCGCACGCCCGGAAACAGCCCCGGCGGCAACCTCCAGCTTCCGGCCTGCCATCCACTTCACGGCAAGGGACACCTGGCTGAACGATCCCAACGGCCTGGTTTTCCACGACGGCCTGTACCACCTCTTCTTCCAGAACAACCCGTCCGGCAATGTCTGGGGCAACATGTCCTGGGGCCACGCCACTTCCCGTGATCTGCTGCACTGGACGGAACACCCTGTTGCCATTGCCTGCGACGAGGCAGAGGACATCTTCTCCGGCAGCGTGGTGGTGGACCAGGGAAACACGTCCGGTTTCGGGACGGCGGACGCACCTGCCCTCGTAGCCATTTACACCAGTGCCTATAAAGCCGCGTCCGAACACCGCGGCACCCAGGCCCAGTCCCTGGCCTACAGCACCGACGGCGGGTTGACGTGGCAAAAGTACGACGGAAACCCTGTCCTCACCCGGAACTCCGCGCACTTCCGGGATCCCAAAGTCTTCCGCTATCAGGGGGACGCTGGCGACTACTGGGTGATGGTCGCCGTCGAAGCGCAGCACCAAACCGTGGTCCTCTATCGTTCGGAAGATCTCAAGACCTGGGAGTTCCTCAGCGACTTCGGCCCGGCCAACGCCGACGCCGGTGAATGGGAGTGCCCGGATCTCTTTCCCCTGGAAGTGGACGGGGACCCGGACAGCATCAAATGGGTACTGATCGTCAACGTCAATCCGGGCGCCGTGGCAGGAGGTTCCGGCGGCCAGTACTTCGTGGGGGATTTCGACGGCGTCCGGTTCGTCCCGGAGTCCGGTTCACTCGCGGCGCCTGCCGGGCTGAGCTCTTTCCCCGACCCCCAGATGCGCTCGGCAGCGTTGCAGCATTGCCTGTGGCTGGACTGGGGACGCGACTGCTACGCCTCAGTATCCTTCACCAATGCCCCGGATCGCCGGCGCATCGTCATTGGCTGGATGAACAACTGGGACTACGCCAACCAGCTGCCCACCGCCCCCTGGCGGTCCTCGATGACCCTCGCCAGGGAACTGCGCCTCACGGCAGTCAACGGCTCCGCCCGTCTGATCCAGCAACCGGTCCTGGCCGCTCCGGGCGCAAGGGGAGTGGTGCCTACCAGCAAGAACCAGATGAACGCGGACACTTTTGAGCTGCGAGATTCAGCCTGCCGGTTGCCGGATGCCGTACGCGGCAGTGCTCACGTTATCGAGGCGGAGATCCTGCCCGGACGCGCCGAACGTGTCGATTTCCGGCTGTTCGGAGGTGGCGACGGGAGCGAGGGCACCGTTCTGAGCTACAACGCCGCCAGCGCCCAGCTCACCCTGGATCGCAGGCGCTCAGGCATCACGGGCTTCCACGAAAAGTTTCCTTCCCTGGAGTCGGCCCCGCTGGTCCTTGAGGACGGCGTGCTCAAGCTGCAGATCGTCGTCGACCATTGCTCGGTGGAGGTATTCGCACAGGGCGGCAAGGTGGTCCTGACTGACCTCATCTTCCCCGGAGCCGAAAACCGGGAGAACTGGCTGTCGGCCGAGGGCGGCCCAGCAACAGTACTGAAGCTCTCCGTCTCAACACTCACTTAATCCCGGTTGTATCCAACGTGCTTGACTCCAGGAAAGGTCCACAAATGGCAACACTCCAGCACACCGGCGATGATCCCAAGCCGGGCATTGATGTCCTCGTTGTGGGTGAAGCACTCGTGGACATCGTGGTCTCTCCCCGAGGGACTGTCGAGCACCCCGGCGGATCACCCGCTAATGTTGCCTACGGGCTTGGGCGGCTGGGTGCGGACACCGCATTGTTGACGTCGATCGGAGACGACCACCATGCCGCCGCTATCGAGAAGCACCTTTCACCAGGGGAGCGGAGGGATCCTTGCTCACAACCCACTGCGCGCAGGTAGCCGTTCCCCCGATTAGGTCTGCTGTGGTGGACACCATCGGGGCCGGCGACTCGTATATGTCTGCCTTGATCTACGGACTCCTGATGCGCGGAGCGGATGGGCTGGCACCGTCCGTGCTGGACTCGCTGGGCCGCATGGCATCCAAAGCAGCCGCGATCACGGTGCGCCGCCCGGGCGCGCGCCCTCCAATGTCAGAGGAACCCCGGGCGGAACTCCCTGAGCATCAGCCGGTGGCCCAGTGAACTCTGGTGCAGCGACTTCCGACAACGAAAGGGAAGAACCCATGGCAAGCAACAACTGCTACGACGTGACGACGTGGCCCGTCGGCGATCCGTACGAGGACGTCGGCGAAGTCATCAACAGCATCATCGCTGACATCAAGGAACGGCAGGCCGCCACCGATGTGAGCGACGGCGGAAAGCCCGGTGCGGTGATCTACATTCCGCCTGGGGACTACCACCTCCGTACGCAGGTAATGATCGACGTCAGCTTCCTCCGGATCGAGGGCTCGGGACACGGCTTTACGTCGTCGAGTATCCGCTTCAACGTGCCCGAAGACGAATGGCCCGGCCTGCATGAGCTGTGGCCAGGGGGGAGCCGCATTATCGTCGACATCCCCCTCGGCGAAGACGCGGAGGAATCCAAGGGAGCCGCCTTCTACGTTGAGCGGAGTGGGAGCCCTCGGATCAGCTCGGTGGAGTTCTCCAACTTCTGCATCGACGGCTTGCACTTCAGACCGGACGGCTCGGGTTTGCCTGCGGAGAACACCTACGTCAACGGGAAGACCGGCATCTATGTGGCGAGCGCCAATGACTCCTTCCGCGTGACCGGCATGGGGTTCGTCTACCTGGAAAACGCCCTCACCATCTACCATGCAGACGCGCTGTCCATCCACGGCAACTTCATCGCCGAATGCGGGAGCTGCATCGAGCTCCGCGGGTGGGGCCAGGCATCCAAAATCACTGACAACCTGGTGGGAGCAGGCTTCAAGGGCCACTCGATCTACGCCCAGAACCATGGCGGCCTGCTGATCACCGCGAACAACGTCTTTCCCCGTGGTGCCAGCAGCGTCCATCTCGAGGGCGTCACCCGTTCCAGCGTCACCAACAACCGTTTGCATTCGTTCTACCCCGGGATGGTGATGCTCACAGCGAACAGTTCGGAAAACCTGGTAGCCACGAACCACTTCCTGCGTGACCATGAGCCCTGGAAGCCCTTCCTGGGAGTGGACAACGGACTGGACGACCTCACCGGCCTTCTCTGCGTCAGCGGCGGCAACAACTCGGTCATCGGCAACCACTTCTCCGAGGTCATCGACTCCCAGAGCATCCGGCCGGCAGGTGCAAAGCCGGTCATCATCCGGCTGATGGCGGGGGCAGGTAACTTCGTCTCCAACAACCACGTGGTGGCCATGAATGTTGACTCCTCGTCAAGCGATTCCTGCTTCGAAGCCCAGGTGGACGCCCTGCTGACCACCGGGGCCTCGGACGCCCTCGCCGTCACGGCCGTCATGGTAGATTCCGAATCGGTTCGGAACACGATCCTTGATTCCGGCAGTGACGCCCAGGTGGTCGCGGACAGGGCTGTTAACGCCTTGAGGGCCACCCCCACGGTCGGTTTGGAGACAGCACAGGTGCCTGCAGCCCACTAAGGCGATCGCCGCTTCGAGCGCCGTACCGGCAACCCCGCTGCCACCTGCGAAAACGTCCTGCCCGGCCATCCACAAACCAGTGCCTGAGTGCTATACCTGACCTAAGGCAACCAAATTTGCGGCGGTTTGCTGAGGGGCGTTCAAGACCACCCGGGCTCGCCCGGAGGCTGGAGGCGCAGTGCTGGGAAGACCAGCGCCGATCGGGCCAACCATAAAGCTGCCCCGCATAGATCGACGGCCCCGCCCAGGGCTGGCCGCCTGCCTCGCCGCCGGGCTCGGCGCGCTCGCTGTACTTACCGGCTGCAGCGGGACCGGCAGCACCCTCTCCACAGCAGTCGAGGACAGCGCATCTGCCATCGCCACGGCCCGGCTTGCCCTGAGCCTAGATGCCGCGGGCAAGCTGACCGGTGCGGCCACGTCCACTGCCCTGGACGACGCACTCAAGGAGCTGGCAACCAGCCGGAATTCAGTGCTGAAACTCTCGCCCGCAAGCGAAGAGGACCGGCAATCGGTCCAGGAGGCACTCAGCGTCCTGGACGCCTGCACCTCCAGCCTCACCACCGCCCGCGACGCCGTAAACGGCGGTGACGGCGGCCCGTCCCTGTCCGACGGCGCCCCGTCCCTGTCCGACGGCGGCCAGCAGCTGTCCGAAGCGGCGGACCGCCTGTCCCAGCTGAGTGCAAAGGACGGCGGAAAGTGAAGCGGCTCCTCGGCGTCGCGCTCGGTGTGCTGACGGCGATCGGCGGATTCGTGGATATCGGCGACCTGGTGACCAACGCCGTCGTCGGTTCCCGCTTTGGACTCTCGCTGGTGTGGGTGGTGGGCGTGGGCGTGGTGGGCATCTGCCTGTTCGCCAATATGTCCGGGCGGGTGGCCGCGGCATCAGGCCGGGCAACGTTCGAGGTGATCCGCGAACGTCTCGGGGCGCGGGCAGGACTGGCCAACCTGTCCGCCTCCTTCCTCATCAACCTGATGACGGTAACGGCGGAAATCGGCGGGGTGGCCCTGGCGCTCCAGCTGGCCAGCAGCGTGCACTACCTGCTGTGGATCCCGGTGGCCGCGCTCGCGGTCTGGCTGGTGGTGTGGCGGGTCAAGTTTTCCGTCATGGAGAACGTCACCGGGCTGCTGGGACTGACCCTGATCGTGTTTGCCGTGGCGCTGTTCCTGCTCAAACCGGACTGGGGAAACCTCGCCGGGCAGGCCCTGGCCCCCGCCGTGCCGGCCGAGGAAACCGCGCCCACCTACTGGTATTACGCCATCGCCCTGTTCGGCGCGGCCATGACGCCCTACGAGGTGTTCTTCTTCTCCTCCGGAGCGGTGGAGGAAGGCTGGTCCATCAAGGACCTGGTCCAGTCCAGGATCAACGTCCTGGTCGGCTTCCCGCTGGGCGGCCTGTTGTCCGTGGCGATCGCCGGCTGCGCCGCGGTGGTGCTTCTGCCCGCCGGGATCGCCGTGACGTCCCTTTCCCAGGTGATCCTCCCGGTGGCGGAGGGCGCGGGGAAGGTGGGGCTGGCGTTTGTGCTGGTGGGCCTCGTGGCGGCCACCTTCGGCGCGGCCCTGGAGACCACCCTCTCCAGCGGCTATACGCTGGCCCAGTTCTTCGGCTGGTCCTGGGGCAAGTTCCGCCGCCCAGCCCAGGCCGCCCGTTTCCACCTGGCCATGATCATCTGCCTGTTCATCGGACTGGCGGTCCTGTCCACCGGCGTGGACCCGGTGCTGGTGACCGAATACTCCGTGGTGTTCTCCGCGATCGCCCTTCCGCTCACGTACTTGCCCATCCTCATCGTGGCCAACGATCCGCAATACATGGGCCGGCACGTCAACGGCCGCCCGGTCAACGTGCTGGCCATGGCCTACCTGGTGATCATCCTGGTGGCCTCCCTGGCAGCAATACCCCTCATGATCGTGACAGGAGCCGGATCATGAACACCATGCGGGCACTCACGCCGCCACCTCCGCTGGCAGGACGCCTCCTGGATGCGCAGCTGCACCTGCTGGACCGGCAGGTCATGGATAACGACGGCGTCCCGGTCACCACCGTGGACGACCTCGAGCTGAGCGGGCCTGCCCTGGATGTGGAGCTGGCGCCGGGGACGCCGGCCCCCGTCCTGACCGCGCTGTTGACCGGCCCGGTGCTGGGGACGCGCATATTCGGCGGCAGGCCGCCGTCGTCCCGGCTGATCCGCATCCCGTGGAAGGACGTTGCCGAGGTGGGGGTTGTAGTCCGCCTCGGCGTCGGCGGCGGGAACCTGGACGCGACGTGGGTGGAGCGCTGGATCCGGGACAAGATTATCGCCCGCATCCCGGGAGGCCGCCATGATCCTCGGTGACCTGTTGGGCGTTCCTGTTTATAACGACGGCGGCACGCGGCTGGGCAGGGTGGCCGACGCGCGGTTCGTGGTGGACGGTGCCCCGCGGCAGCTTCTGGCCGAGGCGCGGCTGCTCGGGTTGGTGGTCAGTCCGCACAGTGCATCCTCGTTCCTGGGCTACGAGCGGACCGAACTGCGGCAGCCGTGGCCGCTGCCAGCTCTGCTGAGGTGGCGGCACCGGGGCTCATTCCTGGTGCTGTGGGAAGACGTCGCGATGATCGGTGCGCAGGGTGTCCGGCTGAGGGAAGGGTTCGCCGCATACTCGCCCGCGCTGGATTAGGGTGACAGGGCAGGCGCCGGCATCACGTCAATATGCATCGGACTGCAGAGGTCTATCAGCCAGTCCTGGCCGGGGCCAAGAGCAAAAATTCGTCCACTGCCGGGGACTACCTCGAAATCACCGGACGTGAGACGGTCGCCGAAGAACATGTATGCCCGGTCGCTGTTGTTCCTTCTCGACATCCACGCGATTCCTTCATAGCCGGCACCGTGCGCAGCTTCGGCCCACTTCCTGGTCTGCGGGTAGGACTCACCAGGTGTATCCGTGAGCTGGCGTGCTTCCACGCGCAGGGTCCGTAAGCCGGATCCCAAGAATGAGGCCAGCCGGATCTCCCTGCGGCTGGTGAAAGCGGCCATGACCTTCGACTTGTAGTCGCCATACGCAAGCAAGCCTCCAGCAACAGGGATATTCCGCAGGAGGGTTTCAGCCACGGCCGCTTCCTCAGTCTCGGCAGCGTAGAGTACTGGAACCGTGGGTTCTCCAAAGAAGTGGAAGCGGCCGGCCCCCTTCGGCCCTGGATTGAATTCCAATGTGGCATATCGATTGTCGTAAACCCGGTGCATCCGTGTTCCGGCAGCTAACGTGATCTCCCGCGGCCGGAAGGGGTTCGGAGGATCTGGTGTCTCCGAATTGCCCGCTGTCACCAAGATGCCTCGAACTGGTCTTTGGCGGCAGCAAGGAGAAGGTGTTCCTCCCGGATAAAGTCCACAGGGCGGTGGGCCTCCTGGAAGTAGGAACTCGGGGAAATCAACCAGTGGACCAAGTCTTCATCGGATCGGCCATTTTCCCGGGCCAAAGTGATAAGCCTCGAAATAACCGGAAGGATCTCGCCGCGCTCCCGGTCAAACTGAAAACCAGGGTAGCGGTAGGAGTTGCCCCGCAAGATGCCTATGAGTTGGCCGGCGGACCGCTTCTCCGAAGCGGCATTCCGGTTCGGCTTCCTGGCCCCGAGGATGGCGCCGACTTCGACACTGGAAAACAACCCGAACTCCGCGCCAATGCGTCGCCACACATTCTCGGCCGCTTGAAGGCTGCGGGCCAACTGCGGCGAGGCAGGAGCGGGGTTGGCAGCCATGGCCGGACCAAGGGCACGAATGCTGCGCTGAACATTTTCCAGGGCTTCCGCGAGGCTCGGGGCCTCCTCCGATGCGCGCAGGGCCGGCATTTCTGGCGAGTGATGTGCTCGGCCGGAGATCCGGTGCTGGGTGGTGACCACGGTCAGCTTCCTACCTCGGAGACGTTTCTGACGCTCCTATTGTAGCGTCCAAATCGTCGGGCGGAAAGAATATCTCCAATCTCGGCACTGCCCAGTCCCACCGGATCAGCTCCTGTTCGAGGCGCACCGCGGGACCGTACGCATCGTTTACGAGCCCTCCGTAAACTGCCGACTCATCCGCCGTCAACCGGTTCAGCGCCGCCTTGGACGGCGCAGGCTCCCTGCCCCACGCATCACGGTGCGCCAACAGCGTTGCCTCATCCATCATCAGGCTCACCACATGTGGGTGTACCGCCCGAAGCTGGTCAAGAATCTGGAAACCGTGGGTGTCCAGATCGCCCCAGTACAAGACCTCACAATTCCGCAGCCAGGCGGCATCCCGCAATGAGGAGAAGCCGTAACCTGCACCGTAGATCGCCAGCGTGTCCGCGTGCTCGGGGAGGGCCAGGAAATTGACCAGGTTCTCGGTGATCACCACTCTTCTGACAGGCAGTTCCAGGCTGCCGAAGGCCTCGGCGGTGACCGTCAGG
Source organism: Arthrobacter sp. W4I7 (assembly GCF_030816215.1). NCBI lineage: Bacteria > Bacillati > Actinomycetota > Actinomycetes > Micrococcales > Micrococcaceae > Arthrobacter > Arthrobacter sp. W4I7. The sequence goes on along the minus strand of NZ_JAUSXU010000001.1, from coordinate 3,309,164 downwards.
TCCCGCGCCTGGCCCAGCAGCGGCAGGCTTGGATCCAGCGACCGGAATCTGACGAGTTCGGGTGGATGCAGGAACCCGTGCCGTGTTGCGAAACGGGCGGCAGGAGTGCGTGCTGGTTGCCCCAGCAGCGAACCAGGATCAACCTGATCGTCCAGCTGTTCATCGCCGTTGGAACTGTTGCCTGCTGACGGTGCAGAGAGTGCCTCTGCCAGTTCGTCGATAACCCGCCGGTGGGTTTCGACGAACTTGGTATGCACCCCCGGCAGGCTGAGCTGCCGGACGTACACCCCCGGCTCCGGGTTATCCCGCAGCCAGAGGGCAACACGGGCAGCAGTCAAAGCGTCGGCGCCGAGTTCCACCAGCTTCAGCGGCCGCCGGAGCGCCCACGCGCGGAAGGCCGGGTCCAGCCCCGACAGTCCTTCGGCCAGCTCCACGAAGCGGGCGGCATCTTTCGCCCTGCCCGCAAAGGCGATTTCATCCTCCGCCGATGCGAACACCGCCGCCGCAGGCAACTGGTTCGAACCGATCGTGTTGCGGCCCACCTCGGCCGTCTCCAAAGTGAACGGACCCACGGCGGCAAACAACTCGGCCGCCCACACACGGGCCGCAGCATAATCGCGCAAGAGGGCTGACGCCGTCGGACGTTTCAGGGCACGACGGCGGGGGTAGGCGCCGGCGGGATCCAGCAGTTCGCGGAGGAGCGAGCCGCTGTTCCACGCTTTCAGCGAGAGCGCCCGCAGGTCAGCCAGCGTGGTCCAGGACTCAGCGCGGGAGTCCCTTCCCAAAGCTCGCAAGCCCGGTTCGGGGCCCTCGGGACGCCGCTTAGCCACTCCGGTCCTTTTCGTGCTGGTCCTTCTCGTCGCGGTATTCCTGGATGGTCATGTTGCGCAGCTGGGAATCGTCGCCGTTGGTGTTGGCCACGAACCCCACATGCGAAACGAACGGCTCTATCACGTGAATTTTCTGCAGGGGTGTGACGATCAGCAGCTGCAGCTTCATCCGCTGGAACAGCTCGAGCCCGTACCGCGCCGATTCGTCGGAGCCGCGGCCGAACGCCTCGTCGATCACCACGAACCGGAAACTCCGGCCGCTGCCGGCATTCCTGCCCGCACCCTTGCCGGATCCCAGCCCGAACTGGAACGCCAGGGCCGCGGCGAGGATGGTGTAGGCGAGCTTCTCTTTCTGGCCACCGGACTTGCCGCCGGAGTCCGTGAAGTGCTCGTACTCCTCGCCGGTTTCGGTCCATTTCTCGGAGGCAGAGAAGGTAAACCAGTTCCGCACATCGGTGACCTTGGCGGTCCACTTCCGGTCCAGGTCGGTGAGCCCTTCGCGGCCCCGGAACCGGTCGATCAGCCGCTCCACCTGCAGGTACTTCTGCTCCGAGTACTGGTCCTCATCGCCGATGGTCCCCTCCGAGCATGCCCGCAGGTCGCTGCCGAACTCGCGCACGTCCTGGTCGGAGGTGGCCTGATGCTCGAGCTGGATATGACGGCCGGTGTTGTACGGAATCCCCGCCAGCGACTCGTTGATCTCGCCGATCCGGGCCACGATGTTCTGCCGCCGGCTGTCCAGGAACGCATTGAACGCCACCACCTCGCGGATGGTGTTCTGGTTCAGCAGGTTCTTGAACTGGTCCTCGAACCGGGGCAGATCATTGCCCACCAGCTGTTCAAGGAGCCGGTTGTAGTCCGCAGCGGCCTCCAGTGACGCGTCGAAGTCAGTGGTTTCGTTCGGGTACTTGTTGCGGAAGTCCGCCATCTGCCGGATGGTGCCCTCTGCCGCCCGGGCGATCCGCTTGGACAGGGCGTCGATGGTGTCCGTCAGCCCCGAACGGACGGTGCTCTCCACGGTGCCTGTGTTCCGGTACGTCAGCGGTTTCTCGCCGAGTGCCGCATCGGTGAGGCGTTCGACGGCGGCCAGCACCGCGGCGTCGTCCGTCACCGGGGTCTCCGCCAGGATGCCCCGGCACTCCCCGATGGCCTCGGCGATGTCCCCGGCATCCTTCTCGTTGGCGCCCAGCCGCTGCTGCAGCTTCCCGGCTTTGTCCTCCAGCCGTTCCAGCTGGCCGGCCACGTCGGTCTTCTTCGCCATGAGCTGTTGCAGGACGTCGCTGGTGGTCTCCAGCGCGCGCTTCTCCGCTTTCAGGTCCTCGATGCTGCGGGCAGTTGCTTGCCAGCTGATCCCGCCGAACTCTGCCACTGAGCGGACGGTCCCCAGCTGCTGATTGTACCGGCCCAGCGCCCCCAGTTCTGCGTTGACCTTGTCCAGCTGGCCGGCAATCACCTTGAGCTGGCCCTGGACCTCGTCCTGTTCGGCACGGAACCGGGCGATTTTGTCGTGGTTGTCCCAGCCCAGCACGTAGTTGCGCCGGTCCGCCAGGTCCTTGCGGTCGTCTTTCTCGTGCCTGCCCCGCCCGCCTTTAAGCTGGCCGTTAACGGTCAGTGCCTTGGGGTAGCGGCGGAAGTCAGCCAGGTTGTCGCAGCAGAAGTAGTCGAACCGGTTGTTGAGTTCGTCCTGCAGGAATTCCCTGAAGGGCGTCCCCTGCTTGATGGCGATCTTTGCTGCCAGAGTTCCCGGCTCAGGTTGCCGGTGGTTGAGCCCGTCGAAACCGGAATCCCCGATCCGCAGGTACACCAGCCTGCCGCGCAGATTGTTGGTGTCCACCCAGGCGCTGACGGCGGCGTAGTGCTCCGCGGGGACCAGGAGTGAAAGGGCGAAACCGTGCAGGGTCCGTTCGGCGGCACCCTCCCAGGCCGATTCGCCGTCGCGTACCTTGAGCAGCTCACCCACATAGGGCAGCTCGGTTTCCGTGATCCCTGTTCCTTCGCCAAGCCGGCGCCGGATGTCCAGTTGGGGGAGCGGGATCAGGTTCCGCCGGGCCTGCAGGCTGGTGAGTTCGGCGGCGATGTCCGCGGCCTTGGCCTTGCGCTCGGACTGCTGGATGGATAGTGCTGTGCGGTCCTCCTGCAGAGCACCGGACCGGCGCGCCAGGTCCTGTTCCACCTCCGTGAGCCTTGCCCGGTTGGCATCGAACAGGACGCGGTCCTCGGGAATCTGCAGGCCCAGGCCGGCCGCGGCGGAGGAATAAACCTCAAACCGCTGCCGCTGTTCGGCGGACTTGGCTTCGAGGGCGGACAGCTCGGCCTCGATCGCTGTCAGCCGGCCGCCCCCGTTGGTGCGGATGTCCTGCTCCAATCCGGCGAGGTCCCGGCGCCGCTGCTTGATTTCGCCGCCGAGCCGGGCGGAGTCCTCCTGCAGCCGCAGGCCCGTCCGCTCCAGCTCGGCCTGGTGCTCCAGGCTGAGCTGCAGCTTCCGGTCGGTGAACCAGGGATGCAGCTGGTCGCGCTGCCTGCGGGCCAGTTCGTCGTCGGCGCTGAGCTTCGCGTGCTGGTCCGCGCCGGACTTGATCGGCGTCAACAAGGTGATCTGGTCCTTGGCGCGCAGGACGGCATCGTGGGCTTTCTTCAGGTCATCGAAGTGGCTGATCAGCTTGGCGATGCGCTCGCCGACGTCGTCATCCTCCAGCATGTTGGCGCGCACGAAGGAGGTGATGTTCTCGACCTGCTTCATGGACACCGTACGGTGGAACAGCTCCATTGCCTGGTTGCCGCTGATGCCGAACTGCCGTTTGAAGGCCGCCGCGTAGGGATCGAAGCTGTCATGGACAGACACGCCGGCGGCCCGGAGCTTCTTCTTCAGCTTCATCGGGTCCTGGCCGAAGTTGGCGAAGTCCGCGGCAATCGACTGGTCCGCTTCCGCCAGGGAGTAGAACCTGTTGGGCGTCCCGGCCTCCTGGGTGGCCCACAGCGTGATGGCCAGCGTGACGGACTTGCCCAGGACAGCATTGTGGAAGATCCCGAGAACCACGGTCAGCTGCCCGGTTCCGCGCAGGGCCACCGGCCTGGAGTACTCGCCGCCGGTGCTCCGGGCGCTTTTGTGGAAGCCCCTGACGTAGGACATCAGGGAGCGTTCTTTTTTCTGCGCCCCGGCGGCCTTGTTGTACTCGATCTTGTGTGCGGGCAGCAGCAGCGTGGTGATCGCGTCCACCACCGTGGACTTGCCGGAGCCGATGTCGCCGGTGAGCAGGCTGTTCGCCCCGTCCAGCAGGAACGTCCGCACCCCCTGGTGGAACGTGCCCCAGTTGAGCAGCTCGAGGCGGTGCAGCCGGAAGCCCGGGGGAGTGCCGCCGTTCTCCGCCGCTTCATCGAGGCTGAACAGGCTGTCCTGGAAGTCCGTTTCGAGGTCCGCTGTCATTTCCCCTCCTCCTGTGCCTCGGCCCGGGGCTCTGCGGCGACCCGTTCTGAGGCGGGCGGCTCTCCGGCGAGCGTCGCCCGGTAGTCGGCCAGCCGCGCGTCGAACTCTTCGAGCCACTGCGCATCCACGTACGCCTTGAGGATGCGTGCCACCTCATAGGTGTCCGCCTGCCCTTTGAGTTTGCGCAGGAACCCGAGCTCTTGCACCTTCTTGATATCCGCGCCCAGCCTGTCCAGGATCTTCGCTTCGTTGCTGGATTCCGGCAGGAACACCGAAACCATGTCCGCGATGTCCTGCGCGGTCATGATGAGCCGGAGTTCGCTGCTGTTGGTGTCGAACTCCAGCATGCGGCCGCGCAGCAGTGCCAGCAGCAGGCTGACGTTGAAGGTCAGGGTCCGGCGGGCGATGAGCCGCGGCAGGGTGCCGTCCGGATCTTCACGCGACCGGAGGAACGCGTAGCCTTCCGATTCGTCCAGGATCAGGTCAAGGCCCAGCACGGAAACGTAATCGCGCACGTGTGAGGTCAGGCCGAGCAGGGACTGCCAGACTTTCTCGTCGTTTTCCGCGTAGAGCACGCCTTTGAAGAGGCGGGTGACGACGGCGGGAAGTTCCTCGGGCGTGCGGGCTTCGGTATCCGTGCTGGCTGGGTTGGAGGGGTTCATGCCGGCCTTCCGAAAATGATCTGTTCAACGGTGGCTTCGCGGACGCTTCCGTCCGCCAGTTGCCAGGAGAGGTGCTGGGACCGCGCCGGATTGATGGTGGCCCAATCGGATTCTGTGGCCAGCTGGAAGTAGCCGACGATTTCCGCCAGGCCCTGGGAGAGCGGGTAGGCGGCCGTGACGTCGGCAAGGGTGGCCTGGTCCGCCTCGGCGAGGACGGCGTCGATGTTGGCCTTCAGGCGTTCCTTGTCCACATGGAACTGGTTGAACAGGGCGGCGGCGTCAACATCGCCGTCGTCGGCTGTTTCGATCAAGTCGTCCACCATCACCTTCCGGCTGGGCTCGTACAGCGGCCGCTCGAACGGCAGCACCACGTCCACGGACGGTGCGTCAATCTCCATGAAGACGCCCGACGGCGGTGCCTCCCGGGTGGCAAGGGTGCCGGATTCGACGCTGCGGATCAGCTGCATGATGCGCTTGTTTTCCAGGAACACCTTGTCATCGAGAAGCCGGCGCATCTGCTGGGACAGCTGGCGGACCGTGGCCTGCGTCTGCTCCACAGCGGGAAGCCAGTCCTGGTGCAGGTTCGCCACGGCGTCCAGGCTGTCGGTTTTTGCCAATGCCTCGATCCGGGTGGCCCGCTGGAGCAGGTCCTGCAGTTCGCTGCGCAGCTGCGGGGACATCAGGTAATCCCAGAAGCCCTGGAACGTGCGGCCCTGCAGGGAGCTGCTGATGTCCTGCTGGTTGGTGAAGATCGATTCGAGGAGTTCGCCCTGGGTTCCGTCCCAGGTGGCGATCTGCTCCCGGACCTTGCGGTCCAGCTTGCGGAAGTTCTGTTCGACTTCGCGGAAATCGGACAGTAGGTCCCTGGCCAGTGCGGTCAATTGCTGGAGGTGGTCCAGCGCTTCCGGGCCGGTCATGACGCGGATGTTGCCGTCACGGATCCGCTGCATCTCGGCGTCGATCCCGTCCCGCTGCCGCTGCAGCTCCGCGAGCCGGACTTCCGGGTCCGTCTCGGACTGCTGGACCAGCTGTTTCAGGACCGCGAAGATGCTGGTGAGCCTGGACTGCGTGGCCACGAAATCCCGTCCACGCAGGTTCTCCACCCAGCGGATTACGTCCTCGGCGGCTGCGGTTAAGTCGTAGTGGGGCTCGTCCACACCCGGGACGTAGTACTTCCGCAGCCATTTGCGGCCGTCCGCCGCCCAGTCATCGAGGTATTCTCCGGTGGGGCGGGGGAACTTGTCCTGGCCGTCATTGTCCCGCAGCCCGAACAGCACGTCATCCAGCACATCAATAAGTTCCTGCCGGCCCAGGTTCCGCTGGTTAGGGCCGGTGAATGCCGCCATGAAGAAGGTCAGGGCCAGCGGGGCGTTCTGGGCACGAAGCAGTGACCATCCTGCATGGTTCTCCCGCAGGGAATTGATGGCGTAGTAGTCCATGAGTCCTCTGGACGGAAATAGGCGTGACGATGACCGATGAGGCCTAAGCTACACGCTGCCTCCGACAATTTCCGCGGAGGCAGAGCGAACGGTCTCCACAGAAAGCGTAGCAACCTGGTCTGCTTCAGAAGCAGTAACTAGAGGTAATCGCCGGCCCGTTCACGGGCAACTTCCAACAGGGTGGAATGGAAGGCAACTTCAGCCGGGGCGTAGACCTTGTCCTGGCGCTGCGCCAGCAGTATCCGCCGCAGCGGTGCGCCAGGCCCGAGGCTGAGTACCCTCACGTCGGGATGCTGGAGTGACACGGCGGTTTTCGGCACCATGGCCACGCCCATGCCGACGCTCACCATGGCCTGCGCCTCCTGGTAATCATTGGCCAGGAAACCAATGGTTGGTTCAAAGCCGGCGTCGTGGGCCGAGCGCTGCAGGACCTCCACCACCGGATGGGCCTCCGCCCGGACGATCCACGACTCGTTGCGCAGGTCCTCCATGCTGACCTGGTCCCGCCCTGCCAGCTTGTGGCCGCGGGCCACCAGGATCACCGTGCTCTCCTGGAAGACCTCGGTGACCCGGATGGACTCGTCCTCGAAGCGGTTCCAGGGGTAGTCCCAGAGCAGGCACAGCCCAGTGATGCCGGATTCCAGGTCCGCCACCAGCTCGTCGAAGCGGGCGCTGCGCAGTGAAAGGCCGATGGCAGGGTAGCGCTTCTTGAAGGTCCGGATGACGATGGGCAGGAAGGACCCGGCCAGGGTGGGGAAGGTGCCTACCGTCAGCGATCCGCGCTTCAGGCCGGCGATCTGGCCCAGGTCGGACTGGGCTGCCTTCATTTGCCGGACGATCTTACGGGCATGACCGGCGAGTACCTGGCCGGCCTCAGTGGGCACCACCCCGCGGGAGCGGCGGTTCAGCAGGGGCTGCCCCACCTCCTGCTCGAGCTTCCGCAACTGCTGGGAAACGGCCGAAGGGGTATACATCATCAGCTCGGCGGCAGCGGTGATGGATCCCTGCTCCACCACCTCCAGGAGCAGGGCAAGCCGCCGGATATCGAACAGCGGCTGATCCTCTTCGTTAAGCATCCGTTTGCCTCTCTCTGCTTTTCGTTCATTCACTGCAGGAAGCCAGTGAAACTGGAGCTGGCCGGGTGCTTCACGAGCCTTCATCGGTGCTCGAGCCAACCTGATGACTCATAGGTAGCAGTGAATGAAGCAACTCTACATTCCTCTTCACAAATCCAACATTGTCCTAAAGTGTGATCTGGCTCAATCTTTTCTCAGGCCCCCAAAAGTTATTGGGGCGAAGGAGAGGTGGAAGTCGATGAAGATCGAAGCGGAATGGATGCGTGGAGGTACCAGCAAGTGCTGGGTGTTCGAAGCAGAGCACCTCCGGGAGGGTGGCACCAGCCTCGATGTGCTGCTGCCGCGGCTGTTCGGCAGTCCCGACCCGCGCCAGATTGACGGCGTCGGCGGCGCGACCTCCACCACCAGCAAAGCCATCATCCTGCACCGGCCCGCGGACGGGGACGTCGACGTCGAATACACCTTCGCCCAGGTGGGCATCGAAGAAGCCGGTGTGGACTGGGGCAGCAACTGCGGAAACGGCTCCGCCGTCGTGGGCCTGTACGCGATCGAGAAAGGCTGGGTGGTCCCCACCGGAGACATCACCCGGATCGTCACCCGCAACACGAACACCAACCAAATCATCGTCCAGCGCGTACCAACTCCTGCAGGTGCCCTGCCCGGCATTCCCGAAGGGGAGATGCCCGGCGTGCCGTTCCCCGGCTACCCCGTAGGGCTCGGCTTCCAGGACCCCGCCGGCAAAACCACCGGGGCGCTGCTTCCCACCGGCGCCCCAACGGACACCATCGCAGCCGGCGGAACCTCCTGGACCGTATCAATGGTCGACGCCGGAGCACCGGTCGTGATGGTCCGCGCGGAGGAGCTGGGCCTGGACCTGGCCCGTTACGAGAGCTGGCGGGCAGGGGTGGATCTGCAGTTGGACACCCTGGAGCAGATCCGGCGGCAGGCAGCCGTGCGGATGGGGCTGGCCTCCACCACCGCCGAAGCTGCCCGGGCCATCCCAAAGCTCGCCATCGTGGCCGCCCCCGGCAACGCCGAACGCGGCTCCGACGTCAACGTCCTGATGCTCTCCATGGGCAAGCCCCACCCGGCCCTGGCCATCACCGGCAGCATCGCCCTGACCCTGGCCGCCCGCACCACGGGCACCGTCATGCACGCCCTCACAGGCGGAACCGTAGGGGCCACCCTGCGGCTGCGGACCCCCGCCGGGGTGATTGAAACCTGGAGCGAGGAGCACAACGGAAGCCTGCTCGTTGGCGTCGACCGCACTGCCCGCACTATCGCCACCACCATCATCCACCTCCCCGAGGTTTCCGGCCGCCCAGCAGCTGCCGCCCTCGCGGGAGCCACTCAATGAGGAGTAAGCACCATGACTAAGACTGCGCAACGCCCCACCGACACTGTTGAAGAGACGCGGGACCAACAGTCACCGCGCCCCAACCGCCGCCGTATCCTACTCATGGTGGTGGCCGGCCTCACCCTCCTGAGCCTGGCTGCCCTTGTGCTGGGAGGTGGCATCCTTAACCCGGCTGCCACCTCGGAACCGGAGCACACCATGACCGCCGTACAGATCATCCCGCTCGTCATCCTCGTGGTGATGTTCGTCGTCGCCACCAAATGGCCGCTGAACATCGGCGTGATGGGGCTGGTGGCGTCCTTCGGAGTCGGCTACTTCATGCTCGGCATGAGCGACAAGCAGATCCTCGAGGAATTCCCGGCCAGCATCGTCCTGACGATCATCGGCGTCACCTACTTCTTCAGCATGGCGCAGCGGAACGGCACCATCAACATCATCGTCCAGACCTGCGTCCGCCTTGTCCGGGGCAAGACGATGCTGCTGCCCTGGGTCTTCTTCCTGATCGCTGCCGCGCTGACGTCGCTGGGCACCTTCTCGCCGGCCGCCGTCGCCCTGCTGGCACCCGCGGCCCTCGGCTTTGCGTACGAGTCCCGCATCCACCCCGTTGTGATGGGCGCGTTCATTATCAACGGCGCCCACGCCGGCGGCTTCTCACCACTGTCCGTCGCTGGCGTGCTGGTGCACGACATCTCGGTAAAGAACGGCTTTCCCATTGACCAGGGCTCGCTCTTCGCGGCCAGCTTCGCCCTGAACCTCATCCTCTCCGCCCTCACGGTGGCCCTGTTCGCCCTCTTGGGTAAGCTGCGTGACGGCGAAGGCGGCCAGCATGCCGACATCGACACCACCAGCACCGGCCGCCCCCACGGCCAGCAGATCCTCACCCTGGTCCTGATCGCGGCAATGCTGGTGTGCACCTTGGGCTTCCACATGCCCATCGGCTTCGTTGCCCTCGCCGCTGGCCTCTTGCTGGCATTCGTGAACATCAAAGAACACCAGACCTTCATCGGCGGCATTTCCTGGTCTACCGTCCTGCTCGTGGCCGGCATGATCACCTACGTCTCCCTCCTCCAGCACGTGGGCGTCATCGACACCCTCGCCGAGCAGGCACTGGCACTGGGTGCGCCCCTGCTGATCGCCCTGGTGCTCTGCTACGTCATCGGTGTCGGCTCCGCCTTCGCCTCCTCCACCGCCCTGTTGACCGCGTTCATCCCGCTCGCAGGCCCTCTCTTGGCGTCCAGTTCGCTGAGCGCTTCGGGTACGGTGGCGGCCCTGGCGATCGCCGCGACAGTGGTTGACGTTTCCCCCTTCTCCACCGACGGCGCGCTGGTGGTTGCCAACGCCCGCGACAACGACCGCCAGCGCGTCTACAAGCAGCTGATGATGTACTCCGGCGGCGTGGTGCTGGTAGCTCCGGCTTTGGCCTGGGCCCTGCTGGTACCCACCGGCATCATGTAGCCAATACTCTCCATCTGGACCTACCGCAACGGCCCGTCAGCGCTTCGGCTGAGGGGCCGTTGCCGTTGAGAAGACGGGTTCAGGCGCGCCGGCCCGCGAGGTGCTCCACCACGTACCGGGCGTCGTCGCCCACCAGGCCAACCGTCGCGGAGGCGTGCCTCGTCAGCCAGGGCAGTCCTACCGCGTAGAGGCCGGGGACCTCAGTGACACCCTGGCTGTGCCGCGGGTAATTCCACTCATCCAGCACCGGGATGTCAAGGAAGCTGAAGTCCAGGCTGTAGCCGGTGGCCCAGATGATGGACCTGATGTTTTCCGCCTCCAGGTCCAGCCGGGCGCCGGACTCCGCGGGAAGCCACGGATCGTCCGGGACAGGGTCGGCAGCTGGCGCCTCGATGCCAGCCGCCTGGATGTAGGCGTCTGCCAGCCTCAGCCGCTGGCTGAACCCCGCCTCCACCAGCGCCAGGCGTCCGGGAAGATCGTCACTAAAGGTGAGGACGCCGTCGGCCGCTCCCTCGAAGCGGCCGTGCAGGCAGACTCCGCGGCGCCCGAGCTCCCGCATGTGGATGCTGTGTCCGCCGCCGTTGCCGGAGATCAGCGGATTGCAGAGGAAACGGCCGGCGGGGGAGGGGAGGTTCTCCACCTGAAGCCCGTTGAAGCCGTACTCCGGACCGTGGAGGTTCAGCTCGAGGATCCAGTGGAGGACGTCCTGGCCACGGTACCGGCGCGGGGCCTCGGGGCAGGTTGAAACGGACAGGTGCACCTGGCGGCCGGCGTCCAGCAGGTCCTCGGTGATCTGGCCGCCGGATTGGCCGGTGCCCACCACCAGGACAGCGCCATCGGGCAGCTGCCGCGGGTTGCGGTAGTCGTGGCTGTGCAGCTGATGCACGTGAGCGGGGATGTCCGCGGAGGCCGAGGGGACGCGCGCGTGCTGGAACGCGCCGTTCGCGAGGACCACATTCGCCGCGGCCAGCGGGCCGCTGGTGGTTTCCACCGTGAAGGTGCCGTCTGTCCTGCTGATCCTCGTAGCCTCTGTCTCCAGCTGCACCGGTGCGGCGATCCGCCGGGCGTAATGGCGGAAAAGCTCGATGACGGCATCGCGGGGAATGAAAACGTCCGGTTCGGAGCCGCCATACGGGAGCCCCGGGAGCCTGCAGAAAAAGTTGGGCGTGTTCAGGTAAAAGGAGTCCCACCGGTCCTGCCAGGCCCCGCCCAGCCCGCTCCGCCGCTCCAGGAGCAGGTGCTCCACGCCGTGCTGCGTGAGCCAGTAACTGGTGGCCAGCCCCGCCTGCCCGGCGCCAACCACCAGGGTGTTGACGCTCCGTGCTTTCTCCATGATGTTCTCCTGGTCAGGAGGGGTGAATCTGTTGGCAGGATACGCCCGTCCCGCCGCTGTGGTAATCCGTGTCCCGAAACTCCTGTAGTGTTGATCCTGTTGTTGTGTTTATGCAGTTGGTAGTTCAGGCAGTACGCGCGGTCGAAAGTCCGCGTTCTTCTGAAGTAGCGGTTTTGAACACCCCACACCGGAGGACCCGAAAGTCGGGACTTTTCCTCCACCTTCACGAAGGACAAAAATAATGGCTACTGGTACCGTCAAATGGTTTAACGCTGAAAAGGGCTTCGGCTTCATTTCCCCCGATGACTCCTCACAGGATGTTTTCGCACACTACTCTGCGATCAACTCCAACGGCTTCCGCTCCCTCGAAGAGAACCAGAAGGTTTCCTTCGAAACCGAGCAGGGCCCCAAGGGTCCCCAGGCCACCAACATCCAGGCTCTCTAATTTCTTAGGGAAACTGGGGCCTCAGGGTTTCAATTTTTGAGCAGGGCCGGTCACTGACCGGCCCTGCTTTTGTTTAACCCGGCCGTGCTACAACGGCTTGATGCGAAGGGTTGTCCCGGGAGGGTTGGCTCCGGCGGGTTCCGGCAGGCTCAACCACCGACAGGCTCAGCCGCCTGTCTAGTGCAGCCCCATCGCGTTCCGGACTTCGTCGAGAATGTGGTGCATGGCGGTTTCCGCGGCAACGGCGTCTCCTCCGGCCACGGCGGCAGCCACATCCTCATGTGCCTGGAGCGCTTCGTTCCTGGGCTTGAACGGCATGAGCCCCTGCTGGGTCCGGCTGGTCAGCACCTCGGCCACCATGCCTTCCAGGGCGAGGAACATTTCGTTGCCGCAGCTCTCCAGCAGCAGGCAGTGGAACTCGATATCGGCCGCGAGAAACGCCTCGAGCTCGCCTGCTTCGCCCAGCCGGCGGAGGTCGGCGGCAAGGGAAGTGAGCTTGGCCCGCTCGGCGGCGCTTGCGCGGCGTGCGGCCCCGGCTGCGGCAATGGGTTCGACGGCGATGCGCAGCTCCGTCAGGCTGCTGTACTGGACGTCCCGCCGGTCCGAGGCAAGCCGCCAGCGCACCAGCTTGGGGTCGAAGACATTCCAGAACCGGCGCTCCTGCACCACAATGCCCACCCGCCGCCGCGAGTACACCAGGTTCATTGATTCGAGGACTTTCATGGTGTCCCGCGCAACGGTGCGCGAAATCCCGTACTCGTGCTGGAGCCCTTCGAGGGTGAGCCGGCTTCCGGGCGGCAGGTCGCCGGAGGCGATGGCTACGCCAAGTGCCTCCACAACGCGTCCCTGCATGGCGGGGGAGGTCCCGCCGTCGTCCGCCCTGTCCTGGTCCTGTGGTGTCGCCGTCGACATCTTCCTGCCTTCCTTTGCGCGCCTGCGCGCGGTATCAGCTTACCGAACGATCAGCCAAAGGTATGACTTGTGACACTAAAAGATAGTATCTGTGGCGTAGAAAGGTGATACCTTATCTCCTGTGCGTTTTCCGCCAAGGATGCGCAAAGAGAGTTCTTCCCTAAGCCAACGGCGTCTTCTTCGGAGGTAAAACATGCAGTATGCAGCCACGCACCTGGTGGTGATGGGCGTTGCCGGTTCCGGCAAATCCACCCTCGCCGCAGCTCTGTCCCGGCAGCTCGGATGGCTCTGCGCCGAAGCGGACGAATTCCACCCGCAGTCCAACATCCAGAAGATGAGCCAGGGCATTCCCCTGCAGGACGAGGACCGCTGGCCCTGGCTGCAGGAAATCCAGAACTGGATGACAACCCAGGCCCAGGCGGGCAACAGCACCGTGCTCACCTGCTCCGCCCTCAAGCAGAGCTACCGCCGGCTGCTGGCCCAGGCCGAAGGCCGCGTCCTGTTCCTGCACCTCCACGGCGAAGCGGACCTGATCGGCCAGCGCATGCAGGGCCGCGAAGGCCACTTTATGCCGCCCACGCTCCTGCCCAGCCAGCTGGCCACGCTTGAGCCGCTGAGCGACGAGGAGATCGCCGCCGGGAGTCTCCGCCTGGATATTTCCAAGTCGCCTGAAGAGCTGGTCAAAACCGTCATCACCGCGCTGCAGCTCCCCGCAGACCAGGCGCCTTAGGCATTCCCCCAATCCCCAACAATCCTGTTTCAAAGGAGAACCATGACCATCGAAGGATGGACCCAAACGATGGGCGCAGGCCCCCTGCTGCTCATCGCAGCGGCAGCGATCGTTGCGCTGCTGTTCCTGATCATCAAGCTGCGGATGCACGCGCTCCTGGCCCTGATCGTCATCAGCCTCGCCACTGCCTTCGCCACCGGCATCCCTGCCAACCAAGTGGTGCCCGTCCTGATCAACGGCTTCGGCACCACCCTCGGCACCGTGGCCCTGCTCGTGGGCCTCGGCGCCATGCTCGGGCGGATCGTCGAAACCAGCGGCGGCGCCAAGGTCCTGGCCGACTACCTGATCGGGGTCTTCGGTGAGAAGCGCGCCCCCTTCGCGCTGGGCCTCGCCTCGCTGATTTTCGGGTTCCCCATCTTCTTCGACGCCGGCCTGGTAGTGATGCTGCCCGTCGTCTTCGCCGTGGCCCACCGCCTGGGCGGGGGAGTTCTCCGCTACGGACTGCCCGCTGCCGGTGCGTTCTCCGTGATGCACATCTTCCTGCCGCCGCACCCGGGCCCGGTTTCCGCCGCCGCCTTCTTCGACGCCAACATCGGCCTGGTGCTGATCGCCGGCCTGATCACCGCCGTCCCCACGTGGTACGTCACCGCCTACCTGTACGGCCTCTACACCGGCAGGAAGCTGGTCCTGCCCGTGCCGGAACTCCTCGGCCACGCCAGCGCCGACGCCGAGTCCCACCCGCCGCGCTTCCGCACCATCGTAGGGCTGCTGCTCCTGCCGCTGGTCCTGATCTTCATGAACACCGGACTCAACACCCTGGCATCCTCCGGCGTGCTCAGCGAAGCCGTCAAGAAAGAACAGTGGTTCCAGGTCCTGCGCACCATCGGTGAAACCCCGGTGGCTCTGCTGATCGCCGTGATCGTGGCTATGTTCGTCCTGGGCGCCAGGCGGGGCAAGGACGCCGGCGCACTCGAGAAGCTCCTCGAATCCTCCCTGGGACCGGTCTGCTCCGTCATCCTGATCACGGGTGCCGGCGGTATGTTCGGCGGCGTCCTGCGTGCCTCCGGCATCGGCGCCGCACTGGCCGACGTCCTGGGCAACCTGGGCATCCCGCTCATCCTGGCCGGCTTCCTCATCTCGGCTATCCTGCGCATCGCCCAGGGCTCCGCCACCGTGGCACTGACCACTACCGCCGGGCTCATCGCACCGGCCGTGGCGCTGGCCGGACTGAACGGCATGCAGGTGGCCGCCCTGGTCATCGCGGTCGCGGCCGGCTCCGTGGTGGTCTCCCACGTCAACGACTCCGGCTTCTGGCTGGTGGGCCGGTTCTTCGGCATGGACGTCAAGACCACGCTGAAGACCTGGACCGTGATGGAAACCCTGATCGGCGTGATGGGCTTCGCCATCGCGGCCGCGATCTTCCTGGTGGCCGGCCTGGCGGGCTGACTTCCCCAACTGGGTAGCGCCAGGTGCCGTTTTGAACCCTCAAAACGGCACCTGGCGCTACTTACTTTTAAGGGCGGGCCTACGCCTTGAGGCCGGGGACGCCGTCCTGGATCCGGAAGGATGCTTTGGTGCTGACCGGGGACCCCGGCGTCGTGACGTAGTCCAGTACCCGGAAGTCCGCCGTCATCGCGTCTCTGGTGATCCTGGTGTTCACGTATCCGCGCGAATCGTTGTAGAACTTCAGGTGCGGATTCCACGCCATGGTGGGGTCCGTGGTGGAGCCCGTGCCGTTGCCGGTGGACGTGATGGACGTGCATACCAGCTCCGAACCCGCCACCGGCGCGGCCGGATCCTTGTAGTCCACCTTCAGGTCGTTGGCCCAGTTGCGGTGCACGTCGCCGGTGAGTACGACGGCGTTGCGCACCTTCGCGTCCAGCCAGCCCTGGGTGATGCGGCGGCGGGAGGCGGCGTATCCGTCCCAGCCGTCCATGGAGACGTCGTCCACGTCCGGGGCCTGGTCGCGGTCCCGCTCGGCGAAGAACACCTGCTGGCCGAGGATGTCCCAGCGCTGGGTGGAGTTCCGGAAGCTGTCCAGCAGCCACTTCTCCTGCCCGGCGCCGGTGATGGTGCGGTCCTCGCCGAGGCGCTCGGCCACGTTCTTCCGCCAGCCGTCGCCGGCGAGCTGGTCGTCGCGGTACTGCCGGGTGTCCATCATGTGGAAGTTGGCCAGCTGGCCCCACTGGATGGTGCGGTAGATCTTCATGACGAACCCGGCCGGCAGGGAGGAGGCCCGCAGCGGCATGTTCTCGTAGTAGGCCTGGAAGGCGGCGGCACGGCGCTGGCGGAAGCGCTCGGTGGTGTCGTTGAGCTGGCCGGCGTCGCGGTTTTCCGGGATGTCGTCGGCCCAGTTGTTGTCCACCTCGTGGTCATCCCACACCACCAGCCAGGGTGCGATGGCGTGCGCGGCCTGCAGGTCGGCATCGGCCTTGTACTGGGCGTGCCGCTGCCGGTAGCCCTGCAGCGTGGTGGTCTCGGGGCCCTGGTGGTCGCGCGGGTTGCCGCCGCCGATTACGTAGCTGCCCTTCTTGTTTTCGTAGAGGTAGTCGCCCAGGTGGAGCACCAGGTCCGGGTGGTCCTCCGCCAGCCGGCTGTAGGCGGTGAAGTAGCCGTGCTCGTACTGGGAGCAGCTGGCGAAGGCCATGGCCAAGGCGGCGGGCGTCTCGTGCAGGGCCGGGGCCGTGAGGGTGCGTCCCACCGCGCTGATGTGGCGGCCGCTGCGGAACCGGTAGAAGTATTCGCGTCCCGGCTTGAGGCCTTTGAGCTCCACGTGCACGGAGTGGGCTGTTTCGATCCGGGCCTGTTCGGTGCCGCGGGCTACCACGGAGCGCATGTTCGGGTCTTCGGCGACTTCCCAGGCCACGGGAACCTGGCGTGCCGCATGCCGCCCAGGCCGTCTTCGGCGAGGGGATCCAGCGCCAGCCGGGTCCAGATGACGAAGCCGTCGGCCCACGGCTCGCCCGAGGCGATGCCGAGCATAAACGGATCGGTGCGAAGGCCGGCGTCGTCCGCGATTGATGTGGCGACGGCGGCACCGGGCAGGGCGGCGACGAGGCCGGCGCCCAGGCTGGCTGAAATCAGGGATCTGCGTGAGATGTTGTCCATGGGTTCGACGGTAGGGAGGCCGGTTGGACAGGGGTTGTTGCCTGAGTGAATCAAAAGTGAACGATTCAGCACAGGAGCAATCGGGTTTCGGCAGGCTGAACACCGGATCCCGGCCGCATATCCTTGAGCGGTGACCCTTCTTCAAGCTGTCTGTTCCTTCGCCATGGTGGCGGGACTTCTGACGCTGGTGCCCGGCATGGACACCGCCCTGGTGGTGCGCTCGTCCATCTCCAGGTCCCGCCGGTTCGCCTTTGCCACCGCAACCGGTATCAGTACCGGGGCGATGATCTGGGGCGCCGCCGCGGCCGTGGGTGTATCAGCACTGCTGGCAGCGTCGGAGACCGCCTACCGCCTGCTGACCATCGCCGGGGCGGCATACATGATCTGGCTGGGGTTGTCCCTGCTCTGGAAGATCCTGCGGCACGGCAAAGCCGCTGCAACTCCTGGGGCGGAAGCGTCGGTGCCCGGCCGGAACGAGCTGTTCGCCGGCTGGTTGACCGGGACCGGAACCAACCTGCTCAATCCCAAAGTGGGCGTGTTCTATATCGCCACGATCCCGCAGTTCATTCCGGCAGGGGAATCGCCGTTGCTGATGGGCGTCCTGCTGGCGGGGGTCCACTGCGTTTTGACGATGGCCTGGTTCACGCTTCTGATCTTCGGCACGGGCTATGCCTCCCGCTGGCTCCAGGGCGCCCGCAGCATCCGCATCATCGACAGCATCACCGGAACGGTCCTTGTGGGCTTCGGGCTCAAGCTCGCGCTCGAACCGGCCCACTGATCACTTGCCTGCTGCCCGGGCTTTCGTGGCCTTTGGCTCTTTGGGCGGGAGCGTGGAAATGTACTCGAAGGCCTTGTGGATCCAGGCTTTCGCCCGGGCGTCATCGCCGTCGCCTTCCTCGTTCCACATCTCCGGCGGTCCCGTGTAACCGCCCATCGGACGCTCAGCCGGCCCGAAGGGGACAGTCCGTTCCGCGCTTTCGAGTTCCTCCCGGTCCTCCGGGGAGAGCTTGATGCCGATGGTGGGTCCAAAAAGCCCGGCGAACATGTTGCCGTTCACGAACGCGCCCAGATTGCCGAACATGGGCTTGACCACCACGTCCTGGTGGTCCGGGACCAGGGACCTGAACCGCTCCTTGTCCGCGTCTGACGCTTTCGGCATCTCCATGCTGGTTCCCTTTCCGGCTCGGCTGTGTGTGCAGGATATGCCCTGCCGGGTGCGCCGGGGAACACCCTGCCGCCCGCCGTCGTTGTGCCAAAGGCAGCACGCTTCCAGCGGGTGCCTCATCTACCTTCGATCAAAGGACTTTCCCTTGACTCCTCGCACTATCGTGATCACCGGCGCCAGCGACGGCATCGGGGCAGCAGCCGCGCGGACCCTGGCGAAGGCAGGGGAGCAGGTGGTCGTCGTCGGCCGGTCCGAAGAGAAGACCCGCGCCATTGCCAAGGAGCTGGACGCGGACTACTTCGTCAGCGACTTCTCCGAGCTCGCCCAGGTCCGCACCCTCGCCGCGCAGCTGAAGTCCGACTACCCGCGCATCGACGTGCTGGCCAACAACGCCGGCGGCATCATGGGCAAGCGCACCCTCACCGTGGACGGCAATGAATCCACCTTCCAAATCAACCACCTGGCACCGTTCCTGCTCACCACACTGCTGCTGGACACCCTCACCACCAGCAACGCCAAGGTGATCAACACGGCCAGCGCCGCCAACGGCTTTGGCAAGCTGGACCTGTTCGACCTCACCGCCGAGCACAGCTACTCCACCAACCGCGCCTACGGCACCGGCAAGCTCGCCAACATCCTGTTCACCTCGGAGCTGGACCGGCGCTACGCCAGCCAAGGCATAACGACGGCGGCATTCCACCCCGGCGTGGTCCGCACCAACTTCGCGGCGGAGTCCACCAGCCCCTTCCGGCACGCCTACAAGACCTTGCTCAACCGGTTCATGCTCACCCCGGACCAGGGCGCGGACACCATGTTGTGGCTCATCAACGGCACCGCAGGCAAGGACTGGATCTCCGGCGCCTACTACGCCAAGCGCGCCCTGGCCAAGGCCAACCCGCAGGCCTACGACGCAGAACTGGCCCGGGGCCTGTGGGACAAGAGCGAAGAGCTGGTCAGGGCTGCTTCTTAGGCCTGTGCCGGTCAGCGCGCCCGCTCGACGTCGGCCGCCGCCTCGGACTGCCCCCGCGCTCTGAGCCCGGCCACCACGCCGTCAATGTCGGCAACAGGACGGTTCTGGCTCAGCTTGGCCTTGGCCTCGATCCGGGTGATCACCAGTTCCACGCCGACGATGGCCCGCAGTTGCCCGGTAATGAAGCGCTCAGGTGCGTCGTCCACGCTCCACGGGTGGTCGAACCCGGCCTCGTGCACCCCGGTGAGCCGCCGGACCTGGCGCGAAACCCAGACCGGATCGTCATGGATCACCAGCCTGCCGTAAACGTGGGCCGTGGTGTAGTTCCAGGTGGGGACAACCCGTCCGTGTTCAGCCTTGGAGGCGTACCAGGACGGCGAGACGTAGGCGTCCGCACCCTGGATGATGGCCAGGGCCTCCCCGCTTGCGGGTTCGGACCACTGCGTGTTGTTCCGCGCGAGGTGCCCCTGCAGCGCGCCGTGCTCTCCGACGTCGGGATCATAGACAACCGGCAGGAGCGTAGCGAGGAGGCCCTGCGGCGTCATGGTGACGAGGTTGGCCGCGCCGGGGTAGTCAAGGAGGTGCTGGACCGTCTCGGAACTGGGTAGGAAATGGGCCGGGGTGTACATGGGCTAGTCCTTTGCTGGCTGGAGGCTTCGGGCGGGATGAGGGACTGCGGGCGGGACCGGTGCAGGCTGGAGCCGGACCCGGACGGCGGCCCCGGCGCAGAGGATGACCGCGAGTGCGCCGAGGGCCGTTGGCCACGTCAGGCTCTCGCCCAGGAGGAGGGCCGCCCAGCAGATGGTCAGGACCGGCTGGACGAGCTGGATCTGGCTGACCGAGGCCATGGGGCCGATGGCCAGGCCGCGGTACCAGGCGAAGAACCCCAGGAACATACTGACCACGCCGAGGTAGCCGAACGCCAGCCACTGCATGGGCGCCGCGGTCGGCGGTTGCTGGGCGATTGAGACGGCTGTCAGCAGCACCATCAGCGGCGCCGCGAGCACTAACGCCCACGACACGGTCTGCCAGGCGCCAACCTCGCGGGCCAGCAGGCCACCCTCGGCGTAGCCGATGGCAGCGGCCATCACCGCACCGAGGAGCAGCACGTCCGCCCAGTGCAGCTGCCCGAAACCGCCGGAGTGAAGGGAAGCGAAGGCGACAGCTGCGAGGGCGCCGGCCGCGGTGACCAGCCAGAACGCCAGCGGCGGCCGTTCCCGCCCGCGGAGTACGGCTGCTGTTGCAGTAGCGGCCGGCAGCAGAGCGATCACCACGGCCCCGTGGCTGGCGGGTGTAGCGGTCAAGGCAAAGGAGGTCAGTAGCGGGAAGCCAACCACGACGCCGGCCGCCACTACGGCCAGGCGTGCCCATTGCACTCCGCGGGGGAGCCGCTGCCGGGTCAGTGCGAGGGCTGAACCTGCCAGTACCGCTGCCACCACGGCCCGCCCCGACCCCATGAACAGCGGAGATAGGCTGGCCACCGCCACTTTGGTGAACGGGACAGTGAACGAGAATGCAACCACTCCGACGAGCCCCAGCCACAATCCCGAGGCCTTCGATGGCAGTATCACTGTGCGCTCAACAAGGGTAGCGCTACTATTGTCTCTCATGAACAACGATAGCAGTTCGCGGATCGCAACGCACCTGAAAACATGGATGGCTGCAGCCGCGCCTGGTGCAAAGCTTCCGTCCACCCGCTCCCTGGTGGCCGAGTACCAGGCCAGCCCGGTGACGGTGCAGAAGGCGCTGCAAACACTGACGGCGCAGGGCCTGATCGAGAGCAGGCCCGGCGTAGGGACCTTCGTACGCGCTGCCAGGACGGCGAAGCCGTCGGACTACGGCTGGCAGACGGCTGCCCTCCGCTCACCGCGGGCGGCGCTGCCCACGGCATCATCCACCATGCGCGACCTGCCGCTGGATGCCATCTCCTTCCACTCCGGCTACCCCGCCCGGGAGCTGCTGCCCGAGCGGCTGGTACGGGCCGCCCTCACCCGGGCGGCCCGCGGTGACGCCGCCTTGTCCCGGCCTCCCGCCGCCGGCCTGCCGGAACTGCAGTCGTGGTTCGCGCACGAGCTGGGTGCATCAACGCCGGCCGGGACCACACCGCCCAACCCAAGCGACGTCGTCGTACTTCCTGGCAGCCAGAGCGGACTGAGCTCAATCTTCAGTGCGCTGGTAGGCAGGGGGCAGCCGCTGCTGCTGGAGTCGCCTACTTACTGGGGCGCCATCCTGGCGGCGGCGCAGGCCGGTGTCCGTGTGGTCCCGGTTCCTGCCGGGCCTGACGGTCCCGACCCGGTGGAACTGACGCGGGCCTTTGAGGAGTCCGGGGCCAGGGTGTTTTACGCGCAACCCAATTACGCCAATCCCACCGGCGCCCAGTGGACGGCAGAGCGGCGTGAGCAGGTGCTGGAGGTGGTGCGTGCGCAGGGCGCGTTCCTGGTGGAGGACGACTGGGCGCACGACTTCGGCATCACCAGCAGTCCGGTGCCGGTGGCCTCCCGTGACGACTCGGGCCACGTTGTCTACCTGCGCTCGCTCACTAAGAGTGTGTCGACGTCGATCCGGGTAGCCGCGCTGATTGCCCGCGGTCCTGCGCGGGAGCGGATCCTCGCGGACCGCGCAGCCGAGTCGATGTACGTCAGCGGCCTGCTGCAGGCGGCCGCGCTCGACGTCGTCACGCAGCCGGGGTGGCAGACGCACCTGCGCAGCCTCCGCCACCAGCTTGAATCCCGGCGCGACCTGCTGGTCACCAGCCTGCGCGAGCATGCCCCCACCGCGCACCTGGAGCAGGTGCCCAAGGGCGGCCTGAATGTATGGGTGCGGCTGCCGGACGGGACTGACCTGGCGCGGCTGACCCGGGACTGCGAATCCGCCGGCGTGATCATCGCTCCCGGCAACGAGTGGTTCCCGGCCGAACCGGCCGGCCCCTTCATCCGGCTCAACTACTCCGGGACGAATCCGGGCGCCTTTCCCGAAGGCGCCCGTATTATCGGGGAAATGCTGGACCGGAACGCGGACTAAAGAATTGGCTAAACAGCTCAGCACAGACGTCGATCTTCTATTCAGGGGTAGTCAGTAGAGTGAGGACGCCGTCCGTGCCATTGGTCCAGACAATTTTCCTATGTATTGAATGGTCGAAGGTCCGGGTGGCACATCTCGCGGAAATGTGGCCGGGCAGTCACTGGTATTTGTCACGATCTCTTAACTGACTCGTCGGTACCAATGGAGACTGATTCACCTTGGACGGGGTTTTCGGGACTAACTCCGTAGTTTGTATAAGTATTGACGTATCCTTGCCCACTTCGAGGACTCGGACCGGATTGCCCTTAGCATCGTAGAAGGTCTTGGTGTGAAGGTTGCCGCCGTTCTGCGCGAAGCCAAGCTTAAAAGCACAGCCCGGACCCGCTCGGAGAATGAATGGGTCTTGCGCAAGTGCCGGTGAATCGGCGATACCAGGACGACTGCCGCCAGTACTGCTGGCGCCACCATACGAATAACACTTGTTTTCATGTGATAATCCTTCTCGGTGTGTATTTTGGATGGATAACCCAAGATTGGCTGCGCGCCCTAACCCCATTCCTATTTTGCGGTCCTTGCGGTTTTAATTTTTTTGCCTTTCAAAAGCCGCAAGCCACTGCTTTAGCGGGTCCTGGTTGAAGGGATTTCAATTGCGCAATCCGGGGCCTTGGGAGGCATCAGAATACGCAGAAGGAACCGTTGCTTGGAGCGGTTCGGGCGGTGGCCCTGACTGCGACCCGATATTGAGCCGCTTGGCCGGCCTCGCCGACGCAGTGCAGTCATCGTATTCCGCTTAAAAGCCAAGGAACAGATCACAAACTACCTATTCAGGCCTACTCGCTACCTAATTGTCCGCTGAAAGATACCCTCTTGGCTCCTGGACCTAAAACTGCTGACCAAAGGAAGCATTCTTTGCGTTCACCAGGGGCCCCGCGCCCCTATTCGCCCCGGCGTCCGTAAACGCTGACCACGTTGCCTTTGCTGGTGCGGTACTGGTCCTGCAGCTCGAGCCGGGTGATGGGATCGCCGTCTTCGAACAGGCGCCGGCCGGTGCCGGCGATCACCGGGTGGGTCATCAGGGTCAGCGAATCCAGCAGGCCGGCGAACAGCAGCTGCCGGGTCACGGAGATGCTGCCGCATACGGCGATCTCACCGCCGTCGCGCTCCTTCAGTTTGCCCACAAACTCGTCCAGCGGCGCGTCCATCAGTCGCGAGTTCTGCCATTCCAGCGGATCCTTGAGAGACCGGGAGGCCACAAACTTTTCCACGGGATTAATGAAGGCCGCGAAGTCCTGGTCCGCTGAGGCGTTCGGCCAATATTGAGCCCATTCCTGGTAGCTGACCCGCCCCAGCACCACGGAGTCCACTGTTTCCATCATCCTGGTCATGCCCACACCGAGTTCGTCATCGAAGCTGTCGAATTGGAACTTGAAGGGATCTGACACCACCCCATCGACGGAGTGAAACAGGCCGGCAGTGACTTTACGCATGAAGGACCTCCAGTGGCGCCAACGGTTTGGGCAAGCCGGCATCGGGGCCGGTCAGGTCCACGGTATTAGCTGAGCCTCCCGCAGGGAAGAGGGGAGAACAGCCAACCCTTGTGGGGTCGGACGTTAGGTTCGTCACCACCGCCTGCGTGTTGCCGGGATTCGGGCTCCGGCAGGCCCATACTGGTCTTGAACGGCTGATGCCGTGCCCCGGCCAGGCAGGAGGAATTGCATGGAAACCTTGAAAAAAATCGTGTCCAACCAGTATTTTCCGGCCGCCGCGGTGCTCACCGCAGTGGTCCTCTTTTGGGCTGTTGGCCTCCTGGGCGGGCTCTCCCTCCTGAACAACAACCAGCCTCCGCTCACCACCCTGACCTGGATGCTCTTCGTCTACCTGGCGGCCGTACTGACCCCGCTGGCCGGCATCCTCGCCGCCGTGGACCTGGTCCGACGCTGGAAGCGCAACCGTGCTGCCGAAACCGCCGACGACGCCCAGGGGGAAACCTGGGCAGCGGAAGCCGAATCCGTAGCCGAAGAAGCAGATGCGCCCGAGCCGGCGGTTATCCAGGAACGGCCAGCGCCTATCCAGGAACGCCCGGCACAGCAGCCCGCACAGCAGAAGCGCCCGGCCCAGCAGCAGAAGCCGATCCAGAAAAAGTCAGGCCCGAAGAAGGCTGCCTGAGCCGGGTTTACCGGGCCAGTTCCACCCTGTTCCGTCCCCCAGCCTTGGCTGCGTACAAAGCGGCATCCGCCTCACCCACCAGCGTTTCGGCATCCACCCGGTGCCCGGCACTGAACGAAGCTATGCCGGCACTGAGCCTCAACTGACCGGAAGGATCACCGGCGTGCACAATCGCCAGATCCCGGACAGCATCCAGCGCCCGTTCCATAAGCGCTTTCGCGCCTGAAACTGACTGGTGGGGCAGCACCAGCAGGAACTCCTCGCCCCCGTAGCGGTACACGCCGTCGCTCTTCCGGACGATGCCCAGCAGCGCTGCCGCCACCGCCCGCAGTGCCAGGTCTCCGGCCTGGTGACCATAGACGTCGTTGTAGCTTTTGAAATTGTCCACGTCGCACATGGCCAGGCTGTACTGCTCCTCGTACCGCCCGCTCCGCAGGTGCAGCCGCTCCAGGTCCTCCGACAGCTTGAGCCGGTTGTGCAGCCCCGTCAGCGGGTCGGTCCGCGCCTGCCGGGACAAGACCCGGCGGTAGTGCGCCAGGTCCGCGTGCAGGGTGGTGATGCGCCGCGCCACCAGCAGCCGGGCATGCAACACAAACGGGTCCAGCGGCTTGGTGACGTAATCGTCGGCGCCCGCCTCCAGCCCGGCCAGCACGTCATCCCGGGACCCCTGCGAGGTCAGCAGCACAACGTACGTGTACAGGTCCTGCTCGCGCGCCCGGATGGCCCGGCAGAGCGCCAGCCCGTCCATACCCGGCATCATCCAGTCGGTAACCACCACGTCCGGCTGATGCTCCAGGTACAGCGCCCAGGCCTCGTCGCCGTCCGCGGCGGCCAGGCAGTCATGGCCGGAACGTTCGACGGCGGCCCTCGCCACCATCAGTGACCCCGGGTCATCATCGGCCACCAGAACTTTCATCGGGTCACCTCCAGCGCCGCGTCCAATTCCGCATCGAGCCGGTTCAGTTCGGCCGCAAGGCTGCCGACCAGGGCATTGCCGCCGTCGGGCGTTCCATCCCGGCCCAGGGCCTCCAGCCCGGCGCAGATCCTTGCGACGGCGGCGGCCCCGATGTTGGCCGCCGCCCCCTTCAGCGCGTGCGATGACTGCGCCAAAGCCGGCCCGTCGCCGTCGTCCACGGCCGCCTGCACGGCGGCAACATGCGCGGGCAGGCCCCGCCGGAATGCGGCCACTGCCTCGGGCAGCAGGCCCCGGCCGTCGTCCGGTCCCAGTTCCCGCAGAATGGCGAGCCGGTCCTGGTCCAGGGCAGGAATGGTGTCCGGGTCCGCCGCGGGGGCTCCGCCGGTGACAGCCAGCGGCTGGGGGAGAGGCCCGGGAACACGCCGGGCCTCAGGGTCGGGAACCCAGCGGGCGAGCGTGGCTTCCAGGGCGGCGGCGTCCACCGGCTTGGCGAGGTAATCGTCCATTCCGGCAGCGAGGCACCGTTCCCGGTCACCGTCCAGCGCCCCGGCGGTCATGGCGATAATGGGCAGCCGCGGGTGCGTTGCGTCCCGCCGCCGGATCTGGCGGGTGGCTTCAAAACCATCCATCACGGGCATGTGGCAGTCCATCAGCACCGCGGCATACCGGGCTTCCCGGGTGGCGGCGAGGGCCTCGACTCCGTTGGACACCACGTCCACCGCGTAACCCAGCCTGCTGACGGTGGCACGGGCCACCAGCTGGTTCACCTCGTTGTCCTCCACCACCAGGATCCGGCCCCGCGACGGCCCGTCCGGAGCAGCCGGAACCTGGGCGGGCGCGGCGGCCGGAACGGCCGGTTCGTGGGTGGACATCAGCCGGACCAGCCGGTTGTAGAACTCGGAACTCCTGACCGGCTTCATCAGCCATTCGCGCACGCCGGCCTGGCTGATCTCGGCCGCGTCAACCTGCATTGTGGACGTGAGCATGATCAGTTCCATGTCCGCCAGCCGGGCATCTGCCTTAATGCGCCGCGCCAGCTCCAGTCCGTCCGTGTCCGGCATGCAGAAGTCCAGCACGGCCAGGTGGAAGGGTTCCCCGGCAGCATCCGCCTCGCGGGCACGGACCAAGGCCGAGGCGGCATCGGGGACCGCTTCGGGCTGCAGCCGCCAGCCGCGCAGCTGGGATTCGAGCACCAGCCTGTTGGTGGCGTTGTCATCCACCACCAATACCCGCAGGCCGTTGAGGAAGCCGGCTGCCGGAACGGGGTCCGTGGACGGCGGCGCCACCGGCAGGGGCAGCGGGAACCAGAAGGTGCTGCCTTTCCCGGGGATGCTGTCGAGGCCGATCTGCCCCTCCATCGCGTCCGTCAGCCGGCTGCAGATGGCCAGGCCAAGCCCGGTGCCGCCGTACCTGCGGGTGGTGGAGGCGTCCGCCTGCGAGAACGATTGGAAGAGCCTGCCGTGCTGGGACGGCTCGATGCCGATGCCCGTATCGCGGACTTCGAAGTACACCGCGGCGGTGCTCCCGTCGGCGGCGCCGGGGCTTTCCGTCTTGACCCTGATGGACACCTCCCCGGATGCTGTGAACTTCACGGCGTTGGAAGCCAGGTTCAGGATGATCTGCCGGATACGGCCGGAATCGCCCATCAGCCGTGCAGGGACCCCGGGTTCGCAGTAGGCGATCAGTTCCAGGTTCTTGGCCTGCGCGGGTTCGGCCAGGAGCCCGGCCACCTCCTCCACGAGGACGCGCGGATCAAAGGGCCGCACATCCAGGTCAACCTTTCCGGCCTCCAGCTTGGAGAAGTCCAGGATGTCGTTGATCAGGGCCAGCAGTGCCTCGCCAGCGCCCTTGACGCCCTCCGCATACTGCTTCTGCGTGGGCTCCAGCGGGGTCTCCAGCAACAGCGCGGTCAGCCCCACCACGCCGTTCATGGGGGTGCGGATCTCGTGGCTCATGGTGGCCAGGAATTCGGACTTCAACCGGCTGGATTCCATGGCCGCCCCGCGGGCTGCCTCAAGTTCCGTGGTGCGGACCGCCACCTCATGCTCCAGCCCCGTGGTCAGGGTGATGTTCTCCAGGATGATCAGCACCTGCCGGACCATCACGAAGACCAGCACGGCAGCGCCCACCACCAGCAGGAAGGGATTGAGTTCGGCCAGGTGGGGACCGGCGAACAGCACCACTGCCACGAGCAGTGGCACGTAGGGCAGCAGCTCCAGCGCGAGGGTGTAGCCGGTCCGGTCCCGCCCGGCGCTCTCTTGATGCGGTGCCAGCGGCGCGAGGGCGATCAGGAGGAAGGCGAGGATCCAGCCGAGGGCAAGGGGCGAACCGGTGGTGCCGGCGACGCCGTCGAACGTCAAACGCACGTAAATACTGTCCGTCACGGCCAGCACCAGGAGGCCCCCGCCGAAGCACAGCCAGGGCAGCCGTTCGCCCGGCTGCCGCCGCATCGCCAGGACCAGCACCAGGGAGGTGATCACCAGATCGACCACGGGGTAGGCCATCCCGGTGAGCCGGGCCAGCGGATCACCCTCCGCATCGAAGGCGTCGCCGAGCACGATGTACCAGCTGACCACCAGCACGGAGCCGGCAATCACTGCCGCGTCCATCACCGCCCGGTACAGCGCCACATGGTTGCCGCCGCGCCTCCTGAACGCAAAAAGCGCGGCGACGGCGGGCACCGCGTAGCAGAGGAACAAGGCATCTGCCAGGGAGGGGAACGGGTACACATGGTTGTTGGCCAGGCCAAGGGACGCATAGACCGCCATCCCCGCAGCCCAAATGAAGGCCGCCCCGGCCATGAATGTCCATGCCCTGGCGTTGGCGCCGCCGCGCCGTGCCGCCCGGGCGCAGCTTGCTCCCGCCAGCAGCGAGGCCGCCAAGATGACGAAGTCGCCGGTTACCAGCGCCGCCGGAGTTCCGCTGTTAAGTGTGAAAAAGAGGCCGAGCGCGGCCAGGACGAGGGCCGTCAGCCCGGCCACCGGCCTCGTAGGCAATGTCTTGCTGCTGCCGGCGCGCCGGTGCTGCAGGAGACCAGTCTGAGACACGCGGAATCCTCCCCATAGATGCGCCCTGAAACCCCGGAAGCCTGCTGGGAAAACCGGTCACGGAGTCCGCCCGAGACCTGGGTGGAGACGCTTTCCCATGATATCCCTCACGGTGCCGAAGGCGGCCGGATTTGAGGCCTGCCGCTACCGCGCTTTGAGGGCGTTGAGGGCCTCTTCCGCATGGTGCAGGGCATGCTCCAGCCGTGCGCCCGGCTCAGGCAGCGAGAAGAGGTACCCCTGCAGTGAGTCGCAGTCCAGGGCGGTGAGGTAGTCCGCCTGGGCCGCCGTCTCCACGCCCTCGGCGGTCACCGTCAGGCCAAGGCTGTGGGCCATGTTGATCATGGAGCTGAGGATGGGCAGCCGCTCGGTGCCAGTGCGCACCATGGACACAAAGCTTTTGTCGATCTTTACCGTATCCACCGGCAGGTCCTGCAGCCTTCCGAGGGACGAATAACCGGTACCAAAATCGTCAAGGGCAACCCGGGCACCGACGTCCCGCAGGGTGCTGAGCTGTTTGATCAGGCTGCAGTCGGCGTCGAAGAACACGGACTCCGTCACCTCCATCACCAGCTGGTAGGGCGCCACACCGCTGGCGTCGGCGAGGCGCAGGACTTCAGCGGCGAAATCCGGGTCCTGCAGCTGGACGCCGGAAACGTTCACGGACAGGGACCGGGACGGGTCTTCGCTTAGCCACGAGGCCAGCTGCACCATGCCGAGGGCCATCACTTCGGTACCGATTTCGTTGATCAGTCCCGTGCGTTCAGCCAAGGGGATAAAGACCGACGGCGGTACGCGCTCGCCGTCCCTGTCCCACCGTGCCAGTGCCTCAAACTTCACCACCTGGCCCATCCTGTGCGACACGATCGGCTGGTAGTCCACCGAGATCTCGCCCCGGGACACCGCCAGTTGCAGCCCGCTCTCCATGTCGGTGCGCCGCACCAGGGCCGTCATCATGTCGGGGTGGAACCGGAGGAAGCGGTTCTTTCCGGCGGCCTTGGCTGCGTACATGGCGATGTCCGCGTGCCGCAGCAGCTCGGAGGCGCCCACGTTGTCCGCGCCCAGGGACGCGAGGCCCAGGCTGAGGCTGGGCCGCAGCACCGTGCCGTCGATGGTGACGGGAACGTGCAGGCAGCGGACGATGCAGGCGGCGATTTCATCAGCATTCGGGCAGGCTGTCAGCAGCACTACGAATTCGTCGCCACCGAGCCTGGCCACCACGTCAGCGGTGGGGACGCAGCCGCGGAGCCGGCGCGCCACCTCGATGAGCATGTCGTCCCCGGCCTGGTGCCCCAGGATGTCGTTGACTTCCTTGAAGTCGTCCAGGTCCAGCAGGAAGACGTCTACGGCCTTCAACCGTGGCTCCTTCAGGGCCTCTGCCAGTCCGTCATTGAACACGGCCCGGTTGGCCAGGCCTGTCAGCGGATCCTGGAATGCCATGGCCCGCAGTTTTTCCGCCTGCGCCGCAAGGTCCAGCATGGCCTGGTGGGCCTGTTCCTGGGCCTTGCGCCGCGGGGTGACGTCCCGGAAACTCCAGACCCTTCCTACAACCTTGTCACCCACGCGCTGCGGGCGGGAATACCGCTCGAAGGTGCGGCCGTCCTTGAAATCCAGGATGTCGTGGCTTTCTGCTGCCGGGTTGTCCTCCAGTTCCGTGACCCTGCCCATAAAGGCCACCGGGTCCGCCACCTGGGAAACGACGAGCCGCATGATCGGTTCTTCGCTGTCGCCCTCGAGGAGTTCCGGCGGGATACCCCACATGGTCAGGAACTGGTCATTGAAGCCGGCAACGTGCCCTTCGTTGCTCATCACCAGGATGCCGTCCGCAGTGGATTCCAGGGTGGCCGTCAGCAGGGACATTGCTTCGCGCAGGTCCTCCTGTGCTGCCGCCCGGTGCGAGGTGCCGCGGACCGAGAGCAGCAGCTGGGGTGCGCCCCCGCCTGTGGACCCCCCGGCCGGGGACGGGTTATGGAGCAGGGACGCTGCCACCTCCGCCGAAAACTCTGTCCCCGTACTGTTCACGCCAAACACCTCCCGCGGCGGAGGGTGTTCCCCCGGCGCTGTGAGCAGTTGCTGGATGAGCCGCTCCACTTCGGTGCGGAAGCCTGCTGTGAACAGCGAGTGATGTTTCCGGCCTGCCAAGTCGTTCCTGTTGAACCCGAAAAGCCTCTCGGCGGCGGCGTTGGCCATGGTGATGGTGCCGTCCGGAGCCACCGCGAGGAGTGCATCCGGGCTTGCGTCCAGGACCGCGCCGAATGCCGGTGCTGTTAAACCGTTGCTGTGGCTTCGAGAATCAGCCATGACACCACCCCCCTCGCACATCATAAAGTGCCTGCCCCGAAAATCGATGGCTGAGGGGAGACGGGTTTTGCCCAGGCGGGGGCTGAATGCAGCGGACGGACAGGGGCAGGGCATGCAAAAGCGCCGCCCTCCGTGTGTGGAGAACGGCGCTTTCCGTGAGGAAATAGGTAGCTGCGGCTATACGCGGCGGCTGCTCCTGTTGGTGACTGCGCCGTAGATCAGCAGGACGACAATCGATCCGAGAATGGCCAGCAGCCATGTGCGGATATCGAAGAATTCAGCCAGTCCGCCACCAAAGATCAGCGAGCCGATCCAGCCGCCCAGGATAGCGCCGACAACGCCGAGGACCATGGTGACTACCCAGCCTCCGCCCTGACGTCCCGGCAGGATGGCCTTGGCAATAGCACCAGCGATCAGGCCCAAAATGAGAAATCCGAGAATACCCATGTTGTCACTCCTTAATCCGTAAGTTGTGCCGTGCCCCCATATCCGGTTCCCTAATTCAATCAGCATGCTTACTACACTTCAAGACCTGAATATCACGGGATGACTGTCAGTTTTCCCGGGAAGAATGCGCCGCTCCTGCAACCGGTGCGGGCAGCGGCAGGAATATCCGGGGTTTCCTGCCTTCCTGCGGACCCTTCGATAGAGTTGACTGTCCCCGGCCAAAAACCAAGGAGCTTCGGCATGTCCAGCCAGCAAAACGTCCGGCCGCGTGCCATCTTCCTCGATATCGACGGCACTTATGCTGACCACGGAGTGGTCCCCGACGCGCATGTGCACGCCGTCCAGGAAGTGCGCCGCCGCGGACACCTGGTCTTTGTCTGCACTGGCCGGCCGCTGTCCATGGTGCCCGAACACATCCTTGACGCAGGGTTTGACGGGATCATTACCGGTGCCGGTGCGCGGGTGGAGCTGGACGGGGAGGTACTTAAGGACGCGAGGTTCAGCCCGGACCTGGCGGCACGTATCGTGGACGCGCTTGACGCCAATGACGTTGCCTACATCCTTGAGGCGCCGGAGGCTCTGTATGGAAGGACCGGTGTGGACGTGCGCCTGCGGCGGGTGCTGACGCCCGTTTTTGCCGGCAGGTCCCGGCATGATGGCGTTCTCAGCACTGACGTTGATCCGGTGGAGGACATCCTGGGTCCGGTGCAGTACAGCGACGATTTGCGGACGGTGTCCTTCGCCAAGATCTCCTGCTTTGACTCCCCGGTTCCGCTGACCGGCCTGATGGACGGTCTCGGCGCGGGAGTGGGACTCATCCCCAGTTCGCTGTCCGCCCTGGGCGACACCGCCGGGGAGATCTTTATGGCCGGAACCCACAAAGCGGTGGGCATCCAGGTGGTGGAGAAGAGCCTCGGCCTGAGGCGGGAAGACATGGTGGCGATCGGCGACAGCGCCAATGACATCGAGATGCTCGAGTATGCAGGCATTGGCATCGCGGTGGAGGGCGGCCATCCGAAGGTGCTGGCAGTCGCTGACCGGCTCACCGCCGGACCGGGCGGTAACGGGGTGGCGCTGGCTTTTGCGGAACTGGGCCTCCTGGACTGACCTCTTCTGCTGCAGGCGCCGCGCCGGCGGAGGTCCCGAGGCCTCGCACGTCCCAGCCTTCGGCCCGCCAGACGGCCACATCCAGGGCGTTGCGCGCATCCAGCACCAGCCGCCGTCGTACCAGCGCCCCGGCAACGCCAGGTGAAAGCCGGCGATACTCATCCCACTCGGTGAGAAGCAACACCAGCTCCGCGCCCTCCAGTGCCCGCAGGGTGGAGGCCTCGAACCGGAGCCGCGGGTAGCGCCGCCAGGCATGGTTCACTGCCTTGGGGTCGGTAACCGTCACGTGCGCCCCGGCAGCCGACAGGCGGTCCGCGACGTCCAGGGCAGGGGAATCGCGGATATCGTCGGTATCCGGTTTGAAGGACGCGCCCAGCACCGTGACGGAGCGCCCTGCAAGGGTGCCGCCGCAGAGTTCGGCGGCCAGGTTCACGGTCCGCACGCGCTGGCCGAGGTTGACGGCATCCACCAGCTGCATCCAGTCCGCCACCGCCGTGACGCCGAGGCCGGCGGCCTGGGACCGGAAGCTGCGGATGTCCTTGGGCAGGCAGCCGCCGCCGAATCCGAGCCCGGCGTGCAGGTACCGCCCGCCGATCCGCGGGTCCATGCCCATCGCCTCGCTCAACTCCGCCACGTCCGCGCCGGCGGCGTCGCACAGCCCGGCGACGGCATTGATGGTGCTGACCTTGGTGGCCAGGTAGGCGTTCGCGGCCGATTTGATGAGTTCGGCGGTGGCGAAGTTGCACACCACACGGGGAATTCCGGCGGCGAGCAGCGGCTCATAGACGGCATCCAGTGCGGCGGTCACCCCCATGGGTGCCCCCGTCCGGGGGTTGAACGCTGCGGCCCGGCCGCCGTCCACCCCGTAGACCAGCCGGTCCGGCACCAGTGAGTCCTTCACCGCGGTGCCTTGCCGGAGGAACTCCGGATTCCAGCCCAGCAGGACATCCGGCCGGGCGTTCAGCACGCCGCGGAGCATGTCCGCAGTGCCCACGGGC
This sequence comes from Arthrobacter sp. W4I7, assembly GCF_030816215.1. Taxonomy (NCBI): domain Bacteria; kingdom Bacillati; phylum Actinomycetota; class Actinomycetes; order Micrococcales; family Micrococcaceae; genus Arthrobacter; species Arthrobacter sp. W4I7. Next base: position 3,276,258 of record NZ_JAUSXU010000001.1, on the reverse strand, counting down.
ACGGTCGATTTTCCGACGACGACGGCGCCCGCGGCCAGGTGCGGCAGCAGCGCCTCCGCGGCAGAGGTGAGATAGGTGAGGTCGGCGGCGTCGGACGTTTTGTGCTGGGGAGTTCCCACGCACAGGAAGTGCACTTGCGCGCCCCTGGCGGCGGCCGCGCGCGTGGAGAAGTTCAGCCGGCCCATGGCGAGGCCGTCCTGCAGCAGTTCCTCCAGGCCGGGTTCATGGAACGGCGCCACGCCGCCGGACAGCTGGTCCACTTTGGCGGGATCCACGTCGATCCCCGTCACCGTGTGGCCCATGGACGCCAGCGTGGCGGCGTGGACGGCGCCAAGATAGCCGCAGCCGATGATGGAGATCTTCACACTCCCCACCCTCGCCCTGACCTCGCAGGCTCGGCCAGGGAACCCGGCGGGCGTGGGCCCAGCGCCATAACCGGCATGCCGGCAATGACCTCTTCGTAGTGCCGGACCAGCTGTTGGCAGAGGGCAGGCCAGGTCCTGTCCTGCACCGAGGCGTGTGCCGCTGCTGCGAAAGCGCGGCGCTTGGCGTCATCGCCCATCAGGTCCAGCACGTGGGCGCGCATGGCTGGCAGGTCCCCGGGTTCGTAGAGCCAGCCGGTCCGGGAGTTCTCCACCAGGTCCAGGGGGCCGCCGCGGCCGGTGGCCACCACCGGCACCCCCGAGGCCATAGCCTCCTGGATAGTCTGGCAAAACGTTTCAAACCCGCCGGGATGGACAAACAGGTCAAAGGACGCCATCACCCGGGCGAGCTCTTCGCCGCCCAGGAATCCGGTGAACGCCGCATCCGGCAGGGCCTGTTCCAGTGCCCCCCGCTGCGGACCGTCACCCACAATCACCAGCCTGGTCCCAGGCACCCCGGCCAGGACAGCCAGGTCCTCCACCTGCTTCTCCACGGCCAGCCGGCCCACGTAGCCGATGATCCGCTGACCGCCGGGAGCAACTGAAGCCCGCCAGCCGTCGTCGCGCTTTTCCGGCGAAAAGCGTTCCGTGTCCACGCCGCGCCGCCACATCCGGAGCCGGGGGATGCCGCGGCCGCGCAACTGGTTCAGCGCGAACGTGGAAGGCACCAGGGTGCGGCTGGCGAGCAGGTGGATGTTGTCCACCCGATTCCAGGCCCAGTTCTCCAGGAACGGGACACCGTACCGTGCCGCGTAGCTGGGAACCTCGGTCTGGTAGATGGCCACGGTGGGGATGCCCAGTTGATGCGCAGCCTGGACTGCCCGCCAGCCGAGGACAAACGGCGAGGCCAGGTGGACCACGTCCGGTGCGTAGTCGGCAAGGATTCGCTTGACCCGATACACACCGCCCATCGCCACCCGGACGTTCGCATAGCCGGCCAGCGGCACCGCGGGCAGGCGGTGGATTTCGGCGCCCTTGACCCGGTCCGGCGCTTCGCCGTCCTGGGTGGACGGCGCAATGACCAGGACGTCGTCGCCCCGGTCCTGCAGATGGTCCAGCACCCGCAGGATGGAATGCGTCACGCCGTTCATCAGGGGCAGGAATGATTCAGCAACAATTGCGATCCTCACTCCTCCACGGTGCGCGGACCTCGTTGCCGGGCGGGGGACCAGATGTGACGCCGGGGGAAAGGTTAGGGAAACATCAGCTTTGAACACGGATGAATCACGAATGCCCGGCGGGCCGCCAATTCTATTGACCGTGCTGGTCAGCGGACTTATGATTCAAGTCACTCAGGTGTTATGAAACGATTCATTGTTTTTGGCATAGACCCCAAAGGTGCGGTTCATTTATGCAGCAAGAACGCAATGAGATTCAGGATCCGGTCCAGGGGAGCGAGGCCGTGCTGTCGCTGGCCGGTGCCGCCAAGACCTTTGGCCCTGTCGTGGCGCTGGCGGACGGCACGGTGGAGATCCGGGCTGGCGAAATCCATGCGCTGGTTGGTGAGAACGGCGCCGGCAAATCCACCCTGGTGAAGATCCTCGCCGGCCTGCACCATCCGGACTCGGGCGACTTCCGGCTCAGCGGCGAACCCGTCCACTTCAAGAACGTGGCGGAAAGCAAGGCCGCCGGAATCTCCGTCATTTACCAGGAGCCCACGCTGTTCCCGGACCTCACCGTGGCCGAGAATATCTTCATCGGCCGGCAACCCAAGGGGAGGTCCGGGCTGATCAGCCGTGCCGGGATTCGGCGGCAGGCCGCTGAGCTGTTCGGGCGGCTGGGAGTACCCATTGATCCGTCCCGCGTGGCGGAGGGGCTGTCCATCGCCGACCAGCAGATCATCGAGATCGCCAAGGCCATTTCGCTCGATGCGAAGGTGCTGGTGATGGACGAGCCCACCGCCGCGCTCAGCGGCGTGGAAGTGGACCGGCTCTTTGCCGTGGCCCGCGCCCTGCGGGATAAAGGCACAGGCATCCTGTTTATCTCGCACCGGTTCGACGAAGTGTTTGATCTCTGCGACCGGATCACGGTGATGCGCGACGGCCGCTACATCGCCACCCACCGGACCGCCGACGTCACTGTTGAACAGATTGTCCGGGAAATGGTGGGCAGGGACATCGGAACGCTGTTTCCCAAGGCCGAGGCGGAGATCGGGCATACGGTCCTGAAGGTGGACGGGCTCAGCAGGTCCGGTGTTTTCCGGGACATCAGCTTCGAAGTCCGTGCCGGCGAAATAGTTGCGCTCGCCGGCCTGGTGGGTGCCGGCAGGACTGAGGTGGCCCGGGCCGTGTTCGGCATCGACACCTACGACTCAGGGCAGATCCAGGTAGAAGGAAAACCGCTGAAAGCCCGCGACCCGCAGGCCGCCATTGCCGCCGGCCTCGGCTTTGTGCCCGAGGACCGCCGCAAGCAGGGCCTGGTGATGAACCTGTCGGTGGCACGGAACGTGACGCTCACCCTGCGGAACAAGTTTGTGACCGCCGGGCTCATCAATGGCGGCAAGGAACGGGCGGCGGCGAAGGAGTGGAGCAAGCGGCTGCAGGTGAAGGCCGGAAGCCAGGAGCATGCCGTCTCAACACTTTCCGGCGGCAACCAGCAAAAGGTGGTGCTGGCCAAGTGGCTGGCCACCGATCCCCGGCTGCTCATCATCGACGAGCCCACCCGCGGCATCGATGTGGGCACCAAGAGCGAAGTGCACAGACTCATCTCCGACCTCGCCGGCCGCGGGATCGCCATCCTGATGATCTCCTCCGAGCTGCCCGAGGTCCTGGGGATGGCGGACCGGGTCCTCGTAATGCGCGAGGGCCGGATTACCGCGCAGCTGGACAGGGCGGACGCCAACCCCGAGTCAGTGATGCATGCGGCAACCTCGGCAGGAGTGATGGAATGAGTTCCACGGTCAAACACAAGGAAAAAAGTACGACGGCGGCACCCGCCCGGGGCGGCGGCGGCGGGCTTGGTGGGCTGTTGCGCCTGCGTGAACTCCCCGTGCTGGTTGCGTTGGTGCTGCTGGTGCTCATCACCTACATCAACAACCCGCTGTTCCTGTCCCCGCAGGGAGTCAAGGACCTGCTCCTGAACGCCACCATCATCGTTATCCTGGCGGCCGGACAGACCCTGCTGATCATCACGCGCAACATCGACCTGTCCGTGGGCTCCATGCTGGGGCTGGTCGCCTTCGGCACCGGCTCCATCTTCGTTGCTATGCCCGGCCTGCCGATCATTGTGGTGCTGCTCCTCGGAATGGCCTTCGGCGCCCTGCTCGGCATGTTCAACGGGTTCCTGGTCACCGCGGCCAAGGTCCCGGCGCTGGTGATCACCCTCGGCACCCTTTACGTGTTTCGCGGCCTGAACAACGCCTGGGCCGGCGGAAAGCAGTACTTCGCCGGGGACCGGCCGGAAGCCTTCGGTGCGCTGTCCGTGGACACCGTGCTGGGCTTCCCGATCATCACCCTGCTGGCCATCGCCGTGGTGGCCGCCGTCGCCGTCTATATGGCAGGCACCCGCCCCGGCCGGGACCTGTACGCCATCGGCTCCGACCCCGAAGCGGCGAAAGTCCTGGGCATCAAGGTATCCCAGCGGGTGTTCCTGGCCTTCCTGGCCAACGGTGCCCTCGCCGGCCTCGCCGGAGTCCTCTACGCAAGCCGCTTCAACTCCGTGGGCGCCACCACCGGGTCCGGGATGGAACTGGACGTGGTGGCCGCCGCGGTAGTGGGCGGGGTGGCGATTTTCGGCGGAAGCGGGACGGTCGCCGGTGCAGCCCTGGGTGCCTTGCTGCTGACCACCATTACCAGTTCGCTGACCGCCCTTCGGGTGGACAAATTCTGGCAGCAGGCCATTGTGGGCATCCTGATCCTCACGGCCATCGTGATCGACCGCCTGGCCAGCCTGCGCACGGCCAGGAAACTGCGGATAAGCGAGGCACGGAATGTCTGAGACCACCACTCCCGGCAGCACCCCCGCGGCCCCGCCCGTCGCGGACAGCACCAAGCCGCTGGCCACCGAGCCAAAAGGACGCACCGGTGCCGCGCGCATCCTCGCCAGCCGCGACGCCGTCACCATCTACGCCCTTCTCGCGTTCCTGGTCTTCGCAGCGATCTCCATCCCGCGCTTCGCCTCGCCGGTCACCACCGGCTTCCTGCTGCTGGACGTCATCCCCGTCCTGCTCATCGCCATGCCGATGACGCTGATCATCGTCACCGGCGAGATCGACCTCTCGGTGGCGAGCACCGCGGGCCTCACCAGCGCCCTGATGGGCGTCCTCTGGGCCGGCGGCATGGACATCTGGCTGGTACTGGCCATCAGCCTGCTGGCGGGAGTAGCGGCCGGCATGTTCAACGGCTTCCTGATCGCTGTCCTGGGCCTGCCGTCCCTGGCCGTCACCATCGGTACGCTGGCGCTGTTCCGCGGACTGGCATTGGTGGTGATCGGGGACAACGCTGTAGCCAACTTCCCCAAGCCGCTGACTGCCTTCTTTACCTCCAAGCTCGGCGCCACCGGCATCCCCACGGTGATGATCGGCGTCGTCCTTATTGTGTTGTTTTTCGGAATCCTGCTCCATTTCACGCCCTTCGGGCGGGGGCTGTACGCGATGGGCTACAGCAAGGAAGCGGCCAACTTCGTGGGCATCAAGGTAGCCCGCAGCAAGTTCTGGCTTTATGCGGCCTCCGGTGCCGTATCTGCCCTGGCCGGGATCTATTGGACGCTGCGCTACACCAGCGCCCGCAGCGACAACGCGTCAGGGCTGGAACTGGCCGTCATCGCTGCCGTGCTGCTTGGCGGCGTCTCGATCTTCGGCGGCAAGGGCACCATTCCCGGTGCGGTGGCCGGCGTCCTGTTGATCGGCAGCCTGAACTATGCCCTGCGCCTGGGAAGGGTGTCCGACGTTGTCCTCATCACCGTCACCGGCCTGCTGCTCATCTTCTCCGTGGTGGCACCGAGCATCGGCGCCGCGGTCCGCGAATGGCGGCATCTCCGCAGGGTACGCCAGAGCTTCAGCGGGGGCACAGCCGCCGGCGCTTCAACTGACCGTGTCCATTGAACCGGCCATCAGGACCAATCAAAACCGGACTACAACTAGGGAGAAGGAAAACAATGATGTTGAACCGAAAAAGCCCCGGCCGGCCGCCGCACTTGGCCCCGCTCGTCGCCATCACGGCCGCTGCGGCACTGGCCCTGACGGCATGCAGCGGCGGCTCGGGAACCTCGGGAGAGACCTCCGCCGCTGTGCAGGACCAGAAGATCACCTTCATCCCCAAACAGCTCAACAACCCCTACACGGACGTGGTCCTGGGTGGCGGCAAAACCGGTGCCAAGGAAGCGGACTTCGCGTCCTCCCAGGTGGTCGGCCCCCTGGAGGCATCGGCGTCGAGCCAGGTGTCATTCATCAATGCTGAAACGCAGGCGGGAACAAACGTCATTGTCATCGCCGCCAATGATCCCGACGCCGTTTGCACGGCCCTGGGCGAGGCCCGCTCTGGCGGCGCCAAGATCGTGGCCTTCGATTCCGACGCCAACCCCGACTGCCGTGACGTGTTCATCAGCCAGGTGGTGGCCAAGGATGTGGCACTGATCCAGACCAAGCTGATCTCCGAGCAGATCGGCGGCTCCGGTGAGATCGCCATCCTCTCCGCCACGGCAAATGCCACCAACCAGAACGAGTGGATCAAGTTCATGGAGGAGGACCTGGCCTCCAATCCGGCGTACAAAGACATCAAACTCGTTGCCAAGGTCTACGGCGACGACGACGACACCAAGTCCTTCCAGGAAGCCCAGGGCCTGTTGCAGGCACACCCGAACCTGAAGGGCATCATCTCGCCCACCACGGTGGGTATTGCCGCGACGGCCAGGTACCTCTCCACGTCTGCCTACAAGGGCAAAGTTGCGCTGACCGGGCTGGGGCTGCCCAACGAGATGCGGCCGTTCGTCAAGGACGGAACGGTTAAGGAGTTTGCCCTCTGGGATCCCGCCCAGCTCGGCTACGTTGCCGCGTTCGCCGGGAAGGCACTGGTTGAGGGAAAGATCACCGGAAAGGCCGGTGACAAGTTCACTGCCGGGAACCTCGGCGACCGGACTGTTGAGGAAGGCGGAAAGGTCATCGTGGGGCCGCCCACCGTCTTCAACACGGGCAACATCGACAAGTACAACTTCTAGCCCGGAAGTCCAGCCGGGCGGGCCTCTCCGGCCCGCCCGGCCTTCCGCGCCCCTGCACTGATTGAACCGCGGAAAGGCTGCCCCATGCTGCCCACCAAGAAGTCTGCTGCTGCCTTGCTGGAACCCCACAAGCGCCGGCCCACCCGGATCGGCCTGGTGTCCGGGGGGCTGGGGGCGTACTGGCCTCAGTTTCCGGACCTCCTGCCGCAGCTGGAGGAATCGGCCCGGTACGTCACCTCACGCTTTCGGGAAATGGACGCCGAGGTCATCGACGCGGGGTTCATCTCTGATGCCGCCCAAGCCCTCACAGCGGGAGAAAAGCTGCGGCAGGCCGACTGCGACCTCATCGTCATCTTCTTGGCCACCTACCTGACGTCCTCCATGGTCCTGCCCGTGGCCCAGCGTTCCGGCAGCCCTGTGCTGGTCATCGATCTCCAGCCCACCGAAGCGATGGACCACGCGAATTTCGATACCGGAGCCTGGCTGGCTTACTGTGGCCAATGCCCGGTGCCCGAGGTAGCCAATGTCTTCCGCCGGGCGGGCATCCAGTTCCGGTCCGTCTCCGGCCACCTGAAACAGGACTCCGCCTGGGAACGGATCAGCCAGTGGGTCCACGCCGCCGGCGTCCGCGCCCGTCTCCGCAACGCCCGCCATGGCCTCATGGGCCACCTTTACCCGGGCATGCTTGACGTTGCCACCGACCTGACCACCGTGTCCACCACGTTCGGGTCCCACGTAGAGGTGCTTGAGTTCGATGACCTGCGCGAGCGCGTCAACGCCGTCACCGGGGATGAGGTTTCCGAGCGGCTGGCCCTGGCCAGGGAGCTGTTTGTGCTCGATGAGTCCGTGAACGACGACGACTTCGCCTGGGGTGCCAGGGTCTCGGTGGGCCTGGACCGGCTCGTGAAGGACTTCGACCTGGACTCGGTGGCCTACTACCACCGCGGCCTGGCGGGAGAGCAGCACGAGCGGCTGGGCGCCGGGATGATCCTGGGCTCGTCCATCCTCACAGCGCGCGGAATTCCCATGGCGGGGGAGTATGAGTTGCGGACCTCCATTGCCATGCTGACTGCCCAGGCCATCGGTGCCGGAGGCTCCTTCACCGAAATCCAGGCCCTGAACTTCTTTGACAACGTGGTGGAGATGGGCCATGACGGGCCGGCGCATCTTGCAGTCTCGGCGAAGGACCCGCTGCTGCGCGGACTGGGTATCTATCACGGCAAACGAGGTTGGGGAGTGTCCGTGGAATTCGACGTCCGGCCCGGACCGGTCACCACCCTCGCCCTGGGCCAGGACCCGGACGGCGGCTACGTATTTGTCACCTCCGAAGGAGCGGTGGTGCATGGCCCCCTGCTGGCCATCGGGAACACTACGTCGCGCGTGGATTTCGGCGGCGATCCCGGCCTTTGGGTGGACCTCTGGAGCCAAACCGGAACCGGCCACCACTGGGCTCTGTGCCTGGGGCACCGGGCGGCCGACATCAAGGCCGCGGCATCACTGGTGGGCATCCCACACCGGCACGTTTCACTCGCACAGGGAGCCTGAACCAATTTCAGGACAAAGCGCCTCGTCAGATAGGGGTTGGGTCATAGGGAACGCAGAAAATTACTAAGTAGACTTCCCTTTTGATGCTAAGCCTGCTTACTGTATACGGGCAGCTAGCGCGAATGCCTTTAGCAGCGGGGGCGGAGGCCGTGCGCCGGGGGAACATTCCGGTGCCGGGACATCCATGGCTAGCTTGACCCACCGCAACGACATATCCAAGGAGACGTCATGCTCAACAGGGAAAACCTTGAAAGCCTGCTCACCAAGGGCGGCAACGTCATCGGTTCCGACAGCGAGAAGATCGGCTCAATCGGGCAGCTCTACGCGGACGACGACACCGGCGAGCCCACCTGGGTTACCGTCAAGACCGGTCTCTTCGGCACCTCACAGTCTTTTGTTCCCGTAGAGGGCGCGCACGCCCAGGGCGACGACCTGGTGGTGCCCTACAGCAAGGACCACGTCAAGGACGCCCCCCGCGTGGACGTGGACGGGCACCTTACGCCGGAGGAAGAAGACCGGCTGTACACCTACTATGAGCGCGGCGCCCGGACCTACTCCGACGCCCGCAACGACGTGGACCTCCAGGGTGACGCCGACCTCAACGCCGGCACGCCGAATGCGGGAACTGACGGCTACGCAAGCGGCACTTCTGCCGGCGCCGCCGGGGGCACCTCTGCCGGCACCACCGCGGGCACCTCTGCCGGCGGCACTGTTGGCCACGACACCTCCGGCCCCACCACCGACGACGCCATGACCCGCTCGGAGGAGCGGCTTCACGTCGGCACCGAGCGCGAGGCCACCGGCCGGGCCAGGCTCCGCAAGTACGTCACCACCGAAAACGTCACCAAGACGGTTCCGGTCCAGCGCGAGGAAGTACGCCTGGAGCGGGAGCCCATCACTGATGCGAACCGGGGCGCTGCCTTGAACGGCCCGGACATCAGCGAGGAAGAGCATGAGGTGATCCTGCACGAGGAGCGCCCGGTGGTGGACAAGGAGACCGTTCCCGTGGAGCGGGTCCGCCTCGATAAGGACGTGGTCCAGGACGATGCCACGGTTAGCGAGGAAGTCCGCAAGGAGCACATCGACGCCGACGGCGTGGACGGCAACAGCCGCCGCTGACTTGCTGCCGCGCCGCTGAACGGACCGGTGCACAGGCAACCACGCAGCGAACGACGCCGGGAGTCCACTTGGGGCTCCCGGCGTCGTTGTGCATGCGGAACTGTTGTTCTGTTGCCGCGGCTGGTTCCCGCTGGTGGCGGTATGGCCGCGGAATGCCGGTGCAGCCGTGCCGGAGCGGCGACTGCACCAGCCAGTAGGACGAATATCTTCAGAACTTAGTGTTCTTCCCCATTCGCGGCTCCTGTTGTCCCGGGTTACGAATACCGGGCTATGCCCTGTCGGACGCCATGTTCCTGGAGAACAGCCAGCCGGCAGCAACCATCACGACGCCCAGTGCCAGGTGGGTCCAGTTGTCCATCATGTTCAGCGAGAGGAAATTGGCCGCCGAATCAACACCGACAATGAGCCCGAAGATGGCCAGGACGACATACAGTGCGCCTGCTCCGAGAAGGAAATTACGGGCGCCATGCTCGGTGCGTGACATGGCCAGACCCGTTGCACCAATGGCCAGCTGCACAATGTTGAGCAGCATGGATACCTGGAACAAGCCAAGGAACACGGCATGCGAAGCCGGTCCGAGGAACATTAGTTCGCTGTATTGGGTGGTGACGCCCGGGATAAAGCCCAGGACACCCACCAGCATCAAAACAATTCCCACTCCCATGCCGGCGTTTTGGACGTCTGCCCGCCCAAAGTGAACGCCGTGTGCATGTGGGGATGCGGTAGTCATTCTTGCCTCCTGCCACTCATGTGGACAGTTCAATTTTACGGCCGCCCCATGCGAAAAGCGCCGGTGCAAGGGGTCGTGGGGTGGTGCCACAGGCGGTTGTGCCTGTCGGTCACAGACCGGGCGGGGCCGCCGTGACACCATGGACAACGATGAAACTGCGCGCTGATCAGACCGGAGACCGTGGCCTTCCCATGCCCTTGTGGCTGCAGGGTGCCCTCGAAACGGCCCAGGCAGCCATTATTTCGGCATTGGTGGTGATCGCTCCGGTCCTGGCGGTGTGGGCTACGGCCGGATTCCACGACGGCGCCGTCGAGTTCCTGGCGCGCCTGGCCGGGCAGTCCTGGCTGCTGGTCCATGGGGTGCCGCTGGAACTCAAGGCCGCCGGCTCCACGGGCGGGGCCAGCTCCGGGTCCGGGCTGCTCACGCTGATTCCCCTTGGCCTTACCCTGATCCCGTTCCTGCTCGCCTGGCGGGCAGGGCGCCGGCTGGCCCGAGCCTCCTATACAGACCAGCTATGGCAGGCACTCCTCGGTTCCTGGCTGGTGTACGCGGCCTTCGGGGCGGCAACGGGCTTCGTCTGCCGCACGCCCGACGTCGTCATCAACCCCTGGCATGCCATGTTCATCCCACTCATTCCCTATGCCCTGGGCATGGTGATCGGCGCACGCCGCGAGGCAGGCTCCTGGAGCAGGCTGATCGGCGTCGACGCCGTGGACTGGCTCTCCCGCACCAGCCAGCATTCGCGGTGGGCGGGGTCCTACCTCGGCTCCGCCGCAAAGGCCGGTTTTGTGGCGGTGCTGTCAGCCCTGGCGCTCGCCGCGCTGCTGCTGGCCGTTGACCTGTTCATTCACTGGAACCTCGTGGTTGCGGTCTATGAAGCGCTCGACGCCGGGGCGGTGGGAGGTGCCGCCCTCACCATCGCGCAGCTGGGCTTCCTGCCCAATCTCGTGGTGTTTGCCCTGGCCTGGGCGTCGGGTTCAGGTTTTGCCATGGGCGTCGGATCCCAGGTGGGCCCGCTGGGCACCGCCGTGGGTCCGCTGCCTTCCATCCCGGTGCTGGCCGCCATCCCGGCCGGCCCCCTGGATTATGCCTTCGTTGCCTTGATCGTCCCGGTCCTCGCGGGTGTGCTGGCCGGCTGGTGGTTCCTCCGTGAAGGCGAAAACCACTTCGACGAGTGGCTCTCGATCAAAGTCCGGGTCCGCTGGTTCAGTGCCACGGTTTCCACCGTGGTGCTCGGGGTGCTGTGCGGGCTGGCTGCCGGGTTGCTGGCCGCCGGCCTGGCGTGGCTGGCACGCGGATCGGCAGGGATCGGACGCCTGACCGCGATTGGTCCTGACCCGCTGTGGACGGGAGTCTGGGTGGCTGCGGAAGTTGCTGCCGGCGTCGTGATTGGCTATGCGGCCGGGCCCTGGCTGGAACGTGAGCAAGCCGCGAAGGAAGAGGACGCGGAGCTGGTCCGGTAGGACCTCGTGCCTAAGGGAGCTGCGAGGGCAGCGAGCCTTGCAGCTGCACCCGGCACGCCGACTGTGCCTGGTCCGTCAAAGCCCGGCCGACGCACGCCTGGTACTCGCGGACTTCGTCGAAGAACAGGGCTGTGACCAGGATCAGCAGCACCATGATCGCGGACACCACCAGTCCCGAAATGGTCCCGATGAGGACCAGCCGGGACTCCTTCAACCGCGCCGCCCTGATCAGGAGCATCACGCCGAGGGCCAGGCTGGCCACCGTCAGGAGGGCCGTTAACCAGAGGTAGCTGACATCGAGCTGGTACACAAAGAAAGAGCCGAGCACGGAAACCACAAAGATCCGGAACAGGGTGTGGGTCTTGGCGAGCGAGGCCTTGGCTGCCTCGCTGAGCGGCGGTTTTGTGCGCTGCTGCCCAGCCGGTTGCGGTGTGGTGTTCATGTTTTCCAGCCTACGCGAGCGTGCCCATAAGCTAGAGCCATGCGCATCGTAGTCCTCGTTTCCGGAACCGGGTCCAACCTCCAGGCAGTTATTGACGCGGTGAAGGCGGGGGACCTCGACGTCGAAATCGCCGCGGTGGGGGCCGACCGGCCGGGGACCTACGGGGTGGAACGGTCTGCCGACGCCGGCATCCCAACCTTCGTTGTGGACTTCAAGGCTTTCGCTGACCGGGCTGACTGGAACGCTGCGCTGACTGAGGCCGTTGCCGCGTTTGAGCCGGATGTGGTGGTCTCCTCAGGTTTTATGCGGATCGTGAGCCCGGGATTCATCGACGCTTTCAACGGCAGGTACCTGAACACCCACCCCGCTTTGCTTCCGGCTTTCCCGGGCGCGAACGGTGTCCGGGATGCGATGGCGTATGGCGTGAAGGTCACCGGCTGCACTGTCCATTGGGCGGATGCCGGCGTGGACACCGGTCCCATCATCGCCCAGGAAGCCGTGGCTATCGAGGAGTCCGACACCGAGGAGACCCTGCACGAGCGCATCAAGGTGGTGGAGCGCCGGCTGCTGGTGTCCACCCTGGCATCCCTCGCCGCCGCCCACCGCGCGCAGCTCGCCACCTAACCCCACCCCCACCCAACTAGGTAGCGCCAAGTGTCGTTTTGACCCGCCAAAACGACACTTAGCGCTACTTAGTTGAGCGGATGGGGGCGGCCTGTGGATAACCCCAGCGGCGCTCACGCAGGCCTGCCACGATGGGCGGATGAAGGTTCCAAGCCGCCTACCCGAACAATTGGCTTCCCTGCCGTTCACCTTCCAGGAAGCGCTCGACGCCGGGATCAGCCGACGCCGGCTCCGTCACCAAGGCTTGCAGCGGCCAAGCAGGGGAGTGCGGGTGCCGGACGCGTGCAACCAGGACGATCTCGCCCCTAGCATCCGGCCCTACACCTTGGTCACCGATTTTGCCGCAGCTTCGCATGCATCCGCCTTTCTGCTGTGGCAGTTTCCCGGATTCCTGCCGGGCAGCAACGAACCGCTGCTTCACGTCTCCCGTCCTGACACCGTTTCCATCATGCGCCGACCCGGGGTGAAAGGACACCGCGGGCAGTTCTTCGACGACGAGATAGTCAGCCATCACGGCCTACTGGTCACTTCCCGGACCCGCACGTGGCTGGATTGTTCCCGCAAGATGAGCATCGAAGAGTTGACGGTCGTCGCGGATCATCTGCTACGGATTCCGCGGCCCGAATTCGAGGGAAGGTCCGAGCCCTACGCATCACGGGAGAACCTCGCCGAGATGCTCGACCGGCATAAGGGGACTCCCGGCATACAGAAGGCGCGCTTGGCCCTTGACCTGGCAAGAGTGGGATCGGACTCTGCTCCTGAAACCAGGCTGCGGCTTGCGCTGGAAGACGCCGGCCTGCCGGAACCTCTGCTGAACGTGCCCACCGAGCTGCGTCCCGGCGTCGTACGCCAACCTGATCTAAGCTATCCCGAACAGAAGGTAGCCGTGGAATACGATGGCGCGGGACACTCCGAGACGGAGCAGGTGGTTCGCGACATTGCCCGCGAAGAGGACTTCGGCCGCGCCGGATGGGTGCTGGTTCGAATCTCCAAACGGCACATGCAAAACAATGCCGGGCTCGCTGTAGCGAAAGTGAGACGGGCATTGCTGCTCCGAGGCTGGTCCCGGGAATGACGTATACGAAACTAGGTAGCGCTAAGTGTCCTTCTGAGGCTCCAAAACGACACTTCGCGCTACCTAGTTGGGTGGGGGGAGGGCTAGTCGAGGCGGCGCTGCCTGGTCTCGGGGGAGAAGAACGCCATCCACAGCACGGCAAGCAGCACCAGCCCTCCGGCCAGGGCGAAGGAGGTGGCCAGGCCCAGCTCGGGCCAGAAGTAGTTCGCGAAAATGAGCGGGCCGAAGCCGGCGCCCAGCCGGGAGAACGTGGACGCCCAGCCGAAACCGGTACCGCGCAGCTCGGTGGGGTAGAGCTCGGAAACGTAGGCGTAGAGGACCGGGATGGCCACCTGCACCACGAAGCCGAACACCAGAAGCCAGAACACCGCCGCCGTGGGGATGTCCACCACGATCGCAACGATCACCAGGGTCAGCGCTGACAGCGGACCGGTGATGGCGAGGATCCATTTGCGGCCCACCCGCTCCACCAGCAGGGCCGCAACAATAACGCCTAAAAGCCCGACGGCGGCCATGGACGCCGTAGTGACAAACGCCTTGTACTCCGCGAATCCTGCGCCGATCAGGATCCGTGGCATCCACGTCAGCGACAGGTAGTAGACCAGCAGGATGGTGAAGAACAGGGACCAGGCCGCGGCCGTGATCTTCCAGTTGAACTGCCACACCAGGCGTAGCTGATGCCAGGCACTGCCGGCTGAAAGCCTGGGCACTTCCCTGGCATCGGGCAGGCTGTAGGCGCGCGGTTCCGCCCCGGTTGCCGCCACCAGATCGTCAATGACCCTGGCTGCTTCCTCACGCCGGCCCTTGCGGATCAGGAACAGCGGCGACTCCGGAACGCTCCGGCGGACCCAGAAGACCAGCAGGGCAGGCAGCACCATCACCAGCATGGTCAGCCGCCAGTCTCCGTACAGCGCCACGAGCCCGGCGGAGACAAAACCGGCCAGGGCGGCACCCACCGGCCACCAGCCGTCCATTGCCGTCAGGACCTTGCCGCGCTGCTTGCGGGGAGTGAACTCACCCACCAGCGCGTAGTCCACAGGAATGCAGCCGCCCAGGCCGAAGCCGGCCATGAACCGGAACAGGCAGAACAAGATGAAGTCGGGGGAGAATGCGCCCAGCACGGTGAAGAGGGAGAAGATCAGCAGGGTGGCCGTGAAGGCCTTCCTGCGCCCGACGGTGTCCGCGATGGTTCCCCACACAAAAGCGCCGAGGGCCATGCCGATCAGGTTGGCCGTTCCCACCCACGCAACGTCGCCCGGGGACAGGGCCCAGTGCGTGGAGAGCAGCGGAATGAGGATGCCGTTCAGGGTCACATCCCAGGCATCGAACATAAAACCGAGGCCGCCGATCACGAAGATCCTGCCCTGGACTTTCCATCGCCATGGCAGTTCCTGGACCACCTGCTCGCCGCTCGGCACAGTGGTGTAAGTATTCATCGCAGCCTCCTGGAAGAACTTTATCCCGGGCCGCTGACGTTCACACTTCCGCCTGCACAGGGGGCAAAGTGCACTTCGCGATAAACTGGCCGTATCCCCACCAACCGCGGCACTGTTCCGCGACATAAGACGGAGACATTTGTGAGCTTCACGCAGCATGAGCGCGTATCCATTGACCGTGTTCCCATCCGCCGGGCCCTGATCTCGGTTTACGACAAGACCGGTCTGGAGGAGCTCGCCCAGGGCCTGCATGCAGCAGGAGTGAAGCTGGTGTCCACCGGGTCCACGGCCAAGAAGATCGCCGCGGCCGGCATTCCCGTCCAGGAGGTCGAGGAAGTCACCGGCTCGCCCGAGATGCTGGACGGCCGCGTCAAGACGCTGCACCCGCGCGTCCACGGCGGCATCCTGGCTGACCGCCGGGTCCCGGCGCACATGGAAACGCTGACCAGCATGGAGATCGAGCCCTTCGACCTGGTGGTGGTGAACCTCTACCCGTTCGTCGAGACCGTGAAGTCCGGTGCTGCCCAGGACGATGTTGTGGAGCAGATCGACATCGGAGGCCCCGCCATGGTGCGCTCCGCCGCGAAGAACCACGCCGCCGTCGCCATTGTGGTGGACCCCTCCTTCTACGGCCAGGTGGTCACCGCTGCCGCCGAGGGCGGTTTCGACCTGAAAACCCGACGCCGGCTGGCCGCCAAGGCGTTCGCCCACACCGCCTCCTATGACAACGCCGTGGCCACCTGGACCGCGAGCCAGTTCCTGGATGAAGACGGCGACGGCGTCATCGACTGGCCCGCCTACGCCGGCCTTTCCCTTGAGCGCTCCGAGGTGCTGCGCTACGGCGAAAACCCGCACCAGCAGGCAGCCCTCTACGTCGACAAGGCCGCCCCGGCGGGCATCGCCCAGGCCGACCAGCTGCACGGCAAGGCCATGAGCTACAACAACTTTGTGGACGCCGATGCAGCACTGCGTGCGGCCTACGACTTCAGCGAGCCTGCCGTCGCCATCATCAAGCACGCCAACCCCTGCGGCGTAGCAGTGGGCGCTGCAGATGCTGCGGACCCCATCGCCGACGCCCACACGAAGGCGCACGCCTGCGATCCCGTCTCAGCTTTCGGCGGCGTCATCGCCTCAAACCGCACGGTGACCGCCGGCATGGCCAACACGGTGAAGGACATCTTCACGGAGGTTGTCATCGCCCCGGGCTTCGAGCCCGAGGCCGTGGAGATCCTGTCCAAGAAGAAGAACATCCGCCTGCTTGCCCTTCCGGAGGGCTACGGCCGCTACCCGACGGAGCTCCGCCAGGTGTCCGGCGGCGTCCTGGTCCAGGTCAGCGACAAGGTTGATGCCGACGGCGACAACCCCGCCAACTGGACCCTGGCCGCCGGCGAGGCCGCGGACGGGAAGACGCTTGCGGACCTCGCCTTCGCCTGGACCGCCTGCCGCGCCGCCAAGTCCAACGCCATCCTGCTTGCCCAGGACGGCGCTGCCGTGGGGATCGGCATGGGGCAGGTCAACCGCCTGGATTCCTGCCGCCTGGCCGTGGAGCGGGCCAACACCCTTGGCGTGCAGGTGGAGTCCGACGTCGAAGGTGCTGGCGGTGCCAGCAACGTCGCGACGGCAGAAGCAGGTGCGAGCGGGGCGCCCCAGCGGGCCCGCGGTGCCGTGGCGGCTTCCGACGCGTTCTTCCCGTTCGCTGACGGCCTGCAGATCCTGATCGACGCCGGCGTCCGCGCCGTGGTCCAGCCCGGCGGCTCGGTCCGGGATGAGGAAGTCATCGCGGCCGCCAACGCGGCCGGCATCACCATGTACTTCACCGGTGCCCGGCACTTCTTCCACTAATCCCCACCGGCTCCCTAGCCTCCCGTGGGCCCAGACCGGTTCCCTAGCCTCCCGTGGGCCCATACCGGCTCCCTAGCCTCCCGTGGGGCCACAAACGACGGCGCCTGTCCCCTTGGTAGGGGACAGGCGCCGTCGTGATGTCCGGGCTTAGTCCTGGTCAGCTGGTGGCGGGCCGGGCTCCGGAAGCCGAAGCTCCCGGGGTCTGGCTTCCGCCATCCGCTCCTTTGTCCAGTACTCGAGGATCTCCTCGCGGGTCTGGTTCAGGTCCCTGCGGCTGACGGCATCCTCGCTGGAAGGAGGGTCCTTAGGATGCTGCTGCACTGTTGTAGGCCTGCTGGATGACAGCACCCCAGTAGGGGCCGTACATGACGGCGGAGCCGTTGTAGCCGTAGCTGTTGATGGAGTTCTGGGGTCCGTCTGCACCTGTCGTCCGGCTGGTCTGGATGAACCAGGGCCCACCCGAGGAGCCGCCGGTCATGTCGCAGGGAATTCCCTGGGTGCCGAACTGCGGGTTGTTCGTGTCCTTGCTTGCACGGCCATAGCAGCTTTTCAGTGTTTCACCGTTGAACGGCGAGGCTGCCGGGTAGCCGTAGGACTTGTAGGTCAGGCCATACGCTTGGTTGAACGCCACGCCCGACGCGCCAACGACGTCGGCCAGGTACTGCCCGCTGGTGTTCCTGCCTACCACGGCGAACCCGGTGTCGTAGGTCATGTCCCCGCCGCTGCTCCACTGGGTGGGTGTATGCAGGGAGGTGGCAGTCCACTTGCCGTATGGTGCTGCGCCGTTCTCGTATGCAGGAATAAAAACGAACTTGGTGGCAAAGGCTCCGGGTCCCTCATTTACACAGTGCCCCGCCGTGGACACCGTGCTCTTGTTCTTGGCGGACACAGAGTTGCCCGAGCATACGTAGTTGACTCCGGCAAGCGTAAAGAAGACCTTGCCGACGGTCTTCACCGGAGTTTCACTCTGCGCGAGGGTCTGCTTGCTCCGGGAGGCCTTGACCTCGGTGCTCTTGCTCTTTTCCACGAGCAGTGGGCTGGACCGGTTGCCCCGTTCCAGCGCCTTGCCGGCCAGGACGTCACCGGGGATGGCGGTCAGCATCCGGTCTGCCGTCCAGTAATCGGCTGCGCCGGCGTTCTCAACGGCCGCACTGGTCACGGAAGGATTCTTTTTGTCCTCGGAAGCGGCCGGGGCAGCGGTGGCTCCGCCGGCGGCAGTAAGTGCCAGAACGGCTGCGGCCGAGAGGCTCAGAAAGCCGGTAGCCAGGGACCTGGTGCGTGTCATTGTTGTCCTGTCGTAACGGGGATGAGCCGGGGAGGGCCGGGTGTGACGTCCCGAATTTATCGGGATATGACAGATTTGTAAATAGTAGTGACCTATAATGTAGCGGCCTCCGGCGGCTCAAGGATCGCCTGCGGAAACCCCTGCCCACCCACAGAGATCCCGCAGAACCAGGGAAAAGCAGCCGTGGTGCGTCAAACCCAAGTTACCTTGGGCATACCAAATGGCGCGTCCGACTGGGCTCCGGGCACCGAGAGAGGGTGAGTCCCTGATGTTTTCCTTCCGCAGATCAGCAAAGCCGGCCGGACCCGGTGACACCAGGAGACAGGAGGAAGAGCCGCAACCGGCCTCTTTCGATGCAGCGGCATCTGCTGATGCCGCGCGGCTGCGGGACTTGGACCCCGTGCACACGTTTACGGCGACGGCGGAGTTGCGCCGGCAGGATGCCCTGTACGGACAGGTTTGGCCAAGTGACATTCCCCACAGGAGGCGCAGGGGCGGCAAGTAATCCAACGCATCGGGTACGGTTCGGGCGCGGGTCCTCGGGTAAGTTAAAGGTTGGTGAATAGACCGGATTCACAACCAAGCCGACCCACAGGGAGACGCCCGCGCATGTCCAAGATTATCTACACCCACACCGACGAAGCGCCGATGCTGGCTACCTATTCGTTCCTGCCCATCATCGAGGCGTTCGCCTCGACAGCAGGTGTGGAGGTGGAGACCCGCGACATTTCGCTCGCCGGCCGCATCATCGCCGTCTTCGGTGACTACCTGACCCCCGAGCAGCAGATCGGTGACGCCCTTGCTGAACTCGGTGAGCTGGCGAAGACGCCGGAAGCCAACATCATCAAGCTGCCCAACATCAGCGCCTCCATCCCGCAGCTGAAGGCGGCCATTGCAGAGCTGCAGGCCCAGGGCTACGCGCTGCCGGACTACCCGGACAACCCCTCCTCGGACGAGGAGACGGCCATCCGCTCCCGCTACGACAAGATCAAGGGCTCCGCCGTGAACCCCGTCCTGCGTGAGGGCAACTCGGACCGCCGCGCACCCCTGTCCGTGAAGAACTACGCACGCCAGAACCCGCACTCCATGGGCGCCTGGACCCCCGAGTCCAAGACCAACGTGGCCACCATGGGCAAGGATGACTTCCGGTCGAACGAGAAGTCAGTGGTCATCGAGTCCGAGGGCACCATCGCCATCCAGCTGGTCCGCGAAGACGGTTCCGTGAAGGTTTTGAAGAAGGCCTTCCCCGTGCTTGCCGGCGAGGTCATCGACGGCACCGTGATGCGCGCCGCCGCACTTGATGAATTCCTGGCGGCCCAGGTTGCCCGCGCCAAGGAAGAGGGCGTGCTGTTCTCCGCCCACCTCAAGGCCACCATGATGAAGGTTTCGGACCCCATCATCTTCGGCCACGTGGTCAAGGCCTACTTCTCCGAACTTTTTGAGACCTACGGCAAGCAGCTCGCAGCTGCCGGCATCAGCCCCAACAACGGCCTCGCCGCTATCCTGAGCAGCCTCGAGGACCTGCCGGAGGACGTCCGCAACGGCGTCCAGAACCTCATCAAGAAGGGCCTCGAAGAGGGTCCCGCCCTGGCCATGGTGGACTCGGACAAGGGCATCACCACCCTGAACGTACCCAGTGACGTCATCGTGGATGCTTCCATGCCCGCTATGATCCGCAGCTCCGGCCACATGTGGGGCCCGGACGGCAAGGAAGCAGACACCCTGGCCGTGCTGCCGGACAGCTCCTACGCCGGCATCTACCAGGTGGTCCTCGACGACTGCCGCGCCAACGGCGCCTACGACCCCACCACCATGGGCACCGTGCCGAACGTCGGCCTCATGGCGCAGGCGGCGGAAGAATACGGCAGCCACGACAAGACCTTTGAAATCCAGGAAGCCGGCACTGTCCAGATTGTTGACGGCGCCGGGAACGTCCTGATCGAACACCAGGTTGCCGAGGGCGACATCTGGCGCGCCTGCCAGACCAAGGACCTGCCCATCCGCGACTGGGTCAAGCTGGCGGTCACCCGTGCCCGCGCCTCCCAGACCCCGGCCGTGTTCTGGCTGGACGAAGAACGCGCCCACGATGCCAACCTCATCGCCAAGGTAAACGAGTACCTGAAGGACCACGACACCGAGGGCCTGGACATCCGCATCATGTCCCCGGTCAAGGCGATCGCGTTCACCCTGGAGCGCATCCGCAAGGGCGAGGACACCATCTCGGTATCCGGCAACGTCCTGCGCGACTACCTCACGGACCTTTTCCCCATCCTCGAACTGGGCACCAGCGCCAAGATGCTCTCCGTCGTTCCGCTGATGAACGGCGGCGGGCTCTTCGAAACCGGCGCCGGCGGATCCGCCCCGAAGCACGTCCAGCAGCTGCTCAAGGAAAACCACCTGCGCTGGGACAGCCTGGGTGAATTCCTGGCCCTGGCCGTCAGCTTCGAGCACCTGGCCACCACCACGGGCAACGCACGAGCCCAGGTCCTGGCCGACACCCTGGACCGCGCCACCGGCACCTTCCTGCTCGAGAACAAGTCGCCGAGCCGCCGTGCCGGTGAACTGGACAACCGCGGCAGCCACTACTTCCTGGCCCGCTACTGGGCCGAGGAACTGGCCAAACAGACGGACGACGCCGACCTCGCCGCCGCATTCAGCTCCGTCGCCAACGAGCTTTCCTCCAAGGAGGAGACCATCGTGGGTGAGCTGGCAGAGGTCCAGGGCTCGCCGGTGGACATCGGAGGCTACTACCGCCCGGATGACGCGAAGGCTTCCTCCGTGATGCGGCCGTCCGCCACGCTGAACAAGGTGCTCTCCACCCTGAGCTAGCACAGATTTGCTTGTCTTCTAAAACAGGCAACGCAAGAGGCGGTGTCCCGGATGTCCGGGGCACCGCCTCTTCATCGTTTGGCTGGGACTCGCGGGCCCACATTGCCGGCGTCCCGCCGTCGTTGGCCTTTGTCTCCGTCAGCGGGACCCAGGGGCCAAGTCTTAGTCCTTGCCTTTGCCTTTGTCCTGGTTGCCCTTCTTATCGTCGCCGTTGCCGGTAGCCGGCGGAGCTGGTGCCTGGGCGGGAGCCGGAGTATTGGCAGCGTCCTGTGCAGCCTTTTGGGAGGCCCGGGCGGCAGCAGCCGCCTGCTCAGTGATCCGCGCATCTTCCGCTGCCTTGGCCGCCGCCGCAGCTGCCTCGTCAAGGTCGGCGCGCACGGCCGCGGCGATAGTGGTGATGGTCTGCCGCCGTTCCTCGGAAACCTGGCCCTTGCTTTGCGCAGCCGCCAGATCAGCGTCAAGGTTTTCCAGGGCTTTCAGTGCCGCGGCGGGATCATTCCGCGACGAGGCCTCGCTCACCTCAAGGACGCGTGCCTGGAGTTGCCGGGCAGCGCTTGGCTGCAGACCCGCGTCATTGGTGCCGCAGCCAGCCATCAGCCCGGCGGCCAGCACAGCCGCCGTCCAGGCCATGGCCCGCGAGTGCGGCCAACCATGGATGTGCCTCAGGCTCATGGCTGCACGCTCTTCTGGAGTTCCTCCAGATGGTCGCCCAAGACGCCGGTTACCGTTGGGTAAGGCACGATGTCGGGGGTGGACTGGGCGGAGAGGCTCACCAGCACCACTGAAACAGCAGCTGCCAACACAACGATCCCCAGAAGCACCAACAGCCAGATCCGCCTGCGCCCGGACTTTGCGGGCAGCTTCTTTCCGGACTGTTTGCCCTTGTTCCCCAGCCCCGGGGCCACAGAAGAGGTTCCGGCCGCAGGACCCGCGGCTTCACGAAGTTCTTCCACCGATTCCTCGGCAGTGATGGAAGGAGGGTGGAACGGCATGGCCGGCAGGACCCGCGTGGTTTCGGGAACGAGTTCTCCCGGCGTGGATGCGGGCGAAACCAGTGCCTGCCGCAGGGCAGTCTCGATGTCCGCTGCGGCGGGACGTTCCAGCGGTTCAATCGTCGTCATGGAGCGGATCAGATCGGCCCATTCCTTGGGCAGATCCTCGGGAATCTCGGGTGCTCGGTGCAGGCGGGCGACTGCAGATTCCACGGCACCGCCCGGGTATTCAACGGTGCCCTTGATGCATTCGAGCAGCACGAGTCCCAGGGAATAGATGTCCGAGGCGGGGGCGAGGGGCTTGCCCAGGGCCTGCTCCGGGCTGAGGTAAGCGGCCGTGCCCACCATGGTTCCTGTAGCGGTGAGCCGGGTTGCATCCGCGATCCTGGCGATGCCGAAGTCCGTGAGTTTAGGGCGCAGGGGCTCGCCCGGCCGGATCTGGACCAGCAGGATGTTGGCGGGCTTGATGTCCCGGTGGATGATTCCCAGGCCGTGAACGTAAGCCAGGGCGTCGGCGACGCCAGCCCCGATTACCGAGAGTTCCTCCAGGGGAACGCGGCTGTGCCTGATCCGGGTCCGCAGGTCCTGGCCCTCCACCAGTTCCATGGTGAGGAAGGGCCTGGGCTCGTCCGGAATCCGGTTGTCGATGCCGGCGTCAAAGAGGGTCACCAAGCCGGGATGGTTCAGGGTGGCCAGAAGCTGGATTTCCGCTTCCTGGCGTTTCAGTTCGTCTGCGTCCGGTGCCTGGGGGGCGAAGAGCTTCAGGGCAACATCGCGGCCCAGTTTCTCGTCCCGGGCACAATAGACCGATGACATCCCGCCGCGGCCAATGACCTCACCCAACCGATAACGTCCGCCGACCACTTCATTCTTGATGGAGCTAGGCGATTCCGCCACCATACCGTTCCTCCCGGTGCGCTGCGGCACTGTCGTACCTCAAATTATACGGGGGTGGAGTACGAGGACTAGGCGGCTTTGCCCTACATTCCCGGGACATGCCGAGGGCCCGGCGGTGAACCTCTAGCTTTCACCGCCGGACCACCGGCCCCAAGGACATGTGTGCTGATGACATGTTTGCGTGTACTTGAATGATTGCGTGTTGTGTTTTGCGGGGTCCTCCTCTCGCTCAGCCTGCTTGCTGCTGCCGCTTCAGGCGCTAGGTGCAGGCACGGTCAACAAGTGCCCGGCGTCTAGGACACCGTGCGCTTGCGGAGGAGGACCAGGAGTCCGGCCGCCAGGAGCAGCAGGGCGAGCGGAACCAGTGAAGCATCCATGCCAGTGTTGGCCAGGGCAGTGCTGCCGTTTGCCGTCCCGCGCTGGGTGGCGGTGCTCCCCGCGCTGGTGTCGATGTCGATAGCGCCGCTCACTGCGGAGGAACCTGCCGGTGCTGCAGAGAAGCCGCCGGTACCGGCCGTGCCGGCGTCATTACCATTGTCGCCTCCGGTGTTGGCGCTGTTGCCGGGGGTGTTTGTACCCGGAGCGGTGGTACCGGGGTCGACGGTGCCGGTGTCCCCGGTGTTGCCGTCACCCGGGTCAACCGTGCCGGGGTTTTCAGTGCCCGGCGTCCCGGTGCCCGGGTTCTCCGTGCCATTGCCGTCGCTGCCCAGACCGAGGCCGAGGTCAATGCCCAGGTCGATCCCGGCACCGAGCCCACCGGTGTTGCCAGTGCCAAGGTCCACCACTGTGTCTACGGCGGCGTCGAGCCCGCCGGTGGTGAGTCCGTCGGTGGTGCTGTTGCCGAGGTTGAGGTTGACGACTGCGTCTACGGCGGCGTCGAGCCCGCCGGTGGTGAGTCCGTCGGTAGTGCCGTTGCCGAGGTTGAGGTTGACGACTGCGTCTACGGCGGCGTCGAGCCCGCCGGAGGTGAGTCCGTCGGTGGTGCTGTTGCCGAGGTTGAGGTTGACGACTGCATCTACGACGGCGTCGAGCCCGCCGGTGGTGAGTCCGTCAGTGGTGGCGTTGCCGAGGTCTACAGCGACGTCTGCTGCGACGGCCAGGTCGGCCGCTGACGTGTCGGTTCCGTTGGTGACGGTGTTGCCGAGGCCGAGGTCAACAACGGCTCCTGCTGCCAGATCAGGGCTGGTGGTTTGGCCGGTGCCTGTGGTGTTGCCGAGGTCTACAGCGACGTCTGCTGCGACGGCCAGGTCGGCCGCGGAGGTGTCGGTTGCGTTGGTAACGGCGTTGCCGAGGCCGAGGTCAACAACGGCTGCTGCTTCCAGATCGGGGCTGGTGGTTTGGCCGGTGCCTGTGGTGTTGCCGAGGTCTACAGCGACGTCTGCTGCGACGGCCAGGTCGGCCGCGGAGGTGTCGGTTGCGTTGGTGACGGTGTTGCCGAGGCCGAGGTCAACAACGGCTGCTGCTGCGAGGTCAGGGCTGGTGGTTTGGCCTGTGCCTGTGGCGGTGCCGAGGTTAACCGCGGCATCCACTACGGCGGCGACGGCCGTTGAACCGGACGGCGTTGGGTCACCCAGCAGGCCCAACGACGCCGAGTCAGCGGACGCCGCCGCCGAGATGAGGGCGGATGCGGACAGATCCGATCCGCTGGTGGTGTCCGCGGCATTTGCCGCGGTGCAGCCGAGGGCTAAAAGCCCGCCAGCAAAGAGGGTGCCAAGCAGCCCCCTGCGAAGGTTGGAACTCATGGTGATGTCTCCTGAGAAAGTTGATTAGGGGTGCGTGACAGCAACCCGAAATGGCCGCGTTCTGCCGCAAAAGGCAGACGGGCCTCAACTAGTCAGGAGAAGAACCGGGGTCGAATGACACCGGTGCAGGGGCATGCTCAGGGGATTCACCGGCGCAGACAGCACCGGAAAGAGGCAGATCAAAGTTGAAGGGGCTCAGGAATGCAGCCGAACCGCGGGGAACCGCCTGAAGCCGCTCCGCTTCCTGCGCCGGAGCCAGGGGCAGCAGGAGCCTGGGCAGGGGCGGGCGAAGGGTCCGCCGTGCTTGGCTGCTCATCACTGAAGTCAGATACGCTCGCGGCCACCCAAAGTGTGGCGGAAGTTCCCGCGAGGGCAACCGAACCATAAGGGAAAGTAGCGGTATCCGGAGCGGCAGTAAGGGACCAACCCGAAAGTGCCGAGGTGTCTGCGGGTGCCGGTTCCGCGGCCGCTTCCGTGGGGGCTACGGCGCCAGGCACAGGAGCGTCCTCGTGGACCGCCCGGACAGGCAGTTCGGGAAGCTCAACCGGCAGCGGTGCCGTGCCTGTCACCAAATCGGAAACAGGTTGGAGGACGGGTTCGAGTCCGGGAAGGGATCCGGCTACCGGTGGAACAACAGCTTCCACAACTGCTGCGGTTGCTCCGTCCGCAACGTAAGCGATCGGAGCAGCGACAGCCGTGACGGTACCGGCGGGAACCACCTGGTTCACCACAGGGACGACTGAAACGATGTTGTCAGCGATGCCCGAAACCTGACCCACAAAGGGCTGAAGCAGCCCCACAGGCGGCGTGGCAGGAGGAGGTGGGGCAGGAACAGTTAGTGCGGGGCCGGCCAGCCTGTCCGTTACCGAGGACACCGAGCTGGTGACACCGCCAAGCAGCGATGATGTGTCCGAAAGTACGTCAGCAGAAGCTGCCGGCGATGAAAAAGTCAGCCAGGTAAGGGTCGCAGCACCCGCAAGGAGCACCGGCCGCAGGGCACGCCATGGAGAAACAGCGTTAACCATGCGTACCACCCCCAGTACCGTTGCATTCGACAATGCCTACAGCGTAAGACCGGATGTTGCGGGAAGTCTAGGGTCTGCTAAAACAAATCGACAAAAGCGGAAACTCTTGTGCCGGGCGCATGACAAGGCGTCTTCTGCCAGTCATTGCATTGACGGCGGCTGCTGAAGTGTTCTAGTGGCCGTCATTCGGGTAGCTGACGCCCAGCTGCGCCCGTACGCCGTCGAAAAGCCGCATGATGTTCAGAGTGTCCTCCAGCGGCATCACGGGGCTTTCCGTGAGGCCCTGCTGGATACACCGTGTCACCTCACGCAGTTCATAGGTGTAGCCGCGGCCCACAACGTCAAAGGACTCAACACGTCGTTCGTCCCATCCGGATCCAACAACCAGCTCACGCGGATTATTGATCGACCCGATGCTCTGCAGAAAGCCTTTGCTGCCGGCCACGCTGGCCGTGCGCGGACCATGTGCGAGCAAGGAGGAAGTGAGCTGGGCCTGGGCTCCATGGTTGTATCCGAGCGTCATGGCATTCTGCGCATCGACGCCGTCGTCATTAACAAATCCCGTGGCGCTGACCGTTTGCGGGAATCCAAGGGTGCCCAATGCCCACAGCAGCGGGTAGACCGAAAGATCCAATAATGCACCGCCGCCGTCCTTCCTGGCCCAAAGCCTCGCCGTCGGTGAATACGGAGCAGGAAACCCAAGATCGGCGGTGACCCAGTGGACGTCGCCAATCTCTCCGGAAGCAGCAATCTCGAAAGCCCTCTGCATGCTTGGCAGGAAGCGGCTCCAGACTGCTTCCATCAGGAACAGGTTGCGGCTGCGGGCCAGGTCAATCAGTTCGGATGCTTCCCGGGCGTTGATGGTGAACGCCTTCTCGCAGAGAACGTGTTTGCCCGCTTTGAGGGCAGCGAGCACAATCTCATGGTGCTGGGCGTGGGGCGTCGCCACATAGACAACGTCCACCGCCTCATCGGCGAGCAGCCGCTGGTAGCCGGCCACTCCGCCGTCGTCTCCATACCCCCTGGCGAAGTCGTAGGCGACAGCAAACGCGTCCGCAGTGTCCTGCCCGCGGGAACTGACGGCATACAGTTCGGCATCAACCAGGAGTGCAAGGTCCTCCGAGACGGAGCGGGCGATTCCCCCGGTGGCGATGACTCCCCACCGAAGGGGAGTCCCGGTGGCGGAGCGGGGATCCGGGTCGGATTGGCTGGAAAGCCACGGCTGGGCGATAGGCGCACTCATGGGGACCATCCTCTCACCGCAGTGCTGGAGCGGCTGGTAGTACTCGCGGGAAGTGATGGAGGGTCGAAGGAAATGCGACGAAAAGTGATGGAGGGTCGAAGGAAACGCGACGAAAAGTGATGGAGGGTCGAAGGGAACGCGACGAAAAGTGATGGAGGGTGGGAGCAGCGGGCGGACGGCGGGGGAGGGCCGCGCTGCTGGACCCTCCCCATACTTGTCAGTGCTGAATGCCCGCTCGTGCGTCTAAACGGCTGGAGAGGCGGACGCCACAGGCCTGCGCACCGGTTCCTCCGTCAGTTTGCCCTGCTGCAGGCGGAAGCGGCGGTCCGTTTTGTTGGCGAGAGCGCGGTCGTGCGTGACAACGAGGATGGTGGTGTCGTGGTCCCGGCTGAGCGAGCTGAGGAGTTCGATGATGTGGTCGCCGGTTTGCTCGTCAAGGTTTCCGGTGGGCTCATCGGCGAGGATCAGTTTGGGCTCGTTGGCGAGGGCCCGGGCAATCGCCACCCGCTGCTGCTCACCGCCGGAAAGCCTGTTGATGCGCCGGTCATGCTTCTCGGGATCCAGCTGTACCTGCACCAGCAGGTCCTTGGCGCGCTGCAGCCGGGCGGCCTTGCGCATCCCCGCGAACTCCATGGGCAGCATCACGTTGTCCACTGCGGAGAGGTTGGGAATCAGGTTGAACTGCTGGAAGACAAAGCCGATGTCCCGCCTGCGGTACTCCGTGAGCTTCGAGTCGGGCATCCTGGCCAGGCTCACGCCGTTGACGACGACGTCCCCGCTGGTGGGTTTGTCCAGCGCACCCAGGAGGGACAACAGCGTGCTCTTTCCACTGCCGCTCTTACCGACGATGGAGGCGAGGGTTCCCTGCTCGAGCTCGAAGCTGACGTCGTTGACGGGTTTGATGGTGCGGTCACCGGAGTTGAAGGTGCGGACCAGGTTCTTGACTTCAATCATGGTTATTCTCCTCGCAGGACTTCGATGGGACGGATGCGTGCCGTGAGCAGCGCCGGGACGAGCGCGCCGATGATGGCCACGCCAAAGACAGCGCCGATGCCCGCCGCGATCACGCCGGGGGATGCACTGGCGGTGACACTGCTCATCAGCTGGGCTGCCCCGCCGAACGGTCCTCCCTGGCCGCCGGGGAAACCGGCTCCGCCTGGCAGGCCGGCACCTCCAGCAGCCCCGGCCATGGCGGCCCCGCGGCCAGTGGTGAGAACCGCCGTCGTGCTGGTGCTGTTGGTGCTGATCAGCGCCGAAGCGATCCCGCCGCTGGCGAAGGAGGCGATGGCGGCGCCCGCGGCGCTGCCCAGGGCCGCCAGGACCAGGGCTTCGAGGACAAACTGCAGGCCGATGGTGCGGTTGGGTGCCCCGATGGCCTTCAGTACACCGATTTCCCGGCGGCGTTCGCGGACCAGCATCACCATGATCAGGAGGATGATCAGGCCGGCCGTGCCGAGGGCTGCGATGAAGGCGATGAAGGAAATGTTCTTGACGCTGCCCAGTGAGCTCAGCGCGGTTTCCAGGTTCTGCCCCTGCGTGACATCGGCCTTGTCGGTACCAAGCGCCGCCTCCAGGGCAGTCTTGGCGGATGCGACGTTTTCCAGTGAGTCCACGGTAACGATCATGCTGGCAAGCTCACCCGGAAGTCCGGCGAGGGTCTGGGCTGTGGGAAGCGTGACGTAGACGGCGTTGTTGCCGAAGGTGGTGCCGGCGTCGAACAGGCCAGCCACGGTGTAGGTCTGGTCGTTGACCGTGAAAGTGGACCCGACGGTGAGGCTGTTCTTCCCGGCCAGTGTGGTTCCGAGCAGGGCGCTGGCGGACTCCGCGGTGTAGTCGCCGAGGCCCGTGCCTTCGGTGATGTTCAGTGCCTTGCCGGTGGCGTCCACCTCAGCGCCGATGCCGGTTGCGGTGATGGGCAGCGACCGAACGGGCTGGGTGGTGGTGCCGTTGGCGGCCTGGTTGCGTCCGCCCAGGGTTCCGGCGTCGACGGCGGCGGTGAGGCTGGTGGTGAGGGTGGCCGAGGCCTGGCCGCCGGGACCGCCCTGCCCGCCGCCGGGGCCTGCCCCGGTTCCGGAGGCCGCCTGGGCGGCAGCTTCGGTGGCGTTGCGGAGGCGGAGGGACTGGGTCCCGACGACGGCGCTGACGTTGGGAACGGCCGCGGCGGTTGCTGCCTGCTCGGCTGTGAGAGGTTCGCCGCCGCCTTCGAAGCCCTGCCCGCCGGCGGGGTTCACCGTCAGCACGGTGCCGACGGAGGCGTTCAGTTCCTGGACTTTGGCTGCGACAGCCTGGTTGGCCACCAGCATGGCCAAAGCCAGGCCGATCGCAACAGCCAGCACGGCAACAACGGCTGCCGTGCGGACTTTGTTTCTGAAGGCATTGCCTACACTGCGGGCAAGGACGCTCACGTTACTCCTATGGTTCCGGTGCCGGCCTGAAAGGCTGGCTTCGGGTCCACTCTTGTGCCGCATCCTGTGCGGGCCGCGGTGCGAAGCTGTGTTTGGGCTGTGAAGGGTAACAGGCACGGAAAAGCCCGGTCCCCAAGGTGGGGGACCGGGCTGTTCCGGACCAATTGCTACTTGGTGATCATCTAC
Organism: Arthrobacter sp. W4I7; assembly: GCF_030816215.1. Classification (NCBI taxonomy): domain Bacteria; kingdom Bacillati; phylum Actinomycetota; class Actinomycetes; order Micrococcales; family Micrococcaceae; genus Arthrobacter; species Arthrobacter sp. W4I7. The sequence continues at coordinate 3,246,803 of NZ_JAUSXU010000001.1, read as the reverse complement.
TTGGTGATCGGGCCGAGTACCGGATCGTCGGTGTAAGCGGTCTTCACATTCGCGGACGTGACGATGACCGGCGGCAGGAGGTATGCCGGGACGGTCTTGACTCCGTTCTTGTAGGAGTCCTTGTCGTTGATTTCAGGCGTCTTGCCGGCCTGGAGATCCTTGACCATGACGATCGCATGCTCAACGAGCTTGCGGGTGTCCTTGTTGATGGTGGAGTACTGCTCGCCGGCAAGGATGGACTTGACAGACGCCTCCTCGGAATCCTGGCCCGTGACGACAGGCAGGGGCTTGCCGGCCGCCTTGACAGACGTAATGACGGCGCGGGCAAGGGTGTCGTTCGGTGAAAGGACGCCGTCCAGGGACTCAGTCCCATAGGACCCCGTCAGGAGCGTATCCATCCGGCGCTGGGCGTTCTCAGCCTTCCAGTCCTGGGTAACGGCCTTTTCGAAAGTCGTCTGTCCGGAGAGCACCTTGAGCGTTCCGTCATCGATCTTCGGCTTCAGGACCTTCATTGCGCCGTCGAAAAACACCTTTGCATTTGCGTCATCCGGCGAGCCGGCAAGGAGCTCAACGTTGTACGGACCGGCGGGCTTTTTGGCCTTCATGCCGTCCAGCAGGGCCTGGCCCTGGAGCTCGCCGACCTTGAAGTTGTCGTAGGCCACGTAGTAGTCCACGTTCTCGGTGTTCAGCAGCAGCCGGTCATAGGCAATGATCGTCGCGCCGGAGTCCTTGGCCTGCTGGAGCTGGGTACCCAGCTGCGAGCCATCGAGGGCACCCACAATAACGACCTTCGCGCCTTTGGCAATCATGGCGCTGATTTGGTTCTGCTGCTCAGCCACGCCGTTGTTGGCGAACTGGACTGTTGGTTTGAACCCGGCGCCCGTGAGGCCGTTGTTGAACAGCTTTTCGGCCAGGACCCAGTTCTCACTGGTCTTCTTGGGAAGTGCGACGCCGATGGCGGAGTCCTGCGCGAAGCCGGCGGGAGCCGCGCTTGTACCGCTTGAGGTGCCGGGCTCCGCCCGTCCGCAGGCCGTCAGCGCCAGTGCCGCGATCGCAGCTATCGCTGCTGCCTTTCCTGCTTTACCGATCATTCGCATAACTTGGTTCACTTTCTTTTGGGGTGTTGGCTCCGGAACCTGGATCTCAGGCTTCCCTGGAGATGGTTTCTTTTGTTGAGGTGACTTCGTCCGGCTGCAGTGGGGTACCAGGTCCCCCGGATGGGCGGCTGAAGTTCTTCATCATCAGCCCAATGATCGAGGCCCGGCCCTGTGACTTGTTGTAGACGTCGATGGCCACGGCTACCAGCAGCACCAGGCCCTTGATCATCGACTGCCAGTCCGCACCGACGCTAAGGAGCTGCAGGCCGTTGTTCAGGACAGCCATGACCAGGCCGCCAACGATGGAGCCGATGACGGTGCCGACGCCGCCCGTCACTGCTGCGCCGCCGATGAAGACTGCTGCGATGGCGTCCAGTTCCCAACCGGTTCCGTCTGACGGACCTGCGGACGTTGAACGGGCAACGAAGATCATCCCGGCCAGGCCGGCAATGATGGACATGTTCATCATCACCAGGAAGTTAATCTTCTTTGACTTCACGCCGGACAGTTCAGCTGCGTGGCGGTTGCCGCCGACGGCGTAGACATGGCGGCCCACCACGGTCTTCGAGGAGATAAAGCCATAGACCAGAACGAGAATGGCCAGGATCAGGCCTGGAACGGGGAACGACGTGCCCGGGCGGCCGGTGGCGAACAAGTAGGTGGCGTAAAGGATGGCGCCGCAAATCAGGACAAGCTTGACTACCATCACCCAGCTTTCAGGCACTTCAGCGCCCAGCGCCTTGGCGGTGCTCCGCCGGCGGACTTCGCTGTAGATCACGAAAGCGACGGCCGCGAGACCGATAAGAAGGGTCAGGTTGTTGTAGCCGGTGCTCGGTCCAACCTCCGGCAGATAGCCGGCGCCGATGTACTGGAACTCCCGCGGGACGGGAATCGAGTTGGACTGGCCAACAAACTGCTGGGCTCCGCGGAAGATCAGCATGCCCGCCAGGGTCACGATGAAGGCCGGGATGCCCACATAAGCTGTCCACCAGCCATGCCAGGCTCCAATCAGTGCACCCAGGCCGAGTCCAAGCAGGATGGCCAGAAACCAGGGAATGTCCCAGTCCCGCATGGCGATCGCCACCACCATGCCCACGAAGGCAGCCACCGAACCCACCGAGAGATCGATGTGGCCGGCGATGATCACCAGCACCATGCCGATGGCGAGGATGAGGATGTAGGAGTTGCCGTTGAAGAGGTTGATGACATTGCCAGGTGTGAGGGTGATGCCGCCGGTAAGCCACTGGAAGAGAACTATCAGAGCTACCAAGGCAAATATCATGCCGAATTGTCGGGTGTCGCCACCGAAGAGTTTCTTGAGCGCGTTCATTGTTTTCGGTCCTTGTGAATGGAAGGTTCTGGAGGCTGCAAGGGTTATGCGGCTTTGCGGGAGGAGGTCATCAGCTTCATCAGGCTTTCCTGGCTGGCCTCGTCTTTGTTCAGGACTCCGGTGATGGCACCTTCGAAAATGGTGTAGATACGGTCGGACAGGCCCAGGAGTTCGGGGAGCTCCGAGGAAATGACGATCACTCCCTTGCCCTGGTTTGCAAGCTGCTGGATGATGCCGTAGATCTCATACTTGGCGCCGACATCAATGCCACGGGTGGGTTCGTCCAGGATCAGCAGCTCCGGATCCGTGAACATCCACTTCGCGAGGACTACCTTCTGCTGATTGCCGCCCGAAAGCTTCGCCACGCCTTCCTGCACTGAAGGAGCCTTGGTCCGCAACGACCTCCGGTACTGTTCCGCAACTGCGAACTCCTGGCTCGTGTCCACTACGCTGTTCTTGCTGATTTTTTCAAGATTGGCTGAAACAGTGGTGGTTTTGATGTCGTCCAGGAGGTTCAGTCCCAACGACTTCCGGTCCTCCGTGACGTAGCCGAGGCCGGCATCAATCGCCTGGTGCACACTTTTGAGTGTCACTTCTTTGCCGTTCACATACACCCGGCCTGAGACGAAGTGGCCGTAGGACCGGCCGAAAATTGACCGGGCCAGCTCGGTCCGGCCGGCCCCCATGAGTCCGGCGAAACCTACGATCTCTCCGCGGCGGACGTAGAAGCTGGAGTTCTTGCAGACCATCCGGTCCTGGATCTGCGGGTGCGCCACGTTCCAGTCCCTGACTTCGAAGAACACTTCGCCGATTTTCGGGGTGTGGTCCGGGAAACGGGATTCCAGCGTGCGGCCCACCATGCCCTTGATGATGCGGTCTTCGTCCACACCGTCGGCCTTGACGTCCAGGGTCTCAATGGACTTGCCGTCACGGATGATCGTGATGGAGTCGGCGATCTGCTCGATTTCGTTGAGCTTGTGGGAAATGATGATGCACGTAATGCCCTTGGCCTTCAGGCCGAGCATCAGGTCCAGCAGGTGCTGGGAATCGGATTCGTTCAGCGCGGCCGTGGGTTCGTCCAGGATAAGGATTTTCACCGACTTGTTCAGGGCTTTGGCGATCTCCACCAGCTGCTGCTTGCCGACGCCGATTTCCTTGATGGGCGTGTCGGGGTCGTCGCGCAGGCCCACGCGGGCCAGCAGGTCCAGGGAACGCAGCCGGGCTTCAGCCCAGTCGATGACACCCCGCTTGGTGGGCTCGTTGCCCAGGAAGATGTTCTCCGTGATGGAGAGCTCCGGGATCAGCGCCAGTTCCTGGTGGATGATCACAATGCCGGCGTGTTCGCTGGCCCGGATATCCCTGAACTGCTGGACCTGCCCCTGGTAGACGATGTCCCCGTCGTAGGTTCCGTACGGGTAAACGCCGGAGAGAACTTTCATCAAGGTGGACTTGCCGGCGCCGTTTTCGCCGCAGATCGCGTGGATCTCACCGGCCTTGACCCGCAGGCTTACGTTATCCAACGCTTTAACGCCGGGAAATTCCTTGGTGATGGACCGCATCTCGAGAATGATCGGGTCGGTCTGCGTGGTTTGGGACGTCATATTGCCCTAACCCTCCAATGCAATGACTTCTTTGTCCGGCCGGCAAAGCGCAGGGCCGTCTGATGAAAAAGTAAACTGGATCACGCCGGTTGTCGTCAAGTCTTTAACGCAAATCCGGGATAACGAAACGGTCTAGGTTTTGCGGATCCCGGCGTGCTGGAACACCAGTGCGGCTGCTCCCAGTGCCTCGGCGCGGTCCCCAAGCGAGGACATGGTGATGGTGGTGGTCTCGCCAATGACGGGGACCGCATGCCGCACCAGCCCCCTCTTGATCGGGTCCAGGAGGAGGTCGCCAAGACCTGCCAGTGGCCCGCCCACCACGATGACCTCGGGGTTGATCAGGTTGGCGACGTTGCCCAGCGCGCGCCCGACGGCCAGCCCTGCGTCATCGAGCACCCGGAGCGTGGCCGAGTCGCGGGCCAGGGCCTTCCGGACGATATCGGCTGGGGTCAACGGCCGGTCTTCGCCCCGGCTCAGGAGCTCGATCATGGTTGTGGTGGAAGCGATCGTTTCAAGGCAGCCGCGGTTTCCGCAGCGGCATACCAGCCCTTGTTCGTGGATGGTGGCATGACCGATCTCACCGGTAATTCCCACGTTGCCGTAATAGGGCGCGCCGTTCAGGATGAGGCCCGCTCCGATGCCCGATCCGATTTTCAGGAACATCAGGTTGCTGACCCCGGTGTGCTGGCCCCAGGTGACCTCCGACCAGGCGCCAAGATTGGCGTCATTGTCAATAAACACGGGGATATTGAGCCGCTCCTCCAGATGCTGAAGGATGTTGATGCCCACCCATTCGGGCAGGATCGCCCCTTGGGCCACGGTGCCGGAACGCCGGTCAATGGGGCCGGGAATCCCGACGCCGGCGCCCACCACTGCGGTGCGCGCTATACCGCTTTCCTGCAAGAGTTTCTCGAGCAGGACCACGGCGGCCTGGATGCCTTCCTCGGCCTGGTGGCCGAGCGGCAGGGCAACCGATTCCTCAGCGATGACGTGGTAGCTGAGCGAGGCCAGGACCACCCGGAGATGCCTTCGGCCGAAGTCGATTCCAACCGCCACCGCCCCGTTGCTGTTGAGCCTGACATTCAGCGCGCGCCGGCCCGAACTCGTGATGGGTTCGGTGGATGCCATGCCGGAATCGAGCATGATCTTGACGATGTTCGAAACTGTTGCCGTGGACAACCCGGTCTGCCGGGCCAGTTCCGCCTGCGTGGAAGGGCCCCCCATCAGCGACTCGATGATGCGTTGCTGGTTCAGTTGCCTCAGGGCCGATTGGGAGCCGGGATTCTTAGGCTTGCTCCTCGTTGAGCGCGATGTTGCGGGCATGCTTAGAAGATTGCCCCATCCGCAGTCTTGTAGTCAAGAAGTTAACGCAATGAGGCTCGGAGGCGCCGATGCTGACAACAGGATGATCTGCCCCCTCGAGGGGAAGAATCGGTGCAAATGGCCCGAAGAACGTCCACGTACGCTGGTTAGTCTGAAGTCAGGCCTCTTAACGTTGGCCGTTCCGACGAAGGAAGGTGGCCGCAGTGTTGCTGGCACTCCTGCAGGCAAACGCTGTTGTGATGGATGAGGATGCCAACCTGGCCGCCATCGATGCGGCCGCAGGGGCGGCTGCCGCAGCCGGTGCGGCGATTTTGCTGACCCCGGAACTCTTTCCCACCGGCTATGCCCCCCGTCGGGTCCGTGCGGAACTAGACCCCGCCGGCCTGCCGGAGCTTCGCGCGAAGCTCGCGGGCATCGCCCGGCGCCATCGGATTGGCCTGGTGTACAGCCTTCCCCGGATCACCCCGGAGGGGGAGTGGCATATCAGTGCCACGCTGCTTGATGCCGGGGGGACCAGCGTGCTCACCTATGACAAGGTGCATCTCTTTGGCCCCGAGGAACGGGCCGCTTTCAGTCCCGCCGCCCGACCTCCCGCCGTCGTGGATTTCAATGGAATCCCCACCTCCATGGTGATCTGCTATGACGTCGAATTCCCTGAGGCGGTCAGGGCCGCTGCCGTCGCCGGTGCCGAACTGCTCCTGGTTCCCACCGCGCTGGCCCATGGGTTCGACGACGTTCCCCAGGTGCTGCTGCGGGCCCGGGCGCTGGAAAGCCAGGTGACCATTGCCTACGCCAACCACTCCGGCGTCGAAGAGGGGTGCCGGTTCCTCGGCGGCAGCGTGATTGCAGGGCCGGACGGCAAATTGCTGGCAGCGGCCGGGGAGGAACTCCAACTCCTGTATGCCGAGGTGGATGAAGGGTCCGCTGCACGGGCCCGCAATGAAGTGCCCTACCTCGCCGAACGGCGGCCGGAGATCTACCGTTCCTGGGACTCCTGAGCATTCCCGGCCAGCAGGGCCTCTTCGTACTGGAGTGCGATCCATAGCTCGGCACGGGACTGGGCCTGGCCCAGGTCCATGTCCAGCAATTCAGCGATGGCATTGATTTGCCGGCGCACGCTGTTCCGGTGCAGGCCCAGCTCCTTCGCCGTGGCGTCCCAGCTTCCGTTCGCCGCCAGCCAGGACCGGAGGACCCGGAGCTGTCCGTCGCGGCGTTCGGGCTCCAGCTCAAGCACGGGCGCCAGGAGCCTTGCTGCCAGCATGGTGCCGGCTTCCCTGCCGAGCAGGCCGGTGACGGACCATGTCACCTCCGCCTCGCGCACGCTTTTGCCCGCGGCGATGACCCGGGGCCGCAGCGACGAGGCGCTGCGGTAGGCCTCCGCCAGGCCCGGGAGCTCCGCCGGCTCACCCACCACCAGGCGCCACCCCAGCTGTTCCACCTCGGCCACCAGCTGGTCATCCACCTTCAGCCGGGTCACGGCCGTGAAGCCGTAGTCGGTCAGCTCCACCATCTTGCTGTCGAACAGCCGCCGCCACTGCAGCAGTTCCCGGACCGGCCCGTCGTCGGCAGCAGGGGCATCCGCTGCCCGCATTCCCTGCACCACCCGGACGTGGCCGGAACGCGTTCCCGCTACGCTTTGCGCCAACAGATCCTTCAGCCCGTTCAGCTGCCTGGTGTTGCCCCCCGCCAGTGTTTCGGGGTGGAGCAACAGGGCGGTGGCGAGCTGGCTCGGGGCGAGCGACCCGCTGGTGCGCTGGCGGACCAGCAGTTCCAGGAGTCCCACCACGGAAGAGACCACACTGTTCTGCGCCGGCGTCAGTGACTTGTCCGCGCCCAGCACCAGGCTGCCCAGGGTTGCGTCCTTGCTGCTCCGCAGGGGGTGGCCGAATACCTGTGCCGAGCCGGGGGCATCGAACGTTTCGGTTTCCACCCGGGGTCCGCTGCCGGTAACGAGTTTCTTCAGGAGGGGCTGCAGCTGGGCCGGTTCGACGGCGGCACCCGCCCGGGCGCGCACGCGCCCGTCCGCGCCGAAAAGGACCGCCCACACCGGCACCTGCTGCGTCAGTGCCGCCAGCAGTTCATGCTCCGGCCGGGCCGAGAGGACCGCCCGCATCAGGTGGCGGTTGGTCTCCGCGAGTTGCCGGAAGACCTGCGCATTCCCGGACTCGAGCAGTTTGGAGAACTCCAGCCCCAGCGCGGCAAAGGGCACGCTGGCCGGGACCTCCACCAGGGTGAGTCCCTGCTGCCGGCAAGCTGCCAGCACGTGCTCCGGCACGCCGTCGTAATAGGGCTGAAGGCCGAAGCCCAGCGCGGCCACTCCTGCGTTGACGAGCCGGCGGACATACTCCTCGGCCCGGGCCTTACCGCCGCTCTTGTCCATGCCTCCGTTGCCGTCACCTTTCCCATCCCCACGGAACGGCAGGCCCGCGGTGAGGACAAATTCACCGTCGAGCAGGTAGGGGGTGGGGTCCTCCAACTCGCTTGGCTCCACCCAGCGTAGGGGCACATGGCGGTTGCCGGCGTCGTGGACTAATGTCACCGCTGCCGGGAGCGCGTCGAGGAACTGTCCCAGCGTGACAGCGTCAAACTGATCCGGGCTGCCGTCCGCGGCTGGTGCATTACGTCTCATGGATGATCACTATAGGTCACTTTGCACTGCATGAGATGCGGCTCACAGCCCTACTGTGGTTGAGGGGAAAACCAGTTCAAGCAGCCAACGAAAAGAACGGACGTCAACGATGACTGTGCCTACACTCTCCGGACGGACCACGGCCGGGCCGGCCGCCCGTCCCGCTCTGGGCGCCCAACTCCTGCGCCGGAAGCCCATCGCGCAAATGGTCAGCGAGGCGGAGAGCGCCAGCGGCGGCCCGCGGCTGGTCCGCAGCTTCGGTGTCCTCCAGCTGACCATGATCTCCGTGGGCGCCACCCTGGGAACGGGCATCCTGGTGATTCTGGGCGAATCCGTACCGCTGGCCGGCCCGGCCATCTGGATTTCCTTCGCCATCGCCGGCCTGGCCGCGCTCCTGTCCGCGGTGTCCTACGCGGAGATGGCGGGGCTGGTACCCGTGGCCGGCTCCAGCTACTCCTACACGTACGCCACCATGGGCGAAGGAATGGCATGGATCTGCGGCTGGTGCCTGGTATTGGAATATGCGGTGTCCGTGGCCGCAGTCGCGGTGGGGGCGGGGCAGTACGTGAATGAAGCCCTGGCGGTGTTCGGGGCGGTCCTTCCCGACGCCGTCTCACAGCCGCCCGGCGACGGCGGCGTGGTCAACATTCCTGCCATGGTGATCGTGGTACTCGCTATGATCCTCCTGGTCCGCGGCGCCAAGGAGAGCGCCTGGATCAACACCGCCATCGTGGTTGTGAAGGTGGGCATCCTGTTGTTCTTCTGCGCGGTGGCCTTCACCGCGTTCAATGCTGGGAACTTCGAACCGCTGCTGCCCATGGGCGCCGCCGGTGTCTCGGCCGCCGCCTCCCGGGTGTTCTTCTCCTACATCGGTTTTGACGCCGCCTCCACAGCGGGCGAAGAGGCCCGCAACCCCAAGCGCGACCTGCCCAAGGCCATCCTGCTGTCCATGCTGATCGTCACCACCATCTACGTCCTGGTTGCAGTGGCCGCCATTGGAGCCCGGCCGTGGGGCTGGTTCGACGGTACCGAGGCTGCCCTGGTGAAGATCCTCGAGGAGACCACGGGCCAGCCGTGGATCGCCCTGGTCTTCGCGGTGGGCGCAGTGCTGGCCATCGCGAGCATCGTCCTCACTGTGCTCTACGGGCAAACCCGCATCCTTCTGTCCATGTCCCGTGACGGGCTCATTCCCCAGGTCTTTGGCCGCGTCTCCCGCCGGACCGGCACCCCGGTGGCCGGTACGCTCCTGGTGGGAACCGCCGTCGCGCTTACCGCCGGGCTGGTGCCGCTGGGCGCCCTCGCGGACGCCACCAGCATCGGCACGCTTTTTGCGTTCGCCCTGGTGAACGTCGCCGTGATCTACCTCCGTCGCACCAGGCCTGAGCTGGACCGCACCTTCCGGGTGCCCCTGTTCCCGCTGACCCCCATCCTCGGCGCTGCGATGTGCGCCTACCTGATGGCGAACCTCAGTGCTGATACCTGGGTGGTCTTCGCCCTCTGGATGCTGGTGGGCGTTGCCGCGTACTTTGGCTATGGACGCCGCAACTCCCGGGTAGCGGCCCTGAGCAATGAGGAATACCGCGGGCTGTCCGGACCGAAACTTTCAACTATGCAAACCCCAGAACCGACGAAGGCAGAACTTCCATGACCATAGCCACCGAACTGCCGGCCTCCGACCCGTCCAGCATCTCAGCCGCCCCGGCCGCGCCCGCGGTCCCGGCTGCCGGGGGAGCCGCAGCGGGCCCCATCACCATGCTGAACCCGGACTTCCCGTTCAGCTACGACCATTACCTCGCCCACCCCGACGGACTGGGGTCCGTGCCGCCCGAACTGCTGGGTACGGGGGTTGCCGTCATCGGGGCAGGTCTTTCGGGCCTGGTAACGGCTTATGAGCTGATGAAGCTGGGGCTGCGCCCGGTGGTGTACGAAGCGGACCGGATCGGCGGACGCTTGCGCACTGCCTCGTTCCCTGCCGCGCCGGGCGTCGTCGCCGACCTCGGCGGCATGCGCTTCCCGGAATCCGGCAAGGCGTTCTACCACTACGTTGATCTCCTGGGCCTGGAAACCGAGGAGTTTCCCAACCCGCTGTCCCCGGCAACGTCCAGCACCGTGATTGAGCTGGCGGGCCAAAAACACTACGCGGAGAAGCCCAGCGACCTGCCGCCGTTTTTCCGCGAAGTGGCGGATGCCTGGAAGGCGGCGGTTAATGACGGGGCCAAGTTCGTCGAGATGCAGCAGGCCATCCGTGCCAGGGACACCGCCCGGATCAAGGAACTATGGAACGACCTGCTGCCGCTGATGGACGAGCAGACCTTCTACGGTTTCATCGCCGCCAGCGACTCCTTCAAGAAGGCGGGGTTCGCCCACCGGGAAGCCTTCGGCCAGGTGGGCTTCGGCACCGGCGGCTGGGACACCGACTTCCCCAACTCCATCCTGGAAATCCTTCGTGTGGTGTACACGGACGCCGACGACCAGCACCGGCTCATCAGCGGGGGAGCGCAGCGACTGCCCGAGGCACTGTGGCAGCACGCGCCGTCGGGCATGGCCCACTGGCCGGAAGGAACCTCACTGGCATCGCTGCACTCCGGCTCGCCCCGCGGCGCAGTGGGCAGGATCAGCCGCGACCCGGACGGAAACCTGCGGATCCGCGAACGCTGGGGCCGCGAGGCCAGCTACCCGGCCGTGGTGACCACCTGCCAGTCCTGGCTCCTGTCCACTCGGATCCATACCGAGGAGGCCCTGTTCCCGGCGGAGCTCTGGACGGCCATTGAGCGCTCGCACTACATGCAGTCCTCGAAGACTTTTGTGATGGTGGACCGGCCGTTCTGGAAGGACATCGACCCGGACACCGGCAACGAGGTGCTCTCGATGACCCTCACGGACCGCCTCAACCGCGCCACCTACCTGCTGGACAACGGACCGGACCAGCCCGCCGTCATCCTGCTCTCCTACACCTGGAACGACGACGCGCTGAAGTGGCTGGCGCTGGACGCGGACGAACGCGTGGAGCTGATGCTGCATTCGCTGGAGCAGATCTATCCCGGGGTGGACATCGCCGGCCACATCGTGGGCCAGCCCATCACGGTCTCCTGGGAGGCGGACCCCAACTTCATGGGCGCCTTCAAGGCCAATCTTCCGGGGCACTACCGCTATCAGCAGCGGCTGTTCACCCACTTCAAGCAGGACAAGCTGCCCGCATCACAACGAGGCATCTTCCTGGCCGGCGACGACGTTTCCTTCACCGCCGGCTGGGCCGAAGGTGCCGTGACCACGGGCCTCAACGCGGTCTGGGGCGTGCTGAACCACCTGGGCGGTGCCTCGGCTCCCGACAACCCGGGACCCGGCGAGCTGCTGGACGAGATGGGGCCGATCAGCCTCGACTAATATGTAGGTTCTGGTGTCAAGAGGGCATAGATGAGCGGCTCCTGGGTTTGTTCCGGGGGGCCGCTCATCGTGTGCCGGTCGGGTGTGGCGGGGGGTAGTGCTGGCGAGTCGTTGTCGACGGCAGTGTCAGACTGATATGCGCGGGTTGGCTACCGCATGACGATGTTCGGCTGGAGCGTTGATCGGTGTCTAAGGTCGAGCGTCGACGGGGGTGATCCGTCTGCTCATAGTCGAGTCCCGGGTTAGCTCCGCGTGCTGCCACGTCACTTCCCACCACGTTCGAGGGGCACGTTCGGGGGTTAGGCCGCGGTCATGCTTTCTCCTCGCTGGAGCGGTGCGGCCAGTGACCAGCACCAGCCCGCGAGCTCGCGGGCGATCGCGGTGTTGGCCTTGACGGACGTTTTGTGGCGTTCATCGAAAACTTCCCATTTGTGGTGGAGACGGTGGTTTCCTTCCAGGGCGCGGATCCGGGTTGCCGGCGCGACGAGATCGAGTTGGCGCAGCAGCCGTTCCCCGGGCCGGGAGTAGGGGCGCCGGTGTTGCCAAGCGGCCTCGATGAGGAGCTTGCGGGCGTAGGTGTTCCCGGCCTTCGTGATCGCGCCCAAGTGCCGGGACTGGCCCGAGGAGTTCTCGCTGGGCACGAGCCCGAGGTAAGAGCCGATGGACGAGCCGGTGAAGCGCGTCCAGTCCCCGATTTCCACGGCCAGCCCGAACGCGGTCGTGATCTGGATTCCGCGCATGCACATCAATGCGTCGATGACCGGGCCGTAGCGGCATGCCCTTGCGGTGGCTTCGACGTGTTTGTCGATCCGGGCAAGGTGCCCGGCGAGCAGTTCGGCCTGCTCCACATCTGCTTCGTAGGTGAACTGCAGTGCCGGTTGCTCAAAGCGTTGGCGATGCAGCCATAGGCTGTGTTCCTTCGTCCATCGGGTGTCGTTGGGGTAGCGGATGCCGTGACGCAGCAGGATGGCGTTGACGTGCTGACGGGCGTGCGCGAGGTCCTTAGCCGTGCCCGAGCGCAGCCGGGACAGATCCCGGAGCGCTTCTTCGTCCGGGTCCGGAATCCGCACCTCGGTAATGGAGCCGACCGCGAGCATCTCGGCCAACACCCTGGCGTCCCGCCGGTCGGTTTTGACCCGGTCGCCGGGAGCCCGCAACAGTTTCGAGGCCGCCGCGACTACACAGTTGATGCCTGCCGCGCGAAGGTACCGGGCAAGGACGAACCCGGTCGGGCCCGATTCGTAAACGACCTTGACGGGCGGCTCGAACCGGTGGACCCATTCCAAAACCATAGGCGGCTCAGAGGCCATGGTGTGGGTGCTGATTTCGCCGGTGGCCGGGTTCAGTGCATGGCCCACGATGTTTACCGCGTGAACATCCAGCCCGATGAAAGTATGCTCAAACATAGCCGGGACCTCCCAAGCTTCACATGTGGCACTACCATTGCACCCCCGATGAGCCGTCAGGCCCAAAGGGCGCCGTTAGTGGTAACCCACGGGACCTGTGACACAGAAGGCCCCGGCCCGTCCGGACAAAGGACATTCCGCCAGGGTTGCAGGCCCGGCAGCGCCGCCGCTCCACCAGAGGCAACTGATCCGGTCAAGCCGGCGCTGGCCGGACCGCCCCGGCGACAATGGCCGGGCCCGGACGGGCAGTCATCCAAGCAACGCGCCCCACTTCATATCGTCTAAGCGTGCAATTCCCGGTGCGCCCGGGCGAGCTCCACGTAGCGCGTCGCGTTGGCCCGGACGCCGTCGTACTCCTCGTCGGTGAGTTCGCGGCGCACCTTGCCCGGGACGCCCGCCACCAGCGAGCGGGGCGGGACGACCGTGCCCTCCAGCACCACGGCGCCGGCTGCCACAAGCGAGCCGGCGCCGATCACCGCGCCGTTAAGTACTGTTGCCCCCATGCCGATCAGGCAGTCGTCCTCCACCGTGCAGCCATGGACGACGGCGGCGTGACCCACACTGACGCGTTCACCCACTGTGCAGGGGAACCCGGGGTCCGCGTGCAGCACCACGTTGTCCTGCAGGTTGCTGCCGGCACCCACCGAAATGGCCGCGGTATCAGCGCGGACGGAGACGCCATAGAAGGCGCTGGCGTCCGCGGCCAGGGTGGCGTTGCCGATGATCGAGGCTGTGGGGGCAACAAAGGCGGAATCGTGGACGGCCGGGGCGATCCCGGCGAAAGGGTAGAGAGGAGCCATGGCCCAAGCTTAGGACATCCCTGTCCGGGCCAACCAGGTAGCGCTAAGTGTCGTTTTGACCCTCCAAAGCGACACTTAGCGCTACCTAGTTGGGTTCAGGAAGCGCCGGGATGCGCAGGACCAGGAACTGGTAGTGCTGGGTCCAGTGCCCGGCTCCCGGGCCCGACTCGGCACCGGTTCCCTCCGGCCACGTCTGGAAGTGCTCGACTTGGCCGTGCAGGCCGAAAATCCGCTGGAGGGCGTCGTCGCTGCGCCTGCTGAAGAACCGGCGGGGCTCCTCGCGGTCTTCAGGGTTCAGGACTTCCTCATCGTTCCCGGACCAGAGTCCGACGGCGATAGGCGCTCCGGGTGCACTGACCCGCACCATCTCGCTGACGATGTCGTGGATCCGGCTGTTGGGCACGTGCAGGAGGGTGCTCATGGACCACGCTGCGGAGAACGAATGCTCCGGGAAGGGCAGGCTCCGGCCGCTGGCCACACTGACGTCAAGGCCTTTGGCCCGCGCCAGCCGGACGCTTTCGCCGGACAGGTCCACGCCGCAGTAATGAAGGCCCGCGCGGACGAACTCCAGGCCCTCTTCACCGGTGCCGCACCCGAGTTCGAACACAGAGTGCCGGTGTTCATCCTTCAGCAGCCGGATAAACCATTCGCGGCAGTCGACGCGGTGGTGCGTGGCGGGCCGGATGTTGGGCAATGAGGCGTGGCGGTCATAGAACACGGCAAGGTCGGCCTCGTGATCCGCGGACTCCGGAATGCCCTGCATAGCACCAGCGTAGGGCCAGGGCAGGCCGGGCCCAAGGGCAGGACGTCTCCTGAGTTGAAGACAGCCGTATTAGTTAAAGACGACAGTGCGGTTGCCATCCAGCAGCACCCGGTGCTCCGCGTGCCACTGCACCGCCTGGACCAGCGTGCGGCCTTCCACGTCGCGGCCCATCTGCACGAACTGCTCCGGGGTGCGGGCATGGTCCACGCGGATGACTTCCTGCTCGATGATGGGGCCCTCGTCCAGGGCCGCCGTCACGTAGTGGGCCGTGGCCCCAATCAGCTTCACGCCGCGGGCGTGGGCCTGGTGGTACGGCTTGGCTCCCTTGAAGGAGGGCAGGAACGAGTGGTGGATGTTGATGGCCTTGCCGGTGAGATCCGTGCAGAGTTCGTCGGAAAGGATCTGCATGTAACGGGCCAGGACAGTCAGTTCGATGCTGTGTTCGGCGATGATGGCGCGGAGCTTGTCCTCAGCCTGGTCCTTCGTGTCTTTGGTGACGGGGATGTAGTGGAACGGGATGCCGTAGAACTCGGCCAGCCCGGCAAGGTCCTGGTGGTTGGACACGATGGCGGGGATGTCAATGGGGAGGGTGCCTGAGCGTTGCTGGAACAGCAGGTCGTTGAGGCAATGGGCGGAGGTGCTGGCCATCACCAGAGTGCGGACCTTCTGTCCCACCGCGTTGAGGCTCCACTCCATCCCGAAGGCGCCGGCCACCGGTTCCAAAGCGGCCCGAAGCGCGGAGGCAGGGGCCGCCGTGGTGACCTCTACGCGCATAAAGAAGTTGCCCGTGGCGGGGCTGCCGTACTGCTGCGAATCCGTAATATTGCACCCCGCCTCCAGCAGGGCGCCGGCCACTGCGTGGACGATTCCCGGGCGGTCCGGGCAGGACAGGGTTACTACGTACGCTTGGTTCAGCTGCTCTTCACTCACGCGTACAAGCCTACCCGCGCAGCGGGGCCGGGATTTGGTACGCTGGGGAGGTCGCAACTGGCGTTGGGTGGCTAACCACCAGGGAGCGGCAATCACGAAGACCACGGATCGTACGCCTGGGCCGAGGGTCATGTCTTGCCGGAATTGGGGCTGCCCCGTCAGTACAGCAGCGCCATGCCTGCACTGTCATGCCTGTCATCAAGAGGGTATGAAGGTGCGCCAGCCGGTAGCCTGACCTAAGCAGTGCCCGTATCCCTAGCCAGGAGTTCTTCGTGACTACTACAGCCACCTCAACCATCGCCGTCAGCAACCAGCCGCTGGCTGAGCTTGACCCTGAAATCGCAGCAGTCCTGGACCAGGAGCTCGGCCGCCAGCGCGGCACCCTGGAAATGATTGCCTCCGAAAACTTCGCCCCCCGCGCCGTGATGGAGGCGCAGGGCTCCGTCCTCACCAACAAGTACGCCGAGGGTTACCCGGGCCGCCGCTACTACGGCGGCTGCGAATACGTTGACGTTGCCGAGCAGCTGGCCATCGACAGGGTCAAGGCCCTCTTCGGCGCCGAGTACGCCAACGTCCAGCCGCACTCCGGTGCCCAGGCCAACGCCGCCGCACTGTCCGCCATGATTACCCCGGGCGACAAGATCCTGGGCCTCTCCCTGGCGCACGGCGGCCACCTGACTCACGGCATGAAACTGAACTTCTCCGGCAAGCTCTACAACGTGGCCGCCTACCAGGTGGAAGAAGACAACTTCCGCGTCGACATGGACAAGCTCCGCGAGCAGGCCATCGCCGAAAAGCCGCAGGTCATCATCGCCGGCTGGTCCGCCTACCCGCGCCACCTGGACTTCGCCGCCTTCCGCTCCATCGCGGACGAGGTGGGCGCACTGCTGTGGACCGACATGGCGCACTTCGCAGGCCTGGTGGCCGCCGGCCTGCACCCGAGCCCGGTGCCGTACTCCGACGTCGTCACCTCCACCGTGCATAAGACCCTCGCCGGTCCGCGCTCCGGCGTGATCCTGGCCAAGCAGGAGTGGGCCAAGAAGCTGAACTCCAACGTGTTCCCGGGCCAGCAGGGCGGCCCGCTCATGCACGTGATCGCAGCCAAGGCCGTGGCCTTCAAGATCGCCGGCACCGAGGAATTCAAGGAGCGCCAGGAGCGCGTCCTGGAAGGTGCCAAGATCATCGCTGACCGCCTCAACCAGGCCGACGTCGCCGAAGCCGGCGTCTCCGTCCTGACCGGCGGTACCGATGTGCACCTGGTCCTGGTTGACCTGCGCAACTCCCAGCTGGACGGCCAGCAGGCGGAAGACCTCCTGCACTCCGTGGGCATCACCGTCAACCGCAACGCCGTTCCGTTTGACCCCCGCCCCCCGATGGTCACCTCCGGCCTGCGCATCGGCACCCCGGCCCTGGCCACCCGCGGCTTCGGTGCCGCCGAGTTCACCGAGGTGGCGGAGATCATCGCCACCGCGCTGAAGGCCGGCACCAGCGCGGACGTCGAGTCCCTGCAGGCCCGCGTGGACAAGCTCGCCGCCGACTTCCCGCTGTACCCGCAGCACGAGCAGTGGTGATCCATGACTGAAGCAACCAAGACTGCCCGGATCCTGGACGGACGGGCAGCAGCTGCGGCCATCAAGGCCGAACTGACCGAGCGGGTGGCGGCCTTGAAGGCCCGGGGAATCACCCCCGGCATCGCCACGGTGCTGGTGGGCGCGGACCCCGCCTCCCAACTGTATGTGTCCATGAAGCACAGGCAGTCCGAGGAGATCGGGATGAACTCGATCCAGCGTGAGCTTCCCGGCGATGCCACCCAGGAACAGGTGGAGGACCTCATTGACGAACTCAATGCGGACCCCACCTGCCACGGCTATATTGTGCAGCTGCCGCTCCCCAAGCACCTGGACACCGACGCCATCCTGGAACGGATCAACCCCGACAAGGACGCCGACGGCCTGCACCCCACCAACCTTGGCCGGTTGGTGCTCAACGTCAACGGCAAGATCACCTCCCCGCTGCCGTGCACACCGCGTGGCGTCATCGAGTTGCTCCTGCGCAACAACTACGACCTCAGGGGCAAGCACGTGGTGGTGGTTGGGCGCGGTGTGACCATCGGCCGGTCCATCGGGCTGCTGCTGACCCGGCGCGAAATCAACGCTACGGTGACGTTGACCCACACCGGCACCACCAACATGTCCGAGCTGCTGCGGCAGGCGGACGTCATCGTGGGCGCCGCGGGTGTCAAGCACATCGTCAAGGCCGCGGACGTGAAGCCGGGCGCGGCCCTGCTCGATGTCGGTGTAACCCGCGAGACGGACCCCGAGACGGGCAAGAGCAAGGTTCACGGCGACATCGAGCCTGCCGCCGCCGAGGTGGCCGGCTGGATCTCGCCGAATCCCGGTGGCGTGGGTCCGATGACCGTGGCACTGCTGATGACCAACGTGGTGGAAGCCGCGGAGCGCCAGGCGGCACAGGCGTAAGAGGCAGCCATGTAGCCAAGGGCAGGGCGCGTACTCCAGCCGGAGTAGGTGCCCTGCCCCTTTAAGCAGCCTTTAAGCCGACGACGGTGAAGGCGCCCGCGGCTAGGCTCGAACTATGCAGCGCCGTTTCCGGGGACCGCCCACCGCCTTCATTGTGGTCGCCGTGGCCGTCTTCCAGATTGTCGGCACCGTTTTCGCATCGGCGCGGCAGCCGGACCACCGTCCTTTGGATGCCCTCGCGGTCGCCCTGCTGCTTCTGGGGCCTGCGGCATTGTCCCTCCGTCGGCGGGCCCCGCTGGTCATGCTTCCCGTGACAGCGGCGGCCGTGGGCGCCTACCTGGCAATGGCGTACGCCTGGGGCCCGATTTTCCTGTCACTGGCCCTCGCCATTGTGTTCTCGGCCGCGGCGGGCAAGCGCTGGCAGACGTGGGGCGTGGCCGGCGCGTGTGCGGCCGTGCTGGTGGCTGTGTCGCTTCAGCAGGGGGACGAAGCCTCACTCGTCCGGGCCTTTGCCGCAACGTCGTGGCTGGCAATCCTCGTGCTGCTGGGGGAGGGAGTCCGGCTTCGCACTGAGCGGGTGGCAGAAAGGAGGCGGCAGCACGAAGCCCGGGAGCAGGCAGCCCGCGACGAGTACCGGCTCACGCTGGCGCGGGACATACACGACGTCGTGGCGCATTCGCTCTCGCTCATCAACGTCCGTTCCTCCGTGGCCCTGCATCTCGGTGAGAAGGACCCGGAGCAGTTCCGCCCGGCCCTGCAGGCGATCAAGGCAGCAAGCAAGGAATCCCTGGCTGAGATCCGGCAGCTCCTGGGAGTCCTCCGCGACGACGCCCCGCTGAGTCCTTCGCCGCTCACCATCGGCCGGGTCCAGGAGCTCCTGGACCACGCACGCCGGGCCGGCATCGACGTCCGGCTGGACCTGGACCTTCCGGCGCAGGCGCAGCTTCCCGGGCCCGTCCAGGAAGCTGCTTACCGGATCGTGCAGGAGTCCCTCACGAATGTGGTGCGCCACTCCGGGGCGCGGAAGGCCGCCGTCGTCCTGGCCCTGGAGCCTGCCGGCGCGGCAGGCGCGGGCAATGCCGGCGGTCTGCTTTCCGTGACAATTGACGACGACGGGGCTGGCGCCACCGGGGTGCCCGAAGGGAACGGCGTGACGGGGATGCGGGAACGGGCGGCCGGCTTGGGCGGGACCCTTGAAGTCACGGCGCTCCATCCTGGCTGGCGGGTCCGGTCTGTCCTGCCGGTGCCCGCCGGACCTTGGGAAACGGCGGCCCGCCCATGATCCGCATCCTGCTGGCTGACGACCAGACCCTCATCAGGGCGGGTTTCCGGGCTCTGCTGAGCGCCGAGCCGGACATGGCTGTGGTGGCCGAGTGCGGAACCGGCCGGGACGCCGTGCAGCTTGCACGGCTGGAGCATCCCGACGTGGCGCTGATGGACATCCGGATGCCGGACGGGGACGGCCTGGAGGCCACCAGGCAGATCATGGCCGCGAAGGATCTGGCGGGAACCCGGGTGATTATCCTGACCACCTTCGAACTGGACGAGTACATTGCGGAGGCGGTGCGAGCCGGTGCCGCGGGGTTTTTGGTCAAGGACACGGAACCGGAAGAGCTGCTCCGGGCGGTGCGCGTGGTGCACGACGGCGATGCTTTGCTGTCACCGTCCGTCACCCGCCGCATCATGGCCCAGCTGGCCATGCAGCCGACGGCCGCGGCACCATCGGATGTCCGGTTGGAGCAGATCACAGAGCGGGAACGCGAGGTCCTGCAGTTGGTGGGTGAAGGCCTGAACAACGCAGAGATCGCCCAGCGGCTGTTCATCACGCCGCTCACCGCCAAGACGCATGTTTCGCGCATCATGACCAAGCTCCTGGTCCGTGACCGGGCCCAGTTGGTGGTCCTCGCCTACGAATCAGGCCTGGTGCGGCCGGGCTGGAGTAGTTGACGGGCCGGGGCCGTCTCCCGGGGGAGTAGGCAGGCATGCCCGAAGAGCCTCCCGGCGTCGGACGAAACTTTTGCGGGCCCGAACCAGACTGGAAGCAGAGCCGAGATACGGCTTGTCGAGAGTTTGGAAGTGACATGTTGACATCATTGAGCACCGTCATCGGTACCGCAGCCGCGCAAGTGCCGGCCGGCGTCGTCGCGCATGGACCGTGGGGCGACGGCGGCTACTGGCCGCTGTTCCTGCTGTTTCCGCTGTTCTGGATCCTGGTCATCGGGCTGTTGATTTTCGTAGGTCGTCGTACGTGGCGGGGGAACCGCCGATGGGCCGCCGCCCAGGGCGGTGAAGGCGTCCTCCGGGAGCGCTATGCCCGCGGCGAGATCGACGAGACGGAATATAGGGCGCGGTTGGAAGTCTTGCGCTCTGATCAGCCGCGTTAGGCGGCATCACCGCCGGGTGGGGCTGCTTCACGGGTTGAAGCGGTTGCCACTGGACGGGGGAGGGTCGCCCCACGGGGAGCACATGTTGTGAGCGTTCACGCCCGCATCTTCCGCATTCCCTGGTGCTCCACTAGTCTGCTGAAGTGCACAATGAAGCCATCCTGTCCTCCAGTGCGTCAGCCGGCAGCCCGATGAAGCAGCAGGCAGTGATAACGGCGGAAGGCCTGACCAAAAAGTACGGCGACGTGGCGGCCGTGGACGGAATTTCGTTCAGCGTCGCCGCGGGGGAATCCTTTGGCCTGCTGGGCCCCAACGGCGCCGGCAAGTCCACCACCATGAAGATGATCGGCGGGGTCACCAGCCGCACCTCCGGCAACCTCCACATCATGGGCCTTGACCCGGATTCGCACGGACCGGAAGTGCGCGCCCACCTGGGAGTGGTGCCACAGCAGGACAACCTGGACGAGGAACTCCGGGTCCGCGACAACCTCCTGGTGTACGGCCGGTACTTCGGCCTGCCCATGAGCTACCTCAAACCAAAGGCCGACGAACTGCTCGAATTCGCGCAGCTGACCGACAACGCGAAGTCCAAGGTGGACGCACTGTCGGGCGGCATGAAGCGCCGGCTTACCATCGCCCGGTCGCTCATCAACGAACCGCGGATCCTGCTGCTGGACGAACCCACCACCGGCCTGGATCCGCAGGCCCGGCACATCCTCTGGGACCGCCTCTTCCGGCTCAAGGAGCAGGGCGTCACGCTGATCCTCACCACCCATTACATGGATGAAGCTGAGCAGCTCTGCGACCGGCTCATCATAGTGGACAAGGGCCGCATCATGGCCGAGGGGTCACCGGCGCAGTTGATCCGGGAGCACTCCACGCGGGAGGTGGTGGAGCTGCGCTTCGGTTCCGAGCGGAACACCACCATCGCCGGCGAGCTGGACGGCATCGGGGAGCGTCTGGAGGTCCTGCCGGACCGTGTGCTGATCTACGCGCACGACGGCGAGTCCGCCCTGGAGCAGGTGGCGTCCCGCGGCCTGAGGCCACTGACATCGCTGGTCCGCAGGTCCTCGCTGGAAGACGTGTTCCTCCGCCTGACGGGCAGGAGCCTCGTTGACTGAGAAGACCGGGTCGGCTCAGCAGGCGGGGTTGACGGGCGCACCCGCCCGCAGGCTTCCCGTCGCCCATGGCCCTGCCGTAGCAGCGGCGAAGGCGCGGCGGTGGGGCTCTTTCTACTACGCGGAGCATGTGCTCCGGGTGATGAAGGGGTACAGCTGGTCCCTGGTGATGTACAGCGTGGGCCACCCCGTGGCGTACCTGTTCGCCATGGGCGTTGGCCTTGCCACCCTCGTTGATGCGCACGGCGCGGGAGCCTTCGGGGGAGTGGGGTACGTGACGTTCGTGGCGCCCGCCCTGCTGGTTTCCGCGGCGGTGATGACCGCAGCTAACGAATTCACGTTCCCGGTGATGGGCGGCTTCAAATGGCGCCGGACCTACTACGGCCCGCACGCCTCGCCGCTGACGCCCCAACAGATCGCGGCCGGGCACATCATGGCGGTGACCCTGCGGTTCCTGCTGCAGTCGGCCATCTATTTTGCTGCTGTGGCCCTTTTTGGTGCCGCGCCCGGCGGGTTGGGGTGGGTGACCATCCTGGTGGCCACGCTGGCGGCGCTTTCCTTTGGTTTGCCGCTGATGGCCTATTCGGCTTCGATCACCGAGGACAAGGGCCAGTTCGCGCTGGTGATGCGGTTCATCGTGATGCCGCTGTTCCTGTTCTCGGGAACCTTCTTTCCGCTGGACTCGCTGCCGCTGGCGGTCCGGTGGATTGGCTGGATTTCCCCGATCTGGCACGGCACTGAACTGGGGCGCGTCTTCAGCTACGGGTACCAGGAACCGGCGTTGCTGACCCTCCTGCATGCCGCAGTGCTGGTGGGCCTGGCGGTGGTGGGCTGGTTCCTCACCCGCCGCCAGTTTGCGTTGAGGATGGGCCGGTGAGTACCGGGGTGCCCGTGAAGAGCGCCGCTGACGAGGCCCGCGCCAGGACTTTCGGGGCGTTGTATTCGGGCAACGCCAGGGCTGTGATTTCGCGCGGACTGCTGGCGACGAAGAGCACCAACTGGCTGGTAATGCTCTCCGGATTCTTTGAACCCGTCCTGTTTTTGATCTCCATGGGAGTGGGGCTTGGGGCGATCGTGGGTCCGGTGCAGGGCCCCGGCGGCGGCGTCGTCAGCTATGCCGCCTACATCGCCCCGGCCCTGCTGGCCGTCTCCGCCATGAATGGTGCTGTCTACGACTCCACCTGGAACGTGTTCTTCAAGATGAACTTCGCGAAGCTCTACCAGGGCATGCTGTACACCTCGCTCGGCCCGCTCGATGTGGCACTGGGCGAGATCTTCCTGGCCCTGCTGCGCGGGCTCCTCTACGCCCTGGGCTTCACCGCAGTGATGGGTGTGATGGGGCTGATCACCACCCCATGGGCTCTCCTGATGATCCCCGCCTCGGTGCTGATCGCGTTCGGGTTTGCCAGCATCGGGATGGGCATCACCAGCTTCCTGAAGACGTTCCAGCAGATGGACTGGATCAACTTCATCATGCTGCCCATGTTCCTGTTCAGTGCCACGTTCTACCCGCTGAGCGTGTACCCGCAGGCCATCCAGTGGCTCATCCAGGCCATGCCGCTGTGGCACGGCGTGGAACTGCTGCGGCAGATCAGCGTGGGCACGTTCACGGCGGCCACGCCCATCCACATCGGCTACTACCTGGTGATGACGGCGGCCGGCACGCTGCTCACCACCCTGCGGCTGCGCCAGCTCTTCCTCAAGTGAGCCCCCACCCAACTAAGTAGCGCTAAGTGTCCTTTTGAGGCTCCAAAACGACACTTCGCGCTACCTACTTGGGAGGAGTGGGAGTTCGCCGCGGGTGGAAGGCGGCGGGAGCATCCACGGGCGTTTGAGAGAATGGGTGCATGCAATCTCTGGGCAGCTCCAAATCATCCTCCAAACCCGCCAGGGGCGGATTTTCCATGTTCCGCATCAGCGGGCCGGGACTGATGGTCCTCGTCACCGCGTTCGTGGTGGCCGTGATCTTTGCAGCGAACCAGAACGACGTCGTGGGCTGGGTAGTTGCCGTCATCGCCTTCTTCTGGCTGGCCCTTGCGTCCTTCGTGGTCTTCAGCATCCAGAAGGCGGCCAAGAAAGCCGGAGCAAAGCTGACGGAAGCCCAGAACGCCTTCACCACCGCTGCGGGGCGGGGCCCGTACGCCGCAGCCGACCAGGGCGGTACCAGGGTTGTTGCCGAGCGCAGCCAGGCGGAGGAGGTCCGCGACCTCAAGCTGGACCACTCCTTCAAGATCGTCCAGGTGCAGATCCGGGTAGTGGAAGAAGAGCGCGCCAAGGGTGCTGCCGCCAACCAGGACACCATCAACCGGGCCCTGGAAACCATCGAGATCACCGCCACGAACGCCCGGGACATGATCAAGTCCTCCGGCGGCGGAGAGCCGGTTGCCGGAACCATCATCGACTAGAGTGGAGCGGGTGAGCTCGGCATTGAAGAAGGACCACCTTCGCATCGCATCCGTTAACGTCAACGGCCTTCGGGCTGCCTTCAAGAACGGTATGGCGGCGTGGCTGGAGCCGCGCGAAGTGGACATCCTCTGCCTCCAGGAAGTCCGCGCTCCCGACGCCGTCGTCCGGCAGCTGCTGGGCGAAGGCTGGCACATCCTGCACGCCGAGGCAGAAGCCAAAGGCCGGGCCGGCGTCGCCATCGCTTCACGCGAGGAACCGCTGGACACCCGGAACGGCATCGGCGACGACTACTTCGCCACGGCGGGCCGCTGGGTGGAAGCCGATTTCCGCTTCGCCGATGCAGCCGGACACCCTGTCCAGCTCACCGTCGCCAGCGCCTACGTCCACTCCGGCGAGGTAGGCACCCCCAAGCAGGATGACAAGTTCCGGTTCCTGGACGTGATGAGCACCCGCCTGCCTGAATTGACCAAGCACAGCGACCATGCCCTGGTCGTCGGCGACCTCAACGTGGCCCACAAACCCCGGGACATCCGGAACTCGAAGGCCAACGTCAGGAAGGCGGGCCACCTTCCGGAGGAACGGGCGTATTTCGACCACTTCCTCGGCGAGGAGATCGGCTGGCAGGACGTCCACCGCAACCTTGCCGGCGACGTTGACGGGCCCTACACCTGGTGGTCGCAGCGCGGAAAGGCGTTCGACAACGACACCGGCTGGCGGATCGACTACCACCTGGCCACCCCGGAACTGGCTTCCGCCGCGATCTCGGCGGTGGTTGACCGGGCAGCCTCGTGGGACACCCGTTTCTCCGACCATGCCCCGCTCGTAGTGGACTACCAGCTCTAACCCCCGAAGGTTTCCTCCCCCATGACTAGCCAGACTTTTCCTGCCCCCAAGAAGCGCATCCTCTCCGGTGCCAAGCCCACCGCGGACTCCCTGCACCTGGGTAACTACATCGGCGCCGTCCGCAACTGGGTGGACATGCAGGCCGAGTACGATGCTGTGTTCTTCATTCCGGACCTGCACGCCATCACCGTGGACTTTGACCCTGCCGAACTCGCAAAGCGGACGCGCATTGTGGCAGCCCAGTACATCGCAGCTGGCATCGACCCTGACAAGAGCATCTTCTTTGTCCAGTCCCACGTGCCCGAACACGCGCAGCTGGCCTGGGCGCTGAACTGCATCACCGGCTTCGGTGAAGCGTCCCGGATGACGCAGTTCAAGGACAAGAGCCAGAAGTCCGGCGCCGACGCCGCCACCCTGGGACTGTTCGCGTACCCCACCCTGATGGCGGCGGACATCCTGCTGTACCAGACCGACCTCGTGCCCGTGGGGGAGGACCAGCGCCAGCACCTGGAGCTGACCCGGAACCTGGCCCAGCGGTTCAACGCGAAGTTCGGAGCCACCTTCACGGTCCCGGAAGCCACCATCGTGAAGGAAAGCGCCAAGATCTACGATCTCCAGAATCCCAGCGCCAAGATGTCCAAGACCGGCGAGTCTCCCAACGGGGCCATCCAGCTGCTCGAAGACCCCAAGATTGCGGCCAAGCGCATCAAGTCCGCCGTGACCGATGCCGGCACGGACATCCGGTTCGACCAGGAGGAAAAGCCGGGCATCTCGAACCTGCTGACCATCTACTCCTCCCTCACCGGCAAGTCGGTAGCGGAGCTCGAAGCCGAGTACCAGGGCAAGATGTACGGCCACCTCAAGGTGGACCTGGCGGAGGTGGTGGTGGAGTTCGTCACGCCGCTGCGCGACCGCACCAACGAGCTGATGGCGGACCCCGCGGAACTGGACCGGCTGCTGGCCCACGGCGCCGAGCGTGCCCGGGACATCGCATCCGTGACCCTTGGCCAGGTGTATGAGCGCATGGGCTTCCTCCCGTCCTTCTCCCTCGCAGGAGTCCGCTAGCGCCATGCCATCCAGCAAAGTCACCGCAAGGGAAGGCTCCCGCTCCACTCAGGCAGCGGGAAGGCCCGGTAAGCCCCAAGGCGACCCAGCGGAGGACTCAGGTGCGGCCGGACACGGGCCGTCCCGGACGGAAGACATCAGCGTAGGGGTCATCCTGGGCTTCCCGCCGGAGGTGGCTGAGGAGCTGCAGCGCTGGCGTGCTTCCTTCGGTGATCCCCTTGCAGATCTGGTGCCGGCACACATCACGCTGGTGACCACCACGCCTACGCAGGACTGGGAGGCCACCCTGGAACACGTGCGGGACGTCGCGCGCCGGCAAAGCCCTTTTATGGTCACCATCGCCGGCACCGGAACGTTCCGACCCGTGTCGCCGGTGGTCTTCATCAACGTGGAGGAAGGCTTCGAGGCCTGCGTGGACCTGCACGAAAAGCTCCAGCAGGGTCCCCTCCAGCGGGAACTGCCCTTCGCCTACCACCCGCACGTCACCATCGCCCACGACGTCGCCCCGGAAAGCCTCGATGAAGCCGAAACGGTACTGAAAAGCTACAGAGCCACTTTCCCCGTGGTTAGCATGGGACTCTACGAGCACGATGCGGACGGCATCTGGCAGCTACGGGAAGAGCTGGACTTTGGGACCGAAACTGACAACGACGCCGGCACCCGATTCACGGACGCCGCCGCGGACACAGCATCCGAAACAGGCTGAACAACAGCCCCTTCCCACCGAACAGGCCCAGCTGAAGCTTGCCGTTATCCAGAAGCGGATGGAGCTGGGGAAGACCCGCCGCTCGGGCGGGAGCTTCTTCGCCACGGTGATGGGCACCTTCCAGTGGCTGCTGGCACGCCTTAACGTGTTCCGTCCCATGCGTGCCTTCCGGCACTACACGCTCCAGCACGGCCCGCTCATGAGCGCAGGCATCGGCTTCAACATGTTCTTCTCCATTACGGGCCTGCTGGCCACCGGCTTTTCCATCGCGGGCCTGGTGCTGCGCGGTCAGCCGGCGCTGCTGGACACTATCATCGCCAGCGTGGCCCAAAGCGCCCCGGGGCTCCTGAAGGTAAACGGCGGCGAAGGCCTGGTGGACCCGCAGGACCTGCTCAATCCGGAGGGGCTGGGCCTGACGGCCCTCATTGGCGCCGTGGTCACGGTCATCACGTCGCTGGGCTGGATCGCCGGCCTGCGCGACGGCGTCCGCGGCGTGATGCAGCTGCCGCCACTGGTGGTCAACCCGGTCCTGATGAAGCTGCGCGACGCCGGCACCCTGCTCCTGTTGGGCATCGCCCTGGTGATCAGCGCCGGAGCTTCACTGGTTTTTGGCACCGCCGCCGGCTGGGTCACGGACTTCCTGCGCCTCGACGACGCCGTGGCGGGTCCGCTGACCACGTCCATTAAGATTGCCGTCCCCCTGGTACTGAGCTGGGTCACGGCGCTCATTATGTTCCGGCTCGCCGCCGGACTCAAGCTCTCCCGGCGGGCCCTCCTCGAGGGCACCATCCTGGCTGCATTCGGCACCACCATCCTGCAGGTCTTCAGCACCGAGCTGCTGGCCGGCGCCAGCCGCAATCCCATCCTGGCGCCGTTCGCCATCATCATCGGCCTGCTGATCTGGTTCAACCTGGTCAGCCAGGTCTACCTCGTCTCAGCGGGCTGGGCCGCTGTCCGGGAGGCGGACCTGGCGGAACAGCCCACAGGGCACGAGAAGGGCACCTGGGGAGCGAGGCAGGTCCAGCCGGGCAAGGTACCTGTCCACGCGGAGCAGGGCGCTGTTGCTGCCCGGCGTCGAGGTACTGCCCGGCCAAAGCAGCGCTGATCCGGGCAGCCCGTGCCGGCTGACAGGCTACTGGGCTGCGTCGAGGTACTGGTCGGCCCAGGCAGCGATGATCCGGGCGGCCCGTGCCGCCTGGCCCTTGCCGGTCAGGAGGTGATCGCTGCCTTCGAGGGAGACGAAGTTCCGCGGATGCCGGGCGGTCTGGAAAATGGTGCTGGCATTTTCGATTCCCACGGTGTTGTCCGTGGGGGAGTGGAGGACCATCAGCGGCTTGTGCAGCTGCTGGATGCAGTCAGTCAGGTCGGCGTTTTCCAGGTCCTCCACAAAATGCTTGCGGATCTCCACCCGCTTCCCGCCCAGGTCCACCTCCGCGCTGCCTTCGCTCAGGATCTTGTCCAGCGCGGCGTCGAAGACATGTGCCACGTGCTTGGGTGAGAAAGGCGCGCCAACGGTGGCGACGGCGTCGAGCTCGGGGATCTCCCGCGCGGCCGCCAGGACGGCCGCACCGCCGAAGGAATGGCCCACCAGCAGCGAAATCTGTTTCCCTTCGCCGCGCATGAACTCGGCGGCCTTCACCGTGTCCGCCACCTTGTGGCTGAAGGAACCCGCCGACCACTCGCCGGCGGAGCCGCCCAGGCCCAGGTTGTCGAACCGGAGCATACCCACACCGCTGTCCGCCAGCGCCTTGCACATCCTCGACGCGGAGGGCGCGTCCTTGCCCAGCGTGAACCCGTGGGAGAAGACACCCCAGCCCTTGACCGGGCCTTCCGGAATGTCGATGATCCCAGAGAGCATCTCGCCGGTGGAACCGGTAAAGGACACTTTTTCAGAGCGGGACACAACGTCCCCTTTCGTTTGGTACGCATGGCTGTGGGCCCACGCCCGCCGGGTTCCCTGGCCGAGCTTGCGAGGTCAGGGGGCGGGTGGGGGGAAACAACGACGGCGCCGATCCCCTGAAGTGGGGACGGCGCCGTCGTTCGCTTGATCCTTTGTCAGATCTTGCGGGAGAGAATGGCCTGCTTGACCTCTTGGATCGCCTGCGTCACCTGAATGCCGCGGGGGCATGCTTCGGAGCAGTTGAAGGTGGTGCGGCAGCGCCACACACCTTCCTTGTCGTTGAGGATCTCCAGGCGCATGTCGCCGGCGTCATCACGTGAATCGAAGATGAAACGGTGCGCGTTGACGATCGCCGCCGGCCCGAAGTACTGGCCGTCGGTCCAGAACACGGGGCAGGAGGACGTGCAGGCAGCGCACAGGATGCACTTGGTGGTGTCATCGAAGCGCTCACGGTCCTCGGCGGACTGAAGACGTTCCTTGGTGGGCTCGTGGCCCTTGTTGATGAGGAAGGGCATCACTTCGCGGTAGGACTGGAAGAACGGTTCCATGTCCACGATGAGGTCCTTCTCCACCGGCAGGCCCTTGATGGGTTCCACCGTGATGGGCTTGGAGGTGTCCAGGTCCTTCAGGAGGGTCTTGCAGGCGAGGCGGTTGCGGCCGTTGATGCGCATGGCGTCGGAGCCGCAGACGCCGTGGGCGCAGGAGCGGCGGAAGGAGAGGCTGCCGTCGATTTCCCACTTGACCTTGTGCAGGGCATCCAGGACACGGTCCGTGCCGTACATGGTGAGGTGGTAGTCATCCCAGGTAGCCTCGCCGGAAACCTCCGGGTTGTACCGGCGCACGCGCATGTGCACATCGAACGTGGGGATTTCGCCGCCACCGCCGACGCCGGCAGGCAGTTCAATCTTTGAGGCTGGCTCAGCGGTTTCAGCGGTCATCTTAGTACTTCCTCACCATCGGCTCGTAGCGGGTAAAGACAACCGGCTTTGTGGCCAGGCGGATACCGGCGATTGCTTCTGCCGATCCGTCCGCCGGCGCGTGGTCATCCTTGTACGCCATGGAGTGCTTCATGAATTTGTCGTCGTCGCGGTCCGGGAAGTCCTCGCGGAAGTGTCCGCCGCGGGATTCCTCACGGTGCAGGGCTGCCACGGTCATCACCTTGGCCAGCTCCAGCAGGAAGCCGAGTTCAACGGCCTCGAGCAGGTCAAGGTTGAAGCGCTTCCCCTTGTCCTGGACGTTGATGCGCGTGTACCGCTCCTCGAAGGAGGCGATGTCGCGCAGGACCTGGTTCAGGGTATCCGCGGTGCGGAACACCTGCATGTTGGCATCCATGGTGTCCTGCAGTTCCTTGCGGATCTGGGCCACCTTTTCGTCGCCGGTGCCGTTGCGGGCAATGTCCAGCAGTTCAGTGGTGTAGGCCAGAGGGTTCTCCGGCAGCTCCACGAACTGGGCCGTCTTGGAATACTCGGCGGCCGCAATGCCGGCGCGCTTGCCGAACACGTTGATGTCCAGCAGCGAGTTGGTGCCCAGGCGGTTGGATCCGTGGACGGACACACAGGCCACTTCACCGGCTGCGTAAAGACCCGGAATAACGGTGTCGTTGTCCTGCAGGACCTCGGTGGTGATGTTGGTGGGGATGCCGCCCATGGCGTAGTGCGCCGTCGGGAACACCGGAACCGGCTCCGTGTACGGCTCAACACCCAGGTAGGTGCGGGCGAATTCGGTGATGTCCGGCAGCTTGGCGTCGATGTGCGCCGGCTCCAGGTGCGTGAGGTCCAGGAGGACGTAGTCCTTGTTCGGGCCGCAGCCGCGGCCTTCACGGACCTCGTTGGCCATGGAACGGGCCACGATGTCACGGGGCGCCAGGTCCTTGATGGTGGGGGCGTAGCGTTCCATGAAGCGCTCACCCTCGGAGTTGCGGAGGATGGCGCCTTCACCGCGGGCGGCTTCGGAAAGCAGGATGCCCAGGCCGGCCAGGCCGGTCGGGTGGAACTGGAAGAACTCCATGTCCTCCAGGGGGATGCCGCGGCGGAAGGCGATGCCCATGCCGTCACCGGTGAGGGTGTGGGCGTTGGAGGTGGTCTTGAAGACCTTGCCGGCGCCGCCGGAGGCGAACACCACGGACTTGGCCTGGAAGACGTGCAGCTCACCCGAAGCGAGGTCATAGGAGACCACGCCGGCAACCCGCTTCTGCTTGTACGGTGTGCCGTCTTCGCGTACTGCGTCCTCTTCGACCGTCAGCAGGTCCAGGACGTAGTACTCGTTGTAGAACTCAACGTTGTGCTTGACGCAGTTTTGGTACAGCGTCTGCAGGATCATGTGGCCGGTGCGGTCGGCGGCGTAGCAGGCGCGGCGGACGGGGGCCTTGCCGTGGTCGCGGGTGTGGCCGCCGAAGCGGCGCTGGTCAATCCGGCCTTCGGGCGTGCGGTTGAAGGGCAGGCCCATCTTTTCCAGGTCGAGCACGGCGTCGATGGCTTCCTTCGCCATGACCTCCGCGGCGTCCTGGTCAACGAGGTAGTCACCGCCCTTGACGGTGTCGAACGTGTGCCACTCCCAGTTGTCTTCCTCGACATTGGCAAGGGCTGCACACATGCCACCCTGCGCCGCACCGGTGTGCGAGCGGGTGGGGTAGAGCTTGGTCAGTACTGCTGTGCGGGCGCGTTGACCGGATTCGATCGCCGCGCGCATGCCAGCGCCACCGGCACCGACGATGACGACGTCGTACTTATGGACCTGCATACCAGACGCTCTTTCTCTCAAAATTCGCAATAAAACAACGGGCGGGCGTTGCCTGCTCCGCAAAACAAGGCCCGCGGTTATACCCGCGGGCCCGGGGTGTTGCCGGTGCTAGGCAGGGCAGAATCCGCCAGGCAGGGGCACGCCGTTGACGACGGGGCAAGGGTTGAAGGTGAAGATCACCAGGGTGCCCAGGACAATGATGACCACGGTGGCTGAGTAGAGGACCGTCTTCAGCCAGCGGCGGGTGGAGTCCTTCTCGGCGTAGTCATTGATGATGGTGCGCACGCCGTTGGTGCCGTGCAACATGGCCAGCCACAGCATCGTGAGGTCCCAGACCTGCCAGAACGGGTCGGCCCACTTGCCGGCCACGAAACCGAAATCGATCGCGTGGATGCCCTCGCCCACCATGAGGTTCACAAAGAGGTGGCCGAAGATCAGGACCACCAGCACCACGCCGGACAACCGCATGAACAGCCAGGCGATCATTTCAAAGTTGCCCCGGCTTCCGCCGGTGCGGCGGTACTGGGGCGCGATGCGCCCGCTGCGCGGGCTCTCAATGGTTGCAGACATGGCTTAGTGACCTCCGAGCGCGAGGGACAGGTGGCGGATGGAGAAAGCGACCATGGTGACCACCCAGAGGCCCAGGACGGCCCAGAGCATCTGGCGCTGGTACTTGGCGCCCTTCTTCCAGAAGTCCACCGCAATAATGCGCAGGCCGTTAAAGGCGTGGAACACGATGGCCGCAACAAGGCCGGTCTCGCCCAGGGCCATGAGGGGGTTCTTGTAAGCACCGATCACCGCGGTGTAGGCCTCTGGCGACACACGCACCAAGGAGGTGTCCAAAACGTGGACCAACAAGAAGAAAAAGATCACTACACCGGTAATACGGTGTCCTACCCAGGACCACATGCCTTCACGGCCGCGGTACAAGGTGCCAGCTGGTTTTGTCGGCACTGATAAACCTCCCTGCAACACAGCGGCGCTGGCATGAGATCCACGCGGGGGGAACGCCTGCTGCGAGAGCACTCGTAGCTCAGGCCTAAATCTAGGCTCCGCTAACAGCTTATTCAATTTAGGAACTCCTTGGTGCCCAGCAACTGCAAGGATTTCGCTGATTAATGAGACAAACGCCACAATCACGCGTCCTCATGAAGTCCGGTAGGGTCCGGCCGGGGTCCGGAAGGGGCCACAGCAGGCGGTCGGCTAAAGTAGGCCTTGATGAGTACAGACAAAGTGACAAGCCCGGTTTCACCCCTTGACCGCTTCATTGCAGTGATCCCGGCGGGCGGCGTGGGGACCCGCCTTTGGCCCCTGTCGCGAGCCGCAGCTCCCAAGTTCCTTCACGACCTCACCGGCTCGGGCAGTACATTGCTGCGCGCCACCTATGACCGTCTGCACCCGCTGGCCGGCACCCGGATGCTGGTGGTCACCGGGAAGGCACACCGCGACGCAGTGTGCCGGCAGCTTCCGGAACTCCACGACGCGAACCTGGTCCTTGAGTCCGAGCCGAAGGATTCCGGCGCGGCCATCGGCCTCGCCGCTGCCATCCTGCACGAGCGCGATCCGGACACCATCATGGGTTCCTTCGCCGCGGACCAGGTGATCAGCCCGGACAGTCTCTTCCAGGAGGCAGTCCGCGAAGCAATCCACACGGCTGCCGCCGGCAAGATTGTCACTATCGGCATCAAGCCCACGCACCCGTCCACCGGGTTCGGGTACATCCGTTCCGGCCAGGACCTGCACATCGACGGCGCCCCCAGCGCCCAGGACGTGGTGGAGTTCGTCGAAAAGCCGAACGAGGAAGTTGCCCAGCAGTACGTTGAAAGCGGCAACTACGTGTGGAACGCCGGCATGTTCGTCGCCCCCGTTGGCCTCCTGCTTAAGCACCTTGAGGCCAACCAGCCGGAGCTGTTCGAGGGGCTGCAGGAAATCGCCCGCGCCTGGGACACCCCCGCCCGCGACGAGGTCACCGCACGTGTCTGGCCCACCCTGCCCAAGATCGCCATCGACTATGCGGTGGCCGAACCTGCCGCCGAAGCCGGGGACGTCGCCGTCGTGCCCGGCTCCTTCCGCTGGGACGACGTCGGTGACTTCGCTTCCGTGGGCCGGCTCAACAGTGCCAAGGAAGTAGATGACGTCACCGTGCTCGGCGAGGGCGCGCGCGTGTTCACCGAGAACTCCAGCGGCGTGGTGGTGACGGACACCAAACGCGTGATCGCCCTCATCGGGATCCAGGACGTTGTCATCGTGGACACCCCGGATGCCCTGCTGGTGACCACCATGGCCAATTCGCAGCGTGTCAAAGCCGCCGTCGACGCCCTGAAAGCCAGCGGGGACACGGACGTTCTCTAGGCCGGCGCGGCCCCGCATGTAACGCGGGGACCGCGATGGCCCGTAATCCGGTGACCCTCGCTAGAGTGAAACAGTGCGCAATTACACTACGGAAGCCGAGCCGCCACCGCGCTGGTGGCACCCTGGCTAGAGCCGCTCCTGCCGGAACTGATCGATTTCCGCCGGGACCTGCATGCGCACCCGGAACTGTCCTTCAAGGAATTCCGCACCACAGACAAGCTGGCCGAGCGGCTTGAAGCCGCAGGCCTCAGCCCGCGGCGGCTGGACGGCACGGGGCTCACCGTGGACGTGGGGGAGGGCCCCATCGCTACGGCCCTGCGCGGGGATATCGATGCGCTGCCCATCATCGAGGAGACGGGCCTGCCCTTCGCCTCAAAGAACCACGGCGTGACGCACGCCTGCGGCCACGACGTCCACACCACCACCATGCTGGGCATCGCCCTGGTGCTGCACCGGATGCACCAGGAGGTGCCGCTGGGTGCCACCGTCCGCATCATCTTCCAGCCCGCCGAGGAAACCATGCCCGGCGGCGCCCACTCCTGCATCGAGCAGGGCGTCCTGGACGGGGTTCCCCGGATCCTTGCGCTGCACTGTGATCCGCGCATCGAAGTGGGCAAGATCGGAACCCGCATCGGCGCCATCACGTCGGCCTCGGACACCATCCGGATCGAGCTTTCCGGCCGCGGCGGCCACACCTCGCGCCCTCACCTGACCGAGGACCTGGTGTTCGCCCTGGCCCAGATTGCCGTCAATGTACCGGCCGTCCTGTCCCGCCGGGTGGATGTGCGGAGCGGGGTTTCGGTGGTGTGGGGCCAGATCTCGGCCGGCTCGGCTCCGAACGCGATTCCCGGAAGCGGCTACATGGCCGGAACCATGCGCTGCCTGGACCGCGAGGCGTGGCATGCGGCGGGCGAACTGCTGGATGAAGTGGTGCACCAGGTGGCAGCCCCGTACGGCGTGGACGTGCGCCTGGAGCACACTCGGGGAGTGCCGCCGGTGGTGAACTCTGAACACGAGACGGCCCTCATCGAGGCATCCGCCCGGGCGGAAATCGGCGAAAGCGCCGTGGTGCTGACCCCGCAGTCCATGGGCGGGGAGGACTTCGCCTGGTTCCTCGCAGAACTGCCGGGCGCCATGATGAGGCTTGGCACTAAAACTCCCGGCGGCGAGGAATACGATCTCCACCGGGGCGACTACATTCTCGACGAACGGGCCTTGGGCCTTGGCATCCGGGTGCTCACCGCTGCGGCGCTGCGCACCATCCGCGACCGTTAGTAACGGCGCCGCGCCCCGCCGTCGTACTCCCATGCGCCTCTCGGCTCGTTGAGACTCGCAATTAAGTTGTGCACAACTTAGTTGCAGGCTATGGTTGTGGCATGACTGATGCTCCACGGCTGAACCGCCAGGTGTGCTTTGCCCTCTACTCGGCATCGCGTGCCGCCACTGCGGTCTACCGGCCTGTCCTTGAGGAGCTGGGCCTCACGTATCCCCAGTACCTGGTGATGCTGGTGCTGTGGGAAAGCGAGCCGCGCGGCGTGAAGGAACTGGGCGAAGAGCTCGGCCTTGATTCGGGCACCCTGTCGCCCCTGCTGAAGCGAGTTGAATCTCTGGGGCTGGTGGAGCGCCGCCGGTCCGGAGAGGACGAACGCCGCGTTGCCATCCACCTGACACCTGCCGGGCGGGAGTTGAGCGGGAAAGCCGGCGCCATTCCGCAGCGCCTCGCGGACGCCGCGGGGCTTACAGCCAAAGAACTTGACCAGCTGCGCGACACCCTGGGCCGCCTGACCGCTGCCCTGCACAGCGCGGTCTGAACCGCAGCGCTCGGACACCACCGCGCTCTGACACCACAGATTTCAACCGACAACAGGACGGAAACACCGTGAAACCCCTTTACACTGCCCACGCGCTTGCCTCGGGCGAAGGCCGCGACGGCACCGCACGGACCAACGACGGCAAACTCGACGTGACACTGTCCAGCCCCGTGGAGCTCGGCGGGAGCGGTCAGGGCACCAATCCCGAACAGCTCTTCGCTGCCGGCTATGCCGCCTGCTTCCACTCCGCCCTCCGCCTGGTGGGCCGCAAAGAACGTGCCGACCTAACCGATTCGGCAGTCGCCGCCAAGGTCCATCTCGGCCAGCTGGACAGCGCCGCTTTCGGGCTGGCCGCGGAACTCGAGATCGCCCTGCCGGCACTGGACCTGGCCACCGCGGAGGCGCTGGTGGCCAGGGCCCACGAAATCTGCCCCTATTCCAACGCCACCCGCGGCAACATCACCGTGGACATCAAGATCCTGGAGTACGCCGCATGAGCCAGACGCCCCTTCCCATCACCACCCGCGAGATCCAGTTGGCGTCCCGCCCGAAGGGCCGTCCCGTCCCGGAGAACTTCCGGCTGGCCGAGTCCCGGCTGCCGGAACTCCAGGATGGCCAGATCCTGGTCCGCAACCTCTTTATGTCCGTGGATCCCTATATGCGCGGGCGCATGAATGACGTTAAGTCCTATTCCGCGCCTTTTGCGCTGGACAAAGCGCTCGACGGCGGCGCTGTGGGGGAAGTGCTCGCGTCGCGTTCCGGGCGGCATCAGGAAGGTGACGTGGTGGTGCACGCACAGGGCTGGCGGGAATACGCAGTGCTGGACGCTGCGGCAGCCACGCCTGCGCGCACCGACCTCGCGCCCGCATCCGCTTTCCTCGGGGCCCTCGGCATGACCGGGCTAACGGCGTACGCCGGCCTGCTCAAGGTTGCGGAGTTTGCGCCCGGCGACGCTGTGTTCGTCTCCGGGGCCGCAGGCGCCGTAGGCTCACTGGTTGGCCAGATCGCCAAGGCCATGGGTGCATCCCGGGTGATCGGTTCCGCCGGCACACCCGCCAAGGTGGCCCGGTTGCT
This sequence comes from Arthrobacter sp. W4I7, assembly GCF_030816215.1. NCBI lineage: Bacteria > Bacillati > Actinomycetota > Actinomycetes > Micrococcales > Micrococcaceae > Arthrobacter > Arthrobacter sp. W4I7. The sequence continues at coordinate 3,210,665 of NZ_JAUSXU010000001.1, read as the reverse complement.
TGAACTCGGCTTTGATGCCGCCTTCGACTATCACGACGGGCCCGTTCTGGCTCAGCTGCAAAAGGCGGCCGGCCCCGGCGGAATCGACGTCTACTTTGACAATGTGGGCGGTGAGCACCTGGAAGCAGCCCTGGCCACCCTTAACGTCGGGGGACGGGTGGCGATGTGCGGCGCCATTGCGCAGTACAACTCCACCGAACCGACCCCTGCACCCCACAACCTGATGCTCGCCATCGGCAAGCAGCTCACCCTCAAGGGCTTCCTGGTGGGCGGGCAGCGGCAGCACGCCGCGGAGTTCGCCGAAAAGATGGCCGCCTGGCTGGCTGACGGCACGGTCCGCTACGACGAGACCATCGTGGACGGGCTCGAGAATGCCCCGCGGGCCTTTATGGACCTGCTCGACGGCGCCAACACCGGCAAGATGCTGGTCCGCCTCTGACGTTTCCTGGCGTTTCGCCCTGCAGGTGGACCGGGTAGGGGCCGTACTTCACTGCGGCCCCTACCGGTTGGTAACAACTTGTAAACAATCTCCCGAATGGGGTCCGGGTGTGCTAGGGAGACGTGTCGCAGGCCACTAAAGTAGGTGCCATCAGTGCGCTCCGGCGCAGTGCTGCGGGCTGTCAGTGAAAACAGAATTTCAATGCAGAAACGGACACTCATTGAATTCCAGCCGTAGCGCCACTCTCTTCATCCTGGAGGAAAATTGAAGAAATCACTGCGTGCACACATCAAGCGCGGTTCAATGGCCGGCCTGGCTACCGTCAGTGCCTCCGCCCTTCTGTTGACCGCCTGCGGCGCAGCCCCTGAAGCCGGAAGCACCTCGTCAGCCGGGGCCAGCGACTACACCGGCTGCATCGTCTCCGACTCCGGCGGATTCGATGACCAGTCCTTCAACCAGTCCTCCTACGAAGGGCTGAAGAAGACTGAGAAGGACCTGGGGATCAAAGTCAACCAGGTGGAGTCCAAAACCAACAACGACTTCGAACCGAACCTGCGCGCCATGGTCACCGCGGGCTGCGACCTCACCCTCACGGTGGGCTTCCTTCTCGGCGACGCCACCAAGCAGCAGGCAAAAGCCAACCCCGACAAACATTTCGCCATCATCGACTTCGCATACGACAGCCCGGTCGCGAACGTCAAGCCGATCATCTACGACACCGCCCAGGCAGCCTTCGTCGCCGGCTACCTCGCGGCAGGCACCACCAAAACCGGGAAAGTGGCCACCTTCGGTGGCAAGAACATCCCCACGGTCACCATCTTCATGGATGGCTTCGCCGACGGCGTGAAGTACTACAACAAGCAGAAGGGCAAGGACGTCCAACTCCTTGGCTGGAACAAGGACGCCCAGGACGGGACGTTCACCGGTGACTTCGAAAAGCAGGACGTCGGCAAGCAGGTCACCCAGAACTTCCTGGACCAGGGCGCCGATGTCGTGCTGCCCGTCGCCGGGTCGACCAGCAAGGGCGCGGGGGCGGCGCTGAAGGATGCCAAGGCCGCCGGCAAGGACGTCAAGCTGATCTGGGTTGATTCCGACGGCTACCTCACAGCCCCTGACTACAGGGACATCATGCTCTCCTCGGTCATGAAGCAGATGCGTGAAGCCACGGAAACCATCGTCAAAGAGGACACCGAAGGCAAGTTCAGCAACACCCCGTACGTCGGCACCCTGGCCAACGGCGGCGTGCAACTGGCCCCCTTCCACGACCTCGATTCCCAGGTCCCCGCCGACCTCAAGTCCGATCTCGAACAGATCAAGAAGGACATTGTGGACGGCAAGCTGAAAGTCGAGTCCAAGTCAAGCCCGAAGACCTGATTCCTGCCTGAAGCGCCACCCCCGGCCGGTCCATCACCGGCCGGGCGGTGGCGCTTCTTGCTGCTGCCTGCTCACTTTTGGGCCACCGCCCGCTCATCACCGGACTGCAACCACTAGGCTGGTGCTGCAGCCACATATCCCGTCCGGTCGATCACTGGACGCTTCGAGATTGGTCAGAGTTTTTGAAACTTGAACTCAGAGGGATCACTAAACGCTTCGGGACCCTGCTCGCCAACGATCACATCGACGTGGTGGTTGAACCCGGGCAGATCCACTGCCTGCTGGGCGAGAACGGTGCCGGAAAATCCACCCTCATGAATGTGCTGTATGGCCTTTATGAGCCGTCCGGGGGTGAAATCCTCGTGGACGGCAAGGCCGTTTCCTTCCGCGGCCCCGGCGACGCCATGGCGGCCGGAATCGGCATGGTGCACCAGCACTTTATGCTGGTCCCCGTCTTTACAGTCGCCGAGAACGTGGCCCTCGGGGCCGAACCCACCAAGGCCGCCGGCTTCCTCAACCTGGATGAGACACGCCGCCGGATCAAGGAGATCTCGGACCAGTATGGATTCCGTGTGGATCCCGACGCCCTGGTGGAGGACCTGCCGGTGGGCGTCCAGCAGCGCGTGGAAATCATCAAGGCGCTGGTCCGGAACGCGAAGGTCCTGATCCTGGACGAACCCACTGCTGTGCTGACGCCGCAGGAAACGGACGAACTGCTGGACATCATGCGCCAGCTCAAGTCCGGCGGCACCTCCATCGTCTTCATCTCCCACAAGCTGAGGGAAGTGAAGGAAGTCTCGGATACCATCACGGTGATCCGGCGCGGAAAAGTGGTGGGCACGGCAGATCCCGCCGTCCCCACCGCCGAGCTTGCCGCCATGATGGTGGGCCGGGCCGTCAGCCTGACCCTGGACAAGGCGCCCGCCCAGCCGAAGGAAAAGACCTTCGAGGTCCGCGACCTGACCGTCATCGCGCCCACCGGCCACCATGTGGTGGACGGCCTGAGCTTCGACATCGCCCGCGGTGAAATCCTGGCAGTGGCCGGGGTGCAGGGCAACGGCCAGACCGAACTGACCGAGGCGATCCTCGGCCTCCAGGACCGCGTTTCGGGCTCCGTCAAACTGGACGGCAAGGAGCTGCTGGGCCGGTCGGTCAAGGAAGTCCTGAAGGCCGGGGTCGGATTCGTTCCGGAAGACCGCAAGGTGGACGGGCTGGTGGGCACGTTCTCGGTGGCTGAGAACCTGGTCCTGGACCTCTATGACAAGCCACCGTTCGCGAAGGGCATCAGCATGAGCCCGGCGAAAGTGCTGGAGAACGCCAAGGCGCGCATCGGCGAGTTTGATGTGCGCACGCCGTCGGCTGTTGCCGCCGCCGGCACGCTCTCCGGCGGCAACCAGCAGAAAGTGGTGATGGCCCGCGAGCTTTCCCGTCCGCTGCGCCTGTTCATCGCATCCCAGCCCACCCGCGGCGTGGATGTGGGATCCATTGAGTTCCTGCACCGCCGGATCGTGGCCGAACGCGACCGTGGCACGCCGGTGATGATCATCTCCACTGAGCTGGACGAGGTGATGGAACTGGCTGACCGGATCGCAGTGCTCTACAAAGGCAAGCTGGTGGGCGTTGTCCCGGCCGGGACTGGCCGGGACGTCCTGGGCCTCATGATGGCGGGAATCCCGCCGGAGGAACATGCTCGCGCGCAGCCAGCCACCCAGCAGAGCACTGGCCAGGCGTCCGCCGCTGCTGCCACGGCCTCCACTTCCGACGCCGAAGGAGGCGACCATGTCTGACAAGCATCTCCCCAAGCACGCGGCCGGCGAACCCGGCCCCGAAGCCCAGTCAGCATCGCCCGTGGAAGACCGGACGGCCGCCGTCGTCTCCGTTGATACGGCCGGCGGTGCCATGGAGCCCTCAGCCGTCCCGGCCACTGCACAGAGCGGGCAACTCCCGGGCGGGCCGGACACCGTGCTCCGCAGGATCTTCACCGGCAGCGGCATGGTCTCGGTCCTCGCCGTACTGCTGGCGCTCATTTTCGGCGGGCTCCTGATTGCCAGCACCGACAAGCAGGTGGCCACCACCTCCACCTACCTCTTCGCCCGCCCGACTGATTTCCTCTCAGCAGTGTGGAACGCGGCCACCCGCTCCTACGTGGCCCTGTTCCAGGGCTCGGTCTTCAACCCGCGGGGCAACAGCGTTGCCGCCCAGTTCGCACCGTTCATGGAGACGCTCACCATCGCTACGCCGCTCATCACTGCCGGCCTCGGCGTCGCGCTGGCCTTCCGCGCGGGACTCTTCAACATCGGCGCCCAAGGGCAGATCATCGTGGCCGGCATCCTGGCCGCCTGGGTAGGGTTCGCCCTCCACCTGCCCCTGGGCCTGCACCTGCTGCTGGTCCTGCTGGCCGGCATCATCGGCGGCGCCCTTTGGGGCGGACTCGTCGGCGTCCTGAAGGCACGGACCGGCGCCCACGAGGTCATCCTGACCATCATGTTCAACTACATTGCGCTGTACTTCCTGCGGTACTTGCTGAACACGCAGGCCTTCCAGCGGCCGGGGGAGACCAACCCCATCTCGCCCATCCTGGACCCCAGTGCCGTGTACCCCCAGATTTTCGGCACCCAGTACCGCCTGCACCTCGGGTTCCTCCTGGCCATCGCCGCCACCGTCCTGGTCTGGTGGTTGCTGAACCGCTCCACCGTGGGCTTCGAGTTCCGGGCCGTCGGCGCCAACCCCAAGGCTGCACAAACCGCCGGCATCAACGTCTCCCGCTCCACCATCCTGGTCATGGCCATTGCCGGCGGGCTGGCTGGGATGTCCGGCGTGGCCCAGGTGGCGGGCACCGAGAAAGTCCTGACCGACGGCGTCGCGGCCACCTACGGGTTCGATGCCATCACCGTCGCCCTCCTGGGACGTTCGACACCGTGGGGCACCTTCGCAGCGGCCCTCCTGTTCGGCGCCTTCCGCGCCGGCGCGGTCCAGATGCAGATCCAGACGGGAACCCCCATCGACATCGTCCTGGTGGTCCAGTCCCTGATCGTGCTCTTTATCGCGGCACCACCCCTGGTCCGGGCCGTCTTCGGCCTGAACCCCCGGCGCAGGAAGCAGGCCCGCACTGCCAAGCCCCGCAAGGCAGCAACCACCGGAGGTGCAGCATGAGCACAACAGTTTCCTCGCCCCGACCCGGACAGCCGCAGCCGGGCAACGCCACCCCTGAATCCGGTCCGGCCGCCGTTTCCCTCAAGCCGGTGACCTGGCGGACCCCGATCCTGCTCACCGCCTTCGGACTGATCGCCCTGGTCTTCTTCGGCCTGATGGCACCCAATCAGACCGCCAGCTTCGGGGTTTCGACCGGTGAGGACTTCTTCCAGCTTCCGGCCCTGCAGGTGAACGCATTTGCCGGCGGAATCGTCCTGTCCGTCCTCCTGCTGGGGCTTGCCGGCTATGCCGTCTACCTCAAGACCAAGGGCAGGCCCGCTCCAGGCTGGCTGACCGTGACGTTCATTGTCCTGTTCGTGGCCGCGTTCCTCATCTGGGTGGTGGGCGGTGCCCGTACCCCGAACATCTCCCTGGCCGGCCTGATCGCCGGCTCCGTCACGCTCGCGGTCCCGCTGGTGTTCGGCTCGCTCTCCGGCGTCCTCTGCGAGCGGGTGGGCGTGGTGAACATCGCCATCGAGGGCCAGCTCCTGGGCGGAGCCTTCACCGCAGCCATCGTGGCCACCATGACGCAGAACCCCTTTATCGGCCTGGTGGCTGCCGCCCTGGCTGGAGCCGTGGTGTCCATGGTGCTGGCGCTGTTCAGCATCAAATACCTCGTCAACCAGATCATCGTGGGCGTGGTGCTGAACGTCCTGGTCTCGGGCGTCACAGGCTTCCTCTTCAGCACGGTGATGCAGGCCAACAAGGCCCAGTTCAATTCGCCTCCCGGGCTGGACATCATCGAGATTCCCGTCCTGTCCAGCATCCCGATCGTCGGGCCCATCCTGTTCCGCCAATCCCTGGTGGGATACCTGATGTACATCGCGGTCCTGGTGGTCTGGGTTGGGCTGTTCAAGACCCGCTGGGGCCTTCGGGTGCGGGCCGTGGGCGAGCATCCCCAGGCAGCGGACACCCTGGGCATCAACGTCAACGCCACACGGTTCTGGAACGTCACCCTGGGTGGGGCAGTGGCCGGCATCGGCGGGTCCTTCTTCACCCTGGTGGCGATTGACAGCTTCACCAAGGAAATTTCGGGTGGGCGCGGCTTCATCGCGCTGGCGGCCCTGATCTTCGGCCGGTGGAACCCGATCGGTGCGTTCTTCGCCGCGCTGCTGTTCGGGTTCGCTGACAACCTGCAGAGCATCGTGACCATCATCGGAACCCCGGTACCCAGCCAGTTCATGGCCATGCTGCCCTACCTGGTGACAGTCCTGGCGGTGGCCGGGCTGGTAGGCAGGTCCCGGGGCCCGGCGGCCAGCGGCATTCCCTATGTCAAGGGCTGACGCAGCGGTGGGGGGAGAAGACCCGGACTGGTCCGCCCTGGAGGCTGCCGCCGTAGCCGCCATGCGGAACGCCTACGTTCCCTACTCGAAGTTCCCGGTGGGGGCGGCGGCACTGACCGAGGACGGCCGGATTGTCAGCGGCTGCAACGTTGAAAATGCCAGTTATGGGCTGACCCTGTGTGCCGAGTGTGCACTGGTGGGTAACCTGCACATGACCGGCGGCGGACTGCTCAAGGCGTTCTACTGTGTGGACGGCAACGGCAATGTCCTGATGCCCTGCGGGCGCTGCCGCCAGCTGCTCTATGAATTCCGCGCGCCCGGCATGGAACTCATGACCACCCAGGGCATCAAGACCATGGACCAGGTGCTGCCCGACGCCTTCGGTCCCGAACACCTGGAGGAAACCCGGTGACAGGCAACCGCGCAGCGAACAACAAAGCCGAAGCGTTCGACGCCGTCGATATCATCCGCATCAAGCGGGATAAAGGCACCCTCAGCCCGGAACAGATTGACTGGACCATTGATGCCTACACCCGTGGCGTCATCGCGGATGAACAGATGGCCGCCCTGAACATGGCCATCCTGCTCAACGGTATGGACCGTATCGAAATCGCACGCTGGACTGCCGCGATGATCGCATCCGGCGAGCGGATGGACTTCTCCAGCCTGCGCCGTCCGGACGGCGGCCTGAAGTACACCTCGGACAAGCACTCCACCGGAGGTGTGGGGGACAAGATCACGCTGCCGCTTGCGCCCCTGGTGGCCGTTTTCGGCGTTGCGGTTCCGCAGCTCTCCGGCAGGGGACTGGGCCACACCGGCGGCACGCTGGACAAGCTGGAGGCGATCCCCGGCTGGCGCGCCTCCCTCAGCAATGATGAAATCCTGGCCCAGCTCCAGGACGTGGGCGCCGTCATCTGCGCGGCCGGGGCGGGGCTGGCTCCCGCCGACAAAAAGCTGTACGCGCTCCGCGACGTCACCGGCACAGTGGAGGCGATTCCACTCATCGCCTCCTCGATCATGAGCAAAAAAATCGCTGAAGGGACCGGCTCGCTGGTCCTGGACGTCAAGGTGGGCAGCGGCGCGTTTATGAAGGACGAGGCCTCGGCCCGCGAACTCGCGGAGACAATGGTGGCCCTGGGCAAGGATGCCGGGGTCAACACCGTGGCCCTCCTGACGAACATGAACACCCCGCTCGGGCTCACCGCGGGCAACGCCATCGAGGTGGAGGAGTCCGTGGAGGTACTGGCCGGCGGCGGCCCTGATGATGTGGTGGAGCTGACCGTCCGGCTCGCCGGGGAAATGCTCGCCGCCGCAGGAGTCCACGACGCCGACCCCGCCGCCGCGCTCAAGGACGGCCGCGCCATGGACGTCTGGAACCGCATGATTGAGGCCCAGGGCGGCGACCCCCGGGCCAAGCTGCCGGTGGCCCGGGAATCCGAGGTGGTCTACGCGCCGGCCGACGGTGTACTGGTGGAACTGGACGCCCTGGCCGTGGGAGTGGCTGCCTGGCGGCTTGGCGCCGGCCGCGCCCGCAAAGAGGATGTTGTGCAGGCAGGCGCCGGCGTGCGCATGCATGCCAAGCCCGGTGCCGTGGTCCGGGCGGGCGAGCCCCTGATGACCCTGCTGACCGATACCCCGGAACGCTTTGCCAGGGCCACGGAAGCGCTGGAACACGCTGTGGTTATTGCGCCCGAGGGATCCCGGCCGGCGCAGCGCCTGATCATCGACCGCATCGCATAGGCCCCCATGCAGGCCATCAATGACTTCATCCTCGCCGCAGCCGGGCAGCCATGGGTGCTGTTCCTGGTCCTGGCCTGTTGCGTCATTGACGGTTTCTTTCCACCCATTCCCAGCGAATCCGTGGTGGTGGGCCTCGCTGCCGTGGCCGCCACCGCCGATGTTCCCAACCCCTGGCTCCTGATGCTCGTGGCAGCGCTCGGGGCCTTTTCCGGGGACAATATCGCCTACGTGATCGGGCGCAGGGTGGGCACCCGCCGCTGGGCGTGGATGCGGGGACCCCGCATGCAGAGGGCCTTCCATTGGGCGGGCCGGGAACTGCGCAAGCGCCCGGCCTCGCTCATCCTCGTGGCCCGGTTTGTGCCGATCGGCAGGGTGGCCGTCAACCTCACGGCCGGTGTCACGCACTATCCCCACCTGCGCTTCGTGGGCCTGACCGTCCTTTCGGCATCCCTCTGGGCCGGCTATTCCGTGGGTATCGGGCTGTTTTTCGGCCAGTGGTTTGAAGACAACCACCTCCTGGGCGCCGCCATCGCGATCGTTTGTGCCGTGGCTCTTGGGATCGTGGTGGACCTTGTGATCAACCGGGTCCGGCGCCGGCCCCGGACGGTGGAGCGGATAAAGGAACCAGAAGCGTAGTTGAACCGTTGTTCGGGCAGGCCGGGGCGTAGCGAATTACGCCATGGCCATGGGACACTTAGGAACGATTTCCGCTTTGGCTGTGCCGCTTAGGCCCGTGCCATTTTGCATAGGAGCAAGACCCGCGTGGAGTTTATTAATGAGGCCGTGCTCCATGCAGCGGGCCAGTGGTGGATCTACCCGGTCCTGCTGTTGTTTTTCTTCGTGGACGGCTTCGCCATGGTGGTCCCCAGCGAGACCCTCATCGTGGCCCTTGCTGCTTTCGCCCGGCACAGCGGAGAACCGAACCTGTGGATCCTCGGACTCACAGCCCTGGTGGGAGCCATGGCCGGAGACAACATGGCCTTTATGCTCGGACGCAGGATTGGCCTGAACCGGTGGAAATGGATGCGCCGGCCCAAGGTCCAGAAGGCGTTCGGCTGGGCGCGCTATGAACTGGACAAGCGGGGCGCCGTCCTGATTTTCACTGCGCGCTACATTCCCTGGGGCCGGGTGGCCGTGAACTACGTCGCCGGAAGCACCGGGTTCTCCCACCGCCGCTTCTTCATGCTGGACGGCTTCGCCTGCCTCACCTGGGTCGGATACTCCATCGGAATCGGCGTGCTGGCGAGCTCCTTCCCGTGGCTCCACAACAATCCGCTGCTCAGCGCCGGCATCGCAGTGGTGTTCGCCATCGTCCTGGGGATCCTCATTGACCACCTGCTCCGGTGGTGGCACAAGCGCCTCGCCCGCAACGACGCCCAAGAAGTGGACGGGTGGCTCGACGACGGCCCGTCCGGAGCAACGAAGCCGGATTCCGGCAGCATGGAAATGCTCGCCCCGGTGGTTGGTGACGGCGAGGCCGCCACCAAGGAGCGGCTGGCATAGAACCCCTGCCCACCCTAAGGTTGGTACGTGACTGAGCCTATTGTTGACGCTGCCCCTGCCATCGATTTTGACCTGAAGAGCCTGCCGAAGGTGTCCCTTCACGACCATCTGGACGGAGGACTCCGCCCGGCAACCATCATCGAGCTGGCCGGGGCCGTTGGCCACACCCTTCCGTCAACCGATCCGGTGGCGCTGGGCCAGTGGTTCCGCGAGTCCGCCGATTCCGGCTCCCTGGTCCGCTACCTGGAGACCTTTGACCACACCGTTGCCGTGATGCAGACCGCCGAAGGCCTGTTCCGGGTTGCCAAGGAATTTGTTGAAGACCTTGCTGATGATGGCGTGGTGTACGGCGAAGTGCGGTGGGCGCCGGAGCAGCACCTCCAGAAGGGCCTCACCCTGGACGATGCAGTGGAAGCCGTCCAGGAAGGCCTTGAGGCCGGCGTTGAGGCAGTGGGGGAAACCGGACGCGAAATCCAGGTGGGCCAGCTCATCACCGCGATGCGCCACGCCGACCGCGGCCAGGAGATTGCCGAACTGGCTGTCCGCCACAGGAACAAGGGCGCTGTGGGCTTCGACATCGCCGGCGCCGAAGATGGTTTCCTGCCCTCCCGCTTCCGGGACGCCTTCACCTACCTGGCCCAGCACAACTTCCCGGCCACCGTCCACGCCGGTGAGGCAGCCGGGCTGGACAGCATCCAGTCCGCCCTGGTGGACGGCCGCGCACTGCGACTGGGACACGGCGTCCGGATCGCGGAGGACATCATGGTGGAGTTCGACGACGACGAGGACACCGAGGACACGATCGGCCTGGTGACCCTGGGCGATCTCTCCAGCTGGGTCCGGGACCGCGGTATCGCCCTGGAGGTCTGCCCGTCCTCGAACCTCCAGACCGGTGCCATCGCCAGCTTCGGCGAGGGCATCGAAAGTCACCCGCTGGACATGCTGTACCAGCTGGGCTTCAACGTCACCATCAACACCGACAACCGGCTGATGAGCGGCGTCACGCTGACTGACGAGTTCGAACTGCTGGTGGAAACCTTCGACTACGACCTCGACGACCTCCTGGAGCTGACCCTGAACGCCGCCGAGGCATCCTTCCTGCCGCTGGAGGAGAAGGAAGCGCTCGTCGAGTACATCAACGACGCCTACGCGAACCTTGGCTAACGACCAGGACGCCGGCAGCTCCCCGGCGGGGGAGCTGCGGAATGGGCCCACAGCGGCAGGGGTCCCCGGGCGAGCCTGCGAGCTGGGGGAGCTGCTGGGGACTATCGCCGCGCTGCGCAAGCACTGTCCCTGGACGGGCGCCCTGACGCATGAGTCCCTGGTGGAGTACCTCCTCGAGGAGGCTTACGAGGTGGCCGAAACCATCGAGGCAAGAATCGCGGGCGCAACCATGGGCGAGGCCCACTTCGACGCCGAACTGCAGGGCGAGCTGGGCGACGTCCTGCTCCAGGTGGTACTGCACGCCCGCCTAGCGGAGGAGCGCGGCGCCTTCAATTTCGATGACGTGGCGCGCGGCTTGAATGCCAAGATGGTCCGGCGCAACCCCCATGTCTTCCGCCCGGACGGGTCCCTGCAGGACAGCTTCCCGGCCACTGTGGATGAGATCGTGCAGAAGTGGGACTCGGTGAAACGGGCCGAGCGGCCGGAGCGGCAGGACCCCTTCGCAGGGATCCCGGTGGCCCTGCCGGCGCTGGCCCGGGCCCAAAAATCCATCGACCGTGCGGCACGGGCCACTCCGGTGGTTGGGTCCGTCGCAACCGGGGAAGCCCAACCACCGGCGGAAACCGGCCCCTTCGCGTCGGAAGAAGAACTCGGCGAGGTGCTGCTCGCCGTCGTACGTTCCGCCCACGCCGGCGGATACGACGCCGAGCGTGCCCTCCGCGGCGCGGTCCGGAACTACCAGCAGCACCACCCGCTGGGTTAACCGCACCATCATGACGTCCGGGGGCTGGATAGGTTTCCGTAACCCGGACCACTCTCGACTACGCTGGTCCCTGACGAGTACGTCGAGTTTTCAGCTGTATTTCCCCCGTTAATCGCCCATAAGGAGCAAATTCATGGCGCTTATCGATGCCATCCACGCCCGCGAGATCCTCGATTCCCGCGGCAACCCGACCGTAGAAGTTGAAGTTCTCCTTTCCGACGGCCAGATCGGCCGCGCGGCAGTCCCCTCCGGTGCTTCCACCGGCGAGCACGAGGCCGTTGAACTGCGTGACGGCGACAAGGGCCGTTACCTCGGCAAGGGCGTCCAGAAGGCCGTTGACGCGATCATCGACCAGATCGCTCCGGCCCTGACCGGTTTCGACGCCACCGACCAGCGCAGCATCGACCAGGCCATGCTGGACCTGGACGGCACCCCGAACAAGGGCAAGCTGGGCGCCAACGCCATCCTCGGCGTCTCCCTGGCCGTGGCCAACGCCGCCGCCGCCTCGGCTGACCTGCCGCTGTACAAGTACCTGGGCGGCCCGAACGCCCACGTCCTGCCGGTCCCGCTGATGAACATCCTCAACGGTGGCTCCCACGCCGACTCCGACGTGGACATCCAGGAATTCATGATCGTGCCGATCGGTGCCGAGACGTTCTCCGAAGGCCTGCGCTGGGGCGTCGAGGTTTACCACAACCTCAAGTCCGTGCTCAAGGAAAAGGGCCTGTCCACCGGCCTCGGCGACGAAGGCGGCTTCGCGCCGAACCTGCCGTCCAACCGTGCAGCCCTGGACCTGATCCAGGAAGCCATCAAGAACGCCGGCTACACGCCGGGCAAGGACATCGCCCTCGCCCTGGACGTCGCCTCCTCGGAGTTCTTCAAGGATGGTGCCTACCAGTTCGAAGGGAAGGCCCTGACCTCCGCCGAGATGAGCGCCTACTACAGCGAACTCGTCGCCGACTACCCGCTGGTCTCCATCGAAGACCCGCTGGACGAGAACGACTGGGACGGCTGGAAGACCCTCACTGACGCCATCGGCGACAAGGTCCAGCTGGTCGGTGACGACCTCTTCGTCACCAATCCCGCCATCCTGCAGCGCGGCATCGACACCAAGACCGCCAACTCCCTGCTGGTCAAGGTGAACCAGATCGGCTCCCTCACCGAGACGCTCGACGCCGTCAGCCTTGCCCAGCGCGCCGGTTACACCACCATCACCTCGCACCGCTCCGGCGAAACCGAGGACACCACCATCGCCGACATCTCGGTGGCCACCAACGCCGGCCAGATCAAGACCGGCGCCCCGGCCCGTTCCGAGCGTGTTGCCAAGTACAACCAGCTGCTGCGCATCGAAGAGGAACTCGACGACGCCGCACGCTACGCAGGCCGCAGCGCGTTCCCGCGTTTCAAGGGCTAGTAGCCGCATAAACCAATAACCGGTGGCTATGGTTGAAAGACCATAGCCACCGTTGTTGTTTCGGCATTGTTCCAGCCCAGCTAGTGGCGGCCCCAGGCAGGCTGCGTGTTTCAGGAGTGTCATGGCTACCCGCCGTCCCAAAGTCCCCAAGGTTGCCTCGCCCCGTTCAGGCGCAACGCAGGCAATCCATGAGACCGCCGACGTCATCCGCGCTGATTTTGGTTCGGGCAAGGGAAAACCAGGCGCCGGCCCGGCGGGTCCTGAAGCGTCTGCTCCGGCTGCGGGCTCCGCACGCGACAACCACCGCTCTGCGATCGCGGACAAGGCTCCCGGCTCACGCCCGGCCAAGGGGTCACCCCCAGCAAAAGGGTCCGACGGCGGCGCGAAGGGGAGCGGTGCCCACGGCACCGCCCGGACGGCCGCAGGAGCGGCCGAAGAGCAGCAGCCTGTACCCGCCAAGGCGTTCTCCGGGCGCATGCTCGCACTTGCCGTGGTGATGATTGCCATCACCGTCATGCTGGCACCCACGGTCAAGATCTTCTTCGACAAACGGGCCGAAATAGCAGCCCTGAACGCAGATATCGCTGCCCGCGAGGCCGAAGGCAACAGCCTCCGCCAGCAGGTCTCCCGCTGGCAGGACCCCAACTACGTGAAGCAGCAGGCCCGCGACCGCATTAACATGGTTATGCCGGGCGAAACCGGATACTGGGTCTTCGGCAGCGATCTGCCGGCCGGAGAAAGCAGTAGCCAGTCCGGTGCAGCAGCACAAGACCCCGCCGATCTGCCGTGGGTGGATTCCCTGTGGGAGTCCATCACGCGCGCGGCCACAGACTGAACCGCAACAGGAAGGACGGCCAGCGACAGTGGAACCCTACACGGCAGCCGCCCGGGACGAATCCCGCCAACCATCAGCACACGACCTTGAAGTCTTAAGCCGCCAACTGGGACGGCCGGTGCGTGACGTGGTGGAAATTCCTGCACGCTGCGTCTGCGGCAATCCCCTGGTGGCGGCCACCGCTCCGCGCCTGGGCAACGGAACGCCATTTCCCACCACGTTCTACCTGACGCACCCCGTCATCACCTCGGCTGTTTCCAGGCTGGAAGCGGCAGGCGTGATGAACGAGATGAATGACCAGCTGGCCGGCGATGAGGAACTCGCCGCCGCGTACCGTTCCGCCCACGAGGCCTACCTCGCGGACCGCGCCGCCATCGGTGAGCGCTCCGGCATCGGGGCTGTTCCCGAAATTGACGGGATCTCTGCCGGCGGCATGCCCACCCGCGTCAAATGCCTCCACGTCCTGGTGGGCCACTCGCTGGCCGCCGGCCCCGGAGTCAACCCGCTCGGGGACCAGGCCATTACAGCCATCCGCGAGTGGTGGACGGCAGACCGGTGCTACTGCGACGGCGCCTGGGATACCTCCGGGGAAGCGCCCTCCAGGGACCTGAGCCGCCACGGCCCGCAGGGGCTGCCGGACATCGTGGGACGCCCCGCACCCGTCCGGAAATCCTCCGGCACCACAGAGGCGGCGAAATGACACGCGTCGCCGCCATCGACTGCGGCACCAACTCCATCCGCCTCCTGATCGCGGACATAGGGCGCAGCAACGGGACCACCACCCTCACGGATGTTGTGCGCGAAATGCGGGTGGTCCGGCTGGGCCAGGGAGTGGACGCCACCGGCGAACTCGCACCGGAAGCCCTGGAACGCACCTTTGCGGCCACCGCCGATTATGCCCGGCTCATTAAGGAGCACGAAGCGGTGAAGGTGCGCTTTGTGGCCACCTCGGCCAGCCGTGACGCCCGGAACCGGGACGTCTTCGTGGACGGAATCCGCGCCCTGCTGGGCGTGGAACCCGAGGTCATTTCCGGCGATGAGGAAGCCGCCTTGTCCTTTGCCGGCGCCAGCAGCGTCCTGCCCATCCTGGACGGCCAGGAGGTACTGGTAGTGGACCTCGGCGGCGGAAGCACCGAGTTCGTCCTCGGCACTGCAGCCGGGGTGACGGCGGCCAAATCCGTGGACATCGGATGCGTCCGCCTCACTGAACGCCACCTGCGCCAGGACCCGCCCACCGCGGAACAGATCGCAGCCGCCCAGGCTGATGTGGACGACGCCATCGCCCGCGCACGGCAGGACGTTCCGCTGGAACGCGCCACCGCCGTCGTCGGCGTGGCCGGATCCATCACCACCATCACCGCTCACGCCATGCGGCTGCCCGAATATTCGCCGGACGCGATCCACGGCACCGAACTGCCCTTGGAGACTGTGCGTGCCGCCGCCGGCGACCTCCTGGCCATGGACCGATCGCGGCGCGCCGCCCTGCCGTATATGCACCCCGGCCGGGTGGACGTCATCGGCGCAGGCGGACTGGTCTGGGGCCGGATTCTCGAACGGCTGGCCGGGTTGACCGGCGGGCGGATCTCGACGGCCACGGCCAGCGAACACGATATTCTCGACGGCATCGCCCTGAGCATCGGCTGACCGCCCATGCAGAAACAAACAACCGGCAAGATACCACCGCCCGGGCGGGCCGGCGCGGCCCTGCTGGCACTGCTCCTGGCCGCCTGCTGCCTAGGAACGGGACTGTTCACGGCACCGGCAGCCCACGCCGACGAGTGGCGCGACAAGCAGTACTGGCTGGCGGAATCCGGAATCACCAAAGCCTGGGAAGTCTCCAAGGGCGCCGGCGTGAAGGTCGCCGTGATCGACAGCGGCGTCGACGCCAAGCACCCGGACCTCAAGGGAGCCGTGGTGGGCGGCTACGACGCCTCCGGCTCCGGGCAGCCTGACGGCCAGAAAGTGGTGGGCTCCAAGACCGAACACGGCACCCTGGTGGCAACCATGCTCGCGGGGCGGGGCCACCAGCCTGCCGCTTCCACAGCCAGCCCGTCGCCCGGACCCGCAGCCCTTCCTCCTGACGGAATCGTGGGCGTGGCCCCGGAGGCGCAGATCCTCTCCGTCTCCACCTGGCTGGGTTCAACGAACCCCTCCGGCAAAAGCGACCAGGACCAGATCCCGGAAGCCGTCCGCTGGGCGGTGGACAACGGCGCCAAGGTCATCAACATCTCCCTCGGCAGCACCACCCCGCAGTGGCCGCAGAGCTGGGATGCGGCCTTCCTGTATGCCGAGCAAAAAGACGTGGTGATTGTGGCCGCTGCCGGCAACCGGGTGGGCGGCAACATCCAGGTGGGCGCCCCGGCCACCATCCCGGGCGTCCTCACCGTCGCCGGCCTGGACCGCAAGGGAGCCGCCAGTGTCGATGCATCCTCGCAGGGAATCAGCATCGGTGTGGCTGCACCCGCCGAGAACCTGCTGGGCGGAGTTCCCGGCGGCAGCTACGCGGAATGGGCAGGGACCTCCGGCTCCACGCCCATTGTTGCCGGCGTCGCCGCACTGATCCGGTCCAAGTGGCCGGACATGACCGCAAAGCAGGTCATCAACAGGATCGTTGCCACGGCCAAGGACGCCGGTGCCCCCGGCAAGGATCCCCTGTACGGCTTTGGCGTGCTCAACGCGGAGGCTGCGCTCAAGAACGACGTTCCTGAAGTGTCGGCCAATCCCCTGGGCACCATTGCCGAGTGGATCCGGGTCCACCGCCGGGGAAACCTGGCCACGCCCGCTCCGCTGCCCACCGCCGAGGTCCCCAGTGAAGTGCCCACCCTCCCGGAGGCCACCGTGCCCGCAGCGAAGCCGCCGTCCCAGCGGGACAGTGCCCTGGGCGCCGCCGTCGTGATCGGTTTCGGCCTGCTGTTCGTTGCCATTATCGCGGCAGCGGCCATCCAGTTGAGGCGCGCTGCCAGGAACCCGCGAGAGCTGCCGGAAGAGCCGGACACCGGCGTGATTGGCACGGTGGATTCAGGCCGGAAAACCTAAGTTTGCAGCCTTCCGGACAGTTAGTGAAGATTTTCACAAACTGCTGTATCCTTGAAACTATGGCAACCACCCCAGAGCTCCAGGACCGTCCCAGGGTACTCGTCGTCGGCGGCGGGTACGTCGGCCTGTACGTAGCACTCAAACTGCAGAAGAAGATCGCGAATGCCGGTGGCATCGTCACCCTCGTGGATCCACTGCCCTACATGACCTACCAGCCCTTCCTGCCCGAGGTGGCCGGCGGCAACATCGAGGCCCGCCATGCCGTGGTCTCCCACCGCAAGCACCTCCAGCAGACTGAGCTGATCCAGGGCCGCGTCACCGCGATCGACCACGCAAACCGCACCGCCGTGGTGGCACCCGCCGACGGTGGGGCGCCTTTCGAGGTTCCGTACTTCGACGTCGTCATGGCCGCCGGCGCCATCACCCGTACCTTCCCCATTAAGGGCCTCGCGGACAAGGGCATCGGCCTGAAGACCATCGAGGAAGCTGTTGCCCTCCGCAACAAGGTCCTGGAGCGCATCGAACTGGCCTCCACCATGACCGATCCCGCTGCCCGCGCCAAGGCCCTCACCTTCGTGGTGGTGGGTGGCGGTTTTGCCGGCATCGAGTGCATCACCGAGATGGAGGACCTCGCGCGGGCCGCCGTCCGCAACAACCCGCGCATCAAACAGGAGGAAGTCCGCTTCGTCCTGGTGGAAGCCATGGGCCGGATCATGCCGGAAGTTACCGCCAAGCAGGCCGAATGGGTTGTGGAGCACCTCCGCAGCCGCGGCATCGAGGTCCTGCTGAACACCTCGCTGGACAGCGCTGAAGGCGCCCTCAAGCTCATCAACCTGCCGGACAAGACCCCGGCGCAGGAATTCGAAGCAGACACCCTTGTGTGGACCGCCGGCGTACAGGCCAACCCCATGGTCCGTTCCACCGACTTCCCGCTCGAACCACGCGGCCGCGTCCGCGTCCTGCCGGACCTGCGCATCGCCGGTGACGAAGGCATCATCGACAACGCCTGGGCCGCCGGCGACGTCGCCGCTGTCCCGGACCTCACCGGCAAGGGCCTCCCGGACGGCACCTGCGTCCCCAACGCCCAGCACGCGCTCCGCCAGGCCAAGCGCCTCGCAAAGAACCTCTGGGCCTCCCGCTGGGAGAAGCCGCTCAAGGACTACAAGCACAAGAACCTTGGTGCTGTTGCAGGCTTCGGCGAGTGGAAGGGTGTTGCGAACATCAACCTCGTGGGCAGCATCGGACTCAAGGGCGGGCTCGCCTGGCTGGCCCACCGCGGCTACCACGGCATGGCCATGCCCACGTTCGAGCGCAAGTTCCGTGTGATCTTCAACTGGATCCTCAGCTTCTTCGCGGGCCGCGACACCACGCAGCTGATGGACCTGGACAACCCGCGCGGTGCCTTCGTGGCAGCTGCCACCCCGGCTCCCAAGCCGGCTGCTGCACCCGCTGCACCCGCTGCGGACACCGCACCGCCCGCAGGCGGCGCAGGCTCGGCGGAAAAGACGAAGGTCGATCCGAAGGAATCGGTTACGGCCAACGCCAAGTAGAACCGGTTCTGCCTTAACGCACGACGGCGGCTGTCCCCTTCCGGGGATAGCTGCCGTTTGCGTCTGTGCGGCTGAGCCCCTGCGGCCGCCCTGCGCGCTCGCCCTGCCGCCCGGGCGTCCCGCCGTCGTGCCCTGCGGCCTCCTAGACTGGCAGCATGACTGGCGAGAAAAACCTCCAGGCCCTGCTCGCAGGAATGCACCCGGTGCAGCGCACGGGTGAATACGTCTACGTCCTGTGGCCGCATGGGCGGCCGCTGGCACCCGGCATCGAGGCTGCGGTCCGCGAGGCCGAAGGCCTTACCGTGGTGCTGCCCAGGGCCGAGGCGGACAAGGAAGGGCTGTCCTATGACTTTGTGGGCGCCTGGATCACCTTGCAGATCCATTCCGCACTGGAAGCCGTGGGGCTGACTGCCGCAGTCAGCAGGGCCCTCACGGACGCCACGATCAGCTGTAACGTACTGGCAGGCTTCCACCACGACCACCTCCTGGTGCCGGTCGCCGAAGCAGCCCGGGCCCTGGAGGTACTGGCTGAACTTTCCGCCCGCAGCCGGCAGCGCCAGGTGCCGGGACAGCTCCAGGAAAGGGCTGAGGGGCCACCGGTGCCTGAGCTGCAGTTGCGCGATGAAACCCCCGCCGACCGGGAGGCTATCCTCGCCCTGACGGCTGAGGCGTTCGCCATTTCGCCGGCTACCGGTCTTCCCGCCGAGGGGGAGCCCGTGGAAGTCAAGGTGCTTCGCGAGCTGTTCGAGGCCAAGGAGTACCTTCCAGGCTTCAGCCTGGTGGCGGTGCTGGCCGGCGAGGTGGTGGGCCATGTCATCAGCACGCGTGGCTGGGTGGGCGGGCACGAACTCCTCGGCCTCGGCCCCATCGGTGTCACCCCGCGGCTGCAGAGAAAGGGCATCGGGTCTGCCTTGATGAAGGAGACCATTGCCCGGGCCAACGCCGCGGGGGAGAGCGGCATCGCCCTCCTCGGCAGCCCCGAATACTATCCGCGGTTTGGCTTCGTTGCTGCTGCCACGCTGGGCGTTCTCGCGCCCGAGGATGCGTGGGGCGACCATTTCCAGCTCCTGCCGCTCGCCCTGTGGCCGGGCGGCGTCCATGGCGTCTTCCGGTATGCCGAACCGTTCACCCGCCTCTGACGGGATACCATGGAGCCGTTGCCCCAGTAGCCCAATTGGCAGAGGCAGCGGACTTAAAATCCGCGTGTTGTGGGTTCGAGTCCCACCTGGGGTACAAACTGAGCCGGCCCGAAGGCCGCGCATGAGGAAGCCGTCCGCACTGTGGGCGGCTTCCTGCATTTAATTTCGCATATGCAACGACCGTTATATAGATGTGACCTCAGTCACTTATGTTCGCATGGGATATGCATTAGCTTGAAGCTAACTCAGGAACACCTGATCCTCGGCGCAACGGCGCCGGCACGTTCGCATCCCCGTCATCCATGGGCCTGTTTCGGAAGGCAAGTTTATGTACCGAAAGAAAGTCTTCACCTCGTTTGCCACAGCGGCTGCACTCAGCCTGCTGCTGTCCTCCTGCGCCAATCAAGCGGGCCCGGGCACAAACGAGACTTCGTCAGCTGGAGGCAAGGTTGACGTTCCTGCCATTTCCAAGGTGGACGTTCCCTCGGCAGCCGTCCTTCCCAAGGGAGATGGAAAAGCGACCTGCCCAGCCACCACCACCCTGGCTTTTGCGGGTGCGCAAACAGGCCCCAACGCCCAGCTGGGTGTGAACATCTTCAACGGCATCCAGTTGGCCATCAACCAGCACAACCAGGCGAATCCGGGCTGCCAGGTGCAGTTCAAGAAGTTCGACACTGAAGGCGACCCGAACAAGGCCACGGGCCCGGTAACCCAACTGGTCAGTGAAGAGGCAGTTGTCGGTGTCATCGGCCTCCCGTTCTCCGGCGAATCCAAGGCGACCGGCAATATTTTCGAACAGCGTGGACTGGTCCACATCACCCCGTCCGCTACAAACCCCTCGCTGACCGAAAACGGTTGGAGCACGTTCTTCCGCGGTCTGGGTAATGACGCCGTGCAGGGGCCGGCCGCAGCCAAGTTCCTGACCGGAAAGCTGGGCGCCAAGAAGGTCTACCTGGTCCAGGATGACTCGGACTACGGCATCGGGCTCGCTACGTCAACCACCAAGGGACTTGGGGACGCCCTGGCTGGCTCGGATAAGGTGACCACCGGGCAGAAGGACTTCTCGGCGGTTATCTCAAAGATCATCAACGCCAAGGCGGACGCTGTTTTCTACTCCGGCTACTATGCTGAGGGCGCTCCGTTCATCCAGCAACTCTCCGGCAAGGGCTTCACCGGTACCTTCGTTGCTCCCGACGGTGTCAAAGACGATCAGTTCATCAAGCAGGCGGGCGACGCTTCCAACGGCGCCTTCTTCACCTGCCCCTGCATCCCGGGCGAGCTGATCCCTGACTTCGCCTCAGCCTACAAAGAAGTTTCCAAGGGCGCTGCGCCTGGCACATACTCCATTGAGGGCTACGATGCAGCAACCGTACTCCTCTCCGGAATCGATGCGGGCAAGCAGTCCCGGCCGGATCTGCTGGCCTGGGTCAAGTCCTACGACAAGGACGGGCTGAGCAAACACTACAAGTGGGATGCCAAGGGAGAACTCCAGGCGCCTACGGTCTACGGCTACAAGGTCGAGAACGCCAAGATCGTTCCTGTCGGCCCGATCGGCGAGTAACAACTCCATGAAATCGGCTGTGGGGCCAGCAGATGCGGCCCCACAGCCTTTTCGTGATTCGGCGACAAAGAGACCATACCCATCACCGCCGACCCGGCGGCCGCATGCTACTGGATCAGGATGTTCCCCATGCTTCCCCTGCTTGTCCATTTACCCCCCATCGAAAATGACTGGATAACGTTTGATATCCCGTCTCTCCAGCAGAACTTCTGGAGTGCCACGTTTGACGGCCTGACCTTTGGAGCTATCTACGCGCTCGTCGCGCTGGGCTACACGCTGGTCTACGGCGTCTTGAACCTGATCAATTTCGCCCACTCGGAAGTATTCATCGTTGGCTGTTATGCCGTTTTCTTCACCCTCAGCAACCTGGGCTTCGGACCCTCCGTTCCCCGCCTGGGTATCTTGGCGATCGTGCTCAACCTTCTGTTGGCGCTGGTGGTCGCGATGGCCGCCTCGGCGGTGACGGCCTTCCTGCTGGAAAGGATCGCCTATAAACCGCTGCGGAAGCGCAACGCCCCACGACTGGTGTTCCTGATCACCGCAATCGGCGCTTCCTTCACCATCCAGTACCTGATCTACCTTTGGCGTGGACCGAGCCCCGAGCTTGCGCTGACCATGTTCCGGCCTACACCCATCTTCGACGTCTTCGGAACGATCGTGGATTCGCAGCAGCTGCTCATCATCATCGCTGCCGTCATCATGATGGTGGGCATTGAGCGCTTCATCAGCAAGTCACGCACCGGCCGCGGTATTCGTGCGGTGGCCCAGGACCCGGATACGGCGACGTTGATGGGCGTGAACAAAGAGCGGATCATTATTACCACCTTCGTTATTGGTGGTCTGTTGGCGGGAGCCGCCGCCTTGTTCTACGTCATGAAAATTCCGTCCGGTGTCCAGTACAGCGGTGGATTCATCTTAGGGATCAAAGCCTTTGCTGCCGCGGTGCTTGGTGGCATCGGCAACGTCCGCGGCGCGCTCCTGGGCGGACTGCTCCTGGGCCTGATCGGCAACTGGGGACAGATCCTGCTGGGTAATTCGCAATGGACTGATGTTGTGGCATTCGTGGTCCTGGTCCTGGTGTTGCTGCTGAGACCGCAAGGCATCCTGGGTACTTCCCTTGGAAGGAGCAAAGCATGAGCATGACTGACGGGCCCACGCCTCTTCAAACGGCCGCGGCGAAGCAGGCAGCCGTGGACCGTGAGGCTGCCGAAACCAGCCCGGGGAGAAGCGTCACCCCCAGACGTGGCGGCGGGCGCAAGCCCGGAGCGCTGTCCGAGCGCTGGAATGCGCTCTCACGCCAGCAACAGTGGGCCTTCCTGATCGTTGTTGTGGTGCTGGCCTACTTGTTGCCCTTGTTGAACCCGCCCATCATCACCACAGAGCCCGGCAATAACTTTGCCTTGGCTTGCTTTGACATGGCCCGCTTCGCGCTGGTGGCTGTTGGACTCAACGTGGTGGTTGGGTACGCGGGCCTGCTGGACCTGGGTTATGTGGCCTTCTTTGCTGTGGGTTCCTACTGTGCGGCAATGCTCACCAGCCCTGACTCGCCTTTCCTGCATATTCCGTACCTGTGGACCATTCCGGTTGCCATGGCTGTGACAATGTTTTTCGGCGTGGTGCTCGGCGTGCCCACGCTTCGGCTGCGCGGCGACTACCTTGCCATCGTGACCCTCGGGTTCGGCGAAATTGTGCGCATTCTTGCCACGATCATTCCTGCGATGAAGGGCCAGGTGGGTTTCCAGAACGTGGGCCACCCGCCAGGGACGGCAGCGGACGGGGCTCCCATCTTTTCCAATTCCAACGGTGTGCCCTGGTACTGGTTGACCCTGACCATCATCATCATCATTACGCTCCTGGTGGGCAACCTCGAACGCAGCCGGGTGGGGCGGGCTTGGATTGCCATCCGGGAGGACGAGGACGCGGCTGAAATAATGGGCGTGCCAACCTTCAAATACAAGGTCTGGGCCTTCGCCATCGGTGCTGCGGTAGGCGGCCTTTCCGGCGCGCTGTTTGCCGGCCAGGTCGGGTTCGTCAACAACCAAAAATTCGATGTCACGACATCCATCCTGTTCCTGGCTGCCGTTGTGCTGGGCGGAGCGGGCAACAAGGTGGGCGCCATCCTGGGCGGGGCCCTGGTGAGCTATATTCCCTTGAGGTTCACGGCCATCGCAGAGTACAAGTACCTGATCTTCGGTATCGCACTGGTACTCATCATGATCTTCCGCTCGCAGGGGCTGCTCCCGGCCCGTCAGCGGCTGCTCGCCTACGGCCGGACCGCCTTTAACAAGGCTTCCGGCAGGGACGGCAAGGAGCCGACGGCGCCCGGTAGCGGGCCTTCCGCTACCGGGACACCCACGGGCGGCCAGAGAGGAGCGGAAGCATGAGCGCGGAAAAGGCGGCCACCGGTTCCAGTGCAGTCCCGGAACCTGCTGACGTGGACCCGTCGGTTGCCGTAGCCCCAGGGATGGATATTGAGGCCCTGGCAGAGGCAGGGGTGGACCAGGACCTGGCGGAGAAGGTTGCCCCGGACCGCGACATCGCAGTGGAGGTGGGGGATAACATTGTTGAGGTTCAGAACCTGACCATCAAGTTCGGTGGCCTGGTGGCGCTGGATAACATCAGCTTCAACATCAAACGAGGAGAGATCCTCGGACTCATCGGTCCGAATGGGGCCGGCAAGACCACCTGCTTCAATGCCATGACGGGTGTCTATAAGCCCACCAGCGGAAAGGTGCTGCTTGAAGGACAGGCCCTGAATGGCCTTAAGCAACACAAAATCACACGGCTGGGCCTCTCACGGACCTTCCAGAACATCAGGCTGTTCGGTGAGATGACGGCGCTGGAAAACGTGGTGGTGGGCCTGGACGCCCGGCACCGGACCAGTGTTGGCGGAGCATTGCTGCGCCTGCCAACCCACATCAGGGAGGAAAAGTCGGCCATCGAACGGGGGATGGCGCTCCTGGACTTCGTCGGCATTGCTGACCACGCCCACTTCCTCTCCCGCCACCTGCCATACGGTTACCAGCGCAGGCTCGAAATCGCGAGGGCGCTGGCCACGGATCCGAAGGTGTTGTGCCTGGACGAACCGGCAGCAGGGTTCAACCCGGCGGAAAAAGAAGAACTGATGGCGCTCATCCGGACCATCAGGGACGAGGGATATACAGTTCTCCTGATTGAACATGACATGAAGTTGGTCATGGGAGTGACGGACCGGATCGTTGTCCTGGAATTCGGCAAGAAAATCGCTGACGGATTGCCGCACGAAATCCGCGAAGACCCGCGAGTGATTGCGGCTTACTTGGGAGAGCCTGAAGATGACCTTGCTTGAAGTCGAAGGTGTTTCGGTCTACTACGGACGGATCCGGGCGATCCGGGAGATGTCCTTTACGGTCAATGAAGGCGAGGTGGTGGCACTCATTGGCGCCAACGGTGCCGGCAAGACCACCACCATGCGGACCATCTCCGGCCTGCTCAACTGTGCCGGCGGGAAGATCAAATTCGCCGGTGAGGACATCACGAAAATGAAAGCCCACCTCCGGGTGGTGCAGGGAATCTCGCAGGCCCCCGAAGGGCGCGGCATCTTTCCCGGCATGACGGTCAGGGAGAACCTGGACATGGGAACGTTCGGCCGGAAGGACAGGAGCGGGGTCTCCAAGGACCTGGACCGCGTGTTTGATCTGTTCCCCCGGTTGAAAGAGCGGGAAAAGCAGCTCGGCGGCACCATGTCCGGCGGTGAGCAGCAGATGCTGGCCATCGGCAGGGCATTGATGTCAAGCCCCAAGCTACTGCTGCTGGATGAACCCTCCATGGGGCTGGCCCCGCAATTCATCCGCCAGATCTTCAAAATCATCAGGGAAATCAACAACCAGGGCACCACTGTCCTGATGGTGGAGCAGAACGCAAACCAGGCCCTTGCCGGAGCGCATCGTGCATTCGTTTTGGAGACAGGGCAGATCACGCATAGCGGGACGGGCAAGGAGCTCCTGGCAAATCCTTCCGTCAAGGAGGCCTACCTGGGCGTCGGTTAGGGGGAGCAGCTGCCGCGCCGGTCACGGTTGGGTTGCACCGCAGGAGTAGCGGGAACTTTTAGCGGTGCCCCCACGTGAAAATTGGTAGCGTGAACCTAGGAGTTCACAACTCACCCATCAAATGGAGGAATCCCGCAATGGCACTTGGCGGCAACCCGATCTTCAACGGAAAGAGCTTCCGTGGAGCCACCCAGGCACCGCCTGTCCCGCAGGCGCCTTACGGGCGGCAGCCGTATGGCCAGGCGCCCTACGGGCAACAGCCGTATGGCCAGGCTCCCTACGGCCAGCAGGGCTACGGGCAGCGGCCCATGACCGACGAACAGCTGCAGCAGATGTACAACCAGCCTGCAGCAGGCCCGGCGGACACCGGCCGGATGACGTTCGACGACGTCATTGTCAAGACCGCACTCTGCCTCGGTGCCGTCATCGTAGGCGCGGCCGTCACGCTCACCGTCGGCCTGGGCCTCGCCTCGCTGCTGATGATTGTCGGTGCCCTGGGCGGCTTCGTTCTGGCCCTGGTCAACACGTTTAAGAAGCAGCCCTCCCCGGCGCTCATCCTTGCCTACGCCGGACTGGAAGGCCTCTTCCTCGGCGGCCTGACCCGCATCCTGGACACCCAGTACCCGGGCGTCGGCCTGCAGGCAGTGGTAGGTACCCTCTCCGTGTTTGCAGTGACGCTGCTGCTATTCAAGAGCGGCAAGGTCCGGGCCACGCCCAAGGCCATGCGCTTCTTTATGATCGCGATCGCGGGCTACGCCCTGTTCTCCCTGGTCAACCTCGTCATGATGCTTACCGGAGTAACCCAGGAGCCGTTCGGCCTGCGCAGCGGCATCGTTGGCGTCCTCATCGGCGTCTTCGCCATCGGCCTGGCCGCGTTCTCCCTGATCATGGACTTCACCAGCATTGAGGCCGGCGTCCGCAGCGGAGCCCCGCAGCGGTTCTCCTGGACGGCCGCCTTCGGCCTCACCGTCACCCTCGTCTGGCTGTACGTGGAAATCATCCGCCTGCTGGCCATCCTGCGCGGGGACGACTGACCGCACAGCGGCATACCGCCGTCGCACGCCGAACAGGCAACTGCGAAAACGACTGTGGGCCCCACCGGAAGGTGGGGCCCACAGTCGTTTGGCGATCTAAGCGATCCGCATGGCGCCGGCGGCCGGCGTCACCGTGAAGATGTCCGGTGCGGTGAAACCGGCACCGGCAAAAGCTTTGACGACGGCGTCACGCACCTTTTGCTCGGCGCTGACGGGCGTGAGGGCGATGGCGGCGCCACCGAAACCGCCACCGGTCATGCGGGCGCCGATGGCACCATTGGCGCGGGACGTGTCCACGGCAAGATCCAGTTCCGGGCAGGAAATTTCAAAGTCGTCGCGCATCGAGACGTGGCTTGCGTCCAACAGGGCGCCGATCGAGGCAGGCCCTTCGGCCGCGAGGTATTCCACGGTCTGGAGGACCCGGTCGTTCTCTGTGACCACATGGCGGACCCGGCGGAACGTCACTTCGTCCAGGAGGCCGGCGGCCTCCTCAAGGTCACCCACCTGGACGTCCCGCAGGGCCTTGACTCCGAGGACCTCGGCGCCCAGTTCACACGAGGCACGCCGGGACGCGTAACCGCCGTCGGCATGGGAGTGCGAGACCTTGGTGTCGATCACCAGCATCACCAGGTCCGCCGGTTCCGTTTCGAAGGGAACCAGGCTGACATCCTGGTTCCGGCAGTCCAGGAATACGGCGTGGCCTTTTGAACCGCGCAACGATGCTGACTGGTCCATAATTCCGGTGGGCGCCCCCACGAAGTCGTTCTCAGCCTGCTGCGTGGCCAGGACCATGTCCTCCGCCTTCAGCTCCGCGCCCGTCAGTTCGTTCAGTGCCGAGATGACCGCGCACTCGATGGCGTGCGACGAGGAGAGCCCTGCCCCGAGTGGAACATTTGATTCCAGCAGCAGGTCAATGCCGGGAACATCGATACCCCGCTGGCGCAGTGCCCACATGACTCCCAAGGGGTACTTAGTCCAGCCTTTGGCCGAGCCCGGCTCCAGGGAATCCAGCGAAGTGGTCACTACGCCCTGGTCCCCGTAGGTAGAAAGCAGCCGCACCGTGGAATCGCCCCGGACCCCTACGGCCACCCGGGCCGTCCGGTCAATGGCGAACGGCAGCACAAATCCCTCGTTGTAGTCGGTGTGCTCGCCGATCAGGTTGACCCGGCCCGGCGCCTGCCAGATCCCGGCAGGAACGCCGCCGAACTCCCGGCTGAACCGGGCGGCGAGATCCTCGGTACCGGCCGGTCCGGGGGTGGTAAAGGAATCGGGAACGGCGCTCACGCGGTGGCTCCTTCAGGAAGGGCTGCCTCAAGGGCAGCGGGGGATGGGGTGGAGGCCGGAACGGTGACGTTCCGCAGCCGCTCGGCCACACTTTCCGGGGTGGTGTCATTGATGAAGGCACCCATGGCGGCCTCCGACCCGGCGAGGAACTTCAGCTTGTCGGCAGCCCGGCGCGGCGAGGTCAGCTGCAGGTGCAGGTAGCTTGCGGGGCGCAGCAGTGGGTCCAGGGGTGCCTGGTGCCACGCCGAGATGTACGGCGTGGGGGTGGGGTAGAGGGCGTCCAGGCGTTTGAGCAGGTCCAGGTAGATGTGTGCCAGTTCGTCCTTTTCCTCCCCGCCGAGCGCCGCCAGGTCCGGGACCTGGCGGTGGGGAACCAGGTGGATTTCGAGGGGCCAGCGGGCAGCGAAAGGGACATAGGCGCTGAAGTTCCCGCCCTCCAGGACCATCCGGCTGCCGTCCTCGCGTTCGGAGCGAAGCAGCGAGCCCGTAAGCGTTTCCCTGCCGTCCGCGGCATCGTAGAACTTGCGGGCCGCCGCACCGAGGACTCCGGCCCGCGGGGTCACATACGGGTACGCATAAATCTGGCCGTGCGGGTGGTGCAGTGTCACGCCGATATCCGCACCGCGGTTTTCAAACGGAAACACCTGCTTGATGCCCGGCAGCGCGCTCAGGGCCTCGCTGCGCTGTGCCCATGCCTCGATGACGGTGCGGGAACGAGCCTCTGTCAGTCCACTGAAGGACCCAGTGTGGGCAGGCGTGAAGGCCACCACCTCACAGCGCCCATAAGCGGGCACCGTTGTCCCCCAGGCAGCTTCCGCCGGGACCGTCCCGAGGGCCGGGCCCAGCGACGGGAAGCGGTTCTCGAACACCACCACGTCGTAGTCGTCAGCGGGAATCTCCGAAGGGTTGCTGGCGGTGGTGGGGCAAATGGGGCACTGGTCCGCCGGCGGCAGGTGCGTGCGGCTCTGCCGATGCGCAGCAACAGCAACCCACTCACCGGTCAGGGCATCAAAACGGGCTTCTCCCGGTTCCCCGCGCGCCGGCAGGCCGCGGTGGTCCGTGGTGGTCTCCGCCGTGCGCGTCTTCGGGGCGTGGGCGTCGTCGAAGTAGATCAATTCCCTACCGTCGGAGAGCCTGGTACTGGTGATTCCCGTCATGAATCCGTCCTTTGGTGGTGCAGCAACTTAACAATATTCTGCCACACCCCGCTCAAAAGAGAATAGAAACAAACAAAAAGTAACACCCGGCTGGAGTGCAGGGACAGGAGTGGGGCTGTACGGTATTGCTCATGAGTTCCGATTCATCCCTTGAAACCAGCGTTTCTTCAGGCTACCGGGCGTATGCCACGGGCCGGCAGTATGAGCTCCGCCGCGGGGATGCCCTCGCTGTTGTCACCGAGCTGGCTGCCGGGCTCCGCCTGTACAGCAGGGGAGGAGTGCAGCTGACGGAGACCTACGACGATGACCAGATTCCGCCTGGCGGCTGCGGCATAACCCTGGCTCCCTGGGCCAACAGGGTTGAAGACGGACAGTGGTTCCTGGACGGCAGGAAGCAGCAGCTGGACATTACCGAGGTGGCCCGGAACAACGCCAGCCACGGCCTCCTCCGGAACGCCTCCTATGCGCTGGTCGACGAGTCGCAGCACTCGGTCACGCTTGAGGCCACCATCTTTCCCCAGCACGGCTACCCTTTCCTGGCGCGCCACCGGGTGCAGTACCTCCTCGCGGAAGACCTTGGGCTTGTTGTCCGCCAGACGCTCGTTAATGACGCGAAGTCCCCGGCGCCGTTTGTCCTCGGAGCCCACCCGTACCTCCGGCTTGGTGACACGCCTGTCGAAGATCTGGTGCTGACGGTTTCCGCTGACACTCAACTGCTCGCCGATGAGCGCCTGATCCCGCGCAGCGGTGCCCCGGTCCAGGGGGATACGGACTTCCGGGCCGGGCTGCACGTTGCGCCGCTGAGCGTGGACGTTGCCTTGGCCGGCCTGCAGTTCGAAGGGGGCAAGGCGCGCCACACCCTGGCGGCGCGTGACGGCAGTCAGGTCAGCCTCTGGCAGGACGAATCCTGCCAGTTCGTGCACGTCTATGTGAGTACGCAGTACCCCGGCCGGAACCGTGCGGTGGCAGTTGAACCCATGACGGGGCCGGCGAATGCCTTCAACTCCGGGCACGGCCTCCGCTGGCTGCCGCCCGGGGAATCCTTCACCCTGTCGTGGGGAATCGACTACAGCCCGGGCGCCGCGGGGTAGCAGTTTCCCATTCGGCCACGGCTGCGGAAGTATAAGGCTATGACGCCAGCCGAGGATCCCGTTACGCCCGACCCTCAACCGCCAGTACGGCAACCCGCCGCGCCACTGGCCCAGACAGGTCCGCCGCTGCGGGTCCTGACGGACCGTGAACTGGATAAGGACATTCCGTACGGGGTGCGCATCGCTGCGTCCTGGGCCTGGCGGCTCGGACTCATCCTCCTGGTGTGCGGCGCGCTGGTCTGGCTGCTGCGCCAGGTAAGTTTCCTGATCATCCCGGTGATGGTCGCCGCGCTCCTCGCCGGCCTCCTCAGCCCCGTGACCTCGTGGCTGCGGCGCCGGGGACTTCCCGGCGGCCTGGCAGTGGCCGCAACAGTCCTCGGATTTATCGGACTGATCGCCGGATCGCTGGCATTGGTCGGCAGGCAACTGCTCATCGGATTCGGCGAGCTCTGGTCCCAGGCACTGGAAGGCGTGAAGCAGGTCCAGGACTGGCTTTCAGCCGGGCCGCTGCACCTGACCGCCGCGCAGATCGACCAGTACGTCAAGGAAGCCACCGATGCGCTGCAGAACAACAGCAGCAGCATCCTCAGCGGGGCCCTGTCCTTTGGCAGCACCGCCGGCCACTTTGCCGCGGGAATGCTCCTGGCGCTGTTTATCCTGATTTTCTTCCTCCTCGAAGGCGACCGCATCTGGGCGTTCCTGGTCCGGCTACTGCCTCGAAAGGCCCGGGCCGCGGCGTTCGGCGCAGGCCGCAAGGGCTGGTCCTCGATGGTCAGTTACGCCCGCATCCAGATGTTCGTCGCAATGGTGGACGCCGTGGGCATTGGTGTTGGCGCCGCCATCATCGGCGTTCCCCTGGCGCTTCCGCTGGGTGTGCTGGTGTTCCTGGGTTCCTTTATCCCGGTAGTCGGGGCACTGCTGACCGGCATCATTGCTGTGCTGCTGGCTCTTGTTGCCAACGGCCCCGTCAACGCACTGATCATGCTGGCCATAGTGCTGCTGGTCCAGCAACTGGAAGGCCACATCCTCCAGCCGCTGGTCATGGGCAAAGCCGTTTCCCTCCACCCGGTGGCGGTGATCCTTTCCGTTGCGGCCGGCTCCTACCTGGCCGGGATCCCCGGCGCGCTGTTCTCGGTGCCCATCCTCGCCGTCGCAAATTCGGCCATTCGCTACATCGCCGCCAGAACGTGGGAACATGAACAGGTGCTGGCAGCGCCTGGCGGCTCCGTTACGGCCGGCGTCGGCGCGGACAACACCATTACGCTTGTTGATCCGCCGGATGCCCTCAGGCACGGCAACGACGCCGCGGCCGGCACAAACGCAGAACATCCCGGTGTCCGTACCAACGAAGCGGCGCCGGGGCCGAAATCCAGAGGAGATTAGTCCGTGAACATCCTTGAAACCCTTCCCGTCACGCTGGACGATGTCCTGGAGGCGCAGAAGTTGCTTGACGGGATTATTGCGCGGACCCCGGTGGAATCATCACGCGCACTGGGCAAGCTCGTGGGCGGAGACGTCTACTTCAAGTGCGAGAACCTGCAGCGCGCAGGCTCGTTCAAGGTCCGCGGCGCCTACGTCCGGATGGCCCGCCTGTCGCCGGAAGAAAAGAAGCGCGGCGTGGTGGCCGCTTCTGCAGGCAACCACGCCCAAGGCGTCGCAGTGGCCGCCAAGAGCCTGGGGATCAAAGCCCGCATCTACATGCCGCTCGGGGTGGCCCTGCCCAAGCTCGCCGCCACCCGCAGCCATGGTGCGGAGGTCATCCTGCACGGACACAATGTGGACGAGGCGCTGGCTGAAGCCCAGCGCTACAGCAACGAGACCGGCACAGTCTTTGTCCACCCGTTCGACAACGTGGACGTTGTTGCCGGGCAGGGAACACTGGGACTGGAAATATTGGAGCAGGTGCCGAACGTGGACACCGTCCTCATGGGCGTCGGCGGCGGGGGACTCCTGGCCGGTGTCGCCGTCGCCATCAAAGCACGCGCCAAGGAACTGGGCCGGGAAATCCGCATCATCGGCGTGCAGGCGGAGAACGCCGCAGCCTACCCGCCCTCACTCGCTGCTGATGCACTGGTGCCCCTGAAAAAGGTATCCACCATGGCCGACGGCATTGCCGTGGGCCGGCCCGGCCAGCTGCCCTTCAGCATCATCCGTGAGTTGGTGGACGATGTGGTGACGGTCAGCGAGGACTCCCTGGCACGCGCCCTGATTTTCCTGCTCGAGCGGGCGAAGATGGTGGTTGAGCCGGCCGGTGCCGTAGGTGTGGCCGCCCTCATGGACGGCAAGATCGAAAATCCCGGAACCACCGCAGTGGTCCTCTCGGGCGGCAACATCGACCCCATGCTGATGCTGAAGGTCATCCAGCGCGGCCTCTCCGCCGCGGGCCGCTACATGACTGTCCGCATGATGCTCGACGACCGCCCGGGTTCGCTGGCCACCATCGCCAGGATCATCGCCGAGAACGACGCGAACGTCACCGGCCTGGACCACACACGCGTGGGCGGGTCAATCAGCATGGGGGATGTCTCCATCACCGTCAACCTGGAAACCAAGGGCCACGAGCACGGCGAGCAGGTGCTCAGCGCGCTCCGGGCCGAGGGTTTCCAGCCCATCGTGGTGCACTAGGAGGCCTGATGGCCGGACTGACGGACAACAGGGGTTTCGGAGACCGGCGCACCATTGCCGCCCGGGCAAAAGGCGGGCTGCTGGTGCTGGGCAGCTTTGTGGCGCTCCTCTTTGCCATCGAACTGTTCAATGCGCTGATGCTGCGCTCGCTCAACCGGACGTTCGGGCTGCGGCCCCGGAGCGCCGACGGGCTGCTGGACATCTTCACCTTCCCGCTCCTGCACGCCAACCTGAACCATCTGTTGTCCAACAGCCTGCCGCTGATAATTTTCGGCTTCCTGGTCTTCCTGTCCGGACTGCGGGTCTTCCTGACGGCCCTGGCCTTCAGCTGGCTCGGATCGGGACTGACAGTCTGGCTGATCGGAACCGCCGGAATCACCGTGGGTTCCTCGGGCCTCGTTTTCGGACTGTTCGCCTTCCTGCTGGTCCGCGGGTTTTTCAACCGCAGCTGGCGCCAGATCCTCCTGGCAGTTGTGCTGTTCATGGGCTACGGGAGCATCCTGCTGGGTGTACTGCCGTTTGTTACCAACTACGTCTCCTGGCAGGCCCACCTCGGAGGTGCTGCCGGGGGAGTGGTGGCGGCGCTGCTCCTTCGCCCCCGCGGGGCCGGGGCGGGCAACGACTTCTGACCGCCGTCGATATCCCCGGACAGTTCTGAACCCAAAGCAAAAGCGCCGGCCGCCCCTCGGGGCGGCCGGCGCTTTTGTCTGTTCTTGCCGCTATCCGGCGTACGGCTTGGCGGAAAGGATCTCTACTTTGATGTCCTTGCCGTTGGGCGCCGTGTAGCTGAGCGTCTCGCCTTCCTTGTGGCCAAGGATGGCAGCGCCCAGCGGTGACTTTTCGCTGAAGACGTCGATATCGGAATCGCCGGCGATTTCACGGGAGCCGAGCAGGAAGGTTTCTTCGTCACCGGCGATCCTGGCAACCACGATCATGCCGGGCTCCACGATTCCGTCATCGGCCGGAGCCTCACCCACGTGGGCATCGCGGAGCAGCACCGTCAGCTGGCGGATACGGGCTTCGATCTTGCCCTGTTCCTCCTTGGCGGCGTGGTAGCCGCCGTTTTCCTTCAGGTCACCCTCCTGCCGGGCTGCTTCAATCTTCTGGACGATCTCTGCCCGGCCAGGGCCGGAAAGGTGGTCCAGCTCTGCCTTCAGGCGGTCAAAAGCTTCCTGGGTAAGCCAGGCTGCAGCTGCGCTGTTGGTGGTAGACACGGACTTCTCCTCTAATGGTCCTACATGCAAAAGACCCCGCCACGGTGGCCACTTGTGGAACAGTAACCAGCTCAGCGGGGTAAAGGTATTGCTCCATTGTAGTCAATCCCGTGGGTTTAACCGAACCTGGGAGCGGCGCGGATCACATCTTTCAGCCCGGGTTGCCCGGAATCCAGCAGCTGTCCACCACGCCGGAGACGGAAAGGGACTCTGTACGGACCGGAACCCGTTGCGAAACGGTCCGGCCGCCGTCGGCTGTTTCCTCAGCCTCTGACGGCGGGATGTCAACGACTTTCCAGCCCACGACGGCGAACTTGGAGTCCAGCGCCTTGATGGCGCACTGGACGGCCGTTCCCGGCTCCCTTGTGACCTGGAAGTCCACCTCGGCCAGCGTGGCGTCCGCGGTGGCATAGCCGATGTCTTTGAAGCTCACGGTGGTGAGGGAGTTCGATGTGGAGACCCAGGCCATGAATCCGATCCCTGCGGCCAGTGCAGCACCGCCGATGGCCCGCTTTGAAGCAGGGGAGAGCCTGCGCTTTTGGGCGCCATAACGATTGGCTAGGCTAGTGTTCGCGGGCTCGGATGGGGCCGGCTGGTCCGGGGAAGTCACCAGACCAGTTTAGTGCCCATCCGCGGGGGCCTTCCCGTCCGGCGGAGCGCCGGTTTAGCGGCCCCGCTCAGCGATACGAACAGCAGCCATAAGCCGCAACTAAGAATAGAGGAGCAGTCCTTCGATGACAGCGTCCAGCAACACCCCGAAGTGGGAGCACGGCCCGCTCCGGCTGCTCGCCGTCCATGCCCACCCGGATGACGAGTCCAGCAAGGGTGCTGCCACCATGGCGAAGTACGCTGCCTCAGGCGTGGAAGTCATGGTGGCCACCTGCACTGACGGGTCACGCGGGGACATCCAGAACCCGGCAGTGGAAGGGGAGCCGCACCCCAAGCGGGACATGGCCGGTGCGCGGCGCTTGGAAATGGAGCGGGCCGCCGCGATCCTGGGCATCAAGCAGCGGTGGCTGGGCTTTGTGGACTCGGGCCTGCCCGAGGGCGATCCGCTGCCGCCCTTGCCGGCGGGATCTTTCGCCACGCTGCCGCTGCATCACGCTGCTGCCCCGCTGGTACGCCTGGTCCGGTCCTTCAAGCCGCATGTGATCCTGAGCTACGACGAAAACGGCGGTTACCCCCACCCGGACCACATCATGGCCCACCGCGTGGCCGTTGAAGCCTTCGACGCCGCGGGTGATCCGACGCGCTACCCGGAGGCGGGCGAACCGTGGGAGCCGGGGAAGCTGTACTACGACCGGGCCTTCAGCCCCGAGCGTTTCCGTGCCCTTCATTTCGCCCTGGAGGAGGCCGGCCTTCAATCGCCGTACGCGGAGCGGCTCGCCGCGTGGCTGGAGTCCGACGCCGAAGGCCACACTCCGCCGCCGGCCCCCCACCCCACCACCACCCAGGTGGACTGCGGCGACTTCTTTGAAGTGCGCGACGACGCCTTGCGGGCGCACAGGACACAGGTGGACCCGCTGGGGTTCTTCTTCGCTGTCTCCCCGGAGATGCAGCGCCGGGCGTGGCCGTGGGAGGACTATTCGCTGATCAGCTCCCGGGTGCAGTCTGAGCTGCCGGAGAAGGACCTGTTCGCGGGGCTAAGATAGAACCGGCAGGCAATTTCTATGCCGCGTAGAAGAAGTGCCCGGACCAGGGCTGCTGTATCTGCTGCCTGC
This sequence comes from Arthrobacter sp. W4I7, assembly GCF_030816215.1. Lineage (NCBI taxonomy): Bacteria > Bacillati > Actinomycetota > Actinomycetes > Micrococcales > Micrococcaceae > Arthrobacter > Arthrobacter sp. W4I7. The sequence goes on along the minus strand of NZ_JAUSXU010000001.1, from coordinate 3,175,518 downwards.
TGACACCCGTTCCATAGAAGGTATTCAACGTGCAACGTCTGCTCCTCAGCCTGGCCACCACCCCCACGCCCCAGCCCACGCCGTCACTGCGCGAGGGAATTACGCAGGACCAGGTCACGCCAGGGCTCCTGGGCTTTATTATGACGGCATTTTTTGTGGTGGCCACGGCATTGCTCATTGTGGACATGGTCCGGCGGATCCGGCGCGTCCGCTACCGCGCGCAGGTGGAGGAAGAGCGCATTGCGGCTGCTTCGGCAGCTGACATCGAAGCGGCAGAGGCTGCCGAGGCGGGATCTGCCGTGGCGGGGCCTGCGGCAGATCCAGAGGCCGGCGATTCCTTCCAGGGACCGGCCGACGGCGGCGCGGACGCGGGTCCCGGCAGCCGCCGCCAGTAACTGGCTAGCTGAGCACGGCCAGGGTTATTGCCGCGAAGTGCGCGGCGAAGGCAACCACGGTCAGCGCATGGAACAGTTCGTGGAAGCCAAAGTGGTGGTAGCTGAAGTTCGGCTTCTTCAGCGCGTAAAAGACCGCCCCGGTGATGTAGAGCGCCCCGCCCACGCAGATGAGGACGGCGGCAGGAATGTTCGCCTGGAAGAACTGCGGAAGATAGAACAGCGATCCGCAACCCAGGGCGATGTAGATCGGAACATAGAGCCAGCGCGGCGCATCCGTCCACAGCAGCCGGAACAGCACGCCCAGTACGGCGCCGGACCAGATGACCCAGAGGAGCAGGACGGCCTGGGGCCTTTCCAGGAGGGTCCAGGCCAGTGGCGTGTAGGTCCCTGCGATCACCAGCATGATGTTGGTGTGGTCCAGCCGTTTGAGGACCATCTTCACCTTCGGGGACCAGTTGCCGCGATGGTAAACGGCGCTGATGCCGAACAGCAGCACCCCCGTGGCGGCAAAGACTGATGAGGTGACCTTGCGGTCCATCGTCGGGGCCAGCGCCACGAGGACGATGCCGGCCACCAGGGCCAGCGGAGCGGTCACTGTATGGATCCAGCCGCGCCACTTGGGCTTGATCATCAGGAGCTCGGCCAACCGGACTGCGGCCTCGTCCGCAGCGTTCGTTGCGGGGCTGTTTCCGGCGCTTGTCTTGCCGTTCTGTTGCGGCGTCCGGGGAGCGTCCGGGGTGTCGCTGTTCATTGCTCCAGAATAACTTACGCCTCAGTAAGTTACCTGCGAGTAGCAATGGAGGTGCATGCGATTCCGGTCCGGCCAGCACCGCCAGCACCGCCAGTGCCGCTGCGGACGGTAGCCTAGGATGTGCAAAGCGGAACGTACAGCAAGGAAGTCAGGTGAGAGAGCGCGTGGAGTTGCCCGGGTTCCTCTACGGCTTTTATGAGCGAAGGCTGCTCAAGGACCTGTCCCGCGACCGCATTCCCCGGCACATCGGCGTGATGGTGGACGGCAACCGGCGCTGGGCCAAACAGTTCAATGCCCCCACCAGCCAGGGCCACCAGGCGGGCGCGGACAAAATCCACGAGTTCCTTGGCTGGTGCCAGGAGCTCGGGATCAAGGTGGTCACGCTGTACATGCTTTCCACGGACAACATGAGCAGGTCCAGTGAAGAGCTTGACCTGCTGATGGGCATTATCGCCAACACCCTGGACCGGCTGGACGAGGACGCCAACATTTCCGTGCAGGCCATGGGTGCCCCTGAGCTGTTGCCGGACTACCTGGGCCAGCGGCTTAACAAGCTGACCTCGCGCACCCCGGTCCGGGAAAAAATCCATGTCAACGTGGCCGTGGGGTATGGCGGCCGCCGGGAGATTGTTGATGCGGTACGCGAACTGCTGCACGACGCCGTGGCGCAGGGCAAGGACATCAGCAAGCTGGCAGACGAACTTTGCGTGGACGACATCTCCCGGTTCCTCTACACGCGCGGCCAGCCCGATCCGGACCTGGTGATCCGCACCTCCGGCGAGCAGCGCCTCTCCGGGTTCCTGATGTGGCAGAGCGCCTACAGCGAGTTCTATTTCTGCGAGGCGTTGTGGCCCGCCTTCCGCAAGGTGGATTTCCTGCGTGCCCTCCGTGATTACGCCGGCAGGCAGCGGCGCTTCGGAGCCTGACCCGCCCGGTTTACCGGGTGTTCACGCATCAGCAACAGGAATCGCCGCGTAATGGTTGCGGAAATTACTTCGGATGGATTTACGTTATATCCATCAGCAGGCAAAACCGCCGGCTGATCGGGGAGGCCAGTACATGGAGCGAGACATCGCGCCGGTTGTATGGGAGGCCGGACCCGGCCTCATGGCCGAGCCGGCTCACCACTAACACATCCGGGCTTGCGCCCGGGGCTGGAGTCGATGTGGCTACTTCTGAACAACTGCCCGCGGTCCTTTCAGACCAGGGAGAGAAAGCTACCTCTCGCGCCATGCGAGCCACCTTGGAAACCGGTGCAGCGGAAGACGCTGCGGCCGGTTTTGCTGTTTCTGGAAGGGAAGCCACCATCCACACCTTTGTGATCGACACCTCCGTCCTGCTCTCCGACCCCCGTGCGTTGCTCCGCTTTGCCGAACATGAGGTCATCGTGCCGGTTGTGGTCATCACCGAGCTTGAGGCCAAGCGGCACGATCCCGAACTGGGCTACTTCGCCCGGAAGGCACTGCGGCTCCTCGACGACCTGCGGATCAAACACGGCGGCCTGAACCGGCCCATTCCCATCGGTGACGACGGCGGCACCCTCGAGGTGGAACTGAACCACATTTCCTCAGAGGTGCTTCCGCTGGGTTTCCGCAGCGGAGACAACGACAGCCGCATCCTCGCCGTCGCGAAGAATCTAGCGAATGAAGGCCGGAACGTCACCGTTGTGTCCAAGGACCTGCCGATGCGCGTCAAAGCCTCGGCGATGGGGCTCACCGCCGACGAGTACCGCAACGAGCTGGTAAAGGACTCAGGCTGGACCGGGGTGGCCGAGGTGGAAGCCGGCGAACAGGAAATCAACACGCTCTACGGGCACGAGCCCGTCTTTATCCCGGCGGCCGCTGAGCTGCCGGTCAACACCGGACTGGTCCTCCTGTCCAACCGGGGCTCGGCCCTCGGCCGTGTCGGCCCCGACAAGCAGGTCCGCCTGGTGAAAGGTGACCGCGACGTTTTCGGCCTGCACGGACGGTCCGCGGAACAGCGGCTGGCCATCGACATGCTGATGGATCCCGCCGTCGGGATCGTGTCCATCGGCGGCCGGGCCGGAACCGGCAAGTCGGCGCTTGCCCTGTGCGCCGGCCTGGAGGCGGTGCTGGAGCGCCGCGAGCACCGCAAGGTGATCGTGTTCCGGCCGCTCTACGCGGTGGGCGGACAGGAGCTCGGCTACCTCCCCGGTTCCGAGTCCGAAAAAATGAACCCTTGGGCGCAGGCTGTTTTTGACACCCTCGGCGCACTGGTGAGCCAGGAGGTGGTGGAGGAGGTCATGGACCGCGGCATGCTTGAGGTCATGCCCCTCACCCACATCCGCGGCCGCTCGCTCCACGATGCTTTTGTGATCGTGGACGAGGCCCAGTCGCTTGAAAAGAATGTCCTGCTCACGGTCATGAGCCGCATCGGCCAGAACTCGAAGATCGTCCTCACCCACGACGTCGCCCAGCGCGACAACCTCCGCGTCGGACGCCACGACGGAATCGCCGCCGTCGTCGAAACCCTGAAAGGACACCCGCTCTTCGGCCACATCACCCTGACCCGCTCAGAGCGCTCACCCATCGCAGCCCTGGTAACAGAACTCCTCGAAGGCTAAGTCACCTGGGCAAGGGGCCGTGGCCAGGTTCGCCGGGCCACGGCCCTTGTGCGTGCCCATGCCAGGTTCTGCGGGCGAGGTCCTTAGCCGGGCCACGGCCTTAGAGCGTGTCCGTGTTTGGCTTCGTCCGGTCCGAGTCCTTCGCCGTCGCTTAGACACCTCCCGGCGCGCCGCTACGGTCGCTGGGCGACCTGCACGCCGCTATGGTCGGCGATGCGCTCCTACACGAAGCACTCGGACCGGCCGCGTGCCTAGGCGCGCCTTGGGCGCCAACAGGCACAAGGCGGGTTACGGGCCTTCTCGTAGGAGCGCATCGCGAAGCATCGGCCGCTGGAGGTCGCTCAGCGACCGAAGGCGGCCCTATGCGTCGTGTCTAAGCGACGGAGAAGGACCGTGGCCCGACGAACCTAGCCACGGACGCACACCCCAGCGACGGCGAAGTGCTGGGGGCGGACGAACCCGGCAACAGTGAGGCACTCAGGTGATCTTCAGGAACGCCGCCGCGGCTTCGTGGCCCTGAACCTCCAGGGTCCAGTCGGGGCGTTTGAATGTCTGCGGGGTGAGGCGGACGTGCTGGACTGTTTCTGCCTTGGTGCCCCAGGCTTTCCGGGTGGTGCCGTTGAGTTCGTAGCCGAGGGAGCGGGAGACGCCGAGGGAGGCTTCGTTCCAGGCGGCGGCCTCGGATTCTGCGACTTCGGCGCCCAGCCAGTCAAAGGCCCAGAGTGCGACGGCGCTGCGCATCTCCTTGCCGAAGCCGCGGCCCTGTACGGACTGCTTCAGCCACGATCCGGTGCTGACTGTCCTGAGGGCGGCGAAGTCCTTGGCCCCGACGTCCTGGCAGCCGATGAATCGGCCTTCGTGCCAGATGCCGAGGAGCAGTGTCCACGATTCCGGGGTGCATTCGGCGCGGCACCGCCAGTACCAGCGGGCCATCTTGGGGCCCAACTCCTCCTCCGGCAACTCTGTCCAGGGGGTGCTGAACGGGTTCCTGCCTGCGTCGTGGATCCCGCTGTGGGCGGCTTCCACTGCCGGCGCGATGTCCTCATCCAGGATGGGGCGCAGCTCCAGCCGCGGCGTGGTCAGCTTTAGCTCGAACAGCGGCCAGATGGAGCTTGGGGTAGTCATCCGCGAAGCCTAGCGGATCGGCGACGACGGATCTGTCACGCTCAGGCCGGGATGTCCCAACTGATATGCCGCCGGACATCGGTGAGGTTCATGGACTGGGCCAGGAAGAGATCGTCGAGCATGTACTCGTCGACGGCGATGATGCGCAGCCAATGCCCGTGTTCTTCCGCCCCGGGTTCCAGCGATTGGCTTGCCACGCACACACCCGTGCCCAGGTCCACCCGGATCCGTGACTTTCCCGGCAGGCACAACGGCGCCGCGGGATGCGCGGGATGGTAAGTGGGGGTGGGGGCCACCACTGCTTCCAGGACCGGACGGCCCTCATGCTCCCGCTGGCTGACCCCGTGCACTTCCACGGTATTGCTGCCGGGGAATTCGATGGGCACCGGGGCGTTGCCGGCCAGTTCCACCGGGTCCAGGGCCGCGGAAAACCGTCCGTTTCCGAATCCCGGCTCGCCGTAGGCTGCTTCCGGCCGGCGGCGCACGAGGCCCTGGCCGTCGTAGACGGGCGTGACCAGATGCGGCGGGAGGAGCCAGGACTTCCGGGTGGCACTGACGTACAAGCCGTCCTTGGAATCGTTGATTCCGGTGGTGCTGTGCAGGACAAGTCCGTCCTCGGTTTCGAGCCGGAGTGCGCCCGGGCGGCGCAGCCATGCCCGCACCAGGGGTGCTGCCGGGCTGGGTGCCTCGGCGAAGGGCTCATCCCAGTATTCAAAGCGCAGGGACTGCCACTTCCAGGGGGAGGACCTGCAAAGATTTCGGAACATGGCCGGATCCGCGGCGGCTGAACTGCTGTCCGGAGTCGTCCGGTGACGGGAGTCCCAGGTCGCCATATCCACAGTTTACGCGCGGGCGCTGCAGGGGCCAGCGGAAATCCAGTAGCATCCGAGGGTGATCCAACGACTGGGCGAACTATGGCAGCACACTCCGCCGGCCTTTTGGCTGGTGCTTGCTGCTTGTGCCTACTTCGTGGTGATGGCTGTCAGGCTCACCGTTATCGACGTCCGGCATCACCTCCTGCCCAACCGTATCGTCTTCCCGTCTTACGCCGTGGCCGGTGCACTCCTGCTCGCGGCGGCAGTTTTTGCCGGGGCGGGAATCGGCGCGGTCCAAAGTACTGGTGGTTCGCTGGCCGGCCTGATGGCGGTGCCGGCCCTCCGGATCCTGGCCGGTGGGGCCATCCTGTGGCTTTTCTACTTCCTGCTCCGGTTTGTGTACCCGCCGGGGATGGGATTCGGCGACGTGAAACTGGCCGGAGTCCTGGGCATGTATCTTGGCTATCTTGGCTGGGGCCACCTGTTTGCCGGTACCTTCCTGGCGTTCCTGCTGGGCGGCCTGTGGTCCCTTGCCTTGCTCGCCGCGCGCAGGGGGACCCTGAAATCGTCCATTCCGTTCGGGCCATTTATGCTCGCCGGCGCCGCGGCGGCGATGCTGCTGCCCGCCTGAAAGGCCGGACCAGCCTGGGGCGCAGGCAGTTCGGTAGGCTGGCTTAATGCCTGCGCCTGACTACGTCCTGAAACTCCGCAAGAAAATCGGCAACGATCCCCTCTGGGTCCCCGGCGTCCGGGGCGTGGTGGTTGATGACGCCGGCCGCGTCCTGCTGGCCCGGCGGGCGGACAACAGGCAGTGGGCCCTGATCAGCGGAATGCTCGATCCGGGGGAGCAGCCGGCGAGCGGCCTGGTGCGGGAGATTTTCGAGGAGACGGCGGTGGTGGCCGAACCGGAGCGCGTTGTCTCCGTCGGCGCGGTGGGTCCCATCACCTATCCAAACGGCGACGTCTGCGAGTTCCTGGATGTGGTGTTCCTGTGCCGCTACGTCTCGGGAACGGCCCGGGTGAATGATGACGAATCGATCGCCGTCGGCTGGTTCGGCCTGGATGAACTCCCCGACCTCATGGCCGGGCACCTCACCAGCATCCATCGTGCCCTCGCCCCGGCCGAAGCTGCCCATTTCGAACCGTGACCGCACACCCCCCGGCCTAGGGTCCGGGCGGAGAACAGGGCCGCCGCAACCCCCAGGATTGCGGCGACCCTCGCGGCGGTCCGGACGACGACGGCGGTCAGTTGCGCTGGGAGACCAGCTCGCCGTCGTCGTCCTTGACGCTGTCCTGAACCCCGGCGGCTTCCGTCGTGACCGCAGCAGCGGCAGCCAGCCCGGCGGCGAGGCGCTCAGCCTCCTCACCACCGACGGCTTCGCCGCGGGCCACCATACCGGCGGTGTCCGAGAGCGGGATCTGCTTCAGCGTCAGCGCCAGGAGCAGCGCCACGGCGATGAACGGGATGAGGTACCAGAACACCGGGGCGAGCGACCCGGCATAGGCGTTGACGATAGCATCGCGCAGCTGCTCCGGAAGCTGGTTCAGCGCCTGCGGATCCAGGGTGCTGGTGGACTGCGATGCCTGCTCGGCGGACGCGCCGGCGCCGGTAAAGGCGCGGGTCAGGGACTCGGAGAGCCGGTTGGTGAAGATCGAGCCGAAGATGGCCACGCCCATGGCCGCGCCGACCTCACGGAAGTAGTTGTTGGTGCTGGTGGCGGTGCCGATCTGGTCGGCCGGGACGGAGTTCTGCACCACCAGGACCACCACCTGCATGATCAGGCCCAGGCCGGCGCCGAAGAGGAACAGCTGGACACAGATGACCCAGATGGGGGTACTGGCGGCGAGGGTGGTCATCCAGAGCATGGCAACCATCGTGAAGGCGGCGCCCAGGATGGGGTACATCTTGTACTTGCCGGTTTTGGAGATCCGGATGCCCGAATAGATGGAGGTTCCCATCAGGCCCGCCATCATGGGCAGCATCAGCAGGCCGGACTCGGCCGCGGAGGTGCCCGAGGACATCTGCAGGAACGTGGGGACGAAGGCGATCGCGGAGAACATGCCCAGGCCGAGCGTTAAGCCGATGGCCGTGGCGTTGACGAAGATCCGGTTGCGGAACAGGCTGAGGGGGATGATGGGGTCCTCGGCGCGCCGCTCCACCATCACGAAGGCAGCGGCGGACAGGACCAAGCCGGCCCCGAAGGCCCAGGTGAGTGGCGAATCCCAGCCTTCGTCCTTCTTGCCGCCGAAGTCGGTGAAGAAGATCAGGCAGGTAGTGGCAGCAGAGAGCAGCACAACGCCCAGGATGTCGATCCGCTTTTCGGCCTTCTTGTTGGGCAGCGTCAGCGTGAACCAGGCAATGGCAAACGCGGCGATGCCGATGGGGATGTTGATGTAGAAGGCCCATTCCCAGGTCAGGTGGTCAACAAAGAAGCCACCCAGCAGGGGACCGGCCACCGCGGAAAGGCCGAAGATCGCGCCCAGCGGGCCCATGTATTTGCCGCGGTCCTTGGCGGGCACGATGTCGGCGATGATGGCCTGCGAGAGGATCATGAGTCCGCCGCCGCCCAGGCCCTGGATGGCGCGGAAGACCACGAAGCCCCAGAAATCGGTGGCAAGGGCGCAACCCACGGATGCGAGCGTGAAGAGGGCGATGGCTATCAGGAACAGGTTGCGCCTGCCGAGGACGTCACCGAATTTGCCGTAGATGGGCATCACGATGGTAGTGGCCAGCAGGTACGCGGTGGTGATCCAGGCCTGGTGCTCCACCCCGCCCAGCTTGCCCACGATTGTGGGCATGGCCGTCGAGACGATGGTCTGGTCCAGGCTGGACAGCAGCATTCCGGCGATCAGCGCGGAGAAGATGATCCAGATGCGTTTCTGGGTCAGCAGCAGGGGACCCGCTGGTGGCTTGGTGGCGATACTCATGGTTGTCCTTCTGCGGCGGTGGTTTCCGGCTGTTCGAATGGCTGGGAGAAGAGGAGGCTGGCTGCAGAAATGTTCTCCATCAGCAGCTCTTTGTAGGGGCGGGTGTTGCCGTCGGCGAAGTAGGCCATGCTGCTTTTCCGGGCGATGGTGCTGAGCAGCGCGACGGCCATCTGGACCACAGGGTGGTCAGTGGCGACGCCTTCCCGCTGGGCCACGTCACGGGCAAACTGCGCTTCCCGCCGCTCAGTGACTCCAATAAGGCGGAGGATCAGCTGCGGCTCCTTTTTGACCACAGCGATCAGCTGGCGGGTTTCCTCCTCCGAGGCCTCCATATCCTCGGACAGCCGCAATGAAAGCCGGACGAGGTCCCGGAAGAGAGTGGAGGACATTTCTCCCGGCGGTGAGGAGGCGCCGCCGTTGATGAACTCCTGGAGGATGTCAGCGGGCATGTCGTCGTCCGCGTGTCCGATCACGGCGTCTTCCTTGGCCGGAAAGTAGTTGAAGAACGTGCGGCGGGAGATGTCGGCGCGCTCGCAGACTTCCTCGACGGTGTAGCCGTTCAGGCCGCGCTCAGCAGTCAGGGCGCGGGCGGCAGCAGTAATGGCCGCCCGGGTTGCGGCGCGTTTCCGTTCACGGAGCCCGCCTTCGATTACTGCACTATCATTCACAAAGTAAAGTTTTGCACTATTTCTCGCTCAGTGCAAGTTTCCTTCGGTCCCCGAACTTGCGGGGAGGAGGTGAGGGCAGGCAGCAGCACGACGACGGCCGGCACCTTTCGTGTGAAAGGTACCGGCCGTCGTCGAACTTGGGCGGTTAGTGCCGGGGCTAGGCCTTGTGGGCCGGGGCCGTCATCGTGGTGACATCAAGGGCCTTGTCGAGGTCGGCCTCGGAGACCTTGCCTTCGCCTTCACCGACGAAGCCCAGCTTCTCCGTGGCCTGGCGGACGGTGAGGCCCTCAGCCACAGCGGTCTTGGCGATCTTGGCCGCGTTCTCGTACCCGATGTACTTGTTCAGCGGGGTGACGATGGACGGTGATGCCTCGGCCAGGAAGCGGGCCCGCTCCACGTTTGCCGTGATGCCGTCGATCATCTTGTCCGCCATGACGCGGCTGGTGTTGGCCAGCAGGCGGATGGACTCGAGCAGGTTGGAGGCCATGACGGGGATGCCAACGTTCAGTTCGAAGGCGCCGTTGGTGCCGGACCACGCGATGGCGGTGTCGTTGCCGATGACCTGGGCGGCCACCATGATGGACGCCTCGCAGATGACCGGGTTGACCTTGCCGGGCATGATCGAGGAGCCGGGCTGCAGGTCCGGGATGGCGATCTCGCCCAGTCCCGTGTTGGGGCCCGAACCCATCCAGCGGAGATCGTTGTTGATCTTCATGAACGAGATGGCAATGTTGCGCAGCTGGCTGGAGGCTTCAATGAGGCCGTCGCGGTTGGCCTGGGCCTCGAAGTGGTCGCGCGCCTCGGTCAGCGGGAGGCCGGTGTCGGTGGCGAGCAGTTCGATCACGCGCTCCGGGAAGCCGGCCGGAGTGTTGATGCCGGTGCCCACGGCCGTGCCGCCGAGCGGAACTTCGGCAACCCGGGGGAGTGAGGCGTTGATGCGCTCGATGCCGTAGCGGACCTGCGCGGCGTAGCCGCCGAACTCCTGGCCGAGCATTACCGGCGTGGCATCCATGAGGTGGGTGCGGCCGGACTTCACGACGTCCTTGAACTCCACGGCCTTGCGCTCCAGCGACTCGGCCAGGTAGCCGAGGGCCGGGATGAGGTCGTTGATCAGGGCCGACGTGGCAGCGACGTGCACCGACGTGGGGAAGACGTCGTTGGAGGACTGCGAGGCGTTCACATGGTCGTTCGGGTGGACAACCTTGTCGCTGCCCGCAGCCTTCAGGGCACGCGAGGCGAGCTCGGCGATGACCTCGTTCGTGTTCATGTTCGAGGACGTGCCGGAGCCCGTCTGGAAGACGTCGATGGGGAAGTCGCCGTCGTACTTTCCGGCAGCCACCTCATCCGCTGCGTCTGCGATGGCCTTGGCAAGCTCGCCATCGAGCACACCCAGTTCAGCGTTGGCCTGGGCGGCAGCTTTCTTGACCCGGGCCAGTGCTTCAATATGCGCACGTTCCAGGGTCTTGCCGGAGATGGGGAAGTTCTCCACTGCCCGCTGCGTCTGCGCGCGGTACAGTGCGTTCACGGGGACGCGGACTTCGCCCATCGTGTCATGTTCAATGCGGAACTCTTCAGTGGAAGTCATGGGGCTAGCTTAGGGCGATCCGGCATCCCATCGAAAACCGTGAAGAGCATGCTACGGGCGGGTTTTTGCCCGTGCCCTAGAGCTCGCCGATCCCGGAAACCACGTTGGCGCGGCCCTCCGCGAGGCTGTACGAGAGGCCTATAACGGCGGTGCGTCCGCTTTCAATTGCGTCCGAAATCACACGGGAGCTGTCCACCAGCCGCTGGGACGTCTGCTTGACGTGCTCCACCACCATGTCATTGACCTCATGCTTTTCCTGGCGCATGGAGGTGAGGACCGACGGCGTGATGCGCTCCACCAGGTCACGGATGAAGCCCGGCGGCATCTCGCCGGTGTCAACCGCGTCCTTGGTGGCGCTGACGGCCCCGCAGCTGTCATGGCCCAGGATGGCGATCAGCGGCACCCCGAGCACGCCCACGCTGTACTCCAGCGAGCCGAGGACGGCGTCGTCAATGACCTGTCCTGCCGTGCGCACCACAAAGACGTCACCGAGGCCGACGTCGAAAATGATTTCCGCGGCGAGCCGTGAGTCCGAGCAGCCGAAAATCACGGCGAAGGGGTGCTGGTTCTCCACAAGCGAGGACCTGCGTGAGGAGTCCTGGTTCGGGTGGGAGGATTCACCGGCGACGAAGCGTTCGTTTCCTTCACGCATCCGGCGCCAGGCAAGGGCAGGAGTCAGGTAGGTAGTCACCCTCCTTACTTTATGGGGCAGGAGTGGGCGAGGGTGAAACTGTGACGGCGGGATTGCTGTCCAGGGACTTCACGACGGCGTCTGCCAGGGTGGCGAATTCGTCCAGTGAGGCGGCTCCGGAGAGGATGACAGTGGTTCCGCGGTACTCCAGCACCATTGATTTTTCGCCCTTGCCCGTGTCGCGGAGTTCCCATTCCCGGCCGCCGGCGTTGCGGGTTCCGGTGACGGGTGCGTTCCGGGTCTGCTGGAGGAGCCAGGTGGGGTTTGCGTTGCGGGTCTGGACGAGTCCAATGAAGGACTCCTTGGGCGTGATGTAGCCGACCTCCCAGGCAGGCACTCCGCTTGCCGTGCCGGCAGGCACTCCGCTTGCCGTGCCGGCTTCCCACCTGGCGTAGTTCGGCCGGAAGGCGTTGCCGGTATCCGGCGCCACCGGTGTGAATCCGGCCACATCTGTTGCGTTCCGGGCTGCGGCGCTGACGTCGATATCAGGCCGGTAGCCGTCGCTGTTGGGGGACGGGTTCATCAGGACAATGGGCAGGAACGCCGCGATGCTGACCGCAAGTGCAATGATCATGCCGATCACCGAGGCGTTGGCCCGCTTGGCCGCAGCAGCCGGAATTACAGGCTTAACCGGGGCCGGCCCGCCGGCTGCGGCGGTTCCGCTGTTGCTTCCGGATCCGGCTGGTTCGGGGGTGGGGCTGGTCTTTTCCTGCATTTCGCTCACCCCTCCATAGTCCCCCATCCCGGTACACAACTCACACTCGCCCATGCGGCGGCGGACCGCCGCTTCCGGCAGGACGAACGGGCACATTGCGGCGCCGCGTCATGCCGCAGCCCGAAGGCGGCGCCGCGACTATGATCGATATCAGAGGAATCACCGCTCAGCTGTTCCGGCGGAGCGGGTTCAATGATCGCCACTCGAAGAAGAGGTTCACGTGTCACCAGCGTCCATGACCCAGAAATACTCCACGATCTCCCCGTCCCTGGCAGTGGGACATGACGAGCCGGACCGCAACCTTGCCCTCGAGCTCGTCCGCGTCACCGAGGCAGCAGCCATCGCCGGAGGACACTGGGTTGGCTTCGGCGACAAGAACACGGCCGACGGCGCCGCCGTCGACGCCATGCGCTCGTTCCTCCAGACCGTCCACTTCAACGGCGTAGTGGTCATCGGCGAAGGCGAAAAAGACGAAGCCCCGATGCTCTTCAACGGCGAGCGGGTGGGTGACGGCACCGGACCCGAGTGCGACGTCGCCGTCGACCCCATCGACGGAACCAGGCTGACCGCCCTCGGCATCAACAACGCCCTTGCCGTGCTGGCAGTGGCCGAACGCGGCTCCATGTTCGACCCCTCAGCGGTGTTCTACATGGAGAAACTCGTCACCGGCCCGGAAGCTGCGGACATGGTGGACCTCCGCCTGCCCGTGAAGCAGAACCTGCACCTGATCGCCAAGGCCAAGGGCGTGAAGGTCAACCAGCTCAACGTGATGATCCTTGACCGCGACCGGCACCGTCCGCTCGTGGAGGAAATCCGTGAAGCCGGCGCCCGCACCAAGTTCATTATGGACGGGGACGTTGCCGGGGCCATCGCCGCAGCACGTTCCGGCACCGGCGTTGACGCGCTGATGGGTATCGGCGGCACGCCCGAAGGCATCGTCGCGGCCTGCGCCATCAAGTCCCTGGGCGGCGTGATCCAGGGCCGCCTCTGGCCCACCAGCGACGAGGAAAAGCAGAAGGCGATCGACGCCGGCCACGACCTCGAGCGGGTCCTCTCCACGAACGACCTCGTCTCCAGCGACAACTGCTACTTTGCTGCTACCGGCATCACCGACGGCGACCTACTCAAGGGCGTCCGGTACTCCAAGGACAAGGTCCTCACCCAGTCCATCGTGATGCGTTCCAAGTCCGGCACCATCCGTTTTGTGGACGGCGAGCACCAGGCCAGCAAGTGGGAAGGGTACGCCCGCAAGAGCTGATCCCCTGCCTGCCTGACACCGATCCCCGGGGCGCCAGCGTGCTCCGGGGATTTGGCGTTTCAGGCCTTGGTATAGGGTTGAAGCCATGATTCCTGCTGTTGTGCCCTGTACTGACCGCGCCCTCTGGGACGAATACGTTGACCGGTTTCAGGGACATCCGCAGCAGCTGTGGGGCTGGGGCGAGACCAAAGCGATGCACGGCTGGTCCGTGGAACGGGTGCTGGTCAACGACGCCGGCAAGACCGTCGGTTGTGCCCAGTTGCTGGTCCGCCGGCTCCCGTTCCCCTTCCGCGCCCTGGTCTACATTCCCCGCGGCCCGATGTGTTCAGTGGAAGACGCCGCGGCCGTCCTGGCCGGCCTGGCGGACCATGCGGCCGTCCGCCACCGCGGAGTGGCGCTGAGCATCGAACCGGATTGGGACGCGGACTCCGCCTTCGCCGGTGCCGTGGCCGCCGCCGGTTTCCGGGCCACCACCAATACCGTGCTGATTCCGCGGACGCTGATCCTGGACCTAACCAGGACGGACGATGAACTGATGGCGGAAATGTCCAAGTCCACCCGGGCGAACATCCGCAAGGCCATGCGCAGCGACGTCGAGTTCCGCAAGGTCAAGAATGACGCCGAGCTCGACCAAGTGCTTGCGATCTATCACGAGACCGCTGAGCGTGCCGGCTTCGGCATCCATGAAGACCAGTACTACCGCGACATCTTCAAGAACATGGGGGACGGGTCACCGATCATCGCCGCGTTCGACGGCGAACAGATGCTGGCCTTCGTCTGGCTGGCCAGGAGCGGGGCCACCGCCTTCGAACTCTATGGAGGCGTCTCGGCTGTTGGACAGAAGCAGCGGGTGAACTACGGCGTGAAATGGGCCGCCCTGCAGGCCATGCGCGAAGACGGATGCTCCCGCTACGACTTCAACGGCCTCCTCAACGACGGCATCTCCGACTTCAAGAAGCAGTTCGCCAAGCACGAAAACATGCTCCTTGGAACTTGGGAAAAACCGCTCTCGCCGTTCTACCCCGCGTACGCCCAGGCCATGCCCCTGGCCCGCCGCGGACTCCAGCAGGGGCGGCGGCTCCTGAAGACCGCCGCCGGCCGCCTTCGGCCACTGATCCGGAAGCTCCGCCCGGGCAACTGACCAGGTAAGCCAGGTCAAAGGGCGACGGCGGCACCCGCTTGGGTGCCGCCGTCGCCCTTTTGCTGTTACCGACCGCGGGTTGCAGCCTGCGGCAAGCCGGTAGTCACTGCGAACGCCAGCGCCGGTTCGGTGCTGCCCGCCACGGGATGAACGTTGACGGGCGCCTCGGCCGCCGCCAGGAAGGCGCTGCCGCCGCGTGAGAGTTGCAGGTCTCCCTTAGGGGAATCCAGGTAGATGTCCCCGGCCACCACAATCACCACTGCGGCGCCGGACTGTGCCAGCGGAACGGGGCCGGCGTCCGGGGCGAGCTCGATCCGCTGGAGCTGGAATTCCTCGAAGGGCGGCCGGAACAGCTCCTGGTCCATCACGGTCCGCTCGGCCGGAAGCATCGGCACGGCGACAGGCTGGAAGTCGATGGTCCGCAGCAGTTCCGGGACGTCCACGAATTTCGGCGTAAGCCCGCCGCGCAGCACGTTGTCAGAGGACGCCATGACCTCTACGCCGAGCCCGTGAAGGTAGGCATGAACGTTCCCCGCCGGCAGGTAGACCGACTCACCCGGCTCCAGCGAGATGCGGTTGAGCAGCAGTGAGATCAGCACTCCGGGGTCACCCGGGTATTTCTCGTTGAGGCTGATCACCGTGGCCAGCTCAGTTTCGTACGGTGCCAGCGGGGCTCCGGACAGCAGCGCGGCAACCACCAGGGCAGTGTCGCCGGCCACTGACTGGCCGCCCGTGATCAGCCGCTCGAAGGCCGCCCGGAGGCCAGCGCTTTCATCGGCCGCCCCGAGATCCTCAACCAGGGCACCGATCAGCGCGGGCGCCCCACCTTCCACCGCATCAAAAGCGGCCGCAACATGCTGCAGGATTTCCCGGGTTTGCGCTGCCGGGCGGAAACCGCACAGCGCCTCAAACGGCGTCAGGGCGAAAATCATCTCGGGTTTGTGGTTGTCATCCCGGTAATTCCGGTTGGGGGCGTGTGCGGCGAGGCCCTCGGCGTTCTCCCGGGCAAAGCCGGCCCTGGCCTGCTCAAGGCTCGGATGGACCTGCAGGGACAGCGGCTGGGCGGCAGCCAGGATCTTGGCCAGGAAGGGCAGCCGCGGGCCAAAACGCGCTACCGACTCCGCCCCAAGGAAATGCTCGGGATCACGCGAGATCAGAGCGTCCAGGGCAGTGGCCGAGCCGTCCTCCGGAACGCGGGCCACCGAGGGGGAGTCTGGGTGCGCGCCGATCCACAGCTCCGCTTCGGGCCGGCCGGACTCGGTGCGTCCCAGCAGGGCGGCGATCGCCGTCGTCGATCCCCAGGCATAGTCCCGAAGGACGTTCTCAATCTCGTACAAGTCGGTGTCCGTTTCCTAGGTCTGGAGGGTGTGCCTACAAAGGGGCGCACTGGCCGTTAGTGGCGACGAGCTGGCGGATGGCCTCTTCATCGCCCTCGAGCTTGAGCTGGGTCAGCATCTCTTCAGTGATGGGCTCACCGTCCGGGGTGGTGGTCACAGGAGTGAAGTCCGACGGCGCGGGAGACTGTTGCGCCGGGGTCCCGCCGGCGGGCGTCAACGCTGCGGGGGAGCGGAGCGCGGCAGCCTGCAGGTGTCCGCCGCCGGTCGGAGCCGCCACCAAGGCGTCATCCGGGAGCCCTGCGGACTGTGCGCCGGACGCAGAGGCCAGGAGCTGGTCCACCCGCTCATGGATAAGGTCGAAGTCAGGAACAGTGGAGAAGGAAGCATCAAAGTCCGGCGGCCCGATGGTGAGCCGCTTGACGTCCTGGCCGCGCGCCTTGATGGCGAGGTCCAGGAAGCTGCCCAGCTGGGCCGAGGAGATGTTGGAATCCACGACCTTGGTTCCGGCGTTCGCGATGTCCTCGAATTTGGACAGCAGGGTGGCGGGATCCAGCTGTTTCAGCATTGCCTGCTGCACGCACTGCTGGCGCTGGATGCGGGAGTAGTCATCCACGTACTCGCGGGACCGGCCGTACCAGAGCGCATGGTCGCCGTCGAGGGTCTGGTCTCCGGCCGGGATCCAACCGATAGGCATGCCGTGGGTCTTGGTGGCCTCATCGAAATAGCCGCTCATGGGCACCCAGCCGCCGGCTTTGATTTTGATTCCGCCCATGGCGTCGATGAGCTTGGAAAAGCCCTCCATGTCCACCAGGACGTAGGCCTGGACGGTAAGGCCCAGCGTTCCGGAGACGGCCTCAAGCGTGGCCTGGGCGCCGGGATCCGCCACGCCCGGATAGAGGTCCGCGTGCTCGTTGGTCACTTCGGTGTTGATGGCGTTGATCAGGCACTCGTCGCCGCAGTTGTAGCCGTCAGGGTAGATGGCCCGCATGGGGGAGTCCGCACTGAACTGGGCGTTCTGGAAGTTCCGTGGGATGGAGATGATGGCTGTCTGGCCGGTCTTGGCGTCCACGCTCAAAACGGAAAGACTGTCGGGGCGCCGTCCGGTGCGGTCATCTCCGGCGTCTCCGCCCATCATCAGGAAGTTGTAGCGGCCTTCCACCGGTTCCATGGCGGGGCCGGCGGAAAAGATGCTGCCGATGGCATTCCGTCCCACGTTGAGCAGGTAGGCAGCATAGCCGAGTGAGCCGCTGCCCAGGACCATTGCCAGCACGAGGGAAATCACGACGGCGGGCCGGGCCGGCGGCGCCAGCAGCACCGGGCGGATGAGCCTCAGGGTGTTGATGAACAGGATTGCCCAGCCGGCCGCCAGTGCCACCATCACGATGATGATGGCGAGCGAGGCGAAGGGATTGGTGATGAGGTTGATGAGCAGGGGCCGGTTGGCCAGCAGCAGGATGACTGCCAGCACCAGTGCTGCCCAGACGCAAAGCGTCACCCGCAGCGCGGCGCGGCCGAGTTTGCGGTCGCCCGCCACGAGCTGGGCGCTGCCGGGAACCAGAAGCGTCATGAGTACAAGCACAAAGCCGCGCTTGGTCCGGACCTGGGGAGAGGCGCTGACCGGGTAGCGCACGGGGTCGGTCAGCGCAGTGTCCGAAGCCGACTGCTGGATGTTGCTGCTGGACATGGCCGCCTTCCTAACGGCTGCCCCGGAGCGTGCCGTTGCCTTCGGCGAAGACCTCGCTGACCTTCTGCCGGAGGTTTGCCCCCTTGCGGGCGGCCACGGCATTGAGGTCTGCGGCGAACTCGATAAGGTCCGCCCGGAGCGAGGCAGCAAGCTCATCAGTGCCTGCTGCCAGCATCCTGACCGCGAGGAGTCCGGCGTTGCGGGCTCCCGCGATGGAAACCGTGGCCACGGGAACGCCCGCGGGCATCTGCACGATGGAAAGCAGGGAGTCCATCCCGTCGAGGGTCTTCAGCGGTACGGGTACCCCGATCACGGGAAGGGGCGTGACGCTGGCCAGCATTCCCGGCAGGTGGGCGGCGCCACCGGCACCTGCGATGATGACCCTCAGCCCGCGCTCGTGCGCCGTCTGTCCGTAGCGGATCATCTCCGTGGGCATACGGTGGGCAGACACAACATCGGCTTCGAACGGGATGCCGAACTCTGCCAGGGCGTCCGCGGCTGCTTCCATCACGGGCCAGTCGGAGTCGGATCCCATCACCAGGCCCACCAGGGGGCTTGCTGCGGAACTCTTGGACGGGGTGGCTGCTGCGCTCATGCGTTCTCCTCGAAAATTGCTGGCGGTTCTTCGGCCGGCACCCGCCCGTCGCGGATGATGCCCGCCACCACTGCGGCACGGCGTCGAACGGACTCAACATCCGCCGTCGACGTCCCCGCCAGGTTCACGTGGCCGATCTTGCGGCCGGGGCGCACGGACTTGCCATAGCAGTGCACCTTGGCGGCCGGTTCGCTGGCAAGAGCCAGCGGGAAAGCGGAAAACAGGTCCTGGTTGTCGCCGCCCAGGAAGTTCTTCATCACCACAACCGGCGCCAGGGCATCCGTGGCGCCCAGGGGCAGATTCAGTACGGCCCGAAGATGCTGTTCAAACTGGCTCGTCACCGAGCCATCCTGCGTCCAGTGTCCGGTGTTGTGCGGCCGCATCGCGAGTTCGTTGATCATAAAGCCGGCCCCTGTACCCGGCGTCTCGAAGAGTTCCACGGCCAGGACGCCGGTGACTCCAAGTTCATTGGCGATCCGCAGGGCCGCGTCCTCTGCGGCCGCAGCAACCTCCACCGGGATATCGAGGGCGGGGGCGATGACTTCGTCGCAGACGCCGTCAACCTGGACAGTGTGCACTACCGGCCAGGCCCGGGCTTCGCCGTCGGGTGTCCGTGCGACCAGCGCGGACAGTTCACGGGTGAATTCCACTTTGGCTTCAGCGAGGAGGGGGCTCATGGCCTCGAACCAGTCGCCGGTGCCGGCGGCTTCTTCCGGGGAGGAGATGATCCGTACACCCTTGCCGTCGTAGCCGCCGCGCGGCGTCTTCAGCACCACGGGCCAGCCGGTCTTCTCACCGAAGCTGACGAGTGCAGCGGCATCGGAAACGGAGGCCCAGGCGGGATTCGGCAGTTCCAGGCGGTCGATAGCAGCGCGCATCACGAGTTTGTCCTGGGCATGGACGAGGGCGTCCGGCCCGGGCTGGACGTTGACCCCGGCTTCCTGCAGCGCCCGGAGGTGGGCAGTGGGAACGTGCTCGTGGTCGAACGTCATCACGTCCAGGCCCTTGGAGAATTCCAGCAGGGTCTGGAAGTCCTTGTAGTCGCCCACGGGCGAGGAGGGCACTGCCGTGACGGCCGAAACGTCGTCACTTTCGGCAAGGACGCGGAGTTCGAAGCCGAGTGCTGTTGCGGCCGGGGCCATCATTCGCGCAAGCTGGCCGCCGCCAACCACACCTATTACTGGAAAAGTCACATGTGCCAGCCTACCGAAAACCGCCCCGTATCCCGCCTTCGGGCCACGGCGGCGGCTTAGTTTTTTGGTGGGCGGGGCGTCAGGTGAAGCAAGTCAGGGGGCTGCCACCCAGCTTCGGGGGCTAAAATGAGCCTTTGGCCGTGTGGCCCATTGTTTCAACGGCCATGGAGGGTCATGTTTAGCGCACTTGCAGATCGCATCCGGGGGCTCGCCTCGCTTTTCTGGCGCGAGGTGGCCAAGTTTGGTGCCGTGGGCGGTGTGGCATTCGTCATCGATAACGGCCTCACCTATTACCTCATGCACGGGCCGATGACGGACAGTGAGGCCAAAGCGCGCTTTGTGGGTGCCTCGGTAGCAACCATCTTTTCCTGGATTGCGAACCGGCTCTGGACCTTCCGGCACCGCCGGCAGGCCAACGTGCTGCGCGAGTTCCTGATGTTCATCCTCATTAACGGCATCGGCATCGGCATCTCCACCGGGTTCACCGCCCTTGCCAAGTACGGGCTCGGCGTGACGGACAAGAACCTGCTGTTCTCCGCCGGAGTTGTGGGCATCCTGGTAGCCACAGTGGTCCGGTTCTTCGCCTACCGGTTCCTCGTGTTCAACCAGGAACTGGACCAGGAGCCCGCATTCTCGCATGACCACGAGCTCATCGAACTCCACCATGCCAAGGATTCCGGTACGGCCACCGCTGTGACAGAGCCGGAGACGGAACCATTTGCCGGGGACACGGCGCAGCCGAAAAAATAGGGGGCGGCCGCCCGAGCAAGAGCGGTAGTCCCGGACAGGGGCGGCAGCTTAAGCAGCAGGGCCGCCGCATGGGAAGCCTTTTTCAGCTCCCATGGATGCGTTCTGCGGCGAGCAGCTTCCCGGCGTCCGCCACATCCGGGTGCGTGATCACCACTGAACCGCCGCCGCGCCAGGCGCCCAGTGCATCGGCCAGGGCCGCCTCAAGCCCGGCGCTGCCCGGGACGTGCAGCCGGACGCCCTCTTCATGGGGCACTGCGAAACTGTCCAAAAGATCCCCGTGGAGGTGCCGGCGCCCGTCGGATGCGACGATGGCGCAGGCCGAAGGATCGGGGTCGGCGTGCTGCATAAAAACGTCCCCGTGGGAGCGCACTTCCGCAGAGTAATCGAGACAGCCGGCCGGAAGTACCCCGTCCCATCGCATCGCGAGGGCCGGCAGCGCAACTGCCACCACGGCGTCGTACTTTCCTGCCACAGCATCCGGTGCGGCGGTGACCAGGTAATCGGCGCCCTCCCCGTTCAGGACAGTCTCAAGGCCGAGTTGCCAGGCGGCCAGCGCCCAGACCAGCGACTTCCAATGCGGAGGAAGGTCCAGCGCCAGCTGCATGCCGGGCCCGGCGTCCAGTTCGTCCTGGAGGAGGTTGCTGGTTTTGGCCACCCAGTTGTCCAGCACCTTTCCGGACAATTCCACCCTCTCCGCGTCAAGGCCGTACCAGGTGAGCCGCGGGGCAGTGGAGTTGCCGGAACGAAGGCTGGTCATCAGGTGGATTGCGGGGATTGTCATGGCTCAATCCTGCCATCCGCTGATCCGCCGGTCATCCGTTGCTTCCCAGCGGCTCCCCGGCCCGCGGCCGGATGTGATACTTATCACTTCCGGTACTAAGCGTGCTTGCTATTTAAGGGCGGAGCGGCTATTTTCCGCGCCGGCACGCGCCTTTTGGCGTTCCTGCCGCCGGATTTCGCTTCTGACGGGGCGACGCCGCGCCGGAGCCGGTGAGAAACGCGGGCGTGGCGTGCGAAACTTCGGAGGCTTTACTGATTATTATCCGGGCAGCGGCTTGACTCACCCTAGTTACACGCGTGTAATTAGATAACTAAAGGCAACTGCGTAAATACCGGCACACAACCGAGTGCCGACGTATCCAGGCAGTAGCTGCAACATCAGGAGGGTCGCCATGGGGCAAGCAGAGCGTATCCAGGAAGATGCCGTCGTGGCCGGTCAGGCGTCGGTGAGATACCGTGCACGGGGGGTGCCGAGCGATTGGTATGTTGACCCGGCCGATCCTGATGCGGCAGAACGGTACAACAGCAACAACAAAGACTTTCTCCAGGACCAGGCAACGGCATTCCTCGCCGCCCCACGAAGCCCTCCTGGACGGCGGCGAGGACCGGGAGGACGAGCTTGACCCGCCAATGGAACTGGCGGCTCCCGGAACATCCCAGCCGGTCTGGATCGGCCTGCCCTTCCAGCCGGACTTTGGCGACGAAGGCGAGCTTGGCTGGCAGACGGACGCCTTGTGCGCCCAAACGGACCCCGAGGCATTCTTCCCTGAGAAGGGCGGATCCACCCGCGATGCAAAAAAAGTGTGCGGTGCCTGCAACGTCCGGTCACAATGCCTGGAGTACGCCCTGGCGAACGACGAACGGTTCGGCATCTGGGGAGGCCTGTCCGAGCGTGAGCGCCGGCGGCTAAGGAAGCGAGCAATCTAATTCATCAGGAAGTCCATGTCACTGCCGTTGTGGTTGCCCACAACGGCAGTGCCTATCTCCCCAGAACCCTGGCCGCACTGGCGGATCAGACCCGGCCGGCAGACTACGTCATCGGGGTCGACGCCGGTTCCCGCGACGATTCGGAGGTCCTCCTGCAGCGGGCCTTGGGTGTGGCGCACGTTGTAAGCCACCGCGGGAAGAGCGGCATGGGCGCGGCGGTAAACGCCGGCCTTGCCCAGCTCGCACCCTTGCGGGGCGACGCCGCCTCTGGCGGCTCGGAGTGGATCTGGCTGCTCCACGACGATGCAGCGCCCGCCCCCGAAGCCTTGGCTGAACTTCTCACCGCCGTTGAACGCGCGCCGTCTGTCACCGTGGCAGGCTGCAAGCAGCTGGACTGGCACGCCGAACGCCAGTTGATCGACGTCGGTCTTTCAACGAGCCGTTGGGCCGAACGGCTGACCCTGATCGATGCCGATGAACTGGACCAGGGGCAATACGACGGCCGCACCGATACCTTTGCCGTGAATTCGGCAGGCATGCTGGTCCGCCGGGACATCTGGGAGCAGCTGGGCGGCTTTGACCCGGCGTTGCCGGGCAGCGGCGACGACGTTGACTTCTGCTGGCGCAACCGGCTCGCGGGACACCGCGTGGTGGTTGTCCCCGCGGCCAGGATGTTCCACGTGGCCCACCGGCCCCATGCGCTGGGGAATGCGGCTGCAGCGCGAAAGGCGCAGGTCCATCTGCGCCTGAAGCATGCACCGCTGTGGATGGTGCCGGTCCACGCGGCGGCCGCCCTGCTGGGAAGCATCTTCAAGTTCGTGCTGAGTATTGCCGTCAAGGATCCCGGGCACGGCATTACTCAACTCGTTTCGACGTTTTCTGCGCTGGGCAGGCCCCGCTCGGTTATCAAGGCCAGGCGGACCGCCCGGAAGACGCGCAGGATCAGGCGTTCCGTCATCCGCAAGCTGCAGACACCGCGGCGGGAGGTCTGGAGCCACCGGCGTTCGCTGATGGAAGCCCTGGGCTCGGATACCAACTCGGTTGACGACCTCGAACACGACCCCCTGGCGCATCAGCCCAGCGGTGACGCTTCTGACGACTTTGCCGCGCTGGCCACCAGTAAACGCGGCTGGATAGGTAACGGGGCGCTGGCCGCCGTCATCATCTCCTCCGTCACGTCGCTGCTGGGACTGACCGGAATCTTCGGAGCCCCAGCAGTATCCGGCGGCGCACTGATTCCGGTGGCCGCGGAGCTGGGTGACATCTGGCACCACGCGTCCAGCTGGTGGATCTCGTTGGGCGCCGGACTCCCGGGCCGCGGGGACCCCTTCGGCTACGTCCTCTGGATCCTGGGGGTGCTGGGCGGCGGCGACGCCAATGCGGCCATGGCCTGGCTGCTCCTGCTCAGCACGCCGCTGTCCGGCCTGACAGCCTGGTTTGCTTCCGGCGGACTGACTGTCCGCCGTCGGCTCCGCCTGGCGGCAGCGCTCTTCTGGGCCGCTGCCCCGGCCCTGCAGGTGGCCCTGAACCAGGGCCGGCCCGGGGCCCTCATCGCCCACATCATGATTCCCCTGCTGGCCCTTGCCCTGCTGCGGGCTACCGGCTCGGCGGTGGGCCAGGGCCGCTTCGAGGCGCCGGCGCAGGGCGACCGCCGCTTCACCGACAAGCCGCCGGTCAAGCCCGGGATCAACGGGATGCCGTCCTGGACAGCGGCCGCGGCGGCAGGCCTGGCCATGGCGGTAGTGACAGCTTCGGCGCCCTCCCTGCTGATTCCGGCCACCGTGGTGATATTTCTGTGCGGGCTCCTCCTGCGGCGCCGCGGGCGCACTGTGTGGTGGGCGCTGCTGCCCACCGCCGCCCTGTTCATCCCCTTCGGCCTGTCCACCCTCGACAGGCCCCGGGCCGTGCTGGCCGATCCCGGCGTGCCGCTGGCCTTCGACGCAGCTCCGTTGTGGCAGCAGCTCCTCGGCCAGCCGCTTGAGTTCGGCCAGGGAAGCGGCCTTTCCGGGCTTCCCTATTTCGCCGGCGGCACCCTGCCCTGGGCAGTGGTGCTTGCTTTCCTGGTAGCCGGCCCGGTCCTGCTCCTGGCCGTCGCTGGCATCTGGCTGCCAGGCCAGCGGACCGGAATTGCCAGGGGCCTGTGGATTGTTGCCACCATTGCTCTGGCCGGAGGCTGGACTGCCGGGCAGGTCGCCGCCGGCATCAACGCCAACATCATGGTCACTCCCTTCCCCGGGCCGGCTGTTTCTGCAGCAGCCTTTGCCCTTCTTGGCGCCGGCCTGCTGGGGGCGGAGCAGCTCCTCCATCGTGCGGACCGGGCGGCAGCAGGAGGCGCGAAGCACAAGCTCGCACTGCGGTCCGCCGCAGCATTGGGCATGGCGCTCCTCGTCGTTGGGCCCTTGGCCGGCATGGCGGCCTGGTCGGCGCAAAACCTCCTTCGTACCACCCCCGCAACAGCGCAGGTGCCTGCCGACCCTGGCCTGCCGTTGGGCACACCCCGCCTGGTGGAAGCCGCCGGCCAGCGCATCCTGCCGGCCACGGCCATCGACCGGGGGACCGGGCCTGAACAGACGCGCACGCTGTTGATCAGCACCCGCGATGACGGCACCTATGACGCCTCGTTGATGCGTGGTGCGGGCACCACACTCGACAGCCTCTCGGCCATCGCCTCGGCGCGAAACATCCTGGGCACCCCGGGCTCCGAAACAGTCCGCGACGACGACGCGGTCACCGCCGCGGTCCGCCGGGTAGTCGCCACCCTCGTTGCAGGCCAGGGCGTGGACCCCCGGACCGACCTGGAGCAGCTGGGCGCCGGCTTTGTGGTGCTGCGGGCGGCCGATACCGCGGCGCAGCTGACCGCAAGCAGGATGGACGCGGTGCCGGGCCTCATTGCTGTGGGGCAGACCGACGTCGGCTGGCTCTGGCGCATCACCCCGCTGAACCAGCCGGCACTGCAGCCGGCAGACATCACGCACCGGGTGCGGATCGTCGACGGCAGCGGCGCCGCGATCGGCCTGGTACCTTCGGGCTACGACGACGTCGATGCCGCAATTCCCGAGGGTCCGGAGGGCCGCCTCGTGGTGCTCGCGGAACGGGCGGACCCCGGCTGGACCGCGTGGCTGGACGGCCGGAAGCTGACCGCAACCACGTCCGGGTGGTCCCAGGCATTCACCCTTCCGCCCTCGGCCGGCCACCTGACGGTGCGGTACGAAAACCCAGGCGCCCTGTGGGCCGGAATCGGCCAGGCCGCTGTCATCGGGCTCACGGTGATGCTGGCCGTCCCCATGCCGGCCCGGCGCCAGCGAACCGGCCTTTCACGGGATGAAGGCTCCCTGCGTAAGGAACACCAGAATGCATAACGACTCTGTCTCCCCGCCAGCACCGCAGGCCGTACCTGCCAGCGGGGAACAAACCCAGGAGAGCGCCGTCCCGGCAAAGCGCCTTGGGAACGGCCGGAAAGCCCTCGTGGCAGGCCTCGCGTCCGCGGCGGTCATTATGGCCGGCGCGGGAGCCGTGGTTGCGGCCGGGTCCCTCCTTCCGCAGGCCGAATCCAGCCGCAGCGTCCTTGCGGGGGTGTCCGCGGTTCCGGCCGGAAGCAGCGTGGGAGTCTGTCCCGGGCCCGCCCGCCTGCTGGAAGGCACGGAAGCAGGCACTGACCCGCAGTTCAGCCCGGAGTCAGAGACGGCCGCCAGTTCCCTCACGGGGGCCGTGCTCAGCGCCGGCGGCGTCCTGCCGGCAAGCCGCCTCACGGAACTCAACGGCAGGACTACCGTCGATATCGCCAAAGCGCCCGGCCAGCCTGCACCCACCGGTGCTCCCCAGGAACTCCTGGCAGGGGTGGTGGCGGGCCGGCCGGTGAATCAGGTGCGTGTGCTCAGCGCAGATGCCGCAGCCAACCAGAAGGCCTCCGCTGCGGCAGCCATGAAGTTCACAGCAACAGACGGCGACCTGCAGGGCACAGCGGCCGCCAGCTGCCAACAGCCGTCCAACGACCAATGGCTTGCCGGTGCCAGTACCACCGTGGGCCGCACGTCCGTGCTGATGCTCGCCAACGCTTCCACGACCCCGGCCACGGTGAGCCTGGAGCTGTTCGGCTCCAGTGGACAGATTCAGGCGCCGGGAAGCCGCGGCCTGCTTGTTGCCCCCGGTACTTCCCGGCCGGTGGTACTGGCCGGCCTCGCCCCGGGTGAATCACAACTAAGTGTGCACGTACGCAGCGCGGGTGGCCCCGTGGCAGCGGTCATCCAGCAAAGTGTCCTCCGGGGACTCACCCCGGGAGGCGTTGACTTCATTGCCCCCGGCGCCGCACCGGCCGTCCGCCAGGTGATGACCGGCGTCGACATCCAGGACGCCGGCCAGGTTGCGTCGCTGACGGTAAAGTCCGGATACGAGGACGCCGGGCCGGCCCTGCAGATCACCGTGCCAGGCCCCTCCGACGCCGTAGTGGAGGTCAAGCTTTACGGGCGGGACGGCCAGAAGGCCCTGCCCTCCGGAGGCGTCATCACCGCAAAAGCGGGGGCGGTCACGGAGATTCCGCTGGCAGGTGTCCCGGCCGGCCACTACACAGTTGCGGCATCATCTGATGTCACGTTCGTGGCCGCCGCGCGGGTGACCCGTGGCCTCCAGGACAGCAGGGCGGTGGATGTGGCGTGGGCGCCATCCGGGGTGAGGCTGGGCAGCCAGCACGTGGTCCCGGTTCCGCCGGGTGGGCAGCGCACCCTGGTTTTTGGTGCCTTGGAGAACCGGGCCACTATCACCTATGCAGCCATCACGGCGGACGGCAAAGTCAAGGCGCCGTCCACGGCGGACATCGCCGGCGGAACGACGGCGTCCATCACGATTCCGGAAAAGGCTGACGGTTCCGACGTCGTCGGCTATGTGGTCTCGGCATCGGGGGACGCTGCCTACGGTGCCCTGCTGCTGCAGCAGGACGGCAGGGACGACATCTCGTCGCTGGCTTTCCTGCCGGCAGCTGCCGGACAGGAAACAGTACCGGTGACGCTCAGCTACTGACGCTGGCGTCAGTACCGGCGCCGGTAGACGGGATCAAGGGTTTCGGGGGCAACACCGAGCATTTCGGCGGTGTGCTCCACCACCACGTCATGGACCAGGTCCTGGAGGTCGTCGAGGCCTCCGCTGGCCTGCTCCACCACGCGCCGGTACACCGTAATCATCGGGCCGTCCCCGTCCGTGCCAGGAATGTAGGCGCCCATGGGGGCCGGGGTCGAATTCGCCGCGAGCTGTTCGAGGTCAGGAGGAATTTCATCCACGCCGAACCGGACGCCGTCGAGAGTCTTGCCCCAGATATCGTGAAGCCTTTGCGCGGAGTCCAGCACCATGTCATCGAACCGGTCCGAGCGCGTGCGGTAACCGGGATGGGTGGGCAGCATCATTTCGCCCCGGAGGCCGCGTCCGTGCCGGTTACGGCGGCGGGCCATAAAGCCCTTGCCGGGCAACGCGGCGCCTTGGTCCTTGCGGGCATCCGGGTCAGCCAACCGGACCGTAAAACCTGATTCATGGTTCGATGACTGCATACATCGACTGTAAACCCGGGCGAACAATTACGCGACACATTGCCGCCACCTTCACGGGCGCGTCGACCCGAAGCCGCAATGCGGCGTTTTGGGGTGGACAGCGAGTAGTCTGGGATGTCGTGGGAGCTATCCGTCAGTGTTCGAGATCTGCGTGCCGCCAGTCAGCGGTGGCTACCCTGACGTACGTCTATGCGGACTCCACCGCGGTCCTCGGTCCGCTGGCCACCTATGCCGAGCCCCATTGCTACGACCTGTGCGAGCAGCACGCCGGCTCCCTGACCGTCCCGCGGGGCTGGGAGGTCCTGCGCCTCGCCATGCCCACCACCCCGCAGCAGCCGGGCCCCGATGACCTGCTGGCCCTGGCCAATGCTGTACGGGACGCCGCTGCATTGCCGGCCCAGCCGCAGCCGGCCACTGCCAAACGCGGGCCGCACTCAGCCCTGGAAGCTCCGGCCGGAGCGGAAGGTACCCGAAGGGGCCACCTGCGCGTCCTGCGGGAACCGTCCTGAACGGATCTGGCGGTACGCTGGAAGCTGCAATTCCGTCCGCTACCGGCGCCAGCGCGCCCGCCAGGGAGCATGTACCAATGCCAAAGATCAGTCCTGAACTGCTGTCCGTCCTGCGTTGCCCCGTGACAGGTTCGCCCTTGGTACAGGAGGGCGAGGAACTTGTTGCCACCGCCGCGGACGAGTCCGGAGTGAAGCACCGCTACGCCATCGAGGACGGCATTCCGCTCTTGCTTCCGCCCGAACTGCTGGCAGCCGCCGCTTCCGCTGGTTCGGACCAGCACGATGCGTCCATGGCTGCGCCGCCCGCAGAGTAGCCCCCACGACGTCCCCCCGACCACAGGCTCCACCCGGCCACCGGCGCCCCGGTGCCGCAGTACCCGGACACAGCACCGGCCACACCGCCGGACCAAGTAAAGGATTTACCCATGGCTTTTGATTACAAGGTTGCCGACATCTCGCTGGCTGAAGCCGGCCGGCACCAGATCCGCCTTGCCGAGCACGAGATGCCCGGCCTGATGTCCCTGCGCGAGGAGTTCGGCCCCAGCCAGCCGCTCAAGAGCGCGCGGATCGCCGGATCGCTGCACATGACCGTGCAGACCGCCGTGCTGATCGAAACGCTGACGGCCCTCGGCGCAGAGGTCCGCTGGGCTTCCTGCAACATCTTCTCCACCCAGGATGAGGCAGCTGCCGCC
The DNA here is from genome assembly GCF_030816215.1 of Arthrobacter sp. W4I7. NCBI lineage: Bacteria > Bacillati > Actinomycetota > Actinomycetes > Micrococcales > Micrococcaceae > Arthrobacter > Arthrobacter sp. W4I7. Next base: position 3,146,861 of record NZ_JAUSXU010000001.1, on the reverse strand, counting down.
GTTGTGGTGGGCAAGGGCACCGTGGAGGACCCGCAGGGCGTGCCAGTGTTCGCCTGGAAGGGTGAAACCCTGGAGGAATACTGGTGGACCGCCGAGCAGATCCTCACCTGGCCCGGTGCCGAATCCGATCCCGAGCTCGGCCCCAACATGATCCTGGACGACGGCGGCGACGCCACCATGCTGGTGCACAAGGGCGTGGAGTTCGAAGCAGTGGGCAACGTGCCCTCCGCCGACCCCGCCGACTCCGAGGAGTACGGAATCTTCCTGGAGGTCCTCCGCCGCTCCCTCGCGGCGGACCCGAAGAAATGGACCCGGACAGCCGCCACCATCAAGGGCGTCAGCGAAGAAACCACCACCGGCGTGCACCGCCTCTACCAGCTGGCCGAGCAGGGCAAGCTGCTGTTCCCCGCGATCAATGTCAACGATTCCGTCACCAAGAGCAAGTTCGACAACAAGTACGGGATCCGGCACTCACTCCCGGACGGCATCAACCGCGCCACCGACGTGCTCATGGGCGGCAAGGTCGCCGTCGTCTGTGGCTACGGCGACGTCGGCAAGGGTGCGGCCGAGGCACTCCGCGGCCAGGGGTCCCGGGTCATCGTCACCGAAATCGACCCCATTTGCGCGCTGCAGGCGGCGATGGACGGCTACCAGGTGGCCAAGCTTGAGTCCGTGCTGGCCCAGGGTGACATCTTCATCACCACCACGGGCAATAAGGACGTCATCATGGCCGAGCACATGGCGGGCATGAAGAACAAGGCGATCGTGGGCAACATCGGCCACTTCGACAACGAGATGGACATGGCCGGGCTCGCGAAGATCCCGGGCATCAGGAAAGTGGAGATCAAGCCGCAGGTCCACGAGTGGGTTTTCGACGCCGGGACCGCAGCTGAGCGTTCCATCATCGTCCTGTCCGAAGGCCGGCTGCTGAACCTGGGCAACGCCACAGGTCACCCGTCCTTCGTGATGAGCAACTCGTTTGCCAACCAGACCATTGCCCAGATCGAGCTGTGGACCAAGAAGGACCAGGCGGCGGGCGAGCGCGAGTACGAAAACCAGGTCTACGTCCTGCCCAAGGTCCTGGATGAAAAGGTGGCACGCCTGCACCTGGACGCCCTGGGTGTAGAGCTCACCGAGCTGACCAAGGACCAGGCGGAGTACCTGGACCTCGACGTGGCCGGCCCCTACAAGCCCGAGCACTATCGTTACTAAGAAGTAAAGCGCCCGGGTGCCCACCGCACCCGGGCTGTTACTTTTTGCGCCTAGGATCAAAATATGGAGCCTGAAATCAAGCCCCGCCGGACCGGCGGAGCCAAGAAGATTCTTGTGGTGGCGGCCGTATGCCTCCTCGCCGCCGTAGGCGGCGTGTTCGCCGCGGGAGCCCCGGGAGCCGCCCGCGGCGCGATCGAATCCGAGGCAGGCTCCGCCGTCAGGACATCTCCCGGGCTCGCCCTGCCGGTGGTCGCCCCCGTGAAACTGGAGGCCGCACCCGCCAACGGTGCCAAACAGGTTAATCCTGCTGCGCCGGTGTCGCTGAATGTGGCCAACGGCACCATTGAACGGGTCACCCTCACCAGCACCGGCGGCGAGACCGTGGAAGGCAGCATTGACGCCAAGGGCACCGGCTGGACCGCGGCTGGAGCGTTGAAGTTCAACACGGACTACAGCTACACCTACGTGGTCAAGGACAGTGCCGGACGCGAGACAAGCACCACGCAGACGTTCAGCACTGTCTCCAGTTCCCATGAAGCCGATGCCGCCATCTATCCCCTGGACGGCATGAAAGTGGGTGTGGGGCAGCCCCTGCAGGTCATCTTCAGTGAACCTGTCACCAACCGCGAGGCCGTGGAGAAGGCCATCACCATTTCCAGCAGCGCCGGCCAGGCGGGCGCTTTCCACTGGTACAGCGACACCATGGTCCGGTACCGGCCCGAAAACTTCTGGGCCGCGAATTCCACCATCACCATGGACATGAAGCTGTTCGGCGTGGACTTGGGGAACGGCCAGATCGCCAACTTCAACAAGAAGGTGAACGTCTCCATCGGCGACAAGAAGGTGGCGGTGGCTGACGCTACAGCCCATACCTTCACGCTGAGCGTCAACGACCAGGTGGTCAAGACGCTGCCCGTCAGCATGGGGGACCAGCGCTTCCCGTCTGCCCGGGGCTACGGCGTTCTGATGGAGAAGAAACGCTATGACCACTTCCGCGCCTCGAGCATTGGACTGAAGCCGGACGACCCCGCTTACTACGGCGACGTGGACGTCGAATACACCATCCGGCTTACCCTCAGCGGCGCGTATATCCACCAGGCCCTGCCGTCCGCCTTCCCGTTCATCGGCAACACGAACGTCTCCCATGGCTGCATCGGGTTCGCTCCCGACGGCGCTGCCTGGGTTTTCGACAACATGGGCACCGGCGACGTGGTCCAGATCGTCAACACCGAGGGTGACTTCGCGGCCCACACTGACGGCTTCGGTGACTGGAACATCCCCTGGGGCGAATACGACAACTAGCGCAACTGCCGGAACCGGCGCAGCTGCCGGGGCCTAACCGCTGAAAGGCAGCCGGTGCAGCCGCTCACCGGTCTCAGCATTCCGCCGTCGGGCCTTGCCCAGCCTGGCCAGCTCCCTGCTCCGCCGTTCGGCAACGACGGCGGCAAGGTAGTCGTCAGGGCTGGTTCCGGGAGGCGGGGGAGGAGCCACGTGGGCCGCCAGTTCGGTGGCGATTGACTCAGCCATTCCGGCCCTGGACAGGGGCGCCATGCGGCCGGCCTGCCGGATGAACTGGGATGCCCGCCGCGCCGTCGCGTCCGGAATCCTTCCGATGTCAGCTGCAGCCGCCCAGGCCTGGAGCCGGGGCGGAACGAACACGGGCGCGGATTGTTCCACCGGTACCCGCCTGCGGATGGCGTACGTCCCGGCCAGCAGGTCGCCCAGCCGGCGTGACCTCTCATTAAAGAGGGCCACGGCGATGGCAAGGCCGCCGAAGGTCAAGTAGATTTCCAGGAATCCGGTCAGGCCGCGGATGAGGGCATGGCGGAAGCGGATGGCGCCCCCGTCCTCCCGGACTACGCGGAGGCCCACCGCAAGCTTGCCCAGCGAGAGCCCGCGGCTCAGGGTCTCCACCGCCACCGGAACGATTACCAGGCAAAAGACCACACTGGCAAGGACCAACGCCCGCTGGGCGGCCCCGTCCAGGTCCCCGCCGGCGGCCGACAGCCCTATCAGGATCACCACCAGCAACACGATGCTCAACGCCATATCCAGGAGCAGGCCCAGGGCGCGCGCCGCGAAGGAGGCCGGACGCAATTCCAGAACGACTGCTTCCCCCGTGACGATCGAACTCACACTGGTTCCTGTTCCTAGCGGCTGATGTTGCAGACGCAAGTCTAGTGCCGGGCGCTAGGCTGATGCCGTGGATATGGACGCGTTCTCCGCCGTCAATGCGGACAAGTGGTCCCGGTTGCACCACTTGGCCTACAAGGCCAGGCTCACCGGGTCCGAAGCAGACGAACTGCTGGCCCTGTACCAGTCCACGTCCGCCCACCTGTCGCTCATCCGGTCCCTGGCTCCGGAAAGCGGCCTCTCCGCGTCCCTTTCGGCCACGCTGGCGCAGGCCCGGACCCGCTTCACCGGAGCGCGCTCCAATGTGGTGGCGGACCTGGCGCGGTTCTTTGTGGTGGCCCTTCCTGCGGCGCTGTACCGGCTCACCTGGCTCACCCTGGCATGTGGTGCCGCGTTTGTCCTCATCGGGACGGTGTATGCGCTGTGGATAGCCGGGAGCCCTGAGGCATTGCGGGCAGTGGCCTCCGAGGCGGCGGCCCGGCAGTACGTCGAAGAAGACTTCATCAACTATTACTCAGAAAACCCTGCCGCCTCCTTCGCCGGTGCCGTCTGGACCAACAACGCCTGGATCAGCGCACAAGCCGTGGCCCTGGGGATCACCGGCGTGTGGGTGCCCATGATCCTGTTCGCCAACGCCCAAGGGGTAGGCATTGCCGCAGGCATCTTCACCGCAGCCGGCAAGCCGGATGTTTTCTTCAGCTACATCCTGCCGCACGGCCTGATGGAACTCACGGCAGTGTCCATCGCCTGCGCCGCCGGCCTGCGGATCTTCTGGGCCATGGTTTCGCCCGGCCCGCGTACCCGGGGCAGGGCCGTGGCCGAGGAAGGGAGGTCTCTGATCACCGTTGCCCTGGGGCTGATCCTGGTGCTTTTCGCCTCCGGACTGGTGGAAGGGTTCGTGACACCCAGTGCGCTGCCGGTGTGGGCAAAGATCGGTATCGGAGCCTCAGTACTGGCAGGGTACTGGCTCTATGTTGTCGCGTGTGGCCGGCCTGCCTACCTGGCGGGGGAGCGCGGCGACCTGCGCCGCGAGGAGGCGGGCTATTCCGGGATCGCTGCCTGAATCGTTGTAAACCGTCCGGGGTGGTTCCTCGCCCAGCCGGAATCCCGGACGGTAGGCTCGTCAACAGAGAAAGCGCGCCGGTGGACCCGGAACCCGGCGTGAAGACCCAACGGAAGTGGACGCTGCTGTGAAAGACGAAACTCCTGCCCGCGCCCGACGTGCCGAGCCAGAGCCGGACCCGGTCCTGGACACATCAGAGGACTCCGACGAGCCGGCGTTCTCCTGGCTGACCGGGGGCACCGAATCCGACAGCCCCGCCGCGGACGGCTCTCGTGAACCGGACCGCACCGATTCAGCCGCCACCGGATCGCCCGGCACCGAACCCGGTACTGTCCGTGAGCCTGACAGCGACCGCGGACCGGTCGGGGATGAAGACGCCCCGACTCGGGTGCATGCAGGGAATGCGCGATCTGCAACTGCAGGAGCCACGGCCGCAGGAGCCACGGCCGCAACCGGCGCGGCTGCCTCACGTCAGGGCAACGTTGACCAGCCGGAAAGCCGGGCGGACCGCAAAGCCGCCGAGGCCGCCGTCGAAGAGCCGGGGCCGGCTGCAAGCCACGGAAGCTCCCCCGTTTTCCGGGAGCAGCTTCCCACCTCGGCCCTGCAGGTCCGTCCGCCCCAGGAGGAGGTGGAGCGCCGCAATGCCCAGCGGGAGAGCGCGGTAAACGCCAAGCCCGTGGCCCCGCGGGTGATGCAGGTCCTGCTCGCCATTTTCTTCCCGCTGGTTTTGCTGATCCTCGCCGTGCGGGCTGTGACCAGTCCTCTGTTCCTGTGGGTGGAATACAACCGTCCCGGGTTTCCCGGCGACGGCTACGGGTTCAGCACCGACGACAGGATGACCTACGGCTCCTACGCCGTGGACTACCTCAACAACTGGGCGGGGCCGCGCTACCTGGGGGACCTGGTGTACCGCAGCGGCGGCAAGCTCTTCAAGGACGGCGAAGTCAGCCACATGGCGGACGTCAAGCTGGTGATCCTGTCCACCTTCGGCGCCGGCGTGCTGCTGGTCCTGGTGAGCCTCATCGCTATCCTTTACCTGCGCAGGCGCAGCTCCGGGGGCGTCAGGAGGGGCCTGTTCGCCGGCGCCATCATCACGCTGGTGCTGATCCTCGGCCTGGGAACGCTGGCCGTGCTGGGCTGGCAGCAGTTCTTCACGGAATTCCACCGTATCTTCTTCGCCGAGGGCTCCTGGACGTTCAGCATGGATGACACCCTGATCCGGCTGTTCCCCGGCCAGTTCTGGATTGACGCCGGAATGGTGATTGGCGGCCTGGTAGTGGTGACTGCGCTGGTGACGCTGGTCCTCACCTGGCCTACACGCCGCCGGCGTGGCCTGCTGAAGGACGGAGACGGCGGGGCAGGGGAGCAACCCGCTGATCAGGCGTAAAGCCTGGCGATCTCGGCTTCGAAATCGCGTACGACGGCGTGGCGCTTCACCTTGAGCGACGGCGTGAGATGACCTGATTCGACCGTGAGTTCAGCGTCCAGCACGCTGAACTTGCGGATGGACTCCGCCTTGGACACGAGCTGGTTCGCCTGGTCCACCGCATCCTGGACAGCGGCCACCACCTGCAGATCGCCGGCCGCCTCGCGGATGGTCCGGGAAGGCAGGCTCCGCTCCGAGCACCAGTTCGCCAGGCCCTCGGGATCGAGGGTCACCAGGGCTGAGATAAACGGTTTGCCGTCACCCACCACCACGGCGTGGCCCACGAGCTGGTGTGCGCGGATTTTTTCCTCGAGCGGCCCGGGCGCCACGTTTTTGCCGCCGGCCGTGACCAGCAGATCCTTTTTGCGCCCTGTAATGGTGAGGAAGCCCTGCGGGTCCAGTTCCCCGAGATCGCCGGTGCGGAAGAAACCGTCAACAAAAGCCTCGGCGTTCGCGGCCTGGTTGGCGTGGTAACGCCGGAAGACGCCGATCCCCTTCACCAGGATCTCCCCGTCTTCGGCCACCCGGACGGTCGTGCCCGGGATGGGGATACCCACTGATCCCACCCGGGTACGCGACCGGGGTGTTCGCCGTGCACGGGGCCGTCGTTTCCGTCAGGCCGTACCCTTCCAGCACCGGGATCCCGGCGCCGCGGAAGAAGTGGGCGTCATCCAGGCCCAGCGGGCTGGCGCCGGAAACGGTGTACCCCACCTGGCCGCCCATGGCCTGGCGGAGCCGCGGGTAGAGCACCCGGTCAAAGATCCCGTGCCGGATCCGGCACAACAAGCCGGGGCCGTTGCCCTCACCGCGGCTTCGCCGGTCCTCCGCCTTGGAGTACTCAATGGCAGTGGCAGAGGCTGCACTGAACAACCGGGCTTTGCCCCCTGCAGCTGCCTTGTGGGCCGCGGCGGCACGTACCTTTTCAAAGATCCGCGGAACCACCAGCAGGAAGGTGGGCCGGAATGAACCAAGGTCCTCCGGGAGACCCGCCGCGCCCGGTGAGTGTCCCAGCGTGGCACCGGCGGTCAGGCAGACCACCTGCACTGCGCGGGCCAGCACATGGGCGAGCGGCAGGAACATCAACGTCCGGGCCTGATCCTGGAGCAGCAGCTCCGGAAGGAAGGCAACGATGTTCTTGGCTACCAGGGCGAAGTTGCCGTGCGTGATTTCGCACCCTTTGGGCTTGCCTGTGGTTCCGGAGGTGTAGACCAGGGAAGCGACGTCGTCCAGCACCGCCTTGCTCCGGTGCCGTTCCAGCTCGGCATCGGTGACACCCATCCCTGCAGCGGCAAGGCTCGCGAGATTGGGGGCATCGCCGTCGGAATCCATCCGGACCACGTTGACCAGGCGGTCCCGCAGCAGGGGCGAGCCCGCCAGGACAGCCGTTACAAGCCCCGCCTTGCCGCGGTCCTGCGCGAACACGCGCCGGACGCCGGCGTCGTGCAGGATCCACTCCACCTGGCTTGCGGAGGACGTTTCATAGATGGGAACGGTCACGCCGCCGGCAAACCAGATGGCGAAATCCACCAGCGTCCACTCATAGGAGGTAGCCGACATCACAGCTACGGTGTCACCGGGCTCGAGCCCGCCCGCGATGAGGCCCTTGGCAAGGGCGCTGACGTCCTGCAGGAATTTCTGCGCCGGCACATCCACCCAACCGTTGGGCCCCTTGCGCCGGTACAGGGCATGGGCAGGGTTGGCCGCCTGCCGCTCCAGTAACAGGTCCGTGACGTTGCTGGCAGCGTCAAGCTCAACCAGCAGTTCCGTGCTCGCTTCTCTCACAGCAGGTCTCCGTTCCGCTGCCACGCCGCGGGCAGCGGCTCCTTCGGGGGTCTTCTGACATCCTGCCCTAGATCCAGGACGGCATCCACATACGAAGCCTCCACTCCTGGTACTGGATGATCTCGGCGGCCCAGACCGGATAGAAGAAGGCGGAGAGCAGCATTGCCGCCGCGACAAACACCACCAACACATACAGGCCGGACCGGCGGCGCCAGGGCGGATCCGTCGTTTTCCCCAGGACCAGCCCCAGGCAGTAGACCAGCGCCAACAGCAGGAACGGCTCGAAGGACACCGCGTAGAAGTAGAACATGGTCCGTTCGGGGTACATAAACCAGGGCAGGTATCCGGCGGCCATGCCCGCCAGCACGGCCCCGGCCCGCCAGTCACGGCGTCCAGCCCACCAGAACAGGAGCACCACCAGCGAAATGGCGGCCGTCCACCAGATCAACGGATTCCCTACGGACAGGATGGCGGCCGTACACCGGTCAAAGTCGCAGCCGGGGGTACCGCGCTCGGGGGATTCGTAAAAGAACGACGTCGGCCGGCCCATCACCAGCCAGCTCCAGGCACTTGCCTCATAGGGGTGTTCCGAACCCAGGCCCTGATGGAACTTGTACGCCTCCAGGTGGTAGTGCGCGAGGGACCGGACCGAGTCCGGCAGCCATCCCCATTCCGCGGAAGGATTGCTCTGCGCCCAGCGGCGGAAGTAGGCGTCCTCCGACCGGAACCAGCCCGTCCAGCTCGCGGCGTAAACCACCGCGGCAACCGGAACCATGCCCAGGAAGGCTGGAACCCCGTCCCTGATGATGCCGCCGCTGATCCAGCCGCGGATGCCGGCAACCCGGCGCGCGCTGAGGTCCCACAGCACGGTAAGGACGCCAAATCCGGCAAGGAAGAACAGCCCGGACCACTTGGTTCCCACGGCGAGCCCCAGGCAGACGCCTGCAGCGATCCGCCACCAGCGGATCCCCAGCCAGGGCCCGGACAGGAGCTGCGCCGGAGTGGGACGTCCCCCGCTGGCGTCCGCTGCACGGGCAAGCCGGGCGGCCAGCCGCCGTCGTCCGTCATCCCGGTCGAGCAGCAGGGCACCGAACGCCGCAAGGACCCAAAACATCAGGAAGATGTCCAGCAGCGACGTCCGGGACATCACCAGGTGGTGGCCGTCCACGGCCAGCAGGAGGCCGGCGGCTCCCGCCAGCGGCAGGGACCCGAAGAGCTTCAGCGCGATGAGCGACAGGAGCAGGATGGACAGGGTGCCCGCCAGGGCCGCGGAGAAGCGCCAGCCAAAGGAATTGTCCGCGCCGAAGAGCCACATGCCGGCGGCTATCATCCACTTTCCCGCCGGGGGATGGACAACATATTCGGGGGTGTTCAGGAGCACGCCGGGGTTGCCGGCGTTGAAGGAATCATTGGCTTTGTCCGGCCACGCCCGTTCGTAGCCGCTCATAAGGAGCGAGTAGGCATCCTTGACGTAGTAGGTCTCGTCGAAGACCAGCTTGTGCGGGCTCTCCAGCCGGACGAACCGGAGAACCCCGCCTGCGACGGCCGTCAGGACCGGAACCAGCAGGAACCACAACCGCAGTGACGGCGGGTAGTCCCGCCATTGGTGCGGACGGTCCAGCAGCCGGGCCCGCAGGGATTCAACGGTAAAAGCCTCGGCTGGCCGGGTGATCCACGAACGGACCGGGGCGTTTCCGGGCTGGCCGCCGGCTCCAGGCGGGCTTTTAGTGGACGCCGCAGGTGTGGCGTGTCCGGCCCCGGCTGGCCGCGTCGAGGTCTGCGTCACGAGCCCCATGCTACCTTTTGCGGCTGGCAGCGCCCGCAGCAGTAGGCTGGTGGCGTGGATCCTAACCCCAGCACCTTCCCTGATTCCGGCACTGCAACCCCCGGCCGGGCCGGTGGAGAGCCCGCAGGGAATACGGGAGCGGTCGTGGCACCAGGGCCGGGGGCCGGGCGGATCGTGCTCGCCGCCACACCGATCGGCAACACCGGCGATGCCTCGGCCCGCCTGGTGGAACTGCTGGCGACGGCGGACATCGTTGCCGCCGAGGACACCCGGCGGCTGCACCGCCTGGTCCAGAGCCTGGGGGTCACAGTGGCCGGCCGGGTCATCAGCTATCACGAGCACAACGAGGCAGCCAAGACTGCTGAGCTCCTCGACCAGGTCAGGGCGGGTAAGACACTCGTTATGGTCACCGACGCAGGAATGCCCGCAGTATCCGATCCCGGCTTCCGGTTGGTGGAAGGCGCCGTGGCCGCAGGCCTGGCCGTCACTGCCGTCCCTGGACCATCGGCGGTCCTGACAGCCCTGGCGCTGTCCGGCCTGCCCACCGACCGCTTCTGTTTTGAAGGATTCCTGCCGCGGAAGGCCGGCGAAAGAGCCTCGCGCCTTGCGGACCTTGCCGGAGAGCGGCGGACCATGGTGTTCTTCGAGGCACCGCACCGGCTCGAAGCGATGCTGCGGGCCCTGCGGGAACGCTTCGGACCCGACCGCCGCATCGCCGTATGCCGCGAACTGACCAAGACCTATGAAGAAGTGATCCGCGGGTCCCTGGGCGAACTCCTGCAATGGGTTGAGGGCACCGAGGTCCGCGGTGAGATCGCCGTTGTCCTGGCGGGGGCATCCGAGCAGGCCGCCGGATCGCCGGAGGACCACGTGGCCGCCGTCAATGAACTTGTGGCGCAGGGCATCCGGCTCAAGGAAGCCGTGGCTGCCGTGGCTGAGGATGTCCGGGTGAGCAAACGGGAGCTTTATTCGGCAGTGTTGGCTGCCCGCTGAGCACGCTGGCGCCGCCCTCAAGGCGCTGTGCAGGTGCACAGCCCCTTCCTGTTTTGGTAGTGCGTACAGGCGTAGACCGGTTGCGGGCACGGCAGTAGTCTGGCAACTAATCAGCCCGCACCACCGCGGCCATCCCGGCCGCTTGCCGGCGGGCTGCAATAACCCTACTGACGAGGGAGTCATCGTGACTGTCACTGCACAGCCGGCCGTTTCCGCAGAACGCGAAAGCGCCCTTTTGGCCTCTGTTCCCACCGGCCTGCTTATCAACGGTGAGTGGCGGGATGCCGCCTCCGGCAAGACGTTCGACGTCGAGGACCCTGCCACAGGCAAGGTGCTGTTGAGCATTGCCGACGCCGGCCCGGAGGATGGTGCCGCCGCCCTGGATGCCGCCGCGGCTGCGCAGGAGTCCTGGGCGAAGGTCCCGCCCCGCGAGCGCGGGGAAATCCTGCGCCGCGCCTTCGACCTCGTCACCGAGCGGGCCGAGGACTTCGCCCTGCTGATGACCCTGGAAATGGGCAAGCCCCTGGCCGAAGCCCGGGGCGAAGTCACCTACGGCGCCGAGTTCCTGCGCTGGTTCTCCGAAGAGGCCGTCCGGGCCTTCGGCCGCTACTCCGTCTCTCCGGATGGCAAGTCCCGGCTGCTGGTGACCAAGAAGCCCGTGGGCCCCTGCCTGCTGATCACGCCGTGGAACTTCCCGCTGGCCATGGCCACCCGCAAGATCGCCCCCGCAGTTGCCGCTGGCTGCACCATGGTCCTGAAGTCCGCGAACCTCACGCCGCTGACCTCCCAGCTGTTCGCCGCCGTCATGCTGGAGGCCGGCCTGCCCGCCGGCGTCCTGAACGTCATCCCCACGTCCACGGCCGGTGCCACCACCGGCCCGCTGATCAAGGATTCCCGGCTGCGCAAGCTCTCCTTCACGGGCTCCACCGAGGTGGGACGCCGCCTGCTCGCCGACGCCTCCGAAACCGTCCTGCGCACCTCCATGGAGCTCGGCGGCAACGCCCCGTTCGTCGTCTTCGAGGACGCTGACCTCGACGCCGCGGTCACGGGTGCCATGCTCGCCAAGCTGCGGAACATGGGCGAGGCCTGCACTGCGGCCAACCGTTTCATCGTGCACGAATCCGTCGCCGCCGAGTTCGCGGAGAAGTTCGCCGCGAAGATGAAGGAGATGACCACCGCCCGGGGCACGGAGCCGGAGTCCAAGGTGGGCCCGCTGATCGATGCCAAGAGCCGGGACAAGGTCCACGAACTGGTGTCCGACGCCGTTGCCTCCGGTGCCAAGGCCGTCCTGGGCGGCGGTCCGGTGGAGGGACCGGGCTACTTCTACCAGCCCACCATCCTCTCCGGCGTCACCGAAGGCACCCGGATCCTTTCCGAGGAGATCTTCGGCCCCGTAGCCCCGATCACCACCTTCAGCAGCGAAGACGACGCGGTGCGGCTGGCCAACAACACTGAATACGGGCTGGTTGCCTACGTCTTCACCAAGGACCTCAACCGCGGCATCCGGATGGGCGAACGGCTGGAGACCGGCATGCTGGGCCTGAATGCGGGCGTCATCTCCAACGCCGCTGCACCCTTCGGCGGTGTCAAACAGTCCGGCCTGGGCCGCGAAGGCGGCCTCGAGGGCATCGAGGAATACCTCTACACCCAGTACATCGGCATCGCCGACCCCTACGCCGGGCAGTAGCTTCGACTGCCGGCGAAAGCCGCCGCCTGCCCTGGTGCAGGAGCGCCTGGATCTGGAAGGCCTGTATCAGGAATGTCCGGACCAGCGCGCTGACCAGGTGCGCGCGGCGGCTTTCGCGGCTTTGCCCGCGGCTGCCCCTGCGGCCTTGAACGTGATCCTGAACGGTGTGGCGAGCAGGCGTGCCAGCCGTCCAACGACCGACGGCGGCAGCCAGAGGGCGTGCAGCCGCCGCAGGGTGGAGGCGTTGGCCCGGAACGCTGTTTCAACCGCCGCTATGCGGCTGCCGGCCACCCCGTTGGCCAGGGAGGCATTCCGCCCGGTTCCGGCGTGACCCGCTTCAGGCACCCCGTCCACTACTGGCGGCCCGTACTTTTGGCGTTCGAATTCTGCAGTCAATGCCGCCGCGGCCTGGTGGGCGCCCTCGTCCATTCCGCCCGGTTCCCCCAACAAAGCTGAGCTGCGGAGCCGGGCCGAGTACGCCCTCGGCGTCTCGCTCGGCTCTGGCGGCAGGCCATAGTCGGTCCCCAGGTCCACCATTTCGTTCCATGCCAGCGGCACGGCAGCGGCCGGATCAGCAGCCCTAAGCCGCCGTGCCCGGATGCCAGTCCTGACGAGCCGGGGGGACGCGGCGAGGAGCGCGGCTCCCAGGAGCGCCCCGGTACCGAGCAGCCAGGGCAGGAGCTGGTTTCCGGTGTCAGCGGTTCCGCCCGCCCCCGGAACAGGAAGCGGGGCGGCGCTCGGTGCCGGAGCGGGTGCAGGTGTGGCGTCCGGGGTCAGGTCGTCGCCGTTGTCCAGCGAGCCCGGGGACGAGGATGCGGAGCTTTCCGTGGCGTAGTCGGGCACCACGCCACGGGACGGGGTCGGCTCGAACGGGACCCAGCCCAGGCCCTGGAAATAGAGTTCCGGCCAGGCATGGGCATCCCTCGCATCCACTTCATATTCGGGCAGTGCGCCCTGGCCGGCCACTGATACGGTTGCGCCGGTCAGTCTGCCCGGTGCGTATCCGACAGCGATCCGGCTGGGGATCCCTTCGAGCCTGGCCATCACGGCCATTGCGGAGGCGTAGTGGATGCAGTATCCGCTCTTCTGCTCCAGGAAGTCGGCAAGGACCGAGAGGCCGTTTCCGTCGTAACCGCCCTGCACCGGGGACTGCAGCGAGTAGGTGAATTGCGCGGACCGCAAGTACTTCTGGATGGCCATCGCCTTGTCGTAGGGCGTGGAGCTTGGACCGGCCACGGTGTCAGCCGTGGTCCGGACGATGTCCGGAACGTTGCCCGGGATCCTGGTGAAGTCGTCCGCGATGCCCTGCACGGGCGCCGAAGACCTGGCCAGCAGTCCGGCCGTCAGCTTCGGAACGGTGGTGGTGACCAGGTACTCCTGCCGGCGGGAGGTGGTGTCCGTCCCCTTGATGCTCAAAGTGGCAGGATCCCAGGTCCACCGGCCTTCCAGCCCCCGCACGGATTCCGGCGCGTAAGGAACCGGCAGGTAAGGGCTGGTGAAGGTTCCGGTGTCTATTGCCGTGAGCAGTTGCTGCTCTTCGGCCACCGCATAGCCGGGGTCGATCTCGTTGCCCAGCGGCCGCCGGGAGGCGTTGCGGTCATCCGGGCCCCAGGAGTCGCCGTCGAAATTATCCACGGTGACAGAGCGCAGGTACAGCGGCGTAGGGGAGTTGGTGGCATAGCTGATGCGGCCGCTCCCGGCCGGGGTGCGCAGGCTGTTGCCGAGCGTGATCATGGGATTCAAACCGGTGGAATTGCCCCATGGATTAATACGGGAACCTTGGGGAAAGGTGCCCTGGTCGAAGCCGGGGATGGCCAGCGGCAGCACCAGGGCGGCGGCCACGGCCACAGCCCCGGTCAGGACTGCCCTCCGCCCTTGGCCGGGGCTCCGCGCCGAATCCGCTGGTGTCCGCGGGTCCGGTACGTACCACTGGCTGCATGCCAGGATCATCAGGTACCCGGCAACAGCGGCAGCGAATCCCCAGAAGCCGACGCTTTGGGGTTTGATCATCGCCGGCACCACCATGATGGCGAGCAGTCCCACGCCTGCGGCGGCGGGCATGCCGAGCGGTACGGCCAGCGCGTCCACCAGGATCACGGCCAGGCCCAGAACGGCACAGATCACCATCACGATGCCGACATTGGGCGCCACCGGAGCGGTCTCGGAGAGCACTGTTTCGCTGGCGCGGCGGATCAGCCGGTCGAGCTCCGCCAAACTGCCTCCGGTGGGAATGATGCCCGCGAAGCTGGTGCCGCGGAAGAATGTCAACGTCAGGATGGCACCCAGGGAAAGGAACCCGCCGGCAGTCACCAGCAACGGCTGCGCCCGGACAGAACGCAAGGCAGCAAGGGTAAGGCTGACCACCAGCACGGTGGTGAAAACCGGCCAGTACCAGGCCCAGCCCCGCAACACACCGTTCAAGGACAAGGCGGCCCCGGCCACCGCCAGGGCAATGGAACCCGCCATCACCCACGGGTAGGCGCCCACGCGGCTACGTCCCGCCGGGGGTCCTGCCGGCGGCTGTTGCCGGCCCGTTCCGGAGCTCCTGGCCGGTGCAATGGTCAACGCGCCACCCCCGCTCCGCGCCGGACCTCCGTCGCCGGGAGTTCCGGCACGGCAAGGTCCTGGTCGAACTGGTTCCATGCGGCCGCGACGGAGACGCCGGGGGCCACTGCCGCCGCGCGCCAGCCGCCCTGCCGGAGCTTCTCCAGGGCGTCCTCGAACTCCGCCGGCCGTTCCGCCACGATGATGGCGAAGGCGTTGGTTCCGTAGCCTGCGGCGGGGGCAAGGGACAGCGCCTCCAGCGCTGAGATCCTGCCCAGGACGGCAATCACCGGTCCCCGCATCCGGTGCGCGGAGAGCTTGTCCATGAGGTTGTCGTCAAACGGCGGGGGCCCTGCCTCCTGGTGGCCGTGGGATTCCCCGGTACCGAAGAAGTCCCTGCTTCCGGCCTCGCCGCGCGCGTGGGGCCCTGTGAGCTGGATGGCGGCAAGGCTCTCCGCGATGGACTGGAGCCCGGAAGCCCCGCTGTACTCCTCCAGCTCGGGTTCCGGAGCCGAGGGCGAACGCAGGAATGCCGGTTCCCCGCGCGCGTCCAGGAGGCGCAGGCCGTAGTTGCGCTCGGCCAGGTGGGCGCTGATGGACATGGCCGCCACCACGGCCCACTCGAAGGTTTCGCTGCTGATCATCGTGTGGCCGTCCTGGGCCGCGTTTCCCGCCGGGGCGGCGCCGGAGCTGCCGGAAAAGGCCCCGAACCGGTGGTCCAGGATGATGGTCGCCTCGGGCGTAGTGACGGATTCCTCCTGGCGGACCATCAGTTCACCGTGGCGCGCGGTGGCCGCCCAGTGCACGCGGCGCATCGGGTCCCCGTGCCGGTATTCGCGGGTCATCACGTCGTCGTCGCTGGGGTTCGCCCGGATCCTTGTGGCCGTGACGCCGTCGTTGCCGCGGGCGCCGGCCAGCCCCGTCAGAGGAAGGACGACGGCGGCGGGCGTCACGGTGAGTGTGTCGCCTTCGTCAATTGCCTGCCTGTGCAGCGACAGGCCGAACGGGTCGGTGAACTCCGCCGTCACCGGTCCGATCAGGAACTGTCCGCGCTGGGCGGAGCGCAGGTGGTATTCGTACCTGCTGGTGCCGCCGGTGGCGGAGCGGGAAGGGAACCGGAAGGCGGGCGACTCGCCGAACCTCGGCGGCAGCCGTTCCTCCATGGTGGCGCGGCCGGTTCCTGCTCCGGTCCGTGCCACCGCAAGCCTGACAGTGGTGGGCGCGGACGTCTCCACGGGGGAGGGATTGAATTCGCGGTAGACCTGGAAGCGGGGTTTGACCAGCCGGATCCCCGCGAGGGAAACCACGGGGAGGACGAAGAGGAGCACTGCCAGGCTTAAGAGGTCCCGGCGGCCCATAACGTGGGCGGCGGCAAGTGCTGCTGCCCCTGCGGCCAGCATGCCCCAGCCGCGCCGGGTGAAGAGGTGTCGGGGCAGTCGGTCCAGCAGCGCCATGGCAGTCCGCCTAGTGGTTCCTGCTCAAGCCTGCCACGGGGGCGTTCCGGCCGGCACCGGCGGAGACCCTGGCCCCGGTATCGGACGGTTTCTGCGTGACAGGCAAGCGGGACAGGATGCCGCGCAGGACGCTGTGCGCGCTTTCCCCTGCGCCCGCCGCTTTCCGGTCCAGGATGATCCGGTGCGCCAGGACAGCTTCGGCAACGCCCACAACGTCGTCCGGCAGGACAAAGTCTCGGCCATCCAGGGCGGCGGTGGCCTTCGCAGCGCGCAGCAGCTGCAGCATGGACCGGGGGCTGGCACCGAGGCGAAGCAGCGGACTTTCCCGGGTGGCCCGGCCCACGGACACTGTATATTCCTTGACCGCCTGCGAGACGTAGACCTGCTGGACTGTGGCGATCATGGCGGCCACGTCAGCGGTGGTCACCACCGGGGTGACTTTGGCCAGCGGTGAGGCCGACTGGTGGGTTTCCAGCATTTCGATCTCGGACTCCTTGTCCGGATAGCCCATGGAGATCCGCGCCATGAAGCGGTCCCGCTGGGCTTCAGGCAAGGGATACGTTCCCTCCATCTCGATGGGATTCTGCGTTGCCACCACCATGAACGGCTCGTCCAGCCGGTAGGAATGGCCGTCCACCGTCACCTGGTGCTCCTCCATGCACTCCAGCAGCGCCGACTGGGTCTTCGCTGACGCCCGGTTGATCTCGTCCCCGATGACGATGTTCGCGAAAACCGCGCCGGGCCGGAACTCGAAAAGCCTGGAGGACTGGTTGTAGATGGACACTCCCGTGACGTCGGAGGGGAGCAGGTCCGGGGTGAACTGGATCCGGTTGACAGTACAGTCGATGGTCCGGGCGAGCGTCTTGGCCAGGAGCGTCTTGCCCACGCCCGGCACATCCTCCAGCAGCAGGTGGCCCTGGGCGAGCAGCACCGTCAATGCGAGCTTCGCGGCGTCCGATTTCCCGTCGATCACCGTATTGACGGTCGTCAGGATCCGCTGGCTTGCCTCGTGGAAGGACGTGGCATCCATGGCCGCGGGCCGGTGGCCGTTCAGGTGGCTCACGGGCTCTGCGACTCCCGCAAGGTTGCGGTTCGCAGCGCTCACATCATCGGCAGTGCGTCGGTGGGATTCCATCGGCAACCTTTCAGCCCGGGGTTCTCCTGGACGGGACAGCTGGCCCTGCCTTCGCCCCTCGGTGGGCGTCCGCATGTGTTCATACCAGACTACTAACACAACTGCCGCAGCAGACAGAGAGTTCCAACAAATATGGGGCCACACTGTCGGTTTAGGCTTGATGAATGTGCAATCCGATGATCCCCGCCGCTTACCGTGCTTCCGCTGCCGGCGGTACCTCGGAATCCGAAGGTTCCCGGCAGCGGGAGTTTCCCCCCGCTCCTGAGCCCTTGCCGGTGCCGGTCATGGACAACCACACCCACCTTGACTTTCCGGACGGGGAGGCGCCGGTGGGCATCAAGGAAGCGCTGGATGCGGCTGCGGCGGTAGGTGTCCAGGGTGCCGTGCAGGTGGGCACCGACCTGGAATCGTCCCGGTTTACGGTCCAGGCGGTGGACCTGGATGAGCGGCTGCTGGGGGCAGTGGCACTTCACCCCAACGATGCCCCCCGTTACGCCGCGCGCGGCCAGCTGGAAGAGGCGCTGGCGGAAATTGAGCAGCTCGCTGCCCATCCCCGGATCCGTGCCATCGGCGAAACCGGCCTTGATTTCTTCCGGACCGAGGGGGAGGGCCTGGCCCACCAGCGGTACTCCTTCCGCCGCCATATCGACATCGCGAAGCGGCTGGACCTGACGCTGCAGATTCACGACCGTGACGCGCACAGCGACGTGGTGCAGGTACTGAAGGAAGAAGGGGCCCCGGAGCGGGTGGTTTTCCACTGCTTTTCCGGGGACGAGGAACTGGCGGCGACGTGCAACCGGGAAGGCTGGTGGATGTCCTTTGCCGGGACGCTGACGTTCAAGAACGCGGCCAACCTGCGGGCTGCACTCGCGGTCGCGGACCCCGGGCTCATCCTGGTGGAAACGGATGCCCCGTTCCTGACTCCACATCCCCACCGGGGGCGGCCCAATGCCAGCTATATGGTTCCCTACACGGTGCGCGCCATGGCTGAATTGACAAACCGTGACCTGGCCTCGCTCTGTGCCGGCGTCAGCCAAAATACCGTGCGGGCCTACGGAAAATGGGATTAGGAACACACTGCCTGCACCTGCCAAAACAAATACTTGGTATGCAAATTTCTTGGCGGCTTTATAACGCTACGGTTACAGTGGAAAACTATTAGCCGGGGTCGGGGAAGGCCACCGGATAAGTTCACTCCACTTGCAGCTTGATATGCCGGCCTTGTTCCGGCCTGTCCTCTACTAGGAGTGTGGCGGCGCGACGGTGCCCGGACTACCCCTCCCTGGAGGCATGCCCGGGCATTTTATTGCGCTCTCCCCGTGCCCGGACAGGACTAAAGTTACGGGCAATCGTGGTCAAGTTCTTTACAACGGACGGCAAGTTCAGCTTTTTCAAGGTTGGAACCCAGCTTCTGGTGCTTTGTGCACTGGTGGTGGGTCTCGTAGCTTTCGTGGGCAATAACAAAACCATCACGCTGAACGTTGATGGCAAGGTGACTTCCGTTCAAACCTTCGGTGGCACAGTGGGGCAGGTCGTCAAAAGCGCCAACCTCGAACTGAAGCCGGCGGACCGCGTCTCCCCGGCCATCGACGCCACCGTCCAGAACGGCACGGTCATCAACGTCAACCAGGCCAAGGAAGTCAAAGTCAGCCTTGACGGCTCCGAGAAAACGGTGAACACCACCGCCCAGGACGTTGAAGATCTGGTCACCGAGCTCGGTGTCGCAAGTGCATCGTCCGTCTCGGCCCCCAAGGACGCCCAGCTGGCTGTGGCAGGATCCTTCGTCTCCATCTCCACCCCCAAGGCCGTCAGCATCGTTGCCGACGGCAAGGTGCAGGCGGCTACCACCACCGCCGCCACCGTGGGCAAGGTCCTGGAAGATGCGAGCCTGACCCTCGGCGCAAACGACCGGTCCTCCCAGCCCGCCAATGCCCCCGTGGTCAACAACATGGTGATCAAGGTCTCCCGTGTGGATACCGGCCAGACCGCGGTGACCAGCGAGGAAATCGCCTTTAAGAGCGAAATGGTCGAAAGCGCCGAGCTTTTGAAGGGTGAAAAAGAAGTCACCCAGGCCGGTTCCGCCGGCAAGGTGGAGAAGACCTACAAGCTGGTCCTCGTGGACGGCCGCGAAGCGTCCCGCACGCTGGTCACCGAATCCGTCACCGCGCAGCCGGTCACCGAGAAGATCACCGTAGGCACCAAGCCCAAGCCGGTGGCCCAGGCCGCCCCCGCAGCCAGTGCCGGTGCCAACACCGGTGCCGCCGCCCCGGCCATGATGAACGAAGCCATGTGGGACAAGATCGCCCAGTGTGAATCAGGCGGAAACTGGTCCATCAACTCGGGCAACGGCTACTACGGCGGCCTCCAGTTCGACATCCGGACCTGGATCGGATCAGGCGGCGGCGCGTACGCCCCGAACGCCAGCCTCGCCACCAAGGCCCAGCAGATCGACGTCGCCAACCGCGTCTACGCGCAGCGCGGCCTGCAGCCCTGGGGCTGCGGCTGGGCTGCAAGCAGCTGACGCAAGGCGCGACTGCACTGCAATACACAGCGGCCGGGCCCGGATCTTCCGGGCCCGGCCGCTGCATTTAATCGCCCTATTGTCCGGCAGGGCGGGGCCGGCATGCGGGATAGGATACCTAGGTGACTGAACCCATCCCCGCCGCGCCCGCACCGCTGTTTGGTGCCTCCGACATACGCCGGCTGGCGGAAGAGATCGGTATCCGCCCCACCAAGACCCTGGGCCAGAACTTCGTGATCGACGGCAACACCATCCGCAGGATCGTGGCCGCGGCCGGTATTGGACCGGACGAAACAGTGCTGGAAGTGGGCCCCGGCCTCGGGTCGCTTACCCTCGGTCTGCTGGACGCAGCCGCCGGCGTGGTGGCAGTGGAGATCGACCCAGTACTGGCCGCGAAGCTCCCGGAAACCGTCAAGGAATGGCGCCCCGCCGCCGTCGGAAGCTTCCACCTGGTCCAGGCGGACGCCATGAAGGTCACGGAACTCCCCGTGCGGCCCACCGCGTTGGTGGCCAACCTGCCCTACAACGTGGCCGTGCCAGTTGTACTGCACCTCCTGCAGCATTTCCCCAGCCTCCAACACGGACTGGTGATGGTCCAGGACGAGGTAGCTGACCGGCTCGCCGCACCTCCCGGATCCAAAACCTATGGCGTGCCCTCGGTGAAGGCCGCCTGGTACAGCAGGATGCGCAAAGCCGGCGTCATCGGCATGAACGTCTTCTGGCCGGCACCCAAGATCCACTCCGGGCTGGTGTCCTTCACCCGCCATGAGCCGCCAGCCACCACCGCCACCCGCGAGCAGGTCTTCGCCGTGGTGGACGCCGCCTTCGCGCAGCGCCGCAAAACCCTGCGCGCAGCCCTTGCCGGCTGGGCAGGCAGCGCCCCGGAGGCGGAACGCTGCCTGGTGGCTGCCGGCGTCGACCCCACAGCCCGTGGCGAAGTGATCGACATTACGGCCTTCGCGAGGATCGCCGAAGCCCGCGAGGCCCGCCCGTGAACGCCCTCCCGGGACGGTTCGCCGCCAGGAGCGTCCGGGCAAAGGCGCCGGGCAAGATCAACGTTTCCCTCGACGTCGGCCCGCTCCGGCCTGATGGCTACCATTCGGTGGCCAGCGTCTACCTCGCCGTGTCCCTGTACGAGGAGGTGGCGGCCACCAGCACCGAAACACCGGGGATCACCGTCAGCCTCAGCCCGGACAGCACCCTGGACCTGGACGCCGTCGATATCCCCTTGGACGAGGACAACCTGGCGTACAAGGCGGCAGCCATCATGGCGGACGTCTCCGAGCGCACAACAGGCGTCCACCTGGAGATCACCAAACGCGTACCCGTGGCAGGCGGCATGGGTGGCGGCTCAGCGGACGCCGCGGCAACCCTGCTGGCCTGCGACGCACTCTGGAACAGCGGGCTCTCCCGCGAGGAGCTGGCCCACCTGGCTGCGGAGCTGGGCGCCGACGTCCCCTTCTCCCTGCTGGGCGGGACCGCCGTCGGCCTCGGGCTGGGCGACGAACTTTCCCCGGCCCTGGCCAAGGCGCAGACGGACTGGGTCCTGGTCACGGCCGACTACGGACTCCCCACCCCCGAGGTGTACAGGACATTGGACAGGTTGCGGGCCGCGGAAGGCATCGAAGGTGCCGAGCCCACCGGCGTGGACCCGCAAATCCTCACCGCCCTCCGCGGCGGGGAGGCGGAAGCGCTGAGCCGCGTCCTGGTCAACGACCTCCAGCGGGCAGCCATCGAGCTGGCACCTTCATTGCGCGATACTCTGGGAATCGGTGAATCCCATGGTGCCGTTGCAGGGATCGTCTCAGGCTCCGGCCCCACTGTCGCACTGTTGGCCGATGATGCCGTTGCCGCAGAAGGCCTGGCGGAGAAGATGCGGCGCTACGGCTTGACGGCCCTCGCTGTGCACGGCCCCGTGCCCGGGGCACGCATCATCTCCGACACCCTCCTTTAAGACGTATATTTCCCAGCAGCAGAAAGCAGTTCCCTTTGGCACACCTTCTTGGCGGCGAAAACCTCACCGTCTCCTATGCAACCCGCACCGTCCTGGACGGCATTACCCTCGGGCTTGAGGAGGGTGACCGGATTGGCATGGTGGGCCGGAACGGCGACGGTAAGTCCACGCTGATGCGCCTGCTGGCGCTGCGTTCCACCCCCGACTCCGGCAGGGTCACCAAGCGCGGCGACGTCAATGTCGGGTACCTGGACCAAAGCGACGTGCTCGACGGCGACCTGACGGTGGGTGCCGCAATCGTGGGGGACCAGGCGGATTACGAATGGGCGCGGAACCCGCAGATCCGCGAGATTATGGGCGGGCTGGTGTCCGACGTGGACTGGCACGCCAACGTGCACGCCCTGTCCGGCGGGCAGAAGCGGCGTGTGGCACTGGCCAAGCTCCTGATTGAGGACCACGACGTCATCATGCTGGACGAGCCCACCAACCACCTGGACGTGGAGGGCGTGGCCTGGCTGTCCCGGCACCTGAAAACCCGCTGGCGTGCCAACCAGGGCGCCTTCCTGGTGGTCACCCACGACCGCTGGTTCCTTGATGAAGTCTGCAACAAAACCTGGGAAGTCCACGATGGAATCGTGGATCCCTTCGAAGGCGGTTACGCCGCCTACGTGCTGGCACGCGCTGAACGGGACCGGATGGCCTCGGTGGTTGAGGGCAAGCGCCAGCAGCTGGTCAAAAAGGAACTGGCCTGGCTGCGACGCGGCGCCCCCGCCCGGACCGCAAAGCCGAAGTTCCGGATCGAGGCAGCCAACGCCCTCATCGCCGACGTTCCCGAACCCCGGGATTCCATGGCGCTGAGCAAGATGGCCACGGCCCGCCAGGGCAAGGACGTACTGGACCTTGAGAACGTTTCCCTGGACTTCCAGGGCAGCGACGACGGCCGGAAGCTCTTCGACAACATCACCCTCCGCCTGGCCCCTGGCGAGCGGCTGGGGCTGGTGGGCGTCAACGGCGCCGGCAAGACCACGCTCCTGAAGCTCCTCAATGGTGAAATCACTCCCGACGCCGGCAAGGTCAAGCGCGGCAAAACGGTGGTCACCGCTGTCCTCACGCAGGAAGTCAAGGAGCTCGACGACGTCTCCGACCTGCGCGTCATCGAGGTCATCGAGCGGGAAAAGCGGTCCTTTAACGTGGGCGGCAAGGAATTCAGCGCCGGCCAGCTGGTGGAGCAGCTGGGGTTCACCAACGAAAAGCAGTGGACCCCGGTCAGGGATCTGTCCGGTGGTGAGCGCCGCCGCCTCCAGCTGCTTCGGCTGCTGGTGGGGGAGCCCAACGTGCTGATGCTCGACGAGCCCACCAATGACCTGGACACCGATACCCTCGCAGCCGTGGAGGATGTGCTGGACGGCTGGCCCGGCACGCTGGTGGTAGTCAGCCACGACCGGTACCTCCTGGAGCGCGTCACCGACCACCAGATGGCACTGCTCGGCGACGGCAAGATCCGCGGCCTGCCCGGCGGCGTGGACCAGTACCTGGAACTGCGCGAGTCCGCCCTGGCCGGATCAACCATCACGGGCGGCGGCAACCCCGTCACCAGTGGCGGCTCCAGCGGCGCAGCCGCGGCTCCCGCCGGCCCTTCGGAGGCCGAGAAGCGGGATGCCCGCAAGGCCAAGAACCGCATCGAACGCCAGCTCAAGAAGCTCGATCAGCAGGAGAAGAAACTCCACGACGACATGGTCAAGAGCACGGAGAAATCCGACTTCGACGCGCTCGCCGGACAAAACAAGCAGCTCAAGGACCTGGCCGACGAAAAGGACACCCTCGAACTCGAATGGCTCGAGGCCTCCGAAGTCCTCGGCGAGTAGCCCTCTTTGAGTGCGGCCTGAGTCGCGGCTTGGGTGCCGCAGCCGGCCCTTCGCCGTCGCTTAGCGCGTAGGTCCCTTCCCGACGCTCGCAAGCTCGCGTCGGGGCCCTCGGGACGACGCTTCGACGCATAGGGGCACCTGCGGTCGCTGAGCGACCTCCGGTGCCCGATGCGCCGCGATGCGCTGCATTCCGAAGGACCGCCTCCGGCGAGGAATGTTGCCTCACGTCGTGGAGCCTGAGGCAACCCGTGCGGAACGTTCGGCAGGGGGTACTCGTGGAGAGCGCCCGAATGTAGATGCCGGCTATTGCACGGCGGCGGAAGACGCCCGATCATGACCGTCGGCAGTTGGTTTCGTTCGAAGTTCCCCAAACGGAACGCTCGGCAAGAGCGGTGCGGGGGGCCTTCGCGTAGGAGCGCATCGCGGCCCATCGTGGCGTGGAGGTCGTTCCGCGACCGAAGCGTCACCTATGCGTGCCCTACCTGTTTCGGCGCAATTGCAGCCGGCGGAAGGCAGAGGAACGGCCCGGGAACGGGGGAGCAGCCTGGGGGCAAAGCCCCGTGTCGCGCGGCGCCCCGAACCCGTGGCAAAATAGGGACTTGTGCCCGGGGCTTACGCCGTCGGCACGGTCCGCTCTGGTGTAATGGCAGCACCCCGGCCTTTGGAGCCGTGGAGTATAGGTTCGAATCCTATGGGCGGAACTGCTGTGCCAGGAGCGTTCAGTAGCATGACAATCGGTGCCCCGCCGGCCTGGAGCCGGGCGGGCACCGTAAGTGCCAGCGAAACCAAAGCAAGGAGAGCCCGTACGTGATCCCCGAGAAAACCGGCCCGGCCGCAGTCATCGTTCTGGCGGCAGGCGCCGGTACCCGGATGAAATCGCGTACCCCCAAGATCCTGCATGAGATCGGCGGCAGGTCCATGGTGGGCCACGCCCTCCTGGCCGCCCGCAGCATCAACCCCCGCCAGCTCGCCGTGGTGGTCCGCCACGAACGCGACCTGGTGGCACGCCACCTCGCCGACGTCGATCCGGCCGCGGTGATTGTGGACCAGGACGACATCCCAGGCACCGGGCGTGCAGTGGAGGTGGCCCTGCAGGCCCTCGACGCGGAGCAGAACCTCACCGGAACCGTTGTGGTGACCTACGGCGACGTGCCGCTCCTGTCCGGCGGCCTGCTGGCCGAGCTCGTGGCCACCCACGAACGCGACGCCAACGCAGTCACCGTCCTCACGGCGGTCCTGGACGACGCCAGCGGATACGGCCGGATCCTCCGCGGTGACGACGGCACCGTGACCGGCATCCGCGAACACAAGGACGCCTCCGACGCCGAGCGCCTCATCCGTGAAGTCAACTCCGGCATCTACGCCTTCGACGCCGCCGTCCTCCGCGACGCGCTGGCCCACGTCACCACCGACAACTCGCAGGGCGAGAAGTACCTCACCGACGTGCTCGCCCTGGCGCGGCGGGCAGGCGGCCGCGTGGCCGCCGTCGTCACTGCCGACCGCTGGCAGGTGGAGGGCGCGAACGACCGCGTCCAGCTGGCCGCCCTCGGCGCTGAACTCAACCGCCGGATCGTGGAAGCCTGGATGCGTGCCGGCGTCACCGTGGTGGACCCGTCCACAACCTGGATCGATGCGTCCGTGACCCTCGACGAGGACGTCCGGATCCTGCCCAACACGCAGCTGCACGGCGCCACGAGCGTGGCGCGGGACGCCGTCGTGGGCCCCGATACCACCCTGACCGACGTGACCATCGGTGAAGGCGCCAAGGTGGTCCGCACCCATGGTTCCGGCGCCTTCATCGGCCCGGATGCCGCCGTCGGCCCCTTCACCTACCTCCGCCCCGGCACCGTCCTGGGTGAAAGCGGCAAGATCGGCGCGTTCTACGAGACCAAAAACGTCCGCATCGGACGTGGTTCGAAGCTGTCCCACCTTGGTTACGCCGGTGACGCCGAGATCGGCGAGGACACCAACATCGGTTGCGGAAACATCACGGCTAATTACGACGGCGAGAAGAAGCACCGCACGGTCATCGGCTCAGGCGTCAGGACCGGCTCCAATACAGTGTTCGTTGCCCCGGTCACCGTGGGGGACGGTGCCTACAGCGGCGCCGGCGCGGTGATCCGCAAGGACGTTCCGGCGGGTGCGCTCGCCGTGACGGTAGCGGCACAGCGCAACACGGAGGGCTGGGTCCAGGCCAACCGCCCCGGAACCCGCTCCGCCGAACTGGCCCAGGCAGCCACCACCAATTCCTCAAGTACCCCGGCATCTACAGAAGAGGGCAAGCAATAATGAGCGAAATTACGGCGCGCGGCGAAAAGAAGCTGGTGCTGGCCACCGGCCGTGCCCACCCCGAGCTGGCCCGGGAGATCGCCAAGGAGCTTGGCACTGAACTGCTGCCGGTGGACGCCTACGACTTCGCCAACGGTGAGATCTACGTCCGTGCCGGCGAAAGTGTGCGCGGCACGGATGCCTTCGTCATCCAGGCGCACCCGGCCCCGCTGAACAACTGGCTGATGGAACAGCTGATCATGATCGACTCGCTGAAGCGTGCCTCCGCCAAGCGCATCACCGTTGTTTCCCCCTTCTACCCGTACGCTCGGCAGGACAAGAAGGGCCGCGGCCGCGAGCCCATCTCGGCCCGCCTGGTGGCAGACCTCTACAAGACTGCCGGTGCCGACCGCATCATGAGCGTGGACCTGCACACGTCCCAGATCCAGGGCTTCTTTGACGGCCCCGTGGATCACCTGATGGCCATCCCGCTGCTGGCCGATTACATCCGGACCCGCGTGGACGCCGAAAACATCACGGTGGTCTCGCCGGACACCGGCCGCGTCCGCGTCGCGGAGCAGTGGGCCGAACGCCTCGGCGGCGCCCCGCTGGCGTTCGTGCACAAGAGCAGGGACCTGACCGTTCCAAACCAGGCAGTTTCCAAAACCGTTGTGGGCCAGATCGAGGGCCGCACCTGTGTCCTGATCGACGACATGATCGATACCGGCGGAACCATTTCCGGCGCCGTCAATGTGCTGATGAACGCAGGGGCCAAGGACGTCATCATCGCAGCTACGCACGCGGTCTTCTCCGAGCCGGCCGCCCAGCGCCTCTCGGAGTCCGGCGCCCGTGAAGTAGTGGTCACCAACACCCTCCCGCTTTCGGCCAATCAGCGCTTCCCGCAGCTGACCGTGCTGTCCATCGCCCCGCTGATCGCACGCGCCGTCCGGGAAGTGTTCGACGACGGCTCCGTCACCAGCCTGTTCGACGGCAAGGCCTGAGGAGTCCGGCAGTTGCCTGCCAAGTCCGGTGGTGGAGCCTGTCGAAACCTCCTGACGGGTTTCGCTCCCCACCCGCACCCTGGCCTCGCTAGCTCGGCCAGGGAACCCTGCGGGCGTGGGCCCAGGCTCAACCACCGCAGCCGTTTTCAGGAATCGGGTCCGGCGCTGGTAGGATTCTTAGCGATACCTTGGCGAGGGAGAGCGCCGGTTACCGCGGCTGCGGGCACCGGATTGCAGTCTCCGTTATCGACTGGGTCTGAATCTCCCTTCGAAGTGGGTCCGGCATCGGCCGCCCGGCGTTGAAGGTCGCAACAGACCTCCGCCCTTGCTGAACACCGTTTAGTCTTCAAGGAGATGTCCATGTCTGAGCAGAAGCTCGCAGCAGAAGTACGCACCGAATTCGGCAAGGGCTTCGCCCGCCGCGCCCGGATGGCCAACCAGATCCCTGCCGTTATCTACGGCCACGGCGCAGAGCCCATCCACATCACCCTCCCCGCCAAGGCAACCACCCTGGCCGTCCGTACCGCCAACGCCCTGCTGTCCCTGGACATCAACGGCGAAGGCCACCTGGCCCTGGTGAAGGATGTCCAGCGCGACCCCATCAAGCAGATCATCGAGCACATCGACCTGCTGACCGTCCGCCAGGGCGAAAAGGTCACCGTTGACATCCCCGTTCACGTTGTTGGTGAAGTTGCCCCCGGCAACGTCTTCAACCAGGAACTGACTGTCATCTCGCTCGAAGCCGAGGCAACCCACCTGCCTACCGCCGTCGAGGTTGACATCGAAGGCCGCACCGCCGGCCAGCACATCCACGCTTCGGACCTGGTCCTGCCCAAGGGTGCTGTCCTGCTCGCTGACGCTGACGCACTCGTGGTGAACATCTCCGAGGCCACTGAAGCCGGCGAAGAAGGCGCTGAAGAAGCTGCCGGCACCGCCTCCGAGGCTGCAGCCGAGTAATTTCGCTTCACCTTGTGCCAGTGGCCGGATCCTCATGGGGGTCCGGCCACTGGCATGTGTGCGGCCCCCAGCCGCGCCGCGACCGGAAACCGCCCACCTTAGGATTGATTCATGACTGACACCTGGCTGATTGTCGGCCTCGGCAACCCCGGACCGCAGTACCAAGGCAACAGGCATAACGTCGGCCAGATGGTGCTTGATGAACTCGCAGCCCGGATGGGATCGGGGTTCAAGACACACAAGGCGCGTGCCCAGGTGGTCGAAGGGCGGCTTGGTATCGGTGGGCCCCGGGTGGTGCTGGCCAAACCCATGAGCTACATGAACGTCTCCGGCGGGCCGGTCTCGGCAGTGGCCAACTTCTACGGCATCGCACCGGACCACGTGGTCGCCTTACACGATGAAATCGACATCCCCTTCAACACAGTGAAGCTCAAGCTGGGCGGGGGAGAAGGCGGCCACAACGGGCTGCGGGACATTTCCAAGGCGCTCGGCACCAAGGACTACCTCCGCGTCCGGGTGGGGGTTGGCCGGCCGCCGGGCCGGATGGACACCGCAGACTTCGTGCTGCGTGATTTCGGTACTGCCGAGCTCAAGGAGTTGCCTTTCCTGCTGGATGAGGCGGCCGATGCAGCGGAGCTGTTGTTGCGGGACGGGCTGCTGGCGGCACAGCAGAAGTTCCATCCTGCGAAGTCTGAGCGATAGCAACATAAAAACTTAAAGTCGCCCGAATCTGTTTCCTTGTCTGCGCGACGAGGTACTCTGTCTGCAAGGCGGGGGAGCAATGGGGCTACATCCCGCCACCAGGGGACGTAGGGGATAAGTTCATGTCAATTGAGCCGCTTAGCTGGGGACGTGGGGCAACACCTCAGGGCGCAGGGCTGCAAACCGAACCCTCCGGCACACCAGGGGGGCAACGGTGGTCTGCCCCTGCCCGCAGCGCAAACCTCGAAGCCGTGCGTGCCGCGCTGACTTCCGAAGATTCCCTGGGCGTCATTATCACCGGCGGCCGCGGGGTGGGGAAGTCATCACTTGCCCGGGCTGCCGTGGCCGATCTTGGCCCCGATGCCTGGTCGCTTCAACTGCGCAGCGGCCCCGCCGGCGCCAACACGCCCTACGGATGCCTCTCCTTCCTGCTGGCCCGCCTTCCACAGGCCTACATGGGTTCGCCCACGGCCATCCTGCGGGGCATCACTTCGCTGATCCGGAGCGATGCCGCCGGACGGCCCTGCGTCCTTACCCTTGATACATCCGGAACCATCGACGACATGAGCGCCGGGGTGCTCCTGAACGTGCTCCTGACCGGCACCGCCAAGATCATTGCGGTCGCACCAAAGATCAGCGATCTTCCCGCCGACTTCCACTGGCTGCTCACAGACAGGCGCCTGACCGAGGTCCGGCTCAGCAACCTCAATGAGCTGCAAACCCGCCAGGTGCTGCTGTCCCTGCTGGGCCACCGGGTCTCGGCCTCTCTGGTCAACACCTACCACAACATTGTGGGCGGCAACCCCCTGCTGCTGAAGGCCCTGGTAACCGAGCAGAAGCTCTCGGGAAACCTCGTCCTGTCCGACTCCGTCTGGACCCTCCGTGACAAAGTGGTGCTCGACGGCGCCGCCAGCCTTGACGATATTGTCCGCTCCCGCTGGTCCAGGGAAACGCCGGAAACCCGGGAAGTCATCGAAATGCTCTCCTGCGCCCGGCGGGTGGAACTCTCCGGGCTCACTGCCATCTACAGTGCCGACATCGTGGCGGATATGGAGGACGGGGGCCTGCTGGAGATCGACGACTCCGACCACCGCTGGGTGTCGCTGCGGGAGAAATACATCGGCGATGTAGTGCGCTCTTGGTTAAGCATTGCCCGCCGGCGGGAGCTGCGGAGTGTGCTCCTCAGCGGGACGGAACCGGAGCCGGCCGGGATGACTGTCGATGAGCTGATGGCTTTCGCCGCCTGGACCCATGAGTGCGAGGCCGACCTCAGCCCCGCAATGGCCCTCGCCGCGGCCGAAGCCGCGGTTCAGCTTTTTGACCCCCGCTTCGCCCTGGCCTACGCGGAGATGCTCAAGAGGACAGACCCGGAGTGGGTGCCGGCCCAGCGGCAAAAGGCCGCCGCATACCTTCAGCTGGACCTGCCCGTCCAGGCCCTGGCTGCCCTGGATGACATCTCGCAGCCCGAACTGGACAGCGTGGGAGTCGAAGAGTACGCACACGTCATTGCGGCCAAGGCCCGGGTGATGCTGTGGCTGCCGGAGCACGCAGAGAAGGTCCCGGCCCTTCTTGCCGAGGCCCGGCAAAAGCTGGATGCGGCCCGGGGCCAGGCCGCATGGCCGCACCCGGCTGTCGCCGCCGCTCATCGGGTAGCACTGAGCGGGTTCGAGTACCGGGCGTTCGCCGGTGATTACGCTGCAATGATTCCGGAGCTCAAGGCAGCAGCCGATCCCGCACTCAATCCGGACACCTCCTACCGGATGCAGGCTTCCATCATCCTGATGACCGCACTGTCCTTGACGGGGCGGGAAATGGACGCGTTGAGCCTGATGCGGCGGCTTGGCGGACAAATTTCGGACGCATCGCACGTGGTGGGCCTGCGCGAGCAGTACACCCGGGAGGCCTTCGTGGTACTGCTGACCGCCGGGCAATGGCGGCGGTGTATCGACCTGGTGGGACCGCACATTGACGGGGAATCAGACCGCATGCCTTACCGGAGCGCCGCGTCCGAACTTGCCGCCGGGCTGGCCTATGTCTATTCCGGCCGTGGCGGCGCTGCCCTGGACCCCTTGATTTCGGCTGTGGCCCAGCTGGAGCTCCAGCCGGGCCAGAGCGCCCTTCGCTCGGCGTATGCCGCAACGGCCTTGGCATACGCCCAGACGGGCAACGCGCCCCAGGCACGCAAGTATCTCGGCAAACTCCAAAGGACTCCTGGTAAATCCAGTTTTTCCGCCGAAAACATCATTGAGTTCTGCGCCCAGGTTGCCGGACGTTGGCTGGGGGATTCCGAATCCGTTGCCGGGCTGAAGCAGTCAGCCCAGCGGAACGCTAAAGCAGGGGTTTACACCATGGCAGGCATCAGCCTGCTCGCTGCCACTGTCAACGGCAGCGACGCGGACTTCCGCCTCCTGGAAGACATCGCCGGGCACCGGCAAGGCCCCTTGGCAGAGGTCTCCCGGCTCATCGCCGCGGGCAGCAGGACCAAGGATGCCAAAACCCTCCTCACAGCGGGCGAACTGGCGGCCACGCTCGAACTGGACGCGGTAGAGGCGCGCTGCATGGCATTGGCCGTGGACTTCGCGCGGCAGGACGGCGACGCGGTTTCAGCCCGGACCGCCCAGGCCAGGCTGGACATCCTGGCGGCAACTGTGGCAAATCTTCCCATCGTGCCCAGCAGCGGCAGTCCGCTGCTCACCGCACGGGAGCGCCAAATCGCCCGGCTCGCCGGCCGGGGAGCCTCAAACCGTGATATCGCCCTGGAAATGGGTGTATCAGTCCGGACCGTTGAAGGCCATTTGTACCAGGTCTTTACGAAGCTCGGCGTAACTTCCAGGGGTGATCTGACTGGACTCGTCTAACGGCCACAAACCGGCAACGGCCCACCGCGCCCTTACTGGGCGGCGTGAGCCGCTGGAACGGATCTGCAATATTGTCCGGAACGGCACCAGCCACGCGATTTTCCTGATGGCACGGCCGGGCATCGGCAAAACGTCCCTGACAGAGGCAATCGCCGAGCGTCTCGCCGGGCAGCTGAACATCCTGCAGATCCACGGCAGCTCCGCCCTTGCGGCCGTGCCTTTCGGCGTCCTCACCCCTTACACGGGAGACCTGACCGCTGAAGAGTCCGTCTCGCCGGTAGCGGTACTGCGTTCCATGTGGACCTACTTTGAAAAGCTAAAGGCGGGCAGCGGCGCCCCGGTCCTGCTGATAGTGGACGATGCCCATCACCTGGACGAGGCCTCGGCCGGCGTGGTGGCGGACCTCATCTCTGCCGGATGGGCAACGGTGGTTGCTGCCGCCAGGCCCCGGCCCGGCCTCCCGCAGCCGCTGGACCAGCTCTGGTATGACGGCCTTGCCGAACGGGTGGACCTCCGGCCCCTGAATCGGGATCAGATCGACGAAGTCCTGGCCCACGTCCTGGATGGGACCGTCCCGCCGGCCACCATCGACTCCATCTGGCAGGCGTCGGGCGGCAACCCGCGGATCCTCGACGCACTGCTGCACGATGCCGCCGAAAGCGGAGTCCTCGCCAAGCGGAACGGCATCTGGGTACTGCTTGGCCACCTGCCGGCGGACGGCCCGCAGCTCACGACGGTGGTGACCAAGGACCACCTCCGGCGGGGACCGGAGGAACAGGAGGCCCTGAAGCTCATCGCCCTCGCCGGGCCCGTGGGCCGAAAGGTGATCGAGGACATCAGCGGGGCCTCCGTGGTCCGCTCCCTCCTTGACCAGCAGATGATTTCCGAGAGTTCCGGGGTTCCGGCCGAGCTCTTCATGTGGAACGCCCTCTTCGCCAAAGCGATCAGGAACACCCTGTCCGTGTCCCGGAGCCTGCAACTGCTGGAAAAGATCCGGGCCCACCAGGACGGCGCGGCCCTGCGCGGCGAGGGCATGCTTCGTTCCGTGGAGTGGGCCTTTGAGGTAGGCCTGCGCATTCCCGACGACGAGATGCTGCGCGCCGCCCGTGAAGCCTTGCGGCGCTTCCGCAATGACAGCGCCCGAACCATAGCGGCCAAAGTCCGGGATCCGGCATTGGTGCCCCTGGCCAAAGCTATCCAGGCCCGGGCGCTGTATAACGAGGGGATGTACGGGCCGGCCGCCGAGCTGCTTGATGCCTGCTGGCGGCAGCTGTCCGGTACCGGCGAGGGCCCCGCCGTCGTCCTTCTCCGGGCGGCCGCCCACCAGGCGAAGGGCGCACCGCTCAGGCCCCTGGCCGATGACATGCGGGAACACATCCGGCAACTGGATGACGGGGACCGTTTCGCGCCGGAGCAGCTCCTGCACGTCGTGCGCCTCCTCGAGCTGGGTGCGGAAGTGGACGCCGAAGCGCTGGCCGCGGAGGTGAGGGAGATCAGGAACAGCCCCTCCCCGGATGCGGGAGGCGAACCGGTCAGGGCCTTGGGTGAGGCGCTCCTGGCGCACGCCCTGGCTGCCGCCGGCCGGGCTTCCGAGGGCCTGGATTCCGCGCTCCTGGCCGCTTCCGAGTTGCCGCCGCTGGAGGACAGCCTGTTCTTCTACACAGAGTTTGTACTGGGCCGGCTGGTGACCGACTACCTTGCCATGGGGGAATGGGAATCGGCCGGGCGTGAACTCGACAATTACGCCGCCAGCCACTCGCCCGGGGCCGACACCTTCAACGGCAGTCTGCAGATACTGCGCGGGTACTCGCTCCTGCGGCAAGGCCGGATGGAGCGTGCGTACCAGGTGTTGCTGCCGGCCGTGGAGGCACTCCGCCTGAACGATCCGCTGCAGCTGTTCCGCTTCGGTTCAGCGTTGGGTTTTTATGTTGCCGCAAGGCTGGGGGACACGGCTCAGGCGCAGCGCCTGGAACAGGACTACAGCGATGCTGCGGCAGGAGGCCCGGCCCACGAGCTGCTGGCCGCTGCCTACAACGCCGCTGCCGCCGAATACCTGTCCCGGGACGGCAAGGGCCTTGCCGCGCTGCATACGCTCGCCACCACGCATGACGCCACCGCGCGGGCCGGAACCCTGCTCGAACTCCTGGCCATCTGCTGGGATCTGGGCGACCCTTCCGTCATCCCGGTGGTGCAGTCTGTCGCCGGGACGGTGGAGGGCCGGTGGGCGCAGGCCATGCTGACCCTGGCTACCCGCTGGGAAGAGGCTGACGGGGATGCCCTGATGGAAACGGCCTCCAACCTGGAGGAATCGGGCTTCGTGAACCTGGCACGGGAGGCCTACGCCCGCGCCAGCACCCTTTTGGAGCAGGCAGGGGAACGCCGTCGCTCCCGGCAGGCCGTTGCCATGCGCGAAAAATGCGACCACGAACTGGGAGAAAGGTTCCGCGAAGGCCGCTTTATTGCCGCCGCTCCCGCCGTCCACCTCACCCGGCGCGAACAGGACATCGTGGAGCTGGCCGTACAGGGCCTGACAGACCGTGAAATCGCCCAGCGGCTCATGGTGTCGGTGCGCACGGTGGA
Source organism: Arthrobacter sp. W4I7 (assembly GCF_030816215.1). Classification (NCBI taxonomy): domain Bacteria; kingdom Bacillati; phylum Actinomycetota; class Actinomycetes; order Micrococcales; family Micrococcaceae; genus Arthrobacter; species Arthrobacter sp. W4I7. The sequence goes on along the minus strand of NZ_JAUSXU010000001.1, from coordinate 3,112,940 downwards.
GGGCCACCTGTACCGCACGTACGTCAAGCTCGGCGTGCGGAGCCGGGATGAGCTGGAGTCGGCCCTGCCCAAGTAGGCCTCCTGGAAACCGCCTGGTTGACCTTCCCTGAAGGGACGGTGTGGCCCGCGCGCCCTCTGCCTGCACGCCCTCGCGGCACCCTCGCGTGATTCTTCGAAGCCTTTCGGGTATCGGCGCCCCATAGGTAGTCCCACGCGGTGGAATTCGAGTACACCCTACTCGTGTGCACGGTGTACTCCGGAGTATTTACTTATGGAAGCAAAGCAAACGGTACGAAAGAAGCCGAAGCTTTGAGAACAAAATGAAGGCCTTGTATCCAACAAACTTCCGGTCCCTCGGGACCGGGCTGGACGGGGCCGGCGACGTCAGAGTCTTCTGAGACCGAGACTCTCCCCCCAGCCGTCGCCGGCCCTCCACTCCGCGGGCTGAAGCCCGGAGCGACTGTGGCGGCTGCCCCTCCGGGCGGCCGCCACAGCCGTGCTGTGGGACAATTGGGTGTCATCCGTTGGCATTTCAAGGAGTTTGTTTTGGCCGTAGTATCAACGCCAGCCACACTGGAACGCGCCTTGCCTGTGATGGACAACGCCGAAGTGCAGCGCATCCGCAACGACTTCCCGGTCCTGGACCAACTGGTCAACGGCCGCCCGCTGATCTACCTTGACTCCGGAGCCACGTCGCAGAACCCGCTCAGCGTCATTGAGGCCGAGCAGGAGTTCTACGAGCAGCGCAACGCGGCGGTGCACCGCGGCGCCCACCATCTTGCGGTCGAGGCCACCGAAGCCTTCGAGGACGCCCGGCAGACGGTGGCGGATTTCGTTGGCGCCGACTACTCCGAGATCATCTGGACTTCCAACGCCACCGAAGGCTTGAACCTCCTCAGCTACGCCCTGTCCAACGCCGGCCTGTGGGCTGCCCAGGGCAGGGGCGATGGCCGGCTCAAGGAGCTCGCCCTGTATCCCGGTGACGAGATCGTGGTGACCGAGATGGAGCACCACGCCAACCTCATACCCTGGCAGGAACTCGCCTTCCGCACCGGGGCAACCCTGCGGTACATCCCTGTGGACGACGACGGCGGCCTCCGGATGGACGTGGCCCGCGACACCGTGAACGGCCGGACAAAAGTCTTGGCCTTCACGCATGCCTCCAACGTCCTGGGAACGATCAACCCCGTCAGCGAACTCGCAGCCCTGGGCCGGCAGGCGGGAGCCCTGGTGGTACTTGATGCCTGCCAGTCCGCCCCGCATATGCCGCTGGACGTCAAAGAGCTGGATGTTGACTTTGCGGTGTTCTCCGGGCACAAAATGCTCGCGCCCACCGGGATCGGCGTGTTCTACGGGAAGCAGGACATGCTGGATATCCTGCCGCCATTCCTGACAGGCGGTTCCATGATCACTACGGTGACCATGGAGCGGGCCGAGTACCTCCCGGCCCCCCAGCGCTTCGAAGCCGGGACCCAGCGGATCTCGCAGGCTGTGGCGTTGGCCGCGGCCGTGAACTACCTGACGGAAACAGGGCTTGACCGGATCCACCGCTGGGAGGCCGAGCTCGGCCAGCGGATGGTCACGGGCCTGGAGTCCATCCCGGGAATCCGGGTCCTGGGGCCCGCGGCGGGGCAGGACCGCATTGGGCTCGCCGCATTCGACGTGGACGGCGTGCACGCCCATGATGTGGGCCAGTTCCTTGACTCGCGGGGGATTGCCGTGCGGGTGGGCCACCACTGCGCCCAGCCGCTGCACCGCCGGCTGGGTCTGACGGCCACCACCAGGGCGAGCGCCTATCTTTACAACACCACCGACGACGTGGACCAGTTCCTGGATGCCGTCGCCGGCGTACGCGCCTACTTTCGCGCCTAAGACACCCCACACCCTGAAGGTAAAACCATGAGCCTCGACCAGCTGTACCAGCAGATCATCCTCGATCACTCCAAGGCCCGCCATGGCAGCGGCCTGGCCGGCACGGACGCGCCCGACGGCTCCACGACGGGCCAGTCGCACCAGCTCAACCCGGTATGCGGCGACGAAGTAACCCTGCGCCTGGCAGTGAGCGACGGGAAAGTGGCACAGGTTGCCTGGGACGGTGCGGGCTGCTCCATTTCCATGGCCTCTGCTTCCGTCCTGACCGACCTGGCCGAGGGAATGACGGTGGCGGAACTCCACGGGGTGATTGACAGCTTCCGCGAGGTCCTGAGGTCGCGGGGAAAAATCCACGCAGACCCGGATCTCCTGGGCGATGCAGCAGCCTTCGAGGGAGTGGCCCGGTACGCGGCACGGGTCAAGTGCGCCATGATTTCCTGGGTTGCCGCCGAGGACGCGCTCAACCAGGCTGCCTGATAACGCAGAAACGTCCGGCCCTCCTCCCGTGTGGGAAGAGGGCCGGACGATTCTTTGTGCCGGGTCCCCGGGGGCCTAGCCGGCCAGCCCCAGAATTCCAATCACGGCGGTGGCTGCGCCAAGCACCATCGAGATGCTGACCAGCACCACGTGAACGGTGAGGAACCTGGTGGCCTTGCCTGTGGCGTCCCTGGCGCGCGGATCCTTCATGACCCGGCGCAGGAACTGCGGCCAGACCACCAGGGACCATACCCCGGCGATGATCAGGACAAGCGCCGGGAAGACGGGCAGCTCCACGAACCTAGTGGCTTTCCAGCCAGGCCTGCGCCTGCTGGGCCTGCAGGTTCAGGGCCTTGGCCACCATCGGTTCGGCAGCGTCGGCGATCTTGCCGCCCAGGAACGGAACCGAGGACTTGACCGCACCTTCAAGCTCCACGCGGGTGCCGCCGTCGGCCGCTACCAGCCGCTGCACCGCGGTGACATCGACGGGGGCGCCGGCAATCTTCAGCGAAATGCTGCTCTGCCGGGAACCGTCCGCGGCGGGGGCATCCCAGTTCTCCACCTGGGTGACTTTCAGCTGCTCGCCCACGAACTTGCGGGCGATCTCCGGCAGGCGGGTCGTGGGCAGGGTCCGGACTGAGGTGGCGCTGAAGGCACCGGCAACGTCGCCGTCCACGGTGAAGGATTCCAGGCTGCCGCCGACGAGCTGGCTGACGTGGCGCTGGAAATCCTCGTTCACCAGGACAGCTGCAACGCTGGGGACGGAGTGCGGAAGGGTGGTGGTTGCGCTCAGGGCCATGGGTCCTCCTGGGACATGGGGGTCGGATTAGGCTCCAAACATCCTACGGGGTCCGGGCGCCGGGCTCCGCATCCACCAGCTTCCGCGCCGCCCCGGTGATGTTCCTGGCCATGGCCGGGAAGATCAGGCTGTGGAACGGCAGGACCCCCAGCCAGTACAGCCGCCCGCTCAGCCCCTTGGGGAAGAAAATAGCCCGCTGCCGGTAACGGCTGCCGGTCCCGTCCGGCTCAACGGACAGCTCCAGCCAGGCGCGTCCCGGAGCGCGCATTTCGGCCCGCAGCCGCAGCAGTTTCCCGTGCTCGATCCGTTCCACCCGCCACCAGTCCACTACTTCACCGGTGGCCAGCGTATGCGGATGCCGGCGTCCCCGCAGCAGCCCGGCCCCGCCCGTCAGCTTGTCCAGCCAGCCCCGCACCTGCCAGGCCAGCGGCAGGGAGTACCAGCCGTTCCGCCCGCCGATGCCCTCGATCACCGTCCACACCCGGGCCGGATCCACGTCGCCATGGAAGGTCCGTTCGTCGATGTACACCTTGTGCCCGGCCCAGTCCGGGTCACTCGGCAGGGGATCGGCGGCAGCTCCGGCGCTGGCCCATATGGTCTCCACCTGGCCGTCGCGTTCCTTCCCGAGGGCAAGGGCGACGGCGGTGCGGTAGGGGGTCAGGCCGCCGTCGGGCCGCGGGATGTACCGGTCGATGTCGTGCTCGTTGGACACGGCGTCGTGCTGCAGGGACTGGACCAGCGGCATGGCCATGGACAGCGGGATGGGGGTGGTCAGGGCAACCCACATCCCGGCCAGCTTGGGTGCCGGAACCGGCAGCGCCAGTACCGGCCGGAACGGCAGGCCCGGCTTCGGCGGCATACTCCTGCATCATGCCGGCGTAGGTGAGGACCTGGCGGCAGCCGACGTCGAAGGTGCGGCTCAGCGGGCCGTCCAGGGACGCCGCTGAGACGAGGTAGTACAGGACATCGCGCACCGCGATGGCTTCGATCCGGTTCCTCACCCAGCTGGGTGCCGGCATCAGCGGCAGCGTTTCGGCGAGATGGCGGATCATCTCGAAGGACGCCGAACCCGAGCCGATGACCACCCCGGCCTGGAAGACGATGGCATCCACGGGGGCGTTCAGGAAGACCTGGCCCACAGCCTCGCGGGACCGCATGTGGGTGGAAAGCTGCACAGCCTGGGGGTGGAGCCCGCCCAGGTAGACGATCCTGGTCACACCGGCGGCGGCCGCGGCGTCGGCAGCGGTCCGCGCCATTGCCCGTTCCTTGGCTTCAAAGCCGGACCCGGCGGCCATGGAATGGACCAGGTAGTAGAAGACGTCGACGCCGGCCAGGGCCGCCCGCAACGCCCCGCCGTCGTCCAGGCTGCTTTCCACGACCTCCACCTTGTCCCGCCAGGGGACGCCGGCGATCTTGCCGGGAGAGCGCACCAGGACTTTGACCGTGTGCCCCTCGTCCAGGAGCCTGGGCACCAGGCGTCCGCCGATGTAGCCGGTGGCGCCGGTCACCAGGACGGTTTTGCCTGGAGGCCGGGTGCTGCTGGTTCCGCTCATGCTGTGCCCTTTCGTCGGTGTTTCTTGTCCTGTGTCTTGTGTTCTGTCTCTTCCACCTGTAGCAGTTCGGAGCCGCGGCGCCTTTGGACGGCCGGCATGTCGCCGGCTGGGGGTAGGCTGGGATTACCCGGGATTCGCAGCGAATTTCGGGTTTTCGCGTTGCCTGCTTTTTACGTAACACCACAGGAGCTTCTGCCATGAGCCTTCCCGGCCCGTCCACCGCCGGCACATCCAGCACGGGAAAGTCCAGCACGGGCAAATCCAGCACCGGCAAACCCAGCCTAGGCCCTTCGCTGGAGGGACTGCGCCCCGCCCTCGCCGCGGACCAGACTTTCGCCCGGGTCCGCGCCGAGGCTGCCCGCGGCTTCGACGTCCGTGGGCAGGACTACCAGATCAGTGCGCCGGCCGGGCTGCGGCCGGTGCTGCTCGCGGAGATGGCCGACGGCATTACCGCCGCGGGGGGAGGGAACGGCGACGCCGGGCCGGGCGTGGTGCTGGCCGTCACCGCCACCGGGCGGGAAGCCGAGGACCTTACCGCCGCGCTGCGCGCGTACCTGCCTGCTGACTCGGTGGCTGAGTTCCCCAGTTGGGAAACACTCCCGCACGAGAGGCTTTCGCCGCGCTCGGACACGGTGGGGCGGCGGCTGTCCGTCCTGCGGCGGCTGGCGCACCCGGAAAGTTCGACGGCGGGAGCCCTCCGCGTGGTGGTGGCGCCCGTCCGCGCCGTGGTACAGCCCGTTGTGGCCGGCCTGGGTGAGCTGGTCCCCGTCACCCTGAAGGTGGGCCAGGAGAGGCCGTTCGCCGAAGTGGTCCGCAGCCTGGCCGACGCTGCCTACGCCCGGGTGGACATGGTGACGCACCGCGGCGAGTTCGCCGTCCGCGGCGGCATCATCGACGTTTTCCCGCCCACCGAGGACCACCCCGTCCGGGTCGAGTTTTTCGGCGACGAAGTGGACCAGATGCGCTGGTTCGCCGTCGCCGACCAGCGCTCGCTGTCCTCACCGGGGCTGCACCACCCCACCGAACTGCACGCCCCGCCGTGCAGGGAAATCCTCATCACACCGTCCGTGATGTCCCGGGCAGCAACCCTCAAGTCCCAGCTTCCGGCCGCGGCCGACATGCTCGAAAAGATTGCCGGCGGGATTGCCGTGGAGGGCATGGAATCCCTGGCGCCGGTGCTGGTGGACGCCATGGTCCCGTTTGTGGAGCAACTCCCCGCCGGTTCCATCTCCGTGGTCATCGAACCGGAGAAGGTCCGGACCCGCGCCCACGACCTCGCGGCCACGAACGAGGAATTCCTCGAAGCGGCCTGGTCCACTGCCTCCGACGGCGGGACGGCCCCGCTGGACCTCAGCTCGCAGGCTAGCGCTGCGCTGCATTCCGCCAGCTTCCGGTCACTGGCGGAAACCCGGACCTCCTCCCTTGAGCACGGGGTATCGTGGTGGTCCATCACCTCCCTGGCCCAGGACGAGGAACTGCTGCCCGAGATCGACGTCCTGAACCTGCACGCACGCGAACCGCGCGGCTACCAGGGCGACGTCGCGGAAATGATGGACTTCATCGGGTCCCACGTGCGGGACCAGTGGCGGATCGTCGTCGCCACCGAGGGCCCCGGACCCGCCCAGCGGCTGGCCGAACTGTTCCATGACGCGGACATCCCCTGCGCCCGGGTGGACAGCCTGGACCACGAGCCCCAGGCGGGCATCATCGAGGTGACCACTGCCGCCGTCGGACGCGGCTTTGTCCTGGACGGACTCAAACTCGGCCTGCTCACCGAAGCGGACCTGCTGGGCCGGACCTCCGCCGGGTCGACCAAGGACATGCGCCGCATGCCCTCCAAGCGCCGCAACGCCGTGGACCCGCTGCAGCTGGTGGCAGGGGACCATGTGGTGCATGAACAACATGGCATCGGCCGCTTCGTGGAGCTGATCCAGCGCAAGGTGGCTGGCGGTGGTGACGGGGTGAGAGAGTACCTGGTGCTGGAATATGCGCCCTCCAAGCGCGGCGCTCCTGGGGACCGGCTGTTTGTGCCCACGGACCAGCTGGACCAGGTGACGCGGTACGTCGGCGGCGACACCCCGGTGCTGAGCAAGATGGGCGGTGCGGACTGGGCCAGCACCAAGTCCAAGGCGCGGAAGGCTGTCAAGGAGATCGCGGGCGAGCTGATCCGGCTGTATTCGGCCCGGATGGCCTCCCGCGGGCATGCGTTCGGCCCCGACACCCCCTGGCAGCGCGAACTCGAGGAAGCTTTCCCGTACGTGGAGACGCCGGACCAGCTGACCACCATCAATGAGGTCAAGGCGGACATGGAACGCGAGATCCCCATGGACCGGCTGGTGTCCGGGGATGTGGGCTACGGCAAGACCGAGATCGCCGTGCGGGCCGCGTTCAAGGCCGTCCAGGACGGCAAGCAGGTGGCCGTGCTGGTGCCCACCACCCTGCTGGCCCAGCAGCACTACGAGACGTTCACCGAGCGCTTCTCCGGGTTCCCTTTGCGGGTCAAGGCCCTGTCCCGGTTCCAGGGCACCAAGGAAACCAAAGAAACGGTGGAGGGCGTCAAGAGCGGCTCCGTGGACGTGGTGATCGGCACCCACCGGCTGCTGTCCAAGGACTTCGAGTTCAAGGACCTGGGCCTGGTGATCGTGGACGAGGAACAGCGCTTCGGGGTGGAGCACAAGGAAGCCCTGAAGAAGATGCGCACCAACGTGGACGTGCTGGCCATGAGTGCCACCCCGATTCCGCGCACCCTGGAGATGTCCCTCACCGGGATCCGGGAAACCTCCACCCTGGCCACCCCGCCGGAGGAACGCCACCCAGTCCTGACCTACGTGGGGCCTTACACGGACAAGCAGACCTCGGCGGCCATCCGGCGTGAGCTGATGCGTGAAGGCCAGGTGTTCCTGGTCCACAACCGGGTGTCCACCATTGAGCGCACCGCCGCCAGGATCCGGGAACTGGTCCCGGAAGCGCGGGTGGAGGTGGCCCACGGGCAGATGTCCGAGAGCCGCCTGGAGCAGATCATCGTGGACTTCTGGGAGAAGCGGTTCGATGTGCTGGTGTGCACCACCATCATCGAAACCGGCCTGGACATCTCCAACGCCAACACCCTGATTGTTGACGGGGCGGACAAGTACGGCCTGTCCCAGCTCCACCAGCTCCGCGGGCGTGTGGGGCGCGGCCGTGAGCGCGCGTACGCTTACTTCCTGTACCCGTCGGAGAAACCTCTGGGCGAAGTGGCGTTGGAGCGGCTCAAGGCGGTGGCCACGCACAACGAACTGGGCGCCGGCATGCAGCTGGCCATGAAGGACCTCGAAATCCGCGGTGCCGGCAACCTGCTGGGCGGCGAACAGTCCGGGCACATCCAGGGTGTCGGCTTCGACCTGTACATCCGCCTGGTGGGTGAGGCAGTGGCCGACTTCCGCGGCGAGGCCGAGGAGAAGGCTGCCGAGATGAAGATCGAACTGCCCGTCAACGCCCACCTCCCGCACGACTACGTGCCGGGGGAGCGGCTCCGCCTGGAGGCCTACCGCAAGCTGGCAGCAGCCCTCACCAACGAGGCCATCGACGAAGTCCTGGCCGAACTGGTGGACAGGTACGGCGAGCCGCCGCTGCCCGCCCAGAACCTGGTGGCGGTGGCCCGCTTCCGGGTGGGAGCCAGGGAATCCGGCCTGTCCGACGTGGCGTTGCAGGGCAACTTCATCAAGTTCTCGCCGGCTTCGCTTCCCGAGTCCAAGGTGATGCGCCTGAACCGGATGTACCCGGGATCGCAGTCCAAGCCCGCCCTCGATGCTGTGCTGATTCCCAAGCCGAAGACGGCGAAGATCGGCGGGCGGGACCTGCAGGACGCCGAAATCCTGGAATGGGCCAACGGTGTCATCCGCAACATCTTCTCCGACGCACCGCTGGCGGTGAGCTAGGAGTTGATGGGAGGACATCACGCCGCGTCGGGAGCCGCGGCGTGGGTAGCTGTTGCCTCGACGGGGCCGTACACACTGGGCTGGTATCCGCTGGACGCCACCGGGATTTTGATCGGCGGCATGGCGACGGCGGGAACCGCCCTGGTGTGCGACTGGGACCACCGGCACAGCACGGTGGCGAATTCCCTGCCGCCGCTGTCCAACGTGATCGCCGTTGGCATCGAGAATGCCAGCGGCGGACACCGGCAGGGCACTCACTCCGTACTCGGGGCGGGCTTTTTTGTGCTGCTGGCAACCCTCGCCGGGCAGATCCAGCTGCAGACGGAGTGGGGACTGCTGTCCGTAGGCGCCGGGCTGCTGTGCATGTTCATGATCAACATCGCGGCCAAGGCGCTGAAGTTGTTTCCGAAGTCCGGGTTCCTCACCAACTGGATTTTCGGGCTGGTCATGGCCGGGCTTGTCACCTGGTACGCCCCGGACCAGTGGACGTGGCTGCCCGTTTCGATGCTGATCGGTGTGGCGGTGCACATTGTGGGGGACATGATCACTACCGGGGGCGTGCCGTTGCTGTGGCCGCTGGTGGTCAGGCCGCCCAAACTGCTGCGCAAGGTGCCGCTGCTGCGCCAGGTCTGGCGGCCCAACGGCGCCCTGTCCCTCCCGCTGCTGGGCCGTGCCGGCTCAAAGCGGGAGTGGCTCCTGCTGATCCCCGTCAGCGCCTACGCCATGGTGGGGTTATGCGTGGCGGGCTGGTCAATCGCCCAGAGCCACTGGACCACGGTGGCGGCCGCAGCCGAAGCCTGGACCCGCATCTGGTTCTGATCCTGCGGCGGATCCGGTCCTAACCGCGGGCAGGTTCTGAAGCCCCTCGCGCACTAAACGTGAAGAGACCCCCTGGACACTGTCCAGGGGGTCTCTTGTATGTGGGATCGGGAATCCCAACTGGGTAGCGCGTAGTGTCGTTTTGGAGCGTCAAAACGGCACTTGATGCTACTTACTTGGGATTAGTGCTCGCCCGCGGAATCGGAGCGGCCCAGGATGGTCTGCGGGATCCAGTACGCCAGGGCGAACAGCCCCAGGCAGGCGGCCATGGGCCAGGGGTTTCCGAGCGTGAGGAAGGACAGCGAGTAGATGGCGCCGAGGAACAGTGCCATGCAGACCACGAAGAGAAGGATGCTCGTGCCGAGCTTGTTCTCGTTCTGGGGGGTCCGGAGAGCCCCTTCGTGAGACGCCTGGCCCTGGCTGGAAGCCGTGATCTTGCTGGACATTCGTTCCTCCTTGGCCCCGCGGGCCTCAATCTGTGGCGGCTCCGGTTGCCGTCAGTAGGAGGACGAACCCTGTTCACCCTTGACGATGGCGATGCCGGAGCTGGCACCAATACGTGTTGCACCTGCAGCAATCATAGCCTGCGCATCCTCGAGGGACCGCACGCCGCCGGAGGCCTTGACGCCAACACCGGGCCCGACCGTGCGGCGCATCAGGGCCACATCCTCCGCCGTGGCGCCGCCGCCATTGAAGCCGGTTGAGGTCTTCACGAAATCGGCGCCCGCCTGCACGGCTGCTTCACAGGCCAGGACCTTTTGGCTGTCATTGAGCAGCGCCGTTTCGATAATGACTTTCAGGATGGCCCCGCTGGCGTGCACGGCCTCCGCCACCGACGTGATGTCCTCGAGGAGCGCACCCTTCTCCCCGGCGCGGGCGGCCGCAATGTTAATCACCATGTCCACCTCATCCGCACCGTCCAGCACCGCGCCGCGGGCCTCGAACGTCTTGACGTCGGTGGGCGTGGCGCCAAGCGGAAAACCCACCACGGAGCACGTGAGGACGCCGGAACCCCTGAGGGCTTTCTTCACGGTCTTGACCCAGATGGGGTTCACGCACACTGACTTGAAGCGGTATTCGGCTGCTTCCGCGCAGACCTTCAGGACGTCAGCCTCGCTGGCCTCGGGCTTCAGCAGCGTGTGGTCGATGAAGGACGCTATGCTGCCCGGACCCGGGGCGCCGGCGGCGGCTGTTTGAACGGAAGGGGTGGCTTCGTTGCTCATGATGGTCCTCTCGAAGGGGCCGGTGGGCCGGGGCGTTGTAACGCCCGTGACTCGTTTCGGAACCATCTTGCCACAGTGGTGCAGCCCTCAACCGGGGGAAAGCCGGAACTCGCGCCCCTCAGGCGGCCGCCGGCAAAGCGGCCGGAACGGATGCCGCACCCAGAAGCTGGGTGGCGCAGGCGCCCGCCGCGGAAGCGGCAGCCACCAGCAGTCCCAGCCGGACGCCGTCGAACGCTGCCGCGTCACCGATAGCCCAAATACCGGGGACGGACGTGCGGAAGTCCTTGCTGATGACAATCCCGCCCGTGGCGGCCGTCTGCAGGCCCGCGCTGGCAGCCAGGCCGTCCCGGGACACGCGTTCCTCCGCCAGGACCACCAGGTCTCCGTTCATGCTGCTGCCATCTTCAAAAACAACGCCGGAGGCGGCGAGCCCGGCTGAGATACCGGGAACCACGGCGGCCGGGCGGGCCGTGGTGCGGATGGGGCGGACGCCCCTGGCACGAAGTACGGCTTCCGCCTGGCCGGCGGCAGCCCCGGTGCCCACCAGGATGCCCAGCGGCCGCCGGCCGAGTTCCTTAGTGACTTCGCTGACCGCCTCGCCGATCCGGGCGGCGTCATCAATGGTGGAGTAGCTGAGGCAGCGGCTGGCGCCCTCCACCGGGCTGGCCACCGGTGCTGATCCGGTGGCGATGACCAGCTGGTCGTAGCTGAATTCCATGCCGTCCGCCGTGGCGACAGTCCGGTTCTCCGGGTCGATGTGGCTGGCGGGCTGGCCGAACCGGACAGAGACCTGGGGGAGCAGTGCCAGTTCGAGGAGTTCCCCGGGGGTGTCGTCCCGGTTGCTCAGCACGGTGATGGTGCCGGCGAACCTGGCACGGTCAAGCTGGCTGACGAGGGCTTGGGCCGCAGGACCCGCCCCCGCGATGACGATGCGGGTGGCGGGACTGGTGGAGGTGGAGGGTGCCGGAGCGGACATGTGCTGGCCCTTTCGCTGGCGGCCGCTGAACGGCCGGAACTTCGTGATGGAACCCAGCCTAGGACCCTGCTTTTTCCGGAGTGTTTCCCTTCAGTTGCCGTTTATACGGGCCGTGTTCGCCAGTTTTTACCGGCTGGTAACAGAACCCGTGACCTGCCTCTCATCCCGCCGCCCACCGACACATTGCGGGGGCTTCAGGCGGAGCTAGACGCGGATGCGGTAGCCGCGCTTCACCACTGTCTCCACCAGGCGCCCGTCCGGCAGGGAGGAACGGAGCCTGCTTACAGTCATGTCCAGCGCGTGGACGGAACCGCGGAGTTCCAGCAGGTCGGACAGGGATTCGCGGGACAGGACCGCGCCGCCCGCCCCGAGCAGGGCGCGCAGCAGCAGCAGCGGGGCCGGCGCCAGTTCCACCGGCTGGCCGTTGATACGAAGGCTGCGGCCGCGCAGCTCGATGTTGCCGGATCTGGTGTCCAGCCGCCGCACATGGTTCAGGGCAAGGTGCTCGCACACGAGCCTGATGAGGGCGCCCATCCGGAAGCGTTCCGGAATCAGGGGTGTTATGCCCGCGTCCAGCAGGGGCTGCGCGGTCACCGGGCCCACCACGGCGGTGGTGACGTTCGTCTTCAGGCTCTCGATCAGCTGTTTGTAGACGCCCATTTCGTGGGCGGTGCTCCACAGGGCGTCGACGGCGGGCGCGCTGGTGAAGGTGAGGACGTCCAGGTTTCCGCTGCACACCGCCTCAATAAGGCGGGGAAGCTTGTCCTCGCCGTCAGGCTTCACCCAGCGGTACGGGGTGACGGTCAGGACGGTGGCACCGGACATCCGCAGGCGCTCCAGCTGCCGGACATCCGTGTAGCCGTGCAGCTGCACGGCGACGGTCTTGCCCCGGACACCCTCCGCGAGCAACATGTCCACCAGCGTTGCCGTGGTTTCGTCGCTGCTGATTCCGACGTCGGCAAGGCCCGCGGCGCGCACGGCGCCACGGGCTTTGGGCCCACGGACGAACATCCGGCAGGCTCCGAGGGTTTCCAGCAGCTCGTCGCCGATCCCGAAGGAATCCGCGGCTTCACACCAGCGGCGCATGCCGTAGGCGGTGGTGGCGATGCAGAGGTCCGGCTTGGCGGCGATGATGGCCCGGGTGTCGTCGATGAGGCGCATGTCCTCCTGTACCGGGGCGATCTTCAGGGCGGGGGCGTGCAGCACTTCAGCGCCGCGGCGTTCGAGGGCCTCGATCAGGTCCTGGGACCGCCGGTCCGAGGTGACGCCGATGCGGAAACCCTCCAGTGGCGCTTCTGCGGCGTCGGGTGTTTCTTCGACCTGCGGTGATTCGGCCGGTGCAAGTGCATTCATGGAGGTCAATCCTTTCACGAGCCCAGCAGCGAGGCCGCCAGCCTGTCCAGGTCGGCGGCGGCCTCAGCATGCCCGCGGTTGGCTTCAGCCACCCGAACCACCTCACCGATAACCAGCACAGCCGGGTTGCTGCAGCCTGCGGCCGCAGTGGTGATGGTGCCCAGGTCCGCGATGGTGGTGCGCTGCCCGGGACGGTATCCGCGTTCAACAACGGCCATGGGCATGTCGGCGCGCATGCCCGCCCGGCGGAGGCCCGCGGCGAGCTGGTGGAGCGTACCGATGCCCATCAGCACAACAATGGTTCCGCCCAGGCCGGCCAGGTGCTCGTGCTCCTTGGCGGTCAGCGGGGCGTGACCGGAGACCACGGTGAACATGTGGCTCACTTCCCGGTGCGTGACCGGGATTCCGGCGGCCGCGGGGACCGAGATGGCGCTGGTGACGCCCGAGATGACGCGCACCGGAACACCGGCCGCAACGCAGGAAGCAACCTCTTCACCGCCGCGGCCAAAGACGTACGGGTCTCCGCCCTTGAGCCGGACCACGTTGTTGCCTTCCAGAGCTGACGCGACCATCAGCTTCTCGATGTCACCCTGGCTGACCTTGTGGTGGCCCGGCTTCTTGCCCACATCCACCAGTTCCGCGGAGGTCAGGGACGGCAGGTCCTGGCAGGGCGCCAGCCGGTCATAAAAGACGACGTCGGCATCCCGCAGCGCTTTGACGGCACCGACGGTGAGCAGTTCGGTGGTTCCTGGGCCGCCCCCGACCAGCGTGACGTGCCCCACCGGTCCTGCGGCCGGTTCCGCCGCTACGGGAATCCGGGCTGCGCGGCACCGGTCCAGCAGGGCATCCCAACCGGCCTGGCCGTCGTCGACGGCGGCGACCAGGAACGGCCGCTCAGGCAGCGGGCCGTCATGGGCGGCACCCGCGGGGGTGCTGAGGCGGTAGACCACGGCGCCGGCGGCCTCATAGCGGCGGACCGCCTGGCGTGCCGCGTGGTCCGAGCCGGTGACCAGGACTTCGCGGCCGGTGAGATCAATGCTGAGCTGCATGCCTATACCTCGTTCTGGTTGCTGGACCGGACCGGGATGGAGGCCCCGATGAGGACTTTGCCTTTTTCTTCTGCCGTGGCAGGGCGCATCTGGCCGCGCTCGTCCGGAACGAAGGTGATGGAGTCGTCCTTCTGGTCCGGGGCGTTCACGAAGGAGCGGAACCGGCGCAGGCGCTCGGGGTCCTGGAGGGTATCTGCCCATTCGTCTTTGTAGGTGTCCACGTGCTTGGCCATGGCGGCTTCGAGGTCCTCGGCAATGCCCAGGGTGTCCTTGACCACCACGTCCTCAACGTGCTTGATGCCGCCGTCGAGCTCTTCCTGCCAGCGTGCGGTGCGCTGAAGGCGGTCGGCGGTGCGGATGTAGTACATGAAGTAGCGGTCGATGTACTTGATCAGCGTTTCGTCGTCGAGGTCCTTGGCCAGCAGCTGGGCGTGGGCCGGCGTGGCGCCGCCGTTTGCCGCCGACGTACAGGTTCCAGCCGTCCGCGGTGGCGATGACGCCCACGTCCTTGCCGCGGGCTTCAGCGCATTCGCGGGCGCAGCCGGAAACACCCATCTTGAGCTTGTGGGGGCTGCGCAGGCCGCGGTACCGCAGTTCCAGCTGGATGGCCATGGCCACCGAATCCTGGACTCCGAACCGGCACCAGGTGGAACCGACGCAGGACTTCACCGTACGAAGGCTCTTGCCGTAGGCTTGGCCGGATTCGAAGCCGGCGTCCACCAGTTCCTTCCAGATCTCCGGGAGCTGTTCCAGGCGGGCGCCGAACATGTCGATCCGCTGGCCGCCGGTGATCTTCGTGTACAGGTTGTACTTCTCGGCCACGGCCGCGATGACGCCGAGCTTCTTCGGGGTGATCTCGCCGCCGGCGATCCGGGGGACCACCGAGTACGTGCCGTCCTTCTGCATGTTGGCCAGGGCGCGGTCGTTGGTGTCCTGCAGGGTGCCACGGCCGGCGTCCAGGACATAGGCGCTGTTCTGGCTGGCCAGGATGTTGGCGATGGTGGGCTTGCAGATGTCGCAGCCGGCGCCGGTGCCGTACTTGGCCATGATCTCTTCGAAGGAGGAGAGTTCCAGGACCCGGATGGCGTCGAACAGTTCCTGGCGGGACAGTTCGATGTGCTCGCAGAGGGCCTTGGAAACTTCGACGCCGGACTTGGTGAGCTCGGTTTCCAGCAGTTTCTTCAGCATCGGGACGCAGGAACCGCACTGGGTGCCGGCGCGGGTGCAGCCCTTGAGCTCGGCGAGTTCCTGGACGGGGGCGTTGCCCTCGCAGGCGCCGCAGCCGTTGATGGCGTCACGGATGGACCCGGCGGTGACGTTGTTGCAGGAGCAGAGCGTGGCGTCGTCCGGCAGTTCAGTTTCGGGGGCGTCGCCGCCGCCGGCCGCGCTGAGGAAGGCGCCGGGCTCTGCGGGAAGTTCGCGGCCCAGGAGCGGACGCAGGCTCATGTACGGTGAGGCGTCGCCCACGAAGATGCCGCCGAGCAGGGTCTTGGCGTCGTCCGTGGTAACAATTTTCTGGTAGACGCCGCGGGCGGGATCGGCGTAGACGATCTCGAGGGCGTGCTCGGTCTTGGCAAAGGCGTCACCGAAGCTCGCCACATCCACGCCGGACAGCTTCAGCTTGGTGGCGGTGTCGAAGCCGGGGAACGTGGCGTCCCCGCCGTGCAGCCGGTCGGCCACGATTTCTGCCATGGTGTTGGCGGGGGCTACCAAGCCCAGGCACATGCCGCCATAGTTGGCTACTTCACCTATGGCCCAGATGCCCGGTACTTCGGTGGCGCAGTAGTCGTTGATGACTACACCGCCGCGCTGGCCCAGGCTGAACACCTGCTCCTCGCCTTCAGCAGCACGGAAGAGCTCATCACGCGGCCGCACGCCGATGGCGACAATCACGATGTCCGCGTCGATGACCCGGCCGTCAGCCATGAGGACGCCGGTGACCTGGCCGTCGTCGTCGGACAATACTTCCGACGGGAAGACGCCGCCGTGGACCTCGAAGCCCTTGGACTTGATCAGCCTGCCCATGGCCTGGCCTGCGCCCTCGTCTAGCTGCGTGGCCATCAGCCACTGCGAACCGTCAATAACGATCGGGTTGGCGCCCAGCTGCTCCGTGCCGGCGGCCGATTCGAGCCCGAGAAGGCCACCACCGATGGTGACGGCGTTGACCCTGCGGCCCAGCTTCTCGGTGAGGCCCGTGATGGCCTCGTTGATGGCCCACACGTCTTCGAGCGTGCGGTACACGTGGGTGTGTTCGGCGCCGGGGATGGGCAGGCGCGCTGCGTTCGAGCCGGTGGCCACCACCAGTTCGTCGTATTCGAAGACGTTGCCGGCAGCGGTTTCCACCGTCTTGGCTTCGGCATTGATCCTGGCTACGCGCTCGCCGGTCTTCAGCTCAAGCGAAGGGTGATCCCACATCGAAGCGGTGCCCAGGGTCAGGTCCACGTCTTTTTCGGTCAGGGCCTTGGAGAGCGCGACGCGGTCGTAAGGGAGGTGCGCTTCCTCGGTGAGGACCGTGACATGCCAGCCATCGAGGCCGCGGGCATGCATTGCGTCCGCAAAACGGTGGGCCGCTGGGCCGCCGCCGGCGACGACGATGCGGCGCGGAGTCTCGGTGTTTGAAGTCTGTTCGGTCACTGATGGGCCTTTCGCATGGGCCGCAGGCAGTTTTCCCGCAGCCTCCTCTGACGAGCTGTCCATCCAGACTAGGGAGACGCAGTTTCGCTTCAGTTTCCCAATTGTTTCGTCAACTTAACTTCTGCATCACGGGCGGGTTTCGGGCCGCGTGAGGTGTCTTTTACCCACTGGACACATTCACTGCACCCCGCTGAAACACCCGCCCCCTAGCGTGGAACACGGCCGCAGAGGCAGCCGAAGGCAAGGAAAACACGCACAGGAGAAGGAGCCGACATGACGGCAACACTGGAACTTGGGGCACTCGCAGCAGCCACCGACGAGGCCGCACCGGGCATCACCACCGGTTGGCACCGCGTCTGCCTGGTGGACGACCTGGAACCCGCCTGGGGCGAAGCCGCCCTCGTGGCAGGACGTCAGGTTGCCCTCTTCCGGACCGGCCCAACTGAGGTTTTCGCGGTGGCCCAGGAGGACCCGGCTACCGGAGCGCACGTAATGGCCCGCGGAATCCTGGGATCACGCGGCACGCGTCCCACCATCGCCTCGCCGCTGCACAAAGAGGTCTATGACCTCGAAACCGGCGAATGCTTCAGCACCCCGGGCCTGAGCATCGCAGCGTTCAGCACCCGCGTGGTGGACGGCTTCGTCGAAGTCGAGCTGTAAGGACGCGCAGTTCTAACCCGGAACAAGGGCGCCCGGCCGGGCGCCCTTTTCGGGTTTTGACTTCTTCTAAAGCCCCAGCGCCTCTTTGACGTCCAGGAGCACTTCGTCCAGTGCCGCCCGCACCGCCTGCCTGGCCTCCGGCAGCTCGGCCGCGGACCCCACGTGGTGGATCACCTCGAGGTAGCACTTGAGCTTGGGCTCCGTGCCGCTGGGCCGGATGATCACCCGGGTGAGGTCGCGGGTGAGATACAGGAGCCCGTCCGTCGGCGGAAGCTGCCCGGTGCCCTCGGCCAGGTCCGTGAAAACCTCCACTGCTGATGAGCCGAAGGATTCCGGCGGACTGACCCGGAGCCGGTTCATCATTGCATCCAGCAGTCCCAGGTCCGCCACCCTGATGCTGAGTTGATCGCTGGCGTGCAGGCCATGCTGCAGGTACAGGTCGTCCAGGGTGTCAAAGACGGTCTTTCCGTCGGCTTTCGCGGCGGCAGCGAGTTCCGCAATCAGCACCGCTGCCGAGATGCCGTCTTTGTCCTTCACCAGCTCCGGCGCGACGCAGTAGCCCAGCGCCTCCTCGTAGCCGTACAGCAGCCCGGGCACGCGGGAAATCCACTTGAACCCGGTCAGCGTTTCCTCGTGCGCACAGCCCGCAGCCGCGGCGATCCGGGCCAGGAGCCGGGAGGAAACGATCGAGTTCGCGAACACGCCATGGCTGTCCCCGCCGCCGGCGCTTCCGTCGGCCGCGGCCAGCCGCGCCGCTATGTGGGCGCCCAGCAGCGCCCCCACTTCGTCCCCCCGGAGCATGCGCCAGGCACCCGTGTCCGGGTCCTTCGCCGCAACAGCCGCCCGGTCGGCGTCGGGATCATTGGCAATAACAATGTCCGCGTCCAGCCGCCCAGCCGTTTCCAGGGCCAGGTCCAGGGCCCCTGGCTCCTCGGGGTTCGGGAAGTTGACGGTAGGAAATGCGGGATCGGGTTGAGCCTGTTCGGCCACGAGCGTGACATCGGTGAAACCGGCGGCATTCAGCACAGCAAGCGCCGTTTCGCCGCCGACGCCATGCATCGGGGTGAGGACGATCCGCAAATTCCGCGCAGGAAAATATTCGGGGAGGGCGAGCGCCGCAGTTGCCTGCTGGTAGGCGGCGGCCACGGACCCGTCGAGCACTGTCCAGCCGTCGGGGGCGAGGGCAATGGTTTCGAGCGGGCCGGCGGCGTTGATCCTCGCCGCGATTTCGGCGTCGTAAGGTGCCACGATCTGGGCGCCATTGCCGCTGTCCGTCACGGCATGGCGGCCCAGGTAGACCTTGTAGCCGTTGTCCTGGGGCGGGTTGTGGCTGGCTGTGACCATCACACCGCCGTCGCATTCCAGTGCGCGCACGGCATACGCCAGCAGGGGGGTGGGAAGCGCGGACGGCAGCAGGAACGTCTCGATGCCGGCCGCCGTGAAGATCGCCGCGGTTTCGGCCGCGAAGATGTCCGAGTTGTAGCGTGCGTCATAGCCGACGACGGCGCGTGGCCGGGTTCCCGGTGACGCCTCGCCCACCGCGCGGAGCAGGAAGTCCGCCAAGCCGGCAGCGGCGCGCCTCACCACCACACGGTTCATCCGGTTCGGCCCGGGCCCCAGCGCGGCGCGGAGTCCTGCGGTACCGAACTGCAGCGTGCCGCGGAAGCTGTCTTCGAGTTCCTGGCGGGCCACCGGGGAGCCGTCTTCCACCAGCCGGACCAGCTCAAGGAGGGATGCCGCTGTTTCGGGATCCGGGTCTTGGGCAGCCCAGTCACGGGCCTCATTGAGCAGGCGGAAATCGGCATCGGAGGAGGTCATGGGCACAACGCTATCGTCATTGGCCCTGCACTTCCTGCACCACGGTGTCTTTTCCGGCCCACGAAGCACCTGCCGCTGGGCCGGAAGCCGCTCCCGCCCGCGGGCGTGCCGACCCTAGAGCCGGGCGATGATTCCGGCGAGCAGCTTGGAAATCCGGGGACCTGCTGTCTGCCCCGACTCGAGGACTTCCTCGTGGCTGAGCGGCTGCGGGCTGATGCCTGCGGCGAGGTTGGTGACCAGCGAGATGCCGAACACTTCCATGCCTGCGTGCCGTCCGGCAATGGCCTCCAGGGCGGTGGACATTCCCACCAGGTCGGCGCCGATGCGCTTGGCGTACTGCACCTCGGCGGGGGTCTCGTAGTGCGGGCCGGGGAACTGCACGTAGATGCCTTCGTCCAGGGTGGCGTCCACTTCCCGGGCGATTCCGCGGATCCGGGGGGAGTAAAGATCTGTCAGGTCAACGAAGGTGGCGCCCTCCAGCGGTGAGGCCGCGGTGAGGTTTATGTGATCACTGATCAGCACCGGAGTGCCCGGCGCCCAGTTTTCATTCAGCC
This sequence comes from Arthrobacter sp. W4I7, assembly GCF_030816215.1. Taxonomy (NCBI): domain Bacteria; kingdom Bacillati; phylum Actinomycetota; class Actinomycetes; order Micrococcales; family Micrococcaceae; genus Arthrobacter; species Arthrobacter sp. W4I7. The sequence continues at coordinate 3,093,236 of NZ_JAUSXU010000001.1, read as the reverse complement.
CGCCGCAGCCATTGGTGAGGACAAGAGTCCTGCAGCCTGCGGCCGCCGCCGTCCTGATGCCGTGGACCACGGCGCGCACGCCCTTGCCCTCGTAGTAGTGGGTGCGGGCGCCCAGGACCAGGGCCCGCTTGCCCTCCCTGGTCAGCACGGAGCGGATGGTGCCCACATGCCCTACCACCGCCGGGGCATGGAAACCGGGCACTTCCTCGGCGGACAGGGTAGCGGTGGTTTCACCGATGAGATCGGCGGCTTCTGCCCAGCCGGAGCCAAGCACCAGGGCCACATCGTGGCTGTCAACCCCGGTTTCCTCGGCGATGTAGTCGGCGGCGGCACGTGCGGCAGCGAAAGGATCCGTGTTCAGGAAGTCTGTTGTACTCACTGGTACAAGGTATCCCGCCGCTTTCTGTTGGGCCCACCCTTTCAGGCTTTTCGCCCAGAGAGCGGTTTCTTTGGTGGTCCGGGGAGGATGCGGAAGAATGGGCTTTTGTGACTACGCATCCAGATTTCAGTTCACCCCGGATCGCAATCCTGGGAGGTGGTCCGGGTGGATATGAGGCCGCCATGGTGGCCGCCTCGCTCGGAGCGCAGGTCACCATCATCGAGCGGGCCGGGCTCGGCGGATCCGCCGTGCTGACGGACGTCGTCCCGTCCAAGACCCTGATCGCCACCGCGGACCTGATGACCCGCGTCGCTGAAGCGGGGGAACTGGGAGTTAAGTTCGACGTCGACGGCGGCGACTTTGTGCCGGTGATGCGCGCGGACCTCAAGCACATCAACGACCGCCTCCTTAACCTCGCCCGCAGCCAGTCAAAGGACATCCACGACGGCCTGGCCGGCCAGGGCGTGCGGATCCTGACCGGTTCGGGCCGGCTAACGGACAACCACACCATCGAGGTGCTGACGGCGGAGGGCACCGAGACCGTGGAAGCGGACACGATTCTGCTGGCCGTGGGCGCCCACCCGCGTGAGCTGCCTACCGCACGCCCTGACGGCGAGCGGATCCTGAACTGGACCCAGATCTACAACCTGGACGAACTTCCCGAGGACCTGATCGTGGTGGGCTCCGGCGTGACCGGAGCCGAATTCGCCTCCGCCTACAACGGCCTTGGCTCCAAGGTCACCCTGATCTCCAGCCGTGACCGGGTGCTTCCGGGCTCTGACGTGGACGCGGCTGTGGTCCTCGAGGAAGTGTTCGAGCGCCGTGGCGTCCGCGTCCTGTCCCGTTCACGCGCCGAGACTGTGGAGCGGACGGACGACGGCGTGGTGGTGACCCTCAGCGACGGGTCCAAGGTCACCGGAAGCCACTGCCTGCTCTGCCTGGGCTCCATCCCCAACACCGCGGGCATTGGACTCGAAGAAGCGGGTGTGGCGGTCAGCGAGAGCGGACACATTAAGGTCGACGGCGTCTCCCGCACCACAGCCCCCAACATCTACGCCGCCGGCGACTGTACGGGAGTGCTGCCGCTGGCTTCCGTGGCGGCCATGCAGGGCCGCATCGCGGTTGCCCACTTCATGGGCGACATGGTCACCCCGCTCAAGCTGCACCAGGTGGCGTCCAACATCTTCACCTCGCCCGAAATCGCCAATGTCGGGGTGTCGGAGGCCGACATCGACTCCGGCAAGTACCAGGGCGACGTGGTCAAGCTCTCGCTGCGCAGCAACGCCCGTGCCAAGATGCGCAATGCCAAGGACGGGTTCGTGAAGATCTTTGCGCGGAAGGGTTCGGGAACGGTCATCGGCGGCGTAGTGGTGGGTCCCAACGCGTCCGAGTTGATCTTCCCCATTTCAATCGCGGTCAAGCAGAAGCTGCACGTGGACGATGTCGCCAGCACCTTCACGGTGTACCCGTCACTGACCGGTTCCATCTCGGAGGCGGCGCGGCGCCTGCACGTGCACCTGTAGTTCTGCCCCGGCGGGACTCTGGACCCCGGTGGTTGAGCTTGTCGAAAGCCGGCGAAAGGGTTTCGACAGGCTCAACCACCGGCCCTGGCCCGAGGCTCAACCACCAGGCTCAACCACCGGGCGCAACCACCGGCCTTCATCAGCCGGCGGTCCTGTTCAGGCGGCGGAAACCGCCTGGAAGTGTTTTTCGATGAGCCCCTTGATGTCCTCGTGGCAGCCGCCGCAGCCGGTTCCTGCCCGGGTGGCCGTGGAAACTTCGGGAACGGTGGAGCAGCCTTCTTCCACGGCGCCCTGGATGGTTGCCCCGCTGACGCCGGCGCAGCGGCACACGGTGCCCTGCGGATCGGCCGCGGCGCCGGGCAGCTGGTCCGGCCCGTCCAGCCTTAGGAGCAGCGACCTGTCCGCAGGCAGCTCGGCGCCGCGCTCAAAAAGGCCCACCAGTTCGGCGGCGGTGCGCGGCATGCCCACGGCTACCAGGCCCTCCAGGACCCCGCCGCGGGTGGTCATCTTGACGTAGCGGCCATGTTCCGGGTCTGCCCATTGGGCGATCTGCAGGCGGGGGCGGCCATTGACGGCACCGGCGGTGAGGATCTCCTCGTCCCATGGCTCGGCAGCGTTGACTCCGGCCACGGCCATGTTCATGCCCCGGGCCTTGAGCACAATAACGCCGGCCTGCTCGGCGGGCAGTTCCGGCAGCAGTTCAGCCTCGTCCGATGAACCGGCGGCCAGGAGGGTCAGATATTCGGCCAGCCATTCCGCCTGCCGCCAGCCTGGCCCTACCAGCCCCGACGGGCCCTTCGCGTTCCGGCACCGGGCGCAGTCCGGCTCGGGGCAGCGCACCTCGGCGCAGTCGCCGATGGCGAAGATGTGCGGTTCATGGTGTGCGCGGAGCCGGTGGTCCACCAGGATCCCGCTGGAGGTGGAGAGCCCGCAGCCTTCGGCCAGTTCGGTGCGGGGGCGGACCCCGCACGAGATAACCAGGAGGTCGCCGTCGATCGCTGAACCATCGTCAAGCAGCAATGCTGAAAACCCGCCGTCGGGCGAGTTGTGCTCAACGCCCGTGGAGCGGGCATTGCCAGCCATGCGGACGCCGCAGCGGCGCAGGCTGGCGGCGAGGACCGCGCCGCCGCCGCGGTCGATGTTGCGGCCCAGGGGGTGCGGCCCGTTGTGGACCACGGTGACGGTTGCGCCCTCTTCCGCTGCGGCGAGGGCTGTCTCCAGGCCCAGGACGCCGCCGCCCAGGACCACCACGCGCTTGCGGCCCTTCACGGCCTTGCGCAGCACGTCCGCGTCGCGCAGGTCCCGAAGGGCTGTGACGCCGGCAGGCAGGACGGGCGACGTGGGGTCCGGGTTGATGCCGGTCAGGTTGGGAATCACGGGCCGGGAGCCGGTGGCGAACACCAGCCGGTCGTAGTGGGCCACGGAACCGTCGGTCAGGAGGACCTGCTGCCGGGCCCGGTCCACGCGGCGGACGCGGATGCCCAGGCGCACGTCCACGCCGTCGGCAGACAGGGCATCAGCGTCGGAAAGCGCCAGGGCCTCTGCCGTGGTCCGTCCTACGCCCAAGTCGGCGACGAGCACCCGGTTGTAAGCCGCCTCCGCTTCCGCGCCTACCACTGTGAGGTTCACCTGGCCGTCCCGGACGGCGGGCAGGAGCTCGTCAACCAGCCGGGCGGCCACCGGGCCGAATCCCACAATGACAATCTGCTCGCTCATGAGGCCTCCGTCGTTTGAAGCACGTGGGTTGAGAGGGGTGTGGCGGCCGGCCGCACCCACACCTTGTTGAACTTGAATTCGGGCATTCCGGACGTGGGGTCCGTGGCCGCCTCGGTGAGGCGGTTGGCGCTTTCGAGTTCAGGAAAGTGGAAGGGCAGGAATACAGTTTCGGGGCGGATCGCCGTGCTGAGTTCGGCCCGGCACAGCACCTCCCCGCGCTCGTTCGCCACAGAGACGAGTGTCCCTTCGGCGATTCCCATCGATGCCGCCGCAGCGGGATGGATTTGCAGCTTCGCCTCCGGCCGGGTTTCGAGCAGCTCAGCCACCCGGCGGGTCTGCGCGCCGGACTGGTAGTGCTCGAGGAGGCGGCCGGTGATGAGCGTCATGGTTGCGGCAGCGGGGTCAGGATTTGCCGCGGGTGTACGACGGCGGCGCGGTGCCACCGGGACCATCACGGCTTTGCCATCCGCGTGCGCGAAGGAGTCGCGGAACAGGCGCGGGGTTCCGCTGCTGCCTTGGGGGTAGGGCCAGTGGGCGGCTTCGCCGCGGTCCAGCATGGCGTAGTCGATGCCGGAGTAGTCGGCCAGTCCGCCGGCGGAGGCCAGCCGGAGTTCCTCGAACACCGTTTCGGGGTCTTCGCTGTAGGTGGACGGGGCATCGAGGGCTTCGGCGAGCCGGGCCATGATCCACAGTTCGCTGCGGGCTCCGGCGGGCGGCGTCAGGGCGCGCCGGCGGCGCAGGACACGGCCTTCGAGGTTAGTGAGTGTGCCTTCCTCCTCGGCCCACTGGAGCACGGGAAGGATGAGGTCGGCCTCGGCGGCGGTCTCGGACATGAAGAAATCGCAGACCACCAGGAAGTCCAGGCTGCGCAGGCCCTTGATCACGGCGTTGGCGTCGGGGGAGGCCACCGCAATGTTGGAGGCGTGGACGAAAAGGCAGCGGACGCCGTCGGGCTGTCCCAGCGACTTGAGCAGCTGGACGGCCGGCAGCCCCGGCCCGGGAATAAGCTCTTCCGGAACCCCCCAGACGCCGGCCACGTGCTCACGGGCGGCGGGATCGGTGATTTTGCGGTAGCCGGGCAGCTGGTCGGCCTTCTGGCCGTGCTCGCGGCCGCCCTGGCCGTTGCCCTGCCCGGTAAGCGTGCCGTAGCCGCTGCGGGCAGAACCCGGCAGGCCCAGCAGGAGGCTGAGGTTGATGGCCGCGGTGGCGGTATCGGTGCCGTCCACATGCTGTTCCACGCCGCGCCCGGTGAGGATGTAGCTGCCGCCCTGGCGGGCACCCGCGGCGAGCCGGCGGGCGGTCTCGCGGATGAGGTCGGCGGGCACGCCGGTGATGGACTGGACGCGTTCGGGCCAGAAGGAGTTGACGCTGCGGACTACGGCGCTGTAGCCGGACGTGCGTTCCTGGATGTAGGCGGTGTCCGCCAGGTTTTCGTGGATGACCACGTGGGAGATGCCCAGGAGGAGGGCGAGGTCGGTGCCCGGCAGGGGCTGGAGGTGGAGGCCGCCGCCGTCGGCCGTAAAAGCAGCCGTGGCTGAACGGCGCGGGTCCACCACAATCAGCCCGCCGGCGTCGCGCGTTCCCTTCAGGTGCTGGACGAAGGGCGGCATGGTTTCTGCAACATTGGAGCCCAGCACCAGGATGGTGCTGGCGGTGTCCAGGGCTTCGAGCGGGAACGGCAGGCCGCGGTCCAGCCCGAAGGCGCGCATTCCGGCCGCCGCGGCGGAGGACATGCAGAAGCGGCCGTTGTAGTCGATGCGGGAGGTCCCCAGGGCGAGCCGGGCGAATTTGCCCAGCATGTAGGCCTTTTCGTTGGTGAGCCCGCCGCCGCCGAAGACGCCCACTGAATCGCGTCCGTAGCGGGTGCGGGCGTCTTTCACTGCGCCTGCGGCGAGGTCCAGCGCCTGGTCCCATCCGATGGGGCGGTGGACGCCGTCGGGGCCCTTCAGCAGGGGCTCGGTGATCCTGCCGGGGTGGTTCAACAGCGTGGCCGAGGTCCAGCCTTTGCGGCACAGGCCGCCGCGGTTGGTGGGGAAGTCGCGTCCGCTGACCTCGAGGGGTGCCGTGGGGGCGGGCCGTTCCCCGCCGGCCGGTGCGGACACGGGGACTGACCCCGGCTGGGCAGCCGGGGTCAGTTCCGCTGGAGACGTGAGCGTCATGGCGCACTGCAAGGCGCAGTAAGGGCAGTGCGTGTCGGCGCTTTTGGTCATGTTAGACGTGTCCCATCGCATTTCGGTTGGCGTTGCGGATGTAGCAGAACCAGCAGACGGCCAGCATCAGGACGTATGCTCCGACGAAGCCGTAGAAGGCGGGTGTGTAGGAGCCGCTGGCGGTGTTGGAGGCGTTCAGTACCTGCGGGATGACGAACCCGCCGTAGGCGCCGATGGCGGAGATCAGCCCGAGTGCCGAGGAAGCCAGGCGCTGGGTGGCCACTGAGTCTGCCCCGTTGCGTGCGGCGCGGCTGGAGGTGGCGAAGATGACCGGGATCATGCGGTACGTGGCGCCGTTTCCGAAGCCGCTGGCGGTGAAGAGCATCAGGAAGAGGACCAGGAAGAGCCAGAAGTTCTTCAGCGGCAGGGTCCAGATCATGGTGAGGGTGATGACGGCCATGGAAGCGAAGGCGGTCACGGTCATCCGGGCTCCGCCCATCCGGTCCGCCATGCGTCCGCCGTAGGGCCGGGCCAGGGAGCCGACCAGCGGGCCGAGGAAGGCCAGGGACAGTGCCACGGTGCCGACTCCGATGGAGGAGAAGGCGGGGAAGTAGTCCTTGATCAGCTTGGGAAACACACCGGCGAAGCCGATGAAGGAGCCGAAGGTGCCGATGTAGAGCAGGGCCATGATCCACAGGTGCGGTTCCTTCAGCGCTGCAACTGAACCGGCGATGTCACCCTTGGCACTGGTGAGGTTGTCCATGTACTTGAAAGCGCCAAAGGCTGCCAGCAGGATGAACGGCACCCACATCCAGCCGGCCATCGGCAGGTTGACGGTGCCGGCGGCGAGGAGGGTGATGACGATCGGCACGGCGAGCTGCGCGACGGCGGCGCCCATGTTTCCGCCGGCGGCGTTCAGGCCCAGGGCCCAGCCCTTTTCACGGGCAGGGTAGAAGAACGTGATGTTGGCCATGGAGCTGGCGAAGTTGCCGCCGCCGAAGCCTGCGAGGGCGGCGACGAGCAGCATCACGCCGAACGGTGTTTCCGGGTTGGAGACGCAGAGCGCCAGGCCGGTGGTGGGGATCAGCAGCAGCAGGGCGGAGACGATGGTCCAGTTGCGGCCGCCGAAGCGGGGGACCATGAAGGTATAGGGGATGCGCAGGGTGGCACCCACCAGGCTGGGCATGGAGATCAGCCAGAAGATTTCCGAGGTGGAGAAGGTGAAGCCTGCAGCGGGCAGCTGGACCACAACGATGGACCAGAGCTGCCAGACGACGAAACCGAGGAATTCGGCGAAGATTGACCAGTTGAGGTTGCGGCGGGCGATGGAGCGGCCGGCGGATTCCCACTGTTCCTTGTTCTCGGCATCCCAGTTGGCGATCCAGCGGCCGGGGCGGAAGTCAAGGGCGGGGGCAACGGTAGTGCGGGTAGAGCCGGGCTGTGCGCTGGCGGTTCCGGGCCTTGCGGTCTCATCAAGATCAAGGGAATTGCCGGGGCCGGCATCAGCGGTGCGGTCAACAGTCACGGGGTACCTCCTTCGGGGGGATGTTGTTCCTCCAAGGTAGGTAAGGCGCGTTTCACAGACCGACCCCCTGTGTTAACGGGCTGTGACATTTGCCTATCGGAGCCTCTTGGGGGCCGTTAGGCTTGGGTGGAGGCGTCAAAAATGAGACGCACGGCACAGGTCCGGATAGTGGACCTGTCGTCCATTGGCTGGACCGCGGGAACTAAGATTGAACTCTAACTATTTCGAGCCGGACCCCTGTGCGTGGTCCGCCAGGTTCTCATGAAAGCGTTTACCTATGTCTTCCACCGATACCTCCACGGTGCCCGGATCCCCGCGGCCGGTGAACTCGCGCGGCCGCGTGATTGTTGCCAGCCTGATCGGCACCACGGTTGAGTTCTACGACTTCTACGTTTATGCCACCGCTGCGGTGCTGGTGTTCCCGCAGCTGTTCTTCCCCAGCGCCAACGAAACCACGCAGCTCCTGAGCTCCTTCGCCGTCTTCGGCGTAGCGTTTATCGCCCGCCCGCTGGGGTCCATCGTCTTCGGACACTTTGGCGACAAGTTCGGCCGCAAGGGCACCCTGGTGGCTTCGCTGCTGACCATGGGTATCGCCACCTTCCTCATCGGCTGCCTGCCCACCGCCCTGGTGCCCGGCTGGGGGTTCTGGGCTCCGGCCCTGCTCGTGGTCATGCGCTTTGCGCAGGGCCTGGCACTGGGCGGTGAGTGGAGCGGTGCCGCGCTGCTGGCCACCGAGAACGCACCGGCCAACAAGCGCGCCATCTATGGCACGTTCCCGCAGCTGGGCGCACCCATCGGCTTCATCATCGCCAACGTGATCTTCCTGGTGGCCAACTACACCCTGTCCCCGGCTGACTTCCAGGCCTGGGGCTGGCGCGTGCCGTTCCTGCTCAGTGCAGTCATGGTGATCATCGGCCTGTACGTCCGCCTCAAGCTGATTGAGACCCCCGCGTTCACCAAGGTGCTCGAGTCCAATGAAGTGGCCAAGCTGCCCCTGGGCCGGGTGTTCAAGACCAGCTGGCGCCAGCTCATCCTGGGCACGTTCATCATGCTCGCCACCTACGTGCTCTTCTACCTGATGACCACGTTCACCCTGACCTACGGCACCCGGGCCTCCAGCCTCGACGCTGCGAAGGCCGCCGCCGAAAAGGCCGGAAAGCCGATGTCTGAGGCCGCCGCCGCTGCCTTCGTCCCCGGTCTGGGCTACACCCGCAACGACTTCCTCTGGATGCTGATAGCCGGCGTCGTCTTCTTCGGCATCTTCACGCTGGTCTCCGGACCGCTGGCCGAGAAGTACGGCCGGCGCAAGATGCTCATCGCCGTCACCGCCGGCATCTTCGTCTTCGGCCTGCTGTTCGTCCCGCTGTTCGGCGGGGGATTCGTCGGCACCATGGCCGTGCTGATCATCGGTTTCTCCCTCATGGGCCTGACGTTCGGGCCCATGGGAGCGCTGCTGCCTGAACTGTTCCCCACCAACGTCCGGTACACCGGATCAGCCATCAGCTACAACTTCTCCAGCATCCTGGGTGCCGCGGTGGCACCGTTCATCGCCGTGGCGCTCTGGGAGCAGGCAGACGGCAGCCCGGTGCTGGTGGGTGTGTACTTGACCGCCATGGCCGTGCTGACCCTCATCGCGCTGTTCGTCAGCAAGGAAACCCGCGACCTGGACTATGAAAACAACGTGGCCTGACGCTCCACAGTGTGCGTTCCAGCCCGCTTTGTGGCTGAGATGCCCGGCATCAACCTGCAACCGCAGGAAGGTGCCGGGCATTTTTTCTGCGCGTGCGGGAGTAACCGGGCGGGAACGTACGACGGCGGGCTGCCGCGGCTCAGGTGGCGTAGCGGGCCACAAAGTTCTTGAGGATGTTCATCGGTTCGGTGACCGTGAACCGGCGGGCGTTGTCCATCAGATCTTCGGCGGACTCCGGCGGGAAGTAGCCCGCGTGCCGGTAGATGTCGATGCGGGTGCAGAGGCCTTCGGCGTCGAGCTCGGGGTGGAACTGGGTGGCGTACAGGTTTTGCCGGATGCGGAACATCTGCACCGGGCAGGCCGCGGACCGTGCCAGCAGCACCGCCTGCGGTGGCAAGACCCTGCAGGCTTCCTTGTGGCCGGTGAAGGCGGTGAACCGCCGCGGCATCCCGCCGAGTACGGGATCCTCCAGGCCGGCGTCCGTCAGCTCGATCTCCGCGGCGCCCAGCGGCTCGCCGTAGGTCCTGTCGATGACGGCGCCCTGGTGCGTGCCCAGCGTCCCCACCCCGTAGCAGGCGCCCAGGAACGGGAAGTCCCGGACCACCAGCTCGTCCAGGAGCCCGGCCAGCTCCCGTTCCACGCGGTGCTGCGCAGGACTCTTGTGCTCTGGCGGGTCGCTGGCCGTGAACGGGCTGCCGCCCACGATGATCCCCGAATAGGCGGACAAATCGAGTTCGGGCAGGGGAGCGGCTTCCAGCCTGACGCGCTGCAGCCCGGAGGGTTCGAGGCCGCCGTACCTCAGGTAAGCGGCATATTCGTCCTCGGCTGCGGCGTCTTCGGCCCGTGACGCCAGGAGCAGGAAAGGCTTCATGGGCTAAGTGTGCCTTTTCCGCCTCTGCCTGTCAGCCTCCCGGTGAGCCTGCCGGCCGGTCAGCTGCCGGCGGGCTGGCTCAGGGACCGGCGGGACTGGGGACGGGCAGCAGGATCTGCGTGCCGGTGCACCAGTTTCCAGTACCCTTCCTCGCGGCGGAAGATGCTGGTGACCCGGAGCGCAAATTCCTCGACGACGGCGGCACCGTCCAGCCGCGCGCTGAAATGTTCCGTTTCCACCAGGTAGGCGGTGTCCCTGGCCGTGTAGGACGTGATGGTGTCAAACCCCAGCATCTGGCCGTCCTGGAACTGCCGTGCCGCCTGGTCCAGCCGGGCTTCCACCTGCGCCCAGCCGCGGGCGATGCCGCCGAACGGGTTGGCGAGGGTCACGTCGTCGAGCCGCGAATACAGCTCCTTGACGGGCTCCGGGTTGCCCCGGGTGATTTCGGGGACGGCGAGGTGGTAGCGGTCCACTTCTTCTTCAAAGCTGGGTGCGAGCATGAGGAGCCTCCGGCGCTAGTCTTCGATGGTGGCGATGACGGCGCCCGCTGCCACCGTTTCGCCGGCGGCTGCGGTGAGGCCGGTGATGGTTCCGGAGCGGTGCGCGGTCAGCGGCTGCTCCATTTTCATCGCTTCGAGGACCACTACGAGGTCGCCTTCGGCCACCACGTCGCCGTTGGCAACGGCAACTTTGACGATGGTGCCCTGCATGGGTGAGGTCAGGGCGTTGCCGGTGGCCGCGGACGTGCCGGCCGAGCGGGAGCGCTTCTTCGACTTGCCCGGCTTGGCCGAAGCGCCGGCGCCTCCGGTTCCCCCGGAACCGAGTGATGCGGGGAGGACCACTTCGAGCCGTTTTCCGCCCACCTCAACCACCACGCGCTGCCGGTCCCCGGCAGAGCTGTCGGCGCCGTCAGCACCATCGGGGGTCCAGGCCGGAAGGTTGTTGACGAACTCGGTCTCGATCCAGCGGGTGTGGACCCGGAACGGGCCCTCGGGCGGCGCGAAGGCGGGATCCGAAACCACGGCAAGGTCGAACGGGATCACCGTGGGGATGCCCTCGACCACCATTTCCTCCAGGGCGCGGCGGGCCCGCTGCAGGGCCTGCGGGCGGCTGGCTCCGGTAACGATGAGCTTGGAGAGCATGGAATCGAAGTTTCCGCTGATGACGTCACCCTGCTCCACGCCCGAGTCGATGCGGACGCCGGGGCCGGTGGGGTTTTTCAGGACCCGGAGGGTGCCGGGGGCGGGCAGGAAGTTCCGGCCCGGGTCTTCGCCGGTGATGCGGAACTCGAAGGAGTGCCCGCGGACTTCGGGGTCGTCGTAGCCGAGCTCCTCGCCGCGGGCCAGCCGGAACTGTTCGCGGACAAGGTCGATGCCGGTGACTTCCTCGGAAACGCAGTGCTCCACCTGCAGGCGGGTGTTGACCTCGAGGAAGGAGATGGTGCCGTCCTGGCCGACGAGGAATTCGCACGTGCCGGCGCCGAGGTAGCCGGCCTCTTTCAGGATGGCCTTGGAGGATTCGTAAAGGCGGCGGTTCTGGTCTTCGGTGAGGAAGGGGGCGGGGGCTTCTTCCACCAGTTTCTGGTTGCGGCGCTGCAGCGAGCAGTCGCGGGTGGAGACCACCACAACGTTGCCGTGGGCGTCCGCCAGGCACTGCGTCTCCACGTGGCGGGGCGCATCCAGGAACCGCTCGATGAAGCATTCGCCGCGGCCAAAGGCAGCGGTGGCTTCACGGACGGCGGATTCGAACAGCTCGGGAATTTCATCGCGGGTGCGGGCCACCTTGATGCCGCGGCCGCCGCCGCCAAAAGCGGCCTTGATGGCCACGGGCAGCCCGTGGCGGTCCACGAAGTCGAGGATTTCCTCGGCGGATTCCACCGGATCGGCGGTGCCGGGAACGAGCGGTGCGCCTACTTTTTCTGCGATGTGCCGGGCCTGGACCTTGTCGCCAAGGGCCGAGATGGCCTCGGGCGAGGGGCCGATCCAGGTAATGCCGGCTTCAATCACGCGGGCCGCGAACTGGGCGTTCTCGGCGAGGAAGCCATAGCCGGGGTGGATGGCGTCGGCGCCGGACTGGCGGGCGGCGTCGATGATCTTGTCCATCACGAGGTAGGACTCGGCGGCGGTGTTTCCGCCCAGTGCGTAGGCCTCGTCAGCAAGGCGGACGTGCAGGGCATCCCGGTCCGCGTCAGCGTAGACAGCAACCGAGGCGATGCCTTCGTCACGGGCGGCGCGGATGATACGCACCGCGATTTCACCGCGGTTGGCGATCAGCACCTTTGTGAGGGTCGACTGCGTGGGGTGTGCGGACTGCTCCAAAATTGCTGACAAGGCGTCTCCTTCTTTCCTTCAGGGAGCCTAGCGCGGTTTTGAGGGTTCCGCCGATATTACTTGCGGATTCCGCGTGTAAAGCGCCAAGGCTTTGTAGGGAAGCTACAAGACCCGCCGAAATCGCGTCCTTTAGGACGCCGTCCAGAGTTCGGTGATCCGGACCTGCGCCTGGGCCAGCAGACCCCGCAGCGTGGACACGGAAAGTCCGACGACGGTGTGCGGGTCGCCGTCGACTTTCCGGATGAAGGCGCCGCCGAGTCCGTCGATCGTGAAGGAGCCGGCGCAGTGCAGCGGTTCACCGGTGGCGATGTACGCATCGATCTCCGCCGCGTCCATGTCCAGGAAGGACACCTCGGCCGAAGCTACCGTCCCCAGGGTGGCGCCCGTGCCCGGAGCATCGCCGTCGGGGTCGGTATCGCGGCAGTCCACCAGCCAGTGGCCGGTGTGCAGCACACCGGTGTTGCCGCTCATCCGCAGCATGCGTTCCCGGGCGACGGCGGCGGTGTACGGTTTCCCGTGCGCCTCGCCGTCGAACTCAAAAACGGAGTCGCACCCGAGCACCAGCGCACCCTCGGCTTCCGGCAAAGCCGCGACAGCCTCGGCCTTGGCGCGTGCCAGCAGCAGGGCGGTGTCATGCGGGTCGGTGACGCCGTACCGGGCCTGGACGGCGTCCTCATCAACGTCCGAGACAAGGACCGTATGCCGGATGCCGGCCTCGGTGAGGAGCTTGGTGCGGGCGGGGGACTGGGAGGCAAGAATCAGGCGGAGCACGGCTCCAGCCTAATTGACCCGCTCCAGCCTCCTTAACCCTCCGGCTTAGTGGACCAGCGCTTCCGACGCCGGTGCAGCCTCGGGCCGGTTCAGCTGGGCGCCTTCCACATCGACGTCCGGCAGGATCCGGTCGAGCCAGCGCGGCAGCCACCAGGACTTCCCGCCCAGCAGGTACATCACGGCCGGAACGATGGTCATGCGGACCACGAAGGCATCAAGCAGCACACCGAACGCCATGGCGAAGCCCAGCGGCCGCACCATGGTGAGGTGGCTGAAGATGAAGCCGGCGAAGACGCTGACCATGATGATCGCGGCCGCAGTCACGACGGCGCCGGCGTGCCGGAAGCCCACCCGGACCGCCTGCTTCGCGGTGGAGCCGTGCATGTACGCCTCGCGCATGCCGGAGGCGATGAACACCTGGTAGTCCATGGCCAGCCCGAAGAGCACACCGATGAGGATGATCGGAAGGAAGCTCAGGACGGCGCCGGGGTTTGCGACGTCGAACACGCCGCCCAGCCAGCCCCACTGGTACACGGCCACCACGGCGCCGAACGCGGCGGCAAGGGAGAGCAGGAAGCCGCCGGTGGCGAGCAGCGGCACCACGATGGAGCGGAAGACCAGCAGCAGCAGGACCAGGGAAAGCCCGACGACGATGGCCAGGTAGGGCGGCAGGGCGTCGCCCAGCTTAGTGGAGACGTCCACGTTGCCGGCGGTCTGCCCCGTGAGGCCCATGGCCACGCCGTATTCGGACTGGATATCGTCGTTCAGGCCGCGGAGTTCGGCGACCACCTGGACGGTGCTGGCGCTGGCGGGGCCCTCCTTGGGGATGACCTGGAACACGGCGGTGCGGCGGTCCTCGCTGAGGGCGACAGGTACGGCGGCCACCACGTTGTCTACGGCGCGGAGTCTGTCAGCGACGTTGTACTGCAGGGTCTGCGCCTGGGCCGCGTCGAGGTTTGCCGGGAACTCGCCGACGGCCACAATCGGGCCGGTGACGCCTTCGCCGAAGCTCCGGGCGGTGAGGTCGTACGCCTGGTAGGCCTCTGACTCCACGGGCTCGGATCCGCCGTCGGGCAGTGCCAGCTGAAGCTGGGTGGCAGGGAGCGCGAGGGAGCCCAGCAGGAGTACGCCGGCCAGGAGTGCCAGCACCGGATGGCGGGTGACCAGGCCGCCCCAGCCACGGGTGCTCCGTTCCCGGTCCTGGGCTTCGTCGCCTGCTTCATGGCCGGGTTCGGCGTTGTGTACCTCGGCCTTGGCCCAGGCGCGCTTCGAGATGATCGGGCGGCCGATCAGGGACAGCATGGCCGGGGTGAGGGTGATGGCCACCAGCACGGCGTACCGCCACGGTGCCGGCGGCGGCCAGGCCCATCACGGCGAGGAAGGGCAGGCCCGGCACTACCAGGGCGGCGAGGGCGATGATGACGGTGAGGCCTGCGAACACCACGGCATTGCCGGAGGTGCCCGTTGCCCTGGCCACGGATTCCTCCAGGCCCATTCCGGCCAGCAGCTGCGTCCGGTGCCGGTTGACGATGAACAACGAGTAGTCAATTCCGACGGCGAGCCCCAGCATCAGGGCCAGCATGGGGGAGATGGAGCTCATGTCGAACAGTCCGGAGAGGGCGAAGGTGATCCCCACGCCAACGCCAACACCTATGACTGCCATCAGCAGCGGCAGCCCGGCGGCAATCAGGGTGCCCAGCATGATGATCAGGACCAGGGCCGCCACGGCGATGCCGATCACTTCCGCGGCACCGAAAAGCTCGGAGATGTCCTCGGTGATCTCCTTGCTGGCGTAGGCGGTGACGCCGGCGGCGGACGTTTCATGGGCAATGTCCTGGACCTGCTCGCGCACTGCCGGGCTCAGGCCGTTGATGGAGGTGTTGAACTGCACTTGTGCCACGGCGGCGCGTCCGTCCCCGGAGACAAAACGGATGGCGGAGGAAGCCTCCGCCTGGCGGTTGCCCAGCTCCAGCTTGGCCTTGCCGGCTTCGAGTTCCCGGGTTCCGGCGTCGAGCTTTGCCTGTCCTTCTGCCAGGGCGGCCTTCTGCTGGCCAAGCTGCGCCTCAATGAGGGCCGCCGGCGCTCCGGCCGCTGCAAGCTGCTGCTCTGCCCCTGCCAGCTGGGCCGCGCCCGCATCAAGCTGGGCGCGGGAGGCATCCAGCTGTGCCTGGCCGGCGGCCAGTTGCTGCTCCCCGTCGGTGATGGCCTGTCCGGCCTGGTCCACCTGCGCCTGGGTGGCGAACGGATCCACGGTGCCGCGGACGTTTGGCACGGTCTGGAGCTTTTTCAGCGCATCGGTGACGGCAGCGCGGCTCTCGGCGGTGAAACCGCCGTCGGGCGCTTCAAAAACGATGGTTGCCGTGCCTCCGGATGCCGCGGGAAGTTCTTGCTTCAGCTTGTCCGCGATGCGTTGGGTTTCCGTGCCCGGAATCTGGAAGTTGTTGGACAGCGTGCCGTGGAACGCGGCAGCCGAACCGCCGACGGCAAGCAGGACAGCCAGCCAAAGGGAGATGACCAGCCAGCGCCGGCGGTAGGAGAACTTGCCCAGGCGGTAAAGGAACAGTGCCATGAAGGAAACCGATCTGATCAGGAGGAAACGGATGCGGAAGCGGCGGAACGCGGGGCAGGCCTGCTGCCTGCGGTGAAGCCGGAACCCAGCAGCGCCATGGCGTCGATGAGCAGCTGGCGCAGCTCGGCAAGGGAACCGGCGGAAAGGTCGGCACCGCGGCGGGTGAACCAGACCTCCAGGGCAGCCTTGCCGCAGGAGATCACCGCGCCGGCCAGGGCGCGGACATAGAGCTCGTCCACGTCGTCTGCCACCCGTTCGCGGGCGACGGCGATGATTTGTTCAGTGCAGTGCTCCCAGGCCTCCAGCTCCGAGTGCGACATCAGCGCGCTTTGCTGGGTGAGCGTAAAAAGTTCGGCCAGCGGTGCCACGGTCATGGGGTCCGCCAGCGCCATCAGGGCTGCCTGCGCCGACTGCAGGACCGGTTCGTCGGCCGGCCGCAGCCGGAACTGCTGGATGGCGTTGTCCAGGAAGCCGTGGGTGATGGACGCGAGGGCGGCATCAGTGCTGCTGAAGTAGTTGAAAAAGGTGCGCCGTGAAATCCCGGCGGCGTCCGCGATGTCCTCCACGGTAAAACTTCCCGGGCCGCGGCTGCGCAGCAGGGCCAGGGCGGCGTCCGTGATGGCCTGCCGGGTGGCAGCCTTGTTCAGCTCGCGCCGTGAAGGGCCGGCTGCTCCTGTTGTTGTAGCGCCGCTGGTGATAACCATGATGATTACACTATGTGCAACTTTGCACGATGGGCAAGTTTTTTGTCGTCAGGATTCACAGGAAGATGAAAGGTTCCCAACAGCTGTTCCAGATCCTGCTCTCCGATGCTTGGAATGTCCCGGGAGGGATGAACCATCAGCAGCCGTCACTGACGGCAGATCCAGGAGACATAGAATGTCACGCACAAAGAAATTGACCCTCGGCTTGTCAGCCACGGCGCTGGCCCTTGGTGCCGGAATCGGCGTTGCCGGCATGGCCTCCGCCACCACCGTGCCAACGCCCACTCCCAGCGCGAGCTCCAGCGTCTCGGCCGACGGAAGCACCACCACCGTGCCTGGCGGCATGGGCAAGCACGGCGGCCGGGGTGGCGAGCGGGGCGTAGCCCAGGCATCCGCGCTTGCGGAGAAGCTTGGTGTGGAGGAGGCCAAGGTGACGCAGGCGCTCCAGGCCTTCCGCGAGGCCAACAAGCCCGCCACCCCGCCCGCGGAGGGTGAAAAGCCGGACCAGGCCACCCGCGACGCCGCCTTGGCGAAGTCCCTGGCCGGGTCCCTCGGGATCGAGGAGTCCAAGGTTACCGCGGCGCTGGAGGAGCTTCGCGCCGAGAAGCAGGCGGAGAAGGCTTCGGCACTGAAGACGCGGCTTGACCAGGCCGTGACGGACGGAAAGCTGACGCAGGCCGAAGCCGACGCCGTCACCAAGGCCGTGCAGAACGGTGTCATCGGCGGCGGCCGCTGATTCGGCAGATTAATGCAGAAGAAGTCCCCGGGAAATTTCCCGGGGACTTCTTCTTTTACTGCCAGTTCTTACTGCCAGAGCGTGAGCAGGGACCCGTTAGGCCTTCGCGTCCACCAGTTCACGGGATGTGGTGTCCGTGGAGGTTCCGTCGGACGGGGCGTTATCGGCCGCCTCCGTGCTGTCAACAGAATCATCAACAAAAGGTGTGCCGTTGCGGGGTGCGTTGTACAGCTGCTCGTCCAGGATGCCCTGGCGCTTGGCCACAATGGTGGGGACCAGCGCCTGGCCGGCGACGTTCACCGCGGTGCGGCCCATGTCCAGGATGGGATCGATGGCCAGCAGGAGGCCGACGCCGGCCAGCGGCAGTCCCAGCGTGGAGAGCGTCAGCGTCAGCATAACGACGGCGCCGGTGGTTCCGGCGGTTGCCGCGGAGCCCAGGACGGAGACCAGGGCGATCAGCAGGTACTGGCTGAAGTCCAGCTGGATGCCGAAGAACTGGGCCACGAAGATCGCCGAAATGGCCGGGTAGATGGCCGCGCAGCCGTCCATCTTGGTGGTGGCGCCCAGCGGAACGGCGAAGGAGGCGTAGCCGCGGGGGACACCCAGGCTGCGTTCGGTGACGCGCTGGGTCAGCGGCAGGGTGCCCACCGAGGAGCGGGATACGAAGGCCAGCTGGACGGCCGGCCACACGCCGGAGAAGTACTGCTTGACGGACAGGCCGTGGGTGCGGACCAGGATGGGGTAGACCGCGAAGAGGACCAGGGCCAGGCCCACATAGATGGCGAAGGTGAACTTGCCCAGGGAGCCGATGGTGTCCCAGCCGTAGACTGCCACGGCGTTGCCGATGAGGCCCACGGTGCCCAGCGGTGCGATGCGGATGATCCACCACAGCACCTTCTGGATGACGGCCAGCGCGGAGGCGTTCAGGTTCAGGAACGGCTCGGCAGCATTGCCCACCTTGAGGGCTGCAACCCCGACGGCGATGGCGATCACCAGGATCTGGAGCACGTTGAAGCTGACCGAGGTGCTGACGGTCGTGGCGGCGTTGGCGCTTTCGGTCACGGTGGAGCTGGCGCCCAGGCCAAGGAAGTTCTTGGGGAAGAGGCCGATGAGGAAGGACCACCAGTCACCGGACTTGCCGGAGTACTTGGCTTCCTCGGTGATGCCGGTGTTGGCGCCCGGCTGCAGCAGGACGCCCAGTCCGATGCCGATCAGCACGGCAATCAGCGAGGTGATCGCGAACCACAGCAGAGTGTTCCATGCGAGCTTTGCCGCGTTGGAGACCTGGCGGAGGTTGGAGATGGAGCTGACCACGGCGGTGAAAATCAGGGGAACAACGGCAGTCTGCAGCAGTGACACGTAGCTGGAGCCGATGGTCTGCAGCGTGGCGCCGAGCCCGTTGGGGCTGGTTTTGGTGCTGCCGGTGTACTTGGCCAGCAGGCCGAGGCCGAGCCCGACGATCAGGGCGGCGATAATCTGGAAACCGAACGATCCAGCCCACTTGGGGAGCTGGAAGCCGATCTTAGCGGATTCTGGGGAACGGGTTTGAGTGCTCACCCGAATACGTTAGGTCCGCGCCTCATATCACGTCGAACGCATGTTGAGAAATATTACGCGCGCCAAGTTTCGCCCGATGAAGAAAATCCCCGCGAAATCAACGTTTTCGAGGCGTTATGTTACTTATTCCCAGGCTCTGTGTGCTTAATGTCTCGCCAGTGCACGGCGACATTGCCGCCTTCCACCCGCGTAACGGTCACCCGAGCAGTGCGCGCCTGAGGGTATCGAGTCCGACGGAGCCGATGTTGAGGGCCCGGGTGTGGAACTCCTTCAGGTCGAAACCGGGCCGGGCTTCGAGTTCTGCACGGATCTGTTCCCAGAGGCGCTGGCCCACTTTGTAGGAGGGTGCCTGTCCGGGCCAGCCGAGGTAGCGGGTGAACTCGAAGTTGAGCTGGCCTTCGCTGATGGGCAGGTTCTGTTTCAGGAACCCGTAGCCTTTGTCGGCGGTCCAGTTGCCGGAGCCCCAGCGTTCGGGAACCCGCAGTTCAAGGTGGACGCCGATGTCGAACACCACGCGGGCGGCCCGCATCCGCTGCATGTCCAGCATGCCCATCTGGTCGCCGGGATCGTTGAGGTAGCCGAGTTCCTGCATCAGTTTCTCGGCGTAGAGGGCCCAGCCTTCGCCGTGGCCGGAGGTCCAGCAGACGTTCCGGCGCCATTTGTTCAGCAGTTCGCGGCGGTAGGTTGCGGTGGCCACCTGGAGGTGGTGGCCGGGGACGCCTTCGTGGAAAACGGTGGTGGTTTCCGCCCAGGTGGTGAAGGTGTCCTCGCCGGCGGGCACCGACCACCACATGCGGCCGGGGCGGCTGAAGTCGTCGGACGGGCCCGTGTAGTAGATGCCGCCCTCATCGGTGGGGGCGATGAGGCACTCAAGTTTCTTCATCACGTCAGGAATGTCGAAGTGGACGCCCGCCAGCTCCGCTACGGCCTTGTCCGAGAGTTCCTGCATCCACTCGCGCAAGGCCTCCTTGCCCTTCAGCTGGCGGGCGGGATCGTTGTTGAGGATGTCCTTGGCTTCGTCGATGGTGGCGCCGGCTTTGATGCTGTCCGCCACCTGTTCCTGCTGGGCAATCAGCCGGTCCAGCTCTTCTACGCCCCAGGCGTAGGTCTCCTCCAGGTCCACGGTGGCGCCCAGGAATGAGCGTGAGGCCAGGGCGTAGCGCGCCCGTCCCACGGCGTCCTTTTCCGGCGCGGCGGGCAGCAGTTCCAGGCGGAGGAAGTCAGCCAGGCCGGCGTAAGCGCCGCGGGCGGCGGCAGCACCGGCGTCGAGCTCTTGCTGGATGGCGGCAGGCAGGGGGCCGGCGGCGGTGGACGCTCCTGCCGCAAGCTTCGCGAAGAAGCCGTCCTCCGCAGCGTACTTGGTGACCTGTTCAATAACGATCCGGACCTGCCGCGCGGCGGCCACCCGGCCGGCGTCCCGGGCCTGCCGGAGCGAGTCCATGTAGCCGGCGATGGCTGCCGGAACATTGAGCGCCCGGCCGGCGATGTGCTGCCAGTGCTGCTCCGTCTCTGTCGGCATCAGGTCGAAGATGGCCCGGATGTCCTGGGCGGGGGAGGCGATGTTGTTCAGGTCCGCGTACTCCCAGCCGGACGCGTGGATCAGCAGCTGCAGGCCCAGTCGCTCCCGCATGGCGTCAAGGGTGACCGCGTCCACCTCATCCTCCGGCTCCAGGCCCTCAAGTTCTTCCAGCGTGTGGCGGGCAGCCTCGGCGAATTCCGCGATGCCGGCGGGGGAGAAGTCCTGGTATCCGGTCTCGTGTCCGGGCACGCCAAGGGTGGTGGCGAAGGACGGATTAAGCCTGATCAGCGTGTCCGTGTAGTTGTCCGCGACGGCATCGACGCGGGTTTTCGGGCGGGCGGCAGGAGCGGTGTCTGTAGTCACCTTCCGAGACTAACGCTTCGGATTGTGGAACTGGGCCCACGTCGGCGAGGGACCCAAGCCGTGGGCCCACGTCGGCGAGGGACCCAAGTGGAGCGAAGCGAGATTTGGGAGCCGGCGGGGACGAAGCGAGGTCAGCGAGGCGGTGGGGCGGAGACCGCCTTCTAGCCGCCGCTCCGCCTCCACGCGCCGGGTCCCGGCGTGGGGGCCAGGCGCAGCTGCTGGCGGCGGACCCAGTGCCGGACCGACGGCTTGTCCGCCCCGGCCGGTTCGTCGCCGCCCAGGGAAAGGACGACGGCGGTCAGTGCCGCCAGTTCCTCGGCCGTGGGCTGGCCCTTGACAACGGACAGCAGAGGTTCGGGGCTTTCGGCAGCCTCAACCACCGGCTGTTCGGGCTGGGCGGGGCTCACAGCGGGATGTTCCCATGCTTCTTGGTGGGCAGGCTGGCACGTTTGTCGCGGAGCGCCCGCAGGCCCTTGATGATCTGGGTCCTGGTTTCGGAAGGGGCGATGACGGCGTCAACGTAGCCCAGCTGGGCTGCCTGGTACGGGTTCAGAAGCTCCTCCTCGTACTGGCGGATGACCTCGGCGCGCCGCGCTTCGACGTCTCCGCCGGCCTCGGCAACCCCGGCAAGATCGCGGCGGTAGAGGATGTTCACAGCCCCCTGTGCACCCATGACGCCGATCTGCGCAGTGGGCCAGGCGAGGTTGAGGTCAGCGCCCAGCTTCTTGGAGCCCATCACGATGTAGGCACCGCCATAGGCCTTGCGGGTGATCACGGTGAGCTTGGGAACGGTGGCCTCGGCATAGGCGTACAGGAGCTTGGCGCCGCGGCGGATGATGCCCTGGAATTCCTGGTCCTTGCCCGGCAGGAAGCCGGGAACGTCCACCAGGGTGATGATGGGAATGTTGAAGGCGTCGCAGTGGCGGACAAAGCGTGCGGCCTTTTCCGACGCGGCGATATCGAGCGTCCCCGCGAACTGCAGGGGCTGGTTGGCTACGATGCCCACCGTGTGGCCCTCCACCCGGCCGTAGCCGATCATCACGTTGGGGGCGTACAGGGCCTGCATTTCCAGGAAGTGGCCGTCGTCCACGATCTGTTCAACAACGCTGCGCATGTCGTAGGGCTGGTTGGCCGAATCGGGGATGAGCGTGTCCAGGGCGAGGTCGTCGTCGTCGACCTCCAGTTCCTGCTGGTGCTCCAGCACAGGTGCCTCGGAAAGATTGTTGGAGGGCAGGAAGTCCAGCAGTTCGCGGACGAACTCGATGGCATCGGCTTCGTCCTGGGCCAGGTAGGTGGACGTGCCGGTGGTGGCGTTGTGCTGGCGGGCGCCGCCCAGCGTCTCCATGTCCACGTCCTCGCCCGTGACCGTTTTGATCACGTCCGGGCCGGTGATGAACATGTGCGAGGTCTTGTCCACCATCACCACATAATCGGTGAGCGCGGGGGAGTAGGCCGCGCCGCCGGCAGAGGGGCCCATGATGAGGGAAATCTGCGGCACCACGCCTGAGGCGTGGACATTGTTCCGGAAGATGTCCGCGAACATGGCCAGGGAAGCGACTCCCTCCTGGATGCGCGCGCCGCCGCCGTCCAGGATGCCGACCACCGGGCAGCCGTTCCGGAGTGCGAACTCCTGCACCTTGACGATCTTCTCGCCGTTGACCTGGCTCAGCGAGCCGCCATAGACGGAGAAATCCTGGCTGTAAACCGCCACGGGGCGGCCGTCCACGGTGCCGTAGCCGGAGACCAGGCCGTCACCCAGCGGCTTCTTCTTGTCCATGCCGAAGGCGGTGGAGCGGTGCACTGCCAGGGCATCGAACTCAACAAATGAATCTTCATCCAGCAGGAGGCTGATGCGCTCGCGGGCGGTGTTCTTGCCGCGGGCGTGCTGCTTTTCGATCGCTTCAGGGCCGGAGGGTTGTTCGGCACGGGCCTGGCGGTCGCGGAAATCGGCGATCTTTCCCGCTGTCGTTGTCAGATCGTGGCTCATCAAATATCTCCGGCTCTGTAGCAGATTGGTCCAGTGGCGCTGTTGTTGCTGGCAGGTCTGATGCGGGGAGTTAAGTAGCATCCACACAAAGACCGAACCCTGCTGGCTAGTCTAGTGACGCTTCTGGCGCCGGCAGCTGTAGAAAACCTACAATTTTCTGCCGTGCCGCAGCCCGGGACAGCAAGTTACTCGCCGGTAACATAACTGCGTTAGAGTGGCTGCATGACTTTGAGCAATGATGCTTCGGGAGCTCCGGCAAGCCCCTACCAGGCCATCGGTTCCCTGCGGGGACGTACACTCTTGATCTCCGGCGGAAGCCGCGGAATCGGGCTGGCCATCGCCGTCCGTGCAGCGCAGGACGGCGCCAACATCGTGCTGATGGCCAAGACCGGCGAGCCGCACCCCAAGCTTGCGGGCACGGTCTACACCGCGGCGGAGCAATTGGTGGCCGCCGGCGGGCAGGCACTTCCCCTGGTGGGTGACGTCCGGAACGACGACGACGTGGCGCGCGCTGTTTCAGCTGCCGTGGACCGCTTTGGCAGCATCGACGTCGTCATTAACAATGCCTCCGCGATTGACCTGTCCCGTACCGACGCTGTGGACATGAAAAGGTACGACCTCATGCAGGACATCAATGTCCGGGGCACGTTCCTGCTGTCCAAGCAGGCACTTCCCGCGCTGCGCGCATCCACTGCCGGGCAGGTCCTGACCCTCTCGCCGCCGCTGAACCTTGATCCGCACTGGGCCGGGAAACACCTGGCCTACACCATGGCCAAGTACGGGATGAGCCTCACCACGCTGGGGCTTGCGGAGGAGTTGAAAGCAGACGGGATCCGTGTTAACTCGCTGTGGCCCTGCACCCTGATCGACACGGCAGCCATCCGGAACATGCCGCACGGGGACCAGATGGTCCAGGCGGCGCGCGGGCCCCAGATCATGGCTGATGCCGCCCATGCCGTCCTCACGGGAGCCAACCTTGCGGCCGGCGGTGCGGCGAGCGGCAATTTCTATACGGACGAGGAAGTCCTGGCAGCGGCGGGAGTGACGGATTTCCGTCCCTACAGCCTGGGGGCCCCGGAGGAAGGGCTGGTCCCGGACATCTTCCTCTAGGGCCATCTTCCCCTTAGGCGGCTTCCGCAGGGGACAGTCGCCTGCCGGCAGATTTAGCTCGGTAGGATTTAGCTATGGATGACGCACACACCCCCGGTACGCCCCTGAGCCGGAGGGACCTGGCGGACGAGCGCTTCCTGTCCGCCACCGGCATCCCCCGGCTTGACGTGGTGGACTCCACCGGATCCACCAATGCAGACCTCCTGCGGTCAGTGACAGTGGAGCCCGCCGCCTGGCCGGATCTGTCCGTGCTCACTGCCGAGTACCAGACAGCGGCGCGCGGACGGCTCGACAGGCACTGGGAAGCGCCGGCGCTGAGCTCCCTCTCGGTATCGGTTGTCCTGCGACCTGCCAACGCCGAGGGGCGGCCGCTGCCCACCCAAAGCTACTCCTGGTTGTCACTGATCGGGGCCCTGGCCCTGCGCGAAACCCTCCTCGAAACGGCCGGCATTCCCGCCGAACTGAAGTGGCCCAACGATGTCCTGGTCCGGGGGAAGAAGATCGCCGGCATCCTGGCGCAGCTGGGCCCCATGGTGGACGGCTCGGTGCCGCCGGTCATCCTGGGCACCGGCCTCAACGTCACGCTCACCGCCGGTGAGCTGCCTGTTCCCACTGCCACATCGGTGGTGCTGGAGGGCGCCCGGACCGAGGACCGCACGGTGCTCCTGAAAAGCTACCTTTCAAACTTTTCCGCGCTGTACCGCAGCTTCTGCAACGCCGACGGCGACCCGGCGGCAGGGATGGCGGGCGGGGCTTCCCTGCACAAGCGGGTGGAGGCAGTCATGGTCACCCTGGGCAAGCAGGTGCGGGCCCAGCTTCCGGGAGACCACGAAATCATCGGCCACGCTTCACGGCTCGACGAATACGGTTCGCTGCTGGTGGTGGACCGGGACTCCCGGGAACATGTGGTCACCGCCGGGGACGTGGTGCATCTTCGGCCATGGACTTCCCCGGATGCTGCCGGCCAAGGCGGTTATGCGTAAAAACCTCCTGCCGGGCGAGCAGGTCATTGTGACCACCCGCCCGCAGCCGCGGCAGCTGGCCGGCGCTGCAGCTGCGTTTATCCTCGCCCCGGCGGTTGCTGCCTTTTGTTCCGCCTGGTTGATCCGCGGCGGCGCCGCGAGGGCAGTTCCCGCGCTTTCCGGCCGCTGGACCCCCTGGCTGGTGGGCGGTTGCGTGCTGGCCGCTGCCGCCGTGTGGCTGGGTTTCTGCCTGCCCCGGCTGCTGCGCTGGCAGGGGACGCGGTACACGCTGACCAGCAGGAGGCTGGTGGCCCGGTCCGGGATGTGGAAGCGGCGGGACCAGCAAGTGAACCTGGCGTCGGTCCGCAACCTGACTGTCCATGAATCGGTCCTGCAACGACTCTTCCGCTCGGGGAATATATCCTTGGAAGCCGGATATCAGTCAGTGGTGACGTTCCCGGACGTGCCGGAGGTAGCCAGGTTCCGGGATTTCATCCTCGACGCGATCGAGGACCTGCCGGACGAACAGGATGTCCAGCCCGGCGGGCCAACGGATTACCCTGCCGGAGTTTTGCCGTGGGAAATGAGAGAAGGTGGATTGGATGAACGATGAGGACCAGCAGGAACGCGTCGGATCCATCGCGCCCGCTCCGGCGGCAGACGCCCACCCTCCCACCGGCACCATGTCCGCCGAGCGGCTCGCCATGAAGGCACTGGAGTCCCGGCTGCTGGGCGGGGAACGCAAGCTCCGCCGCCGCGAAGTCGCTGCCGGTGCAGGGTTGTCCCTGCTGTCTGCGCGCAAACTGTGGCGCGCCCTGGGCTTCCCCAACTTCGGGGACGAGGATGTTGCCTTCACCGAACGCGACCAGGCGGCCCTCTCCACCGTGGTGGACCTGGTCCGTTCCGGCAAGCTAACGGAGGAGGCAGCCATCTCCGTCACACGCTCCATCGGGCAGATGACGGACCGCATGGTGGTGTGGCAGATCGAGGCATTGGTGGAGGACATGGTGCACGAGCAGGGCGTCACGGACGCCGTGGCCCGCAAGCGCCTGGTCAACGAGCTTCCCGCCCTGGTGGACGCCTTGGAGGAAATGCTCGTCTACTCCTGGCGGCGCCAGCTCAACGCCGGTGTCCAGCGGCTGGCGGTCCGCGCCGAGGCCGGGCTGCAGGCAAGCGAAGAAGGCCGCGAGGGTGACGAAGATGACGCCCCGCTGCCCTTGGCCCGCGCCGTCGGCTTCGCGGACCTGGTTTCCTACACCAGCCTGTCCCGGCGCATGAACGAGAAAACACTGGCCCGCATGGTGCAGCGCTTCGAGAACAAATGCGCCGAAATCATTTCAGTGGGCGGTGGACGGCTTGTTAAGACCGTGGGCGACGAAGTCCTCTACATTGCAGAAACTCCCGCCGCTGGAGCGGAAATTTCGCTCGCGCTGGCCCAAGCCTTCACCGAGGATGAAATCCTGCCGGAAGCCAGGGTGGCCATGGTGTGGGGCAGGATCCTGTCCCGGCTTGGGGACATCTACGGGCCCACCGTGAACCTGGCGGCGCGGCTGACGTCGCTCGCGGATCCGGGAACCGTGCTGGTGGACTCCATGACGGCATCGGCCCTGGAGCATGATGAGCGTTTTGTGATGGTGCCCCGGCCTGCCGAGAACGTCCGTGGCTTCGGCGAGATTCTGCCCGTCCGCCTCACCCGCGGCCTGGGCAAGGGGCTCGTCCTGGACTGACAGCGGCCCGTAAAAGGTAAGCAAAGAGTTTATCCAATTGATGGTGAATGCCGATATAGTCGGAATACACCCGGCCACAGCATGCCGGAAACCGGCTCTGCCGGAGCCTTACTGGGGGAAACAACATCGTGAAATTTCGCAGACCCGCGCGCTCAAACAGGCCGGCAACGTCTGGCGGACACTTCCGTTCGCGACGGCTCATTGGCGGCACTGCGTTTGGTGCCGCCGTTGCTGTGGTGGTGACGGGTGCTGTGTTATATCCGGGGTTTAAGACCGCTGAGGTGGAATTGAACGATGGCGGTGTGTGGGTGGTGTCGAAGTCCAGGAATGCGGTGGGGCGGTTGAATTATCCTTCGCGTGTTTTGGATGGGGCGGTGACGCCGGCGTCGACGACGTTTGACATCCTGCAGGATGCCGGGGACGTGTTCGTTGATGACGAAACCGGGTCAACCCTGAACCAGGTGTCTCCTGCGAATATGCGGCTGGGCGGGGATAAGCAGTTGCCGGGGGCCGCTGATGTGAGTTTTGGTTCCGGGGTGATTTCGGTGACTGATGCTGCTTCGGGGAAGGTGTGGGCGGTGTCGCCGTCCACGGTTAACGGGTTTGATGAGGAAGCGTCCGAGCCGGTGCTGGTGGGTTCGGAAGGCATTGTTTCAGCGGTTGGCGGGGATGACCGGATCTACTCGGCGGATCCGAAGTCCGGTGTGGTGACGGTGACGGGTGTTGACGCCGATGGTGCGGTGACGTCCTCGGAGTCTGAGACCTGGGCGGAGCTGAAGGGTGGCGGGGATCTGCAGATCACGGTGGTGGGGGATAAGCCGGTGGTTCTGGATGCGGCGGCGGGGAAGCTGTTGTTGCCGGGCGGCAAGCGGCTGCAGTTGGATAATGCCCGCGAGGCCAGGCTGCAGCAGGGCGGTGCGGCCAGTGATTTTGTCGCAATTTCCACGCAGAAGGCGTTGTTGAAGCAGCCCCTTGACGGCGGCACGGCGAAAACGGTGGCGTTCGACGGCGAAGGCGTGCCGGCTGCGCCTGTCCAGTTGGGCGGGTGTGTCCACGCGGCCTGGTCCGGTGCCAACAAGTACGTTCGTGACTGCACGAACGACGTGGATGACAAGAACGTGGACGTGCCCAAGGCGAGTGCGTCGCCGTCGTATGTGTTCCGGGTGAACCGGGACCTGGTGGTCCTGAACGATGTGAATTCGGGCAACGTGTGGCTGGTGAACCAGAACATGCAGCTGGTCAACAACTGGGACGACGTCATCCCGCCCAAGGAAACATCCGACGACGCCGACAAGGACTCCGCCGACGAAGTCCAGCAGACCGTGCTGCCGGACCGCACCAAACCCAACAGCGCCCCCGTGCCCAAACCCGACACCTTCGGGGTACGTGCAGGCAGGACCGTGATACTGCCCGTCCTTGACAACGACACCGACCCCGACGGCGACATCCTCACCGTGCGTGCCCCCGATCCGATCAGGTCCGGTGTCCTTGCCCCGATCTACGGTTCCACCGGCTTCCAGGTCAGCGTCCCTGCGGACAAAACCGGGTCCGAGACCTTCAAATACACGGTGGACGACGGCCGGGGCCTGGGCGCTTCCTCCGACGTCACGCTCAATATCGTGCCGCCGGGGGAGAACTCGGCCCCGCGGCAGAAGCCGAACCGCAACACCACCCTGGTGGTGCAGGCCGGCAAAAGTGTCACCCAGAACATCCTCACCGATTGGATCGATCCCGACGGCGACGATCTGTATGTAGTCGCCGCCACGGGCAGCGATCCTCGGGACCAGGTCAAAGTCCGGCCCGACGGATTGCTCACCTTCCAGGACGCCGGCACTGAGCCCGGCCGCAAGGTGGTCACCATGACGGTTTCCGACGGCGAGTCCACCACGGAAGGCAAGGTGACGGTAGACGTGCGCGGCCCCGGCGGGTTGCCGCCGGTCGCAAATGCGGACCACGTGGTGGCCGTCGCAGGCGTCGACACGGTGATTGCACCACTGAAGAACGACTCGGACCCGCAAGGGGGTGCGCTCCGCCTCGCCCAAGTCACCCCGGACGGCAACTCCACAGCCACCATGGGGGCGGACCAGCAGACCTTCACCTTCAACTCCGCATCCGTGGGCTCCCATTATGTGGCGTACCTGGTGACCAACGGCCCCGCCAGCGCGCAGCAGCTGGTCCGGGTGGACGTGGTTTCCGGGGACGGGGACAGCGCCCCCGTGGCGGTGCGCGACGTAGCACTGCTGCCCAGCGGCGGAACCGTGCTGGTGGACGTCCTCGGCAACGACTCGGACCCCTCCGGCGGGGTGCTGGTGGTGCAGTCCGTCACAGCTGCTGACGGGTTGCCGGTCAGTTTTTCCGTGCTGGACCACTCAGTGATCCGGATTACGGACATCCGCGCTCAGGGCCAACTTAACGTCAAGTACACGATCTCGAACGGCAAGTCGTCGGCAAGCGGCGACATCGCAGTCCTGGTGGTTCCGGCCCCGGCAAAGCTCCAGGCTCCGCAAGCGAAACCGGATGAAGTGTCGGTCCGGGTGGGAGACGTGGTGACCATCCCTGTCCTCGAGAACGACTCCGACCCCAACGGCGGAAACCTCGCGCTTGAGCCGGCGTTGGCACAGAAGCCTGACGAGGCCGACGGACGGACGTTCCAGGCCGGCGACACGCTGCGCTTCATCGCCGGAGACGTGCCGAAGACCGTCTACGCGATTTACAAGGTGACCAATGAATCCGGCCAGTCGGATTCACAACAGGTAACCATCCGCATCCGCGCCCGCGACGACGAGCGGAACACCCGTCCGGAGCCGAAGAACCTCACCGCCCGCGTGGTTTCCGGAATGGTGGTCCGGATCCCGGTGCCGTTGGACGGCATCGATTCGGACGGCGATTCCGTGCAGCTGATCGGGGTGGACAAAGCACCCGCCCTGGGCACGGCCGTGGCCAAGGATGGCTATCTCGAATTCACCGCCACGGGCACGGCGGCCGGGACAGATACCTTCACGTACCGCGTCCGGGACCGGATCGGCGCCGAGAACACCGGCACGGTGATTGTGGGGATCGCACCTCCCGAAGCCAACAACCAGAAACCCATCGCCGTGGACGATTCCGTTGACGTCCGCCCCGGACGCAAGATCGCCGTCGACGCACTCAGCAACGATTCAGACCCCGACGGCGACCCCATCGGGCTCGTCTCCAACGCCCTCGAAGCCCCGGCTGAACTTGGCGTCGAGACTGCTGACGGCAGGGTAGTGCTCACAGCTCCCGGCACCGCCGGCAATGCGAACGTCAGTTACAAGATCCAGGACGACAAAAAAGCCCAGGGCGGTGCAGTGATCCGTGTCGGGGTCAGCCCCGACGCCGCCCTCAAGGCTCCGCTGGCGAAGGACGATGTCATCACTCCAGCTGAGACGCTGGGCAAGTCCGCCGTTGACGTGCCGGTCCTGAAGAACGATTCGGACCCCGACGGCGTGGCCGCGGATCTGAAGATCAGCCTGCCGGACGGCAACCCGAATGCGCGCCTGAGTGGCGACGGCAACGTTGTGGTCAGCCTCGCGCCGGGAGACCAGTTGGTCCCCTACACCGTCACCGACGTTGACGGCCAGAGCGCCACGGCAGTCATCTGGGTGCCCGGCCAAGGTGAACAGCACCCCACCCTGGCCCGCACCGACATCGTGGAAGTGATGGCCGGCAAGGAAATCAACCTCGACCTCAGTGAGTACGTCAAGGTCCGCGAAGGGCGTTCACCCCAGATAACGCAGGCGGACAAGGTCCGCGTCCAGGGCGCTGATACCCGGAACGTCATCGCCGGAAACGGCGACGCCCTGCGCTACGCGGCGCTCAAGGACTACGTGGGCCCGGGCTCCCTGACGTTCGAAGTGACGGACGGGTCCGGCCCGGAAGATCCGCAGGGCCTGAAATCCACCCTGACCATCATCACCCGGGTGATCCCGGACCCGGCAGCAAACCATGAGCCCACATTCAGCGGAACCGACCTTGAGGTGCCGAAGGCCGAAACGGCCAGCCTGGAACTGGGCAACCTGGCCAAGGACGTGGACGCCGGAGACCAGGAGAAGCTCAAATTTGAGTTGGACGGGACTACGCCCGAAGGCTTTGCCGCAACCATTGAGGGGCAGACGCTCAAAGTCAGTGCCGCAGCGGGCTTGTCCGCGGGCCGTAGGGGAAGCATCCCGCTGAAGGTCACGGACGGCCGCTCGGAACCGGTCAAGGCTTCGGTAACGGCCACCGTTGTAGCCTCCAACAGGCCGCTCCCCACAGCCAGTGAAGACGCTGTCGACAAGGCAAACGCCGGCCGGGCGGAGACGATCAACGTCCTTGCCAACGACTTCAATCCCTTCAGCGACACCCCGCTGAAGATCGTTTCGGTCAGTGTCGAAACGGGCTCCGCCGCCGGGCAGCCGGTCAGTAGCGGAGATTCCGTCACGGTGACGCCCGCCGAGGGATTCAAGGGTGTTTTGGTGCTCCGCTACACCGTCTCGGACAAAACCGACGACCCCTCCCGCCAGGCGAACGGCCGCGTCAGGATCACGGTCCGGGACAAGCCGGACGCGCCCTCGGCTCCCACCGCCACAGATGTGCGCAGCCGGACTGCGGTGCTCAAGTGGGCCCCGCCGTCGGATAACGGGGCAACGATCACCGGATACACGGTCCGGTCCAACAACGGCTTCGAGCAAAAGTGCGCCACCACCACCTGCACGCTCAGCGGGCTCACCAACGATGTGAAGTATGTCTTCACGGTGATTGCCACCAACGAGGTGGGCGACTCCCAGCCGTCTGCGCAGTCCAACGAAATCCGCCCCGACGAAAAGCCGTCCCCGCCCGAGGCGCCCACGGTGAAGGCCGGCGACACCAACATGGTCATCAACTGGGCAGCTGCCAGGACCGAGGGTTCGGCCGTCAAGAGCTACAACCTGGAGATCTCGCCGCCGCCTGCCGGCGGCGTCGCCGTGAAGAACGGCGTGACCGGCCTGACCTACACTTGGCCCGGCCTGACAAACGGCGTGCGTTACAAGGTGCGCGCCCAGGCAGTCAACGAACTGGGCCCGTCCGACTGGGGGATTTACTCCTCCGAAGACAACCCGGCCGGGGTGCCGGCTGCACCGGCGGCGCCGACCTCAGCCGTGGCCTCCTCTGTCGGGACCACCAACCAGTTGCGGGTGAACTGGACCGAACCCGATACCAACGGGGACGCAATCAGGAACTACTACGTCACTATGGCCGGTGGCGGCGGGGCACCGCAGACCCAGACCATCGCGGGCACCGTGCGCACGGCCAACTTCACGGCGAACAACTCCGAAGCTGAGTACACGTTCGCGGTCCAGGCCGAGAACAAGGCAGGCAAGGGGGCTGTCAGCCCCAATTCCGCGCCCCGGCGGGCCACCGGCAAGCTGGGCCAGGTCTCAGGGGTGAGTGCCACCCCTGCCGACACTGCAGGGGCCGGGCGCCAGCTGACCATCAACTTCAAGGAACTGACAGCGGCTGAACGCAACGGTTCGGCGTACGGCGAGGTCAGCTACACCTACAACGCCAGCAGCGGCCAGAGCGGTCCCATCCGGCCCGGGCAGACTGTGGGTGGTTTCACGAACGGTACGGCCACCTCCATCACTGTGGTGGCCAACTCAAGCGTGGCGCCAAGTTCAAACTCCAGCGCCCCCGCTAACGCCACGCCTTACGGTTCGCCGGGCACGCCCTCCGCGTCCGGCCAGGACGGCGGACAGAACCAGAAGTCATTGAGCTTCAGCTGGACCTCGCCATCGACGGCGACGAACGACGTCGCCTATACACAGATCAACATTGACGGCCGGGGCTGGGAAAGGGTCGCGGCGTCGGGAAGCCGGACGGTGAACACCGGCGGCTTTGACGAACCTCACTCGATCCAGGTGCAGACCGTGAACTCCATGGGTACCGGCGGAGCCGTTGCCGGGGCGACTGCCAGATCCGGGCCGGCCAAGACTAATTGGGACAACTCGATCGTTGGCTACCGCACGTGCACGGACGCGCCTGCCTCAGGCCAAACCTCATGGAGGTCGCCGGCGGGCGCGGAACATACCTGCGACGGTGTCGTCCGCGACTATCCCTGGATCTACGGCTCAGGTCCGTCTTTCACAGTCAACTGCTACATGTGGCGTACAGTGCCCGACGCCCGCGGTACGTACAAGTGGTACCGCATCAATTCCCATCCCGACGGCCGTTTCGTGGGCCGCACCGTCCAGGTGGGCAACACCACGTTGGGCGAGCCCGAGGGCCACGGGATCCCGCAATGCTGATCACGGACGTGGCCGCACGTGAGGCCGTGGGGGAGCGCTGCCCATCGCGACCCCGGCCACGCTTGGGTAGGCTGGCGCGGGAACAGGGAGCCCGGTACCGGGTCGCTGGACGGTTCGGCCGGGGGGCCGCCACAAACTTCAGGGGAACAGAAAAGCCGTGACAACTCTGCTGGGGAAGCTGGGTCTCAAGAGGCGCCACAAAAAAAATCGTCACCGGCACTGCGTTTGGTGCCGCCGTTGCTGTGGTGGTGACGGGTGCTGTGTTGTATCCGGGGTTTAAGACCGCTGAGGTGGAGTTGAACGATGGCGGTGTGTGGGTGGTGTCGAAGTCCAGGAATGCGGTGGGGCGGTTGAATTATCCTTCGCGTGTTTTGGATGGGGCGGTGACGCCGGCGTCGACGACGTTCGACATCCTGCAGGATGCCGGGGACGTGTTCGTTGATGACGAAACCGGGTCAACCCTGAACCAGGTGTCTCCTGCGAATATGCGGCTGGGCGGGGATAAGCAGTTGCCGGGGGCCGCTGATGTGAGTTTTGGTTCCGGGGTGATTTCGGTGACTGATGCTGTTTCGGGGAAGGTGTGGGCGGTGTCGCCGTCCACGGTTAACGGGTTTGATGAGGAAGCGTCCGAGCCGGTGCTGGTGGGTTCGGAAGGCATTGTTTCGGCGGTTGGCGGGGATGACCGGATCTACTCGGCGGATCCGAAGTCCGGTGTGGTGACGGTGACGGGTGTTGATGCCGATGGTGCGGTGACGTCCTCGGAGTCTGAGACCTGGGCGGAGCTGAAGGGTGGCGGGGATCTGCAGATCACGGTGGTGGGGGATAAGCCGGTGGTTCTGGATGCGGCGGCGGGGAAGCTGTTGTTGCCGGGCGGCAAGCGGCTGCAGTTGGATAATGCCTGGGAGGCGAGGCTGCAGCAGGGTGGTGCGGGCAGTGACTTTGTTGCAATTTCCACGCAGAAGGCGTTGTTGAAGCAGCCCCTCGACGGCGGCATGGCGAAAACGGTGGCGTTCGACGGCGAAGGCGTGCCGGCTGCGCCTGTCCAGTTGGGCGGGTGTGTCCACGCGGCCTGGTCCGGTGCCAACAAGTACGTTCGTGACTGCACGAACGACGTGGACGACAAGAACGTGGACGTTCCCAAGGCGAGTGCGTCGCCGTTGTATGTGTTCCGGGTGAACCGGGACCTGGTGGTCCTGAACGATGTGAATTCGGGCAATGTGTGGCTGGTGAACCAGAACATGCAGCTGGTCAACAACTGGGACGACGTCATCCCGCCCAAGAACGAATCCGACGAACAGGACCAGGAATCCGCGGACAACAACACCATCAACGTCCTGCCGGACCGCACCAAACCCAACCGTCCGCCGGAAACCAAGCCAGACGCCGTCGGCGTGCGCCCCGGACGCACCACCATCCTCAGCGTCCTGGACAACGACTCGGACCCCGACGGCGACGTCCTCACCGCCGCGGTGGGGGCCTCCGGACCCCAGACCGGAAGCCTGGAAAACATCTACGGCGGTACCGCCTTCCAGATTTCCGTCCCGCCTGATGCCAAAGCCGGTACCGAAACGTTCAGCTACAGCGCCTCCGACGGCCGCGGCCTTTCCGCCACCGGGCAAGTGACGCTCAGCGTGATGGCCCCCGATCAGAACAAGCCGCCCCAGTTCAAGCGCGGCGACAACACCACCATGCTTGTGGAGCAGGGCAAGACCGTCAGCCAGGACATCCTCACGGACTGGGTTGACCCCGACGGCGACGACCTTGTCCTCCTGGAGGCAAAAGCCGACAATGACCAGGACCAGGTCAAGGTGCGCCGCGACGGTCTGCTGACCTTCCAGGACTCCGGGGCAACTGCCGGCAAGAAAAACGTGGAAGTCACTGTCTGGGACGGCCGCGATACCGTCACCGGAAAAGTGGTGGTCAACGTCCAGCCCCCGGGAGCCCTGGCACCCGTGGTCAACGCCGACCATGTCACCGCCGTGGTCGGCCAGGACCTGGTGGTTTCACCGCTGAAGAACGACGTCGACCCCAACGGCGGCGCCCTCCGCCTGGCCCAGGTGGAAGCCAACGGCCCCGCTGAGCTCGGTCCTGTCACTGACGGCGGCACCTTCACCTTCCGCAGCACCACCCCCGGGCCCGTCTACCTCACCTATATCGCCAGCAACGGGCCGCAGAGCAGCCAGGGGCTGATCCGCGTAGACGTCGAGTCCGGGGACGATACCGGCGACCCCGTTGCCGTCCATGACGTGGCTTTGATGCCCACTGGGGGCAGCGTGCTGCTGGACCCCCTGGCCAACGACTCCGATCCGTCCGGCGGCGTCCTGGTGCTCCAGTCGGTAAAGATGCCGGACAATTCGACGGCGTCCGTGAGCGTGATCAACCACGGCGTCCTGCGCATCACCGACATCCTCGGAACCAAGGACCCGATCCTCTTCGAATACACCATGTCCAACGGCAGGAAGTCGGCCACCGGCAGCGTCTCGGTGGTGCCTGTGCCGGCCCCCGCCGTCGTGGAAGCACCCCAGCCCAAGCCGGACGAAGTGAACGTCCGGGTCAACGACGTCGTCACCATTCCCGTTTTGGAAAACGACACCCATCCCCAGGGCCAGGAACTGGGCGTAGACCCGGTGCTGCCCCAGGGCGTGGATCCGTTGGACGGGGAGAGCTTCGTTTCCGAGAACACCCTCCGCTTCATCGCCGGCAGCCAGCCCAAGACGGTCCGTGCCATCTACAACGCGGTTGATCCGCAGGGCCAGAAGAGCGCAGCAGCGGTGACCATCCACATCCTGCCGCTCGAGGGCGCCCAGAACTCCCGGCCGCAGCCGCGCAACCTCACCGCCCGCGTTGTCGCTGCCGGCACGGTCCGCATTCCTGTCCCGCTGGACGGCATCGATCCTGACGGCGATTCGGTGCAGCTGACCGGCATCGACAGCACACCCGCGATGGGCATGGCGACCGTCGGCAGCAACTTCATCGACTTCACGGCTGCCGGTAACGGCGCCGGGACGGATACGTTCCGCTACAAGGTGGTGGACCGGCAGGGCGCCGTCAACACCGGCACCGTGACCGTGGGCATCGCTCCGCGCGGCGAGGCCAACCAGAAACCCACCCCCGTGGACGACGAGGTGCGGGTCCGCCCGGGCCGCCAGATCGCCGTCGACGCCACCGGCAACGACACCGACCCCGACGGCGACCTCATCCGCATCCTGACGGACGGCATCGAGGCAGACGCCGCGCTGCAGGCCACCGTGAGCAAAACCAGCGGCCGGATCGTCCTGCTGGCCCCGGGGGAGGCCGGAACCGTCAACGTCCGCTACACCATCGCCGATGACCGTGACGCTTCCGCGCAGGCCGCCATCCGCGTTGTGGTGGACAACGAGGTGCCACTCAGGGCGCCCATCGCCCGCGATGACAGGGTCACCTCCGCCCAGACCATGGGAAAGACCGCCGTGGACGTCCCTGTCCTGAAGAACGACGAGGACCCCGACGGCGTGGGGGAGAACCTCAAGATCAGCACTGATGCCACCACGGCCCGGCCCGGGGCGGACGGCAACGTGATCGTGGACCTGACCGAGCAGCCGCAGCTCATCCCGTACGCGGTGGAGGACGTGGACGGCCAGCAGTCGACGGCGGTCATCTGGGTTCCGGGCCTCGGCCAGCAGGTTCCCACCCTGGCCAAGGATGAAGTTGTTGAGGTCATCGCCGGGCAGTCCGTGGACGTGGACTTGGACGAGTGGGTGAAGGTCCGGGAGGACCGCTCGCCGCGGCTGACCCAGGCCGACCGGATCAAGCTCATCGGTGCCGACGGGAGCGACCCCGTGACCGGTGGCGGCACGGGCCTGAAGTACACGGCCGGTGCAGACTATGTGGGCCCCGGTTCGCTCACCTTCGAGGTGACGGACGGAACCGGCCCGGACGATCCTGCCGGCCTGAAGTCGACCCTCAGCATCCGCACCAGGGTGCTGCCGGACCCCAACAAGAACAACCCGCCGGAGCTCCTGGGCGCCAGCGTGGACGTCCCGAAGGGTGAATCGGCGGACCTGAACCTGGGCAGGTTGACATCCGACCCGGACCGGGACGACGTGGACAACATGAAGTACGAACTGCTGGGTGGCAGCCCGGCCGGCTTTAACGCCCGGATAGATGGGAAGACCCTTAAAACGTCCGTCGACGCGGCAACTGCCACTGGGACCGCCGGCACCGTCCAGGTCAAGGCGCGGGACCCGCGCGGGCTCGAGGCCACCGCAACGTTCCAGCTGGCCGTGACCGCCTCCAACCGGCCCAAGCCGGTGGCGAACGATGACCTCGAGCCCAACGCCGCCGCCGGAAAGCGGGTCACCGTCAACGTGCTGGCCAACGACGCCAACCCATTCCCGGAAACCGCGCTGAAGATCATCTCGGCTGTGACCGAAACCGGACAGGGGAGTGCGGCAGTTTCCGGCGATTCGATAACGGTGACGCCGTCAGCCGGCTTCACCGGCACCCTGGTTGTGGCCTACACCGTGGCCGACAAGACCGGGGACGATTCCCGCAATGCCACGGCCCGTATCCGGCTTACAGTCAAGGACGAGCCGTTGGCGCCCACCACGCCCCAGGCTCAGAGCGTGGGGGACCAGACGGCATTGCTGAACTGGTCCGCTCCGGCAGACCGCGGTTCTTCCATCACTAAGTACACCGTCTACGGCGAAGCCGGTTTCCGGCAGGACTGCCCGGCGAACACGTGCACCCTGACCGGACTCGTCAACAACACCACGTACCACTTCCAGGTGACGGCAACCAACGAATTCGGCGAATCGGACAAGTCCCCGGCCTCCGCGGAGGTGCGGCCGGACGTCAAGCCGGATACCCCTTTGGCGCCCACCCTGAAGTTTGGCGACAAACAGCTGTCCATCAACTGGACTGCACCGGCCAGCAAGGGCTCGCCGGTCAAGTCCTACGACCTGGAAATTTCGCCTGCACCGCCGGGCCAGAACGGGCAGATCCAGAACCTCACGGCCGTCAGCCACGTGTGGAAGGGGCTGCAGAATGGCGTCTCCTACAAGGTCCGGGTCCTGGCACGCAACGATGCCAAAGACCCGTCCGAGTGGAGCCCCTACTCTGCGGCGGAGGTGCCCGCGGGCGTGCCGGCCACCCCGGCAGCGCCCACCGCTGTACAGGACAAATCCCTGGGCGCCACAACCCAGCTGAAGGTCTCCTGGACGGCCCCG
The DNA here is from genome assembly GCF_030816215.1 of Arthrobacter sp. W4I7. Lineage (NCBI taxonomy): Bacteria > Bacillati > Actinomycetota > Actinomycetes > Micrococcales > Micrococcaceae > Arthrobacter > Arthrobacter sp. W4I7. The sequence goes on along the minus strand of NZ_JAUSXU010000001.1, from coordinate 3,055,556 downwards.
AACAATAATGGCGACGCCGTCTCGGCCTACACGCTGACCACCCTCCGGGGTGGCACGGTAGTGTCCACCCAGCAGGTGGCCGGCACCACCCAGAACGTGACAGTGGACAACTCCGAGACCAATTACACCTTCACGGTTTCGGCCACCAACAAAGCGGGCACCAGCGGCACCAGCGCGCAGTCCGCCGCCATCCGGGCGGCCGGCAAGCCGGGCCAGGTGAGCAGCGGGACAGTAGCCGACACCGGAACCAGCGGCCAGCTCAAGGTGACATTTACGCCGCTGACCGAGGCGCAACGCAATGGGTCCACGGCCGGTGAGATCGCCTACTCCTACCGCGCCTCCAGCGGCCAGTCCGGACCCATCAACGCCCCGGGTGGCAACATCAACGGCCTGCCCAACGGAACCGACGTGACCATCACCATCATCGCCACCTCCACCAAGAACAACGTGTCCGGTGATGCCAAGGCCATAGGCACCGGCAACCCGTACGGGCCGCCGAACGCGCCCAACGTGAACGGCATGACGTCCCCCAAGGGCGATGGGCAGGTGCACTGGAGCTGGAACAACCCGAACACCAACGGCCGGCCGCTCAACCGGTATGAGGTCAGCATGGACGGCGGCGGCTGGCAGAGCGTGGGCAAGGCGACCAGCTTCGACGCCGGTGCCGGCGGATGGAGCCAGGTCCATAGGCTGCGCGTCCGGGCCGTGACGGTGGTGGATGGCGCCATTGGGGGACCTGCAACCTCCACGTCCGGTGCCGACCCGACGCCACCTCCGGCCCCCACCAAGGTCCGTGTCGAGGCTTCGACGGTCAACAGTTGCCCGGGGAAGCCGGGCGTTCCAGACAGGTACAGCAACGTCAACGGAGACGCCCGTTGCGGTTCCAGCGATGCGAACTGGGTTTCCTTCTCGGACGGCTGGATTGACAGTACCTGCTGGATGAACATCTACGGTTCGCCGGAATCGGACCCGGGCTACTACAAGTGGTACCGCATGGAAAACGGTCCTTGGCCCGGCTGGTACGTCAAGCGCGCCACGATCGACATCAGCGGTCCGGACGTTCCCCGGTGCTGATCGTCCCAGCAGTCCCTCCGCATCCATTTCACGTATTCCGCACGATTAGTAAAGGACTTACTCCATGACCATGACCACCGAGCAGGCCGCCTGGTTTGCAGACACCTTCGACAAGCTGGTCGCCAACGTGGGGCAGGCTGTCCTGGGCAAGGAGCACGTCATCCGGCTGACCTTCACCGCCATGCTTGCCGAGGGGCACGTCCTGTTTGAAGACGCCCCCGGTACGGGCAAGACCTCCCTGGCCCGGGCACTGGCGGCTACGGTTCAAGGCTTGAACAACCGCATCCAGTTCACCCCGGATCTTCTGCCCTCGGACGTCACCGGCGTCACCATCTACGACCAGAAGACGCAGAAGTTCGAGTTCCACAAGGGCCCCATCTTCAACAACATCGTCCTTGCTGACGAAATCAACCGGGCTTCGCCCAAGACCCAGTCGGCACTGCTGGAGGTCATGGAGGAATCCCGCGTCACGGTTGACGGCGTCACCTACTCCGCCGGGCGCCCCTTTATGGTGATGGCCACCCAGAACCCTATCGAACAGGCCGGCACCTACCGGCTGCCGGAGGCACAGCTGGACCGCTTCCTGATCAAGACGTCCATCGGATACCCGGACCACGCGTCCACCGTCCGGCTCCTGGGCGGCTCGAACCTGAAGGACCGCTCCCAGGAACTCACCGCCGTCATCACCACCCAGGCTGTGGCGGACATGGCTGACCTTGCCGCCACCGCCCATGTGGACACCGCGGTCCTGGAATACATTTCCCGGCTCTGCGAAGAGACCCGCAGCGCACCGGAAACCCGGTTGGGGGTGTCCGTGCGCGGTGCCCTGGCCATGGTGCGGGCGGCGAAGGTCTGGGCCGCCTCCCAGGGCCGGAACTTCGTCCTCCCGGACGATGTCAAGGAACTCGCCCCCGTGGTGTGGACCCATCGTTTCGTGATGGACCCGGAAGCGGAGTTCTCCGGCGCTACCCCTGAAGCCGTCCTGGCCCGCATCCTGGCGGATGTGGCTGCGCCGCAACAGCGCACCAACGCCTGACCGCCGCACCAAGCGGCCACCACTCCACCCATCGCACCCCCGAAGGTTCACATATGTCCACCGGCACCCCGTTGACCCGGATCGCCGAGCGCCTCAGGCAACCTTTCCACCGGAACGGCCAGCCCATGCGCCTGCACCCGTCCGCCGTCTGGGCCGAGGCCAGCAGCACCGCCGGGCTCGCCCTGGCTCCCGCCTGGCGCGCTGCCAGGGCGGCCTGGCTCAAGCACGCCTGGCCCGTCCTCTCAGTGGTCAGCGTTTTAGGCTGGTCCGTTCTGGCCGCCGCCGTCCTGCTCTGGACTGCGGGACAGGCCTACGGCTGGCAGGAGGCAAAGGCCGCCGCGGTGGCGGCCTTTGTGATGTTCGTGATTGCCGTGGGCTTTATCCTCGGCCGCTCCACCTATGGCGTGGTCCTGGACCTTGCCCGGACGCGCGTGGCGGTCGGGGACAGCGCCGTGGGCAGCATCGCCGTCACCAACACCTCCAACCGGCCCCTGCTGCCCGCCGCCGTCGAACTGCCCGTGGGCGGTGTCACCGCGGTCTTCCACCTGCCCCGGATGAAAGCGCAGCAGGTCCACGAGGACCTGTTCACCATCCCCACAGCCCGCCGTGCCGTGATCGTGGTCGGACCGGTGCGCTCGGTCCGCGCCGACCCGCTGCACCTGTTGCGCCGCCAGGTCCTGTGGACGGAGCCCGAAGATCTCTTCGTGCATCCCCGAACGGTGGCCCTGGCCGGATCGGCTGCCGGCTTCATCCGCGACCTTGAGGGCATGCCCACCACCGAGCTGTCCAGCGCAGACGTGTCCTTCCATGCCCTCCGCGACTACGTCCCCGGGGATGACCGGCGGCACATCCACTGGAAAACCACAGCGCGGACCAACAAGCTTATGGTCCGCCAGTTCGAAGAGACCCGCCGCGCCCACCTCGCCGTGTCCCTGTCCATCAACACGGACGAATACGCCTCGGAAGAGGAATTCGAGATGGCGATCTCCGCCGCTGCCTCCATCGGCCGGCAGGCCATCCGCGAGCAGCGTGAGCTGGACGTCCTCACCCAAAAGGGGCCGCTAAGGTGCGAAACGGGCCGCAACATGCTCGATGACATGACCCGCATTGTGGGCGCACCAATGCGCCGTACCGCCGTCGACCTCGCGAGGACACTGGCCGATACGGTCCCCAACGCCTCCGTGGTGTTCTTTGTGGTGGGCAGCAACGTCACCCCCACCCAGCTCAGGTCCGCCGCCGCCTCCGTGCCGCCCGGGGTGCGCAGCCTCGCCGTGCGGGTGGAAGCCGGCGCCGCGTCCAGCAGGGCGAACATCGCCGACCTGACAGTGCTCACCCTGGGCGACCTCGCCGACCTTGGCATCGTTCTCCGAAAGGCGGCAGCATGACCTCCGCACCCGGCCTGCGCCCGAGCACCGCGTCCGCGCGACAGCCGCGAAACACCCAGGGCTCATCGTTCGCGGACGGCCAGCCGCTTTGGCATTTCCTGCTCGACGCCGGTGCCCTGACCGTACTCCTGGGGCTTGGCCTGCTTGGCTTCGGGCTCAGCTTCGGCGGCGACCCGTATTACCTCCTGTCCGGCTTCGGCGGGATCATCCTGGGCCTGGCCATCGGCGTCCTCAATGCGCACCTGCGACTGGGACTGCTGATCACCTCGGCCCTGGCCCTGGGTGCCTACCTCGTGTTCGGGACGCTGCTGGCGGTACCCGACTCGGCTATCGCCGGCATTGTGCCCACCCTGGACTCGCTCCGGATCCTCCTCCTGGGCATCATGTTCGCCTGGAAGGACATGCTGACCGTCGGGGTTCCGGTGGGAACCGCCGGCGGCGTGCTGATCGTCCCGTTCCTGAGCTCCATGATCGCCGCACTGGTAGCGGCGGTCCTCACTTGGCGGGCCAGGACCCCGTACCTGCCCCTGATCCCGGTGCTGGTTCTCTTCGTCACGGGCATCGCCTTCAGCACCAACGCCGCCTTCCTCACCCTCGAACGCGGCATCGGCCTGACGGTGCTGGGCATCGCCTGGGCAACCTTCCGCCGGGACGTCCTGCGCAGAAGCAGCAGCCGGAAGGTCGCTGTCAACAACCCGCAAATCGACTCCGCCACCGCGCAGCGGGCCAAGCTGCGCAGGCTGGGCATGGCAGCCGGAGTTATTGCCGCCAGCGTGGCCGTCACCGCGGTCTCCGCCCCGCTGGTGACCGCAGGAGGAGACCGGAAAGTCCTCCGGAATGTTGTGGTCCCGCCGTTCGACCCCAAGGACTACATCACCCCACTGGCGAGCTTCCGCACGTTCGTCAAGGACAAAAAGGACGACACCCTGTTTGTGGTCCAGGGGCTGCCCCGCGACGGACGCGTCCGGCTCGGTGCCCTGGACGCCTTCAATGGCACCAACTACAACATGGATCCCAACGGCTCCGGCAACTTCAGCAAGGTAGGCGATACCGAGTCCATCAACACCCTGGCCGACACCTCGGGCGTGGTTCCCACCAACGACTACTCCATCGGCATCACCATCGAGGACTACCAGGGCTTCTTCGTTCCCGGCGGCCGCAAGACCACCGGCATCAGCTTCGACCAAGGTGCCTCCGCCGCGGCTTCGGGCCTCTACTTCAACTCAAGCACTGACACCGCCGTCACCACCAACGGGCTGTCCAAGGGGGACTCCTACAGCGTCCAGGTGGCCGATCCCGTCAAACTCGAACACGGGCAGCTGACGCAATACGACTTCGCCAGGATGTCCCTGCCGGACACGGTCGAGGTGCCGCCGGTGGTGGGATCGCAGGCGAACGACCTCTCGGCGGATGCCCCCACAGCCATCGACCGGGTGCGCCAGATCGAGGCCCACTTCCAGAAGACGGGAGCCTTCAGCAACGGCCTGGTCAGCGAAGGGCAGCTGCCCAGCGTCTCCGGCCACGGGTCCGCGCGCATCAGGAACCTGCTCACGGCCAAGCAGATGCTGGGTGATGACGAGCAGTATGCCGTGGCGATGTCCCTGATGCTGCGCCACCTGGGTATCCCGTCCCGCGTGGTGATGGGCTTCTACCCTGAGCCGACGAGCCCGGAAAACGGGGCAGGGGAAGTGAAGATTACCGGCAAGGACGTCCACGCCTGGGTGGAGGTCGCGTTCGAGCGGGTGGGCTGGGTCAGCTTCGACCCCACCCCGCCCAAGGACAACGTCCCCATTCCGCCGGATCCCGAGAACAAGTCCAAGCCCAAGCCCCAGGTCCTGCAGCCGCCGCCCCCGCCGCAGGAACCTGCGGACCTGCCGCCGGACTCTTCCCCGGACGCGCTGGACGCCGACCAGAAAAAGAACAACCCCTGGTTGTTCTGGGGAGCGCTGCTGGGCGCCCTGGGCGTTGCCCTGATCCCGCTGTCCATCCTCGCGCTGCCGCTGCTGCTGATTGCTTTGCTGAAATCACGACGGCGGAAGTCGCGTTTCCGGGACGGTGACCCTGCGCAGCGGGTCGGCGGGGGCTGGAGCGAGGTGGTGAGCCTTGCCACGGATATGGGAGCCGCCGTCGACACCCGGTCCACGCGGCGCGAAAGCGCGGCGGTACTGGCCGATGCGTTCCCCGCCAGCGGCGGCACCACCACCATGCTGGCCAGGCGGGCCGACGCATCGATCTTCGGAGCCGGCCAGCCCAGCGAGGACGAGGTCCGGGAGTACTGGACCATCGTTGACGGCTCGCTGAAGGAGATAACCTCCACCGTGGGGTTCTGGCGCCGGCAGCAGGCGAGGTTCTCGCCCCGTTCGCTGCTGTCGGACGCGCGCAGCCTCCTGGGCCGCCGCGGCGCCAGGCTGGCACTCCCGGCGCTGCCTTCCATCAAGGGGACCGGCCGCCGTCGTCCTGCCGGCCCGGAAGCATCTGAAGAGACGGCCAGGCCGGACACCACCACGACTCCCGATAGCACCATGACTCCCGATGGCACCACGCAAGGACACAGTATCCAGTGACAGACGACGCCGGGCGTTGCCCCCACTGCCGGCAAATGATCCGCCGCGGGGCCGCTTTTTGCACTGCCTGCGGCGCGCCGTTGCCCAACCGGTCAGCGCGCGGCACCCGCGTGCCCTATCCGGTTGCTGATCCCGGTCCGGGTTCCCCCGCCGCGCACCTGTCCGGGATTCCCGGTACTATCCCGGTAGTAGAAAGGCCCCAGGCATTTACTGCCGGGGGCATCAGCGCGCGCACAGGCCGGGGGAGCGCCGGCGGGTCCACCCTGCAGGTGGCTGCGGGTCCAGGGGGAGGAACGGGAATGGCAGTGAATCTTCAGCTTGTTCCGGCTACGGCGGGCAAGCGCCTTGGTGCTGCCGTGATGGACTGGCTCCCGCCCCTGGCGGTACTCGTCATCACCTTTGCCCTCGGTTTCGCGGGCATCACCCGGACCCGCAGCGGCGGCTTCATCATCTACGACACCGCGTCCCTGGTGCTGTTCGGGGGCATCGGACTGGGACTGACCCTCGTGTATCTTTTCGTCGTGATGGCTTGGGAAGCCCGGACGGGCAAGACCCTCGGCAACCTGCTGATGGGGATCCGCACTGCGGACAACGACGGCTATGCGCCGGGAACCGGTCCTGTCTTCCTGCGCGGCCTGATCACGGGGGCAGGCATCCTGCTCACGCTGCTGGTGGCTGTCCTTGTAGTGGTTTTCCAGTGGTTCGGGGCCGCATTCTTCGTCCTCGGCCCGCTCGTGCTGATTGGCGCGGCGTGGGCCGTGCTGGTGGTGGTTTCCAACAGCTGGGACAAGAACGGCGGGCTCCGCGGCTGGCACGACGCTGCTGCGAAAACCCTTGCGTTCGACGTCAAATCGGGCCGCGATCCCCTTACCACCGGCGGCATTCAAGGGCCGTACAGCTTCGCCCCGCTGGACCTGCCCCCGGTGCAGCAGGTGTTGTCCCCGGTGGCCGGCGCCGCTCCCGTCCTGCCCCCACCGGCAGTCACCCAGCGCACTCTGGCGGAGCCGCAGGTCGCCCCGTCCCAGGCGCCAGGTCCGCAGGCCCCTGTAGTCGAGGTCCGTGCAGTCGAAGCCCGGGCATCCGAGGCACCCGCATTCCGTGCCCACGCACCGGCCGTCCAACAACGGCATCCGGACGACGACGTGGACCTCACCCAGGTGCGCCCGGGATCAGCCGCACCCGCGCCCGTCGCGGTCCTGCGCATCAAACTGGACGACGGCCGCGATTTCCAGTTGGACCGCAGCGTCCTGGTTGGCAGGAACCCGGTGGCCAAGGCGGGCGAACAGCAGGCCCAGCTGCTCGCCGTCGATGACGCCGGACGTTCCATTTCCAAAACCCATCTGCATTTGCTGACTGACGGGGCCGGCGTCTGGGTGACGGACCGCAACTCCACCAACGGCAGCGCCGTGACCACCCCCGACGGCCAGCGCACCCCCCTTCAAGCGGGAGTGCCCGCATTTGTTACCCCGGGATCCAGTGTCCATTTTGGAGACCGCACCTTTTACCTAGGACAGGCATGAACCATCAGCCCGCACGTGTTCCCTCCAGCACTAAACCGGGGGCAGGGCTCAGCCTGAGCGTCGGCCACGGAACGGACCGGGGACTCCGCCGGGAGTTGAATGAGGATTCGTACATTGCCTCCGATCCCGTCTTCGCCGTGGCGGACGGCATGGGCGGCCACGAAGCCGGCGAGATCGCCAGCGGTATGTGCGTCCGGGCGCTGGCCACGATACCCCAGCTCACCACGGGGGAGCGGAGCGTCACGGCGGCCGTCCTCCAGCAGTACTTGGTGAAGGCGGACGACTCCATCCGCGAGGCCACCGGTGCGCGGGCCGGCACTACGCTGACGGGCGCCGTCATCGTGGAACAGATGGGCATGCCGTACTGGCTGGTGATGAACATTGGTGACTCCCGGACGTACCGTCTGAGCCAGGGCAGGTTCGAGCAGATCAGCGTGGACCACTCCGAGGTCCAGGAACTGGTTGACGCCGGGGAGATCACGGCGGAGCAGGCCACCATCCATCCGCGCCGGCACGTGGTCACGCGCGCCCTGGGCACGGGAGATGAGACGGAGGCCGACTATTGGCTGCTCCCGGTTGAGGAGGGAGACCGGGTCCTCGTATGCTCCGACGGGCTCACCGGGGAGCTGACGGACGAACACATTTACCGGATCCTCAGCACCGTTGGCCATCCCCAGGATGCAGCGGACGCCCTGATCCAGGCGGCGCTCCGCAGCGGTGGCCGGGATAACGTCACGGTTGTGGTGGTGGACGCCCGGAACGTCCTGAACGACGCCGGTGCAGCCACCACCGCGCCACGCCCGGTCCCGGCCGAAGAGGAAGTAACACTGCCCCGCACAAGCACCGCGGATGAAGGCACCGTGGAAACAGTCGCTCTGGAACCAGACACTCTGGATGAGAGCGAGGAACCGGGCGATGACCGCCGTTAGTTACATCCCCGGGACCTGGCTGGGCATTGTCCGCTCGCACACGGCCGTCCTCCTGGGGCCGGGCACGCAACCGGCCCTTATCGCTGCACTCTGGGACCTGCTGGAAAGCCGGCCGGAAGTGCACGAAGTCCTTCACGCCGTGACCAGCAGTTCCGGGGGATCACTGGCCAACATCCCTTCCTTCGGCATCCTCGACTTCCAGGGACCCCTCCGCGTATTCCTGCGGGGGGACCTCGACGTCACTGTCCAGTCGACAGACGGCCCCGTGGAGCTGAACGGCCGGGACGTGACCACGTGGACCGAGCGGCGGCTCAATAATCCCGGGCTGTGCCGGCTGGCGATCCCGTACGCGGGCAGCGGAGTGCACCGCCAGGCGACACCCGCGCAGGCGGATGCTGACCTGCCATCGCCTGGCCAGCCGGAGGCTGACCTGCCGGAGCTGCCGCTCGCGGAAGGCGTGGTGCTGCTGCAGTCCCTGGTACTCATGCTCGACGCCGGGACGATGGCGGCCATCAGGCACGATCTGGCAGCAGCGGGAACCGCCGTATCCGCGAAACCGGCAGCGGCCACAGCCCCGACGGTCATTGAAACCACTTCACCTGCAGCGGTCGCCCCCGCCGCGCCTGCCCCGGTTCTTGAAGCGCCCGGGCAGGCAGGTGACCTTCCGGAGATCACTGTTGCCCCCGAGCACGGGGCGTCTGCCGAGACTGTTTACGCGGTCATCGATGAGGACTTCGGCGTTGAAGGATCTGCAGTGCCTGACGCTGATCCGGGCACAAACGCTGCCCGGGAAACTGATGCTGATGCAGGGACTGACCCTGCGCCGGAAACAAACGCTGCCCCACGGTTTGAGCCAGAGCCAGAGCCAGTTCGGGAGAACGCTGGATCCGGTTCTGGCGAACAGGCGTCGGCCAGCGAGATGACCAGCTCCTACGATCATCTGTGGGAGCGGACGGTGGTCCGCAGGATCGAAGACGCGGCCATTCGCGAAGATCTGGACGAAGCCGGCCCGGAGTCCGGCAACCAGGAAGCAGCAGACCAGGAAGCCGGCAACCAGGAAACACCAGGGCCGGAGTCGCCAGACAAGCGGGAAGAAGCCGCCTCACCGGCGGAGCCCGGCAGTCCTGAAGCGCTCCCGGCACCGGCGGACGCACAGCCCGTCGTCGTCCTGGACGTACAGCCCGCCGTCGTCCCGGCGGCGCCTTCCACCGGTTCACCAAGCCCGGCACCCGTCGCTCCGACAAGCAGCGGCCTCATCGATTCTGTGCCCTGGCGGACGGGGGGCGCGGGCAGTGGGCCGGCCCCGACCGTTGCAGCGCCCTCGCCCATGCTGTCGGCCGTACCTTCCGCAGGATCCGATAGCCCGGTTACCCCCGCCGCACAAACGAGCGCAGAGTACGACGGCGACCACGACGGCCAGACAGTCATGAAGGGCAGCCTGGCCGGGATGGCTGCCCGCCCGGTCCGCGCGGTGAAAGACGTTTCCGCGGCAGTGGGACCGCTCGTGCTGGCACGGCTCTGCGCCCAGGACCACCCCAACCCGCCGACGAGTGCCGCATGCGCCACCTGCGGTGCCGGCTTGCTGCCCGATGCAGTCCAGGTGGCTCGTCCCCGCCTCGGACGGATGCGGATCTCCACGGGAGAACTCGTAGACCTCGACCAGTCGCTGGTGATCGGAAGGCAACCCTCGGTGTCCCGGGTCCAGGGCGGAGTGATGCCCCGGCTGGTCCAGGTGGCGAGTCCGGGCGGGGATATTTCCCGCTCCCACGTCGAAGTCCGGCTGGAAGGCTGGCACGTGATGCTCTGCGACCTCAAAGCCACCAACGGCACCGTCCTGGTGCGCGAAGGCCAGCCTCCGCGCCGCCTGGCCCAGAACGAGATGGCGATCCTGCTTGACGGCGACATCGCAGAACTGGGCGACAACATCTCATTGCGTTTTGAGGAGATTCTTTGAGTTCCAAACGGCCACCGGCGCCGCCGCCCCACATCCCGGGGTTCACCTATTCCAGCCTGCTCGGGTCCGGCGGCTTCTCCGACGTCTACCTTTATGAACAGGACCGGCCCCGGCGGAAAGTGGCCGTCAAGGTGCTGCTCTCGGACCTGAAAACCGAAGGTGCCCGCCGCCGGTTCGAGTCCGAGGCCAACCTGATGGCCCAACTGTCCTCCCACCCGTACATCGTCACCATCTTCGAGGCGGAAGTCACCGACGACGGGCATTCCTACCTGGCAATGGAGTACTGCTCCCGGCCCAGCCTGGAGGTACGGTACCGCCGGCAGCGGTTCAGTGTTGACGAGGTACTGGCCGTCGGCATCCAGGTGGCATCCGCCGTCGAGACAGCCCACCGCGCGGGCATCGCCCACCGCGACATCAAGCCCGCCAACATCCTGGTGACCGACTACAACCGCCCTGCCCTGACGGACTTCGGCATCTCCGGAACCCTGGCCGGCGACACCGACGAGGAATCGGGCATGTCCATCCCGTGGTCCCCGCCGGAACAGTTCTCCGACGGCAACGTGGACGGCGTGATGGTGGACGTGTGGGCGCTCGGAGCCACGCTCTACACCTTGCTGGCCGGCCGGTCGCCGTTCCTGATGCCCGGAGCTGACAACTCCCAGCGCGAGCTGATCAGCCGGATCAGCAACATGCCGTTGCCGCGGCTCGGCCGCGCCGACGTCCCGGAGTCCCTGGAACTGGCGTTGTCCACGGCGATGGCCAAGTCCCCGCAGTCCCGGTACTCCTCCGCCCACGCCTTCGCCCTCGCCCTGCAGCGCATCCAGGCCGAACTGAACCTCTCCGTGACGCCCTTCGAAGTCCTGGAGGAGCCGCACCCGGAGGACACCCACCCGGATGACGGTGCGGAAGAAACCCGGGTGCGGAGCATCGCCGCCATTGACCCGGAACGGACGGGCAGCGCGCCCACTTTCCCTGCCCGCACCCGGCCGCAGGTGCCCACAACGGTGGCCCCGTCGTCGCGCTTTACCCCGCCGGCAACCTCAACCCCGCCTGCGCACACATCCGAGCCCCAGGACTGGCCCCAGGCCACGGTGCTCCGCGGCAACGCCGGCAGTGCTGCGGTTACCCCCGGCCTGACCCGGCACGGGGGGTTGCCGGAGGGCAGGTCCCGGAACAGCACCTTCCAGGACGGCCAGCTTGCCGACGGCGGTGATGCCGCTGACACCACCCTTCACCGCCCGGCGCGGGTGGACGAACCCGCTGAAGAGGCCCCGTCCGGCCAGGACCACGGGAAGCGCAACCTCTGGCTTGCCATCTCCGGCGGTACCCTGTTGGCCCTCGCCGCGGTGGTGGGCATCGTGATCGCCAATGCGGCACCGGAGGCACCGAAGACCCGGCAGAGCCAGGAAGCCAGCAGGCCGCCTGCCGATGCCCTCGACAACGGCACCGTGCCCGACGTCGAGGGGCTCGCCGGATCCCTGACGCCCGCCGGCGACGTCGCTTTCACCTGGAACAATCCGCAGCCCAAGCCGGGCGACAAATACAAGTGGCGGGTCTATACGATTGGCGGCGGCGGCGAATACCAGTCCATCGACCAGCCGCCCGTCCAGGTGAAGCCGAACCCGTCCGGGCAGACCTGCCTCCAGGTGATGATCGTCCGTACCGACGGCGCCTTCTCTCCGATGGAAGAAGCCTCCATCGGCTGCACCGGCCCATGAGCGGCACCACGTTCCAAGGATTCGCACAACGACGCTATACAGAGCTTTGCCCGATGAGGAGGCACAGAAAATGGGGGATCTAGCAATAGATTTCTGTGGGGAATGGTATGAGCCCTCCGACGAGGACGTCTTCAACATCGGCCGCGAAGGCGACCTCGAAGTGGACGACAATCCGTACCTGCACAGGCAGTTCCTGCAGGTGGCCAACTACGACGGCATCTGGTGGCTCAGCAATGTGGGCAGCATGCTCTCCGCCACCGTGGCAGACGCCTCGGGCGGCATGCAGGCCTGGCTCGCGCCCGGGGCCCGGATCCCGCTGGTGTTCAGCCACACCAACATCATCTTTACGGCAGGACCCACCACTTATGAATTCGCGGTCCACCTGAAGACGCCCTCGTTCCGGCAGGGAGCGCGTGAGGAGGACAGCAACGGGGACACCACCATCGGCCCGGTGGTGTTCACGGACTCGCAGAAGGCACTCATCGTGGCGCTCGCGGAGCCGATGCTGCGGCGCGAAGGGACCGGCTTCAGCGCTATCCCGTCCTCAGCGGCGGCCGCGAAAACGCTGGGCTGGGCACTCACCCGCTTCAACCGGAAACTGGACAACGTGTGCGACAAACTGGACCGGGTGGGCGTTGTGGGCCTGCGCGGGGGCGGCGGCAAACTCGCCACGAACCGCCGCGCCCGGCTGGTGGAGCACGCAGTCACCTCGCACCTTGTCACCACCGATGACCTGTACCTGCTCGAGAAGATGAGGGGCGTGGACGAAGGATGAGGATCCGGCTGACACTCCGCCGGGACCCTGCCGACGCCAGGGACCTTGCCATCACCGTCGACGGCCTCGCCACGGTGGCCGATGTGGCAACAACGCTGTGGTCCGCCGACCCTGCCCGTAAAGGCACGCCCGCCCCGGACAACCTGTCGCTGAAGATCGATGAGGCGTTTGTGGGCGGGGGCATGCGCGGCAACATCCTTGCCCGCGGGGACAACCTCCTCGAATCCGGCCTCCGGCCCGGCTCCGTGGTGTCGCTGGCCCAGGTCAGCACACAGTTCGGTGACGCCGGGGCAAACCGGGGCCCCGCGGCCGCCACCCTCCGCATATTGTCAGGGCCCGACGTCGGCCGCGAATTTTCGCTGCCCTCCGGTACCAGCTACATCGGCCGGGACCGGGACGTGGACATCCGGCTCTCCGATCCGCTGACTTCCAAACGCCATGCCCGGATCACCGTGGGCGAGGGCATCGAAATCGTGGACACCAACTCCGCCAACGGGCTCCTCATGGACGGACTGCCAGTCACCCGGGCCGCCCTGAACTCCTCGGACACCATCACCCTGGGCGACACCACCATCACCGTGGTTCCCTTGGGACACAACCAGGCGGCCGCACCTACCTCGCCCCTGGTGGACTTCAACCGGTCGCCCCGGGTGGTTCCCCGGTTCGAGGAACCGAAGCGCGTCCTGCCTGCCGGGCCCAAACGCCCCGAGGAGCACCCCTTCCCGTACATCATGCTGATGGTCCCGCTGCTGATGGGCATGGTGGTTTTCGCGGTCAGCAACAACCCGCTCTCGGCACTGTTTATCCTGATGATGCCGCTGTTCGTCGTGGGTAACTACGTGGACCAGAAGATGCGGACCAAACGCCAGCAAAAGGAACAGCTCAAGCATTTCCGTGCTTCCATGGCCGCCTTCCGGGAGGACATCACCGAACTCCAGCTCGTGGAGCGGGCCGTCCGGCTGCAGGAGGCACCCTCCGTCAGTGACACCGTTGATGCCATCTACAAACTGGGTCCGCTGCTCTGGACCCACCGCCCCGAGCACGGCGGCTTCCTGGGCCTGCGGTTCGGCCTGGGCACCGTGCCTTCGCGGGTGCTCCTGGAGGAACCGGGAAACAACGACACCGAGGTGGTGTACGCCCGCGAAATCCAGGACTGCATCAAGCAGTTCCGGGACATCGAAGGCGTTCCGGTGGTATCCCAACTCCGGTCAGCCGGCTCGCTGGGCATCGCCGGAGCCCGCGGGCTGGTCGACGACGTGGCCCGCGGCATGGTGCTCCAGCTCGCAGGGCTGCACTCGCCGGCCGAAGTGGTCCTCGCGGCCATCACCTCCGCCCAGTCGCGGGAACGGTGGACCTGGCTTCAGTGGCTGCCGCACGTCGGCTCCGGCCACAGCCCCCTTTCCGGTGACCACCTGGCCGCCGGTTCGGCCGGCGGCGCATCCCTGGTGGCCCGCCTCGAAGACCTCGTGGAGGCGAGGGAAGCGGCTGCCAGGCGTTCCGGCCCGGACCTTCGCCCGCGGCTGGATCCCGCCAAGGACGAGGTGGACGCGCCTGTGGTTCCGGCCGTGCTGGTGATCGTGGAGGACGACGCCCCCGTGGACCGGGGACGCCTCACCCGGCTCGCTGAACGCGGCCCCGACGCCGGCGTCCACGTGCTCTGGGTCGCCACGGACGTCCAGGCGCTGCCTGCTGCCTGCCGGGACTTCATGGCGGTGGACGGCGAGCACGGCACCACCACCGGACAGGTCCGGCTGGGCCGCCACACGTACCCCGTCAGCTGCGAAAGCGTGGACGCCGCGCTCGCTGCCCAGCTGGCCAGGATGCTTACCCCGGTGGTGGACGTTGGCAAACCCGTCACCGACGATTCCGACCTCCCGCGTGCTGTCTCCTATGCCACCCTGATCGGCAAGGACTTCCTGGACAACCCGCAGGCCGTCGCCGAACGCTGGACGGAAAACAACTCCGTACACAGCAGCGCCGTGGCCAACCGCAAGGACAACGGCACCCTGCGCGCGCTGGTGGGCTCCAAAGGCATCGAACCGCTGTACCTGGACCTGAAGAACGAAGGCCCGCACGCCCTGGTGGGCGGGACCACCGGTGCCGGCAAGTCCGAATTCCTGCAATCCTGGGTGATGGGCATGGCCGCAGCGTACAGCCCGGACCGGGTCAGTTTCCTGTTCGTGGATTACAAGGGCGGCGCCGCTTTCGCGGACTGCATCAACCTGCCGCACACGGTAGGACTGGTTACGGACCTTTCGCCGCACCTGGTCCGGCGTGCGCTGACCTCGCTCCGGGCCGAACTGCACTACCGCGAGCAGCTGCTGAACCGCAAAAAGGCCAAGGACCTGTTGGCCCTCCAGCGCGAGGCCGATCCGGAGGCGCCGCCCTACCTGATCATCATCGTGGACGAATTCGCGGCGCTCGCCAGCGAAGTCCCGGAATTCGTGGACGGGGTGGTGGACGTCGCCGCGCGCGGGCGCTCCCTGGGCCTGCACCTCATCCTGGCCACCCAGCGGCCGGCCGGTGTGATCAAGGACAGCCTGCGCGCCAACACCAACCTCAGGGTTGCCTTGCGGATGGCCGACGAGGACGACGCCAGCGACATCCTAGGCGTCCCGGACGCCGCCTACTTCGACCCCTCCATCCCGGGCCGCGGTGCGGCCAAGACCGGGCCCGGCCGGATCCAGGGCTTCCAGACCGGCTACGCCGGCGGCTGGACAACCGACAAACCCCAGCGGCCGCAGATCGACGTGGTGGAAATGGCGTTCGGCTCCGGCCCCAGCTGGGAGGCCCCGGCCCCCGAAAAGCCGGTGCTCGAGGCGCCGGCCGGCCCCAACGACATCGCGAGGATGACGGCGACCATTGTCCGCGCTGCCGGCTCGCTCGCGATCAAGCCCCCGAGGAAACCATGGCTGGATGAACTGGCCAAAACCTACGATTTCTCCAGGCTGCCCAACCCCCGCACCGACGAGCAGTTGCTCCTCGGGGTGGCCGACGACCCGGTCCGGCAGGCCCAGCCCACGGTGTTCTACCGGCCTGACAAAGATGGCAACATGGCCATCTACGGTACGGGCGGTTCCGGAAAATCGGCGGCCTTGCGCGGCATTGCGATCGCTGCCGCAGTGACTCCCCGCGGCGGGCCCGTGCACGTCTACGGGATCGACTGCGGCTCCTCCGGGCTGCGGATGCTGGAAGAGCTTCCGCACGTGGGCGAGATCATCAATGGCGACGACGTGGAACGGGTGGGGCGCCTGCTGCGCCTGCTCCGGGACATCGCGGACCAGCGATCCGCCGCATTCGCCGAGGTGCGTGCTTCCACCATCGTCGAGTACCGGAAGCTCGCCAACCGGCCCGACGAGAAGCGGATCTTCGTCCTTGTAGACGGGATGTCCGCGTTCCGTGAGGCGTACGAACACAGCAGGTTGTCCGGGCTCTGGGACATCTTCCTGCAGTTGGCTACCGACGGCCGCACCCTCGGCATCCACCTGGTGGTCAGCGGGGACCGCCCCAATTCGGTCCCCGCCTCGCTGCTCGCTTCCATCCAGCGGCGCCTGGTGCTCCGGCTCTCCTCCGAGGACGACTACATTTCCATGGACGTTCCGCGGGACGTGCTCGGTGCAGGATCCCCGCCCGGCCGCGGGCTCCTGGACGGGCTCGAGGTCCAGCTCGCAGTGCTGGGCGGGAACTCCAACCTGGCCCTGCAGGCGCGCGAGGTGCACAAGCTCAGCGAAGCAATGCTGCGCCAGGGCCTGGCGGCCGCCCCCGGCATCGAGAGGCTGCCGGAGCAGGTGGACCTGGACGTTCTGCCCGCCGGCGTCGCCAACCTGCCCGTGATCGGCGTCGACGACGAAACGCTCCAGCCGGCCGAGGTCATGGCACGGGGCCCGCTCCTCCTCGCCGGCCCGCCCGGCGCCGGCCGGACCGTGGCGCTTGTGACCCTGGCCTACGCCCTTCGCCGTTCCAACCCCGCCACTGAACTCGTCTACATCGGGGCCCGCCGGTCCGCCGTCGCCTCCCTGCCCATCTGGAACCGCTCGGTGGTGGGTCCGGACGATGTGGCCGAGGTGGTGGAAGACCTGGTGGAGCACTCTTCGGGAAATCCCGGCGCGCTGGCCATCTTCATCGAGGGGCTTACGGAGTTCACCGACACCCTGGCGGAGTCCGGTGTGGGCCAGCTGGTGACGGCGTCCATCAAGGCGGACCAGTGGGTCATCGGTGAATCCGAAACCTCCACCTGGTCCTCGGCCTGGTCCCTCGCGCAGCCCTTCAAGTCGGGACGGCGCGGCCTGCTGCTGAACCCCGGAGACATCGAAGGGGACAGCCTGCTTAACACGTCCCTGGGCCGGATCAGTCCGGACTTCATTCCCGGCCGGGGGTACGTGGTGGGGCGCGGAAAGGCCCGCAAAATCCAGGTTGCCCTGCCGCCCGAAAACAGGGACTGACACGCCAATGACGGCAGGGCCGCGGATCCTGTGGATTTGCGGCCCTGCTGCGCGTTGTAGAAGACTACCGGGGACACCAAGAAAGCCGCAGTGGGGGACTGCGCGCACCGAAAGGTAGCAATGACCCCGTCTTCACCGGTTTTCCGCGTTGCTTCGACGACGGCATCAGCAGCAGTCCTGGCCATCACCCTGGGCCTCTTTTCGGTCGGCCCTGCAGCCGCGGAATCCGCGGAACCCACACCCGCCTCCACAACATCTCCTGACCAATGCCTCCTGGTCTGCTGGTCCGGCCCCACGGAGGACCCGGAACCTGCCGGGCCCACACGCACGCGGAAGCCCAAAGAGCCCGAAAGTCCGCCTGCTCCGCCCTCGGACCCTGTGCCCGCGCCTCCGGAGCAGGCCGCACCGTCGGATACGCCTCCTGCCGGAACCGACCCGGTACCGGCCGCCCCGGCGGCCGAACCGGAAGACACCGCCGCGGGTCCGTCCGCTGCGGCCGCCGCCACAGGATCTGCCGGTTCCCCGCCGCCCACCGGCGCCTCAAGCGGACAGGACTGGAACACGCCCGTCACCAGGTCCGCCCGGGCCAGCCGGGTGGCAGCCGTCAACCCTGACCGCGATCCGGGCTCCGGCGGTCCGGCCCTCCTGCCCATCATCGCAGGCGTCCTGTTGCTGGGCGCCGCGGGTGCTTCCTTCATCTGGTGGGGCAGGAACCGGTTCCGCCCAAGGGCCCACTGACCTGCCAGATTATCTGCCACATCACAGCTGCGCCCCGAGCATAGGCATCGGGTTTCGGGCAAGATAGGTCTGTGAGTACAGGACCAGGCCCCGCAGAACAGACCGCCACCCGCACCACCGAACCCGTCGAGCCGGAAGCAACCACCACCGAACCCGTCGAGCCGGAAGCAACCCCCACCGAACCAGTCCGTGAGGAATACGAGAACCTCGTCGACCTCGTCCGGAAATACAGGTTTGCCTATTACCAGGAAGACACCCCCCTGGTTTCCGACGCGGAATTCGATGAACTGTTCCGGCGGCTGGAGGAAATCGAGGCGCTCCACCCGGAACTGGTGTCCAATGACTCGCCAACCCAGGAAGTGGGAGGTGAAGTCTCCGCCGCTTTCGCCGCCGTGGAGCACCTGCAGCGGATGTACAGCCTGGAGGATGTTTTTTCCCTTGCGGAACTCGAAGCCTGGCTCACCAAAGCAGCGGCCGGCATCGAGAAGCTGGGTGACGGATCGCATCGGCCGGCCTGGCTGACCGAACTGAAGATTGATGGCCTTGCGGTCAACCTGCTGTACCGGGACGGGAAACTGGTGCGGGCCGCCACCCGCGGTGACGGCACCACCGGCGAGGACATTACGCACAACGTGCTCACCATCAAGGAAATCCCGCAGGAACTGAACGGGGAGGGGTTTCCCGCGGAGATGGAAATCCGGGGCGAGGTGTTCATCCCCTCGCAGGCCTTCGCCGAGTTTAATGAAGCGCTGATTGAAGCAGGAAAGGCGCCCCTGGCCAACCCCCGCAACGCCGCAGCCGGTTCGCTGCGCCAGAAGGACCCGGCGGAAACAGCCAAGCGTCCCTTGAAAATGTTTGTCCACGGGATCGGTGCCCGCGAGGGGCTCCAGGCACGCAGCCAGTCCGAAACCTACGCCGTGCTCAAGGACTGGGGCCTGCCGGTCAGCCCCTATTCGGAAGTGCTGGGAAGCCTGGACGAGGTCCTGGACTTTATCAAGCGGTACGGGGACAAGCGCCACAAACTGCTGCACGAAATTGACGGCATTGTCATCAAGGTGGACGATTTCGCCATCCAGCGGGCCCTTGGCTACACCAGCCGCGTGCCGCGGTGGGCCGTCGCCTACAAATACCCGCCTGAGGAGGTCCACACCAAGCTCCTGGACATCCAGGTCAACGTGGGCCGCACCGGACGTGTCACGCCTTTCGGCATGATGGAGCCCGTCAAGGTGGCCGGGTCCACCGTGGAAATGGCCACCCTGCACAACCAGGACGTGGTGAAGGCCAAGGGCGTGAAGATCGGCGACATCGTGGTCCTGCGCAAGGCCGGCGACGTCATCCCTGAAATCGTGGGCCCGGTCCTGGCCCTGCGAGACCAGCAGGATCCGCCGGTCCGCGACTTCGTGATGCCCACCGAATGCCCTTCCTGCGGCACGCCCCTGGCGCCGGCGAAGGAGGGCGATGTTGATATCCGCTGCCCCAACTCAAAATCCTGCCCCTCGCAGCTGCGGGAGCGGGTGTTCCACCTTGCCGGGCGTGGTGCCTTCGACATTGAGGCCCTCGGGTGGGAGGCAGCCATCGCCCTCACCCAGCCGGCAGAACCCGACGTTCCCCCCTTGACCACGGAAGCGGCCCTGTTCGACGTCACCCCGGAAATGCTCGCCGATGTCCGGATCAGGCGGGAAAAGCGCACCAAGGGCGTGCCCACCGGGGAGTTTGAACTGGTGCCCTACTTCTACAGCAAGGGCACTGCGAAGTCGCCGTCCAAGCCCACCGCGACTACCGAGAAGCTGTTCCGGGAGCTGGAGAAGGCGAAAACCCAGCCGCTGTGGCGGGTGCTGGTGGCGCTGTCCATCCGGCACGTGGGGCCGAGGGCTTCCCGCGCCCTGGCCACCTCCTTCGGCAGCATGGACGCCATCCGGAAGGCGTCCGAGGATGAACTGGCCCACGTGGATGGGGTGGGTCCCACCATTGCCGCCGCCCTCAAGGAGTGGTTTGCCGAGGACTGGCACGTCGACATCGTCGAGCGCTGGGCCGCGGCGGGGGTCCGGATGGAGGACGAGCGGGATGAGTCCATGCCGCGGACCCTTGAAGGGCTGACGGTCGTGGTGACGGGCTCGCTGCCGAACTTCAGCCGCGACGAGGCGAAGGAAGCCATCCTGGTCCGCGGCGGCAAGGCCTCAGGTTCGGTCTCCAAGAACACCAGCTACGTGGTGGCCGGCGAAAACGCGGGAACCAAGCTGGACAAGGCCGAACAGCTGGGCGTACCCGTGCTGGATGAGGACGGCTTCCGGCAGCTGCTGGCCCGCGGCCCGGCAGCGCTGGAGGGCGGCGCTGATTCCGGGGCGGAACCGGCAGAGGCGGAGGCGGCCCGATGACCGGCGTTACCGGACTGCTGGAGGTGGCCAGGCAGGCTGCGGCCGCCGGCGCCAGGGTCCTTGCCGGCAGGAACGCTGACGCGCTCCACGCCAGCAACAAGGGCGACGCCGGCGATTGGGTCACCGCGTTCGACGTCGCCGCGGAGAACGCGGTGCGCGATGTCATTGCCGCCGCCCGGCCCGGCGACAGCATCACCGGCGAGGAATACGGCACCACCCGGCCGGCGGATCCCACCGGCTACCGCTGGTCCATCGACCCGCTGGACGGCACCACCAACTTCATTCGCAACATCGTCTACTACGGCACCTCCGTGGCAGTGGCCGATGCCGACGGCGTCTGGCTGGCCGGCGTCGTCAACGCCCCTGCTTTAGGCCGCGTCTACTATGCTGCCCGCGGGCAGGGTGCCTGGCTGGAGGAAGCCGGGACCGTGACCCGGCTGGAAGGGCCCGTGCCGGGCCGCAAGGGGCAGATCCTGGCCACCGGCTTCAACTACGATCCGCTGGTCCGCTCGGAACAGGCCGGGCAGTTTGCCGAACTGCTGGAAGGGTTCGCGGACGTCCGCCGCTTGGGGTCCGCGGCGCTGGATCTGTGCATGGTGGCGGACGGCACCCACGACGCCTTTGGCGAACGTGGGCTCAACGAACACGACTTTTCCGCGGGGGCGCTGATCGCCGAGGAAGCCGGCTGCTGGGTCCGCCGGCCCCGGCTGACCAGCCCGCTGGACGGCGGCCCCACCGATCAGGAGCGGCTGGACGCCTGGACGTGCGCGGCCAGCCTGGAGCTGTCCGGAAAATTTCCGCTCTGACTGCCAGTTTCGCCCGGACTGCCAGTTCCGGTCTGGCTGCCAATTCCGCCTGACTGATAGTTCAGTCACGGAAAGCACCCTTTTGCCGCTTGCTACTGGGCAGTACCACTACCATTGATGGGTGCATCAGCAGATAACCGTCCGTCCCGCCGTCGAATCCGATTTCGACGCCGTTGCCCGCATCACCAGGGATTCCTACCTGGCCGCCGGGTACTTCGACGACGCCGACCACCCTTACATGCGCAAGGTCCAGGACGTTGCGCAGCGCGCCGGCCAGGCCACGGTCTGGGTGGCGGAGCGGGCCGGAAACGTGGTGGGTTCGGTCACCCTTGCCTTGGCCGGCGAGCCCTATGCGGATATCGCACTGCGGGATGAACTGGAGTTCCGCATGCTGGTGGTGGACCCGGCCGTGCAACGCAGCGGCGCAGGCAAAGCCATTATGGCTGCCATCGTGGACCACGCCAAGGCACTGGACGGGATCAGCGCCGTCTCGCTCACCACCGGAAGCACCTGGGAAAGCGCCCGCGGACTGTACAACAAAACCGGCTTCGCGCGGATGCCGGACAGGGACTGGTTCGTCCCCCGAACTGACATAAAGCTGCTGGTTTACCGGCTGGACCTGTAGCCGCCCTAAAGTGGTGCCGACTCATTCCAGCTTTGAAAGGCCCACCATGCGCAAAACCTTCGGCACCGGCTCCGTCTGGGAACAGACCCTCGGCTACTCCCGGGCCGTCCAGGTGGACAACACCCTCTACATTTCCGCCACCGCAGCCAGCGGCGAGGACGGCATCGTGGGGAACGACTTCTACACGCAGACCCAGTTCATCCTGCAGAAGCTCGGCAAGGTCCTCGCTGACGCCGGCTTCAGCCTGGAGGATGTGGTCCAGTCCAAGCTGTACCTGACGGACATCAGCAAGTGGGAAGACGCCGGACGTGCCCACGGCGAGGTATTCGGCGAGATCCGGCCCACGCTGTCCCTGGTGCACGTGCTGCCGTTCCTGGATCCGGAAATGCTCGTGGAAATCGAGCTGGTGGCCCAGAGGAGCGCCAGCTAATCTAGCCAGCCGGCAGGCCGTAGCGGTGCTCCGGCCTGCCGGTGGTCCCGTAGCGGAGCTGGATATCCACTGCGCCGTCGTCGGCCAGTGAGGACAGGTAACGCTGCGCCGTCGCCCGGGAAACACCCACGCGGCTGGCCACTTCCGCCGCCGAATACTGCTCGCCGGGGACCAGGGATTCCAGCACCGCCGCCTCAGTGGCGGACCGCGGCCTGGACGACGGCGTGACGTCACCAGGGATCAGCGCCCGCTTGGCCCGCTCCACCGCGTCCTGGTCCAGCGCCCCGGGCTGGGACAGCAGGCGCCGGTACCGCGCGTAGGACCGAAGCTGCTGCGACAGGGAATCCGCGGTAAAGGGCTTCAGCAGGTAACCCAGCGCACCGCGGCGGAATGCCACCCGGAGGGAGGCGGCGTCGGAAGCGGCACTCAGGATCACGGTGTCCACATCCAGCTGCTGGAGCAGGTCCAGGCCGGAGGCATCGGGCAGGTAGACGTCGAGCAGCACCAGGTCCGGCCGCAGACTGTGGATGGCCTGCAGCGCCAGCGACGCCGTTCCCACCGGCGCCAGCGCCAGGAACCCCGCCACCGAATCCACGTAGGCGGCGTGCAGTTTGGCCACGTGGAAGTCGTCATCCACGATCAGCACCCGAAAATCATCAGCCATGAGTGTCCTTTCCGGCTGCATCCTGCGACGCGGCGTCTTGAGATGCTGCATCCTGAGATGCGGCGTCCTGAGATGCGGCATCGTTGAACCGGGAATTCCTGGCCCCGGCAGTGGTGCCGGGGAGCGTTGCCATAAAAACTGCGCCTGGTCCGCCGGGCTGCCCGGCTTCAAGCAGGCGGACGTCCCCGCCGCGGCGCCGGGCCAGCTGGCGGGCCAGTGCCAGCCCGAACCCCTGGCCCCCGCCGGCACGTACAGGACCGGACGCCGTGGTGAAGCCTTCGGCGAAGATCGCCTCGGCGTCCGTTTCCTCCGCCAGCCCGTCCCCGGAGTCGGCGACCACCACGTGGAGCGTGCCGCCGTCGTCGCCCGGCTCATCCAGCACCTCCAGCTCAACCCACCGGTCCCGAGCTGAGCCGGCCACGGCGGCGTTGACGGCATTGTCGATCAAATTGCCCAGCACGGTGGTGACGTCCTGGGCGTCGGTGACCTGCCCGCGGACCAGGGTTTCGGGCCCGATCCGCAAGGCGACCCCGCGCTCGTCAGCCTCTACGCCCTTGGCTCCGACGAAGGCCTGCAGGTAAGGGTCCTGCAGCAGCTCGGCCTGGTCCACCGGAAACTTCAGCGGCCCTGTGGCGGCCAGCCGGGCCAGGTAGTCGCGCGCCTGCTGGTGCTGCCCCATGCTCATGAACCCCGCGATGGTATGCAGCTGGTTGGCGAACTCGTGCCGCTGGGCCCGCAATGCCGTGGACATGGTGCCCACTGCGTCCAGCTGCCGGGTGAGCTGCTGCAGCTCGGTGCGGTCACGGAGCATCACCACCCAGCCCAGGTCCTCCCGCCTGTGAAGGGCTTTGCGGGCGTTTGCCACGAGTACCCGGCCGCCAGCCACCAGTTCAATGGCGGAAGCGTCACCGGAGCCGGGCCGGGTGAGGGATTTCAACAGGTCCGGCACCGGGGCGTCCTCCCAGTGTGTTCCGGCGAGATCGCCCAGCCCCAGCAGGCGCTGCGCCGCGGCGTTGAACACGGTGATCCGGCCGTCGGCGGAAACGCCGATCACGCCGTCGTCCACACCCTGCAGGACCGCCACCTGGTCGTGGACCAGGGAGCTGATCTCTTCCGGCTCCAGGCCCAGGGTGAGGCGCTGCAGGCGGCGGCGCAGCAGGAAGGACCCCAGGATGCCGGCGAACAGCGCGCCGGTGGCCGTCAGGGCTACCGGGCCGATGTCCCGTTCCACGCTCTGGCCCACGGTTTCCATCGAATAGCCCACGCTGACCTCTCCCACCACGGTGCTGCCGCCGGGAGCGAAGACCGGAACCTTGGCGCCGGCGGAAGGCCCCAGTGTTCCCGTGTTCCGCGTGGTGACTTCCTGGCCGGACAGGGCCTCGGACGGATCGGTGCTCACCCTTTCCCCGAGCCGCTGCGGATCCGGATGGGCCAGCCGCAGGCCGGTCTCGTCGGTGATCACCACAAACAGGGCACCGGTCCGGGCACGTGCGGCTTCGGCCGACGCCATCAGCGGCCCGGCAGCGAGTTCGGAGGCCGGGGGAGTGCCGGGTTGTTCGCTGATGGCCAGTACTTTCGGCCCGCACCGAGGGATCCGCGGCCACCGTCCGGGCCAGCGTCAGTGCCTGGTTCTCCGCCTCGCGGCCCACCCGGTCATAGGTCAGCCAGGCATGCACTGCTGCGCTGAGCAGAACCACCAAAAGCACCACCGCCAGCTGCAGCAGCAGCGTCTGGGTGGAGAACCGCAGCGGCGCGCGGGAACTGGAACGCAGCATGATCCTCCTCGATCCGGGTTGGTAAATGGGGCCCGCTGAGCCCGTGAGCACAATGAGCTAAATGCTCGCAATAAGCAGTATGCCAATCAATTGCGCCAAAGGCATTGCCGTGACCCGGGCCACCCTAAAGTCTGTAGCACGCGTCACACCGCTGTGCCGCTGTTCACAAAGAAGGAGCCCAGCCGTGCTGGTATTACTTGGATTCGCCATGATCGCGGTATTCATGGTGCTGATCATGACGAAGAAGTTGACGCCAGTGCTGGCGTTGATCATCGTCCCAACAGTTTTTGGTCTTTTCGCCGGCGCCGGCCTGGGCATTGGCGACATGGTGATGGACTCGATGAAGTCGATGACCTCCACCGCAGCCCTGCTCATGTTCGCCATCATCTACTTCGGCCTGATGATCGACGTCGGGCTGTTTGATCCGCTGGTCCGGTTCATCCTGCGCAAGCTCGGCAATGACCCCGCCAAGGTGGTCCTGGGCACCGCCCTGCTGGCCGCAGCAGTCTCCCTTGATGGCGACGGCTCCACGACCTTCATCCTCACCACCGCAGCCATGCTGCCGATCTACCTCCGGCTGAAGATGAGCCCCGTGGTCCTCACCTGCGTGGCCGGCCTGGCCAACGGCACCATGAACATCGTCCCCTGGGGCGGCCCCACCGCCCGCGCTGCCAGCGCCCTGAAGATCGACGTCAACGAGGTCTTCGTCCCCATGATCCCGTCCCTGGCCGCCGGCCTGGCCGTCGTCCTGGTCTTCGCCTGGGTGCTCGGACTGCAGGAGCGCAACCGCCTCCGTGCCACACAGCCTGAAATCTGGGGCGTCCCCGATACTGCCGAAGGGTTCGACGGCGGCACGCCTGCAGGCGGAACCGGCACGTCCCGCGGTGGTTCAGGCCGCGGCGGTTCGGGACGCGGTCCCGCACCTGTTCCGGCAACGGGAGGCCCCGCCGTCGGAGGCTCCGGCGTAGCTGTCCTGGAACGCACCGAAGACCTCGTCGATGCCAGCGACACCGCCATGGCGGACACGGCACTGGATCCCAACCGCAAGACCCTGCGCCCCAAGCTCCAGTGGTTCAACCTGGCCCTCACGGTGGCCGTGATGGGCATGCTCATCGCCGACCTCGTGCCCCTGCCGTACGTCTTTATGGTCGGTTCGGCCATCGCCCTGCTGGTGAACTTCCCCCACGTCAAGGACCAGGCCGCGCAGATCGTGGCCCACGCGCCGTCAATCGTTGCCGTGGTCAGCATGGTCATGGCTGCCGCAGTCCTGACCGGCGTCCTGAAGGGCACGGGCATGGTCGAAGCGATGTCCGCGTGGCTGGTGCAGATCATCCCGTCCAGCATGGGCCCGCTGATGGCCGTCATCACCGGCCTCCTGAGCATCCCCATGACGTTCTTTATGAGCAACGACGCCTTCTACTTCGGTGTGCTTCCCGTCCTGAGCGAGACGGCTGCCCACTACGGCATCAGCGGCGCCGAAATGGCCCGGGCTTCCATCACCGGACAGCCGTTCCACATGCAGAGCCCGCTGGTCCCCGCCATCCTGCTCCTGGTCTCGCTGGCCAAGGTTGACCTCGGCGACCACCACAAGAAAGTCCTGTGGCGCGCAGCAGTGGTTTCGCTGGTCATGCTGGGAATTGGCATACTGACCGGAGCCATCGGAATCGGCTAGTCTGTAGCTGCCGCGATGTTGCCCCTGGTGGGCGGTATGCGGCAAGAAGGTGCCCGTCTGACGCCCGCTGGGGGCCGTCAGACGGGCATCATCGTTTCCCCACTAGAATGGATCGGAAATCAATTCAAACTTTGCAGGGGAGATCCATGGCTGCGATCAACCGTGACGACGTTGCGCACCTCGCGCGGCTCGCTCACATTGAGATGAGTGCTCAAGAGCTGGACAGGATGGCCGGAGAACTCGCCGTCATCGTTGATTCGGTCAAATCCGTCAGCGAAGCCGCCGGCGACGACGTGCCCGCCACGTCCCACCCCATTCCGCTGACCAACGTGTTCCGCGAAGACGTTGTGGGCCACACCTTCACCGCGGAACAGGCACTTTCCGGTGCGCCGGACTCCGACGACAACCGTTTCAAGGTTCCGGCAATCCTGGATGAGGCATAACCATGACTGACAGCAACGAACTCATCCGCCTCTCCGCCGCTGAACTGGCCGAAAAGCTGGCCGCCGGCGAGGTGACCTCCGTCGAGGTCACCCAGGCCTACCTGGACCGGATCGCCGCCGTGGACGGCGGCGAACGCGGCGTCAACGCCTTCCTGCATGTCAACGCCGAGGAAGCGCTCGCCGTCGCCGCCGAGGTGGACGCCATCCGCGCTGCCGGCGGCGCCGAAGCCGAAGCCCTGCATGTCCTGGCCGGTGTGCCCATCGCCGTGAAGGACCTCATCGTCACGGTGGGCCAGCCCACCACGGCAGGCTCCAGGATCCTCGAAGGCTGGCACAGCCCCTACGACGCCACCGTAGTGGAGCGCCTGCGCGCCGCCAGGATGCCAATTCTGGGCAAGACCAACCTCGACGAGTTCGCCATGGGCTCCTCCACCGAGCACTCCGCCTACGGCCCCACCCGGAACCCCTGGGACCTGGACCGCATTCCGGGCGGCTCCGGCGGCGGGTCCGCTGCCGCCGTCGCCGCTTTCGAGGCTCCGCTCGCCCTGGGCACGGACACCGGCGGCTCCATCCGCCAGCCCGGCGCCGTCACCGGCACCGTGGGCGTCAAGCCCACCTACGGCAGCGTTTCCCGCTACGGGGCCATCGCCATGGCGTCCTCCCTGGACCAGATCGGCCCCGTTTCGCGGACCGTCCTGGACTCGGCCCTCCTGCACCAGGTCATCGGCGGGCACGACCCCCGCGACTCCACCTCACTGCCGGACCCGCTTGCCGACCTCGTCGCCGCAGCTAAAACCGGCAACGTCGAGGGCCTGCGGATCGGCATCATCAAGGAACTGCACGGCGAGGGCTACCAGGCCGGCGTCGAAAACCGGTTCAACGATGCCCTGGAGCTCCTCAAGGAGGCCGGTGCGGAGATCGTGGAGGTTTCCTGCCCCAACTTCCAGTACGCCCTGGGCGCCTACTACCTGATCATGCCTTCCGAGGCGTCCTCCAACCTCGCCAAGTTCGACGGCGTCCGGTACGGCCTGCGCGTCCTCCCCGAAGAGGGCCCCATGACCATTGAACGCGTCATGGGTGCCACCCGCGCCGCCGGCTTCGGCGACGAGGTCAAGCGACGCATCATCCTGGGCACCTATGCCCTGTCCGCCGGTTACTACGACGCCTACTACGGCTCCGCGCAGAAGGTCCGCACCCTGGTGCAGCGCGATTTCGAAGCCGCGTTTACCGTTGCTGACGTCCTGATTTCGCCCACGGCCCCCACCACCGCTTTCCGCCTCGGCGAGAAACTGGACGATCCGCTGGCGATGTACCTGAACGACGTCGCCACCATCCCGGCCAACCTTGCCGGCGTGCCGGGCCTGTCCCTGCCCGGCGGCCTTGCCGACGAGGACGGCCTCCCCGTGGGCATCCAGCTGCTGGCCCCGGCCCGCGAAGACGCCCGCCTGTACCGCGTGGGTGCGGTGCTGGAGTCGCTGCTCGAAGCGAAGTGGGGCGGCCCGCTGCTGGCCCAGGCGCCAGCGCTGGCCACCTCGGTGGTTGAGCCTGTCGAAACCGAAACGGTTGTCGAAACCCTCGCAGCCCAGGAGGCAAAATAATGAACACCGACGCAATCCTGAGCTTCGAAGAGGCCATGGAGAAGTACGATCCCGTCCTGGGGTTCGAGGTCCACGTGGAGCTCAACACCAAGACCAAGATGTTCTCCTCCGCCCCGAACGTCTTCGGCGACGATCCCAACACCAACGTCAACGAAGTGGACCTCGGGATGCCCGGCGTCCTGCCTGTGGTCAACAAGGCAGCGATCGAGTCCTCCATCAAAATCGGGCTGGCCTTGAACTGCAAGATCGCCGAGTCCTGCCGCTTCGCCCGGAAGAACTACTTCTACCCGGACACCCCGAAGAACTTCCAGACGTCCCAGTACGACGAACCCATTGCCTACGACGGCTACCTGGACATCGAGCTCTCCGACGGCACTGTGTTCCGGGTGGAGATCGAGCGCGCCCACATGGAGGAGGACGCCGGAAAGCTGACCCACATGGGCGGCGCTACCGGCCGCATCCAGGGCGCGGACTTCTCGCTGGTGGACTACAACCGCGCCGGCGTTCCGCTGGTGGAAATCGTCACCAAGCCCATCGAAGGTGCCGGATCCCGCGCGCCTGAACTGGCCAAGGCATACGTGGCTGCCGTCCGCGAGATCGTGAAGAACCTTGGCGTGTCTGACGCGAAGATGGAGCGCGGCAACGTCCGCTGCGACGCGAACGTCTCGCTGCGCCCCCACGGCCGTGAACGGTTCGGCATCCGGTCCGAGACCAAGAACGTGAACTCGCTGCGCGCCGTCGAACACGCCGTCCGCTACGAGATCCAGCGGCATGCCGCCGTGCTGGACTCCGGCGTTCCGGTCACCCAGGAAACCCGCCACTGGCACGAGGACACCCGCACCACCACCTCGGGCCGGGCCAAGTCCGACGCGGACGACTACCGCTACTTCCCCGAGCCGGACCTGGTCCCCGTGGTGCCGGCCCGCGAATGGGTGGAGGAGCTCCGCGCCACGCTGCCCGAACCGCCGGCCGCCCGCCGGAAGCGCCTCCAGGCCGACTGGGGCTACTCGGACCTCGAATTCCGCGACGTGGTCAACGCCGGTGTGATGGACGAGATCGAGGAAACCATCGCCGCCGGCGCTTCCGCTTCTGTCGCCCGCAAGTGGTGGATGGGCGAGATCGTGGGCCGGGCCAAGAACGCCGATGTGGATCCCGGCCAGCTCGGTGTCCAGCCCGCCACCATCGTGGAGCTCGCCCGCATGGTGGAGGACGGCAAGATCAACAACAAGATGGCCACCGAGGTGCTGGACGGCGTCCTCGCCGGCGAAGGCACCCCGGCCGAGATCGTGGAGAAGCGCGGCCTGGCCGTGGTCTCTGACGACGGGCCCCTGCTCGAAGCCATCGATGCCGCACTGGCCGCCCAGCCCGGCGTCGCGGACAAGATCCGCGGCGGCAAGGTCCAGGCCGTAGGCGCCATCGTGGGCGGGGTCATGAAGGCCACCCGCGGCCAGGCTGACGCCGGCCGCGTCCGCGAGCTGATCCTGGAGAAGCTGGGCGTCACCGTCTAATCCCTCCCACCCGACTGGGTGGCGCCAAGTGTCGTTTTGACCCCGCATAACGATATTTGGCGCTGCCCAGTTGTGGTTTAAGTAGTACTCGGTTCCCACATGCCCCGGACTACTCGTGTGCAGCCGCGCATCCCAGCCCTACACTGAAGCTCCAGGGTGCCGGTTGCAGGGGCAAACAGGCCCTACTGTTGCTGTGGGAGGTAGTTTTGATGTTTGTTCCGGACCCGTTAAAGATCCGTAAGACCGTGCTGGCGGGGTCGGTGGCCTTGGCCCTAACCGGGACGGGGGTAGCGTTTGCTTGGGCAGCGGGTGACACCTTCCCGCCGTCGCCGTTGCCCTCCCAATCCCAGTCCGTGCAGGGACAGGAAAACGGCAAGGACAAGCCGGACAAAGCCCAGCGCCCGCAGCACCTTCACAGTGAAAGCGTGGTGAAGAAGGCGGACGGCACCTTCCAGACCATCCTTGAGCAGCGCGGCACGGTGGAAGCGGTCAGCGACACCTCGATCACAGTCAAGAGCGAGGACGGCTACTCCCGGACGTACACCGTCAACGCGGACACAAAAATCCACAAGGCTCCCGCCGCGGCGTCGGAGAGCTCCCCGGGATCGGAGAGCTCCGAGGGAACGGACGACGACGGCAAGCGGGTTAAGCCGACGGAGGGAACCATCAGGGACATAGCCACCGGCGACACCGTCCGGATTTCCGGAGTGAAGAACGGGGACCAGGCTACGGCTGGGCGGATCGCCGAGGGCGGCGGCGACGGTCCCGGCCTTGGGCTGGGCCGCGGCCACGGTCAGGGCCACGGCAAGGGGCACAACAACCCCAAGTGACTGGCATTAGGCGTCGTGAAAGCGCGAAATGACGACGTTGAGTGGGACCCAGCCGGGTCAGCCCTGTTCCACCAGCCCGGCCATGATCTCTTGCAGTGCCTCGGAGACAATCATGACCGAACGCCGCTTCAGGTTTTCGGGCCGGGCCAGCAGGTCGATCCGCCGCCGGGTGCTGATTCCCTCCAGCGGCCGCAGCACAATATCGGGGTTGAGTACGGGTCCCGCCGTGTATCTCGGCAGCAGTCCCACCACACTGCCGGCGGCCACGAGTGCCGCAACGGTGGAGTAGTCGTTGATTCGGTGCACAATGTTCAGCTCGCGGCTGGAAACAGCCGCGACGGCGGACAACACATCGGCGGGGGAGTAGCCGGCGTGGCTGGTCACCCAAGCCTCGCCGCCGACGTCGTCCGCTGTTACTGCAGGCTTCCCCGCCAATGGGTGGGCGGCAGGCAAGGCAACGTCGAGCGGTTCGTGGGCGAGGGGTATCACCGTGACCCGATCGGCGGGCCAGCGGGGGCTGTGGTCCATCCGATGGGCGAGGACCAGGTCATACCGCGCGGTCAGGGCGGGGAAGTCCTGCTGCGCCACGTCTTCGTCCGAGAGTTCGATCCGCGGCTGGCCGGGCGCATCGAGGATCCTGGCCAGCGGCGCAAAAACGGCCTGCCCCACGCTGTGGAAACCGGACAGCGTCACCCTGCCCGCCGCAGTGCCGTGATAACTTCCGATCGCAGTGCGCGCCTCGGCCATGGCGCTGACGACGGCGGCACCGGCGTCCGCGAGCACCTGGCCTGCCTCGGTGAGGACCAGGTTCCGGCCCTCCTTCCGGGTCAGGGGCACGTCCACGGTGCGCTGCAGCAGCGCCAGCTGCTGGGAGACGGCCGACGGCGTGACCATCAGGGTCTCCGCGACCGCCTTAACGCTGCCCAGGGCGCCGAGTTCGCGCAGGATTTCGAGCTGGTGTATCTCCACGTGTCCATTCTATGCATTAGCAAAAGCTACATCGTTGATTGAGAAATTAGCGGTTGTGCTAAAGCTTCTTCCTCGTTGTAATGGGGAGGTCAGCATCTGCCGACCACGTAGACAAAGAGTGAGGAAGCCGATGAAGGCTTTGTACAAGGCCGGCCCACAGGCAGGCTTCGAGCTGGTGGACCGCCCCGAGCCGGTGGCTGGCCCCGCCGACGTGAAGATCCGGGTCATGACCACCGGGATCTGCGGCACCGACCTCCACATCCAGTCCTGGGACTCCTGGGCCCAGGGGATCATCGAAGCTCCCCTCATCCCGGGCCACGAGTTCTACGGCGAAGTGGTGGAAGTGGGCGAGGACGTCCGCGACGTCAAGACCGGTGACCGGGTATCCGGGGAAGGCCACGTGGTCTGCGGTATCTGCCGGAACTGCCGGGCAGGCCGGCGGCAGATGTGCATCCACACGGTGAGCGTGGGGGTGCAGCGCGACGGTGCCTTCGCAGAATACGTGGTGATTCCGGAAACCAACGTCTGGGTCCACCACGATCCCTCTGTTACTCCCGAACTGGGCGCTATCTTCGACCCCTTCGGCAACGCCGTGCACACTGCCCTGAGCTTTCCGCTGGTGGGCGAGGACGTGCTGATCACCGGAGCCGGACCCATCGGCCTGATGGCCATCGCCGTCGCCCGCCACGCCGGTGCCCGCAAGATCGCCATCACCGATGTATCACCCCACCGGCTGGACCTCGCCCGCCGGCTGGGCGCAGACCTCGCCATCAACGTTGCCACCACGAGGGTCCGTGACGCCCAGCGCGAGCTGGGGATGCGGGAGGGATTCGATATCGGCATGGAGATGTCCGGCCACCCCACCGCCCTGCCGGAGATGATCGACAACATGAACCACGGCGGCCGGATCGCGATGCTGGGACTGCCCAGCCAGGACATCACCATCGACTGGGGCAAGGTGGTGACCCACATGCTCACGCTCAAGGGCATCTACGGCCGCGAAATGTACGAAACCTGGTACGCCATGAGTGCCATGCTGTCTTCCAACCCCGTACTGCACGCGGGCATTTCCGCGGTGGTCACTGATACGCTCCCTGCCACCGACTGGGAAAAGGGCTTCGACCTGGCCCGCAGCGGCGCCGGCGGAAAAGTTGTCCTCGACTGGACCCGATTCTAAGGAACACCATGTACACCTCGATCAAGGAACAGCTGGGCACCGAGCTGGAGGACATCCGCACCGCGGGACTCTTCAAGACCGAACGCAGCATCAACTCGCCCCAGTCAAGCCACATCAGCGCCGGTGCGCTCGGCCAGCCGGGGGCTGACGTGCTGAACTTCTGCGCAAACAACTACCTGGGCCTGGCTGACCACCCCGACATCATCAACGCAGCCAAGGCGGCCATGGACGAACGCGGTTTCGGCATGGCCAGTGTGCGCTTCATCTGCGGCACCCAGGACCTGCACCTGGAACTCGAAGCCCGCGTCTCCCGGTTCCTCGGGACAGAGGACACCATCCTCTTCTCCAGCTGCTTTGATGCCAACGGCGGCGTCTTCGAGTCCCTCTTCGGCCCGGAGGACGCCATCATCTCCGACGCCCTGAACCATGCCTCCATCATCGACGGGATCCGCCTGTGCAAGGCGCAACGGTACCGGTACGCCAACCAGGACATGGCGGACCTGGAGTCAAAGCTGGTGGAGGCAAAGGAAGCCCGCCGCAAGATCATCGTCACCGACGGCGTCTTTTCCATGGACGGCTACCTCGCGCCACTGGAAGCCATCTGCGACCTCGCCGAGAAGCACGACGCCCTGGTGATGGTGGACGATTCGCACGCCGTCGGTTTTATGGGGGCTACCGGTGCCGGTACGCCGGAGCATGCAGGCGTGTCGGACCGCGTGGACATCTACACCGGAACGTTCGGCAAGGCGCTGGGCGGCGCCTCGGGTGGATACGTCTCCGGCCGTGCCGAAGTGGTGGCCATGCTCCGGCAGAAGGCCCGTCCCTACCTGTTTTCGAACTCGCTGGCCCCGGCCATCGTGGCCGCCACCATCAAGGCCCTGGACCTGGTGGAGAACTCGGCCGGCCTGCGCCGGACGCTCTTCGAGAACGCCGCACTGTTCCGCCGCCGCATGACCGAAGAGGGCTTTGACCTGCTTCCCGGTGAGCACGCGATAGTCCCGGTCATGTTCGGCGACGCCGTCCTGGCCGCCAAAGTGGCTGACCGGATGCTGCAGCACGGCGTCTTCGTCACCGCCTTCAGCTTCCCGGTGGTTCCGCGCGGGGCAGCAAGGATCCGCGTCCAGCTTTCGGCCGCGCACTCAACGGACGACGTCGAAACCTGCGTGAGTGCCTTCGTCGCCAGCCGTGCCTAGGTAGCAGCCTGAAGGCAACCACAGCCTGCCTTAACTCTGCGAGGATGAACGCATGGCAGCACAATACGACGTCCTGATTGTTGGTGGCGGCATAGCCGGGTTGTCCCTGGCCTCGGCGTTGGCGGGCAACTGCTCTGTGGCACTGGTGGAGGCGGAGCAGGAACTGGCGTACCACACGTCCTCCCGCTCCGCCCGCCAGCTCATCCCCAGCTACGGCCCGCCGGTGGTGCAGGAACTGACGGTCCGGACACTGGAGTTGATCGCCGCACGCGATGCCGGGTTGCCCGAGCCCGTGCTCACGCCGCGCAGTTTTATGCTGATCGGTTCGGAGCAGGCGGTGGCAGCCGAAGCGAGCGGCCACATGCGGTCCATCACCCAGGCCGAAGCGCTGGAGCTCTGCCCGGCACTGGTCCCTGACTCGTTCGCTGCCGCCGGCCTGGACACTGGCTCCTTCGGCTGCAACGCACCGCTGCTGCTGGAGGATCACCGGCAGCGCGCGCTCGCCGCCGGGGCGGACATCATCACCGGCGCCCGGGTCCATTCCGCGCAGCGCCTCGGCTCCGGCTGGCAGGTTGGTGCGGGCGTGGAAGCCTTCGAAGCGGGCGTCCTGGTCAACGCTGCCGGCGCCTGGGCGGACGAACTCGCAGTCATCAGCGGGGTGGAGAAGCTCGGGCTGCAGCCGTACCGGCGCACTGCGGCAATTGCCGCCGTCGAACGCCCCTTGCCGGAGCACAGTCCCATGGTGGCGGCGGCGGACAACACGTTCTACTTCCGCCGTGAAGGCGGTGACGTGCTGATCTCGCCGTCCGAATCCCTGCCGAGCGGGCCCGAAGACGCCAAACCGCGGCCAGGGGACGTAGAGCGCCTGGTCGCCAGGCTGAACCAGGTGACCACGCTGGGCATCACGGAAGTCCGCCGGGCCTGGACGGGGCTCCGGACAGAAGCTGCCGACGGCGTTCCCGTGGCAGGTTTCGACGCCGAAGCGCCCGGCTTCTACTGGCTCGCCGGCCAGGGCGGGTATGGCTTCCAGACCTCATCGGCGATGGCAGAGCTGGCCGCGGCACAGATCCTGGCAGGACAGCAAAGTGCCGGTCATCAGAGTGCGGGTCATCGAAATGCTGGTGAAACAGCGGACGCGGGTCCGGCATCCCGGACAGCTCAGGCGCTGGCAGCCACCCGCTGGTCTGTCCGGCGCTGAAGAATGGTCCTATGAGCACCCTGATCACCAATATCGCCGAGCTGATGACCCAGGACCTGGAACACCGGGTCCTCAAAGATGCCGCCGTGGTGATTGAGGGTGAACGGATTTCATGGATCGGCGCCACTGCTGATGCTCCCGCCGCGGATGACGCCGTCGACGCCGATGGCCGTGCCTTGCTTCCCGGCTGGGTGGACTCCCACACCCACCTGCTGTTCGCGGGCGACCGGACGGCCGAATTCGAGGCGCGGATGGCGGGGGAATCTTACTCCGCTGGCGGCATTGCGGTGACCATGAACGCCACCCGGGCAACGTCCGACTTCGACCTCACCCGACTGGCCCTTGGCCGGGTGGCCGAAGCTGTGTCGCAGGGGACCACCTACATCGAGACGAAAACCGGCTACGGCCTGGACGTCGAGCATGAAGCCCGGAGCGCCCGCATTGCCTCCACCATCGCCGACCAGGTGACGTACCTCGGGGCGCATCTGGTGCCCGCCGGGCAGGATCCGGACGCCTACACCGACCTCGCATCCGGCCCCATGCTCGCCGCTGTCCGGCCTTACGTGCAGTGGGCTGACGTCTTTTGCGAGGACGGGGCCTTCGATGCTGAACAGTCCCGCCGCGTCCTGCTGGCCTGCCGCGACGCCGGACTTGGACTGCGCGTCCACGGAAACCAGCTCGGCGAAGGGCCCGGTGTCCAGCTGGCGGTGGAACTCGAAGCGGCAAGCGTGGACCACGTGAACTACCTCGCGGACAAGGACGTGGATGCGCTGGCGGGGACCTGGGCCGGCTGGGATGCCACCACCGGGACCGGGCGGCGGGGCACGGTGGCCACCTGCCTGCCTGCCTGCGACCTCTCCACCCGTCAGCCGCTCGCCCCGGCGCGGGAGCTCCTGGATGCCGGCGTCCAGGTGGCGCTCGCCTCCAACTGCAATCCGGGCACGTCCTACACAAGTTCCATGGCCTTTTGCGTGACGACGGCGGTGCTGCAGATGCGTTTGAGCGTCTACGAGGCGGTCCGGGCAGCGACGTACGGCGGCGCCCTGGCGCTGCACAAGGACAAGGGGAACGACGTCGACGGCGAACGGGCAGTGGGTTCCATCGCCGTCGGACACCGGGCGGACCTCCACCTGCTTAACGCTCCGTCAGCCACGCACCTTGCCTACCGTCCGGGCATGCCCCTGACATACGCTGTATGGCGGGCCGGAGCGCGGGCACGCTGACCAGCCGCTCGGAAATGACGTTAGATGATCATTTGGGTTCTGTTATGATCAGAAAGCGTCATCGAAGCTGGTGGCGGGAGTATTTGGAGGCTTTTGCATGACCCGCACCGACCGCCTGACGGCAATCCTTGACCTCCTCGCCAAAACCGGCCAGGTGGAGGTCGAAGAGATCGTCAGCAGTCTCCACGTCTCGCCTGCCACTGCCCGGCGCGACCTGGACAGCCTGGCCAAACGCCGGCTGCTCACCAGGACCCGGGGCGGAGCGACCACAGGGGCGCTGGCCTACGACCTGCCCGGCCGGTACAACCGGGACGACCACGCCGAGGCCAAGCAGCAGATTGCGCAGGCCGCTTCCGCTCTCATTGCTCCGGGCGCCGTCATTGGCCTTTGCGGCGGCACCACCAGCACGGTGCTGGCGCAGATCCTGGCCACCCGCGAGGACCTGAACGCCCCGTCCAACCAGCCCACCCTGACGGTAGTCACCAACGCCATCAACATCGCCGGGCAGTTGGCCGTGCGGCCCAACATCAAGGTCATGGTCACCGGCGGCATCCTGAATCCGCGGTCCTACGAGCTGGTGGGCCCTTACACGGACATCATCATGCAGAAGGTGGTGCTGGACATCGCGTTTATCGGGGTCAACGGCATCGATCCCGAGGTAGGGCCGACCAACACGGGTGAGGGCGAAGCCTCGGTCAACGCCCTGCTGGCCAGCAGGGCGCGTGTCTCCTACGTGCTGGCCGACTCCTCCAAAGTAGGGGTGCGCGCTTTTGCCACCATGGACGGGTACAACTTCACCCGGCTGATCACTGATGCGGGCATCTCCGCCAAGGACAAGGCCGCGTTTGAGGCCAACGGCACCGAAGTGATTGTTGCCGGCAGCTGACGCTTCCGAGCTGTAACACGTCCCTTGGGCACGGCGGGCCGGGGCACCCGGGCGCAATCAGCGCGGATCCAGAAACAGCAGGCAAGATGGGTACATGCTGGTTCCCTCCCGCCGTCGTTTGCGGATCGAAGTCTGGATAGTCCTGGGTTTGTCGCTGGGGCAGTCTGCCGTCTACTCCGTGGTGCAGCTCCTGGACAAGATGACCCGGGCGCCGCTGGCGGAAGGCACCTCCACACTCAACCGCTCACAGAGTACCCGCGAGTATTTCGACCTGACCTACCAGTTGCTGGACATCATCTTCGCGCTGGTGCCGGTGCTGCTGGTGATCTACTTCCTCACCGACCAGCGGCAGGCGGCGGCGGGCGACGGCGGCCATTCGGCTTCTGCTTTCCGAAAACTCGGGTTTAACTTTGCACGCCCGGGCCGGGACCTGCTCCAGGGGCTGGGGCTGGCGGCGGTGATCGGTATCCCGTCCCTGGGCCTCTATGCGGCGGGCCGGGCGCTGGGCATCACCACCGCCATCATTCCCAGTGCGTTGGACGCCTACTGGTGGACAGTGCCGGTGCTGATCCTGTCCGCGATCCGCCATGCCGTGGTGGAGGAAGTCATCGTGGTGGGCTACCTGCTGAACCGGTTCGGAAAGTTTGGCTGGAGCGTGCCGCTGGCCATCGCGGTGAGCTCGCTGCTGCGCGGCAGCTACCACCTTTACCAGGGCTTCGGGCCCTTCATCGGGAACGCGGTGATGGGGGTCGTCTTCGCCTGGCTGTATACCAGGACGCGACGGGTGATGCCCCTGGTGATTGCCCACGCCCTGCTGGACATCGTCGCGTTCGTTGGCTTCAGCCTCTTCGGCAAGGCAGTCGGACTGGGCTGAGGCAGCCAAGCTGGCGCAGCAAGGTGCGGTGCGACGGCGATCCCTCCGATGTTGTGAGCCTTCACTGACCCCGTGGTCGGTTTCGCTCCCCAAGTTCAGCCACCATAGGTGGTTGGTCAGGCGGGTGGGGCGTGCAGGAACCCCTCCAGGCATTCTTCTCCTGGAGAGATCCCGATGTAGACAAAATCGGGTGGGTCCCCGGACACCGCCTGCCGCTGGTTTGGCCAGTGTGGTGGTTCCCAGTCCTGGTGTTCGCTTTTGTAGTGCCGTCCGGTGGGTGAGGTCCAGCCGGGTGGTGCGGTTTTGGTGGCGGGGGTGGGTTTCCAGCCGCTGGTATGCCGTAGCCGGTGATGTTTGGGGCAGGGCTGTCCCAGATTCGATATCCCGGTAGTGCCGCCTTGATGCCAGGCGAGGATGTGGTCGGCTTCGTTGTCGAGCGAATTGTTGCTGCATCCTGGAAAGGGGCATTTGCCATCCCGCAACCTAAGCCAGTTCCGCATGGCCTGGCTGATCCGGTACTTTGTCCGGCCGATCTCCAGTGGCGCCCCGTCCCTCGGGTCCACCAGGACCCGGTAAAACGAAGCGGCCCCGTCGGCGACGAGTTGACGTGCCATCGACGGTGGAATGGGGCCGTGGCCGTCCAGCATTGCCGGCTCGTCGGTCAGGCCCATCAGGGAGAAAACCGGAACGGTGACCAGCACCTGCGCCCGGATCGACGACGACGGGCCACCCGTTCCTGCGACGACCCCGGCGCTGTCGCCACCACCGACACTTTCATCGGCACCTACCGAAGTGTTGCCGCTGCTGAGAATCGCTGTGGAGAAATTATCGGCCTTCAATTGGGCCAGGGTACGGGGCTCGTCCGGTCCCTGCATCCCCCGTGCGATGGCCGTGAGCCGGTTCCAGCCCGCCAAGGCATGCTGGGCAGGCAGGTAGGCCGAGAGCCAGGCCATGCCGTCCCGATCCGGCCGGTATTCCACCCGCCGGTCTGCCACACCCCTGGCGTGGCGCTTCTCGATGGATTCGGCGTGATGGCGTTCCCGCCAAGTCCTGGCCTTAGCTTTGAACCGGTACGCCGGCATCTCCCCGATGGTTGCCGCGTTGGCCGGCTTCGGTACCTCCTGGTCAAGGAAGTGGGCTTCCAGGGCCGCCGCACCGGCGGGGTCAAGGCTGGCCGTTTCATCAACCATGGCCAGGGCGTGCTGCCAGGTAATCGTCCCGGACTGCAACGCCGAAAGGGTGGGCGGCAACTCCTTGCACAGGGTGTGCGATGCGGCCAGGAACGCACCCGCTGCCCGGGAACCGAGGGCCAGGAGGCAGCCGATTTCCGCGGCGACAGCCATTTCAAGCGCCTGTACCGGCGCGTCCGGCGCTATGGCCTGGGCGGTATCCGCATACGTCACCGCAGCCCGCGCCTTCAAACCCGCGAACCCGGCCTCCACCACCCGCGCTCCGGCAAGAATGTCCAGGCACCCATCAGCCAGTCCGGCCAGGGGATCAGCAACCGAGAATGGCTCCGAACCCCAGCCGTCCACCTCGGCATTGAGCACAGCAAGAGCGGCCTTGATGTCCTCAAACGCCTTAGCCACCGCCGCTTTCCCCATAAACCCATCATGACAAGGGGTTACGACAATTTGTCGGGCTCCGCGAGCGAGGTGTACAGCAGAAGTTGCGTGAGCTTAAAGGCAGAAATGGATTCGGCCGCCATCGGCAGGTGACGCCGTTGTCACAAGCTGATGGCGGCCGAAGTTTGGAAGATCAGGCGCCCAGGCCGAAACCGGGCACACCACTGCGATGCCCGGGCGCCAGTGCCCGGGCATCGTAAGGAGGGTTAGATGGTGACGGCTCCGGTGGAGGTTTCGAAGGTGACGGACAGGATGCCGGGCGTTCCGTGCGGAGCCACCCAATCGACGGCCACATCCTCGAGCGGCTTCTCCACGGGCTCGCCCAGCCACTCGGTGACGCGTGCCGCCGAGCCGGCAATGGTCAGGCAGCTCATCTTGACGTTGCTCTCGTAGGCATTGGACGGGTGCAGGGACGGATCGCCCTCCCACTTGAGCATGTAGGGGACCTGGGGGTCGGCGATCAGGCCGAGGATGCCAATCTGCTGCCAGACGAGTTCGCGGCCGTCCGGAAACTTGCGGTTGCCGTTCACCGCGGAGCGTCCGAGCCGCTCCTCGAACGGGGCGAGGTCGTCCACTTCGACGCACCAGCCCATCCAGCCGCCGCCCGCAGCAGACCGCGCACGCACAGCCTGTCCGAAGGGGGCCTTGTCTGAAGCAGGGTGGTCCAGGACCTCCACGACTTCAAGGTACTTGTGGCCGGCGAGCGGGATAATCATGTTGCGGGTGCCGAACCGGGGGTGTACCCCACCCTTCACTGCCTCAACGCCGAGGGCAGAGGAAATTCGTTCGGTAGTGGCCGCCAGGCCATCGTGTTCACAGGCGTAAGAGACGTGATCCATGCGCATGCCATCATCTTGGCACTTTGTGATCGGGCTCTCAGCTAAGGTTACCCTTACTGGGGATCTTCGTTTGTTAACCCCCGCAAAACGGCGCCCGCGGAAATCTTCTGGACCATGTTCGTCACAATCCTGTCCGGCGCCGGGTGCGTGTTCCTACACTGGGCTCAGGTCATGAGTGCCAGCATCAAGCCCCGGCTCGCTGGCCGGCAACCCTCCAACCGCGGTGGGGTGCCCCGGGTGAGGACCTGGCTGTCCGGCAAGGGCCGGATGGCAAGCGCGGCCCGCATGCTTCGAGCATGCCCGGGCCCATGTCAAAGGAGCCTTGAATTGTCCAACGGATGGTCCTTCGAAACCCGCCAGATCCATGTTGGGCAGGAGCCGGACAGCGCCACCGGCGCCCGCGCCCTCCCCATCTACCAGACCACGTCCTTTGTGTTCCCGAGCGCGGAAAGTGCTGCCAACCGCTTCGCACTTGCCGAGCTGGCTCCCATCTACACCAGGATCGGCAACCCCACCCAGGAAGCCGTGGAACAGCGGATCGCCAGCCTTGAAGGCGGCCTGGGGGCCTTGCTGCTCAGCTCCGGGCAGGCCGCAGAGACGTTTGCCATCCTGAACATCGCCGAGGCGGGGGACCACATCGTGGCCAGCCCCAGCCTCTACGGCGGCACCTACAACCTCTTCGCCCACACCCTGAAGAAGTTCGGCATCTCGGTCACTTTTGTGGCAGACCCGGACAACCTGGACCAGTGGCGTGACGCCGTCCAGCCCAACACCAAGCTCTTCTTCGGCGAGGTGGTTTCCAACCCGCGGCAGGACGTCCTGGACATCGAAGGAGTGTCCCAGGTTGCCCATGACGCCGGCGTGCCCCTGGTCGTGGACAACACCCTGTCCACCCCGTACTTGATCCGGCCGCTGGAATGGGGCGCAGACATCGTGGTGCACTCGGCCACCAAATACCTGGGCGGCCACGGTGCTGCCATCGCCGGCGTGATCGTGGACTCCGGAAAGTTCGACTTCGGCAAGGACCCGCAGAAGTTCCCCGGTTTCAACACCCCGGACCCCACCTACAACGGGCTGGTGTACGCCCGCGACCTCGGCGCCGACGGAGCGCTGGGCGCCAACCTGTCCTACATCCTCAAGGCCCGGGTCCAGTTGCTGCGCGACCTCGGTTCTGCGGTGTCGCCGTTCAACGCCTTCCTGATTGCCCAGGGACTGGAGACGCTGAGCCTGCGGGTGGAACGGCACGTGGCTAACGCCGTGGACGTTGCCCGGTGGCTGGAAGGAAGGGACGACGTCGAATCCGTCGCCTACGCCGGGCTGCCCTCCAGCCCCTGGTACGAGCGCGGCCGCAAGTACGGCCCGAAGGGTACCGGCGCCATCGTGTCGTTCAACCTGGCCGGCGGGGCCGAGGCCGGGAAGCGCTTCGTGGACGCCCTGGAGCTGCACTCCCACGTGGCAAACATCGGTGACGTCCGCTCCCTGGTGATCCATCCGGCGTCGACCACGCACAGCCAGCTCTCCCCGGAGCAGCAGGAAATTGCCGGCGTGACCCCCGGACTGGTGCGACTTTCGGTGGGAATCGAACACATCGATGACATCCTGGCGGACCTCGAAGCCGGTTTCAGGGCGGCCAAGGAGGCCAGCGGCGCTTGATCCGCGGGCAGGCGCCCTGATCCAGACGGCCACCAGCGGCGACAAGCCGGGAAGTCACAACCAGTCACACTCTTGGCGGGAGGCCGGGGCTGTTTCGTACACTCGATGCAGGTCATGAGTGCCAGTGACAGCCCCGGCTTGCTGGCCGGCAACCCTCCTACCGCGGTGGGGTGCCCCGGGTGAAGACCTGGCCTGCCGGTCAGACGACGGCAGGCAAGCGCGTAGAAGAGGTCTTGCCATGACGGTTACCGTCACCCGTACCACTGTTCCCGAGCATGGGATTGTCCGCTATGCCTCCATCGGGGGACTCAAGCTGGAAGCCGGCGGATACCTGCCGGATGTCACCCTGGCCTACGAGACCTGGGGCACGCTGAATGAGGACGGCAGCAATGCAGTCCTGATCGAGCACGCGCTCACCGGCAGCACCCACGTGACAAGGGGCGACACGGATGAGCCCGGTTGGTGGGAACAGCTCGCGGGACCGGGTGCGCCCGTGGACACCGACCAGTTCTTCGTCGTCTCAATCAACATTGTGGGCGGCTGCTACGGGTCCACCGGGCCGTCGTCGCCCGCACCTGACGGCAAACCCTGGGGCTCCCGGTTCCCGCTGGTGACCCTCCGGGACACCAGCGAGGCGGAGGCCCGGCTGGCGGACCAGCTGGGCATCAGCAGCTGGTTTGCCGTACTGGGCGGCTCGATGGGCGGCGCACGTGCGCTGGAATGGGCGGTGACATATCCGGAACGAGTGCAGCGCTGTGCCGTGATTTCCGTGGGGGCCGCGAGTACCGCCGAGCAGATCGCCTTCGCCCAGGCACAGACTCTCGCCATCCGCCAGGACGCTAACTTCAACGGCGGTGACTACTACGGCGGGCCATTGCCGGAGGATGGCCTGGCCCTGGCCCGGCGCATTGCCCACATCACGTACCGTTCGCCGCTGGAACTGGACGGACGCTTCGGCCGGGCACCGCAGGCCCCCGAATCGCCCTTCCAGGGCGGGCAGCTCGCGGCGCGCGGGCGCTACCAGGTGGAGAGCTACCTGGACCATCAGGGCACCAAGCTGGTCCAGCGCTTCGACGCCAACAGCTACATCGCCATCACCGAAGCGCTGATGAGCCACGACATCTGCCGTGGCCGAGGACCCCTCGAGCAAACCCTGTCCCGTGCCGATGCGCGGTTCTTCGTAGCCGCCGTGGATTCGGACCGGCTCTACTTCCCGTCCCAGTCCTTGGAGCTGGCCCGGGCCCTCCCCGGAGACGTGGACGTCCACTTCATCGAGGCGCCCATCGGTCACGACGGATTCCTCACGGAAATAGGCCAGCTGGGAAACCAGCTCCGGACAGGTTTCCTGGTCTGACGGCGGGCTGGTCTGACCGCTGCCTGGCCTGGCTGGTTCCTGGCCTGGCTGCTTCCTAGCCGTTCATGATCTCGCTGCGGCGGGCCATGTAATCCTCCATGGAGAGCTCGCCGTTGCTGTACTTCTGGTCCAGTTCCG
Source organism: Arthrobacter sp. W4I7 (assembly GCF_030816215.1). NCBI lineage: Bacteria > Bacillati > Actinomycetota > Actinomycetes > Micrococcales > Micrococcaceae > Arthrobacter > Arthrobacter sp. W4I7. The sequence goes on along the minus strand of NZ_JAUSXU010000001.1, from coordinate 3,011,566 downwards.
CAAGCTTGCGCGCGCGGTAGCCCTGCGGGGCCGACGGCGGAGGGGGAGTGGCCGGGGCCGCGGGCTGCTGCGGGGCTTCTTCGGGCTGGCCGGGCAGGGGCTGTCCGTGCTGTCCGTAACCGGGCTGTCCGTAGCCGGGCTGGCCAAACGTCGGCTGCCCGTAGGGCGGGAACTGCTGGTCCATCGGCGGGACCGGCTGAACGGGCGGCAGCGGCGAGCCCGGGAGGGGCTGGGGCTGGTCAAGCTGCCGGAATCCGCCACCGAAGTAGTCCTGCTGGGTGAAACCGTCCCGGGGCTGGTTGCTCTGCGGGCCGTTGGAACCGGGGTACATGCCGCCGCCCGGGAACTGGTCCGGGTAGCGTCCCGAAAAGCTCTGCTCGTGGTTCCTGCGGGCCACGGACTTCCGGTACATCCGCATGGCCATCGGGACCAGGAACGACAAGACGATGATCCAGAAAAACAAGTTGCTCACGGTGCCGTGCCTCTCATTGGTGTCCTTCCAGCTTAAGCCCGGGCTTGCACGCGGACCGTGCGGAGCTCCATAAAGGCGCCATACCTATCCACGGCTTCCTGAACTGCCGCAGCCAGCGGAGAGCCGGGAGCGGCATCCGCAGAGGAGAGGCGGATGTCCAGTTCGCACCGGCCCGGAAGCAGCGTGTGCCGCCATGATCCGGCCATCCGCCCGTCCAGCAGCACCACATGCATGGGTTCGCCCTTGAACGGAAAGGCCGGCGCCCCGCCTCCCATGTAATGCCGCGTGGCGGAATAGCCCATCACATACTCGTCGTAGCACTGGATCAGGTCTATCCGCGGCCGGACTTCCGAAGCACCACCAACGCCAGCACCATCAGCGCCGGCGCCACCAGCACCAGCGCCGGCCCCGGCGGCGTCGAGGCTTCCCGCGTCCAGACTTCCGTCGTCACTCCCCGCATCGAAGTAGACAACGACGCCGTCAATCACCGTTTCGGCCAGGGCTTTGGAGTGCGCCTCGACAGTGAGTTGCAGGCCCTTGCGGACGTCCGTCATGGTCAGCCCGGACCAGTCGGCGCAGTCCTTGACCGTCGCCGGGCCCCGGCTGGTGAAATAGCGGCGGGCCAATTCGGCGAGTGCTTCAGGCCCGCCGGGCGCAGGTTCCGCCCCGACGGGCACCCGCTCGTCGAAAAGCGCATACGTCTGCTTCAACGCCCCGCCCGCGCTGCGCACGGGCCTGCCGCTCACCAGGACGCCGCTGATTTCGGCGTGCATGATCAGGTAGGCAAGCTGCAGGCCCTTGGCCGGGAACCCGGCGTCGTGAAGGCTCGCGGCGAGGCCTTCCCGGGACAGGTGGTTCCCGCCCGCAACCGCGCCGGCCAGGACCTCGTCACTCCGGGCGGCAACGGCTGCATCGATGCCGGTGTGCCGGTACGTGGCGGCATTGGCTTGCTCGAGCCGCGGTGCGGAAAGCGCCAGAAGCCAGCGGAGATCATCCCGGTGGACAAAATGCCAAGTGGGCCGGAGGATATGCGTCCGCAGGATCCGCCCGTCTGCCACGGACTGCTCGATGTCCGCCGCGGTAACGGCTGGTGCAGCTGCGGCTGACACGCGCTGCGCCAAACTCCACCGGGCGTAGGTGAACTCCTGCGCTTGCACGGCGAGCAGCGCCCGCAGGGCTGTCTCCGGGGATGCGGCGCCGGGGTCGCGGAGCAGCTGCGACCGCAGCCGCCGCCGCGCCACCTGCTCCGGTTCCATGCACAACCCCTTGAAACTACTCAGCTGCCCGCACAGGCCGTCACCACAATCACTCTGCTAGCGCCGGGCAGCCTCGGTGGTCCCGAGCGGACCCTCGCCGGAACCCAACGGAACGCCCGGGCCGAACACAGGTCCCGGCGTCGGCCGCTTTGCGCTGATCCCGTCACCCGAGGACTGGTGCCGCAGCCGGCGCAGCACCCAGGGCACAAAGTACTCGCGCGCCCAGACGAGGTCCCCGGAGCGTGCCTCGCGCCAGGTCTGCGGCGGCAGTGGCTTGGGCTGCAGCGGCTTCAGCGTGTGCTCCACATTCAGTGCATCCAGGACCATGGCCGCGATGGTGTGGTGGCCCAGCGGCGAGAAGTGAAGCCGGTCCACGTCCCACATTTGGGGGTCGCTGAGCTGGCGCAGGGACCACATATCGGCGATGATCGCGTCGTGCCGCGCAGCAACCGTCCGCAGGTTCTCGTTATAGATGGCCACCTTGCTGCGGATCCTGCCCAGTACCGAGGAACCCGTGTCCGGGCCGTTGAAGAGGACCACGGTGGCGCCGCCCAGAGCCAGGAGCTGGACCACGGAATCGAGTTTCTCGGCCAGGGCGTCGGGGTCGCCGCCCGGGCGGAGCAGGTCGTTGCCTCCGGCGGAGAGGGTCACCAGGTCCGGCTTCAGCGCCAGGCACGGGGCCAGTTGTTGGTCCACCACTTGTTGGACCAACCGGCCACGCACCGCAAGGTTCGCATAGGCAAAGTCGGGCTTGGTGCGGCTGAGTTCCTCCGCCACCCTGTCGGCCCAGCCGCGGTAGCCGCCGGGGCTTGAGGGCTCGGGGTCGCCGATGCCCTCGGTAAAGGAATCGCCCATTGCCACGTACCGGGTCCAGGGGTGGGATCCGGCAGGGGCAGCGGCCGTCTGAAAGGTACTCGCGTCAGTCACGGTCCTATCCTGCCTTCCGTTTCGGAAGCTACGCGAACGTAGGTTGTTACCTTCGGGTAACTGTAAGAATGGAAACCATGACTGAAGCCGAAGTATTTCCTGCCCCTGTTGTTTTGTGGTCCCATCCCGAGGACCAGCGCGACGGCAAGCCGCTGCTGGTGCTGCTGCACGGCTACGGCGCCAACGAACAGGATCTGCTCAGCCTGGCCGACCTGCTTCCGGATGACTTCGCAGTCGCTTCCGTCCGGGCTCCGATCGCCATGGGCCCCGGCTTCACCTGGTTCCCGCTCACGGCGTCCATCGATTATTCCCTGGACCGGGTGAAGGCAGCTTCGTCGTTTGTGCTCGACTGGATCGACACCATCAAGGCGGGGCACCCCTCGGTGACCCTGCTCGGCTTTTCGATGGGCATGGCCATGGCCACCACGCTCCTGCGGCAGCGGCCCACGGACTTCGCAGCCGTCGTCGGCCTGTCAGGTTTTGTGGTGGATGCCGGGGACGATCCCAGCTTCAGGGACTCCGAACTGGACGGCACCGTCCCACTGTTCTGGGGCCGCGACCAGCAGGACCCCGTCATCACGCCGGACAAGATCGAATACACCATGGGCTGGGTCCGCCGGCACGTTAATCTCACCAAGGTGCTGTACACGGGCATGTGGCACGGGATCAACCAGCAGGAGATCGGGCACGTGGCCGAGTTCCTCACGCATGAGGTGCTGAAGAAGTAGGAGTACGACGGCGGGCGGCACCGTGTGCTGCCAGGCCTTCCGGGCGTGGGGGGGCGGGCGAGGCAGCCGGTCAGGCCTCCGGCGCGACGACTTTCACCGTCTGGTTGTTCACCGTAACCGTGTCCCCGTTGTGCAGCTGGCGGCCGCGGCGGTCGTCAATTTCCCCGTTGACCTTAACGAGCCCGTTTTTGATCAGCTCCGCCGCCTCCACGCCGTCCTCCACGAGGTTGGCGAGCTTCAGGAGCTGGCCAAGGCGGATCATACTGTCGCGGATGGGGACCTCTTCAACGTTGCTCATGAAGCAATAATGCCTGACGTAATGTGGATGCAATGACCTCCTCCCACCGCCTGCCCCTGCTCGCAGGCCTGCCGCTGGCGGTGGGCTCGGGCCTTGCCATTCCAGTCCAGGGCCGCATCAACGGTGCGCTGGGCGCCCGGTTGAACGACGGCATCGCCGCGTCCGTGGTGAGTTTCAGCACAGGCCTCCTGGTGATGATCCTCATCTCGCTGCTCCTGCCGCGGGGCCGCGCCGGGCTGGTGGGCATCCTTCCCGCTGTCCGGAACAGGGCTTTTCCCCGGGTCTACGTCCTCGCCGGCGGCATCGGCGCACTCTTCGTCTTCGCCCAGTCCTTCACCGTGGGCCTCCTCGGCGTTGCCCTCTTCACCGTGGCCACCGTCACCGGCCAGACCGTTAGCGGACTGCTGGTTGACCGGCTGGGGATCGGGCCCGCCGGCAAGAAATCGGTCACCGGGATCCGGATCATTGGCTGCCTGCTGACCATAGCGGCCGTCGCCTGGGCCGTTTCGCCCCGCTTCACCGGAGCTGCGGGCGGCACGGGAGCCGCCGGTGCCGCCGGTGCACCCGACGCCGGCCCGTCCGCCTTGCTTCTTCCGCTCCTGCTGCCCGTGCTGGCAGGCTTCCTGATGAGCTTCCAGCAGGCCATGAACGGGACGGCCACTGTCCATTACGGCACTCCCATTGCCGCCACCCTGGTCAATTTTGTTGCCGGCTGCCTGGTGCTCTGGACCGCCTACGGCATCAAACTGGCGGTGGCCGGGCCGGGCAGCCCGCTGCCGGGGGAGTGGTGGTACTACGTGGGCGGCCCGATGGGCTGTGTGTTCATCGGCCTGGGCGCGCTGCTGGTCCGCAGCCTGGGCGTGCTGGTCACAGGGCTGGGCATGATCGCCGGCCAGCTGCTCGGCTCGCTGGCACTGGATGTGATCCTGCCCGCGCCTGGAACGGTGGTGGCGCCGGCCACCGTGCTGGGAACCATCCTGACACTGGCCGCCATCGTCCTGGCAACCCTGCCCTGGCCGCGGGGAGCGTTCCGAAGACAGGCACCGGTAGGCTAGGACACGCAGCTTTCACGCATCTTTCCTTCATCCGCCCCTCCCGGCAGCCAGCGGTGCTCACCGTTGGCGCAACCGGGGCCTGAAAACCGCGGACCGCACCCAGCGGCCCTGTAGAAATTGGAGTTACCCCTATGGCAGCAAAATCCGTACTCGACCAGGTCATTTCCCTCTCCAAGCGGAGGGGCTTTGTGTTCCAGGCCGGTGAGATCTACGGAGGTTCGCGTTCTGCCTGGGACTACGGGCCCCTCGGCGCCGAACTGAAGGAAAACATCAAGCGCCAGTGGTGGCAGTCCATGGTCCGCGGCCGCGAGGACGTGGTGGGCCTGGATTCCTCCGTGATCCTGCCCCGCCAGGTCTGGGAAGCCTCCGGCCACGTTGAGGTCTTCTCCGACCCGCTGGTGGAATGCCTTTCCTGCCACAAGCGCTACCGTGCTGACCACCTCGAGGAAGAATACGAGGAAAAGAAGGGCCGCCCTGCGGAGAACGGCCTGAAGGACATTGCCTGCGCGAACTGCGGAACCCGCGGTGAATGGACCGAGCCGCAGGAATTCTCCGGCCTCCTCAAGACCTTCCTGGGCCCCGTGGCCAGCGAGGAAGGCATGCACTACCTGCGCCCGGAAACGGCCCAGGGCATCTTTGTGAACTTCAACAACGTCCTCACCACCTCCCGCAAGAAGCCGCCGTTCGGCATCGGCCAGATCGGCAAGTCCTTCCGCAACGAGATCACCCCGGGCAACTTCATCTTCCGCACCCGCGAGTTCGAGCAGATGGAAATGGAGTTCTTCGTCGAGCCCGGCACCGATGAGGAATGGCACCAGTACTGGATGAAGGAGCGCATGTCCTGGTACACCGGCCTGGGCATCCGCGAGGAGAACCTGCGCTTCTTCGAGCACCCGCTGGAAAAACTGAGCCACTACTCCAAGGGCACCACGGACATCGAGTACCGCTTCGGATTCCAGGGCTCCGAGTGGGGCGAGCTGGAAGGCATCGCCAACCGTACGGACTTTGACCTCTCCACCCACGCCAAGGCCTCCGGCACGGACCTGAGCTACTTCAACCAGGCCACCAACGAGCGCTACACCCCGTATGTGATCGAGCCCGCCGCCGGCCTCACCCGTTCCTTTATGGCGTTCCTGGTGGACGCCTACACCGAGGACGAGGCCCCCAACGCCAAGGGCGGCGTTGACGTCCGCACCGTCTTGAAGCTTGACCCGCGCCTGGCCCCGGTCAAGGCCGCCGTGCTGCCGCTGAGCCGCAACGAGGACCTGTCCCCGAAGGCCAAGGACCTCGGAACGCAGCTCCGCAAGAACTGGAACATCGACTTCGACGACGCCGGCGCCATCGGCCGCCGCTACCGCCGCCAGGACGAAATCGGCACCCCGTTCTGCATCACCGTGGACTTCGACACCCTCGAGGACCAGGCCGTGACCATCCGCGAACGGGACACCATGAGCCAGGAACGCGTCTCCTTGGACAAGGTGGAGGGCTACCTGGCCGCACGTCTGATCGGCGCCTAAGCCGTGGCCATCGAATACCGCGAATGGCGCGAGGGTGACGACCTCGCCCTCCTGGAAATCTGGGGCGGCCCTGAAACCCACCAGGCCGGGCAGTTCCGCGGCGCCCTGGCGGTGTCATCAGACGGGGTCGGCACCCCATGGCGGCGCTGCATCGTGGCCGAGGACGTCATCGACGGCGTCGGCATTCCCGTTGCGGCAGGCGTGGTGTACGAGGCATCCCTGCACCCGGAACGGCTTTGGACCTACATCGAGGTGGCCCGGGACCACCGCCGCTCCGGCATCGGTGCCACGCTCCTGACCATGCTGCGCCGCGAAACAGAACAGGCGCCGTCGGGCGTTTCCAAGCTCCGCGCCAAGGTGGAGCCGGGCACTCCGGGCGCCGCCTTCGCCGAACACTTCGGATTGTCGCCCATCCAGCGTTCCCGGCTGGTGGTGGTGGAACCGGGCGCCCTCCGGCTTCCTGTGTTCCCGGCTAACGACAGCGGCGGCGGTCCGGCCAACGACGAAAACGCCGGCTCGGACGTGGTGATGGACCTGGCCACCGGCTCCGTGGAACTGACCGACGTGGTGGGCCGCTATTACACCGCCATCCACGACTGGGATTCCCCCGGGGTACTGTCCGTGGGCCAGGTGCAGAAACTGTTCCTGGACGATCTCACCGGAGCCCACGGCGCCATCGTGCTGCGTGCCCAGCCCGAATCCGCCTTCGGTGCCGGGGTGGCGCCGAGCAAAAAGGGCCGGATCCGGGCCTTCGCCGTCAGCTACGCTGCGCCCGCGGATCCTGACGCTGCCCCGGGACGGTCTGCCGGGCAGGACGCGCCGACGGACGTGTTCGTCGGCCACGAGCCGGCGCTTGCCGCGGACGACGCTGCCGAGGCGGTCCGGGACATCCTGGCCCTGATTGCGTACCAGCACCCGGTGATGCTGGAACTGGACGACTCCATGACGGCGTTGCGCGCCGCCGTCGAGCCCCTGCTGGACAGCGGCAAGGCCCGCCTTGCCGGCCCGGAGACCCTGGTGGTCTCGGACTAACCCGCCCGGCCGGCCAAGCCACCGCCGCACCCAACTGAGTAGCGCCAAGTGTCGTTTTGACCCCTCAAAACGACACTTGGCGCTACCTACTTGGGGGTTACTTGCCGCGGGAATCACGACGCCGGCCGTTCGCAGCGTCTTCGGCGTCCAGCAGTTGCCGCTCGGCTTCGGACGGGGCGCCGCCGCCCAGGTCGGAGGGCATCCACCAGGCACCGGGCGCGGCGGGCAAGGGAAAGTCAGCGATGCAGGCATCAATTCCCGCCTGAAGCCGGGCGCGGAGTTCGGCAGTGGCGGCTTCTGCATCAACGTTCCGCGGGACGTGCAGCGGCTCACCCACCTGGACGCGGACCGGCGCACGCCAGGCCAGCCGCGGCGAAAACCCGTGGCCCCTGGTGAGCAGCAGGTGGGCGCCCCACACGGAGACCGGGATCACAGGGACGCCGGCTTCGGCGGCCATCCTGACGGCACCGGTTTTGCACTCCCGGACCTTGAAGCTCCTGCTCACGCCGCCCTCCGGGAATACCGCCAGGTACTCGCCGCCCACCAGCTTGGCCACGGCCTCGTCGAGGGCGCCGGCACGTTCGGAGTACCCCACCACCACGCTGTTGGTGGCGCTGATGGCCGGGCCTGCGAGCCAGTGGTCGGCCGCACCCTGGTGGATCATGAACCGCAGCTGCGCGTGCGCATGCTTCCACAGCACGAGTTCAGCCGCCGCGAAATCCACATAGCCGAAGTGCGTGATGGCAAAGACCGCACCGCTGCCGGGCGTCGACGCCCGGGCGATGCCCTGGCGTGGTCCGGGTGCCGGCAGGTGCTCCGTGCCGGTGACAAGGATTCTGATCTGGAAGGCCCACCGCAGGAAAAGGCCAAGGCGGACAATCAACCGGTAGAAACGGTCACTTGGCCGGGGGCGCCAAGCCATGGGGTTCCTCTCGTTTGGGATACCGGTGCAGGCAGGACGAATAAGGTGCCTACAGCGTCACCTGCACGGACGATGCGGGCAGCAGCTGGTCGAACCCGCGCGGCAGGGCCGCGTCCACTCCCGCGGACTCATTGAAGGCCTTCAGGACAAAGCCGGTGGACAGCGTGTGCCACAGCCGGATCTTGCGGAGCATGAAGTGCCCGGCGCCCTTCAAAGACACGTACTGCATCGAGGTGGCACCGGCAGCCGCGCGCCGGGCAAACGCGAGCGACGCCGAGGGGCTGGTCCACCGGTCGAAGGTGCCGTGGACAATCAGCACCTTCCTGCCGGTCACGCCGGACACCGGCGTCCCCGGGCTCAGCCATGGCGCCAGGGCCACTACCGCTTCCACTTGGGGGTGGTCCGCGGCGCAGAGGGCGGTCAGGCCGCCCATCGAATGACCTACCAGGAACACCGGGACGTCCGGGTGCTGGCTGCTGATCTGCTGGAGGGCCCACCGCGCATCCTGCAATGGCGTCATGTCCTCCCCGTTCCAGCCCCGCACGCTGTTGCGGAGGGACCACACGGCAAGCCCGTGCTGCCGGCCTGCACGGTGGATGTGCCTGGCAAAAGGCACCATCCGCGCCGGGCTCAGGTGCCGGGCCTCCACCGGCTCCCGGCTGTGGGACTTCCCGCCGTGCAGCACCAGGGCAATGCCCAGGGTGGGCACGGACGACGGCAGCACACTGAGTGCGGGCCGGTGCACCACTTCCGCGGCTGCTCCGCCCGCGTCCAAGCTGCCACTTTCCTCTGTACTGCGATTGGCCATGCCCGGTTCCTCCCCGTACTGCCGATCCATTTATCAACCCTACGGCGCCGGACGTAGAGTTCAACGTATGAGGTTCTACTGCTGATGGGGTCCGGCCACTCCCACGCGCCTACAGATCATTCGGAGCCGACCCCTGAGGCGATTGCCGCCCGGCGGCGGGCCAACCGCATCCTGGCCGCAGTGCTGATCCCGCTGGCCCTGCTGACGCTGGCGGGCATGGCGATGCTCTGGCCCTCGGGAAGCAAGGAAGGCATCTCCCTGGCCAACCCGTATTCGGCGGCCCCCGGCGTCTCCTTCGATACGGGCACCATACAGAGCGTGGTCACCGAAAACTGCATGCAGGGCGTCAGCCAGCAGAACTCCGGTGCCCAGGGCCAAACAACGCAGGGCCAAACAACGCAGGGCCAAACCCAGCAGGGCCAGGGGTCGGACTGCACGTTTGCCTTCACTGAGCCGGACAAGGGCGGAAACCCGGTGAAGGTGGTCATCAACCCGGACATCGCCATGTCCCATGGCGTCAAACCGGGCGACCAGATCCGTTACCTGAACTTGTCCAACGCGCAGGGCGCCTCGGCCGGACAGGGTTCGCCCGCCTATATCTTTGTGGACTTCGTCCGGACGCTGCCGATCGTCCTGCTCGCGTTGCTGTACGCCGCGGTGGTGATTGCCGTGGCCCGCTGGCGCGGCCTCCGGGCGCTGATCGGACTTGTCGGCGCCTACTTCGTGCTGGCCAGCTTTATGCTCCCGGGCCTGGTGGAAGGGAAACCGCCGCTCCTGCTGGCCCTGGTGGGATCCACGGTGATCATGATCGGGGTCCTGTACTTCGCCCACGGCTTCTCCGCGAGGACCTCCACAGCCCTCCTGGGCACCATCTTCGGCCTGGCGATCACAGCCCTCCTGGCGGCGTGGGCCACCGGCGCTGCCAACCTCGCGGGCGTGGGCAACCATGAGGCAACCACCCTGATGAACACCTCGGCCAACATCTCCATCTCCGGCGTGATCCTGTGCGGGCTCATCATCTCCGGGCTGGGTGTGCTCAACGACGTAACCATCACACAGTCCTCCGCGGTGTGGGAGCTGTACGAACTCGCACCGCAGAGCAGTGCACGGAAGCTCTTCACCTCAGCCATGCGGATCGGCCGCGACCACATCGCCTCCACCGTCTACACCATCGCGTTCGCCTATGCCGGCGCCGCCCTGCCGATCCTCATCATCGTGATGCTCTACGACCGTCCCCTCGCGGACACCCTCACCAGCGCGGAACTCTCCGAAGAAGTCATCCGCACCCTGGTCGGTTCTATCGGCCTGGTCCTGGCCATCCCGGTCACCACCTTGATTGCCGTGCTGGTTGTTAAGGCCACGGGTTCAGGGGCAGCTGAGGTTGACGGGTCCGGTGCCCGGGAATCGAACGACGGCGGGGGGCCGCCTTCAAGGGGACGCGTTGGTGCCGAGGCAAGAGCCCGGGCTGCTGTCGATCCGGACGATGTCACGGACACCGGTGCGCTTGCAGCCGCAGCCCTCCAAACCCGTCGGGGCCGCAGGGCCGCAGAACGAAGCTGACGGCCGCGGGTCCGGCAGCGCACGGCGGACGCGGCACCCGGAATACACGATTTGCCCGGCTTTGCGACAATGGACAGGTGACTGTTACAGCAACGCCTCCCGCCCCCAAGCTGGAACTCCCGCCCCTGAAGCTGGGCCCCATCACCGTGGACACGCCGGTGATCCTGGCGCCCATGGCGGGCATTACCAATTCGGCTTTTCGTCGTTTGTGCCGTGAATACGGCGGCGGCATGTATGTGGCCGAGATGGTCACCTCCCGCGCCCTCGTGGAGCGGACCCCGGAATCCCTGCGGATCATTTCCCACGACGAGGACGAGAAGGTCCGTTCCGTGCAGCTTTACGGCGTGGACCCGGTGACGGTGGGCGCCGCAGTGCGCATGCTCGTGGAGGAAAACCGGGCAGACCACATCGACCTGAACTTCGGCTGCCCGGTGCCCAAGGTAACCCGCCGCGGCGGCGGCTCCGCCCTGCCCTGGAAGATCGACCTCTTCACCTCCATCGTGCAGACCGCCGTCAAGGAAGCGTCCAAGGGCAACATCCCGCTGACCATCAAGATGCGCAAGGGCATCGACGAGGACCACCTGACCTACCTCGACGCCGGCCGCATCGCCCGCGATTCCGGCGTCGCCGCAGTCGCCCTGCACGGCAGGACCGCCGCACAGTTCTACTCGGGACAGGCCGACTGGTCCGCGATCGCCCGCCTCCGCGAGGCGCTGCCGGACATCCCGGTCCTGGGCAACGGCGACATCTGGTCCGCCGAGGATGCCGTGCGCATGGTGCGGGAAACCGGCGTTGACGGGGTTGTGGTGGGCCGCGGCTGCCAGGGCAGGCCCTGGCTGTTCGGCGACCTCCAGGCTGCCTTCGAAGGCAGCGACGCAAGGCACAAGCCGAACCTGCGCCAGGTGGCCGAGGGTGTGTACCGGCATGCGGAACTGATGGTGGAAACTTTCGGTGACGAAGGCAAGGCGCTGCGCGAGATCCGCAAGCACATCGCCTGGTACTTCAAGGGCTACGTGGTGGGCGGTGAACTGCGCACGCGGCTCGCCCTGGTAACCAGCCTCCAGATGTTGCGCGACACACTGGCCGAACTGGACCTCGAATCCCCGTACCCGGGCGTCGATGCTGAGGGTCCGCGGGGCCGCGCCGGCTCTCCCAAGAAGCCGGCCCTGCCCAAGGACTGGCTGGATTCCCGCGCCCTGAACGCGGACCAGTCCCGGGACATTTCCGCTGCAGAGCTGGACGTTTCCGGTGGCTGAGACCCGGACTGCCGCTCCGGTACTGCCGGGCTATGACAGCGACGATTCCGCCCGATGGGTGGAGGAGCCCACCAAGAACGTCTACCGTTCGGACTTTGAGCGTGACCGGGCCAGGGTGCTCCATTCCTCGGCGCTCCGCAGGCTCGGTGCCAAGACCCAGGTGGTGGCTCCGGACACTGACGACTTCGTCCGGACCCGCCTCACCCACAGCCTCGAGGTGGCCCAGGTGGGCCGTGAACTGGGCCGTGCCCTGGGCTGCGACCCCGACGTCGTAGATACCGCCTGTCTCAGCCACGACCTCGGCCATCCGCCGTTCGGGCACAACGGGGAGTCGGCGCTGAACGAGGTGGCGCACGCCATCGGCGGCTTCGAGGGCAATGCCCAGACCCTGCGCCTCCTGACCCGGCTCGAGCCCAAGGTGCTGACGGCGGACGGCCAGCCGGCCGGACTGAACCTCACCCGGGCCAGCCTCGATGCGGCCGCCAAGTATCCCTGGTCCGCCCTGGAAGCCCCCGTGATCCACGGCCAGCGGACCAGCAAGTTCGGTGCCTACGAGGACGATCTCCCCATCTTCAACTGGATCCGGGAAGGCGCCCCGGAGCGCCGGTCCTGCCTGGAGGCCCAGGTGATGGACCTCGCCGACGACATCTCCTATTCAGTGCATGACGTGGAGGACGCCATCGTGGCCGGGCATTTCCAGCTCCGCTGGATGGACAACCCGGACCACCGTGCCCGTGTAGTGGGGTATGCCAAGCAGTGGTACCTGCCGCACAACGATCCCGCCGCCATCGACGCCGCCCTGGCCCGCCTCGAGGCCACCGACGTCTGGGTTCGGGAAGCGGACGGCAGCCGCAAATCCATGGCCGCCCTGAAGAACATGACCAGCCAGCTGATCGGCCGGTTCTGCCAGAGCGCCCTCGAGACCACCCGCGCCGTGTACGGCCCGGAGAACCTCACCCGGTACAGCGCCCAGCTCATGGTCCCGGACGAGACCGTCATGGAGATCGCCGTCATGAAGGGCCTGGCCACCACCTTCGTAATGACCACCGAGCACCGCCAACCCATCTATGAGCGCCAGCGCGAAGTGCTGCATGCGCTGGTCACGGCCCTGAGCGCCACCGGGGACCGCCACCTCGAGCCGATGTTCGCCGCTGACTGGCGTGACGCGCCCGACGACGGTGCGCGCCTTCGCGTGGTCATCGACCAGGTGGCGTCACTCACCGACGGCTCGGCGCTGGCAATGTACGAACGGCTGGTGGGGAGCCTCCCATCGCTGTGGTGAGGAACGCCATAGGGCGCCGGCCGCCGTCGTACCCCGGGCCTGGAAGGTCACTGCCCGGGGCTAGGATTGCTCTGTGCCTGGGCTGATCAAACGTGAAGATATCGACGAAGTACGCCAGCGCACGGACATCAAGGAAGTGGTTGACGGCTACGTGACGCTCAAGGGCGCCGGCCTGGGGACCTTCAAGGGGCTGTGCCCCTTCCACGACGAGCGCTCGCCGTCCTTCACCGTCCGCCCGCAGGTAGGCCGCTACCATTGCTTCGGCTGCGGCGAGGATGGCGACGCCATCGCCTTTGTGCAGAAACAGGACCACAGTTCCTTCCAGGAAGCCGTGGAGAAGCTGGCCGCCAGGATCGGCTATGAGCTCCGGTATGAGGACGGCGGCACCGGCCCCAACCGCGAGGAAGTGGGGCGCCGGCAGCGGCTGCTGGACGCCCACAAGATCGCCGACGAGTTCTTCCAGTCGCAGCTGCTGACACCCGGCGCCGCGGAGGCGAGGACGTTCCTGGCACGGGCGCGGGTTCGACCGGGCAGCGGCGGAGCAGTTCGGCGTGGGCTACGCCCCGCAGGGCTGGGATGCACTGCTGAAGCACCTACGGAACCGCGGTTTCACTGACGCCGAGCTGAAGCTGACGGGCATGTTCTCTGAAGGCAACCGGGGCATTTACGACCGTTTCCGCGGCCGCCTGATCTGGCCCATCCGGGACATCGCGGGGGACACCATCGGCTTCGGCGCCAGGAAGCTCTACGAGGATGACCAGGGCCCCAAGTACCTCAACACCCCCGAGACCACGCTGTACAAAAAATCCCAGGTGCTCTACGGGATCGACCTCGCCAAGCGCAGCATCGCCAAGGACCGGCAACTGGTGGTGGTGGAGGGTTATACCGACGTCATGGCCTGCCACCTGGCGGGAATCCCGACGGCGGTGGCCACCTGCGGAACGGCGTTCGGCACCGAGCACATCAAGATCGCCCGCAGGCTGCTGTCCGACGACGGCACCGGGGGAGAGGTTATCTTCACCTTCGACGGCGATGCCGCAGGCCAGAAGGCGGCGCTGCGCGCCTTTGAGGAGGACCAGCGGTTTACCGCCCAGACCTATGTGGCCGTGGAGCCGACAGGAGCGGATCCCTGCGACCTGCGTCAAAGCAAGGGCGACGAGGCGGTGCACGCCCTGGTGCAGTCCCGGCGGCCGCTGTTCGAGTTCGCCATCCGCACCACGCTGAAGCAGTTCAACCTGGACACCGTGGAAGGCCGCGTACAGGGCCTAAAAGCGTCTGTGCCCGTGGTGGCCGCCATCCGTGACGCGTCCACCCGGACCGGCTACTGCCAGGCGCTGACAGGGTGGCTGGGCATGCCGGACCCCAACGAGGTGCTGCGAATGGTAACGGCCGCGGTGAAGCGCGGCGACCAGGGCGGGCCGGCCGCGTCCGGTCCAGGGACTCCCTCCCGCGCCGCCCAACCGGGCGGACCCGGCGTAGCTGCCGGACCGTCGTCGGGCGCCGTACCCTCCTTCCACCGGCCGGACCCGCGGGACCCGGTGGCGTCCATGGAGCGGCAGGCGCTGGAAGTGGCCCTGCAGGAGCCTGCACTGCTGGCTGGCGGCATGTGGGACCGCTTCGCCGCTGCCCGTTTTGCCACCCCGGCCTTCCAGGCTGTCCACGATGCGATGCGTGCCACCGGCCCGGCCCTCACCGCCGACCCCGTGCGCTGGGTGGAGCACGTGATGCACGAAGTTCCGGAACCGCTGCGGCCCCTGGTCTCCGAACTGGCCGTGGTGCCGCTCCCTGCCAGCACGGAGGAAGCGGTGCAGAAGTACTGCCGGGACATCCTGGCGAGGCTGTTCGAGCTGCAGATCACCCGGGTCAAGGCCGACAAGATGGGCCAGCTGCAGCGGCTGGACCCTGCGGCGGACCCGGAGACCTATCAGCGGCTCAACCGGGAGCTGATGATGCTCGAAATGGAACGCCGCGCCCTGCGGGCGGAGGCGTAGCAGGCTCCCGCACACTGCGGCGGCGGCCCCGATTTCGTTTCCAGCCGGGGTGTTTGCTAGGCTAATACCCGCTTCATTCCTCCTTAGCTCAATTGGCAGAGCATTCGACTGTTAATCGAAGGGTTGCTGGTTCAAGTCCAGCAGGAGGAGCGCACAATCCCCGTTCCGGGCCACCGGAACGGGGATTTTTTATGCCCCGGAGCAGTCATCCAGCCCGCAAACCCGCCGATTTCACTTTGGTGCGGATCCTTTGCTAATGTCATACCTGCTTCATTCCTCCTTAGCTCAATTGGCAGAGCATTCGACTGTTAATCGAAGGGTTGCTGGTTCAAGTCCAGCAGGAGGAGCCACACAAAAAATCCCCGTTCCTGCCTTGGGCAGGAACGGGGATTTTTCTGTCACACAAAGTCCATTTCCACCTGCAGGAAACGCTCTGCCTCCGCGATGGCGGCCAGGAAGGCCTCTTTTTCGGTGGGTGACTTCCGCGGCTGGCGCGGGTTCCATTCATGGGGTGCCGAATGGACGCGGACGAATCCTGTTTCCGGCGGCGCGTAGAAGATGCCGAACCGCTGCACGGGCCACTCGGGGGAGGCCTCAGGGGCCACGAGGAGCGCTGCCTTGAAGGCGGGGTTGTACCACTGGGCAATCGGCCGGCGGCGGTCCTCAGTGAACAGCCCTGCCGCATAAAGGGCCGCTGACTGTTCGCCGCTCTGGGCACACAACCGCTCCCACCACAGTGGCAGGATCCCGGTATCGCACCGTTGCCACGCGGCCGGGAGCTGTGGTTGATCCTGCCAGCTGGGCATGAACAACATTTTATCGCGGGAGGGGCATCCAGCGGCAGACGGCGCGGCATCCGGCACCCTGACCTGAAAAAGGTTCAGTGTCGGTTCCAGGGGCCAGGGTTGACCCGGTACAGCAACGCGGAGCCGGCCAGCATGCCCAGCACAATCCCCATGGCGGGATTGCCCAGTGCCCGCCCCGCGAAATAGCCCACGACGGCGCCCAGCACCGCCCCGAGGAAGAGTCCCCGGGGGTTTCGGTGCGGCTTGCGCCTGGCAGGGTCCTTCGGCATCAGCGGGAGGCCAATGGATCGACAGTCACTGGAGCGGCCGTCAGTGGATCCACGTCAGTGGATGGACGGGACAGTCCGGGGCCGGACCACAAGCCACAGGGCCGCGATGGCCAGCAGGATGCAGGCGGCTTGGACGGCACCCATGGGAGCTGCGCTGGTGATGCCCAGCCACCCGACCACGGGGGAGATGATCCCCGCCATCATGAAGGTCGAGAACCCGAGCAGGGAGGCCGCCGTGCCGGCCTGGGCTGAATGGCCGGCCAGGGCTAGGACCTGGACGCACGGGAACATAAAGCCCGTACCCATGATGTAGAACCACAACGGAACCAGGACGCCCCAGAGGCCGAACCCCAGCTGGTCGAACACCACGATCAGCAGTGCCATCATGAACGTCCAGGCCGTGGCGCCGGCAAGGATCCACTGCGGCGGCACCCGCCGGATGAGCCGGGAACTGGTCTGGATTCCCGCGACGATGCCGAGGGAGTTGATGCCGAAGAGCAGGCCGTACTCCTGCGCGGAAAAGCCGAAGACGTCCTGGAACAGGAACGGCGAGGCTGAAAGGTAGGTGAACAGGCCGCCGAAGTTCAGGCCGGCCACCATCAGCAGGCCAACAAAGATCCGGTCGCTGAAAAGGACCCCGTAGCGCTGCCGGGCGGTCATGCCGCCGTTCTGCGAACGCTTTTCCGGCGGCAGCGTCTCGCGTACCAGGAACAGGGCAGCGACGATGACCACGGTTCCGTAGCAGGCAAGAAACACGAAGATCCCCGGCCACGGCATCACCAGGAGCAGCTGTGAACCGATGACGGGGGCCAGGATGGGTGCCAGTCCATTGACCAGGGACATCCGGGAAAACATCTTGACCATGGCATACCCCGAAAACAAGTCCCGCACCATTGCCATGGCCACCACACCGCCGCCTGCAGCGCCCACACCCATCAGCACGCGGAAGATTCCGAGGGTGGTGATGTCCGTGGACAGCGCGGCGCCCACCGATGCTGCAATGTGCACCCCCGTAGCCAGGATCAGCGGCATCCGCCGGCCCACTTTGTCGCTGAACGGCCCCACCACCAGCTGGCCGAGGGCAAACCCCACCGTGGTCCCGGCCAGGGTCAGCTGGACCTGGGCTTCGGTGACGCCCAGGCTGGCCTCCAGGGCCGGGAAGGCAGGAAGGTAAAGGTCGATCGTGAATGGACCCAGGGCAGTCAGGGCGCCGAGAAGGAGAATGTACAGAAGTTTGCGGCGGCGGCTCAACAGATCGCCCGGATTGCTGGGAATGGTCACGGAGATCAATCCTAGGCCCGGGCCAGCGGTTTTTGCAGCGTTGTAGTCCACGCCGTCCGGCAAGCCCCGAAGTTGGCCCTGAACCTGAATGATAGTTTTGGGGGCGGGGACGGTGCAGCTGCACTTTCCCGCAGCACATGGAAGCCGAATCCACCATGAACAGTAAGGCGGGACCGATGAGCGGACGTCACAGCGGGCGGACCAGCCAGGGAGTGCGCATCGCTGCACTGCCCGGGACGCTTAAACTTCTTTTCCGGCTGGCACCCCGCCAGCTGAACGACGAGATCGCCTTCGCAAAGATCGAGCTTAAGCGCAAAGGTGTCCAGGTCGGAGTTGCCGCTGCCTTCCTCGCTGTCGCCCTGATCTTCGTCCTCTTCCTGGTGGTGGGGCTGATCGTGGCCGCCATCATGGGCCTCGCCACCATCATGCCCGCATGGCTGGCCGCCCTGATCGTCTCCGCGGCGTTCCTGCTCATTGCACTGATTGGCGGCCTGATCGGCGTCAACAGGTTCAAGAAGGCCATGCCGCTGCTGCCGGAGGAGACCATCCGCGGCATCAAGCACGACATCGGCGTTGCCAAGGAGGGGTCGGCCTTCAACCCTGCGGTTCTGGATCCCCAGAGCCCTGAGGCAAAAGCTGCCAAGGCCGCCAAGGCGGAGGCAGCTGCCAAGGCTAAGGCTGAAAAGGAAGCCAAGGCCGAGGAGCACAACAAGGAATTCCCGCAGGCCTCCGAGCCGGAACTTGCCCGCCGCCTCAGCCAGCGCCGCCACCACATCACCGAGGTCCGCGACGACCTCGGTGATGAGCTCGACGTCAAGACCCAGGCCCGGTTCCTGCTGGGTGCCGCGCAGGGCAAGCTGCGCGAGGGGCAGCTTATTGCCGGCCGGAGCAAAGACCTCGCTGCACGCCGGCTGGCCGCTCTGTCTGAATCCACCGGCGGGCTGGGCAACCGGTGGAAACCGCTGGCCGCTCTCGCAGCCGCCGGCACCGTCTTCGTAGTGCTGGTCCGCAAGCTCCTTCGGACGTACTAGTACATAACGGGGCTGCCTCCGGCGGCCGGAGGCAGTACACAGGCACAAAATCGATAATCCACGCCGGAGCGCAGCAGGAAGGGAAAGGGGACGGGATGAAATTCATCGGTGCCGGCTCCCGTCCCGGCCGCCCCCACGTGGACCACGACCGCGTCTTCACCATCCCCAACCTGCTCACCGTGGTGCGGTTTATGGGCGTACCGCTGTTCATTTGGCTTGTCCTGGGGCAGAAACAGTACGCCGCAGGCGTGGTGGTTCTCGCGGTCATGGCCGGCACTGACTGGATTGACGGGTACGTGGCCCGCCGCTTCGACCAGGCCTCCAAGCTCGGCCGCGTCCTGGATCCCATCGCCGACCGCCTGGCGCTGATCGCCGTCGCCGTCACACTGGTGATTGCCGGCGTCGTGCACTGGCTGTACCTTGCCGCGCTGGTCATCCCGGACGCCATCCTGCTGGCCCTGACACTGTCCTTCTTCGGCGGCCACCCGGATCTTCCGGTCAGTGTTGTGGGCAAGGTCCGCACCGGCCTGCTGCTTCTCGGGACTCCGCTGCTGGTCCTCTCGCGGCTGGACACGGGGTTGTCCGATGAACTCTTTGTCGCGGCATGGATCGTGCTGGGCCTTGGACTGCTCGGCCATTGGATCGCCGCCTACAACTACTTCTGGGCCATCCTGCGCAAGGGCAGAAGGCTTCATGACGACGGCGGGACCACCTGATGGTCTGGCTCGCCGTTGTGCTTGCGGTGCTGGGTGCTTGCTGCCTGGCCTTCGGAGCGCAGCGCCAGGGGAGTGCGGTCAAGGCCGACACCGGCGGCCTGGCGCTGAGTTCGAACGGGTTCCTCCGCCTGCTGAGGAACCCCCGCTGGGTGTTCGGCCTCCTGCTGCTGTGCGCCGGGATGGCGATGAACGCGGTGGCCCTCGTCTCAGCCCCGCTCACCGTTGTCCAGCCCATCGGGGCCATCGCGCTGGTCATCACCACCATCGTCAACGCGAGGGACCAGGACCTCACCATCAACCGGGCCACCGTCGTGGCCATCGCAGCGTGCGTCACGGGCTCCGCCCTTTTTGTGCTCCTGGCGGTTAACGTGACCCAGGAGAACCATCACGTAGGCCTCGATGCCGAGCTCACCATCGTGCTGCTGCTGGCCCTCGCCGTCGGACTCTTCGGCACCCTTGCCGTGATGTTCAAGCACCGGCTGAACGCATTCGTCTACATCCTCGGCGCCGGCGTCCTTTTTGGTTTCGTAGCCGTGCTGACCCGGATCATCGGCAAGCACCTGCTGGACCCCAACGGCCTGTTCCTGCTGAACGTGCAGTGGTACTCGGTGCTGGCCATCATCGCCGCGGGCGGCCTCGGATCGTGGTTTGTCCAAAGCGCCTACTCCACCGGTCCGCCGGACCTGGTGATCGCAGGGCTTACGGTGATTGATCCCATCGTGGGCATCGCCATCGGCATCACCATCCTCGGAGAACTCCGGCCGGATGTGCAAGCCGTGATGGCCATTGCCATGGGAACCGCCGCATCCCTTGCTATCGTGGGGGTAATCGCCCTTTCCAGGCACCATCCCGAGGTCACCAAGCGCAAGAAGGACGCGCGACGGGCCGCGGGCAAGCCGTCCCTGTAATCCGTTCCAGCCACACCCTTCGAGCCAGTCCCTTCCAGCCAGCAAATACACGAGGCCCCGGCGCCAGCCGCGGCCGGCCGTGCTGTCAGTACCCGCTGTCCGCACCGTGACCATCAGGAGCCCTCCACGTGACCACGCCAGCAGACCAGCAACCCCTGACCGTCCTGATAGCGGCGGACACCTACCCGCCGCATATCAACGGTGCAGCCCAGTTCGGCTACCGCCTGGCGAAGGGAATGACCGGCCGCGGCCACAACGTGCACGTGCTGGCCTGCCGTGCCGACAACGGGAAGAGCTTCACAGAGTTCCGGTCAGAAGCAACCGTCCACCGGCTCCGCTCCCACGGCGTCCCCACGCATGAGTACTTCCGGATCTGCCTCCCCTGGGAAATCAAGAAGGAAATCAGCCTCCTCTTCGACCGCGTCCAGCCCGACGTGGTGCACATCCAGAGCCACTACATGATCGGCGAGCACGTTCTCTACGAGGCTGTCCGGCGAGGCATCCGCGTTGTTGCCACCAACCACTTCATGCCGGAAAACCTCAACCCGTTCCTTCCGTTTCCCCAGTGGTTCAAGAACATCATCGGGCGCATCTCCTGGAAGGACATGGGCAAGGTCATGGGCCAGGCGGATGTGGTCACCACCCCCACCCCGCTGGCGGCCAAAGCCATGCACCAGCACGCCTTCCTTCGCAAAGTCCTTCCGCTGTCCAACGGCATCGACTCCGCGGCCTACGAGCTGGAGCCCGGAGAGCAGATCGAGCCGCATGCGCACCCCACCGTGTTGTTCGTGGGCCGCCTGGCGGAGGAAAAGCACGTGGACGTGCTGATCGAGGCCGTGAGCAAGACGCCCCCCGAGCTGAAGGTGCACCTGGAAATCGTAGGTGGCGGCGAGGTCCGGTCCGGCCTCGAAAACCTCGTGCAGCGGCTCGGACTGGGGGACCGGGTGAAGTTCCTGGGCCTCGCCAGCGACGAGGAACTGCGGAAGGCCTACATCCGGGCTGACCTCTTCTGCATGCCCGGCACCGCCGAACTCCAGTCGCTGGTTACCCTCGAGGCGATGTCAGCGTCCACCCCGGTTGTACTCGCAGACGCCATGGCCTTGCCGCACCTGGTGCGCGACGGCGACAACGGATACCTGTTCACCCCCGGCGACAGCGATGACCTGGCCAAAAAGATCACCCTGATCCTGGAGCTGCCCGCCGACCAGCGGGCGGTTATGGGCCAGGCCAGCCGGCAGATGGTGGAACCGCACAGCATCCAAGGCACCCTGCAGACCTTCGAGGACCTGTACCGGGGCGCAGGCTTCGAAGACAAAGTGGTCTGAATGCTTTCCCGGGTTTGCTAGAGTAATTTTGCCCTGCAGGCATCTCCCGTTTTGAGGAGGCCGGCCAGGGCTTGGGGGCTATAGCTCAGCTGGTTAGAGCGCGGGACTCATAATCCTAAGGTCCTCGGTTCAAGTCCGAGTAGCCCTACAACAACGCGGAAACCGCGGCCGGCGTCCATTGCCGGCCGCGGTTTTTTCGGTTGCAGAGACGATTTGGGGAACGCTCCATCACGTCCTGCACCGGATTGGGGAACGCTCCATCACGTCCTGCAACGATTTGGGGAGCGCTCCATCACGTCCCGCGACGATTTGGGGAACGCTCCATCACGTCCCGCGACGATTTGGGGAACGCTCCATCACGTCCCGCGACGATTTGGGGAACGCTCCATCACGTCCTGCATGGGGGATCGGTCCGTTACGTCCTGCACCGGATTGGGGGTCGCATCATCATTCTTCGGAATCTCCCGGAGGTACTCTCCGGCGCGGCCTGCTGCGGCAGTTCCGCCGTCGAACCGCGCAGGAACTGATAGGGCGTTGTCCTAAAAGCTGCAGGAGGTGATGGGGCGTCGCAGGGAGAGCTGCAGGAGGTGATGGGGCGTCCGGAGCGCCGGGGCAGTCCTTCAACCTTCCCTTTCATACAATCCCGAGATGCGGTATGTTACTGAGCAGTAACTTACCGTGCTCATTCCGCGAGCCCCGGTCACCGCTGATCACTTGCGAGGTATTCATGTCCACTTCCGCTGCCGGCCTCAACTTGCCCTACCCTGACGGCGACTTCTATGCCTTCGAGCAGATGCTCAGTGCCAAGGAGCAGGACCGGCTGGCGGAGATCCGGGACTTCCTGGCCCGTGAGGTGCGGCCCATCGCGGTGGATTGCTGGAACCGGGGTGAATTCCCCATGGATCTGATTCCTAAGCTTGCGGACATCGACCTCGTCAGTCCGGTCCGGCGGCAGGGCCACTCAAACCTCTTCGCCGGCCTGATGCACGCCGAGGTGACCCGCGCCGACGCGTCCATCTCCACCTTTATGGGTGTGCACGACGGACTCTTCACCGGTTCCATCGAGGCGCTCGCCTCCCAGGAACAAAAGGACGCCTGGCTCCCTGACATCTACGCGCTGAAAAAAATCGGGGCATTCGGCCTGACGGAACCCCTCGGCGGATCGGACGTTGCCGGCGGGACGCGCACCACCGCCCGGCGCGAGGGTGACTCATGGATCCTCAACGGCGCCAAGCGCTGGATTGGCAACGCCACTTTCTCCGACTGGGTGGTCATCTATGCTCGCGATGTCGAAGACAATAAGGTCAAGGGCTTCCTGGTGGACACCACGCTGGAGGGCTTCAGTGCGGCGAAGATCGAGAACAAGATCGCCCTCCGGACAGTCCAGAACGCCGACATCACCCTGGACAACGTGGTGGTACCTGACTTCTTCAAACTCGCCCACGCCAACAGCTTCCGCGACGTCAACAAAGTCCTTAAAGTCACCCGCCTCGGCGTCGCCTGGCAGGCCGTGGGCCAGCAGCTTGCCGCCTTCGACGTCGCACGCCGCTATGCCGTGGAGCGCCGGCAGTTCGGCCGGCCACTGGCCTCATTCCAACTGGTCCAGAGCCAGCTGGTGCAGATGCTGGGCAACTCCGTCAGCTCAATGGGCATGATGGTGCGGCTGTCGCAACTGGAGGACGCCGGTGAGGCCAAGGACGAGCAGTCCGCTCTGGCCAAGGCCTTCACCACAGCCAGGATGCGTGAAAGCGTGGCCATCGGGCGGAACCTTCTGGGCGGCAACGGCATCGTGACCGACTTCGAGATGGCAAAGATCTTCGCCGACGCCGAAGCCATCTACTCCTACGAAGGCACCCACGAGATCAACACATTGGTAACCGGGCGGGCGATCACCGGGATCTCCGCCATCGTCTGAGCGGTATCGCCGGCATTCGGCTGATATATCGATGGCTCAGCCCAGTGGCAGCAGGATGGATGGCCGCAGGTCCATCACAAACTGCAGGGGATTGACGTAGTCGTCACCGCGCCGGACACCCCAGTGGACGCAGGACGCGGCAGCGCAGTGGCCGGCAAGGAGCGTCCCGATCGGCTGCCCGGCAGCCACCACACTTCCTGCGGCCAACGTACTCTCCACCGGTTCAAAGCTGCTGCGCAGCCCATTGCCATGGTCGATGGTGATCACCGGCCGGTCCACCACCACGCCCACAAAGCTGACGGTGCCCGTCGCCGGCGAGGTGACCTGTACGCCGTCGGATGCTGCTTCCAGGTCCACGCCGCGGTGGCCGCTGAGCCAGGGCTTGGGCGGTGGATCAAAAGCCCGCAGCACGGCCGGTCGCGGGGTGAGCGGCCACCGCCACGAGGGCGCCGCCACCGCTGAAGTCCCAGGCGTAACAGTGCCAGGCGTAACAGTGCCAGGCACTGCAGTGGAAGAGGCCGCAATGAAAGCTCCGGGCCCGGGCGTCAGTACCTCCCCGCTAGGGGCCAGGGATGCGGGCAGCAGGAGCAGGGCCGCAAGCAGTGCCGGTGGTTTCATGTGCCCAGTCTGCGCCGGTTGAAAAGCTGCCGGCAGGGGCAGCTTCCCCTATGTGGATAAGGCGCGGTGCCGCCGTCGTGCATGTCCCGCACATGTCCTCCGCCTGCGGGTGCCTGTAGTACACTTGATGGAGCAGTTTGCTGCGCCCTCAACGCTTTCCGTCCAGCGGCTACCCAAAGGTTTTTCCCAACGGTATATGCCCCTGTCCGGCCTGCGTCGGCACATCTCATTCAGGAGTGTGGGGGAGCAGTGGCTGACTACGCGTGTCCAGCTCTCCACGAGGATCGGGCTTCTTGCGGTCAGGACCACGGTCCTGATGAGAAGCGCGATGGACGCCAGGAGCACGGCCCGCCCGGGCCACGCTAATCAACCGTCAACTATTGGCAGGGTAAGAAGCCCCAGGGGTTTCTCATGAATGACCTGCCGGAAGGAGCGTCGGCATGCCCGTCGTAACTATGCGCCAGCTGCTTGACAGCGGCGTCCACTTTGGACACCAGACCCGTCGTTGGAACCCGAAGATGAAGCGCTTCATCTTCACGGAGCGCAACGGCATCTACATCATCGACCTTCAGCAGTCGCTGTCCTACATCGACCGCGCCTACGAGTTCGTGAAGGCCACCGTTGCACACGGCGGCACCGTACTCTTCGTCGGTACCAAGAAGCAGGCCCAGGAAGCAATTGCCGAGCAGGCAACCCGCGTGGGCCAGCCGTACGTGAACCAGCGTTGGCTCGGCGGTATGCTGACCAACTTCCAGACCGTCGCCAAGCGCATCCAGCGCATGAAGGAACTCGAAGAGATCGACTTCGACGACGTCGCCGGCTCCGCTTACACCAAGAAGGAGCTCCTGCTCCTTAGGCGTGAACTCACCAAGCTCGAGTCCAACCTCGGCGGTATCCGCAACCTGACCAAGGCACCGTCCGTGCTCTGGATCGTGGACACCAAGAAGGAACACCTCGCCGTTGATGAAGCCAAGAAGCTGAACATCCCGGTTGTGGCCATCCTGGACACCAACTGCGATCCGGACGAGGTCGACTTCCCGATCCCGGGCAACGATGACGCCATCCGCTCCGTGAACCTCCTGACCCGCGTTGTTGCCGACGCCGTTGCTGAGGGCCTCATCGCCCGCAACAACCGCGGCACGGGCGCCACTGAGGCTCCGGAAGAGCCGCTGGCCGAGTGGGAGCGCGAGCTCCTTGAAGGCAGCAAGGCTGAAGAAGCCGCCGCTGCCCCGGCCGCTGAAGAAGCTGCTCCGGCTGCCGAAGAAGCTGCTCCGGCTGCCGAAGAAGCTGCTCCGGCCGCCGAGGAAGCCCCGGCTGCTGCCGAGGCTCCCGCCGAAGACGCCAAGTAGCACAAGTAAATCCGGATTCTCCGCGCTGCCCGCAGCCGGAGCTGCTGACAGGATGGCCGCCCACTTTGGTGGGCTGCCGTCCTGTCGGTCCGTACACCACATCAAATTTCTAGACAGAGGGGTTCACATGGCGAACTACACTGCCGCGGACATCAAGGCCCTGCGCGAGCGCACCGGCGCCGGCATGATGGACGTCAAGAAGGCTCTTGACGAAGCCAACGGTGACGCCGAGAAGGCCATCGAAATCATCCGCATCAAGGGCCTCAAGGGCGCTACCAAGCGTGAAGGCCGCTCCACCGCTGAAGGCCTCGTGGCCGCCAAGGTCAGCAACGGCGTCGGCGTCATGATCGAGGTCAACTGCGAAACCGACTTCGTTGCCAAGGCTGACAAGTTCATCCAGCTGGCGGACAAGGTCCTCGCCATCGCCGTTGAGTCCGGTGCCGCCGATCTTGAGACCCTGCTCGCCACCGAAGTTGACGGCAAGCCGCTCTCCGAGGTCGTCGTCGAAGAGGGCGCAATCCTGGGCGAAAAGGTTGTTGTCCGCCGGATCTCCCGCATCGAGGGTGGCACGGTTGACGCTTACCTGCACAAGACCTCCAAGGACCTGCCGGCCCAGGTTGGCGTGCTGTTCGCTGTTGAGGGTGAAGGCGAAGCCGCTGCCACCGCAGCACACGACGTCGCCGTCCACATCGCCGCCATGGCTCCGAACTACCTGACCCGCGAAGACGTTCCGTCGGACCTGGTCGAGTCCGAGCGCCGTATCGCCGAAGAGACCGCCAAGGCCGAGGGCAAGCCCGAAGCTGCACTCACCAAGATTGTGGAAGGCCGCGTGACGGGCTTCTACAAGGGTGAGGTCCTGGTTGACCAGGCATTCGCCAAGGACGCGAAGAAGTCCGTGGCACAGGTCCTCGAAGAGGCCGGTGTCAAGGGAACCGCTTTCGCGCGCTTCCGCGTCGGCTCCTAGTCGAAACTGTGAGGGGGTGGCCACTTCGGTGGCCGCCCCTTTTGCATGCACCGGCTTTGCATGCACCCGGTTGCATGCCACGGGCCGGTTCCAAGCATCGGCCCCAGCACGATAACCTTTTTTCAGACCCCCAACCGGAAGGCATCATGGAAGCCGTCAACACTGTAATGCAGCCAGAGAAAAGTCGGCGCCGCGTCCTCCTGAAGCTCTCCGGCGAGGTTTTCGGCGGCGGGAAGCTGGGCGTTGACCCGGAAACCGTCCGCGACGTCGCCAAGCAGATCGCCGCAGCAGTCCCTGAGGTGGAAGTGGCCATCGTGGTTGGCGGCGGCAACTTCTTCCGCGGCGCCGAACTGTCCCAGAGCGGCATGGACCGCTCCCGGGCCGACTACATGGGCATGCTCGGAACTGTGATGAACTGCCTGGCACTGCAGGACTTCCTGGAGCAGGCCGGCGTCGAAACCCGGGTCCAGAGCGCCATCACCATGGGACAGGTGGCCGAAGCCTACATTCCGCGCCGTGCCATCCGGCATATGGAAAAAGGCCGCGTGGTCATCTTCGGTGCAGGGGCCGGGCTGCCCTACTTCTCCACCGACACCGTAGCCGCCCAGCGTGCACTCGAAGTCCATGCCGACGTCGTCCTGATGGCCAAGAGCGGCGTGGACGCCGTGTACACGGCCGACCCCAAGAAGGACCCCACCGCCGAGCGCCTTGAGACCCTCAGCTACGACGACGCGCTCCGCCGCGACATCCGCGTGATGGACCAGACGGCCATGACCATGTGCAAGGACAACAACCTCTCCATGGTGGTCTTTGGCATGGAGGGTGAAGGAAACGTCACCCGCGCCATCCTGGGCGAAAAGCTCGGCACGCTGGTCACCGCCTAGCTGCGGCTAGGATGTTTTCAGGACAGTTCCGCCCCCTGCCTTCCGGGACCGGGGACGGAAACAGCAACCGAGAACCATGTGCACGGAGCCGGCGCCCCGGACTGCACCAGAATCGTCAGGAGAGACCGTGATAGAAGAAACCTTGCTCGAAGCCGAAGAAAAGATGGACAAGGCTGTCGAAGTAGCCAAGGAAGACTTCGCTGCCATCCGTACCGGCCGGGCAAACCCGGGCCTCTACAACAAGGTCCTGGTGGACTACTACGGTTCCCCCACGCCGCTGCAGCAGCTCGCGTCGTTCGCCATCCCGGACGCCCGTACCATCCTGATCACCCCGTTCGACAAGACCGCGCTGCGGGACATCGAGCGTGCGCTCAGCGACTCCGAGGTCGGCGCCAACCCGTCCAACGACGGCAACGTCATCCGGATCACCATCCCGGAGCTGACCAAGGAACGCCGCAAGGAATACGTCAAGATCGTCAAGACCAAGGGCGAGGACGCCAAGGTTTCCATCCGCAACATCCGCCGCAAGGCCAAGGAAACCCTGGACCGGCTGGTCAAGGACGGCGAGGCCGGCGAGGACGAGGGCACCCGGGCCGAAAAGGAACTGGATGGCCTGACCAAGGCGCACGTGGACGGCATCGACGAGCTGCTTAAGCGCAAGGAAGCAGAGCTGCTCGAAGTCTGATGGGCCAGGCAGAGCAGGCCCCCGCACAACGGGCGCGCACAAGGGGGAAGCAGCCCAGGAGCAACCCAACACCAAAGGCCGGGCGGAACCTGCCGGCCGCGGTGGGGGTGGGCCTGGCCATGCTGTTCGCCGTGCTGGGCGGACTGCTGTTCCTCCCGCTGGGGTTCGTGGCGGTCACCACTGCATTCGCCGTCTTCGGGGTGTGGGAAATCTACCGTGCCCTGGAAGCGAACGGCACCAGGATGCCCATCGTGCCGGTGATGACGGGTACGGTTGCCATGCCGTTCTGCGCCTACCTCGGCGGCATTGAAAGCCTGCTCTTTGCCATGCTGCTGAGCTCTGTGGCCGTCCTGCTGTGGCGGTCTGTTGAAAGCGCGGCCGGCTCCGCCAACAGCATCTTCGCCGGTGTGTTCACCCTGGGTTGGGTGCCGTTCTTCATCAGTTTCGCCGCGCTTCCGCTGCATGCCTCGGGAGCCGCCACCCCGCTGGGGCTCTGGCCGGGCGGGACCATTCCCGACGGCGCGTGGCAGGTGGCGGTGATGCTGCTGCTGGTGGTGTCCAACGACACCTTCGGCTACCTGGTGGGCGCGTCCCTGGGCAAGCATCCCATGGCCCCGAAGATCAGCCCGAAGAAATCCTGGGAAGGGTTCGCCGGCTCGGTGGCGGGGGCCATGCTGATCGGCGTCCTGGCCAGCCTTTTTGTGCTGGACAAGCCCTGGTGGGTGGGGATCATCCTTGCGGTAGGAACGGTAACGGCCGCCACTGCGGGGGACCTCGCCGAATCTATGGTGAAACGCGAACTCGGTGTCAAGGACATGAGCAGCATCCTGCCCGGGCACGGCGGCGTCATGGACCGACTTGATTCCATTGTGTTCGCCTCCCCGGTGGTATTCGTCCTGTACGGGCTGCTCGCCGGAGCCTGACACGGACGCGGCCTGACACAAATCCTTGCCGGATCCCGGCGCCCCTAGACTGGGGCAGAACCGATACGGCTGAAAGAGCATCGAAGGAATCAAAGTGGCATTGGACATTCATCGGCAGATCCCTGCGTCCTTTGAGCGCGTACAGCGCAGCGAATATGGCTACAACGCCAAACAGGTGGACCAGTTTCTGCAGCGTGCCCGGGTTTCCCTTGAAACCCCCGAAGCCGCGGCGCACCCCATCAACAGCTCGGATGTCCGGGCCGTCTCCTTTGATCCGGTCAAGGGCGGCTACTCCGCCGCCGTAGTGGATGCGGCACTGGACCGCCTCGAGGACGCCTTCGCCCGCCGCGAACGGGACGAGCTGATCGCTGCGCGGGGCGAGGAGGCATGGCTGCGGGAAATCGGAAACCTGTCCGGCATCCTCCGCGGCAGGCTGCACCGCCCCGACGGTGAGCGGTTCCGCCGGCCCGCGAAGAAGAGGGCCCGCAGCTACAACACCGCGGACGTGGACCGGCTGTGCCGCGAACTTGTCGCGTACCTTGAACAGGACAAGCCGCTCAGCGTGGACAATGTCCGCCGGGCCGTCTTCCGTCCCGCAGCTGGCCAGGATGGATATGAGGAAGCCCAGGTGGACGCTTTCCTGGACCGGGTGGTCGAACTGATGGCGGCCATCGACTGATATGTAGGTTCTGGTGTCAAGAGGGCATAGATGAGCGGCTCCTGGGTTTGTTCCGGGGGGCCGCTCATCGTGTGCCGGTCGGGTGTGGCGGGGGTAGTGCTGGCGAGTCGTTGTCGACGGCAGTGTCAGACTGATATGCGCGGGTTGGCTACCGCATGACGATGTTCGGCTGGAGCGTTGATCGGTGTCTAAGGTCGAGCGTCGACGGGGGTGATCCGTCTGCTCATAGTCGAGTCCCGGGTTAGCTCCGCGTGCTGCCACGTCACTTCCCACCACGTTCGAGGGGCACGTTCGGGGGTTAGGCCGCGGTCATGCTTTCTCCTCGCTGGAGCGGTGCGGCCAGTGACCAGCACCAGCCCGCGAGCTCGCGGGCGATCGCGGTGTTGGCTTTGACGGACGTTTTGTGGCGTTCATCGAAAACTTCCCATTTGTGGTGGAGGCGGTGGTTTCCTTCCAGGGCGCGGATCCGGGTTGCCGGCGCGACGAGATCGAGTTGGCGCAGCAGCCGTTCCCCGGGCCGGGAGTAGGGGCGCCGGTGTTGCCAAGCGGCCTCGATGAGGAGCTTGCGGGCGTAGGTGTTCCCGGCCTTCGTGATCGCGCCCAAGTGCCGGGACTGGCCCGAGGAGTTCTCGCTGGGCACGAGCCCGAGGTAAGAGCCGATGGACGAGCCGGTGAAGCGCGTCCAGTCCCCGATTTCCACGGCCAGCCCGAACGCGGTCGTGATCTGGATTCCGCGCATGCACATCAATGCGTCGATGACCGGGCCGTAGCGGCATGCCCTTGCGGTGGCTGCGACGTGTTTGTCGATCCGGGCAAGGTGCCCGGCGAGCAGTTCGGCCTGCTCCACATCTGCTTCGTAGGTGAACTGCAGTGCCGGTTGCTCAAAGCGTTGGCGATGCAGCCATAGGCTGTGTTCCTTCGTCCATCGGGTGTCGTTGGGGTAGCGGATGCCGTGACGCAGCAGGATGGCGTTGACGTGCTGACGGGCGTGCGCGAGGTCCTTAGCCGTGCCCGAGCGCAGCCGGGACAGATCCCGGAGCGCTTCTTCGTCCGGGTCCGGAATCCGCACCTCGGTAATGGAGCCGACCGCGAGCATCTCGGCCAACACCCTGGCGTCCCGCCGGTCGGTTTTGACCCGGTCGCCGGGAGCCCGCAACAGTTTCGAGGCCGCCGCGACTACACAGTTGATGCCTGCTGCGCGAAGGTACCGGGCAAGGACGAACCCGGTCGGGCCCGATTCGTAAACGACCTTGACGGGCGGCTCGAACCGGTGGACCCATTCCAAAACCATAGGCGGCTCAGAGGCCATGGTGTGGGTGCTGATTTCGCCGGTGGCCGGGCTCAGTGCATGGCCCACGATGTTTACCGCGTGAACATCCAGCCCGATGAAAGTATGCTCAAACATAGCCGGGACCTCCCAAGCTTCACATGTGGCACTACCATTGCACCCCCGATGAGCCGTCAGGCCCAAAGGGCGCCGTTAGTGGTAACCCACGGGACCTGTGACACAGAAGGCCCCGGCCCGTCCGGACAAAGGACATTCCGCCAGGGTTGCAGGCCCGGCAGCGCCGCCGCTCCACCAGAGGCAACTGATCCGGTCAAGCCGGCGCTGGCCGGACCGCCCCGGCGACAATGGCCGGGCCCGGACGGGCAGTCATCCAAGCAACGCGCCCCACTTCATATCGTCTAACCCCGATCAGTCTTTATCGGGCGGCGTGGGGGAGAGCGGCGTGAAATTGCGCCAGAGTTCCATGTAGGTCAGGTAGCCGTGAATCGAACAACCTGTGAGGAAGGCCGTCCCGATCACAGCTCCGACGATGACTGCTGCCACTGTCCCTGCGCCAAGGAGCGTCATCAGCAAGCCCGACAGGATGGCCAGCAGGGCCGCGTTTACGGCGATCATAAACGTCATGCTGCTGCCGGCGATGTGGAGGCGGGGATTCCGGTTTCCGAAAAAGAAATAGGTCCGGTCGGCTCCGGCGCGGTCGTCGTGGGCAGCCGCCATCAAATACGGCTCCACCCCGGGGTCCAGATCTACATAGGCGGCCCGCAGCCGGTTCATGGCGGTTACGTACATGAGGTCTTCCAGGCCAACGTTCGTGACCCGTATCTGTGTGAGCAACCCCATGGCCACGTCGATGCAGAGAACGATCACGGCAGGCATCACGAAAGCTTCCGAGAACTTGGTTGCCTGGCCTACCAGTGCCACGCTCACCACGCTGGCTGAGGTAAAGGTGAGGAACATGCTGATGCGGGTCAGCACCTCGCTCTGGGTGGTGCTGCGGGAGGCAAGCAGGCCCCAGTGCTCAGTGGCCAGCAGTTGCGCCCGCACTGACGCTGGGATTCCGGCCGCTGTGCCGGACGGGCTTTCGCCCTCGGTGGACATGGCGCAATTCTCTCCCATCGCGGGCAGCAGCGCGAGGAACGCGGGGAAAAGGGTTCACTGCAGGGAAAAGCAAAAGGCGGCCGACGGCGGGATCAGCGTTCCGTGGCCAGCGGCCGTTCCGGGGTGTGCAGCCGCGTCATGACCCGGGCCATGGTTTTGGGGAGTCTGTGCGCAGTGGCACGCGAGACGACCACCATCACGGCGAAGGCCGCCGGCACGGTCCACGCAGCCGGCTGGGCCAGCCAGGGCGCAAGGTTCGAAGCTCCCACCAGGGCACCGGCGATCATCGCGCCGCCACAGAGGATCCCGCCCGTGACCATTCCGGCGATGGCACCGGCGTCAGTAAGCCCCCGCCACCAGATGCCCAGCAGGAGTACCGGACAAACGGTGGAGGCAGTAAACGCGAAGACCAGCCCCACGCTGCCGGCCAGGGCCAGTGAGTCGGTCATAAAGGCAAACCCCAGCGGTACGACGGCGGAGATCACCGCCGCGAGCCGGAAGCCGCCCACTTCGCCGCCGAGGACGTCCTGGCTGATGACCCCGGCCAGGGACACCACCAGGCCGGAGGTGGTGGACAGGAAAGCGGCAAAAGCGCCGGCCACCACCAGGGCTGAGAGCAGGTCCCCGGCCGCACCGCCGACGAGTTCGCCCGGCAGCAGCAGCACCATGGCGTCGGCCTGGTGGGCGCGGGCCAGGCCAGGCGCAAACACCCTGGCCACCAGCCCGTACGCGGTGGGAAACAGGTAGAACACGGACAACAGTCCGAGGACGATCAGCGTGGTGCGCCGGGCCGATTGCCCGTCCGGGTTGGTGTAGAACCGGACCAGGACATGCGGCAGTCCGAGGGTGCCAAAGAGCAGGGCCACGAGCAACGAGACGTTCTGGTAGGCCCCGGCAGGGGCCAGGCTGGTGGGATTCACCGCAGGAGGGGACAGCGCGGGTGTTCCGTTTCCGGCCAACATAAAGATGATGAACAGGATGGGAACGGCCAGGGCGGTGAGCTTGAGCCAGTACTGGAAAGCCTGCACGAACGTGATGGAACGCATGCCGCCGGCCACTACCGTCAGGCACACCACGATCACCACCGCCACCGAACCCACCCAGGAAGGCAGTCCGGTGGTGATCCGGATGGTGAGGGCGGCGCCGTGAAGCTGCGGCACGATGTAAAGCCAGCCCACCAGCACCACCACCAGGCTGGTGACCTTCCGTACTACCTGAGAGTCCAGTCTGGCCTCGGTGAAGTCCGGGATGGTGTAGGCCCCGGAGCGGCGCAGCGGGGCGGCAACAAACAGCAGCAGCATCAGGTAGCCGGCGGTGTAGCCCACGGGAAACCACAGCGCGTCCGTCCCGGAGAGCAGGATGAGCCCGGCAACGCCCAGGAAGCTTGCGGCGGAGAGGTATTCCCCGCCGATTGCCGAGGCATTCCACCAGGGCCGGACGGTCCGGGAAGCAACGTAGAAATCGCCCGTGGTGCGGGAGATCCGCAGCCCGTAGAAGCCGATCACCGCCGTGGCCACGGAGACCACGGCGAGCGCAGCTATGGCCACGCCTGGATTCATGCTGCCGTCACCAGTCCCTGCCTATCGATTCCCGGCTTACTGGTTCCCTGCTTGGCTGGTGCCTGCTCACTGGTCACCGGCCAGGTCCCTGTACCGCGCCTCGTTCCGGGCAGCGGTCCGGACATACAGCCAGGCACTGAGCCCGATCAGGGGGTAGATCCCAACGCCCAGGAGGAGCCAGTCGAACGGGATCCCGCCGATCCGGGTCTCCGACAAGCCGGGCACCACGGCGAGCAGCAGCGGGAAGGCGCCCAGGATCAGCAGGAACCCGCCGGCCACCACCAGGGCGAGCCGCAACTGGGACCGGATCAGTGACCTCACAAACACCTGCCCCACCTCGGAGTCCTGCGCAGCCTCGCGGCTGTCCCGGGCGGGGAGGGCCGCGGAGCGCGGAGCAGTCACGCGCACCCGGTTCATGCTTGCGGCCTGATCCGGGTGGCCCCCAGCTTTTCCCGGACCGTTGGCAGGTGGCGTCGGCTGATGGGCAGTCCGGCGCCCGCGACAGTGACGCTGGGCCCGTCTGCTGCCAGCTTCATGGAGGTCACGTGCTTCAGGGCGACGAGGTAGGAGCGGTGGGTCCTGATGAAGCCGGCATCCGCCCACTGCTGCTCAAGATCGGCCAGCGGCACCCTGATCAGGTAACTCGCATCAGCCGTGTGCAGCCTCGCATAGTCACCCTGGGCCTGGACGTACGTCACGTCGTCCCGCCGGATCATCCTGGTGGTTCCGCCCTGGTCCACGGTGATCATCTCCGGTGCCGTCCCGCCGTCGCGCAGTTCACTGATGCGCCCCACTGACCGTGCCAGCCGTTCGGCCCGGACCGGCTTGAGCAAGTAATCCACGGCGGCGAGTTCGAACGCCTTCAGGGCGTGGTCCTCGTCGGCGGTCACAAACACCACGGCCGGCGGATTCCGGCTCCCGCTGATGGCGCGGGCAATATCCAGGCCGGACACCGCCGGCATGTGAATATCCAGGAAAACGGCGTCGACCTGGCCCGCGGCGAGTGCCCGCAGGGCCTCACTGCCGGAGGTGGCGCGCAGGACGGTGCCGATACGGTCGTCCCGGCCCAGGAGGAAAGCGAGTTCCTCAACGGCGGGCAGCTCATCATCGACGACGAGGACGTTAATCATCCTCCAAGGTTAGCGTCCGCCCGCGCGCACCGGATGACGCCCGGATGGGCACACATGGGGCACCGGGCTCAGGCGTCGTGGCCGGGCTGGGACTTCGGCACGCGCATGGTGATCATTGTTCCCTCCCCGGGCGCGGTGTCGATGACCAGCCCGTGGTCGTTGCCGTAGACCTGGCGGAGGCGTGCGTCCACGTTCCGCAGTCCCACATGGATTCCGTCGGTATGGCCGGCCAGCGTCGACTGCAGCTGCGCGGGATCCATGCCCACGCCGTCGTCCTCGATCGTCACCTCGGCGAACGCGCCGGCGTCGTTCGCGGTAATGCTGATATGCCCTGGCCCCTCCTTGGCCTCCAGCCCGTGGCGCACGGCGTTTTCCACCAGCGGCTGCAGGCTGAGGAAGGGGATGACCGTGCTCAGGACCTCAGGCGCCACCCGCAGGCTGACCTGGACGCGCTCGCCGAACCGGGCGCGTTCCAGGAGCAGATAACGGTCGATGCAGCGCAGTTCTTCGGCGAGGGTGGTGAAGTCGCCGTGCCGCCGGAAGGAGTAGCGGGTGAAATCGGCGAACTCCACCACCAGTTCGCGGGCACGGGCGGGATCGGTGTTGATGAAGGATGCGATGGCGTTCAGCGAGTTGTAGATGAAATGCGGGCTGATCTGCGCGCGGAGGGCCCGTACCTCCGCTTCCATCAGCAGGGTCCGGGATGCGTCCAGCTCCGCGAGTTCCACCTGGGCGGCCACCCAGTCGGCCACCTCACTGGTGGCCCGGACCAGCCCCGCACCCGCCGACGGCGCAAAAGCCGCCACCGCCCCCACCACACGCGTGCCCGCCCGCACCGGCGCAATTACCGCGGCGAGCGGACCGCCGGTCCCGTCCTTCGGTGCGCCGTCCGCGCCCGTAGGGCTTCCGGCCGGAAGAACCGCCGTCCGGCCGCCGGCCAGCACCCCTTCCGCCAGGCGCATCACCTGCGGTTTCAGCTCCTCGGACGCGCCGTCCCAAGCCAGTACGCCCGTGGTGTCAGTGATGGCCAGGGCCTCACAGCCCAGCAGCGTCCGCAGGTGCCGGCTGGCTTTGGCCGCCCCGGCCGGGTTCAGGCCGCGGCGCAGATGCTGCCCCGCCTGGGATGCCGCATGAAGGGTGTGGTAGGTGGCCCGCTCGGCGTCCGTGCCCAGGTCCCGGAAGGAGCGGAGCACCTTGAGACCCACGCCGACGACGACGGCGATCGCCATCGCGATGACGGCCACGGCCGCGGCTGTCAGGAGGGGGGAGTCCAACATGGTGCCCAGCGTAGCGTCGGGCGCCGTTTGTCGCAGCATCCCGACCGTTGAGCGACAGCGGCCGGGACAGGTATGGCATGTGATGCATGGCGGAACGCAAAGTGATTGCAGTCACACTTGCAGATTCCCTGTCCGGGATGTGCGGCGGGTGTGTCACAGGCAAGTCTCAATGAGGAGGAACGATGGGTAACGAGGCCCACACTCCGGACGCAGCGGCGTCCGTGGACTTTCAACAGGTCCAGTCGACCGGGCAGTTCCAGGAACTGCGCAAGCGTCACCGCAGCTTTGTCTTCCCCATGGCAGTCGCATTCCTGCTGTGGTACTTCGCGTACGTCCTCCTGGCGGACTACGCGGTGGGCTTTATGTCCACGAAGGTCTGGGGCAACATCAACATCGGCCTGATCCTTGGCCTGCTCCAGTTCGTTTCGACGTTTGCGATCACCGGCTGGTATGTCCACTACTCCAACAAGAGGCTTGACCCCATCGCCAAGGAGATCCGGGACGAGATCGAGGGGCACGAATTTGATAAGCACGGCAACCGGATGGGCGGTGTAGGAAAATGATCGGGATCGCCACAGCGGTGGATGTCACCGCTCTCAAGGACACCACCCTGCTGAACATGGGAATTTTCGGCCTCTTCGTCGCCGTCACCATGGTGATTGTTTTCCGCGCGAGCCGGAACAACAAGACCGCGGCCGACTACTACGCGGCCGGCCGCTCCTTCACCGGTTCCCAGAACGGAACCGCGATCGCCGGGGACTACCTCTCGGCAGCCTCCTTCCTGGGCATTACCGGCGCCATCGCCATCAACGGCTATGACGGATTCATGTACTCCATCGGCTTCCTGGTGGCCTGGCTCGTGGCGCTGCTGCTTGTTGCCGAGCTCCTGCGCAACACGGGCAAGTTCACCATGGCAGACGTCCTGTCCTTCCGGCTCAGGCAACGGCCGGTCCGTATCGCCGCCGCCATCTCCACCCTGGCGGTCTGCTTCTTCTACCTGCTGGCCCAGATGGCCGGCGCCGGAAGCCTGATCTCCCTCCTGCTTGGGATCAGTGACTGGGGCGGACAAGCCCTGGTGATCATCGTCGTCGGCGCCCTGATGATCATGTACGTCCTGATCGGCGGCATGAAGGGCACCACCTGGGTCCAGATCATCAAAGCCATGCTGCTGATTGCAGGCGCCGCCGTCATGACGCTGTGGGTTCTGGCCATCTACGGCTTCAACCTCTCGGCCCTGCTGGGCGGTGCGGTAGAGACGGCCAACAATCCCGCCGTCCTCAATCCGGGACTCCAGTACGGCAAGACCGAGACGTCCAAGCTGGACTTTATGTCCCTGGGCCTGGCCCTGGTCCTGGGCACTGCCGCCCTGCCGCACGTACTGATGCGCTTCTACACGGTCCCCACGGCCAAGGAAGCCCGCAAGTCCGTGGTGTGGTCCATCTGGCTGATCGGACTCTTCTACCTCTTCACTCTGGTGCTGGGTTACGGTGCGGCCGCCCTGGTGGGTGCGGAAACCATCAAGACTGCCCCGGGCGGAGTGAACTCGGCGGCACCCCTGCTGGCCTTCCACCTGGGCGGCCCGCTGCTGCTGGGCTTCATTTCGGCGGTGGCCTTCGCCACCATCCTCGCCGTGGTGGCCGGCCTGACCATCACCGCGGCAGCGTCCTTCGCCCACGACATCTACGCCAACGTCATCGCCAAGGGCAAGGCCGACGCCGACACTGAAGTTAAGGTGGCCCGGCGCACCGTAGTGGTGATCGGCATCCTCGCGATCCTGGGCGGCATCCTCGCCAACGGGCAGAACGTGGCGTTCCTTGTGGCCCTGGCGTTCGCCGTCGCGGCCTCGGCCAACCTGCCCACCATCATCTACTCCCTGTTCTGGCGGCGGTTCACCACGCAGGGCGCAGTCTGGAGCATGTACGGCGGGCTGGGAGCGGCGATTGTCCTGATCATTTTCTCGCCGGTGGTTTCCGGCGGAGCGACGTCCATGATCAAGGATGCCAACTTCGCGTTGTTCCCGCTGAGCAATCCCGGCATCGTGTCCATCCCGCTGGCGTTCCTGCTGGGTTGGCTCGGGACTGTCCTCGACAAGAAGCGCGAAGACACCTCCAAGCAGGCCGAAATGGAGGTCCGCTCGCTGACGGGGATCGGGGCGGAAAAGGCAGTCAACCACTGACCCGGGCTGGCCACTGATGCGGACTACTCCCGGGGGCCTGAACCGTTCCGGAACACGAAAAGAGCCTCTGCGCTTCGGGCGCGGAGGCTCTTTTCGTGTTCCCGGTGCTGTTGTGGCTAGGCCTTGGGCCGGAGTTTGATATTGGTCATCTTCAGCTCATCCGTACCTTCAAAACGGTAGGCGAGGTCCACTTCCTTGCCGTCGCAGGTGATGACGCCGGCCACGTCCGCAGCTTTGACTCCGTTTTCGGTGCTCACTTTGAGGTCGTTATAGGACGGCTTGCATGAGTCGTTCATTTCCAGGCTCTCCACACCGGTGATGAAGGCTTCCTTGGACAGCTGTTGGTACAGGGCCGGGTCCAGGTAGTCGTCATAGGCTTTGGCGTTTTCGCCCGCGATGACCAGTTTGGTGAAATCGTCGGCAAGGCCCCGTGCCTGGTTGGTGGCACTGCCCAGCACGTTCACCAGGATGATGACTCCCAGGATCACGAGCAGCAGGACGCCGCCGATGCTGCCGAGGATAATCCAAAGCTTCCGCCGGCCCTTGGCCGGAGGATGCTGGCCGGGCAAGCCGAACGGACCCGCTTCCTGATATCGCTTGGCGCGGCCCTGATAGGCGCCGTCCGGGGCCTGGTCTGAGGCGGCGGAATCCTGGTAGTCGCCGGCCGGAGCCTGGTCGGCCTGTCCACCTCGCAGCGTCGGCTGCTGCATGGGTACGGGCGGCTGCTGCGGCGCGTAACCGGGCTCTCGCGGCTGGTACGGTTCCTGAGGATTGCCCAAGATGGAGCCTTTCCGGCGGGGTGCATTGCACTGCGTGGTAGCGGGGACCTCTGCGGGCACCCCTGGATAACTTGCAACAGCCTATAGCGGGCATGGCCGCCGTCGTACTTTATGGCGTTGCACACCCAGGCGGGCGGTGCTCGCGGATTGGCACATGCTTTGGCAGGCACAGAGGAACTGTCAGGTGCCCTGCGAACCACGCTCAAGCAGGGGCTCGACCCGGAACGGGATGAGCTCGCCCATGGCCAGGGCCGTGTCCGTGCGGTCCACGCCGTCGCAGGCGAGGATCTTTCCGTTGATCCGGAAAAGGTCCTCCGCGTCCAGGGCCACCACGCGAAGCAGCAGGTCGGCGGAGCCGTGAGTCGTGAGTCCGTAACCTTCGAGGATTTCGGGCACGTCAGCCAGGTCCTTGGCCAACTGGGCAAGCTTTTGCTGCTGGACATGGACGGAGATAAAGGCCATCAGCGGGTACCCGAGGGACACTGGATTGATCCGGCGTTCGAAGGACAGGAAGACGTGCTTTTTCTCCAGTTGGGCCAACCGGGCCTGCACCGTGTTCCTGGACAGTCCGAGCTTTTGGGCCAGGGCCACAACCGTCCGTCGCGGATCCTGGGCCAAGGCCGAGAGCAGGCGGGTGTCAGTGCCATCCAGAGCTTGCATAATGCGCAACGTTAGCACCGTGGAAATCAGCCGGACAGAGCATTTTGCTCACTGACTGCCGCGGTGGTTGTACCCAATGAGCATTGTGAGTAGGGTCACAGTATCCGGGGCAACGGCGCCCGGGAGGCTGGCGGCAGCGGGACCACAAGTCCTCGAACCGCAGGTCAACTTTCGTGAGAGGTTGCGGCTATCGTGTCTACAGACAGAATGGGCCAGGACGGCGCAAGTGCCCCGGGTGCGGCTGGTAACACCGGCGCGGGTACCCCCGTGGAAAGTCCCGGAGCGGGCGCGGGGCTTGTCCAGCTGATCACCCCTTCGGGGGAGCGGGTCAGCCATCCGGAATTCGATCCCTGGTTGCAGGACATCGCCGACGAACAGTTGTGCGCCCTGTTCGAGGACATGACCGTCATCCGGCGCATCGACGTCGAAGCCACGGCCCTGCAGCGGCAGGGTGAGCTCGCGTTGTGGCCCCCGCTGCTCGGCCAGGAGGCCGCGCAGATCGGTTCCGGCCGGGCCCTTCGCCAGGATGATTTTGTCTTCTCCAGCTACCGCGAAAACGGGGTCGCGTACTGCCGGGGCGTGGACCTGACGGACATCGTCCGGGTTTGGCGTGGAAATGCGTCATCCGGCTGGGACCCGTACTCCATCAACATGGCCACGCCGCAAATCATCATCGGCGCCCAGACCCTGCACGCCACCGGCTATGCCATGGGCATCCAGAACGACGGCAGTGATTCTGTGGCGGTCACATATTTCGGAGACGGCGCAACCAGTGAGGGCGACGTCAACGAGGCGATGGTTTTTGCCGCAAGCTTCCAGGTGCCGGTGGTGTTCTTCTGCACGAACAATCACTGGGCCATCTCCGAACCCGTACGCCTTCAGTCGCACATCCAGCTGGCGGACCGGGCAGCCGGGTTCGGCATCCCCAGCCTGCGGGTGGACGGCAATGACGTCCTGGCCGTAATGGCGGCCACCAGGGTTGCCCTGGACCGCGCCCGGCGCGGCGGCGGTCCCACTTTCATTGAGGCGGTCAGCTACCGGATGGGTCCGCACACCACGGCCGATGACCCCACCCGCTACCGGGACGCCAATGAACTGGAGGACTGGGCTGCAAAGGACCCGATCAGCCGCATGGAGGCATTACTGGACCGCAAAGGCCTCCTGACGGCAGAACTGCAGCAGCAGGTCCGGGACAAGGCCGACGCCGTGGCACGGGAAATGCGCACAGGCTGCACCACCATGCCGGATCCGCAGCCGCTGGACGTTTTCAAGCACGTCTACAGCACGCCCAACAGCTGGCTGGACCGGCAGCAGGACCACTACGCCCGTTACCTGGCTTCTTTCGGTGATCCCACAGAAGCCGTATCAGAAGAAGGTGCACGCTGATGACCCAGATGACCTTTGCCCGAGCCATCAATACCGGCCTGCGCAGATCTTTGGAAAACGATCCCAAAGTGGTCCTCCTGGGTGAGGACATCGGCGCGCTGGGCGGTGTGTTCAGGGTGACTGACGGGCTGCAAAAGGACTTCGGAAAGCACCGTGTTGTGGACACCCCACTGGCTGAATCGGCCATTGTGGGAACAGCCGTGGGGCTGGCCTACCGCGGCTACCGGCCTGTGCTGGAGATCCAGTTCGACGGCTTCATCTACCCGGCCTTCGACCAAATCGTCAGCCAGGTGGCCAAGCTGCACTATCGCACCCGGGGAGCCGTCAAAATGCCCATCACCATCAGGGTTCCGTTCGGCGGCGGCATCGGTTCCCCTGAGCACCACTCCGAATCGCCGGAAGCGTACTTCACCCACACTTCCGGGCTGCGCGTTGTGACAGTCTCCAACCCGCAGGACGCCCATACCGTCATCCAGCAGGCCATTTCCTGCGACGACCCCGTGCTCTACTTCGAGCCCAAGCGCCGTTACCACGACAAAGGCGAGGTGGACGAGAACCTGGATCCACGGGCAGCCGTGCCCATGGACCAGGCCCGCGTGGTCAGCCAGGGCACGGACGTCACCCTGGTGGCCTACGGCCCGCTCGTCAAGACCGCCCGGGACGCCGCACTGGCTGCCGCGGATGAAGGGATTTCCATCGAGGTCATCGACCTGCGCTCGCTGGCCCCGGTGGATTACGACACCGTTGTGGCCTCGGTCCGCAAAACCGGCCGCCTGGTTGTGACGCATGAAGCCGGCCAGTCCGGCGGCCTCGGCGCTGAGGTGGCTGCCAGCATCACGGAACGGTGCTTCTACTATTTGGAGGCGGCTCCGGTCCGGGTGACCGGCTTCGACATCCCGTACCCGTATTCAAAGCTGGAAATGCACCACCTGCCGGGCTTGGACCGGATCCTTGATGGTGTGGACCGTGCCCTCGGCCGGCCGAACTCCCTCAGCGGGCTGGAAGGATGAGCGGCACCATGATCAAGGAATTCCGGCTGCCGGACCTGGGTGAAGGACTCACCGAATCGGAAATCCTCAGCTGGAAGGTGGGGGTGGGGGATACCGTCAGCCTGAACCAGGTGATTGCCGAGGTGGAAACCGCCAAAGCAGTGGTGGAACTGCCGTCCCCTTTTGCGGGGGTCATCAAGGAACTGCATGAGCAGCCCGGCACTGTTGTGGAGGTGGGCAAGCCGATCGTCTCGTTCGAAGTAGCGGACGACGTCGGGGCATCCTCTGGCGTGTCCGCCGCCCCTGCTTCGTCCCCGACTGGGCAGGAGCAGGAACCGGAGCAGGAGCAGGATGCGAAGCCGGCAGCAGCCAAAAGGGAACCGAACCTGGTGGGGTACGGCGCCGTCGTCGAAAGTACGGGCCGGCCGGTACGACGCCCGCGCAACCTACCCCCGGTGGTTGAGCATGTCGCAGCGCGGCCTGTCGAAACCAAAGCCCCGGTGGTTGAGCCTGTCGAAACCCAGCCTGTCGAATCCAAAGCCCCGGTGGTTGAGCCTGTCGAGACCAGGCCTGTCGAGACCAAAGCCCCGGTGGTTGAGCCTGTCGAGACCAGGCCCACTGATATCACGCCCGGAGTAACCCGGCCCCGGTCCACTCCGCCGGTTCGGAAGTTCGCCAGGGACCTCGGTGTCGACCTCGCCGTGGTGTCCGGGACCGGCCCGCGAGGACTGATCACGCGCGAGGACGTACAGCACTTTGTGGACGGGCAACAAACGGATGCTGGCTCTCCACAACCGGAGACAGTTGTTCCGGCAGGCGTCCAGTCCCACGGTGCCCGGGAAACCCGGACGCCTATCAAGGGAGTACGGAAGTTCACTGCAGCCGCCATGGTGGAGAGTGCCTTCACGGCCCCGCATGTCACGGAGTTCCTGACGGTGGACGTCACTCCGGCCATGGACCTGCTGGTCAAGCTCAAGGGCAGCCGCGAGTTCGCTGGCCACAAGCTGACGCCGCTCACACTCGCGGCGAAGGCAGTGCTGATCGCGCTGCGGCGCAACCCCGCCCTCAACGCCCGCTGGGATGAGGCGAACCAGGAGATCGTGACCTTCAACTATGTGAATCTGGGCATTGCGGCCGCAACGCCGCGCGGACTGACCGTTCCCAACATCAAGGATGCCGACGCGCTGTCCCTCCTTCAGCTCGCGGACGCTTTGACCGACTTGACGGAAGCCGCGCGTGCCGGCAAGACCACACCAGCCGACCTGTCCGGCGGGACCATCTCTATTACTAATATCGGCGTCTTCGGGATCGATGCGGGCACTCCCATCCTCAATCCGGGGGAGGCCGCCATCCTCGCCGTCGGGGCCGTGCGGAATACGCCATGGGAGTACCAGGGTGAAGTGGCCCTTCGCCAGGTCCTCACACTGAGCCTGTCCTTTGATCATCGCCTGGTGGACGGGGAACAAGGCTCGCGCTTCCTGGCGGATGTGGGCGCCATCCTCGCGGACCCCGGAATGGTCCTGGCCATGGTCTAGGGTCGGCTCCCGTAGTGCACCCGCGGCCCTGGGCCGCATACGCGTTGCTGCCCTGCACCGCCTGTGCGGCCCGGGGCCGTCCTGACGCCTCGCACGCCGGGAACCGGCAGGGGAGCAACAGGTGGGTTTCAAAACGCGTGGTGCCACCAACGAGTGGGTTCCGAAACGGCTTGGGCTTCCAGAACGCCGCGGTTCTTTAGTCCTGTGGGGCCTCGACCAGCAGCGCGGCCAGGGCCATGCTCTCCAGCAGCGGCCGGGCGGAGCGGGCCGCCATTTTCCGGCCGTGGCTGCGCACCGAGTGGGGCGTGGAGTTGATCAGCCCGAACGTTGCGTGCGCCCGCATCCGGAGCTCGGCGATGCCGGTGTCCGGGTGCAGCTTGGCGAGGACGCCCACCCACACCTCGACGTAATCCAGTTGGAGCGCCCTGACTGCCGACTGGTCCTGCTCCGAGAGGTTGCTGAAATCCCTGTCCTGGACGCGGATGACGTCCGGCTTGCCCAGGGCGAAGTCCACCTGGAACTCCACCAGGCGCCGCAGGGCCGAGGCAGGGTCCGGGGTGCGGGCTACAACCTCGCGGCCGCCGTCGAGCAACTCCTGGCTGACCGTGACCAGGAGGTCGGCGAGGACTGCCTGCTTGCCGGGAAAGTGGCGGTAGACCGCTGGTCCGCTGACCCCGGCAGCCGAGCCCAGGTCCTCGAGCGAAACACGGTTGAATCCATTGACTGCAAACAGCGCCGCGGCAGCCGAAAGCAATGCCTGCCTGCGGCTCTCTTTCGCTTGCCCGCGCTGGGTGGGGAAGCCGGGTTGCGTGGTGGCGTCGGTGCTGCGCACATTTCCTCCTCGGATCCCGCAGATCTTAGCAAGAGCAGCTATGTGTTGGACTTCACAGTTAATACAGACTAACCTGAATTTCAGTTATTGGGCGCTAACCGAGTTGCTGTAGAAGGGCTCGGATCGGAACAGGAACGGACCGTCAATGGAGACCCTTGCCACCGGGCTCGATGCAACTGCCGAGGCATATGCATCCAACCGTGCCGCCCAGCTGGAACTCAGCGAAGAGCTGCGGAAGAAACTGGCTGACGCAGCCCTCGGCGGACCGGAGAAATCCAGGCAGCGCCACGTGGCCAGGGGGAAGCTGTTGCCGCGGGAACGCATCGACCAGCTGCTGGATGACGGCAGCCCGTTCCTGGAAATTGGGCCGCTCGCAGCCAACGGGATGTACAACAACGAGGCCCCGGGCGCGGGAGTGATTGCCGGCATCGGACTGGTCCACGGCCGCCACGTGCTGGTGATCTCCAACGACGCCACGGTCAAAGGCGGAACCTACTATCCAATGACCGTCAAGAAGCACCTCAGGGCCCAGGAGATCGCCCTCGAAAACCGGTTGCCCTGCATTTACCTGGTGGACTCCGGCGGCGCCTTCCTGCCCAAACAGGATGAGGTCTTTCCGGACCGCGACCACTTCGGCCGGATCTTTTACAACCAGGCGCGGCTGTCCGCGGCCAAGATTCCGCAGATCGCCTCGGTGATGGGATCCTGCACCGCCGGCGG
The DNA here is from genome assembly GCF_030816215.1 of Arthrobacter sp. W4I7. Classification (NCBI taxonomy): domain Bacteria; kingdom Bacillati; phylum Actinomycetota; class Actinomycetes; order Micrococcales; family Micrococcaceae; genus Arthrobacter; species Arthrobacter sp. W4I7. Next base: position 2,966,680 of record NZ_JAUSXU010000001.1, on the reverse strand, counting down.
AGCCTACGTTCCCGCCATGAGCGACGAAACGGTGATCGTCCGTAACCAGGGCACCATCTTCCTGGGTGGTCCGCCGCTGGTAAAGGCTGCAATCGGGGAGATCGTCAGCCCGGAGGAGCTGGGCGGCGGGGAAGTGCACTCAAGGATTTCCGGTGTGACGGACCACCTTGCTGAAAATGACGAACATGCGCTGCAGATTATCCGGGACATCGTGGCCACGCTGCCGCCTCCCGCGGCGCCAGCCTGGGACGTAACTGCCGCCATCGAACCCGCCGCGGACCCCGACGGGCTCTATGGTGCGGTACCCACGGACGTCAACGCCCCCTACGACGTCCACGAGGTCATTGCCCGGCTGGTTGACGGCAGCCGGTTCCACGAATTCAAGAAGGAGTACGGCACCACCCTGGTGACCGGGTTCGCCCGGCTGCACGGCCACCCGGTGGGCATCGTGGCCAACAACGGCGTGCTGTTCAGTGAGTCCTCGCTCAAAGGCGCGCACTTCATCGAACTGTGCGACCAGCGTGGGATCCCGCTGGTGTTCCTGCAAAACATCTCGGGGTTCATGGTGGGCAAGGACTCGGAACAAGGCGGCATCGCCAAAAACGGTGCCAAGATGGTCACCGCCGTTGCTACCGCGCGCGTGCCCAAACTGACCGTGGTCATCGGCGGTTCCTTTGGCGCCGGCAACTACTCCATGTGCGGCCGGGCGTACTCGCCGCGGTTCCTGTGGATGTGGCCGGCGGCCCGCATCTCCGTGATGGGCGGCAACCAGGCGTCCAGCGTCCTGGCCACCGTCAAGCGTGACCAGTACGAAGCGGCCGGCCAGGAGTGGTCCGCCGAGGACGAGGAAGCCTTCAAAGCCCCCATCCGCCGGCAATACGAGGACCAGGGCAGCCCGTACTATTCCACGGCCCGGCTGTGGGATGACGGCGTGATAGATCCCGCCGCCACCCGGACCGTCCTGGGCCTGGCCCTGGACGTTGTGTCCCGCGCCCCGCTGCCGGAAACCTCCTTCGGCCTTTTCAGGATGTGAGCCGGATGACCACGCCTTCCCTCACCAGCACCCCCACGGCCCGCAAGCCGCTCTTCGGGACAGTCCTCGTGGCCAACCGTGGCGAGATCGCCTGCCGGGTGATCCGTACCCTTCGCGCCCTGGGCATCCGTTCGGTCGCCGTTTACAGCGATGCCGACGCCGGTGCCCGGCACGTGCGCGAAGCTGACACTGCCGTGCGGATCGGCCCCGCCGCGGCAGCAGAGAGCTACCTGAAGATCGAGGCCATTGTCGACGCCTGCCTCAGGACCGGAGCGGAAGCCGTGCACCCCGGCTACGGCTTCCTAAGCGAAAACGCCGAGTTCGCCCGCGCCCTGGACCAGGCCGGCATCACCTTCATCGGCCCCGGCGTGGAGGCGCTGAACATGATGGGGGATAAGATCCGCTCCAAGAACCACGTATCCGGTTACGGCGTCCCCGTGGTCCCCGGGGTGGCGCAGCCGGGTATGACGGACCAGCAGCTGGTCCAGGCCGCCGACGCTGTGGGATTTCCGCTGCTGATCAAACCGTCCGCGGGCGGCGGGGGCAAGGGCATGCACGTGGTGGAACACCCGGAGGACCTCCACGCGACGCTGGCCACTGCCCGGCGCGTTGCCGCAAGCGCGTTCGGCGATGACACGCTTTTCCTGGAACGGCTGGTGTCCACGCCACGGCACATCGAGGTGCAGGTGCTCGCCGACAACCACGGCAACGTCATCCACCTGGGCGAGCGTGAATGCTCCCTGCAGCGGCGGCACCAGAAAGTCATCGAGGAGGCGCCCTCGCCACTGCTTGAAGCGCATCCGGAGGGCGGCTCCATCCGCGCCCGCATCGGCGAAGCCGCCTGCAACGCTGCCCGCAGCGTCAATTACAGCGGCGCCGGAACGGTGGAGTTCCTCGTCTCAGACGAGGCGCCGGATGAGTTCTACTTCATGGAGATGAACACCCGGCTGCAGGTGGAGCATCCGGTCACCGAGATGGTCGCCGGGGTGGACCTGGTCGAATGGCAGGTGCGGATCGCCGCCGGCGAGGAACTCACGCTCCGGCAGGCCGACGTCGAACTTAACGGGCATGCCGTGGAGGCGCGCGTTTACGCCGAGGTCCCCGAGAAGAACTTCCTGCCGTCCACGGGGACGGTGCTCCTCCTGGATGAGCTGCCCGCGGGGACGGCAGGCACGGGGACGGCCGGTACAGGGACAGTCCGGGTGGATTCCTCCCTCGTGGAGGGGCTGCAGCTTTCCGCCAGCTACGACCCCTTGATGTCCAAGGTCATCGCCTGGGGCGGCGACCGCGCCGCCGCCCTCGACACGCTGGACACGGCGCTCGGCGGCTACACAGCCTTGGGGCTCGACACCAACGTCGAATACCTGCGGCTGCTGATCAACGATTCCGACGTCCGCGCCGGCCGCCTCGACACGGGCCTGATCGAACGAAAACTTCCGGATCTCGCCTTCCGACGCGCAGCCGACGCCGAACTGGTGGCAACCGCGCTCTTCACCCTTGCTGTGGAGGGGCAGGAGAACACGCCGCCCCCGGGCCCGTGGCACACCCGCAACGGCTGGCGGCTGGGCACCCCGGCACCCCGCCGGATCAGCCTGGGAACGCCCGACGGCGGCATCGCCACTTTGCGCATTAGCGGCAACGCTGGTGCGGGCCCGGCAGGGAACGGAGAAGTGATGGTCTCGGTAGACGACGGGCCGTCACGTCCGGCCCGGCTGGAGTTCCTCGCGCGCGGGCAGGCTGTCCTGACCCTGGACGGGCGCAGCATTACCTACTCCTTGGCACCGGTCTTCGGGGAAGCCGTAAGCCCTGCCGGTGGACCCCCCATAAACCCCGCACCCGCAGGACTGTTCCTCGGAAATGGCGGCTGGTCCTGCCGGCTCGAGGTACTGACCCGGGAGTCGCGGCTTGAGCGGGTGCTCGCAGCCATCCAGCGCGAGGAGGGCGCTGCCGACCCGGCCGTACGTTCGCCCATGCCGGGAACGGTGGTGTCCGTTCCGGTCATTGACGGGGATGCCGTCATCACGGGGCAGGTGCTCGTTTCCGTGGAGGCGATGAAGATGGAGCACCAATTGCTGGCTCCGCTGGACGGAACAGTACATCTCAGCACCCGGCCGGGTGACCTGGTCAAGGCGGACCAGGTGCTCGCCACCATTCATCCGCATCCCGCCGCTGACAGCAGCACCAACCCCGCAGACACAATCGCAACCCCAGGCAAAGGAGCCTAGCCATGGCAGGTTTTGAACTCAGCGAGGAATACCAGGACCTCAGCAACACCGTCCGCGAATTCGCCGACGAAGTGGTGGCCCCGGTATCGGCCAAGCACGACGAGGAGCACAGCTTCCCGTACGAGGTGGTCAAACAGATGGCCGAGATGGGCCTGTTCGGACTGCCCTTCCCGGAAGAGTTCGGCGGGATGGGCGGGGACTACTTCGCACTGGCCCTCGCGCTGGAGCAGCTGGGCCGCGTGGACCAGTCGGTGGCGATCACCCTCGAAGCGGGCGTGTCTTTGGGCGCCATGCCCGTCTACCGTTTCGGTACTGAGGAACAGAAGCAGGACTGGCTGCCCCTGCTCGCGTCAGGCCAGGCGCTCGCCGGCTTCGGCCTGACTGAACCGGAGGCAGGATCGGACGCCGGCGGCACCAAGACCCACGCCCGGCGGGAAGGCGGCGAGTGGGTGATTAACGGCAACAAGGAGTTCATCACCAACTCGGGCACGGATATCACCCGCCTCGTCACCGTCACCGCCGTCACGGGGCAGAAGGAACGCGGGGACGGATCGGTCCAGAAGGAGATCTCCACCATCCTGGTCCCCACCGACACGCCCGGATTCAAGGCGGAGAAGCCGTACAACAAGGTGGGCTGGAACGCCTCGGATACCCACCCGCTGACCCTGAAGGACGTCCGCGTCCCGGAAGCCAACCTCCTGGGCGTGGAAGGCCGCGGTTACGCCAACTTCCTGTCCATCCTTGACGAGGGCCGCATCGCCATCGCAGCCTTGGCCACCGGTGCCGCCCAGGGCTGTGTGGACCTGTCGGTCAAATACGCCAAGGAACGCAGTGCCTTCGGCCACCGGATCGGCAAGTACCAGGCCATCTCGTTCAAGATCGCCCGCATGGAAGCAAGGGCGCACACAGCCCGCCTTGCCTACTACGATGCGGCGTTCCGCATGCTTGCCGGAAAGCCGTTCAAGACCCAGGCGGCCATCGCTAAGATGGTCGCAGGCGAGGCGGCCATGGACAATGCGCGGGATGCCACCCAGGTGTTCGGCGGCTATGGCTTCATCAACGAGTTCACCGTGGCACGCCACTACCGCGACTCCAAAATCCTTGAAGTGGGGGAGGGCACCACGGAGGTCCAGCTGATGCTGATCGCTCGCGAACTGGGTCTGTAGTAACCGGGACTGTAGCAACCGGGTTTGGATGGAGACTGTAGCCGGCCTGAAAGGATCACCGATGATTAACAAGGTTGTTGCCACCGCCGAGGAAGCCGTGGCGGACATCCCGGACGGTGCTTCCTTGGCCGTGGGCGGTTTCGGTCTGTGCGGCATCCCGGTCACCCTCATCGACGCCCTGCACAAGGCAGGAACCTCGGAGCTGGAAACGGTGAGCAACAACTGCGGCGTGGACGACTGGGGCCTGGGCATCCTGCTGCGCGACGGCAGGATCCGCCGCACCATCAGCTCCTATGTCGGCGAGAACAAGGAGTTCGCCCGGCAGTACTTGGCGGGCGAACTTGAGGTGGTCCTCACGCCGCAGGGGACGCTGGCCGAAAAACTCCGTGCCGGCGGTGCCGGTGTTCCGGCTTTCTACACCAAGGCGGGGGTGGGCACGCAGGTGTCCGAGGGCGGCCTGCCGCAAAAGTACGACGCCGAGGGCCGGGTTGCGATCGCGTCCGCACCGAAGGAGGTGCGCTCCTTCGCCGGAGTCGACTATGTGCTGGAGGAGGCGTTGACTCCGGATTTCGGGCTGGTCCATGCATGGAAGGGCGACCGGCACGGGAACCTGGTCTTCCACGCCACGGCCATGAACTTCAACCCCCTCTGCGCCATGGCGGGCCGGATCACCATTGCCGAGGTGGAGGAACTGGTGGAGCCGGGAGAGCTGGACCCGGAACACATCCATACCCCCGGGATCTTCGTCCAGCGCGTGGTCCTGGCCGCCAATGCCGCGAAGCGCATCGAGAAGCGGACAGTCGCCCTCGCGCAGCCCGCGGGGAGCGGCACTTATCCGAAGGCTTCCAACCCAAACGTCTCCAACCCGAACGTCTCCAACCAGACCGGCAGCACCCCGCAGGCAGGAGCTTAACCATGGACCCGAACAGCCCCTACGCCCCGCGTCCCGAAGGTGTCCGCCCCGAGTACCGACGGGCAGCCGGGCAGCATGAAATGGCCGCGGACGGGAGCGGCACCAAAGGCTGGACCAGGAACGAACTGGCCGCCCGGGTGGCGCGCGAGCTCCATAACGGCCAGTACGTCAACCTTGGCATCGGCATGCCCACCCTGATCCCCAATTACATTACCGCCGGCGTGGAAGTTGTGCTGCACTCCGAAAACGGGATTCTCGGCGTCGGCCCTTATCCCGCGGAGGATGCCGTTGACCCGGACCTGATCAACGCGGGCAAGGAAACTGTCACGGTCAACAAGGGGGCGGCATTCTTCGATTCGGCGGCTTCCTTCGGCATGATCCGGGGTGGCCATGTGGACGTCGCCGTCCTGGGCGCGATGGAGGTGGCCGAGAACGGTGACCTCGCCAACTGGATGATTCCCGGCAAGATGGTCAAAGGTATGGGCGGCGCCATGGACCTGGTTTTTGGCGCCAAAAAGGTCATCGTGATGATGGAACACGTTGACCGGAACGGGAAGCCCAAGATCGTCAAGCAATGCTCCCTGCCCTTGACCGGCAAGGGCTGCGTGGGCCGGATCATCACGGATCTGGCAGTCATCGACGTCGTCGCAGACCGCTCAGGTTCCCGGCTGGTACTGCGGGAACTGGCGCCAAACGTGTCTGTGGAGGATGTAGCGGCGGCCACCGGCGCCGAGCTCTTCGAGGAAGACCGGGAACTGACGGTATGAGCAGTGAGAACGGGGTTTCGACCGGCCCAACCACCGGGAACGGGGTTTCGACAGGCTCAACCACCGGCTCTGACACGGGGGAGCGGCGCGTCGTTGAGCAGCGCGGGCTGTACTTCGATGAGCTGGAGGAGGGGGTGCTGTACGCCCACCGGCCCGGCCGGACGGTCACCGAAGCGGACAACGTCCTGTTCACCACCCTCACCATGAACACCCAGGCCCTGCACCTCGATGCGGCCTGGAGCGCCGGGCAGCCGTTCGGCCAGCGGCTGGTCAACTCGATGTTCACCCTGTCCACAGTGGTGGGCCAGTCCGTGTCGCAGCTGACGCAGGGAACCATCATCGCCCAGCTGGGCCTGACTGACGTTTCCTTCCCGCATCCGCTGTACCACGGCGACACTCTCTACACCGAGACCGTGATCAGCGGGAAGCGGCTCTCCTCGTCCCGGCCCGGCCAGGGCATCGTCACCATGGAGCACACCGGCCGCAACCAGGACGGCACCGTGGTGGCACTGGCCAAACGCAGCTGCCTGATGTGGACCCGTGAAGCGCACCGGCAGCAGGCCGGCGGCGAAAGGGGCACAATACCGGTATGACCTTTGTGATGGGCCCCGCCCTGCTTTTCTGCCCTGCCGACCGGCCGGAGCGCTACCAGAAGGCTGCCACCCGCGCGGACGCCGTGATCCTCGACCTTGAGGATGCCGTGGCCCCCGGGGATAAGCAACGAGCCCGCGGTGCTATCCTGGCCCAGTTGGGAACCACGGGTGTGGAACCGGAGCTCGAACCCAGCTGCACCATTGTCAGGGTCAATCCCGTTGGTACCGCGGACTTCGAAAAGGACCTGCACTGCCTGGCCCACACGCCCTACCGCACGGTGATGCTGGCCAAGGCCGAATCGGCCGAACAGCTTAAGGCGCTGGAGGGCTACCATGTGATCGCGCTGTGTGAAACGGCCTTGGGCGTGCTCAACGCCCCGGCCATCGCCGCCGCTCCCAACGTGGTGGGCCTGATGTGGGGAGCGGAGGACCTGCTGGCCACCCTGGGAGGTACCTCCAGCCGGACCGACGACGGCGGCTACCGGGCGGTGGCGCTGCACGCCCGCTCCAGCGTCCTGCTGGCCGCACGCGCTTTTGGTAAGGAAGCGGTGGATGCCGTGTACACCAACATCCCCGACCTCGACGGACTCGCTGCCGAAGCAGCTGATGCCGTGGCCTCCGGCTTCAGCTCCAAAGCGTGCATCCACCCCGACCAGGCCGCCGTGGTCCGCAAGGCTTATGCACCCACTGACGACGAGGTTGCCGCCGCTCAAGCGCTCCTGGAAGCGGCAGTGTCGGCTGGATCGGGAGTCTTCCAGTACCAGGGAAAGATGATCGACGGACCCATCCTCAAGCATGCCCAGGAGATCATCCGCCGCGCCGCTGCGGGCGCATAACCCGGCACGAAGTCATCACGGACGTTCAGCTACCGTTGCCGTCCCTGCGGCCGCCGCAGCGAAACGGGCGGAATTGGCTCGTGGATCAGCGTCCGCACCCAACGGTTCCCCGTTTCCCGGAACTCCTTCCGCGTTGAGAACCGGTAGTGGTAGCTGCGCACGCGCACCAAATGCGGGGCCACGCCGTCGAACGGGGCATCACGGAGGAGCCGCAGCATCTGGCGGTCCGCCTCCAGCAGCTTGCCCAGGAAGGCGTAAAACCACTCCTCGTGGACAGTCCTCAACGGCAGGAACCACATCAGCCAGTCCAGCCGCAGGTGGTAGGGCGCCCACTGCCGGGGGAGCCGCCGAAGGTCCCCGGGCTTGCCTTTGAAGCCGTACTCGCGCCAGTCCGAGGAGTCGTCCGGCTCGTCGTCAAGCGTTCCCTCCACGACGATTTCGATGCGCTGCTTCGTCACCGATCCGAACGCCCCGTATGTGTTGACCAGCTGCCAGCGGTTGAAGCTGGCGTTCATCAGCTGGCGTTTGGAGAACAGGTTCCGCAGCGGCCAGTAACTGAGGACCACCAGCAGCAGGGTGGCCGCCAGGGTGACCACCAGCCACCACACCGGGGTCTGCCGGTCCACACCTGCGTCGCCGTGCCAGTCCAGCGGGATCACCGGGAACACGGCGTGGGCCGCCGGGTCGCTCACCGCGGCGAAGGCCAGCACAATGGCGATCCAGTTCAGCCAGGCGAAGTTCCCGGTGGCCACGAGCCACAGCTGGGTGGCGATGACCACAGCCGCTGCCACGCTGGCAACGGGTTGCGGCGCGAACAGGAAGAAGGGCACCACGAGCTGGGCGAAATGGTTGCCCAGGACTTCCACCTTGTGCAGGGGCTTGGGCAGCAGGTGCGCCTGCCGGCTCAGGGGCCCGGGCATCGGCTGCGTCTCATGGTGGTAGTACAGGGCGGTCAGGTCGCGCCATTCCCTGCCGCCGCGGATCTTGATCATTCCCGCGCCGAATTCCAGCCGGAACACGAGCCAGACAATCAGGATCAGGATGGTGCGCGGCGGCTCCGTCTGGTTGGAACCCAGGAAGGCCACCGTGAACCCCGACTCCAGCAACAGCATTTCCCAGCCGAAGCCGTAGAACGTCTGGCCCACATTCACCACGGACATGTAGAGCAGCCACAGGGCCAGGAACGCAATCAGCGGAACCCATGGCGGCCCGAGCTGCGGGATTCCGGCCACGAGCAGGGCCGCTATCAGAAGCCCCGCCGCGCACACCCAGCGCAACAGCCGGTCAGAATACCGCCAGCGGAAAAGGGTGGGCCGGCGCAAACGGCTGAACCCCGCAAGGTACTCCGGCACCGGCAAAAGGCCCCGCTCACCCAGCAACGCCGGGAACTGGTTCAGCGAGGACAGGAACGCAACAAAATACAGTGCTGCCACCCCGCGCTGCAGCACCTGCCGGGCGAACTCGTACTCCGGCGCATCAAACCATGAGAGCCAGTCCACGCAATCCACGTTACGCCCGGCCCTGCTGGGGTCAAGGCGCTGCGGGTCAAGGATGGTGCGCGATACTTAACCAATGCAGCCACGCAAGATCGCCCTCCTCGGATCCACCGGCTCCATCGGCACCCAGGCGATTGACGTCGTCGACGGCGCCGCGCACCTTTTCGAAGTGGTGGCGCTCAGCGCCGGGGGAGGAAACCTCGAACTCCTCGCCCGCCAGGCCGTCCACACCGGCGCCCGCGCCATCGGCATTGCCGGCGGGGACGCCGGCCAACTCGCGGCGCTCGTGGCCGACGCCGCTGCCGCAGCAGGCAAGCGCGGCTACCGGCCCGAGATCTTCGCCGGGCCGGACGCCTCCACCAGGATCGCCGAAGCCGAGGCGGATGTGGTGCTCAACGGCATCACCGGATCCATTGGACTCGCACCGACGCTCGCGGCGCTGAAGTCCGGCGCCACGCTCGCCCTGGCGAACAAGGAATCCCTGATTGTGGGCGGCGAACTGGTCAAGGCTGCTGCCAGTGAAGGCCAGATCGTTCCCGTGGACTCGGAGCATTCAGCCATCGCCCAGTGCCTGCGTTCCGGGTCGGCAGAAGAGGTGGACAAACTGATCCTTACGGCCTCCGGCGGCCCTTTCCGGGGCCGGAACCGGGAGGAGCTGCACGACGTCACGCCGCAGGAGGCGCTGGCGCACCCCACCTGGGACATGGGGGTCATGGTCACCACAAACTCCGCCACCCTCGTCAACAAAGGGCTGGAAGTGATCGAGGCTCACCTGCTCTTCGACGTGCCGTTGGACCGGATCGACGTGGTGGTCCATCCCCAGTCCGTGGTGCACTCCATGGTCCAGTTCATTGACGGATCCATCATTGCGCAGGCCTCGCCGCCGGACATGCGCCTCCCCATAGCGCTGGGCCTGGGCTGGCCGGACAGGGTCCCCAAAGCGGCCGCTGCCTGCGACTGGACCCAGACCGCAACCTGGACCTTCGAGCCCTTGGACGTATCCGCCTTCCCGGCGGTGGATCTTGCCAAGGACGCCGCGAAGCAGGGCAGCACGTTCCCTGCAGTCTTCAACGCCGCCAACGAAGAAGCCGTCACGGCGTTCCACGCGGGCCGTATCCGGTTCACTGACATCGTGGACACCATCGCGGCCGTTCTCAGCGAACACTCAGGGTCCTCCGGGCTGACGGTGGAATCCGTACTGGATGCTGAGAGCTGGGCACGTGCGCGCGCCAATGAACGTTTAGCAGTCAGCAGTCTCTAAGGAAGCAGCAATACCTCCATGACCCCCGTTCTCCTTTTTGTTCTCGGTGTCGTCTTTGTGGCCATCGGCATCGCGGCCTCCATCGCGCTTCACGAGGTGGGCCACCTCCTGCCCGCCAAGCTCTTCAGGGTCCGCGTCACCAAATACATGATTGGCTTTGGCCCTACCCTGTGGTCGCGGCGGAAGGGCGAAACTGAGTACGGCGTGAAGGCGATCCCCTTGGGCGGCTACGTGTCCATGATTGGGATGTACCCGCCCAACAAGGAGGACGGAACGGTCCGCCCGTCCAGCACGGGGATGTTCCAGACCCTGGCCACCGAAGCCCGGTCCATGGCGCACGAGGAAGTGGGGCCGGGCGATGAAAACCGCGTTTTCTACCGGCTTCCGGTGTGGAAGAAGATCATCGTTATGCTCGGCGGTCCGGCCATGAACATAGTCCTCGGTGTGATCCTGACGGCCGTCCTGCTGATGGGATTCGGTATGGCCACAGCTACCACCACCATCTCTGATGTTTCCAAATGCCAGGTAGCCGCGGGTGAGACGGTGGATCCGGATTCCGCCGACTGCCAGCTCACCCCGGCCGCCGCTGCCGGCCTGAAACCGAATGACACTGTCACCTCCTTTGACGGCAAGACGGTCACCAGCTGGGACCAACTGACCGAGTGGATCCGTTCCTCCGCCGGACGGGAGGTAGCGATCACCGTCGAGCGTGACGGCTCACCCGTGTCCACCACCGTGACCCCCGTGCTGTCCGCCCGGCCCATCATCGGTGCGGACGGCCGGCAAGCGAAGGACGACGGCGGCAATCTCCTTTACCAGGACGTCGGCTTCCTCGGCATTGGTGCGCAGACTAAACTCGTGGCCCAGCCGGCGTCGTCCGTCCTGCCCATGGCCGGCGAGAACATCAAGCAGGTGGCCGGCGTGATTCTTAACCTTCCGGCCCGGGTGGTGGGCGTGGCGAAGGCTGCCTTCAGCGAGGAACCACGGGACCCCAACGGCCCCATCAGCGTGGTGGGCGTCGGCAGGGTGGCCGGTGAAGTCGCCGCCATGGAGGAGATCCCCGTCCAGTCTCGGGTGGCCACCCTGATCGGACTGCTGGCCGGGCTCAACTTTGCGCTGGCGGTCTTCAACCTGGTCCCGCTGTTGCCGCTTGACGGCGGGCACGTTGCGGGCGCGCTCTATGAAGGGGCCCGGCGCAAGGTGGCCAAACTGTTCGGCAGGCCGGACCCGGGAGCGTTCGATATAGCCAAGCTCCTCCCGGTGACCTACGTGGTGGCCGCGTTGCTGATGGGCATGAGTGCACTGCTCATTTATGCCGACATCGTGAAGCCGGTGAACCTCTTCGGCTGATACTGGAGGTACGTCGAGGGGCAGGCCAGCCACCCCCGCCGGGAGAGAGGTGGACACAGTGAACACGCAAGACACCAGCCGCTGGACCCGGGCAGGATTGTGGGCACTGCCCGTCGCATGGCTCGTCACAGCATGGGGCGGGCTCGAGCCACAGCCTGACCAGGAGGAGGACCCGGGGTCCTGGGCCCGTTTTGTCAGCTCCGATTCGTACCAGTTAGGCCACCTGCTCGGCGCTACCGCAGGCACCATCCTGGCCCTCTTCGGAGTCTTCGCCTTAGGCTGTTTCCTGGCCAACAGCCGGTCAGGGCGCCTTGCGTTGCCCGCGATGATGACCGCTGCTGCCGGTACCACTTTGCTGCTGGTTCCGGCAGTCATCTCCACGTTTGCCACTCCGGCCATTGGAGCGGCCTACCTCAAAGGCAACGAGGACGTGATGCAGTTGGAGTTTCCGGGGTCCATGACCGGAGCCTTCCTGCTCGGACTCCTGCTTGCCTTCGTGGGTTCAGTCCTCCTGGGCGTCGCGGTATGGCGTTCCGGGGTTCTGCCGCGCTGGGCAGGGGCACTTTGGGCAGCAGGCGCCGTCGTGTTTTACGTCCTGGGCGTTGTCCTGGGACTGGCTACGACAGGCAGCAGCCTGCCAACGCAATCCGCGGGCGCAGTGTTCCTGGCAGCGGCCGGGGGATGGATCGCCTGGAAGGTATCCCGGCAGGTTCCCTTACCCGCCACAGGGTGAGGATCAGACATCAGCCACTTTCGGCTGATAGTAAATAATCAGCTATTTATGATTGATTATTACCAATCAGCTGCGTACGGTTAGGGCATGTACGTTCTGACCGTTGACCAGAGGGGCAGCACCTCCGACGTCGATCGCGTGCCGGAGCTGATTTCCGCACTGCAAAGCCTCACGCCCGCGCGCTTTGAACGTTCGGTAGGTGACGAGCTCCAGGGCGTCGTGGAGCAACCCGACGAAGTGGTGGATATCGCCCTGCATGCCCTCCGCAGCGGGTACTGGTACGTCGGAATCGGTATCGGTGTGGTGCAGCTGGTTCCGGGAGGCAGCCCCCGCGAAGGGTCCGGAAGCGGATTCGTCGCCGCGCGCAAAGCCGTGGAGCTCGCGAAGAGCGCCGCGGGACAGGTGCCGTTGTCAGTGGTGGCGGGCACTATTGGCCGTGGCAAGGAAATCCCGCCCCAAGCCAAGGAAGGTGCCATGGCCGGTGCAAACGCCCAGGCTGTGCTTCGGTTGATTGGACGTCTTGTCCAGCAACGGACGCAGGCCCAGTGGCGGGTAGTGGACAGCCTTCGCGCCCTGCAGGCGGGCGACGGCAAACACGGCAGCCAGAAGCATGTAGCCCACCAGCTGGGAATAACGGAGCAATCGGTGAGCCGTGCCGTCCTTCGCTCGGGCTGGCAGGAAGAATGGGCAGCCAGGCCGGCGGCAGCAATGCTCCTCGACTACGCCCAAAGCCGGATCGTAGCTACCCAAACTGCCCCGACCCAGACTGCCGCGACCCAAACAGCCCAGCCTCAAAGCGACCCGCCCCAAACTGCCCGGCCCCGGAATGAAGGAGACATGTGACCGCACTCTGGATCACCGTCGCACTGCTCGTGGCCGGCTTCGCCGGCTGGCCGGTGACGGCCCTGGTGTTCCGGCTCGCCCGGACCATCGACGACAGGGCGGATGCCGCCAAAGCTGCAGAAGAGGCCGGGAGGGCAGCGGAGGACCCCTCGGCAGACGTCACTGTTGATTCCCCACACATCGAAACGCAAAGCGTGGACGGTGAGCTGACAGCGGCCACTGACGCGCCGCCGTCGGCCGGATCTGCTGCGGAACCGCCGGCGCCAACCCAGCGCATCCTGCGCGGCGGGGCGATCATCGGAATCCTCGAAAGGCTCGGGGTTTGCCTGGCCATCCTGACCGCGCAGCCGGTGGCAATCGCCTACATTGTGGCCATCAAGGGCCTGGGCAGGTTTGCGGAGTTGAAGGAAACACCCGTGGCGGCCGAACGCTTTATCATCGGGACACTGGCCTCCATGCTCTGGGCGGCCGGAACGGCAGCGGCCGTCAAAGTTTTGTTCCTGTCCTAGGAACAAATTGCCGATGTCCTGGGAACAAATGCCGATGCGGGTGTGGGAAGAATCCCGTTCGGGCCTCCGGATGCGTGCAACGGCAGGCAGGGCGATAGGGTAGCCGTATGACAGTTTTTGCCGTTGAGTACGTTTACGCCGCCGATTCCACCGAAGCCCGCAACGAGTCCAGGCCAGCACACCGCGAATGGCTCGCGGGCTTGGCGCAGGACGGCGCCCTCCTGGCCAGCGGTCCGTACGGCGACGGCGCCGGGGCGCTCCTGATCTTCAAGACAGCAGACGAGGCCGCCCTCAACTCGATTCTCAAGCAGGACCCCTTCGCCGCCGCCGGAGTCATCGCCGGGACCCGCATCACGGAGTGGTCACCCATCATCGGCGTGCTCGCCGGACTCGTCGCGTAGCCGCCTCAACACCTTCAAATTCTAGGAGTCCACGTGACCTCGGTCAGCTTGGGAATGCCTGCAGCACCGCCGCCCGTCCTTGCCCCCCGGCGCAAGACCCGCCAGATCAAAGTCGGTTCAGTGGGGGTCGGTTCTGATTCCCCCATCAGTGTGCAGTCCATGACCACCACGCCCACCACCGACATCAATGCCACCCTGCAGCAGATCGCGGAGCTCACGGCGTCCGGCTGTGACATCGTGCGCGTCGCCTGCCCTTCGGCAGACGACGCCGAGGCGCTGCCCATCATCGCCAGGAAGTCCCAGATCCCGGTCATCGCGGACATCCACTTTCAGCCGAAGTACGTCTTCGCCGCCATCGAAGCCGGCTGCGCCGCCGTGCGCGTGAACCCCGGAAACATCCGCAAGTTCGATGACCAGGTCAAGGAAATCGCAGCAGCAGCACGCGATCACGGGACGTCCATCCGCATCGGTGTGAACGCCGGCTCACTGGAGCCGGGCATCCTCAAGAAATACGGCAAGGCCACCCCTGAGGCGCTGGTGGAGTCTGCCGTCTGGGAAGCGTCCCTGTTTGAAGAGCACGGCTTCCACGACTTCAAGATCTCTGTGAAGCACAACGATCCCGTGATCATGGTGGCGGCTTACGAGATGCTGGCGGAGAAGGGCGACTGGCCGCTGCACCTCGGGGTGACCGAGGCCGGGCCGGCGTTCCAGGGAACCATCAAGTCCGCCACGGCCTTCGGTGCGCTCCTGTCCCGGGGCATCGGCGACACCATCCGGGTTTCCCTCTCCGCTCCGCCGGTGGAGGAAATCAAGGTGGGCAACCAGATTCTCCAGTCCCTGAACCTCCGCCCCCGGAAGCTGGAGATTGTCTCCTGCCCGTCCTGCGGCCGCGCCCAGGTGGACGTGTACACGCTCGCCGAGCAGGTGACTGCCGGCCTGGAAGGCATGGAGATCCCCCTGCGCGTGGCCGTGATGGGCTGCGTGGTGAACGGTCCGGGCGAGGCCCGCGAGGCAGATCTTGGCGTTGCTTCCGGCAACGGCAAGGGCCAGATCTTTGTGAAGGGTGAAGTCATCAAGACTGTGCCCGAGAGCCAGATTGTTGAGACACTGATCGAAGAGGCCATGCGTATCGCGGAAGAGATGGGGGAGGCCGATGGCGAAGATGCTGTCAAGGGTAGCCCCGTGGTTAGCGTCTCGTAAGGACGTCCCGGACCCGCCGGGACTTTCCGTCCGCACCCTGGACGGGACGGATACTGCCGCGCTCAGGCTGCTGGCACAGCAGGATCCGGTCGCCAATGTCTTTATCCTTGCCCACCTGCATGCCGCCGGCACTGCCGCGCCCACCAGCGGCGGCGCCGGCGTTATTGGTGTTTTTGACGACGGCATCCTGGTGGGGGCGTGCTGGGCAGGGGCCAACCTGGTTCCGGTCCAGCTGGACCCCGAGCTGGCAGGTGTGGTCGCGGAAGTAGCCAACACCTCCGGCCGCCGGTACGCCTCAGCCTTTGGCCCGGCCGAGTCGGTCCTGGCCCTGCACGCCGAACTCGTGGAACTGGGCCACCGGGCCCACGAAGTCCGCGCCGAACAGCCCCTCATGACCATCACGGGCCCGCCGTCGATCGCACCGGACCCCGGCCTGGCCCTGGGAAACCTCGCCGACTTCGACCGCATCCTTCCTGCCTGCGCCGCCATGTTCGAGGAGGAAGTGGGGTATTCCCCGTTCCTCGGCGGCAGGGAGTTCTACAGCCGGCGCGTGGAAGGGCTGATCCGCCAGGGCCATTCCCTGGTCCACTTGAATAACGCCCGCGAGGTGGTTTTCAAAGCCGAACTGGGCGCCGTTACCTCCGAGGTCACCCAGATCCAGGGCGTCTGGATGAACCCGCTCTACCGGGGCCAGGGCTTGAGTGCCGGGTACATGGCCGCCGTGGTGGAGCAGGCGCGGAAAGTTGCGCCCATCACCAGCCTGTACGTCAATGGCTTCAACCTGCGCGCCCGCGCCACCTACGAGCGGGTCGGCTTCCAGCAGGTGGGCACGTTCGCTACTGTTCTTTTCTAGCCGCCTGTTCCAGCCGCAGAGGTGCCGTTAGCAGCCAGGTCGCCGGTCAGGTACCGCTGTACATTCGGTGCCACGAGCCTGACGACCTCCTCCCGCGCAGCCGATGCCATGGGTTCCAGGCGGACCACATAGCGGACCATCATGAGTCCCACCATCTGCGTCGCCACCAGGTCTCCGCGCAAGGCAACTTCCTGGGGCGGCCCAGGCACTCCTGCCATAATCCGGCTGACGACAGTCCGGGTCACCAGTTCGCGGAGGAGTGCCGTCCGGGCCTTTGAGCTAAGGGTGCCGCGCAGGAAGGCCAGCAGGCTTGGCTGGGCGGGACTTTCCCAGAGGCGCAGGACGGCGCGGACGATCAACTCGGCCCGCTGTTCCGGGCGGGCGGCCGAAACATCCGCCAGCACGTCCTCCGGGTCGGCTGGGAGTTCCACACTCTGGGCGAAGAGCTCATCCTTGCCGTTGAAGAAATGGTGGACCATGGCAGGATCCACCCCCGCCGCGCGTGCCACCTGCCGCAGGCTGGTGCCCTCGAAACCGTGTTCGGCGAACAGCCTCCGGGCGGCATCCAGGATCCGGTCCCTGGACTCCGTTGTTCCGCCGCGCCGACCCCGCCGTGCGGGCAGGGAATCTCCTTCCTGCGCCCTCATGCAGTCCGCCTGCGCAGCGTCAGCGACGCAAGCACCAGGACGCCCAACACGATGGCACCCATGACGGCCGCATCCTGCCACATCCGTTCAGTCGCCCCCGGGTTGGCCGCAATCTCCTGCAGGGCATCCACGGAGAACGTCAACGGAAGAATATTCGAGATGGCCTCGAGGACATCATTCATGCGGTCCCGCGCCACGAACAGTCCGCATAGGAGGATTTGCGGCACCACCACTACCGGCATGAACTGGACCGCCTGGAATTCGGTGCGGGCAAACGCTGAGCAGAGCAGGCCCAGGGCCACGCCCAGGACTGCGTTGATGACGGCGATCAGGACCACGAAGCCAGGCGGGCCTTCAATATCAAGATCGAAGATCCAGTACGCCACGGCTGTGGCCACCAAGGATTGCAGGGCGGCCATGATGGAGAACGCGAGGCCATAGCCAAAGAGCAAGTCGGATTTATGGACGGGTGTGGTGAGCAACCGCTCCAAGGTCCCCGAGGTCCGCTCACGCAGCATAGTGATGGAGGTGACCAGGAACATCACCACAAACGGGAAGATGGCCAGCATCATCAGCCCTACGCGGTCGAACGTGCGCGGCGCCCCGGGCGGCAGGGTCTCATTCTCGAAGAGGAAATACACCGCCGTCAGCAGAAGCGCCGGGACCACCAGGATCATGGCGATACTGCGGTGGTCGTGCCGGAGCTGCTCCAGCACCCGGCGGGTGGTTGCGAGCATCATCAGGACATCCATCACCGCACGCTCCTGTCCTGAGTTGCCCTGTCCTGAGCTGCCTTGTCCTGAGTTGTACCACCCTGCGCGGCCCCGTCCTGGGCAAGATCGTCCTGGCCCGGATCGTCCTGGTCCGGATCGTCCCGGGCAAGGGGAGCCCGTTCTCCTCCCGCCTCCTGGATGATGTGCAGGAAGGCTTTCTCCAGGTCGGCGCTGTGCCCGCGCCGGCTCAGCTCTGCCGGCGTCAGCTGGGCCAGCAGCCGGCCTTCCCGCAGGAGAAGGAGCGTCTCGCAATGGCTTGCCTCCTCCATGACGTGGCTTGATACGAGCAGCGTGGTCCCTTGCGCGGCCATGGTGCGGAAACGGCCCCAGAGGTCCGCCCGCAGCACAGGGTCCAGCCCTACCGTCGGTTCATCCAGCACCAGCAGGCGCGGGCGGGCCACCAGCGCGCAGGCGAGGGATACGCGGCTGAGCTCGCCCCCGGACAGATCCGAGGTCTTCTGCCGCGCCAGCGGTTCCAGTCCGACGGCGGCAATCGCCTCCGCTGCGTCGGCCGCCCCTTTGCGGTGCATGGCCCCGAAGTAGCGCACGTTGCCTTCCACGGTGAGATCAGGGTAGACGCTGGGCAACTGCGTCACATACCCCACCTGGTGCCGCAGCGGGCTGCTGCCCGCAGGCTGCCCCAGGACACGCACAGAGCCTGAGGTGATGCGCTGCACCCCGACGATGGCCCGCATCAGCGTGGTTTTCCCGCTTCCGGAGGGACCCAGGAGTCCGGTAATTTGTCCGGCAGGAATAGCAAAGTCAAGGTCCCGAAGGACATGAGTCCTGCCCCGCACAACCGTCACGGCGCTGGCTGCCACCGCAGCGGTGTTGCCCTCAGTGAATGCGCTTTCGGGTGCCGAACGTGACATGGCCGCCTCCGTTGAACTGCAGGTGGTCCGGGGCCGGAAAGCCCGTTAATTCATCACCTGATGAATTAACGCTAAGCCTGCAGGTGCCCGTAATCAACCGCATTGAATGGAAAAGTACTTGATAAATGTGGGCGCTATCACTTAGGTTCGATCTAGCTGCGCTGGAGTGGCGTGGGCGGTCTCACCAGTCCTCACCAGTACTTAGGCGATAACGGCGTTGAGCCACGCCCGGATGCGATGACCAGCCTCGAGGGGGGCCAGGGGCTTTGTATTCCCGGGCGTGGCTCTACTGTGTCCGGAGGAGCCGGGGGCCTACCCGGGGAGTGGGGGCCAGGTGTCCAGTGCCGGTAGATTAGTACCCAGACGAATTTGTCCGGCCCTGCTGATCCAGCACCTCCCCAGAAACGGATATCCTCCCGTGGTTACAAGACTGTCCCAGCTTTTCCTGCGCACGCTGCGTGAAGATCCCGTCGACGCCGAGGTGGCCAGCCACCGGCTCCTGGTCCGTGCGGGCTACATCCGCCGTGCTGCCCCCGGAATCTACACCTGGCTTCCGCTGGGCCTCAGCGTCCTCCGCAAGGTCGAGGCCATCATCCGTGAGGAAATGGCGAATATCGGCGCTCAGGAAGTCCACTTCCCGGCCCTCCTGCCGCGTGAACCCTATGAGGCCACCAACCGCTGGACCGAGTATGGCGAAGGCTTGTTCCGCCTCCAGGACCGCAAGGGCGCGGATTACCTGCTGGCCCCCACGCACGAGGAAATGTTCACGCTGCTGGTCAAGGACCTTTACTCCTCCTACAAAGACCTCCCGCTCAGCCTGTATCAGATTCAGAACAAGTACCGCGATGAGGCCCGCCCCCGGGCCGGCCTGCTGCGCGGACGCGAGTTCATCATGAAGGACTCGTACTCTTTCGACGTTGACGACGCCGGCCTGGACGCCAGCTACACTGCCCACCGTGGTGCCTACCTGCGCATCTTCGAGCGCCTCGGCCTGGAAGTCATCCCCGTCACCGCAACGGCGGGGGCCATGGGCGGATCCAAGAGCGAGGAATTCCTTCACCCCACCGATGTGGGCGAGGACACCTTCGTCCGCTCCGCCGGCGGCTACGCAGCCAACGTTGAGGCGGTCACCACGGTTGTCCCTGCCGACATCGACTACAGTGACGCCCCGGCGGCTGAAGTCCTTGACACCCCGGATACCCCCACCATCGACACGCTGGTGGCTGCAGCCAACGAGCTGGCTCCCCGCAGCGAGGCCGACGGCGGTGCCTGGACCGGGGCGGACACGCTCAAGAACGTGGTGCTCGCCGTTACCCTGCCCACCGGGGAACGCCAGCTTGTGGTCATCGGACTGCCGGGCGACCGTGGCGTTGACCTGAAGCGCGTCGAAGCCAACATCGGCTCCTTCCTGCCCATCGCCGGCGAGATCGGCCTGGAGGCAGCCAACGACGACGACCTCAAAAAGCAGGCCCTCATCGTCAAGGGCTACCTCGGCCCCGGCCTCACGCTGGGCGAACCCCTGCTTGGCAGCGAAAGCGCCACCAAGCTCCTGTACCTCGTGGACCCCCGCGTTGTCAGCGGCACCACCTGGATCACCGGTGCCAACGAAGCCGGCAAGCATGTGTTCGGCCTCGTGGCCGGCCGCGACTTCACCTGGGACGGCGTCATCGAATGCACCGACGTCCACGAAGGCGATCCCGCCCCTGACGGCTCCGGTCCTTTGGAAATCGCCCGCGGCATCGAGATGGGCCACATTTTCCAGCTGGGCCCGCAAGTATGCCGCGGCCCTGGACCTGAAGGTCCTGGACCAGAACGGCAAGCAGGTGGTGGTCACCATGGGTTCCTACGGTGTGGGCGTGACCCGCGCCGTGGCAGCACTGGCCGAATCCAACCATGACGGCAAGGGCCTGGTGTGGCCCCGCGCGGTGGCACCCGCAGACGTCCATGTGGTGGCTGTGGGCAAGGGTGAGGACATCTTCGCCACCGCCGAGCAGCTGGCAGCGGAACTTGAAGCCGCAGGCCTTGACGTCCTTCTGGACGACCGGCCCAAGGTCTCGCCGGGCGTGAAGTTCGGGGACGCCGAACTCGTGGGCGTCCCCACCATCCTCGCCGTGGGCCGCGGCCTGGTGGACGGTGTTGTCGAGATCAAGGACCGCCGCAGCGGCGAAGCCGAGAACGTTGCCGTGGACAAGGCGGTTGACTACGTGGTCAACGCTGTCCGCGCCTCCTGACCCCGGAAGTGCTCCTGGGGATTGAGTCCATCCAGCTCACCACGCTGGTCCTGATCGTGGTGGCCGGTTTCGCCGCCGGCTGGGTGGATGCCGTGGTGGGCGGGGGCGGGCTGATCCAGCTCCCCGCCCTGCTGCTGGTACCGGGCATCACTCCCGTCCAGGCGCTGGCAACGAACAAGATGGGGTCCATTTTCGGTACCGCCACCAGCGCCGTCACCTACTACCGGCGGGTGGGACCGGACCTCCGGACGGCGGTGCCGATGGCCGTCATTGCCCTGGCCGGCAGTTTCGGCGGCGCCGTCCTTGCCGCCAGCCTGCCGTCCAGCGTCTTCAAACCCATCATTGTCGCCGCACTGGTGGCAGTCGCACTCTTTACGGCGCTGAGACCCGACGCCGGCCACATCACCGCGCTGCGGCACGAGGGCCACAAACACTATGTGGTGGCCTGTCTCATCGGTGCTGTGATCGGCTTCTATGACGGCCTGATTGGCCCGGGGACCGGTTCCTTCCTGGTCATCGCCCTGGTCTCGGCTATGGGGTACGCGTTCCTGGAAGCCAGCGCCAAGGCGAAGATCGTGAATATGGCAACCAACGCCGGTGCGCTGCTGTTCTTCCTGCCGCACGGTTCCATCCTGTGGGCCCTGGGCCTGCTGCTCGGCGCAGCCAACATGGCCGGCGGATACCTCGGGGCACGGACGGCGGTGGCGCAGGGCAGCAAGTTTGTCCGCGTGGTCTTCCTGGTGGTGGTAGCTGCCCTCATCATCAAACTCGGCTTTGACGTCTGGCAGGAAAATTTCGCCACCCAGGGCGTAAACGCAGCAAGGTAACGCCCACGAAGTGCAGCGGGCACCAGGGGAAGCCAAGGCTCGTGGCGGTGAACGGCCGGGCGTAGCATGCAGGTATGCCACAGGGTGACGATGAATACGCCAGCGCTTTGTCTGCAGCGGCTGGCCACGCCACGGCATGGCTTCGCAGCCTGCCTGACCGGCACGTCGGCCCCCGTGTACCGGCCCATGACCTGACCGGGGCGTTCGGCGGCCCGTTGCCAATCTCCGGCATGCCCGCGGCAGACGTCGTCGACCTCCTCGCCCGGACAGCCGAGCCCGGGCTCATGGCCATGCCGTCCGGCCGCTTCTTCGGCTGGGTCATCGGCGGAACCTTGCCCGCGGCCCTTGCCTCCGACTGGCTGGTCAGCGCCTGGGACCAGAACGCCGGCCTGCGCTATGCCACCCCCGCCATGGCAGCCATCGAGGAAATCGCCGGAACCTGGCTGCTGGAACTGCTGGGGCTTCCCGCCGGGTCCGACGTCGGCTTTGTCACCGGAGCCACGATGGCCAACTTCACCGGGATGGCAGCGGGACGGTGGCGGCTCCTCGCGGACGCCGGCTGGGACCTTGACCGTGACGGGTTGAGCGGCGCTCCCCGCATTCGCTGCTTCGTTGGCAGGGAGCGGCACGACACCGTAGACCTCGGCCTCCGATACCTCGGGCTGGGCAGGCCCGTGATCGTGGATGCCGATGACCAGGGACGCCTGATTCCCTCAGCCCTGGAAGCAGCGCTCTCTGAAGGTACCGGGCCGGCCCTCGTGTGCCTGCAGGCAGGAAACCTCCATTCGGGTGCCTTTGATCCATTTCCCGAAGCCATCCGAATCGCCAGGAAGCACGGTGCCTGGATCCACGTCGACGGCGCTTTTGGCCTCTGGGCGGCGGCCGCCCCGGACCTGCGTCATCTCATCCGCGGCTTCGAGGACGCCGATTCGTGGGGAACTGACGCGCACAAGACCCTGAACGTGCCCTACGACTGCGGCATCGCGGTGGTGCGGGACGCGTCCGCCCTCCGGTCCGCGATGGGCCTGCACACCAGCTACCTGATCCATGACGCCGAAGGGCCTGGCGACCCCTTTGAGAAGGTACCCGAGCTGTCACGCCGCGCCCGGGGCGTGCCGGTGTGGGCGGCACTGAAGAGCCTGGGCCGTGACGGCGTGGCAGCCCAGGTGCGGGGGCTGGTGGATGCCGCCTCGTCGATCGCCGCAGGGCTCGCGGATCTGGACGGCGTGGAGGTGCTGAACGACGTCGACTACACCCAGGTGAGCGTGGCGTTCGGCGACGACGCCACCACCCGTGCCGTGACGGCGCGCATCATCGAGGAGGGCAGGGTGTGGATGTCCGGCTCCCGCTGGCGGGACCGGGACATCCTGCGCGTGTCCGTGAGCAACTGGCGGACAGGGGAGGACGAAGTGGCGACTGCCGTTGCTGCTGTCGGCTCCGCCCTTGCTGCAGTGAAGGGTGCTTGATCAACTGAAAGCCTTCAGCTGACGCCTGCAGCCTTGCCGGGCTCCGGCAGACGGTGGGCCGGGGGAAGCCCGTCAAGGGTTCTGCCAGCGAGGGTGCTGGCCACCCAGAGGGAGCGGGCCAGATCGCCGCGATGGTCGGGCTTGCCCGCATACCCCAAGGCGTTTGCCACTTCCCGGGCGATGCCCCACTGCCGGGCCACGTCCGGGTCCATGCCCGCCGCAGAACTGAACTCGGCGCAGCGCCGGCGAAGACCGGCCGCAGGGTCGTCCAACGGCAAATCGGACAGGCGGTTCCACAGCAGCGGCGCCACGGCAAACTCCGGCTCCCCGATCATCGGTTGGGGATCGATGGCGGCGTAACCGGCCGCCGTCGTAAATTCCGTCTCTGCCTGTCCGGCTACTGCTTGTCCGGCCGATGCCTGTCCGTCTAGGCGCGCCAGGACGTTGAGGTAATGCAGGTCCGTATGCACCAGGGCATCACGCGCCGAACGCCGGCCCACCGCACCCCGGGTCTGGCACACCTCCAGGGCGGCCTCGAGGAGCCACCGGGGGAAGGGGCGCCTCAGCTGTTCCCAGTCGGCAGGCAGGTCATCGCTCCATTGCTCCGCCCGGGCGGCGATGTGCTCGAACTCAAACCACTGCGGCCGGTCGTCGGGGGTGAGGCTCAACTGCCGCACCAGCCCGGCCCAGACCACCACGGCGTCTTCCATGGGTACGGTGGCGAGCGAGCGTCCGCCGTCGAGCCGTTCCAGGAGCATGGCGCAGGTGCCGGCGTCGGAGGCGAGCAGCGCTACCGCGCCCCGGCCCTGCCAGAGGGCCAGGGCGTGCCGCTCGACCCTGGCTTCGTCGTGCGGAAAGGCGATCTTCAGGGCAGCCGGGGCGCCATCCTCCTGCCGGACCGGGATGACTATTCCGCCGTGGCCGTTCCAGGGCAGGGCGCCGGGGAGCAGGTCCGGGGTCAGCTGCCAGTTTTCCAGGCGGCCCCGGATGAGGTCCGGCAGCGACGCGAGCCATGCGCGCCCGGCACTGCTGCGGGTGTAGCGGGCAGCGAGGTCCGGAGGGATGGGTACTACAGCTGGCTGGCTCATCAATCCCAGCCTAAGTCCACGGGCGCGGCCAGTACCGCAGGTCCCGGTCAGACCACGCCCGTGGCCCCCAGCAGGTTGCCGATGCTGAAGGTTGCGGCGAGTGCCAGGGCTCCGCCCACCACCACGCGTACGGCGGCGCGGAGCCTGGATCCGCCGCCGATCCAGGCACCCAGTGCTCCCGTCAGCGCCAATGCCAGGAGCACAGCGACGAAGGTGACCTGAACCCGGACGTCCGGCGGCGGGAGAAGGATGGCCAGCATGGGCAGCGTTGCCCCGATCACAAAGGCCACCGCCGAAGCAAAGGCCGCATGCCAGGGGCTGACAATATCGTCTTCGTCAATGTTGAGCTCAGCGGAAAGGTGTGCCGCGAGGGCGTCGTGCGCGGTCAGTTCCGCCGCCACTTGCCCGGCCGTTTCCGCACTGAGGCCCTTGGCCTGGTAGATCGCCGTGAGTTCTGCCAGTTCCAGCTCAGGTTCTTCGGCCAGCTCGCGGCGTTCCTTGTCGATCAGGGCTTTCTGGCTGTCGCTTTGGCTGCTGACCGAGACGTACTCGCCAAGCGCCATCGACACGGCACCGCCCACCAGGCCGGCTGCTCCTGCGGCAAGGATCGCGCCGGACGCGGCAGTTGCTCCGGCGACGCCCACCACAATCGCTGCTACGGAAACGATCCCGTCGTTGGCGCCCAGGACACCGGCGCGCAGCCAGTTCAGGCGCTGGGCCATGTCGTTCCGGTGGGGTTCATTGTCGTGAAAGGAGGATGCGCCCGCGGTGTCCATCCCTACAGCAAACCATCCGGCGCCCCGGCCTGCCAGCACCCGGGGAGAAGGGGCCGGCGATCAATGTGCAGTGTGCGAGCTGCTCCCGGCCCAAGCGGAAGCTGCCCGTCGCCCGGGACAAGTGCGCCCGCCATCACTGGGGCAAGCGGAAGCTGCCCGTCGCCCGAGACAAGTGCGCCCGCCATCACTGGGGCAATGGCGGAAGTCGCCCCTCGCCCAGGACCAGCCCGCCATCACTGGGGCAATGGCGGAAGTTGCCCTTCATCCAGCACAAGGCCCGGTAGCGGGTTCGGGCCGGCGCCCCAGTGCTGTGCGCGCCGCGCTGCTGCCTGGAGGGCCGACAGGGCCCACGCCCTCGTGGCCCCGTCAGCCAGGGCCACGACGTCGCCGTAGGACGGCAAAGTGTCGGTCTCCAAGGCAGCAAGTCCGGAGGCGGGAGCGTCGAGGAACCCCGGGGCCAGGACGTACCCGGGCGGCTGCGGTGGCAGGGCCCCGCACTGCACCAGCGCATACTCGTCGGCCTGGGCTGCGAGCCCATGGTGCTGCGCCAGGAATTCCGACGCCGGGCCGGCAGCTTCCGGAGGAAGGCGGGTGAGTGCCGCCTGGTAGCCGTACACCGTCTGCAGCTCGGCGCCAGCGGCGGCGACGAGGGCGGTCCCCAGGCTGGCGGCAGCGGGAGGGGAAGTCGAGGCGGAATTGGCAGGGGAGGGCGTGGCCGGGCATGCAGGGGCGGGCAAGGTGGCGTCTTGACGTGCAGTCACTTGCGGTTCAATTTCAAGGGCGCCTGCCGCGCCAAGCCGTTCTGCTGCGAGGAGTTGCGCCGTCCCGGCGCCGGCAAGCAGACGTGCCATGCCGCCGTCGGCCGTTTCCGCGTCCTTGAGGCGCTGCCGGCCGCTGGCAGCGAGGTCTGCCGCGAATTCCGCAATTGGTACTGCGCCACGAGGGCTGGGGGATGTGGGAGCTGCGGTGGGCCGCACACTGGCCGGCGGCGCCGCTTGGGGTGAAGCTGCAGCTGCGGATGCCGCATTTCCCGGCGGCAGCAGCGCCCGGGCGTGGATGGTCAGCAACGTCACAACCTGGCCCATAGCGTCGGCGGCCGGAGTGCCGGCCGCTCCGCCCATTTCCGCAGCTGCCAGCTCCTGCCCGGCTGACCGCAGCTCCAGGGCCTCCTCCAGCGCGGCCGCCCGGGCCTGCTCGGAGAAGGGTGGTTCCGCAGGAGCAGGCGGTTCTGGCGGGATCAGGGCGAAGCCGAGGCTAAGGACAAGAAGGGCCGCGAGCGAAAAAACGGCGTACCGGAAATAGCGCATCCGCCTGCGGTTTTCCTGGTTGTCGTCTTTCACAACAGACCATGGTGTCACGTCGGGGAGGAATCTCCGTGCACCAATGAACCGGTAAAATAGCTACGCTAGTACACACAACATCATCTATAGGGAGGCGGCCGGCATCGTGAGCAATGCAGAAGCCACGGCTTCATCAGACCATACCGGAACGGGTAAGGCTGAGGCCGCACACAATCCGGAAGCTGCACGCCTCAGGGCGCTCCTTGAACCCTCGGTCCAGGCCAACCGCCTGTACCTGGAGGACGTGGCCATCCTTCCCGGATCCCACCGTGTAGTCCACGTAGTGGTGGACCTGCCGCAGGAGGAGACCGGCGGCGTCAGCCTTGATGTCATTGCCGACATCTCGAAGGTGCTCTCCGATGTTCTGGACAACGATCCCGGAGATGACGGCCGTCCCTACGATCTTGAAGTCTCCTCGCCGGGCGTCGGCCGCCCGCTGACAGAGCCCCGCCACTGGCACCGCGCCAAGGGCCGGATGGTCAAGGTCAACGTGCTCCAGGGCGACAACGTCACAGGCCGCATCCAGGCCGTTGACAATTCCGGCGTGACCATCGTGCCTGAGATCGCCGTCAAAAAGGGGATGAAGCCCAAGCAGGGCGATCCCATCAAGCTTCCTTTCGACAGGATCCGCAACGGAAAAGTCGAGATCGAATTCAGCCACCTCCTCGAGGATGGTCTGGAACCTGGACACAATGGACCTTCTGAGGAGGCCTGATGGATATTGACATGAGCGCACTGAGACTTCTGGAGCGTGAGCGTGAAATCCCGCTGGACCTCCTGATCCCCACCATTGAGCAGGCGCTCCTGGTGGCCTACCACAAGTCGCCCGGCGCCTTCGAGAAGGCCCGCGCGGAACTGGACCGCAAGAGCGGCCATGTGACCATCTGGGCTGTGGAGATTGACGACGACGGCGCCCCCATCGGCGAGTTCGAGCACACCCCGGAGGGTTTCGGCCGCATTGCTGCCAGCACCGCACGGCAGATCATCCTGCAGCGGCTCCGCGACGTTGAGGACGACAACGTACTGGGCGAGTTCAAGGGCCGTGAAGGCGAACTGGTGGCCGGCACCATCCAGCAGGGTCACAACCCGCACATGGTCCAGGTCAACCTGGGCACTGTTGAAGCGCTCCTGCCCCCGCCCGAACAGGTGCCGGGGGAGAAGTACCTTCACGGCAACCGCCTGCGCGCCCTGGTGATCGACGTGCACCGCGGCTCCAAGGGCCCGTCCGTCACGCTGTCCAGGTCCCATCCGGGGCTCGTCCGGAAGCTCTTCGAACTGGAAGTTCCCGAAATCGCCGACCGCTCCGTCGAGATCGTTGCCCTGGCCCGTGAAGCCGGGCACCGCACCAAGATCGCCGTCAAGGCCAACATCCCCGGCATCAACGCCAAGGGCGCCTGCATCGGTGAGATGGGTTCCCGGGTGCGGGCCGTGATGACGGAACTGAACGACGAAAAGATCGACATCGTCGACTTCAGCGAGAACCCCGCCACGTTCATCGCCAGTGCACTGTCGCCGTCGAGGGTGAATTCGGTCACCATCACTGACGAAGCCACTCGTTCCGCCCGCGTGGTGGTTCCCGATTACCAGCTTTCCCTGGCCATCGGCAAGGAGGGCCAGAACGCCCGTCTGGCGGCCAAGCTGACCGGCTGGCGGATCGATATCATTTCCGACGCAGCCACCACGCGCGAAAACTAGGCAGGCACGCTCCCGGGGCGGCCACGCCCCGGGAGCGTTGCGGTTTCGGGCAGAACGGCCCGGAGGGGCTAGAATAGAGAAGGCCGCGCCCAACGGCCGGCAGCCGTGTGCCTTGAGCATGCCCCTTCCGCTGACACAGCGGAGGTCAGGCATTCCCCGGGCCAGCAGATATGAATGTCAGGAAGATGACCGTGGCAGTGCTTTCCACCGGAAATCAACCGGAGCGTACCTGCATCGGATGCCGGAAGAAGGGCCTGCGGTCGGAATTGCTCCGGCTCGTCGCCGAAGGCAGCGGGTCAACCGCTGTCCTGGTGGATGAACGACGCCGGCTGGCTGGCCGGGGTGCTTGGTTGCACCCCAGCGAATCGTGCCTGGCTCTGGCGATCAAACGGCGGGCTTTCGGACGTGCCCTTCCGGGCGCAACCGGAACTGCCGCCGTCGAACACTGGATCAAGCCGGACACGAACGTTGCAGGCACCACGGCAACTGCAACACCAACCGTCCAACCTGAAAGCGGGTCAGAAATCTGATGGAAACCCGATGAGTTCCCAGCGATGAGTGCGCAACGATGACAACTTTGTTGCGCTCTGCAATGGGCCCTTCCGCAGTAATCGCGGCTGGGGTCCGCAGTAAGAAGTAGACGGTTCGTGCCTGGCTCGGTGCGGACCGAGACAGGAGAAATGTGGCCAAGGTCCGCGTACATGAGCTCGCCAAAGAGCTCGGTATTACTTCCAAAGATGCAGTGACTAAACTGCAGGAACTGGGCGAATTCGTTCGCTCCGCCTCTTCCACCATTGAGGCCCCCGTTGTGCGTAAACTCCGCAACGCCTTCCCCGACGCTGCTGCCAAGGCCTCAGCACCGGCGGCCGCGCCCAAGGCGACCGCCCCGGCCGCAGAAGCACGTCCTTCAACTCCAGCCCCCGGCCCGGCAGCTCCCAAGGCTCCGGCTCCCGCGGCGCAGGCACCGGCCCCCGCCGCTCCTGCGGCTCCGGCCCAGCCTGCTGCTTCGGCTCCGGCGGCACCTGCTGCCAGCAGGCCCTCGGCTCCGGCGGCCCCCGCTGCCGCGTCCACCGGCACTGCTCCGTCCACCGGCGCAAAGCCCGGCGCACGTCCGGCTCCCAAGGCCGAAGCTCCCGCTGCCCCCACCCGCTCCGGCGGTCAGGGCGGTTCGGCAGGCAGCTCCGCTCCCCGTCCCGGCGGTCCCCGTCCGGGCAATAACCCCTTCGCTACTTCGCAGGGCATGCCCCGCGGCCGTGGCGGCGACGGCGAGCGTCCTCCCCGTCCGGGCAACAACCCGTTTGCCACCTCACAGGGCATGCCCCGCCCCGGTGGAAGCCGCACTGACGGCGACCGTCCCGGCGGTCCCCGTCCTGCAGCTGGTGCCGGCGGGCCCCGTCCCGGCGGGCCGCGTCCCGCAGCCGGTGCGGGCGGTCCCCGTCCCGCCGCAGGTGCCGGTGGACCCCGCCCGGGTGCCCCGCGCCCCGGCGGCGCCGGTGGAAACCGTCCTACTCCGGGCATGATGCCCAACCGCACTGAGCGTCCCGCACCCGCAGGTGCAGGCCGTCCCGGTGCCGGCGGCCGCGGCCCCGGACGCCCCGGTGGCGCTCCCGGAACCGGTGGTCCCGGTGCCGGTGGCGGAGCTCCCGCAGGCGGTGGCTTCGGCAAGGGTGGCCGCGGACGCGGTGGCACCCAGGGTGCTTTCGGCAAGGGCGGCGCAGGCCGCGGCAAGCAGCGCAAGTCGAAGCGTGCAAAGCGCCAGGAACTTGAGCAGATGAGTGCCCCGTCGCTGGGTGGCGTGAGCGTACCCCGCGGCGACGGCAACACCGTCATCCGCCTCCGCCGTGGCTCGTCCATCACGGACTTCGCCGACAAGATCGAGGCGAACCCCGCCGCTCTGGTTACCGTGCTGTTCCACCTCGGTGAAATGGCAACGGCCACCCAGTCGCTGGACGAGGAAACCTTTGCGTTGCTGGGCGAAGAGCTTGGCTACAAGCTCCAGGTCGTCTCGCCGGAGGACGAGGAGCGCGAGCTGCTCTCCACCTTCGACATCGACTTCGAAGCAGAGCTTGAGGCTGAAGGCGACGAAGACCTCGAGGCACGTCCTCCGGTTGTCACGGTCATGGGCCACGTTGACCACGGTAAGACCCGCCTGCTCGATGCCATCCGCAAGTCCGACGTTATGGCGGGCGAGCACGGCGGTATCACGCAGCACATCGGTGCCTACCAGGTCACGCACAACCACGAAGGCGACGACCGTAAGATCACCTTCATCGATACCCCGGGCCACGAGGCGTTCACCGCCATGCGTGCCCGTGGTGCGAAGGTCACCGACATCGCCATCCTGGTGGTCGCAGCGGACGACGGCGTGATGCCCCAGACCGTTGAAGCCCTCAACCACGCCCAGGCCGCCAACGTGCCCATCGTGGTGGCCGTGAACAAGATCGACAAGGAAGGCGCCAACCCGGACAAGGTCCGCGGCCAGCTGACCGAGTACGGCCTGGTTCCCGAGGAATACGGTGGCGACACCATGTTCGTTGAGGTCTCTGCCCGCCAGAACCTCAACATCGACGAGCTGCTCGAGGCAGTCCTGCTCACCGCAGACGCTGCCCTGGACATGCGCGCCAACCCGAACAAGGACGCCCGCGGTATCGCCATCGAAGCCAACCTGGACAAGGGCCGCGGTTCCGTGGCCACCGTCCTGGTGCAGTCCGGCACCCTGCGCGTCGGCGACACCATCGTGGCAGGCACGGCCCACGGCCGCGTCCGTGCGATGTTCGACGACGACGGCAGCGCCCTGACCGAGGCCGGCCCGTCCCGCCCCGTCCAGGTGCTGGGTCTTTCCAACGTCCCGCGTGCAGGCGACACCTTCTTCGTGACCGCTGACGAGCGCACCGCCCGCCAGATCGCCGAGAAGCGTGAAGCTGCGGACCGCAACGCCGCCCTGGCCAAGCGCCGCAAGCGCATCAGCCTCGAAGACTTCGACCAGGCCGTCGCCGAAGGCAAGATCGACACCCTCAACCTCATCCTCAAGGGTGACGTGTCCGGTGCCGTGGAAGCCCTCGAAGACGCCCTGCTCAAGATCGACGTCGGGGAAGGCGTGCAGCTGCGCGTCATCCACCGCGGTGTTGGTGCCATCACGCAGAACGACGTCAACCTGGCAACAGTGGACAGCGCCGTCATCATCGGCTTCAACGTCAAGCCTGCCGAGCGGGTTGCCGAACTGGCAGACCGCGAAGGCGTGGACATGCGCTTCTACTCCGTCATCTACTCCGCGATCGATGACATCGAGATGGCGCTCAAGGGCATGCTCAAGCCGGAATACGAAGAATTCCAGCTGGGCACCGCCGAAGTCCGCGAAGTCTTCCGCTCCTCCAAGTTCGGAAACATCGCCGGCTCGATCGTCCGCTCGGGCATCATCCGCCGTAACACCAAGGCACGCATCAGCCGCGACGGCAAGATCATCGGTGACAACCTCACCGTTGAGACGCTCAAGCGCTTCAAGGACGACGCCACCGAGGTCCGCACGGACTTCGAGTGTGGTATCGGCCTTGGCTCGTACAACGACATCACCGAAGGCGACATCATCGAGACCTTCGAGATGCGTGAGAAGCCGCGCGTCTAGTCTGAAGTCAGTTTCATAAAGGTGCGGGGCCGTTGGAATTTTTCCGGCGGCCCCGCCCCTTCGCTGGGTGGCCTACGTCTAACGACATCGGCCACCCAGCTTTGGCAGGCCCGATGCCACTCCCTGGCCGCCGGAAAAATCCCAACGGTGCGTCGTTGACTCGCCTTTCGTGCGTGGCATCAATCCAATCGGGGTACGTCTGCTGCATCAGGCCGTTGTACCCCCAAATTTTTCTTCTTATAGGAGTTGTTCATGGCTGATCCGGCACGTGCTGCCAAGTTGGCGCAGCGGATTAAGGTTGTTGTTGCTGAGGCTTTGGGCCGGAAGGTTAAGGATCCCCGGCTGGAGGGTATTACTGTTACTGATGCCCGGGTGACCAATGATCTGCAGCATGCCACCGTGTATTACACCGTCCTGGGGGACCAGGCCGTTCAGGCTGACGCTGCCAAGGGCCTGGAGAAGGCCAAGGGTGTGCTTCGGCAGGAGGTGGGGCGCAACCTCAGTATCCGGCTGACTCCCACCCTTGAATTCGTCTCCGACGAGATTCCCGTTATCGCGTCCAACCTCGAGGAGCTGCTCCGGGAGGCCAAGAAGCGCGACGCCGAAGTGGCCGCCCTTGCCGCGCAGGCCCGGCACGCCGGGGATCCCGATCCCTACAAGAGCGACGCGTCCGCCGACGTGGACATCGACGAAGACGACTTCGACGAGGAGGACCTCGACCTCACCGACGCCGGGGAACCCGACGAAGACGGCAGCAAGTAACCGGCGGACATCACGCCAGCATGAAACAGGACCCGGATGCATATCCGGGTCCTGTTTCGTTAAGCCCTCCCCTGATCAACCGTCGACTTCAATGACCCTGCCTTCAGGCTTGGGTGCGGGGGCCTCTGGCATTGACGGATCCGGCTCCGACGGCAGTGCATCCACAGTGGCGAACACGTCGCCATCCCTAAACTCAACATCGGCGGGCTGGTTCACAGCCAGGAACTGGGACCGCTCTGACCTGGAGTCAAACTTCAGGATCTCACCGCCGAATAGGGACGCCACATACACGTCGCCATTGTCCGCCACGGCCAAACCGGTTGGGCTGAGGATGTGGTCCGCCCAGACGGTCGTGTCACCGTTCCACGGGTTGATCTTGAAGATCGCGCCACGCTTGCCCAGTTCGGGTACCTCGGGGCCGCCGGGCAGCGACGTGACGTACAGCCAACCATCCGGACCAATCTCCACATCCGTGGGGACCGGTTCGAAAGCGTACTCGAACCCTGTGCACTCAGGCACGCCCAAAAACTCTGAAACGTCCTTGGAGATCGTAGCCGGCCGCGGTGGAAGGACCACCAGCGTTGACACCTTGCCGGACTCCAGATCAACCTTGAGGACAGCATTCATGCCGGCATCGGCAACGTACGCTGTATCATTCCGGATGGCCAGGGCGTACGGATGCGAGTCGACGATTCCCGTGTACTGGGGTGGAGGGGCATCCGGAAGGGACGCTATTGCAGCAATGCATTCCTCGCTTGTGCCATCCTCCAAGCCGTAGTGCTGGTCCGCGTCCGGGTTGTGCTTCCGTTCGAAGTCCGCGAAGCTGGCGATGGTGCGGACGTCCTTCTCCGGCCCCAGAACCTTCAGATAGCCCTCGAGCTTTTCCGGGTCGCCCTGGCTGGCTCCAACACTCTCCAGGAAATAGGTGCTGGAATCATGGATTTCCACGCCGGCCACTTCCCAACCCGGTGTGGCCGTGTATACATCTTTCGTATCACCATTGGGTTCCACCCGGGTGAGTATGCCGGCGAAGTCCTGGCTGACGCGCACGGATTCGCCGCTTCCGACAGCCAGGTGGAGGGGCGAGAAGAGGCCGGTGGCCATAACCTCGATATCAGGTTCCTGGCTGGATGCGAAAGCCGGAGCGGCCGGGACCATCGTCACGGCCAGGCAGGCAATAAAGGCGAGTTTTCGTTTCATAATTGGGTACTCCGGTTTGGCGCCCTTCACGGGCCGGATAAGGAGCCTCGCGAGAGGCATAAAATTCGGAAACCCCCGGCTCAGGTTAGGCCTGCCGGGCAAGGAATGTCGCTCGGATTTCCCCCTATTGCACCCCCTAGTTTCATCCCCTAACACCAACCCTTTGGCTAGGATCGAGCTATGAACCAGGCGGACAACGGCGATGCCAACCAGTACCTCGAACGGGCGGTGGCCCTGGCCACCCGGAACGTTGCCGACGGCGGCGGTCCCTTCGGTGCTTTAGTGGTGACCAAGGACGGACGGGTACACGAAGGCGTCAACCGGGTCACGCGCGATAACGACCCCACCGCCCATGCCGAGGTGGTGGCCATCCGCACCGCCGCTGCCGCCATCCGGCACTTCGACCTGCGCGGGGCAGTCCTCTACACCAGCTGCGAGCCGTGCCCGCTGTGCCTGGCGTCTGCCCTCTGGGCACGGATCGACCGTGTCTACTTCGCCGCGGACCGCTACGGCGCTGCTTCCGCCGGCTTTGATGACGCCATCTTCTACGACTACTTCTCCGGTACGCGTCCCGAACTCCTCCCGGTCAGCAGGGGAGACGTGCCGGCGCCGGACGCCCCGTTCCTGGCCTGGGGCGAGCACAAAAGCAGGAAGGACTACTAGGTATGGAAGCGTCCCTCATCAAATGTCCGCACTGCGGGAAGACCAACCGGATCCCGGCCAGTGCCGCCGGCCGGCCCCGCTGTGGAAGCTGCCATCGCGGACTGCCGTGGATCGTGGAGGCCGGTGATGCCGATTTCGGCCCGGTGGCCGAACAGTCGCCTGTTCCGGTACTGGTGGACTTCTGGGCTGAGTGGTGCGGGCCGTGCCGCATGGTCAGCCCCGTCCTGGACAAGCTGGCCCGGGAACGGGAGGGAGCCGTCAAACTGGTCAAGGTCGACGTCGACAGGAATCCGGGACTGTCCCGCCGGTTTGATGTGCAGGCCATTCCCACGCTGATGGTTATCGTTGACGGCAAGGTCGCGGCCCGCCAGGCGGGGGCCGCGCCGGCGGAGGTGTTGCGGACGTGGCTGGACGGGGCGCTGGCCGGAACGCGGCGCTAGCGGGAAAGCCGATTAAAGGCGCCCCGGGAGCCTGGACAGGCCTTCCAGCAGTTCCTCGCGCTTGCCACACAGCGCAATCCGCACCCAGCCCTCGCCAATGGAACCGAAGGCCGTCCCTGGTGCGAGGGCCACGCCTGACTCCGCAAGGAAGCGCCGGACCCAGACGCGGACGTCCCCGCCGCTGGCATGGGACACGTCCGCCCAGAGGTAGAACGCGCCGTCGGCCTTCAGGTACGGAATGCCCTTGGAGTCGAGCACCGCGGACGCGGCGTCCCGGTTGGCCCGGTAGTGTCCGTGCGCGTGCTGGACGTAATCCTGCGGCCCGGTGAGGGCGGCGAGCGCCGCATACTGTGACGGCGACGCCACGCACGAGACGATCGACTCCATCACGTTGTTCATCTTCTGCTCCAGCCCCGGTGGGCATACCAGCGCGCCGATCCGGAGCCCCGTGAGGCCGTACGTCTTGGAAAGTGTCAGCGAAGTGAAGACGCGCGCTTCGCCCGGCAGCCCGCCGTCGAACCTTGCCGGACTCACGTGCGGCACATCGTAGGTGAACGCTTCGTAGCACTCGTCCGAGATGACCCAGAGATCGTGCTGCCGGGCCAGTTCCAAGAGTTCCCGCGTCAGCTCTTCGCTGAGGACCGCGCCCAGCGGATTGGACGGCGAGTTCAGGACCAGTACGCGGGTCCGGTCCGTGATGAGCGCCTCGATGTCCCGGGTCCTGGGCTGGAAGCCCTGCTCCGGGTACAGCGGGTAGCCCACGGGAACAGCATTGAGGAGCCGGCTGGTCATGGCAAAAGTGGGGTAGCCCGGGTTCGGGATCAGGATCTCGTCGCCGGGGGAGAGCAGCAGGCTCATGGCGAAGTGCAGCCCCTGCTGGGCGCCGTCCACCACGTACACGCGGTCGGCGTTAATATCGCAGCCCTGCTGCGCCCGGAACCTGGCTGCGAACGCTTCGCGCAGGGCGGGAATGCCGGCGTTGGGGGTGTAGTTGGTTTCGTCGCGGTCGAGGCAGGCCATGCCGGCGTCGAGGACGTGGCGGGGAAGCGGGAACCCGGGCTCGCCGATGCTGAGCACCAGGGCGCCGGGGGTGCACCACGCGGCCTCGGTGATCTCACGGATCTGATTGACGGGCACGTCGCGGACATGGGCGGCAAGCTCAGGCATGCCTGCCATCCTAACCGGCTCTTCAGCAGCTGCGTTCAAGCTGCGGCAGCGCCTGGTGGGGCGTGGGCGGGGGCCGGGACCAGCGCCGATATACTGGGAAGCGTGCTTTCTGGACTGGTGATAGTGGACAAACCGCAGGGATGGACCAGCCATGATGTGGTTGGCCGGATGCGGCGCATCGCCGGTACCCGGAAAGTAGGGCACGCCGGCACCCTGGATCCCATGGCAACCGGCGTCCTGGTGGTGGGCATCAACAAGGCCACCCGCCTGCTCACCTACATCGTGGGCACCTCCAAGACGTATACGGCCACCATCAGGTTGGGCCAGTCCACAGTGACGGACGACGCCGAAGGTGAAGTCACTGCCACAGCCGCCGCTGCCGGGGTGGACGAGCAGGCAATTCACCGCGGTGTCGCCGATCTCACCGGGCAGATCCAGCAGGTGCCCAGCAGCGTGAGCGCGATCAAGGTCAACGGCGAACGTGCCTACGCCCGTGTCCGCTCCGGTGAAGAGGTCAAGCTCGCGTCCCGCCCGGTCACTATCCACAGGTTCGAGGTGCACAGCATCAGCAGGGATAACGGGGCGGACGTGGTGGACCTGGACGTCACCGTTGAATGCTCGTCGGGAACCTACATCCGCGCGCTGGCCCGCGACCTTGGCAACGCCCTCGGCGTCGGCGGACACCTCACCGCCCTGCGGCGCACCCATGTGGGACCATACTCCCTGGAGCAGGCGCGCACCCTCGAGCAGCTTGCGGAAGAGCTCGACGTCCTCGACATGGCCGAGGCTGCCCGGGCGCTGATGCCCAACCGAGAGCTCAGCCCGGAGGAAACCACCGAGATTTCATTCGGCCGCCGGATCGCCGCCGGTGCAGCCTCAGGCAGCCCTGCCGCTGCCACTGCCGAACACCCCGCGGCCGCCTTCGCCCCTGACGGAAGCCTGGTGGCACTGCTGGCCGATGCTGGCAGCTTCGCCAAACCCGTATTGGTCTTCGCCCCCGGCACCGGCGGATCCGCGAACGGCCCGGGCACGGGCGCCCCTGGGGCGGCCTGAGCGTGGACGCGTATTTTTACATCATCCTGGTGGTGGGTCTCCTGTCCACCGGGATCTGCCTGCTGGCCGGCATCCTGAAGAAGGCGCCGAACGACGTCACCATCCTCTCGGTGGCCGCCGTCGAGGTGGCACTCCTGGTGTACCTGGTGGGATCTATCGTGCGGGTCATCGCGGGTGAGCCTATCGCCGGGGAGGCGTGGGAGTTCTGGGGCTACCTGGCCACGGCCATGCTCCTGCCGCCCGCCGCCGTCTACTGGTCCGTCCTGGAGCGGACCCGGTGGAGCAACTTTGTCCTGGCCGCCGTCGGCGTCACCGCACTGGTGATGGCCGCCCGAATGAACCAGATCTGGTACTGAAGTGGAAGAAGCACGCAACGTGAAAAACCAGAAACCCGCCGCCAAGGGCGCATCCGCCGCCGTGGCTAGCAAGCAAGCTCCGGTGCGGAACACCCGCAACACCGGGCCGGGCCGCCTGCTGATCGCCGTCTATGCGGTGTTCGCCATCTCAGCGACGGCCCGCGCCGGGTACCAGATCTTCACCAAGTTTTCCGAGGCGCCGCTGGCCTACCTGCTGTCCGCGTTCGCCGCGCTGGTGTACGTGGTGGCCACGGTGTCTCTGGCCAAAGCCGGCAGCACGTGGTTTAAGGTGTCCGTCGCAGCGGTGCTGGTTGAACTGGTGGGCGTCCTGGTTGTGGGTGCCCTGAGCGTCGTTGACTCCGTCCAGTTCCCGCACGAGACGGTTTGGTCCCTGTTTGGCCGCGGCTACGGATTCATTCCGCTGCTCCTGCCGGTCCTGGGCCTGGTGTGGCTGTACCGCCGCCGGCCCTCACGTACAGACTCCAAACGCCGCTAGTCCCACCTACTCTGGTTTAGCGTTGACAGGACGGCCTGCAGCGTCATAAGCAGTTTGTCGGTAGCAGCGCGGGCTTCCGGGTGGTGGTGTCCGTACTTATTTTGGAGTTCAGCTACATTCAACAGTTCCAGCTCGATGGCGTCCTCGTAGCGGAACGGATCCGGCAGCCTCTCGCGCAACTCAGTCTCGGTCACTTCCTGCGGGAGTGGGAATTGGTCGGACAAGATACTGATCACTCGCCGATAAGCCTCCGGCACATCTGTTGACCGCCCGCTTTCACGCAAGGTGTCCGCGAGGGTCCGCAGCATGGGCAGCACACTAACCAGTCCACCTCCGGTGCGCGCATGGTCATCCACGGCCGCTTGGAGAATTTCCACCGATTCGTGAGCATGACCAGCGTCTGCAAGGGCATTTGCCAGGCTGTAACGGATTCTCGTGGTGTCGCTGTGTTCCTCTCCCAGAATCCGTGTTGACTCCACCACGTTCCACCTCAGCAACTCAAAGGCCTGCTCATGTTGGCCCTCTTCGTACAGGCTGCGGGCAAAATCGTTCCTCGCCGCCAGTAGTCGGGCATCATCCGGCAGGAGCCGCACCGCCAGCTCATAGTTGGAACGGAACGTCTCATGCGCCTCGGAGAGCCCCAGCTCATGCTGCAAGTGCGCGAACTCCAATCGGGATTCCAGAGATTCAGGCGTGTCCTTGCCGTCGCTGTTTCGCTGCGCCTTGATCAGGTGCTCATAGTGGGGCACCGCATCGCTTGGTTTGTCGGATCGAAGGTAGAGGCGGGCTACCGCCTGTTGAACGCGGACTGTCCGCGGGTGGGCAGCGCCGAGCGTCGCCCGTTGAGTATCGAGTAGGTGTCCAAGGCGTTCTTGCGCCTCTTCATCCTTGCCTGCGGCAGCCAAGGCGTCGGCCAACGCGAACTCAAGGTCCTGGACAATCCGGATGTCAGCCGCTTCACTCATGACCTCTTTCAACGCTTTGCGCCGCAACGAGATCAGGGCCTCCCACTCACCCTGCAGTTCAAGCAACCTGGCAAGAGTTGCATGCGACTTTAGAGTCTTCTCATCCGTTCCGCCGAGCCGCTGACAGCGGTCATCGTAGAAACCAGCTGCTTCCCGCGCCGCCGTACCGAGGTCTCCAAACATCACGTACGCAGCTATCAGGCACTCTTCTCCCTCTAAAGTCTGTTCACTGTCGGGCCCAGTCGTCAGACGCCACGACCGAAGTAACCGGCGACGGGAATCCAGGGCCTGGTCCGGAACCTCCAAACCCTCACACCACTCCGCAAGCACTGTAAGGGCGTCGACGGTCTGCTGGGCAGAACTACCGAAACAGGTTTCAACAAGGTTCGCCCAGCGGGAGGTATGCTCCAGTGCCGATTCCCAATCGCCAGCCTCATACAAATTGCGCGCAAAGAGGGAAAGCATTTTGAGGCTAACGTCGTCATGCTCTCCGTGAGCTGCTATTTGGTTTTGCAACGCGGTGGTCAAGAGGGGCAGTGCATTTTCCTGCTCCCCGGCCTTGAATAGTTGCCGCGCCGCGCTCCAGCGGTTTTTTATCACATCGCGGTCAGATTCCCCCCGCTGCCTGCTCAGAAGGTCCGCTACGTAGCCGTACTGGTCTGAAGCTTCATGGTGCCTTTTCAACCAGGCAAGCGTGTGTGCTACTACTATCTCGGACTCCACAGTCCCCTGGTGATCAGGGCCCAGCAGGCGCCGTCGGCCTGATGCAGCCAGCAGTGCAAATTCCAGGCCCTCCGCGTGTTCTTTAGCCCAACTCAGGCCTGATGCCAGGATATGGTGCGCCCAAAACTTCATGAGGTGGCATTCGCTGAAAGCCTCCATCGCTGCTGCATGGATCGTGCGTCTCACCGCCGTGGCGGCTGGTATCTCGCCCCTTTCGACAAGCCGCTCGGCCATGGACTCATGGCAAAAGAGAGTCGTCGGGTGTGCGAAACCGTACGCTTCTATGCAGTCCTCGCTGATTTTCGTATGGAGCGCGAAGGCTTCCTCCTTCAAGCCTGAGAACCATAGGAGCGCAACCAACTCCAGTTTCGCCTGGGTCATCTGGGGATGTTTGGCACCCAGATTTCCCGATGCGCTGTCGATGGCTCCCTCGAGGATGTTCAGGGCTTCGGTGTAGTCCCCAAGTTCCCTCAGTTGTCCGCAGAGGTTCATCGTGGACCGCAAAATCATGACCTGGTTCGGTTCTCCGGTCCGGAGGCGTTCGCCATAGACATGCCCGTGGACGGCTGCACTTTCGGCGTGTCGCCGAACGGCGCCAAGCGCATTTGCGTAATTGTTGCGAATGCTTAGAAGAAGGGAGGAATCTGCATCAAAAGTACCTTCGGCAGTTGGCAGTAACTCCTCATAAAGTCCAACAGCTTCGTGTTGGCGATTAAGTGTGGCCAGAGCCATTCCCACGCCGTTCCGCGCAAGCAGGGTTTCGCGGCTGGTGGGGCCGCTCAAGCGGAGCCGGGCTGCATACAGTTGCTCGTACGTGGACAAAGCAGCGGGGCCGTCGGAGAGGGCGCGGTGCCTTGCGCCGATGCTGTCCAGGCTCTCAAGGGTGTCCTTGTGGTCGGGACCAAGTACCCGGACACGAAGATTGTGGACCCGCTGATGCAAATTCAGAGATTCCACATCCCTGGATACTGCACCTAGGGCTTCTGCATGTTCGTGGGCCAAGGTAAGTGTTAGTGGATGTTCCAGGCCTAACACCCGCTGGGCCCGGTTGAAGAGTTCGTCCGTGGAAGAAACCAGAGTGTGCCGGAGCCCGGCGTCGCTGGATGCAGTGAAAAGTGCGAGGTGGGCGGCAAACACATCGGGATGCTCCGGGCCATGCTGAGTCGTCAGCGTGAGGATCATTTCCTGCGCGCGAGAGATGGCACTTTTCATTGCTTGAACCCCCAGGTTATGCCTGCGGCGGCCGCAGAAACACAGTTCCGCCTATTGAGTGCAACAGTATCCGAACCGCAAGGTCTAAATCTGAGACAGACTCGTCAGGCAACAGAAGTACCGGCAGCAATAGAACGAGGTCAAAGTCGAGGGCGAATGTGACAGAAGCCTGGCCAGCGCCTCAAACGGGCGACTGTCTTGCTCGTCAAAGTGGCCCACTAACTACAGGTAATCTTTAGAGAGTTCCGTGGCCGCTACGG
This sequence comes from Arthrobacter sp. W4I7, assembly GCF_030816215.1. Lineage (NCBI taxonomy): Bacteria > Bacillati > Actinomycetota > Actinomycetes > Micrococcales > Micrococcaceae > Arthrobacter > Arthrobacter sp. W4I7. The sequence goes on along the minus strand of NZ_JAUSXU010000001.1, from coordinate 2,925,867 downwards.
TCCTGAACGTTGATACTTGCACGCAGTTAAAGGCGAGGGTGATGGTCTACATCTGGAACGATCCGTCCGAGGTCCCGGCGGACTTCGGCCCATCTGTTGTCACCTTCGGGAACTTCGATGGGGTGCACCGCGGCCACCAGCAGGTGCTGTCCGAACTGATCCGCACCGCCAGGCTCACCCAGTCCAAGTCCGTGGCCGTCACCTTTGATCCCCACCCGGCCCTCATCCACCGGCCCGAGTCCGCGCCCGAGCTGATCATGGGGCTGGAGGACAAACTGGAGGCACTGGGGGAGCTGGGCCTGGACGGGATCCTGGTGATGAAGTACTCCCTGGACCTCGCCAGCCTCACCTCTGAAGAATTCGTGGAGCAGTTCCTTGTGGACTGCCTGCACGCCAGCCACGTCGTCATCGGCCATGACGCCAGGTTCGGACGCGGCAACTCGGGCGACCTGGACACCATGAAGGCGCTCGGCGGAAAGTTCGGTTTCGAGGTCCACGTCATAAGCGAGTTCGGTTCAGAAGGCTACCCGCTGCATGACGACGACGGTACGGACCGTCGCTGCTCCTCAACCTGGGTGCGCGAAGCCCTCCAGGAAGGGGACGTGTCCACTGCCGCCGCGGTGCTCGGCCGCCCGCACCGGATGCGCGGCGAAGTGGTCCATGGCGCCGCCCGCGGCCGTGCCCTTGGCTTTCCCACTGCCAACCTTGCCTCCGCCGCCAGCGGACTCATTCCCGCTGACGGCATTTACGCCGGCTGGCTGGTTGACCAGGCCGGGACGCGCTGGCCCGCTGCCATCTCCGTCGGTTCCAATCCCACCTTCGACGGCGTCAGCCGCCAGGTAGAGGCCCACGTCATTGACCGGCCGCGGGAAGCCGTGGAGGACTTCGATCTGTACGGCCAGACAGTAGTTGTTGAATTTGTGGCGCGGCTGCGGGGCATGGTGGCCTACCGTGGGCCTGAGGCGCTGGTGGACCAGATGCGGCTGGACGTGGTCCAGGCCCACAACCTGCTGGCCAGGCGCTAACCGTCCGCAGGGCGAACCCCGCAGCGAAAGGCAGCACCGTGTCCGTTGAGAAGAACACCAGGAAGCTGGACGAAGGCATCGTCCGTGATTTCAGCTCGCGGATGAGCTATGCCTCCTATCTGCAACTGCCAACCCTGCTCAGCGCACAGCACCCGGTCAGCCATCCGGAACACCACGACGAAATGCTGTTCATCATCCAGCACCAGACCACCGAGCTGTGGCTCAAACTGGTACTTCATGAGCTGCGCAGCACCTCCGCCTGGCTCCGGGACGATGACCTGGGTTCGGCGCTCAAGGGCATTGCACGGGTCAAGCACATCCAGAAAACCCTCACCGAACAGTGGTCGGTGCTGGCTACCCTGACCCCCACCGAGTACTCGCAGTTCAGGGGTTTCCTGGGGAATGCCTCCGGGTTCCAGTCGAGCCAGTACCGCGCCGTGGAGTTCATCCTCGGCAACAAGAACGGCAAAATGCTTTCGGTCTTCGAGTCCGATCCGGAGGCCCACGCCATGCTCGAGCAACTGCTCAACGCACCGAGTATCTATGACGAATTCTTGGCCTACCTGGCGCGCCAGGGTTTCGAGGTGCCGCGGTCCGTGCTGGAACGGGACGTCACCCAGGCCCACGAATTCAGGCCGGAACTCGTTCCACTGTTCAAGCACATCTACGAGAACGCTGCGGAAAACTGGGCTGCCTATGAAGCCTGCGAGGAACTGGTGGACCTGGAGGACAACTTCCAGCTCTGGCGCTTCCGGCACCTGCGCACCGTTCAACGCACCATCGGCATGAAGACGGGAACCGGCGGCTCCAGCGGCGCTGCGTTCCTGCAGAAGGCCCTCGAACTGACGTTCTTCCCGGAACTATTCGCAGTCAGGACGGAGATCGGCCAATGAGCATCCAGCAACAACCCGCTGCACAGCCCGCAGCAGACGCAGGAACATCATTGCAGCAGCGCGCGGCCGAACTCGACCGGCAGGACCCGCTGGCGCACTACCGGAACTTGTTCATTGGCACGGACACCCCGCTGTCCTACCTCGACGGGAACTCCCTGGGCCGGCCGCTCAAGCGGACCGCGGAGGACATCGGCGCCTTTATCCGCAATGGCTGGGGCGGCCGGCTGATCCGGGGCTGGGACGAGGAGTGGCTGGAGCTGCCCCAGACCATCGGCGACCAGCTGGGCCGGGCAGTGCTCGGCGCGGCGCCCGGGCAGACCATTATTGCCGATTCCACCACCGTGGTCCTGTACAAACTCATCCGCTCAGCCCTCGCCGCCGTGGCGGACCCGGACCGGAACGAACTGGTCCTGGACACAGGAAACTTCCCCACGGACCGCTACCTTGTTGAGGGCATCGCCCTCGAGGAGGGCCTGACCCTTCGCTGGATCGAAACCGATCCTGCCGCCGCGGGTGACCCTTGACCAGGTGCGCCAGAAAGCGGGGCCCCGCACCGCCGTCGTACTTTTAAGCCACATCGCCTACCGTTCCGGCCATGTGGCGGACCTTCCGGCGATCACCGAAGCAGTGCACGACGCCGGGGCCCTCGTTGTGTGGGACCTTTGCCACTCTGCGGGGTCGGTGGAGCTGGCCCTGGACAGCGCGGGCGTGGACTTCGCTGCCGGCTGCACTTACAAGTACCTCAACGGCGGGCCGGGGTCGCCCGCGTTCGCCTACGTGAACCAGCGCCACCTCGCCTCGCTCAACCAGCCCATCTGGGGCTGGATGGGGCGCAAGGACGCGTTCGAGATGGCGGCCGGGTATGAGCCGGCTCCCGGCATCCGCGGATTCCTCAGCGGGACGCCGGCGATTTTCGGGATGCTCGCCATGCGCGGCACGCTGGACCTCATTGAGGAGGCCACCATGGCGGCCATCCGGGAGAAATCTGTGCAGCTGACCACCTTCGCCATCGAGATCTTCGACGCCTTGCTGGCGCCCCTCGGTGCGGAACTTTCCACGCCCCGGGAACAGGAGGAGCGGGGCAGCCACATCACCCTGGACCACCCCGCCTTCGTGAAGGAAACAGTGGCGGAGCTGTGGGACCAGGACGTGATCCCCGACTTCCGCGCTCCGCATGGCATCCGCGTGGGGCTCTCGCCGCTGAGCACCAGCTTCGGAGAGGTCCTGCACGGCATGTCCGCGATCCGGGACCGGCTGAAAGGCTGAATTCGGACGGTTTCGACAAGATTGGGACGGGGCCGGTAAACTGGACGATGGATCCGGCTGCAGTCCGTGGCGGCTGGTTCCTGCTGAGCTCAGCACTGACGGGATTTCCGATTGGAGATCCCTGACACGTTGCGCCGGCAGACCCGGCAGTGAGTTTCTGACCTGGGCCCTCACGGCACATCCCAAGGAGTTATTGTGGCACTTGAAGCCGCTGTAAAGCAGTCCATCATCAAGGAATACGCAACCGGAGAAGGCGACACCGGTTCACCGGAGGTCCAGGTTGCAGTCCTGACCCAGCGGATCAAGGATCTGACTGAGCACATGAAGGAGCACAAGCACGACTACCACACCCAGCGCGGTCTGCTGGCCATGGTTGGTCGCCGCAAGCGCATGCTGAGCTACCTCAAGAAGACCGACATCGCCCGCTACCGTTCGCTCATCGAGCGCCTCGGCCTGCGCCGCTAGTCGGACTTTAGGGGCGGCCCTTTCCCACACGGAACGGGCCGCCTTCTTCAAATGAAAAATTAAACAGGAGGATCAACCGCATCACGCATTCGCGGTCCTCGGTAGTGATCCCCGGGAACGGCTTCGTTGACTGAAGCCCCGGCCCGTGGGTCTCGATCGATGACCGGGTGCAGGGCCAGTAGACAGATGCTGGCTGGGTTGATGCGGCTGGACTTCCGTCAAACAGAAACGGAGGTGACTCTCTTGGAGGGTCCCGAAATCCAGTTCTCGGAAGCAGTCATTGACAATGGCCGTTTTGGCAAGCGCGTAATCCGCTTCGAAACCGGCCGGCTTGCCAAGCAGGCAGCCGGCGCAGCCATGGTGTACATCGACGATGACACCGCACTGCTGTCCGCCACCACTGCCGGCAAGCACCCGCGTGAAGGCTTTGACTTCTTCCCGCTCACGGTCGACGTCGAAGAGCGTATGTACGCTGCCGGCCGCATCCCGGGCTCGTTCTTCCGCCGTGAAGGCCGCCCGTCCACCGAGGCCATCCTGGCCTGCCGCCTGATGGACCGCCCGCTGCGTCCGGCCTTCGTCAAGGGCCTGCGCAACGAGGTCCAGATCGTGGTGACCGTCCTGGCCATCAACCCCGACGAGCTCTACGACGTGGTGGCCATCAATGCCTCCTCCATGTCCACCCAGCTTTCCGGCCTGCCGTTCTCCGGCCCCATCGGCGGCGTCCGCGTTGCCCTGGTCGCCGACGAAAACGGATCCCAGTGGGTTGCTTTCCCCAAGCACTCGCAGCTGGAAAACTCCGTGTTCAACATGGTGGTTGCCGGCCGCATCGCCGGTGACGACGTCGCGATCATGATGGTTGAAGCCGAAGCCACCGACAACTCCTGGAACCTCATTAAGGAACAGGGCGCCACCGCCCCCACCGAAGAGGTTGTCTCCGAGGGCCTCGAGGCTGCCAAGCCGTTCATCAAGGCACTGTGCGACGCCCAGGCCGACCTCGCCGCCCGCGCTGCAAAGCCGACCGTCGAGTTCCCCGTCTTCCTGGACTACGAGGACGACGTTTACGCCGCTGTTGAGGCTGCTGCCGGCGAGAAGCTGACGGCCGTCTTCCAGATTGCGGACAAGACCGAGCGCAACGATGCATCTGACGCGCTGAAGGATGAAGTCACCGCTGCCCTGGCCAGCCAGTTCGAGGGCCGCGAGAAGGAGCTGTCCGCAGCATTCCGCTCCGTCACCAAGCAGGTTGTGCGCCAGCGCATCCTCAAGGACCAGGTCCGCATTGACGGCCGTGGCCTGACGGATATCCGCCAGCTCACCGCCGAAGTTGAGGTCCTGCCCCGCGTCCACGGTTCGGCCATCTTCGAACGCGGCGAAACCCAGATCATGGGTGTCACCACGCTGAACATGCTGAAGATGGAACAGCAGATCGACTCGCTGTCGCCGGTGAAGACCAAGCGCTACATGCACAACTACAACTTCCCGCCGTACTCCACCGGTGAAACCGGCCGCGTGGGTTCGCCCAAGCGCCGCGAAATCGGCCACGGTGCACTGGCAGAGCGCGCACTTGTGCCCGTCCTGCCGTCCCGCGAGGAATTCCCGTACGCCATCCGCCAGGTGTCTGAGGCTCTCAGCTCCAACGGTTCGACGTCGATGGGTTCCGTTTGCGCCTCCACCCTGTCGATGCTGAACGCCGGTGTGCCCCTGAAGGCCGCCGTCGCCGGTATCGCCATGGGCCTGGTCTCCGACCAGGTGGACGGCCAGACGCGCTACGCGGCACTGACTGACATCCTGGGCGCCGAAGACGCTTTCGGTGACATGGACTTCAAGGTTGCCGGTACCTCCGAGTTCGTCACGGCCATCCAGCTGGACACGAAGCTCGATGGCATTCCCGCCTCGGTCCTGGCAGCAGCCCTGAAGCAGGCCCGCGAAGCACGCCTGCACATCCTTGAGGTGATGGACTCGGCCATCGACACCCCGGATGAGCTCTCCGAGTTCGCACCGCGCGTCATCGCCGTGAAGATCCCCGTGGACAAGATCGGCGAGGTCATCGGCCCCAAGGGCAAGATGATCAACCAGATCCAGGAAGACACCGGCGCCGACATCTCCATCGAGGACGACGGCACGGTCTACATTGGCGCCACCAACGGCCCGTCTGCAGAAGCAGCACGGTCCGCCATCAACGCCATCGCGAACCCGCAGGTCCCGGAAATCGGTGAGCGCTACCTGGGTACGGTCGTCAAGACCACCACCTTCGGTGCCTTCGTATCGCTGACCCCGGGCAAGGACGGCCTCCTGCACATCTCCGAGCTGCGCAAGCTGGCGAACGGCAAGCGCGTGGACAACGTCGAGGACGTTGTCTCGGTGGGCCAGAAGGTCCAGGTTGAGATCACCAAGATCGACGACCGCGGAAAGCTCTCGCTCGCCCCGGTTGTTGCCGAGGAAGAAGGCGCTGAGGTCGACACCGAGCGCGCCCACACCACGGAACCTGCCGAAGGCGCTGACGTCTAACAGTTCCGGCTTTCCGGAACACAAGCATGAATCGGCGGGGCCGGTGGATGATCCACCGGCCCCGCCGCTGTTACGATGGCAGCCAGATCCCGGCTGCCCTTTTGAAAGGCCTCAATGACTGTTGTACCTCTGCCGCTTGAGCAGAACCACCGCGGCGACACCCTGGTCCACGGTTCCGACGGCGGCTCCGAAGTCCGGCGTTCCGTGCTGCCTGGGGGAGTGCGGGTGCTGACGGAAGCGATGCCGGGGCAGCGGTCAGCAACCATCGGTTTTTGGGTAGGCGTGGGCTCACGGGATGAGGCGCCCGGACAGCACGGCTCCACCCACTTCCTGGAACACCTCCTTTTCAAAGGGACCAGGCGCCGGACCGCCCTGGAGATCGCTTCGGCCTTTGACGAGGTGGGCGGCGAGTCGAATGCGGCCACGGCCAAGGAAAGCACCTGCTACTTCGCCCGCGTGCTCGATACGGATCTGCCCATGGCCATCGACGTCATTGCGGACATGATCACCGGAGCAGTCCTGGACCCTGCTGAGATGGAGCAGGAACGGGACGTCATCCTGGAGGAAATCGCGATGGACAGCGACGACCCCACCGATGTGGCGCACGAACACTTTGTCGCAGCCGTACTCGGCAACCATCCCCTGGGCCGGCCCATCGGGGGAACCCCGGACGCCATCAAGGCAGTGGCGCGCGACTCAGTGTGGGAGCACTACCAGCGGTATTACCGCCCTGACGAACTGGTGATCACCGCGGCGGGCGGGCTGGAGCACGACGTCGTCTGCGACCTGGTGGTTGACGCCCTCGAGTCGGCGGGCTGGTCATTGAAGACCGACGCCGCGCCGGTGGAAAGGCGTTCAACTGACCGGGCCCTGATCACAGGGACTGCGGGACTTCACGTGGTCAAGCGCGCGGTGGAGCAGGCCAATATCATCATGGGCTGCCCGACCATCGTTGCCACCGACAACCGCCGCTACGTAATGAGTGTCCTGAACGCCGTGCTGGGCGGAGGCATGTCCTCGCGCCTGTTCCAGGAGATCCGCGAGAAGCGCGGCCTGGTGTACTCGACGTATTCATTTGCCTCCTCCTACGCAGATGCCGGGTACTTCGGCATGTACGCCGGGTGTACGCCGTCCAAGGTGCGCCAGGTCCTGGACCTGCTGTCCATCGAGCTGGAGAAGCTCGCTGAGCATGGAATTTCCGACGACGAGCTCCGCAAGGCCGTAGGCCAGCTCGGCGGCGGCATCGTGCTGGCCCTGGAAGATACGGGTTCGCGTATGTCCAGGCTCGGCCGGGCGGAACTCGTTTCCGGTGAATACCAGGACATCGACGAAACTCTGCGGCTCATTAAGGCTGTAACGGCCGAGCAGGTCCAGGACCTCGCGGCAGAGCTGGCTGCGGCACCCCGCACTGTGACTGTTGTGGGACCCTTTGAAGAGACCGAGACTTTCGGGCTCTAACCGGGCAAACGGCGGGACTTAACTGGGACGGTAAGGCTTGTCTGGCAACCCGGCAAGAATTTTAGTTCTGGAGGTGAGGGACGTGGAACCAACCTCACCCGGCCGCGCGCCACGCGCCTTGGCTGGATTCCTGGGCCATTGGCGGGGAAGTACCCGGCTCGCTGCCGGTGCTTGGGGGCCCGAACGGACCGTGGACGCCGAAGTCACCTATACCCCGGTGGCTGGTGGATCTGCGGTGGCGCAGAGCTATAGCCACCGGGAACCAGACGGGACGCATTTCGAAGGCCACGGAATTTTCACCGTCGACCCGGATCACCAGGACGTTTTCTGGTACTACGTAGACAATGCTGGACCGGCGCCGGCCGCCGCGGCACGCTGCACGTGGCACGACGGCGCCCTTCGCGTGGAGCGCCGTGGCGGTGCCGGCTGGACCCGCCATACCTTGCGCGTGGATGGCGACCTGCTGACGCATGTGACTGAGCTTCGTACCCGTGGCGACACCGCTGCGGGGGACAGCGGGCTGTACGAGGAGGCAGGAGCGGCCAACGGGACTGGCTCTGCCTACGTTCCGTTTATGACTTCGTCGTTCCAGCGGAGCTGACGTTCTAGAACAGCTGCGGACTTCGCGACTTCAGATCGCCGGCGGCTTCAGCTTGCAGCCGCCTTCAGAAGTTCACCATGTCCCACTCCCACTTCCGCTCCCACTCTTTGAGCGGGTCTTTGGGCAGTTTTGGGGGCTGGGCGTAGAAGTCGTCCCATATGGGATCGTCCGGCGGGAAGTCGGCGGGATCGTCAAGGTTGTCATCGGCTCGTTCGTCAAACAGCGGGTCAAAATCCAGGGAGTCCACGAATCCGGGCGTTTTCGTTGCGCAGGTTAGGAGCCCGGCGATATCCGTGGCATGCGTCAGGAGCCCGCATGTATCCGTCGCAGGGGTCAGTAGTCCGGGTGGCCATTCTGGTGGTTCCCAGTCGGGTTGTTCGGCTTTGTAGTGTCGGCCGGTGGGTGAGGTCCAGGCGGGTGGTTCGGTGTGCGTGGCCGGGGAGGGCGTCCAGCCGGTGGCGTGTTTGAGGCGGTGGTGTTTCGGGCAGAGCTGTGCCAGGTTGCTGATCCCCGTATGTCCGCCGTGTTGCCAGGCTTGAAGGTGGTCGGTGTCGTTGTCCAAGGTCCGGTTGTTGCAGCCGGGGAAGGTGCATTTGCCGTCCCTGAGCTGCAGGGCTTTTTTCATGGCTTTGGTGAGGCGGTAGCTGGTGCGGCCGATTTCCAGTGGTGCCCCGTCGCGGGGGTCGACGAGCACCCGGTAGAAGGAGCTGGCCCCGTCGGTGACGAGCTTGCGGGCCATGGAGGCGGGGATGGGACCGTAGCTGTCCAGGGTTGCGGGTTCGTCGGTGAGGCCGAGGAGCGCGAACACGGGGACGGTGATGAGGACGTCCACCTTTGGCATGGGGACGTTGCCGAGATCCGCGTAGCCGTTGCCGCCGGCGTTCTCGTACTCGGCGGTGGCCGGAGCCTGGTGGTCGGTGGTGGCGGTAGCGGCCGCGGTAATCGAGTCATCGAGGTCAGACGGGGCCAGCGAGGCCAGCCCGATCGTGTCCTGGTCGTCGTCGTGGGTTCTTACCGCGTTACCTTGACCCGGGTTACCTTGACCCGGGTTGCGTTGACTCGTGTTTCCTTGGCCTGTGGTGTTTTGTCCTGTGCTGATTCCGGCGGTGCTGGTTCCGGCGGTGCGGGTGAGGGCTGGGCCGGCGCTGAGAAGCAGGCCGGCGGCGATGTCGGGCCGGAGTTGTGCCATTGACCGGGGCTCATCCGGGCCTTGCAGGCCGCGGGCGAGGGCGGTGGTGCGGTTCCAGATGGCTGAGGCCTGGTGTGCGGGGATGTAGAGGGAGACCCAGGCCATGCCGTCGCGGTCCGGGGTGCATTCCATCCGCCGGTCGGCGGCGCTTTTGGTGTGGCGTTTCTCGAGGGTTTCGGGGTGGTGGCGTTCGCGCCAGCCGCGAACTTTGGCCCGGAAGCGTCCGGGGACCAGGTCCCCGGCGGCGGCTCCGCGTGCCGGGTTGGGTGCGTCGGGGTCCAGGAAGTGCGCGGCGAGGGCGGCGGCTCCGGCAGGGCCGAGGCCATCGGTTTCGTCGCCAATGATTTTCGCATGCTGCCACGAGATGGCCCCCGCGCCCAGGGCGCCCAGGACCAGCGCCAGGGAGCGGACTTGCCGGGACTGGGTGACGAGCGCCCCGGCGGCGGGGGAGCTGATGGTCAGGACGCCTGCGATTTCCTCGATCGCGGACATCTCCGCGTAAGTGCGTTCGTGTACGGGTGCTTCGGGCGGGGTCATCGCGTGCTGGATCTCGATGGCCTCGGAGACATCCCGGGCCTTGATGGCGGCGATCTGGGCTTCCAACTGCTTCGTTACCGCCATCCGCTCCAGACGGATCTCGTACCGGCGCTGCAGCACATCCACAACAGCACTGCCAGCACCGGCACGGGGACCGGCGGCAGTGCCAGCTTCCAGCCGGTCATCTTCGAGGAACAGCACATCAAGCCGGGCAGTGGAGGCGTGAATGCCCTCCATCGCTGCTGCCCTGCCCGCTCCGTTTCCCATACCAAGATCATCCATCGAGGCACTGACATTCCGATCGGGAGCGGCCGATGGGCAGAACGAAGCAGCCGGCACGGCAGGAAACAGCGCGCCCGCGCTAATTCCGTCCACCCCTGCACCTGTTCCCATATCAACATCATCTATGGAGGCACTGACATTTCCGGTGCCCGCGGACCGACGGTGCCCGCGAACCAACCAGAGTTGGCGAGGTCAGGAAGAAAAGCTAGTCCTAGCCCCCGGCGAATGGAGGCAGCACATCCACCACGTCGTCGCTTTGAAGGACAACCGAGCGATCCCGCACCGCGACTTCATTGAGCAGGAAGCTGCTCCGCGACAGGATGCGGGGCAGCGGGGGAGTGCCGGCAGGAGGCTCGGGGCGCTCCACCGAAAGTACGGCCTCCAGCAGGTCTGTAACAGTGGAGCCCGGCGCCAGTTCGAAGCGCTCTTCCTCCACGCCTGCCGCGGCGCGTGCGGCAGCGAAGTAACGTACGTTCAAAAGGTTCAGCCCCCGATGGCGCTCATGCTGCGGTCCGGCTGGACGAAGTCCGGAGCGTCAAGTCCCACGTGGTCCATTCCATGGGCTTTAGGTTTCAGCCACATGGCGTCCTGCCACCGCTGGGCGAGGGCTTCGTCGCCGGCGCCCGAGCGCAGAAGGCCCAGCAGATCGAACTCCTCACGCGAGAACAGGCAGCTCATAATCTTGCCCTCGGCAGTGATCCGGGTCCGGCGGCAATCGGAGCAAAACGGTTCGGTCACGGAAGCAATAATCCCCACGGTTCCCAGCAACGCGCCCGAAGCAGACCCAGCCACCCGCCGTCGTACTTCAAAGCGTTCAGCCGGGGCGCCGTCACGTGCGCGTGGATCGGGGCTGAGGACAAAATCCGCCGAGAGCAGCTGACGGATCTCGGCGGCCGTGATCATGTTCCGCCGCGTCCAGCCATGGTCGGCGTCGAGCGGCATCTGCTCAATGAACCGCAGCTCGTAGCCGCGGTCCAGCGCCCAGGCCAGCAGGGACGGCGACTCCGCGTCATTGATGCCGCGCATCAGTACCGCGTTGAGCTTGACCGGCCCAAGACCGGCAGCCCAGGCCGCATCCACCCCGGCCAGCACCTGGTCCAGGAACGGACGGCGGGTCAGCTTGGTGAATGTTTCCTCATGCAGGGAGTCCAGCGACACATTGATGCGGGTCAGGCCGGCCGCCTTCAATGCCGCGGCCTTCTTCGCCAGGCCCACGCCGTTGGTGGTCATGGAGATCGGCAGATCGGGATGATTCCTTCGGAGCGCCGTGATGATGTCCACGAGGTCGTGCCGCACCAGCGGTTCACCGCCCGTGAGCCTCAGCTCACGGACTCCCAGCTGCTCAACGCCGATCCGCACGATCCGGACGATTTCCTCCGCCGACATCACCGCCTGCTTCGCGAGCCACTCCAGGCCCTCGGCGGGCATGCAGTAGGTGCAGCGAAGGTTGCACTTGTCGGTCAGGGACAGCCTCATGTCCGTGGCTCGGCGGCCGTACCTGTCGGCTAGCCCGGCCGGAGCATCTGCGGGGCGGGCAGCAGGGACGCCGGGCAGCGGTGCGGCTGCTTCCGCCCGCGGCTGCGGCATGCCTAGCTGGACACTCATGAATTCAGGCTACGCCACTCTGGGCTCTGCATCACACCCGCCCGTGACAGTGCAGGTGGCGGCAGCAGAATGCCGGGTGCGGGACCGGCGCCCCCGGCAGCCGGCGAACCTATGCTGTAGGTGTGAACAGCTCCCAGCCACAGCATGTAGCGCACGACGGCGGGAAACGGCTTCCGGAGCGCCTGGCAGCTTCGCTGCCGCACCGGTCAGGGCCGTTGCTGCCGAACCGGTCAGGGCCGGCACAGCGGGGTTGGCTGGCCGCCGCAGCGGGCACCGTTGCAGTCGGCAGCGCGGTGGTGCTCGGGGAACTTTTAGCGGGTGTGTTCAGCCCGGCGCTGTCACCAATGACCGCTGTTGGCGGCGCCGTCATCGATACAGTCCCGCCCGGGGTGAAGGATTGGGCTGTGCAGCTGTTCGGGACGGCTGACAAAATTGCGCTCCTGGCGGGCATGGCCCTGGTTATTGCAGCGCTGGCCGCGCTGGCCGGGACTGCTGAGGACCGCCGCCGCTTTGCAGGCCTGACTGTCATCGGTGTCTTCGGGCTGGTGGGTGTGGTGGCCGTCCTGACCCGCGCGCAAGCCACCTTCAATGCCATGGTGCTGCCCCATACTCACAGCCGTCGTGGCCGGCGCGCTGCTCAGGTTCCTGATCCGCCGTCTGCAGGAATGGGGCAGGCTGCACGAATGGGCGCGTCATGAACCGCAGCCGGGCGGCAATTTGGTGCCCGCCCGCCGTCGTTTCCTGCAGGCCCTGGCAGGCGGCGCGGCCTTCACCGTCATCGGCGGCGCGCTGGCCGCTGTCTGGCGGGGGGCCACCGCGGGCGTCAGCGAAGCGAGGACCCGCGTGACGTTGCCGGTACCCGCGTCAGCGGCGCCGCCAATCCCGCCCGGAGCCGAGGCCGGCTTGGACGGCATGCAGCCACTCGTCACCCCTAGTCCGGACTTCTACCGCATCGATACGGCGCTGTCCGTTCCGGCCGTCAACCCGGACACGTGGGCCCTGAAAGTCACCGGGATGGTGGACCGGGAGGTTGAGCTGACCTACGCGGAACTGTTGGCCAAGCCCTTGACTGAACGCCATGTCACCATTGCCTGCGTGTCCAATAATGTGGGCGGGGACCTGATCGGCAACGCGCGCTGGCTGGGCTGGCCTGTCCGGGAACTGCTGGCACTTGCAGGCCCCCAGCCCGGGGCAGACATGGTGCTTTCACGCAGCATCGACGGCTGGACTGCCGGCACGCCGCTTGAGGTCCTCACGGACGGCCGGGATGCGCTGCTGGCCGTCGGCATGAACGGCGAGCCCCTGCCCCTGGAGCACGGATTCCCCGTCCGGCTGGTGGTGCCCGGGCTTTACGGATATGTATCGGCCACCAAATGGGTCACGGAGCTGAAGGTCACCCGGTTCGCGGACGACGTCGCCTACTGGACTCCCCGTGGCTGGTCTGAGCGCGGTCCCATCAAAACGTCCTCCCGGATCGACGTGCCGCGCGCGGGACGCACCGCGAAGGCAGGAACAGTCACATTCGGCGGCGTGGCCTGGGCGCAGCACACCGGCATCGGCAAAGTGGAACTCCGCATGAACCGGGGCCCCTGGCAGGAGGCCGAGCTGGCCGAAGGCATCTCGCTGGACACCTGGTACCAATGGAAGCTCAGCACGGAGTTGACCCAAGGACAGTACGAAGTCCAGGTCCGGGCCACGGATCTCGCAGGCCGGGCGCAGGACGAGCAGGGCAGGCCAGCCGCCCCGGACGGAGCCACGGGGTTCCACACGATTAGAGTGGACGTGCAACCCTGATGGCTACCGAAGGCGGAACCATGACCAGCCCGCAACCGCATGGAACGAACCCGCACGGAATGCCCACAGAAGCGCTGCACCCGGGCGGCGGCGGGCCCCGGCAGGAATCGCGGCACGAAGCCACGCACGAGCACCGGCACCAGGCCCGGTCCGTGGCCGAGCACGCGGCCGCCGTCGCCAGACTGCTGCAGCCGCTGCGGTCGGTCAACCGGACCGAACAGCTGCCCCTGCGGGAGGCACTCGGCCGTGCCCTGGTCAGCGGCGTCACTGCCCCCATCAGCCTGCCGCCCTTCGCCAACTCGCAGATGGACGGCTACGCCATCCGTTCCGCTGATTTGCCCGACGGCGGCGGTGAGCTGAGCGTTATGCCTCCCGTTCCCGCCGGTGCCAGCCCGGACGCCCTCAAGCCCGGCATGGCCGCCCCGATTATGACCGGAGCGATGCTCCCGGACGGGGCTGACGCCGTCGTCCCCATTGAGCGGGCCGTTCCGGACCGCTTCCTGCCGCACGGCGAACAGGCAACCGTACGGCTGCCTTCAGCGGCACCCGGCACCTATGTGCGGGAAACAGGCAGCGACGTGCGGGCCGGCGAGACCGCTTTGGCAGCGGGTACGTTCCTGGGCCCGGCCCAACTGGGGCTGCTCGCGGCACTGGGCATCCCCGAAGTCACGGTCCATCAGGCCGTGAAAGTCCTGCTGGTCACTACGGGTGACGAGGTGGTGGCCCCCGGCCAGGACCTTCCGCCCGGCAAGATCTATGACTCCAACGGCACCCTGCTCGAAGCTGCGATGAGGCAGGCAGGACTGGAGGTCCGCCGGGCGGACATCGTCACGGACAACCCGGACCGGCTTCGCACGCTGCTGAGGGCCGAGGGCGGGGAGGCGGATCTCATCGTCACCACCGGAGGGGTCAGCAAGGGAGCTTACGAGGTGGTCCGGCAGGCCATGGAGGACCAACCGGTGGAATTCCTGCATGTGGCCATGCAGCCGGGCGGCCCGCAGGGGATCGGAACCTTCGAAGGGCGCCCCTTCCTGGGATTCCCCGGTAACCCGGTCAGCTGTCTGGTGTCCTTTGAAATGTTCCTCCGCCCGGTGCTGGGCAGCCTGCTCGGCACTCCTGTGCCACGCCTGCCCCTTCGCGCCCGCCTTGGCCAGCCCCTCACGTCACCGGAACATAAGCATCAGGTCCGCCGCGGCACCCTGCAGCCCGACGGAACCGTAGAGCTGCAGGGCGGCGACAGTTCACACCTGATGCATGCGCTCGCGGGCTCCAACGTGCTGGTTCATGTCCCGCAAGGAGTGGCCGCGCTCGCGGCCGGGGCGGAGGTGGAAGTATGGATGCTGTGAATGCAGAACAATCTCCCGCCGCGCTGACGCACCTGCGCCAGGACGGCAGCGCCCAGATGGTGGACGTCTCCGCCAAAGCCGAGACCACCCGCGAAGCCACCGCCACCGCCACGGTCCAGACCACCGCGGAAGTCATGGGCCTGCTCGGCTCCGGCGGACTGCCCAAGGGCGACGCCCTCGCCGTGGCCAGGGTGGCCGGAATCATGGCCGCCAAAAAGACTCCCGAACTGATCCCGCTCTGCCATCCGCTGCCACTGTCCAAGGTCACTGTGGATTTTGAACTCGCTCCGGATTCAGTTTCGATTCTGGCCACTGTCAAGACCCGCGGCGTCACCGGCGTTGAGATGGAGGCCCTCACCGCAGTTTCCGTTGCCGCGCTGAGCGTCTACGACATGATCAAGGCCGTGGACAAACACGCCGTCCTGAACGACATCAAGGTCCTGGCCAAAAGCGGCGGCAAGAGCGGGGACTGGACACTGTGAGCACCTCAAGCACCCTCAACGCTCCCGAGCCGCACCGCCACGGCGACGTGCAGGGCCGGAAGGCCGGCGTCGTCATCGCCTCCACCCGGGCCGCCGCCGGCATTTACGACGACGAAACCGGCCCCGTGATCACCGACTGGCTGACCGAACACGGCTTTGACGTGTTCCCGGCCATGGTGGTTCCCGACGGCGAGCCCGTGGGCGCGGCCATCCGTGCCCTCCTCACCCAGCATCCCGCCGTCGTTATTACCAGCGGCGGAACGGGCCTCAGCCCGGACGACCGCACACCGGACGTCACGCTGCCCCTGCTGGACCGCGAAATTCCCGGCATCATGGAAGCGATCCGCAGCGCCGGCGCCGCGAAAACCCCGCTGGCGGTGCTGAGCCGCGGCTACGCGGGCGCGGCCGGCAAGACCTTCATCATCAACCTGCCCGGATCACCCAAGGGAGTCATGGACGGACTGACCGTCCTGGACCCGGTGATCGGGCACCTCTGCGACCAGCTGGAAGGCGGCGGACATGGGCACTGAAACATCATTCGAGGTGGTCAACGCGGTCCTTAGCGCGGAGCCAATCTCCGTGGACCAGGCCATCGCGGCGGTGGAGAGCGATACCGCGGGTGCGGTGGTCAGCTTCAGCGGCGTGGTGCGCAACCACGACGGCGGCAAACCAGTTGAGCGCCTCAGCTACAGTGCGCACCCCACGGCCCACCAGGTGATGGCCGACGTCGTTGCCCAGCTGGTCGCTGAACAAACGGCGGCCGGCAGCTCTGCCGGCGAAGGCGGCGGGTCCCCGCAGTCCGCCCGCATCTGGGCAGCCCACCGGATCGGCATGCTGGAGATCGGGGACCCCGCACTGGTCTGCGCCGTGTCCGCGGCCCACCGGGGCCAGGCCTTTGCCGTGTGCTCCGAGCTGGTGGACCGGATCAAGGAGCAGGTTCCCATCTGGAAAGAACAGTTCTTTACTGACGGAACTGTGGAATGGGTGGGCGCGGGAAGTTAGTCCTGCACCTCCCGCCATGAAGAGGGGCCCAGTGCGAGGTAACGCACAGTCCCCGGTTCCTGTGCGGCCTGGGGCCACCGGTAGGCTTAACGGCATGACCGAACAACTCTCTGCTCCCATGCCCGTTGCCGTGCTGGGCGCGAACGGGCGCATGGGCGCCGAAGCCGTAAAAGCCGTCGGAGCCGCGCCGGACATGAAGCTCGTCGCGGCCCTGGGCCGGGGCGACTCGCTGGAGCAGGTCACTGCAGCAGGTGCACGCTTTGTGGTGGACCTGACGGTCCCCGAAAGCACCGAAGCGAACGTCCGCTTCGCCGTCGAACACGGCATCCACGCTGTTGTGGGCACCACCGGCTGGGACAGCGCGCGCCTGTCCGCTCTTGAGGACCTGTTGGCTGGCCGGCCCGAAACCGGCGTCCTGATCGCCCCCAATTTTGCCCTTGGCTCGGTCCTTGCCTCAGCTTTCGCCGCGAAGGCAGCCAAGTACTTTGAGTCGGTGGAGATCATCGAACTGCACCACCCGGACAAGGTGGACGCGCCGTCCGGGACCGCCGTCCGCACGGCACAGCTGATCGCGGCCGAACGCGCCGCCGCGCAGGTCCCGCCGAGCCCCGATGCCACCACCAGCGAACTCGCCGGTGCCCGCGGCTGTGAGGTGGACGGCGTGCGTGTCCACAGCGTGCGCCTCCGTGGCCTCGTGGCCCACCAGGAAGTCCTCTTTGGCAGCGCCGGCGAGCAGCTGACGCTCCGCCACGATTCCTTTGACCGTGCCTCCTTTATGCCCGGCGTTCTCCTTGGCCTGCGCAATGTGGCCGCCCACCCCGGGCTCACTGTGGGCCTGGACGGCTACCTGGACCTGGGGCTTTAGGCCATGGCAGGACTGGCAGCTGCCTTTCGGAAGAACCGGACGAAGATCTGGGTCGGCGCCGTCACGCTCCTCCTGGTCTTCTACCTGGTGGTGTCCTTCCAGCGTTCGGTCCTGCTGCTGACGGACAACAACCCTGCTGCCGTAGCGATCGGGGCGGCCTACCTGGTGCTGCCCGTGATCGGTGCCTGGGCGCTCGTCCGCGAACTGATGTTTGGCGCCCGCACCGAACAGATGGCCAAAGTCCTCGAAGCCGAAGGCGGGCTTCCCGTGGACGAACTGCCCAGGACGCCCGCCGGCCGGATCGTCCGCTCGGCAGCGGACGCCGAATTCGAGAAGTACCGGGCCGAGGCCGAAGCAGCTCCGGAGGACTGGCGCTCCTGGTTCCGGCTAAGCTGCGCCTACGACGCCGCCGGCGACCGCAAACGCGCCCGCGCCTCCATGCGTGACGCCGTCAAGCTCTTCCGGGGCAACGTTCCGGCTTAGCGGACGGCTTTTATCCCGCCCCGCCCCACCTGGTTCGCGGCGTGCCCCACCCATTCCAGCGGCCCGCGCCGCTTCAGCAGCACAAACACCATGCCCACGATCACCGCGCTGGCGGCCTGGGCAAAGTACATGGCCTCCTCGGTCCAGCCAGCCGGGAGGGGTTTCAGGTAGAACGCCGAAACCACCCAGACGTGGACGGAGTACAGGGTCAGCGTCATGGCGCCGGCGCCGCGCAACGGCAGCAGCAGGTCCAAAGCGACCCACTCGGCCAGCCTGCCCAGCAGCAGGAACGCCCCAATCACGCCCGCGGCCACCGCCGACGTATGCAGCAGGTCCAAGGTTGTGGCCGAATGGGGTGCAGCGGATGCCAGCCACCACCAGGAACCCTCCTGCGGAATGCCCGTGAGGTTGACCTGCAGAACACTGCCCAGCGGATAGCCGGGGGAGTTCAGCACCTTCTCCAGCGCCGCGCGGCCGCCCCAGTCCTCCATGGCCGCGGTGCCCAGGGCCTTGGCCAGGACTGCCGCGGTGGTGCCGCCAATCAACAGCGTCCAAGGCACCAGCGCCTTGTTCAGCATCAGGCGGCCGACGACGAGCCCCACCAGGAGGTAAGACAGCCACTGGAAGACGGGGTAGTAGCCCGTGAAAAAGACGTCGGCCAAAAGCCGGCCGGGTGTGGACAGATCCTCCCACGAAGGGTTGTGCCCCAGTTTGAGCGGCGGGTTCGCCGCAAGCAGCCACGGACGCAGGAGGTACGCCAATACCGGAGACACCAGGATCCAACCAGCGGCCCAAGCGCAGAGGGCCTTCAGGCGCAGGCCCAGGAACGGCAGGATGCACAGGAACAGCACTGCGTAGTGGACCAGGATGATGGCCACGTTCACTTCCAGGCCGCCGAGGCTGAGTCCGACGGCGGCAATCACCAGGGCTCGCAGGGCCACACCCCGCCGGGCACCGGACAGTTCACGACCCGCCAGCGGCTTGTGCTTTCCAGTGGACAAAGCAAGGCCTACGCCCGCCAGGACCGCGAACAGCGCGGCGGCCCTGCCCGAAAAAACCAGGCCCACCCATGTTGGGGTGAGGCTGGCGTTCGCCTCGAAAGTAGGAAGCAGGTGGGTGGCCATCATGCCCACCAATGCCAGCCCACGGGCTGCGTCGATACCGTACAGGCGCGCCGGAAGCGACCGGCCGGGAGACGTCCTGGTGGAAGCGGCGGCATTACGGGAGGTCATGCCCAGATCGTCTCACACCCGGCTATGCCTGCCCTGTCAACCAAATCCCCTTGTATTCGAATATATGTTCGAATAAGATGAACCCATGCAGATGCCATCAACCGGAGTCCCCTCCGGAGCCCCAGCCAACGAATCCCGTCATGACGGGCCGCTGAAGGCCATGAGCCCTGGGGTGGTTGATTACCTCTTCCGCCAGCTGGTGACAGGAAAGACTCCCGAGGATATCCAGTGGGAACAGGAAGGCATCAGCCTGTCCGCCCAGCCGGAGGGGGCTGAACTTGCCCGGCGGCTGGCCGAGACGGACATCGACGCCCTGACGCCCGTAGAACTGTTCCACTACGTCCGGGCCGCCCAGCGCCTGGCCGCGTGGGCAGAAGGGCTTCGCCAAACAGCGGTGGGCAGGTATTGCCACCCCGGGCCTGTCTAGCCGCAGCGCGGAGCAGCCCCAGCAGGAGAAAAGGGCCGTAGCGCAACTAGAGGTGCGGGCAGGGGGAGCGCCCACGGGTTAGAGGGGTGCCCGGCAGGACGCGCGGGCATAGCCAGCACCACGGTGCCTAGGATGGAGGCGTGTCAGACACCCTTCCTGTCTCCGTCATTCAGTACCGGCCGCTGGACGGAGGCATTCGTGCCAATGCTGACGAGCACGTGCGCCTTATCGAGGACGCCGATGACCACGGCGCGCGCCTGGTGCTCTTCCCGGAACTCTCCCTGACCGGCTATCGGCTGGATCTGCTCGAAAGCCCTGACTCCTGGCTGGTGCCGGGGGACGAACGACTGGGGGATATCCGTGAGATCTGCCGCAGGACGGGGATCACCGCAGTTCTAGGGGCAGCCCTTCGCGAAGCCGATGGCACGCCCCGGCTGGCATCAGTTGCTGTTCATCCGGATGGCAGCACCGAGGCGGCCTTCAAGACGCACCTGCATGGGCCGGAGCGCGAACTCTTCACGGCGGGGGAGGGGCCAACCCTCATCCGGGTGGATGGGTGGCACGTTGCGCTGGCGCTCTGCCTGGACACGTCCGTGCCCGGGCATGCCGGGGACGCCGCTGCCGCCGGAGCCGACCTTTATTGCGTCTCCGCGCTCTACACCAAAGACGAGGACCACCGGCTGGCACTCCATTTGGGTGCCCGCGCCATGGACAACCGGATGTTCACGGCGCTCGCCAACCTCGGCGGCAGCAGCCCGTTGGGCGAATCGTGCGGCCTGAGCGGCTTCTGGGGGCCGGACGGCTTTCCCTTGAAGCAGGCGGCGGGGACCGGCACGGAAGTCGTTTCGTCCGTCCTGCAGCGGAGCCGCCTCGAAAAGTTCCGGCAGTAGATTCCGGAAGTAAAAAATCGAGCCGGGAACCGGCAGCGCCGCGCCGGAAATCCCTATTTGACGTTCATCACGCCCGCCCTATTGTCCTAACCAGCCACGGACAGGGTAACGTTTTTTCCATGGCTGACACTTCCGCGCACATCCCTGCCCTCGGTACCCTCCTGACCGCCATGGTCACGCCGTTCGCCAAGGACGGTTCAGTGGACTACCAGCAGGCGGCGGAACTGGCCACCAAACTCGTGGACGACGGCTGCGACGGCCTGGTGGTCACTGGAACCACCGGCGAAACCTCCACCCTCACCGACGAAGAGAACCTCGGCATGTTCCGCGCCGTCAAGGAAGCCGTCGGCGGCCGCGCCGCCATCATCGCCGGTACCGGCACCAACGACACCGCGCACTCCGTGCACCTCTCCCAGCAGGCCGCAGCCCTCGGCGTCGACGGCATCCTGCTCGTGACCCCCTATTACAACAAGCCGAGCCAGTCCGGCCTCCGGGCGCACTTCGAGACCATCGCCTCTGCCGCTGACGTGCCCGTGATGCTCTACGATATTCCCGGCCGTTCCTCCATCGCCATCGAACCGGAAACCATGATCCGGCTGGCGCAGCACCCCAACATCGTTGCGGTGAAGGACGCCAAGGCGGACTTCGTTGCGGCCACCCGCGTGATGAGCGAGACGGACCTGCTCTTCTACTCGGGCGACGACGGACTGACCCTGCCCTGGATGGCATTGGGCGCCGTCGGCCTCGTCGGCGTCACCACGCACGTGGCCACCCGCCGCTTCCGCGAACTTATCGACGCTGTCAACGCCAACGACCTCGGCACCGCACGCAAGATCAACTTCGAGCTCCAGCCGGTGGTCCGGGCCACCATGACCCGGGTCCAGGGGGCTGTTGCAGCCAAACAGATTCTTAAATGGCAGGGAGTCCTGCCCAACTCGATTGTCCGTTTGCCCCTCGTGGAGCCGGACGAAGCCGAGATCGAAACCATCCGCGGGGATTTGGCGGAAGCGGGGCTGGTCTTTTCCTGAGGGCTGAGACCGGCACCCCTGCCGCCTGGAAAGTAGTGCAATATGACCCAAATCGCCCTGACCGGCCTCGTCACCCCGCCCCGCCTGCCGAACGGCACGCTGCGGATCGTCCCGCTTGGCGGACTGGGGGAGATCGGCCGGAACATGGCCGTGTTCGAAATCGACGGCAAACTGCTGATCGTCGACTGCGGTGTCCTCTTCCCGGAGGAAACCCAGCCCGGCGTTGACTTGATCCTCCCGGATTTCTCGTACATCGAGGACCGGCTGGATGACGTTGTAGCCGTCGTCCTCACCCACGGCCACGAGGACCACATCGGTGCTGTCCCGTACCTGCTGCGCCTCCGCAACGACATCCCGCTGGTGGGCTCGCAGCTGACCCTTGCCCTGATTGAGGCCAAGCTGCAGGAGCACCGCATCCGGCCCTACACCCTCACGGTTGAAGAGGGCCAGGTAGAGAAGTTCGGCCCCTTCGAGTGCGAATTCGTGGCCGTCAACCACTCGATTCCTGACGCCTTGGCCGTCTTCATCCGCACTGCAGGCGGCACTGTCCTGCACACCGGCGACTTCAAGATGGACCAGCTTCCGCTCGATGGCCGGATCACTGACCTCCGGCACTTCGCGAAGCTCGGCGAAGAGGGCGTTGACCTCTTTATGTCGGACTCCACCAACGCGGACGTCCCGGGATTCACCACCGCGGAAAAGGAGATCGGCCCGACCCTGGAGCGGCTGTTCGGCCAGGCCACGAAGCGCATCATCGTGGCGTCCTTCTCCTCGCACGTCCACCGCGTCCAGCAGGTCCTGGACGCTGCCGCCAAGCACAACCGCAAAGTGGCTTTCGTTGGCCGCTCCATGGTCCGGAACATGGCCATCGCGGAGAAGCTGGGTTACCTGGATGTTCCGCCGGGCCTGATCGTGGACATCAAGAACATCGACAACCTGCCGGACAACCGCGTGGTCCTGATGTCCACCGGTTCCCAGGGGGAGCCGATGGCGGCGTTGTCCCGGATGGCCAACGGCGACCACCGCGTGGTGGTGGGCGACGGCGATACCGTGATCCTGGCGTCCAGCCTCATCCCCGGAAACGAAAACGCAGTCTTCCGCATCATCAACGGCCTGCTGAAACTCGGGGCCGACGTCATCCACAAGGGCAACGCCAAGGTCCACGTCTCCGGCCACGCCGCGGCCGGCGAACTCCTCTACTGCTACAACATCCTTGAGCCCCTCAACGCCATGCCCGTGCACGGCGAGACCCGGCACCTGATCGCCAACGGCAAGATCGCCATCGAGTCCGGTGTCCCGGAAGCCAGCGTGATCCTCGCAGACAACGGTACCGTGATCGACCTGAAGGACCACCGCGCCGACGTGGTGGGACAGGTTGAAGTGGGCTTCGTCTACGTGGACGGGTCCAGTGTGGGCGAAATTACCGACGCCGACCTCAAGGACCGCCGCATCCTCGGCGACGAGGGCTTTATCTCCATCATCACGGTCATCAACCGGACCACCGGCAAGGTTGTCTCCGGTCCGGAAATCCACGCACGCGGCGTGGCCGAGGACGATTCTGTCTTTGATGACATCATCCCCAAGATCAATGCAGCGCTGGAAGAAGCAGTGCTGAACCACGCGGACCACACCAGCCACCAGCTCCAGCAGGTTGTGCGCCGGGTGGTCGGCACCTGGGTCAACCGCAAGCTCCGCCGCAAGCCGATGATCATCCCCGTGGTCCTCGAGGCTTAACAGGTCCCGCACCGGCTCCGGCCCGTATTCCCGCCACGTGCAGGAAGTACGGGCCGGAGGTGTTTAAACGGCCCGAACCGGCCTGCTTGATTGAGGGGGATTGGCGGGCTCCAAATCCCCGGGAAACCCGTGCTGTTCCGGTACCGTGGCTAGTATGGCCACTCGTACTACTTCCGCGCCCAATGGTTCCAGCAGGGCCGGCTCCGGCAGCAAATCCGGCGGCTCCGGCGGCCGCGGGTCCGGCTCCACGGCAGCCAAATCCCAGGCCAGGCCCGCGCGGTCCGGCACTGCCAGGACGCGCCAGCTTCCCGCCGTCGAACACCACCAGCCGTGGCTGCTCCGGGTGGTCGGCGGAGCATGGCTGGCCATTGGCCACCTTGTGGGTGGGGGAGTGCGGCGCATCGGATATGACGTCAGCGACCTCCCGGCTGACGAGCGCCGCGACGGCGCAGCCCTCTTCAACCTGGCCTTGGGTATTTTCATCGCCACTTTCGCCTGGTGGGGCCTGACTGGCTGGTTCCCAGACGCCGTCTATAGCGTGGTGAACGGCACGTTCGGCTGGATGTCACTGCTGCTTCCGTTGATGCTTTTTGTCTGCGCCTTCCGCCTCTTCCGCCAGCCCTTCGACGGGCGCGGCAACAACAGGGTGGGCATCGGATTCCTCATCATGACGTTTGCCGGCTGCGGCCTGGCCCACATTCTGGGCGGACAGCCCACCGTGGCCCAGGGCTTTGACGGCCTGCGCCAGGCCGGCGGAATGCTCGGCTTCCTTGGCGCCTCCCCACTGGCCGCGATCCATCCGGCCGTGCCGCTGGTGCTGTACGGGCTGCTGGCTTTTGTGTCACTGCTCATCATTACCGCCACGCCGTTCGGTGCCATCCCGCGGCGGCTGCGCGGCGCGTATGAGCACCTGATGGGCATCGACCTCCTGGACGAGGAACAGGACGGGAACAAACACGACCGAAGCTACCTTGAGCGGACGCCGCCTGCGGCGCCCAAAAAGAAGAAGCGGCGCTTCTTCGGCAAGGATGAAGATGCCGACGCCGGCCTGGAAGGTTACGTGGGCGACGAAGCCTTCGAACATGCCGTCGTCGATGACGATGATCCACAGCCCCCACATCCCGCCCCCGGTGTCCGCCGCCCCACCCAGGCGGAGATCGCCGTCGAAAAAATCAAGGCCGCGCAGGGGCTTGGCCCTGCTGCCGCCGGCCACGACAACGCGACCGAAGCCATCCCGATGGTCACCCCCGGTATGGCCGCACCCGCGGGCAAGCCGGCCGCCCCGCCAACCGTGCCCTCCAACCCGGTGGCTCCCGCACCGCCGCCCGTGCCGATCCCGCAGCGCACCGAGCAGCTGTCCCTCGCGGGCGACGTCACCTACACGCTCCCTGCCTCCGACTACCTCACGCCCGGATCCATCCCCAAGGAGCGCACGGAAGCCAACGACGCCGTCGTCGCTGCCCTGACCGACACGCTCCAGCAGTTCAACGTCGACGCCACCGTGACTGGCTTCAGCCGCGGCCCCACCGTCACCCGGTACGAGATCGAACTCGCGTCCGGGACCAAGGTGGAGCGGGTCACGGCGCTGTCCAAGAACATCTCCTACGCCGTGGCGTCCAGTGATGTGCGGATCCTCAGCCCCATCCCGGGCAAGTCCGCCATCGGCATCGAAATCCCCAACACGGACCGCGAGACTGTGTCCCTGGGCGACGTGCTCCGCAGCCAGAACGCCCGCCGCACCGAGCACCCGATGGTGATGGGCGTGGGCAAGGACGTCGAAGGTGGCTATGTGGTGGCCAACCTGGCCAAGATGCCCCACCTGCTGGTAGCCGGCGCTACCGGTGCCGGTAAATCGTCCTTCGTGAACTCCATGATCACGTCCATCCTCATGCGCGCCACCCCGGACGAGGTGCGGATGGTGATGGTGGACCCGAAGCGTGTGGAACTCACCGCTTACGAAGGCGTCCCGCACCTCATCACGCCCATCATCACCAACCCCAAGAAGGCCGCCGAAGCACTCCAATGGGTGGTCCGCGAGATGGACGCCCGCTATGACGACCTCGCCAATTACGGGTTCAAGCACATCGACGACTTCAACAAGGCCGTCCGTGCCGGCAAGGTCCAGCCGCCGGTGGACTCCAAGCGCGTCATCCGCCCGTACCCCTACCTGCTGGTGATCGTGGACGAGCTCGCAGACCTCATGATGGTCGCCCCGCGGGACGTTGAAGACTCGATCGTCCGCATCACCCAGCTGGCCCGTGCAGCCGGCATCCACCTGGTCCTGGCTACCCAGCGGCCATCGGTGGACGTGGTGACCGGCCTGATCAAGGCCAACGTTCCCTCCAGGATGGCATTCGCCACCTCTTCCGTGACTGACTCCCGCGTTGTCCTGGACCAGCCAGGTGCCGAAAAGCTCATCGGGCAGGGCGACGCACTCTTCCTGCCCATGGGCGCCTCCAAGGCCATGCGCGTCCAGGGTGCCTGGGTCACGGAGTCTGAAATCCACAAGGTGGTGGAGCACGTCAAGGGACAACTCCAGGCCACCTACCGCGACGACGTTGCGGCGGAGGCGCCCAAGAAACAGATCGACGACGACATCGGGGACGACCTCGAGGTACTGCTGCAGGCCACCGAATTGGTGGTCACCACACAGTTCGGCTCCACATCCATGCTGCAGCGCAAGCTGCGCGTCGGATTCGCCAAGGCGGGCCGCCTCATGGACCTGCTCGAATCAAGGGGAGTGGTGGGCCCTTCCGAAGGATCGAAGGCCCGCGACGTGCTGGTGAAACCGGACGACCTCGCCCCCGTCCTGGCCGCCATGAAGGGCCAGGAGGCTCCGGCCGCACCGGATGCCCAGACGGCCGCGCTCAGCGACAACGCCAACGCGAACATTGCCCAGGGCGGGTACGCCGAAGACCTGGTGGCCGCGGACCTGGACCAGCGAAAGCAGAACGTGGAATATTACGACGGCTCCGATTCCCCGCCCGGCGGGTCTGACGACGAGGACGGCTCCGAAGACGCCTGGTCCCTAACCGGGCGCTAGGCCGAAGACTGTAGCCTAGAAAGGTGACAAGTACCGATGCAACCGCCGCCGGCCGTGCCGGGGTCTGGAACCTTCCCAATATCCTGACCATGCTCCGCATCGCGCTGGTGCCGTTCTTCGTCTGGTTCCTGATCGCGGACGCGCCCGGACTCCACAGCCAGTCCGGGCCCTGGCGCTGGGCAGCAGCGGCCGCGTTCGCCGTCGCGATTTACACTGACAAACTCGACGGCGATATCGCCAGGAGCCGGAACCTGGTGACCGATTTCGGCAAGATCGCCGACCCCATCGCAGACAAGCTGCTGATCGGTTCTGCCCTGGTGATGCTGTCCGTGCTCGGCGAACTGCCCTGGTGGGCCACCCTGGTGATCCTGGTGCGTGAATGGGGCGTCACCGCCCTGCGCTTCTTCGTCATCCGTTACGGCGTGATTCCGGCCTCACGGGGCGGCAAGCTTAAAACCGTGGTCCAGACCCTGGCCATCTTCCTGTACCTCCTCCCGCTGGGCGCCGTCGCGCCGTGGCTTACCTGGGCGGCATTCGCCGTCATGATGGTGGCCGTGGCAATCACCGTGTGGACCGGCGTTGAGTACGTGATCGAGGCGATGCGCCTGCGCGCCCGGGGGAAAGTCCAGGGAACCAAAAACAGCGGACAGGAACCGGCATGACCAACCAGCACCATCTGTCGCTTCACCACCTGTCGGAGCAGGCCGTCCGCCAGGCCCTGGAGCTCAAGCGCACGGTGGCAACAGCCGAGTCGCTGACAGCCGGCATGGTGTCCGCAGTCCTCGCTGACACTCCGGGCGCCTCGGGAATGCTGCAGGGCGGGGTGGTGGCCTACCAGAACTCCGTCAAAACGGACGTGCTGAAGGTCTCCGCGGAACTGCTGGCCCGCGTGGGATCCGTTGATACCGGGGTGGCCGCCGACATGGCACAAGGTGCCCGGACGGCCCTTGGCGCCGATATTGGCGTCTCCACCACGGGTGTTGCCGGACCGGAAGCCCACGACGGAAAACCGGTGGGAACGGTGTATATAGGCATTGCTACGGCAGCAGGAACAAACGGCTACGAGTATGCGTTTTCAGGGAACCGGTCGGAGATCCGGGGGCAGGCCTGCGGCGCTGCGCTGGAACGGCTGATCGAAGCCCTGGCTTCCTGAAGTTACCGGGCTGTAAAGTTGATGGGAACAAAAGCCGGTACCGATTAGTTATTACATTGTGTCGCTTCCGGAGAGCGGAGGCGCCTAGGATGAAAACACCAACGGTTCGCTTCACGGCGAACCGGACTAAACGAGGAGCAAGGCGATACAGATGGTAAAGCAGCCCGTATCCGTAAACGGCGTTGTCCGCTGGAAGGATGTGGGCCTCGCCGATCAGGCTAAGAGCGAACAGAAGGAGCGCAAGATGGTGGTACTTCGTCACGAAATCGGTGATGTCCTGCGCGATGTTCGCCAGCGTCAGGGGCGCACGCTCCGTGAAGTCTCGCACAGCGCCCGTGTCTCCCTGGGTTACCTCAGCGAAGTGGAGCGCGGTCAGAAGGAAGCATCTTCCGAGCTGCTGTCTTCAATCTGCTCGGCCCTGGACGTCCCGTTGTCCAGCATGCTCCGCGAGGTCAGCGACCGGGTGGCAGTAGCCGAAGGCGTAGCCGTTCCGGACACCGTTCCGCAGGAATTCTCCCAGCGTTACGGACGCGACCTTGAGCGCGACCTGAACAACGAACTCAACGATGAACTTTCAACGGGACTCCTCTCCGGCGCCCGGTAAGGATTGATCCACCACACGGTGGAATCCTGCACGTTGAAGCCCCCGGCAATCCGCCGGGGGCTTCACGTGTTTCTGCTCACGAACGTGGGCCCTACTTCTCCCCGGCCGGGGCGGCAGGCGGACCATCCTGCGGGAAACCGTCACGCTCATACGTTGCGTTCAGCTTGGCCATAAACCGGGCCAGCTCCTGCAAGTCCTCCACCGGCCATTCACCCAGCCGCTCCCGAAAGACCTGGCGGCGCGCGTCCTGGACCTGGTGCATCTTTTCCTCGCCCTTGGGGGTCAGCTGGATGGCCTGGGCGCGCCCGTCCAGCGGATCGGCTTCCTTGGAAACCAGGCCGATGTTTTCGAGGAATGCAATCTGCCGGCTGACTGACGGCTTGCCCACACCAATGTTCATCGCGAGATCCGTGAGCCGGATAGGGCCCTCCCGGCGGATGACTGTCAACAGGCCGTAGGCGGCGGGCTCCATGTCCGGGTGGACCTGGCGGGAAAGCTGGTTGGAGATGGCCCGCGCGCGCCGCCAGAAGAGGCTGATCTGGTGTTCCACGTTCTGCAGGGCTGCGTCCACCAAATAATCGTCGTCGCGGCCGTCAGGGGTCGGGGCGGCAGGGGAGTTGCTCATGGCAACAATTCTAAGGTGCGCGATCATGAGAGACTTTTCAGGTGCGAATCAGCGACTATTGGCGACTTATGGACGACGAATTTGGCGCCGGCTACTCGCGGGTCCTCAGCAGCACCCTTGTTCTTGCCGGCGTGGGTGGCCGCACCGCGGACCAGGCGCTGGCCGCCGGCGTGGAACCGCGCAAGGTGTGGCTGGCGGTCTGTGATGTCCAGGATGTTCCCGCCGGACGCCGGCTTGGCCGGGACATGAAGCCCCGCGCCGAATAGCCGAATCTTCCTGACACGCCGGGCCATTGTTCGAATACCTGTTCGGGTAAAGCTATGCTTTTCACAGCGGGTTATCCACATAGCTGCCGTCCTCCGGCCGGAATGTCAGTGGGTCCCATTAGCGTCAGAGATGACCAATAAACGGCCCCTGAGGCCACTCCAAAGCGAGAAAGCATTAGAGGTGTGAACCATGGCGGCAGCCCCGGATCGTGCAAAAGCGCTCGAAGCAGCGCTGGCCCAGATCGACAAGCAGTTCGGTAAAGGCTCAGTCATGCGGCTCGGCGACGAAGTCCGGGCACCCATCGAGGTCATCCCCACCGGCTCCATTGCCCTGGACGTAGCACTGGGAATTGGCGGCCTTCCCCGCGGCCGCGTGGTTGAGATCTACGGCCCGGAATCCTCCGGTAAAACCACCGTGGCACTGCACGCCGTGGCCAACGCCCAGCGTCTGGGCGGCATCGCTGCCTTCATCGACGCCGAGCACGCCCTTGACCCCGAGTACGCCGCCAAGCTCGGTGTGGACACGGACGCGCTCCTGGTCTCCCAGCCGGACACCGGCGAGCAGGCGCTGGAGATCATGGACATGCTCGTCGGTTCAGGCTCCCTCGACGTCATCGTCATCGACTCCGTCGCCGCCCTGGTGCCCCGCGCCGAAATCGAGGGCGACATGGGCGACAGCCACGTGGGCCTCCAGGCCCGGCTGATGAGCCAGGCCCTGCGTAAGATCACCGGCCGCCTGAGCCAGACCAAAACCACGGCGATCTTCATCAACCAGCTCCGTGAAAAGATCGGCGTCTTCTTCGGTTCCCCCGAAACCACCACCGGTGGTAAGGCCCTGAAGTTCTACGCTTCCATCCGTATCGACGTGCGCCGCATCCAGACCCTCAAGGAAGGCGCGGATTCGGTCGGTAACCGCACGAAAGCCAAGATCGTCAAGAACAAGATGGCCCCGCCCTTCAAGGTGGCCGAGTTCGACATCATCTACGGCCAGGGCATCTCCCGGGAGGGTGGCATCATCGACATGGGTGTTGAGCACGGCATCATCAAGAAGTCCGGCTCCTGGTTCACGTACGACGGCGACCAGCTGGGCCAGGGCATGGAAAACTCCCGCCGGTTCCTCCGGGACAACCCGGAGCTCGCCGCCGAGTTGGAGCGGCTGATCAAGGAAAAGCTTGGAGTCGGCGTGAAGCCTGCCGAGGCCGAGTCCAAGGACTCCCCGAAGCTGAAGGCCGTTGACGGGTTCTAACCGTTGAGGGGTACTGACGATGCGCGTCCCCGCCGGTCCCGGACCGGCGGGCGGCGCGCTGCTTCCTTTGCAGATTCTTACCCGGACGGCCCGGAACCTGACTCTCCGATTTCGGAGGACCTCGAACCGGATCCCTTCTCGGTCGCCCAGGCCATTGTCTACCGGCAGTTGACCGCGTCGGCGAAAAGCAGGCTTCAACTGGCCCGCAAGCTTTCCGAGCGGAACATCCCGGAGCACGTTGCTGAGGCGGTCCTGGACAAGTTCGAGGAAGCCCGCCTCATCAATGACGCCGATTTCGCTGACATGTGGGTGCGGAGCCGTTCGCAGTCCCGCAAGCTGGCCAAGGGTGCGCTCCGCCGGGAACTGGCGGAAAAAGGTGTGGATCAGGAAACCGCTGCGGCAGCCCTGGAGCAGATCTCCGACCATGATGAGGAAGCCGCTGCGAGGAGCCTGGTGGAGCGGAAGCTGCGGCCCGGCGCCGATCTGGCAGACCAGGCAGAGCGGGACAAAGCCACGCGCCGGCTGGCATCGATGCTGGCGCGGAAGGGTTACCAGCCGTCCCAGGCCTTCCGCATCGTAACCGAGGTCCTGGACGCCTATCCGGCTCCAGACCATGATGAGCCTTTGAACCGGTACCCTTAACAGGTGAGTTTGACCATTCCTTCCCCCCTTTCCGGCCCAGGCGCTGTTGTGGAGTTGGGCGCTGCCCAGGCCGCGGCCATCTTGGAAAACGGTACCCAGAAGCCACGCACCTACGAGGTCCGTACCTTCGGCTGCCAAATGAACGTGCATGATTCCGAGCGTATGGCGGGCATGCTGGAGAATGCAGGCTACGTGCCGGCGGACGGCGGGCAGGCCGACGTCGTGGTCTTCAACACCTGTGCCGTGCGGGAAAATGCGGACAACAAGCTCTACGGCAACCTCGGTATGCTGGCGCCCGTGAAGGCGGCCAACCCGGGAATGCAGATCGCGGTGGGCGGCTGCCTGGCGCAGAAGGACCGGGAGACGATCCTGAAGAAGGCGCCCTGGGTGGACGCCGTCTTCGGCACGCACAACGTTGGTGCCCTGCCCGCCCTGCTGGAGCGGGCCCGGCACAACCACGAGGCCCAGCTGGAGATCCTCGAGTCCCTGGACGTTTTCCCGTCCACCCTGCCCACCAAGCGCGACTCCGTCTACTCGGGCTGGGTTTCCATTTCGGTGGGCTGCAACAACACCTGCACCTTCTGCATCGTTCCGGCCCTGCGTGGCAAGGAGAAGGACCGCCGCCCCGGCGACATCCTGGCGGAGATCCAGGCCCTCGTTGATGACGGTGCCATCGAAGTCACCCTGCTGGGACAGAACGTGAACTCCTACGGCGTGGAGTTCGGCGACCGGCAGGCCTTCTCCAAACTCCTTCGCGCCTGCGGTGACATTGCGGGACTGGAACGCGTGCGTTTCACCAGCCCCCACCCGGCCGCCTTCACAGACGACGTCATTGACGCCATGGCCGAAACACCGAATGTGATGCCGCAGCTGCACATGCCGCTGCAGTCGGGCTCGGACAAGGTCCTGCGCGACATGAAGCGCTCCTACCGGTCGGCGAAGTTCTTGGGCATCCTGGACAAGGTCCGGGACAAGATTCCCTACGCCGCCATCTCCACGGACATCATCGTTGGCTTCCCCGGCGAGACTGAAGAGGACTTCCAGGCAACGCTGGACGTGGTAGAGAAGTCCCGCTTCGCCACGGCCTTCACCTTCCAGTACTCCAAACGCCCCGGGACCCCTGCCGCGGACCTCCCGGAACAGCTTCCCAAGGCAGTGGTGCAGGAACGCTTCGAACGGCTCACCGCACTCCAGGACCGCATCGCCGCCGAGGAAAACCGGAAGCAGCTCGGCCGCAAGGTGGAGGTTATGGTCACCGCGCAGTCGGGACGGAAGGCCGGGGAAACCCACCGCTTGTCCGGCCGGTCCCAGGACCAGCGGCTGGTGCACTTCTCCGTCCCTGACGGCGCTGAAGCACCGCGCCCGGGCGACCTCGTAACGGTCACCATCACGGAGGCTGCTGCTTTCCACCTCGTGGCCGATCCCACCCTTGACGATTACAGCCTCCGCCGTTCCCGCGCCGGCGACGCCTGGGACAGGTCGCAGGCGGATTCCTGCGGTGTTCCCGCCCCGGGCAGCGGCAACGGCAGGTCCGGGGTTTCCCTCGGCATGCCCTCGCTGCCTGTGCGCACCCGCTGACCGGTGGGCTCCCAGCCTGTTATCGCCGTCGTCGGTCCCACCGGCTCAGGCAAGTCAGACCTGGCTGTCAACCTGGCACTCGAACTGGACGGCGAAGTCATCAACGCCGATGCCATGCAGTTCTATCGCGGCATGGACATCGGTACGGCGAAAATCAGCCTCGCTGAACGCAGGGGAGTGCCGCACCACCTTCTGGACATCCTGGATGTGACCCAGGAGGCCAGCGTCTCGCAGTTCCAGGAGCAGGCAAGGGCGGCCATCACCGATATTCACGCGCGCGGCAAGCGGGCCATCCTCGCCGGGGGTTCCGGCCTGTACGTGCGGGCCGCCCTGGACGTCCTGGAATTCCCCGGAACAGATAAGACGCTGCGGCAGCAGCTTGAGGAAGACCTGGCGGACCAGGGCTCCGCGGCACTGCTGGCCCGGCTCCAGGCCGTTGATCCAGTGTCCGCCGCCCGGCTCCTCGATGACCGGCGCATCATCCGCGCGTTGGAGGTCCATCACCTAACCGGCCGCCCGTTCAGTTCCTTTATGCCGCAACGGGAGTACTTTCAGCCTGCAGTGCAGATCGGCCTCACCGTGGACCGGGACCAACTGCGCGAGCGGCTGGCGCTCCGCGTGCACCGCATGGTGGACAGCGGCCTGCTTGCCGAGGTGGAGCGGCTCGAAGCCCAAGGACTGCGGGAGGGCAAAACAGCGCCCCGCGCCCTGGGCTACGCACAGTTCCTGCGGGTGCTCGACGGCGCAGCAACAGTCGCGGAGGCCGCTGACGAAACCATCGTGGCCACGCGCCAGTTCGCCCGTCGCCAGCTGACCTGGTTCCGGGCTGATCCGCGCATCAACTGGCTGGACTGGCAGGACCCCGGGCTGGCCTCCCGCGCGGCAGCACTCTGCAGCTGAAGGGCTGCTTGGAGGTCATTGTCCGCGTAGGGGGTAGTTCCTGCCGCGGGAGGTCCCGTTATGGAGAAATACTTCCGTTTCGGGCCTGCGCAGCCCGGCCGGTACGCTTGACAGCATGAATGAAACCCTTGCCGAGTCAACCGGGCACGCCTTCCGCACGTTGGTCGGGCTCCGCTTCTCCAAGGGCCACGGCACCGGCAACGATTTTGTCCTGGTGGCCGATCCGGAGGGCGAACACACCATAGCGGCTGAGCAGGTGGCCGCCCTGTGCGACCGCCACCGCGGCATCGGCGGCGACGGCCTGATCCGGGCGGTCCCGTCCCGATTCCTGCCCGAAGGCCGGGAGCTGCTGACCGGCACCCCTGATGCCGAATGGTTCATGGACTACCGCAACGGCGATGGATCGCTGTCCGAGATGTGCGGCAACGGCGTCCGCGTCTTCGTGCACTTCCTCCGCACGGAGGGCCTGGTCGACCTGCCCGACGGCGGTGCACTCACCATCGGCACCCGGGCCGGCACCAAAACAGTGGTGCGCACAGGCGAGGATTACGCCGTCGACATGGGTCCCTGGGAATTCATCTTCCCCGGCGAGGCCACCGCCAAGGCCATGGACTCGCTGGTGACTGCGGACGGACTGGAAGTTCCCCGTCCCGCGTTATCCGTCAGCATGGGCAACCCCCACACCGTGGTTGCCCTCGCCGAACTCTCGGAACTGGCAGGGACCAGGCTGTACACCGCGCCCGAGGTGGACCCGGTGCCCGCCAACGGCACCAACGTGGAGTTTGTGGTTCCGTCCGACCCGCTGGTGCACGACGGCGTCGGTTCCGTCACCATGCGAGTCCACGAACGCGGCGTGGGGGAGACCCAGTCCTGCGGCACAGGCGCATGCGCCGCCGCCGTCGCCATCCGGCACTGGGCAGGACCGGAAGCTCCGGACACCTGGCGGGTCAACGTTCCCGGAGGTGTAGTAGGCGTGAAGTTTTTCGCCGGCCCCGGTGGCCATGAACACGTGGAGCTCAGCGGGCCCGCCGTTATTGTGGCAACAGGGACGCTTTCCTGACCTTCAAAATCCGGAACGACTTGGAGGTTGATTCCCGGGTTACGGCAAAGGAATCATCCAGTTCGGCCGCCAGCCAGCGCTGCAGGGAGTCCGAGCCCAGGTTTTTTTGCACCACGAGCCATGCCGTTCCACCCGGTGCCAGGCGGGGCAGCCACAGCGTCAGCAGGGAATGCAGTTCGTCCTTGCCGATCCGGATAGGCGGGTTGGACCAGATGGTGTCGAAACGCACACCCGGATCTACAGCATCGGGCGCGCTGGCCACCACGTTAGTCAGTCCCAGCGCTGTCGCATTCTCATTGGTCAGGGTGATGCAGCGTTCGTTGACGTCCACCGCGTAGACCTTTGAATGCGGCGCCCGCAGGGCCATGGTCAGCGCAATGGGGCCCCAGCCGCAGCCGATGTCCAGCAGGTTGCCGGTGGGCGAAGGGGCGGGGACCTCGGCGAGGAGCACCGCCGTTCCCTTGTCGATGCCGTCCGGGCTGAAGATCCCGCTTGAAGTCTGCAGCCGCCGCGTTTCCCCTGCCAGTTCCACCGTGAGCGGCTTGCGGGTAAACGGGCCGGCGGGGGATGAACTGAAATAGTGTGCGGACTCCATAACTGGCCAGAGTAGTTCCCCTTGCAGCGTAATGGGAAACCGCCGCGGGGGACGGTCTGTTAGGGTAGAACCCATGTTCCTGATCTTCGAGTAGCCGGCACGGGCCACGCCCGTCCCGAAGAAACTGTCCCACAGCGATGCAGGCATTTACGCCTTCCGCACATGTGCACCGGACCACGCATAGGCGTTCGCTCCGGCCGCCGGACAATACTCGAAAGAAAGCCTCCTGCTGTCCCTTTCGGCGATTCTCCGGCCTCTTCCGCTTCGCCACCTCGCGTGAGGTGGCAACCACCCGCCGGACCGCTTGCTGCCCGGCGAGACAATCCAGGAGAACTACATGACCGCAGGCCGTCAGCCCAGCGCGAATACTTCCCCAATCACCACCAATCGGCACTATTCTGGAAATGCCGAACCTTCTAAGGAGACCATGACCAGCCAGCCCAACACCGGATCCGATCCAGCCGCCCAGGACATGAGTCCTGAGGAAATACAGGCTGTCATCGACCGGATTCTCTCCAAGGACGTACCGGCCAAAACCGTCAGCACGCCAAGCACAACGCAACGCGGCGACGGAAAAGGGGTACTGGGGAAAGCCCAGGCAATCTCCCGCCTGGATGAAGAACATTCAACGTACGACGGCGACCAGCAGGACCTCGAGGAACGCCGCGCCCTGCGGCGCACGGCCGGGCTGTCCACCGAACTCGAAGACGTCACCGAAGTCGAATACCGGCAGCTGCGCCTGGAACGGGTGGTCCTTGCAGGCATTTGGTCTGAAGGAACCCTGGCGGACGCGGAAAACTCGCTGCGCGAACTCGCCGCCCTCGCCGAAACCGCCGGTTCAGAGGTCCTGGACGGACTGGTCCAGCGCCGTGACAAGCCGGACCCTGGAACGTTCCTGGGCTCCGGCAAGGCGCTGGAGCTGAAGGACATCGTGATGTCCACCGGCGCCGATACCGTGGTGGTGGACGCCGAGCTGGCTCCGTCCCAGCGCCGTGGCCTTGAGGACATCGTCAAGGTCAAGGTGATCGACCGGACCGGACTGATCCTCGACATTTTCGCGCAGCACGCCAAGAGCCGGGAAGGCAAGGCCCAGGTGGAGCTGGCGCAGCTCGAATACCTGCTGCCGCGCCTCCGCGGCTGGGGCGAGTCGATGTCCCGCCAGGCCGGTGGCCAGGTGGGCGGCGCTGCGGCCGGTATGGGTTCACGTGGTCCCGGTGAAACCAAGATCGAACTGGACCGCCGGAGGATCCGCACGCGCATGGCCAAGCTGCGGCGGGAGATCGCCGCGATGAAGCCTGCCCGCGAAACCAAACGCGCCAACCGCCGTCGTAATGAGGTGCCCTCGGTGGCCATCGCCGGGTACACCAACGCCGGCAAGTCCTCCTTGCTGAACCGTTTGACGGACGCCGGCGTGCTGGTGGAGAACGCACTGTTCGCCACGCTGGATCCCACCGTCCGCAAGGCAGAAACTGCTGACGGCCTCGGCTACACGCTGGCGGATACCGTCGGCTTTGTCCGGTCGCTGCCCACACAGCTGGTGGAGGCCTTCCGCTCCACGCTCGAAGAGGTGGCGGACTCCGATCTGATCCTCCACGTGGTGGACGTTTCACACCCGGACCCCGAAGGCCAAATCGCTGCTGTCCGCAAGGTCTTCAGCGAAGTGGACGCCCGCAAGGTTCCGGAGATCATCGTCCTGAACAAGGCTGACGCCGCCGATCCTTTTGTGGTGGAACGGCTGAAGCAGCGGGAACCGCGGCACGTCGTGGTCTCGGCGCGCACCGGGGAAGGCATCCCCGAACTGCTGCAGGCCATCAGCGAGGCCATCCCGCGTCCGTCCGTCAAGCTTGAGCTGCTCATTCCCTACGACCGTGGGGACCTGGTCAGCAAGCTGCACGAATCGGATGCCGAGATCATCAGCGTTGACCATGATGAAGCCGGTACCCGGGCAGTTGTCAAAGTCCGGGAAGGCCTCGCGGCTGAACTGGAATCATTCGTCACCCATGACTGACCTCGTGGCTGACGAAGCCACAGGGACGGCCGGCGAGCAGTTCGTCATTGAACTGCTCGACCGGGCCGTTGCGGGCATGGGCGGGCAAAGCCGGGACGGCCAGCACGAGATGGCCAGGCAGGTGGCGCGGGCCATCGAAACCGGGGACCACCTGCTCGTCCAGGCCGGCACGGGTACCGGAAAGTCGTTGGCGTATCTCATACCCCTGATAGCCCATGCCCTGGAGAGCAACAAGCCGGCCCTGGTGTCCACCGCGACCCTCGCCCTGCAGACCCAGATTGTGGGGAGGGACCTTCCCCGGCTCCTGAAAAACATCACTCCCGCCCTGGACCGGCCCGTCAAAGTGGCGCTGGTCAAGGGCCGGTCCAACTATGTGTGCCTGCATAAACTCGAAGGTGGTTTTCCCTCCGAGGAACCCGCCGAGGGCCAGCTGTTTTCCCTGGGGGAAGACACCAGCGTGCCGCACTTTGCCGCGGCCGTAGGCGGTCCTGCCTCCCAGCTCGGCAAGGAAGTGGTCCGCCTCCGGGAATGGGCGGAGAAGACCACCACCGGGGACCGGGACGAGCTCCTGCCCGGCGTCACGGACCGCGCCTGGCGGCAGGTCTCCGTCACGTCAATGGAATGCCTGGGGGCGCAAAAGTGCCCCATGGCGGCAGAATGTTTCAGCGAGCTGGCCCGCCAGAACGCCGCCGCAGCCGATGTTGTGGTCACCAACCATGCCATGCTCGCCGTCAGTGCTTTCGAAGGTTTGGCCGTGCTGCCCGAGTATGACGTGGTGGTGGTTGATGAGGCCCACGAGCTCCAGGACCGGGTGACCGGTGCTGTTTCCGGGCAGCTCTCGGTGGCCATGGTCCATGCCGCTGCCGCAGGTGCCCGCAAGCACACAGCCATCACCGTGGATGCGCTCAACGCCGCTGCCGCCAACCTTGAGCTGGCCCTGGCGGGAGTCCCCAACG
Source organism: Arthrobacter sp. W4I7 (assembly GCF_030816215.1). Lineage (NCBI taxonomy): Bacteria > Bacillati > Actinomycetota > Actinomycetes > Micrococcales > Micrococcaceae > Arthrobacter > Arthrobacter sp. W4I7. Next base: position 2,888,082 of record NZ_JAUSXU010000001.1, on the reverse strand, counting down.
GACTGCTGCCCAACGGCCTGAACGATGAGCAGCTCGACTGCGTGGACCAGCTTCGCGAGGCCTGCCGGGCGGCCCTGTCCGATTCCAAGGGGGACAGCAGTACAACTGCCGACGGCGGGCGGCAGCTCGCCCGTTCCCGGCTGATGGTCATCCTGGAACTGTGCGAACGGCTCCTCGCGGCCCGCGAAAACAGGGAAGTGGTGTGGTTCTCCCGCACCAGCTCCTTTGACCCGCAGCAGGGATACTCCCAGCCGGACGAGACCGCGCCCGCGCTAATCAACGTTGCCCCGCTGTCCGTGGCAGGGCGGCTGCGGGAGGGCCTGTTCGCCGGGCATACGGTGGTGCTGACCTCGGCAACCCTTGCCATCGGTTCCGCGTTCGAGCCCGCCGCCGGAGGCCTGGGCCTCGTCGGCGAGGGCGCACCCAGCTGGACCGGCGTCGATGTGGGATCACCCTTCGACTACCCCAAGCAGGGCATCCTCTACGTGGCCGGCCACCTCCCCAAGCCCGGCCGTGGGGCGTCCCCGGAATCCCTGGCCGAACTGGAAGCCCTGATCCGGGCATCCAGCGGCGGTGCGCTGTGCCTGTTTTCGTCCCGCCGGGCGGCGGAGGAAGCGGCCGATGCGCTGCGGCCAAAGCTGGGAATGACCATCCTCTGCCAGGGCGATTCCACCATGACGGCCCTGGTGAAGCAGTTTGCGGACGAACCCGATACCTGCCTGTTCGGTACCATGTCCCTATGGCAGGGGGTGGATGTTCCCGGCGGGTCCTGCCGGCTGGTGGTCATTGACCGGATTCCGTTCCCGCGGCCGGACGATCCACTGATGACGGCCCGCTCCCGCGCCGTGGCGCAGGCCGGCGGTAACGGCTTTATGTCCGTTTCAGCCACCCATGCTGCCATCCGCCTGGCCCAGGGAGCCGGACGGCTGATCCGCTCGACGGGCGACAAGGGCGTGGTGGCCGTACTGGACTCCCGGCTCGCCACCGAACGCTATTCAGGCTTCCTTCGCGGCGCGCTGCCGCCCTTCTGGCCCACGACGGACCGGAAGACGGCCATCGCGGCGCTCGAGCGGCTGGCGCAGGAAAACGCCTGACGCTGCCGGGAGCGCCTTCGCGCTGCCGGCGGCCTTCGGGTTCCCGCGCAACACTTTCGCGCTGCCGGAACGCCTGACGCTTTCTAGAGCGAGCGGAGCACCGACACAACCTTGCCCATGATGGTGGCATGGTCGCCCAGGATGGGTTCGTACTGGGTGTTCTGCGGCAGCAGCCAGGTGTGGCCGTCCCGCTGACGGAAGGTCTTGACGGTGGCTTCGTCGTCCAGCAGCGCCGCGACGATATCCCCGTTGGCGGCGTCCGCCTGGCGGCGTACCACCACCCAGTCGCCGTCGCAGATCGCTGCGTCCACCATGGAATCGCCGGCCACCCTGAGCATAAACAGTTCCCCCTGGCCCACGAGCTGGCGGGGCAGCGGCAGGACATCCTCCACCACCTGGTCGGCCAGGATGGGACCACCGGCGGCGATGCGCCCCACGAGGGGAACCATCGCAGTGTCCATGGCGGTGGGAAGTTGGGTCACCGTGCTGCCGCTGCCCGGCAGCAGGACAGAAGGCTCCGTTGCCGGTTTGGGTGAACCACCGTCCAACGTCAGAGGCATCAGCACCTCCATGGCGCGGGGCCGTTTCGGGTCGCGGCGAAGGTAGCCGAGCTTTTCCAGCTGCGACAGCTGGTGCGTAACGCTGGACAGGCTCGCCAGGCCCACGGTGTCACCGATTTCCCGCATGGACGGCGGGTAGCCGTTGTCATTGACCGAGCGCTGGATAGTTTCAAGGATTTTCTTCTGCCGCGGCGTCAGGCCCTTGGCGGTCTTCTTCGGTTGGGAGGTTGCCCTGCCCCCGGCGGCTGCTGCTGCCATATTCGCCAATGCCTTTCAGTTTGCCCTTGCCGTTTGGCCCGGACCTGGAGTTGCCGCCGTAATTGTCAGACCCTGCTGATCAACTTCAGAGGTGGTGGTTCTTGTCTTCCAAGCTAGGCCAGCCACATTGCATTTTCAAACATTTGTTCTAGCGAGTCTCGACATTATTCGTTGATAAGTGCTAAAACAGAGAAAGCAAAGTTCGAACATTTGTTCTACTCGGCTTCAAGCCATTCGAAAACCCGGACCACGTCCGGGGGACATCGACGGCCACCGGGCGAACATCGGGCAGCACGGTCAGGTCCAGGAGGGCTCAGTTCATGTCAGCTACATCTGCTTCACAGGGTTCACGTCCGCAGCTTCTTTCAGTGCATCAACTCATGGCGCAGCCGGCGCGCCGGCAGCCGGCGCGCCCGGCCCCCTTGCCGCCGCTGCGCCTGACCCGGCGCGGAAAGATCGTCCTGATCGGCATCCCCCTGGTCCTGCTGGCGGCGTTGCTGCTCTCCCTCGCCGGCTTCTTCAACTCGCCGGCAAAGGCCTCAGACTCCGCGGCGGACCTTTCCCTTACCCCCACGGTTACTGTCACCGTACAACCGGGCCAGTCACTGTGGGCCATAGCCGGTACCGTCGCCCCGGAGCGTGATGCCCGTGACGTTGTGGCAGACATCGTCCAGCTCAACAACCTGACTGCCGGCGTGGTCCATCCCGGGCAACAGCTCTACGTACCCACGCCCTAGCGCCAGGCACTGTCGGCGCGGAGCTGCACGCTGATCGCGAACACCGTACCGTCACATTTTCCGGTCTCCCGCACGGGCACTAAACTGTTCAGGTGAATGACCAGCTAGAGCGCCTGAACCGGCTTCCCCTCCGCAACAACCTTCGTGGGCTTACCCCGTACGGCGCGCCCCAGCTGGATGTCCCCATCCTCCTCAACGTCAACGAAAACACCCATGGTGTGCCCGCGGACGTCCGCGCCGCCATCAGTGCGGCAGTGACGGAGGCCGCCGCAGGGCTCAACCGGTATCCTGACCGCGAATTTACCGAGCTGCGCACGGCCCTCGCGGAGTACCTGGGGCACGGGCTCGATGCATCGAATGTGTGGGCGGCCAACGGCTCCAACGAGGTACTCCAGCAGATCCTCCAGGCTTTCGGCGGCCCCGGCCGCACCGCGTTGGGCTTTCCCCCCACGTACTCCATGTACCCGCTGCTGGCCAGCGGCACGGACACCGAATACATTGTTGGCGAACGGGCTGACGGTTACGGCCTCAGTGCTGAATCTGCCGCCCTGCAGGTCAAGGAACTCCAGCCCAATATCGTTTTCCTCTGCTCCCCGAACAACCCCACGGGTACCGGCCTTGGACTTGACGTGGTGGAGGCCGTATACGAGGCCGGCGAAGCCAGCCAGACGATCGTCATCGTGGATGAGGCGTACCACGAGTTCGCCCATGACGGCACGCCCAGCGCCCTTTCCCTCCTGCCGGGCCGGGAACGGCTGATTGTCTCGCGCACCATGAGCAAGGCATTTGCCCTGGCCGGGGCGCGCCTCGGCTACATGGCCGCAGCGCCAGAGGTCACCGATGCGCTGCGGCTGGTACGGCTCCCGTACCACCTGTCCGCCATCACCCAGGCCACCGCCCTGGCTGCCCTTCAGCACCGCGAGGCGCTGATGGCGGACGTTGAAGACATCAAGAAACAGCGCGACCGGATTGTTGCGGAGCTGACCAGGATGGGCCTGAAGCCCGCCGCCTCGGACTCCAACTACGTATTCTTCGGCGGGCTGGAGAACCCGCACCAGGTCTGGCAGGAACTGCTCGACGCGGGCGTGCTGATCCGCGACGTCGGAATTCCTGGCCACCTTCGCGTCACCGCAGGCACTGAGACGGAAACCACAGCCTTCCTCACGTCCCTGGAAAGCATCCTTGCCGGCCAGGCCAGGCTTCCGGCCTAGACTGGAAGTACCGGCGCTGGACGCCCTGAACCACTCCTTCTTCCCAAAGGACACTTGACCATGAGTTCCACCGGATCCAATGCGGCCAGGACCGCGCGCATGGAGCGTACCACCAGCGAGTCCTCCGTGCTCGTGGAGATCAACCTCGACGGTACCGGCATCTCGGACATCGACACGTCGGTGCCCTTCTACGACCACATGCTCACCGCGCTCTGCAAGCACTCACTCATTGACCTGACGGTGAAGGCGACCGGAGACACCCACATCGACGTCCACCACACGGTGGAGGATGTTGCCATCACGTTCGGCGAGGTGCTGCGCACGGCCCTGGGGAACAAGGCCGGAATCCGCCGCTTCGGTGAAGCCACCGTGCCACTGGACGAGGCACTGGCGCACGCCGTGGTCGACGTCTCCGGCCGCCCGTACCTGGTGCACGGCGGGGAACCTGCAGGCCAGGAGTACCACCTGATCGGCGGCCACTTCACCGGCTCGCTGACCCGCCACGTCTTTGAAGCGATCACCCTGCACGCGGGGATCTGCCTGCACATGAACGTCATCGCGGGAAGGGATCCGCACCACATCGTCGAAGCCCAGTTCAAGGCGTTCGCCCGTGCCCTGCGCGCAGCGGTTGAGTCCGATCCCCGCGTCGAGGGCATTCCCTCCACCAAGGGTGCGCTGTGAGCGGGCAGGTCCTCCGGGACGGCGCCATCATCGATCCTTCTGCTTCACAGAAGCTGCCGTCCCCCGAGGGGAAACCCACTGTCACGGTCCTCGACTACGGCTCCGGGAACGTCCGCTCGGCAGTCCGTGCGCTGGAGCGCGCAGGCGCCGAGGTGATCCTCAGCTCCAAGCCCGAGGATGTCCTGAACGCCGACGGCCTGGTGGTTCCCGGCGTCGGCGCTTTTGAAACAGTTATGCGCGAACTCAAAGCAGTGGACGGCATCCGCCTCATCGGCCGGCGCGTCGCCGGCGGCCGCCCCGTCCTGGCCATCTGCGTAGGCCTTCAGGTGCTGTTCGAAGCAGGCGTGGAGCACGGTACCGAGGCTGAAGGCATCGGCGAATGGCCCGGCAAGGTGGAGCTCCTGCCCGCGGAGGTTGTTCCGCACATGGGCTGGAACACCGTCAAGGTACCGGAAGGCTCAAAGCTTTTTGCCGGCGTCGAAAACGAACGGTTCTACTTCGTGCACTCCTATGGTGTGCAGGAATGGAACTTCGACGTCATCCAGCCACGGATGGCCGCGCCCCTGGTCACCTGGTCCGAGCACGGCGCTCCATTCATCGCTGCCGTGGAAAACGGCCCGCTCTGCGCAACCCAGTTCCACCCGGAAAAGTCCGGCGACGCCGGTGCGCAGCTCCTGCGCAACTGGGTGGAAGCCCTCCGCCGGCCCGCCCCGGCCGGCGGCGGCGCCTAAATGTGGTCTGTCCTCCTGATGGGCCTCGCCGGCCTGCTCATCGGCGGCGCTATTTCCTTCCGTCAGCAGCGCAAACCGCTCTGGACCCAGGTTTCCTTCTACCTCCTGGCGGGCATGGCACTGCTGGCCGCCTACCTGCTGACGCTGCCGGCCAACTAGCCGCACCCTACCCATATCCGTTCCCCCCAACTTTCGAGGATATTGATGAACACCGCTACCGACCTGCCGGTTCTTGAACTGCTGCCCGCCGTCGACGTCGTCAACGGCCAGGCCGTCCGGCTGGTCCAGGGCGAGGCAGGCAGTGAAACAAGCTACGGAACCCCGCTGGAAGCGGCCCTGAACTGGCAGCAGCAGGGTGCGGAATGGGTCCACCTGGTTGACCTGGACGCCGCCTTCGGCCGCGGTTCGAATGCCGAGCTGCTGCGGGAGGTAGTGGGCCGGCTGGACATCAAGGTTGAACTCTCCGGCGGCCTTCGCGGCGACGAAACCCTCGAAGCAGCGCTGGACTTGGGCGTGGCCCGGGTGAACCTGGGGACGGCAGCGCTGGAAAACCCGGAATGGACCCGCCGGGCCATTGAACGCTTCGGTGACAAAATCGCCGTCGGCCTTGATGTCCGCGGAACCACCCTGGCAGGCCGCGGCTGGACCAAGGAAGGCGGGGACCTCTGGGACGTCCTGGGCAGGCTCGAGGAGGCCGGGTGCTCGCGCTACGTGGTCACCGACGTGACCAAGGACGGGACCCTGCAGGGGCCCAACGTGGAACTGCTCCGCCAAATGGTCGACAAAACCGGCAAGCCCGTGGTGGCCTCGGGTGGCATTTCGAGCCTCGATGACCTCAAGGTGCTCCGCTCCCTGGTGCCGCTGGGAGTTGAAGGTGCCATCGTGGGCAAGGCCCTGTACGCCGGTGCCTTTACGCTGCCCGAGGCCCTCGACGTCGCCGGCCGCCGCTAGGCGGCCAGCCAACCAAGGCAGCACCATGGCCAGCACCGAACCCGGATCCGGCACCCCCCAACGCCACCTCCCCGGCCACATCGCAGCAGCACTGGCCGGCGCGGGTGGTGCCACGGACTCCGCCGGCCAGCCCTGGGCGGGCCGCAGCCTGGCGGGGGAGCACGCCAAGATCCACAATTTCGACAACGACGACGGACTGGCCGACGCCCGCTACGTCACCGCCGTCGCGGCCCTGCAGGCAGGGCACGGGGACGAAGCAGCCGTGGTTGCCGCCCTCGCCACTGCCCGTGTCTTTATCCCGATCGTTGCCCAGCTCGCCGAAGAAGCTGAAGGCCGGGACGGCCTGCACGCCGACAAGCAGGCGGACATGGCCCTGGTGACCCTCAAAGCCGCTGACGGCAGGACCGCCATGCCGGCGTTCACCTCCGCGGAGGCCCTCAGCTCCTGGCATCCAGAGGCGCGGCCGGTAGCGGTCTACGCCGCCCGCGCAGCCCTTTCCGCCGTATCCGAGGGAGCCGAACTGCTGGTCCTTGACCCGGGCTCGGCAGTGACGTTTGTGGTCCGGCGGCCCGCCATGTGGGCACTGGCCCAGCAGCACGAGTGGATTCCGTCGTACACCGATGACGCCCTCGCCCTCCAGATGCGGCAGGCTGCAGCGGGCTTCCCGGCGGTGCGGAGCCTGGAGCTCCTGCCGGGCAGGGGAGTGGCAACCCGCACGGCTGCTGGCGCCACCCTCGGCGGCGGGGGCGCCGGTCCCGAGCTGCAGGTGGTCCTCTACCTTGAGGACGGCCTGGACGCCGCCGCCGTCCAGGAGTTGGTGGCCGGACTCCAGGCTGAGTGGTCCCGGAATGTATTGTTTGGTGAGCGGGTCGATTCCATCGAGGTAAAACTGCGGCGCGCTGTCCACTAGCTGCGGCGAGGAGGGGGATCCCCGGCCGGCTGCGGCAGACCGAAGGATTCTTTAGTGAATTTCGCTCTCTACCGGGAGTTGCTCGCCGTGCGGCCCATCAGGCGGCTGCTCCTGGTGGGCATGATCGCCCGGATCCCGCACTCGGCAGCCGGCGTGCTGCTGACCCTGCACATCGTCCTTACCCTCGGCCAGGGATACGCCGCTGCCGGCGCGGCCGCCGCGATGATGACCATCGGCATCGCCGTTGGCGCACCCTGGCGGGGCCGCCGGGTGGATACGGTGGGCCTGCGCAAGGCCTTGATTCCTTCTGTGGTGTCCGAGACGGTCATCTGGTCCGTTGTACCGCATGTTTCCTACCAGTGGCTCCTGCCGCTGGTCTTTGTGGGCGGACTCCTCACATTGCCCATCTTCAGCGTGGTGCGGCAGTCCTTGGGCGTGCTGGCCGACGGCGATCAGCGCCGCACCGCCTTCGCCCTCGACGCGATCACCACGGAAGTGGTGTTTATGATTGGTCCGGCCGCCGGGGCCATCGTTGCCACCAGCGGCTTCAGCGTTGCCGGCCTGACGATTGTGGGCGTTTCCACGTCCCTGGCCGGGCTGTTCCTGATGTGGTTCAACCCACCCACCCGCAGCGTCACAACCGTTGACGACTGCGAGGCGGACCAGCAGCGCGCGGCCGAGGCTGCCGTCGTCGCCACCGCCCCCGCCCACGTTCAGGAAGCGGCCGCGGACCTGGCCCCCGCGGGTGCACACACTGCCCGCAGCGCCGGTTTGAGGGAGAGAGTGGCGGTCAGCTTTACGTGGTTCACCGCCTCTGTGGCAGCACTCTTCGCGGTTGCCGCCGGGGCAGGAATGGTTCTCAGTGGCACCGACGTGGGAATCGTCGCCGCGCTCGAAAGGGGCGGACACCAGGCCGAAATCGGCATCGTCTTTCTGTTCTGGTGCGCTGCCTCGGTAGTGGGCGGACTCATCTACGGTGCCATGCACCGGCCCATCTCGCCCATTCTCCTGCTCCTGGGCATGGCCGCCCTGACCATCCCCATGGGCTTCGCCCACGACACCTGGACCCTCGCCGTGGTCTCGCTGCTCCCGGGCCTGCTCTGCGCTCCGGTGCTGTCCTCGGCATCGGAGAAGGTGGCGGACCTGGTGTCCGAGGAGCGCCGGGGCGAGGCAATGGGCTGGTACGGCTCGGCGCTCACGGCCGGCGTGGCGTTTGGCGCTCCGCTGGCGGGCGTCTTCATCGACCAGGTGGGGCCGTCCGGAGGTTTCGTCGCGGTGGGTGCGGCGGGAGTTGCGCTGTGCCTGGTGGGGTTGGTGCTCCAGCGCCGGCGGCGCCGCAGGTGGGCCGCCTGACCCCCGCCCTTCATCGGTTGCTCCGTAACGGCCTCTAAAGTTCGCCAAGACGGCAGTTACGGAGCAACCGTTGGTCCCGACGGGGCTGGCACTGCCGGAACCGACGACGGCGGCGGGCGGCCCGTGTGGGCCGGCCCGCCGCCGTCGTAATCATGTGAGGTGCCCGTGGCGTTGTGCGGCAGTCCTTAGTTGACGGCGCCCGTGTACTTTTCGCCCGGGCCCTTGCCGGGGGCATCCGGGATGAGCGACTCTTCGCGGAAAGCGAGCTGCAGCGACCGCAGGCCGTCGCGCAAGGGTCCTGCGTGCTGGGAGCCGATTTCAGGAGCCGCAGCGGTCACCAGGCCGGCCAGCGCGGTGATCAGTTTCCGGGCCTCGTCCAGGTCCTTGAGCTCCTCGGCGTTCTCTTCCGCTGCCAGGCCAAGTTTGACGGCAGCGGCACTCATCAAGTGGACGGCTGCGGTAGTGATGACCTCAATGGCCGGCACTTCGGAAATGTCGCGGATTTGCTGGGAGACGTCGCCGGCGGCGCCGGCGGGCTCGAAAACGTGTGAATTACTGTCTGGGGTGCTCATACTGGTAAGCTTGACACAGACCGACTGGATGTCGTTATTTCAGAGATTGTTCCCAGAAACGATCAAGGTTCCCAGCAACGCATGCGTTGTGGGGAACTTTTTCTGTAGAATGGCATGCAGTTTGCAAGCGGAGTTCTCTCCCACCCGCGTCAGCCGCTGTTCCGGAAGTTTTATGGAACGCAAGGTTGCCGGGTACCTGGTTGGCAGCGGAACCGGCATACGCCGGCACCAAACGTGCTGTTCCTTTTTGGACGCACCCACCCAGTCTTTGAGGCCTTCGATTGCTCCGGCAATTGGGGGCCTTCCCTATTTTCCGGATCCCACAACAACACAGGAGCTTTAACATTAGCGAGCCAAGAATCAATGAGCGTATCCGCGTCCCCGAGGTGCGGCTGGTCGGCCCTGCAGGTGAACAGGTAGGAATCGTCCGTATTGAGGATGCCCTGCGTCTGGCCGCCGAGTCCGATCTTGATCTCGTTGAAGTTGCACCTCAGGCGAAGCCTCCGGTGTGCAAGCTGATGGACTTCGGCAAGTACAAGTACGAGGCCGCGGTCAAGGCACGTGAAGCACGGAAGAACCAGACGAACACTGTTCTGAAGGAAATCCGCTTCCGCCTGAAGATTGACACCCACGACTACGAGACCAAGCGCGGGCACGCACTGCGCTTCCTCGGCGCCGGGGACAAGGTCAAGGCCATGATCCAGTTCCGTGGCCGTGAACAGCAGCGTCCGGAAATGGGCATCCGCCTGCTCCAGCGCTTCGCCGAGGACGTCGCCGAAGTCGGCGTGGTTGAATCCAGTCCCCGCATCGACGGCCGCAACATGGTCATGGTGGTTGGGCCGCTGAAGAACAAGGCTGAGGCCAAGGCCGAAGCACGCCGCGCCACGCAGCGGGCAGAAGCGAAGGCACAGAACGAAGCCAAGGCATCTGGCCGCATCGACGTGTCCGGCGACGACCAGGCACCCCTGACGCAGTCCCTCGCGGACCTGCTTCCTGAGGGATTCACGGTTTCAACGGAACCGGAAGCAGCGCCTGAGGCTCCCGTGCAGGAGGCGGCACCCGCCGTCGAACCTGCTGCTGAAGAAGTTCCGGCCAAGGCAGCCGAAGCTCCTAAGCAGGAAGCCCCGAAGCAGGAAGCTCCTAAGCAGGAAGCACCGAAGGTTGCGGCTCCGAGGCAGGAAGCCCCCAAGGCTGCGGCTCCGAAGCAGGAAGCACCGAAGGCTGCCGCACCCAAGGCTGCTGCACCGGCCGCGGCAAAGCCCGAAGCTGCCAAGCCGGCAGCTGCGGCGCCGAAGCCCGCAGCAGTCCCTGCTCCGCCGAAGCCGGTGGCCAGGCCTGCTGCACCCAAGCCCGCTGCCCGCCCTGCCCCCAAGGCAGTGCCGAAGCCGGCTGGTAAGAAGACCACTTAGTTCACAACTGCCGGAGGTCGCCCTCCGGCAGTCCGCAACCAGCACGCCGCCCCCAGGGGCAGCTGCGCGATAGAACTGCAGGCCCCGCCTGCGGATACGTAAGGAGATCGGTTCCCATGCCGAAGATGAAAACCCACAGTGGTGCTAAGAAGCGCTTCAAGCTGACCGGCAGCGGCAAGCTGCGCCGCCAGCAGGCCAACCGCCGCCACTACCTCGAGCACAAGTCCTCCAGGCTGACCCGCCGCCTTGCCGGCGACAAGATCGTCTTCAAGGGCGACGCCAAGGTCATCCGGAAGATGCTCGGCATCTAATTTCCAAGTTCTTTGACTGGCACCACCTGGTGTAAGTCACCTGCCAAAAAGCCTTCTCAGGCCGCCGGAAATCCGGCAGTAGATGCTTGGGATCAGAATTTCGAAGGAGTACGCACGTGGCACGTGTGAAGAGGGCGGTCAACGCCCACAAGAAGCGCCGGGTTATCCTTGAACGCGCAAAGGGCTACCGTGGACAGCGTTCACGCCTGTACCGCAAGGCCAAAGAGCAGCTGCTGCACTCGTTTGTGTACAGCTACGGCGACCGCAAGAAGAAGAAGGGCGACTTCCGCCGCCTCTGGATCCAGCGCATCAACGCTGCATCCCGCGCCAACGGCCTCACCTACAACCGTCTCATCCAGGGCCTGAAGGCCGCCGAGGTTGAGGTTGACCGCCGCATGCTGGCCGAGCTGGCTGTCTCCGACGCCAACGCTTTCGCCGCACTGGTCCAGGTTGCCAAGGACTCGCTGCCCGCCGACACCTCCGCCAAGAAGGTTGCCACGGCCTAGCAGCTGATGCCTTCCCTCCCAGGAGGGGCAGTTCAGGAACAGGTGGCCCTAGCCACTAAAGTTTCCTATATGAACGAAACCGGGCGCCCGCAGGATTTTCCACTCTCCAACCCCCGAGCTGATCGGGTCAGGGATGTGGCAAAACTTGCCGGGCGCCCGGCCCGTTTAAAGCGCGGACAGTTCCTGGCTGAAGGCCCGCAGGCGGTACGCGAAGCCTTGAAGCTCCATCAACAGCGCCTCGCCGGGGGAGCCCCTGGGGTGGTCACCGAGGTGTTCGCCAGTGAAGCCTGCCTGGACAAATTCCCGGAATTCGAAGAACTTTCCGAAGGCACCAATGCGCGGCTGGCCACCGACGAGGTCCTGGCCGCTATGGCGGACACTGTCAACCCGCAGGGCATCATTGCTGTCTGCCGGTTCGTCGATGTGGCACTTGAGGAAGTGCTCGACGCCGGCCCGCGCCTCATCGCTGTACTCTGCCAGGTCAGGGACCCGGGGAATGCCGGAACGGTCCTGCGCGCCGCGGACTCGGCGGGAGCGGACGCCGTCATCCTTACCGGCTCGAGCGTGGATATCTATAACCCCAAGGCGGTCCGTTCGACGGCGGGCTCCCTGTTCCACCTTCCCGTTGTGCTGGGCGCGGACGTCACTGAGCTGGTCGCTGCCTGCCGGGCCCGGGGGATCGGCATCCTCGCCGCAGACGGGTACGGTTCCCTCAACCTGGACGCGCTGCAGGACGAGAACGCCCGCCGCCGCCTGACGGGGGACAATACCCCGTCGGAGTATCACCTGGAAAAACCCACCGCCTGGCTCTTCGGCAACGAGGCGCAGGGGCTGTCCCAGTCCGAGCTTGACCTGGCCGACCACCGGGTGGCGGTGCCGGTATACGGGGCGGCGGAAAGCCTCAACCTCGGCACCGCTGCCACCGTCTGCCTTTATGCCAGCGCGCGCTCCCAGCACCTGCCGGCAGCCCTGCCGGGATAGCTGAATCCGGGTACCAACGGCAGCGAGGGCCCGGATCAACCGGAGCCCTCGCTTGTGTGAAACGGAAATTTACCGGGAACTCAGGGCGCGCGTGTTGCCTTGCCGCGTCCGGTGATGGCACCGTAGATGCCGGCGACCACCAGGCCGCCTACGATGGCGAGAATCCACGTGCCGAGATCGAAGAAGGCCATATCGCCCTTGTTGAAGAGCAGGCTGCCGATCCAGCCGCCTACTATTGCGCCAACCACGCCCAGAACAAGGCTGGTGACCCAACCGCCGCCCACCCTGCCGGGCATCACGGCTTTAACAATGGCCCCCACGATGAGGCCGAGAATAATCCAAGCAAGAAAACCCATGTCTCCTCCTTATAGTGACCGGGATAAACCGTCCCGATGAGGTTCAAGCTAACATAGGGCCCCGTGGTTGTCAGCAGGCTTATGGCCTGTCGCTGGTGCGTGTCTGCAAACGGGGAGGGTACGGTAACTATGGGCGGAGCCGAGGCAGGATCCGCAGATTCCGTGTGTTCCCAAACCATAAATGAGGTGAACCCCATTGGCTGCAAGTGGCGGTACAAAGGCGATTATTGCGGCTCTTGCCGCCAACCTGACCATCGCCCTCCTGAAGTTTGTTGCGTACTTCCTGACGAGTTCGTCGTCGATGCTCGCCGAAGCCATCCACTCGGTGGCGGACTCCGGCAACCAGATGCTTTTGCTGGTTGGCGGCAAGAAGTCCCAGCGGGCTGCCAGCCCGGAGCATCCCTTCGGCTATGGCCGCGAGCGGTATATCTACGCCTTCATTGTGTCCATCGTGCTGTTCAGCGTCGGCGGCCTCTTTGCCCTGTATGAGGCGTGGGAGAAGTTCCAGCATCCGCACGCCATCGAGGGCGACTTCTGGTGGGTTCCCCTGGCAGTTCTGGTGGGGGCGATCGCCGCCGAATCCTTCTCGTTCCGGACTGCCATCAAGGAATCGAACCACCTCCGCGGACAGCAGTCCTGGGCCAAGTTTGTGCGCAGCGCGAAGCAGCCGGAACTGCCCGTCATCCTGCTCGAGGATTTGGGGGCGCTGCTGGGCCTGGCGTTCGCCCTCGTGGGCGTCAGCATGACGCTTGCTACTGGTAACGGACTCTGGGACGCTGCGGGCACAGGCATGATCGGCCTCCTGCTGGTGGCAATTGCCGTGATCCTTGCCCTGGAGACGAAGTCCCTGCTCCTGGGTGAATCAGCTTCCAAGGATGACGTGGAGCGTATTGCGCAAGCCATCGAGGCGGACGGTAGCCGGATCATCCACCTCAAGACGCTGCACCTCGGGCCGGAGGAACTGCTGGTGGCCGCCAAGATCGCCATCAACCGCAACGCCACCGGCGAAGAGATCGCCAGGGAAATCGATAGCGCCGAGTCACGCATCCGTTCAGCGGTGCCTATTGCCAGGGTGATCTACCTGGAGCCGGACCTGCACCGTTCCGATGCAGCAGGTGCCGGCCACCAACCTGCTGCCGCAGCACCGGGACCCTGACCGCGCCCGGCCAGACCATCAACGCCAGGCAGCCGCTGGCTGCCTCACATCAGGCGGCCAGCGGCTTTTTGCGCTCCAGCAGGCCGCTGGTGACGGCAACGCCCAGGCCCAGGATGGCCAGGCCGGCGCCCACCAGGGCGGGGGCAACATAGCCCCAGCCCCAGGCGATCACGAGCCCGCCCAGGAATGCTCCCAGTGCGTTGGCCACATTCAGGGCGGCGTGGTTCAGGGATGACGCCAGGGACGGTGCGTCGGGGGAGGCGTCCAGGAGGCGGGTCTGCAGCGCCGGTATGAGCATGGATCCGGAAGCGCCCACCACAAACACCATCACCAGGGCCGACCAGGGCCAGTGCGCGGCGATGGCGTACACCACCAGGGCCACGGCAATGGCCGGCAGCACGCTGTAGAGCGTGCCCATTACGGATTTGTCCGCGAGCCTGCCGCCCACCATGTTGCCGGCCACCATGCCCAGCCCGTAGAGGGCCACCACCAGTGGAATCAGCGAGGAGGGGAGTCCGGCAACGTGGGTCATGGTGTGGGAGATGTAGGTGTAGGTGGCAAAGAAACCGCCAAACCCCACGATGCCGATCAGGATGGCAAGCCAGACCTGGAGCCGCTTGAGCGCCCCAAGTTCGCGGCGGATGCTGGCATCCGGATGGGCCTCGTGGAAGGGAACAAACCGCCAGATCAGCACCAGGGTCAGCATTCCAAGCAGGCCCACCAGGATAAAGAGCAGCCGCCAGCCGTAGGTCTGGCCCACCCAGGTTGCTGCCGGAACACCAATGACATTGGAGATACTCAGCCCCGCCATCACCATGGAGATCGCCCACCCGCGCCGGGTGGGCGGCACCAGCGAGGCGGCGATGACGGCGGCAACGCCAAAGAATGCGCCGTGCGGGAGCCCGGCCGCGAAACGTGAAACCAGCATGGTTCCGTAATCGGGGGCCAGGAAGGAAGCCAGGTTGGCCACGGTGAAGAACAGCATCAGGCCCAGGGCCAGGTTCTTCCGGGGAAGTTTGGCACCGACGGCGGCCAGCAGCGGTGCGCCCACCACCACTCCCAGCGCGTAGGCGGAGATGAGGTGCCCGGCTTCGGGGGTGCTGATGTTCAGGCCCTGTTCAACTTCCTTGAGCAGGCCCATCATGGTGAACTCGGTGACCCCGATTCCCACCCCGCCCATGGCGAGGGCAATGATGGCCATGGCGAGGTTGGGGCCGGTGGTGCGGGTTGCCGTGGCGGACTGTACGACGCTGCTCATGTGCCTGCTTTTCGAATGCTGGAGATACAAGGTGGGCTGCAGCCACGGCAGTGGGGCTGGATGAGGCCTGGACCACCGGGACAACCCCCGGTTCGGCGCAGGTATTCCCGGAAACGGAAGTGAGCGCCCGGGCCTTCCCATTGTCCCTCATAGAATGGGGCGGTGACTGGACTGATACAGGTGGTGGGCGGAGCCGTAGTGGACAGCCTTGCGCAACCTTCCATGCTGCTCGTGGCGCGCCGCAGTGCCCCCGAGAAGCTGGCCGGCCTCTGGGAGTTCCCGGGCGGCAAAGTGGAGCCGGGCGAGGGACCGGAGGCGGCGTTGTGCCGTGAGCTGGGCGAAGAGCTGGGAATCGAGGTGCGCCTCGGCGCTGAGCTTCCGGCGGATTCCCCCCATGGCTGGCCTCTGAATGACCGGGCCAGTATGCGCGTCTGGTTCGCAGAGATCCTGGAGGGTGAGCCGGAGCCCCTCGAGGACCATGACGAACTGCGGTGGGTGTCATTGGCTGATCGGGACGAGGTGCTTGGCCTGCCTTGGATTCCCGCCGACTTCCCGATCGTTCGGGAATTGTTGGCCGCGCTCAGCGTGGCGGCGGCGTGCGGGCGCCCGTAAAATCCCACTTCTGGAAACTGCACTCCTGGGACCGTGCCCCCTGATCCTGTACCGCCGGGACCTGCCCTTCCCAGGCCTGACCTGACCTGCCCTGCCCTGCCTAGAAGAGGGTCGCTTGCGTTGCCGGCGTTGCACTGGCGGCGGCCCCTGCGGGTATGGTGGCCGGAATAATGCCTGCGGGGTACTCCGCTTCCTCGCCGCGGGGATCGTCCAGATCGCGGTGGCTGAAGCCCGACGAATCAGAGAAACCGTACCGGGCTTTGAAGTAGCGGACTCTGCCGGCCAGCCATGCCCGGTATTCCTTGGAGGCGTAGGAGCCGGCATAGAGCCGGCGATAACGGCCCGCGAGCTCAGGATGATTGGCTGCCACCCACTTCATGAACCACTCCCTGGTGCCGCCAGGCTTCAGGTACAGTGCGCCGGCAGTCACGCCGGTGGCCCCAGCAGAAGCAAGGGACGCAAAAAGGGAGTCGAGTGCTTCGTCGCTGTCCGTGAGCCAGGGCAGGATGGGCATGGCCATGACTCCGCAGGGGAGGCCGGCGTCGCGAAGCCGTGAGACCAGCTTGAGCCGTGCCCGGGGTCCCGGAGTGCCGGGCTCGATGGCTTCCGATAATGCTTCGTCAGTCATGGCGAGCGAGATGCCGATGCCTACCGGCACTTGGGTAGCAGCACTTTTCAACAGCGGAATGTCCCTGGCCAGCAAGGTTCCTTTGGTGAGGATGGACAGGGGAGTGCCGGACTCGGCCAGGGCGTTGATGATCCCGGGCATCAGTCGGTAGCGCCCTTCGGCGCGCTGGTACGGATCCGTGTTGGTGCCGAGGGCTACCTGGTGCCGGCCCCAGGATGGCTTGGCCAGCTCTTTCCGGAGGACCTCCGCCGCGTTGACCTTCACCACCACCTGGCTGTCAAAGTCCCGCCCGGCGTCGAAATCGAGATACGTGTGGGTTTTCCTGGCGAAGCAGTAGACACAGGCGTGGCTGCACCCGCGGTAAGGGTTGATGGTCCATTCAAACGGCATGCGCGAGCTTGCGGGAACTTTGTTGAGCACCGATTTGGCGGTGACCTCATGAAAGGTGATGCCCGCAAATTCCGGTGTGGTGACCGACCGGACCAGCCCCGCCAGGGGAAGGAGTGCAGGAGCGGCATCACCGGCGGCTGTATTTGCCAGCGGCTGCATCAGTGCTTGGGCGTCCCATCTCATGGGTTCCATTCGAATATACGTTCGAACTTAAGTCAAGCAGCTGGCAGTGCTCCGAGCGGGCCTCCGACCGCACCAATGAGACGCAAACTCAAGCTTCAAGCTCCCAAACCACCCTGATGGCCACGCTCGCTGAGGTTTCCCCGGCTTCCACGGAGAGGGCTTCCACTGAGGCGGCGCGCTGCATCCGGGGGAGCGGGACCGGAGGTTGGGGCGCCACGGTGTCCGTGATGGACAGGACCCGGCCCAGGCGGCCGGAGGCGAGGCGGGCAAACTGCTGGGCCGAGCGAAGTGCGTCCAGCCAGGCGGCTTCCCGCGCACGTGCCCGCACCTCCGCGTCGTCCGCAAAGGTCAGTTCAAGGCCATTAAGCCGGACGTCATTTCCGCCGGCCTGCACAGCGTCGGATATCACTGCCGAGGCAGAACCCGGGGCCCGCAGCCTTACGGTGAGGGTACTGGCCGCGACGTATCCGGTGACACTCTGGCCTTCGCCCTCCCGCCAGACGAGGTCTGCCCGGACGTTCAGTCCGGTGGTTCGGATGTCCCCGCCGGCGACGCCATGCCGGCGGAACGTTGACGCCACGGTGTCTGAACTGCTCCCGGCCCGGGACCATGCCGCCTCGACCGATTCGGCGCGGCATTCCACCCCGATGGACACCACCATCAGGTCAGGGGCAGCTTCCGCCGCCCCGGTTCCGGTGACGCTGACAGTCCCGATGGCCCCGCCGTAAAACTGAGGGCCGTCCTGCCCCACGACGCTGCCCCCTTCACCGGGCCTGCTCGGGTCAGTGAATCCCTCAGCTTCCGTTGGCATGGGTCACGCCTCCATTCCGGAAGGGCCGGCCATCCCGGGCAGGTGGCGGCGCCGGGGACGGGGCGGGCTGTTGCCCAGCGGGTACCCGCCGGCCGCGAGCCCCGCGTGCCGTTCGAAGATGTTGCCGGTCCCCGGATTGCCGGTGCGCAGCACCGACCACCCGGCGGCTGCCAGGTACAGCGGAATGAAGGGCAGTCCCAGGCACCAGGCGTACTGGCTGCAGTGCCTTTCCTCGTGTCCCAGGAGCGCGGGCCGTGACAGCAGGTCTTCGGCTGTGCTGCGGCACAGCATCACATTGCCCAGGGTGTAGGCGTGCGCAAACGGCACCCGCCACCGGTAGCCGCCGGCGATGATGAGCCCCCGGGGACCCCGGCGGAGCTCCGTCCGCGCAAGTCCTGCGACGGCGAGGCCCAGGAGGGTGCTGCCGTTCGCAGCGTTCGCCGCCAGCCGCAGCAACTGCGGAACTGTCAGGGGCCCCCGAAGCGCCCATGGCTCCCGTGGTGTCATGAGGCCATGCTAGCCGGACGTTCAATTAGACTGGAGGGCAGTGGCCGCCGGATTTTCCGGTATGCCCTGACCTGGTCATTGAATGAACCGATATTTGCACATGAATTAGGCTCATTCATCCATGACCTGCCAGTGACGGACGAGCCGCCGGGAAACCGCGCAGGCTGCCTGTTCACCGGCAGCCACGACTCGTAGCTAAGAACAGTAGATGACTGAAACTTTGCCGGGCGCCGCCATCCCGAACCCTACGGATGAAGCCGCCATTACTGCCGCTGTAGACCAGGCCATCGCCGCCATCGCCGGCGCGGCCACCCTTGATGAGCTGAAGGCGGTGAGGCTCGCGCACACTGGTGAAAAGTCGCCGCTGAGCCTCGCCAACCGTGAAATCGGCAAGCTGGCCAAGGACCAAAAGGCCGTCGCTGGAAAGCTCATGGGCGCCTCCCGCGGGCGGGTAAACAAGGCGCTCGCGGACCGCACGGCAGAGCTGGAAGCCGAAAACGACGCCCGGATCCTGCTGGAAGAGACCGTTGACGTCACCGCCGCGCCCCGCCGTCGTCGCGCCGGAGCCCGGCACCCGCTGTCCACCCTGCAGGACCGCGTGGCGGACATTTTCGTTGGCATGGGCTGGGAAATCGCCGAGGGTCCCGAAGTGGAATCCGAATGGTTCAACTTCGATGCCCTGAACTTCAAGCCGGACCACCCGGCCCGCGAAATGCAGGACACCTTCTTCGTGGAGCCGCCCGAGGCCCACCTGCTGATGCGCACCCACACGTCCCCGGTGCAGGTCCGTTCCATGCTGGAACGCGAGCTTCCCATCTACGTGTTGTGCCCTGGCAAGGTGTTCCGCACCGACGAGCTCGATGCCACGCACACTCCCGTGTTCCACCAGTTCGAAGGCCTGGCCATCGACAAAAAGCTCAGTATGGCGGACCTCCGCGGCACCCTTGAGCACTTCGCGCGGCAGATGTTCGGCGACGAAGCCCAGATCCGGCTGCGTCCCAACTACTTCCCGTTCACCGAGCCGTCCGCCGAGCTCGATATCTTCCACCCGGGCGCCAAGGGCGGACCGCGCTGGATCGAGTGGGGCGGCTGCGGCATGGTCAACCCCAACGTTCTCCGCGCCGCGGGCATCGACCCGGACGTCTATTCAGGTTTTGCCTTCGGCATGGGCATCGAGCGGACCCTGATGTTCCGCAACGAGGTCGGCGACATGCGCGACATGATCGAAGGCGATGTACGTTTCAGCGAGCACTTCGGGATGGAGATCTAACAGTGCGTATCCCTATTTCCTGGCTGCGTGAATTCGCGGAGGTACCGGCCAGAGCAACGGCCGAAGACGTAATGGCCGAACTGGTGAAGGTCGGCTTTGAAGAAGAGGACGTGCACCGTCCCACGGACACCCTGAAGGGTCCCGTCGTGGTGGGCCAGGTCCTGAGCCTGGTCAAGGAACCGCAGACCAACGGCAAAACCATCAACTGGTGCCAGGTCCGCGTTGTCCCCGAAGGGCAGGAGCAGACGCTCACCGGCGAGGGCATCGACCCGTCCGGCGTGCAGGGCATTATCTGCGGCGCCCACAACTTCGTGGAAGGCGACAAGGTGGTGGTCACCCTGCCGGGCGCCGTGCTGCCGGGAGACTTCCACATCTCTGCCCGCAAGACCTACGGCCACCTCTCGGCGGGCATGATCGCCTCCGTCCGCGAACTGGGCATCGGCGACGACCACGACGGCATCCTGGTGCTCTCCCGCATCGGCCTGGACCCCGAAATCGGCACCGATGCCATGGAGCTGCTGGGCCTGTACGACGAAGCCGCCGAAATCAACGTCACCCCGGACCGCGGCTACGCCTTCTCCCTCCGTGGCGTCGCACGCGAGTACGCGCACGCCACCGGCACCACGTTCACCGATCCGGCGTCGCGCGTCAGCGCCCCCGCGGAACTCTCCGGCGGCTACGGCGTCAAGCTCAACGATGACGCCCCCATCTACGGCAAGCCGGGCTGCGACCGGTTCGTGGCCAGGACGGTCCGTGGGGTGGACGCCACCAGGCCCACCCCGCCATGGATGACCTCCAGGCTCCGCCTGGCCGGTATCCGTTCCATCTCCCTGCCGGTGGATATCTCCAACTACGTGATGCTGGAACTTGGCCAGCCCACGCACTGCTACGACCTGGACAAGCTGTCCGGGGAGATCGTGGTGCGCCGCTCCGGGGCCGGCGAAAAGATCACCACCCTGGATGACAAGGAGCGCAGCCTCGACCCCGAGGACCTGCTGATCACCGATGATTCCGGCGCCATCGGCATCGCCGGCGTCATGGGCGGGGCAGCCACCGAGGTGGGGGACACAACGTCCAACATCCTGGTGGAATCCGCGCACTTCGACGAGGTGTCCATCGGCCGGTCCCGCCGCCGCCACAAGCTGCCGTCGGAGGCGTCCAAGCGCTTCGAGCGCGGCGTCGACTGGCAGGTGGCCGGCATCGCCGCCCAGCGCGTGGTGGACCTCCTCGTGGAACTCGCCGGCGGCACGGCAGACGAGGCGGGAACCGACGTCGGAACCGCCCCGGACTCCGTGACGATTCACCTTCCGGCAGGCTTCGCCGCTGCCCGGATCGGCATCGATTTCACCGAAGAGCAGATCGTCACGTCCCTCGAGGACCTGGGCGCGGCCGTGGTGAAGAACGACGCCGGCTGGAGCGTCACTGCCCCCAGCTGGCGCCACGACCTGGAGACCAAGGAGGACCTCTCCGAGGAGGTCGCGCGCCTGGTGGGCTACGACAAGATTCCCGCGACGCTGCCTGTGGCCCCTCCAGGCCGCGGCCTCACGCGTGTGCAGCAGCAGCGCCGCCGCCTGATCCAGGCCCTGGCTGATGCGGGCCTCACCGAGGTCCTGGCCTACCCGTTCGTCTCCAAGGCGGCGAATGACACCTTCGGCACTGTTGAAGAAGGCACAGGCCGGAGCGCCGTCAAGCTGGCCAACCCGATCAGCGAGGAGCAGGGATTCCTGCGCACCTCCATCCTGCCGGGGCTCATCGAGGTGGCCAAGCGGAACCATTCCCGCGGCTTCCGCGACCTGGCCCTCTTCGAGTCGGGCCTGGTGTTCCTGCCCGCCGAAAAGATGGGTACCGCGTCCATCCCGCCGCTTGGGGTTAAGCCTGCTGATGAGGTGCTGGATGCACTGTACGACGGCGTCCCCGCCCAGCCTTTCCACCTCGCCGTGGTCCTCACGGGACATGATTCACCGGCCGCCGCCGAGCACGCCCCGCGTGTGTGGGACTGGGCTGACGCTTTGGACATTGCCCGGCTCGCCGGCGACGTCTTGGGCGTGGAGCTGGTGGTCAGCCAGGGCAGCCACCAGGCATTCCACCCCGGCCGTACTGCCCGGTTGTCCCTCCGCACCGGCGAAGTGGTGGGCTACGCCGGTGAGCTGCACCCCAAACTGCTCGCAGCGTCGGACATGCCGGCCCGCTCGGTGGCCCTGGAGCTCAACGCCGACGCACTGTTTGACGCTGCGCCGGACGTCATTGTGGCACGCCACATCTCCACGTTCCCGGTGGCCACCCAGGACGTGGCGCTGGTAGTTCCCGCCGGGGTGCCGGCCGACGACGTACTGGCCGCACTCCGCGAAGGTGCCGGTGAGCTGCTGGAAGATGTTGCGCTCTTCGACGTCTACGCCGGCAAGGGGATCGAGGAGGGCAAAAAATCCCTGGCCTTCGGCCTCCGGTTCCGCGCCGACGACCGAACCCTGACCGCGGACGAAGCATCGGCAGCCCGCGAAAGCGCCGTTGCCCTGGCCGCCGAGCGGTTTGGGGCAGTCCAGCGGTAGCCGGGAAGTAGACACGGTACAAACGGAAGGTCTCCACAGCCAGGATGAATTGATCCTGGCTGTGGGGACCTTTCCCGTTTGTCCAGCTACGGTGCCTTACGGAACCAGGACAACCTTGCCGGTGGTGCGGCGGCCTTCCAGGTCGCGGTGCGCCTGGGCGGCCTGCGACAGGGGGTAGCGGGCGCCGATCCGGACCTTGAGGCTGCCATCTGCAGCGGCGGCGAAAACCTCGTCCGAACGCCAGCGGCGTTCCGCCGCATCCCTCAGGTGGTGCGCAATGGTGGGTCTGGTCAGGAACAAGGATCCGCCGGAGTTCAGGCGTTGGGGATCCACGGGCGGGACCGGTCCTGATGCCGCGCCGAAGAGCACCAGCATTCCACGGACGCGCAGTGCGGCAAGTGAGCCGTCAAAGGTGTCCTTTCCCACGCCGTCGTAGACCACGTCGGCGCCGGTGCCGCCGGTAATGTCCCTGACCCGTTCGGCGAAGCCCTCGTACCGCAGCACGTGGTCTGCGCCGGCGTCCAGCGCCAACTCTTCCTTTTCGTCACTGGAAACGGTGGTGATGACTTCCGCGCCCCTGGCTTTTAGCATCTGGGTCAGGAGCAGTCCTACACCGCCGGCTCCCGCGTGCAGCAGCACGGTATGCCCTGGCTCCACCTTGAAGGTTGAGTTCATCAGGAAGTGCGCCGTGATGCCCTGCAGGGAGAGTGCGGCGGCGGTGAAATCATCGATCCCGGCGGGTACGGGCAGCGCGGCGTCCTCGTCCACCAACGCGTAATCCGCGTAACAGTTGATGCCCTCGGCCGTGGCGATCCTGTCGCCGATGGTGAAACCGGTAACTCCGTCGCCCACCGCCTCCACCGTGCCGGCGGCTTCTGATCCGGGGGTGAAGGGATACGGGACCTTGTAAGTGCCGCTGCGCTTATAGGTGTCAATGAAGTTCACTCCCGCTGCGGCCACCTTGACCAGCAACTGGCCCGGACTCGGAACCGGCTGGTCCACGTCCGCATACTCAAGGACTTCCGGGCCGCCTGCCTGGCGTGCGACGATGGCATGCGTCATGGCTCTCCTTCCCCGGGCCCGGCCTTTCCAGCCCCGGCTGCCGGAACCATCCTAAAGACTCTTCAAGCTAAGCCCGCGCTATCAACCCACGATGCATAAATATCGGTACTAGTGAATAATTTTGCTGTAAGGTGGACCCATGACTATTTCTGTTGCAGTCTCAGGCGCCAGCGGCTATGCCGGCGGAGAGGTGCTCCGCCTCCTGGCGGGCCACCCGGATGTGACCATCGGGGCAATCACAGCGCACAGCAACGCCGGTTCGCGCCTCGGCGAGCTGCAGCCCCACCTGTACGGACTGTCCAGCCGCATCCTGGAGGACACCACGGTGGAGAACCTCTCCGGCCACGACGTCGTCTTCCTCGCACTGCCGCACGGTGCCTCCGCTGAAATTGCGGCCCAGCTTCCGGAAGGGACAGTGGTGATCGACGCCGGCGCCGACCACCGCCTGGAGGACCCGGCCGCCTGGGAAAAGTTCTACGGCTCAGCCCACGCCGGCACCTGGCCGTACGGCCTGCCGGAACTGCCCGGCCAGCGCGAAGCCCTCAAGGGCGCCAGCCGCATCGCCGTGCCCGGCTGCTACCCGACGTCGGCCCTGCTGGCCCTGACGCCCGGATTCGCCGCCCATCTCCTCCAGCCCGACGACGTCGTGATCGTTTCCGCGTCCGGCACCTCGGGCGCAGGCAAGGCCGCGAAGGTGAACCTGATCGGCTCCGAGGTGATGGGTTCCATGAGCCCCTACGGCGTGGGCGGCGGACACCGGCACACCCCAGAGATCGAACAGGGCCTGTCGAATGCGGCAGGGGAGCAGGTGACGGTCTCCTTCACACCCACCCTCGCACCGATGAGCCGCGGGATCCTCACCACCGCCACCGCCAGGGTCAAGCCGGGTACCACTGCTGAGCAGCTGCGCCAGGCGTGGACTGACGCGTACGACGACGAACCCTTTGTGCACGTCCTGCCCGAAGGTCAGTGGCCCGCCACCAAGTCCGTCCAGGGATCGAACCACGCTGCCATGCAGCTTGCCTTCGATGCGCACACCGGCCGGGTGATTGTCACCTGCGTGATCGACAACCTCACCAAAGGGACCGCCGGCGGCGCCGTCCAGTCCATGAATATCGCACTCGGCCTGGCAGAAACCGCCGGCCTTGACCTGCAGGGAGTAGCCCCGTGACAGTAACCGCACCCCGTGGATTCCGGGCCGCCGGCGTCACCGCCGGATTGAAAGCGTCGGGCAACCCGGACCTTGCTTTGGTGGTCAACGACGGCCCCGCGAAGGCCGCCGCCGCGGTGTTCACCAGCAACCGCGTGGCTGCGGCTCCGGTCCACTGGTCCCGACAGGTGGTATCGGACGGCCGCGTGGACGCCGTCATCCTCAACTCCGGCGGTGCCAACGCCTGCACCGGGCCCACCGGCTTCCAGAACACACACAGCACCGCCGAAAAAGTGGCCGAAGTGCTGGGTATTTCGGCCACGGATGTTTTTGTCTGCTCCACCGGGCTGATCGGTGAGCAGTTGCCCATGGACAAGATCCTTCCCGGCGTGGAGGCGGCCGCTGCTGCCCTCAGCACCGACGGCGGACCCGACGCGGCCACCGCCATCATGACCACCGACTCAGTGCCCAAGTCCGCGCTGTTCATCGGCACCGACGCGGACGGCCAGGAATTCAGCATCGGCGGTATCGCCAAGGGTGCCGGCATGCTCGCACCGGGCCTGGCCACCATGCTGGTGGTCCTCACCACGGACGCCCTGGTGGAGGCGGAGATGCTCGACGTCGTCCTCCGCGACGCCACGCGCGTCACCTTCGACCGGGCCGACTCGGACGGCTGCATGTCCACCAACGACACTGTGGTCCTGCTGGCCTCCGGCGCCTCCGGCGCGGTGCCGTCCGCCGAAGCCTTCGGCTCGGGCCTCACCCAGGTATGCGCCGAGCTCGCACGGAAGCTGATCGGCGACGCAGAAGGTGCCAGCCACGACATCGCCATCCGCACCTTCAACGCCGCCAGCGAGGCCGACGCCGTAACCGTCAGCCGCTCCGTGGCCCGCTCCAACCTCTTCAAGGCCGCCATCTTCGGCAAAGACCCGAATTGGGGACGTGTGCTCTCCGCCGTCGGCACCACGGACGCCGTTTTCGAACCGGACCAGCTCAACGTCTCCATGAACGGTATCCAGATCTGCCGCAACGGCAGCATCGGCGACGACCGGGCCCTCGTGGACCTGGAGCCGCGCGAAGTGCTGGTGGAGATCGACCTGCAGGCGGGCGACGCCGAGGCCACCATCTGGACAAACGACCTCACCCACGACTACGTGCACGAGAACAGCGCCTACTCCAGCTAGGAGCCCCCGCGCACCCGGCAAGAACCGTTGCGGAAAGTGACAGCATGAACACCCAGACGCGTGAAACCACCAGCATGTCCGATGCCCAGGACAAGGCCGGAACCCTGATTGAGGCCCTGCCCTGGATCCAGCGGTTCGCCGGCACCATCATGGTGATCAAGTACGGCGGCAACGCCATGGTCAACGACGATCTCCGCCGCGCCTTCGCCGAGGACATCGTGTTCCTCCATCACGTAGGCATCCATCCGGTGGTAGTCCACGGCGGCGGCCCGCAGATCAACTCCATGCTCGGCCGGCTCGGCATCGAGTCCGAATTCAAGGGCGGCCTCCGCGTCACCACCCCTGAAGCCATGGATGTGGTCCGGATGGTCCTCACCGGCCAGGTGGGACGCGAACTGGTGGGCCTGATCAACTCCCACGGCCCCTATGCTGTGGGCATGTCCGGGGAAGACGGCGGCCTGCTGCGCGCAGTCCGGACGGGAACCGTGGTGGACGGCGAAGAAGTGGACCTCGGGCTGGTCGGCGAGGTGGTGGGAGTCGACCCCGCCGGCATCGTGGACATCCTCGAGGCCGGCCGGATCCCGGTAATCTCGACGGTTGCCCCCGAGATTGTGGACGGCGGAGACGGCGTGCCCGGCACGGCGCGCTTCCAGCCCACCGGCCAGGTCCTCAACGTCAATGCGGACACCGCGGCGGCAGCCGTCGCCTCGGCGCTGGGCGCCTCCAAGCTGGTCATCCTGACTGACGTCGAGGGCCTGTATGCCAACTGGCCGGACAAGTCCTCGCTGATCTCCTCGCTGACCGCCTCGGAGCTTCGGGACATGCTGCCGAGGCTCGAATCGGGCATGATCCCCAAGATGGCGGCCTGCCTCAAGGCCATTGATGAGGGTGTGGAACGCGCTCATATTGTGGACGGGCGCCTGCCCCACTCCATGCTTCTTGAAACATTTACGACGGCGGGCATCGGCACCCAGGTAGTCCCGGACGAGGAGATCAACGGATGAACAGCACGGAGAATCTCGACAAGCTCGATCACCGGAGCCCGGTGACAGAACTGGTGGAGACCACGGGCCACGCCGGCTCCGAATGGCTGGCCCGCTACTCCACGTCCTTGATGGGCGTGTTCGGCACTCCGCAGCGCGTCCTGGTCCGCGGTGCCGGCTGCCTTGTCTGGGATGCTGACGGGAAGGAATACCTGGACCTGCTGGGCGGCATCGCCGTCAACGCGCTCGGCCATGCCAACCCGTTCGTCACGTCGGTCATCTCCAGCCAGCTTGCAACACTGGGCCACGTGTCCAACTTCTTCACCAGCCCCACCCAGATTGCGCTGGCCGAAAAGCTCCTGGCCCTCACCCATGCCCCGGCCGGTTCCAAGGTGTTCTTCACCAACTCCGGCACCGAGGCCAATGAGGCTGCCTTCAAGCTCGCCCGGCGCAATGGTGATCCTGCCGGCACAGGGCCACGGACCAAAATCATCGCGCTTGAAGGTGCCTTCCACGGCCGGACCATGGGTGCGCTGGCGCTGACAGCCAAGGAAGCCTACCGCGCCCCGTTCGAGCCCCTGCCCGGCGGCGTGGTGCACATCCCGTTCGGCGACATCGAAGCCCTCGAAGCCGCAGTGGACGAAACCGTGGCAGCAGTCTTCCTCGAGCCCATCCAGGGTGAAGCAGGGGTCCGTCCGCTCCCTGCCGGTTACCTGCGCACAGCACGGGAACTCACCACCAAAGCCGGCGCCCTGCTGATCCTCGACGAGGTGCAGACCGGCATCGGACGGACCGGCAAATGGCTCGCCAGCGAGGATGCGGGCATCGTGCCGGACGCAGTCACCCTGGCAAAGGGCCTAGGCGGCGGCTTCCCGATCGGTGGGCTGATCACCTTTGGTGACGCGACGTCGTCGTTGTTGAGCGCAGGACAGCACGGCACCACGTTCGGCGGAAACCCCGTGGCCACGGCGGCTGCCCTGGCCACCCTGCACGCCATCGAAAGCCAGGATGTCCTGGCCAACGTAGCTGCCGTGGGGGAACACCTGCGCGCCGCGCTCGCAGCCATTCCGGGCGTTACGGAAGTCCGCGGCGAGGGCCTGCTGATCGGCTTCGACCTGGACGCGGACGTGGCGCCGGCAGTAGTGCAGGCAGGTCTTGACGCCGGCTTCATCGTCAACGCCCCCGGACCCCGAACCATCCGCCTGGCTCCACCGCTGGTCCTCACCACAGCACAGGCAGACTCATTCCTCGCAGCCTTCCCGGCCATCCTCCAGACAGCTAAGGACGCCCAGTGACAACAGCCACCGGCACTACCCGGCACTTCCTCAAGGACACGGATCTCAGCCCGGCCGAACAGGCTGAGGTCCTGGAACTCGCCGCCCGCATGAAGGCAGATCCGTACAGCGTCCAGCCCTTCGCCGCAGGGGGCAGCGGCCGCAAGACCGTTGCCGTGATTTTCGACAAGACCTCCACCCGCACCCGGGTCTCGTTCGCCACGGGTATCGCCGACATGGGCGGCAATGCCCTGATCATCAACCCGGGCGAGGCGCAGATCGGCCACAAGGAATCCGTGGAGGACACAGCGAAAGTCCTGGAACGGATGGTCTCCACCATCGTGTGGCGGACCGGCGCGCACGCCGGCCTGGTGGCGATGGCGGACAACTCCAAGGTGCCGGTCATCAACGCCCTGTGCGATGACTACCACCCCTGCCAGCTGCTCGCGGACCTGCTGGCCGTGAAGGAGCACAAGGGCGAGCTCAAGGGCCTCACCATGAGCTACCTGGGGGACGCGGCCAACAACATGGCCAACTCCTACCTGCTGGCCGGCGTCACGGCGGGCATGCACGTCCGCATCGCCGGGCCCGAGGGCTACCTGCCCGCCGCAGATATCGTGGCCGCAGCGGAGGAACGCGCGGCCCAGACCGGCGGTTCTGTGCTGATCACCAGTGATGCCGTGGAGGCGCTGAAGGGTGCCGACGTCGTCGCAACAGATACGTGGGTATCCATGGGCCAGGAAGCCGAAAAGGAAGCCCGGCTGCAGCTGTTCCGGGAGTACTCCGTCGACGAGGCGGCCATGGCACACGCTGCGGAAGACGCCGTCGTGCTGCACTGCCTGCCCGCCTACCGCGGCTACGAAATCTCAGCCGGCGTCATTGACGGCCCGCAGTCCATCGTCTGGGATGAGGCCGAAAACCGGCTCCACGCCCAGAAGGCGCTGATGGCCTGGCTCATGCACCGGTCCGGCCTCGCCTTCGTTGACGGACTTTCGCCCGTAGAAGGCACCGGGGAGAGCACGTTCTAGTGTCCGCCCAACCGGCGTCGCCGGGCTCCAGCCCGGCCACCAAAACCGCCCGCCAGGCCCGCATCACCGCCATCCTGACGGGTGAATCAGTGCGTTCCCAGGCGGAGTTGGCGGCCCTGCTCGCGGACGACGGCGTGCAGGTCACCCAGGCCACCCTGTCCCGGGACCTGGTGGAACTCGGGGCTGTCCGCGTCCGCGGGAAAGAGGGTGTGCTGGTCTATGCAGTCCCAGGCGAGGGCGGCGAGCGGGCGGCGAAAAGCGGCGTGAGCCAGGAAATCCTGGATGCCCGGCTGGCCAGGCTGTGCAGCGAACTCCTGGTCACCGCCGAAGCATCGGCCAACATCGCCGTGCTCCGCACCCCGCCGGGCGCCGCTAATTTCCTGGCCCTGGCCATTGACCATTCGGTGATGCCGTCCATCTTGGGCACCATCGCCGGGGACGACACCGTACTGCTGGTGTCCCGGGACCCGAACGGCGGCCAGGACCTCGCCGCCAGGTTCCTGCAACTGGCCGAAGAAGCCGGGCAATAAGCTTGAAGACAACATCTACGAACCCCAATCACAAGGAGCATTTGAAGTGACTGAACGCATTGTGCTCGCCTACTCGGGCGGCCTGGACACCTCAGTAGCCATCGGCTGGATCGGCGAAGCCACCGGCGCCGAGGTCATCGCCGTAGCGGTCGACGTCGGACAGGGCGGCGAGTCCCTCGAGACCATCCGCCAGCGCGCCCTGGGCTGCGGCGCCGTCGAAGCCTACGTGGCCGACGCCTCCGACGAGTTCGCCAACGAATACGCGATGCCCACCCTGAAGGCCAACGCCCTCTACCAGGGCCACTACCCGCTGGTGTCGGCCATCTCCCGCCCGGTCATCGTCAAGCACCTGGTCAAGGCCGCCCGCGAGTTCGGCGCCACCACCGTTGCCCACGGCTGCACCGGCAAGGGCAACGACCAGGTCCGCTTCGAAGTGGGCATCCAGACCCTCGGCCCGGACCTGAAGTGCATCGCCCCCGTCCGCGACCTCGCCCTCACCCGCGACAAGGCCATCGCCTTCGCCGAGGAAAAGGGCCTGCCTATCGAGACCACCAAGAAGAACCCGTACTCCATCGACCAGAACGTCTGGGGCCGCGCCGTGGAAACCGGCTACCTCGAGGACATCTGGAACGCCCCCACGAAGGACATCTACGACTACACCGCCACCCCGGAGTTCCCGCCGGCACCGGACGAAGTCACGATCTCCTTCCAGGCCGGCATCCCGGTAGCGATCGACGGCGTCAAGGTCACCCCGCTGCAGGCCATCAAGGAACTCAACCGCCGCGCCGGCGCCCAGGGCGTGGGCCGGATCGACGTCGTCGAGGACCGCCTGGTGGGCATCAAGTCCCGCGAAATCTACGAAGCACCCGGTGCCATGGCGCTGATCACTGCCCACAAGCACCTCGAGGACATCACCATCGAGCGCGAGCAGGCCCGCTTCAAGGCCACCGTTGGCCAGCGCTGGGCCGAGCTGGTGTACGACGGCCAGTGGTTCTCCCCCCTCAAGCGCTCCCTGGACGCCTTCATCGAGGACACCCAGAAGTACGTCTCCGGTGACATCCGCATGGTGCTCCACGGCGGCCAGGCCATCGTCAACGGCCGCCGCTCGGACACCTCGCTCTACGACTTCGACCTCGCCACCTACGACACCGGCGACACCTTCGACCAGTCCATGGCCCGCGGCTTCATCGAGCTGTGGGGCATGTCCGCCAAGGTTGCCTCCGGCCGCGACATCCGCGTCGAAGGAAAGTAAAAACCGGTGGTTGAGCAAAAAGCTGAGATGGGCCCACGGGCGCAGGGGTCCCCGGCCGAGCGCAGCGAGGTTGGGGTGCGCTCGGGGACGAACACCGGCGCTCTGTGGGGCGGCCGGTTCGCCGGCGGCCCCGCCGATGCCCTGGCGGCGCTGAGCAAGTCCACACACTTCGACTGGCGGCTGGCGCGCTACGACATCGCCGGTTCCAAGGCGCACGCCCGTGTGCTGCACAAGGCCGGCCTGCTGGACGCCGCCGAGCTGGAGGGTATGCTTACGGCCCTCACCCGGCTGGATGAGGACGTAGCCTCGGGCGCGTATGTGCCGGCGGAGTCCGATGAGGACGTGCACGGTTCGCTGGAGCGCGGCCTGATCGAGCGTGCCGGAACGCAGCTGGGCGGCAAGCTCCGCGCCGGCCGGTCGCGCAACGACCAGGTGGCCACGTTGGGCCGGATGTTCCTGCGCGACCATGCCCGGATCATCGCCCGAGGCGTGCTGGCCACGGTGGATGCGCTGGTGGAGCAGGCCAAGGTGCACCACGGCGTGGCCATGCCGGGCCGGACCCACCTGCAGCACGCCCAGCCGGTATTGCTCAGCCACCATCTCCTGGCCCATGCCTGGGCGTTGCTGCGCGATGTGCAGCGCCTTCAGGACTGGGACAAGCGCGCCGGCATCTCGCCCTACGGTTCGGGTGCCCTGGCAGGCTCCTCCCTGGGCCTGGATCCGGAGGCAGTAGCAGCGGACCTCGGTTTCTTCTCCGCGGCCCACAACTCGATTGACGGCACCGCTTCCCGGGACGTCTTCGCAGAGTTTGCCTGGGTGTGCTCGATGATCGGCGTGGACCTTTCACGGATCTCCGAGGAAGTCATCCTCTGGGCCACCAAGGAGTTCTCCTTCGTGACGCTGCACGATTCCTACTCCACGGGATCGTCCATCATGCCGCAGAAGAAGAATCCGGATGTGGCGGAGCTGGCGCGCGGCAAGGCCGGTCGCCTGATCGGCAACCTGACCGGGCTGCTGGCCACGCTCAAAGGCCTGCCGCTGGCGTACAACCGCGACCTGCAGGAGGACAAGGAGCCGGTGTTCGATGCTGCCGACACCCTCGAGCTCCTGCTTCCGGCCGTCTCCGGCATGATCGCCACCCTGACGTTCAACACCGAACGGATGGAGTCGCTGGCACCCCAGGGCTTTGCGCTGGCTACGGACATCGCCGAGTGGCTGGTCCGCCAGGGGGTTCCGTTCCGCGAGGCGCATGAACTGTCCGGCGCGGCCGTCAAACAGGCGGAATCCCGCGGCGTGGAGCTGTGGGACCTGACGGATGAGGAGTATGCCGCCATCTCGGAGCACCTCACGCCGGAGGTCCGCACAGTCCTGTCCACGGAGGGCTCGCTCAACAGCCGCAACTCCCAGGGCGGAACGGCACCGGCCGCCGTCGAACGCCAGCTGGTCGCGCTGGAAGCCGAGCTAGCCGGCGTGCGGGAGTACGCAAAGTAACAGCCCAACGCTCTCTCAGTTGATGCCCCTTTTTGGCCAACGCTCTCTCGCTTTCCTTAGGAAAGTGAGAGAGCGATTCCGAAATTCGCGCGTTATCTGAGAGAGCGTTGCGGGTTAGTGGGGCGCGGACCCGCCGCTAGGGTGGAGCCATGAGCGACTCCTTCCGCAGGCAACTCCGGGCCCTTCCCGACTTCCCGGACTCCCTGCCAGGCTTTGACCCGGATACCGCCCCGGCAGATCCCGCGGAACTGTTCAGGCAATGGCTGGACGAGGCACAGGCCGCGGGGGAGCGCCAGCCGCACGCCTGCAGCCTCGCCACCGTGGACGGCCAGGGCCAGCCGTCCTCGCGGATGCTGATCCTGAAGAACATCGACGACGACGGCTGGCACTTCGCCACGTCCCGCACCTCACGCAAGGGCAGGGAACTCGGCGGCAACCCTCGTGCGGCCCTGAACTTCTACTGGCCGTCGCTGGGGCGGCAGGTCAGGGTAGCGGGGCCCGTGGTGGAGCTTTCCGCCGACGCTTCAGCCCGCGACTGGGACGAGCGCCCGCGCTCCGACGGCAGCGATAACCCCAACTGGCAGCTCTACGCCGTCCAACCCGCCGAAATCGAGTTTTGGCAGGCAAGCCACGACGGCCCCCACATCCGCCACCGCTTCGGCCCCGATGGCGTTATTACCGGCTAGTATGAGCGCCATGACAGCTCCCGCACCTGACGTCCTGCTTGCCGGAATCCATAAAGCCGCCGGCGACGTTGCCTCCGATGTTGCCAAGCTCGGCGATGAGGACGTGACGGCTCCCTCCGCGCTGCCCGGCTGGACGCGGGGCCACGTGCTGGCCCACCTGACCGGAATCTCCAACGCCATGGCCAGGCAGCTCGAGTACGCGGCCCGCGGCGAGACCATTGAGCTGTACGAAGGAGGCATGCAAGGCCGGAACAGGGCCATCGACATGACTGCCGGGCACGACGCCGCCACCCACCTCACAGACCTGAAGGCAGCCCTGGACCGGGTGCTGCGGGCTTTCGATGTACTGCCCGGCGTCAAGGATTCTTCGGCCAACGGCACCGGCTGGTGGGCACCCATCAGTTATCGAGGGGGAGTGGTCCTGGATGGTGGGCTCGCCCTGTGGCGGGAACTCGTCATCCATGCCGCGGACCTGCTGACGGGCAGGGGACCGGAAACCTGGAGCCGGCCGTTCTGCGAGCACCTGTTCGATTTCCTCGCAGCCCGCGTACCGGCGGAGGACAAACTCGTGCTGCAGCCCCTCGGCCTTCCGCCAGTGAGCATCGGCGGCGGGAACCGGTCCACAGTGGTCAGCGGAATGATCACGGATATCGCGGCCTGGCTCGCCGGCCGCGAACCTACCCTTGGCAGCCTGCGCGCCTCCGCCGCGGCGGACGGTGTTGACCTGCCGGCCCTCCTGCCCTGGCCGGCCGGAACGCCTGCCCCCAAGTAACGGTCCGCCCCCGGCACCTTGCGAGAGATGGCAGCAGCGTGCTCAGGCGGCCTCGCGTGCCAGCAGCCTCTCCTTGATGGGCAGTCCCCAGCGGAAGCCGCCCAGCGAGCCGTCCGTCCGGATAACGCGGTGGCAGGGCACGAACAGGGCTGCAGCATTGAAGGCGCAGGCGCTGGCGGCGGCCCGCACAGCTTTGGGATTGCCCGCCAGCCCGGCGTACTCGCTATACGTGACAGGGGATCCCGGCCGGACCAGCCGCAGCACGTCCCAGGCGTGCGTACGGAAGGGCCCCGACATCTGGAGCACGGGCACACGCATCGCCGGTCCCGGATCCCCCGCATAGAACGCCTCCACGGCTGCAGAGACGCTGCCAAGGTCAGTGACCAGCTCAACGGCGGCCGGCCGCAGCGACGGATGGATTTGCCCGGTCAAGTCGCCGGGCTTGTCGGTCCACCCGCTCGAAAGGACCTGCCCGTCCCGGGCGAGGATGGTGAACGGGCCGTCCGGAGTGGACATCTGAAGCAACTGGGCCTTCATCGTTTCGCTTTCTCTGCTGTTCCGGTGCCTGCACCGGCAAGCTTCGTTGTGCCGCCCGGACGGGAGGCGGCTGCGGCCTGGGCTGCTGCCCGCCACAAATGCATGGTGGCGTACGAGCGCCAGGGGCTGACCTCGCGGAAGTCCGGGCTGGCGGTGCCGGCACCAATTCCGCCACCAGGCTCCGCATGCCCTGGCCGGTCGAGCGCCCTCATCCCGTTCCGCACCGCCGCGTCGTTGGCCAGGAAGACATCCGGGGCGCCGAGGACCCGCATGGCGAGGTAGCCCACCGTCCATGGTCCCACCCCCGCCAGCGGCAGCAGCTTCGCGCCGAGGCTGGCCAGGTCATCACCGTAGCCGAAATCCAGCCTGCCCTCAGCGAGTGCGGAGGCTGCCGCACGCAGGGCCTCCGCACGTTTCCTGGGTCCGCGAAGGAGGGCGTAGCCGTCAGCGGCAATGTCGGCCGCCGTGGGAAACATCCGCCCCAGGCCTTCGCCGGGGCTTTGGCTGGAACGCCCGACGGCGGCCAGTTGCGTGAGTGCCGTCCGCGCCGCAGCCACGGTGATCTGCTGTCCGACCATCGCCCGGACCAGCATCTCGCCGGGGTCCAGGGCCCCGGGCATCCTGACGCCGGGAGCGGCAGCCACCGAGGCTGAGAGTCGACTGTCCGCTGCCAGCGCGCCGTCGATGGCCACCGGATCGGCATCCAGGTCGAACAGCCTGCGGACGCGGCTGAGCAATGCCGGCAGGTCGCGAAGGTCCACTGCGCCGACGGTGAGGGTAAGCGGCCGTCCTTGGGCGCCGCCGTCGTACTCAATCCGAAAACGTGCGTCGCCCTGCGGCAGCCGCAGGGTACGCGCGTAGGACGTTGCTGATCCTGCTTCGATTCCGGGGATGGCGCGCACGGCCAGGAACGTGAAGATGCCGGAATCGAAGGGCTCGCGGTAGGGGAGGCTGAGGGTCAGGGCGGTGGATCCCGCGGCAACTTTTGGGTGCCGTGCGGCGCGGAGGGCGGTGGGCGTCATGTCGAAGACCTCCACCATGGTCTCGTTGAACTGCCGGACACTGCTGAAGCCGGCCGCGAAGGCGACGTCAGCCAGCTTCATGGACGTGGACACCAGCAGGGTCCGGGCCGTCTGGGCACGTCCGGCCCGGGCCAGCGACAGTGGACCGGCGCCAAGTTCCTGGCTGAGGATGCGGTTCAGCTGCCGGGAGGAATAGCCAAGGCGGGCGGCCAGGCCGTCCACGCCGTCCTTGTTGACCACTCCGTCGTTGATCAGGCGCATGGCCCGCCCGGCAATGTCCTGCCGGACGTTCCAGGCCGGGGTGCCGGGAACCGCCTCGGGGAGGCAGCGCTTGCAGGCCCGGTAGCCGGCGTCGTGCGCTGCGGCGGACGTTTCGTAAAAGGTGACGTTCGCGGCCTTGGGCGTCCTGGCCGGGCATGACGGGCGGCAATAGATGCCCGTGGTCCGGACGGCAGTGAAGAACTGCCCGTCGAACCGGGTGTCCCGGGCGTCTATTGCCCGGTAGCGCTGCCAGAAATCCATTCCTCCATCCTGCCAGGCGCGCACGGTAGGGGCTAGCGGAAATCGGACATGGCCGTGGTGGCGTTTTTTCTGCTTTGTGCAGGGTATTGCTGCTGGTTTTGGATAGAGTCTGGCCATGAGCAGAAGCCCCTCGCCGGACCGGGAACCGTTGCGGGAATTCCTGTCCGGAGATGCCCGCGAGCTGGCCCCGCTGCTGCTTGGGGCTGTCCTGACCCACGATTCGCGGGAGGGGCGGGTGTCCGTCCGCCTCACCGAGGTGGAGGCCTACCTGGGTCCGGAGGATTCCCTGCATCCTGATCCGGGTTCACACACCTACCGTGGTCCCACTCCGCGCAATGCCCCCATGTTTGGTCCGGCCGGGCACTTGTATGTCTACTTCACTTACGGAATGCATCACTGCACGAATATCGTGTGTGGTCCGGAGGGGGTGGCCTCCGCCCTGCTGCTGCGTGCCGGGGAGATCGTGGAGGGTGCCGAGCTGGCCCGGCACCGCCGTCCCACCTCGAAAACTCCTGCCGACCTGGCCAGCGGCCCGGCCCGCCTCGCCAAAGCCCTGGGCCTCACCACCGCCTACAGCGGACGTGACGCGCTGGTGCCGCCGTTCGGGCTCACGCTTCCGGACCGCCCGGCCACGCAGGTCAGCTCGGGGCCCCGGGTTGGGGTCTCCGGCGCCGGTGGATCAGAGGATTACGCCTGGCGGTTCTGGCTCAGCGCCGATCCTACGGTTTCCAGGTACAAGGCAGCAAAGCCCAGGCCGGCCAGGCAACACCTGCGTTAGCGGAAAAGGTTGTAGAATGGACGGTCTGTCTTTTGCGATAGGGGAACGTTAATGCTCGACGCCGATTTGGCCCACGAACGGGACTATGTTGCCGGGCTGTATGCCCGGCTGGAGGAGCTCCGCGAGGAAAAGCGCAAGCAGCTTGCGCAGGTCCGGCGGGCAGGGGCCGTGGGCACCATGCAGAACGTTTCCGAGCGTGATGCTTTCGCGGCTTTGTATGAGGACCGCCTGGCGCAGCTGGATGCGGTGGATGACCGGCTGGTGTTCGGCCGCCTGGACCTGGACTCCGGGGAAGCCCAGTACATCGGCCGTATCGGCCTCACCACCGAGGACCTGCAGCGGCTCATGGTGGACTGGCGCGCGCCCGAAGCCGGGCATTTCTACCAGGCCACAGCCTTCGACCGGCAGGGCGTCCGCCGCCGCCGCCACCTGATCCTGCAGGGCCGCGAAGTCAAAGCCATCGAGGATGATGTCCTCGACGCCGACATGCTGACGGACGACGAGTCCCTGCAGGGCGAAGGCGCCCTGCTCGCGGCCTTGAACTCCAAGCGCACCGGCCGGATGTCTGACATCGTCAGCACCATCCAGTCCGAACAGGACCGCATCATCCGGTCCTCCATCTCCGGTGCCGTGGTGGTCCAGGGCGGACCCGGCACGGGCAAGACCGCTGTGGCGCTGCACCGCGCCGCCTACCTGCTGTATACCCACCGGGACCGACTGAAGTCTGCCGGCGTGCTGCTGGTGGGCCCGTCGTCGTCGTTTATGAAGTACATCGAAAGGGTGCTGCCTTCGCTGGGCGAGACCGGCGTCGTAATGGCCAGCGTGGGCCGCCTGATGCCCGGCATCAACGCCGTTCCGGAACCTGATGCCGACGTCGCGGCCATCAAGGGACGCCTCGATATGGCTGCCATCGTGGCCAACGCCGTGGCCAACCGCCAGCGCATTCCCGCGGAGAACCGGATCCTGGAGGTGGACGGCCGCAGGCTGGTGCTGACCCCGCGCCAGGTCCGCCGTGCCCGTGAACGTGCCCGTTCCACCGGTAAGCCACACAACGAGGCCCGCGTGACGTTCGTCAAGATCCTGCTGCGCGAACTGACGGAGCAGATGACCGAGCTGGTGGAAGCCGGGAACATCGGCAACAACGCGGACCGCTCCTACCTGGCCGAGGACGTCCGCACCGCCCGTGATGTGCGGATTGCCCTCAACCTGTGCTGGATGCCGATGACGCCCGAGAAGCTGATCTCGGAGCTGTTCAGCAAGCCGGCTGTGCTGGAGTTCTGCACTCCGCACCTGGCTCCGGCCGAGCGAGCCCTGCTGCTGCGGCCCGCTGACGCGCCCTGGACCGAGTCCGATGTCCCGCTGCTGGACGAAGCCGCCGAGCTCCTGGGCGAGTTGGACCCCGCAGCCGGCCGGGGCCTGGCGCAGCAGGAGCATGACCGCGCCCGGGATCTGGCCAACGCCAAGCAGACGCTGGTCAACATGGAGGCAGCCGGGGTTGATCCGCTGATGTCCGCCGAGGAACTGGCAGAGCAGAACCAGGAACAGGAAGCGCGGCTGACCGCAGCGGAGCGTGCCACGAGCGACCGCACGTGGGCCTTCGGGCACATTGTGGTGGATGAGGCGCAGGAACTTTCGCCCATGCAGTGGCGCCTGCTGGTCCGCCGCTGCCCGCTGAAGTCCTTCACCATAGTGGGGGACATCGCGCAGACGAGTTCCGTGGCCGGGGCGAATTCCTGGCAGGGTGCGCTCGCCCCGATGTTCGGGGACCGCTGGCAGCTGGAAGAACTGACCGTCAACTACCGCACCCCGTCCCAGATTGCCGAGGCGGCGGTCCGGATGGCCAACGCGGCGGGGCTTGTGGTTTCCGCGCCGAAGGCCGTGCGGGAAGGGCGCTGGTCGCCCGTCATTGATGAGGTGGAGCCGGGCCAGGTGGTCAGCCGCCTGCTGGAGGTCCTGCCGGAAGAACTGGGAGCGCTCGACGGCGGCCTGCTGGCAGTCATCGCCGACGGTCACCTTTTGCCGGAGGCCACCGCCGCCCTGCGCGCCGAGTATGGCCGCCGGATCGGCACCGGTGCCGGCAGCTACGAGCAGGACATCGTGGTGATCAGCCCCCGTGAAGCCAAAGGCCTGGAGTTCGACGGCGTAGTGGTGCTGGAGCCCGCCACGATGCTGAACCACGAGCATGGCAAGGTGGGGGACCTGTACGTTGCCATGACCCGCGCCACCCAGCGGCTCCGGCTGATTGCTGCCGAGCCCGTACCGGCCGGCATCAAGCGCTGACCCTTTCTGGCTGGTGTCCCGTTTCGGGGCGCGGGTGCCCGGGCCTTCGTCCGGCGCCCGCGCCCGGTAATACTGCTAACTTAGAAGGCGTGCCGGAAATCAACAGCCTCGAATCGCAACAGAACGACCCCACTTTTGCCAACGTCTGGCAGGAACTGAAGTGGCGTGGCCTGGTCCACGTCTCCACCGACGAAGCAGAGCTGGAAAAGCTCCTCGCCGGTGCACCGGTCACGTACTATTGCGGCTTCGATCCCACCGCACCGAGCCTCCACCTGGGCAACCTGGTCCAGCTGCTCGTGATGCGCCGGCTGCAGCTGGCCGGCCACATGCCCCTCGGGCTCGTGGGCGGTTCCACCGGCCTGATCGGCGACCCCCGCCCCACCGCCGAGCGCACCTTGAACACCAAGGACACCGTGGCCGAATGGGTGGGCTACCTGCAGGCGCAGGTGAGCCGGTTCCTCAGCGTCGAGGGCGGCAACGCTGCACGGATGGTCAACAACCTGGACTGGACAGCGCCGCTGAGCGCCATCGACTTCCTGCGTGAAGTAGGCAAGCACTTCCGCGTGGGGACCATGCTGCGCAAGGACGCCGTGGCTTCGCGGCTGAACTCCGACGAGGGCATCAGCTACACCGAGTTCAGCTACCAGATCCTTCAGGGCATGGATTACCTCCAGCTGTACCGGGACTACGGCTGCATGCTGCAGACCGGCGGGTCGG
Organism: Arthrobacter sp. W4I7; assembly: GCF_030816215.1. Taxonomy (NCBI): domain Bacteria; kingdom Bacillati; phylum Actinomycetota; class Actinomycetes; order Micrococcales; family Micrococcaceae; genus Arthrobacter; species Arthrobacter sp. W4I7. The sequence continues at coordinate 2,848,832 of NZ_JAUSXU010000001.1, read as the reverse complement.
ACCAGTGGGGCAACCTCACCAGTGGTACCGAGCTGATCCGCAAGGTGGAGGGCAAGAGCGTCCACGCCCTGGGAACCCCGTTGATCACCAACTCGGACGGTACTAAGTTCGGCAAGAGCGAAGGCAACGCCATCTGGCTCGACGCCGGCATGTGCAGCCCGTACGCCTTCTACCAGTTCTGGCTCAACACCGCAGACGCTGACGTTGTGGACCGGTTGAAGGTGTTCACCTTCCTGACCCGGTCGGAGATTGAAGAAGTTGCCCAGGCAGTCGCCGAACGTCCGTTTGCCCGTGAAGGCCAGCGGAAGCTTGCCTTCGAAGTCACTTCGCTGGTGCACGGAGTGGAGGCCACCGAAAAGGTCATCGCCGCTTCGGCTGCGCTGTTCGGCAACGGTGACCTGTCAGCGCTGGACAAGTCGACGCTGCAGGCGGCTACCTCAGAGCTTCCCTCCACCACTGTTCAGGTGGACGCGCTTGGGATCGTTGATCTGCTGGTTGCCTCCGGTCTTTCGGACAGCAAGTCTGCTGCCCGGCGCACGGTTGGTGAGGGCGGAGCCTATGTGAACAACGAGAAGGTGCTGGACCCTGAAGCTGTGATCCCGGAGTCCGAACTCCTGCATGGGCAGTACCTCCTCCTGCGCAGGGGCAAGAAGAACCTGGCCACAGTCGAAGTACTGGTTCCCTAGCCCAAAGAAACACACTTTGCACGCTCCTCCGCAGGCGATTTGCACGCCCGCGGAGGGGCGTGTATTGTTTTCTGAGTCGCCACCGCCGAGTGGTGACAAACCCCCAACAAATAAGAAGCAATTCTTGGCCGCGCAAAGCGTGGATTGAAGAAAATGCTTCGCTTTTTTGCTGGGCGGATTCATTCCACCGAGTGAATTCCGGAAAAATAACCGGATTTGCAAAGTGAAATTGAATGAAATAAGATTGAAACATCGCAGCGAAGAAATACGGAATAGAAATTCATTGAATGGATTGTTTCGGGAATATTCGAATGTGTCTGTTGTTTGAGAACTCAATAGTGTGCCAAGTTTGTTGATACCGATTTTTTATTAAATTGGTTGGATTTGCCGGGCTGCCCGCCCCTGTGGGTGGTCTGGTTTTTACAGCTGGTTTCAAATTTTGTGCAGCTTTTGGTCCCGTTTTCCCGGGGCTGGGGGTTGTGTCTGTTTTTCTTCAACGGAGAGTTTGATCCTGGCTCAGGATGAACGCTGGCGGCGTGCTTAACACATGCAAGTCGAACGATGATCTCCAGCTTGCTGGGGGGATTAGTGGCGAACGGGTGAGTAACACGTGAGTAACCTGCCCTTAACTCTGGGATAAGCCTGGGAAACTGGGTCTAATACCGGATATGACTGATCATCGCATGGTGGTTGGTGGAAAGCTTTTTTGTGGTTTTGGATGGACTCGCGGCCTATCAGCTTGTTGGTGAGGTAATGGCTCACCAAGGCGACGACGGGTAGCCGGCCTGAGAGGGTGACCGGCCACACTGGGACTGAGACACGGCCCAGACTCCTACGGGAGGCAGCAGTGGGGAATATTGCACAATGGGCGCAAGCCTGATGCAGCGACGCCGCGTGAGGGATGACGGCCTTCGGGTTGTAAACCTCTTTCAGTAGGGAAGAAGCGAAAGTGACGGTACCTGCAGAAGAAGCGCCGGCTAACTACGTGCCAGCAGCCGCGGTAATACGTAGGGCGCAAGCGTTATCCGGAATTATTGGGCGTAAAGAGCTCGTAGGCGGTTTGTCGCGTCTGCCGTGAAAGTCCGGGGCTCAACTCCGGATCTGCGGTGGGTACGGGCAGACTAGAGTGATGTAGGGGAGACTGGAATTCCTGGTGTAGCGGTGAAATGCGCAGATATCAGGAGGAACACCGATGGCGAAGGCAGGTCTCTGGGCATTAACTGACGCTGAGGAGCGAAAGCATGGGGAGCGAACAGGATTAGATACCCTGGTAGTCCATGCCGTAAACGTTGGGCACTAGGTGTGGGGGACATTCCACGTTTTCCGCGCCGTAGCTAACGCATTAAGTGCCCCGCCTGGGGAGTACGGCCGCAAGGCTAAAACTCAAAGGAATTGACGGGGGCCCGCACAAGCGGCGGAGCATGCGGATTAATTCGATGCAACGCGAAGAACCTTACCAAGGCTTGACATGAACCGGAAACGCCTGGAAACAGGTGCCCCGCTTGCGGTCGGTTTACAGGTGGTGCATGGTTGTCGTCAGCTCGTGTCGTGAGATGTTGGGTTAAGTCCCGCAACGAGCGCAACCCTCGTTCTATGTTGCCAGCACGTGATGGTGGGGACTCATAGGAGACTGCCGGGGTCAACTCGGAGGAAGGTGGGGACGACGTCAAATCATCATGCCCCTTATGTCTTGGGCTTCACGCATGCTACAATGGCCGGTACAAAGGGTTGCGATACTGTGAGGTGGAGCTAATCCCAAAAAGCCGGTCTCAGTTCGGATTGGGGTCTGCAACTCGACCCCATGAAGTCGGAGTCGCTAGTAATCGCAGATCAGCAACGCTGCGGTGAATACGTTCCCGGGCCTTGTACACACCGCCCGTCAAGTCACGAAAGTTGGTAACACCCGAAGCCGGTGGCCTAACCCCTTGTGGGAGGGAGCTGTCGAAGGTGGGACTGGCGATTGGGACTAAGTCGTAACAAGGTAGCCGTACCGGAAGGTGCGGCTGGATCACCTCCTTTCTAAGGAGCACCTACGGATTGTTCATGCCATGTATGTGGTGTGGGGGTTTGTCAGGAGTAAAAGCCCGTTGCGCAGACGCAAGTTCTGCGGCGGGTGCTCATGGGTGGAATATCAACAAATAGCGGCTGCTTGTGTTTCTTTCTTGTCTAGTACGGATGCTTTGGTGTCCTGGAACGGCGGGGTTGGGGTGCGGGTGGTTTAGTGTTTGGCACACTGTTGGGTCCTGAGGCAACAGGGCCGGGGGTTGTTCGTGGCTTTGGCTGTGGTTCCCCTGGGTTTGTTTGTTTCTGGTTTCCTGGCTGCACCGATCATGCGCGGAGGCCCTTTCGGGGGTTGTTGTGTGGGGTGTGTGGTTTGGGGTTGTTGTTTGAGAACTACATAGTGGACGCGAGCATCTTTTATAAGAAGCAATTTCCAAGAATATGAACCTGGATCTGGCTGCGCTTGGTGATGACTGGCCCCTTTTTGGGGGTTGGTGGTTGTTGGGTGTGGTTGGTTTTCGTGGTTCTCTCGTGAATTAGTTTTTTGATCTTTTGTGGTCAAGTTTTTAAGAGCACACGGTGGATGCCTTGGCATTAGGAGCCGAAGAAGGACGTAGGAATCTGCGATAAGCCTGGGGGAGTCGATAACCGGACTGTGATCCCAGGGTGTCCGAATGGGGAAACCCCGCCAGACGCGCGAGTGATCTGGTGACCCGCATCTGAACACATAGGGTGCGTGGAGGGAACGCGGGGAAGTGAAACATCTCAGTACCCGCAGGAAGAGAAAACAATAGTGATTCCGTTAGTAGTGGCGAGCGAACGCGGATCAGGCTAAACCGTTCCATGTGTGATAGCCGGCGGGCGTTGCATGGTCGGGGTTGTGGGACTTTCCGTTCTGTCTCTGCCGGGACAGTGGGGTGTGATGTGCAGGCATAGGTGAACGGTCTTGAAAGGCCGGCCAGAGAGGGTGCGAGCCCCGTAACCGTAATGTTGTGTACCGCCTGGAGAGTATCCCAAGTAGCACGGGGCCCGAGAAATCCCGTGTGAATCTGTCAGGACCACCTGATAAGCCTAAATACTCCCTAATGACCGATAGCGGACCAGTACCGTGAGGGAAAGGTGAAAAGTACCCCGGGAGGGGAGTGAAACAGTACCTGAAACCGTGTGCTTACAATCCGTCGGAGCAGCCTTGTAGTTGTGACGGCGTGCCTTTTGAAGAATGAGCCTGCGAGTTAGTGTTACGTCGCGAGGTTAACCCGTGTGGGGAAGCCGTAGCGAAAGCGAGTCTGAATAGGGCGTTGCAGTGGCGTGATCTAGACCCGAAGCGAAGTGATCTACCCATGGCCAGGTTGAAGCGACGGTAAGACGTCGTGGAGGACCGAACCCACTTCAGTTGAAAATGGAGGGGATGAGCTGTGGGTAGGGGTGAAAGGCCAATCAAACTTCGTGATAGCTGGTTCTCCCCGAAATGCATTTAGGTGCAGCGTTGCGTGTTTCTTGCTGGAGGTAGAGCTACTGGATGGCTAATGGGCCCTACAAGGTTACTGACGTCAGCCAAACTCCGAATGCCGGTAAGTGAGAGCGCAGCAGTGAGACTGTGGGGGATAAGCTTCATAGTCGAGAGGGAAACAGCCCAGACCACCAACTAAGGCCCCTAAGTGTGTGCTAAGTGGGAAAGGATGTGGAGTTGCCCAGACAACCAGGAGGTTGGCTTAGAAGCAGCCATCCTTAAAAGAGTGCGTAATAGCTCACTGGTCAAGTGATTCCGCGCCGACAATGTAGCGGGGCTCAAGTACACCGCCGAAGTTGTGGCATTCAGATTTTTGCTAAGCCCTTGTGGTTCAGGCGTCTGGATGGGTAGGGGAGCGTCGTGTGGGCGGTGAAGTCGCGGTGTAAACCAGCGGTGGAGCCTACACGAGTGAGAATGCAGGCATGAGTAGCGAAAGACGGGTGAGAAACCCGTCCGCCGAATGATCAAGGGTTCCAGGGTCAAGCTAATCTGCCCTGGGTAAGTCGGGACCTAAGGCGAGGCCGACAGGCGTAGTCGATGGACAACGGGTTGATATTCCCGTACCGGCGAAAAACCGCCCATGCTGAACAGGGGATACTAACTGCCCGAGACCTGCCCGATCACCCTTGTGGTGTGAGGGTTTTGGTGGAGCGCAGGACCTGATCCTGGGAGGCAAGCGTATTAACAGGTGTGACGCAGGAAGGTAGCCGAGCCGGGCGATGGTTGTCCCGGTCTAAGGATGTAGGGCGAACGGTAGGCAAATCCGCTGTTCATGATGCCTGAGATCTGATGGGACCCCCGTTTGGGGGGATTTGGTGATCCTATGCTGCCGAGAAAAGCATCGACGCGAGGTTTTAGCCGCCCGTACCCCAAACCGACACAGGTGATCAGGTAGAGAATACTAAGGCGATCGAGAGAATTATGGTTAAGGAACTCGGCAAAATGCCCCCGTAACTTCGGGAGAAGGGGGGCCCCAACCTTGATGGACACAAGCTGTCCGGAGGGGATCGGGGCCGCAGAGACCAGGGGGAAGCGACTGTTTACTAAAAACACAGGTCCGTGCGAAGTCGCAAGACGATGTATACGGACTGACTCCTGCCCGGTGCTGGAAGGTTAAGAGGACCGGTTAGCCTCACGGCGAAGCTGAGAATTTAAGCCCCAGTAAACGGCGGTGGTAACTATAACCATCCTAAGGTAGCGAAATTCCTTGTCGGGTAAGTTCCGACCTGCACGAATGGAGTAACGACTTCCCCGCTGTCTCAACCATAAACTCGGCGAAATTGCAGTACGAGTAAAGATGCTCGTTACGCGCAGCAGGACGGAAAGACCCCGAGACCTTTACTATAGTTTGGTATTGGTGTTCGGAGTGGCTTGTGTAGGATAGGTGGGAGACGTTGAAGCCCGGACGCCAGTTCGGGTGGAGTCATCGTTGAAATACCACTCTGGTCACTTTGGACATCTAACTTCGGCCCGTAATCCGGGTCAGGGACAGTGCCTGATGGGTAGTTTAACTGGGGCGGTTGCCTCCTAAAAAGTAACGGAGGCGCCCAAAGGTTCCCTCAGCCTGGTTGGCAATCAGGTGTCGAGTGTAAGTGCACAAGGGAGCTTGACTGTGAGAGAGACATCTCGAGCAGGGACGAAAGTCGGGACTAGTGATCCGGCGGTACATTGTGGAATGGCCGTCGCTCAACGGATAAAAGGTACCTCGGGGATAACAGGCTGATCTTGCCCAAGAGTCCATATCGACGGCATGGTTTGGCACCTCGATGTCGGCTCGTCGCATCCTGGGGCTGGAGTAGGTCCCAAGGGTTGGGCTGTTCGCCCATTAAAGCGGTACGCGAGCTGGGTTTAGAACGTCGTGAGACAGTTCGGTCCCTATCCGCTGCGCGCGCAGGAAATTTGAGAAGGGCTGTCCTTAGTACGAGAGGACCGGGACGGACGAACCTCTGGTGTGTCAGTTGTACTGCCAAGTGCACCGCTGATTAGCTACGTTCGGATGGGATAACCGCTGAAAGCATCTAAGCGGGAAGCTCGCTTCAAGATGAGATTTCCATACACCTTGTGTGTGAGAGGCCCCCAGCCAGACCACTGGGTTGATAGGCCGGATGTGGAAGCGAGGACTAACGACTCGTGAAGCTGACCGGTACTAATAGGCCGATAACTTACACCACACACCATTCACCGTGAACGGACTCTTCAAAGACGTTCACACCAGGTGATGGTAAAAAGAAACAAGACTGCTTGCGTCCACTATGTGGTTCCCAAACAACAAACCAAACCAATGGTTTCGTTGCCACAGGAACACACAATTGAATAACAACACCACTGCTGCATCACTGCAGAACATGTTGTAACCACAGATTTCCCACACCACCCCGCAAAGGGTGTGTGACGGGTAGAAGGGTTACGGCGGTCATAGCGTGGGGGAAACGCCCGGTCCCATTCCGAACCCGGAAGCTAAGACCCACAGCGCCGATGGTACTGCACCCGGGAGGGTGTGGGAGAGTAGGTCACCGCCGGACATAAATTAAAGAGTAGGGCCCTGACAAACGACGTCAGGGCCCTACTCTGCTTTAACCCCCAAAACCGCCAACACGCCCCATCACCTCCCGCACCGGTCCGGGGAACGCCCCATCACCTCCCGCACCGGTCCGGGGAACGCCCCATCACCTCCCGCACCGGTCCGGGGAACGCCCCATCACCTCCCGCACCGGTCCGGGGAACGCCCCATCACCTCCCGCACCGGTCCGGGGAACGCCCCATCACCTCCCGCACCGGTCCGGGGAACGCCCCATCACCTCCCGCACCGGTCCGGGGAACGCCCCATCACCTCCCGCACCGGTCCGGGGAACGCCCCATCACCTCCCGCACCGATCCAGGGGACGCTCCATCACGTCCCGTCCCACATCCCGGAACGCCCCATCAGCTTCCGAGCCCACCGGGCGAACGCACTATCACCAGGGGAGCAGCGCCGCCGTCGAACTCCTGGAAGTGATGGGGCGTTGGGTCGAAGCCTGCAGGACGTGATGGCGCGTCGCTCCAAAACCTGCAGGAGGTGATGGGGCGTCGGTGTGAAGATTGCCACGATGCAGTTCTTTGGCCTTGGGCCGGTCCTGCCCGGGGAGGCAACTCCACTAGAATTGATGAAGATGTACGGACTTCGAAGCGCTTGATTTCGGGTTGCGTAGGAAACGAAACACGGATACGAGCGGCTGCGATTGCGCCAGTGGTCGGCTCACAACAGGAGGAATCCACATGGCTGAGCACAACGGCGGCAACCGCGGCGGGAATGACCGCGGCGGGTTCCGCGGACACAACAACTCAGGCGGCGAGCCCCGCGGTTTCCGGTCCCGCACCAACCGGGACAACTCCGATCCCTCCAGGGGTGCAGCCGGTGGCGGAGAGCGGAAGCCTTTCGGTGACCGCGACAAGAAGCCTTTTGGTGACCGTCCGCGCCGCGAGGGCGAGGGCGATCGTCGTGGTTTTGGTGGAGGAGAGCGTAAGCCGTTCGGTGACCGCGACAGGAAGCCTTTTGGTGACCGGGACAACCGGTCCGCTGGTGACCGTCCGCGCCGGGACGGTGAAGGTGACCGCAGGGGCTTTGGTGGTGGAGAGCGTAAGCCCTACGGTGATCGCGACAATAACCGGTCCTTTGGCGATCGTCCGCGCCGCGAGGGTGAAGGTGACCGTCGGGGCATTGGTGGTGGAGAGCGGAAGCCGTTCGGTGACCGTGACCGTAAGCCTTTTGGTGACCGTCCGCGCCGTGACGGCGAGGGTGACCGCCGTGGTTTTGGTGGTGGAGAGCGGAAGCCGTTCGGGGACCGCGACAGGAAGCCTTATGGTGATCGCGATAACCGGTCCTTTGGTGACCGTCCGCGCCGCGATGGCGAGGGTGACCGTCGTGGTTTTGGTGGTGGAGAGCGGAAGCCGTTCGGGGACCGCGACAGGAAGCCTTATGGTGACCGCGATAACCGGTCCTTTGGTGACCGTCCGCGCCGTGACGGTGAAGGTGACCGCCGGGGCTTTGGTGGCGGAGAAAACCGCAAGCCGTTTGGCGACCGCAGCGAACGTCCAAGCAGCGACCGTCCCAGCCGCGGCGATGCTGGTCCCCGCACCTTCGGTCGCGACCGCCAGGAAGAACGCCCGGCCCGTGTACCCAACATGCGCGACCTCCGCAGTGCCAACCGTCCGGACCGGGAACGGTCTCCGGACATCGACGAGGATGTCACGGGCAAGGAGCTTGACCGTGCCACACAACACCAGATCAAAACCCTTGAGGCAAACAACGCGGAATGGGTCGCCCGCCACCTGGTGATGGCCGGCCGCCTCATTGACGACGAGCCCGAACTCGCCTTCCAGCACGCGCTGGCCGCCAGCCGGCGCGGCGGCAGGCTTGCTGCCGTCCGCGAAGCCGTAGGCCTCACCGCCTACGCGGCCGGTCACTACGGCGAGGCACTTCGGGAATTCCGGACGTACCGCCGGATCAGCGGCTCCAACGTGCACCTGCCCGTGATGGCCGACTGTGAACGTGGGCTGGGCCGCCCCGACCGCGCACTCGACGTGGTCCGCTCCGAGGAAGCCCAGGACCTGGACGCCCCCGGCAAGGTTGAACTTGCCATTGTTGCAGCGGGCGCACGCACGGACCTTGGCCAGCTGGACGCCGCTGTTGCAGAACTGGAGATCGCACAGTTGGATATCAACCGCGCGTTCTCCTACAGCCCCCGGCTCTTCCGCGCCTATGCAGACGCACTGGCGGCCGTGGGCCGCACCTTCGAGGCCGAGAAGTGGCAGAAACAGGCCGTTGTAGCCGAAAACGCACTGGGCCTGGGCGTTGACGAAGAACCCGACATCATTGACCTTGGCTGGGACGAGGAAGAAGAAGCCCGCGAGGAGGCCGAGCGGCGCCGGCTCCTGGACCGCGCGTCCAGCGCGTCCGGTGCAGCCGCAACGGCACCTGCTGCCGCTGAAGCTTCCGCTGCACCCACAGAGGCTTCAATCACAGAGGCTTCAACCGCAGATGCTGCAACCACGGACGCTGCCGGCACCGAGGCACTGGAAGCGCCCGCAGCCGAAGAAACGGTGGACGCAAGCATCGATGACCAGGAAGCGGACTACTTCGTTTCAGATGACGCTGAGTCTGACGAGGACTCGGTAGAGCTCGACGATCTGGACCAGAACGGAGAAGACCTGGCGGAAGCCAACGATCCAGAGGACCAGCAGGACCACCAGGATCGCCGGGAAGACTAAGCGGATGACTGAAGCAAGCCTGATCTCCCGTTTCGATGCGTTGCTGGCCGACCTGGACGGGGTGGTGTACGCCGGCCCGCAAGCGATCCCCGGTGCAGTGGAATCACTCCAGCAGCTTGCGGGCCTGGGCATAGGCCTGGGCTACGTGACAAACAACGCGTCCCGGACCCCGGCGCAGGTCGCGGCCCACCTCCGGGAGCTGGGCGCACCGGCCGCCGACGAGCAAGTGGTCAGCTCGTCGCAGGCAGCCGCGGAGCTGCTCGCCTCGGAGCTGCCCCCGGGTTCCCGGGTGCTCATTACCGGAAGCCCTGCCCTGGCCGAGGAAATTGAGCTGGTGGGCCTGGTACCGGTGTACAGCCAGGACGAGAACCCAGTGGCGGTAGTCCAAGGCTTCAACCCCGCCATCGGCTGGAAAGAACTCGCTGAGGCGTCCTACGTTGTGGCGGCCGGAACCCTGTGGGTGGCCACCAACACGGACATGTCCATCCCGCAGGCCCGCGGCATCGCACCCGGCAACGGAACCCTGGTGGCCGCAGTCACTGCTGCCACGGGCCAGACGCCCCGCGTGGCCGGCAAACCGGAGGCTCCGCTCTTCCACTCCGCCGCCAAGCGGCTCGGAGCCGAGCGCCCGCTGGTGGTGGGGGACCGGCTGGACACGGACATCCTGGGCGGCAACAACGCCGGCTTTGCCACCGTGGCCGTACTGACCGGCGTCGACACCCGGCAGACCATCCTGGCTGCCCGCGCCGCCGAACGGCCCGACTACATCATCAGCTCCCTGACGGACCTCTACCGCCCCTATCCCGAGGTGACGCACGACGACGGCACCTACGTGTGCGGTGAAGCAACGGCGCGCGTGGCTAACGGAGCCGTGGGCATCATTGGCAGCCAGGACAACCTCGATTCCTGGCGGGCGGCCTGTGCGGCCTGGTGGGCGGCCACCCCGGACGCCTCCGCGGCGAAGGCACCGCAACTGGCCTGGCTGGATCATTAGACTGTTTGAATGACTGAGCTGAGTCCGCCTGACGAATCCGCAGCAGCCCAGCCCTCTCCGGACTGGCCGCTGGACAGCCAACCCGAGGTGACCGACCATCTCGTCCATCAGGCCCTGGCGCCCTTGACGGCATTGCCTGGGCTGCCTGTGGCGGGGCACGAAGCGGTCTACAACGCACTTCACGACGAACTGCGGGGCGCCCTGGATTCGGACCCCTCGGACGGTGGCGCCTGATGCCGGTGCGGCTCGACCAGGCCCTGGTTGCCCGCGGCCTTGCCAGGTCGCGCACCCACGCCGCGTCGCTGATTGCAGAAGGAAAAGTCAGCTCAGCCGGCCAGGTGCTTGGCAAGGCATCGCTCCAGGTCGCTGAGGACAGGGACCTGGTGGTCCTGCATGACGATCAGGACACCTACGTGAGCCGGGCCGGGCACAAACTGGCCGGCGCACTCGATGCCTTCCCCGAGGTTTCGGCACAAGGCAAAAGGTGCCTCGACGCCGGCGCCTCCACCGGCGGCTTCACCGATGTCCTGCTCCGCCGGGGCGCCGCGCATGTGGTGGCGGTCGACGTCGGGCATGGCCAGCTGGTGCCACAGCTGCGGGAGGATCCGCGCGTGGAAGTCCACGAGGGACTCAACGTGAGGTACATGTCGCCCGAAGACATCGGCGGCCCGGCGGCGCTGACCGTGGCTGACCTGTCCTTCATTTCGCTGACCCTGGTGGTCCAGCCCCTGGCGGAATGCACCGAACCGGGCGGGGACCTGGTGCTCATGGTGAAGCCTCAATTTGAGATCGGCAAGGACCGGCTGGGACGCACCGGGGTGGTGACTTCCGAGCGGGAACGGCGGATGGCGGTGGAAAAAGTGGCCCGGGCCGCCCTCGACGCCGGCCTGGACCTGCGCGGCCTCGCACAGAGCCCGCTGCCCGGCCAGGACGGAAACGTCGAATACTTCCTGTGGATAAACCGCCGGAACAGCCAAGAGTTGCCTAAGATCGAAGAGCGAGACGCAGCCACCGCTGCCTTGCTCGGACGAATCTGGCACAACCACTAGAGAGCGGAACCTGATGAGCAGGCGTGTACTGGTCCTCGCCCACACCGGCCGCGAGGAATCACTGAAGGCCGCCTGGGAGGCCTGCGGCCAGCTGCACGCCTCCGGCATCGTCCCGGTGATGCAGGACTCAGAACTGGCCGACATGGAACGCTTCTTCGGTCACCTTGCCCAGCCTGTGGAAGTGCTTCACGACCACGTCCAGCTGCCGGACGTTGAACTGGTGATGGTCCTGGGCGGCGACGGCACCATCCTCCGCGCGGCCGAGCTGGTCCGGGAAGTTGATGTACCCCTGCTGGGCGTGAACCTCGGCCATGTTGGCTTCCTCGCCGAGAGCGAGCGGGCGGACCTCGCCCAGACCGTTGAATGGATCGCCAGGCGGGACTACACGGTGGAAGAGCGCATGACCATCGACGTCCAGGTCTGGGTCCGGGGGCAGAAGATCTGGCACACGTGGGCGCTGAACGAAGCAGCGATCGAAAAAGCCAACCGGGAACGCATGCTGGAATTGGTGACCGAAGTGGATGAGCGTCCCCTGACTTCCTTCGGCAGCGACGGCATCGTGCTCGCGACCCCCACCGGGTCAACTGCCTACGCATTCTCCGCGGGCGGCCCTGTAGTCTGGCCGGAAGTGGAGGCGCTGGTCATCGTGCCCATCAGCGCCCACGCGCTCTTCGCCAAGCCCCTGGTGGTCTCGCCCCGCTCACGCCTCGCCGTCGAAGTCCTGGGCCGTACCGACGCCCAGGGCGTCCTCTGGTGTGACGGCCGGCGCTCGGTGGACCTGCCGCCGGGCGCCCGCGTTGAGGTCACCAAATCAGCCACCCCGGTGCGGCTGGCCCGCACCCACCAGACTCCGTTCTCGGCCCGGCTGGTACGCAAGTTTGAGCTGCCCATCCACGGCTGGCGCGGCCCTGTCCCCAAGGCTGACGCCATCCACACCGGCCCCATTCCAATCGTCCGGACGCCCCGCCCCATGCCGCCGCTCCAGGTGCCTGGCAGCGGGCAGCCGGACAGCGATCCCGATCCCTCAACCGCAAAGTGAACCATGCTTGAAGAACTGAGAATCCGCGATCTGGGCGTCATCACTGACGCAACACTGCCGCTGGGCCCCGGGCTGAGCGTGGTGACCGGCGAGACCGGCGCCGGCAAGACCATGGTGGTCACCGCCGTCGGCCTCCTCCTCGGCGCCCGCTCTGACGCCGGTGCCGTCCGGAGCGGCGCCAAAAGCGCAACTGCCGAGGCAGTGCTGAAGCTCGACGCCGGCCATCCCGCCATCGAGCGTGCCCTGGAGGCGGGGGCGGAGGCGGAAGAGTTCGACGGCGGCGCGGAACTGATCCTGGCCCGCCGGCTGGGTGCGGACGGCCGCAGCCGCGCTTTCCTGGGCGGCAGGGCCGCCCCGGTGGGCGTCCTCGCCGAGATCGGCGAGACCCTGGTGGTGGTGCACGGCCAATCGGACCAGATCAGGCTCAAGGGCGCCACCGCCCAACGCGGGGCGCTGGACAAATTCGCCGGCGAAGCCCTCGCCGGCCAGCTAGCCGGCTACCAGGAGCTGTACAACCACTGGAAATCCAGCCAGGCCGAGCTGGACACCCTGCGCAGCGCTGCCCGGGACCGGCTGCGGGAAGCAGAATCCCTGGAGGCCGCCCTCGCCGAAATCGACGACGTGGATCCCCAGCCCGGGGAGGACGAACTCCTCAAGGCAGAGGCAGTGAAGCTGGCCAATGTGGAGGAGCTGCGGATCGCCGCGAGCACGGCACATCAGGCACTCATCGCGGAGGATTTCGGTGAGGCGGGCGACGCCACCACGCTGGTCGACGCCGCCAAACGCACGCTGGAACACGTGGCCGAGCACGACGCCGAACTCGGCTCCGCGGCAACCCGCCTCGCCGAGGTGGGCTTCCTGCTGAACGATATCGCCACTGATCTCGCCAGCTACCAGGCCAGCCTGGACACGGAGGGGCCGGAACGGCTCGCGGAGATCGAGGACCGGCGGGCCGTCCTGGCCAAGCTCATCCGCAAGTACGCCCCGTCCATTGACGAAGTCCTTGAGTGGGCCGAAAAAGCCCGCGTGCGGTTCGATGAACTGCAGGACGATTCAACCCGCATCGAAGCCCTGGACGCGGAAGTGGTCAAGGCGGAGGCGGACCTGCAGAAGCAGGGCGCCGCCATCAGCAAGATCAGGGCCAAGGCCGCCAAGAACCTTTCCGCCCGGGTCAGTGCCGAGCTGAAGGCCCTGGCCATGGCCGACGCCACCTTGGTGATCAACCTCGAGGCCACAGGCCAACTGGGACCGCACGGCGCGGACGAGATCAGCTTCCTGCTCCAGCCGCACTCCGGCGCCCCGGCCCGGCCGCTGGGCAAGGGGGCGTCCGGCGGTGAGCTCTCGCGGGTCATGCTGGCCATCGAAGTGGTGCTCGCCGCCGTCGACCCCGTCCCCACGTTCGTCTTCGACGAGGTGGATGCAGGAGTGGGCGGACGTGCCGCCGTCGAGATCGGACGCCGGCTGGCCATGCTGGCCCGGCACGTGCAGGTGCTGGTGGTCACGCACCTGCCGCAGGTGGCCGCCTTCGCGGACCAGCACATCACCGTCACTAAAACTTCCGTCAGGGGAGCCGACGGCAAGACCGCCACGGGATTCACCTCGAGTGATGTCCGCCTCCTCAATGGCCCCGAGCGGGTCCGGGAACTGGCGCGCATGCTGGCCGGCCAGGAGGACTCGGAATCGGCCCGGGCGCACGCCCAGGAGCTGCTGGACGACGCGAAACTGCTGCCACAGCGGGCCTGACCGGGTACGGCAAGGCATTGGCAAACAGGGGCCGGCCCTTGCTTCCCGGACGGCCGGACCCGCAGACTGGATCATTTGGGGAACAGTTTCCGGACCCGTGGAAGGCTCATTTGATGATAGGCTCGAATTCCGTGGTGCAGCGATCAAATTCCCGTATAAATTCCCGGTTCCCGGGCTCGTCCAAGACGACCAAACACATCTTCGTAACCGGTGGTGTGGCGTCCTCGCTCGGTAAGGGACTGACGGCATCAAGCCTCGGTCATCTGCTGCGGGCACGCGGCCTGTCTGTAACTATGCAGAAGCTCGATCCCTACCTGAATGTGGATCCGGGCACGATGAACCCCTTCCAGCACGGCGAAGTCTTCGTCACGGATGACGGCGCCGAGACTGACCTGGACATCGGACACTACGAACGCTTCCTCGATGAAAACCTTGAGGGTTCGGCCAACGTGACCACCGGCCAGGTGTACTCCACCGTCATCGCCAAGGAACGCCGCGGCGAATACCTGGGTGACACCGTGCAGGTCATCCCGCACATCACCGATGAGATCAAGCGCCGCATGCGCCTGCCCGCCGAAGGCAAGAACGCCCCCGATGTCATCATCACCGAAATCGGCGGCACTGTTGGCGATATCGAGTCCCAGCCGTTCCTCGAATCGGCCCGCCAGGTCCGCCAGGACATCGGCCGGACCAACGTCTTCTTCCTGCACGTCTCCCTGGTTCCCTACATCGGGCCGTCCCAGGAACTGAAGACCAAGCCCACCCAGCACTCCGTCGCCGCGCTGCGCTCCATCGGCATCCAGCCCGAAGCGATCGTTATCCGCTCGGATCGTGAAGTGCCGGACGCCATGCGCGAAAAGATCGGCCGCATGTGCGACGTGGACATCGACGCCGTGGTGAACGCCGCTGATGCACCCAGCATCTACGACATCCCCAAGACGCTGCACAGCCAGGGGCTGGATTCCTACATCGTGCGTGCCCTGGACCTTCCCTTCAAGGACGTGGACTGGACCAGCTGGGACAAGCTCCTGGAGGCTGTCCACAACCCCAAGCACCACGTGGAAATCGCGCTGGTGGGCAAGTACATCGATCTGCCGGACGCCTACCTGTCCGTGACCGAGGCCCTGCGCGCCGGCGGTTTCGCCAACGACACCAAGGTCAAGATCCGCTGGGTCCCCTCGGACGAATGCGAAACCCGCGAAGGAGCCATCCAGGCACTGGACGGTGTCGATGCCATCTGCGTCCCCGGCGGCTTCGGCATCCGCGGGCTGGAGGGCAAGCTCGGCGCGCTGAAGTTCGCCCGCGAAAGCAAGCTTCCGGTCCTGGGACTTTGCCTGGGCCTGCAGTGCATGGTCATCGAATACGCCCGCAACGTGGTGGGGCTGGAAGGCGCGTCCTCCAGCGAATTCGAGCCGGATTCCAAGTACCCCGTCATCGCCACGATGGAAGAGCAGCTGGAGTTCGTTGAGGGCCGCGGCGACCTGGGCGGCACCATGCGCCTGGGCCTGTACGAAGCAAAGCTCGACCCCGGTTCGGTCATCGCCGAAACCTACGGCAAGACCACCGTCAGCGAACGCCACCGCCACCGCTACGAGGTCAACAACAAGTACCGCGACCAGATCGCGGCCGAAGGGCTGGTCTTCTCCGGCACGTCCCCGGACGGCAAGCTCGTGGAGTTCGTTGAGCTGCCCGCGGAGGTCCACCCGTACTACGTTGCCACCCAGGCGCACCCCGAGCTGAGCTCCCGCCCCACCCGGCCGCACCCGCTGTTTGCCGGCCTGGTGAAGGCGGCGCTGGACCACCAGTCGGGCGCCGACACGGCCGCCACCCAGGGTGCCGGTGCTGCCGAGGCCGCGCCGTCCGGTACGGTAGCCGCTAAGTAGTTCGTACGATACAAAGGACGGCGCGATGCCCGGTACACACGAAGCCACCCACGTAGTAAAGGTTTCGGATGCACCGAGCCCGCGCCGTCTTTTGTCCACGGAGAAGGTCTACGAGGGCCGCATCTGGGACGTGGTCAGTGATACCTTCCAGCTGCAGGACAGCGGCGAAGCCCTCACCAGGGATTACATTGACCACCCCGGCGCCGTTGCCATCCTGCCGATGAACAACGACGGCGAGATCCTCCTCCTCAAGCAGTACCGGCACCCCGTGGGTATGGACCTGTGGGAGATCCCGGCAGGCTTGCTGGACGTGGAGGGCGAGGAGTTCCAGGCAGGCGCGGCGCGCGAACTCGCCGAAGAGGCGGACCTCGCCGCCGGCACGTGGAACGTCCTGGCCGACGTCTTCAATTCACCGGGTTCCTCGAGCGAGGCCATCAGGATCTACCTGGCCCGAGACCTCACCGAGGTTCCGCACCACGAACGCCACGAGCGGACGGACGAAGAAGCCGAGATCGAGTTCCACTGGATCAACCTGGATGACGCCGTGGAGTCCGTGCTGGCCGGCCGCCTCCACAACCCGTCCGCCGTCGTCGGGATCCTTGCGGCGGCAGCTGCCCGTGCTGATGGATTTGCCGGGCTCCGGCCAGCGGATGCGCCCTGGCCCGAGCACCACAGCCAGCGCTGATGGCCCCTGGTCCTTCGGCACTGCCAGCTGAGGCGGTGTTCCCGGCTGAAGCGGCATTGCCTGCTGGGGAGGCGGTGACCGTCCCGGCGGCGGCTCCAACGCCCGTCGAGCGGGGCATCACCGACTACCTCCAGCACATGGGGGTGGAACGGGGACTGGCTGCCAATACCCTGGCCGCGTACCGCAGGGACCTGGCCCGGTATTCCCGTTACCTTGCGGCCGCGGGCTGCGGCCGGCCCGAAGACATCACCCGGCATCACGTCACGGGGTACGTGCGTGCCTTGGCGGACGGGTCCGACGGCGGTACAGCCTTGGGCGTGCGGTCTGCGGCGAGGACAGTGGTCGCCGTGCGCGGCCTGCACAAGTTCTGGGCATTGGAAGGGTTCACGCCCACCGACCCTGCCAGCGACGTCCATCCGCCGATGCCCGGGAAGCGGCTGCCGAAGGCCATCAGCGTGGACGAGGTCACCAGAATCCTGGAGGCGGCCGGCACGGATACCGCCACCGGCCTGCGGGACCGTGCCCTGCTCGAGTTCCTTTACTCCACCGGTGCCCGCATCAGCGAGGCCGTCGGCCTGGATGTGGACGACATTTCCCTCCAGGAAGCGGACACCGGGCCGGCGATCGTGCGCCTTTTCGGAAAGGGCTCCAAGGAACGGCTCGTGCCGCTCGGGTCCTACGGAGCCCGGGCCCTGGACGCCTACCTGGTCCGCGGCCGTCCGCTGCTGGCGGCCAAGGGTAAAGGCACGCCAGCCTTGTTCCTGAATGCGCGCGGCGGCCGGATCAGCCGCCAGAGTGCGTGGACCATCCTGAAGGCTGCGGCAGAAAAGGCCAACATCACCAAAGACGTTTCACCGCATACCCTCCGGCACTCCTTCGCCACGCACCTGCTCGAAGGCGGCGCGGACGTTCGAGTAGTCCAGGAACTGCTGGGTCACGCCTCGGTGACGACCACCCAGGTGTACACACTGGTCACCGCGGACACCTTGCGCGAAATCTACGCTGCGGCCCATCCGCGCGCGCTCGGCTGAGGCTGCCAGGAGCAGCCCTGGGCTGCCTGCATTTTCTCCGGGGGACAGCTAGGGCAGCGCCTCGAGGGTCAGTTCCACCGGGCCCAGCAGGAAAGCCAGCACGGACGTGCCCATCCCCGCGAGCAACATCAGCCCCGGATGGGCCAGGCCAACCACCACCCGGCGCAGCCGCGGACGGCCGCGGAGGAACGATTTCGGCACCCGCGAGAGCGCAGGGGTCTGCCGCCAGCCGCGAAGCCTCCGCAGGAACCAGGCACAACGGGCAACAAACGCCAGCCACAGGACGGCCACCACCAGCGGAAACAAGGCTGCCATCAGGTTGAACCCCAGGGCAGTCACTTCACGCTCGGAATCACCCGCCAGGGCTTGGATGGTAGTGGAAATGGACGCACTCAGGACTACCGATATGGCCCACACCATAAATGCCGCAACGAGCGCCAGGAAACGCACGAAGAACAGGCCCAATACTGATTCCCGCGCGGCCTTCACCTGCTGCCGTGGAGTCACATGCAGCACGGCCAGGGTGCTGAGCAGCGTGGGCAGGGCAGCCGCGGCCACCAGCAAATACCAGGTCCAGCCCGCCAGGTCCACGAATTCATCCGTCACAATGAGCACCGTCCAGAAACCGGCCCAGGCCCAGCCCCAGTACAAAGGGTTATGCACCAGCCACTCCGGCAGCCGGGCGTCAAGGTTCGAGATGCGGGCCGGCCGTATCCCGGGTGCAGTTTCGGGAGTCACACGTAGAGCTTGGCATATTCAGCGCCCGCTGGCGCTCCTTCATTGAGAACTCCCCAGACGCCATAGGCTTGAGCGCATGACTGCAGCCCGGATTAGTCTCTGCTTCCTGCTCCGTGACGGGGTTTCCGGCCGGCAAGTGCTGCTGGGCCTGAAGAAGACCGGATTCGGGCGCGGAAAGATCGTCGGCATTGGCGGCCACGTCGAAGCGGGGGAGAGCGAGGCCGAAGCCGCGGTCCGCGAGGTGCGGGAGGAAGCCGACATCGGGCTCCGGCACGAAGACCTGAGGGACGCGGGCGTTGTGCGCTTCGTGTTTCCCGCCAAACCGGAGTGGGACATGGACACCCGGCTGTTCACTGCCGTCCGCTGGGACGGTGAGCCCACCGAGAGCGCCGAGATCGCTCCGGCCTGGTTCGACACCGCCAGCCTTCCGGTGGACAGGATGTGGCAGGACGCCGACCACTGGCTGCCGGTAGTCCTGGAAGGCGGCAGGGTCAACATCGTGGTGACCATGGACAACGACAACGAAGCCGTGGCCTCCTCGGAAAGCCTTCTCTTCTAAACAAGTGCCAGGGAACCGTCGCGGCCCGGCCACCGTGAGGTGACCGGGCCGGCGTCGTGCTTCCGGAAAACCCTCCCTAGGGAACGTGCCGCTCCTCCGGGCCCACGTATTCGCTGAGCGGGCGGATCAGCGAGTTGGCGTCCAGCTGCTCCATGATGTGTGCCGTCCACCCGGTGATGCGGCTGGCCACAAACAGGGGGGTGAACGTGGCGGTGTCGAATCCCATGAGGTGGTAGGTGGGGCCGGCAGGATAGTCCAGGTTGGGCTTGATGGCCTTGGCTTCTTCCATGGCCGTCTCCAGGCCGTTGTACAGCCCCAGCAGCTCGGGCCGGCCGTAGTGGGCAATCATCTTGTCCAGGGCGGCCTTCATGGTGGGCACGCGGGAGTCGCCGTGCTTGTAGACGCGGTGGCCGAACCCCATGACCTTCTTTTTCTGCGTCAGCGCGTTTGCCATCCATGTTTTGGCCCGCGCCGCCGCGTCCTCCAGTGACTCCTGCGGCCGGATGCCGATCTCGTCGAAGGTGTGCATGACGGCCTCGTTGGCACCACCGTGCAGTGGGCCCTTCAACGCGCCTATGGCTCCGGTGACCGCCGAATGGAGGTCCGAGAGGGTAGAGGTGATGACCCGGGCGGTGAAGGTGGACGCGTTGAAGGAGTGCTCGGCGTAGAGGATCATCGACACGTTGAAGGCCTCCACCACCTCGGGCACCTGTTCCTCGCCGAAGGCCATCCACAGGAAGTTGGCCGAATAGCCCAGGTCGTCACGGGGTTCAATAACGCCCTGCCCGTGGCGCCGCCGCTGGTCGTACGCCACCACCGCCGGCATGGCAGCAAACAGGTCAATCGCCTTGGCCATGTTGGCCTCTCGCGAGGAATCCTCGGCCAGCGGGTGCCGGGCGCCCAGCACCGAGGCCGCCGTCCGGCACACATCCATCGGATGGGACGTCTCCGGCAGAGCATCGATGACCTGCTTGACCACCGGATCCAGGGCGCGGCCGGCCCGCTCCCGCGCCATGAACTCCGCCAGCTGCTCCTGGCTGGGCAGCTCACCGTTCCACAGCAGGTAGGCCACCTCCTCGAAGCTGCACCTTGCGGCCAGCTCCTGGACGGGGTAGCCCCTGTACAGCAGGGAGTTGGTGTCCGGGTTGACCTTCGAGACGGACGTGTAATCCACTACGACGCCGTCAAGACCCTTTTTGATGTCCACTTCAGCCATGCTGAAACTCCTTCGTTCCTGTCGCCTGTTGTACCGGCGGTACCGGCGCGGTTTTCCCTACTCCCCGGGGACCCGGAAATTGAACACTCCGCTGTCAAAGCGGTTGTAGCCTTCGTAGTCAACGAGATCGTATAGCCGGGCACGGGTCAGCATGCTGCCAACCTGCGCCTCCTGCGTGCCGTCAGCCTTAATCGATTCCAGCGTACGCTCGGCAGCACCCATGGCACTACGGAGAAGGGTCACGGGATAAATGACCAGGTTGACGCCGGCGCCCTGGAGCTGGTCTACCGTGAACAGATCGCTCTTGCCGAACTCGGTCATGTTGGCCAGGATGGGCACGTCTACGGCGTCACGGATCGCCTGGAACTCCTCGAGGGAGGCCATCGCTTCGGGGAAGATCGCGTCGGCCCCGGCATCCACGAGTGCGCGGGCCCGGTCCTGCGCTGCGGCCAGTCCCTCCACCGCCCGGATGTCGGTGCGGGCCATGATGAGGAAGTTGGGGTCGCGGCGGGCGTCGGCGGCGGCGCGGATGCGTTTGGTGGCGGTCTCCAGGTCCACCACGTTCTTTCCGTCGAGGTGCCCGCAGCGTTTGGGGTTGAACTGGTCCTCGATGTGCAGCCCGGCCAGGCCGGCGTTTTCGATCTCCTGCACGGTGCGGGCCACATTCATCGGTTCCCCAAAACCGGTGTCGGCGTCCACGATGGCGGGCAGGTCGGTCATGCGGGCGATCTGCCCGGCCCTGGTGGCGACTTCGGTGAGGGTGGTCAGGCCGATGTCCGGCAGTCCCAGGTCGTTGGCCAGGACTGCCCCGGAGATGTAGACGCCTTCGAAGCCTTTTTCTTCGATGAGCCGGGCGGAGAGGGGGTTGAACGCCCCGGGGAATTGGGCGATGGTGCCGGCGGCCAGCAGTTCGCGGAACCGGATGCGCTTCTGTTCGGGGGTGATTTTGGAGTACAGCATCAGAAGAGTCCCTTGGGTGCGGCGCCGAGGTCGATGACCCCGGGGGCGGCGGTGATGTTCAGCTGGTCCAGTTCCCTTGCGGCGAGTTCGGGGAGGCGTTCGACGGCGGTGAGGAACCTTTCGATTTCGGCTTCCTCCACCAGTCCGGCGGCGAGGGTGCGGAACTTGTTGATGTACTGTTCCCGGCCGAAGGGGCGGGCGCCGAGCGGGTGGGCGTCGGCGACGGCAATCTCATCGGTAATCACGGTGCCGTCGGTGAGCGTGATTTCCACCGAACCGCCGAAAGCCTTCTCTGCAATGTCCAGGGAGTGGTAGCGGCGGGTCCATTCCGGGTCTTCCTCCGTGCTGACCTTCTGCCACAGTTCCACGGTGTCCGGCCGGCCGGCTCGTTTGGGGGAGTAGGAGTCCACGTGGTGCCAGGCGCCGTCCTGCAGAGCGACGGTGAAGATGTACGGGATGGAGTGGTCCAGCGTCTCCCTCGAGGCGCTGGGGGAGTACTTCTGCGGATCGTTGGCGCCGGAACCGATGACGTAGTGCGTGTGGTGGCTGGTCCTGATCAGCACCGACTTCACGTTAGCGGGGTCGGTTGCCTCGGGGTGCTCGCGGTTGAGCTTGCGGGCGAGATCGATCCAGGCCTGGGCCTGGTACTCGGCTGAGTGTTCCTTGGTGTAGGTGTCCAGGATGGCGCGCTTGGCCTCCCCTGGAGTTGGCAGCGGAACCATGTAGGAGGCGTCCGGTCCGTCGAGCAGCCAGGCGATCACGCCGTCTTCGCCTTCGTAGATCGGCACCGGGGAGGTCTGGCCGCGCATGGCACGGTCTGCCGCTTCCACGGCCATCTTGCCGGCGAACGCAGGGGCGTGCGCCTTCCAGGTGGAGATCTCGCCCTTGCGGGATTGCCGGGTCGCGGTGGTGGTGTGCAGTGCCTGCCCGACGGACTGGAAGATCGTTTCGACGTCGAGCCCCAGCAACGTGCCGATCCCGGCCGCGGCTGACGGGCCGAGGTGGGCCACGTGGTCGATCTTGTGCTTGTGCAGGCAGATCGCCTTCACCAGGTTCACCTGGATCTCATACCCGGTAGCGATGGCCCGCACCAGGTCCCGGCCGGTGGAGCCCACGTGCTGTGCCACAGCCAAAATCGGCGGGATGTTGTCACCCGGGTGGGAATAGTCTGCGGCAAGGAAGGTGTCGTGGTAGTCCAGTTCACGGACTGCAACGCCGTTGGCCCAGGCAGCCCATTCGGGCGAGACGCGTTCGCCGATGCCGAACACCTTCGCACCCTTCCCGCCGGTGCTGGGCGCGTGCGCCAAGGCCTGGGCCCGGGCCGCCACGATCGGTGCCCGGTTCAGTGATGCGACCGCCACCGAAGCGTTGTCGATGATCCGGTTGATGACCATCTCTGTGACCTCGGCGGTCACCTCCACGGGGTCGGCGGCAACCGTGGCGATCTTATGGGCAAGCTGGTCCTCGCGGGGAAGGTTCTCTTCGCTCTTGTAGACGCGGACGTGGTGTTCCTTGACCATGGGGCTCCTTCTAGCGGGGTGTGTGGGTTGCTTTGATGTGGGACAGGCTGCGGTGCAGATGCAGGGTGGTGGCTGCCTGCGCCAGGCGGGGGTTGCCAAGGGCGATGGCCTCGGCGATTGCCGCGTGTTCGGCTGCTGCGGCTGTCAGTCGGGTGGCATCGTCGGCTGCCAGGCGGCGTATGCGGACCAGGTGGACCCGCAGGCCGCGCATGGCCTGGGCAAGGTAGGAATTGGAGCTGGCCGCGTCGATGGCGGAGTCCAGCCGTTCCACCAGCAGGTAGTAGTCCTCCAGGGCGGGTGTGCTGCCGTTAAGGAGTGATGGGGCGGCCCGGAAGTCTGCCTCAAGGGTCCGGAAAATGCCGGCGTCGCCATGTTCGGCAGCGAGTGCCGCAGCCTTGCTTTCCAGCGTCTCGCGGAGCTCGAAGAGTTCCTCGATATCCTCCAGCGAGATGCCGGTGACGACGACGCCGCGGCCGCCCGCCGCCGTCGTCAGCCCTTCTGCTGTCAGGCGGCCCAGCGCCTCCCGGAGCGGCGTGCGTGAGACGCCCAGCCGCTCCGCCTGTTCCACCTCCGCCAGTAAGGCGCCCGGCTGGAGCCGCCACTGGACGATGTCATCGCGGAGCGCGGTATAGGCGCGGTCACTGGCTCGCAATGGCTGTCCCTTCGTTGGTAAAGCCAGTGTATACACACCTGGCTGAAAAAGGGAGAATGGGAAGGTGTTCTCTCGATTTAGACGTTCCATGTATACAGAGAGCGATCCGAGGCTTCGACAGGCTCAATCACCGGCGGGCAGCGGTGGTGGGGGATTCCGACAGGTCAACCACCGACAGTGGCAGTCACCGTCCGCCCCAGCGGTATTCGTTCTCCGGCCGGCCTGGCGTGCCGTAGCGGGCAGTCCTGGTCACCGTTCCGGCGTCGGCGAGGTACTCCAGGTAGCGGCGGGCAGTAACGCGGGACATGCCCAGGGCGTCCATGACTTCCGTGGCGGACACCGCACCCTGCTGCTCCTTCATAAACTCCTGGACGGAAGCCAGCGTTGATACCGCGAGGCCTTTTGGCAGGGGCAATTCAGAGGGCGCGCGCAGGCTGGCGAACGCCTGGTCCACGTCTGTCTGCGAAGCTCCAGCCTTTCCCGAACCCCCTGCAGGCCCTGCCAGCTGCTGCCGGAACTGGCGGTAACTTTCCAGTTTGTCGGCGAAGGTTGCATAGGTGAACGGCTTGATCAGGTACTGGACCACGCCGATGGCCACGGCGCTGCGGACAATGGCCAGTTCGCGGACGGCAGTGATGGCGATGATGTCCGCCAGGATCCCGGACGCCCTCATGCGGCGGGCAATGTCGAGGCCGTGCAGATCTGGCAGGTTCATGTCCAGGAGGACAAGTTCCACCGGTTTTCCCGCTGCCGCGAATTCGTTGAGCAGCCGCAGGGCGGACTGGCCGTCCGGGGCCGTTCCGGCGAGCTCGAAGCCTGCCAGCCGTCCTATGTAGGTTGCGTGGGCGGCAGCTGCGATGGCCTCATCCTCGACGACGAGGACCCGGATGTTGCTCACGGTTTGTGCTCCTTCTCTGCTGGCACCGCTGCGGGGAGGAACACTTCGAACTTGGCGCCGCGCCGTCCATTGATGGTCAGGGTACCCCGCAGGCGCTGCACTGCCTGGCGGACCAGCGCGAGTCCGATGCCCCGCCCGCCCGGACCTGCCGGTTTGGTGCTGAACCCATGCCGGAAAATGTTCTCAGCGGCAGCAGAATCAATGGCGGGACCGGAATCGTGGACCGTGATATCCAGTCCTTCCTCATCCGATTCCACGGTGAGCTCCACCCGCCGGGGCGGCGGACCTTCCGCGGCAGCATCCATGGCGTTGTCGAGCAGGTTACCAAGGATGGTGACCAGATCCTGGACGGCAATCCCCGCCACGCTCGCCGAACCGAGTGCGGCAACGTCCAGCTGCACTCCGCGTTCGTGGGCCTCGGCCACCTTGCCCATCACCAGGGCTCCCAAGATGGGCTCGTCGACGGAACTGACCATGTCATCCGTCAGCTGCTGGCTAAGTTCCAGGTCCTTGGTGGCAAAGTTGAGTGCTTCCTGGGTGCGGCCCAGCTCCAGGAGCGAAACCATGGTGTGCAGCCGGTTGGCATGCTCGTGTGTCTGTGCACGCAGCGCGTCGGAGAGGGTGCGCATGGTTTCCAGCTGATTGCCCAGGGCCTCAATTTCTGTCCGGTCCCGCAGGGTCGCCACGGTTCCGTAGACGGGGGTCTTGCCGCGGCTGCCGGGGGATTCGGGCCCCTTGGCGGGTCCTTGATTGACCACCAGGATGCGGGACCCGGTGAGGATGATCTCGTCGTTGGCGCTGCGGCCGGACTCGAACAGGGTCCGGAGCCCCTCATCAAGGGGCAGTTCGGCCAGCGACGGAGGCCGGGTGGGATCTTTGCTGCCGGGGCCCTCCAGTCCCAGCAGCTCGGCGGCCTGGTCGTTGTACATCACCACACGGCCCCTGGTGTCGATCAGGATCAATCCTTCCCGCACGGAATGCAGCACCGATTCGTAGTACGCGAACAGCTGGGCCAGCTGCTCCGGCCCCCAGCCCCGGGTGACGCCGCGCAGGTACCGGCCCAGCAGCCACGAAGCCAGCGAACCGCCCACCAGCAGGGTAAGGCCGATGGCAAGGAGAGCGGGCAGCCGGCCGGACAAGGCAACGTCCACGCTCCGGACGGTGACGCCCGCGGCCACCAGCGCCCTCACGTTTCCGGCCGCATCCTTCACCGGCGCGATGGTGCGGACCGAGGGTCCCAGCGTTCCCGCCGTGACCTCGGTAAAGGTCTCGCCGCGCAGCGCGGCCTCGATGGAGCCGATGTAGGGCCTGCCCAGTTCCTCGCTTCGCGGATGCGTCCAGCGGGTCCGGTCCGGCGCCATGATGGTCACAAAATCGGCTCCCGAGCCGGCCATGACGTCAAGGGCATAGGGCTGCAGCAGAGCAGATGGATTGGTGGTGTCCGCAGCCTGGAGAACCAGGGGATTGGCGGCGATCGCGGCGGCTACGCCGGTCATCCGGCGGCCCGCTTCGTCGTAAGTGCGGTCCCGTGCGTCGATGAACGTGGCGGTACCAACGATCGCGATAAACGACACCACAATCAGCAGGTTCGCCACAAACAGCCGGCGGGCGATACTCCAGCGGTGGATCATCTGTACCTTCCCGGACCATTGCCTGCGGCCTGACTGTTTACTGTGTCACGACCAATATGAACGCAACGGTGAGCTGGGTCACCACCTGCCCAATGATGGATATCACACCGGAGGACGTGTTGAGCCCAGAGACTGTGCCGCAGCGTCTACCAGATTATCCAAAGGAGACACATCATGGCTTCTCAACGAGGAGAGTCGCTTGACAGCGTGAAGACGCCGCGCAAGGGCCTGGACAAATCGCATTACCTCTACATCGCCGTCATCGTCGCCGTGATCCTGGGCGCCGTTGTCGGCCTGCTTTTCCCCGAGGTGGGCAAATCCCTCAAGCCGCTCGGCGACGGGTTCATCAAGCTCATCAAGATGATGATCGCACCGATCATTTTCTGCACCATCGTCCTGGGCATCGGTTCCATCGCGAAAGCCGCAACGGTCGGCAAGGTCGGAGGCCTGGCGCTGGGCTATTTCGTGGTCATGTCCACCTTCGCCCTGGCCATCGGCCTGGTGGTCGGCAACATCATCCACCCGGGCGAGGGCCTGAAGCTGGCTCCCTACGATCCCAACAAGAAGGCCGCGACGGACAGCACTGTGGACTTCCTGCTGGGAATCATCCCCAGTGACGTCCCCGTCCTGCCCACGCTGCTGGCAGCCATCCTCGTCGGCTTCGCACTGCAGAAGATGGGCCCCCAGGGCGCTCCCATCCTTAAAGCCGTCAGCCACGGCCAGGCGCTCGTATTCCGCATCCTCATCATGATCATGTGGCTGGCCCCGGTAGGCGCCTTCGGTGCCATCGCCGCCGTCGTCGGGGCCACCGGCTTCCAGGCAATCGTCAGCATGTTCACCCTGATGATCGCCTTCTACATCACGTGCGCACTGTTCATCGTGGTCATCCTCGGCGGACTGCTCCAGGTGGTGTCGGGAGTCAACATCTTCAAGCTGATGAGGTACCTGGCCCGCGAATACCTGCTCATCTTCTCCACCTCCTCCTCCGAAGCCGCGCTGCCCCGCCTGATCGCGAAGATGGAACACCTCGGCGTCTCCAAGCCCGTCGTCGGCGTCACGGTTCCCACCGGCTACTCCTTCAACCTTGACGGCACGGCCATCTACCTGACCATGGCATCCCTTTTCGTGGCCAACGCCATGGGCACCCCGCTGGACCTCGGCGCCCAGATCTCGCTGCTGATCTTCATGATTATCGCCTCCAAGGGTGCTGCCGGCGTCACCGGCGCCGGACTTGCCACCCTTGCCGCCGGCCTGCAGGCGCACAAGCCCGAACTGCTGGGCGGCGTGGGCATGATCGTCGGCATCGACCGGTTCATGTCCGAGGCCCGCGCCCTGACCAACTTCACCGGCAACGCCGTCGCCACCATCCTGATCGGCACGTGGGTCAAGGAGATCGACGGCGGCCAGGTAGGCAGGGTCCTCTCCGGCGAACTGCCCTTCGACGAACAGACCATGATCGCCGGCCACGGCGAGATGGCGCCGAAGGAAGAGGGCGCACGGACGGTCGCAACCACGGCCTAGCCTCCGGCATCGGCCACCCGCCAAACTGCCCCCGCAGCCTCTGCTGCGGGGGCAGTTTCGTGCCGGAAGGGAGGGGAACCTTCGACCTCAGCTAGAGGGTCAAGGCTCAACATCCGCGGAAAGTCAAGTTGCCTCGAATACCGTGTCGGGCGCTGTAACCTTGGGAAGAAGCAGGAGCGTTGCTGGCCATCCAGCGGCAGGAAATCACCGTCATCGAAAGTGTGGATAGATACGTGAGCAGCGAACAGGGTTCAGCAACTCTGGAGGGCACGGAATTCGACCTGGAAGACGCGGTGATGGGGCCCACCGGGCGCCCATACCGCGAGTTCCCGGAACCCGCGCCGCTGTCCTCCCACGGTCCGGCCCGCGTCATCGCCATGGTCAACCAAAAGGGCGGCGTCGGAAAGACCACCTCCACCATCAACCTCGCGGCAGCGCTGGCCGAATACGGCCGCCGCGTCCTCCTGGTGGACTTCGATCCCCAGGGCGCCCTGTCAGCAGGCCTGGGCGTCAACCCCCACGAGCTGGACCTCACTGTCTACAACGTGCTGATGGACCGGAAAGTGGACATCCGTGACGCCATCCACCAGACCGGCGTGGAAAACGTTGATTTGCTGCCGGCCAACATCGACCTCTCGGCAGCCGAAGTGCAGCTGGTTAATGAGGTGGCACGCGAGCAGGTGCTGGACCGTGCACTCAAGAAAGTCGAAGACGACTACGACGTCGTCCTCATCGACTGCCAGCCGTCCCTCGGCCTCCTCACCGTCAACGCCCTGACCGCCGCGCACGGCGTTATCATCCCGCTGATCTGCGAGTTCTTTGCCCTGCGTGCCGTGGCGCTGCTGGTGGAAACCATCGACAAAGTCCAGGACCGGCTCAACCCCCGCCTGCAGGTGGACGGCGTGCTGGCCACCATGTACGACGCCCGCACGCTGCACAGCCGCGAAGTGATCGCCCGCCTGGTGGAGGCCTTCGGGGACAAAGTCTTCGAAACCGTGATCAAGCGCTCCATCAAGTTCGCCGACGCCACCGTAGCTGCTGAACCCATCACCAGCTACGCCGCCACCCACGTGGGGGCCGACGCCTACCGGAGGCTGGCCAAGGAACTGATTTCGCGCGGCGGCGCACCCTAGCCACGCCGTGGCCGAAACCAGGCCCGGCTTCGAAGTGCGGCTGGCCAACTTCACGGGTCCGTTCGACCTCCTCCTGGGGCTGATCGCCAAACACCAGCTGGACATCACCGAGGTGGCCATCGCCACCGTCACCGATGAGTTCATCAAGTACATCCGGAAGCTGCAGAAGCTGGGCGAAGAGTGGGCCCTCGATGAAGCCAGCGAGTTCCTGGTGATCGCCGCAACGCTCCTGGACCTCAAAGCTGCGCGGCTGCTGCCCGCCGGAGAAGTCGAAGACGGCGAAGACATCGCGCTGCTGGAAGCCAGGGACCTGCTCTTCGCCCGGCTGCTCCAGTACAAGGCCTTCAAGCAGGTGGCCGGCATCCTCGGCGAAACGCTGCATCAGGAGGCCCTCCGCTTTCCCCGCCAGGTGGCACTGGAGGAACACTTCGCCGCGATGCTTCCCGAGCTCGTCTGGAGACACACCCCGGAACAGTTTGCCCGCCTGGCGGAAGCGGCCATGCAGCCCAAGGCTCCGCAGCCAACAGAAGTGGGCCTGGCCCACCTGCACGGCGGCAACGTCAGCGTCAAGGAGCAGGCTGAAATCATGGGCCTGCGGCTTCAGCTCGAATCGCCGCTGGCGTTCCGGACCCTGATCGCCGATGCTGACTCCACCCTGGTGGTGGTTGCCAGGTTCCTTGCCCTCCTGGAGCTCTTCCGTGACAAGGCAGTTTCCTTCGACCAGCTCTCGCCGCTGGGGGACCTGGCGGTGCACTGGACGGCGGGGAGCGGGGACTGGTCCGCACAGAACCTAAGCGAGGAATTTGAGGAGCAGCTGTGACTGAACGTCCGACAGAGGACACAAGCCAGGAAGAGTCAGACGCCGGAAGTCTTCCCGGCGGCGCCAAAGCCGCCCTCGAGGCCGTGCTGATGGTCATCGACCAGCCCGCCACAGAAGAGGAACTGGCTGCGGGCCTGGAGCTGACCGTAGATGCGGTCATCGGCCTGCTGGCAGAACTTCAGCAGGAGTATAACGGCTATACTGTTAAAGCCCCGGATATGGATTCAGCCAGCGCAGCTGGTTTCGGCTCCAGCCCCCGGGGTTTTGAATTGCGGAAAGTCGCCGGTGGCTGGCGGATCTACTCCCGTGCCGAATTCGCCCATATCGTGGGCAAATATGTGCTGGAGGGGCAGACGGCCAGGCTCACCCAGGCCGCCCTGGAAACGCTCGCGGTGATCGCTTACCGCCAGCCGGTCTCCAGGGCCAGGGTGTCCGCAATCAGGGGAGTCAATGTTGACTCCGTCGTACGGACACTCGCGCAGCGCGGGCTGATCGAGGACTCGGGAACAGATCCGGAGTCCGGCGCCATCCTCTACCGGACCACCTCTTACTTCCTGGAGCGGATGGGAATCGGTTCAGTGGCCGAGCTGCCGCAGCTGTCCCCGCACCTCCCGGGGCTGGACGGGATCGCGGAGTTCTACGACGCCGAAAGAACGTAGGCAGGGGACCAGCCCTGGCTGCGGCACGGAGTACTTACAAGGGCAGATTATTTCTGCGCGGCTGGTTAGGGTTGTCCTTGGACACCTTGCCGGTCAATATATCGAAGGACGGGTCATGACACAGGCGGGACGCCAGGGTTCACCACGTAACGGTTCGGGACGTAACAGCTCCGGACACAACAGCACGCCGGGACGCAACACGTCCCAGGGCGGCAATTCCGGCGGCGGCAATTCCGGCGGCGGCAATTCCGGCGGCGGCTTCCGCGGCGGTTCCGCCAAGCGCGCCGCCGGGTTCGGCAGCGACCGGCCGCACCGCGCCCCGAAGCCGCGCGAGGAGCGCTTTATCGATCCGGACCAGGCGCCCGAAGCCCGGACCGGACGCGGAGCGGCGGAACAAAAGTCCGCCAAGCCCTCATCCCGGAAGCCTGCGGCGCGCAAGCCCGGAGCCAAGAAAGCGCCCGGAACGCCCGGCGCGCCCAAGCAGAAGCCACGTACCGGCGCACCGGGAGCAGCCGCTTCGCGTGCGTTCGGCAGCGAACGCTTCGGCCAGAACCTGGGGCCCGTCCGCAGGCCAACACGGAAGAAGGGCCCGCGCGGCGAGGTTGCCCAGTCTGAACTCCACGATGCCGATGGCGTGCGGCTGCAAAAGGTGATGGCCTCGGCCGGAGTGGCATCACGCCGCGTCTGCGAAGAGATGATCGCTGAAGGCCGGGTGGAAGTGGACGGCCAGGTAGTCACCGAGCTCGGCGTCCGCATCGATCCCAAGACTGCCGTTATCCACGTGGACGGACTGCGCATCCAGCTGGACGAAAACCTGGTGTACATGGTGTTCAACAAGCCCAAGGGTGTTGTGTCCACCATGGAGGATCCCGAAGGCCGCCCCTGCATCAGCGACTTCCTCCGCAACCAGCACGGCGAACGGCTCTTCCACGTGGGCCGGCTTGACGTCGCCACCGAGGGGCTGCTCCTGCTGACGAACGACGGCGAGCTGGCCAACCGCCTGACCCACCCGTCCTACGAGGTTCCCAAGACGTACCTGGTGCAGGTCCGTGGGCCGTTCCCCCAGGGTATCGGTGCCCAGCTCAAGCAGGGTGTGGAACTCGAGGACGGCTTCGCCTCCGTCGACTCCTTCCGGCTGGTGGATTCCACCCCCGGCCATGTGCTGATCGAAGTTGTGCTGCACTCGGGCAAGAACCGCATCGTCCGCCGCCTGTTCGACGCCGTCGGATTCCCGGTCCTGCGGCTGGTCCGCGTCAAGGTGGGACCCATCGGCCTGGGTGACCAGCGCCAGGGAAGCATCCGCAACCTGGGTAAGCAGGAAGTCGGCCACCTGCTGGCATCCGTAGGGCTCTGACCATGTCCGCTTTCCAGAGCCAGGGCCGCGGGCACCTGGACGGGCCGGTGGTGGTCATCGGTACGGGGCTGCTGGGGACCAGCATTGGCCTGGGACTGCGCGGGCGCGGGGTACCTGTCTACCTGTCCGATCCATCGCCCACCAACCAGGCTGTTGCGGTGGACATCGGGGCAGGGCAACCACTGGATGCGCTTGCCGGTGAGGTGCCGCAACTGGTGGTTGTTGCCGCGCCGCCGGATGTCACGGCCGATGTGGTGGCGAAGGCGCTGGCTGACTACCCGGAATCCGTGGTGGTGGACATTGCCAGCGTCAAGGCCGGAATCCTCTCGGCCCTGCGCAGCCGTGGCGTGGACCTGTCACGCTACGTGGGCACCCATCCCATGGCAGGACGGGAAAAGTCGGGGCCGGTTGCTGCCCGCGGCGAGCTGTTCACGTCAATGCCCTGGGTGGTATGCCCATCCGATGAGACTTCCGGTGCCGCCCTCCAGGTGGCCCGCTCGCTGGCCACCGACCTGGGGGCTGTGGTTTCCAGGTTCACGGCCGACGAGCACGACGAAGCAGTGGCCCTGGTCTCGCACCTGCCCCAGGTGATGTCATCGCTTTTGGCCAGCCGCCTGCAGGGCACGCCCCTGCATGCGCTGTCCCTGGCGGGCAACGGGCTGCGGGACGTTACCCGGATCGCTGCCAGCGATCCCACCCTGTGGGTGCAGATCCTGAACGGCAACGCGGCGAAAGTGGTGGAGATCCTCTACGGCGTACGCGAGGACCTCAACCGGCTGATCGGCACCTTGGAACGGCCGGCAGCGCCAGGTGCCCGCCTGGATCTTGCGCAGCTGATCAGCGAAGGCAACGCAGGCCAGGCCCGGATCCCTGGCAAGCACGGCGGTCCTCCGCAGGCGTATTCGTGGCTCACCGTCCTGGTGGACGACAAGCCGGGCCAGATCGCGCAGCTCCTGACCGAGATCGGTGAAATCGGCGTAAACGTTGAGGACTTGCGGCTGGATCATTCGTCGGGCCAGAACGTGGGCATGGTGGAATTGTCAGTGTTGCCCAATAAGCATGACCACCTGATCGAAGCATTAAACGACCGCGGATGGCGGGTACTTCAGTAATGACACAGGAACTTCTTGACACCCTGCCGGCGCTCCGCCTCGGCAGGCCGCTGGTGGTTGCCATTGACGGGCCGTCAGGCTCAGGCAAGTCCAGCGTCAGTAAGGAAGTGGCCCGCCGGCTCCGCCTGGCCTACCTCGATACCGGTGCGATGTACCGCGCCCTCACCTGGTACTGCGTTTCCAGCGGGATCGACCTGGAGGACGCCGCCTCCGTTGAGCAGGCCTCCCGCGACCTTGTCCTGGACCTGAGCACCAGCCCCAACGAGGAGTATGTCCGGGTGGACGGGGCGGACGTTACAGACGCCATCCGCGAACCGGCCATCTCCTCGGCAGTCAGCGCCGTGGCCACTACCCTCGGCGCCAGGACGGAACTCATCCGACGGCAGCGGGCACTGATCGAAAAGCACCACCGCCGCATGGTGGTGGAAGGCAGGGACATCACCACAGTCGTCGCACCCGGAGCAGAGGTGCGGATGCTGCTGACCGCCAGCGAGGAAGCCCGGCTTCGCCGCCGCGGCATCCAGCTTGGCGGTACGCAGAACGCCGAACAGCTGGCCGCACAGGTCACCCATCGCGACGCCAAGGATTCCACGGTGGTCAACTTCACGCAGGCCGCCTCCGGCGTGGTCACCCTGGACTCCTCGGACCTCGACTTCGACCAGACAGTTGCCGCAGCCCTGGTGATTGTGACCAAGGTCCTGAACCGTGACTGAGCCGGTAATCCCTCATGGCACGCCGGGGATTCCCGCCGGCTGGACCATGGCCTGGAGCAGGCCCGTGGGCTGGATCCTGGACCACCTGGTCTACCGGACATCCGTCACAGGGCGGCACAACGTCCCCACCGGCGGTCCGGTGATTTTCGCCGGGAACCACATCAGCTTCCTGGACGGGCCGGTCATGTTCGGTGCCTCGCCGCGGCCCATGCACATCCTGGTGAAACAGGAGATGTTCACCGGGTTCCTGGGCCGGGTCCTCACCGCCTCCGGGCAACTGCCGGTGGACCGCTCCGGAGACCGCGCTGCGCTGCAGCTCTGCAGGAAAGTGCTCGACGCCGGCCGTTGCGTAGGGATCCTCCCGGAAGGAACGCGGGGGAGCGGGGCAGCGGAAGACATCAACGGCGGCGTTGCCTGGCTGGCCCTGAACTCCGGCGCGCCGGTAGTGCCGGTTTCGATTTTGGGTACCCGCAAGGGCGACGAGCACCTTGATTCCGTACCGCGGCCGGGCAGGCGCTTCCACGTCAGCTTCGGCAATGCGCTGACCCTGAGCCGCAGGGCCGGGGAAAGCGGCCGTGCTTCAATGGACAGGGCGGCGCTGGAGATCCGGGCCGCACTGTCAGGGCACGTGCAGGATTCCATTCAGCTGACCGGGCAGCCACTGCCGGCGGCCAGCAATTCACAAAGACTTCAAGCAGTAGCCGGGACGCCGGCAGATGACCACTAAGGACAGTGCAATGAGCGACACCACCCAGACCTCCGGCCACCCAGGCGCCGGCGACGATGAATACACTCCCACAGGCACCGACCAGGTGGCCGAGCGGCTGGCGGCCATTGACGACGACGAAGCGGAGCTCCGCGCGGCGTCCCTCCGGGCGGGCCTTGAGGATTACGACCTTGACGAGGATGACGCCGCGCTCCTCAGCGGCGAGTACGACGACGAGGAATATGACGGCCCCGTCAAACTTGACCCCGTCCTGGCCATCATCGGCCGGCCCAATGTAGGCAAGTCCACGCTGGTGAACCGCATCCTCGGCCGGCGCGAAGCCGTGGTCGAAGACACCCCCGGCGTCACCCGCGACCGTGTGATGTACTCCGCGCACTGGAACGGGCGCAACTTCACCCTGGTGGACACCGGCGGCTGGGAACACGACGCCCGCGGCATCCACGCCCGGGTGGCCGAGCAGGCCGAAATGGCCGTGGAGCTCGCGGACGCAGTGCTCTTCGTCGTCGATTCCGCCGTGGGCGCCACCGCCACCGACGAAGGCGTAATGAAGATGCTGCGCCGCAGCAAGAAGCCCGTCATCATGGTGGCCAACAAAGTGGACGACTTTGCGCAGGAAGCGGACTCCGCTGCACTGTGGGGCCTCGGCTTCGGCGAGCCCTACCCGGTATCCGCCCTGCACGGCCGGGGTGTGGCTGACCTGCTGGACCACGTGATGGACGTCCTTCCCGAGTTCTCCACCATTGAGGGACTGGAACGCTCCGGCGGCCCCCGCCGCATTGCCCTGATCGGCCGCCCCAACGTGGGCAAGTCCTCGCTCTTGAACAAGCTCGCCGGCACCGAACGGGTGGTGGTGGACAACACCGCCGGCACCACCCGCGACCCCGTGGACGAATTCATCGAACTCGGCGGCCGGACCTGGCGGTTCGTGGACACCGCAGGCATCCGCCGCCGCCAGCACATGGCCCAGGGCGCGGACTTCTATGCCTCCCTGCGGACGCAGTCCGCGCTCGAAAAGGCGGAGGTCGCCGTCGTGCTCCTCGCCGTGGACGAGGTCCTCAGCGAGCAGGACGTCAGGATCCTGCAGCTCGCCATTGAATCGGGCCGCGCCCTGGTGCTCGCGTTCAACAAGTGGGACCTGCTCGACGACGAACGCCGGCGCTACCTCGAGCGTGAGATCGAGCAGGACCTGGCCCACGTGAGCTGGGCTCCCCGGGTCAATATCTCGGCCAAGACCGGATGGCACAAGGACCGCCTGGTTCCTGCCCTGGATGTGGCGCTGGAAAGCTGGGACAAGCGCATTGCCACGGGCCGCCTGAACGCCTTCCTGGGCGAACTCGTCGCTGCCCACCCGCACCCCGTGCGGGGCGGCAAGCAGCCGCGCATCCTTTTCGGCACCCAGGCCTCAAGCCGGCCGCCGAAGTTCGTGCTGTTCACCACAGGCTTCCTGGACCCCGGATACCGGCGCTTCATCACCCGCCGGCTGCGCGAAACCTTTGGCTTCGAGGGCTCGCCCATCGAGGTCAACATGCGGGTGCGGGAAAAGCGCGGCAAGAAGCGTTAATTGCGGTGATGTGCGCAACACGCATTGGCCCAATGCCCGGAAAGTGTCACTGGCACCCTCCGGGATCGTGTAAGCTCTTCTAGGTGGTTCGGCCGGACTGCTGGTGGAAATCCCCGGGTTAGCCCGCGGATGAAGCGCAGCGGAGAACGGCGGAACTGACGGGCTGTAGCGCAGCTTGGTAGCGCACTTGACTGGGGGTCAAGGGGTCGCAGGTTCAAATCCTGTCAGCCCGACCAAAAAGTGGAAGCACCGGAGAAATCCGGTGCTTCCACTTTTTTGTTGCCTCTTTGCTCCTCGAAAAACGCGCCATCACTTTCGGCATCAATTTGGGGAACGCGCCATCACTTCAAGAACTTTGACGTCCTGCGGTCGGCCAGGATCTTGCCTTTCGTCTGGCAGGTGGCGCAGTACTGCAGGGCGGTATCGGCGAAGGAAACCTCGCGGACCGTGTCCCCGCACACGGGACACGGCAGGCCGGTCCGCGCGTGGACCCGCATGTGGCTCCGTTTGACGTCCTTGAGGTCCTTCGGCGGCTTGCCGCGTGCCTCCGCCAGTGCCGTGCCCAGGACGCTGTGGATGGAGTCGTAGAGGACCTGGACCGTTCCGCGGTCCAGCGACTTGGCCGTGGCGAAGGGCGAGATCCGGGCTGCATGCAGGATCTCGTCGCTATAGGCGTTCCCGATGCCGGCGATCACGCTCTGGCTCCTCAGGAGCCCCTTGATCTGCTGCGAACTGCCGGCGAGGATCTCCGCCAGCATGTCGGCGTCGAACGCCTCGGTGAACGGGTCCGGGCCCAAGGTGGCGATCCCGGGAACGTCCTGCGGGTCCCGCACCACGTACACGGCCAGGCTCTTTTTGGTTCCGGCCTCGGTAAGGTCGAAGCCGCGCGGCCCATCAGAGCCTTCGAAAGTGAAGCGCGCCGCGATGTGGCCCTTGCCCATCCTCAACTGCGCATCAGTGGGGGAATCCGTGAAGCGCACCCAGCCGGCCCGCGCCAGATGGAACACCAGGGAAATTCCATCGGTGTCGATGCTGAGAAACTTGCCGAAGCGGCGCACACCCGTCACGGTCCTGCCCTCGAGGGCGTTGAAGGGTGGATCAGCCGTCTTGAGCACGGCGAAGGACACGATCTGCACCTTGGTCACCGACGTTCCCTGCAGATGCTTGTCAAGAAATTCAGCCAGGCCGGCCACCTCGGGAAGTTCGGGCATGGTTACCCTGCTGCTTCCCGGGGCAGGGGGACAGTGCGCGCGGTCATGCGTCCCATCTTGTCAGAATCCCCCGCGAACGCCCCGGCAGTTGTGCCTATACTTTCAGCGGCGGCCTGTTTGGGCCCCCGTTGACATTGGTGTTCGACCCGATGAAAGGCCCCTGATGAGCAACATTCCCGAAGACCTGTCCTACACCGCCGAGCACGAGTGGATTTCTGCCCCCAATGCCGACGGCGTGGTGCGCGTGGGCATTACTGACTTCGCCCAGGACGCGCTAGGGGATGTTGTCTACGCCCAGATGCCCGAAGTCGGCACGAAGATTACGGCGAACGAAGTAGTGGGCGAGGTTGAGTCCACCAAGAGCGTCAGCGACATCTACGCCCCGGTCAGTGGCGAAGTAGTGGCCCGCAACGACTCCCTGGACACTGATTCGGCCCTAATCAACACCGATCCCTACGGCGACGGCTGGCTCATCGAAGTCAAACTGGCCGAACCGGACGCCGTCGAGTCATTGCTCAGTGCATCCGAGTACGAACAACAGGTAGGCTAAAAGCTAACCGGTACATCCGGTTCGGCCGGTCGTGCAGACGGAACGTCTTCGCACGTCAGCGGCCGGATCGGGAGCCGGTGCCGGACCTGCCGGACAGGCCGGAGGGTAAAAGTTGAATGTCGGCCTGAGAGCCGCATCGTCGAAGAGGAGGAGTCCATGGCTGGCCACACACACAACCCTGCCGATGGGGAATACGGCACTGGTGCGGCCAGGGCATCGGAGACCACCTCGATCCATCTCACCCCGGTGACCGATGAACCCACCATCGCGCCCAAGCTGTCATCGGACGAGCGCAGCTCGGTGGAGGCACTGCCGGCCGGCTCCGCGCTCCTCGTTGCGCACAGCGGCCCGAACGCCGGTGCGCGTTTCCTGCTGGACTCGGACGTCACCACCGCCGGCCGCCACCCCGACGCCGACATCTTCCTTGATGACGTCACCGTCTCCCGCCGGCACGTGGAATTCCGCCGCACTGCCCGGAGCTTCGAAGTGGTGGACAAAAACAGCCTCAACGGTACCTACGTCAACCACGACCGCGTGGACAGCGTGGAGCTCAGGTCCGGCAGCGAAGTCCAGATCGGCAAGTTCCGCCTCACCTTCTACCTCAGCCCTGCCAGCGCTGCAGGCCGCGGCTGATCCGGGGACCGCTGCCTGTGGCAATGGCACAACCGGAACGCCGGGGACCGCAGGTCCTGAACATCGGCGAAGTCCTCGCCCAGCTCAGCGGTGACTTCCCAGGCATGACAGCGTCAAAAATCCGGTTCCTTGAGGAAAAGGGGCTGATTAATCCCCGGCGTACCCCTGCAGGCTACCGCCAGTATTCCGACGGCGACGTGGAACGGCTGCGCTTTGTCCTGGCTTTGCAGCGGGACCAGTACCTGCCCCTGAAGGTCATCAAGGACTACCTCGACGCCATCGACAGGGGAGAACGCCCGGAAAACCTGCCGCCCGGCGTCGTGGTTTCCCCTCGGATCGTGTCCGATGAGCTGGCGGCAGAACTCCAAAGCCGGGGGCGCAAGCTCACTGAGGAACAGTTGCGGACGGAGTCCGGCGCCAGCGTGCCGCTGCTCCAGGCCCTGCTGAGCTTCGGGCTCATCAGCCATTCCAACGGACAGTTTGACGAGCACGCCCTCCAGGTGGCCCGGGCCTGCGTGCAGCTGGAAAGCCATGGGCTTGAGCCGCGGCACCTCCGTCCGTTCCAGGCAGCTGCCGAGCGGGAGTTCGGGCTGGTGGAACGCGCCGTGGCGCCGCTTGCCTCGCGCAGGGACGCCGCGTCCCAGGCTCGCGCGGCGGAGGCTGCCCGCGAAATCAGCGACCTCTGCCTTACCCTGCACCGGGCTCTGGTGCAGGACCACATCTCACGCATGGACATCTGATGATTGAAGTTGAGATCGTAGGCGTTCGGATCGAACTGCCCTCCAACCAGCCGCTGGTCCTCCTGCGGGAGATGCACGGTGAACGGCACGTGCCCATCTGGATCGGCACCCCGGAAGCAAGCGCCATCGCCCTCGCCCAGCAGGGTGTTGTTCCGCCCAGGCCCATGACCCACGACCTCCTGGTGGACGTCGTTGAATCGCTGGGCCACTCCGTGGTCAGTGTGAACATCGTGGCGGTGGAGGACAACATCTTCTACGGCCAGCTCCAGTTTGAGAACGGCACCACCGTGAGCTCGCGTGCCTCCGATGCACTCGCCATCGCCCTGCGTGCCAAGTGCCGCATCTGGTGTGCCGATTCGGTGATGGACGAAGCAGGCGTCCGGATCACCGAGCACGATGAGGGGGAGGACGCCGAGCCCGGCCCCACCGTGGACGAAGAGCGCGAACTGCGCCGCTTCCGGGAGTTCCTGGACGACGTGGAGCCCGAGGATTTCGACGGCTAAGGTCACGTTAAGGTTAAAGTTGAGGATGAAAGTTCCGACACGCCTCGTTGAACCGGCCAACGTCTTTGACCTTGCGTCCCCGCAGGCCTAACGTCGAAGTATCAAGTTCCCATTGCTTACGGCAGCCGCGCAAGTCACACTGGAAGGTGCGCCCCGCGGAAATTACAGGCATGGTCTTCGTACCTGTTCCTGCCGCTGCAGTAGTTCACGGGGGGCTTATGACAAGGAGGATCCAGGTGAGTCCCAAAGGCGAAGCAGGCGGGCTGAAGCAGCCCACGGCTGGTGTTGCGATGCCCGCGAGCGGTGCCCAGGGCCTCCTGTTCACCGAAGACCTTCCCGTCCTGGACGAGGACGCAGGCTACCGGGGTCCCACCGCCTGCAAGGCCGCAGGCATCACCTACCGCCAGTTGGACTACTGGGCACGCACCGGACTGGTTGAACCCGCCGTCCGCGGCGCCGCCGGCTCAGGGTCCCAGCGGCTTTACGGCTTCCGCGACATCCTGGTGCTGAAGGTGGTAAAGCGACTGCTGGACACCGGCGTCTCGCTGCAGCAGATCCGCACCGCCGTTGAGCACCTGCGGGAGCGCGGCGTGGAAGACCTCGCCCAAATCACCCTGATGAGCGACGGCGCCAGCGTGTACGAGTGCACCTCGGCTGACGAAGTGATTGATTTGGTGCAGGGCGGCCAGGGTGTGTTCGGCATCGCCGTAGGCCGGGTCTGGCGCGAGGTGGAAGGCAGCCTGGCATCACTGCCGAGTGAGCATGCCGCAGAGCAGTCCTTTCCCGACGACGAACTAAGCAAGCGGCGCGCTGCCCGCAAGATCAGCTGAGTGTTTATATGGCAGAAGCCGCTCTCCCCACGGAGAGCGGCTTCTGTCGTTGAGCCTGATTTTCTACCGGGTGCGGCTGCGCAGGCCGCTGCCCACTGACATGAGGTTTGCCAGCAGGTCATCAAACAAAGCTGCAGCGGACTTCGCCGAGTCGCCGGGCCAGTGGTGCACGGGGTGGGCGGCGCCCTGGATCTGCTGCCAGTTCGCCTGCTCCGGGATCCTCGGGCTCAGCAGGAGCTCACCAAACATGGATTCCATTTCGGCCAGCCGGTAGCTGTGCTCGGAGGAACCGGACCGCACGCGGTTGGCGATGATGCCTGCGGGTGAAAGGTTGGGCGCAAACTCCTGCCGGAAAAGCTGGATGGCCCGCATGGTCCGCTCGGTACCGGCCACGGAGAACAAGCCCGGCTCGGCGACCAGGGCCACTTTGTCGCTGGCTGACCAGGCCATGCGGGTCAGGCCGTTGAGGGACGGCGGGCAGTCGATCAGGACCAGTTGGTAGTCATCCGCGCCGGCCAGCACAGTGGACAGCCGGCGGAGGTCACGGCGGCTGAGGTCCGGGCGGTCATAGATTCCCGTGTAGGCAGAGCCGACGGCGACATCCAGGACCGCCGGGCCGGAACCGTTGGACTGGGCGAGCGCCGTCCAGCTGCTGCCCACAACATTCTCT
Organism: Arthrobacter sp. W4I7; assembly: GCF_030816215.1. NCBI lineage: Bacteria > Bacillati > Actinomycetota > Actinomycetes > Micrococcales > Micrococcaceae > Arthrobacter > Arthrobacter sp. W4I7. The sequence goes on along the minus strand of NZ_JAUSXU010000001.1, from coordinate 2,808,053 downwards.
GCCAGCTTGGCGCGGCGGGCGTTCTTGAGCATCCTGCCAATGTCCAGCTGGTCGCCCGGCTGAACGCCCAGGGCGGTGGTCGCATCGGCGTGCGGATCCAGGTCCACCACCAGCGTGCGGACGCCTGCGGCAAGCGCGGCAGATGCCAATCCTGTGGTGACGGAAGTCTTGCCGACTCCACCCTTGAGGCTGCTGATGCTGACTACTTGCACTTGAGAGACCAAAACCTAACGCCGGGTGCCGTGTTGAGGGTAATGTTTGCTCCGGCAGCGCCGAAGCCAGACGGTCCTGCCGCCCTACTCATCATATGTGGATGCGTCGGCGAATCCTGCTTTATCGGGCGTCGGCATGGCACCTGCTGTGCTGCAGGGGGCGGTTTCCGCCCGGCCCGGCGAAAGGGCGCGGGACATGACGGGGAATTCTGTGATGGTGGCCACAAAGATTTGTGTTTGTCCTTGTAGGTCCTAGACACTGTGACCACTCACCGATCCACCCGCAATGATGCAGGAGAAGTATGTTTTCCAAAGTTCTGGTGGCCAACCGCGGCGAAATCGCGATCAGGGCCTTCCGCGCCGGCTACGAGCTGGGCGCAAAGACCGTTGCCGTTTTCCCCCAAGAGGACAGGAACTCGATCCACCGCCAAAAAGCGGACGAGGCCTACCTGATTGGCGAAGAGGGCCATCCCGTCCGTGCTTACCTGGACGTTGCTGAAGTAGTGCGGGTGGCCAAGGAGTCCGGCGCCGATGCCATCTACCCCGGCTACGGGTTCCTCTCCGAGAACCCGGACCTGGCCCGGGCGGCCAAGGACGCGGGTATTACCTTTGTAGGTCCACCGGCCGAGGTGCTGGAACTCGCGGGCAACAAGGTGGCGGCGCTGAAGGCTGCCCGTGACGCGGGTGTTCCGGTCCTGAAGTCCAGCGAGCCCTCCAAGGACCTGGACGAGCTTATTGCGGCGGCCGATGAAATTGGCTTCCCCATCTTCGCCAAGGCCGTGGCGGGCGGTGGCGGGCGCGGCATGCGGCGGGTGGACACCCGCGAAGCCCTGCCCGAGGCACTGCAGTCCGCCATGCGCGAGGCAGATGCGGCGTTCGGCGATCCCACCATGTTCCTCGAGCAGGCAGTACTGCGCCCGCGGCACATCGAAGTGCAGATCCTGGCCGATGCAGAGGGCAACGTCATGCACCTCTTCGAACGCGACTGCTCCATCCAGCGGCGCCACCAGAAAGTGATCGAGATTGCCCCGGCTCCCAACCTGGACGAGGGCATCAGGCAGGCCCTCTACCGGGACGCCGTCAAGTTCGCCAAGGCCCTGAACTACGTCAACGCCGGCACCGTGGAGTTCCTTGTGGACACCGTGGGTGAGCGCGCGGGCCAGCACGTCTTCATCGAAATGAACCCCCGCATCCAGGTGGAGCACACCGTGACGGAGGAGGTCACCGACGTCGACCTCGTGCAGGCGCAGATGCGTATCGCAGCCGGCGAGACGCTGGCTGACCTTGGCCTGTCCCAGGACACCGTCAGGCTGCGCGGCGCCGCCCTGCAGAGCCGCATCACCACCGAGGACCCGGCCAACGGCTTCCGCCCCGACGTCGGAAAAATCACCGGCTACCGCTCCGCCGGCGGCGCGGGTGTAAGGCTCGACGGCGGCACTGTTTACTCAGGTGCCGAAATCAGCCCGCACTTCGACTCCATGCTGGTGAAGCTCACCTGCCGCGGCAGGGACTACCCGGCCGCCGTCGCCCGCGCCCGCCGTGCCCTCGCGGAGTTCCGTATCCGCGGCGTCTCCACCAACATCTCCTTCCTGCAAGCAGTACTGGACGATCCCGATTTCATCGCCGGCGATGTGGCTACGTCCTTCATCGACGAGCGCCCGGAGCTGCTCAAGGCCCGCGTCTCTGCCGACCGCGGCACCAAGCTCCTCACCTGGCTGGCGGATGTCACCGTCAACAAGCCCAACGGCGAGCTGACCGTCCACTCGAACCCGGCCAGCAAACTCCCTTCCGTCAAGGACAAGCAGGCGGCACCGGGCTCACGGCAGAAGCTCCGGGAGCTCGGCCCGGAAGGCTTCGCCAAAGCGCTTCGTGAGCAGAATGCGGTGGCCGTCACGGACACCACCTTCCGTGACGCACACCAGTCGCTGCTTGCCACCCGGGTCCGGACCCGGGACCTCGTCGCGGCCGGCCCTGCCGTCACGGCGCTAATGCCGGAGCTGCTGTCCGTTGAAGCCTGGGGCGGTGCCACCTACGACGTTGCCCTGCGGTTCCTGGGCGAAGATCCGTGGGACCGGCTCGCTGCCCTGCGCCAGGCGCTGCCCAACGTCTGCATCCAGATGCTGCTCCGCGGACGCAACACCGTGGGCTACACGCCGTACCCCGAAGAGGTCACCGAGGCGTTCGTCAACGAGGCTGCGGCCACAGGCATCGACATCTTCCGGATCTTCGACGCCTTGAACGATGTCAGCCAGATGGCACCCGCCATCCGCGCCGTACGGGCCACCGGCACCGCCGTCGCGGAAGTGGCGCTCTGCTACACCGGCGACATGCTGGACCCCAACGAGAAGCTCTACACCCTGGACTACTACCTGGAGCTCGCCGGGAAGATCGTTGACGCCGGAGCCCACATCCTGGCGATCAAGGACATGGCCGGCCTGCTTCGTCCGGCGGCAGCCGCGAAACTGGTGGCAGCCCTCCGGGAACGCTTCGACCTTCCGGTGCACCTGCACACCCACGATACCGCCGGAGGCCAGCTGGCCACCCTGCTGTCTGCTGTGGATGCCGGTGTGGATGCTGTGGACGTCGCCTCGGCGTCGCTGGCCGGAACCACCAGCCAGCCGTCAGCCTCGGCCCTGGTGGCAGCCCTGGCGCACACCCCGCGGGACACCGGCCTCAGCCTGGAGGCCGTCAGTTCCCTGGAGCCGTACTGGGAAGCTGTCCGCCGCGTCTACGCCCCGTTCGAATCGGGCCTTCCGGGCCCCACCGGCCGCGTGTACCAGCACGAGATCCCGGGCGGGCAGCTCTCGAACCTGCGCCAGCAGGCCATGGCCCTGGGCCTGGGGGAGCGCTTTGAAGCGATCGAGGACATGTACACCGCCGCGGACCGTATCCTGGGCCACCTGGTCAAGGTCACGCCGTCGTCGAAGGTTGTGGGCGACCTCGCCCTGCACCTGGTGGGCCTGAACGCGGACCCGGCGGACTTCAACGAGAACCCGCAGAACTACGACATCCCTGATTCGGTTATCGGGTTCCTGTCCGGCGAACTCGGCGATCCTCCGGGCGGCTGGCCTGAGCCTTTCCGCACCAAAGCCCTCCAGGGCCGGAGTGTGAAGGTCCGGGACGCTGAGCTCAGCGCCGAGGACAGCGCTGCCCTGAAGTCAGATTCGAAGACCCGCCAGCACACCCTGAACAGGCTGCTCTTCGATGGCCCCACCAAGGATTACCTGAAGAGCGTGGAGACGTACGGCAACATCTCGGTGCTGGATACCCGCGACTACCTGTACGGCCTCCAGCGCGGCAAGGAGCACGAGATCCAGCTCGAGAAGGGCGTGCGGCTGATCGCGTCCCTCGAAGCCGTGTCCGAGCCCGACGAAAAGGGCATGCGCACGGTCATGTGCACCCTGAACGGCCAGTCCCGTCCAGTGGTGGTCCGCGACCGTTCCGTGGTCAGCAACGTCAAGGCGGCCGAGCGGGCAGACCCCGCCCAGCCCGGCCACGTCGCAGCCCCGTTCGCCGGTGCCGTCACCGTCACGGTCAAGCCCGGCGACGAGGTCAAGGCAGGCGACACCGTGGCAACCATCGAGGCAATGAAGATGGAAGCATCCATCACGACGCCGGTAGCCGGCAAGGTCTCCCGGCTCGCCATCTCCGCTGTGGAGCAGGTACAAGGTGGAGACCTGCTGCTGGTGGTTGAGCAGTAGAGCCACTTACTGAGTAACGCAACGAGAGGGCCCTCCCCGGCGGGAGGACCCTCTCTTTGCGTTGGGGCAGTGGTCGAGGCAGGCCTCATCCTCTGCGTGCTATTCCCCTCGCCCCGCTTGGGCCGCTTCGCGGCGAGCGGGGGCGCGGGGCCCCTTTTACGCACGCTGCCGGACCAGGGCATGCCTCTTACTTGGGCAGTTGCAACGAACGTGGTGCCGCGGGGCCCCTTTTACGCACGCTGCCGGACCAGGCCTGCCTCTTAGTGGTGCCTTGCTACGAGCGGGGCGCCGCGTACATCTCTTCGATGACAGTTTCGAAGTCCTTCATGACCTGGGCGCGCTTGACCTTCATCGAGGGGGTCAGATGACCTGATGCCTCGGTGAAGTCGGCCGGGACGATGCGGAAGGACTTGATGGCCTCGGCCTGGGAAACCGATGTATTGGCTGCGATAACCAGGTCCTGGACGGCCGCCTTGACCACAGGGTTGTTGGCCGCCTCCTCCAGCGTGGTGTCCGCCGGTAGGCCGTGGCGCTGCAGCCAGCCGGGCAGGGCCTCCTGGTCGAGGGTGACGAGGGCTCCGATGAAGGGCCTGTTGTCACCCACCACCAGCACCTGGGAGACCAGGGCGTCGGCCCGGATCTGGTCCTCCAGCAGTGCGGGGATCACGTTCTTGCCGCCGGCGGTGACAATGATTTCCTTCTTCCGGCCGGTGATCCAGACGAAGCCGTCCTCGTCGAGGCGGCCCACGTCGCCGGTACGGAACCAGCCGTCGTCGAACGTCTCGCCGGTGAGGTCCTCGCGCTTGTAGTAGCCGTGCATCACGCAAACGCCCTTAGCCAGTATCTCGCCGTCAGCGGCGATCCTGACCGCGTTCCCCGGCAGGGGTTTTCCCACGGATCCAATTTTGATCAGCGATGGTGTGTTGACCGAGATCGGGGCTGTGGTTTCCGTGAGGCCGTAGCCTTCAAGCACCTGCAGGCCGATGCCCTGGAAGAAATGTCCCAGGCGTTCGCCCAGCGGCCCGCCCCCGGATACCGCGTGGGCGACGTGGCCGCCCATCGCAGCCCGCAGTTTGCCGTACACCAGTTTGTCGAAGAGGGCGTGGCGAAGCTTCAATCCCAGCCCCACCCGTCCATTCTGGCGTGCCTTGGAGAAGGCGATGGCAGTATCGGCAGCCCGGTGGAAGATGGCTCCCTTGCCGCCGTCCTCGGCCTTGGTCAATGCCGAGTTGTACACCTTTTCGAACACCCGGGGCACGGCGAGGATGAAGGTGGGCTCGTAGCTCTGCAGGTCGGAGAGGAGGTTCTTGATGTCCGGCGTATGGGCCACGGTGGTCCCGGCGGCCATGGCGAGGACGGAGATGAAACGGGCGAAAACGTGCGCCAAGGGCAGGAACATGATGGTTTTGGCGTTCTCGTGGACGATCTCGCCGATGATGCCGAGGGCGTTCTCCGAAAGTTCCACGAAGTTTCCGTGGGTGAGTTCGCAGCCCTTCGGGCGACCCGTGGTGCCGGATGTGTAAATGATGGTGGCCACGTCCGCCAGGCTGGCTGAAGCGCGGCGCGTTTCCAGGTCCGCATCACTGATATTCCGTCCGGCTTCGCGCAGCGAATCCAACCCGCGGCCTTCCAGTTGCCATACATGCTGGAGCGCCGTGAGGCCCTCGGCGTTCACGGCCTGGCGGATCACGTCTTCGTGGTGGGCGGTTTCGCCGAACGCCGCGACGGCACCGGAATCCCCGAGGTTCCAGGCCACCTGCGACGGGGAGGAAGTTTCATAAATCGGTACCGAAACGGCTCCCGCGAACCAGATGGCGAAGTCAACCAGGGCCCACTCGTAACGGGTCCGGGACATAATTCCCACGCGGTCGCCGACGGACACGCCGCTGGCCATCAGGCCCTTGGCGAGGGCGGTGACATCGGCAAGGAAGTCCGTGGCGGAAATGTCCTGCCAGGATCCGGCGGAGTCCAGCCGGGAAAACAGTGAAGGGTTGCTGGGCTTGGCGGCCTGCCGCAGTACCAGGTCCGTGATGTTGGTTTCCGGTGGGACAACAACAAGAGGCGGAACACTGAATTCGCGCACTATAGCTCCTTTGATATCCGAAGACCCGGGCAGGGTATGCCTAAAGACTAGTACGCCAGTAACGGGCCATGGTGTATCTAAAGTTACTTGCCAGTAACTTAGCCGTCAATGCAACAGAGCGGACATCCCTGGCCGGGAGCCGCCCGCCCGGGAGTCGCCCGCCTAGAATGGGTGACTATGTATGCACCGCCTCCCGGCGAACAGGCCGGCCCCTTGCGACGTCCGGTTCCATGGCGGCGGCGGCCAACCCCTGGCCGCGCAGGGATGCGGCACGGGGAAAGTTTCCGCGAGCACCTGCGCCTCGGACGGCGGGGCCTCGCCATCGGTATCGACATCGGTGGAACCAAGGTTGCTGCGGGCGTGGTGGACGCCGAGGGCAGGATCCTCAGCGAGGCCCGCCGTTCAACGCCCGGGACGGATCCGCGGGCAGTGGAGCAGGTCATCGTCGAGCTCGTTGAAGAGCTGGGCCGCGGGCACCGGATCTGGTCCGTAGGGATCGGCGCTGCCGGGTGGATGGACCTCGACGGCGGCACCGTGCTTTTCAGCCCGCACCTGGCCTGGCGGAACGAGCCGCTGCGGGACAACCTGCAAAAACTGCTGCGCCGTCCCGTCCTGCTGGCCAACGATGCCGACGCCGCGGCCTGGGCGGAATGGCGCTTTGGTGCCGGGCAGGGTGAGGACCGGCTGGTATGCATCACGCTGGGCACGGGAATCGGCGGCGCCATGGTGATGGACGGCCGGGTGGAGCGCGGCAGGTTTGGCGTGGCCGGCGAGTTCGGGCACCAGATCATCATGCCCGGCGGGCACCGGTGCGAGTGCGGCAACCGGGGCTGCTGGGAGCAGTACGCCTCCGGCAATGCGCTCGGACGGGAAGCGCGGATCCTGGCGCGGGCAAATTCTCCGGTGGCGCAGGAACTCCTGGCAGCCGTGGGCGGACACCCCGAGACCATCACTGGCGCAATCGTCACCGAACTTGCGCTCTCAGGCGACGCAGCCTCGCGTGAACTTCTTGATGAGGTGGGCGAGTGGCTTGGGCTGGGGCTCGCCAACCTGGCGGCGGCGCTGGATCCCGGCCTGTTCGTCATCGGCGGCGGGCTGTGTTCCGCCGGAGACCTCCTGGTGGAGCCTGCCCGGAAGGCATTTGCGCGGAACCTTACCGGCCGGGGCTTCCGGCCCGCAGCCGGCATTGAGTTGGCAGCGCTGGGACCTAACGCTGGCCTGATCGGCGCGGCGGACCTCTCCCGGGTCAGCAGCCGGTTGCGGGGCTGAAGCAAGGGCCGCCGGCGGTGCTAAACCCGCGCGCCGTCGTCGTTGTCGTCTTTTTCCTGCGGAAGCTTCATGATCAGGTAGACCGCGCCGAGGACAAACACGGCGACGATTCCCACGATGGCCAGCAGCGGCGCCGAGCGCCAGAACATGGCCGACAACAGCAGTGCTATGGGCCCGCCCACCGCGGCGAGCCAGGCCAGCATGGTCAACGGGTCCGTGCCGGCAAGGCTGGGCGGTTCCTCGGGGATGAACTCGCCCCCGTCCTCCGCCGCATCGTAGTCGCGCGGCCCTGATGCGTTGCCGTCCGTGGCGGATTCGTTGGCGTTCCGGCCGTCCGCGGAGGCTTCCTGCCGTTCGGCTGCAGACAGTTCGGCGGGCGCGGCTCCCGCAAGGCCCAGGGGGTCGAAGTCCCGGAAGGTCGCTGCCCGTCCCGGCGGGGCAAGTGGGCCGCCTGCCGCGGGGTTCTGCTCCGTTGCCGCTTCATCAGGTTGGTTGGGGGAGTTCCCTTCGAGCCGGGCTACCAGGTCAAGCCAGACGGCGTCGTCCTGGTTGGCGCCCTGGTCCGGCGAGCCGGGGTCAGGCCTGTTCATGGGTAGCCTCCTGGCCCGACGCTGCGGGAAAAGCGGATGCAGGACCGGCAGCAGAGACTACGCTGCGGACAAAGTCCACCGAACCCTGGAAGATCTGTTCCGCGTCGTTGTCCATGGTGGCCACGTGGTAGCTGTTGTGCAGCCGGACAAGCTCCAGGGGCGCGTTGGTAAGGCCGCGGCGAAGGGCCGTAATGCTGGCGTCGGAGACCACGTGGTCAATGGTGGACCGGTAGACGCGGACGGGTGCGGTGACCCTGGGCAGGAGCCGGACGGTGTCCTTGAACATTTTGTTGAGCTCGTGCGCGGCGGCTACGGGGGTGCGCGGGTAGGCTCCCTCGTCCATGCCTTCCTTGAGGATGTCGTTGGCTATGGCCGGGGTGCTTTTCATGACCAGCTTCAGGATCCCGGCGAGCGGCGCGCGCGGATCGTCAATCACGAGCCCCGGATTCACGAGGACCACCCCGGCCACGGGGCGCGTGGCGGCGACCCGCAGGGCGAGTGTTCCACCCATGCTCAGGCCGGCTGAAAAGACGAAGTCGCAGTCCGCGTCGAGCTTCAGGTACGCGTCATCAAGGGCGCCGTGCCACTCCTGCCACCGGGTCCGTGCGAGCTCCTGCCAGCTGGTGCCATGCCCCGGCAGCAGGGGCATGCGGACAGCGAAACCTGCCGCGGCGAAGGCCTCGGCCCAGGAACGCAGGCCATGGGGGCTTCCGGTGAACCCGTGCGAGAGGACCACGCCGATCCGCGGCCCCTCGTTTCCGAACGGACTGCTGAAGGGGCTGTGGTCCGGAGTGGAGGTCATGGCGTCTCCATTGAGGTGGTCTGGCGGGCATGGGCGCGGAAAAAGGCGCTGGATTTTGTAAAGATCTCCGGCGCGTCCACGTCCAGCGTAGCCACATGGCCGCTGCTGGCAAGGCCCACCACCTCAATGAGGCGGGCGCCCAGCCGGTTTCGCAAGACGGCCAGTGAGGTGGGCGGGACCACTGCGTCCGTATCGGACTTGAATACCTGCACCGGGGCTGTGATACGGGTAAGGCCCCGCAGGGCTGCGCCAAACAGTTTCTTCAGTTCATGCACCGCCGACAGGGGAGTGCGCGAATAGTCCCCGTCCTCAGTAACGGTTGCGGTGGTCTGCTCCTCCTGGATGGGCATGGTTGTTCTCTGGAAATACTTGAGCACGCCGATGACCCGGATCCGCCGGTCGTAGAAGCTGAGGCCGGGGTTGACCACCGAGACGCCAGCCACCGGGTGCCGGGAGGCGGTGAGCAGGGCGATGGCTCCGCCCATGGACAAACCGGCAACAAAACATGTCTCGGTGCGCTCCGAAAGGTCGAGGTAGGCGGTTTCGAAACTGCCGTACCAGTCGGTCCACCGGGTCCGGGCCAGCTCGCGCCAGTCAGTGCCGTGGCCGGGCAGCAGGGGAACGGTCACTGCATACCCCTGGGAGGCGAGGTGCTGCGCCCACGGCAACACACTCAGCGGGCTGCCGGTAAAGCCGTGGCAGATGGCCACGCCGATCCGCGCGTTGGCTCCATGGCCGGGATAGCTGAAAGCGGCAGGACGTGACGGCATGCTGCTTTCGCTCATGACTCCATCGTGTCACTGTTCCGGGCAAATCTCACTAGAGTAGGGTTTCATTGAACTGCCGACCAGGCCCGATGCCGGGCGTGAAGGCTGCCTTCCGGAGGGGTTTCGCACGTGTTCTATTGGGTGATGAAAAGGATCTTTCTCGGTCCGGTGCTGAAGCTGCTTTTCCGGCCCTGGGTCAAGGGCCTGGACAACATCCCCGGCGAGGGGGCAGCAATCATCGCCTCGAACCACCTCTCGTTCTCCGACTCGATCTTCATGCCGTTGATGGTCCGCCGTCCCGTGGTGTTCCTGGCCAAATCCGAGTACTTCACCGGCACCGGGATCAAGGGCAGGTTGACCGCACTGTTCTTCCGGCTGACCAACCAGCTGCCCATGGACCGGTCCGGCGGTGCCGCCTCGGAGGCGTCACTGAGCGCTGGCATGGAGGTCCTCTCGCACGGCGGGCTGCTGGGCATCTACCCCGAGGGCACCCGGAGCCCCGATTCGCGCCTCTACCGGGGAAAGGTGGGCGTGGCCAGGCTTGCGCTTAAGGCCGGGGTACCGGTTATTCCGGTGGCCATGATCGGCACGGATAAGGTGCAGCCGATCGGGAAGCGGCTCCCGAACATCCGCAGGATCGGCATGATTTTTGGCGAACCACTCGACTTCGCCCAGTACAGGGACCAGCCCGAGGACCGGGTTGTCCAGAGGCAGGTCACGGACGAAATCATGTTCGAGCTGATGCGGCTCTCCGGGCAGGAGTACGTGGACGAATATGCCGCCGTGGTGAAGCTCCGGCTGTCGGGCAAGCCCGCCGGCGCGGCGGCAGCCGCTGAACCGCCCGCAGCACCGGCGCCCGTGCAAGGCGGCCAGGCCGGGGCTGGGCATGACGGGCCTGGCCATGACGGGGCCGGCGAACAGCAGCAGGATCCCGGAAACCAGCAGGGCGCGGCCGAGCGGGAGGAGGCAGCCACGCAGGAGGACGACGGCGGGGCTGCCGCCGCTGTCTGACCACGGTCACCTGGCTGCCGGACTGGCCGCGCACGTACCTCCGGCGCAGGTACCTCCAGGGGCGGATGTCTGTGACGCCCTGGCCCGGACGCGTGACGCTGCGGTGTCCGGCGGCCCGGCGCTGCCGTTAGTCTTAGAGGGTGACTGAGCTATCTGCAAAACCTGCCTTCTCGCTGTCCAGTACCGCCCAGAGCGGAGCGGCCAACTATCCGGGACTCGATAACTGGCGGGACCTTCCTATTTCCCAGCAGCCCAGCTGGCAGGACCGGGAGGTGTTCGATGCCTCGGTGAAGGAACTCTCCGTCCTTCCCCCGCTGGTGTTTGCCGGCGAGGTCGACGTCCTGCGCGAACGGCTGGCCGCCGCTGCCCAGGGCAAGGCGTTCCTGCTCCAGGGCGGTGACTGCGCCGAGACCTTCGAAGCTGCCACCGCGGACAAGATCAGCGCCCGCGTCAAAACCATTCTCCAGATGGCCGTGGTCCTGACCTATGGCGCTGCGATGCCCGTCATCAAGATGGGCCGGATGGCCGGCCAGTTCGCCAAGCCGCGCTCGTCCAACGATGAAACCCGTGACGGCGTGACGCTTCCCGCCTACCGCGGCGACATCGTCAACGGCTACGATTTCACCCCTGAGTCACGCGGCCACGACGCTGCACGGATGCTCCGGGCTTACCACACCTCAGCTTCCACCCTTAACCTCATCCGGGCCTTCACCCAAGGCGGGTTCGCGGACCTGCGCTCGGTACACCAGTGGAACAAGGGCTTCACTGAGAACCCGGCGCACGCCCGTTACGAGTCCCTGGCGCGGGACATCGACCGGGCCATCAAGTTCATGGCTTCCTGCGGGGCTGACTTCGAGGCGCTGAAGCGTGTTGAATTCTTCGCCAGCCACGAGGCTCTGCTGCTGGACTACGAGCGCGCCCTCACGCGGATCGACTCCCGCACCGGCTTCCCGTACGACACCTCGGCGCACTTCCTCTGGATCGGTGAGCGGACCCGCGAACTGGACCACGCCCACATTGATTTCCTGTCCCGGGTGCGGAACCCCATCGGCGTGAAGCTGGGTCCGTCCACCACCGGCGACGACGCCCTCCGCCTGATCGACAAGCTGGACCCGGACCGCGAGCCCGGCCGGCTGACCTTCATCACCCGTATGGGTGCGGGCAACATCCGGGAGAAGCTGCCCGCCGTCGTCGAGAAGGTCACTGCCTCGGGTGCGCAGGTGCTCTGGGTCACCGACCCCATGCACGGGAACACCGTCACGTCCCCGAACGGCTACAAGACCCGCAACTTCGACGACGTCATTGACGAAGTGCGCGGCTTCTTCGAGGTGCACCACGCCCTGGGCACGGTTCCCGGCGGCCTGCATGTGGAGATGACTGGTGACGACGTTGCCGAATGCCTGGGCGGGGCGGATCCGATCGACCAGGAAGCCTTCCTGGACCGCTACGAGTCAGTCTGCGATCCCCGCCTGAACCACATGCAGTCCCTGGAGATGGCCTTCCTGGTGGCGGGAGCCCTCGCCAAGCGCTGATGTCCTTCAGCGGTGGTGTGGGCGGCGGGGCCGCCTACACCACCGTGAGGGTGATGACTGAGCCTTCAGGTACTTTGGTGCCTACGGGATCCTGGTCCCGTACGGTGCCGAAGAAGCCGCCCAGGATGTTGTTCACCTTCACCTGGAAGCCAAGGCCTTCAAGGGCCTTCCTGGCCTCCGAGGCCTGCTTGCCGATGTAGCTCGGCACCTCCACCATTTTGGGGCCCTTCGAGATGGTCAAGGTCACGGTGCCGCCCCGGGTGAGTGTCCCGTTCGCGGGCGACTGGCTCACCACCGAGCCCTTAGGGATGTTCCTGTCGAACACCTCTTCGCGCGCCTCCTCCGCCTTGAGGCCGGCTGCCTCGATGGCGTCTTTGGCGTCGTTGTCCTCCAGGCCCACGACGTTGGGCACAGGGATGGGCTCAGGTCCTTTGGACACCGCCAGCTTGACAGGCGTCCCATGCCGGGCCGGCGTCCCGGGAGCGGGATCCTGCGAGAGGACGGTTCCTGCCGCTGCCGTTTCGCTGAACTGCTCGGTGACGTTCCCGAGGGCCATCTCCGCTGCGTTCAGGCCGGTCTTGGCTTCCTCCAGGGTGCCGCCGGTAAGCTTCGGCAGCGGGAAAAGTTGCGGTCCTTTGGAGACGAACAGGGAGACCGGCAGGAACTTCCGGATCTCTGAACCGGCTGACGGCTCCGTCCCCACCACCAGGCCACCAGGCACATCGTCGTCGAAGACATCACTGGTGGTGGACCTGAATCCCGCCTTGCTGAGGAGCTCCTGCGCCTCCGCCACCGTCTTGTTGGCCACTGCCGGGATGGCAGCGGCAGACCCGGGGCCCGTGCCGAAGAACCAGCCGGCGCCGGTGGCCAGGAGCGCGGCAATGACCAGGACTACTACCCAGATGACTCCGCGGCGGCGCGCGCTGCCCTCGCGCAGGCTTCGGGCGGGGACAGCGGCAGCCCGTGCACGGGCCTTCAGGTCTTCCTGTTCAGCCCTCCGCTGCGCCCGTTTGCTGAGGGCGGCCGGCGCTGGAGCCCAGGCCGGGTCATCGTCAGAGTCGCGTGGAGTCAGATTGTGCCGCGCCCCGGCGGCCGCAGGGGCCGCGGTCAGGCCGGCATGTGTCTGCACGGGGCGGTGAGGGGGTGCGGAAGGGCGTCCGAAAGGCATAACGCTTGTTGGATTGTTGGTGCGGGCTATGACTTCCGTATGGCTTTGCGATTCCATCCCTTCAGCCGCCGGTGGCTGCAGGTCCAGTTCCCGGTCGCTGAGGTTGGTCCTGATGTGGCGCAGTTCCTGAAGCAGCGCATTCCCGTCGATCGGCCGGTTCTCGGGATCGTTGGCGGTGCACCATTGCACCAGTTCGTCTACTTCGGCCGCGAGGCCGGGCACCATGGCCGAGGGAGGGCCCACCGCCCCGTTGACATGCTGGTACGCCACCTGGATGGGGACCTCGCCTGTGAACGGCTGCTGGCCCGTGAGCATCTCATAAAGCATGATGCCCACGGAGTACACATCGCTGCGTGCATCAGCGGGCTTGCCCAGGACAAGTTCAGGCGAAAGGTAGGCGACAGTTCCCAGCAAAGCTCCCGTGCTGGTGGACGTGGTGACGGCGCGGGCCAGTCCGAAGTCGCCGATCTTGATCCTGCCGTCGTCCGCTATCAGGACGTTTTCCGGTTTGACGTCCCGGTGGATGAACCCGGCGGCGTGGGCGGCCCCAAGCCCCTCCACCACGGGATCGATCAGCGCCAGGGCGAGCCTGGGCGGGAGTGCGCCTTTCGTGTTCAGGACATCCCGCAGCGTGTGGCCCTTGATGTACTCCATCACCAGGTAAGCGGTGTGGTGGTCAGTGCCCTGGTCCAGGACGCCCACAACATGGGGGTGTGACAACCTGGCGGCGGCCTTCGCTTCGCGGCCCAACCTGCCCAGGAAGCTTTCATCCGCGGACAGATGCGGGTGCAGCACTTTCAGGGCCACGTCCCGTTCCAGCCGCTGGTCGGTGGCCACGTAGACAGTGGACATTCCGCCACGCGCCAGTCTGGACCGGACGGCGTACCGGTTGTCCACCAGGGTTCCTACCAGCGGGTCTGACACGTGTTCCTGCACCCTACGATCGTAATCCAGCAATGAAACGGGTCCGAACCGATTCCGGTCCGGACCCGTGCCGATGTTCCTCCGCAGGCCCGGTTTTACTGGGCGGCAGGCTGCCTCAGCCGAAGTTCTTTTGGTGCGCCTTGATGGCTTCGACGTACGCCTTGGTGTCGTCGTACATGCCGTACTTGCTCACCGAGTACTGGCCCTGGTAATAACCGGCGATGGCAGTGTCCCGGTCCTTGCTGGTGGCCAGGAGCTGGCGGATGATCGCCACGCCGGCAGTTGCGTTGTCATAGGGGTCCAGGAGGTTCAGTTTCCGGCCCACCAGGTCAGAGGCCCACTGGCCGGAGCTGGGAATAACCTGCATGGTCCCGATCGCGTTGGCGGGGGAAACCGCGCGCTGGTTGAACCCTGATTCCTGGTAGGCGAAGGCGAGGGCGAGCGAGGGTTCTACCCCCATCGCGCGCGCCGTATCCGCCACAATGCCCTGCATCTGTTCCCGCGAGGGGACCGGGGAAGCATTCAGGAGTGCCTTGTTTTCGTTGGCCGAGCTCACCACGGCTGCGGGATAGCTAAATCCGAGGAAGGATCCGGGAACCAATGGCGTAACGGACGCCGCCGGTTGCGGGGCGGCCTGGCCCGCAGCGCCCGGGATTGCCAGCTTGTTGCCCGGGTAGATCACTGAAGTAAGGCTCAGCTGGTTGGCGGAGAGGAGCTCCGACAACTTGACACCGTGACGGGAAGCGATGGCGGACAGCGTGTCGCCGGCCTTAACAGAGTAGGAGCCGGTTGCCGGCGCGGGGGCGGCGGGGCTGGCCGGGGCAGCTGACGTGACAGCCAGGGCTGGAGCAGGTGCTGCCGGAGCCGGGGCAGCCTCGCCGGCGCCTACTTTGACTTTTTGTCCGGGGTAAATGATGGAACGCATGTTGAGGTTGTTCCAGGCGAAAACGTCCGAAAGGCTCACGTTATGCTTCGCCGCGATGGCCCCCAGCGTGTCGCCTGGCTTCACCGTGTACGAGGCGCCCGCCCCCGCCCCCTGCGGAGCCGCAGGCGCCGGCTGTGCAGCGGGAGCCGCCGGGCCGGTTGGCGAACCCGACAGCTTGATCTTCTGTCCAGGGTAAATGATGGTGTTGGCCTGGAGGTTGTTCAGCCTGAGGACCTCGCCGGTGTTCAGCCCGAACCTGCCTGCGATGCCGCTGATGGTGTCGCCCCTGGCGATGGTGTATTCCGCCGGTGCGGCCGGCTGTGCCGGCTTGAAGGCGGCAGGGATGGTGGTGGAAACAGACGACGCCGGGATCACGGCTGCCGTCGCCTTGGCCGCCTGGGCCTTCATGGCCGCTGCGAGGGTGGCCGGGACGGCGCGTGCAGGCTGCTGGGCAGCGGCGGGCTGGGCGAGGGCTAACGATGACAATACGACCGCTGGCAGCGCCGCCGTTGTGGCAGCAATCATGGGCAGGCTCGGCTTCTGGGGCTGCTTCGGCGAGCGGGACATCGTCATGTGAAGGGATCCTCTTCTCAACTGCGGGCGCGGACGGGGATGCCGCTGTTATTCGATACTACTGTTACTGCTGTTATTTCTGTTACGAAAGTGATCTATGTGAATCTCTCATGGATTCGCGATTAGCACAAGAATTCCCGCATTCCCGGCATAGGTGAATTTCCGGAGTGTCCGCAGGTCAGGGCACCCTGCAATATTCCCCGACTAGGCGCCACGGCGGGCAGCATGGCAACCTTGATCCGTGAGTAATGTAGAAAACCTCGTGGGCGAATGGTTGCCCCTGCCGGACGTCGCCCGTTTATTGGACGTTTCCATCACTAAAGTCCATAGCCTGATTGATGAACGGGCACTGGCCGCTGTGCGGGTGGGGGAGCGGAATATCCGTTCCGTCCCGGCTGAATTCATCCAGGATGGCCAAGTAGTGGACAGCCTCAAAGGCACCATTGTTGTGCTGGCTGACGCGGGCTATTCGGACGAAGACCTCATCATTTGGCTTTTCACGCCCGACGAGTCACTCAGGGGACGCCCCATCGATGCATTGCGGGAAGGCCGCAAGACCGAAATCCGGCGCAGGGCGCAAACCCTGGCCTGGTAATTACCCGCACCGGCACTGCGGAATCAGGAGGCCCGGCTGACGGTTGCTTCGGCCAGCCTCCGCAATGCGGTTTTTGGCAGGTCATCCAGGGGAAGTGTCTCCAGGGCCTCAAAGGCGGCTTCGCCAAATTCGTTAATCAGGACCTCGGTGGCTTGCAGTGCACCCGACGCTTCGATAATCCGCCGGATCTCACGAATGTCCTCATCCGTGAGATCCGGGCTGCCCAGCCGGGCGTCGATAAAAGCGGATTCCGCCGCCGAGGCCTGGTCCAGGGCCAGCGCCACCAGCACCGTGCGCTTGCCCTCCCTCAGGTCGTCCCCGGCAGGTTTGCCGGTAGTGAGCGGATCACCAAAAACGCCCAGGACGTCGTCGCGGAGCTGGAAGGCTTCGCCCAGGGGCAGGGCAAACGCCGAATAGCCGCGGAGCAGTTCGTTTGAGGCTCCCGCCAGGGCACCGCCCAATGCCAGGGGATGCTCGGTGGAGTACTTGGCGGACTTGAACCTGATGATGGACTGGGCCCTGCTGACGGCACCGGCACGGTCGCGGACCGGCCCGGCAACTTCTTCCAGGATGTCCAGGTACTGACCCGCCATGACCTCCGCCCGCATGAGGTTGAAGATCAGCCGCGCCCGGCTCCCTGCTGCAGCACGCTCGCCTATATCCGTGAAGGCCTCTTCGCTGAACGACAGGCAGAGGTCACCGGTGAGAATCGCCGCTGCCTGCCCGAACCGCTCACTGTCCAGGGCCCAGCCGTGGGTACCGTGCAGTTGGCTGAAGCGGCGGTGGACACTGGGGCCGCCCCGACGGGTGTCCGACCGGTCAATGATGTCGTCATGGATCAGCGCGGCGGCCTGGAACAGTTCCAGGGCTGCTCCCGCCGTCACCACCTGCTGCGCGCCGGACCCGCCCCCCGCGCCCCGCCAGCCCCAGTAGCACATCAGCGCCCTGAGGCGCTTGCCGCCAGTGACCAGGTTGGAGATGGAACCCATGAGCGGTTCAATGTCCGGGGAGATCGCGGACATAACGGACTGCCGGGAAGTGAGGAAATCGGTCAGTTCGCCGGCTACCGACGCCACGAAGGCGGCCTGTTCGTTCCTTAGCTGCTCCGCCGTCACTTGGCTGACTCAGCTGCCACGTTGGCGCCGATGGTAAAAGTCACAATGCCCGCCGCTTCCACAGCGGACAGGTTGACCGTCTCGTTGTCCCCCCGGACAAAATCCTTCGAGGCCACAGCCCCCACTGCCTCACCCGGAACAGCTTTGAATCCCCGTGCCTCAAGTTCCTTGGTGTAGAAGTCCAGGACGGCGGCAGTGGGCGCGGTGACGGTGGCAACCAGGGCCGCGGTGGCAGGCGTTGACGCCTTGTCCAAGCTGCTGGACACCACACTTGCGCCCGGCATGAGGGGCAGAAGTTGCTGGGGGAAGCCTTCGACGACGGCGCCTACCGTGGCGGACGTGTTAGGTGAAGCGGAGGGGCTGGCGGAGGCTGTGGTGGCCAACTGGACTGTTCCGGGCGAGGAAGCGGAGGCGGTGGGACCAGGCGTTCCTGACGGTGTTGGGCTGCAGGCAGCGAGGGCCAGTGCTGCCGCAGCAGCAAAAGCGGCCAGGGCTGCTGGCTTGAGGTTTCCAATGACCGTCACAGGGACTTTCCTCCTGGTGTTGATGCCGGATTCAGCCTCCAGTTTAGTCAGTACAAAGCGATAGGATTGCAGCCGTGGGACCTGTTGGGACGAACGAGCCGGCCGGAGCAGGTCTCCGGGCCCGCCGGCGCAAGTGCATCATGCACGTGGACATGGACGCCTTTTTCGTCTCCGTGGAACTGCGCACGAGGCCCGAGCTTCGCGGTAAGCCGGTCATCGTTGGCTTTCCGGCTGAACGTTCAGTGGTCCTCTCGGGCTCCTATGAGGCCAGGGCTTTTGGCGTGAAGTCAGCCATGCCCATGGCTGTGGCAATGCGGATGTGCCCGCAGGCGGTGATCATCGAGCCGCGGCACAACGTGTACTACGAGGTCTCGGCGGAGTTGATGGCAATCTTCGAATCCGTGACCGAACTCGTGGAGCCGCTCAGCGTGGACGAGGCGTTCCTTGATGTGACCGGTGCCATCCGCCGGCTGGGTCCACCCCGGGCCATTGGCGAGCTGATCCGCAGCAGGGTGGCTGCGGAGCTGGGGATTACCGCCTCGGTGGGGATAGCGGAGACAAAGTTCGTAGCCAAAATCGCCTCCACCCGCTGTAAGCCGGACGGACTGCTCCTCATCGGCCCCGATCAAACGGTGCCCTACCTGCACAGCCTGCCGGTAGGCGCACTCTGGGGCATAGGCGCCAAAACCGCAGAGGTCCTTGCACGGATGGGCATCCGGACCGTCGCCGACGTGGCAGCCACGCCGGTCTCGTCGCTTCGGAAGATGCTGGGCGCCACAGGAGTGCATGTCCATCAGCTGGCCTGGGGACAGGACCCGCGTCCCGTAACGCCCGTCCGGCTGGAAAAAAGCATCGGTGCCGAAGAAACGTTTGCCGTGGATACAGCGGACGACGCCCTCCTTCACCGGGAACTGCTCCGCCTCGCGCACCGGACGGCCGGGCGCCTGCGCAGTTCGGGAATGGTGGCCCGGACCATCGCGCTGAAGCTGCGCTTCGCCGATTTTTCCACCATCACCCGCAGCCGCACGGTCCAGACACCCGTGGACAGCGCCCAGCTCATCTATGGAGTCGCGCTGCAGCTCCTGGGCTCGGTGGACCGGCCAATGACGGTGAGGCTGGTGGGCGTGCGGGCCGAACAGCTCGAAGACGCGGCCACCACCTCGCTCCAGCTCAGTATTGACCGGCGGGATGACAACTGGCGGGCGGCCGAGCAGGCCCTTGACCAGGTAGCACGCAAATTCGGCAATAAATCCGTTCTTCCTGCCCGTCTCCTGGACCCGGGGAGCGGACCTGATGAACGGGCTGGATAAGCGCCCGGAATAAGCTCCCTGGAGTGCCGGCGAAAGTCATTGCCGTCTTTCAGAACGGCCCTCAACAAACTATCCTTATAAATACAAAGTTTGTGAGTGACTGGACTTACTGCCAGGCTCTCCTGGACATGCTTCCGCACCGGTCTGCATGCCCGGTTTTCGTTTACCGCCACAGCCGGCGGGTACGGGAACCACCAGGGCATACCAGACGTTATTGGTGCAGAAGAATGGCTGGGACCAGCCCGGACGTTGGCCTACAAAAGGAGGTCGTGATGCCGCTGTCGGAGCACGAGCAGAAGCTGCTGGAGCAGCTGGAGAAGCAGCTTCACGAGGATGATCCAAAGTTCGCGAATTCCATGGGGTCGGACCCCGGGCGTTCGTGGTCGACAAGACACGTCGTGATCGGCGTTCTTGGTGCGCTTGCCGGCGTCTTCCTGTTACTCGTCGGCGTCACCCTCCAAAGCATCTTCGTCGGTGTCCTTGGTTTTGTTGTGATGGGCGGCGGCGTGTATTTCGCCACCATGCGCAGCAGTTCGTCCGGCAAGGGCTCGAAGTCCGGCACGGGCAAGGCCGGTAAGCAGCGCAGTTCGTTTATGAGCAGTCTCGAGGAACGTTGGGACGAGAGGCGCAGGGGAGAATCCTGAGTCGCCCTGCCTGCTGACCCGGGCGCCCCCGATCCACCACTTTGCTCCCCCGAATTGGGAGAGAGCAGCAAAAGTACCCGCTTCGGCGGGTCTTTTGCGTTTAATTCAGGTCCTTTGAGGACCTGGCCGCCTGGCTGCGACAAGATCCGGCGGCTGGACGGCCCGCGCGGCGGGTAATTCCGACCTTGCGCCGGGAAAGTCCTCCACTTCCCACCACCAGTGCAATTCCGCGCGAATTCGCGCCTTCTTTCCCAAAGTTTGACCGCCGCCGGCGCCAATTTGCGTTGACTGTGGGGGAAAGTGGAGTAATGTGGAGGACATAAGAGGGTGGTTGCAACATAGGGGATGTGCAGTTCCTGACATCGGACAGGCGGTGGGCCAGTGTTTCTGGGCACTCACTCGCCGCGTCTGGATGAAAAGGGCCGGATCATTCTCCCCGCGAAGTTCCGGGAGGAACTTGCCAGCGGACTGGTCCTTACCAGGGGCCAGGAACGTTGCATCTACGTCTTCAGCGAGAAGGAATTTGCCCGGGTCCACGAGCAAATGCGGGAGGCGCCAATCTCCTCGAAACAGGCGCGGGACTACATCCGCGTCTTTCTCTCTGGAGCCTCGGACGAGGTACCTGACAAGCAGGGGCGCGTGACGATTCCGCCAGCGCTCCGGGAATACGCAGGACTCGGGAGGGAGCTGGCCGTGATTGGTGCCGGAACCCGCGCCGAGATCTGGGACGCCCAGGCCTGGAATGAATACCTCGCAGAGAAGGAAACGGCCTTCTCTGAAACCGATGACCCCATTCCGGGCATTTTGTGACCGGAGCAGGACAGCGGACAACTTCTTGGTTGGGATCTCCAGCCGGCCCACCGGCCGTCCAACCTGGCTCAACTTCCCCGGAGCCAGGCGGGCAGGACGGTAGGCGCGGATGGGGATCCGGGCCAAGAAGCATCCAGGTGACAGCGACGGCGAGAAAGGACGAGGCATGAACGATCAACCGAAGCCCACGTCCGAACGCCATGTACCGGTCCTTCGGGACCGGTGCATCAATTTGTTGGCGCCCGGATTCGAAGCGGCCAGGGGCCGCGGCGAAACCCCCGTGGCCATCGATGCCACGCTCGGTATGGGTGGCCACTCCGAGGCCATGCTGCAGCGCTTCCCCGACTTGCACCTGATCGGTATCGACCGTGATGAAGAAGCCCTTGCCCTGGCCGGAGAACGGCTGGCGCCCTTCGAAGCGCGCACAGACCTTGTGCACGCCGTCTACGACGAAATCGAAGACGTCCTGGCTGACCTCGGCGTTCCCGAAGTGCACGGAATCCTGATGGACCTCGGCGTTTCCTCCCTCCAGCTCGATGAGCGTGAACGCGGCTTCGCCTACTCCTTTGACGCTCCGCTGGATATGCGGATGGACACCAGCCGCGGGCAGACAGCTGCGGACGTGGTGAACAACTACAGCGAAGAGGAACTGGTCCGGATAATCCGTAAATGGGGCGAGGAAAAGTTCGCCGGCCGGATCGCCAACCGGATCGTGGCTGCCAGGGCCGCCAAGCCATTCACCACCACCGGCGAACTCGTGGAGCAGATCCGCTCCGTCGTTCCGGCCGGCGCTGCCAAGTCCGGCGGACACCCGGCCAAGAGGACGTTCCAGGCTCTGAGGATCGAGGTCAACGAGGAACTCGAGGTGCTGGAACGGGCGGTACCCGCCGCGGTGGACGCCATGGCACTGGGGGGCCGCATCGTGGTCATGTCGTACCACTCCCTCGAGGACAAGATCGTCAAGGGCGTCTTCCAGGCCCGCTCGAAATCCTCGGCTCCTCTGGGCTTCCCGGTGGAGCTGGAAGAACACAAACCCGAACTGAAGACCCTGACCAAAGGCACCGAGGTGCCAACCGCCGTCGAAATCGCAGAAAACCCCCGCGCCGCCTCAGCAAGGCTCCGCGCTGTGGAACGAATCCGAGCCAGGAGAGCTGAATGAGCACCGCTGCCGTGAAGAACTTTCCCGTCGTCTCAGGCGCGGCGGCGAAGCAGCTCCCCGCAGGTTCGCCTGAGGCGCCGCGCAGGAGCCGGACGCCCCTCTCCGTAGTCCGGACGGTTCCCCGCAAGCGGCGGGCGCCTTTTGTTGTGCTGTGCTTCGGCATGCTGGCCCTGGCCCTGATCGCCGTCCTGGTGCTGAACATCTCGGTTTCCACCGCCCAGTACCAGCTGGTGGAATTGCGCGCCACGCAGAGCACGCTGACGAAACAGAACCAGGACCTCACCCAGCAGGTCCAGAACTTCGAAGCACCGCAGAATCTTGCCGCGCAGGCGACGAAACTGGGGATGGTCCCTTCCACCGTGAAGGGCCAGATTGACTTGTCTACCCTCTCGGTGACCGGGAAAGCCACGCCGGCTGTCAAGGATGGTGCCGTCGGAGCCGTGATCCCGGCGCCGGCAGTCGCCGGACAGCTGACTGTGGTTCCGCCGCCAAGCAAGGGCGACCCCCTGGAAGCACAGAAACCTGTAGAACGGGCACCGGCACCGGCTCCGGCCGCTGCAGCCCCCGGTGCCACAACAGGCACCACTGCCGGCGCTGCGCCGGCAGCAACGCCGGCCCAGGCACCCGCAGCCCCGGCGGTGCCCCCCGTTGAACTCCACGGTGGATCGGTTCCCGCTCCGGAGCAGAAGGTTCCCGGGCAGTAACACGGCAGGTCTGACAGGCAACAAGGTCGAGCAGCAAGGAATATCACGGTGGCGCAGAGGACCGGTAAGGCAAGAAGCAGCAAGGTGCCCAACGCCACCAAACGCCTCCGGCTCGGCCTGGGAATCATGCTCACGCTCTTGCTGGTGGTGGGCGGGAAACTCTTCCTGGTCCAGGGGCTCGACGTCGGGGGAATGGCCGAAGCGGCCCTCAACAGCAGGATGAAGCAGACTGTGCTTCCCGCCGAGCGGGGCAGCATCGTGGACTCCACCGGCACGGTCCTGGCCAACAGTGTGATCCGCTACAACGTTGTGGTGGACCAGCGGGTCAACACCAAAACCGAGACGTTCAAGCGCCTGGAGACGGTGGACGGCAAGGAGAAACTGGTGGACGTCAGCCGGGACCAGGGGCTGACAGAGCTCGGCGCGGCGCTCGGCATGCAGAAGGATGCCATCCGCGATGCCGTCACCGGCAAGCAGCCCTATTACATTGTGGCCAAGGATGTGAAGCCCGACGTTGAGGACCGCATCTCCAAGCTCCAGATCCCGGGCATCGTCACCGAAGGTGTCAGCAAGCGGGTCTATCCCAACGGTTCCGTGGCGGGCGGCATCATCGGCTTCCTGCAGGACGGCACCACCGGCCTGGCAGGCATCGAGCAGACCCAGGACGGACAGCTGAAGGGCACGGACGGCAAACGCCTGTTCGAGATCGGTGCCGACGGCCTGCGGATCCCGGTGGGCATGGATGAGCTGACGCCGCCGGCGGACGGCAAGGACGTCAAGCTCACCATCAATTCGGACCTGCAGTATTTCGCCCAACAGGCCATCCAAAGCCAGTCAGACAAGCTGGGTGCGGAATGGGGTGTCATCATCGTGATGGACGTCAAAACCGGGAACCTGGTGGCCATGGCCGATACCAATGCTCCCGATCCCAACGATCCCGGCCGCGTGGCCGCCAAGGACCGCGGCGTCCGCGCCATCACCGCTGCCTATGAACCCGGTTCGGTTGAAAAAATGATCACGGCGGCCGCGCTGATCGATGAGGGGAAGGCCACGCCCCTGGATACCTTTACCCTTCCGCCGTCCTACACAGTGGACGGTCAAACGTTCAGCGATTCATTTGCCCATGGGACCGAGGAGCGCACCTTGGCGGGCATCCTTGGCTACTCCATGAACACCGGTACCGTGATGGCGGGGCAGCGCCTCAGCAAGGAACAACGGTACAACTGGCTCCAGAAGTTTGGTATCGGCGACGCTCCGGACATTGGACTCCCCGCCCCGGCGTCCGGCATCCTCACGCCGTGGGAGCAGTGGGACGGGCGGCAGGAATACACCGTGCTGTTCGGGCAGGGCGTCTCCCAGTCCACCCTCCAGACGGTGCGGGCGTTCCAGTCCATTGCCAACAACGGCGTCATGCTCCAGCCGCGGCTTATCGACTCCTATATTTCCGCCGACGGAACAGAGGAGAAGGTACCCGCCGCCGAGGCACGGCAGATTGTCTCGGAGAACACGGCCCAGCAGGTCCAGGACATCCTGGAAAGCGCCGTAACCGAAGGCCAGATCAAGGACGCCGGAATCGACGGCTACCGGGTCGGGGCAAAGACGGGCACCTCGGAATCGCCCTGCGACGACGGCAAGTCCGGTTTCTGCGGGTACACCGCCTCCATGGTGGGGATGGCACCGATGGATGATCCGCGGTTTATTGTGGAGGTGGTACTCCAGCGGCCCAAAGGCAGCATCTACGGGATTACCAACGGGCCGGTCTTCCGGTCGGTCATGAGCCAGGCGCTGCGGACGTACAACGTCCAGCCGTCCACGGGTGAACCGGCCCGGCTGCCCCAGTTCGCCAAGTAGCAGTCCCGCCCAGAGCATCACCACCGGCCCACCCACGCCGGGCATGATCCACTAGCACCATCGGAGATTCCTTGTCAGAGATCAACTCGCCGGATAACCGCGCCGTCCCGGAGGGACCCGCCGGCCAGGGGCGCTTCCGCCCCTCAAACGTCGAACCGGTGCGGCTGGCAAGCATCGGCGAAGCCATGGACGTTGCGGTGCCCGGCCCCGCAGCTGAAGTGGAAGTCACCGGGATTTCATTGAACTCGCGGACCGTGGAGCCGGGGGACCTGTACGTCGCACTGCCCGGAGCCAGCCGGCACGGGGCCGATTTCGTGCCGCAGGCCATCGAAGCAGGAGCCGTTGCGGTTCTCACCGACGAAGCCGGTGCCAGGCTGCTGGCGTTGTCCGCTGACACGCCCGTACCCGTGGTGATCGTGGAGTCGCCACGGAACGTGGTGGGCCCGCTGTCCGCGGTGATCTATCGCAGCCAGCCGGGTTCCGGCCAGCCGCAGTTATTCGGCGTCACGGGCACCAACGGGAAGACCACCACCACCTACTTCATCAACTCCCTGCTGCGCGCCCTCGGCCGCAGTACCGGCCTGATCGGCACCATCGAGATCCACGCTGGCGGGGACCCGATTCCCAGCCTCCTCACCACCCCGGAATCCACCGATGTGCACGCACTGCTCGCCCTCATGCGCGAAAGGGGGCTGGCGGCCGCTGCGATGGAAGTTTCCTCCCACGCCATCTCCTTCCAGCGGGTGGACGGGGTGCTGTTCGATGTTGCCGGCTTCACCAACCTCACCCAGGACCATCTGGACCTGCACCTCACCATGGAGGACTACTTCGACACCAAAGCTGAGCTTTTTACTCCGCGCCGCGCCCGCGCGGCAGTGGTAACGGTCGACGACGAATGGGGCCGGCGGCTTGCCGGCAGCGCCACAGTGCCGGTCACCAGCCTCAGCACCGCCGGAGCGGCAGCCGACTGGACCGTCACGGGAACGGCTCCCCGCGGGCTCGGGACGGAGTTCACCCTGAGCGGACCGGACGGGACGCAGCTTAACGTGCACACCGGGCTGCCGGGCAGCTTCAACGTGGCCAACGCGGCGCTTGCGGCAGTCATGGTGGCCGCGGCAGGAGTGGACAGCGCGACGCTGCAGGCGGCTCTTGATGAGTCCGATCCCTTCACCGTGGCGGTCCCAGGACGCATGCAGCTGGTGTCCACGGAACCTGCCGCCATCGTTGACTTTGCCCACAACACCGACGCCTTGGCCAGGGCCCTGGAGGCCGTACGGTCCCCGGCGGACGACGCCAACCTTATCGTGGTGTTTGGCGCCACAGGCCAGCGTGACCAGGGGAAACGCCCGGCCATGGGTGCCATCGCCGCCCGCCTCGCCGACACCGTCATCATCACCGATGACGACCCCCACGACGAAGATCCGGCCGCAATTCGTGCCGATGTCCTCGCCGGAGCCCGGGAAGCGCGGGAAAAGGACTCCCTGCCCTGCCAGGTCCTGGAGGTCTTCCCGCGCGCTGACGCCATCCGCCGCGCCGTGGAACTGGCCCGCCCGCAGGACACCATCCTGGTGGCCGGCCGCGGCCATGAGGTGTGGCAGGAAGTGAAAGGCGTCAACCTTGCCCTGGACGACAGGGTGGAGCTGCGCAGCGCCTTGACAGCCAGGGGATTCAACGTTCTCCAAGACGACCGGATAGAGTCCTAGACCGAGATGATTGCTTTTACTGCGGCGGAGATCGCCGAAATCACTAACGGGCGCCTGGACGCCGATCCCGGGATCACGCCTCTGTCGGTGGTGACGGACTCCCGCGACGCCGCGCCCGGTTCCCTTTACGTCGCAAAGCCCGGCGAGTACGCTGACGGCCACGATTTTGTGGCCGCCGCGTTTTCAGCCGGTGCAAGCCTGGCCCTGGTGGAGCGACCTGTCGCCGCCGCGGACGGGACAAGCTACCCCTCCGTCCTGGTTCCGGATGCCGTGCTGGCGATGGGGGCCCTGGCTGCAGAGGCTGTGCGCCGGATCCGTAAGGCCCGCGCCGGGCAGGGCAGCGAACTGACGGTAGTGGGAATCACCGGCTCGGCGGGAAAAACCACCACCAAGGACCTCCTCGCCGGAATCCTGTCCACGCAGGGAAACACCGTGGCGCCGCAGGGTTCCTACAACGGCGAAATCGGAGTTCCGCTCACCGTCTTCCGGGCGGGCACCGATACGCGTTATCTCGTGATTGAGATGGGCGCCACCGGAATCGGGCACATCCGTTACCTGGCAGACATGGTCAAACCGGACATCGGGGTGGTCTTGGCCGTGGGAACCGCGCATGCCGGCGAGTTCGGGGGAGTGGAGAACATCGCCCTGGCAAAGGGTGAGCTGGTCGAAGCGATTGCTCCTGCCGGCACTGCCATCATCAACCTCGACGACGACCGCGTGGCGGCCATGCGCACACGCACCCGGGCCAAGGTACTCGGGTTCTCTGCAGAGGGCCGCGCCGATGCCGCGGTGCAGGCACTAAACGCCGACACCAACGCGGAGGGCAACCCGGAATTCGATCTCCAGCTTCCCGATGGCGAAAGCGGCCTGCACGTGAGCAGCCGCCTCATCGGCGCGCACCATACGGGCAACCTGCTGGCCGCCGCCGCAGCCGCCTGGGCCGCCGGCGTCCCGGGGCAGGACATCGCGTCCTCCCTCAGCAGCCAGACCGCCGCCAGCCGGTGGCGGATGGAGCGGACCGAACGGGCAGACGGCGTCACCATTATCAATGACGCCTACAACGCCAATCCCGAATCCATGCGCGCCGCCCTCCGCACGCTGGCGGACCTGGGACGCGGACGCCGCACCTGGGCGGTGCTGGGCGCCATGCTCGAACTCGGCAGTGACTCCATCCGGGAACACACCACGGTTGGAACCCAGGTGGTCCGGCTCAACATTTCCCGCCTGCTGGTGGTGGGCCGGGAGGCCCGTGCCCTCTATGTCTCCGCCGTCCAGGAAGGCTCCTGGGGCGATGAATGCCTCTTCGCGGAAACCGTGGATGAGGCCTACGACGTACTGAACACCGAACTCGAACCCGGGGACCTGGTCCTGTTCAAGTCCTCCAACAGCGTGGGACTTCGCCATCTGGGCGATCGGATAGCATTACCCCCACAAACCCCTCAACCGGCCGACGAAAGGAGCACTCTGCTGTGATTGCACTTTTGATCGGCGCCGGCCTGGCTCTCTTATTCGCCCTGGTGGGGACTCCGCTCTTCATCCGGCTCCTGGTCCGCCGGGGCTATGGCCAGTTCATCAGGGACGACGGACCCACCTCGCACCACACCAAGCGCGGAACACCCACCATGGGCGGGACTGTAGTGGTGGCAGCCGTACTGCTGAGCTACGGACTCACCCACCTCATCATGCTGATGGTGAATCCTGCTTCTCCGGGCCCCTCCGCCTCCGCCCTGATCCTGCTGTTCCTGATGGTGGGGATGGGGCTGGTGGGCTTCCTTGATGACTTCATCAAGATCTCCAGGCAGCGCAGCCTCGGGCTCAACGCCAAGGCCAAGCTGATCCTGCAGGCCGCAGTTGGCATCATCTTCGCCGTGCTTGCCCTGAACTTTCCCAACGGGGCCGGAGCAACGCCGGCCTCCACCAAGATTTCCCTGGTGCGTGACCTGCCCTGGCTGGACCTTGCCTTCGGCGGGACGGTGCTGGGAACCATTCTTTTTGTGGTGTGGTCCAACCTGATCGTTACGGCGGCCACGAACGGCGTCAACCTGACGGACGGCCTCGATGGCCTGGCTGCGGGCGCCTCGATTATGGTCTTCGGCGCCTATACCCTGATGGGAATCTGGCAAAGCAACCAGGCGTGCGGATCGCCGCGGGAGGCCGGCAGCGGCTGCTACTCCGTCCGTGACCCCCTGGACCTGGCCTTGCTGGCAGCCATTATGAGCGCGGCACTGGTGGGCTTCCTGTGGTGGAACACCTCGCCGGCCAAGCTCTTTATGGGTGACACCGGATCGCTGGCCATTGGCGGCGCCATCGCAGGCTTCGCCATCCTGTCCCGGACCGAACTGCTGCTGGGCATCATCGGCGGACTGTTCGTGCTGATCACCCTGTCCGTGATCATCCAGGTGGGTTACTTCAAGGCCACCGGCGGTAAGCGCGTCTTCAAGATGGCACCGCTGCAGCACCACTTCGAACTGCAGGGGTGGGCCGAAGTAACAGTGGTGGTCCGCTTCTGGATCCTCGGCGGGCTTTTTGTGGCCGTGGGACTGGGAATTTTCTACGCCGAATGGGTGGTGCTGCTGTGACCGTTTCCTCCCGCCTCCAGAACCTTGTCAGCTGGGACTCAGACTGGTCCGGGCTCCGGGTTGTGGTGACCGGCATCGGCGTTTCCGGCTTTGCGGCCGCCGATACCCTCATCGAACTCGGCGCCCGAGTGGTGGTGGTTGATGCCGCCACGAGCGGCACGGCGAAAGCCCATGCTGAAACCTTGAAGATCGTCGGAGCGGCAGATGTCCTGCTGGGGGAGGATGCGGTGGCCCGCATCCCGAAGATCGACGGCGGACTGCCCGAACTGATTGTGACCTCGCCGGGTTGGCGTCCGGACCAGGCGCTCCTCGCCGCCGCCGCACGGGCCCACATCCCGGTATGGGGCGATGTGGAACTCGCCTGGCGGGTGCGGGTCCGCGAGGGCCGCAAGACGGCCGACTGGCTCGCGATCACCGGAACGAACGGCAAGACCACCACCGTTGGGCTCACCGAGTCCATGCTTCGGGCGGCCGGCCTGAAGGCCATTGCAGTGGGTAATGTGGGCACACCCATCCTTGACGCCCTCCGCGACCCTGTGGAGTACGACGTGTTCGCCGTCGAGCTCTCCAGCTTCCAGCTGCACTGGGCGCAATCCCTGTCGCCGGTAGCCAGCGTGTGCCTGAATGTGGCCGAGGACCATGTCGACTGGCACGGCTCGTACGATTCCTACCTTGCGGACAAGGCCAAGGTCTATGAGCAGACGCAGAAGGCCTGCATCTACAACGCCGAACAGATCGAAACCGAGCGGATGGTGGAAAACGCCGACGTCGTGGAAGGCTGCCGCGCCGTCGGTTTCACCACCGTCACTCCTGCCATCAGCATGCTGGGCGTGGTGGAGGGTCTCCTCGTGGACCGGGCGTTCATCACTGAGCGCAAGGACAGCGCCGCGGAACTCGCCTCCATGAGCGACCTCGGCGCCTTCGCACCCCGCCACATGGTGGCCAACGCCCTGGCAGCTGCAGGTCTGGTGCGCGCCTACGGCGTGGACGCAGCAGCGGTTCGCAGGGGAATCCAGGACTACATCCCCGGCGACCACCGGATCCAGCCGGTAGCCCGCCACAACGGCGTGCTGTGGGTCAACGATTCCAAGGCCACCAACCCGCATGCGGCGTCCGCCTCCCTGGCCACCTTCAGCAATGTCGTCTGGATTGCCGGCGGCCTCTCCAAGGGAGTCACCTACGACGAACTGATCCGCGAGCACGTCCGACGCCTCAAAGCCGTGGTGCTCATTGGAAGCGACACTTCTGCCCTCAGCCAGGCCCTCCAGCGACACGCGCCGGATGTCCCGGTGATCATCCCGGGCACGGGCGAAACTGAACAGGTGCAGACTGCCGCAGCGGCTGGTGCCGTCCACGCCGGTTCCTCCGGTGAAACGGTGATGGCCAGTGCCGTTGCGTCAGCAGCACAGCTCGCTGAATCCGGCGATACTGTGCTGATGGCTCCGGCAGCTGCTTCCATGGATCAGTTCTCTTCCTATGCTCACCGTGGCGACACTTTCATCGAAGCTGTCCGCGAGCTGGTGGAAGGGCAGGCCCAGACCGGCGAGGAGTAACAATGGTCAGCACGCCCACCCGGCCCCAGCCAGATAAACAGCAGGCGGGCAAGCCGCGCCCAGGCTCTTCGGCAGCACCGGCGCAGCGTCCGGTTTCCGCCCCCCTCCGGGTAAAAGCCGCCTACCGGAAATTCTGGTCGGCACTGGAAGGAACAGGAACCTCCAAGAACGGCTCCACGTACTACCTCATCCTGGGTTCAACCCTGGCGCTGACCGCGATCGGGATCATGATGGTCCTCTCCGCCTCCAGTGTGGAGTCCATTGCCGCGGGAAAGTCTCCCTACGGAGATGCGCTGAAGCAGGGCGTGTTCGCCGCGATCGGCATCTTCACCATGTTTGTCCTGTCCCGGATCAACGTGGTGTGGCTCAAGCGGCTCGCGTGGCTGGCAATCATCGCCGCAGTGGTCCTCCTGGGCCTGGTGCAGATTGTGGGCGCGGAGGTCAACGGCAACAAAAACTGGATCGACCTCGGCGGCATTACGTTCCAGCCGTCGGAAGCGTCCAAGCTGGCACTTGCGCTCTGGATGGCCACTGTCCTGGCCAGGAAGGGCCGGCTGCTTAGCCGCTGGCAGCACGTGGCCATTCCTGCTGTCCCGATGGCCATCATCATTGTTGGCCTGGTCCTGGTGGGAAACGACCTCGGAACGGCCATGATCATCATGATGATCACGGCAGCCGCACTGTTCTTTGCCGGGGCACCCCTTTATCTGTTCGGCATCGCAGGCCTGGTGGCCGCGGCCGGAACAGCCGTTATGGCTGTGACCAGTTCAAACCGCATGTGCCGCATCACCTCCTGGTGGACGGGGGAGTCCTGCGCCGACGGCATTGACGCCAACTACCAGGCCACCAACGGCCTGTACGGGCTGGCCTCGGGAGGCTGGTTCGGGGTAGGGCTGGGGCAAAGCCGGCAGAAGTACAGCTGGATCCCCGAAGCCCACAACGACTTCATCTTCGCCATCATCGGCGAGGAGCTCGGCCTGGTGGGAACCGTCGTCGTCCTGATCCTTTTCGCCATCCTGGGAGCCGCCATCTACCGTGTGGTGGTGGCCCAGGAGGACATGTTCCACCGCGTGCTGGCCGGCACCATCATGGTGTGGCTCCTGGGCCAGGCAACGGTCAACATGTCCGTGGTGACTGGCCTGATGCCCGTGATCGGCGTGCCCCTGCCGTTCATTTCCTATGGCGGCTCCGCCCTGCTGATGTCGCTCTGCGCCATCGGGGTGGTGCTCTCCCTGGCCCGGGAGCAAATGGCCCCGGCCATCCGCCCCAAACGGATGCTGAAGTTCAAGGCCAGACCGGCGCGGGCCTCCGCCGCCACACAAAAGACTGCAAGAAAGCGTGCCTGACCCGAGATGACCCCGCAAAACCCATCAATCGTCCTGGCGGGCGGCGGAACCGCCGGCCACATCAGCCCGCTCCTGGCCATTGCGGCAGCCATCCGCAATGCCGCCCCCGGCGCCGCCCTCCTCGCCGTCGGTACTCCGTCGGGAATGGAAACCCGGCTGGTTCCCGCTGCCGGCGTTGAACTGGCCACGATCGACCGCGTGCCCTTCCCCCGGAAGCCTTCCGCCGACCTCCTCCGCCTGCCGGGGCGCCTTTCCGGTGCCGTGCGGCAGGCCGGCGCCATCCTGGACAACGCCGCCGCGGATGTCCTGGTGGGCGTGGGCGGCTACGTGTGCACACCCATGTACCTGGCCGCCAGGAAGCGCGGCATTCCGATCGTGATCCATGAGGCCAACGCCCGTCCCGGCCTAGCCAACAGGGTGGGCGCGATGTTCACCCGGCGCGTGGCCGTGGCCTTCGACACCACCCCGCTGCGCGGTGCCGTGCACGTGGGCATGCCCATGCGCACCGAAATTTCGCACCTTGACCGGGGCGCGGCCCGCGCGTCCGCCCGCGAAACCCTGGGATTGGACCCCGCCAAACCCACCCTGATCGTCACCGGCGGGTCATCAGGGGCACAGAGCATCAACCGGACCATCGCCGCCGCCCTCGGGCAGTTGGCCGGCGCCGGGATCCAGACCCTGCACGTCACCGGCCGCGGCAAATCACTCCTGGACGACGGCGGCAGGCCGCTGGTTGCCGATGGTTACCGGCAGGTGGAATACGTCGACGGCATGGAACTCGCGTACGCAGCGGCGGATGTCCTGCTGGCCCGCTCCGGCGCTGCCACCGTCTGCGAGGTTGCCGCCGCCGGCGTGCCCGCCGTCCTGGTGCCCCTGCCCATCGGCAACGGCGAACAGGCGCTGAACGCTGCCGGACTGGTGGCCGCCGGGGGCGCCATGCTGGTGTCTGACCGCGGCTTCACGCCCGAGTGGGTGGGCCGGGAGCTCATCCCGCTTGTCACCGATGAGTCCCGGCTCGCCACCATGGCAGCCAATTCCTACCGGCTCGGAATTCGAAACGCCGACCAGCGCATGGCTGGTCTTGTCCTGGAAGCGGTACCCGCATGAGTCCTGTCAGCACCCCCGCCCTGGCCTCGCTGGGGAAGGTCCACTTTGTTGGGGTCGGCGGCGTGGGCATGTCCGCCGTCGCCAGGATCATGGTGGCGCGTGGCGTTCCCGTCAGCGGCTCTGATGCCAAGGACCTGCCCGTGATGGCGGACCTCGCCGCGGCGGGTGCGCGGATCGCCGTCGGATATGACGCTGCCAACCTGGCAGATGCCCAGACCGTGGTGGCCGGTTCCGCTATCCGCGCCGACAACCCGGAGCTGGCGGCAGCCAGGGAAGCAGGCCTGCCGGTGCTGCACCGCTCCCAGGCCCTCGCGGCCACGATGGGGGAGGACCTGGTGGTCACCGTAGCCGGAACCCACGGCAAGTCCACCACCACCTCCATGGTGGCTGTCCTGCTGCAGGGCGCCGGCCTCGATCCCTCCTTTGCTATCGGCGCCAACGTCCCGGCGCTGGGCGTCAACGCCGCCCACGGCACGTCCGGGATTTTTGTGGCCGAGGCGGACGAATCCGACGGGTCCTTCCTGAACTACCGGCCGAACATCGCGGTAGTCACCAATGTGGAGCCCGACCACCTGGACTACTACGGCACCGCGGAGGCCGTCTACGAATCCTTTGACCGCTTCACCCGCCTGCTGCCTGCCGACGGCGTGCTGATCGCCTGTGCCGACGACCCCGGCGCCCTGGCGTTGGCGCGGCGGACGCAGGAGCGCGGCAATACCCGCGTGGTCCTCTACGGAACGGGCGAAGAGGCCGGGCTGGTGCTGCACGACGGCGGCCCGGGGGACGTGGCGGTGGCTACCCCGGACGGCCGGTTCCCGCTTGAGCTGCAGGTGCCTGGCCGGCATAACGCCCTGAACGCGGCTGCCGCTTTTGCCGTGGCACGTGAGCTGGGTGTGGAGCCGGCCGTCGCGGCCGGGGCCCTGGCGCAGTTCTCCGGGGCCGCGCGGCGCTTCGAACTGAAAGGGCAGGCACGGGGCGTGCGCGTCTTCGACGACTACGCCCACCATCCCACCGAAGTACGGGCGGCCCTTGCCGCGGCCCGGTCGGTGGCCGGAGACAACAAGGTCCATGTGCTCTTCCAGCCGCACCTGTTTTCGCGCACGCGGGAATTCGCCAGGGAGTTCGCCGAGGCGCTCAACCTTGCCGATACTGCCTGGGTGCTGGATATTTATCCCGCGCGCGAGGATCCGATTCCCGGCGTCACCAGCCAGCTCATCGCAGACCACCTGTCCGACGGCGGGCGGCTGGTCCCCGCCTCCGACGCCGTGGCGGCACTCGCCGGCGCCGCTGCCGAGGGTGACATCATCCTCACCGCCGGCGCGGGTGACGTCACCGCCTACGGGCCGCAGATCGTAGAGGCCCTGCGTGGCTAGTTCCCGCCGCCCCACCTACACGTCCACAGGGCGGCGGCCGGGGAACCCCGAGGCCCGGCCCGGACAGGCGGGCCCCGACGCCGGCGGCAGCCAGGACGTGATTTCGGCCTCGCGTTCCGTGCCGGAGCCCGCCCCGCAGCCGGCCCGAAAAGCCCGCAAAGCCACCTTCGCCGGACTGACAAGGGACGGACTGAAGAAGGACGGACTGAAGAAGGACGGGCCAAAGAATGGCGGGCCCGCCAAGGAAAACCCGGGCGGGACCACGCAGGGGTCCGACAGTGCCGGGAAGGTCCTGGCCTTCCCCGAGCCCAAGGGGAAGCGCCGGAAGAGGAACATCCTGGCGGTGGCCCTCACGCTGGTTGCCATCGTGGCCGGGCTCCTTGCCGTTGCGGTCTTTTCCCCTGCTTTGGCCGTACGAACCATCTCGGTGTCCGGAACGCACCTGCTGACACCTGCCCAGGTGGAGGCCGCGCTGGAACCGCTGCGCAACAGACCTCTGCCGCAGATCACCGACGAGGAGGTAGGGCGCCTCCTCGAGCCGCTGGTCCAGGTGAAGTCCGTGTCCGCAGAGGCACGTCCGCCGTCGGGCCTGGCGGTTGCCGTCCGGGAACGCGTGCCGGTGGCGCTGGTCAAACAGGGGGAGCAGTATCAGCTGGTTGACGTGGACGGCATCCAGCTGGCGTCAACAGCCGATCCGGCATCCGTCTCATTGCCAGTCATCGACGGCGGTGCCGGTACCATCGGTAAGGACCTCTTCCGGGCCACGGCCGAGGTGCTGGGCGCCTTGCCGCCGGATGTGCTGGCCAAGCTTTCGAATGCGTCGGCCCAGTCCGTGGATGCGGTGGAACTCAAGCTGGTTGACGGCCAGACCATCATCTGGGGCAACGCCGGCGAGAAGGAACTCAAGGCCAAAGTGCTGGCCGCCCTGCTCAAGGTTCCGATGGATCCGAAGAACCCGGTTAAGGTGTACGACGTAAGTGTGCCCCGGCATCCGGTGACCCGCTGACATGCTTTCTTTCCGGTATTAATCCGACACGCGGAGCCGGTTATTGAATGTGTGAACCAGAGGAAATACCGTCACAGACATGAGTTACTTGACATAACTATAACCTTCAACTCGAAGGTTAAGGTTCCAGGCATTAAGCTCTTCATCAGATTTAGCAATAAGACACGAACAAGGGACACGTAACGTGGCAGCTCCGCAGAATTACTTGGCCGTCATCAAAGTCGTCGGCATCGGCGGCGGTGGCGTGAACGCAGTCAACCGCATGATCGAGGTCGGCCTCCGAGGTGTTGAATTCATCGCCATCAACACCGACGCCCAGGCCCTGCTGATGAGTGACGCCGACGTCAAGCTTGACGTGGGACGCGAACTGACCCGTGGCCTGGGGGCGGGTGCGAATCCCGAGGTGGGCAAGCAGGCTGCCGAAGACCACGCGGACGAGATCGAGGAAGTCCTGCGCGGCGCGGACATGGTGTTCGTCACCGCCGGTGAAGGCGGCGGAACCGGCACCGGCGGCGCTCCCGTGGTCGCCCGCATCGCACGTTCCCTTGGCGCCCTGACAATCGGTGTTGTCACGCGCCCGTTCACCTTTGAAGGCCGCCGCCGTGCCGGTTCCGCCGAAGCCGGCATCGACGCCCTGCGCGACGAGGTGGACACCCTCATCGTGATCCCCAACGACCGCCTCCTGTCCATCAGCGACCGCAACGTCTCGGTACTGGATGCCTTCCGTTCCGCTGATCAGGTGCTGCTCTCCGGCGTCCAGGGCATTACCGACCTCATCACCACCCCCGGCCTGATCAACCTTGACTTCGCGGACGTCAAGTCGGTTATGCAGGGCGCCGGTTCCGCGCTGATGGGTATCGGCTCCGCCCGCGGCGAAGACCGTGCCGTCAAGGCCGCCGAGCTCGCCATCGCCTCGCCGCTGCTGGAAGCCTCCATCGATGGTGCGCACGGCGTGCTGCTGTCCATCCAGGGTGGTTCAGACCTTGGCCTGTTCGAGATCAACGAAGCTGCGCGCCTGGTCCAGGAGGTGGCGCACCCGGAGGCCAACATCATCTTCGGTGCCGTCATCGACGACGCCCTCGGCGACGAAGCCCGGGTGACCGTCATTGCCGCCGGGTTCGACGACGTCAAGGCCACCTCGCCCTCGATGGACCAGTCCCAGCCCGCAGCGGCCCCGCAGCGCCCGGCGGCGCCCGCCACCGCTCCGGCGCCTGCCCAGGCACCGTCCGCCGGCAGCCACCAGGCCAGCGTCCAGCCCATCCACGCCGGCGTTGGCGCCGCAGGGCTCAGCAACTGGGGCCAGCAGCGGCCGTCTGCGGTCCCGGCCGACTCGGGCT
Organism: Arthrobacter sp. W4I7; assembly: GCF_030816215.1. Classification (NCBI taxonomy): domain Bacteria; kingdom Bacillati; phylum Actinomycetota; class Actinomycetes; order Micrococcales; family Micrococcaceae; genus Arthrobacter; species Arthrobacter sp. W4I7. The sequence continues at coordinate 2,771,780 of NZ_JAUSXU010000001.1, read as the reverse complement.
TCGACGTCGACCTCCCCTCCGTAGTGGAGCCGGACCTCACCGGCAGCCAGTCGGATGACCTGGATGTCCCCGACTTCCTGAAGTAGGCTCCGGCTTGTTCCACTGGCGCGCCCGCATCCAGCCTGGCATATCTGTCGCCTTCACTGACGTGGAGGCCGGAAACCTGGCCCTGCACGTGGGTGACGATCCCGACGAGGTAGGCCGGCGCCGCGCGGACCTGGAACGGGCCATTGGCGTCGCGCCGCAGGGCCTGCGGTTCATGAACCAGGTGCACGGCAACGCCGTGGCGGTCATGGGCCAGGACAGCCCGGCTCCCGAGGCCGACGCCATGGTCTCCCGCGGCGTCCCGCTTGCCGTGATGGTGGCGGACTGCATCCCCGTGGTGCTCGCCGGCGAGTCGCCGGACGGGCCTGTCCTGGCGGCCGTGCATGCGGGCCGTCCCGGCATTGCCAACGGCGTTATTCCGGCCGCCGTGGACAGCATGAAGGCCCTCGGCGCCGGCGGCATCCGCGCGTGGCTGGGTCCTTCCATCTGCGGCAGCTGTTACGAGGTACCTGCCGGGCTGCAGGCCGAGGTGGCCGCCGCCGTTCCGGCGTCACGAAGCACCACCTCGTGGGGCACCCCCGGGCTGGACCTCCCGGCCGGTGCCCGCAGCCAACTGGCAGAGGCAGGTGTCACCGTGGAATACAGCGGGCCCTGCACCCTGGAAACGCCATCCCTCTTTTCGTACCGGCGCAACAGCGACACCGGGCGCTTCGCCGGCCTGGTGTGGTGCCATGACTGAGGCCGCCCCCGGCGGTGACGCGCGCTCCCTGGAACTGGCACAACGGCTGGCCGCCGTCCGGCGGCGCATCGCCACGGCGGCAGGCGCGGCAGGCCGCGAAGGAAACCTGCCCACCCTGATAGTGGTGACCAAGTTCCACCCCGCAGAGGACATCAAACGGCTCGCAACGCTGGGTGTCACCGATGTCGGGGAGAACCGCGACCAGGAGGCATCAGCGAAGGCACTCGAGCTGGCGGACTGTGGCCTGGCCTGGCACTTTGTGGGCCAGCTGCAAAGCAAAAAGGCCAAATCCGTACTCCGGTACGCCGCCGCCGTGCACTCCGTTGACCGGCCCCAGCTCGTGGACGCGCTGGCCAAAGCCGCGCAGGCCGAGCGAGACAACACTGGGCGGGCGCCGCTGGACTGCTTCATCCAGGTCAGCCTGGAGGACGACGCCGGAGCGCACCGCGGCGGCGTGGTCCCCGAAGAAGTGCTGCCCCTTGCTGAACGGATAGCAACCTCGGCCGGCCTGGAGCTGGCAGGGGTGATGGCAGTGGCCCCACTGGGCGCCCCGCCGGAAGCCGCTTTTGAAAAACTCGCCCGGGTCTCGGCCGGGCTGGTGGCGGAGCATCCTGGCGCCACGGCGATTTCCGCCGGAATGAGCCAGGACCTGGAAGCGGCCATCGCGTTCGGAGCGACACACCTGCGAATCGGCTCCGATATTCTCGGATCGCGTCCCGCCGTGGGGTAGCGTCGGTGCTATTGGAAGTGATGGGCGGGGGACTCCAGTGCTGTCAAGTCATTGGGTGGCCCGCTTACGGACACGATTAGGAGTCGACCATGGCCGGCGCTCTGCGCAAGACAATGATCTATCTTGGGCTCGCCGACGGCGATGAACACTACGAGTCCGAGCAACAGACCGCACGTAAGGATGAGGACGAAACGATGGAAGCCGACCGCGAGGAGCGCCGTGCCCCTGCACCCGTCCGCGAGGTCAGCCGTGAATCGTCCTACACCCCCGAAGAGGAATACCGCGCTCCAGTGACCCCCATCAAGCGCGCGGCCTCGAGCCGCGAGGAGGCCACCGGTCTCCGCCAGATCACCACTATCCACCCGCGTTCGTACAACGATGCCAAACTCATCGGCGAGAGCTTCCGTGACGGCATCCCCGTCATCATGAACGTTACGGACATGGGTGAGGCCGACGCCAAACGCCTGGTTGATTTCTCTGCCGGCCTGGTTTTTGGCCTCCGCGGCAGCATTGAGCGGGTGACCAACAAGGTTTTCCTGCTCTCGCCGTCATACGTGGAGGTCATCGGCGATGACAAAAAGGCCAGTGAAACCCAAGCCAGCTTCTTCAACCAAAGCTGAGCAGCAGGCTGAAGCAGATGCCAGGCAGGGACACACCTGCCTGGCATCTGTGCTGAAATAGACAAGACACATCGCAAGGGACGCCGCGGTATCCACAAGGGACATGGAGATATGAAGTAAGTCATGGGAATTGTTTTCGGGCTTGTCTATCTCGCGCTTTTGTTGTTCTTTGTCGCACTGATAATTCGCCTGGTCTTCGACTGGGTCCAGATGTTTGCCCGGGAATGGCGCCCCCGCGGCGCAGCCCTGGTGGTGGCGCACACCGTGTACTCCATCACGGATCCGCCGCTGAACGGACTGCGGCGGCTGATCCCGCCGCTGCGCCTTGGCGGCATTTCCCTGGATCTGGGCTTCCTGGTCCTGTTCATTGGCGTGAGCATCGCCATGGGGATCACCAGGGGCCTCGCCTGATTTATCCGCTAGACCAGCAGTGCAGGGATGGGACCCGCCGGGAACCACGAATGTCATGCGAAGAAAAACTCGTGTTTGACACCGCAGTGTTGAATTAGAGGAACAAGACCAAATTTAGGTACCGTAGTTTTGACGGCCGGAAGGCCTACTGACTAACCAGACCAGTGAGGTGACCAGATGGCTTTGACGCCAGAAGACGTTGTCAACAAGCGCTTTCAGCCGACCAAGTTCCGCGAAGGCTACGACCAGGACGAGGTTGATGACTTCCTGGACGAGATCGTCGTCGAGCTCCGCCGCCTGAACCAGGAAAACGACGAACTTCGCAAGAAGCTCGCCGAAGCCGGTTCCAGCGTTCCGGCAAGCACCGTTGCCGCGCCCGTAGTTGAAAAGGTCCCCGCGCCCGTCAAGTCCGACAAAGACGAAGCCCGCGAGAAGGCCGAAGCGGAAGCCAAGGCGGCCGAAGAGCGCAAGAAGAAGGACGCCCAGCAGGCTGCCCCGGCAGCTGCCGCTCCGGCTGCTGCCGCGCCTGCCGCCGCTACCGCTTCAGCCGAGTCGGCTGCCGGCCTGCTCGCCATGGCCCAGCAGATGCACGACCGGCACGTCGCTGACGGACAGGCACAGAAGGACAAGATCATCGCCGAGGCGCAGATCGAAGCCAGCAGCCTGGTCAACGACGCTCAGGAGAAGTCCCGCAAGATCCTTGGTGCCCTCGAGCAGCAGCGTTCGGTGCTCGAGCGCAAGGTGGAGCAGCTGCGTGGCTTCGAGCGTGACTACCGTTCACGCCTGAAGGCTTACATCGAAGGCCAGCTGCGCGACCTTGATGCCCGCGGTTCAGTGGCTACGCCGGAAGTCAGCGAAGCCAACTAGCCTGTCAAGCACGTATTCTGAAAGCCGGTGGCTGAGGATTCCTCGGCCACCGGCTTTTGGCATTGACACCGGTTTTACGAATGAAAGCACCATGACTGACGAACTTGCCGCCGACGCCGCACGCCCTGTCCCGCCCTCGCCGCGCCCCCGCCGCGCCGTGCTGCTGTCCCTCTTTGCCGGGTTCGCAGTCTTCGCCTACGTCCTCGACCAGCTGACCAAGGTCTGGGTCACATCCAGCATGGTGGAAGGGGAGCGGATCCCCGTACTGCCGCCTGTACTGCACTGGTACTTCATCCGGAACTCGGGAGCGGCGTTCTCCATCGGGGAAAACGTCACGTGGGTGTTCTCCATCATCATGGCCGCCGTGGCCGTCGCCATCCTGTTCCAGGTCCGGAAACTCGGCTCGCTCTGGTGGGCCCTGGCCCTGGGCCTGCTGCTGGGCGGTGCGCTGGGCAACCTGACGGACCGGCTCTTTAGGGAACCGTCCTTTGGCATGGGCCACGTGGTGGACTTCATCCAACTGCCCAACTTCGCGATCTTCAACATCGCCGACTCCGCCGTAGTGTCCGCCGTCGCGATCATCTGCATCCTGACGCTGCGGGGCATTTCCATGGACGGAACCCGGCTGACGGCGGCGCGCAAGGAAAAGCCCGGCGATGCTTGAGCGCCTCGTCGTCGCCGAACAGTTTGCCGGGTCCCGTGCCGATGCGGGCATCGCCGGGCTCCTGGGGATATCGCGTTCCCTGGCGGCAACCCTGATTGCCGAGGGCCATGTCCTCAGCAAAGGAAAAGCATTGGGCAAGTCGGCCAGGCTGGTGGCCGGAGATGTCCTCCAGGTGAGCCTGCCGGAACGGCGTGACCCCCTGGAAGTGGTGGAGGAAGTTGTGGAAGGCCTGAAGATCCTGTTGGACGATGACGATTTCGTCGTCGTCGATAAACCCGTGGGTGTGGCCGCGCACCCCTCCCCGGGATGGGTGGGGCCCACTGTTGTGGGCGGCCTCGCCGGGGCCGGCTACCGCATTTCCACCTCAGGTTCCCCCGAGCGCGCCGGCATTGTCCACCGGCTCGACGTCGGCACCTCAGGGGCGATGGTCGTGGCCAAGTCCGAACGCGCTTACACCGCCCTCAAACGCGCTTTCAAGGAGCGCACCGTGGACAAGGTCTACCACGCAGTGGTGCAGGGCCTGCCCGACCCCCTGGTGGGCACCATCGACGCACCCATCGGCCGGCACCCCGGCCATGACTGGCGGTTCGCCGTCATCGAGGACGGCCGGCCGTCCGTCACGCACTATGAAGTGGTGGAAGCCTTCGGCAAGGCAAGCCTGGTGGAAGTACACCTGGAGACTGGACGCACCCATCAGATCAGGGTGCATTTCTCCGCGCTGCGCCACCCCTGCGCCGGCGACCTCACCTATGGGGCCGATCCCCGGCTCGCCGCCACCCTGGGCCTGACCCGCCAGTGGCTGCACGCCCGTGAACTCGGCTTTGAGCACCCGGTCACGGGGGAGCCCGTGCGTGTTGTCAGCGACTACCCGCAGGACCTCGCGTTTGCCCTGGAAGTGCTGGAGTCAGGGCGGGCCTGACCGGCCCCCGCCGGGCCAGCGATTAGAATAGTCCGGTGACTTCCAGCAACGACTCGTTTGTCCATCTCCACAACCACACCGAGTATTCGATGCTGGACGGTGCTGCCAGGCTTGGCGAACTGTTCGACGAAACCGAGCGGCTGGGGATGCCCGCCCTGGCCACCACCGACCACGGCTATCTCTTCGGTGCCTTCGACTTCTGGAAGAAGGCCACCGACAAGGGAATCAAGCCGATCATCGGCGTCGAAGCCTATGTGACTCCCGGAACGGCCCGCGGCGATAAAAGCAGGGTCCGCTGGGGTGAGGAGCACCAGCGCAAGGACGACATCTCCGGTGGTGGTTCCTATACCCACATGACGCTGCTCAGCTACAACAACGCGGGCATGCGGAACCTTTTCCGGGCGTCCTCCATCGCATCATTGGACGCGGTGTTCGGCAAATGGCCGCGGCTGGACCGGGAGCTTCTGAACACCTACTCCGAGGGGCTCATCGCCACCACAGGCTGCCCGTCCGGGGAGATCCAGACCCGTCTGCGGCTGGGCCAGTACCGCGAGGCGCTGGAGGCCGCCTCCGAGTTCCGGGACATTTTCGGTGCCGAGAACTACTTCTGCGAACTGATGGACCACGGGCTGGACATCGAACGCCGCGTCACCGGAGACCTGATCCGGCTCGCCAAGGAGCTGAACCTTCCCCTCGTTGCCACCAACGACCTCCACTACACGCACGAGCACGACGCCAAGGCCCACGAAGCACTGCTCGCCATCCAGTCCGGCTCAACCCTCCTGGAGCCGACGTACGACAACGGCGGCTCCCGCTTCGCCTTCTCCGGCAGCGGCTACTACCTGAAGTCGCCCCAGGAGATGCGGGAGCTGTTCCGGGACCACCCCGACGCCTGCGACAACACGCTGCTGATCGCGGAGCGCTGCGAGGTCTCCTTCAACACCGGCGCCAACTACATGCCCCGGTTCCCCTGCCCTCCCGGGGAGGACGAGACGTCCTGGCTGGTCAAGGAAGTGGCCACGGGACTCGACTACCGCTACCCCGGCGGCGTCCCGGACGAGGTCCGGGCGCAGGCGGACTACGAGCTCGGTGTCATCACCTCCATGGGTTTCCCCGGCTACTTCCTGGTGGTGGCGGACTTCATCAACTGGGCCAAGAACAACGGCATCCGGGTCGGTCCCGGCCGTGGTTCGGGTGCCGGCTCCATGGTGGCCTACGCGATGCGCATCACCGACCTGGACCCGCTGCGGCACGGACTCATCTTCGAACGGTTCCTGAACCCGGACCGTGTTTCCATGCCCGACTTCGACGTGGACTTCGATGACCGGCGCCGCTCCGAAGTGATCGACTACGTGACCCGCAAGTACGGTGACGAGCGCGTAGCCATGATCGTCACCTATGGCACCATTAAGACCAAGCAGGCGCTGAAGGATTCTTCGCGTGTGCTTGGCTACCCGTTCAGCATGGGTGAAACGCTCACCAAGGCACTTCCCCCGGCCGTGATGGCCAAGGACATCCCGCTGGCGGACATCCAGAACCCGGAGGCCAAGCGTTACGGCGAGGCCGGCGACTTCCGCCAACTGATCAGTACCGATCCGGAAGCTGCCAAGGTCTTCGAAACCGCGCTGGGCATCGAGGGGCTGAAGCGCCAGTGGGGCGTGCACGCGGCCGGCGTGATTATGTCCTCGGATCCCATCATCGACGTCATCCCCATCATGCGCCGGATCCAGGACGGCCAGGTGATCACGCAATTCGATTACCCCACGTGTGAAGGCCTTGGCCTGATCAAGATGGACTTCCTGGGCCTGCGGAACCTGACGATCATTTCCGACGCCCTGGAAAACATTAAGATGAACCGCGGCGTGGACCTGGACCTTGAGGCCCTGGAACTCGACGACGCGCCGTCCTACGAACTGCTGGCCCGCGGCGACACCCTGGGCGTCTTCCAGCTCGACGGCGGCCCCATGCGGTCCCTGCTCAAACTGATGAAGCCGGACAACTTCGAAGACATCTCGGCTGTCCTGGCGCTGTACCGGCCAGGCCCCATGGGCGCCAACGCGCACACCGACTACGCGCTGCGGAAAAACGGGATCCAGGAAGTCATCCCCATCCACCCCGAACTCAAGGAACCGCTGGCGGAAATCCTCGGCGGAACCTACGGCCTGATTGTGTACCAGGAACAGGTTATGGCCGTGGCGCAGAAGCTGGCCGGCTACTCGCTGGGCCAGGCAGACATCCTCCGCCGCGCCATGGGCAAAAAGAAGAAATCCGAACTGGACAAGCAGTTCGCCGGCTTCTCCCAGGGCATGCAGGACAACGGCTACTCCATGGAGGCCGTAAAAACCCTGTGGGACATCCTGCTGCCCTTCTCCGACTACGCCTTCAACAAAGCCCACTCGGCTGCCTACGGCGTGATCTCCTACTGGACCGCCTATCTCAAGGCGCACTATGCCCCCGAGTACATGGCCGCGCTGCTCACCTCCGTGGGTGACGACAAGGACAAGTCCGCCATCTACCTGAACGAATGCCGGCGCATGGGCATCACCGTGCTCCCGCCGGACGTCAATGAGTCCGCCCTGAACTTCACTCCGGTGGGCAACGACATCCGCTTCGGCATGGGCGCGATCCGCAACGTCGGCGTCAACGTGGTGGAGGCCATGGTGGCCGCGCGCGAGAGCGAGGGCGCGTTTACGTCCTTCAAGGACTACCTGATGAAGGTCCCGGCCGTGGTCTGCAACAAGCGGACCATCGAGTCACTGATCAAGTCGGGCGCCTTCGACTCGCTGGGCCACCACCGCCGCGCCCTGGCGATGATCCACGAAGAAGCCATCGACTCGGTCATCACGCTCAAGCGGAACGAAGCGATCGGGCAGTTCGACCTCTTTGCCGGCTTCGAGGAAGCCGAATCGGAGTCGTCGCTGAGCATCGACATCCCCGACCTGCCGGAATGGGAGAAGAAGGACAAACTCTCCTTCGAGCGGGACATGCTGGGCCTGTACGTCTCGGACCACCCCCTGCAGGGCCTCGAAGGGGTGTTGAGCCAGCACGCGGAAATGAGCATCACATCCGTCCTCGGTGAAGACGGGCCGCAGGACGGTGCGATTATCACCATCGCCGGCATGATCACCTCGCTGAGCCGGCGCATTGCGAAGGCCAGCGGAAACGCCTACGCCCGGGCGGAGGTGGAGGATCTCGGCGGTTCGATGGAAGTCATGTTCTTCGGCCAGGTTTACGGACCTATCGCCTCGGTACTGGCCGAGGACCTGATCGTGGTGGTCAAGGGGCGCCTGCAGAAGCGCGACGACGGTGCGATCACCCTCAACTGCATGGAGCTTTCCGTTCCGGACCTGAGCGAAGGCCTGGGCGGCCCGCTGGTAATCACCATGCCCACGCACAAGGCCACCGAAGCCGTGGTCACGGAGCTTGGCGATGTGCTCCGCACGCACCGGGGCAACTCCGAGGTGCGCCTGCACCTGCAGGGTGACACCCGCACGGAAATCATGGGCCTGCCGGTCCACCTCCGCGTGAACCCGAGCCCCTCACTGTTTGGCGACCTGAAGGTCCTGCTGGGCCCGGCCTGCCTGGACGCCTGACAGGGGCTGGACGCCTGAAAAGGCTGGACGCCTGACGAGAGGTTGGACGCCTGAAAAGGCTGGACGACGGCGGGCGCCACGTGCCGCCGTCGTCCGGCGCTTGGGTGAAGCTAGATTTCGTAGTCCAGCGGCACAGGCTGGCCGTACGCGCCGCCGTGGTACAGGAGCGGCGAGCCTTCCCCGCCCACCTGGCCGTCAACCACCTGGACCACCACCACTGCGTTGTTCTCGAACGAGAGGCGCATCTGCACCTCGCCGATCAGCCAGCCGGCCACGTCCTTCAGCACCGGTACGCCGTGCGGCCCCACCTCCCAGTGGTCGCCCTCGAAGCGGTTGGTGCCGCGGGCAAAACGGTCGGCCAGCGCCTGGTTCTCGAGGCCGAGCATGTGGACCCCGATGTAGGTGGTGTTGGCCACGGCCGGCCAGGACCCGGAGCTGCGTGCCATGTTGAAAGTGAAGCGCGGCGGCTGCGCGGACAGGGATGCCACGGACGTGGCGGTAAACCCGAACGGGCGGTCCTGGTAGTTGACCGTGATGATGGCGACGCCGGCCGCATGGCGCCGGAACATTTCCTTGAACGTCCGTTCGAAGGGCGCCTCGTTTTCGGTCACGTCAAACTCCTGATAGTGGATGGCTGTGTGCTCTCCTTCAACTGTATGGGTCCTGCCGGGCCGGCGGGGAATCTCTTGAAGCCCCACGTCAGGGAGTTAAGCTGCCGGAACAACTGTTAAGGTTTGTTGCATGACAGATCCGACCGCACGCGCACGCCCGCGCCTGCCCTGGGCCATGTTCGTGCTGCCGGCGGCGGCCGGCGTGCCGGCAGGGATTCTCTGGTGGCTGCTGGCACCGGGAGGCCTCAACCTCATCACCCGGGACCCCGCACTCGGCGATGGCGCCCACCCGCAGGTCTGGCTGCCCAGGGACTTGACGCTGGCCGGGCTCCTGGTCTTCGCAGGGTGCCTGCTGGCGGTGTTCCTGACGGACAAAAAGCGCCAGGATCCGCAGTTAAGCCTCCTGATGGGCCTCGCCGGCGGGCTGTGCGGCGCACTCCTGGCGTGGCAGGCGGGCGTGTTGACCGCCCGGCTGTTTGGGCCGGCCGTCGATGCCACCGCCAATGCGAGTATCGCTTTTTCGTTGCGGGCTTTGCCGGTGCTGCTGCTGTGGCCAGCCGCCACCGCGGTGTCCGTTTTTGTGCTGGAGCTGATGCACCTCCTGGGCAAGAAGGACGACGGCGGCCCGGAGGGGCGCGGCACGCTGCGGCTGGGCCCGTAAAATAGTGCGGTGACCATTTCTTCGGAGTTTCCCGCCACCCCTGCCGCTGCCGCCGTGAGCTTCCGCACCGTTGACCTCCGGGGCCGGAACCTGACCCTCGCGGGGCTCCGGGCCGCCGTGCCCCGCGCCCAGGGACAGACTGTGGCCGACGCTGAAGAAAAGGTCCTCGACATCATTTCGGCTGTCCGGCAGCGGGGCTTCGATGCCCTGGCCGAGCTGGCCCTGCGCTTTGACGGCGCCGAACAGGACCACCCGCTGGTCCCGCAGGAGGCCCTCGCGGATGCCCTGGGGCAGCTGGACCCGGCCGTTCGGCGGGCGCTGGAAGAATCCATCAGCCGGGCACGCCGTTTTGCGGACGGCCAGCGTCCCCGCAACATTGACGTACAACTCGGCGACGGAGCCCTGGTCAGCCAGAAGTGGGTGCCGGTGGCCAGGGTGGGTCTCTACGTTCCCGGCGGCCTGGCCGTCTACCCCTCGTCCGTGATCATGAACGTGGTGCCGGCCCTGGCCGCCGGGGTGCAGTCCATCGCCCTGGCCTCACCTCCGCAGAAGGAGTTCGGCGGGCTTCCGCACCCCACCATCCTTGCCGCCGCAGCTCTGCTCGGCATTACCGAGGTGTACGCCATTGGCGGAGCGCAGGCGATAGCCGCGTTCGCCTACGGGGTGTCCGCAACGGAAGCCGGTCCTGCGCTGGAGCCCGTGGACGTGGTCACCGGACCGGGCAACATCTTCGTGGCCACCGCCAAACGCCTGGTGAAGGGCGTGGTGGGAATCGACTCCGAGGCAGGGACCACGGAGATCGCCATCCTAGCCGACTCCTCCGCCCAGCCTGCGCTGGTGGCGGCCGACCTCATCAGCCAGGCCGAGCATGATCCCAAGGCAGCATCGGTGCTGATTACCGACTCGGAGGCCCTTGCCGGAGCCGTACGCGCTGAGCTGGAGCTTCAAGCGGCGGCCACCAAGCACTCGGCCCGGGTCCGCGAAGCCCTCTCCGGCCCCCAGTCAGGGGTTGTCCTTGTGGAGGATTTGGACCAGGGCATCGCAGCCTGCGACGCGTACGCTGCTGAGCACCTGGAGATCATGACCCGGGATGCAGCCGCCGTGGCCGCGAGGATCCGAAACGCCGGGGCCATTTTTGTTGGCGACTACAGTCCGGTGAGCTTGGGGGACTACTGCGCGGGGTCCAACCACGTGCTGCCCACCAGCGGTACAGCAGCCTTTTCTTCCGGACTGAACGTCACCACCTTCCTGCGCGCAATCCAGGTGGTGAACTACAGCCGTGAGGCGCTGGCGGAGGTCAGCCGGCACATCGTGAGCCTGTCCGGCGCGGAAGACCTGCCCGCGCACGGGGAAGCTGTCACGGCCCGCTTCGCCGGCCAGCCTGTCGGCGGGCCTGACGATATCTAGTACTGCCCACCACAAGATGTAGTAGTTACACGCTTGTTATTAGCGTATGCCGGGACATAGAATTGAAGGCGCAGCAGGGCCTCTGTGGGCCCCGGGACCTGCCACTTCATACTGCACGCTGCAACCTGACACTGTCACGGAGCCAAAGAAGGGACGCCATGTACTGTCCGTTCTGCCGCAACCCCGATTCCCGGGTCGTGGACAGCCGCATGGCGGACGATGGCTCGGCCATTCGCCGCCGCCGCCAGTGCCCTGAGTGCGGGCGCAGGTTCACCACTGTGGAAACCACCAGCCTGTCGGTGATCAAGCGGTCCGGCGTGGGGGAACCCTTCAGCCGCAGCAAGGTGATCAACGGCGTCCGCAAGGCCTGCCAGGGGCGGCCGGTCAGCGAAGACGATCTCGCCCTGCTGGCCCAGGAAGTCGAAGAGCAGATCCGCTCCTCCGGTGCGGCCGAAATCGACGCTCACGAGGTGGGCCTGGTGATCCTCGGGCCGCTGCAGAAGCTGGACAAAGTGGCCTATCTCCGGTTCGCCAGCGTGTACCAGGCCTTTGAATCCCTTGAAGACTTTGAAACGGCCATTGCCCTGCTCCGCCAGGAAGCCGAAGACGACGCCAAGGGCATCACCGCCAAGGGCACCAAAACCTCGGAAAAAAGCCCTCTGTAGGGCGCACCCTGATCTCCGGTGGTGGCAGCGGAGGGGAAGCCGCAGCCACCACCGGCACACACTGCATGCAAAGAATGCCCCTTCCGAACGGAAGGGGCATTCTGCTTCTACTGGACGTCCTCTATTTGGCGAGCTTGTGCTTCAGGGCGATCTCGATGGCGGCGCCCACGATGCCGGCCTCGTTGCGAAGAACCGCCGGGACGATTGGCGTGCGGAGCTTGAGGTTGGGCAGATATTCGTCGGCCCGCTTGGAGATGCCGCCGCCCACGATGAACAGTTCGGGGGAGAACAGGAACTCGACGTGGGAGAAGTAGCGCTGCAGCAGGACGCTGTATTCGTCCCAGGACAGGCCGTCGCGTTCTCGGGCCACAGCGGAGGCCTTGGTCTCGGCGTCGTGGCCGTCGATCTCCAGGTGGCCCAGTTCGGCGTTCGGCACCAGCTTGCCGTCGAAGATGAAGGCCGAGCCGATGCCGGTGCCCAGCGTGATCACCAGGACCGTGCCCGCCACCCCTGCGCCCGCGCCGTACCGTGCTTCGGCGAGCCCGGCGGCGTCGGCGTCGTTGATGACCTCTACCGGCCGGCCCAGGCGCGCGGTCAGGAGGGCATCGATGTCCGTGTTAAGCCAGCTTTTGTCAACGTTGGCGGCGGAGTGCACCACGCCGTGCTGGATGATGCCCGGGAAGGTCACACCCACGGGGGAGCCCGCGGCGGGTGCTTCCGGACGGGCGGAGAGCTCGGAAACCACCAGCGCCACGGCCTCGGCCACTGCCTCGGGGGTGGCGGGCTGCGGCGTGGGTACGCGGAACCGGTCGCCGAGGAGCTTGCCCTTCTTCAGGTCGACAATGCCGCCCTTGATTCCCGTGCCTCCGATATCGATGCCGATCAGCGGGGCTTTTTTGTGCGACTTCTCGTCCTTGTTGGCCAATGGGTTTCCGTTCGTGGCAGGGGCGGGCAGGGAAGGGGCGGCGGGCAGCCGGCCCGGTTGTTGCTAAGTCAGCGGTGGCTGCTGATCCAGCAGCGGGTGGTTGGGTCTGTCAGCGGCAGACGCAGCGGCAGCAAAGCAAGGGCCGGCCGCCGGGTGGTGCAGCCGGTCAGGGCAGGGTGAGGATTTCTGCGCCTGTATCCGTGACCAGCAGGGTGTGCTCAAACTGCGCGGTGCGCTTGCGGTCCCGGGTCACAACGGTCCAGTCATCGGCCCACATCTCCCACTCCACTGTTCCCAGGGTGAGCATCGGTTCAATGGTGAACACCATGCCGGCCTCAATCACGGTGTTGTAGGCGGGGGCGGCATCGTAGTGCGGGATGATTAGCCCGGTGTGGAACGCTTCGCCAACGCCGTGCCCGGTGAAGTCCCGGACCACGCCGTAGCCGAACCGCTTGGCGTAGGACTGGATGGCGCGGCCGATCACGTTGATTTCGCGGCCGGGCGCAACGGCCTTGATGGCCCGGTTCAGGGATTCCTGCGTCCGTTCCACCAGGAGTCGTGATTCCTCGTCAACATCGCCCACGGTGAAGGTGTAGTTGGTGTCGCCGTGGACGCCACCGATGTAGGCCGTGATGTCGATATTGATGATGTCGCCGTCCTGGACCACCGTTGTATCCGGGATCCCGTGGCAAATGACCTCGTTCAACGACGAGCACAAGGACTTGGGGAACCCCCGGTACCCCAGCGTGGAGGGGTAGGCGTGGTGGTCAAGGAGGAATTCGTGGCCCACCTTGTCCAGCTGGTCCGTGGTGACGCCGGGCTCGATGTGTTTGCCCACCTCGACGATGGCCTGCGCGGCGATCCTGGCGGCAACGCGGATCTTCTCGATCGTTTCGGCGGATTTGACCTCCGAGCCGGTGAACTTGGCAGGTGCCGGCTTGCCGACATACTCCGGACGGGGGATGGACGCCGGTACTGGACGCTGCGGACCAACGGTTCCCTGGGTGAGGGTGCCGATGGGTGCAGTGGAGGCAAGGGAAGGCATAGATTGATCATATAAGGCACCACAGAAGGCCTAACAACCGGGAGCCGCGTCTGTGCCGCGTAAGAGTTTAAGTTACGCGCGTCACGCCGCAGCTTCCCGGCCGGCGGAACGGGGAACAGCGATGACTGAGTACTGGTACAACATCAAGACCCACGAGGTTGAGGAGGACCGGCTGTCGGACTGGAGCCAGCTGATCGGCCCGTACAAGACCAGGAAAGAGGCTGAGCACGCCCTGGAAAAGGTCCGCGCGCGCAATGAGGCGTGGGAAAAGCAGGACGACGACGACTGACGGCCGGGTGCCGGCCGGCTTCTCTCGGCCGGCTGGTTGTTCAGAAAGTGTGCTCCGGGCCCGGGAACTGGCCTGACCGGACATCCTCACCGTAGGCTGCGGCGGCGTCAAGAAGCGTGGTGCGAAGGTCCGCGTACTGTTTGACGAACTTGGCCATCCTGCCGCCGCGCAGGCCCGCCATGTCCTGCCACACGAGGACCTGGCCGGTGGTTTCCTTGCCGGCGCCGATGCCGACGGTGGGAACGCTGACGGCCGCGTCCACCGCGGCCGCTGTCTCCGCGGGGACCATTTCCATCAGCACGCTGAAGGCGCCCGCCTCAGCCAGTGCGACGGCGTCGTCAATCAACCTTTGGGCATCGTCGCCGCGGCCCTGGACGCGGTACCCGCCCAGCGCGTGCTCGCTCTGCGGGGTGAAACCGATGTGGGCCATCACGGGGATTCCGGCCTGAACCATTGCCCGGACAGTGGGAGCGTAGTACTTCCCGCCCTCGATCTTGACCGCGTGTGCCAGGCCCTCCTTCAGGAACCTCACACCGGCGGCCACCGCCTGCTCAGGCGAGACCTCGTAGCTGCCGAACGGCAGGTCGGCCACCACAAGTGCGCGCTTGGCGGAACGTGCCACAGCCCGGCACAGCGGAAGCAGTTCGTCCACGGTGACCGGAAGGCTGGTTTCGTTGCCGTAGACATTGTTGGAGGCCGAGTCTCCCACCAGGAGCACCTCGATGCCGGCGGCGTCGAAGATTTCTGCGGTGTACTGCTCGTAGGCAGTCAGCATCGCGAACTTGGTGCCGTCATCCTTGGCCTGCTGGAGGTGGTGGACGCGGACCTTTGCGGGCTTTCGGCCGGAGCCGGCCGGGGCGCCCTGCCCGGGCCCGTTGCCGTACGGGGCGGGAACGTCGGCGGGCACGCTTGAGTCGGAGCTGTTGCTTGTGGCCATGGCATGAGCGTAGTGCCGTATCCACAGTCCTAGCCAGCGGCGGCGACTTCCTTCCGGGTGATTCGCGTCATATGAACGGGGGCGGGGCGGCACGGACCCGGCGCTGCGGCTGGTGCCCTTCACCGCCCCGGAGTGTTAATGCTGTGTTACACGGCCTGCGGGCTCCAACATCGCCGCCAATTGCTTAGTACAGTGTTGGTGAACTGCTTTCCGGCTTCCTCCTCTACGGACCGGGGCATGGACGTTGACCGACAGAAGAGGCCATCATGGACCGCCAGCAAGAGTTTGTCCTGCGCACAATCGAAGAGCGCGACGTACGTTTCGTGCGCCTGTGGTTCACCGACGTCGTGGGTTCACTCAAGTCCGTGGCCCTGGCGCCCGCCGAAGTTGAGGGCGCCTTCGAGGAAGGCCTGGGCTTCGATGGTTCAGCCATTGAGGGCCTCGCCCGCGTCTTTGAATCCGACATGCTGGCGCAGCCGGACCCGTCCACCTTCCAGATCCTGCCGTGGCGCGGCGAAACCGAGCAGACCTCCCGCATGTTCTGCGACATTCTCACGCCGGACGGGGAGCCCTCGGCCGCAGATCCGCGCAACGTCCTCAAGCGCACCCTCGCCAAAGCCGCGGATATGGGCTTCACCTGCTACACCCACCCGGAGATCGAGTTTTACCTCCTCAAGTCCCAGGAACCGGGCCCGGACGGCGCTCCGGTCCCCGTGGACGAGGGCGGCTATTTTGACCACGTGCCCGGCGGCGTAGCGCAGGATTTCCGCCGGACCGCTGTGACCATGCTGGAATCGGTGGGAATCTCGGTGGAGTTCAGCCACCACGAGGCCGGGCCCGGCCAGAACGAGATTGACCTCCGGTACGCCGATGCGCTGCAGACAGCGGACAACATCATGACGTTCCGTACTGTCATCAAGGAAGTGGCGCTCCAGCAGGGGACTTACGCCACGTTCATGCCCAAGCCGTTCACCGCACACCCCGGCTCCGGCATGCACACCCACTTCTCCCTCTTTGAAGGGGACACCAACGCCTTCTACGAAGCCGGCGCCGAGTTCCAGCTGTCCAAGACTGCCCGCCAGTTCATTGCCGGCATCCTCAAGCACGCGCCCGAGTTCACGGCCGTCACCAACCAGTTCGTGAACTCCTACAAGCGACTCTGGGGCGGCGGCGAGGCTCCGAGCTACCTGAGCTGGGGGCACAACAACCGCTCCGCGCTGGTCCGCGTCCCGCTGTACAAGCCGGGCAAGGGCCAGTCCGCCCGGATTGAGTACCGCGGCATCGATTCGGCCGCCAACCCGTACCTCGCCTACGCTGTCCTGCTGGGCGCCGGGCTCAAGGGCATCGAAGAGGGCTACGACCTGCCTGCGGCGGCCGAGGACGACGTCTGGTCGCTGAGTTCGGCCGAGCGCCGTGCCATGGGCCACGATCCCCTCCCCGCGAGCCTGCATGACGCCATCCGCTCCATGGAGGATTCCGAACTGATGCCGCAGATCCTGGGCGAGCAGGTCTTCGAACACTTCCTGCGCAACAAGCGCGCCGAGTGGCAGGACTACCGCCTTCAGGTAACGCCCTACGAGCTGCAGCGCAACCTGGGCATTCTCTAGGGAGTGGTGGTGAGCCTCGCACGGCGCCTGATTTCCGCCGGTTTCAGCGATCTCGAAAAGGGCGCGCGGTTCCTCGCTGCCCGCGAGCTCGAGGGACTGGACGAAGACAGGCTCTTTGCGGGGCTCCAAATGGCGGCCAGCCCGGACACTGCCCTGCAGTCCCTGGTCCGCCTGATCGAAAAGCATCCGGCCCTGCGGGAGCTGGCGGAAGCCGACCCCGAGACCAGCGAACCGCTCTACCGTGTCCTGGGAGCATCGGAGGCGCTGGGGGAGTTCCTTATCCGCCACCCCGAACACCTGTCCGCCTTTGAGGTGCGGCCCAGCCCGGAGCCAATGCCGGCAGATCCGCGGGAGCTGCGCGCTTCACTGCTGCAGTCTGTCGGCGCCGATCCGCGCGCCGCCCGGCCCGTCGCCGCAGCCACCGGGACGGACGCCTACGCAGCCCTGCGGACGGCTTACCGCAGGGGAATCGTGGACCTGGCGGTCAAGGACCTGTGCGCTGCCGACCCCCTGGACTTTATGCCGGCCGTGGGCGGAGAGCTCGCCGACCTGGCGGGCGCCGCCATCGAGGCTGCCCTCGCCGTCTCGCGTGCCGAGGCAGCCAGCCAGTTCGGCGCCGGGGACGTCGCCGACGTCGGCCTGGCCGTTATTGGCATGGGCAAATGCGGAGCCCGCGAGCTGAACTACATTTCCGACGTCGATGTCATCTATGTGGTGGACCCTGGCGGCCTGGACGACGCGCGGGCCGCCACCATCGGCACCGCGCTGGCCAGCGGAATCTCCCGGGCCATCTCATCGGTAGCCCGGGAACCCGGGCTCTGGGAGGTGGACGCGAACCTCCGGCCTGAGGGCAAGTCCGGGCCGCTGGTCCGCACCCTCGCCTCCCACCAGACGTACTACGCGCGCTGGGCGCAGAGCTGGGAGTTCCAGGCGCTGCTGAAGGCCCGTACCATCGCCGGTGACGCAGCCCTCGGCAGGCTGTACGAGGAAGCCATCACTCCGCTGATCTGGAGCTCGGCCAGCCGTGACGGGTTTGTTGAATCCGTCCAGGCCATGCGCCGGCGCGTCACCGAACACATTCCGCCCGCGGAGGAGCAGCGGCAGATCAAGCTGGGCCGCGGGGGACTGCGCGACGTCGAATTCACCGTCCAGCTGCTGCAGCTGGTGCACGGAAAATCCGACGAATCGCTCCGCCGGCGCGACACCACGTCGGCGATAGCCGCCTTGTCCGCCGGCGGCTACATCGGGCGGGCCGATGCGGCGGCTTTCGACAACGCCTACCGGTACCTGCGGCTCCTGGAGCACCGCATCCAGCTCTTCCAGCTGCGCAGGACCCACCTCATGCCCGTGGGTGAACCAGCGCTGCGGGCGCTGGCCAAGGGAGTGCTGGGCCCGTTTTCGAATGAACGCCCGCACGCGGACGCCCTGCTGGCCGCATGGCAGAAGACCAAGCGCGCAGTGCGTGAGCTGCATGAACGGATCTTTTACCGGCCCCTGCTCAACACGGCAGCCAAGCTCAGCACCGAGGACGCCAAGCTGACGCCCGAAGCCGCCCAGGGCCGGCTCGCCGCCCTCGGCTACCGGGATCCGCAAGGGGCCATGCGCCACATCGAGGCCCTCACCGCCGGTGTCAGCCGCAGGGCCGCGCTGCAGCGTCAGCTGCTGCCCATCCTGCTGGACTGGCTGGCCGAAGGGGTGGATCCCGACGCCGGACTCCTTGCCTTCCGCCGCGTCAGCGAAGCCCTGGGTACCACGCACTGGTACTTGGGCATGCTCCGGGACTCCAAAGCGGCGGCCGAACGCTTATGCCACGTGCTCTCCAACTCGCGGCTGATCGCGGACCTGCTGGAAGTCTCCCCGGAATCCGTAGCGTGGCTCGGCCATGACAAGGACCTGGTGCCGGCCAGCTTCGAGGGTCAGTGGCAGGAGATCACCTCCAAGATGTCCCGCCACGCGGATCCCGAAAGCGCCATGCGGCTGATCCGGCTGATCCGGCGGCGCGAGACGCTGCGGATCGCCATCGCCGACTCCGCGGGACTGCTGGACCAGGACAAGGTGGGGGCGGCATTGGCGGACACCGACCGGGCAGCCGTCCTGGGTGCGCTGCGCGTGGCCGAAGGAATCGTGTCGGCCAACGGCCCGTTGAAGACCGCTGTCCTGGTAGTTGCCATGGGCCGGCAGGGCGGCCGCGAGATCGGCTACGGATCCGACGCCGATGTGATCTACGTCCACCGCTCGCTCCCGGGATTCTCCGAGGGTGAAGCGCAGGAGCAGGCGTCGCGCATTGTTGCCAAGGTCTCCAGCCTCCTCACCCAGCCGCTGAAGCCGGCCATCATGGCCGAACGGGTCCTGCAGGTGGATGCGGACCTGCGGCCCGAGGGTAAAAACGGGGCGATGGTGCGCTCCCTGGATTCCTACGCTGAGTACTACCGGCGCTGGTCACTCGTCTGGGAGGCGCAGGCACTGCTGCGGGCCCGGCCCGTCGCCGGGGACGACACGCTGGCTGCGGACTTCGTGGAACTCATCGACCCCATCCGCTACCCGGAATCTGTGTCCGAGCAGGATGTGCGTGAAATCAGGCGGATCAAAGCCCGGGTGGAGTCCGAACGCCTGCCCCGTGGCGCGGATCCTGCCCGGCACCTCAAGCTGGGCCGCGGCGGCCTCAGCGATGTCGAGTGGCTGGTCCAGCTGCTGCAGCTCCAGCACGCGGGCAAACACCCGGAGCTGCGGACCACCTCCACAATCGGGGCGCTCGAGGCCGCGACCCAACTGGGCCTGCTCGTGCGGGACGACGCGGACCTCCTTGCTGCGGCCTGGCGGCTGGCCAGCCGGATCAGGTCTGCCAACGTCATCTGGAGCGGCAAGGCCTCAGACCTGCTCCCGTCCTCGCGGCGCGACCTGGAGGCCGTGGCACGCTGGTGCGGCTATGAACCGGGCCAGGCCGCGGCACTGGAAGAGGACTACCTGCGGGTCAGCCGCCGGGCCCGCGCGGTCTTTGAACGGATTTTCTACGGCCAGTAGCCGGTCGCATGTGTCCCGGCACGGCCGGGGGAGTGGTGCCATCAGTCAGTGCCCGGTGCTAGGTTGGGCCGATGGCTACCCAACTCTTCCTTAACCTGCCCGTCCAGGACCTGAAACGCTCGGTCGACTTCTTTGCCGCCCTGGGCTTCACCTTCAACCCTGACTTCACGGACGAGAATGCCACATGCATGGTCGTTAACGAGAACGCCTATGTGATGCTCCTGGTGGAGGCGTTCTTCAAAACGTTCACCGCCAAGGAAATCGCCGGCACCAAAGGTACGACGGAGGCGATCATCGCCTACTCCGTGGACAGCAGGGAAGCCGTGGACGAGGCAGTACGGACTGCGCTGGCAAACGGCGGCTCCGCGTCACAGGACCCCCAGGACTACGGCTTTATGTACAACCACAGCTTCCAGGACCCGGACGGACACCTGTGGGAGGTCCTCTGGATGGACCCGGCAGGTCCGCCGGCCGAATCCGCGGACGAAGGTTCCACCGGCCCGCAGTCCTGAACGGCCAGGGCCTGGGTGTCTGGCTCATCCCACTCAAGGACCTTGACGACGATGCCCGCGCCATCCAGCTGGAGGCAGTGGCCGGACTTGAACTTGGACCGGGGCAGGACAAGTTTGTTGGCGATCCGCTGCGGATGGTCCTGGCCGGGCTGGCTGAGGAGTCGCGCCGTCCCTACGTGATTGAATCCAATGGCCAGGCCGTGGGGGTACTCACGCTGCAGGCGGGGGCGGCCCGGCTTGCCGGATGGCCGGACGACGACTCGGCCTGGCTGCTGCGCGGTTTCCTCATCGACAGGCGCCAGCAGGGCAAAGGCTATGGTCCGCTCGCTGCTGCCGCCGCCGTGGCGGCCGCGGAAAAGCTGAGCCGCCGGCACGGGACCGGGGAGGCCGGCGTCGTCCTCTCCGTCAATGAAGCCAATCCCGGAGGCCTGGCCGCCTACCGTCGCGCCGGGTTCGAAGACCGGGGACAATATGTGGGCGGGGCGGCAGGCCCCCAACGGACGATGTTCCGGGGGTTTGCTGCCGGTGACCCGCCGTAACCATACGGCGCGGCGTTGCACTCGGTCCCGGATTGGCAGATCATGTGGATTGGCGGTGTTCTTCAAACCTTGTTGGGGGGAAGGCTACTTTAGTCTTCGTCTCGGGGAACATCCGCCAGGGGGTCCGGCTCCCGGTCTCAGCACGTCTGGAGCCGGATTCCCACCTTCCGCAGCGGTTTGACGGGGGACAATAACTCCCGGCCATCCAGGCACTTCCGCACTCCGCTTCCGGCCCTTATGCTGAGGACTACAAATCGTCCTTTGGGGTAACTATGAAGCGGATCAGGATCGCCCTTCCGGCCCTTGCGCTGGTGCTCGCAGCATGTTCAGCGCCGGCACCCGTGCAAGACGCCCCGACGGCCGGAGCGGCGGGCACAAAGTCCGATTCACCGCCGGCCACGGCAACACCGGCTGCCGTGCCCGGAGGTCGGTACAAGCTCACAACAGCGTCGGGTGCCGATATTGCTTTCACGCTGCCGACACCCGCGACGGACCCTGCTGTGGCGGCAATCGAGGCCTACAGGGTCAAAGTCGGTGCGGAGCCCGTTTCATATCTCGTGGCGGACGTGGACAACCGCAAAGGTACGCTACCCGTCAATATGTACATGGTGAGCGCCTTCAGTGAAGACGGGCGCCAGTTCACGTTTTCCAGTGTTGCCGATGCCATCCACGGCTGGGCGCCCACCTACAGCTACGACTACAAGTGGTCCATGGATGGCCGGACCTTGGATGCGGCTGAAGGCGAGGGGCTGAAGGGTGAAGCGGATGCGCTGTACAACGCGGACACAAGCAACGCGGACGTAGCGGAGCGCACCACTATTATCCTCGCTTCTTCCGAGGCCGGACTGCCAACTGCGTTCGCCAAGGTCGCCGTGCAGCCATCAACTCTGGGCAATGAAGAACTGGCAGAGCCGGCGGGTTGACGCCGTGTAACCCAGGGCCGCTCTTAATCATGCGTTGAATTGGGCAGCCGCTTTATGCAGCAGAAAGGCCGGCCTCAAAGGGTTAACTTTTGAGGCCGGCCTTTCCGTATGAAGATTTTGCGGACTGCCTGCGGATCATGCCCGCTTTCCCGCATGATCCGACTAGACGCCGTAGTAGAGCTCGAACTAAACCACGGTGATTGGTCGATGCTGAAAGGCCATGAAACTCTCTAGATTCCGGGCTTTTTGTAGTTGAGGGATATTGTTCGAATCGGGCCGTTTGCGGACCTCTTGCGGACTTTCTGCGGACTAAAGCTAATGTGGAGCACGTTCCCCTAAGCCACTGGCTGCATCCGACTGAACGAGGGATTTGATTGATGAGCCGTACGTCCGAGTCCTACGCCACAACCCAGGAGATGGCGGCGAAATACCGGATCGGAGACGACACGGTACGGCGCAAGGCGCAGACTGGCGAATGGCCCTGCGACCGAATCGGCAGACTCTACCGATTCTCACCCGCCCAGCAAGACGAAATCGCACAGATCGTAGCCGGCATCAGGCGCGGCGGATACGACAAAGACCGCATCGCAGCAGCACTCCGCAAACTCGCTACATGAGTAGCCTCGCCCCAGCCTTCCACAGCCATTCAGTGGCTCGGCCCTAAGCTGGGCGAGTCAAACGGCTAATAGTATTGCCCTGAGAGGTTAGTAACGCGGCTGGCTGGTGGCTGACCTTTGAGCGAGGTGTGGCCTCGGTGGACTCTTCCAGGTTATAGGCGAGTTTGGGCTTGTCGATGGGCGACGAATCCGCGTTCATGTTGCCCGATACTAAGCTAGGAGAACCTGGGCACGCATACCAATGTCAGGCGCCATTCCTATGGCACTTAGTCCCTTGGCTGCTTTTCGACCCAAGCCTTCACAGCTTCAGGGCTGTACCGTACGACGCCACCGAAGCGGACGTACTCGGGGCCCTTGCCCTGATTTCTCCAGTTTGCGACCGTACCTGGCGAAAACTGCCACATCCTGGCAAGATCCTCGGGAGTTAGCCATTCCCCGTCCTGTTTCGGGAGTGGTAACGGAAGACTTTTGCCTTGTTGAGAAGTTGCAGGCTTGGCATCCTTCGCCGTTGGCTTTACTTCCTTGGCTGGGTCCCCTTTGACCGGGCTTGTATGGCCAGTCGGCTTGGTGGGAAGTTGACCGATCCATGCCGCCAAATCCTCGTGCCGTATGACGGCTTCGGTGTTGGCGTAACGTGCGACGAGTTCACCCTCAGACACCGCCTGCTTCAGGCTGCGAAGTGAGAAGCCACATGGGGCGGGCCGCGGCTTGTGGCGGATCCCTGCTAAGGATCTTGAGGACTACATCGAGAAGGCCTACCGCGCCACTGCCGACCGGATAGCAGCCGGCGAAGTCCCTGACGAAACATCTGAGATCTAGCTCGTCACCCCAGTGCCTCCGTAGATGCCTTCTGGTAACATGCGCCTACTGCTTATATCGTTTGGGGGAATATCTTGAGGCGACGCCTTACGCTCGCTCTGGCAGGGGCTTTACTCTTGTCGGGGTGCGCCGCCCTGCCGACCACTGGCACTTCTACCTCTGCCAATGTGGTTTCGAGCGTGGAGCACCCCGATGTGGCAAGGTATGTCCCTGCGCCTTCACTGAGTTCACCGCCACCTGCACCTGCCAAAGTTGCTGTAAAGCCAGCAGCGACTGCCACCAGCATTCTTGATGATCTGATGTTCGATAATCTCCAGAGCGACTACAGGGCCGCTGGGATGTCCTTAGACAGAAGCTCTTACAAGCTTTTGCGTGATGATATCTGCAAGGACATGCAGACCGGCGGAGAAGGCTACTTCACGATTGGAGACGTCAGTGCGGTGCCTGATGCTACACAGCAGCACCTTGCGCGATCTGCTTGGTTGATATTCGCTCTCTCGTGTTTCCCGGATGATTACGTACACAGCGATGCGGACATTGACGCTATCGCTGACTCCATGGTTGAGGACCTTCCCGAATATCAGCGCCGTCTGGCGGCTGCCGGCCTTTCACTAGCAGGCGACGAGGAAACGATTGCGTCTTATGGTTCGGGCGCTTCGGGCTCAGGCTATTCAGGCAGCGGATTGTATGGTTCCGGTGGGGGCCCCTCTGGGTCGGGATCGTCGGGGTATACCGCTATGTGCAATGACGGCACGGTGTCTCAATCTGGCGGGAAGCGTGGCGCCTGTTCCTGGCATGGCGGTGTTTCTAAGTAGGCGAGCACACGTGGGTTTAGCCCTTCACGCCTCGCTTGCCTTCTCTGACGACTCTACGATCGTCTAGAACTGGACGTAGCGTCCCCGCCGCTCACCCTCACCAGGACGCGTGACATCGGCGGCCGGGACCCAGCAGTCGTTGTGCTGGAAGTTGTCGTCCGTCCAAATGACGTCCACCCACTCCTTCGAGTAGAAGGTCGCGTAGCCGTGGACCTCCACGGTGCCGCCGCCGGCCAGCGGGACCTTTGCGATGACGTGCGGCTCGGTGCGGTGCTCGAACCGCGTGACACTCCCTGGGGCATGTTCCGGTTGCGGGTCGGCGTGCTCGTACCTAACTACCCAAAGTGCCCTACCTCAAAAAGGGGTAGGGCTGTGCCTGTACCAGCGCCATCCCATGCGGAAGAGTAAATTCACCGACTGTCTGGGAGCCGCTGACTGCCAGATTTCGACGTTGACAAATCCAATCTTTTAGGAGGAAGCATGATGGGCATGAAAAGGCTATTTGCAGCGCTTCTTACTGGAGGTCTGCTGGTCACTCTGTCGCTGGCATCGCCAGCCCATGCGGTGGAGGACCCCAGCGGGGCGGGGGCTACCTGCAGTCGGCCCACCTCTGACGCGGACGCTATCGAGATTGTAGCCAACGTATTGCCCCAGCCCAACGACTTTTTGTGGAGCAAGACAGAGCTCACCATAGGTATCACAACTGCTCCCAATGTTGATCCGGCCCAGTTTGATGCCGTCGAGCAGGCTATCGAGACTTGGCAGCAAACACTTGAGGACTGCCTTGCAGGCGAAGTGACCCTCACTTACGTACCGGTCGTACCGGGTAAGCGTGCTCAAACGGATATTGTGGTTCACCTCGTTCCCAACGCTGGGGGTTTCCACCATGATGGTGTGGCGGTGTGCAACCCCTCCGGCTGTAACCTCACGGTGAAATACATTGGGCCCCGCGGCGTGTTTACCACTCTCGATCCAGTAGCACCTGCTTCGTACACGTACCTCGTTGCGCTGCACGAGATTGGCCACGCCCTTGGGTTAGGGCACGCCACGAACCTGTATGAGTCCACCGACCTCATGGGCTACGGGTGGACCAGTGATGATTCTGCCAACGTCCCAATCTCACAGTGCGACGTCGACGCCCTCGCATATGTTTGGGCCTGGGCGCTCAATGGAACAGAGCCGGCAGCACCGGAGGCGGCAGTCTACGAATGTCCATGAAACTCATCAACTGTTCGGTCCGCCGCCACACCACTTAACCACCGATAGCGCCCGCCCATCGAAGTGGGCGGGCGCTATCGTGGAGCAGTGAAAATCATCGGCCAGATCCGCTCCAAAGAACTGCAGACCATTGAGGTCCAAGCCTCCTCCTACGAGGAAGGCAGGCAGGCCCTCGACCGGCAAAATGCCCGAAGGCTGGGAGCTCCAGCACATCCGGACGGAAAAGTAGCCGTGGCTGACGAGCCGAAACGGCGTTTCCTGACCGCGGAGCAGGTGGCGGAGGAATTGAACGTCGGTCTGCGCCCGGTGCGCGGACTCCTGAAGACAGGCGAGCTGCGCGGGATACAGGTCGGCGGCCGGGGCCTGTGGCGGGTAGGAGTGCAGGATCTGGAGGACTACATCAGTCAGGCATACAGCGTGACGGCTGACAGGGTAGCCGCCGGTGAGATCGCCGAGTACTTGAGCGATGGGTAGCCCCAATCGATAGGAGAGGCCCCGTGACATTGGGGGTCGCCACGGAGCCTCTCTTTGGCGTCCTCCCAGATGGGGGAAAATGGAAAGTCGCCTCGTCAAAAGTTACCGGCCAGTTTAGTTTGCTGCAAATGAGGCACTCAGTGTTGGGAAACTTAACCGGTCTTGTTGGCCCAATGTACTTTCACCATGGGGGATACCAACACTGGAAAAAACCTACGACTTGGCTGGAATCTTCGTCAGTCTGTTGATCGTTCTCGTAGTGACAGTCCCATGGCAGGCATTGCTCACGTCTGCACTGTATCTCTCGGCTCTATTCCCGGCCACATTCGTGGTCTATCTTGTGATGGGTTTACTCGTCAGCGCGCTGAAGAAGCGGAGAGTCGCCCAAAACGTTGAGAAGGGCATCGTTGAATGCAGCCTTCGGCCAGGCCCTAGGTCGCTGCCCGCTGGCTATTCCCCGCCGGCCCCCGCGGATAAACGCGGGTGGATTACCGGATACGCAACGGTGAAGGGCGGCGCCCTTATCTTTCAACCCACGGCAGCTTTCACTGGAACAGCAGTTGGCGACACCCTGACTCTGACAAACATCGAACCATTGACAGGAGGACTGAGGGCCCCAGCGACTGCACCTTGGTATCTCGGTCAAGGCCGTCGGGACCACACCGTGGTGTATGTGAAGACGGAAACGGGCGTGCTTGAAGTCGCAGGTTCTGCAATGGGACTGAAGGCAGTCGGGATCTATCCGCGGGAGGAAACGCAGCGTACCTGACTAGAAGCGCAGAGATAACAGGTTCAGCAGTGAAGTCTTGAAAGCAGCGTCCTTGAAGAGAGTTCTGCCGCCACCTCTACACGACGAAGGCTCCATCCCAGAATGGGACGGAGCCTTCTCAGAAAAGTCCCTTGCTGACGCCGTCCGTGCTCATGCAAGTACGTTCCCAACTTCGCGGGAGACAGCTAGGGTTGGGCCATGACAGGCGGTAGACGCCGTAACGCGTGGTTGCGAATGACGGACTCGATGGGCTTGACCGAGCCCGGGAGAAAGCCTGAGATGCCAGGACCGCGGCTCCTTCTGATCCAAGCCATTGGGTGGAGCGCGATGACTTTGCTCTGGATTGTGATGTTCATTCAAGCGCAGCAGGGTCGCGATGCTCAAATCCTGTATGCAGTCCTGGTCGTGATGTCTCTCGTGCTGGCGGTGGGCAACTTCGTGATGTTGCGCCGATCCACCAGGAGGGGAACGGGTAATGCAAAGGCGCACGAAGGCCCATAGACACACACGACAATGGCGCCGATCAATGCCTTGCCGTAGCGGCTGTTGACGGCTGGCACGTACCTGACGCGGAGAAGGCTCCGTCCCATCTGGGACGGAGCCTTCTGAGAAGAGCCGATCGCTTGGCACTAAAGTTGGAAACATCGCATTTGCGAGTCCAACTTTCGGGGACCAGTTCAAACTTGGGACCGGCCTTAGTTGTAACTGAATTCTTGCGGACTGTGTGCGGACTAATGCCGATTCAGCCGCGGATTCTAGCTAGACGCCGTAGTAGAGCTCGAACTCGTAGGGGTTCGGGCGCAGCGACAGCGGGCGGATCTCGTTCTCGTACTTGTACTCGATCCAGGTGTCGATCAGGTCCTGGGTGAAGACGCCGCCGGCCTGCAGGAACTCGTTGTCCTCGGCCAGGGCCTCCAGGGCTTCCTCAAGCGTGCCCGGAGCCTTGGGGATGTCCTTGGCTTCTTCTGCGGGGAGCTCGTAGAGGTCCTTGTCGATCGGTGCCGGCGGTTCGATGCGGTTGCGGATGCCGTCGATGCCGGCCATCAGCTGGGCAGCGAAGGCCAGGTAGGGGTTGGAGGAGGGGTCCGGTGCGCGGAACTCGATGCGCTTGGCCTTGGGGTTGGTGCCCGTGATGGGGATACGGATACCGGCGGAGCGGTTGCCCTGCGAGTAGACCATGTTAACCGGGGCTTCGAAGCCCTTGACCAGGCGGCGGTAGGAGTTCACCGTCGGGTTGGTGAAGGCCAGGACGGCGTCGGCGTGCTTGAGCAGGCCACCGATGTACCAGCGGGCGGTGTCGGACAGGCCGGCGTAGCCCTTCTCGTCGTAGAACAGCGGGTCGCCGTTGCTCCACAGCGACTGGTGGCAGTGCATGCCCGAGCCGTTGTCGCCAAACACCGGCTTCGGCATGAAGGTGACGGACTTGCCCCAGGCATCTGCGGTGTTCTTGATGACGTACTTGAACTTCTGCAGGTCATCGGCAGCGTGCGTCAGGGTGGTGAACTTGTAGTTGATCTCGGCCTGGCCGGCGGATCCAACTTCGTGGTGGCTGCGCTCGACCTCGAGGCCGGCTTCGTCCAGGGCAACACACATGGCGTCGCGCAGGTCAGCCTGCTTGTCAGTGGGGGAAACCGGGAAGTAACCGCCCTTGACGGGGGTCTTGTAGCCGAGGTTTCCGCCCTCTTCCTCGCGGCCGGTGTTCCAGTGTGCTTCCTCGGAATCGATCTTGTAGAAGCTGCCCTGCGGTGAGGACTGGTACTGGACGTTGTCGAACACGAAGAACTCTGCTTCGGGAGCGAAGAATGCGGTGTCTGCGATGCCGGTGGAGGCAAGGTACGCTTCGGCCTTCTCAGCCACGCCACGGGGGTCGCGGTGGTACGGGTCGCCCGTGCGGGGGTTGACGATGGAGAAGTTCAGCGCAAGGGTCTTTTCCATGCGGAAGGTGTCCAGGAACGCGGTGGTGACGTCCGGGATCAGCTGCATGTCGGACTCGGCGATGCCCTGGAAGCCGCGGATGGAGGATCCGTCGAAGAGCTGGCCGTTGATGAAGAAGTCAGCGTCAACGCTCTTTGCCGGCACGTTGAAGTGCTGCTGGACACCCGGGAGATCGGTGAAGCGGATATCGACGAACTTAATATCTTCGTCCTTGATGAACTTGAGGACTTCGTCCGCAGTCTTGAACATCTATGCTCCTAACGCATATGTAAATATCTGGCGTGACAGCCATCTGATCCAACGCAATCCAAAGGCAGGGAGACCACTGGGTTTCCCTGCTGATGTGCACCCTGCCGGGGGATTCGCTTGAAACTGCTAACAGCCTATGGATGGGGCATTTCCCGTCCGTGTCCGCATTGTTTCGGGCAGGTTACAGAATGCCCTGTTATGGCAACGCTATCTGCCGTCCACACTGTGGTCTAACCGCTTCCACAATGTGGGCGGGTGAACCCGGCTAAACTTGGACGGTGGTAGATCGCAAAGACCTCGGTTCCTGGCTCACCGGCCCCGACACCTCCGGCATTTCCAAATATCCGGGTGAGCGCCTTGGACTGCCCGAGGCCGGGCCCGGTTCCATCGCCCGGGCAGGCCGCCGGATCCTTGCCATCATGATCGACTGGGGCATCGCGCTGCTGATCAGCAACTTCGCGTTCGGCGGCGACGCCTGGGCAACGCTGGCGGTCTTCGCCGTCGAGCAGATCCTCCTGGTGGGCACGCTCGGCTACAGCATCGGCCACCGTGTCACGGGCGTTCATGTGGTGCGGGCCGGGGGCGGAGCGCCGGGACCGCTGGCGGCCCTCGTGAGGTCGCTGTTGCTCTGCCTGGTGGTCCCCGCCGTCATTTTCGACCCGGACCATCGCGGCCTCCACGACAAGGCGATGGATACGCTGCTGCTGCGCCGGTAGGAACCGGTGCTTCAGACCCGGCTGGCTTCCTGGGCAGCTGCGGCCTCGGATGCGGCGGCGGAAAGGTGTCCCCGCTTGCCGGCCCAGCGCTCGAACCAGAGCGTGGCAAAGGGGAAGACGGCGGAAATTCCGGCGAAGACCGCCACCACGAAGGGCCAGCGCTGGAGCCGCCAGAGCGCCAGCACTGTGATTCCGTAGCCAACGAACAAAGCTCCGTGGACGGGCCCGGCCACCTGGACGCCAATTTCCGTGGTGCCCGCAATCCACTTGAAATACATGCCGGCCAGGAGCGCCGCCCAGCTGAAGGCTTCAGCGACGGCGAGAATCCGGAAGGCCCGGAGCACCAGGGCTTTAACGGCGCCCACGGGCGGGCCGGGGGTTGGATTGTCCTCGCCCATCCGGTCCCCGTTGACTTGATGAACGTCCGTCTGGTCCTGCGTCAGGATGTTGTGGTTCACGCTGTCCTGTCCTCCTGGCGGTGTTGGTGCACTAAAAAGCCCCGGTACCGGCAGGTAGCCGGATACCGGGGCGCTTGGCCTAGCGTCCGCGGTTGGGGCGGGCTTTGTAGGGGTCGATGCCTTTGGGAATGGGGAGCCGGTTGCCCAGCGAAGCGATCCGCTTGGACACGGCATTGACCTCGAGCTTGGTCAGTTCGTTCTTCAGCTTGCCCATCTTCTTGGCCACCTGGCTGATGGGCACCTGGCCCTCGCCGCGCCCGCTTTCAATCACGTGGACGGTGACGTTGGGCAGGATACGTGCGAGCCGCTTGCGTTCTGCGTCCAGCAGCGGCTTGACGCGATGGCTGGGTCCTTCGCTGACAAGCACGACGCCGGGACGGCCGATGGCGCGGAATACGGCGTCCTGCGTGCGGGGGTTGACGGCAACGGGCTGTTCCTCGGTGACCCATCCCCGGCGGAGCGTCCCCAAGGCAGCGCCGGAGGCGCCCGGCTGGTTTTCGATCTGGGCGAAGGCGGCGCGCTCGGCACGGCGCGACAGGATCAGCGTGGCACCCAGCAGGCCCAGCGGGATGCCGATGATCAGGCCAGTGATCCAGTTCTCCAGCCAGAATCCCACCAGGAAGCTGACAGCCACGACACCGAGGAAGACCAGCAGCATCAGCCATGGGACCATGGGGTCATGACGGCGGGTCATGTTAAAGACTTCGCCGATCTGCTTGAGCCGGTTGGGCTTCTTGACCTTCGCTTCTTTCGGCTTGCGGGAGAAGAGGCCACGCTTCGGCTCGCCGGAGGCAGCCGGAGTGGAGTTGCTGGAATCAGGGGATTTCGCCATAGTGCCTCAATTCTACGTGACCAAAGCCGAAGGGCCGGCACCGGAGTTCTCCGGTACCGGCCCTTCGGGGGACAGCCTTTTTGGCGTCAGGGGTGTTTGCGTCAGGAATGAGCGGCGAGCAGTGAGCTGGCTTCCTGGCGGGTGCTGCCGGAGGACTCGATGTGGGCGAGTTCGGCGGGGATCTCCCAGCCTTTCTTCCGCATCGCGGTGGCCCAGAGCCGGCCGGCGCGGTAGGAGGAACGGACCAGCGGGCCGGACATAACCCCAAGGAAGCCGATCTCGTCCGCTTCCTGCTGCAGGTCCACGAACTCCTGCGGCTTGACCCACCGGTCCACCGGCAGGTGCCGTTCACTCGGGCGCAGGTACTGGGTGATGGTGATCAGGTCGCACCCGGCCTCGTGCAGGTCCCGCAGCGCCTCGGAAATCTCTTCCCGCGTTTCGCCCATGCCCAGGATCAGGTTGGACTTGGTCACCATGCCCAGGTTCCGGCCCTGCGTGATCACATCCAGGGACCGGTCGTAGCGGAATGCGGGCCGGATCCGCTTGAAAATCCTTGGCACCGTCTCGACGTTGTGGGCGAACACCTCGGGCTTGGAATCGCAGATCGCGGCGATGTGTTCGGGTTTGCCGGAGAAGTCCGGGATCAGCAGCTCCACCCCGGTGCCGGGGTTCAGTTCGTGGATCTTGCGGACCGTCTCTGCGTACAGCCACACACCCTCGTCCTCGAGGTCGTCCCTGGCCACGCCGGTGACGGTGGCGTAGCGCAGCTGCATGGCCTGCACGGACCTGGCCACCTTGGTGGGTTCGAAGCGGTCCACCGGGGAAGGTTTGCCGGTATCGATCTGGCAGAAATCACACCGCCGGGTGCATTCGGACCCGCCGATCAGGAACGTGGCTTCCTTGTCCTCCCAGCACTCAAAGATGTTGGGGCAGCCGGCCTCCTCACACACGGTGTGCAGGCCTTCCTTCTTCACCAGGTTCTTCAACCCGACGAATTCGGGGCCCATCTGGACCTTGGCCTTGATCCAGTCCGGCTTGCGCTCCACCGGGACAGCCGAGTTGCGCTGTTCAACGCGCAAAAGCTTCCGGCCTTCAGGTGCCAATGTCACAGTAGAGCTCCTTCGGGGGTAGCGACCAGGGCGTCTTCATTCTTGCGCAGTTCTTCCGTGATCCGGGAAACGAGGTCCGCCGGGGCAACGTCATAACCGGTTTCCTGGGCGATCGTGGTCACGCCGGCGTCGGTGATGCCGCAGGCGATGATCTGGGAATAAGGGGAGAGATCGTTGTTGCAGTTGATGGCAAAGCCGTGCATGGTGACACCCTCGTGCACCCGGATGCCGATGGCAGCGATCTTCCTGTCCGGGCCTTTTTCATCCGCCGTGAGCCATACTCCGGCACGGCCTTTGATCCGGACGGCCTGGATGCCGTAGTCGGCGAGGACGGCGATGATCACGGATTCGAGGCGTTCCACATACTCCCGGATGCCCGCGCGGTTCTTCAGCTTGATGATGGGGTACCCCACCAGCTGGCCCGGGCCGTGCCAGGTGAGCTTGCCGCCCCGGTCCACTGGGACCACGGGAGTGCCGTCGAAAGGCCGTTCGTGGTCCTCGGTCCGTTTACCGGCCGTGTAGACAGGGGCGTGTTCCAGGAGAAGGACAGTGCTTGGCGCCTTGTCGGCGACGACGTTGTCATGGAGTTCGCTCTGAATGGCCCAACCGCGGGTGTAGTCCACAAAGTCCGGAGCAAGACCCAGCTGTGAAAACTCAAGAGTCATGGCATCCAGCTTAGACCTTGGGCGGCTGCACACCCGGTTTAGTGCTGAAGCTCACCCGGGGCTGTGAGCCAGCCCCTTGAGCCGCGGAAACTCGTGGGGCGGGCCGGGACCAGTGCCTGTGGATAACTTCTGCAAGCTGTTGCGGATTCGGCTAGACATAGGTCATGGAAGAATTGCAGCGCCCAAGGGTCCCCGGCTACGCCGTGGGGCGGTTGCTCGGCCAGGGTGGCAGCTCCTCGGTCTGGCTGGTCAAGGAGGAACGGACCGGCCGGGAGTTTGCCCTGAAGTGCTTCCGCCGGGCCGCGCGGAGGGCAGCACGCGGGGAAGCAATGACGGAAGAGGGCATCCGCCGCGAGATCCGCATCTTGTCCGTCCTGGACCATCCCCACCTCATCAAGGCCCGAAGCGCCGTGACCCTGGAAGACGGGGCTGACGGTAACGCCGCCCTGCTCATGGACTACGCGCCCGCCGGTTCGCTCGGTGACCTGGTGGCGGCCAGGGGCAGGCTCAGCGTCGGTGAGACAGTGACAGTGTTGACGCCCGTCGCCCAGGTGCTCGGATACCTGCACAGCAAGGGGTTCACGCATGCTGATGTCTCGCCTGGCAACGTCCTGTTCACCTCTCAGGGGAAGCCGATGCTGTCCGACGTCGGCATCGCTCGGATGCTCGGCGATCCTGCTTCCGCCCCGGGGCGGGGCACACCCGGTTTTATGGACCCGGCGCCGGTGGACGCCGTCCGGGCTGGCCTTCAACCCGAATGCGACGTCTATTCAGCGGCCGCCCTGGGCTGGTTCTGCCTCACCGGGACACCGCCGGAACGATCGGCGGACCGTCCGCCGCTGACCCTCCTGATTCCAGAGGTCCCCCGGGAGCTCGCCGCTGCCTTGGAGTCCGGGCTCAACGAAGACCGGCGGCTCCGGCCGACGGCAGCAGCCCTGGGGACGGCCGTATACCGGAGCGCATCACCGTTGCCCCTTGACCTCGCGCCCGCGGTCCACCACACGGTCGTCCCTGAGCTGGTGACGCGCCTGCACGCGGCCGCACCGCCCAGCGGGCTCCGCGAAAGGCTCGATGGCCTGCACAGGCGCCTAACGACGTCGAAATGGTCCGGCTTGTTCGCCGGCCCGCTGACGGAGCGATCCCCGACGTCGAACCGCGGCTTGCCCGCAGCGGACGGCGCTGCAGCGGACGGCGCTGCGGCGGACGACGATTCGATGGACCAGGCCAAGGGGGAGCGGGCATCGGCGAATCAGGCCCCGCCGGAACGAGCTATGGGGGACCAGGCCAAGGAGGACGACGCCATGGCGGACCGGCCCACGGAAGACAGGCCCATGGCGGACCGGGCCGCGGGGGACCAGCGGAAGGGCCGGCACAGCCAGCGGGAACGCGGCGGGCCGGTGCGGCGTCGGGCTTTTGCGGCCGCGGCTATCGCCATAGCCGCCGCTGCAGCCGCCTGCTGGCTCTCCGGAGCGGTAGTTACAGCGGCAGGACCCGGTTTCCCGCCCGCCAGCCAAAGTCCCGGAACCGGAGCTGCCGGCGCGGAACCGCATCCTGTAGAGGCACGACAGCAACCAGATCCGGCCGATGCCGCACGGCAGCAGGCAGGATCACCTGATCCCGGCGTGGCCCTCCAGGGCCTGTCAACACTGAGGTCACTGGCTTTCAGTTCAGGGCGGCTGGAACTGCTGGAAGAGGTGAACCATCCCGGGTCCGGTGCGGCGGCCGCAGACCAGCAAATCCGTGAGCGCCTGAAGTTATCGGGTCACACCCTGGCCGGATTTTCCAGCACCCTGTCGCACCTGGCAGCGGAGGAAGGTGGAACAGCAGCCCGCACCGTGGTTGCGGTGACGTCCTCCTCATCCGCCTACGAGGAGAAGGACGCCCGGGGTGCCGTGGTTGCAACGGGCAACGCCGGCGCGGAACAGCGGCTCCGGGTGGTCCTCGTGTCAGTTGACGGCAAGTGGCTGGTCAGCGAAATCCTTCCCGGCGCTTGACCTGTCCGGTAGCCCCGGACCGGGTGCCCCTACTCCTTGCCAACCACCCACTGCACGGCCTGCTCCAGTGTTGGATGCTCCCAGGTGAATCCCGCAGACGACAGCCGGTCGGGTTCCATCCGCTGGCTGGCGAGCAGCAACTCGTCGGCCAGGTTACGCATGGCAAGCCGCAGCACCGGGGCCGGGACCCGCAGGGCGGCGGGCCGGTGCAGGGCACGGGCCAAGGCGGCCACAAGGGTGTTGACGTCGGCCTCCTCCGGCGCACAAAGGTTGACCGGCCCGCTCAGATCTGACTGCAGCAGGAACAGGAAGGCCGCCGAAACATCCGGCAGGGTGACCCAGGGCCAAAATTGACGGCCGTTCCCCAAAGGCCCGCCCACACCCAGCCGTATCAGGGGGAGCAGCCTGCCCAGGGCCCCGCCGGAATGGCTGAGGACCACGGCTGTCCGCGGATTCACCACCCGCACGCCCTGAGGAGCGGTGGCGGCAGCCGCCTCCCACTCACCACAAATCCGCGCCAGCGTTCCGGTTCCTTGCGGCGCATTTTCCCGAAGCACTGTGTTTCCGGCATCGCCGTAGTAGTTGGCGCCGGATTGGCTGACAAATACTTGCGGCGGGGAATCCAGCTGGCCCATTGCCTGGGTGAGGGTCCGCGTGGCGTCGAGGCGCGATTTGAGAAGCTCCTCAACCCGCCTGCGCGTCCATGGCCTGTCCCCGATGCCGGCGCCGGAAAGATTAACAACGGCGTCGGCTCCGGCCAATGCCCTCGGGTCCAGTTCCCCGGCGGCGGGGTTCCAGCGGACTTCCGCCGCTGAGGAGGGCTCGCGCCTGACGAGGGAAACGACCTGGTGTCCGGCATCCCGGAAGGTTGCGGACATGTGGGTTCCGATCAGCCCGGAGGCCCCGGCGATGACTATGCGCATGGGGTCCATCACACCACGGCTGCCGCGGCGCAGGAACCTCCGGCAGGGCCGCCCGGGGGTTGACTATGATCGAACGATGACCTCTTCGAGCTACTTCCGTTACCCGCACCTGCACGGCGATCTGGTCACCTTCGTGGCCGAGGACGACGTGTGGATTGCGCCCCTGGGCGGCGGCCGCGCCTGGCGTGTCTCCTCGCTCCAGCTGCCTGCCCGCAACCCGCGCTTCACCCCCGACGGACAGAGGCTCGTGTGGACGGTGGTCCAGGGAACGGCGCCGGAGGTGGTGTCGGCGGCAGTGGACGGCGGCGATTACCGGCAGCTCACGTACTTTGGCCACAGCACCACCAGGGTCAAAGGCTTCACGGCCAACGGCTCGGTAGTGGTCACCAGCGCCTTCCGCCAGGCCGAAAGCCGGCACACGCACGCCTACAGCGTCCCCCTCGACGGCGGCTGGGCGGAAGAACTGCCATTTGGCCCGGTTGAGTCGGTGGCCTTCGGCCCCGAGGTGGGCGACGAGCGGCCCGTCGTGGTCGGCAGTGTCCTGTCCCGCGAGCCCGCCTGGTGGAAGCGCTACCGCGGCGGCACCGCAGGAAAGCTCTGGATTGATAACGACGGCAACGGTGAGTTTGAGCGCCTGCTGCCGGACCTCGATGGCAACCTCGCCGATCCCCTGTGGGTGGACGGCCGCATCGCGTTCCTGTCGGACCACGAGGGCTACGGCAACCTCTATTCAGTGCTGCCGAACGGAAAGGACCTGCAGCGCCACACGGACCATGAGGATTTCTATGTCCGCCACGCCAGCACCGACGGGAAGCGGATCGTTTTCGAGTCCGCCGGCGAACTGTGGATGGTTCCCGGGCTCGGGTCCGAGGCCGTGCGGCTGGACATCACCCTGGGCTCTGCTTCGCAGTCGAGGCGGCCGGCCCTGCTTAACACAGTCAAACACCTCGCCGAGGTAGCCCCGGACGTAGCCGGCTCGGCCAGCGCGGTGGAGGCCCACGGCACCATCTCCTGGCTCCGGCACAAGGACGGGCCCGCCCGAATCATCGAAGCAACACCGGGAGTCCGTGCACGCCTGCCCAGGCCGCTGAAGGGCGGGCGGCTGGCCTACGTCGCCGATCATGACGGCGTCGAAGCGCTGTTCATCAAGAATGTCGCCGCGCCTGTCCCCGGCACTGGAGCCCCCGCCGCCGCAGGCGCTGCCACACCCGCAGGGCGTCCGGACGCTGCAGCAGCTGCCCCCGTACCCGGCCGGGACGAGGACCAAGTGCCCTTGCCGCAGCCTGTCCCGGCTGCCGGCGCTGCAGTCCTGGGAGCGGGCACCTCGATGCCAGCGCCCAGGGATGACCAGCAGGCGGACGTCGCCCCGGAGGGTGGCAACTTGGTTGCCGGGGCAAACGCCGCGACAACGGGGCAGGCAGAGGAAAACTCGCAGGCCGAAGTGCTGCGCGTCGGCTTTCCCCATCCCACCCGGACCAGCTCGCTGGAGGCAAGCCCGGACGGTGAGTGGCTCGCGCTGGGCACATCGTTCGGCGAGGTGTACGCGGTCAACACCCGGAGCGGGGAACTGACGCTGGTGGCCAGCATCGGCGAAGGCACCGTTTCTGACCTCGCCTGGTCCGGGGACTCGCGGTGGCTGGTATGGTCCGAGCCGGTCACCTCCTTCGGGTCTCGCAGCCGGCTCCGCCTCGCAAAGGTGGCGGATCCCGGCGCCGTCCCGGTGGACGTCACGGATGGCCGGTTCCGGGACACGTCTCCGGCCTTCACTCCGGACGGAAAGTTCCTGGCGTTCCTGTCGAACCGCAGCTTCGACCCCGTCTATGACGGGCACTCCTTCGACCTCTCCTTCCCCAGCCCCATCAAGCCCTACCTCGTGGCACTGGCTGCCGACACGCCGTCGCCCTTTGGTCCGTCGGTGGACCCGGATGCAAGGGAGGAGACCGCGGCTGAAGTGGAGCCGACCCAGGATGAGGCGGCCGCTCCGGAGGTCACTGTGGATCCGGAGGGCCTCGCCCACCGGGTCATCGGGGTCCCCGTGCCGCAAGGCAACTACACATCCCTGAAGGCCGCCGACGGTGCCTTGCTGTGGCTCGACTGGGCCCTCGCCGGCGTGACCGGTGACGGCAAAGCCAGCCAGGACGAGAAGGACGAACGGCCCAGCCTGTCGCGTTTCGACCTGGTCCGCCGCAAGCAGACCACCTTGGTGGAGGCGGTGGACAGCTTCCGGCTCTCCGGCGACCGCAGCAAAGTGGTGCTGGTATCCGACAAGAAGGTCACCGTTGTCCCCGCCGACAAAAAGGTGGACGAGGAATCGGGCGATCTGGTCAAGGTGGACCTGGGCCGCATCAGAGTGATGATGGAGCCGCTCCGTGTCTGGGGCCAGGCATTCGATGAAGCATGGCGCCTGCAGCGCGACTTCTTCTGGGCCGAAGACATGGCCGGGCAGGACTGGGAGTCGGTTCACAAGCGCTACCGTCCGCTCGTGGACCGCCTGGGCTCGCACGACGACCTGGTGGACCTCCTCTGGGAGCTGCACGGCGAACTGGGCACCTCCCACGCCTACGTCCGCCCGGCTGCCGTCACCGAAAACGGCAGCCACGGCCAGGGCAGGCTCGGCGCGGACCTTTCACTCACCGCCGCCGGTTGGGAAATCACCCGCATCCTTGCCGGCGAGTCCTCGGACCCGCTGGCAACGTCTCCGCTGACAAGGCCCGGCGTGGGCGCCAGGGCCGGTGACATCCTGCTTGCCATCGACGGCGTTCCGCTGTCCGGGTCGGTCACGCCGGCCATGCAGCTGGTGGGGGCCGCCGGCCGTGCCGTGGAACTGACGCTGCTCAACGGCGCCGCGCACGGCGAACGGGCCGGCAGGCAGCGGCGGGTCGCCGTCGTTCCGGTGAAGGATGAGGAGCGCCTGCGGTACCAGGAATGGGTGGCCTCGAACCGGCGGACGGTGCGTGAGGCGTCCGGCGGCACGTTCGGGTACCTGCACATCCCGGACATGATGGCCAACGGCTGGGCGCAGCTCCACCGCGACCTCGATACGGAAACGGCGCTGGACGGCCTCATCGTGGACGTGCGGCGCAACCGCGGCGGGCACACCTCCCAGCTGGTGGCCGAGCTGATCGGCCGCAAGGTCACCGGCTGGAGCATGCCGCGGGGCGAAAAGCCGCGGACCTATCCGCACCACGCCCCGCGCGGGCCGGTCATTATCCTCGCCGACGAGTTTGCCGGTTCCGACGGTGACATCATCACCCAGGTGTCCAAGCTGCGCGGCATCGGACCGGTGATCGGAACGCGCACCTGGGGCGGTGTGGTGGGCATTGACAACAGGTTCTCCCTGGCCGACGGCACGGGCGTCACGCAGCCGCGGTACGCGAACTGGTTCGGCGGCGGCGTTGGCTGGAGCGTCGAGAACTACGGCGTGGACCCGGACATTGAAGTGGCCTACCCGCCGCACGCCTACGCCGCTGGGCGGGATCCGCAACTTGAATACGGCATTGGTGCGCTGAAGGAGATGGTGCAGGAGCTTCCCACTGACCGGCCGCCGGCCCGTGAGGGGTACCGCCGGCTCCGCCCGGCACCGTTGCCGGCGCGCCAGCGGACCGACGCGTAGCCAAACCAAAAAGGCCCTGCCTGACCGGAACATTCCGGTGAGGCAGGGCCTTTTATTGTTTACTGTCGCGGAGCGATCAGGATTCGAGCGTAGCGTCCAGCGTGATGTCGATGCTGGCGAGGGCGCCGGAGACCGGGCAGCCGACCTTGGCGTCCGCTGCGATCTTCTGGAACTCATCCTCGGAAATGCCGGGGACCCGCGCTGACATCGTGAGGTGGCTGCCGGTGATGCCGGTGCCGGGGACGAACGTTACGTCGGCCTTGGTGCGGACTTCCTCGGGTGTGTGGCCTGCGTTTGCGAGCTCATTGCTGAAGGCCATGGAGAAGCAGGCGGCGTGGGCCGCGGCGATGAGCTCCTCCGGGCTTGTTTTGCCGTTGGCCGCTTCCGTGCGGGCCTTCCACGTGACGTCAAAGGTGCCAAGGCCTGAGGTGGCCAGGCTGGTGGTACCGGAACCCTCGGTCAGGTTGCCGTTCCATACTGCATTTGCTGAACGTGTTGCTGCCATGTTCACTCCTCAGATTGATCATTACCGGGGCAGGCTGCTGCCTCACCCCGCCGTTCCCCATCCTAGGGACTTCCACCCGGCGGTGCATCAGCTGTCCGCTGTCAGAGGATTGTGACCAATGCTTAAAACGACGACGGCGGCGCCCTTTTGAAGGGGGCGCCGCCGTCGTTGTGGCTCCAGTGGAAGCGGGTTACTGCCAGATGGTGGCAATAGCCACGTTCAGCAGCGCCAGGCCGCCCACGCCGTGAGCCAGGCCCTTGCTGACCGGCTCGTTGTTCTTGTACTTCCGGCGGCCGATAAACGCCAGCACGCCAACAACGAGGGCGATGGCGAACTTGATGCCCAGCTTGACGTAGTTGGCGTCAATGTCCAGGGCCGGGATCAGGCCCATCAGGGCGATGCCGGTGAGGAGCTGGAGCATGGCGCCGTCGAACTGGCGGGGGTGGACGGTGGGGTTTTTCATCTGGCCGATCCAGATGCCCACGATCATGGCGGCGCCGACGATGTGCAGGAAAACCACGATGTTATAGACGATGTTCATGGGACCAGTGTAACCAGAGGTTCTACAGCTTGTAGTAGTTCCGCGGGGGTGGTTCATCCCTCCGCGGCCGGTTGAGGCCGGCTTGCTGGGCTTCGTGCTGTTAAACGCGACGGCGGTGCAGGACTGGCGCTGGTTTCCCACCGCTGCCTGCACCGCCGTCGTGCGCTAGTTGGCTGCTACAGCCCCAGGTCCGCCTCGAAGGCGCCCTCTTCGAGGCGTGCCTTCAGGGTCTGGAGGAACCGGCCGGCGTCCGCGCCGTCCACCAGGCGGTGGTCGTACGTCAGCGACAGGTACATCATGGAGCGGATGGCGATCGAGTCGTCACCGTTCTCGTCGGCAACAACCACGGCGCGCTTGACGATGGCGCCGGTGCCGAGGATGCCCACCTGCGGCTGGTTGATGATCGGGGTGTCGAACAGGGCTCCGACTGAACCGATGTTGGTGATGCTGAAGGTACCGCCGGACAGTTCGTCCGGGCCGATCTTACCGCCGCGGGTGCGGCCGGCGACGTCGGCGATCTTGCCGGCCAGCCCGGCAAGGTTCAGGTTGCCGGCGTCGGAAATGACCGGGACCAGCAGGCCCTTGTCGGTGTCGACGGCGATGGCCAGGTGCTCGGCGTTGTGGTAGGTGATCTCCTGCTTGTCCTCGTCGTAAGCAGCGTTGAGCTTGGGGTGCTGCTTGAGCGCCTCGGCGACGGCCTTGGCGATGAACGGCAGGAACGTCAGCTTGACGCCGTTCTGGGCCTGGAACGAGTTCTTGGCGCGGGCGCGGAGCTTGGCCACCTTGGTCATGTCCACTTCATGGACCTGGGTCAGCTGCGTGGAGATTTCGAGGGACTCGCGCATGCGACGGGCGATGACCTGGCGGATGCGTGGTGCCTTCTGCGTGGTGCCGCGCAGCGAGGATACAGCGGCATTGGATGCTGCCGGAGCGGACGCGGCGGGTGCTGCCGACGGGGCTGCAGCGGGAGCAGCCTTGGCTTCGGCAGCGGCGATGACGTCCTGCTTGCGGATGCGTCCGCCCACGCCGGTGCCGGAGAGCGATGCGATGTCCACGCCGTGCTGGTTTGCCAGCTTGCGGACCAGGGGAGTGACGTAACCGGAGTCGGATCCGCCAGTTGCCGGTGCGGACTCAGCAGGTGCGGATGCGGGGGCCGGTGCTGATGCGGGGGCCGGTGCTGCTGCAGGTGCGGGTGCCGGTGCTGCCTGCGGGGCGGGTGCTTCGGCCTTCGGCGCTGCAGCTGCGGGAGCTTCCTGGGCCGGAGCTTCCTGTGCCGGGGCCTCGGTGGAGGGTGCTTCGGCGGGGGCAGCTGCGGCTCCGGAACCGATGACGGCCAGGACGGAACCGACCTCGGCGGTTTCGTCTTCGTTGACGCGGATCTCCTGCAGGGTGCCGGCAACGGGGGACGGGATTTCGGTGTCCACCTTGTCGGTGGATACTTCCAGGAGGGGCTCGTCAACTTCGACGGAATCGCCAACGGCCTTCAGCCAGCGGGTGACGGTGCCTTCGGTGACGCTTTCACCCAGGGCCGGGAGGGTGACCTCGTGGCCTTCGCCGCCGCCGGCTGCCGGTGCCTCTGCCGCGGGTGCTGCAGGTGCAGACTGGGCCGGAGCTTCCTGGGCAGGTGCTTCTTCGGCAGGTGCGGCAGCGGGAGCTTCCTGTGCCGGAGCTTCTTCGGCGGGTGCAGCCGCGGGGGCACCGCCGCCGGAACCGTCGCCGATGCGGACCAGGGGAGCGCCCACCTCGGCGGTCTCGTCCTCGGCGACCAGGATTTCCTCAATCACGCCGGCGACAGGAGAGGGGATTTCAGTGTCTACTTTGTCGGTGGAGACCTCGAGCAGCGGCTCGTCCACCTCTACCCGGTCACCTACCTGCTTGAGCCAGCGGGTGACGGTTCCTTCGGTGACGCTCTCACCGAGGGCGGGCAAGTTAACGGATTCAGACATGTCGTCCCCGTTCTCCTTATTGATCTTTAGTGCGGATGATTGCAGCCTTGTTGGCCAGCCTAGTGCACCCGGCATTCCGTGCCGGGTGCACCAGGCCTGTGGTGCTTGGGGGGAGACTAGCCGTGCAGGGGCTTGCCGGCGAGGGCCAGGTGGGCTTCGCCCAGGGCCTCGTTCTGGGTGGGGTGGGCGTGCACGAGCTGCGCCACATCCTCGGGGTATGCTTCCCAGTTCACGATCAGCTGGGCCTCGCCCACCTGCTCGCCCATGCGGGCGCCGATCATGTGGACGCCCACTACGGGGCCGTCCTTCTGGCGGACCAGCTTAACCAGTCCGGAGGTGCCCAGGATGGAGCTCTTGCCGTTGCCGGCCAGGTTGTATTCCTGGGTCTGGACCTGGTCCTCGCCGAACTTCTCCTTGGCAGCCTTTTCGGTGTAGCCAACGGTGGCGATTTCGGGTTCGGAGTAGGTGACCTTGGGGATGTTGATGTCCTCGACGATCACGGGCTTGAGGCCGGCGATTTCCTCGGCCACGAAGATGCCCTGCTGGTAGCCGCGGTGGGCCAGCTGGACGCCGGGGACAATGTCGCCGACGGCGTAGATGTTGCCCACGCCGGTGTGCAGGCGCTCGTTGGTGATGACGAAGCCGCGGTCGATGGTGATGCCGGCTTCCTCGTAGCCCAGGTTGGCGGTGACGGGGCCACGGCCGACGGCAACGAGGAGCAGGTCCGCTTCGAAGGTCTTGCCGTCCACGAGGGTGACCTTGACGCCGTCGTTGTTCTGTTCAACGCCCTGGAAGAACACGCCGGTGGAGAACTTGATGCCGCGCTTCTTGAAGGCGCGCTCGAAGTTCTTGACGATGGTGGCGTCCTCGTTGGGGACCAGGGAGGGCAGGCCTTCCACGATGGTGACGTCTGCCCCGAAGGACTTCCAAACGGACGCGAACTCGACGCCGATCACGCCGCCGCCCAGGATGATGACGCTCTTGGGGATGGAGTCCATGGTCAGGGCCTGGTCCGAGGTGATGACCTTGCCGCCGATTTCCAGGCCCGGAAGGGTGCGGGAGTAGGAACCGGTGGCCAAAACAATGTTCTTGCCCTTGTAGGCAGTGCCGTTCACCACGACGGTGTCGGTGCCCTGGAGCTTGCCCTCACCTTCGATGACGGTGATGCCCTTGGACTTGATGAGGCCCTGCAGACCCTTGTACTTGCCGGCGATGATGCCGTCCTTGTACGCGTTGACGGCGGTGATGTCGATGCCGTCGAGGGTGACGTTCACGCCGTACTTGGCGGAGTCACGGGCGTGGTCGGCGAGCTCTGCAGAGTGCAGCAGCGCCTTGGTGGGGATGCAGCCGTTGTGGAGGCAGGTGCCGCCCAGCTTTGCCTTCTCCACGAGGCCGACGGTAAGGCCAAGCTGTACGGCCCGCAGGGCGGCGGCGTACCCGCCGCTGCCTCCACCGAGTACCAGGATGTCGAATTCTTGCGCAGTTGCCTGATCGGCCACTTAAACGCTCCCTCGCGTGAACGATGACGCGGTCCTGCGCATCATCTGGTCTTTGGAACTTGCACTGCCGTGATTATGCCAGCGTGCCTGTTCTCTTGCATTTGTGACTACCGTGGTTCACCTTAGCGAACCACTTATCCATGCTCCACCTTGGCGCCGCGTTTGTGGAGCGCTTGTGTCGAGTGTCACGCGGCCCTGCGGCGCAGGGAACATTCCCGCGCCGCAGGGCGTGTGGCTGCCGGCCGCGGCGGGCCGGTATCAGCCGGTGCTGTCAGGCAGCTGCTGCCAGGATGTCCTCCACATAGGCCACCAGGGTCCGGACCGTGCAGCCCGTTCCCTGCTTGTGGGTGTAGCCATAGGGACTTCCGTTGTTGAAGGAAGGCCCGGCGATGTCGATGTGGGCCCAGGGAATCTGTTCCCCGTCCTTGCCCTTACCCACGAATTCGCGGAGGAAAACCGCTGCGGTCATCATGCCGCCGTGGCGTTCGCCGATGTTGGCCAGGTCCGCTACCTGGGAGTCGATGCTGGGGCGCAGTTCCTCGGGCAGCGGCATGGGCCAGACGAGTTCTCCGGCGCGGTCCGCCGCCGCCTTCAGCGGGCCTGTCACGCTGTCAGAGCCCATCACCCCGGCGGTGCGGTTTCCCAGGGCGATCAGCTGTGCACCCGTGAGCGTGGCAACGTCGATGATGGCGTCCGGGTATTCACGGCTGGCGGCCACGATGCCGTCGGCCATGACCAGCCGGCCCTCGGCATCGGTGTTCAGGACCTCCACGGTCTTTCCGCCGAACATCGTGAGGACGTCCGCCGGGCGGGACGCGGCGCCGGAGGGCATGTTTTCGGCAATGCAGAGCCAGGCGGTCGCCTTGACCGGCAGGCCGAGTCCCGCGAGGGCAAGGACAGTGTTAAGGACGACGGCGGCACCGGCCATGTCGCTCTTCATGTCGCCCATGCCGAGGGCCGGCTTGATGGAGATGCCGCCGGTGTCGAACGTGATGCCTTTGCCAA
The DNA here is from genome assembly GCF_030816215.1 of Arthrobacter sp. W4I7. Lineage (NCBI taxonomy): Bacteria > Bacillati > Actinomycetota > Actinomycetes > Micrococcales > Micrococcaceae > Arthrobacter > Arthrobacter sp. W4I7. The sequence continues at coordinate 2,727,348 of NZ_JAUSXU010000001.1, read as the reverse complement.
CGAGGGCGATCTTCGAAGTTGCCTTGGCGGGGGAGTATTCGACCTTGACCAGGCGGGGCTGGCGGGCAGAGCCCTTGCCGACGCCCATGATGCCGCCGAAGCCTTCCTTTTCGAGCCGCTTTTCGTCCCAGACGGTGACTTTGACGGGCAGGCCCTTGGCCAGGTCCTTGGCGGCCTCGGCGAACGTTTCGGGGTAGAGGTGGCTCGGCGGCTGGTTGACCAGCGACCGGGTGGCGTTGACCGCCTTGCCAATCAGCCCGGCGCGCTTCAGCGCGGCATCCATGCCGTCGTCACCGGCCAGCTCCGTGTAGATGACGGCGTTCTTCACGGGATCCTTCAGTCCGTCCTTTGAGGAACGGAATTCCGTGAAGGAATAGGCGCCCAGGGCGGCACCTTCGGCCACTGCCGCCACATCGGCGACGGACGCCGTCGGAAGCGCCAGCACAACGGTTGCGAGGCCGGCAAGCTGGCGGACAGCTGAACCCGCCGCACGGCGGAGCGCTTCTCCTGCTAGCGGCTTTCCGGCCGATGCGCTGCCGGTGCCGGCGAGGACCAGGATCCCGGCGCCCGTTTCGGGAAGGCCGGGCAGGCGGACGATCTGGTCGGCCGCGCCGGTGACGCCCAGGGACTTGAGGGAGCTGGCCAGGGCCTCCGCGCTCTTCGCCGTCAGCGGGTTGTCCAGGAGGACCGGACCGTCTGTGCCCTTACCCACACCGATGACCACTGCGTCACTGGGGCTCTTCTTCAGGTCCCTGGCGAGGGTACTAAGGTTGATTTCAGTATTCTTGACCACAGGGATCAGTCCTCAATTCTCGAGAGATGTTCTAGCAGGGATGCATGTTCGGCGCTCTGCCATGGAGCCCGGAGTGCTGTCGTTCGGGACGCACCCCGGGTGTCTGCAAGCCCGTCTGGCAGGCCAGTTCCGATCGTAGCCCGTCCGCGCCTGAGCCGGTGAATTTCCTGAGACGTGCGCCACACCAGCGGCAGGAATGCCCGGCTGTGCTGCGGCGTTGTAGAGGATGTCCACCCGCACCTATGAAAGGAACATGCCGTGCTTGAACGGTTCTCCGGCTCCCTGCTGGACCCCGACGCGCTTTATGCAAGCAACATCGAGCTGTTCCACAGCCCGGAGCTTAAGGGGCTGAACCTGGTGATGGGTTTCACCGGATTCGCCGATGCCGGCCAGGTGGTGAAGCAGATTAATGCCGAGCTGCTGGATTCGCTCGATGCCCAGCCCGTAGTAGTCTTCGACGCCGATCAGCTGATCGATTACCGCTCCCGCAGGCCGCACCTGACGTTCGTCGAGGACCACCTGCAGGACTACCAGGAACCCCGCCTCGCCCTCTACCGGCTGGTGGACGGCCTGGGCAGTCCTTTCCTGCTGCTGGCAGGCTTCGAGCCGGATCTGCAGTGGGAACGGTTTGCCCGCGCAGTGGTGGGCATAGTGGAGAAACTCGACGTCAACCTGGTCACCTGGATCCACTCGATTCCCATGCCCGTTCCGCACACGCGTCCGGTGGGCGTCACGGTCCATGGCAACCGGCCGGACCTGATCGAGGGCATCTCGGTGTGGAAGCCCACCGTGGAAGTACCCGCGGCAGTCGGTCATATCCTTGAGCTGCGCCTCGTTGAGGCGGGCCGCAACGTGGCGGGTTACGTCATCCACGTGCCGCACTACCTGGCCGAGGCCGAATACCCCACGGCCGCCGTCGCAGGCCTGGAATACCTGGGCGCCGCCACCTCGCTGATGCTTCCCTCGGACAGGCTCCGGGAGGCCGGCCGTGAGGTCAGCCGCCAGATCGCCGAGCAGATCGACGCCTCCGAGGAAGTCCAGCAGGTGGTGTCGCGGCTTGAATCCCGTTATGACGAAAAGGCCGAAGGAACCGTCCGGCGCTCCCTGCTTGCGGACGAAAATGACGAGCTGCCCAATGCGGATGTCCTCGGTGCCGCTGTGGAGGCCTACCTCGCCCGCGAAAACCCCGGACAATAGGCAAAAATCAGGGCCATCGGGGCAGGGGGCGGGAGAAGCCCCGGTGGCAGAACTGTTACAGCCCGGCCGGCAGTTGGACGGGCTGCTGACGGGGCCGGCAGCGGTGTCCGGGCATAATAATGGAGTGACTGCACCCCGAGCCTGGCTGATCTGGACCATTGGAATCTTCGGGTACCTGGTGGCCGTTTGTCAGCGCACCTCCTTCGGGGTGGTGGGGCTGGAGGCTACGGAGCGTTTCAACGCCAGCGCCTCGGCAATCTCGTTCTTCACCGTCCTGCAGCTGCTCGTTTACGCCGGACTCCAGATCCCGGTGGGGCTGCTGGTGGACCGTTTCGGGTCCCGCGCCATGATCGCCGGCGGCGCCGTGCTGATGGGCCTTGGCCAGCTCCAGCTGGCGTTTGCGGACAGCATCCCCGGCGGCGTGGCCGGCCGGGTCCTCGTGGGCGCCGGGGACGCCATGACCTTCATCTCGGTGATCAGGCTGATCCCGCTCTGGTTTGCGCCCGCCCGGGTGCCGCTGGTGACACAGCTGACAGGCATGTCCGGGCAGCTGGGGCAGCTGTTCAGTGTCCTTCCGTTCGCGTTTGTGCTCCACTCTGCGGGCTGGACCCCGGCGTTCCTGATGCTGGCCGGGATGTCCGGGCTCGCCGTCGTCCTGGTGGTGCTGCTCCTGCAGGACGTTCCGCCGGGCACCGCCCGGCCGCAGGCGCATCAGGGCCTGAAGGCCACCGGTACCTCGCTGGCCCGCGCCTGGCGCCAGCCCGGCACGAGACTGGGCATGTGGAGCCACTTCACCATCCAGTTCAGCGGCACCGTCTTTGCGATGACGTGGGGCTACCCGTTCCTGATTTCCGGCCAGGGCCTGGACGCCGGAACCGTTGCCGGCCTGATGGCGCTGTACGTCGCGGCCGCCATGGCCGTGGGCCCCTTCATCGGCCGCTTTGTCTCCCGCCATCCGCTGCGGCGCTCCACCATGGTCCTCCTGATCGCGGCCGCCACCGCCGGAGCCTGGGCCGCTGTCCTGCTGACGCCGGGACGTTCACCGCTGTGGCTCCTGGCCTGCCTCGTGATGGTGCTCGCCATCGGCGGCCCCGGTTCCATGATCGGGTTCGACTTTGCGCGGACCTTCAACCCCGCACACCGGATCGGCACGGCCACGGGAATCGTTAATGTGGGCGGGTTCATCGCTGCGCTTGTTGCCATCTTCCTCATCGGCCTGGTGCTGGACGTGCTGTACGCCGGCGGGTTCTCCAACGGAGTGCTGTACGGGCTGGATCCGTTCCGGATTGCCCTGAGCGTCCAGTTCGTGCTGCTTGGTTTCGGCGCCGTCGCCATGCTGGTCTGCCGGCGGAAGGTGCGGCGGCAGATGGCTGCCCAAGGAGTTGTGGTGCCGCCCCTGCGCAGCGCACTGGCCCGCCAGCGCCGGGAGAAACTGGCCCGGCGCAGCAAGGCAGCGGCTTCGGAGGACCAGTAACGGCGCGGGGACGACTAGTCCTGCACAGGCCTGGTTTCCCGGCAATTTCCACATAGCCATGGCCCCTGCTGCGGAGGAGTCTGCGGCAGGTGAATGCTGGAGCCATGACATCTCCAGAACGCCTTACAGTCCGCGGCCCGGAAGACATCCTCGGCTTTATTCCCCACTCGTTGGGATACTGGCCGGCGAACAGCCTGGTGGCCATGACGATGCAGGGCAAAAGGTTGGGGGCCACCCTCCGGCTGGATCTTCCCGGGCCGGCCGTGCTGGCTGATCCGTCCGCCTTCGCTGAAACGGTCTCCGGGTACCTGGCGGCAGACGAGCATGCCGACGGCACCCTGCTGGCCCTCTTCACCAACAACGGCTGGTTGTCCGGTCCGGGCTGTTATGACGGACTGCTGTTCGGCCTTGAATCGGCGCTGGCAGAGGCAGGTATGCCCGTGAAGGAGGCCTGGTACGTCGGGGACCGCTATTGGCGGGACGCATGGTGCACGGACTCCGCCTGCTGCCCGCTGCCCGGACGCCCCCTGGAACAGATCCGGGACAGCCTGCTCAACACGGAAATGGTGTTCCGGGGGAGCAGCGTGGGGCCGCCTCCGGAGGAGCGGCAACCTCGGCCCGTCCCGAGTCTCTATCGCGCGGCGGTGCTGGAGGCCGAAACTGCATGGTCTGCCCGGCTGGACTGCCGGCGGCAGAGCAGGGCGCAGTTTGATGCAGTGCTGAGCCTGTGGACCGGGTTGCTGGCGGGCCCGCCTGGGGAACTGGGCCAGCCACTGGTTGACCGTGACGCCTTCCTGCGGGCCACTCTGCTGGTGCCGGCATGGCGCGACGCTGTCCTGGTGATGGCAGCGGCAGGAAAAGCGGCTGCTGCAGCCGGCGCCGAGGAGTTCGGGATCTTTGATGAGGAGCCGGAGTTGGAGCCTGTTGTCCTGCCGGAGGGCGGGGCGCCGGATAGCGGAGGTTCGCTGCGGGACGTTCTGCCGCCCGGCACTGATGCACCCTGGACTGAAGCGTTGGGCGCTCCGTCATCGCGATTCACTCACGTGTCCGCTGACGTTCCGCCGGCGCCAGGAGAACAACCTGGGACGCCGGGTTACGGCGACGTCCTCATGGGGCACCAGCCGGCGGTCCCGCAGTGGCAAACCATGGACTCGCTCGAGCTGGTGCTGGCGCAACTGGCCCTCCTGGGTGGTGCGCCGGCCGCGGCTGCCTTAACAGGAAGAGGCTGGATTGCCTGGTGCCGCGGGCGCGGCTCGTACTCTGCAGCGTATTTCGAGGAGGCCCTGGAGATCGATCCGGGCTACCGGCTCGCGGAACTGCTGCTTGAGCTGGTCCGTCGGGGTACTTTGTGCGGGTGGGCGGCGCGGAAGGAGGCCGCTTGGCAGAAATTCGGGCCGGACGCTGCCTGAAGGTTATGGATCCCGGACCTGAAGGGCCAGGGTGGCGGGACCATGGGGAGGTCCTATTCGGGGAAACGTGAGACAATAGTTGCCGAGACCCGGTTGGGTCCGTGTACTGAGTGCTTGTAACTGGTCCTTTCGGGGAACATATCAGCCGCTCCGGCAGTTGTATTTATTGACTCTGCCGGCCGTGGTGGCGCTTGGTTTCCACCACGGACTTGACAGGGTCATAGTGGTGTTGCCCGTATGGTGATTCCACAGACCACCGCTAGAAAGGTTTTCTGTGACCCCGTCTTCCACGAAGAAGGACCCCGCCGCCCAGGACGAACTGTCCGCTGAGCAGAAGCAGGCTGCAACAAGCGCCAAGCGGGCCGCCACTCGGGCAGCCAACAAGGCTTCTGCCGGTGAAGCTGGTGCGGACGGCAAGCGTGAGCCCAAAAAGCGCGGCCCCAAGCCCGGTGCGAAGGCCGCCGCCGAGGCTGCCGGAAAGTCGGCTGCAGGCGATACTGACGCTGATGACGTAGAAGATGTCGAGGAAGACCTCGACGTCCTCGAAGGCCCTGACGTCGTTGAAGAGGACGCCGAGGCTGATACTCCGAAGGGTGCTGCCGGATCGGGCAAGGGCTTCGTCTACTCCGACGCCGATGACGACGACGCCCCTGTCCAGCAGGTGATGTCCGCCGGCGCCACCGCCGACCCCGTCAAGGACTACCTGAAGCAGATCGGTAAGGTCGCACTGCTCAACGCCGAGCAGGAAGTGGACCTTGCGCTCCGGATCGAAGCCGGACTGTTTGCCGAAGAGAAGATCAACGCCGACGACGGCTCCATGGACCCGAAGTACAAGCGCGAGCTTGAGTTCATCATCCACGACGGCAAGCGCGCCAAGAACCACCTGCTCGAAGCCAACCTGCGCCTGGTTGTTTCGCTGGCCAAGCGCTACACCGGACGCGGCATGCTCTTCCTGGACCTGATCCAGGAAGGCAACCTGGGCCTCATCCGCGCTGTGGAGAAGTTCGACTACACCAAGGGCTTCAAGTTCTCCACGTACGCCACCTGGTGGATCCGCCAGGCGATCACCCGCGCCATGGCGGACCAGGCACGCACCATCCGTATCCCGGTGCACATGGTTGAAGTCATCAACAAGCTGGCCCGCGTCCAGCGGCAGATGCTGCAGGACCTCGGCCGCGAACCCACGCCGGAAGAGCTGGCCCTCGAACTGGACATGACGCCCGAAAAGGTTGTCGAGGTCCAGAAGTACGGCCGGGAGCCTATTTCGCTGCACACGCCCCTGGGCGAGGACGGCGACTCGGAGTTCGGCGACCTGATCGAGGATTCCGAGGCCGTAGTCCCGGCCGATGCTGTGAGCTTCACGCTCCTGCAGGAACAGCTCCACTCCGTGCTGGACACCCTCTCCGAGCGCGAGGCAGGCGTTGTTGCCATGCGCTTCGGACTGACCGACGGACAGCCGAAGACTTTAGACGAAATCGGCAAGGTCTACGGAGTCACGCGTGAGCGTATCCGCCAGATCGAATCCAAGACCATGTCCAAGCTGCGCCACCCCTCGCGGTCACAGGTCCTCCGGGACTACCTGGACTAAACCCGCCAAGTCACTCAAAGCGGCCCGCCGGCTGCTGTCCCCTTCCTGGGTGCAGCAACCGGCGGGCCGCTTTGTTTATCCTCCGCTGACGCCCCATCACTTCCTGCGGCGTTTTCGGTGACGCCCCATCACTTCCTGCAGCTTCTTCGGGAACGCCGCCTCACCTTAAGCCCGGCGAAAGTCCGGCTTAAAACGAAGTGGGACCCCACCTTCCGGTGAGGTCCCACTTGCTTCGGATGCTGCTAGTCGATTTCTACGGCAGCCTTCTCGTGAAGCTTCCCCGTCTCATCGTGCCAGTCCGAGCTCAAGGGCTTGAGCGTCGATTCAACTGCACGGGCGTGGTGGCCGCAGAAAAGCAGCTCACCGCCGGAGGACTCCAGTACAACCCGGACATATGCCTGGGCTCCGCAACGATCGCACCGGTCCAGTGCGTTGAGTGTGCGGTCTGCCACTGCTGTTGTCATGTCGGCCTCCTTAGTAGATCTGTACGTCTATATAACCAGTATTCGTAACAAAACCATCGCAAGGATGGGGCAAGTTCGCTGTCCGCGTATCCGCAAGAGTGCGTCAAGATCAGCGAAGGCCCCGGCAGGAAGTGCCAAGTGGCGTGGGGCACAGGCTCTGCCAAGTGTGGCAGTCGGCGGTCCGGGGCCCGGCCGACTACCCTAGAAAGAGCGATTCCCAGCCCGCTGCACCATCTTGAAGGAGTTCACCCCCGGTGGCACCAAGTTCTGATTACACTGCCCGGCACCTGTCTGTACTGGAGGGCCTCGAGGCCGTCCGCAAGCGGCCCGGCATGTACATCGGTTCCACCGACTCCCGCGGGTTGATGCACTGCCTCTGGGAAATCATCGACAACTCCGTTGACGAGGCGTTGGCCGGGTTCGGCCACGACATCAAGATCATCCTCCACGCGGACAACTCCGTGGAGATCCACGACGACGGCCGCGGCATCCCCATTGACAAGGAACCAAAGACCGGGCTGAGTGGCGTCGAAGTGGTCTTTACCAAGCTCCATGCCGGCGGTAAGTTCGGCGGCGGTTCCTACACTGCCTCAGGCGGCCTGCACGGTGTGGGCGCATCCGTTGTCAATGCCCTGTCCTCCCGCCTCGACGTGGAAGTGGACCGCGGCGGCAAGACCTACAAAATGTCCTTCCGCCGGGGCGAACCCGGGCGCTTCCAGGACACCGGCTCCAGGATCGACCCGGCCGCACCCTTCACCCCCTTCGTGGACGACTCCGTCCTGGACGTGGTGGGCAAAGCCAAGCGCGGCGTCACGGGCACCAGGATCCGGTACTGGGCAGACCGGCAGATCTTCACCCCGGACGCAAAGTTCTCCTACGACGAACTAGCGGCCCGGGCCCGGCAGACGTCCTTCCTGGTGCCCGGCCTCAAGCTCACGGTGCGCGACGAGAGGAAGGCCCCGGGAACGCCGGGGGAATCCGGCCCGCACGAGGAGGTCTTCCACCACGACGGCGGCATCTCCGAATTTGTCGAGTTCCTTGCCGCCGATCCCGGTGTCACCGACGTCTGGCGCCTGCACGGTTCGGGAAAGTTCAAAGAGACTGTTCCCGTGCTGGACGAACGCGGACACAGCCAGCTCGCCGAGGTGGAGCGCGACTGTGAGGTCGACGTGGCCCTGCGCTGGGGGATCGGCTACGACAGCACCGTCCGGAGCTTCGTAAACATCATCTCAACGCCCAAGGGCGGTACCCACCAGTCCGGCTTCGAGCAGGCACTGGTCAAGACCTTCCGGAAAGCCGTGGAAAACAACGCCCGGAAACTGAAGGCCGGCAACGACAAGATCGACAAGGATGACATCTTCGCCGGGCTCACGGCCGTCCTGACGGTTCGCCTGGCGGAGCCGCAGTTCGAAGGCCAGACCAAGGAAATCCTGGGTACCTCCGCTGTGCGGGCCATAGTGTCCAGGGTGGTGGAGCGCGAAGTCACCGCGAAGCTCGCGTCCGCCAACAAAAACGACAAGGCGCAGTCCGCCCTGCTCCTCGAAAAAATCGTCAACGAGATGAAATCCCGCATCTCGGCCCGCGTGCACAAGGAAACCCAGCGGCGCAAGAATGCGCTGGAAACTTCCTCGATGCCCACCAAGCTGGCTGACTGCCGCACGGACGACGTCGGACGTTCCGAACTGTTCATCGTGGAAGGCGACTCGGCGCTGGGAACCGCCAAGCTGGCCCGGTCCTCCGACTTCCAGGCCCTGCTGCCCATCCGCGGCAAAATCCTCAACGTCCAGAAGGCATCAGTGGGGGACATGCTCTCCAACGCCGAATGCGCAGCGCTCATCCAGGTGGTGGGCGCAGGATCCGGCCGCAGTTTCGACATCAGTGCCGCCCGCTACGGCAAGGTCATCCTGATGACTGACGCGGACGTGGACGGCGCGCACATCCGCACGCTGCTCCTGACGCTCTTCTTCCGCTACATGCGCCCCATGATCGACGAGGGCCGCGTCTTCGCCGCTGTCCCGCCGCTGCACCGCGTGGAGGTCATCAACGCCGGCCAGAAGGCCAACGAAATGATCTACACCTACTCGGAGGCGGAGCTTCATGTGCTCCTTGCCCGGCTGGCGCAGGAAGGCAAGCGGTACAAGGAGCCCATCCAGCGCTACAAGGGCCTGGGCGAGATGGACGCCGAGCAGCTGGCCGAGACCACCATGGACCCGCGGCATCGGACACTCCGCAAGGTGGGAATCGAGAACGCCAAGCAGGCGGAGGAGATTTTTGACCTCCTGATGGGCTCGGACGTGTCGCCGCGCAAGGACTTCATTATCGCCGGCGCCTCCAGCCTGGACAGGGAACGCATCGACGCCTGACCGCATGCGCGCGCAGCGCCGGGCTGCCTGACGGCGCCAGGCGGCACAAGGCGGACGACGGCGGGACTCAGCCGAACAGGCCCGGCGCCATCAGCAAGGCTGTGGGCAACGCCAGCAGGAGCACGCAGCCGGCGAGCACGAGGCTGCGGACCGGCGCAGGCAGCTGCGGCCGGGGCGAGAGCAGTCGGCTGACCCGGGAGGCTGTGGTGCGGGCCGGGTCCGAGCCTGCAGCAGCCGCCGCCGAGTCAAGCCCGGCTAATGACAGTCCGGACGATGACAGCCCGGACGGGGTGCGTTGAAGTTCGGCCTCGCCCGGCGTCCTGGCGGCTCCGCTGGCCACGATGGCAATGGCCTTGATGAGCGTAGCCTTGCTCTCGGTCCTAAGCGCCACGTCGTCGGCCAGCATCTCGATCAGGGAGTTGACGGACTCCTGGGCAAGGCGCGTGGTGGGAAGCCAGGGGAGCGCCTGCCGCCAGGCGGCGAAGGCCCAGAGCAGCAGGTGGTGCCGCTGGCTCAGGTGCGCATTTTCGTGGATCAGCACCGCGCGGAGTTCGGCCGGCTCAAGGGCGGCCATCAGGCCGTCGGACAGCACCGTCACGGAGCGCGCGCCGCCGGGAAGGCAGTAGGCCACCGGCGAATCGTGGCTGATGACCAGCGTTCCGGCTCCTTCAGCGGACGGGGAGGCCAGGAGCGCGAGAAGCTCCCGGTGCCGCCGGCGCTGGCGCTCGATCTTGTAATAGGTCAGCAGCAGGGTGAACACCAGGTGGGCGGTCAGCAGCGCCGCGGCGGACAACGCAAAGATGTGCCAGAAACCGAGGTCCGTGGTGGGAGCGTTGAAGAGCACCATGCCCGCAAGCGCCCGCAGGCCGGCGAGCAGGTTATCGCCGATGGGCTCCAGGCCGTACACCAGCATGGCGCCGATCATCGACAAGCCACCGGCAAGTGCGATGGCCTGCCAGAGCAGCATGGCGGTAAAGGGGGATCGCGCGGGCCACTGCGCACGCGAGAGGAGGATAGGCACCGGCCACGCCAGGACTATCGCAAGGACCGCCAGCAGGTACGAGGCCCAGAACATGGTCCGCTAGATGTGACCAAGCAGTTTGCGCAGGGTCTCGGCTTCACCTTCGGAAACGGAGCCAATGAAGCGTGCCAGCACGGCTTCACGGTCCGGGGCTGAACCCAGTACTTCGTGCATCAGCTCAGCGGTGTGGTCCTCGCGGCTGGACACCGCCTGGTAGCGGTGCGGACGCATGCCGCGTTCGCGTTCCACCAGGCCCTTCTTCTCAAGCCGGGACAGGACTGTGAGCACAGTGGTGACGGCCAGTTCCTTGCCTTCGTGGCCTGCGCTGCCATCCTGGCCGGCGGAGGTCTGCGCCAGCCGGTCCCGCAAAGTGTTCGCGGTGGCTGCTTCATGGCCCGCCCAGAGCAGGTCCATCACTGCCCGTTCCAGTTCACCAAGACTAGCCATTGCACTTTTCCTTTGTTTCCCCGCACCGCTGCCCTGGACAGACGGTGACATGTTGCGTTTCGCTACTTCTACAGAAACCAATTTACCCCGATTCCGCTTCACTTTCTACATTGGGTAGAACACGGGCGGGTCACGATCCGCGGCAAGCCGCGGGGGCCGCGGTTGATTTTTACACCACCGCCGGCGTTGTTCTACACTTTGTAGAAGTTAGAGTTTCTACAGAACGTAGAAAACCTTCGCCCGGACAGTAGGGACCCGCCATGGACGCTATGGACGCTCTGGAAATCGCACGCTGGCAATTCGGCATCACCACCGTCTATCACTTCATGATGGTCCCGCTCACCATCGGCCTGGGCCTGGTGGTAGCCGTGATCCAGACCATCTGGCACCGCACAGGAAAGCCCGAATACCTCCGGATGACCAAATTCTGGGGAAAGCTTTTCCTGATCAACTTCATCATGGGCGTGGCCACCGGCATCGTCCAGGAGTTCCAGTTCGGAATGGCCTGGAGCGAATACAGCCGCTTCGTCGGCGATGTCTTCGGGGCACCGCTGGCACTCGAGGCGCTGCTGGCATTCTTTGTGGAATCCACCTTCCTGGGCCTGTGGATCTTCGGGTGGAAGCAGCTCAAGCCGGCCGTCCACCTCGCCTGCCTCTGGATAGCCGTCATAGGCTCCGTGTTCTCCGCGTACTTCATCATCGTGGCCAACAGCTGGATGCAGCACCCCGTCGGTGTCGAGATGATCGACGGCCGGCCCGTTATGACCGACGCCTGGGCTGTCTTTACCAACAACACCGCCCTCGTCGCAGTGCCCCACACACTCTTCGGCGCCCTCGCCGTCGCAGGCGGTTTCCTGCTCGGCATCGCCTGGTACCACCTCTGGCGGCGGCGTCGCGACGGCGTCGATACCGTGGGCGCCGACGGCAAGGTGATCGCCGGTGAAGCTGCAAACATTCCCGGCCGTGACCGGAACGATCACAAAGTCTGGCTTCATTCCCTGCGCATCGGCGCCGTCGTGGCCATGATCTCCTTCGCCGGAACCGCGCTCACCGGCGACCTCCAGGGCAAGCTGATGTTCGAGCAGCAGCCCATGAAGATGGCCGCGGCCGAAGCTGCCTGCCATGACGGCACCGGCTTCTCCGTGCTGAGCATCGGCAACATCGGCGCACAGAACTGCGACGACATCGTGGCCCTGATCGAGGTTCCGGGCATCCTCTCCTACCTGGCCAAGGGAGATTTCACCACCGAAGTCCAGGGCGTCAACAGCCTGCTGCCCGAATACAAGGAGAAGTACGGCACCCACCTGCCGGACAACCCGATCTACGGCGAGCGCGCTGGCCAGGAAATCGACTACCTTCCCGTTATGGAGGTCACCTACTGGGGCTTCCGCATGATGATCGGGTTCGGCGGCCTCGCGGCCCTGGCAGCCCTGGTGGCCCTGTGGCTCACCCGCAAGGGCACGGTGCCTGAGTCCCGGTGGCTGATGCGGCTTGCCGTCTTCGGCATCCTCGCCCCGTTCGGCGCCAACGCCGCCGGCTGGATCTTCACCGAGATGGGCCGACAGCCCTTTGTGGTGGCACCCAACCCGGACCCCAGCGGGGTTGACCAGGTGTTTATGTTCACCGCCGCCGCGGTGTCACCCGGCGTCTCCGCCGGCGAACTGCTGGCGTCGCTGATCACCCTGACAGCCATTTACGCCGTCCTGCTGGTGGTTGAAGTCAAGCTGCTGGTGAAGTACATCCGGGGCGGTGTGGTGTCCGCGATGCCGGAACTCGTCCACGCCCCGGCAGACGAAAACGAAGACGCCACCCCCGGCCCGGGCGGGCAGGGCGGCGGCAAACCGGCCGACGACGTCCTGGCCTTCGCCTACTAGTCCGCGCCAAGAGCAGAGGAAACGAAGAATGGAACTGCTGCCAACCATCTGGTTCATAGCCATCGCAGTGCTCTGGACCGGGTACCTCTTCCTTGAGGGCTTTGACCTGGGCGTGGGCATGCTGATGAAGCTGTTTGCCCGGAACAACACCGAGCGCCGCGTCCTGCTCAACACCGTGGGCCCCGTCTGGGACGGCAATGAGGTTTGGCTCCTGACCGCCGGCGGCGCGACTTTTGCCGCCTTCCCGCTCTGGTACGCCTCGCTGTTCTCTGCCCTCTACCTGCCACTGCTCCTGGTCCTGGTTGCACTGATTTTCCGTGCCGTGGCCTTCGAGTACCGGGGCAAGGTGGACACGGATCAGTGGCGGGCCAGGTGGGACTGGGCCATTGCCCTGGGATCCTTCTTCGCGGCCTTCGGCGTGGGCGCAGCGCTTGCCCTGACCACCACCGGCCTGCCCCTGAACGCCAACGGTGACCGGGTGGGCGGCCCCTTCGCCTGGTTCAACGGCTATGCGGTCCTCGGCGGGCTCGCCGTCGTTGGATTCGCGCTGGTGCACGCCCTGGCTTTCCTTGCGCTGAAGACCGACGGCGAGGTGCGCCACCGGGCCCGCCGCTGGCTTGTCCGGTTGCTGCCCGTCCTGCTCCTTCCCATTGCGGCGTGGGCGCTCACGGTCCAGTTCCTCGAAGGGAAGCTTTGGACCTGGGCGCTGGTCCTGCTGGCGGTGGCCGCGGCAGCCGCAGCCTGGGCGATGGCCCGGAAGGGTGCGGAAGGAAAGGCGTTCGTGGCACTGGGAGCCTTCCTGGCCCTGGGCTCGGCGTCAATCTTCGGCGCCGCGTTCCCGGTGGTGCTGCCCTCCACCCTCAGCGAGGCCTTTGACCTCACCATTTCCAACGCCTCGTCCTCGGACTACACTCTGGGGCTGATGACTGTTGTGGCCGCCTTCGGACTGCCCCTGGTCATCGCCTACCAGGCCTGGACGTACTGGGTCTTCCGGAAGCGGGTCAGCGCAGCGCACATCCCGGAAGCCCACAGCTTCCTTCCGGCCGTCGCCGCCAAGGCTTTCACCAACAAAGGCTGACATGCGTCCCTCTTTCCCGCCCGGTCCGGCCACCCGCTCCGCCATCTACTGGCTGGGGCTCCTCGCCGCCCTCAAGGCGCTGTCCCTGGTCCTGATCGGGCAGGCGGTGGCGTCGGTGCTCGCCGGACTCGTCTCGGGGAACGCCGGGTGGGCGGAGCAGATCGCTGCCGGTATGGCCGGGGTGGTCCTGCGGTCGCTGACGGTGTGGGGGCAGGCTGTTGCAGCGCGGCGGGCAGCCCTGGGCATCAAGGAGGAGTTGCGCGCCGGGCTGCTGGAAAGGGCGCTGCGCAACGGCGTCCGCAGTACGGGACCGGCCGACGGCGGACTCGCCGTGCTGGCCACCCGCGGACTGGACGCACTGGACAGCTACTACACGCAGTTCCTGCCCGCCCTGGTCAACTGCGCGGCCATCCCGCTGCTGGTGGGGGCGCGGATCCTCTTCGCGGACTGGGTCTCCGCCGTGGTCATCGTCCTGACCGTTCCGCTCGTTCCGCTGTTTATGGTGCTGATCGGACGGTACACCGAGGACAACGTCCGCGAGGCCCAGGCGTCCCTGGCCCGGCTCTCCACCCACATGCTGGAGCTTGCCAAGGGGCTTCCCGTGCTGGTGGGCCTGGGCCGCGCCACCGCCCAGCGGAAAGCGCTGGAGGAGATTTCCGAGGAATACCGGTCCCGCACCATGGGCACTTTGCGCACCGCGTTCCTCTCGGCCCTGGCGCTGGAGCTGATCGCCACCATCTCCGTGGCGGTGGTGGCCGTGTTCATCGGCGTGCGCCTGGTGCACGGGGACATGCCTCTGGAAGCCGGCCTGCTGGCCCTGATCCTGGCGCCGGACTGCTACCTTCCCCTGCGCGAACTCGGGACCGCCCACCACGCCAGCGACGACGGAAGGGTGGCGCTCGCCGAAACCACTGCCGTCACCGACGCGCCCGAGCCGCACCCGCTTCCCGCTGCCCGCGCAGGCAGGCCAGGTGCCCCCATCAGCGTCACCGGACTCACGGTGAGCTATGACGGAAGGCCGCAGCCCGCCGTCGGCCCGCTTACCTTCACCGCGCCGCAGAGCCGGATCACTGCCCTGGACGGGCCCAGCGGAGCCGGCAAAAGCACCGTCCTGGGCGTCCTCGCGGGGACCATCGGACATGGAGCGGGCACCACGGTCACCGGCACCATCTCCGGCCTGCACCGGCAAGGACATCGCCTGGGTTCCGCAGCACCCGGTCATGGTGGCAGAAACAGTCCTCGACGAGATTGTGCTCTACCTTTCCGGCGGGGCGGCCACCGGCGCCAACCGGACCGGGCGGCACGCCGCTGAGGAAACTGCCCGGACCTGCCTGGCGCGGGCAGCAGCCGCCCACCTTGCCGGCAAGCACCCCGCCGAGCTGAGCCCCGGGGAACTGCGGCGCGTGGCACTGGCCCGCGGGTTCGCCCGGATCGAGGCGGGCGCCACCGTCCTCCTGCTGGATGAGCCAACTGCGCACCTGGACGACGCTTCCGCCGCGCTCGTGGAGGAAGCCATCCGAAAGCTCCGGGGGACGGTGACGGTCATCCTGGTGGCGCATGAGGAACGCACCCGCGCCCTTGCCGAACACCTGGTGCCCGTGGGCGGAAACGGCCTGATGGCCCCGGCTCCTGGCACCGTTGAACCTTTCCACCCCGAAGCCGGCGTGGGCGGCGCCGCGGCCGCCTTTTCCGCAACCACGGAAGGTCAAGCGGGCGCCAAGGAAGCCCCGGGGCAAGGGAGCACACCGGGCAACGTCCAGCCCGGCGCAGCGCGCCTGCTGGCGGCTCTCCTGGCACCTGTCAGGGGCAAGTTCGCTGCTGCCGCTGCGGTGGGCACCCTGGCGGCGGTCTTCGCCGTCGCGCTGTCCGGCCTCTCCGGCTGGCTCATCATCCGCGCCGCCGGGCAGCCGCCCATCCTGTACCTGCTGACCGCGATTGTTGGCGTCCGGTTCTTCGGGATTGGCCGGGCCGTGCTGCGGTACGGCGAACGGCTCCTCCTGCACGACGCCGTATTCTCGGCGCTGACCCGGCTGCGCGGGCGGCTGTGGGAGTCCCTGAGCCGGCGGGCGCTGCCGCTGCGCCGCCTGTTGCAGGGCGGAAACGTCCTGGGAACGGTGATTGACGACGTCGATACCGTCCGCGACCTCCTGCCGCGGGTGGTCCTGCCGCCGGTCACTGCCCTGGCGGTTTCTGTCATGGCTCTGGTGACCACGGCGGCGCTGGTTCCGGTAGCGCTTCCGGCCGTTCTGGCCGCCAGCGCCATGAGCCTCCTGCTTGCCCCGGCAATTGCCCTCTGGGGCGACCGCAGGTCGGCTACCGCCGAGCAGCTCCTTCGCTCCGGAGTCCTGCGCCGCGTTGCCGCGGCCCTTGACGCGCGGGCTGAACTGCACGCGAACAGCGTGGCTTCCTGCGTCCTGGATGAGCTGCATGCACAGGACCGTAACGCCACGGCGGCTTCGCAGCGCTCTGCCTGGGCCGACGGCCTGGGCCAGGCAATCACCACTGCTGCTTGCGCTTCGGCTGCCCTGGGCGCCGCCTGGCTCGCGGCTCCGGCGGTGCTCGCCGGCCGGCTTGCCCCGGAAACCGCAGCGGTGGTGGTCCTCCTGCTCCTTGCGCTGGTGGAGCCCTTCGCAGCGATGACGACGGCGGTGCGCCAGTTCCCGGCGCTGCGCACAGTCCTGCAACGCGTCGCCGAATCCGGGGCACTCGAGGAGGGCCGGCAGGAGGACGGGCTGCAGGCCGTGCCCGCCCGTGCGGGCGGCCTTCCCGGCGTCGAACTGGATGGGCTGTCAGCCGCCTGGCCGGGCGGTGCGCCCGTGTTTTCCGGCGTGGACGCCGTGGCGGAACCGGGGCGGTGGCTGGCGGTGACCGGGCCGTCGGGGTCCGGGAAGTCCACGTTGCTGTCAGTCCTGCTGGGTTTCCTTCCCGCTGCCTCCGGACATGTTGGAGTGACCGGCCGGGCCGCCTGGTGCCCGCAGGAAGCCCACCTGTTCGATTCGACGATCCGCGGAAACCTCCTGCTCGGTAAGACCGGCTCCGCTGACGAGGCACAACAGGCCGATGCTGAGCTTCTTGACGTGCTCGCGTCGGTGGGCCTCAACGGCCTTCTGGAGCGGTTGCCGGCAGGCCTGGATACCCGGATCGGACCTGGCGGGGCATTCCTGAGCGGCGGAGAGCGCCAGCGCCTGGCGGTGGCGCGCACCCTGATGACCGGTGCCGAGGTGATCCTGCTGGATGAGCCCACCGCGCACCTGGATGCCGCGTCGGCCCGGGCCATGCTCGCGGACCTGCGGCACGGACTGCGTCACCGCACGGTGGTGCTGGTGACGCACAACCCGGCCGACATCCGGCCCGGGGATGCACGCCTGGTGCTGGCTCCCGGCTCGGAGCACGCGGGTTCAGAGCCTGCCGTCGCAAACCTGGTGGCATCCTCTGCGGGGGATCAGCCGTCCACGTCGTGAAGGTGGTGGACCACGTCGTGCAGGAAATACTGGGACAGCGTCAGGACCGTGAATTCCGAGCCGTTGCTGCGCAGCCCCGTGCGGCTCCACTCGGACTCCCGGACGGCGGCAAAGGACTCCGCGGCCTGCTTGCCTTCGGCCGTGAGCTCGGCGCTGACAACTGCCGGGTCGGCATTGGCGTAGTCCTTGTCGACGGCCGTCTGGTCCTGGTCCCAGTTGTCGAACCGGGCGTCGTCTGAAGCCAGCATGAGGTTCAGCCGCTGGTCGAAAAGGCTGAAAACGTCCCGGACATGGCAGGCGTACTCCAGCGCGGACCACGTATGGTCGTCCGGCCGATCGGCCACGTCAGGCCTGCGGAGAACGGCGCGCCAGCGGGGCAGCACGCTCACGATGCTGCCCGGAACTGTGGAGGGCGTCACGGTGGAGGCGTCGAACGAGCATTCCGGGCAGGGACGGGCCAGGACCCAGGTCCAGTCCTTTTCATCAGGAACGATAGGCATAGGAGCAGTCTAAGCGGGATCAGGCCAGGCCATGGCCGGCCCCACCACGTCCACGGGCTGGGACAGCGGCACGCCCGAACCGTCTCGCCGGCCGTGCTCCTGGGGAAGGGACCGTGCCACCCCGGCTGCGGAAGACGCCTTGGCCGGGCCGTGGCCGGCCCAGGCCAGCAGGAGGGTGTCCTCGCCCTTCAGGAACCGGTGCGCCCGGACTCCCGCCGTCGCGCGTACCCTTCGCCGGGTATTCGGAGAACGCCGTCACCTTGGCCGTGCCCGGTGCAGTGCCTGGCAGCGCGCCGGTGGTGCCGGCAATGGTAACGACCACGGCCGTTTCGTCCTTGGGCTGGATGGCGCCGAAGAACAGCACCCGGTCACCTGCGGCGAGCTTGACCCCGGCCATGCCCCCGGCTGTGCGCCCCTGCGGACGCACGCCGCCGGCCCCGAACTTCAGCAGCTGGGCCTGGCTGGTCAGGAACACCAGTTCGGCGTCGTCCTCGCCTGCAGGCGCCACGCCCACCACGAAGTCCTTGTCCTTCAGGGAAATCACTTCCCAGTCCTCACGGTTCAGCGGGTAGTCCGGCTGGACCCGCTTCACCACACCCTGGGCGGTGCCGATGGCCAGGACTTCGTCGAGCCGGACGAAGGCCACCAGCGATTCCCCCTTCTGCAGGGTGATGAAGTCCTGGGCCGGGACACCGCCGGCAAGGTTGGGCAGGCCCGAGACCGGCGGAAGGACCGGCATGTCCATCACCTGCAGGCGGAGCATGCGCCCCAACGACGTGACGGCAGCGATCTCACCGCGGGCCGAGGTCTTCACCACCGAAGTGAAGACGTCATGCTTGTTCCTGGGACCGGCTTCGGCCAGGGGCTCCTGGTTGCTGGTGCGCGCGATCTGGCCGGAGGCGGTGAGGATGGCCCAGCAGGGGTCATCGGCGATTTCCAGGGCCAGCGGCACGGCTTTGCCCTTCTTGCCCGGAGCGGCCAGTTCGGCGGCCACCGTGGGGGAGACGGCTTCGGATTCGAGCAGCAGGGTGCGGCGCGGGGTGCCATGCTCTTCGGCGATGGCGGCGAGTTCGTCGGAGACCAGCGTGCGTAGCCGTTCATCCGAGGCCAGGATGGCTTCCAGCTCCGCAATCTCGCGGCGCAGCTCATCCTGTTCCTTTTCCAGTTCGATGCGGGAGTACTTGGTCAACTGGCGGAGCCGCAGTTCCAGGATGTAGTTCGCCTGGATTTCGGTGAGGTCGTAGATGGACATCAGCCGGGCGCGCGCGGCGGCGGCCTCGTCCGAGGAACGGATGATCTGGATGACCTCGTCAATGTCCACGATGGCGATGAGCAGGCCCTCCACCAGGTGCAGGCGGTCCTTCTTCTTCCCCAGCCGGAACACGGTGCGGCGGCGCACCACGTCGATCCGATGGTTCACGTACACGGTCAGCAGCTGCACCAGGCCCAGGGTCTGCGGCTGGCCGTCCACCAACGTCACGTTGTTGATGCCGAAAGAGTCCTCCATCGGCGAGTAGCGGTAGAGCTGCTGGAGCACCGCGTTGGGGTTGAAGCCGTTCTTGAGTTCGATGACCAGCCGCAGCCCGTGCTTGCGGTCCGTCAGGTCAACGATGTCGCTGATGCCGGTCAGCTTCTTGGCATTGACCGCATCTTTGATCTTCTCAATGACTTTTTCCGGGCCCACCATGTAGGGAAGCTCGGTGACCACCAGGCCGGTGCGCCGCGCCGACAACTGCTCGATCTCCACCTTGGCCCGCGTCTTGAAGGACCCGCGTCCAGTGGCGTAGGCGTCGCGGATGCCGTCCAGCCCCACAATCCGGCCACCGCTGGGCAGGTCGGGGCCGGGGACGAACCGCATGAGGTCATCCAGGGTGGCCTCCGGGTTGGCAATCAGGTGCCGGGCGGCGGAGATGACTTCCACCAGGTTGTGCGGGGCCATGTTGGTGGCCATGCCGACGGCGATGCCCGTGGCGCCGTTGACCAGCAGGTTGGGAAACGCGGCCGGCAGGACTTCCGGCTGGGTCAGCTGGTTGTCGTAGTTGGGGACGAAGTCCACCACGTCCTCATCGAGGTGCTCGGTGAGGGTGAGGGCGGACGCAGCCATCCGGGCCTCGGTGTACCGGGGAGCCGCCGGGCCGTCGTCGAGCGAGCCGAAGTTGCCGTGCCCGTCAATCAGCGGCAGCCGCAGCGAAAAGTCCTGGGCCATGCGCACCATGGCGTCGTAGATGGCAGTGTCGCCGTGGGGGTGCAGCTTGCCCATGACCTCGCCCACCACGCGGGCGCTCTTGACGTGGCCGCGGTCCGGGCGCAGGCCCATGTCGCTCATCATGTAGAGGATGCGGCGCTGTACGGGCTTCAGGCCGTCGCGTGCGTCCGGAAGCGCGCGGGAGTAGATCACCGAATACGCGTACTCCAGGAAGGAGCCTTCCATTTCGGAGGTGACATCGATGTCCACGATGTTCTCCGTGTAGGCGGTGCTGTCATCCACAGCGGGGGCAGAACTTTGGCGGCGGGCCATGGGGGTTGGTAAATCCTTCTGGGTACTGAGCAGCGGACGGGGGTGTGCTGCGATAGTTTTTGGCTAGGCTAAGCCTATGGTGGATCAGCCCGGGGACGGCGAATATCCGGAACATTGGGAAGCCGATGTCGTACTGCGTGACGGCGGAACAGCCCACTTGAGGCCGATCCACCCTTCCGACGCTGACGCTGTCCAGGCCTTCCATATCGGGCAGTCCCAGGATTCAATCTACATGCGCTTCTTCGCGTTCAAAGCCAGGTTGTCCAGTAAAGAGCTTAAGCGCTTCACGGAGGTTGACTACAAAGACCGGGTGGCGTTCGTCATCACCATCCGCGGCGAAATCGTTGGCATCGGACGGTACGACCGGCTCGACGATCCCACCGACGCCGAGGTGGCATTCAACATCGCCGACTCCCATCAGGGGCGGGGGATTGGGTCCATCCTGCTGGAGCACCTTGCGGCCGCGGCCCACGAAAACGGGATCCGGCGGTTCAGCGCGGAGGTGCTGCCGGAGAACCGGAAGATGCTGATGGTGTTTTCCGATGCCGGCTACGACGTCCGGCGGCATTTTGACGACGGCGTCGTCAGCCTGGAGTTCAACATCGACCCCACGGAGAAATCGCGGGCCGTGATGGAATCCCGCGAGCACCGCGCTGAGGCGAGGAGCGTGCGGGACCTGCTGACGCCGTCGTCCATTGCTGTGATCGGTGCCAGCCGCAAATGGGGCACCGTGGGTTACCAGCTCCTGGAACACATTATTGAAGGCGGGTTCAGGGGCCCGGTCTACGCGATCAACCCCGAAGCGCTGGAACTTGCCGGCATGCTCTCCTTCGGCAAATTGTCCGAGGTCCCGGAAACGGTCCAACTGGCCGTCGTGGCCGTCCCCTACGAGGAAGTCCCCTCGGTGGTGGCGGAGTGCGCTGCCGCCGGTGTCAGAGGGCTGGTGGTTGCCTCCGCAGGCTTCGCGGACGACGGCGAGCGCGGCCTGCTGCGCCAGCGGGACCTTGTGCGGCAGGCGAGGGCCAGCGGCATGCGCGTTATCGGGCCGGCCTCGCTGGGCATCGTCAACACCAACCCGGAAGTGTCCCTGAACGCCTCCATGGCGCCTTCCCTGCCGCGACGCGGGGGACTGGGCCTATTCAGCCAGTCAGCGGCGATCGGTGTTTCCCTTTATGCAGCGTCGAGCCGCCGCCGGCTGGGGCTGTCGACGTTCCTGTCCGCGGGGAACCGGGCGGACGTCTCGGGCAACGACATGATGCAGTACTGGGAAGACGATCCGGACACGGCCGCCGTCGGCCTTTACCTTGAGTCAATCGGCAACCCGCGAAAGTTCTCCCGGCTGGCCCGGAGGCTGGCGCGGACGCGGCCGGTCATCGTCGCGAAGTCCGACGCGATGGGGCTGCGGCTGCCGCCGGGGCATGCCGTCCGGACAACCCAGGCACCTTCCGGGGCGCTGGACGCAATGCTGCGCCAGTCCGGCGTGATCCGGGTGGAAACCACCGAGCAGCTGATGGACGTGGCGCAGGTGGTGTCCGGCCAGCCGCTTCCGGCGGGGCCGGGGCTGGCCATTTTCAGCAATTCCCAGGCGCTGGGCAAGGTGGTGGCGGACAGTGCGTCGTCCCAGGGGCTCTCTGTCGAAGAGTTGGTGACGGGCGTGGACCTGGACGCCGGGCAATCACTTGCCCTGCCGGCGTTAAAAGCCAACCTGCTCAAGGTGCTGGAGCAGGACGCCGTCCACGCCGCGGTTGCTGCCCTGCTTCCCGCCCGGGGGCTGACGGTGGAGAGCATTGCTGAAGTGCTGGCCGAATGCTCGGCAACGGCAGGGAAGCCCGTGGTGGCGGCGTTCACCGGCATCCTGGACGCCTCCATCTATGTGGAGGGAATGGTGGGTTCCCCCGAACGCGCAATCCCTTGCTTCTCCAACCCGGGTGCTGCCGTGGCCGCGCTCGCGGCCGTTGCCCGGTACTCGGAGTGGGTGTCCCGGGACCAAGGGCACTTTGTGGAACCCGGGGGATGCAACCCCGAACTCGCGCGGACCGAACTCGAAAACCTGCTCCGGGACGTCAAGGGCGAGCAACTCAAACGGCTGGACCCCGGTGCGACGGCGTCCTTGCTTGGCCACTACGGCATCAGGGTGCTGCCCTCCGTGGGCTTCGATACTCCCGATGAAGCGGTTGAGGCGGCCGAGGCCCTGGGCTGGCCCGTGGTGCTGAAGACCACCGACCCTGCCCTGCGGCACCGGCTGGACCTCGGCGGGGTGCGCCTGGACATCCAGGATGCGGAGTCGCTGCGGCAGAACGTGCTGCAGATGCGGCGGGTCCTGTCCAACTATGGCGACCCCGCGCTGGAAGTGCAGGCCATGGCGCCGGTTGGCCAGGCCTGCACGTTCCGGGCCATCGAGGACCCGCTGCTGGGCCCGGTCATCTCGTTCGGACTTGCGGGGGACGCCGTGAACCTGCTGGATGACTGGTCGCACCGGGTGCCTCCGTTGTCCGCTGCCGACGTGGACGACTTCATCCGCGGCCCGCGGGCTTCCCGCAAGCTGTTCGGCTACCAGGGCCTGCCGGCGGTGGATGTGGATGCCCTTGAGGACCTCGCGGGCCGGCTTGCCTGGCTGAAGGACAACCACCCGGAGATCGCACTGGTGGAATTCAATCCGGTTCTGTGCGGCACCTCGGGTTTGACGATACTTGCCGCAGACGTTCGGATCGGCAACGCCGCCCAGCGGACGGACAGTGCACGCCGGGCCATGCTGGGCTGACGCGGTTAGCAAGAGTCCGGCCGATCTGTGAAAATGGGACAATGAGCTCACAGCCTCCCGCTTCGGCGCCCGAAACACCCGGCAATGAAACCCAGGCAGTCCGCCTCCACAGCTCACACAGCCACACGGCGCAAGGCCAGAGCCTGGAAGGCGCACTCGAGAAGGCCGGCTTCTACCCCCGCCTGGTGGCCGATGTGGTGGACGACGCCCTGGACGGCCGCGACTGTGTTGCGCACCTGGTGCACCTTGAAACCCACTTTGACCGGGCAGAGGTGCGCCGGCACATCACGGTGCTGGTGCTGACCTCGGACATGCTGGTCATCACCCACGTGGATGACCAGCAGCTGGACGAAGCCGGCGAACAGATCGTGGCCCAGATCTCCACCGAATCCGTCCCCGTGGCCCAGATCCGGTCCGTGGTGCTCAGTTACATGTACGCCCAGCCGCAAGACTACAAGCCCTCTGATCCGGTCCGTGAAGTGACGCTGTCCATCGCCTGGTCCGGCGGCCAGCGGCTGGACATGGGGCCGGCGAGCTGCGGCGACCCCCAGTGCGAAGCGGACCACGGCTACAGCGGAACCATCGCCCAGGAAGATATCGTGCTGCGCATCAGCGCCGAAGCCGACGGCCTGCAGGCGGTCCAGGACGCCAAGCTCTTTGCCCGGGCCCTCCGGGCCGTGAACACCGGTTCACCCGCGCCGCAGCCACACGTCCAGTCCATGCCGCCGCGGCCCCGCGCCGGAGTGTTCGGCAACCGCCTCAGCCGCGGGCACCAGCAGCGCTGATGCCCGAAGACCGCCAGCCAGCAGAGATCATTCCGCCCGCCCGGCCAGGCCTCGAGTACCTCCTTCCGCCGGCTCCCGCCTACGGGCAGCGCTCCATTGCCGAGGTCCTCACCAGCGCCGCCGCAAGCCTGGGCGTCGAGGGCTTTTCCAACACCCTTGGCCTTCCGGCCGCTTCACGGGTCTGCGTGGTCCTCGCGGACGGGCTGGGCAGGAACCTCCTGAAGCAGAAATCGGCCCACACGCCGTTCCTGCGTTCCGTGATCCAGGCCGGGCAGGGCGAGGTCCCCGTCTGGGTTGATTCGGCATTCCCCTCCACCACCGCAGCTGCCTTATCAAGCTTCGGCACCGGCGTGGCCCCGGGCCAGCACGGCATGGTGGGCTACGACGTCCTCGATCCGCAGCAGGACAAGGTGGTTAACCTGCTGGGGAACTGGGATCCCGGCGTTGATCCCGCCGTCTGGCAGCCCTTTCCCACGGTGCTGGAGCGCGCTGCCGAACATGTGGACGTCACCACGGTCAGCCTGCCCCAGTTCGCCGGTTCGCCCATGACCCGGGCGGCACTGCGGGGAGGCAGGCACATCTCCGGAACTACTGCCCACGCCCGGACTGCGTCCGCAGCCGAAGCCATGGCCTCCGCCGGTTCGTCGCTGATGTACTTTTACGTCAACGAACTGGACAAGGCCGGGCACCGCTACGGCTGTCAGTCGGAGCAATGGGAACACCAGCTCGAAGAGCTTGACGCTACCGTGAAGCGGTTGAGCAACACGCTCCCCGCCGGCACCACCATCCTGCTCACGGCGGACCACGGCATGCTGGACGTGCCCGAACAGCAACGGATCGACTACTCCGCGGAGCCTGCGCTGGTGGAAGGGGTGCGGCACACGGCCGGAGAGCCCCGGATGGTCCACCTCTACCTGGAAAACGGAACCGGGCCGGACGTCCGGGACCGGTTGCTGGCGGCCTGGCGGGCACGATTCGGTGACCGGATCTGGGCTTTCACGAGGGAGGACGCACTTGCGGCGGGCCTCTTCGGTAAGGTTCGTCCCGCCGTCGAAGGCAGGATCGGTGATGTGATGATCGCCGCCCGCGACGCACTGGCGCTGTACGACGTACGCCGTGTCCGGCCCGCCGCCATGGAAGTGGTGGGGCAGCACGGGTCCTTGACCAAGGCCGAGCGGGAGGTCCCCCTGCTATGCTTCACGGCCGGCGGCAGGAGCACCCGGCGTGGCTGAGCTCGTCTTTTTCTCCGGCACGATGGACTGCGGAAAGTCCACCCTCGCCTTGCAAATGGATTACAACCACCGCGCCAGGGGACGCGGCGGCGTACGGTTCAGCCGGAACGACCGCGCCGGGGAATCCCGTATCTCCAGCCGCCTTGGCCTGCAGACCGATGCCGTGGAGGTGGTGGACACTACGGACTTCTGGGAGGAAGTCATGATGCGCCGCACCAAGGGCCAGCGCATCGACTACCTGATCTGCGATGAAGCCCAGTTCTACACGCCCGAGCAGGTGGAACAGCTGGCCAAAGTGGTGGACGAGATTGATGTCGACGTGTTCGCTTTTGGCATCACCGCCGATTTCCGCACTCGTCTCTTTCCAGGTTCCCAGCGGCTCGTGGAGCTCGCGGACCGGGTGCAGGTTCTCCAGGTGGAGGCCCTGTGCTGGTGCGGCCGGCGCGCCACCCACAATGCCAGGACGGTCGACGGCGTGATGGTCACCGAGGGTGCCCAGGTGGTGGTTGGCGACGTGGACATGGCCATGGACGGTGCCGCCGGAACGCCGGCAGTGGACCACGTCCCAGTGGTCGGGTACGAGACGCTTTGCCGCCGGCATTACATGCGGCGGGTCACCGCCCACGGCGCCACCTTGATGGGTCACCAGGACCCACTGCTGCCGTTCGAGGTTGACGCCTGCCTGTGGCGCGGATCAGGCGGAACCGGGGCGTAACCGGCGCTTAGTCCGGCACGAGCCTCAGTTTCTCAACGACTGAGGCAGATCCGGCAGCACTCCATGCTCCGGTGGGAATTGCTGCGCTCCGCCGCCGGGCCATTTGCCGCTTGCTGCTCCTTCGTCGCTCTGACGCAAGCACGCAAATGACCCCGGTGCCTTCGCTAGGTCCCCGGCAGGTAGGCGGAAAGTTTTTCGAGTTCTTATTTCATCAGGCGCTCAAAACGCCCTGTTTTGTCAGACCCCCTCACGATGATGGAGGTATGGAAAAGAACCCGGCGGTGGTGCAGGCGGAGGAGGCGGTTGAGGCTGCTGTCGCTGCGTTCATGGCTGCGCTGGCTGGCGGAAGTACTGCCGGTGCTGCTGGTGGACCGGATGCTGCAGTTGGCCCAGGCGCCGCTGCGGGAAATGATGATGATCCGGTGCAGCGGGTTGCTGATGGGGCGTTGGATGTTCTTGCCGTGGTGGCCCGGTCGGAAGCGAAAATGGCGGCGGTGAAGGCGGAGGCGGTGGCGGTGTTTGCTGCGGCTACTGCGGTTTTGAATGGTCCGGCTTCGTCGCCGCAGGAGGCTACTGCGCAGGACCGGTCCCTGGTGGCCGAGGTGGGGTGTGTGCTGGCGATTGGTGACCGGGCGGCGGGGGCGTTGCTGGCTGAATCGCATGCTTTGACCACTTCCTTGCCGCGGTGTTTGGCGGCGCTGCAGTCCGGGACGATCTCCTGGGCGCATGCCCGGACGATGGTGGAGCAGACTTCCTGCCTTGACCGGGCCGCGGCGGGCGCGCTGGAGGCGTATTTCCTGGACCCGGACGCGCCGGACGCGGCCCGTGGGTGCCCGGTGGGGGAGATGCCGGCGTACCGGTTCAAGGCCAAGGCCCGGGGGTGGCGGGAACGCCACCACCCGGAGAGCCTGGAGAAGCGGCATGCCAAGGGTGTGGCGGACCGGCGGGTCGAGTTCTGGCCGGACAGTGACGGGATGGCCTGGGTTGCCGGGTACCTGCCCGCGGCCCAGGCCTCAGCGATCCGGAACCGGCTCAGTGCGATCGCCCGGGGGATGCAGGGCCCGAACGAGCCCCGCACCATGCCGGAGTTGTGCGCTGACATCTTCTCCGACGGACTCCTGAACAGCGGGGCCGGGATCAGCGCTGGAAACAGTTCCGAAAGCGGCGAGGCATACAGTCCCGACGGCGGGGAGGGAACAGTGCCCGGCCCGTCTTCGTCGGTTCGGGCGCAGGTTCTGGTCACCGTGCCCGTTTTTTCACTGATGGGTCTGACGGAGGAGCCGGCGGTGCTGGACGGGTTCGGGCCGATCCCGGCGTCGATGGCACGCAAACTCCTCGCTGAAGGTGCTGATTCGTTTTACCGCGTGCTGGTTGACCCCAGGGACGGGGCGCCGCTGGAAATCGGACGCACCAGCTACCGGGTGGGCAAGGCGATGCGGAACTGGCTCAGATTGCGGGACGGCAAATGCCCGTTCCCGGGCTGCAACAACAGCTCCCTGGACAACGACGCAGACCACATCCTCGCCTGGCATCAGGGCGGCACCACCGGGGTATCGAACCTGGGACAGCCCTGCCCGAAACACCACAAGCTCCGGCACAGCAGCGGCTGGAAACCCACCCCCGCCACCAAAACCGAACCACCAGGCTGGACTTCACCCAGCGGCAGGCACTACAAAAGCGAACACCAGGACTGGGAACCACCACACTGGCCCGAACAGCTGAAACCGGAATGGTTGGTAGACGGATCGACGGTCGGCGGTTCGATGGCAGGCGGTGCGGTGGCAGGCGGTTCGGTGGCAGGCGGTTCGATAGAGGGCGCGCAGACGGGTGTTTTTCTGAAACAGGCAATACCAAGCTCAGCTGTTCCGGTCAGGGACCAATCAGATCTGGACGCTGCAGTCCTTTACCCGGAGGGGCAAGGTATTCCTCAGGCGGCCCTATCCCAACACATCATTAGCTTGCTCGATGAAGCTGACGACGCCGTGCGTTTCTTGGATCCGCCCGACGTTGACCTCCCCGAAGACCCCGGCGTTCCAGAAAACGAACTGCCACAAGACCCATTCGGAGAGTTCTATTTAATGCTGGAACTGGAGCACCTCCGACGGCAAACGCCCTTCTAATCCGAAGGGATGCTTCATTGGCCTTCCCGCCGTGACGGGAATTTCGTGGCGGAGGTACGAATCAACGGGCTTTCGACGCAGTCTAAATTCCCTGCGGCGGTAGCCCAAGCTTTTCTTACTGGGGAGATTCGCCTACTTACTGGGGAGACCTGCCTACTCGCTGCGGGTGCCGAACACAATCTCGTCCCAGGACGGAACGCTGGAACGCTTCGGCCGGCCTGGCTGCCGCTCGGGCGCGCCTGTTTCCGGAAGCTGGCCGGTAGCGGGAGAGCTGTCGTCGGGCCGCGGTGCCGGACGCCGCGGGTTGTTGCCCAGCAACTCGTTCAATCCCGCGCCACTGGAAAGATTGACGCTGCCCCCGGCGCTGCCGCCAGAGTCACTGCCGCCTGCCTCACGGCTGCCGGCGTCCCCATGACCGTTTCCTGGGGTGCCTCCTTGAGCACCGCCGGAGGGCCGCAGGGGCGACGCCACGATAGTGATCTCGCGGGTTTCGGTGCTTACGCCATCGTGCAGCTTCAAGGCATCCTCCATCGCCTCCCGGTGTGGAGGTATGAGGCTGAGCCGCGACAACATGGAAGGCCTGGCGTCCCGTCGCCGGGTGAAGGAGCTGGCCTGGGCGGCTGGAGTCTCCGGGATGTCTTCCTGCGACTCGTCTGCGTCCTCCTCCGCCTCGGCGGCTACCTCGGACGGCCTAGGGTGGGCGGCGGGGACGCCATGGGTCAGCAGCAGTGCCAGGGCGTCGTCAGAGTCCTCGTCCACACCCAGGCGCTGGCCCCGGCGGGAGCGCAGCATGTCAAGGAGTCCGTCCGGGTCCTTGGCATCGGGCTGGCCCTCGGCGCCGGGTGACGGGCGGACGGAGTCAGCGTCGGTTTCAAAATCGAAGGGACGGTCGGAGACAGCAGAAAGCCTTCGTGCCGGAACCGGTCCATCCAGCGGCTCAAGTTCGCTGAGCTGCTGCGCCCAACGGTTGGCATTCTGCAGCGACTTCCGGGTTGGGCTGAAGGTCCAGAGTGCCGGTGGTTCTTCACCAATACCTGCTTTTCCGCCGGTGTTTGCCTCGAAGCTGGCCGATACCGTCCAGGTGCCGTCCTGGCGCCGCCAGGAATCCCATTCAACGGAGGAAGGATCAATGCCGTGGGCGGAAAGCCTGTGGGCCACCATGTCAGCCAAGGTGGCGGGACTATCGCCGAACGCTGACCGGTAGATGTCGTGGCCCGGTGAAGGCGAAGCCACTTCCACTTTGCGGGCCTGCTGGGCCACGTACTCGCGTTCCGCCAGGACGGGTCCCTCGTAGCGTTCCACCTTGGCCAGCGGCAGGCCGGACAGCTCTGCCACATCCGCCGCCGTGGCACCGGCACGGATCCGCGCCTGGATGTCCCGCGGGGACAAGGGAATGGCGGGCCGTTCGGAAGCAGGCCTGGGCGCAGGCCTGCTCGCGGTCCTCAGCGCTTCGTCGATCGGCAGCTGGAACATCTCGCCGCCGGCCCCGCTCAACAGGAGATGCATCCCGTCGTCGTGTACGCCTACAAGCCGTAGATCCTGCATACAAATCCTCCACCCTGGCATTACTATCAATCGAAACTCTGCCACCCGGTGAACCCGTTTTGTGTCAAGGGGCAGGGCGCGCCGCGATATTCCGGCTGCCAGCCTGGGCACGGGCGCTCACGGCGAGCGGAAAGCGGGGCAAGGCTGCGGGCACAAACACCGTATCTGCAGCGTTATGAAGGGTGGCATTGGCAGGCTGGCAAAAAGGAAGAAGGATACGGCGAACATGGCCACCGATTACGATGCGCCGCGCAAGTCTGAAGAAGACCTCGGCGAGGACTCCCTCGAGGAGCTGAAGACCCGCCGCACGGACAAGCCGGTCGCAGTGGTGGACGAAGACGAAAGCGATCTGGCCGCTGGCTACGAACTGCCCGGCGCGGACCTTTCGGGTGAAGAGCTGACCGTGCAGGTGGTGCCTGCCCAGGCGGACGAATTCACCTGTTCATCGTGCTTCCTGGTCCGGCACCGTTCCCAAATCGCCCGCGAGAAGGACGGCCGCCTCTACTGCAAGGAATGTGAGGGGTAGCAAGGGCAGGCATGCCGACGGCGGTTCGCAGCGCGGCGGGGCGGTTCACCCGTGTGCCGGGACCGGCGTGGCGGCTCATTGGGATGAGAGAGCCTGCAGGGCGGCTCACCCGAGTGACGGGAAAAGCAAGAGCCGCTTACCCGCGGGCCAGGGCCGCGGTCAGTTCGTCGGGGTGCCGGGTGGAGGTCAGCCAGTAGGGCGTCTGGTCCGACGGGTCGGTGATCTGGATCTTGACCACGGGATCTATCCAGCCACGAATGCAGAGGAACGCCAGGCCATTGAGCCGGGTCCCGCGTTCCGCCGTCGCGTCCTCGCCCCGGAACCCGTCCACCGAGCCGACAAACCGACGCTCAATAGTGGCGCGGCCCACGGTCAGTGAATCGCCGGTCACCACAATGGCCGGCGTGGACAGGATCAGGAGAACAGCAATGATCGCGAAGAGCACCGCCGCGGCCGTATAACCCGCTGTCATGCTGATGGGCGCGAACACCAATATGCCGGCCCCGGCTATACCGGCTGAGATAATCCAGATCCAAACATTGGGCCACAGCTTCTCCCGATAAATCACCGGCGCCCCGGTGGACGGAATCTCGGGCACGGGCGCAGGGGAGCTTGATTCGGGCATGAGCCAAGCTTTCCATTTTTACCCGCCTATTTCACCTTGGCTAAAACCGTTCCAGCAGCCGCACCTCGCGGAGGATGCACGGGCTGCCCCGGTGCCGCGGCCCTAGGACTGATTTGGGGGCGCGGGTTAGAGTGAGTGACTGTGACTGAACATCCCGCCACAGTAGATACGTTCCCTAACGAAGCCGCGGCCCTGGTGCCGCCCGCCGCCCTGGGTGCTCCCACCCTGCAGGTCCAGCTGAAGATGCTGGACCCGGAGATGGAGGCACCGTCCTACGCCCACCCCGGCGACGCGGGCGCGGACCTTCGGGCACGCGAGGATGTTGTCCTGAAGCCGGGGGAGCGAAAGCTGGTCCCCACCGGTGTGGCCATCGCACTCCCCGACGGCTTCGTTGCCCTGATTCATCCCCGCTCGGGCCTGGCCACCAAACACGGCCTCACCATCGTGAACGCCCCCGGAACCGTCGATGCTGGATACCGCGGCGAAATCGCCGTTACCCTGCTGAATACTGATGCGACGCAAAGCATCGAGCTGCGCCGCGGCGATAGAATTGCGCAGATGGTCATTCAGCGTGTTGAGTACGCGCAGTTCATCCCCGTCAACGAATTGAGCGGATCCGTCCGTGGCACAGGTGGATTCGGTTCTACCGGCGGCTTCAACGTGCCCCGGGCCTGAACGGATCCTTCCCTCACCCGCGCCTCAGTTCCGGCACCCGCCGGCAGGACGGTAACAAAGCACGACGGCGGGACCCCCCACGGGCCAGCCCGGCAACCAACTAAGGAGACACCCAAATGGTCTTTGGGCTCGGCAGGAAAGCCAAGAAGGAACAAGCAGCCGAACCGGACGAACTGTTGCCTGCCGCGGAGACCGCGGAGGAGGCGAACGACAGTTCCGGGCACCGCTCCAAGGGCCCTTTCGATGAATCCGAAATCAGCAGCCGTGATGGCTACGTTGACCTGGGTGCACTCCTGATTACCCCCAGCGAGGGGCTCCAGCTCCGGCTGGAAGTGGAAGAAGCCACGCAGCGCGTCGTCGCGGTGACCATGGACCTTAACGGCTCCAGCCTCCAGCTGCAGGCCTTTGCGGCCCCCAAGAGCGAGGGACTCTGGGACGAGATCCGGGAGCAGATCGGCCAGTCCGTCGGTGTCCAGGGTGGCCAGGTTGAGGAGATCGAAGGGCCTTTCGGAACCGAGCTCGTGGCGAAACTGCCTGCCGGCCTGCCGGATGGCAGCCAGGGCTACCGGGTGGCCCGCTTTATTGGAGTGGACGGTCCCCGCTGGTTCCTGCGCGGCGTCCTGGGCGGTGCGGCAGCGCTCGAACGTCCTGCTGCCGAACCCCTCGAAGCACTGTTCCGGCAGGTGGTGGTGATCCGGGGAGACAACCCCATGCCGCCGCGTGACCTGCTGCAGCTGCGCCTGCCCAAGGACGCCACCGCCACGCCGCCGTCAGGCGCACCATCACTCCAGGAACCTGAACGTGGTCCTGAAATCACCCAGATTGGCTGATCCCGCGTCAGGGGGAGCTCCCTTTGGTGATAACGGCGACGTCCCCCTTAGCCAGTTGCCGGTCAAAGGGCGGGTTGCCTGCCACGGGTGGATCGAATCCGTGACGTATGTTCCCACGGACCAGACGGCCGAGTTCAGCGCCATAGTTTCCGACGCCGATGCGCGCCACCGCGTGACGGGGCCCGCTGCCGGACGCCCCGCCAGGCTTCGTGTGGTGTGGCTGGGACGGCGGCGGGTACCGGGAATCGACGCCGGCACCGAAGTGCGGCTCGAAGGAATGCTTTCTACGGTCCAGGGCCTGCCCACCATGTTCAACCCCCGCTACGAAATACTGTCCCGCCAGGAGAACGAATGACCGTGCCCAATCCCAGCCCTTCCAGCGGCCCTGGCCAGGACGGGCAGCCGGCCGTCCCGGAGAACAAGGCGCCAGAGGGGCAGGAAGCGGTTGACGGACAGGCACCGTCGCCGATGGCAGGCCTTGCTGCCGATTACGCGGCCAAGGCAGGGCTGCACCGGACCCATGACGGGCGCGTGGACGTGCTGCGCAGCGCCGGTGGAGTCCAGGGCATTGCCGAAAGCATCCTGCCGGGCCTGGTGTTCCTCGTGGCGTACACCGTCAGCCGGGACCTCACTGTTTCCCTCGTGGCCGCGTTGGCGGCCGCCGCGGTGTTCACCGTGGTCCGGCTGGTACAGCGGCGTCCCCTGACGCAGGCATTGGCTGGTGTCGTGGGCGTGGGCATTTCCGCCTGGCTCGC
Organism: Arthrobacter sp. W4I7; assembly: GCF_030816215.1. Classification (NCBI taxonomy): domain Bacteria; kingdom Bacillati; phylum Actinomycetota; class Actinomycetes; order Micrococcales; family Micrococcaceae; genus Arthrobacter; species Arthrobacter sp. W4I7. Next base: position 2,694,592 of record NZ_JAUSXU010000001.1, on the reverse strand, counting down.
CAACACCACGGGCAAGGCTGAGGACTTCTACCTGCCGGGCTTTTTCACCAATGCGGCCTACATCGTGGCGATGGTGATCTCGATCCTGGTCAAATGGCCGGTGGCCGGCCTGCTCTTCGGCTTCATCCGCAACGAGGGCCTGGACTGGCGCAAGGACCCCGCCCGGCTGAAGGCGTACCGGCTTGGCACATGGATCATCGTTGCCGTCCTGGTGCTCCGGCTTGTGGTGCAGGTCCCGCTCTATCTCCTGGGGCCGGAAGGGCTCGCCGCCCTCGCCACCACCAGGCTCATCATGGGCACTCCGCTGTACATCCTGGGCATCTGGGCCGCCTGGCTCATCACGAGACCGGCCCCGCCGGGCATCGACGGGGAGGACGGCGCAGCCCCAACGGATGCAACAAGCCGCGACTAGCCGTCGAAGAGACTAACCGTCGAACCCGTCGTCCTCCGGGGCCTGCTGGTCCGCGTGGCCCGTGCCGGCGTCAACCCGTGGCCTCGGCGGTTCCGAGGATTCGGGGGAGAGCAGCGCGCGCAGCTCGTCTTCCGCGGCAATGGTCGTGACGAAGAACAGTTCGTCGCCGCCGTCGATGACGTCGTCACGGCTTGGCGTAATCGGTGCATGGTCCCGCAGGATGGCCACCAGGGTGGAGTCCTCCGGCCACTGGATGTCTCCCACGGTGCTGCCGATGACGTGCGAATCGTGCGGGACGGTGAACTCCACCAGCGAGGACACACCGGTCTGGAGCGTGAGCAGCCGGACCAGGTCGCCAATCTCCACGGCTTCCTCCACCAGCGCGGTCATGAGCTGGGGAGTGTTGACGGCAACGTCCACGCCCCATGAATCGTTGAACATCCAGTCGTTTTTAGGATTGTTCACCCGGCCCACGGTGCGGCCGACCCCGAATTCTGTCTTCGCCAGCAGGGATACCACCAGGTTGACTTTGTCGTCGCCGGTGGCTGACACCACCACGTCCGCGTCCTCCACCTTGGCGCCCTGGAGCGTGCTCAGCTCGCAGGCATCACCGACCAGCCAGTGCGCACCGCGAAGTCCGCTGCGCCCAATCACCTCAGGCTTGAGGTCGATCAGCAGGATTTCGTGCTTGTGCGCCAGGAGTTCCCGGGCGATGGACGATCCGACGCTGCCGGCACCCACAATCACAACTTTCACTGGTACTCCTTGGCGGGTGCTTTGGCGAGGATCTGGGAGACCTGGGCGCTCCGGTCAACCTGCAGCATGGCATGTACGGTGTCGCCGTCCTGGTAGGCGGTACCGGCGTCGGGAAGCAATCCTTCGCCGAACCGGGTGAGGTAGGCGACGCGGACGCCGGCCGCTTTTTCGATGCTGCTGACCCGGTGGCCGATCCAGCCGGCGTCGAGATCCAGTTCGGCCAGCACCAGGCGCCCGGAAGGCTCCCGGAAGTCACCGGCCAAGTGCTGTTCCGGGAGGATCCGCCGCAGCACCTGGTCCGCGCTCCAGCGGACCGCCGCCACGGTGGGGATTCCCAGGCGCTGGTAGATTTCGGCCCGGCCGGGATCATAGATCCTGGCCACAACATGGGGCACGTGGAAGGTTTCCCGGGCCACGCGGGTGGCGAGGATGTTGGAATTGTCACCGCTGGATACTGCAGCGAAGGCGTATGCATCGGCAACGCCGGCCTGCTTGAGGGTGTCCCGGTCGAAGCCCACCCCGGTGACCTTGCGGCCCGTGAAGCCTTGGCGGAGCCTGCGGAAAGCCCGGTCGTCCTGGTCGATGATGGCCACGGAATGCCCGGCGTCCTCAAGGGTGTGCGCCAGCGTGGCCCCCACCCGGCCACATCCCATGATCACGAAATGCGCCACCAGTATCTCCTTATGTTTCTTTCCCGTTCGTCCTGCCGCTAGAACTCTACCGTCAGCGTCCCGGATGCCGCTGTTGACCGGCCGTCATGACACAGACCGGGAATCAGACTAGCTTTGTGGAGTGCTGACAATATTCAATGCGGTCAAGCGCGTGCTGGTGGGCAGGCCATTCCGAAATGACCGGATGGCCCATACCCTGCTCCCGAAAAAGATCGCACTTCCGATTTTCGCGTCGGACGCGCTGTCCTCGGTAGCGTACGCGCCGGATGAAATCCTGCTGACCCTGGCCCTGGCCGGGGTCAGTGCCGTGGCCTTCTCGCCGTGGGTGGGCCTGGCCGTGATGGTAGTGCTGCTGACCGTGGTGGCCTCCTACCGGCAGAATGTCCACGCGTACCCTTCCGGCGGCGGTGACTATGAGATCGCCAATGAGAACCTGGGCAAGTTCGCGGGCCTCACCGTGGCGTCGGCCCTGCTGGTGGACTACGTCCTGACGGTTGCCGTGTCCATGTCCTCGGCAGCGTCCTACCTGACGACGGCGGTCCCGTCACTGCACGGCCAGCAGGCCATGATTGCCACCATCGGCGTTGTCATCCTCGCCCTGGTCAACCTGCGCGGCATCAAGGAAGCCGGCAGCGTGTTCGCGGTGCCCACCTATATCTTCATGGCGTCCATTATTGGTATGACGGCCGTGGGCATCTTCCAGGCCGCCACCGGGCAGCTGGGGCAGGCGCCGTCCGCTGCCTTCACGATCGTCCCGGCGGCGGGCTTCGATGAAGGCCTGGTGGGCCTGGCGGGAGCCTTCCTCCTGCTGCGGGCCTTCTCCTCCGGAGCCGCGGCACTCACGGGCGTGGAGGCCATCAGCAACGGTGTCCCGAATTTCAAGGTCCCCAAGAGCAAAAACGCTGCCACCACGCTGCTGCTCCTGGGCGTGATCGGCGCGGCGATGCTGGCGGGCATCATCTACCTGGCCAACGCCACCAAGGTCCACATTGTGCTGGACCCGGCCAAAGAGTTCCTGCTCAACGGCAACCCGCTGCCCGAGGACTACATCCAGAATCCGGCCATCAGCCAGATCGCCCAGACCATCTTCGGGCCCGGCTCCATCCCGTTCTACATCGTGGTGGCCGCCACCGGCGTCATCCTGGTCTTTGCCTCCAATACTGCCTTCAACGGCTTCCCGGTCCTGGGCTCCATCCTTGCCCAGGACGGCTACCTTCCCCGCCAGCTCCGCACCAGGGGCGATCGGCTCGCCTTCAGCAATGGCGTCCTTGCCCTCGCCGCCGGTGCACTGGTGCTGATCATCGCGTTCGACGCCGATGTCACTAAACTGATCCAGCTCTACATCGTGGGCGTCTTCATCTCCTTCACTGCCAGCCAGCTGGGCATGATCCGCCACTGGGGCAGGGAACTGAAACTGGCCAAGGACAAGGCCGTGCGGCGCCGCATGGCGAAGTCCCGCGCCATCAACACCGTGGGCTTCGGCATGACCGCCCTGGTGCTGGTCATCGTCCTGATCACCAAATTCGAGCAGGGCGCCTGGATCGCGCTGCTGGCCATGTTCGTCCTCTTCCTGATCATGTGGAGCATCCGGGCGCACTACGACAATGTGGCCAGGGAACTTGCAGTGGACGCGGATTCCTCACCGCGTGCCCTGCCCACGCGCGTCCATGCCGTCCTGCTGGTGTCCCACGTCCGCAAGCCCGTCCTCCGTGCCCTGGCCTACGCCCGGGCTTCCCGCCCGTCGCGCTTAGACGCGATCACGGTTGACATCGATCCCGAAGAAACGGCACACACGGTGGGCGACTGGGAAAAGCTGGACATTCCCGTGCCGCTGACGGTGCTGGCAAGCCCCTACCGTGAGACGGTCACGCCCATCATGGAGTACGTCAAACAGATGCGGCGGGATTCGCCGCGCGACCTGGTGGTGGTGTACATCCCCGAGTACGTGGTGGGCAAGTGGTGGGAGCAGCTGGTCCACAACCAGACCGCACTGCGCATCAAGACCCGGCTGCACTTCGAACCCGGCGTCATGGTGGCCAGCGTTCCCTGGCAGCTCAAATCATCCGAAGAAGCGAAAAACCTGCAGGACGTCCAATGATTTCAAAGACACAACTCCAGCCGGCACCTGCCGGAGAAGCCGGCACTGAAGTAGTGCTCGACGTCGGACCCGTGGCCCACGGCGGGCACTGCGTGGCCAGGCATGAAGGCCGCGTCATTTTTGTCCGCCACGCCATCCCCGGCGAGAAGGTGCGGGCCCGGCTCACGGACGCTGACGAGAAGGCCAAGTTCTGGCGTGCTGACGTAGTGGAAGTCCTCGAAGCCTCGCCGGACCGCGTGGACCATTTCTGGCACGCGGCGGATTCACGCAGAGCCTGGAGCCACGGCCACCCGCCGGTGGGCGGAGCGGAGTTCGGCCATATCGCCTTGGCCCGCCAGCGCAGTCTCAAGGCAGACGTACTCGCCGAACAGCTCAAGCGGCTCGCCGGCGTCGAGCAACTGCCGGAAAGTCCGGCAGGAACGTCCGTGGAAGCCGTGGGCGGAACGTCCGACGGCGGAAGCGGCCTCGGGTGGCGGACGCGGGCGAGCTTCTCCGTCACCCCCGCCGGCAGGCTGGGGATGCACGCCCACCGTTCCGGGCACATCATCCCGGTAAGGGAGATGCCCCTGGCCACGGACGCCGTCAACAACCTGCGCCTGTGGGACATCGACCTGCAGGGGGTGGACCGCGTGGAGGTGGCTGCGCCGGCGAACGGCTCGCGTCCGCTGGTGCTCCTGGCCCCGGCGGAGGGCACCAAACCCAAGCGGCTCGCGGCCATCGCAGCCCAACTGCCCGCCGACGTATCCGTCGCGGCCTTTGATCCGTTAACGGAAGCCGTCGAGCAGTTGCGCGGACGGCTGTGGGTGCAGGAATCAGCAGCCGGACATGAGTACCGCGTGACCGGCGCCGGGTTCTGGCAGATCCATCGCGACGCGCCCGGGACACTTGTGGGGGCTGTCACAGAATTCCTGCAGGGCGGCGGCTTCCTCCATCCCGGCGCTGTAGTGGCGGACCTGTACGCCGGAGCGGGCCTTTTCACGGCGGTCCTTGCCGACGCGGTCGGCGACACGGGCTCGGTCCTTTCGGTGGAAGGCGCCCCGGGAACGAGCCGCGACGCACGAAAGAACCTGCACGCGGCGCCGCACGTGGAGATCGTCCAGGGCCGTGTTGAGCGCGTCCTCCGCCAGAAACCGCGGGATTTCGACGCCCTGATCCTGGACCCGCCCAGGGCGGGGGCCGGGAAAGCGGTGGTGGGGCAGCTTGTTGCCTCGAACCCCCGGGCCGTCGCCTACGTGTCCTGCGACCCGGCGTCGTTCGCCCGTGACGTGGGGTACTTCCGCCAGGCCGGCTGGGAGCTCTCTGCCCTCCGGGCCTTCGACCTCTACCCGCACACCCACCACCTGGAGACGGTGGCCCTGCTGACTCGGCGTCCCTGATGCCCTAACGTATTTCGACTACTATGGCGGTAGTAGTCCCACGTCGCGCTCCGTAATCACGGCCGGCCGTGTGCAATTTTCGGGCCCGGACATATTAGGGCCTCCTAACTAGCAGGCGGTCAACCGCGCGACAAAGATGAAACTGTTGCGAGAGGAGTCCTGCGATGAGCACTGTGGACAGCTTCGGTTCAAAAGGCAAACTTAATGTAGCCGGAACCGAATACGAAATTTTCCGGTTGAACTCCGTTGAAGGTGCAGAAAACCTTCCGTTCAGCCTCAAGGTATTGCTTGAAAACCTGTTGAGGACCGAGGACGGCGCGAACATCACTGCCGATCACGTCCGCGCCTTGGCAGGCTGGGATCCCAACGCCCAGCCCGATACAGAAATCCAGTTCACGCCGGCACGCGTGATCATGCAGGACTTCACCGGCGTTCCCTGCGTGGTTGACCTGGCGACGATGCGTGAAGCGGTCAAGGAACTGGGCGGGGACCCCAAGCGGGTGAACCCGCTGGCACCTGCCGAAATGGTCATTGACCACTCGGTCCAGATCGATGCCTTCGGCAACTCCGGCGCGCTGGAGCGCAACATGGAGATCGAATACCAGCGCAACGGGGAGCGTTACCAGTTCCTGCGCTGGGGCCAGACGGCGTTTGACGACTTCAAGGTGGTTCCCCCGGGAACCGGCATCGTGCACCAGGTCAACATCGAGTACCTGGCCCGCACCGTGATGACCCGCGAAGTTGACGGCGTTGTGCGCGCCTACCCCGATACCTGCGTGGGCACCGACTCGCACACCACCATGGTCAACGGCCTGGGTGTACTCGGCTGGGGCGTCGGCGGCATCGAAGCCGAGGCCGCCATGCTGGGCCAGCCCGTTTCCATGCTGATCCCGCGCGTTGTGGGCTTCAAGCTGACCGGGTCCATCCCGGCCGGCGCCACCGCCACCGACGTGGTGCTCACCATCACCGAACAGCTGCGCAAGCACGGTGTTGTGGGCAAGTTCGTGGAGTTCTACGGCGAAGGCGTGGCCGCTGTGCCGCTCGCCAACCGCGCCACCATCGGCAACATGAGCCCGGAATTCGGTTCCACCGCCGCCATGTTCCCGATCGACGACGTCACCCTGGACTACCTGCGCCTCACCGGCCGCTCGGAGCAGAACGTGGCCCTCGTGGAGTCCTACGCCAAGGAGCAGGGCCTCTGGCACGATCCTTCCCGCGAGATCAAGTTCTCCGAGTACCTGGAACTGGACCTGTCCACGGTAGTTCCGTCGATCGCCGGCCCCAAGCGCCCGCAGGACCGCATCGAACTGACCGAGGCCAAGGACGAGTTCCGCCACGACCTCAAGAACTATGTCTCCCACGATGCCAACGCCGGCACCCTGGACGAATCGCTGGAAGAGACCTTCCCGGCGTCGGACTCGCCCTCCTTCACGGCAGGCTCCACGCACATCTCCGACACCGACCGTGAACCGCCGAAGTACTCGGCAGCGCACGGGGGAGCGGGACGCATCTCCAGCCCCGTCCCCGTGAAGATGGCTGACGGCCGCGAGTTCGAACTGGACCACGGTGCAGTCACCATCGCCTCCATCACCTCGTGCACCAACACGTCCAACCCCTCGGTCATGCTGGCCGCTGCGGTCCTGGCGCGCAACGCCGTCGAAAAGGGCCTCACCGCCAAGCCTTGGGTGAAGACCTCCGTTGCCCCCGGCTCCAAGGTGGTCACGGACTACTACGAGAAGTCCGGCCTGACCCCCTACCTGGAGAAGCTCGGCTTCTACATCGTGGGCTACGGCTGCGCCACCTGCATCGGCAACTCCGGCCCGCTGGAAGCCGAAATCTCCGAGGCCGTCCAGGCCAACGACCTCGCCGTCGCGGCCGTCCTCTCGGGCAACCGCAACTTCGAAGGCCGCATCAACCCGGACGTGAAGATGAACTACCTGGCCTCCCCGCCGCTGGTCATCGCCTACGCCCTGGCCGGCTCCATGGACTTCGACTTCGAAACCGACGCCCTGGGCAAGGACGAGGCCGGCAACGACGTCTTCCTGAAGGACATTTGGCCGAACCCGGTGGAGGTCCAGCAGGTCATCGATTCCTCCATCGACAAGGAAATGTTCGCCAAGGGCTACGAAGGCGTCTTTGAGGGCGACGCGCGCTGGAAGGCCCTGGACACCCCCGCCGGTGACACCTTCGCCTGGGATCCGAACTCCACCTACGTCCGGAAGCCCCCGTACTTCGAGGGCATGCAGGCACAGCCGGAGCCGGTCACGGACATCACGGGCGCCCGCGTGCTCCTGAAGCTCGGCGATTCGGTCACCACCGACCACATCCTCCCCGGCCGGTTCCTTCAAGTCCGACACCCCTGCCGGGCAGTACCTGCTGGCAAACGGCGTGGAGCGCAAGGACTTCAACTCCTACGGTTCCCGCCGCGGCAACCACGAGGTGATGATCCGCGGAACGTTCGCGAACATCCGCATCAAGAACCAGATCCTGGACGGCGTCGAAGGTGGCTACACCCGCGACTTCAGCCAGGAAGGCGGCCCGCAGGCGTTCGTTTACGACGCCGCGCAGAACTACCAGGCAGCCGGCACTCCGCTGGTGGTCCTGGCCGGCAAGGAATACGGTTCCGGCTCATCCCGTGACTGGGCTGCCAAGGGCACCGCCCTGCTGGGCGTGAAGGCTGTCATCGCCGAGAGCTACGAGCGCATCCACCGCTCCAACCTCATCGGCATGGGCGTCCTGCCGCTGCAGTTCCCCGCCGGCGAATCGGCCGCGACCCTGGGCCTTACCGGCACGGAAACGTTCTCCGTTGAGGGTGTCACCGCCCTGAACGAGGGCACCACGCCCAAGACGCTCAAGGTCACCGCCACGGCTGAAGACGGATCCGCAAAGTCCTTCGACGCAGTCCTGCGCATCGATACCCCGGGTGAAGCGGACTACTACCGCAACGGCGGCATCCTGCAGTACGTGCTGCGCCAGATCTCCGCAAACTAGCGGTTTCTGCCCAGCAGTCAGCACCTCCCGAAGCCCCGGCCGGTCACCGACCAGCCGGGGCTTCGGCTTTGCATTCGAGCTTTTCTGCTGAGTCTGGTCCTGCGGACCGAGGCGTTAGAGTTAAACGGCACGTCTACCACCCGAAGGAGGGGTCATTTGGGAATCTTGGACACCATCCGGAATCCGCAGGACCTGAACGAGTTGTCTGAAGAACAGCTGAACCAGCTGGCTTCAGAGATCAGGGATTTCCTGATCACTAACGTCTCCCAGACGGGCGGCCACCTCGGGCCAAACCTCGGCGTGGTGGAGCTCACGCTCGCCGTGCACCGCATTTTCGACTCTCCCCGCGACAGTATCGTCTTTGACACCGGGCACCAGTCCTACGTCCACAAGCTCCTCACCGGGCGCCAGGACTTCAGTACCCTCCGCCAGCAGGGCGGCATGTCGGGCTACCCGTCCCGGGCAGAATCCGATCACGACATCGTCGAAAGCTCCCATGCTTCCTCGTCGCTGTCCTGGGCTGACGGGATCTCCCGGGCCCGCCAGCTCACCGGTGAAGGCGACCGGCACGTCGTCGCGGTGGTGGGCGACGGCGCACTGACCGGCGGCATGGCCTGGGAAGCGATCAACAACATCGCCGCGGACAAGCGGCGCCGCGTGGTCATCGTGGTTAACGACAACGGCAGGTCCTACGCCCCCACTGTGGGCGGCTTTGCCGATTACCTCGCCTCCCTGCGTCCCACCATCGATTCCTTCCGCGCCACCCCCGCCTATGAACGGGCCCTGGACTGGTGGAAGAAGAAGCTGCAAAACGGCGGACCCATGGGCCAGTTCACCTACAAGAGCCTGCATGCCATGAAGAAGGGCATCAAGGACTGGTGGGCCCCGCAGGGCATGTTCGAAGACCTCGGCATGAAATACATCGGTCCGGTGGACGGCCACAACCTCCAGGCCATGGAACACGCACTGTCCACTGCCAGGCACTATGCCGGGCCCGTCATAGTCCATGCCATGACCGAAAAGGGACACGGCTACGCCCCGGCCCGCGCCCACGAGGCTGACCAGTTCCACGCGGTGGGCATCATCGACCCCGAAACCGGCGAACCCACCGGCAGCGCCGGGGCCCAGTCCTGGACTTCCGTATTCGCTGACGAGATCGCCGCCATTGCTGATGAACGCAAGGACGTTGTGGGCATCACCGGCGCCATGCTCATCCCCGTGGGCCTGCACAAGTTCGCCGCCCGGCACCCGGACCGCGTGATCGACGTCGGCATCGCCGAGCAGCACGCCCTGACCTCGGCAGCAGGCATGGCCTTCGGCGGCCTCCACCCCGTGGTGGCTGTTTACGCAACGTTCCTGAACCGCGCCTTCGACCAGCTTCTGATGGACGTTGCCCTGCACAAGGCCGGCGTGACCATCGTCCTGGACCGCGCCGGCGTCACCGGCCCGGACGGCGCCAGCCACCACGGCATGTGGGACATGTCCATGGTGCAGATCGTCCCCGGCCTGCACCTGGCCGCGCCCCGCGATGCCAGCAGGCTGCGGGAGGAACTCCGCGAAGCCGTGGCCATCAGCGATGCTCCCACGGTGGTCCGCTACTCCAAGGGTTCAGTCGGAGCCGAAGTGGAGGCGCTGGAACGGCTCAGCGACGGCGTGGACGTCCTCTCCCGCCGGCCGTCGGGTTCCACTGAGAACGATGTGCTGATCATCTCCGTTGGCGCCATGTCCGAGCTCGCGCTGGATGTTTCCAACCGGCTCGGCGCCCAAGGCATCAGCACCACGGTGGTGGATCCGCGCTGGGTGCTTCCGGTCCCACGGTCCATCGTTGCGCTGGCATCGCACCACCGCCTGGTGGTCTGCATCGAGGACGGTGTCCGTGCCGGCGGCGTGGGCTCCCGTATCCGTCAGGAGATGCGCGCGGCCGGAGTGGACACCGCCCTGAACGAGGTGGGCCTGCCGGTCGAATTCCTGGACCACGGCACCCGCAACCAGGTCCTGGAGCGCGTGGGCATGACGGCCCAGCAGATTACGCACGACGTCGTAGCCCAGGTTCTGGGGACAAAGGTCCCCTTTGCGCGTCCCCTGCCCGGCCAGCAGCATCCCACCACCGGCAGCCTTCCGATCCTGTGAGGGGAGAGGACCTACTGAAGTATCCGGGCGTTGTGGGGGACCCTGCAGGAGGAAAGCATCCGGGGCCCAGCCGCGAACCGCAGGGCCTTGTTCCCGGCCACCTCGTGGTGGCGCGCAATCGCAAATGGAACGGCAAAGCGCATTGGGTGGTCCCCGGACGCTACCTGGGTGAGGACCGGCACGGCTGGTGGATCTTCCAGGGAACCAACGAATTCTGCTCCCGGCCAGGCGCCGCGTTCTATACAAAGTCTGACGCCGTCCTGCTCATTCCCCGTGAGGGCGACTGGGTGGCCACGTTCTACGACGACGCCCACCCCGGCGGCGTCCGGATCTACATCGACCTGGCCGTGGCGCACGAATGGAACCCGATCCGCCCGGCAGTCACGGAGTTCCACGTCATCGACATGGACCTGGACGTGGTGCGGACAGCGGACCGCGGCGTGTTCATCGACGACGAGGACGAGTTCGCCGAACACCGCGTGGCCATGGACTACCCGCCACACCTGGTGGAAGCACTCGAGGCCTCCACCGGACAGCTTTACCAGGCCGTGAAGGCGGAGCAGGCACCCTTCGACGGCACCGATATTGAATGGTTTACCAAGGGACGGTTATGAGCGGCATTGTCAGGGTCTACAAGCGCGACGACGAGGGCACGCTCCACTTCCGGGAAGCCTGGTTCGACGAGGACTACAGCCAGTTCGTGATGAACTACGGCGCGGTGGGCCACCAGAGCAAGACCGAGGAGACCGACATTCCGGACGCCGCGGCGGCCGAGGGGCTCCTGGACGCTTTTGCGGTCCAGTGCGCCGAGGACGGCTACGCCGAGATCCCCGATGAGGAGCAGTTCTGGGTGGTGGCCCAGTTTGCCCTCAAGACCAGGGAAGGTACCGAGAGGGACCACTACCTGGAGGAAAAAGCCAAGGACGCCCTGATCAGCCACCTCGCCTGGCGGGGGCTCGGCACCGTGGAACGGTCCGAATTCACGGACTTCAAGCTCAACATCTTCTGCCTCTGCCCGGAGGTCAACAAGGCCGTCAACGCCATCAAGGTCTGTGCCCGGAACGAGGACCTGGACTTCACCAAGCTGAGCATCGGCGCAGCCCCGCACAGTGATCCCCGGAACTTCAAGCTCAAGCACTCCGCCAAGCCCGCCACCACCTTCAGCCTTTAGGAGTCTCCGTGACCACCTACCGCCGTGTCGGAAAGTCCGGCCTCACTGTTTCCACCGTTGGCCTGGGCTGCAACAACCTTGGCCGCGCCAACACCCTCACCGAGTCGCAGGAAGCAACCGACGCTGTGGTCCATGCTGCGGTGGATGCCGGAATCACCCTGTTCGACGTCGCGGACACCTACGGCAGGGAACCCGGACTCAGCGAAACAATGCTCGGCAAGGCCCTCGGCAGCAGGCGGGCCGGCGTCGTCGTTGCCACCAAGTTCGGCATGGACATGAAGGGCGCCAGCGGCCCCGACTTCGGCGCCAGGGGCTCCCGCCGCTACATCATCCAGGCCGTGGAAGCCTCGCTCCGCCGCCTGGGCACCGACTGGATCGACCTCTACCAGTTCCACACGCCGGACCCGCTCACCCCAATAGATGAAACCCTGTCCGCCCTGGACACGCTCGTCACCAGCGGCAAGGTGCGCTACATCGGGCACTCCAACAGGGCCGGATGGCAGATCGCACAAGCGGAGTACGTCGCCCGGGAACTCGGGGGTACACGCTTTATCTCAACCCAGAACCACTACAACCTCCTGGACCGGCGGGCCGAGCTTGAAGTCACCCCGGCAGCCGAGGAATTCGGCCTGGGCGTCCTTCCCTACTTCCCTTTGGCCAACGGACTGCTGACCGGCAAGTACGCGCCGGGCTATGCCCCGGACGGCTCGCGGCTCAGCCACACCCGCCAACACATGGTCCACGACGCCGACTGGGACCAGCTGGGCCGGTTCAGCAGCTTTGCCAGGGAACGCGGGCTGAGCGAGATCCAGGTCGCCTTCTCCTGGCTGTCAGCCCAGCCGTCCGTCGCCAGCGTCATCGCCGGCGCCACCCGGCCGGAACAGGTGCGGCAGAACGCCGAAGCAGCGGACTGGATTCCCTCCGAAAAGGACCTCGCGGAGCTGGACAGCATTTTCCCCGCAGTGCCCAAGGTGGCGCTCTTCTAGGACCGCCATGACTGCCTTCCTCCTGGACGTGGACACGGGCATCGACGACGCCCTGGCCCTCGCCTACCTCGCCGCCCTGCCGGACACGGAGTTCGTGTGCGTCACCGCCACGCCCGGAAACGTGGACGCGGACCAAGTGGCGCGCAACACCCTGGCGCTGCTGGAGCTGTGCGGCCGCCCCGGAGTGGAAGTGGCCATCGGCGCCCGCGCACCGCTGTCCATACCGCTGCTGACCACGCCCGAAACCCACGGCCCACAAGGCATCGGATACGCCGTCCTGCCGGAGCCCGCCGGGGCTGTTTCGGAGCGGAACGCCGTGGACCTGTGGGTTGAGCACGCCCGGGCCCGGCCCGGGGAGCTCACCGCCCTGATCACCGCACCCCTGACCAACTTTGCGCTGGCACTCCGGCAGGAACCACGGCTGCCCGAGCTGCTCGCGAAGGTGGTCATCATGGGCGGCAGCTTCTACCATCAGGGCAACACAACACCCACTGCAGAGTGGAACACGCACGTGGACCCGCACGCGGCCAAGGAAGTCTACGCCGCCTTTCAGGGCCGGCCGCTGGAAAGGCTCCCGATTGTCTGCTCGCTGGACACCACCGAGCGGATGGAACTGCACCCCGACCATGTCCGGCAGCTGGCGGAGGCCGCCGGCGCCACGGTTCCCGAACTGGTGCTCCCCGGCCAGCCGGAGGGCCTGCGCAGCACCTCCGGCACCACGCTCGTCCGGCACTTGTCCGACGCCCTGCGGTTCTACTTCGAATTCCACCGGCACTACGACCAGGGCTACCTGGCCCACGTCCACGATTACTTCGCCGCCGGCGTCGCCGCAGACACCCTGGACTTCGAGGCCCGGCCCGCCACCGTGGACGTGGAAACTGGTTCACAGATGCTGATGGGCACCACCGTTGCCGACTTCCGTGGCCTCTGGGGAATCCCACCGAATGCCCGAGTGGTGTCCGCAAACCATCCCGAAGCTGCCTTCCGGGAGCTGGTGACCGCCGTCGGCAGCCTGGCCCGCCGGCTGGGTTGAGCAGTCCCGGTGGTTGAGCCTGTCGTCCGGGTGGTTGAGCCTGTCGTCCCGGTGGTTGAGCCTGTCGAAACCCCGGGGGTTCGACAGGTTCAACAACCGAAACTCTTCGCGCTGCCGCAGGGGGCGCCGCGGTAGAATTATCCACGGACCGGACAGGCGCAGATTGCCTGCCGGCTGCTGCTGAGGTGACATAGGCGGCGCTCCATGCGGCACGGGCTTCCCGGGCCGTCCGTGCGCACCCTGAAGGAACTCCATGTCATCGCACTCCCTGACGTTGCCGTCCACGTCACCTGCAGCAGTCCGCAAACGCCGGCTGCTGGAAATCCTTGGCGCCGTGGCCATTGCCGGCACCTACCTTTATCTGGTCCTCAACCAGCCTGCTGACATTACCGGCGGACCGGGAAGTGCCTCGGCCCTGATCGCTTTGTCCGGCTTCCTGGCCGGTGCCATCCTGCTCATTGTTGCCGTCCTGCCTGCCTTGCCGACGTCCACCCTGGTGTTGATTCCGGTGGCCCTGGTGCTCAACATCGTCCTCGGCCAGTTCGTTGGCAGCACCCTGGTGCCGTTCTACCTCGACGCGATCGGTACCGTGCTGGTCGCGGTCCTCGCTGGCCCGGCCGCCGGTGCGGCAACCGGTGCCCTGAGCAGCATCGTCTGGTCCTTCTTCAACCCCACCGTGCTGCCGTTCGCCGCCGGGGCCGCGTTGATCGGGTGCCTCGCCGGCCTCGCCGCCCGCTACGGCCTTTTCCGCCGCTTCTACCTGGCACCCGTGGCCGGATTTGTCACCGGCATCGTCGGCGGAGTGGTATCTGCCCCCGTGGCCGCTTTCGTCTTCGGCGGCACGTCCGGCCTTGCCACGGGCGCGATTGTCAGCGCCTTCCGCTCCATGGGGGACAGCCTCCTGGCAGCCATCACTAAGCAGGCCCTCATCTCCGACCCCATGGACAAGGCCATCGTGTTCACCGTCGTGGCCGTGCTCATCTACGCCCTGCCCCGGCGTGCGAGCCTGCAGTTCCCGTTTGTCCGGCGGCACCGCGTGCTGGCCGGCAAGGCTTCGGAACAGGGCGCCTGACAGACTCCCGATGCGACTGCATCCGCTGACCTCCCTCGCGGCCGCCGGCAGTACCGCAATCATCACGACGGCGGCAGCGTACCTGCCGTTGTCGCTCACCGTGATAGCGGCGGCACTGGGCCTCGCCGGCTGGAGCGGCACGTTGCGCCGGCTGGTGCCGGCGGCAGCTGCCATCCTGGTACCGCTGTGTGTATCGCTGCTGGTGCTGCATGGCCTGTTTTTCCCGGAAGGCCATACCGTGTTGGCCCAGTGGGGCCCGGCGCGCGCCACGTCCGAGGGGCTCTCCTTCGCACTGCAGCGGGCGGCCCAGCTTTCCGCCGCGGTCCTGGCCCTCCTGGTGTTCTCCTTCAGCGTAAGTGTGCCCGACCTGGTGGCGGCCTTGTCGGCCAAAGGCGTTCACGGACGGTTTGCCTTCGTGCTGGCGTCCACCCTGACCTTGCTGCCTGCCATCACAGCCCGGCTGGAGCGCATCCGCCAGGCCCAGGAAGCACGCGGGCTGGTGATCCGGCATGGCCTCCCGGCCCGGGCCGCGGCCTTCCGCCTGCAGGTGGTTCCGCTGGTGACCGCCCTCGTTGAGGACGCGGCAACCCGCGCCGCGGCCCTGGAAGCCCGCGGCTTCGGCAGCACCGGCCCCCGGACCAGCTACCGCGACGTACCGGACCGGCCGGGGGAGCGATGGCTCCGGATTGTCCTGCTGCTGGCCGCCGCCGCTGCGGTTGCCGCCCGGTTGTTCCAGCCGGGAGCCTAGGTGAAATCCACCATCGGATTGTCCTGCTGCTGGCCGCCACCGCTGCCGTTGCCGCCCCGTTGTTCCAGACGGGAGCCCAGGTGAAATCCACCATCGCCCTTGCCGCTGGCATCGGGAGCTTCGCTTTCCATGACAACGACGCGCCGGTCCTGCGTGACGTGCACATCTCCTTCCAGCCCGGAACTTTTACGGCAATCCTCGGGCCGTCCGGCAGCGGCAAATCAACGCTGGGCCGGCTCCTGGCAGGTTGGCTTCCCCCAGGACCGGGCGGACGGCTGCAAGGGTGGCTGACCCTTGCGGAAACGACGCTCGAGTTCCAGGGAGCAGCGGACGATCCGCGAATCAACCCCGCCCAGTGGGCCCGGCGGGTGGGTTTCGTTCCGCAGGACGCATCAGCCATCCTGTCCACAGTCCGGGCCACCGTCGCCGAAGAACTGGCGTTCGGCCTGGAAAATGGCGGCACGGAACGGTCTGCCATGGAGGCCGCCGTGGCAAGGACTGCGGGACTGCTTGGCCTCAGCCAGCTGCTGGAGCGCCACCCGGACACGCTCTCCGGCGGACAGCTGCGGCGCCTCGCCATCGGGTGCGCCGTCATCGCGGAGCCCGAAGTGTTGATCATGGACGAGCCCTTTGCCTCCCTGGACGCAGCCGGGGCGGACGAACTCGCCATCCTCCTGAACTCGCTCGTAACGCGGGGGACCGCCGTCGTGATCCTCAGCCAGGCCATTGACGAGGCAATCCTCCGGGCAGAACGCTGGATTGTCCTCGACGCCGGCACTGTGACGGCAACCGGAACTCCGGCTGAGCTTACTGCCGCGGCGGGACGGCTGCCGGCCGGCATTCGCTGGGCCGGCACCAGGCCGGGTGCAACGCGGGATCCCCGGCCGGTTCCCCGCCAGAATCGCGGGGCAAGGTTCCGGAACGGTGACGCCCCGGATGATCAACGGGATCATCATCCTGCCGGCGCTCTTCCTGTCCTGGAGCTCCGGGGTGTGGGCTTCGGATACGCGGACAAGTCACGGCGAAGCAGGAAGGCCAGGGCAGCCGCAGACGGGGCTCCGGCGGAAGGGCCTCAACAAGTGCTCCGGGACATCGACCTTGAGCTCCTTGCAGGGGAGATCGTTGCCGTGACCGGACCCAACGGGGCGGGGAAATCCACCTTCCTGCGGCACCTCAACGGGTTGCTGCGGCCCACCTCGGGCTCCGTCCTGGTGCACGGTGAGGACATTGCAGCCAGGCCGGTGGGTGAGGTGGCGGCGTCCGTGGGCCTGCTGTTCCAGAACCCGCGCCACCAGTTGTTCGAACAGACTGCCGCCCGGGAGGTGCGGTTCGGCCTGGACCGGCGCTTCGGCGCCAGTGAAGCGGCAGCCAGAACCGGGGCCGCGTTGGCTGCTGTCGGATTGTCCGCAGCTGCAGGTGAGCACCCCGCTGAGCTGCCGGCTTCGCGGCAACGGCTGCTGGCCCTGGCGACCGTCCTGGCCCGCAAGCCGGCGGTGCTGGCTTTGGACGAGCCCACCGTGGCCCTGGACGGGGACGGGCTTCGGCTGCTGGACGCTGCGGTGAGGAGCGCAGCAGCGGCGGGCGCCGCCGTCGTCCTGGTCACCCATGACGTGCCCTACGCGCGTTCGGTGGCGGACCGATGGTTGACGCTCGACGGCGGGCGGCTTGCAGCGCGCTGAGCCCGGGACGACGCGAAGGGAGAGGCACTGCACACGGCACGTACATCAAGGGCTGCGTCCGGAAGAACCGGACGGAGCCCTTGCTGTGTGCGCTGATCCTGCCGGGCGCTGGAGTTAGGCGCTGGTTCCCAGGAGTTGATTCCTAGGCCTTGGCAGGTTGGCTTGCGCCCGGACGGGAAGCCGCGCCGGGCGGCAGGAACCGCTTGCCGTTGACCCGTTCTGAGGCTCCCACCCGGTCCAGGTAGGGGGTGATGCCGCCCAGGAAGAGTGGCCAGCCGGCGCCGAGGATCATGCAGAGGTCGATGTCTTCCGGCCCCGCAACCACACCTTCCGCCAGCATCAGGCCGATCTCCTCGGCGAGGGCGTCCTGGGTGCGGCGCAACACCTCGTCCGCGGTCGAGGGGCTGGTTCCGAAGGACATCAGGGACAGCGTGGATTCGGGGATCACCTGTGAGCCGTCCGGACCTGGAGCCCACAGGCTCTTGACGCCGTTGTCGATCAGCTTCTGCAGGTTGGCGGACACCGTGAAGCGCTCACCAAACGCGGCATGCAGTGATTCCTGCACGTGCTGTGCCACCGGAAGGCCGACCATCGCGCCGAGGGTGAAAGGCGTCATGGGCAGGCCCATGGGGCGGAGCGCGTTGTCGGCCACTTCGGCGGGAGTGCCTTCATCGAAGGCAGCCGTCACCTCGCCCATCAGCCGCAGCAGGATGCGGTTGACCACAAAGGCTGCGGCGTCCTTGACCAGCACCCCCGTTTTCTTCAAGGCCTTTGCGAGTTCAAATGCGGTGGCCAGCACGGCGTCATCGGTCCGCGGGGCACGGACGATCTCCAGCAACGGCATCACGGCCACCGGGTTGAAGAAGTGGAAGCCCGCCAGCCGTTCCGGGTGCTGCAGGTCCTCAGCCATGGCCGTGACGGACAGCGAGGAGGTGTTGGTGGCGAGGATGCATTCCGGGGTAACAATCTGCTCCAGTTCGGCGAACACCTGCTTCTTGACGTTCAGCTCTTCAAAAACCTGCTTCGATCACAAAGTCTGCGTCCGCGAAAACATCCTTCGAGACGGACCCGGTCACCAGGGCCTTGGTGCGGTTGGCGGCGTCCTGGCTGATGCGCTTCTTGGCCAGGAGCTTGTCCACTTCGGCGTGGACGTAGCCCACGCCTTTGTCCACCCGGGCCTGGTCGATGTCCGTCAGCACCACGGGCACCTTCAATTGGCGGGCGAAGACCAGCGCCAGCTGGCTTGCCATCAGGCCTGCGCCAACCACGCCCACTTTTGTGACCGGGCTGGCCAGTGCGCGGTCCGGGGCGCCGGCCGGACGCTTGGACCGCTTCTGGACCAGGTCCAGGAAGGCGTACACGGTGGCACGGAATTCGTCGGTCTGCATCAGTTCGGCGAGCGTTTCGCACTCCAGCGCCGCGGACTCGGCCCGGGTCATGGTGCGGTTGGCTTCCAGGATGTCCAGGACCTTGCCGGGAGCGGGGGCTGCGTTGGACATTTTCGCTTCCACCAGTGCCCGTCCGGCTGCCACCGCTGCCGACCAGCGCGCGGCCGTTTCCGGATCAGCGGGGTCGACGGCGTTGGGACGCTCAGGCGCCACCTCGCCGGAGATGACTTTCGCGGCCCAGGCAAGGGATTGTTCGAGGAAGTCCGCCGGTTCGAACATGGCGTCGGCAATGCCGAGCGCGAACGCCTGCTGGCCGGTGAGCGTGCGGTTGTTGCTGAGGGCGTTCTCGATCATGACCTTCACCGCGTTCTCCGGGCCGATGAGCCGGGGCAGGAGGTACACCCCGCCCCAGCCGGGAACCAGGCCGAGGAAGGCTTCCGGCAGGGCCAACGCCCCCGCGCCGGTGGACACAGTGCGATAGGTGGACTGCAATGCGATCTCCAGGCCCCCGCCCAGCGCCAGGCCATTGATGAACGCGAAGCTTGGCACGCCGAGGTTGGCGAGGGTGGCGTACACATCGTGGCCCAGCTGGGCCATCCACAGTCCATGCTCGCGCTCTTCCAGGTTCTTGACGGCGGAGAGGTCAGCACCGGCCACCAGGAAATACGGCTTGCCGGTCACGCCCACGCCCGCTATCTCGCCTCGCCGGGACCGCTCCCGGAGTCCCTCAAGCACCGTTCCCAGCTCCACCAGCGTGTTCGGCCCAAGGGTGGTGGGCTTGGTGTGGTCCAGGCCGTTGTCCAAAGTGATGAGGGCGAAGGTGCCGGGGCTGGGCTTGCCGGCCGGTGCGGGGAGTTCGATGTCCTGGACGTAGGAATGCGTCACGGTCTCATGGGGGAAGAGATCGGCAAGCCTGGTGAAATCTGCGGCGCTCATGCGGCTCCTTCAGTAGCGGTTTCGGCGGCGGTAACTGAATCAGCGGCGGTAACTGATTCGGCGGCGGATCCCGGCAGGGCGCCGCTGTAGCCGGCGTGGTGGGGGTTCTCCCAGATCACTGTGGCACCCATACCCAACCCGACGCACATGGTGGTGATGCCGTACCGCACGGAGTGATCCTCCTCGAACTGCCGCGCCAGCTGGTTCATTAGACGCACGCCCGAGGATGCGAGCGGATGGCCCACCGCGATGGCGCCGCCGTAGCGGTTGACGCGGGGATCGTCGTCGGCAATGCCGAAGTGCTCCAGGAAACTCAGTACCTGGACGGCAAAGGCTTCGTTGATTTCGAACAGGCCGATGTCGTCGATGGAGAGGCCGGCGTTTTTCAGCGCCTTCTCCGTGGCGGGAACAGGACCGATGCCCATCACCTCGGGTTCAACCCCGGCATAGGCGTAACTGACCAGCCGCATCCGGACCGGCAGCCCCAGTTCGGCGGCGGCATCGGCGGATGCCAGGATGGCGGCGGTGGCGCCGTCATTGAGTCCCGCGGCATTTCCTGCGGTAACGCGCCCGTGCGGACGGAACGAGGTGCGGAGCGCCGCCAGGTCTGCGGCCGTGGTGCCCGGGCGTGGTGGCTCGTCAACCGTGTTGAGGGTCCAGCCCTGGCCTGGCTTCAGGGTTGCCACGGGAACGAGGTCCGGCTGGATCCGGCCGTTGCGGCGGGCGGCGTCAAACTTGGCCTGTGACGCGACCGCATACGCGTCGGTCCGGTCCCTGGTGATGGACGGAAACCGGTCGTGCAGGTTCTCCGCCGTGTTGCCCATGTTCAGCGCTGCCGGGTCCACCATGCGTTCGGACATAAAACGGGGATTGGGGTCGGCGCCCGAGCCCATCGGGTGGTTGCCCATGTGTTCCACACCGCCGGCGATCACCACGTCGTAAGCGCCAAAACCGATACCGCCGGCGGTGGTTGTTACGGCGGTCATGGCGCCGGCGCACATCCGGTCGATCGCAAAGCCGGGAACGGTCCTGGGAAGACCAGCCAGGAGGGCCGCGGTCCGGCCCAGGGTGAGGCCCTGGTCGCCGGTCTGGGTAGTGGCGGCGATGGCAACCTCGTCAACGCGTTCGGGCGGCAGCGACGGGTTCCGGCGCAGGAGTTCGCGGAGGCATTTCACTATCAGGTCGTCGGCCCGGGTTCCGGCATAGATGCCTTTTTCTCCCGCCCGGCCAAAGGGGGTACGGAGGCCGTCGACAAAAATGACGTCCCGGACACTGCGCGTGGATGCGCTGCTGTTTTCTCCGCTGGAGCGGGCTTGGCTCACGTGTAACTCCTCATCGAGACGTAGGCGCCGGCGCATGCCGCAATACGGCAAGCAGCCAAACGGCAATACCTGCGATGTTACTCGTGAGTAACTTAGTCGGCAAGGCCCCCGTGGAAGGACGCTCTCTCACTTAAGGCGCCTTTTTGGCCAACGCTCGCTCGCTTTCTTCAAGAAAGTGGGAGAGCGTTGCTCAAATCCACGCATCAAGTGATCGAGCGTTGCCCAAATGCACGCATCAAGTGATCGAGCGTTGCTCAAATCCACGCATTAAGTGAGAGAGCGTTTCCAAAATTCATGCATCAAGTGGGAGGGCGTGGGGATTCGGTTTGGGAGCCCGGGGCCCCATCAGCGCCTGTTACCCCGCTGCGGCTACGTCCGGCTTGGGTTCCTTGGCCGGCAAGGGCTGCGGATGGAGGAACGCGTCCGTGATGAGGGGCGCTGCGAGGTCCACCTGCCATTCGCGGGCGCCCAGAGCGCGGAGTTCGGCAGCGAGGGATGCCTCGGTGATCTCTGCCGGAGGCCGCCAGGCGACGCGGCGCAGGTAATCGGGGGCCAGGAGGTTTTCCAGCGGCAGGTTCAGCTGGTCGGCTTTCTCCTGCAGCATGGGACGGGCGGTGGCCAGCCGTGCGGCGGCTTCCGGGTCCCGGTCGGCCCAAACACGCGGCGGCGGGGGTGCGTTGGTGGCCAGGTGCAGCGGCGGAAGTTCAGCCAGGTCGCGGGCCGTGGCGATGCACCGCAGCCAGCGGGGAGCTTCGCGTTGGGCTGCGCGCCCGTGGAAGCCTTTGGTGCCCAGCAACTGGGGCACGGTGGACGGCATGGCCTTGGCAGCGGCAACCAGGGCCGAGTCGGGGATCAGCCGGCCCGGGGCCACGTCCCGCTTCCGGGCCAGGGAATCGCGTTCCAGCCACAGCTCCCGGACGGCTGCCAGCTGGCGGCGGTCACGGATCTGGTGCAGGCCGGATGTTTTCCGCCACGGGTCAATGCGGGCCGGGGGCAGTCCTGCGGCCAGGATGGCGGCAAACTCCTGCTCCGCATACTCCAGCTTGCCGTCTGCCTCGAGGAGTTCGATCAGTTCCTCCCGCAGCTCGGTGAGGACCTCAACGTCCAAGGCGGCGTACCGCAGCCACGGCTCGGGCAGGGGCCGGGTGGACCAGTCCGCCGCGGAGTGCTCCTTGGCGAGCCCGAAGCCCAGCAGCTGTTCAATGACGGCGGCAAGGCCCACCCGCGGCAGGCCGGCCAGGCGGGCTGCCAGTTCGGTATCAAAGAGCTTGTCCGGCCACATCCCCAGCTCGGACAGGCAGGGGAGGTCCTGGCTGGCCGCGTGCAGGATCCATTCAACGCCGTGCAGGGCGTCGTTGATGATGTCCAGGTTGTCAAAGGGTTCGGGGTCGATCAGCCAGGTCCCGGCGCCTTCGCGGCGGATCTGGACCAGGAAGGCGCGCTGTCCGTAACGGAAACCGGAGGCGCGCTCCGCGTCCACTCCGGCCGGTCCGGTACCGGCGGCGATGGCGGCTGCGCAGCGCTCCAGTCCGGCTTGCGTTTCGATGACCAGCGGAACGCCGTCGCGGGGCGAATCGAGCTCAATGATTTCGGGGATGGGGGCGTCAAAGCCCTCCACCGTGATGTGGGGTGCGGTCTCAGCAGCCGGGACGCCGGCCGTGGTGTTTTCCGGAATGTTAGGGGTCATGATGCCCTTAGTTTACCGGCCGGCCGGATCCGGACTGCCGCCGAAAGCCCCCACGGGCTTTGCCTGCCCTTCGCCACGCGCCGCGCCATTAGTTCCGGCGCCGCTGCGGGAGCGGGGTGACGCCGTCCGGAAGGGGCGGCAGGCCGGCGAACGTGCACACCATGTCGGACCAGGCTTCGAGGTGGGCGGTGACATCGGAGGTGGCGGGGGTCCAGGAGGCGCGGAGTTCGATGTCAATGGACCCGGGCCTGTCCGCCAGGGTTCCAAAGCTTTCGGAAAGAACCCGGGTTGCCGTGCCGCCGGCGGCGCGGTACGGCGCTTTGTGGTTCTCAAGCGCCTCGACAAGCCAGGTCCACGCCACTTTTCCCAGCATCTCGTCGTTGCCCATCTCCGGTTCGAGCTGTGCCCGGATATAGGTGACGATGCGGAACTCGCCGTCCCACACGGCCGAGCCCTCGGGGTCATGGAGCAGGATGAAACGCCCCGTTGCCAACTCTGTCCCGTCGTCGTCCGCGGTTCCTGAGGCAGCTGCCAAGGCCATCGCGGCAGGGCCATGCACGGGAGTGGAGGCGGTTCCCGGCCCCGGTGCCAGGACCTCCGCGCCCAGCGCTACGGCGAAAGGCGCCAGGCGTGCGGGCGCCGGGATCTCCGCAAGGTGGAGTTCCCCGCGGCACCGGGCTTTCCTGAGGGTTCCCAAGGCGTGGAGAAATTCCGGGGGAACCTGGTCAAGTGCGTTCACCTTCGCAGGTTACGCAACCGGGCCGGTGACGGCGGGAAGGCTCGCCGTCGTCCTGCCGTCACTGGCCGGCCTGCCCGCTCCCGTCAGCGCCAAGTTCGTGCCGGATTGCTGCAGCAAAGGCATCAATATCCTCCTCGGTGGTATCAAACGAACACATCCAGCGCACTTCCCTGGCTGCCTCGTTCCAGTCGTAGAAACGGAAGGACGTCCGCAGCCGGTCCGCTACACCTTCAGGAAGGATGGCAAAGACGCCGTTGGACTCGGTTTTCTGCGTCGGCTCCACACCGTCGATGGTGTCGACGGCGGCGCGCAGCCTGGCTGCCATCGCGTTGGCGTGCGAGGCGGACCGCAGCCAGAGGTCACCTTCCAGGAGGGCGATGAACTGCGCTGACATAAAGCGCATCTTGGAGGCCAGTTGCATGTTCATCTTGCGCAGGTACACCAGCCCGTGCGCCGCCTCGGGGTTCAGTGCCACCACCACCTCACCGAACAGGAGCCCGTTTTTGGTGCCGCCGAAGGAAAGGATGTCCACGCCGGCGTCCCGGGTGAATGCGCGCAGCGGGACCTGAAGGTGCGCTGCCGCGTTCGCCAGCCGGGCACCGTCCATGTGGAGCTTCATCCCCTTGGAATGGGCGTGGTCGGCGATGGCCCGGACCTCCTCCGGGGTGTAGCAGGTGCCCAGTTCGGTGGTCTGGGTGATGGAGACGGCGAGCGGCTGGGCCCGGTGTTCGTCGCCCCAGCCCCAGGCCTCGCGGTCGATCAGTTCCGGCGTCAGCTTGCCATCCGGTGCGGGGACGTGCAGGAGCTTGATTCCCCCGATACGTTCCGGCGCGCCGTTTTCGTCCATGTTGATATGGGCGGTGGACGCGCACACCACGGCGCCCCAGCGGGGGAGCAGCGACTGCAGGGACAGGACATTGGCGCCCGTGCCGTTGAAGACCGGGAAGCTCTCGATGCCGGGGCCGAAATGGTCCTCCAGCACGTCCTGCAGCCTCGCGGTGTACTCGTCCTCGCCGTAGGACACCTGGTGGCCCTCGTTGGCGGCGGCCAGTGCCGCCAGGATTTCGGGATGGACACCAGAGTAGTTGTCCGAGGCGAACCCGCGAATGGTGGGATCGTGCAGCCGGATTCCGGTGGCAGTTTCAGCTGTTGTTGTCATGGCTTTGGTCACGCTTTCAGTCTAAGTACAGTCATGAGGCCACCTGGTTCGCCAGCACGATCCGGCTGCCGTTCAGCTTGTCGGCCGGGCTTTCAAAGAGACCGACGACGGCGCGGGCAAGGTCCGCCACGTCGGTGGCGCCGGGGAAACTGCGTTCCGGATGGTTGCGGCGCATCGCGTCGTCCACCAGGGCCTTGACCACCAGGACGACGGCGGCCGGCCCGCCTGGGTTGTTGCCTGAGCCAGGGTCTTTGTTGTCGGTGGCGCCGTTGGCGGCTGCCCGGCGGA
Organism: Arthrobacter sp. W4I7; assembly: GCF_030816215.1. NCBI lineage: Bacteria > Bacillati > Actinomycetota > Actinomycetes > Micrococcales > Micrococcaceae > Arthrobacter > Arthrobacter sp. W4I7. The sequence continues at coordinate 2,669,950 of NZ_JAUSXU010000001.1, read as the reverse complement.
AGCCGTCCGCCATGGCCATTGTCCAGGCTTCGGCCGCGGCTTTGGCAGCGACGTAGCTGGCGGTTGCTGCCGCCGGCTTGTCCACGGCTGTGGAGGACACCATCGCAAAGCGGCCATGGTGCGAGGCGGCAATATCCCCATAGAACACGCGGGAGACGTTCCGGAGCGTGGTGATGGCGCCCCGTTCCAGGAAGTCCCAGTCCTCGTCCGTCTGGTCGGCGATGCCTTTGGCTCCGCGCCAGCCGCCCACCAGGTGGATCAGGCCGTCTACGTGCCCACCGGCCGCGAGCACCGACGTCCGCAGCTGCCGCACATCCGCCAAAGCGGCGAGGTCGCACACGAGGCCCGTGACGCCGTCGCCCGCCTGCTGCACTGCGGCGTCGATCCTTGCCTGGTCCGAACCGACGGTGAAGACCCCGTGGCCGGCGTTGTGGAGCGCCCGAGCGACGGCGATGCCGGACGGTCCACTGCCGCCGGTTACCAGGATGTTCAGCCGCGGGACCCCGGCTTGCGGTGCCGCTGACCCTGATTCTGTTGTTGCCGGTTCCTCCGTCACAGTGCGGAGGCTCCGGTGATTCCGGCGGTGGATTCGATGACGTGGCGCATCTTCTTCTCTAATGCTTCATAGAACATGGACAGCGGAAACTCGTCCTCCAGCACCTGGTCCGTCAGGCCGCGCGGCGGACCAGCCAGTGCCAGCGCTTCGGGACCCTTGGCCCAGAGGGATGCCGGGTTAGGAGTAACGGTAGCGGAGATGAGCTGGTACGCGGCGAGCCAGTGCGCGGTCTTCGGCCGGTCGATGGAACGCCAGTACAGTTCATCGATGGTGGCTCCCAGGGCGATGACGGCATCCGCCACCTCGTCCCAGTCGATGGTGAGCCGTGTGTCGGTCCAGTGCAGGACGTGCTGCTGGTGCAGCCAGGCGAACAGGAGCTGGCCGCCGAGTCCGTCGTAGTTGCGGACGCGGCTGCCGGTGATCGCAAAGCGGAAAATCCGGTCGAAGATGATGGCGTACTGCACGAGCTTGGCGTGGCGGCGCGCCTCCAGGTCGGCGTCGTCATCCTTTTCGATCCGGACCGATTCGCGGAAGGCGGTCAGGTCGCAGCGCAGCTCTTCCAGTGAGTACAGGAAGTACGGCATCCGCTGCTTGATCATGAACGGATCGAACGGAAGGTCGCCGCGCATGTGGGTCCGGTCGTGGATGAGGTCCCACATCACGAAGGTGGCCTCCGTCAGGTCCTGGTCAGCGAGGAGTTCCGCCGCTCCTGCGGGGAGTTCCAGGCGGGTGGTCTCGGCGGCGGCCTTGAGCACCCGGCGGAACCGGGCGGCTTCCCGGTCAGCGAAAATGGCGCCCCAGGTGAACGTCGGGGTTTCGCTGACCGCAACGGTCTCCGGGAACAGTACTGCGGAGTTGGTGTCGTAGCCGGCAGTGAAGTCCAGGAAACGGATGGGGACGAACAGCTTGTTCGAGTACTCAGCGGCCTCCAGTCCGGCAATGAACTCTGGCCAGATCACTTCAATCAGGACGGCCTCAACCAGCCTGTTGCTGCTGCCGTTCTGCGTGTACATGGGGAAGACCACCAGGTGCTGGAGACCGTCCTGGCGCTGTTCCTGGGGCTGGAAGGCGAGCAGCGAAGACAGGAAGTCTGGGACGGCGAAACCTGTGGCCTCCCAGGCGGAAAAGTCTTCGACGACGGCATCCAGGTAGGCGGCATCGTGCGGGAACGCGGGGGCAAGGCCGCGCACCGCATCAACGATGCCTCGGACGTACCGGGATGCCTCACCATGGTTTGCCGGGTCGGGAATGGAGCCGTCCTTCACCTGAAGCGCCTGGATGGCAGTGGCTGCCTCCTTGAGCTTGGCCCAGTCCTGGTTTTCTGCGGAAATCCGGGTGGAAGCGGTGATCAGTGTTTCGGTCATCGTCGGCGCCTTTCTGGTTGCTTGCTATCTACGGCGAGCGTAACAAGCAACCAGCAGAACTAATCTGAAAAGCGGCCTAGCCTAAGAAAAGCTTTTCCTTCCGGGTGCTGCGGCAGGAAGAAGGTCCAGCCTTTCGGTGATCTCAGGCCTGCGCTTCCTGCCCGCTGACCTCGGGTTCTTCGCGCGGAACGAGTTTCAGCGAGACGGAATTGATGCAGTAGCGCTGGTCCGTGGGTGTGGGGTACCCCTCGCCGTCGAACACGTGCCCCAGGTGCGAGTCGCACGTGGCGCAGCGCACCTCCACCCGTTCCATGCCAAGGGTCCGGTCGTGGATGTAGCGGACGGTACCTTCTGCCAGTGGGGCGAAGAAGGAGGGCCAGCCGCAATGGGAATCGAACTTCTCGTTGCTGGTGAACAGTTCTGCGCCGCAGGCCCGGCACTGGTAGACGCCGGCAGTATGCGTATCCCAGTATTCGCCGGTGAAGGGACGCTCGGTTCCGGATTGGCGGAGTACGTGGTATTCCTCCGGGGTGAGCTCCTGCCGCCACTCGGCGTCGGTTTTGTGAACGCCGGGACCGGCGGCCGGGGACTCGGGAGCTGCGTCCTTGTTTCCGAGGATGTTCTTGCCCAGGATGTTGTTTCCGAAAATGCTCATAGCCTTCTCAACGCTCAGGAGTCGCCGATAAATCCCGAACCTGCGTACAGATGCAGGACGGGCAGGCCCAGTTGGTCCTGGGCTTTGTTGGCCCAGTCGGTGTGGAACGTATCCGCCACTGCATGCGGGCGGGTGACCACCACGGCCTGCGCAGCACCGGATTCCTTGACCTTGGCTACCAGGGCCTGCACCGCACCGCCGTCGACTACTTCTCCCGTGACGCCTGCACCCAGCCCCGCCAGCGCCGCCAGCGACACCGCAAGGGTCTCCGCCGCCTGGACGCGCTCGGTGGCAGGATCCGGCGCGTGGGACGTCAGTTCACGGAACGCCTTGGCTATGTCCAGCATGGAAAGGTTCTCGAGGAAGTCCACCAGCAGATGCCGTTCGGTGTTCGCCGGAACCAGGACCAGGAGTGGGGTATCTGCTCCGTCCACGAGGCGCTCGATGTTCAGGCGGTCGTCCGCCCCCAGGGGTTCTTCGGTCAGGATGACGATGGGATCACTCATGGCCTTAGCCTAGCCCGTGCATGATGCGGCGGCACCGGTTCAGGGATGCGCCGGTTTTGGCGCCCTCCCGCGGAAATGCGGACTGCCGGCGCCGGGGCGGTAAGAATGGTTCCATGGCACTTTTCCAGCGCAGCAGTCCGGCACCCGTCCTGAGTATCAAGGATTCCGGCGCAGGCCTGTCGCTGCGGACGAAATGGGCCATTGGTGGGGCAATCGGCGGAGGCGCACTGGCGGGACTGCTGGCCACGGGATCGTCAGCCCTGGCTGTGTACTTTGCCCGCCGCGTCATCACCCCCGCGCGCCAGAGGGCGGCAAACCAGGAAGTACTGGCAGTGGTCAGGGACGGGCAGCAGCAGCACGTGATCATGGCCGCCAACGAAGACACCACCGTGGACGGGGTGTATGGGTTCTTTTTCGACGGCGGCAAGGGGCACGCCCGCATTGGCCGCATCGTCTCGTACTCTCCGGCTGAGCGGACGGTGTCCCGCGAGGTGGAGGCGGTTTACGCCGGGGATCTCAGCACGGCCCGCTGGGGATGGTGGAGCGGTGCTGTCTACCCGGACCCGGCCGCCGTCGGAATCCCTGCCGAAGATGTGATGATCGAAGTAGACCGCGGGCAGGCCCCCGCCTGGCTGGTCCGTGCGGGCGGGACGGCGCGGACTTGGGCGGTGATGGTGCACGGGCGCGGTGCAAGCCGGCAGGAAGCCCTGCGCGCCGTCGGGCCCGCCCTCGAGCTGGGACTGACAAGCCTGGTGGTGTCCTACCGCAATGACGGTCTGGCGCCATCTGCCGACGACGGGCGCTACGGCCTGGGTTCCACCGAGTGGCGCGATATAGAAGCCGCCATCGAGTACGCCCTGGCAAACGGGGCCGAGGAGATTGTGCTGTTCGGCTGGTCCATGGGCGGCGCCATCTGCCTGCAGACTGCCGATTTGTCCCGCTACAGGCACCTGATCCGGGCCATGGTGCTGGACGCCCCGGTCATTGACTGGGTGACAGTATTGGCCCATCACGCGCAGCTGAACAGGATTCCCTCCCTGGTGGGCCGTTACGGCCAACTGATGCTGGGGCATCCGCTGGGGCGGCGGCTCACGGGACTGTCCGCACCGGTGGACCTCAAGGCGATGGACTGGGTGTCGCGGGCAGTCGAACTCCGGACTCCCACCCTGGTCATCCACAGCGTGGACGACGAGTATGTTCCGTACGGCCCGTCCGTGCAATTGGCTGAACGCAACCGGGAAATGGTCACCTTCGAAGCCTTTCACCATGCACGCCACACGAAAGAGTGGAACGTTGATCCCGAGCGGTGGGAGCGTGTGGTCAAGGCGTGGCTGCGGAAACAGCTGGCGCCACGCCTGAACCCGGGTGGAGCCCGGCAGGGCCAGGGTCCTGCCCTTGGCGGGGACCGCGCTCAGTAGTCGCTGGTCGGTATGTCCGGCAGGGCATCATGCGGGGGATGATCTCTGGCTGACAGCCGATCCGGCCAGCGGGCGACGTGTGCGTCGACTTTTCCGCAATTCACGCAATGCCGGTTGAAGTTGCCGTCAGGGTCCGCTGCAGCCACCCAATGGTGTCCCACGTTGATCTTGCACAGCAGGGTTTTGAGCATGATGTCGCCCCTGTGGAAGCGGCCTCGCCGGCTAACGGGCCGATTGATAGTCGATGAGTGTCAGCCGATCGGGTGACCCTGGCTGCAGGTGTTTTCTCCTGGCAGGATCTCGTGTCCTTGAAGGCACGTCGCTGACGGGGGCGGCGGGTTTTCGTGGGCGATGAAGAAGAGGCTGCTCCTGCCGTGGCTTATGCCGGCATCTTCGCGTTGGAGCCAGGAAGAATGGTGAACACTATTTTTCGTGCCTTCGCCGGCTTCGTGCGGGTGTTTGAAGGGATTCTTGACCACGGTGACCGTGACCTTTCCTACCGTCGCTGCTCCTGCAGCAAATTGAGCGGTGCAGTGATTATAGGCCTGCGGCACGAAGATCAGCCTCCCCTTTTTCTAGTTCTTCGTGGCCTGCACCGAGCTGATGGGTGCTGTCACGGCGTCCGTGAGGCGGATCAGGTCGGCAGGAGCCAGTTCGATGTCCAAGCCGCGTTTGCCGCCCGACACCAGCAGGGTCTCCAAGGCCAGGGCGCTGTGGTCCAAAACCGTGGGGGAGGGGAGCCGCTGGCCCAGCGGGGAGATGCCGCCGAGCACATAGCCGGTGCGCCGCTGGGCTGCGGCGGGGTCCGCCATCGCCGCCTTCTTGGCTCCCAGGGCGGCTGCGACCGCTTTGAGGTCCAGTGTGCCGCTGACCGGCACGATGCCCACCGCCAGCTTGCCTTCGACCTCCACCATCAGCGTTTTGAACACCTTCGACGGTGCGAATCCCAGGACCTGGGCAGCTTCCGCGCCGTAACTTGCGGTGGCGGGATCGTGATCGTACGGGTGCAGTACAAAGGGAACCCCGGCTGCCGCCAGTACGGCGGTGGCCGGAGTTCCCTGTGATGTGTTCTTGCGTCCCATCGATACCGGGCTGCCGGTTAGGAGCGCACGGCGCTGGATGCTGAAACCTTGCGCTTGATCCTTCCGAGCATGGCCGTCATTCCCCGCATCCGCAGGGGCGTGATGGCGCGGGTGAGGCCCAGCAGTTCCGGCATGTCATCGGGTACCGAAAGGATTTCTTCGGCGGACAGTCCGTCCAGGCCTTCGTGCAGGACTCCGGCGAAACCGCGGGTGGTGGGAGCCTCGGCCGGGGCCTTGAAGTAGAGCCGCACGGCGCCGGCCGCGCCGCCGCCTTTTTCCGTCTCGATGGTCAGGAACAGCGGGGACTGGCACTCCACCACCTGTTCGAGCAGTTCGGGATGGTCCTTGAGCCGGTCCGGCAGCTCGGGGAGTCCCTGCGAGAACTCGAGCAGCAGTTGCAGCCGTTCGGGCTCGGTCAGGGCCTGGAAGTCGTCCACAATGGCCGCAAGGGCGGAGGGCAGTGCTTGAGTAGTCATCATTCCAAGTTTACGCGCCGAACTTCGGGTGAGGCCGCGTCAGGCTCCGACGGCGACGGGAAAGGACCCGCGCTCGGCGCCTTTGACGATCGGCACGCGGACGGCGTTGCCCCACTCGGTCCAGGAACCGTCGTAGTTGCGGACGGACTCGAAGCCCAGGAGGTACTTAAGCGCGAACCAGGTGTGGCTGGAGCGCTCACCGATGCGGCAGTAGGCCACAACGTCGTCACCCTCAGTCAGGCCGGCCTCGCCCAGGTACAGCGCGTCGAGTTCCTCGCGGCTGCGGAAAGTTCCGTCGGGCGCGGCAGCCCGGGCCCACGGAATGGAGGCGGCGGTGGGAATATGGCCGCCGCGGAGCGCACCTTCCTCGGGGTAGGCCGGCATGTGGGTGCGCTGGCCGGTGTACTCCTCGGGTGAGCGGACGTCGATAAGGGGCTTGCCCAGGTGGGCCAGGACGTCGTCCTTGAATGCCCGGATGGGAGCATCCTCGCGCTCAACCACCGGGTACTCGCCCCTGGCCGGTGCCGGCTTTTCCGTCGTCAGTTCCCTGCCCTCGGCAATCCACTTGTCACGGCCGCCGTCGAGCAGCCGCACGTCCTGGTGCCCGAAGAGGGTGAAGACCCACAGCGCGTAAGCAGCCCACCAGTTGGACTTGTCACCGTAGATCACTACGGTGCTGTCGCGGGAAATACCCTTCGACGCCGCCAGTTCCGCGAACGCGGCCCCGTCCACGTAGTCGCGGGTCACTTCGTCGTTCAGGTCGGTGTGCCAGTCGATCTTGACGGCGCCGGGGATGTGCCCCGTTTCGTAGAGGAGCACGTCTTCGTCGGACTCCACCACTACCAGCTGGCCGCTGGCGACGGCACCGTTTTCCACGGCGGCTGCAAGCCATTCAGTGGAGACGAGGCGCTCCGGGTGGGCGTAAGCTGCAAACTTTTCGTTCTGTTCAACGGGGTAGGACATAGCTTTGCCTTTCATCGAGAACACGGGTGATCCGCGGGACCGGATGGGGACCTGCTCCCACACTAGCCACCGTCACCGGTGATGTGCGGTTTCCGTTAACAGGAGGAAATGTTGCCTTCATCACGCCTGCGGCCAGTGTGGCCGGGGTCATCGGGAGCGGCAGTGCATTGCCGGTATCCTTTCTGGGGACCAACAACCAGCAGAACGGACCACCTTGGTACAGATTGAACAGCTTGCCGCCCGCACTCCGGCAGTATCGGTGGACGAACTCCTCAAAGGCTTCTTTCCCTCGTCCCGGTTCGGCCAGGTCTCCTTTGCAAGCTACCGCCCCGATCCCAAGCAGCCCAGCCAGGCGCAAGCTGTCCGTGCCCTGCAGGGATTTGCCGAGGGCGTGGGGTCCGGTGACGGCGGGGGCCTGTTCAAGAAGCTGTTCGGAAAAAAGGAGACTTCCCGGGCCGGCATCTATCTGGACGGCGGCTTCGGCGTGGGCAAGACCCACCTCCTCGCCTCGCTCTGGCACGCAGCGCCAGGGCCGAAGGCCTTTGGCACCTTCGTGGAGTACACCAACCTGGTGGGCGCCCTCTCCTTCCGCAAAACGGTGGATGCGCTGAGCGGGTACAAACTTGTCTGCATTGACGAATTTGAGCTCGACGATCCGGGCGACACCGTGCTGATGTCGCGGCTGATGCGCGAACTCGCGGACGCAGGAGTGAAGCTGGCCGCCACGTCCAACACGCTGCCGGGCTCACTTGGTGACGGCAGGTTCGCTGCGGTGGACTTCCAGCGTGAAATCCAGGTCCTCGCGGACCAGTTCGACGTGGTCCGGATCGACGGTGAGGACTTCCGGCACCGCGGACTCCCGGCGGCCCCCGCGCCCCTCAAGAACAGCGAACTGTCCGCGCACATGAAAGCGGAGTTTGACGGCAAGACTGTTGCCCAGGACGAGTTCAGCACCCTGATCTCCCACCTGGCCGGTGTGCACCCCAGCCGCTACCGGCAGCTGATCGACGGCATCGACGGGGTGGTGTGGCGCAATGTTGGCACCATCACGGAGCAGGCCGTGGCACTGCGGTTCGTGGTGCTTGCTGACCGGCTCTACGACAAGGATGTGCCGATCCTCGCCAGCGGTGTTCCGTTCGATCAGCTGTTCACCGAAGAAATGATGACCGGCGGCTACATGAAGAAGTACTTCCGTGCAGTCTCGCGCCTTACTGCCCTGGCCCGCGAAGGCCAGAACCACGAACCTTCGTAGCCCGCACAGCCAGTAGGCCGCCCCAGCCGGCCACCCGCCGTCGGACGTTCAACAACAGCGGCAGGGCGATTCCCGGAGCGGCGCCCTTAAACGCCAAAGGTGCGGGTGCCGCCTCCCGGCGGGACCCGCACCCCCTTGACGTACTAGGGCAAAGCCCTGGCCAAATCCTTTTTACGGAGCCTTGTCAACCGGCGGAACCGGGTTGACCGGCGGAACCTGCTCAGCGGCAGGTGCCGCGCCCGGGGTTCCGTTCTTGTCAATGAGCTTGGAAGCGCCATCCTGGATCTTGTTGACGTGGCCGGAGTACTTGCCTCCGGTCTTGGTGTCGACGAGATCGCCGGCCTTGGTGATGCCGTTCTTGATGGCCTGCTCGTTGCCATGGATGAGACCTTGAGCTTTGCCCTTTAGATCGTCAATCAGTCCCACGAGCACCTCCCTTCAATCGCGGAGCCAGGTCGCTCCTCCGCATTCGATCCTAGCCCTGCCGGGAAGGCGTGCCAAGGAAATCAGGGGCTTTGGGCGTTCGCCCGGAGCGGATGCAGCGTTCCCCTCCACTGGTTGCCCTATCAGGTTTAGTCGTCAAAACACCGTGTTGGGGACCGTAAGTGACAGGGCAACGGTGGCAGGGCAAGAAAAAAGCAGCTCCGGGGAGCTGCTGAATGTGGGCGATACTGGGATCGAACCAGTGACCTCTTCCGTGTCAGGGAAGCGCGCTACCGCTGCGCCAATCGCCCGGGACCGGAAGACCGGCTTATGGGGTGGTAAGAAGTAAGAGAGCGGACGACGAGATTCGAACTCGCGACATCCACCTTGGCAAGGTGGTGCTCTACCAGCTGAGCTACGTCCGCGTATGCAGTGCGTTCCGGCCGGGGCCGGGGGACTGCATGAAGCAAGTTTCCTTGCTTGGTGGGCGATACTGGGATCGAACCAGTGACCTCTTCCGTGTCAGGGAAGCGCGCTACCGCTGCGCCAATCGCCCATGTTCATCCGGAAGTTATCCGGAAACCATGGTTTTCACCGAGGTGGGTACGGGATTCGAACCCGTGTATACGGCTTTGCAGGCCGCTGCCTCGCCTCTCGGCCAACCCACCGTGTTAGCGCCGGTTCCGAGGAACCTTTGCCATGACAGTGTCCTGCGAGCGGACGACGAGATTCGAACTCGCGACATCCACCTTGGCAAGGTGGTGCTCTACCAGCTGAGCTACGTCCGCATTTTGGAGGGCTGATTCGCTGCCGTTCCCGGCATTTCCTCGCTTTCCAACGAGTAAAAACAATATAGGAGGTTCCGGGATTCTCCAAATCGGCCCCGGGCGCGGCGGACATAATGGGGCTGCATCCCAGTAATAGCGCGGATCTTCCGAAGTTACAGGCATGTAATTTGCGACGGCGACACGAGGCTTTGTGGGTGCCCCGGCTGCTAGGGAGGGGCAGCGCAAGCGGACCATCCCTGCGGTTCGCCGCTCCAACATGGACCGCCGCGTGCCCCTGGTTGGCTGGCGTTTGTGCCGCGACTCCGGGCCGATTTCCGAAATGGCCGGAAGGTCGGCTAACATTCAAATGCATCAGGGCGATTGGCGCAGTGGTAGCGCGCTTCGTTCACACCGAAGAGGTCACTGGTTCGAACCCAGTATCGCCCACCGCATATTGGTCCGTTTCCGCTCATCTGCAGCGGAAACGGACCTTTTTTGTGCGCGCGGACATTCTGTCAGCCCCTTGTGAAAGAGTTTTTCTTATGACAGCTCCACTTCTTGCCCACGCCACGGACTATGGGCGGATGTACGCCCGGTCCACCTCCGAGCATTTCTCCGCGCCGTCCATCACCACTGTGATCGGCCAGCAGCCGCACGGGCTTGATGGCTGGTTTGGATACATGGGCGCCAGCAGCCTGGCCAAAGATCCGTTGCTGGCCGACTGCCTGGGAAGCCCGGCCAAAATCAAGCAGGCCGTCAACCGTGCGGCCAAGGCGGCTGAAACTTACCGTGACGATGCCGCCAAGCGCGGGGACCGCGTCCATTTCTACTGCGAGCAGGTTGCCCTGCGGGCCCTGGGCCGTCCCCACGGCATGAAGGAAGCGCGCGAAGCCTTGGCAGCCAACGGCGAAGAAGCCTTCGCGGTCCGGTTTGACGAATGGTGGGAGCTGTTCAAGGTTGAGCCCATCGCCCCCGAGATCACCGTCTGGAACAACTCGGTGGGCTACGCCGGAACCCTGGACCTGGTGGCACGGATCAACGGCCGGATCTGCCTGATCGACTACAAAACCAAGGGCACCACCAGGGACGGCCAGGTCAAACCGCTCGACGACAAGGTGGTTATGCAGCTCGTGGCCGGCATGAAGGCGGAGGAGAGCCTGGTTGACCCGGAAGAAGGGACCTGGGAACCCTGGAAGTTCGGCGAAAACCCCGTCCTGCTGGCGGTGGCCATTGGCGAGACCGAGGTCCGTCCCGTCCGCGCCAACCCCGACGTCCTCAAGCACCACTGGTGGAAGTTCTGCGCCCTCCGGCGAGTCTGGGAACTGTCTGCGGACACCACCTCAGCTGGTACGGCGCTCCTGCCCATTGCCCCTCCGCCGCTCGCACAGGTACAGCCCGCCTAGGAATGCCGGGCGCGGACAGCCCCGGAGTTGTCTGCGCCTAAACTGGATGGGTCCCCTTTGCCGCCTACCGTAAGGAAAAACAGCGCATGGCTATTCTGAATATCCGCATCATCGGTGACCCTGTGCTCCGCACAGTTGCCGATCCTGTGACGGATTTCGGGCCTGAGCTGGCCAGGCTGGTGGCGGACATGACCGAAACCATGGAGGACGTGGACGGGGCCGGCCTTGCCGCACCCCAGATCGGCGTCAGCAAGCGCGTTTTCACCTACCGCATCGACGGGGTGGAAGGGCACATCATCAACCCGGTGCTGGAAAACAGCGAGGACTTCCAGCCGGACCACGTGGAAGGCTGCCTGTCCATCCCGGGCCTGGGCTTCCCGGTGAAGCGATACCGTGCCACGCGGGTCACCGGCGTGGACATGCACGGCAACCCCGTCACCCTCCAAGGCGAGGGGATGCTGGCACGCTGCTTCCAGCACGAGAACGACCACCTGGACGGGATCCTCTACACGGACCGGCTTGAGGGGGAGGACCGCAAGGCGGCCCTGCGTTCCATCCGCAACGCCAACTACGACTCCATCACGGAACAGACGACGGCGAAGCGCGCCAGGACCGTCGGCTCCAGTTTCGGGGGTTCCAGCTTCGGCGGTGCAGCTTCCGGGTCAAGTTTCGGTGGCGGAGCCGCCGGTACCAACGGGTGAGGGTCCTCTTCGCGGGAACCCCCGCCGTCGCCGTCCCGTCCCTCAACGCGCTCGTTGAAGCAGGATTCGACGTTGTCGCGGTCCTTACCAGGCCGGACGCGCCAATCGGACGGAAGCGCGTGCTCACTCCGTCGCCGGTGGCCGCCCGGGCCGCCGAGCTCGGGATCGAGATTATTCACGCTGCCCGGATCAACGAAGACACCATGGCCAGGATTTCCGCTGCCAGCCCGGATGTCGCGGCGATCGTGGCTTACGGCGGGCTGGTTCCTCCGGCTGCACTCAGCATCCCGCGGCACGGGTGGATCAACCTGCACTTCTCCCTCCTTCCGGCCTGGCGCGGCGCCGCACCTGTCCAGCGTGCCGTGATGGCCGGCGACGACGTCACCGGCGCTGTGACCTTCCAGCTGGAGGAAGGCCTGGACACCGGGCCCGTGGTTCGGAACCCTGACAGAAACGGTGGGCCCCGAAGACACCGCCGGGGAACTGCTGGAACGGCTGTCCCGCAGCGGCGCCGTGCTGCTATCCCAGACCCTGTCCGCCATCGAGGCCGGCAAGGCCGCCGCTGTGCCGCAGACCGGTGAAGTCTCGCTGGCACCCAAGCTGACCCTCGAGGACGGCCGCCTGGACTGGAAACACCCGGCCCTGGCCATCGGACGGCAGGCGCGGGGAGTCACTCCGGAACCGGGAGCCTGGACAGTGCTGGAAGGCCAGCGCATCAAGCTGGAACCCGTCCGGCTGCGGCCGGATGTTCCACAGTTGGTGCCCGGCGCCGTGTCCGTCCAAGGCAAGAGCGTTCTGGTGGGAACCGGTTCGCACGCCGTGGAGCTGACCCGGGTCCAGCCCGCCGGCAAAAAAATGATGGCCGCTGCCGATTGGGCACGTGGCATGGCTTCCCTTGAAAGCGTGGTGTTCGAATGAGCGGTTCCGGCGACAACCAAGGCGGTCGGGGAAGAGCCGGCGGCGGCGGCTCAGGCGGCGGCCAGCGGGGCGGAAGCGGCGGCTCAGGGGGTGGCCAGGGCGGCGGCCAGCGCGGAGGAAGCGGCGGCCGCGGCAACGGCGGACCGCGCGATTCCAGCAACCGCAACGCTAAGGGGCGGGAACGGAACCGTGCGTCCCAGCGCAGCTTTACTGACAGCGCACCTTCCCAGCGGACGCGCCGGGCCGACCCCGCCCGGCTGGTGGCGTTCGAAGTCCTGCGGGCCGTGGCGGCCGAGGACGCGTACGCCAACCTGGTACTGCCGGCGCGGATCCGGCACCACGGACTGGATAAACGCGACGCCGGGTTCGCAACAGAACTCAGCTACGGGGCACTGCGCAGCCAAGGAACATACGACGCTATCCTGGCCCGGTGCGTGGACCGTCCCCTGGACCAGCTGGATCCGGCCATCCTGGACGCCCTCCGGCTCGGAGTCCATCAGCTGCTGGCCATGCGCGTTCCAGCGCACGCAGCACTGGACCAGACCGTCGGACTGGCCCGCGCGGTCATCGGCGCGGGACCCTCAGCCCTCATCAATGCCGTCCTGCGCAAGGTCGCTGCGCATCCCATTGAAGAGTGGCTCGAGCTGCTGACCGGCGGAGAGACAGACGAGACCAAGACGGCGTCCCTCCGCTACGCGCATCCTGAGTGGATCGTCCGCGCCATGCGCCAGTCGCTGGTGGCCCATGGGCGTCCAGCCACGGAAATCAACGACCTCCTGGAGGCCGACAACGCCGCCCCGGTGGTCAACCTGGTGGCCCTGCCCGGCATCGGAAGCCTCGATGAGGCCCTTGAGAACGGAGCCACTCCCGGTGAACTGGTGGAAGGTTCCGCTCTCTCCAGTGGCGGGGATCTGGGCCGGCTTGCCTCCGTAAGGGAGGGCAGCACCAGGGTGCAGGACGTCGGCTCGCAGCTGGTGGCACGCGCCATGGCCGCCGTTGACATCGGCGGCCATGGCGGGGACAACGCGGCCGGCACTGTCGGAGCTGAAGGGGCTGACACTGCTGAGGCGGCTGGCAGGACAAACGACGGCGAGGCCTGGCTGGACCTGTGCGCTGGACCGGGCGGCAAGGCCGCCTTGCTCGGTGCCCTGGCGAGCCAAAGGGGTGCCACGCTGCTGGCCAATGAACCTGCCCCACACCGGGCCAAGCTGGTCAGCCAGGCGCTCTCGGCCGTACCCCGCGAAACATGGCAGGTCCGGACCGGCGACGGCCGCGACGTGGGCACCGAGAAGCCGGAAACTTTCGACCGGGTACTCGTCGACGTTCCCTGCAGCGGGCTGGGAGCGCTTCGGCGCCGGCCCGAGTCGCGCTGGCGCCGCACGCCAAAGGACCTGGCCGATCTGGGCCCGCTTCAGCGCGAGCTGCTCGCGTCGGCACTCGCTGCTGTCCGCCCGGGTGGAGTGGTCGCCTACGTGACCTGTTCGCCCCACCCTGCCGAAACCACCGCCGTGGTCACCGATGCACTCCGCAAACGCGATGACCTCGAACTGCTGGAGGCCGGGCAGGTCCTGGACAGCGTGAGTTTGACCGGGAACCTTGGCGCCGGGCACGAGTCCACGGCCCAGCTGTGGCCCCACGTCCACGGTACCGACGCCATGTTCCTTGCCCTGATCCGCAAGAAGCCCTGATCCGCCAACGTCACTGATTCTCTTAGAGCCCTGATCCGTAGAAGTTCCTGTGCCGTCAAAAGCACTGACTCCAGCAGTCCTGCCCCGTGAAAGGTGTCCCTGTGACGCAATGCTGCATCAACCCGAGCATCCTCTCTGCCGACTTCGTCAACCTTGAGGCGGAGCTCAAGCGCATCAGCAATGCCGATGCCGTGCATGTGGACGTGATGGATAACCACTTTGTGCCCAACCTCACCATCGGGCTGCCGGTAGTGCAGCGGATCCAGGCAGTCAGCCCAGTGCCCCTCGATGCGCATCTGATGATTGCCGATGCGGACCGCTGGGCGCCCGGCTTCGCCGATGCCGGCCTGGCCTCCGTCACGTTCCACGCTGAAGCCGCCATCGCCCCCATCAAGCTGGCACGCGAACTGCGGGCAAGGGGTTCGAAGGCAGGCATGGCACTCCGCCCGGGCACACCGGTGGAGCCGTATCTGGACATGCTGTCAGAGCTGGACATGCTGCTGATCATGACGGTGGAACCGGGCTTCGGCGGCCAGTCGTTCCTGGACGTGACCCTGCCCAAGATCCGGCGCGCCAGGAAAGCCATCGACGGTTCGGGCATCAGTGTGGCCATCCAGGTGGACGGCGGCATTACCGAGGACACCATTACCCGCGCGGCAGAGGCGGGTGCAAACGTCTTCGTCGCCGGCTCCGCCGTGTATGGTGCCGAGGACCCCGCTGCCGCCATTGACCGGTTACGCCAGGCGGGAAGCGAAACGTTACGTTCCGCGGCGGAATAGCGGGGAGCCCTCGCTCGTTATGGCACAATAGCAACACACATACGTGCTCCGGGGTCGGTGTAAGTCCGAACCGGCGGTGACAGTCCGCGACCCGCGAGCCGGTGCTTTCCTTCGGGAGGACACCGGCAGACGGTTGAACCGGTGAAATTCCGGTACCGACAGTTAAAGTCTGGATGAGAGAAGCACGTACAGCTGTATCTGCGGCGTCCTGCGACGCCGCGGCCTTCTGCTGTCGTATACCCCCGGAGCCATCGCGGTTCGAGAGGGAAGGAACGACACAAGCATTATGAACCGTTTGCGATGGCTCTTTGAGGCCACTATTCCTGCTGCCGGCGTGCCTGCCGGCCCACCCATCGAGGCTGCCGCGTGACGGCCGGAGTGGTCACAGCGTTTACCGCTGCCGAGACCACCGCCATGGCGACCGCCCTGAAGGCGGCCCTCAACGGCCCCCGCGGTGCGAACCCTTTGGTGGGTGCCGTCGTCGTCAATCCTGAGGGCCGCGAACTCGTCACGGGCTTCCATCGCGGCGCCGGTACCGCCCACGCCGAGGTGGATGCCATTGCGCAGGCAGTTGCTGCCGGGATCGATCTTTCCGGCTGCACCATGCTGGTCACCCTTGAACCCTGCAACCACATCGGCCGCACCGGACCCTGCGCCCAGGCGATCATTGACGCCGGCATCACGGACGTGATCTATGCGGTGGACGATCCGCATGATCCCGCGGCGGGAGGCGCAACCACCCTTCGCCAAGCCGGCGTGAGTGTCCGCAGCGGACTCGGTGCCGGCGAAGCGCTGGACCTGAACCGCCAGTGGTTTGAGGCGGTGGCCGCAAAGCGTCCGTTCGTCACCCTCCACATCGCCCAGACGCTGGACAGCCGCATCGCTGCGGAGGACGGCACCAGCCAGTGGATTTCGAGCCCGGAATCCCTCGCGGACAACCATGCCATCCGGGGGCGCATCGACGCCATCCTCGTCGGCACCCAGACCGTGCTGGTGGACAACCCGCGCCTCACCGCGAGGGATGCTGAAGGCACCCAGGTTGCCAAGCAACCCGTGCGGGCCGTTATGGGGCTGCGCAGCATTCCAGCCGACGCCGCCATCCACGGAAGCGACGGCCTGGTGGTGCATCTGCCCACCCGCGACCCCCGGGAGGCCCTGTCCAGCTTGTACGGGAGCGGAATCCGCCACCTGATGGTGGAGGGTGGATCACGTATCCTCAGCGCATTCCTCGCCGCCGGGCTGGTTGACGAACTCATGGTTTATCTGGCTCCCACACTGCTCGGCTCCGGAACTCCCGCCCTCACGGGCCTGGGGATCACCACCCTTGCTGATGCACAGCACTGGGAGTGGGACCCGTCCGACGGCGGCGCCGTCCGGACCCTTGGCCGTGACCTCAGACTCCACCTCCGACCGCAACGCACTGTTGCCCTAGACCCACAACCGTCCCGCGCCACCGCGGAAGAAGCCCAGGGAGGCTACTGATGTTTACCGGAATTATTGCCGAGCAGGGGCAGGTCCTGTCCGTGGAAAAGGACGGCGACGCCAGCGCCACGCTGCGGCTGCAAGCACCGGCCACCACCGAGGGGCTCGCCCTGGGCGGCTCCATCGCCGTCAACGGCGTTTGCCTGACTGCCACCGAAATCGACGGCAAGGAATTCAGCGTGGACGTGATGGGGGAGACCCTGGTGCGCAGCACCATCGGCGAACTCGCAGCGGGCGACTCGGTCAACCTCGAACGCTGCGTTCCTGCAGGTGGACGGCTGGACGGGCACGTAGTGCAGGGCCACGTGGACGGTGTTGGCGCGCTGCTGGAGCGCGAGCCCCTGGGCAACTGGGAACGGCTCCGTTTCGGCGTACCCGCGAACCTGGCCCGCTACATTGCCGAAAAGGGTTCCATTGCCATCGACGGCGTATCACTCACCGTGACGGCCGTCAGCCCCGCCGCAGAGCAGGAGCCGTGGTTTGAGGTGGGGTTGATCCCCACGACCTTGGCCGAAACCGGCCTCGGTACCAAAGTCACCGGCAGCCGCGTGAACCTTGAAGTTGACGTCCTGGCCAAATACACCGAACGCCTGCTGGCGTTCAGCACGGCAGCGCCCGCCGCTGAAGGAGAAACACGATGAACGCCGCCGTCCGAGTCGAACCCAAGGTGGCCGCCCCTGCCGGCCCCCATCCCCAGGAAGGCGCTCCCGTGCGGCTGAACACCATCGAGGAAGCGGTGCAGGCCATGGCCGCCGGCAAGCCCGTGCTGGCGGTAGACAACGAGGACCGGGAAAACGAGGGCGACATCATTTTCGCCGCCCAGTTCGCCACCCCGGCGTTGATGGGATGGACCATCCGCTACAGTTCCGGCGTCATTTGCGTTCCGCTCTCCGGCGAACGGGCCGATGCCCTGGCGCTGCCCCCGATGGTGGAAGTCAACCAAGACGCGAAGGGCACCGCGTACACCGTTTCCTGCGACGCTGCCACGGGCGTCAGTACCGGAATTTCCGCCACGGACCGGGCCCTGACGGCCAGCGTACTCGCGGATCCGAAGTCCGTCCCGTCGTCCATAACGCGCCCCGGGCATATTTTCCCGCTGCGCGCGGTTGACGGTGGTGTGCGGGAACGTCCCGGCCACACTGAAGCCGCCGTAGACTTGTGCCGCCTGGCCGGCCTGGAAGCTGTGGCTGTCATCGCCGAAGTTGTTTACGACGACGGCGAAATGATGCGGCTGGACGGGCTCCGTGCCTTCGCTGCTGAACACGGATGCCCACTGATCTCCATTCAGGACCTGGTGGCCTACCTCGAAGCAGCGGGCACATCGGCTGACGGTAATACCCGGGCAGGACGCGCGGGCGAAGAAGAGGAGATACGATGACGGCTTCCGGAGCTTCGGGTAACGGCCACCACCTGTCCGATTCAGGCAATGGCCACCACCTGTCCGAATCGGGTAACGGCCACCACCTGACCGAATCGGGTAACGGCCACCACCGGCCCGAATCGGGGAACGGCCGCGTACCCCATCCCGTCAGCGGCGGACCCATCGTGCAGTTGCCCACGGCTTTCGGTGACTTCGTCGCCCAGGCGTGGATTGACCTGGTCACCGGCCATGAGCACCTCGCGGTCAGCTCCCCGAACCCGCCCAAGGACGGAAAGGCACCCCTGGTCCGGCTCCACTCCGAGTGCCTCACCGGGGATGTCTTCGGTTCATACCGCTGCGACTGTGGCGAGCAGTTGGCCTATGCGCTGGAAATGATCCACGAGCACGGCGGCACCTTGCTGTACCTGCGCGGGCAGGAGGGCAGGGGCATCGGCCTCGCCAACAAGATCAAGGCCTACGCGCTGCAGGAAGCCGGCTTCGACACGGTCGAGGCCAACGAACAGCTCGGTCTCCCTGTCGACGCCCGGTGCTACAAGGCAGCCGCCCAAGTGCTGGCTGAAATGGGGCTGCATGAGGTGCGGCTCCTGAGCAACAACCCGGACAAGCAGAACAGGCTGGCGAAGGCCGGCGTCAAGGTGGTGGAAATGGTCCCCACCGAGGTGCCCTCACGCGACCAGAACATCCGGTACCTGCAGACCAAAAAGGACCGCATGGAGCACCGCCTGGTGCTTGACTCCCACTTGGGTGGTGCAGTGCCTGTCACCACGCCGGGCCGTGCCTTTGACCACGAACAAGACTGACGAACCAACAAGACCGACGAACGAACAAAGCTGAACGGAACAGTACTGACCTATGAGCGGACACGGCGCCCCCGAGATTGACCTCACCACCCTCAACCCGGCCGAAACGTCCCAGCTGAAGCTGGCGATCATCGCAGCCAGCTGGCACACCCAAATCATGGACGGCCTCCTGGACGGTGCCCTGCGCGCCGCCAAGGACGCCGGCATCGCCGAGCCCACCGTCCTGCGGGTGCCGGGCAGCTTTGAGCTGCCGGTGGCAGCCGCGCGCCTCGCACCGCACTTCGACGCCGTGGTGGCCCTCGGCGTAGTAATCCGCGGCGGCACGCCGCACTTTGAGTACGTCTGCCAGGCCGCGACGTCGGGACTCACCGACGTCAGCGTGCGCACCGGTGTTCCGGTGGGCTTCGGCGTCCTGACCTGCGACACCGAGCAGCAGGGCCTGGACCGTGCCGGACTCCCCGGCTCGAAGGAAGACAAGGGCCACGAGGCCGTGACCGCAGCGCTGGCCACCGCCGTGCTGCTGAAGCAGTACAGCAGCTAGCAGGTTGAAGGTGGCGGGCGCGTGTGTGTTCACTCACATCGCGCCCGTCATGCAACCGCCCGACAGGCGCCCTGTGGGCCGCAGCAAGTAGGCTGGAGGGCGTGAAGAATTTCGAGACGCTGTTCGCTGAGCTCAGCGAGAAGGCAGCCACCCGCCCGGAAGGCTCCCGCACCGTCGCTGAATTGGACTCCGGTGTGCACGGCATCGGCAAAAAAGTCGTTGAAGAAGCAGCCGAAGTGTGGATGGCTGCCGAATATGAATCCGATGAAGCGGCGGCCGAGGAAATCTCCCAGCTGCTGTACCACCTGCAGGTTCTGATGCTCGCCAAAGGCCTGACCCTGGAAGACGTCTACAAGCATCTGTAGCCACCGGTCCGGCGCGCCTCGTGCCGCCGGTGCCTGCCGTGGCCTGCATTGCTTGAACACCTAGACATTTCCACACCAGAAAGATTTCCCCATGCTGCGAGTAGCCGTCCCCAACAAAGGTTCCCTGTCCGAAGCCGCCTCCGCGATGCTGTCCGAAGCCGGATACCGCCAGCGCCGTGATACCCGTGAGCTGGTGATGGTGGACCCCGACAACGACATCGAGTTCTTCTTCCTCCGCCCCCGCGACATCGCTGTCTACGTGGGCCAGGGAACGCTCGACGTCGGCATCACCGGACGCGACCTGCTGCTGGACGCCGAGGTGGAGGCGGAGGAGCTGCTTCCGTTGGGATTCGCGGCTTCCACTTTCCGCTTTGCCGGTCCGGTAGGGGATTTCGCCAAGGTTGAGGAGCTGGAGGGCAAGCGCCTGGCCACCAGCTATGACGGCCTGCTCCGCGGTTACCTTGCCGAGCGGGGCATCAACGCCAAGGTGGTCCGCCTGGACGGCGCCGTGGAGTCCTCCGTCCGACTGGGGGTGGCCGACGCCATTGCCGACGTCGTGGAAACCGGAAATACCCTCAAGGCCGCCGGGATGGAAATCTTCGGCGATCCGATCCTCAAGTCCGAGGCCGTCCTGATCCGGCGCAGCGGCAATGGCGGTGCTGCGAACGGCACGGCCAAGGAGATCGAGGTGCTGATCCGCCGCCTGCAGGGTGTGCTGGTGGCGCGCCAGTACGTCCTGATGGATTACGACATCCGCAAGGAACTCGTGGAACAGGCTGCCTCGCTGACGCCGGGCCTGGAATCACCCACGGTCTCGCCGCTGCGTGACTCGGACTGGGTGGCGGTCCGCTCCATGGTGCCCAAGCGGGAAACCAACCGGATCATGGATGAGCTCTACGACCTCGGGGCCCGCGCCATCCTGGTCAGCAGCATCCACGCCTGCCGCATCTGATTCCGCCCAGCGGATCCAGCGCAGCCGACATCCACCACAGAATTCCCAGGAGTTTCCCATGGCAGTAGCCGTACGCGTCATTCCCTGCCTTGACGTGGACGCCGGGCGCGTCGTCAAAGGCGTCAACTTCGAGGGCCTCCGCGACGCCGGGGACCCCGTGGAGCTTGCCCACCGATACGACAACGCCGGGGCCGACGAACTGACGTTCCTCGACGTCACCGCATCTTCGGGCAACCGCGAAACCACCTTCGACGTGGTCCGCCGGACTGCCGAGGAAGTGTTCATCCCGCTTACGGTCGGCGGCGGCGTGCGCGGCGTGGCCGAGGTGGATAAGCTCCTCCGGTTCGGCGCGGACAAGGCCTCCATCAACACCGCGGCAGTGGCCCGGCCCGACGTCATCGACGAGATCACGCGGCACTTCGGTTCCCAGGTCCTCGTCCTGTCCGTGGACGCCCGCCGCACCCGCCCTGGGTCCCAGCCCACGCCGTCGGGATTCGAAGTGACCACTCACGGCGGGCGCACTGGCACGGGGATCGACGCGGTCGCCTGGGCCAAGGAAGCCGCGGACCGCGGAGTGGGGGAGATCCTGCTCAATTCCATCGACGCCGACGGTACCAAGGACGGCTTCGACCTCGAACTCATCAAGCTGGTCAGGGCCGCCGTCAAGGTGCCCATCATCGCGTCCGGCGGTGCCGGGGAGCCCGCGCACTTCCCGCCCGCCGTCGCAGCCGGTGCAGACGCCGTCCTGGCGGCATCCATCTTCCACTGGGGCCCCGACGACATGATGTCCCAGGTCAAAAAGGCAATCCGCGAAGCAGGCTTCGAAGTCCGCTGATTACAGCTGGGTTTCGACAGGCTCAACCACCGCCGGCGGTTGAGCCTGTGGAAGCGCTAAAGCCCCACTTCAGCTGACTGCAGGAGTGCGACGGCGTCCGGCTGGCCTTCGAAGGTGACCAGGGCGTGGCGGGTCCGTCCGTGGGCGTGCATGAGCAGCTCGCCGGGCTCGCCGACGATGGCCACCGAAACAGGGGCGCGCTTGGCCACGTGCCGGGGGCCGGAGGGCCGCACCAGAACGATCCCGAGGTCCACGCCCCGGTACAGGATGGCGGCGCGCTTCACCAGCTCATCCCACAGTGCTTCCGAATAGGCCTCATCCAGCGCCCTGGGCGCCCAGCGGTCCACTGCACGGCGGACGTCCTCGGTGTGCACAAAGTATTCGATCAGGTTGGAGCTTTCGTCCAGGGCCTTGATCTTCATGGGGGAGAGCGCCGGCGGGCCTGCCCGGAACGTGTTCACGAGTCCCGTGTACGACTCGGGCGTGGTCAGCGTTGCTGCCATCCTGGCCGTGGCCTGGTCCGATGCCTTGGCCAGGCGTTTGATGATCAGCCCGAGTCCAACAGCGGCTTTACGCTCACGAAGGTAAAGGTGTGCGGCAAGGTCCCTGGTGCGCCAGCCCTTGCAGAGTGTGGGCGCGTCAGGACCGGCCGCAAGGAGGGTTTCGGCCAGGACTTCTCGGGACGGATCGACGAAATGCATCACTTGTGAAACTAGCACGACACCCGCGCAGTTGGGCAGCGCAGCTACCGGGGCTGGCGTGCCGTCGTTCACACACGAATCCGGGCATGGCAAAGGCACTAGACTTGACCTGATGTCTGAGCAGCCTGCCCCCGTCCCCACCCCTGCTTCCGCCCTGCCCGCAACGCCCTTGCCCGGCCCGGCGGGAACTCCCGCCGCTGCATCCGCGGCCAGTCCGCTGCCGTCCGACCTGGCCGCCGCGCTGAAGCGTGACAGCGCAGGGCTGGTGGCCGCCGTCGTGCAGCAGTTCGACACCAACGAGGTGCTGATGCTTGGCTGGATGGATGATGAAGCGCTGCACCGCACCATGACCACCGGGCGGGTCACTTTCTACTCCCGCTCCCGCCAGGAGTACTGGCGTAAGGGAGACACCTCCGGGCACGTGCAGTGGGTCAAATCCGTGGCCATGGACTGCGACGGCGACGCACTGCTGGTGCGCGTGGACCAGGTGGGCGCCGCATGCCACACCGGCACCCGCACCTGCTTCGACGGCCGGGACCTCGCTGTCACCACAGGCAACGCGCTCTGAATTTCCCTTACCGCAGGCATTCTGCGGTAAGCAGGGGGAGGGGTTGCCACCCGTGCAGGCACAGCACCACGAGCCGGAGCAGGCCTTACCAGCACCGGCACCACCAGAACCAGAACCGGCACCGACGAGAACAGGCGGAACAGCATAGCCATGCAGGACCTTGGAACCATCAGCCCAAGCCTCGAGGAGTTCCGGGAACTGGCCGGCCACAGCCGAGTCATCCCCGTCCGGCTCAAAGTACTCGCCGACGCTGAAACGCCCATCGGTCTCTACCGGAAGCTCGCGCAGGGGCAGCCCGGGACGTTCCTCATGGAGTCGGCTGCCGTGGGCGGGGCATGGTCCCGCTACTCCTTCATCGGCGCCCGCTCCCGGGCAACCTTGACCACCAAGGACGGAAACGCGCACTGGCTGGGGGAGCCACCGCGTTGGGGTCCCCGTGGGCGGAAGCCCGGTGGACGCCATCCGGGACACCATCGAAGCCCTGCGTACCGACAGGTTCGAGGGCCTGCCGCCGTTCACCTCCGGCCTGGTGGGATTCCTCGGCTGGGAAACGGTGCGGCACTGGGAACGCCTGGTGAGCCCGCCCGAGGACGACCTCCAGCTGCCGGAGATGGCGCTGAACCTCGTCACGGACATGGCTGTCCACGACAACGTGGACGGCACGGTGCTGCTGATCGCCAACGCCATCAATTTCGACGACAGTTCCGAACGGGTGGACGAGGCCTGGCACGACGCCGTCGCCCGGGTCAAGGCGCTCCTCGCCACAGTCAGCACCCCCGTAGCCCAGCCCGTTTCGGTGCTCGCGCCCGCCGCGCTGGATTTCGCGTCCAGCGTCCAGGAACGGTGGGACGAAGCCGAGTACCTGGCAGCCCTGGACCGCGGCAAGGAAGCCATCGTTGACGGCGAAGTGTTCCAGGTGGTCATTTCCCGCCGCTTCGAGATGGAATGCAAGGCCTCCGCCCTGGACGTCTACCGGGTCCTGCGCAACACCAACCCCAGCCCGTACATGTACATTTTCAGCCTCGAGGACGCCGAGGGCCGGGAGTATTCCATCGTGGGATCCTCGCCGGAGGCTCTGGTCACCGTGACCGGTGAAGAGGTGATCACCCACCCCATCGCCGGATCCCGCCCGCGCGGCAAAACGGTGGAGGCGGACAAGGCCCTGGCCGAGGAGTTGCTCGCGGACCAGAAGGAACGCGCCGAACACCTGATGCTGGTGGACCTGTCCCGCAACGACCTCTCCAAGGTATGCGTCGCCGGGACGGTGGATGTCACCCAGTTCATGGAAGTGGAGCGCTTCAGTCACATCATGCACCTGGTATCCACCGTGGTGGGTCAGCTCTCCCCGCAGGCCAAAGCCTACGACGTGCTGAAGGCCACCTTCCCGGCAGGCACCCTGTCTGGCGCCCCCAAGCCGCGCGCCCTGCGACTGCTCGACGAGCTCGAACCGCACCGCCGCGGTATCTACGGCGGTGTGGTGGGCTACCTCGACTTCGCGGGCGACATGGACATGGCCATCGCCATCCGCTCCGCGCTGCTGCGCGAAGGCCGGGCATATGTCCAGGCCGGCGGCGGCATCGTGGCTGATTCAGTTAACCCCACCGAAGCCCTCGAAACCGTCAACAAGGCCGCCGCCCCCCTCCGCGCCGTGCACACCGCAGGCTCGCTGCAGAACATCTCTGCGGAATCCCTCCCCAGCGGGACCGACTCCTGATGTCGGGTTCCGTTGTCCCCGGGGGTGCGGGGCCGGAAGCAGATCAGGCCGGGACGTCAAAAAAGCGGCCTGCCACGCCGGCCTGGGCCCGCAAATCCACGCTGGTGCTGCTGGTCGCCGTCCTGGCGCTGGGAGTATTCGGCACCACCACCCAGACATGGATGACTGTCACCCTGGACCCGAACCAGGTGGGCCAGGCCGGTGGCGCCCAATCGGCGCTGGAGGTCCAGGGCAGCAAAGCCGCCACTGCGGTAACGGCGCTGGCGCTCGTGGCCCTCGCCGGCGGCTTGGCAGCCGCCATCGCCGGCAGGATCGCCCGGTGGATCATCACCGGCATCATCGTCCTGGCCTCGGCCGGCATTGTTGCCGCAGCGGCCACGGTCCTGGCCGATCCGCTGGCGGCAGCCCAGGGGGCCATTGCTGCCGCGACCGGCGTCACCGGCAGCCAGGCGCAGGTGGCGGTCACGGCTTTTCCTGTCCTCGCGGTCGTCGCCGGTTGCCTGCTCGCCTTCGCCGCCTTGCTCATCATCCCGGCGGGCCGGTACTGGAAGACCCGGACCAAATATGACGCGCCGGCCGCCGGCAGCAACGCCGCCACGTCAGGTCCGGTTGATGAGATCGACAGCTGGGACAGGCTCTCCCGCGGCGACGATCCCACCTAAACAGTCCATGCCGCTGCGCCCGCCGGCCGGCCAGGCCGTCCGATACGCGGCGGGCAGCCAAAAAATGGCAGAATGTAAGCAGTATCCACCCTGAGGAGATTTTCCATGAGCAAAGCACCTGCGTCCGTTTCCAAGTCAGGCACCCGCACGGTTGCCCCCGGCGCCATTGACCACAGCCAGGAACTCGGCCACGGCAACAGCCCCGCGGCCTGGACCTGCGTCATCGTGATGCTGGTGGGCGCCCTCATCGCGTCAATCGCCTTCGTTATCGCCAGCACCCCCATCTTCATCGCCGGAGCCGCCGTGATGGTCGTCGGCCTCATCCTCGGCTACGTTATGCGCAAGGCAGGCTACGGCGTCGAAGGCAGCAAGCTGAAGAACTCCGGCCACTGATGGCAACTGTTCTCGATGACATCAACGCCGGTGTCAGGGAGGATATGGCCGCCCGGAAACGCCTCGTTTCGCTGGCCGAACTGAAGGACCTGGCCCAGGGCGCGGCACCCGCCCGCGACGCCTGGGCCGCCCTTGGCGGTACCTCCCCGTCGCGTGGGCAGCTGAAAGTCATCGCGGAAATCAAGCGCCGCAGCCCTTCCAAAGGTGACCTCGCCGCCATTGGCGATCCCGCGTCCCTGGCGCAGCAGTATGCCGACGGCGGAGCCGCCGTCATCAGCGTCCTCACCGAACAGCGCCGCTTCAACGGGTCCCTCGCGGACCTGGACGCCGTGCGTGCCGCGGTGGACGTGCCGTTGCTGCGCAAGGACTTCACGCTCGACGAGTACCAGATCTGGGAAGCCCGGGCACACGGCGCGGACCTGATCCTGCTGATCGTGGCGGCGCTCTCCGATGCACAGTTGAACGAGTTCTCGGCGCTGAGCCGGGAACTGGGCATGAACGTGCTCGTTGAAACGCACACGGAAGAGGAAATCGAGCGGGCGGTCGCCGCCCAGGCGCGCATCATCGGCGTCAACGTGCGCAACCTGAAGACGCTCGACGTCGACCGTTCCGTTTTCGCGTCCCTGGCGGGCCTGATTCCGGTTGAGGCCCTCGTGGTGGCCGAGTCCGGTGTCCGCGGCGTGGAGGACGTGACGCACTACGCCGCCAGCGGCGCCAACGCAATCCTGGTGGGGGAGGCCCTGGTGAGCCACTCCACGCCGCGGGAGCGGATTGCTGAGTTCACGGCGGCAGGCGCCGCCGCCATCGCCGCCCGGGGATGATGCAACGCCCGTGGACACGGGACCGTGGCCAGGGGCTGCAGCCGCATGACGGTTTTTTGTTCCGGCCCCGCCGGAACGCAACACTTACTGAACGATCTACTGGAACAGGACGGGACTGATGGCTGACGCACCCTCGGTTAACGCTGACAACAACGCCGCGGAAGCATTCCTGCAGGGCGGCTCCCTGAAGCACGCCCCGGGGCCGTACTTCGGCAGCTACGGGGGGCGCTGGATGCCCGAGTCCCTCATTGCAGCCCTGGACGAGCTTGAAGAGACGTTCGACAAGGCCAAGGATGACCCTGACTTCCGCGCCCAGGTCGCGGACCTGAACAAGAACTACTCCGGCCGGCCCTCGCTGCTGACCGAAGCCAAGCGCTTCTCCGAGCACGCCGGGGGAGTACGGATCTTCCTCAAGCGCGAGGATCTGAACCACACCGGTTCCCACAAAATCAACAACGTCCTGGGCCAGGCGCTGCTCGCCAAGCGCATGGGCAAGACCCGCGTCATCGCCGAGACCGGCGCCGGCCAGCATGGCGTGGCCAGCGCCACCGCCGCCGCCCTGATGGGCCTGGAGTGCGTGGTGTACATGGGGGCCGAGGACTGCCGCCGCCAGGCACTGAACGTTGCCCGGATGGAGCTCCTTGGCGCGACGGTCATCCCCGTCACCAGCGGCTCGCAGACGCTCAAGGACGCCATCAATGACGCCCTGCGCGACTGGGTGGCCAACGTGGACAACACCCACTACCTCCTCGGTACCGCCGCCGGCGCCCACCCGTTCCCGGCGATGGTCCGCTACTTCCATGAGGTGATCGGCGAGGAAGCCCGCGCCCAGATCCTGGACCAGGAAGGCCGGCTGCCGGACGCCGTCTGTGCGTGCATCGGCGGCGGCTCCAACGCCATCGGCATCTTCCACGGCTTCCTGGACGACCCGTCCGTGAAGATCTACGGCTTCGAAGCAGGCGGCGACGGCGTGGAAACGGGCCGGCACGCGGCCACCATCACGCTCGGCAAGCCCGGTGTACTCCACGGCGCACGCTCCTACCTCATGCAGGACGACGACGGCCAGACGATCGAGTCCCACTCGATCTCCGCCGGCCTCGACTACCCCGGCGTGGGACCCGAGCACTCGTACCTCTCCGACATTGGACGGGTCAGCTACGAGCCCATCACGGACAGCGAGGCCATGGAAGCCTTCCGGCTCCTGTGCCGCACCGAAGGCATCATCCCGGCCATCGAATCCGCGCACGCGCTGGCGGGAGCCATCAAGGTGGGGCAGCGGCTCGCCGCCGAAGCCGCAGCAACCGGTGGCAACGCCCAGGACAAAATCGTCATCGTGAACCTGTCGGGCCGCGGCGACAAGGACGTGGCCACCGCAGCCGAATGGTTCGACCTGCTGGACAAGAATTCCGCCGAGTCTGAAATCGGCAAAGAGGGGGAGCAGCTGTGAGCACCGCACAGACCATCAGCAAGTCGGCCGCGGCCATTGACAAGGCCCGCGCCGAAGGCCGCGCCGCCCTCATCGGCTACCTTCCCGCCGGGTACCCCAGCGTGGAGGAAACCATCGCCGCGGGCATCGCCCTGGCCGAGAACGGCGCCGACCTCATCGAAATCGGTATCCCGTACTCGGACCCGGTGATGGACGGCCAGGTCATCCAGGCCGCCACCACCGAGGCGCTGGCCAAGGGCTTCCACGTGCGCCAGGTCTTTGATGTGGTGGCAGGCATCACCAGCAAAACCGACGCCGCAGTCCTGGTAATGACCTACTGGAATCCGGTTATCCGCATGGGTGTGGATGAGTTCTCACGGCGCCTGTCCGAAGCAGGGGGAGCCGGGCTCATTACCCCTGACCTCATCCCGGACGAGGCCGCGGAGTGGATGGAAGCCTCAGACAAGTACGGCCTGGACCGGGTGTTCCTCGTGGCGCCGTCCTCCACCACTGAGCGCATGCAGCGCACAGTGGATGCCAGCCGCGGCTTTGTCTACGCCGTGTCCATCATGGGTGTCACCGGCGCCCGCACCTCCGTCAGCACTGCTGCCAAGGACGTCGTAGCCGCGGCTCATGCTGCCGGTGCGGAGCGTGTGTGCGTAGGACTCGGCGTCTCCACTGCCGAACAGGTCCGCGAGATCGCCGCCTACGCGGAAGGCGTGATCGTGGGCACCGCACTGGTGGCCGCAATCCGCGACGGCGGCGTGGAGGCCGTCGCCGCGCTCACCAAGGACCTCAGCACTGGCCTGACGCGGGAAACCGGCCTGACCAGGGAAGAAGCCTAATCCAATGCAGACGCTCCTTCAGGCCGCGGCCCTGGTGCCGGCCAGCATTCCCAGCCCGGACTGGTCCGGGTTCGACATTCCCCTGCCCTGGGGAACGCTGCGCATCCACGCCTACGCCCTGTGCATCCTGGCTGGCATTGTGGTGGGCCTGTGGCTGACCTCCGTGCGCTGGGCCAGGCGCGGCGCCCCTGAAGGCAGTGTCTGGGACATCGTGGTCTGGGCTATTCCCTTCGGCATCATCGGCGGGCGCCTCTACCACGTGGTCTCGTCCCCGGATGCCTACTTTGGCCCCGGGTTTGACGGCACCGGCGACCTCTCCCTGATCCCGCAGATCCAGCGCGGAGGCCTGGGCATCTGGGGCGCAGTGGTGCTTGGCGTTGTGGGTGCGTGGATCGGCTGCCGCCGCAGCGGGGTCAAGCTGAGCGCCTTCCTGGACGCCGCCGCACCCGGGCTGCTGCTGGCCCAGGCCGTGGGCCGATGGGGCAACTACTTCAACCAGGAACTCTTCGGCGGCCCCACCACGCTGCCCTGGGGGCTGCAGATCGACGCGGACAACCCCAACTTCCCCGCCCGAGTGACCGCGGACACCCTGTTCCACCCCACGTTCCTGTACGAATCGCTGTGGAACCTGGCCGGCGTCGTCATCCTGCTCGCGCTGGACCGGAAGTTCAACTTCCGCCGCAGCAGGCTGTTCTGGCTCTACGCCATGTACTACACGCTGGGCCGGGTCTGGATCGAAGCCATGCGGATCGACGACGCTGAGCAGATCTCCCTGTTTGGCATCACCACCCGGCTGAATGTCTGGACCAGCATCTTCGTATTCCTGGCCGCGCTGACGGCGTTCATCCTGCTGGGTCGAAAGAAGCCGGCGGACGCTGACAGCCCCTATCTTCCGGGCCGTGAACCCGCGGAAAAGCAGGGCGCAGGGGACGTAGCAGGTGCCGGCGATTCGGTCCGTGATACGGACCCTGTTGTCTCAGATAGTGAATCGCGTGATAATCTCCCTGATAACCAAAGCGGTTCCCGGCGTGCTTCCGTCCCCACGGAAGAGGCCGAGGCTGCGCCGGCCGGCCCCAAGCCGGAACCCGACGCAACCGCTGCCGGACGTTCCGGCAGCACAGCCACAGGAACCGCGCCGGAAGCCGGCGCTACGCAGTAACGCGCGGCCAGACAGGGCAGCAGAGCCACCGCTCGAAGCTCCCAAACACCACAGTGTCGTGGCATCGGGGCCACCCCGGCCAGCACAGAGTTGCTGGCTGGTGTTGCCCGGGGGCAGGGGCCTGCGTAACTGTTAGTTCAGCAGGCCACGCTGACCTACAATTTCCAGTAAGTAACACTTTGTTGTGCCCATGTGAGCGGCGCCCGACGAGTGGGGCCAACGGTGTCCCTTCCATACGCACGATCAGGAGGAAGGACGTCTCCCATGACCCAAACTCTTCACACTCCCAGCTGGTCTGAACCGGATCAGCCTGAGACTGCCATGTCTCCGTTCAAGCGCTTCGCGGCCTTGCCGGAGGCACGCGGGTTGTACAACCCGGAGCAGGAGAAAGACGCCTGCGGTCTTGCGATCATCGCCACCCTCCGTGGCGAACCCGGCTACGACATCGTGGACGCCGCCCTCACCGCCCTGCGCAACCTCGAGCACCGCGGTGCCGTAGGTGCAGACGAGGGAACCGGTGACGGCGCAGGCCTCCTTATGCAGATCCCGGATGAGTTCTTCCGCGCCGTCACGGAGTTCGAACTTCCCGCGCCCGGCCAGTACGTGGCCGGTACTGCGTTCCTTCCCGCCGAGCAGCGCGAAGCCGACGCCGCCAAGGCCGGTATCGAGGGCCTCGCAGCTGACGAGGGCCTGAAGGTCCTCGGCTGGCGTGAAGTGCCCATCGTCGCCGACCTCGTCGGTGCCATGGCGCGCGCCTGCATGCCCTACTTCTCCCAGCCGTTCCTGGCATCCGCCAGCGGCGAGGAACTGGACCGCAACGAACTGGACTCCCGCGCCTGGCGTATCCGCAAGCGTGCCCAGAACAAGTTCGGCGTGTACTTCCCGTCGCTGTCCTCGCGGACCATCGTCTACAAGGGCATGCTCACCACCGCCCAGCTGGAGCCGTTCTACCCGGACCTCTCGGACAAGCGGTTCAAGACCAAACTGGCGATCGTCCACTCGCGCTTCTCCACCAACACGTTCCCGTCCTGGCCGCTGGCCCAGCCGTTCCGCACCATCGCCCACAACGGTGAAATCAACACCGTCAAGGGCAACCGGAACTGGATGCGGGCACGCCAGTCGCAGCTGGCCAACCCGCTGCTGGGTGACTCGCCGGAAGAGCTGTACCCCATCTGCACCCCGGGTGCTTCGGACTCCGCGTCCTTCGACGAGGTCGCCGAGCTGCTCTGGCTCTCCGGCCGCCCCATCACGCACTCGATCATGATGATGATCCCTGAGGCCTGGGAAAACCACGCCACCATGGATCCGGCACGGCGTGCGTTCTACGAGTACCACTCCCTGCTGATGGAGCCGTGGGACGGTCCCGCAGCTGTTTCCTTCACGGACGGCAACCTCGTGGGCGCCACCCTGGACCGCAACGGCCTGCGCCCGGGCCGCTTCTGGATCACCGAGGACGGCCTGATCGTCTTCGCCTCCGAGGTGGGCGTCATCGACGTCGAAGCCTCCAAGGTGGTCAAGAAGGGCCGCGTGTCCCCGGGCAAGATGTTCCTGGTGGACACGGAGTCCGGCCGCATCATTGACGACGAAGAGGTCAAGGCCGAGGTGGCCGCCGCCAACCCATGGGCGGAGTGGGTCAAGGACAACCTGATCGACCTCAACGACCTTCCCGAGCGCGAGCACGTGGTCCACACGGCCGCGTCCGTCAACATCCGCCAGCGCACCTTCGGCTACACCACTGAGGAACTGAAGATCCTGCTCGGCCCGATGGCCCGCACCGGTGCCGAACCGCTTGGCGCCATGGGCTCGGACACACCCGTGGCCGTGCTGTCCAAGCGCCCCCGGCTGCTGTTTGACTACTTCGTGCAGTCCTTCGCCCAGGTGACCAACCCGCCGCTGGACGCCATCCGCGAAGAGCTCGTTACGTCGCTGACCTGTGCCATCGGCCCCAACGGCAACCTCCTGGACACCAAGCAGGTCCGCCAGCCCCAGGTCCAGCTGCCGTTCCCGGTGATCAACAACGACCAGCTCGCCAAGATCGCCAACATCGAGGACGCCGAGGGCAACCGGGTCGCCATGAAGGTCCGCGGCCTGTACCGCCCCGAAGGCGGCGAGAACGCGCTCCGCGCCCGGCTGACCGAAATCTGCGAGCAGGTTTCCGGCGCCATCAACCGGGGTGTGCAGTACGTTGTGCTGTCCGACCGCGACTCGAACGCACAGTGGGCGCCCATCCCGTCCCTGCTGCTGGTCAGCGCCGTGCACCACCACCTGCTGCGCAGCGCCAACCGCACCAAGACCGCCCTGGTGGTCGAAGCCGGCGACGTCCGCGAGACGCACCACGTCGCTGTGCTGATCGGCTACGGCGCCTCTGCCGTGAACCCTTACCTGGCCATGGAATCCGTGGAGCAGCTGATTGCTGCCGGCGACGTCACCGGCGTCACCCCGCAGGACGGCGTCTACAACCTCATCAAGGGCCTCGGCAAGGGCGTCCTGAAGATCATGTCCAAGATGGGCATCTCCACCGTGGCGTCCTACACCGGCGCGCAGACGTTCGAGGCACTGGGCCTGGGACAGGAACTGGTGGACGAATTCTTCGCCGGAACCCACTCCCAGCTCGGCGGCGTGGGCCTGGACGTCATCGCGGCCGAAGTTTCCGCGCGCCACCAGATGGCCTACCCCGAGGGTGGCATCGAGCAGCCCCACCGCCCGCTTCTGGGCGGTGGCGAATACCAGTGGCGCCGCGACGGTGAGCCGCACCTGTTCAACCCGGAGACCGTCTTCCGGCTGCAGCACGCCACGCGTGAGCGCCGTTACGACATCTTCAAGGCCTACACCAAGGGCGTGGACGACCAGTCCCAGAACCTGATGACCCTGCGCGGGCTGCTCAAGTTCAAGAACGAGCGTCCCGCTGTTCCGCTGGAAGAAGTGGAGCCCGTCTCCAGCATCGTCAAGCGGTTCTCCACGGGTGCCATGAGCTACGGCTCCATCTCCCAGGAAGCCCACGAGACGCTGGCCATCGCCATGAACCAGCTCGGCGGCAAGTCCAACACCGGTGAAGGCGGGGAGGACGTGGAGCGCCTGCTTGACCCCAAGCGCCGCTCCGCTGTGAAGCAGATTGCGTCCGGGCGTTTCGGCGTCACCAGCCTCTACCTGACCAATGCCGACGACATCCAGATCAAGATGGCGCAGGGCGCGAAGCCCGGCGAAGGCGGCCAGCTGATGGCGCAGAAGGTCTACCCCTGGGTGGCCCGTACGCGGCACTCGACCCCCGGCGTCGGACTCATCTCCCCGCCCCCGCACCACGACATCTACTCCATCGAGGACCTGGCGCAGCTGATCTACGATGCCAAGCGCGCCAACCCCTCCGCCCGCGTACACGTCAAGCTCGTCTCCGAAGTGGGGATCGGCACCGTGGCGTCGGGTGTGACCAAGGCGAAGGCCGACGTCGTGCTGGTTTCCGGCCACGACGGCGGAACCGGCGCCTCGCCGCTGAACTCGCTCAAACACGCCGGTGTTCCCTGGGAACTCGGCCTGGCCGAGACCCAGCAGACGCTGATGCTCAACGGCCTGCGCGACCGTGTGGTGGTGCAGGTGGACGGCCAGCTCAAGACCGGCCGCGACGTGGTGATCGCCGCGCTGCTCGGCGGCGAGGAATTCGGCTTCGCCACCGCACCGCTGGTGGTGGAAGGCTGCATCATGATGCGCGTCTGCCACCTGGACACCTGCCCCGTGGGCGTTGCCACCCAGAACCCGGAACTCCGGGCACGCTTCAGCGGCAAGCCCGAGTTCGTGGTCAACTTCTTCGAGTTCCTCGCTGAGGAAGTCCGCGAGATCCTGGCCGAGCTGGGCTTCCGCAGCCTGGAAGAGGCCATCGGCCATGCTGAGGTCCTTGACGCCCGGGAGGCTGTCAACCACTGGAAGGCCGACGGGCTGGACCTGGATCCGATCCTGCACGGGCTGGAGTTCGACGACGACGCCCCGCTGCGGAACATGACCGGCCAGAACCACGAGCTGGACAAGCACTTCGACCAGCGGCTCATCACCATGGCAACCGAGGCCCTGACGGACCGCAGCCCGGTGAAGATCTCCGTTGACGTGATCAATACGGACCGTTCCGTGGGCACCATGCTGGGCCATGTGGTCACCAAGACGTTCAGCACGGACGTCCTGGCCACCGACACGATCGATATCACCCTGAACGGCACCGCCGGCCAGTCCCTGGGCGCCTTCCTGCCCGCAGGCATCACCCTGCGGCTGTTCGGCGACTCGAACGACTACGTGGGCAAGGGCCTCTCGGGCGGACGCATCATCGTCCGGCCGGACCGCACCAACGTGTTCAAGGCAGAGACGAACGTCATCGCCGGCAACGTCATCGGCTACGGCGCCACGAGCGGTGAAATGTTCCTGCGCGGCCAGGTGGGCGAACGCTTCCTGGTCCGCAACTCGGGTGCCACCGCCGTCGCCGAAGGTATCGGTGACCATGGCTGCGAGTACATGACCGGTGGCCAGACGCTGATCATCGGTCGTACCGGGCGCAACTTCGGCGCCGGCATGTCCGGCGGCACCGCCTATGTCCTGGACCTGGACACTGCGAAGGTCAACAAGGACGCACTGCAGTCCGGTGAACTCCAGCTCCGCGAGCTGGACGCCGAAGACCGCGACATCGTGCATGGCCTCCTGGTCAAGCATGTTGAAGAAACTGACTCCCAGCTGGCCGCGCGCCTCCTCGAGAACTTCGATGACACCGCTGCCCGCATTACCAAGGTGCTGCCGCGCGATTACGCGGCCGTGCTGCAAACCCGTCTCGACGCCATCGAAGAGGGCCTGGACCCCGACGGCGAAGAAGTGTGGTCTCGAATCCTGGAGGTAACCGGTGGCTGATCCACGCGGATTTTTGAAAGTACGTCAGCGTGAAACCCAGCCGCGCCGTCCCGTTCCCGTCCGCATCATGGACTGGAAGGAAGTGTACGAGGCGCAGGAAAAGGGCACGCTGAAGGCCCAGGCGGGCCGCTGCATGGACTGCGGCGTGCCGTTCTGCCACCAGGGCTGCCCGCTGGGCAACCTCATTCCTGAGTGGAACGACCTCATGTGGCGGGACAAGGGCGAGGAAGCCATCGAGCGCCTTCATGCCACGAACAACTTCCCGGAGTTCACCGGCCGCCTGTGCCCCGCCCCGTGCGAGGCCTCCTGCGTGCTGGGAATCAACCAGCCTGCCGTGACCATCAAGCAGGTCGAAGTCTCCATCATCGACGAAGCCTGGGACAACGGCTGGGTCAGCCCGCTGCCGCCCGCACGCCTGACCGGTAAGACCGTTGCCGTCGTCGGCTCCGGCCCTGCCGGCCTGGCCGTCGCGCAGCAGCTGACCCGCGTGGGCCACACCGTGGCCGTGTACGAGCGTGACGACAAGATCGGCGGCCTGCTGCGGTACGGCATCCCCGACTTCAAGATGGAAAAAGAGCAGGTCGACCGCCGCGTCGAGCAGATGAAGTCGGAAGGCACCCGCTTCCGCACCGGTGTAGCGGTTGGCACGGACGTGACCTGGGAGCAGCTGCGCAGGCGCTACGACGCCATCGTGGTCTGCACGGGTGCCACCGTTCCGCGTGACCTGCCCATCCCGGGGCGCGACCTCCACGGCGTCCACTTCGCCATGGACTACCTCGTTCCGGCCAACCGCGTAGTTGCGGGGGAGACGGTGGAGAACCAGATCAACGCCCAGGGCAAGCACGTGGTGATCCTTGGCGGCGGCGATACCGGAGCCGATTGCCTGGGCACCGCCCACCGCCACGGTGCTGCCTCGGTGACCACCCTGGCCATCGGCAAGCAGCCGCCGGCAGAGCGTGCCAGCCATCAACCCTGGCCGACGTTCCCCACACTGTTCGAAATGGCCAGCGCACACGAGGAAGGCGGCGAGCGGACCTACCTTGCCTCCACCGTTGAATTCGTTGGCGAAAACGGACAGCTCACCGGCGTCAAGGTTGCCGAGACGGAATTCGTTGACGGCAAGCGCCTGCCCAAGGCCGGCACCGAGCGGATCATCCCCGCAGACCTGGTGTTCCTGTCCCTGGGGTTCACCGGTGCAGAACCTGCAGGCATCACAGAGCAGGTCCACGCTGAGTTCGACGGCCGCGGCAACGTGTCCCGCGACGGCTATTACATGACCAACACTGAGGGCGTTTTTGTGGCCGGCGACGCCGGCCGCGGGCAGTCCCTCATTGTGTGGGCCATCGCCGAAGGACGCGCCGCTGCGGCAGCTGTGGACAAGTACCTGATGGGCAGCACCATCCTGCCCGCACCCGTGGCGCCTACCGACCGGGCCATCGCCGTCCTCTAGAGCTGCACCGAGGGTTCACCTCTTCGACAACTTAACCAATGCAAGAGACCAATAGGGTAGGTATATGAGACGCGCAAAAATTGTGGCTACGTTCGGCCCGGCAATTGCCAGCTATGAAAACACCCTCGCGGTGCTGGAAGCCGGTGTTGACGTCGCCCGCATGAACATGAGCCACGGCGACTACACCG
This sequence comes from Arthrobacter sp. W4I7, assembly GCF_030816215.1. NCBI lineage: Bacteria > Bacillati > Actinomycetota > Actinomycetes > Micrococcales > Micrococcaceae > Arthrobacter > Arthrobacter sp. W4I7. The sequence continues at coordinate 2,633,838 of NZ_JAUSXU010000001.1, read as the reverse complement.
TGCATGACAACACCTATGAGAACGTCCGCAAGGCAGCCGCTGATCTTGGCAAGGCCGTGGCGATCATGGCCGACCTGCAGGGACCCAAGATCCGCCTGGGCCGGTTCGTTGACGGCCCGCACGCCCTCGCGGTCGGCGACATCTTCACCATCACCACCGAGGATGTTCCCGGCACCAAGGACATCTGCTCCACCACGCTGAAGAGCCTCACCGAGGACGTCAACGTGGGAGATGCACTGCTGATCGACGACGGCAAGGTGGCCCTGCGAGCCGTCGAGGTCGACGACGTGAAGGTTGTTGCCGAAGTGACTGTCGGCGGCATGGTGTCCAATAACAAGGGCATCAACCTTCCCGGTGTTGCAGTCAACGTCCCCGCGCTGAGCGAAAAGGATGAGGACGACCTCCGCTGGGCCATGCGCCGCGGTGTTGACCTGGTGGCACTGTCCTTCGTTCGCGACGCCTCGGACATCAGGCGCGTCCACGAGATCATGGACGAGGAAGGCCGCCGCGTGCCGGTGATCGCCAAGATCGAAAAGCCGCAGGCCGTGGAGCAGCTGCCCGAGATCATCGACGCATTCGACGCCATCATGGTGGCCCGTGGCGACCTCGGTGTGGAGCTTCCGCTGGAGGAAGTGCCGATCGTGCAGAAGCGCGCCATCGAACTGGCCCGCCGCTGGGCCAAGCCGGTCATCGTGGCAACCCAGGTCCTGGAATCCATGATCGACAACCCGCGCCCCACCCGCGCCGAGGCGTCGGACTGCGCCAACGCAGTGCTTGATGGTGCCGACGCAGTGATGCTCTCCGGTGAGACCAGCGTGGGCAAGTACCCGATCGAGACGGTCAAGGTCATGGCCCGAATCATCGAGTCCACCGAGGTCCACGGCCTGGAGCGCGTTCCTCCGCTGGGCACCAAGCCCAAGACCCGTGGCGGCGCCATCACGCGTGCCGCCGTCGAAATCGCCGACCAGCTGGACGCCAAGTACATTTGTGCGTTCACTCAGTCCGGCGACTCGGCACGCCGCCTGTCCCGCCTGCGCCCCATTAAGCCGGTCTTCGCCTTCACTCCGGTGGAGCAGGTCTGGAACCAGCTGGCGCTGACCTGGGGTATCCAGCCGGTGCTGGTCCAGATGGTGGATCACACGGATGCGATGACCGCGCAGGTGGACCGCAGCCTCATGGAGATGGGACTCGTCCAGGACGGTGACCTGGTGGTTATCGCGGCCGGGTCCCCTCCCGGAAAGGCTGGCTCCACGAACTCCCTGAAGGTGCACAAGGTGGGCGACCTCGCGGACTCCACTTACGCGGGTGAAGTCACCAGCAACAAGGAAAAGCTCGGCCCCTGGCCGGAACGGAAGAAGAAGGCCTAGGCTTTCCGACAACGAATAGGACCCCCGCCGATTGGCGGGGGTCCTATTCGTTGGGGCCGGTGGTTGGCGCCGGTCGGCGGGTGATTGAGCCTGTCGAATCCCGAACCTGTGCCCGACCCGGTGATTGAGGCTTTTAGCCGGTGATTGAGCCTGTCGAAATCCAGGACGGAAATCGACAGACTCAACCAGCCGTTAGTTGACCTGGTTGATGATGGTTTCGGCGACTTCCCGCATGCTCAGCCGGCGGTCCATCGAGGTCTTCTGGATCCAGCGGAAGGCCTCGGGCTCGGTGAGGCCCATCTTGGTGGTGAGCAGGCTCTTGGCGCGCTCCACGAGCTTGCGGGTGGCGAACTGCTCCTGGAGGTCGGAGACTTCGCTTTCGAGTGCCTTGATCTCCTCGTGGCGGGAGAGGGCGATCTCCAGGGCCGGGATGAGGTCCGCGGGGGTGAAGGGCTTCACCACGTAGGCCATGGCGCCGGCGTCGCGGGCCCGCTCCACGAGTTCTTTCTGGCTGAACGCGGTCAGCAGGACCACGGGGGCGATGCGGGCCTTGACGATCTTTTCGGCGGCAGAAATGCCGTCCATGACGGGCATCTTGACGTCCATCAGGACCAGGTCCGGCTTCAGTTCCTCGGCCAGCTGTACGGCCTTTTCACCGTTGTCTGCTTCGCCGATGACGTCATAGCCTTCGCCGCGCAGGATTTCGATGATGTCGAGGCGGATGAGGGTTTCATCTTCGGCCACAACGACGCGGCGCGCCGGCTGGGACGATGGTTTTGACTCCGTCTGTTCAGTCACGGGATCTCCTTGGAAAGGTACGGCGGGGACATCACTATCTTAGGTGCGCCCGGTCCTGTACTTGATCTGCATGGTCGGTTGCGGCGTCAGCGGCGCGATTCTGGAATTCAGCCTATCTGCATGTAGAGTAATTCCGCGTACGTGAAGCGATCGCGTTGCTCACAATCAGCTGTGGGCGTAGCCTTTTGCTTCATGTAATCCGCGCCCGAGTGGCGGAATTGGCAGACGCGCCGCACTCAAAATGCGGTATCGAAAGGTGTGTGGGTTCGAGTCCCACCTCGGGCACAGTATTTCCGCAGGTCAGCGGCCTGTTTCTTCTTTGAGTGTTGACAAAACCGCCCAAAGTGTTGACAGCGGCGTACCGTTTTTCATGTGGCCAGCATTCGCAAACGCATCAAAAAGGACGGTACGGCGTCCTACATGGTGTTGTGGCGGGACCCGAAGAGCCGCGAGCAGCAGGGCATCACTGTTCCTACCCTCGTCGAAGCCGAGACCCTAAAGAGGCTCTTGGACGCCAATGGCCAGTCCTTCGAGATCGCGCAGCATGCCATCCTGTCGAACGAGAAGCGCACACCCAATGTGGCGGAAGTCATCCAGGAACACATTGACCTGTTGATCCGCCCATCGAGCGGAACTACAAAGACGTACCAAACCATGCTGGACCTGCACATCCGGAGCGTCATCGGCCATGTACCGGTGGACAAGCTGGACTACCGTTTGATCGCCCACTGGGTGAAGTCGATGATGGCAAAGGGCAAGGCGCCCAAGACCATCCACAACGTGCACGGGCTGATTTCGGCCGCCATGAATACTGCCGAGATGCTCGGCTACATCGCGCGGAACCCTTGCCGCGGCGTGCAGCTTCCCGGGATTGAAAAGGCCGAGGATGAGGCTATGTTCCTCACCCACGCGGAGTTCAGCCTCATCATGGAGGGGATGGGGGAGCGGTACAAGGCCTTCACCAACTTCCTGGTCATGACCGGTACCCGTTTCGGGGAGGCCACCGCCCTTACTGTCGCTGACGTCGACCTGCTTTCGAAACCGCCCACGGCCCGCATCAACAAGGCCTGGAAACGGGACGGCCAGAACCAGTTCTATATTGGGGCGACGAAAACAGGTGCCGGCAAGCGAACCATAGGGTTGAACCCTGCGCTCGTGGAATTGCTGATCCCGCTGGTGGCGAGCAGGCCAGGGAAGGAACTCGTGTTCACGACGCCAAAGGGCGAGCGCATCATCCACAAGCTCTACTGGCACCACTACTGGGTGCCTGCCGTTCACACCGCCCAGGCAATTGGCCTGACCAAAAACCCCCGCATCCACGACCTCCGCCACACCCACGCGTCCTGGCTGATCCAGGACGGAGTGCCCTTGTTCACCATCTCGCGCCGGCTCGGGCACGCCTCTACACGGACCACAGAGCAGGTGTACGGGCACTTGATGCCGGAGGCGCTCCAGGCCGGTGCTGACGCGACTGAGCGTTCCGTAACGGCTTTCCTGCGGTGACGGTCATGCTACTCAGCATGGCGGAATGTCTGTCCCCGGGTTCGCTTGCCTTACGCGCAGTGCCGGTCATGTCGGTCGGTCTCCCTGCGGCCATGAAAGTGGAAAGTAACGCCTTCCTTTTGGAGATCCAGTGGAGATCGAATTCTTTGAACCCGCCGAAGCTGCCGCGCTCATGCGCTGCACAGAGTCATGGCTCCGCGACGGCGCCACAAGTGGACGCTTCCCCCATGCATGCTGGGGAAAGGGGAAGATCATTTTCACTTCCGAACACATCCTGGAAATCGCAAAGTTGAGTGAGATCCTCCCCGGCAGCACTGTTTCCTCCCTCTCCAGCAGTGGTCCAGTAGTGAAGGAAAGGCTCATCGGTACTCGGTCCAAAGTCAGACTGGCTGCGGCGCATTGAGTAAGCCTGACGTTTCCGTAAGGGCCATGGTTTGAACAGTTGAGGCAACCAGTGGCACCCGAAGCGGAGTTCCGAAGAGTCCTATGGGCGCTGACGTGTGGCAGGCACCACGGACTGGTTACCTGCGGCAGATGGTGGTCGAAGCTAGCGTGGAACAACGTCTCTACAACCAGAAGGACCATGAAGACCACCTGTTCTCGCGCCGAAGTCCTGACCGCCGTCACCGCGATGATGCTGGCCGGGTTATTAGCAGGTTGTGACGCTGTAGCCAACGCCCTTGAAGTCATCGAGGCTGCTCCAGGCGTCGCTGCCGATGCGCCGGCCCCTGCCGGTGACGCCGCCCACGCCCTTGTACAACTGGAGAGCATTCCGGTGAAGGGCCGCGCCCCAAAGACTGGCTACACCCGGGATGAATTTGGACCGGCTTGGGCTGACGTTGACCGCAACGGCTGCGACACCCGCAACGACATTCTCGCCCGCGACATGACCACCGAGACGTTCAAGCCCGGCACCAACAACTGTGTGGTCACCGCCGGCATCCTGGCCGATAAGTACACCGGCACTACGATTACCTTCACGCGCGGCCAGGACACGAGCTCGGACGTGCAGATCGACCACATCGTCGCGCTTAGCGACGCCTGGCAGAAGGGCGCACAGCAGCTCAACGACGACCAGCGCAAGGAACTCGCCAACGACCCCCTGAACCTCATGGCTGCCGATGGCCCCACCAATAGTGCCAAGGGCGATAAGGATGCAGCTACTTGGCTTCCACCGAACAAGGCTTTCCGATGCGAGTACGTCGCCCGCCAAGTTGCCGTCAAAGCTCAGTACGCCCTTTGGGTCACCCAAGCCGAGCATGATGCCATGACAGGGATACTTTCGAGCTGCAAATAGATCACGGTGTCCGTACGTCGTTGACGGGTGGACCGGCCGAATTGTTGTACCTACGTTGGATGAAACGGTTCCGGCAGAAGCAGCTTGTCCTTTCTGTACGCCTCAAAGACCTACTGGCAGTTCCAGGCCGTGGTCTTCCTATCCATCTGTTCTCAGGCTTGGGCGCCCCACCGGCACGCAATCTCAGGCAGCCGAAGAGTGCCTGGCCGCGAAATCCACCGCTTCCCTACCTAATAGGGCTATAGGCCAGACAGGCGCGCCCGAATATGCTTCCCCCAGGGGGTTCATAATCTTCATGGTCATCGTCTTCATTCTCATGTTCTGCGCGGCCGGCTGGATGGGGTTCGCGCTTTTCTTGTCCGGTGATAAAAGTAAGAAGAAAGCCGAGGCAAACGCGCCTGAGATCTTAGACAAAGCATTCGTCGGGGAGGACGTTGTATTCAAGATCAACGATGCCTCGCCTAAGTACGAGACAGTGGTTCTCGGCGCCAAGGCCCCCGGGTACAGGTTGGCCCAATGAAACGAGAGACCCCGCCAGCGGTTCCTCCAAGACGCTGATCTTCGAGAAGATCTGACCGTACGCAGGAGTCTGCTTATCAGTTTTTCCATGCTGCCCGACATACAAGTAAACGATTCAGTTCCTAGGTGGCAGTAGGAGAGCGCGGCGGCACCCTTGACAAGCTAACCCCTTCGAAGACAGGCGCTGCTGGTACCGCGACACGCCGACACAAAAAATTGTTTTGAGCTGATTTTCTGGACACCCTCTGGGGACATACAGGGAAAGCTGCTCGGCCCTCTCAATGTCCGTTTGGCGCACAGAATGTTCCATATGGAGTCCGGCGAGTCCATATAGAACATTTGGACCTATACAGGGCACCTCTTTCCCAGCCAGGCTTTCCCTAATGTTGACGAGATCGCCCAGGGATTGGGGCCGCTTGGCCCCGTTTTCCGGAATGACAAGACGGGTCTCGCCTTACTGGACCGTTGGCCTTTAAACGTAAGCGGCAGGGCCCCCCGAGTCGGCAAACTTTCAGGGGCCCTGCCATTAGGAAACGATCAGCGCGTGCTGGTGCGTTCCGTGCCTAATGCTACCCATCCCTGGCACGGAACGCACTCAGCCGTGCGGGAAGTCTGTGCAAATGGCGAAGCGAAACAGCCCACACCGGCCCTGTCAATGTCGTCACTGCAGGTCCGCCCTGCCAAGGATTCTTCATCCCTGGGCGGCGCTGGCCGCGGCCGTCATCATCGAGCTTGTAAAGGCACTGATGAGGGCCTAGACAAAAGGTGCCCCTCCGGGCCTCCCTGCTGCGGAGGGGCCCCTTCCGGGCTCGCCTGCTTCCCGCTAACAGCCCGTTCTCAGTCCACCTCTCGGTGGCACCAGGACGGCAAGGGCCCCGCGCTTGGGCATCTCTTTCGAACTCCAGTGCCTCCACCGCTTACCCACCGAAATCCGGCGCAACCACTGTCATGATGGACCAATGAGTGCATCCATCAAGGTTCCCTACACAGAATCCCGGACCGGGGAGTGGGAGGGAGTTCGGAACGTATACAAGCCGTCGGTGCCCGGGCCTGACGTTCTCCGGGCCTTGCATTGGTCCCGTCATGCTCTTGGTGAGGCGTATGGCCGCTGCGCCAGCAACCAAAATGATGCACAAAAAACTTGGACGGCAGCCGTTGAAGGTGTCTGGTGGGCACTCGCCTTGGACGAAGAGCTCAAGGAGCAGATGCCAGTGATTTACCCGGAGGCGCGAGCTCAGGACCCGTACGGCCAGACTGTGAGTGGGTTTCGGTGGCTGCGTAACCGGCACGCCCACGAGATTCTCGTGACTGGGCAGGGAGGCCCGAAGAAGGAGTTTTTCGCTAAACCCGGCGATGACTACATGTTCTACATCAGTCCTTCGGACCGCTGGAAGAGACGCGATGATATAGCACCTCGCCGGGAGAAGATCGACGAAACAGCCCAGGAGCGTTACGACAGCTACGTAGCTGGTTGGCCCTTGGATATGACACTATCCAGGGCTTGTACCTGGTTCGACAGGGTTTTCAGTGCGTGTGGTTATCCGCCCGTTGACGAGATGGTCGACAAGACGGTCCTCTAAGCGATGGCATAGGTGAGGCCCCGTGACATTGGGGGTAGCCACGGAGCCTCTTGACGGCTCGCCCAGATGGGGGAAAATGGGCAGCCGCCTCAACAAAGCTACTGGCCGGTCAAGTTCCGTGCAAACCAAACGTTCCCGGAGCTCAGCCGACAGGGATGCCAGCGTGCAGGTGGCGTTCGAGAGAGCGTTCTAACCCATGCAACTCGTCGAAGAAGACAACCTCCCCGACAGTTGATATCGCCTCCACCATAACCTTGTCCCAGGATTGTTCGACTCCGACCGCAACTGCGATTCGAGATTCCTGCGGTGCCTCGGCAAAGCTGAGCAAGTGGAAGCAGCGTGCGATTTGGTCCTCACTCTGCTGCTTATTGGTGCCACGAATCGCTGGACGATTGTCGCACCAGAACCTGGCCAATCAATTGCTGCGGTGACCTGTCTTATTCGTGCAGACTTGAGGCTGACTGCTGGTGCCTATGCTCTGGACATGTCCAGAGCAGAGGCGTTCAATTGAAGCTGTGGCGCCTAACGCGCCGCGGTGGTTGCCGTCTTAGGCAGTCACTCTTGCTGTCCGCTGCGAGGAGGGGGCGGTATGGACCAGCAAAAATCGGAAGAACAGGGGCCAGCTCAGGTTGCGGCCGAGGCATTCGTATCACTGCGGCTACCGAGCCACCTGACGCTGGAGAGGCTCATCGCAATCGTCGCCGCCCGACGACGGCGTCGGATCGAGATTGAAGCAACGACAATCCTTAACGGCACGTCCGTCTGCGGTCTCTGGCTGTCGACGGATACTCGGGAAATCATTCTGCACGCCGTGACTGACTCAGCACTCCATAGGCAGCAGTTCATCCTGCACGAGCTTGGGCACATGATCCTGCGCCACGATGAATTGGGCGTTTCCTCGGACTATGCCGGCAGCCTCTTTCCGAATCTTAACGGAGAGATGGTGTCACGGGCTCTGGCCCGGAGCAGCTTCGTCGACGACCTGGAGGCCGCAGCTGAGACTCTCGCAGATCTTCTTGCCGGCGCTATCCGCGACAGCACCATGGAGCCAAGGTCGTTTGAGCAGGTTTTCGGGTGATTCAAGCAGTCACGGCTGCGGTCATCTGGGGCCTTGTTTTGTGCTTGCTGCCAGGCACGCGCACCAGGAAAGACCACAGCATCTTCGTTGCCGCGGTTGCAATTGCAACCGCGCTCTCCTTGAATGTCGATCCAATTTATCTCGCGGGTGATCGAGCCCTCGGCGGCCACAACCTCCTGGATCTTCTCGCGAATATTTTGATGGTCGTGGGAATCTACTTCCTTTCCCAGGCGATCCTCCGGGCCGCAGAGCTTAACGATGCACCTGTGCGCAGAGACCGTCGCGGCCTCCTAATTTTGGGTCTGGTCTCCGTGGGGCTGGTCCTTGCATTCCTCCGCATCGAAGCACCCGCGTCCTCAACGAGATTCATGCTGGATTACGGCGACCAGCAGGCTGCCGCACTCTATTCCGCCATCCAGTTTGTCTATATCGGGGTGGTAGTCGGCGTCACCGGATACGTGTGCTTTAGATTCCGACGGCGGATGGCCACTTCCTACTTTCGCGTCGCCTTCACCCTTATCGGCATTGGCTGCTTCCTGGCTCTCGTCGTAGTGTTCTCAGTCTTGGGAATGGACCTAGCCCATCTTCTCGGAGACCAGTCGACCATGCAGCAGTTGGCGGCTATCTACGACACCAGTTTTGTCCTGGCGATGTTGTTTCTGTGTGCCGGACTGGCCCTGCCACCAGTAGCGCGCCGGATCGTTCAACGAACGCAACAGAGGACTCAAGCTGGCTTACTCAAAGACCTCTCATCGACTTGGGAGAAAGCGACAGCTACCCGCAAGGATGGACGCCTGGCGACGCCAGCTGGTGTCATCGAGGGCGGAGACCCAGAGACGCGGAGGCTTCATCGGATGCTCGTCGAGATCGAGGATGCTCTCCTGATGGATCCCGCTGCTGCTATGTTGCTGGATGAAGCTGATTTTCGAACATTGACTCGAACCGAGACCTATCTCGCTTCCCATAGGGACACGCAGGGTGCTCGATTGGGCATGGCGCGATGGGGGAGGGGGAAGAACCCAAGTGGCAGATGATGCCGTAGAACCCCCGGAGTCGCCGCAGGCCAGACTCGCTCGCAAGATCAATCTCTTGCTGGATTTGTATGAGTCCCGAGGAACAGGGCCCTTGTCCTACAGGGAAGTCAGTGAAGCGATGTCTCAACATGGCACGCCGTTGTCGCGGTCAAGGTGGGCCTACATGCGCAGCGGTGATAGCTCCCTGGCTATGGACAAGGATCTGCTGCAGAACCTCGCGGCATTCTTCGGCGTGGATCGCCGGTACCTTCTGGACGACTCAACAGAGATACCCGAACTAGTGGAAGCCCAACTCAATCTCCTCAGGTCGATGCGAGAGGCGCGCGTGAAAAATTTCGCAGCAAGGCAATTGCAGGAGTTGCTCCCTGAGACGCTGGTGCGGCTCAGGGAGGTCATTGACGAGCATGTCAGGAGCGAAGATGAAGGCTCCTAAAGTGCTGGGCCCACTAGCCCTTATAGCTGCATGTGCATCTTCAATAGCATTCCTCGGTGCCGCTTACTTTGCGCGCCGGGTGGTGGTGCCGAGCACTACTCGACGGGAGGATCTTTCCATCAGGCAAGTCTTCTCCGGCGAGGATGGATCCCTGAGGATTGAACTACCAGCGACCCCATTAACGAGAGCGCCGGGCCGCTACAGCTTGTGGTTCGGCAACGGCAAGGGCCACGCCTGCATAGGGGCTGTAATTGCCGAGGACACCAGGGCGGAAGCGGTGACTCGTCTCGTGGAGCGAGTCGACTCCGGTGACCTACACGCTGCTACCGCCGGTATCTGGAGCGGGTACACGTACTCCAAACCAGAGCAACTGGGCCTGCCTTTTGAGGACGTGGAGATTCAGGTCGACGGCGGCATGGCGCCTGCATGGAAATTCGCGCCCACGGCTGCCGGTCCGGTGTCTTCGACATGGGCCATCCACGCGCATGGAATGGGTGGAAAACGGGCCGGCGCCCTTCGCGGTGTTCCTGTTGCGAGCAGACTCGGCATCACATCGCTGGTCGTGTCGTTCCGGAACGACGGCGAAGCGCCGCCGTCGAACGATTCCCGGTACTTATTGAGCCAGAATGAATGGTTGGATGTCGAAGCAGCCATTAGGTATGCCGTGGACCATGGCGCCGAGCGGCTCGTATTGTTTGGATGGTCTCTGGGCGGTTCCATGGCTCTGCGTGCAGCAAATCTCTCAGCACACTCTAATCGGATCATCGGCCTGGTGATCGTGGCTCCCGTCCTGGATTGGGCCGAGACGCTGACGTCTAATGGGAGTGCCAGCGGATTGCCTGAAGTTGTCGCCAGGGTTGGGCTGAGATTGTTAGGCTCGGATGCAGGCCGCTGGGTCACAGGCCTCAGCCAATCCATTGACCTCTCCGCGCTGGACTGGGTAACACGCGCTGGTGACCTCAGCACGCCGACCCTCATATTGCATGGGATCAACGACAGATCGACGCCGGTGGCAGTCTCTGAACGATTCGCCGAGCTACGACCCGACCTCGTTCAGTTGGTTCCCTTCGATGTTCCGGGGCATTCTCTCGAGTGGAATGCCGATACCGAGAAGTGGGAGTCGTCCGTTAGGCGCTTCCTGAGGTCGCTGCCCGCCGACTGAAACGTGGCCGCAAGATCCGCAAGTTTCCCCTCGACCTCATCCGGCCGCGCCTCATATGTTCCCGACCCGAGGATGACTACGCCTGCCTCGCATAGAAGGTTGAGGTGTTTGCGAACAGAGGAAGCGGACAGGGCGAGGGCTGCAGCGACCTCACGGCAGGTCGCCGGGCCATGGATGATCAAATAGCGAATAAGGCGGCTTCGCGTCCGGTTCATCAAGATGTTCGCCATGGAGACCACCAGGTGACGAGGGAATCTCTTGTGGCCCGCTGTAGACGGGTCTACAGCAGAACGATACGCTCATTCACATACGGATGGAAGGACGAAGCTCCGCTTATTGCATGTGGACTTGGCCAAGGCAATACTGGGCAACAGTTAGTGACTTGCTGACAATAGTCATGTCTGGCCTGGGAGGTGAATCGTGTCTGGAGACGAGGAAGGTCTCGTAGGCGCGGAACTGTCCCCCCAAGCCGAACTTGCACGCCGCCTCAACCTGCTGCTCGACGTCGTCGTTGCAGAGCGAGGACAACCTGTCACGTTCCGCGAAGTCCAGCAGAAGCTGGCGGAGAAGGGCATTAAGCTTTCCAGAGCCCGCTGGTTCTACATGAAAGACGGCACAGGCAGGCTGGTGAGCGACCCCGCGCTACTAGGCGCCCTGTGCGACATCTTCAATGTGGATCCGGATTATCTGATGGGCAGCGACGCTTCAGATTTGCCCGAGCGCATTGATTCCCAGCTTGAGTTCGTGAAATCTCTCCGCGCTGCGAGGGTGAAGACGTTCGCGGCGCGGACCCTTGGTGACGTGTCGCCCGAGACACTTCGGGCGATCACAGAGTACTTGAATAGGGACATCAGCCGTCGGCCAGAAGGGGAGGGGGCCGAGGCCAGTCCGCAGTTGCGCGCGGATGAGGCGCCGGAGCGTCCCGACTAATCGTCGGGCTCATCTTTCCAACCCGCTGCGGTTACTGTTCCAGCAAGTACTTAAGGTGAGCGTCTAGCAGTTCCTTAATCCGGACAGGGTTCGCCGAATACCGCGGTGACCGTCCGTGTCTACGTCCAGGCTCGACGTCGACCATCACCACACCTGCCTCTTCGAGCGCGGCCAGATGCTTGGCCACACTGGGATCACCAGCGCTGACAGCAGCGACGATATCTCCGCGCGTCGCAGGCCCACTGGCCGTGAGGAATCGAAGAATTTCGTTTCGCGCCCGGTTGCCGAATGTTGCGACGGCAGCCTCGACGTCGGCCGACCAGGCGGCGTCGTGAGGCTGCGTAATTCTCGGCATACCGCCATTCTTCCCGAAGGTAGCGCAAAAAGTAAGAACAGCACTCTTGACGATACTTTAGTTATCTTCGACAATAATTCCTATACCTTCTTTTGACCGTTGTTGGATCTCCTGATCCACTAACTGGGGTGGCCGATTGCGCGACTCTGAGAACTACTCGATCTGAACAGTCAAAGCGGTGAAGCCATGGAAATCGAAGCCAAGGCGTATCAATCTACAAAGGGATCAGAGACGGTCGCTGATGTTGACGTCTCATTGCGATGCGCACCGCCGCCGGGAGAACCCGTCATCCAGATCGACCGCATCATGGTCGCGGTTGATGGGGTGCACCGCTACGTCGTTTCTCGGCTCGCGCGGATTGGGCGATCCTGCGATGTCGACGACGTCCTGCAGGACATCCGGGTGGCCGTTTGGGACGGAGTTGCGCGGGGACGCTACCGAGAACTGCCCGGCATCCCGTTTGAAGCGTGGGTCCAGGGTGTCTGCAACAAGATCTGCGCTGCCCATATCCGGCGGGAGCTTAGCCATCAAACGTTGCCCTTGCTTGTCGACTTCACGACGACGGAAAGCTCACCGGAGCTTCTTGCTGTCGTCCATGCTGGGCCGGCAGGAAACGACGTCGACAACTATGTTGATCAAGCCTGGGCACACGCCATGCTGGGCCTGGTCCAGCGCAGCGTCAGTGAGGACACCTGGAGGCTAGCCGTATCCAGCCTCACAGGGCCGAGGCATTACGGACCTCCGTCTCCTGAGGACCGGCGTCGATGGCATGCCGTAACCGTCGTTCGGCAGACGGCTAAAACAATCTACACGGCATTGAACTGCCGCCCCGAACCCGGATTGGGCGTCGACGATCTCTGCCGGTGCGCCGCCAACTGCCTTCCCACAAACGTCCTTCGTAGCGTCGCCGAGACCATAGTTCGTCCGGGCCTGCGAGGAGTGGATAGGTCCGTTCAGATGGCTGCTCTAGCCTGTGAGCTCGGCGTCACCGAGAGGTACATCGCGGTGAATATCGGGTTTGCCCGGCAGTTGTACCAGGCAGCCTGGCGCGTGCTTCAGCACGAAGTGAACAGACCGGCTCTTTAGGTCATGGTTGTCGTTCAACGGAGTTGGCTATGAATTGGTCCCGTAGAGTTGGCCGCCGCGAGTGGCTGGCAGCAGGGGTGATTGCCCTACTCATGATTAGTGGAGTCTTCCTGCTTTGGCCTGCCGATGGCACCAGGGGACCGGTCCCGCCGACCACGTCCGGAACGGCGCCTTCAACGGCGAAGCCATCAGGCACATCCACTGCACCAGGCAGTAGGTCCGGTGTTCCTGACGAGGCGATCGTTACGGCGGAGGCAACGCCTGATGTTCTGTCACGTACCCGTGATTACCGGGCCCTCGCTGTTGCGGCGGCGCAGGGAATCTATAGCTGGGACAGCCGTTCGTCGTCGTACTCGGATGTATATTCCAAGGTGCGATCGTGGTGGGAGTTGCTGCCTGATGGATCGAATCCCTTATCCGTGCTGGTTCGAGAGTTTGAAGGGACAGGCGTGACAGCGGGGACGTTCGCCACCCTGGCAGACCAGTCCGCTCGCCGAAGCGGCACCGCTGAGTCCCTGCGCTGCGATCTCGAGTTAGCCAAAGTGCAGGAGTATCCGGCCCCTTGGAAGGGCCTTCACGTGTGCACGGTGAAGGTGCAAGTTGTGGACGAGTCCAGCAGCGGCAGAAGTGCCTATGCCGCACCCGTCACGGTGATGGTCAACTGTCCTCCTGCCACCACCGCTCCATCTGGGCGCTGCGCCATAGTTGCCTTCTATGCGACCGCAGAGAGAATCGTCTACTAGTGACTGGACTGGTGGCCGTCGCAGGCCTCCTGCGGCGCCGGGCATTGGTGAAGGTCGTAGCGGCGGCCGCTTCCCTGGCTCTGCTTGTTGGTGCGATGGCATTTGCCGGAGGCGTGGCGGCGCTAACTGGTACGGCGCGCCAATCCGCAATTTCTTGTGCACACGCGGGCACTGAGGTGGCCACTGACCCTACCGTCACTGGTGCCGGCTTGGAAGTTCGGAACGCTGGGGGCTTGCTCTACGAGCTGACGCCTCGGCAGGAGAGCGTTGCACGGACATACATCGCGGTCGGCAAGCAGCTTGGAATATCGCGCTCCGGGCAGGTCATCGCCATCATGATGGCGCTGCAGGAGTCGAGTCTGCGCATGCTCGCGAACCCCAGCGAGCCGGCGTCCATGCATTTCCCCAATGACGGCGTTGGACGTGACCACGACTCGATCGGTTCGGCCCAACAGCGTCCGGCGGCGGGCTGGGGGACAGTTGAGCAGCTTATGAATGCCTCCTATAACGCGCGTGCCTTCTACGGCGGGCCGTCTGGACCGAATCAGGGGAGTCCTCGAGGACTGCTGGACATTCCCGGTTGGCAGACAATGGACAAAGGTCTGGCGGCTCAAGCAGTCCAGGTATCTGCTTTTCCTGAACTGTATGCGCGTTGGGAGCCGGCGGCCACGGCAATCGTTGCTGCACTTGAGGGTGGCACTGCTCCCGCTTCCTGTGCGGATTCGGCGCCGACGACCTGGCCCCTGGCATCTTCGCGCAACTTGAGCCAGCTGCGTCAGAACATTCTGAGGTTCACGCAGGAAGGTTTGGGCGGAAGATATGTGTGGGGCGGCACTGCCTTCAAAGCCTGGGACTGTTCCGGCTATGTGCAGTGGATCTACAGGCAAGCCGGAATCGAGCTGCCGCGAGTAGAACAGTGGCGAGTTGGTGTCCGAACAGAGGATCCCCAACCAGGCGATCTCGTGGTTCAAAATCCTCAGGGGCCTGATAACTGGGGACACGTCGGCATCTACGCGGGCGACGGCATGATGTGGAGCGCTCTGAACCCGGCGGTAGGGACATTGCTGCATCCCGTGAGCTGGAACCCTGGTGCTGCCTATTTCGATCTGTTGGAGCCTGAAGAACTCTTCTAGTGCCATTAGTACGCCGCTCACCTGCGGCGTGCCGCCTATCGCTGAGACTTGTTATTGAATGCCTGAACCGAACACATACCGACGGGCAACTTAACCCAGCTCGATTTCAGGGCAGAACAACTTCCATGGCAGCTGTTTCGATTGCCTTTGTCGTCCTCGGTGCAGCCCGGACTTCCGGGAGGTGCAACCCTTGCTGGCGGCAGCGGTAGTTTTCGACAGTGCGATGCGCCGCATAACGGTGGAGGTTGCGGCGGACATCGGCCAGCCAATGTCACATAAAAGACACATGGGGCTTTCTTCGTTACTCGTTGCGACTAACTGGAGGCAGAGCCGCCAGGAGTTCCTCCACGAAGGCCTTTCGAGTTTGTTCGTCGAGCATGTCTTCGATCCAGACGTCGCAAGCGGATTCCCAGATCCGTGACTTTCGGATGTGAGCAGGTAGTTTGTCCGCTATCCGTTCTGTCCAAACATGGTGTTTTTCTGGAATTCGCTGGGCGTGGTCCCAGCCGTCCGCGAGGTCTCCTTCCCTTACCCCGAGTCGTTCGGCCACGATCCGCCAGCCGTCGACGGTCAATCCTTCGTATACTGCCCTCTCCGGTGCCGCCCCGCCAGGGATCAGAACGCAGCCATCACTCGTAGCCTGATCGCCGTCGAGGACGCCGATGACCAGCCCCGGAAGGCGCCCCTGTTCAGCCATTCGGCCAAGGGTTTTCACTGAACTGGCTGGGCCTGCGATTATCACCATGATTCGCTTGAGGGAGTCCACGTCCGTGAAAGCAATGAAACGCTGGATAAGGTATTCGGCTTTTTCATCTTCGCAATAGACGATCAGTTCGGGATGTGCTTCGTCGTCCATGAGGGATAGTGCCAGTTCCGTGGTCGCGCCGTAGATCACTTCTTTGACGCCTTGTTCATCAGTCGTTAAAACTAGCCTTGCTTCAGGCGGCAGTTGTTCAAGGACGTACTGAGAATGAGTGGAAACGATGATCTGGAGACGATTCTTTTGTGCCAACTCGATTAGCTCGGTCATGAGTCGGCGCTGTGCGCGGGGATGAAGCGAGGCTTCTACCTCGTCGATGATAACGAGTGAGTGGCGGGGGGCGTTCTGGAGCAATGCTACGAGGTCAGCAGTTGCATCTTCGCCAGCGCCCTGATGGAAGTTGGAGTACTTGCGGCCGTCCCTGCTGAGCACTCCCACCTGCTTGTTATTGTTTTGGACGATCTCGCCACTGTCGTAGGTCCGGTCTAGGACTCTCGAAAGGACGCCAAGGTACTCTTTATCGATAGACGCCGAGAAGTTTTTATCGGCCATTTTGGTCATCGCAATTCGGCCGTACCCGATCAGTGTGTCGATGGGCTGGGTCCGAGAGATGTCCAAGAAGAAAACCGGGCGTTTTGGGCGTTCTGGCATTCCGCGCCACCTACTTGTGACCTTGCCGACAGAATATATATCGGTATTCGTGCCTTGCCTCGCCTGGTACATCAATTTGGCATTGCTGACGACCTCCCACGGCGTGGTCGGGAAAAAATCGTCCGGAGAAAAGGTCTGTGCAAGCGTCTTCGCCGCCGATGGATCTGCGGAGTAAGCAGCGGCGGCCGCTTTCAGGATAGTGCTCTTACCTGCTCCGTTCTCTCCTGCTATTGCGACAACCGGGAAGCGAAATTCAACCTTCTGTCCGGACCATCCCCTGATACCGCTCACGCTGACGGAATCAAGGAACTTTGGCCACCCCTTGGCGCTATTCCGCTCAGTAGCCCAATCGGATGTTAGTTTCGGAAGCGTTTTAGCCAAGCGAGCCATGAAATTCCTAAGTTCGGATCTTATTCGTTATCTTGATTCTTGTCGGCGTTAGGGTTGTGACGCCGTAGGGACACGCTCCTGGCATATAGCAAATGCAGAAGAGGCGCCTTTGCTCTTGGTGCTTTGAACGACGGCAGGTCACGGCCGGTATTTTTTGCCGTCCATGTAGACGGCGTAGGTTGCGTCCGTCAGCGTCATGCTGGGAATGGTGCAGTACTCAGTGGTTGCCGTTTGAAAGTCCTTAACAAGTGAATCTGAAGGCATCCCGGTGCCCTTGTCGATTTTGTTCCGGCCGCTGGCGAGTATGTCGGCGGCGGCCGCGAATTGCTGCGCAGGAGTCATCGTTTTGAGCCAGTCTGTGCATGTCGTCTTCGAGTAGCTCTTACTCCAGGTCTGCGCGTACTTATCGGCGGACGGCGCTGGTGTCGGGCTCTTGGTCGCCGGAGCGGCAGACGTGCCGCTGCCACAAGCAGTGAGGAGAAGAGCAGACAGGGCCAATGGTGCGATTAGCTTCTTGATGATTTCCCCCAAACAATGAATCAGTTGTCAGGGGGACTCTACCTCTCTGGTTAGCTGATTGTACGGACCTTGGAACGCAACAGAAGGTCCAGTTCGGCGAGCCCGGGTGTTGTCGGTCCCGGCCAGTAAGTTGGACTAATGACGAAAGAAGAAATCGCCCTTTGGGTGCAGGTAGCCGCCGTAGTCGCCGCAGTAGCGGCTGCGATAGTCGCCTTGGTCGTCTCCGCGCTGGACCGTAAGAACGCTCGGCGGATCGCCGACGAGGACCGTCGGAGCGCCCTGAAGCAGGCACATCTCATGTTCGAGTTGGAAGCGTTGTTGCGGCTAACCCAGAACCTCACGCGGGGCGGTCATACCGACCCGCAAATCAGCAGCGACATGGGCGCCGAGGCGACGGCTTTGATCGGGGCAATTGGGGCGGAGAGGATTCCGAAGAGCTGGGCCAGGATTGTTGATATATCTCCGGAAGAGATACAGGCGACACTGGCGGACGAGAAGACGCCTGACTACCTGAAGCACTCGATCGAGGCGCATTTGGCGTTGCGCGCAGTCGCGGAAGAGATCGAAAAGGAGAAGCGTGACAATGAATCTAAACGGGGTCGGTAGGGACGTTAGCGCCCTTTTCACGTCGCCGGACTGGGGCACTATTCCGGACTGGCTCGCGGCAATTGGCACTATCTCTGCGGTGGTCGTGGCGCTTCGCTTGGCGCACCGGGACGCCGAGCGTCTCAAGGAGGAGCGCTGTGAGGCGAAGGAAGACCGCGATGAGGCCGCAAAGGAGCGGGCCTTGTTCCGTGAACAGCAGGAGGCGGAGGCCGAGGAGCGAAAGAGGCGCCTCGCGGCGAAGGTCACGCTAGTGGTCAAGCCGTTTCACGAGGGGGCAGAGAAGTTCATCAGGTGGACCGTCCACAACGGCGGGGACGAACCTATCTCGATGGTATCCGTCGTCCGCCGTCCTCCACCGCGCAACGGGAGCCAGGAAAAACCCGATGTGGAGTTGAGCCACACATGGCCCAGTATCGAGGCTCATGGCGAGCGAACCAAAGTGACTCAGGTATACGGCGCCTTGAAAATGCGCGAGGGTGAAGTGCAGTTTATCGACGGGGCTGGGCAACGCTGGCAGCGTATGGAGTTCGGCTCCTTGCGGATGGTCGGCCCCGACGATCCGGACCGGATAGGGATGGTCATGCTAGAGCGCTAGGCTCCATCTGGGGAAACGCAAAAAAGCCCCTCCGGGGAGCCATTGGGGGGTGGCTCGCCGCCGGAGGGGCTTTTATGTGCGCCGGTGGTCTCGCTCTCCGGCACTGGGATCGTGTCTAGGCGGCTGGGGGAACCGCTTTTCACCCATCAAGATTAGATACTTTGCTATCGGTACGGCAAATCGGCGCGGGGGAGGCAAGAATGGTTATTCTCTTGGCATGGAGATACAAGCTTGGGCCACTCAGCAGGACTGGGGATCGTGGGCGGACTGGTTTGCGGCCCTGGGGACAATTGCTGCCGTCGGAGTAGCTCTGGGTTTCGGACTGCGCGACGGCAAAAGGCTCAAGGTGGAGCGCCTGGAGGCCTCCCAGGATCGCGCACGCTTCCGGGAGCAACAAGATGCCGAGGCTGAGGCACAGAAGCGCAGGCTTGCAGCCCGGGTTTCAGTGAGCAGTCAGAGGTTCATCGACGAAACGGGCGACCGCAAATGCCGCTGGACCGTCCACAACGGCGGGGACGAGTCAATATCTAGAGTTGCGGTCGTGGGCCGAACAATCGCGGTGAAAGGCAAGGAGACGCCACCTCCATTTATCTTTGGCATCTGGACGACCATTGAAGCTCACGGCAAACGCGAAGAGGAAACTGTCCCTTTCGGGGACGGCATGGTGCGCGAAGCAGAGCTTCAGTTCACGGATGGCGCCGGGCAGTTCTGGCAGCGAAAAGAGTACGGGACCTTGAAAGCCCTCGACCTTGATGATCCGGAGTCGATCGCGGGTAAGCAGACGCATCCGTACCACGCCTAAGCGGAGTAGTGCGTACCTCCTGACAAATACAAAAAGGCCCCTCTCGCCGCCTGGGAAATGATCCTGGGCGAGCAGGAGGGGTCTTTCTGTCATGGCCTACAGGCCGGGTACCGGTCCTCACTAGCCGCCAGGGGGACCTAGAATCGCGCGCTGTCGCTGAGGTGGACTAGAGCCAATCCTTGCGGTCTCAGAAAGGATGGGTTGTGAGACGTTCTTACTGCTCCGTCGTGATGTCGTGACCAAGGCTCTGCCGATGGTTATGGAAAGAGGTCATGTCGCTTTCTCCCGCTGGTTCCATGAACCCGTGAGCTCATCTGCTCACTCCATGGAATACGACGGACGGAGCACCCATGTTTTTCGCAGCGGTGGACCCGGGGATCACCCCGAACGCGAGCTTTCCCTTCCTGGAATCGCTCAAACAGATCGGCGGCGGCATTCTCGTCGGCGCTTTCATCATCATTGCCATCGTGGCCATCATCGGTGCCGCGATGCTCTTGGCCGGCAAGCTTAGCCAGTCATCCCGCCTTGCCTCCGGCGGAGGCGTGATCCTCCTTTGGACCGGTCCGGTGGCTGCCATCCTCGGCGGCATCAACGGCTACATCCTCTGGTCGCAGACGGCGTTCCCTCTCGGGTTCTAACTCATGCCTGTTGAGTGCGACCTCAATGGATGGTGGCCACCCGGCTGCGGCCTGGTCTCACAGGCAAACGACAACGCACTTGGTGCCGTCACGTCGCTCTTCGCCAACATCCTCCAAAACATGGCCTCCTGGCTCTGGGCCTTCATCACGGGTGCCTTCACGGTGTCGGATATCGATGACTCCCAGTGGCTCTCTATCCAAGGGCTGACGAACTGGTGGGTGGTTGTCATGCTGACGCCGCTGGTCGTCGTGATGATCCTTCAGATCCTGTCGGGCCTCGTGAGCCAGCAGCCCAGACGGATCGGTCGCGCGATGCTTGGCGGAGCCGCCGCCATTCCATTGGTCGGGGCTGCTGTCTACCTTGTCCGGCAACTGACTAGGGCGAGTGACTTAGCCTCAGCCGCCGTCCTGGAATCGCTTGGTTCGGATCCATACCTGGTGTTCATGAGGCTTTTCGGCTTTGAACGCGCACCAGAAGGAAGTGGTCGGGAATGGAACTTGGTCTCACTTGCGCCTGGGACGACAGGTGGCGCGCCTGGTGCCGTCGTGGTTACCGTGATGGCCGTCATTGTCGTCTGGATCCTTGCCTTCATCCTGATGTGCTCCATGATCTTCCGCTCCTTCGCGCTCGTCGTCTTGGCCGCCGTAGCCCCGGTTGCCCTTATGCTGCTGCCTTGGGACAAGACAAAGTCCTGGGCTCGACGCTGGTGTGAGGTGGTCATTGCCTTGGTTCTGGCTAAGCCTCTGGCAGGAACGGTCCTGGCGGTCGCGGTGAAGCTCTTTGCTGAGTCCAAGTCCTTTGCCGGTTTGGCAGCCGGCGCGGTGGGCATGGTCCTCGCCTGCGGCGCGCCCTTGATGGCTTTGCGCTTGGTGAGCTTTGCGGGAGGGGAGCTGGCAGCAGCGGCTCAAACTGCAGGAGGCGGGCACATCCTGTCCCGCAGCAGCAGTGTGGCGGCTCGCCAGCTCAGCAGGCAGACCGGGGGAAAACTCACGCTCGCGAACATGGTCAGTCGCTCGGCAATGACAAGACCTATTAGCTCAAGCCGCAACCTCTTCCCGACACAAGTGTTGGCGCCGGCCCGATCCGGAGCATCTTCGGGCGATGCCGGTGGACGACAGCTGGCACTGAACAGAGGATCCTCCACTGCCACACCCAATGCCCTGCATTCACCAGAGTCACACGGCTTCGCGCGTGTGAACCCTCACGAACAAAGCGACTCTGCCCCAGCATCTGCACGGCAGGTCCCACTCAGGGAGACCGAACCGCGAGCGCATCCCAACGCCAGCGCACCCGGCCCTTCAAGGGTCCGGTCCCCGAAACCTCACCCACCAAGAATCGACCCTCCGAATGGAGGTAATTCCCATGTCTGAAGACGCACGCGCCCTCGAGGCCGTCAAGTTCCCCAGGTACGAGCGCCGGGGATTTTTCCTCGGGCTCAAGTGGTACCAATTGCTGATGGTCGCCGGGGGAGGGGCCGTTGCCATCGTGGCATCTGCAAGTGGTGGGCCAGCCGGGCTGTTCACCTCCGGGCCCATGTGGCTCGGGCTGATGCTGCTCGGACTCCTCCAGTATTCCCGCATCCCTTATCCTGTGTGGGCGAAACAAATAGTCCTGTTCTTCTATCGGGCAGCGGCAGGGCAGACGCGTTTCCTCGCAAAACCTGCCGCTCCGCAACTTGCCGGCCGCCTCGCTCTCCCTGGCGGTCTAGGCAATCTGGAGATCCGTACAACGGCGGGCGGTGAATGCTTTATCGTTGACCGCCACGGTCGGGAAGCAATCGCGCTGCTGCGCTGCAGCACGCGATCCTTTGCGCTCTTGGATGCGGATGACAAAGCGTGGGCTGTTCAAGCGTGGTCGCGTGTTCAAGCCGGCATGGCTCAACGACCAGGCGTGGCCAGAATCGCGGTCCAGGATTACACCGTGCCGTATCCGTCGTCGGCGCTCTGGGAATTCTATAGAGGCAACGCCATACCTGCCCAGGGTGGCGGAGAGAAGTCGACGTGGGGACAACGCGCGTATGAGGACTTGCTGGGCGCAGCCGGGTCAACCATGAGCCACGAACTCCTAGTGGCGGTTGTCCTGGATACGAGCAGGGCTCGACGGCGGATCAAAGAGTGCGGCGGTGGACTGACTGGCCTGGAGCGCGTCCTGCGGCTGGAAGTCGAGGCCATGACAACGTCATTGGGCACTCACAGTGTGAACGTGGAGGAATGGGTCGGCGAAACCGGACTGCTCGGCACCATTCGAGGTGCTTTCGATCCCGCAACTTTGCCCGCTGCCAAGACCGCGGTGGCGGCAGCACCGCCGTCGGACCTCGCGGCAAACAAGGAGACAGACAACCTCCACGGTCATGGCCCCATGGCCGTGGAGGAACACTGGACCTACCTGCGCACCGACAGCGGGTTCCACCAGACCTTCTGGGTCGCCGAATGGCCGCGGCAGAAAGTCTTTCCCGGATTCCTGCATCCCCTGATCTACGTCGGCGAGTTCCGCCACACCTTCACGGAAGTCATCCGAGCGGTGCCCACAGCGGAGGCTCTGCGCGACATCCGTTCGGCCCAGGAAGCGCATGAGACCCGCCGGCGCATCAACGCCCGCTTCGACAGACCCCTCACCCGCGAGCAAAAGGCCGAGGAAGAGGAAGTGATCCAGCGGGAGGAAGAGATCGTCGCCGGTCACGGCGACGTCCGGCCGGCGGCTTACATTACCGTTACCGCGACCTCGTTGGAGGACCTCGCTCGGCATCGGCAGGAACTGGAGTCCGCTGCCGCGGGGGCGTTCGTTGAACTGCGCCTTCTCTACGGACAGCAGTGGGCCGCGTTTGTCGCCGGCGGCCTGCCTCTCGGAAGGGGGCTGCGGTGACTAAGGGAACGAAAAGCTTCGAGTATCTTCCGTCCGGCAAGGGCTGGTGGGAGCGGAAAGTACGACGGCGGACCGCGCCACCCGAGGGCACAAGGACTAATACAGCGCTCGCCGACAAAAGGATTGACCTTGCGGCTCTTCGACTCCCGGGCGACTGGGGCAGCAGGGAGCCGAACTCCCTGCGGGGACCACACCGACTGCGTCCAGCCCCGCACCGCGCCTCCACCATGACGTTCGCCGCCGCCTACCCCTTCCTCACCGAGTCCGGCCTGGGCCACGAAGGAACCTACATCGGCACCGATGTTTTCGGGTCCGGGGCCTTCTCCTACGACCCTTGGATCCTCTACGACAAAGGGATCATCAGCGGCCCGTCCATTGTCGTGATCGGGACCGTTGGCACCGGTAAGTCGATGTGCGGCAAGTCCCTGGTGGCACGGTCAATCACCTTGGGGCGGAAGGCAGCCGTTGCGTCCGATCCCAAAGGTGAGTGGGTCGCCGTCGCCAAAGCCGTGGGCGGAAAGGTCATCTCCGTTGGCCCCGGCCGTCCCGCACGGGTTAATCCTCTCGACGCCGGTCCCCGCCCCAGCGCCCTCACCGAGGCGCAGTGGCAAGCAGTGGTGAGGCAACGCCGTCGTTATCTCCTGGTGGCACTGGTCTCCCTCATGCGGCAGGGCACGCCCCTGCGCCCGGTGGAGCACACAGCCTTGGACATCGCCCTCATGGAGACCATGTCGGAGAACTCGAACCCCACGCTGCCCATGGTGCTGGACCACTTGCTCAAACCGTCAAAGGAGATGACCGCTCTGGTCGGCGTAGAGGGCGGGACTGCCGTCAGCCACTCCCTGCGGCGGACCGTGTCCGGCGACCTTGAAGGAATGTTCGATGCGCCGTCTACCGTCGCCTTCGACGCCGACGCGCCCATGATGGTGATGGACACGTCGGCTCTGATCGGGGCATCGGAGCAGGCACTCTCGCTGGCCGCCGCCTGCGGTGCCACCTGGCTGGAAGCGGCCATCACGAACCCCGACGGCGGGAAGCGGCTTGTGGTGTACGACGAGGGGTGGCGGATGCTCGCCGATCCCTACATGTTGGCGAAGATGAGCGAACAGTGGCGGCTCGCCAGAACGTATGGGATCGCGAACCTGCTCATCATGCACAAGGTGGCGGACCTCAACGAGATCGGCGACAGCACCAGCGGACACAGGCAGAAGGCACTGGGTCTGCTGACTGAGGCTGACACCAGGATCATCTACCGCCAGAAACACGACGCAATGCGCCTGACCAAAGAGGCTCTCGGCCTGACCGAAGCTGAGTGCGAGCACGTCGAGAATCTCCCGAAGGGCGTCGGGCTCTGGAAAGTAGGAAACCGCTCCTTCATCGTCGCGAACCGCGTGACCACGGACGAGCTTGCCGTATTCGGCACTGACGACAGGATGCTGTGAGGCGGCCGGGCAGCGCGCGGGCTGCAAGCGACAACCCGCTGGTCACAGCTGGGCTCATTGGCGCGGCGGCCTACGTGTGCCTTTGCGCGGCCGTCCAAGCTGCCGGTCACGTGGTCGTGTCGTGGCGATGCGGCGCTACACCGCCGTCGCCTTTCAACCCGTCGGCCGCCGTCGGACTCTTCGCTAATCGGATGGACTGGATAGTGGCGCCGCGCTCCGGCTGTGTAGTCCGCACAGGCGCTGTTTGGTGGGTCTTGGCCCCGACGCTGCTTCTGCTGGGTGCGCTCACCGTTGGTGCCATTGTTGCCTGGCGGCGGTGGAAGCAGTCCGGAGGGTGGCTGCGACAGGACATCCTGAACCGCGACGGCGTGGCCCGCCGCGCCGAGATCCTCCACGATTTCGGGGCGAGGGCTGTGCGGAAACGGGGGAAGTTCACCCGGCCCGGACTTGTGAACCCTACTGTGCAGGACGTGTCGTGGACGCTGGGCCGCTCCCGCGGCGTCACCGTTCATGTCTCCACGGAGGAGTCGATGGTGATCCAGGGTGCCCCGCGATCCGGCAAGGGCTTGTACGTCGTCATCAACGCCATTCTTGATGCGCCCGGTGCGGTCGTCACGACATCCACGCGTGCCGACAACCTGGTGGTGACGATGAAGGCGCGGGCCTCCGGTGGGCGACCCGTGACAGTCTTTGACCCGCAGGGTATGTCGGGGATTCCGACGTCGCTTCGTTGGTCGCCTGTGCGCGGCTGCGAAGACCCGGACATTGCGACCCGGCGGGCATTGGTCATTACCGCGGACACCGAGATGAAGGGCGAGAACGCAGCGTGGCAGAAGCGCTCGCTGATCGTCCTTCAATGTCTTCTTCACGCTGCGGCGCTGTGCGGCGAGGGAGTGGCGGCATTCCGGCGCTGGTCATCCAGTCCGGTCCTGGCGCGGGAGGCGCTCGAGGTGCTGGGCAGGCCCGGTGCCGCGCTGGGCTGGCAGGCCGACCTGATGGGGATCCTGGAGGACGATCCGCGGAATACGTCGAACTCGTGGATTGGGGTTTCGGCGGCGGTGGCACCTCTGTCCTCACCGAAGGTGCTGGGCGCGCTTAATCCGCAGGATGCCTCTGAGGAGTTCGATCCGAAAGCCTTCATCAGGGAGCGGGGAACCCTGTACCTGATCGGCACTAGGGCCGGAGCCGCTGCGGCGGGGCCGTACTTGTCCGCGCTGATCGACGACATCGACAATGCAGCCCGTGAGATGGCCTTCGTGTCACCAGGCGGGCGGCTTGAGCCACCGCTTTCCTTGATCCTGGACGAGATCGCCAATCTCGCCCCTTGGCCCGGGCTGCCTGTGGCGCTGTCCGACGGCGGCGGCATCGGGATCTCGACCCTCGTCGTTTTGCAGTCGTTGTCCCAGGCCCGCTCGGGGTGGTCGATCGATGAGGCATCAACAATTTGGGACTCCGCGATCATCAAGGTCATTTTTGGCGGCGGGTCTGACGAACGCGACCTGCGCTCCCTTGCCGGTCTGCTGGGGGAGCGGAGCCTTACCCTCACCACGCGGTCCTGGTCTTCTGCAGGCAGGCAGGACGGCGAACAGATACGCGAAAGTCCCGTGATCGCTTTGGACGAGATCCGGCGTCTGCCTGCTGGCACGGCGCTGATGCTCGGGCGGCGGACTCGACCCATCCTGCTGGACCTGCTTGAGTGGCACAAGCGTAAGGACGCAGGGGAGCTGCGCCGCTTGAAGGCCGAGATGGAGCGAATTTTGGCCGATGGGCACAGGGAGCGTCAGCAGAAGGTGGAAGGGGCGCCGGATGCGCAGCCATGACGAGACGGAGGAGTTCGATGTCCCATCCGCGGGCTCCTTCGGGGACGACGAGATCACCGCGCAGCTGTTTCGATCTGCTTTTGGTGCTTCAGCGGCTTCCAAGAGCGTGTCCCGCCGTTGGCGGGACATGACACCGGAGCAGTCCCAGGAGGTCTGGGGTGCCCTCTTCTCTTGGGTGCGGTGGCTCGTCGCGACATATCAGCTGACGACGTCGGTCGTTCCCGATTGCTGGTGGCGTCACTCTGAGATTGTGGCTGAGTTGTACGCGCTGCACCGTGCGGAGCTCGCCTCCTACACGCAGGACGACCCGGGCTTCGGCCCGCTCGCCTTCCACGAACGGCTCCCGCACGCCGTCGAACGCCTGAGGATACATACGAGGACGGCCGGTTGTGTGGGGCTGCAGGCACATAAGGAGCCTGCGCCTCGAATCCTGTCTGGTGATGACCCTGACTTTGTTGAGTGGCGCAAGGGTGCTCATCAACACGCTGCTGATTTCTGAGTCATGTTGCTCTTGCGGTGCCTAACCATGAACGGATGTCTGCGCAACGATGCTGCGGTCCAAGAAGCATGAAGGGTGGCTGTCGTGGCCGCTACACCTGAAGTTCCATCAAGCTTTTTGCCTAACCAGAGCTCTCCGGCAGCCGACGTCGGCGTTCGCCGCCTGGCCCCCGAGGAGCGAATCACCTCATTGATGGGTGGCCTGCACTCGATCCTGGAAGAGGCGGTCGAGTCACCTTCACATTGGCAGGTTCTGCTCGATGCCTCAGCCAATTTGTGGCGGTACTCAGGCGGTAACGTTGCCCTGCTGATGATGCAGATGGCGCAGCGGGGTACGGACGAGCCGACGCTCGTCGCAGGGTACAAGGAATGGGAACGACACGGCCGTACTATCCTCCGAGGCGAGCATGCCCTGTGGGTCATTGCACCTCGAACTGCCCGTGTGCAGCAGATGCTGCTGCCCGACGGTACCCGCCAGAGCATTTCTGTTGGTGACAAACTTCCCAAGGGTGCTATCGACGAGGGGAAGAAGACCCTCATCACGGGTTGGCGCGGCCAGGCAGTCTTTGACGTTTCGCAGACTCAGGGGGCTCCGCTGTTGGTCCCCAGGCCGAGCGATGCCCCGGCCTTCGACGCGCCGCATCTATGGGAGTCGTTGGCTCGTGTTGCCCGCACGCACGGCTTCTCGATCCAGGTCACCGATGCGCAGTTCGGGCTGACGAGCGGTTTCAGCGACTTCGCGCAGCGCCAGGTTCAAGTGGGGGGCTGGCTGAACGCGGAGGAGCGCGTCGCCGTCCTGGCACACGAGCTCGGCCATGTTCTGCTGCACGGGCCCGACGACAGACTGGGAAAGCTGTATGGAAGCAGTGTGGACCACCGCGGTCTTGCCGAAGTCGAGGCCGAGTCTGTGGCGTACACGATCCTCAAAGCTCATGGCATCGACCGGGGTCCACAGTCTGCAAGCTACCTGTCCGGCTGGGCTGATGCAGTGATTGAAGCGGAGCATTCAGCCGCGGCGCGCGACTCTTCTCCGAAGCAACCAGCCTCGCGGGTGGATATTGCGAAGTCAGTCTTGGGCCGCGTCACGGCGGCAAGCAAAGACATCCTCGAAGTCACTAATCCTCCGGGTTTTGGCGGGAAGGTTCCTGTTGCTGATGCATCGACGCGAGTCGACAGCCGGGAATCCTATGTGGGCTTGAAGCAACCGGGCGGCCCGTCGCGTGGCCTGGAGATCTCGGGGCCATAGGGCACCCACAAAGTGTTGGACGGGAAAGCCCCGTCCGCAAAGGGAAGGGCAAAGATATGAGCACCAAAATTCCGGTCACCATCGCCGGCAACCTCGTTGCGGACCCCGAGCTCACCTACGGTGAGTCCGGTGTTGCGCACGCCAAGCTTCGAGTGGCCGTGAACCAGCGGATTCAGGGAGCAGACGGAGCCTGGCACGACGGAGACCCTGTTTTTCACAACGTCTCCGCGTTCCGGGCGCTCGCTGAGAATGCCTCGAATTCCCTCAAGAAGGGCGACCCGGTCACTGTGTCCGGTGAACTCGAGTTCCGCGCGTTCGAAAAGGACGGGGAGAAGCGTGAAGCGCGCCGCATTGTGGCTGATATCATCGGCCCCGATCTTCGCTTCGGCACAGCTGCCTATCAGCGTTCTGCGCGGGCGGCAGCCGGCCCGGAAGCTGGCGTTAATGCCGGGCTGGAAGCGGCGCCGGAAGCGGCCCAACCCGCTTACAGCATCGCTACGAAAGGGCCCGTGGCAGTGCCCCCTTTAGGCGGGCCGGCGCGGGGCTGACATAAGTATGTAGCCGACTGCTGCTCGACATGTGATGGCCTGATCCTCATTTGGACCAGGCCATCACCTTGTGAACGAAGGATCCGCCTGCAGCCGTCATTGAGAAACTTTGGACCGGCGCTCTATGACAGCCGGCGGAATTGTCCAGGTTTGACCTGCACCATGATCGGCAGAGCGAGTTGGACGGGTGCGGCACCGACAAGTTCGTCGAGCAGGTCGTTGATCGACGTCTGCCCTTTCAGCTCCCCGGAGCGGTCCCTATCCATGCCCACGACCCTAGGCACGTCCGGGTGCCGTGGGTTTCTTAGACACGCGCGGCGCTGCCAGATGATTACCTGAGGGTCGCCGAGATGGTTGCCAACTACAGCGCACTACTGCCCTTCCACTCTTCAGGCTTTACACGCCTGATGCCAGAGGAATGAGCCCACCCCATGTGGTACTTGCCTGAAGAATCCAGCCATTCGACGAGGCCGTACTTGTGAGTCCACCCGACGGCTTTGCCGTAGATTCCACTGACATAAACAAGCGGCCTACCGTATTTCGGGAATTCTCTGATGGGCGCCGGATCGTCTATGGGCCGGCTTGCTTCGGCGTCCATGCGAATCATCATTCGTTCGACATCTTCAGGGGAGCCGGACTTGATCATGAAGCTATTTTAGAACATATATTCGAAGGAGGCGCTCGTCGAAAGGCAGCATGTGCAATGGCTGCAGCTTAGGCTGGCCGTCCCTCGGCGGGTGCCCAAGCCAAGCAGTCGGCGGCGCGGATGAAGTAGGCATCTGGCCATGGGGCCCCTGGTTTCACTTGTGCTGGGTCGGGGGTGATGAGCAGGATGGATCCTGGCCAGACGGGCTCCGGCAGCGCTTCTATCCAGGCGGGCTGCACATGGTCGAAGCGGTTCCACAAGATGGTCACCCATGACCCGGTCGGTTGAGTCGCATCAACATTCAGCAGCGTCAGCTCCGTGGTCGTGCCGCTTGCCAGCTTGACACTGTTGAAGGTTCTCCAGCGGTCGGCGGCATGGGCCTGCCACTGACGGGATCGGGTGACGCGTTTCCACCAGAGCCAGCCCAGGAGGAGTGCAGCTGTCAGCCAGATGCCGCCGACAATCGCAGTCACCGAAAGAGGGAAGCTGACGGCCGGGAAAAGTGCCAGGAAGAAAACGAGGAGTATCAGGACGCCGGCACTGGTCGATACCAGCGCGACTGTCGCAACTCTAGGTTTCGTCACCGGATTTTCGACCATCGTCTTGCCCCTCTATCAGCTTAGAGCTGCCACCCGGCGCTGGTAAGGACGACCTGCTGTGGAAGCTGCAATTCCCTCGAAATGGTGCCGGGCCGAGGCGGTGTCCTACGGGAACGGGCGTTATCGATTGCCTGGTTGAGTTGTTCACGCTGAGCCAGTTGTTCCCACTCGTAGTCCGCCGGAGACGGGCCCAGGGGGAGGGGAGAGTCCGGCAACGCCCACCTGTCGCGAAAGACGGCAACGTCATGGACCAGCTGCCAGGTTTCGCCGCTGGTGCTATCTCCGACGGCTCCGAGCAAAGCACGTTTCCACTCAGGATCGGCTGTTAGCGCTGCCATGCTCACGATATCCGTCCTTAGGGAGATACGTTCCCTGACCTGCTGAATCATCACGGCTAAGTCAGGGCGCGGAATGGTTAGCTTTTCAACCAGAGGTTCCTCAACCGCCGTCGTCCGTCCTTTCACGAAGCGGCGTAAGCGCATGCTGAGGGCAGCGCAGCGATCATTGGCACTGCTAGTTTTCTCGCAGAACTGGCTCAATATGCGCTCGGTCCCCTGACGGCTGATGGCCGTGGCTTTCCGCCATGCCGCGACAGCTGCGCCCCACGAAGGAGATTGTTCAAATTCCTGTGCGGCGCCAGGGGCATGTTCGTCCAACTGCTGCCGAAGGCCCAGTCCTGCCGCGATCTGCGCGAGATAGTCGTACTCCGCGTAGAGCCGCTCGAGGCTGTCCGACTTCCTCCGCTCTGCGTCGCGTACCTCATGGGCGGTCCGTTCGGCGCCTTCGGCCGCCAGCACCTCGCCAAGGATGCCCTGCCATAAGAGTTGCAGGGATGGATCGACAGCAGCATGGTCGGCGTCGTCACCTTCGCTGACATAGGCGAAGTTGCCAGAGCGGCCACGGGTCATGCTCACATACAGCAGCTCGCGGGTGAGCCTGCCCTGAGTGACTACCGTGTGGCCGGTGTCCACCGTAATGCCTTGGGAACGGTGTGCCGTTGTTGCATAGCCCAGCTCGACGGATGACTCCAGATACGCCCGGGGGAGTAGGACGCTGGCGCCTGTGTCCCGCCGCCGCGCGAGCAGGGAGCCGTCACGCCGATTGGTGCCTTCGACGTCGAACAGCGTTCCATTCCGCACGAAAGCACCGCCGCTGTCGACTAGCTTCCGGTCATTTCCTCGGGCGATGATGGCGTCACCGCAACCGGCACGTAAGCCGTCGCTGAGCAACACCGTCTGCTCGGGATCCACCTCACCCTGCGCCACGCGGTCTGCCTGGGCGCGCTCGTTGAGGAGGCCGACCGTTTCATTGTCGGCGGCAATGAGGATGGACGACTTGCCTGCCCGCGTATCTGCCTGCCAGGCGAGGTAGGCCTGGTCAGCCATATTGAGATAGGTGCCGTGCCGGATCCGTCCATGGTGCTCGTAATCGGCGATGGCTGAATAGTCACCCTTCCGCAGATCTAGTGACGCTGTGCGCTCCCACTCCTCATGGAACCTCCAGACGGTGCTCAGCCGTGTTGCCTTCCCCTGCCGGTCCAGCCAGCCAAGTACGCCGCCGGCGTCAATGGCGTCCAGCTGTCCCGGGTCCCCCACAAGGAGGATCTTCGCGCCGGCTTCCTGCGCCTGCTGCACGAGCGCAGCGAGCTGGAAAGTTGAGACCATGGAGGCCTCATCGATGATGACCAGTTGATTCATATGGAAGCACCAACGTTCCTGGGTGGCGGCGAGACGCGCAGCCTCCTGGGTTAGAGCGATGCTGCGGCGCTCGCCGACAGGAGTCGTGGTCAGTTGCGCCTGCACGTTGAAGAAGCGCCCGGCCCTTGAACTAGCCCCCTGGCCGGCCGACTCGTGCAGCCACTTTGTGACGTTCTCCGTCGCCATAGCGAGTTCGCGGCCGAGCACTTCGGCGCTGGCAGCTGCCGGGGCGAGCCCAACAACGCTGCCGGCGCCGTATTCGGCTTCCCATACCTTTTTCACTGCACCCAAGGTTGTCGTCTTTCCTGTGCCCGCTGGCCCCACGATGGCGTCGAGCCGGTTGCCGCTCAGGACCACCCCGGCGACGGCGGCACGCTGGTCGGAGTGAAGCATGCGCTTCTCGGGCTGTTGGACTTGGTCAAGGAGATCCATGATGACGTCGGCGCGGACTGCCGGTCCGCCGTCGTCGTTCCTTGCTGCCATGACCGCATCCTCACAGGCGAGCGTGGATGTATCGGTGTAGAGGCGCGATCCGTGAAAATCGAAGACGCTTCGTGTTCCATGCCGGATGTCTGCCTCGGCAGGGGCGGGGACGGTGTACCGGTAATCATTCAAAGGCACGGACTGCTGCTCGGCCGCGGTGGCGACGGCGTCCATAAGCGCGCTCCTGTCCGCCGCCGTACGGCAACGCACCTGGGCGCAGACGCGTTCGGCTTCTGCAAGGAGATTCCAGCGGTTCCAGGTTGAGCGTTTGTGAGCGACCCGCTCACGTGTCAGGGTTGCGACGGCGCAGATCCAGTCAGAGGTGAAGTCAGTGAAGCCGACTGGGGCACTTCTGGAGCGGTCGATCGTTGCCGCGATAACGTCGTCCGGCGGGAATCCTTTGGCGGTGGCGCGCGCCTTCCATTCTCTTGAGAGCTGGTGCAGGGGCGTGGGGAGCTCGGACTTGGGGACGCGTGTGGCCAGGGTCGCTTGCTGCCGCAGCTTGATGACCGTTGCTGTGCTTGGCGGATAGCCGTGTTCCTTTGTCCACTCCGCGACGAGGCGGTCTGTTTCCACATTGATCAGCCGGGACCGGTTCGAGAACTCGCGGATGAGGTCCTCATCGATCCCGGTGAGCTGCTGGCTGGGATTGTGGGTGCTGATGACCGGAATGCGGATGTCAGTGTCTGTTCCCAGTTGCTTGTGGAGGGCGTCGAATAAGAGTCCGTTGTAGTGTTCGCTGGCAGCGACGGCGGCCTTGTAGAGCGTACGGGAGTCGAGGGTCACCCAGGCGCCGTCGGTGATGCGCTTGATCCGGTTGGCGATGACAAGGTGTGTGTGAAGTTGCGGGTCGCCGGTACGCGATTCCCAGTGGTCGAAGGCGGCGGCGATGACGCCCCTTGAACCCACGTGGGCGACGCCGTTTCGGCCGGCGCGGGTGTGGATGACCTGCTCTTCCAACCAGGCGAGCGTTGCTTGGACTGCCTCATGGTGGGTGCGGAGAATTTGGTCTTGCGTGCTGCGAGGGCTGAGTGCCCAGAGGACTGACACTGACTTCGGCACGCTAAAGGTCAGATCGAAACCTACGACAGCGTGCCTTACAGTGGGCGGGCCGGTTTTGTTTTCGACGGCGGTGGGTCGGCTGTGCGGGCGGCCCAGCGGCGCGTAGGTGTCCGGATGTGCGGCCAAATCGAACACTGCTTTGGCGTCTGATTCGGTGACGACGTCACCGGCACCTCTGTTGATCCCTTGTAGTCCGCTGCCGATCCATCGGCCTTCGGGCGTCCCGGCTTTCATGTAGTAAGTGGTGGCGTTCGGGGGAGCGGTAGTGAGGTCGTCCATCATCGTGGTTTTGAACAGGTAGCGCAGACCCGATTGTGCCGAGAGGCGTGCGATGGACATGGTCATAGCGGTGATGGCCCGGACCGGCGCTTGCTGGGGTTCCATCCACGGCGCTCGAGGATTCTCAGGGTCGCGGAGTCGAGAGCGACGCCCTTGGCGTTGGCCAGCGAGACCAGCCAGGCAGCGATGTGCGCGAGGTCCTGCACGTTGGTTCGTTGTGCACGCTTGAGGCGGATGACTTCTGCCTGAAGGACATTATTGCTCTGACGCAGCTCTGAGTTTTCCGCCTCGAGCCGATCAATCTCACAGGATTGAGAGCGCAGCTTGGACTGAAGAGTCTCGAGGCGCCGTTGGCAGATCTTTGTCTTGTTCTCCAGCTGACGCTGCACCGCTCGGAGCTCATCGTGGCGAAATGCACCTACGGTGTCGGCTTCTGCCGCTTTGGCAGAGCTCTCGCCATGCCGCCGCCGACGGTCTCGTCGTCTGTTCGCGCAACGGACGGAACAAAAGCGCTGGCTCTTGCGTGAAGGTTCGAAGCTTGTAGAGCACTCTTCGCAGTTCTTGCCGGTCACGAAGGTTCATTAGTGCGAGGCTCGGATTCGACATGATCAGTCGTCTGTTGTCCTCACGCTGGTGACCTTGGATGCCAGAGGTGTGAAAGACAGGATACGAGCATGTGGGTGCTCTTAGGCTCGACTCGGGACGCACAATCTGGGCAAGCAGAATCATTTGCCTTGCCCAGATTGCGTCCGGTTGAAATTTAGGACTCTAACGTTACTTGTCAGGAGATACTTGAATTAAGGCCTAACCTGACGCTTGGGAGCCGAACATCCGGCGTCAGGTTGAGGTGTACCTAATTCTGATCCGCCGCTCGTTATGTTGCGCCCTCTTGGTGATGGGTGTTGGTGATTCTAAGCGAAGGACGGCGAGGGTGTTGTTTGCCGCGAGGCTTGCCATGGCGGTGGGTTGGTCCACCTGGGCGTTCACCGACCTAGACCTGCATTCCTACCAGCGGTTCAGCGGGAGGCCGCGCTGGTGCAGTCGGACACGGTGGTCAACAAAATCCAGGCTATGGGCCTCCGTTGCCGTGGATCAAGCCGGCGCAACTGGCCTCGACACGGCTGCCGCAGGACGAGTCAGGACTCAAGGACTTCATAGGCGGGGTTCAACACCGCGGCCCGGTCATTGTCGTCGTGGATCAGCTGGCGGGCAGTTTTCCGGCCAAGGCAAGGTACGAGACCGACCGGCCACCGCGCTCGAGCGCCGTCCTGTCGGCGGGCGTCTGCGACCCCAAGCCACCAACGAAGCGGCCCGTCTCTTGCCTGTCCCGGCATGCAACCACGTCCGCCCAGACAGCGCTCAACTGCTTGTCACATCGGCCCAGTACCGATCGCGCAGCTTGCGCCGCAGCAGCTTGCCGGCGGGCGAGTACGGTAATTCGGTCCGGAACACGAAGTACTTCGGGATCTTGTACCGTGCGATCAACGGTTGGCAGTGTGCCCGCAGGTCTGCCTCCAAAGAGCCGGCCGCGACGCCGTCCGCCGGCACGACGAATGCGAGCACACTCTGGCCCCACTCCTCGTCGGGGACGCCTATGACGCCAACGTCCTCGACCGATGGGTGTGCCAGTAGCGCCGCCTCGACCTCGGCGGGGTAGATGTTCACGGCGCCGGAGAGGATCATGTCGCTGCGGCGGTCCACGATGTACAGCCAGCCCTCGGGAGTGAGGTAACCCAGGTCCCCATAGCTGCGGAAACCGTCACCGTAGTAGCTTTCGGCCGTCTTCTGCGGGTCGCCCAGGTACTCGCTGATCGGCTGTCCCTCGGCACGCACATGGATCACTCCCACCTCGCCGCGCGGAAGGACCTTACCGTCCTCGCCGACGATCATGATTTCGATCAGACCGCCCTCGGACTTTATGTGGCCAACGCTGCCGGGGTGCTCGAGCCATTGCTGCGGCGAGATCACAGTGCCCCAGCCTTCGCTCGACGCGTAGTACTCGTACAGGACTGGCCCGAACCACTCCATCATGGCCCTCTTTTCCGGCACTGGGCAGCCGGATCCGGCGTGGATCACCGCTCGTACCGACGACACGTCGTAGCGGTCGCGAACCTCGCGAGGAAGCCTGAGTAGCCGGTGGAAGTGAATTGGAGCAAGCTGTACGTGCGTCACGCCGTACTCATGAATCGCCCGGAGGGTACCCTCCGAGTCCCAGCTCTCGAGCAGAATCACCTTGTGGCCCCAGTTCAGCGACTTGACGCCATGGAAGCCAGGCGCGCCGTGGTACATCGGACCGCATACGAGGGAAACTCCTCCGGTTGACATGCCACGCTTGGCATCGGACTGCATCGTCGCTGCGAAGGCGTCCTCAGGCGTAACGCCCGGCGTGGCCCGGAACAACACCCCTTTGGGACGGCCGGTCGTGCCCGAGGTGTATTGCATGATGTTGGCGTATGTCCGCACGGGCGGTGGCGTCTGCGGATGTCCAGCGATGAAGTCGGCCCGACTCGTAAACCCTGGGACCTCGGGGTCGGCGACCCGCACTCCCCGATAGCTGGCCAGATCAAGCGCCTCCTGGCACAGGGGCGCAAGCGAGGTCGATGTCACGACGACCTTGGCCGAGGAGTTCTCGACAACGTAGGCCAGCTCAGAGGCTGTGGAGTGGAAATTCAGCGGTACGAGGTGAAGACCCGACTGCATGCAGGCGAACGCCCACTCCAAGTAGCGTACCGAGTTCTCCGTCAGAAGCGCGACGCGGTCGTCGAGCTTCAAGTCACACGCGAGCAGCGCGTTCGACAACTGATTAATGCGACGGATCAGTTCGCCGCGCGTCACGACCGTGTCGTCGACGTCGATGACAGCGACGGCGTTGGGGTTGGCGGCTGCGTGCTCGGCGAATCCGATCGGCCCAATTGCGTTGTTCATGAGGATGTCCTCCTGGTAACGGTGCCTGAGTGGCGGCGGTGTTGGGGCAAGACAGTGGCGATAGTCACCGACCTCGCGCCGGCGGCATGGGGACGGGGATCGCATCAAGCAGCACCCGGGTGTACTCCTCGCGGGGCGAGTCGAAGATCTCCTCAACGGATCCCGACTCGACGACCTCGCCGGCAGCCATCACAACCACTTGGTCGGCGATCGATTCCACCAGAGACAGGTCATGGGTGATGAAGAGGTAGGCCAGGCCGAGGTCGGACTGCAGCTCTTCCATCAGCGACAGGACTTGCGCCCGGACTGAGACGTCGAGAGCGGCGACCGGCTCGTCGCACACGACGAGACGCGGTTCCAGCGCAAGCGCGCGAGCGATGACGACTCTCTGCAGCTGGCCGCCAGAGAGCTCCCCGGGGTACCGGTCGAGCAACTGGGCACCGAGCCCGACCCGGGCCAGCAGTTCGGTCGCGCGGATCCGCTGCTCGTCACGTCCGAGGCCGAAGTGCACCTTCAGAGGCTCGCTAACAGCTTGGAGGATCGAGCACCGTGGATCGAGTGCGCTGAACGGGTCCTGGAACACGATCTGCGCATTACGCCTATGGGCACGCAATTGGGTCGGTGACAGCGCGAGTACGTCGGTGTCATCCATGCGGACCGACCCGGCGTCGGGTTCGATGAGTCGCAACACCATTCGCCCGAGGGTCGACTTTCCGGCGCCGGACTCGCCGACGACCGCGACGGTCTGGCCGGCCTCAACGTCGAAGCTAACGCCCTTCACCGCGTGGAACCGGGTCTTCGGACTCCCATACCACGTGCGGGACGTGACGAAGCTCTTCGTTAGGTCCCGAACCTGCAGCAGCGTCATGGCGCCACCACCTGGACGCCGGGGAGGACGAGATCGGCAGCGCGCCGGCACCGCACCTGCCCTAGTGCGCGGTTGCGTGCCTCCGCGATCTCCTGAGGGTGCTTCCGGCACTCATCCTCTACGAACCCGCACCGGTCGGCGAAGCGACAGCCACTCGGGAAGTCGGTTGCCGCGGGAACGACGCCCGGGATGCTCACCGGCCGGATGCCCCGCCCCTGCGGGATCGCCCCGAGCAGAGCCGAGGTGTATGGGTGTTGTGGGCTGGAAAACAGTTCGGAGACCGGGCCATTTTCGACAATTTGTCCCGCGTACATCACTGCCACGTCGTCACACATCTGGGCGATCACTCCGAGGTCGTGCGAGATGAACAAGATGGCGATGTCGGTCTCATCCTGGATCCGTCGAAGCAGGTCCAAGATCGTGCGCTGCACCGTCACGTCGAGGGCAGTGGTCGGCTCATCTGCGATCAGCAGCCGCGGCTCGCACACCAGGGCGGTTGCGATCATGACGCGCTGACACATGCCGCCGCTGAACTCGTGCGGGTAGGCTTTCGCGCGCCGTCGAGCGTCGGCGATACCGACGCGCTCGAGCATCGCCACCGCGCGTGCCCATGCCATCTTCCTCGAAAGGCCCAAGTGACGGCGGGCGGTCTCAGCAATCTGGTCGCCCACCGAGAACGCAGGGTTTAGACTTCGGTTGGCCTGCTGAAAGATCATGCCGACGTCACGGCCCCGCAGCTCACGCAGCTCACGCTCGGGCATGACGACGAGATTGCGCCCCTCCAGCAGCACTTGACCCTCGACGATCCGACCGCCCAGGAACCGGGTCAGGCCGATCATCGCCTGAGAGGTAACGGTCTTGCCCGACCCCGACTCGCCGACTAGCCCGAGGGTGCGCCCGGCCTCGATCGTGAAGCTGACACGGCTCGCGATGGTGATCGGGTTAGCCGGGGTGCCGAACTCGACCGTTAGGTCGTTGACCTCGATCAGCGGGATCGACGTGCGCGCGGGCGATGCGGTCGCCTGCTGGTTGTGCCTAGTCACAGGGCCTCCCCCACTACGTTAGACCGTCGTCCTGAGGCCCTGCGCAGACCGTCCCCGAGCAGGGTGCACGCGAGCACCGTCGCGGCGATCATGATGCCCGGCGGGTATACCAAGTGCTGCGCAGACCCAATGTTGTTCAGTGCGGTGGACAACATTCCACCCCAGCTCGCCGTCGGTGGCGACACGCCGAGGCCCAGGAAGCTGAGGCTGGCCTCGGCTGTGATGGCGGTGCCCGCCAGAATAGACAGCTCGATAATAATCGGCGACATGGTGTTGGGCAGCACATGTCCCAGCACGGTCCTCATCCGGGTGTTGCCCAGCGCCACTGACGCCTCGACGAAAGTCTCGTTGCGGATGTCACGCGTAACTGCACGCGTGACCCGGAAGAAGCGCGGCACGAACACCACGCCGACTGCCAGCATTGCGTTGGTCAGGCCCGGACCCAGCACGGCGACGATGGTCAACGCCATGATGAGGGCGGGCACGCTCATCAGGCCGTCGTTGATGCGGCTGAGGATAGCGTCGACCCAGCGCCCGCTGAACCCTGCCACGAGCCCCAGCGGGACTCCAATGCCACAGCTGACGACGGCCACCTCAAGCGCGGCGAGCAGCGAGATCCGGCTGCCGTAGATCAGGCGCGACAGCTGGTCGCGACCGTAATCGTCCGTGCCGAGAAGGTTGCGGCCGCTCGGCCCCTCGAGGCGCCGCGGGAGGTCCTGCGCGTCGGGGTCGAACGGCGCCAGGATCGGTGCCAGCAACGCGACAAGTGCAACCAGGGCCAGGAAGACCAGCGCTGCGAGGGCCACGCGGTTCTCTGACAGTCGCCACAGCAGTCGCCGGGCGTCGGAGGACGATGGGGTGTCGAGTTTATTCACGCGCGGACCTTCGGATTGAGGTAGGTGGAGAACAGATCGATCGCTAGGTTGACGAGCACGACGATGGCGGTAGTGACGACGACAATGCCGAGCAGGACTGGCACGTCCCGGCCGAGCACGCTGCGCACCGACAGGCTGCCGACGCCGGAGAACACGAATACGGTCTCGATCGTCACCGCGCCGCCTATCAGCTGGGCGAGGCGGGTGCCGAACACCGTGACCACCGGCACTGCGGCGTTCTTCAGGGTGTGCTTGAAAAGTATTGACGAGGGCGTGAGCCCCTTGGCGCGTGCCGAAACGATGTAGTCGCGCCGCAGCACGTCGACCATCGAGTTGCGCAATTGCAAGGCGATCTCGGCGGTCGGCAGCGCGGCAAGTGCGACGGCCGGCAATACGAGGCTCTGCAGCCACGGCCCCAGACCCAGCGCCGGCGGCACGTAGCCGATGGCCGGGAACAAGCCCCATCCGAGCGCAACGATCATCACTAGGAGCATTCCGAACCAGAAGGGTGGCAGAGACATGGCTAACGAGGCCACAACGGTACTGACGCGATCCACCAGTTTTCCCTCACGGGCCGCGGATACGAAACCAAGCGCTACCCCGGCAACGACGGCGATCACCAAGGTCACCAGCAGCAGACTGGCGGTGGGACCGGCCGCGTCGACTAGCATTGCTGTCACAGGCTCTTTGGTGACGAACGAGTGCCCGAGATCGCCCGTCACCGCGTCGCCGACCCACGTCCCGTATCGCGCGAGCAGCGGGTCGTCGAGCCGCAGCTCGGCGCGGATCTGGTCGACCTGCTGCACCGTAGGATTCTCACCCGCGAGGCGCTCGGCGGGGTCTCCGGGCGTAAGGCTCACCATCATGAAGACAGCGAAGGAGACGACAAACAGCAGCGGGAGTGCCGTGAGGAGGCGCGAGGCGACCATCCTCAGCATCGCAACGCACCTCCCGCCGACGAGTCACAAGTCGTCGGACCGATCATGACGCCCCGATGGTCGCCAGCTCCGGGACACCTTGCCACAGGCCACCCATCTCGTCCACGCCCAGCACCCGCTTGCCATAAACCCACAGGTGGGTCGAGGCACCGACCGGTGCATAGACGGCCTGGTCGGCCAGCAGCGTGAACATCTGGTCGTAGGCCTTGGCACGGTCCTTCTCGGCCAGCCCCGACGTTGCACCCTCCCTCGCGAGCTTCTCCACGGACGAGCGGATGTCCGGCGTGCGGGCCAGATTGCGCCCGCCGAGTAGGAACTGATTCACCAGGACGTCGGGGTCCGAGCCGCCCATAATGGAGTCGACCGTCGCGGCCGATGAGCCGGAGATAAAGTTGGGACCGACCTCGGCTTGCTGCACGGGCTGCAGATTGACCGTGATGCCCGCATCTTTCAGCTGGCTTTGGACAGCTTCTGCGATCGGCTGGTACGCCGT
Source organism: Arthrobacter sp. W4I7 (assembly GCF_030816215.1). NCBI lineage: Bacteria > Bacillati > Actinomycetota > Actinomycetes > Micrococcales > Micrococcaceae > Arthrobacter > Arthrobacter sp. W4I7. The sequence continues at coordinate 2,593,534 of NZ_JAUSXU010000001.1, read as the reverse complement.
CCCGCTCGCAAACTGCAGGGAGAATGTGGGGTTGTCTACGCCCGACTCCTCGACCAGCTTCTTGGCCTGGGCCGGGTCGTGCGGATACATCTTCTCGATATCACCAAAGTGCGCCCAGAAACCATTCTCGTCAGGCTGGCGGATTGGCACGTATGCGCCGGAGAACAAGTTGGTGGTGATCGTGTCGCGATCGATCGCATAGTTGATCGCCTGGCGGATCTTGGAGTTGTTCAGCGGAGCCTTCTCAGTGTTGAAGATCAGGCCGTTGACGACGCGTGTCTGCACCTCTCGTCCCTCGATCTGCCCCTGCTCGACCAGTTTTCGGGCGTCCGCAACGTTGAGACCGCTCACCTGGGCCAGGTCCAGCTGGCCCGACCGCACGCCATTCAGACGAGCCGCGGTATCCGCAATGAACTTCAAAGTGATGTTCTTCGCGAGTCCGGCGCCCTTGTCCCAGTATCCGACGGCACGCTCAAAGACGGTGCGGTCGCCCGGCTTGAACTGCGTGACCTTGTAGGGGCCGGATCCCGCGTCCCCCGGGTTCAGGCCCAAGTCGTCTGAGCGCTCGGCCAGCGCCTTAGGGCTGATCATCATGCCCGCGCCAGTGGCCAGCGTGGCCGGCAGCGCCGCGGCACTCGCTGTGGTGGTGAGCTCGACCGTGTCCGCGTCGACCGCCTTGACGGACTTCACGACCGACAGCGCGAACGCGGACGAACTCCCGTCGAGGGTCTTGGCGCGCTCAATGTTGACCTTGACAGCCTCAGCGTCGAACGGTGTGCCATCGTGGAAGGTTACGTCCGAGCGCAAGTCCATCGTCAGGACGGTGCCGGAGTCGGCAAAGCTCCACGACGTGGCCAGCATCGGCTCGACTTTTCTGCCGTCCGGCGAGATCTTCGTCAGACGGTCGTAGACCAGCGAGTTGTAAGCAAATTCCGCCCCGATCGTCTGCCGGGCGGGATCCATACTTGTTGATGAGCCTGCGTACCCGACAGTGATGGAGGCCCCGGGATCGAGTTCACCGGCCTTCTCCGACGGGCTCCCTCCGTCGCCGCACGCGGCAAGCCCTATAAGCAGTATGCCGACCGCCACAGCCGGTAGTCCACGACGCTTGCGTCCCACAGTTCCTCCTGGTCCGGCCGCTCTCGCGGCTTGATGTAGATCACCCTGAATAGTGTCCTGAATAAGAGCCGATAGCAATACCTCGAGGAGTGTATACCGCACTCGACCAGCCACAGCACCCGCTACTCGGGGTAAGCACTCTTGACCAGAATCGCCGTACCTGGCCGCCCGTAGTACTTCTCGTTCGCTGGCGTGTTGGCGATGTTCAGACACGTCCCATCACGGGTGGCTAGCGGCGAGACCTGCGAATCCGCTGCTTTCGGGCGCTGTGAGGGGCTTGGCCGCCTCCGTGAAAAGTTCAGCCATCCCCGTCGAGCCAAGCCGGGGGCATTATTCGAAATCGCCTTCATTGGCATCTGCCAAGCATCTATTCGAGTGGCGCTGCAGCCGACCTTTGAGCTTCGTAAGTAATTGCTCCGGAGCAGGTTACAGGGTACTGTTTGAACATTCGGGTTTATGTGGATTTGGAACGCAGACCTCGTACTGCTTCGGTATGTGGTCCCGGGCGGGGCGTGAAGGACCGAATCTAAAGGGTAGAAGTCTAGATGGTGAGTCGTGCGAATCAACGGTCGGCAGCAGATGCGCAAGACATCGCTTCGTGGATCATGTTGTGGGGTGCCGGATCGAACGCCCAGCGTCCTGCGCTGGAATTTGGGGCGCGTTCGGTGTCGTACGGCGACCTAGCGGAGCAGATGCTCGCCCGGGCGTCGGCATTCGTACATGATGATGACCGACCGGTCGCCGTAACAGATCCCGATCCGATTGAATTCACGCTCACTACGCTCGGAGTAATCGCCGCCGGTCGGTCCCCGCTGCTAGTGAATCCGTCCTACCCGGAGGCGATGGTTTCCGGACTAATCTCCCGGTGCGGTGCAGTTCCGGCGGCGCTGTTCGAACGTACGGACCCGCTGACGCGTCCCGTGCCGAGTCGGCCTTGGGCCGACGGGATGCTGCTGACGACCTCCGGTACTACGGGTATGCCGAAGATTGTACGCCGAAGCCGGCAGGCCGATGCCGCCTCGGCGCTGACAAATCCATTACGGGGATGGCCGATGCGGGTCGGTTCGCGGCTGTGGGTTCCGGTACCCGTCGCTTCCGCGGCCATGCCGAGCCTGGTCCTGGGCGCGCTGGTCTCGGGGGCGACGGCCGTGCTTGATCGATTTGATGCCGTAGGTGCGGGGGAGTTCGTGCGTGGGCGCGGCATTGACGGCATCTACATGGTGCCCACGATGCTCAGACTTCTGCTGCGGTCCTCGCATTTCAGGCAGGAGAACTGGTCCGGGCTATCCATGCTGTTCTGGGGTGGTGAACCGATGGACGAGGCGACAGAAGCTGACGTTATCTCCGCCATGGGCGATATCGTACACACCTCGTATGGCTCAACCGAGGTGATGGTAGCGACCGCCTCGAACCCTCTGGACCGGGCTCGGTTCGGGAGGTCCGCGGGCCGACCCACGGCCCTGCATTCCGTGCGGATCATCGGTGATGATGGGCAAGTTCTCGGTGTCGGCCAAGAAGGGGAGATCGAAACGACCGGTGTCAGCTCCTACCGCGGATACTTCGGCGAGGAGCCCCCGGCGTCACCGTGGTACCGCACCGGAGACGTCGGGGTCATCGATGACTCCGGCAGCTTGCATGTCAACGGTCGGCGGTCACTGGTGGTCAACGTGGGTGGCAACCGCCTCTCTCCGGAAGGGGCAGCTACGGCGCTCAGGGAAATGCCGCTGATCGAGCAGGCCGCCGTCGTTGCCATCGAGGATGAGGTATGGGGCAGCCGCCTGCATGCCTTCGTCACCCTTGTGCCCGGTGCTGCGATCGACGTCGAAGAGACTTTGATGCAGCTCCGCAAGGTGCTGCCGGCAAGCCACGTTCCGCGTGGAATTTCTGTTATCAATATGCTTCCCATTGATCCTTCCGGCAAACTCTCATCGAGGACTCTGCAAGCCTGGGCTAGGGAGTCCACTATGGCGCACGATGAACGGGCATGAGCCGAAATCGCGCCGCCGCCGGCCCAAAGGACCCTCACCAGACGTTGAATTGGGCCCCCAATTCCTGGCCTCTCAACTGGCAGGAACGGGGATCCATGGGCTGGGAGTTGCCACCTCCGTCATTCGCGCGACGCGGAAGGGACTCATACTGATCCGTGGTGGGGCCGGTGTGAACTCAAGACAGAAAGCTCCTCCGGTTGTAGGCTCCGAATATGTCTGAGGGGCAAAGCGCCTTGAGTCGCCTATGACGCGGGGCGGATTTCGCTGGCAGCTGGTCATGGTGTCCTTTCATGGCCCCAAAGGCAATCGCGCAAATTGCATTCCGGTGGAATTGAGCTTGGGGTGCTCTAAGTGCGCCACTACGACGGCCATTTCTGGGACTAGGAAGCCCGTCGCCAGGACTGTCGCGGATGGCGAGAGAGGACGAAACCTGCAGGAGTTTCCCGCCGCCGGTGCCCACGAGCATGAGTATGAGTAGGCCGTCGAGGATGAGCTGCGTGATCAGTAGGGTCGTGTCCACTCTCGCCGCGCCCTATTTGCCTTCGGCTTCACGGGACACCGGCGCCCACTCGTTCCACTGGTCGAGTCGCTGCTGGTACAGGTAGGACGCGATCTGAAGAGGCTGGTCGCCGAAGAATACGCGAAGAGGAGCCTTCTCGGCGTCGACGACCTTCAGGATTGCGGAACCGAACCCAACAGGCTTGGGGCTGATATTGCCGGCCATCTGAGCTGCCATACCTTCATGCAGGGGTGCGTACTGGGGCTGGGATTCAGCGAAGACGGCAGAGGCGCCGCTCCAGTCCGTATCGAAGCCTCCGGGCTCGACGAGCGTGACCTTGATGTTGAAGCCCGCAACCTCCCCGGCGAGGGACTCAGTCAGGCCCTCAAGCGCCCACTTGGAGGCGTGGTACCCACCGAGGCCCGGGAAGGCAGCGACGCCGCCGATAGTGGAGATTTGGATGATGTGCCCCGAGCCTTGCTCCCGGAGGATCGGCAGGACGGCCTGCGTGACATGGAAAACGCCAAACACGTTCGTCTCGAGTTGGTCGCGCAGCTGCTGCTCTGAAACTTCTTCAACGGTGCCGAACAGGCCGTAGCCAGCGTTGTTGATGACCACATCGAGGCATCCGAAAGCCTCGTGAGTGGTCTTCACCGCCGCGAACGCCTGGTCGCGGTCGGCAACGTCCAGCTTCAAGGGCAGCACGGCGTCCCCGTACTTCTCGACGAGATCGTCCAGGGTGTCGGTATTACGGGCGGTCGCTGCAACCTTGTCGCCGCGCTCAAGGGCGGCGAGGACGAACTCCCGGCCAAAGCCCTTGGATGCTCCGGTAACGAACCAAACCTTGCTCATGATGCTCCTTCACATTTTACGCCTCCCTGAGGCGATAAAGCCACTGTACGCCCTTATCGGCACTTGGTGCCAAGTACGCATCTTGGAGTTATGATTGCTCATGGCTGAAAACTCTCCGATACCGATTCGGGAACGAACACGCAGGTTGGCGCAGGCGGAACTGACGACGGTGGCTCAGGATTTGTTCCTCGCGCAGGGGTATGAGGACACCACTGTTGAGCAGATAGCGGCGGCCGCCGGAATGTCGAAGCGGACGTTCTTCCGATACTTCCCGTCCAAGGATGACCTCGTCATCGGCAAGTACGACGTCTTCGCGGATCGCATGGCGGATGCACTGGACGCCCGTCCGGCAAACGAGCCGGTATGGGAATCGCTGCGCCGCGTCTTCGACATCACACTCGAATACGTTGAGGACGATCACCAACGTGCGCGGAACGAGGCGATGGACGAAATCGTGCGGAGTACCCCACAGCTGCATGCCCGCTATCTAGAGAAAATGCAGCGAGTTCAGGAACTGCTCATCGGCCGCGTCGCAACCCGTCTGACCAACCACGATCACGTCCCATCCGACCCAAAACCAGCCGCGATCGTCGGTGCCGCGTTCGCCTGCATGCAAGCCGCCCGCCAAGCCTGGTTCGCCTCCGACCGAAGTGAACCATTCAGCAGCTACGTCGACGATTCCATGGCAACGCTCCAACTCAGCAGTGTCTAATAGGCGACAGTCCGCGCCCGATCGACTCACCGACAGATAGTGAGCTCCACCCCGAAGAACATGCGAAGAGGAATCTCCTCGGCGTCGACGACCTTCAGGATTGCGGAACCGAACCCGAACGGCTCGGGGCGTGTATTGCCAGCTATCTGAGCTGCCATACCTGGGGTGCCGCCGATGTTGACGAGGAGATTGATTCCCAGTTTCTCTGAGAGCCGCCCGGTTAAGCTTCCTGCTATGGCGGTGCTGATGGTGAAGATTGAGTACCACAGCAGGAACTGGGCTGTGGTGACACCGAAGTGGGAGCTGCCTGGTCCGACGAGGAACCCGAACGCTACGGTGGTCCCTGCTGCCATCACCAGCATCGCGGCGCCCACTGTTGACCGGGGACGTTTAGCTTGATCCAAGCCTTGGGCCGCCTCGGCGGTCTCACTGGTGGCCGTCGCGATGCTGGTCAGAGGTCAGATCGCCCGTCGAAGTTGGATTTGCTTAATCTCAAGCAGCTCTTCGACGCCTTCGGGTCCGCCCTCGCGTCCCAGCCCGGATTTTTTGTACCCGCCGAACGGCATGAAGATGCATGATCCAAAAAGGCCGTTGAGAGAGACATTGCCGGCTTGCAGGCGAGCGGCTATTTCCAGGGCGCGCGTTTCATCGTGGCCGTACACGCCTGCAGCGAGTCCATACTCGCTGTCGTTGGCCATTTCGATGGCTTCATCGATGGTCTGGTAGGTCTGAAGAGTCAGGACCGGACCGAAGACTTCTTCCTGGACGATGGCCATCTCCTGGGTGACGTCCGTAATGATCGTGGGCTGAAGATAAAAGCCTTGCCCGAATCCCGTGGGGCGTGAGCCGCCGGTGAGGATCGTAGCGCCATCCTTGAGAGCCCGGTCGATGTGGGCCTCCACGGATTTGCGGTGCTTTTCGTTCAGCAGCGGACCCATTTGGGTTGCAGGATCGGCCGGGTCGCCGAGGACCACCGAGCCGAAAAGGCCGGCAAGGGCGGTACGCCACTCTTCCTCACGTGATGCAGGGACCAGCAGGCGTGAGTAGGTCGTGCATGTCTGGCCCGCCTGGCCCAACGTTGCGGGGAGCAGCACGGCGGCGTCGGCGGGGTCGAAGTCATCCAGGAAAATCGCGGGTGATTTTCCGCCCAGTTCCAGGGTTACTGCGGTGATGTTCGCTGCCGCTGTTGTCATGATCTGTGTACCGGCGGGAGTGCTTCCGGTGAAGGAGATGTGCCGGAACTCCGGCCTTGCGGCGATGTTGCCGAGTTCTTTTCGGTTCCCGGGAAGGAAACTGACCAGCCCCTCGGGAAGGTCCGCGGCGGCGATGGCGTCGGCGATCACGAAGCTATTGAGCGGGCTTTCGGGAGCGATCTTGATGACGATCGGGCAACCCGCGAGCAAAGCGGGTGCGAGCTTCAGGATCGTAATGACAAAGGTGGAGTTCCAGGGGACGATGCCCAGGACCGGTCCGACCGGTTCGCGGGCAATCAGCGCCTCGACGCCGCCGTCGACGCGGCGTTCTGGTTCCTGCCAGTGGGTTTCGGCCATGTCACGGTGCTGGCGGAGAATGCCGGCGCCCATGTGCGCAAAGGCCCGGCCGACTTCGATGAGGCCGCCGAAATCTTTGACGTAGGCCTCCGCGATCTGGTCGCTACGGCGTTCGAGTTCGTCGGCGATGCGGGCGAGGTAGGTTCCGCGTTCTTTGAAGGAGAGCTTTGGCCAGGGGCCGTGTGCAAAGGCAGCAACGGCGGCCTCTACAGCCGCGTCGGTGTCCGCTTCGGAAGCGGCGGGAACGGAGCCGATGACTTCCTCGGTGGCCGGGTTGATGATGTCGATCCGACGGGTCCCGGCAGGTTCACGCCACCGGCCGCCGATGAAGAGTTTGTCGCGGGTGAAGTTCGATGTTGTTGCTTGGTCTTCGACTGTCAGGGTCATGCTTCTTCTCCTTTGAATTCCGTTGCAGGGCAACGGGCGAATCATGTGAGGGATTTTGGTTCTTTGTCCTACCGGACTGGTGGACCCGTTAGTGTCGCGAGCAGGCTACTACCCGGAACCCTCAGAGTTCCGGGCAGTGTCCGGGGACAACGTTGGCCGTCAGGCGGACTCCTGATAAGGGTCGGCGATCCCGATGTATTGGGTGGTGGTGTACTCGGCGATGCCTTCGGAACCGCCTTCGCGTCCGAGGCCTGACTGTTTGACGCCGCCGAAGGGTGCTGCGGCGTTGGAGATGACGCCGGCGTTGAAGCCGACCATGCCGAACTCGATCTGCTCGGCGACGCGGAGGAGGCGGTTGAAATCCTTGCTGTAGAGATAGGACGCGAGCCCGTACTCGGAGGCGTTGGCCAGTTTGATGGCTTGTTCTTCGCTGGTGAAGGTGGTGACGGGTGCGACGGGCCCGAAGATTTCCTGACCCAGGATGGCAGCGTCGTTGGGGACGTTTGCGAGGACGGTGGGCTGGTAGAAGTAGCCGGGACCCTCTACCGGGGCGCCGCCGGTGACGGCGACGGCTCCGGCGTCGACAGCGGCCGTGACGAGGGCGTGGACGTCGTCGCGGGCGCCGTCGTCGATGAGGGGCCCGACCTGAGTGGTGGGTTCGGTGCCGCGGCCGGTGGTGAGTGTCCGCATGGCTGCCGCGAACTTGCGCGTGAACTCCTGAGCGATGGATTCGTGGACGAGGAACCGGTTCGCCGCGGTGCAGGCCTCGCCCATGTTCCGCATCTTCGCGGCCATGGCCCCTTCTACCGCTTGGTCGAGGTCGGCGTCCTCGAAGACGATGAAAGGCGCGTTCCCGCCCAGTTCCATCGAGGTGCGCAGCACGTTCTGCGCGGCGTCGGCGATGAGCCGTTTGCCGACCGGGGTGGAGCCGGTGAAGGAGACCTTCCGCAGCCGGGAATCCTTCAAGAGCGGGCCGGAGATCCCGGAGGCGCTGGCGGAGGAGACGACGTTCAGGACGCCGGCGGGCAGGCCCGCGTCGAGCATTGTTTGGGCGAAGTACTGTGCGGTGAGCGGGGTAAGTTTGGCGGGTTTGAGGACCATGGTGCAACCTGCTGCCACCGCCGGTGCCACTTTTCGGGTGGCCATGGCGAGCGGGAAGTTCCAAGGGGTGATGAGCAGGCAAGGTCCGACGGGTTTGTGCTGGACCAGGATCTTGTTCTTGCCCTCGGGGGTGGTGAGGTAGCGGCCGTAGTCGCGGACGGTTTCTTCGGAGAACCAGCGTAGGAACTCCGCCCCGTATGTGACTTCCCCGCGGGCTTCGGCCAGCGGTTTGCCCATCTCCAGCGTCATCAGCAGGGCGAAGTCCTCGACGCGTTCGGTGACCAGGTCAAAGGCGCGGCGCAGGATCTCGGCTCGGACCCTAGGGGCGGTCCGGGCCCAGGACGCCTGCGCGGCGTCGGCGGCGTCCAAAGCGGCAACGGCGTCATCACTGGTGGCCGAGGCGAGGGTGGCGAGCACGTCCCCGGTGGCGGGATCGTGCACGTCGAACGTGGCCCCGTCGGATGCGTCCCGCCATTCGCCGCCGATTAGCAGGCCCTTGGGCACCCTCGAGAGGAGTTCAGCTTCCTTCGCTGCAGAGGCGCTCCGGCTGCCGGGTTCCTGTGTGGTGGGTGGTTGTTGAATTGCGGTGGTGTTCATGTTTTCTTTCCTCGGGCTAGCTCGTGGCGGCCAGGGCCAGTTCGATGTAGGACAGTTCCATGAGGTGTTCGGCAGTTTTCCAGAAGTAATCGAGTTCGCCCGGTTGGGGGACGGCAAAGGAGGACGGGGCCCAGGCGCCGTTTTGTTCCTGCCGGTCGACGAACCATTCGCCCATTCGAACAACCCAGGCGAAGCTGTCCGGTCCCGGATCTGCGGTGTGCATGGCAGCGGCACCCCAGCCGAACTTGCAGATCTGGATGGATGACGGATCGTCGAATTGGGCCTCCGTGCCGTTCTGGTTAAGGCGGAGATAGTTCTTGCCCAGTTCCAAGGCACTCATGTTTTGGGTTTGCTGGTAGTAACCGGCCAGGAAGGCACCGGCGATCCCGGACTGGAAATAGGCCTGCCTGGGGGCTGTGTAATCCACGCGACGGATGAAGGACTGCTCCGCGGGGAAATCGGTGACGAGGTCTCCGCCCCTGCTGCTGGTGAACAGAGCCTCGGGCAGAGAAGGCTGCTGGGCGTAATTGTTGACAAGCCAGCCGTGGACACCGTCTGCGATTTCGCGGTGGCCGGTGACCAGTGCGGAAATGCCGAGCTGGCAGGTCTTTAGCATGTCTTGAAGCGGGTCTTGGGTGTGGTTGGCGTATTCGTACGCGCCACCGGTCCGAGGATCACGGTAGGTTTCCAGGGTGGCCATGACAGCCTCGGCGGTGTCGTAGCGGGCAAGGAGCCAAGAAGCGATGGCGAGAGGGGACAGCAGGTAGGTGGGGGTGCCGCTCGTACCGCCGGTGTAAGGGCCGCCGCCATAGGGGCCGGGGCGCAGGTCGCCGGTGTCGGTCAAAGCGTTCCGTTCGGCCCATCCCATCAGGGCGGCGGCCGCTGCCGGTTCCCCGGCCAGGCAGAGCGCCCAAGGAGCACGCCACCAGGAATTGGCGGTCTGTGCTCCTGCCGGGGTGCCGTCGTCGGCGATGCGGTCCGTGATCCAGGACGCGGCCTTGGTCCGGGCCTGCTGGACCCGTTGACGCAGTTCGAGGATCTCGATGGCGGGGGTTTGCTGGGTGGTTGTCACAGGGACAGTCCTTTCCGGGCGGGGATGTGTGCTTCGAAATCGTCGAATGGTTCGCCCTCGGGGTACACATTGTTGAATAGTTCTGTTCCGTCGGCGGTGAGCCGGACATCGGTTCCGTTGAGGATGCGGACACCGGTTGTGGGGTCCTCGCGGACGGCTATGCAGGCTGTTGCCAGGTCGAGTCTTTTGCCTTCCTGCTGGTCCAGGTAGTCCACGACGGACAGGACGGCAGTGTCACCCGTTATGGCAAGGGTCGGGTCGGCGATGCGGACGAAGAGCAGCCCGTGGTGGCCGCTGAATCTGACATCGCCGATGAAGGCAAACGACTGTGGCTCCGGCGGGTTCTCGCTTTGGGACGGCGTAACGGAAAAGAGGAACTTTTTCCCGCTGATATCTGCTCCATCGGTGGTAGAGCAGATACCATCGCCCATGCGGGCGATGTACCTTACGAACCCTTCCTTGATTCCCCAGTGAAATCCTGGCGGGGGAGTATCAGTTGTCTGCTGTTCCATGGTCTTCTCCGGCTCAGCTGGCGAGGACGGGTTTATGGATGTCGGTGGTGAGGCGCTTCAGAGGGACGCTGGTGTCTGCGGCCAACGGGGCTGGGATTGAACGTCCGGCCAGGAGCGCCGAACGGATGGCCATAAAATCCACAGGGGTGTTGACACAGTCTGCCGCGATCAGTTGCCCGCCCAGATAATAAAGCACGCTGAACTTTTCGGCGTCGACAGATCCGCGCAGGACGTGCCGGTCGTGTCCGGCGGAAAGGCCCACCGACTGCAGTTTGAGGTCGAATTGGTCCGACCAGCACCATGGTGCCGCCTGATACTCTGCACGCTGGCCTGCAAGGGTCGCTGCAGCGATTTTTGCTTGTTCGATCGCGTTGTTGACGGATTCGAAGCGGAGCCGCTCCGGCCCGTGTCCGGTAGCGAGTGGGTTGATGACGCTGGTGCAGTCGCCTGCGGCGACGGTCCACCCGTCGGAGGCGAGGCAGGCCCTGTCGACGAGGATGCCATTGTCAACGGCGAGCCCCATCTCCCGGGCAAGTTCGACGCGCGGTTCGGCGCCGATCCCGACAATAACGATGTCGGCCGGGACGGTGTGCCCGGATGCGAGCTGGACTCCCTGGACTTTGCCTGCACCGTTGTCGAGGATCGTGGAAACCTGGGCCCTGGTGATGAAACGCACGCCGCGGCGGATGTGGGAGTCGCGAAAGAAGCTGCTGACCAGGGGGCCGACGCTGCGGCTCATCGGAGAGCTTCCGCGCAGGAGCACGGTGACTTCCTTGCCAAGTTTCTTCGCGCTGGCAGCGACTTCCAGTCCGATGAATCCTCCGCCGATAACTACCACGTTCCGGGCGTCACCGAGGCGGTTCTTGAGCTCCGTTGCATCGTTCGCATCGCGTACGTACATCACGCCCTCCAGGTGGCCGCCCTCCCCGGCGAACCGGGTGGGGGCGGCACCTGTTGTCAGGGCCAGACGGCTAAAGTGAAACTGCCGTCCCGAGGCTGCTACTGCGACCCCTGCCCCCGGGCTGATCGATGTGATCCGTTCGCCCATGACAAGGTTGATGGAACGATCCCGGTAGAACTCCCCGGCACGCAAGGCCAGGTCGGCGTGGCCCGCTTCCCCTTTGAGGAATGCCTTCGACAAAGGCGGACGCTGGTAGGGGGCGTGTTCCTCCGCTCCGACGAGCGTTATCGGTCGGTGATAGCCAAGGTCACGCAGACTGCTGGCGATCTGTACACCGGCCTGGCTTGCACCGATGATGAGCACTCCGTGGTCGTTCTCGCTCATGACAGCAGCCTTCCTAGGACTGGAATTCCGGGGTGGTGACGTGAAGTGTGTCCAGCTCACTGCTGAGCGTCACCTGGCAGGCGAGCCGGGAGCACTCCTGCCGGTCTTCGGCCGCACCGTCGAGCATTTCGTCCTCGAGCTCGGACATGGGCGGCAGTTTCGCGGAGTCCGCGGGGTCGAGGAAAACGTGGCAGGTTGCGCATGAAAGAACACCGCCGCATTCGCCTTCGATGCCGGGGATACCGTTTTTTACGGCGAGGCGCATGATGTTGTCGCCATCACCGCCTTCGAGGGTGTGTACCTCGCCGTCGTGGCTGGTGTAGATGACCTGTGTCATTGGAATCTTTCTTTCTTACTCGGAAGGGCTTTGGAACGCACCCAGTGGCGCGCGGGGGGTGAAACTGATGGGTGCACTGATGTATCCGTTGACAAAACCGATGCTGGGGTAGGGCTGTGCTTTGTCCTCGTCGAAGGTGAAGTCCGGGATGCGGCGCAGGATGGTCTCGAGCATGATTCCAATTTCCACTTTGGCCAGTGGCGAACCGAGGCAGCGGTGATTGCCGTTGCTGAAGGAGAGGTGCTCGGGGGCGTTGGCGCGTGCCAGATCAATCGTGTCCGGATCCGGGAACTGCTGGGGGTCACGGTTCGCGCCGGCGAGCCAGCACAGGATCCGCTCGCCTTTGGCGATCTTCTGGCCCATCACTTCGGTGTCCCGCACTGCTGTGCGGGCGACCGAGCTGGTGGGGGGGAAGTAGCGGAGCAACTCCTCGACGGCGTTCTTGCGGTACTTGGCGTCATCGCGGACCTTGGGGATTTCCTCACGGTGGGTACTGAGCCACCTGAGGGCGTGCGTCGTCGCGGACGTCGTGGTGTCAAACCCGCCCAGGACGAGGGCATTAATCATGCTTTCCCCTTCCTGGTCCGAGAGCGGCTTACCGTCGACGGTGCCGGCGGCCAGAGCGGAGATGAGGTCTCCGGTGGGGTCTGCGCGGCGGGAGAGGAACTCTTTTCGGAAGTCCCCACGCAGTGCTGTCGCTTCCGCGTAAAGCCGGGCGAAGTCCGGGGACGTCGGCATCGTAAACGACTGCCGGTGAGCAACGTCGGCTACATGATCCATATTGGGAACGGAGTAGCCCAACAGATGCAGGGTCGTCCGCGCCGCGGTGAGCAGGACGATGTCGTTGACGAGGTCGGCCGTGCCGTTCTGTATGACTGCATCCAGTGCGTCGTCTACGTTTCGCTGGGCCACGGGCCCCCATTCCCGCAGGGCGCGGGGCGTAAAGAACGGAACCTCGATGCGCCGCCGTTGGGTATGAAGGGGAGCGTCGGACTCGCCAAGTTCCAAACGGTAAGGCATCTGGGGAATCATCATCCCGCGGCCACCGTTCCCGGTTCCCTCCAGGTCGTTGTAGGAGGTGAAGGTTTCCCAGTCTTCAAGCACTGCAGCGCAGGCCGCGAACGACCCGACGAGCCAGAATCCGTCGTGGTTGCCGGACCACACCACTGGGCCGCCGGAGGCATGGTAATCACGGGCGATTTCGCCCCACCCGTCCCGGTACTCTGGACCATGGTGGTCGAAATCGAAGGTGGGCCTGGGCAGCGTTTCGGTCATTTTGCTGCTTCGCTTTCCAGTGGTGCCGCAGGGGTGTTGGCCTGCTCGATAACTTGGTCAAGGACGGGCAGCAGGCTTTCCCGGAAGGCGATGGGGTCGTCCTGCATCGCGAAGTGGCTGAGCCCAGGGGAGACCACAAACACCGAGCCCGGGATGTTTTCGGCGACGGCCGCACCACCGTGGACAGTGTCATGGGCTGCTGGATCGTACTCGCCGGCGATAACGTAGACCGGCTTGTTCACAGCATCGATTTTGTGGCCGTTGATCTTCAGGTCGTGTCCGTAAGCGAAGTAATCATTGTCGCCCGCGTAGATGCCGGGGAAGCTCGAACGGTAAACCCAGTAAACCTCCTGGGCGTTCGCTTCCGGCGCCAGAGGTCCTGCTGCACCGAAATTCAGCGAGGGAGCGTAATCGGAGGATAGGTTTGGTGTGCGGAACAGGTCATTGCTGAAACCTTCCGGCATGGCCGGGACGTCGTACCAGCCGTTCAGGGAAACAAACGCGCCGAACCTGTCACCGTGCTCGGCCGCCAGATCGAGTGCCAGCTGCCCGCCAACGGAGCAGCCCATAAAGAAGGGCTGATCAAGGCCGAGAGCATCAGCAATGCCAACGACCCAGTTCATGAGGTATTCGCCGGTGGGAAGGTAAGGCTTCTCCCACCAGCGTTCCCCAATCGGGGGCAGGGAGCGGCCGTGGTAGGGCAGGTCATAGGCGTACATGGTGAAACGCGCCTGCATGTCGGGGTCGGCCAGAAGGTGCCGGTACTGCCGGCTGTCAGCGCCTGCCGTGGCACCCAGCATCAGGGGGATTGGGCCATGCCCGGCTTCTTCGTAATACACCCGGGCCTCGACGCCGTTGGCCGTGACGTAAACGTACCGGCCCACCGCATTGTCGGTCCCGCGGAAGGGCTCAGCCGGGGCTGAACGCCGGGTCGGGCCCGTTACGCTCTCAACCAGGACGCGGTAAAGCCGCTGCAAACCGCCCTGATATGCAGTGATGATTCCGGCAAAGTCACCGTCCACAGTCAAGCCACGGGTCCCAGCCATCGTCAGCGTCTCAAACCCCGGGGCCGGTGTGCTTGAGGCAAGGGCCTGGGCCCAAAAGTCCTCTCCAGCTGCCAGCGTCACTGCCGCATCTCCCTCGGCTTGCCGGACTTTGAGTCCGCTCGGGCTGAATTCGAAATCCAGGGACTGGGAGCCCACCTGGACCCGAATAACTGCCGACAGACCCCGCATCTTGTATGCCAGCTCATTATCGGCCAGCACCGCGGTACGAAGAGTTTCAATGTTGATTTCCGGGACCATGGTGTCCTCTCGCTTCCTTGCGTAGCGCGCCATCGCGCCGTGTCAGTATCAGACATTTCGCGTCACTGTGTGACAGAAATACTATATGACACAGCGCACATTTTCGTCAAGGACCGCGTCGTTCGAAAATCTCTGGCCTCACTTTTGGCAAGTACACCTTTGGAGTCGTGCAGACATCGCCCGTTAGTTTGACGCACATCATGGGCAACAAGCTTTTCGAGCAAGGAAGCGCTTTCCTGTCCGTATCAGCACCGGAGCCACGGCCGATGACCAAGCCTTTTTCAGGAGGCGGCCGGACCACACTTCCCAGGTGGCATGGCTTCGGACCGCCTTTGCGCTGGCGGGTGCGGTCACCGCGCCCATGACCGGCAATCTTGCCGAGCATTTCGGCAAGCGCCGCATCCTGCCCGTGACCACCGGAGTCGTCTACGTTGGTCTCCTCAAGCGGTTCCTAGACCCTGCCCGTCTTCCGTCCCTGGCGATCGAGGCCGGGATCATGGGTTTGGCTTCCGCGGCACTTTCCGGGTACCGGCACAGCAGGTGTGCTCCTCGGCCTCAGCCTCGGCCCCATCTGGGAATGGACAACGCGACGCATCCTCGGATTCATCGCTGTACGCCTGGCCCGGCTCGGGCCGTGGTGCATCCAGTCCTTGATACAAACCACTACATGGTCGACCTCAGGGAGCTCGCCACGTTCCTCCTGGCCGCCACTCTTGCCCTCGCCGGCATCGGCATAACCTGCCAGACATGGTTCTACGTCCTTGTCCCCATAGTCGGCATGACCCCGTCCTCGCTCCGCCGGGGGCACATCGGCATGGCCTGGGCATCGAAGTGCGTCTGAAGATTCGGAAGGAAGGCCGCTTTCAGGGGGCACCCGCGCCTGACAGTCAAAAACAGGGCCAATGAGCTCTGGCATTCAGTCCTGAGGCCCTTGGCCGTGCTCACATGTCCCTGCTAACCGTGGACTGCCCAAGGCAACAACTCCTATGTACAGCCTTGGAACTGGCGACTCAAATACTCCGCGTTTGGGTCTGAAATGAGTAAAAAACTTTCGCGAGGGCATCGGGATAGCTGAGGCCGCCGGCATTTTCTTCCGCGGTCAGCCTAAGCAAGACGAACGTCATAAGACCCCACAGGCGGGCGTCCTCCCGGGCAAGATGAACGAAGCGCGAGCCAATGGCACCGCTAATGCGGTCCTGCCAAATCTCCTGGCGGGCAGAAAGACCTGCACGCAAGTTCTCTGAGTCACTACTTAGCCGATTCACCAATGGCAGGAGCTCTGCAAACTCCGTGAACCACTGCAACAGGGCGGCCTTGATCGTATCCACAGGAGCCGCAGCCGGGGCGACCGTTTCAAGGAGCTTTATCAACCGAATATTTGTCTGGTCGGTAACATCCAGCAGGACCGTTTCCTTGGTAGGGAAGTGCCGGAAAAATGTGCGCGAGGTCACGCCCGCCTTCTCCGCGATCTCCGATACGGGTACTTGGTCATAGCCGCGCGAAAGGAACAGTTCCAACGCCGTAGCCCGCAGGCGCTCTGACATTTCAAGCTTCGCCCGCGCACGAGCTCCTAGTCGCGAGGTCTCAAGCGCAAGCTTCATCGGTGCCACCATCTCGGTTGTCACGATTCCTGACTCCTTCTTAAGCAAAGCCGCCAATACAGACGACTTATGTCAGTTTATGACACTTTCACGTCATCGGCGAGAACGTGTGCCCGGCGTGCTAAAAGGGACTTTCTCAACGTGGGGCTGCCGTACCGCGCCCCGCGGGACTCCGCTTTCCCGGTTTTGCCGCCAAAGCGGCCGGCGGCGACGCCGCGAAAGCAATCGCCCTAACTGCGATCGACGCCGCCAGCGGCCCCCTTGTCCGTGCCGGCCCTCTGGAAAACGCCGCCGTGAACCACTGCTAGCTTGCCGACGGCATTCTCGAGGTCTAGAGCGACCCGTACCTCTCGCTGCGCAACATATTGGCGAAACCTGCGGCCCGACGGGGCGTCGGTGAGCAATGACGCGTGAGCGACCTTGGCCGGCCTTCGGGCCTTAGGTTTTCACATCGTTGTCGTGGTTATTGCCCGGGTTATTTCACCTGGAGCTGCTGGATATGGGAAGAGAAGAGTGTGAAGACCTCTGGCACCGCAGTTGAGATGGGAATCTGGTGTCTTAGCGCATAATCCTCGGAACGGAGGAGTAATGCGTAGGCGAGTGACCCCCATAGGAGGACCGCATCGTGGTCGAGCTCAGGAAAATGAGCTGCCAGTGCGGTGGCCAGGTTTGGTTCCCATACAGTCTGCCGCAGGAGCACTGCGGCGCGAAGAGTGTCGGAGTTCTTGGTGAGTAGCTTGACGACGTCGAACAGGTCCGCGAACTCCTCGAACCACTCCGCCAGCGACTGCTGGAGTACGTCAAGAATGCTTGTCGACTCGCATTGGCGTACGATCCGGACGAGTCGATCGTTCGTCATGTCCGTCAGGTCGAGGACGATCGTTTCTTTTGTGGGGAAGTGCCGGAAGAAAGTCCGCGGGGTAACTCCTGCGCGGTCCGCAATCTCGTTCACCGTGACCGCGTCGTATCCCTTTTCCATGAACAGATCCAGCGCGGACGAACGCAGCCGGTCTCCGACGTCGCGTTTGGTCCGTGCGCGGGCGCCGAGCGCGGAGGCCTGTATGGCGCGCTCCAAGGTGCTTTGCAAGTCAGTCATCACTCTCCTTACGACCAACCTACAACGTCCGTGTCACTCTTTCCTCGAAATTTCGTTGAACATGCCATCTAAGCCATGTAGTGTCCCTTGCTAACAGTTACTGACAGTTGCTGACACTTTGGTTCACAAGCTGACAATCATCAAAGACGATGGAGATGAACATGGATAGTCACGGCGGCGCCTCGAAGCTATTAGAGGCACCTATCAGCAAGTCGGCTGATCTTCGAAAGAACTTCTGGGTGCTTTTCGCCTGCTTCCTCGGAACGGGAACTGGCGCCCTGTCGCTGGTGAACTTCACGGTAGGCGCAACGATTCCGATCCTAGAGGCTGAATATGGCTTCACTCGAGCCTCGGCGGCCGCTCTGGTCACCGTGAACGGTCTCGTCGCAGGTTTCATCGGCATCGGCGTTGGCATGGCTATTGATCGGGTCAATCTGCGCGCGGTCTTGGGTGTCAGCATCCCGCTCTTTGCGGCGGGCCAGGTGTTCATCAGCATCGCCTTCGCCAATGATGCCTCGGTCGGCCTCATCCAGTTCCTGTTCGGCCTTGCTGCGTTCCTTGGCGCAGGAACGACCACAGTCGCTTACACCACTGCTATTGCCGGCCGGTTCACCTCGGCCCGCGGACTTGCTTTGGGGCTGATGGGGCTGGGCGCTGGAATATGTTCCATTCTTCTGCCCCCGATGATCATCTCGCTGGAGCCGACGGTGGGCGTTCCTGGGCTGTATCTCATTTATGCTGCCCTGGTACTGCTGCCTTGGCCCTTTGTGCTGGCTACCTTCCGTGCGGATCATCAGGTACGGCTTCCGGACGAGGTCGCCGCTGCCAGCAAGACGAGTCAGTTCGGCGTCCTTCGCTCCTCGGTGTTCTGGCGGCTGTTGGCCGCATTCGCAATCCTTGGCGCCTTCTCCACGGTGCTCTTCGCACACACTTTCCCGGCGCTTGTAGGTCGCGGGATTGATCCGATCGTTGCCGCATCGGCGTTGTCGTTGCTTGGTCTGGGTAGTCTTTCCGGGCGCCTCATCTCGGGATATCTTCTCGACGTCTTCCAGGCGAGGTACGTTGCTGGAATCTTGATCGCGCTTGCGATACCTGGCCTGCCCGCGAGCGTGTGGGGACCCATCGGTCTGGTGTACGGTGCATGCCTCCTGGCGGGGGTGGCGATCGGCACCGAGATGGACTTCCTTGGTTACTACCTCAGCCGACACTTCGGCGTCGCTGGACTCGCCTTCAAGATGTCGCTGGTCTTCTTCGTTTTCACACTGGTGGGAGCGCCGGCGCCCTTTGTGGCTGGTCTGGTGTTTGAAGCAACCGGAAGCTACGACATCATCGCGGCTGTCGGCGGTGTCGCAGTGGCTATCGCGGCATTGCTCATCTTTTCTCTTCCCAAGACGACAACCGTCCGCCCCCGTCTCTCACGCCGAGATAGGGAAGAGGTTGGAGAACCCGTCAATGCCTAGTCGCCAGCGGTCCTACTTGGGGTCATGCAACCTGTATTCCGCAGGAAGCAGCTGAGATAATGTCACCTACTGACACAATGCATTACTACATGTCGCAAGGAGCGAAACGTGGATTCTTTCAGCACTACGGCAGCTGCCGCCCTCATCGAGGGTGATCGGGAGCTGAGATATCAGCTCCGCGGCTTTGACGAGCATGTCATTCGAGTTGAAGTGGGCCACGCGGGGTTCGATGTTTCGTTGACCGTCGACGGAGTGCGGGTGTTCCCGGTCGGTGACGATGCTCCAGCGGCCGTCATCACCGGTACGGAGGAGTTCTGGCTGGAGGCCTTCCAGCCCGGGATTCCACGTCCGGGGTTCGAGTCCCTCACGATGGCGCAGCGTTCGGGTCTAGTGGTTCGGGGGGATCTTCAACTCGTAGTAGCGCCGTATCAGGGGGCGCTGCAGCGCTTGTACCAGCTGGTCCGCGAGTCGGTAGCCGGCCCCCTTCCTCGCAAGGCCGGGGGTAACCCGTACAAGCTGACGGATAACGCCATCGGTCGATACGTCTATCTCCACACTGACGAGGGCGAGGCCCGGGTCTACTACGAGACCGCGGGAACGGGTTCCATTCCGTTGGTTCTTCAAGCAACTGCCGGCACAGATGGTCGGGAGTACCGACACCTGCTGGCTGATCCTCGGATGCAGGATCGGTTCACCATGTATGCGATCGATCTGCCATACCACGGCAAGTCGCTCCCAGTGGAAGGCGTTCGGTGGTGGGAGCAGGCCTACCGACCGACCCGAGACTCCCTCATCGCCTGGATCATCGCCTTCATTGACGACCTCGATCTGGAGCAGCCGTACTTCATGGGCACGTCCGTGGGAGGTCAGCTCGCGCTGGACCTCGCAGCGGAAGCCGGCGACCGCTTCGGTGCGTTCGTCAGCATCAACGGCTGGTACGACATCCCCGAGTCGGCGCGGTCGTTCGATAACGACCGATTCCGTACGCCGTCGATCTCGGCGGAGATGGTTCCTGCAATGATTCTCGGGGCGACAGCACCCAACGCTCCGGAGGCCGATGCGCGGGAGGTGTACTGGATCTACCGATCGAACTTCCCTGGAATCTACGCCGGGGATAATGACTATTTCATGACCGGTCATGACCTCAAGCAAAACGGACACAAAATCAACACAGACCAGAGCCCGGTATGGCTGATCGTGGGCGAGTACGACCCCGCGTCGCTGGATCCCGATCATGGTGCACCGGCCGTGGTGCGCAACATCCCCGGTACAGTCCTTCGCGTCGGTGAGGGCCTCGGGCACTTCGCGCCCTCGGATGATCCCGTGGGCTTCAATGACTTCATAGTTCCGGTACTCGATGAAATCATCAGTGAGGCGTCATACAAGCAGGGAGCGGTTACGCGATGACCAGGCCGACGATTGACTACAACAGCAACTCGCCCCATTACCGGGAGAACTGGGTGCAGATCGCAGAGGACTTCCACGCGTCCGGCAAACCCATTGCTTGGAGCGACAATTACGGTGGATTCTGGCTGGTCGCCTCTCATGCGGCGGTGAACCAAATCGGCTCGGACTGGGAAACCTTCACGAGCGTGAACGACCTCTCCGGTACCGAGAACGGCGGCCAGGGAATCGTGATTCCCCGCTCCACCTACCGACTTTTCCTGGGCGAGTCAGACCCCCCATTGCACACCGACCGGCGGCGTATCGAAGCGCCGTTCTTCACGCCGCGCTCGGTTCGACAGTGGGGGCCGGTTGCGCATGGCTACCTCAATGAGGCGGTGGACGCCTTGGATGGACGTGGCAGCGGAGACCTGGTCGACGACGTCATCATCCCCACGACGGCGCGTACCACGCTGCATGTCCTTGGTTACGATCCCGACGACTGGCGCGACGCCGCTTACTCGGCGCACGCGGCGGTTTTCCTAATGCCAGATGACCCCGGGTATCCCCGTGATGAGCAGGCCCGCCTGCGGCAGCGCTTCCGGGACATCATTCTCGAGCGCAGGACCAACCCCACAGGTGATCTGATCACGGCACTCGCCCAGGGGACTGTGCAGGGTGAACCGCTCTCACTTGATGAAGCAGAGAGCATGCTGAACATTCTTGTGTTCGGAGGATTTGACACCACCACTGCGCTTGTCGCGCATGCGCTGATCTGGTTGGACGACAAGCCTGAGCTGAAAGAGCGGCTGCGTGACCACGCAGCACTGCGTAAGAACGCAGTCGAGGAGTTCCTGCGTGTCGTCACGCCGGCGACGAACATCGCCCGGACCGCGGTAAAGGACACGGAAATCCTCGGACAGAAGATCGCCAAGGGAGAGCGAGTGTGGATGTGGCTCGCGGGCGCCAACCGGGACCCGCTGGTCTTCGAGTCTCCGAACGAGATCCGACTGGACCGCGAGAACGCACGCGACCACGTGGCGTTCAGCACGGGTAATCATCGGTGCCTCGGTTCACCGCTGGCCAAGGTCGAGGCAGAAGCCATGCTCGAGACCATCCTGCGTCGCCTTCCGGACATGCGTATCGATCACGAGGGCATCAAGAAGTATCCGAGGTTGGGAAGCATCAACGGTTTTTCCGCGGTGCCGTTCCGGCTGGACGCAACCGCCGCATAAAGGACGCTGCAGGACCGCATAAGACACCACAGGACGTTGACAGAGGCGGGGGGAGGAACTGCCCCGCCTCTGTCATGCGCCGGGATCACCATAGGTAAACGTTCTCGTGGGCCAGAGGTACGACCAAGAACAGCTGCACGTTCCCAATCGAGGCAGTTGCTGACGACTCGGGTTGCGCTCAAATCGCTAGCGATCCGTCGTGACCCCACTGCCAAGTACGTTGGCTGAGAGCGCCACGTCCGCGCTGCGGGCAGGACTATATCAGCGAGTCAAGACGACCGAGGGCTGAACTCGACGGACCCTCCGTCCAGCGGCAAATGCTTCAGCCTGTGCTCCACACGATGGGCTGGTTATTTGGCCTAGAAGGGAGATCCCGTGGGCGATGACGAGTGCCAGCAGCACGAAGCCGCCGAAGGCCTCCAGCCCCATCAGCGCTTTGGCACGGGCTGAAAGCGGCATTGTGTCCGTTGGGCTGAGTGCCAGGGAGTTGGAGAGGGAGAAGTAGAGATGGTCAATGAACGCCGCCGTCCAGCCGGTCTTTACCGAAGACCTGGCGGCGACTTCCTTCACGGCGTCGTGGTCTTCATCCTGGGGGAAGCGGAAGTCTGCTCTGGGCAGGTCAGGGCGCGGGGTGTGTCGGCGGGATACCGGGCCGCCCCGGTCCAGTTCCATGTAGACCATGGCAAAGGCGATCACGTTCGTCACCCATACCTGAAGTGCGGCGAGCAAAAGGGTTGGGCCGTCGCTGTTGTTGCGTTTGTGAGGGCAATAACCAGCTGTATCAGGGCGGTCTCGTTCGCCACGACCAACAGAAGTGCCTGGCCAACGGAAAGATATTTGAACCAGCAAGTTTCGCGGGTGAGACGGCGGGGATTCAGGGTCACGAGCGGAATCAGGAGTCCCAGTCCGACGATGACGACGGTGTAGCGAACACCCGGCAGGAATGTCGTCGGCAGCGTCCCGTACAGGCCAAGTGCGGCGAGCAGGCCAAGGACGGCAGGCCAGCGATGCTCCGCACCGCTCTGTTGCTCGTTCTCGGTGATCGTAGTCGGAATTTAGGCGCGGTTGTCCCGCCCGCGGCTGCCACGGCATTTGGCACGCGCCGCATCTGCTCAGCATCAGCCACCTCGTCGTCAAAAAGTGTCGGCGACCCTCCGCAAAAGGGCATAGATCACGGCACATGCTCGCTCGGAGATCACGGAAATTTCCGGAATCGCGCTGGTCCGCAATTAGCGGCGGAACCTTTTGGGCAGGGCCAGCTCGAAGCATCGACAGCTATGGGTTCGCCCCCATTCTTGTCGACGGCTGCCACCGGTCGGACAGTACGCAGTAAGGCAGCACTCGGCCAATTCCTGAATCTCCTTGCTGATGGCACACAACAGTGAAGCGCTCCGTCTGGTCAAGCGTTCAGCCCCTGAACCGGCGGTGGGGCACCGGATGATCACCCGGATCATCGACTAATCGCAACGCTTCGGCGCTCCGCCGCCATGTTCTCGCCTTCTCCGGTGTCACGGTAAGAACCGGGGGGAGAGTCCACGAGTTGTCCAGGGCCTTCGACCGGGAACCACAGTTTTGAATTGTCCGGCAAGTAATAAGAGAGATCCGCGTGAAATATGATTCCTTCATATGGACAGACCGTTATGTTTCCATGTGATGGAGCATCCATGTCCAGGGCGCGACGACAACACCTCGAACTGCGCCTGCCGGCTGTCCGAGAATTTCCCGGCTCAACGATTAACGGTGCAGCATCACAGAGAAAGGAGCGGCTGGATGACCATTGACCTTGACAGCATTGGCAAGAAATGGATCGTTGGCGAAAGGAGTTGGAGCGCCAGGGACGCCATGTTGTACGCCTTGGGTGTGGGCGCCGGAGCCAAGGACCCTTTTGACGAGCTTGCATTCACCACCGAGAATTCCCGCGACGTAGACCAATGCGTCCTGCCGACCTTCGGCGTTGTTCTGGGCTCCGGAAGCGGCAACCTGTCCAGATTCGGAGACTTCCCGCTCTCGTCGATCCTGCATGCCGAGCAGGCACTGACCCTGCATGCGCCCTTGCCCCAGGCGGGTACGGTCGTAACGACGGCGCGCGTCGTCGACATCCTCGACAAGGGAACCGGTGCCATGATCATCACGGAGGCAGCCCTGCGGGACAAAGCCAGCGGTCGGCTGCTGATCCAGAACCGCAACACGATTTTCGCCCGAGGCGAGGGCGGCTACGGCGGCTGGCGCGGCGAGTCGACCGTATGGGAGCAACCGGCGGGCGCACCGGACCATGTCGTTCAATACCAGACGCGCCGGGACCAAGCCCTTTTGTACAGGCTCAGCGGAGACGGGAACCCGCTCCATTCCGATCCAAGGATGGCCGCGGATTCCGGCTTCGACAGGCCCATCCTGCATGGCCTGTGCACGTTCGGCTTCACCGGCCGCGCCCTTCTCCACACCATGTGTGATTCGGACCCGTCCCGTTTTGGCAGCATCGCTGTTCGATTTGCATCGCCCGTAATACCCGGCGATGAGCTCACGGTCAGAATGTGGGACGCCGGCGACTCACTGAAATTCCAGACCCTCGTCGGGGACCGCGTGGTGCTGGACCGCGGCCTCTTTACCAGGAGAGAATCATGACCTTCAACGTTCCACAAGCTTCCCCAGAGCCCGAAACTACTGGAAGGAGGTAAGACCGGGCGGTGATTTTTCCTACTGCGTGGACAGGGAAAGGATCCCTCCTACCCGCCTTCGTTCTCTCCTTTCAAGGGGAAACGCAATATCGTATTATGCCAAGTCAGTGGCAAGACGACGCTACATTCCTACATCATTAATTACCGCACCCTGCCCGGTCGGACGGTGGCCAGTCTTGCCCGTCATAGCCCGAGTGAAACTTGCAGACCCACCCTGATGCTAACGGTCATCGATGCTGAACCAATCCCGTTGCCTGGGCGCTGGCCGTGCCCCTGACCGTGAGGTTTGTAAACGTCGAGGACATGGCCTGCCCGTCTTTGCTCCGGAGGTGGCGGCCGCATACAACATCAACACCCACGATGCATCCCGGCCACGCCGCAGTGGTCGGCGCATACCGACAGCAGCGACCTGTTGGGGGCCTTTTCGGCAGAGGTTAGCCGACCTTGGGCTCTCTCTTGAGCAGGTCCATGACACCTTGCTCTATGGTGCCGCTGAAAAATCCACCTATACAGATCTAGATGCGCCAGGAGCCGGCGAAGACGCTCGATGGTCACGGCACGTGCGCCGAATGAGTGAAACGCTCACCCGGCATGGTTGGGACTTAGGATCTTGTCCACAAGCCCGCATCTGATTCTTGTGCGTGGAACCATCCATTAGAAGCGGGAACGTCCTGCTTCAGCCGAGTGCAGCGCATCAGGATCACAGCAGCAATGACTCGCTTGCGGTACGCGCCGGTTCCGGCTGGAAAACCCTAGGATACCGTGGCTGCGGGCTCTCACAGCCACTTCCAATACCAAATCTAAAGAGCCCATAGCGGACCTTTCGTCAAGCTATAGGCTGCGCCGGGGGAGAGGTGACCCCGTCTTAGTAGTAGGGCAAGTGAGGCCTGTAAAAATGGGTGGCATGGACACATTTGAGGACGGGGCCGAGGTTGGACAGGATTTCGTCCTGAAGTGTACCGAAAACTGAATCGCGGCTGACTGGACATGACGAAGGCTCATCTAAAGCGGTCGACGGCGCGGGCGGCCGGTTTTCAGGCCTGTCCAACCTCATCGCGTCCGAGGCGTTCCATGTAGCCGTTCCCCCGCTCATCTTCGATGCGCCGATAACGGAAGGATGTTCTATAAAGCTGTAGTGATCCGATTGCAGAATCTGCAGAGGAGGACGCGGTGATACGTACTTCGCCCGCTGGCATCATTTGCGGCGCGTCCGGTCTCTCTCTGCAGATGGGAAACCCCCGGACCCGTGCACAGCGCGAAGCGGCTGCGGCAGCGAATGGTTGTTTCCTAGCTACCGGGCCGGGGCATCACATCCACCCCAACACGCTCATGCTGCGCCTAAGGGAGGCCGACATCGACCTTCGAGGCGCGCGCAACACATCCCTGGGCGCACTCGCCACGGAAGTGCCCGCGCCGCGAGGACCTCGTCAATTTCTACGTCAGTGGCGGTCGGGTAGGTCTTGAGAGTTTCGTTGGTGTAGGGGTTCACAGAGGCGTATGCCATCTGAGTGTCCTTTCGTTCGGTTTCTTGATTTGCTCAGAACACGATGACGCTGCGCGCGACCCTGCCCTTCTTGAGTTCCTCGAAGCCTGCGTTGATCTGCTCAAGGCTGATCGTCTGGGAGACGAGGTCGTCCAGGTTGAATCGGCCCTGCAGGTACAGGTCCGCGTAAAGAGCGATGTCTCGTTTGACGTTCACGGACCCGAATTTCACCCCGCGGATCGCCTGTTCCTTCATGAGCATGCCGGTGGGCACCATGGGATCGACGTTGAGCTGTAGTTTCGTTCCCGGCTTCTGCATGCCCACAATGTAGGCGGTGCCGAAGTGGTCGAGCATCTGTGTAGCCTGAACGAGCGTGGGCATGAGTCCGATCATCTCGAATGCGTGATCAACTCCGTGCCCACCCGTGAGATCGCGCACCTGCTCGACCGGATCGCCGTCGTCGGGATTGACGAGGTCCGTCGCGCCGAACGTCTTTGCTAGCTCCAGCTTGCCCGGCTGAAGATCCACGGCGATGATCCGGCCCGCACCGGTGAGCGCTGCGGCCTGCACGGCATTTAGACCCACACCACCACATCCGATCACCGCGACCGTCTCACCGGCCCGGACGTTCGCGCTGTTGAACACAGCGCCCGCGCCGGTAACAACACCGCACCCCAGAAGGGCAGCCCTGTCGAACGGGACACGCCGATCGATCGATACGAGCTGGTTCTCGTTGATGAGCGTCTGTTCCGCGAAGCCGCCGATTGCACCGAGCTGCATGACGAACCTGCCGTCCGGCATGGTGAAGCGGGCGTTCCCACCCTTCTCCCGATCACGCTTGGCGGCTTCGCGGCACGAGGTGTTCCTTCCCTGCAGGCACTGGTCGCAGTGCCCGCAGAAGTACACGGGGCAGGCGACAACGTGATCGCCCACCTTGACCGACTCAACGTCCGGCCCCACTGCAATCGCAACTCCAGCGACCTCGTGGCCTTGTACGAGGGGTAGCGGAATGCCGTAGTCGTTTTCCGCGATACCCAGATCGCTGTGGCAGAGGCCGGAACCCTTCACCTCGACGAGGACTTCGTGACCGATAGGGTCGTCGACCCTAATGTCGTCGAGCACGTAGGGCTCGCCGGTCTTCTTGATCAGCGCTGCCTTCATTATGTTGTCTCCTGCTCTTTACCCGCTGTGACTGTGCTTGAGATGAGATACCGTCGCAATCTGCTTCCCGACTGCGACGGGACCGGAGGTTTGTGTTTACGCGAGGCTTCCCACGAGTACTTCGGAGTTTTGGTGGGAGAAGCCCTCGTAGTCGTCAGCCGCAACCTGATCGCACTTCTTGCGATACGTCACATGGCCGCCTGGGTAGGGCATGAACACTCGCGGCTTGCCCGGGATGTTCGCACCCAGGTACCACGAGGCAGCCTTAGTGTAGATCGTGGCATCCGCCAAGGCGTTCACGTGGTCGACCCACTCGTCCTCCGCTTCCATCGTGGGCTCGGTTACGGGAATGTCGTGGTCGCGCAAGTAATTCAGGTAGTCGGTGATCCATTCGACGTGTTGTTCAATGGCGGCTACCACGTTGCCGAGGACCGAGGGGCTGCCCGGCGCGGTGATCATGAAGAGGTTGGGATACTTTGCGGTAGCGATACCCAAGTAGGTCCGGGGTCCGGCCTCCCACTTCTCCTGTAGGGTCAAACCACCACGACCTCGAATGTCCATCTTGAGGTACGGCCCTGTCATCGCGTCGTAGCCTGTAGCGAAAACGATGGCATCGGCTTCGATGTCGCGGCCTCCCGCACGAATGCCAGTTGCAGTGATCAGCTCGATCGGCGAGTCCTTGACGCTGACGAGCTCGACGTTGTACCTGTTGTAGGTTGCGAAGTAGTCCGTGTCCACGCACAGGCGCTTCGCTCCAACGGGAAAGCCGCTGGGACAAAGAAGCTCGGCAGTCTTCGGGTCGTCGACGATTTCCCGGATGCGCGCCCTGAAGAACTCCGCGACCGCCTCGTTCGTGTTCTCGTCCACCATCAGGTCGTCGAACGTGCGGAGTATGCTCGCTCCGCCTGCCTCCCAGCCCTTTGCCAGAGCGGCGTTGAATTCCTCAGCCGATAGCTCGGACCCCTTGCCCTCCGAGGGCGGGGCGGGCACTCCTCCGGCCGTAGCTCTCGCTGCCTCGCGCAGCTTCCGGTAGTTCGCCTTGATCTCCGTGATTTCTTCCTCGGTGAACGGGCGGTTCCACGCCGGGACGGAGAAACTCGGGGTGCGCTGCAGGACGGTGAGATGCTCAGCCTGCAACGCGATCTGAGGAATCACCTGCAATCCCGAGGAGCCAGTCCCGATCACGACGACGCGCTTACCGGTGAAGTCCACGCCCTCGCGTGGCCATTCCCCGGTGTGGTAGATGTCCCCGACGAAGTCGTCGAGCCCGGGGACGCCCGGGAGGTTCGACGCCGACAGGCAACCGACGGCAGTGACGACGAACTGTGCCTCGACCGTCTCACCCTTGTCCGTGGTGACGACCCAACGGTTGCGCTCCTCATCGTAGCGGGCGCCCGTGACAGCGGTGGAGAAGTCGATGTCCTTGTAGAGATCAAACCGCCCGGCGGCGTGCTGGAGGTAGGCGAGGATCTCCGGCTGGGTCGCGTACTTCTCCGTCCAAGTCCACTCCTGCTCGAGCGCCTCATCCCACGAGTACGAGTAGAATGTCGAGGGGACGTCGCAACGAGCACCGGGGTATTGGTTCCAGTACCACGTTCCGCCGACGTCATTGCCCTTTTCGAAGGCGCGGACCCTCATACCCAAGTCGTCGCGGAAGCGGCGGAGTGCGTAGAGACCTGCGAAACCGGCACCAACGACGACGACGTCAGCGGTGCTAATTGTGGTCGGTTCAGCTGATTTAGCGTATGGCGTCATCATAGTCCTCCTCAGTTCGAGTTCAGGTAGGGGGCGAGCCTCTCGGACACGTGCGCCACTCCTGCGGCTGAGCCAGGCAGAAGGTTGGCCATCGTGAAGAAGCCATGCATCTGTCCCTTGAAGACGCGGACGTCAGTGGGCACACCGGCCTCCTCGAGTCGATTCGCATAGGCCGAGCCCTCGTCGTGGAGTACATCGTGTTCGGCGAGAAGAATGATCGCCGGTGGAAGTCCGGAGAAGTCTGACGCTCTCAACGGGCTCACATCCGGATGATCACGATCTTCTGGAGGGCAGTAATGCCCCCAGTACCACTCCATCGCCCTTGCATTGAGCAGGAGCTGATTCTCTGTGGCGCGATACGATGTAGTGGTGAAGACGGCATCCGTGACCGGGTAGACGAGCACCTGGGCGTCTAGCTTGGGGCCGTCCTTGTCGCGGGCCCACCTGGCGATGACTGCTGCCAGATTCCCGCCGGCGCTGTCGCCGGCGATGATCAGCGGGGCATCAGCCCCCGCGAGCTCCGTTCGGTGTTGGTCCGCCCAGTTGAGTGCAGTCCAGACGTCGTTGACGGCTGCCGGGTAGGGATTCTCCGGCGACTTGCGGTAGTCGACGAGAATCACGGCCGCCCCGGACTTCTTCGCAAGTTGGCGTCCCAAGGTATCGAACTCGTCGATATTGCCGGTCACCCAACCACCCCCGTGGGAGTAGGCGATCACCCCTGTGGGGTTCTCCGACGGTACGAGGACACGCACCCGGAAGGTCCCGCCATCAGCGGAGGTCAGGGTCGCCTCATCCACGCGCTCCATGTCGGGCCCCGGCCCACACATCTGCTTGAGGGTTTCACCCGACTTTCTGACGACTGTCGGTTCAAGCTCCCACATTGGAGGTCCGCCCCGGGAGGAGAGTTGCTCAACGAATGCTTGTGTAGCTTGGTTCAATGCCATGGTGTCTCCATTGATCTACGGCAGTTGCTGAGGTCAAGGGCGCAAGCCGTGACCGATACGTGATTTGGCTCTACTGGTGCACGCGGGCAGCCAAGGACGGTCCGCTTTTCCACCCGTTATGCACCATTTCCGCGGGTCCTCCAACGTTACGAGATAAAGTGCCCTGTTTCACTCGTCACCCGTCGGTGATTCCCACCATTTGTCGGTGTGCTTTCGACCTCGACCACTTATGGCTATCCGGGTGTGTGGGGCGCACTGATCGCGAGAAGCATCCGCTGCGCAGAAACAACGTGTGGGAACGCGCGCTCGAGCTCACCAGCGAGGGCCAGCTGGGCGCCACCAGGATCTTAACCTCAAACCAGATCCATTGACTCGCAGAGTCTTCGCAGCATGAGAGAGAGGAAGAGCCTGTTGCGCCCGTAGACGTCTGTGAGTTGGTACCCGAGCGCACGCTCTGCCCGCGAGAGCCGGGCGACCACCGTGCTGTGGTGGGCATGGAGTTGGCGGCCCGCCTCGCGCAACGAGTCCGTCGCGGCGATGTAGTCCAAGGTGGTGAGCATTTCGACGCCATCTGCGCGGATGAGCGACTGCAGCCGTTGCACGTCGCCGATCTCCGCGATTTTCTCCGCCTGCAGGCTCTCGGCAAGTATAGTGTACGCATTGAGCCTCTGCATACAAAGGAGCGATGCCTCGACGAGCGAATACGGCCCGGAATCATGGGTGCTCGGCTGAGTGAACCGCAGAGTGAGCTTTGCCCCGCGCCACGCCTCGGGCGCTTCGCGGGCGGGCAGGAGGGCACTCACTCCTACGTGGTTGCCGGTGGGGACGTTGAGAGTCATGGGATCGCAGGCCTCATTCACCATCACCGCGGTAAGCCTGCCAACTTCCGCAGCAAGTGCATCCGGGTGATGTTCGCGAACCTGCTCGACGATCCGGCCTCGTCCTCCATGCGGGCCAGCGACCGCGAGCAGCCAGATGGAAGACGAAGGCGCGATGCCCAATTCTCGCAGGGCTCTTTGGCGTTCTGTACTAGGAGCGTTGACATTGATGGCCACGCGCATCAAATAGGCGGGCGACTGCTGCGACCCTCTTATGAGTGAGACCTTCGCGGTGATCGCGAAATTCTCGAGAATGTGGTATTCAGTCTCCGGCGAGAGATTCCCGCTGGCCACCCAGACGTTCTCTCCCCCTGTAAGCGTGCGGTGGCGGGCATCCGCTGGGGGAACAGCGGGAATGAGGTCGCCTTCTGGCGAGGCTGCGTAGCACACTCCCGCCCGATCTCGGATTCCTGCCGAGGTCCCGGTCCGGGCTGCCACCTGCCTGCACAGGGCCTGAGGAGACACATCGGATTCAAGGAACCCGTCGAAGAATCGTTGGAGCTGGATATTCGCGCAGACATCTCGGGCGTTCTCCGCTCGCTCCACGTCGTCATGGAGGTTTGGTCCTGTCACCATGAGCGAACCTTACCAAAAGTGCTCGGAGAACGGCGATCCAGCACATGAGGGCCAGTGTCCGGAATCTCGTAGCCTCTGATTCCTAAGAGTTCCATCGGACCTAAGGGTTACCGCATACCAGGTATGCTCTAGTTCAACTCGGAGCCCTATTAAGCAGCTGCAAGCCGACGAATACCGGGAACAGCCCTGAGGTCGACAAATGCTTCTCTACAGCATCGACGCGCGGACCAGTCGCCTAGTAGTACTTGGTTAGGTTGGTTCGGCGGAAGACCATAGCAGGTACTGAAAACGCGACGGTATGCACTTGGCACGGATCCATGTCTCGAGCCTCTCCGGGTTAGTCTCGTCAGACTTCAGGAGGCCGGCGAAATCCCGGATCAGGCCGAAGGGAGCGGTCATCTCCGAGCATGAGGCGGCGAGCTGATTACGACGCCCGCTCTGCCGATAGATCAGATTCTCCGGCTTGGTCAGCAGCAGTCGGGTCACACGGCGAGGCGACAGATGCGCCCGGTCCTCATCGGCCCGGCCCTGGTTCAGATAGCGATGCAGCAGCTTCGCACTACCGGGATAGCCGAGCTCATGAATCTCGTCCAGCAGCTGCGTGACCGGCGCCCCGGGCTCTTCGGCTCGCCGACGTCGCAGATAATCGCGGTAGGGTTCCGCGCGCGTAGGCCGGTACTGCGGAACACGTCGAAGGCGTTCTGGCTCGCTCGCGGGCGTAGCGCTTGACCGTTTTCAGACCCAGGTTCAACCGCCGGCAGCAGCCCGGCGCCCTGGTCGGGCAGCTCCTTGCACCTGCCGCCAGCGCCCGGCAGTCGTGCGGGCGCGGGGCCGTCCTGCAGACCTGTTGCGCCGTCCCGGCACACGGTCTGCACTCCTGGATGAGCGCGAAGCCACTGAGGTGATGGCTGGGGCGCCCCGACCGGCCAGCACGTTGATCCTCTGGCCGGTGTCGGCATCGATAAGCACGGTGGCATAGTCCCGGCCGCAGCCAGCGCGTGCTGGACCGGACGTTCCGGCAGCGCGGTGCCCAGCAGCGTTCGCACCGCGGTGTCCCGCCCTGCGGCGATCCCAAGGAGCGGCAGCAGCCGGGCCGACGCCCGGCCGGCCAGCTCGTGAACGACCCCGCGCAGTTGTCCGGTCAACCGGGCCGTGCGCCGCTGATAGCGCTCCAGCGACCCCGGGACCTGCTCCCGGAAGGTCTGCCGCGCGCAGCCAGATGACCGCAACGCATCCGGCGTACTAGCACCCGCAGCAGCACGCGACGCCCATCAACCGGCACGTCCGCCAGCATCCGCCCCTGGAAGGCATGGACCCTCCGGGTCAGCGTCCCACACGCCGGGCACTCCAACGCCCCGCCACGCGTCGACGCGTGAACCACGACCCCTCGCCAGTGTCCACGATCCCCTCGATCACCAACGCAGACAACCCCGAGAACACCATCCTGACCAGCATTTCCGCATCAACCATGCCCCATCATGAGAAGCCCGGAAGCACGAACCAGCCCTCGACGCGCCGCACCACCACCGAAAGCGCGACAGAGCCCGTTTAACGGCGGGTCCACGGTTGGCATTAGTTGATTCTTCCTTCGAAGGGGAAAAGCGAAGGCGTTCAGCGCCAGCTTCCATCGTGTGGCCCAACTTGCCCTGCCTTTGCCGGTGGGGTCCAGTTCCCGGGTGGCCAGGTAGAGGCATTTCAGGCGGAGGGAGAAAGGCTGCGGCGGATCGTGCGCTGCGGGGAATCGAAACAGGGCGGCAAGGTCATCCTGTGGCGGCGGGCAGTGATGATCCTGGCCTCGGCCGGGGGGAATTCCGTGCCGGTCATTGCCCGGCTGGTCGCCGCGGACGAGGACACCGTCCGGGAGGTGATCCACCGGTTCAACGAGATCGGGCTGGACTGCCTGGACCCTGAGTGGGCGGAATGCCGTCCACGCCTGCTTGATCCCGGCAACGAGGAGTTCGTCGCCGCGGCGGCCACCGCCCGTCCTCGCACCTGGGGCTGCCCAACACCGACTGGTCCATCCGCATGCTGGCCGTCTATCGCGCCGGATGAGGACCGGCCGGTCCTCATCCGGCGCGAAGCGTGCACTAGTCGGCGCAGTTCTGGCCGAGCAGCACGACGGATGGGCCCAAGATCGCCGATACATCGGACTCGAGGTCCTCGATCCTGTCCGTCGCACATTTAACGGCGAGAAGGTGCCAGACGAGTTAACCCTGTAGGAAATGGTCGCCCGGCCTGAAGGAACGAAGGATTAGAGCTCGGACACCACATCACAGGATTAGAGACCTTGCTGTTTTGGCATATAAGTAGGTCACCCTATAGGTACTGCAGGGGGTACTTCTCGTGGACGCGCGTAGCAAAACATGATAAAGAGTATACTTATGATAATTCCCACGGTCCCGTCCCTGTCAGACGTAACCCCTTCAGTCCGCCGCACGGACGGTGTCTTCTTCACGGGGCTCGGCTTCGCCGAGGGCATCCGCTGGCGGGAGGGCATGGTGTATGTCTCGGACATTCCGGCTGGCACGGTTCACCGCATTGGCGCAGACGGGAGCGATGAGATCGTCGCCGAGATACCGGGCTCGCCGTCAGGGCTCGGTTTCTTGCCCGACGGCGACCTGCTCGTGGTTTCGATGCGTGAGCGCGTGGTCTATAGACGTAGCGGCACTCAACTGCACGTCCACGCTGACCTTGGACACCTTGTAGGGTCGCGGCTTAACGACATGGTGGTCGCGCCCGATGGGCACGCCTACGTCTCCAGCTTCGGGTATGAGGAACCTCCCCGACGGTCGACGTCCGTCGTTCACGTCCGGCCCGATGGCAGTGCGGAGATGGCCGTCGGGGACTTGTGGCGGCCAAACGGTTTGGCGATCACCCCTGATCGACGTCTGGTGGTCGCAGAGACCCGGATCCATCAACTGAGCGAGTTTACACTCCGCGCTGACGGGACTCCCGTGGAGCCTCGCGTTCTCGCCCGCCTGCCGAAGGGATCCTGGGCGGACGGCATCACTGCGGACGTCGAGGGTGGCGTGTGGGTTGCTGACCCCAAGGGTCTTCGCTGCGTTCGCGTCAATCGACAGGGCCAGCTCACCGACGTCATCGACACCTCACCACTCTCGAGCATCACCTGTGCCCTAGGGGGGCCGGATAAGCGGACGCTCTACATCGTTGTCAGTGAGTTGGGCGACCCGTCCGCGCTGCTTGCACGGCGCCAGGCGCGCATCGAGCACGTCGAGGTGGCGGTCCCGGGTGCAGACAGCCCGTGAGAACGGCGCCCACATGCGTGCGGTCATCTGCCCGCGCTATGGTTCACCCGACGTGCTCGAGGTCGCTGAGATCCCGATCCCGACCGCAGGTGTGCAGACGGCGTCCTGATCCGCGTCGACGCGGCCGCAGTCAATTACACCGACGTATTCTTGGTGGCCAATGCCTACCAGAACTCGATTCCGGTTCCCTTCGTCCCGGGAAGTGACTTCGCCGGCACCGTTGTTGAGGTAGGAGATCGTGTATTGATGTGGTCCCCGGGGGACCGCGTTTTCGGGTCGCATCCCTCGGGTGCGTTTGCCGAGTTTGTGCGCGTTGGGCCAGACGAGCTCTTTCGGAGCCCCACCGGCATGCACCCACGGAATGCTGCAGGGCTCCGCGTGGCGTATGCGACGGCGATGGACGTCCTGCGCTGGGTGCTCGAAGTCCAAGCCGGTCAGTGGCTCGTCGTGACAGGGGCGGCCGGTGGCGTTGGACTTGCTGCCATCGACCTCGCGACCCGGTTGGGTGTGCGCATTATCGCCTGCGCCCGCGGCATCGACCGGCTGGCCCTGTGCGGCGAGCGGGGTGCCGAAGTGCTGGTGGACCCCAGCACGAGGATACGAGGGCAGTCGTTCGGGAGGTCACTGGTGAGGGCGCGGACGCCGTAATGGACATCGTCGGGGCCCCTGGGCACAAGTTTAGTCCGAGCCCTTCGGCCCGACGGAGTGTTCGCCACGGTGGGATTCACCGAGGGTATACCGCAAGTGCCCCTCAATCTGGTCCTGCTGAAAGAGATCTCGATCCGCGGGTTTCAGCTAGGCTCATTCGTGGTGCGCCATCCCGACCGCTACGCTCAAGCGATGCGAAAGGTCGCAGCGTTTGCCGAGGCCGGTATGGTCCCCTACGTCGCCGCGGTCCACACACTTGACGACGTGGTGCTCGCCGTACAACAAGTCGGGGAGCGGCGGGCGACCGGCAAGGTAGTGCTCGACGTTAGCGGCCAAAACCGATTTTCGTTGGTAACGCGAGTGCCGTCCCCCGCGGCTTCGCGGTCAATCGCCTAATGTGGCCTCATCCCGTCCTAGTTGCGCTCGCCGCGACCGTCGCCGGGCGTCCGATCTGCACCGAACCATACCGCTGCGCCAGTATGGTTCCTACTACCATGCGCTTATTCCCGTAGAGGTTTGCCACCGGGAGATCACCGTCGCCGGGCGCAGCGGCGACGGTGCGCGGCGAGGTCATCAACCAGGATGCAATTACCCCGTCTACCCGAGCGCGGTGGGCCGGTCGGAGTGGCGATGATATGCGCGATGCCGGGCTTCGCGGGATAAACCCGTTGACGACCGGTGCTTTCGCAAACCTCCTCGGTTAGCGGGTCTCCGTCTCGACGGATTAGTGAAGTGTGCTCAAATCGCATCTCCGTAGACGTGCGCGGGAGGGACGCTCTACTTGGGTGACCTCGTGCTCTTCACGTTCCCGATCGTCTGCGCGGTGATTCTTCCGTGTGCGGGGCACACTTCACTTCGTCGTCGATGCAGACCTCGTGCGTCGAGGACTCCCTAGTTCCGCGACCCTCACATCGACTGTGCGCAGGAACTCGAGCCGCTGACGCTACTTGACCGCGTCTCATGGGCCGGGCGGGTCGCGAAGACGCTGCTTGCTCGGCGACGCCCACCACCGACGAAAGCGTTATGACGGCCCCCTCCTGGGGCATGCTTCCTCTCCGCCCAGTCCGCCACCGTCCACTGCCCGTATCCCGGACCTTCTACACCCGTAAACGCGCCGAGGGAACGAACCAAAAACAAGCAGTCCTTATCCTCGCCCGGCGCCACATCAACGCCATCTGGGCACTGCTCGACACGGAAACCCTTCGAGCAACGCGGAATCAAAGCTGCTCAAGCGGCTTGACAACTTCACTGAAACTCCTTTCGCAGACCTGTCGCTTCGAGTTGGGCCAGTGACGCATCCGTCGTGAAACAAACAGCCACGCTGCCTCGTCAACCCTGACGTACTCGTCCAGGTACCGATGCGTGCTCTGCACTTCCCAACCATCCTCAGTGAGGGCCACGACGACCATGTCGACACTACCGCCCGCTCGGTCCGGTTCGCGGACCTCGATGACGTGATTGGTCATGACGTGTCGCAGGACGCGGTTGTCCGTCACGCTTGCTATGAAGCGCTTCACCGCTTCCGGACCCTGGTGTACCACGCCCTTGGCATATAGCCACCCGTCCGGGATGAAGAGCTGCGCAATCCCGGCGCAATTTCCGTCGTCGTCCATTTGTGCGTACTGAGCGATCAGTCGCCGAATTTCCCCCTCTGCGACGAGCTCATTCAGAGCGTCCGCGTTCATGTCAGCGACAGCCCCCCGTCGACCGGTACCAAGGCTCCGTTCGCGTACGAGCCATCATCGGAAACCAAGAAGCGGACTGCTCGTGCTACGGCCTCGGGCGGGCACACGTAGCCAAGGGGAAACCGCTCTATAAGAGCGTCGTGCTTAGCCACCTCCTCGGGCCCGTTTCGCTCCCCGGAAGCAAACATGGGGGTGGCAATGGGGCCGGCACACACCGCATTTACGCGAAGACCGCGTGGTCCATGGGTGAGGGCGGCCGCCTTTACGAAGCCGTTGAGAGCATGCTTTGACATGGTGTAGGATGCGACGGCGGGGTTGCCCCGAACTCCGTCCACTGAAGAGACGGCGACGAATGCCCCGCGATCCGTCCCCGACACGACCTGATCGGCCACGAGCACCTCGAACAGATTGATGGCACCGATCACGTTCACAAGCATGATGCGTTCGAACGCGGTGCGGTCGAGAGCCCCGCGCGATCCAGAGCCACGACGCCAGCGCTAAAAATGGCAGAACCGATCACCCTGAGCCCGCCCGCACCCGTTCGTGAGTGCCTCTTGGTGGGAGAACACGATGAGGCACCACCTGCCGCCACTAAGTCGTCGATTGGGTTCACGTCGAGGAGGATCAGGTTGACACCCAACGTGCCAGTGTCTTCGGCGCGTAGCCTGCCGACACCGGAAGCGGCGCCGGTGATCACGCAGGCGCCGGGTGGGAATGAAATACCTGAGGCTTGGCGTGAGGGCATCACTGGTTCTCATCATCTTGGTCACGTGGCATGCCTCACGACACCTTGAATCCGCGGTATCTATGTGAAGCGACTTCCTCAAACAGCGGCCGGAGTGCCACGTGCGTGCGCTGGCGAAAAGCGTGGGCCTGACAGTCATTGGGAAAACCTCCCGGTATGCGTCGAGTTCGAGCAGGGAGAAGGCCCACGCCTTCTCCCTGCTCGAGGGTCACTTAGTCAAGGCGCTGCTTGCGTCGAGTGCCTGGTCGACAGTGAGGACGTAGTTTTCGTCCTTGGGACTCCACTTCGACAGGTAGCCCTTGAGGTTGCGGATGCTGGGCATAAGCTTCCCCGGGCTTGCGAAGTCGATGGTGCCGAACATATCGACGTCGAGTGCAGTTTCGGTCCTCAGGGACTTCAGGAACGATTCGGACGTCAGCTCTCCGTCAATAGAGGATGCAACCCGCTCAACGATGCGTGGCCCGACCCAACCGCGCATCGCCGAGGGGCGCTTCCGCGCGGTCTCGGCCCACTGATCCCCCGCCGTGATCGATGCCTCGACATCCTTGACGAACTGGGCAACACCCGGGACAGAGGAAGAAGGGTCAATGGGAGGCAGTCCCACGGTGTAGAAGCGGTCGGCTGCCGCCCCCAACTGCGCCAACGTTTCCGGGCTCATGTTCCCGGTGTCGGCGCACACCTTCATGTCGCTGCCTAGGGTCTCCGCCGTTTGGAGCAACTGAACTTGCGTCGTTTGGGACACCGCGGACGTCACGCCGGTAACTCCGGCGTCCTTGAGTTGGCGGATGTAGCCCGAGTAGTCAGTTGCAGAGGCGGGGATTTTGAGCACGACCTTGGAGTCCTCTGCACGGTCGGCTGCGTCGATACCCTTGGCGACCAGCGGTTCCAGCCCGGCTGCAACATCCAAATCGGCGCGGACCATGGCCTGCTTCGTCGCACCACCCATAGCCAGGTTTGTGGGGCACAGCGTGAAGGCCACCATCGCACCGCCGTCCACATTGAAGGCGACCGGGCTGGTGTAGTCGGCCGTAGAGAGGGCTGTCGCCCCCAGCACCGGGATGTCTGCTGCCTCGAGAACGTGATAGATCTGTGCGGCGCCTCGACTCGAGGTCATGGCGACCACGGCGAGGACGTCCTCCTTCACTGCCTCTCGGGCACACTGCTCGGCAGCGGCCGCCTCACTCCGCTCGTTGCAGTATAGGAGTTCGAGCGGACGTCCGTGGATCCCCCCGCGTGCGTTGATGGCGCGCACGGAGGCGCGTGCCCCAGCAACGTCGGACTCATAGGTGGTCCCAGTGCCCCCGGTCGCCGTGATGGCCATGAGCTTGATCGGTTCAGCGCTGAGGCCGCCGGCGAGGTCGGAGCTCTGGTTTGAAACGGAGCATGCGGTCAGGCTGAGACCAGCGGAGAGGGCGACGAGGCCGGCCGCGATTAGGTTCTTCACGGGGTGGATGGGTCCTTTCTAGGGAAAGGTAGGGCTGAATGCACTCGGCGCTCACGGCACCCGGCAATGCCCTACCACTGATAGCGGAGTCCGCGTCCGGGACCCAGATAAGCGGCTTGGATGGCGGATTGGTTAACCCGGGCTACGGCGCCAGTCGCCGAGAAAACGCTTCGGTCGCCTAAGGCCTAAGAGGAGCCACTCCGGAGTGTATAGGATACTTTTCTCAGCGGCAAGGCCTATCGCATATTAACACCGCTACAGCCTGCCCTGTTTAGTCTTCTGTATTGCCCGTCGCGTTAGAGCTGCGCCGCTCGTCGTAAACGCGGGGTCGCTGCGCGGCGGCACGCCGATCAGTGGTGGACCCTGGTTGCCGCAAGTTTGCCGCCCGCGGCGTGCCGGATGGCTACGGTCGGCTATTGACTCTGCAACCGTGTCGACTTAGGCTTGCGGCAATCAGGATACTCTTTCGACGTATCCCCCGGGATGGGAGTTTACGAATGCTCTGTCGCTATGACGCACATCACGGCACCGCCGTTGACCTCAAGGGGCCACTTGCATGTCTGAACTGATCTCCTTCGCACTGCTGGGACTAGGTGCCGCTGGTGTCTACACGCTGCTGGCGCAGGGGGTCGTAGTGATCTTCCGCGGGTCGGGCATCCTCAACTTCGCACTCGGCGCCTACGCCATGCTGGGTTCCTACCTCTTCGTCGAGCTGCAGGACAACGGGCTCGGGATGGTGCCGGCGGTAATC
The DNA here is from genome assembly GCF_030816215.1 of Arthrobacter sp. W4I7. Lineage (NCBI taxonomy): Bacteria > Bacillati > Actinomycetota > Actinomycetes > Micrococcales > Micrococcaceae > Arthrobacter > Arthrobacter sp. W4I7. The sequence continues at coordinate 2,554,158 of NZ_JAUSXU010000001.1, read as the reverse complement.
GCGACGGTGCTGGCGGTCGCGACGCTTGGCGCCTTGACCTATCTCATCGTGATGCGGCCGCTCCGGAACAGCGCACCCATCACCAAGGTCATCACCACCCTCGGTCTGATGATCCTGATCAACGCCGGAGTCACTATCTGGTCCGGCGGCGCCGTGCGCGCTTACCTGATGCCAGTGTTGCCGCGGACGCCCGTTGAACTGCTGGGAACGACGATGAGCGGTGACCGCCTCTACCTGTTCTCGGTCTCAGTGGCGGTGTCGCTGCTCCTATGGGCGCTGTACCGCTTGACCCCCTTTGGCCTCGCCACGACGGCGTCTGCGGAGAACCCGATTGCTGCTTCGACCCTGGGCTGGTCGCCGGACCTGATCGCCACCGCAAACTGGGCGATCGGCACCGGGCTCGCTGCACTGGGCGGAATTCTGTTTCTGCCGATCTTCGGATCACTGGATGTCACCCGGCTGTCGTTCATCATCATCTACGCCCTGGCGGTCGCACTCATCGGACAGTTCCGCTCATTCCCCCTGGTCCTGCTCGGCGGTTTGCTCGTGGGTCTAGTCGAGTCCTTAGTCTCCCGGTACGTCGATGCTGAGATTCAGGGCAGCTCGGTGACCGTGCCGCTGGTCATCATCGTGCTGGTACTGGTGTTCCGTGGACGTGCCCTCCCGGACCGATCGGCATCGGCTCAGAGGCTTCCGGTTCTCGGCACGGGACGGCTCTCATGGGGAGGCACGGCCGTTGCGGCAGCGATCGCCCTCTCGCTCGTGTCGTTCGTTTTCGATGACTCATGGAATGCCGCGCTCATCATCACTTTTGCCAGCGCGATCATCATGCTGTCGCTCGTACTTCTAACCGGATACTCCGGCCAACTCTCCCTCGGCCAGTTTGCAATTGCCGGTTTCGGTGGCTTCGTGGCCGCCCGGCTGGTGCGCGATGTCGGCCTGCCCTTCGAGTTGGCGTTCGCAGCCGGGGTCGTCGCTGCTGTGGCCCTGGGAATAGTTTTCGCGTTAACCTCACTCCGTACCCGGGGACTCAATCTCGCGGTCGTGACCCTCGCGCTGGGCGTCGCCTGTCAAAACATCCTTTTCAACAACCACGAGTACTCAGGCGGCACCGAGGGCATCGTTGTCGGCGGGCAAACGCTGTTCGGGATCTCCATCGACCCGGCGCAGCATGTGGCGCGCTACGCGACGCTCGCTGTCGTAGCGTTCGTACTGTGCGCTGTCGTGGTGACCAACCTGCGGCGTTCCACCCTCGGGCGTCGCTTGATCGCGGTCCGTACGAACGAGCGGGCTGCCGCCGCACTCGGGATCAATCTGGCCTCAACGAAGTTGTTTGCCTTCGCGGCCTCGTCGGCGATTGCAGCTGTCGGCGGCATCCTGCTCGCGTTTCAGACCACCACCGCACAGTTCATTGGCTTCACGCCGCAGCAGTCCATCAATGCGGTCGCCTTTGCCATCGTCGGTGGGCTTGGTTTCACCGTCGGTCCCATCTTCGGCGCGTTCTTCCTGGCTGGTGGCATCGGGACCCTCGTGGGGGACGGGATCGTGCATGCGCTGGGATTCGATCCCAATCTGACCACGCAGTACGTGACACTCATCGGTGGGCTCGTTGTCATCGCCACGATCATCGCGCAACCGGACGGCATCGCGCCGGACCTTGCTAGCAAGCTACGCCCGCTCCTGGCCCGCCTCCGAAAGGGCACCGGTAGGGTCCCGGCACTCAACGCCGTCGGACCAGTCGAAAGGGTCGACCCGCACGTGCTCCGGGTCGATGACCTGCAGGTGCGGTTCGGCGGGGTCGTGGCAGTCGACGGCGTTTCGTTCTCGGTCCGGCCCGGCCAGATCCTGGGCCTCATAGGCCCCAACGGTGCGGGAAAGACAACGGTGATCGATGCGATCACCGGCTTCGTGAAGCCCAGCCGTGGCTCCGTCCGGATCGACGACGTCCCCATGGACCGGTTGCTGGTCCACGCGCGGGCGCGTCTTGGCGTGTCACGCTCGTTTCAGAGTCTCGAACTCTTCGAGGACATCTCCGTACGGGAGAACATTCTGGCAGCGACGGACGACCATCGGGCGGCCCGGATGGTGACGGACCTCGTCGTACCCGGTCCTGCCATCCTGCCTCCTCGCGCGGTGACTGCCGTCCGCATCTTCGAGTTGGAGGCAGACCTGGAGAAGCTCCCGTCGGAGCTCTCGTACGGTCGCCGGCGTCTGGTGGCGATCGCACGGGCCGTGGCGGCCGCACCGTCGATCCTCCTGCTCGACGAGCCCGCGGCCGGCCTGGACGAGGACGAGAGCGCTGAACTGGCCGCCCTGGTTCGCAAGCTCGCCGAAGAATGGGGCGTCGGTGTACTGCTGATCGAGCACGACATGCAGTTTGTGATGGGCACCTGCGACGAGATCGTCGTGTTGGAGTTCGGCCGCACCATCGCGACCGGCGATCCCGATCACGTCCGTACCCATCCCGACGTGCTGCGGGCCTACCTCGGCGAGGACGACACGACAAGCTCTGAGCCTGTCACAGAAGGGGTTCAAAAATGACCACGCTGACTGCGGAGAGCATCACAACTGGCTATGGCTCGGTTCCCGCCATCAAGGGCATCTCGCTGAGCGTGTCCTCCGGTGAGGTCGTTGCCGTCGTGGGGCCGAATGGTGCGGGCAAGACCACGACCCTAAGGTCTCTGGCCGGTGCGCTCACCCCCCGCGCGGGGCGCATCACGATCGACGGCAGGCCTGCAAAGGATTCTCTCCACCGTCGGTGTCGGTCGGGTCTGGCGTTCGTGACCGAGGAGCGCTCGGTCATCGCGAGCATGTCGGCACGCGACAACCTGCGAGTCGGGAGGTGCGACATCCGTCTTGCTCTTGAGCTCTTCCCGGAACTGAAGCCGCTCCTCGGTCGGCGGGCCGGCCTGCTGTCCGGCGGCGAGCAGCAGATGCTTACGCTCGCCCGCGCCCTGGCGCGCCGCCCGAAGATTCTGCTCGCCGATGAACTTTCTCTCGGACTGGCTCCTTTGATCGTGGCCAGACTGCTCAGTGCGGTACGCGCGGCGGCGGACGACGGATGCGCGGTCGTCTTGGTGGAGCAGCATGTGCGAAAGGCGCTCCAGATCGCCGACCGCGTCTACGTCCTCAACCAGGGGCGGGTCGAGTTCGAGGGAACCGGCGCGGAGGCGCGCAGCAATATGAGCGCGATCGAAGACGCATACCTGGCTCGGTCCTGATCGTTCAGCCCGGGCTCAAATCTTCCGGGCGCTCGGCGCCGGCCGAAGGAAAGGAAGTACTGCATGAAGCAGGTGAGACGCGCCTGCGCGGTCGACACGGTAGTGACTCTTTCACCTCCCGCTCACCGCTGCTGACTTCACGGGCTCGCTCGCCTACAACGTTGATGGGGGCTGCTCGTTATTCCCGTTGTGCCCGGTGAATCTGCCGGGGTGCGGAGAATCTGGGCATGACACGTGCGGATCTGGATGCCTTCGCGCCCTCGAGCCACTGGTGGCGGGTAACGAGACAACAGGGGCGGAGGACTCCGACGTCGTCATCAAGGTCCCGTTGTCGACAACCGACTGCTCGAGGATCGCCAGGCAGTTCGACGACGAAGGAGCGCCAACGGAGTGACCTCCACGGTCGAGGAGACTGCGCAGGCGCAGTTGGTACAGACCGCTATTACGTAGTGGGCATCACCCGGGCCGGGCGTGGGCGGCCAGCCCTCTACCGGTGCTGGAAAACAAGGGACCGTTACTTGGGGATGCATGATGCGTTCGGCCACATCGGCGGCTGGACCCCGGATCCCGCCGTGGTGACCTGCTACTGCTTGCGCAGCGATGTGAACGGTTACTTCGGTCGGCGGAGCGGGAAGCTGCTGAGATTCGCCATCCAGCGGCAGATGGTCTCGGAATCAGCGACAAATATTTGTGAGCGCGCTTCGAGTAGGGCAGGCGGATTCCGATCATGAACGTCGTCGGTGGCGGAACCGCTGATGTCCAGCGCAAACTCATTGGGGCCGCCCGCAAAATATGTACACTGCGATGAGGGGCCCCAGGTCTCCGGGAGCATGAACGCTTTACGTGAAAGGGGTCTTGGCCCGTCCGTGGAGTTGCAAGATCCACTTGTCGCGAAGGGACAGGCCCGCCGGCCGCGGATATCCATCCTCAGCAGCGGGCCTGTCGGCGCGTCAAACCCGGTGCAGAAGATGACGTGGTCGAAGGCGCTTTCGGCGCGCGCGGTCTTGATCCCGGTTTCGGTAAAGCCGACGATCGGATCCTCGTTCAGGTTAACCGGGAAGACATTGTCCCGGTTGTAGGTCTCGAAGTAGTCGGTACCTACGCAGGCACGCTTCGCACCGAACGGGTACGACGTGGGGCATAGCTTGTCGGCGGTCGCAGGGTTCTTCACGTCTCCGGATGCTCATGCGCACGAGTTCCTTCAGCAGGTTATTAGCTTCGTCGCTGACCATGATGTCCTGAACCGGCGGATGATCATTGTTCCGCCCTGTTGCCAGGCAGCCTCCCAAGCCTCCTCGCGTTCCTCCTGAGAAACCTCGAGTGCATTCCGGGTACCGCCGGAGGTCGATGAGCCGCCCGGGGTGAGCTTTGCGTTGGCACGCCGTTCCGGGTACGTCGCCTTTACTTCGTCGAGTTCTTCCCGGTTGAGCGGCTGATTGCGCGCGGGGAGGACAAAGTTCGGGGTCCGCTGGAACACTGTCAGGCTCCTGGCGGTGCGTGCAACGATCGGAATGGTCTGGACCCCCAGGATCCGGTCCCAATGACCGCAACGTTTCGGCCGGTAAGATCCACTCCCTCAGCCGGCCAGGAACCGGTGTGCTGGGTCTGCCCTCGGTAGGACTGCAGTCCCTCGAACGACGGGATCTGCCCCAAAGAAAGCGAGCCCGAGGCCATCACCACATATTTGGCGTCCCACTGAACGGCCGTCCTGTGCCGTTGGCAGCCAGCGCTCGGTACAGACCCACTCCTGTTCCAACTCAGGGGAGAAGGAGTAGGAATCGTCCGCGCTTTCGACGTCGCACGTGGCGCCGGGATACTTGTTCCAGTACCGATTGCCGCCGACGTCCTCGCCGCGTTCGGCCGCTGCTACGTCGAGGCCGGCTTCCCTCAGTCGAAGGACCATGTGAAGGCGGGCGAAGCCGGCCCCCACCACAAAGGCGTCGACGCTCGTTGCGTCCGAGGGTGCGCTCATGGATTCTCCTCAAAATTAGTAGCCGCTGTCCGGACACATCAGACAGCTATGCCGGTCAGGACTCGTGAAGCTGATCACCCTAGAGGTCGGTCTGGCGTCGGTATATCGGCTTTTGCGCATCGGTATTTTGCTATGCGAGCAAGGTGGCGGACATGTCGATAAAGCATCCTGTAAAGGTGGCCTGGTGACATTGCCCCCAAGGTGGTCCGAAGCGCGAACGCCTATAAGTAATGACGGATGATGCAGATTGCAAGGGACAGCAAATGACGTCGCCGGTGGAAGGAGGGGCGCCGGCCGAACTTCCATTCCGTTGCAGCGAACACGACGGCGTGCTGGAGGTGGGACTGAACAGGCGGGCCCGGCTGAAGGTCTAGGGATGATCCCGCGCTGCAGTGCGTAATCATCACAGGCAGCAGACGAGCCGGGAGTTCCAGGATACTGAAATGCATTGGGATCCTACTATTCCTGACCACTCCGGGTCTCCCAGAAAGCATACGGTGGCACACTGCTGAATTAAGTAGCCTTAATCCCGATCGGACGTGTATCGTCGGCTTTGTTGCCGATCGTATTCATGGACGCGATGGTGGCTTGGTTCAACAAGAGGAGCTTCGATGAAGAAGAAACAGTTCTGGGGCGTGATGGGGGCTGCCACCAGCGCGGCCCTGATGCTCACTGCCTGCGCCGGCGGTTCCGCTGCTGAGGAGTCCAGTGGAGGGCTTAAGGGCGAGCCCATCAAGTTAATGTCAATAACTCCCACTGACACGTCCGGGGCCAATTTTCCTGCGGAGCTGAACGCAGCCCGCGCTTCGGTGCGTGCGATCAATGCACGAGGCGGCATCGACGGGCGACCGCTCGAGCTGCTCTATTGCAACCAGAAGAACGAAGCGACCGCCAGCGAAGCGTGCGCTCGGAAGGCCGTCGATGAGGGCGTACTCGCCATCGTCGCTTATTTTGCGAGCCGTGGAGCCACTCAGGTTCACGATATCCTTGAAGCTGCCGGTATCCCGATTCTGGCCGGCAACCCGGTCGGGTCGGAGGACTTCACCAGTCCCATAGCATTCAACGTGGACGGCGGTACGCTCAGCGGTTACGCGCTCTGCCCCACCAACCTGAAACTCGATGGCGCCACCACCCACGCCATGGTCAGGGCTGACGTCGACGCGGCTGCGGGACAGGAGCCGGTTGTTGCAGCTGGCGTCAAAGGCGCCAACCTCCACGATTCAGGCATGATTGTCAAGATCCCGCAGACGGCCACGGACTTTTCGGGGTATGTCCGCCAACTTCAGGCTGCCGGTGTCGACGCCGTGACGGCTGCCCTGGCCGAGCCACAGGCGATTCAGTTGATTCAAACCGCTGAGAGCCTCGGCACGAACCTGATGGTGTGTGGCAGCACGCAATCCATGAGCACCGATTCTCTGAAGAAACTGGGAAAAGCCGCCGACCGCTTCCATTCGGCGGATTTCCCGCCCCTGACATCTGACTCTAAAGACGAGCATGTTCAGGCCTTCATCAAGGACCTTGCCGCGGAAGAGGCAGCCGGCAATAAGGCGGCGGCCCTCGAGAAGTCCGGGGCGCCCGCCTTTAGAGGCTGGGAAGGCCCACGGATCGTGGAGCGCGTTGCGCCCAAGGTCAAAGGGGAGCTCAACGCCAAAAGTTTCATGGAGGCGTTAAGGACCGAGACCGCCCTGGACGCTGACATGTTCGGGACAGTGGACTTCTCGACACCTGGACTCGCTCAGCCTTCAGTCCGGAATTATCACGGTTGGTTGACCCGCTGGGACAGCGGGGCCGGAAGTACGAAGCTTGTCTCTCCGGAGCCGGCCGACGCGCTACCAATGCTGCGCAAGTAGCCAACTGCCAGCAGCCAAGTGTGGGCGCCGGACACTGATCCGGCGCCCACACTGCACAGCGAAGTGAGGGAATTTGATGAACAACATCGACTACAGCGGCAAGACCGTTGTCGTTACCGGAGCAGCCTCTGGCATGGGACGAGAAGTGGCAGAGCAGCTCGTTGCTCTCGGTGCTGAGGTTCACGGGCTAGATATCCAACAGGTCGAGAACGACATGGCCAGCTTCACCATGGTGAACCTGGCCGAAGAGAGCTCGATCGACGAAGCACTAACGCACCTCCCCACACATGTCGACTCTGTGTTCGCCTGCGCTGGAGTCTCTGGGAAGGGAATGCCAGCTCTTTTGACGGCGACGATCAACTTCGTGGGCCACCGCCACCTCATCGAGTCTTTAGTGCCGCGAATGAGTGCCGGTGGCTCCATCGGGCTTATCGCTTCGATGGGTGGAATGGGGTGGATCGGTAACATTCCCGCGGTGATTCCCTTGCTGCAGACGTCTTCGTTCAGTGAGGCCGTCGCCTACCTCCAAGAACATGAGGAAGATCCGGCGGTTCTCGGCGGCCCGGTAGAAGCTAACCGCGGCTATACCTTCTCGAAGGAAGCGACTGTGCTCTATGCCAAATACAGGTCCTGGTCGCTCGCGGCCCAGCAAATCCGGATCAACACCGTCAGTCCCGGTGCGACTCAGACGCCGATGCTGAGCCAGTTCGGTTCGTCCCCGGACGCCGGCGCGAAAAGTGTCTCGCCCATTGGTGCTCCGTCCACTCCTCGCAACCAAGCAGACGCTCTGCTCTACCTCAACAGCACGGAAGCCGAATACATCAGTGGCACGGACCTCGTGGTCGATTACGGCTTCTCCGGTGGGATCTACACCGGTCAAGGCGCCCTCAACGTCGAGCGCCGTCCAAGTATCCATTAGGGCGGGATATCATTTCCGTGTCTGGACGGCGGCGGAGCTAGCGCACCGGGCGCCGTCGTCGCCCTAAATTGGTTTGTATGCGGCGGCGGACCGGCCCAGATTTCGACCCGCATTGGTTCCGGCACACAGCCGCGACAAGGATGTTGCGGGACTCGGTGCCACTGGAGGCCGTCTCGACCCTCCTACGGCATGCTTCGGTCACTACGACAATGGACATCTACGGTCACTGCACTGCCGAGGACGCCTGCCCGGCGCTGGAGGAGGTTGGCTGGGTCGCGGGCGCCGCGGTGATCCTGTGATGTCGGCGGCCCGGACAGCCCGCACGAGACCATCGAGGCGGGGCTTCTTAAATTGACTCGTGGGCGTCGTGACCGGGGAGTTCCGTTCCGACATCCTCGTCTTCCCTGCCGACGATTCGATTTGCAGTTCCGGTTTTTGCCGTGTCAGTGGGTGCGGACGTGTGGGGCGTGCAGGATATGGACTTTGCTCAGGTCACCGCCGGCGGTGGCAGAACGCCGGGCTGCCGATCTGGCGGCCTTCGTCGTCGCGACCCACCCGCGGTGACCGACGGCAGCAGCCGAACATGGTCTGCCGGGCGATGGGTGTGGTTATGATTCCGCACGGTCCGGGATGTGTGCCTTGCATGCTCAGGGTTAGCCATATAGCGTGACGAGGTCCTACGCCTTGTTTATCGACAGCCGACATGACAGGTCTGCCCATGCGTGCAGCTTGTCGATGATCCACGCAGCCTTGGCGACGGGGGAATCCGCCATGCCGTACCCGATTGTGTTGGGCGCCGTGGACTGCGCTACCACGTGTGCGCTCTGGGCGGGCAAACGGCCGACGAGGGTGACCTCGAATTCCGTGAGCGGCCCCAGCGAATTGATTATTGCCGGACGTCCGAGACCGCTTCGGGCTCAAAGGAAATATCCATCCGTCGTGGCTGGCCGGGGTGCGTCTCGGACAAGTCCTAATCTCCTTCGTGCTGATCTTCGCTCTAACAGCTTGAGGATACTGAATAGCTAAGTATTAACTCTCGAAGCGGAGCGGGAAGCGATGAGCCACACAACACTCGGGGTTCCGGACGTTCGAATGCCGCAAGCTGACGGGCGCCCGCGGTTGCGGAAGGTCTCATGTTTCCCCAGGGGCCGGTGGTGTTTTCGGATGGAGACCTCGCCGTCGTGGGGCTGCACGGCCAGGGCGTCACGCGCATCGCGGGGAACGGTGCACGGCCATCGCGGAGACTACAGGCATGCCGAACGGTGCGGCATTGGGTCCAGATGGCGCGCTGTACGTCGCCAACAACGGCGGCCGGGACGAGACGGGTGAGTGGTGCGCGGGGTGGGTCGACCGAATCGATGTAGAGACCGGAAAGGTCGAACGGTGGTACGAGACCGCTGCCGACGGAGTGGCACTGGCCGGGCCGAACGATCTGGTGTTCGACCGCCAGGGTGGCTTCTGGCTGACCGACTATTGCGCACGCGAAAATCCTGTATGGCGCTGCAGATGGATCCAACCTGGAGCCGGTTGTCATTGGTGAAGGAGCACGGTAGTGCAATGGGATCGGCCTCGGGCCCGACGAGGAGTGGCTGTACTGGGCGGAGACCAAAACGCGGCAGGTCCGGCGCCTGCGTGTCTTGTCCCCAGGACGGCTCGAGCCGTCCACCGGAGTAACCGTCAGCACACTGTCGGAGGGCCCTACACACTGGGACAGCCTGGTGGTTGGCCTGCCGGGAGCGCAAGAACTGGACTCCCTGGCCGTGCAGGCAGACGGGGCAATCTGCGTCGGGACGCTGGTGGACCCGGGCATCACAGTCGTGCACCCGGCGGGCGGGCCAGCGGTGCTGTGGACCCTTCCAGCCGCGTTTGCCGACGACAAGCCGACCAACCTCTGCTTCGGCGGCGACGACCTCACCAACGCCTACATCGTACTCTCGGGCACTGGTCGCGTCGTGGCCTGCCCGTGGCCAGCCGCGGGTCTGGCGCTGGCCTTCTGACGAGCGTTGCAAGTGCCTCACGTCTCGACGTGATGGCCAATTCCGGATACTCTATTCTCCGTAGCGCGTAACCTCCGCGTAGCCAGTCAGCAGTCCGAAAGGAACCCAGTCGTGCCAGACTCCGCCATTCCCCTCCCAAATCGTCCGGTCGATGTCGTGATCGTCGGCGCCGGCTTCGCCGGCATGTACGCGCTTCACCGCTTCCGGGAGATCGGTCTCAACGCGATCGCGGTGGAGTCCGGAGAGGAAGTGGGCGGGGTATGGTTCTGGAACCGGTATCCCGGCGCGCGCTGCGACATACCAAGCCTCGAGTACTCCTACTCCTTCTCCCGCGAGCTTTATGCCGACTGGAACTGGACAGAGCGCTATGCGACGCAACCGGAAATCCTTGACTACGCGCGCCACGTCGCCGACCGGTTCGACCTACGCCGCTCAATCCACTTCCACACGACGGTGACTGCTGCCCGATACGACGAGTCCGCCGACCGCTGGACCGTCCAGACGTCTAGCGGGACCATCAATTCGCGGTACTTGATCCTCGCGGTCGGCCAGGTCTCCGCGCCGAACATTCCGGACATCAACGGCCTCGACACCTTCGGGGGCGACATTTACCACACTTCCTCCTGGCCGGAGGTCGACGTCGACCTCACTGACCGACGAGTCGCGCTCATTGGCACCGGCTCCACCGGCATTCAGGTGCTGCCGAAGATCGCACCCGCCGCTGCTGCCACCACTGTCTTCCAGCGCACGCCCACCTTCGCCGTGCCTATGGTGAATTACCCTTATGGCCCCGACGGCGAAGACATCGACGTTCACAAGAAAGCCGTCATCGAGGATTTGGAGAAGGCCCGCACGTCGAGATTCGGCAACAACCGCGTGGTAGGCGAGGAGTCCGCGCTCGACGTCGACTCTCAGGTGCGCCAGGCGAAGTTCGAGGCCGCATGGGACTCTGGCAACACCGCGTCCATCCTCCTGGCCTACCGGGACATCTTGACCGACCTGAAGGCCAACGGGGTCGCGGCGGACTTCCTCCGCGACAAGATCCGGGAAATGGTGACGGACCCGGCGAAGGCCGAGAGATTGATTCCCCGCGGCTACCCGGTCGGAGCCAAGCGACCCAGCCTGGAGCAGGGATACTATGAAGCCTTCAACCGCGATGACGTCAAGCTTGTCGACGTGCGAGAGGAGCCGATCCTGGAGGTGGAGCCGGCCGGAATCCGCACCAGCGAGAGGCTCTACGAGCTGGACACGATCATCTTCGCTACGGGTTTTGACACGCTCACCGGCGCCATCCTCAAGATCGATATCCGCGGGCGCGGCGATCTCGCCCTGCGCGAGAAGTGGGCAGCTGGACCGCAGACCTACATGGGTCTTGGGGTGCACGGCTTCCCCAACCTGCTCATCGTCGCCGGTCCAGGCAGCCCCTCGCTGCTGAGCAACGTGATTGGCTCGATCGAGCACCACGTCGACTGGGTTGCTGACCTCATGCTCCACGTCCGCGATCGCGGGGCAAGCACGGTTGAGGCCACCGCCGACGCCGAGCGGGCATGGCGCGAACACAGCGACGAGGTAGCATCTGGCACGCTCTACCCCTTGGCCGACACCGCCTACACCGGCGCCAACGTGCCCGGGAAGCCGCGCGTCCTGCTGCCATATGTCGGTGGCGTCGGCGCATACCGGGACTGCTGCAGCAAGGTGGCCGCCAACGACTATGACGGCTTCGAGATCCGATGAGCGGCAGTGGACCCCAACCTCTAACGGGGCTGCGCGTGCTCGACTTCACGCACGTCCTGTCTGGACCGGTCTGCACTCAGATTCTGGGTGACCTCGGCGCCGACGTCATCAAAGTGGAGCCGCCGGGCACCGGTGAATCGATGCGTTCGAACCCGCCGTTCTACCCCGGAGGAACCAGCCACTACTTCATCGCAAGCAACCGCAACAAGCGGAGCATCGCACTGGACCTCAAGTCCGCCCCTGGTCGGGACATCGCCCTAGAGCTAGTCCGTAAGTCCGACGTGGTCATCGAAAACTTCAGGCCAGGGGTGATGGACCGCCTTGGCCTCGGGTTCGACGACGTACGGGCGGTCAACGACTCCATCGTCATGCTGTCCATCAGCGCGTACGGACAGGACGGTCCCTGGGCGGAACGGCCCGGCTATGACCTTGTGACCCAGGCCCGTAGCGGTTTGCTGGCCCTGACGGGGGAGCCAGATGGTCCGCCTACCAAGCTCGGCGTCCCGATGGCAGACATCGGCGCGGGCCTGTGGGGCGTGATCGCAGTCCTCGCTGCGCTGCGCTCGCGCGATGCCGGCGCAGCTGCGCAGCATCTCGACTTGAGCCTGCTCGACGGCTCGCTGTCGCTGCTCAGCTACTTGGGCCAGATAGCGCTGCTGACGGGGGAGACACCGCCGAGGGTAGGTACGTCCCACCACCGGGTGGTGCCCTACGGACGGTACCCGGCAAAGGACGGCTACGTCATCCTTACGTTGCACCAGCCCGGCGCTTGGGAAGCGTTCTGCGCTGCTGCCTGCTTTGACGACCTGGCCGCGGACCCTCGTTTCGCAGACGCCGAGCAACGCCTCGCCCATCGCGACGAGCTTGAAGCCGAGCTCACTGCGCTGCTGCGTCTGCGCACGCGCGCGGAGTGGGATGAGGTCCTCACGCAGGCCGGTGTGCCGTTCGGCCCTGTCCTCGACATCGGAGAAGCGCTGGCGCAGGAACAGGTGGTGGCGCGAGGGATCCTCCAGACCCTCAATCACCCGGCGGCCGGGACGGTGGCTGTCATTGGCAGCCCACTCCGGGTCAACGGTGAGCGGGGCCCGGCGTCGCGGCACCCGCCCTTGTTGGGCGAGCACACCAACGAGATCCTCACCGATCTCGGCCTCTCGGCCGAGGAGCGCGCAAGACTCCTGAGTGAGGGCGTCGTCGCCGTGGCGGAAGACGGCACGTGACGGGCCCCACTGCGGTGCTGTCCTGCGCTGTGGATGACTATCGAGCGCTGCAAGGTCTGGGCGTTCGCCCGCACGAGGGGAGCGAACGGCTGGCCTACATGGAAGCACTGGTACCGCCCGCCGTGACTCACCGAGTATGGGATCGAAGGCCCTTGGGCTTTCGCTGAGGAGCGGCCCCGGTGGAGATCCCATTGAGGGCCCCGATATCGAATAAAGGAGTCATATGAACATCGCAGACAAGGTGGCCCTAGTAACTGGGGGCGCCGGGGGGTTCGGCGAGGCGACCGCCCGCCGAGTCGTCGCGGACGGCGGCCGTGTGGTCATCGCCGACCTCGCTCGTGAGCCGGGCGAGCTGCTTGCCAAGGAGCTGGGCAAGGCAGCCATCTACGTCAGCACTGACGTCACCGACGAGGACTCCGTGTCAGCAGCGGTCGCGGCCGCGGGCGAGCTCGGAGAGCTCCGTGTGATGGTGAGTGCGCACGGTGGGCCGACGGCGCTTGCCAAGATTGTCGACCGTCAAGGGAAGGCCATGCCGCAGGCAGCGTTCGACCGTACCGTCGCGCTGTATCTCAGCGGCGTCTTCAACGTTATGCGGCAGGCCGCAGCTGCGATGGCAGCGCTCCCGGAGGTGGGCAGTTCGGGGCGCGGTGTCATCGTGAATACCGCCAGCATCGCCGCGTATGAGGCACAGGTCGGCCAGGCCGACTACGCTGCTGCCAAGGGCGGCGTTGTCGGGCTCAACCTGGCTGCGGCGCGTGACCTGGCCTCGCACGGCATTCGGGTCATGACCATTGCACCGGGCACCTTCTTCACCCCCGCCTACGGCATGGACGAGGACCAGGCGCAGGAGGCGTTCGGCACGAAGGTGCCGTTTCCGTCGCGAATGGGCCGCGCCCAGGAGTACGCCGACCTGGTGGCATCCATCGTGGCCAACGACTATCTCAACGGCGAGGTCATCCGGATCGACGGCGCCCTCCGCTTCCCGCCCCGTGGGTGAGAGGGTGCCAGCTCCCTGCCTGAAGGAGTCGACGCCTGAACGCATCAACCTGAGGGGAGATGGCCTTGTCCTCGCAGCGGACCGGTGGCGAGGAGTGCCGGATCAGCGTGGTGTCATCGTCCTGCTCCCCGGGGGCGGACAGACTCGCCACTCGTGGAACCGCGCGGCGAGGGCCTTGAGTAGCCGCGGCTGGACAGCCTACACCGTCGACGCCCGGGGCCACGGCGAGAGTGAATGGGCGCCGCGGCCTATGGCGGACTACGGAATCCGCGCGCAAGCAGCGGATCTGGAAAGCGCGCTGCGGGACATCCGTGACCGCGATCCGGGCTGGACGGTGCTGGTCGGTGCGTCGATGGGAGGAATGGCTGCGATGGCGTTCGCGGCAGCGCACCCCGACGATGTCGGTGGACTCGTTTTGGTCGACATCGCCCCCACTACCGAGAGCGCTGGGACCAACCGGATCAAGGCCTTTATGAGCGCCGGCAAGCGAGGGTTCGACACGATCGGGGACGCCATCGACGCCGTCGCCGAGTACCGGCCCGGAGCACCCCGGCGCGACGCGGCATCGCTGCGGCACAACCTCCGGCGCGGGCGAGACGGACGGGTGTATTGGCACTGGGACCCGGAGTTCCACCGTCCGGACAACGGTCTCGGCGACCGGGCACGGAATCGACAGATGCTCCTGACTGCTGCGGAGCAGATCACCACGCCGACGCTGGTCGTCCGCGGCGCGGAGTCCGACGTGGTGAGCGCGGCTGGGGTGACCGAGCTGCTTGGCATCATGCCGCACGCCGAGGTCGTTACCATCGCCAATGCGGGACACATGGTAATGGGTGACGACAACGCCAACTTTGTCGATGCGGCCTTGGCATTCATCGAAAATCACGTGCCGGACGAGCAGTGATGAAGTCGGCCGGGCGGCTGGTGGAGGACGCCCGGCTTGGGAGCCGAGCACCTGGTCAGACAAATTGTCACCCGGTCACCCGGCGACGTCGATCTTGTGGGGCAAAACAAGATCATGGAGTTGCCCCCTGGTGCCTGCCATCGCGACCGGCCCTGCCCGCACCCAACTGGCCGGGAATAGGAAATCGAGATGAGCGAAGACAGGGTTACTTCCTCACGGTGAAGAGGGTGTTCGAAGAGACCGCTGGCGCGCTATCGCCGCTGGTGCTGAAACTGTCGGACAGCAATAGATGCTGAGTTTGAAATGCATGAAGCGCCGGACCTAGCTCCTTCGCAAATGAGCATATGCCCCTTGCGCTGGTCGCGGAATCCCGCACGGGCGCCTTTAAAACGGAAAAGAGAGTGAAACGTGACACGTATTGGCATTGTGGCCGAGTTAGGTCGCGAGACACGGGTGGCGGCGACGCCTGTCACCGTGAAGCAGTTGTTGGGGTTGGGTTACGAGGTTGTGGTCGAGAAGGGTGCGGGTGAGTCGGCATCCTTCCGTGATGAGGCTTATGCCGAAGCGGGCGCACTGATCGTTGGTGGGGATGAGGCGTGGGGCAGTGAAGTGGTGTTGCGGATTAATCCACCTACCGAGGAGGAGATTGGCCGCCTGGCTGAGGGGGCGACGTTGATCGGGTCGCTGAGCCCGGGACTGCGGCCGGAACTGGTGGAGGTGCTGGCTTCGCGTCCGATCACGGCGCTGGCCCTGGATGCTGTGCCGCGGATTTCGCGGGCGCAGTCCATGGACGTGCTCAGTTCGATGGCGAACATTGCCGGGTACCGCGCCGTGATCGAGGCGGCTCACGAGTTCGGCCGGTTTTTCACGGGACAGGTGACGGCGGCGGGCAAGGTCCCGCCCGCCAAGGTCCTGGTCGCGGGCGCCGGCGTCGCCGGATTGGCTGCTATCGGCGCTGCGAGCAGCCTGGGCGCGATTGTCCGGGCGACGGACCCGCGGCCCGAGGTCGCCGATCAGGTGAAGTCCATCGGCGGAACCTATCTCAAGGTCGAGGTCGCCGAAGAGATGAAGTCTTCCGACGGATACGCGAAGGCCACCTCTGAGGCGTATAACGCCCGGGCTGCGGAAATCTACTCGGAGCAGGCAGCCGATGTGGACATCATCATCACCACGGCCCTGATCCCGGGGCGTCCGGCGCCGAAGCTGCTCACGGCCTCCGATGTGGCAGGCATGAAGGCCGGCAGCGTGATCGTTGACATGGCCGCGGGCCAGGGCGGGAACGTCGAAGGCTCCGTGGCGGGGGAGCGTGTGGTGACGGAGAACGGTGTAGTGATCCTGGGCTACACGGATCTGCCGGCCCGGCTCCCGGCCCAGGCATCGCAGCTGTACGGGACGAACATGGTGAACCTGCTCAAGCTCCTGACCCCGGACAAGGACGGGGTCCTGAGGATCGATTTCGACGACGTGGTGCAGCGTTCGGTGACGGTGGTGCGCGAGGGTGAGAAGACGTGGCCGCCGCCCCCCGTCCAGGTCTCAGCCGCACCCGCAGCAACGACCCAGGGCCCGGCCGCCGAAAATACGACACCGAAAAAGAAACAGGGCCTCAGCACGGCCGGCAAGGCAGGACTCTTCGCCGCGGGCATCGCTGCGCTGTTCCTGGTCAACGCGGTTGCCCCGGCGCCGTTGCCGCAGCACTTCACGGTCCTGATGCTCTCGGTCGTGGTCGGCTTTTACGTCATCGGGAAGGTCCATCACGCCCTGCACACCCCGCTGATGTCCGTCACGAACGCGATCTCCGGGATCATCGTCGTCGGGGCCCTGCTACAGGTCACCTCGGAAAACCCGGTGATGCAGGTCCTCGCCGCCGTCGCGGTACTGCTGGCCAGCATCAACATCTTCGGCGGCTTCGCTGTCACCAGGCGCATGCTCGCCATGTTCTCCGCCGGGAAGGCCCGTTCATGAGCGCCGCTACCGCAACAGCAGCAGGACTTATTTCAAGGAGCTTTACCGTGACTGACGCCGTCTCCGGTCCGTTGACCGCCGACTCCATCGCGGGAGCGGCCTACATCGTCGCGGCCCTGCTGTTCATCCTCAGCCTCGCCGGGCTGAGCAAGCACGAGAAAGCACGCGCCGGGGTCATCTACGGCATCACCGGCATGGTCATCGCCCTCGCCGCAACGATCTGGCTTACACTCCAGGGCGCCTGGGGTACCGGCCACGCCCTGACCGGCCTGGGCCTGCTGGTCGCCGCGGTGGCCGTCGGCGGTGCTATCGGGCTCTGGCGCGCCCGCGTGGTTGAAATGACCGGGATGCCCGAGCTGATTGCCCTGCTGCACAGCTTCGTAGGCCTCGCCGCGGTCCTGGTGGGCTGGAACGGACACCTCGAAGCTCCTGCGTTGTCTTCAGACCTGATGGCGATCCACCACGCCGAGGTGTTCATCGGCGTGTTCATCGGAGCGGTGACCTTCACCGGCTCGATCGTGGCGTTCCTGAAACTCTCCGCCCGGATGAAGTCCTCACCCCTGATGCTGCCCGGCAAGAACGTCATCAACCTCGGCGCCCTCGCCGCGTTCATTGCCCTGACCGTCTGGTACGTCAACGACTCCCAGCTCTGGCTCCTGGTCGTCGTCACTGTCCTCGCCCTCGGGCTGGGCTGGCACCTGGTGGCCTCCATCGGGGGCGGCGACATGCCCGTGGTCGTGTCCATGCTCAACAGCTACTCCGGCTGGGCAGCAGCCGCCGCCGGCTTCCTGCTCAACAACGACCTGCTCATCATCACCGGCGCACTGGTCGGCTCCTCCGGTGCATACCTTTCCTACATCATGTGCAAGGCCATGAACCGGTCCTTTATCTCCGTGATCGCCGGCGGGTTCGGCATCGCCGCCCCCGCGAGCACGGGGGACACTGACCAGGGTGAGCACCGTGAAATCACCGCCGAGGCAACAGCGGAAATGCTGACCAACGCTTCAAGCGTGGTCATCACTCCCGGTTACGGCATGGCCGTCGCCCAAGCGCAATACCCCGTCGCCGAACTGGCCCACCAGCTGCGCGAACGCGGCGTGAACGTCAGGTTCGGCATCCACCCCGTCGCCGGACGCCTTCCCGGGCACATGAACGTCCTCCTCGCCGAAGCCAAAGTCCCCTACGACATCGTCCTGGAAATGGACGAAATCAACGACGACCTCAGCGACACCTCCGTCGTCCTGGTCATCGGCGCGAACGACACCGTCAACCCCGCCGCCGCCGAAGACCCAGGCAGCCCCATCGCCGGCATGCCAGTCCTCAAAGTCTGGGAAGCCGAAAACGTCATCGTATTCAAACGCTCCATGGCCGCCGGCTACGCAGGCGTCCAAAACCCACTCTTCTACCGCGACAACTCCCAAATGCTCTTCGGCGACGCCAAACAACGCGTCGAAGACATCCTCCGCGCCTTCTAACGAGGGGACACCACCTACGCAGCAGCCCGATCGTCGGGCCCTTCCATTGCACATCAACCCCGATTATTTAAGAGACGAGAAGACACCGTGCGCAGACGCCCAGTTAGTCCAGAAAGATCCGCTCTGAAGCGGCGCCGGCTCCTCACGTTGGAGCCGACCGTTCCGGCGGAAGCACCAGGTCACAGAGACCCTCATAACCTAGACGAATTTTGTGCGGCACCCTGGATTGGGCTCCACTACAGGCACGAACTGCTCCTCCACCACCGGCACGAAACGTTGGAGCCACACGTCGACGACGGCTATACGGACCCCAATGCTGCGGGGCCGAAACGGCACCAGAATGGAACGGCGTCACCGCAGTAAGCAATGCCATTGTCGGCCACGGAAACCAGCAAATCCAGCACCGGACGGCAAAAGCACACCCTTGAATCACCACAGCCAGATGGCAGCGGAATGGAAGGAATTGACCGACAAATTCCTCTCACTGACAACCGATGTCACCGGCGATGAGCAAGCGCATGCCCTGGTCGAACAGGTTCCAACTCTCGACAAAGCTGTTTCGCTGGCTCCGTTACTTGAACTGGTGCGCACCATCCCTCATATCAATCCCTAGTCCGTCATATCAATCCATAGAAGGAAACCAGGATGACTTACTCAACGATTAACCCGTTCACCAATGAACTCATCAAGGAATTTCTATATAGCACTGATGCCGAGATCGATGCAGCGCTCGACAGGGCCTCCGAGGCGTTCAAGAGCTGGAGCCGCACGCCACTGGCCGACAGGGCAGCCATTTTCATACGTGCCGCGCAACTCCTGCGGGAGCGCGCAGTGGAACTCGGAGAGCTTGCCACCATCGAGATGGGCAAACTGAGTGCCGAGGCGACGATGGAGCCTCGTCTCATGGCGGCGCCGCTGCTCGAATGGGTCGCCGAGAATGCCAACGACGTGTTGCGTCCGCGCCCGCTATCGCCTGACGGGCCGGTTCCGTCTCTGCGTAATCCCGCCATCACGCAGGAGGTCTTGATGACCTACCAGCCGCAGGGGATTGTCTATGAAATCGAACCGTGGAACGTGCCTTACTACCAGGCCGTTCGGGGCTTCGCGCCGGCTGCGATCTCGGGGAATGTCGTCATACTCAAACACGCATCGAACGTTCCGCAGTGCGCCGCAGCTGTCGTCGCAATTCTGCGGGAGGCCGGCCTTCCTGAAGGCGTCTGGCAGAACGTGTATGCAACCCACGCGCAGTCCGATCGCATCATCGCTGACGAGCGTGTACGCGCGGTCACAATGACCGGAAGTGCTGCCGTCGGGTCAAAGGTCGCTGCGGCGGCGGGCAAGGCCCTACGGAAGTCAGTGCTTGAACTCGGGGGGTCCGACGCAATGATCGTGCTCCCCGATGCTGACCTCGACGCGGCGATAAATGGGGCCTCAGGGCGGTTCTTCAACTGCGGTCAGACTTGCGTCTCTCCTAAGCGGATGATCGTGACGGACGGGGTGTATGAAGAGTTCATTGCCCGCCTTTCCAAGAAGTTTGACCACTTGAAGCCAGGGGATCCTGCTGATCCCGAAACGACCCTGGGCCCGCTGTCCTCGCAGGATGCAGCGGACGGACTAAAGGCGCAGATCGCTGCGGCTGTCGCTGGTGGTGCGACGGCTACCCCGGTGGGCCCGCCAGTTCCAACAACCGGAGCGTTCGTGCAGCCTACGATTCTGACGGGAGTCACGACTGGCAATCCCGCATTCTATGAAGAGTTCTTCGGCCCGGTATTGATTGTCTTTCGGGTAGCTGATGTTGACTCAGCCATAGAGCTGGCCAACGATTCGCTGTATGGTCTCGCCGGCTCGGTTTGGAGTCAAAACATTAATGCAGCCCTCGACATCGCAGCGCAACTGGACACAGGTAACGTCGCCATCAATCAGACGTCACCGTCCGGTTCCGCAATGCAACCCTTTGGCGGAGTCAAGTCTTCCGGATTCGGGCGCGAGATGGGTGCTGAAGGAATTCTTGAGTTCTGCAATATCAAGTCTATTACCTTTCCTCCAGGTATGAGCGTTGACTTGGGTCCAGCCCTTCAGAGCGGGGCCGGAGCACACGCAACTTCGGCGTGACTCAGTGATGCAAACACAGGATGCGCTCGGGTGCCTCGGTTTATCCGATCTGATCTGCGCAGAGTCGGAACCGTCGATCTCGGGCGCATCCTGGTTGTCGGTTAGCGTCAGCGGTCTGCGACTCTACGTGGGCGCCCAGGTAGCCGGTACGCCCCGTTCTTGGACGAAGTGAAGGTCGCATGGTCTTTCTGGATAGCCAAGATGTCGTCCCAACGCGTAACGGCCCAAATCCTCCGTTGCGAGTGCCGACGTCGGTCCGGTTCCAGTGCAGTCCGGGCAGTCCCTGCATCGCTCAAAAGGCATTGTGAGGAACGCCGGGGACGAATGTGGCCGGATTCGCGAGGTTCGGAGAGGACAGGTTTCTGAGTATGTGCCCGTCATCCGAGGGGCCCTTCAGTGTGACTGCGTTCCATCTGGTAGCACTTCAATGTTTGCAATGTTGAAGTGCGTGAAATCCAGTACCAACCAACGCGTTGGTCAAACCAAGCATCCGGACCCATATGAATGGTTCAATGGATCTCATGGACAGCAACTCGTCGCAACCGGTCGACCCAGATAGCGCATCACGAAAGGATCGCATCCTCGATGTCGCAATCGACGAGTTTTCCAGCAAGGGATTCGCTGCAACGCGGGTCGACACCATCGCGAGACGAGCCAACGCAAACAAACAACTCATCTATTACTACTTCACTTCGAAGTCGGGGCTCTATGAGGCCGTACTGAGTCGCTTGGTCGAAGCCTACAAACCGGGTTGGAAAGCGATGGAGGGCGGCACTGTCGAGCAAATGATCCAGCTCCGCGCAAGGAACGACGTAAGCATGAGACCGTGGCAGCGACTGCTCGCGTGGGAGGGTACGGAGTACTGGGCCGACGAGAACCGCACAATCCACATGGAAGACGTCCGCGCACGTGCCTACCGTGCGCAGACCGACATCATCGCCAACGCGCAGAGGGCGGGCAACTTCCCGCCAGATATTGAGCCGGAGTACGCGTCTCTTATTCTCCTATACGCGTACCTTGGTCCAATTGTCCTCCCGCAGATCACGAAGATGGTCACCGGCCTCGATCCTGATGATCCTGGAATTCGGCTTGGAATCACACGCGCACTTGAGGCATACCTCCACGGCTACGTCCAGAACCCTGCCTCGAGCACTGATGAGCCATCTTCCCGATCTTGACTCGGCAGGCACGGCCCCAACGGTGATGCCTTAGCGCGCTAGGTAGGCGACCCGGCAGGGATCTACCTGGTGTTTACTGCACGCCGATGAACCTCGCGGCCATCGCGCCGGTCTTTGTCGCTCAGAGCGGTCGTTCGGCCCACAGGATTGCCTGGTCGGGGACAATCAGCCCTTCGTGGGTTTCATTTTTGTGACGGGGGAGTACAACCACACGATTTCGTCAGTTCTGCTCTACACGCACAGCTATCTCTGCAACGAGTGGAACAACAAAGCTGCGACCTTCGTTAGCCGCGGGAGGGGAGTTCTCACTAACACTTTTCCTCCCGAACTTTAACCGCCCAACGGACCTCCTGTAAGGCAAAACTACAGTTGAAGATTGCACTGATCGGCTCATTAACTCACGGAGTGACACAACCCGTGTCGCGGGCAGTTTGGGACATGGCAGCCTTGGACGCGTCGATCTGGATACGGACGATTGCTCCGTAGTGCCCCACGAGTTCGTCAACGTCCCAGCTGTCAGGCCCAGGGTGCGAATTGCCTCGCCGAGTCCAGTCATCAGGGCAATCACGGTGGAGGCGAAACGGCGGTCCTGGGTTGCGTCCCCGATGAGCTGGGTGATGTATCAAGGTAACGTTCGTGGATGTCTGCCCGCGCGTCGGGGTTGGGGAGTTTAGTACGCCAGGGGATGTTAGCCCAGGGCTCCTGCATTCTGCGGTTCGCGTCGCATCAGCACGCGGAACACGAGGGCCTGCCAAGTTCTGAAGGCGGGACGTCCGGCTCGGCGAGCAGCGAATCGTCAGGCTGCACGGCGGCATAGAGCTTCACGGGATGAAGCATAGTGACGACGTAGCGGCCGATGCCTGGCAGCAGGACGCGTCCCTGCACCACGAGTTCGGCGGCGGAAACCGGCGGGCAGGGGACCCTGGCGGCGCGGGGGATGAAAACCGCGGCCAGCATCGCTGCTGCGGAGGCCGCGGCTGCCACCGAACAGGTCATAAGTCGAGCCGTGGTCCGCGTAGGTGAACGTCGAGTGCCTAAGCGCCTCGAGTAGTACTCATGGGTGCACAGACCCGAGCCTCATTGGAACTCCTGGGTTACTTCGGGTACGGCTAAGTATTGTCCAATTCTTCATGGCTCTGCACCATCGACCCACTGGACTGATTGAGCCAGGTCAGCCCTTGAAGTACGGAAATTATTGGCCGGATGGGATTTGTCCTCATAGCCAAAGGACACGGCACATACGATCTGGCGGTCCTCGGAAATCTGCAATTCCTCCCGCACTGCGGGTGCGCACATCGCGATGGCGGCTTGGGCCACAGTGGCGATTCCGAGGCTCTCAGCCACCAGCAGGAGGGTTGCGACGTAGGCGCCGCAGTCCACAGCCCCGTACGCGCCCAAGTACCGGTCGGTGGTAATGATTGCCGCATGGGGCGCACCGAAGAAACGGAAATTCTCCAGCATCTGTTCCTGCCGGCCCGGGATGTCATCGCGGCTGATGCCTAGGCTGTTGTACAGGGCGTAGCCTGATGCCCTGCGCCGATCCTGGTAAACCCCGCGGTAATCAAGCGGCGGCTGCAGATCCGGCTGTTGCTGGCCGGCGCGGGCATGATCGGTCAGCGCAGCCGCCAGACGGTGCTTGGCCTGTCCGCTGACAATGATGGTCTGCCACGGCTGTACGTTGCACCAGGAAGCGGTCTTTTGGGCTGCCTGGAGCATCCGCTCAATATCCGGGCGTGGAATCTCTTCCGGGCGGAACGACCGACAGCTATAGCGGCTGCTGAGGAGTCGTTCCAAGACGTCAGCAGGCCCGGATACGGGGGTCTGCGCGTGGCCGATCTGGTTGGCCATCAGGGTCTTGGGGCAGGGATGGACGTGGCCACACCGGCGAACTGCCCAGCGCCGTGGAACAGTCGCGGCACTCCGGCTTCCAGTGAGGGGCGGATCTTGAGCACGGCTTCCAGGTCTAGCTGGATCAGCGGGCGGTAAACATTGGCGCCTTCCGCGACCAGGCGGGGGGGAAGGGCGAGTCGACTTTCCCGGTTGGCACCCGTCACTATGGCAACGGTGTCGCCAGGACTCTGCCCGTTCACCTGCTCAGCATTCATAGAGGGTCCTTCCCGATTCGGTTCTAGGGCTGGAACTAGTAGCAGACTGGTTCTACCCGAGACAGTTCCTCTGGATCCTTGCCAGACGGCATCCGTTGGCCATCAGTTACCTCCACAAAGAGTATACGGAAATTCCATTAGCGCCTAAGATTGAATCTGACGGTTATGGGACAAGATTCTGCTTGTCCGGTCGAAACGAGTACCGGCTTGACCCTAATTAGCACTCCGCCTCCTCCTTCCCCCTGGTACGGGTCTTTTTGCTACCGATCGGGCAAGGTTCCGACACCAGCGGCGGTTCGGTCGTCATTCTGAGCACATAAAGGACGGCTACGGAGGGTAGATCGGCATCTTGGCGCAAGTATCTTGCGGTGTGAGAAAGGTTCAGCTTTTGAGATAGAGTATCCTTTAAAACCTTCCGAGTGAGATTGCCCACAAGAACGCAGTGGTGGTCCGAAGTATGGGAACGCGTATAAGGATGGCAGATGATTCAGACGGCAAGGGGCAACAAATGACGCGCCCGATGGAAGAAGGGGACGGCGCCGAACTTCCGTTCCTTTTCAGCGAACACAACGGAGTGTTGGAGGTGACGCTGAACCGACCGGAACGGCTGAATGCGTTCGACGCCGATATGCGGTCCCAGCTGAAAGACCTCTGGATATCGCGGCAGGATGATCCCGCGCTGCGGTGCGTAATCATCACAGGCAGCGGACGGGCCTTCTCGGCGGGCGCCGATGTGGGCGATATGGCGGCTGGGGAGTATGCCGAAGGTGCGAGTTACGCGGCCGGACTGGACTTTCTGCCCGGAGAATTTCTATCCGTGCCGGTGATCGCCGCGGTGAACGGGCTCTGCGCCGGGGGTGGGCTGCATTTCGTCGCCGACGCGGACCTGGTGCTTGCTGCAGATACCGCGTGGTTCAATGACCCGCACGTATCAGTGGGCCAGGTCTCCGGGCTTGAACCAGTGACGCTGCTCGGCCGGGTGGGCTGGAGCGAGATTGCCCGGCTGGTGCTTCTGGGCCGGGAGCTTCGCATCCACGCGGCGGAGGCGCTTCGGATCGGACTGGTCAACGAGGTGGTTGTACCAGAACAGCTGATGGAACGAGCACGCGAGATGGCCCGGACCATCGCCGCTCAGTCTCCGGAAGCGGTGCGCCGGTCGCTCGGGATCTTGCGCCGGGCCCGCCGGTCGGCGGTCGAGGCCGATCTTCAATCTGCCTGGTCCGAAATTCTCGAACACCGTAAACACCCTGATGCCACGGAAGGCTCCCTGGCGTTTGCCGAGCGGCGGCAACCTCGGTGGACCGTGAACGACAAGCTCTAGCCCTGCGGCGCTCGTGGAGACAAGCACAAGGACAATGAAAATGAAGGAGAAGGACTTTGGCTGATTCGATTAGGCTCGAAATGCGCGGCAGCGCAGCAGTGGTGACCATGACCCGGGAAAAGGTGCGCAACGCACTGCGCGCCGAAGACGCCCGGGCATTGAGCGAGACGATCGACGAGGCAGCAGCCAACCCTGATTGTTTGGGAATCGTGCTTACTGGCGGCGCGTCGTTCAGCTCCGGGGGCCATCTAGGGGCCATTCTTGCCATGGTCGAGGGACGCAGTGCCGAGGAAGTCAGCACCGCCGTGTACCGCGACTTCCAGGCGATGGCACGCAGCCTGCGGGACTGTGCGGTGCCCACCATTGCAGCGGTGGACGGGCCGGCCATCGGGCTAGGACTGGATCTGGCGCTGTGGTGCGACATGCGCTATCTGGGCCCGACCGCTCGACTTGGTCAGGGGTGGGCCGCGCTGGGGCTCATCCCCGGTACGGGGGGCGCGGCCCTGCTGCAGCAACTGCGCCCAGGGGCGATTTGGTCCCTGATGGGCGAACGGCCGATGACGGCGAATGATGCTGCGGTGCTCGGCTTGGGGACTGCCGTTGAGAACACGATGGCGGCAGCTCTCGAGCGGATCGAGGGCTGGACAGCGATCGGCCGGGCAGCATTGGAAGGTTATGCCCGGCTCACCCGCGGCACGCTGCCCGACGATGAAGCCCTCAGGCAGTGCGCCCTTGTCCAGGGCCAACTGCTTACGTCCGAGCGATTTCGGGCTACGGCGGAGAAGTTGCTGGGCGGCGTCGGCCAGAAACCTTCTGCTCCGTTCGCGGCGCCGGACCCACGGAGAACAGTGCTTGCGCCCCTCTCGGGCGGCACGGCACACTAGTATAGTGTACTTAATTCTAGGGTAGTTCCTTATCGAGAGGCCGGTAAGGCGCGCTCAATCTTTATCAGTCCCGGATCCCCGGGCGGGAAGGCTCCGGCAGGGACTGCAGGAGCCGGAAACCAGCGGCCGTTGTGAACAGCGAAGTGGGAATGTTATGCGTGACGCAGTAATAGTGAATGCCGTACGGACCCCGGTGGGGAAACGGAACGGCGGACTGGCCCAGGTGCATCCGGCCGACCTGTCCGCCCACGTCCTGCGCGCCCTGGCTGCGCGCACCGACCTGGATCCCGGACTCGTCGATGACGTCGTCTGGGGATGCGTGCAAGGCGTTGATGAACAGTCAGCCTGCATCGCGCGGACGGCGGTACTCTCGGCCGGTTGGCCAGAGACTGTGCCGGGGGTAACCCTCGACCGGCAGTGCGGTTCCTCCCAGCAGTCGGTGCATTTTGCTGCGGCGGGATTGATTGCCGGGCACTACGACGTCGTGGTTGCCGGCGGCGTGGAGTCTATGTCCCGCATTCCCCTCGGGTCCGGGTCGGCAGGGGGGAACCCCTGGGGCGGCGAAGGCTGGGCGGCGCGATACGGCGAGATGCCCAACCAGGGCCTCGCCGCGGAGCTGATTGCGGATAAGTGGCAACTCTCGCGCCAGCAGCTTGATGAATTTGCAGTCCTGAGCCATGCGAAGGCCGATGCAGCGCAAGCCGCCGGAGCATTTGACGCCGAGATTGTCCCGGTCCAGGCTCCGGGCGGCCTGGTCAGGGCTGATGAGGGAATCCGGCCGGGAAGCACCGTCGAGAAACTCGGCACGCTCACACCGGCTTTCAAGGAAGACGGGAAGATCCATGCCGGAAACTCCTCGCAGATTTCTGACGCTGCGGCAGGCCTGTTGATGATGACAACTGAAAAAGCCCGCCAGCTCGGGCTGACCCCACTCGCACGGGTCCATACCGCCACCGTCGCGGCGGCGAACCCGATCGAGATGCTGACTGCACCCATCCCGGCCACCGAAAAGGCTCTTAAACGCGCCGGACTGACAATCAGCGACATTGACTTGTTCGAGGTCAACGAGGCCTTCGCCTCGGTCCCGATGGCATGGCTAGCGGAAACCGGAGCCGATCCTGCCCGACTGAACATCCACGGCGGCGCCATCGCGCTGGGACATCCGCTTGGCGGCTCAGGGGCACGGCTGATGACGACGCTGTTGAGCAGCCTCCAGCAAACCGGGGGGCGCTTCGGATTGCAGACCATGTGTGAAGGTGGCGGACAGGCCAACGCCACGATCATAGAGATGATCCGATGATTGACGGAGCGGAGCCGAAGGTTCGCGTCGAGCGCGAGGGTCACGTCCTGATCATCACGCTGAACCGTCCTGAGGTGCGCAATGCCGTCGACGGTGAGGTCTGCGACTTGGTCGGGAACGCCGTTCGTGACGCCGACGCCGATCCCGAGGTGCGCGTGATCGTGATAACCGGCGCGGGCACCCAGTCGTTCTGCGCCGGCGCCGATCTCAAGGCCCTGGCCCGGGGCGACCGGGTCATGGCCGAGGGCGAGGAGAAGTTGAAGTGGAGTTTTGCGGGCTTCGCCAATAACATCACCGACAAGCCGACCATTGCAGCCGTCAACGGCACGGCACTCGGCGGCGGCTTCGAGCTGGCCCTTGCGTGCGACATGGTCGTCGCGGAGGAGCATGCGATCTTCGGTCTTCCCGAGGTCAAGCGCGGCTTGATCGCTGGCGCGGGGGGCGCCTTCCGCATCCTGGCTCAGACCAGCCCTAAGATCGCCATGGAGGCGTTGTTGACCGGTCGATCATTCGACGCGGCGCAGGCTCAGGCGTGGGGACTTGTCAACAGGGTGGTGCCCACCGGGTCTTCGCGCACTGCTGCACTCGACCTGGGCCAGGAGATCGCGCAGAACGCACCACTGGCCGTCCAGGCGTCCAAGCGTCTCGCGTACGGCCTGGTCGACCGCACTCGTCCGTCCGAGGCCTTCGCTTGGGAGCGCACCGACGCAGAGAACCTGGCGATCATCCAGACCGAGGACGCGCAGGAGGGCCCGCGCGCCTTTGCAGAGAAGCGTCAGCCCGTTTGGCTGGCCCGTTGACCCGCGCTCCGCAGGGACCGAGATGAAGGAGGCAGCTGAATGGACATCACCGACAAGACCCCTTTGATCGCCCGTGGCTTCGGTGAGGATGGCGTCGACGCCCACCCCCTTGGGAAGGCCTCGTGAGGATCAAGGACCGCATCGTCGCGGTCACTGGCGGCGGGCAGGGCCTCGGCCGTGCAATGGTCGAGGACGTGCTGGCGCGCGGTGCTCGCGTCGTGGCGGTGCTCGACGTCGATGGGGCCGCCGCCCGGGGCACCGCGGCGGAGATGAGTGGGACCGTGATCGCCGTGGAGGCCGACGTGGCCTCCGAGGAGTCGCTGCGCGCGGCGATTGACCACATCCGGTCGGAGGCCGGCCCAATCGATGTGTTCATCTCCAACGCGGGCATCGCCGACATCCACACCAGCCCGTTCACGGATGACGCTGTCTGGGAGCGCAATTGGCGGGTCAACGCGATGTCGAACGTCTATGCCGCGCGTATCCTATTGCCCGAGATGCTCGAGCGTGGGTCGGGTCATCTGGTGGCGACCGCATCGTCGAACGCCCTCACCTCCAACCCGCTCGACATGGCCTACGCCGTGAGCAAGCACGCCCAGCTCGCGGTCGCCGAGTGGCTCGCAATGACCTACGGCGAAGCCGGCATCGGTGTCACCTGCTTCTGCCCGAAGGGCATGAGCACGCCCATGCTCCGGGCGACTGCAGCCAGCGGAGACCCCTACGCGATGAAGGCACTCAAGAGCGCGGTAACGCCAGCCGAGGCAGCCACCATCTGCCTCGACGCCGTCGAGGCGGACCGCTTCATGGCGGTGACCTATCTGCCGGTGGTCGAGGAGTTCGCCCTCAAGGGACGAGACTACGAGGCTTGGATAGCCTCGGCCCAGGCGATGCACCGGGAGCTCGCACCGGGAGCGGGTCGTGCTTGAGCAACTTCGAGGCGACACGAGCACTGACATCGGCTGTACAAGATGGGTATACTGAATGCAGTCTTTGGTTGTGGTCCCTCGTGGAGCATGACCGTCCGACCACGACGGGCCGCTTGCCGGCCGGAAGCACGAGTTCGAGATGATGAGCAACAATGGACGCCCGGGAATCGTCGTCACGGTGCGGCGCGTGATCGAGGAGACTGCCGACGCCCGCTCCCTGGTGATCGAGGTGCCCGATGAGCACCTCGATCACTTCGAGTACGAGCCCGGCCAGTTTCTGACATTGAACGTCCCGAGTCGGCTGGAGCCGACAGCGCGGTGCTACTCGCTGGCCTCCTCGCCGTACGTAGACGAACCGCTCAAGGTAACGGTCAAACGAACGGCGGGAGGATACGCGTCCAATCTGCTGTGTGACTACCCGCAGGTCCCTTTTAACATTGAGGTGCTCAAGCCTTCGGGCACGTTTACGCCCAAAAGTCTCGACGGCGACTTCGTGCTGTTGGCGGGCGGCAGCGGCGTTACGCCGATCATGTCAATCCTGAAGTCGGTACTACACGGCGGCGAGGGCAGGTGCCACATGTTCTACGCCAACCGTGACGAAGCGTCGACCATCTTTGCCCAGGAGCTTGCCAGCCTGGAAAAACAATTCCCTGACCGGTGCTCGATTCAGTGGTGGCACGAGGACGAGCGAGGTGGGGTGCCGACGGCTGAGGCGGTCAAGTCTGCACTCGTTTCGTATTCCGGCGCCCAGGTGTTCACGTGCGGGCCCGGCCGCTTTATGGAGCTGGTGCGCAGTGTGACCCACACACTGGAAATCCCGCACCACCAGGTGCACTTCGAGGAATTTACCTCACTCGGGGGCGATCCGTTCGCCCCAGTGGAGGCGATCGATCTCGGGAACGATGCCGACGTGTCCACCGTCGAGATCGAGCTCGACGGTTCCGAGTACACGCTGTCTTGGCCCCCCAACCGCACACTGGTCGACGTTATGCTCAACGCCGGCATCGACGTGCCCTACTCCTGCCGTTCGGGGGAGTGCGGCTCCTGCGTTTGCACCCTCGTGAAGGGAACGGTCGACCCAGGCGAGAACGACTTGCTCGACGCCGAAGACATCGAGGACGGAGTGATCCTGGGCTGTCAGGCGAAGCCCACGAGCCCACAGCTCAAGGTCGAGTTCTGACGTCCAAGGGCCTCAGGAACGCTGCGTT
Organism: Arthrobacter sp. W4I7; assembly: GCF_030816215.1. Lineage (NCBI taxonomy): Bacteria > Bacillati > Actinomycetota > Actinomycetes > Micrococcales > Micrococcaceae > Arthrobacter > Arthrobacter sp. W4I7. Next base: position 2,524,076 of record NZ_JAUSXU010000001.1, on the reverse strand, counting down.
GTGGCCGCGGCGAGGAACTTCAGGACTGCTTGGTGAAAACTCGCTGCGGCTCCGCCCAACGAAAGGTTGTGTGCCCCGCCAGGGATGATGAACGCCTCGTGCCGGGGATTGCCCGCAAGCGCGCGCCGTGCCACGTCTAGAATCAGGTCGGCCGGCGCGGTGGATTGCTCGTGCTCGCCAACGCACAGCTGCACCGGCACGGTTATCTCGGCCAGCCGTCCCGGAAGCGCCTGCGGACCCATGCGAGCGTCCTCGAACTCTCCGCTCGGGGTCGCGGACATGACCTCGCGGAAGTGGTCCAGCACGCTGCGGTCCCAGGTGCCAGCAGGACCAAACCAACTATCCATGTCGAGCGACCGACCTCCACCTGGGTGCCGGATAAATGACCCGCTGACGTCGACGGCCCTGAAGTTCACGAGGTGCTCCTCGGTGTAGGCCAGTGGCACGCCGTGCAACGCCAGTGCGTCGAGGCGCCCCTGCCAGCGCCCTGCACCAGCTTCGATCGCCACGATAGAGCCCAGGGAGTGAGCAACAAGCGCCACGGGGCCCTCGGCGAGGTGAGGCCGCACGGCGTCCTCGATGATCGCGACCTGGTCGGCCGCGCGTAGTCGTTGCTCTGCCAGGGCCCTCGAGGCGCCGTACCCCGGTCGGTCGACCAGGATGACCTGCCAACCGGCAGCCGTCGCAGCGCGCATGAACGACGCGCCGGCGTCGTGAGGGGCGTCCCAGTATCGAGCCCGCGTGCCGCCACCGTGGAGGGCGACGATCGTGCCGCGAGGGTTTGGCAGGGTGGTCAGCAGAGCAGAGAGGGGACCATGGTGCGGCGTGGCCAACTCGCTCTCGACGACGGCCGGAGTGATCTTCGGAGACATCCTCACAGTGTACTGAATGGCTTGATGGGGAGTCGATCGATCGCCGCTCGCCGCGCCGAGCGGGTAGCGTGACTCCTCATCGGTTCGCGTGTGCGTGCGTCTTCGAGAGTGTGCTGGCTCCTGCTGCTGCTGACCTCGCCCGATCTCGCTGAGCGCGCGGAAAGGAATGCCCGCCCCTCCTGCCAGTCAGCGAGTGACATAACCGTCAGTCCTTGACGCTGATCAACAGAATGCATAGAGTGCACTCATGAATGCTTCTGCGGTTCTCAATGCCTGGATCGGGGAGCGGCTGCCCGGGCACGGGGAGCCGCTGACGCTGCGGCCGATCGGCGCCGCCACGGGTGCCGCCAACGAGCTCTCGTGGATGGAGCGAGGGGAGCACACCTGGGTGCTACGGCGTGCGCCCAACATCCGGGTGACCGCCAGTGCCAACAACATGCTGCGCGAATGGCGGATCCTCACGGCGCTCGACCGGACCGACGTGCCGCACCCCACTCCGCTGTTGGTGGCCGGCTCCGAGGAGTCGCCCTTCGGGACGCCGTTCATCGTGCTCGAAAAAGTGGACGGGTTCACGCCGGTGGGCGTCCTGCCGGCCCCGTACGACACGGCTAATGGCCGCCGGAACCTCGCTTTCGCAATGGTTGACGCGCTCGCCCTCCTCGCGCAGGTGGACTGCAACGTGCCCGAACTGCAGGGTCTCGGCCGACCCGAGGGCTTCCTCGAGCGGCAGGTCGACCGGTGGCTCGGCCAATGGTCGAGCTATCGCACGCGTGGGCTGCCTGTCGCCGATGAGCTGGCCGTCTGGCTGGGGGAGCGGATTCCCGGGCACTGGCCGGTCGGCCTGATGCACGGTGACTACAGCGCGTTCAACGTGATGGCCTCGCCGACGCAGACGACCCGCCTGGCTGCAGTCATCGACTGGGACACCGGTACGGTCGGTTGCCCCCTGCTCGACATCGGCCACCTGCTCGCGCGGTGGACCGAGCCCGGTGAGGACCCGGTGGTCGTCAACTGGGACATCGGCGACGGGTCCCTAGCCTCTCGGTCCGGTCTGCCGTCGCGCGCCGAGCTAGCCGAGAGGTACGTCCAGCAGTCCGGGCTGAACCTCGAGGACCTGGTCTTCTTTGAGGTGCTGTCGCTGTTCAAGCTCGCCCTCATCCTCGAAGGGCGGGTGGCCCAGGCGGCCTCGCCGGAGGAGGGCTCGGGCTGGGTGCAAATGGTCGACCGGCTCCTCCTCGGCGCCCTTGAGTTCGCCAGGGGGGAGCGCATATGAGCGGCCCCGCCACGACTGAGTTCGCCAGGCGCCGGATAGAGCTGGTCCGGGACGACCTGGTGCGCATCGCCCTCGGCCTCTTCGTCGAGCACGGCTATGACAGCGTGTCCGTCGAGGACATCGCAGAGCAGGCAGGAGTCGCGCAGCGAACCGTCTTCCGCTACTTCGCGGGCAAGGACGAGCTCCTCCTCCGCCACGAGCACCGCTTGGGCGAGCGATTGCTGCGGACACTGACCGACCGCCCGTCCGAGGAGGGCCCCTTCACCGCGCTCCAGCAGGCCTACACTGTGACGTCGCGAACGACGCCGGAGCTGCGACAGGGCATTCGTGACCGGGCGCGGATACTCGACGGTGCACCGGCCCTCAAGGCAAGGGCGGCCGGCGAGATCGCCCTGCGCGCCCGTGAGGTGAGCCGCGTGCTGGAGCAGCGGTACCCGGAGGCGGATGCCGGCCGGTTGCGGGTGCTGGCCTCAGCGATGGCGGCCGTGGCGGCCGATGCGTGGAACAGGTGGGTGGAGAGCGATACCGACGACGACCCTGCGGACACCATCGCCGCCGCTATCGACCAGCTCAGGGAAGGCGGTGCAGGGTTCAATGGGTGAGGTGAAGGCTATGCCGGGACCGGATCTGACCGGCCGGGTCGTGTTGGTAACCGGCGGCAGCCGCGGGATCGGCCGCGCAATCGCCGCCGCGATGGCCCGCCACGGCGCGACCGTGGTGATCGCCAGCCGGAAGCTGGGGGCGTGCGAACAGGCCGCGGCCGAGATCCATCAGGAGACCGGTGCCCCCACGCAGGCACGCACCTTCCACGTCGGCAGGTGGGACGAGTGCACGGCCCTGGCCCAGGGGGTGCTCGCCGACCACGGCCGCTGTGACGTGCTCGTCAACAACGCGGGCATGTCCCCGCTGTATGACGACCTCGCCGGCATCACCGAGGAGTACTACGACAAGGTGATGGCAGTGAACCTCAAGGGAGCCTTCCGCCTCGGGGCGCTCCTCGGCCGGCACATGGCCACCGGAGATGGCGGCAGCATCATCAATATCAGCACCATCGGCTCCCTCCGCGCCGGCAGCGACGAGCTTGTGTATGCCATGGCCAAGGCCGGCATGAACGCCCTGACTGTGGGCCTCGCCGAGGCCTACGCGCCGCGCGTGCGCGTCAACGCCATCCTTCCCGGCGCGGTGGCCTCCGACATTGCCCAATCCTGGAGCCCGGAGTATGTCGCGGAGCTTGAGTCCGCTATCCCGGTCGGCCGTCTGGGCCGGCCCGAGGACATGGCCACGGCAGCCGTGTGGCTGGCCAGCGACGGAGCGTCGTTCGTCAACGGTGAGCTCCTCCGTATCGACGGCGGTCAGTACCGCCAGACCAGCTAAAACAAACAACCAACCCACGACGGGAGCACCACATGATTGACTTCACCATCCCCGACGAGGTCGTCGCGCTGCGCAAGCGCGTGGCGGACTTCATCGACACCGACATCGTCCCCTACGAGTCGCAGGTCGGGACCCGCCCCTTCCTCGATATCGTGGGCGAGCTGCAGGAGAAGGCACGGGCCGAGGGCCTGTGGTGCCCCTTCATCCCTACCGAGCTCGGGGGAATGGGCCTAGGCCACCTGGGCAACGCCGTCATCCAGATCGAAGTCGCGCGGACCCGGCACCACCTGGCGGCGTGGGCGATGAACTGCATGGGCCCGCAGGACGCCACCATGCTCGCACTGATGGAGCTCGGCACGCCCGAGCAGAGGGAGAGGTATCTCGGGCCCACCATCGACGGGACCCTGCGGCTATGCTTCGCGATGACCGAGCGCGCGGCGGGAGCCGACGCAACCGGGATGCAGACCACTGCGGTGCGCGACGGTGATGACTGGGTTATCAACGGTGAGAAGTGGTTCACGAGTGGCGGTGCGATGGCCGACGTGGCGCTAGTGATGGCCAAGACCGACCCTGACGCCCCGCGCCATGAGCAGTACACGACCTTCCTGGTCGAGCTGCCGAATCCCGGCTACCAGGTCATACGCAACATCCCAGTGCTCAGCGAGGCGGTCGAGCCGCGTTACGGCGAGGAGGTGCACTTGGCAATGGGCCATGCCGAGATCCGGCTGGAGAACCTGCGGGTGCCGCACGCGAACATTCTCGGTCGCCAGGGCGGAGGGTTCGAGGTCGGACAGCTGCGCCTGGGATATGGCCGCCTGCGCCACGGTATGTGGAGCATCGCCCGGGCCCAGCAGGCACTGGACATGGCCGCAGGCTACGCCAACAAGCGCGAAACCTTCGGTGCACCGGTCGGCAGCCGTCAAATCATCCAGGGCAAGCTGGCCAAGTGCGCCCAGGACCTGTACCTGTCGCGCCTGCTTGTCCTGCACCTGGCGTATAAGCTGGAGAACGGCCAGGACATCACGCAGGAGAACTCCATCGCCAAGAACTTCATCGCCGACATGGAGTCCAACGTCATCGACACCGCGCTGCAGATCCACGGCTCCCTCGGCTACACGATGGACACTCCGCTGGCTGCCTGGTACGCCGAGGTCCGCCAGCAGCACATCGTCGACGGTCCCGACGAGGTCCACGCCTGGCGCGTCGGCCGCAACGTACTCAAGGCCCAGGAGCGGTTCGGGACGACAGCCTCTGCTGCCGGCGGCGACCTGGTCTGAGCGGGCGAGGAGGGTGTCCGGTCCGGCTGCACCTCCTTCCCCAGTCGCCGGACAGGTCCGGCGAGACGCCAACCCAATTAACGATCCCCGACTCCAACGAGTCCGATAAAGAGCAACCACGTGAAGCTGAAGAATGCCGGCGTCGTTGTCACCGGTGCCGCAGGAGGCCCCGGCGCCGGCCCGCGACGCCGTGGCACACGGAGTAGTAGGTCGGTTATGCGCGAGAAGAGAACGACGGCGCGCGGGCGCCGTACGCCCTGGCCACCGGTGACGGCTCCCTTATTGGTGCTGCTACCGCCCGAAAGCTGGCAGAGGCCGGCGCCCTGATGGTCGCCGCGACTTCGACCTCGCCGAGCTCAGCGCGGGGTTGACCAGCCGCTGGACAGACCTCGGGACCTACAGCCACGAGCACTACCGACGCATCACGTCCGTGAACCTGGACGTTCTGTACTGGGCGCCCAAGCCGTCATACCGGGAATGCGGCGCCTTGGCAGCGGAGCGATCGTTGTGGTGGCGTCGGCCCCCGGAGGGGCCCGCCCGTCCTGGTGACCCGCTCTACCGACCACGAAGCACGCCTTGGTCGGGTTCGTCCGGTCCGCTGCGCCCAACCTCGCGTTGCAGGCCGTCACCATCAACTGCCTGTGCCCTGGTCGCGCTCGACACCCAGCTGTCGGGCGCGACCATCGCCGCGCTGCTGGCCAAACCGGGCCGAGGCTGCTTCAGGCCGACGAGGTCGCGGCTTCCATCGAGGCCTTGTTAAATAGACGACTCCGGACGAGTTGTGCTTCAGTCGGGGCACATCGTGGTCGACGTCGAGGCGCCAACCTACGGCTGACGGTCAACTCTACGCACGCAGGCGCCAGGAAAGGGGTGCGATCGGGTGATCGATACGGTCGTAGGGTTCGTGGGACACCAGGACTGTCGTATTGAGCGAGTTCGCCAGGTGATCAATCTTGGCCACCGGCCCGGCTCGGGAGATAAGCCACCTTCTCCTCCAGGGGACTTTCACATCCGAAACAAATGCCCTGTCGTCGCTGACATGCCCATGCCGGCCGCTGGCGTGTACGTCCCGCGCGCGAGACTGAAAGGGTCAGGCCTGCTGCGCGATGCCATCTGCTATCAGCGTATCGACGTCCGGAAGACCCCATCTGGTGAGGGCTTCGCGGGTGTCCGCGCCTGTCGCAGGTGGGGTCCCCTGGATCTGCGCTGGGGTGGCAGAGAAGCGAGGCGCCGGGGCGGGTTGCAGAATCCCGTCGTGTTCGACGAGGACGCCTCGAGCAAGCAGTTGGGGATCCCTTTCCGCCTCGGCGAAGGTCCGAACCGGCGCCACGCAGGCGTCAGAGTCCGAGAAGAGGGCATCCCAATGCTCGAGGTCGCGGGAGGCGAACGCCTTGGCGAGGGCGGTTCTAATTAGGGGCCAAGTGCCCCGGTCATCGCGATCGAGCGGGGCGATCTCTTCGAGATCGAGCAGACGGAGCAGTTCGCCGTAGAACTGCGGTTCCAGCGGGGCCACGGCGACGTGCCGCCCATCGGCGGTGCCATACGTGGCGTACCAGGGACAGCCACCGTCCATGAGATTCTCCCCACGACGGTGGCTCCAGTCGCCGGTGAGCATGAGCTGTCGAATCCCGGTGGTGAGTAGTGCCGTGCCGTCGGTGATCGCTGCATCGACAACCTGGCCGGGAGCACCGCATTTTACCGCGTACAAGGCGGACACGATGCCGATGACGGCGAAGGCGCCACCGCCGCCGAAGTCGCCGACCAGATTCAGCGGGATCACGGGGGCATCGGGGGCGCCGATCGCGTGCAGCACACCGGTCCGGGCGATGTAAGTCAGGTCGTGCCCGGCGGTGTGGGCGAGGGGGCCGTCCTGTCCCCATCCGGTCATCCGGGCGTACACCAGGTCGGGGTTGCGGGCATGGCAGGCGGTTGGTCCGATCCCGAGCCGCTCGGCCACACCCGGACGGAAAGTCTCGAGCAGCACGTCGGCTGTCTCGACCAATGACAGGAGTGCTTTGAGGCCTCGTGGGTGCCTGATGTCGAGGACTACCGAGCGACGACCTCGGTGCAGTGTGTTGAGGCGGGGGTTTTCCGGGCCCATCAGCCCGCCGCCGCCGGGCCGGTCGATGCGGAGCAGGTCGGCGCCCATGTCGGCCAGCATCATAGCCGCGAACGGTCCGGGGCCGATGCCGCCGATTTCGAGGACGCGGACGCCGGCCAACGGGCCGGTCGCGGTGCTCGTCGCCGGGGCGCTCATGATTCGAGAGAGCGGCCGATGAGGTCCTTCATGACCTCGTTCGTGCCGCCGTATAGGCGCTGGACGCGGGCGTCCCGCCAGAGCCGGGCGATCTCGTATTCGTTGATGTAGCCGTAGCCGCCGAACATCTGGAGGCAACGATCGACGACGCGCCACTGCAACTCGGTGGTCCACCACTTCGCTCCTGCGGCCTCTGTGTCGGAGAGCGTGCCGGCGTTGGCAGCCATGACGCATCCGTCAACGTAATGCTCGGCGATCCCCAATTCGGTCACCATCTCCGCGAGCGCATGGCGGTTGACCTGGAATGTGCCGATAGGCTGCCCGAATGCGTGGCGGTCCGCCGCGTACGCCCGGGTGAGGTCGAGCGCACGCTTGGCCTGGGCGACGGCGGTGTAGGCGATGCTGAGGCGCTCTTGGGCCAGGTTGCGCATCATCAGGTAGAAGCCGCGGTTCTCCTCGCCGAGGAGGTTCTCTCGCGGGACGCGGACGTCCTCGAAAATCAACTCGGTTGTGTCGAGCGAACGCTGGCCGATCTTGTCGAGCTTACGGCCGCGGGAGAAGCCGGCCATGTCTGACTCCAGCACCAGCAGACTAATGCCGCGGTGCCCTGCGTCGGGGTCGGTCTTGACCGCAACGAGCACGAAGTCGGCGAGCAGGCCGTTGCTGATGAATGTCTTTGAGCCGTTGACCACGTAGTGGTCCCCGTCGAGACGGGCGCGAGTCTTGATGTTCTTGACGTCGGAACCGGCTCCCGACTCGGAGATCGCCAGCGCCGAGATCTTCGTGCCGGAGACCAGGTCGGGCAACCACCGCGCCTGCTGCTCGGGGGTTGCCAGCCCGACGAGGTAGGGGATAATGATGTCGTTCTGCAGGGGGAAACCCAGTCCGGTCGCCCCGGTGCCGTAGTACTCCTCGGCCATGATCATATTGAACCGCAGGTCGCGGATGCCGAGGCCGCCGAATTCCTCGGGCGCTTCCCAGCCGAGGAGACCGGCCTCGCCGGCGGCCAGCCAAGCCTCTCGGTCCCCGTGTCCGGCGGCCTCCCAGCGTTCGACGTTCGGCACCGCCTCCCGTTCGAAGAAGGTGCGAGCAGTCTTACGGAAATCCTCGTGCTCGGGCTCAAAAATGGTGCGCTTCACGTCGGGTGCTCCTGGATCAGATGATATCGTTGGCGCGCAGCTCGGCTTGGGCGCCCTTGTCATAGCCGAGTTCCGTGAGGATCTCGGCGGTGTGCTCGCCTAGCAGCGGTGCATGGTGGCGCACCTCGTACTGCTGTCCTCGCACCATGCCTGGCAGGGCGATATACGTGAAGTCGCCCGCGTGGGGGTGGTGGCCCTCCACGAACAGTCCGCGCTCGACAAAGTGCGGCTCATCGCGGAGCTCGCCTGCGGAGCCGGTCACCGGGCCCAGCGCCACGTTGCAGCGTCGGGCGACCTCGATCCACTCGGCGGACGTCCTTGTATGGAAGACATCGGCCAGGGTGCGGCGGAGCCGCTCGTCGGTAGCGAAGTCGACCGGCTGGTCGGCATCTCCCTCGCGCCACTCTTCCAGCTCAGGACGATTGACCTCGTTGAGGAAGTTAGCCCAGAACTTCGGCTCGATCGCGCAGAAGAGCACGATTTTGTCGTCGGCTGTCGCGTAGTACTGGTACCGAGCGTCGTCGCTCTCGGCGTACAGGTTGGTCGATGCCGTGGCGACGGTGGTACGGTCGGTGACTCGGTGCTCGTTGAGCGCCCAATTGACGCCGATCCAGGCGTTCGCCACAACGGCGTCGGCGGCAGCGACGTCGAGGAACGCCCCCTCGCCCGTGCGTAGGCGCTGGGTGTAGGCGGCCAGCACCATCATTGCGGCGTAGGCGGCGCCCGTCGAGGTTCCCTCGCCGCCGAAGTCGACCGAGTTGCCAGTGCTGCGCTGCTTGTCCCACTTGACCAGCCCGTCTTCGGCGATGCGGACGTGTACCGACCCGGCGAGAGCGTCCATCATCTGTCCGTGGGTGGCGATGTCGGCGTAGGGACCGCGAGCGCCGTACCCGGTGTAGGAGCAGTAGACGATCTCGGGTCGCCGTGCTGTGATGGCTTCGTACCCGACGCCGGCCTTCTCGAGTGCGCCGTAGCGAAAGCCGTCCACGACGATGTCGGCGTCGGCGATGAGCCGCCAGAACACCTCACGGCCCTCGTTTCGTCGGAAGTCCAACGTCAGGCTTCGCTTGTTCTTGTTGACCTGGAGGTGGGCCGGGCTCTGGCGTTCGCCGATCTGCCCTCCAAAGTCCCTCAAGTAGTCACCCACCTTCGGGGACTCGACCTTGATGACGTCGGCGCCGAGGTCGCCTAGGAGCTGTCCCAGCCGGTCACCGTTGAACAGGGCCGCGCACTCGACGACTCGCACTCCTTCCAGCAGTCGCATGCTCAGCGCACCAATTTGAAATCGGAAGTGTCACGGTCCCAGTCGTTCTCGGACCTGCCGCGCTTTCGCAGCAGGAACTTCTGGAGCTTTCCGTTCTCGTTGTGCGGCATCTCCTCGATGAACTCGATGAACCGGGGAACCAAGTAGTATGGCCCGTTGTCGTTGATGTACCGGGCTAGCTCCTCCGCGGTGACGGCCTGTCCCTCCTTGAGCATCACGAACAGCTTGATTTCGGCTTCGTGCTCAAGCTCCTCCGAGGTTACGCCGACAGCACCAACCTCGGCGACGGCGGGGTGGTTGATCGCGAGGCTCTCAACCTCGAAGCTCGCGACACTGCGGCCCTTGTAGCGGATGTAGTCCGCCTTCCGGTCTGCGAAGAACAGCTCGCCGTCCTCGTCGAAGCGGCCAAGGTCTCCGGTGTGGAACCACCCGTTCCGGAACGCCTCTGCCGTGGCCTCGGCGTTGTTAAAGTACCCGCTAAACATCATCCACGGATCGTCTGTGCGGATGCAGATTTCGCCCACGCTGCCGGTGGGCACCTCCCGGTCGTCGTCGTCGAGCATTCTGACGGTGATGCCGGGAACGGGCTTACCGGAAGAGCCGGGCTTCCATTCCTTGGTACCTTCGGCGAAGGAGACGTAGACGATCTCGCTCTGGCCGTAGGCAGCGTAGATGTCCTCGATGCCGAAGCGCTTGGCGAACTTTGACTTGATGTCCGGGGGCATGGGGATCATGCCTGCGCCGCGCAGCGGGTTGTCGGCGTCATCAGGACGTTCCGGCTGGTTCCACAGGAACATGTGCATGGCCCCGACAGTGAACGTATGGGTGGCGCCGTAGTGCCGGATGCGGTCCCAGAAGTTACTGACGGAGAACTTGGCGTCGATGCCCATCGGGATGCCGCGAACGAGGGCGGGGAACGTGTTGACCGTCCAGCCGCCGGAGTTGTACATCGGCATGCAGCAGTAGATGACGTCACCCTTGCGGATGCCGCGGCGCTCAGCGTTGAAGTCGGCCTGCATAAGCCACACGTGGTGGCTTTGGACGACTCCCTTCGGGCGACCTGTCGTCCCGGATGTCCAAAGGATGGCGGACGGCTGCGACGGCGTCAGCGTGACGCTGACCTCGTTGGACGATCCGGTGGAGAGGGCATCGAAGTCGTGCATGATGGTGCCAGGGATCGGCTCGACGTCATCGATGCCTCCGCGCACGAAGACGTGGCTCTGCGGTATTCTGCCGAGAGCAGCGAGCCGGTCGACGAACTTGGCATCGGTGACGAGGACGTCCGATTCCGCCCGGGTTATCGCGTCGAGGAGGTGAGCACCGCGGAAGTCGGTTCCCGTAGTCGTCCACGCGGCCCCCAGCTTGTTGATGGCGAATGCGGATCGGACCATGTCATCGGAGTTCTCCATGACGAGCGTTACGCGCCGGTCCTTGCCGACGCCGAACCCCGCGAGAGCGTTTGCAATCTTATTCGTCTGTTCGTGAACTTCGGCGAAAGTGCTTCGTCGCTCACCGTCCATGAGGAAGATGCTGTCGCCGATGTGCTCTGCCTGGTCCCGGAGAACCGTGCCGATCACGCGGTTCTCATAATCGTCGATGCGTGGTCGTCGCATGACATCCTTTCGTACGGGTTTCGTCTGGGTTTCCTCGGTGCGTGTCTCACGTCACCTATCAGGCCCAATCAATCCAATATATACCACTCTTTTACCAGCCGGGCGGGAGGCCTATTAGATTTCCTGGCTGCGTGAGGACCCCTGGCTCTCGGCCGTACCCAGTAATTAGAAGGTAAAATGGCGAAGATCTTGTCATCGCAGATCTTGACAAGCACTCGAGCGAGTGTTAACAATAAGTGTACTCTAAATCATTTGGGCCGATTGGTCCGATCCTATGCTCAATGAAAGGTGGCGTAGATGGCTAAGCCGGCGCTATCCATGAAGCCCACTGGCTGGTTTCAGGTCCTGTGGTCCGCTGAGCTGGAAGTAGGCGAGGTCAAGCGCCTGCACTACTTCGGTCAGGAAATGGTCGCCTGGCGCGACGAAGATGGTGAGGCTCATGTGATGAGCGCCTACTGCGAGCACCTTGGTGCCCATTTGGGCTATGGCGGGACCGTGAAGGGTCTGAACATCCAATGCCCCTTCCATGGCTGGGAGTGGAACGGCAAAGGCCGCAACACCTGTATTCCCTACCAGGAAAAACCCAACCGGACCCGGAAGATCCCCGTGTTCCCCGTCACCGAGCTCAATGAGTCCATCTACATCTGGCACGATCTGCTGGAACGCGAGCCCTATTTCCCCGTCCCTGACGTTTTCTCCATGTGGGAGGGCGACGACGACGTCTCCCCGTCCGACTACTACCGCGCTTACCCGGAGGGCGCGCTCATCCGTGAGAAGCTCGCTCTCCACCCTCAGTTCGTGGCAGAGAACGGTGTTGACTACGCACACTTTAAGTACGTCCACCGCGCCGAGGACATCCCACGGTTCACCCGGCGGGAATTCGATGAGTACAGCTTCCGGTCGGACTTCGAGATGTGGTTCGGCAAGGGCAAGGAGTCGACCGTCATGACACCGAACGGCGCGATGCTCGGTACCGTCTCGGCAATCTCGTGCGGCATCGGCGTCGGATTCAGCAAGTTCTCCGGCCCGGACAACATGCGCACCTTTGTTGCCGTCACGCCGATCGACGACGAGGTGGCCGACATCCGTTGCACGACGTGGCTGGACCGAATCCCCGGCGATGACGCACCGGGCATCCCTGAGACGATGACCCGGCGAATGCGGCTGGCCGACAATCAGTTCCTCGCCGACGTCGCCATCTGGGAGCACCAACGGTACACAACGCCTCCGGGATTGGCGACAGCCGAGGCTCAAGGTTTCCGCGACTACCGTAAGTGGGCGATGAAGTTCTACCCGCCCGGCGAGCCCGGCAGCGCCGAGTCCGAGCAGGATGCAGGCCGCGAGGCGGGACCCAACCATGTGTCGGACGAGCCGCAGGCCATCGACCTCAACAAGGTCAGCGCCGTTCGCGACTAATCCCTGGTATCCCGGGGACGTGTCCAGCCGGACACGTCCCCGTTGCATTGCACCGACGATGAAAACAGTTGGAGCAGAGCTGAAGCGCGAATACGACCTCGTCGTCATGAATGCGGGGCTTGTGGGCCTTGGCGCGCCCACGAATACCTTCTGCCTACCGCCATCAAGTCTGTCCCCGTCATCGACGAAGGATCATGAGCCCAGACACAGTCCCCCTGTTATTCACTACGCCGTCCAGTACCAGCCGGTTTTCACCAAAGCCCGCCTGCGCGCCAGGGCTGCCCGCCTCATATATGAATTTGAGCGGACTCGAGCATGGTCCACGACCGGCACGGGAAGATGACTGTGTCCACCAATTCCTCCGAGCCGCGTCGCCGTGAGGAGTTCAAAAGCAGGGTGTGGGGTCGCGCAGGTACCGAGTCAGGAACTTGTGTAGAGGGGGCGCCAAGGACAGCCCAGATAACCAAGCCGTCGCAGTGGCAATGGGAGTGGCAGAGTTTTTCCTGTTGCGCCACCAGAGCGCGAAACGGACTGTGGCCCTCCCCCCGACCATGACTGCCACCGGCTGGGTGCTTTGCTGAGTCCTTTTGCCTGGCTGTGCCGCGAGCCTTAGGCTGCCGTCGGAGAATTTCCGTTCCGCGCGTAAAAATGGGTTGCTGTGGCGGCCAGGTGGATGCGCATGCGGCGCTGTGCCAGGGCGCCGTCGCCAGCAATGAGCGCTTCGATAATCGCCCCGTGTGCCCGGTGCAACTCTGCAAGCTCTTGGGGTTCATACGAGCGGCCAGAAGTCCGCTCATGCGTGAATCGGACAAGCATTTCCACGAACAGCTGCAGGGCAGGATTTCCGGTGAGTTCGGCAATCAGGACATGGAGATCGTGCGGTGCTCGGGTGTGGGCCGCGTGTTCGCCCTCTTCCAGCTCCCCATCCAAGGCTTCCCGGAGCCGAAGGACGCCTGCTTCGTCGAGATTGCGCACTACGATGTCTATGCAGGTCAGTTCCAGGGTGCTGCGAACCGTGAAGAGGTCCTCAGCGGAAACGTTGGCGAAATCGAGGAAAAGCGTCGCGGGCCATTGGACCGCCCGCAAGTCTGGCTCGCTAGCAATTAGTCCACCTTTTGGTCCTCGGCGCATCCGTGCCACACCGTGGTGCTCCAGAATTCGCACGGCCTCGCGGAATACTGCGCGGCTGACCTCAAACTGTTCGATCAGCTCTGTTTCCGAGCCCAGGAGCTGGCCCGTGGGCCATCCGCGCTCCATGATCAAGGTCTCCATCCGGTAGGCGAGATCCTCGGCCATCTTGGCCTTCGTGCCAATAGAATCTGCGGCCATACGCACCGACCACGGCTGCGGCCCATCCTCGGATGTCCGTATGGACTCATCACTGGGCACCAAAGTACTACCTTCCGTAATGCTAGGGGCAGTGGAGATTGTTTCCACCGTTGTCTCCATCCGCACTATGTTCTTCTACTAAAATTAGCATACTCAGTTTCCGAATCCTTGAAGTAAGGAGACGGACTCGCCCCCCAAAACGGTGCGGCTGCACGAACTCTCAACGGGCGAGATCCCGCGAAATGACCAGACGTTGAATCTGGTTGGTGCCCTCGAAAATTTGCATTACTTTGGCTTCTCGCATGTACCGCTCTGCGGGAAAATCCCTGGTGTAGCCGGCACCACCCAGTACTTGGACGGCGTTTGTGGCCACGTCCATGGCATTGTCGGTGGCGACGAGCTTAGCGATAGCTGCCTCGCGCCTATAAGGACGTCCGGCATCACGCAGCCGGGCCGCGGCCAGATAGGTTGCGCGCGCGGATTCGACAGCTGCTGCCATATCGGCCAGAACAAAGGCCAGGCCCTCGTGGTTGATGATGGTGGTGCCGAAGGCTTCCCGTTCCTTGGCGTAGGAGACTGCAAGGTCAAGCGCGCCCTGGGCGAGGCCGGTTGCGACTGCAGCGATCCCCAGCCGTCCTGCGTCGAGCCCTGCCAGCGCGATCTTCAGTCCTTGTCCCTCATCCCCGATGCGGCGTTCGGTGGGGACAAAAACTCCGTCGAAATTCATCGTGGCGGTCGTTGAGCCGGTCAGGCCCATCTTCTGTTCGGGCTGTGCTGCGCTCAGGCCCTCGGCGTCGGCCGCTACCAGAAAGCAGGAAATACCGCGACCGCCATTGTCGGAGGTCCGGGCCATCACTGTGTAGAAGTCGGCCTGTCCGCCGTGGGTTGTCCAAGCCTTGGCACCTGTAATGACGTAGCCGCCCTCGACGCGGACGGCTTTAGTCCGCATGGCGGCCGGGTCGGAGCCAGCATGGGCCTCCGAGAGGCAGTAAGCGCCGAGCAATTCGCCGGACAGCATGTCCGGGAGCCATTTCTCCCGCTGTTCGTCCGTTCCGAAGCTAACGAGTGGAAAGCACGAGAGGGCATGGACGCTGACTCCCACACCCACACTGGCCCACGCGGTGCCGAGCACTTCGAACACCTGGAGGTACACCTCGGCTGCCTGCTCGCCGCCGCCGTACTGCTCGGAGTACGGCAGACTCAGCAGGCCTGCCCGGCCAAGGGTCCAGAACACGTCCCGGGGAAAGGTTTCGCTACGTTCCGCCGCAGCGGCGCGGGAAATCAAGTCCTTGGCGGCAATGCTGTGGGCCAGGTCAATCAGGTCCCGTGCCTCTTCCGAGGGCAGCAGACGGGAAACAGGCATCGGGTTCCTTTCAGAAAAATCTGGTTGAGTAAGATCCGGATCGGAAATTTAAGTATACTCATTACTGGCAACAACTTGAGTATACTCATTACATTGGCAAGAATAGGGTCGGCTCGAATGTCATAACCGGCGCCGTCGACAAAAAGGTGTGTAGCAGCGTGGATGCTCAGGAATTTCGTGTGCATGTGCGGGAGTGGCTTATAGCCCACGTCCCCGAGAATTGGCGGGAACAGCTTAGGGGTTCCTCCCACGATGAGTATGTGCAGTTTCAACAGTGGTGGTTGAAGGAACTTCGTGCCGGCGGACTGCTTGCTCCGCACTGGCCTGTTGAGTGGGGCGGTGGCGGCAGGACGCTGGAAGAACAGGTCGTGCTCTATGAGGAGATGGCCCGCTTTCCGGCGCCGCGCCCGAACATACACTTGGTTGGCCTCCACCACACCTTCCATACGCTTCTGGCGGCCGGAACCGAGGAGCAGCGTGCCAAGCATCTTCCTGCCATCCTCGACGGTGAGATATGGTGTCAGGGTTTCTCGGAGCCCGAAGCCGGTTCTGACCTGGCGTCGCTCCGTACCAGGGCGGAGAGGGACGGTGATGTTTACGTCGTGAACGGGCAAAAGGTATGGTCAAGTTACGCTGCCGACGCCAAGTGGTGTCTCCTCTTGGCCCGTACTGATCATCAGGTCTCCAAGACCCAGGGCATCACTTTCCTGTTGATGGAAATGGACAGCCCCGGGATAACCGTTCGACCTATCCGCCAAGCTACGGGCAACCAGGAGTTCAGCGAGGTATTTCTCGACAACGTGCGGATTCCCGTGGAGAACCTGGTTGGTGAGGAGAATCAGGGCTGGCAGCTCGCTCAGGTGACCTTAGCCGCCGAACGCGGGCCGGGCGCCATTGAAATGGCCGAGCGTGTAAGGGCAGCCATCGACCGCCTTATCGTGGACACGGTTCGCCGGTACGGCGATTCCCAACGCGTGCCCACCGAAGTCAAGGCAGCCTTGTCCCGCTACTGGTCCCGGGCAGAGATGCTCCGCGAGTTGTGCATCCAGATGATTTTCGCCTCGCAGCAGACCAGGTCCACCGGCTATGAGTCTTCGGTGATTAAACTCGTTTTTAGCGAGCTTCTCCAGGACCTGACGCACTACGCAACGGAGCTCTCCGGACCGTTGGAGCATTACCGTGCCGAACCCATGCCCGGCGAAGGATGGGACAGCCACAACTGGTTGCTGGACTACATCGGATCCTACGAGTGGACAATCGCCGGCGGCACCAACGACATCCAGCGAAATCTGATCTCAGAACGCATCCTCGACCTGCCAAGGGAGCCCAGATGGACCGCATAACCACCACAGACGAAACCCCGGGACTGCGCGAAGCCTTCGCCGCGCTGCTAGCGACATACTGCAGGGGTGAACAGATCCGCAGTACTGACGAGCGGTTCGACAAAGACCTCTGGTCTCAGTTGGCCGAACTGGGCTGGACATCGGTCGGTGTCAGTGAAGAAACTGGCGGACTCGGCGGCGGTCCCAGCGACGTCGGTGCAATCTGCTGGGAGACGGGGCGGGTTCTGGGACCGACCTTGCTCTCCCTTACCGTTGCAGCGGTTACGCCGACTCTGGCTGCCGCCGGGGCATCCATCCAGGAATTGTTGCTCGAACCCATTGTCACGGGGGCAGCCCGGGCCTCCGTGGCCCTCACTGGCCTTGGGGGAGTGCCTGGTTCCGCCGGTCTGTCCGCCAGCTGTACGGGGGACGGCAACGGGTACGTGATCAACGGATCCGCGGCATTCGTTCCGGATCCAGACAGCGCAGATTGGATCATCGTCGCCGCCCGGCACGAGGGCGGTATCGGACTTTTCTCCGTGCCTACGGAGAAACTTGGCATCACCATGACGCCTATGACCGACCTCACCCGCAGGCTGGGGACGATCGAACTGCGGGACGTACGTGTTGACGCCGATCATGTGATCGCTGAGCCTGACGGTGAACGGGCCTACCGCGAAATTCTGGCCCGGACGATGTATGCGCTCATCATGGAATCCCTCGGCGGAATGGAGCGCGTTCTTGAGATGACCCTCGACTATGCCTCACAACGTCGGCAGTTTAACCGGCCTATCGGTTCTTTCCAGGTCATCAAGCACGCCCTGGCCGACATCTACCGGGACCTGCAGACGGCAGCCGTTTCCTCGATCCTGGCAACTCGGGAGACTGCGTCAACCACCTTGCGTCCCGAGAGCCTTTTCGCGATCAAAGCGGACACCGCCGACGCCTTTGGAGCTGCGACGGCCACCTCGCTCCGGATCCACGGCGGGATCGGTTACACGTGGGAGCATGATCTTCACCTTTACCTGAAGCGGTCCGAATTCAACCGTGCCTGGTTTGGGACGTCGAGCTGGTGCCGCGAGAACGCCTTCAGCGCGATCGCAGCTCCACTGGTCGGGCCCTGATCAGGCGTTCGAACCACAGTCGAATGCAGGAACGCTTCGGACCGATCCACGAGGTTCGATCCGAAGCGTTCCTGATTGACCAAATCATTTTTTGGCAGCTGGGTTGAAGAGCGTCCATAACGTCGTCGACGTCCGGTGCTGCGGTTCAACTTGCGAGAGGATCGACGCGGGATTGGAGCGGAGAACGTCTGGCCGGCACAACGATGGTGCCGAATTGGACTCTGGAACCGAAAACCTGGACGATCAGCGGACCTGTCACCAACGTGAGCCGGCAGCCGGCAGCGGAATCAATAAATCCCTACCATGCTTTCCAGTTCCATGCAGGATCTTTCGTCGCGCCATTACCGCTCTGGCCGGTGCCCACGTCTCTGGCCGCTGAATTCATCAGAACGAGGAACCTCTTTCGGCGCAGGACGCCCGTCGCCTCTGGCGTAACCGTGCCGTGCTTCGGATTCCACGGGGGTCACTTGTCCTCACTAACAATCCAGTGTCTCCGACCGACCCGCTACTCCCATGCGCGATCCTGTCAGCAGTCTTCACTTCCATGAGTGTTCCGGAAGGTCGCCGATGGACAGTTTACGGTCTCGGGCGCTGGGTCATCCGCTTTGAGGTTTTAGATGATTAGTACCAAAACAAAAAATGGGCGATGCCAGAAGCAACCTGCTTATCTCATCCATAGACTATGCAGCCCCGTCCTCTGGCATCTGCCAGCCGTTTCGATTCGGCGGGTTTAGGGAATATTTTTTCAGGCGGCCCTCGGTGCGAGCAGATGGTGTTCGATCACATAGTCGGCGATCGACATTGCAGAAGTCGCCGCGGGTGAGGGAGCGTTGCGTAGCAGGGTCACCGGACCCACTTGGTCTATCGCGAAGTCGTCCAGTAGGGAGCCGTCCTTGGCCCACGCTTGGGCACGAACCCCGGCGGCTGTTTTTGCGCTGAGGTCAGCCATGGTCAGTTCAGGGACGAATTTCCGCGCCGCCTGGAAGAAGAGCGGCTTGACCAACGACGCCGAGATCTCATTTACGCCCATCCGCCAGTGCTTCCTGGCCAGCGGCAGTGCGCCCGGCCAGAGCAGGGAATCAAACGTGTCCTTGACCGAGATCTTTCCCCAGCCGTAGCCTTCCCGGGCAAGTGCGGGCACTGCATTGGGGCCAATGTGTACCTTGTCGTAAACGCCGCGAGTGAAGTGCACGCCCAGGAACGGGAACCGCGGGTCCGGAACGGGGTAGATCATGCCCCTTATCAGGTCCTGCCGTGCTGCCGGGAGTTCCCAGTATTCTCCCCGGAAGGGAAGGATCTTCGGTGACGGGTTTGCGCCCACCATCCTGGCTACCAGGTCTGACTGCAGCCCCGCGCAGACAATCAGCCGGTCAAAAGTATGCTCCGCAGTGGTGGTCCTGATGTCTACTTTGCCTCTCCGCTGGCTTATCCCGGTCACCTCCTGGCCTAGCAGGATGGCACCGCCGGACATCCGTACGTCTTGGGCCATAGCCTCGGTGATAGCGGCGAAGTCCACGATGGCAGTCCGCGGCGAATGGACGGCTGCAAGCCCGGTGGCGTGGGGTTCGATTTCGAGCAGTTCGGCCGCGTTGAGCCGGCGCATGCCGGGAACATTGTTCTGTCGGGCGCGGCTCTCGATATCGTCCAGTCGCGGCAGTTCTGCCTCGGAAATGGCCACCACCAGTTTTCCAACTTCCCGGTAGGGCAGTTGTTTTTCGGCGCAGTACTCCTTGGTCATGTCTCGGCCCAGCGCGCACAGCTTGGCTTTGAGTGACCCCGGGGTGTAGTAGAGCCCGGCGTGGACGACGCCGGAGTTATGGCCCGTCTGGTGGGAGGCGACGCGATGTTCCTTTTCCAGCACGGTCACGTCAATTCCCTTGTTGCACAAGGCACGTGCAATCGCGATGCCCACGATTCCGCCGCCAATAATGCCTATATGTTCAGTCATGTTCCTGTTCTTCCTTGATCTGGCTGTTGCGGATCAGTGGCCGTTCCGCACGCTGTGTCGGGGCGCCCGGCATGTCCGGGAACTTCGCCGTCTGGTGGCAGTACCACAGCCTTGATTACGTTGGTGACCATGGCTTAGACCTCTGGACGGCGCGGCGGCCATCAGCCCGATGGCAGTGAACGTAGTCCGTCTCGGGGGGATCCACCTCGGTTCATGCATGATGCCATTCGGACAAGTTGCTGCGGGTTTGCCTGAAGTCCTGCCCATTGCAGCTGATGCTTCCGCGCCGCGGGCGAGCCAGTGGTCCTGAGACCGGGAAGAGCGGACATAGCGCAAAGTCTCCTCCTCCTTGCCGGTCGGGGGCAGGAAGCCAGCGCCGGCTCGGCGCCTGGTGCAATCAGGCCTGGATTCGATTCAATGTCGGTCACATTTAGCTCCCATAAGCAATGGGGGAAGCCCTTCACAGGTGCTCAACTCGCTATCCAGCCGCCGTCGACCATCAACAGCTGGCCGGTTACGTAGCCAGCGGCCGGTGAAGCGAGGAAAACGGCGGCACCGGCGAGGTCTTCCGGATCTCCGAACCGTTGCATCGGGATTCGGTCCATCAGCTGCTGCTGCCGCTCCGGGTCTGCGAAGACCGCCTCGGTGAGCTTGGTACGGAAGTATCCGGGGCCGATTCCGTTGACCCGGATTCCGTACCGCGACCACTCAGTGCTGAGGTTACGGATCAGGCCGTAGATACCCGATTTACTTGCCGTATAAGCAACCACGTCGGGAAGGGAGATGTGGCTGCTTAGCGAGCCGATGAAGATATGGCTGCCCTCCATTCCACGTTGGATCTGGCGCTTTCCGATCTGCTGGCTCAACAGGAAGGGCGCGGTCAGGTTTACATTGATAACCCGATCCCATTCGGCCGGGTCGAAGTCCTGTGCCGGCTGGCGATGTTGGACACCCGCGGCGTGCAGCACCACGTCAATGGCGCCGCCGAGTTTTTTCTCGATTTCATCAAGCATCCCTGGGATGGCAGCCGTAGCCGAAATATCCCCCGGACAGGCCACCGCGTTCGCCCCGATCGCCGCCGCTACCTCTTCGATTTCCGCGGACGTGCGGGAGACCAAAGCCACCTTGGCGCCGGCCGCTGCGAGTCCTTCAGCCGTGGCACGTCCAAGGCCCCGTCCGGCGCCTGTGACCAGCGCACGTTTTCCGGCAAGGGAAAATTTATCCATAACAGACACGGGGCTCCTAGTGGGTCCGGAGGGCAATGGTTTTGACCCGCGTATAGAAATTCAGGGCTTCCAGGCCCTGTTCCTTGAAAGCGGAACCGGAGTCCTTGAAGCCGCCGAACGGCTGGTGGATGTCCCATCCCGTGGTCGGCTGGTTCACCGAGACCTGACCGGTGTCTGCTGACTCCACGAACGCGAATGCCCTGCCGAGATCCTTTGTGAAGACGGCACTTGAGAGGCCGTAATCCGAATCATTGACGGCCTCGATCGCCTCCTCGAAGGAGTCGACGACCACCATGGCCAAGACGGGGCCGAATACTTCTTTCCGCCAGATGGCATGCTCGCGGGAGATTTTCAGGAAGGCCGGCTGGACGAAGCAGCCTGTGCTTTCGAGATCCTCGCTCAGGGTGGCCGTGGCCAAGACCTCGGCTCCCTCGTCCAGAGCACCGGCCACATGGTGGTTGATGTCCTGCTGCGCCGACTTGCTCACAACAGGTCCCAGATTCACCCCTTCGGTGGCGCCGGGCCCGACCCGCAGCGTAGAGACGGCCTTGACGATCCGTTCCGTCACTTGGTCCTGGATCCCCTTTTGGACAATCAGCCGGCTGGTTGCAGTGCAACGCTGTCCCGCCTGAGCAAACGCGCCAGACACTATGGCGGGAACGGCAAGGTCCAGGTCTGCGTCGTCGAGCACGACCACGGCATTCTTGCCGCCCATCTCCGTCTGCACGCGTATTCCGGTGCCGGCCAGCTGCTTCTGGATGCCCCGACCGATTTCGGTGGATCCGGTGAAGGAAACGGCCTTAACTGCCACATACGTAAAGAGCTCGTCGCCGATCTCACTCCCGCGTCCGGTAATGGTCCCCAGCACTCCCGCCGGTAGCCCGGCGTCCGTGAGGATCTCGGCCAGTTTCAAAGTGATAATCGGCGTCACCGTCGCGGGCTTGATGACGACGGCATTCCCCGCCAGCAGGGCCGGAGCCATCTTCCGGGCCGGGGTTAGGAGCGGATCGTTCCACGGCGTAATCAGGAGGACGACGCCGATCGGCTCGCGCAGCTGGCTGGCAAAGGTTCCGGGACGGCCGTCTGGCAGGTATTCGCCGAAGGGCAAACGGGCCATGCCGCCGTAGTATTCGAAGAATTCGGCTGTCTTGGTGACCTCCCCGGTGGCTTCCGCCGTGGTCTTGCCCATCTCGGTGACAATGATGTCAACAAGTTCTTGGTGCCGTTCGCGGATCAGCCGCCCTGCGTCAAGCAGTACCCGGCCCCGGCCCAGGTGATCCGTCGCCTTCCAGGAGCGGGCCCCAGCTTCCGCGGCCCCGAAGACGGCGTCGAGGTCCTCCTTGCCCATAGCAGGAACGGCGCCGACCACGTCGCCGTCGGTAGCGGGGCTGGTTACCTCGATTGTCTCCCCGCTCCGGGCTTCAACGTAACTTCCGTTGACTAGGTTCTTCACCAGTCCGTATTTCATTGCTTTGACTCCTCTGGACGCTTCGGCTTACGCCGGGTGGAATGTGGTGGTAGTACATGTGCCGGCGGGAGACCGGACCGGTATCGGCCAACTGGCCGGGCAGTTCAGGTGGGCCGTGCTGTTACCTTGAAGGCGGCGTCCAAGTCTCCGGTGCGCATGGCCTTGAGCAATTCAGTGAGATTCTCTTCATCCAGCGGTTCGGGATTGTTGGGCCGCGGATATTCGCGCACGCACAGCTGCGCCATCCGCCCCTCGGCGTCAGCAGGGATGCCGGCCTCGTCCAGAGTGACCGGCAGCCCGAGCCGAACGGCCATCTGCATCACAGAAGTTGCCGCCGCCCACATCTGGGTGCTGGCACCGCCCGTGATGGTCAAAGCAAGCGCCTCTGAACGCAGGGAGTCAATGGTCTGGTTGTAAGCCATGCAGTAGGGCAGGGCAAGTGCACACGAGGTTCCGTGGGGCATGGGCACCTCATGCGCGAGGCAATAAGCAATCGAATGGCCCAACACAACGCCCGCATTGAGCGCCTGCCCGGCGAGATGTGACGCCCAGAGACAGTTTGCCCGAGCATCCGCGTCACCGGCGGCGGCCGATTCCAAGTTGGCCACAAGCAGCTCGATGGCGCGCATTGCGTGGTGCACGGACCACGGGGAGCTGTTGGTGGACATCACCGATTCAATGGCGTGCGCCAGCGCGTCCATGCCAGTGGAGGCGACAACACGGGGCGGCAGCGTTGCAACCAGGTCTGGGTCCAGGACTGCCACCGAGGGAACATACTTGGCGCAGGAGGAAGCGCGCTTGGAGCCCTCGACGGTCACCATCGCTATGCGGGTGGCCTCTGAACCGGTGCCGCAGGTGGACGGGACCAGGATGAGGGGTGCCACACCGTTAGGCGGATCGACGACGCCAACCCAGTCAGCGGAGCCGCCCTCGTTGCGCACCATCAGTGCCAACAGCTTCGAAGAGTCCAATACGGAGCCGCCGCCGACCCCGATGACAGCCTGGACCGACGCTTCGCGCGCCACAGCTGCTGCCGCATCGATTGTCTCGCTGCTCGGCTCGGCACCGAAACCGCTGGTGAGCGTGACGTCGAAACCGCCTTCGCGGAGATCGTCAAGCAGGCCCGTAAGCAGGCCTGCGTCCAACACCGCGTCATCCGCGGCTACCAGGACCGGCCCGGCGGGAACCTGCAAGTGGCTCTTAAGGATCGAAGCGATCTGGCCGGAAGTGCCGCGGCCACTGAATATGGCCGCCGGTGCGAGAAACTGGGCGGGCGCGTCGCCCTTAGGAAACCAGTTCTGGGACATGATTGCTACCTTCCGTAGTCCGGGGACGATGAAGAGTGGGGATTTCGTCAATGTAGTCTCCAAGAGCCGAGCGGGTGCGCCCGAGGCTCAGCGGTTGATAGCGACGAAACTGCAGATATTGGCTGAGCACGGCGAGATCATGCTCAAAGCAGAATCCAATCGCTCCGTGTATCTGATGAGCATTGCGCATTATGGACTCAATGGCTTCAAGATGAACCAGACGCAGAGTCAGGGCGGCGCCGGTTCCCGGGCCTTCCTCTCGGACGAGGCGCCACGCCGTGAAAGCGCAGAGTTCGCGCAGACCACGCTGGACCACGACCGAATCCACAAACCGATGTTCAAGGGCTTGCCGTGCCTTAAGCGGCTTCCCGAACTGGATCCGCTCTTTAAGGTGGCTTTGGCACAGCTCGAGGACCTTGTCCAGCGCACCTAAAGCGGAAAAGGCGGAGAACAGTTCGTGCCATGCCCACACGTTGACATCCGGACTGAGGGGTGAATCCGGCTGCGGCAGGACGCGGGCTGCAAACGGAGCGAGCATTCGTGCCGTAGGCGGCGAAGGCAGCACCCTCGTTGCAAGGACCTCCCCATTCGGTGTGACAAGACGGGAACCTTCAAAAACCCGTGCGTAATCCACCAGGACCGCAGGCCCCCCGACTTCGGAGACTGCGTGTACCGGTACGTCGAGACCAGCGATCTTTCCTGTCAGTAGTGCAGCGACCGGGACCGGAAGTGCAACCCTGCCCGCTTCCTCGGCCAGCGCGGAAGCTGCCAATGCAGTCACGAGATCCCTTGGGGCATCCTGCATATCGCCAAGTCCCAACGACAGGAGAATATCGTACGCGGCTGAGTGCTGTGGCGAATCAGCAGGCGGCTCCCGCCACACGTCGCCCAAACCCTTGCCGGTGAAGGCCTGACGCGCTGACTGCGCAAAAGCGACTACCTCAGGCGGCATAGTCAGATCCATGGCACCTCCCTATTGCTCATCTCGAATTAGTGTCCTTTATAGAATAGTATACTCAAAGGCATTAAAGTGGATCCGAACCAGAAGGGCCGAGCATGGATTACGAGTTCTCGTCAGACGAGGAGCAGTTCCGGTTAGAGATGCGGGCGCTCATAGCAGAAAACATGTCTCCCGATTATCCGGGGATATTCGTCGAGGATCCACAGTCCCTGCGGGAGGCACAGGCCTTCTCACGGGTCCTGGGCGCAAAGGGGCTGCTGACCCGCGCCTGGCCGGCCCGGTATGGGGGACAGGACGCACCCTTGTGGTCACAGGTCGTTTTTAACGAAGAGATGTGGTCACACAATGAGCCCCGGGGCGGCCAGTATATGGGGGTAACCTGGATCGGCCCGGCGCTGATGATTCACGGGACAGAGGAGCAGCGGCGCAAGCACCTGCCGCTCATCGCCCGAGGCGAAGTTCAGTGGTGTCAAGGCTTTTCGGAACCTGATGCCGGCTCGGATCTGGCCTCACTGCGTACCAGTGCCCACCGCCAGAACGGCAGCTTCCGTGTGAACGGTCAGAAAATCTGGACTTCGTACGCAAATCACGCCCAGTACTGCGTATTGGCAACCCGCACGAGCAGCGACGGTCCCAAACAGCATGGCATCACCGTTTTCCTGGTGCCTATGGACCGCGCCGGAATTACCGTTCGACCTATTGATAACTTGCTGGGGCCAAACCACCTCCATGAGGTGTATTTTGACGACGTCGAAGTGTACGACGACGAAATCCTGGGAGAGCTGGATGAGGGCTGGAGAGTCATGACGGCTGGTCTGGCATACGAACGCGTCGGCATTCCCCGGTATGCGCGGTCTGACAGGATTCTTGCGCAGCTGCGTGAGTTGACCGACGATGACGACGCACCTGTGATTGCAGCCTCGATGGCCCATACGCTCGTGGCCAGGCTTTTGGCCTACAGGGTGATATCAACCCAGGAGAACGGGGAGCCGGTGGGTGTGAAGGGATCCATTGCTCGTGTCATGGTGACACAGCTTGACCAGGAAGTCGCTGACGTGGCGATGGATTTACTGGGCACAGAGGCTCTCGCCACGCATGAGGAGGTCGAAAACCCCGCGCAGGCCCACATGGAACACCACTGGCGCTATGCGCAGGCCTCCACGGTCGCCAGCGGGGCACTTGAAATCCAGAAGATGCTCATCGGCCGGGCCCTGCTGGCCGACTGAGGTCTGCAGCCTTTGCCACCTGCTGCCCCGGCATGGCCTTGGCGATGCGATGGGGCCGCGTGTCGCGTTCGCAACCTCACCGCAGCCGGTAACAGTGCCGGACCAACATGCACAGACATGCCATTATCGACCACAGCACCGTAAGAAAGAGAAGAAAAGCCATGATTCGCACGGATTTCACTGAACTGTTCGGTGTCGAGCACCCCATCCTCTGCGGTGGAATGACTGGACTCGGCACCGCCCAGCTGATTTCCGCCGTTGCCAACGCCGGCGCCCTGGGCTTCCTGACCGCCCTGACCCAGCCTTCACCGGAGGCACTCGCCAAGGAAATCGCCCGTACGCGTGAACTTACGGACAAGCCGTTCGGTGTCAACCTTACGATTCTTCCCACCATTTCTCCGGTGCCTTACGATGAGTACCGCGCGGCGATTATAGAGTCCGGTATCACGGTGGTCGAGACAGCCGGATCCAGCCCGGAGCCCCACCTGCCCGACTTTCACGCCGCCGGTGTAAAAGTCATCCACAAGGCGACCGGGGTCCGCCATGCCGTTTCGGCCGCAAACAAGGGCGTCGACGCCATCAGCATCGATGGGTTCGAATGTGCCGGCCACCCTGGCGAGGACGACGTGCCGGGTCTGGTGCTCATTCCCGCTGCAGTGGCTGCGCTTGATATTCCGGTCATCGCCAGCGGCGGCATCGCTACCGGCGCAGGTCTGGTCGCAGCCCTGGCGCTCGGAGCCAGCGCTGTCAACATGGGAACGCGCTTTATCGCAACGGAGGAAGCGCCCGTGCACGAAAACGTAAAGAAGCAGATCGTCGCAAACAACGAACGTGACACTCTGATCGTCTTCCGCGAGTTCCACAATTCGGCGCGCGTGGCGCGCAATTCAATTTCTGAGCAGATCGCCGAAATCAGCAAGCAGCCGGGCGCCACCTTCGCCGACATTGCGCATCTAGCTTCTGGCGCCCGCGGACGCGACGCCGTTCTGGCGCGCGGGGAGATGGAAGAAGGTATGTGGTGGGCCAGTCAATCGCAGGGTCTGATCAACGACATCGACAGCGTCAGCAACGTCGTCAACACGATCATGCGCGATGCTCTCGCTGTCATCACCACCCGTTTGGCGTCGACCGTAGTGTCGGTGTCCTGAGCCTCCTGGCTGGGCATCGTAGCTTCACAGAACCCAACCGCGTCGTATAGAGTGCACTAATTACTGCTGATCGCAGTGGCTGGTGTTCCAGGAAAAGATTCAACATGCAGAATTTGAGGAAGTGAAGCCATGAAGATTGTCGTCTTGGTAAAACAGGTCCCTGATACGTGGGGAGAGCGCCGTCTAGACCCGTCCACCGGACGTGTGGACCGCGACGCTGCCGACCGGATAATTGATGAAATTGATGAGCGGGCACTGGAAGTCGCCCTCAGCTTCAAGGACAAGAACAAAGGCACTGAGGTCGTGGTCATGTCCATGGGTCCTGAAGCGGTGACGGATTCACTGCGCAAGGCCCTGTCGATGGGTGCGGATTCCGCAATACATATTCTGGACGACGAACTCGCCGGTTCCGACGCCGTCTGGACCTCAGCTGCACTTGCCGCCGCGCTGCGGCAAACGGACTTCGATCTGGTGCTGGCAGGAAATGAATCGACCGACGGGCGGGGCGGAGTGGTTCCGTCGATGGTCGCGGAGCGGCTCGGGTTGCCTTCACTCAGCTCTCTGAACATGCTGGAGATTGCTGGCGGGTCTGTCCGAGGAGAACGCGGAACGGACAATGGCGCGGCGCAGGTCCATGCCACGCTGCCAGCAGTCGTGAGCGTGACTGAACGGACACCGGAAGCCAGGTTCCCGAACTTTAAGGGCATCATGACAGCGAAGCGGAAGCCGGTCACAGTACTCCCGCTGAGCCAGTTGAGTGTTGACGCGACAATTACCGGGGGCCGGTCCGTGCTGCTGGCCGCCATTGAACGTCCGGCACGAGTGGCAGGTAAGAAGGTTCTCGACGAAGGCAACGCCGGCATCGAACTGGCCGAGTTCCTGGCTTCCCGGCATCTGGTCTGAGTTCCGGGCATCTGACCTACAAAGGAGTAAGAGAACATGTCAAAAGTATTGGCTTTGATTGAAGTTTCACCCACGGGGGAAATCAGGAACACCGCTGCCGCACTGCTTGGCGCTGCGGCCAAGCTGGGGGAGCCTGTCGCGGTTATCGCCGTGGCTCCTGAGTCCGGCGATGTGATCGCCGAACAGCTCGGGTCACTGGGTGCCACCGAGGTTTATGTCGGCGAATCCGACCTGGCCGGAAAGGTGATTGGCGCCTGCGAGGTCGAAGCTGCAGTTGCCGCGATCGCAGCAACCCAGCCCCTCGCGGTCCTGATCTCCAACTCGGTGGAAGGCCGCGAAGTTGCCGGTCGGGTCGCTGTGCGCGTGGGCGGCGGATTGATGATGGACGTCATTGGGCTGCACGCGGACACCGGCAAAGTAATCGGCACGCATTCGGTGTTCGGGGGTGGATTCACGACCGAATCCACCGTCGAGGGCGGCCTGCCGATAGTCACAGTCCGGCAGGGCGCCATTGATGATCGCGCCGAGGCATCAAGCGCCGCAGTAACGGCACTACCGCTGTCCGTGGCCCACGTCCCGGCGGGGATCGTCGATTCGATCGAAGATGCCGTGCTTGACTCCGGACGACCCGAACTTCGCGGTGCGTCAACGGTTGTATCCGGCGGACGCGGTCTGGGATCCAGGGAAAACTTCGCGCTGGTTGAAGAGCTGGCCGATGCCCTCGGGGCGGCCGTGGGAGCATCCAGGGCCGCCGTAGATGCAGGCTATGTTCCGCAGACCTACCAAGTCGGGCAGACCGGCACCACGGTGGCGCCGCAGTTGTATGTTGCCCTCGGTATTTCCGGCGCCATCCAGCACCGCGCCGGGATGCAGACGGCCAAGACGATTGTCGCTATCAACAAGGACGAGGACGCACCAATCTTCGAGATCGCCGACTTCGGTATCGTCGGCGACGTTTTCACGGTCGTACCACAGCTGGTTGAGGCACTGGCAGCCCGTAAGTAACCGAGCACCCGAAAGGACATCGAGATGTCACTGACGCAAACGTCTAAGGCCGCCAGAAGCAAGTGGGCCAAACTGGCGTGGATGGTTCCCGCTGGGCTTGTATTCCTGTTTCTCGTGGTCTTGGCGGCGAAGTGGTTGCGGGAGCTGCCCGAAGTACAGGAGTTCTTGGCCGCCTATCCTGGTGAAACGCACCTTCCTGAGGGTGCTCCGGTCGGCCTGCCGGCGTGGCTTGGCTGGCAGCACTTCCTTAATGCCTTCTTCCTCCTCTTGATTATCCGATCCGGCTGGCAGGTGCGTACCAACCAGCGCCCGGCGGCCTACTGGACCAGGAACAACCAGGGTCTGTTCCGGACTAAGAACCCGCCAAAGAAGATCAGTCTGGACTTGTGGCTGCACCTTTCACTGGATGCTCTGTGGGTGCTCAATGGAGTCGTCTTCGGCATCTTGCTGCTGGCCACGGGACAGTGGATGCGGATTGTACCGACGAGTTGGGATGTACTTCCCAATGCCCTCTCCACAGCGATCCAGTATGCGTCACTGGACTGGCCGACGGAAAACGGATGGGTCAACTACAACAGCCTGCAGGTCTTGGCGTACTTCGTCACTGTGTTCATTGCAGCGCCGCTGTCCCTGATCACGGGAATCCGAATGTCCGGTGCCTGGCCCACGAATGCCCCCCGGCTGAACAAGGCGTACCCCATTGAACTGGCCCGGGCTGTTCATTTTCCGGTGATGCTGTACTTCGTCATGTTCATCATCGCTCACGTGACGCTCGTGCTGGCCACCGGTGCGCTGCGAAACCTCAATCATATGTATGCTTCGCGCGACGACGGCTCCTGGGTCGGATTCTGGTTCTTCGCAGCCTCCCTGGTTGTCATGATCCTCGCGTGGATTTTAGCCAGACCGATCATCCTGCGGCCCATTGCCGCGCTGACCGGGAAAGTCGGTCGATGAGGACGAGTCCCGCGCGACAGAGAGGCACCTTCGCGGTTCCCGCCGATGAAGCTACGACTACCCGGCAACCTCAAGGAAGACGATGAAGATCTCAGGAATCACGGCAAAAGTCCTTGGTCTAGATCTGCCGGCCAGCTCCAAGAATTGCGAACCGGTAGAAGACATCCGTTACGTTGCCGCTACCGTCACCGATGAAGGCGAAGTTGGCTCGGTCCTGGCAACTATCAGCGCCACCCACCAGCAGTTACGCCAACCCAGGGCTGAAGTCCGTTTCTTAGCAGCCTCTCCGATCTTGCTGATCCTCACATGGGCTGCGGCCAGACCGATCATCCCGTGGCGTAGTGCCGCAGCGACCGGAAAAACCCAGTCGGTAACGACGGGGCTCTCGCGATCACGACGCACCTTCCCAATTTCCCCACCTCAAGGAGCACAATGGAAATCTTAGGAATAACGGCACTGGTCACCGGTGCGGCGTCTGGTCTCGGAGCCGCCACAGCGCTCGAACTGGCCGGCCGGGGTGCCTCGGTCCTCGGTCTGGACCTGCCGGCCGCTCTCGAGAACTGCCAGCCCGTAGACGGTATCCGCTATGCGGCCGCCAACGTCACCGATGAAGACGAAGTTGGCGCGGCACTGGAAAGCATCAGCGCGGACCAGCCACCTCTCCGTTTAGTAGTCAACTGTGCCGGCATCGCTCCGGCTGCCCGAGTGCTGTCCTCGCGCGGCACCCATGACCTTGCTCTGTTCCGCAAGACCTTGGAAGTGAACCTTTTGGGCACCTTCAATGTGCTGCGACTGTCCTCGGCGGTGATTGCCCGCCAGACGGCAGATGAGAACGGCCAACGTGGCGTGATCATCAATACGGCCTCGGTGGCAGCTTATGAAGGACAGATCGGCCAGATCGCGTACTCGGCCTCCAAAGGTGGTGTTGTCGGTATGACCGTGCCGGCAGCCCGTGATCTCGCACGCTCCGGAATCCGCGTTAATACGATCGCCCCGGGCATCGTCGATACGCCCATGCTCGCCTCGTTAGGGCCGGAGGTCGGCGAATCGCTGGCGAACGGAATTCCCTTTCCCAAACGGCTTGCACAACCGGCCGAATACGCCCGGCTCGTGTCAATGATCGTCGAACACGACTACCTGAACGGGGAGACCATCCGCATGGACGGCGCCCTGCGGATGGCACCGCAGTGAGCGCCGGAACGGAGACAGTGATTGTCGCGGGAGCACGCACGCCAGTTGGACGGCTGCTTGGGTCGCTTTCAGGATTCTCCGGGGCTGAGCTGGGCTCCTATGCCATTCGGGGGGCCTTGGAGCGCTCCAAGGTGACTCCCGCAACAGTCGACTATGTGATCATGGGACAGGTCCTTACCGCAGGTGCCGGCCAAATGCCCGCGCGGCAGGCGGCCGCCGGGGCGGGCATTCCCATGTCCACGCCGGCGCTGAGCATCAACAAGGTCTGCCTCTCGGGCATCCAGTCGATCATCTTGGCCGACCGGTTCATTCGAACGGACATGTTTGAGACCGTCATCGCCGGCGGCCAGGAGGCGATGAGCCAAGCACCACACCTGCAGATGGGCTCGCGTGCCGGAAAGAAGTATGGCGCCATCACGATGGCTGATCATATGGAATTCGACGGGCTGCACGATGCGTTCACCGGCCAGTCCATGGGGCTGCTGACCGAACGGTACAACGATGAGCAGCCGCTCACCCGCCTGGTCCAGGACGGATTTGCTGCCCGGTCCCACCACCTGGCCGCCGAGGCGCAGAGCGCAGGCCGGTTCGCCGCAGAAATCGCGCCGGTCCAAGTATCCAGTCGCAAAGGCGCATCCATCCTTGTCGACCGTGACGAGGGCATCCGACCCGGGACGACAATCGAAACCCTTGCCGGGTTGCCGCCAGCCTTCCGCCCTGATGGCACGGTCACCGCCGGAAACTCCTCGCCCATCTCCGACGGTGCCTGCGCAATGGTGCTGATGAGCAAACAGCAGGCCGAAGCGAGGGGCCTTGAGTGGCTAGCTGAAGTCGGCTCCGCCGGCATGGTGGCAGGTCCGGACTCCACGCTCCAGTCGCAGCCAGCCGGTGCGATACGCGACGCCTGCAAACGCGAGGGGCTTGCCCCCCAGGACCTGGATCTGGTGGAAATCAATGAGGCCTTCGCGGCTGTGGCGCTGGCATCCATCTCCGAACTGGGCATTGAGCCGGACCGTGTGAACGTGAACGGCGGCGCCTTGGCTCTGGGCCATCCTATAGGCATGTCGGGGGCGCGTATTGTCCTGCACCTGGCATTGGAACTGGCACGGCGTGGCGGAGGAGTCGGTGCTGCGGCACTATGTGGCGGCGGCGGGCAGGGCGATGCGCTGATCGTGCGCGTCCCAAAGAAAGGACAGGACAGATGAGTGCGAATACGAGCACCGAATCCGAGACCCGGGAACTGCTCCAGGACGGGGTCTTGCAGTTGGAGAGGATTGGACATGTCCTGCTTCTGACGCTGAACAGGCCCGAGGCGAGAAACGCCATCAATGGAGAGGTCGCTGCCTCGCTCGGCGCGGCTCTTGAGCTGCTGAACCGCGATGACGATCTACGCGTGGGCATCCTTACCGGTAACGGTGCCGCGTTCTGCGCAGGCCAGGATCTGAAGGCATTTGCCGCCGGGGAACCAGTGATTCCACGGGAAAATCCCCATTGGGGGTTCGCAGGCTTTGTCCGCCATTTCACTGCCAAGCCGCTCATCGCGGCGGTAAACGGGTACGCCTTCGGGGGCGGTATGGAACTGGCCTTAGCTTGTGATCTCATCGTGGCCAGCGACACGGCGCTCTTCGGGCTTCCGGAAGTAAAACGGGGACTGTTCGCCGCTGGCGGGGGAGTCCCGCGCCTGGTACAGCAATTGCCCGCGAAGATCGCCACGCAGATGGTCCTTACGGGGGATCCGATCACGGCGCAGACTGCCGAACGATGGGGGCTGGTCAACGAGGTGGTTGACGGAAAGGTTCTGGAAGCGGCGTCGATCGCCCTTGCCCGGTCCATTGCAGTCAATGCGCCTCTCGCGGTCCAGGCAAGCAAGCGCATAATTGCCACAGCGTCTTTCCAGTCCACTTGGAATTCGGAGCCGTGGGAACAGATCGGCCGCGAACTGGATGCGGTGTTCGCCTCCGAAGACGCCGACGAGGGCAGCTCTGCCTTCATCGAAAAGCGCGACCCCGTATGGAGAAGCAGATGAAGGCAAGCTCAATCTCTTCTTCCGTCCATGTCCGGCAGGAGGGGCCGGTTGCGTGGCTGACACTGAACCGTCCGGAGTCGGCAAATGCGGTAGACCTTGAACTCGCAACCGCATTCCGGGACGCCATCCTCGAGCTCGAAGCTGTGGAAGTTCGTGTCGTCGTGATTGAAGCTAATGGACAGGTCTTCTGCGGCGGCGGGGACGTCGAAGCGATGCGTGGGGCCGAAAGTGCATCGCAGTACCTTGCCGAACTGGCCGGAACATTTCATCAAGGTCTGGAACTGCTCGCCAGGTCAAACAGCATCATCATCGCCGCCGTTGATGGCGCAGCGGCAGGAGCAGGCTTAGGCCTCGTCTTGAATGCTGACATCGTCGTTGCGACTCCGCGGGCACGGTTTCTGACCGCCTACGCCGGTGTGGGGCTTTCACCGGACAGCGGGGTCTCATACCTCCTTCCACGCAGCGTGGGCACGCAGCGAGCACTGCAGATGAGCCTCACCGGTCGTGTGCTCGATGCCGGGACAGCCAAGGAATGGGGAATTGTGGCCGAATTGGTGGCCCCGGAAGAACTGGAAGGGTACGTTCGAGTCCTTGCGGTGCGCCTGGCGTCAGGCGGCGGAAATTTCCTTGGGGCCACCAGACGGCTGATCCGCTCGAGCACTTCGATGTCATATCCACAGCATCTCGACGCGGAGGTAAGGGCTATCACGACCGCCGCACAACACCCTGACACCCTTGCCCTCCTGCGGGAATTTGCCCGGCACAGCAAGGAACCAAAGGCACAGGCAGGGGCCCAATGACAACGGCCACCGGAGCCCTTGGCGGCAAGACCATCATCATGTCCGGCGGCAGCAGGGGCATCGGGCTGGCTATCGCTCTGAAAGCAGCCGCTGACGGCGCAAACATCGTCCTGCTTGCCAAAACCGCGGCAGCGACCACCAAACTCTCCGGTACGATATTCGAGGCCGCTGAGAAAATCGAACAAGCCGGCGGGCGTTCGCTGGCAGTGGTCGGAGATGTGCGGTCGGACGACAGCATAGCGGAGGCCGTTGAAGCCGCGCTGTCGACATTCGGTTCCATAGACATCTGCATCAACAATGCCAGCGCGCTCCACCCGCACGGGACTCTTGCCCTCACACCGTCCCAGTACGACCTAATGCAGGACGTCAATACAAGAGGGACATTCATGCTCACCAGGGCATGCCTGCCCCATCTGCTTGCCGCCGAGAACCCGCACGTGCTCACCCTGAGCCCGCCGCTCAATCTCACGTCACAGCAGTGGCTGGCCCGGTTTCCTGGCTACCTGCTGTCAAAGTACGGCATGAGTCTGGTTACCCTAAGCATTGCTGCAGAATTCCGTGACCAAGGGATCGCAGTGAACTCACTCTGGCCACGAACCACCATAGCGACCGATGCGGTCGGCAACCTTCTGGGGGGCGCGGAGGCCCTGCTGCGGGCCCGGCGCCCGGACATCATGGCAGACGCTGCTTACGCCATTCTTACCACTGCCAGCGGGAAACGGACCGGCCACCTCCTGATCGATGACGAGGTGCTGCGCGAAAACGGGGTCACAGAATTTTCCCGGTATGCGGTGTCCGGCATCGACGACAACCTGGACACTGACTTTTTTCTCGACTGAAGCATCAGCATCGACCGGATTCTGGTGATTGCTAGACCACACATCGAAGGAGCAAAACATGTCCCGCGCCGTCATTGTCGACGTCATCCGTACCGGGTCCGGAAAGGGCAAGGCAGGCGGCGCCCTCTCCGGCGTCCACCCCACCGACCTACTCGCCCAAGTACTTCGCGCAGTCCTCCAGCGGAACGGACTAGAGTCGACCCAAATCGATGACGTTCTCGTTGGCTGCGTGAGCCAGTTCGGCGAACAAAGCACCAATATCGCCCGCGCCGGGGTTCTGGCTGCCGGATTCGACTCAACGGTGCCCGCGACAACAATCGATCGCCAGTGCGGCTCCAGTCAGCAGGCCGCGACGTTCGCCGCCCAGGGTGTGATGGCAGGGGCATACGACGTAGTGATCGCCGCGGGCGTCGAGTCAATGAGCCGCGTCCCCCTCGGCACCGCCAGCAGTGGGCAGGACCTTTTCGGCGACCTCCTCAAGAAACGCTTCCCGGAAGGACTCGTAAACCAGGGGGTCTCGGCAGAACTCATCGCCGAACGCTGGAAGCTCAGCCGCGAGGACTTGGACGCCTTTGCCGCGGAATCCCACCGCAGGGCAACTGCAGCGTTTGGGCGGGGAGACTTCGACGCCGAAATCCTTCCCATCGAGGTTACCGACGAGCACGGGCACATCGCCATGTTCGCCTCGGATGAAACAGTGAGACCCCAGACCACAGTGGAGGCACTCTCGACGCTACAGCCGGCCTTTGCCACGCCGGAACTGAAGCGGCGCTTTCCGGAACTCCAGTGGTCGATTACGCCGGGCAACTCCTCACCGCTTACGGATGGAGCTTCAGCAGCATTGATCATGAGCGAAGATAGGGCTCAGCAACTGGGCCTGAGACCTCGGGCCCGGTTTCACAGCTTTTCTGTGGTAGGCGATGATCCGCTCTACATGCTTACCGGGCCGATTCCTGCCACTCACAAAATACTCCATCGCTCAGGGTTAGCCTTTGCCGACCTCGACGCCTACGAGGTAAACGAGGCTTTTGCCTCCGTGCCCTTGGCCTGGGCCAAGGAATTCGACGCAGATCCAGAAAAACTCAATCCGCGCGGCGGGGCCATCGCGCTAGGCCATGCTCTCGGTTCCTCCGGCACCCGCATTCTCGGCTCCCTGTTGAACTACCTGGAGGCCACTGGCGGGCGCTATGGGCTGCAGACCATGTGCGAGGGCGGCGGCATGGCCAATGCCACGATCATCGAACGTCTCTAAACTGCAGGAAGGCTTCTGTTTCTGAAAATCGTCCTTGTCACCGGAATTGGCAACTCACCTTTCCATAAAGCCCTTGAAACTCTTCCGTCCTGGGGACTGGCAAGTTTGCACATACTGGGGGAGCGGGCCTGGTATTCGTGTGCCCAGTTGCGGGTGGTTGAGACGGTTATTCGCCCGCAGGGCCCGGCCAAGAGCCACCAGCGGTACTACGGGGGCGAGACATCTTGGCCGCGACTTCCGGGAAGGGATTCCGTCCGGCGATGCCCGAGATGCCGACATCGCATTCTCAACGAGAGAGCCGTCCCAAGGGGGACCTACAGCGCGTAAGTCTGAATTATCGGTGGCTTGCCGAAAGCCTCCGCCGGCTTTGATCTCATAACGGCCAGATCCACATCATCACTAACCCGGTAATCATTCCTTGCGTCCGCTGGGCCTCCTCTTGTGCACCACTACGAACGGTCCCACAGGACCCAGGAAGGTCCCCAGCCTGTGTCCCGAAGTGGTGTTACCGTTGTTTCGCCTGTGCCGCCATTCCTTCGAACGAGCTTTCAGGATCCGGTGGACTTGGACGGTCCTGCTGAACCGCTTTCAGCGGGACGCCCTCAGGTAGGCCGCTGCTATAGACGTCATTGAGCCGCTCCATGTAGTCGGCCAGCCGCTGCAGGTCCTCCAGCGGCCATCCGCCGAGACGGTCACGGAACACCTGCTTACGCGCCTCCTGGACCCGGTGCATCTCTTTTTCGCCCTTCTCCGTCAATCGGATGACCTGTGCCCTGCGGTCCAGTGGATCTGCTTCCTTGCAGACAAGGCCTTCGCTTTCCAGGAACGTGATCTGGCGGCTTACCGATGGCTTGCCCACACAAATAATCGTGGCAAGGCCCGTGAGCCGGACGAAGCCCTCCCGGTGGATAGCAGTCAGCAGCCCATAAGCAGCCGGTTCCATCTTCCGGTGGACCTGCCGCGACAACTGCAGCGAGATTGAACGAGCACGGCTCCAGAGCAGGGTCAATTCATGTTCCACCTGCTGAAGTACAGGGTTGCCTCGCACGTCCCGATCCGGCATGCTACAGCGAGGACTACTCATAGCAACTATTCTAGAGTGTCACGCCCGAGACTCGACTTGCCAGGTTCGCCCATGCTTGATTCTTTCGCGGTCGCCGGCATGCTCGACGACGGGGCTCCGCCGGGGCGAGGAACAATTTCGCACCGGATTCACCGGCATTTAGATGTCAGCAAAGTTTTTGCCCCTTCCAGCCCGCCGCGGTCAAATTCCCCACCGCAGCGTTCGCGTCAGAGCAGACCCCCACGCTGCATAGAGGAAGGAGCTGTCGTGAGGGAGAGTTGCAGGATACGCATCGCCTTCTGGAGTTCAATGGCGGGACGCGTCATCGAAGCCCATAACTTTGAGTTCTGCTAGTTGGCCCAAATCAGCAACAACTTTATTTGCGGATGCGATCGAGTGTTCGCAGTGCGCGTGGTCCGTGTGGATGACCCTTTGGACGTTGTCGCGAACTTCTTCGGCCGAGATCAGGGCAGAGACGTAGCCTAGGGTCTTCCTTGTGTGAAGGAAACCAGCCCGCCCGCCACCCCGGCGGTTATCGTTTGACAGGGCAGGGCACGATCCGCTGCACTGATATGCCACGGCCTCGTAACTATAGCGTCACCTGAGGTTATTGCCAGTCCTGTTAGAGTGTCGCGTTATTAAGGGCGTACGGCGGGCGCAGGAGCCCGGGGGTGAGGCCCTCGGCTGGGTCGTTGCCGAGCTGGATCACTTTGTTGTCTTGGTTCACATGGACTACCCGGGGCTTGTAGGCCAAGGCTTCCTCGGTGGTCATTGCCGCGTAGGTAATCAGAATGACAATGTCATTTTCGTGCACCAAGTGGGCAGCCGGGCCATTGATGCCGACCACGCCCGAGCCGCGCTCACCGGGGATGGTGTACGTCTCCAACCTGGCGCCGTTGGTAACATCCACAATGGCCACAAGCTCACCGGGCAGAATGTCAGCAGCATCAAGCAGGTCCAGGTCAACGGTGACTGAACCTACATAATGTAGGTCAGCATGGGTGACAGTGGCCCGGTGAATTTTGGACTTAAACATTTGTCGATTCATCAGAAACTCCTGTAGTAGTCACTTTGTCACAGGGAGTCGGACACCCTAGACGTCTGAACGCAAGCCCATTGCATGATCCCGGCTTAGTGGTCGTCATCGGGCGAGGCAGGCAGGAAATGCGTGAAAACCTGATATTCATCTTGACGGGAAATCATTTGTCTTAGAGAGTTTCCTTCTGCGGAAATCCAGAGAAGCGAATCGTCTGGCATGACGGCCTCCACCGTTCCTCTGCGCACCAATTTTCCCCGTCTCCAAACTTCTACCCGTTGCCCGAGAGCGCGTTGCCAATCTGGTTGCAGATGAAGGTCCATCGTTTGCTCCTAAATGCACGCGGATTAGATTTGGAAGAGTTGTACTCGGCTACTTGGGCAGCCGGCGGTGAGGTGTCATAAGCGTTGGATTAGTCGATAATCAGGGGATCATTGATACCTCACCGCACAAATTGGGGCAGTGGCCTGCCGGTTAGAGGGAACGCTGGTCAGGGCCGTTGTATGCGCTGAGCGGGCGGATCAGGGAATTGGCTGCGGCTTGTTCCATGATGTGCGCCGTCCAGCCGGTGATGCGGCTGGCGACGAAGATGGGTGTGAACGTGGGGGTGTCGAAACCCATGAGGTGGTAGGTGGGGCCCGCCGGGTAGTCAAGGTTGGGTTTGATGGCTTTGGCCTCGTCCATGGCCTGTTCCAAGCCGTTGTAGAGTCCCAGGAGTTCAGGCCGGCCGTAGTGGGCGATCATCTTGTCCAGCGCGGCTTTCATCGTGGGCACCCGGGAGTCGCCCTGCTTATAGACGCGGTGGCCGAAGCCCATGACTTTCTTCTTCTGGGCCAGGGCGTCTTCCATCCATGCCTTTGCCCGGGCGGCTGCCACCTCGAGGGACTCGTCGCTCCGGATGCCAATATCCTCAAAGGTGTGCATGACGGCTTCGTTGGCTCCGCCATGCAGAGGGCCCTTGAGGGCACCGATAGCCGCGGTGACGGCGGAGTGGAGGTCCGAGAGGGTGGAGGTCACGACGCGGGCAGTAAAGGTGGAGGCGTTGAAGGAGTGCTCCGCGTAGAGGATCATCGAGACGTCGAAGGCCTCGATGACCTCGTCCGCGGGCTCTTCGCCGAAGGTCATCCAGAGGAAGTTGGCGGAGTAGCCCAAGTCATCTCGTGGTTCCACGGCTTCCTGACCGCGGCGGCGGCGCTGGTCGTAGGCGACGACGGCGGGCATCGCTGAGAAAAGGTCGATGGCCTTGGTCATGTTGGCTTCGGGCGACGAATCTTCTGCCAGCTCGTGCCGTGCTCCCAGAACCGAGGCTGCCGTGCGGCAGATGTCCATGGGGTGGGCGTTTGGCGGCAAGGCGTCGATGATGGCCTTGAGCGCAGGGTCGAGTGCACGGCCGGTCCGTTCTCGGGCTGTAAATTCAGCGAGCTGTTCCGGGGTTGGCAGTTCGCCGTTCCAGAGCAGGTAGGCCACTTCTTCGAAGTTGCATTTGGCGGCGAGCTCCTGGACCGGGTACCCGCGGTAGAGCAGTGAGTTGGTGTCGGGGTTGACCTTTGAGACGGCGGTGTAATCCACCACGACGCCTGCCAGGCCCTTTTTAATCTCCGTGTCAGTCATGCTGAACTCCTTCGTTGCAGCCCTTTATTAGCGGGTGTGGGGGATCTGGAAGTTAAAGATGCCGGAATCGAACTTGTTGTAGGCCTCGTAGTCCACGAGGTCATAGAGACGGGCCCTGGTGAGCATTTCAGGAACAC
Organism: Arthrobacter sp. W4I7; assembly: GCF_030816215.1. Taxonomy (NCBI): domain Bacteria; kingdom Bacillati; phylum Actinomycetota; class Actinomycetes; order Micrococcales; family Micrococcaceae; genus Arthrobacter; species Arthrobacter sp. W4I7. The sequence goes on along the minus strand of NZ_JAUSXU010000001.1, from coordinate 2,484,352 downwards.
GCACTTCTTGGGTTCCCAGACTCTTGAGCGTGTCCAAGACCCGTTCAGCTGCCCCCATGGCACTACGAAGCAGCGTGACCGGGTAGATGACCATGTTCACGCCCACGGCCTGCAGCTCCCTCGTCGAGAAGAGGTCGCTTTTGCCGAATTCGGTCATGTTGGCCAAGATGGGCACGTCGACGGCGTCGCGGATGGCCTGGAATTCGGCGAGATCGCGCATGGCTTCGGGGAAGATTGCGTCCGCGCCCGCGTCCACGAGGGCTTTGGCGCGGTCTTTGGCTGCTTGGAGTCCGTCGGTGGCGCGGATGTCGGTGCGGGCCATGATGAGGAAGTTGGGGTCCCGCCGTGCATCGGCCGCGGCGCGGATGCGTTTGGTGGCGGTGTCCAGGTCCACCACGTTTTTTGCCGTCGAGGTGGCCGCAGCGTTTGGGGTTGAACTGGTCCTCGATGTGCAGCCCGGCCAGGCCGGCGTTTTCGACTTCCTGGACGGTGCGGGCCACGTTCATCGGTTCGCCGAAGCCGGTGTCGGCGTCCACGATGGCCGGGAGGTCCGTCATGCGGGCGATCTGCCCGGCACGGGTGGCAACTTCGGTGAGGGTGGTCAGGCCGATGTCGGGCAGGCCGAGGTCGTTGGCCAGGACCGCGCCGGATATGTAAACCCCCGCGAACCCTTTCTCTTCGATGAGCCTGGCCGAGAGGGGGTTGAACGCGCCCGGGAACTGGGCGATGGTGCCGGAGGCGAGCAGTTCGCGGAACCGGATCCTCTTCTGCTCGGGCGTGACTTTCGAATACAGCATTAGAAGAGTCCCTTGGGTGCGGCGGTCAGGTCGATCACGCCGGGAGCGGCGGTGATGTTGAGCTGGTCCAGTTCCCCTGCGGGGAGTTCGGGCAGGCGTTCGACGGCGGCCAGGAACCTTTCGATTTCGGCTTCCTCCACGAGGCCGGCGGCGAGGGTGCGGAACTTGTGGATGTACTGCTCCCGGCCGAACGGGCGGGCACCGAGCGGGTGGGCGTCCGCCACGGCAATCTCGTCGGTGATGACGGTGCCGTCGGTGAGGGTGATCTCAACGGAACCACCGAAGGCCTTTTCGTTGATGTCCAGAGAGTGGTAGCGGCGGGTCCATTCCGGATCTTCCTCGGTGGACACCTTCTGCCACAGCTCCACGGTGTCCGGCCTTGCTGCCCGGGCGGGGGAGTAGGAGTCCACGTGGTGCCAGGCGCCGTCCTGCAGTGCGACGGTGAAGATGTAGGGGATGGAGTGATCCAGGGTCTCCCGCGAGGCGGTAGGGGAGTACTTCTGGGGGTCGTTGGCGCCGGAGCCGATCACGTAGTGCGTGTGGTGGCTGGTCTTGATCAACACCGACTTCACGTTGGCCGGGTCGGCGGCTTCGGGGTGCTCCTTGTTGAGTTTCCGGGCGAGGTCGATCCAGGCCTGGGCCTGGTACTCGGCCGAGTGTTCCTTCGTGTAGGTGTCGAGGATCGCGCGCTTGGCCTCACCGGGGGTAGGGAGCGGAACCTGGTAGGACGCGTCCGGGCCGTCCAGCAGCCAAGCGATCACGCCGTCTTCGCCTTCGTAGATGGGCACCGGGGAGGTCTGTCCGCGCATAGACCTGTCCACTGCTTCCACGGCCATCTTCCCGGCGAAGGCCGGGGCGTGCGCCTTCCAGGTTGAGATCTCACCCTTGCGGGACTGCCGGGTGGCCGTGGTGGTGTGCAGTGCCTGGCCCACTGACTGGAAGATGGTCTCCACGTCGAGCCCCAGCAGGGTTCCGATGCCGGCCGCGGCGGAGGGGCCAAGGTGGGCGACGTGGTCGATCTTGTGCTTGTGCAGGCAGATCGCCTTGACCAGGTTCACCTGGATCTCATACCCGGTGGCGATGGCCCGCACCAGGTCCCGGCCGTTTGAGCCAACATGCTGGGCGACGGCGAGGATAGGCGGGATGTTGTCTCCGGGGTGGGAGTAGTCGGCAGCCAGGAAGGTGTCGTGGTAGTCGAGTTCGCGGACAGCTACCCCGTTGGCCCACGCCGCCCACTCAGGGGAGACCCGTTCGCCAATCCCGAAGACCTTCGCGCCCTTCCCGCCAGTGGAAGGCCCATGGGTGAGGGCTTGGGCCCGGGCAGCGACGATCGGGGCCCGGTTCAGCGACGCGATGGCCACCGAGGCGTTATCGATGATCCGGTTGATCACCATCTCCGTCACCTCAGGCGTCACTTCGATCGGGTCGGCGGCGACCAGGGCGATCTTGTGCGCCAACTGGTCCTCGCGGGGAAGGTTTTCCTCGCTTTTGTACACGCGGACGTGATGTTCCTTAACCATGGTGTTCCTTCGAAAGTGGGGGGTGAGTGGCTTTGATATGAGCAAGACTGCGGTGCAAGTGGAGTGTGGTGGCCGCCTCGGCCAGCCGAGGCTTCCCATCGGCAATGGCCTCGGCTATGGCTGCGTGCTCTGCCGCTGCGGCTGTGAGCCGATCAACGTCTTCCGCGGCTAGCCGTCGGATCCGCACAAGGTGCACGCGGAGGGTCCGCATTGCCTGGGCAAGGTAGGAGTTGGAGATGGATGAGTCGATGGCCTCATCCAACCGGGTCACCAGGGCGTAATACGTGTGTCGGGCAGGGTCAGCTGCGGTGAGGAGCGTTGGAGCATCCCGAAGTTCCCAATGGAGTGAAGCAAAGACACTGGGGTTGCCTCGTTGGGCAGCCAAAGCAGCCGCCCTGCACTCCAGGATTTCGCGCAACTCGAAAAGTTCAGCGACGTCGTCCAGAGAGATATCAGTGACGACCACCCCTCTCCCCCCCGCAGCCTGGGTGAGACCCTCAGCGCTCAGCCTGCCGAGAGCCTCCCGTAACGGTGTTCGGGAAACGCCAAGCCGTTCCGATTGTTCGACTTCCGCCAGAACAGTTCCGGGTAAAAGACGCCATGCCACAATGTCTTCACGAAGAACCTGGTAGGCCCGTTCACTGGCACGCATAAGTACACTGTATACAGAAATCGCGCTAAGACAAGTGTTTCGGCAGCGGATTACCCCCACTGTATACACCGACGTGCAAGTGTCGACCCACCGCCCAAGCATCCCTCCGGACCACCGCGTTCGGGCAGGCTATCGATAGATGTGTGGCCGCGCCCACAGGATCAGCAGGGAGACCGTCTGTTAGTGCCTATGTCACGCCAAACCCGAATGGACTCCTCGCCGCAAGGGTCGGCTTACCCCGCACGGCCCTGCCTTGCCTGGCCTGGCAGAATTTCCATCACCGGTGTTTCATGCCGGTCCCGTGGTGAGTTAGTGAAGCATGGCCGCTGCCTAATGACCAAACAACCACAGCTTCGGTGTTGCGGATAGGGTGTACGTCGTTTAACTTGAAGGTAAACACGCGTTCACCCGAACCTCCTCTTGAAAGCAGCCGATGCCGCGCTCCCACACTCCCGATCCGCGACGGCGCTCGTCCCCGTCCGCGGTCACTGCAGTCCTGGCCCTTAGCGGCACCCTGGTGGCGTTGATGCAGACGCTGGTGGTCCCGCTCCTGCCTGATTTTCCTGGGATCCTGGGTGTAACGGCCGACGACGCCTCCTGGCTGGTGACCGCTACGCTGCTTTCCAGCGCCGTGGCAACACCCATCGTTACCCGGAGTGCGGATATGTACGGTAAGCGCAAGATGATGATGGTGTGCCTGGCCGTTATGGTGCTGGGGTCTGTCGTAGCTGCCCTTGGCGGCTCCTTTCTGTGGCTGATCATCGGGCGGACACTCCAAGGCTTCGCCACGGCCCTGATACCGGTGGGCATCAGCATCATGCGCGACGAACTGCCCAAGGAGAAGATGGGCTCTGCGGTTGCCCTCATGAGCGCCACCTTGGGCATCGGCAGCGCCCTTGGCCTGCCCCTGGCGGGAGTGCTGTACGAAAGCCTGGGGTGGTCCTCGATCTTCTGGGTCTCCGCTGCCGCAGGCGTTCTGTTGCTCCTTGCGGTGGTGCTGGTGGTCCCGGAATCCAAAGTCCGCACACCCGGAAGCTTCGACTACGCAGGGGCCCTGGTGCTGTCCGGAGCGCTGGCCACCCTCCTGCTGGCGATCTCCAAGGGAGGAGCATGGGGCTGGGGGTCCGAGCCGGTTCTGCTGCTGTTCCTCACTGCGGCCATATTGCTCGCCGTCTGGGTCCCGTTTGAACTAAAAGTCCGTCAGCCGATGGTTGACCTGCGGACATCCGTCCGCCGCCCGGTGCTGATGACCAACCTGGCCTCGCTGCTCATCGGCTTTTCCATGTTTGCCAATATGCTTCTGACCACACAGCAGCTCCAACTTCCCGCCGCTACCCGCTACGGCTTCGAACTGAACGTGACCACGGCCGGTCTGTGTATGGTCCCTTCCGGCTTGGCAATGGTGATTTTCGCACCGCTGTCCGGACGCATCATCAGGATCTTCGGCGGCAAGACGGCACTTATGGCCGGAGCGCTGGTGATGATCGTGGGCTATGTGGGCCGGGTCTTCTTCCACGACTCCATAGCCTGGGTAATCATCGGTTCAACCGTGGTGGGAGTGGGCACGGCCATTGCCTACGCCGCCATGCCCACGTTAATTATGGGTGCCGTTCCCATCACCGAAACGGCGTCCGCGAACGGCCTTAACAGCCTGGTCCGCGCCATTGGCACCTCAATCTCGAGTGCGGCAATTGCTGCCGTCTTCACCTCCGTCACCATGGCAGTCGGCGACACCCGGCTTCCCTCATTTGACGCGTTCCAGGACATATTCTGGCTGGCGGCCGCGGCTTCGGCAATGTCGATGCTGGCCGCGGTTTTCATCCCCCGCGCCGCCGCAGTCCGTGACCCGACAGCTACCGTTGGCGGTGCCGCCGAGCTGGTGGTGCACGGACGTGTCCTGGCATCGGATCATCGCCCGCTCACCCCCGCCGTCGTAACCGTTCTCCAAACCGACGGCGATCCGGTGGATTGGAGCCGCGTAGACACGGAGGGCAACTACTCCGTGGCGCTCCCCGGCGCCGGTAAATACCTGATGGTGGCCAATGCCGGCGGGTGGGCGCCCATGGCCGAGGTCTTCGATTTCGATGGCCGCACCCTGAATCGGAACTTCCTGCTCGGGGAGCGGCTGGAGCTGGGCGGTTCCGTTATGGCTGGCGGCAAAGCTGTTGGCGGGGCCATGGTGACACTTCTTAAGGCCAGCGGTGAGCATGTGTGGACCACTCGGACCGACGAAGATGGCGTGTATGCCTTTCCGCTGCCTGTCCTCGGCCGCTACGTTGTCACAATGCTTCATCCCGTGACCTTGCTGGCTGTTGCGCGGAAACTCGCAGTGGACAACCGTTCGGTGACGCTCGACTTCGCCGCTCCATCCATGGCGGACACCTCCGGTGAGCGGGGAAGAGTTTGAGCAGTCGCAGCCACGACGCGATCCTCCAGTCCGCCGGACGGCTTTTCGGGGAACGCGGCTACCGCGCCGTCACCGTGCGGGACATCGCCGGCGACGCCGGTGTTTCCGCCGCCCTCGTCATGAAGCTGTTTCAGTCCAAGGAGAAGCTCTATGCCGCCGTGCAACCTGACGATTCGCTGCTCGCCGAGCCGGACGTCCCGACTTCAGAACTTGGCAGGGCCCTCGTGTTCCGCGTACTCATGCGACGCGAACGCAGCATGCAGGAGCCCTGGGCTAATATCCCCCTAGCCGTACTAAACTCCCCCAACCCCGACGCCGCGCGGGCAGACATCCACGAACGCTACCTTGATACCATCACCCAGCTCATCGGGGACGCAACCCAGGACCGCCGTTTCGCCTCCACCGTGATCGCCCTGATGACTGGATTCGGCGAGGCGATTCGCACCCTGGGCCTTTTTGACAGCTGGGACGTTGACGAACTCGTAGGGCACTACGGAGCAATCGTCCAAATCCAGATCGACGCGTCTAAGGCTGCCACACAGACCGGAGCTCCATCCCCGGATTGACGATGACTGGCAACCGGCCCTGGCCGTGCCCATGACGATGCCATGCTTGAGCCCGGACAAGCGGCATTTGGCAGGACCGGCCATACCTCTGGCCCATGATGCCTTTTCGTATTACATGTGAGCTGGGGTTCGGAACCTTCGACGAACGTGAACCAGGCACTCCGGAATACCGGGGCATTGCCAGAGAATCGCGCACCACGACCAGCAGCGCCGGACCGTCGAATGTATGGAGAACTATCGTTTCTTTGGCGCCCGCGCATGTGCCGCAGGCGGCAAATTCCTTCCGGACGTAGCAGTGCAGAACTTGATTAGATCGCAAAGACGCATCTTCTCAAGCAGCAGGCCGAACTGTGCCTGCCCGAGGAAAATGCGTCCTTTTCTGCGCCCTCAAGCGGCGGGGGAGTGCCTACCGGGTCAGGTCTCCTGCATGAAGATGCGGCATTCGGTGGTAAAGAGCATCCTGCGTTCCCCGGTCCGCTTGTCCCGCAGCCAGACGATATTGAACTGGGGCAAGGTGTCCTCCACCACTCCACGGCAGGGTACGTGGCCGGTTTCCTGTACTTCAACCAGGTCGCCTGGACGGAGAGTGGCGCAGTCGGCGAGGCGGAGTGAGTCGCTCGTCATAGTGGAGTTACCTTTCCTTGGGTTCGTCACACTTTGCGCAAGAATTCCTCCCTGGAAGCCGAAAGCGTACACAGGCCACCAGGCCAGTAACTGTCTTGGCTATGCGCCGGTGCCAGCGGGTCATGATGATGTTGGCTGCCGAAAGTGTCGAGGAACCCCAACTGAGGCCCAGTACGGCTGCCAACGTGTGGAACAGGCCAGTGTTCGGGGCAAAGGCGATACCGGCCACGGAGGCCATGGCGAGGATGCCGCCGATGTTAAGGTGCGATTACCCGTGCGGGGTCTGTCGTAGAGATCGACGTTGTCGATCGCGTAGCGCAGCAGCCGTCGTCGCTGCGGAAGCGAATCACTGCCCGGCACCTGGCGTAACGACTCGTTCATGCCTGGATTACGGCTGCTGCGCGCGAAGGTCGCAGCTGTTGCTGCTACTCGGATGAGGAAGCGATATCGCCGCCCTATTCGTTACTTGGACGGCGCTCCGACACGGAGGGCGCCTTGACCGGTGTAGATCCCACCGGAGAAGCCGTAATCGACCACCAGGTCCGTGCCACTGATGTATTCGGCTTCCGTGCTGTTGAGGTAGAGCAGAGCGTCTGCTTGGTTGCGAGGAGTGGACGGAGCACCAATGGGCGAGACACTTTTCGCGCCGGCGTCCGGGGACGAACCGAACTGGCTCAGCATCGGCGTCTGAGTCGCACCGGGACTGACGGTGTTGATCCGGATTTGCTGGGCCGCGAGCGACCAGGACCTGTATTTGGCATAGAGCACAGTCGCTTCCTTCGAGAAGGTATAGCCGCGGTTAGCTTCTACCGGGCCGCCGAGAACCGCTGGATCTTCCTCATGTTCTTGGAGGTAGGCGACGGCCTCACTGAACGAAGACGTCTGCAGCAAGGGAATCACCGCGGGAATGTTACCGATCCACCCCATTCCACCCATCGAAGCGATAAGCCCGATGGAGCCACCGGCACTCATTCGCGGCACTAAAGACTCGATGAGGTGGCGGTGGCCCACGAAGTTGATCGTCGCCGTCAAAAGAGCTGGCATTCCCTTCCCAGAAACGCCAGCGCAGGCGAACACAGAGTCGACATGTGTGGGGAGGTGCGTTAGTGCTTCGTCGATCGAGCTCTCTTCGGCCAGGTTCACCGTGGTAAAGCCGGCCATGTCGTTCTCGACCTGTTGGATATCCAGCCCGTGAACCTCAGCACCGAGAGCAACGAGCTGCTCTGCCACTTCTCGTCCCATGCCAGAGGCTGCTCCGGTAACGACAACGGTCTTGCCGCTGTAGTCGATGTTGTTCATCAAATTCCCTCACTTCGTTGTGCAGTCGAGCATTGCTGTGTGCTGGCCCAAGGCTCTCCCTGTCCGCTCTGACGGATCACGTTCAGCAGAACCCCTTATTTGCCACGTTCATACTTGGCCGGAGACTGGTGGTGTGTCTCCACAATAAATTCTTGCTGTACGGGGCAGGGTGTCAGGCCGTGCTCACAGCCCAACCCAGACGTTCCTCATCCGGGTGAACTCCTCGATTCCCCACTTGCCACCCAGACGTCCGACGCCGCTCATTTTGTTGCCGCCGAAGGGCGCCGAGGCCGGAATGCCGGCGAAGCCATTGACCCAGACGTTGCCGACATCGAGCTGGTCGGCCACTCGATGCGCCCGCTTCAGGTTGTTGGTGTAGACGTATCCGGCCAGCCCGAACTCGGAGTCATTGGCCATCGCGATGGCGTCTGCCTCGTCTGAGAACCGAAGGATCGACAGCACGGGACCGAACACCTCGTTCTGCGCAATGTATGAGCTGTTGTCAACATCGGCAAGAATAGTCGGCTCGATGAAGTATCCATCTGCCAGCTCGCCGCCCAGACGGCCTCCGCCGGTGGTGAGCCGGGCGCCCTCACTATCTGCGCGATCGATCATTCCAAGAATCCGTTGGCAGGCCGCATCGTTGACGACGGGGCCCATGACGGTGTTCACGTCGTTCGGATCACCCATCGGGATGGCAGCCATCGTCTGCGTGGCGATGGCGACAAACTCTTCGTAGATATTGTCCTGCACGATCAACCTGGTGGGGTTGATGCAACCCTGCCCAGAGAGGGTGATGATTCCGTGCAGGAGAGACGGCACGATGGAGGTGTCGATGTCGTCGAACACGACGCTGGCCGACTTGCCACCGAGCTCGAGACCGACAGGAGTCATGTGCGGTATTACGGCGGCAAGAATGCGTTGAGCAGTCGGACCGCTACCGGTGAAGTGCACCTTGTCGATTCCGGCGTGGGAAACCAGCGCGTTGCCGCCCTCGGGCCCGCCGGGTATCACGTTCAGCACACCTGGGGGGATGCCGGCCTCAAGAGCTAGTTTCCCCAGGTGCAATACGGCGTAGGGCGCGAGTTCCGGAGGCTTCAGCACCACGGTGTTGCCTGCAGCCAGTGCCGGAGCTACGGTCATGCCTGCGCTGATCGAAGGTCCGTTCCACGGCACGATGATTGCCACCACGCCGTATGCTCGCGGCACGGCATAGTCGAGCGCAGCAGCCGGCCAGGTAGGTAGAACCGAACCCTCGAGACGATCGGTCCACCCCGCGTTGTAGCGGAAGAGCTCTGCTGTCACCATGCCGCCGCGCTGAGCCTGCACGCGTGGGGTTCCAGTGTCGATGATGGCCAAATCCGTGAGCAGGTCGGCGTCGCGCTCAATCAGGTCGGCAAAAGCATTCAGCAGCTTTCGGCGCTGCGGAGGTGGCATCCGTTCCCAGCCCGGCTGGGCGGCACGGGCGGCGGACACGGCACGGTCCACCTCCACTGGACCCGCCATGGGCACCTCGGATGTCAAGGCGCCGTTGCCGGCATAAAGGTGCGGGTGCGTACCACCCGATGAGTCCGAAACCCGCGTGTCGCCTATGATCAGCGACGTGTCTGGGAGATTTCCGACAGGCGGTGTCAAGAGTGGCATGTAGCCTCCAGGTTGAGCGACACCGCAAAGAGCGGCGACGATTGATGGGTAATAAAGAGCATACTCAATCCGACGGCTGCGGACTAGAGGCACTTACTGTTCCTTGATGTGGAGGGCCTAAAGGCGATTGGGCTCACTGATCAGGAGACTCAGTTCCCGGCGGATCTTGTACAGCCTGGTCATAACAGGGGAGTCCCAGAAAGGCGTGACGAGACCGGCACTGGGAGACTGTAACGGCCTCCCGTCCCAGTCAACGGGCTGGTTAAAAAAACCTTGGCCCAACTTGCTTGTAGTGCGGTCGTGAGAGAGCGCCGACAGCATGCTCACGGCGGAACATTTCATTTTGAGTTCCTTAAGCCCGTTCTCGAGGTACTCGACGCCTTCCGGCGTAAGCAACCTTCGCCAGGGTAGCCACTCCTGACTTAAATTGGTCGCAGAGAAGTCCTGGAGAAGGCCGTGCAGCGTGTCTGCCAATGCGCCTTCGATCACGTCCTGAAGCGCGCGGTAATTGACGATCCTGTCAGCCTCGCGTCGAACCTCGTCACTTCCAGCCGTGCCATTCTCTCGGATGCGGCCTAATTCTGGGGCTCGACGTGAAAGAGGAGTTACGCTACGATCGCTTCAACCAACCGGTTGATGTAATGGTGATCACGTCCGTGGCAATCGGAACAACGTCGCCGCAGGAATTCAGCCGGGCACCCGGCATCGAGGAGAAATGGTGGCCATGGAGTCACAGCTTCTGAATAAGCCAAAGGTCGAAACGGTGGGAACTGCGACGATCGAGGTGATCTACGGGTCCCAAACAGGCAACACCGAAGGCGTTGCCCACAATTTCCAGGCAGCTGCTGCTGCTCGGGGCATCACGGCCAACGTAATGGATCTCAATGAGTTCGGCGTACGTCGGCTGACGGAAGCGTCTGTGGTGGTCGTTCTGTGCTCTACGTACAACGAGGGCAATGAGGGCGACATGCCGGATAACGCAGTGCTCTTCTGGCGGGACCTTGTCGCTGAGGACGCGCCACGCCTGGATCACCTGCGCTTTTCCGTGCTGGCCCTGGGCGATGACGGCTACTTTGACTTCTGCCATGCAGGTCAGCTCATCGACGAACGGTTGGCGGAACTTGGTGCCGAACGCATCACCGAACGCGTCGATTGTGATATGTACTTTGAAGACCCTGCAGAAGAGTGGACGGCGAGGTTGGTCGGATTGTTGGCAGCAGCGCTGCCTGTCTCAGGCGTGGTCCCAGCAACCACCGCTACGTCCGCTGGCCCGGTATGGGATCGCCGCAATCCCTTTTCCGCCCGCTTGGTCGCCCGGCGCACCCTGTCGAAAGCGGGCAGCCAGAAGGACGTTCGCCACTACGAATTTGATCTCACTGGAAGTGGTATCACCTACTCCGCAGGCGATTCGGTCGCTATACAGCCCGTCAATGACCCGGCTTTAGTTGATCTCCTGGTGACCAGGCTTGGCTTCGCCCCCGACGCCGTAGTTGACGGTCGATCGCTTCGGGAATGCCTCCTTGATGCGTGGGAGATTCGGACGCCTTCGTTTGAACTAATCGATACAATCAACGACCAAGATCCAGAAGGTGAACTTGCCCGCGCGTCGGAGGATCGGGTGCAGCTGGAGCAGTGGCTCTACGGTCGGGACATCCTCGACCTCCTTGAGGGCAGCCCTGACGTGAAATTCGGGCTCAATGATTTGACGCGGATCTTCCGGCCACTGCAGGCGCGGCAGTTCTCCATCGCCTCCGGTCCCAGCGTTAATCCCAATTCCGTCGAGCTCACTGTCGCAACCGTCCGCCACGGACAGGAACGCGTCCATGGCGGTGTGGCAACGACCTTTTTGGCCGACCGCGTTGATATTGGTGACGTGATCAAGCTCTATCCGCAGCCGAACTCAGCGTTCAGCCTCCCTGCCGAAGACGACACCCCCCTCATCATGATTGGCCCCGGCACAGGCATCGCTCCCTTCCGCGGCTTCCTTCAGGAGCGCCAGGCCCGCCGAGCCAGCGGCCGATCATGGCTCTTTTTCGGCGATCGCAGCCGTTCAACGGACTTCCTGTACGAGGACGAGATCGGGGCGTGGCTTAGCGACAGCACCCTCACGCGGGTTGATCTCGCCTTTTCCCGGGACCAGGAACAGAAGGAATATGTTCAAACCCGGATGTTGGAGAACGGCGCCGAATTGTTCTCCTGGATCGAATGCGGCGCGCATATCTACATTTGCGGCGATGCGGAGCGCATGGCAAAAGACGTCGAAGCAGCCCTGTTGACCATCATTGAGGAGCACGATGCCCACGACGGGCGTTCGGCCGAGGCCTATCTCGAAGAACTCATCCTCGCGAAGCGCTATTTGCGCGACGTTTACTGAAAATTAAAAAGCGAAGAAAGGTCAGTCAATGACGATTGCAGATGTTCAGGCTCCGGTTCGTTTTCCTGAGTTTGACCCGGAACGCCAGTACGGGATGATCATAGCCGGGCAGAGCGTCCAGGCTGAGACGGGAAATACCTTCCGCTGCTATGACCCGTTCGAGGAAGCCGAGTGGGGCTATGTGCCCGACGCTTCGGCCGCAGATGTGGATCGTGCCGTAGCCGCGGCACAGGCGGCGCAGCCGGCCTGGGCAGCAACGCCGCCCGCCCGTCGCCTTGCATTGTTCCAGCGCTGGGCAGCCCTCGTAAGGGAGCATGTGCCCGAACTTGCCCGCACCATGGTGCACGAGAACGGCAAAACCATCACTGAGATGACGATGGCCATGGCCGCGACGCCAAACACCATCGAATTCTGCGGTCACTACGCAACAGTGATCCACGGTGACACAATCACGCCGCAAATGCCTGAACACAGCGCATGGACGACGCGAGTACCGGTTGGCGTTGTGGCGGCAATTACTCCATGGAACAACCCCATTGGATTGCTCGCTTGGAAGCTGTTCCCCGCCCTTGCCGCAGGCAATACCGTCATCGTCAAACCCAGCGAAGTGACTCCGGTTTCGACGATCCGGCTTGTGGAGCTCGCCCTTGAGGCCGGCTTCCCGCCGGGAGTCGTCAGCGTTATCACCGGTGCCGGCCTCGCAGGTGCCGCCCTCGTAGACCACCCTGGTGTCGATAAGGTAGCGTTCACCGGCTCAACGGCGACTGGAAAGCGAATCGGTCAGTCAACCGGTGGCCGATTGGTCCGCACGACCCTCGAACTCGGGGGGAAGGGGCCAAACATCGTCTTTCCCGATGCGAACCTCGACAAGGCCATCCAGGGACTGGTCACTGGCCTAACGGCCGGTACAGGGCAGGCCTGCAACGCTGGTTCACGCATCATCGTCCACGAAGACATCAAGGACGAAGTGGTTGCACGGCTCATTGATGCGCTTGCACATCTGGTTATTGGTGATCCCCTCGACCCGGATACCGATATCGGACCGATCGCATCCCGTGCCCAGTATGCCAAGGTGTCCAGTTACTTGGACATAGCCGAGTCCGAAGCGACGACCACGTTTGTGACCGGAGCGCGGCGGGCCAAGCAGATCCCCGGTATCGAACATGGCCTTTTTATCGAACCCACGGTTTACGAGACGCCCGACCCGCGTTCACGGGTTCGATGCGAGGAGATCTTCGGACCCATCGGTGCGCTGATTACCTTCCGAACCGAAGATGAAGCGATTCAGATAGCGAATGACACCGAATATGGGTTGGTCGGCGGACTCTGGACGACGGACATCAACCGGGCACGCCGGGTCGCCACCAAGCTGGATGTCGGTGTGGCTTGGATCAATACCTGGCGTGCTTTCAGCGGAAATGTGCCCTTCGGGGGTCGCAAGTCCAGCGGCGTCGGCCACGAGATGGGCATCGATATCTTCGAGGAATACACCGAGGTCAAGGCGTATTGGCTGGGACCGGACGATTCATAACGGCTCCCTACCTATCTGATCCGGGCGTCATCCAGCCCTGCGCAATTGATTCATCCCAGAAAAACGTCGACGAAAGCAACAACAGGGAGGTTGAAGCGAATGACAAACACAACAACGGGCCACGACCACCCCCGCGCACAGGACCCATCCGGCGAGCTACTCACAGAGAGGGCTGACGCGTCTGCAGCACCATTAGGGCTGCATCCACATGACACGACCGGAGACATCTCCAAGTGCCCCTTCGCACATCTTGCCAGCTGAGCCCACAGCAACCACTAAAGGAACAGGAACAAAGATGACCACATCCGAGGTACAAGCCACTCAGGCGTTTCCCAACCTCGCTGACCCAGCGACATTCGCAGACGCTGTCCCCTACGAAGCGTTCGCCCGTATGCAGGAACTGCCCGGGCTGCACTGGAATCCCACCGAAGCGGCAACTCGCAACGGTGGCTTCTGGGCCGTGACTCGCTGGGACGACATCGTTGCAGTGGAGAAGGACACGGAGACGTTTACCTCCACCAAGGGCGGTGCCTATCCGATGATGTTTATTCCGAACCTGGACGAGGGCCGAACACTTATGGCCACGGACCCTCCCGTGCATACCCGTCTGCGCCGGGCAGCCGCCAAGGGTTTTGGGCCACGAGTCGTGGCGAATTTTGAGCCATGGGTTCGTGACATTATTGCCCCCGTCATGGATCACATCGCTACTCTGCACGAATTCGATTACGTGAAGGAAGTCGCCCAAACTATCCCAGCCCGCGTCGTCGCCCGTGTTCTCGGCATGCCCGAAGAAGACGAGGAACAGATGGTGGAATGGGCACTGGCGGTGTTCGCGGCTCTCCAGCCGAACGCAGACAACAGCGCATTCAGCAACATGATGAAAGCCCACAAGGAAATTGCGGCTTATGCTGTAAAAGTTCAGCAAGTCAAACGGGACAACCCTGCCGACGATATGTTTACCGAGCTCGGACTGTGCGTGGAACGGGGTGAAATCAGCCAGGACGAATTCGTTCACTGGATGTTCCTCATGATGAGCGCCGGCTTTGAAACAACGCACACGGCCATCGGTCAATCCATGCGCCTGTATGCCGAGAGCGCCGACATCGGGGAAAAGGTAAACCGGGCCGTTGCAGAAGGACTTACCGGCCGAGTCGTCGACGAATTCCTCCGGCTTATCAGCCCGCCGATGGAAATGGCACGCGTAGCAACCACTGACACCGAAATCGCTGGACAGCAGATTAGCAAGGATGATGTCATGGTCCTTTATTTTGCCGCCGCGAATCGCGACCCGCGCAAGTTCCAGGACCCCAATGAATTCGATCCTTGGCGGGCCGAGAAGGAAACACTCGCTTTCGGCAGCGGTGTGCACCGGTGCATCGGCGCCTACTTGGCCCACCTCGAAGTACGCGTCCTCTGGGAAGAGATCATCAAGCGAGGGCTCATGTTCGAGACAGCAGCCGATCCCAAGCGTGGATGGTCAGTGTTTATCAACCAGCTCACTGAACTCCCGCTCAAGCGCATAGCCTAAAGACAAATCGAACAAACGACCCTGACGCAACAAACTGTTCCCCAGGAATTGGACCGTGGAATTCGGTTCATACTCCTGGGGAACAGATGTTTAAGGCGCTCACTTGAAACGAAAGTCCGATGAAATCCCCTTGGCGTGCGAGAGGGAAGGACAAAGCAGCAATTCAGTGCCCGAGTGCCCCGGCACCTCAATTCGGCACGGTAGAGGATTTGGGTAACACCAAAGGGCCTGGCGCGGTGTTTCGCCGCGGCCAGGCCCTCAGGGCTGGGTCATGGTTGGCCTGTCCTGCTTCCGAAAACAGGCCGTGATGATGTGATTCTTGTTTGAGCTGACTCAGGCGTCGAGTTCCTCGGCCCAGGCATAGTCGGACAGGAGGCCTTCGGCGCGGGCGCGCGCAAAAGGAACCGACTTGGGATTGGTGACGATGACGCCCCGGCCCTGCAGCAGGCCCTCGAATGCAATCTTCGCAACGAGATCGCTGGACTGGGCATAGGGCAACACGGCGTTGGCGAATGCTTCGGACTTCTCAATCAGGTCGCTAACCGTTTCTGTCAGCACCCATCCCGGCGCAACGAGGGAAACACCCACGCCAGCTTCTGCAAGGTCCCGCCGCGTGACCTCGGTGATTGCGAGGCCGGCTTGTTTGCTGATTGTGTAAGGGCTCAATGGCATGACGTGGGGAGGCACACCAAGCGAGTGTTCGGACCCTACGTTGAGTATGTACGCTGCTTGGCCTGCAGCCGCCGCTGACCGAAGATCGTCTGCGAACGTCCGGATACCGTAGACGTAGCCCAGAATGTTGGTGTTGATAACCTCCTGCACCGCTTCAAGCGATACATCCGCAAGCGATCCGCTGGCGTTGCCTCCTGCCGCGTTGTTGATGACGACATTGACCTGGCCAAAGGTCGTGATCGCGAACTCGCGCAGCGCCGCCCAGGATTCGGGTTCCCGTACATCGGTCGGAAACCATTCCGCTTCGGCACCCAGTTCCCGCAGTTCATTGACCGTATCGCTGGCATCACTGCGCGATGCGATCAGTACCTTGGAGCCTCGTTGGGCCGCTTCCAAAGCCAGTGCTCGCCCCACCCCGACCCTACCTCCGGTCACTACTGTGACTGCTCCTTGCAGATCGATCATTTTCCGCCTCCTCGCGTAAATTCGATCCCTAGCTCTAACGTGTCGGCTGTGGGATTCACCACAAATGTTAGCGCCTAGTGAGCAGTTCAATCAACTAGATAGTTGACTGCATCCAACATATTTACTAGTGTCAACCATACGGTTGATAGATAGAGGTAAAGCCTCCACCTGACCGTCCAAGAGTTGGCGCACGATGGAGTGGCGGGAACGGCCATTGGAGGCCGGTTGTCACCTCGTCGGCGATGCTGAGAGCGAGGAACAATCATGCCGGAACCTGATGCCCGGACCGAGGCCGCCAAGACCCGTTACGAGGACCTTGTTCTCGTTGAAGACCGCGGCCGCTACGCGGTACTTACCATCAATCGCCCTGAAAAACGCAACGCCATGAGCCAGGACGCAGTCAGGCGCCTGCGCGAGGCGCTTGTCCAGGTGCGGGACAAGCAGGCCGTTGTCCTTACGGGAGTAGGGCCTGCTTTCTGCGCCGGCATGGATTTGAAGGAACAGGCACAGCTCATCGGTGAACACCGGTACAGCCAGGACGTCCGTGAATGGACAACAGTCCAGTCGGAGATAAGGTCCCATCCTGCTGTCTTTATTGCCGCAGTTAACGGTTACGCCCTGGGCGGCGGGTCAACGCTGATTCACAGCTGTGACCTGGCGATAGCAGCAGAGTCAGCTCAAATAGGCGCTCCGGAGATGGGTTTTGGGGGCTTTCCCACCCAAGCTGGACCATCAGCGGTGAAGCGCGTAGCTCCCAAGCATGCTGCGGAACTCATCCTCATGGCACGGCGCGTGGATGCCCGTGAGGCTTTCCGGATGGCGATCGTCAACAAAGTCGTCCCTGACGAGGAACTTCTGTCGGAGGCAATTGCATGGGCCGAGCAGCTGGCCGGTTTCAATCCTGTAGCCCTCGACTGGGGCAAGAAGACGATTCAGCGCATGGAGAACCTGTCTTGGGATGACGCGATGGACTACTGCAGCATTACCAGCCAGATCACCAGCATGAAGAGCACTGCAAGCCGCGAGGGAATTGATTCCTTCCTGCAGGGCAACCGCGGCGTCGGCCAGGGGGCCTAAGGTGACAGGTGAGCGTAAAACCGCGCTGCTGCCCGGCGTGACGAAGGTCGTCGAACTGGGGGAACGGGTCTCCACTGCGGTCAGCGGGAGATATCTTGAGCGGCTTGGAGCGACGGTAACACGGGTTCTCCCGGCCCATGAAGCGTCAGAGCTGGCAGCCCTGGGGCCTTGGATTGGCGAGGGCGCGAATGCCCGTTCCGCCGTCGCCGAATGGCTGCGCCACGGAAAGTCCCTGTTGCAAGTTGACTTCACGTCAGCGGATGAAAGGGCCGGGCTCGAGACCCTCTTGGGTGAAGCCGACGTCATCCTGGTCGCTGGAACGACGGCTGAATGGGATGCCCGGGGAATTTCACTTGAACGTGTCCGTGAAGTCGCGCCGAAGGCCGTCATCGGCCAGATCACTCCGTGGGGTGATTCCGGCCCCTATTCCGGACTTCGTGGTGGAGAGTTTATGGCTCAGGCCGCAGGCGGCCTCCTGAATCTCGTCGGACAAGCGGACCGGGAACCCGTG
This sequence comes from Arthrobacter sp. W4I7, assembly GCF_030816215.1. NCBI lineage: Bacteria > Bacillati > Actinomycetota > Actinomycetes > Micrococcales > Micrococcaceae > Arthrobacter > Arthrobacter sp. W4I7. Next base: position 2,466,685 of record NZ_JAUSXU010000001.1, on the reverse strand, counting down.
AGGCTCGGAGGCTACCCTACCCAGGCAACGGCCGGCCTTCTCGCCTTGGATGGTGTTGTCATCGGCTTGTTCCGACGGCAGTCGACCGGCGAAGGCTACCAATTTCAGACCAGTGAGTTTGAGTCGGTGGCCCATCTGGAATGGAAAATCGCCAGCGCCACCCAAAGCGGACGACGCCGTGAGCAGCGAGGGGACGAAGGCGGCGGCCCAGTGGTCGTGAGGACACGCGACGGACACTTCGGATGCTTCTTCATCCCGCCGAACTGGGCAGACCTGAAAGCCATCATCGGTGATCCACGTCTGGACGACGAAAAGTTTTCCACTCCGAAACTCCGCGCTGCTCATGAGAAGGAGTTCAGGGAAGTCATCCAGGGCGCCACTCTCACCCGGGCGAAGAAGGAGCTCTACCACCAAGCGCAGGAACGGGGCATTCCCGCCGGGCACGTAGCGACAATGACTGACCTGATTGAGTCGCCCCAGTACCGGGTCCGCGATTTCTTCCAACGCATCACGATTGCTGGTGTGGGTGAAGGCGAAATCCCTGATGCGCCCTGGCAGGTACTTATGAGTGACAGTTTCGACACAGAAGGAAATTTCTCATGACCGGGATGCTGGAAGGCTTGAAAGTGGCCGACCTGTCGATCGTTACAGCAGGGGCTGCCGCGACCCAAGTCCTCGCGGACTTCGGTGCCGATGTAGTCAAGATCGAAAGCGGGTCCCGCCCCGACATGTATCGTATGGGCTTCACCGGCGACCAAGGCGGCAACGGCGATCTCGATTTCCCACCCTTTAGGGTGGCAAACCGCAACAAACGCGGCTTATCGGTGAACTTGAAAGACTCCGAAGGGCGTGAGGTTGCCCGACGGCTCATCGCCCAAAGCGACGTCGTGGTGGAGAACTTCCGCCGCGGTGTCATAGAACGTCTTGGGCTGGGCTTCCAGGAACTCATCACCATGCGCCCGAACATTGTGCTCGTCTCCATCTCCAGCCAAGGTGCGACTGGGCCGAACCGCGGGTACACCTCTTTCGGCACGACACTTGATGCTCTGGGTGGAATTCAATCCCTGAGCGGATACGACGAGTCCACGCCAACTTGGTCCAGCGGGCGTGTCAACTACCCCGACCAGACAGCCAACATGATCTCACCCGCGGTTATTATCGCAGCCGTCATGGCATCGCGTGCCGACGGAAAACCGCGATGGATCGACCTGTCCCAGCGGGAAGTTGTGACGAGCCTGTTGGGGGAACAGATCCTGAAAACCTCCGTTGATGGCGTGAATCCGGTTCCTGCAGGGAACTCCGCTCCCGGCGAGACGGCGTGGGTCTCTCCATGTGTCGGAGAGGATTGCTGGGTCGCCGTCTCGCTGACATCGGCTGCGGATCGGGCCCGCTTGGCGGTTGTACTCGGCATCGATGTGAACGAAAGCATGGATGAAGCGTCCCAGACCGCAGCGCTTAGGGCATCGACCGACAGCTGGGCATCTGTTCGGACCAAGGAATCCGCTGCGGTAGAACTGCAGGCGGCCGGCCTGGCAGCGGTTCCGGTCAACAGCGGCGAGGAGCTGCTTGAGGACCCCTACCTCCGTGAGCGCGGTTGGTGGCAGCCCGTTGAAAAACCCGACGGCGAAATCGAGCAGCAGCGCGGCTGGGTGGTTCAGTTCACTAACGGCGGCCCCAGCCGGGTGCGCAAGCGCGCACCACACGTTGGTGAGGAGACGTACGAGGTCCTCCTCGAGCTGGGGTACACCGAAGCTGAGATCGCCCTTCTCCATCAACGTGGAGTTGTCACGTCCAGCGTGCGGGTTCCGGTCGGAGCCGAGTAACAGGACAAAGGCCCGGTTCATCAGTGGAAGAACAAGCGTGAAGGCAGGACAGTGACAGATATCCGCGGTAAGGTCGCGATCGTTGGAGTCGGACATTCCGACCAAGGTACGTTTCCAGGGAAAAGTGCCGAACAGCTCTCGATTGAGGCAATCCAGTCGGCATTGGCCGATGCGCAGCTGACAAAGGAGCAGATTGATGGGCTGATCACGTGCAAGTCGATTCAGGGCGGGAACGTTGATACGTCCCTCGGCGTGCGATTCGGGCTCAGCCCAAAATATTCGCAGACATTGGACTACGGAACGTGCAACTTCTCGCTGCACTTAGCCGTGCAGGCGATTTTGACAGGTCTCGCGGAGACGATCGTGCTCGTGTACGGGGCCAATGCCCGTTCCGCAAAGGTGAACTTTGCGGCCGCAGCGCCGTCGCTGGAAGGGGCCTCCGGTTTCGTGCATATTGCCGGTCAGGCCGGCATGGCTTTGCAGCGACACAAGGCACTGTATGGCACGACGGACGAAGAATTCGGCTGGTTCGCCGTCTCGGAGCGCGAATGGGCCCAGCGCAACCCGCTGGCTATCTTTCGGGATCCTCTGACCATCGAGGACTATCTCGCAAAACCGTACATGGTGGAGCCATTGCGGCGGGACGATGTCACGATGATTTCCGATGGCGGGGTCGCTCTCGTGGTCACCAGTGCCGAGCGCGCCAAGGACTACCCGAATAAGCCTGTCTACGTGCTTGGCATGGCGGAGAACACCGAGGTCCGTGGCGATTATTTCCCTGACTGGCACATGCGGCCGAACATCCAGCAAACCGCTGCCCGGATCTGGCAAAACACCGGTTTTACGCCCAAGGACATCGACCTTCTTTACATTCAGAATCCGACAGCAGTATGGAACCTGCAGATGGTGGAATACTACGGATTCGCCCCGATCGGTGAAGGCGGACGCTGGGTTGCCGAGGGGCACACCCGTCCTGGCGGCGACATGCCCCTGAACACCAATGGCGGCCAGCTTTCTGAGAGTTACATGTGGGGCTGGCTTCACATGGTCGAAGCAGTACGACAGCTACGGGGCACGGTAGAGCCGGACCGTCAGGTACCAAACCCGGAACTGGCTCTTTACTGCTCAACGATGGCCTTCCACAAGAGCGCCGCCTCGATCATCGGAGTGAACCAATGACCTACCCTGCCCCGGCTGCTCCCAAGGAAGCGCCGAAAAACCTTCCCGACGTCACCGAACCGAAGTCGGCGCCGTTTTGGGAAGCCGCCAAAAACCACGTGCTTGTGGCTCAGCGCTGTGGAGACTGCGGTGACGTACGGTTCCCCTACGTTGAACTCTGCCCGAAATGCTGGTCAACGAATCAGTCCTGGGAACCGACGACCCCAGAGGGGGAGCTCTACAGCTTCGTTGTCTACCACCGGGCTCTGGACCCTTCTAAAAAGGATGACATCCCATATGTCATAGGCCGCGTCGTCACGGACGAGGGGGTAATCTTCAATGTGCGCCTCGATACAGCACCCGGCGAGGCTGTCGTTGGTATGCGCGTGAAAGCGTCGTGGCACGATGTCACAGACGAAGTCACGCTTCTTCGATTTGCTGCTGCCTGAGCGAGGCGTGTCCATGACCGCTCCGGCAGCACCACAGTGGCTGGCCGACTCCTTGGCAGTTGCCCCCACTTCGCATGATCTCGAGGCTGGCGATCTCCGGATCCGCTACTACGACTGGGGGCCAATTGACGCTCCCGGAGTCGTTCTCATCCATGGCGGGCTCTGCCATGCACGCTGGTGGGACCACATTGCACCACTCCTGACCGGCCACCGGGTCCTTGCCGTTGACCTCTCCGGTCACGGTGACAGCGGCAGGCGGGAGAGTTACGATGCCCACCGGTGGGCGCAGGAAGTCCTTGCCGTCGTAAAAGGCTCCGGTCTCAGCAGACCCGTCCTTGTAGGTCACAGCATGGGTGGGCAAGTGGCCGCTGCAGCCGCTGCCGCAGCGCCAACGGAAATCGGCGGCGTCATTACGATCGATACGCGCTTCAACGATCAGCCTTATACGCACAGGAACAAACCCAGTAAGGCGTTCAAGTCGTTGGACCAGGGTATAGCGGAGTTCGTTCCCGTACATGCAGCCCTAGGTGGTGCAGTGGACCCACTACTGATCCGTCACATAGCCGAGAGTTCACTAACGACAAACGGGGACAGTTGGCGTTGGAAACGCGCCGACAAATACGCGATTGCACACGTCCCACTACGGTCTCTACTTCCTTACGTCCATGCACCTCTGGCCATCATCCGAACGGAACACGGCCTCGTGACCAGAGACATGTCCGATGAAATGCGCCGCCTCGTACCTGCACCCACGGCCGAGCTGGAACTGCCGGGTGCAGGGCACAACCCCATGCTTGAGCAACCGCTGGCCCTGGTCACTGCCTTGCGCACCCTCTTGTCGGCCTGGTTACCCACGGTCACCGTGCAGGCCACCCCACCACTCAACGATGAATCGAGTTCCCGTGTCCAACACTGATTATCCTCTCGCCCGCGACCTCCTGAACCAGATGTGGGAAGCCTTGGGCGGACAACAGGAGCTGACAGACAACGTCTCCTTCACAGGCGAAGGCTCACTGCCCTCACCATTTGCTTTGACTGACATCGCCGGGGCTTCATTCGGCCTTGTGGGCACGGCCGTAGGCGAACTCCAAGCCGAAATCGGCGAGCAGCACCCCGGCGTGGTCGTCGATCGGCGCATAGCCAGCGGTTGGTTCCGGCTGCCGCTCGGACCGTCCCTCCCGCTCGGCAGCCCGCTCATTTCGCCGATTCCAGCAAATCTGGATTTCTTTACCGAACTGCCGACGGCCGACGACCGGTGGCTCCGTCTGCATGGGGTCTTCAAATCAGCACGCGCCCGCATTGCCTCCTCGTTGGGTGTTCCCGAAGACATCCACCAAGTCGCTGAAATCGTGCGTGAGAGCAAAGCCGATGACATCGAACAGCAGATGGTCGATGGCGGAGCAATCGTTGCCGCCAGCCGCACCACCGATGAATGGCTCGAAAGCCCGGCTGGCCGGGCAGTTGAAGCTGAACCGCTTGCAGCGGTCACAGACCACCCAGCATCAGGAAGCACCTGGCGCCCAACGCCCCAGCGGCCTCTAACCGGCCTGAAAGTGCTCGATCTGACCCGAGTGATCGCCGGCCCTGTTGGCACCCGGTTCCTCGCTGCCCTGGGCGCCGAGGTTCTCCGTCTTGACCGGCCGGGATCGGACGAATCCATCACCCATGTCGGTCACGGCGCAGAACAGGTTCTCGGCAAGCGCTGGGCTTACCTGGATCTCAAGACTTCGGAGGGAATTTCACAGTTCAAGCGACTGTTGGCGGAAGCCGATGTGCTCGTCCACGGCTATCGACCCGGCGGGATCGACGAGCTCATCAGTGAGGATGAACGCCGGGCGATCAAACCCGATCTCATCGAGGTCTCGGCACGTGCGTACGGCTGGACCGGCCCCTGGGCAATGCGACGTGGGTTCGACACCATCGTTCAGTTCAGCACAGGGCTTGCCAACGCCACACAGTCGTGGGCACTCGAAGACCCCGAAAACCGCGTCCCCCTGTACATCAACGGCAGCCCCGTCGATGCGTCGCGACCACGCCACACCGCCGTAGAGGGACTGGACCTTGCCACCGGCCACATGATTGCTGCCGCCGCGATCCGCGGGCTGACCAAGCGGATCCGCTCAGGGGCAGGCTCGACCTGGAAGTTCTCCCTCGCGCGCACCGCTTCGATGGTCATCCGGGATGCGCGCAATACTGACCCGGGACGCGACATCCGGATACCAATTGACGGCCCGTGGGAGGACCGCATCTTCTCTGGTCCCTTCGGACCAACACGACGCCTCATATTCCCCGTAGCCATAGAGAACACGCCGCTGTTCTGGGAACGGCCCGCCGAACGCGTCGGCTCATCCTCACCGATCTGGACCTTCTAAGCCAAGGTTCGCAATCAATCTAGGAGGGAGCCAAACATGATCAACGCAACGGTATACCCGTTCACAAACGAGGTCGTCAAGAACTTCCCCTATGCAACCGATGCATAAACCGGTGATGCTGGAAGGCGTCGGCCTCGACACCGTCCCATCAGTACTTCCCCGGTGGAGCTTCTCAAGATCGCTTAGCCACCCGACAGAACCACACCAGGAATGCCGGACCGGCTCCCGACTCGCGTCCTGCATTCCTGGTTCTTCACGCGTGTGCCGACGACGGAAAGCTTCCACGCGTCAGCTCTTCTGGCCCCTCCCGCTCAACTACACCCCTTTGGAAAGGACACCCAGTGAACCCACACGTGGCCAACCTCTCGATTACCAGCCCCGACATCGAGCCGGAGGGCCGGATCGGGGAACACTTGACTGCCTTGGGAGGAGACACTCCTCCTCAGCTGTTTGTAACCGGCCTACCCGACGGAACCCAGGAACTCGCGATCATATGCCACGACCCTGACGCTCCGCTTCCGAATGGCTTCACGCACTGGCTGATCTACGGTATTCAACCGTCACAGGACCCCTCAGGCATGGTGGTGGACGCCTCGTCTGGACGGCAAGGACAGAACGGCTCAGGTGGAACGGGTTACCTTGGCCCTGTGCCCCCGGTTGGGCATGGCCTGCATCACTACTATTTCTGGGTCTACGCACTCAAGGAATCCGTCAAAGGAGAGCCCAGCCGCGAGGACTTTCTCAACGACTACGCTGACGGGATCATTGAACAAAACAGGCTTGTAGGAACCTACTCCCGGTAGAGCCGGGCGTAAGAAACGCTCATTTTTTCTTACCAAACTGAGCGGTTCGGGGACCCATCGAATGGGAGCTGCGCAGTCGGGGCGGCGATCAACGATACGCGACGAGGTGTGCGATCACATCTGCTACGAAAGAGCGTGCCGAAACGGTGAGCACGAGGGTGAGCCCAGCGTTGCTGTGTTCCTTTGCCCTTGTCGCAGGATCAGAATACGGGCCGGTTGCTCTTCAGGCGCACTGCGTTTTTCTGTTCTTTCGTGATCCGCAGTGAATCAACCGAATGGTTGACGAATTTCAGTTGGTGTCGTAACGTCGGCTGAAGAACCGCTTCTCAAGGCTTCTTGCGAGCCTGAAGCGTTCACCGATGAAAGGTCGATCGATGACGATTGAAACCCCGGCTCTTCCCACACGCTTTCCGGACTTCGATCCGCAGCAGGTTTACGGCATGATTATTGACGGTCGCATCGTGCCGTCGGCCTCCGGCCGCTCGTTTCGATGCGTGGATCCTTTCGAGGATGCTGAATGGGGATACGTTCCGCAGGCGTCCGCCGAGGATGTGGACCTTGCAGTGCGGGCAGCGCGGAAAGCCTTCCCCGGGTGGGCCGACACTCCGGCCATTGTCAGGGCCGTGCTCTTTCCGCCGCTGGGGCGACCTGCTCCGGGATGATGTGTCGCGCCTTGCGAGGACGCAGGTGCACGAGAACGGCAAGACCCTCACCGAGATGACCATGGCGAGCGGGTCCCTGGCGGGCACGGCGGATTTCTGCAGCCAGTTTGCGCTCGCGCTGCACGGCGTGACGGTACAGCCGTCAATGCCTGGCCACGACGCATGGACGACCCGTGTTCCCGTCGGCGTCGTTGCAGCTATTACGCCGTGGAACAATCCATTGGGGCTCCTGCAATATAAGTTGTTTCCTGCCCTCGCGGCCGGCAATACGATCGTCATCAAGCCCTCCGAGGTGACCCCGGTATCTACCCTCCGCATTGCCGAGCTTGCGCTCGAGGCGGGGTTCCCTCCTGGAGTCGTTAACGTGATCACGGGGAACGGCGAAGCCGGCGCTGCGCTCGTGGACCACCCGGGCATCGACAAGATCGCGTTCACGGGATCGACAGCGACGGGACGTCGGATAGCCTCAGCGGTCGCCCCGCGGCTGATTCGATCGACCCTGGAGCTTGGCGGTAAGGGCGCGAACATCGTCTTCCCTGACGCCGACCTCGACCGCGCCGTCGACGGGCTCGTTGTTGGTCTTACTGCTGGAACCGGCCAGGCCTGCAACGCGGGTTCGCGAATTATCGTTCACGACTCCGTTCGCGATGAGGTGCTTTCGCGACTATGCACCGCACTTGACGCCCTGGTCATGGGCGACCCGCTGGACGCCGGAACGCACATCGGCCCGCTCGCGTCACGGCCGCAGTACGCGAAAGTTACCGGGTACCTTGCAATCGCTGACGGTGAGAGCAACACGACCCTTATCCGGGGCGCGCGCAGCGGTACCGATCTCCCGGGCATCGACCAAGGGCTCTTCGTCGAGCCGACGCTGTACGATACTCCCTCCGCAACGTCCCGTGTCCGACGCGAGGAGATCTTCGGTCCCGTCGGCGCGGTCATCGGCTTCTCCAACGACGAGGAAGCGCTGACCATCGCCAACGACACCGAGTTCGGTCTCGTGTCGGGCCTTTGGACCCAGGACATCGACCGGGCCCGCCGCATCGCGAAAGGCCTGGATGTCGGCGTCGTCTGGATCAACACATGGAGGGCGTTCAGTGGCAACGTGCCGTTCGGCGGTCGAAAGGCCTCCGGTGTCGGCCATGAAATGGGGCTAGACATCTTCGACGAATATACCGAACCGAAGGCGATCTGGCTCGGCCCGCAGGGTTAGGCCAATCTGCAGCCCTGTCGTCACCGCACCACTTGTTTCACCACACCAATCTAAAGAGGAGTTTGCAATGCCGGAAACTGCCATCACGTCCATCCTTCGGGGCCCCTGGGACGTGGTCATCGTGGGTCACGGATTCTCCGGGCTCACAGCCGGTCTCGCACACGTCGAGGCTGCAATCGAGGCGGGGCGCACGCCCCGGGTGGCCGTGCTCGAGCGGGCAAGCTACGAGGATCGCGGGGGTTCCACCCGCTGGACCACGGCGTGGCTCAGCCTGACGCGTGATCGAAAGCTTCGCCCCTTCCTAGGCGAACGGATTCGCCAGAACGCCGGCCATCTGGCCAACACGAGCTACATCGATGCGTTTTACGAGCTCGTGCCTGAAACCCTGGAATGGCTCGAACAGCACGGGGTTACGCTCACGCATTTTGAAGTTGGTACCGAGGATGGCGCCTGGCGAATCGATGGGGGTGGAGCGACGATCGTAAATTCGTTTCCCCAGAAGATCGTCGACCATGGCGGTGCGGTGTTCTACAACACCTCGGCGCGTCGACTCATCCGTTCAGAGTCGGGCCGAGTCGCCGGTCTCGAGGTGCAGGCCGAAGATGGCACGATCGTCACTATGGAGACATCTGCGGTGATCTTGGCCAGCGGCGGCTTCGAGGGCAATCCAGAGTGGCTCACGCGTTACATCCCCGACGCCTACAAGCTCAAGACCGTTTCACCTGGAACCCGCGGCAATCGCGGCGACGGCATCCGGATGGCCACCGAAGTGGGAGCGGACACAGCAGGACAGTTCGACGGCGCGCACATAGAACCGTGTGATTCCCGCTCAGATGGAGTCGAGCCTCTGGTCACAACCTACCGCTACGGCATCCTCGTCAACCAAGCCGGCAAGCGGTTCATTGACGAAGCTGGTGACATCGTGGAGATCGACTTCGACACCGTCGCGAACGCAATCTTCCGCGAGCAGAACAACATCGCCTACGGCATCAACGACGCCGCCCAGCGCCGAACCATTGCCGGATTCGACTACATGAACCTGACCGAGCAGGAGCCGATCTCGGCCGATACGATCGAGGAGCTCGCCGAGAAGCTCGGCATCGATCCTCATCGTCTTCGTGCGACAGTCGAGGAGTACAACGGGGCGATCGACGACGAGGGCGACTACCAGCCGAACGGCCCGCTCGACGGCAAGCACACCACCGGGATCACCCCTTCCCGCTCGAATTACGCGTCGCCCATCGCTGAGGCGCCATTCATCGCCTGGCCGATCTCCGGGCAGATCTGCTTCACGTACGGCGGGTTGCGCGTCGACGGCGAAACCCACGTTCTGGATGCCGAGGGCCGGCCGATCGAAGGACTGCATGCGGCGGGGGAGATCGCCGGCGTGTTCTACAACCAATATCCGGCCGGAACCTCCGGACTGCGCTCGATGACATTCGGCCGGAAGGCTGGACTCGTGAGTGCCGCGGAGCTGGCGGCAGCAGCCGTCACCAGCTGACCTGGCGGACGCATAACAGAGCCGCCGCCGATCTCGCGATCGCCGAGGGGTCGCTTAGGCCATCTCACAGAGAGACCCGCAGGAACATCGGGGGACGCACAGTGCATCGCGCGCCCCCCGATGCTCGCGCGCGCGTTAGGCGCTCGAGGCCTCTTCCTGCCGACCGCCCACCATGCTTTTCGAGCCACGACCGACGAGCATCGATTCGTTCGACGCGCGACAACGATTTATCCGCATCACTCATCAGCCTTCACCTCGGGGGCATGTCAAGGAGGACACACATGAGTACCGCCATCGATCAGGCCAGACGCGCACGCCGCACACGCATCGCGTTTCTGGCCATCACCACCTTCATCGCACTGCTTGACGGGTTCGATCTGTCCATCATGGGGGTGACGTTGCCGGTGCTGCTCGCACGAGAGACATGGGGCATCACTGCTTTGTCGGCGGGCACGGTCGCAAGTGCACAGCTGTTCGGCATGCTCGTCGGCGCGATCCTGAGCGGCACCCTCTCGGACCGCTTGGGAAAGCGCAAAGTGCTCATCGCCACATTGACGCTGTTTTCAACCTTCACCCTGGCGGTGGTCATTGCCCCCAGCCTGACGGTCTTCATCGTGTTCCGGTTCCTCGCAGGCATGGGTATCGGAGGTGTGCTGCTGGTCCTCGTCGCCATCGTCTCGGAGTTCTCGCTACCGAACCGCCGTTTCATCAACAACGCGGTCATGCTTGCGGGTTCGGCAGTGGGCGGCCTGCTGGCGGCGCTCTCGGGCTCCCTGCTGCTCGCACATGTCGACTTCCGCTGGCTGTGGGTCGTACCGGGAGCGATCGGCGTGCTCGTGATTCCGCTCGCGCTCGTGCTCATTCCCGAGTCGATGGCCTACCTGCAGTCCAAGGGGCGTACGCAGCGGGCCACCGACATCGCAGACCGATTCGGCGTGCCCCTTCCAGCGATTACAGAGAAGGCGGTACGTGCGCCGATCCGGACCCTCTTCGCCCCCGACCTCCGGGCACGCACAATCCTGTGCCTTCTCGCTGCCGCGTTCGTCTTCATCATGTCAACGGCCTTCCCGACCTGGTTGCCGCAGTACCTCGTCATGGGCGGGGTCGAGCTGAGCAACGCCCTTCTGCTCGTGGCAGCACTGTCACTCGGCGCAACCATCGGGCCCCTGTTCGGCGGGCGGCTGCAGGACCGCGGAAACGCCCGGCTCGTCGTCAGCGGATATTTCGGTGCGAGTTCGATCGCACTTGCCGTCATCGGGTTGGCGATCGGGGCACCATTCGCCCTCGTGATCGCACTCATCTTCGTCTTCGGCGCTTTCAACACCCCGTTCCTGTTCAACGGTTTAGTAGCTAACGCCTACCCGGCGGAACTGCGCGGAACCATCCTCAGCGCCGTGTACACCGTCGGGCGGACGGCCGCGATCGGCGGGGCTGGCCTAGGTGGCGTCGTCGCAGCAGCCGGATGGCACCCCACCTTCCTGTTTCTCGTGTGGGCCCTGGTTCCGCTGTCTGCAGCCATCCTCGTCTTTCTCATACCCACCAAGAACATCGGGACATCGAAGCCAGTCGACAACACCTCGTCGGACACGGCGGTGCTTCAGGAAGCGCCGGCCTCGGATGCCCGCCGATGAAGGGCGTCGTCTTCCCCGGGGATTACACAGTCGAAATCGCGACCGTCGACGACCCGACACCCGGTCCCCGGGACGTGATTGTGGAGATCCGAGCATCCGGGATGTGCGGAACCGACCTGAAGTTCTACCACGATGGCATGGGAGCCATCGCTTCGCGCCAGCCCGGGCCGATCGTCATGGGCCACGAACCGACCGGCGTCATCGTCGAAGTGGGCAGCGCCGTCAGCTCGACCGAGGCCCGTGTGGGCCAGCGAGTAATGATCCATCACTACGAGGGGTGCGGAATCTGCGACCCGTGTCGCTCGGGATGGACGCAGATGTGTCTGCCTGGAGCATCAGCGTACGGCCTCACCGCGAACGGCGCCCACGCCGCCTACATGCGCGCCCACTGCACGAGCATCGTCCAACTTCCCGATGAACTGTCCTTCGAAGCGGGAGCGGCGCTCTCCTGCGGGACGAGTACGGCGTGGGGAGCCCTGAAGCGGCTCGACCTCTCCGGAGATCAAACTGTCGCCGTGTTCGGGCAAGGACCGGTCGGGCTATCGGCGACATTGCTGGCGGCGGCGATGGGAGCCCGGGTCATCGCCGTCGATCTCAGTGATGAACGACTCGAACGAGCACGAGTCTTCGGTGCGGCGCTCACCATCAATGCGTCCACCAGTGGCGACGTCGTCGAGCAGCTCCGCAGCGTAACTGACGGACTCGGAGTGGATGCAACCATCGAGGCGAGCGGATCTGCGATCGCGCGCCGCCAGTCAGTACAAGGCGTGCGCAGCTGGGGCCGTGCGGCGTACGTAGGCGAAGGCGGAGACGTGTCGCTGGAGGTCGGCCCCGACCTCCTCCGTCGCCAGGTCACCCTTCATGGATGCTGGACGTTCTCCCACCAGGAGCAGGCCGCATGTGCGCGTTTCATTGTAAGCCGCAACCTCGACCTTGACGCCCTTTTTACCGAGCGGTGGTCACTTGGCGACGCAGCATCCGCGTATGAGCAGTTCGATCGGCAGTCGTCGGGCAAGGCCGTCTTCCTTATGTAGTCCGTCGTGACTGACGCGGCTGGTCCGCGGAACGATGACCATCGACTCGGCGGGGCATCTCGCGCGTCACGACTCAGTTGAGAAGTTCGTCATCTATTTACGAGAGGACATTCTTGGCTTACGCAACAGCGAACCCTTCGCTGCATACATCAGAGATGTTCGGCGTAATAGGTGGATCGCCGGGCGCTCGATGATGGCCCAGAGCTGGAGATCGTCTCCGTGACGGGAGGCGAACGTAACGCCATCGAAGTCTGTCATCTCGTAGAGCCAGGCTGCGACAGCCTGGGTCAGGCGCCGGAAGGGCGTCCCTTAGTGCTGCGGCGTCAAAGTCAGCCAGACCTAGGCTTAGGGTCACCCGATGAAGTGGGTGTACAGGGCGGCGACACTGCCCGAGTCGGTCACCGCGCAGTACCGGCCGACGCGGCGGCTCGCACTTCGAGCCACTCCCTGGGGACTTGCCCCGGGGCAATGGTGGGTGCCAGGACCCTAGCCTCGACGATCTCGATGATCTCGAGGGCTGGTTCCCGGTTGATCTGAGGATCAACCCTTCTTTTGGCAGCTAGTGCCTCGAGCGCCTTACGGCAGATCGAAGGGCAGTGTTTTGTAGGCGGTGTCTTTGTTCATGTTCCAGCCGGCGACGAGTCCTGAGCCGATCATTTGGTCGCTGAGGCGGGCGAGGCGGTAAGCGGGATCGGTGTCGAGGGCGAGTTGGAGGAATTGGTGTGCTTTGCTGCCTCTGCCTTCCCACCAGTTGATGTAACCGATGGCTGTAAGGACTGGTGCTGCGTGTCCCGGGCTGGTGCGGGTGTAGGCGTGCAGGAGCAGTTGTTGTGCCCATTCGATGCGTGACCATTTCGGTGCCTGCTCGGTTTGGGCGAAGAGGACGTGCTGCATGGGTTCGTCGACGCCTGGGATGTCTGCGATGAGACGGTCGCGGATCGCCGGGAACTGCAGGTTCGCGACCAGGGCATGGCAGTCGTCATCAGACGGGAAGGCCCTGGAGTCGAGCATGTTCGACCAGAGTTGCCGGCCTTGTTGAAGCGCGCGGTCGGTCGTCTCGGAAGCGATCTTTTCTATGTGGTGTTCGACGGCGGCCGCTTTGGCTGCTTCCTGGCCTGTTGTTGGGAGCGTGACGCGGTCGGTGGCTTCGACGACGCTGCCGCGGTAGATAAACTCGGCGTTGATCGCGCTGGTCTGGGTGGAGCTGACGGGCAGGGCGAGGCTGGTGCCGGGTTCGCCGTCGTAGGGGGAGAAGGTTTCGTCTCCGACGAAGAGTCCGTCCCGGATGGTGATGCCCTGTTCGGCGAGGACGCCGGTGAGTGCGGCGATGGTGCCGGCGTGGGGTTTGGGCTGGCCGGGGCTGGCTGTTTCGCTGGTGTAGACGGCGAAGAGGATGGATGTGGCGGTGGTGTCGCTGGTGAGGTAGTGGGCGACGGTGCGTGCGTAGGGGAGTTCTTGGCCGGGGTGGCGGGGGAGGTCGATGCGCAGGGTCGCACCGATGCTGTTCTCGTTCATGGTGATGCAGACCAGGCTTTCCTGGGGCCAGAAGCCCAGGGTGTGTCCGATGAAGCTGAGGACATCTGATGGTGTTGTGATCGTGAGCTTTTCCATGACCCTTTTTGGTTCCCTTCACCCTTCGAGGTGCCGTATCTTTTTGCGGTTGTTAGTTGTGGGCGTCGTTCTGGTAGGGGACCACCCGCTGGGCTGAGGGGCCGGAGTGCAACTTGGGGGACCGGCGCCGGGACCGAAAACTTCATCTGGAGGCAATGTTTCACCGTTCTAATGAAGAAGTTTTCGGTTCCGGGGTCGGCGCGGTAGCGCCCTGGTTGCGCGGAGGACACGCCCAGCGATCATGGGACATATCAGAATGACAAGCAGTGATTCAGCTTCCACTCATTCATCGGAGTAGGAAGATCCAGCAGCATGACGGTGGGGCGATGGCCAAGCTGCAATTCGTAGCCACTTGGATCAATTAGAAGCCGCCGAGAACTACCTTGTAGACCTTTATGTCTCGCCATCTCATGAGACTGGATTCAGTAAGAGAGCGAAAGCTGAGATCTTGTGAGACTGCGAACAGATTGTTCGTACATTCCGATGGACATCGCGGTGATAATATCGGGCTTCTGCTGCGATAAAGGAATCTTATGGAAGCCCTCTTTGGTTTGTTGTTTATTGCTGTCTTTTTCTGGTGGTTGGCACGCAGAAAGAAACGGCGAGCACTGCAGATATTGTCCTCCCTGCAGACCAAGGCTCCGAAAGCGGAAGCGCATAAACCGCTGACTTATACGCGCCCCCGCGCAGTTCCAGAGCCTAGCCCGGTGGAGGGCGTGTCCATGCGCTGTGCCGAGCCTGGGCGCGTTGGTGAGCTGTTCAGCTACGGCGGGCCCTCATCGGGAAAGGGCTACGTTCACGACGGTCCCTTCGCCGTGATCGATGTCGAAACAACCGGATTTTCACCAGGCAAAGGTGATCGTGTTATCGAATTGGCTATTGCCCGCGTAGATAAGAACGGCCGCATCGAGGACGAATATGCGACACTCCTGAATCCGGAAGGACGCGACACGGGTGCCGTCTTTATCCACGGAATCAGCAACGATGCCGTGCGGAACGCCCCGCTATTTTCCGACGTCGTAGCGGACGTCCTGGCGCGTCTGGGCGGCACGGTCGTTGTCGCGCACAACGCAGCATTCGAAGAACGATTCATCGCTGCCGAGTTGGCTCGCGCCGGCATCAAAACACCGCACCTGCCAGCCCTCTGCTCTCTATGGCTCGGGCGGCAAACCTATGACACGCCAAACCACAAGCTCGGCACGCTCGCTCAGCACGCAGGAATACCCCTGATGGATGCCCACGCGGCCCTCGGCGATGTGAGAGCGACAGCAGCATTGCTGCCTCTGATGCTCGACAGATACCGGCCAGGTATCGAATTCGGACACGACCCAGCACGCGGTCTCTTCGATCCTTACCGCCTGGGCTCAGTAAGTCCGATGACACGGGCCAGCTCATTGCGGAAGGGCACGGATGGCTGGATGCACTCCCTCATGTCCCGCCTTCCAATCAGTACAAGCGACGTCAGCGACGCGGCAGCGGGAGAGTATCTAGAAGCACTTGCCGCCGCCTTGGAAGACGGCAAAATCATCGGTGACGAGGCCAAAGGACTGGCCAAACTCGCCGGTAGAGGTGGCATGGGCGCAAATCAAGTTCGCGGCCTCAATGAACGGTTCCTGGAACTAATTCGCGAAGCCGCGTTCGCAGACAACATACTGACCGCGGGGGAGCTCAGCGAGCTCAAGCGTGCCGCGGACGCCCTGGCAGCCCCAGGTTACTTCGACGATCTGCAAGCGACCGTCACGAACTCCATAGAGCCGGAAATGGCGGAACTTAGTTCCTCATCAACAACGCAAAAGGCCCGGAAATGCGGTCACTGCCGGACACCTGGCCACTACCGCTCGAAATGCCCTGAACTGAACTAGAAGGGTGTGGACAATGTCCACACTTTTCTCGTCGTACCGGGCAGAACAGCCTTCGGACTGTTCCGGATTCCGCATGTTTCCGGGGGTTCCCAGTGTTTTCAAGGCGCAGAATGCATTTCGAGTCCCACCTTGGGCACGCAAACCCCCTCGTCAGAGGGGGTTTTTGCTTTAAACGTGTGTACAAAGCTTTGGCCCGTTGGCTCTGACGGTGGTTCGCGGCCGTGGCCTATTCAGATGTGTGGGCGGCGGGCCAGTGCCCTGGCTGGTGGGCCCCCCGCCTGCTGTGTACGGGTGTCGGTGGTTCCTCGTTCCGGTTCTGTCGGGTTGGTCTGGGGTGGCCAACACCTGTTCATGGCTTTGCGGTGCGGGAACGACATGACGAAGCCTCTCTGGTGCGGAACGGTCTGGGAAGGCCGCTTTTGGCTGCGCGGGGTCGTCGTGGTCGTCTATTTGTCCGGCCAAGGGAGGTGTGGACAATGTCCACACCTCCGACTGCTTCTTGGAGTGGCCGTAGGGGTCGTGTCACTGTCAGGTTTAGGGATATGAATTCGTACCGGCGGTGTCAGAAAAGAAAGGAACCGAGCCCAGCCGGACACCCTTCACACCACCGCCTGCCGTCAGGTTGGGCTGTACAAAATCTAAACATCCTTATGAATAATGGCATCCTTGTCTGCGGCACCAGGAACGATGTGGGCGTTAGGTACAGCCGTCGGCTTGAGTATCTTGACCCCTTCGAGCCCAGCGACCCTTGTGGGGACGCTCGAGTCTATGCTCGTACCGTTTCCAAGCTGACCGTCCCTATTTCCCCCCAGGCCCATACGGTCCCGTCGGTTTTGAGTGCGTATGTCGAGCTGCCATTTGGTGCTACCGATGCCACGCTATCTAGCCCAAAGACCTGTTGTGGTGACGGAGCACCTGCTGTCGAGCCGATTCCCAGGCTGCCAGTCGTATTGGAGCCCCAAGCCCAGAGGGTCCCATCGTTTTTGACAGCAAACGTCTGGGATGCGGTGACGTATAGAGAGTCCACGCCGGTGACCCCGTTGACCTGCCATGGGGCCGCTGCGTGCTGCAGGCCATTGCCCATGAGGGAGCCGAAGCTGACTCCCCAAACCCAAATGGTCCCGTCAGTCTTGAGTGCGTAGGTGGGACCGCCTGCTGTGGCGATTTGCTTGACATTGCTGAGACCGGATACTTGGACAGGAATTGCGGACAGCTGCGCGGCCAACCGACAGCGACGGAAGGTTCCGTTCCGTCAACTACTCACCCCAACCCGGCAGTAGGAACTTACACACTTACCATTTGACTCTGGCCGACCTCGGAGCTTCGTTCGTGCTGGACCGTCACCTTCCGGGTTTCCGGACCCGAAAAGAACTGCACGCTCTCGCCGCTGGTGAAGCGAGCGGAGTTTGCCGACTGGGCCGGGGGTGTGGGAGGGACCGATCCTGACCTGACAGCACGATGGGAGGACCTGGCAACTATGGAAGCCCCTCCGCAGTCAGGGAGATTCCCGCTGCACTGTTTGCGGCCGCAAGCCGATTATGAAGAATCCGGCCTACCACGTGCCCAGGCTGTCATCTGTTCCATCCACTCCGCTGAGCAGTGGGTGTCACCGAGATGATGCTGACCGGCGCCTCTACAGGTCGGCGGCTTCTATGACGGGACCGCGTGCGACCCGCTTCCGTGGGACTGTGACTCCCGTATACACCGGGTTCCATGTCCTTGGCCGCGAAATCTTATCGCCAGCGTCCCGCTGCGTAAAAAAACGGAGTGCGGACAACGTCCGCACTCCGTTTCAGGACCCGCTGCTATTGCAGGAAACTTGCTTGGGTCCCTAGGTTCCCGGATCCGCCGGTGGCTATTTGCCGTCAACCCAGCCGGACCGAGCCTTGCTTTCCGCACGGACAATCTCAATCGCTTCCGTGCCGGACAGTGGGGCGCCTGGAATAATTTCCGTCTCCATGTCGACTTTCCGTCGAGCCAGCACTTCAGCGCTGATTCCCTTCATCTTGTGCTCAAGACGGTGGTAAAAGAGTGCGAGCACGCCTACAGCGAAGGCGAAAATGGCAGGGATCCAGCTGCTTGTGGCGATGATGCCCTGGATGGCGGCAGGCGTCTGCTGCTCAGCAGCTCCAACGTATCCAGTCAGGGCGAGGACGACACCGGTAACCCCGGCTGCCAGCGCCTGCCCCACCGTGCCTGCGAAAGAGAAGAAGGCGCCGCCAACGCTTTCGAGCCTGCGGTGTCCCTTCCATTCATTGTAGGTCGCGTTGTCGATGACAAGGATGGGGGCAAGGAAATTGAACGGCAGGGCTGCCAGTGCAGTTAGTACTGCGGAGAGCATGATCAGAGGAAGGCTCGCTCCTGCGAACATCAGGATAAAATACCCTACGACGCCGATGAAGCTGGACACGGCGATCATATGCGAAACCGAGAACCTGCGGATGAGTTTGGGGAAGAAAACCATAACGGGGATGAGCACCACAAAAGCAACGGCCACCGCGCCTTGCAACCCGAGGTTTCCCACAACGTAGCGGAAGTAGTACGTCATGGCCGCTACGCCCGAATAGAAACCGACGAGGAGGGAAAGCGCCGAGAGCATCCACATGTACCGGTTTGTCCGCAGGACAAGCATGATGTCACGTATCCGCACGGTAGTGCCGGAGACCACCGCCGCGTCCGGCGACTCACGGAACAGCCAGAAACGAATGAGACCTACGATGGCGGACGGTACCGCGATGCAAAGGACAACGAAGGACCATGCTGACGGATCCTTGCCCGCGGTCTGGATCGCCAACGGCATTCCAACGGTAATTACGATGGCGACCAGCACCGTGACCAGACCCCCCTTGGCGGCGACGTCCGTGTAGTGCTCACGACGAGGAAAGACGCGCGCCGTGAACAGCGGATTGTTGGCGTTATACAGGGGCATGAACAGTGCAGTGAGCAGGCTGTATGACGTGAAGAGCCAAACGTATTTGGCGACCTCACCCAGGCCTCCCGGAACAGCGAACATGAGTGCGGTGGTTGCCCAGCACAGGATGACCACCAGTTCAAAGGGGCGTGCCTTTCCCATCCTGGATTCCGGAGCGCGTTCCACAATGTATCCGGCGAACAGCGCCCCGGCTGCGTCGACAACTTTCGCGCCAACCAGCAATCCGCCCACAACGGCGGGGTTGAGCATAAGGGTGTCCGTCGCGTAAATCGTGAAGTAACCAATGAGAACTATCAGGGCGTTCATGGAAAACGAGTGGGCAGACCACGGGATGATCTGCTTAAGGGGCACGCGGTCCCTGCGGGACTCCGCCTTTGCCGCCGCCCGGTCAGCCGGAGAGGGCTTGGTGCAAGTGGGAGCGATATTGCTGGACGCCATTGTCGGTCCTTTCCCAGGGCCATGCTGCGGCTCTTAGGGCTTGCTTGAGTAGGGGGGGAGGGAGTTTAGGACTGCTTAATCAATCCCTCTGGCGAAAATGGTATGGCGTTCGGGATTCGTTCGTCAAGGTTTTAGTGGATTCATTTTTGGGGGTTTGTGGCAGGCGGGGCGGCTGCAGGCTGCTCTGCGGAACCCATGACACTGCCGGCCCAGGTCAGGGAATCAGTGGCGAGTCCTCTGGCCCCGCAGTCAGGCCGAGGCCCCGCAGCAGGTACTCCATGTGCGCCCGGACGTCGATGGAATTGTCGTACATCCATTGGATGCGGAGCCCGTCCCAGCTTGCGAAGACCAGGGCGGCGATTGCGGACGCGTCGACGTCCGTGCCGATCTGCCCTTTTTCTTTCTTCTGCGTCACGGCAGTCTCGACGACCCGCCGGATGGCTTCGTACCGGTCCTTGAAGAATTCATGGGCAAGGTGGCTTTGTTCTGTAGCCTCCCCCGTCATGCGCAGGGTCAACTGCGCCATCCCCGGGGACTGTGTCTCAGCAGTGACGACGCTGAGGATTAAGTCCACCAGCTCGTCTGTGAAATCGCGGGTTTCAGGGGTGACTTGCGCTGTGGCCACCTGGTCCTGATGCCGCAGAATTTCGGCGAACAGGGCGTCCTTTGAGCCGAAATAGTGGAGCAGGCCGTTTTGGCTGATACCTACCGCTTCCGCGAGTTCCTTCACGGTTGCCTTGGAGTATCCATGCTGGGCGATAACTTCCACCGCAGCGCTGAGAATTTCGGCTCGTCTGGCTTTGCCTTTTTCATAAGGGCCTCTTGGTGGCATTCGGAAAGTATAGGTGCGATCCGGTTGCCGCAGCTAAAAGCGCATGGCATGCTGGATTGGAAAAGATGGTGGGTTGTGTCATGGTCCCGTTGGTTTTGCGGGC
Organism: Arthrobacter sp. W4I7; assembly: GCF_030816215.1. Lineage (NCBI taxonomy): Bacteria > Bacillati > Actinomycetota > Actinomycetes > Micrococcales > Micrococcaceae > Arthrobacter > Arthrobacter sp. W4I7. The sequence continues at coordinate 2,446,261 of NZ_JAUSXU010000001.1, read as the reverse complement.
CAGGAGCCGTAGGTGTGAACCCGGCGAACCTCGGTCCCGAAAGGCCTGGATGCGGTTTGCCACTCGTCAACAGAGCTGCCATAACGACCCAACGGGTTGCCCCCAGACTTGTATTCCGAACGTCCAAGAGAGCGAGCCACAGCGTGACAACCGATCAGCCGCAGACCGACCAGGCATTGCCACTGGGAACAACGTGGGACTTCGAGTCTGAGGACAACCTGTTCATTTCGCCGTATCTGGATGTCGACGAATGGCGCGACGCACCCGTGCGGCACAGGTACGTCCACGGTGGCTTCGAGGGAACCGACAGTAAGTTCTCCTTCTACTTCCCGGAACCCCATGCGTACCAGGGCCGCTTCTTTCAGCACGTGACGCCTTTCCCGCAAAGCGAGAACTTGGGCCCAACAGAGCCCTTGGACACCAACAAGATCGCCTTCGCCAACGCCAGTGGCGCCTTCTTTGTTGAGACCAACGGTGGGGGCGCTAAAGCCGCCGATCCGTTTGCCGGGGTGGATCCCACGGTCGCTGCCTACCGGGCCAATGCTGCAGTGGCGCGTTTCGCCCGGGTTGTGGCCGGCGAACTCTTTGGGCCGCGCCGGGTCTACGGCTACCTCTATGGGGGCAGCGGGGGCGGCTACAGAACCATTTCATCATCCGAGAACTCCGGCGGAGCCTGGGATGGGTATGCACCGTACGTGATCGGCAGCTCCATGGCAATTCCCAATGTCTTCTGTGTGCGCATGCATGCCCTCCGGATCCTCAGGGACCGTCTCCCGGACATCGTCGACGCCTACGACGCCGGCGGAGACCCCTCGGCACTGAAGCTCACCGACCAGGAACGGGAGGCCCTGGATGAGGTCTCCCGCATGGGGTTCCCGCTCCGTTCCTGGTTCGGATGGCGGACCATGGACCTGCACGGATTCAGCGCGCTTTTCCCGGGTGTTATCGCTGCCGACCCCACCTACACCAGCGAATTCTGGACGTCCGAAGGATATCTGGGCTCCGATCCCCAGGCCTCGATCCACCAGGACAGGGTCCGGCTGCACACCACCGTCGTGGAACTGATCGACGAAACTCCGGATGACGGGGCGGAGTCCGGGGGAGTCGACGAGTCGTTTAAGGCATCTGCCCAAGCGAAACCAGCCCGCGTTGTTACTGCGCTCCGGCTTGCTGATACTCCGGTGGGATGGTTCCTCGGAGCGGAACTGCGAATTGTCGGCGGCAAGGCTGCGGGCACGGTGATCCGGCTGTCGGCGGTTGAGGACGACATCGTACGGGTGGAAGGGTGGCAGGGTGCAGTGCCTGCAGATCTCGCCGTCGGCGATGAAGTGGTGCTGGACAACTCCAACTTCCTGGCAGTCCAGACCTATCACCGCCACCAGGTACCCGGACCGGAGTTTACGGTCTGGGATCAGTTCCGTGACAGCAAGGGTGAGCCGCAACTGCCACAGCGCCCAATGTTGCTGGGACCGTTGATGACCCAGGGTGCAACGGCTGTTCCGATGACAGGCCGTATCGAGGGCAAGATGATCGTCGTTGCCTGTTTGCTCGATCGGGAAGCCTTCCCGTGGCAGGCGGACTGGTACCGCGGCCTAGTGCAGGAGCAGCTGGGCGGGGCTGCGGACGGGCAGTTCAGGCTTTGGTACGTTGACAACGCCCTCCACGGCGACGTTGGCCCCCAGGAATTCGCGGCGCGCAGCGTTTCCTACCTCGGTGCACTTGAGACAGCCCTGCGGCAGTTGGCCGATTGGGTTGAAAAGGGCATCGAGCCGGCCACTACAAGCGCCTATGGGATTGCGGAAGGCCAGGTGTGCCTTCCCCCCGATGCCGGTGACCGCGGTGGTGTTCAACCCGTAGTTTCGATCTCCGTTGACGGCTCCAGCCGTGCCGATGTCCACGTCGGTCAGTCCGTGGCCGTTCGGATCGAGGCAGAAGCGGTTTCTGGCGTCGTCGTTGAGCTGCTCGCCATCAATACTGACGCTGAAGGAGTCGAGACGACCGGCGAGCCCTTCCAGCTCCAGCCTGCCAAGCATGTGGCCGTGGAAACGACCCGTGCCTTCAATGCGCCCGGCACTTATTTCCTGGCCGTACGGGTCGCTGCGCAGACCGGGGGCGACGCAACGTCCCCGCATGCACGGGCTATGAACATAGCCCGCGCGCGTGTGGTGGTGCATGCATAGGCAGGTTGAAGGACCGATTTCAGCCAGGCACCACAATTTACGAAGGATTTACGGGGAGACACTATGAAGCGACTGCTGGAAGGCAAGGTTGCAGTAGTAACCGGCTCGGGGCAAGGGGTTGGGCGCGGGATTGCGCTGCTGCTGGCCAAACAGGGCGCAAGGGTTGTTACCAACAACAGGAAACCAAAGGGTAAATCCCGGCCGGTGTCGGAATTCCGCGCAGTGGCGTTGGGCGGTTCAGCACTTTCCTACAACGAGACTGAAAGCGACAGACTCAACAAACTGTCAGGTGATGCGGAGAGCACCGCCCAGGAGATCGTAAATGCCGGTGGCGAAGCAGTGGCCTGCTACGCCGACATTCTCGACTGGGACAGCAGTGGACAGCTGATTCAAACCGCAGTCGACTCCTTCGGCCGGATCGACATACTGGTCAACAACGCGGCCGGCTTGGGGTTTGGGCCTTTTCAGGAGCTGACACGTGAGGACTGGAGTTACCAAGTCGATGCCAAGCTCACTGGCGCGTTCAACTGCATGAAGCACGCTGTTCCCCACATGATCAACCAGGGCTATGGGCGCATTCTCAACACGGCATCTGATGCCTGGACGGGCATTGCATCCCTTAGTGCCTATGCGGCCGCGAACGCCGGGCTCGTGGCACTGACAAAGTCGACCGCGAAAGAGCTCTTTCCCGCAGGAATCACCGTCAACGCGTTTTGCCCCCAGGCGGAATCGCCCGGGCATCTCAGTTTCAAGGCCACGTTGCGGACAGCACTGGAGCAAAAGGGAGCCGAAATTGTAGTTGATGAGGACCGTATGAAGGCTTCCGAAGCTGCACACGGTCCGGCAGAGAACCTGACATTTCTCGCCTACCTAGCTTCCGTGGAAGCCTCAAATATCAGTGGGGCAGTTTTTTCCATCACTGGTGGTGGCGATATTGCCCTTTACTCCGAACCTGCTCACACCAGCCAGATCCGCAAAGAGGGTGAGGCCTGGACAATGGAGGAACTCAGGAGGGCTGTGCCCGCGGGACTGCTGAGGGACTATGTGTCAATTGCCCGGAACCGGGAGTTCTAAGCCGGTGCCGGCGGCACCTCACCGTACAGCCACCTGGGGATCGCTTAATTCCGGCGATGAGGAATCGCTCCTCAGAACCACGCCATTGGAGAGCATCTCTGTCCGGACGCCCTGCATGCGCCGCAGTGCGTCATGCGTGAGCACGCCCGCGAGACAGCCGTCGACAACCTGAATCACGTCGACGGCCGTCGTCGTACAGCCACTGAAGTTGCAGGCTGTCGAGGAGGGCGAGCGTCAAAATGGTCACCGACGGCCTCCGCGCCGCGATCAGCAACCTCGCTCCCAACGAGAAACCCCTTGTCCACTCCGATCAGGGATTCCAATACCGACACACGCTCTGGCAAGACACGCTACGCGGAGCCGGACTGACTCAATCGATGTCTCGCAAGGGCACTTGCCTGGATAACGCCGCCATGGAAGGGTTTTTCAGTCACCTCAAAGAGGAATGGTTCCGGATCCAGCAACCCAGCACCCTCGAGCAGTTCCACACCGGGCTGAGCGAGTACCTGCGCTGATGGAACACCACCCGCATCCAACAAAGACTGGGCTACCTCAGCGCCCGACTAGTACCTCGCCCAAACCCTCGCTACCGCTTAATGTTCAATTCAAGGTCCAGCTTTCGGGGATCACTCCACTGCTCCGCCAGTACTTCCGTAAGGGTGCGGATCTCAGCATGCTAGAACAGGCTGAAGTCCGCTTCGCCGCTGATGAGATCAACGGACGGCCGCGGGCCGTCCTCAATTGGGATAGCGCGGCCGCGCGTTTTGCTTCCTTCAAAACAATTGCAGCACTTCAGTCTCGGCTGCCCACGGACAATTCAGTAGGGTTATCCACCGCTACGGCGACCAAGGAGCTACCCCACCGGCTCCCAATTCCAGCCGTGGATAACCCCAATTGACCCCAACCATGGACAGCAGAAGTGGGTGCAGTGCATAGTCGCGTTTGACGAACGCTTTTCGAGACACTGTTCTGGGCGTCGGGAGGAACCAGCTGTGAATCGCAGCAATAGGTGGCCTGCTTTTCGCGGCACTTAAATGTCCCCCTGGTGTTCGTTTGACGATCCTCCAGCGGGCACTCCGTCTCAGAGTGGTAAATAGATGCACGTAGGACCGCCGTCTTACGGGTATCTCCATGCTTGTCGGACTCTGCCGAGTGCGTCCGGTGCCGGCATGCGCAGCCTGCACGAGCGCGTTGAGCTCGGTTGTAGATCATCGCTTCGCGAAGCACCCGCGCAAGTCAGAGCGCACCATGTACGTGTCTGACTTCGCCTCGCTAATTCCTGGCCGCCATCGTATTCGCCTTGGGAAGCAGGCCGGCGCTGGTGCGCTCGATTCCGCGATGGAAAGTCAAGCAGTCAGACTGCCGCGTCGACCGCGTTGGTGAACCGAACGGATGACGCGCTCCGACGCTGTAATTAAGGACACAATCCGGTCGAACGATTAAGTTGTGTGAAACCTTGTACCGGAAAGGAAGCCGACGGCTCGAACCCACGCCGCTCTTAATGCTCCCGCACCAGGATCTATGCAGCTCGAGAGTCTTGGCTGGATCACACCGCGGCCGCGACGTGCCGCGAAGAGGTGCCGCCACGTCACCTGTCCCGATCGCAGGCGCCGGATGGCAAGGGCGGCCTATCCGAGATCGCGGGTTGAGATCGGGCAGTTTCTAAATTAGTGTCGTGTTTAGTATTTAGACTGCTGTCGCAAGGACTCTTGGTGATCGTCGGACGCTGAGATGCGTCGCCCTGTAGACACTTGCCGCACGAAATAGAGGAATTCAATGAACAACGTCGTCCATCCCCTCGTCACGAACCTCACGTTAGATCAGAAGGCGTCACTTGTCTCTGGGTTCGAATTCTGGGGCACCACGGGAGTTGAAGAGGCCGGCATCCCCGCGGTCACCCTTTCGGACGGGCCGCACGGGGTGCGGCGCCAGGCCAATGGCGCAGATCACCTCGGAATCAATGCGGCCGAGCCCTCGACGGCGTTCCCGACGGCCTCGGCCTCGGCGAGCTCGTGGGACCGCGAGCTGCTCTCGAGCATGGGTGCCGCGCTCGGGATCGAGGCGCGGGCACTGGGTGTCGATGTGCTCCTCGGACCGGGGGTGAACATCAAACGCAGTCCTCTGTGCGGGCGCAACTTCGAGTACTTCTCCGAGGATCCCCTGCTCTCGGGCGAGCTCGGAGCGGCCTGGGTCACGGGCTTGAAAACGCATGGGGTTGGGGCGTCGGTCAAGCACTATGTAGCGAACGACCAGGAGACCAACCGGATGAGCATCAGCGCGGATGTCGACGAGCGCACGCTGCGCGAGATCTACCTGCGTGCGTTCCAGCGGCTCATCGAGAAGTCCTCACCCGCGACGGTCATGGCCTCCTACAACGCCGTCAACGGAGTGCCTGTGATCTCGAACCGCTGGCTGCTAACGGAGATCCTCCGTGAGGAGTGGGGGTATCAGGGCGCAGTCGTGTCGGATTGGGGTGCGGCGGCCTCTGACATCGTCGCGGCCGTCGAGGCCGGTCTCGACCTGGACATGCCGGGCACCGGGGCCGGATCGGCCAACCTGATCAACGCGGTCCGCGGCGGCCGACTCGACGAGGCCGTTCTTGACCGGGCGGCCTCGCGGGTGGTCGAACTCGCTCTGGGGGCCGTCGCCAATCATGACGCCCCGCCCCTGGACGCCCAGGCCCACCACGAGCTCGCCCGCCGGATAGCCGAACAGTCGGCCGTCCTGCTTTCCAACGACGGGGTCCTCCCACTGTCGACGGAAACGCCGGGCACCGTCGCCGTCATCGGCGAGTTCGCCCGCACGCCGCGCTATCAGGGTGCCGGCAGTAGCCACATCGTGCCCACACAGCTGGATTCTGCGCTGGACGCCATCCGGGAGCGAACGGGTCAGCGCACCGTGGTGTTCGAGCAGGGCTTCCGGCTCGACGCGCAGCCGGACCCGGAGCTGGTCGAGAGGGCCGTCGCCGCCGCCGCTTCGGCGTCAGACGTTGTCGTCTTCCTGGGCCTGCCACCAGAAGACGAGTCGGAGGCCTTCGACCGCACGAGCGTTGACCTCCCCCGCCGACCAGCTCGCTTTGCTCGAACGGCTGATGGCGGTGAGCAACCGCGTGGTGGTAGTGCTCTCAAACGGAGGCATGGTGACGGTGGACCCATGGGCGGGCGGCACGGCGGCGATCCTGGAGATGTGGCTGGGCGGCCAGGCCGCGGGAAGTGCCGCCGCGGCGCTCCTTTTCGGGGAGAGCAACCCCTCGGGCAAGCTTGCTGAGAGCATCCCGCACACCCTGGCCGACGGGTCAGCGTTCCACAACTTCCCCGGCAACGGCGAAAAGGTCCTCTACGGAGAGCGCATCTACGTCGGCTACCGGCACTTCGACACCGTCGGCCGCGATGTCGCCTTCCCATTCGGCCACGGCCTGTCCTACACGTCGTTCGCGTACGACGACATCGCCGTCGTCCTCGGCGTCGATGAACTGACGGTGACAGTGCGCGTCACGAACACAGGAGAGCGGGACGGTGCCGAGGTGGTGCAGTTCTACTCGGTTCCGCCCGTTTCCGGGGAGGATCGCCCCGTGCACGAACTCATCGGCTTCGAGAAGATCGCGCTCAAGGCGGGCCGGAGCGGTGTCGTCACGGCGACGATCCCGTTAACCGACTTCGACTATTGGAACTCTCAGCACCGTGCGTGGGTGCACGCGGGCGGTGAGTACATGATCCAGGTTGCGGCGTCGTCGAGGGACATCCGCGGGCAAGTCGCCGTCGAGCTGCCCAGCACGGAGCCGGCCGCCACGCTGACCCTCGACTCCGCGATGGGAGAGTGGTTCTCCGACACCGACGGTGCCATCGCCCTCAAAGAGATCATGGCGCAGTTCGCCACCCGAGGATCGGGCGAGTGGGATGACGAGACCCTCCCGCTCGTCCTGCCGATGCCGCTGCGCACCATCCTGCCGATGGCGGCCTCGAAGCTGCCCTTCCCGCAGCTCGGTGAGATGCTGCTCCAGCGTTTAGTGGAGCTCAGGGGCGAGCGCATCGAAAGCGTTTGATCCGCAGGGTCACCGCATCGCCCGCGGACGGCTGGGGCCATTCCAAACGATCAATAGGAGAACATCTTGGGACGAGTAAGCGGCAAGGTCGCGCTGATCAGTGGCGGAGCACGGGGAATGGGAGCCGCGTTCGCCCGCGCACTGGTCGAGGAAGGGGCCAAGGTCGTCATTGGCGACCTCCTCGACCACGAGGGCATGATGTTCGCCGAGGAGCTCGGCGAAGACTGCGTCTTCGTGCACCTCGACGTGAGGGAATACGCGGAGTGGGAGAGCGCCGTGCAGACAGCTGTGAGTTCGTTCGGGCGTCTGGACGTGCTCATCAACAACGCCGGACTCGTCAAGAGCGCCCGCTTCGACGAGCACACGATCGAGGATTGGAAGATCGTCATCGATGTCAATCTCACCGGGTCCTTCTTCGGCATGCGCGCGGCAGTGGAGGAGCTGAAGCGGTCCGGTCGCGGATCCATCATCAACATCTCCTCCGACGCAGGCCTGCAGGGATACGAAGCGATCACGGGGTACAACGCCTCGAAGTTCGGGCTGCGTGGGCTTACAAAGAGCGCCGCGCTTGATCTCGGCCGCTACAACGTGCGCGTCAACACCGTGCACCCCGGCCTCATCCGTACGCCGATGTTGGCGGGAATGGAATTCCCTCAGGACCACGTCGCCCTGCACCGACTGGGTGAGATGGAGGAGCTCGGCAAGCTGATCCTGTTTCTTGCCAGCGACGATTCGTCCTTTTCCACGGGAGCCGAATTCATCGCAGACGGCGGGGAGAGCGCGGGCCTGGCCCACAGACAGCCGGCCGAAGCGGGATAGGATCGCCTCGTGACACAAACCGACGATGGCCCCCGTCAACGGCGCCCACGTGGTCCGTACGCGAAATCCGACGCCGTTCGGGCAGGGATTCTCGACGCGTGTCTCGAGGTTTTCGCGCAGTTCGGGTTCCGCGGCACGACCATGAAGGATGTGGCGGCGCGGGCTGGCATCTCGCATACCGGCCTGCTCCACCACTTCCCGACGAAGGCTGCGCTCCTCGACGCGGTGCTGCGCCGCCGCTACGACGATGCAGCCGGCGTGATCATGGCGGTGCCCCGACGGGACGTCCTGGCGGCGCAGGCCCGTGTTCTGCACGAGAACACGGCGCAGCCGGGAATCATCCAGCTACACACGATCATCTCCGCCGAAGCGACGAGTGCCGATCATCCAGCGCATGACTTTTTCGCGAAGCGCCTGGACGACTTCCGCGAATACTTGACCAGAGCGTTCGAGGATGCCCAGGCGGAGGGTCGACTCAAGATCGACGCCGAACCCGAGCAGCTTTCCAATCTCTACATGGCGGTTCAGGACGGGCTCCAGCTGCAGTGGCTGTACAACCCGGGGGCCGTTGACATCGAGCAGGGCGTCCGCATCTTCCTGTCGTCGATCATTGAGGGCGACCTGGGCTGAACCCGGGGTCGCCTGACGGCACTTCCGGCTGAATCGACACCGTTCGAGCCCCGCTCGGCGCGCTGATTCGTCGCACCCGAAAACTTTCCCAAAGTCGAATCGCGATTCGAGTTGCGTGAATATAGTTACACGTTCATAATTTAGGAAGTCAACACGTAGCTCCTGAACACACCTCGACGAGCCCCGTGCCCCGCACCAACAAAGGAGTTGTTATGCATTCGAACCGTACCCGGTTCACTGTGATCAGAGCGGCGGCGGCTGTCGCCGCCCTCTTCGCAGTCATCGCCACCTCGGCCTGCTCGTCGGACGGGACGGGCCCCTCCGAGTCCGATGCCACGATCAAGCTGTCCGTGCTCGGCACCTTCCCGAGCCTTGATCCGTCGCTGCTGGACGACGGACAGTCGGCGTACGTGTGGCAGAGCGTCTACGACACCCTTGTCTACATCGACAATGATGGGACGCTGCAGCCTAACGCGGCGGAGAGCTGGGAGTATTCCACTGACGGACTCACCCTGACGCTGAACCTCCGCGACGACATGACCTTCAGTTCCGGTGACCCTGTCACCGCTGACGCGGTGGTCAAGACCTTCGAGCGCACCAAGTCGATGCCGGGCCTGCATCAGGGTCAGTTCGCCTCCGTGTCCTCCGTCGAGGCTGCGGACGACACGACCGTCGTGGTGCAGTTCTCGCAGCCCGACGGCGCATTCCTCCCGAGCTTGGGTACGGCCATCGGAGTCATCGGCGACCCCGAAACCATCGACGACGAGAACAGCGCCCTGCGCCCAGTGGGCTCGGGGGCGTACGAACTCGACGCCGCAGCGACGACCGACGGTTCGACCTACGTGCTCAAGCGTCGCGACGACTACTGGAACGCCGACGCCTACCCGTTCTCGACTGTGACGGTCCGCGTGATCGCCGATTCCACAGCCGCGTTCAATGCGCTGCAGGCCGGGGAGATCAACGCCGGAATGGTGCAGCCCGACCAGGCGCAGGCGCTGGCGAACAACCCGCAGTTCAAGCTTTCCAAGGTCGACGCCAACTCCCTGGCCAGCATCCTGCTCATGGACCGCAACGGGGAAGTGGCACCCGCACTCGCCGACGTTCGCGTGCGTCGGGCCATGAACATGGCCTTCGACCGCGACGGATTCGTTACCAACGTGCTGCGGGGGCGCGGCAGCGCCACCCAGCAGTTCGTGAACCCGAAGAGCGGAGCGTTCGTTGAGAGCCTTGACGATACCTACACCTTCGACATCGAGGGGGCCAAGGCACTTCTTGCCGAAGCCGGTTACCCTGACGGCTTCGCACTGACGCTGCCGAGCACGTTCTTGTCCCAGCAGCTCGAGCCGCTGGTGACGCAGGCGATGGCGCAGATCGGGATCACCCTCACCTGGCAGCCCGTCCCAGCGCAGGAGGCTGCCACGGCGCTGGCCTCGAAGAAGTTCCCAGCGGCGTTCTTCATCCGCAACCTGAACCTCCCGGCGCGCGACACCTTCGACTACTACGGCAACGGCGGTTACCTCAATCCGTTCGCCCCGGAGGATCCGGAGCTGGCCGCGCTGATCGCGAAGGCCTCAACCGTCGTGGACGAGACGGGCTCGGGCGCGGCGTACCAGGATGTGGTCCGCTACGCGACCGAGAACGCGCTCACACTACCCCTGTTCTACGCAGGAGTCACTTGGGCGACCACCCCTGATATCACGTACCTCGGCAACGGGTCGAACACCAATCTTTCTGTCCGCAACTTCGGTGTGAGCGAGTAATGACTCCGAAACGTTCCACGACGTCGGGGTCCGGAATCACCGGGCTCCGACGTACGGAGATCCTATGATCATCTACATTCTTCGTCGGGTTGGGGCCGGGCTGATCCTGGCCTTCGTCGTCACGGCGATTGTCTTCGCCCTTCTGAGCTTGTCGCAGGAGGCGGTGCTCCGTAACCTGCTCGGTACGGGGGCGACCCCAGAGGCGATGGTGGAACGCGGAAAGCTCCTGGGCTTCGATCGTCCGCTCGTCGTGCAGTACGCAGATTGGCTCGGCGGGGTCTTCCAGCTTGACTTCGGTCGCTCCTACGCCCACCAGCGAACTAGTCGGCCCCGCCGTCGCGAGCCGCCTCGCTGTGACCCTGTCTGTCGTGTTGGTGGCGTTGTTGCTCGTCGCCGTGGTCAGCGTCGTGCTCGGCGTCACCGCCGCCATACGCGGTGGAGTGGTGGACCGGGTGGTGCAATTGGTGTCGCTCGTCGGCCTAGTGCTCCCCGCCCTGCTGGTGGCGATCCTCCTCGTGGTGGTCTTCTCCGTCCAACTCAAACTGTTGCCCGCGACGGGGTTCGTACCTTTCGCCTCCAATCCCGTCCGCTGGGCGGCCTCGATCACCCTGCCCGTGATCGTCCTCAGCCTGAGCGGTGTTGCGAACATCGCCTCCCAGGTCCGCGGATCGATGCTGGACGAACTCCGCAAGGACTACGTCCGCACACTCACGACCCGGGGCATCTCCACCCGCTCAATCGTGCTCAAGCACGCTCTGCGCAACGCCTCGGGGCCGGCGCTTACCGTACTATCGCTGGAATTCATCGCGATGCTCGGCGGTGCCCTCATCATCGAAAAGGTGTTCGCCCTTCCCGGTTACGGCATCTTCTCCTTCACCTCGTCCATCCAATCCGACATCCCCGTGATCATGGGCATCACCTTGTTCGCCGTTCTGCTCGTCGTCGGAGTGAACCTCCTCGTCGACCTGGCCGCCGGATGGCTTAATCCGAAAGCGAGAAGCTTTTGACCACGCACGAAGCGCCTCCCGACACCGTTTCCGTCGCCATGGCCCAGAAGCTGCCGCCGGTTCGGCAGTCCCCGCTCGGAAAGCTCCTGCGGGACCATCAGGCCGTCGCCGCGGGTGTGCTGCTGATCATCATCATCATGGCCGGCGTTTTAGCGAGCCTGATCTCGCCCTACTCGCCGAACGCCGCCTCGCTCCAGCTGATCAACGCCCCCCTCGGCACCCCAGGGCATCCGCTCGGCGCCGACGGCAGCGGCCGCGACATCCTCTCCCGGCTCCTCCACTCCATCAACACGAGCATGCTCTCCGCCCTGATCGGCACGGGTGTGGCCCTGCTCATCGGCGTGACCGCCGGCCTCATCGGCGGCTACCTCGGCCGCCGCGTGCGGGGCGCTACCGACTGGATTTTCAACCTGCTGATGGCGTTCCCGGGACTGCTCGTCCTGATCATCCTGATTCCGGTGACGAAGGCGGACTTCCGCGCCACGATGCTGCTGTTCGGCATCCTGCTCTCGCCCACGATTTACCGCATCGTGCGCAACCAGGTCGTCGCCGTGAAGAACGAACTGTTCGTGGATGCGGCGCGGGTCTCCGGGCTGTCGAACCTTCGCATCCTGGGACGGCACGTGCTGTTCGTGGTGCGAGGCCCGATCATCATCGCTGCGGCCTTCATGGCCAACGCCGCAATCGGCGCGCAGGCGGGCCTGGCCTTCCTGGGCCTCGGCTCGAACTCGGTTCCCAGCTTCGGCGCCATGATCGCCGAAGCGTTCGTCAACCTGTACACCCACCCGCTGCAGCTGCTCTGGCCGAGCCTCATGCTAGGTCTGATCACCGCCTGCCTCGTGCTCCTCGGCAATTCACTGCGCGACGCCCTGGAGGGCTCGCGCAAGACGCGAACGCCGTCGAAGAAGCACCGGTCCCATCCCCGCATCGCGGCGGTGAGGGCCGGCGCCGCGAAAGCGATCGTCACCTCGCCGACCACGCTCCTGGAAATCGACAGTCTTGCCATCGGCTATCCGGACGCGGCCGGCGAGGTCACCGAGGTCGTGCGGAATGTCAGTCTGACTGTAGAGCCCGGTGAGATCGTCGGCCTGGTCGGTGAGTCCGGTTCGGGGAAGACCCAATCGGCGTTCGCTGCGCTCGGCGTACTGCCCCGCGAAGCGATCATCGTCGGCGGACGGGTGCTGATCGAGGGCCGGGACGTGACGGAGCTCAGCCAGCCACAGTTCCGTGCGCTCCGCGGCGGCACCATCGCCTACGTCCCGCAGGAGCCGATGAGCAATCTCGACCCCTCCTCCCGCATCGGCGCCCAGCTCGTCGAGGGCCTTCGCGCGTCGTCCGGGCTCTCCCGTCGCGACGCGAAAGTCCGCATCCTCGAGCTGCTCGGCCGAGTCGGGATCATCGACCCCGAGCGTGTCTTCATGGCCTACCCGCATGAAGTCTCCGGCGGCATGGCGCAGCGGGCGCTGATCGCGGGTGCCGTGGCCGGCAGGCCCAAGCTCCTCATTGCCGACGAGCCCACGACCGCGCTGGATGTCACCGTGCAGGCCGAGATCCTCGACCTGCTGCGCGACTTGCAGTCCGAGCTAGGCATGGGCGTGCTGCTGGTCACCCACAACTTCGGCGTCGTCGCCGACCTCTGCGATCGGCTGGTCGTCATGCGGTCGGGCGAGGTCGTCGAGACAGGAACCGTGCGCGAGGTATTCCAGGATCCGCAGCATCCCTACACCAAAATGCTGTTGAGCTCGATCCTCGACGAGGGCCACGTGCGCAACGACCCACCCCTGACCATCACGACCGCCATGCCGGAGAGGACAATCCGATGACGCTACTCGAAGTGGACGGACTGCGAGTTGCCTATCCCGGGCGCGGCTTCCGTCGCCCGGCCAACGAAGTGCTGCACGGCGTCTCCTTCGACGTCGCGGCCGGCGAGACACTCGGACTCGTCGGCGAGTCCGGATCGGGCAAGACGACCATCGGGCGCGCCATCCTCGGCCTCGTGCGGCCCTCCGGGGGCACGATCCGCTTCGACGGCCGAGACATCACCAACTCGACCCCGGCCATGAGGCGTTCATCGTCGGCGGACATCCAGGTGGTGTTCCAGGACCCATACACCTCGCTCAATCCTTCGATGACGATCGGCGACATCTTGGCCGAGCCGCTGATCGCGCACGGCCAGGCCCGCGGCGCCGCGCGCGAACGGGTGCGGACCCTGCTCGACCAGGTCGGTCTTCCGTCAAACGCCTCGCAGCGTTTACCCCGCGAGTTCAGTGGTGGCCAGCGTCAGCGGGTTGCCATAGCGCGTGCACTCACCGTGGAGCCGCGGCTGATCGTCTGCGACGAGCCGGTCTCGGCGCTCGACTTGTCCACGCAGGCACGCGTGCTCGACCTGTTCATCGACATCCAGCGCGAGACGGGTGTTGCCTACCTCTTCATCTCGCACGACCTCGCCGTCGTGCGACACGTCAGTCACCGCGTCGCGGTCGCCTATCACGGCGACATCGTGGAGATCGGCGACGCTGCCAAGGTCACCTCGCAGCCCGACCATGACTACACGAAGAGCCTCCTCCTTGCGGCGCCGGTCGCAAACCCCGATGCGCAAGCGCAGCGCCGCCGAGACCGGGCGGCGCTCAAGGAGCTCCAACGTGCGTCCAGTTAGATGGGGCCTGATCGGCACCGGCGAGATCAGTCGGAACTTCGCCGCTGACCTCACCTCAGCGACGGGATCGAGGCGGCTTGCAGTCGCTTCGCGAAGCGCTTCCCGGGGTGCCGCGTTCGCCGCGGAATGCGCAGTCGAACGGGCCTACGCCAGTGTCGACGCGCTCCTGGACGATCCCGACGTCGACGTCGTGCACATCGGAACGCCTCACGGGACGCATCGCGCACTGGCGCTCCGCGCACTGGGAGCGGGAAAGCCCATCGTCGTTGAGAAGCCGATCGGTCTCAACCGGGCCGAGGTGGAAGAGATCAGTGACGCGGCCGCCTCCGCGGGTCTGTTCGCGATGGAAGCGATGTGGATGAAGTTCAAACCCGAGCTACCGAAAGGCGCTTGCACAGGTGCGGGCTGAGGCGATCGGCCGCCCGCGCAGCGTGCGGGCCTCTTTCGGCATTCCCTTTCCCATGGATGTCGGCAGCCGGTGGTCAGCGGAGCTTGGCGGCAGCACGCTCCTGGACCAGGGAATCTACCCGATCACCCTCGCCCTCGACGTCTTCGGGGCGCCGACTGAGATCATCGCACGAGGGCGAATGCGCGCCGACGGCGTCGATCTCGCCGAGCACGTCACCCTCGAGTTCGCCGACGGCTGCTACGCCCAGCTCGCGGCGTCGATGGTGGAGTTCTGCGAACTGACCGCTTCGGTGAACGGCACGAAGGGCTGGATCGCCATCCCCACACCGTTCTGGGCGACCCACACCTTCCGCACTCACGCCTCCGGCGGGGAGCCCGGCAGCTTCGTCGAGGGTATCGAGACCGCGTCCCCGGTCGAGGGCAACGGTTTCGGCCCGATGATCGAGCACGTCAATGCCGCACTAGCGGCCGGCGACCTCGAGTCGCCGATCCACCCCTTCCGCGACACCCTCGCCGTCTTCGACGTACTCGACGCCATTCGCGCCGAGCTGCGCGTCAGCGAACCGACCTGATCGGGACGATCAGGAAACCCGCGGCCACAAGCAGAACGAAAATTTACTGACCAATTGATTTTCCTGGAAGGCGTGGTGCCCACCAGGTGATGGACGGAGTTGTCGCAGGTGAGAAAAGAAGCATTTAACACGGGATGGGCCTTCCGGCCTAAAGTCGGCCCCTTCGACGAGCTGTCTCCCGATGCACAGTACGTTCCGGTAGATCTCCCTCACGATGCGCTCATCGGTGCCGAGAGATCGCCCTCGGCCCTGGGTTCGAACGCCTACTTCGCCGGGGGAGCGTTCCAGTACCGCAAGACCTTCTCCGTGCCGGAATCCTCCCAGAACCGACGCTTCTCGATTTTCTTCGAGGGCGTGTACCGCGACGCGATGATTTACGTGAACGGGGCCTTCGCGGGACAGCGTCCCTACGGATACTCCGGGTTCGAGATCGACCTCACCCCGCACCTGGTGCTGGACGCCGAAAACGAGATCGTGGTCGAGGCGCGAAGCCACGAGGACAGCCGCTGGTACACGGGCGCCGGCATCTACCGTGACGTCTGGCTCCTCACAGGCGACGAGGTGCACATCGCCGCCGATGGGCCGACCGTGCGCACCGTCGATCAGGAGGCCACGCTTGCCGTGCTGGAGGTCGTCGTCCCCCTTGAAACGACCTCTCCCCGCCTCGCCACCTCGCGGATCGAGGTCGAGATCGCGGATGCGACTGGGCGCGTGATCGACTCCGCCTCGGCCGTCGTGACGACGGAGCCAGGGCAGACGGTAGTCGCCCGGCAGCGGCTCTTCGTCGAGGACCCCGAGCTGTGGAGCGCGGAATCGCCGAACCTCTATTCCGTGACGACGCGCCTCCTGGAGGGCGAGCGCATCATCGAATCCCACACGGTTCGAACCGGCATCCGCACCGTACGCGTCGACCACCGCTCGGGCCTTCGCGTCAACGGGGTCACCGTGAAGCTACGCGGAGCGTGCATCCACGCCGATAATGGCATCCTCGGCGCAGCGACCTTCGCCGATGCCGAGGAGCGCCGCATCCGCATCCTCAAGAAGGCGGGGTTCAACGCTATCCGGTCGTCGCACAACCCTCTGAGCGTGCCGATGATCCAGGCCTGCGACAGGCTCGGCATGTACGTTATCGACGAGGCCTTCGACATGTGGGCGTCCACCAAGACCTCCTCGGACTACGCCCTCCGCTTCGCCGAGTGGTGGGAACGCGACATCGAGGCGATGGTCGCCAAAGATCTCAACCACGCCAGCGTCATCGGCTACTCCATCGGAAACGAGATCCCGGAGGTCGGCAGCCCCGCCGGAGCGGCCACCAACCGGCGTCTGGCCGAGAAGGTGCGCGCGCTGGACGGCGACCGCTTCGTCACGAACGGCGTGAACTCGCTGCTGGCCGTCATGTTCGATCTGAAATCCGCCACGGGAGGGGCGGGTGGAGCGGGCGGATTCGCCGAGCAGGCAGGAGGCATCAACACCATGATGGCCGCGCCCGGCGGCGTGATGAACGCGATAGCCGCCTCGCCCCTGGCGACGGAGAAGACCGAGGAGAGCTTGGGGGCCCTCGACGTCGCGGGCATGAACTACGGCGACAGCCGGTACGAGTTGGACCGTGAGCTGTTCCCCCGCCGCGTCATCGTGGGATCGGAGACCTTCCCAGGGCGGATCGACGAGACCTGGCCGCTCGTGATGGCCCTGGACACCGTGATCGGCGACTTCACCTGGACGGGCTGGGACTATCTCGGAGAGGTGGGCCTCGGTCGGTCCATCGCCGCAGGAGACCAGAGCGTCCAGTCCGGACTCACCGCGCCATATCCGTGGATTGCGGCATGGTCGGGCGACATCGACCTCCTCGGCACTCGGCGACCGCTGTCGTTCTATCGGGAGATGATCTTCGGGCTTCGGGCCGACCCCTACATCGCCGTGTTGCGGCCGGGTCGCCACGCGGGAGAGACCCTGACCAGCCCCTGGGCCTGGAGTGACAGCGTCTCGAGCTGGGCGTGGGACGTGCCCGTGGGCACTCCTCTCGACATCGAGATCTACAGTCCGGCGGGTGAGGTGGAGATCGTGCTGAACGGCCGTTCGCTCGGCCGGGTGGTGTCGAGCCCCGATAACCGTTTCCGCCCCGGATTCACGGTGCCGTTCGAGCCGGGCGAGCTCGTCGCGATCAGCACGATCGACGGAACGACGCGGAGTCACTCCCTGCGCAGTGCCCACTCCGAAACTGGCGTCGTGCCCACGATCGAGCGCGGCCGACAGTTGGTCTTCGTCGAGCTGCGGTTGGCGGATGCCGAGGGCACCACATCGATCGGGATCGATCGCGAACTGACGATCGAGGTGGAGGGGGAAGCCCGTCTGCTCGCCTTCGGCAGCGCGGATCCCGCACCCGCCGGTGGGTATGCCGGCCGCACGACGATGACCTTCGATGGACGCGCGCTGGCCATACTCCGGGCCGACCCCACGACAACGATCATCCGCGTGACGGACGGCGGAGCCGAGGGGGCGGTCACCGAGTTCACGATCTAGCTCACTCGGCTACACCGTCGCGGCGGCCCTCCTCGGCACGAACAAGATCAGCACGACCGTGAGGATGGCCGCCGCGCTTCCGAGTGCCATCACAACGCGCAGCGCTTCTTGCGACGGCACGGACACGCCCCCGAACTGGGTGGTCATCTGGCTGATCACGATGCCCGCAACGGCGCTGGAGACCGTCGTTCCCAGGGCGCGCATGAGGGTGTTGAGGCTGTTCGCCGACGCGGTCTCCGAGAGAGGGGTCGCGCTCATCACCAGGGCCGGCAGCGCGCCGTAGGCGATCCCCACCCCGGCGCCGATCACCAGCGAGACGATCAGGATCTCCAGAACGCTGCCGAGGAAGACAACCCCCACGGCGTAACCGACCGCGACGGTGAGCGAACCGACGATCACCGTCACCTGCGGGCCCCTGGTGCGCGAGATGAGCGCCGATACCGGCGCGAACAGCATCATCACCAGCCCTTGCGGTGCCATGATCAGCCCCACGGCGAGGAGGGACAGGCCCAGCCCGTACCCGGTGGCGGTAGGCAGCTGGATGGCCTGAGGGAGCACGAGCGAGACAGAGAAAACCGCGAATCCGAAGGCGATCGACGCCAAGTTTGTGAACAGCAATGGACGCCTTGCAGTGGTGCGCAGATCGACCAGCGGCTGGGTTATGCGCAGCTGGTACCAGCCCCAGGACACAAGGACCAAGGCCGCGATCGCGAATAGGGAGAGCGTGAGGGGGCTGCCCCAGCCCCAGGCCGCTCCGCGCGTGATTGCCAGCAGCAGCGCCACCAGTGCGGTGGCCAGACCCACGGCTCCGAGCACGTCGAACCGCCCACCGGTACGGGTGGGCGAGCGGCGCACGACGATCGCGACGAGTGTCGTCATCACGGCCCCGAGGGCAGCTGCCACCCAGAAGATCGCATGCCAGGAGGTGTACTCGATCAGAAGGGCCGCGCTAGGGAGGCCCAGGGCGCCGCCGACGCCGAGCGAGGCGCTCATCAGCGCGATCGAAGAGCCGAGGCGCTCGGGAGGCAGGGCGTCACGCATGATGCTGATGCCGAGCGGAATCACCCCGGAGGCCAGACCCTGCAGCGCCCGTCCGGCGATCATCGGGACCAGCGAGTCGCTGAGCGCGCAGACCACAGAACCCACCATGAGCAGCACCAGGCTGAGCAGCAGCAGTCGCCGCTTGCCGTACATGTCACCGAGCCGTCCCACGACGGGGGTTGCCACGGCGGCCGCGAGCAGTGTCGCCGTCACGACCCAAGCCGTGTCGGCGGCCGGAGCCCCCAGCAGGCGCGGGAACTGCGGTACCAGCGGGATGACGAGCGTCTGCATGAGCGAAACGACGATGCCGGCAGACGCCAGAACCGCCACTGTACGGCGAGGGCTCACCACAGCGGTTCCAGCGGACGGACCATCCAATAAAAGTCGATTCACCATGCCAAATTATAAACACGATTCTAATTTAGACTCTACAGGGGCCAGGTCTGCGAGCTTCCAGACTATAACCGCGGCGGCGCCGGTACGAGTGTGGCTTATTTGAGCTACCGGTGAGACATCTCGCATTCCCAGGCGTGCGAGACGCCCGATTCGATTAGGCCAGCCACATAGCTCCTGATGGATCATGAGAAGCCGGGCGGGCTGACTCGAACAATTGAACGCGGCACGTGGTTCGAGAGGCGCGAAAGCGAGGGCGACCTTTCATTCGAGGGCTACTCCTCCAGCCGGGCGACAATTCCGTCGAGGATTGGAACGGCCGGGTGTGTGCGACACCGAACCCGATCATCTACACACTCCTACCTCGCTGCTCCGAGCTAATCGGGAGACGGTCCTCCACCGGCCGCCGCCTAATCCCATATAGCGTTCATCAAAGTCCCCGCCGTTCCAGGGTTATTGCTGCTCATCCGCAAGGTGACCGGTGGTACGAACAGCTCGATTTACCCCGTGAGTTGAACCTGCGAAGGCCTTCGCACAGCACCGAAATCAGAAGCGAATGCACGAATTTCAAATCTGACGAGAATTGTCCCTTGATGGTGGGCGAAGGATTAAAACGCTTTGGTGGGCCGGAGTCCTCCCGACTCAAGAAACGACAGTGGCTCAAGCCCGGATAGCAGACCTTGCGCGTCCGTTTATCAGGTTGAGCGCTCATAGGCAGGGGAGTGGCCTAGGGGCACGCGGGGACAGACGTGCTCTTTCGGGTCACCAGTTCGGGTTCGATCACGATGCTGCTCGGGCCCTTTCCGTCCTTAATAGCACTCAGCATGACCTCCATACAGCCCCGTCCCAACTCCTCGAAGTCCTGGCGCACCGTTGTAAGGGGCGGAGTGAAGTACCGGGACTCGGGCTGATCGTCGAAACCAACCACCGAAATGTCCTCGGGCACTCGGACGCCGGCTTCGTCAAAGGCACGCAGGAGACCTAGTGCCATCTGGTCATTTCCCACGAACAGCGCTGTAACCGTGCGGTCGGAAGCAAGTTTCTTGCCAATTTCGTAACCACTGTCTGCACTCCAGCCGCCCTCAACAAGAAAATCAGCAGGTAGGCCAGCGGCCTGCATGGCCGTCCTCCAGCCCTGTGCCCGGACTTCGCCGTCGATCCAATCCCGCGGGCCCGCAATGTGTCCGATCCGACGATGCCCTTGCTCTATGAGATGGGTCACGGCTCGCTCAGCTCCCCGTACTTGATCGACCATTAAGCCGCTGACGGCATTATTGCCGCGGGTCCCCAAGGCCACCACCGGAATTTCGAGCGCTACACCTGCTAGTGCGGCAAGGGTTTCCGAATGGGGCACAATCACCACCATGCCGTCAACGGATTGACTAAGAAAGTGCTCTGTCGCGCTGAGGATGGCTTCTCGGCTGACCTCTCGAAGTGCAGCGATACTGACAAAATATCCGGCGTCACGGGCAGCATGCTCAAATGCCATCAGCGTGTTCACCGGCCCATACTGCGAGAGTTCGCAGCCTAGAACCCCGATTGTCTGGGAACGACGGGTGACCAGGCTCCGCGCGGCGGTATTGCGCCTGTAGCCTAGTTCGGCGATGGCAGCCTCGACCTTTCCCCGCGTGGACGCCCTGACGTTGGGATGATTATTGATCACTCTCGACACGGTCTGGTGCGACACTCCGGCCCGATCCGCCACATCCTCAAGGCGGGGCAGGAGCCGCCCAATCTTTTGCATCATGCGGTCAATTCTGCTCGAGCTAAAGAGCAACGGTTCATCTGTTCTTTAGGAACTTCAAAACGGGGCAATGTCAGTCGTCTGTGGCGTAGATACTCCAAGAGGCCTCGTGATCCTTTCCTGGCTCCAGTCGCAGCAAATCGGTCGTGCTGTTGAAGGCGTCGGGAGGGCAGGTCATAGGCTCCACCGCAAGGCCGATTCGGTTCGCGGCGGGCGCTGGCTTGTCGGCTGTGTGAATTTGGAGCCATTGGCAGGATCGGTCCCATGTCATTCCGACACCCGTCCCGCTGGGATCCTGAAGTTCCAAGCGGACATGTCCAGTCTCGTCGAACTCTATGTCGGTGAATGCGTGATCGATTTCGGTGGCACCGATGACGCGGCCGGCGCGGAAGTCGAATTCATGGTCCTCGACGCTTCGGACCTTTTTGGGCAGCAGCCGGTCGCATGTGACCTCCAGGAACGACCGGGCCGGGATTTCCAGAGACCACTCGTCGAGGGGTGATTCGCCCGCGATCAAATAAGGGTGCGGACATACTCCATACGGCGCCGTAGTTTTTCCGGTATTCCGGGCGGTTACCCGGCTATGCAAACCCTTGTCGGACAGGACGTACTCGACGTCGATCTGGAGCGCGTGAGGATAGCCATCAGTTGAACCTATTGCCACGGAGAGCGTTACGGAGTTCCGGTCTTCTGCCAGAAGGGTCCATTCCTTGGCGAAAGCCAACCCGTGCAGGGCGCAGCCGCGTTCAGGCTCGTTGACGGGGAGTTTATACGTAGCCCCGTCAAAGACATACCTGCCGTCTGCGATTCTGTTCGGCCAGGGAGCTGCGATGATTCCGCGGTAATCAGGGATGGGTCCGCCCTCCGGGAACGGAACGATGAGGTCCCGTCCCCGGTGCCGCAGCTCCCGCAAGGCCCCGGCCTGTGCCGTGACAACTGCGGCGTAGTCTCCGAAGCTGAGCCAGTACTCGGTCAAATTCCGCTGGCCAGTTTGTAGTAGGCGGCGTTCCAGTTCAGGTCCTTTTTGAACTGGCGGATGGTGGTGCCTTCGTCGATGGTGAGCAGTTCGGTTTTGGTGATCTCGGCGAAGTCCTCGAACACATCCATGCCCACCTGCGTGGACAGGACGGTGTGGTGGGCGGCTCCGGCCGTGAGCCAGGCGGCGGCGGAGGTGGCGAAATCTGGTTTGGGCTGCCACAGGGCGCGGGCCACGGGCAGGTTGGGCAGCGGCTGGTCAAGGGGGACAACGTCGACGGCGTTCGCCACCAGGCGGAAACGGTCCCGCATGTCGGAAAGAGCGACGACAACCCCCGCGGAGGCATCGGCGTCGAACACCAGGCGCACCGGGTCTTCCTTGCCGCCGATGCCGAGCGGGTGGATTTCAAGCCGGGGCTTCGCGGCGGTCAGGGACGGGCAGACCTCCAGCATGTGGGCGCCCAGGATCTTCTCGGAGCCGGGTTCCAGGTGGTAGGTGTAGTCCTCCATCAGCGACGCCCCGCCAGGCAGGCCCGCACCCATCACCTTCGCGGCGCGGACCAGGATGGCAGTCTTCCAGTCACCCTCGGCACCAAAGCCGTAGCCGGCAGCCATGAGCCGCTGCACGGCCAGCCCGGGAAGCTGGCGAAGTGCGCCGAGGTCCTCGAAGGAGGTGGTGAACGCTGCGGAGCCGTTGGCTTCGAGGAAGCTGCGCAGGCCCAGTTCAATCCGTGCCCCGTAACGGAGGGAATCGTGCCGGGCCGCGCCTGCGCGGAGCTCCGGAACAACGTCGTAAAGGTCCTCGTACTCGGCAACCAGCGCATCGACGTCGGCCTCGGCGGCGCCATGCACGGCGTCGGCGAGCTCGTTTACCGACCAGGTGTTGACCGCGACGCCGAAGCGCAGCTCGGCCTCCGTTTTGTCGCCTTCGGTGACGGCGACGTTGCGCATGTTGTCACCGAAGCGGGTCAGCTTCAGGGTCCGGACGGCGGCCCAGCCCGCGGCGGCGCGCTGCCAGGAACCCACCTGACGGGCCACTTCCGGATTGGAGACATGCCCCACCACGGTCTTCCGGGCAATGCCCAGGCGGGACTGGATGTACCCGAACTCGCGGTCACCGTGCGCCGCCTGGTTCAGGTTCATGAAGTCGAAGTCGATGTCCGCCCACGGCAGGTCCCGGTTGGCCTGGGTGTGCAGGTGCAGCAGCGGCTTGCGCAGCAGGTCCAGCCCCTGGATCCACATTTTCGCAGGGCTGAAGGTGTGCATCCAGGCGGTGACGCCGATGACGGAGTCGTCCGAGTTGGCCTCCAGCGCGGTGCGGCGGATGGCATCCGAATCGGTCAGGACCGGCTTCCACACGATCCGCACCGGAACGGTGGATGAAGCGTTGAGCTGGTTGGCTATTTCCTGCGACTGGGCGGCCACCTGCTTGAGGACGTCCTCTCCGTAGAGGTGCTGGCTGCCGGTGAGGAACCAGACCTCGTAGCCGTCAAGGGAAGTGTTTGCTGCGGTGCTCATGGGCTCTCCTTGGGAGTAAGTTTTGGGCGGCCTTTATTGGCCTGGTTATTGCTGGGGCTGTTACCGGTCCGGCTGTTACTGGCCGTAGACGTTCTGGTAGCGGGCGTAGAGGGAATCGATGTGGCCCTGGTCGATGGGAAGGGGCTTGCCCAGCTGCCGTGCGATGTGGACCGTGCGGGCCACTTCCTCGCACATCACCGCCGCCTTCACCGCGGACCTGGCGTCCTTGCCGATGGTGAACGGGCCGTGGTTCTGCATCAGCACGGCCGGCGAATTGGAGTTCTTCAGCGTCTCCACGATCCCGTGGCCGATTGAGTCGTCGCCAATCAGCGCGAACGGCCCCACCGGGATGGAACCGCCGAACTCATCGCTCATCATGGTCAGCACGCACGGGATCGCCTCCCCGCGCGCGGCCCACGCCGTGGCGTAGGTGGAGTGCGTGTGCACCACCCCGCCCACGTCCGGCATGTGACGGTAAACGTACGCGTGGGCAGCAGTATCCGACGACGGCGACAGCGCCGGATTGCCCCAGTCGACGGTGCCCGCACCGCCGACGTTGGTGCCCCTGACGGGGGTACCGTACAGATCTGTCACGATCATCTTCTCCGGGGTCAGATCCTGGTAGGAGACGCCGGAGGGTTTGATGACCATCAGATCGTGGTCTGGCACCCGGGCGGACACGTTGCCGGCGGTCCACACCACCAGCTCATAGCGGGTAAGTTCGGCATGCAGGGCGCAGACTTCCTCCCGGATGCGGGCGATCGTTTCCATGACTCCGCCGGTCATGCCGTCGTTCTAACGGCAACGTCGCAAGAAGTCGCGCAGGTTCTGGAGGCCCGGCGCGTGGGCATGCTCCCGCTGAGGGGCTTGTAGGACGGGGACTTCATAGAGGACCTCCAAAAGGAAAAGGGGTTTAGGCTCGGGTCGATTGTGAACGCTAACAGCTGCCCTGTCAAGGAGTGGAAAAGTCGCGGCAGAGCTCGGATTGCCGCGGGATTCGTTGGGTGATTTGGCAAGGCTGGCGCTTTTTGACGCGACCACCTAATCTGTGTTGTTAGCGCTAACCCATGGCGCCCAACATTTGAACGTTCCAGTAAGAGAGATCCCCATGGACGAATCACGTCGCGAGATTGCCGCCGGCCGCACTGCTCTCGGGATTGAGCTTGGCTCGACTCGCATCAAGGCGTGCCTTGTGGGTGAGGACCCGTCAAAAGTTCTTGCGGTTGGGACCCACGAGTGGGAGAACAACTTCGTTGACCGCCTGTGGACGTACTCTCTCGACGATGTTTGGTCAGGCATACAGGCCGCTTACGCTGACCTTGCCTCGGAGGTGGAGCGGCTATACGGCCTGCGCCCGCGGCAGTACGGCGCCATAGGGATTTCCGCGATGATGCACGGTTACCTCGCCTTCGACAAAGCGGGAGAGCTCCTTGTCCCTTTCCGGACGTGGCGCAACACCAATACAGGGCCGGCTGCAGCGGAGCTCACGGAACTCTTCGGACAGAACATTCCCCTGCGCTGGTCCATCGCGCACCTGCACCAGGCCGTCCTCGACCGGGAGCAACACCTGCCACAGGTGCGCTCACTAACCACGTTGGCCGGGTACGTCCACCGGCAGCTGACCGGCCACAATGTGCTGGGCATTGGCGACGCATCGGGCATGTTCCCGATCGACTCCAGCACGCACAACTACGACGCCGAATTGCTCGCCCGCTATGACGACAAGTTGGCGGAGCACGCGCCAAGCCTGGGCAAGACCATGGACCTGCTGCCCCAGGTGCTGGTAGCCGGCCAGTCAGCGGGGGAGCTGATTGCCGAGGGGGCTGCTCTCCTCGATCCGACAGGCGCGTTGCAGCCAGGCGCGATGTTCTGCCCTCCCGAAGGTGACGCGGGAACGGGCATGGTAGCGACCTGCTCGGTCGCCCCGCGCACAGGCAACGTCAGTGCAGGTACAAGCATTTTCGCCATGGTCGTGCTCGAGCGTCCACTGAAACGCGTCCATCAGGAACTCGATCTCGTGGCCACTCCTGCCGGGGACCCGGTGGCGATGGTGCATTGCAATAACGGCGCCAGCGAGCTTGCCGCCTGGGCAGGGCTTTTCACCCGCTTTGCTGCTGCAGCAGGGGCACCAGTCGACTCCGACGCTGTCTTCACGACGCTCTTCCAGGAAGCACTCGAAGGCGAGGCCGACGCCGGGGGGCTCCTTGCCTACAACCATCTCGCAGGTGAACCCATCGCCGGTCTCACTGAGGGCAGGCCGCTCTTCCTGCGTACCCCCGACAGCAAACTCACACTTGCCAACTTCATGAGGGCGCAGCTCTATGGCGTCTTCGGAACACTCAGCCTGGGAATGAACGTCCTGACGGACGAAGGCGTCGAACTCGACCAAATGTTCGCCCACGGTGGCCTGTTCCGGACAGCAGGAGTAGCCCAAAAGTTCCTCGCTGGGGCGCTGGGAACCCCTGTATCAATAGCCGAGTCAGCTTCTGAAGGCGGAGCCTGGGGAATCGCAGTGTTGGCCTCCTACCTGTCAGCCACCGCGTCCGGAAGCCAGCTGGATCTCAACAACTACCTCCGCCAACGAGTCTTCGGCGACGCAGTGTTCGAAACGGCCGACCCGGAGGCAGCGGACGTTGCCGGCTTCGCCGCTTACCTCGTCAACTACCGAAAAGGCCTCGCCGTTCAGCGCTCGGCCATCGGCGTGCTCTAAGAAAAACGAGAGCGCCGGTTTCTTCGCACGTCGAAAGTTCTCGCAGCTACTTCTACACCCGTTGTTTTAACACCGACAGGACCTCCCGCAAAGCTCGATGGGCCGTGCACTGTCAGACTAGGGTGTGCACTATATGGGCAACTTGTGAAACGGCGCCGCACACGTTTCGCAGGGTCGTGCCTACGAAAGGGGCGGCTTTCGAAGTCGGGCGAGGTGGACGGTGACACCGAGGTCGCGGATGTTCTCCTGCATTTCCTGGGGTAGTTGTTCGTCGGTGATGACTGCGTCGAGTTTTTCGATTGGGGCCACCCGGAATTTTGAGACGGTTCCAAATTTTGTGCTGTCGGCCAGAAGGAAGCAGGAAGTCGAGGCTTGGAGGGCGGCGAATTTGACTTCCACTTTGTCCATTGATGGGGTCGTGACGCCTCGGGACATGTTCCAGGTTCCGGTGCTGAGGAAGAACAGGTCGATATTGATGCCCTTGATGGCGTCCGCTGCGATGCGGCCTGAGCTGGAGGCGCTGGAGGCGTCCACCGCGCCGCCGGTGTGGATGACATCGATGTGAGGGTGGATAAAAAGGCAGTGCTCCACATCATGTGGTCCTTCGCCGAGCTGCTCGGCCCCAACGGCATCTCGGTCAACGCCATCGCGCCCGGCCCAGTAAACACTCCCATGTGGGCACAATTCGCAAAGGACTCGGGCCCGGATGCAGCCGCCAACCGGGCCAAACGCGCCGCGCAACTTCCCATGCGCCGGTTCGCCGAACCAGACAAAGTCGCCCGCGCCATCCTTTTCCTTGCCGACCCGGACAACCGCTACATCACCGGCGTATCCCTCGATGTTGCAGGCGGAGCACACCTGGGAATGGGAACCTGATCCAGGAACCCACCAAAATGATCATGCAGGCGTGGCCTGAATTCGCAGCGGATTCGGCCATATGAGGGAGGGTGCACGGCTCTAGGCTGGACCTGCCCGGCGAAGTACTGGTCCCGTCTCCCTGCTAATTCCGTAGACCTGGGTCAAGCGACCCGACCGTTTTCGACGCATAAGTAGAGGAAATACAGAGAGCTCCTCTGATCGCACGCCTTCGAAGAATTCGAGCGCTATGCGACGGTGAGGATGGGCAGGACCAGAGCGGACAGTCCTTGGGGATGAAGAACAGGACGGCCAGACTTTGGTGGCGCCAGTGTGGCCGGAGAATGAGCAGCAAGGATCTGTTCCCTCCGTCAGCGGCGCGGTGATTGCAGTTAAATTCTGCCGTCACGCCACATTTCTAAGGATGGTTGCCAGCCACTCCATCTGGATGTTGCGCTGGCGGCCCTGGCCGCCCTCATGGTTGTTGAATGGGTAGTTGATGATCTCTTTGATTTCGCTTCCGTGGTGGTTGTAGGCGGCATAAACGGTGGACGGCGGGCAGATGACATCCATTAGGCCCACCGAGTACATGGTCGGTGCTGTCGCACGCCTGGCAAAGTTGACGGCGTCGAAATAGGAAAGGGTATCGAAGACCCGTTCGGGTTCGTCCCGGTGAACGGAGAGATAGCGGGTGATCTCGGCAAAGGGGTCAGTGGCGCAGATTTCGACGCCGCGTTCGAAGTGGCACAGGAACGGGACGTCAGTCATTACTGCGACAAGGTCGGGGACAAGACCAGCGGCGGCCAATGCGATCCCCCCGCCTTGGCTGATGCCGTGGACCGCTACGCGGGCGGGGTCAACGCCCGGAAGTGTTCGGGCCGCCTCAACGGCGCGTACGGCGTCAGTGAAGACCCTGCGGTAGTAATAGTCCTCAGGGTTTGTGATGCCTCTGGTCATGAAGCCTGCAGCACTCGGTCCTGACCCGTGCGGATCACCGGTCGATCCGCCGCCGCCCCAGCCTGCTCCTTGCCCGCGCGTGTCGACATGGAGGTGGGCGTACCCGGCACTGGCCCAGTGCAGGCTTTCCCCGGGAAGGTCCCGCCCGCCGTTGTAGCCAATGAATTCGACGACAACAGGAAGTAAGCCGGCAGCGTTTCGCGGGACGGTGAACCAGGCGTTGATACGGTCTCCGGCGAAACCGCTGAAACTGACGTCGAGGATGTCCACTGTGACGTAGGAGGTCTTCACCGGCTTGGCTTTAACGTTCAGGTCGAAGGTGCGGGCTTCCTTCAATGTGGACTCCCAAAATTCGTCAAAGTCATGCGGCTCCCGGACTTGGGGCATGTAATCGACGAGCTCTGCCAGTGTTTTGTCGCTGATGGCCACGTGAATCCTTTATGTCGAGGCAGGAGATGCCTGTTGCGGGGGCTGTTCATACTGACGCGATGACGGCAACAGGGATCATCGCGTGCAGGGGGTGGTCTTCCGGATCCTCCCAGCCAAATGTTGCCTGAAGCATTTCACTTAGTGAGAGCTTGGAGCAAAGAGAGCAGGATGAGCTGGTAACTGCTATTTCCCTGTTGACGCCTGACGCCACCCTGCCCGCAGGCCGCCTACTGCCTCCTCCAGCTCCAGGACTGGGGCTACACCCTCAGCGAGGTCGAAGCCCTGATCACCGACCGCATCATGCAGGATATAAAAGACATGCCAAATAGCGGGCAATAGAGGTCGCAGTGCGCGGGAAGCCCTGCCGCCCCAGGTCGGCGGACGCGTGCGACCTTGGGGCATGATCGATAACGAGCTCCGCGCAGTAGAAGCTGCGCCGAGAATGGCTCCTGTTCGGATTACCGAGCTTGTCGATCGCCGGTCACGCTCCTCTCCCTGCTCGCTCATGAAGACCGGCTGTCGATGGGGGATCCGCACGCAGAGTGACGGTGACATCCGCGAGTCCCACACCCGCCACGTGGAGCGTGATTGGTCCAGGCCCTGTAGGCCGAACGACCGCCAGCGCGCGCCCTTCGAAGGTGGAGTGGGTTCCGGTACGATATCCCTCAATGGTGACAGGGCGCGCACTGCCAAAGCCCTGCAGTACTCCTGATCCGGTCACGGTCGCCTTTAGTTCGCGGTCGTCGCAGGTGATGAGCGTACCCTCCGGGTCGCGCAGTTCGAGAGCCACGAAGGCGAGATCGCGATCGTCGGCAATGAGCCGGGTCCGGTCCGGAGTTGCCTGGAGCGATGCCATCCCGTGGGCGGATCGAAGTGCGCTGCGTCCAAGCTCTCGCCCGTCCGAGTAGGCGACTGCGATCAGCTCGCCGGGTTCGTACGGCACGGTGAATGCTGAACGGAAGGCGGCATCCCGCCCGGCGCGCATCCGTCCTAGAGAGGTGCCGTTTAGAATGAGCTCAACCTCGTCGGCATCGGCGTATACCTCCACCGACAGCGGCGTCCAGGGTGCGACGTCCCAGCTCCAGCTGCCAGCAGAGTCGGTCCACGCCCACTGGGTCGCTTGTGCCACTCGTTCCCGTTCGGTAGGCCGGAGGACGGCGATGTACGGCCCGGTGGCTAGGCCGAACACGATTTCGCGGTAATAGGACTGCGGGCGACGGTATCCGGTGAGGTCGAGGTCACCACACCACGCGGCGACCCATGGAAACGCGCCGAGAAACGTGTCCTTTTCATCTGCGAAAGCATGGCGGCCCAGACCAACCTCGCCGACGTAGTCGAACCCGGTCCATGTGAAATCACCGATCACATGTGACAGTCGCTCCACGAGGTCCCAGCCCAAAGCGATTTGCGCGACGAAGTTCTCGCTGCCGACGATCACCCGGTTCGGGAAGAGCGCTCGATCCATCTCGTAGCGGGCCTCGCCGTAGTTCATGCCTGCGACGTCGAGAACCGAAAAAGACTCCTCAGTACGGCGGGTAATGAAATCCGCTGCATTCATCGGATTGGCGATGCCGGTGTCATCACCAAGAACATCATTGACGCCGGCTGCTGATTCGCGGCTCGTGCTGGACATGACCTCCTCGAGAGCCGAGACAATGCCGTTGATGCCGTTCGTGACGTAGCGCGTGTTATCCAGCGACCGCACCTTCTCGGCGAGCCGGCGGCCGAGGGCAGAACCGTGGAGGTCGCCGGTCTCAGGGATCTCGTTGCCGATGGAGTACATAATGACGCTCGGGTGGTTGCGGTCCTTGACGATCATCGCCTCGATGTCCCGCTCCCACCAGTCAGCAAAGGCGAGCGAGTAGTCGAACGCAGACTTCCCCTGCGCCCACATGTCGAAAGCCTCGTCGATGACCAGCATTCCAATCCGATCGCACGCGTCAAGAAGTGACGAACTGGCCGGGTAGTGCGCGCTGCGGATGGCATTGAAACCCGCGGCTTTCAGTAACTCGATTCGACGCTCCTCGGCGCGGCCGATGGAGGCCGCGCCGAGGATGCCATTGTCATGATGGATGCAGGCGCCGCGCAGCAGCACGACTTCACCGTTGATGCGGAGACCGTGCACCGGGTCGAGTTGGAGTTTTCGAATGCCGAAGTTGACGGACGCCTGGTCGACCTCCGCGTTGTCGCGGCTCGCAGTGACCACTGCACGGTAGAGGTGAGGGTGATCGACAGTCCATCGTCTTGCGGCAGGGAGGTACAACCTAAGCCGGGTCACTGCGCTTTCTCCGGCAAGCACGGTGACCGGTGCGGTCCCCTCAGCGCACACGACACCGCCCGGCGCCTCCAGCCGCACGTCGATCCGAAGGCTATCGGTAGCGGTGCTCTCGTTGGTCACCGTGACGGCCACCTCTACCGTGCTCAGGTCATCCTCGATATCAGGTGTGGTCACGACGACACCGTCGTAGGCGAGGTGTACCAGGTCTGCCACGACGAGATGCGTATCTCGATAGATCCCCCCGCCGCTGTACCATCGGGAGTCGTCGTGCACGCGGGCATCGACGCGAATCGTGTTTGTCTCCCCATACCGGAGGTACGGATCCAAAGGGACGGTGAAGGCCGAGTAGCCATAGGGCCGTTGGGCGGCAAACGCACCATTGACGAAGACCATCGCGTCCCTGTACACACCCTCGAACACGACTGACACTCGTTTGTTACGCCACTCCTCGGGCACGTCAAACGTCTTTGTGTACTCAAATGCGCCCCCCGGGAAGTACGCCTGCTCCGGCTTGCCAGCAGCCGTCCGGTCCAGGTCCAATACTGCGTCATGCGGCAGGGTAACGGAGGCGGATTGCGGCCGGCCGCCACCAAGAGCAGCGAAGATGCTTGCCCACGGGCGCACGCTCCATCCATTGTTGAAAGAAACCTGCACTATCTCGCTCCTCTGCGTCGTTATGAGCCTGCTCCAGAGCAGGGTCCAGCTTGAGTTTGCTCATCGAATTCACGCTCGTAATGAAGTCTTCCACGCCTCTCTTCATATAGTGAAATTCGATTCTGAAATATGGAATTGCCCCCCGATGATGGGCCGTCGGTTGACATGCAATTGAGGACTCTGAGTTGGGTGAAGGTCATGCAAGCTCGGGTCCGCAGTAGCCTGCGCGGTGATATCGATGCGGGCCAGTCCCGAGCTCGACGGTATCCCGACGTCTCGGACGCCGATGCTGCCTTGGGGAACTTCGATGCCGAGGTCCATTCCTTTGCGGGTCGCGTACAAGCAGCACAACGTCATGGCCCAGGGCTCGTTCCTGGTGGCCAAAGCCCGCTGCGAAGGTGATGATTGCCTAGGGGCTCGGCGGGGACATCATCTACATCTCCTCCAAAAATTCGCTATTCGCTGGCCCGAACAAGATTCCCTACTCTGCCACGAAGGCGGATCAGGCCCACCAGATGCGCCTGCTCGCCGCGGAACTTGGCGAACAGGGCATCCAACTAGCCGCGCTGAGGTTTGGGCCACGCTTCGGATGTAGCCAGTGAGGCTTGCAAACTAAGTGCATCCTCGACAGCTGACCAGATGGCGTCAGGAATCTCTGCGGCGTCATTCGCTGCGAGCTCGGCGATACGTTCTGGGCGTGAGACTCCGATAACTGTTGAGCTGATGCGCGGGTCTCGGGTCGAGAACCTCAATGCCAGCGCGGGCAGCGAAACGCCGTAATCGTCGCACAGGGCCCGAAGGCGTTGGACTCGGCGGACCACGTCCTCAGAGGGTGCCCCGTATTGGTAAGTTGCTCCGAATGTTTTCGCCAGAAACCCGCTGGCATAGGGGGCGGCATTGATGAACGCGGCACCAGCATCCACAGTCTCGTTAATCAGTGGTTCGGCGGTTCTATCGAGGAGGGTGTAGCGGTTGTGATTCAGGACGACGTCGAACACGCCGAGATCGACATAGCGACGCATAGCGTCGAGGTCGCCTCCCGCGACGCCGATACCGCGCACCAGACCGTCGCGCTTTAGTTCGACTAACGCGTCCACGGCTCCGCCCTTCGCCGTGAGATCAGCGAACGAAAACCGCTCCGGATCATGCAGGTAGAACAGGTCCAGCATTTCCAATCCAAGTCTGGCGGTGCTTTCCGCATGGGATGCCCGCACCCGGGCGCCACTGAAGTCCTTACCTAAGGGGTCCGCTTTCGTTGCCACGACGAAGTCCTCGGGCAGCCCTCGTAACTTCAGAACCTCTCCAATACGACGCTCGGCTTCCCCATAAGCATTCGATGTATCAAGAAACCGGATACTGCTGTCAAGCACCGCATTGATGGTGGCCCGGGCGCTGGCATCATCCACCGCTTCCCCGTACACCAGCGGCATAGCGGAGCCGAGCGGACTCGTTCCTACACACAGGTGGGTAACCTCTCGACCTACGCCAGGCAAGATCGTTCTTTTCATCCATGTCCTCCTATATCTTTCTACCGGCGCACCGTTGAACAGGTCTCCCTGTAGTCGAAACTTTCTCAAGTTGGCGGCTAGACCGTGCGATCGGGTTCGCTAGCTCCGGGGCGGGTACGCCGTGCAGGCCGGGAACAAGTCGGTACCCCCCGGCTGCCCGGACGCGGCAGCGAAATGTGCGGAGAAGATAGCCGCGGACTATTGCGACAGCGGCAGGCCTATCCTCGGCTATCTCTATGGGCCAAGGGCTCGAGGCGGGCGGCCAGCCCGCCCTCTTCGCCCCTATTTCCAACTCCCAAGTGTTACATCTCAGCGTGCCGGGGTGACGACAACCCTCACTCGATCTACGTTCTGAATGACGCTAAATTTGTCCGTTGCGTTGCCTTCACGCTGCGAGCCCACGCGGATACTCGGGAAGTAAGTTCCCGCCGTTTTGAATCTATGGGTGGCCCGCACTACCAGCGTGTCCTTATTCGCCGTAAATGTTGCCGGCTCAAAGGTTCCATCGCCTTCAAAATCCCACTCGACGGATACAACCTTTCCGGTGTGCGGGGGCACTTGAATCTTCGCCTGAAGGTCGGTTTCGGTACCTTCGGCGACCTCAATGCGGTCGCTTCCACCACGCCCCGAAAGGTCTACGACGGGCTGAATGCCCGCGCGGGCGGCTGCGTTTCCGGGGAGTTCTATCTGGTTGTCCGGGGTGACCGCATACTGGGTTGAGCGCGGGGGTGCTATGCCTTCCTCGGCCCAAGCGGAAACGTCTTCGAGGGCCTGATAGATGACTGGCATATAACCGACCAGGCGAGTGGTCTGCCCGGGCCTGTTAAACGGACCGTGGTCGGCGTTGTCGGTGTACCAGAGACGATAGGAATCTTTTGCTTCACTGCCCATGGCGGCTTCCACACGGTTGGCGTACCACGCAGCATGCACCGGAAAGGCGTCCGAGTCCAACGTCGCGTCGAGGGCGATCACCTTTCCTGTAATTTTGCCGCTGTACGAACCACCGCCTGTCAAGAGGTTTGCGAGGAAGGGGCCTGGAGAGAATTGTCGCTGGGGATAAAGGGGGGCGTCGTCGGGACTCCGATACTGATCAAACCCGGGGATGCTGCTCTCTTGGGCTGGGAGGGTGTAGCGGTGGTTGGCAATGAGGGCGAGATGACTCCGCCGGCTTGGGTCCTGGGCGAGAGCGGCACGGAAAAGCTCTCCGAGGGAGGAATCCTCCGTTCCGAGATAGCCGGGCTTCGTCCAGAAGTCTTCGACGTAAGACGTGTCGAAGCCCTGAACGAGGGCTGCGGTCGATGGGAGGCCCCCGGGATTAGCGACGTAGTCGAAGTCTTCCCACGACTCCAGCGGAAGGCCCAGTCGCGTGACTTCTTCGAGCGCGGCTTTTTGGACCGCGTCCAGTCCCGAGTAGGGGTCCCCGCTGCCACCCGGGCGGAGAGCGTCAACGATCTGATCCTTTTTGTCCTGAAGAACGAAAGCCGCGAATGCTCTGCTGGTGAAGTTGGCTGCCGATGATGTCGGGATGCCCTGAACAATCGGAACAGCGCCCTGCCAAACATCGCGGGTGTTCTCAATGGCACCGACCGTTGGGTATGAGCCGCCACTCCACCCATAGAGGTATCCGTAAATATTCTCGGACTTCACGCCGTAGTATTCGGCTGCCACTGTTCTGGCAAACTTGGCCGCTGCTGCACTGTGCCGGTAGCCAAGCGCCCCGTCAGTCTGGACCGTGTAGCCGCCGTGAGCGGCGCCAAATTGAACGTTATCGGCCGGTTCTTGGCCGTTGATGGGATAAGTGAATTGAAAGAACCGTCCCTCCCACTCACTTTTCGGAGGTAGGAAGATCTTGAACGTTGTCCCAGGTCCCTCGAAGTGTCCCTCGACCAGTAGCAGGCCATCGCTATTGGTTCTCTTGTCGATGACGGGATTGCTGTAAGTGGGGTCAACGCAGGCACCGTCGATGGCAAACGGGCCTCCTGGCCTACTTGCTGAGCACTGCGTAACAGGCTCGGCCGCGGTAGCCAGCGGTGCAGCGGCTCCTAGAACTAGAACGCCGGTGAGGGCGGCAGTGATGAGTGACTTCATAGCTTCTCCAGCTTCATTGGTGGTTGCATCCCGAAGATCCGGGAGCTGTGCCGTTTCGCGAGCATTCGTCTGGAACGTATGCCGCAAAGGTAGGTGAACTTTCAGGGCAAGGGCGGCTCGCGTTCCAAGGTCCGCCATGGCGATTAATGCCAGAGGAATGGTTGTGCTAGCTCCACTCGCTTTTTCCTCCTTGACTACGGGTGGCGCACCATGTGCGAGTGACTGGTTCCGGTTCTGCCCAATGGTGGAGACAGCGCTAAAGGGCCGCAGTTTTGCACCTCATGAGCACCATAACCACCCTGAGGGGACATCGTCAACGCATTTAGAAAGGTGTTTCGTATATTGAAAGAAGTAGTAGGGCTCTCTCGTCGCGATCAGTGGACCCAGTGCTGGACGAATGGCGGTTTAGGGCCAACCGCCTGCCCCATCCGGAAGGGAAGATACTTATGCGAGAGACCAATGTCGACTCTCCGGAGCTTCGAACTATGCAGTGATGCCCTCACGGTACGTGTCGAGGATGTCGGCGCCCGTATCTCCTCCATCTTTCACCGGCAATCAGGTCTTGAATTGCTCGCCTTTGCGGATCGGGCTGGAGGTAAAAACATGGTTGATGCTCCAGTGCGATTTGGATGGGTAGAACATCCTGTCCTCAATGGGCGGATTATAAGCTGCCAAGATCTCCGATTCAGGAGGACCTCAAACCATCGACGCACGGTTGTGGTGCCTTCGCAAGGATCAGGGTTTTCGGACATCGAGGGGGAGTGGCGGGC
Source organism: Arthrobacter sp. W4I7 (assembly GCF_030816215.1). Lineage (NCBI taxonomy): Bacteria > Bacillati > Actinomycetota > Actinomycetes > Micrococcales > Micrococcaceae > Arthrobacter > Arthrobacter sp. W4I7. The sequence continues at coordinate 2,410,673 of NZ_JAUSXU010000001.1, read as the reverse complement.
GATGTCAAAGCTCTGGAGGGCTTATGCAGCCCACTTCCTGATCGGAGTGCCGACGGCTTTCGCGTCGGTTATGGGGTGGCAAAGGGCGAAGAAGGGCGCCGTTCCTGGAATGTTACTTACCGAGCCGTCCCCGGGGCTGTTCATCAGAGACGCGGACCATGGTCCACTCAAACATCTCCAGCTCGAGACCTTTCACCGGATTCTCGGAAAGTACGTCGTGGCCGGTCACTCTGACCGTTGCGGTTTCGGTGCCGTGTTGTAGTCTCCGCCGTAATACATAGAGTTTTCCCTGTCGCTAGCAATCACATGGTGAGGTACTCTATGGGCCATTCCAGCTTCAGTCCACACATATTTGGAGGCAAGTTCTAATAATCTGAATCGTGCAGCTGCTTCCGCGGAGCCGAAACGCGGTAACCTATTCCAATAAACGACAAAAGTCATGGAGAGCTGAGATGAGCGAGCAACACGAGGATGACAAGCTGGTCGGTGCTGACCGGGTGCTTGCCGTACTCATCGATCTGGCAGGGCATCCCCAAGGGGTCACGTTGGACGAAATCGCCCACCGCCTGCAGAGCTCAAAACCAACCGTTCATAGAGCACTCTCCGCCCTTCGCCGTGCGCATCTGGCGGATCAGGTATCCCGCGGGGTCTACGCGTTGGGGGATGAGTTTATCCGTTTGGCTTTCCGGCACCATGCGGCCAAGCCTGATGCGATACGCATCGAACCTGCTCTTCAGAAGCTGGCCCAGCAATATGGGGAGACAGCCCACTATGCAGTTCTGGCAGGAACCGAGGTCGTCTATCGTGCCAAAGTTGACCCACCTGTGGGTTCTGTCCGCCTGACCTCGGAAGTGGGGGGACGCAATCCTGCCCATCGAACAGCGGTGGGAAAGATGCTTCTCAGCCGTGAGCTGAAAAGCGAGGCGGAACTGGTGGAGTGGCTGAGGGGACAGCCACTGGAAGCCCGAACACCCAAGTCCATCACGACAGTTCCCGCACTGTGGGCGGAACTGGAAGCGACTCGCGACCGAGGCTATGCCATAGATGATCAGGAAAATGAGATCGGGTTGAACTGCGTCGCAGTACTCGCTGACCTGGGAACTCCCGAAGTTGGAGCTGTCAGCGTGAGTGCTCTCGCTTTTCGCCTTCCGCTCGAAAAATTAATCGATGAGGTTCCAACGATTCGGGCAATCATTGCCGAGACACAGGCGATCTCCTCGGCCTAGGAATGGCCCGGAGGGACTGGCTGCAGGTGAATTTCGGTTGCTCGACGGGCCCTGACGCAGTTCCTGCCTTTCCTGCCGGGCGGGGTACAAACCAAACCGCGGCGACTATCCCCAGCACCGCCCTCAGCCATGGTTGGCCTCTTCCGCCGTGGCGCACCTGGTAATGTCGGCCTTACCCCTCCACTCCGATACGCAGCCGTCCAGCGATATTTGGCAGAAGTAACGAGGATCTTCCTCGAAGCCGTCCAGAGGCATTGGTTCCTAGTGTTTGGGGGAGAGCACGTAGGGTTTGTGTGACTGCTTATTTAGAGCTCCAGTACGGGGAACGCGTCGAACCTGCCCATCGGGGTGTTGGTCGGCCCGTTGCGTCTGGGCGGGCCAGGTGCAGGAAACCCGATTCATCCCGCTCGGGATGGGCCAGTCCAGTGGTTGCTGAAGTGACAGCAAGAACATCCATATCCGCTCCGACGAAGGCCGGACACGTTGTCTGAGTGGCGTTGACATTTACCGTTTGCAGGACGGTGCCGTCCGCTGTGTATTGACGCACGAGGCCAGCGCCCCACTCGGCAATCCAAAGGTTGCCTTTGTCATCAACTGTCAGCCCATCGGGAGTGCCTTCAAAACCAGTGATTATCTGGGTCCACGCTTCCTCCTGGTCAAAATCGTCTGGCCCGTAGGAATGCGAGCTGACCGTTCCGACAAGGCTGTCAACGTGATAAACGGTTCCGCCGTCAGGGGAGAACCCTATTCCGTTGGATAGGGATATACGTGATCGAAGTACCCGGCTGCGGCCATCAGGGTCAATCTGGAGAAGAACTTCTTTTCTTTCCGGATTTCTCAGGGACAGGGAGCCGATAATGAAACGGCCCTGTGGATCTACTGCGCCGTCGTTCCAGCGGACATCAGTTCGGTCACCGAAAAGATCGGGTCCGATCGAAACTTCTCCCTCAGGTGAAATCGACACTAGGGAACGTGTTCCAGCAGCGAGCATACCGCCGTCCTCGGACAGGGCCACGGCTCCCACGAAACCATCTAAGGTCAGTCTTGACGTCACTATGACTTCATCATTTGAAAGCATCCCCCGGTTGATTTTCCCGTTGAGGATGTCCACCCATACGATTTCCTGGGCGCGGTCGTCCCAGAGAACACCTTCCCCGAGAAGGTCCCGGCTTGCGGTCGCTGCACGCGCGTGTAATGTCATGGATTCCTTCTCAGGCGCTTTGGTACTGGTGCCTCTGCTAGGGGAGGCGTGGATCGACCTGGAGTTTGGGGCCTGGGCCCGCTTGGGGTGTCTTTTTGCCGGCCAACGCATCGGCGAGCCCTTTAAGTCCGACTGTGGAGTGCACCAGGGGTCGCGGGTCGAGGGAGCCGTCGGCGAATCGGTTGATAGTTTCTGCAAGACCGCCGGATGCACCGAGGATTCCGACGGCGGTGACGTCCTTTAAAGCCAGGTCCCTGGTGTCGACGAGGCTTGGGGTGCCGGATAAACCCACGTAAACTACGCGTTTGCCTGGTTCAACGAGCCTCACTGCCTCAGCGGGGAGCGAGGGCGCGTTGGAGGCGTCAATGACGGCATCGAAGGGCAGGGCGGGAAGGTTGTCTACTGACCAGACTCCGGCGAAACCGAAGGTCCGGGCGAATTCCAGTGATGATGCAGACCGTCCCAGAAGGTGGACTTCTGCCTTTTCCGTCGTGGCAAACATCGCCGCCAAGAGGCCAATCGTGCCGGCGCCGGTGACAAGCACGCGGTCCCCGGGCTGAAGGTTGGCGGCCTGGACTGCGCGCAGTGCGTTCCCGCCGGGTTCGACCATTGCCCCGGATGCGTCATCTACGGAATCAGGCAGCAGATGTAGGGAATTGGCAGGGACTACAAGCTGTTCCGCCAAGGCTCCCGGCCATCCGTTCCGGACTCCGACTTCGTACCGGAGGTCGCAGACATGGTGCCGTCCTGTCAGGCATCGGTGGCAGGAACCGCAACCGAGCATGGTATCGCCAGTGGTTCTTTTGCCTACAAGCTGGCTACTTACCCCTTCACCGACCGCGGTGACGGTTCCGCTCCACTCGTGGCCGAGCTGGATGGGGTAGGTTGCGAATCCCTCTTTGAGATAGGCCATTTCGCCGGTGAAGAGTTCGATGTCGGTACCGCATATTCCGACACGGCTGACATCCACAATGACCTGGCCGGGTCCGGCCTTGGGCGGTGCAACGTCTTGGACTTCGGCTGCACCTGGCCCGGTGACAATAAATGCCCGCATTGTCAGCTCGCGCCGATGACTTGTTGGCGTTGCTGTCCGAGCTGGCTGATACCGAGCTCCATGACATCATGAGGCTGGAGCCAGACTGGTGGCGTGAAGCCCATGCCCACACCTGGGGGAGTCCCCGTATTGATAAGGTCTCCGGGCTCGAGCACCATGAATTGGCTTAGGTGATGCACGATGAAGTACGGATCGAAAATCATGGTGGATGTTGATCCGGTCTGGCGGCGAACACCGTTGATGTCCAGCCACATGTCCAGATTATTCACGTTTTGAATCTCATCAGACGTGGCCAGCCAAGGGCCGCAAGGATTGAATGTCTCGGCAGACTTTCCCTTGGCCCATTGACCGCCTCGTTCCATCTGAAACGCACGCTCACTGACGTCGTTTACCAGGACGTAGCCAGCGATAGCGTTCGAGGCGTCTTCGACTGATTCCAGATAGCTCGTTCGCTGGCCGATGACGATGCCCAGCTCCACTTCCCAGTCAGGCTTGGTCGAACCCCGCGGAATCCGGACATCATCGTTGGGTCCCACCAAAGTATTGGGCGACTTCGTAAACAGGATGGGCTCTGCGGGAACTGCTTGACCAGTCTCGGCAGCATGATCGCTGTAATTCAACCCGATGCAGAGGATTTGATGCGGCCGGGCAATCGGGGACCCAATTCTTTCCCCGGCGAAGGCAACAACAGCACCGGCGGCTGTCCTGTCGGCGACCAGACGGGCCAACTCCGGCAACCTGTTTTGACCGAAGAACTCCTCGTTGAAATCAACAACGACATCGGATACGTCTACATAGGTATTCTCATCGACGCGTACAATGGGTTTCTCCCGGCCGGCCTGGCCGATGCGCATAAGGAACATATCAACAAACTCCTGTGTCGGTAGGGCAAAATTGTGGCTGGTTCAGTTAGGCGGCGGTGCCGGTTTGCGGTCGGCCCGAAATGATAGCCATGATGGCATCAAGATCGTCGACAAGACGCTTCAAGGGCGTTCGGTAGGCGAGAGCGCTGATACTGATGGCACCGCTTGGCTTCGTCGGTGACGAAAAATGCGCCGCGAGTGCTATGCAGTTCAGCCCAGGCTCGTTTTCCTGATCATCTACGGCGTAACCCTGGTCACGAATCTGCTTGAAGGCTGCATGCAGTTCCGCCGGCATCGCCAGAGTTTTACGCGTCGGCTTAGTCAGGGGACGGTCACCGATCCAATGTGCAATGGACTCTACGTCAGGAAGGGCATAAGCCAGGAGCAACTTCCCGACCCCGGTAGCATGGGCCGGGTTGCGGCCCCCTACGACTGAAGTCAGTTTCATGGCGCCGCTGGGAGGATCCACCTTCGAGCGGTATACAACGTCCCGTCCTTCCAGAACCGCGTAATGAACCGTCTCGCCGAAGCGGTCCGACAGTTGCTGCAGAATGGGCTGGGCCCGGACATGATCAGGGCGGGCCTCCTGATGAGTGAACGCAATCCGCAGAAACTCGTCGCCCAACAGATAATGGCCGTGGAAGTCCTGCGTGGCCAGGCCACTTCGACGCAGGGACGCGAGGGCCCTGTGAATGGTCGGCTTAGGGCTGTCGATGAGACGCGACAGGTTTTCGAGGCTTATCCCGTTAGGGTGGTTCCCCAGCTCAAGGAGCACAGCTAACACCCTATCGGACCCTACAAGCCGCTTCTCTTCTGCCAAGGCCGCCCTCTCTGCTTTCAGAGACAGGCCGACCCTGGCTCCTATTTCAAAATAGTAGACTGATGATCCATCAATTGGAAAGCTGCGTTATGCGGCTTGCCGTCACGCACGCTAGTCTCTACTATTCAGAATAGTTGAACGCGAATCCATCAAGTGGAAAGTAGGCTCATGGGCGAGCTCCGCAGCTCACAGTGGTACTCCGGCAATGACCGGAATGCCTATATCCACCGCGCCTGGATGCGTAGAGGAACCCCTGAAGACTCGTTTGAGGGCAAGCCTCAAATTGCCATCGCCAACAGCGCGTCGGATCTTACCCCTTGCAATGCACATCTGGATGAAGTGGCAGAGCACGTAAAGATGGGCATATGGGAAGCTGGCGGCGTTCCCCTGAACATGCCCGTCGTGTCCCTGGGCGAAACCCAGGTCCGGCCAACTGCCATGTTATGGCGGAATATGTCAGCCATGGCCACCGAAGAGATGCTTCGGGCCAACCCCGTTGATGGCGTTGTTCTCCTGGGCGGCTGTGACAAGACAATTCCTGCGCTGCTTATGGCAGCCGCCTCAGTAGGCATCCCCGCTGTGGTCGTACCCGGAGGGCCGATGGCCACGGGTACGTTTCGGGGCCAGGCCTTGGGTTGTGGCACGGACGTGTGGCGTCTCAGCGAGGAAGTCCGTGGCGGCGAACTTTCCAACAGGGACTTCATGAAGTCGGAGTCTTCGATGATCAGGAGCCGCGGACACTGCAACACCATGGGTACTGCCTCCACGATGGCGTTAGTGGCTGAGGCGCTGGGAATGGTACTTCCCGGCCTGGCCGGAACCCCGGCCGTGGACAGTAATCTCCTGTCCGGATCTCACGAAACCGGCCGATTGATCGTGGAGATGGTCGCCCAGGGACGCACTCCGCAGGAACTGCTGACGAGGGAGTCATTCCTGAACTCAATCGTGGCACTTGCCGCCATCGGTGGTTCTACTAACGCGGTCGTGCATCTATTGGCGATTGCCGGAAGGCTGGGAGTTGAATTGTCCATTGATGATTTCGACCGCGTCGGCTCCTCGGTTCCTTTGCTGGTTAACCTGCAGCCGTCTGGACGTTATCTGATGGATGACCTGCACCGCGCCGGTGGATTCCTCTCCGTGCTGCGGGAGGTCAAGGACCTGCTGCATCCTGAAGCGCTGACTGTTACTGGAGAACCGCTGGTGAATTACCTTGATGGTGCCAGGATTTGGGACGAAGAGGTTATTCGCCCAAGAGAGAACCCACTGTTGCCGGAGGCCGGCATCGCGATCCTACGCGGCAACCTCGCTCCCGGCGGTGCCCTTATCAAGCCAGCTGCCGCCTCGCCCCATCTGCTTGAGCACCAGGGGCCGGCAGTTGTCTTCGACAGCATAGAAGACATGCACGCCCGCATCGATGACCCGGATCTCGACGTTGACGAAAATTCCGTATTGATCTTGCGCGGTTGCGGTCCTAAGGGTTATCCAGGAATGCCTGAAGTTTCCAACATGCCGCTGCCCAAGAAACTGCTGGCGAAGGGTATCCGGGACATGGTTCGCATCTGTGATGGCCGGATGAGTGGAACCGCCTACGGGACCGTGGTGCTGCACGTGACACCGGAGGCCGCTGCCGGGGGCCCGCTGGCCATCGTGCGGACCGGTGACATAATCCGTCTCGACGTCGTGAACCGGACTTTGGACATTGTAGCCGAGCCGGAAGAACTGGCAGCCCGCCGCCCTAGCGATGCCGCAGCGGCGGGTTACGCCAAACCCGACCGCGGCTGGGAACGGCTCTATGTAGACCACGTTCTCCAGGCTGACACCGGGGTCGACCTTGATTTCCTGACTGGCGCATCTGGCCCTGAGGTGTCCCGTGAATCCCACTAAGTCTGTGCTGGAGCCCCCGTCCAAGGCGGAAAGAGCGCTACTGAAATCATTAGATCGTGCGGTTCAGGGGAAGGTGCGTGCACGGATATCGGACCGGCTCGCGTATGCCCATGATGCGTCGCATTACCTCCTGACACCGCTGGCCGTGGTCACACCTGCATCAGCCCACGAAGTTGGAGACCTGTTCAAGGCCTCGTCGCTCCACGCTGTACCACTGACTTTCAGGTCAGGCGGCACCAGTCTCAGCGGCCAGTCGTCAACCGATGGCGTCCTTGTCGACACCCGGAGTAACTTCCGCGGTCTCACGGTCCTCGAAAGCGGGGCGCGGATAAGGTGCGAACCCGGTGCGACCGTGCGGCAGGTGAATGCCAGGCTAGCCGTCCATGGGCGGAAGCTGGGACCGGACCCCGCCAGCGAGTCTGCCTGCACAGTTGGCGGTATAGTGGCGAACAATTCGAGCGGCATGGCCTGCGGAACCGAGAACAACGCATACCACACGCTGGACTCCGCAATCCTGGTGCTGGCAAGCGGGACCGTAGTCGATACGGCGGCTCCTGACGCCGATAGGGCCCTCCGGAATGCAGAACCTGAACTATACTCCGGCCTTTTGCGCCTCCGGGACCAGATCAGAAGCGACCCTGGCCACGTCAGTCGGATTAAAGAGCTATACGCCATCAAAAACACCATGGGATATGGGATGAACTCATTCCTGGACTTTGATGACCCGGTGGACATCCTCTTGCATCTCGCCGTGGGAAGTGAAGGAACCCTTGCCTTCATCGCACAAGCGACATTTCGCACCATTGCCCTGAAGCCGCACGCAGCCACCGGCCTGCTGTATTTCCGAAGTTTGGCAGACGCTACCGTCTCGCTCCCGGCATTGGTCGAGGCTGGTTTCGCCACCATAGAGTTGCTGGACTCCACATCACTGCTGGTAGCCCAGCAGGACCCGGGAGCAGATGAAGAGCTCCAACAACTCCGGGTACAAGGTCATGCCGCGTTGCTGGTCGAGTTTCAAGAGGAAAGCCAAGCGAATCTCCAAGAGGCAATAGCCGGTAGCGAAGCTTTACTTGCGGCCCTTCCCTTGGAAATCCCGGCCCGGCTGACAACTGACACCCAGCGCCGCGCCGCTCTCTGGAATATCCGAAAAGGCCTGTACGCGAGCGTGGCTGGAAATCGGCCATCAGGAACGACAGCACTGTTGGAGGACATCGCCGTCCCAGTCGCCAAACTTTTGCCCACCTGTCAAGGGCTGGTCGCGCTCTTCGAGAAGTACGGGTATGACAGCGCCGTGATCTTCGGGCACGCAAAGGACGGCAACATTCACTTCCTGCTCAATGAAAGGCTCGAAGAGCACGGCGAAGGTTCAACCCTTCAGCGATACGCCGATTTCACTGAAGAAATGGTTGACCTGGTGCTGTCGAACGGGGGAACCCTAAAGGCCGAACATGGAACGGGCCGGATCATGGCTCCTTTCGTCCGCCGTCAATATGGGGAACAGCTGTATCAATTCATGCGGGACATCAAAACCCTCTTCGACCCAGAAGGCATCCTCAACCCGGGCATCGTTCTTAACGATGACCCAACGTTTCACCTCTCGCATCTCAAGACCTCCCCGCCGGTGGAAAAAGAAGTTGACCGCTGTGTCGAGTGTGGCTACTGCGAGCCCGTCTGTCCCAGCAAAGACATAACCCTCACACCACGACAACGAATAGTTCTACGCCGCGAAATTGCCCGCGCAGAACTACAAGGCCAGAGCCAGCTGAAAGCACAGCTGGAAAAGGAATATCAATACGGCGGGATTGATACCTGCGCTGTGGACGGCATGTGCCAGACCGCCTGCCCCGTCCTGATTGACACGGGCGAGCTGGTTAAACGCCTGCGCTCGGAAGGCCGTTCTCGCGTTGAGCAGACGGCTTGGAAAGCAGCTGCCGGGAATTGGGGAGCTGTTTCCAAACTTGGCGGTTTGGCCCTGACAGCAGTCAAACATCTCCCGCCGCCGCTGGTAACCGGGGCCTCCGAAGCAGCAAGGATTGCCATCGGCCGCGAGCAGATACCGAGATGGGACGCGGACCTGCCCGCCGGGGGGTCTGTTCGCCGCCCTCTGGCTGCAACGGAACCGAAAGCGGTTTACCTTGCCGCATGCATCAGCACGATGTTCGGTCCAGCATCCGGGAGCCAAGGAGTGACACCTGCATTCCTGGAGCTCTGCAGCCGTGCAGGGGTCGAAGTCGCGGTTCCGGTCGCTATCACCGATCTGTGCTGCGGCACGCCCTGGAAGTCGAAGGGCATGACGGACGGATACGACGTAATGCGCGAAAAGGTGGTGCCGGTGCTGCTCGAGGCGACCCGCAACGGTGAGTTGCCTATAGTGTGTGACGCGGCATCCTGTACCGAGGGGCTCGAAAGGCTCCTCGCCGCAATGGGAGAAGAACCCCGCCTCCGCACCCTGGACGCGGTGGCCTTCGTCGATGAACACGTGCTCCCGCATCTGCCGAAGGGCAGCCCATTGTCCAGCCTGTCATTACACCCGACGTGCTCATCGACACGCATGGGCCTTAACCCTGCGTTGGCCCGTGTGGCAGCAGCGGTGGCTGACGAAGTAGTCATTTCAGACGACTGGGGCTGCTGCGCCTTTGCCGGGGACAGGGGCATGCTCCGCCCTGAACTCACCGCCTCCGCTACCGCAAGGCAAGCGCGCTCCATCAATGCGCGCCCTTTCGATGCCTATGCATCTGTCAACAGAACGTGCGAGATCGGCATGACCCGGGCAACCGGGCACGAATACCGCCACATACTCGAACTCTTGGCATCAACAACCTCAAAAACAACAACAAAGTGACCCCTGCCCGGGCAGAGGTTCCAGACAAAGGACGAATCATGGCGCGCAAAGCAGTCATTACAGGAGGCATCAGCGGCCTCGGCGCAGCCTGCGCAGAACGCCTGGCGGCCGACGGCATCGAGATCATCACTGTCGACATCAATAAGGGAGCCGACGTCGTTCTGGACATCGCCGATTCCGCAGCGGTTGGACGTGCCACTGATGCTATCGGACCTGTCGACATACTCATCAACAGCGCCGGCATCGTGGGTCCGAACATGCCCTTCTGGGAAGTGAGCGATGAGGACTGGAAACGCACCTTCGCCGTCAATGTTGATGGCACCTTCAACCTCTGCCGGGCTTTTGCCCCCGCCATGGCCGAGAAGCGATGGGGACGTATCATCAACTTCGCCAGCATGGCAGGAAAGGACGGAAACCCTAATATGGTCGCCTACTCAGCGACCAAGGCCGCGGTCATTGGGCTAACCAAGACTATGGGAAAAGATCTGGCAAGATGCGGAGTACTGGTCAATGCCATCGCTCCGGCTGTTGTGGCCACGCCCATGAACACCTCCACGGACCCTGCAGTTCTGGAGCACATCACCAGTTTGATCCCGATGAGGCGGGTGGGCCGTCCCGAGGAGGTTGCCGAGCTTGTGGCGTGGCTGGCATCAGACAAATGCAGCTTCTCAACAGGTGCCGTTTACGACATCTCTGGTGGTCGCGCCACCTACTAGCCGATAGAGGGACGGCCACTTATCCGCCAGGCCCAGCGGGGGCGGCTGTTAGGCACCTGGATGATCATTTGTAGGCTGCACATCCATCGCTTGAGTTGTGGTTCTGGCGGCGATCAGTCTCCGGCAAAACTGGGGCGTCAGCACGCTCATATCTGGAATAAGTCCTCCAGGGGAGGCGGGGCAGTAGCAACAAAGACGATCTGCGCAAGACGGCAGTGTCGCCGCATTGGAGCCCTGTCCTGGTGATCCAAAACTTCAGGCATTCTGCTTGAAAAACTCGCTTTGCGGGGTAGCCATTTTCAGCTGGTTGGAACTATACTCCAATAAGCGGAATGAACACGATCAGCAGATCGCCTCACAAGCGGCGGTACGGATGACCCGTGGAGCACCGCAGGGCAACACCTGGCAACTGAATAAAACCGACAAGTCCTGTACCAGACGGGATTTACGCCCACTTGAATCCATTTTTTATTTGGACAAAAGATTATTTCATTTATTGATACGTTTCAGCCATTTTTTAGATAACGCAAAACAGAGCTTTTTACGCGATTCGCCTTAGCCAGGCCGAAGCATCCAGTCTCGGCAGCTGCGAAATCACACAGGAGCACGAAGGAGTGTCATGTCGTCCAGTGGTGTCGAGGTTCCCACGCGTAGCGGGGTGCCGCCGGTGGGTAAGGAGCTAGCGAATTCTCCTCGCAAACGCCGCCGTATTCGTTCTGTAGGACGCCAGCTTTGGTGGTTGGTTCTGCCGGGCGCTGCTGTTTACCTCTACGTGGTTGTTGTACCTACCGTTCAGGGTTTGCACGGCGCTTTCACTGATTGGTCGTTCGCTACCGTGGGCGCTCCAAATTTTACGGGACTTGAGAACTTCACCCGCATTTTCACCTCGGACGCCGGCCCCGCAGTGTTCCGTACGCTGCAGTTGGCCTTCGTTGTCGTGGTTCTACAGAACGTCATCGGTTTAGCCCTCGCGCTTTTGTTCAACGGACGAGTGTTCGGACGCAACGTGCTGCGCACTATTGTTTTCGCCCCGATGGTCGTCTCGTCGCTCGTTGTGGGCTACCTGTTCAAGTACATTTTCGGTCCACCCGGTGTAGGTGGAGTCAACCAGGTCCTGGACGCTCTCGGTCAGAAGCCCGTCGATTTTCTAGGCAACCCAACCACGGCGATGGTTATCATCATCGTCACCGTTCTTTGGCAGTCCATCGGTGGAAACATGGTGATCTACCTCGCCGGACTCCAAGGGGTTCCGGTTGAACTCGAGGAGGCAGCTGCCCTTGACGGTGCAGGGTATTGGAAGAGGTTTTGGTTTGTAGTGCGTCCGCTGCTCGCCCCGGCGATCACCATCAACCTCATGCTCGGACTCATCGGCGGACTGAAGATTTTCGACCAGATTTTCTCGCTTACCAACGGCGGGCCGGGCAATCAGACGCAGACTATCGCAACGCTCATTTACGCCTATTTCTCCCAGTACGCCGACTACGGACGTTCGGCCGCTCTCGCACTTCTTCTCGCAGTCGGCATCGCGATCCTCTCTGTCATTCAGTTCTCGGTCCTCCGCCGCCAGGAGCGTAATTCATGAAAACAACAGGCCTCTGGAACCGTTTCGGTGCCAACTTCACCGCCTACGGGGCGACTCTCATTTTCCTTCTCCCGGTCTACATCCTCATCAACCTGTCGATCCGACCCGCTGACGACCTAACATCGCCAATCATCCCGAGTTCACGCCCGACGTTGGATAACTTCGTCACTGCCTGGAACACTTCGTCCCTGCCGGGATCAGTCGTTACCAGCCTGATCGTGACCACGATCTCGTGCCTGGTGGTGCTCGTAATTGGAACAATGGCCTCGTACCCGCTGGCCAGGTCGACCTCGCGTTTGTCCTCCGGCACTTTCTACTTCTTCATGATCGGCTTGCTGCTACCGTTCCAGCTGGCACTCATACCTCTCTATATCCAGATGCGGGACTTGGGTCTTCTTGGCACGGTGTGGGCGCTCGTTATTGTCTACAGCGGCGTGCAGTTGCCGTTTACAGTCTTCCTGATAACCACCTTCTTGAGAGCAAGCATCCCACTCGAATATGAGGAAGCCGCCCAGATCGACGGGTGCGGTCCACTCATGGCCTTCTGGCATGTGGTCGTCCCGCTGCTTCGCCCGGCTCTTGGCACCTGTATCATCCTCAATAGCGTCGGGGTGTGGAACGACTTCTTCACGCCCCTGATCTACCTTGCGGGCAGCGGTCAGGTGACCATCCCCATGGCGATTTTTCAGTTCGTCGGGCAATACACCACGAACTGGCCACTCATTTTCGCGTCCTTGCTGATCTCGATGGTCCCAGTCCTGACGCTCTACCTGCTATTCCAGCGGTACGTAATCCAGGGATTCGCCGGCGGACTGAAGGGATGATCGATGATCCCCACGCCGCCCGCGCATAAGGCCCGGTGCCATCACCGGATAGTTCCACCAATCACTGCACCACTTTTCATTGCACCCACTCCACAGAAAGAGAACGATCGATGAAGATCCACAACCGCGTTACCACGGCCGCCATCGCTACCCTCACGGCAATCGCCCTTGCAGGATGCGCCGGCGGCTCCGGTAACACCGCACCAAATAGCCAGGCCAGCGGCGGCGAGCCCAGCGGCACCCTGACCGGTCTGTTCTTCTCGACCTTCAAGGACACCTATGAGCAGATCGCGGCGGACTTCGAAAAGAAGTACCCGAACGTCGATGTGCAGTTCGACTACCAAGGTGGCGACATCGGCGCTCTGACCATGACGCAGCTGCAGGGCGGCACGGCCCCTGACATCCTGACCTCATTCCCCGGCGGCACGAAAACGGACGCCGGTGACACCGTCGTCTCGCTGGCCGCCTCCGGCCGCATCGCTCCGCTCGACGCGCCCTGGACGAAGGATGTCCCGGAAGCCTGGCAGCCATCGGCGAACTACGAAGACAAAACGTTTGCCTACCCCGGAGCTCTTCAGCCCCTCTCCGGGATCTACAACAAGACCAAACTTGATGAGCTCGGCTTGAAGATTCCGACGACCCTGGACGAGGTCTATCAGCTCTGCACCGCCGCGAAGGACAAGGGCATCTACGCCTATTCACTCGGCCTCGGAGATCCTGCCGGGCCGCAGATGTTGACCTATAGCCAGCTTGGAACTCTGGAACCCGACCCGGCGCAGTTTGACGCCGACCTCGCCGCCGGTAAAAAGACGTACGCTGATTCCAAGTGGGTCGACCAGTTCGAAATTTACAAAAAGATGGGCGACCTCGGCTGCTTCGGTGAGGGCGCGCTCGGCCGATCCCGCGACCAGGCCGGCCAGGAAGTGGCAAAGGGCAGCGCGCTTGGCACCGTAGACGTCGGCGCAGCGCTCGCTCCGATAAAGACAGCCGCACCTGGCACCAGCTTCGAAGTAGCGCCCGTACCGGCGACGAACAATGCGGCAGACACGAAAGTCGTCGCGCTGCCCGGCTTTGTCAATACGATCAACGCGAAGGCGAAAAACCCTACGGCCGCGCAGGCGTTCCTCGCATTCATGGGCGAGGCTGACCCATCAGCAACCTACGCCAAGGGCTTCTCCTCTGTTCCCGTGCTCCCGAACGATGCCTACACGGCTCCGGCGGAACTCGCCACGTTCGCTGATCTTGTTGAACGCGGCGCCTACGCACCGCTCGGCGCCGTACAGGCCGAGGTCCAGGCCCAACTCAATCAGACCATCCAGTCGCTGATCCTCGGAGACACCACGCCTCGCCAAGTCGCCGAAAAGCTGGACTCGGTCTACAAGAAATAAGCGCACACCGCCGATCGGGCCCCGCATATGCGTGGCCCGATCGGTGCTTTCCCAAATCTTACAAGCTCTAATCCCCCGCTTTTAGCGGCATGCAGAAAGTTCCAGCGTGACGCCGAATGGCCCGCACCTGATCGTGGACCAGGAGGATGGCACCGTTCATTCGCGGGTTGGATCTGGTCAGGAAGGGTGATCACGACGGGGAACGGCCAGTGAAAGGATATTCATGACGAAGCGAGCGGGTATTGTGGCTTTGGGCTACGAGGCGGTAGCCGACGCTTTTTTCGCCACGGTACCGGACGACCAGCGAAGCGGTGCCGGACTCTCCGGTTTGGAAAGACGGCCTGCAAGTGATTGAACTTTCGGGTGGAGTTGCTGATTATCGCACCGGTCGCGAATTTGCTCCTGACACACTGTCGGTAGTTTTCTCTTGTACCAAGGGCCTTGCCTCCATCCTCGTCGGAATGCTGACTGAGCGCGGGCAAATTCCTTCGCTTGAGACCCCCGTGGCACAGCTGTGGCCTGAGTTTGCAGTTCATGGCAAAGAGCAAGTAAGCATTGGAGATGCACTGGGGCACCGCGCTGGACTTTCCGCCACGCGCGAGGATGTTCCGCCACATGTGGCCTGGAACAGTCTGGCTCTTGCGGACATCCTGGCAGCCCAGAAGCCGCTTTGGAGCCCGGGCGCAAATCATCAATACCACACCGTGAGCCACGGTGCACTTACCGCGAAGATGGTGCTACTCGGAGCTGGCCGGTCTATAGGAAAGACCTTTGCTGAACTTATCGCCCGGCCATTGCACGCTGATGCCTGGATAGGTCTTCCAGAATCTGAAGAGGCGCGGGTAAGCCATCTCGTTGAAGATCCACAGGAGGAGCCGGACACGTCCACCCTCAGCGATCAACAGCGCCATGACAGGTACTGGATAGAACGCGCGGCGAATCTCAACGGCCCAATAGGCCCGAACGTATACAACCGGCCAGAGGTCCATAAGCTTGAACTGCCGGGAGCCGGCGGCATCTCCACTGTCCGCGGCCTAGCAAAAATCTGGTCCGCGACCGTAACGGAAACAGACGGAGTCCGCCTGATCAGCGACGAAACGGTAAGTCATCTCAGCGCCCCGAGGAGCGGAGGTCCCTCATACTTCTTCGGTGACCCGCCTTATCAGGCGTGGGGGGCAGGCGTCATGATTCCCTCGGATTGGGAAAGATACCTCTCTCCCAAATCATTCGGTCACGACGGAGCAGGCGGTCAAATAGCCTTTGCCGACCCCACGGCAAAAATCGGCTTCGCCTATGTGACAAACCGCATGGGCGACTTCGAACGCGGGCAGTCCGTCATACGGGCCTTGGCAAGGACCCTGGCATAGCCAACCTCCACATGCAATGCTACGAACTAGACAGGGGCGGAATTATGCCACTTGATCCTTACTTCAATTCAGGGGTCGAATTCTTGCGTGGGCTGGCACCTGAGGAATTGACCGATCCCGCCCTGCACTCACGCTTGGCGCAACACTTCGTGGCAGCCGAGCAATGGGCAGTTCCGGACATCGAGGTGGAGGACACCTCTGTGGCTGGCAAGGCAGGGCAAATACCGGTCCGCATCTACCGTCCACTAAGGCCAATTCGTTCTTGTGTGATGTGGTTGCACGGAGGTGGATTCGCTTATGGGGATCTGGACATGCCCGAAGCCCACATGGTCTCTGCCGAAATCTCATATAGAGCCGATGCGTTAGTCGTTTCCGTTGACTACCGCCTGGCCACTAACGGCATCCGCTACCCGGCGCCAGTGGACGACGCTGAAGCGGTATGGTCCTGGCTGACGGCACTACCCGAGGCGGGCCTCGGTCCCATGGCATTGGGCGGTGCGAGCGCTGGAGCGGCCATCGCTCTGTCAACTGCCTTGAGGCTCCGTCGATTCGGTTCGGTGCAGCCGTCTGAGTTGCTGCTCGCATATCCCTGCCTTCATTTCCCCGTCCCCGCTCTCGACATTGTGACAGCCTTGGAAATGCAGAGGCTGCCTGCCTTGATGCGCTTCACTCCTGAATCCATCGCAGGTGTGGTCCGGAACTATGTGGGCCGGATTTCGAATCTGCCGATCGAAGCGATGCCGGGTGCGGCCGATCTCTCTGGTTTGCCTCTGACACGGGTGTTGATTTCAGAACTCGACGATCTGCGGCCGTCCGCCGAGCTCATCGTCACGCAGCTCTCTGAAGTGGGTGTACCGGTTGAAACCTACATGGCGGCAGGAATGCCGCACGGTCATCTCAACCACGGCCCTACCATAAACGAAGTCAGCCGCTCGCTCGATTTTTTCGTGGAAACTCTTAAGGAGGGAAGCCCCGTGGGATGTGCCGAAAAGAGCCATCCTGACCAAGGCGGGAGGGATACGGAATGAAAGTCGAAGCCAGGATGTCCGATGTGGCCTGGGCCGCTGGGGTAGGGATCACGACCGTTTCCAACGTACTGAATCATCCCTACCGAGTTGCCCCCACTACCCGGGAGAGGGTCGAGCAGGCTATCGCTGATTTGAACTTCCAACGTTCTGAAGCAGCGGTTAAGCTCAGGCGTGGAAAGCGCGCAAAATTAAGCAGTTCAGTCCCGGATGGCGTCACGCCGGCTACGGTGCCTGACACTACCGCGACGCGTGTCGAGGCTCCAAGGACGGGGCGCCGTATTGGCCCGTACCTGCCGGGAGATCTGAGCCCTGGAACGCGGGCCGAAATCATGGAGGACGGCTTGGTAGTAGGCAGCGGCGTTGTCGATATGAGCATGCCGGATGGATCCGCTGTTTGGCTTTGGATGGACTGCGGAGGCGGAAGACGACTGATCCACGGTCACGATGGTCTTGAATTACGGGCATTACAAACTCCAGGCAAGTGTGTACCGGAACTTTTTCAGCAGGACCCGCCGCCGGGTCTTTCACCCCCCCTGACCGGTCCCGGATCGTTAGTGGAGCACACCCGTTAATAAGTGCAGACGGCGTCCAGAGTTGAATCGACCTCCTGCACAGGCGGTGGTCAGCTGCAGGCGTACCAAGGCCTAGTCAATCTGTTAGCCACGTGTACTCAGACATTAGGTTGGCTGCACGTGCTGATGGCAGTTTCCCTGTCAGGCTGCAGCGAAGACGGGTGGTTGTTGTAGCAGTCCAACCATGACCTCAGGGCATTTGTTCGGTCTTGGTCCAAGGTGAAGGGTCGCCGGTACGCCAGCCTTCCTAAAGATGCGGTTGCAGCGCTCTGCCTTGCCGTCTTGCCACCGAAGCCGAACGCGTTGTTTGCCATGACCCCGCGTGCGCCATGGGTTGCAGCAGCCGCTGCCGCCCAGGTGAGGAAACCGGCACACAGATCCCCCCTTCTCGTCCGGCGTGACCTCGGCTTAGGCAAAACGGGGGTAACAATCAACTGCTACCTGCACGTTTTGGAAACCGACCCGAAGCAAGCCGTCTGCAACCCCGCCACGGGCCACGCCCGAGACTCTATATGGATTACGTCTCCAAGAGTGTCGTGTTGGTGCCGGTGGACTGTAACCCTGCAAGCAGGGTTCCGTTTTCCCGGTCACTGGATGCAGATTACATAGTCGCGGCATCGCGGCCCCGGCCAGGATCCTGGGCCCCGTTCGGGCGCTCACCCCACCCCTGCGCCAAATCCAGTCGATCTTGCCGATGCTCAACCGGCTGGGCAAGAACATTTTTCTCCCGAGTGCCGGGCCGGCTGCCATGCCGTTGGTCAGGCCGGAGATTTTTAACCGGGACTGTAAGAAAAACGGTGGGAACGGCGTGGCCTGACCGAAAGGCAAGGCTATGACCGAGACCGCAGAGATGATCGATCCCATGACGGGAGAGATCATTGATCAGAAGGAGCTCGCAGAGGCGCTGCTGGAGCAGGCGCGCGAGCAGGGCGTGAGCCTGCTGGGCCCGGGTGGGCTGCTGGCAGGGCTGACGAAGAACGTGCTCGAGACCGCGCTGGAGGCGGAGATTGCCGAGCACCTCGGCCACGAGAGGCACGGGACGGCCGAGAACGGGAATGTGCGCAACGGGACCCGGTCCAAGACCATGTTCACAGAGGTCGGCCCCGTTGAGATCGATGTTCCCAGGGACCGTGAGGGCAGCTTCGAGCCGCAGATCGTAAAGAAGCGCCAGCGCCGCCTGGACGGGATCGACGAGGTCGTCCTGTCCCTGACCGCCCGTGGCCTCACGACCGGAGAGATCGCAGCGCACTTCGATGACGTCTACGGCGCCACCGTCTCCAAGGACACCATCAGCCGGATCACCGAGAAGGTCTCGGAGGAGATGGCCGAATGGACCAACCGGCCCCTGGACCGCGTCTACCCGGTGGTCTTCATCGACGCCATCCACGTCAAGGTCCGAGACGGGCAGGTGCGTAATAAGCCCTTCTACGTCGTCCTGGGCGTCACCGTGAACGGCGAACGCGAGATTCTCGGAATCTGGGCAGGAGACGGCGGTGAAGGCGCGAAGTACTGGCTCGGGGTTCTGACCGAAATCAAGAACCGCGGCGTGGAGGACGTATGCATCGCGGTCTGCGACGGGCTTAAGGGCCTGCCCGAGGCGATCACGACGGTGTGGGAGCAGGCCACCGTCCAGACGTGCGTGATCCATCTGATCCGCAACACTTTCCGCTACGCGCCCCGCCAGCACTGGGACGAGCTCTCCCGGGACCTCAAGCCCGTCTACACCGCCCCGACCGAGGCGGCAGCCCGTGAACGGTTCGGGGAATTCGAGGTCAAATGGGGCACGAAGTACCCGGCGATCGGGCGGCTCTGGCGCAACGCCTGGTCAGAGTTCGCCCCGTTCCTTGACTGGGACGCCGAGATCCGCCGGGTGATCTGCTCGACAAACGCGATCGAATCCCTCAACGCCCGTTACCGCCGCGCGGTACGGGCGAGGGGCCATTTCCCGAACGATGCCGCGGCGCTGAAATGCCTCTACCTCGTGACCCGGTCCCTTGACCCCACAGGGCAGGGCCGGGCACGATGGGCCACGAGGTGGAAGCCGGCATTGAACGCGTTCGCGATCGCATTCGAGGGAAGAATCAACTAACCACAAGCCAGGCCAGACCCACCGTTAATCTGACAGACCCTTTTAACCTCACGAACCAATACTGAAGACCTCTTAGGTTGGCGTGTGTGATAAACACCGACCTAAGAGTAAGAGGTCTTCTTTGAGTCGCTATGCACTAACGCACTGACTCAGTTGAGCTATGAGCCCATATTTAGGGCGTGAAGGCGAACGGTTTTGGCGGGCGTTCGGTCGACCGAACGCCCGCCTCCGGTCAGCGCACGACTACGCGGACGCGGTCGAGGTTTTGCATTGGTGTACTAGTTCCCGAGGTTCCGTTGCGGTCACCTGTGGTGTTCAGGCTGACGACGTATTCTCCCGGCACGGAGAAAACCATTGGCCGGCTAACGGTAACTTTTTCATTGGGAGTGGCTAGGACGGTTGCCGGTTCGTTGATGGCCGGAATGCCTTGGCGCTCAATGGTCCAGTTGTACTGGAGAATTTTTCCTGTCGTCGGCGGCATTTCGATTGTGGCTGAGAGGTTGACCGGTTGGAGGAGACCCGCCTCAGCACGGTCTCCGCCGTTTGCAGAAAGGTTGATCACCGGTTGGAGGCCCTTGCGGTCGACGGCACTGACCGGTTGGACAATCTGATTCATTGGATCGATGGTGTAGTTCGAGGAGGGCTTTGGGGTTATGCCCTTTTCGGCCCAGTCGACAAGGTCGAGGACCATCTGATTGAAGATGCCCTGAACGATGCCGGTGTTCGAATGTCCGCCGTGCTCCTGGTAGTAGACCCGGAACATCTCGTCAGCCTTGCGCTTACCGAGAGTCTTTTGGACCTGCTGGTTGTAGAACCCGGCGACGTAGGGGTAGGAATTGGCGTCCGCCAGGTTCTCCATGACCATGACCTTGGTCTTGATGTTGCCGGTTTCCGTGATCCCGCCCATGGCCCCGGCACTGCTGATGGGTGCGAATTGGACGTCGCGTTGGGGATATATCGGTTTTCCGTTGGTGTCTTTGTACTGGTTGTAGGCTGGGTTGCCGTTGTTCAGTACGGAGTGTCGCGGGTAGTAGACCTGGGAGAGGAAGAACCGGTTGTTTACCCTGATCTTGTCTCCCACATCCAGGGCGTCAAGGAGAACCTTGCTGTTGGGGGTGGTGGCGGTGAAGGCATTGGTGTTCGCCGGAAGCGTCAGGGTGCTGGTAGTGGTGTCCAGGATGCCCGTCAGGTTGAACCTCGGGTTGGCAGGATCGGTGGTGTCGATGGTGCGTGTGGTGCCGTCGGCGTCGTAGACGTAGTACTGCAGGTTGGAAGCGCCGATCGAGCCTAGGGCAGGAACGGTCGCGGGATCAAATTTCAGCGCCGTGGGCACCCCCTGTGCATCACGGATGATTCCGGTGATCGTGGAGTATCCGTCCACTTTTGCGGCTTTGAGGTAGTTCGGCGGGTTGGCGCCTGCGTAGCCGGGCTTTGACCAGAAATCGTCCTCGTAGGTAGGATCGAGGGCTCGGATGTTCTCCGCGCCCGGGCCGAACACCAGGCTGGGGCCAGCCACGCCCGGGAAGGGCCCCACGGCTGAGCCGACGGTGGCGTCACCGACGGGAACTTGATCGCCGGTCACCAGATCAGCGGTCAGCGCGGTTCCCAAACCTGCGCGGGGAAAGCCTCCCTTGAGAAGCTCATCAAGTACCGAGCGCTGCTCGGTGTCGAGTCCGTCGTAGATGCTGCGGCCACTTCCCACTTCAGCGGCTTGACGAACCTCCGAGCGCTTGTCCAAGGGGACTGCCAGCGCATAGAGGGCCTGCCACTGGAAGGAGTGCATGATCAGACCAGTGGTAGCGATAACGCACGGTATCACCCCGGCCCACACCCCGGTTGTGCCCTCAGCGGCGCCCATTGCCTGCACAGATCCGCCGCTTTGCCCCCAAAGGTAGCTATTGATGGGATTGCTGTTTCCGTAGAGCTGGTTGGCATAATTTTTGGCCAGCTTCGTCGCGGCCGCGTTGACGCGATAGCCCCCGTTTGGGTTCCCCGGATTGACTTTCACTGTGAAGGCCCCATGGGTAAAAGCGAAGCCGAGGTCGACTTCGTTAAGGTCAAGGGAAGCGGTGCCTGGAATGGGATAGGTCTGCTGGAAGGAACGGTTCTGCCAAAATTCCTTGGCCGGGAATCTCCATGTGATGTCGTGCTGGTTCAGGGTTGCGCTCTGGTACACACCGGGGGGCAGGGTTTCGCGGGTGTTCGTCGCGGGGAAGTGTCCCTTGACCTCAAGGTACGGAATTGTCTTTCCGCTGGCATCCGTGTGAACAAGTTGCAGCTGGCTATCAATCACCAACGTGTCCACGTTGTAGTCCGGATCCGTACATGTCCCGTCCACCGCCATAGGCGGCTCGACATCGCCCACTGGAGCCGTGCTCAGATACTGGCAATTGTTCGCTGCCGCTGCAACGGGTGCAGCGGTAATCAAACCGCCGCCCAAAGCGATAGCGCCGAGAGCAGCTACAGAGCGCAGCACCTTGGACTTCACCGCCAACTGCCTGCTTGATGAAGCAGGCGGTCCTACCCGTTCAGCCCTAAAAAATAACGACATGGCACCCCTTTGTCCCCTATACGTGGTCGCGTCCCAAGCGCTTATTCTGTCTATTGGAATTCACTTCCAATAATTAACAATAAGTGAGCGGTGGCGCGTGCACAATGCTTTGGGCCTTCTGGGCATAGCGCCGAGGCGGCACACAAAAGAATGGTGCGGGGTCGGAGAGGGCGCGCCATCCATCACATTGGAAGCCACATGAGCGTATCCCCGCGCCGACTCCTCCTGTGTCCGGGGCTATGACATTCCCCGTGGTGCGCAATCCCCACTGCGTGATCATGCTCCCCAGAGTTGGACCTCAGCATGATCAGGTGCCCGTTGTCCAAGCGGAAAAATGACGGTCCATCGGGGACGTAAGCGGGATATATGAAGGTGGGGGAGAGGCCCTCCAAAGCGTGGACCAGTTAGCGTCGTCCGATGCGTTGAACAGGAACACAGGAATACGATCCGCAACGAAGGACACGGCTGAAACGCTGGCGTACATCGCGGCGAAGTTGAATTCGCGGACGGCCGAGAGCCAAACCTAGATAGATGCAGGTCTTCAAGCCCATGCTGTGCCAGCAGTCCAACGAACAAAGGGGCGCCCACCGGATGCACAAGCCATTCGCCCATTGTCAGTAGATACAGCCGCGGTAACTGCCCTGGCCATCGCTGGGGACAGCAGTTACCCTACGGGCCGGCCCACTGTTGGGCGCAGGATTGCCTTACGGACTAGGCAAACTGATTTTTGGGACGCTCAGATAGTTGAGGAGAGGACAGGTGGGGCGTCCTCAAATTCCAATCGGTGGAAGCCCCCGGAGAGTTTGGTCCCCGCGGCTGCCCCGACGCCGATCGTGGCGGTGGCGCCCCATGGAACCGTGACGTCCAGGAGCCAGGTGCCGGCCTCCCGAGTCCAGCTGATAGCTGCTTGCCCGCGTGGTGTGAGGTGCGAAAGTGCCCCCCTCGTTAGCCGGGGATCCGCGACCGGTGCGACATCGAACTCTTCCCACCCCGGCCTTGTGGACCGAAGCCCTCCAACTTTTTGCTGCACCCAGGCCGCAGCACTGCCCAGGAAGTAGTGGTTGTGAGACCTTGCAGAAATGTCCCACGATTCAAGCAGCGTAGTCTCGCCGGCTTCGCGCCAGACTCCCCAGCCTGGCCTGGTGTTTTGAGTGGCGACGCTGAGCGCAAGATCATCCCGTCCCCCACCCGAAAGCACGGGAAGCAGGTACTTCGCCCCAACGGCACCGCAGTCCAGGTGCCCGTCCGTCCGCTCGAGGATATCGGTGACGAGTGAGCGAAAAACGGTATCCCGGAGTTGCTGCGGCACGGCACCGAAGGCCAGCGGTAACACGTTCATGGTCTGGCGGTAGCCAAAGGACTCAGTGCCGTAAGATCCAAGGTTTTTGTTGAAGAAGGATTGATGATACGCCGTTCCGACGAGCGAGGCTCGAGCGCTGAAACTCTCCGCAATCCCATGTTCACCAAGCGCCGTCGAAATATCCGCTGCTGTCGACAAGACTTTCAACAGCATCATTGTGGCAGTTGGCGCTGATCCCTCTGGGGCACGTTCATAACCGGGGGCGAGCCAGTCGCCATAGCTGGGACGCCGCCAAATGCCCTCCTCGGACAGGGCGTACATGGCGTCCGCGTAGCGGATTACCATCTCGTGGTGTCGTTCCAAGAACTTGATGTCGCCGTATTCCCAGTAGAGGTTCCAAGGAATCAAAACAGCGGATGCGCTCCATGCCGGATCCGGGTTCCGCCCCCAGCCTGGAGTGGGAATGATATTTGGCACGACCCCGGCGTCGTCCTGAGCATCGGCGTGGTCATCCAGCCACTTATTGAAGGTCGACTTCAGGTCGAAGTGGTGGATCAGAGCTTCGGCTGCCAGGTGGGCGTCTGCTGTCCAACCGTTTTTTTCGTAAACGGGAGTGTCCGTAGGGATACCGTGCAGGTTATTCAGGAAGGTGTTGGCCAACGCGCGACCAAGCCAACTGAGAGTTTCTTCATTACATTCGAAGGTACCCACGGGTTGAACATCAGTGTGCATGGGAACCGAAACAATGTCGTGCACTGTCACTGATTCAGCAGCTTCGATCGACACGTATCGGTAGCCCTTGTAGCTGAACTTCGGTTCCCAACAGATACGGTCGGCGGAGGAATCAAAAAGCAGGCGGTCCATCTGGATAGGGCCGGCCGCAAGTTGGTTCTCGCAAAATACTGCACCACCGTCATCAAGGGTTTCGCCGTACTTCACCCAGACTTCGGTGGCGCCCGGAACGCTGAGCGTGCATCGGACCCGCCCAGCCACCATTTCGGCGAAATCGTAAACTCTCGCCGTCCCTGCATAGTGCATTGATGCGGGTGGCTTTGCTGATCCTAACGTGACAGGCGGGAGCCCTGCCGGGCGCAGGGTGCCGGTTGGAGGATCAACCAGGACAACGGGTTCCCAAGCAGGTTCCTCTTCAGCCTGCATCTGCCAGACCTCACCTGAATACAGGAGCTCGCTCTTGATCTTCCCTGTTGAGGCTTTCCAGTGTGAATCCGAGGAAATGATGTGCCTCTTCCCTGCCTGATCCACGTACTCCAGCTGAGCGACTGCCATTGGTTCTCGAGACCACGGTGCTACATGCCATCCCCAGATGCTTGCTCCCCTCGCGGAGAAGAACCCACGCCCAAGCTCCACCTCGAGGGTGTTATCGCCACTATGGAGAGCGTCGGTTACGTCATAGGTTCTGTACAGCACCGTCTTTGAAAAGTCTGTCGTAGCGGGTTCCAGTTCGTTCCCGAGGGAGCGGCCATTGATGCTGAACGCGCCGTAGCCAAGTCCTACGGCATAGAGGCGGGCTTTAGTCACCCTTGCAGGGATGCTGAAGCTCGTTCTTAGTACGGGGTTAGGCGCGGGGAGCGTTTCCACGGCCAAGGTGCGGACTCCGGGTGCTAAAACGCCGTTCTCCATTGCTTCGCCCAGAACCGGGAGAGGTGCCACTCCATCATCGTCATAAGGGCTCACTGCTGCTGTTGCTCTACGCCAGCCAAGCCGTCCTTGATCGCATGTGATCGACAACGTGTACGTGCCAGGAGGCGAGGGCGGGCTTACTTCGAGGTAACACATGAACCGCGCCCAGATGTTCCAGCTTCCATCCAGCTCTCGCTGGGCAACTACATTACCTGCGCTGTCCCGCAGTTGCATGCGGGCAATGACATCTGAGGGGATTTCACCGTCAAGATCGACGCGCTTACTGCTGCGACAGGACCGGTGGCGTGAAATGACTGACCCAGGGTGCTCCCCGGTCCCATCCAGTCGACCGTGTCAGAGTGAATCGACGTGATGACACGCGTTTCCCCCGGCGTCCAACGCGAAACCCACTTCGCCTGCCAGTCCGAATCGTCAAGCAGCGGCGTTTCCCAGAATGCCCACAAGCTCCACGGAGACCAGTGGCCATCCGCATCGGCAATGCGGACCCTCCATTTGTAGCTGGCCCGGCTCCGCAGCAGCAGGTCAACGCGCAGGTGCGGCGTTCTTGAAACCACGGTTCCCGAATCGCTGACGACTGTTTCCGTTTCGTCCATCACGACGATTCTGACTTGTTCCTGACCAGAAACTGGAGCCCATGAAAGCAACGGAACTTCCCCAATACCCAGGGGAAAGAATTCCCCGTCGGTTCGGAGGTCCTGCGGGCTGGAAAGAGGCGGCAAGAAAATCTCCGGAATCCTGAGACTATGTAGGGAGACGGCGCCACCTATGACGCCGACGGTACCGCCCTTGGGCATCTATTCGTTCAATCTATTGAAATGCCATTGCAATAGTTGTTGCATCGAGCCTAGGATTGATGGACCCGGTTCGTCAACAAGGCTCAAGAAGGTCGTTGACGGCCGACGTGGTGCACGAAGTTGAACAGACAGCGTGCAGTGCGACACTCGAAGTCCGGCGCCCTGTCGTCCGGCGCGGCGGTACGCCCGCCGTTCCAGCCCGCGGCGCAAGCGTTCTCCGCAGGGCATGACCACTGGTAAACGGAGGACCTAGGCATGAGCATGAGCACGTACGCAACGAAGCCATGGATGGACGAGCGGTTGACCGCAGGCGACCGGGCTGACCTGCTGCTGAGAAAGCTCAGCCTTGACGAGAAGATGGCACAGGTCTCCTGCTACTTCCCGATGGACATCACGCAGACAGAAGAGTTCCCTGAACGATTCCCCAATGGCATCGGCGAGGTGTCGTGCCTGGAGGCAAGATCCGCGCTCACCCTGGATGAGGTCACCGCGTTCCAGCGAAGCGTCCAGACGAAAGCCATGGAGGGCTCGGGGCACGGGATCCCGGCGATTTTTCACATGGAAGGGCTCTGCGGTGCGTATCTTCCGGGAGCAACCAGCTTCCCCTCCGGCCTCGGACGGGCCGCTGGCTGGAATATTGGCCTGGAGCGGGAGATTGGTAACATTGTCGGCCGGCAGGAACGGGCAGTTGGCATCACGCATACCTTGGCGCCTGTCCTGGACGTCTCCCGGGATCCGAGGATGGGGAGACAGGGTGAAACATATGGTGAGGACCCTACCCTTGCAGCCGCTCTGGGCGTAGCTCACACCAAAGGGCTCCAGGGAGAAGACGCGTCAGGTCGTCGTACTGACGCGGTGGCCAAGCACTTTGTTGGATCGCACCACACTGAGGGTGGCATCCACGGGGCGCACTGCAACGTCCCCGACCGTCTCCTCATGGAGCTGTACGGCAAACCCTTCCAGGCAGCGATTACCCTCGCCGGACTCCGGGGTGTCATGCCTTCCTACAATTCTGTCAGCGGTGAGCCGGTGTCTGCCTCCGCCCGGCTTCTCAAGACGGTGCTGCGGGAACAGATGGGTTTTGACGGCTTGCTGGTCTCTGACTACGGCGCCGTTGGAAACCTTCACACGGTTCAGCGTGTTGCGCAATCCCCGGCACATGCCGGTCTGGCTGCCCTGCGCGCGGGGATGGACGTTGAGCTCCACGTGCCCCAGGGCTTCGGTCCCGAACTGCGGGAGTGGTTCGAGGACGGACGCGCCGACGTTGCGCTCCTCGACCGGGCAGTTCACCGCGTTCTCTCCGCGAAGTTTCGAATGGGGCTCTTTGAGCAACCCTTCGCTCCGTACCCCGCCGAGCGGGACGCTTCATTCCAGTTGCCCGCGGACAAGGCTGTGGCTGTCCAGTCTGCACGGGAATCTCTGGTCCTCTTGCAGAATGATGGCACACTGCCGTTGCGGCGGGACGTGCGGACTCTTGCCGTCATCGGCTGCCATGCGGCAACTGCCCGATACTTTTTCGGTGGCTACACCCACTACTCCATGGCTGAGGGAAAACTCGCCGTCAACTCCTCGATGGCCGGTCTCACCACCAGCAGCGAAGATTATCAGACCGTTACCAACGCCGTTCCAGGCACCACCATCGAGGCGTCCGAGGGCCCGGCGTTCGAGGAACTGCTGCTGCAGCAGCAACCCGGCATCCGCAGCCTCCTCGACGAGCTTCGCGTCCGGCTACCCGAGACGGAAGTGAGTTGGGCGTACGGGTACCCAATTGCCGGCGGCGACGACTCCGGACACGACGAAGCCATCGCCCTTGCCGAGGGGGCCGACGTCGTGCTCGTAACACTCGGAGGCAAACACGGCACGGCCTCCATCGCGTCGACGGGTGAAGGCATTGATGCAACGGACATCAATCTGCCGCGCTGTCAGGACGACCTGATCGTCAAGCTCGCCAAGCTCGGCAAGCCGATAATCGGCGTCCACCTCGACGGTCGGCCGGTGTCCAGCGACGCGGCAGACACTCATTTGGCTGCCCTCCTCGAAGCCTGGAGTCCGGCCGAAGGCGGCGCCGAGGCGATAGTGGATGTCCTCACCGGCGCTTATAATCCCAGCGGGCGGCTCCCGGTCAGCATCGCACGCAACGCCGGCCAGGTCCCGGTCTACTACAACCACCCTCACGGGTCGGCTTGGAACCAAGGAGAGAGCGTTGGGTTTCCTGGTTACGTCGATGCGCCCCATGAGCCGCGATTCTTCTTTGGCCACGGGCTCTCCTACACCACCTTTGACTACTCGTCCCTGACCCTGTCGAAGCATGAGGTCGAAAGCGGCGATACGGTTAACATCTCTCTTACAGTGACGAACAGCGGCGACCGGTCCGGGACCGAGGTCGTACAGCTGTACGTCAGTGACCGGTTCGCCACGGTTTCGAGGCCCGTCCTGGAACTCGCCGGCTTCCGCCGCCTCCACCTCGAGCCGGGGCAGACTGCCCAGGTTGAATTCCATCTCGATATCAGCCAACTGGCCTTTCTCGACGTCGACATGCAGTGGCGGGTGGAAGCCGGAGAAGTAGACATCATGGTGGGAAGCTCCTCTGACGACATACGGGTAACCGACACACTGGCCATTATGTCCGACGCTCTCATTGACGGACGCAGCCGCGGGTTTTTTGCATAGTCCTACAGGACCGCCATCGGTACTGCCACGTGCCGCTTCGATTTTGACCTCTGATCACATCAACAACGAAAAGACTGATGACCGCGACATATAACAGCATTAGGCCGGGTCAGGCTTGGCTGGACACGAACGGGAACCGGATCCAGGCACACGGCGGGTCGATGCACATTGAGGACGGGGTCTTCTATTGGTACGGCGAAAACAAAGAGCGCACACTGCCAGGAAGCGGCATCTGGCATTGGGGCGTTCGTGCCTACTCCTCAACGGATCTTTATAACTGGGAAGACAGGGGCCTGATCATCCCGCCCGTCGAGGACGATAAGGAGTCGCCCCTGCATCCCGCCCGCTACATGGACCGCCCGCACATCATCTTCAACCGGCAATCCCAGAAGTACGTCTGCTGGCTGAAAATTATGGGAGACGACGCCCAGCGGTCCACCATCCTGACCGCCGATTCCTTCATGGGACCATACAAAATTGTGGAAAGCGGTGTCCGGCCCCTCGGGATGAACGCCGGCGACTTCGACCTGGTCATTGGGCCAAGCGATGGGAAAGGCTACTACTACTTTGAGCGCGTACACAGCGAGATGATATGTGCCGACCTCACCGAGGATTACACCGGAGTCACGGGGTATTACTCGACGCATTTCCACCACCCGGCGCCACCGTCTGTTCGGGAAGCGCCGGCGCACTTCAAGCGTGGGAGCACGCACTATCTGGTCACCTCAGGAACAACGGGGTATTTCCCAAACCCCTCGGAGCTCGCTTCCGCGCCCTCTTATCACGGCCCCTGGACGGTTCTTGGCAACCCCCACGTTGAGGATACGAGCGAAACGTCCTTCCGGAGCCAGATCAGCTGTGTCTTCAAGCACCCCACCAAGTCGGACCTTTACATTGCCATGGCCGACAGGTGGCGTCCGGATCTCAGTCCCGAAGATTCTGATGCGCGCGGCATGTTTGAACGTCGATTTGCCGGTACTCCACTTCCTGATGACGTACCTGAAGATTTCAATGCCATCGACACTTCCCAAGCCGACTACGTGTGGCTGCCCTTTACGTTCGACGGAGATTTTCCTGAGCTGAGATGGCAGGACGAGTGGCGGACAGAGGATTTCGACTCTGTTGACCAATGACGGTGACGGCGGGATAGAATTTAAACATTCTAATTATTGACAGCCTCTTCAAATTAATGAAATTACTGCAAGGAAGTCATGGCAATCGATACGAACTACGTAGCGCCCGGTTTCGAGGGCGTTGCTTCAGCGTTTTTTGCGACTATTCCGGACGGGCGACGTGCGGGCGCGGCCCTCTCAGTCTGGAAGGAGGGAGCCCCGGTCGTCTCCCTGGCGTCCGGCACGGCCGACGAAAGCATGCGTCCGTTCTCAAGCGAAACGCTTATTCCTGTTGCCTCGGTTACTAAAGGCCTGGCTTCTCTAGTGATTGCTCGACTGGTAGAGCTCGGGATCATGCCTGGGTACGATACGGAGATCGGCGAATTCTGGCCGGAGTTCGCCGCCCACGGCAAGGGAAAACTATCTATCGGCAACGTTTTAGCTCACAGGGCAGGCCTTTCTGCCCCACGGGAGACCTTGCCGAAGGCTGTCTACCTGGACTCAATTGCAACCGCGGATGTTCTTGCCGCGCAGGAACCACTATGGACACCCGGCCAAGGCTATCAATACCACAACATCACCCACGGCGCCCTGACCGCAAAGCTCGCGTTCCTTGCAACGGGACGATCTCTTGGCAGCCTATTCGCCCAAGACATGGCGCGGCCTCTATCCGCCGACGCCTGGATCGGGCTTCCTGAAGAATATGACGACAGGGTCGCTTCAATTGTGCCGGAGGCATGCCCCGCTGCCCCCGTTACTTCCAACCCCAATACCTATTGGTTGGAGCGGGCTGTGAATCTTGGCTCGGGAGTTGGTTTTCCTGAACTGGTGGAGTCCGCCGAGAGCCGGCGCG
Source organism: Arthrobacter sp. W4I7 (assembly GCF_030816215.1). Lineage (NCBI taxonomy): Bacteria > Bacillati > Actinomycetota > Actinomycetes > Micrococcales > Micrococcaceae > Arthrobacter > Arthrobacter sp. W4I7. The sequence continues at coordinate 2,380,275 of NZ_JAUSXU010000001.1, read as the reverse complement.
CGGAGATGCCTGGCGTCAATGGTTTCGCTTCCGCTGATGCTGTGGCGAAGATCTATTCTGCCTCCGTTGTGGAAACCGAGGGGGTTCGCTTACTTTCGGATGCGTCCGTAGACGAGTTGCGCAAGCCGCGTAGCATGGGCGCGCCAGTCTTCGGAGGACCGCCGCCGTATCAGAGCTTTGGCGCCGGAGTCATGATCCCCTCGCATTGGGCCCCTTATCTGACGGAGTACTCCTTTGGCCACGACGGCGCCCTGGGACAGGTGGCGTTCGCGGACCCATACTTCAAGGTCGGCTTCGCTTACTTCACCAATCAGGCTGGGGACTGGGAGCGAGGTCGGTCCGTGACGCAAGCGTTGTCGCGCGCGCTGAGCTGAGTGCCCGGGGCAGTGCTTCCTGCTTCTTACGCGTTTACGGGCGATGCGCAGTCAAGGGCGGGCCTAAAACTGAGGGCAACCAGATTGGTTTGCACTAAAACAACCAAGCACGACACCGACTTGAGCATCGAAAGAGGTACTGATGGCCAACGAAGCCTTAGCCCAGCCCCCAATCAGCAGTGTTGCGGTGATCGGTGCGGGGACCATGGGCCTCGCCATCGCCCGGCTCTTCGCGGGCATGGGGCGCTCCGTACGGATCTACGATGAGCGGGTTTCCAATCTGCCAGAACTTCCGGGCATTGAAGTCTGCTTAGACCTGTCTTCCTGTCTCATGGGTGCAGAAATCGTTTTCGAGGCCATTTCTGAGCAATTGAGCGCCAAGCAGGCGCTTCTCCGTCAAATTCAGGATTTGGCGGGTGCAGTTCCCGTGGCATCCAACACTTCCACCTTCCGTCCCGGTCAGCTGGCCGAGGGATTGGTTCACCCGGAGGCCATACTCGTAGCGCATTTCTTCCACCCGGCAGACGTCGTTCCGCTCGTGGAGTTGGTGCCACACGCAACGACTGCTGCATCTGCAGTGACAATAACCAGGGCGCTTCTTGAAGAGGCAGGCAAGGTAGTCGTGCCCCTGAGCCGGGAAGTTGACGGTTTTATCGCTAATCGGTTGCAGGCGGCACTTGTTCGTGAAGCTGTGTGGCTACTTCGAAACGGCATAGCGTCCGCTGAAGAGATTGATGCAGCAGTTGTCCATGGCATCGGACCCCGGTGGGCGCTTGCCGGTCCCTTTGAGGTCATGGACCGCGGAGGACTCGACATATGGCAGGCGGTAACAGGGCGTCTCTTTCCGCTGCTCAGCGTGGAGGCGTCCGCTCCGGAGGAAATTTCGTCCCGGGTTGTGCAAGGGGAGTTGGGTGCGAAATCCGGTCAGGGCTTTTACTCATATGACACGCACTCGACATCGCCGATGAACCGTTTGGATGCCGTTCTGCGCGCTGCCTCAACACCTGCCGCTTCTTGAGGCTCCCGATCAAAGAATCAACCGGCGGCCGGCACTTAGCCACTTGAGCAACTTATAGAGAGAATCAGATGTACAAGTACCCCGAAAGGGAATGGAGCCGACTCATTGGTGCTCCGGTGGAGATAAGAATCAACGGCACGACTGTCCGCTCTGGAACCGTCGAAGAAGCCATGCCAGACTCAAGCCTGCTCTGGATAGCGTCCGACGGAGCGCATGAGCGGGAATTGTATTCGTCAGCAGAAAATTACGAAGTCTGGATTGAGCCCAAGCTCCTGGACGCAGGTATGCGCTACCGGATGGCCAACAGCCAATTACATCCGGATAACTCCTCGGTTCCGCCCAGCTTTTAGTTCCAGGCTATCAATGTGGAACCTTTGACACAGAAGGTCCGCAACCAAAAACAACCCCTAATGGAGACTTCATGGCAATGGCTGCCGCTCCCGAGGCCCCCCGCTTTGAGCACCGCACCGACACGGGTCCCGTACTCGGAATTGGAACGGGGACTCCCCGACTCTCATGGTCGGTGCCGGACGCCGACGCCAACTATTCACAGACTGCCTATGAGGTTGAGATCAGCCGTGAAGGCAAGGCGGAGGTCTACCGAATCGTAAGCCACGATCAGGTTCTGGTTCCGTGGCCGGCGCCGGCGCTGGTATCGCGTGAAGAAGCGCGCGTGCGTGTTCGGGTTGCGCACGGCCAAGACTGGAGCGCATGGAGCGGGCCGTCTGTTGTCGAAGCCGGACTCCTCGATGCCGGGGACTGGACGGCGAGTTTCGTCAGCCCCGTTGGCATAGGAGGGGAGGATATGCCCGCGCCCATTTTGTCGGGTTCAATGGAGGTGCCCGCCGACATCAGCAAGGCCCGCCTCTATGCAACCGCCCACGGAATTTACACCGCAACCCTAAATGGTCACCGGATCGACGACAGCGTCCTGGCTCCCGGCTGGACCTCCTACGAACACCGCCTTCGCTACCACGCCTACGACGTCACGGCGTTGATGCGGACTGGTACCAATACTTTGGAAATGCTGCTCGGGAACGGCTGGTATCGCGGGCGGCTCGGCTTTGAAAACAAGCGCGCCCTCTACGGGAACCGGCTTGCAGTACTGGCCCAACTGGAGGTCACCACAGCCGACGGCGGCATCTATGTCCTGCTGTCCGACGGCTCCTGGACCGCCCGGGAGAGCAACATCCTGGCCGACGACCTGTATGACGGACAGCGCACCGACCTCCGAACCACCAACGATAAAGCCTCAGCAGTCCGATCGGTCGAGGTGATCAAAGCCGACCTTTCGCGGCTCGTAGCCCAAGAAGGGCCCGCTGTGCGGCCCACGGAAGTGTTGCCGGCGCTATCAGTCTTCATCTCTCCCTCCGGGCGAACGCTGGTGGACTTTGGCCAGAACCTTGTCGGCTGGATCCGGCTTCGGGTACACAGCCTTCCGGCAGGAAGTGAAGTTGTTATCCGCCATGCGGAGATACTGGAAAACGGCGAACTATGCACCGAACCACTGCGTTCAGCCAAAGCAACAGACTCCTACATCGTTTCCGGCGCGTCCCAGGAAACACTCGAGCCTTCTCTCACCTTTCACGGCTTCCGATATGCGGAGGTCACGGGCGTACCCGGCCTCAACGCAGAAGACATCGAGGCCGTTGTTATTGGATCGGATCTGAGACGCGCCGGGTGGTTCTCCTCGTCCAATGAACTGCTTAACAGGCTCCACGAGAATGTCGTGTGGAGCATCCGGGGCAACTTTCTCGATGTGCCCACTGACTGCCCCCAGCGTGACGAGCGCCTCGGCTGGACGGGAGATATCCAGATCTTCGCTCCCACAGCCTCGTTCCTTTTCGATACCGCAGGTTTCCTGAACTCCTGGCTCGCCGATCTTGCCGCTGAGCAGTTGCCTGACGGATCAGTTCCACATGTCATCCCCGACGTCGTCCATTCGGATTTCACCAATGCCCCCACTGCGGCATGGGGTGACGCGGCGGTACTTATTCCCTGGACGCTTTACCAGCGGAAGGGGGACCCGCAGATCCTTGAACAGCAGTTTGCGAGCATGTGCGGATGGGTGGAGAAGGTTGCCACGTTGGCAGGCCCCAGCCGGTTGTGGGCCGGGGGATACCAGTACGGGGACTGGCTGGACCCCAGCGCGCCGCCGGAAGATGCCGCTCGCGCCCAAACAGATCCCGACGTTGTTGCAACGGCTCACTTTGCGCGCTCCGCGGAAGTGCTGAGTAAGGCAGCGGCAGTGCTCGGACGAGACCAAGAAGCGGCAAGGTACGCCAAACTGGCCGACGAAGTGCGTGCCACCTTTGCCCGGAATTTCGTGACCCCCGCCGGCAGGATCCTCTCGGACACTCAGACCGCTTACGCCATGGCTTTGGAGTGGGCGCTACTGCCGAATGAAGACCAACGGGAGGAGGCGGGCCGGCAGCTGGCTGACCTGGTGCGCATGAGCGGATTCCGTATCAGCACAGGGTTCGTCGGCACCCCCCTCGTATGCGACGCCCTGACGTCGACGGGACACGTGGAGACTGCGTACAGGCTTTTGTTGCAGACGGGCTGCCCATCATGGCTCTACCCGGTCACCATGGGGGCGACCACCATCTGGGAACGCTGGGACAGCATGCGGCCTGATGGCAGCGTCAACCCGGGGGGAATGACATCTTTCAACCACTATGCCTTAGGCGCGGTCGCCGACTGGATGCACCGCAGCCTGGCCGGACTGGCACCTGCCGCACCCGGCTACCGTGAACTGGTCGTTCGTCCGTACCCCACGGCTGCCCTTACCTCGGCGTCCGCCCGCCACCTGACCCCTTATGGGGAAGCCGCTGTTCGGTGGGAGCGCGCCGGCGGCCGACTGAAGCTGGACGTGAAGGTCCCGGTGGGCGGGACAGCGCAGGTTCATGTCCCAGGCACTACGGAGCCGCAGACGGTTGGACACGGCGGGCACACCTGGGACGTAGCTGATCCCACGCCAAGCCCGGAGAGCCAGGCAGTCGAGACCATCCGCGACGTGCTTGACTACATGCCAGCCGCGTGGTCGGCTGTGGTCGATGCAGCCGTCGAAACTGGCGTTACCCCCGAAGGTGAAGCCCAGGTTGCAGACAAAATCAGCCGGTACCTCAATCAACCGGCCAATACACTCGGGACCGCGCTGGTCCCGGAACCGTGGGTCAACGCAAGGGTGCCCTTGCGGAAGCGTGTAGCCGAAATCCTCGCTGAGCCGCGTTCATGACGGCGCAGCACGGGGCCGGAAACTGCGCGCTGCAGCCGGTCCTTCCCGGCCTCCACACCCTGTCGGCTGGGCGAAGATCGGCAATATCGCGATACCCTCGCGACGGGAAATGTCTGCAGCTCACCACTTCCGATCCACTGCCGTGGCATCAATGCCACTGATCCGCAGTCATCGCGGCAGGTTGCTTCAATCTTGTGAGGAAACAGGATGACGTCTTCCGCGAAGCCGGACCAGGCAAAGCAACCCGCCGCCCGAGGGTCCCAGGAAAAGTTCCCCCTTTATGGGCTGCTTGCACTTTCGGCGGCGATTTTCATCTCGATGGCCACGGAGTTCCTTCCAGGCGGCCTTATCCCGCTGATTGCTGAAGAGTTTGGCCGTCCCCCCTCCGAACTTGGAAGTCTGATCACCGTCTTCGCGCTGACGGTGATGCTCAGCACGGTTCCCTTGGCCATACTCACCCGACGGGTCCCACGCAAAACAATGGTTCTGATCGCCTTCGCCTTCATCGGGATCGGCAATCTAGCAACCTTCCTCTCGCCAACCTTTGAATTTCTTCTTGCCGCCCGCGTTTTGGGAGCGTTGGCGCACGGCGCCTTCTGGTCGGTGGTCGCAGCTTACCCAGCGCATTTGGTCGGTCATTTACAGCTTGGAAAGGCTACCGCCATCACTGCAGCGGGCGGCTCTGTTTCCGGTGTGCTGGGCATTCCGTTGGGAAACGCGTTGGGCCAGGCCTTCGGGTGGCGGACCTCCTTCGCAGTGTTAGCCGCGTTCGTCCTGGTGGTCTGTCTGCTGATGGCCTGGAAGTTGCCGGCTATAGCAAAACCAGCAGCAAGATCCGAAAGGGAGGCCCTACCTCCGGTACGTCAGGATCCCACTCTGCTGGCTGTGCTGGTTGTGTGCCTCCTTATCCTCCTGGTAGTCGCTGCACAGGTTAGTTTTGGCACATTCAGCGTCGTATGGCTGCTGGACGTAGTCCATATCCCCCCTGCCGTTGTCCCGGTCATGCTCTTCTGCGGGGGTGTGGCGAGCGCCCTTGGAGTCGCGCTGACCGGTGCCCTATATAGCAGGTTCCCCGTACGCCTGTTCCTCGGTGCCCTCGTGGTGCTGGTCGGCCTGCTATGTGCCATGCCGGTGGCCGCCGGATTCCAGCCAGCCGTTTGGATTCTTTCGGCCGCGATGGGGGCGGTATTTGGCGGGGTACCTGTCATGCTGCAGACACGGATGATGTGGACGGCTTCGCCGCGCGCCCGGAACGTTGCCGCCGCCTTGCAGACAACGGCTTTTAACGTTGGCATTGCAGGTGGGGCCTTCATGGGCGGAATCGCAATCGAACAATCAAGCATTGAAGCGCTGCCGTTTTGGGGCGCAACCGCGATGTTCGTTGCCCTGGCCGTAGCAGTTCTCTGGGAACTTCGGACCAGGCAGACACGTGACACGAAGCGGTCGACCGCGGTTCAGTAGCTACCCCAGTTCAGTGATAATGGCAGGCCGCACGCGAGCCCGTAAAGCGATCAGCACCAGGTGCCGTCTGCTCAGTCTGGCGCAACCGGTTCCATTAGATTGAAAAGCTCGTTAGTATTTGGAAGAGTCGCCGGAGCTTCCAAAGCAAGCCTTCATCGCCGCAGCAGAGATTACTGCCCACGTCGTTGCTCCGGCTGCTACGAAACTGTCATCTATCGTCGACATTAATTGCCGTGGAGCGTAACTCAACGGACGAAGAACGCTGCCCATATATGGACCATCAATGCATAGGAGTTTCAGTGCTGAAACGCAGATTGATCATCAACACCGACGCCAAGAATGAGGCGGACGATCAGTTCGCGATCGTCCAAGGACTGCTTTCTCCAAGTCTGGACATCCGGGGAGTGATTCCAGCGCATTTTGGAACGTCCCGAACACACACGAGCCGGGCTCAATCGCGCGAAGAAGTAGACCTGCTCCTGGACTACCTCCGCCTAAGAGATACGATCGTAGTCGCCGACGGCGCAGATACTGCGCTCCCGGACGAGTTCACCGCCGTACCCTCCGCGGGCTCCCGATTGATCATCGACGAGGCGTTTGAGAGCGACGAACGCTTATTTGTGGCCTTTCTGGGTCCGCTGACGGACATGGCATCGGCAATCCTCGAAGAACCATCCATTCAGGATCGTGACGTCGTCGTCGTGTGGATCGGCGGTCCCCCCTATGGTGGGACAGTCCACGAGTACTCCAACGAGTTCAACCTCAGCAATGACGTCAATGCAGCGAACGTGGTCTTCAGTTCCAGGCTCACGATCTGGCAGATTCCCATGAGCGTGTACACCATGGTTAGTGTCGGCTACGCGGAGCTCGAAGGCAGAGTACGGCCCTGCGGGCCGCTCGGAGATTACCTCGCGCAGCAACTTATCGATTTCAACGCGGCGCATGGGCTCAACATGGAATACCGCACGCTTGGCGACAGCCCGGCGATCGGCGTCGTGATGAACCCCTCAGGTGCGATGTGGAGGGACTGGCCGCGTCGTCGTTTCACGGCAGATTGCCAGATGATTCCGTCGGACGGCACCTCTGTCTTGGAAGGCCCGCTTAAGCCCTACCGCACTGTTGACGCTGATTTTGTCAATAGAACGGTGCGGGTGGCTGAGTCCATTGATTCGCGGTGGCTCCTCGAAGACTTCTTTCACAAGCTGGATCAGTTCGCCAAGAAGGTTTGATAATGCTTGCCGAGAACAAGTCCCGGCTTTTCGAACGGAACCGGTCATTTGGCCACGGACCCTGGCAGCTTCAACTACGTGGGGACGAAATTGCTGATATTGAATACCTGGGGCATCCAGTCCTGAGAGGCATCCGGGCAGTGGTCCGGGACTATGACTGGAGAACTTTAACCCCCTGTATTGAATCTGCCACCGGCTCCCATGACGGAGCAACTTCCACCCAAACACTCCGCATACGGTTCGCCAGCTTCGGCTGCGAATACGCCGCCGCACTGACTCTTCAGGCTTCCGACGATGATCTGCTTGTGACCTTCGTCGGCACTGCGACCCAACATTTCAGCAGTAACCGCGTGGGTCTTGTCGTCCTGCACAGGTCCGATGACGCTGGCCGTGACATCATCGTCACGTCACCGGACGGCACTCTGACCAAGGGCGCCTTTCCCACGGACATCAGCCCGCATCAACCGCTAACCGATATCGCCGCCATGAGCTGGGAACGGGACGGCACAGCGTTCCGGTTGGAGTTCACCGGCGACGTGTTCGAAACTGAAGACCAGAGAAACTGGACGGATGCTTCCTTCAAGACCTACAGTCCTCCCTTGTCCCGGCCCTTCCCGGTCAGCGTGCACACCGGCGACCAAACCCACCAGGCCATCCGCCTCAGCGCTAAACCCCGCACGGGAATAACTACCTGCCCTGCCCCACGGTACGTAACGGGCATACCGACAGTGCGAAGGGAAGCGCGGGCGCGCGTGCCGGCTCTCGGTACGTCCGCTTCCACAGCGGCGATTGAACTAGCCCCCGTGCCCGGCCTTGCAGCCCTGATCGTTGAAGTGCCTGGCGGCGATTTCGCCGTAGCTGCAGAGCTGCTGGTTCAGGCCAGACATCAGGCCATGATGCTTGGGACCGCGCTGGACGTGCGGATCATCGCGGACGGCCCCGGGGACATACCCCCGCTCGTGGACCTGCTGCCCCTGGATAGCGCAGCACGGATCAGCGTGTTCAGCTCCCATGGGCACGTCACGGAACCAGATCTTTGGGAGCAGTTGCTTGTTGCAGTGAAAAGACGCGGACTTTCCAGTGCAGTGCTGTCCGGCACCCGCGCCCACTTTACCGAGCTCAACCGTAGCCGGTACTCCATCCGGCCGGACGCCGAAGCAATCACGTACAGCCTCACACCCCAGATGCACGCCACCGAAGTACCGCACATCATTGAAAGCCTCCCCATGCAGCGCGAGACGGCATTGAACGCCCTCCGGCTCGGGTCCGGCCAACCGCTGCACATCGGCCCCGTAACGCTGAAAGCACGCTTCAACGCAGTCTCCACCCGCGGCGCCTACGATCCCGCTACCTTGGAGGCCATGACCGCCGACCCGCTTCAAGCAGAGGAGTTCACCGCCGCCTGGCTCCTGGGCAGCATCAATGCCCTGACGCTGCCCGGCGTTGAATCCATTAGTTACTTCGAAGCCAGTGGACCGAGAGGTCTCGTCACCGAAGGAGGAGCCGCAACCCCTGCGTTCGCAATCCTGTCGCAACTGGCCACCCTCCGTGGTGCGGACGTGCTGCACGTCGAAGGAGACGTTGCCGGCCTTGTGCTTTACCCAGTGGTATCGGGAAGCAAGGTGCTGCTCTTCGCGGCCAACCTGACTCCGCGACCACTCAGTACAGCCGTAAAACTTGAAGACGGGTACCCACACGGCCTTCATCTCCCAGCTTGGTCTGCCCTTACCCGGCCGCTCAGCTGACCCAACACGAAAAGAGGAACACGATGTCCAACAGGCTCGAAGGCAAGACCGCTCTCGTTACCGGTGCCGGATCCGGTATCGGCTTGGCAGTGGCGCAGCGCTTTACCGCTGAAGGTGCCCGCGTCTACTTCGCTGACATCAATGTCGATGCCGCAAAGAAGGCAGCCTCAGCCAGCGGCAGCGACCGGGCGACCGCTCTGGCCGTTGATATCTCCGATGAGCAGAGTGTCGAAGCTGCCTACGCAGCCATTACAGCCGACGGTGAGTTGCACATAGTTGTGGCTAATGCTGGCGTCCAGCTTTTCGGGCAGGATGCCAAGGTGGGCGAGCTGGCCTTGGAAGTCTGGGAAAAGACCGTAGCCATCAACCATCGCGGAACGTTCCTTACCCTAAAGCACGCAGTACGGGCCCTTCAGGGCAGGGGAGGATCGATCATCTGCACGGGCAGCCCGACCGCCGTCGTGGCCTGCGGTCAAACCTTCACCGCTTATTCGAGCTCAAAGGCCGGCGTTCACGGCCTGGCACGGGTCGTCGCGGCCGACTACGCCCAAGAAGGAATCCGGGTAAACACGGTCGTCCCTGGATACACCGAAACCCCCCTCGTGCAAACCATCGCCGACGACCCTACCCTCCGTGCCGGGCTCGTTAACTCGACCATGCTCGGCCGGGCAGGGACCGCTGCCGACGTCGAAGGCATCATGGTCTACCTCGCCAGCGACGAATCAGCATATGCCACAGGGGGTCTCTTCACTGTTGACGGCGGCCTCACGGCGCTGTGACAGCACCAGCAGCGCCCTTAACTGCGCAAGATGAACTCGAAGTACCGCGGACAGACGCGCCTGTAGTTTAGAAGGAGCCCGGAGTTCAGGACCACGATCAAGCACGGACGGAAGAACTATCAAAGTCTGAAAAACTGCGCGCGAATCTGGCTGGGAAGCAGGTCCGCTGGTGCGGGCGGGACTATCGGCAGGAGTACTTCGCCCCATCCTCGCAGGTAGCTCCGACGGTCGAGTTAACAGGGATTGAACGGCGCAGTGTGGCCGCTCACCCGCCGGTCAAGTCGATGGTGGTCACTGTCGAAGCATCGATCAGCCGACGGCCCATTCCGTTGTCTGCCCGGACCCAGAAGTACGAGTTGTCTGGCATTACTGCATCCACCAGGCCCGAAAGTACTTCGGGTCCCACTTGTACGGTGACATGTTCGCCGGGCCTAACGTCGACCGGTAGGCGGATTTTCTCCTGGCCAGGTATAACTCTGCCCTCCGGCGCGCCTTCTTGCTGGCATGTTCCCTCGTTGTAGCTCAGCTGTCCTTCTAACTTTTTCCAGTTGGGCCTGCGCCGAGCGCGCGGCTGACGGGCGTACTCATCCGGCTGGAAGTTCACTTCGCGGATGGCTCGTTCAATGCGAAATCTCGTCGTCGCCGCCACCACATGGGGTTTGTTGAGGAAATTTGAAACGGTGGCACGGGACACACCGGCGGCCATGGCGACGTCCCGCATCTTCGCAGCCGGGTTCGGCAGTTCCCTGCCCGAGGGCGAACTGTCAGCTGACAGGACGACCTCATTACGTCCACTGCTCATGGTTAGACTTCTCCCCTAGGTCCTAGTTGTCGGCACATTCGATGAGTTGGGGTCTGTTGAAATTGGGATTGCAGGGCCGGTGCTGTGGATTCAGCAATTCCCTCCCGGCTCGGCCCACTTGCCGGCACTTGACCGGCGACCTTTGCTGGACTGCCAGGCTACTTTGCAGGAAACTGGTCGGCTTGAGAGGTCACTTTCGAGCCTACGAAGGCTGCCAGCTGGTAAAGGTTGGCAGCCTTCCATGGGCATGGAGGGGGCAAAGGGGTGAAGGAGTTCAATTGCACACGCCGGGGCTACTGCTCGTTCCCGTTTCACGGCCTCGAGCTTGGGCAGTATTCCGCTACTTGAGTCCCGTCGTCGCAACGCCCTGCAGGATCTGGCGTTGGAACACGATGAAGGCAACGACGGGCGGCAGCACGTACAGCAGCACTGCGGCAAGAGTTGGACCGGTGAGAACGGCGTTGCCCTGAGTGTTGAGCACCCCGGTCGCCAGCCGGACAGAGAGTGTTTGCGCAGGTTGGCTGTAGAGCAGAATGCTCTGTACGAGCACCTCGCCCCAAATATAGGTAATTGCAAGGATCGTCACAGTGGCGATGGCCGTCCGGGAATTTGGCACCACGATCTTCGTAATGATTCCCCATCGGCCCAAACCATCGATCATCGCAGCCTCCTCGAGTTCTAGAGGGAATGAGTCGAAGAACTGCCTAAAGAGGAAAATGTAGAAGGCGTTTCCCGCCACTCCCCAAAGCAGCCAGGGAACGACCGTATTGGTCAAGCCTAGGCGGGAGTACAGCACAAACAACGGGATGAGGTACACAAAGATTGGTACGAGCATCGTTGCCACGATGACCCCGAAGAGCGTCCTGGAGCCGCGGGCCTTCAACCGAGCGAACGCGTAACCTGCGCAGAAGCTGGACGCTACCACGGGGACCGTATACACCACAGCAACCACTACAGAGTTCCACGCGTACCGGAGCAGGTCCATCCGTGCGAACGCGGTCGCGAAGTTGTCGATCGATACCAGGGTCGAACGAATTGACCCGTCAGGCGAGAAACTGATGAACGCGAGCACCGCAATCGGAGCCACGAGAACGACGCCGATCACCACCAGGGGTAGGATCAACGACCGCCGACGTGCCCCCGGCATGTATCGGGCACGGCCAATTCGAAGTCCGCTCATCACAGGTTCCCACTTTCGCTGTGAACCCAAAATCGTCGAGTCGCGAAAAGCAGAAGGGTGATGGCGACGGACCCCGCGAAAGTGATCCAGAGCAAAGCAGACGCGTACCCGAAGCGCTGCTCGGTGAACATCTGTTGGTACGTGTATACCGGAAGCAGCAGATTGTCGTTCGGCACGCTGGCTGGAGCGATTGGCGACGACGTAGCTAGCAGGATAGGCTCCACCACCACGCCGAGGGCGTAGATCAACGCCAACAAGATCTGGAAGAACGCGACTGGCGAGATGAGCGGAAATACGATGTGCCGCAGCCTCGAGAAGTAGCCTGCTCCGTCCACCAGCGCGGCCTGCTCGAGCTCAACCGGCACGTTCTGCAACGCAGCAAGGTACATGACGGTGCCGAGCCCGAGCCCCAGCCACAAGGACATGGAGACGAGGGACGAGGTTGCGAAATCGCTGAACCAAGCCACGCCCCAGGAAGGGTTAATTGCACGGAGCGCGGTGTTGATCACTCCCGTGTCCTGGTTGAACAGCGCACGCCAAATGTAGGCGGCTCCTACCACCGGAATCACGCTCGGCAGGTAGTAAAGGGACCTGAACAAGCCGCGAACGTGGGGTCCTGCGTTGATGAGCAAGGCCAGTGAGAGTGCTACGAGGAAATTCAGTGGAACGTAGCTGAGCACAAAAACTGCGGTGCGCGCCGCAGCCTCACCGACATTCGGGTCGCTGAAAGCCCGGATGTAGTTGTTGAACCCGACAAAACGTGCAAGGTCGGGGCTGATGCCGTTGTAGTTCGTCAACGAGATCACGAGACCGACGACCAGCGGCGCTACCCCCAGCAATACGAACCCCGCCAGCCAAGGAAGAGTAAGGATACGGAACCACTTGGCGTCATCACGTCGCCGGTAATCCGTCAGCGCGTGCGGCGCGCGGGTTCTAAGTGGCCTCCGAGGCCGCTCAAGTGGTGGACGAGGCCTAAGTAACGTCATTTTAATCGTGTCCTGTCGTGTGGGTTGCCGGATGGAGGGGCGGACACGGCCTCGCGTGTCCGCCCCGCCGATGCTCATTCGACCGCTGATACGCCGTCGGCGATCGTCGTGTTCACGTCCTTTTCGATCTGGCTCGCGAACTCGTTGATGTCGATCTGCCCCTTGATGTAGTCCTGCAGGTGCTTGCTGTAGCTGTTGGTGAATGCTCCGTCGTCGTAGTAACGGTTGAAGCTGAGCGACGGAGACACCTTGGCCTCGGAATTGGCCACCTCTAGCACCTTCTTGTCGATGGGGGTGTCTTGTGGAAGGTGCTCGCTATAAGCTTTCAGGGCTGGGAATCCCCAGCCGGCCTGTGCTCGCTCGACCGCCTGCGGGCCGGCTATGTACCACTTCAGGAGTTCCAGTGCCGCTTGCGCGTTCTTTGACTTGGAGGAAATTACCCACCCGGTGGCGCTGACGGTGGGGTTGATTCGTGCGTTCGCATCGCTCCAGTAAGGCGCAGGCAGCAGGGTGTAGTCGGTTCCCACGGCTGTCTTGCCGGAGTTGATTTGCGCGTTGAACCAGTAGCCGAAGTTGACCATGGCTACCTTGCCCTTCATGAACTCATCGCCGCCCCACGTCGCCGAAGGATTGAGTGGGCTGTGTGTTGCGCCGTCCTTTGCCAGATCGGCTATGAATTTCAAAGCATTTACGGCACGCGGGTTTGAAGTTAGGACGATCGACTTGTCGTCGTCCGAGTAGAGCGACTCACCCCCCTCTGCCAGCGCGACCTGGATGGTTCGCGCCGGGCCAAGCAACTCCCAGGACCCGGTGAGCCCCAATTGCGACGTCGCTTCGCCGGCCTTGACGGTGAGCTTGCGGGCAAGCTCACCGATCTGTGTCCATGACAGCGGCACCTTTGGGTCAGGAATCGGTATCCCGGCTTCCTGAAAGAGCTTGTTGTTGACGAAGATTGTGAAATCGGGGGACCAGTCCTTGGGCGCCCCGTACTGCCTATCGTTCACGGTGTAGAGCTGTGCGGCAGGGTAGGTGGATGCGTCGTCCATCCCGGAGGCGCGGAGCGCGTCGGTCAGGTCGAGCAACTGCCCCTGCGCGACCAAGGCAGGGATTTGCGGGCCCGTGGGGCGCCAGATGTCCGGCGGGTCCCCGGCGGCCTGCAAAGCCTTCAGTTTGACCGGGTCCTCATCGACCTGCTCGACCTTGATGTTGGGATATTGCTCGTTAAAATCGGCGATGTTCTGCGCCGTGAGTTCGTCCGGAGGAACCATGACGGTGACGGTGCCGGTGACCGACTTCGGGTCGGCGTTCAGGTCAAGGTTTGATCCAGTCTCCGGTTGCGCGGAGCAGGATGACAGGGCGAGAACAGTGGCGCCCAGCAGCGCGGTAATCGCGAGACGAGTTCGCCGCCCCTCAAAGTTACGGCGAGTGAGATTTAGCATCCGATACCTCTCTGTAAGGACGCACATTATTTCCAATATTTGGAATGTGTTGTCAATAATTGCAACGCTAGTCCGATGGTAGCGAAAGGGTTACCGCAAAAACAAGACCCGGCACTCAGAGGCAACTCGAGCTTGACCTCCTTCGGCCCTCGCTTGGTCGCTCAGTATGGGCTAGGCCGGATCGTAGGCCATCCTGCGCTTCGGGCGCCTCGTCATCCCGGGGGGGGTGCCTCTATGGTTTTCGTCAAGCCGCTGATGGCAGATTTCGTGGTTCCGGTTCCTGGTAGAGAGTTCCGTCTCGGAGCATGGCGAAGAGGACGTCTGACCGTCGGCGTGCGAGGGCGATGAGGGCCTGGTTGTGGCGTTTGCCTTCGGCCCGTTTGCGGTCGTAGTAGGCGCGCGACGGCGGGTGGTGCAGGGCTGCGAAGGCGGAGAGGAACAGGGCGCGTTTGAGTTTCTTGTTCCCGCGTCGGCTGGTGTGTTCGCCTCTGATCGATGTCCCAGAGCGCCTGGTGACAGGTGCAATGCCGGCGTAAGAGGCCAGATGTGCGGCGCTGGCGAAGTGCTTGCCGGTGACTTCGGTGAGGATGCGGGCGCAGGTCCTGACGCCGATGCCGGGCATCGAGGTCAGGACCTTGTGAAGAGGGTGGGCCTCCACGAGGGCTTCAACCTGGGCCGCGATGTCGTCCCGCTGATGGCGAAGGGAGAGCAGCTGTTCGGCCAGTTTCGGCAGCACGATCCCTGCGGCACCGGTGCCCACGACCACTACGGTTTGTTGGCCCAATGCCGTGAAGATCGCATCGGTGAGCCGTTCGGCGGCCCGCGGCGCGTGCTTCTTCAGCCTGGCTTTGACGTGTCCGCGGCCGGCCGTCTTCAGTGCCGCGGGTGTGGGATGGCGGGTAAGCAGGTCCGCCACCGCTGGGTGATCAAGGTGCGGCCCCAGGGCCCGTTCCAGGGCCGGGTGGATCTGGGTAAGGAGTCCGCGGATCCGGTTGGACGTCGCGGTGATCTGGGCCGCGAGGTCGTCGTCGAAGCCGCAGAGCACGCCGAGCTCGGCCAGCGTCTCATCATCCAGGGCGATGGACCGCAGCGTGTGTGGCATGCTGCGTGCCGCTTCAGCGATGATCGCCGCATCTCTGGCATCGGTCTTCGCCTGGCCTGGGTGCAGGTCCGCGATCCGCCGCATCGCCAGGCCCGGCAGGTAGCCGACTGCTGCGCCGGAAGCTTGGGCGACTGCGACGGGCAGTGCCCCGATAGTGGCAGGCTGGTCCACCACCAGCAGGATTTTCCCGTGCCCGGACAGCCCGTCGAGGATCTCCCGCAGCCGGACTTCGTCGTTGGGAAGGGCTTTGTCGAAGAGCTTCTTGCCGGCCTTGTCCAGGGCCACGGCATGGTGGCCGGATTTCCCGACGTCCAAGCCGATGAATACGTCTATGTGCTGCTGATCCAGAATCACCGCCACACTCGCTCCCTTGTTCGCGCGTCAAAATCCTGTGCTGGCTGGTCAACGGCGGCAGGTGTCGGCATCCACGTTACGAAGGACCCGTCGTCGTGCCTCTATCAGCGATCAGCTGCCGCCAAGCCGGTCCCGGTGACAACACCCCCCGGATCATGAACGACTGGGGGCAGAAACCATGCCGGGACCGACCGGCCAACACACCCTCATCCTGCAACAGGACCGGGGGCTACGAAAAAGGTAACGGGGGGGAACAGCTTCCACGGCGGCGATGATCAGGGCATTAAGGTGAGCCAGGAAGCCTTCCTGGACTGCATGGTGAGCCGGTTGAGGGCCTGGCGGGCAGCGTCAAGTTGGAGCAACAGGCCTGAGGGTTGGTGTTCCGTGGCGTCCTCGACGGCCTTCGGCTGTCGGGCATGGTCGCCGCGAAGGATGGCTTCCATCCGCTGGGGCATTGGGGGCCATGCCCGGGTCCGCCCTGCGTAGCGCAGTGCGGCTTCATCATGCGGATGTGACGTCGGGCAGCCCCGCTAGGGGTGGGTACGGTGCGCAGGAGTTCTTGGTTTCGGTGCGAATGATCCCGTTCTGCCATGCCGCCACGACGTCCAAGTACAGGGTGCAATAGACGTAACACTAAGCGAAGCTCGTTGACCATCTGCTGCCGCGACCAGAGGGCGTCCTGCTAGGTGCGGGCCGGGACGGTGACCGTCCTGGCCTGGTCGGTATCCGCCAGCAGGGGACGGTGACCGCGGGCATCGGTGCCAAAAATATTTGCCAGCACCAGCGCATCCCCCCGGGTCGGACTTATTTCCTCGCGACCCGACGCCGGTCGCGATAACGGGCTGCCGCGGGCGGAATCCCTGCAGAGATCTTCCTGGCTTCCGTGCATAGTGACGACGTCCCCTCGAACATGCCAGTAATGTGTGGTGGCATGCCCGATGCAGCGTCGGCCTTGTCCGCGGAGCGATTCCCACTTTCGGTGCAGCTACGCGCGCGATAAAAGGCGGGCAATCCCGACAGGGAGCGAATCACCCCCAGTCGTCCGGTTGTCGTGCCTTGGTTGCAGTGACGACCGGGGGAGGACCCGCCGTCCTCACTGCCTCCTGGCGGCTGTGCGCTGCAGAAGTGTCCTTCTAGTGCTTGACTGCTTCGAGCCTGAGCATTTTGGCGATGACGCTGTCCAATTCGGAGTCGTCGAAAATTTTCTTCCAGTCGTCCTTGATGATGGTATCTCTGCCGTACTGAATGGCGATTTCGCAGGCCTCCGAGAACGGATTGGAGCCGCGCAGCGCGTTGGTGAGGGCGATCTGGACGTGGCCGAACAGCATCGCCTTGGCTGCTTCCTCGGGAACGCCGGCGGTGTGGACTGTCTCGTGCAGGGCCTCGTTAAGCAGGGTGCCGATCATGCAGGCCACGGTTTCGACCAGTGTGGGTTCGAGGATGGCCAGCTGCTTGACGGTGACCCAGTGGACGTCGATGACGGGGGCGTAGATGACGCGGATGATGGCCTCGGCGGCAGCCTTGGTCTCGTCAGAGGCGTTGTCGTCGATGGCAGCAACAACGTTTTGAGGCGCGCCTTCGCCGCCGAAGGTGTCGGCCCATTCTTCCTTGGTGGTGCGCTCCAAAAACACGGACGGGTGGCAAGGGTGAGCGACTGCCTGAACGACGTCCTCGCGCTTTGCCAGCAAGCCTGCGTAGGCGGCTGCGGGGTCCAGGGTAAGCAGGATCGCGCCGGCCTTCATCTGGGGGACCACGCCCTCGGACACGACGCCAAGGACAGTGTCCGGGACGGCGAGGATGACCACATCGGCGCCCCTGACAGCGTCATCAGTGGAGCTAATGTCTCGGCCTTCTGCCCTTATGCGTTCCTGGCCGGCGGGGGAGTTCTCACTGTAGTAGACGGTGTGGGCGCTCTTTTGGAGGTTCCGGGAAACACGCATACCCATTTTTCCTCCGGCTCCGATGACGGCGACGGTCAATTTTTCTGCAGACATTTCACTTGCTCCTTAGGAAATCGAGGCTTTGCTGGGTCCACTGGTTTTCAAGGCGGACGGTGTCCGCTTCGGTGTCCTGCCAGGGCAGCCAGTGTTCGATGATTTGGTTGATGTTTCTTTCTTTGGGCTGGACCTTCGCGACGAGGTAGTCGTAGTCGAGGAGGCCTTCGCCCAGGGGTGCGCCGGAGTAGGTGAATCCGACCCATCCCTGCTTGCGGCTGAACGCAAAGTCTTTGATGTGCATGTTCAGCACATAGGGTGCGACGGCGTTTATCACCGCGCGGGGCATTTCCAGCGCAGCGACGGTGTTGGCGGGGTCGCTGCAGATGCCCAGGTAAGGGCTGTTCACACCGCGGATCACGTCCAGGATCCGGGAGGTGGGTACCTGTTCGTAGGTTTCCACTGCGATCTTCACTCCCGCCGCTGCGAACTCCGGCAGCACCTCATGGAAGATGGATACTGCTTCCTCCGCTGTCGGGGCGTGGCCAGGGACGTTGAACATGGTGCGCAGCAGGGGCGAGCCCAGAATCCCGGCGATGTAGAGGAATTTGCGCAGGTGCTCCGGGCGGATGCCCTTAGTCCCCACCTCCAGGGTTACGCCCAGGGAATCCGCGGTGGCGCGGACCGCGGCGAGGTCACCGTCGGACATTGCTTCTAGCGGGCCGTAGTCGCAGATCTGGAACAGGTCCACCCCAAGGTCCGCGGTTTTCTGCAGTGCCTCGTGGATGGTGATCGGCTCGGCGACCTGGTCCGAGAGCTGCCAGAAGAATGCGTAGCTGCTCAGGCCGATTCGTGAAGTCATACCGTCACCTCCGCGCCGAGCCTGGCGGCGGTCTCATCGAGGATGGATTGCAGCGCTTTCGGGTCGTGGGCGAAGCGGCCCAGGAACAGGCCGGTGACGGCGGGCTCGAGCTTGGTAATCAGTCCAGGGCCGGCGCTGCCGCCGTAGATCACGCGGCTGTCCGCCTGGCCTGGCAGTGCACGCAGGTGCGCGTCGAGTCCGGTGATGACGGCGCTGATGTATTCCGGCGTCGCGGGTTCCGGGGCGCCGATGGCCCATTGCGGCTCGTAGGCCACGATGGTCCGGCCTGTCGGCGCAACGGAGCGCGCCCGGTTGAGTGCGGCGTCAATCTCGGCGGAGCACCGGGCGATAGCTTCCTTCGCCGATCCCTGCTGCAGCTCTCCGACGCACAGGACAGGGGTGAGGCCATTGCGGTAGGCTGCGGCGGTCTTCAATCCGATGATTTCGTCGTCCTCGCCGAAGATCCGGCGGCGTTCTGCATGGCCCACTTCGGCGTAGAGTCCGCCGAGTTCAGCTACGGTTTTGCCGCCGACCTCGCCGGTGAAGGCACCCTCGTCTTCCCAGAAGATGTCCTGGACCCCGGCGGCGGCGCCCGCGGGGCCTAGGATTCGGCCGGCCTCGGGAAGCACCGGGAGGGTGGGCAGGACGAAGAGTTCGATCTGACCGCTCTGGACCGCCGGGTGCGTGGACGCGATGGCAGCTATGTCCCGGCAGTAGTCCACTGAGCGCTGGTAGCCGAAGTACATCTTCAGGCTGACGCCGATGATGGCCTTCGGCGTGATTCCTCCGGCGCTGGCCAAAGGGTTCTTAGCAAGAAGTGACACCTTCGTAGTCCTTAATCAGGGTGACTTTTTCCGCAGAAGCGGAAGTTTCGTCGAAGGTGTAGGTGAGCCATTCCCTGGCAAGCCTGCGGGCAAGTTCCAGGCCGACGACGCGCTGGCCGAAGGTGAGTACTTGGGCGTTGTTACTCAGGACTGAGCGTTCCACGGAGAAGCTGTCGTGGGCGGTGACGGCGCGGATGCCGGGGACCTTGTTGGCGGCGATGGCGACCCCGAGGCCGGTGCCGCAGACCAGCAGGGCCCGGTCGGCCTTGCCGGCCGCGATGAGCTCGGCCGCGGCGATCGCCACGGACGGGTAGGGCGTGTGGCTGGTGGCGTCCACTCCGACGTCGGTGACGGAATCAACCAGTTCACTGGCTATGAGATCCGCTTTCAGGGCTTCCTTGTATTCGAGGCCGGCGTCGTCGGCTCCGATGACCAGGCGCAGTTTGGCGCTCATGCTTTCTCCTTCATGGTGGTGTTCTCGACGAGGGTGGTGTGGATGGCCCGGATGATCAGTGCCATGGATACGGCTCCCGCGTCAGGGGTGCCGAGGCTTTTTTCGGCGTGCGGCCGTGCCCGGCCCATCAGGGGGAGCTGGTTGGCGGTTGCATCGGCGGCCTCATGGGCGGTGGCGGCTGCGGTTCCCCAGGCTTCGGTGAGGGACTTCCCGGCTACGACCTCGAAGGTGAGGGCGTCGCGGAACGGGACCAGGACGTCTACCAGGGTTTTGTCCCCGGGTTTGGCTTTACCGAACTCCATAATCGCAGCGGCCGCCTGCGCAACACCGGTGGCAACAGCATTGGCGTCGGGCTTATAGGTGTTGCCCACCGCGTCCCCGATGGCCCGTAGGGCCATGCCCCAGAGGGCACCGGAGGTGCCGCCAGCCTTGTCTGCCCAGGCGTCGCCCGCGATGTAGAGGGTGGTGGCGGCCCCTGCACCCCGTCCGACGGCGTCTGTTGCTGCTTCGACGGCGGCGCGGACGCCCCGTTCCATACCAATGCCGTGGTCACCGTCGCCGGCGATAGCGTCGATCCGGCCCAGCTCGTCGGCGTTGGCGTCCACTACTGCCTTCGCTGCTTCGAGTGCGGCGAGGATACGGGCTGCCCCGGCGCGGGACTCTGCCGTGGCGTCCGGAATGGTAACTTCGACGTCGGCAAAGTCGCCCGCATCATCTGGTTCCAGGGCCGCAGCGGTGACGGCGCCGCGGCGGAAGGCCGGGGCGTCGGCTGGGGCGTTCCAAAGGGCTTCGAGTTCGTCGTCGAGCCAGAACAGGGTCAGGGAGGTCCCTGCCATGTCGAAGCTGGTGACGAGTTCGCCCACCTGCGGGTCGACAGCTTCCAAGCCGGTTTCGGTCAGTAGCTGGGCTACGCGGCGGTAGACGACGAAGAGTTCCTCGTATTTGACGCTGCCCAGCCCGTTGAGGATGGGAACCACGCGGGCACCAGTTGGCTCGGCGCCGTCGGGGATTTCGGTGAGGAGTTTGGCGACGAGCAGTTCGGCGAGTTCGTCCGCTGTCGGGATGTCCGTTTCGTCAATGCCGGGCTCGCCGTGGATGCCCATACCTACGGCCATCCGGCCTTCCGGGACAGTGAACAGGGGACGGTCAGCCCCTGGGAGGGTGCAGCCGGTAAAGGCGACTCCGAAGGAGCGGGTGCGGTGGTTGGCGCGCTCGGCGATTTCGACCGTTGCGTCCATTGTGTAGCCGGCTTCCGCGGCAGCGGCGGCGACCTTGAAGACGGTCAGGTCCCCGGCGATGCCGCGGCGCTTGGCGCGTTCGGCCAGCGGGGCGGAGGAGACGTCGTCGGTAACAGCGATGCTCCGGCAGTCGATGCCTTCCTTGCGGAGGCGTTCCTGGGCCTGGTTGAAGTGCAGAACGTCGCCGGCGTAGTTGCCGTAGCCCAGGAGCACCCCTGCCCCGTTGTTCGCTGCCTTAGCCACGTTGTACACCTGCTGGGCGGAGGGGGAGGCGAATAGGTTACCCATAGCCGCACCGTGGGCCAGGCCCTGGCCTACGAGGCCAGCAAAAGCCGGGTAGTGCCCGGAACCGCCGCCAATCACGAGCGCCACCGTCTTCGGTGTGCTCTTGGTGTTCCGAACCACCCCGCCGGAGACAGGCTTCACCCAGCGGCCGTGGCAGGCGACAAAGCCCTCGATCATTTCGTCAGCAAAGGCTGTGGGTTCATTGAACAGGCGGGTCATGGGAGAGCTCCTGGGCCTAATTTAGGGGAATGTCGTGACGTAAAGCTGCTCCACGTTGCCCACCCAAGTGAACAGCAGGGAGACAATGCCCCAGCTGCCCATGATGCGGGCGAGCCAGCGGCGGGCGCCGAACTTGTGCAGAGCAAGGTTGCTGGGAACCTCGAGGAGGATGTGGCCGATAAAGAAGACGCCGGACGCGAAGCAAAACTGGGCCGCCGAAAGGGCCAGGTCCTCGTTCATGCCGTTCGGACCGGCAAAGGAAATCGCGGTCCGGTCCAAACAGTTGATGAAAAACATCAGGGCAACGAACGGAACAAGCCGGATCACCACTTTCCTGATTGCGGATTTTTCGACCACCGATTGTGCGGTGTCCACGTTGACTCCTAGATAGTGAAATCCCCCACCGTCCGTCTCCGGAGGCTGGGGTCTGTATCAAGGCCGGGAAGGGTCTGCTGACCGAACCGGCGGCTAAAGCACGCGAGTTCCACCATAAGCGTCAGAAAGAAATTGGTCAACCGGTTGATCGATTTGTCTACGTCCAGTCCCGGTGGTCCTCGTTGCTAGGCTGGGGTCGTGTCCATAAATCCGTCACCCCTGTCCACGTCCAAGATCAGCGAAGCCTTGGGCTCCCTGGGCCCGCAATCAGTGGTGTCGGAAGTTGCTGAGCGCCTGCTTGCCTACTTCACCAGCGGAGATATCGCTCCGGGAACGAGGTTGCCGGCAGAGCGCCAGCTTGCCGCCTCCCTCGGAGTTGGACGCTCTGCGGTGCGGGAGGCGTTGGCCGCGCTGGAGATCTTGGGCATTGTTGTTGTCCGTCCGGGTTCCGGGACTTATTTGCGCGACGGGATCTCGGAACTCCTGCCCCGAACCCTTAGCTGGGGCATGATGCTCGGCGCGCCCAGAACCCGCGAGCTGGTTGAATTACGCAGCGGCCTGGAGGTTCAGGCCGCGCAACTTGCGGCGGAGCGCATCACCAGCGAAGCCCTCGAAAGAATGAAGGGCAACCTGGAGGTTATGGCGGCCAATGTCAACGACCTGGCCGCATTCGTGGAAGCGGATGCTGCTTTTCACCGCGAAATTGCCGAAGGTTCGGGAAACCAGGTGCTTCAGGAGTTGCTGCAGAGCATCCGTTCGCTTCTCAGGATTTGGGTAGACCGGGCGCTAACGGACGAGGGACACGCCGCCGCCGCCCTGAAGGAACACACGGAAATTCACGCGGCATTAGAGGCCCGGGATCCTGCCGCAGTGTCAGCCACGATGCGCTCTCATATGGAGACCGCATCACGTCGACTGCTCCTTGGATTCAACGCCTCCCAGTAACCCTTTCTTCAGTCCACACTGGTCAACCGGTTGACTTGCGTTCCCTACCGCTTGCATAATCAACTCTGGCCAAGGTAACAGGCTCCTATTTACGCGAGCCACACCAGATTCCGGGCCAAGTCGGACTCGGACAAGGCAGAGAGCAGTGACGTCGACCCAGGTTTGCCCGTAGCTGAACCAGGTCCGGTGTCTCTGAACACACCGCTTGCGGACATTATGGACGATCCGCCGGCCTACGCTGCCGCCTGGCAGGCCATTGAAGCTCACGACCCCGCCGCTGCAGTGGCGTTCCGGAAGGACACCATCTGGTACCGCAGACGAGTCTGGACCAAAGCCTTTTTTCACACCTCCTGCGGTCAAGGAAGACATCGCCGGTGCTTTGGCCGCGCTCACTGACCGCCGTTCCGGGCGAAGCCCCGAAAACTCTTGATATCCGGCTGATAGCTTCTAGCCAAAGAAGGTACCGATGACAACTTTCACCGCCCAGAGCCCGCTGTATTTTGTGATGGGGCACACCGAGGGTAACCGCATCCTGAGCGAGCGTGTCCCCACGCTGACCAATGACCCGCCAATTTTGGGAAGGAGCCGTACGCGGCGGCTACGTCGGCCACGGTGAGACCTACTAATAGTAGCGCGGCGACCATGTGCCAACCCATTGGAGAGTACCTGCTGCTCGGATGGGGGGTCATTTTTCGTGCCGCAGATAAGGATGCCGACGGTTTCGTGTGGCGTTCTCGCCGGAGCACGTCGTCGACGAGGGCCACGTGAACGTTGAGTTTGCTGGCGTAGTCACGCGGACACGCCTGTTTAGAGTTCGCTGACTAATTGGGAATGGCAGCGATAAGTGGCCGCATTCTCGCGGAGCTATTCGCCACCCCGCGGCATGTACGCCGTTGGGTGCCGAGGGACAACGAATCGGCTCGAGCTGGCTATCGCCTTTGTGGACCGCGCTGCCGAAATGCTTCGGCTTTTCTACGACCCCATGAATCGCAATTGTTTACGTTTTTCTGGTGGATGCTCGGTACAGAACAGCGAAGGGCGAGACGGCCTTGACCGTCTCGCCCTTCGTTCGTGTGCGGGTGATTACTCCCACTCGGATCGCATGCCCTTGGGGTAGCGGGCGCCGAAGCCTCCGGTGGGGAGGATCTCCTTGATGCGGTCGAGGTCCGCTGGGTGAGGGTGAGGTCGGCGGCGCCGATGTTCTCCTCTACCCGCTTGGCGCTGCGGGTGCCGGGGCGCCCTGGGCGAGAAGCCAGGCGAGAGCAAGCTGCGACACCGTGGCATCCTTGGACGCGGCCAGCTCGGTCAGCTGACGGGTGGCTTCAAGATTCTTCTCGAAGTTGCCGGGCTGCCAGCGGGCATCGCGGCTGCGCATGTCGGTCTCATCGTATTCGGACGCCGGTTTCGCGGTGCCGGTTAGGAATCCGCGTCCGAGGGGCGAGTACGGGACGAATCCGATGCCCAGTTCATTCAGGACGGGGAAGAGGGCTTCGACCTGACGCTCGAAGAGGGAGTACTCGGTCTGCAGGACCGAGACTGGCTGCACGGCGTGGGCGCGGCGGATGGTGTCGGGGCCGGCTTCGCTGAGGCCGAAGTACTTGACTTTGCCGGCGTCGATGAGTTCCTTCACGGTCCCGGCGACGTCCTCGATGGGGACGTTGGGGTCGGGGCGGTGCTGGTAGAGGACGTCGATGTGGTCGGTGGCGAGGTAGCGGAGGCTGTTCTCGGTGACCTCACGGATGTTGTCGGGCCGGCTGTCGTACCCGAAGTCACGGGTCCAACCGAATTTCGTGGCAATCACGACGTCATCTCGGAAGCTTTTCACGGCGGCGCCGACGATCTTCTCGTTCTCGCCCCACCCGTAGAGCTCGGCGGTGTCGAAGTGCGTTACGCCGAGGTCGTAGGCGCGCTGGATGGCGGCGGTGCCGCCCTCAGCGTCGGCTGAGCCGTACGCGATCGAGATGCCCATCGAGCCGTAGCCGATGGTGGAGGATGTGAGGCCCTGCTGGCCCAGTGTGCGGTCTGCATGAGATGTCCTTCTATCAGCGGGCGATGGCCTGGTAGCGGTCCCACCAGGAAGCGATGGACCCGAGCGCGGCATTGTTTTCCGCGCGGAACTTCTCGCTGAGGGGCCCCACGAAACGAATGTCGGTCAATTCGGTGGACCCGCCCCACATCTTCTGGCCGTCGGCGGTCCTGTCAAGGTGCCGTGCGATCGCTTCCTCGTTCTCGTAGCGCGCTCGTGTTGCAGGATCGTCGTCCCGTCAGCGCTGCGAGCCAGCGGCATGGATCTCATCGATGGTGATAACGAAATTTCCCTCAAGCTGGCGTGGTTGCTGTTGCGTCAGCGACTGGCGGCAGGGAGGGCATACTCCGGCTTGGCTTGGCGGAGATACTGGTATACCGTTTCCCGGCTGATGCCGTAGTCACTGGCGACGACGGATTTGGGGATTCCATTTGCTGCCCGTTGGACGAGCTCGGCCACCCGTTCCGGTTTCAAGGGCGACGTCAACAAGGTCTATTGGATTTTTTGGAGTGGGCTTATCCCATGACATTGCTCCCACGGGTTCGAGATGGGACGAGGTCCTGGTGGGCTTATCCGTGCGCGCGGGCCATTAGGGCTTCAGCCCCTCAGTGGGCGGTCTGGCCACCATCGATGACGATGACCTGTCCGGTTACGAAGGAAGCGGCCGGGGATGCCAGGTACAGCACGGTGCCGGCGATTTCCTCGGGTTGAGCGGGGCGGCCGATGGGGCTGTTGTTCATCAGGTTTTTGGCGAACTCCGGGTCCTGAAGCCACTGCTCGGTCATGGGGGTAGCCACGAGCCCTGGGGCAATGGCGTTGACGCGCAGGCCGCGGGCAGCGTATTCGATGCCGGCGGCCTTGGTCAGCCCCACCACACCGTGTTTGGCAGCGACGTAGGGGGACATCCCGGGATCAGCTACGATACCGGCGACAGAGGCGGTATTTATGATCGATCCCCCGCCGTTAGTCAGCATCTGGGCGATCTCGTACTTCATTGCCAGGAAGACGCCGCGTAAATCTACGGCTATAGTGCGGTCGAAGTCCTCAGGCTCCATGTCCGCCAGATCCGCGGTGCGCGGAAGCAGACCAGCATTGTTGAAGGCCACGTCGAGGCGCCCATAAGTGTCCACTGCGGTTTTCACCAGCGCCTGCATCGAGGCTGCGTCGCTGACGTCGGTCTTGACGAAAATTGCCTCCGCGCCGGCTTGAGCGGCTTCCTCGACCGTGGCCGCCGTATTGTCGTTGATGTCACCGAGAATGAGCTTGGCTCCTTCGCGAGCGAAGGCCAAAGCAGCGGCACGGCCAATGCCAGTGCTGGCCCCGGTTATGATGACGACCTTGTCGGTGAACTGCCCCATTAAAAACAGCCTTTCCTAATATCAGTGGGTCTGGCAGCGCATGTGTGCCGCAGGTATTCAAATCCGTACAAACCAACCTGTCGTGACCAGCCGAAAATCCATGGCTGACTGCTCAGTAACCTGAGTGTTGCGCTGTCCGCAGCCGGCCATGTTGTCTACTGGCGGTGTGATGACGTGTAGAGCCGTGCCTGGTCGATGAACCAGTCGACTGCTTCCGGGTTGGCGAGCGACCCGCGGTTGATAGTCGTGTCGGGGCTGTGTCCGGTGAAAAGTTTCTTGATGGGTATCTCGATTTTTTTCAGGGCGTGAGTTACGGGTATGGCGGGGACGACGATGACGTCGTCCGGAACGTGCCTTGCTGAGGTCAGCCGGCGGATGGTGCCGTTGATCTTGTCCTTGAGTTCTTCGCTCAGTTGGCAGCCGGGCTCGAGGGTGATGAAGAGCGGCATGTAGTAGCCGCCGCCTGTTTGCTCGAGACCGATGACCATGGATTCGGTAACCTCGTGCACGTGTTGTAGGGCGGCATAGATGTCGGCGCTGCCGAGGCGGACTCCGGCCCTGTTGAGTGTGGCGTCGGAGCGGCCGTGCACAACGAAGCCGCCGTTAGGAGTTTCGGTGATCCAATCACCTTGGGTCCAGACACCGGGAAACTTTTCGAAGTAGGAGCTCCGGTATCTGGCCCCGTTTTTGTCTCCCCAGAAGAACACCGGCATGGAGGGCATGGGACGGGTGATCACCATTTCCCCAACTTCACCGATGACCCGTTGCCCGGGCTCTGACCAGGCCTGGACGGCCACGCCGAGCAGAGGCCCTTGGAGTTCGCCGAGATGGACCGGTTCCAGGGGGTTGGATCCGATGAAGCCGCTGCAGATGTCGGTGCCTCCGGTGTCGGAACCCAGATGCACATCGTGTTTCACGTGCTCGTGGACCCACAGCCAGGTTGAATCAGGCAGCGGGGAGCCTGTGGAGAGGATGGAGCGCAGCTTCGAAAGATCCCAGGACCGGCCAGGTTCCAAACCTGATTTTTCGACAAGGGAAAGATAGGCGGCACCCGTGGCGAACATCGTGGTTCCGGTCCGGGCGATGATGTCGAATTGCCGGTCTTTCCGCCCGTACATGGGGGAGCCGGCATAAGTGACCACGGAGGCTCCCGACATTAAGTTGTTAACCAAGGTGTTCCAGACCATCCATGAGGTGTTGGCAGCGACGTAGTAGCGTTCCTCGGGTCCCATGTCCTGATTGAGACCTGTTCCCTTGAGCGCTTCAAGGGTCATCCCGCCATGGCCGTGGACGATCCCTTTTGGGGAGCCCGTGGTGCCGGAGGAAAAGAGGATCCAGAGCGGGTGATCGAAGCTTTCCCGAGCGTAGTTGGGTTCGACCGGATCGGTGAGCAGGGACGTGAAGTCGAGCCGGTCTGCAGCTACCCCGGCGTCCTGGCCGGTGCTGCGAAGGAGGATAGTGTGCTCCAGTCCGGGCAGCCCGGCTTCAACGTCCGCGAGGTGCTGGAGGCGGTCGAAGTCCTTTCCGTTGAACCGGTAGCCGTCCACGCCGATGAGCAGCTTGGGTTCGAGCTGGCGCAGGCGCTCAAGGGTCGCTGCAGCGGAGAGATCGGGTGAGTTGATCGTCCAGACGGCTCCGATGGCAGCGGTTGCCAGCAGCCCGATAATCGCTTCCGGAACGTTTGGGAGGACAGCGGCGACGCGGTCTCCGGACCTGATTCCGAGGCGCTTGAGGTGCGCGGCCAGGGATGAAACCTGAGACTGCAGTTGGCGCCAGGTCAGTTCCCTGACTGAGTCGTCTTCCTTTATTGTCAGAATTGCTGTGGAGTCGGCCAGTTCCGGGTTAAGTGCGTGGCGCAGCACGTTTTCGGCGAAGTTCAGCTTCGCGTTCGGGTACCAAACCGCTCCGGGCATCCGCTCTTCAGCCAATGCTGGCCCCTCCAAGCCTTCACCGAGGACGTTGAAGTACTCCCGGACGGAGTCCCAGAACCCGGAGAGGTCATCAACCGACCATTGCCAGGTGGTCCGGTAATCGGTGAGGCGGATGTTTCGGTTGTCGGCAACCCAGCCCATAAAGTCCCAGAGCCGTGAAGTGCGCTGCTGCTCGGCTGTGGGTCTCCAGGTCACCTGGCGGTGCTCGGCCGTCGAGTTTTGAACTGACATCTTTGTCCTTTTCTTTCCATCAATGGATCAGCGTCAGGTCTGCTGCTCCATGCGCTGTCAGCCCAGCCGGGCGGTTGTATCTTCAGAGGCGAGGGCGAAGAGTTCCACCAGGTCGGACAGGCTGTCCACGATGTAGTCCGGTTGTTGGTCCTGTGGGGCAATTGCGGCGTCAGCAGCGGAGTGCGTACCGGTCGTCACCAGTACGCCCAGGGCGTCGGCCCTGCGCGCCATTTTGCCCTCGAGGGTGAGATCGTCGCCAACGATGAGCATCTGGGACGGTAGGACTTGCAGGCGGTGGGCTAGAACGTCAATGGCCTCCTGTGAGGGTTTTCCGAGGACCCGGTAGGCACGGCCGGTGACGTGGCTGAGACCGGCTGCGATGAAGCCGGAAACGCCCACGTTCAGGCGCTGTTTAGAGGCGAACGAGGGTGCGTCCGAGGTGCAGTAGATCTCTGCTCCTGCCAGCACGGCCTCTGCGGCCGCCTGAATTTTGTCCTTCCCGAAGGCGGTGTCCCATCCGATAACGACGGCAGCGGCTTCCGTGGGTTCACCGGCCAGTGCCTGATCAATGTCAATCAGGTTCAGGCCCCGGCGTTCGAAATCGTCCCGGACGCCGTTGCCGCCGAATACCAGGAGCGGTTTGTCCTGGTAGAGGGCCTGCATCGTTTCGGCGGCCACAACGGCAGGCGTGAGCACTTCCTCGTCACGGACGTCCAGGCCGTGGGAGCGAAGGGACGCGCCGATCTGTGCCGGTGTCTGCATGGAACCGTTGGTGAAGACGGCCATGGTGCGGCCGGTGCTGCGCACGAGTTCGATCGCTTCCCGGGCTCCGGGCAGGGCATTGCCGCCGTGGCCGCTGGGCCCGTCTGAAAGGACCAGGCAACCGTCGATATCAAACATGACGCCGCGGACGTCCGCCAGCCGGGCCTGGAATTCGGTCAGGTTCATGGGGTTTCTCCGCTTTGAGCACGGCGCAGTTCGACTTTTTCGGTGCCGCGGCTGACGGCCAGGTATTTCCACTTGGGAAGTTGGTGTGCTGCCTTGATGAATTCCGCGATATTGGATACCGGGCTAACGGCCCGATGACCGCCGGCTGGTGTCCATTGGGGTGCGGGCCCGGCGGCGAGCATGGAGTCGACCTGATCTGCCGGGAGTACCATGCGCAGCAGCAGCTCCTCTTCGGTGAGCTGCCGGCCGAATGTCTGGCCGTACTCTTCGTGGAGGTCGGCCAGGGACCGCTCAGCCGTAGGTTCGGCCAATTCCTTGGCCCGCGGTAGCTGGGACACTTTCTCCATCACCTCGGGGGCAATCTCGCCTTCTGGAGCCCCGAAGTTGCCCAGGACGAACCTGACCACTTCATCGGGAATTCGGCTGTAGCGGTCCTGACCCGACTTGTTGGCAAGGACGTTCATCAATGCCTGGCTGCCCACGAACTGGCTGAACGGGGTGACCATGATGGGGTAGCCGAGGTCGGCCCGGACACGTCCGGCCTCCTCGATGACCGCCGGCAGCTCATCGAGCATGCGCAGTTCACCGAGCTGGCGCTTGAGGGTGGACATCATGCCGCCGGGGACCTGGTGCACGTGGGGACTGAGGTCATACTCGGTGGGAACACCGGACGGCAGGCCCTGGGATTTGGCGACGGAGTAGAGGATGTTCGCAGCTGCGGCGGCCGCTTCGCGGTTTACCTGAACGGGGATGCCGAGGGCGTCCAGGTTACCTACGAGATTTTCGAGGCTGGGCTGGGCGGTGCCGTTGGCGAGGGGACCCAGTCCGGTGTGGAGCACGTCAACGCCCAGTTCGGCGGCAACGAGGTACAGCTGAGAGGCGGCCCCTGTCGTGCAGTGGCTGTGCAGCTCCAGGGTTTTGGCCCCTGCCGCAGCGCGGATGCCGGGAATGAGTTGGCGGGTTCGGTCGACGGTGAGCAGTCCGCCCGGGTCCTTGATATAGACGGCGTCAACATATTTACTTGCGCTGCAAAGCCTGGCGTTTCTGCCGTAGCTTTCGTCGGTGTGGACGGGGCTTTCGGTGAAGGTCACCGCCGCGACGACCTGTTCGATTCCTTCCTCTTTCGCCCATTGAGCCACGCGCAGGAGGGACTCGACGTCGTTCATGGGTTCGGCGATTTGGAGCCGGCGCAGTCCGTGGGAGGCCATCAGACGCAACGCCATGCGCATCACGGTCTCGGAGGCTTTGTCCCAGGACATGAAACGCATGCCGGTGGTGATGGCGGAGAGCGGCGTGTCGGGCATGACTGCACGCATGCGCGAGATGCGTTCCCAGGGGTTTTCCCGGTGCCACTTTACGCCCATGGACAGGTTCGTTGAGCTGGTGAAGTCGATGGCTTCGTAGCCCACCTGGTCCAGCAGAGGGCCGACTGCCTCGACCATTCCGGTGGTCAGTCCCGTGGCCCCCCAAAGGCTTTGGTTTCCGTCGCGCAGACTGGTATCTACCAAACGGATGGTCTTTTGCTGTTTTGAGGGCTGCTCCCTGGTCTCGGCGCGGGCCTGCGGGGTTGCGGTTGCGGTCATTTGACGGCCTCCTTGAGCTGGGCGCTTCGCTGTTCCCAGGCGGGGGCGAACCATGAGGTACTGACCCCGCCGTGGATGAAGTCAGGGTGGGACAGGACAAATTCGTGCAGGGGGAGGGTGGTCTTGACCCCTTCCAGGACCACTGCTCCGGCCGCGGAGCGCAGGGCTTCGACGGCGGCGCTGCGGCTGTGGGCGCGGACTATCAGCTTCGCCATCAGGCTGTCGTAGAACGGCGGGAACGCGTACCCATCCCGTACGTGGGTATCGACCCGGATTCCGGGGCCGTCGGGCCAGTGCACGTCGGTGATCAGGCCCGGATTGGGACGGAAATCATTGTCGGGGTCCTCGGCGTTGATCCGCACTTCGATGGCTACCGCCGGCGGGACGGGGGGCACGTCCGGGAGCTGGGGGTCTTGGCCGAGGGCGAGGCGCAGCTGGGCGGCGACGAGGTCGACGCCGAAGGCTTCTTCGGTGACGGGGTGTTCGACTTGGATGCGGGCGTTCATCTCCAGGAACACCACATCTTCGGATTCGGTGTCGACGAGGAATTCGACGGTTCCGGCGCCGCGGTACTGCAGGGCCTGAACGAGCGCGCGGGACGCCTCGTGCAGCACCGACCGGCGGGACTCGGAAAGTCCGGGGGCGGGGCATTCCTCGATAAGTTTTTGGTGTCTGCGTTGTACTGAGCAGTCGCGGTCCCCAAAAATCTGGGCGCCGCCTTTACCGTCACCAAATACCTGCACTTCCACGTGGCGCGCGGCCGGGTAGAAGCGTTCCAGGTACAGGGAGCCGTTTCCGAACGCCGCCTGCGCTTCAGCTGCGGCCTGGGGTGCCAGGTCCGCCAATTCTATGGAATCGCGTACGAGGCGGATGCCGCGCCCGCCGCCACCATGCACGGCCTTGATCAACAGCGGGTATCCGAGGGAGTCACCGAGTTCTGCGGCTGTTGCCGGGTCATCAATTTCAACGGCGACCGCCACCGGCACTCCGGCCGCGACCGCAACCCGGCGCGCGCTGCTCTTGTCACCGACGGCACGGAGCGTTTCCGGTCGGGGGCCGGCGAAGGCGATACCTTCGGCTTCGAGGAGCTCAGCGAGTTCGGGTTGTTCACTGAGGAACCCGTAGCCGGGATGGACCACGTCTGCACCTGCGTGGACGGCGGCTTCGGCAACATACTCGGGCCGCAGGTACGACCGGCCGGCCTGGGCGGGTCCTATGACGATGACCCGGTCCGCCAGGCGCGCTGCAAGTGAGTCGGTGTCGGCGGCGCTGGCGGCCAGCACGGGGCTGGCGCCGATCCTGCGTGCGGCGGCAATGATGCGCACGGCGATTTCGCCCCGGTTGGCCACCAGGACTACGGGCCTCTTTTCCTCGTGTTGCCCGTTCATGGCGATTCTTCCCCGGCAATAACGGCCAGCGGCTGGCCGAACTCGACCTGTGCGTTGTCCGCGGCCAGGAATTCGGTCAGGGTTCCGGCAGTGCCTGCCGTCACCGGGTTCATCAGCTTCATGACTTCGATGATGCCGATAGTCGTATCTGCCTCCACGGCCGTCCCAGGTTCGACAAAGGGCGGCGCCCCGGGGGAGGGGCTGCGGTAAAAGACACCGATGATCGGGGCTGTAACAACGCTGCTGTTCGAGGCCGGCTCTGCGGGAGCCGGGGCGGAAGGCGCGCGTTCATTCACGGCGGGTTCGGTAACGGCGGGTGCCGCCGAGGGGGCGGGCGCTGGAGCTGACCCGTTCGTTGACGGCGCAAAGGGCTGTGGCGCTGTCACGGCCGTTGGGGAAGTGACGGGCATCTCTGCCGAGCGTGAGAGGCGGACGGAGACGTCTCCGAACTCCACGGCGGCGGACTCGTAGGCGCCGTCGTCAAGCTGGGTGACGAGGTCAAGAACATCCTGCCAGCTCGGCGTGGACGGGGCGCTCATTTGGTACTACCCTTCGTTGCGGCGGCCACGAACCCCAGCAAGTTAGAGGTTGCCGTGGTGGTGTTCTTGCTTTTTTCTTCCTTGCGCTTTTTCCAGTTGGTTTCCGGGCGTGATTGGAGCAGCATGACCTTGGGCGTCCCGTCGGCGTCATGCTCCAGCGCCCATTCGATGTCCTGCGGGCAGCCGTAGTGCTTCTCCACGCGCAGGGCAATGTCAGCAAGTTGCATCACTTCAGGTTCAGTCAGGCAGGCCACGTCCCGGCGGGCTTCGTCCACGTCCCGGAATTCGACACCTACCCCGCCTGGGGCTGGAACGTATTCCTGGGCCTTGGAGGCGATCCGGGTTTTGGTCAGGGTAGGGCCGATTTTGTTCAGCCAGTACTCATCCGGGGTCACTTCACCGGAAACGACGGACTGTCCGAGTCCCCAGCTGGCGTTGATGGCGATGACGGACCGGTCACCGGTGCGCGGGCTGACGGTAAAGGTGACGCCTGCGACGTCGGCGTGGGCCATCAGCTGAACTGCCACGGAGATTTTGGAGGCTTCCGATGCATCGACTGCGGACATGCCGGAGCGGTAGGCGATGGCTTGCGGCGTGTAGAGGCTGGCCCAGCATTCACGGACTTTGGCGATGACGTCATCTTCGCCCACGACCCACAGGTAGGTTTCCTGCTGGCCGGCGAAGCTGGCGGCGTCGCCGTCTTCGTCGGTGGCTGAGGAGCGTACCGCGACCGGAACACGGTCGGGGTCGCCGGTGCCGCGCCGTTGCGCCGTTTCCCTTGAGAGCTGCAGATACGTTTCGCGGATCTCCTGCTCGATGGCGGCCGGCAGTTCGCGGCCCAGGATCAGGTCGACTGCTTCGTCGTGTGCCTGCTGCAGGGAGGCGTTGTTCTGCGCGTCGGCCCCGAGGACGATCCGTAGCAGCTGTTGCCGCAGGTCCGAGGCGTCCCGGTAGTCCTCGTAGGCGTCCACTGTGACGGCGAAACCATCAGGAACGGGCAATCCGGCCTGCACCATTTCGCCCAGACTGGCGCACTTGCCGCCGACCAGCGGCCGGTCGCCGCTGTTGAGTTCGTTGAATTTCCTTGTGTACTTTCCCACGGTGTTCTTCCTTCTTCGGTGGGGGTCGGTTCCGCCGGCAGCGTGTGTGCCGCTGCCGGCGGATGACTGTGTGTTGGGGAGCCGTGCCTTCTGTCAGGCGTCGGTGGACTCGCCCAGGATGGTGACGGTTCCGGCGTCGCCGTCAACGCGGATCAGCTGGCCGGTTTTAATGGTGGAGGTGCCGAAGCCGGTGCCGACAACCGCGGGCAGGCCGTATTCACGCGAGACGATGGCTGCGTGGCACATGATGCCGCCAATATCGCTCACTGCGCCGCGGATGCGGCCGAAGACCGGGGTCCAGCTGGGGCTTGTCACGGGGGAGACGAGGATTTCGCCTTCCTGCACGGTATCGAGCTGGTCGGGACGGAGCACTACGCGCGCACGGCCCTCGGCGATTCCGGGGGAGCCGGCGAACCCTGTCAGATGTGTCCTGCTGCTTCCGCCGTCCTGGGCCGTAAGCCACCGTTCGACGGTCTCCGGCGTGATGCCCCAGAGCATGATGGTCAGCGGCTCGTTGACCTCCCCGGGCACCGGGCCCAGGGCGGGTGGCGGGTTCCAGCTGCTGAGAGCTTCGTAGATTTCCTTGCGCCGCTTGATGATCTCTGGCCAGTGGTAGCCGCCCTGGGGTTTGCCGCCGGCGGCCCAGGCCATCTGGAGGTCCACGACGGCTTCTTCGACCTCGGCCCGGCGCAGGAAGAAGATGTCTTCAACGTCGTCCCAGAAGCCCCAGGTCTGCAGCAGCTTGCTGAATTCGCGGGCTTTGTTCCAGAAATTCGTCAGGAACCAGTGCTCGACATAGAAGTTGTGGTTTTCCACGTAGGGGAACACGGTCCGGGACAGGCCAAGGGCGGCATCGAAGGCGGGCAGGTCCTCCTCGTCCAGAAGGGAGCGGTAATGAACGACCAGTTCGTCACGTTCGGCCTGGAGCTTATCCAGTGGCCTTCTCAGGTCGTCGCCGCCGCGCAGCCTGACAATGTAGTCTCCGATGGCCTGGATCGGGAGCTGCAGATCGTCAATCCAGCTCCGGTGGGAGTGGTACATGCCGGACCCGTACGAGAAGTAAAACCAGGGGTCCTTGCTTTCCTCGAGGGCGGCTAGCCACGCTTTGCCTGCCTCAGAGTTTCCGAGGCTGCTGAGCAGGTCTTCTTCACTGTTGGCGGCATGGACGAGATCGCCGACACCAAGCTCCTCAGCCTTCCGGGCCAGGGCCCGCAGTTCGTCATCGGGACGGAAGAGCAGAACGTCAACACCGCTGACCATGCGGGAGATGGTCTGGTCATCGATCTCCGGGAAGTGCTCCTTGCACAAGGTCAGGAACTGCAGGTAGGCCGCGTAGCCAAGATTCAGGAATTCAGAATGCAGGGTCCAAATCTGGTCACCGTGTTCGAGCAGCCGGTGGTAGGCGGCCAGGAGCAGGTTTCCCTGGCTGGGACCGCGGTCTTCGGTCACTCGCTCGATGGCCTCGAATTCGGACAGCGGCGGAACTTCCAGCTCGTGGACGGCCCGGATGGCGCCGGTGACGCGTCCTTCCCATTCGGCGTAGAGGGTGTCCCAGTTCTGAAAGTAGTAGCCGGCCCGCTTGCCGAATTCCTCCGCCCGTCGTGCCTGTTCCTCGTCGTCTGGGCTGGGAATGGTTGACATGTAGGTGTAGCCGTTAATGACACGAACGTCCAGGCCTTTGGCCGGGGGCAGCGCAAACACACGGGTATTGGTTACCCCAGTGCCGGTGAAGGCACCGTCGATGGTGACCTGGTCAAAGGGGTAGGAGACTTCCGGGTAGTGCAGTGAGTTCCGGAACCAGGTCTTGGCAGAGTCTTCCGCCCGGCGCGTGGGCAGGAACCGGTTGTGGTAGGCGTACATTTCCTCCCACCCCTCGGCACCCTCGGGCGTCTGGATCTCGTAGGGATCCGGGAAACTGCGTTCCTGCCGTCCGTTCTGCACTGGAACGGCGTTTTCGTTCAATTCGCTGTCCGTGGTGGTCATGACTGCTCCTTTGCGTCCATGGGTGTCCGGGTGACAGGGGGACTGGTTTCCAGTGTGGACACATGTGACTCCAATCACCAGCAACCTTTTCACTCAGCGAAAAGAAACCTGGAGTAGGAGCTGAAAAGCTTCTTAGGGCGCGGTTGTCTTGCAGAGGCTTTTCACCAAGTGAAACTGGAGTTAGAGTTTGCTCTAAGCCCGAAAGGAGGAGGACCATGGCAGGTACTGATCCCGCTTCGCCTGGAAAATCAGTCACTGAACGGGCTTTTGCGGTACTCATGTCCTTCGACATGGACCATCGTCAAATGACCCTGTCGCAGATATCCCGCCGGAGCGGGCTGCCGGTGGCGACGACCTTCCGCCTGCTGAATCATCTCGAAGCCATTGCGGCAGTCGAACGGGATCCTGCAGGCCGCTACGCGATAGGCCCCAAAATTTGGGAACTGGGAATCCTCGCACCCACCCATGACGTTATCGGTATGGGAACCCGTCCTCTCTTGCTTCGTCTTGCGACAAAATCGGGAATGATGGTCCGCGTGTTCGTTTGCAACGGAGAGCAGGCGCTCTGCGTGGAAGAAGTTTTGGCCAATGGTGCCAGCGCGCCGGGCAGCGGGCCCGGAATGACCCTGCCCCTGGTGGATTCTGCCGCCGGACATGTCCTCATGGGAGGTATGACCCCGGCAGCCAGGAGCGCCTTGCCATTAACTCGCACGGCGTTCGCCCGAATGGAGGAGAGCATCACCGCTGCCACCGAACGAGGGTGGGCGCAGCAATCTGACGCGGCAGGTCACGTCGAATATGCCGTCCCGATCCGGGCTGAAGGCCGCCCGCCCATGGCCCTGTCCCTCAGCACACCGCCGGCGGCCTCAGCCGCCCGGCGGGCCGGGGTTTCCATCGAGACAATGATTCCCGAGATGCGGGGAGCCGCCCGCAGCCTTGCTGCCATCCTGGCACCCGCGCATCGGACCGGGGAGGACCCTCAAGCAACCACCGGAAGGAAGAACGGCGATGAGTGATGAGCCATACAAGAGCTCGGCGAAGTCCGTTACCGCGAGGGCGCTGGCCGTACTTGCCGCTTTTGATGTCGAAAATCCCCTGCTTACGCTCAGCCAGCTCGCCCGCCGAGCCGGGCTTCCTGTGGCGACCGTGTACCGGCTTGCCGGCGAGCTCGAAGACGGACGTTTCCTTGACCGGGACAATGAGGGCCGCTACGGGCTAGGGGTGCGGCTATGGGAGATGGGCCTGCTGACGCCTATCCACGGACGGCTCCGCGAGACTGCCATGCCGTTCCTCCTCAACCTTCAATATGACTGCAGGGAGACCGTGCAGCTGGCCGTCTGCGACGGCACGAATGCCATCTACATCGAAAAGCTCACCTCCAAGGTTTCCGTACCCCTTCAGAGCCGCATCGGCGCCCGCATACCGCTCCATGCCACAGGCGTCGGCAAAGCATTGCTTGCTTTTAGCCCCGAGGCCTTCACCGACGCAATACTCGCCATGCCCTTGGCCCGGTACACGCCGGATACGATTACTGACCGAAGGTCACTGTCGCGACAGCTGGTGCAAATCCGCCAAAACGGCTACGCCCAAAGCCACCAGGAATACCAGCTTGGATCCACTTCCATCGCCGCCCCGGTCCTCGTCGCCGGCAAAGTCCAAGCCGCAATCGGCATTGTCAGCTACAGCCTCAGGACCGACATGGCCCAATACGTTCCGTCCCTGCTTCACGCCGCCCAAGGATTGGCCCGGCGTCTCGAAGAGGCAGTCGGAACAGCGTATCCGAGCATAAGCGAACCGGTGCCGGAGCACGGCGCTAACGGCACGGATCCGATGCCTGCTCTGTGACCAGCCGTTCAGTATCCCGAGTACCGCCCGCTATCGACCTGTAAAAGCCCTGCCCTGAAAGAGGATTGACCTGTGTCCTACACACTCCAGCTGGACGTCGAATCGCTCGTCGCCATCGACATGCACGTCCACATCGAAGTCGATGACCACGGCCATAACGCACTGCCCTCACCACTGGTGGAAGCAGCCAGCAAATACTTCAAGACAAGCGGCCCCCGACCGGACCTGAACGCCATCGCCGACATGTACCGGGAACGCAAAATGGCGGCCGTGGTCTTCACAGTGGATGCTTCCAGTCACCTCGGCCACCCACCAAACAGCAGCGAAGAGATAGCCCGCGGCGCAGCCGAAAACAATGACGTCCTGATCCCCTTCGGATCCGTGGACCCGCACCACGGCACCAAAGCCATCAGCCGCGCCGTCCGGCTAGCAGAGGACTACGGCGTACGCGGATTCAAGTTCCACCCCAGCGTCCAAAACTTTGACCCTAGCGATACAACGTTCTACCCCTTGTACGAAGCCCTACAAACGCTCAATCTGCCGGTCATTTTTCACACAGGCCAAACAGGCATCGGATCCGGACTTCCCGGAGGATTCGGCATAAAACTCGGACTATCAAACCCCATCCTTCTCGATCCCGTGGCCGCCGATTTCCCCCAGCTACAGATCATCATGGCCCACCCTTCCGTCCCCTGGCAGGAGGAGGCTCTTGCTGTAGCCACCCACAAGAAGAACGTCTGGATAGACCTCTCCGGCTGGTCGCCCAAGTACTTTCCAGAAAGCCTTGTCCGCCAGGCCAACTCGCTTCTCCAGGACAAGGTGCTGTTCGGCTCAGACTTCCCCCTGATCACGCCAGACCGGTGGATGAAGGACTTTGCGCTGCTCGATCTGCACGACGAAGTCCGACACAAAATACTCAAAAGCAACGCAATTCGCCTCCTCGGACTCTAGCCAGGGGTTCACGCGGCTTGCGGCTGCCCCGGATACAGAGCCAAAGGGAATAGCCCACCGATGCTGCGCACGGCGTCGCTTGGCGTCGTGTTCCCTTGCACGAAATGCACCTGCAGGAGTTGGTGCCCGCGCTACAGAACTCCACCGAGGGGTTGGGCGCTACGTGACAGATCCATAACCGCAACCCCATTCAACGGAATGTGTGTGTCCGGACCAACAGAGCGCGACGCACACTGGTTGCCCGCCAGACCTACAACCCGGCACCGCTCAAGCGGAGCCCCGCAACGAAGCGAGACGCGCCATGGCAGCACGCAAGACCGTCACCACCCAAGTAGCCATCATGGGAGCCGGGCCCGCAGGGCTGATGCTGTCCCACCTGTTGGCTAAGGCCGGCATTGAATCCACGGTCATTGAAGTCCGCAGCCACAAGGAAATCTCCGAAACCGTCCGCGCCGGCATCCTGGAACACGGGACCGTGAACATGCTGGTGGACAGCGGCGTCTCGGACCGGGTGCTGCGCGACGGCGACCGGCACGACGGCATCGAACTGCGGTTCAACGGCGAGAGCCACCGCGTCGATTTCAAGGACCTCGTGGGGGAGTCCGTGTGGCTGTACCCGCAGACGGACGTCTTCCTGGACCTCGCCGCGCGCAGGAAGGCCGACGGCGGCGACGTCCGCTACAGCGTCACCGACACTACCGTCCACGACCTCGAAGGCAAGCCAAAGGTCTGGTTCACCGACTCCGACGGCATGGAGCATGAAATCCAGGCCGACTTCCTGGTGGGCGCGGACGGCTCCCGGAGCCACTGCCGGTTCCAGATTCCAGAGGCGCACCGCAAGTGGTACTTCCACGAGTACCCCTTCGCCTGGTTCGGCATCCTGGCCGAAGCCCCGCGCAGCTCGGATGAGCTGATCTACGCCAACTCGGACAACGGCTTCGCCCTGATCAGCCAGCGCACCGCCACAGTGCAGCGGATGTACTTCCAGTGCGACCCCAAAGAGAATGTGGCCGAGTGGGACGATGACCGAATTTGGGCCGCGTTCCGCAGCCGCGTCAACGGTAACGGCTTCGAGCTCAAGGAAGGGCCGGTCATCGAGAAGATGGTGCTGCCGTTCCGAAGCTTCGTCCACACCCCCATGCGGTACGGCAACCTGTTCCTCGCCGGCGACGCCGCACACACCGTCCCGCCCACCGGAGCCAAGGGCCTGAACCTGGCCATCCACGACGTCAAGGTCCTCTTCGAAGGACTCGACAGCCACTACAACTCCGGGTCCGACCGGCTGCTCGAAACCTACAGCGACCGTGCCCTGGAGCGGGTGTGGAAGGCGCAGCAGTTCTCCTACTGGATGACCACCATGCTGCACACCCCCACCGACGCGGACGATTTCTCCCGCGCCCGCCAGCTGGGCGAACTGAACTCCGTTGTCTCCTCCAGGAACGGCATGGCCTACCTCGCCGAGGCCTACACCGGCTGGCCCGGCACGCGGTAACTGCAGCCTTCCTGGACA
The DNA here is from genome assembly GCF_030816215.1 of Arthrobacter sp. W4I7. Classification (NCBI taxonomy): domain Bacteria; kingdom Bacillati; phylum Actinomycetota; class Actinomycetes; order Micrococcales; family Micrococcaceae; genus Arthrobacter; species Arthrobacter sp. W4I7. The sequence continues at coordinate 2,340,039 of NZ_JAUSXU010000001.1, read as the reverse complement.
TCTCCGCCGTGAACGGAGGGCTTCGCTGATCACTTCTCGCTTGCGGAAATGAACCGCGCCTTCCACTTGCAGCTGTGGCGCGCCACCCACGGTCCATCACTCATCGGACTGCTGGAACCCTGGACCAGCAGGTGCGCCGGTACACCCTCAACACACTGACCTACCCGGGCAGGTGGCCCGTGGTGCTGGCCGACTACGCCGAACTGCTGGCCGCCATTGAGAACGCCGAACCGGAGCGCGCGGGGGAGATCGCCGCCCGCCACATGTCGGACGCCTTAGGCATCAGGTTGAAGATGTACGCCGAAGATCCCAGGCTGCTCTAGGGCGAATCCGCGCCCTGGCGGCGTTCCTTACAAGACCCGCCGGCCGATGTTCCTGCATACTCCGTCGCAACAGGAAACCCGAGAGTCGGGTGCAGGGCATCAACCGGCGCAAAGAGGTGGGCCAGGATCCAAAAAGCCTGGCCCACCTTGCTATGCATAATTTGAGGCAGGGGGTCAGAAACTCGACGCGGATACCTTTGTGTTGAGGCCTTGGACGAGAGCTCTGCAAGGCAGATCGCTGGTTTGTGGCAATTGATCCACAGATCGTCGGCGCAGTCGTGGCTTCGCTACAAAATGACCGTAGACAGGGCTCTGTAGCCTTCTTCGGAGGACCCGACCACCATTCACAGGAGGAACCATGAGCCACCAGACGACCTCGACTTCGGCACCGCGCCGCCCGGCCCAGACCAGCCCCCGCACGCCGCGTCGGTTGTGGGATGCGCAGTCGCTGGCCCTTATCTCCGTGTTCGGCGCGTTGATTGCAGCCTCGGCGGTCGTCCCGGGCATTCCCGTCGGGAGTTTCGGGGTGCCTATCACGCTGCAGACCCTCGCCATCATGGTGACGGGCCTCGTCCTGGGCGGATCACGTGCCGCCGCAGCGGTGGCGCTCTACCTGCTCCTTGCGTTCGCCGGGCTGCCGATCTTCTCGGGCGGCCGGGCGGGCCTGGCCGTCCTCGCCGGCGGATCCGCCGGATACATCGTGGGGTTCGTCCTCGCCGCTCTGCTCGTTGGCATGGCCGCCGAGCAAATCATCCGGCGCGTCCCCGCCAAGCGGCGCGGCCTTTGGTTCTTCCTCGTTGCCATTATGGTGACCGTGGTCGCATCGCACATGCTCGGCGTGCTCGGCATGATGGTCAACCTCAAGCTGTCGTGGCAGGCTGCTTTCGCCAGTGACCTCATCTTCTACCCGGGCGATATCGTGAAGGACGCCGTGGCATCCGTTGCGGCTGTGGCCGCGCACCGGGCCTTCCCGGACATCCTCGTGCGCCGCGTGAAGTAAGCGAGGCCCAGAGCCATGAGGATCTTCGGCAGGATCGTAGACGACGAAACCCGCTGCATTCACTACCACACCGACGTAGATGTGATAGCCATAAAGTTCAAGTGCTGTCTTCGGTACTATCCCTGCCACCTCTGTCACGAGGAAGAGACAGATCACAAGGTCCAAACTTGGCCCAGGAACGAATGGGCAGAGCTAGCAGTTCTATGCGGTGTCTGCAAAGGCGAGATGTCCATCCACGCTTATCTGGCAACGACATCTTGCCCAAACTGCGCCACACGCCTGAACGAACGGTGTGCCGCCCACACGCATTTTTACTTCCAGACCTGAACGGAACCTCTCCGATGATTCCCCGCGAAGGGCGACGCCAGCGCACAGCGGCTTTGCAGTGACACCCCAGGGCGGCAGTGTGCCTGCCCCAGCGCAGCCACACCACAAGAGCTCTTGCCTTCATTTGCGCCTGAAAAGAAGCACACGCGTTGCCTTTGAGAAGCTCTAGGGGACTGCGTCGACGAGTGGTCTAATCCGCTTCTGCCCTTTCTGCTGAAGAGCCGATAACGGAGATTCGGTAAAGCTGACGAGGCTTGGCTCTACTGGCTGGGGAAGAGGACGGTGTCCAAACTTGGTGCCCGAATATCAAGCCCTGCTCTTGGCTGATCCCCGTCGCCTCGCATCCCTGCTGCCCACCATGCTGATTCGGGGCAAAGCCTTCACCGAGCAATGTGCTGTTCGCGAAAACCGTCATCCACTCATGCCACAGACTTACAACGGCATCAAATAAGGTCGCTACATGACAGTAAACCCGGTGGACGACGTTCCATGGAGCTACGAGCCAGACGACTTAGTGTGGCATTACACCAACTGTCCAGCGTTGAAGAATATCCTCACCAAACATGAGCTTTGGGCAGGGAACACAGCGTTCATGAACGATACGGGAGAACGCAGACTTGCCGATCAGTACCTGCGGGACGCCAAGAGAAGGATGGGAGAAGTCTTCCCTCCCGTGCTGGACTCCTATCTGGACCACGTGGGCGATTGGTACGACAACCTACGATTTACCGGTCCGAACGCCCCTGATGGTACGCGGTACCTCCTGAGTGCTTCGAGGAGCGGCGACTCACTGACTATGTGGCGCGGATACGCTGGCACCGACGAGGTTTCCTACGCCGTCGGGCTAGATCGTCGCCAGTCCTTGAGGATTCTGGCGCATGCAAGCCTTGATAGGAGCCGGGTGGGGCGGTCCAACGACGTCAAAGGTTGGTTCGATGTGTCATACGATCCACAACGCGCTAAAAAGAGGGCTAGAGTCGCCGTCCGCGAAATCTTGGATACCTACTCCGTCGCTTCGGGCAATGAGGATTCTGGCGATGCAGAAGTCTTCAACAAGATCGAGGACGTGACTGAACAGCTTCGGGACGAAACGAAGCATGAAGGGTTCCGCCACGAAGAAGAGTCGCGAATCATTGTAAAAGCGGAGCAACAGTTAGCTCGCTACCGGCCCGGCAAACTGGGGATGATTCCCTACGTAGCCATCACAGGTTCCGACGGCTCTACTGACCCTGTGGTGCATATAGCCAACAAATTGCCGATCCGTGAGATATTCATTTCTCCTGGCAGAGATAGGTTTTATTCTGCTCGAAGTCTCAACTTCCTCCTCGAGAACTGCGGTTATGGAGGCTCATATTTCGAGCCTTGGCATGGCCTGATCAACGAAATCAAAATCCGAGTATCGAGTACGCCGTTCCGCTAATGTGAGGATCGCGGACGTCCTCGTAATTCGGCCCCACGAAGGCCATTTCGTCACGGATCCCGACTGCCGAACCAGGACAGAGGCGAAGCGCATCCCGGACCTTTCCGGGCCTCTCCCCTGGCCGTTTCCGAACGCCGATGATGGAATTTCCGTCACGCTGCGGCCGCGTCGGCGACGGCACAACGATGGCGCTGGCAGGGGAGCGGTTCACCCCAGCTTGGCGTGCCGCCGGATCCTGGCCCGGCTGATTGAGGAGCACGGAGCGGAGGAGCTCTCGTATTCAACGATGCGTGACTACGTGCGGGTCCGCCGGGCGCAGATCAATGTGGAAGCCGGCCGCAGGGTTGAGGTGTTCGTGCCGCAGGAACACGAACCCGGCGCTGGGCCTAGGTAGATTTCGGTGAGCTCTGCACTGTGCATCGATGTCGCCCTGAGTCATGGTCGCAACGTGATTCCGGCAGGTGACAAATGGAATCCCGTCGATCCCGTGTATGACATCAGACGCCTTGTGCGATGGCTGCGGATCGATTATCTTTTACAACATCTCGAATAGTGTTCCGATTAGCGGAATAAGTCGAGTTCAGCCCGGGACAGAGAGGTGCCGAGGACATGTTTGATTCAACTGTGATGGAGCCCGCGAGCGATTCGCGCAGGCGTCGGTTCAGATCATCGAAAGTTGCGGCGACCGTCGCCGCAATAGGCGTGGCGGCGCTGGCGGGGGGCCTGCTGGCTCCCGCGTCCGCTGCAGCCGAGGCAGCGACATGCCAGTTCGTGGGTGCATCTCCCGTTCCCGGCACTGACGTCGAGGCGCCGCTTGCGGTCGATGCAACCTGCGTCGATCCGGACTACAACGAGAGCACATTGGTGATCGACAGCACGGCTTCGCTCGTGCACGTCGATTCGAAGGGCCAGGTGTTTCCGTACACAGAAGTCAAGGGGCACTTCCCGGTTATGGACACGCCGGATTCCCTGCCTCCGGGCGTGAAAAAGGGCCCGACGCTGAACCAGCAGGACATCGTCTGGAGATTCCCTGCCCGCGAATATTTCAAGAACCGCTCCTTCCAGCACACCTACCCGCTTCAGGGCACGGGTCCGCTCGACCTCAACGAGGTGGACCTAGGCTTCGCATTCGCCAACGGCGCCTTCACGGTGAAGGTCAACCACGGCAATCCATTCGGGGGCTACCGAGTGAACGCCGCCACGACGAAGCTTGCCAAGGTTTACGCCGCTCAGCACTACGGAAGCGCCGTCCCGATCAACAGCTATCTGTGGGGACAGAGTGGTGGCTCGGTGCAGACGATCGGTGCCGCTGAGGCCACGACCGGGGTATGGGCGGGAGTGATCCCCGCAGTCATCGCGCCCACAGGTCTGATCGTGCACTCCTTCCAATGGCAGGCCCTCTACGCTCTCGCGTTACCACTGGAGACGCGCTCACAAGTTCGACAGAACGCTGAAGCCGGAAGCGGGCGCAGCATCTATGACGGACTAGATGCCGAGCAGCGCTCGATACTCGACGAGTTGCTCTCAAGGGGGATTCGCTCGCAGCGCCCTGGGCAATGCCCTGACCGTGGATCTCGCAAACGGCGATCAGATCCCGGTCGGAGATGCGACGGTGGGCACCGTTGTCGGTCCTCTCCCTGGCGTAGCCGGCCCCAGCCTGGTTTACGGCCCGGGATCGAATACCATTCGCGCATTGGACGAGACCTACGAGGACGATTTCTGGTCGAAGCCCGGCTATGCGGGCGCCAACCCGCCGAACTACCTCTCGGCCGCGAAGGTGGATGGTTACGCGACGATCACCGACATCGTCCGAGACGCCCAGGGCGTCCCGACCGCGCTGAAGTTCGATCCAGCCACGGTCCCTGCCCTCGGGTCGATCGGCGACCGTCACATGGACTACTACGTCTACGACGGGGAAGGGACCACGCGCACCATCGACAGGACGGATCCGACCAATCCCGTCTTCTCTCTGACGGGCGTCCTGGATACCACGACCAGCACCCTGGCGTTGCCGGTCAACACCAATGTCCTTTCCGCCACCGTTCCTAACAGTTCCGTGCTCCTGGACGCCCTCGACGTGGGCGACAAAATCCGGATCAACAACAGGTTCTTCCTCGCCCAGGTGCACTACCCACGCCACTCCATCCTCACCAACGGCAGTCAGGGCTACGACCAATACAAGGAGATTAACGGCAAAGCGAAGTATCCCCAGCGCGAAGTCCAGATCGTTTCGACCCCGAGTGGCTCCATGGGCGGAATCAGGGAGTCGGGCAACATCAAAACCAAGATGATGGTGATGGAGAACCTGGCGGACGCCAACTCCTACCCCTACGTGGCCGGGTTCTATCAGCAGCAGGTCGAGAAGGCCTTGGGCAAGCGCAAGGCCCAAGAGAATTTCCGAGTCTATTACCAGGAGCACGGCGGGCACTCAAACACCGGTATCGTCCAGGGGATCTTTAACCAGATGGTCCTTGATCTTGTCGCCTGGGCCGAGCAGGGCGTTGAGCCCAAGCCGTCGTCGAACTGGCAGATTGACTCACAGACGCAGGTCGTCCTGCCACAGACCGCGGCGGACCGCAAGGGCCTGCAGCCGGTGGTCCACCTCGCGGCTAACGGTAATGAGCGTGCGGAGGTCGGCGTTCTCCAGCCGGTCAACCTGTCTGCCACGATCGAGATGCCGCCGACCACGGGCAAGATCATCCAGTACAGCTGGACGATCGAGCGTAAGGGCGCGCCCGCCGTCACTGAACCGGCAAAAGTGCTCGCCACCCCCACCAATGTGGTGACCGCCAGTCGGCCCATGAACTTCGCGATCCCGGGGGAGTATGTCGTGACGCTGAACGTCGTCGGCGATCGCAATGGAGTCGCGGGAACGAGTACTCCGCTGGAGAATCTCGACGAAGTCCGCGTGGTCGTCCGCTAACCACCCAGTATCCCGAGGGGGCCGGCAGCACAATGCCGACCCCCTCGGTTGCGCCGCCAGCAGTGCCGCCCCTGCTCCCAAATCCTCCCTTGCATCGAGGAGGAGAAACGCCTCATGGCGTGCTGCTTGGCGCGGAGGAAGGTGCCACGAGTGACTTCGTCCATCTGGTTCATCCGTCGCAGGTGATGCCAGCGGATGTAGCGGCCGGATCATGTCTCGATGCTGAGGATCTTTGGTCCGGTCGATGGCATCAGCAGACCAGGTCTCGTAGCGCGTTCGGAGTTCGTCGTGCCGGGGGAGAACCCCGTGCTCTATCAGGAGGCCACGAACGTACTCCCGGGTCCTCGAGTCGGGCAATGCGTCGAAGATTTCGTGGATGATATTTGGGGCGACGGTGAGGTTTCGGAGGAAGGCTGTGACGTGCTTTTGCTGGATCCAAGTCAGGCCACTGTTGGCCCGTTTCATCGACTTCAGGGCCGCTGCCAGTGGGATCAGTTCGCTGGCCATTGAGCCGGTGGCCGGGTTGGTCAGCAGGTCATCTACGAGATCGCCGAGGGCACAGGTCCAGCAGCGTCCACCGCTATAGAGTTCATCCTCTGCTCCGCACCGCGGGACATCGATGTTGAGGCGAACGCCCGAACAGCGCCGGCATGCCGGCTGCTCATCAAACATTCCGGGCAGGACGCCGTCGTGCCCGCAGGCGCAGAGCCCGCGGGTGCGTTTTGCTTGCTGGTAGCAGTAGCCGCAGACTCCGGCGTCGGGCCATCGAACGACTGTTTGATGGTGCTGGCCGCAGCGGCCGCAGGGGACCGCCCAGCGGATCGGGTCCTCTGCTTTGCGTGGCCTACCCACTATCCTCGGAAGCGACGAGGCGGACGCGTAGTTCCGAAGGCAGTGCAGCCCCAGTTCCTTCGGAAGCTCGACGGCGTCACGGGCAGCTGCGAAGGCATCCCCGAAAGAACCCAGTGACATCCGGGCTCCACGCTCGCTGGGCCAAAGAGCCGATGACCGGTCAGCCGTTGGGAACCGCTGCCGCATCCCGTCGGATGTCCAGGTCTTCAGCTGGTCCACGACCCAGTCAAACTCCGGAACGGTGAGGACGGTGCGCCGTCTGGGCCCGAACCCTGCGGTACCTTTGGCGAAACGGACCTGCAGGGCGCCGAACGGCCATAGTCGCTGACGTGGGGATTGGGGCCGGATCGGGGGCGAAACTTCCTGCCAACACAACAGCGGCAGCGGCCCTGATGAGCCACTCATCGGCGGTAAAGAGGGGCTCCGGAGTTGGCGGATAACGCAGGATGCTTGGCTGGCTGCGTAAACTCATTCACTGAGGCACCGAACCGTCCAGCTTTAGGTCCCCGCGCAGCCGAGCCGGCGACGGAAAATGTGACCGAAAACTGAAACATGTGGATAGGACAGTTATGGCTGACCGAGTTACTTTCCCTATCGCGATCGGCACAGCAAAGTTTGCTTTCAGCGATTTAGTGCGGTCCGAGGCTGTAAAGGCTTTAGTAGACGCTGTGAACGGCGGGGTGACGCTTGTGGACACGGCGCTGGCTTATACACGCCCGGGCATCGAGTCCTACGCAGAAGAAGTCGTTCGAGAGGTGATTGCCGAAGTTGGCAAAGACAGCGTAACCATCGCAACAAAAGGCGGCCACTGGCGCAGGGGAAACGATTTTCCCGTGGATGGAAGCCCCGGGGCCTTGCGCCGGCACTGTCTAATCAGCCTCCGGACACTAGGTGTTGAACGGATCGATTTGTACCAGCTCCACCATCCCGACCCCAAGCTGCCCATCGAGGAGAGCGTTGCCGCGCTGGCAGAACTTCGCTCGGAAGGACTCGTGGCAACAATTGGGCTGTCAAACGTCAGCGCTGATCAACTGGACCGCGCACGGACAGTGACCAAGATCGACGCTGTGCAGAATCGCCTCTCGGTGACGTCATCGGAGGATCTCCCTCTCGCCGCGGCATGTAGGCGCGCGGGGATCACTTACCTTGCATACCAACCTTTGAACGGTGGTGCCAATCCGGTCAGGGCGGTCCTTCGAGTCGCCCAAAGACATGGGGCAACTCCCCATCAGGTAATGCTCGCCTGGGTCATCGCGCAGGGGCCCGGAATTATCCCCATCGTAGGCGCGACCAAGACGCGGAGCATCAGGGAGGCCCTGCAAGCCGCTAACCTCCAACTCGACGCGGCGGACCTCGCCGACCTAGCCGGTGACGCACTCTAAAGGGGCAGCCATCGATGTAGGTGCGCGCTAAGTTTAGTCATCGAAAATCCGTTACAGTTCACCCCTTTTACAGGCACTCCCCCGGCTGTTTCGAAGAGCCGATAACCGACGTTTCGTCAACGAAGGCTGCGGGCCGGTTCGGTTTGTCGTGGCTGGTCTCGGAGCCGGTGGAGTAGCTGCTTAGCAGTGATGGTGGTACCCGCTAATGAGTTTTTTGTCCCCCGGTTGACCTAGGACAAAACTCGCTCTGCCGGTTCGCGCTTTGAGTGCCTCAGGCAGGTCGTAGGGCAGTGTTTTGTAGGCGGTGTTTTTGTTCATGTTCCAGCCGGCGACGATTCCGGAGCCGATCATTTGGTCGCTGAGGCGGGCGAGGCGGTAGGCGGGGTCGGTGTCGAGGGCGAGTTGGAGGAATTGGTGTGCTTTGCTTCCTCTGCCTTCCCACCAGTTGATGTAGCCGATGGCTGTGAGGACGGGTGCTGCGTGTTCGGGGCTGGTGCGGGTGTAGGCGTGCAGGAGCAGTTGTTGTGCCCATTCGATGCGTGACCATTTCGGTGCCTGGTCGGTTTGGGCGAACAGGATCTGTTGCATGGGTTCGTCGACCCCGGGGATGTCGGCGATGAGGCGGTCGCGGATTGCTGGGAATTGCAGGTTCGCGACGAGCGTATGGCAGTCGTTGTCGCTCGGGAAGGTCTTGGAGTCGAGCATGTCTGCCCAGAGTTCCCTGGCCTGCTGCAGCGCGGTGTTGGATGGCTGGGAAGCGATGGTGTCTATGTGATGTTCGACGGCGGCAGCTTTGGCCTCTGCCTGGTTGCTGGTCGGGACGGTGATGCGGTCGGTGGGTTCGACGAAACTGCCGCGGTAGATGAACTCGGCGTTGATCGCGCTTGTCTGGGTGGAGCTGACGGGCAGGGCGAGGCTGGTGCCGGGTTCGCCGTCGTAGGGAGAGAAGGTTTCGTCTCCTACGACGAGTCCGTCCCGGATGGTGATGCCTTGTTCGGCGAGGACCCCGGTAAGGGCGGCGATGGTGCCGGCATATGGTCGGGCCTGGCCGGGGCAGGCGGTTTCGCTGGTGTAGACGGCGAAGAGTATGGATGTGGCGGTGGTGTCGCTGGTGAGGTAGTGGGCGACGGTGCGTGCGTAGGGGAGTTCCTGGCCTGGTTGGCGGGGCAGATCGATGCGCAGGGTCGCGCCGATGCTGTTCTGGTTCATGGTGATGCAGACCAGGCTTTCCTGCGGCCAGAAGCCCAGGGTGTGCCCGATGAAGCTGAGGACATCTGATGGTGTTGTGATCGTGAGCTTTTCCATGATCCCGTGGTTCCCTTCACCCTCTGTGTTGCTGTGTATTCTGCGGTCGTTGGTTATGGCCGTCGTTCTGGTAGGGGACCACCCGCTGGGCTAAGGGGCTGGAGTGCAACTTGGGGAACCGACGCCGTGGGCGAAAACTTCATCTGGGGGCAATGCTTCATCGTTCCAGTGGAGAAGTTTTAGGTTCCGGGGTCGGCGCGGTAGCGCCCTCGTTGCGCGGAGGGTCCGCCCAGCGATCATGGGGCATATCAGAATGACAAACAGCGATACAGCTTTTACGTATCCATCGAGGGAAAAGAATCGAGCCGCATGACTTTCGGCCGATGCCATTCATCCTGCGGTCGAGAACGCGGATCAGTTCCGGTTGTTCCGAGGACCAAGGCAAGGAGCCGTGTGTCGGCGTGGAGTTGCCGCTGTGAAAGGCTGCAGTTATGGAGAACTCATCTCGGGAACATGACCTCGTTCTCTACGGAGCGACGGGTTTTGTTGGCCGACTGATCGCCGGCTACGTCGCGGAGCATGCACCGGCTGGCATGCGAGTCGGACTCGCGGGCCGGTCCAGGTCCAGACTCGAGGCGGTTCGGTCGCAGTTGCCGGTCGCGGCGCACGAGTGGGCCCTCATCGAAGCCGACTCGGAGGACGCGGACTCGATCGCCGCCCTAGCGGCGGGCACGCGCGTGCTCTTCACAACCGTCGGTCCATACGCGAAACACGGACTACCCGTCGTCGAGGCCTGCGCACGGGCCGGTACCCACTACGCCGACCTCGCCGGTGAGGTGTCCTTCATCCGGGAGGCGATCGATCGCTACGACGCCCTGGCCAGGACGAGCGGGGCCAGGCTCGTGCGCTCCTGCGGCTACGACTCCGTGCCGTCCGACCTCGCCGTACTGCTGCTTCATCAGGCAGCAGTAGCCGATGGCGCTGGCGGTTTGGGTGAGGTCCAACTCGTTGCTAGGGCCAAGGGTGGCATCAGCGGAGGCACGCTCGAGTCGATGCGCGGGCAGCTCGACGCGATGCAATCGAGCACCGCCCTGAGGTCATTAGCCGCGGACCCCTACGCTTTGAGCCCTGACCGCACCCGGGAGCCGAGGACACAACAGCCTCTTGACGCCGGTCCTGTGCGCCGTTCCGATGACGGCACCTGGACCGCGCCTTTCATCATGGCCGCGGTCAACACTCGGATAGTGCGCCGCAGCAACGCATTACAGGGCTGGGCCTACGGCCGTTCCCTTCAGTACGGCGAGGTGATGGGGTAGCCCCCGGACCAGCAGGAGCGATCATCGCCAGGGCAATAGCACTCGGGCTCCGGGCATTCACGGCCGCGATGGCGTTCCCGCCCACCCGGCGCTTGCTCGACCGCTGTCTTCTGGCACCAGGTGCGGGTCCGAGCACCAGCACGCAGCGCGCGGGCTGGTTCCACTCCCAGGTAACCGCCCGCACCGAGGACGGCCACCGATACCAGGCGATTGCTGCCGGCCCCGGTGATCCCGGCTATGCCGCCACCGCCGTGATGGCAGGCGAGACTGCACTCGCTCTCACCCTCGACGGTGACCTGCTGCCGACCGCCAAAGGGTCGCTGACACCGGCCACTGCACTCGGCAACGTGCTCATCCAGCGACTCCGAACGGCCGGCCACACTTACCAGATAACCAAACATTGACCGGACCAAGCTGACTAGCGGCCCGATGGGACATTTCGTCTTCTGATGAGGGAACGTCCGAATCCGGCAAGGCTCCCATGACGGAAAGCACAAAGTTAGCCACCGGGGGGAATCCTCGCCCGCAAGCGAGCGGGGGAGAGGGCCGGCGGCGCATGTCACGAGCGGATGTCGAGGTAGTGCAGAACCGCCCGGGCCGTTTCCTCCGGAGCGCTGACGTGGGGGCAGTGCCCTGTGGCCCGAAGCTGCACCAGGGTGCTGTGTTCCAGATTCTTGTGAAGGTAGGCGCCCACTTCCGGCGGGGCAAGCCGATCGTCGGAGCACTGCAGAATCAGGCAGTTCGTATGCAACTTTTTCAGTTGAGGGCGGGTGTCGGAAAAAAAGGTCACCCCGGCGAAGTGCCGTGCGATGGACGGATTTGTCCGGCAGAAGCTGACACGCAGGTCCTCCGCTAATTCCGGCTCCTGCGGGTTGCCCATAACCATCGGCGCCAAGGCCGCGGCCCAGGCGAAATAGTTGCTGTCCAGAGACGCCAGCAGGCCCTCGATGTCTTCCCGCGAAAACCCGCCCACGTAGGCGTCGTAAGGGTCGTTCGTATGACGGGGTGAGGGAGCAAGCAGGACAAGGTGGGAGAAACGGTCGGGGTCCTGCACTGCGGCGATCACGGCGATCATCGTGCTGACACTGTGACCCACCAGGATAACGTCCTCGAGGTCAAGGGCGGCACAAATCTCGAGCAGGTCCGACGCGTACCCATCCAGGGACCCGTACTTCTCCCAGTCATAGGCGCTGATGTCGGAATGTCCTGCACCAACATGATCAAAAAGCACCAGCCGGTAATCATCAACGAAATAAGGCAACAGCTTCCGCCACATAGCCTGATCGCAGCCAAAACCGTGGCAAACATCATCACAGGCCCATCCTCCCGGCCGAGTATGGTGACATTGTTCCGGCCAATTACCGCAGCAGCTGCTTCGATCACGTTCTCACTGACGCTCGCGTAGGGTGGTGTTTTGTCCCAGACTATCCACGGGAAATATAGAATCCTAGGGATCCTCCCACTATGACCTTCAAGGTGACGTCAAGTCGGCCCAATACATGCAAACGCACGGCTTACACCACTCCTCCGACATGAACCATGATCGCGATCAGAGCGTTGACGGGTCGTCTCGGGCGTCCCACGTTCGGTCAGCACTTGGAGAATGCCTGGGTGAAATCAGCAAGCCCGCATTTAGAAAACGACGATTTCGCGCCTTTTGTCAGCTGTGGCAGAGGGCCTAGGATGTGGCGGCCGGGGAAGTTGCTTGGTTCGTTTCGGAAGGCTCCTGCCGCAGTCTAAAAGAGCTGTGACAGCCGACCTCGGGACGGCTTTTGAGTTGCTCCAGTTGGCTAAAGCGGGGTGTGGGCATTGTCCACACTTTCGGGCTTGGATTCGCTGGTAGAGGCGTCGTATTGGCCCGGATTCCGCATGTTTCCGGGACTTCTCAGTGATTGCAAGGCCAGGAATGCAGTTCGAGTCCCACCTCGGGCACAGTGTTTCCGCAGGTCAGAGGCTTTTTGTCCTTCTAGTGTTGACAAAGCTTGACCTAGATGAGGTTTGAGGTGTAGCGGGATCGGCATGTCAGGTCTCTGACGGTCGTTATCTAGGCTGCGGTCCTAATTTCGGATCGAGCGGCTTTCTAGTCAATCACCGCATGAACTTCTGGGCGCCGTAGCTGCGGCGAGGTCGCCACGTAGGGTCGCCGTCTTCTTCTCACCAGGAGCGCGCTGCATCTTGTTAGGGGGCCAGGATAACGGCCACGCCCAGCAGCCCTAAGACCAGCCTGCGATGGTTGTCCAGAGCACAGCGGGATGTCGGCGTCGGCGGATTCGCGTGAAATGCTGTGCGAGCTGGCCTTGTAACGTTGGCGCTGGGTGAGGTAGATCGCAGCGGCCGTGCTGGTGGCCACGGCGACGAGCACCAGGATGGGGAAGCCGTGGTGGGGCAGCCAGCGTAGGAAGATTGCGCTCTCTGTCACCAGGGCCAGCACTGTTCTGCCCCATGCGAGAGTCGTCCGCTCCGGCTGGAGGCCGGGGCTCCGTGTGCGACAGCGGGCGGCCGGCGTGGTGGCACTAGTCAGCGCCAGAGGATAAAGACCAGCACGACGGCTGCGGCCAGCGCCCCGGCTCCGGCCAGCAGCGGCACAATCAGGGGTAGGGGCAGGGGAGCTTTGTTCCGCATGCTGCGTTCGACCCGTATCCAGCGCAGGGCGGCGCCGGCACTGAGAAGCATGCCCAGCGTGAGCAGCAGGACAGCGATGCCTTTCCTGACCGGTTCAAGGAACAAGTCAGCAGTGAAAGCTTCGATGGCGATGCCGCCAGCAAGGAGCGCGAGTGACGTTCGGATCCAGGCCAGGAACGTGCGCTCGTTGGCCAGGGTGAATCGTGGGTCGGGTTCTGTGCCGCCTGGGAGGAGCCGTTCGGCCAGCTTCCCCCTTCGACCAGGGGTCTGGCCGGGGTCTAGCGTCCGGTCAGCTTTCATCTAAAGAGCCACGGTGCGGAAGCCGCAGTTGCCGCCGGAGGATTCGGGGGTGTTCGATGTCTTGGCTGCTACCCTGCTCACCACGGCACGACCTCAGCCGGCACAAGCCGCCTGATCAACTGTCCACGACTTGCGGGCAACCCCAGGCCAGCCGCGCTCGATGTGACTGCAGGCAGGATGGACCGCCCTCAAGCAATTGCAGCTTCAAGGCCGCTTCCGGAGTTGGACGCCCGGCTTGCTAGAAGCACGGGGTCCAACTCCAACGCAGTACACATGTCCATAAAATGCTTGGCATCGTGGTTTCGCATGAGTTCAAACACGGCATGAAGAACGGAAACAGCCTCGGGACGATTGACTCCCCGCGTGGTCTCCACACGTTCTTGGTGCGAGTACTGATGCAGGTAAGTGACCATTCGCTGACGTGTCAGGCCTTCATCAACCTGGTCAATTGCTGCTTGCATCTGAAGTCTGAAATCACCCATTAGGGCGGGGAATTTGAAGCTAAGAAATCCCTCCAACATCCGTCGGCAAATGTTCGGCAGGATGATGGCCGCGTCCATCTCGTGCTCAATTGTGGGTTCACCTTGGCACGAGATCAGCGTTGAGGCCGCCCTCCAAAACAGATAGTGATATTCCGATCTCAGGCGTGTACGAAGCGCCTTGTGCTCCTTGTTTTGGTCAGACCCCCAATCGCGCCAGACGGGCACGCGACGTGCAACCCCCACTTCCACTCTCCTGCCCTGAGCCTGAAGCTCTAGAATCCTGAAGCGGCGCCCTTGTTTCATTACGCTACTCTGGAGCCGATCTAGTTGGTTGGACCAAATCCGAAAAAGTTCGAAGTTGTGGGTCATCAGGAAGACCTGGCCACAGTCGCGTGTAGGCTTCTGGCCGCATGAACAATCCAGTGGTGCTCCGCACGAGCAAACGGAAGGCTGGACCAATTCCGACCAAAGGAGGCTCGACGCGCCGACTGTAAAGTTCTCGTCCAAGCTAGACACGGGATCGTCAATAACGATGATTTGGTCACGACGGCTCCGACCTCCGGTGTTGAGGCTCCGAACGAAGTAGAGCAACGCCAAAGCCGTGCATTCCCCCTCACTCAGGTGCAGAGCCGGCTCGCCGTGCCTATATATCGCGTACCGATTGCCTTTCACAGGCTCGACCCTGAGGTCGGACCTGCCCAGAAGGGTTTGCAGACGCTGGTTTAGCCATTCGGCCGGGGGCGCAGGATCAAGTTCGGCATTTTCTAACTCAGTGATGACACGCCGAGTACCTTTGATCGCCTTGGCATTGTCTTCAACAGCCGTTGCGGCAGCGTCCGCATCATGCAGTGCCGCCATATAGGTCTCTTGTTGCTCACCGATCCAAAAGGCTTCCAGGTTTTGGCAAGCCGACTTCCGAACAGCTTCAAACCGGGTACTTCTGTCGTTGTGGGCAGCAAGGAGCTTCTTGAGCGGCCTGACGTCCGGAATAGAAAACGACTTAGTCCGCCAACTCTCCGGAAGAGGAGCCGCATCATGTAGGTGCTGCTGCTTGCGTTCGAGGAACTCCCGGAGCTTCTCCAGTTCGCTAAGATCTTTTTGAATTTGGATCTTCAGTGAGCTTCGAAGCAGGTCATATTCCGTCCGAAACTCTGGGTAGAGCAGTCCCGACTCAGGAAAAAGCGCGTGCAACTTGCCTAACGAAGCGACCAGGGCTTCGAGCTGTTTGCGGAGCAGGCGCAAATCATTTTGCAGCTCACGCGAGCTGGAGTCGAAGTGGCGGTTTAGAGCCTCTAGGCGCTCTCGAGACAAATCGCCGGTACAGAAGAGGCACACATGCTCATGGTTGTGGAGATCCAGACCTTGTTGTACCCAAGCAGCCCGTTCGGGGTGTGCTGCCAAAGTATCAATGACTCGTGCTGTTGGGATCCGATCCAAAAGATCGCTGAGGGTCGAACACGATAGAGGCTCTATAGCTGAAATCAGAGGTATGTCGACCTCCTCGAGGAACGTGCTCTGAGCTTTCGCTATCTCTTCTTCGGTCCTAAAATCACTGCGTTCCTCAAGCGGCATCGCGAAGGGTAGTCGCTTCAAGACGTTGCGAGCGTCGTAACCTCGACCGTAGCCGTCTACGCCGCCAAGGGTGGACGTAACGAGTGTCCCGATGCTTTTAAGAATGGCGTTAGGAAGCGCCTGCTTGCGCTTGGCTTCTTTCGTCAAAGAGTCGGTTAGGCGCGACAAGTCGTCCAAGCGCGTACGCGCGGCTCGGAGCTCTTTCTCACGGTTCGCGTTTGCTTGACCGATTGCCAAGAGTGCTTTGGCCTCGCCGACCGAAAAGTCGAAGCAATCGGCAACATAATCCTTGTTGAAGACTGCCATCCGATCCCAAAAGGCGTCCTCAGAAGATACAACGGTTCTCGTCTCTGTGATTCCCGTACCGGAAACCTCCACAGAGACGCCGGCTTCCCATGCATCGGGTGATTGGGCGGGGGAAAGGAGCGACGCTAAGGTCGACTTGCCAGTGCCGTTATTGGCATAGATGAGATTGATGTCGCTGAAGCCTGTGAAATCGCTGCTGGGAGACCAGTTCTGAAAGATGCGGAAACTTTTGATGGACCGGACGTTCTCTATGCGCAATTTTTCCCCCGACTTATATGTGCCTGTGTCATCCTAATTCGTGCTGGTGCCGTGTCGACGATGACACGGCGGCATCAGGAAAACTAAGAATGGACGGGTAGATATCGCCAAGGTCAGCTCAGCGTTCTCGCAGCTACTTCCACTCCCGTACTTTGAACGCCGATACTAAAGATTCTGTAGGGCTGGGGCAGTGGCGACTTTAGAGGGTATTTTCAGAAACGCCACCATGGTCGGGCTCATGTCGCCCGGCAGCACTGTGAAAATCGTGGATCACACCCACGTGGACACCCATGAGAAAACGTCCGTCCGCACCTTCATTTTTCTGTCTTATGCTCTGATGGGACAGGAGCAATCATCAGCCCGGGACCCGAGGCGCGTACGCAAGAAACTTGACAGGATCCAGTAAGGTCAAACTTAGAAGAAGCTGCCCTCCTCCTAGCGCAAGATCCGATTCTGCAGCACTCGAGGACCGGAGCTGCAGACCGACCCGCGGCGCTGAATTTGCCTGGCGATAGTTACCCGAACCCTCGACTTGCAAGTGACACGGAAGTCGCGGGAACATCGGGCATAGCTCAAGAAGGACCCGAGCCTGCCGCAGGGGTCATCTCTTTGCGAAGGCCGCAAGCACTGCTGATGATCTGCGTGCACAGTTAAATTTGGAGCGACTGCTAACGTAAGAAGTAGATACCAACGTGCGCTGTTACGCGTAACCAAAAACCATTGACACGACCCGCTATCAATGCTTCGTATAGGCAGTCTGATAGCCAGCGTCAGACCGTGTGATCATCGCCGTTGAATTGGTAGCGGCATACGGGGGATACTGCCTCAACAACCTTCGAACCTCTGCAACAGCAGGGGTTCTTTTCTTTTAAGCACCGAAAGGAGCCAACCTCTACGCCCTAAGTCAGCCTCAAAATCATGACCGCTAAAAGGATCGTCCCCTGGACGGTCCTTTTCTTTTGCCCCTATCCGAAACTTCCGGGCGCCGCAGACGCCCTCAGACACGAAAGGTAACCATGAAGTCACACCCATATGCACGCTTCATCAACTGGACCGCGGCGACTTACATCGAGGAACGCCAACCGGGCACCGGGCAGTCTCAGGCGGTACTCACTTGGCTACGGGCCTATGGCATTACAGCCGCAAGGGTCGACACCTTCCTGCGGCTTCACGGCCGGCACTCCGCGACGATGCCCAACGCGCTTGTCATGGACATTCTGGAGCTCAGCAACTCAAAGGTCCGCCAAACGCTCAAAGACGAATACCTTCTCGATGCGCTGCTCCATACGTGGAACTCCCTGGCGGATGTCTACGGCAGGGCCGCTACCCCGGCCAACCGCGAAGTGGCCAGACTCCAGCTGATGGTTGAAGCCGGCCACGCGCTCATCACGGCAGAAGGTACGGGATACCCCGGAGAAGAGACATTGCTGAGGAGGTACTGGCTGGAGACCGAGATGTTGGACCTTTCCCGGATTCACAAAGGCACAGCTGATTTCAAAGATGTCGGCAGTGACCTCGAGTACATCAAGCGGCAGAGAAAGGAGCTTCCACAGCGGCCAACTCCTGTGCAGCTCCCACAGCAGCAGCAACCTACAAAGCCGACTTCAGCGCACAGGAAGACGCCAAATGGTTCGGCAAACCCGCGCCCTGGCGCCTTCACGCCTGCCCAGGACCCGGATCGACTCCCGCCCCTGCCGACCAGCGGCCGCCATTGGCGTAAGCCCTCTGCAGATCTGAACGATGGACTGTATGGAAACTGGCGCGACCGTTGGGACAACACGTTGCCCGAACGGTAAAGCAGGCGACTATAACACCCGCCGCTTACGGTCACTGAAGGCGGCGTCCGCGATCGACGCGTCACGCAAGTGATTCTCGGGCAGTAGATGTACGTAGGTCGAGGTTGTGGTGGTTGTGCTTGGTGACCTAGCTGTTCCGTAGCTTGCGTAGACGTGTGCATTCGCTTTGCGTCCTGAATCTTCGTCGTAGTCTTCACTCCACGGTGCAGCCTGGGTTTCCGGTGTCAATGGCCTCCCTTCCGGTCGTATGGCGAGCCGTACTATGCTGGCTTTCCATACAGCGGACGCGGCTGGTGGCGTTAGGCCGGATCTCTAGGGTGTGACTCCGAAAGGGAGGACATGGCTTCTTTCAAAGAACGTATGGCAGCTGCCAAGGATTCGATTGTCAATACCTACAAGGAGGCGGCTGCTGAGGATAAAGCCAAGCGAGAGGAGAAGACAGCCGAGGAGAAAGCCAAGCGAGAGGCGAAGGCAGCCGAGGAAAAAGCCAAACGAGCGACACTCATCTTGGAGTTGACCAGCGTCAAGGGCTTTTTGAGGCTGTACCCCGACTTCATAGAATGGAAGCTAGGCATAGGAGTTGCTGACGACGTGCAAAGGATTCTGTACAGCGAAGTTAACTCTGTAAGCATGCATGGCTCGATCGCCCCACCGGGCGGCGTTACCGCAACTTTCTTGTCCGGTGGGATGAACCTTTTGGCACCGAAACTGAAGTCGATCACGCTGAATGTCGGCGGAGCCGCCCACACGTTTGAGTTCAACTTGGAGACCACCGACAAGGTGCGCGAAGCGGTCGACCTCATCTCCCGGAAATCTTTTGAGGCGAAAAAGAAGCCTACGCAGGCCCTTGCAACGAACGCACCGAGCGCCGCCGACGAGATCGCGAAGTTGGCTGCGCTGCGTCGAGACGGCGTACTTACCGACGGAGAGTTCACAAAAGCTAAGGCCACGCTTCTCGGGGGCGATTAGGCCGCCCCTCCAGGGGCCCGAAAGTTGCCCTTGGAAGCGGTTTGCGCGGAAGGCAGAGCACATTTCCTGCCTTGCTTGAGGGTATTAATCTCATCCTTCTTGACTGCGTATTAGCCAGTCCGCAAAAAGTCCGCAACAAGGCATATTCGGACCATCACAGCCAACACGAGTATCTCTGAGAATAAGCCGAAGTCCCGCACCCCTCAACAGGGACTGCCCCGGCTCTTGTTGACTCGGGGTCTTAGGCCGCTGTGAGCGCGGTCCGGTTGATTGTTTCTGAAAAAGTGTAGCGTCCAACGCTAAGCCTCAGTACGCCCGGAAACGTTGGAAGCCCGATACCATGAGGCGCCTAGGCGAAGGAGACGGGGAATGGAAAGAGCGGGTCTGCCGGACCGAATTGCTGCAGGAATGCAGGTGCTCATCAGTGGGGATAAGCCAAAGCCAGGCGGCAAGAGCCTCCAAAAAGGCCACTACTACGCGGACGGCGGCAATGCGTTCTGGGGCCTTCTCTACGACTCCGGGCTGACCTCCGAGGCGTTGACCTGGCAGGATGATGAAGACCTTCCGCGACTGGGGATCGGTTTGACCGACCTAAACAAGTCCGACGAACTTGGCTCCGGCCACGCGCGGTGGGAGGCACTGGTGCGCGAGTTCCGGCCTCAGTGTGTGGCCTTCAACGGCAAGGGTGTTGCCGAAGATTACGTCGAGCACGCCGATCCCGGTCAGCGTGTCGAGATGGGCCTTCAGGACTGGAGAATCGCTGGTAGCGAGTGTTCGTGCTGCCCAGCAGTTCCGGTGCGAACAGGGGCGGGGGCCGGCTCGATTGGTGGGCGCGGTTAGCCCTGCATCTGGGGCGACGCAGCGACAAATTGGGGGAGTAGGCCGACGTTTGAAACGGCGTCGGTGCGAGCGGAGCCCCATGGCGGCCTCCCGGGCGGGTCCGTCCTCCTGAAGCGTTGATCTTTGCACGCGGTGTTTCGGGCATGGAGCCAGCCGTTGCTTTGGCGCGTACACGGCAGGCGTTACACCGCGAATCCTTGGATGCCAGGGGCAGGAGGGGACACCGAGTGATGATCTTGCGAACGATAGTTCCCGAAGGCCCATCGGGGTCGACAGCTTCGCCCCATTGCGCGAAGCCTGTAGAAATAGTGGATGACCACGGATGAGCCTGACTACTTTCTTTTCATTGGAGACGTTGACAGCGAATCGGCCACAACGAAACTGAGGTCAAGCGGTGCCACGTATCATAAGAAGCTGCTTAGTTCGAAGCCTGAAAATTGGGCCAGGATCGTCACCATGATTACCTCGCCGCACTGTCGTGGTGTGCTTGTCGTTCTGAGACGCAACGACTACGAGGCAATGTGCCGACCCGAGTATGAAGAAGCGTCTAGGGCCCTGCTGGATGCTCTCGCCGACCGTTCTCACGCGGTTCTCGTCCATGAGGCAGTATTCCTCACCGACGAGCAGCGCGCGGCCCACGATGTCCCGGCAGATGAGCGTTCGAGGGAGAATGTCTTTCCTCTCGGGCTTAGCGATGAGGATCGCGCCCTCTTCGAATCTATGAGGGAGGAATGGGAGGACCCCTTCAGAGCGATTTCCGACGCCACTCGGGAGCGCGTGAACGCCATGCTAAGGGATCGTCAACTCAACGTCTTTCCGTACCGCACGAACGTGGAACGTTCGATCATTGCGAGCGGGTTCTTGGAGGACAATGAGCGGCACCTGCTCTTCCGCTTCTACGTCCCCAGCGGTCGTCTCTACGCGCAAGAGGCGGACGCTCTCCTCGGCCTGTTCCGCGAGTGGCTTGGCCAGACGGGCCACAGCCGCGTTCGTCAGGAGGGCTACAGCACTGCCGCCGGTCAGGTGTTCGAATTCTTCAGCGGGGACGGCCAGCCTGAGGGTGGATTGAGCCGCTACTTCGAGGATTTCTCCTCCTTCCTCGGTGACTGCGTGGCCACGCCAGCGGCCGCTGCCGCCCAACTGATAGCGAACGGTGTAGCGGAGGACGCGGCAGCAATTATTGTGTCGCGGTATGCGACCAGGGCACGCCGTCTCAGCCTCGACCTTAAGCAACGAAGGGAGGAGCGGATGCTGAGCTTGAAGCACGAACTCGAGAACATCGTCCTTGAGGTCGACGGGTTGACGAGTAGGAATGTAGAGGCTGTTTTGGACGAGATGCTTCCGCCTCCCGCGGCTATCGGGATTATCGAGGGGCCGAGGATGAACCCAAGTCATTCGTTAACAGTCAATAATTTCAATCCGCAGTTCATCAACGAGGTTACGGGTTCGGTGGTCCAGAACATCGCGGGAACCGTCAACCTGGGAGCTGAAGCGAAACAGTTGCTAGAACTCATAGCGACTTTTGGCGGCCACGAGCGCGCTCAGCTGGAAACGGCGGTTCATGAGCTTGAGGACGGCGGTGCGCGAGGGGCCGAACGTGTCGCGGCGCGCGGTCGTCTCAAGCGCTTCCTGGCGGACCTCGGTAACCGCGGGCTCGGCGTAGGCCTCAACATCCTGCAAAAGTACGTAGAACACAAGATCGGCGTCACGTAACCGGAAACCTGGACCCTTTGTAAAGAAGGCCGTAAGCCGGTCCGCTAGCGTGTGGCAGCCTGAGCTCATGTTGAGACGACCCGCCCCGCTTGAAACCCCTCTAAGACGGGGCGGAGAAAGTTTACATCGAGCCGGGATCTCCCGTCTCTATAAAGGATCGTTTGTTGAGATCGCCTATGGGGTTGGCGAGGCCGGAAGCGGAGGACTACGAAACGCAACGTGTCCCCATAGGTCTGCGAAACCCAGCGAAGGTTCCTGCATCGGCTCCGGAACCCCGGGGTCACCAACTAACGAAGGAACCGGCACGAATTTTCTTCCCTTGCTCGCCAACGCCCCTCCTCACCTCCGGCTGGCCGTGCTCGTGCTCCTGCATTAACCATCGAACCGCCGTGCCGTGCGCCTGGTACGCGCTTATTAGTTCCTCTGCTGCTGGCGACGCCGGGGGCTATACATTGATCCCTAGATATCAGCAGCAGAAATGGGGGAGCTTCTGTGCAATTAGTGGCGTACCTGAAGGGTGAACGCGTCGATGCCACACAAATGGTGCACGAACCGTGGCGGGCCTTGGCGAATCACCCTGACTACGCAAGCCTGACGCTGATTGAGTGCGGCCTACGTGCCAGCCGGGTAACACGACGAGGCAGACAGTTTTTCAAGCACTACCCAGACATTGAGTGCCCCATCCAGCACAAGTCTGAGTCAGCTCAACACCTGGCGATGAAGCAGGCGCTGAAAGACAGAATCAACGCGATGCCAGAGTGGCGTGCTGAGGTGGAGCACCCGCACCCAGACCGGATTTGGATTGCCGACGTCTTGGCTACTCATGCCAGCGGCAAACGACTCGCGTTCGAGGTACAGCTGTCACCGCAGAGCGAAGATGAGTACATTCGCCGGTCTCAGCGTTACGCAGACGATCGCATCGGGGCGGTGTGGGTCGTCCCTGACGACCTCGATTGGTTCCGGGTTCGGCTGCCGATGGTCGTTACGGGCTTCGGCAAGTCCAGCGACTTGCCCGAGGCGCCGGGGGCGCTGATGGACCTCGCCTCCTACCAGCCGTTGTTCGGCAAAAGAGACCGTGTTGGGGCTGCAGTGGACGCGGTCTTGCACCCGACCTTTTATTGGCCGCACGGAACGCCAAAGCATCAGCTAGATGAGATCGCCAAACTGGAGCGAATGAAGGCCGCAGCGGCGGCGGCGAAACTGAAGCGGGAAGAGGAGGCTGCAGAGTTGCGGCGCATGGCGGAGGAGAAAGCGGCGCTAAAGGCAGCGGAGAAACTGGCGCGGGAAGAGGAAACGGCAGAATTGCGGCGCCTGGCGGAGGAGAAAGCAGCGCTAAAGGCGGCGGAAGTAGAAGTCAGGTTCGTCGCGTCCGCCACAGCGCCGGCCGCCACAGATGCGCGCCCGATTATCGCTCCCAAGTGCGTCTGGGCCAGCGAAGTCCTGTGCATGGAGGGAGGCCATCCCATGATCATCTGGCGGTCGACGAAACCAACGACCCCACGGACGCCCGCGGACACCATGTGGCGCCCTCCGAGCGAGAACTTCGACAATGGCCGTGCTCACGTCGATGCATGGTTGGCTGCGGCCGGGAGCAGCTTAGCTAAGGCGAAGGTCTATCAGGTGAGGGGCCAGCCTATGCGACGGACATTCGTGTGCCCCGAATGCAAGCAGGTCGTTCAGGGCCGGTGGGTGTCCGCGCTACCTCCAGAGAAGTGGACGCTTATCGCAGAAGCAAGCGCTGCCTCCGTTGGGGCCCGCGATGTGCTGAACCGGAAGCCGCCCACTCAACCACGTGACTCTTCAGAGAAGCCACGGCCGGGACGGCTGCCCGTGCAGGTCGAAGAGAGCGACTGGAGATTCATCGGCCCACGCCGCAAGCCGTACTGGATGACCGAATCGGGGAACGAGGAACTGCCTTATCGCTTGGCCGCCAAGAAGGCCCATGCCGAACGAATGGAGCAGCTCCGAGCAAACCCCCGGTACCGCGTCAGCCCTAACGGATTCCGCTTTGAGTGCACAGACTGCGGAGGAGAGTTCGAGGACGACAACGAGGGCATCCATGCTGACAGAGGTTGCATCACCCCTGGCAACCGCCGCTTCGGCTGGC
This sequence comes from Arthrobacter sp. W4I7, assembly GCF_030816215.1. NCBI lineage: Bacteria > Bacillati > Actinomycetota > Actinomycetes > Micrococcales > Micrococcaceae > Arthrobacter > Arthrobacter sp. W4I7. Next base: position 2,316,286 of record NZ_JAUSXU010000001.1, on the reverse strand, counting down.
GGTAACGATGAAAGCCGCCTGTCTGTGTCTATCGATGAAGGACAGCGATCTGCGATAGGCGTCCCCACTGACGGACCGCTGCGGTCAGGTACCTTGGACTCTAAGGCTGGACGCCCCAACAAGGCGCAATGCGTCGGACCCTAAAGAGCTGGAATTCTTCATGCCGCGGGAGCCTCGACTTCCGCTTCCGCGGTGGAGCAACAGTTTTGGCGACGGAGTGCACAGCTTGCGTGCCTCGCTTGACAGGCTCGCCTTCGAACTTTGCCATGTGACCGGCCAAGCAGGAAACGATTCTCGAGCGGCTCAAGCAGGTGCAGCCCTGGCATTCGGCCAAACCGAAAACCCACGCGCTGGCCTCTTATCCACCGCCTAGATATCTTGGACAAACACCGAACCAAGGTCGACGTATTTGCGCTTCCAACGGGTTTGTCTCCGCACCCGAGAAACCAACGCAGATCTATTTCCCGTTGCCGAACAACCGGACCAATGGAGGGACAAGATCAAACATCTTGGCTCGATACCGTATGGCGCTGCTCGGCCAGCTCCAGCCATGGCTCTATCAAGAGACCATGCGCATTTTCTTGTTCGTCACGTCCGGAAGGTGGCCTGAGTCAAGCAATCCCGTGCCTGAACCGGAATGGGTCGCATTACCGCCCCTGAACCCATCCGGCCGGGCCGTTACGTCCTCACGGTCGTCCTCGCGGCCATGTAAAGCGTGATCATTCATGGATCACATTGTTCCTGAATGCCTCGAAAGTCTCCGTCAGGTTCATGCATCCGCGGCCCCACGTGGCGGCCACCTTCCTCAGTGAGCGTTCTCCCGATGTTCTCCTGGGCGTCACTACGACCGCCGAAGTTGTGTTTTGGCGTGAGCCAGCGGGCCATTTCGGGACAGACGTGGTCGGAAGCCATGAGGTCGTGCTGGCCTGGAACGGCTTCAATAGTGAAATAGCGGGTGTTGACAATGTCAACGCTTCTCGCTTCTTACTGGGGAGGAGACCGGCCGGACTGCTCCGGTTTCCGCATGTTTTCGGGGATTCCCAGTGTTTGCAAGGCCGGGAATTCGGTTCGAGTCCCACCTCGGGCACAGTGTTTCCGCAGGTCAAAGGCCTGTTGGAAGCTTTGGTGTGTACAAAAATCCAAAAAGTGTGTACACGAGCGTACCGTTTTTCGTATGGCAAGCATTGCTACTCGCACCAAAAAGGACGGTTCCAAGTCCTAAATGGTGCGTTGGCGGGATCCAAAGACCCGCGCTTCACAGGGCCTCACAGTAGCCAGCCTCACTGAAGCAGAGACGCTCAAGCGCCTGCTGGACGCCAACGGCCAGTCGTTCGAGATCGCGCAGCATGCCATCCTCTCCAACGAGAAGCGCACACCGACTGTTGCTGAGGTCATCCAGGAGCACATCGACTTGCTGATTCGTCCGTCGAGCGGAACCACAAAGACCTACCAAACCATGTTGGACCTCCATGTCCGGAACGTCATCGGCCACGTGCCCGTGGACAAACTCGATTACCGGCTCGCACTGGGTGAAGTCGATGATGGCGAAGGGCAAGGCCCCGAAGACCATCCACAACGTGCATGGCCTGATTTCGGCGGCCATGAATACGGCGGAGATGCTGGGCTACATTACTCGGAACCCCTGCCGCGGGGTTCAGCTACCGGGCATTGAGAAGGCCGAGGACGAGGCGATGTTCCTCACCCATGCAGAATTCAGCCTCATCATGGAGGGGATGCGGGAGCGGTACAAGGCCTTCACCAACTTCCTGGTCATGACCGGTACCCGATTCGGTGAGGCAACCGCCCTTACCGTGGCTGACGTCGACCTGCTCTCCAAGCCGCCCACCGCTCGGATCAACAAGGCCTGGAAACGGGACGGCCAGAACCAGTTCTACATTGGGGCGACGAAAACAGGTGCCGGCAAGCGAACCATAGGGTTGAACCCTGCGCTTGTGGAATTGCTGATCCCTTTGGTAGCGAGCAGGCCCGGGAAGGAACTTGTGTTCACGACGCCCAAGGGTGGGCGCATCATCCACAAGCTCTACTGGCACCACTACTGGGTGCCCGCCGTTCGCACCGCCCAAGCAATCGGCCTGACCAAGAACCCACGCATCCACGACCTCCGCCACACCCACGCGTCCTGGCTGATCCAGGACGGCGTGCCCTTGTTTACCATTTCACGCAGGCTCGGGCATGCCTCTACCAGGACTACTGAGCAGGTCTACGGGCACCTGATGCCGGAGGCCCTGCAGGCGGGTGCTGACGCTACTGAGCGGTCGATAACGGCTTTCCTGCGCTGACGGCCGCGCGGCTCAGCACGACGGGAGGGCTGTCCCCGGGTTCTCTTGCCTGACCCGTCAGTTCCGGTCATGTCGGTCGGAGTCCGAGCTGCCATGAAAGTGGAAAGTAGCGCCTTCCTTTGGAGATCCCGTGGAGATTGAATTCTTTGAACCCGCCGAAGCTGCTGCACTAATGCGCTGCACGGAGTCCTGGCTGCGGGAAGGCGCGACCAGCGGACGCTTCCCCCACGCATGCTGGGGAAAGGAAAGATCATTTTTACTTCCGAGCACATCCTGGAAATCGCGAAGTTGAGTGAGATTCTTCCCGGCAGCAGTGCGTGCCCGCTCTCGGTCAGTCGACCGGGGGCAAAGGAACGGCTTATTGGTACTCCTCGAAAGTCAGGTTGGCCACCGCGAACGGACCAACCACGTCGAGACATGTTCGCGTCAGGTCGGCAAAACAAGTGGCGATGAGCGGACGGACCGGCACCGGCCCGCCGCGAACCGTCCAAAGGGCCTTTCGAAGTAGCAGACTGTGATGGGCGCCACGGGCCGGCCTGCGTACAGCCGACGGCTGTGGGAGTTAGCGTGGAAGGGCCCGCTGACTGCAGAAGGATCATGAAGACCAACCGCTTTGCCACCAAGACCCTTACCGCTGTAACCGCCATTTTGTTGGCCGGCTCCCTGGCCGGTTGTGACGCTGCCGCCAACGCCTTTGAGGTCATCGAGTCAGCTCCAGGCAGTGCTACCAATGCCCCAGCCTCGGCAGACCCGGCCTCAGCCAGTGGCATTGCGAACACCCTCGTCCAACTGGAGCGCATCCCGGTGAAGGGTCGCGCCCCGAAGACTGGCTATTCACGCGACGAGTTTGGACCGGCGTGGGCCGACACGGACCACAACGGCTGCGACACCCGCAATGACATCCTCGCCCGGGATCTGACCAACGAAACGTTCAAGCCCGGCACCAACAACTGCGTGGTCGCTACGGGCACCCTGGCTGATAAGTACACCGGCACCAACATCAACTTCATCCGCGGCCAGGACACCAGTTCTGCCGTCCAGATCGACCACATGGTCCCCCTCAGCGACGCCTGGCAAAAAGGCGCACAGCAGCTCAGCGCCGATCAGCGCAAGGAACTCGCCAACGATCCCCTGAACCTCATGGCCGCTGACGGATCCACCAACAGCGCGAAGGGCGACAAGGACGCCGCCACGTGGCTGCCGCCGAACAAGGCGTTTCGTTGCGAATACGTCTCAAAGCAGGTGGCGGTGAAGGCCAAGTACAAGCTCTGGATTACTGAAGCTGAGCACGATGCCATGGACGGGGTTCTCAACGGCTGCCAGTAGTGGTGGCTTGCTGACGCCACGCCGCCATGGCGACGATGACGTCCTGCTGCACCGCAAATTTTGTCAACGCCCACAAACTATGCCAAACATGGAGCGTGCGTGAACGTTTCTCCTCACAGTTCCCCGGCCCCCGAACGCGATACGGGAAATAAGGGTTCACCAGTCGGGGGCATCGACGGCCACGTTTGACGGAACTTCAACGTCGGCAGGGTCGAGCTCCGGACGGACCCTTCGGAACCGCAGTGAGTGCCGGAACGATTGGCCAGACCATGCGGCGTCGGCAAGGACTTCAACGACGACGGGATCGACGAGCGTCAGCTCGGTAGGGGATGCGTCACGGTTGAACCGGTCCAGTGTGGTCCCTTTCACCACGGCCGGCCATGGGTGGGGTCCCGCAGTGGGCTGCAACCAGCGGGAGAGCGTCCTGCTGTCCGCGCTTTCAAGGGGGAGCTGTGGCCAACGATTCGCAGCTCGCCACCGATAGGCACGGCCACGATTTCTGTCGGCCGCTTGATGGGGCCGATAACGGCTGCGCAGACGACGTCCACCTCCGAGACGTGCTTGGCTTTTAGCCACATTCGTTTCCCGCCCTCATAGGGTTGACTGGAACACCGCCACAGCACATGATTCGCTTTCAACACGCTCATGACAAGGCAACAGCAAGACAAACTGCCTAAGTTGAGAACCACCGCGGGCCGCCGGCCGCCGGGGTTGGACCAGTTGCGCGACAGAGCCCGATCGGCCCTACTTCGACTCCGCGGAGGGCTGGCCGCGGACGCGAAGTAGTAAGTAACCTTATTAGGATGGTTTTGCGGCTGCGGAAGACTTTGTTCCCTGAAAATGAGACCTCGTTGGAGGTGGACGGCATGGATGAAGAAGTACAGCGGCGGCTTGAGCTCGCTGCCGCGCTCGGTTTAGATCCGCGGTATCTCCTGGCTGCTAAATCAGGTCGTTCGCGGTGGTCGAACCTTGAGTTGGACACCTACCTGTTTGGCGCCGCGGCCTTGTCCAGACGTGATTACGGCCATAGTGCCGGCAAGAGAGCCAAGCGGCCCCCTGCGGGACGGCAGCAGGAAGCCTCATCCCCGGCAAAAGCAGGAAGACCCGGGTGGCGCCCAACTAATCAGAAGAGGACCCGTGAGCATGCGCTGTCGACGCTTGGGGCCGCCGGCAAGTTCCTGCTTACGCCCGAACAAGCAGAGAGGGAACGCCTGAAATCGCTGCACGAGACGGGCCTGCTACAGACCGGGCCGGAGGAAATTTTCGACCGGATCGTAGCTGCCACCAGGAAGTTCTTTGACGTCGGTGCTGCGTCACTGTCACTTATCACCGAAGACGCTCAACACTTCAAGTCCGCCGTCGGGCCTCTCCGTGAGGAGACTCCCAGACAAATCGCGCTTTGCACGGCGACCGTTGAACGGAACACGATGCTGATCATCAACGACGGGCTCACCGATGACCGCTTCGCGTCCAATCCCCTCGTCGTCGGAGAGCCTCACATCCGCTTCTACGCCGGCTACCCATTACACGGGCCACACGGCTGGAACATCGGCACCCTCTGCATCATTGACCAAAAAGCCCGGGCCTTCCCCGCAGCTGAACAACAGGTGCTCCGGACACTCGCCGCAATCGTCCAGCACCATATAGACGCAGGCACCTAGCGCACCCTGATCCCTTGGAGTGGTCCGCGTGGCTCATACAGACCGTGACGGAGACCTCCCCGGTCGAGCCATAACCCGCAGCGCTGGATCATCTGCCGTCTAGCCGAATGTCAGAGATCCTGATGGGTCTGGGTCAAGAAGAGGGCAGGAAAGGGGTGTCCAATGAATATGGGCCCATTGTATAGTTCACCCACAGACGCAAGCACGTGGGACGATACTGGGCGGACCTCGGAGGCGATGAATGGCTGGGGAGCATCACGACGATTTGCTGATGCAGTCGCTGCTGCTTGATGAGATCGGGCAGTCCGTGATTGGAATGGACAGCCACTGGCGGGTCACTTACTGGAACCGTGCCTCCGAGCGTTTGTATGGTTTCAACGCATCCGAGGCGTTAGGGATGACACCCCTTGATTTGCGTATCGTCGGCAATTTTCACGCAGCGGGGCCAGGGCCAACCGGAGAGGAGATCGCCGAGCGGGTAACCCGTGGCCAGGACTGGGCGGGGGAGTTGTGGATGCGTGACCGGGCCGGGAGGGAATTCCCGGTCCACGGGACGATCAGCCCGATCAGGGGCCGCCACACCGTGCCGGTGGACATCGTGGCGATTTCCAAAGACATCACCGACAGGAAACACCAGGAGGCGATCCTGCGTCGACTCTCGGCGATGGTGGAGTCCTCCGGAGACGCGATCATCGGCGCTGACATGGATGGAAAGATCACCAGCTGGAACGCGGGCGCGGTGAGGATGTTCGGCTGGAGTTCTATGGAAGCCATCGGGCAAACCCCCGAGCTGTTTACTACCGCGGACGCTGCGGACGACAATCGGGTCGCTGAGCGGATCCGCAGCGGTACCTTCGTCCCAGGGCTGGAGGCGCGGTGGCGGCGCAAGGACGGGTCGCTGATCGATGTGGAACTGACAGTCTCCCCTGTTTACGGACAGGACGGTGAGCTGGCTGGAGCCTCCGGGATCGCCAGGGACATCACGCAGATCAAACGGCTGAAAGCCGAAGCCGAAGCCGAGCGACGCCGGCTCCTGGCCGCCCAGGAGATGGCGCACGTGGGCAGCGTCGAGCACACCGTGGCGACCGGGGAAACCTGGCATTCGGAGGAATTCGTCCGGATCCTAAGGATGGACCCCGATGAGTCATCATCCCGCGAATGGATGCTGGAGCGGACCCACCCGGAGGACCGCGATCTCGTCCGCCAGGTATGGCAGGACCTGGACGCAGGCCTGGGATCGGCGGACTTCGAATACCGGATCATCAGGCCCGACGGGGGCCAGCGGTGGCTGCACTCGCGGATCCGCAGCGTGAACGACCCGGACGGGAAACCGCTTCGGTTCCTTGACACCGTACTGGACATCACCGAACGGAAGAACGCTGAACAGATCCTGGAGTGGCAGGCCCGCCATGACGCGCTCACCGGCCTGCCCAACAGGTACCTGATCACCGAGGTCCTGCAGGGCTTCCTTGACCGGGGAGGCCGCCCGGTGGTGATGTTCGTCGACATCGACCGGTTCAAACTCGTCAACGACGGCATCGGCCACGGAGGCGGCGACAGAATTCTGATGCTTCTGGGGGAGCGCCTGCTGGCCGCGGTCAGGGCCGGGGAAACGGTCGGCCGGTTTGGTGGTGACGAGTTTGTCATAGTTTGCGAGAACTTGCTGATGCGCGGTGCCAGGGTGCTGGCTGAACGGATCAGGGAATGTACCAGGCTTCCTTTTGACGTTGACGGGCGTCAAGTTTTTCTCAATGTCAGCGTCGGCATTGCGCTGGCCGGGCCGGATGACACTGCCGAGTCCATGCTGCGTGGTGCTGACACGGCGATGTACCGGGCAAAAGCATCCGGCGGGGACGCTTCAGTTGTCTATGACGTGCGGATGACGAGACGGGCCACCGGCCGGCTGGACCTGGAATCGGACCTGAGGCTTGCCCTGGACCGGGGAGAACTGCGCCTGAACTACCAGCCGATCATCGACCTCGAGACGGAGGCTCCGGTGGGCTTTGAGGCGTTGCTCCGGTGGAACCACCGCGAGCACGGCGTCATCACGCCGGACACCTTCATTCCCATCGCCGAAGAGACGGGCCTGATCCTCCCGATCGGCACGTGGGTCCTGCAGGAAACCCTCCGCCAGGTGCAACAATGGCGCCAGGAGGTGCCCGGCGCGGAAAACCTTTCGGCGGCGGTCAACATTTCCGGGCGCCAGCTCGTGGCCAAGGATTTCCCGGACATCGTGGAGGCTGCAATCCTTGCCTCCGGCATCGACCCTGCTGCGGTGCATCTGGAAATCACCGAAACAGTGCTCATGGACGAGCCGGACCTGCCCAGGGAGACCCTGCAGCGTCTTCGGCGCGTGGGCGTGGGACTCTCCATCGACGATTTCGGCACCGGCTATTCCTCGCTGAGCTATCTCAAGTGGCTTTCCGCGCGGACTCTGAAAATCGATCGGACCTTCATCGAGGGACTTGGCATCGACTCCCACGGGCGAACAGTGATCGAGCTCGTCCTGGGCATGGCCAAAAGCCTGAAACTGGGCGTCATCGCAGAGGGCGTTGAAACCAGCGGCCAACTCACCGAGCTACGGCGGCTGGGTGTACGCCTGGCCCAGGGATTCCTGTGGAGCAAACCGATACCCTCCGAACACGTCCCTGCCTGGCTGAACACTCTCTCCACAGATACGCGCCTCCAGGAACCCGCACAACGGCAGGCATGATGCAGGCTCCCAACCCGCAACGTTCCAGTGCAGGCCGCAGAGGAGGACCTCCGCTTGGTCCGATACAGCGCGGCGCCCTGCTCCAACACGCGTGCCACCTCCCTGGGATTCGCGTTCGTTAGCAGTGCGTGCCTGCTTTCCACCCGTGAGGGGCCATACTCAGAGGAAGTGCTGCGTTTGCGGCTTCGCTGTCCTTGAGTCCCCCATCCGGGGGCTGCTGTTTGGGCACAAACAAGGAATGAGGCCAGTCATGGCCCTCGAGCCACGTCGATTGCTTTCAGAACTCGTTGTCGATCATCTGCAGGACCTTGTCTTGAAAACTGAGGACGTGAGGGAGATGCTGGACGAGCTCGCTGACTTCACGGCATTGACACTGTCTGATCCTGCGATTGCCTTCTGCAGCATCACGTTGATTCGTCACAAGAAGCCCGTGACGGTGGCCAGTAGCGAAAGAGGAGCAGTGAGGCTCGATGAAACCCAGTATTCGGCCGGGGAGGGGCCCTGCCTGACCGCCATCCGTGAACAGGCTCCCATTCACGTCCCCGACCTCGTGCGGGAACACCGCTGGCCTGCCTACACCGCCGCGGCGGTAGTGGAAGGAGTTGGTTCAAGCCTGTCCGTGCCGTTGATCCTGGAAGGCGAAGCCGAAGCGGGCTTGAACATGTACTCCACCCGCTCGCATGGATTCAGCGGTGAGGACATCGGAAGGGTTGAATCCTATGCGTACCACGCGTCCAAGGCCCTTCGGCTCGCGGTGCGGATCAGCCAACTCGCCGAGGCCAAAACCCATCTGGCAGCCGCGATGGAGTCCCGCACCGTCATCGACTTGGCGGCCGGGGCCATCATGGCGCAAAACCGGTGCAGTCAGGAATCAGCAATGAAGATCCTGAAAATCGCATCTCAAACCCGCAACGCCAAACTACGGGACGTGGCTGCATCCGTGGTCGCGTCACTGTCCCAGGACCCGAAGGTGCACACGCATTTCGATGCTTAGCTACCTGGGTAAGAAACGGTGACGCAGGGGACGACGACAGGGACTGCATGAGGGCTGGACGCATAGGGGCCTTGGGGTCAAGCTGTGAAAATGCCGCCCTTGTCGCTGTGATTCCCGAGCCCAATTGGTCCAGACATGGGGGGAGTGTCCTGCAAAAGTGTCCCAGGTCCCCGGAGCAGGGACACGTTGGGGTCATGCTCTGCCATACCGTAGAGCCCGGGTCTACGACGGCTGACGCCATGCGGAGACTCGGTGGCTGGCTCACCACCAAACCCATTCACGCGACTGCATTGGGCACACCACAAAAAGCGGTAACCCAGGGTGTGGAATCCTTGGAGCATGATGGCGCTGAGTTGGCAGTTGATGACGACCGGCGTTTTCGTAGGCGGCGGCAGGTTGGCGGTTCCTCTGGCAGAGATCTGGAGCACGGACCCGGTGACGCTTCGGGACGTGGTCATGGACCGGAAGGCAATGAGTGCCAGGCTGGGGGAGTACCCGAGCCTGGAGCGGGTCTGGGCGTTGTCCCTGCTGGGCCGCGACGGGCAGGCGGTTGCCGAAGGCCGGTTGCTGCTGGCTGGTTCGGCGGACCGGTTCCGGCCCTTGCTGGTGTTGGCCCACGCCTGCCGGCGTTCGCACCGGTGGCATGAGGCGGCGTTGCTGCAGGAAGAGGCCCTGCGCCTTGCTTCGTCACCGGCGCGGGAGGCTCTGGTCCGTTACGAGATCGGGGTGCGTTTCTTTGATGAAGCCCTCTACCGGGACGCGGCAGCTGAATTGGAATGGGCTTATGACCTGTACCGGGCGGCGGGCCGTCAACGCATCGCCAGGCTTTGCCTGCCGGCGCTTGAACGGGCACGGGAGGTTCTGGCTCTGTCCCCAATCCCTGACCACCCGCCTATCTGAGGCGCGCCCGATATCGGCCCTCGCCGTGTCAGACCAGGCTGGGTTGGCTTGCGAGTATGTAATCCACCACGGCGGGGCCGGTCACGGACAGTTCCGGCCAGTGGTTCCGGCCGCCGCTGTGGTGTTCCGGCGTGTGGCCTTCTTGTCTCATTGCTGCCAGAAGGGACTTGATTGAGCCGGGCTTTTCGGCGTTGAGCAGACACCAGCTGAGGTACACCCCGTAAATTTCGTCTTCACGGAGGCCGGGCTGCTTGCCGGGGACACGGGTGATGCTCTCGGACAAAAAACGGCTGTAATTCGCGACGCCCATTTCTGTGACCCTTCTGCTGGTGAAGCCCTACGATCTTTGTTTGTGCTGGTTGCCCCGGCTGCGGATCCGCACACAGGCAATTCGGGGCCGTGGAAGCAGCGGATGGGTCGGCATAGCCGTTATTTTCTGGGCGTCACCCCCTCCTGCAACTTGTCGCAGGGCGTTTCGCCGTGCTGCACCCCGGTTGATCTGCGAGGGGGCGATCTCGGGCGCGCGGTTCGTCGTTGATGATTGGTGCGTCCGGAACGTGCTTATTGTTGTCGGCGCTGTGGTGGGGAGAGTTGTGTCGCGAGGCCGGTGAGGAGGATGCTGAGGCCTTGGTCGAGTTCGGCGGAGCCGTCGTAGTCCGCGAGGACGGGGCCCAGTGCGCGGAGGTGGGGGAAGTCTTTTGCCGGCAGGCGGTGCAGGCCCAGGCGCAGGACGGCTTCGTTTTCTTCCGGGTCCACGATGTATTCCTGGAGTTCGTTCAGGATGTGTCCGTAGAGGAACCCGTAGTAGGCGCGGTATACGTGCAGGGCATCTGCGGGAGTGAAGCCGGCCTCGATCAGCAGGGTCAGGATCTGTTCCAGCGGGCGCAGTGTCCCCAGCGGGCGCATGCCCAATGGGGTGGACAGTGGCCGGGTGACCAGCAGCGGCACGACGTTGGGGTGCCGCAGGGCCAGGAGCCGGAGGTCGTGCGCGATCCGGCGCAGCTGGGCCTGCCAGTTCGGGTCATCAGGAAAGATGGCCAGTTCGTTCAGGACCATTTCCGACACCCCGTCCAGCAGGGCTGCCCGGTTGGCCGCGTAGCGGTAGAGGCTCATCGGATCCCGGCCGAGTTCCTGGCCCAGCCGGCGCATGGTCAGGGCGTCAAGTCCTTCAGTGTCCACCAGTTCCAGCGCCGTGGAGAGAACGAGTTCCCTGCTCAGACGGGCCTTGGACGTGCCTGCCTGGTTGGTGGATTTTGCGGGGGAGGCCATGAGGGGTCCGTCCTGTTCGATGCGTCAAACCCACTCAGTGGAAGATACGTAAGCTTGCTTATTATTTAGTCTACGCCTAAAGTCTACAACGTAGAGAAGTTGTCGTACTGGTTCCAGTCAAAGGATCAGAGCCGGCATGGCCGTTACGGCCGCTCACACCAGAGCTCAGGAGCACCACTTGATTAGCCACACCCAGAACGAGCAGGCCAGCACGGTCCGCAACGCCAACGACATCAAGATCTCAACCCGGACCCTTGAGTTCGCCGTCTATGTTGGGGCCGTGCTCGCGACGATCATCACCGCGGCAGTCGTGGGGGACGACGCAAGCGAAAACGGTGTTGACGTTTTCAACGCCAATGATGCGATGCAGTACGTCACCTTCCTCACGGTCGGTCTGATGGTGGCCCGCGGACTGGCGAAGGCCGGCAACCGGGTTCATCACAACAACGCCTAACAGCGCTTGTCCGGCTTCCGTGCCGGATATTGACTGATCCTGGCGCGCCACCCTGACGGGTGCTGCGCCAGGATCATCCTGTCCCACCCTTGTTGATCCTGCCGGAACTGAACAAAGTTATGATCCGGCAGTTCCGCTCCGTGTCCCACGTGCAGGGCATTGAGCTTGAGGCCGCTGTAGCCGAACGGCGGACACCCGCACCGTAGTGAAAAGAGCCACCATGGCACATTCACAGTTCGACCAGTTCCTCAGCGACGCCACCTACCGTGACAGGGAGTCCGAGTCGACTCTTGACGGCGATTCCTTTTACGGCCTGTACACGAGTTGGTGTTACCTGTCGGGCAGAACCCCGACAGCGGAGCACGTCTTCTGGGCGGCGATGAATCAACGCGTCAGTCCAGGGCAGTGCCTGAAGATGAAGGGCCCGGCCGCTGCGGACTATATCCTCACCAGTTACGCGGCAGTGGTCTGAACGTCTCGATGAGCACAGCGTCGAGTAGTTACGTCCCCCGGGACACGCACCAGCCGCGCGGGAAACGCCCCTGGTGTGCCAACTGCGACACCGACCTGCACCTCATGGCCGAATCCCATGCCGTCAGAGGCAGGCGGACAGGAACCCTCGCAATCGCCGTCCACTGCTTAAATTGCTGGCAATCACGCGTGCTGGACACGACCGAAGAGCACCTCGCGGCCCTTCCAACACCTTCGGCGACGCAAGAAGGGCTGGTTCACCAGGACGATGGCTACTTGCACTGCGGAGAATCCATGTTCCTGCCCGGGCCCCGGGCTGACACCACCCTGCGGACGTTCCCTGCCCAGCACGGCCCCGCGGACTCACTGGCAGCCTATCTCGCGACCCAAGTCCTGCGCTGCCGGTGCGGGTTCCAGATGGAACTGCCCCGCTAACCAACCACCAAGTCGTATGCCCGGACACGGAAGAACCACAAAGGACCCCTCACATGATGAACACCAGCCACACCGCCGCACCCCCAGCCGCCGCCCGTGGCGGGCAGGGAACTCCAACCAGCATCGAGGACCTGGACCTCACACCCGAGGGCCTCGCCGACGCTCCGGCACACCAGCAGGACTCCGAAAGCATCGTCCATACCGGCAACAGCTAAGCGCTGGTCCCACTAGAACCGGGGGCCGGCGGCTGAAAGGCCAGCAGGACGATTCCCCCGAATGGCGCAATCCAAGGCACCCCGAGGGACGCGCAGCGTTGATCAGCGCCACCATAAAGACCAACGGAGAGCACCATGAGTACGACACGGACCTTTGAATCAATCATCATCATCTTCAACCCCAACAGCACCGGTGACGCGCCTAAACTTGCCGCCGATCTCCAGGCCAAGCTTGCCCGGCTTCTTCCCTACCCCGCAGACGTCACGCTCCAACCCACAGCCCATGCCGGGCATGCCATCGAACTCGCCCGCGACGCTGCCAGCAGCGGCCAGAACGTGTTGGTCATCTCCGTCAGCGGAGACGGCGGCTATAACGAGGCCGTCAACGGCGTCATGCAGGCCAACAACCCCAACGCGGTATGCGCCGTAATGGCAGCCGGAAACGCCAACGACCACCGGCGCACCACCGGAACCCAGCCACTGGAAGAAGCCATCTCAGAAGGGACAGTACGGCACATCGACCTGCTGCGCATCCGGACAGGCGACAACGCCGACGCCCAGTACGCCCACTCCTATATCGGGTTCGGCCTGACACCCGTGATGGCCATCGACCTGGAAAAAGGCAGTAAAGGCGCGTTGAAGGAAATGGTCTCCGTCATGCGCACCTTCTCGAAGTTCAAACCTTTCGAGATCCGTCAGAGCGACGGCAAACGCCGGAAGTTCGACAGCCTGGTTTTCGCGAACATCGCAGAGATGGCGAAGTACGCAACCCTCAGCGAAGCCGACAGCCACCCCGCCGACGGCAAATTCGAAGTCATCACCTTCGCCCACCGGGCAAAGTGGCGGGTCCTGCTCAGCGCCATGAAGGCAACCACTCAGGGACTCGGCGATCAGCCAAGCGTCAGCAGCTACCGGTTCACCACCCTCAAACCCATCCCCTACCAAATCGACGGTGAAGTGAAGTCTGTCGACGCCAAGACACCGGTCACCATCGAAAGCGCACCGGCCGCCCTCGCCACCCTGGGGTAAGCACAGGACGCCAGCAGATGACCGGAACGAAAGGAAAACCGGTGCAAGCCCCAAGCAACACAACAGATGAGGCAAAGCCGGCACACATCGGGGGAGCTCTGTCCTGGCTGCGCCAGCCATTGACGCCGCGGATCGTCAGCACGGAGTCCCTGACCTCGCACGTGCACTCTCTGGCGGGTCCTCCGGGCGCCTCGGGTCCGGTGTTCGTGCTGCTGCACGGCATCGGGATGTCCCACCGCTACTACCGCAAACTCCAGATCCACCTCGCCCGCCACGGGGATACCCACGCGATCGACCTGCCCGGGTTCGGCGCAACGCCCAGGCCGGACCGGCAGCTGAGTGTGGCCGCCTACGCGGCCCACATAGCAGCGGTACTTCAAAGGATGGGGCTCCTCCACGTTGTGTTGATCGGGCACTCCATGGGGACCCAGTTCGCGGCCGAACTTGCTGGGCAACGCCCCGACCTGGTCTCCCATGTCGTGCTCCTGGGCCCGGTGGTGGATCCGGCACACCGTACCGTCTTTCAGCAGTCCCTGGCGTTAAGTCTTGACTCACTGCGGGAAAGCCCCGTAGGCAATGCCATGGTCTTCACCGACTACCTCCGGTCCGGCCCGCGGTGGTACCTCACCGAACTTCCCGTCATGATGTCCTACGACCTTGCAGCGCAGCTGGCTTTGGTACCCCAACCTGTGCTGGTTATCCGCGGTTCACGCGATCCCGTAGCACCAGGGCCCTGGTGCGAAAAACTCGCCGCAACCGCCCTGCACGGACGCTTCCTCGAAATACCGGGAAAACCCCACATGGTTCAGCATGGTGCCGCCGCTCTCACCACAGCCGCCATACTGGCCCTCACCGGGGATTAAAACCCGACCAGGGGGCTTGCCTGCTATGAGTTCGTGCGCGGAGGCTCCCGGCACGGCAGCGTGCTGGTAGGCAAGAGCACCAGGCCCAGCCGTTTGTGAAACCAAAGGAATGATCTTGGCCCGGCATTGGCTCACCTCTCGAAGTGGGTTGCTGTCCCGGCCCTTCCGGAGACGCAAACGACGATCTCCTCCGCAAGGTCGCTAAGTAACTCGTTGCGGTGACTGGAGCCGAGCCGGAGCCGTTCGTGGCGCGCGTTTTGGGACAATTTCCGGGACAGTCCGAATACGCGAACTCGGGGGATTGGGATCGGTGGGGGAGTGTCCCGCTATGAGTGTCCCAATTCTAAGGAAGTGGGACACCGCTAGTCCTTTGGCCTGGCGGGCTGCAGATAGGGACCTTCACCGGGCAATAGAACGAGCGGGGTATACGTGCATCTCGACACCCGCCTTGGCGCGGGCAAAGCGTTGGAATCTTTGCGCCCGTTGGCCGACCGGCTTACGGACACCCGGTCCGGCGTGTTCTGCGCGGCCGAGGCTTGACGTCTCACTTGCATTTTGCAAGTATGGGCCGCATGAGCCTTTTCATCACCTGCCCCGTTGAGAGCGTCGAGCGCGCGACTGCCTTCTATACCGCCCTCGGCTGGACCCTCAACGCCAAGATGTCCGATCACAACGTGTCATGCTTCGCGATCGCGCCCGAGCAGTACGTCATGCTCGGCAGCCGCGAGATGTACGCGAGTGTCGGCGGCGCCGAGGAGCTGGTCGGCGGATCCGACACCCCCTCGAAGGTCACGGTCTCATTCGACCTCGGCAGCCGCGAGGCGGTCGATGAGCTCACCGAGCGCGCCGGCGGCGCCGGCGGGCGGATCGGTGACACCGACGACTACCCCTTCATGTACCAGCGCCAATTCGACGACCCTGACGGCTACCACTACTCACCGTTTTGGATGAAGCCGGACGCCGATCCGACCGAGTGAGCAACCTCGCCGCGGCCCTCGACATCGTCGGAGCACGGTGGGCCCTGCTCGTCGTGGAGCGGCTGCTCGACGGGCCACAGCGCTACGGCGATCTGCAGCGCGACCTCGGTGTGCCGACCAACATGCTCGCGACCCGCCTGCGCGAGCTCGAGGCCGCCGGCGTACTGTCCCGCCTGCCCCTCCGGCACAACACCCGGGCCTACGCGCTGACCGATCGCGGGCTCGCCTTGCGCGAGGCGATCGTCGCGCTAGCACGCTGGGGCGGCGAGGAGTGGCCTAGTCGTGGCCCGGAATCGCGATGCGCTCCGACAACCTCCCCCGCAGCTACCGCGCCGGCGCCAGCCTCTCCGCCACCCTCGTATGGATCAAATCAGACTCGATCAACAGGGCCTAGTAGCGCCTCAGAAACTTGAAGCTTCTAAGACACCCGAACGGGCTAGGCACCGCGCAGCCACTCCCTGTGAGTTGCAGCGGTGATGGCGTGGTTTCCGCAGCGCTTTGTAGCGGAGCGGCAAGTCCCGTAAGCCCATCGGCATACGGCCAGTGCACACCCCACATGCCGTGCGAGAAGACGTATTGTGGTCCGCATGTCCGTCCTCGTTGAAGTCATCGCGGCTGTAGTCCAGGGCGTTCTCGAAGCCGTAGGTGATCTGCTTTTGCACCGTAACTCAGGCGATCATCAGGACGAAGAGTGATCTGAATCAGGCTGGTGGAGCTCCCAGATTCCCATTAACCTGTGGCCTGGATGTGAATAATCCGGGCGCTCCCTCGCGAGGTGCGCCGTGCGCCATATAACAGTGTGAAAACACCGCCAGCTATTGCTGAATGCGAATCGTTCGGTCCCCGCTTCCCCCAGGTCAGCGATGCCTTCGTGAACTGTCCCGTTAGGGAGTTCGGCTTACGGCACCAAGGGTGACAAATAGCGCTGCGAAAATGCGGCCACTTACGCTGCGATTCACACCCATTGCAATCCTTGCGCGTCTCATCGAATCAGTCGCACCGCAGCGTTTCACAAGTCCTCAAGGTTAGCGAGACACTTCGCACGTACCCGATCCGCTGTCCAGTCACCGGAGCCTCCAACCCTTGCCCTGTCAGGTTGAGTGCCAGGCTCGTCCCAGAAGAAAGTCAAGGCGTCCGGCCCCCATTCGTCAGGTTGGGGTGTGGTCTAGCTGGACCATTTCGCCTGAGTTGGTTCCGGACCTGAGTCCAGTTACATAGGGGTCGCGTACGCCTGTGGACGTACCGACAGTTGCCCTGCACGGCGCTCACCGGGAGGGGGAGGCTACTGGCCGCAGACCTGGTGCGGCGGTGGACTCTCTTTCCAGAAGTTGGGGTCGGACCGTTGAGTCAGCAATGTCCTCCGCTCCGGACAGCTGCTGTTGGAGCAAACGGAAGGCTCTAACACCGAGGTCCTTGAAGTCGGGTGAGACTGTGCTCAGGGCGGGCCATGTGAACTCGCTGAAGGGCTGGTTGTCCCAGCCGATGATGGAAACCTCGTCGGGAACCGCTACTCCTTTCTCGGTTAGTGCGCGGAGGGCTGCGAGAGCGAGTCCGTCATTTGAGCAGAAGACAGCTGTTATTCCTGGGTCGGCGGCGATCCGGAGTCCTTGCTCGTAGCCCGATCTCGGAGCGCGCGAGGCTTCGAGTACAGGCGGCGGTTTGATGCCGGCATCCGAGAGTGCATCGTGCCATCCTTGGTATCGCCCCGAGAACTGGGTCAGGGGATAAAGGCCCAGGTGATGGACTGTTGAGTGTCCCAGGTCGAGCAGGTGTTGCGTGGCCTCGCGTCCGGCTGCGTACTCATCAATGAACGCGTAGGGAAATCCGGGCTGGCCAGCTGAGAACCCGGATGCGGCGACAGTGAGTATGCTCTTCGGCAGTTGCTTAAGCACCTCTGCGCCTGATGGATCGAAGTCGAGGACGATGATCCCCGCAAGCTGCTGTTGCAGGGCTATTTCGAGCGCGGCCTTCACATCCTGGTCTTCTGAAGATTTCACGGCCGATATCACGACGGAATAGCCTGCTCCCTGCGCCACCTCCTCGATGCCGGCCAGCGTGTTGGCGTAGCCATAGGTGGAGGTGCTGGCAGCAAAGATCGCAATCATCGATCGTTCGCCGCTCTTGAGTGCTCTGGCTAGTGAGCTCGGCCGGTAATTCAGCTCTTCGATCGCAGCCAACACCCTCTGCCGACGCTCCTCGCTGACCGGGATGTTTCCGGTTAAAACGCGCGAGACTGTTGGTACGGAGACACCCGCAAGGCGGGCCACGTCGGCGATCACCGGTTGGCGGGAATCTTTCGTAATTCTCATGTCCGTCCTTGCCGTTCCAATTTGAGCTTCATGGGGAAGGTTATCCCGTGGCGCCCTGGTGGGCGCGCATTTGTTGGCGGACCAGAAGCCAAGCGAGAAAGGCAGGGACTAATCCGCTGCCCAGTGGAATCAACGTCGGCAGGCGGAAGGCCAGAAGCAGCCAGGTGCTCAAGACAACCACACAGCCGGCAAGGGGCAGGGCCTTAGCCAGCATCAGACCCCGAATCGAAATCAAAAGTTCCCGGCCTGTGACGTCATCCTCAGCAACCATGGACACTGCCAACAGTGCCACGTAAGCCGCGGCCGCAATGCCACAGATCGGGATGATTACGCACAGTGCCAGCACGCCGGCAGCCCCTGGCGTTGCGAGCCAGAACAATATGGAGAAGACAGCAGCAGCAGTGGCTACCGGCACGGCCAAGCCCAGGTATCCAAGACGGGACCAGGCCCAGGAGAACTCCCGGAAGAAAGACCGGGCCAACCCGGGGCGCTCTTCGATGACCGCCTTGCGCAAGGCGCGCTGCAGAGCGACGGCCGCAGGAACCATGGTGAAAAGCGGAAGGCTGACGAGCAGGAACAGGACCTGCAGCAAAAGGGTGTCCCCGACCGTTTCCAAAGCAGCCATCACTGCTGCACTTCGTGGTCTGCGCCTTTGCTGTTCCATAACTTCCATTCACTGTCTGCAGCATCATTGCCGGGGGAGCGGCGCCGCTTTACGTCTCATCATCCTATTGAATGACCATTGTGACTTGCGCCTCTGATATCGATATCATACACTCAATGCAGCGCCATCCAACGCCGGATGGCTACATCAGGAGGATTTGATATGGCACGTCGACGTGCAGGATTTCTCGCGCTGGCAGTCGCCGGCACCCTGGCCCTTGGAGCCTGTGGCTCCGGGGGCGCATCTACTGCCCCCGCTTCGAACCCCGCTGAGGTGACAGGGACTCTTCGGGTCCTGGTTCCCAGCTACCCAGCCAGCAACGAAGGTAAAGCCGAGCTTGAGAAGGTAGTGGCATCCTTCAAGACGAAGTACCCGCAGGTAACTGTTGAACCTGACTTTGCCACCTTCGACACCCTCAACCAGAAAATCTCCACTTCCATCGCTGGAGGCCAGGGATACGACGTCCTGGTGACCGGGATCGGCTGGGTACCTCCGTTTGCCGCCAAGAACGTCTTTGAAGACCTCTCAACGTTCGGCGCCACCGCCGAATCGCTGGGCAAATCGACGAACCCCGCCCTCGTCCCGGCTTCGGAATACAAGGGCAAGGTGTACGCCGTTCCGTTGATCGCCGGGCCCAAGCCTTTGGCCCTGCGCAAATCACTCTTCGAGAAGGCGGGTCTTGATCCGTCAAAGCCGCCGACAACCATGGCCGAAATCAAGACCGCTGCCGAGAAGCTCACCGTCAAGGATGCCGCCGGGAACATCACCCAGGCAGGCTTTGACTTCTGGGCCGCGCCGGGTGGCTACCGCCAGGACTTTGTTGCTCTGCTCGGTTCCTTGGGCAAGCCCCTGTACAACACCGACGGTGAGGCAGAGTTCGCCGGTTCCGAGGGCGTTCAGACCCTTGAATGGATGAAGGGCATGGTGAACAACGTGCAGAAGTACGGCGCGCAGAACGCCGCGAAATCCCCGCTGGTCAACACGGGCGAAGCTGCCATGGGGTTCACCGGCGGATATATTGACTGCTCGGACAAGGGCGTAGGCAAGGCCGTCTGTGACGACCTCGTTTACTTCAACGTCGAAGACAAGGAAGGCTCCATGTTCACCGGCGGCCAGCTTGCCTCCGTGGGTAAGAGCAGCAAGCTTAAGTCAGCGGCGTGGGACTTCATCCAGGAGCTGAGCAAGCCAGAGGCTGAAGCCGGCATCGCGACTCTGAACTTCGCGGTACCAGCAGGCAAGGACGCCGCGGAGTCGCCGGTCGTAAAGTCCAACCCCGCAAGCACGTTCGTGGCCGCAAACCTCGACGACGCCAAGTTTGAGGGCGGAGCCGCAAACTGGCTCGAATTGCGTGGGACGTTTGGAACAAGCCTTGACGATGCCCTTCTGGGTAAGAAGTCAGTCGAGGAAACGCTCAAGGCTCTGGAGCAGCAGTCAAAGTGAGCACTCTCAAAGAGACCAAACCAGCGGTGCGCGCGGCGGGGGCGGCTAACACCCGCGCCGCGCGCCCTGCGGGGCGGAAGTCACGTCTTACCCGACAGCAGTCCCGCGCCGGTTGGCTGCTCCTGGCACCGGCCCTGCTGCACTCGACATTCTTTCTCGCCGTGCCCGCCCTCGCCGCAATCTTCCTGAGCTTCACGAACTACGATTTTTCCGGCGCCTGGCAGATGATCGGCACGGAAAACTACGTCGAGCTGTTCCAGGACGCCCGCTTCCAAGCGGCGTTCCGCAACACCATCCTTTACACCGTCGTCGTCGTTCCGCTGTCCATGGTTTTGGCTCTGATCATAGCGCTGGGACTAAACCAAAAGATCCGAGGCCTCGGTTTCTTCAGGACGGTCTACTACCTGCCCGTCGTGACCGCGACCGTGGCGGTCGCCTCGGTGTGGCTCTGGATCTACCACCCCAGCGCCGGCCTGGCCAACGCCGTAGGGAGCCTCTTCGGGCTGACCCGCTCTGAGTGGCTGAATGACCCCGCCACAGCCCTGCCTGCTCTGATGGCCGTCGGCATCTGGCAAGGACTGGGTGCCAAGATGATCGTCTATTTGGCGGCTCTGCAGGGCGTCTCCAACGAACTGCTTGAGGCCGCGAACCTGGATGGCGCCAATCGCTGGCAGGTTTTCCGCAACGTCATCTGGCCCGCCCTCGGCCCGGCCCACTATTTCGTGCTGATCACCGCCATCGTTCAGACGTTCCAGGTCTTCGACCTTGTCTTCGTCATGACCAAGGGCGGTCCGGTCAATTCCACCACCGTGCTGACCTTCGACATCTACAACAACGCCTTTGAAGGCCTCCGCCTCGGTTACGCCTCGGCCGAAACGGTGATCATGCTCATACTCGTCGCTGCCTTCATCTACCTGGGTGGTCGTTCACAAAGGAAAAACCAGGATGCGCAGTAAGAATCTCACGCCGGGGCGCGTAGTCCTCTATGTCGTACTCTCACTGGGCAGTCTGCTCATGGTCGGCCCGTTCATCTGGATGATCCTCACCGCGCTCAAATCAAACAGCGAAGTTAGCACGTTCTCCTGGCTGCCCACGGAATTCCACTGGTCCAACTTCGTGGAGGCCATGGACGCAGCACCATTCCTCCGCTATTTCTGGAACAGCCTGGTCCTTACCCTTGGGGAAACCGCGCTGACGCTGGTTTTCTGCACCATGGCCGGATACGCGTTGGCAAAAGCTCCGATCCGCGGCGCAAAGGGAATCCTGAACTATTTCATCGCCTTGATGATGGTTCCCTTCCAGATCATTCTGGTGCCGTTGTTCCTGCTGGTGAAGTCCATTCCCCTCTTTGGCGGCAATGACATCCTCGGGATGGGCGGAACCGGGTGGCTCAACACCTGGTGGGCTCTGATCATTCCCTTGGCGATCGCACCGCTCTATACCTTCCTGGCCCGCCAGTTCTACGTCACGCTTCCTTCCGAGCTGGCCGACGCAGCGCGGGTGGACGGACTTGGAGAGTTCGGGATCTTCTTCCGGATCATGACGCCCCTGGTCAAGCCGGCCCTGGTCACCATCGGTGTCTTCCAGATTGAAGCGGCGTGGAACAGCTTCCTGTGGCCCCTCATCGTCACCAACTCAGATGAGCTCCGGCCCCTGCAAGTGGGGCTCGCGATCTTCTCGCAGGATCCTCTGAACGTGCAATGGCCCTACCTCATGGCCGGCGCTACGCTCGCCACGCTGCCCATGATCATCCTGTTCATCTTTGCCCAGAAACGTTTCGTTGAAGGCATGGCCAGTGCAGGCCTCAAGGGCTGACCCTTCCAAACAAGAGGAACAACATGATCACGCCGTCAGCCTCAACGCTGGGCGCACCCGGAGTACCCCTGGACGTCATCCTGGCATGGTTGCAACAACACCGGATCCATGGCATCGAACTGCGGTTCGCACCGGGGGAAATCGCCGACCCGGGCTTGGGTACTGCGGCCCGGAACGAGCTCCGGCGCCGAATTCAGGCAGCAGGTGCGCAGGTCACGGGCATCGCTAGTTACGTGAAGGTCGCTGCCCCCGGTGCCGATGAAAGTGTCGTCGCCGAGCTCATCCAGGCAATCGACTTCGCCAGGGATCTCGGGGCGCCAATGGTCCGGGTATTCCCCGGCGCAGACACCGGGCCCGCCGCCTTCACCGAAGTCCCGCCCCTGGTGGAATCACGTGCAGAGGTGGATGAGCGGGCGGCAGGAAGGCTCAGTGCCGTCACCTCCTACGCGGCTGGTCTCGGCGTCCTTCCGGTGCTGGAGACCCACGATTCCCACCCCACCGGAAAGGACGTCGCAGGGATTCTGAACCGGGTAGATGGACCCGTGGGGGTGGTATGGGATGTGCTGCATCCCTGGCGTGTAGGCGAACCGCTGGACGAGACGTGGAACACGCTCCAGCCCTGGCTGACGGCCGGCCGCGGCTGCCTCCAGATCAAAGACGCCGACATGCCCGCCAGCAGTGCACCCCTGCCCATCGGCGAGGGTTCATTGCCGACCGAGGAGTTTGGCCAACTGCTGGTCCGCAACGAATACCGCGGCCCGGTCACTCTTGAATGGGAAAAGGCCTGGTACCCGCAGGCGGCGCAACTGGACATCGCACTGGATTCCGTCCGGGCGTGGCTCGACAGACATTGGGAAAAGGACATCAATTGAGTGCAGCACTGCACAGCACCACCGCGTCAGGAACGCCTGTGTTCAGGCCCAAAGTGGCCCTGGCAATGCAGGATGCCGACCTGCGGGACGCCCTGTTTTCCAAACGCCTCCGCAGCCGGCTCGAATCGATCTGCGACTGCGACTTCAGCATGGTCATCCAGGACTTCGACACGACGCCCGACGAAGCCATCCGAGACGTCGATGTTCTCCTCACCGGTTGGTTCTCTCCCCGCATCGACGCAACGGTTCTTGCCCGCATGCCCCGGCTCAAGCTCATTGCCCACGCAGGCGGAAGCGTCAAGGGCCATGTCCTGCCGGAATGCTGGGAACAAGGCATCATCGTGACAACGGCTGCAGAAGCCAACGCATTGCCCGTGGCCGAATACACCCTCGGGCTCATCCTCCTGGCAGGAAAGTCAGCGATCACTGCCAGCCACCTCTACAGGCAGCGCCAAACCAAGATTGACCGGGAGCTGGAGTTCCCGGACACCGGCAACTACGAGCGGGCCATCGGAATCGTCGGAGCCTCCACCATCGGAAGGCTGGTCCTTGAACGCCTGCGGCCCTTTGATTTTGATGTCACCGTGTATGACCCAACGATCAGCGACACCGAAGCGCTCCGGCTGGGCGCCCGCCGGGTAAGCCTGGATGAACTTATGCGCTGCAGCGACATCGTGTCCCTGCACGCGCCGGTTCTGCCAGAGACCCTGCACATGATCGGTCCCGCCCAGCTTGCCGCCATGAAGGACGGCTCGACCCTGATCAACACGGCCCGGGGGGAACTCGTGGACCACAACGCACTGGTTGCTGAGCTGGAAGCAGGCCGGCTCAATGCTTTCCTGGACGTCACTTCTCCGGAGCCCTTGCCCGCCGGCCACCCGTTGTTTACCCTCCCCAACGTCCTGCTGACACCCCATATTGCCGGTTCGATGGGTACCGAGCTGCACCGCTTGGCAGCCTACGCGATCGATGAAATTGAACGTTACGCCGCAGCCGCCCCGCAGAGGTTCCCGGTCAGCCTGACCGACCTGGTGAGGATGGCATAGCAATGGAAAACAACAGCTACATTGAATGGTCCAACGGCACCCTGCACGTGGCGCTGCGCATGGGAAGGGACAGCCCTGTCGGCGTCGCATACCTGCACCCGGCCGAAGCTCCTCCGGCACCGCTGGCTTCCGGTCCTGCACTGGTGGAAATCCTCACCGTGGAGGAGGGAAGAGCCAGAACCAGCCAACGGTACGCCGAATCCACCGTCGGTAAACGCCTCAGGTACGTCAGTCACGCCGCCGCATCGGAGGGCAGTTGGAACATCCTCACAGTGCTCCAGCGCGACACTGAAACCGGCCTGGAAGCAAGAACTGTCCTCCGCGCAGCCGACGGCGCAAGCACGGTACAGGCCGTGACGACCGTCCGCAACACCGGACTCAAACGCGTCGCGCTTCAGGCCGTCACCACATTGGCCCTCCCACTCCTGGCCGGACACCAGCCTGCCGAGGCCACAAGTTTGCAGCTCGCCTCGGCCACCTCACAGTGGCTGGGCGAAAACCAATGGACCCTGAAGGACCTGCGCCGGTCCCTGCCGGATTTGAACCTGGGCCTTCACGAACAGGACCAGCGCGGGCATCTGCTTCGCGCTTCGACCTCTTCCTGGTCCACTGGGGGGCCTTTGCCCACAGCGGCACTGGTTGACGCCGACGACCAGTGGTGCTGGATGTGGCAGGTCGAACACAACGGGGGATGGGCCTGGGAACTAAGTGAGACCCGTGACGCCCTCGGCCTCGCCCTGCTCGGCCCGACAGATGATCAACACAACTGGCTCCATTCCCTAGAGCCCGGCGACGAATTCACTACCGTCCCAGCCGCCCTGGCCATCAGCCGGGACGGTCTGCAGGGGGCGCTTGCCCAGATGACCGCGCACCGCCGGGCGCTCCGGGGCCCCATTTTTTCGGGCCGGCCGCCCGTGATCTACAACGACTTCATGAACACCCTGATGGGGGATCCGAGCACCGAAAGGCTCCTTCCGCTGGTCGCAGCTGCCGCTGACGCCGGTGCTGACATCTTCTGCATTGACGCCGGCTGGTACGACGACACAACCGACTGGTGGGACGCTGTGGGGGAGTGGCAGCCCTCAACTGCACGGTTCCCCAACGGTCTCTCCGAGGTCACTGACGCCATCAGCTCCGCAGGCATGGGTGTCGGGCTCTGGCTGGAACCGGAAGTGGTGGGCGTCCGAAGCCCCATGGCCGTATCTCTCCCCAAAGAGGCATTCCTTCAGCGCCGTGGTGTCCGGGTGGTAGAACACGGCCGGTACCACTTGGACTTCAGGCATCCGGCAGCGAGAGCCCACCTCGACGAGACCGTGGACAGACTCGTGGAAGACTTCAGCACGGTCTATTTCAAGCTCGACTACAACATCACCGCCGGTACCGGAACTGATCTCGGCACCAGCTCCTCCGGCGCGGGCCTGCTCGGACATAACCGGGCCTACCTTGACTGGCTGGACGGTGTGAAAGCACGCCATCCCCAGGTAATCATCGAAAACTGTGCCTCCGGTGCGATGCGGCAGGACTATGCGCTGCTGGCACGCCTTGACCTTCAGTCGACCTCGGACCAGCAGGATCCGCTGCTGTATCCGCCCATCGCAGCCAACGCCTTCCTCAGCGTCCTTCCCGAGCAGGCAGCCAACTGGGCCTACCCTCAGCCCGAAATGGACGACGAGGAAATACGGTTCACCATGGCAACCGGGATGCTCGGCCGGATGTGCCTCTCGGGCTTCCTCGACAGGATGACAACCAGCCAGTTGGCGTTGGTAAGCGAAGCCGTATCAGCGCACAAGGAAATACTGCCGGAGATCCAAACCTCCACCGCGTTCTATCCGTCAGGAATACCCCTGTGGAATGACCAGTGGTTATCCGTGGGACTCCGGGCTCCTGCAAGGGACTTGGTGACCGTCTGGCAGCGCGGTCATGCACAGAACGAACTGCCCCTGCACCTGCCCCGTTGGGCCGGACAGGAAATCACAGTTCTCTGGCTGGGATCGGGCAAGGGTTTCGAGACGAAGTGGGACCCCTCCGGGTACTTGTTCCTCTCCGCGACATCAGGGACCGGACACCCTTACGCAGCGACCTTCACTGTGCAAGCTGCATAGGGCACGCCTGCACGGGTGAAACCCAATAGTTGACGACTCCCTCCCACCGCTAAACCCGTCCGCGCCATTTGCGGTTCCTGGTTCCGAGAGAAGAAGCTATGTACAAACTGAACAACCGGATCAGGGATTACGCCTGGGGTTCCACGACACTCATCGCTGACTACCTTGGCCGCACACCCTCAGGTGCCCCTGAGGCGGAGATGTGGATCGGCGCCCATCCAGGAGCGCCGTCAGTGGCAGTCCTGGACACCGGCTGCGAATGCTTGAATGAGTTGATTGGTGCTGATCCGGAAGGCCTGCTGGGGCCGGACAGCCACGCCGCCTTCGGGAGCACACTGCCTTTCCTGATGAAGGTGCTGGCGGCTGAGTCTCCACTGTCACTTCAGGTACACCCGACACGGGAACAGGCCGCGTCCGGCTTCGCAGCCGAAGATGCTCTCGGCGTCCCGAAAGATGCCCAAACACGCAACTACAAGGACCCTAACCACAAGCCCGAGATGATTCTGGCCCTCACGGACTTCGAGGCCTTGTGCGGGTTCCGCCCTGCAAGTGAGACCAAAGCGGTTTTCGACGCGCTTGTGACCTTTTTCAGGGAGACAGGGGCCGAAATCCCCGAGGTCCTGCAGCAGGCCAGCTCCGCTCTTGCCAGCGCCGAGGACCCAACTGCTATCCGTCAAACCTTCACCGGACTGATCAGGGGCGGCGATGAAGTCTCCGGTGCGGTTGACGCCGTGGCGGCGCTGCTAGGCTCGGCGATCCCCGAGGGTCCCCACACCGCGGCTTTGAAAACGGCGCTGGAGCTCAGTGAAGCGTATCCAGGGGACCCTGGGGTTTTGATATCCCTGATGCTAAACAGGGTTTCCCTTCGTCCAAACGAGGCCGTTTACCTGCCTGCCGGGAACATTCACGCCTATCTGCACGGTTTGGGCATCGAAGTCATGGCTTCCTCCGATAACGTGCTGCGCGGCGGACTAACCGCCAAGCACATTGACGTTGAAGAACTGTTGAGAACAGTCGACTTCACGCCCCTGCCCGTTCCAAGACTTGCCGCAACTTCTCCCGCAGAAGGGCACCTGATCTGGCAACCTCCCTTCGACGAGTTCCAATTGCAGCGGATCGAGCTGGAACCCCGAACCCCAAGCATGGAGCTTCCAGCAGGGCTTCCGGTGCTTGTCTTAGTGGCCTCCGGCAGTGGCCTGCTAGACACCAGACTGCAGACATTGGAACTGGGGAAAGGCGACAGCGCTTTTGTCGGAGCCAATGAAAACCCTATTACGTTGCGGGCAGGCAGCACGGAACCACTGGTTGCCTTCGTCGCTACCACAGGGATCCAGCAAGCGATACCCCATTCACGGCCCGCCCGCCCTTCGACCAATCCGTAACGACACGGCAGGCATGATATGACCAACTCAGCGAACTCCCTGTTCACCGCCGACGGGGTCCCTACGGCCAGTGGCGCAACCGGCGCCTTGATCGGCTTGGATATCGGTGGCACCAAGACTCACGGCGTGCGGTTCGAAAATGGCGTGCCTGTCGCCGACAGTATCGCCGGCAGTGCCAACATCCAGAACGTCAGCCGGGAAGCTGCCCATGCCCACCTCGCAGAGCTTTTCGCGGATATTGGCTACGAAGACGTCGGGGAGGTATACGCCGGTGCCGGCGGAATCGACACGGAAGCCGATGCCGAAGCCCTAAAAGCTCTCATCGCCCCTTTCGCACCGCAAGCCCTGACCACCGTCGTCCACGACTCCCGGCTGCTGCTGGCAGCAGGCGGTGTCAGCAGCGGAGTGGCCGTCATCGCCGGGACGGGGTCAGCGGCTTGGGGACGGAATCCGCGCGGAGTCGAGGCACGGGCAGGGGGCTGGGGATACCTGCTGGGAGACGAAGGAAGCGGATATTGGCTCGGCCGGGAAGCTGTCCGCCACAGCCTGCGCAGAATGAACCAAGGCTACGAAGCGGACGCCCTCACACGGAGTCTCCTCCGCGCATGCGATCTGGATCATCCGAATCAACTGATCGCGCTGTTCCATTCGGCGGGCACAGGACGGCGGTACTGGGCGCAGCAGGCACGTCTGGTAGTAGACGCCGCTGACGCTGGACACGTTCCTAGTCAGAAGATGCTTGACCGTGCCGGGCAGGATCTCGGTGATATGACAGCGCAAACGCTGTCTCAATTGGGCATTACCGGACCAGTGGTTCTGGGCGGAGGCCTTGGCATGCACGTACCGCGGCTTCAATCAGCTTTTCGTGAAGCCTTGGCCAAGGACGGAATAACCGATGTCCGCCCGGTTACCCAAGCCCCTGTCTTCGGTGTCACCCAGCTCGTCGCCGAACATCTGGCGAGGTTGGCCTAGCAATACCGTAATTTCTCGCTCCTCAAACATTGTCAAAAATTTAGTCCGCCGCGTTGAAGCGGCATGGAGGTCCTATGCAAACCGTTCACGCTCCCGCAACAGAAACGATCCCGGTCGCCCCCTCGACGGGTGTTCTTTCGCCACTGCCCCTGCCGGCTGTATCCCTGTCGGGAGGCTTCTGGGGGGAACGCCAGGAACTGAACCGCGCCGCCATCATTCCCCATGGCGTCTCCTGGGTCACCCGGCTTGACTGGCTGGGCAACCTTGAGAAGGCGGCTGGCAAGGAAAAGTACGAGCACCGAGGACGGGAATTCGCCGACTCTGAAATCTACAAGCTGATCGAAGCCATGTCCTGGGAACACGCCCGCTCCGGCGCAACCGAACTCGACGAGGTTCTGGACGCGTTCATCGATAAGCTGGCCGAAGCCCAGGACCCAGACGGCTACGTCCACACCTTGTTTGGCAGGCCCTGGCAGCAGCCACGCTACTCGGATTTCAAGTGGGGCCATGAACTTTACTGCTTCGGCCATCTTATTCAGGCCGCAGTAGCCAACCACCGTGCCACGGGAGCAACAAAACTACTGGACGTTGCCCGGAAACTGGCCGACCACGTCTGCACCATGTTCGGCCCCGATGGGCTGGATAAAGTATGCGGGCACGCCGAGATCGAGGTAGCCCTCGTGGAGCTGTACCGGGTCACCTACGAACGGCGCTACCTGGACCAGGCCAAGACCTTCATCGAGCGCAGAGGCACCGGAACGCTGCCCCTCTTCGAATTCGGCCAGGCCTACTGGCAGGACGACACGCCCGTCCGCGCGGCCACCGTCCTGCGCGGCCATGCCGTCCGTGCCCTGTACCTCGCCGCCGGCGCCGTCGACGTTGCGGTTGAAACCAACGACACCGAACTCCTGGACGCCCTGAAGCTCCAATGGAGCAACACCGTCGCCCGCCGCACCTACATCACCGGCGGAATGGGCTCACACCACATGGACGAGGCCTACGGGGAAGACTTCGTGCTCCCGCCGGACCGCTCGTACTGCGAAACATGCGCAGGCGTCGCCTCCATCATGTTTAGCTGGCGCCTGCTGCTGGCAACCGGTGACCCGCAATACGCGGACCTGATCGAGCGGACCCTATACAACGTTGTGGCGACCTCCCCCTCCGCCGACGGCAAGTCCTTTTTCTACGCCAACACCCTGCATCAGCGCTCCACCGCGGGGGAAGCACCATTGAACGAGGACGGCGTCTGTATCCGCGGAGGCTCCAGCGGCCGTGAAGCATGGTTCGAAGTGTCCTGCTGCCCGCCCAACGTCGCTCGGACTCTGGCAAGTCTCAGCTCCTACGTCGCAACCACTGACACTGCCGGTGTGCAAATCCACCAGTACGCCGCAGGACGCATCCGCGCCGAACTGGGCCCCGGCGCCCTGGTCCTGGATGTGGAAACCGACTACCCAACCACCGGTAGCATCAAGATCACCGTGGTCGAAGCGCCAGATTCGCCGGTCAGCATCAGCCTGCGGATCCCCGGCTGGGCAACAGGAGCGACAATGGACGCCGGCGAGGGCGCGCAGCCTTCCGTACCTGGCACAGCCACAGTCACCAAGGCTTTCCTGACCGGGCAGGAAATCAGTCTGAAACTGCCCATGGAGCCCAGGTTCTCCTGGCCCGATGACCGCATTGACGCTGTCCGCGGCTGCGTTGCCGTCGAACGCGGCCCCGAAGTCTTCGCCTTGGAATCCGTTGACCTGCCGGCCGGATGGGAGCTCACCGACGCCCACATCGACACAGCGGCTGGCCTCGGTGAGAAGGACGGCACCGTCACCGTACAACTGGCCCCACTGCAACGGGAGCCATCAAACCGTTCATGGCCCTTCGCAGGCGAGTATGACACGCCTGCTGGTCCCACGCGCGCGGTGGCATTGATCCCTTACCACTCCTGGGCCGAACGCGGCAGCTCGACCATGAGGATATGGATCCCGGTACACACCCCGGTCATTCCCTAAGACTTAAAGCCGGCCGGTGTGACTTGAACAACACACCGGCCTGCCTTACGGTAGTTCGTGATATCGATTTCATTCCGGGGTTTTCCTTCGATGCGCAGGGCCGCGTCCCCCAGTTCAGCAAAGCTCGACTCCAACAAAGGCGTCAGGAACTATGTCCAACATCAAAACGACCTCCTTGGCTGATCCGGCGCGTACGCAGGATCAGCAAACCGGGCCAGGTCCACAAGCCGAGGCTCGCGGGCCCGCCAGGAATAAAAGCACGTTCAGGTCGCGGCTTCGCACCGACTTGCCTCTGCTGCTGCTCGCCGCGCCAGGCATCCTGCTGATCCTGGCTTTCCATTACGTGCCGCTCCTCGGGAACGTCATCGCCTTCAAGGACTACCAGCCGTTCATTGGCATCTGGGACAGCCCGTGGGTGGGATTCGAGAACTTCACGGTTCTCTTCAACGGCGACGCGGCATTCATGAGGGCACTCGGTAACACGCTCATCATCCTGTTGCTTCAGGTCGTGCTGGTTTTCCCCGCACCTATCGCACTGGCTCTGCTCCTGAACAGCCTCATATCCGATCGGGTCAAGCAGTGGGTCCAGAGCATCCTCTACCTGCCGCACTTCATGTCCTGGGTCATCGTTGTGGCAATATTCCAGCAGATGCTCGGCGGTGGTGGATTACTGAATTCCATGCTCCGCTCGGCGGACATGGCCACACTGTCGATCATCGGCAACCCGGACCTCTTCAAGGCGCTGATCACATCCCAGGTGATCTGGAAGGACACCGGGTGGGCCACCATCCTCTTCCTGGCGGCGCTGGCTGGAATCGACCAGTCCCTGCACGAAGCCGCCGCAGTGGACGGGGCCTCCCCCTGGCGGCGGATCTGGCACGTTACCCTTCCGGACCTGCGCGGCCTGATCATCCTGTTACTCATCCTCCGTCTGGGCGATGCACTCACTGTCGGATTCGAACAGATCATCCTCCAACAGCAACACGTCGGGCTGGAAGTTTCGGAAGTACTGGATACCTACGTCTTCAACAACGGCGTCATCGGTGGCGCATGGGGTGTCAGCACCGCAGTAGGACTGGTCAAGGGAATCGTTGGCCTCGCCCTGGTCCTCGGAGCCAACAAAATCGCCCACATGTTCGGCGAAAGGGGCGTGTACCAATCATGACCAATTCCACCCTTAGCAAGCGCAAGGCCTCGGCGCGGGCCCGGCGCCTTGCCGGCACCGAGCGTCCGATGTGGATGGGCAGGCCCAGCCCGGCCGTGCAAGCCCTAAAGGCTATCGTCCTGACCCTCGCCTGCGTGCTGGTGATTCTGCCTTTTATTGCGGTGATTTCAACAAGCCTGTCCGATGAGGAGACGGTCCGGCAGGCCGGCGGGTTCGTCCTGTGGACCACCGAACCGACTTTCGCCGCCTACCAGCAAATATTCTCCGGCGGGGTTGTCACCCGCTCAGTACTGGTCAGCACCGGCGTGACCCTGGTCGGCACACTCATCAGCATCGTCACGACCGTGGCCCTCGCATACGGGTTAGCCCGGCCCAAGACCCTGGGCGCGAAACCGCTGTTGATGACCGTTCTCTTTACCCTTCTCTTCGCTCCGGGACTGATTCCGTCCTACCTGATGGTGAAAGAACTCGGGCTGATTGATTCCTACTGGGCACTGATCCTTCCGGTCTGCGTGAACGCCTTCAATGTGATCGTCGTGCGGTCCTTTTTCATGGACATCCCACAGGAACTCATCGACAGCGCCCGGATCGACGGCGCTTCGGAGTTCACCATCCTTAACAAAATTGTTCTGCCGTTGTCCCGTGCCGTGATCGCCGTGGTCTCCCTCTTCTATGCAGTGGGCTACTGGAATGCCTTTTTCAACGCCGTCCTCTACCTCAACGACAACTCCAAATGGCCTCTACAGCTCGTTCTGCGCACCTTCGTTGTCCAGGGCCAGACCTACCAGCAGTCCCTCGACGGCTCCATACCGCCTCCACAGGCAGCCCTGCAGATGGCCATCCTTGTGGTCTCCATCGTGCCCATCCTGATCGTTTACCCCTTCCTGCAAAAACACTTCGCCAAAGGCATGCTCACCGGAGCAGTCAAGGGCTGACCCCCGCTACAAGCCAGGCCCGCAGCACTTTTCAAAGGAGAAATGACATGACCGTACTCAAACCATCCCGACGGGGATTCCTCAGCGCAGCCGTCCTGCTGGGAGGAGCAGCTGGAACCGGGCTTCTCTCCGGCTGCGCCGGTGGCTCCTCCACCGGAAACACTGCCGCCAACAGTAAAGTGGCCCTCCCCGCATACATTCCCTCTTCCCTGGTTGAAGCTGACCTGCCCGGAAAGGGCGCCGCAATCCAGGCCGGATTTTTCAAGTACCCCCTCGATGATCTGAAGAGGACCGTGGAGGCTGCGCCGGGCAACGGCAGCAGCTTCAGCTTCCTCACCCTGACCTTCGGAGCGGTCGGAACCGCGAAAGAGCAGAACAAATACTGGCAATTCATGAACAAGGAGCTGAACGCAGACATGGACGCCCAGACCACTCTGGCGGACTCGTACCTGCAGAAAGTCCAGACCGTTGTCGCCGGCGGCCAAATACCCGACATGGTCACCTTCGGCAGTAACTATCCGATCCCGCAGACGCCTGCCCTGCTGAAATCCAAATTCACCGAGATCACATCGCACGTCTCGGGCGATGCCATCAAGGACTACCCGAACCTGGCCAACATCCCCACCGAGGCGTGGCAGGCAACTGTCTTCAACGGTGGCATCTACGGCGTTCCCTGCCCGCGGCCGACGGGCGGTGCTCCCATTCTCGCCTACACAGACAGCTTTGCGGCAGCAGGTGTAACGGCAGCACCCAAGAACCTCGAGGACCTCCGGGACGCCCTCAAAGCCGTGACTGACCCCGGAAAGTCTCTCTGGGGGGTATCAAATGCCTTCTCCGCCGCGTATTACGGGCGCCTTGGCAACGGGTCTCCAAACAACTGGCGTGTAGAGGGCGGGAAGTTCACCCACGAGATCGAAACCGAAGCGTTCGAAGCGGCGTTGGCGTGGGCCGCCCAGGTCAAACAGGACGGATCGATACATCCCGACGGAATCACCGTGGAGGACGGCAACCGGCTCTTTGCCGCCCGCAACGTGGCCACCACTCTTGGCAGCGCCACCGGCTGGCCCGGTGTGTACGCGGCAGCGGTCAAAGCAGGCACCAAGGTTGCACCCTGGGTGGCCCCGGCCGCTGAAGGAAAGTCAGCCGTACTTCACGCCGGCAGCCCGTACGGGTTCTTCACCGCATTCGCAAAGACCGACGACGCCGAGCGCATCAAGGAAATGCTTCGAATCGCCGACTACATGGCATCGCCGTTCGGCAGCCAGGAACACCTCAACGTCACCTACGGCGTCAAGGACCTCCACTGGACAAACAAAAACGGCGTCATCGCCCCCACGGACCTGGCAAAGACCGAAAAGGGCATCAGCTTCAGCTACCTCAGCAACGCGCCCATACCCCAGTTCAACCCCGGCTTCGAGGAAGGCACCAAGCTCATCCACGAATTCCAGACCAAGACTGAACCCACGCTGGTCACTGATCCCAGCCTTGTTCTCTTCTCCGACGCATGGAGCAACAAGAAGGCCCAGCTGAACACGCTGATCACTACCGCCATCAATGACGTGGTGCTGGGCCGTAAGCCCGTGTCGACGATCAAAGCCGAACTGGTTCCGGCATGGAAGACAGCCGGGGGAGACCAGGCCCGCAAGGAATTCGAGGAAGCCTTGGCTGCAGGATAGACCCTTTGTATCCGGCGTGCGGGAACGGTCTCGAAGAACGCCGTTCCCGCACACCCGGCCACCTGACGGCGACGCGGGCCAGCACCTATCCACTCCAACCGCATTATCAGTCCCGAAAGGACCCCATGTCATCCGCCATCGGCCTGAACGCCCACGCGCAGGACACCGGACGAGCTCACACCGACTACTGGCAGGATTTCGTGGACTTCGGCCACGAACAATCCGAAGCCGAGCACGCGCT
Source organism: Arthrobacter sp. W4I7 (assembly GCF_030816215.1). Lineage (NCBI taxonomy): Bacteria > Bacillati > Actinomycetota > Actinomycetes > Micrococcales > Micrococcaceae > Arthrobacter > Arthrobacter sp. W4I7. Next base: position 2,282,057 of record NZ_JAUSXU010000001.1, on the reverse strand, counting down.
CAACAGTGAGGCGAGTATCGTCATGGCGGATGACATGGATGTTGAGATCCCTGGGCTCCCCACTGGTGCTGACACGATACTCATCGGGCACCCCGGTGAGCCGGGCAGGATAGCGCTGCCGCTTCAACCGGCGGCGACCAGGCTCGCAGACCTGCGCTTCACCATGAAGGTCGACCCGCTCCAGCAGAACTACCTGACGGTCAAGTTCTGGGGCGAGGACTCGTCGGCCTACAAGACCCTGGTCCTCGTTAACGGCGAGCAGGCAGCTTACCGCACCGTCGGGGACTACGAACCAATCAACGTTGGCACACGGGGCGGTCTCCCTGGCCGGTTCTTCCACGCGACCGCCGCGCTTCCGCTGGCTTCAACCACCGGGCAGCAGATCGTCGAAATCACCCTCAGGACATACGCCCTGTCCTACCGGACCCTCGCGGGAGAGACCGGATTTGAAAAGGCCACCAATATTTCGCGGCGGTTTTTCTCCGCCGGTACACACACCGTCCCTGCCCTGCCACCTTCAACCCTGCTGGCCGGTCCACACATGACAGCAGACAACACACCGCAGCCTTCCTGCCTCAAGTCCCAACGAGGGCCCCTTGAGCAGGAAACCGCGATGGTGCACGGCTTCCGCCGGTGGCAAAAAAATCACTTCAACGCGCTGGAAGCCCGCACTGACCAGGGCCAACCGCTGCCGATCAGCAGGTACGACGACGACCTCCGCTTTTACGCCGAAACGCTCCTGCTGGAATGGTCGCCCGCCACAACCAAGGAGCATAAGCGGCAGGGCCTACGGCGGATCTTTGCAACCATCGACCACTACACCCGCGAATACTACGGAAACGTTCTCCTGCTCGGAACCGGGGGACACCAATCCGACTGGGGCGGCTACTACGCGGCCCTCGGTGAGGCGCTGTACATCGTCGAGAACCTGATCGCTGACCAGGACGCGTACGGCTCCGAAGAGTTCGATTCCTTCCTCGCGGAGCCATTCTCCACCGGCACCACAGAGGGCAGAACCTCACTTGCGGACACCGGCTGGGACGGCGGCCCGCTGACCCGGAAGGCGGCATGGGAACGCGTCCTGAAAGCCAACTTCGACTTCGCCCGCTCCCGCGCTCAGCTACATCTACAACCAGGTGATGTACACCTACGAAGGTGCCTGGAAGGCGCACGAAGGGCTGCGCGTCATTGGCTCGACCTTCTACCAGGGAAAGGAACGCAGCCACCGCATCGTCCGCGAGTTCCTGGGGACAGCGCCGTTCCTTGGCGAGGAAGTGCTGATCGGACCCGACGGCCGCGAACTGGAGGTGCATCACTCGCTTTTCCATCACGACGGCAACGCCGAATACACCGAAGACTATGTCCAGGTCATTATGAAGGGCCTGGCCCAAAGCAAACTTACCGACGACGGCAGCCAGGTCCGCAGGATGCCGTACGGGCCGCACTACTACGGGCTGACCCTGGCCGGGCTTACCCGCGAAAACGGCTACGTCGGAGTGTACGGGGAATCAACAAACTACTTCCCCTGCTGGTTCTTTCGGACTCTCGGGCACGCAGGCGACGAAGCACTCAACGATGACATCCTGAAAGTGGCTTTGAAGAACCTGCACGCGCGGGGATTCACCCGGTATCAGGGACAAACAGCGGCGGGACACCGGGCCATGTTCATGCAGCAGGTGATCGATGACCGGAACAGCGACTACCCGGGCCGCCCGGCCTACGGCACCGACGAGGAATCCGGCGCCGCCCTGCGCTATGCGGCGCTGGAAGAATTCATGGCACGGAACCCGGACCGGTACTCCGCGCCGGAATGGGAAGAGTACCGCGAGTATGCAAGGGAAGCCACCGGCTACGCCCAACAGCAATTGCTGGACGCGCAATTCTTTGACTCATTTCAGCGGCGCTGGCTCGACCGTAAACTCAAATACGATCTCCGGATCCAGGAAACCTTCCACTACCTCACCGGGGGCAGGGAAGCCCTTCTCGGGTCTGCCGGTGCCGGCCGCATCCTGCCCCACGCGCATCTGGAGGCCTTCTCCTCGCAGGAGCTGAGGGAACTCGGCGTCGAAGCGGGCTGGGACAACACATCCTTTGCCTGGGTCGACATCGACAATTTGCTGGTTTCTGTGCGCGACGGCGACAACCACCTCTTTGCAAACCTGCTGGAACGAAACACTGGAATGTCGGGCGCAAGCAGGGCCCACCTGCAGTACGGAAGTACCGAACAGCTCCTCCACTTCCAGGCCGACGTCGACATGACCACCAGCTACGTGGCGATCCGGGGCACAACCCGTGAGGAATACCGGCAAAAGGCCCAAGACGAAGTTATAGAAGGCCGGCCTTTCGCCCTCACAGGGGAACTCCTTCCCGTGGCCGCCCAGCCCGGCGTCGGGGAGATCCGGCGTGAAAACTTCATCGAGGACAATCCCTATTCGGCCTATCCGGAGCTTGTCACCGCCTGCGTGGGGGAGTACCTCATCGCGATCAACACCACCCGAACCAGCTACGGAAACAGGCGCTCCATTGCTGTCACGTTGCCCTTTGAACACGACCAAGATGGCGTTCAGGACGTGGTCAGCGGGGCACGGCTTCCCGTGGCTAACGGTCAACTGACGCTTGAGCCGTTGTCCGCCGTCGTCCTCAAAACAGGAATGTCGCCATGCGGCACGCCGATCGCGCCCGCCTGCGTCCCGGCAGTCATCGCCACGCCCGGGCACGGAAAAGTCGGCCTGAGCTGGAAACCAGTTGCTGGAGCGACCAGCTACACCGTCGCTAGGACGGGGAGAGACTCCGAACCGAAAATTTTGGCCGAAGGAATCCCGGGTACTTCGGCGATTCTTGACGCCGACGACCAGACACCGGCTGACTATACCGTCACTGCAAACGGCACCCTTGGAACAGGGCGGCCCTCCCGGCCGGTGCGGTGCTCGGCCTTGCCGAGCACCGGGGGCTCAAGCCTTCAGCCGGCCCTGATAGGGCGGGGGACTGCTGCCCTGATCGCATCCTCGACAGACGGGTATGAGTTCAGAGAAGTGCATGCCGCTGGGTTTGCCGGTGGCGATGACGCGAACCTTTATCTGCGCGAAGAAGCCGACGCTGTGGCGGCCGCAACGGCTCTGGCAGAAGGATCGTTCCAAATCACGGCACGCCTCACCGATGCGGCAACCACGGCAGGTGTGTGGCTGCGGGAGAACCTGACAGGGCGTGCCCGCTACGTTTTCTTCGGACTCGACCACGGCTCCCTGGTGCTGCGCACACGCACCCTGGATACCCGCGAAGACTTCGGCGCAGGAAACCCCGGCGACGACGCCGGCGGGGGACAGACGCGAAGCCCCTACACATGGAAGGTCCGCGGCCTGCCGGTTCCGGACCGGCCATGGCTCGGCCTGCAACGCGACGCTGAGGGCCACCAAATCACTGCACTTATTTCTGCTGATGGCAGGTTGTGGCAGCGGGTCGCCCAGGACATCGTGCCCATGGCGGAAATTGTGCACGCCGGCGTCTGTGTATCCGATGACGCCGTGTTTGAGGCCGTGGGCATCTCGCGTCTCCCGCGCGACATCCCGGTGCTGACAGCTGCCCATGGGGAATCGACCGTTCAGTTGACTTGGACCAAGCCCAAGGCGGTAACCGTCTTCGACCTCTACCTTGTTGACGAGGATGGCCCGTCACTGGCCGGCGAGAATTTGTGGCAGACCTCCGTTGTCCTGCCCGCACCCTCACGGCCTTGCAGGTACAAGGTTGTGGGAAAAGGGCCCGACGGCCGGACGGTCGGAAGCCGTGAGCTCCTGCTGGGAATCCCGGACGGCTCAGACTCGGGCGAACACCAAGGGACGTGATCTTCCCGGAATGCCGGAAGGCCGGTGGAGATAGCTGATAATGCCATTTCCACCGGCCTTTTATGCGCCGTGCCAGCTTTCAGTTCTGAAGGTTAGCTGAGGCGGGCCCTTTTCGGGCCGCCTCAGCTAATCCTTCCGCCTTCTTGGCCCTACGAGGCCTTCATGAGGACCAGAGCCTGATGAGCGCTGACGTTCACGGCGGTGCCGTTGATGGAGCCGTTTGCCTCGGGGGTAGCGCCCGTCCAGTCTCCTGTCAGTCCGAGCTCAGTGCTAGCGGCGGCGTCCCCGCTGTTGAGGACAACCAGGGCACGCTCTCCGTTGGAAGCGACAAACTCGAACGCTTTGAGGGTCCCGGAGCCGGTCGCGCGTTCGATAGTTTCGATTGGCTTTGTGTCCTTCGCCCGCGGCTGCAGCAAGACCGTGTGGTCTGTTCCGGCAGGTTGGCCAAGCTGCAGCCACTGCTGGTTCTCCTGCGGCCAGTCACCGGAGACTTTGCCCTTGTCGAGGCCAACCGAGGGCTGGGCCGATCCGAGGAGGTGAACATCCAGATCCACTCCCTGATAACCGTGGGCCGTAAGCAGACCGGGGGTCTGATCTATCGACGTGGTCAGCGTGTGCAGATTGAACCGGCTCGGTACGGCGGACTTGATACGGTCCCAGACAAGGAAGGCGCCGAAGCCACCCTTGAGCTGGAGCATGTTGCGCTGGTAATCACTAGCGCCAGGCGTGGCCCCACCGGTCTGGACCAGGTCGAGCTTGTCCGAGTAGTAGCGGACAGGCGTTTCCACAGATGGGGCCGTACCCTGCCAGGCACCATCTGACTGGAACTGAATAACGTTGTGGGCCGCTGCACTGTTGAACCAGACATTGTCCCCGTTGAAGTAGCCACCAACACCCGAATCCAGGGCCAGCGGCACCGACTTGCCCCAGAGGGAGAAGCCGCTGCGGTCATCGTGGTTGTGACCCAGCGTCCGGGGGGTGTTGGACATGATCAGGTAGTTCTCGTCGGCCGTTCCCACCTTGTCACGCAGGATGTCGTACCCAACGCTCTTGATCGCTGTGGAGGACAAGGCCGGGTCCTTGGACGGAAGAGCCGGGTCAGTGTTCAGCAGCGGCGGCAACGCCCATGGGTTGGCGCCGGTGTCGGCCATCGGTGACCCTGCCCGGTTCCAGGTCCACTGCATGGCCGCCGAAAGCTCCGGGTCGGAATCCTTGTACAACGCGGCGTTCCAGCCCAGAATCCGGTAGGGCTTTTCGTTGTAGTCAGCATCGCCAATGGCGGGCATCAGGACGGTTCCCGGTGCCTTGGTGTTGGTTGAATCGACGGGAGTTTGGACGTTCACGAGGAAGGAGAACATCTTCTTCAGCTTTGCGTCATTGACCAGGTCGGCCCCACCGGCCCGCTTGAGGGCCTGCGCAAACGGTACGAGCCTCACCAGAGGGGCGGCGTGGTAGCGGATGGTTTCGGGAAATGCCCCGTCCTCCCCGACGACGGTCTCCAAGGTCCATTCAACTTCGCCCTGGGCGTGGGCCCGGTACGTGGCCGATGAGGTCAGGTTCGGGAGGGCCATGCTGACGAGACCGACGCCGATAGCCCGGTCAAGATTCCAGTTCGAGATCCGGCCTGCTTCGGTGGAGCGGTCGTAATAGGTCAGGTTCATCTGGGTGTCCTGCATCCAGCCGAGCCGGTCGGTGAGCCAGGCGCGGTCGGTGGCGCTCATGGATTTGGAGTTGATGACAAGGTCCAGGGCCTGGGCAAAACCTCCCATGGCGCGGCCGAAGTGCACGGCCCCATAGCCGTCCTCACCGTTGGGCTTACCGCCCGTTGTAAGGGCGTAGTTCATACCCCAAATGGATTCACCAACGAGGTATTTGAGTCCCAGGATCGCCTTTTGTGCTGCTTCTTCATTCCCTGTCACGAGGTACACGTTGGCGCTTGCCTGCGTTGCCTCAAACAGCGGGGAATCCCACCGGGTATGTGTATCCCAGTTGTAGGCGGGTGCCTTATAGGCTGCCCCGACTGGTGCCCCGGCGTCATTCGTGTATGAGACGCTCCACGTGAGCCCGGCACCTTCAATGAGTCCACGCTGGCTGATCGTGGCACCCAGGGAATAGCGCGCTCCTGCTGTTGTCGGAAGATCCTGGTTCAAGGACACGGTGGCCTTGTCCGTGGGGGAAGCACCGGTGTATTTGAGAGATGCGGCACCGGTTGCGGCCCACTCACTGGTCTTGCTGACCTCAGCACCCGCAGTTGTCGCAGTCCAAGGGCTCACGCCTGAGCCGAATTCTTCGAAACTGTTGTCCGGAATTGTCACGGGCTGACCGTTGGCCAGGGAGGTGAGGGTGATGGCATCGACCATGGTCGAGCCTTTACCCTCAACATCGAAGGACAGGTGCATCTTGGTTGCGCCGGCCGGGACCGTGTAGATGTTGCTTTGCCCCCGGTGTGGGTTGGCCAGGTACGCGGGGTCCTTCAGCTGTTCAACTGTCCATTTTTGGGACAGCGCGAGCTGGCGCTGGTACTCCTCGCCGACGACGCCTGTCTTGACGCGGTCCTGCAGAGCCTTGACCTCGGAGCTGTTGAGCAGCAGTGACGGGCGGGCGATTGCTTGGGCGTCCTCGTTGATGACGGTGCTGCGGATGAGGGAGATGTCGTCGAACCAGGCTTGGCCTTTGCCTGTGAGCCGAACGAATGCCCGCGCCTCGGTTGCTGCCGCGGGAGGAAAGCCCTGCAGGCCGCTGGCATGCCATCCGGTAGCGCCACTCACGGGTTGTGTCAGCTGTTCGCTGAGCGTGACGCCGTTGCCGTCCAGGTACTTGAGCCCGGCGGTGGCCGTGCCGTTGGCCAGGTCCGTCTTCACTCCGGCGGAGAAGTCGTAAGCGGCAAGCCGTTCGATCGGGATGGGGGAGGACTCCAGAACCGACTGGTCGCCTTCCGATTTATTGATGAGAGTCAGGGAATTTTGCCCGGTTTGGGCAGTTCCGGAGTCGGTACCGGCTGTATTTCCCTCGGCAACGCCGGATACCATGGTTTGCTTTGCGAGGGTGATGTCATCAAACCACGCGGTCCCGCCGTTGTAGAGCCGGTAGTCGATTCGGACCGAGACAGCACCGGCCGGTGCTGCCAATACTGACTCAACATACGTCCAGTCCGAGGTGGACACAGTGTTCTGGATTATCCGGTCACCGCCGACTGTTTGGCCGTTAGCGTTACGGAAAATCACCAAGGGCCGGATGTCACCAGGGGCCGCGTCCTGTCCCTTAATCCAAAATCCGAACTTGTAGGTACCTGGAGAGATCGGGACATAGTTGACTTGCTGCCAGTCACCGATGCCCCCGGGGACGCCGTCAATGCGCAGTGATTTGGTGCCAGTGTGGGCAACAGCTTTGTCCCAAACCATCGTGGCTTTGGCTGCGGAGTAGTTAAATGTCTTCCAGTTTTCAGGGGTTGTTGTCCCTGATTCCACCGAGGGGTTCGGGACTGTGACAGGGGTCCACTGAACGGAGGCAGGGGACCATCCGGCCGGCCCTGGTTGGCCGGTATCGGGAGCAGTTTCTGCGCCTCCATTTGGCACGAGTTCCCGCTGCTGACGGACGTCGGGGGAGATGTCATCGACATCCACGGCCGCGGCTCCCAGGACGTGTATCGAGACCTGCACGTCCTTCGCGTCAGCTGGGGTAGCGGCTGTCAGGGACAGCTCGGACCAGGATCCTGGCTTCATCCCGCTAGGGGCGGACACCTGCTGGCCTACTTCGCTACCGTCGGCTGCAGTGAACCTCACCCGAAGTTCAACCCTTGGTGACCCTTCCGCTGGCCGCACCAGCGCACGGTAGTAAACAACATCAGAGGACTTCTTCAGCTTAACGGCAGGGGAGCTGAGCACCGTCGCGTCAGTCTCAGAGACTGAGTTGATTCTGGCACCTGATTTTCCCGTCCGTGCCGAAGTCGTGCCAGTAGAGGCCGTCCCCGGTCCGCTCCGGCTCCAGCCCTCGGGCAGAGACGGCTGTGCACCTTCTTCGAAGGTCGCTCCTGGAATAGAGAAGCCCTGGGAAGTATCTGTCGCAGGTGCTTGGGGGAACGCCGCGACTGCGCCCCCGGCAGTTACAGTCGCCACAAGCAGGGAAAGTGCGAGGGCAGCCCCCAAAGGGCGGCAAATTGCTGGGTCTTTCAAAGGTGAACCCCTTCGTTCGTCATATTCGAAGCAGTAATTGGGCAGGGCCAAAGGCAGCAGCCAATACGAGACCTGTATCACTGATATCGATATCAGAATAGGTGAACTGGAGGTTTCTCGCAACAGATGCTCAGTGGCGTCAGGCAAGGGAAAGGGCCCAAATCGTCCAGTTTCCAAGGCTTACTGTGACCCAACAGGATGATCGGGCCACAGCACGCTGGCCACATTCCCCGACGGCAAATATAGGAATTTCTTTCATCGTAGAAGCGGGAGTTGTCGCAGCTACCTCTACTCCCGTTGGTCCGGAGCCGATAATGGACCTTCCGTCAACCTGCCCTGACTCGGGCTATGCCCTTACTTTCAAAGCATGGTGCCGAAACTAGAAGGTGACCTTGAGTGGTCCACGGCTGGGGTCAATCCAGGTTATCCATGGCTGGAAGTGGGAGCCGTTGGGATAGCTCCATGGCAGCAGTAGCGGTGGATAACCTATGAGAACTGTCCCTGGCTGTGGGCGGCGGCAGCGTACTTCTTCAGGGTAAGGCGGAGAATCAATTCCCATTACTTTTGCCATCCTGACAAGGAACCGCTTGTCGGGTTGCGGTGTAATTCAACCGGGGCTCTCGACGCAAGGCCGCCAGCTCCGCAGGCTTCGGAACCAGGTTTGCCAATTCACTTTCCGCAGCAAGTCGTTTCTTTGCTACCACGCAGGGCATACCTGCGTACCTGACCTGTTCCGCTGGCTGGCCGCTAGTCGGTTTCCGGTCCTGAGCAGTAGTGGCAATCCTCTGTACACTGGTCGGTCATGACGTTGCCGGCTGCAGGTTGTAGCCGTCGTGGATATGGAACAGGCGGCGGCCGCCAATAGGGTTGTGGACCCAGATGATGTCACCATCCGCTGTCCGCGCGTCCACTTCGCCGGCATACTCGGTGCGCCCGCTGCTGCCCAGCTGCACCCTGTCTCCCACCTTGATGTCGTCCCAGCCGGAGGCACCGGCGCGTTTCGGCTTTGAACTCACAATTTTCTCCTTGAGCTTGGTCGCAGAATGTAGTCGGGGCGTGTGCTCTCGTCGGTATCTTGGCCGCTTCCGTGTGTGTGGTGCACTTCGGTCCAAGGTGTTGTTTTCCGTGGCCCGGGCGGTTGGGGCCAGCTGCCGATCGAGACGTTTTTAGTGCTCTTATCCCAATTAGCTGGTCAGGTGGTGGCAGAGCTTCTATGTGTGACGGGATGGGCAATTATTTTCCAGTGCGAATGAGCTTCCTGTTGACGAATTCGTCCATGCCGTACTTGCCTAGTTCGCGGCCGACGCCGGAGCGCTTGATGCCGCCGAAGGGCAGCTCGGGCGCGGTGCCGGGTGCTTCGTTGATGTACACCATGCCGGTATCAAGTCGGTCCGCGATCGCCTTGGCTTTAGCTGTATCTGTGGACTGGATGACGGCCCCGAGGCCGTACACGGAGTTGTTGGCCAGTTCCACCGCGTCATCCTCGGACGAGGCGCGGTAAACAACAGCAACCGGGCCAAAGAGTTCCTCAGAAAAGGCCCGCATGTCCTCGGTAACGCCGGTAAGGACCGTGGGCTGGTACCAGGCTCCAGGCTGTTCCAGCGGGGCGCCGCCGGTGAGCACGTTGGCGCCCTTGGCAATGGCGTCGTCAACCTGCGCGGCGAGGCCGTCACGGGCAGCTGATGAGGACAGGGGACCCATGAACGTGTCAGCCTCCGTGGGATCGCCCACCTTCACCGACGTGACGGCACCAACGAACTTCTCGACAAATTCGTCGTAGACAGCATCGGTCACGATGATGCGCTTGGCGGCGTTGCAGGCCTGGCCGGTGTTGCCGAAGCGGCCGAACAGCGCGTGCGCGGCGGCCTGGTCAACGTCTGCGGAGTCCAGCACCAGGAAAGGGTCCGAGCCGCCCAGTTCCAGAACTACCTTCTTGAGGTTGCGCCCGGCAATTTCGGCCACGGCCGATCCTGCGCGCTCCGAGCCGGTGAGGGACACGCCCTGCACGCGGGGGTCTGCGATGATGCCGGCCACCTGCTGGTTTGTGGCGAAGACGTTGACGTAGGCTCCTTCGGGGGCGCCGGCGTCCCGGAAGATCTGTTCCATCGCCAGTGCCGACTCAGGGCACTGTGGTGCGTGCTTGAGCAGGATGGTGTTGCCGTTCATCAGGTTGGGGGCGGCGAAGCGAGCCACCTGGTAGTACGGGAAGTTCCACGGCATGATGCCAAGGAGCACCCCGAGCCCTTCCTTGCGGACAACCGCCGTACCGGCTGCAACGTCAATGTCCTCGTCCTCAAGGAAGCCGGGGCCGTTGTCAGCGTAGTAGCGATAAATGGACGCAACAATGTCCACTTCGATCTGTGCCTGGAAGATGGGCTTGCCCATTTCCTTGGTGACGATCGCGGCCAGCTCGTCGCGCCGTTCGGTGTAGAGCTCGGCGACGCGGTCCAGGAGTTTCACCCGGTCGGCAAGCTGCGTCTTGTTCCATCCTTTGAATGCGGTATCGGCGGCGGTTACAGCCGCGGTGATCTCTGCGTGGGTGGCCGTGGGGTAGCTCTTAATGTGCTCTCCGGTGGCAGGGTTGGTGACGGCATACAGGCTCATGCTGTTCTCCTTTAGGGGGACCGGATCGCTTAAGGGAGGGCGATCTGCGGGTCGGTGATGACGTGGATGATGGCGGGGATGCGCTGGTCCTGCACGGCTTTAAGGGCGCGTTCGACGGCGATGGCCGCGTGGTCGTCGTTCGTTACGGTTTCGCCGTGCCCGCCGAAGGCGCGGGCGAAGCCGGCAAAGTCCGGGTTCTTCAGCTGGGTGCCGCTGACGCGGCCGGGGAAGTGGTGCTCCTGGTGGTCCCGGATGGTGCCGTACTGTCCGTTGTCCATGACAATGATGAGCATGGCGGCGCCGTGCTGTACGGCGGTGGCGAACTCCTGGCCGTTCATCAGGAATTCACCGTCGCCGGCGATGGCGACCGCCAACCGTTCCGGGCTCTCAAGCGACGCGGCAACGGCTGCCGGGACGCTGTAGCCCATGGATCCGTTGCGCATGCTCAGCTGGGACGGGAACACCTGGGTGGGCAGGTACCGCTGCGCCCAGGCGCAGTGGTTTCCGGCGCCGAAGCTGTAGACGGCGTCCTCGGGCAGGCGGTTAACCAGTTCGGCGACAACGGCGCTCATGTGCCCGGTTCCTTCCCGGGTGGCCGGCAGGGAAGCCAGGTCGGGCAGTGCGGCGAAGGCGGCCTGTGCTGCGCGGCCGGTTGCACGCCAGGTGTTCCATTCTGCGGCCTTGCCCAGTTGGACATCCTTGACGGCGCCGGCGAAGGCGACCGGGCTGGCGAGGATATGTGCCGTCACGGCACCGGAACGCCCCCGCAGGGAAGTGTCGATGTTGACCAGGATGTTGGTTGCATCGTGGCCCTGGCGCACGCTGTAGCCATCGGTGGGAACGTCTGTGGGAACGGCCCCGATGGCCAGCAGAACGTCGGCTTCGGCGAAGATCCGTGCGGTGTCCTGGGTCCGGCCGTAGCCGAGGGCTCCGACGAAGACCTCGGAGTCGAAGGGGATGCGGTCCGCGGCGCGCCAGTCCTGGATGACCGGGATGCCGTTGGCCTCGGCAAAGGTGGTTACGGCGGTGGCAGCTTCAGGGGTCCAGCGCTGGCCGCCCACGAAGATGGCGGGCTTCTTGGCGGAGCCAAGGGCGGTGGTGATCAGCTCAAGCTCCGCGGGGGAGACTGCGCCCTCGGCCACGGTGATCACGGGGTGGAGTTCACCCTCGAACGGATGTGTGATGACGTCTTCAGGGAGGCCGACGATCACCGGGCCGGGGCGTCCGGACTTCGCGGCGAAGAAGGCTTCGGCCACCACCTCGGAGGCACGTGAGGCCTCGTCGAGGACAAAAACCCGCTTGGCCTGGGTGCCGAACCAGGCGTGGGGATCGAACTCCTGGAAGGACTCGCGCTGGCGGTCCGCCACCGGAATCAAGCCGACGAACAGGACCATGGGGGTGGCGTCCTGCCAGGCGGCGTGGATGGCAACGTAGGCGTTGGCTGCGCCCGGGCCGCGGGTCACCATCGCGACTCCCGGTTCGCCGGTGAACTTGCCGTGTGCTTCTGCCATGTAGGCGGCGCCGCCTTCCTGGCGGCAGACGATGGTTTCGATATCCGCCCCGTGTAAACCATCGAGGACGGCAAGGTAGCTTTCGCCCGGTACCGCAAAGACACGGTTGACGCCGTGCAGGGCCAGCGAGTCAACGATTGCCTGGCCGGCGTGGTTTTTCTTCTCCAACGTGGTGCTCCTCATCAGGGGTGTGCCATAGGGCTACGGAAAGGGGATGCTGGCCGCAATGGCCTTCTCTTGGTCTCAAGTATTGGAAACCAGCTTCATGCTGTCCAATGCATATGTGGCCCCAATGCCATAACAAAAGGGCATGAACTATTACAGGCTTCCAGCGGCCAACTGGCCGCCGACAACCGTGACGGTGGGTCGGACGTCGCTGATCCTGTCGGGCGCGACTTGGTAGAGGTCCTCGGAAAGTGCGACGAAGTCGGCGAGCATGCCGTGTGAGAGCGAGCCCTTGTAATGGTCTTCGCGGGCCGCATAGGCGCTGCCAACGGTGTAGGCCCGCACGGCTTGGGCCACGCTGATCCGTTCGGCCGGTCCGAAGTCCGCCCCGGACGCCGTGCGCCGGTTCACGAGGTCATGGATATTGAGGAGCGGATCCGCGGAGACCACGGGTGCGTCGGTGCTGGCAGGGACCTCTATCCCGGCATCGAGGAAGGCCTTCACCCTGTAGGTCAGCGCCACCCGTTCCGGGCCCAGCGCGCGGGTGGCGCCATCGCCGAGTTCGTTGATGAACCGGCCCTGCGGTACGGGAATGAGGTTCAAGGATGCCATGCGCCGGATTTGTTCATCGCCGGCAACGTTCACGTGTTCGATCCTGTGCCGCACATCCTGCCGCGGGTATAGCTGCTGGGCTTCCTCGAAGATGTCCATCACCACGTCCAGGGCGGCGTCACCGATGGCGTGTGTTGCTACCTGCCAGCCGGCACGGTGTGCGCCGATGATGCGTTCGCGCAGGTCCTCGGCGGGAAACTGGAGGAGTCCGCGATTGTCATGGCCCTCGGCTGCGTCCAAGTGGTAGTCGCAGCACATGAAGGCGCTCCGGCCAATGAGTGAGCCGTCGGACAGGATCTTCGTGGGTCCCAGCCGCAGCCATTGGTCGCCGAACCCTGTCCGGATGCCGAGGTCCAGGCCGAGGCGTTTGGGGCCGTCGTCGTGTTGGCCGGTCTGCCCTGGGTTGCTGTCCAGGCCGTGCAGGGTGGTGAGGTAGGGCATCACCGTGGCGCGGACGCCCAGCAGGCCGGCATCGCGGGCGGCCTGGTAGCCGGCGATGTCGGACATGGTGTGGCCGATGTGCTGTGGGGCTCCCAGTCCTGGCTCGGTAATACTGGTGATGCCCAGTTTCAGCAGAGCGGCGCTGCCTGCACCTACCATCGTGGCCACGTCCTCCACTGTGGGGGCGGGAATGGCGTCCATGACCAGCGCGCGGGCCGTTTCCTGAAGCAGGCCGACGGCCCTGCCGCTTGCGTCGACGGGCGCGGCCCCGCCCTCGGGTGAGGGGACGCTGCGGCGGTCGGGGTAGCCGGCGCGTTCGAAGGCTGCGGTGTTGGCCACTCCCATGTGACGGGAGTTGTGCATCAGCCAAACCGGGCGGCCATGGCTGACGGCGTCGAGCTGCTCAGCCGTCGGGTGCTGGTTTCCCAGGTAGTTCTGGTCGTATCCCGCGCCCTGGACCCATGCCCCGGCGGGGGCGTTCCGGCAGGTGCGGTCCACGGCATCCAGCAGTTCATCCATGGTTGGGCAGGCGGAGGGGCGGACATCGACCTGCACCAGGGCTTGACCCACGTAGCTGAGGTGGCAGTGGGCGTCGTTGAAGCCGGGGACGACGGCGGCGCCCCCCATGTCGTGGATGTCGCGGAAGAGGGACTGGGGGAGTTCGTCGTCGAGGCTGATGATGCGTCCGTTGTGGACGCCCACGCTGTGCACCCGCGGGCGGCTTCCGTCCTGGGTGTAGAACGTTCCGTTGGTGTACAAGGCGTCGAAAAGCATGCACTTCTCCCAGTCTGGTGGATAGGCGGTAGCCTCCAGTATCAGGACCGGGCTTCATGCTGTCTAAGACCTAAAAGTTCGCTAACTTATCCCTTTTCAGCATGTTCTTTTGCACTTTCCGCCCCTTCCTCCACGAGGGCTCCCCGTCCGTTGAGGAAGTCCCGTAAACGAAGCGCGGTGGCGCGGATGGCCTTTTCCGCGAAGTGCCCTGGAATCCACGCCGTGTGCAGGGGCAGCCGGAGGACATGGCCTGGCTTTCCTTGGGCGCCAGCGAGAATGCGGATCGGGTGGGTGCCGTACGCGGGCAGGTCGGTGGTCACCCCAATACCGTGTCCGGCAGCGGCCAGGGCCATGATGGTCTGTCCGTCATCGCATTCGGAGACCTGGCGGAAGCTCAAGTGGGCCTGGTTGAGTGCATCGTCGAGAAGGTACCGGCTGACGCTCTGGTGCGAGGGCAGGATGGCATGCTGGCTGGCCAGGGCCGAAAGGGGGAGTTCAGATACCCCCTCCAGCGCCCACGGATGGTCTGCCGCCACGTACGCGGTCAACGGGATACTTCCGAGCGGCATGGTTGCCAGCCCGGATTCAGGTGCCGCCGGGGATACAGCGAAGTCGCTGCCATGCAGAAGAGCATCGGTGATGGCGAAGTGGCTGGTCTCCCTGGTAATGATCAACGGATCCTCCGGACCCGTCGTGGCAATATAGGGCGCCAGGAAGCCGCGGACTGAAGCGGCGGTAGCAGCAACCACCAGCGTGGCTACCCGTCCTGTGCGGAGCGCATCTGCCGCGTCCTCCAGGGTCTGGGTCTCCAGGATCAGGCGACGGGCGGCAGGGACGAAAGCACGGCCGGCAGGGGTAAGGACAAGCTTGTTGCCCTGAGCCTCGAAAAGGCTTAGCTTGAATTCCTTTTCCAGTGTCTTAATCTGCCGGCTGAGCGCAGGCTGGGCTATATGGATAAGCTCAGCCGCTGCAGTGATCGTGCCGGCATCCACGACGGCCAAAAAGTACTCAAGACGGCGAAGGTTCATGACAATAGCATGCCGTTTGGGTATGCGATTGCGCAAGAAGAGGTATTGGCGGGTATGCACCGGCTCACAGTACCGTCGTCTACAGCAAGCACGGATCTGCACTCTTTAGCCGAAAGACCCACCCAATGACTACTCCCGCTTCACGTTTGGCCGCACACGCCCCGGCCAAGGAACGTGGTCCATCCAGCCCAGGCAAGGTGGTAGCCGCCGCCTTTATCGGCACTGCCCTTGAGTGGTATGACTTCTTCCTCTTCGGAACAACCGCAGCCATCGTCTTCGCGCCGCTTTTCTTCCCCGGCACCGACCCGGTGGCCTCCACGGTCTCCGCCTTCCTCAGCTTCAGCGCCGCCTTCGTTGCCCGTCCCATCGGTGCCATCATCTTTGGCCACGTAGGGGACAAGTACGGGCGCCGCGGGGCGCTGGTGGCAACGGTGATGCTCATGGGCGCCGCGTCCGCCCTGATGGGCTTGTTGCCCACCTATGCGACGGCCGGCGTCGTCGCCCCGATACTGCTGACGCTGCTCCGGGCGGTCCAAGGTGTGGCAACCGGCGGGGAATGGGGTGGGGCCACGCTGATGGCCATTGAGTACGCCCCTGCCAAGCGCCGTGGCCTGTACGCAGCCCTCGTTCAGCTCGGCTCACCCGTGGGCACCCTGCTTTCCACCGGTGCCATTACCCTGGTTGCCCTGTTGCCCAAGGAAGACTTCATGGCCTGGGGCTGGCGTCTGCCGTTCATCGCCTCGGTTCTCCTGGTGGCGGTGGCGCTCTGGCTCCGCTGGAACGTGGATGAAACTCCCGAATTCCAAGAACTGCAGGCAAACGATGGAACCAAGAAGGCTCCCGTCGTCGAACTGTTCCGCAAGCACAAGCGCAGGCTGGCCATCGGAGTCTGCACCTATCTGGTGGGCAACGCCGGCTTCTTCATCCTGACCACCTTCATGATCAGCTACGTGGCCCGGGTCCTGGGCCTGCCGTCCACGGTGATCCTCACCGCCATGACCATCGGAGCTGTAGCCCAGATGGTCATAACAGTGGTCGCCGGACGCCTTGCCGACCGTTTCGGCCCGGCCCGCGTAGGGATCATCGGCTACTCCATCTTCATTGCCCTGGCATTTCCCATCTTCGGGCTCGTGGACACCAGGGACCCGGGCCTGATCATCGTGGCCATGGTGCTGGCATTCGGTCCGTGTGCCATCACCTACGCGATCATCGGCGCCCTGATCGACCGGCTCTTCCCCGCAGAGGTTAAGTACACGGGCATGGGGCTTTCGGCAAACCTGTCCGCCGTCGTCGCTGGATTCATGCCGGCGCTGGCCACTGTCTTCCTGTCCCTGTCGGGGAATGCTTCCTGGGGACCGGCCACCCTGCTGGTGGTGATCGGCCTGATCTCGCTCGGCGGGGCCATCGTGACCTCGAAGGTCAGGGCTGACGCCAGATAGGGCGAACTGCAACCGCATAAGGTACCCCCGCAGCCGTACTGTGGGGGTACTGGCGTTTTATGCCCGCTGCGCCGCCTGCCCACGTGGGCGGCGTTTAGTCCTTGAGCCCGTAGCGGACTGAGCCGCCGGTGACGGTCACGAGAACTTTCGTTTCCCTGAGCTCGGCAGGTCCCACTGCGAAAATATCCGTGTCCAGCACGGCGAAGTCGGCGAGCATACCGGGACTGAGCGTGCCTTTGATGTTCTCTTCGCCGGACGCGTAGGCGGGTGCTGAGCAGTAGGCATGCAGCGCCTCTTCCAGTGTGATCCGCTCCTGTGGTTCCCATCCGCCGTCTGGCTTGCCTTCCGCGGTTGTCCGGGTGATGGCGGCATGCAGCCCGTGGAACGGGTTGGGTACTTCCACGGGGGAGTCGGATCCGAAGGCCACGGTGGCTCCGGCGTCCAGAAGGCTGCGCCAGGCATAGGAGGCCAGGTCCCGGCCCTCGACCATGCCCAGGATGGGCAGGTCGCTGGGGCAGTGCTGGGGCTGCATTGAGGCCACCACGCCGAGCGTGCTCAGCCGGGGGACATCGGCAGGCTTCAGGAACTGGACGTGCTCGATCCGGTGACGCAGGTTGTGTTGTGCCGTGATGTTTTGGATGTCCTCCAGGGCGTTCAGGACCAGGTGGTTGGCGCGGTCACCGATGGCGTGGACGGCGACGGCGATTCCTGCCGTGGCGGCCCGTGTGGCCAGCCTCAACAGCTCGGGATAGGCGGTCACTTCCATGCCGTGGCTGGTGCTGCCCGGGAAAGGCTCGCTCATGTGGCAGGTATGGGAGCCCGCCGCGCCGTCAGCGAAAATTTTCACAGCGCCGTGACGAATCCAAGCGTCGCCCTGGCCGGTCCGGATTCCGCCCAGGATCGCTGCTTCCAGGTCATCGTGGGCCAGGAGCTTGTGCACCCGCAGGGCAAGCGCGCCCTCATCCCGGAGCTGTCTGTAGCCCGCAAGGGCGTCGGCTCCGTCGATGTCGTGGACCCCCGTCAGACCCAGGGAAAGAAGATACTGCTGGGCCTCCCGCAGCTGGTCGGCCAGATTTCCGGATACTCCTGATGCGGCGAGTTTCCGGACCGGGTACACCGCGCTCTCCCGCAGGATCCCGGTGGCATCTCCGTGGGCGTCACGGACAATTTCACCGCCGGCAGGGTCGGGCGTGGTCCTGGTGATCCCGAGCAGCTGGAGCGCCTGCGAATTGGCCCACACCGTATGGCCGTCCGCGCTGGTCAGGGCAACAGGGTTCCGTGGGCAGAGGGAATCGAGGCTTGCCCGGTCGGGCTGAACCGGGATTTCCCATGCGTTGAAGTCCCACCAGCCGCCCAGAATCCACTCTCCTTCCCGGTAGCGGGGCTTCACTTCTGACACCTCGGCAAGGGCTTCCGCCAGGCTTCTGGCTTGCCGAAGGTCTACCTCGTGCATGGACCGGGCCAGGCTCGCGGTGTGGATGTGGGCATCCGTGAGCCCTGGGATCACGACGGCGTTGCCCAGGTCAACCGTCTTCGTCCCTGCGGGTGCGTGGGCCCGGAGCTGGGCTGCCGTGCCGGCAGCAACAATCACGCTGTCCTCCACCAAGAGGGCCTCGGCCCGTGGCTGGTCCCGATTGAGGGTGTGGAAAGTGGCATTGGCAAAGAGGGTGGCGGTCACGGAAACAGAGTAAGGGTTGTCAGGGCTCCTTCCACCATGCCCTGACGGCATGAATTCAGTGCAGTTTTGGTCATGGACGGCAAGTAGCCCAGCTCACATACTCGAATGAAACCCCCGCCATGTTGAGGCGGCTGGCTTGTTCATTCGAAGGGAATACCGCGTGTCTGCCGACAAAATTCTTGAAGATGCCCGTGAGCTGCACGGCGACATCGTTCAGTTACGCCACGACCTGCACCGCCACCCCGAGCTGGGCCTTGAGTTGCCGCGCACCCAGGAGAAAGTGCTCGAGGCATTGGCCGGCCTTCCCCTGGAGATCACCCTGGGCAAAGGCCTCACCTCCGTCGGCGCCGTCCTGCGCGGCACTGCCGGTGACTCCTCTGGCGTCGACCGCCCCACGGTGTTGCTCCGCGCAGACATGGACGCCTTGCCGCTCCAGGAGGAAACCGGCGTCGGTTACACCTCCCAGGTGGCCGGCCGCATGCACGCCTGCGGGCACGACCTGCACACGTCCATGCTGGCAGGTGCCGCCCGGCTGCTGGCCGAGCGCCGCCACCAGTTGGCCGGCGACGTCGTCCTGATGTTCCAACCCGCCGAAGAGCAGCTGGCAGGCGCCCCCATGATGATCGACGAAGGGATCCTGGAGCTCTCCGGCCGGCGGGCGGACGCCGCCTACGGCCTGCACGTCTTCAGTGCCGGCGGCAACACCGGCCGGTTCGAGACGAAACCGGGAGTCATGATGTCCGCCGCGGACGCGCTCTTCGTCAAGGCCATCGGCCAGGGAGGACACGGATCGGCGCCGCACCAGGCGAAGGACCCCGTCCCCGTGCTGGCGGAAATGATCCTCGGCCTCCAGCACATGGTGACCCGCCAGTTCAACGCCCACGACCCCGTGGTGGTCTCGGTGGGGATGGTCAAGGCCGGCGAGGCCATCAACGTCATACCCGATACCGCCGAGTTCGGTGCAAGCCTGCGGATGTACTCGGACGAGGCCCGCGCCAAAATGCAGTCAGCCATTCCACGTCTGCTCGAGGGAATCGCCTCGGCCTACGGGCTGACGATCGAGATCAGCTACCAGGTGGGCGGACGGGTCACGGTGACAGACGAAGCCCACACAGCCTTCGCAGCCGACCAGATCGAAGAGCTGTTCGGTGCCCAACGCCATCACCGGCTCGCCGCTCCGCTGGGCGGCTCCGAAGATTTCGCCGAGGTCCTGGCCCGCGTTCCGGGGAGCTTCATCTGCCTGGACGCCACTCCGGCAGGCCGCCCGGACGCAGCCTTCAACCACTCGCACCGCGCCACGTTTGACGACAGCGTCCTGGTGGACGGCACAGCCCTGTACACCCAGCTCGCCGTAGCCCGACTCGCGCAGCTCACCGGCATCTGACCGCACCCTCCATCTCAGAGACCCTCCCACCCAAGGAACTCCCATGACCCACGATTCAGCTTCCGCAGCCCCGGCCCTGGCCGGTCCGGTCGCCCCGGCCCGCATCAAGGCCACAAAAGAGCAGCGGCAGACCCTGCTAGCTACCGGTATGGGCAATGCCCTCGAGTGGTACGACTGGGGGATCTACTCCGCGTTTGCCATCTACTTTGCCACCGAAGTCTTCAACCCGAAGGACCCCCTCGCGGCACTGCTGGGAGCCATGGCAGTGTTCGCTGTCGGTTTCGTTGCGCGGCCGGTAGGCGGGTTGCTATTTGGCTGGATGGCAGACCATGTCGGCCGGCGGGCCTCCATGATCTCCACCGTAGGCCTGGCTTCCTTCGGTTCACTGATGATCGCCCTGGTACCGACCTACAGTGCGGCCGGCGCATGGGCTGCCGTGGTGCTGTTGACGGCACGCCTGCTGCAAGGACTCGCCCATGGAGGGGAGATGCCCTCAGCCCAGACGTACATTGCCGAGACAGCCCCCGCCGCACGCCGCGGACTATGGTCCTCGCTGATCTATTTCTCCGGGACCTCCGGCATAGTAATCGGCCTGCTCTTCGGGTACTTCCTGAATCTGATGCTGAGCAAACAGGACATGCAGGCCTGGGGCTGGCGCATCCCCTTCATCATTGGAGCTGTGCTGGGCCTATACACGCTCATCACCCGCTCACGCATGAAAGAGACTGAAACGTTCACGGCCGCCAAGGCCACCATACGCCCGCCGCTTTGGCCCGAAATCCGCAAGAACTGGCGTTCTGCCCTTCGCGTCATCGGCCTCGGGGTGGGCGCTACGGTCTGCTACTACGTCTGGTCCGTCAGTGCAGTCCAGCAGGCCGTCCTGATCCACAAAATGGACCAAGGCACAGCGCTGCTGGCGAGCGTCCTGAGCAACGTAGTCCTCATCGTCTCTCTGCCCTTCTGGGGGATGTTCTCGGACCGCTTCGGCCGGCGCGCAAACCTGATGATCGGGACCGGCGCGCCAATTATATTGTTCCCGCTGCTGGTCAACACCGTGGGCCAGAGCTTCTGGTCGCTGTTCCTCCCTGCAACCCTCATCCTGGTCCTGATGGGCTCCACATTGGCTATTTCCCCGGCCGTCTTTGCCGAGATGTTCCCCACACGTATCCGCACCGTGGGCGTGGCTGTTCCATACGCCGTAGCAGTCGCGATCTTCGGCGGAACGGCACCCTACCTGCAGAGCTGGGCAAATGCTGCCTACGGGCCGTCCGCATTCATCGCCTACGTCGTCGTACTCCTGACAATTTCCACCTTGGTGGCCTGGAAGCTACCGGAAACAAAGGGCAAGGATCTGACGAAGTAGATGACCCAAGACGTAAGGCACTAGCCCCCGCCGCACCGGAACTAGCGTTCGGTGGCATTACGCACTCCGGTATGGGTCGTGAGTTGGGCAAGTGCGGCATGGAGGAACTGGGCAACCGCAAACTGGTCAAAGCAGACCGGTAGCAGCGGGACTGCCCTGCCCTTCAACTCGATGGGTGTTCGGGCGTTTCCGGCAGAAAGGGTACTACCCTTCCAAAGAGCTTGACTGAGTCGAAGCCCCTTCCGATCATGCCGACAGAGCATGCTTACCTCTCCTTTTCGGTCTTAGACAGCATATGTGAGGGCCATCATACTGAATACAGCCCCCCACCCCCGCTTTGAAAGGAACGCTCATGCCCGTAGTCGCGGAAGTAACCGTCGAGGCAGCCCTGGCCCACCGAGTGCGGTCCGCCCGACCCTCTGAGGTGCGCAAGGTTTTCCGTGCCGCCCAGCGCCCGGGCATGATCTCGTTCGCTAACGGCGCGCCATATCTGGGTGCCCTGCCCTTTGACCAACTGGCTGCCTCCGCACAGCAGATCCTGGCGGAGACCGGTCCGGTGGCCCTTCAATATGGTGCAAGCCAGGGCCTTCCGACGCTGCGCAAGCACATCACGGCGCTGATGGAGCTGGAGGGGATCACGGCAGATCCGGATCAGGTAGTGGTCACCGCCGGCAGCCAGCAGGCCCTGGACCTGGCGGCCCGGATCCTGGTCAACCCCGGCGATGTCATGTTTGCGGAGGCGCCGTCCTACGCCGGCGGCATGGCCGTCTTCAGCGGCTACGAGGCACAAATCGTGCACATTCCCATCGACGCTGACGGCCTGATCCCTGACGAGCTCGAGCAAGCCATTGCCAAGGTCATCGCCTCGGGCCGGACCGCCAAAGGCCTGTACACCATTCCGAACTTCCAAAACCCGGGAGGCGTCAACCTCTCTGCCGAGCGCCGCCTCAGGGTCGGCCAAATTTGCCGCGACAACGGACTATTGATCTTCGAGGACAACCCGTACGGGCTGCTCGGTTTCGACGGTCAGACGCTGCCGGCCATCCAGCCCGACTTCCCGGACATCACCATGTACTTTGGCTCCTTCTCCAAAATGATCGCCCCCGGCCTGCGCCTGGGCTGGGTCCTGCCGCCCGCTTCCCTCTTCGAGCACTTCATCAACACCTCCGAAACCACGCTGCTCAACCCGCCGGTCTTCAACCAGATGCTGCTCAGCTCCTACTTGGATAACCCGGCCTGGCAGGACAAGCTGCAGGAATACCGCCGCCTATACCAGGAGAAACTCCTCACCCTGCTGGAAACCCTCGAAGACGTCATGCCCAAAGGAACCACATGGAACCGTCCCAGTGGCGGCTTCTACCTGTGGGTAACCGTTCCGGAGGGCATCGACACCGACGCCCTGGTGCACGAGTGCATTGAGCGCGGCGTCGTCTATGTTCCGGGCACGGCCTTCTACACCAACGGCAAAGGCCACAACGAACTGCGCTTGTCCTTCTGCCTACCCACGATCGACCAGATCCGCGAGGGCGGGGCCATCCTGGGCGAAGTCTTCAGCCAGGCGGCCGAGGCTGCCAAGACCAAGGGACCCGCAGCATGACCACAGGGTACTAGTTTTTCCGTCCTTCCATCCCATGATCAGCCTTGGCGAGGGATTCCCGCCCACTACAGCGAGGCGTTCGCCCACTACGCGGCCTCACAGGCCGGGAACCGGGCGGTACGTGACGGTGCCCTTGCCATGGGCTTTCACCTGATCGACTTGGTGACCTATACCCAACACCGCAGTGGGCTGTTCGCACTCTGAACGGTCCTATTCGCTGGCTTCCTACGCCAGCCCGCGTTGTCGCCCGCCTATGGCAGCCGCGGCAGAATTCTAACGACGCACAAAAGGAACACATCAATGAACCTTACCGAAGGCACTGACCCCAAAAGACCGTTGCTCGAGGCCGAAGAATCCGCAGCCTATGTTGAGCTGGCCGACGCCGGTTACCGCAAGACCATGTCCAACTTCCAGATCCAGATGATTTCCATCGGTGGCGCCATCGGCACCGGCCTTTTCCTGGGCCTGGGGTCCCGGTTGAACGCGGCGGGCCCGGCCTTGGTGCTGGCCTACGCAGCCACCGGCGCCGTAGCTTACCTGCTAATGCGCGCCATCGGTGAACTCGTCATGCACCGTCCCACCACCGGATCTTTCGTTTCCTGGTCCCGCGAGTTTTTTGGTGACCGCCTCGCCCACCTGACCGGCTGGATCATGGTGATCCTCGGTTCACTGCTGGGAATCGTCGAGGTGGCCGCCGTTGCCATCTACGTTCAGTACTGGTGGCCGGAGGTACCGGTGTGGATCCCGGCGCTGGTGGCCTGGCTCCTGATAGTGGGCTCCAATCTGTTCTCTGCACGTATGTTCGGCTTTATCGAAGTCGCCGCAAGCTCAATCAAGGTTGTAGCCATCCTGATGTTCATCGGTGCAGGGCTGCTCCTGGTCTTTTTCGGCGGATCCATGGGACTGGAATCAGAGGCCAGCGTGGCGAACCTCGTCAACGACGGCTTCTTTAACAACGGGGTGCTGGTGGTGGCCCTGGTCAGCCAAGGCGTGGTCTTCTCCTACTCCGGGGTGGAACTTTCGGCGGTGGCCGCCGGTGAGGCGAAGGAACCGCGGAAGGTCATGCCGAAGGCCATCAGGAGCATCGTCTTCCGCATCGTCGTGTTCTACATCGGCTCGGTGCTGGTCCTGTCCATGCTGCGGCCCACCAGCGATTACAGCAGCGCTGAGTCACCGTTCGTCACCGCCCTGGCAGGTTCGACCTTCCTTGGCTGGGTTCCGTGATGAACTTCGTGGTGCTCACAGCAGCGATCTCCGGTATCAACGCAACCCTCTATGCCACAGTCCGTGCCCTTCGTACCCTCGCGGCTAACGGCGAGGCGCCGGCGTTCGCGAACAAGATGACAAAGCGCGGAGTCCCTGCTGGGGCTCTATCCGGGATTGCTGGCTTCTATTTCCTGGGTGTGCTGATGACGGCCTTCTTCGGTGGCGCGTCGGTGTTCGAGGTAGCCCTCGGAGCCTGCGCGGTGTGCATCCTGGTCCTTTGGATCACCATCTTTGCCTGCCAGATACGCCTCCGCCGGCGCCAGGACACCGGCCGGCTGCCGGTGGTGGGTTTCCGCATGCCGGGTGCGCCCGTGACCGCTTGGATCGGGATTCTGGCCTTGGGCGCGGTCTTCCTGTCAATGGTGCTCCCCGGCAGCAGCGACTCCTGGTGGATGAGCCTGGTGGGAACCGCACTCCTGCTGGCAGGCATCACGGCTGGCTACGAAATCAACCGCCGCCGTCGGCCCGCCGTGGAGCGGCCGGGGGTATTGCGCCCTTAGGTGTCAGGCCGTCAGGCACTTCGCCCCGGATGTCACGCCCTGGCTGACCCGTCCCATCCTAATCAGGCCGAACACTCCGCCCGGGTGGCCGAAATCACCGGATCGGATGAGCCTTTGATCCTGCCTTCCTGGACATGCCTCAAGGCAAATCAAAGGGCAGGGTTTTGTAGGCGGTTTCTTTGTTCATGTTCCAGCCGGCGACGAGGCCGGAGCCGATCATTTGGTCGCTGAGGCGGGCGAGGCGGTAGGCGGGGTCGGTGTCGAGGGCGAGTTGGAGGAATTGGTGTGCTTTGCTTCCGCGGCCTTCCCACCAGTTGATGTAGCCGATGGCCGTCAGGACGGGTGCTGCGTGTTCGGCGCTGGTGCGGGTGTAGGCGTGCAGGAGCAGTTGTTGTGCCCACTCGATGCGTGACCACTTCGGGGGCTCTTGGGTTTGGGCGAAGAGGATCTGCTGCAGGGGTTCGTCCACCCCGGGGATGTCTGCGATGAGCCGGTCACGGATTGCCGGGAACTGCAGGTTTGCGACGAGGGCGTGGCAGTCCTCATCTGCTGGGAAGGTCTTGGACTCGAGCATGTTGGCCCAGAGTTTCCGGCCTTGCTGGAGTGCGGTGTCAGTGGGTCGTGAGGCGATGGTGTTCATGTGGTGTTCGACGGCGGCCGCTTTGGCCTCTGCCTGGTTGCTGCCCGGGAGGGTGATGCGGTCGGTGGGTTCAATGAAGCTGCCGCGGTAGATGAACTCGGCGTTGATGGCGCTGGTCTGGGTGGAGCTGACGGGCAGGGCGAGGCTGGTGCCGGGTTCGCCGTCGTAGGGGGAGAAGGTTTCGTCTCCGACGAAGAGTCCGTCGCGGATGGTGATGCCTTGTTCGGCGAGGACCCCGGTGAGCGCGGCGATGGTGCCGGCCTGGGGTCTGGACTGTCCAGGGACAGGGGTTTCGCTGGTGTAGACGGCGAAGAGGATGGAGGTGGCGGTGGTGTCGGCCGTGAGGTAGTGGGCGACGGTGCGTGCGTAGGGGAGTTCCTGCCCGGGTTGGCGGGGAAGATCGATGCGCAGGGTCGCGCCGATGCTGTTCTGATTCATGGTGATGCAGACCAGGCTTTCCTGCGGCCAGAAGCCCAGGGTGTGCCCGATGAAGCTGAGCACATCCGATGGTGTCTTGATAGTTAGCTTTTCCATGATCCCGGTTTTCCCTTCACCCGTTGTGTTGACGTGATTCCTGCGGTTGTTGGTTGTGGGCGTCGTTCTGGTAGGGGACCATCCGCTGGGCTGAGGGGCCGGAGTGCAACTTGGGGAACCGGCAACGGAGACGAAAACTTCATCCGCGGGGACTGCATTCACGATGCGTGTGCAGAAGTTTTCGTTTCCGGGGTCGGCGCGGTAGCGCCCTGGTTGCGCGGAGGACCCGCCCAGCGATCATGGGACATATCAGAATGACAAGCATCGATAGAAGTTCCACTTGTCTATCGAAGCGAAGGAACGAAGCGGCATGACTTCGGGATCAGCAATGATCCGTTCGCAGGGCGCGTCTTTCGTTATTCCGGCCCATGCTAGGTCGCTCCCGGCCGGCCGCAGAGTTCGGACGTGTTTCGGCCCGAGGGCGGTTTGATCCCTATTGGCTGGGGCGGTGCCCGCGGTGACGGGGGCCGTTTCCTTGAGAAAGGGGACGGAAGGGTGGATGCCCTCGTGGATGTCACGCCTGCCCATTAGTACGGCAGATATTTCTGCTGCGGCAGAAGCAGAATTTAGTGATTTGGTTCGCGCGGCGGCTTCGATTGCGGCGGTGGCCGTTCACGCCTCAGCACCTCGATGTCATGGCCACTGCGTTCGGAAAATGCGGTCGCTGTCGACGGTATTAGCCTTGGTTTGGCTCCTACTGGTCTCGTATCGGCTTTGATCACGTTTCGCGGATTCCCAGTGTTTTTAAGGACCCGAGTGCGGATCCATGCTTCCACTGCGTTATGGAGAAGTGATCCGAAGCCGCCTCGACCAGTGGTGTTGGCGCGATAGGAGCCAACCCCCGAAGCGGCGCTCCCAAGGGGTAGGGTGTGCCCTAGCCGACGAAGGGGTCACGATGAGCTACAAATATCGAACTGTTCGGGTTCGCGGTACCGAGCTGGTTGGAACAATTGCGAGGAAGCACGGGAGTGCGACTGAAATCTACGAAACGTCCAAAGACCTGAGCACATCAGTAGTTCCTGTGTTCTTCGAGGCAACGGGCGAGATCCGTTTTTTCGACAGGTCAGTGCTGGAGGACGTTGTGGCACCAGCCAGTTAACCCCGGTAGGCATACCCGGGCCGGCCACGCAGGCCCGGGGTGTGGGACCCATTTCAGGGGCAAATGAGGGTGTGGACAATGTCCACACTTTCGCCGTCGAAACGGGTCGCACATAGATTGCACTGCTTCGGATTCCGCATGTTTTCGCGGGTCCCCAGTGTTTTCAAGGCCCGGAATGTAGTTCGAGTCCCACCTCGGGCACAGTGTTTCCGCAGTCAAAGCTTTTTGGTCCTATTACTGTTGACAAAGCTTGAGGCGAATCTCAATTGCAGGTGAATGAGTGGGTCTTAATGTGTCCAGAGGGGGCGGTGACTTCCAACCCTGACCATGCTGCGGTCCTTGAGCCTGCTCCGTACACCGCCTGCTGAGCGTCTGTGGACCGCTGGACGTGGACTGGCAAACCGATGCACTCCGCGTCGCGCTGGATTTTGTAGCGTCCAGGACTACAACCGGGCAATTTATTAGCCGGACAGGGTGCGCAGCGCTGCCCAGGCTTGGAAACCGCCGATAAGGTCGGTCGCGCGCGTCAGTCCCAGCCGTTGCAGGGTGTGTGCAGCGAGGCTGGAACTGTAACCCTCATTGCAGACGACCACGATCCGCCGAGCGGGGTCGTCAGCGATCGAGAGCCGGTGGGGGCTGGAAGGGTCGAGCCGCCATTCGAGAACGTTTCGGTCGATGACGACCGCTCCGGGAAGATCACCGTCGCGGTCTCGCTGATCGACCGGCCGAGTGTCAATAACAAGGGCGCCCGCTGCCATCTCCCGCTCAAGATCGGAGGGGTGAACACGCTCGAGCCCGATGCGGCTCTCAAGTAGTAACCGGTTGATTGCAACACCGTCATCGGGAGTTTCGCACTGCTTCACCGTTTCCCTCGCTTTGCCTGCTGATCCGTCGGTCGTCCCATCATGGAACGTTGAGCCATTTTAGTCGCCAATGACAAGGCAATGGCGGGAATGCCTCCTGCGCGCGGGTGACCCCGAGCAGCCGTGACGGCCTCAGCCGATTGCCCGTATTCCGTCCACGGCTCCAGCGGCGGAGCCTCTTCGGAAACCCCCGGGCGGGGAACATCCGGCAGGTTGAGTCAGCTCAGGTGGCTGGTCAACGGGGCCGAATCGCGGCAATGACGCGCCCAACTTTTTTCTGTCACACCCGCCGTGCTTTGGGATATGCTCCTGAAATGGCACCGCGAAGTTTTCTTCAATGGCCGGTCATCCGGCAGCTAAGCACGGGTGACCTGCTGGGCCGCGGGCCCTCGGTCACCTCGCCGCGGACAAAGGCGATCGCACCGCGGACGTCCACGGCGGACCGCGTTGTCCAAAGTGTGTGCCCTTACTGTGCCGTTGGATGTGGACAGCGTGTCTACGTCAAGGACGAGAAGGTTATCCAGATCGAGGGCGATCCGGATTCACCCATTTCCCGCGGCCGGCTTTGCCCCAAGGGCTCTGCCAGCGAACAGTTGGTCAACTCGCCGGGCCGGCAGACCAAGGTGCTCTACCGGGCCCCGCGTTCCACCGAGTGGGAACACCTGGATCTGGTTACGGCGGTCGAGATGGTGGCGGACCGGTTCATCGAAACGCGCCGCAGGACGTGGCAGCAGGAGGATGA
Organism: Arthrobacter sp. W4I7; assembly: GCF_030816215.1. NCBI lineage: Bacteria > Bacillati > Actinomycetota > Actinomycetes > Micrococcales > Micrococcaceae > Arthrobacter > Arthrobacter sp. W4I7. The sequence goes on along the minus strand of NZ_JAUSXU010000001.1, from coordinate 2,253,806 downwards.
CCAGGGCCGGCTGCTCCGGCGCACCATGGGCATTGCCTCGCTGGGCGGCGCAACCCTGGACAACGAAGAAAATTACCTGATCAAGAAGCTCTTCACCGCTGCAGGGGCGGTGCAGACCGAGAACCAGGCGCGCATATGACACTCCGCCACGGTTCCCAGTTTGGGAGCCTCGTTTGGACGCGGTGGTGCAACGCAGTCACTGCAGGACATGGCCAACGCCGACTGCATTATCATCCAGGGTTCCAACATGGCCGAGTGCCATCCCGTTGGATACCAGTGGGTGGCGGAGGCTAAAGCGCGCGGAGCGAAGGTCATCCACGTGGACCCCAGGTTCACGCGGACCTCGGCGGTCTCAGATAAGCACATTCCCATTCGTGCCGGCTCTGACGTTGTGCTCCTCGGCGCGCTCATCAACTATGTCCTCACTAATGACCTGTGGTTCAAGGAGTACGTCACTGCGTACACCAACGCTGCCACGCTGGTGCACGAGGATTACCGCGACGCCGAGGACCTGGGCGGACTGTTCTCCGGCTTCGATCCGGAGAAGCGCGCTTACGACACGTCATCGTGGGCCTATGCGGAAAAAGCTGACGGTGCGATTGATGAGCCTGGGCCCGGTTCGGAGCACGGGGCCGATGCAACGGCGCGCGCCGCCGGCCACGCTTATGGAAGTGGCGGCCCGCCCTTGGAGCATGCGGAAGTCCAGCGGGACGATACTCTCCAGGACCCGCAGACTGTCTTCCAGATCGTGAAGCGGCACTACGCCCGTTACACCGCGGAGATGGTCCAGGACATGTGCGGTATCGATGCCGCGGACTTCGAGTATCTGGCCCGCGCCATCACGGAAAACTCCGGTCGCGACCGGACCACTTGTTTCGCCTACGCCGTCGGTTGGACCCAGCACTCCCTTGGAGCGCAGTTCATCCGGGCAGCCGCTATCCTGCAGCTTCTGCTCGGAAACATGGGACGCCCCGGCGGCGGAGTCATGGCTTTGCGGGGCCATGCAAGCATCCAAGGTTCCACAGACATACCGACCCTGTTCAACCTGCTGCCCGGCTATCTGCCAATGCCCAGCGCCGGCCGCCATGACACCCTCCATGAATATCTGGCGACCATTGGGTCTAAGAAGCAGAAGGGCTATTGGGCCGACGCCGACGCCTACACCATCAGCCTGCTCAAGGCCTGGTGGGGTGACGCGGCGCGACCGGAAAACGACTGGGCCTACGACTACCTTCCGAGGTTGACCGGCGCGCACGGTACTTACGAGACAGTGATGGGGATGCTCGAGGACGAAGTTGAGGGCTACTTCCTTCTCGGACAGAATCCTGCAGTGGGTTCCGCTCACGGACGGATGCAACGCCTGGCAATGTCGCATCTGAAGTGGCTGGTAGTGCGTGATTTGAACCTCATCGAATCGGCCGCCTGGTGGAAGGACGGTCCGGAGATCGAATCCGGTGAGCTGCGCACCGAGGACATCGAGACCGAGGTGTTTTTCCTGCCGGCAGCAACCCACGTGGAAAAAGCGGGCTCCTTCACGCAGACGCAACGCCTGCTGCAGTGGCGCCACCAGGCGGTCGCACCGCCAGGGGACTGCCAAAGTGAATTGCAGTTCTTCTTTGAGCTGGGCAAGCGGATCCGGGAGAAGCTGGCCGATTCCGACGATCAGCGCGACCGTCCGCTGCTTGACCTGACCTGGGACTATCCCACGGACGAACACGGCGAGCCCGACGGAGAGGCAGTGCTTGCCGAGATCAACGGTCGCCACCTGGATGGCCCGGACGCAGGCAAACCGCTCTCGGCGTACACCGAGCTGCGCGCTGACGGCTCCACGGCGGCAGGCTGTTGGATCTATACCGGTGTGTATGCCGACGGCATCAACCATGCCGCGAACCGAAAGCCCGGCCACGAGCAGGGACCGGCGGCTCCGGAATGGGGCTGGGCGTGGCCGGCGAACCGCCGGATCCTGTACAACCGTGCGTCGGCCGATCCGGCCGGTAAACCATGGAGCGAGCGGAAGAAATACATATGGTGGGACCAGGAGCAGGGTAAATGGGTCGGCGACGACGTGCCGGACTTCCCGGTCGACCTGGCGCCGGGCAGCAAACCGGACCCCTCTGTTGGCGGCTCAGCGGCACTCAGCGGAGATGATCCCTTCATCATGCAGGCCGACGGCAAGGGCTGGTTGTTCGCGCCGAAGGGCCTGATGGACGGACCACTGCCCACCCACTACGAGGCCCAGGAATCGCCGGTGGCCAACGCGCTTTACCCGCAGCAGCAGAGCCCGGCGCGGCTGGTGTTCCCTCGCGCTGACAACCTCAGCGCGCCAAGCGCCGGTACCAGTGGCGCGGACGTCTATCCGTATGTCTTCACCACATACCGGCTCACCGAGCACCATACGGCGGGCGGAATGAGCCGCTGGTTGCCGTACCTGTCAGAGCTGCAACCGGAAATGTTCTGCGAAGTCTCGCCCGAACTGGCCGCTGAGTGCGGACTTGAACCCTACGGGTGGGCCACCATTATTTCGCCCCGCTCCGCGATCGAGGCGAAAGTGCTCGTCACTGACCGGATGCGGCCCCTGGCCATCGGCGGCCACACCGTGCATCAGATCGGGCTGCCCTACCACTGGGGCGTCGGCAGCAATGCCGTCGTCAGCGGTGACGCGGCTAACGACCTGCTGGGTGTGACGCTGGATCCCAACGTCCAGATCCAGGAATCCAAGGTGGCCTCCTGCGACATCCGTCCGGGCCGCCGGCCGCGAGGGCAGGAACTGCTTGACTTGGTTGCCGAGTACCAGGCGCGGGCCGGACTAACCATCGAAACCGGTAACCGCGCGGTCACTGACCCGGCAGCGGAAGGCGTCGATCCCGACGCCGCTAAGCGCGGCCGCGGCGACGGTAGGCCACGCTGATGAACCTGGCCGCTACCGCCATCACCGAAGCACATATTGCCCCGCCCGGACAGCCACTGCCTACAGGCAGTCTTCCGGGCACCGACCTGACGTTGGAGGACTAGATGGGCCAGTTGTCCGGACCGACCGACCCCACCGCCGACGCACACTGGGAGCACAACCATCCGCGCAAGGGGTTCTTCACCGACACCTCGATCTGCATTGGTTGCAAGGCCTGCGAAGTTGCCTGCAAGGAGTGGAACCACAACCCGCAGGATGGAAACCTGGAGTTGCTGGGGTCCTCCTACGACAACACCGGAGCGCTGGGCGCCAGCACGTGGCGGCACGTGGCATTCATTGAGCAGGGCCAGGAACGCATAGTCGAGGCGCGGGAATCAGGCCGTGCTCTGGTCAACCTGGGCATGCCGCGCATTGGTCCTCCGGCCCCGGCAGCGCCGACTGTGACGGACCTCGCGGATGCCGATACCACTCCGCCGGACACGGCAGACTTCCGGTGGCTGATGTCTTCCGACGTCTGCAAGCATTGCACGCACGCCGGATGCCTGGACGTCTGCCCCACCGGCGCCCTCTTCCGCACCGAATTCGGCACCGTCGTCGTGCAGGACGATGTCTGCAACGGCTGCGGAACGTGCGTGGCCGGGTGCCCCTTCGGGGTGATCGAGCGCCGCAGCAATGGCACGGTCAAAGTCGCCACCAGCAGGGAAGAACAACACGCCAAGCATCCCGAGGTCCCCAATGTCGGCATCGCCCAGAAGTGCACTCTGTGTTACGACCGGCTGGTGGCCGACGAGACGCCCGCGTGCGCGAAGGCATGCCCGACGACGTCCATCAAGTTCGGCGACCACGATGACATGGTGCACACGGCCCGGGAGCGCGTCGCCACCCTGCACGCGCAGGGCATGACCGAAGCGAGGCTTTACGGCGCGAACGAGAACGACGGCGTCGGCGGAACCGGATCGGTCTTCCTGCTGCTTGACGAGCCCGAGGTGTACGGGCTCCCGCCGGACCCGCGCGTACCCACAGCCGATCTGCCCCGGATGTACCGGCGCGCAGGCATGGCGGTAGCGGGCATGGCCGCAGCCGCTGCTCTGGCTTTCCTGGGAGGACGGGCGTGACCCTTTCAGAGTTCGACAGCTTCCGGCCAGCCGAACCTGCCCGCCGTCGCAGGCAGGACGGCAAACGTGCCCCAGGCCGCCGCCGGAACAACGGCGACGGCTCCCGCGAAATGCCCATGGTGCCGGACCCGGAATTCACCTCTTACTACGGCCGTCCTGTAGTGAAGCCCGCGCCGTGGGGTGATGATGTTGCCATCTACCTGTTCCTGGGCGGCGTGGCCGCCGGTTCGGCCCTGCTTGGCCTCGGCGGGCAGCTGACCGGACGGCCGACGCTGCGCCGGAATGCCCGTCTGGGCGCTTTGGCAGCGGTGAGCGCCGGTGCTGTTGCTTTGGTCAAGGACCTGGGCCGGCCGGAACGTTTCCTGCATATGCTGCGGACCTTCAAGGTGACCTCGCCGATGAGTGTGGGCTCGTGGATTCTCAGCGCCTTCAGCGCCGGTGCGGGCGTCTCGGCGGTGGCGGAAATCGATCGGATGAGCGGGGCGCGGCTGCCGCTGGGACCCCTGCGCAAGGTGCTGCAGGCTGTCGAAGGACCGGCAGGCGTTGAGGCTGCGTTATTTGCCGGACCACTGGCGGCGTACACGGCGGTGCTGCTTGGCGACACCGCAACACCCACGTGGAATGCCGCGCACGAGGAGCTGCCTTTCGTTTTCGTGAGTTCGGCGTGCCTTGCCTCTGCCGGGCTCGCCATGGTCACCACACCGGTCCGCGAGACGGGTCCTGCCCGGAACCTGGCGGTGCTCGGCGTATTGGGTGACGTAGCCGCCATGAAGGTGATGGAGCACCGGATGGACCCTGTAGCAGCGGAACCGCTGCACCAGGGCAAAGCAGGTGCCATGCTGAAATGGAGCGAGCGATTAGCGGTCGCCGGCGGTTTGGGCACACTCCTGGGTGGTCGCAACCGTCTCGCCGCTGCGGCTTCGGGACTGGCTTTGCTGGCCGCTTCGGCCCTGACCCGCTTCGGCGTGTTCGAGGCCGGCCTGGCCTCTGCCAGGGATCCGCGGTACACCATCGAACCCCAGAAGAGCCGGCTCGCGGCGCGCCGTGCAGCCGGCGTTACCGGCGACGCGATCACTACAGGCAGCTGACCGAACCGCCAGGTTTCAGCGGATTTCGATGCCCCGCCCCGCAGTGGTGTGGCCAATGACGGGGTGCCCGGGCAACTCGCCGACCACCAGCAGGCCGCCTGAGGTCTGGGCATCGGCCAGAAGCAGCAGATCGTCTTCGGTAACGCCCGGTGCGGCCTCTATGTGCGGCCGCACCCAGTCGAGATTGCGCCGTGTCCCGCCGGAAACGAAGCTATCCCGCAGCGCTTCCCGCGCCCCGGCAATCAGCGGTACGGCGTTCAGATCGATCACTGCGCCCACTTCCGAGGCACGGACCATCTTGTAGAGATGTCCAAGCAGGCCGAAACCGGTCACGTCCGTCGCTGCCCGGACGCCGGCGGACACCGCGGCTTCGGCGGCGTCGCGATTAAGGCTTGCCATTGTCTCTACCGCCTCGGCGAACACCTCACCGGTTTTTTTGTGCCGGTTATTGAGGAGTCCGACGCCGATCGGCTTGGTGAGCGTGATGGGCAAGCCGGGCTGTGCGGCGTCGTTGCGGAGCAACCGGTCGGGATGGGCGACGCCGGTGACCGCCATGCCGTATTTCGGCTCCGGATCGGCAATGGAGTGCCCGCCGAGTACGGGGCAGGCCGCCTCAGACGCCACACTCAGCCCGCCGCGGAGGACTTCGGTCATCAGCTCCAGCGGCAGGACATCCCGGGGCCATCCGACGAGGTTGATGGCGGTGACCGGACGGCCGCCCATCGCGTAGATGTCCGAGAGGGCGTTGGCTGCCGCGATCCGGCCCCAGTCGAAGGCGTTGTCAACGACAGGAGTGAAGAAGTCGGCGGTGGTCAGTACCGCCAGGTCGTCGCGCACCAGGACTGCTGCCGCGTCGTCACCATTGTCAAGACCGACCAGCACGTCCGCGCCGGGTTGGCCGATGAGGCCGCGGACTGCCTCTTCGAGCTCGCCGGGCGGAATTTTGCAGGCGCAGCCCCCGCCGTGGGCATAGTCGGTGAGTCGGTAGGCACCCACGGGAACGGACGAGGTTTGCAGGATTGACGTTCCAGCATCATTCACCCGCTTAGCGTACCCCTGCAGGCAAGCCTGCTATATTGGGGCGCGGTGGCGTCCGGGTCCTGGTGGGCCCCCCGGTCTTCAAAACCGGTGCGGCTGAGTATCTCGGCCTGGCGGGTTCGATTCCCGTCCGCCACCGCCAACCACCGGCAGGCCGATGCCGCGAAATGAGGAGGGCTGTGGACAAGGTTGATCCTCGCCGCCTGATTCCTCGCACGAATGACCTGCTGGCACTGCCCGCCGTCCGCGAGGCCCGGATGCGGCTGAGCGAGCACGTCATCCGCGAACTCGTCCGGCACGTCCAGGAACAGGCCCGGCGTGGTGAGCTCCCGCCCGGCCAGGTGGAACCAACGGTGCTCGCCGCCGTCGCTGGCCGTCAGGCAACAACCCTGCGCCCGGTATTGAACGCCACCGGCGTCATCGTCCATACAAACCTTGGGCGGGCACCTCTTTCCGCTGGCGCCGTCGAAGCTCTTGTCGCAGCCAGCGGCTACGTTGACGTGGAGCTGGACCTGGCAGATGGAAGCCGCTCCCGTCGCGGTGCCGGGGCCGGGGCCGCCCTGCTCGCCGCCTGTCCCGCCGCCGAAGACGCCCTGGTGGTCAACAACGGAGCTGCGGCGCTGGTACTGGCCACCACAGCCCTTGCTGCCGGCCGGGAGGTGGTGGTGAGCCGTGGCGAACTCGTTGAGATCGGTGCCGGCTTTCGGTTGACCGACCTGATGGAGTCCACAGGGGCAAGGCTTCGGGAGGTGGGCACCACCAATCGGACACATCTGCATGACTATGCCGGAGCCCTGGGGCCGGATACGGGCTGCGTACTGAAGGTCCATCCGAGCAACTTCCGGGTGGACGGATTCACTTCCGCTGTGCCGGTGCACGAGCTGAGCGCGCTCACCCAGGCAAACGGAGTACCACTTGTGGCTGACCTGGGCAGCGGACTGCTGGCACCCGACCCGCACCTCCCTGATGAACCTGACGTTGCCTCAGCCTTGGCGGGCGGGGCCGACGTCGTCATCGCCAGCGGCGACAAGCTGCTGGGCGGACCCCAGGCAGGTTTGCTTCTTGGCCGCAAGGAGATCATCACCCGGTTGGCCCGCCACCCGCTCGCCCGTGCCGTCCGTGCCGACAAACTCGCCCTCGCCGCCCTGGAGGCGACCGTCGCGGGCGGACCGCCGCCCGTCGTGCAGGCGCTGCACGCCGACGTCGGACAATTACGGCGCCGCACCGACCGGCTCGCCGAAGCCCTCGGCGTACCCGTGGTGCCGCATGACGGCAGGGTAGGCGGCGGGGGTGCCCCCGGAGTGCCCCTCCCGGGGTGGGCGCTCCGGCTCCCAGAGGGACTCGCGCGTCCTTTGCGTGCCGGCGACCCCGCCGTGCTGCCGCGAGTTCACGACGGCTCGTGCCTGATCGATCTGCGCTGCGTGCCCGAAGGGGACGACGACCGGGTCCTCGAGGCGGTGCGGCAGGCACTGGCAAACCTCGAGGTTGCGGACGCAGGCAGGGCGGGCTGACGGTGCACGTCGTTGCCACGGCCGGACACGTCGATTCGGGCAAGAGTACCCTGGTCCGGGCCCTTACCGGTATGGAGCCGGACCGCTGGGAGGAAGAACGGCGCCGCGGGCTGACCATTGACTTGGGTTATGCGTGGACCACGTTGCCGTCCGGACGGGACGTTGCGTTCGTTGATGTTCCTGGCCACGAGCGTTTCCTGGGCAACATGCTTGCTGGAATCGGCCCGGCGCCGGTGGTCTGCTTCGTCGTCGCCGCTGACGAGGGCTGGCAGGCGCAGTCTAGCGATCACCGGGACGCTGTCGCTGCGCTGGGCATTGAACACGGCGTCGTAGTCCTCAGCCGTATGGACCGGGCATCCGGGCAGCGGGTTGCAGACGTGTTGGCCCGGACGCGCACAGAGCTGGCCGGGACTGGCCTGAGGGACGCCCCCGCAGTTGCGGTTTCCGCCATAGACGGTACCGGACTGGCCGAGCTGCGTGCCGCGCTCGACGGCGTCCTGGCCCACGTGCCTTCTCCCACCACCGATGGGCGGGTCCGGTTGTGGGTGGACCGCTCGTTCACGATCACCGGTGCCGGAACTGTGGTGACCGGAACGCTGGCAGCGGGGTCGATCATCCAGGGGGACGGGCTGAGCCTGCTCGGTCACTTTGGTTCCCGGCCCGTCGTCGTCCGTGGCCTGCAAAGCCGAGACACCTCGTACACCTCCGTAGGTCCCGTCAGCCGTGTGGCACTAAACCTTCGTGACGTTTCCGCCGCTGACGTCCGCCGCGGGGACGCACTGTTGACCCCGGATGCCTGGCCCATCACGGGGGTCGTTGGCATCCAGCGGACGACGGGCGTGGCCTATACGGATGTGCCGGAGCAACTGATGGTGCATGTTGGCACTGCATCTGTACCGGCCCGGCTGCGTCCTTTCGGTGCGGACCACGCCCGGCTGGTCCTTGACCGGCGCCTGCCGCTCGTTCTCGGGGACCGGCTGGTGCTGCGTGACCCGGGGAGCCGCTCGGTGCTGGGCGGCGCACGTATCCTCGACGCCGACCCTCCGGCCTTGCGGCGGCGCGGCGACGGCGCCCAGTGGGCGGAGCGGCTTGCCGGCATGGACCCCTCAGGCGACGTCCTCAGTGAAGTAGCAGCCCGCGGGGCGGTGCAGGTAGAACATCTCCGCCGGCTCGGGCTGCTGTCCGGGCACGACGCGCAGGCGCCCGCCGGCGTGCGGGTGCTCGATGATTGGTGGGTGCACACTCCTGTCCTTGAAGGATGGCAGCATCAGCTGCGCAATGCAGTTCAGGCACTGCAGAAGCGAGACCCTTTGGCCCCAGGCCTTTCCATGGGGGCCGCCCGGGATCTCCTTAAACTGCCTGACGAGAAGTTGCTGTCCCACGTTGTCCGCGGGGCAGCTGTGGAACAGGATGGTGGCTACTTCCGGCTGCCTGGCAGCCGGAGCAACCTTGGTGCCATCGAGCCGGCAATTGCAGAATTGGAGCGCAGGCTGCGCGCCGATGCATTCCAGGCTCCGGAAGCCGACGAGCTGGCGACGTTGGGCTTGGGCGCGCGGGAGCTGGCCGCCGCCGAACGCACGGGGCGCTTGCTTCGGTTGCGTGACGGGGTGGTGCTGCTGCCTTCGGCGCCGGCCCTTGCGATGCGCACCCTCGCCAGCTTGGAGCAGCCCTTCACCACAAGCCAGGCACGTCAGGCACTGGGCACAACACGCCGGATTGCGGTTCCGCTGCTGGAGCACCTGGATTCGCGCGGCTGGACTCAGCGCCTGGATGCAGGTCACCGTACGGTGGTGCGTTGACCCTGCGGATACGGGTGGAAGGGTGCTCCAGGCTCGACCTGATGAATGCGAGCGGCATGACTTAGCAAGCTATGTGGGGGGCGCTTCAGTGCGGCGGCTTTGTCAGCCACGTCAGGCTGATGTTCGTCAACGGTGGGCTCGAGCCGGTACCGAGGGCTCGGGGCGGGGAGACTTGGCGTGGAATATTCCGCGTCCGTGTTCCTGCACCAATGCCGACGGCGAAACCCAAAAGAAGCACAGCATCGCGTGCTCCTGTCCGGGCCTTCACATTGCAGCACTCAGTGGACCGTTTCAGTGCATTTCGGGTCTGTCGTGACCACGCGCACGGATCTACACTGAAGCATTCCGCGATGCCTGCGGGCTGGCGCTGCTGAACGGGTTACCGAAGGTCAAGGACGTATCGGGAAGGGCCGGCGATGGGCAGTGCGTGTTCCTGTTTGGCGCAATCGCGGCTCGACTGGTCTGCCACGGCGCGTACTCAATGGCCCGTTCACGGTACGGAAAGTTCTAAGGGCCGTGCCGAAACCGAGTCAGCGGCCGGCCGGCAAATTAGGAGGAAGTCGTAGGAATCAAAGAGACCAGGAACTTCACACCCCCACACCCGCTCAACACTAAGGAGAAAGCCATGGCCACAGCACGGGACATCATGACCGGCGGAGTCGAATGCGTCGGTGAGAACGAAACGCTGGAAGCAGCGGCACGAAAGATGAAGGAACTGGACGTCGGCGCACTGCCCATATGCGGCGAGGACAACCGGCTCAAGGGCATGATCACGGACCGGGACATCGTCATAAAATGCTTCGCCGAAGGCGGCGATCCACGTACTGCAAAGGCCGGGGATTTTGGCCAGGGTAAGCCGGTGACCGTTGGTGCGGACGATTCCATCGAAGAAGTGATCAGGACCATGGGGGAGCATCAGGTGCGCCGGCTGCCGGTAATTGACGGGCATGACCTGGTGGGCATCATCAGCCAGGCAGATGTGGCGCGCAACTACCCGGAGGACAGGGTCGGGGAACTCGTCGAACTCATCTCCTTCTACTGAGCGGGCCAGATTCCGGCGCGGAAGGCAGTGCCGGCGCGAGTGGCTCTGCCTTCCGTGACCACGGACCCAGTCGGCAAGGAACCTTTTTGGATAAGGGGAGGCGGGCTGGCCTTCGTTATGCTCTTCATTCCGGTTGCGGCGCTAGAGAGGATCGATGATGAAAGTCCTGGCCTCAGTCTCGCTGGTGCAGCTCATTGTCCAACTTGCGGGAGCGCGCAAAGCTCTCCGCGACCAGATCCCGTACGACCTTCCCCTTATGCAAGGGAAGACGGAGAACGTCACGCGCGATCTGTGGACCATCGGCAGCAGACTGTCCGCCCCGGCGCCTTTGCTCGCCGCCCAGGCGGCGGGAATCGTTCTGCTGTTGGTCCGGCCGCGGCCCTGGCTGCGTCAGGCGATTGGGTGTCTCGGCGCCGTCTACATCCCTGGCATCCTGTCAGAGCGCGTCACTCGGGAGTCGTTCCGGCACCCAAACAGGGAGATCACCCCGCTCACGGCCTCGGCACTTGGCCTCTCTCTTGCCATGGCGTTGCTCGGTCTGGCCGGACGAAAGCCACGCACTTCCCCAGGATAAGGGCGTTATGGTCTTGCCCTCCCTTGCCCGTCAAGGGCCCAACTCCATACCATGCGAAGCTTCATGCGATTAGTCGAAGCCCTTGTCCAACTGGATCTGAGGCAGGCGCTGCGGCTGCCCAAATTCCACCACCTCTGCTTATAAGGCGGCAAGGGTGACCGGCGGCGAGGCGTTGAGCTCTGGCGGTCGGGACTTCAGCTAACTAGGCTCTCAAGCATCACCCGCCTAGTAAGGGGATTCATGATGAAACTGAGCCACATCCCTCTCCGCCTCGCCACTGGAGCGTTCATTCTGAATGCCGGCTATAGCAAGCGGAATCTGGACGAGGACACTGCCGCACAAATGCAAGGCATGGGGGCCAAGGTTTACCCACAGCTCACCCGGATGGAACCAGAGGCGTTCGGGAAGTTGCTCAGCTACGCCGAGATCACTTTGGGCGCGATCCTTCTCGCACCGTTCGTGCCGAGCCGTCTTGCCGGGCTGGGCCTTGGCATCTTCTCGGCCTCCCTTCTCACCATGTACCGAAGAATCCCGGAAATGACTCTGGAAGACGGGATCCGGCCCAGCCAGCAAGGCACCGCACTGGCAAAGGACGTCTGGATGCTCGGGATTGCCGCCGCGCTGATCCTTGACCGGACGCCCGCAAAGGGGTCATCCCGGAAGGTGCTGAAGGTATAGCAGCCATCCGCTGCCACCAGTGGGACATACCCGCGGTGCCCCAGGCGTTCGCACTTGCCAAAGGGGCGATCCCTGGCCGGTGGACCTCGTCGAGGTTCTTGCTGGAGGAGTTAGTGGGGCACCAGCAGGCTGACTTGGGACCTGATGTCCTGCACAATGGCGTCGGTACTCGAGGCGGCGTTCACGGTCGCTGCCATGCTGACGAACATGATCGCCGAGACGATGCGTGCCGTCGTTGCGGCGTCACCGGCACCTCCCAGCCCGTCCCTGCCAAGGACGGCAGCGATGGCCTCCTCGGTCTGCGCGACGATGGAGAGGGCCTCGGTGTGGTGCGGCTCTGTCGGGTCCCCGAAGACCATCTCCCGGAGGTATGTGCGTCCGTTGTCGACTTGGGTCCGGTTGCACTCCACGATTGGCCGCACTAGGGCCATCACTGCATCCAGTGCATCCGGAGTGGTCTCGGCATCCGCCCGGCCCCGCTCGAGGGCTTCGGCGTAGTGCGCGTTCTGGACGAGCAGGAGGAGTTCACCTTTGGTCTTTGCGTAGAGGAACAGGGTTCCGGTGCCGATGTCGGCCTTGTCGGCGATTTGCTGGGTTGTAACGTCCTCGACCCCGTGTTCGGCGAACAGCTCACTCGCTGCGGCGGTGATGCGGTCGAGTTTCTGTTGTTTGTTCCGCTCGCGCCGTCCGAGCGGCTGGGACGTGACAGGCATGGGGTTCCCTCCGGACTTAAACTGACTCGACTCAGTAATGAGTATAACGATTAATGCGTTCCCGAGTTCCTCCCGCGGTTTCTTCTTTTGTTCTTGGTGGGGGAGGGCCCAGGCCTGGCCTGTGAGCGGGCTTTACCTCGTAGATGTGGATTGCGGAAGCCAACGGCATCGTTGACGGTGTGGTGCCCGTGGGTGCCTTCCTGCCGGAAGCTGGACTGGTCACTGAGCGAGGAATTCGACGGCGGCTGGGGCGAACTTGGCGTGATACTGGAAGATGCCGCCGTGACCGGAGTCGGGGTAGATGATCAGGTCGGATCCCTTGATACGTCGATGGAGGTCCTCGGAGAGCACGGAGGGAACCATGCGGTCGTTGTCCCCGTTGGCGATAAGGGTTGGGTGCGTGAGCGTGGACAGGTCCGCCGGGGCGGAGCGACCGAACTTCTGGATCGCCTTCAGCTGCGTCTGGAATGCACGGGTGCTGATCGGCTTGTCACGGTCGACCGTGCGCTCCTTGAGGCGGTTGATGAACGCTTTCGCTGCGGGTTTGCCCGTGGTGTTGCGGTTAAAGAACAGGAATTCCTTGGGGTCCGACCTCGTAAGGGTTGCGCGGAAAATGTCCCAGTAGGTGGTGCCAACGACCCTGTCGATGTCCTTGCCTCCCCGCGGGCCGGTTCCGGTCAGCACGAGCTTGCGGAGGAGGTTCGGATGCTTGAGGGCGAGGTCCTGGGCGATCATGCCGCCCAGGGAGAACGCGAAGATATCGATTTTGCCGAACCCGAGGGCGTTGATGAAGGTGTACGCGTCGTCGGCCATTGCCTCGATGCTGTGGGGAACATTCCCGCTGGAAGCGCCGACGCCGGGCTGGTCGAAGGTGATGACGTGGCGGTTCTTGGCAATGGGGTCGATGATCCGGGGATCCCAGTTATCCATGGTGGCGGCGAGGTGAACGAAAAACACGACCGGAATGCCTCCCTTGGGCCCCAGCTCACGGTAGGCAAAGGTAACGCCTCCGGCGGTGATGGCGCTGGCAGGTGCATTCGCGTATGAGGTGACGACGAATTCGTTCGGTGTGTTGGTGTTGTCCATGACGGTTCTTCTTCTGTCTGGTTTATGGGATGGAAAAGGTGCGGGCGGGTTCAGTGGGTCAGCGCGACCACTGCCTTTCCGCGGATACCGCCCAAGGCCAGGGACTGCAGCGCCTCCGGGGTCTGGTCGAAGGTGAAGACCCTTCCTACGGTTGCGCGCAGGACGCCGTCGTCGACGAGGGCACTGATCTGCCGCAGTTGGTCGCCGCTGGCGCGCATGAAGAGGAACTCGTAGCTGACGCCGAGCTTCCTCGCCTGCCGCCGGATCTTGCTGCTGAGCACGGTGATCGCCAGGCGCAACACAGGATTCAGGCCGGCTTCGCGGGCGAATGCCGGATCGGGCGGGCCGGAGATCCCAATCGCCTTCCCGCCGGGCTTGAGGACGCGCAGTGACTTCTGCAGGTTCTCCCCGCCGAGGCTGTCGAGCACCAAGTCGTAACCGCTGAGGAGCTGCTCGAAGTCCTGGGTGCGGTAGTCGATCACGATGTCCGCGCCGAGGTCCCGCACGAAGCCGGCGTTGGAGTTGCTCGCGGTGGTTGCAACGGTGGCGCCGAGGTGCTTGGCGAGCTGGATGGCGATCGAGCCGACTCCGCCGGCGCCGGCGTGAATAAGGACCTTCTGCCCCGGGCGCAGGTTGCCCCGCTCGACGAGGGCCTGCCAGGCGGTCAGCGCCACGAGTGGCAGCGAGCCGGCCTCCTCCATGCTGGCCGACGCGGGCTTCAGCGCAAGGTCCTCATCAGCGACGGCGATGCGCTCGGCGAACGTGCCGATGCGGTCTTTGTCAGGACGGCCGTAAACCTCATCACCCGGCTTGAACCCTCGCACCTTGGACCCAACCTGCAGGACGGTGCCGGCGACGTCGTTGCCGAGGATCAGCTGGAGCTTGTAGGGAAGGATTTGCTTGAACTCACCCAACCGGATCTTCTCGTCCAACTGGTTCAAGCCCGCCGCTTGAACCTGCACGAGCACGTCCCGTTCACCGACGGCCGGCTCGGCGACCTCCGCTTCGCGCAAGGGATGCTTGTACTGGGTGACGACGAACGCTCGCATGCGTGATGCTCCTTCAGTGAGGGGGTGGTTACCGGTCGCTGCCGTGGTGCAGGCTTCTCCCGGCGGGGCCATCTGAGTCGGTGCGGGAGGGTATCCATGCACTCGTTGCTTGGACCAACAGATTTTTGATCTAACTCAATTATGACTGCACTCAGATATTTGTCAATGGGAGTTCCTGGCTTTGTGCGCGAAGCGCGTAAACCGTGGCGCCACCTGCTCCGGCTCGCCCATTTCGGTTGGTTGATTCCGGGCTCGTAATGCCGTGGTCATCATGGCCGCGGCACTATCGTTTTTCTCAGGCTTTGTTGTGCGTCAGTTGCGGGTAGACGGCCTCGATGGGGCTGCTGAGTCCGGCCTTGAGCTGCACGGATGTCTCGTCAGCGAGAACTTCGTACTCGCCGGATTCGACGGCGTCCATCACGGTGCGTACGAGTTCAGCCGGGTCCATCTTGGGATCGGTTGCATGCGCGGCCATGGCCGTGTCGACGTACCCGACGTGGACGCCTACGACGTGCACCCGTCCGGGGCGAGTTCCAGGCGTAGAGAGTTGGTGGCTGACCAGAGGGCGGCCTTGGAGGCGCTGTAGATGCCACCAACGGCGTACCAGCTCATCGCGGAGTGGATGTCGATAATTACTGATTCATCTTTCGCAGACAGGATTGGTGCGAAGGCGCGGGCGAGGAACAGCGGGCCGAGGAAGTTCGTTTCGACGTTGGTCCGGATTTCCGCGTCGGTGTGGGTGAGGATGCCCGGGCTTGCCACGGAGGCTCCGGCATTGTTGATCAGCACTGTGACGTCCCCGGCGGCGTCGATGGCTGCCTGGATGGAGGCGGAGTCGGTGACGTCGAGGGTGAGCGGGACGATGCGGGCGTCTTCCCAGGTGCGCGGGGTGCGGGCGGTGGCATAGACCTTGCTCGCACCCCGGGCGAGGGCGTCGTGGACGAAGTGGGTTCCGATGCCGCCGTTTGCGCCGGTGACGAGGACGACTGCTCCATTAATTGAGGGCATTTTGTTGGTCTTTCTTGTTACAGGACTACATCCCCGCCGGTCGGCGCGGATGGTGGTGATGCGTCTTAGCGGCTGCCCGTCCCTGGCTCGCAGTGGAGCGGGCACGGCGGGCGGCCTGAGGGGTTTCGTCGAACGTGGGCAAGGGACGGGTAGGCCGGTCTCTTTGCATCCGAAGTGTTAGAGCATTATTTCCGCGCAGGGCTGCGGGGAATAGTGATAACACTCATAACTGAGTGCAATCAGATAGTATTCCAGGGAAAGCAAAGATTTTGCCCACGGCCTCGAAGTGCAATGTGAGGATCCTGTCCAGCTCGGCGCAGTTCTTCGCCTCCTGTTCCAGGACCTGCAAATTAGAGTACGGCCGCGGCGATGATGCTGCGGGCTTCGGGTCCACTGCTGGCTACCGGACGAGTCGCACGGTGTGCCATCATGGCGCGGGCCCGACGCCCAACCTGTGGGAGAAGGGTAGGTTCTTCTTCTGCCGGGTACTGAATCTTGCCGTAGGCTGGGAGGGAAACGTCCGGAAGTGGGCGTCTTCACGCGGCGCTGTCTTTCTGCCGTTGAAGACTCCCTAAGGACGCGCAATGGACGCTATACCCCCCCCGGCAGAACTGCAGGATGGAATCGCCTCGCGGCTCCAGGACATGGTCCTGGAAACTTCGGACGCTGAGGAGTTCTTCCAGGAACTGGCCGTCTTCTCCGCGTCCCTCCTCTCTCCACCCAATTCGAAGGTGCACTGCAATGTCACCGTGGTGCGCAGGAAAAAACCTGTCACGGTAGCATGCAGCAGCGCCACGGCACGGGTGATGGACGAACTCCAGTACGCCTT
Source organism: Arthrobacter sp. W4I7 (assembly GCF_030816215.1). Lineage (NCBI taxonomy): Bacteria > Bacillati > Actinomycetota > Actinomycetes > Micrococcales > Micrococcaceae > Arthrobacter > Arthrobacter sp. W4I7. Next base: position 2,237,368 of record NZ_JAUSXU010000001.1, on the reverse strand, counting down.
CGGCGACGGGCCTTGCCTGACCGCCATGCGCACCGGTACCACCGTCTACGTCCCCGACGTTTCGCGCGAACACCGCTGGCCGGAATACATCCGCGCCGTCGCCAAACAGGGAGTCCAATCGATCCTCGGTGTGCCCCTGCGGCTGGAGGGAGAATCCACCGCTGCTTTGAACATCTACTCTTCGCGGCCATACGGAATAACGGGGGAGGACATTGCCCGCGCGGAGCTGTTCGGTGAACAATCCGCCAAGACCCTCCGGCTGGAGCTGCGCCTGACACGACTGCAGGAAGCGAAGGACAACCTGGAAGCGGCGATGAAGAACCGGACAGCCATCGATATTGCAGTAGGCGTGATCATGGGCCATAACCGATGCAGTCAGGACGCCGCCTTCACCATACTGAGGAAAGCGTCCAATTCCCGCAACGCCAAACTCCATGACATAGCAGCGGGAGTCATCGCATCCATCTCACCTGAGGCGAGTTTGCACACATACTTCGATGAATGACGTGATTTGGCGCCCGAAACGTATCGACCGTCCACCGCTTCGCAAAATCGGCGGTTCCGCAGGCGGTCAATGAGCCCGGATGGTTTGATTAGTCGGTGCTCCGTCTAAAACGCCTATTGGTTTTCACCCTGTTCGCGATGTGCGCCATCACCGCATTCTCGTTCTGGGCAACTCGGCAGCCCGGTGCAGACGCGGGCGGGGCGCTTTCTCCACCGCCGCGGGCGGGGGCGGAACTTGACACATTATCCGCCGGGATCACCACCGCCGTGAACGTAACCCAGAGTCCCGATGCCCAGTGGCTTACCCAGGCTGCCGCCCGGACGGGGATCCCTGCCCGTGCGCTGCAGGCTTACGTTGCTGCGGCCGTCAGGGCCAATGATTCCGCTCCGGCGTGCGGAATCGGCTGGAATACGGTGGCAGCAGTGGGCGCCGTCGAATCAGGGCACGGAACTTACGGCGGCAGCAGCCTTAACACCGCAGGGCAGGCCACGGGCCCCATTGTGGGCCCAAGTCTCAACGGCGTCGGATTCGCGGCCATCCCGGACACGGACGCCGGTGCCCTGGACGGCGACGCGCGCTGGGACCACGCCGTCGGACCCATGCAGTTCATTCCCTCCACCTGGGAGCTTGCAGGACGGGACGGGAACGGGGATGGAACAGCGGACCCGTTCAATATCGACGACGCCGCCCTGAGTGCGGCGACTTACCTGTGCGCCCACGGCCGAGACCTCTCAACTGCGCAAGGGTGGACGGACGCCGTCTACGCCTACAACCAGTCCGATCCCTACATTCGCCAGGTGCGGACCCAAGCCAAGGCATATGCCGTGAAGGCCGGCACCGCCGAATGAGTCCACAGCGTTGAGGGGAGGCATGGTTTTCACGAGCACGACGGCGTTTCCCGCGCCCGATGTGCGCCGTATCAAGGATTCCCGGGGGATCTGGCGAGGAGCTCCGGCGCCGTGCACCTCCCTGGATTGCTTGCAGGTCACCAGCACCTGCGCTACGGTCGGCGCAGTGCTTGTGTGCTGCAAGTGTTGAGGCTGACAGATCCGCGCGCCGCCTCCGGCGCCCGGCCACGATCAAGGAGTCCGATGTCACTCGTTCGCGTTCACAATTTCTCCGTTTCGCTCGACGGATTCGGTACTGGCGAGGGGCAGGAGCTGGACGCGCCTTTCGGGCACGCCGGGAGGCGCCTGATGGAGTGGGCTCTTCCGACGCGCACTTTTGCGCAGATGGGCCTGCACGGCGAGGAAGAGGGCTCCAACGGAATCGACGAAACCTTCGCGAGCCGGTGGGCCTCCGGCATCGGTGTGGAGATCATGGGCCGCAACAAGTTCGGGCCTCAGCGCGGCCCCTGGGACGATGAGGAATGGCAGGGCTGGTGGGGCGACAACCCGCCGTTCCACACCCCGGTGGTGGTCCTCACCCACCACCCTCGTCCGCAATTGACGATGAAGGGCGGCACGACCTTCCACTTTGTGGATGCCGAACCTGCCGAAGCCCTTGAGCACGCCCGCGCTCTCGCCGGTGACCTCGACGTGCGAATCGGGGGCGGCGCCACTACGATCCGCCAGTTCCTCGAGGCCGACCTGATCGACCAGATGCATATTGTCCTCGTACCGATCCTTCTTGGCCGCGGCGAACGACTGTGGGACCGCCTCGAAGGACTGGAACAGCGCTTCCAGATCGAGGCAGCGCCGTCACCGAGCGGTGTCATCCACATGACGTTCGCCCGACGCGACCCATCGCTCTAGCTGCCCTCGAGGCCGCGGGGCTCGATCCCGGGCGGAGACAGTCACTGACTTGCGAAGTGTTACCCGTGCCTCAAGACGTCAGGAAGCTCGTCCACGTAGACCGTCTGCGGCGGCTCGAAGTAGATCACCAGTACCTCTTCACCCACTGCGAAGTCGCTCGTCTTGTCGAACGGGTGGGCGTGGAGGGCCATGGTGCCGCCGAGGTAGGGCAGCATCACCTCGCCGATAGTGCCCGGCCCGATGTGCCCTGTCACCCGCCCGATCTTTCCTGTCAGGCTCCGGTCAACCTCCTTGTGCATCCGGTGTTCCTATTCGTCGGGAGCCGTGGGCGGACGCCTGGCTTCTTGGCCTTTCTTGAGCGCGGACGCGAGGGCGGGCAGGTAGTCACCCGCCTGTGCCAGGATTCCGCCGAGCATCTTGTTGACGCCGTCGCCGCCGTTCAGGACGGTCATCTGGCCCACGTGTGAGAACGGTTCGGCTGCAGCGGCGATGATGGCGGGCATGTTCTCGGCGAGCTGCTGGGAAATCACCGCGTCCTGGTTAGTCCCCAAAGCCTCTGCCCGCGCCTTGATGCCGTCTGCCTCAGCCAGAGCCTTGGCCTTGATTGCGGAAGCCGCGGCATCGCCCTTGGCTTTGGTGGCCGCGGCTTCGGCTTCGCCGGTGACTTTTGTGGCTCCGGCAGTCGCGGCCGCTGCGGTGGCATTCGCGTGGGCCAGCAGTTCCGTCCGGCGCGCGTTGGCCTGGGCATCAAGCTCGGTGCGGCGCGCCAGTGCCTCGGCGGCACTGATGTCCGCCGCCTTTTTCCCTTCCGCATCGGTCCGCGTGGCGTAGGCCTTCGCATCCGCCGGTTTCCGGACCGTGGTCTGGAGTTTCTGCTCTTCCCGGTCCGCCTCGAGCTTGGCCACTTCGGTTTCCTGGACCACCACCTGCTGCCGCGCTGTGGCATCGGCCAGCGGGCCCGCCTGGGCAGCGTTGGCCTTGGCACGCTCGGCATTAGCCTGGGCCACCGACTGCCTGATGGCCGAAACACTCTGCGCGTCGGCGATCAGCGCCGCCGCCTCCGCTTCCTTCTCCGCCGCTTCCCGGTTGCGGGTGGCCTCGGCGATCCGTGCCTCCATCTTCACCTGCGCAATATGAGGCTTTGCGATGTTCTCGATGTATCCGGTCGGGTCCTGCAGATCCTTGATCTGCAGGGAATCCACCACGAGCCCCAGTTTTTCCATCTCCACGCCGCTGGCGCTGCGGACCTGCGAACCGAGCTTGTCCCGCTCGCGGATAATCTCCTCCATGGTCATGCTGCCGATGATGGAGCGCAGGTGGCCCTCAAAGACGTTGTATACCTGACTTTCCATTTTGGGCTGCTGGCCCAGGAACCGGCGCGCCGCATTGGCGATAAACGGCGGAGCGTCGCCAATCTTGTAAATTACCACACCTTCCACAATCACCTGGATGCCCTGAGAGGTGACGCAGGAAACTTTGAGCTCAGTTTCATTCAAGGTGAGCGACAAGGTGCGCACCGTCTGGAGGCCGGGAAGGACGAGCGCTCCTTTACCCGTGACGATTTTGAAATCCATGCCGGCCCGGGTTTCAAGGGTGCCACGGGTCAGTCCGGAGATAATGAGGGCTTCATTGGGTTCCGCCACCTTCCACATCAGTTTTGTTGCCGCCCAGATAAAGCCCACGGCAAAAACCACCCCCAGGATGATGGCAATAAGAGGGAAGAATGCTGTGAAATCCGGCATAACCAGGTCCTTTCAAGGGTGCGGAACAGGCATTGCGGTAAAACCCCAATAAATGCAGCTGTCCATTCCCGACTGGTCAAATTACTGGCCATTCCGGCCTGCCGGGCCAGCTGTTGTAGACAGTCTGGTTGCGCCCCGTTCAAGAGTCCAGAGTCCGGCAGCTATTTGCCTGTGGCAACGAGATGGATGCACGACGACGGGACCTGGCTTGGGTCGGAGGGCGGGCGGTGCGGCAATCGGTTCTACTTCGTAGCCTCGCCCGGGATGCCGGCCCGGTCCGGGCGCCGAAGGGGCCGCCGCTTGCCTTGCGGAGCCCTTAACGGATCGCGCTGATGTTGCCGGAGTGCGAGCAGCGGAAACAGGAGTACCGAGAGCATCCCTGCTCCCACAAGGGCGGACGCGATTCCGCTCGTGATTAGCCCTTCGTCCCGGCCGATGCCCGTTACCGCCACGATAATCGGCAGGCCTGTTGCCGCAAACAGGACGATGGCCCGCTTGTCACCCGCCGTGGATCTCGGGGGAACTGCGAGCAAGGACGGCAGCCCGCGGATGATGAGCAGGAGCAGCAGGAAAAGAGGGACCAGCGCCAGGGATGCCGGGCTGCTGGTAAGCGCGCCCAGTTCGAAGTCTATGCCGGTATCGATGAAGAAGACCGGCACCAGGAACCCGAACGCGATGGCGTCGATCTTCATCTCGATGACGTGCCGGTCGTGTTCGGGAGCGCGTGCGATGGCAACCTTCCACAGGACCCCTGCGGCGAATGCACCCAGCAGCATATCCAGCCCCAGCACCATGCTCAGGACAACGAGCACGCTCAGAATAAACATGATGGACCGGACGGCGAACTGCCCGCTGGTGTGCAGGGTCCTGGTGACCTGTGAGTGGAGCAGGGAGTGCCGTGCACGGGAAGCGAGAAAAATCGCCAGGCCGGTCAACAGAACAAATCCCAGAAGCACCGCCGTCGCCGGCCCCAGCTCCCTGCCGCTGAAGAACAGCGAGATCGCAACCAGGGGACCGAACTCGCCGGCCGCACCCAGCGCTGCCACCGCGATCCCGATCGGGGATTTGGACTCGCCCGCATCGCGAAGGATCGGCAGCAGCGTCCCCAGGGCGGTGGAACACAAGGCGACGCCGACGATCACGGCAGCCTCCGGTCCGGGCGCTAGGACAAACCCGGCACCAATGCCCGCGGCCAGTGAGATGACCCACCCCGCAACCGCACGGTTGACGGGCCGGCCCCGGATTGCGGCGAAGTCGATCTCGTTGCCGGCGACGAAGAAGAGCATGGCAAGCCCGAAATCCGCCAGGGTGTCAGTGAACTGGGTGGATTGTATCCATCCGAGCAGACTGGGGCCGAGCACGATTCCGAGGACTATTTCGAACACCACGATCGGAACTTTAAGCACCCGGTCCAGGAAACGGGCGGCAAGGGGTGCGGCAACAGCCAGCAACGCGATCAGAACCAACGACGTGGACAAGCCCTGCATCAGCGGTACCTCCGGCACCTCGGCTGGTTCGAAGGAAAGTATTCCCAAGCTACAGCCATCGCCGGCGGCGGCGCCAGAGCTGCCCGTTCCGGGAGGAATGGTCAAGTTGGGTGAAGAAAGGCCATCCTCTAAGGTTGGTGCTCGATGAAAGCCCCTAACGAGACGTCCGATCAGCCGCGCGCCGCGTCGCCACGTGGTCCTGTGTTTGTTGATACGTCAGGCCGGCGGTTGCGGCGGGTCAAGCTTTTGGGTGTGGGGGCACTCGGGATCGTGGCAGGGTACGTGGTTCTCCTCCTGGTTGCACTCATGGGCGGGTCCAATGTGGCTGCGCCCTACCTGCCCTTCCCCGCCGCCGCCGGGCCCGGCAACCTGCCGTCTTCCCCACCCCCGCCGGCTTCCAATGCCGCTGGCCCCCAAGGCGCCGAAGGTCCCGCCGCTGTCCCGGCAGCGCCCGCCGCCTTCCAGGTCCCGGCAACGGCGTCCCAGGCCCTCCCTGTAGCACCGCCGGTTACGGCTGCCGCGCCCCCGCCGGCAGCCCCCGCCGGACCCACAGTTGCGCCAGCGGCCACTGGGAAGCCAACGGCGCCTGGAATGAGCAGCTCCGTGCCGGGGCCGAATGAATCTGCGCCGGGCCAGGCAACCCGGCCCTCGTCCCCGCCGCACCCGTGACTTCTCCTGGCCCGATCGGGGGCGGTTTCCGCACCAAAGTCGCTGTACCCACCAAGCGTCCTGTCCGCACGAAAGGCCCTCGTCCAGCCAGTGTGAGGGCCCACTGGCTGGTCCTCATGGCCACCCTGTTGGCCTTGGGCCTTGCCCTCGTGGTTCAGGGATACATGCACCACCAGGGCCGGCTCGGTGATGAATCTGTATCGACAGACCAATCTGCCAGTGGGGTCCCGCAGGCTGTGTCCCAGGGCGGCCCGGTGGTGGATTCCCGTGGCGGGGCGGTGCGTGCGGTCAGCCCTCCGGACCGCACGGTGGCCCTGACCTTCGACGACGGCCCGGATCCCGTTTGGACGCCCCGGATCCTGGACATCCTTCGGAAGCACCAGGTCCATGCCACCTTCTTCGTCGTTGGTTCGGCAGCGGCGGACAACCCCGACCTCGTGCACCGCATCGTGGCCGAAGGCCACGAAATCGGCGTCCATACGCTCACCCACGCTGATCTCGGCACTGCGGGCGCGTGGCGCAGGCAACTCGAGGTGCAGGGTGCCCAGGATGTGATTGTGGGTATCACAGGCCAATCCGCGTCCCTGCTGCGTCCGCCGTTCAGTTCCGGCAAAGCCGCGCTCACCAATGGCACGTGGTCGGTGATGCGGGGACTGGCGGACGAGGGTTACCTCACCGTTCTCAGCAGCATGGACAGCGAGGACTGGCGGCTGCCGGGCGCCGAGGCGATCGAGGGCAACCTGGATCCCCCGGGCAGGCAGGGGCATGTGGTCCTGATGCACGACGGCGGAGGCGACCGGGAGCAGACCGTCACCGCCCTCGACTCCGCACTGACAAAGTTCGAGGACAAGGGTTTCCGGGTCACCACCGTGGGTGACTCAATCGGCATTGACAGCACCCGGCAGGCGTCCGGCATGGAAAAGGTCAGCGGGACAGCCTTCCTGTGGGGCATCCGCCTCAGTGACTTCGTGGTCACGGCTATCTCGTGGGCACTCGTTGCTGCCGGCGTCGTGACGTTTATTCGCGCCGTACTCGTGGTCTTCTTTGCCGCACGCCACAGCCGCGCCGCTCGCCGCATCACGGCGGCCGGCCGTGGGCGGCGCAGGGTGGACGTGCTGGTCCGGCCGGAGATTACTGAGCCCGTCACCGTGATCGTGCCCGCATACAACGAGTCCGCCGGCATCGAGGCCGCTGTCCGGTCCATCGTGGCCTCGACCCATCCGGTTGAGATCGTCGTGGTGGACGACGGTTCAACCGACCGGACGGCGGATATCGTGGACGCGCTGGGCCTGCCCGGCGTCACAGTGATCCGTAAGGAGAACGGAGGCAAACCGTCTGCGCTGAACGCCGGGCTGTACGCTGCGACCCACAATCTTGTGGTGATGGTGGACGGCGACACCGTGTTCGAACCGGACACTGTCCACGCCCTCATCCAGCCCTTCGCCGACCCGCGCGTGGGCGCTATTTCCGGGAATACGAAGGTCGCCAACCGCGGCGGCATCCTCGGCGCCTGGCAGCACATCGAATACGTCGTCGGCTTCAACCTGGACCGCAGGCTGTTCGACGTCGCTGAATGCATGCCCACCGTCCCTGGTGCCATTGGTGCTTTCCGGCGTGAGGCCCTCCTCCGGGTCGGCGGAGTCAGTGACGACACGCTCGCTGAGGACACCGACCTGACCATGTCACTGTGCCGCGATGGCTGGCGCGTTGTGTACAAGGAGGATGCGCGGGCCTGGACCGAGGCGCCGGCCAGCCTCGGAGCGCTCTGGAAACAGCGGTACCGCTGGTGCTACGGCACGTTGCAGGCCATGTGGAAGCACCGGGGTGCGGTGGTGCAGGGCGGGGCGGCCGGCAAGCTCGGCCGGCGCGGACTTGGCTACCTGCTGGTCCTGCAGGTGCTGCTGCCCCTGTTCGCGCCCGTCGTTGATGTCTTTGCTGTCTACGGCCTGATCTTCCTCGATCCACTCCGGATTGCCGGCCTCTGGCTCATTTTCCTGGCCGTTCAGTTCCTGATGGCTGCCTACGCATTCAGGCTCGACAATGAACGGCTACGGCCGCTCTGGAACCTGCCGCTTCAGCAGTTCGTCTACCGGCAGCTGATGTATCTCGTGGTCATTCAGGCAGTGGTTACAGCGCTGGCCGGCGTACACCTTCGGTGGCACCGCATGGAGAGGTACGGCAGTCTGGGCGATGCCCCGATAGGCCACGGGCAGGCGTAGGACGTTCGGAAGCCGGCCATGGAGTCTTGGGGCCAGGAAACCCGGCTTCCAACATCTATCCACCTGGTGAGCGCTTTGCCCGTCCAGGATCAGCGCCGTGTATCACTGTCCGGCGGCTTGGGCGTCCCACAGGCGGATGTAGCGTAGGACATGCGCGGGAACTGGATGCAAAGGGGATCGGATGGGTGCTGGACTGACAATCGGCGGGTTGGACTGCCTCTTCACGGGCTCGGCATGGGCTGAGGGCCCCTTGTGGGTGCCATCGTCCCAGGCAGTCCGCTGGAGCGATATCCCGAATGACCGCATCCTCGAGTTCGATCCCGCCGCCGGGAGGACCCGCGAATACGCAGTTGGGGTCGAATTCACAAACGGCCGCACCCTCGACGCTGACGGCAGTGTGCTGCAGTGCAGCCAAGGGCGCCGCAGGATTGAGCGTGACCGCGGGGGAGTGGTGACAGGACTGGTTGATTCCTACCGGGGCCGTCGGCTGAACTCGCCCAACGACGTCGTGATTTCACGTGACTCCAGCATCTGGTTCACGGACCCGCCGTACGGAATTCTTCCAGGCACTAAAGAAGGGCACGAGGGGGAGCAGGAGTACGGCGGCTGCTATGTTTTCCGGTTCGAGCCCGCTTCAGGAACACTGACAGCAATGATCACTGACCTCGTCCACCCCAACGGGCTGGCCTTCTCACCGGATGAGTCGGTCCTCTACGTTGCGGATACAGCCGGTCCTCATTATGGGGTTCCGTTGAGGATTGCCTCCTACAACGTGGCGGACGGCACCTGCCGCCCCGGCGGAACGGTTCTCGAGCTGGAAGAAGGCAATGCTGCTGACGGTTTGCGGGTCGATGTGCAGGGCAGGATCTGGACCTCTGCCGGCCCCGCCGTCCGGGTCTATTCACCGTCCTTCGAACTCCTGGCTACCGTGGCAGTGCCCGAGCGGGTATCGAACTTGTGCTTTGGCGGCCCGGACGGCCAGGACCTTTACATCACAGCCACCACCAGCCTGTACCGCATCCGCACCACCACGCGGGACGCGGCGGCCAAGGATTTTGACACCCGCCACCGAACACGAGGATAACAATGGAATACAGAACCCTGGGCCGCAGCGGCGCGGTCGTTTCCAGCTACTCGCTGGGAACCATGACTTTCGGTGCGGAGGCCACCGAGGAGACCTCACACGCCATCCTGGACAGCTACTTTGCGGTGGGCGGGAATTTCATCGACACCGCCGATGTCTACAGCGCCGGTGTTTCGGAAGAGATCATCGGCCGCTGGCTGGCCAAGCGGCCGGAGGCCAGGGATAAAGCGGTGATTGCCACGAAGGGCCGCTTTCCGATGGGGACGGCACCGAACGACGTCGGAACATCCCGCCGTCATTTGTCCCGCGCGCTGGATGATTCCCTCCGACGTCTTGGCGTGGAACAGATCGACCTGTACCAGATGCACGCGTGGGACCCCATTACTCCATTGGAGGAGACCCTGCGCTTCCTGGACGACTCAGTCAGCCGGGGCAAGATTGCCTATTACGGCTTTTCCAACTTCCTGGGATGGCAACTGACCAAAGCCGTCCATGTTGCCCGGGCGAACGGCTGGAATCCGCCGGTGACCCTGCAGCCCCAGTACAGCCTGCTGGTCAGGGAAATCGAATCCGAGATTGTTCCGGCGGCGCTCGACGCCGGCATCGGCCTGCTGCCCTGGTCGCCGCTCGGCGGTGGGTGGCTCTCGGGCAAGTACAAGCGGGACCAGCCTCCTGCAGGTGCCACCAGGCTCGGTGAGAACCCCGAACGCGGAATGGAGGCCTGGAAGGCGCGCAACGACAACCCACGTACCTGGGCCGTCATCGATGCCGTGGAAGACATTGCCGCTGCCCGGGGAGTCAGCCCTACCCAGGTGGCGCTGGCCTGGCTTGTCGACCGGCCGGCGGTCACGTCCGTGATCCTGGGTGTCCGGACCGAGGAGCAGCTTGCCGGCAACCTCGCGGCGGCCGAACTGCAGCTTAGTCCTGACGAGACCAATCGGCTGACCCAGGTCAGCCAGCCCGGGACGGGCGTCTATCCCTACGGACCGATGGCGCAGGAGCAGCGCAGCCGCAAGATTGAGGGTGGACGGTAGCTGCCCGGACCCTCCCGAAGGGGGCCCGCGCTCGAAGCCAGTCGCACCATGTCCGTTTCAGGAAGTCGGAGTGGCTTACCCTCCTTCGTGCAGCCGGTAGCGGATGTGCGTCACCAGGCCGGTGCCGCTGACTTCCGTCGGTTCCAGCTTGAGATTGCCGACGCCGTCCAGGAGACGTTCGCCCGCCCCAAGGAGAAGCGGCGAGATATGGAGCCGCAACTCGTCGATCAGCCCGGCCGAAAGATACTGCCGGGCAGTTTCCGCACCACCGGCTATGGCGACGTCCTTACCGCCCGCGGCCTGCCGCGCCTTGGCCAGTGCGGACTCGATTCCGTCATTCACGAAATGAAACGTTGTGCCGCCCTGCATCTGCAGCGGCGGGCGGGGATGATGCGTGAGGACAAAGACGGGGGCGTGGTACGGCGGTTCCTCGCCCCACCAGCCGCGCCAGTCATCGTCCCAGGACCCGGGTCCCGGACCGGCGAACATGTTGCGGCCCATGATGTACGCTCCAGCGGCGAGGATGCCCTCAATCGCTGCAGCATTGGCCTCGGGTTCTTCGAACTGCCACCGGTGCAGGTCCTCACCGCCCTCGCCCAGGGGATTGTCGCGGCTCTGGTTGGGTCCGGCGAGGAAGCCGTCGAGCGATACGGTGAGATCACAGGTGACACTGTTCATGGGCTTGCCTTTGTGTGGCAGGGTGTTCAGGGCGCGGACAGGATACGGGCCATGCTAATAGGGTCCGACGGCGGCCGGAAGGGATTCCTTGAGGCACGCCTTAACGAGGCGGCAGGTAGGATCGGCGGGAGAAGGCCGAGCGTTTCATCGCCGATGATCCGTTCGTTGTTGAGGGTCTCGCCGTTCCACGGATCCTTGACTGGGACCCCGTGCGCTTCGAGTAGCCGCGCCGGCTCCTGGCTTTGGTCACGGCACCCGGCATTGCCAGGATGTGGCTTATGCGAGCACGGCAGCGACAGCGCTGATCTCCACGAGCGCGCCGGGTACGCCCAGCCCGGCCACAAGGGCAGCAGTCACCAAAGCCGGCTCGTCGGACGCGAGTTCCCCTGCAATGGCGCGGTATCCGGCTGCGATGTCGGCGCCGTCCACGAAGAGCACGGTCCACTGCACCACATCGCCGAGGCTTGCGCCGGCGGCAGCGAGCGCGGTCTTCACGTTCTCGAGGGCGAAGGCTGACTGCACCGCGGCGTCGCCTGGGCCCACTAGGGATCCGTCGGCGTCGACGGCATTTTGGCCGCCGACATAGATGGTGGTGGCGCCCGGCGGCACGACAGCAACGTGACTGAAGGCCGGGCTCACAACGAGCCCTTCGGGGCGGAGGCGCTGTATGGGTGACATGCCCGTATGCTCTCATGCAGGCTACGGGACGGATAGACCCGCCGGCCTTCCAGGGTTAGCATGGCCGGCACCGGAACGTTTCTTCCCTGTGGTGCGGTCCGGATCCGCCGATTCAACGAGGAGACGGCCATGGTTGACCAAACCGGAGAAGCACCAGCAGCAACGCTGATGGTGGATCTGATCATTTCACTGGACGGTTATGCCTCCGCCGAGGGCTGGCCCGGCTGGTGGGGACTGGAAGGCCCGGAATACCTGGCCTGGCTTGAGCAGGAGGGGAAGAAGAACTACACCTTCCTGCTCGGGGCCAACACCTATCGGCTGATGTCCAGCATGTCGCAGGAGGCCGCCGGCGGACGTTCTGAATTCTCCGACAACGAAGGGGCCAGCCTCACTGGCCTGGCTGCCGTCCCCAAGGTTGTCTTCTCCTCCGCCCTGAAGGCTCCTTTGACCTGGCCGAACTCCCGGCTTGTGGCTGGAGACGCGGTGGAGGCGGTCGCTGGGATGAAGCGGAACGGGACCGGTCCGCTGACCACCCTTGGAAGCCTTAGCCTCTGCCGGTCCCTGCTGACGGCCGGCCTGGTGGACAGGTTCCGGCTGGTGGTCTTCCCGGTGATCACGGGCCGGACCGGACGCGAACGGATCTACGACGGATACCCGGACGTCTCACTGGAAATGGTAAATAGCCGGACGTTCGACGGGCGGCTCCAACTGCTCGAATACGTCCCCACCGTGCTGGACGGGCCGCCGGGCGGTGGTTCTGCCTGACGGACTTGCCCAAACCGGAAAGCACCGAGGATTGAGCCCTTTGGGCCTCGGCAGGCTCAACCACCGACTACCCGGAGTTGTTGCCCCGCAGCCAGTCCAGCGCGTACAAGGGAGCCGTATCGCCTTCCTCGAGGAAGAACGCCACATGGGAACCGTGCATCCAGTACAACTCTGAGCCGTGGATCTGATGGTGTGCGTGCCGGGCGTTCTCCGGCGGCACGCTTGCATCCGCGGTGCCGTGCATGATGAGCGTGGGGCAGGCGATCGCCTGAAGGTCCAGCGGGGTTAACGCTCTCAACGAGGCGGAGTCATTGTCGTATCCGTCCCGGCGGTGGGCCCAACCGGAAGAGGCCAGAAGGATGGCTTCGAGGTGCACTAAACGGACAGGGTCAGCGGTGATGCCGGCGGCGCGGCGGGTAGCCTCGTCCCGGGAAGCTCCATTACCGAAGCGCCCGAGCATCAACTTGACCATGGGTGTTGCGGCGTGCCGGAGCAGCCAGAGCTGAAACTGGAGGGCCGGATCCCTTGCGAACAACCTGGCCAACGGGAACGGTGGAATCGGAAGGCAGACTGAGTCAACCTGCACCAGCTTAATTACCCGATCCGGATGCCGTGCCGCCAGCGCATAGGCCGCCGGGCCGCCGCCGGACCCGGCGAACACCCTGACCCTTTCGATACCGAGGGCGTCCAGCAGTGCTGCGAGCGCATCGCCCTGCTCTGCCGGAGTGCGTCCTGTGGCCAGGGGCGTACCCAGATAGCCCGGACGGCTTGGCGCGATGATGCGGAACCCGTTGGTCCGGAAAAACTCGGTGGCCACCAGTCCCTGGTCCCAGCCCCCAAGGGTTCCATGAACAGCAAGGAGCGGCACACCCGTGCCCCGGTCGGCGTACGCCACCGCTCCCGCAGCGGTGGCGATGGTCGCATGGGGATGGGTGAGGCACGCCCGCAAGTCTTCGGGCCGCAGGGGATTCACCATGTTGCGATACTGGCACAGCCCGCGATTGGGCAACAGGGGAGCTGCGCGCGTGTACACGATCGTCCATGTACCCGCGCCAATATGCCATGGGAACTGCGTCAGGAACTCCATAGGCTTTCATCCGTGCATGAAAACAAGTCCCGCATACTTTTGCCCGACGCGCCACCCGATCAGCAGGCAGTCCTGGATGCCGGTGGCGTTGCCTGCTGGTCAGAGCCGGTCTCGATTGACACGTATGCTCCGGGGGAGCCGGACCGGTATCCGCTGTTCCCGGACCGGCGCGTGTACCAGGGCTCCAGCGGCAAGGTGGAACCCCATGCCCTTCGTCGACAGCATCGCGGCGTCAAAGAAGCCCCGCGTCTGACAGGCCATCCACGTGGAAAACGAGTACGTGCGCCTGATGCTGCTTCCGGAGATCGGCGGCCGCATCCACATTGGCTTCGATAAAACGGCCGGCTACGACTTCTTTTACCGGAACAACGTGATCAAGCCCGGCCTGGTGGGGCTGGCCCGGCCCTGGATTTCGGGCGGCGTGGAGTTCAATTGGCCGCAGCACCACCGCCCGGCAACCTTCCTCCCGGTGGAAACCTCGGTGGAGCGCCGCGACGGCGGCCAGGTGACGCTGTGGCATAGCGACCTGGATCCGCTGCAGCGGATGCGGGGCACCCACGGGGTCCGGCTTCGCCCCGGCAGTTCCCTGATTGAGGTGGAGGCCCGGCTGTACAACCGGACTGATGAGCCCCAGACCTTCCTGTGCTGCCCGGGAGGTGATGCGGCGGGAGATCGAGTCGCGCGTCATCGCCATCGCCGTGTGGGCGCGCTGGAAAAAGCTCCCGGCTGTGGTGGGCGAAGGCTGGATCGGGTACACCCCGCTCCACGGCACCTTCGAGGAAGGCCCATCGGCCGGGACCTCGCCGAGTGCGGCATCCATACGGCACTGGACCACGGAATCTGGGGTATGGTCCTGTGCTCCAACGCCGCCCAGCACCACCCTCCGTGGGCCAACGAAACCTGGCAACACCGTATGAACAACCTCATCCTGACCGCCCCCGCGAGCTGAAAGAACCCATGCGTCCCGAACAAACCACTCTCGAACTCCTGACGGTCACCCACCGGCCCCACGAGAGGCCCCTTCAGCTCCCGCCCATGAGCAACACGGAAGACCAGCACGGCAGATGGCGGCTCACCAGCCGCTACATCGAAGTGGATGGCCGTCCAATCGTGCCGGTGTCGGGCGAAATCCACTTCAGCCGGCTGCCCCGCAACCGCTGGGAAGACCGGCTGCGGTTGATGAAGGCCGGTGGCATCACGGTGGTGGCCTGCTACGTGTTCTGGATCCACCACGAACAGACTGAGGGCCAGGCCCGCTTTGATGGCAACCTGGACGTGGCCGCCTTCGTCCGCCTCTGCGCTGACCTGGATCTGGACGTGGTTCTCCGGATCGGCCCCTGGGCCCACGGCGAGGTCCGGAACGGTGGCTTCCCGGACTGGGTCCAGGCCGCCGCCGTCGAACACCGGACGAATGATGCCGCCTACCTGGCCCTGGTGGAACGCTGGTTCAACCGCCTCGGCGCAGAACTGCAAGGCCTCACCGGGCCGGGCAGCAACGTCGTTGGGATCCAGCTGGACAATGAACTCTACGACCAGCCCCGGCACCTCACTGCGCTCAAGAAACTGGCCCGGGCAGCTGGCCTCGACGCCCCGATCTGGACGGCCACGGCGTGGGGCGGGGCTGACGTCCCCGAAGAGGAGGTCCTGCCGGTCTTCGGCGGCTACGGCGACGGCTTCTGGGTGGATGCCGACGCTCCCTGGGATCCCACCTTCCGGCAGCACTATTTCTTCAGCCACCAGTGGGACGATCCCGGCATCGGCGCCGACCTGCGCGAGAAATTCTCGGGAAGTAATGCAGCACCGCCCCGGTCCCCGTCCGCGTTCTACCCGCCCGCCACCTGTGAATTGACCGGCGGCATGGCCACGGCCTACCAGCGCCGCCCGTGGCCCCGGGGCGAAGACGTGGCCGCCGTGGCCAACAACAAAATCGGCAGCGGCTCGGGCTGGCAGGGCTATTACATGTTCACCGGCGGAACCAATCCCGCGGGCGGCCTGCAGGAATCCCAGGCCACGGGCTACCCCAACGACCTTCCGGTGTTCGACTATGACTTCCACGCCCCGATCGGCGCCGCCGGCAGGCTTGCGCCCAGCTTCGGGCTGCTGCGCAGGCAACACGCTTTCCTGGCCGCGTTCGGAGACCGGCTCGCCCCGATGCCGTCCACGCTGCCGGACCAGGTACCGGCCGGCGTCGAGGACTCGGAGACCCTGCGCTGGGCGTTGCGATCGGACGGGCGGTCAGGCTTCGTGTTCATCACCTGGCACCAGCCCCACATTCCCCTGCCGGACTACGGCGGCGCGCAGTTCAGCCTCTCGCTTCCGGCGGACACGGTGACCTTTCCCCACCAGCCCATCGCGATCCCTGCCGGGACGATCGCCGCCTGGCCGGTCAACCTCGATATTGCGGGAGTCCGGCTGGGCTGGGCCACGGCATCAGCCCTGACCCTCCTGGGCCCGGAAGCGGCACCAACGCTGGTCCTCACGGCCGAAGCCGGAATCGAAGCGCAGCTGTGCCTGGCGGAGGGCACCGTTCTTGAGGGACCGGCTACTGCGGTGGGCGGCAACACGCACGTCATTGACACCGCCGGGTCAGCCAGCGTGACGGCACGGTCCGTGGAAGGCTCGCTGAAAATCCTCGTCCTGCCTGCTGACCTGGCCGACGAGGCCTGGGCCCTGGACACTCCGCGCGGACGGGAACTGGTCCTGTCTGCCGGCCCGCTGTGGGTTGGCGCGGACGGACTCCTGGCCGGAAGGTCCGTCGGGTCACCTTCGGTCCGACGGTACTCCACAGCATCGTGTCAGTTTGAGGAGGTGCGCCCGGTATCGGCGGAACCGGGAGCAGCCCGGCAAACCATTGATGCGGCACTCATCAGGGCGGCCGCGCCCGTCCCGGCTTCTTTTGGCTCCCTGGCCGGCAGGGCGGCCGCACCCGCCGACGGCGACATGGAGGAACGTGCAGAGGTCTACCGGATTGATGCGACGGCGGCATTCCCTCCAAGGGAAGGGAAGGGGCACGCCGAGCTCGAAATCGCGTGGGCCGGAGACGTTGCGCGGCTGCTCGTGGACGGCATCGTGGTTGCGGACCGCTTCTGGGACGGTTCCCCCTGGGTGATCGAAACGCACGACGCCGGCATCCGCCCCGGCGCGGAAATCCTGCTCCAGATTCTTCCCCTCCCGAAGGACGCGAAGGTTGGTGTGCCGCTGGCGGCGCAGCGCAGGCGTGACGATGCCGACGGCGACCTGGCCGCTTTGGACAAGGTGGAGCTGATCGACTGGACGACGTGGCAGGAGGCTCCCGCCTGAGTGATCCTGTCCGGCATAATATGGACGTTTGGTGACGAAAGGGATGGTCGTGGAGCGGGCAACGGGATTCCAGAACCAGCGGCTGGTGGTGGTGCCGCGACCCTTGGTGCGGGAAGCGCTCGCCCGTCCCGTCACCCGCCGGCTCGTAGTCACCGACGCCGGGGTCTTTCCCGTCGCTGACGCCCACGGCCGGCACCGGCCCGAAGGCGCGCACGAAACCATCGTGATCCTCTGCGTCGCGGGCTCGGGGTGGGTGGAAACCGCCGGCAACCGGTTCGACGTCGGCAAGGGCGCCGCCGTCGTCCTTCCCGGCGGCACGGGGGAAGCCCATGCGTACGGCGCCTCCACGGACGACCCCTGGACCATCTGGTGGTGCCATGTCCTCGGCTCGGACGCCGCGGAGCTGATTGAAGAGTCCGGTGTCCGTGCCGGCCGGCCGGTCATTCCGCTGGTCGCCGTGGACCGGCTGACGGCCATGCTGGACGAGATCATCACGGCACTGGAGCAGGACCAGTCGCCGGCCCGCCTGGTGGCCACTGCGGGTATGGCATGGAAGCTGCTGGCCACCCTGGCCGTGGACCGCCGCGTCCCCGGCCAGGGCACGCCGCTGCAGCAGGCGATAAAGTTCCTGGAAGACAGGGTGGACGGTGCCATCCGGCTGCCTGACCTGGCGTCGCTGGTGGGGGTGTCGTCGTCGCAGCTGAGCAAGCTGTTCCGCGAGTCGACCGGCGGGGGAGTGCTGGCCCACCACACCGCGCTGAAGATGGCGCGGGCCCGGCTCCTGCTGGACACTACCGACCTGCCGGTCGCAGAGGTGGGGCGTGAGGTGGGCTTGACGGACCAGTTCTACTTCTCCCGGCAGTTCCGGCGGCTGCACGGCGTCAGTCCGCGGGCGTACCGGGCGGAACGGAAGGGCTGACCCGGCAGTGGGCATCCACGGCTACGCCGTTTCACCCTGCTGTCCTTCAGCGGACATCCAACCTGCGAAGAAGTAGGGAGAATGGGTGCCATGGCTGATTCTGAAGCGGTGACAACGCAGGATTCTACGGTTGAAGACTGGACCCAGGCGCTGGCGGAGTCCAAGGGCTCGCCGGGCGGAGGGGCCGGGACGGGGGTGATGCTTGCCATCGCAGCATCGCTCACGTCCATGGTGGCCGGCTACACCGAACCCGGCGAACAGCAGCGGAAGGAACTGGCGGATGTCCACGAGCGTGCGCACACGCTGCGCAGGACAGCCCTCACACTTGCCGACGACGATGCTGCCGCTTCCGAAGCGTTTGGCGCCGCCTTCCGGCTGGAACCAGGGCCGGAACGCGACGACGCCATCCACCGGGCGTCGGTGAACGCTGCCAAAGCATCGGCCGTGCTGGGTGAACGCGCGATTGAAGCCATTGAGGACCTTGGCTGGCTCGCCGCCAACGGGAACCCGGCACTGATTGCCGATGTGGTGGTGGCATTCGGTGCCCTGCGGGCGGCGGTGGCAGGGGCGCGCACGAACATCAGTTTCGACCTCGCAACCGTTCGATCCGCCGGCGCCACGCTCGAACAGATCCGCGACGAGCAGCCGGTCCTGTGGGCAACGGTCCAGCGGCTCAACTCGGCGCTCGACAGGATTGACGAACTGGCGGCCGGAGTGGATCACCGGGCCGCGCCGACAGACACCGATGCTGCGTTGGAGGCCGGCGGCACGCAGGGTTAGTGCTGATTAACCGGTTTCCCGGCTGGCCCGCACTAAGCTCCTTCGGGTAACGACGAGGCACTCGATGGAGAGGTAATACCGGTGGGAAACACAGTCCTGACGCAGAGCGCAACCGAAGAACGCGGGCTGGCCCGGGTCGCCCAGAAAATGGCGGCCTGGACCGAAAAATGGTTCCCGGATGCATATATCTTCGCCCTGGCCGGCGTGGTGATCATCGCCGTCGCGGCCCTGGCCATCGGCGCTTCACCGCAGTCCATCGCCGATTCCTTCGGCAACGGCTTCTGGGACCTGACCGCTTTCACGCTGCAGATGGCCATGGTGGTTCTCACCGGTTACGTGGTGGCAACCTCCCCGCCGGTGGCCAGGCTCATCAAGCGGCTGGCCCTCATCCCGTCCACTGCCCGCACGGCGGTGAGCTTCGTGGCACTGATGTCCATGTCCGTGTCCTTCCTGAACTGGGGGCTCAGCCTCATCTTTGGCGGGCTGCTGGCCAGGGCGATCGCCCGGCGCAAAGACCTCACCGTGGACTACCGGGCCCTTGGCGCGGCCGCCTTTATGGGCCTCGGCGCCGTCTGGGCCCTGGGACTGTCCTCCTCGGCGGCGCAGTTGCAGGCCACGGCTGCCTCGCTGCCTCCGGCCCTGCTGAAGATCACCGGAATCCTCGACTTCGGGACAACGATCTTCACCTGGCAGTCCCTGCTCACCCTCGTCATCCTGATGGCCCTCACCACCGTGATCGCACATTTCTCGGCGCCCCGCGGCGGCGCCATCCGCACGGCGGAGGATCTCGGCGTCGACCTCGACGACGAACCCAGCGAACCGGCGCCCCGTTCCCGCCCGGGCGAGTGGCTCGAATACAGCCGGATCCTGCCCATCCTTGCCGGCATCCTGACCCTCGGCTGGCTGGTCTCCCAATACCTGACCAAGCCGTTCCTGACCGTGGTCAGCAGCCTGAACGGTTACCTGCTGGTGTTCCTGATCCTGGGCCTGGTGCTGCACGGGACACCCCGGAACTTCCTGCAGGCCGTCACCAAGGCCGTTCCGGCAACCGCCGGGATCCTGGTCCAGTTCCCCTTGTACGCGGCCATGGCCGCGATCCTGACCAAGGCCACCGGCAATGGCGGCATGACCATCTCCTCCCACCTGGCCCAGTTCTTCTCCGACATCGGCGGCAACGGCGCGTTCGCCGTCGTCATTGCGCTCTACACCGCAGTGCTGGGACTGCTGGTACCGTCCGGCGGCGGCAAGTGGCTCGTGGAGGCGCCCTACGTGATGCAGTCCGCCACTGATGTGCAGATGAACCTCGGCTGGACCGTGCAGATCTACAACATCGCCGAGGCGCTGCCGAATCTGGTCAACCCGTTCTTTATGCTGCCGCTGCTGGCGGTGCTTCGGCTGCGGGCCCGCGACCTGGTGGGCTTCACGTTCCTGCAGTTTGTGTTCCACCTGCCGGTGGTGCTGCTGCTGGTCTGGCTCCTGGGGATGACGTTCAACTTCGTCCCGCCGGTGATGCCTCCCGGACAGTAGGCCACTCCGGCCCGTTCTATCAGTCCTGGTTGCGCAGGGCCGCCAAGGCGTCTGCCAGGGTCATCTGCAGTGCCGGGCCGTGGCCGGGAAGGATCACGGACGCGGAGACGGCGTCGAACCGGCGCGTTGCCTCCAGGGCCGCGGCCGGATCCGAATGGAACATGGGATGCAGCATCTGGGGTCCGCTCTTCCGGCTCAGCGGATGGCCGGTTACAAAGGAATCCCCGACGGCGATGGCGCCGGCTTCCGGGAGCAGGATCACGGCATTCCCCGGCGTGTGTCCGGGCACTGCGATGGCTTCGGGACGGCCCGGCAGGCTGCGGAGCGTCTCCGCATCCCACGGCCGGGCCTGGGTTGCGGGCTGTGCCGTCAGTGCGCCGGCTTTGATGACGTGGAGCAACCAGCGGAAGACGCGGGGCTGCCAGGCGCGCACGATGACCTGGCCGAAGGTGACCTGGTGCTTTTCCCTGCCCTGGACGTGGGCCAGCTCTTCGGGCGCGCACAGGATGGCGGTGCCGAACGTGTTGGCGAAGTAGGCCGCGGACCCGGTGTGGTCAACATGGCCGTGCGTGATGAGCACAGCCCGGGCGTATGCGGGCTCCAGCCCCACGTGGCGGATAGACGCCAGGACCAGGGGGCGGTCGGACGGGTAGCCGGAGTCGATGAGCATGAAGCCCGTCAGGTCGCGGACCACGATCCAGTTCGAGGCCGGGCCCTGGACGTGAAAGACGCCTGGTGCCGGTTCGGAAACATGGGATGCGGGTTGCCAGTGGGCGGCTTCGGATTGCATTGAGGTGACCTACACCAGCGGCCAGGGGTAACGCATGCCCGTGGGGTCAACCGGCAGCACGCCGCTGTTCAGTACGCGCTGCACCCGGCGCCGCAGCGCCCGGACTTCCGCCGCATCCAGCAGCTCCGCCACCGGGGCAGGAACCTCTTCTCCAAGCGGGGCAATATCTTCCAGCAGGGCGTCCGGGACCGGTTCGCCGGCGAAGTCCCAGATGACCGTGCGCAGTTTGAAGTCTGCCGAAAAGCACAGCCCGTGGTCGATGCCCCACACGCGTCCGTCATGGCCGCGCAGCACGTGCCCGCTCTTGCGGTCGGTGTTGTTGGTAACGAAGTCGAACAGGGCAATCCGGGACAGGTCGCTGTGCGTTTCCGGCGCGTCCTCGTACAGGACGAAGTAGTGCTCCCGGTAGTCACACGCGACAAACCATTGCAGCGAGCCGACACCCAAGGGTGAGTCATCGCGGATCACCGTGGGCGGCACGAGGCCCCACTGCAGGTATTCGCTGAGCAGGTAGGCCGCGCGTTCGCGCCGGTACAGCCCGGGTTCAAAGTCGGACAACGGCCGTTCCCCGGACTCCGGTTTGTACACGGCCTGGGCCGAGTCGTCACCATCGGAGACGCGGACGAGGAAGGTGGCGTTGCTGCTGCGGGGAATGCGGGCCACCAGGTACACACGGCCTTCGCCCAGCAGTGTCAGCTCCCGCCCGGACACCGGCAGTCCCTTGGTTTGGCACCCACGGTTATCACGGCCCCCTCAGCCCGCTCAAAGGTTCCGCCGTCGAATTCACCATCAGCACCGCCGGCGGACGGCCCTCCACATACTCGACGGCCGACACTGAACCAGGGCTGATCATGATCCGCTGGAACAGGTCCAGATGCGTTCCCATGGCGTGCGCCACGGCGGCCTTGATGGGGTCGGCATGGGAGAAACATACGACGACGGCGGCGGGGTGTGCGGCGCGCAGCACCTCGAGTGCGCCAACCATCCGCGCCTGCATCTGCGTGAAGCTCTCCCCATTGGGAAAGCGGAACGTTGAGGGGCTGTGCTGCACGCCCTGCCATTGCGGCAGTGCCGCCAGTTCGGCGAGCGCCGCGCCCGTCCAGTCGCCGACGTCGCATTCGATCAGCCCGTCGTCGTGATGCAGCGGCAGGCCGGTGCGGGATGCGGAGGGGGCGGCAGTCTCGCTGGTGCGCTCCAGCGGCGACGAGTAGATGGCGTGGACGGGTAAACCCGTGAGGCGTTCGGCGACCCGGTCAGCCTGGGCCCGGCCCCGCTCGGACAGGTGCAGTCCCGGCGCGCGGCCAGGCAGCACCTTCCCGGTGGTGGGAGTCTCCCCATGGCGTATCAGGAGAAGGAGTGTGCTCTGAGCAGTCATCAACACCAAGAGTAAGGGGACCGGCGGGTCTGGGTGTGACGATTCCCGGAATTTCCTCGATTCCGGGCAGGGGTAGGGCTACCGTGGAGTGGTGACTGATCGTCCCGAAATCTTCACTGTTGGTGAATTGCGTGCAGCCGGCCATATCCAGAAAGACCTGCGCCACGAAATCCGCGACAACCTGCTTGCCGTGCTCGCCGAAGGGCGTGATCCTTGGCCCGGGCTGTACGGCTTCAGCCGCACCGTCCTTCCCCAGCTCGAGCGCGCCCTGATCGCAGGCCATGACGTGGTGCTGCTGGGTGAGCGGGGGCAGGGCAAGACGCGGCTCCTGCGCACGCTGGCCGGGCTGCTGGACGAGTGGTCGCCAGTGATCGAGGACTCGGAACTGAACGAGCACCCGTACGAGCCCATTACCGAGCAGTCGCGGGCCCGTGCCCTCACCGAAGGGGACAGGCTGCGGGTGGCGTGGCGGCACCGCTCCGAACGCTACGTCGAGAAGCTTGCGACGCCGGATACCTCAGTCGCCGACTTGATCGGCGACGTTGACCCGATGCGCGTGGCCGAGGGCCGCCGCCTGGGCGATCCGGAGACCATCCACTACGGCCTGGTCCCGCGTTCCAACCGCGGCATCATCGCCATCAATGAACTGCCGGACCTGGCCGAACGGATCCAGGTGTCAATGCTCAACGTGATGGAGGAGCGCGATATCCAGATCCGAGGCTACGTGCTCCGGCTGCCGCTGGACGTGCTCGTGGTCGCGTCCGCCAATCCGGAGGACTACACCAACCGCGGCCGGATCATCACGCCCCTGAAGGACCGGTTCGGCGCCGAGATCCGCACGCACTACCCCATCGAGCTGGACGACGAGGTGGCCGTGGTCCGGCAGGAGGGACAGCTGGTGGCCGACGTTCCGCCGGTCATCCTGGAAATCCTGGCCCGCTACACCCGCGCGCTCCGGCAGTCCCCGGCGATCAACCAGACCTCCGGCGTCTCGGCCCGGTTCGCCATCGCCGGAGCCGAAACAGTTGCGGCCGCTGCACTGCGCCGCGCCAGCGTCCGCGGCGAAGGGGAAGCCGTGGCGCGGATCGTGGACCTGGGCGCCGCGGTGGACGTCCTCTCGGGAAAGATCGAATTCGAGTCCGGCGAGGAAGGCCGCGAACAGGCCGTCCTCGACCACCTCCTGCGGACGGCCACGGCAGAAGCGGTGCGCGCCCACTACCACGGCATCGACCTGGGCCCGCTTGTCGCCGCACTCGACGGTCACCGGACAGTCACCACCGGGGAGCACGTCACCGCCCAGGAATTCCTCGAGAACCTGCCCTCCCTCAATGGGTCCGGGCTTTACGACGAGATCAGCGGGCGCCTGGGCGCGACGAACCAGGGGCAGCGTGCTGCCGCCATCGAACTTGCCCTGGAAGGCTTGTACCTGGCCCGCCGGATCTCCAAGGAGTCCGACGACGAGGAAACCATCTACGGCTAGCCGCAGGGCTGGAAGCAGTACAGCCAGGAACAGGCGGCCGGAACAGGAGGCGTCATGGCCAGCCACAACCACTCCGCCAGGTACGGCCGCTACACCGGCGGGCCGGACCCGCTCGCGCCGCCGGTTGACCTTGCCGAGGCGCTGGACGCCGTCGCCGAAGACGTGATGGCCGGCTACTCACCCCGGCATGCGCTGCAGGAGTTCCTGCGCCGCGGCGGCCGGGACCGGGAGGGCCTGGATGATCTTGCGCGGCGGGTCCAGCAGCGCCGCAGCGAACTGCTGGGCCGGCACCGGCTGGACGGCACCCTGAACGAGGTGCAGAAGCTCTTGGAGACGGCGGTGCTGGAGGAGCGCAAGCAGCTGGCCCGCGACGCCATGATGGACAACAACGATCGCGCCTTCCGGGAGATGCAGCTGCAGAACCTGCCGCAGTCCACAGCGGCTGCGGTCAACGAACTGGCTTCCTATGACTGGCAGTCGGGCACCGCCCGGGAGGCCTACGAGCGGATCAAGGACCTGCTGGGCCGGGAGGTCCTGGACCAGAGGTTCGCCGGCATGAAGCAGGCACTCCAAAACGCCACGGACGAGGACAAGGCAGCCGTGGCCGGGATGCTGCGGGACCTCAATGAACTGTTGGACAAACACCGGCGCGGCGAGGACACGGAGGCGGATTTCCAGGAGTTCATGGCCCAGCACGGGGGCTTCTTTCCGGAGAACCCCGAGTCCGTCGAGGAGCTGATTGACGCCCTCGCCAAGCGGGCGGCCGCTGCCCAACGGCTCCTGCAATCGATGTCTCCCGAGCAGCGTGATGAGCTGATGCGGCTTTCCGCCCAGGCCTTCGGCTCCCCGGAACCGATGGCCCAGCTTGACCAGCTCGACTCGAGCCTGCGGGCCCTCCGGCCGGGCGAGGACTGGACAGGTTCGGAGCGATTCGAGGGCCAGGAAGGCATGGGGTTGGGCGACGGGACCGGCGTGCTCCAAGACATCGCTGAACTGGACGGACTGGCAGACCAGCTGTCCCAGTCCTACAACGGTTCGAACCTGGATGACCTGGACCTCGATGCCCTCGCCCGCCAGCTCGGGCAGAACGCCGCCGTCACTGCCCGCACCCTGGCCGAAATTGAACGGGCCATGCAGGACGGCGGCTACCTGCGGCGGGGAAGCGACGGCGACCTGCGGCTGTCCCCGCAGGCCATGCGGCAACTCGGCAGGTCCCTGCTGCGCGACACCGCAAAGCAGCTGTCCGGCCGGCAGGGGCGGCGGGACACCCGCGTGGCCGGTGCCGCCGGCGAGCAGACCGGGTCGAGCCGCCAGTGGGAGTTCGGGGACGCCGAGCCCTGGGACGTCACGCGCACCCTGACCAACGCGATCAGCCGCACCGTGGCCGGCGGCGGCAACCCGGCCCAGGGGCTCCACCTCACCGCTGCCGACATCGAAGTCAGCGAAACCGAGGCCCGTACCCAGGCCGCCGTCGTCCTGCTCGTTGACGTCTCCTTCTCCATGGCCGCCGAGGGGCGCTGGGTGCTGATGAAGCGCACTGCGCTGGCGCTGCACCACCTCATCTCCACGCGGTTCCGCGGAGACCGGCTGGAGTTGGTCACGTTCGGGCGTTATGCGCGGTCCATGGACATCGGCGAGCTGACGGCCCTGCCGTCCCGGCGGGAACAGGGAACCAACCTCCATCACGGCCTGCTGCTGGCCGGCCGCTTCTTCCGCCGCCATCCGTCGATGCAGCCTGTCCTCCTGCTGGTGACCGACGGCGAACCCACGGTCCATCTGCTTCCGGACGGCGAGGCCTGGTTCTGCTGGCCCTCCGACCCCGAAACCATCCGGGTCACGGTGGCCGAGCTCGACCGGCTGGGGCGTGCCGGCACGCAGGCCACGTTCTTCCGGCTCGGAAACGACCCCAGCTTGGAACGGTTCGTGCAGCGGATGGCCCGGCGGGTGGGAGCCAGGGTTGTGGCGCCCGACGTCGGAGGCCTGGGCGCTGCGGTGGTGGGGGAGTACCTGCGCGCACATTTCCGCGGCCGGGCATTCGACGACGCCGACTGGGCCACCTGGGACCGCTGACTGGCTGGCGGGGTGTTACTTCTGAGTTGGCAGGGTCATGATTTCCGCACCGTCATCGGTGATGGCGATCGTGTGCTCGCTGTGGGCTGTCAGGCAGCCGGTGGCGCTGCGGAGCGTCCACCCGTCGGCATCGGTGACGAGTTCCGCGGTGTCCGCCATCACCCATGGTTCCAGCGCCAGCAGGAGCCCGGGACGCAGGGTGTACCCGCGGCCGGGCCGTCCGGTGTTGGGAACGTGCGGGTCCTGGTGCATGCTTGATCCGATGCCGTGGCCGCCGAACTGGGTGTTGACCGGGTAGCCCGCCTCGCTGAGGACGGAACCGATGGCATGGGAGATGTCGCCGATGCGCGCTCCGGGACCGGCCACTGCGATCCCGGCATACAGGGCGCGTTCGGTCGCGTCGATCATGGTGATGCCCTCCAACGGCTTGGCGTCGCCCACGATAAAGCTGATGGCGGAGTCCGCAGCCACTCCGCCTTTGGAGACGGCGAGGTCGAGTGTCAGCAGGTCGCCGTCGGCCAGTGTGTAGTCGTAGGGCATCCCGTGCAGCACGGCGTCGTTGACGGCCGTGCAGATGTAGTGGCCGAACGGCCCGCGTCCGAAGGACGGCTCGTAGTCGATGTAGCAGGACGAGGATCCGGCGCCGAGGATCATCTCCCCGGCCCACCGGTTGATGTCCAGGAGGTTGGTTCCCACTGCCGCCCGGCGCTTCAGGTCCTGCAGGATATCAGCGACCAGGGCTCCGGTTTCCCTTGCCCGGGAGATTTCGGTGGGGCTCAGGATCTCGATCATGCGGGGCCTTCCTCGGGGAGACCAACAACTATACCCACCGTCTCAGGCGCGGGAATCTTCGGCGGGTCCCTTGTCCTGGGCCTTAGTGGACGCATTGGCCTCATCGGCCGGGGAGCCCTGCCGCCGGCTGGCCAGCAGGAACGGCACCGCCAGAAGCTGGATAACCCCCGCAATGGCCAAGGATGCGGCATAGCCGTACAAGTCGGCGCTCCGGCCGAGCAATGGCTGAACTACGGCGCCACCGCTCGATCCCATCAGCGAGTCGAAGCTGAGGACCGTGGCCCGCTCTTTCGACGGGATCATGTCGTTGATGTATGCCGGCCGCACCGGCCTTGCCGAGGAGTCGACGATGGCCCAGACCGCCAGCAGGACCAGGGCCACCCAGAACACCCGGGTAAACCCCAGCACCAGAAAAATCAAAGTACTGATACAGCCGCTGACGATCAGTACCGAAGTGCGTTTGCGGAACAGGCTTCGGGCGTAGGGTGCGAGCCAACCGCCAATGACCTGCGCGCCCGCCACAATTGCGGCGGCGAGCCCGGCCACCGAGTAGGCATTGGGGTCGCCGAAGAGCTCCAGCAGGTACGGCTGCAGGGCGTAGAAGACATAAATGCCGACGCCGGCGCTGAAGGGCGCGGCCAGCATCACGTAGCGGACGGGCCGGATTTTCAGTCCGTTATCGATCGACGCGGACAGGACGGCGCGGGTCGCCCCGAGCGGGTGGGTGGAGCGCGCGGGGGTGAAACCGACGTCGTGCATGAGCCACATGGCTACGGCGAACATTGCCAGCAACACCCCTGCCCGCACCAGGAACGGCACGCCCAGATTCGTGGCCTGGGCGATCGCCCCGCCGGATGCAGAGCCGGCCAGCATCGCCGCCCCCGCCACCATCTGTCCGCGGCCGAATACTGCCTCCAGCCCGCCTTCATAGCCGGAGTAGCGGAGTGCATCAACAAGCCAGGCCTCAACGGCTCCGGAGAAGAAGGTGAAGCCCAGGCCGAGCAGGACCGACACCACGGCCCATAACGGGAACGGGGCGGAGAACTGCCACAGGAGGTAATAGAGGAAGGTGGAGCCGGCGAGGGTCACGGTTCCCAGCAGGAACGACACCCGGCGGCCCCAGCCATCGGCGACCACCCCGGTAGGAATTTCGAAAATCACCATGCCCACCGTGAAGAACGCGTTCGCGGCGAAGGCTTCGAAGTTGCTGAGCCCGGCGTCCAGCAGGAACAGTGTGTTCACGCCCCAGATGAAGGAGGCCGCAAGGGTATTGCCCAGCGTCAACGTCAGGTAGATGCGCTGGATCCTTCGGGCAGCGGCGTTCATGGGTTCGCTGCCCGCCCTGCGGAGAGCGGGGATCACGAGGCCATTCTCGCCCCGTTCAGCCCGCTATGCCAGAGGCCCCCGCCATGGCCGGTGTTCCCCACCCGGCTGTTCAGCCGTTAAGACTCGTGCGTGGCGGGGATGTCGTGCGATGCGGCCCATTCGCCCACATCCCGCCGCTCAATGGCCGCCGCCATGAGGTCCGGGAACAGGTCCGGGGTGCAGGCGAAAGCGGGGACGCCGATGCCGGCGAGGGCCGCGGCGTGGCTGGAGTCGAACGACGGGTGGCCGCTGTCGCTCAGGGCCAGCAGCGCGATCATGGTGGCACCGGATCCGACGATGCTCGCGGCGCGCCGCAGCATCTCCTCGGGGATGCCGCCTTCGTAGAGATCGCTGATGAGCACCAGGATGGTCTCGGTGGGCTGGGTGATCCGGTCCTGGCAGTAGGCGAGGGCACGATTGATGTCCGTGCCGCCGCCCAGCTGCACGCCGAACAGCACATCGACCGGATCTTCCAGCTCGTCCGTCAGGTCAACCACTTCGGTGTCGAAGACCACCAGCCGGGTGCGGACCGACCGCAGGGAGCCGAGCACCGCGCCGAACACACTGGAGTACACCACGGATTCGGCCATGGAGCCGGACTGGTCGACGCACAGGATGATTTCGCGCTGGATCTCGGTGCTGCGCCGGGCGTGGCCCACCAGCCGTTCGGGAACAACGGTGTGGTACCTGGGCTGGTAGTGCTTGAGGTTCGCGGCGATGGTCCTGTTCCAGTCGATGTCCCGGTGCCTGGGCCGCCTGGTCCGGGCGGCCCGGTTCAACGCGCCGGTGACCGCCTGGATGGTCCTGGCACGCAGCCGTTCCTCCAGCTCGTCCGTCACCTGCCGCACCACAGCCCTGGCCGTCTCGCGGGAGTGCTCCGGGATCACCCGGCCGAGGCCGATCAGCGTACTGACAAGGCCGACGTCGGGCTGTACCGTCCGCAGCATCTCCGGCTCCAGGAGCAGCTGCTTCAGGCCCAGCCGGTCCATGGCGTCCGCCTGCATCACCTGCACCACACTGGACGGGAAGTACCTGCGGATGTCGCCCAGCCAGCGGGACACCCGGGGGCTGGACGCGCCGAGGCCGCCGCGGCGGCGCTGCTCGTCCTCGTACAGGTCCTCCAGGGCCTGGTCCCGCCGGGCATCGGCGACCGAAAGTTCCACCCTGTTGCCGTTGCCGTCAGTAACCCCGTCCGCCCCGTGCCCGCCGAGCACCAGCCGCCACCGGCCCAGGCGGCTGCGGCTGTCGTTATCCGGTTCTGTCACGCCACCACGTCCCATCCGAGATACCGGGCCATCGTCCGGACCGCCGGTCCGGCCGCGGCGAAGTCCAGTGTTTCGTCGCTTCCGGCGTGGACGGTGCCGCCCAGCCTGCTGACCTGTTCGCCGATCTCCCGCCGTTCCGGCTGGCTGAACGCCGAGAATGTCCTGCGCAGGAGCGGCAGGACATCGGCAAAGATGTCCTCGTCAACGCCTGCCACCCAGCCGTCCACGAGCTGCAGGAGGCGCGGGTCGTAAATCAGCAGCGTGGCGTCGCCGGAGACCAGGCCGTCCAGCCAGGCGGCGGCTTCCCTGGCTGGAGCGGCAATGGACAGCCGGCGGCTGAGCCTGGCGGCAACCTCACCGGTTTCCACCAGTCCTGCGTCCAGCAGGAGCCGGGTTGCCCTTCCCGCCACCGAACCATGGATCACATCTGAGCCCGCGACGGCAGCCAGCGCCCGGTGCCAGTCATCCAAGGGCAGGTCCGGCACCAGGGACAGGCCCTGCTGGGCAGAGTCAACGGCGCGGCGCATCTGCGCGGCAGCTTCATCATCCAGGCCTGCGCAGGCCGTGGGCAGGCCCACGCAGGCCCGCACTACGGTGGTGTCCAGGATCTTCCGCACGCCGGTGACGTCTACTCCACGGACGTTGCCGTACCGGCAGGTGCGGGCCAGGGGTGCGATGGTTTGCAGCAGCGGGGCGACGTCCTGCTGCAGGGCGGTCCGCTCGGCGAGGACCGCCACCACCGCGTCAAGTCCCTCGGGCAGGTCGGCGAGGAGGCAGTACTCGAGCAATTCACCCAGGCTGGCCAGGCTGCCGTCTTCCCGGGCGGTTTCGGAGACGCAGGCTGCGGCAGCCGCGGCAACGGTGGTACCGTACCGGCTGGCCTCCACCACGGCGATGGCCAGTTCCGGCTTCCACTGCAGCGTCCATGCCTCCTTGAACGTTCCCAGGGTCCGGCCCGTTTCGGTGGGGATTCCCCAGTCCACTCCGAGCAGTGCCAGCCGGTGCAGCAGCACCGAGCGGGCCAGCTGGGCGGGCTTGCGCAGGTCGAGGGTCAGGACCTCCTCCAGGGCGCTTGGCTTCCACCGCAGCCTGCGCTGGGTGGCGGCAAGATCGGCGGCGAGGGGGACGGTGGGGGCGGAGTCCGGGACGCTTCCCAGCTCGAGCCCCACGTTCAGTTCCCGGTGCACCAGGGCCAGCGGCAGCGCCGACCCGTCACACAGCACCGCCTGCGCGGCATCATCAAGTTCCGCCAGCCCCGGGCTGGGTCGGCCGCGGACGGCGGCGAGCGCGTTTGCCATTCGGCTGGCATCCACCACGGAAGCCGTTGACGCGTCCAGGTTCTCTAGCCGCAGGGCGCGCGCTACCCGGACCAGCCAGGTGGTGGATACCTGCGTGCCGGGGTCCTGGCCCATCCAGTGGGTAAAGAGATGCTGGTACCAGCCGGGCGCCGTGACGCCGGCACCGTAGCCGCTGGCCAGGCTGAGCCGTCCGGAGGTCCAAGGAACCCAGGTGACGGCCACCTTGGTTTTGGGCAGGCCGGCCAGCACCTTGTTGTCGGCCGAGACCGGAGGGAAGTCCGCGGGCACCAGCGCCGGGGCATGGAACGCACCGCACACCACGGCAATCCGCGCGTGCCCCTCGCGGAGGGCGGCACGCAGCAGCCGCCGCATCGAGGCCTCCCGCCGGTTGTTTTCCACCACATCCGGATGGTGGGCGGGCCTGTCATCGGCGGCGCGGATCTCGGCAATAGCGTCGGTGAGCGCAGCGAACCGTTCAACGGGGTCGCTGTGGCGGTGCTCGACGGCGTCCTCCCACCAGCGTTCGGCGTCGCTGTACCCGGCGGCGCGCGCAAGGATACCGATGGCGTCCGGCCGGTAGGGGCGTGACGGCGCGGCGGAGGTGCCGTCGTCGCCTTCCACTGACGGCGCCGAGTCGGGCAGCTGCTCCTCTGGCAGCGCCCCGCCTGGCATCTGCACGGTTGGCATCTGTACGGCAGGCTCAGCTGCCAGTTGCAGCGCAAAAGTGTGCGCCGCGGGAAGGTCGATGGCCCGCACCGGGGGTGCCGGTGGACAGTGCCCAGCGGATGGCCACCCATTCGGGGGAGAACGCGGCCATCGGGTAGAAGGAGGCCAGCCGGGGTTCGTCGGGGACATAGATCAGCCCGGCCACCGGCGGGACCATCTCGGGGTCGTTGAGGAGGGGGATCACCTGGTCCAGTTCCGGCGGCCCCTCCACGAGCACCAGGTCGGGCCGGAGGGCGGCGAGCGCCTCGGCTACGGAGTGCGCCGAGCCGGGGCCGTGGTGCCGGATCCCGAGGACGTGGACCTCTGTCATGGTTGAAGGAATCCCGGCCTAGTTCGACGATTCAAGGTCGCGGCAGGCCCGGTAAAGGTCCTTCCACTCCGGCCGGTTCCGCACCACGGTTTCCAGGTATTCCTGCCAGATCACCCGGTCCTGCACGGGATCCTTGACCACTGCCCCCACCAGGCTGGCGGCCACGTCCTGTGCGCGGACGGTTCCGTCCCCGAAGTGGGCAGCCAGGGAGAGGCCGTTGGTCATCACCGAGATGGCTTCCGCGGTGGACAGCGTGGCGGAGGGCGATTTGATGGTGGTCCGCTGGTCCTGTGTCACGCCGGCCCGGAGCTCGCGCATTACTGTCACCACCCGGCGGACCTCGGAGAGTGCGGCCAGGTCCGCCGGCAGTTCAAGGGCCTCGCCAAGGCTGCGGACGCGGGTGGTGACGATCTCCACCTCCTGTTCCATGCTGTCCGGGAGTGGGAGCACCACGGTGTTGAACCGGCGGCGGAGTGCTGAGGAGAGGTCGTTGACGCCTTTGTCCCGGTTGTTGGCCGTGGCGATGATGTTGAACCCCTTGCGTGCCTGGACCTCTTCGTTGAGTTCCGGAATGGGCAGGCTCTTTTCGCTCAGGATCGTGATGAGGGAGTCCTGCACATCGGAGGGGATCCTGGTGAGTTCCTCCACCCGCACCAGGCTCCCGGACTCCATGGCCCGCATGACCGGCCCGGGAACGAGGGCGGCGCGGGACGGTCCGTCGGCGAGCAAGCGGGCATAGTTCCAGCCATAGCGCAGTGCCTCTTCCGGAGTGCCGGCGGTGCCCTGCACCACCAGGGTGGAGGTTCCCGAGATGGCCGCCGCAAGGTGTTCGCCGAGCCAGGTCTTGGCCGTCCCGGGTACGCCGAGCAGCAGCAGCGCCCGGTCCGTGGCCAGTGATGCCACGGCGATTTCCACGAGCCGTTCCGACCCCAGGTACTTGGGCGTGATGCGGACGCCGTTGGGCAGGGTGCCGCCGAGGATGTAGGTGGTGACGGCCCAGGGGGACAGCCGCCAGCTGGGCGGCCGGGGCCGGTCGTCCGCGGCGGCGAGGGCTGTGAGCTCCCCGGCGTAGGCGTTTTCGGCGTGGGCGCGCAGAACACCCTGGGTGGGCTGGGCATCGGTCATTGGAAGGCCTCCGTCAGGGATTGTCGGAACGATTGGTATTGCACGGCGTCGCGGAGCACGCGGCGCCGGCCGGCGTCGTCGTCGGAGCGCTCCAGCAGCTGCCGGCATTGCCCGGCCGCTTCGGGCGGAAGCGCCGGGGGAAGGATGCCGGCCAGCATGACCGCCAGCTGGCCGCCGTTTTTGGCGGCGACCTGCTCCAGCACTGCCGCAGCCAGCGGCGGTCCCCACGGGCGGGGAAGGCTGCGGAGCGGTTCAACCAGCGCGAAGGGCTGCGCCGCGCCGCTTCGGAGATGCCGCAGCAGCCTTTCCTCGCGTTCAGCCGGGGGCAGGCAAGCAAGCAGGCGCAGGTCCAGGCGGTCATCGAGCAGCGCCCGTACCCACTCAAGGTCGGCCCGGAGGGCAGCAGTGAATGCAATGGCCTCCAGCACACGGGTTTCGCCTATGAGCAGCGCAAGGACCGACGCCGGGCTGCGGCCGGCAACAGCTGTCCAGACATCGAGCGGGGCGCCGCGGATGATGGCATCAAGCCGGGCCAGCCGGTCGGGTTCGCCGCTGCGGGGATCCGCGGGAATCCCATCCCGCAGCGCGGCGGCGTCAGGTTCCGGGGGGAGCCCGACGTCGATGTGTTTGCGCAGCACGCCGCCAGGCCGGAGCAGAGGGCGGAGCCGGGCGGCCATCCGGGCAGCGCGGGCGCTGTCCGGCAGCCGGTCGAGCAGGCCGGCGGCAGTGTCCCGGACGCTTTTGGCTTTGCTGTCCAGGGCACGCTCCAGCAGTTCCTCGTCGGCGGAACCCAGGTTTGTGGCAAACGCAGCAAGGTGGGCTGCAAGCTCCCGGGCGGCCAGGCCCTCCCAGTGCTGGCCGAGCTGCCAGCGGGCTGCTGCCGGATCGGTGCCGCGGAGCCGTTCCAGTTCCGTGGTGGCGTCAGTGCCGGCCAGTTCTGTCCAGTCATCCGCTGCCGGAGCTTGCACGTGTCCGCCCGGTAGATCGTTGCCCCCTGGGTTTTCCGCGAGCAGGCGTTGAAGCCAGCGGCCCCGCGCTCCGATGGCCGGGTGCAGGTGTTGCGCCACCGATGGTTTGGAATCCGCCAGTGTAAGGAGTGGAGGGAGGAGCCGGTGCGGAACCCGCAACCCTGAAGCGGTGGCGCACTGCAGCCAGTCCGCCACCAGTTGGGTGCGCAGTTCCGCGCCGACCGGCGGCTGGGTGAGCAGGAGGTCCAGCAGCCGGACGGCCTCGCCGGTTGCCTGGGGGCAATCGTCCGGTGGCGCGGGCGCGGCCAGCGTGGTGGGATCAAGGCGGTGGGGAATCCGGGCGGCGCGGGTGACGGCGTCGGCGAGCGCGGCCTGGTCCAGGAGTAATTCCTCGGCCGGCAGCCCTTCAGGCGGGCGGACGCCCAGCTCGGCGGGCGGGGAAGGCGCCGGATGCCGGGCGGTCCCCACCAGGGCGGCGGCCCGAAGCTCCTCCGGCCAGGTCATGGCGTCACCACTGCACCATTCACGACGACGGACAGCGGGCGCACGCGGCCCTCCTCCAGCTCGCCGAAAAGGTCGACGGGATGGCCGCCGGTGAGGGCGAGCAGGGCGTCCAGGGGCGCATCGACCAGGGGGAGGGCATCGCCGGTTTCGTCCTGAAGCCACCCGGAGCCACCGGTGCAGACGCGCACCCCGGCGAGCAGCACCGGGTGCCGCTCCCGCCACGGGGACAGGGCGACGGCGGCCGACTCGTCACCGAGTGCCGAGGCAATAGTGCTTCCCTGGCCCAGGGTTTCAGCCGTTCCTCGCGGGCCCACTGTGCCGGCAAACATCGCCCGCTGAGGTG
The DNA here is from genome assembly GCF_030816215.1 of Arthrobacter sp. W4I7. NCBI lineage: Bacteria > Bacillati > Actinomycetota > Actinomycetes > Micrococcales > Micrococcaceae > Arthrobacter > Arthrobacter sp. W4I7. The sequence goes on along the minus strand of NZ_JAUSXU010000001.1, from coordinate 2,202,729 downwards.
CCGGTCCAGGGTACCGGGCCACTGTGGCGTCCAGCACCGACCCGGCGAGTTGGGGCGTAGCCAGGGACTCGCTTCGGGCAGCGAAATCCAGGAGGAGCACCACGGTTCCGTCCGGCCCGCGCAGCCAGGTCCGCTGCTGCTGGAGCCGCCCGTCGTCGGTGCGGTGGGCGCCAAGCACCAGCCATGGACCCGGCAACGCCTCTGTTCCCCGGACTTCCGCTGCAGGAACCGTCCAGCCAACGGCGACGCGGAGGTCGGCCAGCTCCTCAGGGGTCAGGTGCTCCCGCAGGGGCCAGGCTTTGGTGAGCGCCCACCAGCGGCCAGCCCGGTGGAGGAGGTGATCGGTCCAGTCGCTGCGGGCGTGGATGTCCGAGCCCATGGCCCGTACTTGTTCTGCCAGTCCAGGGAGTTGGGCGTCCACCAGGCGGGCAGCCGCCCCGTCCCACCAGGAATATGGCTGCGTCCGGGCGGACGCCATGCCGGTCCGCACCAGGTCCGCCAGCCAGCGGGAGAAGTCGCTGATGCCGGCGTCCATCAGCGCCAGCCGGTCGGCCAGCCTTTTGGCCTGCGCCGCCGGATCGGCCGGCTGCTCAGGCTCGCGCCGCTCACGCTCTGTTGCCCGGTCCGCCCGCTGGGCGGCCCATTCCTGGGCGTATCCGGCAGCTTCCATGCCGCCGTCGGCCGCTTCTCCCCGTGACCACAGCAGCAGGAGGGCAAGCGCGTGCTTGCAGGGGAACTTCCGGCTCGGGCAGGAACAGCGGTAAGCGGGGGCGGCGATGTCAACGCTCACCTGGTAGGGCGTCTTTCCGCTGCCCTGGCATTTGCCCCAGACCAGCACGTCATTGCTGCCGGTGCCGGACCAGGGCCCCGGGCGGGCGAGCTTGCGGGCGGCGGCCAGGGATGCGGCATCGGGCGCGGCGCCGGCCACCCTGTCCTCGCTCCAACGCCCCATAAAGCACATTGTGCCCGATGTTCCCCCACCCGCAAGGGGGACCGGCGGCGTGGCGGCCGCCCCGTCCTGCCCCGGGACGCCCTCTTCCGTGTCAGGATCAGGTATGCCTGACCGCCTGATGCTGCTGGACACCGCCTCGCTCTACTTCCGTGCCTTCTACGGCCTGCCCGATTCGATCCGCCGCCCGGACGGGACACCCGTCAACGCGGTCCGGGGCCTCCTGGACATGATCGCCCGGCTTACCACCGACTACGGGGCCACGCACCTGATTGCCTGCTGGGATGACGACTGGCGGCCGCAATGGCGGGTGGACCTTCTTCCCACCTATAAGGCCCACCGGGTGGCCGAGGCGAACACCGGCACTCCTGACGTGGAGGTCGTGCCGGATGCACTCGAGGCGCAACTGCCCATGATCCGAAAGGTCCTGGGGCTGGCCGGCATCGCCATCGTCGGTGCGGCGGAGCACGAGGCCGACGACGTTGTGGGCACCTACGCCAGCCATGCCGGCATCCCTGTGGACGTGGTGACAGGGGACCGGGATCTTTTCCAGGTGTGCGATGACGGGCGCCAGGTACGCGTCATCTACACCGCCCGCGGCATGAGGAACCTGGAGGTGATGACCGAGGAAGTGGTGGTGGGAAAGTACCGCGTGTTGCCCCAGCAGTACGCCGATTACGCCACGCTCCGCGGTGACGCCTCGGACGGGCTGCCCGGTGTGGCGGGAATAGGTGAAAAGACAGCGTCCACTTTGCTCTTGAAGTACGGAACCCTCGAAAACCTGCTGGAAGCAGCAGCAGATGCCCGCAGCGGACTCTCGTCACCTGTCCGGGCCAGGCTGGAGGCCGCCGCGGACTACCTCACAGCCGCGCCCGCCGTCGTACGCCTTGTCCGCGACCTCGACCTGCCCAGCCTGGAGGAGGCCGGCGCCCAGCTGCACCCCGTCACCGGAGACCCCCGCACCGAACTGGAGCGCCTCGCCACTGAGTGGAACCTGGGCGGCTCTGTGCGGCGGCTCCTCGATGCACTGGACCGGACCGCGCCAGCCTGAAGGCCACCGCCCGGCGCGGGGACTGCCTGGCCGGAGTTTGCGGAAACTGCCCATTTCTTGAGGAAAAGTGACATCCAAGCAGGCATCCCCTGCGGCTAGGGTGGGCTTCATTGGTTCAAGCAGCCGGACCTCTTCACCGGGGGATTGGAATGGGTCATGGCTGATAGCCCGCACACGGCCGGCGCCGGTAAAGACGAAGGCCGGAAGAAACGCCGGCCGTCCAAGCCGGGGGATGCCGAGGACGTGCAGCAGGAAGAATCCGCGGCATCGGGGCCGGAGGAAGAGGCTGCCGGGCCGGAGGAAACTCCCCGCCCTCCACGGCTTTATGGCTACGACCCGGACCAATGGCCGGAACCGCATTGATGCACGGTTACGGATCCAGGGTTCCGGAAAGGCTCGCGCCGCCCGCTGCAGGCAGACAAGCAAAGCCGGGCGTGGCTAAGCTGGGTGTGTTCCAGATCTTGCTGACGAAAGTACGGTGAGTGCCATGCCAAAAACGGGAAAGAACGATCACGCCCGCAAGGACGAGCTTCCCTCAACCCTGCAGCGCTCGGACCAGAAGGCACAGGACACCTTCGCCAAAACCTACGATTCGGCGATGGAGTCCTATAACAAGGACGAAAGCCGTGCCGCCCGCGCCGCCTATGCCTCCTTGAAGCACAGCTACGAAAAGGTGGGGGACCACTGGGAGCCCAAGGAGAAGCGCGGGCCTTCGGACGAGCGGGCGGAAAAGGGTCTTGGCGCGGCTGAGCCCACGGCCGGCGGCGTGGACGCCAATGCCTCCAAGAAGCACCTGATGGAGCGGGCCCGGGAACTGGATATCAGCGGCCGCTCCTCGATGGACAAGGAAGGACTCGTCAAAGCGCTGCAGAAGGCGAACGACGCCGCAACCCGCAAGGCACGTGGCCGCTAAAAACAGCGGCCAGTAACACAACCAGGCAAAGACGCCAGGAGGTTCGGATGTCGGTCAAAGGCACCAAGGACGCAGCAGGCCGGGGCGGGCCGGAGGGACGCCAGGGCAGCGGCTCCGCCGGCATCACGCCCACCGATCCTGCCCTGGTCCGGAATGTGGCGCTCGTTGGCCGTTCCGGTGCCGGCAAGACAACCCTCATCGAGGCGCTGCTTGAGGCCAACGGGATGATCACGCGGAAGGGCTCGGTGGTTGACGGAACCACCGTGAGCGATTCCGATCCCGCCGCCATCCACCAGCAGCGCTCCGTGGCGTTGTCCGTGGTGCCGCTGCCCGTGGCGGGCATGAAGATCAACCTCCTGGATACGCCCGGCTATCCGGACTTCATCGGCGAACTCCGCGCGGGCCTGCGCGCCGCGGACGCCGTCCTGTTCGCCGTCTCCGCCGTGGACGGGGTGGACGCCGGCACCACCGCCATCTGGCAGGAATGCCAGTACCTGGGAATTCCCCGCGCCCTGGTCATCACCCGGCTGGACCATCCCCGGGCTGATTACGACGGCGTCCTGGCCGCCTGCCGCGAAGCGTTCGGCGACACGGTGCTGCCGTTGTATGTCCCGGTCCGGGGCGGCGGGAACGTCACCGGCCTGCTCGGCCTGCTGTCCGGGAGGGTCTTTGAGTATCCGGCGGAGAATTCCGGGCCGCCGGCACGGGCGGCGGAAGCGGGGGAGCTGGCGGCAGCGGAGTCCGCCCGGGCGGAGCTGATCGAGGGAATTATCGCCGAAAGCGAGGACGAGACGCTAATGGACCGTTACCTCGGCGGCGAGGACATCGCAGCCGACGTCCTCATCCCGGACCTGGAAACCGCCGTCGCCCGCGGTTCATTTTTCCCTGCAGTGCCTGCCTCGGCCGTGACCGGGCTGGGAACCGCCGAACTGCTGGAGCTCCTGACCAAGGCGTTTCCCTCTCCCCCGGAGCGCAGCCTGCCGGGGGCCACCGACCTGTCCGGGGCCCCGGTCCGGTCCCTTGCCTGCGACCCGGCCGGGCCGCTCGCGGCGGAGGTGGTCCGCACCACGGTGGACGCCTTCCTGGGCCGTGTCTGCCTAGTCCGGGTCTTCTCCGGAACCCTGAGCGGGGACACGCCGGTCCATGTGAGCGGGCACGGGCTGGCGGACCGCGGGCACCAGGACCATGACACCGACGAACGGCTCACCCACCTCTACTCGCCGCTGGGAGCCACCCTTCGCCCCGTCCCTTTTTGCATCGCCGGTGACATTGCAGCCGTCGCCAAGCTGGGCACGGCCGAGACCGGGGACACGATCTCCGCGAAAGACCAGCCGCTGCTGCTGGCCACCTGGGAGATGCCGGAGCCGCTGATGCCTGTCGCCATCGAAGCCGATTCCCACAGCGACGAGGATGCCCTTGCCCGCAGCCTGGGCAAGGTGGCCGCCGGAGATCCGACGCTTCGGGTGGAGCGGAACGCTGAAACCCACCAGCTGATCCTCTGGTGCATGGGGGAGGCGCACGCGGAAGTGGTGCTGGACAGGCTGCGGGACCAGGGCGTGAAGCTGCACACCGTGGGCGTGGTGACACCGCTGCGGGAAACCTTCGCAACTGCCGCCGTCGGGCACGGGCGCCACGTCAAACAGTCCGGCGGCCACGGCCAGTACGCGGTGTGCGACATCGAGGTGGAACCGCTGGCCCGGGGCGCCGGCTTCGAATTCATCGACAAAACAGTGGGCGGCGTGATTCCGGGAACGTTTATTTCGTCCGTGGAAAAGGGCGTCCGGGCGCAGATGCAGAAGGGTGTTGCTTCCGGCTTTCCCGTGGTGGACCTCCGTGTGACCCTGGTGGGAGGCAAAGCACACAGTGTTGATTCCTCCGACGCAGCCTTCCAGGCAGCCGGGGCGCTGGCGCTGCGGGAGGCTGCCGCCGGGGGCAGTATCCAGCTGCTCGAGCCTGTCTCGTCAGTGGTGCTCAGCGTTCCGGACGAGCATGTGGGAACAGTGATGAGCGATCTTTCCGGGCGCCGCGGCCGGCTCACGGGGACCTCGTCATCCGGCGGGGACCGGACCGAAATCACCGCGGAGGTCCCGGACCAGGAACTCCTGAAATACGCGGTGGAACTGCGCGCCCTGACGGCCGGCACCGGTACTTTCAGCCGCAGCTACCTCCGGCATGACCCGGTGCCGGGCAACCTTGCCGCTGCCGGGCGTTGACACGGATTGCCCGCCGATTGCTCGCGGAACCGGCTACTGCTTCTTCAGTGCCCTCGCCAGCCTTTTTACTGCCTCTTCCAGCCGCGCCGCGTCCACGTCGCCGTAGGCAAGGCGCAGGTGCCGCGCGGAATCCGTACCGGGACCTGAGGGGAAGAAGGAACCGCGCTGGTACTCCACTCCTTCGGCGCTCGCATCCGCTGCCAGCTGGTCCGGATCGATGCTGTCATTCCGCAGTTTGGGCCAGAGGAACAGGCCGCCGCCCGGAAGGGTAGTCTCAAACGCTCCCGGGGCTTCCCGTTCCAGTGCCGCGACCAGGGTCTCCGCCCGGGTCCGGTACAGCTCCCGCGCACGTCCGAGCGTGGCATCGAAGAGGCCGGGTTCCGAGGTCAGCATCTCACCCACCACCGCCTGCACCAGCGTGGAGCTGTGCGAGTCCTGCCTGCTGCGGAGCGCTGCAATGTCGCCTGCAAGGGGCTCCGGCACCACCAGCCAGCCCAGCCGGAGTCCCGGGCCGAGCGTCTTGGTGAACGTGTTGATATGGATGACGTGGTCCGAGAAGTTGAAGGCGTCCACGCTTTCCGGCCCGCCGGTGTACCACAGCTCACGGTAGGGGTTGTCTGCGAGGATCACGAACCCGTACTGCTCGGCGAGCCGCACCAGCTCCGCACGTTGCTCCGCGGGGAGCGTGCCCTGGGAAGGGTTATGGAAGTCCGGGACGGTGTAGAGCGCGGAGGGCCTTGCCCCGCTCCGGAGGCGGTCCGCCAATTCGTCAACATCCAGGCCCCTGGGCCCCACCCTTACCGGCAGGATGTCGGCGGCGGACAGCTGAAGCCCGCGCAGGAACAAGGGGAAGATGGGGTTGTCCACGGCCACCAGGTCGCCGCGCTCCACCACCGTCTGGATGGCCAGCGACAATCCGTGGAAGCCGCCATTCGTGATGATGACCCGCTCCACCGGTACACCCTCCCGGGCCGCGATCCACTCCCGCAGCGGCGAAATCCCTTCAGTGCGGGAGTACTGCAGGGCGGGGACTCCGGGCCGGGCCAGGACCCGGGCGGTGGCAGCAGCCAGTTCGGTTGCCGGAAGGACGCCCGGGTCCGGGATGCCGCCAAGGAGTTCAATCGCGTCCCCCCGCCTGTCCCGGAGGGTGGTGTCACCAAATCCCTTGGGCGCCGTGAAGCCGGCGATCAGGGCAGGTTTGCGGGCCGGCGCGCGGACCACGGTGGGAGTTGAGGTTACGGTCATGATGCCGCCTTTGCTGGCTCGTAGGTCGTGAGGGGTGCGGATCCGGCCGCCCCCGCGGGGGCGGTGCCGGCTCCGGGAATCGCGTCCAGGAGTGCCCTGGTGTAGGGGTGCTGCGGCCGGGTGAAGATCTGGTCCACACTGCCTTGCTCCACCACCTGGCCCTGCCGCAGGACGGATACGGTGTCCGCGACCTGCCGCACCAGGGCAAGGTCGTGCGAGACGAACAGATAGGTCAGGCCGAGGTCGCGCTGGAGCCGGGCAAGGAGTTCAAGGATGCCTGCCTGCACGCTGACGTCCAGCGCTGAGGTTGGTTCATCCAGGACCACGACGTCGGGGCGCACCACGAGGGCGCGGGCAATGGCCACCCGCTGCCGCTGCCCGCCGGACAGCTGCGCCGGCCGGCGGGCCGCAACGTCCGCCGGCAAACCCACTGACTCCAGCGCTTCACGGACCCGGGCGCCGCGGGTGGCCTTGTCTCCCACACCAAACCGGTCCAGCGGTTCCCGGACGATCCTGCCCACCCGCCAGGTGGGGTCCAGCGACGTGAACGGGTTCTGGTAGACCAGCTGCAGGTGGCGGCGCACGTCGCGGAGGCCTGTTCGGTTGAGGCCGGCAGTGGACTGGCCGCCCACTTCGATGGCACCGCTATCGGCCCGGTCGAGGCCGAGGAGGAGCCGGACCGCCGTAGTTTTTCCGGATCCGGACTCACCCACCAGGGCGTGCGTCCGGCCGCGATCAACCGAGAAGGATACGTTGTCGACGGCGAGGACCTCCTTGTGCCCGGCGTGGAACCGTTTGGTGACACCCTTCACGGCGATCTGGATTTGCCGGCCAGCGGTGCCGTCCGGCTCGGCCGCGCGCTGGCTGCGGTACCGGTCCGGGTTCAAGGCGGGAACGTCCGCCTGGAGGCTCCGCGCATATTCGGTGCGCGGAGCGGCGAACACCTCGCGGGAAGGTCCCTGCTCCTGGACCGTGCCGTTTTTGAGAACCACGAGCGAATCGGCGCGCTCGGCGGCGATTGCCAGGTCATGGGTGATCAGCAGGAGGCTGATGTCCAGTTCCTGCCGCAGGTCACCCAGCATGTCCAGGATGAGCTTCTGCACCGTGACGTCGAGGGCCGACGTCGGTTCATCGGCCACGATCAGGGACGGGCGCGGCAGCACTGTCAGCGCGATCAGGACGCGCTGCAGCATGCCGCCGGAGAGCTGGTGCGGGTACGAGTCGTAAACGCGGCCCGGGTCCGGCAGGCCCACCTGTTCGAACACCTGCAGGATGCTGCGGCGCCTGCTCCCGGGGTCCGTGCCGCCGAGCAGCGCTGCAGCTTCCTGTGCCTGGGCGCCGATGGTGCGTACCGGGTTCAGGGCAGAGCCGGGATCCTGCGGGATGAATCCGAGGGAGCGGCCGCGCAGCGGGCGGAAGTGCCGTTCCGGCGTGTTGAGGACCTCGGCCCCGTCCAGCCGGACACTCCCGGCCACCCGCGCCCCGCCCTGCGGCAGCAGCCGCAGCACGGCTTTGGCGATAGTGGATTTTCCCGACCCGGACTCGCCGATCAGCGCAAGGCTTTCACCCCTGTTGAGCGAAAAGCCGACATTGTGGACCACCTCGTCCGCTCCGTAGGCAACGGTCAGGCCTTCCACTTTCAGCAGCGTGTTGTTTTTGATGGCGGGCAATGGACTGTCCTTTGCGCTCAGCTTCACGGGACTCATTTGGTATTCCTCAGCCAGCGGCTGATCCGGTTGACGGACAGCACCGTGACCACAATGACCAGGGCCGGCGCGTAGACCAGCCAGGGCGCCGTGGGGTAGGTCTTGCCGGACGCCACCAGGAGGCCCCAGTCCGACGCCGGCGGGGGATCCCCGTAGCCGAGGAATGCCAGGGAGGCGATCACCAGGATGGACGTGCCGAACTGCAGGACCGCCAGCACCAGCACTGAGCGGTAGGCGTTGGGCAGGACGTGAGCCAGCAGCGCCTGGAGCCGGTTGCCGCCGGAGAGGTAGGACGCCTCAACAAATGCCGCCCGGCGGACCCGGATCACTTCCGCGCGCATCAGGCGGGCAAAAACCGCGACGGCGGAGACGCCGGTGGCGATGGCGGCATTGATGGTCTGGAAGCCCAGCGAGCTGACGATGACCACTGCGAGGAGGAACCCGGGGATGGCGAGCAGGACGTCGACGAAGCGGCCCAGCGTGGTGTCCACCCAGCCGCTGCGGAAGCCGCTGGCCAATCCGATGGCACTTCCCACCACCAGGCCGATCAGGACGGCCACCAGTGCACTGGTGACGGAGGACGCCGTCCCGTACACCACCCGGGCGTACTGGTCGCGGCCCAGGTAGTCCGTGCCGAACCAGTGCGCCGGTGACGGCGCCGCGAGCTTGCTGGCCGTGGCGCCCGTGACCGGGCTGTAGGAGGTGAAGACGCCGGGCAGCAGCGACCATGCCACCACCAGGACAAGGACCAGCAATGACAGCACGACGGTTGGCGGAATTGCTGAACGGGTACGGAGTTTTGCTGCGCCGGCACTGCGGAGGCGGGCGAAGGCCAGGCTGGCGCTCATGCGTCCACCGCCTCTCTGATGCGGACCCGGGGATCCAGCAAAGGTGTCAATAGGTCGGCGGCCAGGTTGACCGCCACGAAAACCACTGCGGACAGGGAGACGACGGCCTGCAGGACCGGCTGGTCCTCACCCGTGACCGCCTTCTGGACCACCGTCCCGATTCCGTCCCGCCCGAAAATCGTCTCGGTGATGACCGAGCCGCCCAGGAGTTCTCCCACGATCAGGGCGATCATTGCCACTGACGGCAGCGCGGAAGGTTTGACCAGGTGCCTTGCGAAAAGCGCCGCTTCCGTCAGGCCCCGGGAACGGGCCACCAGCGCATACTCCTGCCGCGATTCGTGGTCAAGGCTGGCGATCAGCACTTCGGCCAGCGGCGCCGACACGGGAACCGCCAGGGTGATGGCGGCAAAAAGTGTGGCGGCGGCGCTGTTGGGATCCGTGGTGGTGAAGGAGTGCAGGCGGAAGGCGAACAGTTCGATCAGCACCAGGCCGATGACGAAGTTGGGAACGGACAGGAACAGCGACGGGATGGAGCGGAGGACGCCGGCAGCCTTCGCCGGCGCATAGTGGGCCCCGTAGGCGATGGCTACTGCAAAAACCAGGGCGATGACCAGGGCGGTGGAGGCCAGGGTGAGCGTTGACGGCAGGGCGTCGCCCACCAGCTGCGCTACGGGAAGGTTGGACTGCAGCGAGAAGCCCAGCTGCCCGGTCAGGAACCGGCCCAGGGACAGGGCGAGCTGCACCAGCACCGGTTGGTCCAGGCCGTAGTAGGCAACAATCCGCTGGATGTCGGCCTCGCTGAGTCCGGACTGCGGGTCCCGGAGGGTGTTGGTGACGGAGTCACCCGGCAGGACGCTGATCACCAGGAACGCCAGGACGTAGGCGAGCAGGACGACGGCGGCTGCCTGGCCTGCGCGGGTGAGGGCGAAGCGGCGGTATCCGCGGGTCACGGCTGCCATTGCTGCCCCGCTCCGGCGAAAGTGCCCCGCCTGGTTGCCGCGGGCGTCACTTGGCGATCCAGGCGGTGTAGAAGTTGGCGTAGGCCAGGCCGTTGTACTGGACGTCCTTGATCTTGGGTGAAATGAGGTACAGGCGCTGGACGAGCTGGTTCAGCGGGATAAAGTAGCCCTGCTTGAGGACGTGCTGCTGCAGCTCGCCCGCCACCTTCCCCCGGGCGGGGCGGTCAGAGGCGCTGGCAATGGCGGTGGAGAGGCCGTTCAGCTTCTGGTCGTTGGTGCCCAGGTTGAACCAGTTTTCGCCGTTGTTCTGGCTGGTGAGGACCCCGGCAACGGTGCCCACGTCAACAAAACTCCGGGAGGTCTGGAACAGCGGCGGGCGGCTGGCCTGGATAGCCGCGTAGCCGGCCACGTCCACCACCTTGAGGTTCACCTTGATGCCGATGCGCTGCAGCTGCTGGGCGATCAGCTCGTCCTCTGCCTTGGTGGAGGGAACGTACGGGTTGGGAGTCAGGGGGAACTCCAGGGTTTTCCCGTCCTTCACCCGGTAACCGTCCGGTCCGGGCTTCCAGCCGGCATCGTCAAGAAGCTTCCCGGCGAGCTCGGGATCGTATTTGAAGGAGCTGCTGTAGTCACCGGCTTCCGGGACATTGCCCTGGATGAAGGTGGTGGCGGCATCCCAGTCGGGGGTATAGACAGTGTTGCGGATTTCCTCGCGGTCGATGCCGTGCTGGATGGCCTGGCGGACGTTGATTTCATTGGTGGGGAAGGCCTGGGTGTTGACCTGGAATCCGTCCACGAATCCCAGGTACTTCGGCGTTCCGACCGTGAAGCCCTGCGCCTTCAGGGATTCGATTTCCTGCGGCTCAACGTTGAACGCCACCTCGGCCTGGCCGGAGGCCACCGTGGAGGTGCGCACGGAAGTGTCCTTGATGACCTTGTAGGTGATGGTGTCCAGGCGGGCCGGGCCGGTGTGGCCGAGCGCCGATGGCCCCCAGTTGTAGTCCCTGCGCTTCTCCAGCACGTAGCTGTCACCCTGTTTCCAGGACTTGAGCACAAACGGGCCGCTGCCAATTTCCTGGGCCAGGTCTGCCTGGGCGTCCACGGGGAGAGCGAGGGTTTTGGGGGAGAGCAGGATGCATCCGTGGTAGGCCAGCGTGGCGATGAAGCCCAGGGCGGGGGAGGAGAACGACACCCGGACGGTGCTCGCGTCGCTTGCTTCGGCGCTGACGAAGTTGCTGGACGGGAACAGGCCCACCTTGCTGATGCCGCGCTCCGGGTCACCCTTGGCCCAGGCGTTCAGGTTGGCCACGACGGCGGCTGCGTCCAGGGGAGTCCCGTCGGAGAAACTCACACCGGCCTTCAGGTGGAGGACGAAGTCCTTGGCCCCGTTGAGTTCCTCCCAGCTTTCGGCCACCCACGGGCTCAGCTGGCCCTTTTCGTCCACGTAGACAAGCTTGTCCGTGAGCTGGCCCCACAGATTTCCCTCGTAGCTGGAAATGGAGGTTTTGCTCGAGACCCAGCCGGTGTCATAGCCCTGGATCAGGAAGGTGATGTTTCCGCCGTCAACGGGCGTGCCGGCGTCGGACGAACCGGTGGTCTGGACGCCTGCCCCGCACGCTGTAAGTGCGGAGACGGTGAAGGCGCTGACGCCGGCGAGGAATACCCGGCGTCCGAAGGGTGATGAGTACATCGAAATGCTCCTGGAGAAAGATGAAGGGTGGTGTGGACTTAGATGGCTTTGCCGGGATTGAGCAGGCCGTGGGGATCGAGGGAAGCTTTGATGGCGTGCTGTGCCTGCCTGATCCGGCCGGACAGTTCCAGGGCGGCCCATTCCTGCTTGATGGTCCCCACCCCGTGTTCGCCGGTGACGGTGCCGCCGAGGGCGAGTGCCACGCGCACCAGCTCCGTGGCGGCGTCTGCCAGGGCGGCGGGCGGCTGTGCCGGATCGTCGCCGGGCCTGATGTCCTTGGTGATCAGCGGGTGGAGGTTGCCGTCGCCGGCGTGGGAGACCGCTGAGATGGTGACGCCGAAGCGGGCCTCCAGTGCGGGGAATGCCTCGTAGACCTTGGGCAGCTGTGATTTGGGGACGGCGATGTCCTCACCGATGTACCACTGGCCTTCCGGCAGGCCCCGGCCGTTGCGCCGCAGCTCCCAAAGGCGGATCCCGTCGTCGTCCGTTTCCGCGGTGACGCGCCCGCCGCGTGCCGTAAGGGCCGCCGCGAGGTCCGCTGCCTGCTCTTCGATGCCGTAACCGTCCAGCTCAATGAGGATCAGCGCCGCACCCCGGCCGCGGAGTTCCGAGCCCGAATGCTGGTCGATGTTGGCCAGGCTGGGGGTGTCGAAGAACTCGATCGCGGCCGGGCGGACGGGGGAGAGCGTGATGGCCGCAAGGCCTGCAGCGCCTTCGGCGGTGCTGTCGAAGAAGGCGGTGACCGTTTTGCGGGCCACGGGGATGGGCCGCAGCCGGACGGTGGCCCGGACTACGATGCCCAGGATTCCTTCGGAGCCGACAAAGAGGGAGGTCAGGTCCAGCCCTGTCACGCCCTTGATGGAGCGGTGGCCCACGGTGACCAGGCTGCCGTCCGCCAGCACGACGTCGAGGGCCAGGATTGATTCGCGGGTCACCCCGTACTTGGCGCACCGCAGCCCGCCGGCGTTGGTGGCGATGTTGCCGCCGATGGAGGAGATGTCGTAACTGGCGGGGTCGGGCGCGTAGAAGAGGCCGTACGGCTTGAGCCGGGCGTTCAGTTCAGCGTTGATGAGGCCGGGCTCCACCACTGCTACTTCGTCCAGCGGGGAGATTTCGACGACGGCGGCCATCTTTTCCGTGGACACCACCACCTGGTCTTCGCCTGCGGTGGCGCCGCCCGAGAGGCCCGTCCCCGCGCCGCGGGGCACCACTGACAAACCAAGTCCGGCAGCGAGCCGAACGGTCGCCTGCACCTGTTCGGCGTTCACAGGGAGGACGACGGCGGGGCCGGGGAGTTCCGCGCCCGTCGGCGCCCCCTTGGCGGTGGCGGCGTCATAGCGGTAGCGGGTGGTCCCGGATCCCGGAGCGAGCACTTCGAGGTCCGGATGGCGTTCGCGAAGTTCCCGCACGAAGGTGCCGACGGTTCGTGGGGGTACTTCGGTTTCTACTGATGTCATGCCGGTATCTCTCTTCGCGGGTTGCACTTGCGGCGCGCAGGCCATTCCCAAATTGTCGAAAATGGGTGTTCCGGCCGTAATGCCACCGGAACTCACTGAAGAGAAATTAGCCCTGCCGGGGAACGCCCCGCCAATCGGAAGGACACGTGGATCAATAATTCGAAATTCCGGGTAACTGCAATTCCCGCTTCGTAAAACAGCGACATTAGGCGACGCGTAATTATTTTTCCGGTTACGCCGAGAGAAGCAGGATGACAATTCGTTGCGGCCCGCGTCTGACCGTTTCGCGGAAGGTTGAATCAAGGGATGAGGTGATGGTTTGGTGAGGTAACGATCCAACGAGAGGCCAATCCATGACAGCCACATCAGATCTTGCTCCGCGCCGGCTTCGCGATATTTTTGGAAACTTTGCCAGCGGGCTGACGGTGATCACCAGTTCCGCCCCGGAGGGGCCCGCCGGCTTCACGTGCCAGTCCTTCGCATCGCTTTCCCTGGAACCTGCGCTGGTGACGTTCAGCCCGGCGCGGACCTCCACCACCTGGCCGGTACTGCGGGAGGCGGGTTCCTTTGCGGTCAATATCCTTCCCGCCGAGCACCAGCACCTCGCCGGCCAGTTCGCCCGCTCGGGTGCGGACAAGTTCGCCGGGGTGGGCCACACGGCCTCACCACTGGGAAACCCGATCCTGGATAACGCGCTCGCCTGGATCGATTGTGAGTTGCAGGCGGAGTACGACGGCGGAGACCACACCATCGTGGTGGCCGCGGTACGCCACCTCAGCGCACGGCAGGACGCGGAACCGTTGCTGTTTTTCAAGGGCCGGTACGCCGAACTGGCGCCGGCCGGACGCCTGCTGGAGGCCGCGGGCTGACACTGGATCCCGGCGCTGTACGGATCCCCAGCCGGGCCGTTCACTTTCCCCTTTAAAGTCAAAAGCAGGTTGCCCGCCCGCCGTTACGGCGAAGGGCGACCTGCTTTACGTATATCTATTCCGATGGTGGCTTTCCGGCATACTTTATTGGGCAATGCCGGCATCAATATGAAATGAATGCAACGAGTTCGCCCACACGGTCCTCCGGATAGTTCCGGGCAATGTCGGCCTGGCTGACGACGCCCACCAGATTGTGCCCGTCAATGACCGGCAACCTGCGGACCTGGTGGTCCTGCATCGTCCTGATGGCCTCTTCGATTGAATCGTCGGCCCCGATGGTCACGGGCTTGCCTTCCGCAAATTGGCCGGCCGTGGCCGTCCGCGGATCTCCGCCCTCCGCCAGGCACTTAACCACGATGTCCCGGTCCGTCAGCATGCCCTTGAGGCGGTTGTCCTCGCCGCAGATGGGCAGTGAGCCGACGTCAAGGTCCTTCATCTTCCGAGCGGCCGCTTCCAGGGTTTCGTTTTCACCCACACACTCCGCGCCCCCGGTCATGATGTCCCGTGCCGTTGCCATGATCGCTCCTTCGTCCATGATGTGGTGCCGTCTCTGCGGCCTGGTCGGATGGCCTTCGGGACGCAGTTCGCGATGACGGCCCGGAGTACCAGCCGATGAAAAAATGCTAAGCCTGCTGATTATCTGTGTCCAGAGCTGCGGGCCGGCACCGCGTGGCGGGCTTCATTCCTCCGGAGATCCGTTCTTGCTTCGCCGGGATCAGGTAGTAAGCTTGCTGATCAATACTAGTAAGCCTGCTGATTAATCCACGACAGGAGTAGGGCCATGGGAACCGTTTTTGCTGCCGTCTCGGCACTGGTGGTCGCCGCTGCCGGTGCGGCCGCGGCTCTCAGCGCTCCCTTTGGTGCTGCCGGCCACGGGGGCCAGTACCTTGCAGGCCACGTGCTCCTGGGGCTGGGCCTCGGGCAGTCGATCGCCATCCTGCTGCGGATCGGGCTCAAGCGTCTGGTGGCACGGCGGGCGGCAGTCAGCGCCCCTGATGCTCCGGGGCAGGCGGAACGAGTACTGCCGGCCCGTCCGGCCGCAATGGCGCCGGCGGCCGTGTCCCAGGCAGCACTGGCGCAGGCAGCCATGGCTTCCGTCACCGTACTGCCGGCACCGCCTGCGGCAATGGTTCCGCTGCGGGGCAGGCATGCCGCCTGAGGCTTTGGCACCCGCCGGGGGCACTGGCGGGCCGGGCCGCAAGGGGTTCCGGCTCCGGCGCGCTTTAGCGGCCCTGGCAGGTTCCGCCTGCGTCGGCCTGGCACTGTATGCCGCCTCCCCGCTGCTGCATCCCGCGGATGCCCAGGAGGGGACGCTTCGGGGCCTGCAGATCAGGGTCCTGAACATCAGCCAGGCGGCAGCAGAAAACAGGATGGACGGCGCCCTCGCGGCACTGGACGCGCTGGAGAAGGACCTGGACGACGCTGCCAGCCAAGGCTTGATTTCCCTGTCCCGCTACCGGGGAATCGAAGCCGCAGTCGCGGACGTGCGGGCAGACATCACCCAGCTTGCTGCAGTATCGGCAGCCGGCGTCCCGGCGGCAACCGCATCAGATGCATCCACACCCGATGCGCCGGCGCAACCGCAAGAGCCATCCCCGGCCGAACCTGAACAGTCCACCGTTGTCCCGGCCCCGTCTGTGGTCCAGCCGGAACCGGTCTTGCCAGGCCCGGTCCCGCCGGACCCGGCCAACGAAGCCAAGGGCAAGGCGAAGGGAAAAGCGAAACCCTAGCTGCAGTCCGGGCACAATGGACGGATGACTTCTCCGGGCAGGCAGCAACAGCCGGTCGCCGGCAAACCCTTTGACCTGGCCGTCATTGGTGCCGGCGCTGACCTTCGCGGCCTCGCTGGCTGCCCTCACCCGGGCGCTGGGTGGCGGGGCCGGCCGGGCGGCAGTAGTGCAGGCACCGCCAGGCACGGGTAAAACCACGCTCGTCCCGCCGCTGCTCGCAAACCTCCCGGTGCACAGCCACGGGCGGGTCGTCGTCACGCAACCCCGCCGCGTAGCTGCCAGGGCGGCCGCCAGGCGTCTCGCCGTGCTGGACGGCAGCCAGCTAGGCAGCCGCGTCGGATATTCCGTCCGCGGCGAGCGGCAGGCGGGGCCGGGAACCGTCGTCGAATTTGTCACACCCGGCATCCTGCTGCGCCGCCTGCTGGCTGACCCCGGACTCGAGGGCGTGGCTGCGGTGGTTCTGGATGAGGTCCACGAACGCGGCCTGGAAACAGATCTTCTGGTGGGCATGCTCGCCGAGGTCAGGGAATTGCGGGGTGACCTCACCGTCGTCGCCATGTCCGCCACACTGGACGCACCGCGGTTTGCGGCACTGCTTTCCACTGACGTCGGCGGGCCGGACGACGGCGGGTCCCCGGCTCCCGTGGTGGACTGCCCCTCGGCCCTGTACTCCCTGCAGACCGACTGGCGGCCGGCCGCAGGACCGCGGCTTGACGGCAGGGGAGTGACGCCCGCCTTCCTGGACCACGTGGCGCGGACTGCTGCGGAGGAGCTCACCCGCGCCCTCAGCGACGACAGCTCGACCGACGCCCTCATTTTCCTCCCCGGCGCGAGGGAAGTTTCCCGTGTGGCGGCCGATCTGGGGGGGCGTCTGGGAAGCAGCGTTGACGTCATGGAACTCCATGGGCAGGCGGCAGCGGCTGAACAGGACCGGGCCGTTTCCGGGCGGCTGCCCGGCGGAAAACCCAGGGCCATCGTCTCCACCGATCTCGCCGAGTCCTCCCTCACAGTTCCGGGTGTCCGGCTGGTCATCGATTCCGGCCTGACGCGGGAACCGCGCCGCGACGCCGGAAGGGGCATGAGCGGCCTGGTTACGGTCTCCTGTTCCCGCGCCTCGGCTGATCAACGCGCCGGCCGCGCGGCCCGTCAGGGTCCCGGGCGTGTGGTGCGGTGTTATGACCAGCAGGCCTACGCTGCGGCACCCGCCCACGTGACGCCGGAAATCAAGGTGGCAGACCTGACCGGAGCCGCACTCCAACTCGCGGCCTGGGGTTCTCCGCGGGGTGTTGGCCTCGCCCTTCCGGACCAACCTCCACTGCAGGCCATGGACGACGCAGTGGAGGTTCTGCGCGAACTTGGCGCTGTGGCCGAGGACGGCCACGCCACCGGCATGGGACGGCTCCTGGCAACCATTCCGGCGGATCCCCGCCTGGGCCGGGCACTGCTGGACGGAGCGGCCACCGCCGGTCAGCTGGCCGCAGCGGAAGCAGTGGCCCTGGTTTCGGGCGACCACCGCGCCCCCGGTGCTGACCTCACCCGCCTCCTGTCACAGTTGCGGAATGAGCCAGGAGCCGCTGGCCGGCGCTGGGCGGAGGACACCCGCCGCCTTGCGGCCCTGGCGCAACGAGGCCCGCTCTCCGATTCTCCCGCCTTGCCGTCGCCGGTGACCGGCGCCGCGGTGGTGGGTGCCGTCGTCGCACTCGCCTTCCCGGACCGGGTGGCGCGCCTCGTGGCCGGCGGGGCACCGAACCGCTATCTGCTGTCCTCCGGAACCCGCGCAGGGTTGCCGGCGGGCAGTTCCTTGTCCGGCCAGGAATGGCTGGCCGTGGCGGAAGTAACCCGGGCCGAGGGCAGGGATTCCGCCGGTACCGGTGCCGTGATCCGCTCGGCCGCGCCGTTGACATCAGACCTCGCGGAAGCCGCCGCTTCGCACCTTCTGGCCGAGGCGGTCGAGGCACGGTTTGCCGGCGGGCGGGTTTCCGCGCGGAGGGTGCGGCGCCTCGGGGCAATCATCCTGGCCTCCACCCCCGTCCGGCCGTCGCCGGCGGAGGGGCGGGCCGCCGTCGCCGGGGCTTTGGAGAAGGAAGGCCTCGGAGTCCTGGAATGGTCGACGGCGGCCGATGCGCTGCGGCGTCGGCTCGCCTTCATCCACCGCGGAGTAGGCGCGCCGTGGCCGGATGTCTCGGACCAGTCCCTGCTGCTGCAGCTCCAGGAGTGGCTGGGCCCGGAGCTGGAACAGCTCGCCGGCGGGGCGGCCGCAGGTTCCATCGATCTGACCAACCCGCTCCGGCGGCTGCTGCCCTGGCCCGAAGCCGCCAAGCTCGTTGACCTGGCGCCGGAATGGCTCGAAGTACCCAGTGGGTCGCGGATCAGGATCGAGTACCCGGAGGTTGCAGATGAAACAGCCCGCCCGGTGGTGGCCGTCAAACTCCAGGAATGCTTCGGGTGGGCAGAGACGCCCCGGCTCCTCGGCGGCCGCGTACCGGTCCTGTTCCACCTGCTGTCACCGGCCCGGCGGCCCCTTGCCGTCACCGACGATCTCACATCGTTCTGGTCCGGCCCCTACACCCAGGTCCGGGCCGAAATGCGCGGTCGCTATCCCAAGCACCCCTGGCCTGAAGATCCCTGGTCGGCAACCGCAACCGCACGCGTCAAACGGCGTCAGTAGCTGGTTCCGGCGCACGCCTAGCCGGCTGCTTCAGGCTACGTGAGAAGTAAGATACACACCCGAAACGTCACGTCGATGGGCTGAAACATGCCCCGGTTAGGCTCGTTCCTACCTGGACAGAGTGGTCCTTATCAGACACGGAAGGACGTAAAGATGTTTCTCTTGAACAGCCTTAACCTTTTGCTCGACGGCCGGCGCAATGAAGACGGCCGGTCCCACAATGGTGCCGGCGGAACCAGCGAGTTTCCCGAAGGCCGCCTGACCTCCGCCGCCTGGGAGGGCTGGTGGCACGAGGAAGCAGCAGCATAGCCCGGCTTTCCCCTGGCCAGGCCGGTGTCAGCGCATAGCCCCACCGGGAGCGCCCTGTGTCAGGACTGGTCCTGCATAAAGGCGGCCACCGGCCGGGCCAGTGAAGCGCCAACCTCTGCTGGCGGGCGTTTCATGCCGGCGACGGCGAATGAGTGGTCGGCTCCCTCCACCCACTGGAGGACGGCATGGGGACCGATGCGGGACACCACGTCCTCGAGGATCTCCGGGGTGGCGAACGTGTCACGGCCGCCCTGGAGGAACAGCATGGGGGTGGCCAGCCCGTACAGGTGCTCGTCCCGCAGCTTTTCCGGTTTTCCCGGTGGATGCAGGGGATAGCCCAGGTACACCAGCCCGGCGGCTTCCATACCGTCGGCTACAGCCATGGAGGCCATCCGGCCGCCGAAGGATTTGCCTGCCGCCCAGAGCGGACCCGTGTCCTGATGCTTCGCCGCCTCCTGCGCCGCCGCGGCCATGGCACCACGCCAGGCGGTGATGGCTGCGGGCGGACGGTCCGGAAACTTCCTGCCCGCTTCCCGGTAGGGGAAGTTGAACCGCAGCGTCGCAACGCCGAGCCCGTTCAGTGCTGCTGTGAACCCCGTCAGGAACGGGTGCTCCATCCCGGCGCCGGCACCGTGGGCCACCACCACTGTGGCGGACGGATTGTCGGGGCGGGCGTAGGCGGCGGTGACGGTGACGTCGCCCACCGTAACGGTCAGGGGCACTTCCGGGACTGGCATCCCTCCATCATGCCGGACCGGGAGGCCGAAATCTGTCCGGTTTCCACAGCCGGGGTGTACGTTGTCCCCATGGCGAGCGAACAGACCACCATTACTGTGCCGGGCCCCGACGGCGGGCGCGAGATGCGCATTTCCAGTCCCAGCCGGGTCCTTTGGCCGGACCTGGGTCTCACCAAACTGGACCTGGCGCGTTACATCTGCGACGTGGGAGAAGCGTTCATCACGGCCAACGGTGACCGGCCGGTGGCATTGCAGAGGTACTCGGACAACGTCGAGGGCGAGATGTTTTTCTCCAAGAATCCGCCCAAGGGAACGCCGGACTTCATACGGACCCAAAAAGTGGTTTTTCCGAGCGCCCGCTCACATCCCATGCTGATCCTGGACGAGCCCGCCGCAGCCGTGTGGGCGGTCCAGATGAACACGGTGGTCTTCCACCCGTGGCCCTCCCGCGCGGCGAACACCGACAATCCGGACCAGCTGCGCATTGACCTTGATCCGCAGCCGGGGACGGATTTTGGCGATGCCGTTCCGGCCGCGCTGGTCTTGAAGGAAGTCCTGGCCGAAGCCGGGCTTACCTGCTTTATTAAGACCTCAGGCAACCGGGGGCTGCACGTGTACGCGCCGATCGAGCCCACCCGCGAGTTCCTGGACGTGCGGCATGCGGTCATCGCTGCCGCCAGGGAAGTGGAGCGCAGGATGCCGAAGAAGGTCACCACCGCGTGGTGGAAGGAAGAACGTGGAACACGCGTCTTCCTGGACTTCAACCAGGCCAACCGCGACCGCACCATCGCCGGCGCCTACAGCCCCCGGGCTCTGCCGCACGCCTCGGTATCGTGCCCCATCACTTGGGACGAGCTGGAGACCGCGGACCCCAAGGACTTCACCATCCTCACCGTCCCCGACCGGCTCAAAACCGTGGGCGACCCCTGGGCGGACATGCACAAGAAGCCTGGCTCCATCGATACCCTGCTCGAGTGGTGGGACCGCGACCTGAAGGCGGGCCTGGAAGAAATGCCCTTCCCGCCGGATTACCCGAAGATGCCCGGCGAACCGCCCAGGGTCCAGCCCAGTCGCGCCCGGAAGCAGGACTAACGGGCTATTCGAAGCGGGACGGGTCCCCGGTTCCTCGGCGGGCAACCTCGGCCACGCCACTGGAGAAATCCACCACCGTGGTGGGCTCCGCTCCGCAGTCGCCGGCGTCGATCACCGCGTCCACCTGGTGGTCCAGCCGCTCCTTGATCTCCCAGCCCTGGGTCAGCGGGTCCTCCTCGTCCGGCAACAGCAGCGTGCTTGAAAGCAGCGGCTCACCGAGCTCTGCCAGCAGGGCCTGGACCACCCTGTTGTCCGGGATCCTGACGCCCACGGTCTTTTTCTTGGGGTGCAGCAGGCGCCGCGGGACCTCCTTGGTGGCCGGGAGGATAAAGGTGTAGCTTCCGGGCGTCACGGACTTGATGCTGCGGAAAACATCATTGCCAATGTTCACGAACTGCCCCAGCTGTGCGAAGTCCTTGCAGACCAGTGTGAAATGGTGTTTATCGTCAAGTCTGCGGATGTTCCTGATCCGGTCCAGGGCGTCCTTGTTGCCCAACTGGGCCCCCAGCGCGTAGCAGGAGTCAGTCGGGTAGGCGATCAGTCCGCCGTCGAGCACTATGCGCACTGCCTGGGCAATGGCCCGGGGCTGCGGATCCTGGGGATGAACATCAAAGTATCTGGCCATGCACCCGAGCCTACGTTCCCTGCCGGGCCCGCCGCACCACTTCCTTGCCGGAGCAGCCGCCCGGCAGCGTCACCGCCGCCAGCACCAGGGTGGGAGAATGTGGCTCATGGGTATGGAACGGATCGTCGTTGGCCTCCAGGGCGACGACGACGGGGAACTCCTGGTGCGCCGTGCCGCGAGGCTTCTCCACCGGGGCGACGGCGGCGAGCTGCTCGCCGTCCACGTACGAACCCCGGCAGGCACCCGGGCAGAGTCCCCGCAGGCACTCCAAGCCCAGCGCGGGCTGGTTGAGGACCTGGGCGGCAGCTATCACACCGTGTCGGCGTCTGATGTCGCCCGCGCCCTGGTGGAGTTCGCCCGCTCGGTACGGGCCTCCCACGTCATCGTGGGACAGTCGCGCCGCCACCGGATCACGGCCCCCTTCCGCCTGGGCGTGGACGCCAGGGTGGTGCGGGAAGCAGCGGACATTGATGTCCAGGTGGTGCCCCTTGTCAGGCATTCCGGCGGCCGGGGGAGGCGCACCGAACTGGGCAGGGTGCGGACCGGGTTCGGGTTTGCCCTCGCCGCGGTCCTTCCGCCCTTGTTGCAGCTCCTCCTGGCCATGTTCGAGCACAGTGTGGCTACCGCGGTGCTGATCCAGCTCACGGGCGCAGTGGCAGTATCCCTGGCAGGCGGACTGTGGCCGGCCGTTGCCGGTGCGCTGTGGAGCAGCCTGCTGGTGAACTATTTTTCCACTCCGCCCCTTGGCGACCTCGCCATCCACGACCCCCAGGACCTCCTGTCGCTGGCCGTTTTTGTCGGCGTCTCGGTGGCGGTGGCGGGGGTGGTGGACGGATCTGCACGGCGTTCCAAGGAGGCCTCCCGGGCACAGGCCGAAGCCGCCACCCTGGGTGATCTTGCCCTGGGTGCCTCCCGGTCGGAGGACACCCTGCACGGGCTGCTCGCGGAAGCCCTGGATGCCTTCGGCGCCTCCGGGGCCGCCGTCGTCAGCAACCTTCCAGCGGCGGGCGAGCAGGATTCGGGGCACCCGGATTCAGGGCACCGGCCGCTCCTGCTGGCCGGCGCCGGTGATATATCCGGCTGGCAGGATGGAACGCAGGACGACGGCGGCGTTCCGGGGACCACCACCGTCCAGGTGGATCCCGTGACCTGGCTGGTCCTGTTCGGCCGGGAGGTCCCGCCGTCAGGTCGGAGGCTGCTGGGCGCCTTCGCGGTGCACGTCAAGGCACAGCTGGAACGCCGGCAGCTGGAGGCCAGCCGGCACGAAATCCTGCGGCTCGCCGAAGGGAACACCATGCGCACCGCCATCTTGCAGGCCGTGTCCCACGACCTGCGTACGCCACTGGCCGGGATCAAACTGGCGGCCGGCGGGCTCCTGCAAAATGGCGTTGCCTACACTCCGGCTGAACAGCGGGAGTTGCTCGAAACCATCGATGCCTGCACTGACCGGCTCGATTTGCTGGTGGGGAACCTGCTGGACATGTCGCGGATTACTGCCCGGTCTGTGGAGCCGCTGCTGGGGCCGGTCCGGTGGGGCGAGGTCATTGATGGGGCCCTGCGCGGACTTCCGGAGGGTGCCATAACGGTAGCCCTACCGGCCAACCTGCCGCCCGTGGAGGCTGACCGCGGGCTGTTGGAACGGGTCATCGCGAACATCCTTGAGAACGCGCTCAAACATGCGCCGGGTTCAGGAGTGGCAATAACCACGACGGCGGACGGGCTCGCCGGCGTGACGGCCGGAGGACACCCGTGCGGTGAACTCCGCATCGCCGACCATGGCCCCGGCGTCCCCGAGCGGAAGGTGCTGGACATGTTCAGGCCATTCCAGCGGGCGGACGACCTGCCCCATGCCAGCGGGCTGGGCCTCGGACTCGCCGTCGCCCAGGGTTTCGTCCAGGCGATGCGGGGAACCCTCACGGCCGAGGCGACTCCAGGGGGAGGACTGACAATGATCATCCGCCTGCCGCTCTCCACCGGCAGCCCCGGTATTGCCGGGAGCATTGCCCCCGGCGCGGAGACCATCCAGGGCACCGGGACGGTGTTGAAGTGACCGGACGGCACGAGCCCAAGGCTGACGAAACCGAGCCGCACAGTGGTGCCAAAATCCTCGTGGTGGATGACGACCCCCACCTGCTGAAGGCACTGCGCATCACACTGGCGGCGCATGGCTACGGCGTGGAAACCGCGGCGGACGGGGCATCCGCCCTGCTCGCTGCCGGCCGCAACGTGCCGGACGTGGTGGTCCTGGACCTCGGACTGCCGGACATGGACGGCGCAGACGTCCTCGGTGATCTTCGCCGGTGGAGCTCGGTCCCGGTGCTGGTCCTGTCCGCGCGCCACGGATCATCGGACAAGGTGGGGGCACTCGATGCCGGCGCCGACGACTACATCACCAAGCCTTTCGGACTGGACGAACTCCTGGCCCGGCTCCGGGCGCTGCTCCGGCGCGTCCCCGGACCCGATTCTGCCCCTGTGGTGGCATCGTCCGGCTTCACAGTAGACCTTGTGCACCGGCAGGTGCTCCGCGACGGAAACGCGGTCCGGCTTACGCCCACGGAGTGGAACATCCTCGAAATCCTCGTGCGGAATCCGAAAAGCCTCATCACCCAGCAACAGTTGCTGGCGCATGCCTGGGGGCCCGCCTACCAGAAGGAAGCCAACTACCTGCGCGTTTACATGGCGCAGCTCCGCAGAAAACTGGAAGCCGACCCCGGCAACCCCCGCCACCTGCTGACTGAACCCGGAATCGGGTACCGCTTCGTTCCCTGAATCGGGGGAAACCGGAGGCCATGCCCCCTACCCAGAGGGCTGCCCTTGGGGCAGGATGTTGTCTGGTTCCATTCCTTCCAGTACAAACTCAAGGAGATCCAGCCATGCCCACCACCCTCAACCCCTACCTGAGCTTCCGTGACGATGCCCGGGAAGCCATGAACTTCTACCAGTCGGTGTTCGGCGGTGAGCTCACGCTCAGCACTTTTGGCGAGTTCCAGGCCAGCGAGGACCCGGCGGAAGCCGAAAAGATCATGCATGGCATGCTGACCACCACGCAGGGCCTGGTGCTGATGGGTGCGGACACTCCGAACAGCATGGAGTTCAGCGCAGGCTCGTCCATCTCCGTCTCCCTCAGTGGCGATGACGAGGCGGAACTGCGCGGCTACTACGACAAACTCAGTGGCGGAGGCGGCACCGTCACAGTGCCGATGGAACAGGCTCCCTGGGGCGACATCTTCGGGATGTGCACCGACCGTTACGGGGTGGCCTGGCTCATTAACGTCAACAATCAGCAGGCGGCCCCAACTCCGTAATCCGGCAGCCGGGCGGGGCCCGCCCGTGTTTCCTTGAGGAGGGACGCCACGCAGTGCGACGATGTACGCGTGGAGTCCCTCTTTGATTTCCTCGCCGACAAATGGTGGCTCGTTTTCCCGATGAGCGCGCTGGCAGGCCACTGGGCAAATTCATGGCGCAAGGCCGGCGACCGGAGGCACCAGCGGAAGGTGGAGCTGTACAAGCTCCGAAACCAGGCGCATGTGGCGGAGAACGCCTCAACGGCCGACGTCGAGACTCTGCTGGCCGCCCACGACGCCACCAACAAACGCCGGCTGGAGTACGAGCTCGACGTCGGCAAACTGATCGACTTCCCGCTCATGACAGATGTCCGCGAACCCCTCACCGTGGCCTTCCTGCGTGCCAAGCGGGAAGCCGACGGGCTGCGGCCGGCATCAGCGGCGGACATGACAGCAGCACTCGAGGGCAAAATCGCCCCCATGCTCGACCCCGGCGTGCGGCCCTCGGATTCCCGGCACGGCTGATAGCCGGGGAGGAACCGTGGCCCGCCGTACGCTCTATCTCGACGTTGACGGCGTCGTCTGTCCCTTTGGTCCGGAAGGGCGCAACGGCTGGGGAACCGCGTGGCGGCGCGCTGCTGCCGGCCTGTTGCGCGTGGCGTACGCGCCCGAACTTGTTAGGGGACTCAACAGCCTGGCGGCGGCCGGGGAACTGCGGTGCGTCTGGCTCACCAGCTGGGAGGAACTGGCGCCGCAGTACCTCTGCCCGGCGATCGGGCTGGAGGGCGGCCGCTGGCCGCACCTGACGGCGGAAGGGGCCGGAAGCGGCGCCGGTTGGTGGAAGCTCCAAGCCATCCAGGACGATGTGGAGCGAACCGCGCCCGACGCCGTCGCCTGGGTGGATGACCAGCTCGCGTACGAGGCCGAAGCCCAGGCCTGGGCCCGGGTCATGGGCCACCGGCTGCTGGCTGTTTCACCGGATCCCAGGCGGGGGATCTCGCCGTCGGAGCTTGAAGCAGTCAGCTCCTTTCTCGGACAGCCGGTGTTTTGACCTCCTGCCGCGGACGCGTACGATCGATAAGGTTTCACGCCGGCTGTTTAGCGCGCCGCAGGTCATTCCAAGCGAACAGCTGGTGAATTATGCTGTGCAAGGCAGCCGGGGAAAGAAACTGCTGAACGTCGACTCTGCAGATTGGGCAACAGGTGGATATCACCTTCATGGTGGCGCTGGTTATAGCACTGGCACTATTTTTCGACTTCACTAACGGTTTCCACGACACCGCGAACGCGATGGCCACGCCCATCGCCACGGGTGCGATCAAACCGAAGACAGCCGTGGCCCTGGCAGCCATCCTGAACCTGGTGGGCGCCTTCCTGTCCACGGAAGTGGCGAAAACGGTCTCCGGCGGCATCATCCGTGAAGGCTCTGGCGGCGTGCAGATCACACCGGACATTATTTTCGCGGGCCTCATGGGGGCCGTCCTGTGGAACATGATCACCTGGTTGAAGGGCCTTCCGTCGAGTTCCTCCCACGCACTGTTCGGCGGCCTGATCGGCGCGGCCATAGCGGGCATCGGGTTCAACTCGATCAATCTTGAGACCCTGCTCCAGAAGGTCATCCTGCCGGCGATCTTTGCGCCGGTCATCGCCGGGGCCGCTGCCTACCTCTGCACCCGCCTCGCCTATGCACTGACTTCGCGCCACGACCCGGAAACCGGCAGCAAACTGACGCAGAAGCGCGGCGGCTTCCGGACCGGCCAGATCTTCACCTCAAGCCTGGTGGCGCTGGCGCACGGCACCAATGACGCCCAGAAGACGATGGGCATCATCACGCTGGTGCTGATTGCAGCCGGTACGCAGGCGCCCGGCTCCGGCCCCCAGTTTCTGGGTAATCGGAGCCTGCGCCCTCGCGATCGCCATCGGCACCTACGCCGGAGGCTGGCGCATCATTCGGACCATGGGTTCGGGCCTTACCGAAGTGAAGCCCGCCCAGGGCTTCGCTGCTGAAACCAGCACCGCCTCCGCCATCCTGGCATCGTCGCACCTCGGCTTCGCGCTCTCCACCACGCAGGTTGCGTCCGGCTCCGTGATCGGTTCAGGTATGGGCCGCAAGGGAACCACGGTGCGCTGGGGCATGGTGGGCAAGATCGCCCTCGGGTGGCTCTTCACCCTTCCCGCTGCAGGGGTCGTGGGTGCGCTTACCGCGTTGCTGGTCAAGACCGGGATAGTGGGCGTCCTGATCGCCGCCATCGCTGGTACCGGTGCCGTCCTCTTCATGTTCTTCTACTCACGCAAGTCCGCCGTAGGCCACCACAACGCCGTCGAGGTCGAGGAAGTGGGCCAGGCCGTCCGCTTCGCCAAGAAGAAGGCGATGGCACGGGCCCGTGCAGAAGCCAAGGCGAAGGCCAAGGCCGAAGCCAAAGCGAAAGCCAAGGCAGAAGCGCCCGCTGACGCGAAAGCGAAAGCCGAAACGAAAGCCCCGGCTGAAGCGCAAGCCGATAAGAAGGCCCCGGTAGAAGCCGAACCCGTCGAGACGAAGGATGCCCAGCGATGAAGTGGTTGGAACTGCTGACCGTGGCCGGAGCCACCCTGGCGGCCGCAGTGACCGTGGTGGTCCTCTACTCGCTTGGCGTCAGGCTGACTGCCATCGCCGGTGATGCGCAGCAGACCTCGCCGGGCCTGAAACGTTCACTGGCCTATGCCTGCTTTGGCCTGTGCGGGCTGGCCGTCCTCTTCGGGCTCTACCTGATCATTCCGTACTTCTCCCGCTAGACTCCGCCAGCACCCAAAGCGACAGCCTCCCGGGCCGTTGGCCAGGCCGCGGCACATGGCTAGGCTTGAGCCATGTCACGGATCCAGTACTTTGTCGCCGCATCCCTCGACGGTTTTATCGCCACCCCCACGGACGACCTTGACTGGCTCCTGCAGTTCGACGGTTTCGAGGGCGGCATGGAAAGCTACGAGGCTTTTATGGCTGGCGTGGGCTGCATTGTGATGGGCGGCGGCACCTACACCTGGCTTATGGAGCACCAGCCCGGAAACTGGCCCTACCCTGGCACGCCCAGCTACGTCTTCACCCGGCACGAGTACGTGGCGCCTGACGGGGCGGACATCACGTTTGTCCGCGGGAACATCAGCGAGTTCATCGCGGACTTCAAAGCCGACGCGGGCGGCAAGAACGTCTGGGTGGTGGGCGGTGGAGACCTCGCTGCCCAGTTCGCCGACGCCGGCCTGCTGGATGAACTCATCCTCTCCGTCATCCCCGTGGTCCTGGGAAGCGGCAAGCAGCTCTTGCCGTTGGCAGGCCCGACGCCGCCACTTGAGCTGACTGCTTCGCGCGCCATGGGCAGAGGCATTATTGAGCTGCGGTACCTGCTGAAGGGCAGCGGCAGCTGAGCCCGTCGAACCCCGGTGGTTGAGACGCCCCATCACCTCCCGTGCGTTTTGGGAAGACGCCCCATCACCTCCCGTGCGTTTTGGGAAGACGCCCCATCACCTCCCGTGCGTTTTGGGATGACGCCCCATCACCTCCCGTGCGTTTTGGGAAGACGCCCCATCACCTCCCGTGCGTTTTGGGATGACGCCCCATCACATCCCGCGGTGGAGCTGCGGAAGGTGATGGCGCGTTCGAAAATTTCATGCGGAAGGTGATGGGGCGTCGGACGGGGTCCGTTCCGCGCCTCAGCCCTTCGAAGGCGCCGCGTTGTCCCGGATCATGTTGGTGATGCGGGCGGTGGACAGCCGGCGGCCCTGCTCATCCGTCATCACGATTTGGTGCGTTGCCAGAGTCCGGCCAAGGTGGATGGCCGTACAGGTTCCGGTCACGGTGCCGCCTGAGATGGAACGGTGGTGGGTGGCGCTGACCTCGATGCCCATTGCATGGCGGCCAGGACCCGCGTGCATACCGGCCGAAAATGAACCAAGCGTTTCCGCCAGCACCACGTGGGCGCCGCCGTGAAGGATGCCGGCCACCTGCGTGTTCCCCTCCACCGGCATGGTGGCCACCGTCCGCGCAGGGCTCATCTCCAGGAAACGGATCCCCATTTTCACCACCAGGGCGCCAATCCCGAATTGGCCAAGCCAGCCGTGCAGGTGCTCCGGGACTCCTGCGGCAGTGAGCTCCCCGGCGAAGGGGCCGGGCGTGAAATTGTCCATCATGGCAACTAGGCTGGCATCTGTGAGTGAAACAACCAAACCGGCCCCTTTCCCGTCCGACGTCCTGCAGGAGGACGCTTCCCCGGAGGGCTCCTCTGCCCTTCAAGACCCTGCAGATCAGGACGAGGCACAAACCCCGGCCGGCGGATCGGTTTCAGCAACGGCCGCACCCGTCGTTCCCATCACCGGCCAGCCGCGGCTGCTGGTCCTGGATGGACATTCGATGGCCTTCCGCGCCTTTTTTGCACTGCCCGCGGACAAGTTCTCCACGGCGAACGGGCAGCACACCAACGCCATCCACGGCTTCACCTCCATGCTGATCAACCTCATCAAGGAACAGCAGCCCACGCACATCGCCGTCGCCTTCGACGTCTCGGATGAGACCACCCACCGCAAGGCCGAATACAGCGAATACAAGGGCGGCCGCAACGAGACCCCCCGCGAGATGAACAACCAGATCGATCTCATCGCGCAGGTGATGCAGGCCTGGGGCATCAAGACCATCGCAATGCCCGGCTACGAGGCTGACGACATTCTTGCCACCCTTGCCGCCATGGGCGAAAAGGCCGGCTTCGAAGTTCTGCTGGTTTCCGGTGACCGGGACGCGTTCCAGCTGATCACGGACCACGTTTTTGTGCTCTACCCCAAGAAGGGCGTCAGCGACATCCCCAGGATGGACGCCGCGGCCATTGAGGCGAAGTACTTCGTCAGCCCGGACCGGTATTCGGACCTCGCCGCACTGGTGGGGGAGACGGCCGACAACCTGCCGGGCGTGCCCGGCGTGGGTCCCAAGACTGCCGCCAAATGGATCAACCTTTACGGCGGGCTTGAAGGCGTCCTGGAAAACCTGGATTCCATCGGCGGAAAGGTGGGAGACGCGCTGCGCGAGAATGTCGAGTCCGTGAAGCGCAACCGCCGGTTGAACAGGCTCCTCCCGGACCTTGAACTTCCGGTAACCCTGGATGACCTGTACCAGCCCCGCCCTGACCAGGCCGCCCTTGAGGATCTCTTCGACCAGCTCGAATTCAAGGCCATCAGGGGCCGGCTCTTTGCCCTCTATGGCGACGACGACACCCCCGCGCCCGAGCGGGCGAGCATCGAGACCCCCGACTTCACCACACCCGCGGGGGCCGCGGAGCTCGCCGCATTCCTGGCGGCAGGTGCCGGCCAGCGGTCCGCCCTCGCCGTGGACCTGGTTCCCGGGCGGATCGGCGAGGACGCCGCCGGCCTGGCCATCGTCCGGGACGGCGCCGCCGCCTACATCGATCTCAGCAGCCAGGACGCCGAGGCGGAAAACGTCCTGGCCGGCTGGCTCCGCGACCCCGAATCGCCCAAGGTGATGCACGGGTTTAAGGCCGCGCTGAAGGCCCTGTCCTCCCGGGGACTGGAGCTCGAAGGCGTGGTGGATGACACCTCCATCTCCGGCTACCTTATCGAGCCGGACCGGCGCACGTACGAGCTCGCCGAACTCGCCCAGCACCACCTCAACGTGGGCATCCCCGCCGCCACTGCCAAGGCCGGCCAGCTGGAACTGTCCTTCGACGGCGACGACGAAGCCGCCGCGGGGGCGCTGGTGCAGGCCGCCGCCGTCGTGCTTGAACTGAGCCGCTTCTTTGCAGCGGAACTGAAGGAGCGCAGCGCCGAGGAACTGCTCTCCACGCTCGAACTTCCGGTCAGCCGTGTGCTGGCTGACATGGAGCTTGCCGGCATCGGCATCGACATGGCCAGGATGGACGAGCAGCTCGCTGACCTTTCCAGGGTCATTGACAATGCCCAGGAGCAGGCGTTCGCGGCGATTGGCCACGAGGTCAACCTCGGTTCACCCAAACAGCTGCAGACCGTGCTGTTCGAGGAACTCCAGCTGCCCAAGACCAAAAAGATCAAGTCCGGCTACACCACCGATGCCGCCTCCTTGAAAAACCTCCTGGACAAAACGGGTCACGAGTTCCTGGTCCAGCTCATGGCCCACCGTGAAGCATCCAAGCTGCGCCAAATGCTGGAGTCGCTGAAGAAGTCGGTGGCGGAGGACGGCCGGATCCACACCACGTACGCCCAGAACGTTGCGGCGACGGGGCGGATCTCGTCCAACAACCCCAACCTCCAGAACATCCCCATCCGCAGCGAGGAGGGCCGCCGGGTCCGCGGGATCTTCGTGGTCAGCGACGGGTACGAATGCCTGCTCTCCGCGGATTATTCGCAGATCGAAATGCGCATCATGGCCCACCTCTCCGGTGATGCCGGCCTGATCCAGGCGTACAAGGACGGGGAGGACCTGCACCGGTTCGTGGGCTCGAACATCTTCCACGTCCCCACCGGGGAAGTCACCAGCGCCATGCGCTCCAAGGTGAAGGCCATGTCCTACGGCCTCGCCTACGGGCTGACCTCCTTCGGCCTGTCCAAGCAGCTGGAGATCTCGGTGGACGAGGCACGCAGCCTCATGAAGGACTACTTCGACCGGTTCGGCGCGGTCCGCGACTACCTGCGCGGCGTGGTGGACCAGGCCCGCGTGGATGGCTACACGGCAACCATCGAGGGACGCCGGCGGTACCTGCCCGACCTGACCAGCACGGACCGGCAGCTCCGGGAAAACGCCGAACGGATCGCGCTTAACAGCCCCATCCAGGGCTCGGCTGCGGACATCATCAAACGGGCCATGCTCGGCGTCCACGCCGAGCTCCAGTCCCAGGGCCTCAAGTCCCGGATGCTGCTGCAGGTCCATGACGAACTGGTGCTGGAAGTCGCCGCAGGGGAGCGCGCAGCGGTGGAGAAGCTGGTCACCGACCAGATGGGCGCCGCCGCGGACCTCAGCGTTCCGCTGGAGGTCCAGATCGGCGTCGGCCCCAGCTGGTACGACGCCGGGCACTAGGCTTTCGCGGGCACTGGAAGGCGCCGGGTACTGGACGGGGGACTTATTGGCTAGGCTCGGACGGGTGGCTGAACTGAGCGGTAACTATGAGATCCGGCGATTCCCTGCGGTGTCCGAAGGCAAGGACGGCTATGCGGAAGCGGCCGCCTGGGCCCGGGCCGTGGCCTTCGGGTTCCACGAGTCCACCCGGACACCGGAACACGTGGCAAGGTCCATGGCCACCTACGAAATTGACGGCCGGATGTTGACCGGCGCCTACCAGACGGGACAGGTGGCACCGTCCTCGTTGCCGGCCGACGTTCCGGTGGCGACCTTTGCCACCTTCCGGAAGAGCCTCAATATCGGTTTCGGCCGGACCCTTGAAAGCCAGCTGGTCACGGCCGTGACAGTCCGCACTTCGCACCGCCGGCGCGGCCTCCTGCGCCGGCTGATGAGCGAGGACCTGCGCCTGGCCCGGGAGGACGGCGTCGCGATGGCGGCCCTCACCGCCTCCGAAGGAACCATTTACGGCCGTTTCGGGTACGGTGTGGCCAGCTTCGAGCGCAAGGTCGCCGTGGACACCACGGCGCGGTTCAGCCTCCGGCACCAGCCTGCGGGCAGTGTCGAGATCGCAGACCCGAAGGTCCTGCTGCAGGTGGCCCCTGAGGTTTTTGACCGCGTGCACCGGCTCACGCCGGGTTCGATCAGCCGGCAGGAGTGGTCCCGGCAGCTGGCATCGGGGTCGCTTGGCCGGGACGGCAAGGAGGACGCGGCCATTAAGGTGGCCCTCCACTATTCAAAAGATGGAACAGTGGACGGTTACGTCTCCTACAAGTTCCTGGGATGGGACACGGAGCCCTACACGGTGGAAGTGGTTGACCTGGTGGCGGCAGGAAACAGCGCGTACCTGGAGCTGTGGCAGTTCCTCGCTGCCATCGATCTCGTGGAGCGCGTCTCCTGGGCTGAGGCGCCGCTTGACGATCCACTGGCATGGGCCCTCACTGACCCCCGCTGCATCGCTTCCTCGGACAGCCGGGATATGCTGTGGCTCCGCATTCTCGACGTCCCCAAGGCGCTGGAGGCCAGGCACTACCCGGCGGACGGCCGGCTGGTCCTCGAAGTCCACGACCCCCTCGGCCTCACTGCAGGAACTTTCGCCCTTGATGTCGACGGCGGCCAGGCCGTCGTCGAACGCCTCCCGGAAGGTGCCAGGGCAGATTTGTCCCTGGACGTTTCGGCCCTGTCCTCGATCTACCTGGGCGCCGTTTGTCCGGTCACCCTGACGGCTGCGGGACGGGTCGGGGAGAACACTCTAGGCTCATCGCTGAAGGCCCGGCACCTGTTCGCCGTCGAAAGATCGACGCACTGCCTCACCCACTTCTGACCGCCGCCGCTGCTGCTTTCCTTGGGTTTCCATGAGCCCCTGACACTTCCCGGGCAGCCGGGTACGCTGAATATGTCGTGAAGCCGACCGCGCACTTCATCCAGGCCGTTGTTTACCCGATGGCTTGATCATTTCGTTTGAGGAGGCAGCGATGCCCGATGAAGCGGATGAAGGTGTTATCGGCACACTGCGCGAACTCGAAGACATTGTCCGGGGAGAGGAACGCGTTTATGTCCGCTACTCCCGGGGGTATGAGGCAGACGCGGGCTCCGGAAGTACCGACACCGAAAGCGGACTGACACTGCCAGGTCTCTCGGTCAACCCGTTAACACCCGAAGAGTGGTGGACGAGGCCGTTGAGGGACTGGCTGGCCCGGCAGATCTGCCAGTACCTGCATCTGGGCAGGAGACAGGACCGGCACGCCTGGATCCTCACCGGGAAGTGCGTGGGCCGGGGACCGGACTGCGAGCCGCTGCTGGCCGACATTCACCCGCTTGGCCGGCTCACGAACGGGCTGCTGGAGGAAGCGGAACGGGTTTACGAGGAACGGTTTAACGCACGGCAGGGCCCGTGACGCGGCCGGCGGACCATGGGCCCTGCCGCCGAACGGCCGCTTTGACCCATGTTGGGCGCAGCGACTAGAATAAACGGGCGTGTGTTACGTGTGCGCAGCTTTGGTTCGCATTTGAACGCCACGCAATCAGGATGACCCGGCAATCCGCCGCGCTCCGCCTCCAGGTCAGTGCCCGGAAGTGGTGGTCACCTGACCGACTAACTATCCACAACGGAGCCCCTACTACATGACCATCACCTCCACCGAGAAGCCCGGTACCCCCGTAGTCGCGATTAACGACATCGGTACCGCTGAGGACTTCCTCGCAGCAGTCGACGCGACCATCAAGTACTTCAACGACGGAGACCTCGTCGAGGGTACCGTCGTCAAGGTCGACCGCGATGAAGTTCTGCTCGACATCGGTTACAAGACCGAAGGTGTCATCCCCTCCCGCGAGCTTTCCATCAAGCACGACGTTGATCCCGGAGACGTTGTCTCCGTTGGCGATCAGGTCGAAGCCCTGGTGCTCACCAAGGAAGACAAAGAAGGCCGCCTGATCCTCTCCAAGAAGCGCGCTCAGTACGAGCGTGCCTGGGGCGACATCGAGAAGGTCAAGGAAGAAGACGGTGTTGTCACCGGTACCGTCATCGAGGTCGTCAAGGGTGGTCTTATCCTCGACATCGGCCTGCGCGGCTTCCTGCCCGCATCCCTCGTCGAGATGCGCCGTGTGCGCGACCTGGCTCCGTACATCGGCCAGCAGATCGAAGCCAAGATCATCGAGCTGGACAAGAACCGCAACAACGTGGTCCTGTCCCGCCGCGCATGGCTCGAGCAGACCCAGTCCGAGGTCCGCTCCACGTTCCTCAACAAGCTGGAAAAGGGCCAGGTCCGTCCCGGCGTCGTTTCCTCCATCGTCAACTTCGGTGCCTTCGTGGACCTGGGCGGCGTAGACGGCCTGGTTCACGTTTCCGAGCTGTCCTGGAAGCACATCGACCACCCGTCCGAGGTTGTTGAAGTTGGCCAGGAAGTCACCGTCGAGGTTCTCGAGGTGGACCTGGACCGCGAGCGCGTCTCCCTGTCGCTCAAGGCTACGCAGGAAGATCCGTGGCAGACCTTCGCCCGCACCCACGCCCTCGGCCAGGTTGTTCCGGGTAAGGTCACCAAGCTCGTTCCGTTCGGTGCGTTTGTCCGCGTCGAAGACGGCATCGAAGGCCTGGTCCACATCTCCGAGCTGGCAGTCCGCCACGTGGAGCTGGCCGAGCAGGTTGTCTCCGTTGGCGACGAGCTGTTCGTCAAGGTCATCGACATCGACCTCGAACGCCGCCGCATCTCGCTGTCCCTCAAGCAGGCCAACGAGGGCGTCGACGCCGACAGCACCGAATTCGATCCGGCTCTGTACGGCATGGCCGCAGAGTACGACGAAGAGGGCAACTACAAGTACCCCGAGGGCTTCGATCCCGAGTCCAACGAGTGGCTTGAAGGCTACGAGAACCAGCGCGCCGCCTGGGAGCAGCAGTACGCTGACGCCCAGACCCGTTGGGAAGCCCACAAGAAGCAGGTTGCCCAGCACGCTGCCGACGACGCTGCAGCTGCAACGTCCGGTGACAGCGATTCCGGCACCACCAGCTACTCCTCGGAGCCGGCTGCTGAGTCCAACGCCGGTGCAGGCACGCTTGCATCCGACGAGGCTCTTGCTGCTCTGCGCGAGAAGCTGACCGGCAACTAATTGCCGCCGGCCCTTTCCGGGCCACCGCAACGGACCCTCTGCCCCCCGGCAGGGGGTCCGTTGTGTTTAACACCCAGGTGAACGGCAGTTCAAGCCTCAAAAAAGGCGCGTTTCGGTGCTTTAGCTGCTAGTTCGTTGCGAGGTCGACGACGGCGTGTACCGTTCCGTCGTCGTCGGGCGTGAGCACGGCGCCGGCGGAGGCAAGAAGCCGCTGTGCACCGACGTTTCCGGCAAGGGTGCGGGCGGTCACCCGGAACATACCGGCTTCGCGCGCCTCGGCCAGGACCAGGCGCAGCGCGGCGCTTCCGATGCCACGGGACCGGAAGCTCCTGCCCAGCCAGAGGCCCGTCTCCGCCACTTCCCGGCCGTTGCCGGCATCGACGCGCTTGAGCCGGATGGACCCCGCGAGAATGCCATCGGCGCGGATTGCCCAGGTTTTCTCACCGGCTTCCCCGTCCAGGCCATCAGAGGCAGCACGGTGATAGCCGAAGAACCAGGCGGTCCGCTCCAGGTTCCAGCCTGGACCGCCCAGCGGGGGAGCCACCTCGTCCGGGGAAGCGTCACGCTTTGCCAGTTCGAGGAGTTGATCCAGCACGGTTTCATCCACGTCCGCCAGGGACACCTCAGGAGGGTGCGACATCCACCCATTCCGTTCCTTCGGGCGCCAGGTGCGCGTTGCCTGCGGTCAGCACCTGCAGGCGTTCCGCGGCGCCGGCGATAGCCGCAGCCTGGTCCGGTACGGCCACGCGGAGGACCGTATGCCGGGCGGCGTAGCTTGTTTCGGCCATGACGAAGCCCGCGGCCCGGAGGTCGTTTTCCAGCCTGCCGGCAGCAGCGTGCGGCACTTCGGCGGCGCAGATGCGCAGCCGGCTCCGGCGCACCATCGGCGCCAGGGCCAGCGCTGAGGATACGGACTCGGAGTACGCGCGGACCAGTCCGCCCGCTCCCAGCAGGACCCCGCCGAAGTAGCGTACGACGACGGCACTGACGTCGCTGAGGTCGGCCACCCCGGGCGCTGTTTCCCTTTTGGCGAGGGCTTCAAGCATGGGGATTCCCGCTGTTCCTGACGGTTCGCCGTCGTCACTGGAGCGCTGGATGTCCCGGTCCGGGCCGATGATGAAGGCTGAACAGTGGTGCCGGGCGTCATGGAATTCGCGGCGGAGGCCGGCTACCAGGTCCCGGGCCTCGTCTTCGGTGCCCGCCCGGCGCAGGACTGTGATGAACCTGGACCGCTTGATCTCGATCTCGTGGCGGAAATCCGGTCCGGGCGCCAGCGTCGTGTAGCTGGCAGTCCGGCTCTCTTGCTGTTGCACGCGCCCAAGTCTAGTTGTGATGGGTTGCCCACGCCGCGAGGGTTCCCTGGGTGGAGCGCAGCGAGGTCAGGGCAGCGGTGGATGGGCCTACGCCGCGAGGGTTCCCTGGGTGGAGCGCAGCGAGGTCAGGGTAGCGGTGGATGGGCCCACGCCGCGAGGGTTCCCTGGGTGAGCGAAGCGAGCTCAGGGGAGCGGTGGGGATTACGGTGGTGGAGTGCTGAAAATTGGTCTAACGGGCGGCATCGCCTCTGGAAAGTCAGTGGTTGCCGCGCGGTTGAAGGAGCGCGGAGCAGTGCTGGTGGACGCTGATGCGCTGGCACGGGAAGTGGTGGAACCGGGAACTGAGGGGCTGCAGCGGATCGCGGCGGAGTTCGGGGACGGGGTGCTTGCCCGCGACGGCCGCCTGGACCGGCCGAAGCTTGGCGCTTTGGTGTTCGGAAACCCTGAACGCCTCGCGGTCCTGAACGGGATCGTCCACCCGCTGGTACGTGCCCGCGCCGCGGCCCTGGTGGCGGCAGCACACGATGACGCTGTAGTGGTGCAGGACATTCCGCTCCTCGTGGAAACCGGGCAGGGCAGCGACTTCCACCTCGTTGTGGTGGTGGACGCGCCGGAGGACATCAGGCTCCAGCGGATGTTGGAGCACCGGGGCATGACCGAGGACGCCGCACGTTCCCGGATGGCTGCCCAGGCCATGCGGGAGGACCGGCTGGCCGCGGCCGACGTAGTCCTGGACAACTCCGGCACTGTGCAGGACTTGTTGGG
This sequence comes from Arthrobacter sp. W4I7, assembly GCF_030816215.1. NCBI lineage: Bacteria > Bacillati > Actinomycetota > Actinomycetes > Micrococcales > Micrococcaceae > Arthrobacter > Arthrobacter sp. W4I7. The sequence continues at coordinate 2,165,583 of NZ_JAUSXU010000001.1, read as the reverse complement.
CCAGGTGGACCGGCTCTGGGATCACCGGCTGCTGCCCTTCACGCGGAACCTTGCGGCAGGAGCGCGCGCCGAAAGGAACCGCGGACCCGTGCTGGTACCCGCGGACCCGCTGTGGCCGCAGCAGGCAGAACGGCTGATGAACAGGATTGCCAAGGCACTGCCTGCCGAGCATCGGGACGCACTGCGGCTGGACCACATCGGGTCCACCGCAGTCCCCGGGCTCGACGCCAAGGACATCATCGACCTGCAGCTCACGGTCCCTGACCTTGATGTTGCAGACGCCCTCGCCCCCGCGCTGGCCGCCGCCGGGTTCCCCGTGGTTCCCGGAATCCATTCCGATACCCCCCATCCCGGACATCACGGCCGGGAAGACTGGCAGAAACGCTTCCACGCCAACGCCGACCCGGCGCGCGACGTCAACCTGCACGTCCGGGCCGCGGGTTCCGCCGGCTGGCGCTTTGCCTTGTGCTTCCGCGACTGGCTCCGCGCCGACCCGGCAGCCGCGGCGGAATACCTGGCCTTGAAACGCCGGCTGGCCGCTGCCCACTCCAACGACGGATCCACGGTCGGTTATGCCGATGCCAAGGAGGACTGGTTCACGGCCGCCGCAGCACCCCTGGAACGGTGGGCCGAACGCTCCGGCTGGCAGGCGCCGTCGTCCGTATCCTGACAGGTTGCCGCCCGCTCTCCCTGCATGCCGCCCGCCGGACGCTTCCCTGAAGCAGTCCTGCTTGTTCGCCCGTAACGGACTGGCCCTGCTGGTGTCGGTGCCCGGTTGTAGATTAGACCCATGAGTCTTGCGCAGGAGATCAATCGGGTTGTGGCACCGTTCGAGGTGATCAGCGAGTTCAAGCCGGCAGGTGACCAGCCCGCCGCCATCGCGGAACTGACGGAGCGCATCAAAAACGGTGAAAAGGACGTGGTGCTGCTCGGCGCCACCGGTACCGGCAAAAGTGCCACCACAGCCTGGCTGATCGAGCAGGTCCAGCGGCCCACCCTGGTGATGGTGCAGAACAAGACCCTCGCCGCGCAGCTGGCCAACGAATTCCGGGAGCTGCTGCCCAACAACGCGGTGGAGTACTTCGTCTCCTACTACGACTACTACCAGCCGGAAGCCTATGTGCCGCAGACGGACACCTTCATCGAGAAGGACTCGTCCATCAACGAGGAAGTGGAGCGGCTGCGCCACTCCGCCACCAACGCCCTCCTGACGCGCCGCGATGTCATCGTGGTGGCCACCGTGTCCTGCATCTACGGCCTGGGCACACCCGAAGAGTACATCGCCGGCATGGTCACCCTCCGCAAGGGGCAGGAAATGAACCGGGACGCGCTGTTGCGCAAGTTCGTTTCCATGCAGTACACCCGCAACGACATGGACTTCCACCGCGGTACCTTCCGGGTCCGGGGCGATACGGTCGAGATCATCCCCATGTACGAGGAACTGGCCCTGCGGATCGAATTCTTCGGGGACGAAGTGGAGAACATCTACACCCTTCATCCGCTCACCGGCGAGGTCATCCGGGAAGAAACCGAGATGTACGTCTTCCCCGCCTCGCACTACGTGGCCGGACCGGAGCGGATGACCCGCGCCATCAAGTCCATCGAGGATGAACTCGCCACCCGGCTCGCCGCACTGGAGGGCCAGAACAAGCTTGTGGAGGCGCAGCGCCTGCGGATGCGCACCACCTACGACCTCGAGATGATGCAGCAGATGGGCTTCTGCAACGGCATCGAGAACTATTCGCGGCACATCGATGGCCGCGGCACCGGCACGGCCCCGCACTGCCTCATCGACTACTTCCCGGACGATTTCCTGCTGGTGGTGGATGAATCCCACGTGACCATTCCGCAGATCGGGGCGATGTACGAAGGGGATATGTCCCGCAAGCGCACCCTGGTGGACCACGGTTTCCGGCTTCCGTCCGCCATGGACAACCGGCCGCTGAAGTGGGATGAGTTCCTGGAACGGATCGGGCAGACGGTTTACCTCTCCGCGACCCCCGGCAAGTACGAGCTGGGCAAGGCCGACGGTTTCGTCCAGCAGATCATCCGCCCCACCGGCCTGATCGACCCTGAGGTCGTCGTCAAACCCACCAAGGGCCAGATCGACGACCTCTTGGGCGAAATCAGGAACCGGGTGGAAAAGGACGAGCGCGTTCTGGTCACCACGCTGACCAAGCGCATGGCGGAGGACCTCACGGACTACCTGCTGGGCCACGGCGTCAAGGTGGAGTACCTGCACTCCGACGTGGACACCCTGCGGCGGGTTGAACTGCTCCGTGAACTGCGGATGGGCAGCTTCGACGTTCTGGTGGGCATCAACCTCCTCCGTGAAGGCCTTGACCTGCCGGAAGTCTCCCTCGTCAGCATCCTGGATGCCGACAAGGAAGGCTTCCTGCGCTCCTCCACCTCCCTGATCCAGACCATCGGGCGTGCCGCCCGCAACGTGTCCGGCCAGGTCCACATGTACGCGGACCGAATTACCGATTCCATGGCCCACGCCATCGACGAGACCAACCGGCGCCGCGCCATCCAGGTGGCCTACAACACGGAGAAGGGCATCGACCCGCAGCCGCTGCGGAAGAAGATCGCGGACATCACCGACCAACTGGCCAAGGAAGACGCCGACACCCAGGAACTGCTCAGCAACAACCGCCTGGCCAAGGGCGGCAAGCGGAAGGCGGCAGCCAAGGGCGCCGCTCAAGTGCGTTCGGACGGTCTCGCCGCAGCTCCGGCCGAGGACCTGGTGGGACTCATCGAGCAGCTGACCGAGCAGATGCACGGGGCGGCAGCCGAGCTCCAGTTCGAGGTGGCCGCGCGGATCAGGGACGAAGTCAGCGAGCTGAAGAAGGAACTGCGCCAGATGCAGGCGGCCGGGCACGCCTGACGCACACACACTCGCTGAAGCGGTCCGGCATCCTCCTGGGGTACAGTTAACGTCACGTAGGGGAGTATCCCAAGCGCTACGATCGTCAACACGCAGGGCATGGTTGCCCCGCCGGGCGTAGCGGGCCGCCGCATCAGCACCAAGTGCACAGGCAGGCCGGAGAGACTTACACCGCATCTCTGTACCCTGCGAAAGGCTACCCTGTGCTCGAATTGCCGCTGTGGTTCGAGGTCGGCACTTTTGTCGTCCTTGGCCTGATTATCCTCGCCGACCTGCTTATGGTGGTCCGGCGCCCCCACGAACCCTCCATGAAGGAAGCCGGACTGTGGGTGGCGTTCTACGTCACCCTGGCCCTGGTGTTCGCCGGCGCGATGTTTGCTTTCACCGGACCGGAACACGGCGGACAGTTCGTCGCCGGCTGGGTCACCGAATACAGCCTCAGCATCGACAACCTGTTTGTCTTCATCATTATCATGGCCAGGTTCTCCGTGCCACGGAAATACCAGCAGGAAGTGCTGATGGTGGGCATCATCATCGCCCTGATCCTGCGCGGCATCTTCATCCTGCTCGGCGCCATCGTGATCGAACAGTTCAGCTGGGTGTTCTACATTTTCGGCGCCTTCCTGCTGTGGACCGCCTGGAAGCAGGCACAGGATGAAGGCGAAGACGAAGAGGACCGGGAAAACCCGCTCATCGCGAAGATCCGCAAAGTCATTCCGATGTCGGAGAAGTACGACGGCGGCAAGCTCCGCACCGTGGTGAACGGCAAGAAGGTCTTCACCCCGATGGTCATCGTGTTCATCACCATCGGCATGACCGACCTGCTGTTCGCCGTCGACTCCATCCCCGCCATCTTCGGACTCACCCAGAGCCCGTTTATTGTGTTCACCGCAAACCTCTTCGCCCTGATGGGTCTGCGCCAGCTGTACTTCCTGCTGGGCGGCCTCATGAACCGCCTGATCTACCTGAAGCACGCACTGTCCGTCATCCTGGCGTTCATCGGCATCAAGCTGGTCCTGCACGCGATGCACGTGAACGAACTGCCGTTCATCAACGGTGGCCGGCACATCGAATGGGCTCCCGAGATTCCCACCTTCGTCTCCCTGGCAGTCATCGTTGGCACCATCCTGGTTGCAGTGGTGGCCAGCCTGGTCAGCTCCAAGGCCAAGGAAGCCCGCATGGATCCCCGGCTCGAGGAAGACGCGCGGAAGACCCACAGCGACGTCGACTAGTACATTTCCGCTTCTGCTGAACACGTAATCCCGGCCGCCCTTCGCGGCCGGGATTACCTGCTTAAAACCCGCCCTGCAGGACGGCTGCGCCGAGGACTATGCTCGGAGCATGGCCGGCACTTTGATGACGGAAACCGGAGTGCGCCAGGTGCAGCGCCGCACCGTGGTGCTGTTGAGTGCAGCCCAGGTGTTTGGCGGCATCGGGACCGGGGCGACGGTTTCCATCGGTTCCATCCTGGCCGTGGAGCTCTCCGGTTCCAGTGCCTGGGCGGGCGCGGTGGCCACGGTGATGACCCTCGGCGCCGCACTGGCCGCCCTGCCCCTTGCTTCGCTGGCTGACCGGCGGGGACGCCGCGTTGGCCAGGTGGCGGGACTCTCGGCTGCCTTGGCGGGTGCCCTGCTGATGGTTCTGGCGGTGGTCACCGGCCTGTTTGTCCTGCTCGTCCTGGGCGCGGCCGGCATCGGGCTCGGCACCGCTGCGAGCCTGCAGGCACGCTTCGCCGCGGTGGACCTTGCCGACGCCGAACACCGCGGCAGGGCACTGTCCGCCGTTGTGTGGGCTGTAACAGTCGGGGCGGTGACCGGCCCCAACCTGATCCAGCCCGGGGCGGTAGTGGGCCAGGCGCTTGGCCTCCCGCCGGTCGCGGGTCCCTTTGTGATCTCCGGGGCGGGACTCCTGCTCGCCGTCGTCCTGCTGTTTGTTGGCCTCCGGCCGGACCCGCTGCTGCTGGCGCGGGAACTTGCAGCCGGGCGGGCGGCGGATCAGTCCAGCAGCCAGCCCGTTCATGAACCCGCTGCCCTGCAAGGCCGGGTCCCCGGGTCACTCCTCCGCGGGATGCGGGCCATCCGCGGGTCCCGCGCAGCCCTGTTGGCGCTGGCCGCGGTGGTAGGAGCCCACGGGGTGATGGTGGGCGTCATGTCCATGACGCCGCTGCACCTGCAGGAACTGGTGGCCGGGCCGGTCCACGCCGGCCATGCTGCCAGCGGCGACGTCCTGGTGATCATCGGCTTCACCATTTCCCTGCACATCGCCGGGATGTTCGCGTTGTCACCGGTGATGGGCTGGCTGACAGACAAGGTGGGCAGGACGGAAACCGTCATCATCGGCTTCGCCATTATGATCGCGGCCGTCGCCGTTGCCGGATTCGGCCAGGCGTCCACCGTCGCCGTGGCGGTGGGGCTTGTCCTGCTGGGCATTGGCTGGTCCGCGTCCACCATTTCCGGCTCCACCCTCCTTGCCGAGAGCGTTGCCCAGGAATCCCGTGTGGTGGTCCAGGGTGTTTCGGACATGCTGATGGGCGCTGCCGGCGCACTGGGCGGTGCGACGTCCGGGCTGGTCCTTAGCCAGTCCGGCTACCTGGGGCTGAACATGGCGGGCGCCGTGGTGGGAGTGGCGGTGCTGGCCGCCGCCATAGTGATGCGGGTGGCACAGTCCGGGAAGTCAGCGGCTCCCTAAATTGCCGGAGCGGCCGCAGCTTAGCTCCGGACCCCGCGCGTCATTCCCAGCAGACGGTTGAAGATCCCTTCGCCGTCGTCGGCGATCCCGTCATGGTGGAAGTCCGGGGTTTCCCAGACCTGCAGCCCGCGGACCGCCGCGGCCGTCTCCAGGGACAGATCGCGGTCCACATAGATGTCGTCCGAGTAGACGGCGGCCGCGACCGGCACGGTGTTGGCGGCAAGGCGCCCCGCATCGTAGAGCGGCTTCCAGTCCGGCTTGGCCGCCAGCAGTCCGGCAACTTCGCGGAGCGGCCGCAGGGCAGGGTCCTGGTCGAAGTACCACGGATACACCATTTCGCCGGTGAGCAGCAGCGTGTCCGCGTCCGGCCGGAACTCCGGGAACTCGCGCAGTACCCGCCATGCCGACCAGTCTGTGGCTTCGCCCTGCCCGTAGATGGACTCATGCATCAGGGCATACAGGGGGTTGGAGCGGCGGGACACGATGCCCTGGACCTGCTCAAGGAACGAGTCCGTTAGCCGGGTGCCCTCGGAAGCGCCCGCGAACGCATCCTCCAGCAGGTAATGGAGGCTGTCCACCCTCGTGTTGCCACCCAGGAAGGCGCCTGCCATCTGGAAGCGCTCCACGGTGAGGGGGCTGCCGTCGGGCAGGAACTCCGGTGTGGTCCGTAAATGGCGTGCGATCGTGTCAACCGAGCTCCGGTCCTCCGGGTACCAGGTGAAGTATTCGGCATTACGTGCCGCCACCCGCTTGAACGTTGCCCGGTAAACATCGTCCGCCGGGGTGTCGAGCGGTGCGAGGCCGCCGGTGATCAACACTTCGAGCAGGCCCTCTGGAGCGAAGGAGAGGTAAGTGAGCGCGCAAAAGCCGCCGTAGCTCTGCCCGTAAATGGTCCAGGGCGGCGAATCAAGCGCAGCACGGATCAGTTCGGCGTCGGCCACGATCGAGTCCGCGCGGAAATGCTCCAGATAGGCTGCCTGCTCTGCCGCCGCCCCCCGCAGCGGGAGCGTGTTCCGGTCCAGGGGGGTGGACAGGCCGGTGCCGCGCTGGTCCAGCATCAGGATGCGAAAGTCCTTGCCCGCCGCCTTGCTCCAGCCCCCCAGGGAGCCAAACCTGTTGCCGCGGCCGCCCGGGCCGCCCTGCAGGAACAGCAACCAGGGCAGCCTCGCCGCTTCTTCAGGGCTGTGGGCAGCCGAAACGTACTCGCGGGCAAAGAGGGTAATGGTTTCGGAACTGCCGGAGGCGCCGAAATGGTCCAGGGGCACCGTGAAGTAGTGCTCCACGGTCCGCAGGCCGCGGAATTTGTGCCGGGCCCTGATCTCGTGCTGGACAGTCCCGGTTCCGGAGGTCAGGCGGCCGGCGGCCACCCGTGCTTCAGGCATGGGCGTCAGCCATTGGCGGCGGCCGGAACGGCGCTGCCGAACTGCTCCAGCGCCTGGCCGGTGAGCCGGAATGTGGACCAGCCGTCCATGGGCCGGGCACCGAGGCGCCGGTAGAAGTTGATGGAGGGCTCGTTCCAGTCCAGGACGCTCCACTCCACCCTTGCGTAGCCGTTTTCGACGGCGATTCCGGCCAGGTGCTGCAGCAAGGCTTTGCCGTGCCCCTCGCCGCGGGCCTCCGGGTTGACGTAGAGGTCTTCCAGGTAGATCCCGTGCACACCTTCCCAGGTGGAGTAGTTGAGGAACCACAATGCGAAGCCGCGCACTTCCCCGTTATCGTTCTCCGCCATCGCGGCGAAGACCCGCGGGTTATCGCCGAAGAGCACCTGCGCCAGCATGTCCGGGGTGTTGCGGACGGCGTCCGGTTCCTTTTCGTAGTGCGCCAGTTCGTGGATCATACGAAGGATCGCGGGGACGTCGTGCGGGGTTGCAGGGCGGATTACACTCATTGTTCGAGCTTACCGCCGCCGGCGGGCCTGCGCAGGCAGCAGCGCGCAGGCCAATGCTGCAGGCGAACGCTGCAGGCCAGAGCCGGCGGTCAGAGCCGATTAACGTCCGTGACCCGGAGTACGGCCGTCCCGGATTCGTTGGATGCGTCCAGGTCCACCTCCGCGGAAATACCCCAGTCGTGGTTCCCGGCGGGGTCGTCAAAGATCTGCCGGACCTTCCACACCCCGGGTTCCTCCGTGATCATCAGCAGCCCGGGCCCGCGGGCGTCCGGGCCGGTGCCGATGTCGTTGTGCTCGTCGAAGTAGTCGTCGAGTGCGTCCTCCCAGCGTCCGGCGTCCCAGCCGGCGGCGCTGTCCAGTTCGCCCAGGGCCTCCGCGTCCTCGTCCGCGAACAGCTCCACGCGGCGGAACATCTCGTTGCGCACCATCACGCGGAAGGCGCGGATGTTGGACGTGAGCGACGGCGGGGGAGGCGGCGGTGCGTCGTGCGGGGTTGGTGCCGCCCCGGAGGCCAGTTCCTCCCACTCGTCCAGCAGGCTGGAGTCAACCTGGCGGACCAGCTCGCCGAGCCAGGCATTGAGGTCTTCGAGGTCATCGCGCAGCATGTCCTGCGGGACCGTCTGCCGCAGGGCCTTGAAGGCGTCCGCGAGGTACCGCAGCACAATGCCTTCCGAGCGGGCCAGTCCGTAGAACTGCACGAACTCGCCAAAATTCATGGCCCGTTCGTACATGTCCCGTACCACGGATTTAGGCGCCAGTTCGAAGTCACCCACCCAGGGGGCCGCCTTGCGGTACACCTCAAACGCTTCGCCCAGGATGTCAGCCAGCGGCTGCGGGTACGTCACCTCTTCCAGCATGGCCATCCGCTGGTCGTACTCGATGCCGTCGGCCTTCATGGCCGCGATGGCCTCGCCGCGGGCCTTCTTTTGCTGTGCGGAGAGGATCTGGCGCGGCTTTTCGAGCGTTGCCTCGATCACGGAGACCACGTCCAGGGCGTACGACGGCGACTCCGGATCAAGGAGCTCCAGTGCGGCGAGTGCGAACGGGGAGAGCGGCTGGTTCAGGGCGAAGTTGGGCTGAAGGTGGACAGTGAGGCGGACGGTCCGGCCGTCCGGTCCCTGCTGCTCGGGAGGGATCCGCTCCACCACTTCGGCGGCCAGCAGTTCACGGTAGATTCCCAGCGCCTTCTTCATGAGCTGGAGCTGGGAAGAACGGGTTTCGTGGTTCTCCGTCAGCAGCCGGCGGGCGGCGGCAAAGGGGTCGCCCGGACGTTCCATCAGGTTCATCAGCATGGCGTGCGTCACCGTAAAGCTTGAACTCAGCGGGTCCGGCACCGATTCCACCAGCCGTTTGAATGTTGGCTCGCCCCAGGAGACAAAACCCTCGGGCGGCTTCTTTTTGACCACCTGGCGCAGCTTCTTCTGGTCGTCACCGAACTTGGCAACGGCCTTGGCCATCGCCTTGACGTTTTCCGTCACGTGCTCGGGGGCCTGCACCACCACGGTGCCGGCGGTATCGTAGCCGGCCCGCCCGGCACGGCCGGCAATCTGGTGGAACTCACGTGAGTTTAGCTGCCTGGTGCGTACGCCGTCGTACTTGCTCAAGGCGGTCAGGAGCACCGTGCGGATCGGCACATTGATGCCCACCCCCAACGTGTCCGTGCCGCAGATGACTTTGAGCAGTCCGGCCTGGGCCAGCTGTTCCACGAGGCGGCGGTACTTCGGCAGCATCCCGGCGTGGTGCACCCCAATGCCGTGCCGCACCAGCCGGTTGAGGGTCTTGCCGAAGCCGGCGGCGAACCGGAAGTTGGCGATTAGGTCCGCGATCTTGTCCTTCTCCTCGCGGGTGCACACGTTGATGCTCATCAGCGTCTGCGCGCGGTCGATCGCCTCGATCTGGCTGAAGTGCACCACGTAAACGGGCACCTGCCTGGTGGACAGCAGCTCCTCCAGCGTCTCGTGGACGGGAGTCTCGTGGTAGTAGTAATGCAGCGGGATGGGCCTTTCGGCTGAGCTCACCGTGGTGGTGGGCCGCCCGGTCAGGTCCGTCAGGCCCTTTTCGAACCTGCTCACGTCACCCAGCGTGGCCGACATCAGGAGGAACTGTGCCTGGGGGAGCTCCAGCAGGGGTACCTGCCAGGCCCAACCGCGCTGCGGGTCCGAATAGAAGTGGAACTCGTCCATGATCACGGAACCGAGGTCCGCGGCTGCCCCTTCCCGGAGGGCAGTGTTGGCCAGGATTTCGGCCGTGCAGCAGATGATGGCTGCGTCTTGGTTGACGCCGGAATCGCCGGTGATCATCCCTACGTTTTCGGCCCCGAAAATCTCGCAGAGCGCAAAGAACTTTTCCGAGACCAGCGCCTTAATAGGGGCGGTGTAGTAACTGCGCCGGCCCTGGGCCATCGCCTGGAAGTGCGCGGCGATGGCCACCAGCGACTTTCCGGAGCCTGTGGGGGTGGCGAGGATTACGTTGGCGCCGGTTGCCAGCTCCATGATCGCCTCGTCCTGCGCGGGGTACAGGTCCAGGCCGCGGCTCTCCGTCCATTCGAGGAATCGCGAGTAAAGGGCGTCGGGATCGACGGCGGACGCGGGCAGGTCCCGGACGGAGATATCGGGCAGCTGGTCAACGAGTTTCATTGTTTTCCAGCTTAGTGCCCGGACGCGCCCGGTATCTCGCGGGCCGCGGGTTAGGCTTCGACGGTACCTGCGGCACCAGACAGTGGAGACAAGCATGAAATGGGATCCGGCAAAGTACGTGCAGTTCGGCGATTACCGGGACCGCCCGTTCTTCGACCTCACGGGCAGGGTCCACGCTGACCGGCCGGTGCAGGTGGTGGACCTGGGGTGCGGTCCGGGAAACCTCACCGCCACCTTGGTCGAGCGCTGGCCGGGGGCCGACGTCGTCGGCGTTGATTCCTCGGCCGAGATGCTCGGCAAGGCGGCGGCTGTGGCGGAGGGAACACCATCCCTGCGTTTCGAATTGATGGATATCGCCGACTGGATGCCGTCCCCCGAGGCGGATGTGGTGGTGAGCAACGCGGCACTGCAGTGGGTGCCCGGCCACCAGGACATGATGCGGAAGTGGCTGGCGGTGCTTCGGCCGGGCGCCTGGTTTGCCATGCAGGTTCCCGGAAACTTCGATGCCCCCTCCCACGCGCTGATGCGGGGGCTGGCCCAATCATCCCGCTGGGAGCCGAAGCTGCGCGGAGTGCTGCGGGGCGGGGAGTCGGTGGGCGAGCCCGCGGAGTACCTCCGGATCCTGCTCGACGCTGGATTCACGGCCGATGCGTGGGAGACCACTTACCAGCAGGTGCTGCCCGGCCCGGACCCGGTGCTGGAGTGGGTGCGGGGCACGGCGCTTCGCCCCGTCCTGGCAGTCCTGTCACCGGAAGACGGCAGAAAATTTGAAGTTGAATATGCCGCAGCGCTGCGCGAGGCCTACCCACCGACCGCCCACGGCACGGTATTCCCTTTCCGCAGAATCTTCACTGTGGGACGCAAGGGATAGCAGGCCACAACTCCATTCGTTGGACGTTCTCTACAAGTAAGTCATGTCGCATGACAGCAGATGAAAGTGATGTGCCTTACAATGGCGGAATTGGCCGGTGGGGGTCCGGCCGCCAGCTGCCCCAGCCGGCGTCCCCAACCGCAGTGGAGGTATGGTGCTGATCGCTTTGATGAGGCGGCTGCTGGAGGGCCAGAAAGCCCGGATTGCCGCCGTCGTTCTGCTGCAACTGGTCCAGGCCGCTGCCAACCTCCTGCTGCCCACCGTTAATGCCGCAATTGTCGACGACGGCATCGTGGCAGGCAACACTGCCGTCATCTCGCGCCTGGGCGTGGTGATGGCGCTGATCGCCGTCCTGCAGGCCGCGGCCGCCATAGCAGCGGGCTACCTTGCTGCCGTGGTCGCCATGAAGATCGGCCAACAGCTCCGCGGTGAAATTTTTGCCAGGATCCAGTCGCTGTCTTCGCAGGATGTTGCCGTCTTCGGAACCCAGAGCCTGACCACGCGGGCCACCAACGATACCCAGCAGATCCAGGCCTTCGCTGTGCTGGTGTTCACCATGCTGGTGGCGGGTCCGGCCATGGGGGTAGGCGGGGTGGTCCTGGCCCTGCAGCAGGACCTGGCATTGTCGTCGGTGGTGATCGTTATTGTGCCCCTGCTCCTGCTGATCATGTACCTCATTGTCCGGCGGTTGATTCCGCTTTACCGCGAAGGCCAGGAACTGCTGGACCGGGCGGGTGGCATCCTCAGGGAGCAAATCATCGGCGCCACTGTGATCCGTTCCTTTGTGCGCCAAAACCATGAAGTCCGCCGCTTCGCCCGGGTCAACAGCAGCCTCACCGCCAACAACCTCCAGTCCGCGCTCCTGGTGGCCGGCATGCTCCCGCTGGTCATGCTCGTGGTGAACATCTCCTCGGTGGCGGTGGTGTGGTTCGGCGGGCACCGGATCCAGAGCGGCCTGATGAACATCGGTGCACTGACGGCCTTCATTGCCTACATCCTGCAGATCCTGCTGGCGATCATGATGTCCATGTACGTCCTCATGACGGCGCCCCGTGCAACGGTCAGCGCGGAGCGGATCGGGGCCGTCCTGGATACTGAGCCATCCGTGCGCCAGCCGCGGAACCCCCAGTCCCTGTTCCTGGAGCCTCTTCCCCCGGCTGCGGATGCGCTGCAGCCCGTCCCGCTGCAGGATGCCGCCGCCGGGGACGCCCGGCGGCCGCAGCGGGCCCTGCCGGCGGTGCTCGAGTTTAGCGGGGTCTCCTTCTCCTATGCCGGAGCGGAGGCGCCGGTCTTCGCCGGCGTCAGCTTTACCGCACGTCCGGGCACCATGACAGCCATCGTCGGCTCGACCGGCAGCGGAAAATCGACCCTCCTCAACCTGATTCCGCGCTTCCTGGATTCCACGGCCGGGCATATCAGCCTCGGCGGGGTGGACATTAAGGACGTGTCCCTGGATAGCCTCCGGGCATCCATGGCGATTGTTCCGCAGCGGTCGCACCTCTTCACCGGGACCATCGGGGACAACCTCCGGATGGCAAAACCTGACGCAACCGACGGAGAAATTTGGGAGGCCCTTGAAACCGCCCAGACCATGCGCTTCATGCGGGACCTGCCGCTGGGGCTCGCTACGCCGCTGGGCCAGGGCGGCACCAACCTTTCCGGCGGCCAGAGGCAGCGGCTGTGTATTGCCCGGGCGCTGCTGCGCAAGGCTCCGCTGTACCTCTTTGACGACAGTTTTTCGGCGCTGGACTACGACACCGATACCAGGCTGAGGCAGGCTCTCCAGTCAACACTGGCGGCGGCCACGGTCATTGTGGTGGCGGAACGGATCTCCGCAGTTGTTGGCGCCGCGCTGATCCTGGTGCTTGACGGCGGGCGGCTGGTAGCCCAGGGAACCCACCAGGAGTTGCTGGAGACATCCCCCACCTACCGGGAAATAGCGGAATCGCAGCTGGCCCTGGACGGCCGCGGGTGACCGCGGCGCCAGCCGCCGGGACGGCGGAAAGGTTCTGGCCCACCGCCCGCCGGCTACTTGGTTTGCTCCGGCCTTTCCGGCGGCACATGCTTGGGGCAGTTGCGGCCACCTGCGCGTTCGCCGTGCTTAACGTCGCCGCACCAAAGTATCTGGGTGACGCCACGGACGTTGTGGTGGAGGGCGTCGTCCGCCAGGACCTGGACCAGGAGCGGCTCGGGGTCATCCTGGCGGCGGTAGCACTGGCTTACGTGGGGGCTTCCCTTTTCAACTGGATCCAGGGGGCACTCGCTGCCCACTCCGTACAGGGCTTAATGTACGGACTCCGGGGGTCCGTGGAGGAAAAACTGCACCGGCTGCCCGTCACATACTTCCGGGAGCGGTCCAGGGGGGACGTCCTGAGCCGTGCCACGAACGACATCGACAACATCACCCAGGCCTTGAACCAGCTCCTGACGCAACTCATCATGTCCGTGCTGATGCTGTGCGGCTCGCTGGCCATGATGTTGTGGATCTCGCCCGTGCTGGCTGCCATCGCGATTGCCACGGTCCCGTTGTCCACCTTGATCACCGTGCAGGTGGCCCGGAAATCCCAGGCGCACTTCGACAGGCAGTGGACCGAAACAGGTGAATTGAACGCGCACGTGGAGGAGTTCGTCACCGGCCATGAGGTCATCAAGGCCTTCGGGCGGCAGGCGCCCGCGGCGGACGTCTTTGCCCGGAGCAACGAGCGCCTGGCGCGCGCGGCCACCAAAGCGCAGTACTCGGCAGGCGTCGTGCAGCCGCTGATGGTCCTGATGTCCAACCTCAGCTACATCGCCGTGGCGGTGGTGGGTGCCCTCCAGGTCATCGCCGGCGCCATGACCATCGGCGGCATCCAGGCTTTTATCCAGTTCAGCAGGCTTTTTACCCAGCCCGTGGGCCAGATCGGCGGAATGCTCAACCTCATGCAGTCCTGCGCGGCGTCGGCGGCCCGCGTCTTCGCCCTGCTCGATACTGAGGAGGAGCCACCCGATGAACCGCCAGCGGACGCTGTTGTCCAGGGGCGGGGCCGCATTGAATTCCATGATGTGACGTTCGGTTATAAGGATGCCGCCCCGGCGGTGCGCAACCTCTCCTTTACGGTGGAACCGGGCGAGACGGTGGCGATCGTGGGGCACACGGGGGCCGGCAAGAGCACTGTCATCAACCTTCTCCTGCGCTTTTGCGAGCCGCATTCCGGGCGGATCACTATCGACGGAGCCGATGTTGCGGCCTTTCGCCGGGACCTCCTGCGGGCGCAGTTCGGTGTAGTGCTGCAGGACGCCTGGCTCTTCGGAGGTACTATCCGCGAAAACATCGTCTATGGAAGCCCGGGAGCGTCCGAGGCGGACATCCTGGCGGCGGCCCAGGCGAGCTATGTGGACCGCTTTGTAAGGTCGCTGCCGCATGGTTATGACACAGTGCTGGAAAACGGTGGTGACGGGCTGAGCCAGGGCCAGCGGCAGCTGATCACCATTGCCCGGGCGCAGTTGGCGGCCCGCGCCGTCCAGATCCTCGATGAGGCAACAAGTTCAGTGGATTCAAGAACGGAGCTGCTGATCCGTCACGCCATGCGGCGGTTGCGCCGCGGCCGGACCAGCTTTGTTATTGCGCACCGTTTGTCCACGGTGCGCGACGCTGATCTAATTCTGGTCATGGACCACGGACGCATTGTCGAGCAGGGCACCCACCAGGACCTCCTCGATGCCAACAGCTATTACACGCGCCTCTACAACGCCCAGTTCTCCCTGCAGGCGGGGCGCAGCGGCGTGCTCGAGGCCGGCATTTGAAAACGGCGGCCGACTTCCCGGGGGCCTGGAAGCCCAATACAGCCAGTTCGGTGCCGCTGTTCGAGCAGCTGCGGCTCCAGGTGATCCATCTGGCCGACGGCGGAAAGCTTCCGCCGGGAACCCGGCTGCCGGCCGTGCGCTCCCTTGCGGAACGGCTGGACGTCGCACCCCATACCGTAGCCAGGGCCTACAAGGAACTGGAGGCTGCCGGCGTCGTGGCCACCCGGGGACGGAACGGCACCGTCGTCTGCGCCCGCGACGAACGCTTGGGCGGGCTGTCCGCTGCGGCCGCAGAGTATGCGGCGGCAGCCAAGGCACAGGGCGCATCGTTCGCCGAGGCTGTGCAGCTGCTGGCCGCAGCTTACGACGGCTCCTGAGAGCCCCCGCGTGGGTGTTCGAAGAAATTTTCGATTAGCATTAGTGGGTGCCTAAAGCCGTAGCTGAAGAATCTGCCCTCCAATCCGTTGTCGTTTCGCCCGCCCGATCCGCCACACCAAAGCGCCCGGACCTGTCCCGCCTTGTGGTCAAGGGCGCACGGGAGCACAACCTGCGCAACGTGGACCTGGACCTGCCTCGGGACGCAATGATCGTCTTCACAGGGTTGTCCGGCTCCGGCAAATCATCCCTCGCCTTCGACACCATTTTCGCCGAGGGCCAGCGCCGCTACGTCGAGTCGCTCTCCGCGTACGCCCGCCAGTTCCTGGGCCAGGTGGACAAGCCCGACGTCGACTTCATCGAGGGGCTCTCCCCGGCCGTCTCCATCGACCAGAAGTCCACCAGCAAGAACCCCCGCTCCACTGTGGGAACCATCACCGAGATCTACGACTACATGCGCCTGCTCTGGGCGCGCGTCGGCCGGCCGCACTGCCCTGTCTGCGGGGAGCCGGTAGCCAAGCAAACGCCGCAGCAGATCGTGGACCAGTTGCTGGAGCTGGACGAGGGAACCCGTTTCCAGGTCCTCGCCCCCGTGGTCCGCGGCCGGAAGGGGGAGTTTGTCGATCTCTTCAAGGAACTCACGGCCAAGGGCTACTCCCGCGCCCGGGTGGACGGAGACCTCGTCCAGCTCAACGACCCGCCCAAGCTGGGCAAGCAGTTCAAACACACCATCGAAGTGGTGGTGGACCGCCTGGTGGTCAAGGAAGGCATCAGCCAGCGCCTCACCGACTCCATCGAAACCGCCCTTGGCCTTGCCGAGGGCAGGGTCCTCGCCGAATTCGTGGACCTGGAGGCCGATGATCCCCACCGGCTCCGCGCCTTCTCCGAGAACCTCGCCTGCCCCAACGAACATCCCCTGGCCATCGACGAAATCGAGCCGCGGTCGTTCTCCTTCAACAACCCCTTTGGCGCGTGCGCGGCGTGCAGCGGCATCGGCACCAAGCTGGAGGTGGACGAGGAACTCATCGTCCCCAATCCCGAGCTTTCGCTGTCCGAGGGCGCCATCGCCCCCTGGTCCCTGGGTACTGCCACCACGGAGTACTGGAACAGGCTCCTGGAGGGCCTCGCGAAAGAACTCGGGTTCTCCATGGATACGCCATGGGAGAAGCTGGGCAGCGATGTCCGCCAGACGGTCCTGCACGGCAAGGACCACAAGGTGGTGGTGCAGTACCGGAACCGGTTCGGCCGGGAACGGAAATACAGCACCGGCTTTGAAGGTGCCATCCAGTACGTCCACCGGAAGCACGGCGAGACGGACTCCGAATGGGCCCGCGACCGCTACGAAGAGTACATGCGGCAGATTCCGTGCCCCGCCTGCAACGGCGCCCGCCTCAATCCTGCCTCCCTGTCCGTGCTCATCAACGGAAAGTCGATTGCCGACGTCGCCGCCCTTCCCATGCGTGACTGCGCTGATTTCCTGAACAACCTCGTGCTGACCGGCCGCGAAGCCCAGATCGCACATCAGGTCCTGAAGGAGATCCAGGCACGGCTGACCTTCCTGCTGGACGTCGGGCTGGAATACCTGAACCTCGAACGGCCGTCAGCCACGCTGTCCGGCGGCGAGGCCCAGCGCATCCGCCTGGCCACGCAGATCGGTTCCGGCCTGGTGGGCGTCCTGTACGTGCTGGACGAACCGTCCATCGGGCTGCACCAGCGGGACAACCGCCGCCTCATCGACACCCTGACCAGGCTCCGCGACATGGGCAACACCCTCATTGTGGTGGAGCACGACGAAGACACCATCCACGTGGCCGACTGGGTGGTGGACATTGGACCGGGCGCCGGCGAACACGGCGGCCAGGTGGTCCACTCCGGCTCGTACAAGGACCTGCTGGAGAACACCGCCTCGCTGACGGGGGACTACCTGTCCGGGCGCAGGAAGATCGAGATCCCCAAGAAGCGCCGGAAGTACGACAAAAAGCGTGAACTGAAGGTGGTGGGCGCCCGGGAGAACAACCTCCTGAACGTCGACGCCGCGTTCCCGCTGGGCCTCTTCACCGCCGTGACCGGCGTCAGCGGTTCCGGCAAATCCACGCTGGTCAACGAAATCCTGTACAAGGTGCTGGCCAACAAGCTCAACGGCGCCAAGCAGGTGGCCGGCCGGCATAAAACGGTCCAGGGCCTGGAACACCTGGACAAGGTGGTGCACGTTGACCAGAGCCCCATCGGCCGGACGCCACGCTCCAACCCGGCCACCTACACCGGCGTCTTTGACAACATCCGCAAGCTCTTCGCGGAGACCACCGAAGCTAAGGTCCGCGGCTACATGCCCGGACGCTTCTCCTTCAACGTCAAGGGCGGGCGGTGCGAGGCATGCTCCGGTGACGGAACGCTGAAGATCGAGATGAACTTCCTGCCGGACGTTTACGTGCCCTGTGAGGTTTGCCATGGCGCGCGCTACAACCGCGAAACGCTGGAAGTCCATTACAAGGGCAAAACAATTGCGGATGTGCTGAACATGCCCATCGAGGAAGGCGCAGAGTTCTTCGCGGCGTTCTCCCCAATCGCGCGTCACCTGAACACGCTGGTTGACGTGGGCCTGGGGTATGTCCGGCTCGGCCAGCCTGCCACTACGCTGTCCGGCGGCGAGGCCCAGCGCGTCAAGCTGGCAGCCGAACTGCAGAAGCGGTCAAACGGTCGTAGCGTCTATGTCCTGGATGAGCCCACCACGGGCCTGCACTTCGAGGACATCCGCAAGCTGCTGATGGTGCTGCAGGGCCTGGTGGACAAGGGCAACACGGTGATCACGATCGAACACAACCTGGACGTCATCAAGAGTGCTGACTGGATTGTGGATCTTGGTCCGGACGGCGGTTCGGGGGGCGGCCAGGTTGTCGCTGCCGGCACGCCCGAGCAGATCGCCAAGTCCACTGACAGCCACACGGCAGCTTTCCTCGCCGAGATACTGCCGTAGACCGCTCCGCCCTGCGGGAAATATTCCGTGGCGGGAATGCGAGTTTCAGGCATCAGTGCTGTCATGAGAAACTAACCCGGTGACTCAAACAACAGTGCCCGTGATCTTTGACCTGGACGGCACTCTTGTCGACCCGGCCGGTGGGATAACAGATGGAATTGCTGCCGCCCTGCAGGGGCTGGGGCTTCCGGTTCCCGGCCAGGACCTGCTCGAAGCAATGATCGGCCCGAAGCTGAGCGATTCCCTGCTGAACGTGGCCCGGGTTCCGGCCGAACTCCTGGACGACGTTATCCGCCGCTACCGGGAGTACTACGTGGCCACGGGGATCGGCCAGAGCCGCCTTTATCCGGGCGTCCTCGAAGTCCTGGAGCAATTCGCCGCGGCAGGCCGGCCGATTTCCGTGGCCACTCAGAAACCCCAGGGTTTGGCCCGCACGGTCCTGGGCTACCACGGGATCGACGGGATGTTCGAGGGGATCCACGGTTCGGCAGATGACGAGTCCGCCGTGGAAGGTGTTCCGCTCGGAAAGACGGAGATCATCGCTGCCGCCCTCAAGGACCTGGGCACGCAACACGCCTTGATGGTAGGAGACCGCGCGCAGGACGTCGCCGGTGCCCTTGCCAACGGCCTGGACTGCATTGGAGTCGCCTGGGGATTTGCCCCCAACGGGGAACTGGAGTCCGCCGGCGCCGTTGCCGTAGTGGAGACCGCCAGCGAGCTGGTGACCACCATCGATCGCCTTGAAGCCGTTCACGCGGCCGCGATGAGCGGGGTGACCAACGATGGCACTGTTTGACGCTGTCCGCTGGACCACGCGGACCCTGATCTCCGGCACCTGCCGGCCCACCGTCGTCGGCTTGGAAAATGTTCCCGCCGACGGCCCCTTCATTGTGGCCCCCAACCACCTCTCGTTTTTTGACAGTGTCATTGTCCAGGCACTGATGCCCCGCCCGGTCGCGTTCTTTGCGAAGGCCGAGTACTTCACCACCGGCGGCGCCAAGGGCAAGGTCATGAAAGCGTTCTTCGAATCCGTGGGCTCCATACCCGTGGAACGCGGGGAGCAGGCCGCCAGCGTGCAGGCGCTCAAAACGCTCATGGACATCCTGGAGTCCGGCAAGGGGATCGGCATCTATCCCGAAGGCACCCGGTCCAGGGACGGCATCCTCTACCGCGGACGCACCGGCGTGGGCTGGCTGGCGCTGACCACTGGCGCCCCTGTGATCCCGGTGGGCCTCATCGGGACCGAAAACCTGCAGCGCGCCGGTGAAAGCGGTGTCCGGCCGCAGCACTTCATCATGAAGGTGGGGGAGCCCCTGTACTTCGACAAGACGGGCCCGGACCATTCGCTGCCGGCCCGCCGGGAAGTGACGGACCGCGTGATGGACGCGATCGCCGAACTCAGCGGCCAGGAACGCTCCTCCAGCTACAACCAGAGCAAAACCATCGAGTAGCGGGACCGGAGGAACTGCTGCCTCCTCTTGCCCCGTACGGCCCCGCCTGCGCAGGCCGGCAGATCATCCCACGCTGCTGGCCACTGCACCCCGCGTGCCTCAGTAGAATGGATAGGTGGCAAATCCAGCAAGTTACCGGCCCCAAACGGGCGAGATTCCCACCAATCCGGGGGTGTACCGGTTCCGCGACCCCAACGGCAGGGTTATCTATGTGGGCAAGGCGAAGAGCCTCCGCTCCCGGCTGAACTCGTACTTCGCCAACCCGGCCGGGCTCCTGCCCAAGACGTATGCCATGGTCCATGCCGCCAGCAGCGTGGAATGGACAGTGGTGGGCAGCGAGCTGGAGTCGCTGCAGCTGGAATACACGTGGATCAAGGAATTCAAACCGCGGTTCAACGTCGTCTTCCGTGACGACAAGACGTACCCCTACCTCGCCGTGACCATGGGCGAAAAGTATCCGCGGGTGCAGGTGATGCGCGGAGACAAGCGTAAGGGCACCCGCTATTTCGGCCCGTACACCGCCGGAGCCATCCGGGAAACCATGGATACCCTCCTGCGCGTCTTCCCGGTCCGCAGCTGCAGTGCCGGCGTGTTCAAGCGCGCCGAGGCCAGCGGCAGGCCCTGCCTGCTCGGCTACATCGATAAGTGCTCCGCCCCCTGCGTGGGCCGGATCTCCGCGGACGACCACCGGGACCTGGCGGAGGATTTCTGCGCCTTTATGGGCGGCGAAGCCAAACGCTTCATCAGCAAGCTGGAAAAGCAGATGGCGGAAGCGGTGTCCGAGCTGAACTACGAGCGGGCCGCCCGCCTGCGCGATGACATCACCGCGCTCCGGAAGGTCTTTGAACGGAACGCGGTGGTGCTCGCGGAAGACACCGACGCTGACGTCTTTTCCCTCCACGAGGACGAACTGGAAGCCGCCGTCCAGGTATTCCATGTCCGTGGCGGCCGGATCCGCGGCCAGCGCGGCTGGGTGGTGGAGAAGGTGGAGGATTCCACCACGCCGGACCTGGTGGAGCACCTCCTGCAGCAGGTGTACGGGGACGAAGGGCAAAGCCATGGCAGGCTGCCCCGCGAAGTCCTGGTTCCCGTTGCGCCCAGCAACCAGGCGGAGCTCACGGAATGGCTCGGCGGCATGCGCGGCGCGAAGGTGGACATCCGCGTGCCTCAGCGCGGGGACAAAGCCGCGCTGATGTCCACGGTCCGCGAAAACGCCGAACATGCCCTCAAGCTCCACAAGACGCGGCGCGCCGGCGACATCACCGTCAGGTCCCAGGCGCTGCAGGAACTCCAGGAGGCGCTGGACCTGCCCGTACCACTGCTGCGGATCGAATGCTTTGACGTCTCGCACGTTCAGGGCACCAACGTGGTGGCGTCCATGGTGGTGGTGGAGGACGGGCTGCCGAAGAAATCCGACTACCGGAAATTCTCCATCACCGGGGCCGCGGCCTCCGATGACACCGCTGCCATGCACGATGTCCTGACCCGGCGGTTCCGGCACTACC
Source organism: Arthrobacter sp. W4I7 (assembly GCF_030816215.1). Lineage (NCBI taxonomy): Bacteria > Bacillati > Actinomycetota > Actinomycetes > Micrococcales > Micrococcaceae > Arthrobacter > Arthrobacter sp. W4I7. Next base: position 2,144,525 of record NZ_JAUSXU010000001.1, on the reverse strand, counting down.
TGAAGGACAAGTCGGCGCAGGTGGACGAATCCGTCCTGAACACGAGTGAGCTTGACGCCGCAGGCGCTGGCCAGGCCGAACCCGGCTACCCAGACCCCATCCCGGCAGAAACCACCTCCGCAGACCACAGCAAGGCAGAAACCAGATTCGACAGCGCCCTGCTGGACACCACCACGCCCGCTCCCCGGGCCAAGTTCGCCTACCCGCCCAACCTGGTGGTGGTGGACGGCGGCAAGCCCCAGGTTAACGCAGCGGCCCGCGCCCTCGCCGACCTCGGCATCGACGACGTATACGTGGTGGGCCTCGCCAAGCGGCTGGAGGAAGTCTGGCTGCCGGACAGCGACTTCCCGGTGATCCTGCCGCGGACATCCCAGGGCCTGTACCTGCTGCAGCGCATCCGGGATGAGGCCCACCGGTTCGCGATCTCGTTCCACCGGCAAAAGCGGGGCAAGGCCATGACCGTCTCCGCCCTTGACGGGGTACCGGGTCTCGGCGCCTCCAAGCGGAAGGCCCTCCTGGCGCACTTCGGATCCGTGAAGGGAGTCAAGTCGGCCTCCGCGGAAGAACTTTCCGAAGCGAAGGGGATCGGACCTGCCCTCGCGGGCGCCATCGTGAACCATTTCTCGGCCGCCGGACCGGAGGCAGCCACCGTACCTGCCATCAACATGACCACCGGTGAAGTCATCGAATCCTAGTGACACCGCTGAAACTTAGCGGAGTTCGAAGATTCTTAGCTAGGGTTGGGGAGGGGTGCGGGCCAACGCGGGCCACCCCACCAGGCAACTGACGAAACGGGGCGGACTTAATGGCAGACACAACGGCGGAATCCGGAGCAGGGGAGGACGGGATGCAACCCGTCAAGCCGCTCGAAGCGGAACTGCTGGTGGTCACCGGGATGTCCGGAGCGGGGCGGAGCACAGCTGCGGACGCGCTGGAGGACCACGGCTGGTACGTCGTGGAAAACCTGCCGCCGCAGATGCTGGGCACCCTCGCCGAACTCGTCTCGCATGCACCGCAGTCCATCCCCCGGCTGGCCGTGGTCATCGACGTCCGCAGCAAGGGCCTCTTTGCGGACATCCGCGCGGCCCTTGGAGCCCTGGCCGCCAGCGGCGTCACCTTCCGGGTCCTTTTCCTCGACGCCAGCGACAACGTGCTGGTCCGGAGGTTCGAACAGGGACGCCGGCCGCATCCCCTGCAGGCCGGCGGCCGCATCCTCGACGGCATCGCCGCCGAACGGGAGCTGCTGCAGGAACTGCGCGACAGCTCCGACGTCGTCCTGGACACCTCGGGCTACAACGTCCACGGCCTCGCCACCGCGATCACCGAACTCTTCAGCGAAACAGGGCCGGTGGCCCTGCGGCTGAACGTCATGAGTTTCGGCTTCAAGTACGGCCTGCCCGTCGACGCAAACTACGTGGCAGACGTCCGGTTCATCCCCAACCCGCACTGGGTGCCCCAGCTGCGCCCGCACACCGGGCTGGACAAGGACGTCAGCGACTACGTCCTCGAAGCCGAAGGGGTCAAGAACTTCGTGGACCGCTACGTGATGGCGCTGGAACCCGTCCTGGACGGCTACCGCCGCGAGAACAAGCACTATGCCACCATCGCCGTGGGCTGCACCGGCGGCAAACACCGCTCGGTGGCGGTCGCCGTCGAACTTTCCAAGAAGCTGGCCCAGTTCCCCCGGGTCACCGTGACCACCACGCACCGGGACCTGGGCCGCGAGTAATGTCGCTGTTCACAGGGGCCCTGCCGCTGGTTCCACCGGCCGGAACAGCCGGGAACCAGCAGGACAAGGGGCCAAATGTTGTTGCACTCGGCGGCGGGCACGGCCTGTCCGCGTCCCTCTCAGCGCTGCGCCTGCTCACCACGGAACTGACGGCCATCGTCACGGTAGCGGACGACGGCGGATCTTCCGGGCGTCTGCGGGACGAGTACGGTGTCCTCCCGCCGGGGGACCTCCGGATGGCGCTCTCCGCCCTCTGCGACGACACGGACTGGGGCCGCACGTGGCGGGACGTGATGCAGCACCGTTTCCGCCCCGGAAAGGGACCGGGCGGCTCACTGGACGACCACGCCACCGGCAACCTGCTGATCGTTACCCTGTGGGAACTGCTCGGTGACGCCGTCGCCGGCCTCCGGTGGGCGGGGGCGCTGCTCGGCGCACGCGGCCAGGTCCTGCCCATGTCCACGGAGCCGCTGACCATCGAAGGCGACGTCCGGGTCAACGCCCCCAACGGCACTTCCCAGCTGCAAACCATCCACGGCCAGGCACGCTGCGCCGTAGCCGGTTCGCTGGAAGCGGTGCGCCTCCTGCCGGAAGCCGCGCCCGCCTGCGCTGAGGCGCTCTCGGCCATCGAACTGGCGGACTGGGTGATCCTGGGACCGGGCTCCTGGTACACCTCCGTGTTGCCGCACCTGCTGCTCCCGGAGATGCGGGAGGCGCTGTGCGATACGCCGGCCAAGCGCCTCCTCACCATGAACCTGGCCACGGACACCAAGGAAACGTCGGGCATGACGGCTGCCGACCATCTTCACGTCCTGCGCCGGTACGCCCCCGACTTCAGCGTTGATGTCGTGCTGGCCGACCCCGCGTCGGTTCCCGACCTGCCGGAGTTCGAGAAGGCCGCCGCGATGATCGGAGCCGAGGTGGTCTTGGGTAAAGTAGGGGCGTCGGGCCGCCGGCCTGTCCATGACCCCCTGCGTCTGGCCACGGCGTACCACGACATTTTCGGGAACAGTTAGGAAGGTGCCATGGCACTGACAGCATCAGTCAAGGAAGAACTTTCCCGTCTGGATATCAAGAAGTCATCAGTCCGGAAAGCGGAAGTCTCAGCCATGCTGCGCTTCGCCGGCGGGCTCCACATAATTTCCGGCCGGATTGTCATCGAAGCCGAAGTGGACCTGGCCTCCACGGCCCGCCGCCTCCGCGCGGCCATCGCCGAAGTCTACGGACACCAGAGCGAAATCATTGTGGTGTCGGCCGGGGGACTGCGCCGCGCCAGCCGCTATGTGGTCCGTGTGGTGCGCGACGGCGAGGCGCTGGCCCGCCAGACGGGGCTCCTCGACGGCCGCGGGCGCCCCGTACGGGGGCTGCCGTCCGCCGTCGTCAACGGCTCTGCCGCCGACGCCGAAGCGGTGTGGCGGGGCGCGTTCCTGGTCCACGGCTCACTCACCGAACCCGGGCGCTCCTCGTCGCTGGAAGTCACCTGCCCCGGCCCGGAATCGGCGCTGGCACTGGTTGGTGCGGCACGGCGCCTCGAGATCCAGGCGAAGGCACGCGAGGTCCGGGGAGTGGACCGTGTAGTCATCCGCGACGGCGACACCATCGCGGCGCTCCTCACCCGCATGGGCGCCCACGATGCCCTGATGGTGTGGGAAGAGCGCCGGATGCGCAAGGAAGTACGCGCCACCGCCAACCGGCTTGCCAACTTCGACGACGCCAACCTGCGCCGCTCGGCCCAGGCCGCGGTGGCCGCAGGTGCCCGCGTTGACCGGGCGCTGGAGATCCTGGGCGACGATGTCCCCGAGCACCTGAAGTACGCCGGCGAACTGAGGGTGGCGCACAAGCAGGCCAGCCTGGACGAACTGGGCCGCCTGGCCGATCCCGTCATGACCAAGGACGCCATCGCCGGAAGGATCCGCCGGCTGCTGGCCATGGCGGACAAGCGTGCCCTTGACCTGGGAATTCCCGGAACCGATGCCAATGTGACGCCTGAAATGCTGGACGAGTAACAGGCCCATAGAATCAAAAAGATTCCGGGTGCCAGACGCCCGGATGCACAATCCGAGAGAAACCAACCGGACCGAGGGTCCACGATATTGGAGGATTTTGTGACCGAGTACGTACTGCCTGAACTCAGCTACGACTACGCTGCCCTGGAGCCGCACATTTCTGCGCGCATCATGGAGCTGCACCACAGCAAGCACCACGCCACCTACGTGGCCGGCGCCAACAACGCCCTGGCCCAGCTGGCCGAAGCCCGCGAGTCCGGTAACTTCGCCAACATCAACCGGCTGTCGAAGGACCTCGCGTTCCACACCGGCGGGCACGTCAACCACTCCGTGTTCTGGAACAACCTGGTCCCCGGACGGCGGCGACAAGCCCGAAGGCGAGCTGGCAGCAGCGATTGACGACGCCTTTGGTTCCTTCGACGCGTTCCGTGCCCAGTTCTCCGCAGCCGCGCTCGGCCTGCAGGGTTCCGGCTGGGGCTTCCTGGCCTACGAGCCCATCGGTGGAAACCTGGTTATCGAGCAGCTCTACGACCAGCAGGGCAACACGGCGCTGGGCACCACCCCGCTGCTGATGCTGGACATGTGGGAGCACGCCTTCTACCTGGACTACGTCAACGTCAAGGCCGACTACGTCAAGGCCTTCTGGAACATCGTGAACTGGGCCGACGTCGCCAAGCGCTTCGAGGCTGCACGCACCAACGCCACGGGCCTCATCACCCTCCAGTAGTGACGAGCGCTACACGCGCCTGTAACAAACTTCACATTCGGACTTAAACCAACCGCAATGTGGACCGTCCGCCCCCGCACTTGCGGGGGCGGACCCAGTTAAACGTAAGATAGGTCACGGAAGGCGGTTAGCCTTCAGCAATGAGGCTGGTCGCCCTCCGTCTGTAAATCATCTCTGCCCAATGGCGTGCGGGATCTGTTAGTTGGCTTGAACGCCCGCTCAACTAGTTGTGCTTCTGAAAGCACCAAGGAGACTGAAAAAGTGACGACCCGTATTGGTATCAACGGCTTTGGCCGTATTGGCCGCAACTACTTCCGCGCAGCACTCGCACAGGGCGCGGACCTGGAGATCGTTGCAGTCAACGACCTCACCAGCCCGGAGGCCCTGGCCCACCTGTTCAAGTACGACTCCGTCGGCGGCCGCCTGAAGGAAACCATCGAGGTCAAGGACGGCAACATCGTCGTCAACGGCAACGTCGTCAAGGTACTGGCAGAGCGCGATCCCGCCAACCTCCCGTGGGGCGAGCTCGGCGTGGACATCGTTATCGAATCCACCGGCTTCTTCACCAAGGCCGCGGATGCCCAAAAGCACATCGATGCAGGCGCCAAGAAGGTCCTGATCTCCGCCCCCGCCTCGGATGAGGACATCACCATCGTGATGGGTGTCAACCACAACCTCTACGACAACGCAACGCACCACATCATCTCGAACGCCTCGTGCACCACCAACTGCCTTGGCCCGCTGGCCAAGGTGGTCAACGACGAGTTCGGCATCGAGCGTGGCCTGATGACCACCGTTCACGCCTACACCGCAGACCAGAACCTGCAGGACGGCCCGCACAAGGACCTCCGCCGTGCGCGTGCCGCCGCCGTCAACATGGTTCCCACCTCCACCGGTGCTGCCAAGGCCATCGGCCTGGTCCTGCCCGAGCTCAAGGGCAAGCTGGACGGCTACGCCATCCGCGTTCCCGTCCCCACCGGCTCCGCCACCGACCTCACCGTCACCGTCTCCCGTGAGACCACCGTGGAGGAAGTCAACGCCGCCCTCAAGCGTGCCGCTGAGTCCGAGGAACTCCAGGGTTTCCTGACCTACACCGATGAGCCCATCGTCTCCTCCGACATCGTCGGCGACCCCGCCTCGTCGATCTTCGACTCCGGCCTCACCAAGGTGATCGGCAACCAGGTCAAGGTTGTTTCCTGGTACGACAACGAATGGGGCTACTCCAACCGGCTCGTTGACCTTACGGAGCTTGTCGCGTCCAAGCTGGGCTAGGGTTAGACACATGACATCTCACACCCTCAACGAACTGATCGCTGAAGGTGTCCGCGGGCGGTACATTCTGGTTCGAAGTGACCTGAATGTGCCGCTCGACGGCTCTACAGTGACTGACGACGGCCGGATCAAGGCCTCACTGCCAGTGCTGCGAAAGCTCACGGACGCCGGTGCCCGCGTGCTGGTAACAGCCCACCTCGGACGCCCCAAGGGCGCCCCGGAGGAAAAGTACTCCCTGCGCCCGGCGGTCACCCGCCTGGCCGAACTGGCCGACGTCAAGGTGACCCTGGCCGCGGACACTGTGGGCAGCTCCGCCAAGGAAGCTGCAGCCTCCCTCCAGGACGGTGAAGTGCTGGTCCTCGAGAACGTGCGCTTCGATGCCCGCGAAACCAGCAAGGACGACGCCCAGCGCGGCGCCTTCGCTGACGCGCTGGTGGCCCTCACTGGCGATAACGGAGCCTACGTGGATGACGCCTTCGGCGCCGTCCACCGCAAGCACGCCAGCGTGTACGACGTCGCCACCCGGCTGCCGTCCTACCAGGGCGACCTGGTGCACACCGAGGTGGAGGTGCTGCGCAAGCTGACCACTGACACCCAGCGCCCCTACGTGGTGGTGCTCGGCGGTTCAAAGGTCTCAGACAAGCTCGCTGTCATCGAGAACCTGCTCGGCAAGGCAGACACCATTCTGGTGGGCGGCGGCATGCTGTTCACCTTCCTCGCCGCGGCTGGCCACAAGGTTGCTTCCAGCCTGCTGGAAGAAGACCAGATCCCCGTGGTCCAGGACTACCTGAAGCGCGCAGCCGACGCCGGCACGGAATTTGTGGTGCCCACGGACGTGGTGGTGGCGGAGAAGTTTGCTGCTGACGCCGCCCACGAGACCGTGGCAGCAGAAGCCATCGAAAGCAGCAGCTTCGGCGCCCAGGGGATTGGCCTGGACATCGGACCCGACTCGGCAGCTGCTTTCGCCGAGCGGATCAAGGGTGCGAAGACTGTCTTCTGGAACGGACCCATGGGTGTCTTCGAATTCGAGGCCTTCTCCGCCGGCACCCGGGCCATCGCCCAGGCGCTCACGGAAACCGGGGCGTTCACGGTAGTGGGGGGCGGCGATTCCGCCGCCGCTGTCCGCACCCTCGGGTTCGCCGATGACCAGTTCGGGCACATTTCCACCGGCGGCGGCGCCAGCCTGGAATACCTCGAAGGCAAGGAACTTCCGGGGCTCAGCGTCCTCAACCGATAGAAACAGCGTCCGGCAGCAGTACGGGCAGGAGTACGCCGGCAGCGGCGCCTGCCGCTGCCGGTGCCTGGATCTTTCGTCCTCCGGCCGGCAGGTTGCCACGCGGCAGCCTGCCGGCCGAACACATATCAAGAACTTTTTTGGAGAATACGTGACTTCGTCAACGAACGGCGCTTTTGACCGCAAGCCCTTCATCGCGGGCAACTGGAAAATGAACATGGACCACGTCCAGGGGATCACCCTCCTGCAGAAACTTGCCTGGACGCTCTCCGACGCCAAGCACGACTACAGCCGGGTTGAGGTTGCGGTCTTCCCGCCGTTCACCGATCTCCGCGGCGTGCAGACCCTGGTCCAGGGCGACGACCTGGATGTCGCCTACGGCGGCCAGGACCTTTCCCAGTTCGACTCCGGCGCCTACACCGGCGACATCTCCGGCCAGTTCCTGAACAAGCTGGGCTGCCGGTACGTCCTGGTGGGCCACAGCGAACGCCGGACCATCCACAACGAGTCCGACGAAGTCCTCAATGCCAAGGTCAAGGCTGCCTTCAAGCACAACCTGGTTCCCGTGCTCTGCGTCGGTGAAGGCCTGGAGATCCGCCAGGCCGGCACGCACGTCGAGCACACCCTGGCCCAGCTCCGCGCCGGCGTGGCCGGGCTTAGCCCGGAACAGGCCGCCGAGCTTGTGGTGGCGTACGAACCCGTCTGGGCCATTGGTACGGGCGAGGTTGCCGGCCCCGGAGATGCGCAGGAACTGTGCGCCGCCATCCGCGCCGAGCTTGAGTCCCTCTTCGGAGCCGACACCGCCGCCAAGACCCGCCTGCTGTACGGCGGTTCGGTCAAAGCCAACAACGCCGCCGCCATCCTGAAGGAACGCGACGTGGACGGCCTCCTGGTGGGCGGTGCGAGCTTGGATCCGGCCGAGTTTGCTAATATTGTCAGGTTCGAGAGTCACCTGGTGACGGACTAGTCCGTCCCGCACGCACCTCCCGCAATTCCAACTTTCTGAAAGGCCGTCGTGGACGTTCTTCATGTCATTCTGCAGATCCTCCTTGGCATCACCAGCCTCCTGCTGACGTTGCTGATCCTCCTCCACAAGGGACGGGGCGGCGGACTGTCGGACATGTTCGGTGGCGGCATGAGCTCAGGTCTGAGCTCCTCAGGGGTGGCAGAGCGGAACCTGAACAGGTTCACCATCATCCTCGGCGTCACCTGGGGCATCGTGATCATAGCCCTGGGACTGATTATGCGCTTCACCGGCAGCGGTGACTCCTGATCCCCGAATAAAACGATCTGCGCGGACACTGCCGCCGCGCCGGTCCGCGAACTAAACTGTGGCTGTCGGTTCCCCGGCAGCCACAGTTCTGTTTTAAGAGGCAAGGTGTCCCGATGATCCATCCAACATCAGGTTTCCGGGGCACCCGCGCGGGCGCAACGGCAGGAACAGGAAGCAGCCTCCAGAGCGGGGACCAGGGGAACAGCCTTCCACGGATCCGGATCTCGTACTGGTGTGCCAAAGGGCACGAAACGCAGTTGGTCTTCTTCAAACTCCCGGAGGACCAGATCCCGGCCGTGTGGGATTGCAGGCGCTGCGGGGTGGCGGCGGTGCGGGACGGCGTGGCGCCCGCCGATGCGGACATCCTTGACGACGGCTACAAGAGCCACCTGGAGTACCTTAAAGAGCGTCGCTCCAGCCAGGACGCGGAAGACCTCCTGGCTGGAGCGGTGGAAAAGCTACGCGCCCGCAGCGTCCTTCCGGACGAGCTGCTGGGGGACGCGTGACGCAGCGTTTTCATCGATCAGCCACAGCGTCCGCGATGTACCGCGCGGACCGGCGGCAGGGACCTGTACAGGGTTGGCACCTGCCAGGGCCAACCCCACAGCGCCGGCCTTGTCCTCGCCAGCCACCACCATCCACACTTCGGCCGCCGTATTGATGGCCGGCAGCGTGAGGGACACACGCAGGGGAGGCGGCTTGGGCGAGTTGCGGACGCCCACCACGGTGTTGGCTTTCTCCCGGATGCCGGCCTGCTCGGGGAACAGTGACGCAATGTGCGCGTCCGGTCCTACGCCCAGCAGGACCACGTCCAGGCGGGGGAGTGCGGAGGGCTCCTCCGGCCGGTCATCGGACATGTCGGCTGCGTGCTCTGCGGCTGCCGCTTCCCGCAACCGCCGGGCGTAGTCCTCGGCGGCTTCCTCAGGGCTGCCGAAGTGGTCCGAGGACCCGGGCTCGTGGATCCGCTCAGGGTCCACCGGGATATGCGCGAGCAGTGCGTCATACGCCTGCGTGGTGTTCCGGTCAGCATCGCCGGAAGCGACGAACCGTTCGTCGCCCCACCAGAAATTCACTTTGGACCAGTCCACAGCGGGAGCGGCCGGAGAGTCTGCAACAGCCTTCAGCGTGCCGATGCCCATCGTGCCGCCGGTCAGCACCACGGTGGCTTCACCGTACTTGTCCTGCACATCAACAAGCTTCGTAATCAGGCGGGCCGCGATGGCCGCCATCAGCACCGACGAATCAGGATGAATGCTTACTCTTGGCTCAACGCTCACTGGGTCGGACGCTCCTTAGATTGGTTCGTGGCAGTCCCATAGTAATCACTTCGCCAAATACTTCATCCGGGTCCAGGCGGCGCAGTTCCTCGGCCAGGCAGTCGCGCAGGCTGCGGCGGGGCAGCGAAATCCGTTGGGCGGGCTGGCCCGGCTGGGTCAATTCGGCGACGGACAATCCCGGGCGGAAGAGCTGGACATCGCCGCCGGGGCGGGAGAGCCGGACGCGGCGGATGCCGGTTCCGGCCGGGTCCGCCACGATGGTCACCGGTGCTTCCAGCGCGAGGGTAAGCCAGGCCGCGAGGAGGATGGTGCTCGGGGAGTCCGAGGCACCCTCGACGGCGACGGCGGTTACCGGGGAGGAGTCCACTTCGTCCAGGGCGGCGGCGAGCTGGATCCGCCAGTTGGTCAGGCGGGTCCAGGCCAGGTCCGTGTCCCCGGCGCGGTAGGTTTTGTGGATTCTCTCCAATGCTGCCTGCGGGTCCGGTTCATTGGCGGAGTCTGTGATCCGGCGGTGTGCGATCTTCCCAATGGAAGTTTCGCAGGCGTTCTCCGGGGCGCCGTGCGGCCACCAGGCCACGATCGGTGCGTCCGGGAGCAGCAGCGCGGCCACCAGGGATTCGTTTTCGTGGGCGAGCTTTCCGTAGCCGCGCAGTACGATCACCTCGGAGGCGCCGGCGTCCCCGCCCACCCGGATCTGGGCGTCCAGCTTGTCCTCGGCGGCGGAGCCTGCATCAGCCAGGACGATGATGCGGCAGGGGTGTTCCCGGCTGGCATCGTTTGCTGCCTCGATCGCTTCTTCCTCGAGCCCGGACTTGGTGACCACCACAAGGGTCAGCACCCGGCCCAGCGCGATCACGCCGCCCTGGTCACGCAGTGCCATCAGCTTCTTGGAAACCTTTGAGGTGGTGGTGTCGGGCAGGTCTACAATCATGGCCTTCTCCAGGTTCGTCCGTCACGGGCCAGCAGCTCATCGGCAGAGGCGGGGCCCCAGCTGCCCGGGGCGTAGGGTTCGGGCTGTTCGTTCAGCTGCTCCCAGTACTCCTCGAACGGGTCAAGGATCTTCCAGGACAGCTCCACTTCCTCATGCCGCGGGAACAGCGGCGGCTCACCCAGGAGCACATCCAGGATCAGCCGCTCGTATGCCTCGGGGCTCGATTCGGTGAACGAGTGGCCGTAGCCGAAGTCCATGGTCACATCACGGACTTCCATCTGCGTGCCGGGCACCTTCGAACCGAACCGGATGGTCACGCCCTCATCGGGCTGGACCCGGATCACCACGGCGTTCTGGCCGAAGTCATCCTCCCCGTGGTCGCGGAACAACAGGTTGGGGGCGCGCTTGAACACCACTGCGATCTCGGTGACACGCCGGCCCAGGCGCTTGCCGGCCCGCAGGTAGAACGGCACGCCCGACCAGCGGCGGGTGTGGATGTCCACCCGGATCGCGGCGAACGTCTCTGTGGTGGAATCGGCAGGGATGCCCTCTTCCTCCAGGTAGCCCTGGACCTGTTCCCCGCCCTGCCAGCCGCCGGCGAACTGGCCGCGCGCAGAGTGCGTGGACAGGTCTTCGGGCAGCTTGACGGCGGCGAGGACCTTTTCCTTCTCCGCACGGAGGTCATCGGCGTTGAAGGAGATGGGCTCCTCCATCGCGGTCAGGGCCAACAGCTGGAGCAGGTGGTTCTGGATCACATCGCGGGCCGCGCCCACGCCGTCGTAATACCCCGCCCGGCCGCCGGTGCCGATGTCCTCGGCCATGGTGATCTGGACATGGTCCACATAATTGGCGTTCCACAACGGCTCGAACAGCTGGTTCGCGAACCGCAGCGCCAGGATGTTCTGGACCGTCTCTTTACCCAGGTAGTGGTCGATCCGGAACACAGCATCGGCCGGGAACACCGACTCCACAATGTCGTTCAGCTTCCGCGCCGACTCAAGGTCGTGCCCGAACGGCTTCTCGATCACCACGCGGCGCCACTTGTCACCTTCGGCCTGCGCCAGGCCGTGCTTGGACAGCTGCCGGCAGACCTGCTCGAACGCCTTCGGCGGGATCGAGAGGTAGAACGCGTGGTTCCCCCGGGTGCCGCGGACGTCGTCGAGTTCCTTGATGGTCTCGCCAAGACGCTCAAAGGCGCCGTCGTCGTCGAACTCACCCTGCACAAAACGGATGCCCTCGGACAGCTGGTTCCACACCGCCTCGTCAAATGGCGTACGTGCGTAGGCCTGCACGGAAGCCTTCACCTCAGCGGCGAAATCCTCCTTGTCCCACTCACGCCGGGCAAAGCCCACCAGCGCGAAGCTGGGCGGCAGCAGCCCGCGGTTGGCGAGGTCATACACGGCCGGCATGAGCTTCTTGCGGGCAAGGTCACCGGTCACCCCGAAGAGCACCAGCGAGGACGGACCGGCAATCCGGTTCAGGCGGCGGTCACGCGGATCCCGCAGCGGATTACGCAGCGGTTTGCCGGGACGGGTCCCGGACGACCTGCCGTATTCAGTTTCTGGCATGGTTGCTTTAGTGCCTTAGCTCTCGGTAACGGAGGCTGACCTGGCGGACAGCGCAGCAATGATGTCCTGCAACTGTGCCACACCGGCTGCCCGGTCGGTCAGGTGCAGGCGAAGCACGGGACGCCCGTGCTCACTGAGGACCTGGGCATCGCCAGCGGCCTGCGCGGCAATCAGCTTCCCGAAGGTGAAGGGCCGCTCCGGAATGGCAAGGTCTTCAGCCGAAGCCGCGGTGACCTGGAGGAACACACCAATCGCCGGGCCGCCCTTGTGGAACTGCCCGGTGGAGTGCAGGAAGCGCGGTCCCCAGCCGAACGTTACGGGACGGCCGGTGACGGCGGCGAGCTCATCGCGGACGCCTTCCAGCTGTGCGAACGCCAGGCGGTCGAAGTAGGCCTGGACGCTGAGGTAGCTGTCCGCCTCGAGGGTGTCCAGCAGCGCACGCACTGCCTCTTCGGCCGTTGCTGCGCTGCCAAGCCACTCTCCGCCACGGACCTCGATGGCACCGTCAACGAAAGCCGCCGCCGTGGGTTCGGGCTGTGCGTCCAGCAGGCCGCGGGCGGCCACCTTGGCAGCCTCAACGTCGGGCTGGTCGAACGGATTGATGCCCAGCAGGCGGCCGGCCACGGCCGTGGCAAACTCCCAGACCATCATCTGGGCGGCCAGCCCGCCGGCGATCGCAATCTGGTTATCACCGAGTTCGACGTCGGCGTCCGCGGCTACCAGGCGGACCACCAGCACGTCCTCGGCGCCGGAGGACACCTCCGGTGAGGTGGGACCTGCCACCACCGGCAGGACGCCGGTGCCGAGCTTGCCGGTGGATTCGGCGATGAGCTGCTCGGCCCAGTCGGCGAAGCCCACAATCCCGGAACCGTCCTCGGCGATGATGATCTTATTGCGCAGCGGGCTGGTACCGCCCAGGGCGGTACCCAGTGCCAGGCCGATGTTCTCGGGCGCATCCTCGTTGAGGACCTCGGCTGCTTCCTCGGCCTCGTCCAGGAAAGCCTGGATGTCCACGCCGGCCAGGCCGGACGGCACCAGGCCGAAGGCGGTCAGGGCGGAGAAGCGGCCGCCGACGTTCGGGTCGGCGTTGAAGACGGCCCGGTAGCCGGCCTCGCGGGAGGCCTTGTCCAGCGGCGAGCCGGGGTCAGTGACGATGATGATCCGGCTGGCGGCATCGAGGCCGGCGTCGTTGAACGCCTTCTCGAAGACCCTCCGCTGGGAATCGGTCTCAACGGTGGAACCGGACTTTGAGGAAACCACGATGGCGGTCTCTGCAAGCCGGTCCGCCAGGGCAGCACGGACCTGGTCCGGGTCCGTGCTGTCCAGCACAGTCAGCTCGACGCCGGCGGTTCCGGCGATAACCTCAGGAGCCAGCGAGGATCCGCCCATGCCGCAAAGCACGATGCGGGTTACACCCTCGGCCCGGAGGGCGTCGCGGAGCTCCAGGATCTCCTGCACCAGTGCCTGCGAGACGGTGGCCGCCTCAACCCAGCCGAGGCGGATGGCCGACTCTGCTTCGGCGTCGGGACCCCACAGCGTGTGGTCCTTCGCAAAGATCCGGGTGGCGATCCGGTCCTCCACCAAGGCGGGAAGGTGCTGGTCAAGTGCCTGCTGCGCGGCACCGGTGGCTTCGTAGCTGAGTGTGCTCATAGTCGGTTAGGAAGCCTTCCGTGCGGAGGCGAGGGCGCCCTCGACATCGCCGAGCAGTTCCTTCCAGCTGGCCACGAACTTGTCCAGGCCTTCGGATTCGAGGAGTGCGACGACGTCGTTGTACGAGATGCCAAGCTTCTCGAGCGCGTCCAGGGTTGCGTTGGCTTCGGCGTAGGTGCCCGTGATGGTGTCACCGGTGACCACGCCGTGGTCGAAGGTGGCGTCCAGCGTCTTCTCGGGCATGGTGTTCACGATGCCGGGGGCGACGAGCTCCGTGACGTAAAGGGTGTCCGGGTAGGCCGGGTCCTTCACGCCGGTGGAGGCCCACAGGGGACGCTGGGGGAGTGCGCCGGCTTCTGCCAGCAGGGCCCACCGCTCGGTGGCGAAGAGCTCTTCGTAGACCTGGTAGGCCAGGCGGGCGTTGGCCACGCCGGCCTTGCCCTTGAGGGCCTTGGCCTCGTCGGTGCCGATGGCGTTCAGCCGCTTGTCGATCTCGGTGTCCACGCGGGAGACGAAGAAGGAAGCCACGGAGTGGATTTTGGACAGGTCGTGGCCGTTTTCCCTGGCCTGCTCCAGGCCGGCCTGGAAGGCGTTAATGACGGCCCGGTAGCGCTCCAGGGAGAAGATCAGGGTGACGTTGACGCTGATGCCCTCGGCCAGGGTTGCGGTGATGGCCTCGAGGCCCTCGAGCGTGGCCGGGATCTTGATGTGGACGTTGTCCTTGTTAACCCGCTTGTACAGGTGCTTGGCCTCGGCGATGGTGCCTGCGGTGTCCCACGCCAGGCGCGGGTCAACTTCGATGGACACGCGGCCGTCCACGCCCTTGGTGGCTGCCGCCACGGGAGCGAACAGGTCGCAGGCGTCAGCGACGTCAGTGGTGGTGATCTCGAAGATGGTGTCCTCGACGCTGGCGCCGGCAGCGGCCTGCTTTGCGATCGTGGCGTCGTAGTCGGTACCGGAGGTGATCGCGGCGTGGAAGATGGACGGGTTGGTGGTCACGCCAACCACATTCTTCTCCTCGATGAGCTTGCGGAGGGTGCCGGTTTCCAGGCGTCCGCGGGAAAGGTCGTCGAGCCAGATGGAGACTCCGGCGTCGGAGAGCTGCTGGGTGGGAGTAGTCATGGTGTTTATCTCCTGGAATTCGGTTGTTAGGCCTGGAGGCCTGCGAGGGAGTCCTTGGCGGCCGCGGCAACTGCTTCCGCGGTGATGCCGAACTCCTGGAAGAGGCGCTTGTAGTCAGCCGAAGCGCCGTAGTGCTCGAGGCTGATGGAACGGCCGGCGTCACCGACAAATTCCTTCCAGCCCAGGGCAAGTCCTGCTTCGACGGAGACGCGGGCCTTGACGGCGGCGGGCAGCACGGACTCGCGGTAGGCGGCGTCCTGTTTGTTGAACCACTCAACGCAGGGCATGGAGACAACGCGGGCGGCGATGCCTTCGGCCTGCAGGGCTTCGCGGGCCTGGACTGCCAGCTGGACTTCGGAACCGGTGCCGATAAGGATGACGTCGGCCGGGACGGTGGCGCCGTCCTTCGAGGCTTCGGCCAGGATGTAGCCGCCCTTGGCGACGCCGGCGACGGAACCGAACGTGTCGCCGTCGGCTGCACCCTCGCCGCGCTCCCAGGTGGGGATGTTCTGCCGGGTCAGCACGATGCCGGCGGGGTTGTTGTGGTTCTCCAGCATGGTCTTCCACGCCACGGCCACTTCGTTGGCGTCACCGGGGCGGACAACGTCCAGGCCCACGATGGCGCGCAGCGAGGCGAGCTGTTCCACCGGCTGGTGGGTGGGGCCGTCTTCGCCGAGGCCGATGGAGTCGTGCGTCCAGACGTAGAGGGACGGGACACCCATCAAAGCGCCGAGGCGGATAGCCGGGCGCTGGTAGTCGCTGAAGATCAGGAACGTGCCCGAGAATGCACGGGTGCGGCCATGCAGGCTGATGCCGTTCACGATCGATGCGGCGGCGTGCTCGCGGATACCGAAGTGCAGGACGCGCCCGTAGGGGTTGCCTTTCCATGCGTCCGTCTGCTTGGAAGCGGGAACGAACGACGGCGAGCCTTCGATGGTGGTGTTGTTCGACTCTGCAAGGTCAGCAGAGCCGCCCCACAGTTCGGGCAGGACCGGGCCGAGCGCGTTCAGGACCTTGCCGGAGGCTGCACGGGTGGAGACGTCCTTGCCGGCCGGGAACACGGGAAGGGCAGCGTCGAGGTCCTCCGGCAGTTCCTTGGCCTCGATGCGCTGCAGCAGGGCCGCCCCTTCGGGGTTGGCTGCCTGCCAGGCGTTGAAGGACTCTTCCCATTCCTTGCGGGCGGCGGCACCGCGGTCAACGACGGCGCGGGCGTGGGCCAGGACTTCCTGGTCCACGTCGAAGGACTTGGCGGGGTCGAAGCCCAGGATTTCCTTGAGCGCTGCGACTTCCTCGGCGCCAAGGGCAGAGCCGTGGATCTTGCCGGTGTTCTGCTTCTTCGGCGCCGGGTAGCCGATGATGGTGCGCAGGGAGACGATGGAGGGCTTGGAGGTTTCAGCCTTGGCGGCGACGAGCGCGGAGTAGAGCTCCTGCACGTCTTCCTTGTATTCGCCCGTCTTGGTCCAGTCCACGCGCTGGACGTGCCAGCCGTAGGCCTCGTAGCGCTTCAGGACATCCTCGGTGAAGGCGATGTCGGTGTCGTCCTCGATGGAGATGTGGTTCTCATCGTAGACAACAACGAGGTTGCCGAGTTCCTGGTGGCCCGCCAGGGAGGAAGCCTCGGACGTGACGCCTTCCTGGAGGTCGCCGTCGGAAGCGATCACCCAGATGGTGTGGTCGAAGGGGCTGGTGCCCGGCGCTGCGTCGGCGTCGAACAGGCCGCGCTGGCGGCGCTGGGAGTAAGCGAACCCTACGGAGGAGGCCAGGCCCTGGCCCAGCGGACCGGTGGTGATTTCCACGCCGGCGGTGTGCTTGTACTCGGGGTGGCCCGGAGTCAGTGAACCCCAAGTCCGCAGCGCC
This sequence comes from Arthrobacter sp. W4I7, assembly GCF_030816215.1. Taxonomy (NCBI): domain Bacteria; kingdom Bacillati; phylum Actinomycetota; class Actinomycetes; order Micrococcales; family Micrococcaceae; genus Arthrobacter; species Arthrobacter sp. W4I7. The sequence goes on along the minus strand of NZ_JAUSXU010000001.1, from coordinate 2,127,879 downwards.
TCAAGGTCCTTCAGTTCCAGGCCGTAGCCGGAGAGGAACAACTGGATGTAGAGGGTGAGCGAGGTGTGGCCCGGGGAGAGTACGAAGCGGTCACGGCCCAGCCACTCAGGGTTGCGGGGGTCGTGGCGCATCAGCTTCTGGAAGAGAAGGTACGCGGCCGGCGCCAGGCTCATGGCCGTTCCGGGGTGGCCGTTGCCCACCTTCTCCACCGCGTCCGCGGCCAGTACGCGGATGGTATCCACCGCGCGCTGGTCCAGGTTGGTCCAAGACAGTTCTTGCTCTTCCAAATGTGGCACGAAAACCGGGCCCCTCTCTGTGCTGATGGCAGGCGGCACACGGGGTCCGTTTGAAGGCACGCTGTGGGGCGCCCGTTGCGGTGTGTACCAGCCGTTCACCATCGAAACGTTGATCTTTCACTCAGCCACTTGACAGTCTGGGAATGCGTTTTCCACTAGTTCCCTGCTGCGTGCTGATCTGTTGACAGCTTAGCTCTATTCCATTCTTCGGGCCGCCCGAATCTCACGTTTTGGACGCAATTTCCGCTTATATGAATCCTTCTGAAGTGAGGTTGAGTTAATCTGCTCGAATCGGTGCGCGAGCGATCATCTGCACCAAACGCGGGGCGACTGCGGCGTGCGCGGCAGGCCGTTGGGAGGGGAGCAGCACGGTATGATATTTGGAGGCCAGTGCCGGGCTGCGGACCTTTTGGCCGCCCGGAACTCCCGGCCGGTGCGCGGATCACGTGAATGATGGTTCCGCCGGTGCCCGGACGGGCAGGGCCGCATGACGAAGCTGGTTAGCCAGACAGAACAGCCAACAGAACGGGTGACTGCCACCGTGAGCACAACAGATACGCCGCTGAACGCATCCCGGTCAAGCGCCGGGATTGCCCGTAAGGCAAAGGCGTATCTCGCCCTCACCAAGCCCCGCGTGATTGAACTGCTCCTGGTCAGCACGCTGCCCACCATGATCTACGCCGAGCGCGGCTTTCCCTCCATCGGCCTGATCCTGGCAACCCTGGTGGGCGGTGCGTTCGCGGCCGGCAGCGCCGGAGCCTTCAACTGCTACATTGACCGGGACATCGACAAGCTGATGCACCGCACCGAGAACCGGCCGCTGGTCACAGGCGAAGTCACCCCGCGTGAAGCCCTGGTCTTCTCGTGGCTCCTGGGCGCCGCCGCCATCGCCATCCTGTGGTTCGGGGCCAACCCGCTGTCCGCCTGGCTCGGCCTGGGCGCCATCTTCTTCTACGTGGTGATCTACACGATCATCCTCAAGCGGCGCACGGCGCAGAACATTGTGTGGGGGGGCGCTGCCGGCTGCTTCCCTGTCCTGATCGCCTGGGCCGCCGTCACCAACTCGGTGGAGTGGCCCGCAGTCATCCTCTTTATGGTGATCTTCCTCTGGACTCCGCCGCACTACTGGCCGCTGTCCATGCGGTACGGCGAGGACTACCGCAACGCCAAGGTGCCCATGCTTGGCGCGATCGCCGGGGCCAAGGTAGTTTCGGTGCAGGTAGTCCTCTACGCCTGGGCCATGGTGGCCTGCTCGCTGCTCATGGTTCCCGCTGGCGGGGCAGGCTGGGTCTACACCGTCACGGCGGTCCTGGCCGGGGCCTGGTTCCTCTACGAATCGCACTCCCTGTACAACCGGGCCCAGCGCGAGGACATCTCGGACAAGCGCGCCATGAAGGTTTTCCACGGCTCAATCAGCTACCTCACCCTGCTCTTCATTGCCCTTGCAGTGGATCCGTTCGTGGGTCCCGCGATCATGGCCGGCTAACCGGCACAGCACACTTTCCTGGCGGGCGCCGGTGATTGAGCCTGTCGAAACCAGATTTCGACAGGCTCAATCACCGGCTGTTTTTAAATGCTCAACCACCGATAGCCCTCCCGAACGCCCCATCACCTCTCGCAGGTTTTTCCGGAACGCCCCACCACCTCTCGCAGGTTTTCCGGGAACCCTTCCGCACTCTTGCCGGCTGGTTTCGGCATGCATCGACGTATGACATTTTTGTCATATGTGTCACTTTTCCTGTCAGCCTTCGTGACTATCTGGTTACTGTGGAATGGATCCTGCCCAGCGAGCAAAGGAAAATCCATGGCACAGGCGCCTGATCCCTCTACCGTTCCAACTGCAATTCACAGTCCGCCCGCTCCAGAAAAGGGCTGGAAGGGATTCCGGCATCCAGCCTTCCTCGGACATCTCGGCGCCGACATCCCGGCGTCACTCGTTGTGTTCCTCGTTGCCCTCCCGCTGTCCCTCGGCATAGCCGCAGCGTCCGGCGCGCCCATCATGGCCGGGCTTATCGCCGCCGCCATCGGCGGCATAGTGGCTGGCAGCCTGGGCGGGTCGCCGCTCCAGGTCAGCGGACCCGCCGCGGGGCTCACTGTCGTTGTGGCCGGGCTGGTGCAGGAGTTCGGCTGGCAGGTGACATGCGCGATCACCGCTGCGGCCGGCGTCGTCCAGTTACTGCTCGGCATCAGCCGCGTGGGGCGCGCCGCGCTGGCCGTCTCGCCCGTGGTGGTGAAGGCGATGCTGGCCGGCATCGGCATCACCATCATCCTGCAGCAGCTCCAGGTGCTGCTGGGGGCCGAACCGGCCGGCTCGGCGCTGGAGAACCTCGGCGCATTGCCCGGCGCCATTACCAACGTCGAATTGCACGCAGCCCTGCTGGGGCTCACCGTCGTCGGCATCCTGCTGGGCTGGAAGTACCTTCCAGCCGCGGTGCGCCGCGTTCCCGGGCCGCTGGCCGCCGTCGTTACCGGTACTGCCCTTTCGGTCGCGTTCGCTCCGGGAGTCCAGCGCATCTCCTTCGAGGGGTCCATTTTCGACGCCGTTGCGTTGCCGCAGCTGCCCGAGGGCAACTGGCGTGCCGTCGCCTTCGCCGTGATTTCCATGGCGCTGATCGCCAGCATCGAATCGCTGCTGTCCGCGGTTGCGGTGGACAAGATGCACCGCGGGACACGCACTAACCTCAACCGGGAGCTCGTAGGCCAGGGGGCGGCCAACATCGTTTCCGGGTCCCTGGGCGGACTCCCGGTGACGGGTGTCATTGTCCGCAGTGCCACGAATGTGGAGGCCGGCGCAGCCACCCGCGCCTCCGCCGTCCTGCACGGTGTCTGGGTCCTGGCCTTCTCCGCGATCTTCGCCGGACTGATCCAGCTGATCCCAATGTCCGTCCTGGCCGGACTGCTGGTGGTGATCGGCGCCCGCCTGATCAAGGTTGCCGATATCCGCACCAGCCTGCGCACGGGTGATCTCCTGGTCTACGTGGTGACCCTGCTCTGCGTGGTGTTCCTGAACCTTCTCGACGGGGTCATGATCGGCCTGGCGCTGGCGGCGGCCAGCGTACTCTGGCGCGTGCTGCGGGCCGCAGTCCACGCACATCAGCCCGTCTCGCCGTCGGACCCCTGGCGCGTCACCATCGCCGGCTCCTGCAGCTTCTTCGCCTTGCCCCGGCTGAACCGGGTACTGCACTCGGTTCCTGCAGGGATGGACGTTGTGGTGGAGCTGAACGCGGACTACGTCGACCACGCCTTCCGCGAAGCCCTGATCGCCTGGCAGGACCAGCACCAGGCGGCGGGCGGGACCGTCCACCTTGAGGAACACGGAAATACCCTCTTCCAGGACGCGGCGCACCGGGCACCCCAGCGGCAGGAAGCCCGGGAACTTCCGCTCCCGCCCAGGACATCCTGGCAGGCTGCCGCCTCTGCCGGGGACGGGACCGGGGCTGCCGGGGACGGGGAGCGGACCACGGATCCGGCCGGACGGCACTCCAGCCCGCTGGGTTCGCTCCTGGAGGGGATCAACAAGTACCACCGGCGGTTCGCCGACCAGGTCCAGCCGCTGGTCCAGGATTTGGCCGACGGCCAGAACCCGGACACGCTGTTCGTTGCCTGCGTGGACTCCCGCGTGAACCCCAACCTGATCACCAGCAGCGGCCCGGGAGACCTCCTGACCCTGCGCAACATCGGCAACGTGGTGTGCCACGAAGGCCAGGACGCCTCGATCGACTCGGCCCTGTCTTTCGCAGTGAAGGGCCTCAACGTGGAATCGATAGTGATCGGCGGGCACTCCAACTGCGGTGCCATGAAAGCACTGATCGAGGATGCGAACGGTAACGGCAACCCCGACTTGGGGGCTGGCTTCGACGCCTGGTTGAACCATGCACGGCCCAGCTACCGGGAACTTGCCGGTCACCCCGTTGCCCGGGAAGCTGCGGCCGCCGGCTACGGCCTGGTGGACCAGTTGGCCATGGTCAACGTCGCTGTTCAGCTGGGCAAGCTGGAGTGCCATCTGCTGGTTGGCCCTGAACTCGCAACGGGCAGGTTGACGGCAACCGGACTGTTCTACGACATCGCCACGGCCCGCGTGCTGCTGGTGGAGCCGGGCGGCATCCGGTTCCTCGATCCTGCCCAGGCCGCTGCTAAAACAGGTGCAGCGGCCCTTGCCCGGTGACACGAAAGTAGGGCACTAGCTTTAGTGCACAGGCGGTGAAACACCAGCGCCCCGGGTTCGCATTGAACCGGGGGCGCTGGTGTTTTACGGGTCCGGAGGCGTGCTGTGGGGGAGCCACCCAGCCGGGCCCGCTAAGCCACCGGGCTGGATTTGGCGATGTCCCAGGCGTTCGTTGACGCCACCATCAGCAGCGCGGCCCCGAGCATATGGGCCGCCACCAGGAGGGCCGGAATGCCGTTGTAGTACTGGGTGAAGCCGATGATGGCCTGGAGGACGGTCACGCCGAGGAGCCCCAGCACAGCGGTGCGGAAGGGCCCGGGGATCCGGCGCAGGAACACCAGGGCCAGTGCCACCACCGTTCCGGCCGTCACCAGGTAGGCCGGCACGGCGTGGATGTGCGAGAAGAGGTCCCAGTCCAGCCCATTGCGCGGAGCGTCGGCGTCGCCGGCATGCGGACCGGCTCCGGTCACCACAACGCCGAGCATCACGGCAATGGCGGAAAAGAGCGCGACGGCGGCCGTCACCGGGCGCATGATCCCCGGCAGGGCGGGGTGGCGGGAAGCGAGGAACCTGCCGGTCCGGCCGAACGCACGGTTCACCAGCAGCGTGGCAAACACCACCAGCGCCATGGACACCAGGAAGTGCAGGCCCACCACCCACGGGTTGAGGTTCGTGAGGACCGTGATGCCGCCGATGATGGCCTGCGCCGGAATGCTGGCCAGCAGGCCGAGGGCCAGCAGGAAGAGGTCCCGGCGCTCCTTGCGGAGGTTCCACAGGTACACCAGCATCAGGGCGGCGACTGCTGCCAGGGCGAAGGTCAGGAGCCGGTTGCCGAACTCGATGAATCCGTGGATGCCCATCTCGGCGGTGTTCACCAGCGAGGTATCAGTGCAGCGCGGCCAGGTGGGGCAGCCCAGCCCGGATGCCGTCAGCCGGACTGCTCCGCCGGTCACCACCAGGAGGGTCTGCCCGATCAGCGAGGCAACGGCAAGCCGGCGCACCCGGACATCGACAGAGCGGGGCAGCCGGGACGACAGGCGGTTGACGAACTGGGGGAGGCGTGACGCCGTGCTCACGGATATCTCAATTCCACTTGAACCAACGGATGGCAGCTGCCCCGGCGATGACCGTCCAAAGCAGCAGGATGAGGGCGGCGCCGCCGTTGAGCGTGCCGCCAAGGAAAGCTTCGCGCAGGGATTCGCCCAGGGCACCGGAGGGCAGGAAGTGCACTATTGCCTGCGGGCCGGCGGGCAGCCGTTCCGCCGGGATGACGATTCCGCCCAGGGCGCCCAGCAGGATCCACAGCAGGTTGGTGATGGCCAGGGTTGCTTCCGGCCGTACCGTTCCGGCCACCAAAAGGCCCAGCGCGGTGAAGGCGGCGGCCCCCAATGCCAGGAGCAGCAGGCCGGGCGCCCAGCCGGCTGCCGCGGGCCGCCAGCCCAGCGAAAAGGCAACAGCGCTGACGACGGCGACCTGCAGGCAGAGCACGGCAAGGACCGAAAGTGCCTTGCCGGCGATCAGGCCGCCGCGGCCCAGCGGCGTGGTGGAAAGGAAACGGAGGACGCCATAGCGGCGGTCGAAGCCCGTGGCGATGCCCTGGCCGGTGAATGCCGTGGACATCGCGCACAGTGCCAGGATTCCGGGCACGGCGACGTCCACGCGGCTGCCGCCCATGCTGTCCAGGAACGGCGTCACGGTCAGGCCGACGAGGGCCAGGAGCGGCAACACTACTGCCAGGATCAGCTGCTCGCCGTTCCGGAGCATGGCCAGGGCCTCGTATTTGCCCTGCAGCAGCACTCGGCGCAGCAGGGAAGCTGGCTGTTGGATGCCGGACACTCCGCCCAAAGCGGCGAGGGGCGCCTTGCCGGCAGCACCGGACGCTGTCCCGTTCATCGGATGTCCTTTCCCGAGATGTCCAGAAAGACGTCTTCAAGGCTACGCGCCTGCAGGCTCATCGACGCTGGCATGATGCCATGCGCTTCCCACCACGTGGCCAGGGCCGCGAGGTGGGCGGGAGTGAGGCTGCCCGTGACGGTGTAGCTTCCGGGGCGGGTCTCGGAGACGGCGATGCCGTCCGGCAGGACGCCGTCGAAATTCAGCCCGGCAGCAGCCTCGAACTCGAGGGTGCGGATGTGCTCGGCGCCGGCTTCCACGCCGGGATTGCGCTGGAGCAGTTCCTGGACAGTTCCCTCGGCAACGTTCCGGCCGCCGTCGATGATGTAGACGTAGTCGGCCAGCCGCTGGGCGTCATCCATCAAGTGGGTGGTGAGGATAATCCCCATCCCGGCGTCACGAAGTTCGGTGATCAGATCGAACACGAGTTGGCGCGACTGCGGGTCCAGGCCGGCGCTGGGCTCGTCGAGGAACAGGACCTCGGGCCTGCCGATCAAAGCGGCGGCAAGGGCCAGCCGCTGTTTCTGCCCGCCGGAGAGGCGGCGGACGGTGGTCCGGCTGAAGGTGTCGATGCCGAGCCGCTGGATCAGGTCGTCCACGGGCCACGGGCGTTCGTAGAGCCCGGCGATGTGCCGCAGCAGCGGAACAGGCCTGGACGACGGCGGCAGCCCGCCGTCCTGGAGCATCACACCGACGCGGGAGCGGAGGTCCGCCCCTGCCGCGGCCGGGTCCTGACCCAGCAGTGAGATGGTGCCGCCGCTGCGCTTCTGGAGGCCCTGGGCACACTCGAGGGTAGTGGTTTTTCCGGCGCCGTTGGCACCAAGGAGTGCTGTCACCTGGCCGCGCTCGGCGATGAGGGAGACACCGCCCACCACCCGGAGCATTTTTCCGTCCAGGCTGGCAAGGGGGCCAACATCCTTAACTAGCCCGCTGATGGACAGAACCGGGGATTGGGGGGATAGCACCCCAGTATTCTACGGGATGTAGTATTTTGCGCGGTCCCGTCCGGCGGTCCGCTCAGGTCAGCCTGTCCTTACTGGAATACGGGACTAAATTACGACACTATTGTGTTGTGTATTCCATGACCAATGCTACTGCTGTGCCCTTCGCCGGGCACGGGGCCCTCGAGGCTCCCGCAGACCGCGGCCGCCCGGCCGCCGGTCCGGTGGCTGACGCCGACGAGCGCACCCGGGACCGGGTCCTGTCCGCCGTCCTGGAGCACGGACCCGTCAGCGCCGCCGAACTGGGTGACCTGCTGGGGTTCACCCCGGCCGCCGTGCGGCGCCACCTGGACCATCTGTCCCGCGCAGGCGTGATCGAAGTCAAGCGCGTGGCCAGGTCCGGTGCGGGTGCAGGCCGTCCCGCCCGCCGCTACGTCCTCAGCTCGCAGGGCCAGTCCAGCCTGGGCAACGACTACCTCGATATCGCCGCCCTGGCCCTCCAGCAGCTCCAGAAAATGGCCGGCCCGGACGCCGTGCGGGCCTTCGCCGTCGAACGCTTCGCTGACATGGAGCGCCGCTACGCCCCGGAAATCGAAAAGGCCGGACCGGACGTTACCGACCGTGCCAAGGCGCTGGCCGAGGCCCTGAGCCGGGATAATTTCGTCGCGTCGGCAGCATCCATCGAAGCCAAGGCTCCGCTCCCTGCGGCCCTTTCCAGCGTGCAGCTGTGCCAGGGCCACTGCCCCATCCAGCAGCTCGCCGCCCGGTTCCCGGTGTTCTGCGACGTGGAAACCGAAGTCTTCTCACGCCTGGTGGGCGTCGACGTACGCCGGCTCTCCACCCTGGCGCGCGGCGGGCACGTCTGCACCACCCACATTCCCACAGGCAGGCTGTCTGCCCAGGCGCCCACAAGGCTCCCGGCAGCCCCCGCCAGCCTGAATGAAGTAAACAACCATCAGCAAGAAAGGCCGTGATGACGGACCAACTATCAGAGAAAGCAGTCGCCGAAAACACTGTGATCTCGGAGATTCTGGAAAAGAATCCCGAGCTCCACGGCATCGGCAACTACGAGTACGGCTGGGCTGACAAGAACGACGTCGGCGCCAACGCACGCCGCGGGCTCAATGAAGAAGTTGTCCGGGACATTTCGGCGAAGAAGAGCGAGCCGGAGTGGATGCTGGACCTGCGTCTCAAAGGCCTGAAGTACTTCGACCGCAAGCCCATGCCCACCTGGGGCGCGGACCTCTCCGGCATCGACTTCGACAACATCAAGTACTTCGTCCGCTCCACGGAGAAGCAGGCAGCCACCTGGGAAGACCTGCCCGAGGACATCAAGAACACCTATGACAAGCTGGGCATCCCCGAGGCCGAAAAGCAGCGCCTGGTTTCGGGTGTCGCCGCCCAGTACGAGTCCGAGGTTGTCTACCACCAGCTGCGTGAGGACCTGGAGCGCCAGGGCGTCATCTTCCTGGACACCGACACCGCGCTGAAGGAACACCCGGAGATCTTCCAGGAGTACTTCGGCACCGTCATCCCGGTGGGCGACAACAAGTTCGCCTCACTGAACACCTCCGTCTGGTCCGGCGGCTCATTTGTGTATGTCCCCAAGGGCGTCCACGTGGATATCCCGCTGCAGGCATACTTCCGCATCAACACGGAAAACATGGGCCAGTTCGAGCGGACCCTGATCATCGCGGACGAGGACTCCTACGTCCACTACATCGAGGGCTGCACTGCGCCCATCTACACCTCGGACTCCCTGCACTCGGCAGTCGTTGAGATCATCGTGAAGAAGGGCGCCCGCGTCCGCTACACCACCATCCAGAACTGGTCCAACAACGTGTACAACCTGGTGACCAAGCGCGCTATCTGTGAAGAGGGCGCCACCATGGAATGGGTCGATGGCAACATCGGTTCCAAGGTCACCATGAAGTACCCGGCCGTGTACCTCGTAGGTGAGCATGCCAAGGGTGAAACCCTGTCCATCGCGTTCGCCGGCGAAGGCCAGCACCAGGACACAGGCTCCAAGATGGTCCACATCGCGCCGAACACCAAGAGCTCCATCATCTCCAAGTCGGTGGCCCGCGGCGGCGGCCGTGCAGCTTACCGAGGCCTGGTACAGGTCCGCGAAGGCGCCAAGCATTCCGCCAACACCGTGCGTTGTGACGCGCTGCTGGTGGACACCATCAGCCGCTCGGACACCTACCCGTACATCGACATCCGCGAGGACGACGTTGTGATGGGCCACGAGGCAACTGTTTCCCGGGTCAGCGAAGAGCAGCTCTTCTACCTGATGTCCCGCGGCATGCGCGAAGACGAAGCCATGGCGATGATCGTCCGCGGCTTCATCGAGCCGATTGCCCGCGAGCTCCCCATGGAGTACGCACTTGAGCTGAACCGCCTGATCGAACTGCAGATGGAAGGGTCCGTCGGATAACGATGACTGAAATCACTACTGAAAAGGCACGCATCGGCGCGCCCTCAGCCCAGCCGTTCATCAACGGCTTCACCGAAGAAGGCGAGAGCCTCTCACCCATCAACGCGGGCACCAAAGCACCGCTGGCCGGGGATTCGGCGAAGAGCCACTCCCACGGCGGCGGCGTTGGCATCCCGGACAGCTCACGTGCCGGACGCCTGACGTCCTACAAGCTTGCCGACTTCAAGCCGCTCACCGGCATGGAGGAAGACTGGCGGTTCACCCCGCTCAAGCGCCTCCGCGGGCTGCACTCCGAGGTCCTCTCAGGCGCCGCACCCACCGTGGTGGTCACCGGACCCGAGCAGGTCACCGTCGAGAGCGTCGGCCGCGAGGACCAGCGCATCGGTACCGCCGGCATCCCCGAGGACCGAGTGTCCGCCAACGCGTGGGAGAACTTCGCCGGGGCCACCGTGGTGACCATCCCGTCCGAGTTCGAAGCGACGACGGAAATCACCGTCGACATCGAAGGCACCTCGCTCGAGGCCGCCGCCCAGCACCTGGTGATCGTTGCCGAGAAGTTCTCCAAGGCAGTGGTGGTCCTGAGCCACAAGGGCTCCGCGGTTGTTTCGGAAAACGTCGAGATCATCGTCGAGGACGGCGCCAGCCTGACGGTTATCACGCTCCAGGAATGGAACGACGACGCCGTCCACGCCTCCTCCCAGCAGGCCAAGATCGGCCGCGACGCCAAGCTCAAGCACGTCATGGTGAGCCTCGGCGGCGACCTGGTCCGCGTCACGCCGTCGGCCCGCTTCACCGCCCCCGGCGGCGAGGCTGAACTGTTCGGCCTGTACTTCGCCGATGCCGGCCAGCACCTGGAGCAGCGCCTCTTCGTGGACCACGCCGTGGCGAACTGCAAGTCCAACGTGCTCTACAAGGGCGCACTGCAGGGACGCAACGCCCACGCAGTCTGGGTTGGCGACGTCCTGATCCGCAAGGAAGCCGAAGGCACCGACACCTACGAGGCCAACCGCAACCTGCTGCTGACCGACGGCGCCCGCGCCGACTCCGTGCCAAACCTCGAAATCGAGACCGGGCTGATCGAGGGTGCAGGCCACGCGAGCGCCACCGGCCGGATGGACGACGAGCACCTGTTCTACCTGATGGCTCGCGGCATCCCGGAGGATGTTGCCCGCCGCCTGGTGGTCCGCGGCTTCCTCAACGAGATCATCCAGCAGATCAAGGTCCCCTCCATCGAGGAGCGGCTGACCGAGGCTGTTGAAAACGAACTCGCACTGACGGACAACTAGAAGGCACGGAGCACGGGTTTACAGATGACTGACCAGCCAAAGGGCGAGCTTGTCTGCAAGGTGGATGAAATCCAGCTGAAGCAGGCGCTGCGGATCCTGATCGACGACTACCCTGTGGCGATCGTCAAGGACTCCATGGGGGAGATCCACGCAATCGGCGATACCTGCTCGCACGCGGACATCTCACTGTCCGAGGGCGAAGTGGAGGGCTGCGCCATCGAGTGCTGGGGCCACGGCTCCCAGTTCGATCTGCGCACCGGCGAACCGCTGCAGCTGCCGGCCTATGACCCCGTGCCCGTGTTCGCCGTCGAGATCAGGGGCGACGAGGTCTACGTGGACTTCACCCACAGCCTTAACGGCGCCGAAGCCCCCAACTTCAGCTAGCACCACAGAATTACGAACCAACTTCCAGACAGAGACCGCACCGCAGCCGCCAGGCACGGTGCAGAGGAGAACAAGACATATGTCTACTCTTGAGATCAAGGACCTGCACGTCAGCATTGAGACGGAGCAGGGCACCAAGGAAATCCTGAAGGGCGTCAGCCTGACTATCCGGACCGGCGAAACCCACGCCATCATGGGCCCCAACGGCTCGGGCAAGTCCACCCTGGCCTCCACCATCGCAGGCCACCCGCGCTACAACGTCACCAGCGGCTCCATCACCCTGGACGGCGAAAACGTCCTGGAAATGAGCGTTGACGAGCGTGCCCGTGCCGGCGTCTTCCTGGCAATGCAGTACCCGGTGGAGGTCCCCGGCGTGAGCATGACCAACTTCCTGCGCACCGCGAAGACCGCCATCGACGGCGAAGCCCCCAAGCTGCGTACCTGGACCAAGGACGTCAAGGCTGCCATGGAGCAGCTGCGCATCGATGCCGACTTCGCCCTGCGCAACGTCAACGAAGGCTTCTCCGGTGGCGAGAAGAAGCGCGTGGAGATCCTCCAGCTGGAACTCTTCAAGCCCAAGTTCGCCGTCCTGGACGAGACCGACTCCGGCCTGGACGTTGACGCGCTGAAGGTCGTTTCCGAGGGCGTCAACCGTGCACACGCGGACGGCAACATGGGCACCCTGCTCATCACCCACTACACGCGCATCCTGCGCTACATCAAGCCTGACTTCGTGCACGTGTTCGTGGACGGCCAGGTTGTCGAAGAGGGCGGCCCCGAGCTTGCCGACCGCCTGGAAGAAGAAGGCTACGACCGCTACGCCAAGGGTGCCGGCGCTGCCGCTGCCCCCGCCGCGGCACAGGCCTAGTAAGGACTTTTCGCCATGACCGAAATCAACGTGTCCCGCACGAGCCTTGAGGACGTCGAAGAGGCCCTGAAGGACGTGATCGATCCCGAGCTCGGCGTCAACATTGTGGATCTCGGGCTGCTGTACGGCCTGAAGTACTCCGATGACGACGGCGCGCTGCTGATCGATATGACCCTGACCACCGCTGCGTGCCCCCTCACCGATGTCCTCGAGGAGCAGGTGGGCAAGGCCCTGGACGGTGTTGTCGACGACTGGCGCCTGAACTGGGTTTGGATGCCGCCATGGGGTCCGGAGCGGATCACCGACGACGGCAAGGACCAGATGCGGGCCCTCGGCTTCAACATCTAGGTCCCCACCGCCTCCCTGAGCTCGCTTCGCTCGGCCAGGGAACCCTCGGCGGCGGAGGCCCCTTTGGGAATACGACGGCGGGTCACCTTCCACATGGAAGGTGACCCGCCGTCGTCGTCATCCATGCGTTAGAGGTTGGGCGCTGAGAAGGTGTCGCACTGGTTGATGTCGCCTGTCTGGTAGCCCTGGTAGAACCACCGCTGGCGTTGTTCGCTGGAGCCGTGCGTCCAGCCCTCGGGGGAGACCCTCCCCGTAGCCGCTTGCTGGATCCGGTCGTCGCCTACTGCTGAGGCGGCCGAGAGGGCGTCGTTGATGTCCTGCTGCGTCAGCTGTTCCAGGTAGGGCTGCCCGGTCTTCGGGTTGGGGGTGGTGGAAGCGTATTTTGCCCAGAGCCCCGCATAGCAGTCTGCCTGCAACTCGGTGCGGACAGAGCCGGATTCCGGTCCCTGGGGATCCTGCTGGGCCCGGTCCAGGTTGCCGAGGACGTTTTGGATATGGTGGCCGAATTCGTGGGCCACCACGTACTCCTGCGCCAGCGGGCCGCCGGAGGAACCGAACCGGTCCACCAATTCCTGGAAGAAACCGGGATCGAAGTACGCAGTGGTGTCAGTGGGGCAGTAGAAAGGGCCCACCTCGGTGGTGGCCGCACCGCAGCCGGTGTTGGTGCCGCCGGCGAAGATCACGGCCTCCGGCCGCGGGTACTGCACGTTGTACTGCTGCAGATATCCGGGCCAGAAGGCGTTCAGGCTGTTCACGGTTCCGGTGATGCGGCAGTCCGCCCGCGCATCCGCGTCGGCGCCCGTTTCGCAGGCCGGCGCCGTGCCCTGGCTTTGTGGCGCCTGCCCGGCGCCTGCCAGCCCCTCGAGCAGTTGCGGATTTACGCCCAGGAGCGTGGCGATGAGCAGGATGAGCCCGCCGCCGATGCCGCCACCTACCTTCGCTCCGCGGCCCATGCCGCGCCGGTCCTGGACCTGTGACGGATCCAGCTGCACATTGTCGTTGAAGCTCATAAAGTCACAATACCCGCGGGCTCAGGCTTCAACCCGTGCCCGCCGGTAAAGTTGATTCGATGCCTTTCCTCAACCAAATCCAGCGCTGGGCCGAAGAACGGCCGCACGACACCGCCGTCGTGGTCGCCGGTCAGCGCCTCTCGTGGGTGGAGCTCCGCGATGCCGCCGCCGGCATGGTCTCCGACACGAAGGCTGTCACGTCCCTGTGCGAAGCCAACTCGGTGGACTTCGCCGTGAAGTTCGCCGCCGCGGTTGCCGGCGGGCGCCAGTGCGCCGTCCTTGATCCGGCCTGGCCTCAGCCTCTGCAACAGGACATTGTCCGCCGGGTCGAGTCGTCCGCCCAGCCCGCGGCTGTGTCCCCGGACGATGAGCTGGCCGACGGCGGGCCGGAGGCCACCTTCCTGATTGGCCTCACATCAGGCACCACCTCTGTCCCGAAGGCCTTCACGAGGTCGCGGCAGTCCTGGCAGGAGTCGTTCAAGGCTTCGATTGATTTTTTCGGGCTGGGCGCGGACGATGTGACGCTGGCGCCGGGCCCGCTGGCGGCGAGCCTGAACCTGTACGCCCTGTCCGAGTGCCTCTATGCGGGTTCGGAATTCCAGACCCTCGTATCGTTCGACGTCGGCGACGTCCACGCGGCCATCACGCACGACCGGGTCACCCGGCTGGTACTGGTGCCCACCATGCTCAGGATGCTCAGTGAACGTGGAATGACTGGATGCGTGGATGCATCCGGTGTCCGCACCATCATCTGTGCGGGGTCCAAGCTGGACGCGAGGACCCTGGAAGCTGCCCGCCGCTGGGCACCCAATGCCACGATTTTTGAATACTACGGTGCATCCGAGCTGAGCTTCGTGTCCGGCGCGGGCCTTCCTGCCGGGGAGTCGGCGGAGGTGGGCGGGACCGGCATCGGCCGGCCTTTCCCCGGGGTGGACGTCAGGATCCTCGACGACTCCGGCGAACGCCTTTTGGATGGGGCTGCCGGCAACATCTGCGTGCGCAGCGGGATGGTCAGCAACGGCTACCTCTGGGGAGACGACGGCCAGGCCCTCAGGTCCTTCGACGGCTGGTTCACTGTGGGGGACCAGGGCTACCTGGAAGCCGGGGAGCTGCATATCCTGGGCCGCCGCGCGGACATGATCCTTACCGCCGGCAAGAACGTCTACCCGCATGAGGTGGAGCTGGCACTGGCCGCCGTGCCGGGGGTGGCCGCCGCGATCGCCGCCGGGATGCCGGACGACCTGCGCGGCCAGCGCGTGGTGGCGGGCATTGTTCCGTCCGCCGGTGCTGTCACTGCCACCCAGCTGAAGGCGGGGCTGGAGAGCATCCTGGCCCGCGACAAGTGGCCGCTTCAGTATTATGCGGTCACAGAGCTGCCCACCACGGACCGGGGCAAGGTCAGCCGGAACCTCTTGCTGGACTGGATCAGCGCGGGAGATTCCAGGATCCGCAGCCTTGGCACCTGAACTCCTTCCGCCGGACCGCCAGCCCGTGATCATCGCAGCCCGGCGCACTCCCGTCTGCCGGACCAATGGGGCGTTGCGGAAACTCCGCGCCCATGAGCTTCTGGCCCCCGTCCTGCGGGAACTCGTGGCGGATCCCGGGATGGAGCCGGCTGCCGTCACCGACGTGATCATCGGCAACGCCGTGGGCGGCGGTGGAAACGTGGCACGGCTCGCATTGCTGGAAGCCGGCCTGCCGGTCAGCGTGCCCGGCCTCACGGTGGACCGCCAGTGCGGTTCGGGACTGGACGCCATAGTCCTCGCGTCGGGCCTGGTGGCCGCGGGCGGCAACCCGCTGTTCCTGGCCGGGGGGAGTGGAGAGCACCAGCACCGCACCCTTGCGGGCGCACCGGAACGACGACGGCGTGCCGGAGTTTTACCGGCGGGCCCAGTTTGTGCCAGCGGGCTTCGGCGACCCCGACATGGGTGTGGCCGCAGAAACGGTGGCGCAGAAGTTCGGCGTCGGCAGGGACCGGCAGGACGCGTTTGCCCTGTGCAGCCACGAGCGGGCAATTGCCGCAGCCGAGGCAGGACATTTCGACGACGAACTGGTTCCCCTCGCAGTCAACAACGGCACTGTTGCCGCCGACGACGGCCCGCGCCGCGGGCTGACCGCTGCCGTGATGGCGCGGTTCCCGGCCGCCTTCGTGGACGGGGGAACTGTCACCGCCGGCAACTCCTGCTTCGACGCGGACGCTGCCTCCGCCGTCGTGATCACTTCGCTGAAACGCGCCCGGGAACTGGGTGCGCCGGACGGATTGCTGGTGCTGGGCACCGGCACCGCCGGGGTGGAACCCGAGGTCCTCGGCATCGGTGCGGCCACCGCCGCACGGAACGTACTGGCCGCTTCCGGCGTGACTGCGGATGACCTTGACCTGGTGGAATTCAATGAGGCGTTCGCGTCGCAGACGCTGGCCTGCCTTGATGAGCTGGGCATTGATCCCGGGCGGGTAAACCTCGACGGCGGCGCGCTGGCTCTGGGCCACGCGTATGGTGCGTCGGGGGCTGTCCTCGTGACCCGGCTGCTCGCCCAGGCGCGCAGGAAGGGAATCCCCGGAGGCCGGGCGTTGGCCATGATCAGCATCGCTGGCGGCATGGGAACCGCCGCGCTGCTGCAGTACGAACGCTTCTAGCCGCTTCTCGCCGGCTTCAGTCTTCCGCCTCGCCCAGGCCGCGGGCAGCGAGCGCCTCGCCGGTCTGCCGGGCGAAGGCCACGGAGGTGATGAACACGGGCAGGATCAGGGCCCGCGGATTGCGCTCCAGTCCCCGTGCCCGCGCGGAATCGCGGACGTCCGCGAAGGTGCCGGCAATATAGGGGATGCTGCGCAGCATAATGCCAATAGTCAGGGCGAACCGCTCGGGATCGGCCCCCAATCTCTTGAAGGGCGCCGCCGCCTTGACCACGCCGTCCAGGAGCTGTTGAACCGGGGTGGTCGCGGTGAGCAGCGATGCCGCCACCACACAGACGAGGATGTTCAGAACGATCCTTGCCGCTGTTGGTGCGCCGAGCTGCCACCACTGGAAAAGTCCGATCACCAGCAGGACGGCGGCAAGTGGCCGGATGGCGCCCCACAACCGTTTCGGACCGGCGCCGGTGAGCAGGAAAAGGCAGCAAAGCCCTGCGAGTACCGCGCCGGAGATGAGCCAGTCCTGGATGATGAACGAGGCTAGGCCGCAGCCGAAGACCAGCAGGAACTTCAGGGCCAGCGGTAAGCGGTGGACCAGGGAGTTTCCCGGCACGTAGTTGGCCAGGAGGAAACCGTGGCCCCTCATCGTGTGCCCGGTTCCGTGGGGTGAAGGCCGTCCATGCAGAGGGTGCGGTAGGCCGCCACAGCTTCGGCCGGGGCGCCGTCGAACACCACCCTGGCGTTCTCGATGACCAGCACGCGGTCCATTTCCAGGGCGAGGTCAAGGTCGTGGGTGGACATAATGATCTGCTGGTCCAGCCCGGCCAGGGTCCTGCGGAGGAGCTCGCGGTTGCGGAGGTCCAGGAGGGTGGAGGGCTCATCCAGCACCAGGACTTTGGGGTTTACTGCGAGCACGGCGGCGAGGGCAATCAGCTGCCGTTCGCCGCCGGAGAGCTCATAGATGCTTTGGTCCGCCAGGTGCAGGAGCCCCAGGCGCTGCAGCGCTGCCTCGGCCTGGCTCCGCCGCTCGGTGCCGCTCTTCACCGAGCGGCGGAGGGAGAGTTCCACATCCTCCCTGCCGGTAGGCATCACCAGCTGGGACAAGGGATCGGTGAAGACGAAGCCCACGTTCCGGCGTACCCTGCGCACGGCATTGACTGTATCGTCGCCGTCGACCGTTACCCTGCCCATGGTGGGCTGGATGAGGCCGTTGACCAGGCGCAGCAGTGTGGACTTCCCGGAGCCGTTGGCGCCGATAACACCGACGCGCCTTTCCGTGAGTTGCACGTTGACGGCGTCAAGGAGGACTTTGGGCTCCGGCGCGTTATCGGTTTCGACGGCGACTGTTACCTGGTCAAAGGTCACTGCGGGCATAGCGGGCGGTCCTAGGCCTTGATGGTCTTGGCGGCGGCGGTTTTGGCGGCGGTGCGCCGGACGCGGCGAACCAGGATGTCCGGGAAGGCGCGGTGGAGGGCCACGGCGATGACTGCGGCGAGGATGTTCTTGACGATGTCGCCGGGGTAGAAGACGAGGTCGCTCAGGAAGGCCTGCTCAAGGGTGGCCTTGGTGTTCAGCGCGATGCCGGCGACGCCCAGCGAGTGGACCACCACCACGCTGGTGACCGTGGCGGACAGGAACAGCCACAGGGCGCGGGCCCTGGTGGTCCGGCGGATCACCACGATGGCGAGCCAGCCGACGAGGCCGGCGGCGATGGGGAAGGCGATGATGTAACCGGCTGAAGGGCCTGCGAGGATGCCCAGCCCGCTACGGCCCTGGCTAAAGATGGGGAGGCCGGCGAGGCCCAGCAAGGTGTACAGGCCGACGGCGGCGAAGCCCCTTCCCGGGCCAAGGACCAGGCCGGTGAGCATCACGGCGAGGGTCTGGAAGGTGATGGGGACGCCGAAGCCGTTGACCGCGAGCCCGGGCACGAGCGCCGCACCGGCGACGAGGGCGGCGAAGACGGCGATCAATCCGAGGTCAGTGGCGTTCCAGCGGCGGCGCGGACTTTTCAGGGTGTTCGTGACGGCGGTGTCGGTGTTGCTCATGGCGGTCCTGTCGGGGTTGTACAAGCGGAATCTAATGTACTGCCGACGTTACCGGGGTGCGACTGCCCCTATTTTGTAGGGGGCCTACTAAAGCCGCGGGCTTGGGCTGACGGCTGGGCACAACTCTGTCGCTTCTCCTCCGGGATTGGTTCCAACCGTTGCTGGCGGGCCTGCCGGCGTGGCACGATCCAGCTATGACCAAATACCTGATCTCCTTCCCGAGTGAGGCCATGGTGCTCACCGACGAGGAGTTCCCCATCGTCTCCGCCGATGCCGCCGCTGTGATCAAGGAGGCGAAGGCTGCCGGCGTCCACGTATTCGCCGGCGGGATCAACGAGGACGCTGATCCCGTTCTGGTCTCAGCCGACGGGTCGGTGAGCACCGGGACCTATCCGGGCTCCCGGCTCAAGGGCGGGTTCACGGTGCTGGAGCTGCCCACGCGCGAGGATGCGGTCGAGTGGGCGAGAAAGATTGCGGTGGCCTGCCGTTGCCGGCAGGAGCTCCGCGAGTTCGCGTATGACCCCGAGAGCTAGCTGGAAGGCAGCGGGTTGGTCGGTTTCGCGTCAATGGCCATGACGTCTTGGAACGCCGTGGTGACCCACTCTCATGAGGCCTCCCGACCTGTCTCGTAACTAACGGTGGATACAGCGATTCAACTGGAGGGTTGCGGGACATAGTTACGAGAATGGGCCGGTCGCGGACGAACTCTACGTATTCCACGAAATTTCGGCACGGCCGCCACGGCTGTCGGCGGCTCCGGTGGGACGGCCTCGTATGCCAAGGGTTTCGAGACAGTCTGGTGTGTAGCGTTTAGGGCACCTTCACCGGGCATTTTTGCGGGCGGGGTATACGGGACACCTCAAACTCCACCCCTGCAAAACCGCACGTCAAGGCCGGGTTGTCGCGGTAAGGGACCGGCTTACGGTCAAGGCCAGGCGCCGGAATCCGTCACCCACAACGCATATGCCAAAAGAGGACCCCCTGCCCGATGCCGTAAGGAAAACGTGACCAGCCCTAATATTGTGGCGCTCTTTCCCAGGGCATACTCTTTGAGCCTGATCGGGAATTGGGGTGCGGTCGAATGGCCGGAAAAATCAGACTCTCATCATTGGCCGTTACGCTACTGGCCGTTCTGTGTGCGTGCGGAGGTCCTGCCACGCCGATGGCCGAAGCTTCCCCGGAAACACCGCTCCATACTGCCTCCGGCATGCCAATGATGCTTTACACGCACTGCGGGATTGAGGAATTGCGGGTAGACGACACGTTCTTCCTTGCCGAAACACCTTTGAACGACGGCCAGGGCAATCCCCCTCCAGGATGGGGGAACCCTTATCAGGCCGGCACCGTGACGGTGGCCGGTTCAGAGGCTGTATTTCGGGATGACAATGGCCACATCGTCACCTTCCGTGCTCGGCCCGGTGCCACGGGCTTTCTCGAGATCTGTTCCTGATAGTCGAGATATGCCACCCGGTTGAGGATCCCCCACTGCACGCTTATCTATCTCGTTGGGATTTCCCGCCCTCGCCGCATCCGACAAACACGGATCCAGCTATTTTTTACGTCGCCTCATGATCACGAGCGCGGAAATTCCAAGAATCAACAGCAGGACTGCGGAGAAGGCCACTACGAGTACGGGGTCAAGTCCCACTCCTCCGTAGCTGGGAGCGAAAGGTGCCATCTGCAGTCCCCGTTCTGCGATCAGTGTCCGCGTCTCAATTAGCGGCTTGGAATGACCATACGATGGGCTCGCAGTGCCAGGGAATCCCTGGCAGTAAACGTTCAAAGGGTCTCCGCAAGGGGATCCTCCAACGGACATGAGGAAGGAGATCCTTCACAGGTAGGCTTCGGGAAGCCAAAGTGATCGCGAAAATGGGGGAATCAATGGTTGGCCGGAGCGGATTCGGATGGAAATGCGGCACCTGCGGACAGCGGCATCGAGGGCTCGCGAGGGTTTTCGGAGCTCAGGCTCCGGATGTTTGGGCGCATGCCACTGCAACCGAACGCGAAGCCGGCGAACTGACCGACGACATGTGCGTGCTCGAAGTCCAAGGGGAATGGCATTACTTCCTTAGAGGGCACATTGAGATCCCTCTTATTGATGTCCCTGGTGATGTCTTTAGCTGGTCTGCCTGGGTCTCGCTCAGTCAAGAAAGTATCCAAAAGATTGCGGACCATTGGGATGACCCGGCACGGGCCGCGATGCCCCCGGTGTTCGGTTGGCTATGCAACGAGTTGCCCTACGACCAGTCAACGACCTCCATTGCGACGCATGTGCACAATCGGGAGCCAGGAGTGGTTCCCTACATTCAGCTCGATCCGTCCACTGCCCACCCCTTGGTTAGAGAACAGGCGACCGGAATCTCGTTGCATCGGTTGGCTGAAATCAATAACGCGGTAATGGGCTAGGTTCCACGCCAGTAAAGTTCCGATGTTGTCCGGTGAGCGATCGGCTTACGGGCGGTGCAACTCTGAAGATGACGGGTAGCATGACGGCATGCCTGACAGGAACGAGATCGAGGAGCCGCTTCAATCACTGCCTCCTGGAATGGCCCGGAAATACGCCGAGTACAAGCCTGCTACCGATAAGCCCTCGCCTCCGCCTACAAACGTGGGGGGCTACGACGAGCTCCTCGACTACTGCCGCGGCATAGAGGTGAACCTTCCCCGCTCCCGCGAGGGCCTCGTCGTAATTGATTCATTGATTGACAACCCGGAGACCAAGAGAAGCCTAAAGGAACTCACTACGGCGATAGGCATGTTCTACGGAGACGTTCTCACTCACACCATCCCCGGCGCCCACTGGGAAGTTGTCGAATTCCCAATGGTCCGGATAAGCAGGAACACAAGCGTTTCGGTTATCCATGTGGCTCAACGACGGCTTGACGTGGGATTGCCGACCCTCGCGATGAATTACGACCACGCACTCGACGTCATTGACCAAGAGAGGCTTCGAGGCACCTGAGACACGCCGCTGCATCTATCGCTGAAAGTCACCAACTACTGACCTCAAACAAAGATTGTCCCGTGGAGGGTTCCCTCTACGAGGCGGATTCGTTCATGATGTTGGGCGTGCTTCGTAAGCTGCGTTTCGGGCAATGTGGCTGAGCCCTAGCTGCAGTGTGGGTGCAGGGTCGATGTGGCAGTACATCTCTATGCCGGTGCCGCTCACTTTCCAGAGAGACGACGCCAGCCCCGACGGGAGGGCGGTTGCATCGGCCGGCGGACCATATCGTGCTTGAAGCCGCTCATAAATCGAAGGGTACGCCGTCACGGCTGCGGCTCCGCTGGGGGAAGAATCTTCGTAAAGAAAAAGGTTGATGCTGAAGAGCTCGCCTTTGTGGGACATCCAGGAAGCGGCAGACGCAGCTAGGTCGGGACTACGTAAATCCCCTCTTAGGACTTCTGGAGACTCGAAATCCCGTGAATGTCCCGCGGCTGGGTGGAGGCCCAGCCTGGGAAAGTAGTCGCCTAGATCCTCGATGCCAGTGGGCCAATCTAAAGTGACAACGCGATCAATAAAGGCCACCACAGATTCCGCACACGGAACGAGAAGGACGCCAGGAGTCTTTGCCATGCAAACACCATACGCACGCTGCCCACACACGTCTGAAGCGGGCTTGCAGGGTGTCTGCATGACCACCCTGACAGGGTGTCCCGTAAAGGGTTCCTCAAACGAGACCGAGGAACCGCCATCACGCCTCGATTCAACAGTCATTTCCGCAAGGCCGAGGCGGCTGCCCGCAGTCGAAAGAGCTCAAGAGCAAGGCTGTGACTGATCGACGGCGTAGGCTCCCACTATGAAGCCTCGGGGAGCACTTCTGCTTGCAGATGTGCCCTCATGGTCGGCAGCATTGCAGGCGCAGACCGAGCATGTCCAGCAATGGGTTGGGCCTTTGTGGGTGACGTGGAACTAATCTTCTCCACCCCTCCGGAATCGGTTTCAGCTTGTTTCGGCGGGGGCTGCACTCCTGAACAGGTTGTGAAAAACGCGGAAGGTAAATGGCTAGTGCCGCAATCCCCGCCCTACCTGACTCCGCCTGTCAGCGTCACCTCGATATATGTGGATGCCAGCACTACCTCGGGAAATCGCCTAACGAGTGCCCTGCCCATAGAAACGGAATCCACCGGCGAATACCCCTTCGGACGCGAGTGTGGTGGACCTTTCAGATTCAAGCCGGTGCAAGTGGTCCTCGGCGAACACTCATCGTCCGATGAGGGTTCGGTGAGAGAGTGAATTCCGATCCTTTGCCGTGGAACGCGAGACTCACACTAGTGAAAGGGAAGCTCTGCACCCTTGGGGAAGGTCAAGACTCCTTGTGCTGGCGTTATGGTGAACCACTCGTCGCCCTGCTTGGAGGCAAAAATGATGACTCTTTCAGCTGTATCGAGCGGATCGCCGTACGGGTAGGACCCTTCCACAGTGCAGGTCGGGGGCGTGGAGGTGACCTGGAGGTTCCCATCTCCGGGATCCCCTTTGAGTACCTGCTCAACTTCTATAAGGTGGGTCGTGGCCATGTGACCGTAAATGCTGGTTTCGCCGGCCCGGCTTATGGACTCACCGATGAGCACCAGGCCGGCGTTGTCGTATTGCTCCTGAGGGGTCTCGAACCGGACCCAGTCAACGCACGCGAAGGGACCACCGGCTGGAACCGGGCTACTCGTAGAACCAGGGATTGGGCTAGTGGCATTCGCCGTGGGTTCCGCGGTTCCCGGTCCGCCCGTCACCTTATCGCCGCATGATGTAAGCAGCATGGTGAGAACTAGTGATGGAACCAGGCATCGCCACAACCGAATGCGTTTCATTGTGTTCCCTTATAAGTGGACGCTGATCGAAGGATATAGGGTGCGTACCCGCACTCACGGATGGCGCTCTCGGGGCGGATCGGGAACGGGCATAATGCGGCGGAGTGCAGGGATACGAGCGAATGATCTGGTCACCCTGGCGGGGCACCTCGTGTTGGGTAGGAGGGTATCCCTCCGCCGGAGCCGGCAGCCGTGAAAACGCCTATCTGGGTTTCTCCGTCGCTTTGGAAGACAGGGATCTCGCGGGGAGGGCGCGGGCTACTGAAGTTTTGGGCGGCGTCTTCGGGGCTGGTCGGCATGGGTCCGCCGTACAGGTCCCTTGCGTAGGCGTATCCGGATTGCCCGTTGGTGGCTATCACCGCGATCAGGTCGGGAGTCCCGTTCTCCTGGCTTTCGACGCCATAGGTCTCACCCTTGGCATTGACACCCAGGGGAGTCCGTTCCTGCTTTACATACTCGGCGGTGAGCTGCCAGCGGGCCTCGGGGTCGGTCTTGATCGTGACACTGTCCTGGCCGGGGGCAAGGCCGATGGTGTAGCCGCTCCAGCCCAGTCTGGGGTTCGCCACATCCTCCTCCGAGCAGCTGGCCGCCGCGCCGTCGGGAAACTCAAACCAGCTTGGCGTGAGGCATCTAAGCTCCATTTGAATCCCCGTGGTCCCCTCGGGAGGAGTGCCCAGCTCAACGGTTGCTGTGCCGGTGTAAGTTGTGGTCACGGGCGAGGCCAATGGTGTTACTTTTTCGCCTCCAGGGATGACGAAAAGCCCTGCCGCGGCCGTTCCGATGCCAAGCAGTCCCGCTCCGGTCAGCGCACCGGTACCTAGCCATAGCCTGGTACGCGTCCGTTTCGCGACTGGGATACCTTCTTGACCTGGGAGACCAGTTCTGCCCGAAGGGCATCACTGAACAGGTCATCGACGTGAAACTGGTTCATGTCTTCTCCTTCCAACACCGGGGTTGGAGCGGTGGGCGGGTTAGTTGATGCATCACCGTCGAGGGCGGCTCTGAGCCGCTGGCGCGCGCGATGTATCCGTGATTTCGCTGCAGCAGGGCTAAGACCCAGGACGGCGGCGGTAGCAGCGATGGTGTACTCCTCGAAAACGACCAGGGCGACCAGGTGCAGGTCCTCGGTCGTCAAGGTAGTCAGCGCCCGTGCAAGATCCTGGTCAAGAGTGTCCTGGTAAGAGCGGTAAGAATCTGCTGTTGGGTCGCTGAGGTCCTCGGTCCTGGGAAGGGCGCTTAGGAGGCGTTGGTAGCGGAGCGCTGTGCGGGTGCTGTTGCGAGCCATGTTCGTGGTCGTAACCAGCAGCCACGGAAGAATCGATCCTTCGACGACCCGGACCTTCTTTCGCCGCCGCCAGAGCTCAAGGAAGGAGGTAGCCATGATGTCTTCAGCATCGTGGTGGTTCCCGCACAGCCGGTACGCGTGGCGGAAAACCCTGTCGCGATGCCGGTCATACAGGGCGCCAAAGGCGTCGCCCTGGCCCAGAAGGCTCTGTTGCCACAACCCCTCTTCGTTGTCTCCGTTGTTCCCCATGCCCTTTAGTGTCCGGCAAAGCCCAAAAAGGTTTCACTGAAGCGAAAAAACTTCGAACCAGGAAAATACGGGTCCCGCATTCTGGAAGGTCAGAGGGCCGTCGTCTCCTTGTCTAGCCGGTTCGGTGTCTCGAAACCCCTGCGCCTTGAAACCCTAGGGATACGACACAGGGACTAGGCAAGGGCCTCGCCCCTTGGTGGTTCTACGCGCCATTTTGGGATCACAAACCCCGCCAAATAGCACCGAATGTCACAGACTTCGAGGGCATTGACGACCTGCTCATGCCGTCTTTTATAAGGATCCTTTGCCGAGGTGCCTGGGTTTGGAAAGCACGCACAGGTGGTTGGCTTGATGGCATCTTGGATCTACAGATGCGTGACAGACTTCGCCAAGTGCTTCCTCTGGAGTTTGAGCTGTTCCTCAAGTGAACAGACGTTTCTGAACCGAGCCTTCAACCACTCTATGAGGACTATGCCCAGGAAACCGGATGTAGCGGCGCAGGTGAGGAAGTATGCGGAGTTAACGGGAATGACTGCAGCTGCGTAAACAGGGCTTCCAGCGGAGATAAGGATCGCGGCTGGAAGGGCGTCGAGTAATTTTTCGAGGCCGCACCGCCAGTCCGTGAGTTCGGTTGTCCAATCGCTGAAGAGACTTGCGAGAGGAAGGACCCCTGTCCTGACGGCATATTGGAAAGGGGGCCTGTGGTCTTCCGATAATGTGCACGCGGGCTTCAACACGGGGGAGGGGATTAGAACAAAGAGGAGCAATCCGCACAAGACGGGAAGGTTCCCCCAAAGTTGATCCGCCTGGCTACTTTCCGGCCCTAAATCTGTGAGCCACGCCAGCGACACAGGGATAAGGACGACGTGGCCGAAGGCAAGAGCTGACAACAGCCTGGTTCGGTACTCCAGCCGCATGCTTTGAAGGGCTGAAGTTGCAGAGAGTCTCAAGGTACTCTTCATCGCTGACCCCTTCCGAAACAGAATCCAGCTGGGGGAGCCATTTACAGGCGACTGGAACGGAGGAAATGCAGCCGTGAGGATATCTTGCCCTGCGCGGAGACTGCATTAGCGGCGGCAGGCTTGCCGTGGCCGGTCCCGTGTGCCGATACTGCGGCAACACCAAGCAGCGCTGTCCCGAGGTTGACCACGCTTTCCAGGTAGGCCGGGTGCCCCCATCTGGATATCGAGTCAAGCACGATGGTCAGCGGAAAAATGATGACCGGTGAGGCCAGTAACCACCCTGAAAGCTGCATTCGATGGTGCCTAAGCAGCAGCAGCCCCAAGGGGATGGGGGCAACAAACGAACCTAGGAAAGCCACAAATATCACCATCGAAACCCATCCCACCGCATCGAAATCCGTGTGGGGTGCAAAAAGTCCGGCCCAGCAGAAGGGAAGTCCGAGAATCAAATAACAGGCTGCCAGGATCTTTCGGAGCCAGGGCAGCGCCCTGCTGTCGCCGTCGATCTGCCGCCGATAGGCGGTCAGGACCGCTGCAAGCAGCAGGTACACGACTGCGTGCAGCAGGATGATGCCGCGGAGAATTAATTCAGGTCCATCGGCGGGATCCCACGGTGCGGTTCCGGATGGTGCGAGGGCGTTCCGCACTGCGTCCGATAATGCCAGGACGGACAACCCTGCCGCAGCGGACACCGCAGCGATTGGAAGCAGTTTCATGATCAACTCCTCATGGATCGGCGGTCGATCCGCCGTCTGTCTTCCAGCCTGCTCCCGCGGCCTGCTTCAGGCATCGCCCGCGGCGCACCGGGAGCGTCCACCATCGAAGTGTTTATCTCTCCTACCAACGATGGACCCGGCTCCCCCTCCGGGTGGACGCACCCGCTGTGGTTAAGGCCTAAGCTCGGACCATGAGGCTAGTCCGGCCCAGCCCGAGCGAATGGATCGCTGCCCTTGTCTGCGGTGTCTGGATGGCGGCTTGGCTGGTTCAAGTCGCTCCCTGGGGGTTGGTGCTGGCTGCGGCCACGGCTGCCGCTTTGCTGTTTATCTGCCGGTTCACCATACTGGCGGCGCTGGTGATCGCGGCCCTGCAGTTAGCGGGCACCATGCTGTATTCATCCGAGGAAAATCCCGCGGGCCTGGCGCCATTCCTGGCTACGTCCTACTTTCTGGCCCGTTACGTCACAGCGGGCTCGCGCGGCCTGCTGGTAGGCGCGGTCTTTCTTTACTCCTCGATGGCTGGTTCAGTTCACGATCTGCAGACGGTTATCTACGTCTGCCTGTTGTTCGGCGGGCCGTTCGTCTTCGGACGCGTCGTGCGCCGGCGGGCGCTTGCGGCCGAACGCGCCCAGACCGCAGCCGCGTCGTTTGCGAGAGCGGATTCCGCCGCCATGGCCCAAGAAGCCATTGCGGATGAACGCGGACGTCTGGGAGGGCAAGTCCTATCCGTCATTCGGTCTTCGGTCGAGCAGATGAACAACGATGCTGCTGCCGCGGCCCGAAACCTGGATCCTGACCTGATCGGAAGGATAGCGGACCGGGGCCGTGCAGCCGTGACGGAGCTGAGGTGGCTTCTGGGCCTGCTCAGGACAAGCCCGGCTGTGCCGCCGGCCGGGCAGCAAAACCGGCGGCCATCGCCGTGGCGGGCGGATGCATTGACAGCAGCCGGGGCCGGTTTTCTGTCCTTTCTGGAAGCTGTCCTGACAGGGCCGCCCCCCGGAAACGCCCTGGCGTGGATCCTTCCGGCGGCACTTCCCCTTCCGCTGGCATTTCGACGGCGCAACCCCGCGGTTGCCTGCCTGGCCGTGGCAGCGCTTATAACGATGAGCACCACCCTCGGACTGCCTTTCATATACGGCTTTACGCTGGGCCCAATGATTACCTTTACCGTGCTGGCCTGGTCCGTGGCTGCCGCACGTCAGTGGTCAGGCTGGGCAGGGCTGTGCGTCCTTTTGGCTGCCGTTCTCTGGCGGATGTACATGGACCAGCCGGGCTCCGTTCCCCTGGTGCTCGGCATGTTCGTCATGCCGGCACTGGCCGGACAGGAATGGAGCACCAGGGACCGGGACCGACGCAGCGCCCAAGCCCAAGGGAATGCCTTGGCCGCTGATCTGCACGGCAATATCGACCGGGCCGTCCGCTTGGAGCGGTTGCGCATTGCGCGGGAGCTTCATGACGTCACAAGCCATGCGGTGGGAGTAATGGTCCTGCAGGCTTCCGCCGCACAGGCCCTGCATACCAGGGATCCGCAAGCGGCCAGGAGCGCCTTGGCGAATGTGGAATCCGCCGGCGAACACGCGTTGGCTGAACTTGCCGAGCTGTTCAGGGTCCTCGACGCCGGCGCCATTGGTTCCCCGGGTTTGGCGGCTGCCTCCGCGGAGACTCTGGAAGAACTGACAGTACGGATGCGCACAGCTGGACTGAATGTTGATCTCGCGGGCGACGCCTTCACGGTACCCGATGAATTGGCGCGCACCATCCACCGCACCGTACAGGAGGCCCTCACCAACGTTGCCCGGCATGCCCCCGGGACAAGGGCAACGGTGAATGTCAGCAACCATGATAAAAGTATCGTCATCACCGTAACTAACGACCTGCCCCGCCTGGCTGCAGCAGGCGGCAGTACAGGCTTCGGTCTGGCGGGCATTCGGGAACGCGTGGAAAGCTTGGGTGGCTCACTTACGGTGAACAACACCGGCGGGTCCTTCACCGTCACGGCCTACTTCCCTGTCCCGGACGTAACCCTGCCATGATCCGAGTGGTGATTGCCGATGACCAGGCCCTGGTCCGGGGCGGGCTGCGCGCCATCTTGATCGCGGAGCCGGACATCGAGGTGGTGGGAGAGGCAGGAGACGGTGCAGCCGCTGCGAGGGTGGCAGGAACCGAAGCTGCCGATGTCGTTCTCATGGATATCCAGATGCCCGGTACCGACGGCATTGAAGGGGTACGCAGGGTTGCTGCGGCCCGCCCTCAGGCCAAGGTTCTCATCCTGACGATATTCGACCTTGATGAGTATGTTTTTGCCGCGCTGCAGGCCGGGGCCAGTGGGTTCCTGCTCAAAACCACCCCGCCGGAGATGCTCGCAGCAGCGATCCGGGCATGCCACGGCGGAGAACATATGTTCGCACCCACCGTCACCAGACGCCTGATTGACTCCTACGTTCACCGCCCGCCGGTTCCGGCTGGCATACCACCGGTGCTCCGCGTCCTAACCCAGAGGGAAATGGACGTCTTCCAGGCTATGGCACTTGGCCTAACAAATTCCGAAATTGCCTCAAAACTGTATATGGGAGAAGCTACGGTGAAAACCCACGTCACACGGGTCCTGGCCAAACTCGGTCTTCGTGACCGCGTTCATGCCGTTTTGCTTGCTTATGAAAGCGGATTGATGGGCCGGTAACCACCCGCGACGGGGATCTGTTCAAACTGCAGGTCCCGGCAGAGCCGAAGGAGCGTCGCAAGAACTACCTGATGTTCGAGCAGACCCGGGACAAAAGGTTCACGTTCGGCAGTGACGCCATCACGAACTCCTACACCAAGTGGGGGAAGCCGAGGGCCTTGGTCGAGGCTAAGGCGGAGTTGAGCGAAGAGCAGAAGGCCGCTATTTCAACCCGCCGTAAACGATCGGCAGTGCAATGACTTGGCCCGTCAAAAAATACACCGGCCCACCTTAAACACCGCCATGGGAACGAGATTACGGATCGCGGACCGGATGGACCTGACCCTGGAATGCATCCGGCGCCATTACGCCGAGGAGCCAGGCAGTCCCCTCGCCGATGTCACCACTAACTACGCGGACTTCTTCGAACTCTTCTGCACATTCAAGCAGTTCGTGGAGTTCTTCCACCTCCAGGACCTCGTCACGCCGGAGGGAAAGATCGACTTCTTCCTGGAGGAGGACGAGAACTTTAAGCGCCCCGGCGTCCCGACCATGAAGGACGAGTACGTCAAGGTTCGAGAGGCCTCGCTGAAGTTCATCACGCTGCGGGGCAACCGGATGGCCGACTGGGTCGAGAAGAACGGGTGTACCGACTGCAACGCTTCCGGCTTCAGCCTGATGTACGGATAAGGCACCAATGCGTACATTCTCGGCGTGCGGGATAAATGCACTGCACCGCGTAGCGCCGTCCTCACTGCTACTCCAGCTCGAGCTCGAGCGGTGAAGGACCGGCTTACAATGCCGAGAGCCGTCGTAGGAACCGAGTGGTGCTTAAGGACTGTCGCCCTTTCCCATGGGACCTCAAAATGTTGGCTCTAGAGGTCGTGTGGACAAATTTGAGTGCTGGCCAGTTCAGGCCTTCCCTCTCCGTATGAGGGGTCGTCGTCGCTTCCTGCCCAGATGACACCGCCCCCTGGGCAGGGCATCACATCGAACGCCCTGCCATTGAGGTGCGCCCGCAGATGGTGCCCGTCATCCTCGAGCACTTCCCAGCCGGCCGCCGGCAGCGTTGCGCGATAGTGCTGCAAAACGTCGACGTCTCCTGAGAGCTTGAACCAGCGTGTACAGCCGCCCACACCACTCATGCCGCCGCCGTTGAACTGGCCGATGTGGCTGATGGAATCGAACACCTGCTGGGCCTCACGATCCGCGGCGGCCATGGGCTCATCCGTGCCCTCGGTCACGCATTGTGGAGATGAAACGTACTGCTTCTCAAGCCGCTGTCCCAGCGCCAGGGGGGTGACAGCGAACATCCCGGTCAGCATGAGGACAGGAATGGCCGCGGCTGTCAGCCGCATCCATCGTCTTGTCGAGAGCATGAAACCGATGACCGCGAAGACCGCGACCAGAAGAAGCGCCAATCTGGACGGTCCCGCCGTCAACCCCCATATGAGTCCGTCGAAGGCGGTGCCGGTGACATCGCCGTACACCCTCATGAATCCGTAGTGAACCAGCACACCCAGCAGCGCCAGTCCTGCCCCAATGATGAGCAGCACCGCCGCAGTGATGGATCGGCCGGTCACGGGCATGGCCCATGGTAGGTTCCGCCCGACCAAATGTCCACAGGTTTTTCGCAGTCTAAGCACCGACTGAAAACAGAAGAAGCCTTGGGGTGGCTGGAGTCACCCGGAACGTTTCGCCGGAGCAGACCCCGACATCATCGCAGCAGGTGGAGGACTGTCCTAGGAGCGCCCGCACTACACCGGTCCGGCAGGACCCACCGATTATCGGCATCTAAGTCCGAACAGTAGGGATCTCGGCCATCACCAGTGCCCGCTCATCGGCAGCTGCTGTGGGATCAACGCCAGCCTCCGAACTCCGCCCCGGTGCCAAGGTCTACCGCGCCGGGGAGCACGCGGGCAGCTCTGGCCTGGTCACGCACGAGAGCCCGGAGCGTGTGGCCCTGGCGAAGCGCTTCGGCGACGGCGTAGCGGCCGATGCTTCCCGTGGCGCGGATGATCCAGCGCCGGGATCTCCCGCGGTGCTCGGGGAGCGTCCGCTCAGATACCGAGAACGCGGCGTTTGGCGGCCACAAACTCTTCCGGGGTGAGAGCGCCCTGCGCATGTAGTTCTGCCAGGAGGGCAAGCTCCGAAGCTAGAGATTCCTTGACGTTTTCCTGGATGCGATGCCGCCGGGTCCGGGCTGGAGCAGAGCCAGGTTTTGAGTGGCTCCTGGTAGCCGCATGCAAAACAAGCAGGACAGCGCCGAGAACTGCTACGGCAATTCCCAGGGGCATGGAGAGAAAGGAATGTGAAGCGGTTCCTATGACCGCCACAGCCACTCCGGCACCAGCCAGCCCGGCCCCGGTTACCCATCGTGCTGTTCCGCGAAGGGGCCGCTTCCCTCTGAACTCAAACAAATACCCGCCGCCCGAAACCGCGTGATCGTTCATGTGTTGAAGAATAGACCCGCGCCTAAGCCTTGAACATGGTGCCTTCCTCGAAAGACAATGCGAACTTATCCGTTCATGGGGTTATTAAATGCTTGCGTCCGCCGGTCACGCCTGGGCTTGCGGCAACACCAGCAGGTAGCCCGTCGGCAGGTCACTGCTCCAGCGCCGAGGCTCGCGGATCACGAACTGGGTGGCCAACTGCTCCGGAGTGAGCAGGGTGTTGGGCTCGGGCGAAGGACCCCATTGCCCGCTTCCGTAGGGGTAGAGGGGATCCTGCACGCGAATGCCCGTGACGGAAAACTCCTGGAACTGGGTAGGATCACCCACCGACTCGAACCCGCTCATCACCCATGCGTGGCGGCCGCTCCACATGACCAGCCCAACGGGCCGGCCCGTCTCGGTCATCGCCCGTGCCGCCGTCTCCAGCGCGTCCCCGTAATCCGCAATGCTCACTACGGTATACGGGCCCATCCCAACCTCGGTGAGGACCTGCGCCCAACCAAACGGGTTGGCACCGTTGAACGAGTTGGAGGACCGCGCCCGGGCCATCTCCCAGAGCTCACCCTGCTGGCCGGAATCGCTCCAGCTGCCGCCTCCGGTGTCGTCAACGAGGTTATGCGCGATCTGGATGCTCGCGGCAACACACCAGTCGAACGTGTACTGCGGGACGAAGTCCCCCTCCTGGTAAAGGTCGACGGCGAACGGCTGGGGGACCGGGGGTGGCGGAGCGACCGGAGGTGGGGTGGAAACCGGCGTCGAAGTGGGTGACGGCGCTTGCTGGGGAGCCACTGCGGCGCCGTCCGCGGCTGCAGGGGCCGAAGACGTCACGCTCGGTTGCTGGGTGACGGCGCCGTCAAGACCAACCGTGGGAGTGCAGCCCGCGACGAAGCCCGCCAGGACAATGAGCCAGGCCAGAAGACGGGTACGGGCACCGATCATGATCAACCCAGTTTAGCGCGGCGGGGGTATGCCGTCAGAAGGCGTAGCGGATGCGGCAGTACGGGGTAATCTGCTCAATAAGGGCGGTCAGCTGCCGCACGTAGCGGGCCTTGCTGCCCGAACGGTAGCGGACATTGTTGAAACCGTTGGAGGAGACCTTCGATTCCTGGAGGTCCGGACGCCACAGGACCTGCTCGGCCTGCGGGTGCCACCCCAGGTTGACCTCGTGCAGCCGGTCGTTGTGGGTCAGGAAGATGACCTCAGCCGCGAGCTGGGCCTTGGCGGCGGGGGTCAGGGTGGCGTCGAGTTGGCGCAGCAGCACCTCCCAGTCCATCAGCCAGGTGTCAGTAATGACGACGGGGGAGAAGTTCACATGGACCTCGTACCCGGCATCAACGAAGTCGTTGATGGCAGCTATTCGTTGGGCCACCGCCGAGGTTCGGACATCAATCGATTTCGCCAGGTCCGCAGGCATGAGGGAAAAACGGATCCTGGTGTGGCCGCCGTGGTCCCAGTCGAGCATTGCGGGGTTCACATACTTGGTGGCAAAGGACAGCTTGGCGGTGGGCAAATCGCGGAAGAGCGTGACGAGATCTTCCACGTTGTCGCTGATGAGGGCATCGACGGAGCAATCACTGTTTTCACCGATGTCGTAGACCCAAAGCTCCGGGTCGCACTGGTTGGGCTCAAGCTTCATGCCCTGGCGGGTGGCGTGCCGTTCAAGGGTGCCGGCAATCTGGTCGATGTTCGCGAAGACCGTTACCGGGTTGCTGTACCCCTTGTGCCGGGGCACGTAGCAGTAGGCACATGCCATGGCGCAGCCGTTCGCGGTGGAGGGCGCAATGAAATCCGCGGACCTGCCGTTCGGCTTGACCGTCAGTGCCTTCTTGACCCCGAGGACCAGCGCCTCAGTTTTGATCCGGGACCAGCGCGGGACATTCGCTTCATCACCGTGCACCTCCGGGATGTTCCAATGGTTCTCAACCAGCACCACTTCGGCGTCCGGCCAGCGTTCGATGATCTCCTTGCCCCGGGGAAGTTCCAGCGCGGCAGGCTGCGCATAGATGCGCCGGATCTGCAGCAGCCGGTTGAATTCCATGAGTCCATTCTCCCAAGCCGCCGAAGTGGTCCCCGGCGGTTAAGCCCACGGCCTATTCGCGGCTTTCTTCCCGTACTGGCTTCAGGTGCCCGGGGACTGCTCCAGCGGAAAGAGCGGGAAAGGTGCAGGTGAACTCGCCACGGTATCGAAAGAGAAATCCGAGGAGCGGTTCCGCACCTGCATCTGAATCGTGTACACCCCGCGGGCGTCGTCGAAGTTTTCATACAAGTCCTGGAACACGGGCCGTCCCTGGACATGGATCCGGTGTTCGAAAATCAGACCAAGCACATGGTCTGACTCATGGCGCTGCGCCCAAGGGCACGCTACTCGGCGGCAGGCCGCTTCCGTTGCTGTTTCGTGGTTGACCGCTCTTTCTTGGCGGTGAGGCGGCGACGATTCGATCCCCGGGTAGGTTTGGTCGCTTTGCGGCGGGGCGGATCCGGGGCAAGGCCTGCTGCGACAAGGTCGGCGAGCTTGGCGAGGGCGGCTTCGCGATTGCGCAGCTGCGAGCGTCGCCCGGAGGCGGCCACAGTGATCACCCCGGCGATGAGGCGCGGTTCGAGACGCGCGAGCAGGGTCAGCCGTTGGCTGTCTGAAAGCGCCAACGAGTCGCTCACGTTCCACGAGAGTTCCACGCGGCTGTCCGAGGTGTTGACGTGTTGACCGCCCGGCCCGGACGAGCGCGAGAACCGCCAGCGAAGTTCCGCTCCGGGAATCGTTAGCTCGAGCGACACTTCCAGATCCATGCAACCAGCGTTGCATGGATCTGGATGCTTCAAGAAGCGTCAACAGTCACGGTCCGTGTCGCCTGGACCTCGCCCGTGACCCAGTGCAGGAAATCGATCGCGATTTTGTACGTTCCCTTCGCCGGTGGGCGCAACAGGAAGTCAAACTTCTCGGCTGCGCCGGACCTGAGGACGCTGGTCAGCAGCGGCTGGCCGGCCAGCGAGGGGTGGACCGCCGGCCCGTCAGGGGCCGGGGTGTTCCAGAAGGGGCGGCCATCGTGGGCGATAAGTTCGGCGATTTCCGCCGGTTCGCCCTTCGAGTCGAGGAACCGGGTACGGGTGGGAAAGTAGTCCACGTTCACCATGCGGACGAGTGTGGGCGCGACGCCCTCCCTCACGACATTCGCGCGCATCGAGCTGACCGCCCATATCCTGTCCCCGGTGGGTCGGTTGGCTACCGTCCCGCCTAAAAGAAGGAAGTGTTTGGGCTCGAAGCGGTTGAGCCCGGCATCGTCCCCGGACAAGCCGGCTGCGTGATTCAGTTCGTGCCACCGGGGGTCGATGGAATAGGGAGCGATCAGTGTCTCGGTCGCAATGTCGTACAGCGGACCCCCTACGGAGTGACGGCGCATTCCACGTGTGGGTGGGGGGTCGCTGACCGGAGGATCGATGATAATTGGCCCGAACATTCCCATTTGCACGTGCAGGGGTGTGTTGACATGGCAGTGATAGAAATAGGTTCCCGCGGAGCCCCGGTTGGGGTTCCCGATTACGCCTACGTCTGTTCTCCATTGGTAGGTGTAGTGCCCGGAGACTTCATAGGAGGTGTGGCCTACGCCGTCGTTCCGGGGGTCGGGCTCGATACCGTGCCAGTGGATCGTGTGGACCCTCTTGCTGGGTTTGATGGTCCCGTGAAACAGCTTGCCCTCCGTCAGCCGCAATAATGGCGCGGGAAGCCCCCGCCCTGACTTGCCGCTCTCGAAACTCCAGAATTCGATTTCAGGCCCGTTCGGAATCTTCAGCGTCTTGTTAAAGAAGTCGAACTCCATGCTCAGGTCCGGGCGCTGGAGGAACTCCGTCTCCGGGCTACCCTCGTGAGGTTGATCCGAGGCGAACTCCACCTGGCTCCGGTATTTGTGGTGCCCGTCTTCCACCGTCTCCGGCAGGCCCGACTCAGGGATCGGGTCCTCGGCGAGAACCCAGTCGGCGACCAGACCGCCGGGGTATAGACCGCCGGCAGCCGTCTGGGAGGGCTCCGCGTGGCAGTGCATCGGATACCTCCAGTCCGCAGCCCGGGCGTCCCACACGTCATCCACCACATCCGGTGGACGCCGGACCGGAAGCAGTGATTCCTTGCGGTCCAATGGGGTCAGCTGAACAGTGTCCTCCCAGTGCTGTAGAACGACATCGCCGTCCGGGTTTACGGATCCGCCTTCGCGGGGAAAATCATCGCCGTTAACCCGCACGGTCCAGACGTGGTTGCCGTGGTAATGAAGCTGGTGGTCCACGACGCCCGCGTTGACCATCCTCATCAGCTGGCCGGTGCGGATGGCACCCTCGCGCGGAGAAGCGCTGAAGTTCCGGACGTCGGTTTCGCGCGGGAGGCCAGACGGTAACGTATCCTGCTCCCGTCGCTCATTGAATTCTTCATTAGTGGTAACTGCAAGGGACTGGAAGCCCGAGTACCCGTTGATGGTGAAGTACCGGGGCACCGCGGGCGTAGAGGCGGGGTTGACCGTCTGGCCCCGTGCGGCGATTCGGGCCCAGACCGGATCCACGTCGTGGCACAGCCACAGCCACTGGCGCTCGAACTCGGTCCCGCCGGGGAAGAGCCGCCAGGCGTTGGCCGGGTCTATGACCACAAGCGCTCCGTAGAGTCCAAGGGTTCGTTCCACTGGTTTGTTCCCCGGGTCCGAGAACAGGTAGGTCCCAGGCGGCGGTGCCCCGAACTCAAGGAGATACGAAGCTCCCGGAGCGATGGGGCGGGTGCTTTCATCCCCGCGGGATGGGCCAGCGGTATGGAACCGGAGTTCGTGGGGCTGCGCAAGATGGTTGTGCACCCTGATCCGGATGACGCTTCCTGTCTCGGCGATGAGCGTCCGGTCCGGGAAATAGCTGGCCCAATATCCCCTCCTGGCCAAATACTCGCCCGGATTGTCCGGGTCTTTGTCGAGCGGTGCCGGCCTGCCGAGTGGCGGCGGCGGGGCGTTAAGCGGATAGGTCCGGCTGGCCACCACTTCTCCGGCCGCAGTGAAGACGTGAGGGCTCATGGACAGCGGCGCGTCGACGTCGGACACCGTGCCGGGGCGCTCGCCGAAGCCCCGGTGGTAGACCAAGGAGCCGTCCACCATCGCTTTGTAACCTTCATTGATATGGATGTCCAAAATGTTCATGACCGGGCCTCGTTCATCGTGAAGGGCGGCAAGGCCAACCGGTAGCCCGTGTCCTGCTGCTCGTCTGAGTAGTCCAGCTCCAGGTCCTGCAAGTCGCGTGGGACCAGGTAGCTGATCAGGATGTGCTCTAAAGCCTGCGGTGCGATGGGGCCGGGGTTCCGGTCGGAGTCCCGCGGCGTGATGGTGATCGCTGACGGGTTGAGCCTTAGCCGAAGCTGCCCCGGGCTGAAAAGCACAGGCCGTGGCCCAGTGTTCTGAAGTCGCACTTCCAGCAGCACCACGTGGGGCCAGGTGCGGTTCACTGGTTCGGGCGACGCCGGGTCCTCCAATGTCCCGCCGTCATGGCCATGCCCATCTGGGTCAAGCTCTTCCCCAGCACTGACCCGCCGAACCTGTGTGCCACGGCCCAGGGCCCCGCCGGTGTCCATGTAGGAAGCAGCGGCTGCCAGGGTCTTGAAAGCCGGTTGGCCGTGGCCATCGAGGCGGGCAAGGCGTCCTGCCCGAACAACGGTGAGGGACCCAAAAGCCGTGGCCACGCTCGTGGTGGCGTTCTGCAAACTTCGCCCGACGACGCCGTAGGTGCCTCCGGCCAGCAGCAGGAAAGCACCGCCGCTCAGTACCAATCCAAATTGGCGCCGGCTTAGGCCTCGTTCGGTGAACTGGTTTGTGTGGGTATTCATGTAGCCTCCTATACGATTCAGGATTTGGCTCATCCTGCTAACAGCCACCTGCGGAAACCTTGGAAGCAGACCGGCCGCCCCTTCCGCTGTCCTGCCGGCCCTGTTTTGTCCATGCGCCACTTGGGCCCTTGACTGCGTGCAAGCCTGGCGACCGGGCTTGGGAAATTCTTGGCATGGCCATCAGCGGCCCCGAGGTTCTTCCTACCCTGAGCCGGGCAGGCAGCTGGGCGCGTGCGGTTCAGTGCCGTTGCTGCGGACGGTAGACTTGGATGGGCCGTTCTCCGGCCATTGCCGCCCACGCCCGCCACAGACGCTCCGGGCTGCGGCTTATCCCTGCTGTGAAAGGCTCTACCTGCTGTGATTACTGTCCAGGATCTTGAACTGCGTGCCGGCGCCCGGCTCCTGATGGACCAGGTGAGCTTCCGCATCGACAAGGGAGACAAGATCGGCCTGGTGGGCCGCAACGGAGCCGGCAAGACCACGCTCACCCGTGTTCTTGCAGGGGAGGGCCTGCCCGCTGCCGGCAAGGTGACCCGCAGCGGTGAGATCGGTTACCTGCCGCAGGACCCGCGCACCCCGGATATGGAGCAGTTGGCCCGTGACCGCATCCTGTCCGTCCGCGGCCTGGACATCGCCGTCGGCAAACTCCGCCTGGCCCATGAAGAGATGGCGAGCGAGGACGCCGCGGTACAGCGCAAGGCGATGAACCGCTATGACCGGCTCGAGTCCGAGTTCCTGGCGGCCGGCGGCTACGCTGCCGAAGCCGAGGCCGCCGCAATCTGCTCCAACCTGGCTCTGCCGGACCGCCTCTTGAACCAGCCCCTCAAAACCCTGTCCGGTGGCCAGCGCCGACGTGTTGAGCTGGCAAGAATCCTTTACTCCGACGCCGAGACCATGCTCCTTGACGAGCCCACCAACCACCTCGACGCCGATTCCATCGCCTGGCTGCGCGACTTCCTGAAAAACCATCAGGGCGGCCTCATCGTGATCAGCCACGATACCGAGCTGCTCGAAGCCACGGTCAACAAGGTCTTCCTCCTTGACGCGAACCGGGCGCAGATCGACTTCTACAACATGGACTGGAAGCGCTACCTCACCCAGCGCGAAACTGACGAGCGGGCCCGCAAACGCGAACGTGCCAACGCCGAAAAGAAAGCCCAGGTCCTGTTTGACCAGGCCAACAAGATGCGCGCGAAGGCCACCAAAGCCGTCGCCGCACAGAACATGGCCAAGCGCGCCGAGCGCCTCCTCAGCGGGCTCGAAGCAGTCCGCGAGCAGGACCGCGTGGCCGCGCTGCGCTTCCCGGATCCGTCGCCCTGCGGCAGGACACCGCTCACGGCCGAAGGCCTCAGCAAGTCGTACGGCTCCCTGGAGATCTTCACCGATGTGGACCTCGCCATCGACCGCGGTTCCAAGGTAGTCATCCTCGGCCTCAACGGCGCCGGCAAGACCACCCTGCTGCGGATGCTGGCCGGCGTGGACAAGCCGGACACCGGTGACGTTATTGCCGGGCACGGGCTCAAGGTGGGCTACTACGCCCAGGAGCACGAGACGCTCGACGTCGACCGCACCGTCCTGGAAAACATGCGCTCTGCTGCTCCCGACATGAAGGACGCAGAGGTGCGCGGCATTCTTGGCTCGTTCCTGTTCTCCGGTGACGACGTGGAAAAGCCTGCCGGCGTGCTCTCCGGCGGCGAGAAGACCCGCCTGGCGCTGGCCACGATCGTGGCCTCCAGCGCCAAC
The DNA here is from genome assembly GCF_030816215.1 of Arthrobacter sp. W4I7. NCBI lineage: Bacteria > Bacillati > Actinomycetota > Actinomycetes > Micrococcales > Micrococcaceae > Arthrobacter > Arthrobacter sp. W4I7. The sequence continues at coordinate 2,088,871 of NZ_JAUSXU010000001.1, read as the reverse complement.
GTGCTGCTCCTGGACGAGCCCACCAACAACCTGGACCCCGCCAGCCGCGCCGAGATCCTGGGCGCACTGAAGAACTACAGCGGCGCCGTCGTCCTGGTCAGCCACGACGAAGGGGCAGTCGAGGCCCTCAACCCCGAGCGCGTCGTCCTGCTGCCCGACGGCGTCGAAGACCACTGGAACGAAGACTACCTGGACCTCATCACGCTGGCTTAGGGAATCAGTCTTCCTTCAGTTTCTGGGCGAGCATCACGAGGATTCCGCTGGGACCGCGGAGGTACGTGAGTTTGTAAACGTCGCCGTAGGTCGCCACGCCGCGCAGCGGACGGCATCCGTGCCTGGCAGCTATCTCAAGGGCCTCATCGATGTCGTCCACCGAGAAGGCCACCCGGTGCATGCCGATGTCGTTCGGCCGGGTCGGGTTCGACTCGTTGGCTTTCGGGTGGATGTATTCGAAGAGCTCAAGCTGGCCATGGCCGTCCGGCGTCTGCAGCATCGCAATCTTGGCGTGGTTCCCATCCAGCCCCACGGCAGTGTCGGTCCACTCGCCGCTGACCGTGTCACGGCCGACGACCGTGAGCCCGAGGTCGGTGAAAAAAGCGATGGTTGCTTCGAGGTCGCGGACCGCGATTCCGACGTTCTCAAGTTTGATGGGCATGCGTTGAAGCTACCAAGGCGGACCGGTTAGCTCCAGTGCCGGTCCTGGACTGAACGGTACACGCAGCACAAATCAGTACCCCTGGGCGTCCAGGAGGGCGTCTTCCTCTTCCTCGGCCGTCGCCTTCTTCCGCTTTTTGGGCACGGGCGGACGACGGCGGGCTGCCGCGGCAGCCGAATGGCGCAGGCCGTCTGGCAATCCGTCGTCGTCCTCCGCATCAATCGCCGCGTTACGTGCCTGCTGGCGGGCGGCATAGCCGAAGCCCACGAACATCAGCACGCCGAACGCGAACCACTGAAGTGAGTAGGAAAGGTGGGTGCCTTCCTCGGTGGAAGGCTTCGGAAACGGCAGCGGCATCTCCGCTGCCGGCGGCGTCTCGGACGCGAGCTGGCCGTATGCCCCGGTCAGCAGGGGGTACCCGAGCTCTGCAGAGTAGGCGGTGAGATCGATGGACGCCAGCTGCCCCTCCGGCGCACCGCGCTGAAGTGCAGGCTCAGGATGCTTTAAGCGCACGACGACGGTCACCTCACCCGCGGGAGGTGCCGGCACCGAATCGGGGCTGCCGGGATTGTTGTTGCCGATGGGCAGCCACCCCCGGTCAACAATCACGGTTTCGCCAGTGGCCAGCCGGAACGGCACAACCACTTCGTAGCCCGGCTGGCCATTCAACGGCCGGTTCCGGACGATGCGCTGCCCGTCTGGGAGGTACGAGCCTTTCAGCTCCACCTGCGTCCACTCCTTGCCCGGGTCGAGCTGATCGAAATCTTCCCGGACACCTGCAAAGGGGACAGGCGTTGCCGAGTAGTTGGTCACCACCCGGTTGATCTCGGCCAGGGTTTCGGCGCGGCGGTCCATCTGCCAGCGCCCCAGGAAAACGCAGGCGGTGGCGAAGATCGCGGCCAGCAGGAGATAACCCAGCCATTTGCTGGAAAAGAGGAAACGGTACATTCAGCTGTCCTGCTCCAGGGCACCGGATACCCGGCTGTCCTGAAGCGGCACGGTTTCCTTCCACAGGCCACGTGTTTGAAGGTAATCCTCAAGCCACTCGCGGTGGTCTCCACAAGCAAGCCACGTCTTGCGGCGCTCGGGGGTATGGATCTTCGGGTTGTTCCACAGAAGCTGCCACGAAGCCTGGGACCGGCACGCCTTGCGGGAGCAGACAGCAGCAGATTCGCCCATCGCGGGGCCGGTTCCCGCGGCGAAGTCGAAAATACTCATGATGCCTTCCGCTCCTGCCCGGTTGGTGTTTCGTCGTCCTCGTTGATGAGCTCGCCCTGCAGGACCTCGTTGCCGTGCTGATCGGCGGAAGGAGCAGGCGGGCTCTCGAGCTCCGCCAGCGGCGCGGAGTCCAGCAGCAGGTCGCTGTGCCCCTCCGCCTTGTCGCTGCCGTTCGCGATGACCACCGCTATCCACGGCAGGAAGACCGCCCCGGCAACCATCAAGATCTTAAGCCAGCCATCCACCACGAAGATCATGATCAGGCACACCATGCGGATGCCCATGGCGAGCGCGTACTTGATCATCCGTTGGCGCATGTCCTCGGAATGCGCTTCAGCAGCATCCGTGATGCTGTGGACTTCCGAGTCGCCGGAGAACCGGCCTGGTTCTCCGGGCGCGGATTGTCCCGCATGGTTTTCAAGGGTCACGGTGAATGATCACGCTCCAAAGGCTTGCATCAATTCTCTCACCATCGGCAGTGGCGCCCAAACCCTTGCCGGGGCGGGACGCTAAGATCAAAGTCAGCCAAAACACCCTCTTCTACCGCGGTGCACCATGCCGCAGAATACCGGAGCCTCTACATGACTGAAGCAGCCACCGCCCCCCGCAGCGTCCTGATCACAGGTGGAAACCGCGGCATTGGACTCGCGATTGCGGAAGCGTTCCTGGCCAATGGCGACAAGGTGGCCGTGACGTACCGAAGCGAATCGAAGCTGCCGGAGGGAATCCTGGGCGTCAAGGCCGATGTCACTGATGAGGCCTCCGTGGACGCCGCATTCAAGGAAGTGGAAGCTGCCCATGGCCCTGTGGAGGTCCTCATCGCGAACGCCGGCATCACCAAGGACACCCTGCTCCTGCGCATGAGTGAAGACGACTTCACCTCTGTCATCGACACCAACCTCACGGGCGCCTTCCGGGTGATCAAGCGCGCGTCCAAGGGCATGATCCGCCTTCGTAAGGGCCGTGTTGTCCTGATTTCCTCCGTGTCGGGCCTGTACGGCGCGCCCGGGCAGATCAACTACTCAGCTTCCAAGGCGGGCCTGGTGGGAATCGCCCGTTCGCTGACCCGCGAGCTGGGTTCGCGCGGCATCACCGCCAACGTGGTGGCGCCGGGCTTCATCAATACGGACATGACAGCAGAGCTTCCGGAAGCAACCCAGAAGGACTACCTGGCCAGCATCCCCGCCCGCCGTTTTGCCGAAGCCTCCGAAGTTGCCAACGTGGTCCGCTGGATCTCCAGCGACGAGGCAGCCTACATCTCGGGCGCTGTCATCCCCGTGGACGGCGGCCTGGGCATGGGCCACTGACCTTTTCAGCACACCGGGTGCGGTGCTTCTTTGTGGGAGTCACACAAGCGAATCACCAACACCCGCTGGCATGATGGACTCCAGACCATCAGCGATTTAGACGTTTCGAACAAAGGGAGCTCATATGGGACTGCTCGACAACAAGACCGCCATCGTTACCGGATCATCACGCGGCATCGGCGCAGACGTGGCCAGGATCCTCGCCGGCCAGGGCGCCGCCGTCGTGGTGAACTACCGCCAGAAGGCACCGCGCGCCAACAAAGTGGTGCAGGGGATTGAAGCTGCGGGCGGCCGCGCCGTGGCCGTGGGCGCGGACCTCACCACCCAGGAAGGCGTGCAGGCCCTCGCCTCCGCCGCCATGGAGAACTTCGGATCGCTGGACATCCTGGTGCTGAACGCCTCCGGCGGCATGGAATCCGGCATGGGCGAGGACTACGCGCTCAAGCTGAACCGCGACGCCCAGGTCAACATGCTCAACGCCGCCGTGCCGCTGATGCAGGAAGGTTCGCGCGTGGTGTTCGTCACCAGCCACCAGGCCCACTTCATCAACACGGTGCCCACCATGGAGGCCTACGAGCCGGTGGCCCGCAGCAAGCGCGCCGGGGAAGACGCCCTGCGTGAACTCATCCCCAACCTTGCCGAGAAGGGCATCACCCTGGTGGTGGTTTCCGGCGACATGATCGAGGGCACCGTCACCGCAACGCTCCTGGACCGCTCCACCCCGGGCGCCATCGAGGCGCGGCGGGCTGAAGCCGGCAAGCTGTACTCCGTGGAAGAGTTCGCCGCGGTCGTGGCCAGCATGGTCACAGCCGACGTCGAATCCGGCCACACCGAGTACGCCGGCGGTGCCGACTACTTCGGCAAGGGCGCCGGCCAGCCGGCCAGCTAGGCTCCTTGCACAACGCGAGATGGCACGTCGCGGCAATGTTCCCTTCGGACGCTGCCGCGACGTCCCCGCCCGGCCCCTAACCTCGCAAGCCCGGTCAGGGAACCCTGCGGGCGTGGGCCCATCTCGCGGTTAAGCCGGGTGCTAGATGTCAGACCCCGGCGACGTGGCGGACGGCGTCGAGGTACGGCATGTTGATGGCGGCATCAGCCACGGCGCGCACAGCAGGCTTGGCATTGAATGCGACGCCGATCCCGGCAGCACCGAGCATGTCCAGGTCGTTGGCACCGTCGCCCACAGCCACGGTGTGCTCGAGGGCGATGCCTTCGGCTGCCGCCCACTCGCGCAGGTACTTTTCTTTCGCCGCGCGGTCCACCACGGCGCCGAGCACCTTGCCCGTCAGGGCGCCATCCACGATCTCCAGCTCGTTCGCCTGCCAGTAGTCCAGGCCCAGTTGAGCGGCAATCGGCTCCAGGATCTGGTTGAACCCGCCGGACACCACTGCCACCACGTGCCCTGCGGCCTTGAAGGCAGCCACGAGCTCGGCCGCGCCTTCGCTGAGTTTCACTTCCCGGCGGACGTAATGGACGACGTCGGCCGGCAGCCCCGCAAGCACCTGCACCCGGGCGTGCAGGCTTTGGGCGAAGTCCAGTTCCCCGCGCATGGCAGCTTCAGTAACAGCGGCCACCTCCTCGCGCTTGCCGGCATAGGCGGCGAGGAGTTCGATGACCTCCTGTTGGATCAGGGTGGAATCGACGTCCATGATCAGCAGCTTCCGTTCGGCTGAGCGGAGACCGTTCGGAACCAGCGCGGTGTCGAATCCGCTGAGCGAGGCTTCGGCGACCGCATGGCGCAGCCCGGCCAGGCCTGCCGAGGTGGCGTCGGGAAGTTCGAGCGCGGCCACCTGGACCTGGTAGCGCCCGTCCCCGGCGCTGTTTTCCGAGAGCACCTTGGCGCCACGGGAGCTGAGGACGGAACGCAGCTGCTCCAGCCCGGTAGGGGTCATATTCAGGCCATAGCTGACCGCAGTCACGTTCGAAGTCATGCCTGCAATCTTAGCTTTCGGGGGAGCGGTCCCTTGAATTCAAGGCGTCCCGCCGCGATAGAACTCTGCCAGGATTTTGGGTCGGGACAATCGAGGACCACGACGGGAAAGCGTGCGATAGCCATGGCCAGCGCTCCAGGTGCGGCTCCCGGGACCGTATCCAGTCTTTTCCGCCTGAATTTGCGTAGTTGGGCTGGTCACACCGGTTATCAGTCAGCCTCTTTTTTGTCCTAGTGTCTACTCCTATGAGTGATGTTCTGGAACTGGACTCCGTCAGCGTTGTCCGAGGTAAAAAGACCCTGCTGGACAAAGTGGACTGGCAGGTCAACGACGGCGAACGCTGGGTGATCCTCGGCCCCAACGGTGCCGGCAAGACCACACTCCTCCAGATCGCAGCCGCCCGGATGCACCCGAGCAGCGGCACAGCAGGAATCCTCGATGAGATCCTGGGCCGGGTTGACGTCTTTGAGCTCCGCCCCCGCATCGGGCTTTCCTCTGCCGCCCTCGCCACCCAGATTCCCGAACACGAGAACGTCCTCAACGTGGTGGTCACCGCCGCGTACGGCGTGACGGGCCGCTGGCGCGAGGGATACGAGCGCGACGACGAGCGCAGGGCTTTCCGCCTCCTCAACGACTGGGGCATGGGCCCCCTCCTGAACCGCACCTTCGCCACCCTCTCCGAAGGGGAGCGCAAACGCGTCCAGATCGCCCGCGCGCTGATGACCGATCCCGAACTGCTGCTGCTGGATGAACCGGCCGCCGGCCTGGATCTCGGCGGCCGTGAGGAACTTGTCCACAAGCTCGGAGAACTGGCCCGTGACGAGGCCGCGCCCGCTATGGTCCTGGTGACCCACCACCTCGAGGAAGTTCCGCCGGGCTTCACCCACGCCATGCTGCTGCGCGACGGCGGCGTGGTTGCGGCGGGCCCCATCACCGAGGTGCTGACGGCCGGGAACCTCAGCGAGACTTTTGGGCTGGAGCTCGACATGACCGAGAACGCCGGCCGGTACACCGCCGTCGCCCGCCGCTAAAGGCGGCACCGCAGCACCTTGGATCTTCTCAGCAGTATTTTTGTGTCCATCGCCGGCCTCTGGGCCGGCACCATCAACGCCGTGGTGGGCTCCGGCACGCTGGTGACATTCCCCGTCCTCATCGCCCTGGGCGTCACACCCGTGGTTGCTTCAATGAGCAACGCCATGGGCCTCGTTTTCGGGACGGCTGCCGGGGCGTTCGGTTACCGCCGGGAACTGAAGGGCCGCGGCCGCCAGCTGCTGAGGCTGCTGCCGGCGTCCCTCCTCGGCGGCATTTCAGGTGCTTGGCTGCTCCTGCACCTGCCGGAGAAGGTCTTCCACTACGTGGCCCCGGTCCTGCTGGTCCTGGCCCTGCTGATGGTGGTGTTCCAGCCCCGCATGCAGGCCTGGGTCCGCAACCGCGAGGCGAACCCGGAGCACGCCGTTCGGGACAAGCGGCATGGTCTCCTCCTGGTGGTGCTGGTCTACCTTGCCGGTGTTTACGGCGGCTACTTCGTGGCTGCCCAGGGGATTCTGCTGGTGGGTATCCTGGGAATCTTTCTTACGGGCACCATCCAGAACGCGAACGCCATGAAGAACATCCTGGTGCTCGGAGTGAACCTGGTGGCCGCCATCTCCTACCTGCTGTTCGCGTTCGACCGGATCAACTGGCTCGTGGTGCTGCTGATTGCCGTCAGCTCCAGCATTGGCGGACTCCTGGGGGCCAAGGTGGGGCGCAGGCTGTCACCCACGGTGCTGCGCGGGGTGATCTTCGTCCTGGGGCTGGTGGCCCTCGGCTTCATGATCACCAATCTGCTGAAATAATCTCCCGGTGACAATCCACTATCTTGAGTCAGCCGCGGATCCCCGCGTTTCCGACTACACGCAGCTCACGGACGTGCACCTGCGGAAGCTCCGGGAACCTGCCGAGGGCATGTACATCGCTGAATCATCCCGCGTGCTGCGGCGCGCGCTTGCCGCAGGGCACCAGCCGCGGTCCTTCTTCCTGGCCGAGAAGTGGCTGGAGGACCTGCAAGACATCCTCGGTGCCTACCCCGACGTACCCGCCTTCATCGGCAAGGCCGCACTGCTGGAGGAGATTACCGGTTTCCATCTCCATCGCGGTGCCATGGCGGCCATGCAGCGTCCTGAACCTGTACCGCTGCCGGAACTGCTGGCCGGCGCGCGCCGGGTGGCCGTTCTTGAGGACATCGTGGACCACACCAACGTGGGCGCCATCTTCCGGTCAGCCGCCGCCCTGGACATCGACGCCGTCCTGGTGTCGCCCCGGTGCGGAGACCCGCTCTACCGCCGCAGTGTCCGCGTGAGCATGGGCACGGTCTTCCAGGTACCGTGGGCCCGGCTCAGCAACTGGCCGCAGGACCTGTACCTGCTCAAGGACCAGGGCTTCACCGTGGCCGCCCTGGAGTTGACCGACGATGCGCAGGACGTGGACAAGGTGGCCGCGCGGAACCCGGAGAAACTTGCCCTGGTGCTTGGCACCGAAGGCGCCGGCATGAGCGACGAAACGCTCGCCGCCGTCGACCTCGCCGTTAAGATCCCCATGCGCAACGGTGTGGACTCCCTCAACGTGGCCGCCGCGTCAGCCGTCGCGTTCTGGGAGTTGCGTCCCCGCGATCAGGACAAGAACCAAGCACGCAATGAGCGCTGACGCGCGGTTCGCTGGCACCCTGGTTATCCGCTATTATTGATAGCTGGCCGTCCTGCGTCTCTTGGCGCGGATTGCGGCCATCCCATTCATACCTGGCAGCTGGCAAAATCCAGTTGTGCGAACAAAGGTCCCATTATGAAGTCTGATACCCACCCGAAGTACGAAGCTGTTGTTTTCAACGACCTGGCCTCCGGCACGAAGTTCCTGACCCGCTCCACCGTGTCTTCCTCGAAGACCATCGAGTGGGAAGACGGCAACACCTACCCGGTCATCGACGTCGAAATCTCCTCCGAGTCCCACCCGTTCTACACGGGCAAGCAGCGCATCATGGACTCCGCAGGCCGCGTCGAGCGCTTCAACGCTCGCTTCAAGGGCTTCGGCGGCAAGAAGTAATTTACTTTCCCCCAAGCTTCACAGGGAAAGCCCGCACCGGTGACGGTGCGGGCTTTCCGCGTTAACAGCAGCCGCCCGGGCTGCGGCGGCTTGGCGCCGGGGCACGTTCCTGGGGCAGGATGGGAGCCATGACCGCCACGCCATCTCCAGCAGCTGATTCCGTTTCCCGCCGGCACGGTGAGTACAAAGTCCCCGGCGGCAAGCTGGTGGTGGTGGACCTGGACGTCGTCGACGCCCGGCTGGCCAACGTCTCAGTCAGCGGGGACTTCTTCCTCGAGCCGGACGAGGCACTCCTGGACATCAACGGCGGCCTCACGGGACTGCCGGAGAGCGCGACGGCGGCCGAGCTTGCCGCCGTCGTCACGGCTTCACTGCCTCCCAACGCCGCCCTGTTCGGCTTCTCTGCCGACGCCGTGGCCATCGCAGTCCGCCGCGCCCTGGCCAAAGCCACGTCCTGGGCGGACCACCACTGGACCCTGATCGCACCCACGGTCCTGCCCACCGAAATCAATGTTGCCCTGGACGAGGTCCTCACCGAAGAGGTGGGCGCCGGCCGCCGCAACCCCACCCTCCGGTTCTGGGACTGGCAGGAACCGTCAACGGTGATCGGCAGTTTCCAGTCCTACCGCAACGAGGTGGACCCGGACGGTGTGGCGAAGCACGGCATCAAAGTGGTCCGCCGGATCAGCGGCGGGGGAGCGATGTTTATGGAGGCGGGCAACTGCATCACCTACTCGCTGTACCTGCCGCAGACCCTGGTGGACGGACTCAGCTTCGCTGACTCCTACCCGTTCCTGGACGCCTGGGTTATGGCGGCCCTGGAGAAACTGGGCATCACCGCGTTTTACGTGCCGCTGAACGATATCGCCACGGACCAGGGCAAGATCGGCGGGGCTGCCCAGAAGCGACTGGCCAACGGCGGCATGCTGCACCACGTCACCATGAGCTACGACATCGACGCCGACAAGATGGTGGAGGTGCTCCGCATCGGCAAGGAAAAGCTCTCGGACAAGGGCACCCGCAGCGCGAAGAAGCGGGTGGACCCGCTCCGCCGCCAGACCGGCCTGGCCCGCGCGGACATTATCGCGGCCATGATGGAAGTCTTCGCCGAGCGGTATGGTGCCACGCCGTCGGAGCTGACAGCGGCTGAACTGGAAACTGCCCGCGAGCGCGTTGCCACGAAGTTCGGCACTGAGGAATGGCTCCGCCGGGTTCCCTGAGCCCGACGCTGTACCTAGGAGCGCAGTGAAGCGTCGGTTCGGTGAGCAGGGACTGCCCCTGCGCACCGAGGCGGGGCTTCACTGCGCAGGACGGTACAAATCCGCAAACTTACCCGGCAGGTGAACCGGCGGCCTGCGCGGTGAGTGCCCGCAGCAGGTGGCTGCGCTGCTCGATGATGATCCTGCGCAGCGCCCGGGGAGCGTCCGCGTTCGAGGCCAGCCACTCGTCCGTCCGCCTCATCACCGGATGCTCCGCCGGATCGGCCCCGTCCGCCAGGTCCTGTGCCAGCGGGTAGAGGCCCCGGACGATCCGGCTGGCGATCTCGATGCTCCGCCCGTCCCACACGGCCCGCAGGCAGTTAAAGTACGGCGCCACATACGGTTCCAGCAGTTCCGCCGGGGCTGTTATGAACCCGTTGATGGTGGCGGTCAGCAACTGGTTGGAGAGTTCGTTGCCGTGCACTGCCGCGTTCCATGCCGCGGCTTTGACGTCCGGATCTGGGCGGGCGGCGAGCGCTGTAGCGTGGCCGGCGCGTCCCGATGCCGTGGTGTCCCGGGCCAGCTCGGCGTCCAGCTCAGCGGCCGTTGCCTGGCCGTTTGCCGCCAGGGCATGCCAGATGTGCCAGCGCAGCTCGGCGTCCACTGCCAGGCCTTCCACCGGAGCTGTCCCGTCCAGCAGGCCCTTGAGCCTGGGCAATACTGAGTCGTTGTGCCTGCTGAGGGTTACGAGCGTCCGCGCCCAGGCCAACTGCTGGTCCGAGCCCGGCCTTGCCCGCTCCAGTTCGGCGGCCGCGGCGGCCAGGAAGGAGGCCCGCACGGCAGCCCGCTCCACGGCAGGCGTGTAGCGTTCGACGGCGGTGCTTGCGTTGTCGAGAATGTTCAGCAGCACACCGATTCCGGTTTCAGCCGGAGCGAAGGCGGCCACGGCATCGACGTAGCGCACCGCCGGGCTCTCGCCGTCCCGGGCCGAGTTCCACAGTGCAGTCCAGCAGAGGGCCCGGGCCATGGGATCTGCGATCCGGTCCAGGGACGTACGGACTGTTGCCTCAGATGCCGCATCCAGCCTGACCTTCGCGTACGTGAGGTCGTCGTCGTTGACCAGCAGGAGCGCGGGCCGCGGCTTGCCGGCGAGCTGGGGGAGCTCCGTTCGTGCACCCGTCACGTCTGTTTCGAAACTTCCGGTCCGCGCCAAGGCGCCGTCGCCGTCGAAGTCGTAGGAACCCACGCGCAGCCGGTGCGGCCGCAGCTCTTCCCGTTCCGTCACCGGATCGGTGGCCTCCTGGACGATGACCACCTGGCCCGGGACGCCGTCGTCGTCCCTTGCTGTGGCAAGGGGAGCGAACTCCAGGGAGAGGGTGGAAATACCCGAGGTCTGCAACCACTGCTGCGCCCAGCCGGCCAGGTCCCGCCCGGAGGCGGTGCCCAGTGCTGACAGGAGGTCCGCCAGGGACGTGTTCCCGTACGCGTGCTTGCGGAAGTACGCGCGGGACCCGGCGATGAAGGCCTCGAAGCCCACGTAAGCCACCAACTGCTTCAGCACCGAGGCGCCCTTGGCGTAGGTGATGCCGTCGAAGTTCTGCTTGGCGGCCTCAAGGTCCGGGATGTCCGCGACGATGGGATGGGTGGTGGGCAATTGGTCCTGGACGTAGGCCCAGGCCTTGCGCTTGTTGGCGAAGTTGACCCAGGCGGTGTCCCAGCCGGTGGCCCGGTCCACACCCAGCGTGCCCATGTAGTCGGCAAATGATTCCTTGAGCCACAGGTCATCCCACCACTGCATGGTCACCAGGTCGCCGAACCACATATGCGCCATCTCGTGCATGAGGGTGTTGGCCCGGGCCTGGTACTGGGCATCGGTGGCACGGGAGGTGAAGACGTAGCTTTCGGTGAAGGTCACTAGGCCGGGGTTCTCCATGGCGCCGAGGTTGTATTCGGGCACAAAAGCCTGGTCGTACTTGCCCCAGGGGTACGGGTAGTCGAAAAGCCGGTTGAAGAAGTCCAGCCCGTTCCTCGTCAGCCGGAACAGCTCGTCGGTGTCGAAGGAATCCGCCATGGATGCCCGGCAGTAGAGGGCGAGCGGGACGTCCAGGGAGGTGCCGTCGTCGAGCGTTGCCTGCCAGCGGTCCTCCGCCTTGAAGTAGGGGCCGGCGAGCACCGTGGTGATGTACGTGGACATGGGCCCGGTGGTGGCGAAATCCCAGCGTGCCGTGTCGGGGTCGCTGGTGAGGAGGGTGCGGTTGACCTCCGCCCCGTTGGAGGCGACGTGCCAGTGCGCGGGCGCCATCACGTGGAAGGTGTAGGTGGCCTTGAGGTCGGGCTGTTCAAAGTTGGCGAAGACCCGGCGGGCGTCTGCCGGCTCGTACTGCGTGTAGAGGTAGCACTGGCCGTCCGCGGGATCCACGAACCGGTGCATCCCCTCGCCGGAGCGGCTGTAAACGGCTGTTCCGGTGACGGTCACCTGGTTCTCGTCCTGCAGGTTGTCCAGCCTGATCCTGGCGCCGTCCACCACGTCCGCCACGCGAAGTCCCTTGCCGTTCAGGAACACGCTGTGCACGTCACTGCCGATGAAGTCCAGGAAGGTGGAGCCGCCCGGCTGTGCGGTGAAGTTGATCACGCTGCGGGTTGGATATGCGGCAACCTCCGGATCCGGCGCCTGCCGCACGTCCAGCGAGACGTCGTAACTGGTGGTGCTGATCAGGGCTGACCGGGCGGCAGCTTCGGCGCGCTGCAGATTCTCATGTGACACGCAGCTATCTAATCACGGGGGCTGGTGTCCAAAATCACGCCGTGATCAGCAGGGCGGCCGCCAGCCCCAGGAGGGCGATCAGGAGCCAGGATGCAAGGGCTGCCAGGAGCGCCCGTCCGCCGGTGAGCAGCAGCGTACGGATCCGGACCGCCGATCCCAGGCCGAACAGCGCGGCGCCGAGCAGGATGTCCTGCAGCGCCGCACCTGCCTCCAGCCACCCCGCGGTGAGCCAACCCGTGGAGCGCAGGCCCACCATGGCGATGAAGCCCAGGACAAACAACGGCACCACCGGCGGAAGCTTGGCCTCTGCATCGCCCGCCTCCGCGTCTGCCGCCGCGCCTTCCCCGGCGCCTGCCCGGTCCCGCACGGCGAACCGCTGGTGCGCACCGGCTATGGCGGCCACGGGCGCCAGCAGCAGCACGCGGGTGAGTTTAACCACGACGGCGACGCCCAGTGCCGCGGTCCCTGCAGTTTGCGCCGTGGCCACCACCTGGCCGACGTCGTGCACCGAAGCGCCCGTCCAGGCGCCGAAAGCGGCCGGGGAGAGTTGCAACGGATGGACGAACAGGGGCAGGACGCCGATGGCAAGCGTCCCGCACAGTGTCACCAGCGCCACCGGCAGGACGGTGTCCACGTGCCGGATCCGCCGGATGGCGGCCATGGCACCGATGGCGGAAGCGCCGCAGATCGAAAACCCCGTAGCCACCAGGAGCGAGGTCACGGGCGGCAGCCGGAACAGCCGCGAGATCAGGTAGGTCCCGCCGAAACTGGCCGCGACCACCCCCGCGATCAGGACCAGGGCAAGCCAGCCCAGTCCCAGCACGTCCATGATGCTCACCTTCAACCCCAACAGGATGATCCCGCCGCGCATCAGGTGCTTGCCCGCGAAGTCCAGCCCCGGCCGGGCCCTGCCGGCCGTCCACACCCCGGCGCCGGGCAGGTTGGCTGCCAGGACGCCCAAAACGACGGCCAGGGTCATGGCAGGAAGCACGGGAACCAGCCGGTGGACGAGGAAAGCCGCGGCCAGCGCGACGGCCGCAGTAGCCAGGCCCGGGATCAGCCGGTCAGCGCGTTCGGGAAGTCCCTGACCGGGGGCTGGGAGGCTTCTGCTGACTGGCACTCACCTACTGTGCCGGAAAAGTTGCGGAATCCACGAACCAGGCGGCGTCCGCCAACACGCCAGAATGGATGGCAGTAATGAATTCGAAACAAAAAGATGGTTGGCTTGAGGACATGTCAGACCTATTCCAGGATTACTCCGTGGCCGCCGGCCGCACCGGAGCCTACGACGAGATGTTCGCCCCCGGACAACAGGCCCGGAGCTCTTATGAGCAGGTGGCGGACGCGCTTCGCAAGCTTTCCCTCGCCGATGTCAGCGCTCGCGCCGACTCGATGGCCCGCACCTTCCTGGACCGTGGTGTCACCTTTGATTTCGCCGGTGAGGAGCGCCCGTTCCCGCTGGACATCGTCCCCCGCGTCATCCCCGCGGCGGAATGGGATGTGCTGGAGCGCGGCGTGGCACAGCGCGTGCGCGCACTCGAGGCGTTCCTCAACGACGTGTACGACAAAATGACCGTAGTGTCCGACGGCGTGATCCCGCGGCAGCTGGTGACCACCAGTGCGCACTTCCACCGCCAGGTCCACGGCTTTGAGCCGGCCGGCGGCGTCCGGGTGCACATCTCCGGTATCGACGTGGTCCGCGATGCCGCGGGCACGTTCCGGGTGCTGGAGGACAACGTGCGCGTCCCGTCCGGCGTGAGCTACGTCCTGGAGAACCGGCGGGCCATGGCCAAGGGCCTGCCCGAGGCCTTCGGCCAGCAGCTCATCCGGCCGGTGGAGGAGTACCCCCGGCGGCTCCTCTCGGCCCTGCGCAAAACCGCCCCCGCCGGTGTGGACGATCCCACCGTCGTCGTCCTCACGCCCGGCGTGTTCAACAGCGCCTACTTCGAGCACACCCTGCTGGCAGGCCTCATGGGTGTTGAACTGGTGGAGGGCCGCGACCTCATCTGCCGCGGCAACCGCGTGTACATGCGCACCACGGCCGGTGAGCAGCGCGTTGACGTCATCTACAAGCGGATCGACGACGACTTCCTGGACCCGCTGCAGTTCCGCGCCGATTCGATGCTGGGCTGCCCCGGACTCGTCAACGCGGCCAGGGCGGGCGGGGTGACCATCGCCAACGCCGTGGGCAATGGCGTTGCCGACGACAAACTCGTCTACAGTTACGTCCCTGACCTGATCCGCTACTACCTCAGCGAGGAGCCCATCATCGCCAATGTGGACACCTACCGCCTTGAAGAGAAGGAAGCGCGGGAGTACACCTTGGACAATGTCTCCGAACTCGTGGTCAAGCCGGTGGACGGCTCCGGCGGCAAGGGCCTGGTGATCGGACCGGACGCCTCCAATGACGAGCTGGACGCCCTGCGCCAGCGGATCATCGCCGACCCCCGGGGCTGGATTGCACAGCCCGTACTGCAGCTTTCGACGGTGCCCACGCTGAGCGGCGACAAGTTCGGGCCCCGCCACGTGGACCTGCGCCCCTTCGCAGTGAACGACGGCGACAACGTCTGGGTGCTGCCCGGCGGCCTGACCCGCGTGGCCCTGAAAGAAGGCTCGCTGATTGTGAACTCCAGCCAGGGCGGCGGCTCCAAGGACACCTGGGTCCTGGCGGACTCGCCGCAGGTGCCCGTGGAAACCGTGCCGCGGCCCTCCATCTCGGTCCGCGAACGCGTGTCCGTGTGGCCGGTGGAAAGCAATTGGCGTGACCGCCAGACGGAGCAGCAGCAGTGAGCACGGCCGCTAACGAGCCAATGTCTTTTACAGTTTCGGGCCCGCAGGAGGTAGCCGCGAATGCTTAGCCGTATTGCCGAATCCCTTTTCTGGATCGGCCGGTATGTGGAACGGGCCGACGGCACCGCCCGCATCCTTGACGTCCACCTGGAACGCCTGAACCACCTCCCCATGGAGGAACGCAGAAGCGTGGCCCAGGAGCTCCTGGCAGTGATGGGCGCACGCCCGCAAAGCGAAGACTTCGGCCTGCCCGAGCTGCTCCACGCCCTGGCCTACGACAAAACCAGTGCCACCTCCATCGCGGGGTCCCTCGGCGCTGCCCGGGAGAACGCCCGCCGGGCCAGGGAGACCGTTTCGTCCGGCCTCTGGGAGAGCCTGAACACCACGTACTACGGGCTGAGCCAGCACCGCAAGGACGTGGTGGGCACCTACCGGTTCTGCAACTGGACGCTGGAACGCACGGCCATGGTGAGCGGTCTTGCGGACACCACCGTAAGCCACGACGAAAGCTGGCTGTTCCTCGTGCTCGGACGCTCGCTGGAACGGGCCGACATGACCGCCCGGATGCTTTCCACCCGTGACGTCCTGTCCGCAGGAATGTCCTGGGTCAACATGCTCCGGTGCGCCGGTGCCTACGAGTCCTTCCTGCGCACCCGGCGGGCAGCCTTCGGTGACCAGCATGCCGCCGAATTCCTGCTCCTGGACCGGCTGTTCCCGCGGTCCATCGTGTATGCCCTGCGCGATGCGGACGAGTGCCTGGCCAAACTGGATCCCTCCGCGCAGCGGGTGGGCTTCATCAATGACGCCCGCCGCATTGTGGGCCAGGCCCGCACCTTCCTTGAGTTCCACCGCACGGACGACCTGATGTCCGAACTGCCGGAACACATGGAGCGTGTGCAGAAGGCAGTGTCCCAGGCCTCGGACGCCATTTCCCGTAAGTACTTCAATCAGGCGGACGAACTGGCCTGGGTGGGAGAAGTTTCATGACCCGGCTGAGTATCGTTCACAAGACGGCCTACAAGTACAACAAGCGCGTCACCCTGTCCTACAACGAGGCCAGGATGACGCCGCTCACCGACTCCCAGCAGGTGGTGCTGGAATCGGTGGTCAAGGTCTCCCCGTCCCAGGCGGCCGTCAGCACCTACCGCGACTACTGGGGGACCAGGGTTACGGCGTTCGACATGCAGATGCCGCATGAGCACCTCGAGGTGGTCTCCAACATCACGGTGGAAGTCCACCGGGCGGAGAAGATCCCCTCCGAGTCGGACATTGCCGGCTGGGACGTCCTGGCTTCACCCGAGACGCTCAACACCTACAGCGACTGGCTTCCCCAGTCCCGGCTGAGCGGTCCCGGCGACGAAGTCCTGGGCATCATCCCGGGCGTGGTCGAAGGCAAGAACCCGCACGACGCTGCTATGGCGGTGTTTGAGTGGATGCGCGGGGAGATGACGTACATGTCGGGTTCCACCGCCGTCACCACCAACGCGGAGGAGGCCTGGGGCCAGCGCAAGGGGGTGTGCCAGGACCTCGCCCACCTCGCCATCGGTTCGCTGCGCAGCTGCGGCATTCCGGCCCGGTATGTGTCCGGCTACCTGCACCCGCGCTCCAGCGCGGGAATCGGCGAGACCGTTGCCGGGCAGTCGCACGCCTGGCTGGAGTGGTGGGACGGCGACTGGCGGAGCTGGGACCCCACCAACCACAAGCCCGCCGGGGACTTCCACGTCACCGTGGCCAGGGGCAGGGACTACCGTGACGTGCCCCCGCTGAAGGGCATCCTGTCCGGCGGGGGCGGCTCGGCGCTGAATGTCAGCGTGGAAATCACGCAGCTCGCCTGACCTTTAAGGGCTGCCTGCCCGGCCGGGCCAGGCAGGCCCCGTTCCTACTCCGGTGACGCCTTGGTGGCGCCGCTGAGCTGGGTCCACCAGGTGAGCGGCTCGGTCACCTTGAACCGGCGGCCGGTAATGCTGTCCGGTGTGATCCTGACGAACGCGTCCTTCTTCCCCGCCTGCCAGGGGAAGAGGTACAGCCTGGCGGTGTCCATCACCTGTTCGGTGCCGGTGACGACGTCGGCTGTGCCTTTGGCCACCACGCTCCAGGCGAGCCCGCTGTCCGGATCCACGCCATCGGCTTCCAGTGCGACCGCGGCGCCTTTCGAGGCGCCGCCCAGCTTGGTGCCCTCGCCGGTGCGGAAGACGAGCGTCCCGCCGTCGACTGTGTAGTTGATGGGGAAGATGTCCGGGCGTCCGTCGGCCATGACCGCGAGCCTGCCCACGGAGACCGTCCGCAGCATGGCCCAGCACTCGTGGTGTTCCAGATTCTGTACCTCAGGGGATGTCTCGCCGCTCATGCCGCTGAGCTTACGCCTACCAGGGGCTGGGCTTGTAGTCCTTGAGGAACACCCCGTACTGGTCCTCGCCGTTCTCACCCATCACGATGGGATCGTAGACGCGTGCGGCTCCGTCCACGAGGTCCAGGGGCGCATGGAAGCCCTCCTCCATCAGCCGGACCTTGGTGAAGTGGGGGCGCTCGTCCGTGATCCAGCCCGTATCCACCGCGGTCATCAGGATGCCGTCAGTCTCCAGCATCTCCTGCGCGCTGGTCCGGGTCATCATGTTCAGCGCAGCCTTGGCCATGTTGGTATGCGGGTGGCCGGGGCCCTTGTAGGCGCGGGAGAACTGGCCCTCCATGGCCGAGACGTTCACAATGTACTTCCGCCGCGCCGTGGACAGCTTCATGGCCGGCCGCAGCCTGCTGACCAGCAGGAACGGAGCGGTGACGTTGCAGAGCTGGACCTCGAGCATCTCCAGCGGATCCACCTCGTCCACCACCTGCGTCCAGCTGTTGATGGTGGCCAGGTCCGGAACCAGCCCGCCGGCGTCGATCGCCGTCCCGGAGGCGATCCGCTCCAACGAAGCCGAACCGGTGGAAAGGGCCAGCGAGGTGATGGCATCCCCAGCGAGGACCGGATGCTCGGTCACGCTGCTCGCCAGGGCCAGCGGGTGCTTGTCGTGCGCATGGCCGAAGGTCACCAGCTCGGGGCCGCCGTTGGCCGCTTCCAAGGCGGCAGGCAGCGGCTCGTCCTCGGCGTCCACCAGGGGCTTGTAGGCGTTGCCGGACCGGCGGACGGTCTGGGCGGCGTTGTTGATGATGATGTCCAGCGGCCCGGCCTCGTTGAGGGAGTCGGTCAGGGCCATGACCTGGGCTGGGTCGCGCAGGTCGATGCCAACAATCCGGAGCCGGTGCAGCCACTCGCCGCTGTCCTCCATAGCTGCAAACCGGCGCGCGGCGTCCTTGGGGAACCGGGTGGTGATGGTGGTGTGCGCACCGTCGCGGAGCAGCCGGAGCGCGATGTACATCCCGATCTTGGCACGCCCTCCGGTGAGCAGGGCACGGCGGCCGGTCAGGTCGGTGCGGGCGTCGCGTTTGGCGTGGTTAAACACGGCGCACTCCGGGCAGAGCTGGTGGTAGAAGGCGTCCACCTGGGTGTAGTGCTGCTTGCAGATGTAGCAGGGGCGGGACCGGATGAGGTGCCCGGCCACCTTGCCGGTGGCCGAGGGGGCCAGCTTGTTCCCGCGGGTTTCATCGTCGATCCGGTCCGGCGCGGCGGTGGCCGTCAGGGCGATGACTGCCCGGTCAGCCTCGGAAATCAGGTCGCGTTTGCTGACCCGGCGGTGCCTCTTGACGGCTTTGAACATCTTGCCGGTGGCGCGGCGCACCGAGATGTAGTCCGGGTGCTCCTCGTCATAGGCGTGGATCGTGTTGAGGACCTTGAGGCATGCCTGGATTTCCTCAGGCGTCAGATCGGGGAAGCTCATTGTACTGATTTTACAGCCTGGGACACCCCGCGGACCCCACCGTCGCAGGGGCCGCGGGGGAGTCCCCGGGAGGAACGCTCAGGAAATGCGTGCGGCGGGTGCAGCGTCCGCTGCGGCCTCAGCGTGCCGTTCGGCCACTTTGTCCACCGATTCGCGCACACTCGGGTACTTCTCGACGGCGGCCTTGACGGCGTTCGGCACGAGGTGCAGGTTATTCGCAGCGAGCTGGCGCTCCGCCTCATCCGGCTCGGGGACTTCCTGGCCCTTGGAGAGCACGGTGATTCCCGATTCGGTGACCTTGAAACCGCGGGCGCGGTCCAGGTCCGGGTCCAGGCCGATGGCAGCACCGGCCGGTACCTTGACGTTTTTGTCGATGATGGCGCGGTTGATCACTGCCCCTTCGCCGATCTGGACCTTGTCCATCAGGACGGAATCGATGACCCGGCTGCTGGTTCCCACGAAGACGTCGTTGGAAAGGACCGAGCCTTCCACCACTCCGCCTGAAATCACCACACCGCTGGAAACGATTGAGTCGAGTGCGGTGCCCACGGTGTCGTTCTTGCCGCGGACGAATTTGGCCGGCGGCGAGATGCTCTGGCGGGTGTAGATGGGCCACTCGGAGTTGTAGAGGTTGAAGACCGGCAGCGGGGAGATGAGGTCAATGTGGGCGTCGTAGAAGGAGTCGATGGTGCCGACGTCGCGCCAGTAGGTGCGGTCACGCTCGGTGGAGCCGGGGATGTCGTTCAGCGTGAAGTCGTAGACGCCGGCCTCGCCCTGGTTGACGAAGTACGGGATGATGTCCCCGCCCATGTCGTGCTTGGTGTCCAGGCGCTCGGCGTCCACGTGCAGCGCCTCGACCAGGGCGTCGGCGTCGAAGACGTAATTGCCCATGGAGGCCAGGAACTGTGACGGGTCCGCCGCCAGTCCGGGGGTGCTGGCGGGCTTTTCGACGAAGGCGGCGATCTTCTGGGGATCGTTCTGGTCCACTTCGATCACGCCGAACTGGTTGGCCATGTTCAGGGGCTGCCGTACGGCCGCAACTGTTGCCTTGGCGCCGCTGTGGACGTGCTGGGCCACCATCTGCGCGAAGTCCATGCGGTAGACGTGGTCGGCGCCGACCACTACAACGATGTCCGGGTTGGCATCGTGGATGAGGTTCAGCGACTGGTAGATGGCGTTGGCGCTGCCCAGGAACCAGCTCTTGCCCACGCGCTGCTGGGCAGGAACAGAAGCCACGTAGTTGCCGAGCTGGGTGGACATACGCCACGTCTCGGAGATGTGGCGGTCAAGACTGTGCGACTTGTACTGGGTCAGCACAACGATCTGCAGATAACGGGAATTCACCAGGTTGGACAGGGCGAAGTCGATCAGGCGGTAACTTCCCGCGAAGGGCACGGCGGGTTTGGCCCGGTCTGCCGTCAGTGGCATCAGCCTGTTTCCCTCGCCGCCGGCGAGGACAATGGCCAGGACTCTTTTGTTCAACGGCATAATGGTCGCTCCTGTACGCCTTCGTAACTCCCCAAGACAGTCCGGCATGCCCGGACTCCTTCACACTAGAACAGTTATGCGTGAAGGACTACCTTGGGTCATGTGCGAATAGACATTGTGACTAAAGAGTTTCCGCCCGAGATCTATGGTGGCGCCGGGGTCCACGTGGCCGAATTGAGCAGGGTGCTTAGTAAGCATGTTGACCTGCAGGTTCGTGCTTTTGGTGCTCCCCGCGACGCCGACTATCATGGCGCGGCGGTGACCTCCTACGCGGTGCCCGAGGACCTTGGGACAGCCAACGCGGCCGTGCAGACGCTCGGGGTGGACCTGCGGATCGTCCCCGATGTTGAAGGCGCGGACCTTGTACATTCGCACACCTGGTACGCCAACATGGCAGGGCACCTGGCGTCCCTGCTGCACGGCATTCCGCACGTCCTCAGCGCCCACAGCCTGGAGCCGCTGCGCCCCTGGAAGGCGGAGCAGCTCGGCGGCGGGTACGCCCTGTCCTCCTGGGTGGAAAAGACGGCCTACGAGGCCGCCGCCGCCATCATCGCCGTGTCGGAGGGTATGCGGCAGGACATCCTGCGGAGCTACCCGAACGTTGATCCGGCGAAGGTCCGCGTGGTCCACAACGGCATCGACGTCGAGCTGTGGCAGCGCGACGAAAATGATGACGCCATCCGCGCTCTGGGCATCGACCCGGACAAGCCGAGTGTGGTGTTCGTGGGCCGCAACACCCGCCAGAAGGGGGTCCCTTACCTCCTGCGTGCGGCAGCAAAGCTCCCCGCCGACGTCCAGCTGGTCCTGTGCCTGGGGGCCGCCGACACCCCGGAGCTGGCCGCCGAGACGGCCCGGCTGATTGAGGACCTGCAGCGCGAGCGCACCGGCGTGGTGCTCATCGAGCGCATGTTGCCCCGCCACGAGCTGATCCAGGTGCTCAGCCACGCCACCGCCTTTGCCTGCCCGTCCATCTACGAACCGCTGGGCATCGTGAACCTGGAAGCCATGGCATGCGGCGCCGCCGTGGTCGCCAGTGCCACCGGCGGCATTCCCGAGGTGGTGGAGCACGGCCAGACCGGCCTGCTGGTGGAACTGGAGCAGGTCACCGACGGCACCGGTACACCCCTGGACCCGGAAAAGTTCGTTACGGAATTCGCTGCCGCCCTCACCGAGGTCGTCTCGAATCCGGCCCGCGCCCGCGCTATGGGGCAGGCCGGCCGGGCGCGCGCCGAAAAGCACTTCTCCTGGGAGTCCATCACGGAAACCACGCTTGAGGTGTACCGCTCCGTACTTCCGGCGCAGAGCTAGCGTTTCCAGGCAAACCACGACGGCGCCGCCCACCTCCCGAGATGGGCGGCGCCGTCGTCGTTATTGCCGTTGGGAGACGGTCAAACGCGGTTCCCGGCGGTCCGCGCCAGCAGGAGCTTCTCGTCCACGGGCGCCTTGCCGCTCGCCCGCAGGCTGCGGAAGTAGGCGCGCGCCTCCTCCTGCCGTTCCTTCTCCGCGCCGGTGGCGATGGCTGCGCGCACGTGGTCTTCGCCATACCCGAAAGCGTCCACAAGGTCCAGGGCATGCGGGCGGATTTTCACCAGCAGCCTGTTGATGTACTCGCCCACGGTCCGGCCGCGCTGCATGGAGAGGCGGCCGTTCATGAGGTACCAGGACAGGTTCTTCTCGATCAGGGACAGGCCGAACAGGTCCCGCAGCCAGGTCAGGACCGTCCTGGTGCCGGGGTCCGCAATATCGCCCAGCGCCTCCGTGAAGGCCTCCCACTGGAGTAGTTCGGCATGGGCCTGCGCAGCGTCGATCAGTTCGTTCTGGTGCCGGTTAAACAGGGCGGCGCCCTTCTCCTGCGACAACCGCCCCGTGCCCTTGAGCGCTGTTGCGGCCTCAGCCACCATGGTCTGCACCCGGTCGGTGAGCAGCGCGCGCTGGCCTTCCTCGTCGCGGAGGGCGATGGCAGCCTTCTGCACTGATCCGGAGTCAGCGACGAACTGGGCTACCTGCCGTAGGCCGGTGCGGTGGATGGCCGCCCCGGTAGCCTGTCCCACCACATACCGGGCCAGCACACCGAAGTCCACACTGCGGAATTCCTTGGCGTAGTCCGCCAGGAGCCGCTTGGCCACGAGCTGCAGCAGCACGGTGTTGTCGCCTTCGAAGGTGGCGTACACGTCCAGGTCCGCCCTCAATGAGGCGAAGCGGTTTTCGATCAGGAAGCCGGCGCCGCCGCAGGCCTCCCGGCATTCCTGCAGGGTGTCCAGCGCGTGCCAGGTGCTGAGCGGCTTCAGTGCGGCCGCGAGGGTTTCCAGGTCCTGGCGGTCCTCGTCGGTGTCGTGGGCGCCCGAAAAGACGTCGTCGAACTTCTGCAGCAGCTGCTCGTGGGCAAAGCCGGCCGCGTAGGTGGTGGCCAGCCTGGTGAACAGGCGTTTCTGGTGGCGCTGGTAGTCCAGCAGCACTTCCTCTTCGGTGTGCGAGGAGGCGTTGAACTGGCGGCGTTCGGTGGCGTACTGAATGGCAGCTGCCAAGGCGACCTTGGAGGCTGCCACGGCCGCACCGTCAAGGGACACGCGGCCTTGCACCAGGGTTCCCAGCATGGTGAAGAAGCGGCGGCCGGGGCTGGCGATCGGGGAGCTGTAGGCCCCGTCGGAATCAACGTTGCCGTAGCGGTTCAGGAGGTTGGTCCGCGGAATGCGTACCCCGGTGAAGTGCAGCCGGCCGTTGTCGATCCCGTTGAGGCCGCCCTTGATGCCGTCGTCCTGCCCGCCGATGCCGGGCAGGAACTCCCCGGTTTCCGGGTCGCGGAGGTCCACGTAGAACGCATGGACTCCATGGTTGACGTCCCGGGTAACCAGCTGGGCGAACACCACGGCGCCCAGGCCGTCAATCGCGGCATTGCCGATGTAGTCCTTCCACGCTGCGCGGAACGGAGTGTGCACCACGAACTCGTCAGTGGCGGGATCGAACGTAGCGGTGGTGGCAATGCTGGCAACGTCGGAGCCGTGTCCAGTCTCGGTCATGGCAAAGCAGCCGGGGATCTCAAGGCTCATAATGCCGGGGAGCCACTTGGCGTGGTGCTCAGCCGTGCCGAGGTGCATCACTGCGGATCCGAAGAGCCCCCACTGCACACCTGCCTTGATCTGCAGCGAAGGATCCGCCACCACGAGTTCCTCAAAGCCCGCGATGTTTCCGCCATGGTCATCGGCGCCACCCAGCGACTCCGGGAACGCGCGGTGGACTGCCTCGTTCTCCACCAGGTACTTCAGCTGGCCGGACACCCTGATGCGGTGCTCGGTGTGCGGAAGTCCCTCGATCTTGTGCAGCTCTGGACGTGCCGCAAGGGTCCGGGCCTGGCGCCGGATTGCGGCCCACTTCCCCAGGAGTTGTTCACCCAGCGCGTCGACGTCGACGGCGGGCTGTGCTTCAGCTGCTCGGGAGGCAGCAGCTGCCGCTGCGGGGCGCGGCCCTCTTCGTGCGGGACGGTCCACTAGTTCAGTCATGTCGTAGTCCTTTGTTGGGTGCTGACAGATGGGTGGGGGTTCTGCGGCTCATGAAAGCCACCGGTGCAATAGCCCGGGGGGGTGGCAGTGGATTCGTTATGTCCGCGTGGACGGGGACAGTTCAGGGGCAATGCCGACGCAGAGCCAGTCTGTAATCTGCCGCGCCATCACTTCCTGCCCGGGCTTGGCGGGGGAGGCCGGAGTGCTGAGCCACTGCTCGCCCGCGTTCCGCACCATGCCAATGGCGGCTTTGGGCCAGTAGCCAATAACCGCTTCCTTGCCGTCGCCCAGGTGGGAGCGCATAGGAGTGGCGATCATTTCGGCGATGGCTTCAAAGAAGTGTCCCAGCGCGGCAGACCCTGCATCGGTCTCCTGGGCGGCGTCCGTGTCGGCGGCGTGGCGGGTCACAAAGGTGTAGACATTGGGACTTGTGCTGGCCATCTGGAGGTAGGCGGTGACCATGGCCAGCAGTCCTTCCCGGGGTGTGTCGGCGCTCTGCGCGGCCTCCCGGATCCGGTGCTGCATCTGGCTGAGGACAACCTCGCCCACCGCCTGCTGGAGTCCTGCCTTGTCACCGAAGTAGCGGTAGAACACGGACTTGGACGTACCTGCGGCGGTCGCAATGTCCTCCATCGATGCGTCGCTGCCCAGTGCGTGCACGGCCCGGCGGGCTGCCTTGATCAGTTCCCGGCGCCGCTCCTCCCGGTGGCTCTGCCAGCGTGACGAGCGGCCGTCGGCGCCGGCGGCATCGGATACAGGGGAGGAACCGGTTTGCTGGATGTTCACGATACCCAGCGTATCAGGTACGCTGGGTATCGGTAACCGTACGTGACCCGAGGAGATACCCATGTCCATTGACGGACAGACCACCACCGGACCCGAGTCCGGCACTCCCGCCGCAGCTTCCGCCCCTGGGCTCCGCAGGGCAGTCATCGTTGGCGGTAACAGGATCCCGTTTGCCCGGGCCGGCGGTGCGTACGCCAAGTCTTCGAACCAGGACATGCTGACGGCGGCTCTGGACGGGCTGATCGCCCGCTTTGGCCTGCAGGACGAGCGGATCGGGGAAGTGGCCGCGGGCGCCGTACTGAAGCACTCCCGGGACTTCAACCTCACCCGCGAAGCAGTCCTGGGCTCAGCCTTGTCACCCGAAACACCCGCGTATGACCTCCAGCAGGCCTGCGCAACGGGGCTTGAGACCGTCGTGGGCCTGTCCAACAAGATCAAGCTGGGCCAGATCGACTCGGGAATCGCGGGCGGTGTCGACTCCGCCTCCGACGCACCCGTGGTGGTCAGCGAAGGGCTCCGCGAAGTCATCCTGGACCTCAACCGGGCCCGGAGCCTTCCCCAGCGGCTGCAGATCCTCAGCCGCCTGCGGCCCAAAGACCTTGCTCCGCTGGCTCCCGGAACCTCCGAGCCCCGCACAGGTCTTTCCATGGGGGAGCACCAGGCGCTCACCACCTCCCAGTGGAAGGTCTCCCGTGAGGCGCAGGATGAACTGGCGCTCAACAGCCACCGGAACCTCGCAGCGGCCTACGACGCCGGGTTCTTCGATGACCTCACCACTCCGTACCGGGGCCTGACCCGGGATGGGAACCTGCGTGCTGACACGTCACTGGACAAGCTCGCGGGGCTGAAACCTGTCTTCGGGAAGAACCTTGGCGCCAATGCCACCATGACGGCCGGCAACTCCACTCCGCTGACCGACGGCGCCTCCACCGTCCTGCTCGCCTCGGAAGAGTGGGCCGACGCCCGGGACCTGCCCAAACTGGCAGCCGTGGTGGATGCCGAAGCTGCCGCTGTGGACTTTGTGCACGGCAAGGACGGCCTGCTGATGGCACCGGTCTTCGCCGTCCCCAGGCTGCTCGCCCGGCAGGGGCTCACCCTGGCGGACATTGACTTCTTCGAGATCCATGAAGCCTTCGCGTCCACCGTCCTGAGCATGCTCGCCGCATGGGAGGACGAAGACCTCGGCCGGACACGGCTGGGCCTGGAAGGCGCTTTCGGAACCATTGACCGGTCCAGGTTGAACGTCAACGGGTCTTCCCTCGCTGCCGGCCATCCCTTCGCCGCGACCGGCGGCCGGATCGTCGCTTCGCTTGCCAAGGCCCTGCACGCCAAGGCCAGCTCGGAAGGCCGTCCCGCACGGGGGCTGGTCTCGGTCTGTGCGGCCGGCGGACTCGGCGTCGCGGCGATTCTGGAATCACTGTAGGGGCTCCGATGACTGACAAGTACGCACAACTCGTCAACCACGGCCTGGGCAGGAACGTAGCCAAGAAGCTGGGGCTGCCCCAACCTGCCGTTCTCCGCCGGTACCAGCCCGGCCAGCCGCTGGTCACCGGCCCCATCGTGGTCCAGGGAGACACGCCCGGCGCTGACAGCCTGGCCGCCGAACTGCTCTCCTGGGACCTCGACGTCAGGAGGCACGCCGTTCCAAGGGAGAAGCTCGGCGCCATCATCCTGGTGCTGGACGACGTGGCACGCCCTGAAGACCTGGCGAAGCCCATTCTGACGGCCGCGGCTTCCCTTCGGGACCTCGGCCCGGGAGGCCGGATCATCACCGTCTCCCGGCCGGCCTCTGGCGCTTCCTCACCGGCCCAGGCAGCGGCCCGGCAGGGGGTGGACGGGTTCCTGCGCTCCCTGGCCAAGGAACTGCGTGCCGGTGCCACCGGCAACGGCGTGCTCCTGGGACCGGAAGTGGGGACAACCAGCCCCAGTACGTTAGGGGCAGTCCGGTTCTTCCTTTCCGGCCGGTCCGCCTTTGTGGACGGACAGTTCGTGACGGTATCGACGACGGCGGGGGAACTTCCGGAGGACGCCGCGGAACCGCTGGCTGGACGGGTCGCCGTTGTCACCGGAGCAGCGAGGGGTATTGGTGCTGCAATTGCCAGGACCCTGCACCGCGACGGCGCCACACTGGTGCTGGTGGATATCCCGGCAGCCGGCGACCACCTCGCCGAGGTGGCCAACCAGGTCAAAGGCACTGCCCTGCAGCTGGACATCAGCAGGGAGGACGCCGGGCAGCGGATCCTCGAGCACGCCGCGCAGCGGCACGGTCGCCTCGACATCATGGTCCACAATGCCGGAATTACACGGGACAAACTCCTCGCCAACATGGACCAGTCCCGCTGGAGTTCCGTGATCGACATCAACATTGCCGCGCAGCTCCGGATCAACGAGGCCCTGCTTGCGTCGGAACACTTCCGCGCGTCTCCCCGGATAGTCTCCGTGGCGTCCACCAGCGGCATTGCCGGAAACCGCGGCCAGACAAACTACGCGGCCTCCAAGGGAGGCGTGATGGGAATGGTCCGGGCCACGGCCCCGCTCATTGCTGCCCACGGAGGAACGGTCAACGCCGTGGCCCCGGGCTTTATCGAAACTGAAATGACAGCCAGGGTTCCCCTGGTGCTGCGGGAGATGGGCCGGCGCCTGAACTCACTCCAGCAGGGCGGCCAGCCAACTGACGTAGCGGAAACCATAGCCTTCCTCGCCAGTGACGCCGCCGGGGGCATCAATGGGGAAACCCTGCGGGTCTGCGGACAATACGTGATGGGCGCATGATGCCCGTGCAGCCGGTCATCCTCGGCGAGATGCCGTCGCTTTCGAAGCTGTACGTCAATGCGGCAGCCCAGGCGGCGCGGCGGCGGCTGCTGGGGACCCATGACGGTACCGCCTTGCCGGCTGAGAGCCACGAGGTCCGCGGGGTCACTGTGGACGTGGGGAACCTGACTGCCTACCAGCACCTCATTGGTGAAACCGCCAGTGACGTCCTGCCGGCGGGCTTCATCCACGCGCTCGCGTTCCCCCTCGCCATGAGCGTGATGAACAGGGACGACTTTCCACTTCCGCTGCTCGGTATGATCCATCTCCGGAACAGTGTGGAACAACGGTCTCCGGTGCTTTTCACGGACGCCCTGGACGTCACGGCCCATGTGGAAAACCTGCGCGGCCACCGTGCCGGTACCCAGGTGGACGTGGTCAGCGAAGTACGCCGGGCCGGGCTGGCGGACACCTGCTGGCGAGGTGTCTCCACCTATCTCGCCAAGGGTGTTTTCCTGCCGGGAATCGACAAGCCCTCGCCCGCGCCCGTGCGTGCCGACTTCAAGGCTCCCGATCCCACAGCACAGTGGCAGCTTGGGGTTGATACTGGCAGGGCGTATGCGGCTGTGTCCGGTGACTTCAACCCCATCCACCTCAGCGTGCTTTCAGCGAAAGCGTTGGGGATGCGGCGCTCAATCGCCCACGGAATGTACCTGGCTTCCCGGGCGCTCGCAGATGTCGGTGCAGTCCGCGGTGATTCCTTCACCTGGGATGTCGACTTTGAGGCGCCGGTGTTCCTGCCCTGCGGGGTTGCCTTGGATATCAGCAGCGCCGAGGGAACGTCCGGGGCGTGGGAGCGTTCGGACTTCGCAGCGTGGAACCCCCGTTCGGGCCGCCGGCATTTCAGCGGCTCGGTTGCCGTGCTCTAGGTTTTCGCTTCACGACGCCGAGGCCTCAGTTCCGGGGCGGACGGAACGCAGGATCCGGTGCAGGCTGAGGAGGATCGATTCGGAGGCAGGGACGGCGCCCTGGTCCAGCTCCCGCCCGGCGGTGGCGGCCATGCAGGCTTCCACCGCCGCGTGGGCCGCCTTGAAGCGTTCCGCCTGCTGTTGCGGGTCGTCAATGCTGAAGGAGCCCAGCAGTTCACCGGTTGCCGTGATGGCGTCGGCGAGGGGAACGTTGTCCTGCAGCGGGACGGTGTACGGCACGTCGCTTTCCCAGATCACGTCAGTGAGCACGTCCGTCATGTCCTGGACGTGGAACGTGACCCGTTCAAGCTGGCGAAGGTTGCGGTAGTCGAGGTCAATGTCACGGGGGTGGAGCCGGCGCCGGGGGTTGGCCCTCCGGCTGGCGTCGGCTTCCTTGACGAGGTGCCGGACCGACCGGGTGGCCGTGGCCAGCTCGTCGGAGCGGTGGGACCATTCTTCGTGCTCGGGCGGCCACTCTTCCTTCAGTGCGGTACCCATGTCCGTCATCTGCCGGCCCAAAGCGAGGCGGAGGTCATCCAGGCTCGCCGCTGCTGCCTGCAGGTGGAGCGGGGGGAAGACCAGGAAGTTGACGCCGATGCCCACAGCGACGCCCGCACCCATCTGCACCAGGTAGCCGAAGGAAAAGTCATCAGCGTTGCTTCCGCCCACCAGCAGGACCAGCAGGGCCGCCGTCGGAATCCAATCACTGCCTGAACCGAGGCCCGGCAAGCCGCCGAGCAGCACTCCTATCCCCATAAAAATCGCCACCGTCAAGGGTGACGGGTCCGCGATGTTCACCAGGACCACGGCGAGCCCGATGCCCACGGCCAGTCCGGTGAGGGCCTGCAGGCCCTGCCGAACGGAGCCAGCAACGTTGTGGTACATCGCCACCAAGGCCCCCAGGGGCGCGTAGTAGGCGTAGTGCGACGCGCTGCCGGGCATCAGCGGGGCGATGAAAAATGCCACGCCCGCTGCCAGTGCCGCTTTCGACGCCAACTGCAGTCGCTGTGCAGCGAACGCCGCGGACAGTCCTTCTACTGCCTGCTTGAGGAATTGGGTTCCCCTGGCCCATCGGATGGTGGGACGTGCTCGAGAATTGCCCATCCGCCCCACACTAGGGCGCCTTGTCCCGCAACCACAAAGGCGCAGGTCAAGGCCGCGAGCAAACCTGCCGGAGCCGGTCCATTCAGGCCAAGGCGGCTGCCGAACGGCGCACGGCAGCAGCCAGCCGGTGCGCCCTTCCGGGCGTCCGCCCGTCCTCTGCACGCCGGGGAATGTAACCAAAGCCGAGGCCGTAGGCGGGATCGGCAAACCCGAGGGCGGCGTTGGCGCCTTCGTGGCCGAAGGCACGGTGGCTGCCGAAGTTCCGGGACGGGTGCGGCTTCATAAACACCACCGCGAAGGCGTTGTCCAGCCCGGATGAACGGTCCAGGCCCCATACCTGTTCCTGGGACATAAGCTCCAGCGTCTGCGGATTGAGGAAGGCCGGCGCACTGTCGGTCCCCGTAGTGGCGGCTGCATAGAGGCGCGCCAGTCCCTCCGCGGACCCAACGCCGCCGGCCGCCGACATCCCTGCACGGCGGACGCTGCGGATATTGGGCAGCTCCATGATGGTGCTGACGGGCGCATTGCTGTTCAGACCCTCCAGGCTGAGGGGATCCACCCAGGGTCCTTGCGGATCGTCGGTGTAGAGGACGTTCCGGTAGCGGGGCTCCAGCTCTGCGGGCAGACCGAGGAAAAAGTCGATGCCCAGCGCCGTCCGGATCCGCCGGTCGTAGATGCTTTGCAGCGATTCTCC
Source organism: Arthrobacter sp. W4I7 (assembly GCF_030816215.1). Lineage (NCBI taxonomy): Bacteria > Bacillati > Actinomycetota > Actinomycetes > Micrococcales > Micrococcaceae > Arthrobacter > Arthrobacter sp. W4I7. The sequence goes on along the minus strand of NZ_JAUSXU010000001.1, from coordinate 2,058,829 downwards.
GGCCGTCCGGCGGCACAGTTCCTCCATGATGATCCCGATGGTCAGGGCGTGATAGCCAAATTGCCGCCCGGGCTGCCAGGAGGGCCGCGCCGCTGCCAGCCGGGCAGCAGCGTCCGCAGTGGTGAACTCCTCCAGCGCGAAACCGCCCTCCACTCCCATGAGTCCCGCCTGGTGGGACAAAGCCTCCCGGACCAGAAGCCGGTCCTTGCCGTGGACTGCAAACTCCGGCCAGTACTTGGCCACGGGGGCGTCGAGGTCAAGCAGGCCGTCCTGGACCAGCAGTGCGATCACCATGGCCGCCACGCCTTTGGAGCAGGAGTAGGCGCCCGTGATGGTGTCCGCATCCATATCCGGTCCGCCGGCGAGCCGCACAACCTGCGCCCCGTTCCGGAAAGCGGCCAGCTGTGCACTGTACTGCGGGTCCTCGGCCAGGAACGATTCGAACAAGTCCAGTACATTTTCGAAACCGGGCGCTACGAAGCCTTGAGAAGTCTGCATCCCGCCAGTCTAGGCGAGCAAGCGCTTTCCGTCAGGAAATCGCTCCGTGGCCTGGGGCAACTTCTTCACCAGGCTTGACCGGCCCCGGCGCTGTTCCATCGCCGAACGGCTGTCCGCCCAGGGACTCGCGGTCATGGGGCTCAAGCCACCCGCGCAGGTCGGGACCGGCGGGAACGATCCCGGTGGGATTGATGTCCTCGTGCACGATGTAGTAGTGCTGCTTGATCTGCACAAAGTCGGTGGTGTCCCCGAATCCCGGGGTCTGGAAGAGGTCGCGGGCGTACCCCCAGAGCGCCGGCATTTCGCTGAGTTTCTGGCGGTTGCATTTGAAGTGGCCATGGTAGACGGCGTCGAACCGGGCCAGGGTGGTGAACAGCCGGACGTCCGCTTCGGTGATGGTGCCGCCCACTAGGAAGCGCTGCCGGGACAGGCGGTCTTCCAGCCAGTCCAGGGCTGTCCAGAGCCGTTCGTAGGCTGAATCGTAGGCTTCCTGCGAGCCGGCGAAGCCGCAGCGGTAGACGCCGTTGTTGACCTCGGTAAACACCCGCTTGTTGACCTGGTCGATCTCTTCCCGAAGATGCTCAGGGTAGAGCTGAGGGGCACCGGGCCGGTGGAACTGGCTCCACTCGGTGGAGAAGTCGAGCGTGATCTGCGGAAAGTTGTTGGTCACCACTTCACCAGTGGCCACGTCGACAATCGCCGGGACAGTGATGCCCCGCGGGTAGCCCGGGAACCGCTTGAAGTAGGCCTGCTGGAGGCGTTCGATGCCCAGGACGGGATCCACTCCACCGGGATCCAGGTCAAAAGTCCAGGACCGGGCGTCGTGGGTAGGGCCGGGTTGACCCAGGGAAATAGCGTCCTCCAGCCCCAGGAGGCGGCGGACAATCACCGTTCTGTTGGCCCAGGGGCAGGCTCTTGCAGCGATGAGGCGGTAACGCCCCGCCTCGGCCGGCCAACCGGGTTCCCCGTTCGGGCCAGGCCTGCCGTCCGCCGTGATCCGGTCCTCGATGTAGTTGGTGTCCCGGTTGAACTCCGCTCCGCCCGTAACGTAGGCGCCCCGGGTAGTGTGTTCGAAGGATTTGCCGCTATCCGTCTGCTGCGTGCTTTCAGTTTCCTGGCTCATTAATCCAGCCTATGCGCCTTACCGCAGGATTGTTGAGAGTGGCTGCCAGGCCACCAGCCAGGACCCCGCCACAAGGACGGTAAACAGGAGGATCCAGATCCCGGAAGGGACCGCCGTTGCCCGGAACAGCAAGTAGGCATCTGACGTGGCCAGCCTGTCCCTCCTGCGCAGATGGACGTGGGTGAGCTTGATCAGGTCCCGCACTGCGCCCACCAGCAGTACCAGGCCCAGCATGACCGCGGTGTGGCCCACGAAGCCGGCAGGAACCAGGAAAATCAATGCGACGCAGCCCAGCATCGCTCCGATGGTGATGAGGAAGCCTGCGGCGTTCCGGAGGAACACCAGCGTGGCGGCCAGGGCAATGGCACTGGCAGCAATTGCGGCGGGCCCCCATCCGTTCAAGCCGCACCAGACAAAAGATGCACCCACCACGGCAGGCATGGGGTAGCCCCAGAAGCAGGACCAGACGGTGGCAAGCTTGCTCCGGCTGAAGGTGGTGGTGGTTCCGGAATGGTCAAACCTCAGCCGGATACCGGAGAGCCGCTGTCCGCTCGTCACAGCGGCGAAGGCGTGCCCCAGTTCGTGGGTGGCGGTGGCCAGCAGGCCCACGTACCTCCAGGACCGGCGGGGGATGGACAGCGCGGTGGCTATGGAAACCACCAGCAGCAGCTCGATGACGGTGATAGCCGGGCTATCTGTACGGCCGAACGCGTTGATGAAGGTAGTCCAGAGGTCGGCGGGAAGGCTCACAGGGTCCGGTCCGGGGACGGGTGGTCTTTTTCGGGCATAAGCCCCTACGGTACTAGGGATACCTGGGCGTGGCCGCAATGCCCAGGCGCCTCCCGGTGAACAAGGGCCAACAGGAACAGAGGAAAACGTGTCAACACTGAAAGAACGGCTGCAGGCCGATGTGGTCATGCATATGAAGGAGCGCAACAAGACGGCGCTCACCACGGTCCGGAACGTCCTGGGCGAAATCGAGACCCGTGAGAAATCGGGTAAAACCCCGGTGCAGCTTGATGACCTGCAGGTGACGTCCCTGCTCCAGAAGGAAGCTGCGAAGCGCCGCGAAACGGCGGTAATCTATACGGAAGCGGGCCAGCCGGACCGTGCGGCCGCCGAAATCGCCGAGGCCGAAGTCATAGAGTCCTACCTGCCCAAACCGCTTTCGCAGGCCGAAGTCGAGGCAATCGTGGATGAGGTCATTGCCGGGCTGCGCGCCGCGGGCCGTGAACTCACACCCCGCCAGATGGGCGAAGTCATGAAGCCCGTGACGGCGGAGGTGGCGGGGCGCTTCGACGGAAAGGAAGTCAGCCAGATCGTGCGGCAGAAGCTCGCTTAAAAGCCGAGAGGCACGTCTCCCGATGGGACGTGCCTCTTGCTCAGTTGAGGAAAATGGCGGTTTCCGCCCTCCACATGACTGCCTGATCAGCCCTCGCACTCGGTGCAGTAGCTGTGGCCGTCCTTCTGGCGCGCAATCTGCGAGCGGTGGCGGACCAGGAAGCAGGAGTAGCAGGTGAATTCGTCATCGGCCTGCGGAATGACCTGCACCACGAGCTCCTCGGCGACGAATTCGCCGCCAGGTACGCCCGCTCCGTCCAGGCCGTCAGCTTCATCCAGCTCGAGCACAACGCTGCGTGCGTCAGGAGCATTTGCTGACTGAAGCTGCTCGAGTGAGTTGTCCTGCGATTCCTTGACGTCGGAACGCAGTTCATCGTAATCGGTTGCCAATTTAGGTGCTTCTCTTTTCTTTGGTTCGTCTGTCGCGTATGAAACGTACAGCATCATGGGGGTATTCCCCAATAGCCGGAGTATATTGACCGCCGTCTGGGTACAGGTTCAGAGGAAGGCCGCCACAGCGTTCGTGATGCTGTTGCGGCTGCACGGGCAGGGGGGCCGCAGCAAAAGGGGCGGCCCCGGCTTTAGTCGAAGGGGTATGTGTGGAGCAGCTGACTGCAGAATTCGGTGGTGCCGGACGGGCCGGCATGGGCGTTGGCCCCGTACTGGAAAAGTTCGAGGCAGTGGACAGGATCGCCGTCCTGCGCGGCGGCGGGCTGGGTGATCTGATTTTTGCCGTACCTGCCATGGCTGCGCTGAAAGCGGCCTATCCGGGGGCTTCCATAACGCTTCTTGGCACTCCGGCCCATAAGGCACTGATCGCCGCTACGAAGAGCCCGGTGGACGAAGTATGTATCCTGCCCTTTTCCGAAGGCGTCCGGCCCGGGGCGGAAGACGAGGACGAGCTGGACCGGTTCTTCCAGGAGATGCGTGACCGGCGCTTTGATCTGGCGGTCCAGCTTCACGGCGGGGGACGGTACTCGAATCCTTTCCTGCTCCGGCTGGGCGCCCGGCATACGGTGGGAACCCGCACGCCGGATGCAGCGAGCCTGGAACGGACGGTTCCCTACCTCTATTACCAGCACGAACCCCTGAGGGCTTTGGAAGTGGCCGGTTTCGCCGGGGCGTTCCCGGTTGATCTTGAGGCCCGGCTCGCTCCGGCCCAGGGCTTGCCCACTCTTTCCGGCACGGCCGACGACGGCGCGCAGCCTTTGGTGGTGATGCATCCGGGGGCGACGGATCCCCGCCGTCGCTGGCCCGTTGAGCGGTTCGCCGAGCTGGCCGCTGCCTGCGCGGCGGATGGGTTCCGGGTGGTTGTTGCCGGCGATAAGAGTGAGCAGGAACTTGCCGCGCGCGTTGTGGAACTGGCCGCTTCGGGACCGGTCCGCTCTGTGGCGGGAGAACTGGACATGGCGGGTCTGGTGTCGCTGTTGGGCAGCGCGGCGGTGGTGGTTGGAAACGACAGCGGCCCGCGGCACCTGGCCCAGGCCCTTGGGGTCCCGACCGTGGGGATTTTCTGGGCGGGCAATATCATCAATGCCGGCGCGCTCGGCAGGAGTCTTCACCGCATCCATGCCTCCTGGGTCACCGCCTGCCCCACGTGCGGGATTGATGTCACCCAGGTGGGCTGGACGGCGCCGCGCTGCCCCCATAACGATTCCGTGGTGGCGGGAGTTGCCGTACGGGATGTGCATGAGGACGTCCGCAGCCTGGCGGCGACTGACGCGGGCGGGCAGCGCCTGTGAGCATTCCGGGAACTGCCGCTGCCCTGAAGGCTGAAGATGTCCATGATGGGAAACCCGAGCTCCTGGTCCTTCGGGCGCTCAAGCTCGGTGACCTGCTCGTCGCGGTTCCAGCACTGAAGGCCCTCCGCCGGACGTTCCCCGGGCACAGGCTGCGGTACGCGGCCCAGGGATGGTTGTCTGACGCGCTGGGCCTCGTGGGCGGGTATGAGCTTTTCCCCACCCACGGGCTCGATGAGCCTTTGGCCATCGAGCCCGGCGTGGTGGACGTGGCCGTGAACCTGCACGGCAGCGGGCCGGAGAGCCAGGGCCGGATCGAGGCGTTGCAGGCCAGGCAGACAATAGGGCACCGGAGCCAGTACCGGGACGGGCCGCCCTGGCGCGCGGAACTGCATGAACGGGAACGCTGGGTCCGGCTCCTGGAATGGCATGGCATCGAGGCCGACCCCCTGGATATCCGGCTGAATACACCCCACGTGCCAAGCCCTGTTCCCGGTGCCACGGTTTTGCATGTGGGAGCCGCCTACGGCAGCCGCCTCTGGCCGGCCGAGCGCTTCGCGACAGTTGCCTCCACGCTTGCCTCCGCCGGGCACAACGTGGTCTTCACCGGTGGCAGCGGTGAACGGGAACGTGCCCTGGATGTCTGCCGCCGCTCGGGATTTTCCGAGGATATGGTGCTGGCAGGGCGGCTGGGACTGGCCGAATTCGCAGCCGCCATCGCAGCAGCGCGGCTGGTGATCTCGGCGGATACGGGAGCGGCCCACCTGGCCTCTGCGTATGGAACGCCCTCAGTGGTGCTGTTTGGTCCGGCTCCGCCCGAAATTTGGGGTCCGCCCCCGGGTCCGCACGTGGTCCTGACCCGGGCTGAGTTGAGGCGCGGTGACACCTTCGCTGAGCAGCCCGACCCCGCTTTGCTGGCAGTCTCGGTGCAGGACGTCCTGGCGGCGGTGCGGGAGCTGGGAGTGTTGTAGAGCGGGCAAGGTTGGTCAGTCCAGGGCTCTCGCTTACGGCTCCAAAGTCCTAAAATAGAGCCATGGGCATTGAGTTGGAGATTGCCTTGGTGTTGACGATGGCGTTCCTCTGGGTTGCGGGCACCTTCGCGATTCTGTCCGGAATTGACCGGGCGGAGCGGAAGGCCCGGCGCCAGGAGCAGCGGGCCATGCGGGCTGATCATCGGCGGGTCCAGTACCGCCCCGTGGCCGCTGGCTCCCGGCTGGCAGGATCCCGCAGGCATCCGCGGACGTGAAGCTGCGCCCGCACTGAAGGCAGCAACGGCCTGTTAGCCCGCCAGATCCGGCGGGGTAGCAGGTTCATTCCTTGCCGCGCCGGCGACAACAATGGAATGAGGGCCGGGCGCGGCTGTTCCCAGCAGCGTGGCAATGGCCTGCGCAATCTTCCGTCCGCCTTGAATGGACGGCTCGATAGGGTTGGCATAGTCCCCATCCTCGCTGCACACGAGCCGCAGATCGACCAGCGCTACTCCGCGGGAAAATGCGGCCCTCGTGATGACGTCGTTGAACAGGGACAGTGCTGCCTTGATGACCGGCTGGTTCGGCCCTGACGGGGGAGTGTCGTAGACAGTGCAGACCCCCACCGGCAGTCCCCCTGCCAGGACAGCGGAAAGCATGGCCCGGTAGTCGGCGTCGAATCTGTCCCTCGCCCCGCCAAGCATAAGCAGCGCCCCGCCCACTGTTGAAGGTTGCTCCTGCAGCAGTGGCGAATGGCCAAGCGCGTCGTTTCCGCCCGCGCTCACCACCAGGTGGGTCGCATCCGCGGGGAGGCGGTCAAGTTGGCGGACGACACCGGTAATGATGTCGCCGTCGATCGCCAAGAGGGTGCATTTCCAGCCCGGCAGTTCCTGCCGCAGTTGGCTGATGACGTCCGGTCCGCCGCCAACATACGCGCCGTTGTCGAAGATGGAATCACCCAACAGAACCACGTGGCCAAGGCTGGCTGCCGGAAATGCTTCCATCCTGAAATACTGCACCATTACGGCGACTGGGGACAGAGCCCGGGGAGCCAGGGTGCGTTCCTGGAGTACATGGCTTCAAGTGCGCTGTCCAACAACATCGGTGACTAAGAATTCCCCAAGGTCTCTGTATAACGCTGATCCAGCAGATGGTGCGTCCATTCGGTCATCAGCTTGATCTCCCGGGAAGGAACAGCAGTGACAGCTACGCTTGATGCGGCGGGTTCGGGATGTCCGGGTCCTGTTGAGCCTCCCGTTCTGTTGGTACTCGTTTCGAGGTACAGGTATCTCGACGCCGATTCCATCGCCCGGCTGCAATCGGCAGCCCCACTCATCATGCAGGACTTACCGGGCCGCAGCAGGGCTGTATCAGGCTGCGTGGTTCTATCCACATGTAACCGGTTCGAGATTTACTGTGAAATTGCGCCCGCACCTGAAGCCGGTAAGGCATGCGCAGATGCGCTGGAAGCCGTGAGCTCCTGCTCCCGCCTACCGCTGGCAACCCTGCGGGCACTGTTCGAATGCCGTATCGGGCCGGCAGTGGCAGAACATCTTTTTGGCGTTGCATGCGGGCTGGATTCGCTGGTCATAGGCGAACGTGAAATCACCGGCCAAATCCGCCGTGCGTTGGCTGCAGCCCAAGCTGCAGGAACGGTCACCGGACTCCTGATCCGACTACTTCAAGGGGCTTTGCGCACTGCGAAGGACGTCGGAACACGGGCGCGCCTTGGGGGTGCCGGCACGTCAGTGGCTTCCGTGGCGATTAATCTGGCCGTCTCCCGGTTGAGCCCGTTGATGCTCTCGGATCTGTCCGTGGTCGTCATTGGCAGCGGGTCTTACGCTGCGTGCATTATGAGCCTGCTAGCGAGGGGAAGGTGTTCAAATGTCACCGTCTTCTCCCGCTCAGGCAGGACGGCCGCATTCGCCGCTGCCCATGCGGTGGCAGCGGTAACGGAAGCGGAGCTGCAGGCAGCCATCGGCCAGGCGAACGTTGTTATTGGCTGTAGCGGCAACGGATCCCGCATCGGCACCTCGGTGATGGCACGGCAGCAGAAGGACCCCAAGCCTCTCGTGGCCTTGGATCTTGCTCCCAACCGCGACTTCGATCCCGACGTTGGTGAGTTAGCCGGCGTTGACTTGATCACTCTTGAAGCGGTGCGCCTGGCCGCCCCACAGACGGACTCAGCACAAATCCAGCTGGCCCGAATGTTGATCCGGGATTCAGCCTGCCGCTTTTACGAACAAGAATCCCTCCGCACTATCGATGCTGCGATTATTGCCCTGCGCCACCACCTTCATCAGGCGCTTGAGCGGGAAATGGAAAACGTCAGAAAGCGAAACGGAGCGAGCACGTCGGCGGAGGAAACTGCCAGGGTCCTGCGGCGTTTTGTCCGTCAGGTGCTGCACACGCTCTCGGTCCGTGCAAGAGAAATGGCTGCTGCGGGCCGGCGTGACGAGTATATGGCCGCGCTGGAGGCACTCTTTGGCATCAGCGTCCACCTCGCCCAGCCCGCCGGTGTCCCAAATGCCCTTGAGCAGTAGGGACATTCTTGATCAGCAGGGACACTAAAGAGGTTTGATGCGGTCATCTTCGTCGGGTTCGCTGACGGGACATCTGAAGAGGAAGCCGGTTCAGCCGCCGTGCCGCCTCGCCAGGAACGCGGCCAGCGCCGGGTTATCGATTTCACGGGCCAGCCACGAAACTGCCTGGGCTGCCGCCTCGTCGCCAAGCACAGCCCTGTGGGACTGCCCCCGCACCACGAATTCCCGCATCCCGCTCCGGCTCGCCAGTTCAGCCAGACGCTCCACGAATGCCGACGCACGTGGCGACCTGCTGGCAATGGAAACTTCCGCCGCCGTATCCAGCAGGCGGGCCGAATACCAGAGGTACCACGGCCTGGGTTCCAGGCCCCGGTCTATCCAGTGCTCGGCAGCGGCGAGGTCGCCGTGCTCCACGAACAGCCGCGCTTCCGCACCGGCTGCCAAGGCCATGTAGCAGTGGTCGCCGGCCAGTTCGGCCATCACCCATGACCTGTCGATCAGGGCGGCTGCTTCCTCCAGCTGCCCGGCGGCCAGATACGTTTCTCCCCGCACCCCGGCGACAAACGGCTCGAACGCGGTCCAGTGTTCCTCCGCAATCCAGACCTGTGCCCGGTCCAGGGATTCGGCCGCCTGCTCCAGTTCCCCGCGGAGCAGCCGGACCCTGCCGAGCAGCGCCTCGCTGAACGCCTGCTGGCGGCGGTTCCCGGCGGCCCTGGCCAGTCTTCCGGACTCCGTCAGAGCCCTCACGGCGCCCTCGTACCGGGCAGTGTCCGAGGCCAGCATGCCTTGGATCGCCAGGATTCTGGCCTGTTCGTCGGGGAATCCATCCGCCGCCGTCATCGCCCGGTCCAGCCAGCCGGCAGCCCGGTCCGGTACGCCCCGCTGCACGGACAGGTAGCCCAGCTCGCGGTAGGCTGCAGCGGCAGTCCGGGAGGCGCCGTCGGGCCCTTCCGCCTGCAGGGCACGGTGCAGGAGGTCCGCCACCTCAGCGCCGCGGCCGCCTGCCTGGTGGATCAGCGCTCCGGAGAGCGTCACCAGGGACTCGGCGAGCAAATGTTCATTTCCGGTGCGCTGGGCGAGCACCACCGCGAGCCGCAGCTGGTCCAGCCCCCGGTCTACCGCCCCTGCCCACAGAGATGACCCGCCGGCGTCGAGATACGACCGTACTGTCCCCACAGTGGCCGGCATTCCGGGATCCGCTTCCGGAGCCGCAGCGGACAGTGCCCGCCGGACTTCCGCAGGCAGCGGCAGGCCCAGCTCCTGCCGGTAGAGGTCCCCGCATTTCGTGACGTGCTGGCGGGCGCGGCGATGTTCGCCCAGGGCCACAAAAGCTTTGACCAGGACTGCGTTGCAGTCTGCGTGGAAGGGATCCCGGTCAAGGGCCAGGGCTGCCAGTTCCGCCGCCACATCGGGAGTACCCGCAGCCAGGGCCGCCAGCGCGGCCTCGTAGAGCAGGGACTGGACCATGTTGTCGAAGCGGTACCGCTGGTCCGCCAGCCAGGAATCGAAGACGGGGCAGTCCACGAAGGACAGCCCCTGCAGCAACTGGCCGGTGAAGCTTCGGGGGTCCAGGCCAGGGTTGGCGGCCGAGTCCATCACTTCCAGCGCATCGCAGCGCCAGGGGGATTGCAGTACAAGCCGCAGGGGATCACCCGCCAATGTCACGCCGTCGAGGGTCCGCCGCAGTTCGGACAGGTTCCAGCGCAGGGCACCAAGCGGGTCCGCGGCGTCCGGGAAGAGCAGCGTCGCTGTGCGGGACCGGCCGGTGCCGCCGGCCTGCAGCGCAAGATAGGCAAGCACCGCCCAGGCCTTGCGGCCTCTGGGCTGCAGGGGAGCTGCGCCGGGGGACTCGATCACGGGCGGACCGAGGAGCCGAATCCAATTCTCGGCCATAGGCCCCATGCTACTGCCACCCGTCCAGGGCGTCTTCCGCCTTCACACGCTTGCTCACACGCCCGCCGCACACACTGGCATCACCACATCCGCCCACACTCATACGAGGTGCAAACATGGAACTGTTCGGCTTACTGCTATTTGGACTCTGGGTTCTTATTGCCACTGTCTGCGCCGTGCTGGCCGACGGCCGGGGCCACACGCCCGACGTCCGCTCCACAGCGCCGTGGTCGGCCGGGAACCTTCCCAGCGAGCCTTACGCGTCGCTCCGTATGTAGGTCCTCTGGTCCAGCCAGCAAGAAGTACGACGGCGGGAGGCCGGCTGATCTGCCGGCCCACCGCCGCAGTCTCCGCAAGCACGGAGACGGTGCCGGTGCTGGCGGGGAGGGGAAAAGGCGGGACACTGGAAGTCACTACTACGAAAGCGACACCTTTTGATTAAGCTGCAGCAGGACGCCGATGGTTTCATCCGGATGAACCGGCACTTCCCGGAAAGCGTCATTGTCACTGTCACCTTTGCGGACGGCACAACCGAGGAGCTCTCAGGCCGCCGGCTCAACCGTGCGTATGATGACGCCCTGGCGGCCTACCGCGCCCGGAACCACCTTGACGCCAAGGGCTTTTCGCGATCCCCAAAGAAGAAGACGGGCTCAGGTAACAAGATCGATTTTGTGCCCGTCCACCCGGGTATGGGTGACTGACTGCAGGGAAGGGTGGGTCACCAGACAGCTGACGCCGGCTGGCGCGGTTCCACGGGGCATGGCCAATATCAAGGGGGCCGATGCCGGCAGATGGGGTAGCAAACACCCTTATGGTGGCGCAGACCCGGGGGTAGTTTGGGCAACAGCGGGAGCCAGCCTTGAGGCGGCTTGGCCGCATCGCAGGGTCAGTTGGGAACCCGGTTCAATACCCGCCCGCAACCATCGGCGGTCCTGCTTTCTCGTGTCCTATTCAGGAGACAAAAAATGTTTAAGCGCGTTGCAGCGATCCTTGCTGCTGTTTTCGCGGCGCTTTTCCTCTTTGGAGGACCCAGTGGACAAGCAACACCAGGTGCCCCTGATGAGAACGTCCCGACCACCTATGTCGACTGCCCGCTCGAACGGATCGGCAGCCAGCTCGTGCGCTGTGACAACCTCACGGGGGCCGGAGTGGAAGCACCGTTCTGGGTTCCCGTGCAGAAATAGGCCGCCAGTATCCCTGCCCCTGGCGTGAAGGCCATCCTTGAGGTCCTGGGGCGCTGCGGTTCAGATCGGAGTTGGCATGATCCAGGCTCTGCTGTGCAAATTGAATATCCGCCACGAATGGCACGTTGAACATGCCGACGACGGAGGCCTCTACAAGCGATGTCGGCGCTGCGGCAAGGATGGCGACAGCGGTGATGGCGCCACCAACGCCTGGGCGCTGCAGAAGTGGTGGTAAACCCTCCGCCTTGGCAGCGCCTAAGTAGACAGTCTGTAAAAACGGGGTTAGCGGGTTAGCGGCCCGCGAAAAGTCCTCCCACATGGCTGGAGACACAAAAAAGCCCCGGAAAATCACTGATTTTCCGGGGCTTCCCTTTGTGCGCGGAGGGGGACTGGAACCTCACTCCCGGCCTGTCGTTCTCAGGGTCGGCTATGAACCCCACCCGGCGGTCAAGGCCCCGGCAGCGGTATGACTTCGAAGCATGGATGGAGCCGCGATTGGGGCAGGCGAGGCTTACTCAATGAGTCTCTTTGACGAAGCGATGGGCCACTTCAACGGCGCCGAGAGTGAAGCCGTCAATGCTCAAGAGAAACATCAAAAGGCGGTGGCTTATCTCTCCAATCAGATCGATCAGATAGCACCCGAATTCATTGACGCTGTTTGGAGGATGTCCCAAAGCCCGCCACCGAAGAGTGTGCGCAAAGCCCGCTCCCACACGTGGAAGATGTGCCTCCGGCTGGGTTCGAAAAAGATGTTCCGCCGACGTACGAGCGAAATGAGCTGGCAGAAATCGAGGAGGAGACTATCAGGGGTGACGTGCGCTCAGAAATCTTGCGCTTCCTGACCGGTGCTACTGCCCGCTAACCACCTTCGTCCCCGTCCAGTACATCAGCTCGGTGTCCGAATCGGTGATGGGGGCTTCAGCGTGCTCGAACTCGGCCGTGAAATCGAACCCATCGATGGTCTCCACGGTGCTGATTTTGGTGAGCATCCCGAGCAGCATGCCTTCGGCGAGGCGGAACTCGGTGCCGAAGTGGTTGGAGTTCAGACTGCGCGCCGGCAGGTACCGAGTTTTCAGCATCGGCCAGACAGGGACAGGATCCTCATCAAGTGATGAGTCCAGCAGCCGATCCGGGAAACGGAAGTTCCAACCGCAGCCGGCCTCCCGGTCGACAAACCGACGCATGCTGTCGCACCTGGGGAGGTGAACTTTGCCGGCCAGCGAGACGATGAAGCAGTCCCCGGAGTCAAGTCACTCCTGCATGGCCGCCTTCTCCAAGGCCACCGTTTCTTTCATCCGCTCCCGGAGCTCGTCCCCGCTGAGACCCTTCAGGCTACCGGGCTAGTGCTCCTGTCTATACAAGATTGGACCGGCCCGTCCGAAAACGGTCGTTATTGACGTGCCGACTTTATCAACCTACTTCTTAACCGCCACAGCGGAGAGGATCAAGGGAGTCCCACGCACCATCAGCAAGCGAAAACCTGATGGTCAAGCGCCGCGGCCTTCCCGAAGATCTCACGGGATGCCATTCGGGCCTCCGGGGCCTGTGTTGCTCTTGGTCGAGTTACTGGAACTTAGTAACATGCGAGGGTCTAAATTCCCCCGAGGAAGCCGCTGATGTCCTTGAAAACAGTTTCGCTCGATAGAGGATGAGGGCACATTACGCGAGAATCCATGCATCTTCTCCTGGTCACTAGGATTCCAATACCTTTTTTGACACGTTTCCTTGGTCCCTCTCGGTGCGTTGGATCGCCAGAATGGCTCCTCTTCATTCATGTTGTATGTCCTGGCTTCTCCAGACACCCCTACCCGGACCATGACTGCGGGACCGACCGTCCCGCGAGCCATGTTTGAGCGTATAGACCCGCTCCGCGAGACGGGTGTACTTTGAGCTGTGGAAGGCTTCAGGCACTCTTCGAAGGCCGACCGTGAGTTTTATGAGCTCCGCAGGCGGGCATACGGTCCGGATCCAGACATAAGTGTCGACCCTCCGGGCCTAGCGAGGTTGCGCGAACTTGAGGCGGCGGACCGCGCTGACGTCAATTCTCTGCCGGTTGCCCCCGCGAGCGAGAATGCGGCAGATTCGGAGGCCCCCGCGGACGCTGCCTCGGTGGAACATCCGGTGCCAAGGTGGAGTCGCCTGTACTGGGCCGGTGCCGCACTGGTCCTCGCGGGAGGGATCGTTACGACGACCCTGCTGTTATCCGCGCCGCGTCCTGATGCCACTCTTCATCCGAGCGGGGCCGCGGTCGATAACCGGCTCCCCGGACTGCTGCTTAGGGGAGCACCCCTGTTGAAGATCGAGGCTTCAACCCTCCGCGGATACGGGTCGTATCTCGGTCTCGAGATCTATTTCGGGGTGAACGCGTTCGACTCGCCGTGTCTCGTGGCACTGCACCGGGCGAGCGGTAATCTCTCAGACGTTCGCTGTGCTCCGGCTCCAGCAGATCTCATAATGGACGTCGCCTCATCCCGGGATGGGTTTGAAGGATTCGAAGGGCGCGCCGGCGACGGCATCATCCGATTCGTACTTCGTGACGACACGGTGGATGCTTACGTCTACCTCATTCCTGAGGCGGATTGATGGACGCATCCTCACCCCGGTCCGATGCTCAGCGCGAGCTGGACGAGCTCCGCAGGAGGGCATACGGTCCGCATCCGGATATCGAGTCCGACCCCGCAGCACTGGTAAGACTGGCAGAACTTGAGGCGGCACACACGGCGAGTCTTCGCGCAGCCACCGGTACCGAGATCACAGCACCCGCTGCAGCCCCGGATTCCGGGCCAGGTGCTCACTCCACCTGGACCACATTCATTGAAGAATGGCCGGAACCAGCAACCAGCACCGCACCCGTGGCGGAGCCCGGGACTGGATTGATGTCCTCAGCCTGGCGTCGTCGCGCCGCGACACAAGTGCGCCGTTACTCATTTATGGCCACCTTGATGTCCACCGCGCTGGCAGTCTTTGTTGCCGCTATGATCACCGTGGCATGGATCGTAAGACCGCGTCCCGATGCCACATTGCCTCAAATTGCAGACAAGGCAGACAGCGCCGTTCTCACCATGCTGGCGTTCCTCTCAACGCTGGAATTCCCTTGGGGGGAAGCTGCCGGCCAATCCAGCTTCCGCGGCTATCAACAGTATCGGGGAGTCGAACCCTGGTTCTTCGTGGACGGACGGGGCTACCGGTGCTTCATGCTCATCGATCGTTCCGGTCCTTTTGTAGACGGCGCCAATTGTGTGCCGCCCGGGGTCGATCTTTTTGCAGACGTCGGCGGGCAAACCCATTCGGGTGATGATGCCATGATGGGCCTCCCGAAGGGGAGCGTCGTCCGGTTCCACTACCGCGGCGACTCCGTAGACGTCTTCCTCTACCCCGCATCGTCGGAGGCAGAATGAGGCCAGGGCCCGGAGAGACGGGCCGCCATCTCAAATAAACCTTCGGAACCGCGCGGTCGGTCAAACCAGGCGCGGGAAACGGTGCGATAACCGGTCTGATCTTCGGAGAGTTTTGGCGCTCTTCTGTTCAGGGCTTCCGGATTCCCACTAGATCGCCCGAAATATTTGCCCGGTGATGGTGCCATAAACGGTGCGGCAGCTTGTACGCAAAAACGACCGTTTCTGACCTGCCTCCCGCAAGCCTTCGTAAAAGATTGTGAATCGCAGAGCTATTTGGCACTGAATCTGCACCGCTTAGTGGCCGATGAGAAGAGTTTCCCTTGCTGCATCGACGACCTCGGGGGTGAGCGTTTCAATGTCGTTGAGCGTTTGGATCCGGCGCACCTGAGTGAGGAGTCTGTCAACGAGACGGAAGTTTCCAGCAGTGATTCGCACAATGGTTGCAACCGCGGTTGCATGGGCGAGGTTTTCCTCGGGATTGTGTGAGCTGGCCGGAATGCGTTCGGTGAGGACGGCGGTGACTTCATCTGGACTGAGTGGTCGGTATTCGTGGGCGAATCCTATGCGGCTGTATAGCTGCGGGTAGCGGGCGAGACGCTTCTCGATGCCCGGCATGCCTACAAGGATCAGGCCCATAGTGTGGCGGTCGTAGTAATCCCGTACTTGTTCCAGTCCGGTTGCCTTGAGCCGGTCAGCCTCATCGATGATTAGCAATTCGGTCCGGCCGCTGGAGCGGGACTCGGTATGCACGTACGGGTCAACGACTCCATGTTCTGCATAGTCGATCGCGTAGGAGATTTGTTGGCACGCGCTCGGTAGACCCAAGTCAATTTGCCGCACGGTTGCGGCGACGGTGGGAGTGAAAAACGCTGTCCGCGCTTCGAGAACCCTGTCTGGGACAGGTTCAGGCTTCTCAGTAAGGGCGGCCTGCCAGGCCTCCCATTCGTTCACCGCTGCGTAGTGTCGAGCGGAGAGCGTTTTGCCGACCCCTGGCGGTCCCCAGCACAGCCCGATATAGCGATGGGCGCGAACAGTGTCGGCGAATTCCGTGAATCGCCGGTGCTCTCGGGTGACGAGGAACGAGGGCTGGTCCGGGGGTGATGGTGGGGCGCCGCTGTTGACCTCACCGAGGGCGCCAACGAGAAACCTGCGGCCGTCGTCTTTTCCGGCGAGAAGGCTCGGTCTGCCAAAGTTAATCGGTTTCATACACGCGCAGCCCATGTCGGGGCGGAGGTTCGACCAAAGGTTTGCCCTCAGCTGGGGCAGGAGTCATGTTTGGCGCTGGCGGGACGTAGCGGGTGTCGCTTGGCAGGGCATCGGCAAGGCTGCGCCGCTCGCGCAGCTGCTGTTTGAGCTCGCGTCGTCTGTGCGTTCTGGCGCCGCGTAGCTGTTCGAGGGAGATCGCTTCGGCTGCCAGCTCCGGGGCGATTGCGCGGCAGAGGAAGGCATCGTTGAAGTAGACGCGTATCTCGCCAATATCCCGTGGGTCGTAGCGGACCGTCACGTGTTCGCCAACATATGCCGCCAGCACTGAAGAAACGTAGCGGGTGGAAGCGAATTGGATCCCGTCGCGCTGCACCTTCCGGCCTGTGGCCACGGTCAACAGCAGCAGGTCCAGGTCTTCAGGATGAGCAGGCATTCGGGGAATGAATGCCGAGGCGGCCCACCGCTGCACCGGGGATTCACTGGTAGAAGAGTGCCGGCGCTGGTTGTACTCGGTCACGATGAATGTCTCCAGGATGCCATCGAGTTGCTGCAGGGTCAGCTCGGGTGGACTGATTGGTCGACCGCGCGTGCCGTGCGGGATGAACCCGGGAAGGTGCGGCAGGAGCTCGGTTGTGACCGTCCCATAGAACCGCTCGATCTTCCCGCGTCCTTGGGGTACTCCTATCTGGGAATGGATGAGTTGAATATGGGTGTCGAGGCAGACGCGATCGAGGCGAGCGGAGGTGAAGTCAGCGCCGTGATCGCTGTAGAGCATTTCCGGCAGACCCATCATCGGCCAGGACAGGTTCTCTTTGCGCCGCACGGCCTGGTGAAGCGCCAGCGCGGTTTGCTCAGCGCTGGGTGCGCCAAGGAATACTGTGTAGCCGGCAACCGCGCGGGAGTAGTCATCGAGCACGATCGTGAGCCAAGGCCGCGCACCGCGGCCTTTGGGGTCGAGGACTTCGATGTCGAGGAGTGTGTGGTCGGCCTGCCATTGCTCGTTCGGGCGGCCGGCGTTGCGACGGTAGACCAGCTCAAAGGTGTCCCGATAGGCGGTGTCGCCTTCCTGTGCAAGCGTCCTGAGGCCCGGATCGATGTCAGCTACGAGTGCCCGGACTGTCGAATAGCTCGGGGCCGGGATACCGCGGGCGGAGGCAATGTCGGCGATCCTGCGGTGGATAAATGCAGCTGTTGGGGCGGGACGGCGCAAAGCAAGTCCTTCGACTGCGTCTATGAGCTCTTGCGGGATCCCACGCTTGCCCCGGTCGGACCGACTCTGACGCTCCAGGCTCGCGACTTTGCCACCAGCCCGGTACCTGGACATCCAGTGGCGGATGGTGCGGATCGGGATACCCGACTCGGCAGCCAAGCGGGTGAGCGGAATTCCTTCGTCGACATGCCGTCGCAGCAGCAGGGCGCGGTCCTCGGCTTTCAACTTAGCCCGTAGCACCGCACGTTCCCTTATTTAGCGCACTGGCCCGGCGGACGGAGCCTGCAGGTGACGGTAGATAGTGGGCCGGGAAACCCCGAAAGTGTCCGCGATTTCCTGCACGGTGTGTTCCTTCGAGTCGTACATGGCCCGCGCTTGGGAGATCTTGGTCGCAGTCATCTTGAACTTGGGTCCGCCTTTACGTCCGCGGGCGCGGGCGGCAGCGAGGCCGTCGTGGGTTCGCTCGACGATCAGGTCGTGCTCGAACTCAGCAATTGCGGCGAGCATATGGAAAAACAGTCGGCCGCCGGGTGTAGTCGTGTCAATTCCCTGAGACAGTGCACGCAGGCCGATCCTGCGCTGCTGCAGTTCCTCTGCGACCTGTTTGAGGTTACGCACCGAGCGGCCCAGCCGGTCCAGCTTGGTGACGACCAAGGTGTCGCCGTCCCGGACGTACTCAAGCACCTGGTCAAGCGCCGGCCGTCGGGCGAGGACACCAGAGGCATGTTCAACGAAGATCTTCTCGCATCCGGCAGCTTCGAGAACGTCCGTTTGTCCTTCGGGGTTCTGGTCCCTGGTTGATACACGCGCGTACCCGATTAAAGCCACGCTTCAATGTAACGCAAACGCCGCCTCCGATACATAGATAGCGGACACGGGTGATGAGACAAGACACGCCGCAGTTGGGAGTGATAGACGTGGGGGTCTCACGAACGGTCGTTCACAAGACGTCCCGCAAGAGCTACCCCCAATGCGAAATTCAACGGGCGGGGTATATGCGACACCTTGAACGCTCACCCTGCAAAACCGCACGTCAAAGCCGGGTTGTCGCGTTGAGGGACCGTCTAATGGGACAACTTAGAGACTGGGCGCCCTTACCGGATGGTGCTCGGCTTGTGTAACCGGTAGATGGCGCGATAGAACCTGTCGTGGCCATTAGGCTGCGGGTGTGAACCTCGTGGGATTCTCATTGCTGCGCTTCTGCTGGTGGCCACAGCGATTGCCTTAATTGTCGCCTGGGCAAGCGTCGGTTACCGCCAGGTCCGATGAGCTGTGCGGCGGTTTAGGCCGGGACAATAGCCAAGAAAGATTTCCTAGCCAGGGGTCCCCCCCTTAGAGCAAGCCTTTTTTCGAAACTTAGGATCGGATCATGCTCATATCTACAACTGGATTTGTATACGCCGCCGAAGGTTCGGTGGTTCTCGATGTTGTGCCACCACCCAGAACGCTGGCTGAGGCCATGGCAGCGCGTGGGCATGACGAGGGACGGGACTTCAATGAAATCCTGTTTGAGACCGGCGTCAGTATGGGGCCCGTCGAAGTACGAATTGAAGTTTTGCCGGCTGAGCCTGCAGAGGACACCACGGTTGATTGGGAAGATGCTTGGGAAGATTTTGATTTCGAGCTGCCGGCAGGCACTGTGAATCTCTACGGACCTACGATGGGTGATGTGCTCAACATCGGCACCATCGAGCAACCATCGGTCTATAGGTTCCGGGTGCAGGCGAATGGCCGGAGCCGCATGAGAGATCTGGTGGCCACAGAGGCCGTGGAGAGCTATCTTGTCCAAGCCTGGGTAGTCAACCACCGAACTGGGAAAAACGTGTCGTAGAAGGTTCCTCAAACGCGGCCTAGAAGCGTCGCGGCCAGCCACCCTCATTGGGACTGCGTTGAGGATTCAGGAACGATAACAGAAGGTGCGACCGGGTAGTCGTATGGCGGAGCGTTCAATACTATGAGGCGTGGCCGCGCCAATTAAAGGTTCAGAGTTGTGCAGGACGTTGACGGTTGTCCTGTTGGCTTTCTCTCTCTTTGCTACGTCCTGCGCCACCTCAGGGTCTACAGGCGCTGGCGGTGAAGGTGCCCCTGTCTCCAAAGAGCCGATACCCACTGCGGACTCACCGGTCACCCCTGAGACTTCGCCTGCGGACGGGGCTATTGCCCTTACGGCCAGCACGCTAAGTCAGGAGCTGGCAGGGGATTCTCGGTTTGCCTCGGTCGAAGTGAAAGAGGGAAACCGGATCATCGTTCATTGGCACGGTCCGACAGATTCGATGCAAAGCGACCTACGGGCCCGGTTTCCGAACGTCAACATTCAAGTCGAGTCCGCGACCTGCTCTCCTGGGAGACTTAGGGATTTTGCCAGCGAACTGCAGGCCTCAGACCCCGCCGTGAATATCACTTCGGTATCCCCTGATGGATCCCACTTGGCACTCACGCTCGACGAATCAATTGCGGTAACGGCGGACGTTGCCGGACTCGAGCGCAAGTACTCGGCGGCAGCCGGCTGCCCGGTCAAAGTGCAATTTGGGGACATCGCCCCTGCGGCGGGCTGATCCGTCTCATTAAAGGTTCCCCAAACGGAAGGGGAATTTGCGCTGCGGGTTGAGCATATGCTCTGGTCAGGCTGAGAGTTCGGGGAAAGGAGCCGTAAATGAAGCGCCAGGCGTGCCGTTGGATGAGCTTATTCAGCCATAACCTTCGACCGGTTCGTCACCAACGTGGGCGACTGTCCCGCTAGAGGTTCCGTATAAGGGATGCCATCCGCTTCGGCAATCAGTCGAGATAGGGTCAGCACTGTGCGGGAACCCTGGCTGTTCATCTTCGGCGCGGTCTTTGTAACCGGAGCCATGTCAACGCTTCAGTACTTACGCACCGTCGACCGTAGGACGAAACGCCTGGGCTGGGAAGAGGCTAAGGAGAAATTCGACAAACGGCGCCATCTGCAATTTGCCGCTTGCATTGCCGCTGGCATCGGCATATTTGTAACCGTGGCATACTGGCTCGGTTTGCCAGCTGGTGCCGGCCGAACGAGTGAACTCGCGCTGGTCCTCATCCTCGTCTCAGTTGTTTGGGCCATCTTCCGGAGAGACATCGCGCGCTATCAATATCGAGTCGCCATGACGATGTTCGGCCGGCGCCGGCCTGAGCAGGAACAAGAACAACATCAAATTGGGGCAATGGAGTCAGTAGGAGTCGCGTTTAGCGCCCTGCTCTTCATCACCGGGATTCTGTTGCTGGCTTTGAACTTGGCCTTCGTCGCATAGTGGTGGCAAGTGTCCCGGTCAGGGTTCCTCAAACGAGACCGAGGAACCGCCATCACGCCTCGATTCAACCGTCATTTCCGCAAGGCGGAGGCGGCTGACCGCAGTCGAAAGAGTTCGAGAGCAAGACTGTGCCTGATCGACGGCGTAGGCTCCCACTATGAAGCCTCGGGGAGCACTTCTGCTTGGAGTAACAGCGGGTGCCGCCGTGCTGGGATGTGCCCTCATGGTCGGCAGCATGGCAGGCGCAGACCGAGCATGTCCAGCAATGGGTTGGGCCTTTGTGGGTGACGTGGAACTATCCTTCTCCACCCCTCCGGAATCGGTTTCAGCTTGTTTCGGCGAGGGCTGCACTCCTGAACAGGTTATGAAAAACGCGGAAGGTAAATGGCTAGTGCCGCAATCCCCGCCCTACCTGACTCCGCCTGTCAGCGTCACCTCGATATATGTGGATGCCAGCACTACCTCGGGAAATCGCCTAACGAGTGCCCTGCCCATAGAAACGGAATCCACCGGCGAATACCCCTTCGGACGCGAGTGTGGTGGACCTTTCAGATTCAAGCCAGTGCAAGTGGTCCTCGGCTAACCGTCATCGTCCGAAGAGGGTTCCTCAAACGCGGCGCAGAAGCGGCTGCGGCTGGCGACTGCCTGATCGGATAGTCAAGCCGGAGCCGCTGGGGAATTCCAGTAAACGACGTCATTACGGACGGCCCATCGGCCGATTGCTGCTGCTGCTCCAACCGTGGCCCAAGGGATTAGCATCAAGGGCTGCCAGCCAAAACCCAAGACGCTGCCCAGCAGCCAGAATGCGACGGTGGGGACCGTAAAAAAGGCTCCAATGTGGATCCATTGATTCCGGACCGGGCGTAGCAGGTAGGCCAACACCCAGGCCAGTGGGGCCGCAAACAGCAGGGCAACTCCGAAGCCATAAAGAACTGCCATGCCCAATAAGCCCCATAGGTGGCCGGTGTCGCCGTTCCGTACGGCTGGTAGGCCATAAAATGCCGCTACTACGAGCAGTAGGACACCTACCCAGAGCGAGGTCGCGATCAGCCAGCCCTTGATGAACCCGTAGGCGTCCAAGACCACCTTGTACGACTGAACTGCCTGCGGCTGCACCGCGTCCCCCAACGCCATGGGCCCAGCCTACAGATGGATGTCACGTCGGGGGTTCGGCTTACGGCACCAAGGGTGACAGCTAGCGCTGCGAAAATGCGGCCACTTACCGCTGCGATTCACAGTAAAAGATCGAAAAAGCACTTCTACTCTTAGTCAAAACTGGTTGCCGAAAAGAAAGCCGGTCAAAGGGCTAAGAGGAGGGTTTTTGACGTGTCCAGGAACATAGTTGGTTATGCGAGGGTCAGCACTCGTGGTCAATCGCTCGATTCGCAGGTGGATGCGTTGGTGGCGGCCGGAGCGGTGCGCGTCTTTCAGGAGTACGCGTCCGGTGCCACCCAGGCGAGGGCACGGTGGAAAGACTGCTTGGATTATCTACAGCCGGGCAACGTGCTGTTGGTCGCAGACCTGACCAGGCTCGGCCGTAGTACCTCAGACCTTGCGGACATCGTCACGGTGCTGGGTCAGCGGGGGATAGGCTTCCGTTCCCTTGCTGAACCTTGGCTGGATACGACTAGTGCCCACGGCAAGCTCATCTTTGACATGTTCGCTTCCCTCGCGGAATACGAACGATCACGGCTGTCGGAAAGAACGAAGGCTGGACTGGCCGCAGCCAAAGCCCGCGGCCGACTCGGTGGCCGCCCGCGGTCGATGACGCCAGGGAAATTGGAAACGGCCCGGCAGCTGCGCCACGAAGGAAAGACGTTAAAGGAAACAGCCGAGCGGCTTAGCGTGAGCGTTTCATCGCCGACACGCGCTCTGACCCGCCAGAACGGTTAGCCTTGGTGCCTTCGCGAACATGCCGCACAGGACGCGGGTTGAATCTCGCGCGCACGGGTAGTCGTCTTTAACTCAATCGCACCGAATATGCGGTAGCAGCCCGATCATGAGTCAGGAGCCGGCGGCGGTCCTGTCCTTTTGCTCTCGCTTGTCAACCACAGCAGGAGGCTGTTCATGATCTCCCTGCGCAGTTGAGGAGACTCTTCGATATGGGCCTCGGCGGTGGCGACCAGGAAAGAAGTTTCTGCCATCTTCTGCAACCACAAGGGCTGACGCATCAATCTCCATGTCCGGGTGGCCCTGTACAACTTCCCGTCTTCAGCGAGGGCGTGCAGCTCGTCGGTCTGCTGTAGCCGTAACGCCACCCCAAAGCCTGCCTCCCCGGTATAAGCGCCAGGAACCCTGCCCAAGCCAGCACGGAGGATCAGTTCTGGCGCATAGCCACGCTGCCTGCACACCTCGATGAACGTAAAAACAGCTTCGGCAAAGACAGCGTCGTATCGCTGGATATCTGCCACCAACGTCCCCCAATCAGCCGGCCCTTCTTCAGGCCGGCAATGCAACCAGCGACCCCCGCCGTGGACCTCAGCATTTCCCTTCCTAACCGTACTGAAAGCCGACTCTTGACAGGGGTATGGCGCGGCAATCCTCGGGTCGGTTTTTTCAACACGGTGAACCTCAAAGGCGAGAGGCCCGCTTTTTCCCTATTCCCCTTCCGCGCTGCCCATAGGAGGCACCTTTCATTCAACAGGAAACCGGGGCCGCATATGCGAAAGTAAGTGGACCATCTACTTGGGGGAGATACAGACATGCCAGCTGTGCCCGATGACCTGCGAAGAAGATTCCAGAGATGGGACGCGGAGGGGCGTCCACCGCAGGAGGCCTTCGTGTGGATAAAGGAAAACTGGCGAAGGTACTTCCGCAGCCACAGCATTCTCGAAGCTCTTCCGAGTCCCATTGATCGCACTGGCGTGTTGGAGCGGTTCACGATGGTCAATGACCCGGACTCCGCGCTCGACGCATACATCGCCAGCTATGTATGGGCTATGCCCAGGCCAACATTGGGCCATACAGTGCGGAGCGCGTCATCCGCTTGAACACAGTGGAGAACGGGAAGAATTTCGCCGCCGACCTGTACGAGCTCGCCGGGATCGCGAGGACCGAGGGCGGGAACGCAGCATTCGAGTATGTCGTTGGCAAGCGACAAAGCAACAGAAAGTTCTTCGATCAGTGGGGGCCGGCCTTCGCGACGAAGTTCATCAGCTTCGCTACTAAGGCCTCCAGCCAAGTGCCCACCACTCCGATCTTGGACAGCATCGTTGTGGATTGGTTCGGGGACCACTGCGAGGAGATCGGTCCCTTGTGGCTTACCTGCTACAGCGCCAGCAGCTACCGCCGGTACACCGAATGCATGGCCGAATGGGCGGAAGAGTTGGGCATTGAACCCGAGCAGGTCGAACAGCTCATCTTTAGGCGGGACTGAGCGCAGTGGGAGCTTGAGCTCCCGGAGGAAAATCCTTTGTCGCGTGTTTAGCCGAACCAGGAAGCCTGCCGGTGCAGGACGGCTGTGTACGCCCCGTCGCCAGTCTCTTGCCACGCCTGGTAGGCGTAGCCCTTTGGCCGCCAAGAAACCACGGAATTCAGTCCGTGACTGAAGAAGGTACCTTCACCCTTCCAAGAAGTTGGCCCTTTGTCTTCTACGTTGCCTTGGGCATCAGTGATCCGCACCCACCAAGTACCGTCCGGTTTCGGGTAGACCATCATGCTGATTGGGTCAGCTTCGTTGCTCATGTCCTCAAGCTACCCCGTCCTGGCTTCATTTCCCGCGCGGAATCGGGACGCACCGTTCAAGCAGTCTCTTCATCATCGCTGTGCCCTCATCTTCACGGGTCCTTCCCCTGGAGATGCCCTCATAAAATTTATCCGAGTAATGCCGGTAGCCAGGGCTTACGTTTGCTTTCGCCCTGAGCTGGCGCCAAAGGAACTCGTATTGAGGGTGGGGTTGCCTGCCGCACCAATCGCAGGAGGTGATCTCGGCGGGTTGCCGTTTTTCCTTCTTCCGGGCCGAGGACCCGGAGCTGGACGTCGGTTCCCCGTGGTCCGGATACCGGTGCCCGGTCATGATGGCCACAGCATCTCTTGCGGAGATCTCCGCCCCCACCAGCGCAACGTCTACTGCGTCTGTGCGCGGCGGCTGGCGGCGCTGATGCTGGCTAGGAATGTACCCGTCAAACGTCGGCTCCTACCCTCTGAAGGGTCCTGGCTGCACGGTCCGAAGCCCTTGTCCGCACACAGATGGACCTGTGCAAAAAGGTCTTCGGCGAGGGGAATACGAGCTGTCACCGGGATGGTCACGGACTTCCAACGGGTCTCCAGCTCCAGGAAGCCATCCCCGAAGAAGCCGATTCTGCAATGAGCGCACCCTGATGCCAGGTAAGTTTTCCCTGCCTTCTTCGAGTGGTGCATCCGCAGCGGGGCCAACGGCGGAAGGCTGCCCTTTCCGAGAACCGTGGCCACATCGGCGGCGATTAAGGTCTCGATGCGTTTGGCTGGCCACAACGGAAAGTCCGTCCGGGCGGCATCGGTCGTCTCCTGGCAGCGGGACCGGAGTGACGCTGCACTTATCCTCCAGATTGTGGAGGGCCGTTTGCACGCCCAGCACGCGTCGCTCAAAAAGTGAATCGTCACCGAGGTGACCCTTGCTTCGACTCGGTCGAGATACAGCCCCGACAGGAGAGCGGTGACGTGTGCGTGAAGACTGGTCGCCGTGGCCTGCTGGAAGGCCTTTTCTGCGAGGACATCAAATGGGGCGTCATCGCCCTCGAACACGACGTGGGGCACATTGGCCCTTCTGGCCTCGTCCTTGTTTCGCCGGTGGACGTACCAGAAGCATTCAACGCCGCCAGCGGCATAGCGCTCCTGCCTGCCTCTGAACTCCGCGGCGTCCTGGCGTGACCACTGAACCTCCAGCGCGAAGCGTCTGCCATCACGCTCTGCCAGCACATCCGCCGTCCACGCCCGTCCCTCTGTGCTCCATTCGACACTCACCTGCCAGCCTGCATCTCTGGCTGCCTGGGCGATCAGGGCCTTGAGCATGCGATGTTGAGGCGATTCGTTCCAGCAATCAATGAGGCCACACTGCACGCCGGCCTTGTGAGCAAAGTGCTTGAGGCCGCGTCTGGACGTGCGCGGAATTCCCGGGACCCCGCAGCGCATCAGCAGGGACCGGCTCCGGTACGTGCTCTTCACCAAATCCCAGCACTCGTCATTGGCTAAATAGGATTCGATTCGTTCCCCGTCGAGAAACGCCACCAGCGGCATTGTCCCCCCTTTTTTTGACTGCCCACGGGCATTTTGATCACCCTAGCCACAAGCACAGACAATCCAAAGGGGCAGGGCAGCGAAACCGTCCAGGGCGCCTGGTTCCGGCGCACTGAAGTCAGCCTGGACGGGGGCATTCACATCGCGCGGGCTGCGCCGGCGGCACGCGTCGCACGGCCCGTGCCATCCTTGGGATATGGCACGAACCTGGTTATCGGTGACGGTGGAGCTGCTCGGCGGTCGTGGTGAGGAACTGTGGCCATGGCCTGGGCGAATCTTTGCTGTGGGACCGTCTCACACCTTCATGGATCTCGCCAATGCCATCAACGGTGCCTTCGCTCGGTGGGACCGCTCGCACCTGTCATTGTTCACCCTTGCCGACGGCCGGGTGGTCACTGATGAAGAGACGGGGGCCGAGATGGCCGTATCGGTCGGTGGCCCAGTCATGGCCCCACCAATTGACATCGACATGGCCAAGGTTGTGCGGACCGTGGAGCCGGGGGCCGAGTTTCAGTACACGTTCGACCTCGGTGACGCCTGGATCCACCGATGCGTGGTCGGGGAGGTGAAGGTTGACCCGCTAGAGGTATTAGGCGTCCGTCCTGAAGTTCCCGTGCCGTACTGGGGTTGGGGCAGCATCCCGGATCAGTATGGGCGCCGATGGGAGACCGACGACGGGGAGAGCCAGACCCCAGGACCCCCGAGTCTGCCGCACCCCATGCTGCACCACGCCTGGCCGCGACATGCGCAGGCACCGAGGATTGACCTGTCCGAGTTGCGTGCAGCAATCGGGGCAGGAGATGCCGCTCGGTTCCTCGCCGCTGTGACAGCGCACGACATCGATGATGCCCTCCAACAAGTGGGGGCCGGCGTACCGATGGCGCTGGAGCACAGACGTCAGGAAGCTGAGCCGGTGGCGCTCTCGGTAATCAACCGGCTGACTTGGCGTGGGGCCGCTGGTGACCGGCTGCTGGCGGAGGACCTGTTGGCCATTCTGCGCGGAGAGCTGCTGACTGGGCAGGTCGTGCCGGTTGACCTGGAAATGCTCAGCACCCTGCTGGAAGGGGACTTGGACCTGTCGACGGGTGGCTACGTTGACCTGCGTACTGGTCAGGTGTACGACGACAGCGCCACTGACCCGATGATGGTCGGGGAGGGCGCCACCATCAATTTGGAGGAGGAGCCGGACCGTTGGCTTAGAGCCAACCGCACCGGCTCGCGGCATGCCTGGCGGGACATGGCGGCCTTTGCCGAGCGGCAGCATGATGAGGCCCTCCGAGGGCGGCTGGAGCGGGTCATCGAGGGCAAGGGCGCATTCTCCCGGTTCCGCGACTTCGTCCATGGCGAGAACCTCAATGAGGAGTGGTACACGTTCTCCACCGACCGCCAGATAGGCCGTGCCCGCGAGTTCATCGCTGACAATGGCGTCCGCGTGGGCTGACGAGCAGGACTCAGTCAGCCGACCTGCCTCCATCTAGTGCGCGCCGTTCCAAAAGTCACCCTTGTTACGGGGGCTCGACTCAAGAGTTATGGGACGACTTACGGGACAGCCAAGTTACTTGCCATTTGAAATGCAGATCCGGTGGAGGAGCGTGTCACTAACAGCGTCCCAACAACAAGGGACTGGGATGCTGATTGCTGCGCCATAAGATCGGAGCATGGGGCAGGAAAAGGGAGAACTCGTTTGGCACTACACAAATGGCGACGCTCTGATGAGCATCCTTGCCAAGGGCGAGCTGTGGGCGAGTTCGGCGGCCTTTATGAACGACATGAACGAGCTGTTGAGCGGTAGTATCCAGCTTCGGAAGCATTTCGAGGACCGGCGGCAAACTCTTTCGCCGGCGACTATTGAAGCGCTCGAAGAACATATTCCGGACGTGAGGGCAAGATCGAGGCGGTCTTTCGTGCTGTCTGCCTCCTCAGACGGAGACAACTTAACCATGTGGCGTTACTACGGTAGAGACCAAGTCAGCTTCGCCATCGGACTCGACAGGAGTGAACGCCTGGTTCCCGTAGCGCGGCTTGACGGGGATAACCACCCAAGCCCGTCGCCGGACTATTACAAAGGTATGTACGAGCTGGACGACGATGGCCAGATTTCTACTCATCCAGACGGAAGCCCGGCCGTCATCTTTGACCCAGACTCCCTGATAGTTGACGGTGGTGAATGGGCGCGTGTTGTGTACGATCCTGAGCGGCAGACGAAGATCATCGTCGACATATTCGAAAGGCTCCGGAAAGGCGTAGAAGGCAACAGCGCTACTCACGAGGACGGCCATATGAGGCTTTGGTTTCCTTACCTCATAAAAGAGTCCCTGGACCTGATCAAGAACACGGGCTTTCGTGATGAACGGGAAGAACGGATCATCGTATGGCCAAACCCAGATTGGAAATTTGTGTTCCACCGCCCTGGGCCCTTCGGGCTAGTGCCATATGTGAAGCTCACCGCTCTTGGTGCAGATAATCGCGACATGTATGAGGACCGCTACGCCACCAAACCTGGTCGACTACCGATACGAGAAATCCGCATCGGTCCAACCCCATACAGTGGTGAGGCTGTTGCGAGCCTGAAGCAGCTGCTGGATTTTCACGGCCTCCATGATGTCAAGGTTGACTACAGCGAGATTCCGTTTCGCGAGTAGGAGGATTTGGGCTGTCCCGTCTAAGCGGTGTACCGGTTCTAAGGAAGTGGACACTTGGAATCAGCACCGCTATGAGAGCGCCGTCGAACCGGAACGTGAAATCTATGCACATTGAAGGGCCGGGAGTTGTCCAAGGAGGATCGCTGATGGAGATTCAGTGCAACGCATGCAAATACGTTGAGACTGTGGAGTCAGGCGAGGGTTACGTCTGCCCGGAATGTGGCAGTACGGACGGATTCACCATGCGTGTAATGATCGACGAAACGCTCGGGATACACGAAGGCATAAGGTACAAGGGGAAGTCGGAGGGCGATAAACGCCCCTTTGTAGAGGCCCATCTTGGTGCGGATCTACACGAGGACAGTGGCGAGTTTCGTGAAATCACGCAGGTGGTCGACCGCAAAAACGAGCTCTACGAAAAGAATGTAGTCCGGCCAAATGGTGAAGTGGTCAAGGACGTCAAGGGGCCGCTAAAAGAACACGATGGTGGATCAGCGCAGCGGCGGAGGCGGGGGGCCGCTGATTCCGCTGCTGCGAATGACCAGGATAAAGAAGCAAGCGATCAATAGCCCACCGGCCTGGAGCGGGACGACATCACACCAATGTCAGGGCATTCATGCATCATCAGAAGATGATGTTTGAAGAAGACCGCTCATCGGTCCCGCGCGCCTACACTGCTTTGCCCGACGGTCCGGATCACCCTGACCCCGTCGAAGACCTGAAGCGCTCAATCGAATGGTGCCATGCGCAAGCCGATGGAAACCTGCGGGCGATTGGCGTTCAGATCGGCAGTAGGTTCGATCTTAAGGACGAACCGCTCCTTGAAGCGCTGGTCCGCCGCGGAGCAACTGTCTACCCAGACTCCCGCGGCAAGGTTGCCCGCCTCCCGGCAGGACCAGTCCTGGCCTACAGGCCGCTGCCGCAGACACTGTGGCAAATCGAAGAGCACCGAGGACCCTCCGCGATCGCCGCCGTGGGAATCACGGGGCCATCTCATTTCCGGGAGACGTTCACCTCAACAAAATCAGTGGGCGCACAACCCTGGGTCAGCGCCTACAACCCCAAACACTTAGGGGCCCCGTGATCGAGGCTAAGACTCCGGTGGTATCGGATCCAGTCGTTTTGGAAGCCCTCAAAACCTTCACAAACATGATCAATTCCAGCACAGGCTTGTCGCACAGTTCCGACCGTTCCAGCGTCACAGAAGGGCTGACGAAACTGAAGGCAGCTGGTCACCACTTCTTCCCAGATGACCTCCTCGCTGGTGCCCTTCGGTTGAACTGGAAAGGGAACGCAGCCGTAGAACTCGGTGAACTAGCAATTGAAATCAATGCCGGGAAGCAAAAACGATTTCGGAAGATGCTCAGGCCAGACATCGTGGAGGTATGGAGGGCCGAAGCAAGCTCAGCAGCACCATCCGACCAATAGACGCCTGTCGGACAGAGGCGAACTGCTGCTTGTTGCCGGCAGTATGATCGATGCCTATGTGCGACGAGCCTTCCTTCCTTTTTGAGATAAACGGGTCTGTCCCATCTCCCAACGTCCTAGCTCCGCTTCTGATCAAACCGGAACAAATACAGGAGATTCGTGATGCGTTTGAGAAGGCTGGGGTGGTTAGCCAAGACGATCGTAGGGCCTTGATCGAATCCGTCGTCTTACGTGAAGTCGCAAGCCTTCGCGAGCTAAAGGCCGTCGATACGCGGCGGATCCTTCAGCGCATCAACGGATTGGGTAGCCGCAACCCAACCAGCATCGGGTCAGCTTGGGATAACCGCGAAGAAGATACCTGGATCGACAAGCTCTAGCGAGACTCTTTTACCTTCTTGTTGTCCTCGCCAAGGCCGGAGCCTCGGCTAGCGTCAAGAGTGCCGAAGGAGTGTTTCCAGGCAGCTAAAGAGGAGATCGACTCCAATCTTTCCTGCCGCGGCCGAGGCTGCGATGACGAATGCCTCTAAAGCACGAACGGAGAGCGAGCGTATTGGGCGCTGGGGCCGCTGACGAGGGTCCATGCCCCTTTACATGCGTAGACGCAGCAAGAAGTGGTGGGAAGGCTCGAACCAGGTCATCTGCAGCATGTCTGCAAAGGACAAAAAGCGCTAACAGGGAATCTTACCTGCCTGGTTCTTCTTCCTGAACTGTCTGCAGAGCGCCAATCTCTTGAAGAGATAGGTATGTGTAGTCATCGGTCTCGCGCAGTTTTAGAAGCCGTTGGCGCACGGCTGGACCGGCGGCAAGCCAGAGGGCATCCCGCTCGCGAAGCAGGTATTGCAGCTCGAGCCAACGGATCTTTACGAAACGGGTCTTTGGCCGCTGCTTAGCGGCTTGTCGCATCCTCACCAGCCAGTAGGGCTCGGGAGACTCAATTCCAGGCTCGTCCATGCCACCAGCGTAGATATGGTCGACCGAGATGAAGCCCTGCCCTGAAATCTTGGGGAAAAAATGCGGGTCGCGGATTAGTGGCGACCCTCTGCCAACTTTGCAGCCCGTCGAGTGAGTCCGCGGCCGAACTGGCTCGCAGTGGCAGGTAAAGTCAAGTACGCCCGCGCGGGCCTCACGGGGAAGCGTCGGCCCGAGATTCAAGGAGTATGGGTGGCACACCTCGACACGCTGATCGCGATGGTCCCGGATGAGAAGCTCAGGGGCGAACTCCAGAGACAGATCACCAGGCTGACCGCCAAAACGAGTTTTGGCCTGGTATTCGAAGAGCATCGCCCGGAAAACGTGCACCTGCCAGAGTTCGAGGTCGTGCGCGGGGGGAAGGTCGTCTACAAGGACGGCTCAACTCCTGGCATCTGGACGGTGCTTCGGGTCACGGACGGTCTGGCCACAGTTGTCCGCGCCAGCGACACAGCGGAGCGGGCGGAAGCCGCTCTTGAAGATCTCGTAGTCATCCGCGAGTTTGGCGATCCGATCTATCCTGGCCTCCAAAGTGTCGGGTCCGTTGAGAACGGGGGAGATAGGCCGTTTCATACGGTCATCAACGCCGAGAACTTCCACGCCGCAGGGCCCTGGCAGCCGCCGCAGCCTGCCCCTGCTGCCGAATCGGCAGGGCTTGTCGTTCCCGTCATGCCGATCAGCCTATCGAACCGGGCGGGCCCGCTGGTGTTTAGGGCCAACCGCTGTACGGGTCCGCGTTGTGGTTCGTGGAGGGCGGGTCCTTATAGACCCGGCCCCGCTGGGACTGCGGCTCGCCCTGATGCCGGGGCGGCCGGCTGCGGCGGTGCTTGCGCTGCCAGTAGGCGTTTAGCAGCCGCACGACCGCCATGACAAGGATGAGAGCTATGAGGGCAACCAGAAACTCCATCACTTCTCCTGCTCTGGGTTGTCCTGCTGGATCCGTAGCCAGCGCCGGCGTTTCGCGGCGATTCTGAATGCTTGGACCGACATTGCCAGCGCACCACCCCCTGCTCCGAGACCGAGCACGATTGTGCCCAGTTCCTTTCCTGAGCCGATGGCCAGCGAGCCAACGAAGATCATGCCGAGGGACATGAGGGCCGTGAATACACCAAGAGCCAGGATCAGTCCGGGGCTTTGCACGGGGGTCGTGGCGGCCATCGACCATCCGTCCGGCACGCCGCCGGGTCCGTACTGCTCCTCGAACTGGCGCACATTGAAGCTGCTTGGGTCGTAGGAACTGCCGTCCGGCTGGGCAAGCCCGCTGATGCACGCAGCGATGTGTACTCCGTGGGCATCATGCTTGCGGAACTGCTTGTCTCGTCTGAACATCAATCGAATCCTACCGGGAGTCGTCTGGACGTTGTTGGCCAAGCTCCGGGAGGTTGATGTCCACCCTGCCGCTGGTGCCCGGCTTCGGTGACCCGCGTCGCTTGCGCAGCTGGGTAGCGCGGTACTCGCCGCGGGCGGGATTGAATGTATATAGCGTCATGAATCCGGCGAAACCGATCAGCCACAGGGCGCGCCACTCCGGCGTCCGGCTCTCCAACAGAGGACGCTGGAAAAGCTACAGACCGACAACCAGGACGAGCCCCAGGAAGACCGTGATGATTCCCATGCCCCACCGGGTGCTCACCTGGGCCTGTCCGCTCCCGGGGGTGAAACCGATCTCGTCGGCCGGGTAGCTGTGCAGTTCACCGGTGCTGGTCTTGCGCAGGAGGCGCTTCTCCCCGGCAGCCTCTTGTGCTCGGCTTAGACAGCGTCCTCGCGTTCAAACCGTTCCCGGTCGTAGACCATCTCTAGGCTCGTATCTCTTGGTTGGGCAGGTAGAACGGCTCGCCCCGGAATGGGCGCGTGCTGTTGGGGAAATTCTCCCTGGTGATCTCCACGATCCCGGGGTGTTCCTCAAAACAGAGGCGGGCCTGGTCGTCGGTCACGCCGTGCCGTGGCTTGGGCAGCCCCCTGGTTTTTCGGAGCTTTCGGGCCGTGAGCTCGCCTCGAAGTGCGTGGATGCTCAGCAGCCATCCACCCGTGAACAGAACGGTTCCGACAGCGGAACCAGCAATGAGGA
This sequence comes from Arthrobacter sp. W4I7, assembly GCF_030816215.1. NCBI lineage: Bacteria > Bacillati > Actinomycetota > Actinomycetes > Micrococcales > Micrococcaceae > Arthrobacter > Arthrobacter sp. W4I7. The sequence goes on along the minus strand of NZ_JAUSXU010000001.1, from coordinate 2,026,139 downwards.
TCAGGCCATGCCTAGGTGGGCGGTACCGAAAAACGACATGACGAGCGCAACGACTCCGAAGAGAACTCCCGGGGGCGCCACCACCGCGGGAACGGTCGCAATGACGGTGACAATCGGACTTGGACGCGTGAGTCCGACGGTGCCCGCCTCGCCAGCTTTCAGGCCGGTGCGCTCAACGGCTTCCCCGCAGGCTTTCCCTGGACCGGCAGCCGCTCACGGCAGTTCCTCCAGGCCGCCAACGTCGTCGCCCCACAGCTGGCTGCAGCGCTACTGGGTGAGGTTGCTGCATGACTACTGGAGTGGTCTGACGATAAGTGTGACGGTCTGAGGTCCATTCGGGGCAGGGCTGGTCACGTTGAGCATGTAGTTGTACTCACCCTCAGTTCCGGAGGAGCTGCAGATTGTGGCGACGCCGATGGCGTTGGATGGCCGCTGACAAGGTCGGTCGGCCTTCATCTCGAAGCCAACACCCGACACGACGGGCGTGACGTTGTTTGCCATGAGCTCCTTCCCTGTGTCCCATTGCCGGTAGAGGCTGGGGCACGGGTTCGTGCTGATGCACATGAACCGCTCGGGCCGAACAACCTCCTGGGCCAGCTTCCAGTCGGCCGGGATAGCGAATCGCCCGGCGCGGGAAAGCATATCAGCAGTCACCCTGTCTTCCGCGGATCGAACGACAAAGAACGTACCAACCCCCACGACAAGTACCGCTGCCAGGATGATTCCGATAATCCGCTTCATTGTGTTCCCCCAAAACCATCAGTGCAGGCGCTGACCTCCGGGTCAACCATCCACCCTCAGCATGGCGGATGCGGTTATCACGGGTCAGCGCACCTTGAGCGAGGTCCGAACAATTGATTCACACTGCACCACGGAATCCCAGCGTGAACGGCCCGGCGGCCGATGCCGCGGGGCCGGGTCTCGGTTAGCTGAACTTGGCGATGCGCGCCTTGGACTGGCTGACGTAGACCTTGGTGTCTTCGTACATGCCACGGCTGCTATCCGGGGCCACAGCAGCCTCATTCCGACCCAGATCTAATGCTCGACCTTGCCGCATCTTTCCCGTAGCGTGACGGAAGGCCTGAAGAAGCCCAGGCCAGGGGGAGCACAGCCGACAGTTCTTTAGTCGCACGGCTGACAATTCGAAGCAGGTGGCATGGCATCTGGGGTTTGCAGTGACACAGACACCGTTGGCGAAGTGGGGCCAGGTGAGGACGAGCCGGTCCCGCACGTCGCCATTACCCAGGTTCGGCCCGGAATCCTCCGGATAGTTCTCCAGCCTCACTCACGAATCACCCCCGCTGATGGCGCTTAGCGAGTGCCCGGTTGCTGGCCCTCGGGGACGGCAAGCCAGTGGCCGTTCTCCTGGAAATTACGGGCGTTAAATCTGTCAGCAAGGAAGCCGTCGCGGTTTACAGTGAGGCGTCCACCGTCACTGCCTTTGCCCTTCTCGGCCGTTCGCCGGTGGACAAGGTCATCGCTCATGGGCTCCGTGGACTCGCTTGGCCTGATTGCCCGGTCAGGTATTTTGTGGACGAGCAGGAAGCCCTTACCTGGCTAGCTACTTCAGCCGGCAACAGAACCTGAAGACGCCGGAAAGGCGCGCCCCGTTCGCTGAGCGCGCCCTTCGATTCTCCCGTTCGCAGCCGTTCGCATTCGGCTGCTCACATGATAAGCATGCTTATGATGTGGATTTCAAGCCCGTGGTGCGCACAGTTGCTGCCGCAGCCCAAGCGACGGTCAGTATTCCTGTGGCAGGCTGATCCCCGGGGCCCTGGAAGGCTGGACATTAAACCTGGTCAGCACCCTGCCCATGATGTTGTTGAACACCGGGGCGGTCGAGATCCCGTAGATGTTCCCTTGCGGCCTCTGGACATTGACCATGACGACGTACTCCGGGTCATCCATCGGGGCCATACCGACAAACGATGCCGTGTACCCGTCCAGCCCGATCCCGTCGTCGGCGACCGCTTCGGCCGTGCCCGTTTTCCCGCCGACCCTGTAGCCGGGGACCTTGATGTCTTTCGCGCCGCCGGCGGTGACGACGCTTTCGAGGATGTCGCGGGTCTGCCGTGCGGTGGATTCACTGATGGCCCGCGCACCTGGCTCGGTCTGGACCGGGTGCTCCGCACCGTCAGGGTCGATGTAGGACTCGATCAGTTGTGGCTTGAGCAGCAGCCCATCGTTGGCGATCGCCTGGAAGGCCATGGTGGTCTGCAGCAGTGTCTGGGAGACTCCCTGGCCGAAGAGCACCGCGAATTCCTGCCGGCCGTCCCATTCGTCAGGGGGTGCCAGCAGCCCGGAGGATTCACCCGGAAGCGGGATGCCGGTCTTCTCGCCGACGCCGAACTTCTTCAGGTAGTCGTAGCGCTGCTGCCGGCTCAGTTCCTGGCCAACGATCACAGTGCCAGTGTTCATCGAGGAGCCGATCACCCCGGCAAAGGTGCGGTGTTCGGTGCCGTGCTCGAACGAGTCCTTGAAGAACTGGCCGTTCACCGTGTAGCCCGGCGGGATGACCAGGCGCGACTCCGGCGAAATGATGCCTTCTTCGATGGCCGCGGCCGCGGTGATCGCCTTGTCCGTGGATCCGGGCTCCAGGGCGGCCTGAACCGAACGGGCTCCCCGGTCAGCAGCGGCTGTGGCTCCGGGATTGTTGGGGTCGACCGAGCCTGTCTCGGCCATCGCACGGACTTTGCCCGTTTTAGCCTCGACCACGATGATGTTAGCCCAGTCGGCGTTTAGTTTCGCGACCTGCGTCTCGATGGCTTGCTGGGCCGCGTACTGCAGGTCGGTGTCGATTGTCAGCTTCACGGATTGGCCGTTGGTCGCCGGGGAGACCTTCAAAGGCGCTGTCGGGATGATGATGCCGTCCGCACCGATCTGGTACGTTCTCTCGCCGTCCTTGCCTTCGAGCCTGTCGTTGAGGGTCAACTCGAGGCCCGCGGCTCCGCCACTGTCATTGGTGTACCCGACGATGCTGCCGGCCACTGCACCCTGGGGGTAGCCCCGCTTCTTGACCGGGCGGGACTCCACGCCCGGGACGCCCAACTTCATGATTTCGTTCTCCAAGCCGGGATCGACGGCCTTGGCCAGGTAGGTGAAAAGCCCCTCACCGCTCAGCTGCTCGCGGACGGCCGGCTCCGGTTCGTCCAGGAGGTCCGCCAGCTCCTGTAGTCCCTGGTCCCGGGACACCTCAAGGATGGAGCCTTCGTCGGCGAGGCGCCGGAACGTCTCGTTGGATGTGTTGACGTTCGGGGCCCCGACGATGTCATATCGGACAATGCTTTGGGCCAGGACCGTTCCGTTCATATCCAGGATCGCTCCGCGCTCGGAGGGAAGGACCGAAGCTTGCGTCCGCAGGTCGGCCGCCTTGGAGGCAAAGCTTTCCGGGTCAAAGCCCTGGACCACAACGACACGGGCCGCTACCACCACGAGCAACGCCACCATGAAGCAGAAGCCGAGCCGGACGCGCCTGATCGCACGATGGGATTCGACCCGCGACCCGGCCTCGTAATTGGACACGCCTGACTTCTGCACCCGACTACGCTAGTGGGCCACGTCTCATGGTCAACGCCGCCACCCGGGCCCAAGGCACCAATGTGAGACATCACACTCCCTTTGCACGTGGCATGGAGTAGAGGAGCCGACGACGGCTGGGGGAGTGCGCACAGTCTCAGACACGCACTTTCGCCGCCGGCTCCGCTCCCAACGGTACGGCCCATCCCTGAGCGCTACCCGAGTGGCAGGTACCTGTTTTGGCGGTAGCTCCTACGCGCAAATGCCGCCGAGCAACCACCGAGCGTCCTGTCCCGGCCATCCGGAACAGGGGCGTCGGGTGGTTATCCGGCTCGGGTCAGCTGGCTGCCCAGGCGGAGGCTTCGGGCTCCAGGGTGTACTGCTTGGGCAGCTTCAGGGACCGCTCCGCGAGGACGTCCCGGAGCCGGTCCGGGTAGTCGGTGATCATTCCGTCCACCCCGGTGTCCATCAGTGCACGCATCGTCGGCTTGTCGTCGACGGTCCACGGGATGACTTGCATTCCCTTTGCATGGGCGCGCTTGACCATGTCAGCGGTGACGTAAGGAACGTAGCCAGGGTCGGTGACGGTACCGTTCTGTGGCGTGCCGTGGACGGGGGAGATGGCGTCAAAGCCGAGGGAAGCGGCTGCTTCCACGAGGTCGCCGCCGAAGTCGTCGGAGTCGATGCCGCCCAGCCAAGGGGAGGCGCCTGGCATTCCGGCTTGCAGGAAGTCCTTGTTGGTGAGGGCGACGGTTCGCAGGCCGGGCTGGCGGTGCTTGACCAGGCGCAGCGAGCCCCAGTCGAAACTCTGGATGGACACTCGTCCGGCCATGTTTGCCGCGTTGATCTCGCGCAGGGCTACGTTGACGAACTGTTCGCGCGGGGCCGTCTGCTCCGGGGCTCCGGCTTCGACTTTGGTCTCGATGTTGAACTTGACCTGGGTGGCGCGGTACTGCTTGGTCAGGTCGAAGACTTCGGCAAGGGTGGGCATCTTGGCGCCCGGGGAAGCTTTCTGGCCCGGGAACTGCGGCAGGGTCAGCGAGCCGCAGTCGAGGCTGCGGACCTGATCGAAGGCGAGGTCCTTAATGTACTTGCCCACGTAGGGGGACTGCGGATCCCCAGGGATGACGGGAGCAGTGTCCTGGCATTTCTGGCCGTTGATCTTCCGGTCGTGAGTGATCACTTCGCGGCCGTCCTTGGTGATCTGCAGGTCAAGCTCTAGGGTACTGACTCCTACCTCGAGGCCTTTCGCAAAGGATGCCAGGGTGGATTCCACAGTAAGGCCGAGCCCGCCGCGGTGAGCCTCAAGGTCGAAATGGTTCCCGGTGCCGTTGGGGTTGGTGTCGGCTGCCTGGGCAGGAAGGGATGATCCCACGGCCAGTCCTGCGGTCAAGGCGGCCGCTGTCAACAGTTTGGTGTACTTCATGATGTCTCCATAAATGATGTCGGTGCTGCAAGGAGTCGTTGCTGGCGAAGGGCGTTGGTCTCGGTGGATAGAGGCCAGGGATTACTGTTTCCGGCCGGGCAGAACGAGGAGGGCGTCCCCGACGGGGCGTTCGCCCGCGGCGTCGGAGGGTGAGTTCACGACGTAGCCGTTTTCGACCTTGGTGGTGGATCCGCCGCCGTCGAGGTTGATGGCGTTGACCATGCCAAGGGACCGGGCAACATCAGCTGTTTCCTTGATGCTCAGGCCGAGGCTTGTCGTCTGTCGGCCGTCCGCAGTGACCAGCAGGGTGCGGCCCTGGGCGTCAATACCGGCAATGGTGCGGGGGTTGCGCTTGTGCGCCCAGCCGTAGAAGAAGCTGTTGCTGTCACCTGCGTGGACCATGCCGTCGCGGCGGGCGGTGATGCTGATCTGCCCGTTTTCGACCAGGGTCGGACCGCCGTTGACCACGTCGGCGGTGGGGCCGGGTTTCAAAGCCTTTCCACTGGCATCAAGGAGATCCGTCTGGATCTTGAGCTTGGACCCGATGGGGGCGAGGCCGGCGAGCCTGTCCGGGTCTGCTCCGATGGCCTGCAGCGTCTGGCCCCCGGCTGGAACGGTGGTGCCACGGACGTTGTTGACGGAGGTGACCGTGCCGTGGTCGTCCAGGATCACTTCCAGCCCCGGCCCTGACGGCGTGGTGGGACCGAACTCGGGGGTGAAGTCGACGATCTCGTCGGCGTCGGTGCAGGTGAAGTCGTGCACCGGCAGGCTCGTGGGGCTGTCGTCTGTGCCGCCGCAGTTGCGGATCAGGCCGGGAACGCGGTTGATGCCGTCGAGGGCGAGCTGATCCCCGGTTCCGGGTGCGCTGACTGACCCGTCCCACTTCAGGCGCTGGATCGAGGTTTCGTTCTTGGCGCCGATGACCAGCGAGGGCCTGTCGCCAACCGGTTCGCTGAGGATCTTGCCGTCATGAGCTGCCGCACCTGCGGGGTCGCCCGGGGCGCCGGCGTTCGGGTCCATGACAAAGTAGCCGCCGTTGGTTGCCGCGACTGCTCCCGCCGCGGCAGCAAGCTGGCTGGTGGTTTCACGGTCCTGAAGGTTCGACCCGAAGGAGGACGTATGGTCCCCGCGGAATTCTTTGGGGTCGATGGTGAGAACTTCCAGCTTCCAGGGCCCGCGGTCGTCATCGCTGGTGCCCTCGTCGCCGTCCCAGCCGGTGTAGATCACCGACGAGCCATAGCCTGCCGTCCTGATCTGGGCGACCGCGGCGGTTCCGTCAGCTTTTGTCGCGAACTGTCCGGCACGGACCCGGTAGCCGAGGTCAGCGCCGGCATCAGCCAGCTGGGGTGACTGGACATGCTCGACCCTGGCGGCGACGCCGGCGGCCTTTAGCTTGTCGGCGACGAGCTGGGCCTGCGGCTGGACGGTGAGTCCTGATGCGGGGGCGTCAGGATCTGGTGAGGTGGACGGAACAGCGACTTCGGCGGTCCAGAAGAAGTCCTGGTTGGAGGTGCCCCGCGTGATGGATGTCCGGGTCAGGCCCGGCGCCAATGTTGTCACTGTACGGTTCTCGGGCTGTCCCGGCGCGCCGAGGTCCAGCTCAGGGGCCGGGGTAGACGCCTGCTGTTCCTGATGGACGGGATTACCCGGTGAAGCGGTCGAGACTCCGCCAGGGGAAAGGAGGACGACGGGGATGGATATGGCCAGCGCGGTGATGGCCGCTCTGCTGAATTTATGATGTGGGGTGATCATGGCAGCGACGTTAGAGCCACGGAACCTGCCCGGCCGAACCCACACGCCGCCGTTCACCAGGCCTTCGCCAACTGTTCACGCGGACCTGGCGGGCCCGGCCCCATCACCCACATTCCCCGGCCCAGGAATTGTTCTGGATCCTGGACACACTGACAGGCAGCCGCCGCCTTCTTGACATCTCGGAACTGGAGATCGTGCGATTGCCGGCGCACTACCGCGAAGCCCTGGTCAGGTCGTCTGGAAGCTAGCGCCTTAGTGCAAGACGGAGACCGGCAAGAGAAGCGCGGCCGCTCCCGAAAGCTGCGTGAAGCCGCCGTTCAGTGGTTGCTGAGCCTAAGCCTTATACACTGAAAGCCGGCCGCCGCTAACCGCTCATTAACTGGCGCTCCAGCCACCGCGCATAGAGCTCGCCGCTGTTCTTCATGAGCCATCCCGTGCAGGCCAGGTCGCCGGTTATGGCCAGCCGGGCGGCAGCGATGAGGCCAGTGATGGAGAGCACTTCGGCGGACCTGCCGTTGGGCGTGAGCAAGACCAAGCTGGCTGCGATCACTACCGCAGCGATCACCGAGACTTTGATGAGGTGCGGGTTGATCCGGATGGCCAGCAAGCGACCGTGGAGCATCGAGCCGGAGGTGTGTTGCTACAGGGGCGGTGGGGGTTGGTCTGCAGGAACAGGAGAGCGCCATGCGCTACGCCACTCCGCAGCACTCCAACCATCCATGATATAGATCCGCTCATGCGCCACCCGGTCGCCCCGGAACTCTAATAGGTTGACGGCAAACATCCAGGGAGCGCCGTCGTAGCTGATGAGGTTCTCCACAACGACAAGATCTGCGCGATAGGTGATTCTACGAGTATGGAACTTGATTACCGCTGGATACTGGCGCCGCCATTCGCGGAAGTTCTCCACGCCTTCGAACCGTTCCCCTGACTGGGGAAACTCAAGAACGGCGTCATCGTGGTAAATCTCGTGTGCTACGCCCTCGTCCCTGCCTGAGTTGTCCCAGTGGCGCCGCAGAGCCTGCAGGAGGTCCTCATCTTCGAGCATCACCCATCTCCCTAAGTCAGGACAATGGTAGCTTCAGGTCGTTCTCATGAGTAGGCCTATCCCCTGTTCCTGGCTGAAGAGCGGATCCCGGATTTCCGGCAATGCGTCCACGACGCGGTTTGTCTCCAGGCTCGGCGTCACGATGCGGCCAATCAGGTCGATGATGCAACGGGGCTGCTCGTGCTCACGTGACCAGTCGTTCCAGGTCGTTCACGATCCCGGAGGCCTTGTCCGTCTTGACCTGGTAGCGCTCCAGGATCCAGTCCAGGGCACGAGCCCGAGCCGAGCTTGTAGCGGTGGGCCTCTTCAGGGATGCCTTCAATGGCGATCTGAGAGTTGTAGGTGATTCTTGTCTTGTCCCACGCTCCGGCCTTGCCGGAGTACTTCATCTTCTTCACCGCGTACCGGGCGTAGTCGTCCTGGTCCATGGACAGGCCAGAAGGCACCTCGTTGAGCGGGTACGGTTCCAACGCCTCGTATCCGGTGTGCAGGTCTGAGAGTGCCTTGCCGGCGTCCGCGAAGGGCCGGAACAGCTCAGTCCCGGGAACCTCTTTAAGGCAGGGCCCACGTTGTTGCCATGAGCTCTAAGGACGAAGAGCAAAAGCTCCGCACTTTCCTTGCGGTCCATCTTCTGAGTCAGGCGGCTCTTGGATTCCCGGTCGACCCACCTGACGTAATACGTCACCGAGCCGTTCCTACGTTTGCGGTTCTCAATACATGCCATGCCACTTACCATGCGTCCAACCCCCTGACGGGCGCCGGACATTCATCCAGACGTGGTTGGAAACAGGTCTCGCGTGGCTGGAGACACAAAAAAGCCCCGGAAAATCACTGATTTTCCGGGGCTTCCCTTTGTGCGCGGAGGGGGACTTGAACCCCCACCCCCTTTCGAGGACTAGCACCTCAAGCTAGCGCGTCTGCCATTCCGCCACCCGCGCAGGTGGTAATCCGGGAACCGATTCCGCCTTTCAGCGTTTCGCGTTTCTCCGAAGCAGCGAGAAAAACTCTAACACGAACTTTCCTGAAACATCGAATCGGCCCAAGTGGGTAGGCTGAGGGCAGCGAATCGGCGCTGCGCCACCCCGTCATTCCCCTGTAAGGAGCTTCCACATGCCTGATGTCCTGCCCGAGGATGAAGTTGTCCGGATCTGCCAGGAGCTCATCCGGATAGACACCTCAAACTATGGTGACGGGACAGGGCCAGGGGAGCGGGCTGCGGCTGAGTATGCTGCCGGGCTCATCGAGGAAGTCGGCATGGAAGCCGAGATCTTCGAGTCAGCGCCGGGCAGGGCCAACGTGGTCACCCGGATGGCCGGCGAGGATCCTTCGGCCAGTGCCCTGGTGGTCCACGGCCACCTCGACGTGGTTCCGGCCCTCAAGGACCAGTGGTCTGTGGACCCGTTCGGCGCCGAACTGAAAGACGGGCTCATCTGGGGCCGCGGCGCCGTCGACATGAAGGACATGGACGCCATGATCCTTGCCGTTCTCCGGAACTTCGCCCGCACGGGCAAAAAGCCCAAGCGCGACATCATCTTTGCCTTCTTCGCTGACGAGGAGGCGGGCGGAGCATTGGGTGCCCGCTATGCGGTAGACAAGCGTCCGGAACTTTTCGAGGGTGCCACCGAGGCCATCTCCGAAGTGGGCGGGTTCTCGGCAACCATTGGCGGTCAGCGCACCTACCTGCTGCAGACGGCGGAAAAGGGCATCTCCTGGCTGCGCCTGGTAGCCCACGGCAGGGCCGGCCACGGCTCCCAGATCAACACTGACAACGCTGTTACCCGCCTCGCGGCAGCCGTAACCCGCATCGGCGAATACAAGTGGCCCATCGAACTGACCCCCACCACCAGGCAGTTCCTAGACGGCGTGACCGAACTCACCGGGGTGGAGTTCGACGCCGACAACCCGGACCTCCTGCTGAACCAGCTGGGAACGGTGGCGCGCTTCGTTGGTGCCACCCTGCAGAACACCACCAACCCCACACTTCTCAAGGGCGGCTACAAACACAACGTCATCCCGGAATCCGCGGAGGCGCTCATCGACTGCCGCACCTTGCCCGGGCAGGAGGAACACGTGCTGGAAATCGTGCGGGACCTGGCAGGAACCGGGGTGGACGTCAGCTACGTCCATAACGACGTATCCCTTGAGGTCCCCTTCGCCGGCAACCTGGTGGACTCCATGATCGATGCCCTGCACTCGGAGGACCCCGGCGCCAAGGTGCTGCCGTACACGCTCTCCGGCGGCACGGACAACAAGTCCCTCAGCCGGCTCGGCATCACCGGCTACGGCTTTGCACCGCTGATGCTGCCGGACGAGCTGGACTTCACCGGCATGTTCCACGGCGTGGACGAGCGCGTACCCGCGGATTCGCTCAAATTCGGCGCCCGGGTGCTCAACACCCTGCTCACCAACTACTGAGCAGCGTGGCCATGACCCCGGATGAGATCCTGCCCGAGGAATTGCTGGAACGGATCCGCGGCAGGGCCGCCGGATACGACAGGGACAACGCGTTCTTCGAGGAGGACCTGGAAGAACTTGTTGAGGCCGGGTACCTGAAACTTTTTGTCCCCGCGGACGACGGCGGGAAGGGACTTGGCCTCGCGGCGGCGGCGGAGTGCCAGCGCAGGCTGGCAACGGCTGCCCCCGCCACCGCCCTGGCGGTGAACATGCACCTGGTGTGGACCGGCGTCGCGCAGGTCCTTGGCGCGCGAGGGGACGCTTCGCTGGACTTTGTCCTCAAGGAAGCTGCCGAAGGAGAAGTCTTCGCCTTCGGCAACTCCGAAGGCGGCAATGATTCGGTCCTCTTCGACTCCCGCACCGTCGCGCAGCCCCAGCCCGGGGGCGGCTACACCTTCACCGGAACCAAGATCTTCACCAGCCTGTCGCCGGCCTGGACGAGGCTGGGAATCTTCGGAAAGGACGCTTCCGGCAGGGACGGCGACGGCGAACTCGTCCACGGTTTCATCACCCGGGAAACGCCGGGCTACGGCATCCTTGACGACTGGGACACGCTCGGCATGCGTGCCAGCCAATCCAGCACCACTGTCCTGGACGGTGTTGCAGTCCCGGGAGACCGGATCTTCCGCAAGCTCCCCGTAGGTCCCAGCCCGGACCCGCTGATCTTCGCCATCTTCGCGTGCTTCGAGACACTGCTGGCCGCCGTCTACACCGGCCTGGGGGAGCGGGCGCTGGCCGTGGGGGTTGAGACGGTGAAGCGCCGGACTTCCTTCAAGAATGCCGGACGCAGCTACGCGCAGGACCCGGATATCCGCTGGAAGGTCGCGGAAGCGGCGATGGCCATGGACAACCTGTACCCGCAGCTGGCATCCGTAGCGGGCGACGTCGACAACCTCGCAGGCCACGGCCCGCAGTGGTTCCCGAAGCTCGTAGGCCTGAAGGTCAACGCCACGGAAACGGCACGGCGCGTAGTGGACCTGGCCATCCGGGTCAGCGGGGGATCAAGCTACTTCCGGGGATCCGAACTCGAACGGCTCTACCGGGACGTCCTGGCGGGTATGTTCCATCCATCCGACGACGAGTCGGCCCACAACACCGTGGCCAACGCCTGGCTGGGTCCGCTCGAAGAATAGAGGCAACCGGGCGGGTGACCTCTTTTAATTACACCGCCGCTAGGCTCCCCAACTAGACGGTCCGCTGGACTTGCATGACGCGGCGGCGCAGCCAGAACCGCCTGCCTCCGCCCAGGTACAGCTTGCTGCGCTCCAGCTCCCACTTGCCGTATTCGGAGTGTTCCACCAGCCGGCGCCTTGCCTCATGCAGTGAATCCACAGGGCTGACCGTCAGTACGAGGTACTCGTACTGCTTCGCATAGTCCCGTTCCCGCTGGACCGAGCTGGTGAGAAATTGTTCCTTCATTTGCTCTCCATTTTCGTCCTTTTCCGGCTAACGTGAAGTCATGAGCATCGATCCGCGTGTCGCGCTTCAGTCCTTGACCACCGCTTTGGAAGAACACCTTATAGCAGCATCGAACCGACGCGGAGATGGTGATCCGTCCGTGGAGGCGGCGTTTTTCGCAGTTGCCGATGCCTTTGAAGTCTATGAGGACGCCCTCTACGAGGCCTACAACGAGGTCACGCCGCTCCAGGTCTTTGATGACGAGGACGACGAGGATGAAGAAAGCGATGTTGACGACGAGGACCTTGAAATTGTTGAGGACCGAAACGTCTGACAACAAGGCGCCCCGAGCGGACCCGTGAGCAGCGAAAGCCCCTAGCAGGCGGCTGAAGCGTCCTCCAGGGCACACGCAATCTCAGGCGGCAGCGGTGTCAGCTGGGCGTCCACAATCTCCTTTAGCTGTGCAGGTGTCCGGGGCCCCACAATCGCTGTGGCCACGCCGTGCTGCGACAACAGCCAACTCAAGGACACATCCTGCGGCGTCCGGCCCAGCCCTTTTGCTGCCATGCAAACCGCCTCAACAGTCCTGGATGCCTGGCCGTCAAGATACGGCTCAACGTAACCCGCTCCCGCCGCCGAAGCACCGCGGGAACCTGACGGGATGCTGCCGCGGTATTTCCCTGTCAGCACGCCACGCCCCAGCGGCGCCCAAGCCATCAGTCCCAACCCTGCGTCCTCGATCGCCGGGATAAGCTCTGCCTCCGGCTTTCGCTGCAAAAACGAATATTCAGCCTGGGCGGCAACCAGCGGGAACCCTGCAGTGGCCGCAGCCTTCGCCGTCTGCCAACCGTTAAAGTTTGAAACTCCGGCGTAGCGGGCCCGGCCCGTCCGCACCGCAAACTCCAAAGCGGACAGTGTCTCGTCCAACGGAACGTTGCCGTCCCAGGCCTGCGCGAACCAGATGTCCACATAGTCGGTTCCGAGCCTGGCAAGGCTAGCCTCAAGGCCGCTCAGCATCGCATTACGGGACGTGTCCAAGCCGCGCCGGCCGTCCGGCGTCGTCATTCCCGCTTTGGTGGAGATGGAAATCTCCGTCCGGGCCACCACGTCGCCCAGCAGGGAACCGATCATCGCCTCGGACCGCCCGTCCGTGTACGACGCCGCCGTGTCAACGTGCCGACCGCCCGCGTCAAGGAAGTTGCGCAGCAGTTCCGAAGCGTCCTGTTCATCCGTCTCGCCGGCCCAGGTCATGGTGCCAAGGGAAAGGGCGGAAACTCGCAATCCACTGTTGCCGACGTAACGCTGCTGCATAGCAGCAAGCTTACGGGCAGAACCACTACTGCCATGCCGTAGGGTCTTAGCGTGAACTGGTTTGAGGCGGCCCTGCTGGGCCTTGTGCAGGGACTGACCGAATTTCTACCTATTTCATCAAGCGCGCACCTGAGGATTGTGGGGCAGTTCCTGCCCAATGCCGAGGATCCCGGCGCAGCTTTCACGGCCATCACCCAACTGGGAACCGAGACGGCGGTGCTCATCTATTTCTGGCGGGACATTGTGCGGATCGTCAAGGCCTGGGCCGGCTCACTCAGCGGAAAGGTGTCCAGGCAGGACCCTGACGCCCGGATGGGCTGGCTTGTCATCCTGGGCAGCCTCCCGATCATCGTCCTGGGCCTGCTCTTCCAGGACGAGATCGAGTCCGTGCTCCGCAGCATGTGGGTCGTCGCCACCATGCTGATCGTCTTCGGCCTGATCCTGGCCGTTGCGGACGCCGTGGGCAAGCAGGAACGTGACCTGACCTGCCTCACCTACAAGCACGGCATCCTTTATGGCTTCGCTCAGGCCATGGCACTGATCCCCGGCGTGTCCCGGTCCGGCGGCACCATCACCGCCGGCCTCCTGATGGGCTACACCCGTGAAGCGGCCGCACGGTACTCCTTCCTGCTGGCGATTCCCGCCGTTTTTGGCAGCGGACTTTTCCAGCTGTACAAGACGGTCTCCAAGGAAGGCATCACGGGGCCTTACGGCTTGCCGGAGACCGCCCTCGCCACCGTCATCGCCCTGGTGGTGGGCTACGTCATCATCGGCTGGTTCCTGAAATTCGTCTCCACCCGCAGCTACCGCCTCTTCGTCTGGTACCGGATCTTCCTGGGCCTCGGCCTGTACCTGCTTCTCGGTTTCAATGTCATCAGCGCCTAGCACTAGGCTTGGCGTGTGAAATCCTGGATCTCCCGCCCTGTTCCTGACGTGCCCGGCAGCATGCCCGCCATCCGGTTGTTCGATACCGCCCTGGGGCGCGAGGCAGCCCTGGAAGTGGACGGCCGGCCGTCGATGTACGTCTGCGGCATCACCCCGTACGACGCCACGCACATGGGCCATGCCGCCAGCTATGTCGCCTTCGATCTCCTGAACCGGGCCTGGCGGGACGCGGGTCATAACGTGTCCTACGTCCAGAACGTGACGGATGTGGATGATCCGCTGCTGGAGCGCGCCACGGCAACAGGGGTGGACTGGCAGGACCTGGCGGCGAGCCAGATTGAGCTCTTCCAGACGGATATGGAGGCCCTGAACGTCCTCGCACCGGACCACTACGTCGGCGCCGTCGAATCCATACCGCTGATCGTTCCAGAGGTGGAACGCCTCGTCAGCCTCGGGCTGGCTTACAGTGTGCAGGGCACCAATGGTGAGCCTGACGGTGATGTTTATTACGACGTCGAGGCGGCCGGCAAGCAGTCCGTGTCACCGGACGCCTGGACCCTGGGTTCCATTTCCGGACTGGCCGAAAGCGAAATGCTGGAGCTTTTCGCCGAACGCGGCGGGGATCCCGGCAGGTCCGGCAAGCGGCAGGCACTGGACCCGCTGCTGTGGCGGGTGGCACGGGAGGGCGAGCCGAGCTGGCCGGGCGGCAGCCTCGGAGCAGGCCGGCCCGGCTGGCACATCGAGTGCACGGTGATTGCACAGAAGTACCTGCCCGCGCCCTTCACTGTGCAGGGCGGCGGGTCTGACCTGATCTTCCCGCACCATGAGATGGGAGCGGGCCATGCCTATTCACTGGCCGGCGTCCCGCTGGCAAAGCACTACGCCCATGCCGGGATGGTGGGGCTGGACGGCGAGAAGATGAGCAAGTCCAAGGGCAACCTGGTGCTTGTGTCGAAGCTGCGGGCCGCAGGGGAAGACCCGGCCGCCATCCGCCTGGCCATCCTCGCCCACCACTACCGTTCGGACTGGTCCTGGACCGAAGAAGGATTCGTGGCCGCAAAGGCAGACCTGGCCGCCTGGCGCCAGGCACTGGCCCAGGCTCCCGCCGGCTCGGCTTCCGCCCTCATCGCCGAAATGCGCGCGGCCCTGGCTGACGACCTCAACGCCCCCGCGGCCGTAGCGGCCGTCACCCGCTGGGCAGCACAGGCGAACCTGGCCGGAACCCCCGCCAGCGGCGAGGATCAGGTATTGGTGCGGGACGCCGTCGACGCCCTCCTCGGTATCCGCCTCTGACGGAACCTTCCCCCACCCGGTCCGGCCTGCCTCCGGGCAGGTCCGGGGGGGGAGAGCCTATAGCCGCCAGCGAAAGCGGCCGTCAGGGGCGGTCCTGGCCCCGCCGTTTGAGGTACCGCTCGAACTCGCGGGCAATGGACTCCCCGGTTGCTTCCGGAAGATCGGCAGTGTCCTTGGCCTCCTCGAGCTGCCGGACGTACGCTGCGATTTCCGGATCCTCAGTGGCCAGTTCGTCCACGCCGCGCTCCCAGGCGTCGGCTTCTTCGGCCAGTTCATGCGTGTCCAGGGGCACCTGGAGCAGCTCCTCGATGCGATGAAGGAGTGCCAGCTGCGCCTTCGGCGAAGGGGCCTGGGCAACGTAGTGCGGTACGGCTGCCCACAGCGAGACCGTGGGGATGCCCGCCAGCAGCGAAACCTCGGAGAGGACACCCACGATTCCCACCGGCCCTTCATACTGTGACGCTTCGAGGTTCATGCGCTCCCGCAACGGCCCGTCGTCGGAGGAGGTGCTCACGGGAATCGGCCGGCTGTGGGGAACATCCGCGAGCAGGGCGCCCACCAGGATGACGTAGTCAACGTTCAGCGCTTCGGCGTGGACCAGGAGTTCGGCGGTGTACGCCCGCCATTTATAGGACGGCTCGGTGCCCTGGACGAAAATGACGTCCACATTCGAATTGGGTGCGCTGGCCTTGTAGATGCGCGTGGAGGGCCACTTGATTTTGCGTTCGCCGGCAGCGTTCCTGCGGACCGTGGGGCGCGTGAACTGGAAATCGTAGTACTCGTCGGCGTCAATGGAGGCCACCTTCTTGCCGCCCCACAGCTTGTTGAGGTACCGCAGCGAGTCACTTGCGGCCTCACCGGCGTCGTTCCAGCCTTCAAAGGCGGCAAGCATCACTGTCACGCGCTGCCCGTCAGGCACAGGCTGCAGGAACCGTTCGCGGACGGGTTCTGCCCCCGGTTCGGTGGTGTCTCCCTCGAAGCTATTCATTTCTTCACCCTACGTCCAAGAAGTAGGGTGATGCATTGAATGAAGCGCCGGAAAAGGCAGTAAAAAGCCCCGTATTCGCCGAAGGCGTAGCCACAGGCCCCGTCCAGGCTGTCCCCGTACACTGGGTGGATGCGACAGCCAGCCACACCTTCCCCGCTCAAAGCAGTCCTATGGGACATGGACGGCACCATCGTGGACACCGAGCCCTACTGGATCGCGGCCGAGCACGCACTGGTTGAAGCCCATGGCGGAACCTGGTCCCACGAACAGGCCATGCAGCTGGTGGGGCAGTCGCTGACGTTCTCCGCCGGGATCCTCCAGCAGGCCGGCGTCGATCTAGGCATACGGCAAATTATCGACACCCTTACAGCGGAAGTGGTGGCCAGCGTCCGGCAGCAGGTGCCTTGGCGGCCGGGCGCCCGGGAACTGCTGGAAGACCTGCACCAGGCAGGCGTGAGGTGTGCGCTTGTCACCATGTCCGAGGGGCCCCTCGCCCGGGAAGTTGTCGCCAGCCTTCCCCGGCCGTACTTCGAAGTTGTAGTGACCGGGGATACGGTGGCACAGGGGAAGCCGCACCCGGAGGCCTACCTGAAGGCAGTGGAACTGCTCCAGGAAACCGATCCGGCCCTTTCCCTCAAGCACTGTGTTGCACTCGAAGACTCAACGCCGGGAGTGGCGGCTGCTGTCGCGTCCGGCGTTGCCACCGTTGCTATTCCACATATTGTTCCGTTGCCCGAGGACGAACGGTACGTCCTGTGGGAGTCCCTGGCAGGCCGATCGCTGGCTGACCTTGAAGATGCGGTCCTCGCCCGCTCCCTTTCGGACGGGTCCGGCCAGCACGGATCCACCCAGTACGAATCCTCCGGGTACGGGTCCGTCACCTTGGAAGGGGCCGGGGTCCGGGGGACTGCCCATGACTGAGACGGCCGCCCCGGTCCGCCGCGAGGGCATACCGCTGGGACGGATTGCCGGGGTTCCAGTTGTCCTGGCGTATTCCTGGTTCGTCATCGCTGCGTTCACGGTGATTGTTCACGGGCCGGTACTTGAGCGGGGCAACCCCGCTCTCGGCGCCAGCGCGTACGTCGTCGCTTTTGCCTACGCCGTCCTGCTCCTGATCTCGGTCCTGGTCCACGAACTGGCCCATGCCCTGACGGCCAAAATCTACGGCTGGCCCACCCGGAAAATTGTGCTCAACCTGTGGGGCGGGCACACGCAGTTCGACAGCTTTACGGCCACCCCCGGACGGTCGGTGCTGGTGGCCCTTGCCGGCCCCGCCGCGAACTTTGTCCTGGCCGCCGGCGCCTGGCTGATGCTTAATGGTGCCGCCCTGGGCAGTGTCGCCGAAATCCTTACCAACATCTTTATGTGGGCCAATTTCCTCATTGCCGTCTTTAACGTCCTGCCCGGGTTGCCCCTGGACGGCGGCAGGCTGGTGGAATCCGTAGTCTGGAAGGCCACCGGCAGCCAGGCCAAGGGCACGGTGGCGGCAGGGTGGGGCGGCCGCGTTATCGTCATCGCCCTCGGCTACTGGTTCCTCCTCCGGCCGCTGCTTGCCGGCAATTCGCCCGAATTCAGCCTCCTGATGATTACCGTCCTGGTGGGCGGTTTCCTGTGGATGGGCGCCTCCGCCGCCATCCAGCAGGGAACCCTCCGGGGACGGCTGCACCTGGTCAGCGCGGCAGGATTGTCGACGCCGGCCGTTGGGCTGCCAGCCACGGCGTCAGTCCAGGACGTTCTCCGGATGGGAGCGCCGTCGTCCACCTCCATAGTTGTCTGCGGCGCAGACGGACGCCCGCAAGGCGTAGTGGATCCAGCTGCCCTGCAATCCGTTCCGGCCGCCGCTGCCGGAACAACCCCTCTTGCGGCGGTGTCCTACCCCCTTGCCGCCGGGGCCTACGTGCCCGAATGGTCGAAAGGGCAGGAGCTCCTGCACTTCCTGTCCCAGCTCGAAGGCCGGGACTACGCCGTCGTGGACCACAATGGCAAGGTGACGGGACTGCTGTCGCAGGACGCCGTGCTGTCCGCCATTAACGGGAGGCGCCCGCGGCAGGATGGGCGCCCGCAGGGCAGGAACCGGTAGAGTTACCTGCCGGCAGTGCATTGCCGCCGCAGAAGCCACAGTGTCCTCAGGGGCGCTTCAGCGGGGCACAACAGTTTTACAGGAGCGAGGAAAATCATGAGCAGCGAAACTGCCGTCAACGAAGCCGCCGCAGCAGCCCAATCCGGTGTTGCCGCCGGAGGCTCGCAGCCGGTGGGAGCTGCCCGTCGCCGGGGTCCTTTCCGGGAAGGCGAACGCGTCCAGCTGACTGACGAGCGGGGCCGCATGAACACGATCACCCTTGAAAGCGGCGGCGCGTTCCACACCCACCGCGGCTTCCTGAACCACGATGAGATCATCGGCAAGGTGGACGGTTCGGTAGTGGTCAACAACGTTGGCCAGCAGTACCAGACCCTGCGCCCGCTGCTCTCTGATTTCGTCCTCTCCATGCCCCGCGGCGCTGCCGTTGTCTATCCCAAGGACGCAGGCCAGATTGTCACCATGGCGGACATCTTCCCGGGTGCGCGCGTGGTTGAAGCCGGAGTAGGCTCAGGCGCCCTGTCCATCTCACTGCTCAGGGCGGTTGGAGACAACGGTTACCTGCATTCTTTCGAGCGGCGTGAAGAATTCGCGGACATCGCCCGCGGCAACGTGGAGACCATCTTCGGCGGCCCCCACCCTGCATGGCAGATCACCCTGGGCGACTTCCAGGAGGAAGTTGTCAGGACCGAGGAGCCCGGCTCGGTGGACCGAGTGGTCCTGGACATGCTCGCCCCCTGGGAATGCCTGGACGCCGTGGCCACGGTCCTGGCACCGGGAGGCGTGTGGATCAACTACGTCGCCACCGTCACCCAGCTCTCCCGGACGGCCGAGGCCATCCGCGCCGACGGCCGGTTCACCGAACCCGACGCCTGGGAATCCATGGTGCGCGGCTGGCACCTCGAGGGCCTGGCCGTCCGCCCGGATCACCGTATGGTGGCCCACACCGGATTCCTGCTGGTCACGCGCCGGCTGGCCGACGGTGTCACGGGCATTTCGGTGAAGCGCCGCCCCTCCAAGACGGACTTCAACGAAGAGGATGTCAACGCCTGGACACCCGGCGCCGTGGGGGAGCGGCTGGTGTCGGACAAGAAGCTCCGGCGCGCCGCCAGGGACGCGATTGCGGGCACAAACGTCGTGGACACACCTTAGATCAAGATCTAGTCCATATTTCGGGAGTCTCCATCCCTACCTGCCATCTTGGGGCTAAGGTCTTAATAGAAGCGCAGGAAGGGGCTGATACATCATGGAGACGCCAAACCAGGACTCCGGACGTACACCGGCAGAGCAGTCTGCCGCCAACGACCTCTCGGTTGCCGACCGCCAGGTCAACATCCTCCGGGACAAGCTCAGGCACATCGACCGCCAGTTGGCTGCGGCAACGCAGAACAACACCAAGCTGGTCACCATGCTTGAAGCCGCGAAGGCCGAGATTCTCCGGCTGAAGAACGCGTTGGACCAGGAAGGACAGCCTCCCTACAGCTTCGGCACCATTCTTCAGCTGAACCCCCGGCGGCAGGCCTCTCCGGGCAACAGCGGGCAGGCCGCCACGGAAGAATCGGTAGACATTTTTAATGCCGGGCGGAAGATGCGGGTGGGCATCAGCCCGCTGGTGAACATCAACCAGCTGGCAGTGGGCCAGGAAGTCCTCCTCAACGAGGCCCTCCTCGTCGTGGCCGGACTTGGCTACGAGCGTGCCGGCGAACTCGCCACCCTGAAGGAGATGCTCGGAGCCGACCGCGTCCTCGTGGTGGGACGGGCCGACGAAGAACGGGTGGTCCGGCTTTCCGGAGCCCTGCTGGCCGAAAAGCTCCGGGTGGGCGATGCCCTCTCGATCGATTCCAGGACCGGGTACGCGCTGGAGAAGGTGCCCCGGTCCGAGGTGGAAAACCTGGTCCTGGAAGAAGTCCCGGACATTACGTACGAGGACATCGGCGGGCTCGGGCCGCAGATCGAACAGATCCGCGACGCCGTGGAACTCCCGTTCCTGCACCCTGACCTTTACCGGGAACACGGGCTGAAGGCGCCCAAGGGCATCCTGCTGTACGGCCCGCCCGGCTGCGGCAAGACCCTCATCGCCAAGGCCGTGGCCAATTCGCTTGCCGCCCGCGCCGCCGAGCGCTCCGGAAACGTGGACCTGAAAAGCTACTTCCTGAACATCAAGGGCCCGGAGCTCCTGGATAAGTACGTGGGCGAAACCGAGCGGCACATCCGCCTCATCTTTTCCCGGGCACGGGAAAAGGCCTCGGACGGCAGCCCCGTAGTGGTGTTTTTCGACGAGATGGACTCGCTGTTCCGCACCCGTGGCACAGGCATCTCCTCCGACGTCGAAACAACCATCGTGCCCCAGCTGCTGAGCGAGATCGACGGCGTGGAGCGGCTGGACAACGTCATTGTCATTGGCGCGTCCAACCGCGAGGACATGATCGACCCCGCCATCCTGCGGCCCGGCCGGCTGGACGTCAAGGTCAAGATCCACCGCCCGGATGCCGAGGCCGCTGCTGACATCTTCAACAAATACATCACCACGGACCTGCCCTTCCACGAGTCCGACCTCGCCGAGCACAACGGCGACGTCCAGGCCACCGTGGACGCCATGGTCCAGCGGACTGTGGAAGCCATGTATTCCACCGACAAGTCGAATGAGTTCCTGGAAGTCACCTACGCCAACGGCGACACCGAAATGCTGTACTTCAAGGACTTCAACTCCGGTGCCGTAGTCCAGAACGTGGTGGACCGGGCCAAGAAGTACGCCATCAAGGATCTCCTCACCCTGCACCAGAAGGGGCTCCGGATCGAGCACCTACTCAGGGCTGTGGTGGACGAATTCCGCGAACACGAAGACATGCCCAACACCACCAATCCGGACGACTGGGCACGCATTTCCGGCAAGAAGGGCGAACGGATCACCTACATCCGCACCATCGTCCAGGGCAAAGCCGGCCAAGAGCCAGGAAAGTCCATCGAAACCATGCCGACCACAGGGCAGTATCTATGACGGCAGCGCAGGAACCCGCCGTCGGGGGCGCCCTCCCCGCGGGCGGGGCCCATGCGTGTGATGGGAGCAGAAACCGAATACGGCATCCACGCCCCGACCGCCCCGTCCGCGAACGCCACCATGATGAGCGCCCGTGTGGTGCAGGCCTACGCCCAGGTAACACGCCAGCGTGCCGCCGGCGGGGCCGAAACCCGCTGGGACTATACGGACGAGGAGCCGCTGCACGATGCCCGCGGCTGGACGGTGGACAGGGCCTCGGCGCACCCCAGCCAGTTGACTGACCAGCCGCCGGTCCTGGACGCGGAAGCGGTCGCCCTGGCCTACGGCCGGGAGGAACTGGAGCTCGACGGGCAGGACGAGTCCGGCACTCTGTTAATGAACATGGTCCTGGGCAACGGGGCCAGGCTGTACGTGGACCACGCGCACCCCGAGTATTCAAGCCCCGAGGTCACCAACCCCCGGGACGCCGTCACTTGGGACGCCGCAGGAGACCTCGTCGCGCTTGCCACGGTACGCCGGCTGGCGGCGGACCCCGATCTTCCGCCGGTGAACCTCTATAAGAACAATACGGACAACAAATCGGTGTCCTACGGCTCGCACGAGAACTACCTCATGCCGCGGTCGGTACCGTTCGGAGACATCGTGCGGGGCCTGACACCCTTCTTTGTCAGCCGCCAGATCCTTTGCGGGTCCGGACGGGTGGGAATCGGGCAGGATGCATCCACCCCTGGTTACCAAATCAGCCAGCGGGCGGACTTCTTCGAAGCCGAAGTGGGCCTGGAAACCACCATCAGGCGTCCCATCATCAACACCAGGGACGAGCCGCACGCGACGGCGGACAAATACCGGCGACTGCACGTCATCATTGGCGACGCCAACCTCAGCCAGGTCTCCAACTACCTGAAATTCGGGACCACGTCCATGGTCCTCAGCCTGATCGAGGCGGGGCTCGCACCGAAGATCGAGGTCCACGAACCTGTTCCCGCTCTGCAGGCAATAAGCCACGATACGTCGCTTACCACCACCGTGAGGCTGCTGGACGGCAGGCGCGTCACGGCCCTGGACCTGCAATGGATGTACCACGAGGCGGCCGCCAAGCTGGCGCAGGACACGGGCGTCGGTGACGCACTGGACGGCGACGGGCACACCCATGACGTCCTGGACCGCTGGGCGACAGTCCTTACCCAGCTGGACAACGACCGTGCAGCTGCCGCCAGCTCCGTGGAATGGGTCGCCAAGCTCTCGCTCCTTGAAGGTTACCGCCAGCGCGACGGACTTGAGTGGAATGATGCCAGGCTCGGGCTGATCGACCTCCAATGGGCGGACATCAGGCCCGAGAAGGGCCTGTACTACCGTCTCCTGGCCAGGAACCGCATGGACAGGATCGTCGACGACGGCGTCATAGCGGCGGCGGTGGGACAGCCGCCGTCGGACACCCGCGCGTTCTTCCGCGGCAAGTGCATCAGCAGCTTCGGCAAGGACGTGGTGGGCGCCAGCTGGGACTCGGTCATCTTCGACGTCCCCGGCTACGGCAGGCTTCAGCGCGTCCCCACCAGGGAACCTTTGCGGGGAACCAAAGCGTTGACCGGAGCGTTGTTCGAGCGCTACCGGCAGGCAGGCCCGTTCCTCGGGGAGTTGCTGGGCCACAGCACCACTCCGCCTGCGGCGTAAACCGCGCCGGAAGGACCGCTTCGTGGCAGGATGGGCATATCGGAGGATCCGCCGGATCCGATGGCAGGAAAGGGAGAGGTAACAATGGCAGGCCAGGAGCAGCAGCAGCCACAATCGCGCGACAGCCAGGTCGACGAGGACATTCCCGAGGCACCCCCGGCGCCGCCCGAAGCACAGGCATCAGCCGCCACCGAAGGCGTTGATGACCTCCTCGACGAAATCGACGGAGTCCTGGAATCCAACGCCGAGGAGTTCGTGCGCGCCTTCGTCCAAAAAGGCGGCCAGTAACCCGGACCGGAGGGTGGCGGAAGCCGCGGCCGGCCGGAATCTGTACCGACGTTGAAGAACTACGTTCAAGGAGTGCATGAGTGCAGGAATCAACCGCCAACCAGGTAGCCGCCAACGCCACCTCGTCCTTCACGGAACATCTGCAGCGGGACCGGCCGGAACTCCTGCCCTATAACAAGGGGCTTCAGGCCGGCGTGCCCGGCGCCGCTCCGCTGCAGGTACCGCATGCCACCACCATCGTTGCGTTGAGCTACGCCGGCGGTGTGCTGATGGCCGGGGACCGGCGGGCCACCATGGGCAACGTGATTGCCAGCAGGCACATAGAAAAAGTCTTCCCCGCGGACCGTTACTCGGTCCTGGGCATCGCCGGCACTGCCGGCATCGCCATCGACCTCACCCGCCTCTTCCAGGTGGAACTCGAACACTACGAGAAGATCGAAGGCACCCTCCTCAGCCTTGAAGGCAAAGCCAACCGGCTGGGGGCAATGATCCGCGGCAACCTGCCCCTGGCCCTGCAGGGGCTCGCCGTGGTACCCCTCTTCGCAGGCTTCGACACCAGCGCCGGCGTCGGCAGGCTTTTCTCCTATGACGTCACGGGCGGCAGGTACGAGGAGCACGAGCATCACACGGTGGGCTCCGGTTCAGTCTTTGCCAGGGGCGCCTTGAAGAAACTCTGGCGCCCCAACCTGAGCGCGGCAGAAGCCGTCGCCGTCGCCGTCGAGGCCCTCTACGATGCGGCCGACGACGACTCCGCCACCGGCGGTCCGGACACCGTCCGAAAGCTGTGGCCCGTGATTTACACCGTGGACAGGACAGGTGCCCGGCGGGTGGCTGAGGACGAACTCGCCGCCGTGGCCGGAAACGTCATCGAGGCCCGCACCAACGCCGGACGGGAGGCCTGAGATGACGCAGCAGTTTTATGTATCACCTGAGCAACTGATGAAGGACCGTGCGGATTTCGCACGGAAGGGCATCGCCCGGGGCAGGTCAGTCGCCGTGATCAGCTGCGCGGACGGCATCGCGCTGGTGGCCGAGAACCCCTCGCCGTCCCTGCACAAGATCGGCGAAATCTACGACAAGATCGCGTTCGCGGCCGTCGGGAAATACAACGAATTCGAAAGCCTCCGCCAGGCCGGCGTGCGGTATGCCGACGTCCGCGGCTACTCCTATGACCGTGAGGACGTCACCGCCCGCGGCCTTGCCAGTGTTTACGCCCAGAGCCTTGGCGCCGTCTTCACCGCGGAACAGAAGCCCTTCGAAGTGGAACTGGCAGTAGCGGAGGTAGGCCCCACCCAGGCTGAGGACCACCTCTACCGGCTGACCTTCGACGGTTCCATCGCGGATGAACACCAGTTCGTCGTGATGGGCGGACAGGCGGACAAGGTCTCGTCAGCCATTGATGAAGGCTGGCGCAGTTCACTCAGCTTCGCCGATGCCCTGCGGCTCGCCATGGCCGCCCTCGTCCCGGCGACGGAATCTGATGCCCGGCCGAAGGCGCTGCCTGCCACGGCGGTGGAAGTTGCCGTCCTGGACAGGCAGTCGGAGAGCTCACGGGACTCACGGCGCGCCTTCCGCCGGTTGCACGACGCGGACCTAACTGCACTGCTGGCCTAGGAGGAAACATGGACAAGAGAATCTTCGGTATCGAAACGGAATTCGGGATTTCGTATTCCAGCCCCGATTCGAGGCCTCTTGCCCCGGAGGAGGTGGCCCGGTACCTCTTCCGCAAGGTGGTCAGCTGGGGCCGGTCATCCAACGTTTTCCTGACCAACGGCTCCCGGCTGTACCTGGACGTAGGGTCCCACCCCGAATATGCCACGGCCGAGTGTGACGACCTCGCCCAGTTGATCGCCCACGACCGTGCCGGTGAACTGATCCTGGACGACCTGGTGGACGAGGCCCAGGCCCGGCTCGCGGCGGAGGGCTTCAACGGCACTGTCTACCTGTTCAAGAACAACACGGACTCGGCCGGCAACTCCTACGGCAGCCACGAAAACTACTTGATTCCCCGGCGCGGGGAATTCTCCAGGCTCGCCGAGATCCTGATTCCCTTCCTGGTCACCCGGCAGCTTATCGCCGGCGCCGGAAAGATCCTCAAGACCCCGCACGGGGCCACTTTCGCCTTCTCCCAACGGGCGGACCACATCTGGGAAGGGGTTTCCTCCGCCACCACCCGGTCCCGGCCCATCATCAACACCAGGGATGAGCCGCACGCTGACGCTGAGTTCTACCGGCGGCTGCACGTTATCGTCGGAGACTCAAACATGTCCGAAGCCACGGCCCTGATGAAGGTGGGTACCGTGGACCTGGTACTGCGCATGATCGAGGCAGGAGTGCTCATGCGGGACATGCGGATGGAAAATCCCATCCGCAGCATCCGGGAGATCTCCCACGACCTCAGCGGCCGTGCACTGGTCCGCCTGGCCAACGGGCGCCAGCTGACGGCACTGGAGATCCAGCAGGAGTACCTCACCAAGGTCACGGCGTTCGTCAAAGAGCACGGCGCCCACAACCCGCATGTTCCCCTGATCCTCGACCTGTGGGAGCGGACGCTGAAGGCCATCGAAAGCGGTGACACGCGCGGCATCGATACCGAGATCGACTGGGCCATCAAAAAGAAGCTGATGGACAACTACCGCGAACGCCACGGACTCGGCTTGGACGCCCCGCGGATAGCCCAGCTGGACCTGACCTACCACGACATTTCCCGCAGCCGCGGACTGTATTACCTGCTGCAGTCCCGTGGGGCTGTCCGGCGGATCGTGGACGATACCGTGATTAAGGACGCCGTCGACGCACCGCCGCAAACGACGCGCGCGAAACTGCGTGGTGATTTCGTCCGGCGGGCCCAGGAGTTGGGCCGGGACTACACCGTGGACTGGGTGCACCTGAAACTGAATGACCGGGCGCACCAGACCATTCTGTGCAAGGATCCTTTCCGCAGCGTTGATGACCGGGTGGATGCCCTGCTGGACTCTATGGGCTGACTCTCAGGTTCAGGGGCTATTCTGGATGAGGCTTTTAATTCGGCCCTTCAGCGGTGATGCCCGCCCAGGTGCGGAGCGCCGCCTCCATCTTGCCCCAACGAAAGTTTTCTTACGTGCGCCGACTACTAGCAATCCTCCTTCCCGCTCTGCTGCTGTTGACCGCCTGCGGCGGCTCTTCGGCAGAGCCGGAACCCACCAGCAAGTCTGCCGGTGAGACTGCGAAGTTCGACTCCCTCAAACTGACTGATAACGGGGACAAGAAGGCCCCTGGTGTGGAATTCGACAAGCCGCTGGAAGTGGGTGAGCCCACCATCAAAGTGGTCACCGAGGGAAGCGGTGAACCAGTGAAGGCGAACCAGATCGCCAACATCTCCATCCTTGCCGTGAACGGCAGCGACGGATCGACGCTGCAGGATACGTTCCCTGAAGAACCACAGCCTTTCCCGCTAGACGAGGAGGTAAAAACCGGCAGCCCGTTCATTTACGACGCGTTCGTTGGCGCCAAGGTGGGATCCACCCTGGCTGTCGCTGTGCCCGGACAGGCAGCAGCTGCCGGCGGTGAGGCCCAGCCTACCCAGCTGCTGGTGATCAAGGTGCTGTCGGCAAACGATCTTCCGGGCCTCCTGAGCCCAGAGGAAACTGAACAGCTCGATAAGGATGGAAAGCTTCCCAAGGTCACCTTCGACGACAAGGGAACACCCGCGGTGGAAATTCCGAAGACTGATGCCCCCACTGGGCTCTCTGTTAAAGTTCTCACTGAAGGAACAGGAGAGGTCTTAAGCGAAAGCGACTCCATCGAGGCGAACTACATCGGGTGGCGCTGGGACGGCGGCGAGGAGTTTGACTCTACCTATGACACCGGGGAAGCAATGAAATTCCGGCTCACGGGAGTCATCAAAGGTTGGACCTTGGGCTTATCCGGCCAAAAGGTGGGCTCGAAAGTTCTACTGACCATTCCCTCGTCACTCGGCTATGGCGACGCGCCCGCCCAAGGAAGGCCGGCGGGCCCTCTCGTTTTCGTAGTTGAGATCAAGGCAAAAAAGTAGCAACAATGGCAACAGGCCCGGCCTTCGCCGCGGCATCCAACAGCAGCACACCATCTGCCAGACATTTAGGAGCAACCATGTCTTTTGGACAGCGGGAATTTGACCGCCAGAAGCCCGAGATCGATTTTCCTGAGGGCGACGTCCCCACGGAACTGGTCATCACCGACCTCATTGAGGGAGACGGCCGCGAAGCCCAGGCCGGGGACACCGTCTCCACGCACTACGTGGGCGTCGCCTGGTCCACCGGCGAGGAATTCGACGCCTCATGGGGCCGCGGCGCGCCGCTGGACTTCCGGGTGGGCGTTGGTCAGGTCATCCAGGGCTGGGACCAGGGCCTCCTGGGCATGAAGGTAGGCGGCCGCCGCCGCCTGGAAATCCCCTCCGAGCTTGCCTACGGCTCCCGTGGCGCCGGCGGAGCCATCGCCCCCAACGAAGCCCTGATCTTCGTGGTTGACCTCGTAGCAGTGCGCTGACCCCAGCCGCGTCACGGCCAGGAGCGCGGCAGCAACAGGACCCAGCGTCCTGGTGCTGCCGCGCTTCCTGCGTTCCGGCCCGGAGTTTAGTAACGTAACCTGAGTGTCCGCATCCCGTACTGAACGCCTCCTCAACCTGCTGATCGCACTGCTCAACACCCGGTACGGCCTGCGCCGCAGCGAACTGCGCGAAACGGTCTACCGCGGCATTGCCGGCAATGAGGTCTCCTTCGGCAGAATGTTCGAGCGGGACAAGGCGGATCTTCGCAAGTTCGGCTTTGAGGTAGAGACCTTAACGGACCTGGGCTGGAGCGAGGACGATCCGGCAACCACCAGGTACCGGATCGGCAAGGAGTCCAACCGCCTGCCGGACGTGGACCTCGGTCCGGAGGAGTGGACAGTCCTGCTCCTGGCCTCCCAGCTTTGGGAGCGTGCGGCGCTGGGCACGGCCGCCCAAAGCGCGCTGCGGAAACTGCAGTCGTCCGGCGCGGCCGCCAACGTCCAACTGCCGCCCGGGGTCCAGCCGCGGATCAAGCCCGCGGGCCAGGCCTTCGACGACCTCGTTGCGGCGATGCATGCCAAGCACCCGGTCACCTTCACCTACCTGGCCGGCAGTACGGGCAGCGAGGAACAGCGGACGGTGGAGCCCTGGGGCCTCGGCAGCCGCTTCGGACACTGGTACCTCATGGGCTACGACCGTGCCAGGAAGGCGGCCCGCCATTTCCGGCTCTCCCGTTTCACCAGCGCCGTGGCAACCCTGGACCGGGAGCAATTCACCCCTCCCCGCGACTTCAATATCAGGCAGGAACTGGGACAGCTCCCTGAACTGCCGCTGCGCACCGCCGTCGTGGACGTCCGTGCGGGGCGTCTGCTGGCGCTGCGGCACCGCGCTGTGGGACCGGACCCGTCGCCGGAAGACGAATCGTGGCCCCGGCCTGAACCCGGCTACGAGGGGTTCAGGGTGCAGTACAGGGACCCGGAGGTCCTTGCCGAAGAGCTCGCCTCCTACGGCCCCGACGCCCTGGCGGTGGCTCCAACCGAACTCGCCAGCGCTGTGCGGCGTAGGCTCCAGGCGGCAGCCGACTTCAGCGACGGGCCCGTTCCCACCTTCCGTTTCGCTGCCGCGCCTGCCAGGCCCGTCCGCGTGCGGACCTCGGAGGACCAGCTCAAACGCATGCTTCAGCTGGTGCCATTCCTGGTGCACAATCAGGGTTTGCATATCCAGGACGTCGCACAGCGCTTCGGCATCAGCAGGAAGGAGTTGGAGGATGACCTGCAAATCCTTATCTGCTCCGGGCTTCCGGAGGGATACCCCGACGACCTGCTGGACATCCAGTGGGAAAACGACCACGTCTACATCACTCAGGACCTGGACCTCAAGAAGCCCGTCCGTTTCACCGTCGAGGAAGCCTGCGCCCTGCTGACCGGGCTGGAATCGCTGAACGGGCTGCCCGGCGTGGCCGAGGGCGGCGCCCTGGAATCGGTGACCCTCAAACTGCTGGCAGCCGCCGGCGAGGAAGGGCTCCGGGCGGCCTCGCTGGCGGGACCGGAAGTGGCACCCGCCGACGCTGCCACGCACGCCACGGTGCTGCGGGCCATCGAGTCCCGCTCCCAGCTGCGCCTGACCTACCTGTCCCCGCAGCGTGACACTGTGTCCGAGCGTGACGTTGATCCGTTGCGCCTCTACTCGGTGGACAACACCTGGTACTTCGAGGCCTACTGCCATGCAGTGGAAGGCCTGAGGAATTTCCGCCTGGACCGGGTACAGGATGTTCACCCCAACGGCATGCCGGCGCCGGCCGGGACCACGCCTTCAAAGGGTGTTCCGGCCAAGCTCTTCACACCTAACGACGACGATACGGTAGTCACCGTCCAGCTCACCCGGCAGGGGAGGGGGCTCGCGGACGACTACTATGCGGAGCGCACGGCCGAGCTCGACGACGGCGGGCTGGTGGCTGAAATCCGGTTCGGCAACATCGAGTGGCTGCCGATGTTCGTGGCCCAGCATGGCGGTTCCGCCCGCATTTTGGCTCCGGCGGATCTGGCTGACGCGGCCCGCAGCTGGCTCGCGGCGTCCCTGGCAAGGTACGGCGGCTAGACTTCTCAGCATGCCTTGGTGGTCCTGGATCCTGATATGGGTGGCGCTCGTTGCGCTGTCGCTGCTTTTTTATGTCCTGCTGGGCTTCCGGCTGTTCCGCCAGTTCATGGCGACCGTCAAGGATCTCAGCGCGGCAGGCGAAATGCTGGGGCACCTCGCCCCCGTTCAACTGCCGGAGGCCGGTGCTGACCCGGCGGGTCCGCAGCCGGGCTCAGCGGTTTTTGCCTCGCCCGCACTCATGCGACATGATTACGAGGCATCCAAGTCGTCCCGGCGGGAACTACGCCGCCACCGGCGGGTTCAACGCAAGACGGACCGGGGCCAGCCGCAGGCGCTCGGCGATCTCGACTTCACATAGAAGTAGGATGTATCAAGACGAAAGGAGCCCAACATGAGGCTTGAAGGCTGGCATCTAATAATCATCATTGTTTTGGCGCTTGTGCTGTTTGCTGCACCGAAACTTCCCGGCATGGCCCGAAGCCTGGGACAATCCATGCGCATCTTCAAGTCGGAGGTGCGTGAAATGAAGAAAGACGGCAAGGGCGAGGAAGCTGAAGGTACGGCTGGCCCGGTGGAGGGCAGGGTTGTCAACCATCCTCAAGCAAAGCCTGCTGAGCCGACGGACGGAACTGACGTTCCGCCGTCTTCACGCGCCTAACACCAAATGGCCATAGCGATGGGCCGCCCAACAAATCCAGAGGGCCGCATGGCCCTTGTGGACCATCTCAGGGAACTGCGCAACCGGTTGTTCAAGTCAGCCATAGGCGTGGTTCTGGGTACGGTGGCGGGCTTTATTCTCTACCAGCCGATGCTGAGTGCCCTGATCAAGCCGATTACCGACCTCAACGCGAAAGAAGGTCGGCTCGCGAGCCTGAACTTTGACGGCGTTGCGAGTTCTTTTGACTTGATGATCCAGATTTCGGTCTTCATGGGCCTAATCCTGGCCAGTCCAGTGTGGCTGTACCAACTGTGGGCGTTCATCGTTCCAGGACTTCATAAGAAGGAAAAGCGCATGGCGCTTTCCTTTGTGGCCGCTGCCGTCCCATTGTTTGTTGGCGGCGTCTTCCTGGCATGGATGGTCCTTCCGAACGCCGTACGGGTCTTGACGGACTTCACTCCCGCTGGTGCCTCCAACTTCATCACGGCCCAGGTGTACCTCTCTTTCGTGACACGGCTCATGCTCGCGTTTGGGATAGCCTTCCTCCTGCCCGTTGTCCTCTTCGGTCTCAACGTAGCCGGAATCCTGCGCGGCGCGCACCTTGTCAAAAGTTGGCGGATCACGGTTTTCCTGGTGTGCCTGTTTGCGGCAATGGCAGCGCCTGGTGCCGATGCCATGAGCATGTTCTATCTTGCCGGCCCTATGCTGGCGCTGTTCTTCCTGGCCGTTTGCCTCTGCCTCATGAATGACAAGCGCCGTGAGCGCCGCCAGGCGAAGCGAATGGCCGAGACCGAGGCAACAGCGGACATCGCCACCCCGGGCAGTGAGCTGAAGAACCTCTAGGCGCCCGTTAGGCTTGGTGTATGTCCTCCAATACCGGGCCGTTCTCCACCGGTCCTTTCTCCGCCGGACCCAGCGATCCCGACGAGCTTTCTCCCGCCGAGAGATACCGCGCCAGCGCCGAGAGAAGGGCAGAAGCAGCCACCTACCTGGGCTCCTTCATCCGGACCCTGGACTTTGAACTGGATGATTTCCAGCGGCAGGCGTGCAAATCCCTGCAGGAGGGCAGGGGAGTCCTGGTGGCGGCACCCACTGGGGCCGGCAAAACCATTGTGGGCGAGTTCGCCATCTACCTCGCGCTGCAGCGTGGCCTCAAGGCCTTTTACACCACCCCCATCAAGGCACTCAGCAACCAGAAATTCACAGAACTCACCGAGAAGTACGGTGCCGCGAAGGTAGGCCTGCTGACCGGGGACACCAGCATTAACGGCGACGCCCCGGTAGTGGTGATGACCACCGAAGTCCTGCGCAACATGCTCTACGCCGATTCCGCCACCCTGGATGACCTCGGCTATGTGGTGATGGACGAGGTGCACTACCTGGCAGACCGCTTCCGCGGCGCCGTCTGGGAGGAAGTGATCATCCACCTCCCCAGCGAAGTGCAGGTGGCTTCACTCAGTGCCACCGTGTCGAACGCCGAGGAATTCGGCGCCTGGCTGGATACGGTCCGTGGCGACACGGACATCATTGTTTCCGAGCACCGGCCGGTGCCGCTGTGGCAGCACGTTATGGTGGGCCGGCAGATCATGGACCTTTTTGCAGGGGAAACCACTTTCGACGAGATCGCTCCGCCCGTCGACGCCGGGCCGGGCGAAGCGCCGGCCAGGGACAGCAGGGACGGCAACGCCGCGGGGCGCGGTTTCGATGTGAACCCTGACCTCCTGACTGTGGCGAGAAGCGAAAGCATGCAGAGTTTCCGCGCCAGGTCCGGACCCGGCGGCCCAGCCGGTCGGGGGCAGCGGGGCCGGCGCGGCAATGACAGGCCCGGCCGCGGCGGCGACGAGCGCGGCGTTCGTCCGGCCAGCCGGCCCCAGGTGATCGCAAGCCTCGACAAAATGGACCTCCTGCCCGCCATCACTTTCATCTTTTCCCGGGCCGGGTGTGACGCCGCAGTCGCCCAATGCGTCGGCTCGGGCCTGTGGCTCACCACTGAGAAAGAGCAGCGGATCATCGCCCAGCGCGTTGACGAGGCGGGCCACGACATCCCGCCGGACGACCTGGACGTGCTGGGTTTCTGGACCTGGCGTGACGGGCTGCTCCGCGGTTTCGCCGCCCACCACGCCGGCATGCTGCCCACTTTCAAGGAAGTGGTGGAAAAACTCTTTGCGGACGGATTCGTCAAGGCTGTCTTCGCCACCGAAACCCTGGCCCTTGGCGTTAACATGCCGGCACGTTCCGTGGTGCTGGAGAAGCTGGACAAGTTCAACGGTGAAGCGCACGTGGACATCACCGCGGGGGAGTACACCCAGCTGACCGGCCGGGCCGGTCGGCGCGGCATCGACGTCGAAGGCCACGCCGTGGTGCTCTGGCAGCCGGGTACGGACCCGACGGCGGTCGCTGGCCTCGCGTCCCGGCGCACGTACCCGCTGAACTCCAGCTTCCGGCCCACGTACAACATGAGCATCAACCTCCTGGCCCAGTTCGGCCGGGCCAGGGCCCGCGAAATCCTGGAATCCTCCTTTGCCCAGTTCCAGGCGGACCGTTCCGTGGTGGGCCTGGCAAAGCAGGTCCGCAGCAGGGAGGAATCGCTGGCCGGCTACGCCAAGTCGATGACCTGCCACCTCGGGGACTTCACGGAATACGCGCGGTTGCGCCGTGAATTGTCCGACGCCGAAAATGTGACCTCGCGGACCAAGTCACGGGCCCGCAAGTCGCTCAACGATGATTCGCTGGCCCGTTTGCTTCCCGGCGACGTAGTCAATGTGCCGGGCGGAAGAGCGCCTGGACCGGCGGTTGTGCTTAGTTCGGACCACAGCAGCCGGGAGCCCCGGCCTGCTGTGCTGACGCTTGACAACCAGCTGCGCCGGATCGGGAACGATGACCTGGAAGGTCCCATCACCCCGATTACGCGCATCCGCATTCCCAAGTCCTTCAACGCGAAAGTCCCCAAGTCACGGCGGGACCTGGCCTCCTCCATGCGGAACGCGCTGCGGGAGAACCGTCCTCCTGCCCCCGGCAACAACCGCAACAATGATTTCGGCCTCGCAACTGCCCTGCCTAACCAGGAAAAGCGCATCGCGGACCTCCGCCGTGCCCTCCGTGCGCACCCCTGCCACGGGTGCAGCGAACGGGAAGACCACGCCCGCTGGTCCGAACGCTGGTGGAAGCTCCGGCGCGAAACCGATGGGCTGGTCCGGCAGATCCAGGGCCGCACCAACACCATCGCCAAGACATTTGACCGCGTCTGTGATGTCTTGTCCTCCTACGGTTACCTTGAACCCGCCGGTGACGGCCGGCTGCTCATCAGCCCCGACGGCCAGCGGCTGCGCCGGATCTACGGCGAAAAGGACCTGCTGATCTCCCAGTCCCTGCGGCTGGGCGCCTTTGATGACCTGGATGCAGCGGAAGTCGCTGCCCTTGCCAGCGTCCTGGTCTACCAGGCCAAGCGCGAAGACCGGGGACTCCGCCTGCGGATGCCCAGCATCTCCCTGGAAACCTCCGTGGACATCGTGGTCAAGGAGTGGTCGGCACTGGAGGACGTGGAAGAGGAAAACAAGCTGCCGCTGACCGGCGAACCCGAGCTGGGCCTCGTGTGGCCACTCTACAAATGGGCCCGTGGCCGGCACCTGCAGGACGTCCTGAGCGGCACCGACCTTGCCGCAGGGGATTTTGTCCGGTGGGTGAAGCAGGTGGTTGACCTGCTGGACCAGCTCGCCAAAATTCCCGGCCTTGATCCCCGCCTTGCGCGCCTGTGCTCGGATGCCATCTCACTGATCCGCCGCGGCGTCGTGGCCTATTCCTCCGTCCTCTGACACCCCTGCCGGCTGCCCGTCGGCCGCCCAATCCCAGGAGTTTGCCTACCCATGCCCAGCGCGAAATCATCGCCCGAGTCCCGCCCCAGCCCCGTGCTCTACCGCAACGGATCCGTCTACACGGCAGCAGACCCCTTTGCCACCGCAATGCTGGTGGACGGGGACACTGTGGCTTGGGTGGGGTCCGAACAGGCCGCTTCATCCATCGCCGACAGTTCCATGGAGATCATCGACCTCCGCGGCGCCCTGGTTGCGCCCGGCTTCGTCGACTCCCACGCCCATCTGACTGAAACCGGCCTGGCCCTGGATTCCCTGGCGATGGAGCGCGTTTCGTCGGCCAGGGAGCTCCTGGACGCTGTGGCCGCAGCCCCCGGCGACGGCCCGATCCTCGGTCATGGCTGGGACGAAACCACCTGGGCTGACGCGGCCCTTCCCAGTGCGGAGGAACTGGAACGGGCTTCCGGCGGCCGGCCTGTCTATCTGTCCCGGATTGATGTGCATTCCGCGCTGGTTTCACCGTCGCTGGCAGGCACTGCCGCTCTTCGCGGCCTTGAGGGTTACGACGGCGGCGCTCGGGTCAATCGGGCCGCTCACGCAGCTGCCCGGCAGGCAACGCGCAGGCTCCCCGATGAGGTGCTCCGCCGCCACCAGCAGCGTGCGCTGGCCGAGGCAGCGTCCCACGGCTATGTGGCACTGGTGGAGATGGGCGCTCCGCACATCGGTGGGGCCGAGGACCTCCGCGTGGCGCGAACCTGGAATGACGGCGCCGGGGAGGGCATCCCCACGCCCGAAGTACTGCCGTACTGGGGCGAGCTGGCATCATCCGAAGAACACGCCCGCAGCATCCTTGGCCAGCTGGGCCCCGGTGTCCGCGGCCTCGCGGGAGACCTCAACATCGATGGCTCCATCGGGTCGCGGACGGCAGCCCTGAGGTCCGGCTACAGCGACGCCCCGAATGAAACCGGCAGCCTGTACCTGAGCGTGGAGGAGGCCGCAGCCCATCTGGCCGCCTGCTCGCTGGCCGGCATCCAGGGCGGCTTCCACATTATTGGCGATGCCGGGCTGGACGCGGCCCTCCAGGCTTTGGAGCTTGCGGCTGCCGACGTGGGGGAGCAGCGGGTCAGGGCTGCCGGCCACCGCTTTGAACATGTGGAAATGGTGGATGCCGCGGCGGTGGAAACCCTTGCCCGCTACTCCGTCACCGTCAGTGCCCAGCCTGCTTTTGATGCTGCCTGGGGTGGTGCCGGCGGGCTCTACGAAAAGCGGTTGGGGGAGCGGAGCAAAGCCATGAACCCCTTCGCGAGCCTGTACTCGGCAGGAGTTCCTGTCTGCTTTGGCAGTGACAGCCCTGTGACGCCCTTGCGGCCCTGGTCCAGTGTCCGGGCGTGCCTGGAGCACCACAATGAAGCCGAACGGATCTCGGCACGGGCGGCGTTCCTGGGACACACCCGGGCAGGATGGCGGGCAGCCCGGTACCCCAACCCCATGGCGGGGCAGCTGGTGCCCGGGGCCCCTGCCAGCTTCGCTGTCTGGGAGGTCGAGGAACTGATGGTGCAGGTGGCGGACGGACGGGTCCAGTCCTGGAGCACCGATCCGAGGGCCCGCACGCCCCTGCTGCCCGCGCTGGACACCGGCGCGGACCCGGTATGCCTGCAGACCGTGCGGGACGGCCTGGAGCTGTTTGCGGCGCCTGCCCTGCGTTCCTGACCCCCTTATCCGGCGCCCTATAATGGGTAGCTGCGCCCGCTGGCCGTTTTGGCCTGCGTGTGCATCGACTGCTCCCACCAGGAAGGCTCTCTGTGCGCGTCCTTACGATCATCCCTACCTACAACGAGCTGGAATCGCTGCCGATCACGCTGCAGCGGCTCCGCGCAGCAGTGCCAGCCTCGGACGTGCTGGTAGTGGATGACAACAGCCCCGACGGCACGGGCAAGCTCGCTGACGGAATCGCCGCCGAGGACTCCCAGGTCCACGTCCTGCACCGCAAGGGCAAGGAAGGCTTGGGCGCCGCCTATATTGCCGGCTTCAAGTGGGGCCTGGACGCCGGATACGACGTGCTGGTGGAGATGGACGCCGACGGTTCGCACCAGCCTGAACAGCTTCCCCAGCTCCTCGAGGCCATTGACCAGGGCGCCGACCTTGCCATGGGTTCACGCTGGGTCCCCGGCGGCAGCGTGGCGAACTGGCCGCTGTACCGGCAGGCCATTTCACGGGTGGGCAGCACCTATGCCCGGCTGATGCTGGGCCTGAAGATCAAGGACGTCACCGGCGGCTACCGTGCCTTCCGCAGGACCACCCTGGAGAAGCTGAACCTGGACCAGGTGGACTCCGTGGGCTACGGCTTCCAGGTGGACCTCGCCTGGCGGGTGTCCCGGATGGGGCTGCGGATCGAGGAACGCCCCATCACCTTCGTGGAGCGCGAACTCGGCGCCTCAAAAATGAGCGGCAACATTGTGGTGGAGGCTATGGTCAACGTCACGAAATGGGGCCTGCAGGCGCGCTGGAACACCCTCACCCGCAAAAAGGCGCCAGCCCGGCAGTAGTTTCTTCAGTACTTAAACAGATGGGCCGTCCCGCACGCTGTGCGGGACGGCCCATTGTTTTATTCAGGCTGTATTACGCGGAGCGGCGTTCTCCGCGGCGTTCACGCAGGATGGTGAGGCGGTCCTCGAGGATCTGCTCCAGTTCCGGCAGGGAGCGGCGTTCCAGCAGCATGTCCCAGTGGGTGCGGACTGCTTTATCGTTGCTGGTGTCCGGGCGTTCGCCGTCAACCAGGAGCGCTTCTTTGCCGGTCTTGGAAACCCATACCGGAGGAATCTCCGCTTCGGAGGAGAAGGTGACAAAGACCTGCTCGCCGTCTTCGCACCGGTACTCGACGCGCTGGCGCGGAGCCGGCTCGACTCCGGACTCGGTCTCCATGCTCTGCGCGCCAAGGCGCATGCCCCGCAGGCTGCGATCGCTCATGATTTCTCCCTCTGGTCGGTTCGCGGTGTAGAACCCGCGTTAGCCGGCGGCGCAAGCGTCTCCGGACTACTCTGTGCACTGTGCTGCATCTTTAGATTCAACGCATTGCGAAGCTTGGTTGTTCCAGCGGATCTACTCCTGCCAGACAAATACCCAATTATACGCGCGGCATGCCATGTCAGCCAAAATGGAAGGGATCCGCAGCAGCTGCGGATCCCTTCGGTAGCTTGGCCGGGCCCCGGCGTCAGGGCTCGGAAGGCTTGGCGCCCACCTCATCGAACAGCCCCGCAACGCCGGTCCCGGTGGTGGTTCCGCCCAGGGCACTGCCGATGCCCTTGAGGGCTTCGCCGACTTCGCTGGGGATAATCCACAGCTTGTTGGAGGAGCCTTCCGCGAGCTTGGGAAGTGTCTGCAGGTATTGGTACGCCAGCAGTTTCTGGTCCGGGTTGCCCTTGTGGATGGCGTCAAAGACCTTCTGGATGGCCTGCGCCTCACCGTCTGCACGGAGGATGGCGGCCTTGGCGTCGCCTTCCGCCGCCAGGATGGACGCCTGCCGCTGGCCCTCAGCGGTCAGGATGGCGGACTGCTTGGTGCCTTCGGCGGTCAGGATGGCGGCACGTCGGTCCCGCTCCGCCCGCATCTGCTTCTCCATGGAGTCCTGGATGGAGTGCGGCGGGTCGATGGCCTTGAGCTCCACGCGTGAAACGCGGATACCCCAGCGGCCGGTTGCCTCATCCAGCACACCGCGCAGCTGGCCGTTGATCTGGTCGCGGGAGGTGAGCGCCTCTTCCAGGTTCAGGCCGCCCACGACGTTGCGCAGGGTGGTGGTGGTCAGCTGCTCCACCGCCTGGATGTAGTTGGCGATTTCATAGGTGGCGGCCCGTGGATCCGTGACCTGGAAGTAGACCACGGTGTCGATGGAGACCACCAGGTTGTCTTCGGTGATAACCGGCTGCGGAGGGAAGGACACCACCTGTTCGCGGAGGTCCAGCAGCGGCAGGAGCCGGTCCACAAACGGAATCAGGATGGTAAGTCCCGGGTTGAGCGTCCGCTGGTACTTGCCCAGCCGTTCCACGACGCCGGCGCGCGCTTGCGGAATGATCCGCACCGAACGGACCAAAACGATAATCACAAACACGATCAGGACTACCAGTACTATCGCCAATGCAGTTCCTCCGGCGTTATCCATACATCTCCTTGTTCCCCAATTGATCAGGCTGTATCAGGACTGGCCCGCCACTTCGGGCGGGGCGGACACCACTGCCGTTGCCCCGTCGATCGCGGAAACCACAACTCTTTGTCCGGCCGGAAGGACGCCGCCGGCAGAACGGGCAGTCCAGATGTCACCGCCGATTTTGACCAGGCCGCCGTCGGAGGACACGGGCTCCATCACCAGGGCCTGTTCACCGATCAGCCGGTCCACGTTGGTGCGCTGGTCCGACGGGCCCTTCTTCAGGTGGGCGAGGGCCACGGGCCGGACGAAGGCGATCATCAGCAGTGACACCACGCAGAAGACCACGATCTGAAGCCAGAAGTCTGCGCCCGCGAAGTCGGCCACCAGTGCGGCCAGGGTTCCCCCGCCGAGCATGATAAAAAAGAGGTCAAGCGTGATCATCTCGATCACTGCAAACGCCAGGAAAGCCGTGAGCCACAGTGCCCACCAGTTTTCCCCGAGCCATTCGAACAAGTTCTCCCCCTTTGCTACGGGGAGCCGCGGAAGCGCCCGCCAGTAACTGTTCTTCAATCTTAGTGCGGCCCACTCAACTGTGGGTTGCCTCACATGGGCAGCCACCGGATAGTGGCCAACTCGTTACGTACCGGCGCGTTTCCGGGGCCGGAAGACCATGATCTGGAACTTCGCTTCCGTCATGAGCGGTGCGGGCAGCACCTCAAGCCGGGCAGAAACGGCGTCGCGGTCCAGGTGGTGTCCAGCCGGTCCCATAAACGCCAGGGCGGCTGCCTCCAGGCGGGTCAGCCTCAAGGGGATGTCGACGACGACGGTCGTTTCGGCGTCGAAATACCCGCCCATTGCTTCCGCGAGCCGCGCTTCCTTGCCCTCTTCGATGCCCAGCATGCCCGTTACCGCGGCAAGGGAGGCTAAATGTCCGCTCCGAGGCGTGACCACCACCAGCCGCCCGGACGGCCGGAGCACACGGGCGAACTCCGGGACGTTGCGCGGGGCGAAGATGACGGTGACGGCATCCACTGAGTCGTCCGCAAGGGGTAAGGGCTGCCAGATGTCACAGACCAGGTTCAGGGCCTCGGGATTAAGCCGCGCGGCACGGCGGAGCGCGAATTTTGAGATGTCCAGGCCAAGGGCAGCGACCTTCCGGCCCTGGGTTGCCGCAGCATCGAGCAGAACCCGCAGGTAGTGGCCGGTTCCGGTGCCAGAGTCCAGCACGGCCGCGCGGTCTTCCGGCAGGAAGGGTACGACGGCGTCTGCCACCGCGTCCGCAAGGGACCGGTAATGGCCGTCCCCCAGAAAGTCGGAGCGGGCCTGGACCATGGCGGACGAGTCGGCCTCGAAGGCCGTCCCCTTACCCACGAGCAGGTTGAAATACCCCTGCCGGGCTGCATCAAAGCTATGGCCCGAGGGGCAGGCCAGGCGGCTCTGGCCCGAATCCGTTTCCAGAAGGTCCAGCGGATTCGAGCACACCGGGCACAGCAGCGGAAGGTCAGTGGAGGAGGGCATGGGAACCATCCTAGGGGTGACCTTGCCCGGCCTTCCTTAGTGGGTGTCAGGCAGGGCAAGGTCACGTGCGGCTGATGCCCGCCGGGCCGGCGTCGAACCCCAGCCCCTGCTGGGCCTTCCCGATGCCTGCTTCCGCCCAGTGCGCCGCATATTCGGCGTTGCTACTCAGTGACCGCAGCTGGGCCTTGTCCACGTAAAGCACACCGTTAAGGTGGTCCGTCTCATGCTGGACAATGCGGGCCTGCCAGCCGGAGAACTCCCGTTGCGCGGCCACTCCGTCCGGCGTTTGGAAGTCGAGGCGGACTTCTTCGTGGCGGGCCACCACTGCCTGCAGGCCATTGAGGGAGAGACAGCCCTCATAGAACGAATCAAGCCTGGAGCCAAGCGGCGTATAGCGGGGGTTCACAATCGCGAGGAATTCCAGGGGGATGCGGTTCCGCAGGGCGGCAGCCTCGGGGTCGACGTCGAACTGATCCTCAAGGACCGCCAGCTGCAGCGGTATCCCGAGTTGGGGTGCTGCGAGGCCCACGCCGGGCGCCTCGTGCATCACGTCGCGCATGAGGTTGATCAGCCGGGTCAGCAGCTCTCCGGACAGCTGGCCGTCAAACGCTGCCGCCCGCTGGCGGAGGGCAGGGTGGCCCGCCTGCACGATGGGCGGAAGGGTCCCCGCGGCGAGGATCCGCTCCACGGTTTCACGGATTTCTGCGGCAGTGAGGTCGGTCGCGGGCGTGCTCTGGCTCATGAGCAAAGCCTAGCGGCCGGCCGGGGCCCGGACGCTCGGCTAGTGTCGATGTCATGCCTGCCCCTTCCATGCCGCCCGACCCGGCCGTTGGCACCTCAGCAAAAGACACTCCACCACAGAGGAGCTCCGGACAGGATGCCTCGCCACTGGATTGTGTCCTGGGGTTCATCCGCGTACTCGAAGCGGGCGGGGGAGCGGCTGAAATCCGGCCTTTCCTTGCTGAATCATTTGTCCTGGTAGAAGCCCCGCACCTCCTGGCTCCGGAGGGCTCCATCCGAACACTGCCCGAAGTCCTGGCCGGAGCGGACCACAGTTCAGAGGTGGTGGCGGAGCAGAAGTTTGCCGTCCGGCGGACCACCTGTGAGGGCGGCCGGGTGGCTGTCGAAGCCGACTGGTCCGCGACGGTGCTGATGGACCTCCGGTACTGGGATCAGGGCGAAGTAATCCGGGCCCGGACGTCGTCGGTGTTTGAAGTGCGTGAAGGGTTAATCGTCAGCCAGGACAGTTACGACTGCTACTACCGCTAGGTGCTAAGACGGGCACTAGTTCGTTGCATCCTGAGGAGCCTATTGCATGGTGAAGCGGCGGGCGACCCAGCGGTTGACGGCCGGCGTGCCTGCCGCCGCACTGATGCCAAGGTTCCGCAGTGCCAGCAGGGGCCCCGGCAGCGGGCGGCCCAGCATCATGTTGATTTCGGACTGCCGCCTGGCCAAAATCGCTGCCTGCCGCCGGCTGGCGTCGAACCCCGTAAAGTGCCGGTCCGTCCAGTCCTTACCGCTGCCCGCCAGCGCGGACCGGATGACGGGGGAGAGGGCCTGGGCGTCCAGCCAGCCGAGGTTCATGCCCTGGCCACCGATTGGGCTGATCTCGTGGGCTGCATCCCCGATCAGGACAACCCGGCCGGCTGCCATCCGGGTAGTGAGGGCTGATTGAACGCTGAAAGCGCTCACCATGGTGCCGGTGCGCGCGTCGGGAAGGATTCCTGTCCGGTCCCGGACCAGTTCTGCCAGCTGGGCCGGTCCGGCGTTGCGGGCGGGCCGGCCCAGCCGCACCACCCACCGACGTATACCGCCCGGCAGGGGGAATGACTCAACAATTCCGCCTGGCTCAAGGAACAGGACGGCCTTTTCGCCATAAGGCCCCGGGTCCTGGAAGTCGCCCATAAGGTAATGGTCTGGGTAGTTCCTGGTGCGCACCTGTACGCCCAGAAGGTCGCGCACCCGGGACCGCGCGCCGTCGGCCGCGACCACGAGGGACGCGGCGAACTCCGCCTCCTGCCGCTCGTCCACGCCGCCGGTCTGCGCAACGACGGTGACCCGTCCGCCGTCGTCTGTAACTTGAGTGGCCCGCACGCCGCGGACCACGGCATCGCGGTCGAGTTGGCAGACGCGCTCCTCCAGGAGCTGCTCGGTGCGGAACTGGGGCAGCGCAAGCACGAATGGGAAAGCCTCGGAGACACGGCCAAAGGACATAGTGCCTACGGTCTTCCCGCCGCTGACCGCCATCCCGTCCCGGATCCGGACCCCGTCCTTGACCGCGGTATCGGCAATCCGAACCTTCCGCAAGGCCTCAAGGGCGGGTGGATGGATGCCGATGGCGCGGCTGTGCAGGTTCCTCGTTTGCCGCTGTTCCAGC
Source organism: Arthrobacter sp. W4I7 (assembly GCF_030816215.1). NCBI lineage: Bacteria > Bacillati > Actinomycetota > Actinomycetes > Micrococcales > Micrococcaceae > Arthrobacter > Arthrobacter sp. W4I7. The sequence goes on along the minus strand of NZ_JAUSXU010000001.1, from coordinate 1,983,927 downwards.
AGCCGGACGCTCACGCCGTCCTGGAGCAGTAAAGCTGCGAGGTACAAGCCCACCGGCCCCCCGCCAATGATCAGGACGTCCGTTGCCACGTCAGTTCCTGCGCAAGGCCAGGAGCTGGTGGAAGGCCGCGGCGGGCTCCACCGTCCAGGCCGGCGGCGCGAGAGCCGTCAGTTCTGCCGGGGTGTAGCTCCTGCGGATGGACGTCAATCCGTCCACGCGGATGTAGGAATGACGGAACGGCAGGGCGGCAGCAAAGAAGAGTCCGTAGGCGGCGGGGCTGCGCCGAAGGTCGTTGTGGAGGACCTTGCGGCCGGCCAGGGCGGCTGAATCAGAAAGGAGCTGCTGGAGTTCGCCGGCCGAAAGATGGTGGAGCACGTGGTTTGAGATGACGAAGTCGAAGCTGCGTCCTTCCCGGACCAGGTCCGCGCTGTGGGCCTGGCGGAATTCAACGCCGGGCACGGGCGGACGTCCACGGGCGTAGGCGGCGGCGCGGACGTCGGGGTCTATGCCCGTGACCTGCAGTGGCAGCCCATCACGGCGGGCCCAGGCGGCGAGCTGGTACGCCAGGTCTCCGCCGCCGGAGCCGATGTCCAGCAGCGTGGCAGGAGCGGTGTTTTTCGCCAGGGTTGGACGAAGCTCGCGGACGTACAGCTTCCGCCAGCCGGACAGCAGGCGGTTGACCAGGCCAAACTGGCGGTAGGTATTGTCCAGGAGCCGGGCATCGCAGTCTGGCCGGTCCATCAGTTCCACAGCGTCGACCGCCCGCTGCCGCATGAGGAGGTCCACGACGTTCAGGACACCGGCACTTCCGCTGCCACATGCCCGGACACGTGGCTTCGCCGGGCCCCTGCCGGTGCCTGCCGCAGCTTGGTGAAAAGTCCTGTCTCGACAGTGAGTCCGGGCCCGAAAGCCATGGAGCAGATCCGTTCGTCGCCGTCCTCAGGAGACTGTTCCAGGATGTGCTTGAGCACAAAAAGCACCGTCGAGCTGCTCATGTTGCCGTAATTGCGCAGCGTCTCGCGCGCCGGGACCAGCTGCTCATCCGTCAGGCCCAGCCGGGACTGGACTTTGTCCAGGATGCTGCGGCCGCCCGGGTGGATGGCCCAGTGGCGGATGGAGGCGTAGGGGAGTGCCGCCAGTTCCGGGTCCTTCGCCAGGAGGGGCTGCAGGGCGCCCACGATGTGGTCATCGATGATGTGCGGGACATAATTTCCGAGCACCATTTCGAACCCGTGGTCGCCAATATTCCAGGCCATGGAGTCCTCGCCAACCGGCGTGAGGACCGTCTCGAAGTGGTCCAGCCGGAGCAGGGACTGCGTCTCTGCACCGCTCCGGGCTGTGACGACCGCGGCCGCGGCACCATCGGCAAACAGGGCCGAACCCATAATCGTGTCCGGGTCGTTGGAGGTGCGGACGTGCAGGGAGCACAGCTCGGCGCACACCACCAGCACAACGGCGTTCGGGTCCGCGTCGCAGAACAATTTCGCTGCCCGCAGCGCAGGAAACGCCGCATAGCAGCCCATGAATCCGAGGTGGTAGCGCTGGACGGCCGGATCCAGGCCGAGCTCCCGGACGATCTTGTAGTCCGGGCCGGGGTTGAAGAATCCCGTGCACGAGACCGTGATGAGATGAGTTATGTCAAGTAAATCGAGTTCTGGGGCGGCCGCGACAGCAGCACGGGCGGCTTCGACAAAGAGCTTGGTGGCCTCCCGGCCGAAAATGTCGTTGCGGACCTTGGTGCTGGGATTCAGCAGCAGGCCCGTCTCGGGGTCGTAGAACTGCGGATTGTCGGAGCGGAAATCGTTGGTGAGTTCCTCAACGGCGGTGAAACGGGTGTCGATGGCGGCGGAGTCAAAGCAGGTGCTGACCAGCCGCGAACCAAGCCTGGTCAAACCTGGTTGGGCTGCAAACACGTCACGGGCTTCTGTCTGGATCAGCATCGTTTTCGGGACAGCAGTTTCAAGTGATCGCACATAGACCGTCATTGACTCATTCTTAACGAGCAGCCCGGATAAGACAATGCTGACCTGCGGATTTGTCGGTGGCAGCCTGCCTTTGCGCCGGCCCCGGAATCACCCGGGCCGGACCGCCGGCGGAGCCCCTTCCCGGCTCCTGGCTAAAGAGCCGATAATCTACATTATGTAAAGCTGCTGTTCTCAGACCCCTTCACAACCCCTACCGCAACGGGCCGGGCGTCTACCGCCGGTTGCCCCTTAGAAATCGACGAAGCTCCAGTCAACCAGAGGTTGACCGGAGCTTCGCTCGCGTGATGCCCACTCAAACCTTGCGGTCCGCTCGGAGATCCGGTTTGAGGACAAGCGCGGGTCGCAGCGAACGTCCGCTTTAGCCTTCGCACTCGATGCAGTACGAGTGGCCATTGCTCTCGCGCGCCAGCTGCGACCGGTGCCTGACCAGGAAACAGGAATAGCAGGTAAACTCGTCCGCTGCCTGCGGAATGACCTGGACGATGAGCTCTTCGGAGACAATCTCTCCCCCGGGGGTCAATCCGTCGTCGAGGGCATCGGCTTCATCCAGTTCGGTGACGACGCTGCGCGCATCCGGGGCGTTCGCAGACTGCAATGCCTCCAGAGAACGGTCCTGAGATTCCTTGACGTCGGAACGAACTTCGTCGTAATCGGTTGCCACTTGGCTGATTCTCATTTCTGACGTTTTTGCCTGATGTTCTTTTTCTGACGAGATTGAAACGTACATTGATGCACCATTGTTCCCGGCTGAGGTCAACTGAACCGGAATGCCCGGACTTCACACTCCCTACGCTGGGACATCGCCGTGCCGCACCGGCCTGACCCGGCTCGTCCCCGCCGGAGGCGGCTTCCCCGCCCGCCTAGTGCCGCTTCCCGACGCTGGCGCCCACCATTGCGCCGACACCCAGCCCCAAGGCGAAACCGATGAAAGGGCTGTCAAAGACAGCCAGCCCCAGGGTGAAGCCGAGGGCGGCACCCACCAGGCAGCAGATCCACAGCGGTTTGTTCATCGGGACTGATGCTACCTGCCGGCCGTCCGCCGCAGCGCCAGGAAACGTCAGCCGTCGTAGGCCTTCTGCAGCTCCGCAATGTCCAGCTTCCGCATTCCCAGCATCGCCTGCATGGCCCGCTGGGAACCCAGAGGATCGGGCCCGGCAATAAGTGAGTTGAGCACCGACGGAACGATCTGCCAGGACACACCGAAACGGTCCTTAAGCCAGCCGCACTGGCTTTCGCCGCCGCCGTCGGTCAAAGCCGTCCAGTAGCGGTCCACCGCGTCCTGGTCCTCGCAGCCGACCACAAAGGAAACTGCTTCGGTGAAACCGGCACCCCGGGCACCGTTCAGCGCGGTGAAGGCCCGGCCTTCCAGCTCGAATTCGACGGCGATGGCCTGCCCTTCGGGACCGGGCACCCCTTCGAAACGAGAGACGTTCAGGATCCTGGAGTCGTCGAAAACCGACGTGTAGAACTCGGCGGCCTGTTCCGCCTCGTTCTCGAACCAGAGGCACGTTCCGATGGTGCGTGGCATAGGTTGCTCCCTTCCGGCTTGAGCCTAGTGGCGGTACCCAAAGGGCACAATGGTCTTACGCGCGGTCCCGGTTCTGCGGTGCCGGCAGTATGGGCAGCTGGCTGACAAGCCCTACTGTGTTGCCCTCGCTGTCCCGGATAAAGGCCATCCATTCGTCCGTCCCTGCGGGCGCCAACAGCCCATCGGTGTGGCTGAAGATGACATGGGGTTCTGCCACCACCTCGACTCCCCTGCCTTTGAGCTCTTCCACCGACTCCCTCACATCGGGAACTTCGAGATAGAGAAGCGCCGTCGGTGCTCCCCGCTCCAGCAGCAGCCGCAGGCCATCAAGATCGAAGAACAACAGACCAGGAGGGTCAAACACGGCCGTGGGCTGGACGGCAAGCAGTTGGGAATAGAACGCCGCGGCCCGCTCGAGGTCGCTGGCGCGCTGAGCTACCTGAATCAACCGCATGGACCCTGCCTTCCGGACACTCCCGAGCTATCCATCCTGCGCGTCCGCGGTGGCGCCCACAAGGGGGTAGGGCTGTCGCCGGCAGGGAGCGCTCCGGTGGGGCAACGGGCGCGGCCGCGAATTGCTAGGCTCGAAATCATGACCCCTCCGATTCAGCAGCCCCTGCAGATCCATTCCAGACCGCGGATTGCAGCCGCCGCCATCACGGACGCCGTGCTGATCCTGGTGTTCGCTGGAGTGGGGCGGGACGCGCATCAACGGGGCGATGTGGTGGCCGGCGTGTTCCTGACCGCATGGCCGTTCCTGGCTGGGGCGGCCCTTGGCTGGGTGGCCTCCAGGGCCTGGCGGCACCCGCTGTCAGTGCGGCGGACCGGCCTGGCGGTCTGGCTCGGGGCCCTGGCCGGCGGTATGGTTCTCCGGCTGCTCACGAACCAAACGGTGGTGCTGCCATTCATTATTGTTGCCCTGCTCAGCCTGGGGCTGCTGCTGCTGGGCTGGCGGCTGGCGTGGGCAGGAGTCCGGCGGCTCCGGAAGACCTGACGGGGCGCGAACGTCCCGCCGGCTCCAGGCCCGGATGTAATAGGCTGGCAGCACCGAGAAGCTTGCCGGGCCCTGCTACGGCGCAACAGATCCGAAAGGATTAAACGTGATCACCGCATTCGTTCTGATCAAAACCGACGCTGCCCGCATTCCCGAAACCGCCGAGGAGATTTCAGCGATCGAGGGCATCAGCGAGGTCTACTCAGTGACGGGCGAATGGGATCTGATCGCGGTGGCACGCGTACGGCGGCACGAAGACCTTGCCGACGTCATCGCAGACCGGCTCTCCAAGGTGCCGGCAGTGGTCCACACCACAACGCATATCGCGTTCCGCGCCTACTCCCAGCATGATCTGGACGCAGCGTTCGCCCTCGGTTTCGAGCAGTAGGCACAGAAAGCGGTCAGGGACGGGTCAGCGACACCCATTTCTCCAGGACCGCAGCCGCGGCGCCGGACCCGATGGATTCAGCTGCCCGCGCATAGGCAACCCGCATCCGCTCCACCAGCGGACCCTCCGCGACCGCGTCGAAGGCCACCAGGCCGGCAGCCGCGTTAAGGAGGACGGCGTCCCGCGCGGGGCCTTCCTTGCCGGCGAGGACCTCGCGGACCACAGCAGCGTTCGCCTGGGCGTCCCCGCCGCGCAGCTGCTCCACCGTAGCCAGCTTGATGCCGAGGTCCGCCGGGGAGAACGACTGCTCCACTACGGTGCCGTTACGGATCTCCCACACAGTTGACGGACCCGTGGTGGTGAGCTCGTCCAACCCGTCATTCCCGCGGAACACCAGGCCGCGGCTCCCCCGCCGGGCAAGGACACCCGCCACCAGCGGCGCCATCCGCGCGTTGGCGACGCCGACTGCCGAAGCCTGCACCCTCGCAGGATTGGTCAGCGGGCCCAGGAAGTTGAAGGCAGTCGGTATGGCCAGTTCCTTCCGAGGGACTGCCGTATGCCGGAAGGACGGATGGAACACCTGCGCGAAGCAGAACGTGATGCCCGCCTCTTCGGCGTTGCGTGCCACCTGCTCGATGGTCAGGTCCAGCCGGACGCCCAGCGCCTCCAGCACATCCGCTGAGCCGGACGACGACGACGCCGCGCGGTTGCCGTGCTTCACCACCTTCGCACCGGCCCCGGCAGCGACCAGGGCTGCCATGGTGGAGATGTTCACGGTGTTAAGTTGGTCACCACCTGTACCAACGATGTCCAGCTTCTCGCCGGAGATAGAGACGGGATTGGCGTGCGCAAGCATGGCATCCACCAGGCCGGACAGCTCATCGACAGTTTCGCCCTTGGCGCTGAGGGCAACCAGGAAACCTGCGATCTGGGCCGGCGTCGCTTCCCCGGACATGATGGTGTCCATGGCCCACGCGGTGCTGTCCGCCGTCAGGTCCTTGCCGTTGATCAGTGCCGAAATCAGCCGCGGCCAGGTGTTGCCTGCCGGTGCTGCAGATGCCTGTGAAGTCACCTGCTGATGCTACCGAGGGAAGGCAGGGACTGACCAATATGAACGGGCCGGGGAACTTTTCCGGCTGATTTCGCGTCTTTGTAGAAAAAGTCCCCCGAAAAGCCGGTTTGCGTTGGGCAGCACGGAGTTTTACCGACATAATGTCTATGTGACATCTGCGACCCATGCCCCCAGTACCCCGGCGCACCCCACGCTGAACCGCCCCAATATGGTTTCCGTTGGAACCGTAGTGTGGCTCTCCAGCGAGTTGATGTTCTTCGCCGGTCTCTTTGCCATGTACTTCACGCTGCGCTCCACCAGCGGCGAGATGTGGGCGGAAGAGACGGCCAAGCTCAACTTCCCCTTTGCGCTCGTTAACACGATCGTCCTCGTGGCCAGTTCCTTTACTTGCCAGATGGGCGTCTTCGCCGCCGAGCGGCTCCAGCCGCGCAAAACTGGCGGGGCTTTCCAGTTCGCCCGCTGGGGAATGAACGAATGGTTCACCCTCACGTTCCTGATGGGTGCGTTCTTCGTCGCCGGCCAGGCCACTGAATACGCGATGCTGGTTTCCGAGCACGTCTCGCTCTCCTCCAACGCCTACGGTTCGGCCTTCTACATGACCACCGGGTTCCACGGCATGCACGTGATCGGCGGGCTGGTTGCCTTCCTCCTGATCATGGGCCGCTCATTTGCCGCGAAGAAGTTCGGGCACTTCGAAGCAACATCCGCGATCGTCACCTCGTACTACTGGCACTTTGTGGATGTCGTCTGGATCGGCCTCTTCCTGGTCATCTACGTCCTCAAGTAGCCAGCTTTGATTCTTTTTCTACAAGAGGCAGAATTTCAGGTAGCGGCTCCCGGAGCCCGCCCAGGATCGAATAAAGGAACCACCACGTGAAGGCACTCTCGCAAAAGCGGCGACACCCACTGGCAGCAATTGCCCTGCTACTGATGGGTCTCCTCATCACTGGCGGGCTGTACGCCGTGGCCACCACCGTCAACGAGGCCAAGGCTTCCACCACCACGTTCAGCACAAGTGACGCCGAGGAAGGCGGAAAGCTCTTCGCCGCCAACTGCGCCACCTGCCACGGCATGGGCGCCAGCGGTTCCAAGGATGGTCCGTCCCTGGTGGGCGTCGGCGCTGCTGCTGTTGACTTCCAGGTTGGAACCGGCCGCATGCCGATGCAGATGAATGGCCCCCAGGCGCTGGAAAAGCCTGTTCAGTTCAACGATGAACAGACCCACCAGCTTGCAGCCTATGTTGCTTCCCTGGGCGCCGGCCCGGCAATCCCTGAAGAAGGCCTGCTCGACGAAAAGGGAGACGCTGCTGCCGGCGGCGAGCTTTTCCGCACCAACTGCGCCATGTGCCACAACGCTGCCGCTGCCGGCGGCGCCCTGACCCGCGGCAAGTTTGCACCGGCGCTGAAGGATACGTCCGGCAAGCACATCTACGAAGCCATGGTTACCGGCCCGCAGAACATGCCCGTGTTCAACGACTCCAACATCACGCCCGAAGGCAAGCGCGACATCATCACCTTCCTGAAGCAGATCGAAACCTCCGGCTCCCCCGGCGGCGCCGAACTGGGTTCGCTCGGCCCCGTGGCGGAAGGACTCTTCGTCTGGATTGCCGGCCTCGGCGTCATCATCGCCTTCACCATCTGGCTGACTTCGCGGACGTCCTAAGCCTGCGCTAATTACGGCAATGCACTTCTGCTGATCCGTCAGCAGCTTGATATTAGAAACTAACCCGGCACCCGCCGGGACGAGAGAAGGATGAGGCGAATTATGGGCAACCATAGTGACGGCAGTCCGAACCACTCGGGCACCGTAGCTACGGCTGGTCAGAATGAGGTGGAGAAGTTCCAGGATCCTGGAATTCCTCCGCACCGTTTGCGCCTGGCTGACACGGACCCGAAGGCCGCAAAGCGGGCAGAACGGCAGGTCGCCTTACTATTTGGCATCTCTGTTGTTGGAACCCTGATCTTCCTGGTGGCGTACTTCGCCATTGACCTGGGAGGCGAAGACTCAACCATTGGTTCCATCCGGCTCCAGAATATGCTGCTGGGCATAGGCACGGCCTTCGCGATGCTCGGCATCGGTACAGGCATCGTGCACTGGGCCAAGGCCCTTATGCCGGACCATGAAGTCTCCGAAGAGCGCCACGCGATCCGCTACGAAGAGGACCGCCAGGCGGCTGTCCGGATCGTTGACGACATCGTCGAAGAGACGGGCATCAAGCGCCGCCCGCTGATCCGGAACACCCTGCTGGGTGCTGTTGCGTTGGCGCCGCTGCCTGCGGTTGCCATCTTCGGCGACCTCGGCCCGCGTCCGGACGACAAACTCTCCCACACCATGTGGGCACCCCAGGACGGCAAGCTCAAGCGCCTCGCCCGGGACCCTGACGGAACCCCCATCAAGGCTTCCGACGTCACCATCGGTTCTGCCTTCCACGTCATTCCGGAAGGCCTGAACGAACTCCACGAGGGCAAGCTCAACGAAAAGGCCAAGGCTGTTGTGCTGCTCATGCGCCTGGATCCCGCCTCCCTGAACCCTTCCGAGGGCCGCGAGGAGTGGGGTTACAACGGCATCGTTGCATACTCCAAGATCTGCACCCACGTCGGTTGCCCCGTTGCTCTTTACGAGCAGCAGACGCACCACCTGCTGTGCCCGTGCCACCAGTCCACCTTTGACCTCACGCAGGAGTGCAAGGTGATCTTCGGCCCCGCCAGCCGTCCCCTCCCCCAGCTGCCCATCGCAGTTGATGATGAGGGCTACCTCGTCGCTACCAGCGACTTCCATGAACCCGTAGGACCAAGTTACTGGGAGCGTGATGTGCATGAGCGCAGCATCAACAGCTGAGCCCACCTTCGTCGCCAAAACCAAGACAGGCCGGTTCACCGACTTTGTCGATTCACGTGTTGGCGGTTCCGGAATCCTCCGCGAATTCGGCCGCAAGGTCTTCCCCGACCACTGGTCATTCATGTTCGGCGAAGTGGCACTGTACTCCTTTGTCATCCTGCTGCTTTCCGGCACCTTCCTGACGTTCTTCTTCGATCCGTCCATGGCGGAGACGCATTACGACGGTTCTTACGTGCCCCTCAAGGGCGTCGAGATGTCAGTTGCCTACAGCTCATCCCTGGACATCTCGTTCGATATCCGCGGCGGCCTGTTCATGCGCCAGGTACACCACTGGGCGGCCCTGCTGTTCGTGGCGTCCATCGCAGTCCACATGCTGCGCGTTTTCTTCACCGGCGCATTCCGCAGGCCGCGTGAAATGAACTGGGTTGTTGGCAGCGTACTGCTGATCCTCGCCATGGCAGCCGGATTCACCGGCTACTCCCTGCCTGATGACCTGCTGTCCGGCAACGGCCTGCGCATCATTGACGGCGTGATCAAGTCGATCCCGGTGCTCGGCACGTACATCTCGTTCTTCCTCTTTGGTGGGGAGTTCCCGGGCACGGCCATCATCAGCCGCCTGTACATGCTGCACATCCTGCTGGTACCGGCACTGATCCTGCTCATGATCGTCCTGCACCTCTTTATGGTGGTTGTGCACAAGCACACCCAGTACCCCGGCCCGGGACGCAATGACAACAACGTTGTCGGCTACCCGCTGGGCCCGGTCTACGCCGCCAAGGCCGGTGGATTCTTCTTCATCGTCTTCGGCGTTCTGGCCCTCATGGCCGGTTTCTTCACGATCAACCCGATCTGGAACTACGGGCCGTACGACCCCTCCCCCGTCTCAGCCGGTACCCAGCCTGACTGGTACATCGGATTTGTCGACGGCGCGCTCCGCCTGATGCCGGGCACCCTCGGCAACTGGCACGTGGAGCAGGTGTGGTTCGGCCACGTGTTCACGTTCAACGTCCTGCTCCCCGCCCTGGTGCCTGCCGGAATCCTTTTCACGGTGATGTTCGCCTACCCGTGGATCGAGCGCTGGATCACCAAGGACGACCGTGAACACCACGTTCTGGACCGTCCCCGCAACGCCCCCACACGGACAGCCATTGGTATGGCCGGCTTCGTCTGGTACTGCGTGATGTGGGCAGCTGCCGGATCGGACCTCATCGCCACCCACTTCGGAGTGTCGCTCAACGACGTCACCTACTGGCTGCGGGCCCTGTTCTTCATCGGACCGGTCATCGCATTCATTGTGACCAAGCGCGTTGCCCTTGCACTCCAGCGCAAGGACCGCGAGATCGCCCTGCACGGCCGCGAGACCGGACGCATCGTCCGCCTCCCGCACGGCGAATTCATCGAAGTGCACGCACCGCTGGACGAGTACAAGCGCTACAAGCTGGTGGGCTTTGAATCGCCTCAGGTCCTCCCCGCCGTACCCAACGAACACGGTGTGGTGACCAGCAAGGAGAAGCGTCGTGCGTTCCTGTCCCGCTGGTTCTTCGAGGACCGCGTTGCGCCGGCAACCCCGGCTGAGCTGGAAGCCGCGCACGGCCACGGCCATGCGGCAGTTGAAGCACCCGAGGAAGCCAGGAGCCTGAGCCACTAGGCACAGTTGGTTTCCCCACAGAGAAGGCCCGGTCCATAAGGACCGGGCCTTCTCTGTGTTCGGCTGCCAACTGTGCATTTGCGGCTGTGCCCGAGGCACGGCGCCTGCGCGGGAAGTGCAAGTCGGCGAGCTGCGTTCAGTGGGTGCGGGAGCGGCGTGCGCCGGGCCGCTGCAACGGCACCCACAGCTTGTACCGGTCGGCACGGTAGTAGGACACGGAATAGTCCACCATGGTCCGCGACACGAAGGCGTGGCGCTGGATCTTCAGCAACGGTGCGCCTACTTCGACGTTCAGCAGCCGCGCTGTGGAGGGTGAGGCAGCAGTAGCTTCGATCATGTCCTCCCCCCACTCCATCACCAGGCCGTATTGTTCATTGAGTACGTTGTACAGCGAGGTGGGAGGCTCGCCATCCAGCAGGCCCGGAACCCGATGGGCCGGGATGAAGTTCTCGTCCACACTCATGGGCTCACCATCCGCCAGCAGCAGGCGCCGGAACCGGACCAGCGGTGTCCCCTCGTCCAGCTGGAGCTCGCGGGCAAGGAAGGCACTGGCACCAATCTGTTCGAAACTCAGGACCTTCGCGGCGGGGACCATCCCGCGGCGCTGCATCTCCTCGCTGTACGAGGTCAGCTTGACCTGCAGGTCCAGTTTCGGCCTGCGTACAAAGGTCCCAAGCCCTACTACCCGCTCAATCACCTCTTCGCCCACCAAGGCATCGATCGCCTGCCGCACCGTCATCCTGGCGAGGCCGAACCGTTCCGCCAGGTCGCGTTCCGAGGGCAGCGCCGATCCTGGCCGGCAGGACTCGACGATGTAGGTTCGAAGGATTTCCCGCAGCTGGACATAGATGGCCGTCCCGCTGGACCGGTCGATTTCCCCAGCGATGGCTGCAGCGCTACCGGCCACGGAACACCGGGCTTTGGATTGAGTTCACCTAGCCATTTTAGGGCAGGTCTAGACCACTGCGCGCCACAGTACCGGAGCATTTCGTTGACCAGCGGGAAGTGCCGATATATTGGACAGGAAAAATTCGATATCCGACGGATGGGGCCGTCATACAGAAGGAGTCCCGTTGCCAACTCAGAAGGCCGTGGTCACAGCCTCGATCGGACTGCATGCGCGTCCAGCTGCCGTATTTGTCCGGGCAGTTACTGAGACCGGGCTTCCCGTGACCATCACGAAGGCGGGCATCAGGGGCGTCGATGCCCGCTCGCTGCTGCAGGTGATGACTGCTGACTTCCATCATGGTTGCGAAGTGGAACTGAGGGTCGCGGATTCGGCCCTGGAAGGGCCGCTGGGCCGCGAAAAAGCGCAGGAAAGCCTCCGAACGCTCGGCAGGTTGCTGGAGTCGCAGGGCGCCGGGTAGCGGCGCTGGCGCCGAACTGAACCGCAGCGGCGGAGGCCATCCCTGCCAGACTTGCCAAAGGATGCAACAACGACGGCGGGCCTCACCTTTTCAGGTGAGGCCCGCCGTCGTTGTTTATTGCTTTATGCCTAGTGGGCGTGGTCTCCGCGGCTGTATTCGTAGACCCAGCCTACGAGTGCCACAACGGCCAGGCCTGCTGCGATAAAGACAATCCAGAAGCCTACCGCCAGACCAAGGAATCCTGTTGCACAGGAGATGCCCAAAACCAGCGGCCACCAGCTCCAGGGGCTGAAGTGGCCCTGTTCGCCGGCACCCTCGTGGATCTCAGCGTCGCTGCGGTCCTCCGGACGCATGCCAACACGCTTGCCGGTGAAGCCAAGGTATCCGCCGATCATGCCGGCGAGGCCACCGACCAGGAGGATGCCCAGGATACCGACCCACTCACCCCAGCCGGTGAGGAACCCGTACACCAACGAGACCGGTACAAAGAAGAAGACTCCGGAACCAAAGATCCAAGATTCGATTTTCACTGTGCAGTGTCCTTCTGGTCGGCGTTACCGAGCACCTGGGCCGCGGGAGCCGGTGATTCGACAGTTTGGAACTGTCGAAGCTCGGGGTGGTGGAGGTCAAGGGCGGGACGCTCCGAACGGATCCGGGGCAGCGAGGTGAAGTTGTGCCGTGGCGGCGGGCAGGACGTGGCCCACTCCAGGGAGGCGCCGAAGCCCCAGGGATCATCCACCTGGACCCTCTCGGCACTGCGCCAGGTGATGTAGACGTTCCAGAAGAACGGGATCAGCGATGCGCCGAGGACAAACGAAGCCACGGTGGAGAACTGGTTCATCCAGGTGAAGTTGTCCTCCACCAGGTAGTCCGCGTAGCGGCGGGGCATACCTTCAACACCCAGCCAGTGCTGGATCAGGAAGGTGCCGTGGAAGCCCAGGAACAGCATCCAGAAATGGATCTTGCCCAGGCGCTCGTTCAGCATCTTGCCGGTCCACTTGGGCCACCAGAAGTAGAAGCCGGCGAACATGGCGAACACCACGGTGCCGAACACCACGTAGTGGAAGTGTGCCACCACGAAGTAGGAGTCGGAGACGTGGAAGTCCAGCGGCGGAGAGGCCAGGATGATGCCGGTGAGGCCACCGAAGAGGAACGTGATCAGGAAGCCGATGCTCCAGAGCATCGGGGTTTCGAAGGTCAGTGAACCGCGCCACATGGTGCCGATCCAGTTGAAGAACTTCACGCCGGTGGGAACCGCGATGAGCATGGTCATGAACGAGAAGAACGGCAGCAGCACGGCCCCGGTGACGTACATGTGGTGTGCCCACACCGTCACGGAGAGGGCAGCGATGGCAATCGTGGCGTACACGAGGCCCTTGTAGCCGAAGATCGGCTTGCGGCTGAAGACCGGGAAAATCTCCGAAACGATGCCGAAGAACGGCAGCGCGATGATGTACACCTCGGGGTGGCCGAAGAACCAGAACAGGTGCTGCCACAGGACGGCACCGCCGTTTTCGGGGTCGAAGATGTGCGCACCGAAGCGACGGTCAGCACCCAGTGCGAACAGGGCGGCGGCCAGCGGCGGGAACGCCATGAGCACCAGGATGGCGGTGACCAGGGTGTTCCAGGTGAAGATGGGCATCCGCCACATGGTCATGCCCGGGGCACGCATGCAGATGATGGTGGTGATGAAGTTGACGGCGCCGAGGATGGTTCCGAAACCGGACAGGGCCAGGCCGAACACCCACAGGTCACCACCAATGCCGGGGCTGAAGGTGGTGTTGGACAGCGGCGCGTAGGCGAACCAGCCGAAGGAGGCGGCACCCTGCGGGGTGATGAAGCCGGATACCGCAATGGTGGAGCCGAAGAGGAAGAACCAGAAAGCCAGCGCGTTCAAACGCGGGAAGGCGACGTCGGGTGCACCGATCTGTAGCGGCATGATGACGTTTGCGAAACCTGCGAAGAGCGGGGTGGCAAACATCAGCAGCATCACGGTGCCGTGCATGGTGAACAACTGGTTGTACTGCTCTTTGGTCTGCAGGATCTGCATGCCGGGTTCGAACAGCTCGGCGCGGATGAGCAGCGCCATGACGCCGCCGAAGCAGAAGAACACAAATGAGGCGATCAGGTACATGTACCCGATGGTCTTGTGGTCGGTGGAGGTGATCCAGTTGACGACGATGCGCCCCTTGGATTTAGGAACCACGGGAGCGGTGAGGGCTCCGGCGGGTGCGGATTGAGTGTACGTAGCCACGTCGCTCCCCTTACTTAATTTCGTTCAGGTTCGGGTTGCGGTCGTACTCCACACCGAGGAGGCCCGTGTTGCCGGATGCCTTGAGCTCTGCCAGGTGTGCCTGGAATTCAGCTTCCGACACCACCTTGACGCGGAACAGCATCTCGGAGTGGTACTCGCCGCAAAGTTCGGCGCACTTGCCGTCGTAGGTGCCCTCTGCGGTGGGGGTAAACCGGATGTAGTTGGTCTTGCCCGGGATCATGTCGCGCTTCTGCAGGAAGGCGGGAACCCAGAAGGAGTGGAGCACGTCGCGTGCGTTGAGCTCGAGGTCAACGGACTTGTTGACGGGCAGGTACAGCGTAGGCAGCTGTTCCTTGTCGATCGTGTTGCCGGTGAGGTGCGCCTGGACGCCAGCCTCGTGGACGTCTTCTTCGATGACATCGCCGGACTTGTAGTTGAAGTCCCAGGACCACTGCTTGCCGCGTACGTCAACAACGACGTCGGCGGGCTGCGACCGGTCATCAATGGCCTGCTGGTCGCGGTCAGTGAAGTAGAAGAACACCAGGACCATGAACAACGGGATGGTCAGGTAGAAGACTTCCAGGGGAAGGTTGAAGCTGGTCTGCCGCGGGAACCCCACGGTGCCCTTGCGGCGCCGGTACGCGACGAGGCACCAGACAATCAAGCCCCAGGTAATGATGCCCACAGCAAGGGCGGCAATCCATGAGTTGACCCAGAGGTCCATGATGCGGTCGCTGTTGCTGGTGGTGCCACGCTCTGTCGGCAGCCACCCCTTCTCTACCTCTGGCGAACATCCGGTCAAAACCAACGCGCCGGCAATCGCCAAGCTTGAGATCGTGGTGATCGTTTTGCGTCGGCTGCCGGTTCGGTTCTGCGAACTCACAGACGGCCCTTCCTACTTGTTGCTGTTGTCCGGGCAGCCATCGGCGCCGCGGGCACACTAAAAGTTTTACTACTCGGTGTAGAGCTTACCGCTCCCCCGGGCGTTTCGCCCACATGTCGGCGCCGTGGCTCCCGCAGTTAATAGCTGCGGGAGGCCACGGCGCCGGCACCAGGCGAAACAACCGGTTTCTAGTGGAAGGAATCTCCACAGGCGCAGGAGCCGCCGGCGTTCGGGTTGTCGATGGTGAAGCCCTGCTTCGCAATCGTGTCCTCAAAGTCGATGCTGGCGCCACTGAGGTACGGAACGCTCATCTTGTCCACCACTACTTCAACGCCGTCATAGTCGCGGACGGCATCTCCGTCAAGGAGACGCTCGTCGAAGTAGAGCTGGTAAATCAGCCCGGAGCAGCCGCCGGGCTGCACGGCGACGCGGAGGCGGAGGTCCGTGCGGCCTTCCTGCTCAAGGAGGCTGCGGACCTTGCCTGCGGCGACGTCGGTCAGGTTGACCTCGTGGACGGGCAGTTCATCAGTGGCAGCGCTGGTGGTCTCGGTGCTGTTCTCATTAGTTGCGGTGCTCATTGGCCTACCTTCTTAGGACGGTCTGGCGGCCCCGCGGCTAACGGTGGCCTGCCCCTACGGATTCGGTATGGGCTATAGCTACATGCTACGCGTGGCGCACCTGTAGCTCTAACTCCTGACGTAACCATGAGAGTGCGGTTCTTGTTCCCGCGGAACCTCTCCGGAACCGGTGGTTCCTAGAGCCCTGCGCTGTTCAACCTTGCAAGCATCAGCGCTTCGGCGAGGATGGCGTTCCGGAAATCGCCAAGATGCAGGGACTCGTTGGCGCTGTGCGCCCGCGAGTCCGGGTCCTCCACACCCGTCACGAGAATCTGGACATCGGGGTACAGCTCCGTAAGATCGGCAATGAAGGGAATGGAACCGCCGATTCCTGTCTCTACGGCCGGCACGCCCCACGCCTCTCCCAGCGCCCACATGGCGATGGCTGCAGCCGCTGAGGAAGTGTCCGTCTGGAACGGGTTGCCGCTCTCCCCCGGAGTGAAGGTGACTTTCGCACCGAACGGAGCGTTGGCTTGAACGTGCTTCCGGACAGCCTGCATCGCTTCTTCGGGCGCCTGCCCGGGAGCCAGCCGCAGGCTGAACTTGGCCCGCGCCTTGGGCAGCAGCGTATTGGACGCCACGTCCACGGCCGGCGCGTCGAACCCGATGATTGACAGCGCGGGCTTGGTCCAGAGCCGGGAGGCGATACTGCCTGTGCCGGCCAGCCGGACGCTGTCAAGTACCGAGGCATCGGCCCGGTAATCGGCTTCGGGGAAATCCACTGGGGTGGTATCGGAGGCGACGAGCCCCGCAATGGCGACGTTGCCGTCGTCGTCATGGAGGGTGGCGATCAGGCGTGCCAGGAGGGTGGGGGCATCCAGTACCGGGCCGCCGAACATCCCTGAGTGGACCGCGTGCTCCAGGACCTGCACTTCGATGGTCCCGTCCACAAGCCCCCGGAGGCTGGTTGTCAGGGCTGGAATGCCCACCTTCCAGTTGCTGGAATCGGCGACGACAATGACGTCGGCACGGAGCAATTCCCGGTTTGCCTCCAGGAAAGGCCGGAAGGTGGGCGAGCCGGCTTCCTCTTCACCCTCGATGAAGAACGTAACGCCCAGGCCAAGCTCCTCGCCGAGCACCTCGGACACGGCAGCGTAGGCGGCGATGTGGGCCATGATGCCGGCTTTGTCATCCGCGGCGCCGCGGCCGTAGAGCCGCCCGTCCTTTTCGACTGCAGTGAACGGCTCCGTTTCCCACAAAGACTCGTCGCCCGCGGGCTGGACATCGTGGTGCGCGTACAACAGGATGGTCGGCTTGCCTTCAGCGGCGGGACGGCGGGCGACGACGGCGGGACCGCCGGGAGTGCCGTCCGGCTTGTCACAGGCCAGGATCCGGACGTCGTCGAGCCCGCAGTCCCGCAGCAGCACCGAGACGGCTTCTGCGCTGCGCCCAAGGGGCGACCTGTCAAAGCTGGGCCAGGCGATACCGGGAATCGCGACGAGTTCCTTGAGGCGGGCAAGGGTCTGGTCAAAGGTCCGGTCTATGGCGGCGCGGAGGTCTTCCGTGCCCGGGCCTGCGACGGAGGCGGCGGGTTGGTCCGCACTAATACGGTCCGGGGTTGCCGGTGAGGGTGAAGTCATGGAAAAAACATTACCCTCGTCACATTGGCCGTCACCGCAGGCATGTCTGTTCGCAGGAAACCGGCGCCGATCCGCAAGGTATTCTGTTGAGGTGTTCGGACGTAAAAAGGAAGCGCCCTCGGCGCAGGAATCATTAGACCAGCTGGCTGCGGATGCTGCGGCGCGGCAGGGCGGCATAGCTGGCAAGGGAGCCCCCACCCCAACGCGCAAGGCGCAGGAAGCGGCCCGCAGGCGCCCGCTGGTGCCGGAGGACCGTAAAGCCTCAAAGGCTGCCGAGCGCCAGGCTGTCCAGGACCAGCGGGTCAAGATGCGCCAGGCGCTGGACACGGGCGACGAGAAGTTCCTTCCGCTGCGGGACAAGGGCCCTCAGAAGCGGTTCGCGCGTGACTACGTTGATGCCCGGTTCAGCCTCGGTGAATACCTGATGTTCGGTGCCCTGGTGTTTGTCCTTGTGTCATTGGTGGTCCCGGCGTCCAGCGACATGATGATCTATGTCCTGGGCGGTTTCTGGGTGATGTTCCTGGCCGTCTTTATCGACGTGTTTATCCTCTCCCGCAAGCTTCGCAGCCAGCTGGCCCGGAAGTTCGGCGAGGTGGAGCGCGGGACAGTCTGGTACGGCTCCATGCGCTCCCTGCAGTTCCGTAAGCTGCGCCTGCCCAAGCCGCAGGTCAAGCGGGGACAGTACCCGGCCTGACGCCGGCCCGGCACCAGCTTCCACGACAAAACGAAACCCCGGCGGGATGACCCGCCGGGGTTTCGTGCTTAAGGAAGACTGGGCCAGGCCTGCCAGGGAAGCTCAGGCGCGGCGGTTCCTCGCCAGCTGGCGGTTGATCCGGGCGGCCCAGAACGGTCCTTCATATAGGAAGGCCGTGTAGCCCTGCACCAACGTTGCTCCGGCGTCGAGCCTGTCCTGGACATCCTGGGCAGTCTCCACTCCGCCTACTGCCACCAGGGTCAGCGAATCGCCGGTGACTTTTTTGAGCCGCCGCAGCACTTCGAGGGAGCGTTGCTTCAGCGGTGCACCGGACAGGCCGCCTGCCCCGCATTTTTCCACCCGTTCCGCGGGGGAAGCCAGGCCTGTGCGGGCAATGGTGGTGTTGGTGGCGATGATGCCGTCCAGCTTCAGGTTCAGCGCAAGGCGGGCGACGTCGTCGATATCCTCGTCGCTCAGGTCCGGGGCGATCTTCACCAGCAAGGGAACGTGGCGGCCGGCGGCGCGGTCCGCTTCTTCACCCACGGCGGTGAGCAGCGGGCGGAGGCTGTCCACATCCTGCAGGAGCCGGAGTCCTGGCGTATTGGGCGAACTGACATTGACTACCAGATAATCCGCGGCGGGCGCGAGGGCGCGCGCACTGGCCAGGTAGTCCTCCACGGCGTCCGCCAGTTCCACCACCTTGGTTTTGCCGATGTTGACGCCGATGACGGGGCGCACTGAAGGATGCCTGCGCTGAAGTGCGGCACGCGCGGCCGTCAGCCGCGGGGCTACGGCGGTAGCGCCGTCGTTATTGAATCCCATCCGGTTGATGACGGCGCGGTCCTCAATCAGGCGGAACAGGCGCGGCTTTTCGTTGCCGGGCTGGGCCTGGCCGGTGATGGTGCCCACCTCAACGTGGCCGAAGCCGAGTTGAGTGAGGGCTTCAATGCCGTGGCCTTCCTTGTCAAAGCCCGCGGCAAGCCCGAAAGGTGACGGAAAGGTGATGCCAAACGCCGTCGTCTGAAGTGACGGTGCGGGCGCTGTCAGTTTCGCCAGGATCTTCCCGGCGCCGGAGCGGTGCGCAAACCTGATGCCCTTGAATCCGATTGTGTGGGCGCGCTCGGCGTCCATCCATGAAAAGGCCAGCTTGAAGAAGGTGGGATATACGCGCATGCCTTCTAGTTTTCCGTCTTGGCGGCGCCACACCAAAACGGGGCCTGGCCAAAACCAGACGGAGACGAAAAAATCGATTCCGGTCCACAGCGGACAGGGCCGAACCGGCAGGGGGACGAACAGCCGGATTAGCATAAAGCCATGGCATGGCAGCGGGACATACTGGGTGAGGAGTTCGAGTCCTATGCCTTTTCGGCTGCCGGACAGGACGGTGTGGAAAGGACCGCCACCTTGGTGAGGTTCCGGCCCGGCCAGCGGGAGGCGGGGCCGCCGGAATCCGGCCCGCTGGAACCAGGCCGGCAGGAGCCGGGCCAGCAGGAATCAGGTCGGCGGGCGTCCGGCCAGGAATCCGGTCCCTCCCCGACGGCACGCAGGGCTGTGCTTTTCCTGCACGGCTGGAGTGACTATTTCTTCAACGTTGACCTGGCGCGTTTCTGGTCCTCCGCCGGCTACGACTTTTACGCCCTGGATATGCACAACCACGGCCGGAGCCTGCGCGCCGGGTCGCCGGGCGGCTATGTGTCGGACCTGGCCGATTACGACGCTGAAATTGAGATGGCGTCCCGGCTCATCAGCCAAGAAGGCGCTGCCCTGCCGCTGACATTGATGGGGCATTCGACGGGCGGCCTGGTTGCGGCTCTGTGGGCAAGCCGGCATCCCGGGACCGTCTCGCAGCTCATCCTGAACAGTCCGTGGCTGGAGATGCATGGGAGCGCCCTGGTGCGGCGGGCGGCATCCGGCATGGTGGGGCCGGTGGCGCGATTCCGGCCGGAGGCGGTGCTGCGGCTGCCGCCGCGCGGCTTCTACTGGCGGACTATCAGCAGCGCGGCGGACGGCGAATGGGCCGTGGATGACCAGTACCGGCCGCCCTTCGCGTTTCCCGTCCGGGCGGGTTGGCTCAGCGCGGTGCTCGCCGGTCATGCGAAGGTGGCACGCGGCCTCAACATCGAGGTTCCCGTCCTGGTGCTGCTGTCCCGCGGAAGCGCCAACGGACTCTTCTGGTCAGAAGAAATGCGGCGGACGGATGCGGTACTCGACGTCAACGTCATCGCGGCGCGGGCCCTAACCCTGGGCCGCACCGTCACGGTTGAAAGGATCGACGGCGCGCTGCACGATGTGTTCCTCTCCCCGGCCGACGTCCGGGCGGACGCCTATGCGAGGCTGGCGCGCTGGCTGCGGGCGTATGGCGGGCCTGCATAGCCGAGCCGGGCGTGCAGGGAGAATGCGGACCTGCCTGGCAGGTCTACCGGCATGCAGGCCTACCCGGCGGAATCCGCGTCTGCCGGCTTGGCTGCATCAACCGCGCCGCCGTACCGCCGGTCCCGCCGGGCGTACTCTTCCACGGCTGCCCACAGGGTCCGCCGGTCGACGTCGGGCCACAGGGTGTCCATAAACACGAACTCGGCGTAGGCGGACTGCCAGAGCAGGAAGTTGGACAGGCGCTGCTCCCCGGAGCTGCGCAGGAAAAGGTCGACGTCGGGGAGGTCCGGTTCGTCAAGGTATCTCTGGATGGTCCGCTCGGTGATGGCGCCGGGCTTGAGCCGGCCGGCTGCTACGTCCGCGGCGATGGCGGAGACGGCATCGGTGATCTCGGCGCGGCCGCCGTAATTAACACACATGGTCAACGTGCAGGTGCTGTTGCCGGCAGTGAACTGCTCGGCCTCTTCGAGTTCGCGGATTACTGAGCCCCAAAGCCGGGGCCGGCGGCCGGACCAGCGGACCCGTACGCCCCATTCGTCGAGCTGGTTCCGCTGCCTCCGCAGCACGTCCTTGTTAAATCCCATGAGGAACCGCACTTCCTCCGGGGACCGCCGCCAGTTTTCCGTGGAAAAGGCGTAGACGCTGACGTATTCGATGCCCAGCTCAATAGCCCCGGCCATCACATCCAGGAGTGCGGGCTCCCCGGCTTTATGCCCTTCGATCCTGGGCAGCCCCCGCTGGTTGGCCCAGCGGCCATTGCCGTCCATCACGATGGCCACGTGGCGTGGAATGAACTCCGACGGAATGGACGGCGCCGTTGCCCCGGAGGGGTGCGGGTAGGGGGCGACCACGGGGTGCGTCCGGTTTCGGGGGGCGTTGTTCTTTTTTCCCAGGGCCACTGTCAGCTGCGCTCCACATGTTTGAGGGATTTCAGTACTCGTTCAAGATGCCATTGCAGGTACGCGGCCACCAGGCCGGCGGCTTCCTTGCGGTGCGCCGGCAGTGAGGCGTCCGCCGTGGCCCACTCCCCGGTCAGCAGCGCGGCCAGCAACACCACTGTTTCTGCCGCCGGTGCGGGCGAACCCGGCGGCCTGCACCCGGCGCACACCATCCCGCCGAGGGGGGCGGAAAAAGCGTTGTGCGGGCCGGGCAGTCCGCAGCGGGCACAGTCCGTGAAGCTCGGCGCCCAGCCTCCGGTAGCGAGTGCCCGGAGCAGGTAGGAGTCCAGGATCAGCCCGGCGGCGTGTTCGGCCCGGCTCAGCGAGGCAAGCGCACCCACCAGGAGGTTGTACTGCGCGGTGCCGGACTCGCCGTCAACGTCCGTCAGTTTCTCGGCCGTTTCCGTCATGGCGGCGGCAACGGTGTACCGGCCATAGTCAGCGGCTATGGTTCCGCCATACGCCCCCTTGGCCACCGCCTGGGTGACAATGTCCAAAGTCTTCCCGGACACAAGCTGCAGGTCCGCCACCATAAAGGGCTCAAGGCGTGCACCGAACCGGCTGCTGGTCCGTCGCACTCCCTTTGCGACAGCCCTGACTTGGCCGTGGTGTTTGGTCAGAAGCGTAATGATGCGGTCCGCCTCACCCAGTTTGTGGGTACGGAGGACGACGGCGTCGTCCCGGTACGCGCGGGAGGCGAAAGAGTGTTGGGCCACGCCTTATCTTCCCATCGTTTGCGGGCACCGTTCCCCCGGGTGCCACGGAGCAGAAGCACCCGCGCCAGTGCCGCCGGGGACCTCCCGGGCGGCACTGGCTGCCGGCATCAGGCCTGGGCGTCCCGGATGGCGCGGTTTACCGCTGAGATCACGGCTTTGAGGGACGACATGCTGGTGTTGGCGTCGATGCCCACACCCCAGAGCACCCGCTCCCCCACGGCGCATTCCACGTAGGCGGCAGCCATCGCGTTGCCGCCCTCAGAGAGAGCGTGCTCGCTGTAGTCCAGTACCCGGACGTCCACGCCATCCTCCCGCAGGATGCTCAGCAGCGCCGCAATGGGACCGTTGCCGCTGCCTGTCCGCTGGACCTGCACCCCGTCCACGGTGAGGGAGGCGTGCAGCGTCATGCCGCCGTCGTCATCGGTTTCCGTTTTGACCCCGCCCAGGGAGTAACGTCCCCACTGCCCGTCGGTCTTCCCGGACGGCAAGTACTCGTCCTGGAAGACCTGCCACAGCTGGGCTCCGCTGACTTCGCCGCCCACAGTGTCCGTGCGCTTCTGGATCACACCGGAAAATTCAATCTGGGCGCGGCGCGGCAGGTCGAGGCTGTGCTCGTTCTTCAGCAGGTAGGCAACGCCGCCCTTGCCGGACTGGGAGTTGACCCTGATGACTGCTTCGTAGCTTCGGCCGAGGTCCTTGGGGTCCACGGGCAGGTACGGGACCTGCCAGGTGACCTCGGAAACGTCCTTGCCGGCGGCGGCTGCATCCCGCTCGAGGGCCTCGAAGCCCTTCTTGATCGCGTCCTGGTGGGATCCCGAGAATGCAGTGAAGACGAGGTCGCCGCCGTAGGGGGAACGCTCCGGAACAGGCAGCTGGTTGCAGTACTCCACCGTCCGGCGGACGTCATCGATGTTGGAGAAGTCGATCATCGGGTCGATGCCCTGGACGAAAAGGTTCAGGCCCAGCGTGACCAGGTCCACGTTGCCGGTCCGCTCGCCGTTGCCGAACAGGCAGCCTTCGATCCTGTCGGCGCCGGCCATGTAGCCCAGTTCCGCCGCGGCAACGCCGGTTCCGCGGTCGTTGTGCGGGTGCAGGGAGAGGATGATGCCGTCCCGCGGGTGCAGGTGCCGGCTCATCCACTCGATGGAATCCGCGTAGACGTTGGGCGTGGCCATTTCCACGGTGGCGGGCAGGTTGATGATGACCTGGCGGTCCGCGGAGGCCTCAAATACATCGGCGACGGCGTTGCACACCCGCACGGCGTATTCCAGCTCGGTGCCGGTGAAGGACTCCGGCGAGTATTCGTAGGTCACGTGGGTGTCCACGAGGGTTTCTTCGTACTTCTTGCACAGCCGTGCACCCTGGAGGGCGATATCCAGGATTCCATCCTCGTCCTGGTTGAACACCACGCGGCGCTGCAGCACGGAGGTGGAGTTGTAGAGGTGGACGATGGCCTGTTTGGCCCCCACCAGGGACTCGTAGGTCCGTTCGATCAGGTGCTCGCGGGCCTGGGTCAGGACCTGGATGGTGACGTCGTCCGGGATGTGGTTGCCCTCGATCAGCTGGCGGACAAAGTCGAAGTCCGTCTGCGAAGCGGACGGGAAGCCAACCTCGATCTCCTTGTAGCCCATGCGGACCAGCAGGTCGAACATCTTCATCTTGCGTGCCGGGCTCATCGGATCGATCAGGGCCTGGTTGCCGTCGCGCAGGTCCACTGCACACCAGCGCGGGGCTTTGGTGATGATCTTGTCCGGCCAGGTGCGGTCCGGCAGCTCAACTTTGATCTGGTCCTGGAACGGCGTGTAGCGGTGGGCGGGCATTCCGGAGGGCTTCTGTGCGTTTCGCATTACTATCGGGGCCTTTTCTGTGGTTCTTCTTTGAAAGGGTGGCCGGGCAACACAAACTCCGCAGCGAGGGTGGGCCTTGCGCTAGATCGCGTCTGAGGCCTCGCCGCGGCAGCTAAGAAGAAGAAGCTCTGCACGCACAATTTGAGGGTAGCACGGGTGCGTAAGATGAAAGGGCACTACCGTCCGTTACGTCCACCATGCAGACGCCGCCCGGTATTCCGCTGGCCGCGGCTCTTCATCAAAAGGAGCTTCCGTGCCCATTTCGGGGATCGACCTGTCCACCTTTGATAACACCGTCCGGCCGCAGGATGACCTCTACCAGCACGTGAACGGGGCGTGGCTGAAGGTTACCGAGATTCCCGATGACCGGCCCCTCGAAGGCACTTTCACGGCACTCCGCGACGGCTCCGAAATCGCCGTCCGCGACATTATCGAGGAGGCGGCAGCGAAGGGGGAGGCCGCCAGCGGTATCGAGCGGAAAGTGGGCGGGCTCTACAGCAGCTTCATGGACGAAGCAGCGGCCGAAGCCAAGGGTATGGAACCGATCCGCCAGCGACTGGCGGACGTTTTTTCCACCACTTCCGTGGCTGACCTGGTTTCCCTGGCGGGCCGGCTGTTCCGGGCCGATGTTGGGGGGCTTTTCTACATCTACCCGGCACCGGACGCGGGGAACCCGGACCGGGTCCTTCTTTATACGGGACAGGGCGGGCTCGGGCTGCCGGACGAGTCCTACTACCGGGAAGAAAAGTTCGCACCGATGGTCTCCGCGTACGAGGCGCATGTGAGGACCATGCTCGATCTGGCCGGTGTTGCCGATGCGGGTGCCGCGGCCGGGCGGGTGGTGGCGCTGGAAACCAAACTGGCAGGCCACCACTGGGACAACGTCACGCTCCGTGATCCGCAAAAGACGTACAACCTGAAGACGGCGGACGAGGCATCTGCCATCTTCCCGTTGCTCTCCACGTGGTTCGAAGCCGCCGGCATCGACGAGGCCAAGCGTCAGGAGATCGTGGTGAGCACCCCGCCGTTCTTCGAGGGGGCGGCAGCGCTCCTTGAGTCCGAACCCTTGGCCCATTGGCAGGAATGGCTCGCCATGCGGGTGGTCAGCGCGGCCTCGCCCTACCTGTCCTCGGCTTTCGTGGACGCCAACTTCGCGTTCTACGGCACCACCATCAGCGGCACGCCGCGGAACAAGGACCGCTGGAAGCGCGGTGTGGGTGTGGTGGAGGGTGCGCTCGGCGAGGCCGTGGGGCAGATCTACGTGTCCCGGCATTTCCCGGAAACCCACAAGGCCCGGATGCAGACGCTCGTTGCCAACCTGATTGAGGCCTACCGGCAGAGCATCACCGCCGTGGGCTGGATGGGCGAGGCCACCAAGGCGGAGGCGCTGCGGAAACTGGAGGGGTTCCGGGCGAAGATCGGCTACCCGGAACAGTGGATTGACTACTCCGCTGTGGAGATCGACCCGGCTGACCTGCTGGGCAACGTGGAGCGCGCCCACAATGCCGACGTCGACCGACACCTTGACGAGGTGGGCAAACCCGTGGACCGCAACAAGTGGCTGATGACCCCGCAGACCGTCAACGCCTACTACCACCCGATGATGAACGAGATTGTGTTCCCGGCGGCCATCCTGCAGCCGCCCTTCTTCACGGCCGACGCGGATGATGCTGTGAACTATGGCGGTATCGGGGCCGTCATCGGCCACGAGATCGGCCACGGTTTTGATGATCAGGGCTCCCAGTTCGACGGCGGCGGGGCCTTGCGGAACTGGTGGACTGACGAGGACCGCCAGGCCTTTGAGCAGCTCACGGCGAAGCTGGTGGCGCAGTACGATGCGCTTTCCCCCTATGCCGCGCCCGGGCACAACGTCAACGGCCGGCTGACCCTCGGCGAAAACATTGGTGACCTCGCCGGCCTCACCATCGCCTACAAGGCCTACCTGATCAGCCTTGACGGCAAGGAACCCGAAGTCCTGGACGGCCTCACCGGACACCAGCGCTTTTTTGCCTCCTGGGCGGCGGGCTGGCGCCAGGTGATCCGGGGCGAGGAAGCGATCCGCCGGCTGGCAACGGACCCGCACTCTCCCAATGAGTTCCGGACCAACGCCATCGCCAAGAACCTCGAAGCCTTCCATGAAGCCTTCGAGGTCACGGAGGAGGACGGCATGTGGATGGCTCCCGGAGAGCGCGTCAGCATCTGGTAGCAGCCAAAAAAATAATCGGGGCCCGCGATTGCGGGCCCCGATTATTTAGTGCTGGTTTTTCCAGGCCCCCGGCCCAGTCCCGGCTAGTTATCGACGATAAGCACTGGGTTGGCCTGCTGGCAGAGGCTGTCCCCGGCTGTCTGGTTGACGATATCGTCGGGCAGAGCAACGTCCGCGCCGTAGGTGGTGCCCGACGTGAAGTCGGTGCCGAGGTACACCTGGACGCCGGATACGGCGGGTGCGGGCAGGATTTGGGCTGCGGGGATCCCCAGCTGCGCAGCGACGTCGGCAGCGACATCCGCGAAGCCGTTCCCGTAGTAGACCACGGACTGCGTCACGGGGGCGGCCTCAAACCGTCCGGTCTGGGTGAACCCGCCGCCGATCAGGGCCTGGACGATCTCCTGGGAGCGGCCGGCAACGCCCGTGCCGTTGGCTACCGTGACAGGCTGGAGCGCTTTGTCATAGGGCGGGACCGGGGTTGCCGTCCCGGTCGGAGCCGGCGTGGGCGATTCGGTGGGCGCAGGGGTGGTGGGCGCCGTCGGGTCGGTCAGGTCGATGTCCTGCTTCAGGGCGGAGAACAGCTGGGCACCGGCCGGTTCGGCAATCTGCAGCCTGTTGGGATCCACAAGCGCTGGCGTGGTGGGAACCGCCACGAAGGCAACCTTGCTGACGTCAATGTCTTTAAACCGGTTGCCGATGGTCAGCAGCGTGGGGACTGAAGCCAGCCCCTCGTCCACGGTCAGGTTCTGGGTCACGACGTCGGCGATCTTCAGCATCCTGCCGGGATCGGACAGCGTGCCTTCGTCCTTGATCTTGCGGGTGAGTGAGGAGAGGAATCCCTGCTGGGCCTTGATGCGGCCCAGGTCACCGCCGTCGGCAAAGGCATGGCGGGTGCGGAGGAAGGCCAGGGCCATCTCACCCTGCACCGCGGACGTTCCCTTCGGCAACCGAAGCCTGGAGTCGGGGTCGTACACGGCGTCGCTGATGCAGACGTCCACGCCGCCCACGGCGTTGGAAAGTTCCTTCACCGCGTTGAAGTCCGCCATCATGAAGTGGTCCACCTTCAAGCCGGTCAACTTGTTGACGGTGTCCACGGCGCAGCCGATACCCGCCTCGCCCATGGCCTCATTGATCATCACACCGCTGCGGGCCGGATATGTCTGCTTGGTCTTCTCGTCCTTGCACTCCGGGATGTCCACCAGCAGGTCGCGCGGAAAGCTGATGACGCTGACGCGCTTGTTGTCCTCGGAGATGTCCATCAGCATCATGACGTCGGACTTGCCGTAGCCGTTCGAATCATCCGAGGTGCCATAGTCGCCGTTCAGGCCGTCGCGGGTATCCGAACCCAGGATCAGGATCTGCATCCGCCCTGTCGAGTCACTCACCGCTGCGTCCGTACTTCCGCCGCCCGCGTTCAAGGGAGCCTTGGAGATGTTGCTTTGCAGCCGGATGAACCAGAATCCGGCGAACGCCAGGGCGCCGATCATCGCCAGCGACAGGATGCCGGTGACGATCTTCAGCCACAACGGCATCCCCCGCTCTGGTCCCAGGTGGCGCGCGGCTCCAACGGTGCCATTTTCCGCGTGCCTGGACCTCGGTCCTCCGGCTGACACGTCAGCTCCGTTTTCGCGCTTTTCGCGGCCTCGCCCCACGTAAGGAACCTTCCTCTAGATTCTGAATCCGGTCCATTTTAGTGGTCCAGTCTGGGAAATTGCCGGGCGGCCCAGGCCACCGCCGGTCGCAGGGCTCAGAAGCCCAGCTTGACCAGTTGTTTCGGGTCCCGCTGCCAGTCCTTGGCTACCTTGACATGCAGGTCGAGGTAGATGCGCGTTCCCAGGAGCGCCTCGATTCCCTTGCGTGCGTTGGTGCCCACTTCGCGCAGCCGGCTGCCGCCCTTGCCAATGATGATGGCCTTTTGCGACGGACGCTCCACGTAGAGGTTCACCCGGACGTCCAGGAGCGGGTTGTCGTCCGGGCGGTCCTCCCGGGGGACGATCTCTTCCACCACGACAGCCAGGGAATGCGGCAGTTCGTCCCGGACGCCTTCCAGCGCCGCTTCCCGGATGAGCTCGGCCACCATCACGGCCTCCGGTTCGTCGGTCAGCTCCCCGTCCGGGTAGAGCGGGGGCGACGGCGGCATGTGGCTGATCAGTACGTCGGCTACCGTTTCCACCTGGAAGCCGTCGCTGGCGGACACCGGAACAATATCCTTCCAGCCTTCCTCCCCCAGCACATCCCGTCCGAGGGCGGCGACAGCGAGGAGCTGTTCCGTCAGGGCCTGCCTGTCGACCAGGTCTGCTTTGGTAACGATAGCGATAATGGGCTTGCGGCCAACGGCGGCAAGCTGGGCAGCAATGTATTTGTCGCCCGGGCCGATCTTCTCGTTGGCGGGCAGGCAGAAGCCGATGGCGTCCACTTCCGCCAAGGTGTCGGCCACAAGGTCGTTCAGGCGCTTGCCCAGCAGGGTGCGGGGACGGTGCAGGCCCGGCGTGTCCACCAGGATCAGCTGCGCGTCCTCCCGGTGGACGATTCCACGGATGGTGTGCCGGGTCGTTTGCGGCTTGGCGGAAGTGATGGCCACTTTCTTGCCCACCAGCGCGTTGGTCAATGTGGACTTGCCGGCGTTGGGACGGCCCACCAGGACTGAAAACCCTGCGCGGAAGCCACCGAAATCTTCTTCGCCGGCGGCCTTATTTTTCTTGCTCACGTGGAACTCCCTGCTGGGTTGCTTCCGCCTCTTGGAAGAGGTCTTCAAGGTCAGTGTCTACTTTTGGAACGGGCGCCGCAATGATGTGGCTGACGCGGTTGCGGCGTCCTTCGAGCCTGTCGGCCCGCAGCGACACCCCGTCCACTTCCACATGGCTGCCGACAATCGGTACGCGGCCCAGGACTTTGGCGAGCAGGCCGCCCACGGTGTCCACTTCGTCGTCGTCGAGCTGGATGTCAAAAAGCTCGCCAAGGTCGTCAATGCTCATGCGGGCGCTGACGCGGTAGGAGCCATCCCCGAGCTCCACAGCC
Source organism: Arthrobacter sp. W4I7 (assembly GCF_030816215.1). NCBI lineage: Bacteria > Bacillati > Actinomycetota > Actinomycetes > Micrococcales > Micrococcaceae > Arthrobacter > Arthrobacter sp. W4I7. The sequence continues at coordinate 1,954,981 of NZ_JAUSXU010000001.1, read as the reverse complement.
TCGGCACTTTCGGTGTCGTACTCGTCCACAATTTCGCCCACGATTTCCTCGATCAGGTCCTCGAGGGTGACAAGCCCGGCAGTGCCGCCGTATTCATCGATCACGATGGCCACGTGGGTGGACTCTTTTTGCAGTTCCCGCAGCAGGTCGCTGACCGGCTTCGATTCGGGGACGTACCGGACTTCGCGGACCAGGGAATCCACGAGGGGCGGTTCCTCGCCGGGGGCCAGCTCGTGGAGGACTGCCGCCACGTCCTTGAGGTACACGATGCCCAGGATGTGGTCCGTATCTTCGCCGATCACGGGCATCCTGGAGTATCCCGAGCGGAGGAAGAGCGACATGGCCCGGCGGAGGCTGGAGCCCGCTTCGACGCTGAGGATGTCCGTCCGCGGCACCATGACGGCCCGGACCAGGGTGTCGCCGAAGTCGAAGACGGACTGGATCATCTCAGCTTCGGTGTCCTCGATCATGTCGGATTCGCTGGCCCGGTCCACCAGTTCGCGGAACTCCTGCTCGCTGAAGAACGCCTCGTCGCCGCTGGGCGCTCCGGGGGCGGCCGCACTTCCCACCGCCACGAGCCAGCCCGGGACGGGCCCCAGCACCCAGGTGAGGAAACGGATCATGGGCGCGGTGAAGCGCACCACGGCAGCTGAGTGGAGCCTGCCGAGCTGGCGCGGCGAGACACCGACAATAACGAACCCCAACAGGGCCATGATGCCGGTGGCGGCCAGCCCTGCGAACCAGATGTTGTCCAGCAGGCTGTAAAGCAGGACGGCGACCGCAACCGCCGAGGCCATCTCGAACCAGATGCGCCAGAACCGCAGGGCCCGGATGTGGGCAACGGGCTGGGCCAGGATCCGCCGCATGGCCGTGCCGCGGCTCTTCAGGAGTGCTTCCTCCGCGTCGTGGCGCGGGAGGAAATTGAAGGCGGCCTCCGCTGCCGTCAGTACTGCCGCGATGCCGAGGAAAGCCAGGGCCATCGCGACGAGGAGCAAAGGGGTCACTGGGTAGTCTCGGCGGGCGCTTCTTTGCCGGTGAAGCCGGAAAGGAGTTCACGCTGGAGCCCGAACATCTCGGCCTTCTCCTCAGGCTCGGCATGGTCGTAACCCAGCAGGTGCAAAATGCCGTGAGTGGTCAGCAGCAGCATTTCGTCCTGCAGCGGGTGGCCTGCGTTCTTCGCCTGGACCTGGGCCACCTGCGGGCATACGGCGATGTCCCCGAGCATGCCCTGGGGTGTCGGCCGGTCAGGAGTTCCCGGGGTCAGCTCGTCCATGGGCACTGACAGGACGTCAGTGGCGCCGGGCTCGTCCATCAGCTCAATGTGGAGCTTTTCCATGGCCGGCTCGTCCACGAGGAGGATGGACAGTTCGGCCTGCGGATGAATGTACAGCTGCTCAAAGATGTACCTGGACAAGGCAACAAGTTCCGATTCGTCCACCTGGACGCCGGACTCGTTGTTCACCTCGATGCTCACGCGTGTTCCCCCCGTTTTTCCCGGCCTGCCGAGTGCTTGACCCTGTTCCGCTGGACGTCGTCCCAGATGCTGTAGGCGTTAACGATGTCGCCCACCAGCCGGTGCCGGACCACGTCCGCCGCGTCCAGGACGGAGAAGTTCACGCCCTCTATGCCCTGCAGGATTTCCTCGACGATCCGCAGCCCGGAGCGTGTGCCGAAGGGCAGGTCCACCTGGGTGACATCGCCCGTCACCACCATCCTGGACCCGAATCCAAGCCTGGTGAGGAACATCTTCATCTGCTCGGGCGTGGTGTTCTGTGCCTCGTCGAGGATGATGAAGGCGTCGTTAAGGGTGCGGCCGCGCATGTAGGCGAGCGGCGCCACTTCGATGGTTCCTGCCGCCATGAGCCGCGGAATGGACTCCGGGTCCATCATGTCGTGCAGGGCGTCGTACAGCGGGCGCAGGTAGGGATCGATTTTGTCGCTCAGGGTGCCGGGCAGGAAGCCGAGCCGCTCCCCTGCTTCGACTGCCGGGCGGGTCAGGATGATGCGGCTGACCTCTTTTTGCTGCAGGGCCTGGACGGCCTTGGCCATGGCAAGGTAGGTCTTTCCCGTACCGGCGGGGCCGATCCCGAAGATCACGGTGTTGGCATCGATGGCGTCAACGTAGTTCTTCTGGTTCAGCGTTTTCGGGCGGATCGTTTTGCCCCGGCTGGACAGGATGTCGTGCGTCAGCACGTCCACCGGGTTCTGCATCGACTGGGTGCGGAGCAGGGCCACGAGCTGCTGCAGTACCGCCGGGCTGATGACCGTGCCGCGTGCCACGAGTCCCCGGACCTCGTGGAGGAGCCGCATGATCCGCGGCACGTCCGTGGCCGGCCCGCTGATGGAAAGCTCGTTTCCGCGGACGTGAAAGTTAACGTCAGGGAACTGTTCCTCAATGAACCGCAGCGCTTCATCATGGCTGCCGAGGGATTGAACCATCTGGTCGGAGTTGTCGAAGAGGACTACTTCGGTGCGGACGCCAGGGAGTGTATGGGGAAACTCCCCCGCTCCGCCCTCGCCGGTGACAAGCCTGCGCTTTCCATTAGCTGATTCAGTCATGGTGTTGGCCCGCGGGCCCGTGATCCCCTCGATCTCGAAAGAGTAGCTGTTGGCTGATCTGCGGCGGCTGTCCCGTAGCGTCTCAGCGGTACCTTCCATCTTACGCCAGCGGACGGCACCGGCCCGATACCAGGGGCTGACACCGGGTCCCGGTATGCGCAGCTGAAAGCGAACAACGAATCCGTCAGTTCAGCCCATGCGCCGTCATTAGATATCAACTTCATATCGGCCTCATATCGTTCCCGTTGCAGTTGCGCCGTTCGGCGCATCCGGCCGCTTTTGCCCGTCCGGGCTGTGCGATGCTGGAAATCCAGGGTGCCAATGAAGCACCGGGGCTGACCGGGGATCGGCCTATCCAACCAGGAAAGGACAGGCAATCACTTTGCCGGAAAACGCAGAGCCCCGCCGGGCCGGAAGAGTCTTGAACGGCGCCCGTTCAATGGTTCTTGCCGGGCTCCTGGTCGCGGTCCCTGTCCTTACCGGGTGCATTGCCGAACCGGACCCGGTTCCCACCGGTGCCCTTGCCTCCAGTCCCGCCGCCACGGGCAGCGTGTCCGGTGCACCGTCCACCAGCGCCCCCCTGGAGACTACCCAGTCCTCCAACAAGGCGCCGGTCTACTGGATTGGCCGCAGCAACAGCAACGTCTTCCTCTACCGGGAGTTCAGGGATGTTCCGGAGCAGGAAAATCCCGTGACGCGGGCCCTGCGCGCGATGATGTCCGAGAAGCCCCTGGACCCGGACTTTTTCACCCCGTGGCAGAACCCCAAGCGGCTGGCGACGTCGATTTCCGGCAAGGACGTCATCACTGTTGATGTGTCGGAGGACGCCTTCAACAGCAACCTGGACGGCGACATGGCAGCCCGGGCCATCCAGCAGCTGGTCTACACGGCCACGGCGGCTGCGGCCAGCTCCGGGCTGATCGACTCCGGGCAGCAGATCCGCGTACGCATACTGGTGGACGGGCACACCGACTACATGGCGTTCAACCACGTTCAGCTGGGGTCCCTCATGGCGCGCACGGCGGGGCTCGTGGCTCCGGTGTGGATCATCGATCCACAGGAAGACGTTGAGGTGGCTGACGGCAGCGTCAAGATCACCGGCCGGAGCACGACTGCCGGCGGCAAGCTCCGCTGGCAGATCCTGCGCTCCGGGGAGAATGGAAACAAGACGCCGTTCCTGACGGGCGAAACTACCGCTGCCGCGGACCCTGCCCAGGCCGGAGTCTTTACGCTTGCGCTGACCCTGCCTGCCGGGGATTACGAACTCCGCGTGGGGCAAACCTCGAACCCCGATGGCCAGCAAAACGGCAGCGAGGACACCCGGGGCTTCAAAGTACGCTAGCCGCGGCTGTTCAGGCTGCCGGCTCCGCCCAGCGCCCGAGGATGTCGCTGGCGAGGACGACGGCGGCCGGGCCGGCGGTCGATGAGCGCAGGACATGGTGTCCCAGGAGGGCGGTCACAGCGCCCTGGCCGCAGAGTCTTGTCACCTCGCGCTGGCTGATGCCTCCCTCGGGGCCGACGATCAGGAGTACTTCCCTCGGCCCTTCCACAGCATCACTTGAGAACCACGATTCCAGGACCACCCGCAGGGGACGCACGGCGTCCTCGTGCAGGATAACGGCAAGGCCGGCCGCCTGCACAACAGCAGCGAGGCCAGCGGTGTCGACGGCGGCCCGCACCTCCGGGATCCAGGCGCGCCTTGCCTGTTTGGCGGCCGCGGTAACAACCGACTGCCACTTTGCGTGGGCCTTGGCCGCCCGGTCGCCCTTCCAGCGCACAATGGACCGTTCGGACTGCCAGGGGATGACGGCGTCGATCCCCAGTTCAGTGGCGGTTTCGATGGCCAGTTCATCCCGGTCGCCCTTGGCCAGGGCCTGGACCAGCACCAGCCTGATGCCGGGCCGGTCCTCGACCGCGAGGGATGTGCATTCGACCTCGAGTCCGGCGGCGGAGGCGGCCAGCACTTTGCCGCTCATCCGGGTGCCGGCGCCGTCGACGATATCCACGGGCTCTCCCGGAGCCAGCCGCTTAACGGTCACCGCGTGCCGGGCCTCCGGTCCCTCGAGGACGAAACGGCCTTCGGGCGCCATCTGGTCCAGGGACCCGGGGGCCGTGAAAAAGACGGGGTTGCTCACCGCTACAGGTTACCGAACCGGTCCCGGAGCTTGGCGAACATACCGCCGCTGGCGGCGAGCTTGCCCTCCGTGATCTGTTCGCCACGAAGCTTGGCGAGCTGGCGGAGGAGGTCCTCCTGCGCCCCGTCCAGCTTCGCCGGAGTCTCCACCTGCAGGTGGACCTTCAGGTCGCCACGGCCGTAACCGCGCAGGTGGGTCACACCCAGCCCCCGCAAGGTGATGATCTCGCCTGACTGGGTTCCTGCCTTCACGTCGATCTCCTGTGAACCGTCGAAGGTTTCCAGCGTGACATCGGTTCCCAGGGCAGCTGCCGTCATGGGGATGTTCAGGGTGGCGTGCAGGTCGTCGCCTTCCCTGACATAGGTGGCATCGTTGTTGACGCGGATTTCAACGTACAGGTCACCTGCGGGGCCGCCGGCAGGACCGGCTTCGCCCTGGCCTGTGAGCTGGATGCGCGTACCGGTCGCGACGCCGGCGGGAACCTTGATGGTCAGCGAACGCCGGCTGCGGATGCGGCCCTGCCCGTTGCACTCGTTGCAGGGGTCCTTGATGACGGTTCCGAAGCCTTCGCAGGTGCCGCACGGGGCGGCCGTCATGACCTGGCCCAGGATGGACCGGACCGCGCGCTGGACCTGCCCGCTGCCGCCGCAGATATCGCAGCGCTCCGGGTGTGTGCCAGGCCGGCAGCATGAGCCGTCGCAGGTGGGGCAGACCACTGCGGTATCCACTTCAAGCTTCTTGTTGACGCCGAACACGGCGTCGCGGAGCTCGATCCGGACGCTGATGAGTGCGTCCTGGCCGCGCCGGACACGCGATGCAGGGCCGGAGGAACCACCGGCCCCGAAGAACGTGTCGAAAATGTCCTGGAACGCGAAGCCCTGGCCGGCGTAAGCCCCGCCGCCGAAGCCGTTGTCCGTGCCGTTCTCGTTGCCGGTGGTGTCATACACCCGGCGCTTCTGGGGATCAGAGAGCACTTCGTAGGCGTGGGTCACGGCCTTGAACCGGTCCGCAACGTCCTCCCCGGGATTTACGTCCGGGTGGAGGGTGCGGGCCAGCTTGCGGTAGGCCTTCTTAATCTCTTCTCCGGTAGCGTCCGGTGAGACTCCAAGGACTTCGTAGTGGCTGCTCAAAGTTCGTATCTCTTCCTTGTTGTTCTGCCTGCAGTTGTGCTGCGGGCACTACTGTTCGTGCCTGGGCGCTGAACGGTGCGGGTCAGGGTCCCAAAATCCGTGACAGGTACCGGGCCACGGCCCTGACCGCTGCCATGGTGGTGGGATAGTCCATCCTGGTGGGGCCCAGCACGCCGATTTTCGCGACACTGTCGGGCCCATACCCCGTGGCGACTACCGAGGCCTCCGCCAGTCCGTCGTAGGGGTTCTCGCGGCCGATGCTGACGGCCACCCCCCGGTGGTCCTGTGCCATCTCGCTCAGGAGCCGCAGCATCACCACCTGTTCCTCCAGCGCCTCCAGGACAGGGCCGATGCTGAGCGGAAAATCCACGTTGGAACGGGCAAGGTTTGCCGTCCCTGCCATGACCATCCGGTCCTCCCGGCTGCTGTGGGCCAGGGCTTCCAATCCATGGGCCAGCGCCTGGGCCGCCTGCCGCTGTGCGGGAGCAACGCCGGACACCACTGCGGGCAGCGACTGCGCCAGCTGGCTCAGTGCCGTTCCGGCGAGGGAGCCCAGGAAACGGGCGCGCAGCGTGGCGATGGCGTCGTCGCCCAGGTCCTGCCCGACGTCGATGACCCGCTGCTCCACCTTGCCGCTGTTGGCGATCAGCACCACCAGCACCTTCCGTGGTGCAAGGAGGACAAATTCGATGTGCCGGACCACGGCGCGGTTGAGATGCGGATATTGGACGACTGCCACCTGGTTTGTCAGCTGGGACAGCAGCCGGACCGTGCGGTCCAGGACGTCGTCGAGATCGTCAGCGCCTTCCAGCAGGGACTGGATGGCCCGCCGTTCGGCCTGGGACAGCGGCTTCACCGCGGAAATCTGGTCCACGAAGAGCCGGTAGCCCTTGTCTGTGGGGATGCGGCCCGCGCTGGTGTGGGGAGCAGTGATCAGCCCTTCGTCCTCCAGTGCGGCCATGTCGTTGCGAATGGTGGCGCTGGAGACACCAAGATGGTGCCGTTCCACCAGGGCTTTGGACCCGACAGGCTCGCGGGAGTGGACGTAGTCCTCCACGATGGCCCGCAGTACTTCCAGCTTGCGCGGCTCGCTCACTCTCCACCTCCATCCAGGGTTCAGGGCAGCCGTTCCGCCCGCACCGTGGCTCGCAGGGGTTAGCACTCGGCATGCCTAAGTGCTAACAGTCTATTATGACTCGCCCCGTTGTTAGCATTGGTACCGCTCCGGGCGAAATTCCGGGCCAGCATCCAGCACGAAGCGGAGTTAATCCATGCAATACCAGAACTGGGGAGCCCAGGACCTGAGCGCGCCCGCACGGACGCAACTGCCTGAAGTGCCGGTAGAGCGAGGAATGGTGCTGGAGGAGGTCCAGTCCGGCTGGGTTGGCGCAGTGACCCGGGTGGAAAAATCGGGCGGCATGCATGTGGTGGCGTTGGAGGACCGCAGGGGCAAGTCCCGGTCCTTCCGGCTGGGCTTCGGTTTCCTCCTGGAAGGCCAGGCGATCCGGCTGATGCCGCCCGTTCCGAAGCAGGCCCAGGGCAGTGGTCCGGCCGCCGGCAGGACCGCCTCGGGTTCGGTCCGGGTGGCCGGGCAACGGGCACAGGTGGCCAAGGCGAGCCGCATCTGGGTGGAGGGAAAGCACGACGCCGAACTGGTGGAGAAGGTATGGGGTGACGACCTCCGGGTGGAGGGCATCGTCGTCGAACCCCTGCACGGCATTGATGACCTGGCGGCGGCCGTGGCCGTTTTCAGGCCCGGTCCGGGGCGGCGCCTCGGAGTCCTCGTGGACCATCTGGTGCCCGATTCGAAGGAGTCGCGCATTGCCGACGCCGTGATGGCCTCCCCGGGCGCGGCGGGAAATGTCCTGATAGTGGGCCACCCTTACGTTGACGTCTGGCAGGCGATCCGGCCGGCCGTCCTGGGCATCGCGAAGTGGCCCGATGTGCCCCGCGGGCAGGACTGGAAGACCGGCATCCTCAAGGCGTTCGGCTGGCCGCACGCCACCAAGGAAGATATCGGGCTGGGCTGGCAGAAACTGCTGGGCGCCGTGCGCACCTACGCGGACCTGGAGGCGTCGCTCCTGGGCAGGGTGGAGGAAGTGATCGACTTCCTCACCGTTCCCTGAGCTGACAAGGGTCCCAACCCGCGCCCGTCTGGCGGTTTCATGGGGCCTCGTTGCCGGGGACAGCGGAAAGGGCGGGCGCGGACGCCTGCACCAAGTATTCTTGGTACTGCGGTATCTGCCGATGGCAGGGCCGCAGCAGATACCGGCATTCTTAGTCAGCACCATTGCACTTTCGAAGGAACAGACTGTGGCAGAAAACGCACGTGATCACAGGGACAGCCAGGGCGGCCAGGGCCGTTCGGAGTACCATGGCGTCCCGGCGAATGCGCTGCCCCTGACGGCCAGCGAGGACAGGCAGTGGGCCACGCTCTCGCACTTCGGCGGGATCCTGGGCTGTGTTCCTGCGCTCCTGATCTTCCTGATCTTCCGCGACCGCGGCCCCTTCACCGCCCAGGAATCCAAGGAAGCGCTGAACTTCAGCCTGCCGCCCACCATCGCTGCCGTCGTGGCCAACATCCTGGTGTTTGTGCCTGTGGTGGGCAACATCTTTGCCGTGCTCGCCACGCTGATCTGGATTGCCCTGACCTGCTTCTCCGTGGCGGCCGGCATCCATGTGAACCGCGGGCAGCCGCACCGGTACCAGTACAACCTCCGCTGGATCAAGTAGTCCCCACCGGCGGCGGGGCTAGCCGACGCCGGGCTGCCGAGCCTCGCCGCGCACACCGCTCCGAGCAACCGGCCGCACGTCACGCTTGCCGCCGGCAACGAACTGTTCCTTGATACCGGGACGCCGGATCTGAAGCGACCCCGTCAGGGCCTGCTTCAAGGCCGGGGTTGGACGATCAGTCCGGAAGGACCCTGCGGACCACCGCATCGGCCAGCAACCTGCCTTTGAGGGTGAGGACAAGCCGCCCCCGGAACGCTGCCGCCGGCTCCACCAGGCCGTCCGCGATCAGGCCGGCCACCTCATGCCTGCCGTCTGCACCGAGCGTGGACACTGCCAGCCCGGAGTGCAGCCGTGCCTCAAGCATCACCCGCTCCACGTTCCGGGTTTCCGGGTCCAGCGTTTCCCGGCCTGCAGCAGGCGAGAGACCCTGGGCCAGGCGGCCGGCGTAGGCCGTGGGGTGCTTGACGTTCCACCAGCGGACGCCGCCTACGTGGGAGTGCGCACCGGGCCCGATCCCCCACCAGTCATCGCCGCGCCAGTAGGCGAGGTTATGGCGGCAGGCCTGCTCCGGCGTGCGGGCCCAGTTGCTGACCTCGTACCAGCCCAGGCCGGCTTCGGTGATCAACTGGTCGGCAAGCTCATACTTGTCGGCGTGGTCATCGTCATCAATGCCAGGGACTTCACCACGGCGGATCTGGGCCGCGAGTTTGGTACCGTCCTCCACAATCAGGGCGTAGGCACTGATGTGGTCGGGCTCGTAGGACAGGGCGGTTTCCAGGGAGTGGCGCCAGTCCGCGAGGGACTCCCCCGGTGTTCCGTAAATCAGGTCCAGGCTCACGGCCAGCCCGGCTTCCCGTGCCCAGCGGACTACTTGGGGAACGCGGCTTGGGGTGTGCGTACGGTCCAGGACTTTGAGGACATGCGGGACGGCGGACTGCATGCCGAAGGAGACGCGGGTAAATCCTGCGTCCTTCAGGACCGCGAGGGATTCCGGGGTGACGGAGTCCGGGTTCGCTTCCGTGGTGACCTCGGCGCCGTCGTCAATGCCCCACTGCTCGATGGCCGTCCGCAGGATCACGGCAAGGTCTTCCGCGGGAAGCAGCGTGGGCGTGCCCCCGCCGAAGAACACCGTGCTCATCTTGCGGGGAGGAAGGCCCGACGCCGAGAGGACCTTCGCTGCCATCGTCACCTCGGATGCAGCGGTGCCAGCGTAGGCGTCCTGGGACGCCCCGCCGCCCAATTCTGTAGCCGTATAGGTGTTGAAATCGCAGTAGCCGCAGCGCACCGCGCAGAACGGAATGTGAACATACAGGCCGAACGCCCGTTCCGCCGAACCCTCCACTGCCTGGGCGGGCAGCAGACCGTCCGACGGCGCCGGGTCGCCGAGGGGAAGAGTGCTAGGCATTGCTGGGGCCTCCGGTGTTGCCGGACGCAGTGATCACTACTTCTTGGCCTTGTCCTTGGATTCGTCGGTGGTGAGGGCGGCGATGAAAGCTTCCTGGGGGACCTCGACGCGGCCCACCATCTTCATGCGCTTCTTGCCTTCCTTCTGCTTCTCCAGCAGTTTGCGCTTACGGGAGATGTCACCGCCGTAGCACTTGGCCAGGACGTCCTTGCGGATGGCGCGGATGCTTTCGCGGGCGATGATCCTGGAGCCGATGGCGGCCTGGATGGGCACCTCGAACTGCTGCCGTGGAATAAGCTCGCGCAGCTTGGTTGTCATCATGACGCCGTAGGAGTAAGCCTTGTCGCGGTGGGTGATGGCGGAGAAGGCATCCACCTGCTCACCCTGGAGCATGATGTCCACCTTCACGAGGTCGGCAACCTGCTCGCCGTCGGCCTTCCAGTCCAGGGAACCATAGCCACGGGTCTTGGACTTGAGGATGTCGAAGAAGTCGAACACGATCTCGGCCAGGGGTAGGCGGTAGCGGATTTCCACCCGGTCCTCGGACAGGTAGTCCATGCCGCCCATCACACCGCGGCGGCTCTGGCAGAGTTCCATGATGGCGCCGACGAATTCGTTCGGGGCCAGGATGGTGGCGGACACCATGGGTTCGCGGACCTCGGAGATCTTGCCCGAGGGGTATTCGCTGGGGTTGGTCACATGGACCACCTTCTTGTCCTCCAGCGTGACCTCGTACTCCACGTTGGGGGCGGTGGAGATCAGGTCCAGGTTGTATTCACGTTCGAGCCGCTCGCGGGTGATTTCCAGGTGGAGCAGTCCGAGGAAGCCTACGCGGAAGCCGAAGCCCAGCGCAGCGGAAGTCTCAGGCTCATAGACCAGCGCGGCATCGTTGAGCATCAGCTTTTCCAGTGCATCGCGCAGCACCGGGTAGTCGGTCCCGTCCAGCGGATACAGGCCGGAGAAGACCATTGGCTTGGCATCGGCGTAGCCCGGGAGCGAATCCACGGCCGGCTTGGCGAGGTTGGTGACGGTATCGCCGACCTTGGAAAGGCGGACGTCCTTCACCCCGGTAATGAGGTAGCCCACTTCGCCAACACCCAGGCCCTTGGACGGCGTGGGCTCCGGGGAGCTCACCCCGATCTCGAGGAGTTCATGGGTTGCCCGGGTGGACATCATCTGGATGCGTTCCCGGGGATGCAGCATGCCATCCACCACGCGGACGTAGGTGACCACGCCGCGGTAGGTGTCATAGACAGAGTCGAAGATCATGGCACGGGCGGGGGCGTTCGCGTCGCCCACTGGGGCCGGCAGATCGCGGACGATTTTGTCCAGCAGGGCTTCAACGCCCATGCCGGTCTTGCCCGAGACCCGCAGTACGTCCTCCGGGTCCCCGCCGATGAGGCTCGCCAGTTCCGCCGCATATTTCTCCGGTTGGGCCGCCGGGAGGTCGATCTTGTTCAGGACCGGGATGATGGTGAGGTTGTTTTCCATCGCCAGGTACAGGTTGGCGAGGGTCTGGGCCTCGATACCCTGTGCTGCGTCGACCAGGAGGATTGCTCCTTCGCAGGCCGCGAGCGAGCGGGAGACCTCGTAGGTGAAATCCACGTGGCCGGGGGTGTCGATCATGTTCAGTGCGTAACTGGTGCCCTCGAGTTCCCAGGGCATGCGGACAGCCTGGGACTTGATGGTGATGCCGCGCTCACGTTCGATGTCCATGCGATCCAGGTACTGGGCCTTCATGTCGCGGGACTGAACGACGCCGGTGAACTGCAGCATGCGGTCGGCCAGAGTGGACTTGCCGTGGTCAATATGCGCGATAATGCAGAAGTTCCGAATGATGGCCGGATCTGTCGCGGCGGGCACCGGGGCGGTGCGGGCCATGGGAGACACGCAGGGTCCTTACTGTTGGCATTCACGCGGCTTCGCGAGGGCACAACGTAGGCCCTTGCGGTCGGCCGCACATCTTGGAACCTCCAGTGTCCCACGTCCGGGCCCCTGTCACCGCATTCGGCGGCGGCTTGGAGCCCGCCGCCGGAAAGCACGCCGGGGATAGGGTTGCGGAATGGCAATCAACCTTCACTCCCTGGGAAACGCCGTCAAAGCCGGCCTGCGCCTGCTACACGGGGCGGGCACCGGCAATGGGACTGCGGCGCAAACCGGGCGCCCTGGGCTGGGCCGTTCCATCCCCGGCGGCAGGGACCGAAACGGACGGGACCCGGCTGGCCAGTACCAGGGCCATCAGTACCCGGAAGATTACAGCGGACGCCTACGTCCCCGTTATGCGCCGCAGCCGGACGGCGAACCGGACCCGGGTGAGGTGGTGTGGGCATGGGTCCCCTACGAGGAGGACTTCACCCGCGGCAAGGACCGCCCGGTGCTCGTCGTGGGCCGCGACGGCGGCTACCTTCTGGGACTGATGCTCACCAGCAAAGACCGGGTGCCGGCGTCGGCGGTGTCCCGGGACTATTTGGACCTCGGCGCCGGGGCCTGGGACCGGCAGGGCCGGCCGAGTGAAGCCCGGCTGGACCGCATCCTGCAGTTGCGCCCGGACAGCATCCGCCGGGAAGGCGCCGTGCTGGACCGTGAGCGCTTTGAAAAGGTGGCGGCGGGACTGCGCCGGCGACACGGCTGGAGCTAGGTCCCCCCCAAATGGCCAGCCATGCGCCTGACCTGCTATTCTTTATAGCTGTGTGTCCGTGCAGGTCGACGGCCACTGATGGTTGGCCGCCATAGGTATCCCCACGCCGCTCAGTCAATGGCCAATCTGAAAGCCCTCTAGACCATTTCCGCATTAAAAAGAGAGTTCACACGTGGCGAATATCAAGTCCCAGAAGAAGCGCATCCTCACCAACGAGAAGGCACGCCTGCGCAACAACGCAGTCAAGTCCGAGCTGAAGACGGCCATCCGCGCCGTCAACACCGCCGTTGAGTCCACGGACAAGGATGCAGCTGCTGCTGCCCTGGTTGCTGCCAGCCGCAAGCTGGACAAGGCTGTTAGCAAGGGTGTCCTGCACAAGAACAACGCAGCGAACCGCAAGTCGGCGATCTCCAAGAAGGTCAACGCACTGTAAGGTTTCCAGTTCGCTTGAACTGATGGTTGTGGCCGGTACCGTTTGGTGCCGGCCACACATCTTTAACATCGTCCTCGCCCCAAGTGGCTGAGTCAGCCCGGGCTGAGGACGCAGAAATCATTGCCTTCCGGGTCGGCAAGACACACCCACGGCACATTGCCCTGGCCGAGGTCGACGTCGGTGGCACCCAGGCCCCGCAGCCGGTCCACCTCTGCTGAGTGATCATCACCGGGGTACGGCATCAGGTCCAGATGGACACGACCCCACTCGGTCTCCAATGGCGGGGTGCTGTGGAACTCAAGACACGGCCCCACCCCCTTGGCGGACCGGAGCCTCGCAGAGTCGTCGTTCACCTCATGCAGGGTCCAGTCCGTCGCCCCGCCCCAGAACCGGGCCATCGCCCGCGGATCCCTGCAGCTGACCACCACCGCCGCGATGGGTCCGGTGTCCCGATAGATTGACCGGGGCCCCAGCACGCGGAACAGGTTGCCCTCCGGATCCGCCAGAACCGTCCACGCCACATGGCCAACACTGTCCCTGCGTGTATCACCCTTGCCTAGGTCGGCGGGCGTCGCACCGAGCTGCAGGAGGTGCGCCACCAGTTCGGCATGATGGGCCCGGGAGGTGGTGTTCAGATCGAGGTGCGCGCGGTACCGCACTGTCTCGGGGTCCGGGACGGTGACCACATCGACGCAGACAGCCGCGGGGTCCGGCCAGGCAAAGTCCAGGGGTTCCACATTGGTCACACCGGGCCCTTCGCTGGATACGCCCCAGCCCAGCGCATCCGCCCAAAACCGGCCAAGCGCCGAGTCATCGCCAGCTTTGAAATTCACTTGAACAAGTCGCAGCGCCATACCGCCGACCCTATACCGAAGTGCTGTCCCGGTTGCCGAGCTACCTTCCTTGCACGGACATCGCGATGATTCTCACCGCTTGTTCCACCGCATAAACGGGGTCCCGGGCCAGTCCTTTGACCTGGGCGTCAGCCTCGGCGGTTGCCTGGATGGAGCGCACGAGGCCTTCCGGCGTCCACCGCCGGACATCGCGCTGTGCCTGTTCAACCAGCCACGGCTGCATCCCGAGCTCTGCCGCGATCTGTGCCGACGAGCCGGAAGCGCCAGCCACCCGCGCCACGGTCCGAAGCTTGGCCGCCAGCGCGGCAACCAGCGGAACGGGATCTGCTCCCGTCGCCAGTGCGTGGCGAAGGGTGGAGAGCGCCAGCGGGCCGTTTCCTGCCATGGCGGCATCGGCCACCTTGAAGGCTGTGGCTTCGATCCGGCCGCCGTAGTAGCGGTCGACGATGTCGGTGGTAACCGTCGTTCCGGCGTCGGCGATGAGCTGGCTGCAGGCCGCGGCCAGTTCGGAAAGATTCGCCCCGACGGCATTGACCAGCGCCTGCACGGCGTCCGGTTCGATCCGCCGCCCGCCGGCCTTGAATTCGGACGCCACAAAAGCCACTTTGTCCGCGTCCTTTTTCAGGGGCTGGCAGTCCACGACGGGCCAGCCACCCTTTTTAACTGCGTCGAGCAGTTTCTTGCCCCGGGCTCCCCCGCCGTGGCGCAGTACCAGGACAGCATCCGGCTCCGGGTGGCCAAGGTAGGCTAACGCGTCAGCCAGGAAAGCGTCGTTCATCGCTTCCACGGCCTCGACCTCGATGAGCTTGCTTTCGCCAAAGAGGGAGGGGCTGACCTGCATCAGCAAAGTCCCGGCTTCGTAGGAAGAGGCATTGATGCGGCTGACTTCGACGTCAGGGGACGCCGCCCGCACCTGGGCGCGGACACGGTCCATGGCCCTGATGCCCAGGTACTCTTCAGGCCCGCCCACCAGGACGACGCCGGCGGGGGTTACGTCCCGCCAGGTGGGGCCATTCGACGCCGGCGAACGGGTTGCACGCTTCTGCGCAGCGGCCATCGGGGCTTCCTTCCGGAAATTTTGGTGGAGTATCCCAGCCTGCCATGTCCCGCGGCCCGGTCCAAGCCGGCACTGCGCCTTTGCGGCAATCCCCGTCCGCGCCCGGGCCTTGGCTCCCCATGAAGTTGCCGCGGCGCCTGGGCCGCGTATCTTTCCAGTAGTCCGATCAAGGCAATGGTCTGCAGGTGGGCAGCCATGACCAAGCGGAGAAGCCGGTATGGGCGGGCTGCTGCCCAGACAGCTCCGAACGTCAGCACGGACAGGAACAGCATGCTCAGCAGTCCCGGGACGCCTTCCGGCCACGGCAGGGCCGCGCCAGGAAGCTGAGCCGCAAATCGAGCCGTCGCTGCAACTGCTGCGCTGAAGGTACCCGCCACCGCGATCAGGACGGTTCCTGCCCACGGGATGAGCACCACCAGGGGAACGGCAGCGGTTCCCAGCAGCGTCACTGGCGCCACAAGGGGCGATGCCATGACGTTGGCCAGCAGCGAGTAGGTGGAAAACTGCGGTTGAAGCACCACCGTCACGGGTCCGCAGAGCAGTTGCGCGGACAAGGGAACTGCAATGGCCGCCGCTGCCCAGCGCGGTATCGCTGACGGCGTCCAGTCAATGATTCGCCGGCCAAGGACGATAATCCCCAGCGTGGCCAGAACGGACAGGAGGAAACCGAAACTCGACCCCAGCCCCGGGTCAATGAGCAGCAGGCCGATCACGGCAAGGCAGAGGAAGCTCAGTCCCCGTCCGGTCCGCCCACTGGCCAGCGACGCCACCGCTACGGCTCCCATCAGGGCTGCCCGGAGCACGCTCGCGTCCGGACCCACCAGCAGGACAAACAGTCCAAGGCCGGCCAGGGCGAGTGCTGCCGCAGGCACCCGGGGCAGGTGGAACCGCCGGCAGGCGAGCAGGAGTGCGCCGAGCACCAGGCTGCAGTTGGCCCCGCTGACGGCGGTCAAGTGGGTCATGCCCACGCTTCTCATTGCGGTCTCCAGGCCCTCGTCTAACACGCTGGTGTCCCCGGTGACCATCCCGGGAAGAAGTCCCCGCGGATCGGGGGCGAGGAACGCCGCAGCGGCCACAAACCGTTCCCGCAGTTCCTTGGCTGACTCCTGAAGGACCGGAGAATCCGTGGGCCTTCCTGGTCCCGACGATGCAGTCAGCATCCCGGCTTCCTCCCTTCCGGGATCTGCGGGCCGGAGTTTCCCGGTGGCACGTACCAGCTGTCCCGGCACGACGGCTCCCCAGGCGCCGCCGCCCGTCACCAGCAGTTGGGCCCTGGTGCGTAGCAGGACTCCTCCTGTGCTGACGTCCCGGGTCCAGACAGCCACCGACCAGCGCGGAGGTGTACCCGCCTGGTTCGGCGGATTCAAGGCTCGGGGCGCTCCTGCCACCTCCACCACGGCCACCACCGACTTGCCTGACGAGATGGCAGCCGCCAGCGGGCCTTCGTTGCGCTGGGTGGACGCGACCGCCGAGTGCGCTGCCGCGGTGGCTGCCAGCAGGAGCGCGACCGCAGTGGTGGTCAGGAAGCTCCGCCGAGCAGGTTTCCGCCGCGTACCCGCTACTGGCAGCCTGCCGGCTTTCCACGTCCGGTGCAGCAGCACGGCCGCCAGCATCAGCAAAACGCAGCAGAGGCCCGCCAGCGCCAGGGGATGCAGCCAGAGGCCGGCGAGGGAAGCAGCCCAGACGCAGGCCGCGGGCAGGGCAAGCCGGACGTCAGTGCGCCGGCGGGGAGCTTCGTCTGCGTCCGTATCCGCTTCCTGGGCCGCCTTTGTTTTGCCGGGGCTGAAGCGGGCGGACTGCGTGGCCCAGTATCTCCGCAGGGCTTCACTGGGGCTGCGGCCGTCAGGCGGCTTGAGGGTCCGCCGCCTCGCCGCAGTGCACTCCTGCGTCCCCGCCGAGTCCGCGGCTCCCGGATGCGCCCCTGCTCCTGGGCCCGTCCGTTCCGCGGGAGCAGCATGGCCCTGGACGGCGGATTCTATATACCGGCTCCACGGACTCGTCCCTGTCCCGGCTGTCCGTTTACCCATGCCAGCGCCGGCCGGCGGCGGTCCTCATCGCATTTTCCTTCGCCTCATATGGTCACCAGCGGGAGCAGGGCTTCGAGCATTTTTGGGCCGACGCCGTCAATGGCGTCCAGTTCCTCGACCGCCTTGAACGGGCCATGTTCCTTGCGCCAGTCCACGATGCGCTGTGCCAGTACGGGGCCTACCTTCGGCAAGCCATCCAGTTCCTCCACGCCGGCCGTGTTCAGGTTGACCTTCGATCCAGGGGATCCCGCACTCCCGTCGGGAGAAGCACCGGCCTCCGGCCCTCCCGGTTCAACGGCATCGTCCGGCACCGGCTCGCCCTGCCGCGGGACAAAGATCTTTTGCCCGTCCTCCACCAAGGCGGCCAGGTTGAGGCGGTCAGGGTCGGCGCCGGGACTTCCTCCTCCCGCGGCTGCAATTGCATCGTGCACCCGGTTCCCTGCCGGTAACTGCACCACCCCCGGCCGCAGCACTGCACCGGCAACGTGGACCACGACCGTGCCGGCCGAGGTGCCTTCCTGCGTTGCCGACGGTGTTCCGGACTCCGGACCGGCACGGCTCCCGCCTCCGTTCTCCTCACCCGACCCGCCGTCCTCGCTAGCCACGGCAGTGGTTTCGGGGTTGACGCCGTTAAGGGGAAGGATCTGAGGCCGCCCGGACGCCGCCTGCCACCAGAACCAGGCACCGGCAGCGACCGTGAGGATGCCCACGATCACGGCGAGCCGAAAACCCAGGCGCCAGCGGATGGCCGGGCCGACGTCGTGGGATTTGGCGGCATCCTCCCCACTGCGGCCGGTGACATCGCCGCCGTCGGGGCCGTGTGCACCCTGGTATTCGAAGGCAGACTCCCCGTCCTCCCCAAGGAGGAGCCCCCGGGGACTGCTCCCGAGGGTGGCCTGCAGCCGGTTCCTGGCGTGGCGCGCCTGCTGACCTGCTGCTCCAGCATCCCGGCGTGACATACAGCCCACGCTAGGGACAGGCGGCACCGCGTAACAGGGCAGGAACGGGCTATGTGGAAAGGGCGCCGCTACTCGCACCCTCGATCACTCCTTCCTGGGGAATATCGAACTCATGTTCTCCACGGAATTATGCAGCAGGCGCGGGGCAAGAATCACGACGCCGAAAATCGCCGCGGCCCCGCCGCGTGGCTGAGACCGCTGCGGGATATCAGCTGGCCATTGCCGCCGGGCAGGGAGCCGGCATCGGTGCTGGACACCAAGTAGAACTCCCTGTATCGCCGCAGCCGGCTCCCGGGAACTGGAAGACATGATCGCTTCCTATAAAGCCGAGAACCGGTCGCCAACCTCCAGCCGTTCGCCCCAGGAAAAGGCGCTGGCGGTGTGGTTGCACCGGCGCCGTCAGGCACCAGCAGAGGGATCCCTCTCCCCCGCCTATGCTGATGCCGTCACCGAAACCGCTGCATCCCCCCCAGGTCACGGTCACCAGCGCAGGCAGCGGTGATCCGTGCAGCATGCAGTGCGTGACCATGATCGGCTACGTCCAGCTCAGCTCCATCGGCGACCGGGAGGTCATCGGTAACGCCAGCTGATAGAGCTGGGACGAGGCCGGATGAGAAGAAAGCGACCGGGCGTGGAGAAGGTAGACCCGTTCAAACGACCACGTGGTGGTCCCGCAGGTAAGCCGCAGCTCCCCAGCGGCAGTATCCAGTTGGCAGTTCTGGTCTTTCACTCGAGGCCAACCCGAAAACTCGGGTGCGCTGCGGACCCGTTTGTAGTGGAGCCCGTCGTGCTCGGTGTAAATGTCGACGCTGTCGCCGTCGAAACCATCCTGGGTGATGAGCACGGAGCGGCCGTTCGCTGCTGTGACCTTCACGGTGTCCCCTATGCCGAATGCGCCCAGAAACGCGAAAAGGAACATTAGGCCGAAGTACGGCACCGCGGCTGCGGCCGCCACCGCAGTTGTCCAGCCGATGATGCGCCGTGGCACTTTCCGCGGGACGCGGCCTATCAGCGCCGGCAGCAGGAGAAACAGGCCGGTGGCACCAGCCAGGAGCGCGGCAATCAAGAACAAGGAGGCGAGGGAGTTAGCGGGTATGCCGATGTAGAGCAGCAGGTCCTCCCGTGCAGCCGCCCGATACGCCGCACTGATGGCGTGGTCTGTCCAGGAGGCCAGGGCAGCAACAGACAGAAGGACGCCGCCCCAGATTTCCCGGCGTTTCACGCTGCCCTCTTCGCTCTGACATCCCTCGCAACCATCGAGCCCATCGTAAGAATGACTTCCAGGAGCACCATTCCAAGCCAGGTCAGGGCGGTAATTAGGGCGAGTATGAAACCCGCCATGCTGCCGGACAAAAGCATCACCGCGGCCACGACAGGAAGCCCACCGAAGAGGACCCAACGGGTGTACCGGGTAGCAGGGCTGCCGGCGATGGCCAAGCCCGCGTGACTAAGCCACAGAACCAGGGCGATCGCGGGTGTAAGCAGGAAAACGCTCATTACTTACCCCGCGTGCTGTCGCTCATCCAGTGCAGTGGCTGCCCTGCGTCCCCCAACGTCATTAGTTCAGCCTACCGTCGCAAGGAGCAAAGCTGCCCGCCGCGTCTCGCGGCTGGTCCTATCCCTGACCTGCTGCTCCAGCATCCCGGCGTGGCATACAACCACGCTAGGGACAGGCGGCACCCCGGTAACAGGGCAGGAACGGGCTATGTGGAAAGGGCGCAGCTATCCGGCGTCGCCGGCGTCGCTATTCCCACCCATGCCGTCGCCCACAATAACGGCAAGGACGCCCAGCCCAGCATGCGCCGCGAGTACGGCGGGAAGGGAGCTGATCTGGGCAGGAGGACAGTGCGGCAACGCGGCTGCCAGCCGTCCGGCGAGGCTCTCCGCCTCCACCGGGTTTCCGAAATGGTGGACGGCGAGCCGCACTCCGTCCGGACGGGCCGAAGCGTCAGCGGCCACGATTTCCTCCAGCCGGGCTACGGCCCGGGCAGCAGAGCGGACCTTTTCCAGCGGTACGATTTTGCCGCCGTCGACCGCGAGGATGGGTTTGATGGCGAGCATGGTGCCCCACAGCGAGGCTGCGGCCCCGATCCGTCCGCCCCGGCGGAGCTGCTCGAGGCTGGGGACGTAGAAATAGACTTTGGTACTGGCTGCCTGGCCCGCCGCGGCAGCGGCAACTGCCCCTGCCCCGGCGCCTTCGGACGCGGCGCGCACACTTTCCTGCACCGCCATCCCAAGGGCCATGCCCACAGTTGCGGAGTCGACCACTTCCACGTGAATGCCCACCCGGGCTGCCGCCAGGCGCGCCGCGTCCGCCGTCCCGGACAGGCCGCCCGAAATATGCACGGAGACAACGGACTCAAAGCCCCGGCGCTGTGCGGCGAGATAGGCCTGCTCAAATTGCCCGGGCGAGGGCCGGGAGGTCTTCACGGAAGTCCCGCTGGCCAAGGCCAGCGCGATCGTCTCCGAGATGTCGTCCTCGCCCTCGCCGTAGATCTCATCGCCCACCATCACCGGCATGGGGATCACGGTCAGGCGCCCGTCACCGCTGAGTCCCGCCGTCCAGTCAGCCGGCAAGGCAGCTGCGGAATCGGTGACCACGGCAGTACGTACGACGACGTCGGGCCGGGCTGCGGCACTGTCCCGCCTGGCAGCGTCCTGCTTGGCGCGCACAGCGGCCAGGCGGCTGCGGATCCAGGGCCAGGCGGCGGGGTCGCGGTTTGGCAAGGGGCCTCCTGGGGTCAAGCAGGCCGCCGGAGGTATCCGGCGGCCTGGTCCGGCTAGGCCGGGACGATGTTGACCAGTTTAGGGGCGCGGACGATGACCGTGCGGATGCCTCGGCCGTCGAGGGCGCGTTGGACGTTGTCCGAGGCCAGCGCGAGTTCCCGCAGCTGGTCCTCGGAGACGTCCGGGGAGACCTCAAGCCTGTCCCGCACCTTGCCCTGGACCTGCACAACGGCAGTGACGGTGTCCTGCACCAGGAGGGAAGCGTCGTGGGCCGGCCACCCTGCGTTGGCCACCGACGCCGGGTGTCCCAGGACGTTCCACATGTCCTCAGCGGTGTAGGGGGCGAAGAGGCTCAGGATTACGGCAACAGCCTCCGCTGCCTCCCGTACTGCCGGGTCGGCACCCCCTGCACCGGAATCGATGGCCTTGCGGGTGGCGTTGACCAGCTCCATCAGCTTGGCCACCACCACGTTGAACTTGTTGGCATCCAGCAGTTCGGCCGCGTCGGCGATGGTCCGGTGCGTGACAGACCGCAACGCGCGGTCACCGGTAGCGACGTCCACGCCGGGTCCGCTGGCTACATCCTGGGCGAGGCGCCAGGCACGGGCCAGGAACTTCGCCGAGCCGGACGGCGAAACGTCGGCCCAGTCAACGTCGTCCTCGGGCGGGGACGCGAAGATCATGGTGAGCCGGACAGCGTCCACCCCGTACTTGTCCAGCTGCTCGCCGAGGTCCACGCCGTTGCCCAGCGACTTGCTCATGGCCTTGCCGCCATTGAGCACCTGCCCCTGGTTGAGGAGGGCACTGAAGGGCTCGTCGGCATCGATCATGCCGAGGTCGTGGATGACCTTGGTGAAGAACCTGGCGTACAGCAGGTGCAGGATGGCGTGCTCGACGCCGCCGACGTACTGGCCCACAGGCATCCAGTCGTTAATCTTGGCCGGGTCAAAGGGGCCCTCCGTGTAGTCCGGGGAAACGAACCGCAGGAAGTACCAGGACGAGTCAACGAACGTGTCCATGGTGTCGGTGTCCCGCTTGGCCGGGCCGTGGCAGTTGGGGCACTCGACGTTGACCCACGCCTCGGCAGCAGCCAGGGGCGAGGTGCCCTTGGGCGACAGGTCCTCGCCGCGCAGGTCTGAAGGCAGCGTGACGGGCAGCTGCTCGTCCGGTACGGGAACCTCACCGCAGGACGGGCAGTGGATGATCGGGATGGGGGTGCCCCAGAAGCGCTGGCGGCTGAGCAGCCAGTCACGCAGGCGGAAGTTCACGAACTTCTCGCCGGTGCCCTGGCGTTCCAGGATGGCAATCGCCGCCGGGATGGCCTCGGCTTTGGGCAGCCCGTCAAGGTCACCGGAGTTGATCAGGGTTCCCTCCCCTGCTGTCGCGGTGCCGGACACCGCAGGGTCCTCTTCGCCGGTATCCAGGACGGCGCGCACGGGCAGGTCGAACTTGCGGGCGAAGTCCAGGTCGCGCTGGTCGTGGGCGGGTACGGCCATGATGGCGCCGGTTCCGTAGTCAGCCAGGACGTAATCGGCTGCCCAGACCGGCAGTTTCTCCCCGTTCAGCGGGTTGATAGCGTACCGGCCGGTGAAGACGCCCGTCTTTTCCCGTTCGGTGGACTGCCGTTCGATCTCCGTGAGCGCCTTGACCTGTTCGCGGTATTCCTCCAGGGCAGCGGCGTGCTCCTCTGTGACGAGCTCGACGGCGAGTGGCGCGTCCGCGGCCACCACAAAGAACGTTGCGCCGTACAGGGTGTCCGGGCGGGTGGTGAAGACCGTCACCTCTTTGGCGGGTTTGCCGCCGTCGGCCTCGATCACGAAGTTGACGTGCGCTCCCTCAGAGCGTCCGATCCAGTTCTTCTGCATCGCCAGGACGCGCTCGGGCCAGTGGCCCCGCAGTTCGTCCATGTCATCGAGCAGGCGGTCCGCGTAGTCGGTGATCTTGAAGTACCACTGGTTGAGGGACTTCTTGGTGACGGTGGTACCGCAGCGCTCGCAGGCACCGTTGACTACCTGCTCGTTGGCCAGCACTGTCTGGTCCTTGGGGCACCAGTTGACCGGTGAGTTCTTCCGGTATGCCAGGCCGCGCTCGTAGAAGCGCTTGAACAGCCACTGGGTCCAGCGGTAGTACCCGGGGTCCGAGGTGTGCAGCCGGCGGGACCAGTCAGCCGAGATGGCGTAGCGCTTGAAGGACGCCGCCTGGGTGTCGATGTTGGCGTAGGTCCACTCGCTGGGGTGGGCGTTGCGCTTGATGGCGGCGTTCTCGGCAGGCAGGCCGAAGGAGTCCCAGCCGATCGGGTGCAGGACATCGAAGCCCTGCTGGCGGAGGTAGCGGGCCACCACGTCGCCCATGGCGAACGCTTCCGCGTGGCCCATGTGCAGGTCGCCGGACGGGTACGGGAACATGTCCAGCACGTAGCGCCGCTCCCGGGACCCGTCGTCGGCAGGTGTGAAAACCTTGAGGTCCTCCCACACCTGCGGCCACTTGGCCTCCATGGCGGCAAAGCTGTACGTGCCCTCCTCGGGCACGTCCGCCTGCACTGTTGCTGCTGTTCCGGTCTCTGTCTCCGGCTGAACGCCCACTGCTGCCCTCTTCTGTTCTGTTACGGCATCTGTGCTGCCATAACGGCCTGATCCTCCTGCTGCCGGCCCGGGAAATACGCCCGGACACACAAAAGCCCCTCGCCAGGGAGGGGCTGCCGCACGGTGATCCGTTGTTCCGGACGCCGGGCGGCTAACTAAGCAGAAGGATCGCACGCATAAAACCACTTTAGCGCACACTGCGGCCCGGCTGACCTTCGGGCCTGTACCCGCCCACGCGGACTTAACTAGACTTGGGCCAGGCCGCCCGGCCCCGGATCCGGCAGGTGACTCCATGAGTGACGATACGGGTACTGACGCAGGTCATGACCTGCCTTTCCCTCCGCTCGGCGGGCCCCCCGCACTGGACCGGGAAGTAACAGGCGGCAAGGCGTCGGCACTGTCAGCGCTGCTCGCGGCAGGCTTCCCCGTGCCGCCAGGATTCGTCATCACCCGCGCAGCGATGCTGGACGGTCGCGGGCGGGACGACTGGGCGATGCGCCTGCAGGCTGCCGCCCGTGCCGCCGGCCCCGGCCCGTACGCGGTGCGCTCCTCGGCGGCCGCCGAAGATCTTCCGGGTGCTTCCTATGCCGGGATGTATGACAGCTACCTGGGCGTCGACGCCGATGGACTTGCTTCGGCAGTGACCCGCTGCTTCGAATCCGCGGAATCCGACCGGGTCCTGGCCTACCAGGAGTCCCACGAAAATAATGACGCCGGGAAGATGCCGGGCACCGGCGGAATGGCAGTCCTGGTTCAGCAGATGGTGGATGCTGCAGCAGCCGGCGTGGCGTTCACAGCCAACCCCCTGACCGGGGCCCGCGACGAGACCGTGGTCTCCGCCGTCGTCGGGCTTGGGGAGAACCTCGTGGGAGGGTCGGAAAGCGGCGAGGAGTGGCTTGCGCGCGGCGGACTGGTCAGCCGGCGGCGCGGTGCCAAAGCGGTCCTGACGAAGGAAAGCGCGACGACGGTGGCCGCCGCCGCACGGGACGTCGCCACGCATTTTGGTACGCCGCAGGATGTTGAATGGGCACTGGACGCCTCCGGCCATGTCCATATCCTCCAGGCCCGCCCCATGACGGCAGTTCCGGAACCGGTCATGTGGGAGCCGCCGGGGAAAGGCGTCTGGCTCCGGAACTTCCGGTTGGGCGAATGGTTGCCCGAACCTGTGACACCGCTGTTCATGGACTGGATTGTGCCGCTTATCGATACCGGGTACCACCAGGCGGTCACTCGTTCCGCCGGCATCAGCATCCCTATGGGACATGCGGCGGTCAACGGCTGGTACTACCTTGCCCCGCCTGGCCCGATGGCACTCCCCCATCTTCTGTTCGGCGGCAGCCTGCGCCCGCTGCCCTATATCTTCAACTCCGTGCTCCGCCCCATGGTGGATCCGGCCGGAGCCGACCGTGCAGTGCTTCGCAGCCTGGAGCACGAATGGCGGAATGTGTGCCTCACTCGCTACCGGGAGCTGGCAGGGGCACAGGGCATCGACGTCGGAACGGCCGACCTGCCCCAGCTCACCTACGTGGTTGAGCAGGTAGCCCGGGCAGCAGGCGAATACCTCTGGTACTTCTCCGCGGCAGGTGGTGCCGCCTGGAAGATGGAGGCGGTGCTGGCCAGGTTCTGGCGCAGGCACCTGGCCGCTGCCCTGGCCGAGGGGCAGCGGGACGCGCCGGAAACCGAGGGCTACCAGGTGCTCCTCGGTGGACTCCTGCCGACGCTCCCGGCACAGGTACCGCACGCCGTCTTCAGTTTGGACTGGTACCACCCAACGGCGGGCGAAGAACAGCAGGGGCAAGGTAAGGGAGTTGGAGTGGGGCGCGGGGAGGGTGCGCCGGCTGCCCCAGCAAGGGCAATGGAACGGCGCCACGCAGCGGAGGCCGCCTGCCGGAAAGTGCTGCGGGGCACCCGCCACCTGCGCCGTTTCGACACGCTCCTGGCCGTCGCACAGCACTACGCAAGGCTGCGGGAGGACCAGGCGCGCGACTTCACCCTGGGCTGGCCGCTACTGCGCCGGTGCGCCGCGCGAATGGGAATGCTCCTGCAGCAGTCAGGCGTCATCGCAAGCCCGGATGACGTCCACTTCCTGACCCGGGCCGATCTTCGCACCGGCGCGCCAGCCCAGCATGCTGTTGTGGGTCAGCGCCGCCAGGAATGGCTGCGGCAGCGGAAGCTCGACGCGCCGCTTACGCTCGGCACACTTCCCATCCTGGGAAACGCCTTTGACCGCCTGGCGGATGCCGCACGCAGTACACGCACCGCGCCCCCGGGATCCCTTCGTGGCCACCCGGCCAGTCCTGGCCGTGCCCGTGGACATGTGCGGATAGTGGATGGTCCAGCGGATTTTTCGGACTTCCAGCCGGGCGAAGTGCTCGTGGCCAAGGCAACGGCACCGGCGTGGACCCCGCTGTTCGCGTCCGCGGCGGCCGTGGTCACGGACACGGGCAACCTCGCCGCCCACGCCTCCCTCGTAGCCCGCGAGTACGGCATCCCCGCGGTGGTGGGGACCGGCAACGCCACCCGGCTCCTCCACACAGGGCAACTGGTCACAGTAGACGGCAACGCAGGAACAATAGAACTCCACGAGGACTGACGCTGATTAAGCCGAAAGAGGGGCCGATGACTCCCCGCCATGGTGTGGTGGGCACCGCGGAGCGGGCGGGCGGGAGTCATCGGCCCCTCTCCTGACAGGACCTACCGAACGTCCTCGTCGACCCAATCCATGGACTTGGTGACGGCCTTCTTCCAGAGCCGCATCTGGCGGTCCTGTTCGGCCTGGTCCATCTGGGGTTCCCAGCGCTTGTCCTCGGACCAGTTGGCCGAGCACTCGCCCAGGTCCTTCCAGAAGCCGACGGCGAGGCCGGCCGCGTACGCGGCACCGAGGGCGGTGGTTTCAACCACTTTCGGCCTGATCACCGGCACTCCAAGGATGTCCGCCTGGAACTGCATGAGGGCGTCGTTAGCTACCATGCCGCCGTCGACCTTCAACTCCGAAAGCGGAACGCCGGAGTCGGCGTTGACTGCGTCCAGCACCTCGCGGGTCTGGAAAGCGGTGGCTTCCAGGGCTGCCCGGGCAATGTGGTTCTTGTTGACGAAGCGCGTGAGGCCCACGATTGCGCCACGGGCATCCGAACGCCAGTACGGCGCGAAGAGTCCCGAGAAGGCGGGGACGATGTACACCCCGCCGTTGTCCTTCACGGACGCGGCGAGCGTTTCAACTTCGGGGGCGCTGTTGATCATGCCGAGGTTGTCGCGCAGCCACTGGATCAGCGAGCCGGTGACTGCGATGGAGCCTTCCAGGGCGTAGTGCGGCGCGGCGTCGCCGAGCTTGTAGCCCACCGTGGTCAGCAGCCCGTTCTTCGAGTGGACGATTTCCTCACCGGTGTTGAAGATCAGGAAGCAGCCGGTCCCGTAGGTGTTCTTCGCTTCGCCTGTCTCGAAGGCGGCCTGGCCGAAGGTGGCTGCCTGCTGGTCCCCGAGGATGCCCGCGACCGGCACCTCGCGGAGAAGCTGGGAGGTGTGGACCGTGCCGTAAACCTCGGACGAGGACCTGATCTCCGGCATCATGCTCCGCGGAACGCCGAAGATGCCCAGGATTTCGTCGTCCCACTGGAGCGTTTCCAGATCCATAAACAGAGTGCGCGAGGCATTGGTCACATCGGTGACGTGGACGCCCCCGTCCACGCCGCCGGTGAGGTTCCAGAGGACCCAGGCGTCGGTGTTGCCGAACACGAGGTTCCCGGCTTCGGCTTTGGCACGCGCGCCGTCAACATTGTCCAAAACCCACTTGATCTTGGTACCCGAAAAGTAGGTGGCAAGCGGCAGGCCGACCTTCTCCTTGAACCGGTCCGCGCCGCCGTCCCTGGCCAGTTCATTCACAATGTCCTGCGTGCGGGTGTCCTGCCAGACAATGGCGTTGTAGACGGCCTCGCCGGTGGTTTTGTCCCACACCACGGCCGTTTCCCGCTGGTTGGTGATTCCGACGGCGGCAATATCGTGCCGCGTCAGGTTCGCCTTGGAGAGGGCGGAGGCGATGACCTCGCGGGTGTTGTTCCAGATTTCGGCAGGGTTGTGCTCCACCCAGCCGGCCTTCGGGAAGATCTGTTCATGCTCCATCTGCCCTGAGGAGACGATGGCGCCGCTGTGGTTGAAGATGATGGCGCGGGTGC
The DNA here is from genome assembly GCF_030816215.1 of Arthrobacter sp. W4I7. NCBI lineage: Bacteria > Bacillati > Actinomycetota > Actinomycetes > Micrococcales > Micrococcaceae > Arthrobacter > Arthrobacter sp. W4I7. The sequence continues at coordinate 1,927,573 of NZ_JAUSXU010000001.1, read as the reverse complement.
TGGTGGTGCCCTGGTCAATGGCGATTACGTACTGGTTCATGATGACGTCCTTGTCTGTAACGGTACTTTTGGATCAGTGGCTGGGGTAGGTGGTCAGGCAGCTGCTGAGGCGATGATGGGAACCAGCCGTGGCTATGAGCCCGCCCAGGGCGCCGCCCACGAGCGGGCCAACAACCGGAATCCATGAGTAGCCCCAGTCGCTGGAGCCCTTGCCCTTGATGGGAAGCAGGGCGTGGGCGATGCGCGGGCCGAGGTCGCGGGCAGGGTTGATGGCGTAGCCGGTGGGGCCGCCCAGGGAAACGCCGATGCCGACGACGAGGAGGGCCACGGCGAGCGGCCCGAGGCCGGATGGGGTTCCGCCGAAGGTCAGGATGACGAACACCAGGACAAAGGTGCCAATGATCTCTGTGACCAGGTTCCAGGAGCTGGTACGGATCGCCGGGCCGGTGGAGAAAACTGCCAGCTTGCTGGCGGCTTCCTCTTCGGCGTCGAAATGCTGCTTGTAGGCGAGCCAGCAGACGACGGCACCGAGGAACGCACCCAGCATTTCCCCACCGAGATAGGTCAGCGTGGACGCGAAATCAACGGGAACGTCCGGGGCATATTCCTTATTTCCCTTCGCCAGGAAACCAAGCGTCACGGCCGGGTTCAGGTGTGATCCCGACTTCGCGGCCACATAGACACCCGCGAAGACAGCAACACCCCATCCCCAGGTGACCATCAGGAACCCGCCGCTGTTGCCTTTTGTGCCCCGCAGGGCGACGTTGGCCACGACACCGCAACCCAGCAGGGTGAGCATCGCCGTTCCGAAGACTTCGGAAAGGAAAACAATTCCAAGAGACATCTTTGACTCTCCTTATTTTCTGTTGTCAGTCCTTCGCGGGTTGAAGGACCGTTTGCCGGGGCGGGTTGGCGCCCCGGCCGCCAGCCGGGCCTAAGCGACCAGGCTGTTGATCTCTACGCGGTGGAGCCGCTGCAGGACGTCCTGCGCATGCCGGATCTCGGCGGCACGCGCGGCGGCGTCCCAGCCCAGTGGAACGGCGAGCACCTCTGCCACCTCATTAAGCAGTTCGCCGGTGACGAGGCCCCGGAAGGCCAGGGACGTCCTGCGGATGAAAACATCTACAAGGTGTCCCACCTGCTCATGGGCTGCCATGAATTCCAGTTCACGGACACTCAGTTCCCGGGTGGAGCGCAACTGGTAGTCAGGTGCGGCGTCCAGGTAGGCCATCACGGCCTCCGCCCGCGTACCGTAGCGGGTCAGCAACCCGGCAGTCCGGTCAGCGTCCCGGCCCGGGGCCATGTGCTGCTTGATCCACTTCTGCACACCGGCCTCGTCGGAGGGAAAGCCTGCGCCGCCGCCGATGGCGAGCTGCGCCGTCGAGACCTTGCGCTGCATGCCAAGTTCGGCGAGGACATCGTCGGTCAGGTGCTCGGCCAGGGCGCGGAAGGTGGTCCATTTGCCGCCCACCAGGCTGAGTACGACGGCGCCCGGCCGGGGCTGCGCGCTGGCTGCGGCTTCCCGGCGCTCAATCCGGTAGTCCCGGGAAACGAAGCCGGGCTGCGTTGCGTCATGCCGGGGCAGCGGCCGCACGCCGGCGAAGGTGTACACGATCTGCTCCCGCGTGACGGCGATACCGGGGAACACGTGGCCGATCAGTTCGAAGAAGTACTCGATCTCCTCATCGGTGCAGACGGCGTCCTGGCTCATGTCGGCGTCCACGTCGGTGGTTCCGACCAGGACACGGTCCCCCATGGGGTAGATGAGGACGATCCGGCCGTCCGTGTGTTCGAAGAAGATCTCGCGTCCGCGGCAGGCGTCGAGCAGCCCGGGGTGGTCCAGCACTATGTGGGAACCCTTGGTGCCGCCCATGAAGGAGGAGGCTGTTCCTATCGCCTCATTGGTCAGGTCCACCCAGGCGCCGGTGGTGTTGACGATGACGTCCGCGGTGAAGTCGAATTCCTCGCCGGTCAGCTCATCACGCAGCCGCACCGTGCTGCCCTTGCCGGTGCCGCGGTTGGGTTCGCCGGTCATGGACTTCAGTGACAAGTAGTTACTGGCCCGGGCTGTATTGCCCTGGGCGTTGCTTTCAGCGTGTGCTCCGGCGCTGGCCGGGCGCCCTGCTCTTTCGCCGTCCTGCAGAACGTCGAGGGTGAGCCGCTCCGGGTTGTGGACGGAGGCGTCGAAGTATGTGGCCGCGTATTTTATGTCAGGGCGCAGGCCGGGCAGTTCAGCCAGGGCGCGTTTGCGGCCCCTGAACTGGTGCCGAGGCACGTTGCCGCCGTCGCGCGAGAAGGAGTCGTAGAGGCTGAGGCCGACCTTGATGAGGAAGGCTCCGCGTTCCTTGGGCTTGCCCTGCTGTTTGTGGGTAAGGAACCGCAGCGGAGCCGCGAGGATACCGGAGAAGGTGCTGAAGATTGGGATGGTGGTCTGCAGCGGCTTGACGTAGTGCGGGGCGATCCGGAGCAGCCGGTTGCGCTCCACCACTGATTCCCGGACCAGCCTGAATTCGCCGTTCTCGAGGTACCTGATGCCGCCGTGGATCATGTGCGAGGACGCTCCGCTGGCTCCCTGGCAGTAGTCCCCGCGCTCAACGAGTGCCACGTCCACCCCCTGCAGGGCCAGGTCCCGGAAGGTTCCGACGCCGTTAATGCCGCCACCCACCACCAGCACCTTTGCGTGGGGCCGCCGCCTCAGGTTGTGTACAGATGCGCGTTCGCCGCCAGGTTTCGGCGCGGTGGGGCGGGCGGGTGAATCCTTGGGTCCCAAAACAACTCCCTTGGGGCTTTCGTGTGGCGCGGCCACCTTGGGGTGCGCCGCCGTTCTGATCTAATGTTTGGAGTAATGGAAAATGGAGTCAAGCACAATGCACAAACGTGCAGAATGGAGTTCCCGTGGATCCTTCCCGGCATGCTGACGCCCTGCGGGCTGCACAAATGTATTACCTGCAGGACCTCACCATGGACGCCATTGCCCGCGAACTCCGGACCTCGCGGTCAACGGTTTCACGGCTGTTGTCCTCGGCCCGGGACTCGGGCCTGGTCCAGGTCCAGATCCGCAACCCCCTGGACACCGCCCCGGAGCTGGAAGGCCTGATCCGCCGCCGCTTCGGAGTTGACGTCCACGTTGTCCCGGTGGTGGAAACACTCAATGAGGCCGAAACCCTGGACCGGGTGGCCATGCAGGCCGCACGTACTATCGGGCCCCTGGTGGATTCCAATGCGATTATCGGCGTGGCCTGGGGCTCCACGCTCAGCGCCGTCAGCCGGCAGCTGACCAGGAAAATTACGCACGACAGCGTGATAGTGCAGCTGAACGGCGCCGGCAACATGCACACGACGGGCATCACCTATGCGAGCGACATCATGCGCCGCTTCGGCAGCGCCTACGGAGCGCGGGTGGAACAGTTCCCGGTTCCCGCCTTCTTCGACCACGCGGCCACCAAGACCGCGATGTGGAATGAACGCAGCGTGCAGCGGATCCTCGCACTCCAGGCCAAAATGAGCATCGCGATCTTTGGCGTCGGCTCCGTGGACGCGGATTACCCGAGCCATGTGTACGCCGGCGGCTACCTGGACGAGAACGACCTCAAAATCCTGGCGAATTCCGATGTGGTGGGTGACGTGGCCACCGTTTTCTTCCGCAGCGACGGTTCATCGGACGGCATCGTCCTCAACGAGCGGTCCACGGGTCCGGCCCTCTCAGAACTCCGGCAGGTCCGGCGCAGGATCTGTGTGGTTTCGGGAGTCTCCAAAATCAACGGCCTCAAAGGCGCCCTTGCGGCCGGCCTGGCGACAGACCTGATCCTCGACGAGGCCACCGCGCGCCGCTTGGTGGGCCTGGAGGGCATGGCGACTTCGAATAGGTAGAGTCAAGGTTATGAGGACCTCACCCCGGCTCAGCCTGAACAACGGCGTGCTGATCGACCAGCTGGGCTTTGGCCTGTACAAAGTGCCGCCGTCGGACGCGGCAGGACTCGTGGCCATGGCCCTCGGCGCCGGCTACAGGCATTTTGACACCGCCGCCATGTACGGCAATGAGTCCGGTGTTGCCCGCGGCATCAGCTCCCAGCTCGGCGCTCCGGCAGGCAGCGGCGGCTCCGGGGAACTGTTCCCGGCACCCGCCAGGGAAGATCTTTTCGTCACCACCAAGGTGTGGAATGACCACCACGGCTACGACGCCACCCTTCGGGCATTCGACGACTCGATGGTCCACCTTGGCTTGGATTACGTGGACATGTACCTCATCCACTGGCCCTGCCCCCGGCGCGGACTGTTTCCGGAAACCTACCGGGCCCTCGAGACGCTCTACCGGGAGGGTAAGGTCCGGGCCATCGGTGTCAGCAACTTCCAGCCTTCCCACCTTGACCGGCTGATGCAGACAGCAGAAGTAACACCCGCCGTAAACCAGATCGAGCTGCACCCCTGGCTTCAGCAGCATGAGCTCCGGAAGGTCCATGATGACCTGGGCATCCGGACCGAAGCCTGGAGTCCCCTGGGGCGCGGACACGTGCTTGCCGATCCCGTCGTCGGGGCCTGCGCCGCCGAACTTGGCCGGACGCCTGCCCAGGTGGTCCTCCGCTGGCACATGCAACTGGGAAACATCGCCATCCCCAAAGCCAGTTCGGAGGCGCGGATCCGCGAGAACCTGGACATCTTCCGCTTTGAGCTTTCGGCCCGGGATATGGACGCGCTGGCCGGCCTCGACCGGGGCGAGCGTACCGGCTCCCACCCGGACAACGTCAACTAGGACCAGCATGAAAACAACACACCCGGGGCAGCCGCCCGCGCCCGCCTTCTTCAGCCCGGACCTGGCAGGACGCACGCGTGCTTCTTCCGTGCAGCTCACCGGCGGGAAAGTGGCCTTCTGGACGTATGAACCCGTCCGGGAAACACCGGAAACACGGACCATCCTGGTGATCCACGGGTTCCGCGGCGACCATCACGGACTGGTGCGCGTGGCCGACCAGCTTCCCGAAATGCGCATCATCATGCCGGACCTGCCGGGTTTCGGCAGCTCAGAGGCCTTCGGGGACGGCGGCCACACGGTGCCCGGTTATGGGGCGTTCATCAGCGAGTTCATGAATGCCCTGGGTTTGGGACCGGACACGGTTCTGCTGGGGCACTCCTTCGGATCCATCGTGGCCGCGCACTTCGTGGCAGCCCATCCGGCCGCCGTACATCCCCTGATCCTCATCAATCCCATTGCCGCACCGGCCCTGGAGGGCCCCAAAGGCATCATGACCAGGCTGGCGGTGCTGTACTACAAACTTGCCGCCCGGCTTCCCCGTCCGCTGGGGCAGGGACTCCTCCGAAGTCCGTTGATCGTCCGCGTGATGAGCGAGACCATGGCCAAAACGACCGACCGGGAACTCCGGCGCTTTATCCACGGCCAACACCACGCGTACTTCAGCGCATTCGCCAGCAGGGACAGCCTCCTCGAATCGTTCACTGCCTCCGTCAGCAGCCACGTGGCCGAGGTGGCCGGCCGGTTGCCCCTTCCGGTGCTGCTGGTTGCCGGCGAAAAGGACGAGATCGCCACCCTCCCCGACCAGCACCGGCTTCTCGGGCTGCTGCCCGACGGCGAACTCAAGGTCATCCCGGGCGTTGGCCATCTCATCCACTACGAGACTCCGGAACCCGCCGCCCGCTACATCCGCAGCTTCCTGAAGGACCATCCCGCGTGAAGATAGTCATTGATGCACGTTTCACCAGGACCGACCACCATGACGGCATCAGCCGCTATGGCGCGAGCCTGATCGAGGCCACCGCTAAGATCGCAGATGTTTCCATGCTGGTCTCTGACCTCCGGCAGCTCGCCCTGCTGCCCGATGTTCCCTACACGCTGATCAACAGTCCCCTCTCCCCCCTGGAACTGTTTGTAGCGCGCAAGGTGAACCCGCTGGGCGCTGACGTGGTGGTCTGCCCGATGCAGACAATGGGCACCTGGGGCCGTAAGTACGGGCTGGTCCTGACGTTGCATGACCTGATCTACTACGAGCACCCTGCGCCGCCAGGATTCCTGCCCGCCCCTGTCCGGCTGCTGTGGCGGCTGTACCACAAGGCTTTCTGGCCGCAGCGGCTCCTCCTCAACCGGGCGGACGCGGTGGCAACCGTCAGCCGGACAACCGAGGCGCTGATCGCCAAGTACCGGCTGACGCGCCGGCCCGTAAGGGTTATCGGCAACGCTCCCCAGCCGGCGGCGGATCCGCGGGTCCCGGAGGCCGGTGCGGAGCCTTCGCTCGTCTATATGGGGTCTTTTATGCCCTACAAGAACGTGGAAACCATGGTGGAGGGGATGGCTTCGCTTCCCGGCTACACGCTTCACCTCCTCAGCCGGATCACGCCGCAGCGCCGCGCCGAGCTGGAAAAGCTCGTCCCGTCCGGAGCCCATGTGGTGTTCCACAACGGCGTGACGGACGAGGAGTACGGAACCTTCCTGAAAACGGCGACGGCGCTGGTGAGCCTCTCCCGGGCGGAGGGTTACGGCCTGCCGCTCGTTGAGGCCATGGCGGTGGGCACACCGGTCATTGCCAGTGACATCCCCATTTTCCGGGAAGTGGGCGGTGACGGCGCCAGCTACGTTGATCCGGCCTCGCCGGAACAGTTCGCCAACGCCGTGATGAAGCTGCAGGACCCGGAACGGTGGCAGGAAGCCTCGCGATGCTCCCTTGCCCGTGCCCGTCAGTTCACGTGGGACGAATCGGCCCGCCAACTGGTGGACGCGGCACACGACATCATCGCCCAGCGCCGAAAGTAACGGCGCCGGGACAGGAAAGGCCGGCGCAGCTAGAGGACGTCCACGCCGTCAAGGCGGAGCTGGACAGGCTCTGCGCTCCGCTTTGCGGCCGTAGCGGCCCGCGTTGCACGCAGGACCCGGGTTACCGCCGCCGCCTGGGTGTACGGGAAAAACAGGAGGGTCCGGACGTCCTCTCCCACCCGTCGCGATGAGGGCGGTCCGTTGAGGACCACCGGCGCCGGCCCGGCACTGCGCAGGCTGATCCCGGCTGGTTCCAGTTGGGCTGCCACTGCGGACGTAAAGTGTTCGACGGCGGCCCGGGGGCCGGTGACCGAGGCAATCCGCACCGCGGGCGGCAGTTGCAGCTCCACCCGCAGGGCCAGCTCCCGCCGCGCGTAGCCCGCAGGGTCCCACCGCAGCAGGGCACCCACGGCGGACGTGTCCGTTGCGGTGATGACGACGAGCCCGCCGTCGGAGGCCGGCCGCACCAGGGCGGCGGCGTTGAACCAGCGGCGCACCGTGTCCTCGCCGGCCCGCAGATTTTCCCGCCGCAGCAAGGAATCGCCGTCGAGCAGTAGCGCCGCCGCATAGCCGCTCTCGGCCACGGGTTCTGCGCCCACGGTAGCTACTACCAAAGACTTGCCCGGGCCTACAGTGGCTTTGACCTGATCACCCGAGGAAGTGATCACCGTTTTTCCCGGGAACCCGCGTCCCAGTTCCTCGGCGGTCCGCATCACTCCGGTAGCACCCTTGCGGAGCTTCCGGCCCCCGCAACGGGAGCACTCCCAATCGAGTGCCGGTGTGGAGCACCACCGGCACTGCGGAATCGCGGAATTGCCGCTGGCCAGCGCCAGCGGCCCTTGGCAGGTTCCGCAGCGGGCGGGTTCGCGGCAGGTTTCGCAGACCAGTGAGGGCACGTACCCTGCCCGTGCCACCTGGACCAGGACAGGGCCGCGTTCGAGTCCTTCCTTGGCGGCGCGCCAAGCGGCGCCGGGCAGGCGGGCAATCCTTGCGAGCGGGTCCCTTTCCTGTTCGAAACTGTCAGCCGTGTTCACAACGCGCGGGACGGTGCGGCGGACAACGTTCCGATCGGCCTCAACGGGAAGGGCCCAGCCGGTCTCCACCAGCCGCTGGACTTCGGTACTGCGGGTGTGGCCGGCCAGGAGGCATGCGGCCCCTGCCTGCTCGGCACGCAGGAGCAGGACCTCGCGGGCGTGCGCATAGGGCGCGCGCTGCTCGATGTGGAGGTCGTCGCCGTCGTCCCAACAGACCACGAGCCCCAGGTCCTTGACCGGGGCGTAGGCTGCCGACCTCGTGCCAATCGCCACACGTGCTGTGCCGGCAAGGAGGCGCAGGAAGTTCTGGTAGCGCGGAGTGGGTCCGTCCTCCGCCGTCAGGCGGGCTACAGCCTGCTCCGGGAGCAGGCTGGTGACTGCGTCCTCGAGCCGGTCCAGGTCGCGGTTGTCCGGCACCACTACCAGGGCACCCCGGCCGGAAGCGAAGGCAGCGGCCACGGCCTGGGCCACCAGTTGGGGCCAACCTGCGGCGCCAGACGCACGGAGCGGATTGAGTACCGCCCGCGGTGCACGGCCGTCTGCCAGGTGGCGGAGGAATGCCGGGCCGTTGCGGTAGTCGGTCCAGGCGGCCGGCCCGGTGACCTCCGCCCCAGGGTTCATCGGCTGGGGAGCCGCTGCCCCCGCCGCCGGTTCCCGGACACCAGGGAAGGTCTTCTCCAGACGGGCCACCCGGGGCGGGACTGCGACACGGAGGACATCGCTCACCGTTCCGGCGTAGCGGGCAGCGACGGCGGTGGCGAGATCGCGGATCTCCGGCGTCAGGACAGGAACCGGGGAGATAACCTTGGCCAGCGGCAGGAGCGTGTGGCCGGCGTCGGACCCGGCCACCCGCTCCATAATGAAGCCGCTGAGGTCCTGGCCGTTGAACTTGACCTTGACCCTGACCCCGGGCTGGGCATCCCCGGCGAGGCTGGCCGGGACGCCGTAGTCGAAGGGCCGGTCCAGGTGGGGCAGGGAGGACTCCACGAGCACACGGGCCACCGGGAGGTGGTCTGCGAACTGCGGGCCGGACTGTTGTTTCCGGTCCGGGAAACCCTGCAGCAAGGATGGCTGCACGGCTGATGGCAGATCCAGTAGCGGTTGTGCCGAATCGTCAGCAACCACAGCGGCTACCTCCGTTCAACATTGCCTGGGTGGACACAGTCAGTAGACCATCAGGCACTGACATTCCTGCCGGCGGGCGTTGTCCCGCCGGCACAGCACACCGGTTGCCCTAGGCGTTGAAGAACGCCTTCAGGTCGTCAACGCGGTCCAGGCGCTCCCAGGTGAAATCCGGATCGTCGCGGCCGAAGTGTCCGTGTGCGGCAGTCTTTGCGTAAATCGGCCGCTTCAGGTCCAGGGCGTCGATGATGGCCCGGGGCCGAAGGTCGAAGATCTCCGCGATGGCGGCGCTGATGCGTGCCGGGTCCACCGTTTCGGTACCGAAGGTTTCAACGTAGGTTCCCACCGGGCGGGCCTGGCCGATGGCGTAGGCGATTTGGATCTCCGCACGTTTGGCCAGTCCCGCGGCCACCACGTTTTTGGCGACCCAGCGCATGGCGTATGCAGCGGAGCGGTCCACCTTCGACGGGTCCTTGCCGGAGAAGGCACCCCCGCCGTGGCGGGCCATACCGCCGTAGGTGTCAACAATGATCTTCCGGCCGGTGAGGCCGGCATCGCCCACGGGCCCGCCGATCACGAATTCGCCGGCCGGGTTCAGAATGTTCGCAGCACGGGAGATGTCCAGGTTGGCACCGGCCAGGACGGGCTCGATCACGATCGAGGCAAGGTCTGCACGGAGCTGCTCCAGGCTTGCGCCCTCAGCATGCTGGCTGGAGATAACGACGGTTTCGACAGAGACGGGCCGGTCCTTGTCATAGCCCACGGTCACCTGGGTTTTGCCGTCCGGGCGGAGGTAGGCCAGCTGGCCTGACTTGCGGACTTCCGTGAGCCGCTCCGAGAGCCGGTGTGCCAGCCAGATGGGCGTGGGCATGTAGGACGGGGTCTCGTCACTGGCGTAGCCGAACATCAGGCCCTGGTCGCCGGCGCCCTGGAGGTCGTAATCATCCTCCTGGCGTCCCTCGCGCGCTTCAAGGGAGTTGAAGACTCCACCGGCGATGTCGTTGGACTGCTGGCCGATGGACACGGAAACACCGCAGCGGGCGCCGTCGAACCCGTTGGCCGAGGAGTCGTAGCCGATGCCCAGGATGGTCTCGCGGACAATCTGCGGGATTTCGACGTAGGCGTCGGTGGTGACCTCACCGGCCACGTGGACCAGGCCTGTTGTGGCCATGGTCTCCACGGCAACGCGGGATTCCGGGTCCTTGTCCAGCAGGGCGTCAAGAATGGCGTCACTGATCTGGTCGCAGATCTTGTCCGGATGGCCCTCGGTGACCGACTCGGAGGTGAAGAGCCGGAGCGCGGAGGGCGTGGCCGCGTGGGACGGGGGAAGGTGCAGCGGTAAAGTCACTCAACTACCTTACTTGTTGGAATCCGTACACCCCGCAGGGGACGTCAGGAGATGTCCTCGTGCTAAGCGGACGTGGCCGCCGAACACTCAGGCGCGGGGCGAAACGTGGTTCAGTTCGAAGCCGATCCGGCTGATGATGGCGGCGGAAACTTCTGTCTTGGTTCCGGCCGCCTCCTGTGGTTCGGAGCCGGAACGGGACAGGATGACCACGGAGTTGGTGTCCTGGCCGAAAACTTTGTCGGTGCCTACGTGGTTGACCACCAGCAGGTCGCAGCCTTTGCGCTGGAGCTTCGCTTCGGCGTATGCCCGGACATCGCCCTGGCTGTCCCCGGTTTCAGCGGCGAATCCAACGATCAGTTGCTGCCCCTCCCCTGCTCCTGCGATGTTCCGGCGCTCCACCAGCTCCTGCAGGATGTCAGGGTTGCGGACCAGCGTGATCACGGGATCGGCAGTGTCGTCGCGCTTCTTGATTTTGGTGTTTGAGACCTCTGCGGGACGGAAGTCGGCCACTGCGGCGGACATAATGACGACGTCGGAATCGGCAGCGGCGGCCATTGCGGCCTCGCGCAGTTGCAGGGCAGTCTCCACCTGCACCACTTCCACCCCGGCCGGCGGGGGAACTTCCATGTGGGCCGCGAGCAGCCGCACTGTTGCCCCGGCATTGCGTGCCGCGACGGCCAGTGCGACGCCCTGTTTGCCGGAGGACCTGTTGCCGAGGAACCGGACCGGATCGAGGGGTTCGCGGGTTCCGCCGGCGCTGATGGTCACGGTCTTCCCCGCCAGCGGCAGCTGGTAGTCAGACTGCCCCTGGACCAGGGCCATGGCGGCGTCGAAGATCACTTCGGGCTCGGGCAGCCTGCCCGGTCCGGAGTCGGCCCCCGTCAGCCGGCCGGTAGCTGGCTCAAGGACCGCTGCGCCGCGGCCGCGCAAGGTTTCCACGTTGGCGCGGGTGGCAGCGTGCTGCCACATCTCGGTGTGCATGGCCGGGGCGAACAGCACCGGGCCATGGGCCATCAGCAGGGTGTTGGTGAGGAGGTCCCCGGCCTGGCCGGTGGCTGCTTTGGCCAGGAGGTCGGCAGTGGCCGGGGCGATGACCACGAGGTCCGCTTCGTGGCCCAGGCGGACGTGGTTGACCTGGTGGACGTCGTCGAAAACGCTGTTGCTGACCGGGTTTCCGGACAACGCTTCCCAGGTGGCGGTTCCCACGAAGCGGGTGGCCGCCTCCGTGGGGATCACTGTGACGTGATGGCCGGCTTCAGTAAAAAGCCGGAGGAGCGATGCCACCTTGTAGGCGGCAATCCCTCCCCCGACTCCGAGGACTATGCGCACGTGAACTCCGTCAACAGCACGTCAGGCGGCGGAATTACTCCGCGGCTTCGATCGGCGTGGAAACCAGCTTGCCTTCGTTGATCTCGCGCAGGGCGATCGAAAGCGACTTCTCGTTCAGCTTGGTGTCAACCAGGGGGCCGACGTACTCGAAGAGGCCCTCGTGCAGCTGGGCGTAGTAGGCGTTGATCTGACGAGCACGCTTGGCACCGAAGATCACCAGGCCGTACTTGGAATCGGCTGCTTCGAGCAGCGAGTCGATCGGCGGGTTGATGATGCCTTCAAGGTTCGTGGACACGAATTCTCCAAATTACTAGCGGGCTGACGCTTCCCGCGCTCCGTGCGGATGCGGGGTCAGCCCCATGAGTGAAACAAGCTCGTCCGCCGCCCGGCGAACGTCGTCATTGATGACGGTATGGTCGAACTCCGGTTCAGCAGCAAGCTCCAGTTTAGCGGTTTCCAGCCGGCGCTGCTGTTCCTCGGGAGTTTCAGTGCCGCGGCCCACCAGCCGGCGGACCATTTCGTCCCAGCTGGGCGGTGCGAGGAAGACGAACTGTGCGTCCGGAACGGCCGCCTTGACCTGGCGGGCTCCCTGCAGGTCGATCTCCAGCAGCACTGAGCGTCCTTCGGCGATAGCCTGGTTCACGGTGCTTTTCAGGGTGCCGTACGTGTTCTCGCCGTGGACCACTGCCCACTCCAGGAGCTCGCCTCCGGCAACCAGGCGTTCGAACTCCTCCTTGGACTTAAAGAAGTAGTGCACGCCGTCGATTTCACCTGGCCGGGGCGCCCGGGTGGTGGCAGATACCGACAACCAGACCTCCGGGTAATTGTCCCGGATGAAGGTGGACACGGTGCCTTTGCCAACAGCCGTCGGACCTGCGAGGACTGTCAGTCCAGGTTTTTTGCTCACGTATTCCTTTATGCCGGAGTTCGGGGTGAGCTGGCCCGCGGGCCAGCCCTAGTTCTCGTCTATAAAATCTACCAGCGCCCGGCGCTGGTGGACGCCGAGGCCCCGGAGCCTGCGGGAAGCCGCAATACCGAGCTGCTTCATGATGCCGGCGGCCCGGACTTTACCGATGCCGGGCAAAGCCTCCAGCAACTCCGATACCTTCATCCGCGCCATGGCTTCATCTTCCATGGCCGAATTGATGATCTGGGACGCGGACCTCTCGCCGTTTTTCAGGCTTTCCTTGGCCGCCGCCCGGGTTGCCCTGGCCGCTGCCGCCTTGTTTAAGGCATCAGTGCGCTCGGACGCGGATAAGGGTCGCAGCACCATGGGTGACACCCCCGATTTCGGCGGATACGTCCAAGGGCGGCCGCCCTTGGACGTATCCTGAAACTACCCTTTGGTGCTGCTCGAATCAATGCATCCGGGGGAAACAGCCGGCTGTTGGCAGGCAGCAACCCTTATTCGCCGCGCAATCCGTCGAGGGTCCGCCGGGCGGCGTCCCGCAGTGCCCCGCGCTCGGGACCGGCCGCGAGGATGTCCCGGCTGGAGGTACCCAGCACCTGCGCATAGGCGTTGCCGAAGGTGGCGCGCAGATGGGCCGGGGTGGCCCCCTGCGCACCCAGGCCCGGTGCCAGGATGGGGCCGCGCACGGCGGCGAGATCCATGTCCAGGTCCACAAGGGCGGAGCCCACGGTGGCACCGACCACCAGTCCCACAGAGCCCATGTCCCCCGGGTATCGGAGGTTTTCACCGCCGGCAGCCAGCGCGATGCGGCGTGCCACGGAATCAGCTCCCCCCACGTGCTGGACTGACGGCCCTTCGGGGTTGGACGTCAGTGCGAGGACAAAAACACCGCGCCCGGTTTCGGCTGCCAGATCCAGCGCGGGGCGCAGCGATTCGAAGCCCAGGTAGGGGCTGAGGGTCACCGAGTCGGCGGCAAGCGGGGAACCGTCCCGGAGCCAGGCGTCAGCGTAGGCAGCCATGGTGGAGCCGATGTCGCCGCGCTTCGCGTCGGCAATAGTCAGCACGGACTCATCCCGGGCTACGGCCAGGACCTCTTCCAGCACGGCCATTCCGGCGGAGCCGTGGCGCTCGTACAGCGCCACCTGCGGCTTGATTGCGGCAGCGAGCGGGGCCACCGCGTCGAGGACGGTGAGCGAAAAAGCACGGAGGCCTTCGACGTCGTCCTTCAGCCCCCAGGCGGACAGCAGGGACGGGTGCGGGTCAATGCCGACGCACAGCGGGCCGCGGGCAGCCATGGCGGCACCGAGCCGGGAGCCGAAGGACTCCCGGCCGGCGCCTGGTACCAGTTGGGTGCCGGGTACCTGCTCAGGCATGCTGCAGGGCCGCTTTCTGGGACTCGGCCAAGGCGGCAGCGTGCTCCTGCAGGCTCGTGACGGACCATTCGTAGGTACGCATGGCTTCGATGGCCTGGACCGCCGCGTTGAACTCGGCGACCGTGGTGATGCAGGGAATGCCGATGGATGTGGCGGCGGCACGCAGCTCGTAGCCGTCACTGCGGGCCTCGCCGCCCGAAGGCGTGTTGAAGACCATATCGATTTCGCCCGCGATGACAAGATCCGCGATGGTGCCTTCGCCTTCGGCGCTGCTGCCCTCGGCCACCTTGCGGACCGGGGTGGCCTGGATGCCGTTGCGGCGCAGGACGTCGGCGGTGCCGCCGGTGGACACGATCTCGAAGCCGAGGTCAGAGAGCCGCTTGACGCCCATGATCACTGAACGCTTGTCGCGGTTGGCCACGGAGACAAAGATCTTGCCTTCGGTGGGCAGCGCGTTGTTGGCCGCTGCCTGGCTCTTGGCGAACGCGGTATCGAAGTGCTTGTCGATGCCCATGACCTCGCCGGTGGAGCGCATTTCCGGTCCGAGCAGGGAGTCCACCACTTTGCCTTCCAGGGTGCGGAAGCGGCTGAACGGCAGGACTGCCTCCTTGACGGACACGGGAGCGTCCAGGGGCAGCGTGGAACCGTCGCCCACCTCGGGCAGCATCTTGTAGGCGCTGCGGAGCTGGTTGATGGTGACGCCGGTGCCGATCAGGGCAGCGGCCTTCGCCATCTGTACGCCGGTGGCCTTGGAAACGAACGGCACGGTCCGGGACGCCCGCGGGTTGGCTTCGAGGACGTACAGCACGTCGGAAGCCAGGGCGAACTGGATGTTGATCAGGCCGCGGACCCCCACGCCTTCGGCGATGGCGCGGGTCGCGGTGCGCACCCGCTCCAGGACGTTGGTGCCCAGGGTGATGGGCGGCAGGACGCAGGCGGAGTCGCCGGAGTGGATGCCGGCTTCCTCGATGTGCTCCATGATGCCGCCCAGGTACATGTCAGTGCCGTCGAAGAGGGCGTCGACGTCGATTTCGACGGCGTCCTCCAGGAAGCGGTCGATCAGCACCGGGTGGTCCGGGGTGATTTCCGTGGCGTTGGCGATGTAGCGGGACAGGTTGGGCTCGTCGTAGACGATCTCCATGCCGCGGCCGCCCAGCACGTAGGACGGGCGGACCAGGACCGGGTAGCCGATCTCGTCGGCGATCTTCTTGGCGTCCTCGAAGGAAACAGCGGTGCCGTTCTTCGGGGAAACCAGGCCGGCCTTGTCCAGAACGCGGGAGAACAATCCGCGGTGCTCGGCCAGGTCGATGGCTTCCGGGGACGTGCCCAGGATGGGCACGCCGGCGTCGGCGAGCTGCTGGGCGAGCTTGAGCGGGGTCTGGCCGCCGAGCTGGACGAAGACGCCCATGACACCGCCGGTGCGTTCCTCGGCCGCGATGACCTCCAGCACGTCCTCGAGCGTCAGCGGCTCGAAGTACAGGCGGGTGGAGACGTCGTAATCCGTGGACACAGTCTCCGGGTTGCAGTTGACCATCACCGTCTCGTAGCCGGCCTTGCGCAGCGCCATTGAGGCGTGGACGCAGGAGTAGTCGAACTCGATGCCCTGGCCGATGCGGTTGGGACCGGAGCCGAGGATCAGGATGGAGGGCTTGGAGTGCAGCGCTACCTCGTCCTCCTCGTCGTAGGCCGAGTAGTGGTACGGGGTGTACGCGGCGAACTCCGCAGCGCAGGTGTCCACGGTCTTGTAGACGGGGCGGATCCCCAGTGCCTGCCGGACTCCGCGGACCACGGCCTCGGAGTTGTGGGTGAGGCTGCCGATCTGCTCGTCGGAGAAACCGTGACGTTTGGCGCGCTTGAGCATGTCAGCCGTGAGCGCCCCTGCCTGGCGGATCTCGCGGGAGATCTCGTTGAGCAGCTGGAGCTGGTCCAGGAACCACGGGTCGATCTTGGTGGCCTCGAAGAGGTCCTCCACGCTGGCGCCGCCCAGGAGGGCGCGCTGGACCTGGTGCAGCCGTTCCGTCGTCGGGCGCTTTGCCTTTTCGATGAGCTCAGCGACTTCCCATTCGGGAACGCTGCTGAAGTCCAGCTGCGAGCCCTTCTGCTCCAGCGACCGGAGCGCTTTCTGCAGGGCTTCAGTGAAGTTGCGGCCCATGGCCATGGCCTCGCCCACCGACTTCATGGTGGTGGTGAGGGTGTTGTCCGCTGCCGGGAACTTCTCGAACGCGAAGCGCGGGACCTTGACCACCACATAGTCGAGGGTGGGTTCGAAGGACGCGGGGGTCTTCTGGGTGATGTCGTTGGGGATCTCGTCCAGGGTGTAGCCCAGGGAGAGCTTGGTGGCGATCTTGGCGATGGCGAAGCCTGTGGCCTTGGACGCCAGTGCCGAGGAGCGGGAGACACGCGGGTTCATCTCGATGACCACCACGCGGCCGGTGGCGGGGTCGATGGCGAACTGGATGTTGCAGCCGCCGGTGTCCACGCCCACCTCACGGATGACGGCGATGGAGATATCGCGCAGCCGCTGGTATTCGCGGTCGGTGAGGGTGAGGGCGGGGGCAACCGTGATGGAGTCGCCGGTGTGGACGCCTACGGGGTCGAAGTTCTCGATGGAGCAGACGACAACCACGTTGTCGTTCTTGTCGCGCATCATCTCGAGCTCGTACTCCTTCCAGCCGAGGATGCTCTCTTCGAGCAGCACCTCACTGGTGGGGCTGTACTGCAGGCCCTGGCCCACGATGCGGCGGAGGTCGTCCTCGTTGTAGGCAAGGCCCGAGCCGAGGCCGCCCATGGTGAAGGACGGGCGGACCACCATGGGGTAGCCGAGGTCGTCGGCGGCTTTGAGGGCCTCGTCCATGCTGTGGATGATGTGGCTGCGGGCGGATTCAGCGCCGCAGCGTTCCACCACGCCCTTGAACTTCTCGCGGTCCTCGCCAAGTTCGATGGCTGCGATGTTGGCGCCGATGAGCTCCACGTTGTACTTCTCGAGTACGCCGTTCTTGTCCAGGGCGATGGCGGTATTCAGGGCCGTCTGGCCGCCCAGGGTGGGCAGGACGGCGTCGGGGCGTTCCTTGGCGATGATCTTCTCCACCACCTCGGGGGTGATGGGCTCGACGTAGGTGGCGTCGGCGAACTCCGGGTCGGTCATGATGGTGGCCGGGTTGGAGTTGACGAGGATGACCCGCAGGCCTTCCTCCTTGAGGACGCGCAGCGCCTGCGTGCCGGAGTAGTCGAATTCGGCGGCCTGGCCGATGACGATCGGGCCGGAACCAATGACGAGGACGCTCTTGAGATCTGTACGTTTCGGCATTACTTCTTGTCCTCAGTCTTGTTGTCGTTTTTGTGTTCAGCGCCGGCGGGGTGTGCAGAGTCCACCGGGTCCTTGGACAGGTTGGCGGTCCTGCCGTCCCGGGTGCCTTCCATCAGGTCGATAAAGCGGTCGAACAGGTAGGCCGCATCGTGCGGGCCCGCCGCTGCCTCGGGGTGGTACTGCACGGAGAAGGCGGGGATATCCAGGCAGGCGAGGCCTTCCACGACGTCGTCGTTGAGGCTGACGTGGCTGACCTCAACGCGCCCGTAGCGTTCTTCGGGAGCCTGGGTGGCGCCGTCGAGCGGTGCATCCACGGCGAAGCCGTGGTTCTGGGAGGTGATCTCCACCTTGCCGGTGCGGCGGTCCATGACGGGCTGGTTGATGCCGCGGTGGCCGTACCGCAGCTTGTAGGTGCCAAAGCCGAGCGCGCGGCCCAGGATCTGGTTGCCGAAGCAGATGCCGAAGTACGGGAGCTTCTCGTCCAGAACGGAGCGGAGGAGCTTGACCTGGGCGTCGGCGGTGGCGGGGTCGCCGGGGCCGTTGGACATAAAGAAGCCGTCCGGGTTGACGGCTTTGACGTCTTCGAGGGTGGCGGTGGCGGGGAGTACGTGGACGCGGACGCCGCGCTCGGCGAACCGGACGGGGGTCATGGCCTTGATGCCGAGGTCGACGGCGGCGATGCTGAACCGCGGTTCGCCGTCCCAGCCGTGGTCCTTCGGATCGACCACGTACGCCTCGTCCACGCTGACTTCCTCAGCGAGCCGGGCGCCTTCCATGGGCGCGCTGGCCAGTACGGCGTCGAGCAGTTCCTTGTCTGAGGCCTGGGCGGCTTCACCGGAGAAGATGCCGGCACGCATGGTTTTGTGCTCGCGCAGGTGGCGGGTGATGGCGCGGGTGTCAACACCCTGGATACCCACGATGCCCTGTGCCACGAGTTCCTCGTCCAGCGAACGCTCGGAGCGCCAGTTGGAGGGGCGGCGGGCGGCGTCGCGGACGATGTAGCCGGCCACCCAGATCCGGCGGGACTCGGCGTCGTCATTGTTTACGCCGGTGTTGCCGATGTGCGGTGCGGTCTGCACCACCAGCTGGCGGGCGTAGGAGGGGTCCGTGATGGTTTCCTGGTAGCCGGTCATGCCGGTGGCGAAGACTGCCTCTCCCAGGGCGGTTCCGGTGGCGCCGTAGCTGCTGCCGCGGAAGATGCGGCCGTCTTCAAGGACGAGCGCAGCGGGAGCTGATACAGGAGCGGAAACTGGGGCGGATACTGCGGTGTTTGTTGTCACTGTGCTTACTTTCCACTATTGGCATCAGCCGCGGGGGCCGAAGAAATCAATTCCTGAAGTGCTGCGAAGAGCACGTTCCTGTCCTCTGCGCGGCGGGTCCGGAAGCCGGTGTCCAGCTCGCGGCTGCCGTGCACCCACGCCAGGACCAGGAGGCCGTCCTTCTCGACGAACTTGCCGGCCATGCCACTGTCCAGCCGCACCCCCGTGAGGGATGCCGCAGGAATGTACAGCGCCTGCGCCCCGGCCCGGTCAAAGAGGACGCCGTGCTGGTAGACCTCCAGCGTGGCGTTGGTCCGGATGCCCAGCCCGTGCACGGCGATCCGGTCCAGCCAGTCGCCGCCGGTGGTGGACGCAACGTACTGCCCCTCGGCGCTGTTGAGCGGCTCCCCCGGTGCCTCGGGCACCTGCGGCAGCTGTTCGACGTCGGCCTGGCGTCGAAGGCGGTTCCGCCAGCCCAGCCCGATGAGGGCAAAAACTACGGCGATCAGGCCGACCGTGATGATCAGCGAGAGCAGCTGGGTGTCCATCAGGCGGCGCCTACGGACGCCGCGTGCGGGTAGGGGGTGTTGAGCGCGCCGTCCAACACGGTGGGGTGTCCCTTGAAGAAGGTGGCAACCACCTTGCCGGGCAGTTCCATGCCCTTGAACGGGGAGTTGCGCCCCATGGTGGCCATCTTGGCGGGCTCCACAGTCCAGCGTGCGGCGGGGTCCACCAGGATGATGTTGGCGGGCTCCCCTGCTTCCAGCGGCCGGCCCTGGTCCTCGAGGCGGCCGATCTTTGCGGCTGCCGTAGAGGTGACCCGGGCGAAGTCGGCCCAGCTGATCAGGCCGGTCTCGATCATGGTGTGCTGCACCACGGACAGTGCGGTTTCCAGCCCGGTCATGCCCATGGCGGCCTGCGCCCACTCGCATTCCTTGTGCTCGCTGGGGTGAGGTGCGTGGTCGGTGCCGACGACGTCGATGGTTCCGTCTGCGAGGCCGGCGCGCAGGGCCTGGACATCGGCGTCGGTACGCAGGGGCGGGTTGACCTTGTACACGGGGTCGTAGCTGCGGACCAGGTCATCGGTCAGCAGCAGGTGGTGCGGGGTGACCTCAGCCGTGACGTTGATGCCGCGCTGCTTCGCCCAGCGGATGATCTCCACCGAGCCGGCGGTTGAAACATGGCAGACGTGGAGCCGTGAGCCAACGTGCTGGGCGAGCAGCACGTCGCGGGCGATGATGCTTTCCTCCGCCACAGCCGGCCAGCCGGTGAGCCCGAGGACGGCTGACACTTCGCCCTCGTTCATCTGGGCGCCGGCGGTAAGACGCGGCTCCTGCGCGTGCTGGGCCACGACGCCGTCGAAGGCCTTGACGTACTCCAGCGCACGGCGCATGAGGACGGGATCATGGACGCAGATGCCGTCGTCGGAGAACATCCGAACCCTGGCGCGGGAATCGGCCATGGCGCCGAGTTCTGCGAGCTGCTCGCCGGCCAACCCGACGGTGACGGCGCCTACGGGGCGCACGTCCACCCAGCCGGCCGCCTGGCCGAGGCTGAACACCTGCTCCACCACGCCGGCGGTGTCCGCCACGGGGGTGCTGTTGGCCATGGCATGGACGGCAGTGTACCCGCCGAGGGCGGCGGCCCGGGTTCCGGTCTCAACGGTTTCGGCGTCCTCGCGGCCGGGCTCGCGGAGGTGCGTGTGGACGTCCACCATGCCGGGCAGCGCCACCAGGCCGGCGGCGTCGATGACAGTGGCGCCAGTGGCCCTACCTTCGGCGGTCAGGTCGGTGCCGGTTTCGGCGATGACGCCGTCGCGGACCAGCAGGTCCGCCGGCTCGCCGCCCAGGAGTGAGGCGCCGCGGATCAGATAGGTTCCGGTGTTGCCTGCCATCAGTTGCTCTCCTTGGTGGAATGGGTGCCGGCGTACGCCAGGGCGGGGGCGGCTGGTTCGCGGGTGTCCCCGGAGAGCAGCAGGTAAAGGGCGGCCATCCGCACGGACACGCCGTTGCGGACCTGGGCCAGGACGGTGGAACGGGGGGAATCGGCGGCGGCCGCGGAGATTTCCAGGCCCCGGTTCATGGGTCCCGGGTGCATGATGATGGTGTCCTTCATGCCCAGGGTGTCCAGGGAACGCAGCCTGTTGTCGTCGAAGCCCCACCGGCGGGAGTACTCCCGGGTGCTGGGGAAGAAGGAGGCGTTCATGCGTTCGCCCTGCACGCGGAGCATCATTACCGCGTCAACACCCTGCTCGAGGGTTTCGTCCATGTTGTAGCTGACGGTGCACGGCCACTTTTCAACGCCGATGGGCAGCAGGGTGGGCGGCGCCACCAGGGTGACTTCGGCACCGAGGGTGCGCAGGAGCCAGACGTTGGAGCGGGCCACGCGGGAGTGCAGCACGTCCCCGGCGATGGCCACCCGCATTCCCTTGAGGTCTGCGCCCTCGGACCCGGTGCCGGCCAGGCGGGCCCAGTGGCGGCGCATGGTGAACGCATCAAGCAGCGCCTGCGTGGGGTGTTCGTGGGTGCCGTCACCGGCGTTGATGACGGCGGCGTCGATCCAGTCCGTCGCAGCCAGCCGGTGCGGTGCCCCGGAGGCCCAGTGCCGGATCACGACGGCGTCCGCTCCCATCGCGGACAGCGTCTGGGCTGTGTCCTTGAGGGACTCCCCTTTGGAGACCGAGGAGCCCTTGGCGGCGAAGTTGATGACATCCGCGGACAGCCGCTTGGCAGCGGCTTCGAAGGAGATGCGGGTGCGGGTGGAGTCCTCGAAGAAGAGGTTCACCACGGTGCGGCCGCGCAGTGCGGGGAGTTTCTTTACCTCACGGTCGCCAACGGCGGCCATTTCCTCCGCAGTGTCGAGAATGCGGATGGCGTTGGCCAGGCTGAGGTCTTCGGTGGACAGTAGATGCTTCACGAGCGGCCCTCGATCACTACTTCGTTGACGGGGGTGCCGCCCGGGGCGGTGTCCGTTTCCTCAAGCCGGACGCGGACTTTTTCGGTTGAGGAGGTTGGGAGGTTCTTGCCCACATGGTCTGCCCTGATGGGAAGCTCGCGGTGGCCGCGGTCAATGAGCACGGCGAGGCGTACGATGCGGGGCCGGCCCAGGTCAACGAGGGCGTCCAGGGCGGCGCGGATGGTGCGGCCCGAGTACAGGACGTCGTCGATGAGGACCACCACTTTGTTGTCGATGCCGGTACGCGGCAGCTTGGTGGGGTACGGCGGGCGCGTGCCCTGGTGCGACAGGTCGTCACGGAACATCGTGACATCGAGCTGGCCGACGATGGCCGCGGCGTCCACGGTGGGATCGGCGGCGGCGATCTTTTCGGCGAGCCGGGCTGCCAGCGGATATCCGCGGCGTGGAATGCCGAGCAGGACGAGATCCCGGGAACCCTTATTGGCTTCGAGGATCTCATGGGCGATACGAGTGAGGGCCCGGTCGATGTCCGCCTGGCTGAGGACCACCCTGGCTGGAACCGGTGCGCTGGTGACAGAAGTCAACGCTCGTCTCCCCTTTCCCCGCCTCACAGGACGGAATTAAAAAAGGATCATGTGCGTCTCAAAATTACCACACGGGCAAGCTGGCGCCCCTGCTGGAAAGACGCGGTGATGGTCACACTTCCCACGCCCCCTGGCAGGATCCTTGGAGGTGTGGCGGGAGCCACCTAGGCTTTCGGATATGTCGATGCATCCCCGCTACCCTGCGTCCGGACCGCCTGAAGATCCCTTCCGGGGCGGCGGGACCCCGCTCCCTCGCGAAGCCAACCCCACCTGGATGGGCCAGGTGCAGCCTGGCAACTACCGCTCGGCCCCCGGGCACCAGGGTCATCCAGTGGATGCCTTCGTGCCGCCCGGGGTTCAAGGCAGCGCTGTCAGGGCCGGCCGGGTCCGGAGCGGGAGCCTTGTTGCGCTGACCATCGGCGGCAGTGCCCTGGCCTTCCTTAGCCTCTTCCTGGTGGTGCCGTTCCTGTTGTCGAACATAGGCGCGGCGGGGTTCCTGATAGGTTTCCTTGCTTCGCTGATCCCCTTGTCGGTAGTCCTCCTGACTGTCCACGTCATCGATAAATGGGAACCCGAGCCAAAGCGCCTCCTGTTCTTCGCCTTCACGTGGGGCGCGGCCGTGTCCATCGCAGTTACCCTGCTGATCCAGCCGTTTTTTGTCCTGGGCTTCCAGTTTTCCGATGAAGCGGACCTGCAGACCTTCATGGCCACGGTCCAGGCGCCGATCGTGGAGGAGTTCGCCAAATCCCTGGGGCTGCTGCTCCTGTTGTTGCTGGCCAGGCGGCACTTTGACGGGCCCGTTGACGGGGTGGTTTTCGCCTTCACCATTGCCGGCGGCTTCGCCTTCACCGAGAACATCCTGTACTTCGGCAGGGCCATCGCCGAATCGGCAGACCCGGCCGGCGATTTCGCCCAGGTGTTTTTCCTCCGCGGCGTGATGTCGCCCTTCGCCCATGCGATCTTCACGGGCACCACCGGGCTGGTCATGGGGTTCGCCGCCCGCCGCGGAGGTACCGGCGTCGCGGTGGCAGCCTTGGTCCTGGGGCTGCTGCCGGCCATGTTCCTGCACAACAGGTGGAACAGCATGGGCCAGGGCTTCCTGGTGGACTACATCCTGGTCCAGGTTCCCATCTTCTTCCTGGCCGTGGCCGGCATCATCCTGCTGCGGGTGGCGGAGAAGCGCCTGACCCGCCAACGCCTGCTCGAATACTCCGCGGCCGGCTGGTTCACCCCTGCCGAGGTGGAGCTCCTCGCCACCTTCGGCGGCCGCCGCACTGCACTCCGCTGGGCGGGCAGCTACGGCAGGAAGCGGCAGATGAAGGAATTCACGAAAGCCGCCACTCAGCTGGCCAACACGCGGCAGCGCATCCTCAGCGGCCGTGACGTGCAGCTGCACCAGGCTGAGGAGCGCCAGCAGCTGCAGCGCATCCTGGCCTTGCGGGCCGCCGTCGCGCGTTAAACTCCCAGCCCCGCAGCGGCCGGCTACCGGCGGACGGCACTCTACGTTGACAGCAATAGTGCCTCATCCAGCACTTTTCCGAAGTTTGCGGCATCGTGGGCAAACCTGCCCAGGAAGAGCCCCGAAACACCGGCCAGCGTGGGCAGGAGTCCTGGTTTTGCCGAGCCGCCATAAATGACCGGCAGGCTTTGCAGCGTTACTCCCGCCTCCGCTTCATTGGCGCCGAGCAGCACGCGGAGCGAACGCACTACCGCGGACACGTAGTCGGCGCTGGCCGGTTCTGCTGCCCCAATGGCCCAGACGGGCTCGTAGGCGATGATGAGCCGGGATGCCGCCTTCCAGTCACCGCCTACCGCGTCCTTGATTTGCTGGTGGACGAAACCGGCTGCCGCTGCTGCGCCGGCTTCTGTCATGTCACCGCAGGTTTCCTCACCGACGCACAGCAGTGGAGTCATCCCTGCGGCATCTGCTGCCAGGACCTTGCGTGCGATCACCGTGCTGTCTTCGCCGAAATGCCGGCGCCGTTCGGCGTGCCCGATTTCTACGAGGCTTACTCCGAGCTCTGCCAGGAGGGAAGGCGATACCTCCCCTGTCCAGGCACCGTCAGCCCAACCGCAGTTTTGGGCGCCCAGCAACACCGGCGAGCCGGAAAGGAGCTGTGCCGCAGCGGGCAGGACGGGGAACGAGGGGATGACAAACGGGACAACCCGCCCGGCCGCGAGGGCCGGACGGGTGTCCACTTCGTGCCGCAGCCGCTCCAGCCAGTCCAGGCTGTCCCGGTAACCGAGGTACATCTTGGTGCTGACCCCGACGTACACGGTGTTGGTCAGGGCCGGTACCCTTCCGGGACTGCCTTCAGGCACAGGAGGCGCTCATTTGGTGTCGAGCAGGTCGTCCGCCTTGTTGCGGAACCGCTTGGTGGCGTACATCATGATGGCGGCCAGGAATGGCAGCACGCCCAGGGCAAAGACGCCTGCGGAGCCGGTGGAGTCAGCCGCGATCCCGTTGACGCTGGTGCGCAGGATGGGCGCAACAAAGCCGCCGAGGTTTCCGAGCGAGTTGATCAGGCCGATGCCTGCAGCTGCGGCCGTGCCCGTGAGGAACGCCGTGGGGTAGGACCACGCGATGGGGCCGATGGAGAGGAAGCTGCACACGGCCAGGGTGATGAACATGATGCCGAGCGCCGGGAGGTGGTTGGTGCCGGCCCAGGCCGAACCGAAGATGCAGAGGCCCGTGGAGATGAAGAGCCCGGTGCCCCAGACCCGGCGGCGGACCAGGGTGTTGGCGGCCTTGCCGATGAAGTAGCAAGCAAAGATGCCGAAGAACCACGGGATGGCTGCCATCAGGCCGACGGCGAGGCCCACCTTTTGGCCGGTCAGCTGCGCCACCTGCTGCGGCAGGTAGAACGTGACACCGTAAACGGCGATCTGCAGGCAGAAGTAGATGATGGTGAAGTACCAGACCTTGCCGTTCCTCATGGCCGCAAGGACGCCGCGGGGGCCGGTCTCTTCCTTCACCGTGTCCTCCAGCGCCATGACTTCCAGGAGCGCGCCCTTTTCGTCCTTGTTCAGGAACTTGGCGTCCTGCGGGCTGTTGATCAGGAAGAAGTATGCGGCGATGCCGGCCACCACTGCGAGCATGCCCTCGACGAAAAACATGACCTGCCAGCCCTGGACTCCGGGCACCTGGTCGCCGATGTTGATCAGCCAGCCGGACAGCGGTGCGCCCATCATTTGGGAGAAGGGCTGGGCCAGGTAGAAAATGGCGAACATCTTCACACGGACCTTGTTGGGGAACCACGCCGCCAGGAACATGATGACGCCCGGGAACAGCCCGGCCTCGGTGACGCCCAGCAGGAACCGCAGGATGATGAACGATGTCTCGCCCTGGACAAACGCGAAGCAGGCGGACACGATGCCCCAGGTGATGGCGATGCGGGCGAGCCACACCTTCGCCCCGAACTTGGTCAGGAGCAGGTTGCTCGGAATTTCGAACAGGGCGTAGCCGATGAAGAAGATTCCGGCGCCGAGGGCGAAGGCTCCGGCGCTAATACCTTTGTCGACCCCAAGGGCCGCTTCGGAGAAGCCTACGTTGGTGCGGTCCAGGAAGGCGACCACATAAAGGATCACCAGCATGGGCATAAGCCGGCGGGAAGCCTTGGAAATCGCCGATTTCAGGACCGGCGAGTCCAGGAGCTCCTTGGTGGATGTTGCGGATAGGGACATCAAAAACTCCTCTTTGAGTACATCAGATGCATGGGGTGCTGGGTTTCTAGAGCGAAAGCGCGATCATCATGGCCCCCGCAATGCAGGCAACGATGCCTACGGCGAGGTAGATCCGGCGTGCCCGGCTCCAGGACCCGGTGGTTTGGGCTGGTATTGCTGACGGGGGCCGCGCGGGTGAGAGCCGCGCCGGCCGGTTGCTGTTCTGTGCCAAGGCTGGCCTTCCTTAATGCATGTACAGTCCGCCGTCCACATTCAGCGTCTGGCCGGAGATGTATCCGGCGTCCTCGCTGATGAGGAAGGCGATGGCTGCTGCGATGTCCCGCGTGGACCCGACCCGGTTGACCACGAGGTCCTTCGTCAGTTCGTCCTTGCGTTCCTGGCTGAGGGTGCCGCCCATGATGTCCGTGTCGATCGGGCCGGGGGAAATAGCGTTGACGGTGATGTCGTACTCCCCCAGTTCCCTGGCCGTGGAGCGGGTCAGGCCGATGACGCCGGCCTTCGCCACGGAGTAAGGCGTTTTGGAGTACGTGCCGCCGCCGCGCTGGGCTGAGACGGAGGAGATGTTGACGATCCGCCCGATCCGGTTCTTCACCATGGACTCGGCCACCCGGCGGGTGGCGTAGTGGACGCCGTTGAGGTTGATGTTCAGAACGCGGTCCCATTCGGCCGCGTCCAGTTCCAGGTAGGGAACGGGGGAACTGACACCGGCAACGTTGGCCAGGGCCACGATCTGGGGCAGCGCAGCTTCCAACTCGTCGATGGCGGCCCGTACCTCCGCCTCGCTGGCGACGTTTGCACCAACGCCGTGGGCCTGGACGCCGTACTCGGCGGCGATCTCCTTGGCCGCGAGCTGACAGTCAGCGTCATCGAGGTCGATGATGCCGATGTTCCAGCCCTGGGCGGCCAGGTAGTTGGCGGTAGCGCGGCCGATGCCGCGCTCGGAAACTGCACCGGTAACAATGGCGGTGCGCTGTGCGGGAAAACTGCTCATGGTTGCTCCTGGGGAAAGATGGAAGGTGCTAGCTGATGGGCGCGGGGCCGAGGTCTTCAATGAGCTTTTGCATGGCGACATAGGCCTTGTTGCGGTAGGCGATCAGCTCGGGTGTGCGCTCTGCCGGGACGTTGAGGAAACCCGCTCCGGTCTTGGTGCCGAGTTTTCCGGCCTCCACCAGGTCGGTGAGGATCTTCGGCGTTGCGAAGCGCTCGGGGAAGTCGGTCTGCAGGGACTTGTAGCAGAAGTTGTACACGTCCAGCCCGGCCATGTCCGCAATCGCGAACGGTCCGAAGAAGGGCAACCGGAAGCCGAAGGTGGTGCGGACCAGGGTGTCCACGTCATCCGCCGTCGCGATGCCCTGCTCCACCAGCTGCGCGGCTTCGTGGAACAGCGCGTACTGCAGGCGGTTGAGCACGAAGCCGGTGACGTCCTTGACTACAGCTGTCTGCTTGCCCGCGGCATGGACCAGGTCGCGTACGATGCCGACAGTAGCTGCCGAGGTCCCGGCGTGCGGGATGATTTCCACGCCGGGGATGAACGGTGACGGGTTGGAGAAGTGCACGCCCAGGAACCGTTCCGGGTTTGTCACCGGCTCGGACAGTTCGGCGATGGAGATGGTGGAGGTGTTGGAGCCGATGATGGCGTCCGGCCTGGCGGCGGCGCTGATGCGGGCCAGGGTCTGGTGCTTGATGGTGATGACTTCGGGGACGGCTTCCTCGATGAAATCCGCGTCCGCCACGGCCTCCTCGATGTCCTTGGCGGCCCACAGGTTCTGCTTCAGGATTTCGGTGGAACCCTCCGGGAAAAGGCCGTCGGCAACAAACTGGTCCGATTCCGCGAGGAGTCGTTCATAGTTGCTTTGTGCCACCTCGGCCGACACGTCTGCGAGTGCCACTCGTGCCCCGCCGAGGGCCAGGACCTGGGCGATCCCGCCGCCCATGTAGCCGGACCCGACGACGGCGATCCTGCGGCCGCTGTTTGCATCCGCTGCGGCGGGGGTGCTTGTTGTTTCGCTCATGTTCAGACTGCCTTTGTGTAATCGGGTTCGTAGGAGCAGATGGCGTCCACCTTGGCGGCGGAGGCTGAGGTTTCGTCGAAACGGTAGTCAAGCCATTCGCCCACCAGTTTCTTGGCCAGTTCAAGGCCGATGACGCGCTGGCCCATGGTGAGGACCTGGGCGTTGTTGCTCAGGACGGAGCGCTCAACGGAGTATCCGTCGTGGGCGGTGACAGCACGGATGCCGGGCACCTTGTTGGCGGCGATGGCGACGCCCAGACCGGTGCCGCAGATCAGCAGGGCACGGTCCGCCTCGCCGTCGGCCACTTTCCGGGCAGCATCGACGGCGACATGCGGGTACGCGGTCGTGTCGTTCGCACCGACGCCGACGTCCAGGACGGACGCCACGCGCCCATCTGCCTCCAGCAGCGCCTTCAACGCATCTTTGTATTCAACACCGGCTTCGTCGTTGCCGACGACGATGCGCCAGCCTTCGTTTGTGGTCATGCTGGGACTCCGTTTCCGGCCGCAGCGGCCAGGTCTGAATCGGGGGTCAGTTGTAAATCGATGTAGTGCGAGATCCGGGCGGCGATCAGTCCGAAGGAGACAGCACCGGGATCGGGGTGGCCGAGGCTCTTTTCCGCCAGCGGGCGCGCCCTGCCCTTCAGGGGCCGCAGCCCGGCCGTCCGGGATGCCGCGGACTCAGCTGCCGCGGCGGCTGCCGCCAAGGCCCTGTCGACGGGAGCTCCGCCCTTGAGCTCTGCCAGGAATGCGTCCCGGAACGGAAGCAGTGCGTCCACCATCGTTTTGTCCCCGGCGTCGGCCTTGCCGAGTTCGGTGATTGCGCCGGCGAAGGCCTTCACCGCGGCGGCCGCGTCGGAGGCGTTGTAGCTTTCCTTATTGCCGAGTGCATGGCCGGTTGCGATGACGGCGGAGCCCCAGAGTGCGCCGGAGGTACCACCAGCGCGTTCACTCCAGGCCTCCCCGGCAACGGCCAGGATCCGGGCCAACGATGAACCGGAGGCAGCTTCGGCCGCTGCGGCCGCGGCCTCCACACCGCGCCGCATTCCGATGCCGTGGTCACCATCCCCTGCGATTGCGTCCAGCTTGCCGAGTTCCTCTTCATGCTCGACGACGACGTCCCGCACCTGGGCGAGGACCGCCACGGCTTGCCGGCCGAGCTCCGCCGCTGCGGGGGCGGGCTGTTCGACATTGGCCGTTTCGGCGTCGTCGATCTCCGCCTTGGCGCGGGGTGCCCGCGGCGTCATGCTCCCCTTGCGGAAAGCCGGCGTGTCGGCGGGAGCGGCCCAGTACTGTTCGAGTTCCCCGTCCAGCCAGAGCAGGGTGAGGGACAGCCCGGACATGTCCAGGCTGGTGACCAGCTCGCCGCACTCCGGTTCAACCACAGTCAGGCCGGCGGCGGTGAGGAGCTTTTCGATCTTTCCGAAGAGCAGGAACAGCTCGTCGTATTTCACTGTCCCCAAGCCGTTGACGATTGCCACTACGCGGTCGCCGGCGTCTTCCGGTTTGTCGTTGAGGAGCTTCGAGACCAAGAGTTCGGCGAGCTCTGAGGCGGTGGGCATGGGGTGCTCGGAGATTCCGGGCTCGCCGTGGATGCCCAGGCCCAGCGACATCTGGCCGGACGGGACGTGGAACAGCGGATCGGTGGCGCCGGGAAGCGTGCAGCCGTCAAACGCCACGCCGAGTGAACGCGTGCGGTGGTTGGTCTTGATGGCCAGCCGCTCGACGTCGTCAAGGTTCAGGCCTGCTTCCGCGGCAGCACCGGCGACCTTGAAAACCGTCAGGTCCCCGGCGATGCCGCGCCGTTTCTCGAGCTGGTCGATGGGTGCGCTGGCAATGTCATCGGTCACGGTGACCGTGCGGGTTTCGATGCCCTCGGCGTTGAGCCGGAGCTGGGCCTGGCCGAAGTGCAGGACATCGCCGGCGTAGTTGCCGTAGCTGAGCAGCACCCCGCCACCGGCGTTCGCCGCCTTGGCCACGCGGTAGACCTGTCCGGCCGCGGGCGAGGCGAACATGTTGCCGCAGGCCGCAGCGGTGGCAAGGCCGGGGCCCACCAGGCCGGCGAAGGCGGGGTAATGTCCGGAACCGCCGCCTACCACCAGGGCCACCTGGCCGGCCGGAACTTCGGTGGAGCGGACCACTCCGCCGTCCACCCGGGCTACATATCCCCGGTTGGCTGCCACAAAGCCGTCGAGTGCTTCATCCGCAAAGTTGGCGGGGTTGTCAAAAATCTGGGTCATGGTTCCTCATTGAATCCTTGGTGGTGGAGCGGTATCCGGGTTCCAGCGCCCGGCTGCAGTCAGACGGTGCTGAGTTCAGGGGTGGACGGCTGCTGCCGCCCCTGGGCCACCTGGCTCCGGCCAAGTGCGTAGCCGTCCGTCTTCGGGAGCACATGGCGGCGCAGGTATTCCTGGTTGCTGGCGGTCACGCTGAGGCCGTCCCCGCCGTAGTGCTCGGTGCAGAGGATGCCCTGGAAGCCAACGGAGAGGGCAAGCTTGAAGGCCTCACGGTAGTTGATGAGGCCGTTTTCCATCGGAGCCGGCATCGTGACGTACACGTCGCGGGCCACGTCCTCGTCCCGGATGTAGTTCTTCATATGCCAGTAGTTGGAGTAGGGCAGGGTCTTCGCCACCATCTCGCGCCAGTCCTCGATGGGCCGGTGGAGCCGGATCAGGTTGCCGAGATCGGGGTTGAGTCCAACGTTGGCCAGCCCGATGTCCTGGACCAGCCGCACAGATGCATCCGCGGTGCCAAGGTAGGTGTCTTCGTACATTTCGAGCGAGAGGAGGATGCCTACCTCTGCGGCGTGCCGGCCAAGCTCGCGGAGGCGGGAGACTGCATTGTTCCACGCTTCCTTGTCCCCCACCGGATCCTTGTGACCTTCGACCGTCCAGAACCACAGCTGCTTTTGCTGCTCGGGCGTGATCGCCTGGTGGAGTCCGAATGACACAACCTCGCAGCCCAGTTCCGCAGCAGCATCGATGGTGCGGTGGCTGTAGGCAAGATTGGCTTCCCAGTTGCCTTCCTCGATGACGCTGCGGCGGATTGCAGAGATGACCGGTGTGCCGATGCCCACCTCTTCGGCTGTCTGCTTGAACTCGGCAAGGCGATCCTTGCCGAGGTCGCCCGGACGGACCCAACTGTCAGTGAGGTCCGCGTTCGCGAACCCCGCTTCTTTGACCTCAGTCAGCACTTCGGCCCATACGGAAGGTTCTGCCTCATTGACGTGCACCCCGGCGGCGTCGGTAGAGGGGAACTGCAGCAACGCTGCTGTGATCGGCCAGTTGTCTGCTGTATAGCTCAAGTGTCTGCTCATTTCGTGGATCGTCTTTCCTATAGGATTTACTATCGAGGAAATGTTGTCAAGATCACGTTGTTAGAGGAGGGTGCCGGAGAGGAGCGCCAGCCGTGCGGGGCGGTTTTTCGATTTCCGGGTTCAGGCTTGAGGCCGGTTCAACTTTCCGGGGCGGCGGCGATCGCCCTCGACCGCACTTGTTGAATGTGCGCCGCCATGGCTGCTTCTGCTTCACCGGGATCACCGGCGGAGATAGCCTTCAGGACGGCTTCATGCTCGGCTATGGCGCATTCCGCGTCAGTGATGCCTACTCCCCCGAAAAGCCGGAACCGCTGGACCTGGCCGCCGAGAGCCGAATACGCGGCTTCCATGAACTGGTTTCCGGTCTGCCGCGCAATGAGCTGGTGAAACCGCTCGTCGGCCTCCAGATAGTCTTTGAAGTCGGCGAAGGCCGGTCCCCGCGGAGCGGACTTCAAGTCCCGAACGGCCTTTTTCAGCTCCGCCAGGCCTCCTTTGTCCATGCGTTCGCAGGCAAGCCGGGCGTTGACCGGCTCGATGGCCAGCCTTGCCTCCATCAGTTCGGCAAAGTCCTCACGGGTGAAGACCGGGGCCACCCGGTAGCCTTTGAGCGCCACCCGGCGGACCATTCCGGTGTGCTCCAGCCGGGCAAGCGCTTCGCGGACCGGCGTCGGTGAAAACGTCGAGGTCCCTGGCAGTTCCGTCGATGCTGACTACCGACCCCGGCGCCAGACGGCCATCCATGAGGGACGCCAGGAGCTCGGTGTAAACGTGATCAGCCAGCACCTGGCGGTTTACAGCGCGGCCGGAACGGCGGGAAGCCACCTGGTCCGGTGGAGTGGCATCAGTGCTGCCGGAGGCTTTCTGCATGGTTAAATCCTATAGGGTTGCCCGGATCTGCAGTTGACCGGCGATGACATAAACGCCGCTGACGCAAACGGCGATGGCACAAAAAAGCCCCGGCCGGGCTGACCCGGCCAGGGCTCCTTGATGTCGCTGTCCTGGGACTATGCCAGCAGGGAAGGCTTCAGCTGCTGCAGCCGGCCGAGCAGGCCGTTAATGAACTGCGGCGACTCGTCGGTGGAGAGCGTCTTGGCCAGCGCCACCGCTTCACTCACCGCCACGCCGTCCGGGACGTCGTCGTTGTACAGGAGCTCCCAGGTACCTATCCGCAGGATGATGCGGTCCACCGACGGCATCCGCTCAAGACTCCAGCCCTGCGAGTAGGTTTCGAGGAATTCGTCGATCGCAGCCTGCTGGGACAGCACGCCTTCAACGATTTCCAGGGTGTAGGGGTTGATGATCTGGTCTGTCTTCTCCCGGCGCGCACGAAGCACATCGAAAGCCGAAACCGAGCGCTGCTCGGCTTCGAAAAGGACATCCAGGGCCCTGTTTCGGGCTTTACCGCGGGCGCTCACTACTCGCTGACCCGGCCAAGGTAGCTGCCGTCGCGGGTGTCTACCTTGACTTTGGTGTTGTTCTCGATGAACAGCGGGACCTGGATCTCGTAGCCGGTTTCCAGGGTTGCGGGCTTGGTGCCGGCGGAGGAGCGGTCGCCCTGCAGGCCGGGCTCGGTGTAGGTGATTTCGAGGACAACGCTCGGCGGCAGCTCGATGTAGAGCGGGTTGCCCTCGTGGATGGCGATGTTGACCATCTGGTTCTCAAGCATGAAATTGGTGGCGTCGCCAACGGTCGCACCGGAGACCGTGATCTGGTCGTAGTCGGAGGTGTCCATGAACACGAAGTCCGCGCCGTCCTGGTAGAGGTACTGGTAGTCGCGGCGGTCCACGGTGGCGGTCTCGATCTTGAGCCCGGCGTTGAACGTCTTGTCCACGACCTTGCCGGACATCACGTTGCGCATTTTGGTCCGCACGAAGGCGCCACCCTTGCCCGGCTTGACGTGCTGGAATTCGATAATGTTCCAGAGCTGGCCCTCAAGCTTCAGGACCGTTCCGTTCTTGATGTCGTTAGTGGTTGCCACTGGTTTCCTCTGGTTTCTTTGTCTGGGTCACGTTGTCAGACGTTGTATGCCGGGCGGGCACGCCAATCGGCTCGCCAGCGCGTGTTTGTCAAAAATCGGGTCTCGAAAAAATTCAAGTACCATTCTACCGGTAAATCGGGGGTGCCCCGGGTATGGTGTCCGCCGGAGGGCGTCAGCAGGCCAGGTCCAGCACGTCCCGGGGCGCGCTGGAGGGCCACGGTGGAGGAGTAAATCAGGGCGGCATCAGCAGATTCGGCCACCCGCAAATCCAGGGCACGGGCAAAGGACTCAACGGCGGCCGAGGTCTGGCCGGCCGTGTACTGGGTCTTGCCCAGGAACTGCAGGACCAGTGCCTCACGGGGTGTCCCCTGTACTTCGACGAGCAGCTGCCGGAACAGCTCCACGGCCCGGTCCAGGCGGTTGGAAACCCGGAGCACTTCGGCTTCGAACGCCCGCAGTTTGAACGATTCGGGATCCTTGAAGCGCGCTTCGGCCAGCAGTTCGGCAGCTTCAGCGGCGTGCCCTTCGACCAGCAGGACAAAGATGTGGTCTGCCGGGTCGCTGGAGACCGCCAGCGCTTCCCGGCACGCGTCCTCGTTCACGATTTCCGGCAGCAGTGATTCGGGGTTAATGCGGATACCCGGGAACCCGGCCTCGGGCCAGTCCGTGGTGCCTTCCATGTCGCCCTGCATCAGGAAGCAATTTCCTGGTAGGCGGCGAACAGCAGCGACGTGTCCGGGACATCCAGGATCCCCGGCTTGGCCACGCCGTCAAGGACAACGAAACGCAGCAGGTCGCCGCGGGACTTCTTGTCCCGCCGCATGCCGTCGAGCAGGCCCTGCCAACGGTCCTTCCGGTAGGTGACCGGAAGCCCCAGCCCGTCCAGGATGCTGCGGTGCCGGTCGGCGTCGGCATCGTTGAGCCGCCCCACGCTGCGGGCAAGCTCGGCGGCGAACATCATGCCCACGGAGACAGCGGCCCCGTGGCGCCAGGAGTACCGCTCCACCAGTTCGATGGCGTGGCCCAGCGTGTGGCCGTAGTTCAGGATCTCGCGGAGGCCCGACTCTTTGAGGTCCTCCGAGACAACCTTCGCCTTCACGGCAATGGCCCGCTCGATGAGCTCGCGGAGGGCATCCGACTGCGGGTCCGCCACGGCTTCGGGGTCCTTCTCAACAAGGTCGAGGATGGCGGGGTCGGCGATGAATCCGCACTTGATGACTTCCGCCATTCCCGAGATGATCTCATTCCGGGGCAGGGTGTTCAGCGTATCCAGGTCTGCCAGGACGGCGGCCGGCGGGTGGAAGGCCCCCACCAGGTTCTTGCCTTCGGCAGTGTTGATGCCGGTTTTCCCGCCCACGGAGGCGTCCACCATGCCAAGCAGGCTGGTAGGCATGTGGATGACTTTGACGCCGCGGAGCCAGGTGGCGGCAACGAAGCCGGCAAGGTCGGTGACGGCTCCTCCCCCGACGGCGACAATCGCGTCGGAGCGGGTGAAATCGTTCTGCCCCAGGACCTGCCAGCAGAAGGCGGCCACCTGGATGTGCTTGCCTTCTTCGGCGTCGGGAATCTCCGCCGTCAGCGAGGTGAATCCGGCCGCGGCAAGCTCGTCACGGACGGTGTCGCCGGTGAGCCGGAGGGCGCGGGGATGGATGACCAGGACCCGCCGGACCCGCTCACCGAGCAGGCCGGGAAGGTCTCCGAGCAGTCCCCGCCCCACCACCACGTCGTAGTTGTTGGCGGCGGATTCGCCGGTGACCTTGATGACTGTTGATTCGGCGCTCACTTTTCAACTTCCTGTTTGGCAGCTGCGTAGTCCCGCAGTGCTGCTTCCAGTCGGCGTCCCAGCTCGGAAACCGAGCCGTGGCGCACGTCCAGGGTAATATCAGCCAGCCGCTCGTAAACCGGCTTGCGGGTGGCGAACATGGCTTTCCAGCGGCCCATCGCGTCCCCTGCGAGCAGCGGCCGCACCGAGTTCCGGGCGATGCGGCCGGCAACGGTGTCAGCGTCGCACTCGAGGTACACCACGGTGCAGCGGCCAATCAGCTGCTGCGTACCGGAATCGAGCACCGCGCCGCCGCCCAGGGAGATGACGGTGATGGTGCCTTCTGCGGCTTCGACCACGTCGGCGACTGTCCGCGCCTCAATCTCGCGGAAAGCATGCTCGCCACGGCCGGCGAAGATATCTGCGATGGATCCGTGGGCAGCGACGATGACGGCGTCGGTGTCCACGAACGGGGCACCGAGCTGCTGGGCGAGCTGGTGACCGATGGCGGATTTGCCGACGGCCATGGGCCCGATGAGAACCACCGGACGGCCCGCGGAAAGGGTGTTGTTGCGGTGCGGCACTTACTGGCCGATCGAGTCCAGGGACGCCGGGATGTT
This sequence comes from Arthrobacter sp. W4I7, assembly GCF_030816215.1. Lineage (NCBI taxonomy): Bacteria > Bacillati > Actinomycetota > Actinomycetes > Micrococcales > Micrococcaceae > Arthrobacter > Arthrobacter sp. W4I7. The sequence continues at coordinate 1,892,260 of NZ_JAUSXU010000001.1, read as the reverse complement.
GTCCAGGTAACCCTTGATGTTCCGTGCGGTTTCCGCCACGGAGTCGCCGCCGAACTTTTCGCTGACAGCCTCCGCCAGGACCAGCGCCACCATGGCTTCAGCCACAACGCCGGCGGCCGGTACGGCACAGACGTCGGAGCGCTGGTGGTGGGCCTTGGCAGCCTCGCCGGTGCTGACGTCGATGGTCTTCAGGGCGCGGGGCACAGTGGCGATGGGCTTCATGGCTGCGCGGACACGGAGCACGTCACCGATGCTCATGCCGCCCTCAATGCCGCCGGCCCGGTTGCTGGTGCGGATGATGCGGCCGTCGGCGTCCTTGACGATTTCGTCATGGGCCGCGGAGCCGCGGCGTGCGGCGGTGAGGAATCCGTCGCCGACTTCCACGCCCTTGATCGCCTGGATGCCCATCAGGGCGGCGGCCAGCCTGCCGTCAAGCCGGCGGTCCCAGTGGACATAGCTTCCCAGTCCCGGCGGGAGTCCGTAGGCGAGGACCTCAACAACGCCGCCCAGGGTTTCGCCCTCCTTATGGGCTGCATCTACCTCGGCCACCATAGCGTCGGAGGTTTCGCGGTCGAAGCAGCGCAGCGGGTCAGCGTCCAGGGCCAGCACATTGGCCGGTACTGGCAGCGGGCGTCCCTCGGGGACAGTGACACTGGCGATGGACACGGTGTGGCTGACGAGTTCGATGCCGAGGTGCTTCAGGAACTGTGCGGCAACCGTGCCGAGGGCCACGCGGGTGGCGGTTTCGCGGGCGCTGGCGCGTTCCAGGACGGGGCGGGCTTCGTCGAACCCGTATTTCTGCATCCCGGTGAAGTCGGCATGGCCGGGGCGGGGCCGCGTCAGGGGCGCGTTGCGGGCCTGGTCGGCGAGTATTTCAGCGTCAACGGGATCGGAAGACATGATCTGCTCCCATTTGGGCCATTCGGTGTTGCCTACCTGGATGGCCACGGGACCGCCCTGCGTGATTCCGTGCCGCACGCCGCCCAGGATGGTCACCACGTCCTGTTCGAACTTCATGCGTGCGCCGCGTCCGTAGCCCAGGCGCCGGCGGGCCAGTGAATCGGCAATGTGCCCGCTGGTGATTTCCACACCGGCGGGGACGCCTTCAATAATTCCCATCAGAGCCGGACCATGGGATTCACCGGCAGTCAACCAACGCAACATATTTTCCATCCTGCCACGTATGGCGGTTACAACGCCCGTCGGGGAAGGCCGACTGCGTCACACATCACATCTATGACGGATGCGTTAACTTCCTCTTCGAGCCGGCTGAACAGGCGGACCTGTTCCACGGCCTGGTACAGCAACATTTCAAGACCGGGCACTACGGCGCCGCCGCCGGCCTGCCAGACGGACGCGATCAGGCTGGGCCAGGGATCGTAGGCCACATCCAGTAAAACACCGGGCGTGGGGGTCTTCAGGGCGGCGATTTCGGCGGCCAGCCCGTCCGCAGCGCGCGGCGGCAGGGTGGAGATGACGACGTCGGCAGCAGCCGTAGGTGCCGCGGCTTCCGTCATGGGCTGCACGTCCACGTCGATGCCAAGGCTGTCCGCAGCGTTACGGACATCCGCGGCGCGTGCGGGATCGCGCACGAAGATGCGGGCCGAACCCGCGCCGAGTTCCTTCAGGGCCGCCACGGCGGCTGCCGCCGTTCCGCCCGCACCGAGGACCACGGGTGCTTCCGGTGTGCGGGCGCCCGCGTGCCGGACCGCGTTTACGATTCCGGCAACGTCCGTATTGGACCCGACGGTCCGGAAGCCGCTCCCGTGCTGTTCGAAGGACACCGTGTTCACAACACCCAGGGTCCGGGCCACGCCGCGGACCTCATCCACCTGAGCCACCATGGCCGCCTTCAAGGGCATGGTGACGGACAGTCCGCGCCAGCCCGGCTGGTCCCGGACCTGGCGCATCAGCGACGGCAACAGTTCCTCGGTGACGTCAATGGCCGTGTAGCTGATGCCGACGCCCAGCCTGCTGTACGCCGCGTGGTGCAGCGCCGGCGATTTGGAGTGGCTGATCGGGTGGCCCAGGACGGCTGCCCGAAGACTCATGTGCAGCGGCCGACGTTTGCCGTGCACCAGGCGTTGTACTGCTCAACGTAGCCGTTGTGCTCCGCCAGGGTGCGGGAGAACTTCGTCTCCTTGGTGTCGAGGTTGACGGTCACCCAGTACAGGTAATCGTTGGCCTTTGGCCTGGCGGCAGCATCGATGGCCGTTTTGCCCGGCGAACCGATGGGGCCAGGGGGCAGGCCGGGGTTGGCATAGGTGTTGTAAGGGTTCGACTTGTCCTGGCGCTGCTCGTCCGTGAAGTTGAAGCTCCTGGTGCCAAGGCCATAGGTCACGGCCGAGTCCACCTGCAGGAACCCGCCGGTCTGGTCATTGGGCTTCAGCCGGTTGTAGATGGCACCGGCCACGTCGCCGTAGTCCGCCTGGCCGCCCTCTGCCTGGACGATGCTGGCGACAACCACGGCTTCATACTGTTTGGCCGGATCGGTAATGCCCTGCGAGACAAGCTCGTCAACGGTGGTTTTCACCAGAGACTGAAGGATGTCCTTCGCGGAGGTGCCGAGCGGGTAGCGGTGCTCCCCCGGCGCCAGGAACCCTTCCAGGTTCTTTGCGCCGGCGGGCAGTCCGAACTCGGCCGGCTGGTCGCTGAGGGCCTTCAGATCCTGGATGGAGACTCCGGATCCTTCCGAGATGGCCTGGAGTGACTCGCCAATACGGAGCCCGGCACTGAGGGCAAAGTAGATGACCTTGGTCTTGTCTTTGCCGAGCAGCACGTTCACGGCGTCGCTGTTCTTCATCTCGGTTTTGAAGGTGTAGTCGCCCGGGGCGAGCGTCCCCCCGGAGGCGGTGAACGCCTGCAGGAAGGTATCGGCGTTCGCGACCACGTGTTGGCTTTCCAGGGCGCTGGCCACCGCTCGCGTGCCTTCGCCATTTTGGACGGTCACCACAACTTCCCCCGTTCCGGGGCCCGGGAAATCGCTGGGCTTGTCATTGCCCAGCAGGGGCTTGAGGAACTGTGCGCCGACGGCGACTGCAGTGACAAAAACTGCAAGGGTCAGAAACAGCGCCAGCAGCCTGCGGCGCCGACGGACCTTTTTGGACGGCTTGGCCACTACCGTTGCGGCCGCAGGGCCGGGCAGGAACTCGTGGTGCCCGTCGTCGTGCCCGTCGTCATAGTCCGCATCCTCGTAGTGCCCCTGGCCGTAATGCCCGTCGTGATGAAGGGTCTCGTCATGAGGCAGGCCCTCGTGGTGGCCGTGACCCTCTGCATAGTGGACGCCGCCGTCGTAGTGCATGTCCGCTGCGTGCTGGTGCCCGGCCAGGGCCGGCTCGTAGGAAGCGTGGACGTCCTCGTGAGGAATCGCCTCATGAAGCTGGGTAGCAGGCGCATCCGACGCGTGGGTGTGGTGATGTACGTCGGCTTCCACCGGCTGCTCAAAGGAATGCGGAGCGGACTGCGGCTCATCCTGATGGACATCCTGGATGGACGGCGGTGCTGCCGGAGCGGCCGGAACGGGCTGCTCTTCGGGGACCGGAGGAGCCGAGGCGGGCTCTTCGCGAGCCGGAGGGGCCACCGCGGCTGGCGGCTCGGCGGGTACGGGCGGCACGTCGTGTCCTGTTTCGTACGCCTGTTCGTACGCCTGCTCAGGGACGGTGCCCTGAAGCCCGGTGTTCGAGGTCTTCTCCCGCGCCCGGATTTCCTTGCGGGTCAGCGGCCTCGCTGCCCCGGCGTCCAAGGGGCCGGAAGCGTCGTCAATGTTGGCAGGGCTCACTGTTGCCTTCCATTATCTGGAGATCGGTGCGTGGCCTCCGGGGCGACGCGGACAGAGTTATCCACCTCGTTGGCCCCCGGATCCACGGAAGGGGAGGGCGCGGTTACGCGTCGGCCGACATCCGTTCCCCTGGCTTTCTGCATGTCGAGGGCGTGCTGAAGGATGCCTGCCGCCGCGACCTGATCAACTACTTTACGGTGGTTCCTGCTGCTCATGCCAGCTTCATGGAGGTTCCGGTGCGCCGTGACGCTGCTCAGGCGCTCATCCACCAGGTTCACCGGGACGGCCAGAGCCCGCGCTGCCAGCTCTGCCGCCAACAGCCCGGCGTAGTCCGTGGCCATCCTCGCAGAGGCGTGCTCTTCACCCTTCATGGTGCGGGGCAGGCCAACGATGACCTGCACTGCACCAAGTTCCTGCACCAGGTTGGCGATGACCCGGATATCGGAGTTCTTTTTCGGGTTCCGGTCCAGCGTTTTGTAGGGAGTAGCCAGGATTGAGTCACGGTCGCAGATGGCCACACCCACCCGGACGGTGCCGACGTCGATCCCCAGTTTGACGCCCTGGGGGCTGCCGCCGGCCGCTGTTGGATTGGTCATCGGTGCCTTATCGCCGCGCGATGGCGTCCGCGACGGCTGCCAGTGCGGGGGCTACCTTGGTGGCGTCGGTTCCGCCGCCCTGGGCGACGTCGTCCTTGCCGCCCCCGCCGCCGCCGAGGATGCCTGCGGCGAGCCGGACCAGGGCGCCTGCCTTGACCCCGGCGTCCCGTGCAGCCTCGTTCGTGGCTACCAGGATCATCGGGCGGTCGTTGGCAACGCCGGCCACGGCCACGGTTGCCGCAGCCGAGCCCAGGCGGTTCCGGAGGTCCAGCGCGAGGCCGCGGAGGTCGTCCGCGCCGCTGATCTGGCCGGCATCATGCGCGATGACGCTGACGCCCGAGGCATCCTTGGCGCTGTTGACCAGCTGGGCCGCCGAAGCCGCCAGCTGTTCCTTGCGGAGGCGGTCCAGCTCCTTCTCCGTGGCCTTGAGCTTGGCCAGGGTGGCAGCGATCCTGTCGGCCAGCTGGCCGGACGGAACCTTGAGCATGTCCGTCAGTTCATTCACGAGGGCGCGCTCGGCGGCAAGGTGGCGGAAGGCGTCCATGCCGACGAAAGCCTCCACGCGGCGGTTTCCGGAGCCAACGGACTGTTCGCCCAGCAGGGAGAGGCTGCCGATCAGTGAGGTGTTGGCCACATGCGTACCGCCGCAGAGCTCACGGGACCACGCGCCGTCGATTTCCACAACACGCACTTCGCTGCCGTAGTTCTCGCCGAAGAGGGCCATGGCGCCCAGGGCCTTGGCCTCGGCAAGTCCCATCACCTTGGTTTCCACGGAGAAGTTGTTGCGGATGGCGAGGTTGGAGACCTCTTCGATTTCGGAGCGGGTTGCCGTGCTCAGGCCCTCGCCCCAGGCGAAGTCGAAGCGCAGGTAGCCGGCCTTGTTGAAGGACCCGCGCTGGGTGGCTTCCGGCCCGAGGATCTGGTGCAGCGCCGCGTGCACGATGTGCGTGCCGGTGTGCGCCTGCTCGGCGGCATGGCGGCGTTCGCGGTCGACGGCGGCCCGGACCAGTGAGTCGGCGCCGATCTCGCCTTCCCGGACAATCGCCTTGTGCACGCTCAGGCCCTTCAGCGGGCGCTGCACGTCGAGGACCTCGACGACGAAACCGTCACCGGTGATTAGCCCGGTATCAGCCGCCTGGCCGCCGGCTTCTGCATAGAACGGGGTCTCGGCGAGCACCAGTTCGATCTCGTCCCCCGTGGAGGCCTGCTGTACCGGCCGTCCTCCGGTGAGGATGCCGCGGACGCGCGATTCGCCGTCGAGCTCCGTGTACCCGGTGAAGACCGTCTCGCCCTGGCCGAGCAGTTCCTGGAACGCGCTGAGGTCCGCATGGCCGCCCTTCTTGCCCTTGGCGTCGGCCTGGGCGCGCTGGCGCTGCTCCTGCATCAGGTTGCGGAAGGCAGCCTCATCCACCTTGAGCCCGGCTTCCTCAGCCATTTCCAGCGTGAGGTCGATCGGGAACCCGTAGGTGTCGTGGAGGGCGAAAGCGTCGGCGCCGGACAACGGCTTGTTGGCGGCCTTGGATTCCTTGACGGCGTCCTCGAGGCGGGCAGTGCCGGAGGCGATGGTGCGCAGGAAGGCCTTCTCTTCGGCATAGGCAATCCGGCTGATCCGGGCGAAGTCGGTTTCGACCACGGGGTAGACGCCCTTCATGGCGTCCCGGGAGGCGGGCAGCAGCTCCGGCAGGCAGGCCTGCTCGACGCCCAGGAGCCGCATGGAACGCACGGCACGGCGGATGAGCCGGCGCAGGACGTAGCCGCGGCCCTCGTTGGAGGGGGTCACGCCGTCGGAAATCAGCATCAGGGCCGAGCGGATGTGGTCGGCCACCACGCGCATGCGCACATCGTCAGTGTGGTGGGGATCGTCCGGAGTCTCGGCGGATGTGTATTCCCTGCCGGAGAGCGCGGCCGCCCTGTCGATGACGGGACGGACCTGGTCCGTTTCGTACATGTTCTCGACACCCTGCAGGATCATGGCGAGGCGCTCCATGCCCAGGCCGGTGTCGATGTTGCGCTTGGGCAGCTCGCCCACAACATCGAAGTCTTCCTTCGAACGGACGTTCTCGATCTGGTACTGCATAAACACGAGGTTCCAGATTTCGATGTACCGGGTCTCGTCCGCCAGCGGGCCGCCCTCAACCCCGTAAGCGGGGCCGCGGTCGTAGTAGATCTCGGAGCAGGGACCGGCCGGCCCCGGCTGGCCAGTGTGCCAGTAGTTGTCCGACTTGCCCATCTTCTGGATGCGTTCGGCGGGAACGCCGGTGTTCTTCAGCCAGAGGTCCTTGGCTTCGTCGTCCTCTTCGTAGACGGTCACCCACAGCAGTTCCGGCGCGAGGCCGTAGCCCCCGTCGTCAACGCTCTTGGTGAGCAGTTCCCAGGCGAACCTGATGGCGTCTTCCTTGAAGTAGTCGCCGAAGGAGAAGTTGCCGCACATCTGGAAGAAGGTGCCGTGCCGTGCGGTTTTGCCCACTTCCTCGATGTCGCCGGTGCGGATGCATTTCTGCACGCTGGTGGCGCGGGAGTAGGGGGGTTCCTCGCGGGCTGTGAGGTAGGGAATGAACGGAACCATGCCGGCAACCGTGAACAGCAGCGAGGGGTCGCTGGAGACCAGCGATGCGGAGGGAACCGCCGTGTGGCCCTTGCTGACAAAAAAGTCCACCCAGCGCTTTGTGATCTCCTGCGACTTCATGAGCTGTTTACTTACCCTTCTTGGTCCACGCCGATGCGCGGAAGTTCGTTCACTTGGCAGTTCCGTGGGGACCGTTGCTGCCGGTTGGTTCTAAAGTGCTGCGGCCGGACCGCTGCCTGGTTGGTTGCCGGGTCAGCGCCGGGCGGGCTCCCCGGAGTCCACCCCGAGGGCGGCACGGAGATCGGTTTCCCGCTCGAGCATGCCCTCACGGAGGGCGTCGGCAAAGTCGTAGATGCCGTCGGTGAGCCGGCCCACTGCCCGGTTGAGGCCCTGGGGGCCGAGCGTGGACTGCATGCTGGCCTGCGCTTCAGTCACTTTACGGAAGGCGATGACACCGATGGCCACGCCGATTCCCATCCAGACAAGTCGTTTCATTTCAGGTTCTCCGGGGTTCAGCGGCTGCGGCGGCCGGCAGCGGGTTTCTTGCGGTTGGCCAGTGCGGTGCGGACGCCGTAGCTGAACGCTGCCACCTTAATGAGCGGCGAGCCCACGGTCGCGGCAATCAAAGAGGACAAAGCGGACAGGTTCGCCGAGGCATCCGAGACGTTGGACGAGATGCCGTCCACCTTTTTCAGCTGCTGGTTGGTGGTGGACACGGTAGCGGTGACCTCGTCCATCAAGGGCGTGGCGCCGTCGCTCAGTGACCTGATGGACGTACGCACCTCGTCCAGGACTTTGCCCAGCTTCAGGATGGGCACTGCCAGCAGCAGCACCAGGAGCGCAAACACTCCGGCAGCGATCAGGCCGGCAATATCGCCACCAGACATAGACGTTTCATCTCCTCGAAATTCTGTGGTTCATGCCATCGGCGGATGCTTCGTGAAGCCCATTGCCGCAGATGTCCCCCAAGTACCTTACATACAAAGAAGCCCGCGGCGCTTGCCACGGGCTTCTTTGTATACGCTGCTGGGATTTAGCGTGCGTAGAATTCGACGACGAGCTGCTCTTCGCAGGTCACCGGGATCTCGGTGCGCTTGGGGCGGCGGACCAGGCGTGCCTGGAGGGCCTCCAGCTTGACGTCCAGGTAAGCGGGAACGGTGGGCAGGACGTCGCGGTGGGCGCCTGCTGCTGCAACCTGGAGCGGAACCATGGTTTCGCTGCGGCTGTGGACGTGGACCAGCTGGCCCTCGCCGACGCGGAACGACGGGCGGTCAACGCGGATGCCGTCAACCAGGATGTGGCGGTGCACAACGAGCTGGCGGGCCTGGGCGATGGTGCGGGCGAAGCCGGCACGCAGGACCAGGGCGTCAAGACGCATTTCGAGCAGTTCGATGAGGTTTTCACCGGTCAGGCCCTTGGTGCGGCGGGCCTCTTCGAACGCACGGGTCATCTGTGCTTCGCGGATGCCGTACTGGGCGCGCAGGCGCTGCTTTTCGCGCAGACGTACGGCGTAGTCGGAGTCCTGCTTCTTGCGGGCACGGCCATGCTCACCGGGGCCGTACGGGCGGCGCTCCATGTACTTGGCGGCCTTGGGGGTCAGAGCGATGCCGAGGGACCGCGAGAGGCGGGCCTGACGGCGAGCACGAGTGTTGTTAGCCACTTGTGTCCTTCCAATATCTGCGGTGTGTCAGTGTTACTGGCCTCCACGATGGAGAGCATCGGCCAACCGCTGCCTTTTGCTACTGGGCGCAGGGCACAACCTTCTCAACCTAAAATTGGGGAGATTGTGGGTCCGCGCCTTGCCAGACAAACATCCATCCTACCATGGTGGTCACTTGCCCCGGACAATCTTCCGCAGCCGCTCCAGCCGGACGGCGATGTCCCGTTCGGCGCCGTTGGCTGTGGGCTGGTAGTAGTCCCTCCCCACGAGGTCGTCCGGCGGGTACTGCTGGGCGGCCACTCCGTGCGGGGCGTCATGGGCGTACTTGTAGCCCACGCCGTGGCCCAGCTGTTTGGAACCCGGGTAATGGGCGTCCCTCAGGTGCGCGGGAATGCCGTTGCCCAGCCCCGCCCGGACGTCCGCGGTGGCCTTGTTGATGCCCATGTATGCGGCGTTGGACTTCGGCGCCGTGGCCAGGTGCACCACGGCCTCGGCCAGGATGATCCGCCCCTCCGGCATCCCGATCAGCTGCACAGCCTGCGCCGCGGCCACTGCCGTTTGCAGGGCGGTGGGATCAGCCATCCCCACATCCTCGGCGGCCGAGATCATGATCCTTCGGGCCACGAAGCGCGGGTCCTCCCCCGCTTCAAGCATCCGGGCCAGGTAGTGGAGGGCGGCGTCCACATCAGACCCTCGGATGGACTTGATAAAGGCGCTGATGACGTCGTAGTGCTGGTCGCCTGCGCGGTCATAGCGCACGGCTGCGACGTCCAGCGCGCGTTCGGTGTGCTGAAGGTCGACGGCGACCGGCCCGTCTCCGGCATCGTCCGCGTCTCCGAACGCCACGCCGGCGGCCGCCTCCAAAGCGGTCAAGGCACGGCGCGCGTCCCCGCCGGACAGCCTGACCAGGTGGTCGAGCGCTTCCTCGCTGAGGTTTACCTTCCCGTTCAGGCCGCGGGGGTCACTGACAGCGCGCTGCAGGAGTCCTTCAATATCCTCGTCCGTCAGCGGACGAAGGGTCAGAAGGAGTGAGCGGGACAGCAGCGGTGAGACCACGGAGAAGGAAGGGTTCTCCGTGGTTGCCGCGACCAGTACCACCCAACGGTTTTCCACGCCCGGCAACAGGGCATCCTGCTGCGCCTTGTTGAAACGGTGGATCTCGTCCAGGAACAGGACCGTAGTTGTTTTGTAGAGGTCGCGGGCGGTGAGCGCCTCGTCCATGACGCGCCGCACGTCCTTGACGCCGGCGGTAATGGCCGAGAGTTCCACGAACTTCCTCCCCGGCCCGCGGGCAATCACGTGCGCGAGGGTCGTTTTGCCGGTTCCCGGCGGGCCCCAGAGGATGAGCGAGGTGGGCCCCGCGGGGCCGGATGTGTCCGCTCCGGCCCCGGCGGCCAGCTGGCGGAGGGGCGATCCCTGCCCGAGGAGATGCTGCTGGCCCACTACCTCGTCCAGGGTACGGGGACGCATCCTGACGGCGAGGGGGCCGCGGGGGGAGGCTTTGCTTCCTCCCCCGGCAGTCCGGCCGGCGGTCGGTGCAACATCGTCGCCGTCGTCGTCATTACCGGGCCCTTGCCCGAAGAGATCATCCACATAGATAGGCTACTTCCAGTCGTTCGGCTTTCCCGCCGAAGCCGCCGCCCAGCGAAGGATGCCGCATGCCCGCACATACCGCCGCCGGAGGAGAGCGCAAGCCCTCCGTCCGTACGGCTTATGTTCCGGGCGGCCGCCTTCCTGGGTGGGCGGAGAGGTTCGGCGCTTCACACAACGGCTACCAGCTGAAAGATGACGACGACGGGCTGCACCTTCTGGCGGCCGACGGCGCCGAAGCGCTCCTTCAGGCTCCCTGGCCGGTGGACGGCCGCCCGGGCCGCGGCCGTGACGAACTTGAAAGGCTCTCATCCCTCGCGTCCCAGCCGCGCAGGCTGGGCCTTCTCCTGGTGCGGCGTGGCGGGTACGGCGTGGCGGTCGTGAATGAGGGCGTGGCCCTGGCGTCCAAGGTGGGCTCGACGTATGTGCAGTCCAGGACCGCCGCGGGCGGCCAGTCGCAGCAGCGGTTCGCGCGGCGCCGGTCCAACCAGGCGGACGCGCTGGTCGAAACTGTTGCTGAGCAGGCGCTCCGGGTGTTCACCGGCGGGTCATTCGAATATGTGGTTCCCGGCGGCGACAGGGCACTGGCGGGTCTTGTGCTGGACCACCCGGCCCTTGCCCGCTACGCCGGGCTCCCCCGGCTGGCCTACCTTGACGTCCCGGATCCTAAGGCCGCTGTGCTGCGCAAGGCCGCCGCCGATGCATGCGCTGTCCGGATCCAGGTGACCGACCCGCGCCCATAGTCATCCACAACCATGCATCCACATCTGGGACTCCGCCCTGGCAGGGCAGCCAGGTCAGCAACGGATCAGCAGCCGGTCAGCGCCCGGCGGGGTCTTTGCTGGCGGTAAAGGTAGCGGCCGGACTCCTCAAATCCGGCGCTGCCGTACAGCTGCCGGGCTGCCTGATTGGCCGCCGTAACCAGCAACCAAAAGTCGTCGAGGCCGCGGGCGGAGCCTTCGGACAGCAGCGCCTGGAGCACCGCTGACGCGTAACCGCGCCTGCGCTGCGATGCAGACGTGGCCATGCAGTAGATCCCACCGGTCCCCTGCACCATGGCGAGGCGCCCGACGGCGGCGGGGACGCCGTCGTCGTCCCTTACCAACGCGTACACCGAGGGGCACCCGGTCAGGATGGCACGCACGGTGTCCAGTTCCTCCGCGCCGCCGCGGCCGTCCACGCTCCACCACAGGGCCAGCCATTCGTCGTCGGGCTGGTCCAGGAGTTCAACGTTTGCAGATGCTGGGGGCAGGGGTTCAGTGCCTGCCGGCCGGGACAAAATAAGGGTCTCTGACTGCCGCGTGAAGCCCTGATCGTCCAGGAAGTCGTTGAGGCCGGAGTTGGCATCCGTATCCGTTACCTGGAAGATCAGGGGCAGCCGCCGCTGCCGGTACCACTGAACCGCCTCGCGGAGTGCGTCCGTGGGGTGTTCGGCAGTCTTCCGCGGCCATACGGAATTGGCGCGTTGGGTGACACCGGCCGCAGCGCGGAGGACCCACTCCCCCGTGTCGTGGCGCTCCAGGGAAGGCCAGGCAGAATCCAGCAGCGGCTCGTAGGCGCAGGCTTGCCGACCCGCATGGATGGGGGACACGGGTTTCCTCCTCTGTAGTTAAGCCTGAAGGCCCTCCCTTGCAGGAGAGCCTTCAGGCTTAACGGGTTGAGGCTTTACTTGCCTTCTGCCGGCCTGGCTTCCGGCTTGAAGTCGACGCCGGCTTCCTTGCGCTGCTGCGGCGTGATGGGTGCCGGGGCAGCAGTGAGGGGGTCGTAGCCGTTGCCGGTCTTCGGGAAGGCGATAACGTCGCGGATGGACTCAACACCTGCCAGCAGTGCCACCACGCGGTCCCAGCCGAAGGCGATGCCGCCGTGCGGAGGGGCGCCGTACTTGAAGCCTTCCAGCAGGAAGCCAAACTTCGTCTGGGCATCTTCCCGGTCGAGGCCCATCAGTTCGAAGACCCGTTCCTGGACATCGCGCTCGTGGATACGGATGGAACCCCCGCCGATTTCGTTGCCGTTGCAGACGATGTCGTAAGCGTAGGACAGGGCAGACTCCGGGTCCTGGTCGAACGTGTCCAGGAACTCGGGCTTGGGCGAGGTGAAGGCGTGGTGCACGGCGGTCCACTTGCCACCACCGACGGCCACGTCACCTGACGCAACGGCTGCAGCTGCTGGTTCGAACATGGGCGCGTCCACGACCCAGCAGAAGGCCCAGGCGTTGGGGTCGATCAGGCCGGTGCGGTGGCCGATTTCGACGCGGGCAGCACCCAGGAGGGCGCGGGCTGCGGTTTTCTCGCCTGCTGCGAAGAAGATGCAGTCGCCGGGCTTGGCGCCCACGGCGTCTGCCAGGCCTGCACGTTCGGTTTCCGTGAGGTTCTTGGCGACGGGACCTGCCAGCTCGCCGTCTTCCTTGAACAGGACGTACGCCAGGCCCTTGTGGCCGCGCTGCTTGGCGAACTCCTGCCAACCGTCCAGGGTGCGGCGTGGCTGGGAGGCGCCGCCGGGCATCACCACGGCGCCGACGTAGGGTGCCTTGAAGACACCGAAGTTGGTGTCCTTGAAGAATTCGGTCAGCTCGGTGAGCTCCACGCCGAAGCGGAGGTCGGGCTTGTCCGAGCCGTACCGTGCCATGGCGTCCGCGTAGGTGATGCGCTGGATGGGGGTGGGGATCTCGACGTCGATCAGCTTCCACAGTGCCTTGACGATGTTTTCACCGAGGGCAATGATGTCGTCCTGGTCCACGAAGCTGGCTTCGATGTCCAGCTGGGTGAATTCCGGCTGACGGTCCGCGCGGAAGTCCTCATCGCGGTAGCAGCGTGCGATCTGGTAGTACTTCTCGAAGCCGCCCACCTGCAGGAGTTGCTTGAAAAGCTGCGGGGACTGCGGCAGGGCGTACCAGGAACCCGGGGCCAGGCGGGCGGGGACCACGAAGTCCCGGGCACCTTCCGGCGTCGAGCGTGTCAGCGTAGGGGTCTCAACCTCCACGAAGCCGTCCTGGTGCAGCAGCTCGCGGGCCACACGGTTGGCCTCTGAACGCAACCGCAGGTTGCGGGCGGGGCCGGGCCGGCGGAGGTCCAGGTAGCGGTGCTTCAGGCGTGCTTCCTCGCCCACTTCAACGTGCTCGTCGATCTGGAACGGAAGCGGCTCGGAGGTGTTGAGGATGACCACCTTGTCCGCCATAACTTCGATCTCGCCGGTGGCCAGCGCAGGGTTCTCGTTGCCCTCCGGCCGCTTGGAGACGGTGCCGGTGATCTGCAGAACGTACTCGTTGCGCAGGCCGTGGAAGACTTCTTCTTCGCGGACCACCACCTGGGCCACGCCGGAAGCATCGCGCAGGTCAACGAAGGCCACACCACCGTGATCACGACGCCGGCCCACCCAGCCAGCCAGGGTTACGGTTTGTCCAATGTGCTCGGAACGAAGCGATCCGAGGTCATGTGTGCGCAGCACAGCACGCCTTTCTGCGGGGTAACAGCGGGAAGATATACAGGAAGTTAAATAGGATCGATCCGGGAACGATCCCGTTCGAGTTTACCCGCTACCCAGGGACTGTCACCGCATGAGCGAACACCAGCAGCTGCAACGCCGGCTTGGCGCCTTCGACGCCACCACCATCGGCCTCGGGTCCATGCTGGGCGCAGGGGTCTTCGTGGTGTTCGCGCCGGCCGCCGCGCTGGCTGGAAACCTGCTGGTGGTGTCAGTGGTCCTCGCGGGGGCGGTGGCGTACTGCAACGCGGTGGCGTCCGCCGCACTCGCCGCAAAGTATCCCACCAGCGGAGGGACTTACGTTTACGGCCGCAAGCAGCTTGGCGAGTGGCCGGGCTTCCTGGCGGGGTGGGGCTTTGTTACCGGAAAGACCGCCTCCTGCGCGGCGATGGCGCTGACGTTCGGGAGCTATGTGGCCGGGAGTTACGCGGTACCGGTGGGCGTGGCGGCCGTCGTGGCTTTGACCGTGGTGAACCTGCTGGGAATCACCCGTACTGCCCTGTTGACGCGGATCCTGCTGTGCGTGGTGCTGGCCACGCTGGTGTTCGTTGGGGTGGCCGCGCTCGTTGGGCCTCATCCTTCCGCGGCGGGCAACGGCGCCCCGAGCGGGCTGGGGGGCATTCTTCCTGCCGCTGGCCTGCTGTTTTTTCGCCTTCGCCGGGTACGCGCGGATCGCCACCCTGGGTGAGGAAGTCAAAGACCCTTCCCGCTCCATCCCGCGGGCCATCCTGGGCGCGCTGGCTTCGGCGTTCGCCATATACCTGGCGCTGGCGCTGCTGCTGCTTAACCACCTTCCTGGTGGCCGGCTTGCGGCAACGCCAACCCCGCTGCTGGAGGCCGTGCTGCAGTCGCAGTTTGCGGCGGGTGCGCCAGCGGTGCAGGCGGGCGCCGCGGCGGCGTGCCTGGGCGCACTCCTCGCCCTCATCACCGGCGTGGGCCGCACCACCCTGGCGATGGCGCGGGAGCGCGACCTTCCCCGCCCGCTTGCCAGGATCGGCGGCAAGCACACGGTGCCCTGGGTTGCAGAAGTGACAGTGGCCGCCGTCGTCATCCTGCTTCTCCTGACCACCGACGTCATGACGGTGGTGGGCTTTTCCAGCTTCGGCGTGCTGCTGTACTACGCCGTGGCGAACGCCTCCGCCTACACCTTGAAGGCGCATCCAGGGTACGCGCCCAAGTGGCTGAACGCCGTGGGCTTCCTGGGGTGCCTTTTGCTGGCCTTCACACTTCCGGCTGCTTCTGTACTGGCCATGACGGCGGTCCTGGCGGCCGGTGTGGCGGGGCGCTGGCTGGTGCTGCGCTTCAGGAACTAGCGCCGACGGGCTCTGTGCGTACGACGGCGGCCTTGGCGGATGTCGCGGAAGTGCGCCTTTCGTCAGGGTTGGGGCGGTTATCTTCGGGTTATCCACATAGGGCGTGAGGGTTCGTGCCTATGGCTGGGCCTGCTGGAAGACTTTGTTTATGGAAGCGGATCAGTTATCGGCAGGGGCGGTCCCGGTGGGGAAGCGTGCTGTGCCTTCTGTTGCTGATGTCCTTGCATTGCTGGCTGCTGTTCCTGTCGCTGAGGACGGCGCCGGGAAGATTGATCAGATGCGGGAATTCGAGGACGTGAAGTCCGCGGTCGCCGCGAAACAGGCCCGGATTGCCGTTGCCTATGACCTTGAGGTGCGGCGGGAACAGGCCGCCGCGGTGTGCCCGCCGATGAGCTTGGTGCCGGGGTAGGCGCGCAAATCCCCCTGGCCCGGCGAGAGTCCCCGGCACGCGGCGGCAGGCTGCTGGGCCTGGGGAAAGCCCTGGTCACCGAGATGCCCCACGCGTTCGCGGCACTTCAGAGCGGGCAGCTGAGCGAGTGGCGGGCCATCCTGATCGTGAAGGAAACCGCCTGCCTGTCCGCCGAAGACCGGGCCGCGGTGGACGAGGAAATCGCCGCGGACACCGGCACCCTGACCGGCTGCGGGGACCGGGCCATCACCGCCGCCGTCCGCACCGCCGCCTACCGGCGCGACCCCCAATCCTTCGCGAAACGGGCTTCCCATGCCGTGGCGGAACGGACCGTCAGCCTGCGCCCGGCACCGGACACCATGGCCTACCTGACCGCGCTGGTCCCGGTCGCGCAGGGCGTCGCCGCCTACGCTGCCCTTACCCGCCAGGCAGACGCCCTCAAATCTTCCGGCGATGAAAGGTCCAAGGGCGCCATCATGGCCGACGAACTGATCGAACGCATCACCGGCACCCCGGGCGGCTACACCGGCATCGACCTCCAGCTCGTGATGACCGACCGGACCCTCTTCCAAGGCGACAGCGAACCCGCCCGCCTCACCGGCTACGGCACCGTTCCAGGCGAATGGGCCAGGAAGGCCATCCTGGGTGGGCTCATGGCTGGCCCAGGATCCACCGGCTTAGTGGCGGCTGGTCCAGCACCAGCAGGGCCGGGATCAGGTGATTCAGTAAACAGCGGCACGGGGGCCGTTGGTTTAGGCGGCCCGGGGACCGCACCCTCGGCAGGAACCGTGGAAAGCAAAGAATTCATAGTCTGGCTGCGCCGGTTATACACCGCACCAACCAGCGGTGAACTCGTCGCGATGGACTCCAAGGCCCGGCTCTTCCCGCCAGGGCTCCGGCGGTTTATTCAGGCCCGGGATGACACCTGCCGCACCCCGTACTGCGACGCGCCCATCCGCCACCTGGACCACGTCATCCCCTGGCACAACAACGGCCCAACCACCAGCACCAACGGCCAGGGCCTCTGCGAAGCCTGCAACCACACCAAAGAAATACCAGGCTGGGGCGCCACAACTGTTTCCAGGCCAGGGCAACGGCATGCCGTCGAAACACGAACGCCCACCGGCCACACCTATCGCTCCACCGCGCCGCCTTTGCCGGGGACATCAGTGACCTCAAGTCCTCCAGTCCAAACGCCGGTGGCCAGCCTGCCAGCACCTCCAGAGGCTCGGCCCCACCGCCGTCGCCGTGAGCACGGGCAACGCGCCAGGGAGCTCAAGCGCGCACGCTTCGAGCCGTCGGAGCTGGCATAACTAGCATCGCGGAATCTGGATCATCACGGTAGCTGCTTCCCCGTTGCTAAAGGCGGACACCACTGATGCCACTCCGAACCGCATTAAACCGCGGATGGCACCGGAGCTGTCGCAGACACCTGCGCGGTCAGATCTTCTGCCGGCGGCGTCCAAGTCTCCGGGAAGGCCACCACCTGGTCGCCGGTGCGGAGGTCCTTGACCTGGTGGGTGCCGTCGTCGTCCGTGAACCAGACGAAGGGGATGCCCCGGCGGTCGGCGAATTTGATTTGCTTGCCGAACTTCTCCGCCTTGGCTGCCACTTCCGTGGGGATTCCGCGGTTGCGAAGCTGGGCGGCCACGTCCTGGGCAGCGCTCCAACTCTCGTCGTGGGTCAGGGCAACAAGCACGGCGGTGGGAACCGAACGCGAAGCCTTGGCCAGATCCTGACTGAGGATGCGGGATACGAGCCGGGTGACGCCGATCGAAAGGCCCACACCCGGGAACTTCCGGTTGCCCTTCGAGGCCAGCGCGTCATAGCGCCCGCCGGAGCAGATGGAGCCGAGCTGCTCGTGACCCACCAGCACTGTCTCCACCACAGTACCGGTGTAGTAGTCCAGGCCGCGGGCGATGCTGAGGTCGGCCAGTACCTTGCCGGGGGCACGCTGGACAGCGGCCTCGATGACCTGTTCCAACTCGCTCAGGCCTTCCTCGAGCAGCTCATTGCTGACTCCCAAGGCGCGCACCTGTTCCACGAAGGAGGTGTCCTCGGTTCGGATTGCGGCCAGCTCCAGGGCCTTCTGTGCCTGCTGGTCCGTTGCACCCAGTTCAGCCTTCAGCAACTCGGCGACCTTCACGGGACCGATTTTTTCGAGTTTGTCGATGCTGCGCAGCACGCCAGCGGTATCCTCAAGCCCGATACCGCGGTAGAAGCCCTCAGCGAGTTTGCGGTTGTTGACCCGGAGGCGGAAGTCGGGGATGGGAAGGGCGCTTAGGGCCTCAGCAATGACCAGCGCGATTTCGACGTCGTAGCGGAAGGGCAGTTCGCCGTCCCCCACCACATCGATGTCCGCCTGCGTGAATTCACGGGCGCGGCCCTCCTGCGGACGCTCGCCGCGCCAGACCTTCTGGATCTGGTAGCGGCGGAACGGGAAGGCGAGGTAGCCGGCGTTCTCCACCACGTAACGGGCGAACGGAACCGTCAGGTCAAAGTGGAGTGCAAGCGCGTGCGGATCGGCTTTGCCGCCCTTGACAGGATTCTCGCTCTCGTCCTCCTGGAGCCGGCTGAGACCGTACACTTCCTTGTCGATTTCACCCTTGCGCAGCAGCTGCCCCACCGTTTCAACCGCCCGCGTCTCAATAGAAGCGAATCCGTGCAGCTCGAATACCCGGCGCAGCGTATCCAATACATGCAGCTCCACCAGCCGCTCCTCGGGAAGCCACTCGGGGAATCCGGACAGGGAGGCGGTGCGTGCCATGGTGGATTTTCTCCTCTTGATAAGAGTGCCTGAGACTTGCCCGCGGCCCCGAAACGGGCTTGAAACCGCGGCAGTCCAGCCAGTCATGCATAAACTATGTGCGGCAGTCAGTTTATGCGTCATCCGCCGGCATCTCTAATGCAGCGGAGCGCCAGGGCTCGGCCGTCAGACACCTGCGCCCGGGGCCCCGCGCCACGCACTGCAGCAGCCCGACAATGAGGAGGACCCTTGGCGACCAGTTCACGCAGCGCCCGCGAGGCAAAGCGGCGCATCCAGCAGATGGAAGCCAAGCGCGAGCTGCGCCGGGACCAGGAGAAGCGGCGCAAGCGCGACAACCTGGTCGCCGCCGGCGCCGGGACGGCCGCCGTGGTGCTCGCCGTCGTTCTCCAGTTAACGGCCTTCGCGGGCAATCCCACTGAGGAGGAGTTCGCGGCCCTTGAGGCCGGCTTGTCCAGTCCCTCCGCGTCCGCAAGCCCGTCCGCGGAGGGGACCAACAGCCCCAACATCCCTGCCGCGGAAACGGCCGCCGGCAAGACCTTCAGCGGTGAACTGGTGCTGAACGGCAGCCCCCTGGCCGTGGAACTGGACGGCACAAATGCGCCACAGGCCGCCGCTGTTTTTAAGTCGCTCAGCGACGAAGGCTATTTCAACGCGAAGACCTGCCACCGTCTCACCACAGGTGAATCGTTCGGGCTGCTCCAATGCGGCGCCTCCGGTCCGGACGGTCAGGGCGACCCGACCTACACATGGGGACCACTGGAGAACACCCCTGCCGACGATACGTATCCCGCCGGAACCATCGCCGTGGCCCGTACCGGCAACAACGCCTTTGGGAACGGGAAGCAGTTCTTCGTCGTCTACAAGGACACGGTCATTCCTCCCGACAGCGCCGGCGGATACACCGTGGTGGGAAGGGTGACTTCCGGCCTTGACGTGGTGTCGAATATCGCTGCCGCCGGAATTACCCCGGGCAGCAGCGACACAGACGGCGCACCTGTGGAACCAGTCACGATAGACTCGTTTTCTCTGAAGTAGGAAGCCCGGCCCTGGAGGCTGCGGTGCAGGACCTGAGTATTTTCCTCCAAGCGAAAGACTTTTAGCGGTGACAGACAGTCAGAAATCCGACGAAACAGCAACAGACCTGACCGAGACGGCGGCGCCCGCCCCCGAGGAAGCATCTGAAGCGGCCAGCATTCCGGCAGCGGAAGCCCCCGAAACAGCCAGCACCCCGGCAGCGGAAGCCCCCGGGGAAGCTGCCCCGGAAAGTAAGACCCCGGCCCCGGCACCCCGTCCGGCCCCCTCCCCGGCCGCCTTTGCTTCGCGCCCTAAACCAGCCGCCGCACCCGCCGCAGCACCTGTCCCCGCAGCGCCCGCAACGTCGCTGGCCGAAGCGTCGAAATGGGGCCGCGTTGAGGGCGACGGACACGTGTTCCTGAACATCGACGGCGCTGAGCATCCCGTGGGCCAATACCCGGGAGTCAGCAACGACGAAGCCCTGGCCTACTTCGCGCGGAAGTATGACGACGTGGTGGCCCAGATTGTGCTGCTCGAACAGCGCGTCACCTCCAAGGCCCCCAGCACTGACATGCAAAAGACCGTCACCCACCTGCGCGAGCAGCTCGCCGAGCGCAACATGGTAGGGGACCTACGGTCTGCAGAGGCCCGCCTCGATAAGTTGTCCACGCAGATCGCTGAACTCGAACAGGCGGAGAAGGCCGAGCACGACGCCGTCCGCGCCTCCGAGCTGGCTGCCCGCGAGGCGATCGTGGCCGAAGCCGAGCAGATCTCGGGCCAGGATCCCGCCCAGACGCAGTGGAAGACTTCCAGCGCCCGGATGAACGAACTGTTCGAGAGCTGGAAGGCGGCCCAGAAGAGCGGAGTCCGCCTGGGCCGGAGCAACGAGGACGCCCTGTGGAAGCGGTTCCGCGCGGCCCGCACCGTATTCGACCGTCACCGCCGGGCCTACTTCTCCCAGTTGGACAGCAACAACTCTGCTGCCAAGTCCGCCAAGGAGAAGCTGATCGCCGACGCCGAAGCGCTGTCCACCTCCACTGACTGGGGCTTCGCAGCTGGAGAGTACCGGCGCCTGATGGACCAGTGGAAGGCCTCGCCACGGGCAAGCCGCAAGGACGACGACGCCCTCTGGGCCCGGTTCCGTGCTGCACAGGACGCCTTCTTTACGGCACGCCAGGCGGCAAATGACGAGATTGACCACGAATACGCCGAGAACCTCACGGTGAAGGAAGCCCTCCTGACCGAAGCCAACGCGATTGTCCCGGTGAAGGACCTCGCTGCTGCCAAGAAGGCGCTGCAGTCCATCCGGGACCGCTGGGAAGAGGCAGGCAAGGTCCCGCGCGCGGACATGGGACGCGTCGAGGCCGGACTGCGGAAGGTGGAAGATGCAGTCCGCCACGCCGAGGAAGAGCAGTGGCAGCGGTCCAACCCTGAGCGGAAGGCCCGCACCAACAGCGCCCTTTCGCAGCTTGAGTCCGCCATCGCCGGGCTGCAGGAAGACCTTGCCAAGGCTGAGAAAACCGGCGACCAGCGCAAGATCAAGGCTGCCCAGGAAGCCCTCGAAGCACGGCAGGCCTGGTTGGACCAGATCCAGCGGTCGGCCAGCGAACTGGCCTAGGCCTTTTACCGCCAGGGTGTTGCGGCACAGGCCCGGTTCCGGTTATCCACATAACCGGAACCGGGCCTGTGCCCGTTAACGGCGGCGCGGCAGGATGGGTGGATGGCGACACCAACGGCTCCTCCCGGCGCCACCCACGGCGCGGATTCCTCCTCCGGCGCAGAACCAGTGCTGCGTTTCCCAGAGCTTTATGCCCCGGGCATGCCCTTTGCCTTCCCGGAACTTCAGTCGTTGGCCGCTGACGGCCTGCTGACACGGTTCCATCAGCACGGCTATGCGCTGCCCGGGACCCATGCCACTCCGCAACTCCGGGCACGGGCGGCAGCTGGGGCAGTTCCTGCAGCGGTCCGTCAAAGGGTAGTGGCCGGGCGCATGACGGCGGCGTGGATCTATGGCTGTGCCAGCGAGCCGGACCGTCTGGCGCTGCTGGTGGACGCCAAGCGCCGCGTTTCCAGCCTCCGCAACACCAGGGGCTGCACATTGCACGAGGTTAAGCTCGGGCCCTTCGACGTTGTCAGCCTGGGCGGCCTGATGGTCTCCAGTCCCCTGCGCACCGCGCTCGACGTCGCGCTGCATGTAGAAGCAGAACGGGCCATCCCAACCCTGGCCAGCCTCCTGGCACGCCCGCAGAAGGATGTGCGCCTGCGGTTGCTGGTCCTGGCCATTGAAGCGAGTCCGCGGGTACCGCACAAGAGGGCGGCACTGGAGAAGCTTGCGCAGTTAGCTCCGGCGCTTGTTCCCGGTGGTGCGGTAAACGTCGAAAACGCCGTCGATCCGGCGGACAGCACTCAGGACGTGGTGCAAGTACTTGGGGTCGCCCATCTCGAAGGCGAACTTTGAAATGGCAACCCGGTCACTGGACGTATGGACGCTGGCCGCCAGGATGTTGACGTGGTTCTCGGACAGCACACGCGTAACGTCAGACAGCAGTGACTTCCGGTCCAGCGCTTCAACCTGGATTTCCACGAGGAACACGCTGGACTGCGTCGGCGCCCAGTCCACATCCACGATCCGGTCCGGCTGGTCCTTCAGGTCCGAGATGTTGGTGCAGTCCGTCCGGTGCACGGACACTCCCGAGCCCCTGGTCACAAACCCGAGAATGGGATCCGGCGGAACAGGGGTACAGCAGCGGGCCAGCTTCACCCAGACGTCACCGACGCCGCGGACCACAACGCCGGAATCGGAGAACCGCGCTTTCGTGACCTGGGTGGGAATGCTGACTTCGGTGATGTCGTCGTCGGCGCTCTCGTTGCCGCCGAGGCTTTCGACGAGCTTCTCCATGACCGCCTGGGCGGAGGTGTGCCCATCCCCCACCCCGGCGTAAAGGCCAGAGATGTCGACGTACTTGAATTCCTCAGCCACTGCGGCCAACGCCTCATGCGTCATCAGTCGCTGTAGGGGAAGGTTCTGCTTCCGCATGGCACGGGTCAGGAGTTCCTTGCCGCGGTCGATCGCCTCTTCACGGCGTTCCTTGCTGAACCACTGGCGGATCTTGTTGCGGGCCCGGGCGCTCTTGACGAAATGCTGCCAGTCCTGGCTGGGCCCTGCTCCCTCGGCCTTCGAGGTGAAAATCTCCACCCAGTCGCCGTGATTCAACTCACTGTTGAGCGGAACCAACTTCCCGTTAACCCGGGCACCGATGGTCCGGTGTCCCACTTCGGTGTGCACAGCGTAGGCGAAGTCCACCGGAGTGGACCCGGCCGGCAGGGCCATGACCTCACCCTTGGGGGTGAAGACAAACACTTCGCGGGCATTGATCTCGAACCGCAGGGAATCGAGGAACTCGCCCGGATCTGACGTTTCCTGCTGCCAGTCCACCAGGGAGCGCAACCAGCCCATGTCGCCGTCGCGGGGGCTGCCGGGGCCCACTGCGGTGCGGTTGGGCTGGTCCTTGTACTTCCAGTGCGCGGCCACGCCGTACTCGGCGCGGCGGTGCATTTCGTGGGTACGGATCTGGATTTCCACCGGCTTGCCGCCCGGACC
This sequence comes from Arthrobacter sp. W4I7, assembly GCF_030816215.1. Taxonomy (NCBI): domain Bacteria; kingdom Bacillati; phylum Actinomycetota; class Actinomycetes; order Micrococcales; family Micrococcaceae; genus Arthrobacter; species Arthrobacter sp. W4I7. Next base: position 1,869,486 of record NZ_JAUSXU010000001.1, on the reverse strand, counting down.
GATGACGGTGGTGTGCAGCGACTGGTACATGTTGAACTTGGGCATCGCGATGTAGTCCTTGAACCTGCCGGGCAGCGGATTCCAGCGCGAGTGCATGGTGCCGAGGGCGGCGTAACAGTCCCGCACGGAGTCCACCAGCACACGGACACCCATCAGGTCGTTGATGTCGTCGAAGTCTTTGTCGCGGACAACCATCTTCTGGTAGATGGAGTAGTAGTGCTTGGGGCGGCCAGTGATGGTTGCCTTGATCCTGGCCGTGCGGAGATCTTCGGTGATCTGGTCGCGGATGACGCTCAGGCTCTTCTCCCGCTCCGGGGTCCGGTCCCCCACCATGCGGACGATCTCTTCGTACACCTTGGGGTACAGTGCCGCGAAGGACAGATCTTCCAGTTCCCATTTGATGGTGTTCATGCCCAGCCGGTGCGCCAGCGGGGCAAAGATTTCCAAGGTTTCGCGTGCCTTGCGGGCAGAGGACTCGGCGGAGACGAAACGCCAGGTGCGGGCGTTATGGAGCCGGTCAGCGAGTTTGATCATCAGCACGCGGATGTCCTTGGCCATGGCCACGACCATCTTGCGGACTGTCTCCGACTGGGCCGCTTCACCGAAGCTGACCTTGTCCAGCTTGGTGACCCCGTCCACGAGCATGGCCACTTCGGGCCCGAAGTCCCGCTTCAGGTCGGCGAGTGTGTAGGGGGTGTCCTCCACCGTGTCGTGCAGCAGGGCCGCCGCCAGGGTGGTGCCGCTGAGTCCCAGTTCGGCGAGGATGGTGGCCACCGCTACCGGGTGGGTGATGTACGGGTCACCGCTCTTGCGCTTCTGGCCGCGGTGGCTTTGCTCTGCCACGTCGAACGCACGCTGGATAAGGTCGAAATCCTCTTTGGGATTGTTGGCCCGGACCGTCCTCAGCAGAGGCTCAAGGATGGGTGAGTAATTTGCGGTACCCCGGCCTGTCAGACGGGCAAGCCGGGACCTGGTGCGTTCCCGTCGGCCGGGAAAAGTGGGGCGGGAACCGGAGTTGTCCACGGGAACCAACGAACCTGCGCGCGCGGAAGCGGCCGCGCCGGTCTGGACACCGGCCGGACCCTGATCTCCTTGTGCCGTCGGCACCGACGCAGAACGTTCTTCCAATGAAGCACCCCTCATGACCGTTTAATTACCCCAGTCTATTCCTCAGCCCAGTGACTTTTATAACCGGGCCTTAAAACAGCAGGGCCGGGCGGTGTCAGGGTTCTGACGCTGCCCGGCTCCTGCAAAACGACCTATGCCTGTGCCGGCTCCGCCGAAGCAGTGGACCGCTCCGCAGTGGCCCGCCGCTGTTCCACGCGCTTGGCTTGCCTGACGAGGTCCGGCTCCTTCTGGCGCAGCCAGGCATACATCGGAGCGGCAACGAAAATCGTGGCTGCAGTCCCGATGAGGATGCCAACGAACAGAGCGAGCGAGAGGTCGCGCAGTGTTCCCGCACCAAGGAGGCCGGCGCCGATGAACAGGATGGCGCCCACGGGGAGGATGGCTACCATCATGGTGTTGATCGAGCGCACCAGGGTCTGGTTCACGGCGAGGTTGACTTCCTCGGCAAAGGTGCGCCGTGTGGACGCGTCGAGGTCGGCCGTGTTCTCGCGGATCTTGTCGAATACCACCACTGTGTCATAGAGGGAGTAGCTCAGGACTGTCAGGAACCCGATGATGGCCGACGGCGTGACTTCGAAGTCGCTGAGGGCGTACACCCCGGCTGTCACGAACATGGTGACCAGCATGCCTGCGAGAGCCGAGAGCGACATCTTCCATGTGCGGAAGTACAGGGCCATCAGCACGGCGGCGAGGAGTACAAAAATCACCAGGCCGATCAGTGCCTGCTTGGTGACGTCAGCACCCCACGTGGGTCCCACGAACGTCGAGGTCACTTCGTTGTCTGTGACTCCGTAGGCTGTGGTCAGGCCCTCCTTGATGCGGAGAGTCTCATCGTCGGTGAGTTTGTCGGTCTGGATCCGCATGGTGGTCCCGGCCACGTTGGCGACGCGGGGGATGCTGCCGGCCACCACGTCGGTGACGGCGTTCTCGCCCACAGTGGCGTCCGTGGTCTTGACGTTCGAGACCGTGAATTCGGACCCGCCGCGGAATTCGATGCCGAGGTTGAAGCCGCCCTTTGCCACCGGGATGAGGATGGACAGGGCAACGGCCACCGCTGCGATGATGAACCAGATCTTCTTGGCCCCTACAAAGTTGTAGGAACGCTTGCCGGTGTAGAGCTCGTTACCGAAAGTCGCGAAGCTTGGCATTACTTGTTCTCCTTCGCTGCAGACTTCGAGGAACCCGCGAGCTGCTCCTGCTTCTGCGCCAGCCGGCGTTCGGCAATGGTCATCCGGCGTTCAGCCTCGGCTGCGGCGCCTGCATTCTTGGCGCGGACGGCGACAGCGGGCCTGTCCTCAGGCGTCCGGAGGCGGCCTGCGCCGCGGTACAGCGGAACAGCTCCAAGCCGCTTGGGGTCGAGGCCGGAGAACCGGTGTCCTTCACCGAAGAAGCGGGTGCGGGCCAACAGCTGCAGGGTGGGGTGGGTGAACATAAACACCACCATGAGGTCGGCGATGGCGGTCAGGCCCAGGGTGAACGCGAAGCCACGCACGTTCCCGACGGCTACGAAGTACAGGACCAGAGCCGCCAGCAGGTTGACTGCCTTGGAGGCCAGGACGGTCCGCTTGGCACGTTTCCAGCCGTTTTCGACGGCGGACACCAGCCCGCGCCCCTCGCGGAGCTCATCACGGATGCGCTCGAAGTAGACAATGAATGAGTCTGCCGTCTGGCCGATGGCCACGATGATGCCCGCCACGCCCGCCAGGGACAGTCGGTAGTTTTCCGTCCAGCCCAGGATGGCGATAGCCAGATACGTCAGGATGCCGGCTACCACCAACGAGGCGATGGTCACGAAACCAAGGGCCCGGTACTGGAACAGCGAGTAGACCACCACCAGCAGCAGGCCGATGAGGCCTGCGAGGAGGCCCATCCGCAACTGCTCCCCACCGAGGGTGGCGGAAATCTGCTGTTCGCTCTGGATTTCGAAGCTGATGGGCAGTGCGCCGAACCGGAGCTGGTCAGACAGTGCCTTCGCGGTCTGTTCCGTGAAGCCACCGGTGATCTGCGGGCGGCCATCAGTGATAACGGCCAGCGAACGCGGAGCGGAGATGACCTGGTCATCCAGCACGATGGCGAACTGCGCCTTTGGGTCGCTGCCCGATTGTCCGCCGGCAGCCACGTAGAACTGGTTCAGGCGTTCGGTGACCTCTTTGAACTTGGCTGTGCCTTCGCCGTCGAACTGGATGTTGACTGCCCACTCGTTCGTAACGGCGCCCTGTGCGCCCTGCTGGAGCTGGAAGGAGGAGGTGACGATGTTGCTGCCCTTCACCTCCACGGGACCCAGGATGTATTTGATCGCGGGGTTGCCTCCTGCAGCAGGTTCACAGGTGACCAGCGGCTTGGCGGGGTCCGAGCGTTCCTGCTTGTCCTGGGACGGGTTATCGCAGTCCAGGGCTTCGAACTGGCGGTAAATTTCCGGGGTGATCCAGTTGGTGTCGCTGCTGTTGGCGGGTTCTGCCGTCGGCTTGGGAAGCTGGTCCTCTGGTGCCCGAGCTTCCTCCGGGACGGGGGCGCCGGCTCCGTTGAGCAGGACGGGCCGGAAGTTCATGTCAGCGGAGGCCTGGATCAGGTCACGGGTCTGGCTGGAGGGGGTGCCGGGAAGGCTGACCACCACATTGCGCCCGGACTGGGTGCTGATCTCGGCTTCGGCGACACCGGAACCGTCCACCCGCTGGCGGATGATCGCCACAGCCTGGTTGAGTTGGTCTTCATTGATGTCCGAACCGCCCTCAACCTTGGGCGCCAGAATCATCTGGGTGCCGCCTTCGAGGTCCAGGGCCAGCTTGGGCGCCCAGCTGGCCTTCCCGGCCATGGTGCCGCCTGCCAGGACAGCGGTCAGCCCGACGATGAGGACGCCGAGCCAGACCAGGACCCTGAGGCCCGGTTTCTTAAGGCCAGTTCGTGCCATTATTGATCTTTCTCTTATTCACGGAGGAACCGCCGATGCCCGGTTTTACCGGCACGGGCGGTGTCCCGCAGCCGTAGAGGTCTTGAAAAGCGCTAACGGGGACTAGCTGTCCTTCTTGCCCTCATCATTGAGGCGCTTGAGGGTCTCGTCCGGTGTCTCGGCCTGCTGGGCCGGAGTTCCGGTTTCCGGTGCGGTATGTTCCTGCACGGTGAGGGACGAAGCGTCGTCAGGCACTGCGGGAGAAGCAACTTCCGGTGCCACGGCCGGCTCGATGACCTTGGTGACGGACTGCCGGTGCACGGTGGCGAGGTTGCCGGGGGAAAGCTCAAGGGTGACCTTGTTCTCGGCCTCATCGATGTCCACGATGCGCCCGAAGAGGCCGAAGCTGGTCATCACATCGACGCCCGGGCCGAACTTCGACTGGAGTTCCGCCTGCTGCTGCTGCGTCTTCTTGTTGCGGCGGAACATCATAAAGATGAACACGCCGAGCATGACGAACAGGAGAATTGACATTGGATCCAAGGGGAATTCCGTCCTTTTATGTGCCTAGCTGGTTTTCCAGCAACATCGGCTTTGCTCCGGCCAGGGCGAACTGTCAGTCAGGCAGAAGCCTGGCGGGTGCCTTCCCCAGCAACGCTGGTGGCCCGAGCCACCGCGAAACAAAGACCCGAACGTGCCGAGCGTCATACCAGTCTAAAGGGAAAAACTGAAGGGAGCCTGTTATTGGCTTTGCGGGACCCAGTCTTCGGTGCCGTCGACGTCGTCTCCGGCCGTGTCGAAAAGATCCAGCGGTTCCTGCCCGAAGACGCCGGACGGGACGGCGTAGCCGAGGTGGGTCCAGGCCGGGGCCATCGCGATCCTGCCCCGCGGGGTGCGGCCCAGCAGCCCCTCGCGCACCAGGAAGGGTTCGGCTACCGTCTCCACGGTCTCCGTTTCTTCACCGACGGCGATGGCCAGGGTGGACAGGCCTACGGGCCCGCCGCCGAATTTGGTGATCAGTGCTTCGAGGACTGACCGGTCCAGGCGGTCCAGGCCCTTCTTGTCCACTTCATACATGTCCAGTGCTGCAGACGCCGCCCGCGCATCAATCTGTTCGATGCCATGCACCAAAGCCCAGTCCCGGACCCGCCGCAGCAGCCGGTTGGCGATACGGGGCGTGCCCCGGGAGCGTCCGGCGATCTCGCTGAATCCGGCGGAGTTGACCTTCAGGTCCAGCAGCCCGGCCGAGCGCCGCAGGACAAGCTCAAGCTCGGCAACAGAATAGAACTCCAGGTGCCCGGTGAAGCCGAACCGGTCGCGCAGCGGTCCCGGCAGCAAGCCGGCGCGGGTGGTTGCCCCGACGAGGGTGAACGGCGGGAGCTCAAGCGGGATGGCCGTGGCTCCGGCACCTTTGCCCACCACGATGTCCACGCGGAAGTCCTCCATGGCCATGTAGAGCATTTCTTCGGCCGGCCGGGACATGCGGTGGATTTCATCCAGAAACAGCACTTCACCCTCGGACAGGGAGGAGAGGATGGCCGCCAGGTCTCCGGCGTGCTGGATGGCGGGGCCGCTGCTGATCCTCAGCGGCGCGTTCATCTCGGATGCCACAATCATGGCCAGTGTTGTCTTGCCGAGCCCGGGAGGACCCGAGAACAGTACGTGGTCCGCGCTGCGGCCGCGCATCCGGGACGCCTGCAGCACCAGCGACAGCTGCTGCCGCACCCGGTGCTGGCCAACGAAGTCGTCGAGGTTCTTGGGGCGGAGGGCGGCTTCAATGGCGCGCTCTTCCGGCTCCTCCCCCGCGGCCACCAGGGATGGTTCAGCCACGGGTGCCTACACGGTTGCCGGCGCGTGCCCCGTCCTGGCCCAGCCACCGGAGCGTGGTCCGCAGGATCTCCGGCACATTCCCGCGGAAGGAGACCTCGGGATCGTCGGCCAGTGCCTTGTCGATGCTCGAGGAGGCGTCTTTCTCGGACCAGCCGAGGCTTGTCAGGGCGGCCACCACCTGGGGCTTCCAGGCGGACTCTGCGGCAGTGGGTGCACTCGCTGAACCGACGGTGCCGTGCGGCACGAGTTTTCCCGCCAACTCCAGGACAATCCGGCCGGCCACCTTGGGTCCAATGCCGGGCACTTTTGTGAAGGTTTTGTTGTCGCCGGTGTGTGCCGCCACCCGGATGGCCTCCGGATCGTGCACAGCAAGAACCGCCAGGGCCAGCCGGGGGCCAACTCCGCTGACACTGAGCAGGATGTCGAAAACTTCCCGCTCGTCGTCGGAGGCGAAGCCAAAGAGCGTCAGGGAATCCTCCCGCACAATCAGGGAGGTGAAAAGCTGCCCCTCCTCCCCCGTACGGAGCCTGCTGAGGGTCTGGGGTGTGGCGTTAACACTCATCCCCGCACCGTTGAGGTCGATCACGGCCGTGGACAGGCCTACGTGCGCTACGGTTCCGCGGAGGAAACTGATCAAGGCCGGGCTCCTGGTGTACCGCCGGGCTGCCACCTGGAAAAGGGCAGGACCGGCTATCCGAACATATCTACGAATACCCTAGCAAGCAGCCAGGACAATCAGCGGGCACGCCGCACCTTCGCCTCAGCTTCGGCCCACGCTCTCTGGGCCGGCGTCAGCGAAGAACTGCCGGGCCCCGTGGTGGCAACGGCAGCGCCGCTGCCTGCCCGCCATGCGTGGGTGATCGCCAACGCCAGGGCGTCTGCTGCATCGGCCGGGCGCGGCGGCGCCTCCAGCCTGAGGATCTTGGTGACGAGCTTGGTCACCGCATCCTTGTTGGAGGTGCCGCTGCCGGTCACCGCCGCTTTGACTTCCGACGGCGTGTGGAGCGCCACGGGGATTCCGCGGCGCGCTGCGGCGGCGATCACCACGCCGGACGCCTGGGCAACCCCCATGACCGTGCTGACGTTGAGCTGGGAAAAGACGCGTTCGACGGCGAGGACGTGGGGTTCGTAGCGGTCCAGCCATTCGTCGATGGCGAGGGCGATCACCAGGAGGCGCTGGTCCAGCGTTTCCTCGGGCGAGGTGCCCACCACACCAACGGCCACCATGGTGGCCCGCCTGTTGCGCTCGACGTCCACCACGCCAATGCCGCAACGGGTCAGTCCCGGGTCAACCCCGAGTACGCGCAGCGTCACGGCCGGCCGGTTCCAGCAGCAAGGCAGGGAACAACAGCAAGGCAGGGAACAGCAGGAGGCGAGGGTTCAGCAGGCACCGCCGGACGTCACTCGGATTCCAGGGCAGCCTGGACTTCGTCGCTGAGGTCGGCGTTGCTATAGACGTTCTGGACGTCGTCGAGGTCTTCCAGCGCGTCAACGAGCTTCATGAACTTCTTGGCTGCTTCGAGGTCCAGGGGAACTTCCATGGACGGGACGAATTCGGCCTCGTCCGTGTCGTACTCGATCCCTGCTTCCTTGAGCGCATCGCGGACAGCCTGGAGGTCCTTCGGATCCGAGTGGATCTCGAACGAATCGCCGTTGTCCTTGACTTCCTCGGCACCGGCGTCAAGGACAGCCATCAGGACGTCGTCCTCCGTGAGATCCTTCTTCGGCAGGGACACTACGCCCTTGCGGCTGAAAAGGTAGCTGACTGAACCGGGATCGGCGATGGTGCCGCCGTTGCGGGAGATGGCCAGGCGGACTTCCGAGGCTGCGCGGTTCTTATTGTCCGTCAGGCACTCGATGAGCAGCGCCGAACCCTGCGGGCCGCGGCATTCATACATGATCTCGGTGTAGTCCACCACTTCACCGGTCAGGCCCGCGCCGCGCTTGATCGCACGGTCGATGTTGTCAGCCGGAACGGAAGTTTTCTTGGCCTTGGTGACAGCGAGCTCGAGGCCCGGGTTGCCAGAGAGGTCGGGGCCACCCATGCGGGCAGCGACTTCGATGTTCTTGATCAGTTTGGCGAACGATTTTGCACGGCGGCTATCGAGGATGGCCTTCTTGTGCTTGGTCGTCGCCCATTTGGAGTGGCCTGACATGCTTTACGCTTCTCCTCTGATCATGCGGATAAAAAGTTCGTGTACGCGTTTCTCCCCAGTCACTTCCGGGTGGAAGGAGGTGGCCAGCAGGTGGCCGGAACGCACTGCAACAATTCTAGCTGCCCCCGGCAGCGGAACCGCGTGGGACGCGTGCTCCGGATCCGCCGGTTCCACCTGGGCCAGGATCTCAACATCCGGTCCCACCCGCTCCACCCAGGGTCCGCGGATAAAGACGGCGTGAACAGGGGGAACGCCGGATTCCGTGGCGCTGAAGTCCAGGCCCTTGAAGTCCAGGTCCGTCTCGAATGACTCGCGCTGCCGGCCGAAGGCGTTGCGGCGCACGGTGATGTCCAGTCCGCCGAACGTCTGCTGGGGAGCCCCGGAAAGGTCGGTGGCAGGATCAGCGACGTCAGAGGCCAACAGGATCATTCCGGCGCAGGAACCGTAAACCGGCAGCCCCCCGGCGATGCGCTCCTTGAGCGGCCCGGCCAGGTCGAAGGCGCGTGCGAGCTTATCGATGGCGGTGGATTCGCCGCCGGGAATGACAAGGCCGTCCAGGCCGTCCAGTTCCTGCGGGCGGCGGATGCCCAGACCCACGGCGCCGGTTTCTTCGACCGCCCGGAGGTGCTCGCGGAAGTCACCCTGGAGCGCCAGCACGCCGATCCGGAGTCCGGAACCTACGCGCGCCGAAGCAGCTGAAAGGGAATTTGTCATCCATCCAGCATACGGCGCCATCGCTTTCCGCCCGGCCGCAGGGCCGTCCCGGGCGGCAGCTGTATACCGCTGCTGGGATATATTCGAAGTATGTTCTCCTTCAGCGTTCCGCTCGGCAAGCTGGTCCGTCGCGCCTCCCGGCTGCGGGGCGGCGGGTCTGCCTTCCCGGGGCTGGTGGTCGAAAAAATCGATCCCGGCTTCATGCGGCGGACACTCACCACCCTCCCCCACGGCGTGGCCGTCGTCAGCGGCACCAACGGCAAAACAACCACCACAAAAATGGTGGTGGAGCTGCTGGAGAGCCAGGGGCTGAAGGTTTTCACCAATCGCACCGGCAGCAATTTCACCCGCGGCGTGGCCGCTGCCCTGCTCGGCGAGGTGGACTGGCGGGGCCGGCTCGACGCCGACGTCGCGGTTTTGGAACTGGACGAGGCCCACGCCGTTCACTTCGTCAACAGCGTGCCTCCGCGCTACTGCCTCCTCCTGAACGTCCTCCGCGACCAGCTGGACCGGTTCGGCGAGATCGACAAAACAGCCCAGCTGCTTCAGCACATCGCAGCGAAAACCACGGGGACAGTGGTACTGAACCGCGAGGATCCACGCGTTGCCCGGATCGCCGAAACGCTGACCGGGCAGGAGGTCAAGTACTTCGGCCTGGACGATTCGCTGCTGGGAACTTTCCCCAACGACGACGACATGCGCGCCGCCCCCGGGAGCCCCGCCCCGGCGGGACTTCCGGAGAAGCCCGCTGCCGACGTCGTACTCCGCAAGGTGGGCGCGGACAGCGCTGTATTCGAGTACGACGGCGGCACGGTCACCACCGGGATGAAGCTGCGCGGTGTGTACAACATCTTTAATGCGGCGGCGGCGCTGACGCTTGCGCGCAGCATTTGCGGCGGGGGTGCTGCCGCCGCGGACCACGCCACCCTGCTGGAGGCACTCTCCCGGGTTCAACCTGCGTTTGGCCGTGGCGAGAGCCTCACCGTGGGCGGGCAGCCGCTGGACCTCGTCCTGGTGAAGAACCCCAGCGGCTTCCGGCTGGGATTGAAGTCCTTCCCCGCCGGTGGCTACGCTACGATGATCGCCATCAACGACAACTACGCGGACGGCCGCGACATGTCCTGGCTGTGGGACGTGGAATTCGACTCGCTGCGCGAGGGCGGAGTGGACCAGCTCACCGGATCACGTGCCTACGACATGGCGTTGCGCCTGCAGTACGACGACGTCCGCATCGGCGGGGTGGAGACCGAGATCGCGCCGGCCCTTGCCGCCTTCATCAGGGAGGCCCAGGGCAAGCCCAAGCGCATTTTTTGCACCTACACCGCCATGCTGGCGATCCGCCGCGAGCTGTCCAAAATCACCACCGTGGAGGTCGTCTCTTGAGCCAGGCAGGCGCGGATTCCCCGCGGGAAAGCAAAGGCACCCTGCGGGTGGTGCAGCTGTATCCGCGGGACATGAATATTTACGGCGACTGGGGCAACGCCCTGGTCATGCAGCAGCGGCTCCACTGGCACGGCTACACCCCGGAACTGCTCGAATACAACGTGGGCGATCCGTTCCCCGCTGATGTGGACATCATTGTGGGTGGCGGCGGCCAGGACAGCGGACAGCTGGTCATCCAGGACGACTTGCAGTCGCGTGCGGCAACCCTGAAGGACCTCGCCGAGGACGGCGCCCCGATGCTGGTGATCTGCGGGCTCTACCAGCTTTTCGGACACTTCTTCAAGACGCGCACCGGAGCGGTCATCCCCGGGATCGGCGTCCTGGACGTGGAAACCCACGGAACCGACGAACGCCTCATCGGCAACGTCAAGGTGGCCACGCCCGAGTTCGGCGAAGTCCTTGGCTACGAGAACCACAGCGGCCAGACCACGCTCGGCAGCGGCGTGCGGCCCCTTGGCACCGTCCCGAAGGGCACCGGAAACAACAGCAGCGACGGCCATGAAGGCGCCCGCTACCGCAATATCGTGGCGAGCTACCTGCACGGATCGCTGCTGCCGAAGAACCCGGCAATTGCGGATTTCCTGATCAGCAAGGCTGCTGAGCGGAAGTTCGGGACCTTCGAGCCCGGCCACCCGGACGATCGTTTCGCCGAGCTGGCCAGGGAGCATGCGGCGCGCCGTCCGCGCTGAGGCCGCTGCGTGTGCTGACACCACTGACTCCGCCGGAGTCCGACGGCGGCACTTGCCTTGCCGCAGAAGGCTTACGGTTCGCGGGTGATCAGGAGTTCATGGGCGCCGGCCGCTGCCGCTCCGCGGGATTCCACCACCTCACTCGTGCGCTGCCTCGTGGCGGCATCCGCTTCCGCGCCGGCGCACGGCCCAAGCGGCGCGTCGGCAGCTACCGAACACCAGCGGTAGGGATCGCGGACAATGACCGATGGTGCCCAGGCGAGGTCGGTGGCTGACCATTTACCGGTCTGGTCCTGGCCAAACTGCACCCTGACCAGCAGGCCCTCATTGTTGACCACGTACCAGGGTGACAGTTCGGTGACGCCATTGCCGAGGCCGTACACAATCCAGGTTCCTTTGTAGTTTTCGATGGGCAGCACGGAGTGGGTGTGGTGCCCATAGATCAGGTTGAACTGCCCGCTGTCCACCAAGGCGTGCGCAACCTCCTGCTGCTGTGTGTTCGGTTCGCTGGTGTACTCCTCTCCGGCATGCATCGCGCCCAGGACGATGTCCGCCCCGAGCTCCCGGGCCTTCACGGCCTTGGCGATCATGGCCGGGGCGTCCAGCATGTCCACCTGCCAGGGGTAGTCCGGGACCAGTCCGTTGAGCCCGTAAGCGGCCTCGATGATTGCCACTTTCGCGGCGGGCGTCTGCATGATGAGGATCCGCTGGGACTCACTTTCCGTCCGGTAGGAACCTGTGTGTTTCAGGCCGGCAGCATCCAGGGCATCAAGGGTGCGCAACAGTCCATCCGTGCCACGGTCGATGGTGTGATTGCTGCCGGTGGTGCATGCCTGGTAACCCACATTCCTGGAGGCGGCGATGATCTGCGGTGGAACGTTGAATGACGGATACCCTGAGAACGGACCCTCGGGACCGGCCACCGGTGTTTCCTGGTGGCAGACGGCAAGGTCGCTGTTGTTGATGTACCGGCGCTGTCCTTCGAGCAGTGGCACAAAATCGTAGCCCGGCTTGCCCCCAGCGGCCGCATCCTGCTGCGCCTGCTGCCAGAGCTGGTTGTGGACCAGCATGTCACCGGTGACCAGAACCGAAGTGCACCGCAGCACTGGGCAGCCCGGCCCCTTGCCGGCTGTGGGCGTCGGCGTGGGGCTGGGAGCCGGAGCTGACGTGTCTGCACCCGGGACTGGCGAACCGGAGACTTGGGAACTGGAAACAGCAGGCCGGGGGGTCTGCCCGTTCTGCTCAGCCACCAGGCCGCAGCCGGCAAGTGCAGCAACCGCGAACAATGCGCAGACGGTGGCGCCGGCGCGCGCGGCGGCACCGCCCCAACTAATCCCCATAGCCGTCATTGTAGGTACTGTCGCCGGCCGCCACGGGCATTTGCGGGTCGTTGAGAAGGCGTGGCCCATGTGGAAGATTTGCGTCATGACAAACCCCCTCCTTCGTCCCAGCCCGCTTCCGTTCGGCCTGCCTCCCTTCCCGGAAATCCAGGCTTCCCACTACGCGGAGGCCGCGGAGGCTGGATTCGGGGAGCACCTGACCGAAATCCAGGTCATTGCGGAGAACCCTGTTCCCGCCACCTTTGAGAACACGGCCGTGGCCATGGAACGTTCCGGGCAGTTGCTGCAGAGGACCGCCGCGGCGTTCTTCACACTCGTGTCCGCGGACGCATCGGATGCAATCCGGGATCTTGAAACGGAACTGTCCCCGCGCTTTTCGGCCCACCAGGACGAGGTTTTCCTGAACCGGGCGCTTTACGAGCGCTTTGCAGCCATCGATATCTCGGGCCTTGATGACGAGTCCGAACGCCTGGTGGAGGAGTATCTGAAGGAGTTCCGGCAGTCCGGTATCCAGCTGGACGGGCCGGGGCAGGAGCGGCTCAGGGAACTCAATGCGGAGCTCTCCCGGTTGGGCACCGAGTTCGGCCAGCGGGTCAAGGAAGGGATGAAGTCGGCAGCCCTCCTGCTTGATGATGCCGAGGACCTGACAGGTATGCCTGCGGAGGACGTGGACCGGGCTGCGGAGGCTGCCCGGGCCGCGGGGCACGACGGGAAGTTCCTCCTGACGCTGATCCAGCCCACCAACCAGCCCGCCCTCGCCGTCCTCGAGAACCGGGACATCCGCCGTCGGCTCTTTGAGGCCTCGGCGGCCCGCGGCAGCAGCGGCGGAAACCTGGACGTCCTGAAGGCCGCCAGGTCCATGGCGGGCCTGCGCGCGGAGAAGGCCGCCCTGCTGGGCTTCGCCAACTACGCCGAACTGGTGGTTGACCGCCAAACCGCACCCGATTTCGAGTCGGTCCAGTCGATGCTGAACCGCATGGCGCCGGCCGCCATGCGCAACGCCGACCGCGAGGCTGCAGCACTTGCGGAGGCAGCCGGCCACCCCCTGGAGGCCTGGGACTGGGCCTATTACTCCGCGAAGGTACGGCGGGAAAAATACGAAGTGGACGAGCAGGCCCTCCGCCCGTATTTCGAGCTGGACCGGGTCCTCACTGATGGGGTCTTCTTCGCCGCAACATCCCTTTACGGCATCACCTTCCACGAGCGGACGGACCTGGCCGGCTACCACCCGGATGTCCGCGTCTGGGAGGTGCGGAACGAGGACGGCAGTGCCCTAGGCCTGTTCCTGGGTGACTACTACTCGCGTGAGTCCAAGCGCGGAGGTGCCTGGATGAATTCGCTGATGGAACAGTCGGAACTGCTGGGGACCGCACCCGTGGTCATCAACAACCTGAACATCTCCAAGCCCCCGGCCGGCGAACCCACGCTGCTGACCCTCGACGAACTGCGGACCACCTTCCACGAGTTCGGCCATGCCCTGCACGGGCTGTTCTCCAGCGTCACCTATCCGAGGTTCTCCGGCACAGCTGTTCCCCGCGACTTCGTGGAGTACCCGTCCCAGGTCAACGAAATGTGGATCCTGTGGCCGGAGGTGCTTGCCAACTACGCGAAGCACCACAAAACCGGGCAGCCTCTCCCCCAGGACATCGTGAACAAACTCAACGAATCGCGGCTGTGGGGTGAGGGCTTCGCCACCACCGAGTACCTGGGAGCGGCCCTGCTGGACCTGGCCTGGCATGTCCTGGGAGCCGGCGAGGTACCTGAGGACGCCGTGGCCTTCGAGGACAAAGCCCTCGCCGCGGCCGGCATCGCCCACGCCCTGATACCGCCGCGTTACCGTACGGGATACTTCCAGCACATCTTCGCCGGGGCAGGCTACGCGGCGGGCTACTACTCCTACATCTGGAGCGAGGTGCTGGACGCGGAAACGGTGGACTGGTTCACCGAGAACGGCGGCATGACCCGGGCCAACGGAGAACGTTTCCGGCAGGAGCTCCTGTCCCGCGGAAACAGCCGGGATCCCCTGGAGTCCTTCCGAACCCTCCGCGGCCGCGAAGCCAAACTAGAGCCCCTGTTAAAGCGTCGAGGCCTGGAGTAGGGTGCGGCTTCCCGTACTACCCAGTTGGGTTTAAACGAACGACGGCGGCGAGTCACCAGCAATAGGTGGCGAATTCAGGGGGTCGTTGCAACACCGTTGGTGTTAGTGAGTCACCAGTAGATCACGCAGACGCTCGGCTGGGGTATCCCAGCCGAGCGTTTTGCGTGGTCGGGCGTTAAGCTCTTGGGCGACGTGTTCAAGGTCCTCGGGCCCGTAGACGGACAGGTCGGTGCCCTTGGGAAAGTATTGGCGCAGCAACCCGTTGGTGTTCTCGTTGGTACCGCGTTGCCAAGGGCTGGCGGGGTCGCAGAAGTAGACGGCCATGTCCGTGGACATGCTGAAGGACTTGTGGGCGGCCATTTCCGCGCCTTGGTCCCAGGTCAGGGAGCCGCGGAGGTGGGCTGGCAAGGAACTCATGGTCTTCACGAGGCCGTTTCCAACCGTTTCGGCGGTGTGGTTCCCGGGCAGGTGGACGAGCATGACGTAGCGGGTGGTGCGCTCCACCAGGGTCGCGATTGCGGATTGGTTGTATGCGCCGGTGATGAGGTCGCCCTCCCAGTGCCCGGGCACGGCGCGGTCCTCGATTTCGGGTGGGCGTTCGGAGATGTTGACCATAGGGTCCGCGAACCGGGAGATGCGTTGCTCGCCGGTGTTGTGGGCCTTGCGGCGGGTCCGGCCGGTGCGCAGGGCGGCCTGGATCTCACGTCGTAACCCGCCGCGGGCCTGGACGTAGAGTCCCTGGTAAATCGTCTCCGAACTCACGCGCATATGCGGATCATTGGGGAATTCCTTGATGAGTGCATGGCTGATTTGTTCCGGAGACCAGCGTATGCGCAGCTTCTCTTCCACGTAAGCGCGCAGGCGCCCTTCGGCTGCCAGTTTGCTCTCCTTGGGCCGAGGACGGCGGGACGCAGCGGACCTCTGGGCGGCGTAAGGCTGATAACCGGCGCCCGGGCTGCTGTTGCGACCGATCTCACGGCTGATGCTCGAGGCGGAGCGGCCCAGCTTGATCCCTATCACGCGGAGAGAATCGCCGGCGGCCAGCAGATCCCGGATGCTTTCGCGTTCTTGCAGCGAGAGATACCGCGGGTCGATGGCCTTCTCCAGGGTAGCCAAACCCGGGCGCACTGGTCCCATACGTCCCGACGGCGTCTCGAAGGTAGTCACTCCTTGTTTGTAATCCACGACCCGCCCGTCCGGGTAAATGCGTCCGCTGCCGGTCTTGCGCACGCCCGCGTCCCACTCGCCTGCGGTCGTGGGGTGGATGCCCAGGACGCGAGCTGCTTCGCGGCGGGAATGCCCTGCCTCGCGCAGTTGGCGGAAGTCCTCTCGACTGGGCTGGTCTGCCCGTTTACGGGCCAGCCCTGCGTTCCTGATCCACTTGTAGCAGGTGTTCCTGTTCAGCCCGAGCTGCGCGGCGGCATCGGAGGCGTTTCCAAGCCGGCCAAACAGAGCAAAGAAAGCGTCCTTCTCCTCCTGGGAGGCCTCCTGCTTCCGGAACCGTACACCAGCCGCCCGGGTCCACTGATAGCAGGCCATCCTGCCCAGCCCGAGTTCAGCGGCCACTGACGTGACGGTCCCACCCCGGGCAAGCACCTCGAAGAAGCGGTCCTTCTCACCCTGCGTGTATTTCCTACGCGGTTTCCCTGTTAAAGCTGGCACGGTCGTTGCAACTCCCAAAAAATATCGGGGTGTTGCAACGACCGCTAGAACTCAAGGGTGACCCGCCGCCGTCGTACATCACGAGCGCAAGGCGAGGGGCGGAGTTATCCGGCAGCGCGCGTAAAGGGGGCCCCGCGCCGCAAGCAGCTACTCAGCTGCACACAACGCGCGGGGAATAGCGCGCCGAGGATAACGCCGCCCCTCACCCCCAGAGAGCGAGTTACCAGCCGCGCTCGGCCAGGCGGTGCGGCTGGGGGATCTCGTCGACGTTGATGCCCACCATGGCTTCGCCCAGCCCGCGGGAGGCCTTGGCGATGACGTCGGGGTCATCGAAGAAGGTGGTGGCCTTCACGACGGCGGCGGCGCGCTGGGCGGGGTTGCCGGACTTGAAGATGCCGGAGCCGACGAAGACGCCGTCAGCGCCGAGCTGCATCATCATGGCGGCGTCTGCCGGGGTGGCAATGCCGCCCGCGGTGAACAGCACCACGGGAAGCTTGCCGGCAGCGGCGACTTCCTTGACCAGTTCGTACGGGGCCTGCAGTTCCTTGGCGGCGACGTACAGCTCGTCCTGGGGCAGGGCAGCGAGCTTGGCGATCTCGGAGCGGATCTGGCGCATGTGGCCGGTGGCGTTCGAGACGTCGCCGGTGCCGGCCTCGCCCTTGGAACGGATCATCGCAGCGCCCTCGTTGATGCGGCGCAGCGCCTCACCGAGGTTGGTGGCACCGCAGACGAACGGAACCTTGAAGTTCCACTTGTCGATGTGGTTGACGTAGTCGGCCGGGGTGAGGACCTCGGACTCGTCAATGTAGTCCACGCCCAGTGACTGCAGGATCTGGGCCTCGACGAAGTGGCCGATGCGGGCCTTGGCCATCACGGGAATGGACACGGCGTCGATGATCTGGTCGATCATGTCCGGATCGGACATCCGGGACACGCCGCCCTGGGCGCGGATATCGGCCGGAACTCGTTCCAGCGCCATCACAGCGACAGCACCGGCGTCTTCGGCGATGCGGGCCTGTTCGACGTTGACGACGTCCATGATGACGCCGCCCTTGAGCATCTCAGCCATGCCCCGCTTCACGCGGCTGCTGCCCGTGACGCTGTTCGCGGACGAACCGGCCTCGTTGCTTACATCAGGTGTAGACACAAAAACCCCTATGGGTAGATAGATGACCTTCGCCGGGCGTGCAGGGCGGCACGGAGATGCCACGTTTACACACACCGGGTTGCCGGATCCATTGACCGGGCAGTCCTAATACTAGTCTCACCGCGGCCGGGCGGCTTAATTCGTCTTAATCAGCCGGCGAGGGTTCCGCAAGCGCCTGGCGGCGTACGGAAATTACGCGCTGAACCACTGTGATGAAGCTGGCGAGGGCGAGCAGCGCGAGCGTCACCAGCAACACCACGCCGGGAAGCCCCAGGCCGGTAAATCCGGTGACCACCAGGACCGAGACCAGGCGTTCGGCCCGTTCGGCGATGCCCACGTTGGCGGTGAAGCCCAGTGATTCAGCTTTGGCCCTGGCGTAGGAAACCACCATGCCCAGGACGAGGCAGACGGTGGCTGCCATCGCGATGGGGACGTTGGCCCCGCCGGTGAAGAACCACACGGCGAGCCCGGCGAACAGGGCGCCGTCGGCGATCCGGTCCAGGGTGGAGTCGAGGAAGTTGCCCCACCGGCCGCCCACCGCCTGCATCCTGGCCATGATGCCATCGAGGACATCGGAGAAGATGAAGGCGGTGATGAACAGTGTTCCCCACCAGAGCTGACCGAGGGGGTAGAAGACGAGGGCTCCCACCACCACCCCGGCCGTGCCGATGATGGTGACAGCGTCGGGTGAAACGCCCATTCGGAGAAGCCAACGGGCAACCGGGGTGAACAGTGCGGTGAAGAACCCGCGCGCGTGCTTATTCAGCATCCGTCTCCCCGGGCCAGGCGTCGGCGACCTGCTGGCGGACCTCGTCAAGGGTCTGCGTGATCGCCTTGGTCTGGGCGATGATCGGGAAGAAGTTCCCGTCGCCGCCCCACCGGGGAACGATGTGCTGGTGAAGGTGTGCGGCGATGCCGGCCCCGCCCACCACACCCTGGTTCATGCCCAGGTTGAAACCACCTGGATTGGAGACTTTCCGCAGGACCCGCATGGCGGTCTGGGTGAGCTCGGCGAACTCCGCCGTCTCCTCCACCGTCAGGTCGGTGTAGTCCGGGATGTGGCGGTAGGGGCACACCAAAAGATGCCCGGGGTTGTACGGAAAGAGGTTCAGCACCACGTAGCAGGTCCTGCCCCGGTGAACGATGAGTGCGTCCTCGTCAGTACGTGCGGGGCCAACGCAGAAGGGGCAATCGTTTTCGTTCTTGAACTGGTGCTGGCCGCCCTTGATGTAGGCCATCCTGTGCGGAGTCCACAGGCGCTGGAAAGCGTCCGGGACACCGGCGAGGTCAAAGTCGTCGGTGACGCCGGCATCCCCTGGATATCCTGCGCCTGTGTTCTCCTGCACCATAATGTTCCGTATCCGCTAGCTGGTCCGGTTACGGACGGCTTCCGTGATCCGCTTGACTGCCTCTTCAACGGGCACGCCGTTGTCCTGGCTTCCGTCGCGGAAGCGGAATGAGACAGCACCCGCTTCGGCATCGTCACCGCCGGCAATCAGCACAAACGGGATCTTGTCCTTGCTGGCGGTGCGGATCTTCTTGGGGAACCGGTCCGAGGACGTATCCACCTCGGCACGGATGCCTGCGGCCTTAAGCTGGTCGACGACGTCGAACATGTACTCGTTGAATGTCTCCGCCACGGGGATGCCCACCACCTGGACAGGTGCGAGCCACGCCGGGAAGGCTCCCGCGTAGTGCTCGGTGAGCACACCCATGAACCGCTCCACCGATCCGAACAGTGCACGGTGGATCATGACCGGACGCTGGCGGGTGCCGTCGGCGGCCTGGAATTCCAGTTCGAAGCGCTCGGGCAGGTTGAAGTCCAGCTGGATCGTGGACATCTGCCACGTGCGGCCCAGCGCGTCCTTCGCCTGGACGGAGATCTTGGGACCGTAGAAGGCTGCTCCACCCGGATCCGGCACGAGTTCCAGCCCGGATTCCTGCGCCACCTCCGCGAGGGTCCTGGTGGCTTCATCCCAGGCGGCGTCGTCACCGACGTATTTTTCCGGGTCCTTAGTGGACAGTTCCAGGTAGAAATCGTTGAGCCCGTAGTCCTTGAGCAGGTCCAGGACGAAGTTCAGGGTCTTGGTGAGTTCGTCCTTCATCTGCTCACGGGTGCAGTAGATGTGGGCGTCGTCCTGTGTCATGCCGCGCACACGGGTGAGGCCGTGCACCACACCGGACTTCTCGTACCGGTAAACCGACCCGAATTCGAACAGGCGCAGCGGCAGCTCGCGGTATGAGCGCCCGCGGGACCGGAAGATGAGGTTGTGCATGGGGCAGTTCATCGGCTTCAGGTAGTAATCCTGGCCGGGCTTGCGCACGGTGCCGTCCTCGTTGAGCTCGGCATCGACGTGCATGGCCGGGAACATGCCGTCCTTGTACCAGTCAAGGTGGCCGGACACTTCGTAGAGGTGGCCCTTGGTGATGTGCGGCGTGTAGACGAACTCGTAGCCCGCCTCAACGTGGCGCTGCCTGGAGTAGTCCTCCATCTCCTTGCGGATAATGCCGCCCTTGGGATGGAATACAGGAAGGCCTGAGCCCAGTTCGTCCGGGAAGGAGAACAGGTCCAGTTCGGAGCCGAGCTTGCGGTGGTCGCGGCGTTCAGCCTCGGCGATACGTTCCTGGTACGCCTTGAGGGCGTCCTTGGTGGGCCAGGCCGTGCCGTAGATCCGCTGCAGCTGCTGGTTCTTCTGGTTTCCCAGCCAGTAGGCCGAGGACGAGCGGGTGAGCGCGAAGGCGTTGGAGATCATCTTGGTGTTGGGCAGGTGCGGGCCGCGGCAGAGATCGCACCAGACAGTGGTCCCTTCCTTGCGCTCAACGTTGTCGTAGATGGTGATATCGCCGGCGCCGACCTCAACGCTGACGCCCTCGCCTGCTTCGGCGGCATCGTTTTTCTTGCCCAGGAGTTCAAGCTTGTAGGGCTCGTTCTTCATCGCTTCGCGGGCCTCGTCCTCGGAGACGACGCGGCGGACGAACTTCTGGTTCTGGTTGACGATCTTGAGCATCATCTTTTCGAGGGTTTTGAGGTCCTCGGGAGTGAAGGGCTCGGCCACGTCAAAGTCGAAGTAGAAGCCGTCAGTGATATACGGGCCGATGCCCAGCTTGGCGTCAGGGCGCAGCTGCTGGACAGCCTGGGCCATCACGTGGGCCGTGGAGTGGCGGAGCACGTTCAGCCCGTCCGGTGAATCGATGGTGACACCCTCAACCTCGGCGCCTTCCGGCAGCTGCTGGTCCAGGTCCTTCAGCTCGCCATTGACGCGGGCTACAACAACATCACGGCGCTCAAAGAAGAGTTCCGCACCGGTTGTCCCGGTAGTCACCTTGGTCTCTTCGCCATCGACGAGAAGGGTGATCTGCTGGGCATCTGACACGGGTGTCTCCTATTCAAAGTTAAGGCTTCATAGCTTGTGGCATACGGGGACCACAGCCAGCCACCGTCAATGCTATCGGTTCCGTGAAGGGCCGGCCAAAGCGGCACACGGCAGAGTCAACCGCTAAAACCGGTAATCGCCAGGGTCCTGCTGATCCCGTCCAGGGGATGCGGGACGTCAGCGGGTTGGTCCGCTGGAGTCGGGAAAGGCAAGGTTTCGGTGCGGCTGAGGTCCCAGGCCATGCTGGCGCTGATGCTGATGCCGCGCGGACCCGTCCTCCTGGTGGTCCCCCGGATGAGCAGCAGCCTGGTTCCGAACAGGAGCAGCCCGGCATTTTCCTGGGCTTCGTGAAAGAACACCGAGTCGACGCAGCCGGTGCCATCATCAATGCTGATGAACACCACCCTCCTGCCGCCCCGCATGGGCGGTGTTTGGGTGGCTACCCGCACCCCGGCCACCAGGACCTCGGTCCCGTTGCGCAGGCCCAGGAGCTTGTCCGCCGTAGTCACACCAAGCCTGTCCAGCGTGGGACGGTGGCTCTCCATCAGGTGGCTGCTGACGTCAACGGCCATCAGGTCCAGCTCAGCCCGGACATTCTCGACGAGGGTAGGCGCGGGCAGCCCAGGTTTGACGTTGCGCAGCTCTACATCGCCCAGGGGAAGGGACAGCTGCCCCTCAAGCACCTCGACGCCCTTCCGTCCGCTGCCTGCATTCTGCAGCCGCTGCAGGTGCTGGACCAGGTCTGCCCGGTTGGCCATTCCGCCCGCCTCGCGGTGGAGGGAATCAAAAGCACCCAGCTGGGCCAGGCGTTTAATGCTTGGCTTGCTCAACCGCGAGCGCGCCCGGAGGTCTGCCAGGGAATCGTACGGCTGGCCGGCAACAATCCTTTTCAGCTCGGTGGCGGACAACCCGTAAATCCCGTTCAGGCTCAGCCGGATTCCGAGCTTCCCGGCATCCGGGCCCTGCCGGATCCGTTCCACCCGGTACTCCCCTTTGCTGAGGTTGATGTCCAGGGGAAGGATGGGGACCCCCAGCCGCCTGGCCTCCGCCACCAGCAGCCGCTTGGGATACATGCCCGGATCGTGCTCCCAGAGGCCCGCCAGGAAGGCTTCAGGGTGGTGGGTTTTCAGCCAGGCTGATTGATAGGTGGGCACCGCGAAGGCCGCCCCGTGGGCTTTGCAAAACCCAAAGCTGGCAAAGGACTTCAGGGTTTGCCATACCTTGTCAATGACGTCGGGGGAAAAGCCCTTGGCCTTTGCATGCTTGCGGAAGTACTCTTCCACCTGGAATTCCCCAACCTCGTTGCTGAGTGCCCGCCGGAATTCATCGGCCTTCGCAAGCCCGCACCCGGTCATCACGTCGAATGTCCTCAGGATTTGCTCGTGGAAAACCGTCACCCCGTGGGTTTCCTGAAGCACCGGCTTCAGGAGCGGGTGGGGGTAGACCTCCGGGGCAAACCCATGGCGGTGCTCCAGGAAAGGCCGCACCATATCCGATTTCATGGGTCCCGGACGGAACAGCGAAATATCGATGATGAGGTCATTGAACTCCCGGGGCGCCATCTTGCCGATCAGTTCGCGCTGCCCGGGAGACTCAATCTGGAAGCAGCCCAGGGTGTGGGTGCTCCGGATGAGTTCAAAGGTGGGCTCATCATCCAGGGGAATGGCGTTGAGGTCGATGTGCCCGTTGTCAGCAATGAAGTCCGGCCCGGTCCCGTCGGGCCTGACGGCATGGCCGCCCGCTGCCACCACGTCCTTCTTGGAGGGATGGATGCGGATGATCTCCCTGACGGCAAACGCCATGGCGCTTTGCATCCTCACGCCCAGGACATCGAGCTTGAGCATGCCCATGGGATCCATGTCGTGCTTATCGAACTGGCTCATGGGCAGTCCCAGCCCGCTGGGCTGTACCGGGGTGCGATCCAGCAGGGTGGCGTCACCCAGGATCACGCCGCACGGATGCATGGAAATGTGCCGCGGCAACCGGTCCAGGCGTTCGGTCAGATCCACCAGCAGGTCCAGTTGCTGGTTGCCGTGGGAATCCCGCTGTTCCACCCTGCCGGCAAATTCCCTCAGCTCGGGCTTCTCCTGCAGTGCTTCACGGAACTTGGAGGCCGAGAACCGCCACAACTGCTTGGCAATGTCCCCCACGTCGCCGTCATCCATCCCCAACGCAAGGCCGGCGTCACGCACTGCACCCCGCGCCCGGTAGCCGTTCTGCATGCTCATGAGCGTGACGCGTTCCTTACCAAAGCGTTCAAAAATCCGGTGGTACACGTTATGCCGCTCGGCGCTTTCGACGTCGATATCGATATCGGGCAACGTGGCCCGGTCCTGGGAAAGGAAACGTTCGAAGATGAGGTCGTGCTGCAGCGGATTTACCTGGCTGACGTCAATGAGGTAGTTGACCAGGCTGGAGGCTCCGGAGCCCCGGGCGGCTGCCCGCACCCCCATCTCCTGGATCATGCGCGAAACCTCCGCCACAGTGAGGAAGTAGGAGGAAAACCCCAGGTTCCGGATGATGCCCAGCTCATGGTCAAGCCGGTGGAGCATTTCCTTTTCGCTGTTCCCGGCGATTCCGGGGAACCTCCTGCCGATCCCCGCCCTGCAGCGCTGCACCAGTTCCACGTGCGGATCCTGGCTGATCCCAATGACCGCAGCTTCCGGCACCACCGGCTGCTTCCACCCCATGTCAGAAACAGGATCAATCCTGCAGACATCGGCGAGCGCCTCTGTTTGTGCCATGAGCCTGTTAAGGTCTTCGGCACCATAGCCTGCTGCGGAGATGATTTCCTTACCCAGCTGCAGCATCTGATGCGAGGATTTCAGCCAGCCCTGGCCGTTGGGTTGCAGCAGTGGTTCCTGGGCCAGTTCCGGAAGGGATTTCAGGGTCCGTGCTGAATCCAGTACGTCTGCGGTTGCGGCGCCGTCCTCCGCGCAGTACCGGACCGCATTGCTGAGGATTGCCGGGACGTTGTGTTCTTCCGCGAGTTTGAGCATCCGGACGGCATGCGCCGTGCTCAGCGGTTTTCCCGGGGCGCTGAGTTGGGAAACGGTCTCGGCCACAACAGTTCCTGCGGGCATGGCGTCCAGCCACTGCTTGAAAAGGGTGCGCGGCCGCAGGTAACGCCGCCCGCCCATGGCACGTCCGACGTCGGAATCCGGCCCGATCAGGACCATCAGCACGGGTTTCAGGGTGTGGGGATCAAGGGTGCGGGAGGCAAGCTCAGCCCTGGTCACGGCTACCGGCACAACTCCACCGGCTTTACCCGAGGTGCGGGCGTGGGCATCGGACACCAGCCGGCACAGCGCGCGGTAGCCGGCCCCGTTGTTGTGGCCGCGGGCCAGCACCACCACACGGCCGGCCAGCTGGGTGCGGTGATCGCCGTCGTCGTCATAGACCGCAAGGTCCACCCCTACGATGGGGTCAATGCCGGCACCCATGCACGCTTTGAGGTGCTTGATGGTGCCATACAAGCCGTCCCGGTCCGTGCAGGCAAGCGCGGTTGCGCCGTCAGCGGCAGCGGCCTGCGCCAGTTCCTCAGGCCAGGAAACCCCGTAGTGGGCACTGAAGGCGGGTGGAGACGTGGAGGTGCGTGAAGCTCATGCTGTTCTGGGGCGCAGGGCGTCATGGATCCGCAGGAGCCGCCAGCGGCCGCTGCGGATATGGCGGGTGAGGTCAAGGGTGAGCGGCTCTTCCTGTTCCTTGGAACCGCCGGAACCCGGGGCTGAGGGCTGCACCTGGACCCGCCAGATTTCGTGGTCCACCAGCCCTGGGCCGCTTCCCAGCGGTGCGCGGGTTTCTTCGGCCCACCACTGGCGGCGTTCGTACCAGCGGACAGGTTCGGCACACACAGAATAGGAACGACCCGCCCAAACAACAGCCACGGGGTGGCCGTCAGGGGCGCAGGAGACGTCAACGGATTCGCTGAACATACCCAAGGGGCGCCTCCCGGATGCGAAAGTGAAACAGAAACAGTTCGAATATATGTTCGAGCAGTACCAGTCTACGCCTCCCGGGAGGTGCCGCATAGGCAAGGGGCAAGTGAACGGGCTTTCGGGAAACGGCATTGCTGCGGAAGCACCTTAGGCTCCAGTTCTGTGACCGCTCAGGGGTGGACGGACCGAACGGCAGGGAGCAGGATTGTGCCATGAGCACCCATGACGCACTCCTCAAGCAGGTCAGCATCAAAGCCCAGGACTCCACGCTCGTGGCAACCTTCGATTTAGACGGCAATATCCCCGGTTCCGGTGCCTATGTGGTGGGACTTGTGGCTGCCAGTCCGGACTACTCGTCGCAGCGGCGCCTGGGCATTGAATTCATGAACGGGAAGCCTATTTCCTTCTTCTCGTTCAACCATGACCAGAGCTGTGAAGAAAACTATGATCTTTCAGGGGTCAGCCACTCAGGCAGCACCATCACCGGAAACTTCCCCATGGCGGCCATTAACGGGCTCGGCGAAGGGCATGTGATGACCGGCTTCAGCGAGGCGGACGGCCGGGAATTCCAGTCCGGAGTTCCCGTGGAGGAGAACCTGTAACAGCTGGGCCGGGACGGCTCAGCTGTTTTCTTTGTGGACCCGGAGTTCGAGTTCGATGAAACCGGAGATCATGGCCCGGTAAGTGGACTCGACGATGTCCGGGTCAATGTCTTTCTTCTCGGCCGCCGAGCGGACGTGTTCGATGATCCGCTCCACCCGGCCCGGGGCACGGACTTCGGCATCGTCGCCCTTGAGGGTCCCGGCGATCCGGATCAGGCGCTCGCGGCGGGCGATCAGGGTGACAATCTGGTCATCCACCTCGTCCACGGCGATCCGGACGGCAGCGAGCTGTTCCTTGTCGGCCAAAGCGTCTCTATCGTTCCCTTGAATTGTCGCCATCGTCTGACAGTATCGAACCATGCAGCCCAGAGTCGACTTCATTTCACTAGGCGTCCGCAGTGTTCAGGCGTCCCGCGCGTTCTACGTTGACGGCCTTGGCTGGCCGGTCCACCGGGAAGTTCCGGGGGATGTGGTGTTTATCCAGGTGAACCACGGCCTGGTGCTGTCCCTTTGGGATGTCCGCCAGATGCAGGCCGACGCCGGCGTCAGTGCTCCCGGCCCTGTCCCCTGCATCACGCTCAGCCACAACCTTTCCGGCACCGAGGACGTGGACAGGGTCATGGCGGAGGCCGCCGCGGCCGGCGCCGAAATCATCGCCGAGCCCATCACCCAGCCGTGGGGCGGCTACAGCGGCTACTTCGCGGACCCGGACGGCTTCCGCTGGGAGGTGGCGTACAACCCCACCTGGACAGTGGACGACGCCGGCACGGTCACCGTTTAGATCCCTTCCCACCGGCGCCTGGACTTCTAGAAGAGGGCCTCCACCGGGCGGATCAGCTCCGGCCCGTTGTTGCGCACATTTCCCACGTCCTTGCCCACTGAGTCGACGTGCCAGTCCGACGCCACGTCCTTTACCCCGGACCGGACCAGGTCCACCAGGGCGGCCGCGTCGTCGGCCTGCGGGTCCAGCCACGCTTCCATGGTGGATTTGTCCATCGGCAGCGGAACCCGGTCGTGCAGCGCCGTCAGCTTGCCGAACACCGTGTCTTCGCTCCCGGGCGGGGGCGTGTCAGTGGTCAGGATGGACGTGGAAAGCATCCAGCCGCCTGGCTCCCCTGCAGGCCGGGCCGGGTCCTTCCACCATTCGTAGAGCCCCGCAAAAACAAGGCCATGGCCTTCACCCGGGTGCACATAGTAGGGCTGCTTGGACTTCCCTGGCCCCTGCTTCCATTCGTAGTAGCCGTCCGCGGGCACGGCGCACCGGCGTGACTGCACGGCTTTGCGGAAAGCCGGTTTTTCCAGCACGGATTCGCTCCGTGCGTTGATCATCCGCGAACCGATCCCGGGGTCCTTGGCCCAGGACGGAACCAGTCCCCAGCGCGCCACGTGCAGCTGGCGCACCTGCTTGGGAGCCTGCCCGTCATCGATCAGCCGCTCCAGGACGATAGGCACGTCATCCGTTGGCGCAACATTCCAGGACGGCGGGATGTCCACCTCCTCCTCAAGCCCGGCGTCGAACTCGGCCAGGAGGTCCCCCCACAGCACGTGCCATTACATAACGTCCACACATGGCTCCAGCATGCCACCGGCCGCAGGAGCTGTCATGTGAAGTGCGCCGGGCCGGGGAATATGGGCCTGCACGCTACCGTTGAAAGGAAGGAACCCCTGAACGACGCATAGGAGAAACTTATGGACTTCACTCCCGAATCCGGCACCATCACCATGTTTTCCACCACGTGGTGCGGCTACTGCAACCGGCTGAAGAAGCAGCTGGATGCCCATGGCATCGGCTACAACGAGATCAACATTGAGGAAGTGGAAGGCACGGCCGAACTCGTGGAGCAGCTGAACGGTGGCAACCGCACCGTGCCCACCGTCCTCTTCCCGGACGGCACTGCTGCCACCAACCCGTCCGCTGCCGAGGTCAAGACGCGGCTCGCAGCTTAGGCGGCAAACCAGCCAAGCGTCCGCCGGCCCTAGGTAGCCGGCCGGGCAGCAAAAACGGGACCAACCCCAGTGTTGGTCCCGTTTTTTATTGCTTATGCCCCCAGGCTGCTGAAGGGTGCAGTCCCGAGGGTGGCGTGGCGGGCGTACGTTTCCAGCAGCGCTTCCTCCACCGCTCCCACGTCCACGCCGGGGACAAGATCGTTCACTGCCCCCGCCGTGGCAGGATCCCAGTCCAGGCCGAGGGCGGCGTAGGTGTCCGTGAGGACCTTGCGGATTGGCGCGGAGTCCTCCACCACGATGACGGAACTGAACAGCCAGCCGCCGGCCACCACACGCTGGGCGGTGCCCACCAGCTTCACCTGGCGGGAGCTGCCCTGTTCGCTGCCGTGCACACTGAATTCCCCGGGGCAGTACTCGCCGGGGATCTCCCCGACCGCCGCGTGCACTCCAACACCGCGCAGGGCTTCGGCGAACAACTCCCCAAAGTACCCGAACCGGCTTTTTGATCCGGCGATGGCGTCCGCGTCCGGTTCAATATGGTCCACCACCAGGGTTCCCTGGTGGTACGCCGCTGCCCGGCCGCCGGCGCGGCGGACCAGCGGCTCAAAGCCGTTGTCGCGGCAGGCTTGCTCTGCTGCTTCAAAACCCGGCAGCCTGGTGTCCCGCTGGCCGAACGCCACCGTGGGGGCCGGCCGGTACAGTCGAAGCGTGGGGCCCATCCCTCCGCTCCTTGCCTTGGCCAGGAGCTCCAGGCCAAATTCGAGATCCCGCCCGGCGCCAAGCGAAACCTCCTGGCGCACCACCGTCAGTGTGCGGGTTCCCGGATCGGCGTGATGCATGTTGCTAAGCTCCCCTATGGTCATCCTGCAGTTCCTTGTTGTCGCGGCCGCATTCGCTTTAATTGATGCCCTTGGCTCAAGCTGACGAATCCGTGTACCGGAGCCATACCGGCGAGTTGCCGGCGGACAGGCCAAACCTAGGTTACGCCGTGGCCTTCCACCTGGGGCGCCGGACTGCCCGGGCTTTCCACGCTCGCGGTGGCTCGTCTTCCAGGGACGGGCTGATTCCAGGGGCAGGGCAGACTTAGAAACCGCGCCGCCCCACCCACAGGCCGTGCAGCAGCGGGACTACGGACGCCAGCATCAGCGAACTGCCCAAGGCTGTATCGTCAGCCCGCACCACGGCCCCGGCAATCAATAAGGCGCCGAATACCAGGGCGGACGCCGTACGCCGCGTTGAGCGGTGGAGCCTGGCGACCTGCCGCTCAAGTCGCGGGTTGGCAACCGTGAGGCCACCTTCCTCGATCCGGGCAAGGAGTCCGTCCAGCCGCTTGGGCAGGCGAAGCGCGATTCCTGCGGCATCGAGCGCCTGCTGGGCCACGTCCTGCACGAAGTTGCCGCGCTCGTCCCGGAGCAGCCGGGCTGCGTAGGGTTCCACCGAGTCCCACAGGTTGAACCGGGGGTCCAGCGAACTGCACACTCCCGATGTCAGGGACATTGCGCGGATGATGAGCAGGAAATTTTCGGGCAGCTGGAACGGCAGGGAGCGCACCACGTCACCGAATTCAACCGCGAAGTCACGGAATTCGCGCGGATCCACTTCGCGAAGCTCGGCGAACCCCATTCCCCCGAAGCGGCCAAACAGCTGCGTCATGGCCCGCTCAAGACCTCCAACGTCCGCCGACGGCATCAGGACGCCTACATCGCCGATGGCCGCCACCAGCCCTTTGCCGTCGCGCGCGGCGGCAGCGATCAGGAGCTTGCGCAGCCCGCTGCGCGTCGAAGCGGGAACTTCGCCCATCATGCCAAAGTCGATGAACGTCAGTTTCCAAGGGTATTCCCCGACGCCGACAGGAACCGGAGTGACGAAGATATTGCCAGGGTGCGGGTCGGCATGGAAAAAGCCGTTGGTGAAGAGTTGGTCGAACATCACGGAGGCGAACACCGGCGCCACCAGGGCCGGATCAATACCTGCCGCCCGGAGCGCTGCGGCGTCCGTAATCTTGATGGCCGTGACGTCTTCGAGGGTCAGCACGCGGCGGGTGCACCGCTCCCAGGCGACCCGTGGAACTGCCACCCGGCCGTCGCCGGAAAAATCCACGGCGAAACGCTCGGAGTTGGCGGCTTCGTGGAGGTAGTCGATTTCTTCGAAGCTGGTCTGCGCGAATTCCTCCAACAGGGCAGGCATATCGGCGCGGTTGGAAATGAGCCGGAAGTGGCTCAGCCAGCCGCCCACCTTGCGCAATGCTGCCAGGTCGACGTCGACAATTGCGCCGATGCCCGGACGCTGCACCTTGACCACAACTTCCTTCAGCCCGGTCTCGGCAGCATCAGCGGGAAGGAGCCGTGCACGGTGCGCCTGCCCCAGCGAGGCCGCGGCGATCGTCGTCTCTTCCACCCAGGCGAACGCCTGCTCGAGCGGGACCCCTAATTCCTTCTCGGCAAGGGCCCGGATGGCCGGGAACGGGACCGGCGGCACTTCGTCCTGGAGGCCCGCAAGTTCGTTGGTGATTTCCGGGGGCAGCACGTCAAGCCTGGACGAGAGGAACTGCCCCACCTTAATCATCAGGCCGCCCAGGTCCACCGCGAGTACGTGGAAGCGCCGGGCGAAGCGCTGCATCCGGGCCGGCCGCGTCCGCTCGGTCACCAACGCCAAGCCGATCCGCGGGAGGAGCAGCTCATACCACCAGGTCGCCGCCAGGTTCCAGGCTGCGAAACGGAGAATCCGGCGGTACCGGGCGCGGGTACTTCCCGCGACGGCATCTCCGGCCCCGGGCACCGGTGCCCGGTTGCGGCGGACTAATGCCACCCGGGTCAGCCCTGGGCGAGGATGGAGTAGATCCGCCGGCGGGCTTCTTCGAGCACTGCCACGGCCTGCTGTACCTGCTCCGGTGAGCCTGTGCGGCCTACCTGCGCTGCAGCCTGCGCCAGCTCAATACCGGCTCTGGGCAGGGACCCAACACCTGCGCCGGTTGTTGGCCCTGCGGCACTCCATGACGATCCAGGGCGGCCGCCTGCCGCCTCCTCACGGCCTGCTTCTGTCAGCGAATAGATCTTGCGGCCATTGGACTCCTCGGCGCTGATGACTCCCTCATCGGCGAGCAGCTGGAGGGTGGGGTAGACGGAGCCGGCGCTCGGTTTCCAGCTGCCGCCGCTGCGCTCCTCGATCTCACGGATGATCTGGTAGCCATGCATGGGACGCTCCGCGAGCAGGGCCAGCACGGCTGCCCGCACCTCGCCCTTGCCGGCGCGCGTGCCCCCGCGCTTTTCGAACCGTGAACGGAGTTCCTCGACGGCCTGCCAGATGCCATCGATGCTGTTTCCGCCAAAGCCGCCTGCCGGGTACGAATCACGCACACTGGTCTCCTCTGTAAATCGCCAACGATATACAACGACACTTAACGATACATCCGGTGGCGGCTGCGTAGGTCAGCTTTTGCGGAGCGTCAGAATCTGTTCCGCGCGCCCGAAAGGGCCCTGTAGATCATGCAGGACTGTTGAGGTGAGGCCGATCCCGTCCCCGCCAAAGGAGACGGCGTTGTCCAGCCCCAGCCACTCCCCTTCCGGGCGGCGGTACATGTGGATCTGGAGGTCAACGTTGGGAAAGGCGTAGCTGTCCTTGCCTGGCGGCACCCGCGCGGCGATGCCGTTGGCGGTATCCACGAGCCCCATCAGGCGGGCGAGGTCGCCGCTGTCTGCCCTGTCCGTCAGGGGGTGGTCCGTGCGCAGCCATACTTTGCCGGCCCCGGGCCGGTGCCCTTCCGCCACGCGCATCTCAAGGGAGCGGATGTAACCGCCGGGCCACACGGAGGCGCCGTCGTAGGGCTTGCATTCGTCCGGGCCGGGAATGGCGGTATCCTCAATGGCCGCGACAGCGGACGTATCGCTGGTTATCATCCGCCATGCCGTGGCCCGGATGGCCGTCCGGCCGCCGGCAACCAGCTCTGCCTGCAGCAGCTCGATGGTTTTTCCCGGCCGGAGTGTGGTGGTCTCGATGTGGAAATCACCGCCGGGAATGAGGCCCAGGATCTCGTAGCTCAACCTGGCCATCCGCAGCCCCGTCCGCGGCTGGTGCCGCTCCAGGCAGTCCGCCATCAGGCCTGACGCGGGCGCCATGTGCTGCTCGTGGACGTTCCAGGCACCCTGGGCATGGATCGTGGAACAGAAACGTCCTTCACCCAGGGACTGGTAGTAGTAATTTCCCTCGGCCAGTTCAGGCAGATCAGCGGTCAACGGTGGCCCTCCCGGAGATTTCAGTGAATTCGCACTAACTCTATCGTTGTGCGGGCAGGCAACCGTCATGGGTTGTTTGAGGACGCGGCGAAATGTTGGCGCCTGGCGGCTGTCATCGGACTAGACTCTTGAACGGTCCTGTCAGCAACCCTCGGAAGAGGTGTTTCATGCGCGTCATCAGCTACAACCTCCGCAAGCACAAAGCGAGCGGCGAGCTCCTTGCCCTGGCACGGAACCACGATATTGATGCGCTCTGCCTCCAGGAGGTGGACGCCACCGACCTCCCCGAGACCCTCGGCCCGCTCCACCTTGCCGATGCGACCAAGGGAAACAGGCTGGGGCTGGCCATCTATTACCGCACCAGCCGTTTCACTGCGCTGGACACCCAGTCCTTCGCACTCAAGAAGTCGATGCACGACAGGGTCCTGGCTCCGGCGCACGAGCGGCTCATCGGGACGCGGGTGGTGGACAACGAGACCCAGCATGAACTGGTGATCGGCTCCTTCCACGCGGCGCCCCTCACGGCCTCAAACTCCCTGCGCCGCAAGCAGATCCACGCCGCCCACGCCGAGCTGCTCAGCATGGGGCGGGGCCTGATGACGCTGATGGTGGGCGACTTCAATTACCCGTTCTTCACCAAGAACCTGCACCTCCATATGAAGAACTCGGGCTATGCGCTCTCCCTCAGCAACCGGCGGACGTATACCCGTTACAAGGTCTTTAAGGGCCACTTCGACTTCGCCACGTCGCTGGGACTGGACATCGAGAGTGTTGAGACGTTGCCCCGCGGCAACTCTGACCACCTGCCCATCCTTGTTCACGCGGAGTACGGCAAGGACTACTAAGCAGGACTGGACCCGGACCTGCTCAGGCGGGGCTACGCCGGGGTACCGATCCGTTCCCGCAACCCGGGCCAGGCAGCCGCGAAGCCCGGGTGCAGTTCCTTGCTTTCCACGCCGGCCACCGGTATCCACAGCAGTTCGATGCTCTCGGGGTCGCTGATGACGGGATCGAACGGTTCCGTCACCAGCACCACCACCGTGGTGTAGGACCAGTAGCCCAGGTCCAGCACGGACGTGAAAAGTACCTCGACGTTCCCGGACGGCACGGCGGCCTCCTCCCAGGCTTCGCGCAATGCGCCCTCCACCGCATCCTCGCCCTCATGCAGCGCCCCGCCGGGCAGGCCCCAGGTCCCGCCGTTATGGCTCCAGACGGCCCGGTGCTGCAGGAGCACACCCTTGACGGGGTCATAAGCCAGGACGCCGGCCGCACCAAACCTGCCCCAGAACCGGCCGCGGTCCCCCTCCACCCAGGCGTCGCCGGGATCGCGTGGACCCGTGCGGACAGGCGGAGTGGAGGACGCGGCGGAGGCCAGTGAGTGATTCATCGCTCCAGTCTGACAGGTGGAGGATGCGGGCCGCACGCGCCTTAGTGCCCGTTGTGGTGTTCGACGGCGAAATCACCGCCGGGGTACATGACGGTTTCGTGCCCGTCGTCAAAGCGGACCAGGTAGGGCGGCGTTCCGCCCTGGCCGCGGACTTCGAGTATTACCCCGTGCCGGTCCGTGGACCCCACGTTCCTGCCGTGAACAATGATCCGGTCGCCCTGTGCTGCCTCCATGGCAATCACCTCCAGCCCTAGGTTACGACTCCCGGCGCGGAGCGGAAAGGGCAGGAACAAAGCCGGCATGGCAGGATTTCACCATGCCGCTGAACATCCTGCTGCTCGCCGATACCCACGTTCCCAAACGCGCCAAAACACTTCCTGCACAGGTGTGGGCCGCCGTCGAAAACGCCGATGTGGTCTTCCACGCCGGCGACTGGGTGACGGCCGGTCTGCTGGATGAGTTCGAGCAGCGCAGCCGCTCCGTGGTGGGCGTCTACGGAAACAATGACGGGCCGGAGTTGCGGGCCCGGCTGCCGGAAACGGCAGCAGTCATTCTGGAAGATGTCCGCTTTGCCATGGTGCACGAAACCGGGCAGGCAAAGGGACGGGAGGCGCGGTGCGAGCAACTGTACCCGGACGCTGACGTGCTGGTTTTTGGGCACAGCCACATCCCCTGGGACTCGGTCTCCCCGAGGGGGCTGCGGCTGCTCAACCCCGGTTCCCCTACCGACAGGCGCCGCCAGCCTGCCTGCACCTACATGACGGCCGTGGTGGACGCCGGTGCCCTGGTAGAGGTCCGGCTCGTAGAAGTCCACCGGGACGACTGACTCCCCGAAGATGGCGGGGCTCGCGAGTGCGAATCAAAATCCGGACTGATCGACACGAATCCGGGTTGGCAGCGGCCTGCCTGATTGCCTAGGCTGGAACGGTAAGCATACTTAGCTTTCTGTGTTCCACCCCTACCCATCAGGAGGACCACCATGACTGACCAGTACACCTTCCGAAATCCCGTCACCGCCTACGAGAAGATCTCGCCGCCGGAGCAGCACCAGCCCGAGCCCGGCCTGGACGCGGAATTGTCGCCGAAGGCGGATCTCGGCGAGGACACCTACCGCGGTACAGGGCGGCTGGACGGGCGGAAGGCGATCGTTACCGGGGCCGATTCCGGGATTGGTGCGGCCACGGCCATTGCTTTCGCCCGCGAGGGGGCGGACGTTGTCCTTTCCTACCTGCCGGAGGAAGAAGAGGACGCAGCCCGCATCGCCGGCATCATCGAAGCGGCCGGCCGAAAGGCAGTCAAGGTCCCCGGCGATCTGAAGGACCCCGCCGCCTGCCAGGAGTTGGTGGACACTGCAGTGGCCGTGCTGGGCGGGGTGGACATCCTGGTCAACAACGCCGGAAAGCAGGTGGCGCAGGAGGACATCGCCCAGATCACGGACGAACAGTTCGACCACACCCAGAAGACGAATGTCTACGCAATGTTCCGGGTCACTAAGGCGGCGGTTCCGCACATGCCGGCCGGGTCCACCATCATCAACACCACCTCGATCCAGGCGTACAACCCGTCCCCCACGCTGCTGGACTACGCCACCACCAAGGCGAGCATCAACAACTTCACCAAGGGCCTGGCGCAGCAGCTTGCGCCCAAGGGCATCCGCGTGAACGCGGTGGCGCCCGGGCCCATCTGGACGCCGCTGCAGGTCAGCAGCGGCCAGCCAAAGGAGCAGCTGCCGGAGTTCGGCCAGTCCACGCCCCTTGGCCGGGCGGGGCAGCCGGCCGAACTCGCCCCGGCCTACGTTTTCCTGGCCTCGGCGGAGTCCAGCTATGTCCTGGGCGAAACCCTGAACGTTAACGGCGGCAGCCCCACGCCGTAGCGCCAGGGAACGTTACATCCGACGGCGGTGCCTGGCGCAGGACGCGCGAGGCACCGCCGTCTGCATTAGCCTTCGTCCCGGCCGGCGAGCAGATCGTCGGTGGCGGGGTCGGGCTGGCCGTCGAAGAACCGGGCCAGGACGGTCTTGAAGACGGTTTCCCCGGGAGCTGCGCGCAGGAACAGCGTCATGGAGGAGTGCAGCTTCCGGGCGTCCACGCCACCAAAAATGTCCGTGGCGGCGCGGTCCGGATGGGTGGTGAGGACCTGGGCGCACTCGAGCAGCCGCGGACCCAGGACCGGGTGGTCCAGGTAGTCCCTGGCTTCTGCGAGGGAGCTGATGGCGTACCGGCGGGATGTCTCGCTGTGGCCGAGGCCCGCCAGCTGCGGAAAAACAAACCACATCCAGTGACCGGATTTGCTGCCCAATTGCAGTTCGGCCAGCGCCTGGTCATAAATTCCGCCGTTGTTCTGTGCGGCAACGAAGCGTTCCAGGTCATAGCGATCGTTCACGGATGTCTCCTTGGGGTGGGGCTTGGGCTGTGGGTTGCGGCTCGAGGAAGGCTGCTGCGTTGCGTAACTGCAGATCCGGGTCTGTCCGCCACCGGGCAAGGACAACGCTGGCCCGCTGGCGGTCACGGCCCGTGAGCCGGGCCAGGAACGGGGCCACCACGTCCGCAAGCAGCGGGTCAACCAGTTCCCGGGTTCCGGCGGACCGGAGGAACCCTTCGATCCGGGTCAGGTCCGAATGGCGCAGCAGTGCCACCTTGGTTTGCAGCAGCACGATGGCGGCGAGCCGCCGCTCGTAGACCGCGCGGGAGCCGGGCCGCGGTTGTCGCCAGAGCGCGGACGCCAGCTGCACCACGTCGTCGTGATCGAAGTCCTTGTACTTCCGCAGCGCGTCGCGGATGGTTCCACGGACGGCGCCAACGGAGGATCCGTAGGAGGTGAGCCCGCCGCCCAGCCTGCCTTCGACGTCGTCCGCCCGGTACCAGGCACCCTCATTCTGCAGGGTGCGGTCAACAAACCCGGCTGCTGCTGCCACAACATCGGCGCTGCTCATCGCGTGCGCCCTGCGGACGCATGCCGAATGCAAAACGGCGTCCATGGGCGTGCCTCCAGCCGGCCTTCAGCGATAGCTTCGCCGCAGACGGCGCAGGTCCCGTAGGTGCCGTCGGCGATTCTGGCGAGGGCCGCGTCCACCTGGTCCAGTCCGGCGCTGCTTTGCTGCAGGAGTGCCGAGGCCTGGGAGAGTTCGAAGGCGATGGTGGAGCCTTCCGGATCGTGTTCGTCGTCCACATTGGAATCCTGGCGGGCGGAGTTTGCCGAGGCGATGTCCGCGCGGAGGGCCGGAAGCAGCACCACTTTCCGCGCCCGCTCCTCTTCGAGCAGGATCCGGAACCGTTCGAAGTCAGGCATGGGAAAAGCCTAGCGCGGGGTCAGTACCAGTTGTTGGCCAGCGAGTGGTTCCAGGCCCCGCAGGGAGAGCCGTAGCGGCCGCGGATGTAGCCCAGGCCCCATTCGATCTGCGTCCGGTAACTGGTGAGCCAGTCGCTGCCGGCGCTGGAGTATTTGCCAGGCGGAAGTGCCTGCGCGATGCCGTTAGGCGCCTGAGTAGGGATTCGTGGCGGTGGTCAGCCAGTTTGATTCCCTGGTCCAGAGCTGGGCGAGGCAGAGGAACTGGTCCTGGCCCCAGCCGTACGCGCCCAGCCTCCCCGAGGCATAGCTTTTGGCGCCTGCCGGATCATTAACGGCACCACCCGGAACGGAGGGCACGACGACGGGCGGCGGGCTGGGTGCCGCGGGCAACCCAGGTGCGGGGGCAGGGTTAGCCGGGGCCGGGTTAACGGGCGCCGGGTTGCCGGGTACCGGATCGGCCGGTGCGGGATTTGCCGGCGCGGGGCCGGCGGGCGCTGGGCCAGCCGGCGGGCGGACGGCAGCTGCTGCGGCCGCCCTCGCTGCCGCTTCTGCCTGCTGCCGGGCCTGCTCCTCAGCAGCGGCGCGCTTGGCGGCCTGTGCGGCCTCATAAGCGGCCTGTGCTGCCTGGCCCTGCCGGTAGGCGCCCTCAACTGCCGCGGTCGTGCCCTTGAGGGAGGCCAGCTGGGCTGTCAACTCCTCGCTGTGCTGCCGGCTTTCCGCCACCTGGCGTGCCATGGCCTCCTGGGCGGAACGGGCGGCGTCGAGTTTGGCCTTGGCTTCAAGGGACAGCCGCTCGCGTTCGGCTTTGGCGGCGCTTTCCCGGGCAGCCAGGCTGGTGGCGATCCGGCCCGCGGATTCGGCCTTTGTTACCAGTCCTGCCGTTTTGTCCCCGACGATCTGCACCACATTGAGCCCTTGAATGCTGTTGGTCTGGATCGCATCCAGGGCAACGAAGAATCCCATGGTGGTGCCGCCCGTTTTGTAGGACTGGGCTGCGAGCGCCCCGAGCTCCTTCCGGTGCCGGGACAGGGCGGTGTTTGCCTGTGAGACCTGGGCGGTGAGGGCCTCCACCTTTGCGCTGGCAGCCTGCAGCGCAGAGTCTGTTACGGCATAGTCGGCCGCCGACTGGACGGCTGCGTTACCCAGGGACTCGGATTTGGCCTGCAGGTCATCGAGGTAACTGCTGATCCTGCTGATTTCAGCCGCCTTGCCGGCCTCGGTCTGCTTTGCTTCCTGCACGTCTTCCCAGGAGGGGTAATCGCCGGGCGGGTCGCTGTCCGCCGCGCCCGCCGGTGCCAGCCCGAGTGCCGCGGCGAGGGCCACGACCAGAAGGGCCGCCGGCAGGGGCGACCGGGCTTTTCTAACGAACCGGGGCATAGTCCGGAAGCTTACCGGCTTCAACCTCTGGTTGAAGGCCAGCCTCCTGACATCGTTATGCAGCGGAGACCTGCGGTTCCTCTTGGCGGGCAGGACGGCGCACTTCAGACGTGCCGGCTGAACCAGGCGAGTGTGTCTTTCCAGGCGGCTGTGGCCTGGACCTCGTTGTACTGGTCACCGGTGTCATTGTGGAACGCGTGGCCCACACCAGGGTAGACAGTGAGCTGATGGACAACGCCGGTGGCAGCAAGAGCATCCTTGAGCGCCGGCATGGCACCCGTGATGCGCTGATCCAGCTCTGCATACACACCGAAGACCGCAGGCTTGATCCCCGGGACTTTGCCCAGGTCAGGGGCCGGCCCATAAAAAGCCGCGGTGGCTTTCAGGCCGTCCAGCTCGGTGGCTGCCTGCCAGGTGATGCCGCCACCGAAACAGTAACCGGTCATGGCAATTCGTTCACCGTCCACGAAGTCCTGGCCCCGGAGGTACTCCAGTGCCGCGCCAAAGTCGGCAATGTGCCGCTGGGCACCGGCCGAGGTGAGGGCACCGGGAACAGCATCGCGGTCCATGCCGGCAGTTCCGCCTTCCCGGCTCAGCAGGTCAAGGGCGAGGGCCACGTAGCCCTCCTTCGCGAAGCGCCGCGCCACGTCCTGGATGTGGGGTGTCAGTC
Organism: Arthrobacter sp. W4I7; assembly: GCF_030816215.1. NCBI lineage: Bacteria > Bacillati > Actinomycetota > Actinomycetes > Micrococcales > Micrococcaceae > Arthrobacter > Arthrobacter sp. W4I7. Next base: position 1,831,577 of record NZ_JAUSXU010000001.1, on the reverse strand, counting down.
CACGGTTCTCGTGGCAGATCAGCACTGCAGCACGGGGCCCGTTTGACTTGGGGCGGGCCAAGTAGGCGCTGACAGAGGTTCCACCGGACGGAAACCGGACAGTCGCCGTCGTCATTCCAGCAGCACCTTCGGGTACGGAAAGCGGGCTTTTCGCCCCCGGCACGGCACCGGAACCGGCCGTCCCGGAGGCAGTCGACACCGGGGGCTCGGGCGCAGGGATCGGGTCAGTGCTGCGCGGCACCTCACTGGGCGTGCAGCCAACCAGCAGCATCGCGGCCGCGGCAGCACCCATACTGCCCGTAATGAAGGCCACCCGCCGGGTGAACGTCCGGTGGCTCAAGGCCCCGGCGCGGTAGTCGTCAAAAAATTCTTCAATCAGATACTGCTCATACTTGCCGAGCTGAGTCACAGGGCCTCCTCCAGGTGGGGTCATCCTCCTACCCGGTGCCCCTGTGGGCAAGATTCAGACGCCGGTTTCGGCATGGCTTTATTACTTTGTGACAAAGAACACCTGGCGGCGCACGGCGTTTGTATCTTCTGAGGTCAACGGGGAGTGTAGGGAGAATCAAGTCGTTTGCTAAATACGAGAGAAGCACCTCGTATGTTATCCAAATGTGACAATCGATCGCCTGGCGGGCTATGGTCTTCAGGTGTCCCTCCCAGACGGGACATTCCCGTCAGTATGCCGAGCCCTGCCACTGAACCGGGATTCAATCAGTTTCCAGCTGGCAGGGACGGGGGAACCACATTTCCGCGGCCTCCTGAGAGGCCTTGGGGTCAAGTCGATAGCGCCCTCCGTTCCGTTCGGAGCCGCTCCCGGCCGGGTATCTCCAACCCGAACCCGACAGCTCACCCCGCAGGCATGGGAGAGGCGATCAACCGTGTCAAAAAATTCCATCACCGCCCGTCACCGCGCGACTCCGGCCCGCTCAATCGCGCTCCAGGGCTTGGCTGTCTCAGCCAAGTCACTTGGCCGTCCGGCGCTCGCCGTAGCAGCAGCTTCCGGCATTGCCTTCGGTGTAGGCGCCCCGGCCCACGCAGGCGTAACCGGACCGGACACCACCGAGACCACTAACACCCAGGCTTACACGGCGCCCGCCGCTGCCGTGGCTGCCCCCGCGGCAGCTGCCGCCAACGTACACACCGTGGTTTCGGGCGACACCTTGGGCGGCATCTCGGCTGCCTACGGCGTCAGCCTCAATGACGTTCTGTCCGCCAACGGCCTGGCGATCTCCGCGATCATCTACCCCGGCGACCAGATCCAGATCCCGGGCGCCGGGTACGTTGCAGCTGCTCCGGCCGCCGCTCCGGCTCCCGCCGCTGCTCCTGCTCCCGTCAAGGCAGCCGTGGCCGCGGCTCCGGCCAACACCGGAGTGAATGTGTCCTACGCTTCAGCTCCGGCTGCAACAGGTTCGGGCGCCGGCGCTGCCATTCTGGCCTCGGCCTACGGCCAGGTCGGCATCCAGCAGGACTGCACCGCAATGGTGGAGAAGGCCCTGCGTTCCGTGGGTAAGAGTGTTGGCGACCTGGCTCCAGGCCAGTTCTTCCAGTACGGCTCCGTTGTGGGTGCCCCCGCTGCCGGTGACCTGGTGATCACCGCCGGCCACGTCGGCGTGTACGCCGGCAACGGCCAGGTTGTGAGCGGTGGCGTGGACGGTTTCAAGACTGAGGTCCACTCCATCAGCTGGCTCCCGGGCGCTTCCTTCGTCCGCGTAGCGTAGCCACACCACCCGGACAGGGGCGGCAGGCGGGTTTCTCCCCGCCTGCCGCCCCTGTTTCGTTTTCAACTCAGCTCAGGTGCCGCAGAAGGTCTGGTAGCTGCCGAAGTCCTCGGGTGCTCCCCCGGCATAGCGCTCAAGCCCCGGGCGCTCCTGGTACGGCATGCGGACAACGTCCACGAGCCGGTTAAAAGGGTCGAGGTCGCCCTCTGTTGCTGCGGCGAGTGCCTCCTCCACGAGGTGGTTGCGCGGAATGTAGGCGGGGTTTACCCGGTCCATCACGCCGGCGTCGGGTTGCAGGGCCAGCCACCGTTCGGCCCAGGCATCGAAAGCGGCGAGGTCCAGGACCATGCCTCGGGCCGGCCGCTGGTTTCCCCGCGCTGCCTGGCCGAGGTTCCGGAAGAACGAGGTGTAGTCCACCGGCCCGTCCTTGAGAATGGCGATCACGCCGTCCACCACCTGCGAGGCTTCTTCTGCCTCCGGACTGCCGGCGGCGCTCTCCTTCAAACCCAGTTTGGTTTTCATGCCCGCGAACCAGGCATCACTGTATTGGCGGCGGAACGCGCCCAGTGCCTCCACAGCGGGGGCTACCGCCTGTTCCTGGTCTTCGTTGATGAGCGGCAGCATTGCCTCGGCAAGGCGGGCGAGGTTCCATTCGGCCACCACCGGCTGGTTGGCGTAGGCGTAGCGCCCCCCGACGTCGATGGAGCTGTAGACCGCCGCGGGGTTGAAGGCGTCCATAAACGCGCAGGGCCCGTAATCGATGGTTTCCCCGGAGATGGTCACGTTGTCCGTGTTCATGACGCCATGGACGAAGCCCACCAGCATCCACTGCGCCACCAGTGACGCCTGGGCTGCTACCACCGCTTCGAAGAGGGCGAGGTAGGGGTTGCCGGCCCGGGCAGCGGCGGGGTGGTGCCGGGTAATGGCGTGGTCTGCGAGGCGCCGCAGGAGGTCCATGTTCTCCGTGGCGCGGGCGTACTGAAAGCTTCCAACCCGCAGATGGCTGCTGGCCACCCTTGCCAGGACTGCTCCAGGAAGCATGGTGTCGCGGCGGACCAGGCGGCCGGTGGCCGTAACAGCCAGGGACCTGGTGGTGGGGATGCCCAGGGCGTGCATCGCCTCGCTGACCACGTACTCCCGGAGCATGGGCCCGACGACGGCGCGTCCGTCCCCTGCCCGGGCGAAGGGCGTGCGGCCGGAACCTTTCAGGTGCACGTCCCGCACACGCCCGCGCACGTCCGTCACCTCTCCGAGGAGAAGCGCGCGGCCGTCCCCGAGGAGGGGCGAGTAGCCGCCAAACTGATGGCCGGCATAGGCCTGGGCCACGGGCGTCGCCCCCGCCGGAATATGGTTGCCCAAGAGGAGCCGGACCCCCTCCGGCGACTGGAGGTATTCCGGATCCAGCCCGAGTTCACCCGCCAGTTCCTCGTTCAGGACAAGGAGCTTGGGATCCGGTGCTTCCTCCGCCTGCCAGGGAACAGCCAGCTCAGACAATTCCCGGGCAAACTGCCCGTCAAAGGTGACTGTTGTTTCAGCAGCAGCTGTCATTGTTCAAGCCCTCCCTCGTGGTTTGTTTTCCGCTCGGTCAGCCATTTGATGAACCACCCTCTCATTCACTCTCTACCCCGCGGTGGGGTTTTGCAACGAGTCCCCGGCCGTTCACCCCGCCCTGCATTGCTGGCTCCTGCCAGCGGCGGCGTTCCGGAAGAGGCACCCGTTGCAGGTCGTGAGCCGCTACCACCGTTACCCGTGCTGCGCGGGCGCCGGCTTGGGCAGCCAGCGGCGTGACGTCGTCGTACCTTGACGAAAAGTGCGTCAGTACAAGGGTGTTGGCGCCGGCGCCGCCGGCCAGTTCCCCGGCCTGCCCCGCGGTGAGGTGGCGGTACTGGCCGGCGAGCGCCACGTCATCGTCGCTGAAGGTTGACTCCGCGACGAGGAGGTCGACGCCGTCGGCCAGGTTCTCTGCCCCCTCGCAGGGCGCGGTGTCCATCACAAAGGCGAAGCGCTGACCCCGCCGGGGCATGCTGACGTCATCGAGGCGGACGCCGGCAACGATGCCATCACGCTGCAGCCGCCCGACGTCGGGGCCTTGGATACCCACTGCCGCCAGCCGCTCCGGCAGCAAGGTGCGGCCATCCGGTTCGGCGAGCCGGTAGCCGTAGGTTTCAATGCGGTGCTTCAGCGGCCGGACCTCCAGGCCTTCGGCCACTGTTCCGCTTCCGCCGTGAGGGCGGAGCCGCAGGTCGATGCCGGGCGAGCTGATGGACACAAGGGCGCGGACCACGTCCTCGCCTGAAGCGGGGTAGTGGAGATGCACCGGGTGCGCCACGCCGTCCAGTGCCATGCGGGACAGCACGCCCGGCAGCCCGTAGCAGTGGTCACCGTGGACGTGGGTAAGACAGATGCGGGTGATGGAAGTGGCTGAGACGCCGGCGTGGATCATCTGGCGCTGTGTTCCCTCGCCGGGATCGAAGAGCAGCCCTTCGCCGTCCCAGCGCAGCAGATACCCATTGTGGTTGCGGGTCCGGGTGGGGACCTGGGATGCAGTGCCCAGGACAACGAGTTCACGCATGGTGGTGGGGGACCAAGGAAGCAGGTTCCGGGAAGCCCCGGGACCTGCTTCCTTGGTTCGCGCTGATGGCTCAGTGCCGCCTGAGCATTCCCATGATTCGATGGGCCATGCCGCCGGGCCTTGCGCCCGTGGCGCCGGTGGTGTTCGGCGTCCGGCCAGTAGTGTTCATTCCGCGGCCCCGGACTGTACCGCCGGTTCCGTTCCTGCCTGAAACCCGTCCAGCGGCATTCCTGATCATGCTTCCCAAGTTCATGTGAAACTCCTTCAACCTTGATCCTGCCAACCGACATTCATCAGTCTGCTTATTATTTTAGCCCCGGTCCTAACGGTCCAGGTCGTCGGGCTCAAACTCGCTGAGCGGGGATCCGCCGAAGTTTTCCTGGTCATCGCTGGCGTCGGCTTCAAGGCCGGTCGGCTCTTCGCCGAAGTCCACGTCCGCCACCGCCTCGCCAAGGGTCGGCGTAGTGGCCGGCACCTGCTCATTGCCGGCGCCGTCGCGGGTGGCCTTCATGTCATCACGCAGGGTTTGGTCGCTGAGGAAGTCCTCCTCCTCGCCGGAGACCTCATCCTGGAGGAGCGGATCCTCCTGCCAGCGGTCCGGATTGTTCTCCGCCGCTCCCGGATAGCTGTCGGGTTGACCGGTGGTGACCGGGTCGAGCTCCAGGGAGGAAGCCGCGCCGGGGGTTTCGTCCAGAAGCACGTCGTTTTCCTCGACAACCTCAAGCTCGTCGTCAGGCAAGTTCTGTTCCGTCATGATGCTGCCTTTCTCGTGACCGGCTTTGCCAACAATAGTAAGCATACTGACGAATGGGGTGCCGTGTGAACCGCTCTCCTGGTTCAGTGCAGGAGCCACGAACTGTCTTGCGGACGTTCGGGCTTCCGGCGCAGTTTACGGATCAGGACAATAAACGGCCAGGCCAGCAGTTGCAGCAGGCCCGCAGCCAGCAACAGCCCCACCATCAGAAGAAGAACCGGCGAGTACAGGAGGAAAACTCCGATGGAAGCTGCGACGTATCCGCCGGCGAGCGCCAGAACTGTTCCCGGATCCACGAAACTCAACACCTCATGTGCAACAGTGGCCGCATAGTCCTAGCGGTGGTTTAAGCGTACTCTCCGGCGCACGGGCGGGGAAGAATCGAGGCAGGGCAGGGTCCCGCCGGAACCGTGACCTTTGGCCCTACAACTCCTTCCGGCATGGTCCCAGTCTTAGTGTGACCGTGCCCCCGACAACAGCAGGACTACTGGCCATGACAACTCGTAAGCCGATCGCGGTCGGCACCAATGGTTCGGCACAGAGCCAGGCAGCGGAGCTCTGGGCTGCACGCCGTGCCCAACGCGCCGGCCTCCCGCTGCTGATCGTGCACGTGGTGGATGACCGGTGGGTGGCCGAACCGTACCCGTTTATTGGGGTGCTCGAGGAGGCGGGTGGCAAGCTCCTGGAGTCTGCTGCCGTGCGGGTGCGTGACGCCTTGCCGATAAGTGTGACCACCCAACTCCTGACAGGAAGCATTGGAGGCGCGCTGGCGAAATTTTCCAGCGAGGCGGCAATGCTGGTGGTCGGCTCGGGAGGGTTCCATCTCGGCGGAACCCTGGCCGACCGCGCGCTTCAGGTGGCCGCCTCGTCCAAGGTACCCGTGGCTGTGGTGGGAACACAGAATCGTGAGGGCCGGTCCGGAGTGGTAGTCGGCGTCGACGGCTCCGCGGAAGCAACGCAGGCGGTCACCTTCGCCGCGGCCGAAGCTGACCGGGACGGGCAGGAGCTGACTGTCCTTTATGCCATCAACGCTCCGGATCCTGTAGTTGACGCCGGAGTCACGCCCGTCAGCCTGGCTGGGTTCATGGTGGAAGAGGAACGCGTGGTTCTTTCCGAAACAGTGGCCGGGCTGAGGGAGAACTATCCGGACCTGGTGGTCCACCAGGTCCTTACACCTGACCGGGGAGCGGTGGAATCGCTGGTTGAGGCCGCCGCAGCAGCGACGCTGCTCGTTGTGGGAAGCCGCGGCAGGGGCGGCATCGAGCGGCTCCTGCTCGGGTCCACCGCGCATGGAGTACTCAAGCACCTCCCCTGCCCCACCGTCATTACCCGTATCCAGCCACACAACAACTAAAACCAGGGCAGGTTCCGCGGCCTTTCGCTTCTCCGTTGAGGTCTGCCCCTATTCCTCCATCACAGGTTGGCATCATGAAAAAGACCGGTTCAGTAGTAATGCTCATTCTTGGGATCCTCCTATCACTCCTCGGCCTTGCGGCTGTTGCTGGAGGCGCCGTGGCCTCAGTCGTGGGATCGGCGCAGGGAGACGGATACCTCAACTCAGGCACCGCGCGCCTTTCCGTAGGGTCCCTCGCCCTGACCTCGCCCCGGCTTGACGCGATGGGCGAGGGCGCTCCCGCCCGCCTGCCCTTCGACGTCGGAACGCTTCGGCTGCGCGCCACCGCAATGGATCCCGGCAAGGCCGTCTTCATCGGCATCGCCTCCCAGGCCGACGCCGACCGCTACCTGTCGGGAGTGCACCACTCGGAGCTGCTCGACGTGCAGCGGTCGCCGTTCCGTGCCGAGTACCGCGACATTCCCGGCACCGACGTGCCCACTCCCCCGGCAGAGCAAAAATTCTGGAAGGCGTCCGCATCAGGCCCCGGACAGCAGCAAATTACGTGGAACCTGGCGGCCGGCAGCTGGACCATCGTCCTGATGAACGCGGACGCCAGCCCCGGAGTAGATGCACAATTGCAGGCCGGCTTCCGTTCCGACCTGATTCGACCGGCAGCCGGCGGCCTGCTGGTGGGCGGGATTGCAGCCCTGGTGATCGGGGTGCCACTGCTGGTGCTGGGAGCCATGGGACTTGGACGGCAAGCCGGCCCGCCTCCCGGCGGTCCCGGGCCGGAAGCGTACGGCAGCCGCAGACCCGGAAATATGCAGAGTTCCGGGGCGGCGATGCCACCGTCGATGCCGCAGAGCCCCGGGGCCATGATGCCACCGGCGATGCCGCCGGGAGTACAGTCGCCCGCGCATCCGCTCGCCGTGCCACCTGCGGACCGGGCCCCTTACCCGGCCCGGCTCGTCGGCGAACTCGATCCGGCCCTGTCACGCTGGATGTGGCTGGTGAAATGGTTCCTGGCCATACCCCACTTCATTGTGCTGTTCTTCCTCTGGTTTGCGTTTGCGGTGACCACCATCGTGGCAGGGTTCGCCATTCTGTTCACCGGCCACTACCCGCGGCCCCTCTTCGACTTCAACGTCGGTGTCCTGCGGTGGAACTGGCGGGTGGCCTTCTATGCCTATGCTGCCGTAGGAACAGACCTCTACCCGCCTTTCACCCTGGCACGGACCAGCTATCCTGCCGACTTCGAGGTCGACTACCCGCAGCGGCTATCCCGCGGACTGGTTCTCATCAAATGGTGGCTCCTGGCGATCCCGCATCTGCTGATTGTTGCGGTGCTGGCGGGAGCGACATGGACCTGGCGGGCGGACGCCGGAGACTTCGGGGCTACATATGAGCGCGGACGCGGACTGTCCCTCCTGGGTTTGCTGGTCCTCATAGCCGCCGTGGCCCTGCTCTTCACCGGCCGGTACCTGCGGCCGCTGTTCGATCTGATACTTGGCGTCAACCGCTGGATCTACCGCGTCGCGGCTTACACGGCGCTGATGCGGGACGAATACCCGCCGTTCCGGCTTGACCAAGGCCCACGCGAGCTTGCCCGGCCTGAGGACGGCGGCCCGCTCGGTGGAACGCCGCTCCCCTTCGCCGACCCGATAAATGAGGAGCTGAGATGAACACAGTTGGTGCCCTGTGCAGGTAGTCCATACGCCCGAAGAGAATTCCTGAACGTCCATGACTTGAAATCCTCATCCTAAGCATGCTTAGTATGGAGGTGTGGCCGATGAATGGCCGCCAACCAGAGGAGGAAACACCATGGGACTTGGCGACAAAATCGAGAACGCAGCTGAAAAGGCCGGCGGTAAAGGCAAGGAGGCCGCCGGCAGCGCCACGGGTGACGAGAGCCTGCGGACCGAAGGCCAGACAGACCAGGCCAAAGGCGATCTGAAGCAGGCCGGAGAAAAGGTCAAGGACGCCTTCAAGAAAGACTGACCTCGCTATAGACGGAGGGCGCATCCCGTACGCGGGGTGCGCCCTCCGTCGTGCCGGGCGGCGCGCATCCCCACTAATGCGGGCGTTCATACACCTTGAAAAACGTCCCGCCGGTCTGCATATAGTCTCAGTAACACGGGAGGTGGGCGGTGGCTGGAGTAATCCTGGGTTGGAGCCCGGGCCGAGGGGACCGCTGGGACTACCGCGCCGCCGTCGAGCAGGTGGCAGAGTCCGGCCGGTCCCTGGACCGATGGACCATTGACCACCACCTCGACATCCTGCCCGAAACAGACGTTTGGCTCCTGCTGCAGGGCAGCAGTGACGCAGGCACCGGCCTGATTGGCCACGGAATAGTGATGTCCGAGTCCTATCAGGCCGTCCGGCCCGGGAAACCCGAAGCCGCCGGCTGGCATGTCAGCATCGCTTTCGACGCGCTGCTCCCCCTGGGCGAACAGATTCGTCCGGACACCCTGTGCGGAGCCGTTCCCGGCATACCCTGGGGCACCGCGATGAGTCTCCCAAGCCTCTCCGTTCCGCTGTCCGCGGAGCCCGGCCTTCGTCAGCTGTGGCGGGAGCAAGGGCCGGCGGCCACCGGGCGCGCCCAGCTGGTTCCGGGAACCTGCCCGCCGGAGGCTGTCACCAGGATTGAGGTGAACCGCTACGAGCGGGATGCCGATGCACGCCGGGTATGCCTGGCCTTCCATGGAACGTCCTGCGCAGCCTGCGGGTTCTCCTTCGAAGCTTCCTATGGGGAAGCCGGTACGGATGCCGTTGAAGTGCACCACGCCGTACCGCCGGCGATGCTTGGGAGCGGCTACCAGCTGGATCCGGTCGCTGACCTCGTGCCGCTCTGTCCCAACTGCCACGCCATGGCCCACCACGGGGTGAGCTCGCCGCGCACTGTTTCGGAGCTCCGGAACATCATCTCCGCCGCCGGGCACATGAGGGGCGAGGTAGTCGGCAACCTGTCCCTCGAAGCCCAGGAGGATGCCCGGCGGATCCTCGAGGGCCCCGAAGCATAAGAGATCAGACTAAGGCAGAAAGCATGACCAGGGAAACGAGGTACGGCGGTCCGCACTGGCGCCGCGTGCTGGCCGCCCTGGCCAACAACGACGCCCGGACCGCGTACGCACAAATAGTCCTCGGGGCAAAGCCACCGGAAGTGCTCGCCGGGCTGAAGGATCACCGGCGAAACCGGGCCATTGCCGCCCTGCTTGAGTCGGGGCTCGTGGAACAGAACGCTTCCGGCGAACTGGCGGCACGTGAAGCCATCTTCCGGCAACTTCTTGCCCAGCACCCCCGACGGCAGGCGCAGACCGGGACGGACCGTTTCATGCGGCTGGGGAAGATTGAAAGATATCCGGCCAACATGGCCGAGCGGCGCGAGCTCCTCGCTTGGATTGCGAGCGAGGCAATCGGCCCCGGTGAAAATCTGACGGAAAGGCAGGTCAACGAACGGCTCCTCAGCTATACCGAGGATGTTGTCCTGCTTCGCCGCTACCTGGTGGATTTTGGCCTGCTGGAACGCACAGCCTCAGGTTCCTCCTATTCCCGGCCGGAAGAATCACGGGACTGAAGCACCCGCTGCTCCTTGATCGACCGAACTGCCCCTTGACGGCTGCAAAACGTTTTGCATATAGTGATGCAAGTAACATACAAAACGTTTTGCAAAGGAACGAAGTCAATGGCGACCAAGGTGAACATCCGGGACGTAGCGAAAGCGGCAGGCGTCTCAGTGACCACGGTGTCGCATGCCCTGAGCGAAACGCACAGCTCCCGGGTGAACGCCGGGACCGTTGAGCACATCAAAGCCGTAGCCGGGAACCTTGGCTACGCTCCGAACCGGCTGGCCAGTGGGCTGCGCAACCAGCGCTCCCGGATCCTGGGCCTGGTCAGCGACGAGATCACCACCACCCCCTTCGCGGGCGCCATGATCCAGGGCGCCCAGGACGCCGCCTCCGAACACGGGCACCTGCTGATGGTGGTCAACTCCGGCCTCGACAACGAACTGGAGCGGCAGGAAATCCGGGCGCTGCAGCAGCACCAGGTGGACGGCGTCATCTACGCCCGCATGTACAACCAGCGGGTATCCGTCCCAGGCGAGCTTCAAGGGATGCCGACCATCGTGCTGGACGCCACCTCGGACAACACCGCGCTGTCCTCTGTAGTGCCGGATGAGTTCGGCGCCGGTGAGTCCGCCGCCGAACTCCTGGTCGCGGCGGGCCACCGCCGGATCGCCATGATCAACAATGAGGACGACATCCCCGCCGCCCATGGACGCCTCGAAGGCTTCCGCGCCGGGCTGGCCCGCCACGGCCTGCAACTGCCCGTGAACGGCCTGATAACCAGTAATCCCAGCACCGCCGGCGGGCGGGAAGCGGCACTGAAGCTGCTATCCGCGGCAGAAAGACCCACCGCCCTGTTCTGCTTCAGCGACCAAATGGCCATGGGCGCCTACCAAGCGGCCGGCCACCTTGGCCTGAAGGTTCCGTCCGATGTCTCAATTGTCGGCGTCGACAACCTCGAACTCATCGCAGACGGCCTCTGGCCGGGCCTGTCCACGATGGCCCTCCCCCACTACGAGATGGGCCGGTGGGCTGTCCTGAAACTCCTCGACGAACTCGAGAACCCTGAGGCACCACGGGTGCACCAGAAGGTGGCCTGCCCGCTTGTGAAGCGGGATTCCGTCGCTCCACCGAATAACTGAGCCAGGGCCGTACCTCACCAGGAACAGCCCCGAAAGCTTTCCCAGAAAAAAGGGAACGCAGCCGTTGCAGCGGCCGCGTTCCCAGCAGGACCCCATCAATCACCCTGTCCAAACAGAAAGACTGACCATGAACAAGAAGTTCACGAAGATCCTGGCGACCAGCATAGCCGCAGCCGCCCTCACTGCCAGCCTCGCCGGCTGCGGCAAAGGCAGTTCCTCGGCCACAACCGAAAGCCCGAAAGAGATCACCATGTGGACCCACGCCGCCGGAAACCCGGCGGAACTGGCGGCGACCCAGGCGATCGTGGACTCCTATAACAAAAGCAGCGGTGCGAAGGCGCAGATCAAGGTGCAGGCTTTCCCGCAGGAGTCCTACAACGATTCCGTCGTTGGGGCCGCGTCGGCCGGAAACCTCCCTTGTATCGCGGACATTGACGGGCCCAACGTTCCCAACTGGGCGTGGGCGCAATACCTCACGCCCCTGAAACTGTCCGCGGACCTTTCCAAGAACCTCCCCAGCACCGTTGCCAAGTGGCAGGGCGAGACCTATGCCGTTGGGTACGGCGACGTCGCTTTGTCCATGTTTGCCCGCAAATCTGATCTCGCTGCGGCGGGCGTCCGCGCCGCCACGATTGAGAAGCCATGGACGAAGGACGAGTTCCAGGACGCGCTGACCAAACTCAAGGCGCTGGGTAAATGGGATTACCCGCTGGACATGGGTACTGCCGGAACGGGCGAATGGCTGCCCTATGCGTACTCGCCGTTCCTGCAGTCCTTCGGCGGAGACCTGATCAACCGCAAGGATTACCAGTCGGCTGACGGAGCCCTTAATGGTGACAAGGCCGTCGAATGGGCCAAGTGGTTCCGCGGACTGGCGGATCAGGGCTTTATGGCTACGAAGAGCGGGAAGGATTCCACCCAGGACTTCCTGAACAACAAGAGCGGCATCCTCTACACCGGTTCCTGGGCAGGGGACAAAGCCCGGGAGGCCCTGGGAGATGAGCTCGCGGTCATGCCCACGGTGGACCTGGGCAGCGGGCCCAAGATCGGCGGAGCTTCCTGGCAGTGGGGCGTCACCAGCGGCTGCAACAATGCGGATGCCGCAATGGACTACCTGTCCTATTCCCTCAAGCCCGAAAACGTGGCTTCGGTCATCAAGGCAACGGGAGGCATCCCCGCCACTGATGAAGCCGCGGCCCTGATCCCCGCGTTCGCCGAGGGCGGCGCCAACCGCATCTTCATGGAATTCTCCCGCAACTACGCAGTGATGCGGCCGGAGACCCCCGCTTACCCCTTCATTGCCACCGAATTCGGCAAGGCAACCCAGGACATCCTTGCCGGAGCGGACCCGCAGGGCGCGCTGGACAAGGCAGCCAAGGCGATTGACGCCAACATCAAGTCCAACGGCGGCTACCAGAAATAGCCAGAGATCCGGGGGTACCGACGCCGGCCGGCAGGTGCCGCCGTCGTCATACCCCCGGTCCTGTCAAGGAGACTCCCATGACCCTCAGCCCACTTCCCACCCGTCCACCGCAGGCCGTTGCGGCTCACGTCAAGGAAAGCAGCGGTCCCACCCGGCGCCGCCGCCCCCGCCCTGGTTTCCTCCGCGAACAGCTCAGCGGTTGGGGCATGATCGCCCCTGCCGCCGTTCTGCTGCTGTTGTTTGTGTTCCTGCCGGCGATCCTGGGCTTCGGCCTGGCCTTCACCAACGCGCGCCTGGTCTCCCCGCGGCCTGTGGAGTATGTGGGGGCGGACAACTTTGCCCGGCTCTTCACCGATCCCACATTCTGGCGGGCCCTGCTGAACGTGACGTACTTTGCGGTGGTCGTAGTGCCGGTGCAGTCCGCCCTTGCACTGGCCATGGCCCTGCTGATCAACAAAAAGTTCCGCGGCGTGAACTTCTTCCGCACCCTCTACTTCCTGCCCGTGGTCACTTCCATGGTGGTGGTGTCACTGCTCTGGATGTTCATGTACCGCCGCGAAGGGCTGATCAACGAACTCCTCTCTACGTTCAGCTTCGGGCTCATCCAGGGCGCCGACTGGCTCAATGATCCCGCCACCGCCATGCCGGCCATCATCGCCCTGTCCATCTGGCAGGCAGCGGGGTTCCACATGATCATCTGGCTGGCCGGACTGCAGAGCATCTCCGGTGAACTGTACGAGGCGTCCCAGCTGGACGGCGCCAGCCGCTGGCACCAGTTCCGCTATGTGACATGGCCGGGCCTGAAACACACCCGCAGCCTGGTGCTGGTCACCATCACCATCCAGGCACTGGGACTCTTCGACCAGGTCAGCGTTATGACCCAGGGCGGCCCCCTGGATTCCACCACCACCATCATCTACGAGGCAGTCCGGTCCGGATTCAAGCAGCAGGAAACCTCCTACGCCTCGGCTATCTCGCTCGTATTCTTCGTCCTGGTACTGCTGATTTCCGCAGTGCAGCGTTACCTGACCCGAGAGAAGGACTGACATGATGCCGACCCTCACATCCGCGAAGCTGGGGAGCTTCGGAACCATGGCCGTGCGCGTCCTGTTCGCTGCCGTCGCAGTTTTCCCCATTGTGTTCATGCTGGTGTCCTCCCTCAAGCCGGACCAGCAGATTTTCGGTGACATGTCCTCCGTGGCGGCGTTCCTGCCCATCGGGAACATCTCACTCGATAACTACGCCGCGGTGTTCGACCGTGTGCCCGCAGCCCGGTTCATGATCAACTCCATCGGGGTCTCTGCCGTGACGGTGGTGCTGGGCATCTTCATCAACAGCCTGTGCGCCTTCGCGCTCTCCCGCATGCAGGTCCGCGGCAAGCGGATCGTCTTCGGCGCCATCCTGGCCACGCTGATTGTCCCGTTCCAGACCCTCGCCCTGCCGCTGGTGTGGTGGGTCAACCAGCTGCCCTACTTTGAGCTCGACGGCTTCAGCCTGGAGTTCTCCAAGGGCTGGCTGGACACCTACCAGGTTCAGATCATTCCGTTCATCGCCAATGCCTTCTCCATCTACCTGTTCCACCAGTACTTCGAGTCCATCCCCAAGGAACTGGACGAGGCAGCGCGCATCGACGGCGCCGGCTGGTTCAAGATCTACCGCAAGGTGGTCATGCCGCTCTCCGGCCCCGCCACCGCCACCGTGGCGATCCTGACGTTCCTGCCGGCCTGGAACTCCTACCTTTGGCCGCTCATGGTGGTCCAGTCCGAGGAGCTGCGGCCTGTGATGATCGGCATCCAGTACTTCTTCCAACTGAACGTCTCCTGGGGCGAGGTCATGGCCTATGCGTCACTGATCACGGTCCCGGTGGTGGTGCTCTTCATCGCCTTCCAGCGTTCTTTCGTCAACAGCATCGCCTCCAGCGGCGTGAAGGGCTAACTGCAACATGAACTCAATCTCGACGGCGGCTGCCGCGTCCGCCGCGGTTGCGGCACCTGCCGCCCTGGCCGTTCCCACAACGGACCGTTTCCGCCCTGAATGGCACTACACCTCCGAACGCAATTGGCTCAACGATCCCAACGGCCTGGTGTACCTCAACGGCACCTACCACCTCTTTTACCAGCACAACCCCTTCGGGACGGACTGGGGCAACATGTCCTGGGGCCACGCCACCTCCCGGGATCTGGCCCATTGGGAAGAGCAGCCGGTGGCCATCGCCTGCGACGAACACGAAGCGATCTTCTCCGGCTCGGCCGTGTTCGACGCGCGCAACACCACCGGCTTCGGCACTGCGGGCACTCCCCCGCTGGTTGCCATCTACACCAGCGCTTACAGCGACGCCTCCCCGCGGGCCGGACGTCAGGCACAATCCCTCGCCTACAGCCTCGATGAAGGCCTGACCTGGACGAAGTACCAGGGCAACCCCGTCCTGGACCGTGCGTCCGCGGACTTCCGTGACCCCAAGGTCTTCTGGTACGACGGCGCCGCCGGCAGTTACTGGGTGATGGTCGCCGTCGAAGCAGTGCGGCGCCAGGCAGTGCTGTACAAGTCCGCCGACCTGAAAACCTGGGAGCACCTGAGCACCTTCGGGCCCGCCAATGCCACCGGCGGAGTATGGGAGTGCCCGGACCTCTTCGAGCTGCCCGTGGACGGGAATCCGGAGGACCGGAAGTGGGTCCTCATCGTGAACATCAATCCCGGTGGCATCGCCGGCGGCTCAGCCGGGCAGTACTTCCTGGGAGCGTTCGACGGCGTGACGTTCCGGTCCGAGCAGACCGTCACCGAGGGCCTCCAACGGGACGACAGCCGGATGCGGGACTACTCCTGGCTGGACTGGGGACGCGACTACTACGCCGCCGTTTCGTTCAGCAACGTGCCGGACGGCCGCCGGATCATGATCGGCTGGATGAACAACTGGGACTATGCCGGCTCCACTCCCACCGGCGGCTGGCGCAGTGCGATGTCGTTGCCCCGGGAAGTCTCACTGGCCCGGGTCAACGGGAAGGTGGTGCTCCGGCAGGTGGCTATCGACCCCATCGGAAAATCAGACCCTGGGAGCTTCCGCGTCGGACCGCAGCGCCTGGCACCGGGCGTTCTGGAACTCCCTGTGACTGCAGCAGTGGCGCGGATTGATGCGGAGTTCGAACCGGGTACGGCGGGCAGTGTCGGGCTGGCGGTCAGGGCGGGCGGCGCCGAACGCACGCTCCTCAACTATGACGTGGCCGACGGAATGCTGCGGCTGGACCGCCGGGAGTCGGGGGACGCGGGCTTCCACGAGGCCTTCCCCTCTGTTGAAACCGTGGCCGTGCCGCTGCAGGAAGGACGCCTTCGGCTCCGCATCTACCTTGACCGATGCTCAGTGGAGGTCTTCGCCCAGGACGGGCTCGCCACCATCACGGACCTGGTGTTTCCCGCTGAGGCGAGCACGGGGCTGGCCGTCTTCGCCGAAGGTGAGGGCGCGCACCTCGTGGCGCTCGCCGTCGTCGGCTGCTAATCCTCCGCCGGCTTTGGGGACACCGGCGCATACCTCACGCCCGCGACACGGACAGCCTCGTGACAAAGGACCCTTGTGCGCCCATCAGGGTTCCCCAAGGATGAGTGGTAAGAGGATTTGCACCGGTCATCCCGACGGGCAGGCCCTGGACCGGGAAGGGTTGGCATGGAATCGGAAGCATCAGGCGGCAATGTTCCGGCGCCGGGCACGGGTATCCGGGTGTTCATCCTCGATGACCACGAACTTGTCCGGCGCGGGCTCCAGGACCTGCTGGAGAGCGAGGGGTTCGTCGTCGTCGGCATGTCCGGCTCGGCCGCCGAGGCGGTGCGCCGTATTCCGGCCCTTCGCCCGGACGTTGCCGTGCTGGATGCCCGGCTGCCCGACGGAACCGGGATCGAAGTGTGCCGTGACGTCCGCTCCGTCGACCCGATGCTGAACTGCGTGATCCTGACGAGCTACGACGATGAAGAGGCACTCAGGGGCGCAGTCCTCGCCGGGGCCTCCGGCTACGTGCTCAAAGAGATTGGCGGCATGGACCTGACGGGGGCGCTGCGTCGGGCAGCACGCGGGGAATCCTTATTCAGTGCCGACCTCAAGGCACGGGTTATCCAGGGACTGGCGAAGCCTGCCAGAGCAGACCCGAAACTGGCTTCGCTGACACCGCAGGAGCTGCGCGTGTTGGAACTCGTGGGCGAAGGCCTGACGAACCGCCAGATCGGGGAACGCATGCAGTTGGCGGAGAAGACCGTCAAGAACTACGTGTCGTCCCTGCTGGCAAAGCTGGGGTTTGAGCGGCGGACCCAGGCGGCGGTTCATGTCGCCTACAACGCGGGACACGGCCAGTAGGGCGCCCACCGGATTGGTCAGCCTAGAAGACCGGGACGGTCCACTCCACGTCGGTGCCCTGGCCCGGCGAGCTGTGTATCTCAAAGCTGCCCCCGAGGGCGCGCGCCCTGTGCTCCATATTCGAAAGGCCGTTCCCGGCCCCGGGTATGGAGAAGCCGCCGCCGTCGTCTTTGATGCGAACGGTTAGCCTTCCCTCGCCAACAGCAATCGACATGCTGATGGACCGTGCCCCCGCATGCCGGACCGCGTTGCTCAGACCTTCCGTGAGAACTGCCAGCACATTGGACGCCGTCGACTCGTCGCGGATGTCGTCGACCGGCCCGGTCATCGTGAGGTGGGGTACGAAGGGCAGCGATTGTGTGGCAGAGCGCACCGTTTGCAGGATGCGGCTGCTGAGCAGCTCCACCTCGCCCGATGATCTGCTCAGGGAATAGATCGTGTTTCGGAGTTCACGGATGGTCTCGTCGAGTTCAGCCGTGACTTTCGCAATCGTCCTGGCCAGGGACTCACTGGAGTTGAAACGCTGGAGGCTCTGGATACTGAGTCCTGCGGCGAACAGCCGCTGGATTACGAGGTCATGGAGATCGCGGGCGATCCGGTCCCGGTCCGTAAACACGGCAAGCTGTTCGCGCATCTGGCGTGCCCGTGCAAGTTCCAGCCCCATTGCGACATGGGAACAGAAGACTGTTCCCATCTCAACATCTGCGGGCCTGAAGGTGCCTTCCGCTCGCTTCCGGAGCAGGACAAGGAGCCCGTGATGGGTGCCGTGGGTACTGAGATCCAGGGCCAGGAGCCGCGCTGACTTCGCAGCGGCGTCCTGCCCAAGAATTGTCGCAGCGTCTTCAATCACCGCTGCTCTCCCTGTGTCAATAACCCCCCGGATCTCCGGATATGTCAGGGCCAGAAAGCGCCCGGCCCATTCTGATGACCTTTCCCCCGCAGCTCCTGTCACGTGGAATAACTCGGACGCGTGTTCCTGGACAAGAAGAAGGGCCAACTCCGAGGCGGATTCCCGGAGCGCCCGTCCGGCAATCATGTCCGGTGCCCCTTCCTCGCCCTCCTGCGTGTCCCCGGCCATCATCCTTCTCGTTACTTCCATCGAAGCTTCCAGCCACCGGGTCCTCCGGCGTGAATCGTCGTACAGCCTGGCGTTTTCGATAGCGACGCCGGCGGCCGCGGCAAGTGCCTGGGCCAGGTCCTCATCCTCGTCGGTGAAGTCTCCGCCGCCTTCCTTCTGCGTCAGATAGAGATTGCCGAACACGGAGTCACGCACCCGGATGGGCACGCCCAGGAATGACTTCATGGGCGGATGGTTCTTCGGAAACCCGTAAGCTTCGGGGTGCCGGCTAAGGTCATGGAGCCTGAGCGGCTTGGGATCGCGGATCAACAAACCCAAAACGCCATGCCCGGTGGGCAGGGGGCCAATCTTCCGCCCCGTTTCATCATCGATGCCAACGGTGATGAAGTGGCTCAAAGCATGCTCTTCGTTAATGACTCCCAGCGCTCCAAACCGTGCTCGCAGGAGAGTGCATGCGGAGTTGACCACCCTTTGAAGGACGGCCTCCAGGCTTAGGTCCTCCGCCAGGGCGACGACCGCTTCAAGGAGACCCCGCATCCGTTGCTGGGCATTCAGCAGTTCGCCGGCCTGGTCGACAAAGCCGGTGAGCAGCTCGTCCATCCTGGCTCCGGCGAAGATGGGCCGGTCGCTGGAGGCATGGATTGGCTCGCCCATCGCGCAGCCTCTCAAGGGAAGATTCCAGCCGGACCGTCATGCCAGTTGGTGCCGTGGGATACAGAGTACCTTTGTCACGAAGGTTGAACTAGGGCGCGGCGGCTTCTGGAGGCTGCAGGCGCCGGATATTGACTCCGCAGGGCGGCGTCAGTGAGGAACCGGGTAAAGAATCGGTTCATAGCACGCTCCCTGGCCTTCACTTCTTCGCAGCCAGGGCGGGAAAAGGTGACGGCTGAAGGTCCAGGCGTGCCAGATGCAGGGCGCCGAGGACGGCGAAAAACAAGGAGAGAGCCAGTGACGTCCAAAAAGCGGCGGTGTTGAAGTCGAAATCCCACAGGGGCTTTACCAATTCGCCGAGTGCCAGGGAAAAGATGAGTGTGAATCCCAGGACGTACATGGCCGGCAACAGGAGCAGGCCCAAGGCATGGGCCTGATAAGTCAAAACCGCCAGCAGCAGGAACGCCGGCATGATGAAGCAGAGATCAAGAATGTAGATGGAATACAAGGAGTCAATCTGGTTGCCGGTGCTCATCAAAGGCAGGAGCATGGCAATCCATAGCGGGTAGAAGATCATCGGTTGCAGGAGCGCCCCGCTGGCCGAAGCAATACGAAGCGCCCCGGGAAGGCCCGGCACATGGGTGTTCCTTCTCAGGCAGATTCCCGCGCTGACCAGCGCCCAGAACGTAAGCGCAAAAATGGCCATGTACAGGAGATACAGCCCGTTGTACGCCCGTTCGATGACATAGATTCCGTAGGCGTAAAAAAGGTAACCGAGCAGCCCCAGCTGCAGGATCTGCCCCTTTGGCCGGCCGTCCCGGCTCGTCCAGGCAAGGAGAATCAACGCAACCGAAACAACCGCTGAAATGAGGTCCTGGGCGTAGGCGCCGGGTAACAGCTCAGGGGAAACGATGCGGGAGTAAATGCCGGGAACAGCTACGCCTGTGACTGCTGCCGAAAGCGCCAAGATGCCGATAAGCACCCAGAGAAGCCTGTGGCGGCCAAGGTTCGTGATCACACTGCATCCGTCCTCCTGAATGAGGGCCACTCAACCACGCCAGCACCCTTGCCAATAGGGCCTTTGGTCACTGCTGCTCTCAGCCGGCACAGGTACCTGCTACGCGGGAAGCGTCACCCTTACACCCTGCCGATGCCCTTGGCCAGCGACTGAAGTTCACGGAGGATCAGAAGCTGTTGTTCATTGATCTTCGTGAGTTCTTCGATTTCACTCTTCGCCTCCATATCCGTGTCGTAGTCGTGCTGGGCCATGGCAGAAGCGATGGCATCCTGGCGTTTGGCTGCGATCAGCAGAATGGCGCCCTGAAGACCAGCCAGCATCGATAGAAACAGGTTCAGCAGGATGTAGGGGTAGGGGTCCCATGCCCGACTGGCCATCGCGAAGGTGTTGACGGTGGCCCACAGGACCATAAAGAGGATGAATCCCCCGACGAAGGGCCAGCTGCCCATGCCGTTTCGCAGGTAGTCGGCCGCCCGCTCTCCCCTGGTCAGTGAAGACTTGTGCCGGGTATGCCACGTGACGTTCTGCTCATTCATGATTCAGGGTAAACCCGTTGAGCCTCCTGCCTTCCTTGCTCCGGTCTGGTGGAACCTGTGCCGGTTGGACCCTGCAAAAGTCCCGGGCAGGCGTTCTGTCAACAACGCCTCAGGATGCAGGTACTCCGCGCTCCCACGCCGGGTATCTGAGTAGTCAGCACCCCACGAAACGAGTAGGACGTCCTTCCGGACTCGCACCTACACTTGAGCATGGATACGATCCCGGCAATGATGCTGATTTTCGGTGCGGCTTTCGCCTGGCTGGGGTTGACCGTATTCGTACTCCTCCGGTTGCGGCGCCGCAGGCATGGTTCCTCATTGGTAGCTTCGGCTCCCGATTCCCCGGAGGGCCGCAGCCATGCCCACAGGCCCTGGCGCCGCATCCGCAGGGCCACGGACCGGACGTCCGCAAATGGGCACAAACTGAGCGTCAGGAGGATCCGCGGGTGAAGGCTCCTGCGGATTGAGCACGGGAACCTGGCCAGGACCCGAACCCTGAAAATTCAATCAAGTATCTGAATCACAACACTCACATGACGCCCGTCGGGGTTATCCTCAAAATGCGTATCCAGTTGTGGGGGCATCCGGGCGGGGGGCTAGGCGCACCCGCGGTGTAACTGCCGCGGGCCAGTTTCATAATTTGCGTTCACACCGGGAAACCGGGCGGATTTCAAAGGAAACGAACATGGGCCGCCGACACGCTTCACCTGACTTGAGCTATCCGCGCTGGATCTGGGTGGCCGCGGCGGCCACCGTGGCACTTCTTATTGTTGGCGGCGCATTCCTGCTGCGGGCGGTGATCTTCCCCGGCGGTTCAGGCGAGGGCGGCACTTCAGCCGGGAATGGCGGCACACCTTCAGAAGGCGAACCTCTGGCGCAGGACTCTCCTGCCGCCGTCGCCGGCGCCTCTCCCTGTATACCCTTGAACATCCTCACCTCGCTGGAAAACGCCGAGATGGTCCGGGCCCTGGCATCCGAATATACGGCGAGACCCCGCAGCGTGGACGGCAAATGTGTGACGCCAACGGTGATGCAGGAAAAATCGGGACTCGCTGCCCGCAAGGTTGCTGCGCAGTTCCCCGGTGTTCCGGCAGGCGACAGGCCCTCCATCTGGCTGCCGGACTCCTCCGCGTGGTTACGAATCGCAAGGGAAGGCGCCAGCGGAAGCCCTGTCCCGCAGGAGGGAATGAGCCTCGCCCGCAGTGCGATCGTCGTGGCGATGCCGGCGACGATGACCCAAGCCCTGGGCTGGGACAACAATCCGCCGTCGTGGTCCGACGTCTTCAAAATGGCCAGGGAGCAGGACGTCTGGGAGCGCCTCGGCCATGGCGACTGGGGGAAATTCAAGTTCGGCAAGGCCAGTCCGCTCATCTCGACGTCGGGCTTAATGGCGCTTGCTGCTTCCTACGGTGCCGCCGGCGGCAGCGTAGGCGGGCTGGACGACATGGATCTGGACGCACCGTCCCTGCTGGAGAAGGTGCGCGCCGTGGAACTGGGCACCAGCCACTACATGGCCACGCCCGAGCATTTTCTGTGGCATGCCAGGGAGGCTGACAACGCCGGGAAGGTCTCCGAATTTCTCTCCGCCGTCATCGTGGACGAAAAATCTGTTTGGGACTACAACCGGGGGGTGGTCAGCGAAGACGGGAAAACGAAGAAATCCGGTCCCGCGCCCAAGGAGCCCCTCGACGCCATTTACCCCAACGACGGCGTGCACGTGGCGGACAACCCGGCAGTGACCCTTGACGGGGACTGGGTGGGCAGCCAACAGCGCCAGGCGGCCCAGGATTTTCTCGCGTTCGCAGTGACGGAACAGGGCCAACACGTGGTTCAGGCATCCGGGTACCGGTCCATCCAGGGCAAGCTGGATGCTGGGGTGGCGAAAACCGGACGGTACGCTGAGACGCTCCAGCCGCTGCCAATGCCCAAGGCGGAGGCACTTGTTGCCATGCAGGACAGCTTCCCCGAGGTCCGCAAGCGGGCCCGGGCTTTGTTCCTGCTTGATGTCTCGGAGTCCATGGTGCAGGAACCCGGGGTGACCAAGCTGCAACGTGCCAAGGACGCAGTTATCAAGGCTCTGGACCATTTCACAGGCGAGGATGAAGTTGGGCTCGCCGCTTTCTCCCATGTGGGCGACGGCCCCCTGGAGCCGGGCATCGTGAGCCCGGTAGCCCCCTTCAAGACCAATAAACAGGACCTCATCGCCAAGCTCAATGAGCTCAAGTCCGTGGAGGCTACGCCTCTGTTCGAGGCGGTGAGCCGCTTCGCCGGCGATCAAGCCAAGGACTACAAAGACGCCTACATCAACACCATCGTGCTTCTGAGCGACGGCAAGAACGATACCCGCCACCCCGGAGACCTCGGCGGGCTCTCCGAACAGTTGAGCCATCAGAACCACTCGACGCCGGTGCTTGTTTTTACGCTCGCATACGGACCCGACGCCGACGTCCCCACTCTGCTGGAAATCGCCAGGGCCAGCGGTGCGCACTACTACGACGCCACGGACCCGACCAGGCTCGAAGAGGTGCTCGGCGAACTGGTGACCAGCTTCTAGGAAAGAACCAGGCTTCCCAAGTCCGCCGCGTCTACTTCATCGTCGTCGACTGATTCTTCGAGACCCAGCTCCGCCAGCAGAGGTGGATAGTCAAAAGTATCCGCGACGCAGCGGATCAGCACCGGGGGCACCCGGAAATGGGTGTCAATGGTCAGCAGCCCAAGCTCCGCAAGTTCCTCGAGCCGGCCCATGGCCACCTTGGTCAGCACCTCGGCTGCCGCCTTCTCCTCTTCCGGGGCCTGGTCAGGGGCAGCCAAAACACGTTCCACCAACGGCGCTTCCGGCCTGGCCGCCGCCAGCAGCACCGATACCTGCAGGGCGGCGATGGTCTGCTCCCAAGGCTCTTCGGGATCGAGCCGGAGCACGGTCTGGTTCAGAAAACACGAGGTGAACAAGATGAACTCATCCAGCTGCTCCCCAACGCCGCCGCTCAGGAATTGTCCGGAATCCTCGAAGGGCACTACCTTCGTCGGCTTAATCTCAATCAGCTCCGCGGCCTCGAGAGCGGCCCATATCTCGGCCAGCAGGGGCACCTCGTACATGCTTCGCACGGTGAGGACATCGCCGGCCGGATCCGCCTTCTTTGTACTGCCCTTGGCCTGCACGCCGACGCAGGCAGCCGCCTCCTCGATGTCCCGCAGACGAAGGGCGCCAGTTCCGGTAACGGGCTTCCCGTCACCGATCCACCGGAGCAATGCTGTTGCTTTCCGGATCAGAGGCAGTTCGGCGAAAGCTTCCAGTGCTTGCTCCTCGGGAATGTCCGGAATCTCTATGGACTCCTGTCCAGTGTCGCCGTCGGCGAGGCTGTCGAAGAAGTCCAGCGCTTCGGCCAACTGCTCCGCCGTCCCCGTCCACCGGCCGGTTTCAGACAGAAACTCGAGGTAGCTGTGGACAGAGTCAACGATAAGAGCAGCCTGTTCTGCCTCCACGGTTCCGGGGGCCTGGGCACTCACGGTGGCGGTAACTTCCTCCGCGACAGCGTTGGCCAGGCCGGCAGGATCGAGGTTTGTCACGTCCGCGGCAGCTGTAGCCTCTAAATAACGGCTGACTGTGGGTTCAATCAGCTTCAGATACTGTAGGGCGGCAGCGCCCGCTCCGGGCGCGCCGTCGTCGAACCACTGGACATAGGCTGGCGCCAAGGCATCCAACGCCCGGGCGGCACGGTAAGAACTGAGGGAGACCGGTCCTGGGCGGCGTTTTCCCGCCGAACCCTTGTCCTGGCGCCGGTTCTTGCTGTTCTTGCCCAAGGAGTACCTAACTGCTGGAGAATACTTGCCGGAACGACGCTACTGATTTCGACGGCGCCATGCCACTTTCGAGAGCTCCCTGGCTCCGGAAGTCCTTCCGGCCCCGACCGCAGGAGCCCGCCCGTCCAGGGGCCAAGTCACCGTCCGCCGAGGATGGCCGTCAGCACCTGGCCGCCGTTGGCAAGGGCGGTGAAGGTGCCGTTGGTCTGCCCCATGAAGGGTTTGAATTTCAAGGGATAAACCTTGCCGATGACAGGAACAGGATCGGTTTCCGGAGGCACGGAGGCTATGTCAACATGCCAGTTCGGTTCGTTGCGAAGGTCCGCGACTTATTGAAACCTCGGCAACTCCCCGGTCTATGACCACGCTCTCTGCAGACTTGACCAAAGTGAACTCCTGAAATCCCGAGCTGGCTTAGGCCGGTCTTTACCGTCATCATTGTCGGTCATGTTGGACGGGCCAAGACTATTCCCCTCGCCGGTGTCTGTCGATGGGCACCGGATCATTCGGCTAGTCCAGCATGGTTGGTGTGTTCCTAGCGAACAGGCGCCCCTACCAGGACTTCACGGTAGTGCGGGGGCAAACGCACGATCTCGAGTTCGGAGCTGTCCAGAAGGCGACGGCTCCCCGTCAAAGTGTCCAGGATCCAGAACAGTCCATGTTGCGGCGCGATCTCCGTGACCGGTCCGCGGTGGACAAGAGTGTTCCCATAGAACGCTTCGATGGCGTCTCCTGGTGCGAGTTCAACACAAGAACCGATAACAGCCTGCTCCTTGCTGATCATGACATCGTCCTTTCCTTTGTCGCACTGCTCCTAAGCCCAATGGTGCTCGCGCAAGGTTGCGTCCACATGTCTTCAAGATGATGTTCCGCCGACGTTCTGTGCATAGGCCGCCCGCCGTCGCCGCCACAGCCAGGGAGTACGCGGCCACTCGGGTGGGCCAGGTATTAGCTGAGGTCACCCAAGCCGTCCGACGGCGGTGTGCTGGCTTGGGAGTGGAGCGCCCCTCCTCGATGGCGTCGGCGTTCCATTTTGGGGTTGGCAGCACGAGATCGAGTGAGACTGGGGCGTCCTCGCGGTTGACGCCCTTGCCCGCGCCTATGCTGGTCGAGTGACTCCTGCTCCCTCCCCCAGCGCGCTCGATGTGGTAGTCCACTCGGGGCCGGCCGAGTGGTGGGCGATCCTCGCCGGGCTGGGACCCTTGGCCGTTCTCATCGCTGCGCTGCTGGCTTTCTACATCAACTGGCGCACGCTTAAGCAGCGCACCGCGGCCGACAAAACTGCCTTGAACCAGAAACGTGAAGCCGATGCCCAGGCCTTGACGCAGAAAACTGCAGCCGACAGCCGGGCGGAATGGTGGCGGCGAACCCAGTGGGCGCTGGACCGGGCATTGGACGGCGATGAAGGAACGAAGGCCTTGGGACTGGCAACACTTGAAGTTCTCGCCCGCAGCGAGCTCGCGCGCGACGAGGAGCTCGAGTTGTTTGATATCGCCTGGAAAAGCGTCTCGGGTGATGAGAACGGGGACGACATTGCGGACGAAGGTGACTTTGACCCGGAAGGGCCGTTCGTGGACGCCGCTGACAACTTAGGCGAGAATGGAACGACGGATAAAGACAAAGCCAAGGAGGTTGGACCATGAGTGCAGCGTCGTCTGAACATCGGTTTGTCCATACTCCCCGGAACACCCCTGCGAAGCCGGTCAAGAAGAACGCCACCCCCGCCGAGCATCGTGTCCAGGTGGCAGCCGCCAGACTGCGAGTGACGCTCGACGAGCGCCTCGGCCGCGAAACACCGGCCAAGACGAAGGCGCTGGCCAAAGAACCTATCTAGGATGCCGCACGGGAGGACCCGTTCATCGGGCAGATACAGTCTTCGGCCCTTCCGCTTCATCGTCGTCGCGTGCTTCCGCCAGGCCCAGTTCTGCCAGCGCTTGTTGCTGCGAGGGGTATAGATCTAAAACTGGGAAACACGCGAAACGCCCGGGCATTGACCTTTCAGCATCGAGTTCCGGGACTCTTTTCCGTCGGCCGACTGGCCAGCTGACAGAAATTGTCAGACCCCCTTGCAATGATTGTTTTATGGGGAAAGCAGCGGTGGCGAAGGCGTTTGAGGACATCAAGTCCTCCCTTGCTGTGCTCAATGCCGAGGTGGACGGCTGTGGTTCAGAGTCATTCTCGGTTGCTGATCCGCTGGCCGGACTGGCTGATGGGTGCCTGGACATTCTTGCCGGGGCGCGGGTGGTGGAAGCCGGGCTCGCGGGTTTGAAGGCCCGGGCTGCCGTGAAGTATGCGGATACCGCCGAGGCCATAGCGCCGGACGCGCCGGTTCAGGCGCAGGAAATGGCCGTCGCCGCGGAAATCGGCTGCCTCCTGGCCCTCGGTTCCCGGGCAGCGGGTGCGTTCCTGGCCGCGTCCCACGCCCTGTGCAAGGAGTTGCCGCCCACCCTTTCGGCATTGCAGTCCGGGACGATTACCTGGCAGCATGCCCTGGCCATGGTGGATGAAACGGTCAGCCTTGACCCCGCCGGTGCGGCGGCCCTGGAAGCCCACTTCCTTGACCAGGAGGTACCGAAGCCGGCCAACGCGGCAACCATCGGGGAGATGCCGGCGTACCGGTTCAAAGCTAAGGCCAGGACTTGGCGGGAACGCCATCACGCCGAATCCATCGAGAAGCGCCACGCCAGGGGTGTGGCAGACCGGCGGGTGGAATACCGGCCGGATCGGGACGGCATGGCCTGGCTCTCGGCCTACCTGCCTGCCCAGCATGCCTTGGCGGGCTGGAACCGGCTCACGGCCATCGCACGGGGGATGCAGGGACCGGACGAGCCCCGTACCCTGGCCCAATTGAAGGCCGATAATTTCTCCACAGCGATTCTCAGCAGCGGCAACACTTCGGTAGGTGCCGATGAAAGCGTCGGTGGTGGCGACAGCGCCGGGGTCGTCGCAGGAACGGGTGGCCCGTCGTCGTCGATCCGGGCGCAGGTGCTGGTCACCGTTCCGGTTTTCTCCCTCCTGGGATTAACGGACGAGCCGGCAATGCTGGACGGCTATGGCCCGGTCCCGCCGTCGATGGCACGTCAACTCGTCGCCGACGGGGCCGCTTCGTTTTACCGGGTCCTGGTGGACCCGAGGGACGGGGCGCCGCTGGAGATCGGCCGGACAAAGTACCGGATCAGTCAGGCCATGCGGAACTGGCTTAGGTTGCGGGATGGCAAATGCCCCTTTCCGGGATGCAGCAACAATTCGCTCGACAACGAAGCCGACCACATCCTCACCTGGCACCAGGGCGGCACTACCGGGATATCGAATCTGGGACAGCCCTGCCCCAAACACCACAAGCTACGGCACACCAGCGGCTGGAAACCCACCCCGGCCACCAAAACCGCACCACCTGGCTGGACCTCACCTACCGGCAGGCACTACAAAAGCGAACACCAGGACTGGGAACCACCCCACTGGCCAGGGCAACTGCCACCGAAATGGAAAACAGGCGCGCAGAAGCCACAACCAGTGCCCGGTGATCCTCCAGACTTTGTCTACATCGGGCTCTCCCCGGGAGAAGACGGTATAGCGCGGTTCCTCCACAGCCGCTCCTAGCGAACCCGGAATCTCTGAGCTCTGGACCGCCATGAGCTCCTCGATGACTGCTTGCCCGGGCACGCGCTGCCCGAGGCGGATAGGTGTGTGTTCGGCGGTCATGACCGGTTGCTCGCATGTCGCATGAACCAGAGATTAGGGCCCTCTGTCCTCGGCTAATGGCGATTGGCAGGGCAGCACCGAATCTTGCCGGAATCCGTGCTCAACGCTGCGCCATGCCTGCAGTGATCGCACGGGCAACCCACAGGCTGAGGTGAGCCATCGGGAGGCCCTTTACGTAATTCAGGTCCGGGTTACCGGCGAACGGGATAGTGCGAGTGCCCATCCGCCGGCCACGCCGATGGCAAGTAGTACGGTTACGAAGCCGATCGCCGGTGCGCTCTGCCATGTCAGGGCGTCCCCATAGCGCAGCAGGGCAAGTGCCTGCAGAACGACGAAGGCAACGGAGGTCAGGGCCACGGGGCGGACGGTGCGGAGGTCGCGGCTCCACTGACCTTGTGCGGCCGCCCACCCCAGACCGACCAGCCATGCTCCAATCGCCCTCGCTGTGAGCTCGGACAGTGTCCACGGCCACCATGCCGCAGCGAGAGTGGGTACTGCCAGGAGCGCCACGCCGAACAACAGCAAAACACCCGCGATTCCCGCCAGGAGCAGCCGGAGCGCAGGGGGTAGCACTGGCCGTCCCGCGCTGACGGATTCTCGCACAGAACGTAGAGACCGGACCTGCATCCTGCTGATGACGAGCATCGCCACGGGCACCATGGCATAGATTGCCAGCCACGCCCAGGTGGCTATTTGGGCAGTGGGGGCAGTGTTCGGTGACAGATGGAAGCGATCGAGGTGAAGCAGGGTGACTCCGAGGGTCAACGCCGTGAAGATGAACACGGGCCAGACGGCAAGCTTCGCTGAATCCCAGCCCGCCGAGCGGGCGCCTGTCACCTCCAGGCCGGCGGCCGACCAGTATGCCGCCCCGAGGAAGACCGCGGTCATGGGCGGATTGACTGTCCACGCGAAGAACTCAGCAGTCCGGAGCGGAAACACGAACAGCACCAGCCCGGCAAGAAACACTAGGAATGCAGCGACGTAGAGCAGCCACCGCATCGGCGGAAGCAACGGTGCGACCTCAGCCGAAGGGGACATCACCGGGCCGCTCCTCAAGCACGGCTGCCCCACCAGGTGCAGGGGGCGAGGCAGGCAGTGGGTTCTCGGCCAGGTAAGTGTGAAGCATCGAGACCACGGTGGCGCCGTCCCCCACTGCGGTAGCCACTCTTTTGATTGAACCGAACCGCACGTCGCCGATCGCGAAAATGCCGGGCATGCTGGTTTCCAGCGCCAACGGCGGCCTGTCCGGCCTGGCGGACCCGGCGTCACTGACTTCCCGGCTGGTGCCCGTGCGCAGAAAACCGGCTGGATCACACTTGACGGTGTCGGGCAGCCAGGAGGTCCGCGGCACCGATCCGATCAGGACGAACAAGCCGCCGGCTTCGATCTCCTCACTCGGGGTCGATCCGACGGCTCCGGATGCGGCGACCTTGACGGCAGCAAGGAATCCGTCCCGATCGCTGACCCCCACGATCTCGGCGCTAAAGCGGATCGCTACGTTCCGGGTGGCCTCAAGTTGGGAAATGAGGTATTCGGACATACTGACCGAAAGGGTAGGTCCGCGCACCAGCAGCGTCACCTTCTTCGCGTACTTCGCAAGGTGCAGGACCGCCTGTCCGGCCGAGTTGCCGCCACCCACGACACAGACGTGCTTTCCGGCCATCGACGGCGCCTCAGAGACAGTTGCCCCGTAGAAAACGCCTCTGCCGACCAGATCCTCCAACTGAGGTATGCCGAGGCGACGGTAGTCCACGCCGGTTGCAACCACCACTGTGCGGCATCGCACCACACTGCCATCGGAAATCGACACTGCATACAATGCTCCATCGACGCCGACACCCTCCACCTTCCGCAGGAACAGGAAGTCCGTGCCCAAAGTCCAGGCCTGGTGAAACGAGCGAAAGGCCAGGTGGGCGCCACTCACACCGCGGGAGAAGCCAGGGTAGTTGCGGATCAAGGAGCTGGTGCCGGCCTGGCCTCCCACAGCCTCTCCCTCCACCACCATGGTGGAAAGACCCTCGGAGGAGGCATAAACGGCGGTCGCAAGACCGGAGGGACCGGCTCCCACGACCACCACATCGAAGACCTTGTCCGCCGGTGGCGGTCGCGTCACCCCCATCGCTTCGGCAATCTCCAGGTCGCTGGGGTTCTCGAGGACAATGGGTGGGACGGTGAACTCCAGCACCATAACCGGCAGCACGGGGTCGCGCAGGTTCAGGCTCTCCAGCGTCCGTTCCGCTGTCTCGGACCCAACAGGGTGGAAGCCCACCGGGATGTGGTTTCGGCTCAAGGAGTCGCGCAACGTATGGGTCCTTTCGTCGCCGACCTCCCCGATTAGCCGGACCGCCTCGAACCCGACCCCCTGGGCAAGATGCCAGTCGTCGAGGGCGTCGGTAATCGCCCCATGGAATTCTTCGTCGCGCAGTCGTTCGGGACGTATGATCACCAATTCGGCGTACCCCTGCGCGATCGCCCGGAATACAGTGGGGGCGCTGGCGAAGTCACCCCATGTCACCACAACACCACGCTTGGCGGCCGGGTGGTAACCGTAGGCACGTCGCAGGAAATCGAGTCCACCGCGGTCATCCGGTCCGTAGCACCCAAGTATGAGGGCTACCGGGCGATTCCAGCGCCGAAGCCCCTCAAGCACAGCCCGCCCGTGGGCGTGGTCGGCGCAGGTCACCACCTCGTAGTCGGCACCGTAGCGCCGACGTAACTCATCTCCAAGAATGCGCCGCGAGGTCGGGTCGGTGGTGGCAATCAGCATGATCGGAACCGGGTGATCCATGGCCGCCGTCTTTCCGGTTCAATGGTTCGGTGGCGCTCACGATACTCGCGCCCGGCCATTAGGGACAAGGAGTCCCCGTTCCCTCCGGAAAGGTCCTTCGGCCGGAGTTGTATCAGCCCCCGGTTGTCGCCTCGATGTTGCCATTCCAAGGGCCCGGAGATTCTGCCAAAATAGCTCCCGACGGCGGGCAGGCGCGATGACTCGAGCAGAACCGGAGCGGTAAAAATGGAAAACCCCATGGAGGACCGCCCCATCCCAGGAATCAGCCTCACCGCCGCACCCAGTGGAACAGGGTGCCTGGAGTGCCTTAGCGGTGAAGGCCCAGGATGGTGGCTGCATCTTCGCCGCTGCGCAGAGTGCGGCCACATCGGATGCTGTGATTCGTCGCCCTCACAGCACGCCAGTGCCCACGCGAGAACCGTCGGGCACCCTGTCATGCGGTCCTTTGAACCTGGGGAAGACTGGTTCTACGATCACACCACGAAGAAGTCCTTCCGCGGCCCGCGGCTTCCGGATCCTCAATCCAGGCCACCGGAGCAACCGGCACCCGCACCGGCAGACAAGGTACCGGAAGACTGGCCGGAACACCTGCACCGGTAACCGCGGAGCCGGAATCAACCGCGCCGGCGGGATTCGGCGAAGGATGCTGGTTAGGCTGGATGGATGGCGACAGTTATCCTCGTGCGGCACGGCCGCACCACAGCGAATGCCGCTGGACTGCTGGCGGGCCGGGCGGCCGGCGTCAGATTGGACCAGATCGGGCGCGAGCAGGCAGCTTTGGCCGGAGACCGGCTCGCGGTGGTGCCCTTGGCTGGGGTGGTATCGAGCCCCCTCGAGCGCTGTCAGCAAACCGCCCAGCTGATCCTCGAGCGCCAGGCTGGCAATCCTTGCTCGCCGGCCGATCCCGATCTCACCGAGTGCGATTACGGCCTGTGGCAGGGCCGGACGCTCAATGATCTCGCCACCGAGGATCTGTGGGCTGCTGTGCAGTCCCAGCCGTCCGCCGTCGTATTTCCCGGCGGTGAGTCCATGGCGGCGATGCAGTCGCGGTCGGTAGCCGCAATCCGACGCCACGATGCAGCCTTCGAAGCCGAGTACGGGCCAGGAGCCGTCTGGGTGGCAGTAAGCCACGGTGACATCATCAAATCCATCCTGGCCGACGCGCTCGGTATGCACCTGGATCTGTTCCAACGCATTAACGTGGGCCCTGCCTCCGTATCGATCGTCCACTATGGTGCTGTTCGGCCGAGTGTCTATGCGACGAACACTGATGCTGGGGACCTGTCGTGGCTGTCGAAAGGCATCAACTCTGGCGATGCGCCGGTGGGCGGCGGGGCAGGGCAAACAGCGCCGTAAAGGTCATGGCCTAAAATACTGACATGCCCACACTTGTTCACGAGTTTGCCTGGCCTGACCGGGTTGTCATCGGTACTATCGGCGCTCCTGGGGAGCGCGCGTTCTACCTGCAGGTACGCACAGGCAAGCAAACTGTGAGCATCGCCCTGGAGAAGCAGCAGTCTGCCCAGCTCGCGGAGAAGATCGACGAAATCCTCGATCAGCTCATCACCCTCGATGGCAACCCCTTCAGCGTTCCCACGGGTACTCCCATAGAACTCGTCGACAATGACCAGCTCGAGCCGGTTACGGAGCAGTTTCGGACCGGAGCCATGACCCTGGGTTGGGACCCTGCCACGGCGCAGGTGGTCATCGAGGCATATCCGATCATCGAAGTCGATGCTGATGACAACGACGAAGCGCTTGATGGGAACGGCGCTGACGTGCCCGAAATGTTGTTGTTGCGGATGCCGGTTGGCACCGCCCGCGCCTTTGCCAAGCGGACCCGGGAGGTGGTGGGCGCCGGGCGGCCCGCATGCACGCTTTGCGGCTATCCCATGGACGCCGAAGGGCACGTCTGCACCCTGCCCGAGGCCTGATGCCGGCATCCGACCTGCTGACTGCCGAGCTGACGCTCACCGGGCGCATCACGACGGCGTCGAACGCCACCTTCCTGGGCAGTATCGGTGACACCGGGGTCGTTTATAAGCCGATAGCTGGGGAGAAGCCCCTGTGGGATTTTCCTGACGGCTTCCTTGCCCACCGGGAGGTCGCCGCCTACCTGGTTTCCGAGGTCCTCGGCTGGAACGTGGTGCCGCGCACCTGGCTCCGCGATGGTCCCTTAGGCAAAGGAATGGTGCAGCTGTGGCAGGAAAAGGACCCCGGCCAGAACGCGGTGGACCTCGTCGCGGCGGACGACGTACCGGAGACCGGGTGGAAACACGTCCTCGAGGGTCAGGATGAGAAGGGGCAGATGGTCGCCCTCATACACGAGGACACGCCGGAGCTCAGGCGCATGGCGGTGTTCGACGTCGTCGTCAACAACGCCGACCGTAAAGGCGATCACATCCTTGCCATGTCAGACGGACACCGGCACGGCGTGGACCATGGGCTCACCTTCCACCGTGACCACAAGCTGCGCACGGTGCTGTGGGGGTGGCTGGGAGACGCACTGACCGCAGAGGAGCGTGGCGGCATTGATCGTGTCAGCGAAGGACTGCACGGTGAGCTGGGCCGGAACCTGACGGACCTGCTCAGCGTCGAAGAAGTGTCCGCGCTTGCCGCACGCTGCGCCCGGTTGCGGTTGGCAGCAAGGTTTCCGGCCCCAAGCGGTGAAATGTCGGCCGTGCCCTGGCCGCTGTTCTGAGAAATTACGGCTGAGCGCTTGGCAGACTGTTGCCGTTGTTGTAGGCCTGAACGATTCCCGTGTATGACCCGCGGGGGCTGCAGAAAAGGCAGCGCTTCAGACCCCACCCCTGTCGGGAGTCGAGTACTACAGTGGATGCATGGCTGCCAGCCGCAATCCGCTCGACGACCTGCGCCAAACCATCGGCCACCTGGCCGATCAGCTCAAGCTGCCCAGTTCGGAGCGCGTCGACGACCTGGTCGGCGATCTCATCGGCCCGAGGCCCGGACCGGCCCGGCCGCTGTCCGAGGTGCAGGCCGAGCTCGACGCGCTGGTCGGACTGGAGACTGTGAAGGAACAGGTGCGGGGCCTCGTCGCACTGCTCCAGGTCCAGGCCCGCCGTAAGGCGCACGGCCTGCCGGAGGTGGCCACATCACAGCATCTGGTGTTCCTCGGAAACCCGGGCACGGGCAAGACCACCGTGGCCCGGCTCCTGGCCGAGATGTACCGCGCGGTCGGTCTCCTGCAGAAAGGCCACCTGGTCGAGGTCGACCGTTCGGGCCTGGTGGGGCAGTATGTCGGCGCGACCGCCATCAAGACCGACCGGGTGATCCGGCGTGCGCTGGACGGCGTCCTGTTCATCGACGAGGCCTACGCGCTGGCCCCGGAGGACGGCCGGATGGACTTCGGCCCCGAGGCGATCGAGGTCCTGCTGAAGCGGATGGAGGACCACCGCCACCGCCTGGTCGTGATCGTGGCCGGGTACCCGCGGCTGATGGAGTCCTTCTTGCTCTCGAACCCCGGACTGCGCTCCCGGTTCGCCCGCGAGATCACGTTCCCCGACTACTCTGTCGACGCACTCCAGACGATCTTCCACCAGATGCTGGCCCAGCACGAGTACACGCTGGAGCCGGGTGCGGAACAGATGCTGCGCCGCATCCTCACCGGGCTCCACGCGGGCGAGGACTCCGGTAACGCACGGTTCGCCCGCACCCTGTTCGAGCAGGCGCTCAACCGCCAGGCGCTGCGGCTGTCGCTAGACGGGGAACAGAGTTTCGACGCGCTCGATCGTGAGGCCGTCATGACGCTCACCGCGGACGACATCGTCGAGGCCGCGCTGGCCCTGGGCGAGGAGCCGGAACCGGAACCGACGCCGGAACCGGAGCAGCCACGCTGGTGGCGCTGGCTGGTCTGAGCGGACCTGCTGCGGCTGTGAGGCGAATACCCGTCCGCCCCCGAGCGGGAAAAAGCACAGCTCGTCAGCGTCGGGTCGAGCTACCCGTCGTGGTGCCTACCTGAGACCACGCGCCGGTATGTGCTCGGCGGCAAACCCAGGTACCTCCGGAAGTCGTTAGTGAGGTGTGCGTGGTCGGCGTACCCAAGCTCGGCAGCTACCGCTGCCAGATCCGCTGAAGCATCCAGGCGGATCCGGTCAGCAGCATCCTGAAGTCGACGACGGCGGATCATGGCGGCAGGGCTGAGGCCGATGTACTTCTTGGCCACGCGCTGCAAGGTCCGTTGCGAGACCGCCAGTGCAGACGCCGCATCCTCGACGCGGACTACAGAGCCGTCCGAACCAATGACGTCCATCAGCCGGTTGGCCAGCAATGACTCCTCAGATACCGCAGGCCCTGCGAAGCAAGCCAGCCACCGGGCAAAGGCATTCACTGCTCGTCCGCGGCGCGCATCGCCGTCGTACGTTGTCATGGCCTCCGAGACGGAACGGCGCAGGTCTTCTGCGACCACAGCCACCTCCATGTCGCACAGGCTGAAGGGGTCGTCAGTGAACAGCGACACGGCTGCCGGACGCAACAGTGCACCGACCGCCCAGCCGTGTCCGGTCAAGTCCCGGTGGGACGCCCGGGTGGTTGGCCCGGAGAAGACGACGCCATCCAGCTCTACCACGAGGTTGGAACCGGGATGTGCAATCAGATGTTGGCGGGACGTGCGGCCGGGCTCGATGTTCCACTCGGGCATCCAGAACCACTGGATGAGCTCGGCCACCGGGTCCGGCGCTGGAAGGCGGTGGAAAGTGGGAAGCCGGGCCGGGTAAAGGATCCCCTTGAATGACCTCTCCATAAGTCCCCCTGGGCTGTCGCGAATTTTCAAGCGCCGCCGCTGACGCGCATGTAGCGTCAACGACATGACAGATACTACAAGCAGGAAATCGACCATTGCCGCCCACGGAGAGCACACCACGCACGGGGTTCCGAATGGCCTGACGAGCCTCACGCCGTTCCTCGCTGTGACCAGCGCCAGGGAAGCGATCGCCTTTTACAGGGACGTTTTCGGCGCCCGCGTAGTCGCCGCTACCGAGATGGGCGGGGTAGTGGTCCATGCAGATCTCGACTTTGGGAACGGCCGCCTCCAGCTAGGGGAACCCAACCCCGACTACCACCTGGTCCCCGCGCCGGAGGGTGAAAACGACTGCTACTCCCTGGGCTTCTATTGCCAGGACGCAGACAGCGTGGTGAAGCGGGCAAATGAGGCCGGAGCCATCATCCTCGAGCCACTGGCCACCTTTGTCTCGGGCGACCGTTACGCCAGTATCCGCGACCCCTTCGGCGTCCGCTGGTCCATCATGACCCGCGTCGAAGACCTTTCTGAAGAGGAAAGCAACCGCAGGGTCGAGGAGTGGGCGGCGCAGCAGGGTTAATCGCGAGGTCACAGGATTATTTGATGTGACTGGCGACGTTGATGACGCGGCCCCTGGGGTCTCGTATACCCGGCGCGGGACCCTTCTGCTTCGCCAGAAGGTCTCCGTGAGCGAGGCAGTTATGGACTATAGGGGGCATCAAGGGTTGCGCTATTCGGTGATGACTGTGATTCTGCTTCCAGCATCCATGTGGGCAGGGAAAGGACCGGTCATGACGAGGGAGATCGTTACATCAGCCACGGTGCCGAGTTCGCCATTCTTCAGCCAGGGCGTTAAGGCGGGGCCGTTCGTGTTTGTCTCGGGGATCGTAGGTATCGATCTGACCGCTGGCGACCTCGAGGGCGACAGCATTCAGGATCAGACGCGCCAAGCTCTTGCGAACTGCGAGGCCGTCCTTCAGGCAGCGGGTGCAGGCTTGGGAAACGTCGTTGAGGTCGGCGTGCTGCTTAGTCGTCCTGCAGACTTCGCGGGATTGAATGAGGAGTACGCGCGATGGTTTCCGGTTGACCCTCCGGCACGGTATGTGGCCAAGCTGGGCGTCGAACTCCCGGGAATCCTCGTTTCAGTACGCATGACGGCCTATGTCGGCTGAGGAGTCCCAGTGTTCGCCGGAAAGCGGTGGTTCATGGAGAGGCTATGGCTCCAGGCCTCCATGGCGTGTGCGCGTGTGTCAGCCAAACCATTTCAGGGTGCAAAGAGCGCACCAGCAGCTGCCCCTCCGTGCGAGGGTTATCAAGTTCACCGAACCAAACTGCTGTATCGCCAGCGATGATGGTGGGACCGTCGTCACCGCCAATGACGACGATCTCTGACCCCCGGGTGTGACCTGGTGCCGAAAGAAGGCGCACCCCCGGAAGCAGTTCAAGCTCCCTGTCTACGGGAA
Organism: Arthrobacter sp. W4I7; assembly: GCF_030816215.1. Taxonomy (NCBI): domain Bacteria; kingdom Bacillati; phylum Actinomycetota; class Actinomycetes; order Micrococcales; family Micrococcaceae; genus Arthrobacter; species Arthrobacter sp. W4I7. Next base: position 1,794,937 of record NZ_JAUSXU010000001.1, on the reverse strand, counting down.
CATAGTGCATCCCAGGCGGGTCCACCCATTCCGGGATCGTGTAGTCGTTTTCGTTGCGGGCGTCTTCGAGTTCCTGACGCTGAACGTAGACGGGCTTGCCCGCGAAGAGATGGTTACCTCCGCAATGGTCGAAATGCAGGTGGGTATTGACTACGATGTCCACACTGTCGAGGTCGAAGTCCTGCTCGTCCAACGGGTAAAGGCGCGGATCCATGTCCGCGACCGCCGGATGGAGCTGAGTCATGCCGGTGTCCACCAGCACGCGCGCCTCGGGGTGATCGATGATGTGCACGTAGACCGGCATCAGCTCACCTTCGGCAAGCAACTCGGCCACACGAACGGCAGTAACACGGATTGCAGCGGAGGAATTCACTTCCTCACCATAGTCCCTCATCAAGGCCGTGACGCGTTGCGGAAGCCACAGATCGCACGGCCACGCGGAAACCGTGGTGATCCCGTCAACTTTTCCTTGGCCAGCACCAGAGAGAAGGATGCCAGACCGCTGGGGACGGCAGCCTTGGAGGCCCCAGTGCTGGCACGGCCGACGGCGGTGACTCATTATCCGTGGAGCCGAGCGCACAGACATCAACCGCCGAGCTACCGCGTGGCGATGTTTGCCTGCAGGTCGGCGGACGTCACTTCTGGTAAATGTCCCGACGATGCCCTAGGTTGACGACCACTACCAAGAGCACGTCGTCCTGAATGGTGTAGATGATCCGATAATCACCCACACGGACCCGACAACCTGGGCGGCCGCTCAAGGCAATTGCTTTGGGCGGCCGTGGGTCTTGGCCGAGGAGCGCGATAGCACCCTGAACGCGTTCTTTGTCCTCAGGATGAATTTTCTTAAGTGCGCGGACGGCCGCAGGTCTTAGCTCAATCCGGTAGGGACTCATGCCCAGCCCAGATCCGCCTTCACCTGTACCCAGGGAATGTTCTCCCCTTCTTCCGCCATTGCTGCATCGAATGCCGCAACGTCCTCGACTTCTTCCAAAGCATCAAGCATCTGCTCATATCGCTCTGGCGATACTAGAACTGCTGCCCGACGTCCGCGACGCTCAATGAATACCGGCTCCGACTCGGCCTTTTCGATGAGCTCCGGTAAGTGTGATCGGGCGTCAGTGATGTTGATGGTCGACATGGAAACAAATGTACATCCGCTGGCACCAGATGTACATCTGCTCCATGCGAATCGAGCGAGTGTGAGACCCAAGCTTACTTGGCGGAAAGCGCCAAATGCGGACCGTCGTGGTTCCGCGGTTTTAGTGGGCTACTGCCGATGTTGGCTGACTACCCTAGTTGGCGAAATCAAGAGGTGATGTGGGGTCACAACCTGGCAGCTTGGAGGTACAGGACTTCGTTCCGGCGCTGTCATGGAGCCTCCTGCGACTGCGAGACCCGAACCGAGTCAATCGGCTCGGACGGCCTCGTCAAGGACCCGCAAAGTGGATGTCAACATCGTAGCCAGCCTCTCGTAGGTCCTCGCGGAGCACGTTCACCATTGCCCTGTCGTGATGGCGAATTGCCGTCTTGTCCCATGTGGTTCCGCTCTTGACCAAGTCCGACATGAGTTGAAGTTTGGTGCTCTGCCTGGCGATCTCTGTCTTGTTCGCCTTGTACAGGGGCAAGTTGTTGCTGAATTTGGAGTTCGTGCTGACACTCACTAGCGCGAGGTTTCCCAACATGTGGAGCTCCTTATCATCAGGCGTCACCAGGTCCCAGCCGTCATCGTCTCGGTTGGCGTACTGAGGGAAGAAGTGCTCCACGGAGTTCCGGTACACGAAAGTGAAGTTGGGGTCGAGAGGGGAGCCGGGACCGGCACCCCCCGTTGCCAACAGGTAGTCAAGGTAGGTGAACACGATTCGCTCAATATTGAATCCGGCTGGCTGGGACCCGACAAAGAATGCTTGCTGCACCTTCTGGCGCGCGTGTGTCCTTAAGACGGCGAGGATCGATTGAGCCGCGTCCTGCTGCGTCAGGCCGATGATCGGTTCGCGTAGGATTCTCGTGATCCAGTGCATTGTCCGCGGGGAGGTGTAGGTGACTCGGAACATTGATTGGAGCAGCAGCACGTCGCGTGTTGCATCGTCAACGGGGGTGTCTTCCCACTCCGCCCTGTCGGGCGAGAAGGCGTTGGGAAAGCGCGCATTGACCGTAGTGCGTTTGCCTCGTTGAGAGGCTGACTCTCCCCGGGTCAGGCGTTTTAGAGACCAGGCGCCGTCGTCAGCGTTGGTTGCCGTGAACTCGCGCTTGAGAACGTAATTGTCCAGCACGAACTTGCATCGCAGGAGAACCTCGATAAACCGCTTGACCCGGTCCGACCGCTGAGTCTCGGAGAGAGGTTTGAAATGGCTTTCGAAAAGCTTGATCAACTTGCCGTCATCGAGGTGGCCATCGACGTCGTCCTCGCCGTCCGTCTCCCTCAGAACTTTTAGCGCGTGAAGGAGCAAAGTTGGGAACTTGATGGGCGACTCGAACCGGCGACTTTCGGAGTCTTCCTCGGTTGGCTCCGCAGGGGTTCTGGCGTAGAGCCGGAGCGCTTCGCCCATGCTCACGCCCGCACTCCGGCTCACGCCACTCCGGGCGTGAACCTGCGGCCTTTTGAGGATCAGGTCATCGAATGTCGAAACCGTAAGGCGGTCCCATCTCGGACTAAATATTTCGTCTCGCAAGTCGGTGTTGTTTGGAGTCAGCGCCATTTGGATGTACGAGTTCATCTCAGCGCAGGCGTCCCAGACCCACCCGAGGCAAGCCCTATCGTCCTCGACCTCTCCCGCCTCGTTGCGCAGGTAACTCATTAGTCGCGCCTTGATAATGTCGACCTGCTCCAGCTGCTGGCCACGGGTGTTCATGATCTCGAAGTACTTATTCAAGTCGGTCTGTACAGGGAGAATCGCTCGCACGAGCTGCACGTTATCCTCTAGGAATCTCTGAAAAGTGTCTCGTTCTTCGGGGGTGCTGAACTTCGCCATGCGCGACTTGATCACCTGAAAGCCCAAGTGGATGCCGGCACCTTCGTCATCGTCCGAAGTCGTGAGGCGCGTCAGCGCTTGGGTCGCGTTCCTCCGAGATTGATACGTGAGTTGCGCCTTCGGAGCGACTCCGAGGTGCGTCAATAGCATCAAAAGGGTTGTCAATCGTTGCTGACCATCAACGACCTCGAAGGCCACGCCATCCCTCCTGAGGCCGGGAGGCTTCCGGGCCACTATCAAATTACCTAAGAAGTAATCGTCAGCTTCCGCCTGTGCTGCCGCCCACACGTCATCAATGAGTTGCTCGATCTGCTCAACGCCCCAGGCGTAGTTGCGCTGATAAATTGGAATTTCGTAGTGCGTTTTCACCTCATCAAAGAGCTCGCCGACCGTAAACAAATTCGCTGCTAAGTTTTTGATCATCAACCGGCCAACCTATCCAAGAGGCGCATCAAATCCTGCTCATGCTTTGGGATGTCGTCTCGTCCTTTGACCTCGACGCGTAACCGCCGAAGTTCGGTCGAGGTCTCAGCACTCCGAAGAAGAACGAAAGCCGATGCACTGTGGTCTAAAGAACTGGCGTGGTTGTTCACGGTGACTAGCTGAAGCCGCTGGTAGCTCGTCCGGAGGGTGTAGGCCCACGTGAACAACCGGCTCTTTGCCTCGCGAATCTCGACGTCGCCGAATTTGTTTGTGTAGTAGAGCAGTGCTGCCAGATAAAGCTCGGAAACGTATCGATACCTTGCTCGCGATGGGAGCTCGCGAAAGTCGTCGTCCGTGGAGGCGAAGTGGCCCCAAGACTTTTCCTTGCCCTCGTCCCCGTCCTGTTCATCGAAGCCCTCTTCGCGGAGTCTTCGTAATTCTGCCAACATGAACGTAACCATCTCGAAGAAGGACCGTCCTGCGACCACGGGTGCGTCGATTTGGAAGCGCGTTCGGTTGGTCATCCGGTTCGCTTCATCGGAGTGCTCAACCCAGGCCGCGAGCATAGGCACGGCGGTTTGAGCAGCGAGGTGGTAGCGCGCGGCAGGCGTGCTTGCCGATTTGGGTGTCAAGCCCTTGAAGGAGTCGATGTATCGCGTTGAGAAAGTTGGTGCGGAAAGTCCACGCGTCCACCGCTTGATACGCCAAAGGTACGTTGAGAAGAGCCGGTCCAGCTCTGCATCGGGGACATTCTGCCAACCCTCGACGAGGGCTTCTCGCATAGCGTCAGACTCGTCGCTCATCTCGCGCAGATGGTATGCCTTCAGCAAATCGTGTGGCAGCAGGGACTTGCCCCGATAGTTCTGTGAGTCGAAAACCCGAAAAGCCTCGTCCGCGTCATCCGTCTCCACTCGAATGATTTCGCAGTTGCTACGGATGAAGTCAGCAAAAGCTTTAGTTGGCTCCTCCATGCGTCTGACACGACGGGCCAACTCCGTACGGACTAGAACTACACGAGCGGCTGGGTCCTCCTGCTCGATCGGCAGGACCTCGATATGGCCTTCGCTCGCCTCATCAAGTAGATCCAGCAAAATTGTCAGGGTCAAGAGACGCTGCTGGCCGTCGACAACGTGGATCTGAACATTCTCATTGTCCCTATGGAGGATAACGGCGCCGAGCACATATGAAGGCCATTGGGCCTGGTCCGCATTTGGCAAAGCTTTTTCTGCCCTAAATGCCTCACGGATGTCGTCGAAAAGTTGGAGCGCAGTGGCAGGCTCCCAGCTGTAGGGCCTTTGATAGGACGGGATCGTCAGTCCTTCATCTAACAGCTCACCAACGGTGACAACTCTGACGCCCTTCTCGCGATCAATAGCCACACGCACCCCTCTCGCAAATTGGGCAACCAACCAGCAGCCCGTCATTGAGACTCTAAGGGACTAGCTGCCCTACACAGTGCTTCGCGCGTCGAACTACAGCGAGTGTCTTATGAAAGCTCGGGACTCAGTGTGAGATGCAGCCCTTATTGGAAGAACTTCCATCAACGTCTCGGCGAGTCCCGCAGAAAACTGGTCCGACCAGCAGCCGGATAGTGGCACGACGATATGGAAGTTTGTGTGCAATTCCGCAGTTTTGCTGCATCCACTGCGGCGCAGTTCCGGCGCCTCAGACTGGCTCCCCCCCACGCACGGCGAGCTTGTACTCTTTGGGTGCGCCAGCGTTTGGGGATTCCTTCCAGATGCGATGGAGTCAGATTGCCTGCCCGGCAACCTCCGGAAACGCAACTCGGTTGCCGGAGGTTGCCTCGTTGGTTGCAGCCTGCGGGACGCTACCGGCTGATCGGGGTCTTCTATTTGAAGCTTCGATTCCCACGGTCCGGACCTCCGCTGACCGAAAGCCGAGAAGCCTCGCTTTCGGCCACTGGCCTTCGGCACCCGACCATGATGAAGGACCTCCCGGTCCGCTCCTTCAGTCCCCGGAAGAGCCCATGTCGGGAGGGAACACTGCTAGATGCCAGCGCAGCAGTCTAGCGTCCCGGCATTCCCGGCCAATTCGCAGCCCGTCCAGGAGCTTCTTGGCAGCGGACTCCCTTGGCACGTCAGTGATGTGCCAGTTTGGGTTTTCGCCAGTTGGGGCTACCCAGCCGGCGGAAACGAGAAAGTTCGAATTGAGCGGCCAGACGTCGGCAGAAAGAAATTCCTCAGAAACGAGTTCCAAGGACAATCCGGATTTACGCGGGGTGGCCTGCGCATAGGGTGCACAGTCCTCCCCCGTTCCGTACCCGTATTCAATGCTGAGGAAGTCGTCGTCTTTGAGCCACAGCAGCTCGTCTGTCAGCCACTCCACAGCATCGGCCCACAGAAGCACTTGCCCGGGTCCTTCCGAGGCCAGGCTCCGCCATTCGCCTTGGCCGTTGGAGGGCGGACTCGTCCTAGCCTCCCCGGTCGGTAGTTTCGCAGACCACCTCAGTTGCGCAGGATTCGTGACGCCCCGGCATTCCCGCAACCCGGCGAGGAGAGTCGACGCGACGTCCTTAACCGGGACGGACTCCTTGACCCACACGTCATGGGCATCTCGGACCGGTGCCCAGCCAAGTTCGAGCATCCGTCGGACATCTTGGGGCCAGTCCTTCGTCTCGACAACCAGGTTTGAAGGGAACGAGCATTCGGCTCCGTCAGCTCTGATCGTCGCAGTTGCGAACAGTGGAATGTCCAGGTCGTCGCCTTGTTCCACGACCCGGAGTTCAAGTGAGGCGCCCTCTGGGGTTCGGGACACAGTTTCGGCGAGCAAGTGTTGGACTCGGTGCCATTCGTCCTCGGATTCTACGGCGGCGTCCTCCCGCGTGAGGTCTGTGCTCTCCGCTACCAGCCTCAGTCCGTTACTCAAGACACCGAATTCTGTATGCATGCTGAGAAGTGATGGTCGTTCCATTCCCCGCACTAGCTGCTGTTTCACCCAGTCGTCGTATGCGAATTCAGTCTTGGGAGAATGGTCTAGCTCCGATGCCGTTTCTGAAAAGTCGAGCGCAGCACGGATGAAGTCCTGTCCCTGCCAGTTCCGTGCCTGCAAGATCGGGGGAAGGCCTACCGCAGTTAGGGCCCCATTCCACGACCCTCCGCCGAGCAGAGCGGACACAGTTTCAGCTGGGACCGGCCAGTCCAGGTAGTCGGATTCATCAAGAAGTTCTCGGAACCGGGCCCGGCCCAGATCGTACTCCCGCGCGTAGAGCTGCCTACCCGGTGCACGATTCAGCTGCCTCCGCGCTCCCATAACGAAACACACTGCACTTCGCCGCGCTGAGGCAGGCGCACCGGACAAGAAGCGTTCAAGGTCCTCCACGACGCTTGCTTCCGCCGGTGAAAGCGGTTCAGCCAGGTCTGCGCTGAGCCCCTCAAGCATGCCGTAAACCGCGAAGACGCCATAGTCGAGATAGGGGGAATTGCAGCTCATCGGGTAGTCGACGTTAAGGTTTACTTCGGGGCAGATTTCGTTGTAGACGTCGGCAGCCAGGCTGTGCAGCCAGTGGAACCTGTGCTTCAAGATCATTGACCTGCGCACCGATTCTGCAGGTAGCCAGCCCTCGATGCGACCGGCGTCGACGTCGTCCTGAATCATTCGACGCAGCGCTCGAACTTCACTCGCGATGGCGTCCGCACGGCTTTGTTCGTGCTGAACGTTAACGATTTCTCGGAGACGGTCGAAGAACTTTTTCGGAGAGTCACCGTCGGCGTACAGATGAGCTATCCGTTCCCCTTTCCCGTAAGCGTCCAGAATCATTCCCCAGGCTTCGTTCTCTCCGGTTGGGGTTACTTTAGCCACATTGTTCGTCTCTGGGTTCTGATCCGTCTGGAGCGCGCGAAGCGCTGATTCGACTTCGGGTCCGCCGTCTACGACTCCCCGCAAAACGCCCCTGGCCCAGTTAGCCAAGGACGCTTCTGCTTTCTCACCGCTCGGAGTCGGAAGCCGGCCAAACCGTTGCAGGAAGTCGTTGTAGTCAGCCAGACGTCGCTCGTGTCGGACTTGGCGCGCAGACTTCAATGAGTCCGCATACTCAAGCACAAGCGAAATCTCATTGGAGAGTGGCACTCCTGCAGCCCGGAGCTTCCGGTGCTTGACCAACCACGCATAGACCGGCGACCCGGATCCCTGGATATGGCCTGCTTCAGTCAACGCCGCCATAACCTTTGCGCACTCCGCATTCTCCAGGGCAGCTTTTCCTTTCCGCTTCTTGACAGGTTCAACGTCTTTGGCGGTCTCCGCTACTCGGGTGCACTCTGCAATGAGCTCAGTGATGCTCTCATGGATTTCAGCACCCCCAGCTGTCCGAGATCCGTCGAGCCGGCGCTTAACCCAGAAGGCGAGGTTCTTTTCTTCCTTGGGCGCCAATTTCGCAAAGCCGGGCATGCGTCCGTTCGCCTTTACAAATTCCTTCAACTTCTCAAGTCGAGCATCACGTTTGTGCTCGGTATGGGCTTTGAGTTCATCCGCGAGTGCCAGGACCTCCAGGGTTTCCGGGACATTTCCGTGCCGGCGGCACGAAGCCGGCGCGCGTTCGCGATCCAGCCGTGGGTCTGGCTGTCTTCGGTGCTCGAAGGGACGTGGTCGGCGCACTCAAGCACCTTTCGTGCTCTCTCCCTTGCGACGATCTCGTTGAATTCTGTTCGCGATGGGTACTCCTCGTAGAGGTCGAGGATGCTCTGTCGGCGCTCGGCGTACTCGCTCGGCTCGTAAGCACGGGTGCTTTCGCGAGCGTGATTACGCATCCAAGCTGCAATCGTCCGCTCTTTCTCCTCATCCAGACTGAGCGCACCGGTGTCGGCGAAGCTGGCTCTAGGAATGTGCCCGTGTCGGGCGCACCATTCCTGGGCCTCCAGCAGCATTGCGTCAGGATCAGCGTTCTTCCTGGTCGCCAGCGCGCCGGGAACTGCACCGAGCAGTTTGATCTCTTCCTGAGGCATGCTCCCATCTTTGAACGACATTCGCTTGTTGATGAGCCACTGGGCGAGCCCGCGCTCTTCTTCCCGCGTACTCAATGGCATTCGCCCGTGCTCGGCATGGAATGCCTCTAGGTCCGCAACCCATTCCGCGAGTGCCCGGATTCTTCGCGTTGAACTTGCCGGCACCAAGGGCTCAAGCAACTCCGAGCGTTCGGCAGAGAGTTCTCCCTTATTACGTGCGATAACTTGAAAATTTAGCCATGCAGCGAGACTGCGTTCGGATGTATTTACGGCACCGTAAAGCGGGCGCCTTTCGTTTGAGCGAATGAATTCTGCGAGCTCCGTAATCCGATCTGCATACGTTTGCCTCGGAGTAAGCGCGTCCCCAAGATCCTCGATCAGCTTCAGACGATTCTCGGCCAGGTTACCGGCGTTCCTCAGCGTCTGCTGCGAAATAACCCACCGTCCCAAGGCTGCTTCAACAGCTTCCTTAGACTCTGCCCTTGGGCGACGCCCGTTTTGCTCAATGAACGCCTTCAGTTCACCGAAGCGGGTAATAAAGCGGTGATCCTGGTCTTCGCGTGGCATAGCGGCTCTTCACGGTTTGTGGTGAATGTTCTGCCGTCATGGACGTTCATGCCGCTGTTCTGGCGGCACTGCGCAACAGGATACGCGTTTTGTAGTTCCGGGCGTTGGTGAATCCCCGGCCTGTCCTTTTTATGTGCTTGATCGCGGTGTTGTTAGCTTCCACTTTCGCTGTTGTCGCGCCGGTGACAATGAGGACCTCAATCTCTTTCCACCAGCGGCAGATCGTGCGCCAGAGCCGGTTCGTTTCCGGCTGCGCAGCACGTTCGACCAGGGCCTGCAGTCGGTCTTTCGCAGCGGCCGCGTCGGCGAGGGATCCCGTGGAGAGCAGGGTCCGCAGCTGCTCTTTGACCAGCCAGGCGGCCTGCAGCTTCCCGGTGGCATCGTCGGTGGCGAACACGGTACTGAGCCTGTCCCGGGCCCGGTCCGAGAGTGTCTCCCCGGCCCGCAGAAGCAGTCGCCGGTTGGCCCAGACCGGATCGATGGAGCGTCCCCGCCGGCCATGGACCTGCTGGGTGAGCCGTTGCCGGACCTCGGTAAGCATGTCGTTGCCCAGCTTGACGAGGTGAAACGCGTCGACCGACACGGCGGTGCGCGGAAGCCACATCCGCAGGGCCTTGCGGAACGCCGCGGACGGATCGATTGCGACGACCTGCACGCCCAGGCGCCACTGAAGAGGCCGGGCGAATAGCCAGTCTCCGACGCCTTCGCTGTCGCGGCCGTCCACGATCCCGAGAACTTGACCGCTGTCGAGGTCGACGATGGTGGTCATCCAGGGTTCGTAGCGTTTCCAGGCCTTGGTGGCTGGATCGCGGAAGAACCGGACGGACCGGTAACGGTGTTCGTCGATGCCGAGCATCCGCGGGGCGAGGGCATCAACATTGGGCAGGGTTAGCGCCGCGGAATCCAAGGCCCGCTGGACTAGCCACCACGAGACACCGAAAGAGGCCGCCGCCTCGGCGGCGGCCCGTCCGGAACCGATGACAGCGCCCACGAGGGCATCGCGGAGCCGGCGGGTGGACCGTGCCCGTCGCGGAACCTGGGCGGTCTCCTCCGCGAACGTCTGCCGCAGGCACAGATACTCATCGCAGAAGAATCTCCGCTTGGACCAGATCACTTCGACCGGGCCGGCGACAGGGATGTCGCGCAGACGTTGGGGCCTGCGTGAATGCACCCGCGTGCTGATCACTCCGCAAGACGGGCAGCCGGCCTCGGCAGTGGCTTCGACGCACACCCGTCGCTGCCCAAAGGCGAGGACCTCGGTGTCGGTGACGCGATAGTCGGGCAGGTTGAAAATGGCGGTGGCAGCATCGGGGCGCGGGGAAGTAGGCTCGATCAAGGCTCGTAGCTCCTGACTCTTGATGAATGCGTAGAGAACATCCATCACAGCAGGGCTACGAGCCCTTCAGCTTTCAAGACACGGAATCCGTTTCACCACGAACCACGGAGAGCCCTCAAAGCTGTCCACATGGCGTACAAACCCGTCCCGCCGTGGTTGTAATGTCACTGTGGAGACGGGCTCCTCGTCTGGGACCCATTCCGGAAGACGGCTTGGACTGGGCGCCTGAGAGTGTCGAGTCAGGTCCTAGCGGAGGTTACGACCGCTAGCAGGAGGAGTTTCGTTCTCGCAAATCACCGCCCATTTTAATGAAGCTCCGACGGCTGGTTCGGCCGTCGAAGGCTTCTTGAATCCACGTGCGGAGGATGGATTGCGATGGGGCCGGTACATAGTAGCTGGCGTAGGCAGAATTGTCGTTTTTATTTATGTTGAGTGAGAGACGTGAGGGTATGTCCGGCTTCGTTCCGGCAACGGAGGGCAGCTGAACGGCAAGTAGTCCATTGGGGTTCGGGTCTGATCGTAGGCTGGTATAGATTTCCCAGTCGACGAATTTTCGTGCCCACGTGCACTCTCCAATGGCAACCAGGGTCACGGTCGAATCCTTCAAGAACTTTGCCCGGATGGTCTGCCGTATGTAGGCGACGTTGGTTGAGTTGATGATGTCCGATCCGTCTTCTTCCATTCCAATCGCGCGAGGGATGAACACCTCCGTGTTGGCAGAGATGAATTCAAGTACCTCTACAGCGTCGACTGCATGGTAGCTCACGAAAACCTTGTGACGAGGGGGCGTGGATGCCGATTTCCGCATCCCCTCCGTCACGTTCTCGTAGCTCCGAGTTATCTGCTGCAGCTCGCGGATTGCGGACTGGGTTTGTGACCCGTACAAAGTCATGGATTGAACTCCTATCCTGCCTGATCGAGAATTCTCGTAAGGCGGTTGATGGCGTCGGCCGGAGCTCCGTGCGACGCGAGAAACTGTAACTGAAACCTCGTACTAGAAATCTGATCTGGACGTCCATACCGCGCCGATTCGGCGAACTGCTGCGCGGCGGTGTCAATCTCCCCCAGGTTTTCAAGGGCCTCGTGGAGAGACAATTCTGCTTGGGTTACCAAGGTCCAGTAGTTTGTGCGGTCGTTTACTAGCGCGAGGCGAGTAAGAAATCGGGTGACCGTTATCGCCTCATTTAGTTCTTCTCGGAAGGAGTCATCGCGGTCCCGATTACCTAGGCGGAGCGCCATCACTAGATTGACTCCAGTGTAAAACTGCGGATCGAGTTCGAATCCCGCCCTGTATTTTTCGGCCATTTCCTGGAAGAGGCTGTTTGCAACGGCCGGATCGTCCGAAATTTCCTCGTCCTGAAGTTGGCGCTTTATGAGACCGCCCCAGATTCCATAGGTTTCCGAATCTGCGTATCCTGCTTGTTCAGCTTCAACCAGCAAGTTTTGGGCAGTGCGCCACAGGGTCCGACGTACGTGCGGGTCGGTTTCCCGCTCTCCAAGCCGTCTATACGCCATGACAGTTTTCTGAAGCCAGAGACGGTGTAGCGGATCGTCCATCGTGGGCCGTGCGAGGTCTAGCAGTGTGCGCGCTTCTGGGTACGAAGCTTCGTCGAGCAGCGCGATTGCCAGCTCCACTCGCAGGGCGCGTCGAACTGCTTCAGATATTCCAGGCGCAGTTTCGAGCCAGGTTGCCTCCGCGCGCATAGAGGCAGCGTCTGAACTCCTTATAACGTCGCTGGTTCGGCGCCGTGCTTCGCCAGCCAGAACGACAGCTCCTGGGATGGCCGATCTCTGAGCGAACGGCCGGTCGATGTGGTCGATTTCGAACCAGTCGTGAGCCGGGCTGTCGATCGTACGGTGAGTGATGGCCTGTGCAATGACAGGTTTCAGCTTCCTTATGGCGTCTTCGGCTTGCTGATCCGAGAGGTCTTCGTCTCGTGCAAAGGAATGAACTCGAATCAAGTTGATATCGAACGGAGGCGCTTTCCGGGGCCGCCCTTGGACGTAAGGGTTTAAAAGGATGGTCGAATGTGCGGCGAACACGTGCCGCACTCCGAGTTCGTAGCCGACGTTGAAGTTAGTTGTGGCGAGATCCACCAAGGCGAGGTCGGAGTTCGCGAGCGAGGCAAGCATGCCCGAATGGATGATCCCGCTGTCAGTTTCCAGATCGGCTCTGGTCCATTCGACGTCGACGTCCTCAAGCAGAGGTCTATACACTTTGTGGAAGGGCGGGTCGCAGTCGGTGATTCGACCCGTTCCGGCGTCTCGCTTGCGACCGTAAGGCATGACAACGAATGCGCTGATCTGTTGGCGGGCCGGACTCAAGTCTATGGTCAGATAACCGCGGTCTTCGGCCCTGTTAACGAGGTCATCCGTGACTGATGGTGAGTCGGAAGTGGGCGTAGGTCGGACCGTGATGACCCATACACGCTCGCCCGTCGCCTCCGCGGTGATACTCGCGTTATCCAGAATTGTCAGATTGTGAGCAATGAACGCCTCTGCGGAATCCTCCACTATTTGGTTACCCTGAACAACCTCGACCTTCGAATTGCCCAAGATTCTGTCATAGTGACCAGTCCACGGCTCGCCTCGCGACTCGACACTCGTTCGCCGAAAGTCATCGCAGCCGAAAGGCAATACTGCCCGGACTGGCGTATCCTCGGCTAACGCGGCGCGAGCGAACAATATGTCTGCGCCGGCGGCGAGAGCTCCAACGACCAAGCTAGGCTTCAGCGATTGGATTAGCCCCCGGAGCCGGACCATCAGTTCAGCCTCAGCACTGGCTGGCAGCCGAGGAACTTCACGGTCAGGTTCGTCGACCTGTGATCCGGCATAGACAATGATCACGTAGCTCTCGCTATCTGTTGTAGAAAATTTTGCTGACTCGGCAATGTGGAAAAATTCAGCAGCCGCACGTGGTTGGAGTGTTCATCGGCATGGCGCCGCCACGCGAGGTAGCGGCAAAATTGCACGTTCGATTGCGTCATCGAACTGGCTGACGTCGTCTCGTGCAACCTGCGGCGGCCGAGGCGCCCTGCCCTTGGCCAACGGAGTGAATCAGTTGGCCACCCACCGTGGAACCTGGCCACGTGGCGTGAAACCTCACAAAAAGTCCCAAAGGAGGCCCTGGCTTAGTTGGGAGTGCCCACAACTAAGCCCGAGCGTCCGTATCGCCACCTAAATCGGTCTTCGCCAAACGTCTAGTCCCATTTTCGCCAACAAATGTCTAAACCGCCAAGTAGCACGCGATCTCACACCAGCAACTAGAAGTCCCAGTCCTCATCCTCAGTGTTGACGGCCTTGCCGATCACGTACGAAGAACCGGACCCGGAGAAGAAGTCGTGGTTCTCGTCAGCGTTCGGTGACAGCGCCGAGAGGATCGCCGGGTTCACGTCCGTGACCGAAGACGGGAACATCGCCTCGTAGCCCAAGTTCATGAGGGCCTTGTTGGCGTTGTAGTGCAGGAACTTCTTGACGTCCTCGGCCAGTCCGACGGAGTCGTAGAGGTCGTGCGTGTACTGCACTTCGTTTTCGTAGAGCTCGAAGAGCAGCTCGAAGGTGTAGTCCTTGATCTCCTGCTTGCGCTCCTCGGACAGACCCTCGAGGCCCTTCTGGAACTTGTAGCCGATGTAGTAGCCGTGCACGGCTTCATCGCGGATGATCAGGCGGATCAGGTCAGCCGTGTTCGTCAGCTTGGCGCGTGAGGACCAGTACATGGGCAGGTAGAAGCCCGAGTAGAACAGGAAGCTCTCCAGCAGGGTGGACGCCACCTTACGCTTCAGGGGGTCGTCGCCCTGGTAGTAGTCCATGACGATCTGGGCCTTCTTCTGAAGGTTTGCGTTCTCGGTGGACCAGCGGAATGCCTCGTCGATCTCCTTGGTGGAGGCCAGCGTGGAGAAGATGGAGGAGTAGCTCTTGGCGTGCACGGATTCCATGAAGGCGATGTTCGTGTACACCGCTTCTTCGTGCGGGGTGAGCGCGTCCGGAATGAGTGAGACGGCACCGACGGTGCCCTGGATGGTGTCCAGCAGGGTGAGACCGGTGAACACGCGCATGGTGAGCTGCTGTTCGGCCGGCGTCAAAGTGTTCCACGACTGGACGTCGTTGGACAGCGGCACCTTCTCCGGCAGCCAGAAGTTGTTGACTAGGCGGTTCCAGACGTCCACGTCCTTGTCGTCCTGGATACGGTTCCAGTTGATGGCCTCGACGTGGCTAAGCAGCTTGACCTTCTCGGTCATGACATCCCCTAAAAGTTGGGTGGTTTTCTCTAAGTTAAAGCGTACGACGGCGGGCGGGCACCCGCCGTCGTACAATCAGGATTTAGTTGAAGATTAAAGCATGCAGCTGACGCAGCCCTCAACCTCCGTCCCTTCCAGCGCGAGCTGGCGGAGACGGATGTAGTAGATGGTCTTGATGCCCTTCTTCCAGGCGTAGATCTGGGCCTTGTTGATATCGCGCGTGGTGGCGGTGTCCTTGAAGAACAGGGTCAGGGACAGGCCCTGGTCCACGTGCTGGGTAGCGGCCGCGTAGGTGTCGATGACCCTCTCGTAGCCGATCTCGTAAGCGTCCTGGTAGTACTCCAGGTTGTCGTTCGTCAGGTACGGCGCCGGGTAGTACACGCGGCCCAGCTTGCCTTCCTTGCGGATCTCAATCTTGGACGCCACCGGGTGGATCGAGGAGGTGGAGTTGTTGATGTAGGAGATCGAGCCCGTGGGCGGCACGGCCTGCAGGTTCTGGTTGTAGATGCCGTGCTCCATAACGGAAGCCTTCAGCGCCAGCCAGTCAGCCTGTGTGGGGATGTGCACGTTCTTGAACAGCGCCGCAACCTTCTCAGTCTGCGGAACCCATTCCTGCTCCGTGTACTTGTCGAAGAACTCGCCGGAGGCGTACTTGGACTTCACGAAGCCGCCGAAGGTCTGGCCGGTCTCGATCGCCAGCAGGTTGGAGGCCCGAACTGCGTGGTACACCACCGAGTAGAAGTAGATGTTGGTGAAGTCCAGGCCCTCTTCGGAACCGTAGTGGACCCGCTCGCGGGCCAGGTAGCCGTGCAGGTTCATCTGGCCCAGGCCGATGGCGTGGCTCTGGTCGTTGCCCTTGGCGATGGACGGCACCGAGGTGATGTTGGACATGTCGGACACCGCCGAGAGCGACCGGATGGCCGTCTCGATGGTCAGGCCGAAATCCGGGCTGTCCATGGTCTTGGCGATGTTCAGCGAGCCCAGGTTGCAGGAGATGTCCTTGCCGGTGTCGGCGTAGGAGAGGTCATCGTTGTACGTGGTGGGCTGGGAAACCTGGAGGATCTCCGAGCACAGGTTGGACATGATGATCTTGCCGTCGATCGGGTTGGCCCGGTTCACGGTGTCTTCGAACATGATGTACGGGTAGCCGGATTCGAACTGGATCTCGGCGAGGGTCTGGAAGAACTCGCGGGCCTTGATCTTGGTCTTCTTGATCCGGGAGTCGTCCACCATCTCGTAGTACTTCTCGGTGACCGAGACGTCGGAGAACGGCATGCCGTAGACGCGTTCGACGTCGTACGGCGAGAACAGGTACATGTCCTCGTCCTTCTTGGCCAGCTCGAACGTGATGTCCGGGATGACGACGCCGAGGGAGAGGGTCTTGATGCGGATCTTCTCGTCTGCGTTCTCGCGCTTGGTGTCCAGGAAGCGGTAGATGTCCGGGTGGTGAGCGTGCAGGTACACGGCACCGGCACCCTGGCGGGCACCAAGCTGGTTGGCGTAGGAGAAGCTGTCTTCGAGGAGCTTCATCACGGGGATCACGCCGGAGGACTGGTTCTCGATCTGCTTGATCGGGGCCCCGACTTCGCGGATGTTGGTCAGCGCGAACGCCACGCCGCCGCCGCGCTTGGACAGCTGCAGGGCGGAGTTGATGGAGCGGCCGATGGACTCCATGTTGTCTTCGATGCGCAGCAGGAAGCAGGAGACGAGCTCGCCGCGCTGCTTCTTGCCGGCGTTCAGGAACGTGGGGGTGGCCGGCTGGAAGCGGCCTTCAATGATCTCGTCCACCATCTGCAGGGCGAGCTGCTCGTTGCCGCGGGCCAGGTGCAGGGCAACCATGCAGACGCGGTCCTCGTAGCGCTCCAGGAAGCGCTTGCCGTCAAACGTCTTCAGAGTGTAGGAGGTGTAGAACTTGAATGCGCCCAGGAAGGTCTCGAAGCGGAACTTCTTTTTGTACGCGCGGTTGAACAGGTCACGGATGAAGTTCATCGTGTACTGGTCGAGGGTTTCGCGCTCGTAGTAGTCGTTCTTGACCAGGTATTCGAGCTTCTCTTCCAGGTCATGGAAGAAGACCGTGTTGTTGTTCACGTGCTGCAGGAAGTACTGATGGGCGGCCTCACGGTCCGCCTCGAACTGGATCTCGCCGCTGGGACCATACAGGTTCAGCATCGCGTTCAGCTCGTGATACCCCAGGCCCTTGTAGGCGGCGGGCATCTCAGGCTTTTGGGCCCTGGTTACTTCTGTGTCTGCGACAGTCGTGTCCAAAACATGTCCAATCCATTGTTGACACGGGTCACGTCGTCCGGCGTGCCCATTAATTCGAAGCGGTAGAGGTGCGGTACTCCGCACTTGGCGGCGATGATGTCCCCCGCCATGCAGTAGTTGTCCCCGAAGTTTGTGTTGCCGGCCCCGATGACTCCGCGGATCAGCTGCCTGTTCTGCGGGTTGTTCAGGAACCGGATGACCTGCTTCGGAACGGACCCTTCTCCGCCGGTGCCGCCATAGGTTGGCACCACCAGCACAAACGGCCGGGTGGCAAGGAGGGGTGCGTCCTTCGGGAGCAGCGGAATCCGGGCCACCTCACGGCCAAGCTTCGAGACGAAGCGGCTGGTGTTCTCGGATGCCGAGGAAAAATAGATAAGCTGGCTGCCGGTGACAACCGCGGGAACCGGCGTCCCTGGACCCACGCGCTGAGCCGCGTGAACGTCCTGGGAAGTGCGGGATTCCTGTGCTGCTGGTGCTGCCACGGGAGTCACCTCAGCTGGTTGACGGTTGCCGGCAGGAAAAAGTGTGACCCCTTAGGCCACGGAGGAAACAGCGGAGAGCGCCAGTTCCTCGATCTTGTCCGGGCGGAAGCCTGACCAGTGGTCCTGGTCCGTGACCACAACGGGAGCCTGCATGTAACCCAGCGCCTTCAGGCGCTCGAGGGCTTCGGCGTCCTGGGAGATGTCAACGCTCTGGTACGCGATGCCCTTTTTATCGAGAGCCCGGTAGGTGGCGTTGCACTGAACACAAGCAGGCTTTGTGTAAACCGTTACGGTCATGGTTCCTGTCCCCTTTTCTGGAAAACTTGCTCGTCCGGTGTTCCCGCCCAAGCTGTATGTAGATACTACATCTAGTGCAGACGCCTCTTTGGAACCCCAAGATGATGTATTACAAGTATGTCATTTAATGCACTTTTAATCCACAGGGAGGGCCCTTCAAAATGTCCGGAATCCCGCTGTTTTTGCGGACGAAATCCACATGCTGTGGAGTACTTAGCCACAATTAACGCCCAGCGTGTCGCGGAAAAGACGGCGTGTCGCCCGCACGGCGGGCAGGACGGGTGGCACTAAAAAGGGCTCCGAAGTGACCTTCGGAACCCCTTTAGGTGATCAACCGCACGACGCCGGAAGCCGGCAATGTGCCGGCGCCCGCCGCAGGCAACGGCTGCTAGAGCTGCACCTCCCGGCGGTCCAGCGCGATCTGCTGCACATCCAGGTAGCCGGACTGGAAGCCGGCCCGGGAGTAGCACAGGTAGAACAGCCACATCCGCTGGAACACCGCATCAAAACCCAGCTCCGCCACCTCAAGTGACCGCTCCAGGAACCGTTCCTCCCACAGCCGCAGGGTGGCCGCGTAATGGTCCCCCATGCCCATCCGCTCGCGCACGCGCAACGTGGTGTGCTGCTGGGTGACGCTCTCGATGGCCCGGACTGAGGGCAGGAAGCCGCCGGGGAAGATGTACTTGTGGACCCAGGTGTAGGCGTTCCGGGTGGCCAGCATCCGGCCGTGCGGCATGGTGATCGCCTGGATGGCCACCTTTCCGCCGGGCGCCAGGACACGGTCGATGGTCTGGAAATAGATCGGCCAGTATTCGTAGCCCACGGCCTCGACCATCTCCACGGACACCACAGCGTCGTACTCGCCTTCCACCGCACGGTAGTCCTGGAGCGCCACCGTCACCCGGTCCGCATAACCGGCTTCAGCGATGCGCTCCTGCGCGAGCGCCTGCTGCTCGCTGGAGAGGGTGACACTGTAGACAGTGGCGCCGCGGGCTGCTGCCCGGAGTGCCAGCTCACCCCAGCCGGTGCCGATTTCCAGCAGCCGGGTGCCCTCGGTTACGCCGGCCTTGTCCAGCAGCCGGTCGATTTTTGCCCGTTGTGCCGCCGCCAAGGCCTCCCACCCCACGGTGCTCAGCGGCCCCGCTTCCGCCGGAAACAGGGCTGAGGAGTAGCTCATGGTGGAGTCGAGAAAGTTCGAGAACAGATCGTTGGAGAGGTCGTAGTGGCGGGAGATGTTGTTGCGCGTGTTCTGCTCGGCATTACGCTCCTGCCGCGGGGTGCGCGGCAGGTACAGGGTGCGGAGTTTCTGCAGCGGCGTGGGGATCAGCGTGTCCACCGAGGCGGCAAACACTTCGAGGACACCGGCCAGGTCGTTCGCATCCCAGTCCCCCGCCATGAAGGATTCGCCCAGCCCGATCAGGCCGTTGTCCCCGATCCGGGTTTCGAATGCTCCCGGCCGGATCATGACCATCACGGGCGCATCCGGGCCGCCCAGGCCCAGGACGGTGCCGTCCGGATATTCCACCCGCAGCGGCAGCCGCTTGACTGCGCCCTTGAAGAGGAGGCCGGCGGCCTTTCCGGCGACGGCTGCCTTGGCTCCCGACGGCGGTTGGGCCACTCCCGGCCACAGGTCCGCATCGATGGTGGCGGGCGACGCCGGCACTCCCGTTGGGCTCCAGGCCGCGGCCAGGTGCGTGGCGCGCTGGTCCGACACCGCGTTTGCGGCTTTGCCTTCAGCCTGCTCCCTCATCTTTTCCCGGAGAGGAGCCGCAGCCGTTTCGTTGTCGTCCGTCATTGTCATTGAACTGCCTCCTGTGAGGGGTGATGTGGTCGAGCGACGAGGGGCAGGCGTCTTGCCCAGAGTGTAATGCCCTGTACCCGGATGAGGGCGGAAACCAACAGCGGCGCCGCTGGAACCGTGAACGCCGCTGCCAGGATGTTCCGCAGGGTGGCGGACTGGCGCTTGCCGTCCATGGTCGCGACGAACGGCCTCTGCCCTTCGCGCTCCAGGACGATGGACACGGCCAGCCGCTCCCCCGGCGCAGGCAGCCTCATCCGGTATTGCCCGTCCACGTCGTTGAAGGGTGAGACGTAAAACGCTTTGGGAACTGAGGCACGCCCGGACGGGTCCGTCCTGAGGAGGTAGCAGTGCCGGTCGCCGTAAGTGTTGTGGACTTCGGCAACCACGCATTCGAGATCACCGTTCGACCGGTAGCACCAGAACAAGGTCACCGGATTGAAGACGTAACCAAAGACTCTGGCGCTGGTCAGCATATGGATAGGGCCGCCGTCGGGCTCTATTCCCTGCGAGCGCAGGTACCGCTCCACGTTGCTGCGGATGGTTACGTCCGGATCGCCCAGATGGTCGCCGGACCGGAATACGGCCAATGGCCGCAGCAGGAACGGAAGGCGTGGGAGTCTGTCAACGTCAACAAACCAGCTATAGCTGCGGTACGTGAACGAGTTCTTCAAGGGCGTATGCCGCACGTGGGAAATTGACGTCCGGTAAATGGCTGCGCTCATGCGGGCTCCGCCGCGGCAGCAAGCTCCCGCTCGCCGTCATCATATGAGCCGGACTCATCAGCGGGCAGGACGGGAGCCCATTGCCGGCCAAGCTTTTCAGCTGCACGGACGCCGGACAGTGCACCATCCTCATGGAAGCCCCAGCCCAGGTATGCGCCGGCATACGCAATCCGGTTGTCGCTGAGTGCCGCGATGGCCTGCTGCGCCCGCACCGATTCAGGAGTGTACTGGGGGTGCTCGTAAACCAGGCGCTCCAGAACTGCGTCATCGGCAATGAGTCCCGACTCCCCCAGGCTCACCAAATAACGCTTGCCGTCCATGGGGTTCAGCCGCTGCAGGCGGGTCAGGTCGTAGCTGACCAGGACCTTCTCCGGCCGGGCTTCACAGGACGGGAGCCGGTAGTTCCAGGATGCCTTGGCATTGTCAGCGGACGGCAGGACCGCAGGATCGCGGTGGAACACGGTGTGGTTCACCGAATACGGCATCCCGCCCAGTGCCTCCTTTTCCCCCGGCGTGGCATCGGCCAGGAAGCCGAGGGCCTGGGCCGGGTGGGCGGCAATGACGACGGCGTCGAAATCCTCCACACCCGCTTCCGTCACCAGTTCGATCCCCAATGCATGCCGTCGGATGTCCGTGACTGGGGTGTTGAGCCGGACATCCGGCAGGGTGGCCGCCAGCTTCTCCACGTACCGTGCGGAGCCGCCGGTAACTGTCCGCCATTGCGGGGAACCTTTAACGCCGAGCAATCCGTGATGGCCAAGGAAGGTGAAGAGGTAGCGGGCGGGGTAGGCCAGGGCGGTGGTGGGGTCGCAGGACCAGACGGCGCTCACCACGGGGGTCATGAAGTGGGAAACGAAGTAGGGGCTGAACTTCTCGCGCTCAAGGAACTCACCCAGGGTCGGCTCGGGAACTGCCCCGTCCGGGCTGACCGCGGAGATCGGCGCCGTGTTCAGCAGCGCCCGGGCTTTCCGGTAGAAGCGGGTGACCTCCAGCAGCATCAGCAGGTAGCGGCCCCGCAGCAGGCTGGACGGGCGGGCGATGATTCCGCGGGCGCCGTCGCGGGCGCCGGCATATTCCAGCCCGCAGCCGTCGCAGCGGATGGACATGCTCATTTCGGAGTCCTGGGTTTCCACCCCCAGCTCGGCAAAAAGCCGCAGCAGCGTGGGATAGGTCCGCTCATTGTGGACGATGAAGCCGGTGTCCACCCCCAGCACGGAGCCGTCCGGTTGCGGCAAGTCATGGGTGTGGGCGTGGCCGCCCAGCCGGGCATCGGCTTCGAAAAGGGTCACGTCGTCCTCGCGGTTGAGGACATAGGCGGCCGTGAGGCCGGCGACGCCGCTGCCGATGACGGCCACCCGCCGTCGTCCGCCTCCGCTTACTGCTGGATCAGGTGACAATTTATGCTCCTCTGCTGAACATTTGCCAGTGGTGGGTATACAGGGGGCAATTCGCAGCGCCCGGGGCGGCGGATGGGTGTGCGTTGAAGCTTCTTCGCCCGGAGACGGCAGAGTACTGTGGGCTGGTGGTAAATCCGGTACACCTGAAGACCCTTCTGGAGGTCACGCGGCTGGGCTCGTTCGCGGCCGCCGCGTCAACGCTTGGCTACACCGCCTCGGCGGTCTCGCAACAGATGTCCGCGCTGGAACGTGACACCGGCGTAGTCCTCTTCCAGCGCTCGGCGCGCAGCGTGCTGCCCACGGAAGCCGCCGTCGTGATGACCCGGCACGCCGCCAAGGTGCTCACGGACATCGAGGCGCTCATGGCTGCCGCCTCCAGAACCCAGGATTCCGCCCACCAGGAACTGCGCCTGGGGATCTTCCCCAGCCTCGCCACCTTTGTCCTGCCGCGGATCCTGAAGAATCCCACGTGGAAGAACCTGGGAATCGACCTGAAGGTCTCCGTCGCTGAACCCGGCCAGACCATCCAGGGGCTGCGCACCGGCGGCGACCTGGACCTGGCAGTGGTTTTCCAGGTGGGCCAGACCGGCTTCGCCTGGCCCAACACCATCAACAGGCAATGGATCGGCGACGACGACTTCCGGGTGGTGCTGCCGGCCGGCTGGGGCTTCCGTGCCGACGCCAAAGTTGCAGCTGACCACCTGTCCGAAATGCCCTGGATCATGCACCACCCCGGCACCAGCGACGCCATGGTCATCGAACGGCTTTTTGCTGGCTGCAACCTGCACCCCCGAGTAGTGGCCCACAGTGATGACTTTCATGCCAGCCTGGAGATGGCGGCCGCCGGGCTGGGCGCAGCGCTGGTCCCCGAGCTCGCGCTGCGGAACAAACCCGCCGGTGTGGTGGTGCTGGACGTCCCGGAAATCCGCCTGGCCCGCAACGTTTTCGCGCTGCTCATCAACGACAGGAAAACCGCCCGGGTGCAGCTGTTCGTCGACCTGCTGGCCGAGACGTTCGCCGGGATGCGCAGGGCAGTGAATTAGGCCTGAACGCTGGAATGCACCGCTGTTCGGGTCTATGTTGAGACTATGAACAAGGTAGCGAGCCAGCACTTTGGCGAGATTGAGCTCAACCACGGCAGCGAGCACAACATCGCCGCCAAGCTTGAGCTGCGGGGCCATCCGCTGGAACTCGACCTGAACGTTACCGCGCACGACCACTTCGACGAGGCAGCACTGCGCAAGGTGGATTACCGCCTGCGGTTCCTGCCGGAACTGGTGGACGAGGTGCGGGACATGATCGCGGAGGAGCTGGACCAGGAAGGCACCAGCCCGCAGGAATACCTTCACTTCCACTGCAATGCGCTCAAGGATGAGCACCTGCACAAGGTTTTTGGTGTGGAGGACCGGAGCCAACTCACCAACGAAGTGTTCCTCAAGGCACTCAAGCTCGGCCACGTGGGCATCTATCCCGGCACACCCGAACGCTACTTCGTGATGGACTTCACCCTGGGCGAGCACTTCACCGATGAGGTCCTGGTGGCTTCGGCCGACGAGGACGGCGTTGTGGACGACGAGATCGTCTGGGAGTCCTGACCCGGTTCTGAAACGCAGGGCCCTTTGGCCCTACTACCGGCAACATACCCGGTCCGAGTATGGACCTCATGCATGAGATCAGATCTGGAACGTGGCGGCTCGCTGCGTCCCTGCTCCTCGCAGGTGTGGTGGTGGCAATCCTGGCCGGTCTGCTGCATGCCGAGTCCCACGACGCCAACGACCACGAAGCCTCCTTCACCGCCTACGCCAACAGTGATGTCTGGACTGCCGTCCATTTGGCCCAGTTTGTTGGCATCGCACTGGTGTGCGTTGGGCTGGTGGTTCTGTCCTTCGCCCTTGACGTGCCGCGGGGTACCCAGGCTTGGACCGCGCGCATTGGGGCCCTTGCCGCCACCACGGCTTTAGGGCTCTACGCCGCGTTGCAGGCCGTTGACGGCGTCGCACTCAAACAGGCTGTGGATGCTTGGGCTGCCTCTGGCGAGCCGGAAAAGGCGGCGCGTTTCGCCACCGCTGAGGGCATCCGGTGGCTCGAGTGGGGAATGCGCAGCTACCAGAGCTTCCTGCTTGGCACCGCGTTGATTCTTCTGGGCATCGTTATAGCGGCCCGGCGGCCGGTTTCCCGGATCATCGGCTTGCTGATGGCATTGTCCGGGCTGGCTTACCTGGCACAGGGCTGGATCATCGGAGAAGTGGGGTTCTCCGCCATCAATTCGCTGCCCACCCTGATCGGGATCCTCGCCACCGTCATCTGGACCATCTGGCTGGCCGTCAGTGCCTGGCGCATGAAGGGGGCCGTGGCTGTTAAAGCAGGGTGAGCCCCGCCGAAACCGAGGTTTCGACGGGCTCACCGACGTACTTTTGTTTTACTTCGCGGCTTCCAGCAGGCCGGCGCGGACCGCCTTGGTGGCCTCGACCAGGTTCCGCAAGGATTCCTCGGTCTCGGTGTAGCCGCGGGTCTTGAGGCCGCAGTCCGGGTTCACCCAGAGCTGGCGGGACGGGACGTGCTTCACAGCCGTGCTGAGCAGTTCAGTGACTTCCTCGGTGCCGGGAACGCGCGGCGAGTGGATGTCGTAGACACCCGGACCAACACCGCGGCCGAAGCCATGGGACTCGAGGTCGTGCACAACCTCCATGCGGGACCGGGCCGCCTCGATGGACGTCACATCGGCGTCCAGGCCGTCGATCGCGTCGATGATCACGCCGAACTCGGAGTAGCAGAGATGGGTGTGGATCTGGGTTGCGTCGGCAGCACCGGCGGTGGCCAGGCGGAAGGAGTCCACGGACCACTTCAGGTAGTCGGCGTGGTCGGCCTTGCGCAGCGGGAGGAGCTCGCGCAGGGCGGGCTCATCCACCTGGATGACCTTGATGCCGGCGGCTTCAAGGTCGGCGATCTCGTCGCGCAGGGCCAAGCCAACCTGGTTGGCGGTCTCGCCCAGCGGCTGGTCGTCGCGGACGAAGGACCAGGCCAGGATGGTGACCGGACCGGTGAGCATGCCCTTCATCGGCTTGCTGGTCAGGGACTGTGCGTACTTGGCCCACTCAACCGTGATGGGGGCGCTGCGGGTTACATCGCCCCACAGGATGGACGGACGCGTGCAGCGTGAGCCGTAGGACTGGACCCAGCCGTGGACGGTGACGTCGAAGCCTTCGAGGTTTTCGGCGAAGTACTGCACCATGTCGTTGCGCTCGGGCTCGCCGTGCACCAGGACGTCGTAGCCCAGCTCTTCCTGCAGGTCCACGACGCGCTTGATCTCGTCCTTCATGAGCTTCTCGTACTGCTCGTTGGTGAGATCGCCCTTGTTGTTGCGGGCGCGGGCCGAACGGATTTCCGAGGTCTGCGGGAAGGAACCGATGGTGGTGGTGGGCAGCGGCGGGAGGTGCAGTGCCTCTGCCTGGGCAGCTTCGCGGACCGGGTACTCGGAACGTGAGAAGTCGGCGGCGGTCAGCGCTTCGGTGCGGGCGCGGACGTCTGAGCGGCGGACGCCTTCGGCGGTGGCGCGGGAGGCGATTACTGCTGTCGCTTCGTCGATGGCCGCCTTGGCGGACGCGGGGTCGGCCAGGTAGGACGCGAGGGTGGTGACCTCAACAGCCTTCTGGTCCGAGAAGGCGAGCCAGCTGCGGAGCTGGTCGGCGAGCTGGGTCTCCTCGGCGACGTCATGCGGGACGTGCTGGGTGGAGGTGGAGGTGGAGACGGCGAGCTTGCCGGCGGCAGCCTTCAGTTCGTCCAGTTTCGCAGCCGAAGCGGCGAGGTCGTTGCGCCAGATGTTGTGGCCGTCCACGACGCCGGCAACCAGGGTCTTGTTGCCCAGGCCCGCCAGGGCGGCGGCGGAGGGAACGGCGCCCTTGAAGACGTCCACGTGCAGGGCGTCGATGTTGGTGGCGGCGAGGGTGCCGAGCTGTCCGTCGAGCGAGCCGTACGGGGTGGAAACGAGGATCTGCGGGCCGTTGGCCGCCGCGGTGAGGACCTCGTAGGCACGGGCGACGGCGGCTTCGATTTCGGCGGCCGGGGTGTCCTGGTCAACCACAAGTGCGGGCTCGTCAAGCTGGACCCAGCTGGCGCCGGCGGCTGCGAGCTTCTCGAGCAGCTGGATGTAGACGGGCAGGATGTCCTCAAGGCGGGACAGCGGCGCGAAGCCGGCGGGGGCGTCGTCGGAAGCCTTGGAGAGCAGCAGGTAGGTGACCGGGCCAACGAGGTACGGGCGGGTTTCGATGCCGTTGGCCAGGGCGAAGGCGAACTCGTCAACCTTGGCAGTGGAGGCGAGCGTGAACTCGGTCTCGGGGCCGATTTCCGGCACCAGGTAGTGGTAGTTGGTGTCGAACCACTTGGTCATTTCCAGCGGCTGCTGTTCCTTGTTGCCGCGGGCCAGCGTGAAGTAGCCGTCGATGTCCAGCTGTCCTTCGGCGTTGAGGAGCTTGCCGAAGCGGGCCGGCACTGCGCCAAGGTGCGCCGTGGTGTCCAGGACCTGGTCATAGTAGGAGAAGGTACCGGGCACTGCAGCGGCTCCGGTCAGGCCGAGCTCCTGCAGGCGTTTGGCGATGGTCAGCTGGATGTCCTTCGCGGCTGCGTCCAGTGCGGCGGCGTCGATCTTGCCGGCCCAGTAGGCCTCGACGGCCTTCTTGAGCTCGCGGCGGCGGCCGATGCGGGGGTAGCCCAGAAGTGAGGCGGACGGGAAGGGCGTGTTGTTTTTAGGCATGGCAAATTCCTCTGATAGGAGCTGGGTCTGGAAGTGTGGGCTCGAAAGCCGGGGTCTATGGCTGTGCGCTTGGTTCGCGGAGGGCGTTCAGCTGGCGAGCTGGCGCCGGGCTGCGGCGTCGCGCCGGATGCCCGAACGGGAGTGCCGCGGAAGTGCCAGCTTGTCCAGCACCTCCAGTGCGCTCTGGTGCTCGTTGAAGGTGTAGAGGTGGATACCGGGCGCACCGGCATCAAGGGCTGCGTTGGCCAGGTCCACGGTGGCATCGACGCCAATATGGAGGCGTTCGATGTCGTTGTCCGCGGCGGCCAGGCGTTCCATCAGGTCAGCGGCCGGCTCCACTCCGGCCAGCTCGCCCAGCCGCTTGAGCCGGCGGAGGCTGGTCAGCGGCATCACGCCGGGAATGATGGGGATGGTCACTCCGGCACGGCGTGCCCGGGTGAGGAGGTCCGCGTACTCTTCGGCGTGGAAGAAGACCTGCGTGATGGCGAAGTCCGCGCCGGACCGCTGCTTGGCGAGCAGCACCTCGACGTCGTGTTCCTCACTCGGCGACTCGGGGTGCCTGGTGGGGTATGCGGCCACGCCAACCGCGATCTTGCCCGCGCACAGCAGTGCCGAACGGCGCTGCTCCACGCGGCGGATGAGTTCGATCAGGTCCTGGGCGTACCGGAGGGCACCGGGAATGGTCTCGCCGCCGTCCTTGGGAAGATCGCCCCGGAGCGCCAGGATGCCGCGCACACCGGTGTCCAGCAGCTCACCGATGATCCCCGCCAGTTCCTGGGGCGTGTTGCCAACGCAGGTCAGGTGGGC
The DNA here is from genome assembly GCF_030816215.1 of Arthrobacter sp. W4I7. NCBI lineage: Bacteria > Bacillati > Actinomycetota > Actinomycetes > Micrococcales > Micrococcaceae > Arthrobacter > Arthrobacter sp. W4I7. The sequence continues at coordinate 1,767,922 of NZ_JAUSXU010000001.1, read as the reverse complement.
CAGCGGCCGGAGGGTGGTTTCGAGCAGGAGCCGGTTGATGAGTTCGACGGCCGTGTCCCGGTTGGAGCCACTGGCACCATACGTGACGGAGACGTAGTCGGGCTCTGTGGTTTCCAGTTCCCGGATGGTGGTCCAGAGCGTTTCCGCGGCTGCCGGCGAACGGGGCGGGAACAGCTCGTACGAAAGCGCCACCGGAGCGGTGTCGGAGAGGTTCGGGTGTGTGTCAATAAGGCTTGGTGGCGACATTTGCATCCTTGGCTTTGGGCCATTGGAGGCTCCCCTGTCAGGAAATGGACGGGAAGCCGGCAATGAATTGAGTTTGGGGAACACGAAAGAACTCCACAAGGACGCAGCCGCGACTGTTACGCCTGGAATGAAGTTGTCCGTGAGCAAATGTCAGGCCCACATGGGGGCACCCACACCCTCCGCAACGGAGGATCGCTGACACGTTACCGCGGTAACTTGTATAGAACTCTAGGAGCGTCCGGAGGAGCATTCAAGTTGCGCTCCGAATTAAGACGTGGTCTTACGCATTGTTTCCTCGCCCGGCAGAATAATCTTCGCTTTCAGGCGCCTTAGCGTTATCCGACACCCACGGATCACCAGGGACGATCCGGGCCGGAACCGGCTCCGGTGTCCTCAAGGTAGTCCGCCCGTTCCCGTCCACTGTTACGTTCGCGCTGGGATTCCCGGGCACTTTCCTCCAGCTGTTCCAGCTGGTTCAGGTCCGGGGAATCTGCCTCAGGCTCCGCCGGTACGCTCTCCTCCGCCGCGTCTGCCTGTTCCCCGGCGGAACCTGTGGCCGCCCGGAGTTTCCCGTTCAGGCGCCCTTCCGCCTCGCTCAGCTTCCCGCCGGCTTCAGCAGCGGGGCCACCGGAGAAGCAACCATCCGGAGCCGCGCCGGCAACCTCCAGCGCCTCGGTAAACAGTGCTGCGGCGGACACAGCGTCTTCCAGGCGCAGTTTGTCGTCCCCGAGCCTTTCGATGGCCAGGACCAGGTTAAGCCGGATGATGCAGGCGTCCGGCGGCCCTGACGTGGCGTCCGGGACAAGTTCCAGGGCTTCCTCGAAGCGCAGCCGGGCAGCGGCAAAGTTGCCGGCGAGCGCCTGCGCGTCCCCGGCTGCGAACGGCGCCTTGTGCGGCTCCACGATGTTTCCCGCCTGGAGGGCCTCTGCTACCACTCCGACGGCGGCAGCATCCTTCGCGTCGAAGGCCCTGGCGGCGTGCCCCGCAAGCGCGTCCAGGCTGAGCAGCTTGGCCGCAAGGCACAGCACCAGCAAGGCGGGCGGGGCCGACCACACCAGCAGACGCCGCCTCCTGAGCCTTCTGGTGTGATCAGCCCTGCCAACAGCGTCGCGACTCCCGTCGTCGGGGCTGCCGGCGCCGGAACCGGCGCGGACCGACTTGGCGTCCCCGCGCTGGACGTCGGTCATCGCACCGTCTCCTTCGCCGGGCTGTCGCGTGCCTCCCGATGCGGCCGGGCCGCCGGCCGCAGCTGGCGCAACTGCCGCATAACCGTCAGGATCTCGGCCAGGCCGAGAACGAAGGCAGCGGCGGCGAGGAGCCAGTAGAACTCGGTCCTGCCCCCGAGGGTGCCGTCTTCTGCCGTGCGTTCCAGGGCGCCGGGGCGCGCCTGCTGCAGCATCGCAGGGGCGGCATCCCCCGCGGACCGGTGCACATACGGCACGCCGAGTTGGGCCGCAATCTCCCGAAGCCTGCCCTCATCGATGACCGACACTGCGTCCTTGGCGGCACCCGCTGTGGTGTCCTGAATGTAGGGGGCATCGCCGTCGGACTCCAGCCCCGTGTTCTCCTTCATGCGTCCACCGCCGGGGGTTCCGTAACCCAGCACCGCTCCCCCGGCCACCAATCCGCCGTCGAGCTTCAGGGGCGCTGGTTCCTTCCCGCTGGTTTGCTCGCCGTCACCCAGGTAGAACACAAGCCGGGGCCGGCCGGGGTGGCTGTCCCTGGCAGCGGCCAGGCGTTCAGCCAGCACCTCTCTGGCGGCAGTGATGCTGCTGCCCCTGGCATAGGCCGTGACTTGCGGCTGCAGGATGGAGCTGATGGTTTCCAAGGCGGAGGTGTCGGTGGTCAGGGGCATCCGGACGTGGGCTTCGGTGTCGAAGGTGATGACGGAGAAACGGGCACCGGGCAGTTCCCGGGCGATGGCCATGATGTCCTGGCGGACGCCGTCGAGGCGTGGTGTGGCGTTCCCGTAGTCCTCGGCCACCATGCTGCCGGTGGTGTCCACCACAAAGAAGACGTTGAGGTCCGCGGTGGCTGCCTGGGCCGAGCCGCCCGGCAGGCCGGGCCGGAGTGCCGCAGCCAGCAGGAGCAGGACCAGCACGCCACGGCGGACCCCGGTCCGGGCACCTGGCCGCCGCCCGTGAAGAACGGCCCGCCAGCCCAGGAACACCAGTGCGGCGGCGATGACGGGCAGGAGGAGCCACCCCGGCAGGATCGGTTGCAGCGTCATGGCCTGGAGCCGCCAGGTGGCCACCGCAAGGACCAGTCCGGACAACAATGCGGCGGCCAGCGGCAGGTCAGGCACCTCGGTAACCACAGCCCGCGGCGCGCCCTGGAAGGTGGATGCTTCTGTTTCCTGCACCGCACGCACAATCCCGGGCACCGCCTCCGGGCTGTCCAGGGCGTAGTAGGCCCCGCCGCCCAGCTCTGCGGCCGCCCTCAACTGCGCCCCGGGCTGCCCAGCATCGGTACCGTAATCCAGGTCTCCCGGGTTCAGCGCATAAACACGCACCTCCCGCTCCTTCGCCATTCCGGCAGCCTCCGCGAGCGTCATGATCGGGTCCCCGGAAACAAAATTGTCCGTGGCAAGGACCACCGACCTCGAGCGCCGTGGTTGACGGGCTGTGTGGTCCGCACTTCCCTGGCTGCTGTCTTCCGGATCCCCGCCGGGCGGGAAACTGGTGACGCAGGAGGCCAGGCCGTCCCCGATCAACGATGAGCCGCGGCCGCTCCAGGTTCCGTCGAGGAAGCCGGACATGCCAGGTTTTCCGTTGAAGGCGTCGCGCGCCAGCTTCAACTGTTCCCGGGCGTACTCATAGTCGTCCGTGAGGGGGAAGACCTGGATGGCTGTGCTGTCAAAGATGGTGAGGCCGATCCGTTCGCCCTTGAAGTCTTCGGCCAGCCGGGCGAACACCTCCGCCACCTTCGCGTCTGCACTGCTCATGGATCCGGAGGCGTCCAGGCACAGGACAATATCGCGGTTGTGCTGCTCCGGCCGGATGGTGTCAACGTCCACCGGCCGCGCTGCTGCCAGGAGGGTTGACGCCAGCAAGGCGCCGCAGGCGGCTGCTGCCACGGCCAGCCAGCGGCGGTGGCGCCGCAATGCAGCCTGGTACTCGGGCAGCAAGGTGAGCCTTTCCACGTGGGCTGCCGGGCGGCGTCGCACGTTGGCGTTCCTGTCGGGGCGCAGCGCCGCCCAGGCAGCGAGGCCCGCCCCCACGGCACCCAAGGGAACCAGCCACCAGAACATCAGCTCCATGAGCGCACCGCCTCGCGCGCCGTCGCGGCAGAGGCTGCGACGGCGGGCAGTGGTTCGGACCCGAACTCGCCGGGGTACAGCGCACCAACGGCCTTTGCAGCCCTGGGCAGGGGGTGCCTCACGAGGTCGGCATGCGTCATCCTCGGCGCGTCCACCCCGGTGGCGTCGCGGACGAAGCGGCGGAACAGGAAGCTGATCTCCTGATGGGCCGCACGGGCGCTGATGTTCCCGGCGGCTGCCTGGTGCTCCACGTCATCAATCCGCTGGAGGTAGGCCGACTGGAGTGCGGGCAGGTTGGTGAGCGGCGCCGGAAGGGAAGCAGAGCCGGGCCGGGGGCGCTTGGTGCTGGCAAAGACAAATGCGTACCAGCCAACCACCAGCAGCAACAGAATTGCGCCTGCCCACGTCCACATCGGGCTGTATTGCAGCGGTCCGAGGAATTCGGGGTCAGCCTGCACGCCGGTGCCTTTCCAGGAGTGCGAACAGTTCCGTGATCACGTCCTCGCTGCCGGCAACCGAGCCCTCGGTGATTCCTGCCTGGCGCAGCATGTCCTTGCGGCCCGCGTCCCTGTCCTTCACGGCCCGGGCATACGCTGTGGCTACTCCCGGAGACCCTGCCCAATGCCCTATCAGTGGCTGGGAAATCTGCACGCTGTACCAATCGCCCGCTGAGGTCAGTTCAGCGTCGCGGACAGTGAGCCAGAGGATCTCGTGCTGCGCCCGAAGCCGGCGGAGCAAACGGGCCAGCGAAGGGGTAGCCTCTATCTCGTCCGCCACTACGAACAGCAGGAACCTGCCCTTAACGGTGCAGGCCACATGCTCAAGCTGGTCCTCGAGCCGGCTGGCAGCGGAATCCACAGTGGCGTTGGCGTCGACATGGCGCAGAAGCCGTTCCAAGTGGGCCTCGCCGCCTTTCGCCGGAAATGATCTGGTCCCGCCGGCGTCACCGCACATAAGGCCCACCACGTCGCCGTGGCGGTGGGCCAGGTACCCCACCACCCCCAGCGCCATGATGGCAATGTCCTTTTTGGTCTCGCCGCCCGCTGCTTCCGCCGCCATATTGCGCCCGGTGTCCGTGAGGAGCAGGACTGTCTGCCGCCGGACGGCCACATACCTCTTGATCAGCGGCGAACCATGGCGGGCCGTCGCCTTCCAGTCGATGTCGCGGACCTCGTCGCCCGGCACATAGGCGCGGAGATCGTCAAAGTCCAGGCTGCGTCCGCGGAAAACTGAACCGTATTCGCCGTCGAGCGTGCCCCGGGCCTTGCGGTGCGCGAAGATGGCCATCTTCGACTTCACGCGGTGGAGGAGACTGGTCATCCCGGCCTCAGGGTGTCTGGACGGCGGCGACCACGGCGTCGATCACGGCTTCCACCGGCACCTGCTCAGCCACTGCCTCAAAATTCAGGATGAGGCGGTGCCGCAGTACCCGGTGGGCGAGCGACTTCACGTCCTCCGGGATCACATGGTCCCGGCCCTGCAGCAGCGCCACTGCGCGGGCTGCCTGGCTGAAGGCGATGCTGGCCCGCGGACTGGCGCCGAATTCAATAAAGCCGGCCAGCCGCGGGTCGATGTACTGCTGCGCGTTCCGGGTGACGTAGGCGAGCCCCACGATGTAGTTGATCACGGAGGGATCGATGTAGATCCGCTTCACCACTTCCTGGACCCGGGCCACCGCGTCCAGGGACGCCGCAGACGCCGGTTTCTGCTCGTCCGTGAAAACCCCGGCGTCGAGCCGGCGGATGATCTCGGCCTCCTCTGCCGGCGAGGGATAGTCCAGGACGTCCTTGAGCATAAAGCGGTCCATCTGGGCTTCCGGGAGCTGGTAGGTGCCCTCCTGCTCAATCGGGTTCTGGGTGGCCAGCACCAGGAACGGGGACGGCAGCCGGTACTCCCGGCCGCCGATGGACGTCTGCCGTTCCTGCATGGCCTCCAGCATGGCGCTCTGGGTCTTCGCGCTGGAGCGGTTGATCTCATCCAGGAGCACGATGTTGGCGTGGACCGGGCCGAGCTGCGTGACGAAGGTTCCCTTGGCGGCATCGTAGATCTGCGTCCCCACGATGTCGCTGGGCAGCAGGTCAGGTGTGCACTGGATCCGGCGGAACTCCGCGCTGATTGCTTCGGCCACGGTATGGGCAGCTGTGGTTTTTGCCAGGCCCGGAACGCTTTCCAGGAGGATATGGCCTCCGGTGAACAGGCCCACCAGCAACGATTCCCGCAGCCGGGATTGTCCCACCATCTTCGCGTCGAAGCTCCTGGAAATGTTGGCCGCAACCTGCTGCGCCCGGGCCAGCTCTGCCGGTTCGATCCTTGCCGAAGAGCTGGTTTGAAGCACTGCGATTCCCCCTGGTAGCTGTGTTGGGCAGGCGTTCCGGCCGGACCGCACCCCGCCGCCATCCTATCCAAGCGCGGCCCGCCGGTTTCCGGCAATGGGGACCCCTCCCCACCGCGGCTCCCCAGGTCTATTCTTTTGACATGAGCGAGCTTCCAGCCAGTTACAAGGAGTTTCTCGCCGATAAAAGCGAGATGTTCATCAACACCGTCAAGCCTGTCCTGCAGCAGTCAGCCGCGGACAAGCTCCATGGAGTCCGGGTTGTTTACAACCCCGGCTCAACCGGCCACCAGGCACACCTTGACGACAGCATTCCCTTCGGCGTGGTGATCGAGGACATCGACTAGCAGGATTAACGCGGGTTGACGGTTAATCGCGGCACGCCGGGGAGTATGGCCGGCTCCCCAAGAGATCCCTCCACTCCCGCTCCGTCAACGCCCGTCCTGCGACCCGGCACGCATGGTCCTGCCAGGCTGCCGGTTCGGCGATTATCACTTGAGTGTTGCCGTCTGGTTGTTCGAGCACGAGCCTGCGCTCGTCCTCCTCCTCGAGGAAGATACCCTTGCTGGTAAAAGTGTGGGTGCGAAAGTTCGCCGACCAGTCGCCGAGATCCCACGTCACTATAGCGCCGTCCGCTCCGGCCGTCACCAGCTCACCGGTCGACCGGAACTCGGCTGCGGTGACCCCGCCATCGTGAGCGCGAAGATTTTCCGTGGTGTCGCCGGTCGCGGCGTTAACCACCACCACTCGGGTGCCAGTGGGGATGGCGATCTTATCTCCGTCAGGACTGAAGTCCGCCCCCGTCGGGGTCGCCGGCAATGAGACCGTGACAGGTGGCGTCGCCCCGGAAACATCGAGAATGCGGACCCCGAGCAAGCCGTCCCGGACCGCCACCCGACGTCCATCCGGGCTGACGGCCAGAAGCCCGTTGCCAGGTATCCGGTCGATCTCCTTGCCTGAGGACGTGTCAAACACCACGGTGGGTCCTAGCCGGCTGGCGTAAAGGCGCGAGCCGTCCGGCGCAAATTTGAGCGCGCCGAACTGTCCCGCCCACCCGGAAGGGCCGGGATCAGAGCTTTTCACCTCCAGGTTCAGGAGCATCGGATCGCCGGTGCCGCCCCGCCACAGGGCCACGCCCGCGGATGGTTCCGCCCAGAATGTCGCGGCCAACGCCGCGAAGAGGGATCCGTCGGTCGAGTATTCAACGTCTGCCGCCGCCCCAGCCAAGCCCTGGTAGGTCTTCAAGCCCGATCGGCCCCCGTTCGCGAGGTCGAGCGTTCCGGTTCGTCCCCGGTCGCAAGGGAGGTCGTAGCAGAGGCCCAATGTCGCGCTGAATGCAACGGCGCCCGAGACAGGATCGATGGCGGTTGCCGCCACCGTGCTTGGTGAATATTCGCCAAGCTGGGATCCGTTGGCGAGATCGAGTAGCCGTAGATCTTCGTCGCTGTCGATCACCGACGCGCGGGTTCCGTTGTTCGCGAGCGACATGCTTGCAGGCGTCACTCCATCTTTCTGGATGCGGGTGATGCTCCTGGCACGGGGTGCCCGCGAGAAAACTCTCACGAGATTGGCACGCGTTTCGGAGTTGTCCCAGAGCTGGACGGCCTCCACGGCGAGCAGCAGCGCACGATCAAACTCCGGATCCTCCAAGGCAGCCGCCGCAACGCGCCGTGCCTCTGCGACCGACGCCCGCTCCTCGGCAAGGTTTGCCTGGAACCCCGCCATGAGGCCCGCCGCTACAGCAACGATTGCGAGACCTGCTGCGCCGGCTGACAGCCAGGACAGTCGGCGCACATTGCTGCGCTCCTTGTCCAACTGCCTCTGGGTAGCATCCAGTCCCGCGGTTTCAGCAGCCGCGCAGGCTTCGAGGAACTCCCGCTCAATTGCCGTAAGCGCGGGATTGACTGCATCCCGCCACTGCTGGGCCGCCGTTTGCCGGCTGCCGCGGTAGAGCTCGCTGTTGGGGCGTCCCATCGCCTCCCAGGCGGTGGCTGCGGAACCAAGATGCCGCATGATCCGCTGACCCTCGACGTCATCGGCGAGCCACTCCTTCAACCGTGGCCACTCCCGTGCAACCGCTTCGTGGGACAGCTGAACCGTTTCCTTGTCGGTCGTGAGCAGGCGGGCATCGACCAGTCGATCGACGATCCTGGCATGGGCGTCGTCGATTGCAATCCGCGTGCGCTGGATCCGACGGGAACTCACCACACCGTCTGCAGATGCTTCGGCGAGACGGAGAAGGATGTCGCGCAGGAGCTGCTGGCCCTCCCCTGAGAGCTCGGCGAAGACCTCTTCCGCGGTCTTCGCAACGGCACCGTCGATCTCACCGGATGCCCGGTACCCGTCCACCGTCAACACGCGGCCCTCACGGCGCGACCATACCTGCCGCAGGGAGTGGGACAGCAGCGGCAGGTTCCGCCCATCGGCGTCCCGGACCAGGATCTCGACAAGGCCCGGCTCCAGGATGAGTCCGGCCTGCTCTGCCGGCTTCTCGATCACGGCACGCAGTCCGTCGAGGCCGAACGCGGTGAGCATGAGCATGTGCGATTGGATAATCTCGGCGAAGCCTTTGTGTTCAGCCAGGTCTCCCAGACGGTCCGCGCGGATAGTGACGGCGAGCATCCCGCGGAAAAGCTCCCGTGACAGCGCTTCAAAGAACTTCACGATCTCGGCGGGGTCGTCCGCGGCGAACGCCTGTTCGCATTGATCGACGATGAGCAGCGAATCCCCGGGGCGTCGAACTACGTCCCGAAGGGCCTCGAGAGGACGCTCGCCGGGCGTTACTATGACGACCTGCGTGCCGCGTGCGGTGAACTGGGCGCCTATCCCGGCTCTAACGAATGAGGACTTGCCGACGCCCGATGCGCCGGCGATGAGGAGCACGCCGTGTTCATCAAGCGCCCGCAGTGCTCCGGCCAGCTCCTGCTCGCGACCGAAGTACCGCTCGGCATCCAGCACGCCCGCGGGAGGCAGGCCGAAGTACGGACACTCGGAGCTCCCGGCCCGGAATACCTGTTCGGACAACAGCGAGGGCTCCTGCCGGAGAATGTCCTGTTCCAGCTGATCGAGCTCCGCGCAGGGATCCAGGCCAAGCTCGGCAGCGAGGAGCCCCCGCGCCCTGCGGACGGTGGCGATCGCATCCGCCTGCCGGCCCTGGCGGTATTGTGCCATGCCCAGAATTACCCAGCGCCGCTCGCGTAGCGGAGCTTCGGCGACGCGGGCGCGCGCCAATGCTGCCACCTCCTGAACCTCGCCGGCTTGCAGCCGTGCATCGAGGAGCAAGTCCTCGGCCCCGAGGCGGATCTCTTGGAGGCGACCGGACGCGATCTGGGCAGGCGCCCAGTTGGTCAGTTCGGCGAAGGCCTCGCCCCGCCATAGAGCAAGCGCCTCCGCGATTGAGTGCGCGGCACGTTCCGGCTCACCCAGCTTCAGCTGTTGCGTGCCCCTGCTGACGAGGCGCTCGAACTGCTCGGAATCGACCTCGAGATGCTCCGCCGCCAGCCGGTACCCGAACGGCGTTGTTTCGATCCGTGCCGGCACGATGAGCCGCCGCAACCGCATGATGCACCCCGGAATGACCTTCGACCACGAGGCCGGCAGGTCATCGCCCCACAGCGCCTCCGCGAGGGATTCGACCGACGATGACGCACCGGGACGGACCGCGAGCGCAGCCATCACAGCTCGATCGCGCGGCGCCAGCGGAACCCGGCCGCCGTCGAGCGTCAGCGTTCCAAGAACGCGTACCTCCATGAGGCCACCTTCCGCCCTGACCCCACATCCGTCAAGACCGCTGATATCGGGCCGATACCGCGCTTTTGGGCGCCGGTATCCTGCTGATATCGGCGCGCCCTTTACTGATAATGCAAGCAGCCCACGCTGCATGGATCAGAAATAAAAGGAATGGACATGTGGACTTCAAACCGGCGCTCCCGCCCCACTCACGGCGGGTGCTCGCACCCCATGGGTGTCGCCGTCGCAATGCTGGCATGTTTCGGCCTCTCGGGGTGCACCGCCGCCGAGGCGCCGTCCCCCGCATCGACTACGGAGGCTCGCACGGTCGCCCCTCTGCCGGAGAGCGGCGACATCGACGCCGGCACATACCTCGTTACCGACTTCACGGTGCCTTTCGAGGTCACCGTCCCAGACGGCTGGTCGACCCCCGACGGTGATGGCCTGGCCAAGGACGACCCGGATCACCCGGATGAATGGGGGGTCTTCCTGACTTTTTGGCCCGCTGACTATGTGCCGAGGGACGCATGCGCGTGGCAGGGCGCGCTCGTCGAGGTCGATCCGTCGGCTGAGGCCTTCGTCGACGCGATGACGGCGCAGACGTCAACGGCGAGCACCACGCCCGTCGAGGTCATGGTGGGCGATTACTCCGGCTTCGAGTTCGACCACTCCGTCGAAGGCGTCGTGGACATCACGGCCTGCGACGACGACAAGATCTGCGTCCGCTCAGAAATGCCGTACATATGCACCCGCTGGTACTCAAGCGTCGCTGAGCGCGAAACCTACCGGGTGGTCGACTTGAACGGCGAACGCGCTGTGATCGGGGTGACCTATTTCCATGAATCGATCAATCCGAACCTGACGAGAGAGGCACGCGCCGTCTTCGACTCGATAGCATTCGGAACCGACCAACCCGCCGAAAAACAGGGCTAGCCAACCCCAGGCCGGGGCACCTGCCAGGTGAGTAGCCGGATCAGTGTCAAATGATGAGGCTCCGCTGTGGGCGTTACCCGTTCAGCCCCTGACGGCCCCGGACAATGCGAACGAGTTGCCGGCGCCCCTGGCCACGATGACGTACAGGGCCAGGACCGGCAGCGAGTACAGGATGGAGAATGCGGCCAGCTGGCCATAGGCAACTGCCCCGTGCTGCCCAAAGAAGCTGAAGATGGACACTGCCGCGGGCTGCTTCGCCTCGGACAGGAGCAGCACGAACGGGACGAAAAAATTTCCCCAGGCCTGGATGAACACAAAGATGAACACAACGCCGAGCCCTTGGCGCATCAGCGGCAGGACGATGGTGCGCAGCGCCGTCATCCTGGACGCCCCGTCCACCCACGCCGCCTCCTCCAGGGACACCGGCACGGTGTCCATAAAGTTTTTGGTCATCCAGATGGCCATGGGCAGGGCGGTGGCGGCCATAAACAGGATGGTGGCCGGCATCGAATCCAGCAGTTCCAGCTGCACGAAGAGGCCGTAGACCGGCACCATGATGGCCGTGATGGGAAGGCAGGTGCCCAGAAGCACCGCGTACATGAACGGCGTGTTGAACCTGGACCGGTAGCGGGACAGCGGGTAGGCGGCGAGGACGGCCGCCGCAAGCGTCACGGCCGCCGTCCCGGCCGAGAGGAGCAGGCTGTTCCACAGCGGCCGGAGCAGCAGCCCCGGTGTCATCACGGCAGCAAAATTGTCCAGGGTAACGGCGCCGGGAACCCTTGTCTCGTGGCCTGCCTCGGCGTCAAAGGAAGCCAGGACAAGCCAGAGCAGCGGCAGTACAAAACACGCGCCCAGGACCAGCAACGCCATGTCGGCAGGACCGCTGCGGCGGTTCCCCGACCTGCCCGGACGGGCGGCGTCCTGGGAGGGCGCCGCCCCGGGCGCCCTTGCCGGTGCTGCGGTCAATGCTTCTCCTCCCTCAGGAGCCGGATATAGCCAACACCGAACACCGTGCCGATCAGGAGCAGCACCGAGGCCACCGCGGTCCCGTATCCGATGTCACCGAATTTGAAGGCCTCCTGGTAGGCCAGGACCGGGAGGGTTGTGCTGGCGTTGGCCGGACCCCCTGCGGTCATCACCCAGATCAGGGTGAATACTGCGAGCGTCTGCAGCGTGATGAGCATCAGGTTGGTGGCGATGCTCCCGCGGATCATGGGCAGCGTAATGAAGGCCAGCCGCTGCCAGCCGCCTGCACCGTCCATCTGGGCGGCTTCGGCCACTTCCGTTGGAATGTCGTTCAGGGCCGCCCGGTACACCAGCATGGAAAAGGCGGTGCCCCGCCAGACGTTGGCCAGCACCACCGCCGCCATGGGCCACGAATAGAGCCAGTCCGACCGGGCCGTCCCCAGTCCGCCCAGCAGCTGGTTCAGCGTCCCGTCGCGGCTGAAGTAGGCGTAGGCGGCAAAGGCCGCCACTATTTCCGGAAGCACCCAGGCCGCCACCACTGCCGTCCCCACCAGTGCGGACACGGCCCGGCGCGCACGCCGCATCAGCACGGCGAGGGCCAGCCCCAGCAGGTTCTGGCCCAGGACAGCAGACCCTGCCACGAACAACACGGTCAGCCCCAGCGAGAGGGGAAACACCGGGTCCAGCAGTAACCGCTGGTAGTTCTCGAGCCCCACCCATTCCGGGTTGCGGGCGTTCCTGCCTGTTAGCCCGATATTGGTGAAGGACGCCTGGAAAGCCCAGAACACGGGCCCCGCAAGGAAAACGAGCAGAAGCAGGAGGGCAGGCAGGACGGGCAGGTAGCGCAACAGCCTGCGTCCCTCGAGGCGGGCCGGCACCGCTTACTTCCGGACGGTCTTGTCGCCGCCCACGATCTCCGCAACGGCTGCGTCATAGTCCGCCGCCGCCTGTTCCGGTGGTCTGGCACCGGTGATCACGGCCTCCGTCGCCTCCTGGACCGCCGCGGAGATGCGGGGGGTAGTCGGACGTGGCCGGGCGGTAGCGGGTGACGGAGACCAGTCCGGAGACATCCCTCACGAACGGGTTGGCCGCCTGGTAGCCGGAGTCCTCCGCGACGTCGCTCCGGACCGCGATCTGGGAACTCTCAAGCGTGAACTTCAGGGAATTGTCCCGGTTCAACGCCGTGCTGAGGAATTTGAAGGCGAGGTCCGGCTCCTTTGTCCCGGCTCCGACGGCGAGCGTCCAGCCTCCGGACATGCTCACGGCACCGGGGCTGCCGCCGTCCTGCGTGGGGAACGGCGCAACGGCCATGTCCTGCGCGTAGCCGGGCCATTCGTAGCTGCCGCCGTCCTGCCAGAACGACGGCGCGTACGAACCCTCCACGGTGGCGCCCAGTTTTCCGGTGGGGAACCACTCGCCGAACACCTTTTTCCAGACGTTCGCGTCCAGGGCTTCGGCAGGCGTCATCGCCAGTTTCTCGTCATAAAGGGTTTTGAGGAAGCCCAGCGAATCCTTGAAACCTGCAGACCCCACCACCCACTTTTTTGACTCCTCGTCGTAGAGGGTGGATCCGGTGCCGTAGAGGAGTTCGTAGAAACCCTGCATCACGGTTCCTTCGCCGGTGCCCTTTCCGGCGTACATGTTGAAGGGGATCACCGAGGGATCGTCGGCCTTGATTTTCCGGGCCGTATCCAGGATGTCCTGCCAGTTGCGCGGCTGCCAGGGGAGGCTGATCCCGGCGGCTTCGAAGACCTTTTTGTTGTACCAGATGGCCCGGGTGTCGGTGCCCAGCGGCACTGCGTAAATGCCGCCGTCGTCCGCGCGCCCTGCCGCCTTGGCGCCGTCGTCGAACTTGGCCCAGTCCGCCCACCCGTCCAAGCGGCTGTCCAGCTTCAGGAGGTAGCCGGCGTCGACGTCGGAGCGGACCTTGAAGGTGTCCTCGTAGAAGATGTCCGGTGCGGTGGACGGCGATCGCAGGGCCAGGGCAAGCTTGGTGCCGTAGTCGTCGTCGTTGCCCTGGATGGGCTGAAGCTCAACCCTGACCCCTTGGTTGGCCGCCTCAAACTCCTGCTTGGCTGCCTGGAACATCGTCTCCAGCGCGGTGAAGGAATCGGTCTTCTGGTAGACCACCTTCAGGGTTTTCGAGCCGTCCTCCGGAGAGGCCGGCGTGCACGCCGTGAGGATGAAGAGTGCGGAAGCGATCAGGGACATGCTCTTCAGGCCCGGGCGACGCATGGTGCTCCATTCGATCGAAAGCTGCGGACCCGGTTGTCAGCGGGCCCCAGCCGCGGCAATACGCAAATGCTAGATGGATGTGCTGCCCCGGACAAGGGCAGGCTGCCCTCTCAGCTGTCCAGGAGCAGCCTTTGGGCACGCGGTGCCAGGGTATGTTCCAGGACCAGGGAGGCCGCGCCGATGGCGCCGACGTCCTCGCCGACGCCGGTGCCCACCACCTCGACGGGATGGATCAGCCGTGCGGCGCTGTTGGCGTCCAGCAGCGGCGGCACTTTCTCAAGGTAACGTTCGGCCAGGCCATGCCAGAACGGCCCGCCAAAAACCACCCGGTCAACGTCAAGGGTGTTGGTGACCACGGACACCGCGCGGGCCACCAGCACCGCGGACTTGTCGATGATGGCCAGCGCCTGTTCGTTACCGGCGTCCGCGAGCTCGCACAGCCGGGAGAAACTCTGCTGTACCTCGGCGCCGCTGTTGCCGGACCGGGAGCCGTCCAGGATGCCGGCGGCCTCGGCCTCGGCCACCAGGACCTGCGGGATGCAGGAGGATTTGACGCAGCCGCGCAGGCCGCAGTCGCACGGCGGGCCGTCCGGATCCACCACGATGTGGCCGATCTCGCCCGCGTTGCCTGACGTGCCCCGCACCACCTCGTCGTTGAGCACGATCCCGCAGCCGATGCCGGTGCCCATGTACATAAAAATGAAGCTGCCCGCTCCGCTCGGACCGCCGGCCCAGGTTTCCGCAACGGCTGCGCTGGTGACGTCCTTGTCCATCAGGACGGAGTAGCCGGTGGCCTCGGACAGTGCGTTGCGCAGTTCCACCCGGTCCCAGCCGGGAAGGAGCGGCGGGTCAACCACCGTGCCGTTGTCCAGGTCGATGGGGCCGGGGGCCGCCACGCCGAGGCCTGCGATCCTGTCCCGGTCCACCCCTGAGTCTTCCACCAGCTGGGCGATCTCGGCGGCGATGGTGGAAATAACGGCTGACGGGTCATTGCCGCCGGGCGTCTTGATGCGGGAGTGCTGCACCACCGCACCTACCAGGTCCAGGACCACGAACGTGGTCACGGCCGGGTCCAGGTGGACGCCGACGGCGAACATCCCGTGGGGATTAAGGCGGAGGATGGTGCGGGGCTTGCCGGGGCCGCTGCCTTCCTTGCCGGCCTCGACAATGAGGTTCTGGTCCAGGAGGCGGCGGGAGATGTTCGAAATGGTCTGCGGCGAGAGGCCCACGATCTGCGCGAGTTCCACCCTGCTCAGGCCGAAGGAGGACCGGCGGATGGCCTCGAGGATCACGGTCAGGTTGAAGTCGCCCATCCGGGGCAGGTTCGTGCCGCGTCTGGGCGAGGATTGGCGGATCTCAGTCACGGCGTCCCCTTCGTCTTCGGCACAAACTTACTGATGTCTGAATCGTACGTTACGCACCGGCACAGACACATAGGAACGGCCGACGGCGCGGCGCCGCCTTGCGGGGCAGGGCCTGCTGGGAGTTGACGTGGGAAGGTTCGCTGCCGCGGCAAGAGTCAGAGCGGAGGGCGGCGGGTGCTCCGAGTCACCGTGAATTTGGGATTCTGGCCTTTCACGGCAGTAGGGCCGACGTGACGTTCGAGGGCCGGGAGGTAGGCGAGGTGGCGGTTGAAGACGGTCCAGAGCTCACCGCCGGGAGCCAGAACGCGGCCCGCTGCTTCGATGAGCTTCAGGCCCGCTCCGGCATGGACGCCCGCACCCACATGGAACGGCGGATTCAAGAGGATCAGGTCAGCGCTGCCGTCCGCCAGCGTGGCCATGGCATCGTCCTGGAGGACGCCGACCTGCCCGGCCAGGCCGTTCGCGGCGGCCGTCGCCTGAGCTGACGCCACCGCTGCGGCTGACTGGTCCGTGGCAGTGACGGTTGCGCCGGGATGCTGCCGGGCATACATGGCGGCAAGGATGCCGGTGCCGCAGCCAAGGTCCACGGCGTGCTGTGCGCTGCGCATGGCGGGCAGGAACGTCAGCAGGAACCGGGTGCCGATGTCCAGCCGCGGGCCCGCGAACACGGCACCGTGGGCGGCTACGTCGAGGTCAATTTCGGCGAGGTGTTCGACGACGGGAAAACGCTTCGGCCCGCCGGTTCCGTGCGGACCGGCAGCCACGATCACGCGCGATTTCTGCCGGGCCAGCTGGGGCGCAACGGAGCTGAAATGGCGTTCCAGGACCGCGTTCATTCCCAGGGACATGTGCTTCACCCGGCCGCCGGCCAGGAGCACCACGTCCGGCCGCGCGTGCCGCGCCACAGCCTCGGCGACCTGGTCCAACTCCGCAAGGGTCTTGGGTAGTTGAAGCAGGACAGTGTCCGCGCCGTCGAGCAGTTCCGGGCCGAGGGAAAACTGGGAGAAGCCTGCTTCCGCGGCATCGCCGCCAAGCACCTCGGCAGCGTTCAGGCGCAGCGCCTGTTCCCCGGTGATGAGGTCCTGGTGCACCCGCACCGTCCCGGGGCTCAACATCGCAAGGGCACCAAGGGTCAGGGCGCCGTAGCGGTCACCGATGACCGTCAAGCTGCTTCCGGGCTGGATCCGTTCGGCCGCAGTCTCGAGCAGCAGGCGGTCCGTTGCGTCCCAGGCCTGCAGGTTGGGTGCTTCCACGTCCGGCCTGCGCCGAAGCTCCCGGAGGACGTCGTCAAGACTCTTTACTGCCACCTGGTTCCTGCCGCCTTCTCCTGTTTGCAATCCACCGTCCGGGCTCCGGACGGTCAGCCCCAATTTACCGTCTTAGCAGGGCGGATACCGGGCAGTTTCAGGATCGCCGATACAGCCGCGCGTCCGGCTCGGTTGGCGCCGATGGTGGACGACGACGGGCCGTAGCCCACCAGGTGCACGCGCGGCTCGCCTGCCACCTGCGTTCCGTCCATCACGATTCCCCCGCCCGGGCCACGAAGGTGCAGCGGGGCGAGGTGTTCAAGTTCGGCCCGAAAGCCGGTGGCCCACAAAATCACCTGTGCTGCGAGGTGGCCGCCGTCCGCCAGCCTGACGCCGTCGGGTTCGATGGACGTGAACATGGGCTGCCGGTTGAGGGCTCCCCGCGCCGCGGCCGCCCGAAGTGAAGGTGTCCAGATCAGGCCCGTCACGGACACCACACTCTGCGGCGGCAGGCCCTGGCGCACCCGCTCCTCCACCAGTGCCACGGCGTCGTGCCCGGCCTTCGCATCGAACTCGGCGTCCCGCCACACCGGCTCCCGCCGGGTGAACCAGCTGGTGGTAGTGACGAGGGAAATTTCGTCCAGGAGGCCGACGGCGGAAATCCCGCCGCCCACCACAATCACATGCTTGCCTACAAATTCTTCGGCGGAAACATAATCCGCCACATGCAGTTGCCTGCCCCGGAACGTGTTCTGCCCTGGATAGATCGGCCAGAACGGCCGGGTCCAGGTGCCGGTGGCATTGATCACCGCCGCAGTGCTCCATTCCCCGCTGGACGTGCTGACCAGCAGCCTCCCTGCAGGATCCTCGTCTTCGGGGCTGACGGACCGGACCTTGACCGGGCGCCGGACCAGCAGGCCCATCTCTTCCTCATAATCGCGGAAATAGCGGGTGAGGAACTCCGAGCTGGGTTCCCTGGGGTCCACGGAGGGCTTGGCAATGCCGGGAAGATCGCTGATGCCGTTGACCGTTGCCATCCGGAGGCTCTTCCACCGGTGGCGCCACGCACCGCCCGGACCTTCCTCGGCGTCGAGCACTATGAAGTCCAGTCCGCGGCGCTGGAGGTGATACGCGGCCGAAAGCCCAGCCTGGCCCGCGCCAATAACAACAACGTCGACGCGGGGAGAATTCACCCACCCATGATAGTCGTGCGGGGTGTCCCTCCCTTAGGGTTGGCCAAAGGACACAGGGAGGACGGCCATGACCACGAAAAACGGGAATGCAGATCGGCTCGCAAAAGCACTGGCCATTGTGCTGGGCACCAAGGAAATCCCCCTCCGGCTCCGGGCGTGGGACGGTTCCGAAGCGGGACCCGAAGGGGCGCCTGTGCTGGAATTCCGTTCGCGGCGGGCTTTGCGGCGGATCCTGTGGTCTCCCGGCCAGCTTGGCCTCAGCCGCGCCTACGTCTCCGGTGACATCGATTCCCCCGGGGACATCTTTGCTGCCTTTACGGCCCTGAGTTCCGTCGGCAAGTTTGCCGAACCCGGGCCGTTCAAGCCCCTCACCGCGGGTGGGCTCTGGACTCTGCTGCGCACGGCGGTGCGGCTGGGAGCGCTGGGCCTAAACCCTGCTCCCCCGCCTGAGGAAGCGCGGGTTGCAAGGAAGGGCCGCGTCCACTCGCGGCGCCGTGATTCGGCTGCCATCTCTCACCACTACGATGTGGGCAACGACTTCTATTCGCTGGTGCTGGGGCCGTCCATGGTGTATTCCTGCGCTGTATGGCCCGAAGCAGCGTCTGTGGAGGCGGCGTCCCTGGAGGCAGCGGAAGGGCAGGAGCCGTCGGGTACCCGCCTGGCCGGGGGTTTGGACGCCGCACAGGAAGCCAAACTGGACCTGGTGTGCCGCAAGCTGGGGCTCAAACCGGGCATGCGGGTGCTGGACGTCGGCTGCGGCTGGGGCAGCTTCGCCCTGCATGCCGCGGGCAACTACGGCGTCACGGTGGTGGGTGTGACGCTGTCCAGTGAGCAGGCCATCCTGGCACGCAAGCGAGCAGCGGATGCTGGCCTCACCGAGAGCGTGGACATCCGGGTGCAGGATTACCGGGATGTCCCAGACGGGCCTTTCGACGCCATCAGCTCCATCGGGATGTCAGAGCATGTGGGCCGGGCGGAGATGCCCCGGTATACGGCCGCCTTGTTCAACCTCCTGCGTCCCGGTGGCCGCCTGTTGAACCATGCCATTTCGTGGAACGCCGGCCCTACCGACCCCGACCCCGATTCCTTTATCCCCCGCTACGTTTTTCCTGACGGCGAAATGATCAGCCTTGGCGAAATGGCCGTCGCCCTGGAGTCCGCGGGATTCGAGATCCTGGATGTGGAGGCATTGCGCCGGCACTACGCGCTTACCCTCCGGGCATGGGTCAGCAGGCTGGAGGAACACTGGGACGAGGCCGTGAAGCTGACCAGCCTGGGCCGCGCGCGGGTATGGCGACTGTACATGGCGTCCAGTGCCTTGGGCTTCGAAAACGGGCTGACAGGGGTGAACCAGGTTTTGGTCCAGCGGCCCGGTGGAGACCAGCCGCCGCTGCGCCGGACACAGTGGTTCTGATTCAGGCGCCCGGCTTCCGGCCGGGCGCCCGTCCATAAGGCTTGGCCGCCGGCTACGGTACAGGGGACGGTCCGCCGGGCTCCACGAATTTTTGCGTCCGCTCGATCTCCACAACTTTCGGATCGGTCTCGTCCGCGGCGTAGTCGGAGGGGCGGGTGGTGTCAGCACCCGTCGGGATCTTAAGGGCCCGCATCACTACGGTTAGGACGGCGGCGACGATCAGGTTGAGTGCGAACGCCGACACTGCAATGTAGACGCTGAAGTTGGTTCCCGGGATGGGGGCAACCGAGCCGCCGAAATGGGCGTGTGTGACGGGATTGATGACGTTGTACGCGGAAATGGTGCCAAAGATGATGCCCGCAGCCCAGCCGGTCAGCAGGGCCCAGCGATCGAACCACCGCGTGTACAGGCCCGCCACGACGGCCGGGAACGTCTGCAGGATCCAGATACCGCCCAACAGCTGCATGTTGATTGCGGTTGACTGGTCCATGGCGATCACGAAGATCAGCGCGCCGACCTTCACCACGAGCGAGACGATCTTGGAAACTTTCGCCTCAGTTTTGGGATCGGCGTCCGGCCGGATGAAATCGCGGTAGATGTTGCGGGTAAACATGTTGGCGGCCGCGATGGACATGATGGCCGCGGGTACCAGCGCCCCGATGGCGATGGCGGCCAGCGCGATTCCGGCGAACCAGGCCGGAAAGTGGTCCAAAAACAGCTGAGGAACCACGAGCTGGGGGTTGACGGAACCGTCAAGGTCGATCGGTTTGGTGCCGGCCTGGATGGCGACGAATCCCAGCAGGGCGAGAAACCCGAGCATCAGCGAGTAGAGCGGGAGGATCGCCGCATTACGGCGGATGGTGTTGCGCGCCTTCGATGCAAGCACCGCCGTCACCGAGTGCGGATACATAAAAAGGGCCATGGCTGAGCCCAGTGCCAGGGACCAATAGGCGGAGTAGTTGGCCTCTGCGGGGATAAAGACCCCAGCCGGTTTTCCCGTGGCCTGGTTGACCGTCCCCAGCTTGGCCTCTGCCGCGCCGAAGATGCTGTCCCAGCCGCCGAACTTGATGGGCAGGTAGATGACCGCCACGATGACGGACAGGTAGATGAGCAGGTCCTTGACCACTGCAATCATCGCAGGGGCGCGGAGACCCGACGTATAGGTGTAGGCGGCCAGAACGACGAAGGCGAGGATCAGTGGCAGGTCCGTCAGGAGGACATTCTCCGAACTGCCCAAGCCAAGTACTGTGAGCACGGCCTTGATACCCACCAACTGGAGCGCAATATACGGCATGGTGGCCACGATGCCGGTGACCGCAACCGATAGGGACAACCACCGGCTGCCGTAGCGTCCGCCCACAAAGTCTGCGGACGTCACATACCCGTGCCGGTGGGAGACCGACCACAGCCGGCTCATGATGATGAAGATGATGGGGTAAAGGACAATCGTGTAGGGCACGGCGAAGAAACCAGTGACAGCCCCGGTGGCCCACATCGCCGCCGGCACGGCTACGAACGTGTACGCCGTGTAGAGGTCACCGCCCAGCAGGAACCAAGTGATCCACGTCCCGAAGCCCCGCCCGCCCAGGCCCCATTCATCCAGGCTGTGCAGGCCTTCTTTGGCGTTCCGGCGCCACCTTGCGGCGAGGAAACCCATGATGGCTACGGCGACGAAAAGCAGCACCACAATAATCAGCGCTGTCCAGTTCACTTCACGGCCGTTCATTGCCGGTCACCTCCGTCAAGTGTGCTCGAGGGCGTGCCGTCCGGGGCAGAGCCTGTCCCCGGCGGCCCGCCCGTACGAGTGGCGGCACGCCGTCGTCGGTCCTCTTGGCTGATCAGCCAATAAGCTCCACCGGTCATACCCGCCGAAATCGGCACCCAGAGCAGCTGGTACCAGTAAAAGAACGGCAGCCCGGCCATGCGCGGGGCATCGAAGGAATACGTCTGCGGCATGAGCGGAAAGAGGATTGCCGCCGCCAGCAGGATGCCGGCGGCCACGTAGGGAGCCGGGCGTGCCGGCCCCCGGACGGCTGAGTCGCGGCTCAGCCGTGCACCGGGCGAAGAAGATGGATGGTTGGGGCCGTGGCCGGGACCATCTGATCGGGACATCAGGGACCTCCTCGTCAACCCGTCCCGTGCCTTCCGGTTTCGGATAGAGCGGCAGGTCAGCGGGACAATGAGTCCTCCACCAACAGTTTTACGCCAGTTTGACCTGCCCGGAAAGAGGGATAGTGTCCTCGGGAAACCAAAGTGGCGCGGACAGCAAAAAGGGAACCATCACAGGTGATGGTTCCCTTTACGGTGGAGCTGAGGGGACTCGAACCCCTGACCCCCTGCATGCCATGCAGGTGCGCTACCAGCTGCGCCACAGCCCCGGACTTTATTGCTTTGCGGTGTCCCGCCGAAGCAACCTGATCAGCTTAATGCACTTTCGCCCGGTGCGCCAATCGGCAGCCTTGGGCGCGTCTCCAGCCGCCGTCCTTTGCCTACGGCTTGGGACGGGACGGCGACAACCATAACTGAAAAAGCAGAAAATCCGCCGGAATCGAATGATTCCGGCGGATTATCGGTGGAGCTGAGGGGACTCGAACCCCTGACCCCCTGCATGCCATGCAGGTGCGCTACCAGCTGCGCCACAGCCCCGAATTATTGCTGCTCTGCGAGCTTTTTCTCCCGGGTTTCCCCGAAGCAACTCAAATATCTTAGAACAGCAATTCCGAAAATTCCAAATCGGGCATATTCCGTGCGGTTCCCGCGTGGTTACTCCGCGTCGGAGGCAGCGGGTGCCTTGGCCGAGGTGTCGTCGCCCAGCTGCAGGTCCACCACCGGGCAGTCCTTCCAGAGGCGCTCGAGGGCGTAGAAGACGCGGTCTTCTTCGTGCTGGACGTGGATGACGATGTCCGAGTAGTCCAGCAGGACCCAGCGGCCGCCGGAACGGCCTTCACGGCGTACCGGCCGCAGATCCTGCTTGGCGAGTTCTTCCTCGATGCCGTCGACGATGGCGTTGACCTGCCGCTCGCTGGGGGCTGAGGCAATGAGGAAAACGTCGGCCAGGGCAAGGCGTTCGCTCACGTCCAGGGCCACGATGTCCTGGGCAATCTTGTCCGCGGCCGCTTTGGCGGCGGCGCGGGCTGTGATGATGGATGATTCTGATGCAGTCACGGGACTCCTTGTTGGTTTAAAAGTGTGGGTGCCGGCCGGGCCGGTCAGTGGGACATGCCGCTGAAGATCAGGACGATGCCCGAGATGAGGGCCAGGATCCCGAAAGCCAGAACGCAGAACTGGAGGATCCGGTTGCGGTTGGCGCGGGCCAGGCCTGCTGTGGCCGCGTCGAGGGGATCGAGTCCATGAGCGGACCGAGCCGGGATGCGTGGCAGGCCCTCGAAGGCGTCCTCCGCGTTACTGCTGGCCACCGCTGCCGGTGGGAGCACAGGCTTTGGGCGGGCGGCCGCCCTGGCCGCGGCTTCGGCACGGGCAATGACCTGCGAACGCCCGGTTCCGCCATCGGGCTCCGCTGGCCGCGGACCGCCGGCGGGGCGCCGCTTCTTGGTGCCGGCCGCAGGAGGAATCTTGGTGCCGGGGCGCGTGGTTACCGGAACATGGGATGTTGCCGGCGGCTTCATCACCGGCCGGTCCACTCCGGGCACCTGGACGAATTCCAGCGGGGTGACCATGGCCAGGTTGCTGGCAGTCGAGGGGGCTGCCCGCTGATCCGCGGAAGCCCGCGCCTTCGGTTCCTGCTGGGAAGACTTCTGCCGGCCCGGTGCAGGCCGGCGGGGTACAGAGCTCTTGCCCGCGGGGGGATGTTTGCCCGGCGCTGGCTCCGGGGCAGGTACCGGTTCGTGGCCGGGTAGAGGTTCCTGCCCGGCTACGGGGACGCCGGTCTGCTCGGCCAGCTTCTGCTTGGCCATGGCGCGGCGGTTCAGCACTGCGGCACGTTCTGCCAGCGCAATCTGTTCCGCCAGGATCTCCGGGTCCACCGCTTCGGGATCGAGGGAAGCGATGTGCTGCATCTTGGCGATCTGGTTCTTGGCCTGCTCAGCGATCAGCGACCTCGCCGCCAGCGCCTGCTCAACGGTCATCCCTTCGGGAAGCGTGGAAGTCCGGGACGCCGCAGCCGGGGCCTGGGCACCCTTGGGCTCCTGCCCCGCGGGGGATTTTTCCTTGCCAGGACGGTTACCGGCCTCGTTCACCGGTGGAGCGGCGGGGGCGACGATGGGGGTAGCGGCGGTGAGCGCCTGCTCCTTGAGTTGCTGCAGGCGGAGCTGGCGCCGCGTGGGCGCACCTCCGCCGGCCAGCTGGCCCTCTTTTTCTTCCAACTCCTTGATGGTCCGCAAGGCCGCGCGGTCCCGGGCACGAATCTGTGAGGAACGCTGGGTGTGTGTCTGTTCAGGTGCCTGGGAAGTTGCCCCGGAGGCACCTGGGCCAGGCCGTTTTGTGGCAGGGGAAAGCTGCTCCGTGCCCGTGGACACGGATGGCTGTTGTGCATCCCTGGCCTTCCGGAGTTCCCGGCGGCTGCGGATAGGGGGCTGTTCCTGACTCATTGAGAACTCATTCAGTGCTGGCTGGTTCGCTTGCTTCGGAGGTTGGAGCCTTCGCGCCTGCCGGATCCTCCAGGTAAAGGCCGTACTTGGCGATGTACTGCACCACCCCGTCAGGAACGAGGTACCAGACGGGATTGTTCGCGGCCACGCGGGAACGGCAGTCCGTGGAGGAGATGGCCATCGCCGGCACCTCCAGCAGGCTGACATCCGTCCGGCCCATGCCATCCAGCACGTGCCCCGGCCTGGTGACGCCAACGAAATGGGCCAGTGACCACAGTTCGTCAATGTCCTTCCATGACAGGATCTGCGCCATGGCGTCTGCTCCGGTGATGAAGAACAGGTCCGCCTCCGGGCGCTGGGCGCGGAGGTCACGCAAAGTGTCAATGGTGTAGGTGGTCCCCGGACGGTCCACGTCAACCCTGCTCACTGTGAACCGGGGATTGGAGGCGGTGGCGATGACGGTCATCAGGTACCGGTGCTCCGCCTCAGTGACATGCTTGTGGGCCTTCTGCCACGGCTGCCCGGTGGGGACAAAGACCACCTCGTCCAGGTCGAACTCGGCAGCCACTTCACTGGCTGCCACGAGGTGGCCGTGATGGATGGGATCAAACGTCCCGCCCATCACGCCCAGACGCAGCCTGCCATTGGCACCGTTACGGTGCAGAGCGCGGGAAATGTTAGTGGCCCTGCCCGTGATCGTGCTTGTTCGGGTGCTGGCGGTGCGGATCCGCGTGCTCCTCCGTGGCAGAGTGGCGGTTGCCCAGGTTGTTGTAGGACAAGGTGATGAACATCAGCACCAGGAAAATGCCGAAAATGCTGACGCCAAAGACCCACGGCTCAGCCCACAGCGGCGCGAGCTGTTCATGTTCTCCGCCCTCGGCGACGGTTGTGGCAATCTGCTGGAACAGCATGTTCTCCCCTAGTGCTCAAAGGATTGTGGCAGCGGAAAGCTCCGCCGTTTCTGACTTCTGGTCTATGTTACCGCGTTGCTACCCGCGGACCTGGCCCTCGCCCTGCACGATCCACTTGGTAGTGGTGAGCTCGGTCAGGCCCATCGGGCCGCGGGCGTGCAGCTTCTGCGTGGAGATGCCCACCTCCGCACCAAGGCCCAGTTCCCCGCCGTCGGTGAACCGGGTGGAAGCGTTGACGATCACCGCAGCGGAGTCCACTTCGGCGATGAACCGCTCGGCATTGGACAGGTTGTTGGTCAGGATCGCTTCGGTGTGACCCGTGGTCCAGGTGCGGATATGCTGCACGGCTTCGTCGAGGCTGTCCACCATGGCAATGGCGAGGTCGAGGTCCATGTACTCGGTGGCCCAGTCCTCGTCCGTGGCCGGTTCCGACTCGATCGACGCGGGAAGGGCGGCACGGATGCGCTCGTCGGCGTGCAGCCGGACGCCCGCTTTGCTGAGGGCCGTGGCGACGGCGGGCAGCACCGTGGAGCCGGAGTGGACCAGCAGGGTTTCCACCGTGTTGCACACGCTGGGACGCTGGGTCTTGGCGTTCAGGAGGATCTCCACTGCCATGTCTTCGCTGGCGGACTCGTCAATGAAGATGTGCACGTTCCCCTCCCCCGTCTCGATGACGGGGACGGCGGAGTTGGTGACCACTGCCTGGATGAGGTCGCGGCCGCCGCGGGGAATGAGCACGTCCACCCTGCCGCGGGCGCGCATGAGGACGTTGGCACCGGCGCGCCCGTACTGGTCCACGGTCTGCACGGCGTCGGCAGGCAGGCCGACCGATTCCAGTGCCTCGCGCAGTACGCGCACCAGGACTTTATTGGTGGCCTCGGCGGCGCTGCCACCGCGCAGGATCACCGCGTTGCCACTCTTGAGGGCAAGTCCTGCGATATCCACCGTGACGTTGGGCCGTGCCTCATAGATGGCGGCAACCACACCCATGGGGACGTTGACCTGGCGCAGGCGCAGCCCGTTGGGAAGAGTCTGCCCGCGGACCACGTTGCCCACGGGATCAGGGAGGTTTGCCAGGTTCTCCAGGGCAGCGACAAGCCCGGCAAATCCGGGCCTCGGTCAGCGTGAGCCGGTCCAGCATTGCTGCGGAGGTGCCGTTGGCTTTGCCTGCCACGACATCATCGGCATTGGCAGCAAGAATGGCGGCCGTGTTGGCCTGGAGTGCAGCCCCCACCGCACGAAGGGCGCGGTCCTTCCAGGCACGGTTTGCCATGGCCATCCGCCTCGCCGCATGGCGGGAACGGTCGGCGATGGCGTGGACCGCTGCTTCGACATCACCGCTGCCGGAAACCGGAGCCTCGGCCGGGACCTCTGCTGCGGATGAACCGGCCGGCTGCACTGTGGAAGCAGCAGCGGTATCTCCGGAATTTTCGGCAGTCTTGTGGATCAGGGCCTCAGTCATGTTCCAAGTTTAGGCGAGCCCGGGGCTCAAACCAGCACCAGGTCATCTACGTGAACAACTTCACGGTCGTAGCCGCTGCCGAGGGCCTCGCCCAGGTCCCGGGTAGAGCGCCCCAGCATCTGCGGCAGTTCGGCAGACGAATAGTTCACGAGTCCCCGCGCGATGACGGTGCCGTCGGCACTTGCTATCTCCACGGCGTCGCCCGCTTCGAAATCACCGTGCACAGCGGAGATACCTGCCGGGAGCAGGGAGGTGCGGTGGTGCCGCACAGCCTTGACCGCGCCGTCGTCCAGGACCAGGCGGCCCTGCACGGATGCTACATGGGCCAGCCAGAGCAGCCGGACGGGCTTGCGCGCTCCGTTGACGGTGAACCAGGTGCCCACGTCCTCGCCGTTCAGGGCTGCGGCAGCGTTGGGCGTTGAGGTGACCAGCGCGTGGATTCCGGAGCCGGCGGCCATAGTGGCGGCCTCAACTTTGGTCTGCATGCCGCCGGTGCCCACGCCGGCTTTGCCGGTTTTGCCGATGGACACGCCTTCGAGGTCGTGGGGGCCTTCAACGAGCGGGATCCTCTTGGCGCCGAGGGACGGCGGTCCGTCGTACAGGGAGTCGACGTCGGACAGCAGCACCAGGGCATCGGCCCGCACCAGGTGGGCCACCAGGGCGGCGAGGCGGTCATTGTCCCCGAACCGGATTTCGTGCGTGGCCACGGTGTCGTTTTCGTTGACCACGGGAACCACGCCGAGGTTGAGCAGCCGGTCCAGGGCACGGAAGGCGTTGGTGTGCTGGCTGCGCCGCATCAGGTCCTCCGCTGTGAGCAGCACTTGGCTGACTGTCACTCCGTGCGCTCCGAAGGCCTGCGTGTAGCGGGCCATCAGCAGGCCCTGCCCCACGCTGGCCGCGGCCTGCTGGGTTGCGAGGTCGCGCGGGCGCTTGGCCAGGCCCAGGGGGGCCAGGCCGGCGGCGATGGCACCAGAGGACACGAGGATAATCTCCGTGCCGGTATTGCGCTTGGCTGCCAGTGCATCGGCGAGGGCAGTCAGCGACTCCTCGGAGATGCCGCCCTTGATGCTGGTCAGCGACGACGAACCGACCTTGACCACAATCCTGCCCGCGTTGGCGAGCAGGCTCCTGTCCACGGACCGGGGGAAGCGACTCCGCGGCTGCAGCCCTAGAACTCATTGTCTGCGTCCAGTCCACTCTCCTTGAGTGGCTTGGCAACCCGCCGCCTGCTCACGGACTCGGTCCAGATGCCGGCTTTGCGTTCTGCCTCAAGTTCGGCCCGCGCGGCGGCCTTGGCGTCCTTGCGTTCCTGCTGCTCTTCGCGCTTCTGGCCGCGGGTGGGGCGGTCGCCGATATCGGCGAAGCGGATGTCGGTACCGCGGGGCGACGCCAGGAGCTCGGCACCGGCCATCATGGTGGGCTCCCAGTCGAAGACCACGCCGTCGTCCCCGCCGATCACGACGGTGTCGCCGGGCTTTGCGCCCTGCTTGAACAGTTCGGTCTCGACGCCGAGCTTGGCGAGGCGGTCTGCCAGGTAGCCGATGGCCTCTTCGTTGGTGAAGTCCGTTTGCTTGACCCAGCGTTCCGGCTTTTCGCCGAGGACGCGGAACAGCGGCTCCAAGCCCTTCTCCTCGCGGCGGATCTTGAAGCCGGATTCGTTGACAGCACGCGGCCGCAGGACAGCCGGCTGGACCTTGGGCGGGGCTGTTGCCACGGCATCGCGCGCGGCCTTGACGATTCCGGCCATGGCGAAGCCGAGCTGGCGCAGGCCCTCGTGGCTGGTAGCTGAGACTTCGAACACCTGGTAGCCGCGGGATTCAAGCTCCGGACGCACGAAATCAGCCATGTCCTTACCGTCAGGCAGGTCCACCTTGTTCAAAGCCACGAGGCGCGGGCGGTGGTTCAGCGGAACCACATCGCCGTCCTGGCCGGCGTAACTCATGTCCACCGCATACTTTTCGAGCTCGGCCTCGATGACGGCCAGGTCCGAAAGGGGGTCGCGGTCCGATTCGAGGGTGCCGCAGTCCAGGACGTGGACCAGCGCGGCGCAGCGCTCCACGTGGCGCAGGAAGTGGTGGCCCAGACCCTTGCCCTCGCTGGCGCCTTCGATGAGGCCGGGGACGTCGGCGATGGTGAAGCGCACATCGCCCGCCTGGACGACGCCCAGGTTGGGAACGAGCGTGGTGAACGGGTAGTCGGCGATTTTAGGCCGGGCGGCAGACATGGCAGCGATAAGGCTGGACTTGCCGGCGGACGGGAAGCCCACCAGGGCGATGTCCGCGATGGACTTGAGCTCGAGGACGATGTCGCTGGATTCGCCTTCGATCCCGAGCAGGGCGAAACCGGGGGCGCGCCGTTTCTGCGACGAAAGGGCAGCATTGCCCAGGCCGCCGATGCCGCCGGCCGCGGCCACGTACTGGGCGCCTTCGCCTACGAGGTCCGCGAGGACTGTGCCGTCCTTGGACTTGACGACTGTGCCGTCCGGGACGGGGAGGATGAGCGTCTCGCCGTTCTTGCCGCCGCGCCAGTCACCCATGCCGGGCCCACCGTTGGTGGCGTGGCGGTGGGGTGCGTGGTGGTAGTCGAGGAGGGTGGTGGTCTGGTGGTCCACGCGCAGGATCACGTCGCCGCCGTTGCCGCCGTCGCCGCCGTCGGGACCGCCCAGTGGCTTGAACTTCTCACGGTGGACGGAGACGCACCCGTTGCCGCCGTTACCGCCGGATACGTGCAGTACTACCCGGTCTACAAAGCTGGCCACGTGGATCTCCTCAATGCTGTTTCCTGGACGCCGCCAGGCGCCAAGAAGATTGTAATGCGGTTAAAAGAACAGTGGAGCGGACCAACTGGCCCGCTCCACCGCTTCAGAACTATTGGTTACTCTGCAGCTGCAGCAGCAACGATGTTGACGACGCGACGACCGCGGCGGGTACCGAATTCAACGGCTCCCGGGGTCAGTGCGAACAGGGTGTCGTCGCCGCCACGGCCAACGCCGGCGCCCGGGTGGAAGTGGGTGCCGCGCTGGCGGACGATGATCTCGCCTGCGGAAACTACCTGGCCGCCGAAGCGCTTGACGCCGAGGTACTGAGCGTTGGAATCACGACCGTTGCGAGTGGAGCTCGCGCCCTTTTTATGTGCCATCTGAAATGCCTGCCTCTAAATTCTGGGGAATCTGCTGAAAAACCTGAACAGTAACGAAGGTTACTGGATACCGGTGATCTTGACCTTGGTCAGTTCCTGACGGTGACCCTGGCGCTTCTTGTAACCGGTCTTGTTCTTGAACTTCTGGATGACAATCTTCGGACCACGGAGGTCGTTCAGGATCTCAGCCGTAACGGTTACCTTGGCCAGGTCAGCAGCGGCTGTGGTGACCTTGTCACCGTCAACCAGGAGCAGTGCGGGCAGCTGAATGGTGCTGCCAGCTCCACCGGCGACGCGGTTCAGGGTAACGAAGTCTCCGACGGAAACCTTCTCTTGCCGGCCGCCTGCGCGGACAATCGCGTACACCACTTGGGAACTCACTTCTCTCGACGTTTATAACTAAATTTGCGTGCGGAACCGACTATCAAAAGCCTGGTTTCTCGCTGTGCCTCAACGCCGTGGGGTCATAACCCAAGTGTTGGCGTAAGCACCGAAGATCCAGAATACGCTAATTTTGTCTTCGGCCGCAAATGAGGCTGGTTCCCGGCGGTTTGCTGTGATAGGTACCACAGCCCAGGTCCGGCGTCCGCACCCTGCCCCACCATAGTACCGGTCCGCCCGCCGGCAACTGCTCAGGAGTGCAGGCGCGGCGCGTCGAAGAAGTCCACTTCAAGGCGGCAGGACTGCTTGAACGCGGTGATCATGGCCTCCCGGTCCGCGGCCGAGGCCTTGCGCCCCGCCTCATCCACGATGGCAATTGCCTGCCGGGTGGCAGCGGCAAAGTCCTCGTCGGCGTACGTGCGCAGCCAGGCGGCGTACGGGTGCCCGGCAGGTTCGCCGGCGGCCAGGAACTGGGCGTGCAGCGTGGCGCCCACCTCTGCGTAAAGCCAGAAGCAGGGCAGGACGGCGGCCGCCAGGACCGCGTAGCTGCCCGACGCCGATGCTGCAGTGAGGTGGTCGACGTAGGACTTTGTTACCGGGCCGAGCTGGGGCTGGATGGAACGGGTGCTCAGCCAGGAGCGGTGCAGTTCGGACTCGACTTCCAGGCACTGACTGGCTGAGCCTGCCCAGAAGAGCTGTTCAGCCTCCGTTGGCGCCAAGGCACTGGCCCGCGCCAGCACGCGGGAATATCCGTTCAGGTAGATGGCGTCCTGCGCGAGGTAATACGCGAACTCCTTCTCCTCCAGGCTGCCGGAAGCCAGGCCGCGGATGAAGTCCAGGGCGTAGATGTCATCCAGGTCCTTGCGGGCGTCGGTCCAGAGCCGTGCGGCGAAGCTCCCTTCGGACAGAAGTGGCTGCAGGTGGTGGAAGTGGTGGACCGGGCCGTTGCCGCTGCCCACCTCCAACGTTCCGGACGCTTCCAGGGCGCCGGCCAACCACGGTTTGACTTCGCGGAGCGAGCCCTCCCAGTCCCCCAGCCGCGCCTGGGCAGCTGCCATCGCGGAGGACAGCGAACAGCCGGTGCCGTGGCTGTTGCGGGTAGCCACCCGCTCCCCCTGCAGCACTACCACTTCCCCGGACAGCAGGCCCGCGGTGTTGACCAGGGCGTCCGGGCATTCGTTGCCGTCCAGGTGTCCGCCTTTGACCAGCACGGTAGCCCCAGTGGCCGCGGAGAGGGCGCGGCCCTGCTCCAGGGCGCCGGCCCAGCTCCGCTGGACTTCGCCGCCAACCAGCATTGCGAGCTCAGCCAGGTTGGGGGTGATGAGGTGCGCCAGCGGCAGGAGTGCCTGCAGCGCGGCTTCGGCGGACTCCTGCAGCAGCCGGTCGCCGCTGGTGGCAACCATTACGGGGTCCAGGACCACGACGGCGGGACGAACCTTGCGGAGCCAGTCCCCCACCACCTCGATCACCTCCGCGCTGCCGAGCATTCCGATCTTGACGGCATCGATGCCGATGTCGTCGCTGACGGCGTCAAGCTGCGCGGCCAGGAACCCGGCAGGTGGTACGTGCACGGACCGGACGCCCTGGGTGTTCTGGGCAGTGAGGGCCGTGATGACGGCCATCCCGTAGCCGCCGAAGGCCGCGATGCTTTTGAGGTCGGCTTGGATGCCGGCGCCGCCGGAGGGATCGGAACCGGCAATGGAAAGCACCCGGGGTATCGGGCGGCCCGGCGCGGCGGGCAGAAAAAAGGTTGCCGGAGCCGGTGACGGTGTGGCAGTGGGCATTGCAAGAGTCGCAGACAAGAGACATCCCTTCGCCGGTGCTAGCCGGACAGGTTCAACGGGTGTGGATCTCAGCCGGCTCTCTGCGCGGCACCCCGTGTCGGTTCCCCAGCCTAGCTTTTTTTGACGACGGCAGGCAGAAGG
The DNA here is from genome assembly GCF_030816215.1 of Arthrobacter sp. W4I7. Taxonomy (NCBI): domain Bacteria; kingdom Bacillati; phylum Actinomycetota; class Actinomycetes; order Micrococcales; family Micrococcaceae; genus Arthrobacter; species Arthrobacter sp. W4I7. The sequence goes on along the minus strand of NZ_JAUSXU010000001.1, from coordinate 1,736,640 downwards.
TGACACAGTGCGACCGGCCGGGCTTTGAATTCTGCTGGCAGCCGGGACACCTTGAGCGCAGATACAGGAATGCCCGGCCGGCCACGGTTGGTGGCCCGCCGGGCATTCCTGGTGATAGTCAGCGTTACTTGACCCTTTAGAGCTCCGAGGCCGGAACTCCTACGCCCAGGATGATGGGCGCGTCGGCTGGCTTCGCAGCCGGCGTGCCGGCGCCTGTGTTTGCAGTGCCCGTGTTTCCGGTACTGGCAGGCTCGGGTGCCTTGGCCTGGTGGGAATGGCCCGTGCCGGCGGCAGCAACGTTCTCGTGCTGCTCGACGGCGGTTTCGTTGGCGGCACCCTGGGCACGGCTGGCACTGCGGTGGCGCCGGGGCCGCCGTTGCCGCGACTGCTCCAGCGTGTGGTCGCTGTAGTCCTTCTCGGGTGCTTCTACGCGCTGCTGGGCCGGCTGCGACTGCTGCACCGGCTGCGACTGCTGCACCGGCGTCGCCTGCTCCACCTGGGGCTTCAGCTCAGGTTCGGCCTGCGTTTCCGTTTCCGGCTGCGCTTCGGGTTCCGTTGCCGCCGGCTGGCCAAGGTGGGCGAAAGCCTCTGCAAGCCGGTCCAGGGTCAGGGCCGGCCGCGGCTGCTGCTCGTCCGCGTGCTCAACGAACGGCAACGCGACCTTCTCGCCGCCGAAGGTGAGCACGGCAGCCGGCCGGGTATCGGCGTCGGGCTTCTCCACGGCCTGTTGCCTGGCTGCGGCCACTTCATCGTCGTGCACGTGCGCTGCGTGCGCCGCTGCGGCGATGTTGGCCAGGGCAAGCCTGGTGGCTTCCGCTTTGGCGTGCCGCTCGGCGTCCGACGGGTCGGGGTGAACGGTGTGTACCTGGACGGCAGCAGCGGGCGCTGCTTCAGGCTGCTGGCCGTTGCGGCCGCGCCGCCGTTTGCGGTCGGGGCGGGCAGCGGACTGGTTGTTGTCCGGACGCAGGCTGTCGGGGCGGCTGCCTTCGCTGCGGACTTCCGGCCTGCTGTCGGAGCGCTGGACGTGGTGCTCGGCGGCCACGATGTTGGCCCGGCGGTGCTCCACGGGGTCGTCGTGGGTGACGATGCCGCGGCCCGCGCACGTTTCGCACTGCTCGCCAAACACTTCGAGCAGCCCGGTACCCATCCGCTTGCGCGTCATCTGCACCAGACCCAGCGAGGTCACTTCTGCCACCTGGTGCTTGGTGCGGTCACGGCCCAGGCATTCCACCATCCGGCGGAGTACCAGGTCGCGGTTGGATTCGAGCACCATGTCGATGAAGTCGATGACGATGATGCCGCCGATGTCGCGCAGCCGGAGCTGGCGGACCACTTCCTCGGCAGCCTCGAGGTTGTTCTTGGTCACCGTCTCTTCGAGGTTGCCGCCGCTGCCGGTGAACTTGCCCGTGTTGACGTCCACCACGGTCATGGCTTCGGTACGGTCGATCACCAGCGAACCGCCGGAAGGAAGGAAGACCTTGCGTTCCAGCGCCTTGTGGATCTGCTCGTCGATGCGCCAGGCCGTGAAGATGTCCTGGTCCTTGGTCCACTTCTCGAGGCGGCCCACCAGGTCCGGAGCCACGTACGTGACATAGGCCTCGATGGTGTCCCAGGCTTCCTCGCCGGAGACGATCAGCTTGGAAAAGTCCTCGTTGAAGACGTCGCGGACCACCTTGATGGTGAGGTCCGGCTCGCCGTAAAGCAGCTCCGGGGCAAGGATCTTGGTGGACTTCGACTGGCTCTCGATGCCCTCCCACTGCGCGCGCAGCCGGTTGATGTCGTGCGTCAGCTCTTCCTCGGAGGCGCCCTCTGCCGCAGTACGCACAATAACGCCGGCCTGCTCCGGAAGGCGGTCCTTCAGGATGCGCTTGAGGCGGTTGCGTTCGACGTCGGGCAGCTTGCGGGAGATGCCGGTCATGGAACCGCCGGGTACGTACACCAGGTAGCGGCCCGGCAGCGATATCTGGCTGGTCAGGCGGGCGCCCTTGTGGCCCACCGGGTCCTTGGTCACCTGGACCAGGACGGTATCGCCTGACTTCAGCGCGTTTTCAATCCGGCGCTGCTTGCCCTCGAGGTTAACGGCTTCCCAGTTCACTTCACCGGCGTACAGGACGGCGTTACGGCCGCGCCCGATGTCCACGAAGGCAGCTTCCATGGACGGCAGCACATTCTGGACCTTGCCCAGGTACACGTTGCCGATCAGGGAGTCCTGCTGCGTCTTCGATACAAAATGCTCGGCCAGGACACCGTCCTCGAGGACGGCGATCTGGATTCTGTCGTCGCGCTGGCGGACGATCATCTGCCGGTCCACTGATTCGCGGCGGGCCAGGAACTCCGCTTCGGTGATGACGGTGCGGCGGCGGCCGGTGTCGCGTGATTCGCGCCGGCGCTGCTTCTTCGCCTCCAGGCGGGTGGAACCCTTGACGCTGGTGACCCGGTTGCTGACGGCGGGTTCACTCACCGTGCGGGGTGCACGGACGCGGGTGACCGTGTTGGGCGGGTCGTCTTCTCCCCCGCCCGTCAGCTCAAGGTCCTGGTCGCCACGGCGGCGGCGACGACGACGACGGGACGTGACGCCGTCCTCCAGCTGCCCTGCGGTCTCCTCGTCGGCGTCGTCGGAGGCATCGGCGTCGGCCTCCTCGCTGCCTTCAAGATCGGCGTCCTCACCCTCGCCGGGGCGGTTCCGGTTACGGCGGCTGCGGCCCCGGCGCCTGCGGCGGCCGTTGGCGTCATCGGTGTCGCTGTCTTCGGTTTCATCCTCGCCTGCTTCCACGGCGGCGGCAGGTGCCGGGCGCACCACGGTGCTCAGGTCCGGGGCCTGGAACAGCACGGAGGTGGGGGAAGCGGGTTCCAGGAAGAGGGAGCCAAAGGGGCTGGAGGTTGCGGCAGGAGCCTGCTGCTTCGATGCTGCTTCCACGGGAGCGCCGGCAGCCGGCTGCGCCTGGGGAGCCTGCTCTGCGGGCGCTTCCGCGGCTGGTGCTTCTACGGCTGAAGCTTGTTCTGCTGCGGCGTCTTCTACTACGGCATCTTCTGCAGGTGCCTCTACTGCAGGTGCCTCGCCGGCCTCGCCGTCAGACGGGACAGGGGCCGCAGCAAGCGGTTCTGCAACTGCGGGTTCTGATGCCGTGGCGGGGACCGCTTCGGCTGCCACCGGCGCGGAGGCTTTGCGGGTGGCCACCCGGCGGCGGCGGACCGGCTTCGCCTCGGGCTCGACCTCCGGGGCGGCTTCCTCGGCCGGAAGCGCGGGAGTTTCCGGTGCACCATCCGCCGCCTGAACATCGGCGGAGGCCTGCGCTGCTTCCGGTGCTGCTTCCCCTGCAAATGCCGGCAGCGGCTGAGCGACGTCCTCCTTCTTGCGGGAGCGCGTGCGTCGGGCGGGAGCCTTGGCCTCCGGTGCGCCTGCTTCCTCGGCATCGGGGACGGGGATCAGGGCGTCATCGGCCTTGGGTACGGCTTTACGCCGGGTCCTGGTGGCTTTCTTCGGCGCGGCTTCAGCCTCCGTGGCCGGTACTTCATTAACGGTTGAAACTTGGTCATTATCCATATGTGGCAACACTCCTGCCCCTGACGTACCGCCACATCCGGCACCCATTGGGGCACATATTGTCAAAACCCGCAGGCGTTGACAGAAGTCAAATGGATACCCCCAGGTTCGCACCGGCAGTGGGGTGCGGCAGCCCGTGGGGGCCGGCAGGATGTTCTAAAAACCCGTTGTTCTACGTGCCACAACCAGGTGCCGCCCAATGGAGTCGCGGGAGACTGCCTCGGTGGAACCGATGCCTGCCCTGCTCATCATTGGCGGTCTTGGGAACAAACCACCGGACCGGAGTCCGAATGTGGTTCGGCTTCCAGCCACGTTCATTCTCTCATACCCGGGGTAAATCGCTGCGGAAGCCGGCCGGTGCCGTTGGCCCGGCCCCTCAATCGCTGGACGGTCCTTCCAGCGTCCGGCGTTACAATCAGGGCAAGGAGCACCGGATGAAAAGGACGCCATACCAATGCCCAGCATCTCCCCCCTCAGCGGCACCCCTGCCCCGGAACGGAGCCTGAACCAGGACAGCGGTCCGGCCGCCAGGACAGCACGAGCCGTTCCACCCATGACGCGGAACCGGCCCTTCGGCTGGCTGCTGGTGATTACGGGAGTCATCGGCTGGCTCGCCTCCGGAACCCTGGTCCTTGAAAAACTCGAGGTCCTCAAGGATCCGAACCACACCACCGTGTGCGATGTGAACCCGTGGATCTCCTGCGGGCAGGTGATGCAGACGTGGCAGAGCTCGCTGTTCGGCTTCCCCAACATGTTTATCGGCATCGTCGCTTTTGCCGTCATCATCACTGTGGGCATGGCTCTGCTCGCCGGGGCAACGTTTGCCCGCTGGTACTGGCTGGGCCTGCAGGCCGGCGTCACGCTTGGATTCGCGTTCGTGGTGTGGCTCTGGTCCCAGGCCCTCTACGACATCCACATCCTTTGCCCGTTCTGCATGATCGTGTGGGCGGCCATGATTCCACTCTTCGTCTGGGTGACCATCCGGAACGTCACTGCCGGGGTGATCCCGGTGCCGGCGAACGCAGCGCGCGTCCTGGGCGACTCCGGCTGGATCATCACCGCGCTGCTCTATGTGGCCGTGATCGCCACCATCTTCTTCGCCTTCATCCAGGTCTTCGCGGGAACCTCGGGGTTCTAAACCACAGAAAAGCCCCCGTTTCCGAAGAAGCGGGGGCTTTTTTGTGTGCGCGCCGGGATGTCAGCCCTGGAACCAGATCTTGATTTCACGCTCGGCGGAGTCGGTGGAATCGGAGCCGTGCACCAGGTTCTGCTGGACCTTCAAACCCCAGTCGCGGCCAAAGTCGCCGCGGATGGTGCCGGGGGCGGCAGTGGTGGGGTCGGTGGTGCCGGCGAGGGAGCGGAAGCCTTCAATGGCGCGGTGGCCTTCGAAGATGGCTGCCACGACCGGGCCGCTGAGCATAAATTCCACCAGGGGCTCGTAGAAGGGCTTGCCCACGTGCTCCTCGTAGTGCTGTTCGAGCAGTTCGCGGGTGGCGTCCACCTTCTTCAGTTCAGCCAGGGTGTAGCCCTTGGCTTCGATCCGGGCCAGGATGGCGCCGGTGAGGTTACGGGCGACGCCGTCGGGCTTGATGAGGACGAGGGTGCGCTCAGTAGTCACAACTGCTCCAATGCGTTGGGATGGGTTTCGGGGACAAGTCTACGGGGACTGGGACTGCTGCCCCGGCCCGGCGGCCTGGTCCGGATGGGCCGCTTCCCATTCAGACTGCTCGCGGGCCCGCTGGCCGGCTTCCCGGTCCAGCCGGATGCCCGTCCGGATCCCGTACCACCAGGCAAGGGCGAACAGGGCTCCCACCAGGAACATGGCCGGCTCGAGAATTCCGGTGAGGATCAGGACGAGCTGCAGGATCCAGCCCAGTCCAATCCCCCAGGGCTTGCTGAGGAAGGCACACGCCGCGATCATCACCACGCTCAGTGCGATGCCGGTGCCCAGGATCAGCGCCGGCGGGAATTCCCCCCGGCGCAGCCCGAACACCGCCAGGGTGGCGAAAAACATCACGAAAGCTTCCAGCAGCAGCACGGTGGAGGCAAACATCACCTTGGTGGAGCGGCGCTTCTTGGGCATGCCCGGCCGCCATTCGCGCTGGGCCTTCGTCAGCCTGGCCACGGCCTACGCCTCTGTCTTTCCGAGCAGGATCCGGGCTTCGGCCACCAGGGTGATGGAGCCGGTCACCAGTACGCCGCCGGAAAGGTCATCGTTGGCTTCGGCGCGTTCCACAGCCCACTCCAGGGCGTCGTCGAGCTTTTCCTCCACGTGCACGTTGTCCTCACCGAAGCCAAGGTCAATGGCCAGTTCGGCAAGTTCGGCCGCCGGGACCGCCCGCGGGGAGTTCGACTGCGTGAAGCAGTACTCCTCGGCCATGCCGCCCAGGGATTCCTTGAGCTGGCGAAGGATTTCCTCGGCGTCCTTTTCCTTGAGGATTCCCACCACCGGCACCAGCCTGGTGAAGGTGAACGCTTCCTGAAGGGCGGCTGCCGACACTTTGACGCCGTCGGGGTTGTGGGCGGCGTCCACCACGATGGTGGGTGCCGTGCGGACCACTTCGAGCCGGCCGGGGGAGGTGACGGCGGCAAATCCTTCCTGCAGCACGTCGAAGCCGAGTTCCTTTTCACCACCGAAGAAGGCTTCCAGGGCTGCCACCGCTACGGCGGCGTTTTGTGCCTGGTGGGCTCCGTGCAGCGGCACCAGCAAGTCAGGGTAGCGCCCGGCGATGCCCTGGATGGTGACCATCTGGCCACCCACTGCCACGGTGCGTGACTCGACGCCGAACTCCACGCCTTCGAATTTGAAGGGAACACCAACGTCCTTGGCCTTCTCCAGCAGGACCTGCGCCGCGTCAAGGGGCTGGGCGGCGCTGATGAGGTAGCCGCCGGGTTTGATGATCCCGGCCTTTTCGTGGGCGATGTCCTCGGTGGTGTCCCCCAGCAGGTCCGTGTGGTCCAGCGAGATGGGCGTGACCACCGAAACCTGTCCATCGCCCACGTTGGTGGCATCCGTGATGCCGCCGAGTCCCACTTCGATGACCGCCACGTTGACGGGCTGGTCCGCGAAGATGGCAAAGCCGAGGATGGTGAGGCATTCGAAGTAGGTCAGGCGCGGCTGCCCGTCCGCTTCCAGTTCCGCGTCCACAATCTGCAGGTACGGCCGGATTTCGTCCCAGATCCGGACGAACGTTTCATCGGAGACAGGCTGCCCGTCGATGCTGATGCGCTCGGTCACCTTGGACAGATGCGGGCTGGTGTACCGCCCGGTGCTGAGGCCGTGGGCCCGCAACACCGATTCGATCATGCGGGCCGTGGAAGTCTTGCCGTTGGTCCCGGTCACGTGGATGATCGGGTACGCCTTGTTGGGCTCCCCCAGCACGTCCATGGCCCGGAACAACGGGGCCAGCCGCGGCTCCATCTTGTTCTCCGGCGCCCGGCCCAGCAGTTCGGCGTAGACGCTCTCTACGGAAAATTCGTCAGTCATGGATTCAGGCCTCTACTTTTTTGACGGTGACAGCCGGTTCGGCAACGTCCGCGGGTTCTGCCGCGAGGTCCACGGTAAGGGTCTCGCCCTTCACCAGGTCCGCGTTGGCCAGCAGGGCGTCGACGACGTTTTGCCGGGCAGTCACGGAGGTCCGGATCCGGTCGCTGACATTCAGTCCGGCGTCCTTGCGTGCCTGCTGGATGGAGCGGACCATGTCCCGGGCCAGGCCTTCAGCCTCCAACTCGGGGGTGACCTCGGTGTTGAGGACCACAAACCCGCCGCCGGGGAGGACCGCGACGGAAGCAGAACCGCCGTCGGACTCTGCCACCACCGTCTCCAGCGTGTACTCCTGCGGTTCCAGCTGCAGCCCCCCGGCCACCACCAGGCCTGCATCGTCCACCGACCAGTCACCGGACTTGGCGCCCTTGATGGCGGCCTGGACATTCTTGCCCAGCCGCGGGCCGGCAGCGCGTGCGTTGACCACCAGCTTCTGCTGGATCCCAAACTCCTCCGGGGAGGCCGTGGCGGCGTCCAGCAGGCGGACCGAGCGGAGGTTGAGTTCGTCCGCGACGACGGCGGCAAAGCCGGCCAGCGCATCGGCACCGGGTGCCACCACGGTCAGTTCCTGCAGCGGCAGGCGGACGCGCAGGTTAGCTGCCTTGCGGAGCGAGGATCCGGTGGAGCAGATCTGCTGCACCTTGTCCATGGCCTGCACCAGGTCCGGGTTCGCAGGGAACAGGCCGGCATCGGGCCAATCGGCCAGGTGTACCGAGCGGCCGCCGGTGAGGCCGCGCCAGATTTCCTCGGAGACCAGCGGCAGGAGGGAAGCCGCCACCCGGGTGACGGTTTCCAGCGCGGTGAACAGTGCGTCGAAGGCGTCCTGGTCCTCGTCAAAGAACCGCTGCCGGCTCCGGCGGACGTACCAGTTGGTCAGCATGTCCAGGTAGCTGCGCAGTTCGTCGCAGGCGCCCGAGATGTCGTAGGTGTCCAGCTGTGCCGTCATGTTCCGGACCAGCTCGCCGGTGTTGGCCAGCAAGTACCGGTCCAGCGTGTCGGTGTAGCCGTCATAGCGGAGCCTGGCGTCATAGCCGCTGCCACCGGCGGCGGCGTTCGTGTAGAGCGTGAAGAAGCTGTACACGTTCCACAGCGGCAGGATGACCTGGCGGACGCCGTCGCGGATTCCCTGCTCGGTGACCACCAGGTTGCCGCCCCGGAGGATCGGGCTGGACATCAGGAACCAGCGCATGGCGTCGGAGCCGTCACGGTCCAGCACCTCGGAGACGTCCGGGTAGTTGCGCAGGCTCTTGGACATCTTCTGCCCGTCCGAGCCGAGCACGATGCCGTGGCTGATGACGTTCCGGAACGCCGGCCGGTCAAACAAAGCGGTGGACAGGATGTGCAGCATGTAGAACCAGCCGCGGGTCTGGCCGATGTACTCCACGATGAAGTCGGCCGGGTTGTGGGTATCGAACCAGGCCTCGTTCTGGAACGGGTAGTGCACCTGGCCGTAGGGCATGGAGCCGGAGTCGAACCAGACGTCCAGCACGTCCTCCACGCGCCGCATCACCGACTGGCCCTCTTCAGGCGTGCGGGGATCGTCCGGGTTGGGCCTGGTCAGTTCGTCGATGAAGGGTCGATGCAGGTCAACCTGGCCGTCCTTGTTCAGCGGCAGGCGGCCGAAGTCGGCCTCGATCTCTGCCAGGGAGCCGTACACGTCCGTGCGCGGGTACTCCGGATCGGTGGACTGCCACACGGGGATGGGGCTGCCCCAGTACCGGTTGCGGCTGATGGACCAGTCCCGGGCGTTTTCCAGCCACTTGCCGAACTGGCCGTCCTTGACGTTACCGGGGATCCAGTTGATCTCCTGGTTCAGTTCGGACATCCGGTCCTTGAACTTCGTGACCTCCACGTACCAGGAGGACACGGCGCGGTAGATCAGCGGGTTGCGGCAGCGCCAGCAGTGCGGGTAGCTGTGCTCGTAGCTGGCCTGGCGGACCAGCCGGCCCTGGGCGCGCAGCACCTGGGTGATGGGTTTGTTGGCCTCGAAAACCTGCAGGCCCACGATGTCGTGGAGGTCGCCGTGCTTGAACAGCGGGAGGAACCTGGCGCCCTCGTCAACGGACAGGACCACCGGGATGCCTGCTTCTTCACAGACCTTCTGGTCGTCCTCGCCGTAGGCCGGAGCCTGGTGGACGACGCCGGTGCCGTCGGTGGTGGTGACGTAGTCGGCCACCAGGATCCGCCAGGCATTTTCCATGCCGTACTTTTCGTTGTCGCTGAAGTCCTGCCACAGCGGCTGGTAGGCAAGACCCTCCAGCTCGGCGCCGGTGTGGGTGGAGACTACGGCGGCCTGGGCTGCCTCGAAATCGTCGTATCCGAGGTCCTTGGCATAGCTCCCCAGCAGGTCAGCGGCGAGCAGGAAGCTGCCGCTGACCGGCACGTCCGCGGAGGCGGCCTTGATCCCGTTGGGGCCGGCCGGCAGGACGGCGTAGGTGATGGAAGGCCCGACGGCGAGCGCCGCGTTCGTGGGCAGAGTCCAGGGGGTGGTGGTCCAGGCGAGGGCCTGCACCCCTGCCAGCTGCCGGGAAAGTTCGGACTCACCGGCGAGGAGGGGGAACGTCACGGTGACGGTCTGGTCCTGGCGGTTCTTGTAGACGTCGTCGTCCATGCGCAGCTCATGGTTGGACAGCGGCGTCTCGTCCTTCCAGCAGTAGGGCAGCACGCGGTAACCGTTGTAGGTCAGCCCCTTTTCGTGCAGCTGCTTGAAGGCCCAGAGGACGGATTCCATGTACTCGACGTTGAGCGTCTTGTAGTCGTTGTCGAAGTCCACCCAGCGGGCCTGGCGGGTGACGTAGTTCCGCCACTCGTCGGCGTACTTCATGACGGAGGCGCGGCAGGCGTCGTTGAACTTGTCGATGCCCATGGCTTCGATCTGGGTCTTGTCCGTCATGCCGAGCTGCTTCATGGCTTCCAGCTCGGCAGGCAGCCCGTGGGTGTCCCAGCCGAAGCGGCGCTCCACGCGCTTGCCGCGCTGCGTCTGGTAGCGGCCCACCAGGTCCTTGGCGTACCCGGTGAGCAGGTGGCCGTAGTGCGGCAGGCCGTTGGCGAACGGCGGGCCGTCGTAGAAGACGAATTCATTGCTGCCGGGTTCACCGCCGGGGGCGTCCGCGCTGCGCTGGTCGATGCTGGCCTGGAAGGTGCCGTCCTGGTCCCAGTACTTGAGTATGCGTTCTTCGATTTCCGGGAACTTCACGGAGGCGGAAACGCCGCGCGTGCCACTGGCGGAGGCTGAGGCCTTGGGGTAATACGTCATTCTCTCGACATCCTGGGTTGAGCTTGGCGAACTGCCGGCTTGCGCCGTTCGTTCCGTTCAGGATGCGAGGACGGCTGCCGTGTTGTCCTTCCGGACTCCACGCCCACCGCGGTACCACCTCACTTACCGGCGCTGCCGGCTCCCTGGGGAACCGTCCTGCTCCGGCCGCTCATTGACTGCTGTGACGGGCTTACCCGTCCGGTTCTACTGGCGCTGCCCGCAGTGATGGCGGTTGGCGCGTTCTTCCGGAAGCTCACCGGTGATAGCCGGGTCATAGCCGCTTTAGAGTCTACTATTCACCGGGCAAAGTTTTCCATTCAATGCTGCCATGAGGGGCCACCGGTGCCTAGAATCGGAGCCATGACTGCTGCCGGCAGCCGGCGCGGGCTTGGCCGTCGGAAACCCCGCAAACGCGCAACCCGTATGGTCCTGGCCTTTCGCTGGCTGGCTGCCGGGGCGGCGGCACCCGCCGCGGCAGCGTCGTTACTTCGTGCCACATCTGCTGACTGGCCGGTCCTGGGCATACAGCTGCTGTCCTTTGTGCCCTGGTTCACGGTGCCGGCCACTGCGGCTTTCCTGCTGGCCCTGCCGGCGCGCAGCAGGCCCCTCCAACTGCTGACGGCGGCACTGCTCGGGGTGCAGATTGTGTGGCTCCTCCCGGTGAGCGCGAGCCCCGCGGCGGCAAACCCGGGCGGGCCGAAGGTTCAGATCAGGGCCATGACCCTTAATGCGGAGCTGGGCGGGGCAGAAGCCGAAGACATCGTCAAGCTGGTCCGGGAGCAGGGGGTTGACCTGCTGGCTCTCGAAGAATTCACCGGAGGCCTGGAGGACAGGCTCGCCGCCGCGGGACTCCTGTCCCTGCTCCCCCACCAGGTATCACATCCGCGGGACGGCGCCGGGGGCGCAGCTGTCTATTCCTCCTTCCCGTTGCGCGACGCCGGCGTTATACGGGGCACTGGCTTCACCATGCCGGTTGTCGACCTGGATTTGGGCACCGTAAACGGCGCGGCACTGCAGGTGGTGGCTGTGCATTGCCTGGCTCCGGTGGGTGACGGCCTGGCCCGGTGGCGCAGTGACCTTGCGGCCCTGGCCCGGACCGGCACCGGATCGGGATCCAGGCCGCTGCTCCTGGCGGGCGACTTCAACGCCACGTTCGACCACCATGAATTCCGGGCGCTGCTGGCGGGGACAGGAGGCGGGCGCGAACTGGCGGACGTAGCGGCCTCCCTAGGCGACAGGCTCATCCCCACCTGGCCGATGCGCGGCTACAGCCTTCCCGGCATAACGCTGGACCATCTGGTCACGAGCCAGGACATCGGGGGCACCGCTTACTCGGTCCACCGGATACCGGGCACGGACCACGCAGCGGTGCTGGCCACCTTGGCCATCCCGGTTGGCTAGCCCTTGCGGATCAGTTTGTGGTTGGCGGCCTGCGCCACCGGCCGGATGACAATTTGGTCCAGGTTGACGTGGTGCGGGGCACTGACGGCGTACCTGACCACGTCTGCCACGTCTCCGGCGGTGAGCGGCTTTTCCACGCCCTGGTACACCTTTTGGGCGGCCTGCTGGTCACCAAGCCGGTTCAGCGCGAATTCCTCCGTGTAGACCAGCCCGGGGGCCACTTCGATGACCCGGAGGTTGTTTTCCGCTTCCTCCAGCCGCAGCGCCCCGGTCATCGCATGCTGGGCGAATTTGGCGGCGTTGTAGCCGCCTCCGCCTTCGTAGGCTGCCAGGCCGGCGGTGGAGGTCAGGTTCAGCACGGTTCCCTCGCCGTGGGCGCGGAGCATGGGCAGGAAGGCGCGGGTCAGCTTCATGGTGCCCAGCACGTTCACCCGGTACATCCATTCCCAGTCCTCGGTGCTGGCCTCGCCCACGGTATCGGCGCCCCGTGCACCGCCGGCGATGTTGATGAGCGTGTCGATGCCCCCTGCTTCCGTGACCCGGGCAAGCAGCCGGGACACGTCGTCGTCCGCGGAAATATCTGCAGTAATTGCGACGGCGCCGGTCTCGGCTTCCAGCGTGGCGAGCCGGTCCTCGCGGCGGGCCACGGCGAAGACGGTCCAGCCGTCCGCTGCCAGGGCGCGGACGGTTGCCTCGCCGATTCCGCTGCTCGCGCCGGTCACCAAAGCTGCCTTTTTCTGGAAGTCCGAAGTCATGGCACCACCCTAACCTCCCCTGCCCGGAGATCAGTCCGGCGTGTTTCCCCGGATGAACCGGCGCCTGCGGGCCTGCTGGTGGGCGGGGGGATGTTCGCGGCCATGAAACAATTGGCAGATGGCTGAAGACAAACAGGGTACAGACACGCCCAACACCGCCCCCATCAATGTTCCGGACAAGCCGGCCCTCGAAGGCCTCGAGGCCGCCCTCACGCAGCGCTGGCTTGCGGAGGGGACCTACAAGTTCAACCCGGACACCACCCGGGAGCAGGTCTACTCGATCGACACTCCCCCGCCCACTGCCTCCGGATCGCTGCACGTGGGACACATGTTCTCCTACACGCAGACCGATGTGCTGGCCCGCTACCAGCGCATGATCGGCAAAAACGTCTTCTACCCGATGGGCTGGGACGACAACGGCCTGCCCACCGAACGCCGGGTGCAGAACTACTACGGTGTCCGCTGCGACCCTGCCATTCCATACAACGCGGACTACCGTCCCCCGGCGCAGCCTGCCAAGAACCAGCGGGACTTCGACGTGGTGTCCCGCCGGAACTTCATCGAGCTGTGCGAAGAGCTGGCCGTCGAGGACGAGAAGGTCTTCGAAAACCTGTTCCAGACACTTGGCCTGTCCGTGGACTGGGAACTGACGTACCGCACCATCGACGACAACTCGCGGGCCGTCTCGCAGCGCGCGTTCCTGGCCAACCTGGCCGCAGGCGACGCCTACATGGCCGAGGCACCCACCCTGTGGGATGTCACGTTCCGCACGGCGGTGGCCCAGGCCGAGCTCGAGGACCGCGAGGTGCCCGGCGCGTACTACCGCTACCCGTTCTTCACCGAGGACGGGGAGAAGATCTACATCGAGACCACCCGTCCCGAACTGCTGGCGGCCTGCGCCGCGCTGGTGGCGAATCCCGACGACGAACGGTACCAGCCGCTGTTCGGCAAGAAGGTCACGTCACCCGTTTTCGGCGTCGAGGTTGAGGTCAAGGCCCATCCGCTCGCCAAAGCCGACAAGGGCTCCGGCATTGCCATGGTGTGTACCTTCGGCGACCTGACGGACGTCACCTGGTGGCGCGAACTGCAGCTGCCCACCCGCGCCATCGTGGGCAGGGACGGGCGGATCGTCAGCGACTCCCCGGAGTGGATCACTACGGACATAGGACGTGAAGCCTTCGCTGCCATTGCCGGCAAAACCGTCTTCAGCGCCAAGGAGGAGGTGGTGAAGCTCCTCACCGCCGCCGACCTGCTGGAAGGCGAGCCGAAGAAGATCATGCACCCGGTGAACTTCTACGAAAAGGGCGACAAGCCCCTTGAGGTTGTCACGTCCCGCCAGTGGTACATCCGCAACGGCGGCCGCGACGAGGACCGCCGCGGGCGGCTCATCGCGCGCGGGCAGGAGATCGACTTCCACCCTGCCTTTATGCGCTCGCGCTACGAAAACTGGATCTCCGGCCTGAACGGTGACTGGCTGGTATCGCGCCAGCGCTTCTTCGGTGTGCCGATCCCCGTCTGGTATCCGCTGGATGCTGACGGCAACCCGGACTACGGCTCCCCGATTGTGCCCTCGGACGAGCAGCTTCCTGTGGATCCGGCAGCCGATGCTGCTCCGGGCTTCGACGAGGCGCAGCGCGACGTTCCGAACGGTTTCACCGGCGACGCTGACATCCTTGACACTTGGGCCACGTCCTCGCTGACACCGAACATTGTGGGCGGCTGGAAGCGCGACGAGGACCTCTTCGCCAAGGTGTTCCCGTTTGACGTCCGCCCGCAGGGCCATGACATTATCCGGACCTGGCTCTTCTCCTCTGTGGTCCGTGCCGATGCCCTGGAAAACAGCGCGCCGTGGAAGCACGCGGCCATCTCCGGGTGGATCCTGGACCCGGACCGCAAGAAAATGTCCAAGTCCAAGGGCAACGTGGTGGTACCCACCGACGTGCTGGAGGAATACGGCTCCGACGCCGTCCGCTACTGGGCCGCCTCCGCGAAGCTCGGGGCTGACACTGCCTACGAGATCGCCCAGATGAAAATCGGCCGGCGCCTGGCCATCAAGCTGCTGAACGCCTCGAAGTTCGTGCTGAACCTCGGCGCAACCGAAGCATCGGTGCTCTCCGCTGGCCTCGCTGTGCTGTCCAACCCGCTGGACCGGGCGGTCCTCGCCCAGCTCGCCGACGTGGTGGCCCAGGCCACCAAGGCGTTCGACAACTACGATTACGCCCGCGCGCTGCAGATCACGGAAAGCTTCTTCTGGCAGTTCACGGACGACTATGTGGAGCTCATCAAGGACCGGGCCTACGGCGCAGCGGGCGAAGCCGAACAGGCCTCCGTGCTCGCAGCACTGGCCACCAGCTTGGACACTTTGCTGCGGCTGTTCGCGCCGTTCCTGCCCTTCGCCACCGAAGAGGTCTGGGGATGGTGGCGGAACGGTTCCGTACACCGCGCCCAGTGGCCCGCACCGCTGGACGTCCCGGGCGGCGACACCACCATGCTTGCCACCGTGGGTGTTGCCCTCAGCGGCGTCCGCAAGGCGAAGTCCGAGGCCAAGGTCAAGCAGCGCACCGAGGTCCTGTCCGCGACCATCACCGCTTCGGAGGCCCTGACCACGCAGCTGAAGGCGGGGCTCGGCGATCTGAAAGCTGCGTCGAACGCGCGCGAAATCACCCTCGTGGTGGGTGACGGGGAACTGACCGTGAGCGATGTTGCCCTGGCCGCCACTGAGGAGCCTGCACAGGCCTGATGGCAGCGCCCTGTTTCAGGGCAAACTGCTTCAGGGCGGACTGTTTCAGGGCAAAGGGGAAGCCCCATCAGCGTTTTGCCGTTGGTGGGGCTTCGACTTTCGGCCATCCGGTGACGTCTTTGATGGTCTGGCAAGATCCTGGGAAATTTCAGGTCTTCCTACCTCGTCACTGGTAGCTTGTATCCGGCTTTGCCGATGGCTGCGTCAAATACATATCACTGAATCTTCGGTTCTTGCGTCCCTCTTCTTTCGAAGGGGGTAAGAACCATCATTGTCCTGCAGGCCGGGAAGCGCAAGAGCCCCGGTGGAACTACAAGTGAGTAGTTCCACCAGGGCTCTATGCGTGCGGCCGGGACTGCCGCCGGCCTGGCCTCAGCTGAATTCGGGGCGTTCGCTGCGGCTGCGCTTCAGCTCGAAGAAGTGCGGGTAGGAGGCGAGTGCTGTGGTGGCGTCCCACAGCTTGCCAGCCTCTTCGCCGCGCGGAATCCGGGTGAGGACAGGGCCGAAGAAGGCCGTGCCGTTGAAGGCCACTACCGGCGTTCCAACGTCCTGTCCCACGAGGGAGATGCCTTCCTCGTGGCTGGCGCGCAGCTGCTTGTCGAAAGCGTCGGTGGTGGCCGCTTCAGCCAGCGCGGCGGGGAGGCCGCATTCCGCGAGGGCCTTGGTGATGACCACGGCCCGGTCCTTCTCGCCGCGCTCATGGATCAGCGTGCCCATGGCGTCATACAGTGCCTTGACCGTTTCCTGCCCATATTCCTGCTGGGCGGCGATGATCACCCGGACCGGACCCCAGGCGTTGTCCATGGACTCGCGGTAGGCGGGTTCCAGATCGCGGCCCTCATTGAGGACGGCAAGGCTCATCACGTGCCACACCGTTTCGATGTCGCGGACGTCCTCCACTTCGCCGATCCAGCGCGAGGTGATCCAGGCGAACGGGCACAGCGGATCAAACCAGAAATCGGCCTTGTTCCGTGCAGTGTCAGTCATAGGGTTTCTCCTTCAGGTGCGGGCGGCTGCGCAGGCGGCAGCCGCATCTGACGGGTATGGTGCGGAAGGTTTTCAGGCGGACTTACGCCGCTTGGCGACGTGGGGGATCATGGTGGGTTCGGCGCCCCGGAGGACCACGTCCTCGGTGATCACCACGCTGGCGACGTCTTCGCGGCTGGGGAGATCGAACATCACCGGGAGAAGTACTTCCTCCATGATGGCCCGCAGGCCTCGCGCGCCCGTGCCGCGTTCCAATGCCTGCTCCGCGATGGCGTCCAGGGCGGTGTCATCGAAGACCAGTTCCACGCCGTCGATCTGGAACATCTTCTGGTACTGCTTGACCAGGGCGTTTTTGGGCGTGGAGAGGATCTGGATCAACGCGTCCCGGTCCAGGTTGGACACGGTGGTGATCACGGGGAGCCGGCCGATGAACTCAGGGATCAGCCCGAATTTCAGCAGGTCCTCCGGCATGACTTCGCCGTAGGAATCGATCTTCTTGCTGGCCTCGTTGAGGGGTGCGCCGAAGCCGATCCCCTTGCGGCCGGACCTGGAGCCGATGATCTCCTCGAGGCCGGCGAACGCACCGGCCACGATGAACAGGACGTTGGTGGTGTCGATCTGGATGAATTCCTGGTGGGGGTGCTTCCGCCCGCCCTGCGGCGGAACGGAGGCAACGGTGCCTTCCAGGATCTTCAGGAGCGCCTGCTGGACGCCTTCGCCCGAGACGTCGCGGGTGATGGAGGGGTTTTCGCTCTTGCGGGAAATCTTATCGATCTCATCGATGTAGATGATGCCCTGTTCGGCCTTTTTGACGTCGTAGTCGGCGGCCTGGATGAGCTTGAGCAGGATGTTCTCAACGTCCTCGCCCACGTAGCCGGCCTCGGTGAGTGCCGTTGCATCGGCCACGGCGAACGGGACGTTCAGGCGGCGGGCGAGCGTCTGGGCCAGGTAGGTCTTCCCACAGCCGGTGGGACCGATCAGGAGGATGTTGGACTTGGCGATTTCGACGTCGTCGTGGTGGCCGCCCTCGGCCAGGCTTCCCGACTTGGGTGCGTGGCCTGCCTGGATCCGCTTGTAATGGTTGTAGACGGCGACGGCGAGGGACCGTTTGGCAGGCTCCTGGCCAATGACGTATTCCTGCAGGAAGTCGAAGATTTCCCGCGGCTTGGGCAGTTCGAAGCTGCCGAGGTCCGCAACTTCGGCGAGTTCCTCTTCGATGATTTCGTTGCAAAGCTCAATGCACTCATCACAGATGTAGACACCGGGCCCGGCAATGAGCTTGCGCACCTGCTTCTGGCTCTTTCCGCAGAAAGAACACTTCAGCAGATCCGTGCTCTCGCCAATCCGAGCCATATGTGAACCCCTTAGTATCTTGCTGCCAGGCAGCCTTGCACCGTTGCTGGAATCTCCACCAGCCTGCGTGGGCCGGTTGTGACAACATCCACTCTAGGTCACATTCGCTTCCGAGGGTGGAAGGAAAAGGCCGGTGGAGCCAAATGATTGGCGCCACCGGCGCTTTACTTTACCGCTACCTGGTGATTGCCTGCGGTTTGATCTTGCGGGAATCCAGGACCTGGTCGATCAGGCCGTACGCCTGGGCTTCGTCCGCAGTCAGGATCTTGTCGCGCTCGATGTCGTTGTTGACCTGCTCGGATGTCCGTCCCGAGTGGTGTGCCAGTGTGTCCTCGAGCCAGGACCTCATGCGCATGACCTCCGCGGCCTGGATCTCCAGGTCGGAAGCCTGGCCGCCCTGGCCGCCGGAGAGCGCCGGCTGGTGGATCAGGACACGCGCGTTCGGCAGTGCGAGGCGCTTGCCGGGCGTTCCCGCTGCCAGCAGGACAGCGGCGGCGCTGGCCGCCTGCCCGAGGCAGACCGTCTGGATCTCGGGGCGGATGTACTGCATGGTGTCGTAGATCGCCGTCATGGCGGTGAAGGATCCACCCGGGGAGTTGATGTACAGGGTGATGTCGCGGTCCGGGTCCGTGGATTCCAGGACCAGCAGCTGAGCCATGATGTCGTCCGCGGAGGCGTCGTCCACCTGGACACCGAGGAAGATGATGCGGTCCTCGAAGAGCTTGGTGTAAGGGTCCTGGCGCTTGAAGCCGTAAGGCGTGCGCTCCTCGAACTGGGGCAGGACGTAGCGGCTGGACGGAAGATTACCGGCGGACCACCCGAAGTTGTAGTTCATTTTTATTGCTCCTGATCTGAGTGTTCTTGTGCCGGT
This sequence comes from Arthrobacter sp. W4I7, assembly GCF_030816215.1. Taxonomy (NCBI): domain Bacteria; kingdom Bacillati; phylum Actinomycetota; class Actinomycetes; order Micrococcales; family Micrococcaceae; genus Arthrobacter; species Arthrobacter sp. W4I7. The sequence goes on along the minus strand of NZ_JAUSXU010000001.1, from coordinate 1,718,189 downwards.
CTAGTTCGCGGAGGGGGTCTCGCCGGAGGCGCCGTTGGACGTTGCGCCGTTGCTGTTCGAGGTTCCGCCGCCGCCCGCAACCGAGCCGGCGTGGGCGGCGATCTTGTCGAAGAACCCGTATTCAAGGGCTTCGGTGGCCGTGAACCACTTGTCACGGTCGTTGTCCTTCAGGATGGTCTCCACGGTCTGGCCGGTCTGGTCGGCCGTCAGCTCCGCCATAACCTTCTTCATGTGCAGGATGAGTTCGGCCTGGATCTTGATGTCTGAGGCGGTGCCGCCGATACCACCTGAGGGCTGGTGCATCAGGACGCGGGCGTTCGGGGTGGCGTAGCGCTTGCCCTTGGTGCCGGAGGAGAGCAGGAACTGCCCCATCGACGCGGCGAGGCCGGTGGCGACGGTGACGACGTCGTTCGGGATGAACTGCATAGTGTCGTAGATGGCCATGCCAGCGGTGACCGAGCCGCCCGGTGAGTTGATGTAAAGGTAGATGTCCTTTTCCGGGTTCTCGGCAGACAGGAGGAGCAGCTGCGAGCAGATGGCGTTGGCGTTCTCGTCACGCACCTCTGAGCCCAGCCAGATGATCCGCTCCTTGAGGAGGCGGTTGTAGATGTAGTTGTCCTGGGCTGCAGGATCGACAGTCGCCATCCGGGGGGCCTCTGCGTGCTGTGACATGTGTACTTACCTCTCACTGGTGACGGTGACATCACTGAAAATCTCTACTTGGACACTAACCGGTTTCACCGACGTTTTGTTCGCGCGCCGTGGGCTGTTCGCTGACGGCGCACGATCGGCGGCCCCCAAGGGACATGGGCTGGACAAGCGGTTGGACATGCTTCTGGACCGGCCGAGGCAAAGCAAACGGCCCCCGGATCCTTGGATCCGGGGGCCGTTCAAATTTGCCTTGAAGCGTGGCTAGGCCTTGGCCTCTGCCTTGTCTTCCTCGGCAGCAGCCTCCGGTGCTTCAGTCACTGCTTCCTCTGCCTCTGCAGCGGGAGCTTCCTCTTCGCCGCCGGGACGGACGAAATCGCTGAGGTCAACGGTGTTGCCCTCGGTGTCAGTCACCGTGGCCTGGCCCAGGACAACAGCCAGGGCCTTGCGGCGGCGAACCTCGGACACCATCATGGGGACCTGGCCGCTCTGATCGATGATCTGTGCGAACTGGTTGGGGTCCATGCCGTACTGGCCGGCGGTGGAGACGATGTAGTCGATCAGCTCGTTCTGGCTGACGTTGACTTCTTCCTTTTCCGCGATGGCGTCGAGGATGATCTCGTTCTGGAAGGCGCGGGCAGTGTTGGCCCGGACCTCTTCGCGGTGCTCCTCGGTGTCGTGCTCGCCTTCACCGTGGCCGTTGCCCTCTTTGAAGTGGGCTTCGAGCTGCTCTTCAACAACCGAGTCCGGAACCGGAACCTCAACCAGCTCAACGAGCTTGTCCAGGACCTTGTCGCGGGCCTCGACGCCCTGCTCAACAACCTTCGAGTCGGCGGCCTGCTTGGCGAGATCCTCGCGGAGCTCGGCCAGGGTGTCGAACTCGGAAGCGAGCTGGGCGAAGTCGTCGTCGGCCTCGGGGAGTTCGCGCTCCTTGACCGCCTTGACTACAACCTTGACCTGGGCTTCTTCCCCGGCGTGGTCGCCACCCACCAGGGTGGTGTTGAAGATGGCGTCTTCGTCAGCGCTCAGGCCGGTGACAGCTTCATCGAGCCCTTCGAGCATGGTGCCGGCGCCAACCTGGTAGGACAGGCCGGCAGCGGAGTCAACGTCTTCGCCGTCGATGGTGGCGGTGATGTCGATGGTGAGGAAGTCATCCTGGGCTGCGGGACGGTCCACCGGCTTCAGCGTGCCGAAGCGGCCACGGAGTTCATCCAGGGCCTTGTCGACGTCCTCGTCGGAGGACTGGGCTGCGGCGACCTCAACCTGGATGCCGGCGTAGTCGGGGAGTTCGATCTCGGGGCGGACGTCAACCTCGGCGGCGAACTTCAGGCCGCCATCGGTGGCGGAGGGGTCCGGAACCTCGGTGATCTCAACCTCGGGGCGGCTCAGGGGACGGATGCCCGATTCCTGGACGGCAGCCTGGTACCAGCCGTTGAGGCCATCGTTGATGGCCGTCTCCAGGACGTAGCCGCGGCCGACGCGCTGGTCGATGAGCTTTGCGGGGACCTTGCCCTTACGGAAACCAGGGACCTGGATCTGCGAAGCAACGGTCTTGTAGGCCGAGTCGATGCTGGGCTTCAATTCCTCAAAGGGGACCTCAACATTGAGCTTGACCCGCGTGGGGGTGAGGTTCTCGACAGCGCTCTTCACGGTCTAAGTACTCCTGGGATTGTGGGATGGGTTTCTGCAAACGCAATGTTTTGTCCAGGCCGAGAGGTCCGGGCCGCAGAGTCGGGGTGACAGGATTTGAACCTGCGACTTCCTGCTCCCAAAGCAGGCGCTCTAGCCAAGCTGAGCTACACCCCGTAAGTGCACAGGCAAGTCTACGGGGATACGCGCCCTCTTTGCACATTTGACACGTAGCCCATGAATTAGGTTTAGTTATATCCGGCTTGAACAGCCAGCCCGCAGTTCCCATCCGGTAGGCGCCTGCGGCACCTACTGATGGATCTTCCTTCGGGGACGTAGCTTAATGGTAAAGCCTCAGTCTTCCAAACTGATTACGCGGGTTCGATTCCCGTCGTCCCCTCCACCGCCAAAAGGCCCCTCGCCAGAGGGGCCTTTTGCTTTATCAGCGGGAAACCGTGGGTTGCAGGATAAAAGGAAACCCGCCATCACTTTCTGCAACGCATGGCGCGACGCGCCATCACCTTTTGCATCAAATCCGGAAACGCTCCATCACTTATGGCTCCTCCCCGAGAAACCCTTCCGCATTTGCCTTGGCGACACTGTTCGCGGCAGCACCGCCGTCGAACCCCATGAACTGATGGAGCGATGCCCGAAAAACTGCAGGAGGTGATGGGGCGTACCGGGAAAACTGCAGGAGGTGATGGGGCGTTGGACGTGGGGGGGGAAGGCTGGCAAAGGACGAATCCATCGCGCGGCACTTTTACGACGCGGGTGCCTGCTGGCAGGACGGGCACCAGTAGAGCTTGCGGCCCACCAGTTCCGCGATCAGCACCGTGGTCCGGCAGATGCGGCAGGGCACTCCGTTACGTTTGTAGACAAAATGGGCATCCTCCCGGGCAGGGTAGGAATCGGTCCTGACGACGGCGGCACTTGCCGCAGCTGTTTTGGCCAGGGCAGTGCCCGTCCAGTACCGCGGCGTGGTGGTGATGATCCGGCCGTCCGCCACGCCGTCGTTCATAACAGAGACGACGTCGCGCCACAGCTTGCGCGCCTCCGCCTCCGGAACGCCGGTGCCCGGCAGCCAGGGATCCAGCCGCCGCCGGAACAGGACCTCGGCCCGGTACACATTCCCCACGCCGGCGATGACTTTCTGGTCCATCAGCAGTGCGGCCAACGGGGCGGTGCGGCTTTGCAGGCTAGCGGTGAAACGGCCGGCGTCTCCCCTGCGGTTCCGCAGCGGGTCCGGCCCCAGCCGGCCAAGCACGGCTTCGGCCTCGGAGGCAGTGATGGTTTCGCAGGTGGTTGCTCCGCGCAGGTCCGCCCAGCCGTTCGTGCCCACGAGCCGGACGCGGACTGCCCCGACGGGCGCAGGCGGACCATCGTAGGGACGCCCCCCGTCGCCGTCGTCGAAACTCTCCTGCTCTCCCACCCGCCGCGGCGCGCCGATGCTGGAAGACCCCGCGAAGGTGCTGTCCCCGCCGAAGCTCCACGCCCCGTAGAGGCCCAGGTGGACGTGCAGCACCAGCGAGTGGTCAAAGTGCAGGAACAGGTGCTTCCCGTGGGCGTCGGCGGCAACAAGGACGTGCCCGTCCAGGAGCGCGGCGCCGCCGGTGAACCGGCCCTGGGGGCTGGAAACCGCCAGCCGCTGGCCGCCGAAGACGTCACCGAACTGCCGCGCCAGGCGCCGGAGTGTATGCCCTTCCGGCACTATTCGATGACCTCGCCGGTTGTTTCGTAGGCGGCGATCTTGCCGATGCGGCGCACGTGCCGCTCGTCGTTGCTGAACGGCTCGGACAGGAAGGCCTCGATCAGCTCCGTTGCTTCGTCCACACTGTGCTGCCGCCCGCCCACGGCCACTACGTTGGCGTCGTTGTGCTCCCGCGCCAGCGTGGCGGTGGAGTGGTTCCAGGCCAGCGCCGCCCGGACGCCCTTTACTTTGTTGGCGGCAATCTGTTCACCGTTGCCGGACCCGCCCAGCACGATGCCCAGGGCGTGCACGCCGGCAGTCTGGTCCGCGACCACGGCCAGGGCGGCGTTGATGCAGAACGACGGGTAGTCATCCTGGGCGTCGTACGCCTTGGGACCGTGGTCCACCACCTCATACCCCTTGGCGGTCAGGTGGGTGACAAGGTGGGCACTGAGCTCCATGCCTGCGTGGTCGGTGGCGATGTGGACGCGCGGGAAGGCAGGGGAAGAAGTCACGAGCAGAATCCGTTCGGTGGGCGCTGGCGGCCGGCACGGACGGTGCAGGCCGGGGGCAGGACAACACGGACAAGGATACTAGGACTCGGGCTGGCCTGCCGCGGGTTCGCCGCCGCCCCGCGCCCTTGCCGCCACCCTGGTCAGGACCTCCGCCAGCCGCGCGGCCGAGTCCTGGCTCCCGCCGCTTACCGCCAGCCGTTGCCCGTCAGTCTTTTTGACGACGACGGCGGGGCCGCTGCTGACGAGCATGGCCGCCGTCCCGCTGTGGTGCCGGTAGCCCCACCCGCCGAAGTCGGCGGCGCGGACGTCTGCCGCGCTGGCTGCCGAAATGGCCCCGGCGGGTACATCCATAACCGGAAGAACACCGGCGAGGAGCACCTTGAGACCGCGCCGGTCTGCCTTGATGCGCGCACACAGGAACAGCGCGCCAATAACGGCCAGGACTACGAGCAGCACACCGAGCCAGGGCAAGGCAATGGCGATCAGCGCGGCCGGAAACAGCGAGGCGATGCCGATCATCACAAAGACTGAGCTGCGGGCGTGCACCCAGAGCCGGATGCTGTCCCGGGACAGATCCGGATCCAGCTCCCTGGCAATCGCAAGCTGCAAAGCGCGGTCGTCATCGGGTGACCACTGCTGGTCCGCCTTGTAGACCATCGCGATAGTCACGCCCAAAGACACCGCAGCCCCGCTGCCGACCGCGAGGACGGTCATGTCCACCCGGGATTCGCGGGCATCAGCCAGTCCGGCCTGGCCGATCAGCCCGGCGGCAAGGACGCTGGTGACGAAGAGCGTCAGGAACAGTCCCGCTCCCATCATGATCCGGCGCATCAGCACCGGCCGCCTGACCGGCAGCGCCTGGGAAAGGACCAGCCAGCCCGCGGCCACGATGATCAGCGCGCCACCCGTGACGTAGGCGGCGAAGGGCGCGAAGGACGCTCCGCCGTCGGCCGTCCACCGGATGGCGAGCGGCTCGGGAAGGTCCGGCCGGAGCAGGAAGGCACACACCACAAAGGCGACCGCGACCAGCACCGGGAACCCCGCGACGAAACGCAGGGCCCTCGTGTCCACCGACTCCATGAACTTGCCCATGACTAAACGCTACTCCCGCCGCCGTCCGCTGACTTCCTACTTGCCTCCGTACCCCCTGTGAGCCGCGCTACTTGTTATGCCGCGAAGGAATGCAAGAATGATCAAATGCCCGCTGGGCACCGCCAGCGGGCAGTTGCCAATCTTCCGAAAGGCCCCACTTTGCCAGGATTGAATCTGACGCGCGCTGAAGCCAACGGGCGTGCCGAACTGATCACTGTCGAGTCCTACGATGTCAGCCTGGACCTGACCCGGGGCGGGAAGGTCTTCGGCAGCACCACCACGGTAAAGTTCAACGCCAGCCCCGGATCCTCCTCATTCATTGACGCCGTCACCTCCGCGGTTCACAGCGTGACGCTGAACGGCCGCAGCCTTGACCCGGCCATGGTGTCCGACGGCGTGCGGATCCAGCTGCCGGACCTCGCGGAACACAACGAGCTCACCGTTGTGGCGGACGCCCCGTACATGAACACCGGTGAGGGCCTGCACCGCTTCGTGGACCCGGTGGACAACGAGGTCTACCTGTACACGCAGTTTGAAGTTCCTGATTCGCGGCGGATGTTCGCCGTGTTCGAGCAGCCGGACCTGAAGGCCACCTTCGCCTTCACAGTCACTGCCCCCTCGCACTGGGACCTCATCTCCAATTCCCCCACCCCCGCGCCGGTGGAAACCACGCCCGGGGAGGATGGCGGGGCCCGCTCCGTCTGGTCCTTCTCCCCCACGCCGCGGTTGTCCTCCTACGTCACCGCCCTGATCGCCGGCCCCTACCAGTCCGTGCGCAGCGAAGTGACAAGCTCCGACGGAAGGGTCATTCCGCTGGGGGTCTTCGCGCGGAAGTCCCTCATGCAGTACCTGGACGCCGACAACATTTTTGAGCTGACCCGGCAGGGCTTCGCATTCTTCGAGGAGCAGTTCGGCTGCCCCTACCCCTTTGAGAAGTACGACCAGCTCTTCGTGCCGGAGTTCAACGCCGGCGCCATGGAAAATGCCGGCGCCGTCACCATCCTCGAGGGCTACGTTTTCCGCAGCAAGGTCACCGGCGCCCAGATCGAACGCCGCGCCATCACCGTGCTCCACGAGCTCGCCCACATGTGGTTCGGCGACCTCGTGACCATGCGCTGGTGGAACGACCTCTGGCTCAATGAGTCCTTCGCGGAGTACATGTCGCACCTCGCGGCCGTTGAGGCCACCTCGTTTACCAGCGCCTGGACCACCTTCGCCTCGGTGGAGAAATCCTGGGCCTACCGCCAGGACCAGCTGCCCACGACCCACCCCATTTTCGCCGCGATCAACGACCTCCAGGATGTGGAGGTGAACTTCGACGGCATCACCTACGCGAAGGGCGCTTCCGTCCTCCGCCAGCTGGTGGCGTGGGTGGGGCCGGAGCAATTTATGGCCGGCGTGCGGGAGTACTTTGCCAAGCATTCCTGGCAGAACACTGAGCTGCGGGACCTCCTGGTGGAGCTGGAGAAGGCCAGCGGCCGCGACCTGGACGAATGGGGACGGCAATGGCTGGAGACGGCCGGCGTGAACACGCTCAAGCCGGAGCTGCAGGTGGACGGCGAGGGCAGGCTCACGTCCTTCGCCATAGTGCAGTCGGCGGTCGAAGAGTGGCCCACCATCCGTCCGCACCGGCTGGCTGTGGGGTTCTACAACCTCAACGGCAGCGGCAAGCTGGAGCGGGTGCACCGCGAGGAACTGGATGTCGACGGCGAACGTACCGAAGTGCCCGCGCTGGCGGGGCTCGCCCAGCCGGACCTCATCCTGGTCAACGATGACGACCTTGCCTATGCCAAGGTGCGGCTGGACGAAAAGTCACTGGCCACTGCCACCGCACACCTGAAGGACTTCAGCCAGAGCCTGCCGCGGACGCTGGTGTGGAACTCCGCCTGGGACGCTGCCCGCGACGGCGAGACCCCGGCCCGGCGGTACGTGGAACTGATCCTTGCCAACGTGGCGGCGGAGACGGATTCCTCGGTGATCCTGGTCCAGCTCCGGCAGCTGGCCACCACCCTGAACTTCTATGTGGCCGAGGAGCACCGGAAGGCGACGGCGGTGGCTGCCGCGGACAAGCTGTGGGAGCTGGCGTCCGAGGTGCCGGGCGGCTCGGACGCCCAGCTGCAGTTCGTGAAGTCGTTTGCGCTGCTGGCCGGCAGCGGAACCCAGCTGGACCGGGTTGCGGGCCTCCTCGACGGCTCGCTCGTCCTGGAGGGCCTGGCTGTTGACCAGGACCTGCGGTGGGAGCTGGTCACCTCGCTCGTGGCAGGCGGCCGGCTGGGCCAGGGCGGCATCGACGCCGAACTCGGGCGGGACAACACCTCGAGCGGACAAAATGCCGCCGCCCAGGCGAAGGCCGCCATCCCCACACCGGAGGCCAAGGCTGCGGCCTGGGAATCGATCGTGGTGAAAGGCGAACTGTCCAACGCACTTCAGGGTTCGGCGGTCAACGGCTTCATGCGGGTCCTGGACCGGTCCCTGCTGGAGCCGTACGCCGAGAAGTATTTCCAGGCGGTGCCGGGGATCATGGAAACGCGGACGCACGCACTTGCCCAGCAGATCGTCGTCGGGCTCTACCCCTCCCTCCTGACCACCCAGGCCATCGTGGACAGGACGGACGGCTTCCTGGCCTCGCTTCCGCCCGAAAGTGCGGCGCTCCGGCGGCTCATGCTGGAGAACCGCGACGGCGTTGCCCGGGCTTTGCGCGCCCGCGCGGCCGATGTCCTTCCCGGCGAAGCAGTTCCGGCAGTATGAGCCTCAGTGAGCACCGGTACGCACTGACCGTCCAGTGGACGGGCAACCTGGGCGAGGGCACGTCGTCCTACCGCGGCTACTCGCGGGACCATGACCTGCTCATCCCCGGCCTGCCGGTGCTCAGGGGGTCTTCAGACCCGACCTTCCACGGCGACCGGGAGCGTTACAACCCGGAACAGCTGCTCCTGGCCGCCCTGGCCCAGTGCCACATGCTCTCCTACCTGCATGTGGCGGTGAAGCACGGCGTGGTGGTGACTGACTACCGCGACGACGCCTCCGGGCTGATGCGCCTGAACCGGGACGGCAGCGGCCAGTTCGAGTCCGTCACGCTGCACCCGCGCGTTACCGTGGCGGACGAAGGCCAGGTGGAGCTGGCCGGCCGCCTGCATCACGAGGCGAACCAGGTCTGCTTCATTGCCCGCAGCGTGAACTTCCCGGTGGAACACGCGCCCGAGACGGTGGCCGGCCAGCCGAACTAACGCCCGCGGCGGGCTCCGTTGGGCCCGCCGCCGGCCAGCTCAGGCAGCGTCCTGCAGGATCCGCACCAGCCGCGCCTCCGTCTCCGGCGTCAGGCCAGCCTTCCGTTGCCGGTCCAGCCCGCGTTCGCGTTCGTCGGTTAACGTGTCTGCGAGCGTTTGCCGCCAGGGCCGGAGCCGCAAGCCAGCCGCCACGGCCGCCTTGTTGCTCCGCGCCATAAATCCCTCATGCCCGGGCGGGAGCCAGAACGGCAGGGAATCCGGGCCAGCCCAGTAGTTGACGCCCTGCTCCGCCAGCCAGTCCACCGATGCGGGCAACACGTCGTTGGCGTGACCTGCAGCCTGCCGCGCGGCGTCGAGGTAGTGGCCGAACTGAACCTGGTCCCCCAAAGCGTTCAGTGCACCGGTAATGCCCTGCTCTGCCGCCAGCAGGATCCAGGCGGCGAGGTCCCGGACGTCGATCACCTGGGTTGGGGCGTCGTCGATTGCGGGCACGAGGGCCGGCTTCCCGTCCCTGGCAAGACGGGCCGGCCAGTAGCCGTAGCGGTCCGATCCGTCCCCGGGACCACCGATCAGGCCAGCACGGCAGAGGTGGGCTTTGCCGCCCGCGGCCCGGAGCGTCGCCTCCTCGATGGCGGCTTTCGACTCACCGTAGTTTTCGGTGGTCGAGGGAGTACCCGGGGCCAGCGCGGGAAGGAGGACTGCATCCTCTTCCGCACCGGGAACGGATGCATCGGCGTAGACAGAGCAACTGGAGACGAACGTCCAGTGCGCCGCCCTGTGTGCCAGGGCGTGCAGCGCTTCCGCCGCGGGCACCGGATCGCGGGCGACCTCGATGACCTCGTCCCACTCTCCGGCAGCTGCCGCGTAGGCCTCCACGCCCAGCGAGCGGTCGGCTTTCAGCCAGGCGGCTCCCTTCGGAGGATCGGAGGCTGAACCCCGGGCAAGGCAGGTGACCTGATGGCCGCCGGCGACTGCCTGGCGGGCGATTTCTGCGGACAGGAAGGCGGTTCCCCCCAAGACAAGAATGCGCACGCGGCCACGCTACGGCGCTAGGGTTGAAGGAGAACAGAGCCTTCCGCGCCGGGCGTAACCGGCGCTCCGGCACCCGTAGCCCGGCGCCGCCGGGGAACCCCAGGAGTATCTCCCCCTTATGGTCAGCATGTTGTCGATCCTTCCTAACGCCACCACCGAGCCGGACGGCATCAGCATCACGGGCATCGTGATCAGCCTCGGCGTGGGCGTTGCCATCTGGCTGGTTGCCACCTTTGTTATTTCCCGCATCACCACCCGTGTGGCGGCAGGCAGTAACTTTTTCAAGCGCCCCACCTTCAAATGGGCTGCACCGGCCCTGCGGGCCCTGGATCACGAACGGAGAGTCCAGCGCGCGGAAACGATCGGGTCGCTGCTGAACAGCATCGTTGGCGTGCTGGTGGTTGTCATCACCAGCATGTACGTCCTGCAGAACCTGGACATTAACATCGCACCACTCCTCACCAGCGTGGGCATCCTGGGTGTTGCCATCGGTTTCGGTGCCCAGCAGCTGATCCGCGACTTCCTGGCCGGAATTTTTATTACCATTGAAGACCAGTACGGAATAGGCGACGTGATCGAAACCAGCGAGGTAGTAGGTGTGGTGGAGTCCATGGGCCTGCGCATCACCCGGGTGCGCTCCGACGACGGCGCCATCTGGTACCTCCGCAACGGCGAGATCCTCCGCGTGGGCAACCGTTCGCAGGGAACCTACGTGCCCCTGCATGAGTCAACCGACGGGACAACGGACCAGGGAAGCGACCACGGCGCCGCCGAGACCAAAAAGACTGACCAGAAAGCCGGAGAGTAGCGATGACCATCCCCATCGAACCCCAGCGCCCACGCCAGCTGATGCAGAACGATCCGTTCAGCCAGCCCGGCTACACGGACAACTTCTATGACGCCGTGGGCGGCCACGAAACGTTCGTCAAGCTGATTGATGTGTTTTACGACGGCGTGGCCACAGATCCGCTGCTCCGGCCCATGTACCCGGAAGAGGACCTGGCACCAGCCAAGCGCCGGTTCCTGATGTTCCTCGAACAGTACTGGGGCGGTCCCACCACGTATGGGGAAGAGCGCGGCCATCCCCGGCTGCGCATGCGCCACATGCCGTTCCAGGTGACATCCGAAGCGAAGGACCGCTGGCTGTTCCACATGCGCGCGGCCGTGGACGCTCTGGAACTGCCGCCGCTGTATGAAGGAACCCTCTGGGACTACATGGAGCGTGCCGCCCTGTCGATGGTGAACAGCCAGTCCGGCCAGTGACTCCGGGGACTGCCCGCTGCAGCGTTTGCCGTTAGAGCAGTCCGCTTCCGGTCCGTGCGAGGACGTGCCCGCGGGGACCGGTCAGCCGGAACCAGCGTCCTGCGCGGTAGACCTTCTGGTCGCCGTCGCCCAGGAACCCAAGGGTCAGGGCCGCGAAGGCAGCCCCTGCCGGCAGTCCGGTGTCATCCAGTTCCCTGCCCCAAACGGCGGCCCGGGCGTTATTAACGATGAGCGCGCCGGGTTTGTCCGGCACAATCCCGGCCACTTCCGCGATGCCTGCCTCAGCGGCCGCCCGCAACTCTGCGTCGCTGCGCGAACCCATCAGCTCCCATCCGCTCCTGGGGGCGCCTACCCCGGTCCAGGATTCGGTGACGGTGGACGGCGGAACCGGCAGCTCGACGTCGTCCTCCCCCGCCCGGGCAAGGCGGTCCAGCACTGCGGCCAGGGGCACGGTGACGTCCGTTCCGGACGGCTCGGCCAACGCCATGGTGCGCAACCCCAGGATGGTGGGCGTCGACTCGCCAAGCGCCCGCGGCCGCAGCACGCAGACGTACGCGGCGAGGACGGAACCTGCCGCCTGAAGCCGGATGGCGCCGTCGTCAATTGCTTTTGCCCGCGTGGCGAAGGTCTTCAGATCAGCGAGGTCGCGGGGATCGGTAAAACGGAAGGACGAGGTGAGGAGATCAGACACACCAAGAACACTACCGGCTGGACCTGTGTTGAGCAGTGCCGGGGCGCCGTCTAGAGTCAAACCATGACTGAAGCCGACGCCGGACTCCTGGCGCTCCCCAGCGGAGACCCCACCTTATCGCTCATCAATCTTCTCGACCTTGGTGAGCTTGAGGGGGCCCGGACGGATGAGGACATCTTCCTGGGCCCGTCCCAGCAGCAGCCGCATCATCGGGTTTTCGGCGGGCAGGTACTCGCACAGTCACTCACCGCGTCCATCAGGACCGTGGCCCCCGACCGTTTCGTGCATTCGATGCACGGCTACTTCCTCCGCCCGGGGGACGCGAACAAGCCCATTACCTTTGGTGTGCAGCGGCTCCGGGACGGCAGGTCCTTCTCGGCGCGGCGGGTACACGCCTACCAGGAAGGCGTGCCCATCCTGTCGATGATTGCCTCCTTCCAGGGCGAGGACGAAGGCATTGAGCACGAATCCGTGATGCCCACCGGCATTCCTGACCCGGAATCGCTGCCCAGCACCGCTGACCTGCTGGGAAAGTTCGATCATCCGGTGGCACGGCACTGGGCCTATGAACGGCCCTTCGATATCCGCCACGTTGATCCGCCGTTGTATGTTTCGGCGAAGGGCGCGAGGGAAGCACGCAACGCCGTGTGGATGAAGACTTTTGGCCCCATGCCGGACGACCCCAACCTGCACCGCGCGGCGCTGGCGTACGCGAGCGACTACACCCTGCTTGAGTCCATCCTGCGGCGGCATGGGCTGAGCTGGATCACCCCGGGGATGAACGTCGCCAGCCTCGACCACGCCATGTGGTGGCACCGGCCGGCCCGGGTGGACGAATGGCTGCTGTACGTGCAGGAATCACCCAGTGCCCAGGGCGCCCGTGGGCTGGCCACCGGCAAGATTTTCAACCAGGCAGGGCAGCATGTGGCGTCAGTTGCCCAGGAAGGGATGGTCCGTGTGCCCACCGACCTGAAGAACAAAGTGGTGGGCGCCTTCCAGTCCAAAGTGATGGAGCACCAGATCCGCAAGGCCTCCAAGGAGTAGCCCGGGCCCTTTTCCCGCTCATGACCCTGGCGTGCAACGCCAACAGGCCGGCACCCGTTGGGTGCCGGCCTGTTGGTCTTTGGGGCCCTGCCCTGACGTCAGTCGCGGGTGAGGCGGCGGTGCGTGACACGGTGCGGCTTGGCCGCATCCGGTCCCAACCGCTCCACCTTGTTCTCCTCGTAAGATTCGAAGTTGCCCTCGAACCAGTACCACTTGGAGGGGTTCTCCTCGTCACCTTCGTAGGCGAGGATGTGAGTGGCCACGCGGTCCAGGAACCAGCGGTCGTGCGAGACCACCACGGCGCAGCCCGGGAACTCCAGCAGCGCATTTTCGAGGCTGCTGAGGGTTTCGACGTCGAGGTCGTTGGTGGGCTCGTCGAGGAGGAGCAGGTTTCCGCCCTGCTTGAGGGTCAAGGCGAGGTTCAGGCGGTTGCGCTCCCCGCCGGAGAGCACGCCGGCCTTCTTCTGCTGGTCCGGGCCCTTGAAGCCGAACGCGGCGACGTAGGCGCGGGAGGGCATTTCGACGTGGCCCACTTGGATGAAGTCCAGGCCGTCCGAGACAACTTCCCACAGGGTTTTGTTGGGGTCGATCCCGCCGCGGCTCTGGTCAGCGTAGGAGATCTTGACCGAGTCGCCGATCTTCAGGTCTCCGCCGTCGAGCGGTTCCAGTCCCACGATGGTCTTGAACAGCGTGGTCTTGCCGACGCCGTTGGGGCCGATGACACCCACGATGCCGTTGCGGGGCAGGCTGAAGGACAGTCCGTCGATCAGGGTCCTATCCTCGAAGCCCTTCTGCAGGTTCTTGGCCTCGAGCACCAGGCCGCCCAGGCGGGGTCCCGGCGGGATCTGGATCTCTTCGAAGTCCAGCTTGCGGGTGCGGTCCGCCTCGGCGGCCATTTCCTCATAGCGGGCCAGGCGGGCCTTGGACTTGGTCTGGCGTCCCTTGGCGTTGGACCGTACCCACTCGAGTTCCTCGGAGAGCCGCTTGGCCTGCTTGGCGTCTTTCTTGCCCTGGATCTCCAGGCGGGCGCGCTTCTTCTCGAGGTAGGTGGAGTAGTTGCCCTCGTAGGGGTACAGGTGGCCGCGGTCCACTTCGGCGATCCATTCCGCCACGTGGTCCAGGAAGTACCGGTCGTGGGTGACAGCCAGGACGGCGCCGGCGTAGCCGGAGAGGTGCTGTTCAAGCCACAGCACGCTTTCTGCGTCCAGGTGGTTGGTGGGCTCGTCCAGGAGCAGCAGGTCCGGCTTCTGCAGGAGCAGCTTGCACAGGGCTACGCGGCGGCGCTCACCACCGGAGAGGTTGGTGACGTCGGCGTCCGCCGGCGGGCAGCGGAGCGCGTCCATGGCCTGCTCCAGCTGGGAGTCCAGGTCCCACGCGTCAGCGGCATCAATGGCTTCCTGCAGATGCCCCATTTCCTCAAGGAGGGTGTCGTAGTCAGCATCGGGGCTGGCCATTTCCTCGGAAATTTCGTTGAAGCGCTGGATCTTGCCGTAGATCTCCCCCACGCCTTCCTGGACGTTGCCCAGGACGGTTTTTTCTTCGTTCAGGGGTGGTTCCTGGAGGAGGATTCCGACGGTGTAGCCGGGGCTGAGCCGGGCCTCACCGTTGGAGGGGGTGTCCAGTCCGGCCATGATCTTCAGGATGGTGGACTTACCGGCACCGTTCGGGCCCACAACACCGATCTTGGCGCCGGGAAAGAAGGACATGCTTACGTCATCAAGAATGAGTTTTTCGCCAACGGCTTTGCGGGCCTTGGTCATTGTGTAGATAAATTCCGCCATGGTTCCAAATCTAGTGGGTCGGCAGGCATATCTCACATTCGGTGCAGCGTGGTCAGGAGCCTACAAAGCACTTGCCGCTGGCCAGTAGAGGCAGCACCGTTACGGTTACTGCACCGTCGCGGACCTGGCCGATGATGCAGTCCTTTCCCTGGAGCACTGCCGCTTCGATGGCGTCCGCCTCAAGGCCGGTGGGGGTACGACTTTGCGAAACCTGCAACGCTGCCGGGGCGATTCCCGCCCCGGTGAGGGCGTCCGCTACCTGGGCGGTGGCCGGTTTTGGTGAGCCCGCGGCCAGGCGTCCCAGCGCATCCGTCACAGTCTTTTTGGCAGTTTCGGTGGCAGCGGCCTCCGCTCCCGTGCTGGCCGGCGCCCTGGAGGTATCCGCCAGCGGTCCGGCGGCCGCTGTTTCCGTTGCTGTCGGGGCCGAACCGGCTGATGCTGCCCCGGTGGAGGTGGCTGCCGGTGCCGCCTCGCCCGAACCGGGCTGCACTCCGGGCGTTGTTCCGCTGACGCAGCCGGACAACCCCACCAGCAGGGCAGCGGCAGCGGTTGCCGCCAGCAAGCGGCGGGCTGCGGAGGGCCAGACGAAGGTGGGAGACAAGGCTGCGAGCGCAACCGTTGCAGGGGCGGCCGATCCGGTGCCGGCTGTAGTCTTCTGCCGGTGGTCAGGGGTAAGCCGCATGGTGTCATTCTGCCACGGGCCAAGTGTCCGCTTCACAACCTGGACGGGCAGGGCGCAGCCGGGGGGTGCCACGGCCCTGCCCGCCAAGGAACCAAGGGGGCATTGACAGCGGGCTTCCTTAGACTGGGGATTCGCCGAGCTCCCCCGTTTCCAGATCCAGCGGCACAAGGTCGCCATTGCTGTCCTCGATGTAGGCTGCAGCCGGATCGCCGCCCTCAGCCCCATCTTCTTCCGTGTCCTCCGGCTCGTCGAACGTTCCGTCCGTGCCGGCATGGTGGCTGGCGTCGAAGGGCGGCTCCTGTTCCACGAGCGAGAGGAGCGGTTTCTTGGAGGACCGGGTGAAGTTGGCCGTCCCCCACGTCAGGTCATGCCCCACGGCCTCAGCATCTATGGTGTGCGAGTAATAAACCCTGCCGTCCCTCTCCCAGCTGCGGATTCTCAGCGTGCCCACCACGATGACGGGCTGGCCTTTCCGGATGCTGCAGCCCATGTTGCCGGCCAGATGGCGGTAGCCCTGGACCAGGAACCAGTTGGTGTGGCCATCCACCCACTGGCCGTCCTTGTCACGCCGACGCGAGTTGGAGGCGATCCGGAAAGAGGCGGTGGCCACTCCCCCCGGTGTCGTGCCGCTTGTGATGTCGGTGGCAACAAAGCCCTTGATGGTTATGATGTCGTTCATCGCTACGTCCTGTCCTCAATGGTTCTGCCCTAGCAGGCAAGACCAGCATGGCCTTGGCGCGATCTGCCTGGGAGGCAGGAGTTCGCCTATGTGCAAAACCCGGGCCTGCGGCTGCCTGTGGAGGGTCAGTGGGGTCCCGGCAGGTCAGTGACAGCGCCTTCACTCCCGGCAATGTAAACTTTTTGAGGCACCGGAATTCAGCTCCGGAAGCCGGATGCCTCAGTAGCTCAGGGGATAGAGCAGCGGCCTTCTAATCCGCCGGTCGGGGGTTCGATTCCCTCCTGGGGCACCAAAGGAGAAGCGCCCCGGTTCACGAACCGGGGCGCTTCTCCTTTCTTCAATGCCCTGTCACTTAGAGTCGTCAAAGTGCGGTGAAGCAGCGATAAGGGATAGCACAACGGGGGTGGGCAGGGGCCGTTCAGGACTGTAGCCGGTGCGGCGCTTCCACCAGGGAACGGATCACGCTGCCGGCGGCACCCAGCAGTGCCCCGCCCTCGCCCACGGCTGCGGTGGTGATGTGTTCCGGCAGTATCTTCCCGGGAGCATATGTGGCCAGGCTTTCCACCAGTGACGGTCGCAGCCACTGGTCCAGGACGGAGAAGTGCCCGCCAAGCACTACGGCCGCGATATTTACCACCCGGGCCGTGGACGCCACTGCAACTCCGAGCGATCTCCCTGCACGCTGGACGGCCCGCAACGCCTCCGGCTGCTCCCCGGTGAGCGCGGCCAGCAGCGCGGACATGCTCTCCGACCTCACCTTGCCTGCGATGCCTGCGGCAGCGAAGATGGCGTCCTGCCCGGCAATGGTCTCCAAGCAGCCCGTTCCGCCGCATGAACAGGGGCTGCCCTCCGGATCCACCACAATATGCCCCACTTCTCCGGCATGGCCTTCCGGGCCGGTAAAGAGCTCCGATCCAATGACCAGCCCGCCACCTACACCCACCTCGCCTGACACATACAGAAAGTCGTGCCTCCCAGCAGGCCCATGGGCCAGTTCGGCAAGGGCAGCAGCCTTGGCCTCATTGAAGAGGGTGACACCCAACGGCAGGCCGGGAAGCAGCCGGTCCAGGTCGAGTTTGATGTCCAGCCAGCCGAGGTTGGGGGCCGCAATGACGGTGGAGTTGCCGGCATCCACAAGTCCGGGTACAGCAAGCCCTCCCCCTAGGACCTCCACCCCCTTTTCCGTGGCTGCCGTCCGCACCTCAGCGGCAAGGGCAGCGAGGGCAGCCAGCACCGGCGCATTGTCACTGTCGCGGTTGTCCCGCTCACGGATCTCCTGCACGACCACAGCCCCGGAAAGGTCCGTCACGCCTGCCGCGATGTAGTCCACGTTGATTTCCATGCCGATAACACCGCGGGCGGGATTCAGTTCCAGCCCCACTCCCGGCCGGCCGCGTTCCCCCTGTGGGTTGAGCCCTCTTTCCCGCAGGATGCCGGCGTCGAGAAGGTCCAGGACAATGCTCGATACGGAAGCTTTGGTCAGCCGCGTGGACGCGGCAATCTGCGCCCGCGTCAGGTGGGACCCGGGCGGGGACTGCACAACCCTGCCGAGCACCAGGGCGAGATTGCTCCTGCGCACGTCGCCCATGTTTCCGGGCGCGGCCGCCTCGGACAGCACAGGTCCTGCTGCGGTGTATGCCATGGCCGGCCTCTCGGATAAACCGGGCGTCCTGGACATGCCCGTTGCTATTGACCCTAGCGTAACCACGCTTATATAGTTCAAGCGATAAACTAACTGGTCCCAACGGGCCCCACTGACTGCAAGGACGCATCATGACTCTTTCCCCCACCCCCGCCGACAAGTTCACCTTCGGTCTTTGGACTGTTGGCTGGACCGGCGCTGACCCGTTCGGCGTCGCCACCCGGGCCGCCCTGGACCCGGTGGAAGCCGTGCACCGCCTGGCCGAACTGGGCGCTTACGGCATCACCTTCCACGACAACGACCTGATCCCCTTCGATGCCACCGCGTCCGAACGGGACCTGATCCTGAAGAACTTCAAGGCAGCCCTGGCCGAGACCGGCCTGAAGGTCCCCATGGTGACCACCAACCTGTTCAGCCACCCGGTCTTCAAGGACGGCGGGTTCACCTCCAACGACCGCTCCATCCGCCGCTTCGCCCTGTCCAAGGTGCTGCGCAACATCGACTCCGCCGCAGAGTTCGGCGCCGAGACGTTCGTGATGTGGGGCGGCCGCGAAGGCAGCGAATACGACGGCTCCAAGGACCTCGCCGCCGCCCTGGACCGGATGAAGGAAGGCGTGGACACCGCAGCGGCCTACATCAAGGACAAGGGCTACAACCTGCGCATCGCCCTTGAGCCCAAGCCCAACGAACCCCGCGGCGACATCTTCCTGCCCACCGTCGGCCACGGCCTGGCGTTCATCGCCCAGCTTGAGCACGGCGACATCGTGGGCCTGAACCCCGAAACCGGGCACGAGCAGATGGCCGGGCTGAACTTCACCCACGGCATCGCCCAGGCCCTCTGGTCCGGCAAGCTCTTCCACATCGACCTCAACGGCCAGCGCGGCATCAAGTACGACCAGGACCTCGTCTTCGGCCACGGCGACCTGACCAGCGCGTTCTTCACCGTGGACCTGCTCGAAAACGGCTTCCCCAACGGCGGCCCCCGCTACGAAGGCCCCCGCCACTTCGACTACAAACCCTCCCGCACCGACGGCTACGACGGCGTCTGGGAATCCGCCAAAGCCAACATGGCCACCTACCTGCTCCTGAAGGAACGCGCCCTGGCCTTCCGCGCCGACCCCGAAGTCCAGGCCGCCCTCGCAGCCTCCGGCGTCGGCGAACTCGGCGAACCCACCCTCGCCGCCGGTGAAACCACCGCGGACCTGCTCGCAGACACCACCGCCTTCGAGAACTTCGACGCCGACAAGGCCGCCGAACGCTCCTTCGCGTTCGTCCGCCTCAACCAGCTCGCCATCGAACACCTCCTCAACGCCCGCTGACCATGGCTCTGGTAGCAGGCATCGACAGCTCCACGCAGTCATGCAAAGTGGTGATCCGCGACGCGGACACCGGAATGTTGGTCCGGCAGGGCAGGGCCAGCCATCCCGACGGTTCGGAAGTCCATCCCGACCACTGGTGGGACGCGTTGCAGGAAGCGATACAGCAGGCGGGCGGGCTGTCCGACGTCGCAGCGGTCTCCGTGGGCGGACAGCAGCACGGCATGGTCTGCCTGGACAACGATGGGCGGGTCATCCGGCCTGCGCTGCTGTGGAATGACACCCGCAGTGCCGGCGCCGCCGAGGACCTCATCAGGACCGCTGGCGACGGCGACATTGCGGCCGGCGCCCGCTACTGGGCCGGTGCCATGGGCACCGTCCCGGTGGCGTCGCTGACGCTGACCAAGCTGCACTGGCTGGCCGCCAGCGAGCCGGAGAACGCGGCGAAGGTTGCGGCAGTCTGCCTGCCGCACGACTGGCTGACGTGGCGGCTGATGGGCCACGGCCCAGGCAGCGGCCCGGGCAACCTCGAGGCGCTGGCCACCGACCGTTCCGATGCCTCCGGCACTGGCTATTATTCGGCGGCGGCGGGCGCGTACCTGCCCGGGGTCCTGGAGTCCTCGCTGGGGCACGTTCCGCTGCTGCCCGATGTATTGGGCCCGCTGGACGTCGCAGGCAAGACGCCGGACGGCGCCCTCCTGGCGGCCGGCGCCGGGGACAACGCGGCGGCGGGGCTGGGCGTGGGTGCCCAAGTAGGGGATGTGGTGATGTCCCTGGGTACCTCCGGAACGGTCTTTGCCGTCTCCACCACACCGGCAGCCGACCAGTCAGGGCTCGTGGCAGGGTTCGCCGATGCTTCCGGGCATTACCTGCCGCTTGTGTGCACCCTCAACGCCACCCGCGTTTTTGATGCCACCGCAGCCCTGCTGGACGTCAGCCTTGCCGGGTTCAGCGAGCTGGCGCTGTCCGCCGAACCGGGCGCGGGGGGCCTCACCCTGGTGCCCTATTTCGACGGCGAGCGAACGCCGAACCTGCCGGATGCCACCGGTTCCCTGCACGGCATCACCCGCGCCAACTACACGCCGGCGAACCTGGCGCGTGCCGCCGTCGAGGGTGTGGTCTGCTCGCTGGCAGACGGACTGGCCGCCCTGCAGGAACAGGGCGTGGAGGCCCGGCGGATCATCCTGGTGGGCGGGGGCGCGCAGTCCGCGGCCGTCCAATTGGCGGCAGCACAGCTGATCGGAATTAACGTCACAGTGCCCCGGCCTGGTGAATACGTGGCCGACGGTGCAGCCCGCCAGGCCGCGGCGGCACTCACCGGAGAATTTCCGCAGTGGGCGCTGGACGCCGTCGACCTTCCTGCCGGGAAGGACGACGGCGGGGTGCTGGCACGTTACCGCCGGTATGCCGCCATGTATACCTAGGAAGTTGACCCGGAAAAAGACCCGGACCGCTGCGGCGGTCCGGGTCTTTTTCGGGTGGGGCGCAGGCTCCTGCCGTGACGTTAGCAGGAGCCCGCGGTCTATTTCAGGTCAGGCGAACGGGAGGACAAGCTCCGCGTAGCGTTCCTTGACTGTGGCCAGGACGGTGTTGCCGTCCGTGTCCCAGATGTCCTGATTGAAGATTTCGACTTCGATGTCACCGGTGTAGCCGGCGTCGCGCACCCAGGTGCCGATGGTGGCAAAGTCCACTACGCCGTCGCCCATGTACCCGCGGGACAGCAGCGGATCTGCGGCGATGGGCATGTTGAAGTCGCACACCTGGTAGGAGGCGATGCGGTTTTCGCGTCCCGCGCGCTCGATCTGCGCCTTTAGCTCGGGGTCCCACCAGACATGGAAGGTATCGACGGCGACACCCACCGTTGACGCATCGAAGGGCGCTGCGAGGTCCAGGGCCTGCCCCAGGGTGGAGATCAGGGCACGGTCCGCTGCGTACATCGGGTGTAGCGGTTCCAGGACCAGGCGGACGCCCTGTTCGGCGGCGAAAGGAACCAGGTCGGCGAGCCGGTCTGCGACTCGCCGACGGGCCGCCACTACGTCCTTCTCCCCCGGCGCCAGTCCGCCCACCACCAGGAACAGTTCCTTGGTGTCCAGGGCAACGGCTTCGAGGATGGCGGCGCGGTTGTCCGCAAGGGCAGCAGCCTGACCTTCCGGGTCGGCAGCGGTGAGGAACCCGCCGCGGCACAGAGAGGAAACCCGAAGTCCGGCGTCCTTGATCAGGCGCGCGGCCTTGTCCAGACCGGCTTCCTCCACGCGGTCCCGCCAGGGCCCGATGGAAGGGATGCCGGCGTTTACGCAGCCGTCAACCACCTGCGCGAGGGTCCATTTCTTGGTGGTGGCACTGTTAATGGCCAGGCGCGAGAAGTCGGACGTCCCTGAATTGATTGTCATACTCCCACCCCGTTGATGCGCAGGTAGTCGGACATCCGGAAGGCAGCCAGTGCCGGGTCCCGCAGCAGTCCGGCCTGGTCCGCCAGTTCGAAGGTCTTGGCGAGGTGGCATACCGAGCGGCCGGAGTGCAGCCCGCCCACCATCTGGAAGCCCTGCTGCTTGCCGTTGAGCCAGGACATAAACGCGATCCCGGTCTTGTAGTAAAACGTGGGTGCGCTGAAGATGTGCTTGCCCAGTTCGCGGGTGGAGTCCAGGATTTCGCGGGCCTTGGCGGCGTTGCCGGCGTCGTAGTTCTGCAGGGCCACCGAAGCGGCGGGGTAGATGGCCGCGAAGATGCCCAGCAGGGCGTCCGAGTGGTGACTGCCGTCGCCGTCGATCAGTTCGGGGTAGTTGAAGTCGTCCCCGGTGTAGAGGCGGACGCTTTCCGGCAGGGCAGCGCGCAGGGCCACTTCGTGGCTGGCGTCGAGCAGCGAGACTTTGACGCCGTCCACCTTGGCAGCGTTGTCCTTGATGAGCCCAAGGAACGTTTCGGTGGCCGTGGCGACGTCGTCCGAACCCCAGTAGCCGGCGAGCGCGGGATCGAACATGGTGCCCAGCCAGTGGAGGATCACGGGCTGGTCCACTTCCTGCAGCAGCGCGGAGTACACCTTCAGGTAGTCCTCCGGCCCGCTGGCAACTTTGGCCAGGGCGCGCGAGGCCATGATGATGACCTTCGGCCCGGCCTCGGTGATCACGGCAACCTGCTCGCGGTAGGCCTCCAGGACGGCTTTGAGTCCGGCTTCGCCGAACGGCAGGGAGTCAATGTCCAGCTGGTCGGTGCCCGCGCCGCAGGACACCAGGTCCCGGACGGACTTGCCCGCCGTGGCTGCACTGCCGGACGAAACCACCGAAGCGGCCTCCACCCCGGTGCGCTTGATGAGCTGCTGGGTGGCTGCCCAGTCCAGGCCCATGCCGCGCTGGGCTGTGTCCATGGCGTCGGCAACGCCCAGGCCGTAGGACCACAGCTCGTGGCGGTAGGCCATAGTGGCTTCCCAATCGAGCCGGGCGGGCGCACCCGGGGTGTTGTCTGCCAGGACCTCGGGGATCACATGGGCCGCAGCGTAGGCGCGGCGCGCTGTGAGCGGGGCGGAGGGGCGGGCCCAGGACGTGGCGCCCTGGAGCCGGTATTCCCGGGTGCCGCCGTCGGAGGAGGGAAGGATGAGTGAGGTCATTAGAGCGTGATCTCCGGGATGTCGATGGTGCGGCGTTCGTCGTTGGACTGCAGGCCGAGCTCGGCGAGCTGGACGCCGCGGGCTGCGGAGAGCAGGCCGAAGCGGTGCTCGCGGCCGGCGACGACGTCGCGGAGGAACTCTTCCCACTGCAGCTTGAAGCCATTGTCCAGCTCAGCGTTGGCCGGGACTTCCTGCCACTGGTCGCGGAAGGACTCCGTGACGGGCAGGTCCGGGTTCCACACGGGCTTCGGGGTGTGGGCGCGCTGCTGGGCAACGCACTTGTTCAGCCCTGCGACGGCGGAGCCGTGCGTGCCGTCGATCTGGAATTCCACCAGCTCGTCGCGGTAGACGCGGACGGCCCAGGAGGAGTTGATTTGGCCGACGACAGCCTCGCCGGCGGGGGTTTCGAGTTCGAAGATGCCGTAGGAGGCGTCATCGGCCGTGGCCTTGTATTCCTTGCCGGCTTCGTCCCACCGGGCGGGGATGTGGGTGGCTGTCTTGGCGTTGACGCTCTTGACCTTGCCGATAATGCCCTCAAGGACGTAGTTCCAGTGGCAGAACATGTCCGTGGTCATTCCGCCGCCGTCCTCCTTGCGGTAGTTCCAGGACGGGCGCTGTGCTGCCTGCACATCGCCTTCGAAGACCCAGTAGCCGAATTCGCCGCGGATCGAGAGGATGCGGCCAAAGAAGCCTTCATCCACCAGGCGGCGGAGCTTGACCAGGCCGGGCAGATACAGCTTGTCGTGGACAACGCCGGCGGTGACACCGGATTCCTTGCCGATGCGGGCGAGCTCGATGGCTTCCTCGAGGCTTTCGGCCGTGGGCTTCTCGGTGAAGATGTGCTTGCCGGCGAGCATGGCCTTTTTCAGGGTGGCTGCGCGGAGGCTGGTCATGGAGGCATCGAAGACGATGTCAACGGTGGGGTCGTTGATCACGGCGTCCAGATCGGTGCTCCACTCGGAGACCTTGTGTTTTTCGGCCAGTTCGCGGATCTTGGCTTCGTTGCGGCCCACCAGGATGGGCTCCACCTGGACACGGGTGCCGTCCTCCAGCGCGAAGCCGCCGGCATCGCGGATCGGAAGGATGGAGCGCAGCAGATGCTGGCGGTAACCCATCCGGCCGGTGATGCCGTTCATGGCGATGCGGATTGTTTTTGTCTCGAAGCCCATAAGTCCTCCACGGTGAGTGAGCAGTTCTACTCAAGCTGATTCGGGAAAGCGCATTCCCACTGCGTCAATCATGCACCGCCCCAGACTTATTGGCAAGCGCTTTCCAGAACCATCTGAAAACTGCCATAATGTGGTTACGCTTAATGACCCTACAAAGCCGATCAGGAGACGCTGTGGCTGCAAGTACCCTTACCGAGGTGGCGCGGCTGGCTGGGGTATCCCCGGCCACTGCCAGCCGGGTCCTCAACGGCTCCGCACGCAAGCCCGGGCCGGACATTGCAGACCGGGTCCGCCAGGCCGCGGACTCGCTCGGATACATCCCCAACGCGCAGGCCCAGGGGCTGGCGAAGTCCAGCTCGGGACTGATCGGCCTGATCGTCCACGACATCGCCGACCCCTATTTCGCCGCCATCGCCCGCGGCGTGCAGGAAGCAGCCCGCGAGCAGCGCAGGATGGTCCTGCTCGCCACCACCGGCGGCGCCCCGGCGGAGGAAAAGGAAGCAGTAGCCGCTTTCGCCGCACGCCGCGCTGATTCGATCGTCATCGCCGGCTCCCGCTCCTCCCAGCCGGAGAACAAGGAAGGCAACGCCGAACTGGCCGCAGAACTGGACAGGTACTGCCGCAACGGCGGCCGGGTAGCTGTGGTGGGCCACCCGGTGGTGGGTGCAACAGCGGAGGTGGGCTACCACGTGGTGGCCGTCCCCAACCAGGAACTCGCCGCGGCACTGGCAGGCCAGCTCGCCGCCGGTCCGGACGCTGACTTCGTCATCATCGGCGGGCCGGAGGGACTGTTCACCTCCGACGACCGGATCCGCGGCTTCCAGGAAGGCCTGGCAGCCGCCGGGCGCAAACCTGCCGAGGTCCTGCGCACTGCCTTCAACCGGGCCGGCGGGTACGAAGCCGGGCTTAAGCTTGCTGACAGGATCAAGGCCGGCCAGGCAGAGGGCCCAGATGGTCCGGCCGGACGGAAACTGTGCATCTTTGCCGTCAATGACGTGATGGCCATCGGGGCCGCGGCCGCGCTCCGTTCCCAGGGGCTCCGGATCCCGCGGGATGCCACCATCGCCGGTTTTGACGACATCGAAACGCTCCGGGATTTCCGCCCCGCACTCTCCACTGTGCGCCTGCCGCTGGAAGAAATCGGGCGCCTGGCCACCCGCGCCACGGCTCCTGGCGCAACGGGCGGTGGTGAGGACATTTCCGGTGATGCGAGTGCCGGTTCCGGTGAGGCAGGGCACGACGGCGGGCGGCACCAGCCCATCACCGGCGAAGTCACGCTTCGGCGCAGCACAGAAACGGTCGCCTGACGGTGGCGCTGCAGCTGACGGCGGTGCCGTCCCGCGCAGGATCCGGAGACCGGCCCGCCGTCCTGGTCCTCCCCGGTGGCGGCTATGGCCGCCAGGCAGACCATGAGGCCGAGCCGGTTGCCGAATGGCTGGCCGGGCTGGGGATTCACGGTTTCGTGCTGCGGTACCGGGTTGCCCCGGACCGGCACCCGGCTCCGCTTGAAGATGCAAAGGAGGCAATGCTGCAGATCCGCAGTGGTGCCCAGGGGTTGGCGGTCGATCCCCGGCGTGTAGGCGTACTCGGGTTTTCCGCCGGCGGACACCTCGCAGCGACGTTGTCCACTGCAGTGGCCACCGGCAGCACCCGGCTCGACGTTCCGGAGGCAATCCCGGACCTCACAGTGCTGTGCTATCCGGTGGTGTCGTATACCCATGCGGTGCACCAGGGCTCCGTGGACAACCTTCTGGGCCAGTCGCCGTCGGAGGCCCTCCTTGCCGAACTGTCCGCCGAGCTGCAGGTCACCCCTGAAACGCCGCCCGCGTTCGTCTGGCACACGGCGGACGACGCCGCCGTGCCGGTCAGCCACAGCCTGGGCTACACCTCGGCCCTGTATAACGCCGGCGTGCCCGCCGAACTGCACGTTTTTCCCGAGGGCCGCCACGGGCTGGGCCTGGCGGAGGAGCAACCCGGCGCGGACCTGTGGCCCGCGCTCTGTGCCGGCTGGCTG
Organism: Arthrobacter sp. W4I7; assembly: GCF_030816215.1. Classification (NCBI taxonomy): domain Bacteria; kingdom Bacillati; phylum Actinomycetota; class Actinomycetes; order Micrococcales; family Micrococcaceae; genus Arthrobacter; species Arthrobacter sp. W4I7. The sequence continues at coordinate 1,692,477 of NZ_JAUSXU010000001.1, read as the reverse complement.
GAGCGCGCCGGCTGGACGGCGCCTTAGCCGGGTCTCTCCGCTCATCAACGCGGCAGCCGCCCGGAAGCGGCAGGCCGGCCCGAACCAGGACTAGCTAGCCAAACGCCTGGATGGTCCATTCGGCGGTGTGCGTCCTGCCAAGCTGCAGATGGACCAGGTCGGTGCCGGAGTTGAATGCGTCCGGCGGGCAGTCATGGGCTCAACTGCCAGACCGAGCCGGTCCGGCCCTACCGGCTTGTCCGCCGTATGGATCTGGACCCAGGGCCATTCGGCTCCCCACTCCAGCTCCACTCCTGTTCCTGAAGGGTCCTGGACGCGAACACGGGCACGCCCGTCAGATCCGCGCGCAAGGCCGGTGAAAGCGTGGTCGATCCTGACGGGCCCGAGCCGACGGGGGCTGCGGAAGCCGAACTCGTACCGGTCCACGCTTCGCAGACCCACGGGAAGCAAACGGTCAGTGGTCACCTCAAGGAACTCCGCAGCCGGCAGCTCCAGCGTCCAGTCATCCAAGATGGAGGTGCCCGCCACCAGGTATGGATACGGACGAACGCCGTACGGGGCGGTCACAGTGCCGACGTTCGCGGCCCGCACGGTGCTGAGAAGCCCGTTCGCCGTCACCCTGTAGGTGATGGAAAGGTCCAGCTCCCCCGCATATCCTGCGCCCGGGCAATCCGGCAGCCCAATTTGTTAGCGCTCATGATCCTATCGCAGGGAGCCGCTTTTTCCGCCCCGGGGTGGCCGCCAAGAGTCCTCCCCGGTCACAGCAGAACAGTGGCTAGAGTTGCGGCATGGTGAACCGCGAACTCCTCGAGCTCATCCGCAGCCAGCTCCGCGGCCGGGCAGATCCGGTACGGGCTTCGGGCGTGCAGGCATACATGAAATCCATCATGCCCTCGCTCGGCGTCAGGGTGCCGGAGGTGCGCCGGCTGACGGCAGCGGCGGTTGCCCGCTATCCGTTCGGCTCCGGCGGCCAGCTTCGGGCCACGGCCCTGGAACTGTGGCGCACCGCCGGGTTCCGGGAGGAACGGTATGCGGCCATCGACCTGACCGCGGGCAGGCTGGTGGCCACGGACCTGCTGATGCTTCCGGTCTACGAGGAGATCATCCGCCACGGGGCGTGGTGGGACTTTGCTGACGGCGTGGCCGGCCGCATCTGTGCGCTGCTGCAGGCCAACCGGCCGGAAATGACCGCCGTTGTTCTGGGCTGGAGCACTGATGCGGACTTCTGGATCAGGCGCGCTTCCCTCACCGCGCAGCTCAAGGCCAAGGCGCGCACCGATCCTGAACTCCTCCGCAGCGTCATCGAGGTGAACCTGGCTGACCCCGAATTCTTCATCCGCAAGGCGATTGGCTGGGCTCTGCGGGAATACGCGAAGACAGCACCGGAGTGGGTGGCACACTTTGTGGCCGGGCACGAGGGCAACATCAGCCCGCTGTCCCGCCGTGAGGCACTGAAGAACCTGCCTAGATGACCGGCCGTTCGACCACCGGGTCCGCACTCTTCCGAAAGAGGCTCCGCGTGCGGGGATCCCAGAAAATCAGGTAGAGGCCGAACAGCAGGCCGGTGAGGGCAGCGGCGACACGTGCCAGGGCCAGCGCCAGCCCAAGGTCGGCGGTCTGAAGATAGGGGAAGACTTCCAGCTGGTCGGAAATGGCATAGATCATAAAGAACGAGACCACAAAGTAGAGGGCCTTGACCTGCCAGTCGTTCCTGATTCCCGTCACGGCGAACAACGGAATGAGCCACACCACGTACCAGGACTGGATCATGGGCGCCAGGACAACAATCGCCGCGAACGCAAGGGTGAGCCGGCGGATGAGGCGGTCATGCCCGCCGCGGAAGATCTGCCAGGCGGCGATGCCCACCGCCAGCAACTTCCCGGCGTCGAACACCCACCCGGCAAGGACCAGCCCGTTCAGCCCAAACGCATTGGCCAGCGAGGCGACCACCATGCCGATCAGCCCCACCGGCGCGTACCAGATGTAGATACTTCCCGGGGCGGAAAGCCCGTTGATCCAGCCGAACCCAAAACCGTTGACGAGGCTCATCAGCACCAGGATGCCCAGGCTCAGTCCTGCTGTCAGGCCCCAGAAGGCAAACTTCCGAAGCCAGCCGGCTTCTTTCCCTGCCCACAGGAGCCCAATGAACGGCAGGAAAACGATGGTGATGGGCTTGACGGCTATGGACAGCGTCACCAGGACGATGCCACGGACCACACGCCGCGTGGCCGAGTAATAGATGCCGGCAAGGGCCAGCCCGATCATGAGCGCATCGTTGTGGACGCTGGCGATGAAGTTGGTCAGGAACAGTGGATTGGCGGCCGTCAGCCAGAGCGCCCGGTTGGGGTTGACGCCGTGCAGCTCAGCGAGTTTGGGCACGTAGATCACGCACAGGACCACGCCGGCCACGGCCACCAGCCGGAACAGCATCACGCTGGCCTCAGGCTGGACATTGGTGGACCACACCACAAACTGCTCGATCCACAGGAACAGCTGGCCGTAGGGAACCGGGGCTTCGGTCCACATCTTGTCGGCACCCAGCTGGAAGTAGTTGGACAGGGCCGAGATGCCGTTCTCGTACGGGTTAAACCCCTCCACCATCAGGCGGCCCTGCCCGATGTACGCGTAGACGTCACGGCTGAACAACGGGACGCTGAACATCATGGGCAGCCCCCAGGCCACCACTGCCATCAGCGTCGCCCGGCGGGCCTGGTCTCCCCACACGCGGATGCGCTGGCCCAGCCGCAGCCAGGCGCGCACCAGGAGCATTCCGCCTACTGCGAGCAGGATGATGGAGAGGGCAACGCCGCCAGCTTCGGCCCGCATCCAGATGAACAGCGGCATCCTGCGGAGTTCGGAAACGGGGGCCAGCCAGCCCACCCCCAGGGACCCGATCAGCATAAACATCGAGCCCACGAATCCGGCCAGGAGCGGCGAGCGGGGATTATCGACCTCGGCCCCGTCTGCTGCAGCAGTGTCCGCGGCAGCCAGTTCCCCCGCTGCAGGCACAGGCGCCGTCATCTCAGGATGGTCCAATCTGTTGCGTTTGCGCGATTCTGCCCGGCGGGCCGCATAGCCGGCACAAGCGGGTTACAACGACAGCAAGTGGTCCCGCCGCGTACCCGAAATCCTAGCACCGGCGGGCACCAGGGAGGTGTAACGGTAGGCTGGTCCGGTGCCTATATCTAACGAACGAATCGTCTGGATCGACTGCGAAATGACCGGTCTGGACATCAAGAATGATGCCTTGATCGAGGTTGCCGCGCTGGTCACCGACTCGGAACTGAACATCCTCGGCGACGGCGTGGACGTCGTGATCAAACCGGACGACGCCGCCCTGGCCCAGATGAACGACTTCGTCCGGGACATGCACACCAAATCGGGCCTGCTCAAGGAACTCCCCCACGGCATCACCATGGCGGAGGCCGAATTGGCGGTGATGGAATACATCTCAAAGTGGGTGCCGGATCCCCGCAAGGCACCTTTGGGCGGCAACTCGGTGGGAACGGACCGCGTCTTCCTCTCCCGCGACATGCCGGCCGTGGTGGAGCACCTCCACTACCGCGTGATTGATGTCAGCACCATCAAGGAACTCTCCCGCCGCTGGTTTGCCAGAGCCTACTTCCAATCGCCGGCGAAAAAGGGCGGCCACCGGGCCCTGGGCGACATCCAGGACTCCATTGATGAGCTGCGCTACTACCGGGACGCGGTCTTCGTGCCGCCGCCCGGACCGGACAGCGCCACGGCCCAGCAGATCGCCAGGCGCATCACCAGTCCCGCGGACGGACAGCAGGCAGGAGCGTAATCTGCGCCACGTTTGCCGGAAATTTCGTTGAAATCGGCAAAAGTGGACGAAGCACCCCTGAAGAGCAGGTAAGCTATTTGAGTTGCCTTTCCAGAGAGCCGTTAGCCGGTAAATCTGCAGGGCGCATGGTGGGCTTAGCTCAGTTGGCAGAGCGCCTGGTTGTGGTCCAGGAGGTCGCGGGTTCAACCCCCGTAGCTCACCCTCAGCGGATGGTATTGACCATCCAGCAAGGAGGCCGCACCGGATATCCGGTGCGGCCTCCTTTGTTTTGCATCAACTGCTTCTGCACTGCATACCGCCGGAGGACCGCGAGATGACTGTTCTGCCCATCACCATCTGGGGCGAGCCCGTACTTCACCGGCGGGCGGCCGAAGTTGAAGTCTTCGACGACGAGCTGCGGACCCTGATTGCGGACATGTTCGAAACAAACGATGCCGCCAACGGCGTCGGCCTCGCCGCACCGCAGGTGGGAGTCGGCAAGAGGATCTTCATCTACAAATACGCCAATGACGACGGCGCTCCCCCCACCGGCGTGCTGGTGAACCCGGTCCTCACGTTGTCGAAGATCTCCGGCGCCGTCCCGGATCCCGACGAGGAGGAAGAGGGCTGCCTGTCCTTCCCCGGCGGAGTGTACCCCCTCAAGCGGGCAGAGTGGGCGCGCGTGGAAGGTTTTGACGGCTTCGGCCAGCCGGTGAGGTTTGAGGCCACGGGCTGGTTCGCCCGGGTCATCCAGCACGAGTACGACCACCTTGACGGGAAGCTCTACGTCAACCGCCTCATGGACCGCTATGCGCGCAAAGCGCTGAAGCAGGCCAAGAAGAGCGGCTGGGGAGTTCCCGGGCTGACGTGGATGCCGGGCGTTGACCCGGACCCCTTCGGACATTAGGCACGACGGCGACACGCGGCCTGGCTGCCTTTGCCCGCCCGGGCCTCTGGCTGGCGAGGCAGGAGACCTGGCCGCCTGCGCTTAGCGGGCTGACACCGTCTGCTGGTCCGGGCAGGACCCCAGGACGCGCTTCATGGCATCCTTTTCCGCTTCCGTGACCCAGAGGCCGTAGGCTACCTTGACGGAAATTTGGCGGGCGACGTAATGGCAACGGAGTGACGTGTTTTTCGGCAGCCAGGTGGCGGCGTCGCCGGCGCTTTTCTGCTGGTTCGCCGGTCCGTCGGCGGCGATGAGGTTCAGCGGATCGTTGGCGAGGCTCTGCCGCTGCGCGGCAGTGAGCCCCTGGGCGCCCTTTTGCCAGGCGTCTCCCAAAGCGACCACATGATCAATCTGGACCGCCCGGCTGCTGTCGGAGCCGCGCCGGAAGTCCACGAACTGGCCTGTATAGGGCTCCCGGAAGGAGCCGGCTGCCACCCGGCATTTGGAGCCTTCAACGAATACCACGCCGGCCAGGTCCCGCCGCAGAATGTCGTTGCGTGTATCGCAGCCGTTCCGGTCAACGTCCTGCCAGGCCTGGCCAAAGGCTTCCCGGTCGTACGAGTCCTTGGCGGCGCGTCCTTTTACGGCAAGGCTGTTCAGTGCCGAGAGTGCAGTGCCTTCGGGCACTGGGTGCACCGGCACCACAGGTTTCATCCAGGCCGGATCAAAAACGGGAGCCTCTGTAGGCCCGGAAGGGGCCGGCCCGGCAACGGCAAACTGGCCGGCGGCGAAGAACCAGAACAGTGCGGCGAGTGCCGAAAGGGCGGCCAGCACCAGGACTGCCCACGCCTGCCGGGAACGCCGGCGGGGCACGCCGGTAGGCGGACCAGGTCACGGTCATGGGGCTTCGGCCCGTCCTGTGTCGTCATGCACCAGAAGAGCCTAGGACACCGGCCCGCCATCCTTGCAGATATCCACACTGTGGAGGGCGAGTGAAAGGTCACATCGGACGGTGGCTACTGCTCCCGCATCACCCGCCGGAGGTCCTCCTCGGCAATGGCCAGGAGTCCCTCAAGCTGCCGCACCCGATCCTCGCCGACGTCCCCGCTGGCGTGCCCGGCGCGGGCGCCTTCCAGCAGCCGGACGGCTTCTTTGTGGTTGGCCTTGGCCACGTCCAGGGCGTGTTCCAGGGTGGTTTCGTGCTCAAGCGTCGAATCTTTTTCCATTGCACCAGTGTGGTCCCGTTTCCCGGCTGATTCCAGCGAATCAGCCGGGAAATCCGGACAACCGGCCCGTGGGGCGGATCAGACGGCGATGGCCGCCAGGGCTGAGGCCGTTTCCTTGGCAGGGAAGGACGGCGGGTTGACACCGGCCATTTCCTCCATGACGCGGACCACCTGGCAGCTGTAACCGAACTCGTTGTCGTACCAGACGTAGAGCACCAGGTTCTTCTCGTTGGAGATGGTGGCAAGGCCGTCCACGATGCCCGCACGCCGGGAACCAACGAAGTCCGTGGAAACAACCTCCGGCGAATCGATGTAGTCGATCTGCTTGCGCAGGTCCGAGTGCAGCGACATCTCCCGCAGGTATTCGTTGACCTCGTCCTTGGTGGTCCCGTTTTCCAGGCTCAGGTTCAGGATGGCCAGGGAAACGTCCGGGGTGGGGACGCGGATGGAGCTGCCGGTGAGCTTGCCCAGCAGCTCGGGCAGGGCCTTGGCCACGGCCTTGGCGGCGCCCGTTTCGGTGATCACCATGTTCAGCGCGGCGGAGCGGCCGCGGCGGTCGCCTTTGTGGAAGTTGTCAATCAGGTTCTGGTCGTTCGTGAAGGAGTGGACCGTCTCGACGTGGCCGTGGACCACGCCGAACTTGTCGTTGATGGCCTTCAGGACCGGAGTGATGGCGTTCGTGGTGCAGGAAGCCGCGGATACGATCTGGTCCGCGGCCTTGATGGTGCGGTGGTTGATGCCGTGGACGATGTTCTTCAGTTCGCCCTTGCCCGGGGCAGTGAGGAGAACCCGTGCCACGCCCTTGCTCTGCAGGTGCTGGGACAGGCCTTCGGCGTCGCGCCAGCGGCCTGTGTTGTCCACCACGAGCGCATTGCTGATCCCGTAGGCGGTGTAGTCGATGGTGGCGGGGTTGTCCGAGTAGATGACCTGCACCTGGACACCGTTGGCGGTGATGGTGTTGGCTGCCTCGTCAACGCGGATGGTGCCCTCGAAGGAGCCGTGGACCGAGTCGCGGCGCAGCAGGCTGGCGCGCTTGGACAGATCGTTGTCGGAACCCCTGCGGACCACGATGGCGCGCAGCCGCAGGCCGTGGCCGCCGCCGGCCTTTTCGATCAGGAGGCGGGCCAGGAGCCGGCCGATACGGCCAAAGCCGTAGAGCACAACATCGGTGCTGGTGCGGTCGTCGCCGCCGCGCTTGCCCACGATCTCAGCGAGCTCTTGGCGGAGGAACTCCTCCAGGGTGGCGTCGCCGCCCTCTTCCTTGAACTTCTGGTTCAGCCGGGCGATGTCGATCGCTGCAGCACCAAGCTCCAGCCCCGCCAGGGTGTTCAGGAGCGGAGCGGTTTCCTCCAGCAGCAATTCATCCTTGCTCATTCTGCGCGCGAAGCGGTGCGCCTTCAGGATGTTCATGGTGGACTTGTTGATCAGGCTCCGGCCGTGGATGCTGGTGACCACGTTGTTGTCGCGGTACAGCCGGCCGATCACCGGAATCATGGCCTCGGCGAGGGCCTCGCGGCCCATCCACGTATCAAGACAAGAATCTGACGTCTGGCTCACAGAAATACCTTCCTCGGTTCAGCCGCGTACGTCCTCGTACACGGATGTCGGCCACCTGATGATGTCCAGGGGCACCGGCACCTGCGGGGGTTGTTCCCTAGGCGCCTGGATTGTGTGCAAAAGAAAACCGCCGGCTGCGAACGCAACTCCGGCGGAAGAACTCCTGCGTCCGTTATCCATTCTAAATTGGCAGAGTGCCCCGGGACGGCCCGAGCCGCGTGAAATCACTCACACAGGGTTCGGTGGCATGGGCCGCTTTAGTTGTGGAGTGCGGAATACAGGTTAAGGCTTGCGGAGAACACCACCCACGAAAAGTAGGGCAGCAGCAGCAGGCCGGCCCAGGTATGGACCGGGCCGGCTTCCACAATCAGCAGGGCCAGGACGACGGCCAGCGCGCAGATGACGGCGAAGGCCAGCCACAGGGCAGCGGAACCGAGCGTGGGGTACATGGCAAAGAACATGAATGGCCACGCCAGGTTAAGCAACAGCTGCAGGCAGAAGGACCAAAGGAGATTGCCTGTCAGTGCCCGCCTGCGCCACACCAGCCAGGCGGACAGTCCGATGCAGGCGTAGAGTCCGCTCCATACTGTCCGGAACATCCACCCGGCAGGCATCCACGGCGCCTTGGCGGAGGCGGCGAACCAGCCGCTCGAGTGGAGGATGATCGGGATGGAGGCGAGCATGCACACTGCATAGGAAAGGGCCAGGAATCCGGCCAGGGCCGCCACTTGCCTGCCGGTTGAGGGGACGGGCCGTCCTGCGGTTACAGGGACGGCTTGTCCATCAGGATTAACGGGCACGGTCCAGCATCCCCAACACAGCTTCCAAGGTCAAACGGGATTGGATGGACGGGTTGACCGATACGCCGGGTTCTGTGCTCCCTTTCCGTTGCCGGCACGGGAGTAGCGGCCATCCATCTACGAACGCCGTTGCCGGCGCCCTCCAGCGGCCTACCCGGACACTCGGGCGGGCAGCCCTCGAACGTGTCCTGTCTGGCCTTGCTCCGGGTGGGGTTTACCTAGCCTTCCCGGTCACCCGGGAAGCTGGTGGTCTCTTACACCACCGTTTCACCCTTACCTGTTTCGTGCCGCTTTCAAACCGGCGCGACCCAGGCGGTCTGTTTTCTGTGGCACTGGCCTGCGGGTTACCCCGAGTGGGCGTTACCCACCACCCTGCCCTGTGGAGCCCGGACGTTCCTCGAGCCACTTTCGTGACGCGCGGCCGCCTGGTCAACCCATCCGGTTCCAGTCTACCGGCGATGGGTGCTTACCCTGCGCCGGTAGGATCGGACGGTGCTGATTTTGCTTCCCCCTTCCGAAGGCAAGACCCCCGCGGTCCGCGGATCCGCGGTCGACTGGCCTTCCCTCAGCTTTCCGCAGCTGAACACCTACCGGGCAAAAGTGCTGGATGCGCTCGGTACGGTGAGCGCGCACGAGGATGCCCTCGCCCTGCTGGGCGTTGGAGCTTCCCTGAAGGACGACGTCGAGCGCAACACCCGGCTTCACGCGGAGCCGGCGGCTCCGGCCCACCAGATCTATTCCGGCGTGCTGTACGACGCCCTGGGCTACAAGACACTCACCGCGGCGCAGCGGCGGAAAGCCGACGAGTCCGTCCTGGTGATTTCGGCGTTGTGGGGCGCCATCCGCTTCGGCGACAGCGTTCCCGCCTACCGCCTGTCCATGGGGACTGCCCTGCCCGACGTCGGCCGCCTCGCCTCATTCTGGAAGCCGCAGCTCTCCGATGCGCTGGCTGAGTCCGCCGCCGGGCACCTGCTGGTGGATTGCCGGTCCAGTACCTATGCGGCAGCGTGGGCTCCCCCGGCGGCACAGACCGCCACGGTCAACGTCTTTACCGAGGTGAACGGCACCCGGAAGGTGGTCAGCCACTTTGCCAAGCACACACGGGGCGAGCTGGCCCGGCACCTGCTGGCGCGGCGGGGCAAGGCACCGGAGACGCCGGCGCAACTCCTCAAGGCCAGCCGCGAGAAGTGGGCGGCCGAACTCGTACCGGGTTCGGCACGGAAACCGCACGCGCTGAACATCATCCTGCCGGGCTGATCGCCCGCCTTCGACCCGCTAAGTCAGGCCCCACTCCTCCGAGCGGACCAGGATGGCGCCGGAATCAGGGCAAAACACGATGTCCTCCGCTGCAGCGGCCTTGATCTCGGCGAGATCGCCGGGGCTCAACTTCATTCCGGAGGCTTCAGAGGTGCCGTGGAACAGCCGGGCTGCCCCCACGCCACGCTTGGCCAGGGTCTTTTCGTAAACTGCCACCAGGCCGGCATCGAGCCCGGCCGCGAATTCGGCTCGGCTGGTGCGCAGCCCGGCGGCTTCCGCCTCCACCTCGGCCAACGCAGCGTCCAGCTCGGCGCGGATGCCGCCGAAGGATCCCTGGATGTCGTCCACAATCGCCTGCTGTGCCGCCTGTTTGGCGCGGAGCGTGTCAAGCCTCTCGAGGACTTCGAGTTCCACGTCCTCAAGGTCCGAGCGGCGCTTGTTCAGGGAGACAATGTCCTTCTGCAGGGCGACGAGGTCCTTGGACAGGCCAGTGCCGCTGTTTAGCCGCGCCTCGTCCCGTTCAATCCGCGAAGCAACCTGCTCCACATCCGCCTCGGCGCGCTTCAGTTCGGCCTCGGCGTCGTGCACGGCCACTTTGGCGGCCCCGAGCTCACCGTTGGCGACGGAAAGAGCGGCTTCGAGGTCCTTGATCCTGGGATCGTTCTCCAGCGTGCGGCGGCGGTTTGCAAGTGACTTCAGCCTGGCGTCCAGCCCCTGCAGCTCAAGCAACTTCAACTGTTCCGCCGGTGCTGCCTTCGCCACTGTTACCTCCGCTTGCTCCCTGCCGGCCGGAGCCGGGCACCGTACCGGCGCTTCCTAGACTCTAGCGCCTGGCCTGCTCGGCTGCCTCGCTGAGCCCCTTTCCGGATTACCGCGGGTGTGGCCCGGCGGCGGACTTCGGACGCCAGGCTCAGCCCGGAGTCAGGATGAAGTCCCAGGGATCACTGTTGGTGGTGCTGACCTGGATTTCCACGTCGTGGCCCTGGTCAGCGAGGACATTGCCCAGGGCCGCGGCTGCGGCGGGCAACCACAGCCATTCGCTGGCGAAATGCGAGACGTCCACCAGGTAGGGCCTGCCGTTCAACGCAGCTTCCCGGGCCTCGGAGGCGGGGTGGTGGCGCAGGTCCGCAGTGACGTAAACATCTGCGTTGCTGGCGCGTACCTCGTTGAAGAGCGAGTCTCCCGCGCCGCCGCATACGGCAATCCGCCGCACCAGGCCGTCCTTGTCCCCCGAAACGCGCACTCCCCCGGCGACCGAGGGCAGGATGCCGAAGACCCGGGCGGCGAAATCACCCAGCGTCATGGCCTCGGCCAGGTCCCCCACGCGTCCGATCCCTTCTTCGGGGAGGCCGTTTGCGGCAACAGTGAGCGGGGCCACGTCCTGCAGGCCCAGAGCGTCCGCGAGGACATCGGAGACACCTCCGACGGCGGAATCACCATTCGTGTGAACGGTCAGCAGGGCAGTGCCGGACTCGATAAGCCGGTGGACCGCCCGTCCTTTGGGAGTAGTGGCGGCCACTGTGGTGACCCCCCTGAGGAGCAGCGGATGGTGGGTGATCAGGAGCTCGGCACCCCATGCCACGGCCTCATCGATGACCTCGAGTGTGGGATCCACGGCAAACATGACCCGCGTGACGGGTGTGGACGGGTGCCCTGCCACCAGGCCCACTTCGTCCCAGTTCTCCGCCAGGGACTCCGGCCACAGTTCCTCAACGGCCAGGAGCAGCTCGCCCAGCGTGGGAGCCTGGGGCCGCTCAACCGCCGCTTCCTCACCGGAAGGTGCGCCGCCGTCGTGATTCTCGCCGTCGTGTTTCTCCTGGCCGGTAACGTCGGTGTCCACAGGTTCCATAGTCTTAGTTTTACCCCATCACAGCGTCCGGGCAGCGCCTTTAGGCGCGGCTGGTGGATGGCCCGGGAATCATCCGGTCCCGCCAACCATTGAAGAGGTCATGAAAACTTTTGTTTTAGGCGGAGGCTGCTTCTGGTGCCTTGACGCCGTCTACCAGAAGACCAAGGGCGTCAGCTCGGTGGTGTCCGGCTACACCGGGGGCCACGATCCCAACCCGGACTACTACTCGGTCTGCAATGGCACCACCGGGCATGCCGAGGTGGTGGCGGTGACGTTCGACGAGGACATCATCCCGGCGGAGGTCATCCTGGACATGTTCTTCGCCCTGCATGACCCCACCACCCTCAACCGCCAGGGGTACGACGTGGGCACGCAATACCGCTCGTCGATGTTTTACGAAACCACCGAAGAGAAGATCCTGTTCGAGGAAGCCATCGAACGGAACCAGGCCCTGTGGGCGCATCCCATCGTCACTGAAGTCAGCCGCCTCCCCCGGTTTTACGTCGCCGAGGAATTCCACCAGGACTACTACGCCAAGCACCCGGAGCAGGGGTACTGCCAGGTGATCATCAACCCCAAGCTCGCGAAGGCCAGGAAATATTACTCTGCATGGCTTAACGCTTAGCGGGTGTTACGCGGCCTCGTTAGGCTGACCTCAGTATTCACCCTTGACGAGATAGGCGTATCTACATGGCACGGATTTATGACGATGTGACCCAGCTGGTGGGCGGCACCCCGCTCGTTAAGCTCAACCGGCTCAGCGAGGGGCTGGATGCAACGGTTGCGGTCAAGCTCGAGTTCTACAACCCGGCCAACAGCGTGAAGGACCGCATCGGCGTCGCAATCGTGGACGCGGCGGAGAAATCAGGTGCCCTGAAGCCCGGCGGAACCATCGTGGAAGGTACCTCCGGCAACACGGGCATCGCCCTGGCCATGGTGGGTGCTGCCCGTGGCTACAAGGTCATCCTGACCATGCCGGAGACCATGTCCACCGAGCGCCGCGTTATGCTGCGCGCCTTTGGTGCCGAGATTGTGCTGACCCCGGGTTCCGAGGGCATGCGCGGCGCCGTGGAGAAGGCCCAGGAGATTGTGGCCGGCACGGAGAACTCGATCTGGGCACAGCAGTTCGCCAACGAGGCCAACCCCGAGATCCACCGCAGCACCACCGCTGAGGAAATCTGGGCCGACACGGACGGCGCCGTGGACATCTTCGTTGCCGGCATCGGCACCGGCGGAACCGTCACCGGCGTTGGCCAGGTCCTGAAGGAACGCAAGCCCGGCGTGCAGATCGTCGCCATCGAACCGAAGGACTCCGCCATCCTCAACGGCGGCGCACCCGGCCCGCACAAGATCCAGGGCATCGGCGCCAACTTCGTTCCCGAAATCCTGGACACCAATGTTTACGACGAAGTCCTGGATGCCACCCTTGAGGACTCCGTCCGCGTGGCCCGGGAACTCGGCGTCAAGGAAGGCATCCTGGGTGGCATCTCCTCCGGCGCCATCGTGTGGGGCGCCCTTGAACTGGCGAAGCGCCCGGAGAACGCGGGCAAGCTGATCGTGGCCGTGGTCTGCGACTTTGGCGAGCGTTACATCTCCACGGTGCTGTATGACGACATCCGCGGCTGATTAGAACCACCCTCCGCCCGTTTCCTGTAGAAAGAACTTTGTGGGCTTTTTCGCAAGACTGAAGGAAGACCTCGACGCCGCCCGGTCCCACGACCCGGCGGCTCGAGGTTCTTTTGAGAACTTTTTCGCCTATTCCGGCCTGCACGCCATCTGGATCCACCGCCTGACCCACCGGCTGTGGCAGACACCCAGCCTGCGGTTTCCGGCGCGGCTGCTTTCCCAGCTGGGCCGGTCCTGGACCGGCATCGAAATCCATCCGGGTGCCACGATCGGCCGGAGGTTCTTCATCGACCACGGCATGGGAGTGGTCATCGGTGAGACCGCGGAGATCGGCGAAGACGTAATGATCTACCACGGCGTCACCCTCGGTGGACGCTCGCTCGCACGGATCAAGCGCCATCCCACCATTGGGGACCGGGTGACCATCGGCGCCGGTGCCAAAATCCTCGGCCCGATCACCATCGGCCGGGACAGTGCCGTGGGCGCGAACGCGGTGGTGGTCAAGGACGCGCCGCCGGAATCCATCGTCACCGGCGTGCCCGCCAAATGGCGCCACCGGGACGCCCAGCGGGAAACCAAACCCGCAGTGGACCCGGCTGAATACGACATCGAGTACCGGATCTGACAGTTCGTGGCGGCCTTACCGCTGCCTAAGCCGGCACACAGATAAGCCAAACGGCCGGCGGTTCCAGGAGAAATCCCGGAACCGCCGGCCGTTCGCTTTGCCGCGGAGTGGCGTTAGTGCGTGTCCACTGCTTCGATCTCGGACTTGTCCTCGCCCCAAAGGGTGTGGAAGGTGCCTTCGGCGTCAACACGGCCGTAGGTGTGGGCGCCGAAGAGATCGCGCTGGCCCTGGATCAGGGCGGCAGCAACGCGCTTGCGGCGCAGTCCGTCGTAGTAGGCCAGCGACGAGGAGAAGACCGGCACCGGGATTCCCAGCTGCACGGCGGTGGCCACAACACGGCGCCAGGCCGGGACAGCCTCGGCGATGGCCTTGGTGAAGGCCGGGGCGAACAGCAGGTTGGCCGGCTTCTCGTCCGCAGCGTAGGCCTTGGTGATGTCCTTGAGGAGTTCGGCGCGGATGATGCAGCCGGCCCGCCACAGGGAAGCGATCTCGTCCAGCTTCAGGTCCCAGCCGTATTCCTTGGCGGCGGACGTGAGCATGTCCAGGCCCTGGGCGTAGGAGACGAGCTTGGAGGCGTACAGTGCCTGGCGGACGTCCTCGACGAACGTCTCCGGGATCTCGACGGAGGCTTCATTGCCGGCGAGCAGTTCCTGGCCGAGCTTGCGCTGGCCTGCCTGGGACGACAGCGCCCGGGCGAACACGGATTCGGCGATGCCTGAGACCGGGGAGCCCAGTTCCAGTGCGGAGATGACCGTCCAGCGGCCGGTGCCCTTCTGGCCGGCGGCGTCCACCACGACGTCGACGAACGGCTTGCCCGTCTTGGCGTCAACGTGGCCCAGGACCTCTGCCGAGATTTCGATCAGGAAGGAGGAGAGATCGCCCTTGTTCCACTCGGTGAAGATCTTGGACTGCTCCGCCGGCTCGATGCCTGCACCGGAGCGCAGCAGGTCGAAGGCTTCGCCGATGACCTGCATGTCGGCGTATTCGATGCCGTTGTGGACCATCTTCACGAAGTGGCCGGCGCCGTCGGTTCCCACCCAGGCGCAGCACGGTTCGCCGTCCACCTTGGCGGAGATCTTTTCCAGCAGCGGGCCGAGGGCCTTGTAGGACTCCTTGGAACCGCCCGGCATGATGGAGGGGCCGTTCAGGGCGCCTTCTTCGCCGCCGGAGACGCCGACGCCCACGAAGTGCAGGTCCTTCTTGGCCAGCGCGGCTTCGCGGCGGCGGGTGTCCTCGTAGTGGGAGTTGCCGGCGTCGATGATGATGTCGCCGGCTTCCAGCAGCGGCTCCAGCTGTTCAATGACGGAGTCAACGGGCTTGCCGGCCTTGACCATGATCAGCACGCGGCGGGGCTTCTCCAGGGAGTCGACCAGTTCCTGCAGGGTTTCGGTGCGGACAAAGTCGCCGTCCGAGCCGTGCTTTTCGAGCAGTGCGTCGGTTTTCTCCACGGACCGGTTGTGCAGTGCGACCGTGAAGCCGTTCCGGGCGAGATTGCGGGCCAGGTTGGCGCCCATCACCGCAAGGCCGGTGACACCGATGTGTGCAGACATCAAAACTCCAATTCATACTGTGCGATGGATGTGCAGCGGCTCCCTTGCGTGGAAGCACGGTTGCAGACCGAGGGTCTGAATAAAGCATATATATTCGGGCGGTCACAGAAAAGTAACGCCCACCTATTGGAACCTTTTGTGTCACTGACCGTCCAGCACAAAAGGCAGTCCGGGCATGTGGCCGCACTAGGCTTAGGACCATGACCACCAGCCTGCACCACCGTGCCATCGAGAATCTTGGCGCGCGCATCGTCTCGGGCAACCTGCCCGTTGGCCACGTGATGCTGGCGGAGCAGCTGGAGGACGAGCTGAAGGTTTCGCGGTCGGTTGTCCGCGAAGCCGTCCGCGTCCTGCAGTCCCTGGGCCTGGTGGAAACCACCAAGCGGGTGGGCATCCGGGTGCTGCCACCCAGCCGCTGGAACCCTTTCGACCCGCAGGTCATCCGGTGGCGTCTGGCCAGCGACGCCCGCGGGGCGCAGCTGCGCTCACTGGCCGAGCTGCGTGCCGCCGTCGAACCCGCGGCAGCTGAACTCGCCGCCCAGAACGCGCCCGCGCCGCTGCGCCTGGAGCTGGTGGATGTCGCCTATGCAATGCGCGACGCCGGCCACAACGGTGAGGTGCCACGCTTCCTGGAGTTGGATATCCAGTTTCATTCCCTGTTGCTCTCCGGTTCGGGCAATGAAATGTTCGCCAACCTGATGGGACAGGTTGCCGAGACGCTGACCGGACGCACCGTCCACGGACTGATGCCGGACCATCCCCACGAGGCCGCCCTTCAATGGCACGTGGATGTCGCAGAGGCTATTTCCAGGGGTGACGCTCCCGCCGCCCGTGAGGCCTCGGACCGGATCATGCGCCGCACCATGACCCAGATGTCCGACACTTGGACAGAGCAGCCGCGCGTCTTCATCCCGGTGCGCCGCTGACCCCAACCGCCAGTCAGGACGTGAAGCGCAGGAGGACTTTTCCGGATTCTGCGGAGTTGCGGGCCACGCTGAAGGCTTCGAGTGCCTGTTCCACGGGGTATTCGTGGGTGATGACGGGCTCGATGTGAAGCGAGCGGTCGGCGAGGGCGGCGATGACGTCGTCGATCTCGTCGTTGAACCGGAACGAGCCCTTCAGCTCAAGTTCCCGGGTGATGGCCAGGGAGATCAGGACCGGCTGCGGGCCGGTGGGCAGCAGCCCGACCATGACCACGGTGCCGCCGCGGGTTGCGCCCTGGATGGCCGAGGCGAGCCCGTGGTGGTTGCCGGAGGATTCAATCACGACGTCGGCCTCCACCGCGGCGATCGCCCCCGCGTCACCGGCGGTGATCACGTGGTCCGCGCCCACGGCCTTGGCGATTTCCAGCGGCTGGTTATGCATGTCGACGGCGGTAATCCGGCTCGCGCCGGTCCCTTTCAGGACCGCGACGGCCAGCGCGCCGATGGGGCCGCTGCCGATCACCAGCGCCGTCTTGCCGGCCACGTCCCCCGCCCGCGCGACTGCGTGCCAGGCCACGGAAGCGGGCTCAATCAGCGCCGCGGTGCGCAGGTCAATACTGTCCGGCAGGGGCCGGAGCATCCGCGTGGGCAGGTTCACGTATCGGCTGAACGCACCGTCCTGGTGCGGGAACCGCGCCGCGCTGCCCAGGTAGGTGCAGCCCGGGGAAAGGTTGGGCCGGTCCGCCGGGAACCGGGCAGCACCAGGGCCGGGCGTGGCGGGGTGGACCGCCACGGGGGTGCCCGCGGCGGGCCCGGTCCCGTCGGCCGCGGCACGGACCACCGTCCCGGAAATCTCATGCCCCAGCACCAGCGGCGCCTTCAGAATGGACTCACCGGCCGCGCCGTGCAGCCAGTAATGCAGGTCCGAGCCGCAGATGCCCCCGTAGTGCACCTCGATCACGGCCTCGTCGGCGGCCGGTGCGGTAAGGGCCAGTTCGTCGATCCGCAGATCGTTGGCGGCGTGGGCCACCACCGCCGGACCGGAAACGGGGAAAGCTGTATCCAGTGTCATCAGACCACCACCGTCATTCCACCATCGATAAAAATCGTCTGCCCGTTCACGAAGTCAGACCCGCTGGAGGCCAGCCACACCACCGGGCCGGCGAGGTCCTGCACCGTGCCCCACCGGTTGGCCGGGGTCCGGCCCAGGATCCAGGAATTGAACTGCTCATCGTCCACCAGGTTCTGCGTCATCTCGGTATGGATGTACCCCGGCGCGATCCCATTGATCTGCAACCCGGACCCCGCCCACTCCGCGGTCATGGCACGGGTGAGGTTCCGCAGCCCGCCCTTCGCCGCAACATACGGGGCGATGGTGGGCCGGGCCAGGTCCGTCTGCACCGAACAGATGTTGATGATCTTCCCGTGCCCGCGGGGAATCATGAACCGGGCCGCCTCCCGGCCCACCAGGAACGCACTGGTCAGGTTCGTGGAGATCACCCGCTCCCAGTCCTTCACATCCAACTCCAGCATCGGCACCCGGTGCTGGATCCCGGCATTGTTCACCAGGATCTCCAGCGGCCCCACCTGCTCCTCCACCCACGCAACACCCCGGGCCGCCGCGGCGTCGTCCGTCACATCGAAGGCGACACTGTGGATGCGGCCGGGGGCGAAGTCGACAGCCATCGCCGCCGCCGCATCCTTAAGCCGCTCCCCATTGATGCCGTTCAGCACCACCGTTGCACCGGCGTCGGCCAACGCCCGGGCCAGCGCATTGCCGATCCCCCGGCTCGAACCCGTCACCAGCGCAACCCGGCCCGTCAGGTCAAAAAGAGAACTCATGAATGTACTGTTCCTTCCGCCGCTTCCGCGGTTGTATGGCTGAGTTGGGAGATGGCCAGGCGCACCACGGCGAGGTCCTGGTCGCCGAGGCCCTGGCGCTTCAGCTCTGCATAAAGTTCGACGCCGGCGTCCGTCATGGGAACTGCGGTCCCGGAAACGCGGGCCGCTTCCAGGACGAAGGACAGGTCCTTGTGCATGAATTTTGCCGGCCCGGTGGGAGTGTAATCCTTGCTGACCAGCCGGGGGCCGACGATGTCCAGCACCCGGCTGCCGGCAAGTCCTCCCCGCATGACCTCGAAGAGCTCAGCCGGGTCCAGCCCGGAGCGCTCGGCGAGTTCGGCGGCTTCGGCGAGCGCCGCCGTCGTCGTTCCTACAACAAGCTGGTTACAAGCTTTGGCGAGGGACCCTGCCCCGAGCGGGCCCAGATGCCGCACCGTGGTACCCATGGAGCGCAGCAGGGGTTCGGCACGCAGGAAGGCGCCTCCGTCCCCGCCGGCCATGATGGCGAGGGTGCCGTCCAAGGCACCCTGTGTTCCTCCACTGACCGGAGCGTCCACTACCTGCGCATTGCCAAGGCTCAGCGCCGCGATGCGCCGGCCGAATTCCTTCACTCCTGTGGGCGAAACGCTGCTCGTCACCAGGACGATGGTGCCGGGTGCCGGCGGCTTGCTTTCCCAGCTGGAAAGCAGCCCGGCGGCCGCCTTCCTCGATATGGGCGAGGTCCGGAAGCATAAAGATGATGGCCGGGAGGTCGCGCATGTCTGCAATCTGTTCCGCGCGGGCGCCGCCGAGCTTTTGCAGCTCGAGCATGGGGCCCGGCGACCTGTTCCAGCCAGTGACCTGCCATCCCTTGCTGATGGCATTGGCTGCCATCGGCAGGCCCATCAGTCCCAGGCCTACAAAACCCGCCCTTCTATCCTGCATTTGCCCAGCCTCACATCGTCGTGTTCATCAAGAGAAGTGTTCAATATCCTAGCCGCTATTCAGTATGATGAACACTATGACCTCGCAGACAACTGTGGCCATTGCCGTCCCGCTCGAAGCTGAGCTCGTGGAACGCATCCGCGCCGTTGACCCATCCATCACTGTTCTCTACGAGCCGGAGCTCCTGCCCCCGGAGCGGTTCCCGGCGGACCATGCCGGGGACCCCGGCTTCCAGCGCTCCCCTGACCAGGAGGAACGCTACTGGGCGATGATCAACAGCGCCCAGGTCCTTTACGGATTTCCGAACGAGAGCCCGGCGGGACTCGCCAGGGTTGCGGCCGGGAATCCGCATCTCCAATGGGTCCATGCCATGGCAGCGGGAGCCGGCGGTGCGGTAAAAGCCTCCGGGCTGGACCAGGAGACGCTGCAGAAGTTCAAAGTGACAACCTCCGCGGGGGTCCATGCGCTCCCCCTCGCCGAGTTTGCCACCATGGGAATCCTGAACGGCTTCAAGCGCACGGCCGAACTGGTGCGGGACCAGGAAGCCAAGGTTTGGCCTGAGCTTCGGACCCCCACACGGCTGGTGAGCGGTTCCAGGCTGGTTGTGGCCGGCCTTGGCGAAATCGGCCTTGAGACTGCCCGCCTGGCGCGCGCCCTGGGCATGAAGGTCAGCGGCACCAAGCGGAGCGTGGAGCCGCTGGACGGAATCGAGGAGGTCTCGGACAATCACGGCCTTCCAGCCCTCCTTGCCGGCGCCGACGCCGTGGTGAATACCCTGCCGGGCACGCCGTACACGGAAAAGCTCTTCAACCGGGACATCTTCGCTGCCATGAAGCCCGGCACTGTTTTCGTCAACGTCGGCAGGGGAACAGTGGTGGACGAGGAAGCACTGCTTGAAGCCCTGGACAACGGGCAGGTATCCTACGCCTGCCTGGACGTCTTCGCGGTGGAGCCGCTCCCCCGGAACAGCCCGCTGTGGCATCACCCCAAGGTGCTGGTTTCACCGCACACATCCGCCCTCAGCGCTGCCGAGAACCGACTGATCGCCGAGCGGTTCTGCGGTAACCTCCGGATCTTCCTGGCCGGCGGGGAGTTGCCCCACCTCGTGGACACTGTGCACTTCTACTAGGCCTGCACTTCCACACGCTCCACTTCCACTAAGGCCCCGGCCGGTTCCCCCAACGAGGAACCGGCCGGGGCCTTCCTCGTCCCACCCCGGCCACGCCACATTGGGTGATCGCGGGGATGCGGACATTCTGCGGACATGCGTAAGGGCGGCTTCCCCGTCAGGGGAAGCCGCCCGTTAGTGCAGTGAAAGCCTAGCCGGCGTCTTCCACCAGCACCAGGTCCCTCCCCCTGGTTTCAGGAGTGAAGAAGGTGGTGGCGAAGGAGATCGATGCCAGCACCAGTGAGTAGATGGCGGGGACCAGCCAGGAATGGTTGGTGGCAGCCAGTAGTGCGACGCCGATCATCGGGGCGAAGCCGCCGGCCAGGACGGCTGAAAGTTCGCGGCTCAGCGCCACGCCGGTGAACCGGTGCTGGGATCCGAACAGTTCCGGCAGCAGCGCGCACTGCGGGCCCAGCATGGACTGCACGCCCAGGGCGATGCCCACCACCATGACCGCCCAGACAAGCGTGACGTTGCCCAGGGTTACCAGGTAGAACGCCGGAAGTGCGATCACTGCCTGGAACAGGGCACCGTACCTGTACACGGGGACGCGGCCGAACCGGTCGGAGAGGGCGCCAAAGGTGACCACCATGACTGCTGCGAAGGCGGCAGCGATCAGCAGGCCCGTGGGGCCGATGAACTTATCGCCGGCGAAGACGCCGGCAGGCATGCTGATGAAGGAAACCAGGAGCGCGGAGTAGATGGAGGAGTTGCCGTTTTCACCCATGCGCAGGCCGATGCCCACCAGGACATTCTTTTTGGAGTGCTTCCAGATCTGGCCCACCGGGTTCTTCACCACGGCCTTGTGCTTCTCCAGTTCCTGGAAGACGGGAGTCTCCTTCAGCCGGAGGCGGATGAAGACGGCAATCACGATCAGGATGAAACTCGCCAGGAACGGTACCCGCCAGAGCCAGCCCTGCAGCACGGTCTTGTCCGCCAGGGCCATCAGTGCAAAGGTGCCCGCGCCCAGGAGGGTGCCCAACTGGATGCCGACGAACGGCAGGGAGGCGAAGAAACCGCGACGCCGGCGCGGCGCAACTTCAGAAATCAACGTGGTGGCGCCGGCCTGCTCAGCCCCGGCCCCCAGGCCCTGGATGATGCGCAGAGCTACCAGGAGGACTGCACCCAGCATTCCCGCCTGTTCGAATGTCGGCAGCAGGCCGATGGCGAAACTTGCCATGCCCATCAGGCCGATGGTGAGGATCAGGACCATTTTGCGGCCGAACCGGTCCCCGATGTAGCCGAAGACGATGCCACCGAAGGGACGGGCGGCAAAGCCGACGCCGTAGGTTGCAAAGGAGGCGATGACAGCCCCGCTTTCCCCCAGCGGAGCAAAGAACAGCGGCCCGAAGATCAGCGCCGAGGCGAGGCCGTAAATGTAGAAGTCGTAATACTCCAATGCGGAGCCTACGGAGCTGGCAAGAGTTGCCCTTCGCAGCTGGTCCGAGTCGACGACGGCGCCGTCCTCAGCCTGCGGTGCTTTAGTACGAGTTGTCACAAGAACTCCCTCATCACTCTCCAGGCCCCCGTTGGCCTGGTGGGTCAGCGACAGCACATGTCGTGCCGATCACTATATTGAACAGAGTACAGCAAGTTGAACGGTCGGCAAGCGGGCGAAGGTATTATTTTGTCTTTGGTCAGCGGCCCGGCCTGTTAGCCCATGGGGCTGCCGAGCGAACGGGCCAGCTCACGGAGTTCCTTGACCATCTGGGAGCCCTGTTCCTGCGTATAGGTGGCCTTCAATGCCGTTACTGATAGTCCCAGGCTTGGACCATGCGCACCCCGGGTGGGAACCGAGACCGCAAGGCACACTACGCCCGTGGTGGACTCCTCGTCCTCGAAGGCGTAACCCTGTTCTCGGATGGTGTGCAGCTGTGCCTTAAGCTCCGCGCCGGTCCGGATTGATTTCGGTGTCAGTACGGGCAACTCAGCATCGTCACTGAACATGTCATCGATGTCGTGGTCATGCAGCCGGGCAATGAGGGCCTTTCCCACCGCGCAGAGGGAAACCGGCATTTTGTCTCCAATATTGGACGTCAACCGGACAGCAGGATGCCCTTCGTAGCGGGCCAGATAGATGACGTTGGTTCCATCAAGCATGGCGATACGCACTGTTTCACCCGAAAGGGTGGGTGCCTGCTCGCAGTACCGGTAGAACTCCTGCACCTCGTCCAGCCGGCTCAGGTAGGCCGCCCCGAGTTCCACGAGCTTGCGGCCCAGGGTGAACTCCGCCCCCTGCCGGCTGATGAGGCGGGCTTCTTCCAGCGCCAGGAGCAGGTTGGAGGTGGAGGACTTGGGGATTCCCAACTCGCGGGCAAGGTCACTAAGCGTCAGTCTTCCGGTTGCCGATGCAGCGAGGGCGTCCAGTACTGCGGCGGCACGGGTGACGGCGGGGGCCGGCGAGGCGCTTCCCAGCCCGTCAGAGGATCGGGAGTTGCGGGAATCGGCCATGATTCTCCTTATATAGGTGCCTGCGCTGGTCGTGCTGTTCATTCAGCTGAACACTAACCATCATAATGGCTCTGCCGTGTGGGCCGGCCAGTAATCCCCGGCTTCACGGCACGGCCTCCGACACACTTTCGGCAGAGCTTCATGTTTCCGGCAGTTCACGGTATATTCATCTCAGGCCCTCCACCGCGGCATCCCCCAATAGTCGCGGTGGAGGGTTTTCCAATGCCCGGACCACGCCACGGCGGGTCCGCCAACCCGCCCGGAAGCCCTCACGCGGCGTCTGACACCGCTTCCCGGAGCCGCCATCCACCGCCGAGTCCGTCCCGTTCCAGCAGCATGGTGGTCAAAGCAGAGCTCCTGTTGCCACCCAACCTCACCTGAACCTGCAGGACCTCCACATCCACGCGGCCAAGGCCTTTGGGCATCCTCCGGTTAACCTCCCACCAGTTGAGCCGCTCAAACCAGCGCACCGGTTCGGCACCCACGGCCCATTCCCGCCCCTTGCTGATCACCGTCGTCGGCGTTCCGTTGATTCCCGTCCGCACCATCACATGTTCCATGCCTGAAAGCTAAGGCCGGGCACCGACATTTCCGCCGGTGGGCAGAGAATGAAAAAACCCTGTTGTTTCCGCCGTGGGGCGCAAACAACAGGGTTTCCTGGTGGGTCCTACCGGGATCGAACCGATGACATCCACGGTGTAAACGTGGCGCTCTACCAGCTGAGCTAAAGACCCAAAGCGGCTGAATCCGGCGCTTCAGCGCCGCAACCAACGAACATAGACTCTACCCGACCCATGGCTCCAAACGCGAATCGGCGTGCCCGTACGCTTCCGGGCCGCTCCTAGAGGGGCGGAAGTTCAGCGGCAAGCCAAGCCAGGGATTCACTGACGCCGGCCTCCAGCTTGATGCTGGCCTTGTCATCCCCGCGCGTGGGCCCGCGGTTGATGATGATGACCGGCTTGCCGTCCTTGGCGGCATGCCGGACGAAGCGCAGCCCGCTCATCACCGTCAGCGACGATCCGGCGGCTACCAGGGCATGCGCCTCGTCAACCATCCGGTACGACCGTTCAACCCGGTCCTTGGGCACGTTCTCGCCAAAGTACACAAAATCCGGCTTGAGGATTCCGCCGCAGGCAGGGCAGACGGCAACAACAAAACTGCTGATCAGCGACTGGTCCTCAACGGTGGCATCTGCGTCGGGTGCCATTTCCACGAGGCCTGACTCCTCCGCGCGGGACAGGAACTCCGGGTTCAACTCCTCGAGCACGCCTGCCAGGAGGCGCCTGGAATAGGTCCGGTGGCACCCCAGGCACACCACCTGGTCATACCTGCCATGGAGGTCCACCACGTTGACACTGCCTGCGTCTTCGTGCAGCCGGTCAACGTTCTGGGTGATCAGCCCGGTGAGGTAGCCGCGCCGCTCCAGCTCGGCAGCGGCATAATGGCCCTGGTTCGGGTCTGCGTGCCGCAGGTGGGACCAGCCAATATGGTTCCGGGCCCAATAGCGTTGACGGTTCGCGGCGTCCTTGACGAACTCCTGGTAGGTCATAGGCGAACGCGGCGGCGAACCTGGCCCGCGGTAATCCGGTATTCCGGAGTCGGTACTCAGTCCCGCACCGGTGAGCAGGGCAAACCGGCTGCCGGCCAGGACATCGCGGATCTGGAGCAGGGTCCGGCGCTCCTCATCGGAGGGATTGGCTGCAGCCACCGGCGGCATGCTCGCGAAGCCTGTCAGGCCGACCCCCGCGCGCCGCTGTTCCATGCCGGGTCAGGCCTGTCCCAGGCCGGCCAATGCGTCGCGGTATTCCTGAAGGTCACGGGCCTGGCCACGGGGATTCACCACGGAGTAGCGGACATGACCGGCGGCGTCGATGATGAACGTACCGCGCTTGGCCATGCCGCTGCCCGGGTCAAAGACGCCATAGGCAGTGGCGACGTCACCGTGGGGCCAGAAATCTGCCAGCAAATCGAAGGTGTACCCCTCCTGCGCGGCATAAGCGCGCAGACTGAACTTGCTGTCCACGGACACGGCCAGAACCGTGGCATTTGCGTCCTCGAACAGCGCCAGGTTGTCCCGAATCTCGCACAGTTCCCCCGTGCAAATGCCTGAGAAGGCGAACGGGTAGAACACCAGGACTACGTTCTGGCCGCGGAAGGATGACAGCCGCACAGGTTCGCCGAACTGGTTGGCCAGCTCGAAGTCAGGTGCCGGCCCGCCCAGCGCAGGCACAGCTGCAGGGGCAGCGCCAAGCGCTGCCGTCACTTGTTTTTCCTCATCACCAGGCGGGCTGCACTCCAGTCCTTGGAGACGCCGGCCGAGGTTGTCACGTGCAGGCCGGCTGTTGGGGCGGCCTCCTGGATGTCAGCCGGTGAAACGTAGCCGTCCCTGCCGGACTTCGGAGTCAGGACCCAGACAACGCCGTTTTCGCTGAGTGTGGTCAACGAATCCATCAGACTGTCCACGAGGTCCCCGTCGCCGTCGCGCCACCAGAAGATGACGGCATCCGCTACGTCGTGGTCGTCCTCATCCAGCAGCTCGGAACCGGTGAGATCCTCAATATCGTCACGCAAGTCGAAATCGACGTCGTCGTCGTAACCGAACTCCTGAATCAGATCCCCGTTCTTGAAACCCAATTTTTCCGCCACATTTACCGAAGTGGCGGCGTCGGCCTCGCTCACGTGTTCCTCCAATGCCTCATATATGCAGTGCGCATAGTGATTTCCATTACTCCCAAGCCAACACCCTTTGTGCCTGCGCTTCAAGCTGCCGCCCCCGGGTACAGGCATATTCTGCGTCACACCCGGACGGTCAAGCCCGCCTCGCAGCGGCTTTTCGTCACACAACCAGTATGACGGCGAAATACAACAGGGCCGCCCAAGCCGCGGCTACGCATCGCGCTGAGGTGAGAGTTAGAGTGGCAGGTGACAACTATGCCTGCGGGGCAACAACCCTGTAACTCCAATGCAGACGTAGGAAGCTAGGACCCTGCCCGGCACACATGACCGGGCTGTTGTAACCGATACGTCGCACACGGCGTATATACGCCGGGCGGTCACCCTGCCCGGCCTGAGTGCGCCATCAAATGCGCGCAAAGAGAGGTTGGACGTGGCTGCAGGAGAAGATACCTCCCATATCCTCAGCGGGTTGACTAACCAGCTGCCTGATCGTGATCCGGAAGAGACCGCCGAGTGGGTTGAGTCCCTGGATTCGTTGATCAGGGAACAGGGTACCGAGCGTGCCCAATACATCATGCGGAGCCTGTTGCAGCGTGCCGGTGCGCAGAGCGTTGGGGTGCCGATGGTGACCACCACCGATTACGTGAACACCATCCCGGTGGACCAGGAAGCAGAGTTCCCGGGCAACGAGGAGTACGAGCGCCGGTACCGGGCGTACATGCGGTGGAACGCCGCGGTGATGGTGCACCGGTCCCAGCGGCCCAACATCGGCGTGGGCGGGCACATCTCCACCTACGCCGGGGCTGCGACCCTGTACGAGGTGGGCTTCAACCACTTCTTCCGCGGCAAGGACCACCCCGGCGGCGGGGACCAGGTCTTCTTCCAGGGCCACGCCTCCCCCGGCATGTACGCCCGGGCGTTCATGGAAGGCCGCCTCAGTGAGGAGGACCTGGACGGGTTCCGGCAGGAAAAATCCCGCGAAGGCCACGCCCTGTCCTCCTACCCGCACCCGCGCCTGATGCCGCACTTCTGGGAATTCCCCACCGTGTCCATGGGTATCGGGCCGATGAACGCGATCTACCAGGCCCAGTCCAACCGGTACCTGCACAACCGGGGCCTGAAAGACACCTCCGACCAGCAGGTCTGGGCGTTCCTGGGCGACGGGGAAATGGACGAGCCCGAATCCCGCGGCCTGCTCCAGCTCGCCGCGAACGAGAACCTGGACAACCTGAACTTCGTGATCAACTGCAACCTCCAGCGCCTGGACGGGCCGGTGCGCGGCAACGGCAAGATCATGCAGGAACTCGAAGCGTTCTTCCGCGGTGCCGGCTGGAACGTGATCAAGGTCGTCTGGGGCCGGGAATGGGATGACCTGCTCACCCGCGACACCGACGGGTCGCTGGTGAAAATCATGAACGAAACCCCCGACGGGGACTACCAGACCTACAAGGCCGAATCCGGCGGGTTCGTCCGCGAACACTTCTTCGGCAAGGATCCCGCCACCAAAGACCTCGTCGCGGACCTCACCGATGACCAGATCTGGAACCTCAAACGCGGCGGCCACGACTACCGCAAGGTCTACGCCGCGTACAAGGCCGCCACCGAGTTCAAGGGCAAACCCACCGTCATCCTCGCCAAAACCGTCAAGGGCTACGGACTGGGACCACACTTCGAGGGCCGCAACGCGACCCACCAAATGAAAAAACTCACCCTCGACGACCTCAAGAAGTTCCGCGACCACCTGCGGATCCCGGTCACGGATGAGCAGCTCGAAAAAGACCCGTACCAGCCGCCGTACTACCACCCCGGTACGGACGCCCCGGAAATCCAGTACATGATGGAGCGCCGTGCGGCCCTGGGCGGGTCGGTACCGGAACGCCGGTCCAAGCACGCGGAGATCACCCTGCCGGACGCGAAGTCCTACGAGGTGGCCAAGCGCGGTTCGGGCAAGCAGCAGGCCGCCACCACCATGGCCTTCGTCAGGCTCCTGAAGGACCTGATGCGGGACAAGGAGTTCGGCAAGCACATCGCCCCGATCATCCCTGATGAGGCCCGGACCTTCGGCATGGATGCGTTCTTCCCCACCGCGAAGATCTACAACCCCAAGGGACAGAACTACCTGTCCGTGGACCGGGACCTTGTCCTGGCCTACAAGGAATCCGCGCAGGGCCAACTCATCCACCCCGGCATCAACGAAGCCGGCGCCGTGGCAGCCTTCACCGCCGCCGGCACCGCGTACGCCACCCACGGCGTGCCCCTGGTCCCCGTCTACGTGTTCTACTCCATGTTCGGCTTCCAGCGCACCGGCGACGCCTTCTGGGCAGCAGCAGACCAAATGACCCGCGGCTTCATCATCGGCGCCACCGCAGGACGGACCACCCTCACCGGCGAAGGCCTCCAGCACGCCGACGGCCACTCCCCGCTGCTGGCCTCCACCAACCCGGCAGTAGTCACCTACGACCCCGCCTTCGGCTACGAAATGGGCCACATCGTCCGGAGCGGCCTGGAACGCATGTACGGGCCGGAATCGGAAGACCGGAACCTCATGTACTACCTCACCGTGTACAACGAGCCGATCACCCAGCCCGCCGAACCCGAGGGGCTGGACGTCGAAGGCGTCATCAAGGGCATCTACCTGCTCGCCCCGGCAAAGATCGACGGTCCCCGGACCCAGATCCTGGCCTCCGGCGTCTCGGTGCCCTGGGCACTGGAAGCGCAGCAGCTCCTGGCTGATGACTGGGGTGTTTCCGCCGACGTCTGGTCCGTGACGTCCTGGAACGAGCTGCGCCGCGACGGCATGGCCGCCGAAGAGGAAGCCTTCCTCAACCCCGGCCAGCCGGCCCGCGTCCCGTTCGTGACCAAGCAGCTCGAAGGCGCCACCGGCCCCGTCGTCGCCGTCTCGGACTACATGAAGGCAGTCCCCGACCAGATCCGCCAGTTCGTCCCCAACGAATTCGCCACCCTCGGCGCCGACGGCTTCGGCTTCTCCGACACCCGCGCCGCAGCCCGCCGCTTCTTCAAAAACGACATCCACTCCATCGTGGTGCGTTCGCTGGAGATGTTGGCCCGCCGCGGCGAGGTTGACGCCCAGGCCCCGGTCAAGGCGATCGACAAGTACCGGCTGCACAACGTCAATGCCGGCTCCACCGGCAACGCGGGCGGCGAGGCCTAGCCTCTGCCGGAAACCCGGTAACCGCGACGGCGGCCCCCACCGAAAGGCGGGGGCCGCCGTCGTCCGTTCTGCAGTGGACGGGCTGTGACGCACAACTACCCGGATTGTAGCCTTCGCACAAATGGAGCTTGCCGGGCAGTGGCCGTATGCTCAAAGCATGCCAGCACCAGCCACCCCGTCCGCGAAGCGCAAACAGACCCCGCCCAAGGTCACTCCGGAGAAGTCCGAAACCCTGAAGAAATTGCGTGCCAACGTGGGCCAGCTTTCCACCACCACCATGCGGGAGCTGGAAAAATCCCTGCCCTGGTACAGCCGGCTCAGTTCGGACGAGCGCTCCGCACTGGGAATGGTGGCTCAAAACGGTATTGCTGCTTTTGTTACCTGGTACGAGCGCCCCAGTTCGCCCTCATGGATCCTCACCGACGTCTTTGGGACGGCCCCCACGGAATTGACCCGGTCCATCAGCCTGCAGAAGGCGCTGCAGCTGATCCGGATCGTAGTGGAGGTGGTGGAAGACCAGGTTCCGGTGATAGCGCCGGAAGCTGACCAGCCGTCCCTCCGCGAGGCCGTGCTCCGCTACTCCCGCGAGGTGGCCTTCGCGGCCGCGGACGTTTACGCGCGCGCGGCTGAATCCCGGGGCTCCTGGGACACGCGGCTGGAAGCCCTCATCGTGGATGCGATCCTGCGCGGTGAAAATACTGATGCCCTGCGCTCCAGGATCGCCGCGCTGGGCTGGAAGGCGCAGGAGCGGTTTACGGTAATGGTGGGAAATTCCCCGTCAGAGCCGAGCGCCAGCTACGTCAGCGAGCTCCGGCGGATGGCAGGCCGCTACGCGGAGGATGCGCTGGTGGGCATCCAGGGTGACCGGCTGATCCTGATCCTGGGCGGCGTCCACGACCGGGAAACCGCCTACCTGAAGCTCAGCGACATGTTTGCCCCCGGACCGGTGGTGTACGGCCCGGAAGCCGGATCCCTGCTGGAGGCCAGCGGTTCGGCCCAGTCCGCTTTCGCCGGGCTGACTGCCGCGCGCGCCTGGCCGTCCGCCCCGCGCCCTGTTGCCGCCGATGACCTCCTTCCGGAACGCGTGATCTCCGGTGACGACGCCGCCCGCCGCTCCCTGGTCAAAAACATCTACCGGCCGCTCCTGGCAGCTTCCAACGGGCTGGTGGAAACCCTCGGGACCTACCTGGAACTGGGCCATTCCCTGGAGGCAACGGCCCGGGAACTCTTCGTTCATGCCAACACGGTGCGGTACCGCCTGAAGCGGGTTTGTGACGTCACCGGCTGGGATCCGCTCCTGCCGCGGGAGGCGTTTGTCCTCCAGGCGGCCCTCGTGGTCGGCCGTCTTTCAGCCCCGCCCAAAGCTGCCGCAGAGCGCCATCCGTCGCGGAACCAGCCCTGAGGCGTTGTAGACTTCCTACAACCTGACCCCCTGAGCTTGGTGCGGACAAACACCGCTCGATCACACAGTAATTTGGAAAGCTGGTTACGTGCTTGCAATAGTCTGCCCTGGACAGGGCTCGCAAACCCCGGGTTTTCTGGCCCCGTGGCTGGAACTGCCCCCGGTGGCAGGCCAGTTGGCCGCCCTGAGCGACATCGCAGGCATTGACCTGATCGCGCACGGGACCACCTCGGATGAAGAAACCATCAAGGACACTGCCGTGGCGCAGCCCCTGATCGTTGCGGCCGGCCTCGTCGCCGCCGCCTCCCTTTTCGACGTCGAGCTGGACTCCCTGCCGGTAATCCTGGCCGGACACTCCGTCGGTGAGATCACGGCATCGGCACTGGCCGGAGTCCTCACCGAGCAGGAAGCCATGACCTTCGTCCGCGAACGTGCCAACAGCATGGCCGCCGCCGCTTCCGTCACGCCCACCGGCATGAGCGCCGTGGTGGGCGGGGACCCCGCAGAGGTCCTCGCCGCCATCGAGGCAGCAGGCGCCACCCCCGCAAATGTCAACGGTGCAGGCCAGACGGTTGCTGCCGGAACGTTCGAACAGCTCAAGGCCCTGGCGGAGAACCCGCCGGCCAAGGCCCGCGTCATTCCGCTGAAGGTGGCGGGCGCCTTCCACACCAGCCACATGTCTCCTGCCGTCAGCACGCTCAAGGCGCTGGAGCCGCAGCTGAAGCCGCAGGCCCCGAAGGTACCCCTGCTGTCGAATTACGACGGCGGGGAGGTCACCGATGGCGGTGCCGCCGTCGAAAGCCTGATCGCCCAGGTGTCCCGCCCGGTCCGTTGGGACCTCTGCATGGAGGCCCTTGTCCAGCGCGGCGTGACCGGCGTCATCGAACTGGCTCCCGCCGGTACCCTTGCCGGCCTGGCCAAGCGCGGCATGCCCGGCGTCAAGACCGTTGCGGTCAAGACCCCTGATGACCTCTCCGCCGCACTGGCGCTCTTCGCAGAACTGGAGGGCAACGCATGAGCGTTCCCACGCTGAAACAGGCTCCGATCCAGGAGCACACCCGCATCCTTGGCCTGGGCGCCTACCGGCCGGATGTCATCGTCACGAACGAGGACGTCTGCCAGTGGATTGACTCCTCGGACGAGTGGATCCGCCAGCGCACGGGGATCGTGACCCGCCACCGCGCGCCCGCTGATGTCAGCGTCATCGACATGGCCGAGGGCGCTGCCCGCGAAGCGATGGAAAAAGCCGGGATCCAAGGCTCGGACCTGGGCGCCGTTATCGTCTCCACGGTCACCCATCCGTATGCGACGCCGTCGGCCGCGGCCAGCCTGGCGGACCGGCTCGGCGCCACCCCTGCACCGGCCTTTGACATCTCAGCCGCCTGCGCCGGCTACTGCTACGGCATCGCCCAGGGTGACGCGCTGGTCCGTTCCGGAGCCGCGAAGTACGTGCTGGTGGTTGGTGCCGAGAAACTGTCCGACGTCATCGACAACCGGGAACGGACCATCTCCTTCCTGCTCGGGGACGGTGCAGGCGCCGTCGTGATTGGCCCCTCCGAGACACCCGGCATCGCGCCTTCTGTGTGGGGCTCGGACGGCAGCAAATGGGACGCCATCGGCATGACCCGGTCCATGCTGGACGTCCGCGACCTTGGCATGGCTGCCCGGCAGTCCGATTCGACCGGCGACCTTGCCCTGCTCGAAGAAGCCCAGGAGCTCTACCCCACCCTGCGCCAGGATGGCCAGACGGTCTTCCGTTGGGCCGTCTGGGAGATGGCGAAGGTAGCCCAGCAGGCGCTGGAGGCGGCCGGTGTACAGGCCGAGGACCTGGTGGCGTTCATCCCGCACCAGGCCAACATGCGCATCATTGATGAGATGGTGAAGAAGCTGAAGCTGCCCGAGACGGTTACAGTGGCACGGGACATCGCCGATGCAGGGAACACCTCTGCAGCGTCCATCCCGCTGGCTACCCACCGCCTCCTGGCGGAGAAGCCGGAACTGAGTGGCGGGCTGGCCCTGCAGATCGGTTTCGGTGCCGGGCTGGTCTTCGGCGCCCAGGTAGTAGTCCTTCCTTAGAAGCGCCCCCAACAGGCCGCAACCGCGTCCTGAACCATTTCCGGCATTCCCTGCCGGCAATAACAAGAAAAGGAGCCATCACATGGCTAGCAACGAAGAGATCCTGGCCGGCCTGGCTGAAATCGTCAACGAAGAGACCGGCCTGGCCCCCGAGGCTGTAGAGCTGGACAAGTCCTTCACCGAGGACCTGGACATCGACTCCATCTCCATGATGACCATCGTGGTCAACGCCGAAGAGAAGTTCGGCGTGCGTATCCCGGACGAAGAGGTCAAGAACCTGAAGACCGTCGGCGACGCCGTCAGCTTCATCGCCGGAGCCCAGGCCTAGCCACCGGCTTTCGCCGTACTACGGCTTGGCGGGGCTGCCGGTCCGGATGACCGGACCGGCAGCCCGCCGCATTTTTCCGGCACCTTGCGCTGTTCAAGCCGTGCCGACCACCAACACGCGGGACCCTCCGGCAGACGGAATCCCACCGACGAAAGAGTGATCCCATGACACGCAAAGTAGTCATCACCGGTCTGGGTGCCACCACACCCATCGGCGGCGATGTACCCACGATGTGGAACAACGCGCTCAAGGGGGTCTCCGGTGCCCGCACCCTCGAAGACGACTGGGTAGCAAAGTACGAACTGCCCGTCCACTTCGCAGCCCGCTGCAGCACCCCGGCGCTGGACGTGCTCAGCCGGGTTGAGGCCAAACGGATGGACCCCTCCACCCAGTTTGGTGTTATCGCCGCCCGCGAAGCCTGGGCCGACTCCGGCATCACGGAATTCGACAAGGACCGGCTCGCCGTAGCCTTCGCTACGGGCATCGGCGGGGTCTGGACCCTGCTGGACGCCTGGGACACGCTGAAGGAAAAAGGCCCCCGCCGCGTCCTGCCCATGACCGTACCCATGCTGATGCCCAACGGCGTGGCCGCCGCCGTCAGCCTGGACCTCGGCGCACGCGCCGGCGCCCACACCCCCGTTTCCGCCTGCGCCTCCGGCACCGAAGCCCTGCACCTGGGCCTGGACCTGATCCGCTCGGGCAAGGCGGACGTGGTGATGTGCGGCGGCGCTGAAGCAGCCATCCACCCCATGCCCCTGGCGGCGTTCGCATCGATGCAGGCCCTGTCCCGCCGCAACGACGACCCGCAGGGCGCGTCCCGTCCCTACGATCTGGGCCGCGACGGCTTCGTCATGGGTGAAGGCGCAGGCGCCCTGGTCCTCGAGGCCGAAGAACACGCCCTGGCCCGTGGAGCCCGGATCTACGGTGAACTCGCCGGAACCTCCGTTACCGCTGACGCCTACCACATCACCGCACCGGACCCTGAAGGCCTTGGCGCAACCCGCGCGCTGAAGGCAGCTATGTTTGACGGCCGCATCCAGGCCGAAGACGTGGTCCACGTGAACGCGCATGCCACCTCCACCCCGGTTGGTGACAAGCCTGAATACACCGCGCTGCGCGCCGCCCTTGGATCACACATCGACAACGTGGCGGTTTCGGCCACGAAGTCGCAGATGGGCCACCTCCTGGGCGCCTCCGGCGCCGTCGAGGCGGTTCTCACCGTGCTCGCCATCTACGAGCGCAAGGCGCCCGTGACGATCAACCTTGAGAACCAGGACCCGGAGATCCCCCTCGACGTGGTCACGTCAGCCAGGGATCTGCCTGCCGGCAATATCGTGGCGCTGAGCAACTCCTTCGGCTTCGGCGGACACAACGCCGTGGTAGCGGTTCGCAGCATCTAACAACCGTCCGGCGTTGCTGGCGGACACCAAACAGGAGGCCCCGCCGGCTGGCGGGGCCTCCTGTTTTGCTATGGAGATTTCTTGGTGTTGTTGCCGGCCGCGGCTTGATTACGACGGCGGCACGGAGCCGCTGACGACGGCGACAGCTTGGCTTCGGCGGTCAGCCCACCTGGTGCAGCCAGCGGACAGGCGCGCCCTCGGCGGCGTGCCGGAAGGGTTCGAGTTCCTCATCCCAGGCCTCACCCAGCGCCAGGGACAGCTCGTGGTAGACGGCTGCGGGATCGCCCGCGCCTGATTCGTAGGCGTAGCGGATCCTGTCTTCGGAAACCATGATGTTGCCGTGGACGTCTGTCACCGCATGGAAGATGCCCAGCTCGGGCGTGTGTGACCAGCGGCCGCCATCCACACCCTGGCTCGGCTCCTCGGTAACCTCATAGCGGAGGTGGGCCCAGCCGCGCAGGGACGACGCAAGCTTTGATCCCGTCCCGGGGGCACCGGTCCAGGACAGCTCGGCCCGGAACATTCCAGGCGCAGCAGGTTGAGGGGTCCACTCAAGATCCGTGCGCTTGTCAACGACGGAGCCGATGGCCCACTCGACATGCGGGCACAAAGCAGTAGGGGCTGAGTGAACAAACAGCACACCGCGGGTCATTGCAACAGACATTCCATCCTCCATAGCTCTAGGTACGTCTTCCCCAACGACCTCTGCCTGGATGGAACTGCCGTGCCCTGCACTGCGGGGCCTGCTCCCTGCTTCAATATTCAACTGTTCAGATTAAGCAGTGTCCGGACTTGCTGGTCCGCTCGAAGCGATGGAGCTTCAAGCGGGACTTGAAAGTTGCCGGACGTGACTCTTATTGTGCCGTACCCCGGGTAATTACGCCAGTGCGATTCCCTTGGCAGAGCCGCGCCGTCCGGGGTCAGGCCCTGGGGTGCGCCTGCTGGTAGCTTTGGCGCAGCCGGTCCACGGAGACGTGCGTGTAGATCTGGGTGGTGGCCAGGCTGCTGTGCCCCAGGATCTCCTGGACGGCCCGCAGGTCAGCGCCCCCGTCCAGCAGGTGCGTGGCTGCCGAGTGCCGCAGGGCGTGCGGGCCCGAGGCCGAAGTGTCACCCAGGGCCTCGAACAGAGTATTGACCAGCGCCCGGACCTGCCGCTGGTCCATCCGGCCGCCGCGGGCGCCCAGGAACAGAGCGGGACCGCTGTTGTCCCTGGCGAGCTTCGGCCTGCCCCGCCGGAGCCAGTCGTCCAAAGCCAGCGCCGCGGGGACGCCGTAAGGGACGGTGCGTTCCTTGTTGCCTTTGCCGATGACCCGCAGCGTACGCCGGTCCGGGTCGAGGTCATCGATGTCCAGGCCCGTCAGCTCACCGACGCGGACCCCGGTGGCATAGAGCAGTTCGACGATTGCCCTGTCCCGCACGGGCAGGGGTTCACCTTCCGCGGCAACTTCCTCCAGCCTGGTCAGCAGCCGTGTCAGCTGCTGGGACTGCAGCACGCCAGGCAGGGATTGCTCCCGTTTGGGTGCTTTGAGACGCAGGGCAGGGTCCGCAGGGACGTGCTCTTCCCTCAGGGCCCATGCCGTGAAAGCGCGGGCGGTGGCCGCCCGGCGTGCCAGGGTGGAGCGTGCGACGCCTGCCTGGCTCTGCACTCCCAACCACCGCCGAAGGGTACCGAGTTCCAGGTCAGCCAGTTTGGTTGCCCCCTCGGAGGCCGCATGGCAGAACAATCCTCGCAGGTCGCCCTCATAGGCACGCAAGGTGTGCTGCGACAGGGCCCGCTCCCCCGACAGGTACCGCACGAAAGCGCCCAGCGCTTGGCTTAGCTCGGGGGGCAATTCCTGGTTTTCCACTCCCCTACTGTCTCAGGTCTTACCGCTGACCCGGTCACTGACACGGTCTCTCAACGTCCTCGCGCTGACCGGCCAGTCCAGTTGCCGGGCCGGCTGGTCGGTTGCCGCATCCGTTGCGGGTACAGTGCGGTTCGCCCCTATCAGGCTGATGCCTTGCCGCGTTTCCAGCCGCCCCGCTCGGACACCGCCAGCCCGAGCAGCCCCAGCCGACCCAGCCCGGCCCGCACCGATTCCGGCCCGAGACCCGCCACGGAACAGAGTTTCTCAACCGACGTGGTGGACCGCAGGGGCAGCGCATCGAGGAGGATCAGGTCTTCGAGGGTCAGCCCGTCCTGGACTTCGGCTCCGCTCTGCCGGGATTCGGGAAGACCGGTTCCGCTCGATCCGGCCAGCTCAGCAACTTCGGCTGCGTCGGTAACGCAAACGGCGCCGCCGTCCCGAAGGAGCCGGTGGCAGCCGGCCGAATTCGCGCTGTGGACCGAGCCGGGGACGGCGCCCACTGCCCGGCCCAGCGTCTCGGCGTGGTGGGCCGTGTTCAATGCTCCTGACCGCCACCGCGCTTCGACAACGACCGTCACCGCCGACATCGCGGCGATGAGTCTGTTCCGTTGCAGGAAACGGTACCGGGTTGGCGCCGATCCCGGAGGAACTTCCGCAATCACCGCCCCCTGGTTGCACACCGCCCGGAGCAGGTCCTCATTCCCGGACGGGTAGAAGCGGTCAACACCGCCGGCCATCACGGCGATAGTGGGCACTGCGGCCGAGGCGCCGGCAAGCGCGGCGCGATGGGCGTGTGCATCGATGCCATAAGCGCCGCCGGACACTACTGTGAAGCCGCGTTGCGCCAAAGAATAGGCGATGTCCCCTGTTACCGATGCACCATAGCTGGTGCTGTCCCGCGACCCGACGAGCGCCATGCACTTGTCCGCCCCGGGAAGGGGCTGCTCCTGTCCACGCCACCACAGGCAGAGGGGTTCCTGGATCCCCAGGTCAGAGAGCTGGATGGGCCACAATTCGTCCGACGGGATGATCAGCCGGCCCCCGAGGCGCGCCATGGTGGCGAGGTCCCGCTCCGGTGCCAGATCTGGAATCCGGGGCTGCCAGCGTTTCAGGGATGCGGCCATCCCCGCCCAGCCGGCGGACCCGCTGTCCGCCAGGAGCGAGGTGATCTCGCGCTCCAGCCCGGCTCCGGCAGCAACCTCACCGGTGGCAATCCGCAGGGCGTCGGCTGCGCCGCAGATTTGCACGAGTGCCAGGCCGGCAGCATCCTGGGGCTCCATCAGCCGGGCCAGCGCGGCGCGGGACAGCCTTTCTGCGTCCACTTCGGTCTCCTTCATGCGGCCACCGCGGCTGCCTGCCGCAGCCCCAGCGCCTGTCCGATATCGTTGGTGTCCGGCCGTTCCCGGTGCCCGAGGTCGGCCATGGTCCAGGCCAGACGAAGGACCCGGTCGTAGCCGCGGGCAGTGAGGACGCCGCGCTCAAGTGAATGGTCGAGGATGCGGGTGGATGCCGGCGGAAGCCGTAGCTCTCCCCGCAGTACACGGCCGGGGACCTGCGAATTCGTTTCCAGCCCAAAGGGCTGCAGCCGGTCACGCTGCCGGCCGCGCGCGTCACGGACCCGCGCGGCAACGGACGCAGTGTCCTCCTCGGCGCCTCCCTGCCCGAACTCTGCCAAAGAGACCCTGTCCACCTGGAGCTGGATGTCCACGCGGTCCAGTAGCGGGCCGGACATCCGGGCCAGGTACCGCCGGCGCATCATCGGCGTACATGTGCAGTCCAGTCCCTTCCCGGAGGCCTTGCCGCAAGGGCAGGGATTGGCTGCTAGGACCAGCTGGAACCGGGCAGGATAGGCGGCGGTTCCAGCGGACCGGTGAATCACCAGCTCGCCGCTCTCCAAGGGCTGCCGAAGCGCGTCGAGGACACGGCGCTCATACTCGGGGGCCTCGTCCAGGAAGAGCACGCCCCGGTGGGCACGGGAGGCGGCCCCCGGCCTGGGAAGGCCTGAGCCGCCGCCAATGATTGCAGCGGCGGTAGCGGAATGGTGCGGGCTTTCAAAGGGCGGCCGGCGCAGCAGCTGGGCTGAGGAAGACGGCAGTCCGCAGAGCGAATGGATGGCGGTAACCTCCATGGCCTCATGGTCGGCAAGATCCGGCAACAGCCCGGGAAGCCGTTCGGCCAGCATGGTCTTGCCTGCACCCGGCGGACCCATCAGAAGAAGATGGTGTGCGCCGGCAGCTGCCACTTCGAGGGCCCGCCGTGCATCGCCCTGGCCGGAGACATCAGCCATGTCAGGGCAGGTGGCGTCTTCCTCCTGCTCGTCGGCTGGAAGATCCGGATCCTCCGGGTCAAAATCCAGGGCCAGCTCCTGCGGGTCAGCGCCAAAATCCAGGGCCAGGCGCGCCAGCGTGCGGTAGCCAGTGACGTTGGCGCCGGGAACCAGGGCAGCCTCGGCCAGGTTGGCGTGGGCCACCACAATATCCGGATAGCCTGCCTGGACGGACGCCATCACGGCCGGCAGGATGCCGCGGACCGGGCGCAGCCTCCCATCAAGCCCGAGCTCCGCGATAAAGACGGTTTTTCCAGTCGGCTTGATGTCGTTTGCTGCCCGGAGCACTGCCATGGTGACGGCCAGGTCGAAACCCGAGCCCCGTTTAGGCAGTGACGCCGGAATAAGGTTGGCGGTGATCTTCCGGCGGCTCAACGGTATCCCGGAATTTTTGGCTGCCGAGCGGATACGCTCCTTGGCTTCATTCAACGAGGCGTCCGGCAGCCCGAGGAGTATAAAAGCCGGCAGGGTTTGGCCGATGTCGGCCTCGACCTCCACGATGTAGCCGTTCAACCCCACTAAGGCGATGGAGTAGGTTCTGCCCAAGGCCAATCACCCCACCCCCTTGAGGTGCTCCACCAGGGGTTCGCCGCCGCCGTCGTCCACCACGGCGATGACATCCACCCGCCGCAGCGGCATCCGCAGCTCGCGGTCGCGGCACCATGCCGAACCCAGCCGGTGCAGGCGGGCAAGCTTCTTGGGACCTACCGCTTCAAAGGGGTGGCCGTAATCGAGGGATCGGCGGGTCTTTACTTCGGCAATGACAAGGGCATCGCCATCCAGGGCCACGATGTCGATTTCACCCTCGGTGCAGCGCCAGTTGCGCTCAACCACCAGCATGCCGACGGATTCTAGATAGCCGGCGGCAAGCTCCTCACCGCGACGGCCCAACAGGTCTTTTGATTTCATTTCTACCTCCGCAACCAGCCTGCGGGGGCGCAGTTGCGGAGGTAAGGGAGCTCATCCCGTATGTGTAAAAATCACTTGCCGGGGGCGAATGTGCAGGACAAGTCGCCGGGGCCCGTCAGGGACTACTGGCCCAGGTCAACATCCTTAGGCAGCGCGAGTTCCTCGTTGCGCGGAAGCTCTTCCACGTTGACGTCCTTGAACGTGAGGACCCGGACACTTTTCACGAACCGCGCCGAGCGGTAAACGTCCCACACCCAGGCGTCCTGGAGCGTCAGGTCGAAGTAGACTTCGCCGTCGGCGCTGCGGGCCTGGAGGTCCACGTGGTTGGCCAGGTAGAAGCGCCGTTCGGTCTCGACAACGTAGCTGAACAGGCCGACGACGTCGCGGTATTCACGATAGAGCTGCAGCTCCATGTCGGTTTCATAGTTTTCAAGATCCTCAGCACTCATGATTCCATCTTGCACCATCCACGGCGCCGCTGGCGCCCGCGCCGGGCCGTCAGTCTTCGCTGCCGGGCTCCTCGAGCCCTGGCTCGTCCGTGCTGTCCAGCAACTCCCCGCCGAGCAGGCGCCAGCTCACCCGGTGGTATGGGGTTGGCCCTGCCGCCCGGAGGACGTCCCGATGCAGCACCGTGGCGTAACCCTTGTTGATGTCCCAGCCGAAGTCCGGGTACTCGGCATGAAGCTTCCGCATCATCCCGTCCCGTTCCACCTTGGCGATCACGCTCGCCGCCGCCACGCTCAGGCACTGCATGTCCGCTTTGATTTTGGTGTGCACCGGGGCGTCGCAAACGGCGTCAAGGACCGGCTCGTCGAAGAGGGACAGCTGTTCGGCGGGCGAGAGCCAGTTGTGGCTGCCGTCCAGGAGCACCATGTCCGGTGTCACGCCCGCCGCGAGAATCTCCTGCCACGCACGGGTTCCCGCGAGGCGCAGCGCAGCTATGATGCCAAGGGCATCGATCTCCTGTGCCGACGCGTGCCCCACGGCGGATGCCACGCTCCATCGTCGGACCAGCGGGTCAAGCCGTTCCCGTTCAGCCGGGCTGAGGAGTTTGCTGTCCCGAACCCCGGCCAGGGGGCGCTGGCGCTCCAGGTCCACGACGGCGATGCCGACGCTGACGGGCCCGGCAAGGGCGCCACGGCCGACCTCGTCCACGCCAGCCACGAGGCGCACCCCCTGCGCCTTAAACGTCCGTTCGTGCCGCAGGGTGGGAGCCTTTGCGGGACGGGCCACCTTGGTGGAGCCGGCGCGTCCTTTGGCCGTGTTGGCCTTTACCGCGCTGGCCTTAACTATCGGGGACATGTTCAGGGTGCCGCCGGCACGTTCCGGAACACATCCGGGTAGTTGTCCAGGGTGGTGATCCGGCTCAGCGGCCACGCGATCACGGCGGCCTTGCCTTCAAGGTCTGCCATGTCGATGAACCCGCCGTCGATCTCCATGTGGGCGCGGGAGTCGGCTGAGTGGTTGCGGTTATCGCCCATCACCCACACCTTGCCTTCGGGGACAGTGACATCGAAGTTGCGGACCTGCGGGACCTCGGCCGAATTGATGTACTTCTCGTCGACGGCGGTCCCGTTAATCGTCAGTTTACCGCCGGCATCACAGCAGACGACATGGTCCCCCGGCAGCCCGATGACCCTTTTGACCAGGTGTTGCTCTGAGTTGTCCGGCAGGAGGCCAACAAAGGTAAGTCCGTCCTGCACCCAGGTGAACGGTCCCTCAGTCTTTTCCGGCGCGGCCGGCAGCCAGCCTTTGGTGTCGCGGAAAACCACAACGTCCCCGCGGCTCAGTGAGAAGGGTTCAGGCACCAGGAGGTTAACGAAGATCCGGTCGTCAACATCCAGCGTGTTCACCATGGATTCGGAGGGGATGAAGAAAGCCCGGAACAGGAAGGTTTTGATCAGGAAGGAAAGCACGACGGCGATGACCACCACTGTGGCTATTTCCTTCAGCCAGGCGAGCATCTGGCCGCCGCCGCCTTTTTCGTCGGCGGCCCTGGCTTCGGCCCGGCTGCCTGCAGCGGGAGAAGGTGCTTCGGGACCCGAAACTGCTTCCGGCGCAGCGCTGGCCGGGGAATCCGGAGCGCCGTCCCGACGCGGCTCGGGGGTCCACGGGTGGTTCTCGGGCATCTACTGTCCGTTCTGTGTTATTGGCCCTGCCGCTGGCGGCCGAGGTAATGCAGCAAATCTATCAAGCGGCCAGACGATCCGGACCGGCCTGCCAATCACCCTGTCCAACGGCACCATACCTCCGCCGGGGGCACCAAGCAGGCTCCGGGAGTCGGCGGACACGGACCGGTGGTCGCCCAGCAGCCACAAGCGCCCCTCCGGCACCTCTGCACTGAACTTTTGTGTGCTGGGTACATCCCCGCGGAAGACGTAGGGTTCGGCCAGTGGTTCACCGTTGACGGTGATTTTCCCGCCGGCGTCGCAACAGACCACGGAGTCCCCCGGAAGTCCGATGACGCGTTTTACATAGGTGGTGTCGCTGCCCGTCAGGCCAAGCCATTGGCTGATGCCCGCGGCGGTATCCACCAGTGCGCCCTTACCGCTGTTGAGCGGTGCGAAAGTGCCCCGGCCGTCAAAGACCACGATGTCCCCGCGCCGGACCGGTTCGGCCTTGAAATCGGTGCGCGAGACGAGGATGCGGTCCCCGCCCTGGAGGAGCGGTTCCATGGACTCGGACGGAATGTAGTAGACGTCGAGCCAGAGTGACCGGACCAGACCGCTGACTGCCAGGGCCAGCACAAAGGCAAGGAACACAAAACGCCAGCCCGTATTGGCGGGCTGGCGTTTTATCTGGTCCATAAGTCCGTATCCTGGGCGCTGGTGCATGGCTCCGGCGCTGGCCGGGTACGGCTGCGGCCCTGCCTGGTAGGTCCAGTGGGACTTACTTGGCGGTGCTGAAGTCGCGCTTTTCCTTGATCTTCGCAGCCTTACCGCGCAGCGCGCGCATGTAGTAAAGCTTGGCGCGGCGGACGTCACCCTTGGTAATGACCTCGATCTTTTCGATGATCGGGGAGTGCACCGGGAAGGTACGCTCCACGCCGACACCGAAGGACACCTTGCGGACGGTGAAGGTCTCGCGGACGCCTTCGCCCTGGCGGCCCAGGACGAAACCCTGGAATACCTGGACACGGGTGTTCTTGCCTTCAATGATGTTCACGTGAACCTTGAGGGTGTCACCGGCGCGGAACGCGGGAACATCGGTGCGCAGCGAGGCTGCATCGACGGAATCGAGAATATGCATGATTGCACTCCTGGTGAACGCCACAGGTCATTCACTTTAGGTCACGGCAGCCAAGCCCGGACGCTGTTGGCGCACCGGAGATTGCTGCCGAAAGTTTGATGGTCCGGCCACTTCACTGATTGACGTGCCCGGTTGTCATAGCTGTTGGTTGCGCTCCCCCTGTGGCAGGTGCGGACCCAGCAGACACAAGGACTAATTTTGCCACAGTCCGCGGCGGACAGCCAATCCCGGGAGCCGGAGGACGGCGGAACCGCCGGCCGGTCAGTCCTGCTGCTCGTCCGGCTGGGCAGGGCGGCGCCGCAGGCGGCCGTCGACGACGTCGTACCCCAGGTCCTGCAGGGCGGTGCGGTCGGCACGCGGCAGCTTTCCGGCGTCGAACGCTTCGAGCAGGTCCGGGCGGCGTTCCGCCGTCCGGCGGAACTGTTCATGCCGGCGCCACTGCGCAATCTTTCCGTGGTTTCCGCTCAGCAGGACTGCCGGCACTTCGCGTTCCCGCCAGACTGACGGTTTGGTGTAGACGGGGTACTCCAGCAGCCCGTCGGAGTGGGACTCCTCCACCAGCGACTCGGGATTGCCCACCACGCCGGGCAGGAGCCTGCCGATGGCCTCGACCATGGCAAGGACCGCCACTTCGCCGCCGTTCAGGACGTAATCGCCAAGGCTGACGGGCCGGACAGTGAAATGTTCCCCGGCCCATTCGATAACCCGCTCATCGATGCCCTCGTACCGTCCACACGCGAACGCGAGGTGCTCCTGTTCGGCCAGTTCATAGGCGAGGGCCTGGGTGAACCGTTCCCCCGCCGGCGACGGGACGATCAGGACCGGCTTGCCCGCACCTTCGGGGCGTCCCCCGGCCACCGATGACAGGGCCTGCGCCCACGGCTCAGGCTTCATGACCATCCCCGCGCCGCCCCCGTAAGGGGTGTCATCCACGGTCCGGTGCCTGTCCGTTGTGAACGACCGCAAGTCGTGGACGTGCAGGTCCAGCAGCCCGTCCTGGCGGGCCTTGCCGATCAGGGAGAGTTCCAGCGGCGCCAGGTACTCGGGGAAGATACTGACGACGTCGATCCGCATTTAGGCGTTGCTTTCCGGATCAGTGCCGGCGCCCTGGTCCGAGTTGAGCTCGAACAGGCCGTCCGGCGGGGTGAGGAGGACGAACCCTTCCTCGATGTTGACCTCCGGCACGATCTGCTCAACGAAGGGAATGAGGATCTCTTCGCCGTCGGGCGTGGTGACTACCAGCAGATCCTGGACAGGCATGGTGTTGAGCGCGGCAACCTTGCCCACCACCCGGGATCCAACCCGTGCCTCCAGTCCTACCAGTTCGTGCTCGTACCAGCCTTCGTCGTTGTCCTCGTCCAATTCTTCGGTCTCGATGAAGAGCTTGGCGCCGCGCAGGGTTTCCGCTTCGTTGCGGGTTTCAATTTCCTCGAAGCCGAGCAGGAGGATGTCCTTGTTCCAGCGGGCGCTGATGACGGTCAGTGGCCCGGCAGAGGCCGGTTCCACTACAAATTCGGTGCCCGGCACAAACCGGTCCCCAGGGGCGTCGGTGAGGACCTGGACCGTTACTTCCCCCCGGATACCGTGGGGCTTGCCGATTCGTGCCACCTGAAGCTGCATGTGTTCCTCTGTTCCGATGTGTCTGTTCCGTGCGGTTCGCGGGGTGTCCCGGTGAAAGCACTCCGGCCCCTCCACCATGGGTGGAGGGGCCGGAGCAAAGCTGATGTTGCCGTGCGCTCAGCGGCGGCGGTCTGTGTCGACGACGTCGACCCTTACCGGCTCACCGCCGGCCAAGGCAGCCACAACGGTGCGCAAGGCGCGTGCCGTGCGGCCCTGGCGGCCGATCACCCGTCCGAGGTCGTCCTGATGAACCCGCACCTCGAGGGTGTCCCCGCGGCGGTTGTTCTTCGAGCTGACCTTGACGTCATCCGGGGAGTCTACGATTCCCCGGACCAGGTGTTCCAGCGCGTCTGCCAGCAATTTACTCAGCCTCGGTGGTCTCTGCCTCGGCCGGCGCCTCGGCTGCGTCAGACTTGGATGCCTTCTTGGTGATGGCTTCCGGGATGATCACGGAACCCTTTTCCGGGGCAACGAAGGCTTCCTTCGGAGCTTTGGTCTTCAGGGTGCCTTCCTGGCCCGGGAGGCCCTTGAACTTCTGCCAGTCACCGGTGATCTTGAGGATCGCGGCAACCTGCTCCGACGGCTGGGCGCCGACGGACAGCCAGTACTGGGCACGCTCTGAGTTGACCTCGATGTATGAGGGCTCTTCGGTGGGGTGGTACTTGCCGATTTCCTCGATGGCGCGGCCGTCACGCTTGGTGCGTGAGTCTGCGACGACGATGCGGTAGTACGGTGCGCGCATTTTGCCAAAGCGCTTAAGGCGAATCTTTACGGCCACTTTTGTGGTCACTCCTGTTTCAGAAAAGGGGGTGAACCCGGCGTTCTGCACCCGTGGGGCGGGCCGTACTTGCGGGTTCGAAGGACAAGATCCGGACGCGGAGAGAGGGGCCACGCAGATCGAGTACCTGTTTATTGTGCCAGATCAGCGCCCGGATTTCGACTTGGCGCGCATCCGGCGCTG
The DNA here is from genome assembly GCF_030816215.1 of Arthrobacter sp. W4I7. Classification (NCBI taxonomy): domain Bacteria; kingdom Bacillati; phylum Actinomycetota; class Actinomycetes; order Micrococcales; family Micrococcaceae; genus Arthrobacter; species Arthrobacter sp. W4I7. The sequence continues at coordinate 1,648,043 of NZ_JAUSXU010000001.1, read as the reverse complement.
CCCGAAGGAAGCGGGAGCCAGGTCAGGCGGACCAGACGTACAGGCCGGTGCGCTCCGATTCATCGACGGCGCCGGCAAGTTCGGCCAGTTGCTGCACGTAGGTCCGGGCCTGCGCCGCATCGAACGGCATGTCGTCCTGGGCCGCCCACTGCTCGGCAACGTCGTCCAGGACGTTGCCTTCGCCTTCGGTTTCATACGAGAGCAGGTCCGCCAGGGCACGAACCATGGCAGGCGGGACGGCCAGCAGTGAATCGCTCGCCACATCCACCATTGTCAGCTCGTAGTCTGCTCCGCCGGCGTGCACGGCTGTACCGGCAAGGTCCCCGAGCTGTTCGACCTCAAAGTCGCTGATTCCCTCGATCCTGACTGCCTGGCCGGCCGGCGCGCTGCTGCCCTGGTCCAGCACCCCGGCGCGCTTCAGCGCACCCGCATGGTCAGCGACAAAGATCTCGGTGAAGCCCATGGGAATTACCCTCATTCCGTTGACGGTCCGGCACATTGGGAGGCAGAATCCGCCGCCCCGCCGTTCGGGTTTCAGCCTAGTACACGGGCCCCGGCTGTCCGGCCACGGCGGCCTTAACGGACAGAGACCCGGATGTTGTTGCGCCAGGGATCCTCGAACCTCAGCTCCGCACCGGTGTGGTGCGCGGGCACCCCGGCGACCTTCAGCCGGTCAGCCAGCGCCCCGACGTCGTCTCCGGACGGAACCTCGATGAGCACCTCGCCAAGGCCCAAGGTATCCTTGCGGGGACCGGCGCCGCGGCTGTTCCAGACGTTCATGGCCATGTGGTGGTGGTAGCGGCCCGCCGAAACAAAGAGTGCCTGCCCGTGCCAGCCGGCAGTCTTTTCGAAGCCGAGGATGCCGACGTAGAAGTCGCGGGCCTGCTGGACGTCGCCCACCTGGAGGTGGACGTGGCCCACTCCCGCCACGGTTCCACGCTGGCGCTCGAGGGATTCCTCAGTGAGGTGCTGCTCCAGGTAGCGCTGCGGCGGCAGGGCCAGGCTGTCCATGACCACGTCCGTACCGTTCCATGACCAGTTACTCCTCGGACGGTCCCAGTAGAGCTCGATGCCATTGCCTTCGGGATCGTTGAAGTAGAAGGCCTCGCTGACCAGGTGGTCGGCGCTGCCCGTGAACGAGCGGGGCTCGAATTGAGCGGCCGTGGCGATGGTGGCGGCGAGGTCGGCCTGGTTTTCAAAAAGCAGCGCGGTGTGGAAGAGGCCCGCTTCTCCCCTGCCCGGGAGGTTCAGCCCCGGAGCTGGCGCAAGGTGGACCAATGGCTTCCGGAGCCGGCCGAGGTACAGCCCGCCGTCCTGTTCGGCAACAACCTCAAGCCCAAGGGCACGCTGGTAGTAGTCGGTCATGACGTTCATGTCGCCCACCTTGAGCATCACGGTGCCCATGGTGAGTTCGGCAGGAAGGAGATCCTGGGTTGCGGCTTGTGCAGTCATTGAAAACTCCCGGTGCTGTGGCCCGTCGGGGTGGTGGGCCTGTCACTATTAAAATTACTTGAAGCTTCAATTTATTCCAAGTAGCTTTCGGGACTTTTCGCCTCAGCGAACGATCCGTCCTCCCAGCACCACGTGGGCCAACCTTTGCACCGTTTCGGGAACCTGCCGCGGATCTTCCGCGCACAGCACGACGTCGGCCCGGGCACCTTCGGTGAGCGCTTCGGCGCCGAGCCACTCCCGGGCGCCCCAACATGCCGCGTTCAGTGCGGCGGTGACGGGCAGTCCGGCGTGGTGGAGGGCCAGGATTTCGTCTCCGATCCTTCCGTGCCGGATGACGCTGCCCGCGTCCGTGCCGGCGTAGATCTTCACGCCGGCCTCGAAAGCCTCTGCCACCCGCTGGGCACGGCATTCCCACAGTGCGCGCATATGGGCGGCGTAGCGCGGGAACTTGGGCTCCGCCTGCGCCGCGATATCCGGAAAAGTGGCGATGTTGATGAGCGTGGGCACAATGGGCACACCCTGCTCAGCGAACCGCGGAAGGTGCCGCGGGAGCAGTCCGGTGGCATGTTCTATGCAGTCGATGTCCGCGTCCAGCATCTGGTCCAGCGTTTCTTCGGCAAAGCAGTGAGCAGTGATCCGGGCGCCTTCGTCGTGCACAGCCTGGACGGCGTCCCTGACGACGGCGGCGGGAAACGACGGCGCCAGGTCACCGGCGCCGCGGTCTATCCAGTCTCCCACGAGCTTGACCCAGCCGTCGCCGTCGCGTGCCTGCTTGCGGACGGCTTCGACCAGCCCGTCGGGTTCCACTTCCTCGGCGAAGCCCCGGAGATACCGGCGGGTCCTGGCGACATGCCTCCCGGCACGGATCAGCACCGGTGCATGGCGGCTGACCTGGAGGAAGCGGGTGTCGGCAGGGGAACCCGCATCCCGGACCAGCAGCGCGCCCGCGTTAAGGTCGGTTCTTGCCTGTTCTTCCGCCGTCGCTTCGTCGACGGCGCCTCCGGGACCCAGGCCGATATGGCAGTGGGCGTCAACCAACCCCGGCAGTACCCAGCCGTCCAGGATCCTGTCCGGTTCCGCCGCCGGCCGGCGGAACGTAAGCCTGCCGTCAACGGACCAGAGCCCGCGCGCCTCAGTGTCCGGCCCGGTCAGCACGGTCCCGTTGAACTGGATGATTTCTGCCATGGATTTGCCTCTTTTCCCGCCCGGACAGGCTAGCACTGCCGGATATGACACGGGCCCCCGCCCCTGCTGTGGTAGCTTCTTGGTGACCACACGGGTGCCCTTGCAGGGGCTGAGATCGGGCTGACGCAGCCTGCGACCGTTGAACCTGTCCGGGTAATGCCGGCGAAGGAAGTGAGTATTCCTTGAGTACATCAAATGCACAGCTTAACCCTGCCCAAAACCCGTCCGGCGCGGCGGCCGGCGGCCAGGACCAGCCTCCTGTCACGCAGTCGCTGAAGAACCATTCCCTGGCGTTTATCGAAGACGAGGCGGCCGGAATCCGCGTGCCGGTCACGGAGATAGCGCTGGCGGATTCACCGAATGGCCAGCCCAACGGGCCGTTTCGCGTCTACCGCACCGCCGGGCCGGGCAGTGATCCCGTCCGCGGCCTCACCCCGTTCCGCTCGGAGTGGATTGAAGCCCGCGGCGACACGGAAACCTACGGCGGCCGCGGGCGGAACCTGCTCGATGACGGCCGCTCGGCCGTCCGCCGCGGGGCGGCCAGCGCGGAGCGGAAGGGGGCGCGGCCGGTGCCCCGCCGCGCCGTCGACGGTAAGACCGTGACGCAGATGCACTACGCACGGCAGGGTGTTGTTACCCCGGAGATGCGGTTTGTGGCGTTGCGGGAAAACTGCGACGTCGAGCTGGTTCGCAGTGAAGTAGCTGCCGGCCGGGCCATCATCCCCAACAACGTCAACCACCCGGAGTCCGAGCCGATGATCATCGGCAAGGCATTCCTGGTGAAAATCAATGCGAACATCGGCAACTCGGCGGTAACCAGTTCGATCGCGGAAGAGGTGGACAAGCTGCAGTGGGCCACCCAGTGGGGTGCGGACACCGTGATGGATCTTTCCACCGGTGACGACATCCACACCACGAGAGAGTGGATCATCCGCAACTCTCCTGTTCCGATCGGGACCGTCCCCATCTACCAGGCCCTCGAGAAGGTCAACGGCGAAGCGAACGCACTGACCTGGGAAATTTTCCGCGACACCGTGATTGAGCAGTGCGAACAGGGCGTGGACTACATGACCATCCACGCCGGTGTCCTGCTCCGGTACGTTCCCCTGACGGCCAACCGGGTGACGGGCATCGTGTCCCGCGGCGGTTCCATCATGGCCGGCTGGTGCCTCGCGCATCACCAGGAGAACTTCCTCTACACGCACTTTGACGAGCTCTGCGAAATCTTCGCCAAGTACGACGTCGCGTTTTCCCTGGGTGACGGGCTGCGGCCGGGGGCGACGGCGGACGCCAACGATGCGGCGCAGTTTGCCGAACTGGACACGCTGGCTGAGCTGACGCAGCGCGCGTGGGAATTCGACGTGCAGGTGATGGTGGAGGGCCCCGGCCACGTTCCGTTCCACCTGGTGAGGGAGAACGTGGAACGCCAGCAGGAGTTGTGCAAGGGCGCGCCGTTCTACACACTGGGGCCGCTGGTCACCGACGTGGCGCCAGGCTATGACCACATCACCTCGGCCATCGGTGCCACCGAGATCGCCCGCTACGGTACGGCCATGCTGTGCTACGTCACCCCGAAGGAACACCTGGGCCTGCCCAACAAGGACGATGTCAAGACCGGGGTGATCACCTACAAGATCGCAGCCCACGCAGCGGACCTGGCAAAGGGCCACCCCGGTGCGCACGAACGCGATGACGCGCTGTCCAAGGCACGGTTCGAGTTCCGCTGGCGCGACCAGTTCGCGTTGTCCCTGGACCCGGTGACGGCCGAGGCCTTCCATGACGAAACACTGCCCGCCGAACCGGCCAAGACAGCCCACTTCTGCTCCATGTGCGGCCCCAAGTTCTGCTCCATGCGGATCAGCCAGGATATCCGGGACGAATACGGTTCCGCGGCGTCGCAGGCGGCACTGGCCGATGCTGCGGCGGGGATGCGCGGAAAGAGCGAGGAATTCCTGGCCGCCGGCGGCAAGGTCTACTTGCCGGAGCTCAGCGTTCCCGCCGGGAGCCAGGGCGTCAGGACGCCCTAGGCGCCTGCAGCCTGCTGACGTCCCGGATGAAGGACCGGATGATGCGGTCCCCCTCCACGGAGTCGTGGGGCCGGTGCCCTCCCGCCGCTGTGCGGTGCAGGGCGCCGGTCTCCCGCAGGTATCCGGCGATCTCCTCGTAGAGCGGTTCCCATCCCCCGGTGAGGACCAGGGTGGGCACGCCGGGAACGATGTGCAGCGCGGCTTCCCAGGCCGGGGCCTGCAGCCGGAGCCGCCTGGCGGAACGCTTTTCCTCGGCGGTAGCCGGTTGCTGCAGATCCGTGGCATAGACACGCCGGACGAACTCCCGCTGGAAGTCCTGGTCGCTCATCTGGTGCCGGGCGTCGAAGAGGGGCCGCATGAGGCTGATGTGGGCCGCGGTGGCCGGCAGTTCGGCGGTGAGCGACAGGCAGGCCGGCTCCACCAGCGTCAGGGAAAAGACCAGATCCGGGCGTTCGACGGCGGCCATCATGGCTGCAACAGCGCCTTGAGAATGTGCCACAACATGCCCGCCCGCGGCGCCCCTGCCGTCGTCGGCCAGTGACCGCAGCACAATCCTGGCGTCCTCCTCGAAGGAGGACTCGACAGGCTCGGCCACAGGATCGTAGCCGTGGCGGCGGAGGAACAGTGCGTCGTAGGACAGTGCCATCCCGTGCTGGCGCGGCCAGGCCGCGGAGCCGAAGCTGCCGGCGCCGTGCACGAACACTACCCTCTGCTTGAACATGACCCAACCCTATTCCACGGCACCGACATCTTAAGTGAGTAGCGCCAAGTGTCGTTTTGAGGGGTCAAAACGACACTTGGCGCTACACAGTTGGGCTGTTACTTGCCGAGGAACTTGTCGAAACCCTTGGGCAGGTTCAGCTGCGAGGGATCGAAGTCGCCGCCCTGCTGGCCGAAAGCGGCACCGGTGGGAAGCGCCTTGGCGGCGTTCGCGCGGCGGGCCTCGGCGTCCTTGCGCTCCTGGGCAGCCTTGGCCGGGTTGCCGGACTTGGCCTTCTTCTTGGGGGCGGCGTTCTTCGCGTTCTTCCGTGCGCCGCCGCCGGGCATGCCTGGCATTCCGGGCATTCCCGGCATCCCGCCCTGGGCCATCTTCTTCATCATCTTCTGGGCCTGCGCAAAGCGCTCCAGCAGACCGTTCACCTCGGAAACGTGCACGCCGGAGCCACGGGCGATGCGGGCGCGGCGTGAACCGTTGATGATCTTCGGGGCCAGGCGCTCATGGGGCGTCATGGACCGGACGATGGCTTCGACGCGGTCAATTTCCCGCTCGTCAAAGTTCTCGAGCTGCTGGCGGATGTTTTGCGCGCCGGGCATCATCATGAGCATTTTCTTCATGGAGCCCATGTTGCGGATCTGCTGCATCTGGGCCAGGAAGTCTTCAAGGGTGAAGTCTTCCTGGTCGGCGAACTTCTTCGCCATCCTGGCAGCTTCGTCCTTGTCCCAGTTCTTCTCGGCCTGCTCGATGAGCGTCAGGACGTCGCCCATGTCGAGGATGCGGGAGGCCATCCGGTCGGGGTGGAAGAGTTCGAAATCGTCCAGGCCTTCGCCAGTGGACGCAAACATCACGGGCTTGCCGGTGACCGACGCGACCGAGAGGGCGGCACCGCCGCGGGCGTCGCCGTCGAGCTTTGACAAGACGATGCCGGTGAAGTTCACGCCCTCGTCGAAGGCGAGCGCCGTGTTTACGGCGTCCTGGCCGATCATCGCGTCGATAACGAACAGGACTTCGTTGGGCACGATGGCGCGGCGGATCTGGCGTGCCTGCTCCATCATGTCGGCGTCGACGCCGAGGCGGCCGGCGGTGTCCACGATGACGACGTCGTGAAGCTTCTGGCGGGCTTCCTCAACGCCGGCGCGGGCAACCTCCACCGGGTCCCCGGCCGGGTGGTCCAGTTCGGAGGACGTGGCTCCCGGGTGGGGCGCGAAGACCGGTACCTTGGCCCGCTCACCCACTACCTGGAGCTGGGTGACAGCGTTGGGGCGCTGCAGGTCGCAGGCCACCAGCATGGGGCTGTGGCCCTGGGACTTCAGCCACTTGGACAGCTTGCCGGCGAGGGTGGTTTTGCCCGCGCCCTGGAGGCCGGCCAGCATGATGATGGTGGGGCCGTTCTTGGCCAGGCGGATCCGGCGGGTTTCGCCGCCCAGGATCTCCACCAGTTCCTCGTTGACGATCTTGACGATCTGCTGGCTCGGGTTCAGTGCACCCGAAACCTCGGAGCCCAGGGCGCGTTCGCGCACCCGGGCTGTAAATTCACGGACTACGGGAACGGCAACGTCCGCGTCCAGGAGGGCGCGGCGGATCTCCCGCACTGTGGCATCAACGTCCGCCTCAGTGAGGCGGCCCTTGCCGCGGAGATTCTTGAAGGTTGCTGTCAACCGGTCAGAGAGTGAATTGAACACGTGCCGTGCACTTCTTTCAGTGGATGATCGTGACTCGACTATCTAGGGTACCAAGCCGGCCCGCAAGGTGGCATGCTGGCGAAATGACGAGCCAAACAACGGTAAAAACCCTGCTCATCCTCGGCGCTTCCGGAGACCTCACAGGCCGGCTGCTCCTGCCGGGCCTCGCACGCCTTGTGGCCACGGGCCGCGCGGCAGGGCTGCGGCTGGTGGGGGCAGGCTCGGATCCCTGGACGCCGGAGCAATGGCGGGAGAGGGTGCATCAGTCTTTTGCGGCGTCGGCGGAAGCGGCCGATGCCGCAGGCCGGACGTCTTTGGAGGACCTTGAAAAGGAAACCGTCTACCACCAGCTCGATGTCACCGCCGACGGTGCTCTGGCCGCGGCCCTGGCCACCCTGGAGGGTCCCACGGCCGTCTATTTCGCGTTGCCGCCGCGGATCAGCCAGCTGGCCTGCGAAACCCTCCGGCCGGACCAGGTGCCGGCCGGAACGCGGCTGGTGATGGAAAAGCCCTTCGGCTCCAGCGAGGAATCCGCCCATTCGCTGAACCAGACCCTGGCGCGTCTGGTCCCGGAGGACCACATCCACCGGGTGGACCACTTCCTGGGGAAGGCCACGGTGCTGAATATCCTGGGTCTGCGGTTCGCCAACAACTTCCTGGAGCCGGTCTGGAACCGGCATCACGTGGAAAAAGTGGAGATCATTTTCGACGAAGACCTGGCGCTGGAGGGCCGGGCACGCTACTACGACGGCGCGGGCGCACTCCGTGACATGATCCAGAGCCACCTGCTGCAGATCATGGCCCTGATGGCCATGGAGCCGCCGTCGAGCATCAGCGAACGGGACCTGCGCGATGCGATTTCGACGGTCCTGCGCGCGGCCAGCGTCGGCGCGCCCTACGCCGGGTCCACCCACAGGGCGCGTTACACGGCCGGCACACTGGCAGGAAAGGAAGTCCCGGACTATGCCCGGGAGGACGGCGTGGACGCGTCACGCGGGACTGAAACCCTCGCCCAGATCCAGGTAGGAATCGAAAATTGGCGCTGGAAAGGCGTCCCGTTTATTCTCCGGTCCGGAAAGGCGATAGGCGTTAAGCGCAAGGAAGCCGTGGTGACGTTCCGGCCAGTGCCCCATCTGCCTCGGGGCTTTACCGGGGTGGATTCGCCAAACCAGCTTCGGATCGGCTTCGGGCCGGACACCCTCGAGTTCGACGTCGATGTGAACGGTCCAGGGGAAATCCTCAGCCTGTCCCGGATCACCCTTGAGGCAGAACTAAGCGCCTCCGAACTCCTGCCCTACGGTGAAGTCCTTGAGGGTGTGCTGGCCGGCGATCCGTTGCTCTCCGTCCGGGGCGATACCGCAGAAGACTGCTGGCGGATCGTTGAGCCGGTGTTAAAGGCATGGCAGCAGGACAGCGTCAGGCTGGAAGAGTACGACGCCGGATCGGCCGGTCCGGCGGAATGGTCCAGTACCGCGCGCGCAGAGTAGCGCCAGGCGGACCAGCGCAGGCAGCGGGTAGGGCAGAACAGAAGAGCGGGCAGGAAACCTTTGGGTTTCCTGCCCGCTCTTCCCAGGTGCCAGCCTGCCGTGTCGACGTGCCGCCGCCTAAATGGCGGCGACGCCGCGTTCCCCGGTGCGGACCCGGACTGCTTCGAAGACGTCAATGGTCCAGACTTTGCCGTCGCCGGCCCGGCCGGTGTTCGAACTGGCGATGATGACGTCCAGGATGTCATCGGCCTGCTCGTTCGTCGCCAGGACTTCCACCCGGATCTTCGGCAGCAGGTCCACGTTGTACTCGGCGCCGCGGTACACCTCGGTGTAGCCGCGCTGCCGGCCGTAGCCGCTGGCCGCGCTGACCGTCAGGCCCTGTACGCCGTAGGCTTCCAGTCCTTCCCGGATGGCTTCGAGCTTTTCCGGCCTGACGATTGCGGTGATCAGTTTCATGCCCCCACGCTTTCCTTACCTGTTGCTGATTCTTTCTTCGACGCTGCGGCTTCGGCAGCCTGTGCGCCTTCCTGCTGGGTCTTGCCCGTGATCATGTCGTGCAGCGGCTGGAAGCTTCCGCCGTGGCCGCTGACACCGAACTCGTAGGCGGTCTCGGCGTGCAGGCTGAGGTCCACACCCACCGTTTCCTGTTCCTGCGAGACCCGGAAGCCCATGGTCTTGTGGATGGCCAGGGCAATGATGGCCGTCAGGATCGCGGAGTAGGCAATGGCGATTCCTGCTGCTGCGAGCTGTGCCCACAGCTGGGTGAATCCGCCGCCGTAGCACAGGCCGCCACCCACGCCGTCGGCGGGCAGTGCGATGAAGCCCAGGGCAACGGTGCCGATGATGCCGGAGACGAGGTGGACGCCGACGACGTCGAGCGAGTCATCGAATCCCCAGCGGAACTTGAGTCCCACGGCGAGTGCGGAGGCTACTCCGGCTACCACGCCGAGGCCGAGGGCACCGACGGGGCTGACGTTGGCACAGGCGGGGGTGATGGCGACGAGGCCGGCAACGACGCCGGAGGCTGCGCCCAGCGAGGTGGGGTGGCCGTCGCGGATGCGTTCGGTGACAAGCCAGCCGAGCATGGCTGCCGCGGGGGCAGCGAGGGTGTTGACCCAGATGAGGCCGCCCTGTTCAGCAGTGGTGGCGGCGCCGCCGTTGAAGCCGAACCAGCCGAACCAGAGGATGGCTGCGCCGAGCATCACGAACGGGATGTTGTGCGGGCGGTGGTTCGGGTCCTTGCCGAAGCCCTTGCGGTTGCCGATGATCAGGACCAGTACCAGGGCCGCGACGCCTGCGTTGATGTGGACCACGGTGCCACCGGCGAAGTCGATGGCGGGTCCGAGTGCCTGTCCCACGGCACCCTCGGGGCCGAACAGTCCGCCGCCCCAGACCATGTAGGCCAGCGGGCAGTACACCAGTGTGACCCAGACGGGGACGAACACGGTCCAGGCGCCGAACTTGGCGCGGTCGGCGATGGCGCCGCTGATCAGTGCGACGGTGATGATGGCGAAGGTGGCCGCGTAGCCAACCTTGATCAGTCCATCAGGTGCATCGATCCCCTCGAGGCCGAACGTAGCGAAGGGGTTGCCGACAATCTGCAGGAAACCTTCGCCGGAGCTCATGGATGCACCCCAGAGAACCCAGACAACGCCGACCATGCCGATGGAGATGAAGCTCATCATCATCATGTTCAGTGCGGCCTTGGCACGGGTCATGCCGCCATAGAAAAATGCCAGACCTGGTGTCATGAACAGCACAAGGGCTGCCGCCACCATGATCCAAACGTGACCTGCGGTAAGTTCCATGGTGCACGTCCTCTCTCATCGATTCTTGCGGAGTCCTCCGCCTGCCAACGCCTTTTTGCGTCCTGTAAAGAGTTTGTCGTTGGCGTGTTTCGCCCGCGGAGGATTTAGATTGCCGGCCTGTTACAACAACCTCTAGGAAGTAAATGGTGCATATCGCACTTGTTACGGTTGTGTTTCCTCGTTCCCGCCGGCACCTGGCCCACCTGACTGCAAGGATTTCCGCACCATGACGGCAGCACCCCGCGGAAGCGGCGCCACTTCAAGGATCCTGGCCCGCCTTCGGCCGAATCGGGACCGGCTTCCGCGCGACATCAAGGTGATGCTCGTTGCCGCGTTCCTGATTGCGCTTGGATTCGGGCTTGTTGCGCCCGTATTGCCGCAATTCGCAACAACCTTTGGGGTGGGCAACACCGAAGCATCCGTGATTGTTGCCATCTTCGCGTTCATGCGGCTGGTCTTTGCTCCCGCTGGCGGGAGCCTGATCGGCAAGGTGGGTGAACGGCCCGTCTACGTGGCCGGGCTCCTCATCGTGGCCGTGTCGACGGCGGCCTGCGCCTTTGCCCAGGACTACTGGCAGCTGCTGCTCTTCCGTGGGCTCGGCGGTGCCGGCTCCGTGATGTTCACTGTGGCGTCGATGGCCCTGGTGATCCGGCTCGCGCCGCCGGAGAGCCGCGGCCGGGTTTCCGGGGCATACGCGTCAGCGTTCCTTGTCGGCAACGTGTGCGGTCCCATTGTGGGCGGGTTGTTGGCCGGGTTCGGCCTCCGGATACCCTTCCTGGCCTATGCCGCGGCGCTGGTTGTTGCCGCGCTGGTGGTGCAGACACAGCTGAGCCACCAGCGCCGCGGATCAGCGAGCGAACAGCAGCGGGCACCGGACATGCACTTTGGGGAGGCCCTGGCAACGGGCGCGTACCGGGCTGCGCTGGCATCCAGTTTCGCGAACGGCTGGGGCACGTTCGGTGTCCGGATGGCCACTGTTCCGCTGTTGGCCGCTGCTGTCTTCGGCGCCGGTCCGGAGGCGGCGGGGCTGGCGTTGGCCGTCTTCGCCGCAGGCAATGCCGCGGCGCTGACCTTTTCGGGCAGGTTGGCGGACAGCATGGGGCGCAGGCCCATGATGATCGCGGGGCTGCTGGTGGCGGGCGCCGCCACTGCTGCCATCGGGTTCGCTGACCAGCTCGGGTGGTTCCTGGCCGCCTCCGCAGTGGCCGGCGTCGGCTCCGGGCTGTTCGGGCCCGCCCAGCAGGCGGCCGTCGCAGACGTGATCGGCACCGGGCGGTCAGGCGGCAAGGTGCTGGCTGTGTTCCAGATGGCGTCCGACGTCGGAGCGATCGTTGGGCCTGTCGCGGCCGGTGTGCTCGCGGACCGTTTGGGCTATGGCTGGGCTTTCGGGGTTACCGGCGGCATCATGGTGCTGGCAGCGGGCGCGTGGCTCGTCACCAGGGAGACCCTCAAACCCGCCAAGGCCTGAGGGTCTCCGGCGGGACTAGTTCAGCAGGGCGTCCACAAATGCTTCGGCCTCGAAGGGCGCGAGGTCGTCCGCGCCTTCGCCCAGTCCGATGAGCTTGACCGGAACGCCAAGGGATTTCTGGATGGCGACCACGATGCCGCCCTTGGCCGTGCCGTCCAGCTTGGTGAGGACGATGCCCGTGATGTTGACCACTTCTGCAAACACCCGCGCCTGGTTCAGCCCGTTCTGGCCGGTGGTGGCGTCCAGCACCAGGAGGACCTCATCCACCTCAGCCAGCTTTTCCACGACGCGCTTGACCTTCCCGAGCTCGTCCATGAGGCCAACCTTGTTCTGGAGCCGGCCGGCGGTGTCAATCATGACCACGTCGACTTCCTGGTCGATGCCGGCCTTGACCGCCTCGTAGGCAACAGAGGCGGGATCGGCGCCGTCGATGTCCGATTTGACGGTGGGGACGCCCACGCGCTGGCCCCAGGTGGCCAACTGCTCGGCGGCAGCGGCCCGGAAGGTGTCTGCGGCACCCAGGAGGACGTCCTTGTCCTCCGCCACCAGCACGCGGGCGAGCTTGCCCACGGTGGTGGTCTTGCCGACGCCGTTCACGCCGACGACCATCATCACGGCAGGCTTGCCGTCGTGGCGCTGGACATTGAGGGTGCGGTCCATCGCGGGATCAACGAGCTTGATGAGTTCTTCCCGGAGCAGCACCTTGACGTGCTCCGGGGTCCGGGTGCCCAGCACCTTGACCCGCTCACGCAGGGCGTCAACCAGCTGCATGGTCGGTTCGGTGCCAAGGTCAGCCAGGAGGAGGGTTTCCTCAACTTCGTCCCAGACGGTTTCGTCGATGTTGTCGCTGGACAGCAGGGCCAGGAGGCCCTTGCCCATGATGTTGTTGGAGCGGACGAGCCGTTCGCGAAGGCGCATGAGCCGGCCGGCTACCGGCAGCGGCGTCTCTACCGGGATGACCTCCAGCCCCGCCGCGTCGTCCGGGACTGTGGTGGTGTCCAGTTCCTCCAGGTCCACGGTATCGGCGGCCGTGCCGTCCGTGGTGGTGGCCGGCCTGTCCTCGACCGCCGTGCTGCCGCCCCGGGGCAGTACGGGATCGTTGGCGTCCCGGGTGCCCGGGTACTGGTTGATGTTTTTCCGCGTCTTGAGCAGGACCGGAATCAGCCCGCCAATAACCGCCAAGGCAGCAACAATGGACAAAATTATGGGGAGGATGTCATTCACTCCCCTAGCTTCTCACACAGGCATGACGCGTGATTGACGCCAAACGGGCACCGCCCGCCGCCAGACGCGCCTAGACCTCAGCTGCCAGGCGCTGGCTGATCACGGTGGACACGCCGTCGCCCCTCATGGTCACGCCGTAGAGTGCGTCCGCTACTTCCATGGTCCGCTTCTGGTGGGTGATGACAATGAGCTGGCTGGACTCCCGGAGCTCCTCAAAGATGGTGATGAGCCTGCCCAGGTTGGTGTCATCCAAGGCAGCCTCCACCTCATCCATCACATAGAAGGGCGACGGGCGCGCCTTAAAGGTGGCCACCAGCAGGGCGACGGCGGTCAGCGAGCGCTCACCGCCGGACAGCAGCGACAGGCGCTTGATCTTCTTGCCCGCAGGGCGGGCCTCCACGTCAATACCGGTGGTCAGCATGTCCCCCGGATCCGTGAGGACCAGCCGTCCCTCGCCGCCGGGGAACAGCCGCTCAAAGACCCTGGTGAACTGCGCCTGGGTATCCTCGAAGGCTTCGGTGAAGACCCGCTGTACGCGGTCGTCCACTTCCTTGATGATGTCCAGCAGGTCCTTGCGGCTGGCTTTCAGGTCCTCCAGTTGCGTGCTGAGGAACTGGTGGCGCTCCTCGAGCGCGGCGAATTCCTCCAGTGCCAGGGGGTTCACCCGGCCCAGGCTGGAGAGGTCGCGTTCGGCTTTCCGGAGCCGTTTCTCCTGCTCCTCGCGGACGTAAGGCTTTCCCTCGATGATTTCCGTTCCGGCATCGTCCACCGGGGCGCGCAGGGCCGCCCACTTGTCGGCGCTTTCCCCGGCCGGGACCGGAACGGGCACGTCCGGCCCGTAGTCCGTCACCAGGGCGTCCGGGGTAATTCCGAGCTCATCAATGGAGCGGCTTTCGAGGGCTTCGATCCGGGCCAGTTGCTGTGCGCGGGCCAACTCATCCCGGTGCACATTGTCCGTGAGTTCGGCCAGTTCCCGGGCGAAGGTGTCGTTCGCTGACCGGATGTGCAGCAGTTCGCTATCCCGCTGTTCCCGGTTCTCCTCCGCAAGGTCGCGCTCGTGCCGTGCGACGTCCACGGACACATCCATGTACCGCAGGGCGAGTTCGACGGCGGCTGCGACGGCCGCGGCACGTTTCGCCTGGGCGCGCCGGCTGCGGGCCCGTTCCGCGGCTTCCTCGCGCGCGCGGCGTTCGGTGGCCGCCGCACGCTCCAGTGACGCAACCCGGTTTTGGGTGGCGGCGAGTTGTTCTTCGGCGCTGCGCAGCGACAACCGTGCCTCCACCTCGGCGGCCCGGGCTGCTGCCGCCGCGGCGGCAAGGGCATCCCGATGCCCGGTGGAGGGCTCCTGCTCCAGCGGCGCTTCCTGGGCGGCGGCCAGCCGCGCGGCCACGGCAGCGAGCGCTTCCTCTTCCGCCGCAACGTTTTGCTCGGCCCGCGCCAGCGACGCCGCCAGCCTCTCGCTTTCACCCACGGCACTGCGGAGCACGGAATTGAGGTGTCCCAGCCGCTCGGCAACAGCGGCCAGCCTCGCATCTGACTCATGCAGCCGGTCAAGGGCGGCGTCGGCCCGGTCCTGCGCCTCTGACCGCCGGGCCTCGGCGCCGGCCAGGGCGAACCTGCTGCGCTCAAGCCCAGCGGTGACGGCCGAGAGTTGGCCTTCGGCGTCGTCTACCGCAGCCTGGACTTCCAAAAGCGACGGGGCTTTGGCTGACCCGCCCGTGGCGGAAACAGCCGTAAAAATATCACCCGCCCGGGTAACCGCGGTGACCTCTGGGTGGGCCGACACCACGGCGGCAGCTGCCTGGACGTCGGGGACGACGGCGATGCCGTTCAGCAGGTGCCTCACCGCGGGGGCGGACAATCCGGCGTCCCTGATGAGTCCGGCAGCCCATTCGGCTCCCTCGGGGAGGGACGGCGCCGGGCGGGCCTCAGCTCCGGAAGCGGCACCTGCGGAAGCCAGCAGGAGCGACGCGCGGCCGGCGTCGTCATCCTTCAGAACCTGAACCACTGCTGCCGCCGTCTCCTCGTCGCGGACCAGCACCGCTTCGGAAGCCTCCCCCAGGGCAGCGGCTATTGCCGTTTCAAAGCCCGGTTCCACGGTGAGTTCCGCGGCGAGGCTTCCCAGCACTCCTGCAACGCCTGCCCGCAGGACATGGGCCGCACCGTCTTTCCTGGTGAGGCCAAGTTTCAGGGCGTCCAGGCGCGCCGCGAGGGCATCACGCTTCCGGATTCCCTCGCTGACGGCGGCGGTCAACCCGGAGATTTCCTGCAGCACCGCGTCCAGGGCCTCGCTGGCGGCCTCGTAGTCCGCATCAAGGGATTCCTCGCCCTCCTCCACCCCGGCCACCTGGTTTTCAAGCGCTGTGAACTCGGATTGTGCCCGGGCGCGCCGCTCCAGCCCCGCGGCCTGGGACTCCCGGAGCCTGCCCAGCTCAGCCTGCGCGGATTCCACGCGGGACCGTGCAGCGGCAACCTGCCCGGCGAGCCGTGCCAGTCCTTCGCGCCGGTCAGCGGCGGCCCGCAGAACTGCTGTGAGCCGTTTGTCTTCGGCTAGTGCTGCAGCTTCGGCTTGCGCCTTTGCCGCACTGGCCGTCTCCAGGGCACTCCGCCTGTCCAGGATGTGGCGTTCGAGTTCGGCGAGCTCCTCCCGGACCCGGGCGGCCTGGCGCTCCAGCTGTTCAGGGTCCCGGCCGGCGGGGGCGGGCTCAGTGGAACCGAGCAGGCGGCTGCGTTCCCGGGCGAGCGAGCCGAGGGAGCGGAGCCGTTCGCGCGAGGCTGTCAGCCGGTACCAGGTGTCGCGTGCCGCGTTCAGTTTTGGCGTTGCCTCGGCAGCGAGCTGCTCCAGGGCGGCCTGCTGCCGGCGGCCTGCAACCAGTTCCTGCTCGACGGCGGCGCGCCGGGTTTTCAGGGCGGCTTCGTCTGCCACGTCCTGCTCCATGGCCTGCTGCAGCTGGACGAGGTCGTCCGCCAACAGCCTCGCGCGTGCGTCGCGGACGTCGAACTGGACACGCTGGGCCCTGCGGGCAACCTCAGCCTGTTT
This sequence comes from Arthrobacter sp. W4I7, assembly GCF_030816215.1. NCBI lineage: Bacteria > Bacillati > Actinomycetota > Actinomycetes > Micrococcales > Micrococcaceae > Arthrobacter > Arthrobacter sp. W4I7. The sequence continues at coordinate 1,631,952 of NZ_JAUSXU010000001.1, read as the reverse complement.
GCCCAGCGGGGTGAGCTGGCGCCTGATTTCTCCCGTGAGGTCGGTGAGGCGCTGCAGGTTGGCCTGCATGGCTTCCAGCTTGCGCACCGTCCGTTCCTTGCGGCGGCGGTGCTTGAGGATGCCGGCCGCTTCCTCAATGAAACCGCGGCGGTCCTCCGGGGTGGCGTGCAGGACCCTGTCCAGCTGGCCCTGGCCCACGATGACGTGCATCTCGCGGCCCAGGCCGGAGTCGGAGAGCAGTTCCTGGATGTCCAGCAGGCGGCAGCTGGCACCATTGATGGCGTACTCGGACCCGCCCGCGCGGAAAAGCGTCCGCGCGATGGTCACCTCGCTGTACTCGATGGGCAAGGCACCGTCGGTGTTGTCGATGGTCAGCGAGACGTGGGCGCGGCCGAGCGGTGGCCGGCCTGAGGTTCCGGCGAAGATGACGTCCTCCATCTTCCCGCCGCGGAGGGTCTTGGCACCCTGCTCCCCCATGACCCAGGCCAGGGCATCCACCACATTGGACTTGCCGGAGCCATTCGGGCCCACCACCGCGGTGACGCCTGGTTCGAACTCGAAGGTGGTGGCGGACGCAAATGACTTGAACCCCCGGACGGTCAGGCTTTTGAGGTGCAAGGCGTTTCGGATCTCCTGGCTGGCGTGTGGCACATGCTTCGCTGCACCAAATCTACTGGGTAGTGGTGGAATGCCCGGGATTTAGCAGCAGGCGGACTACCAGCGACTGTTTCGGGGGCGGGGCTGGCAGACCGGACACGTGTGTGAGGAACGGTTCATGAACTGGTCGCGGCGGATCACTGCATGGATTCCCGCAGCGGCGCAGCGCTTGCACGGCTGTCCCTCCCGGCCATAGGCGTTGAGGGACCGGTCGAAGTACCCGGAGGCGCCATTGACGTTCACATACAGCGAGTCGAAGCTGGTTCCGCCGGCGGCCAGCGCATCGAGCATCACGTCACGTGCGCTGCCCAGCACCCTTTCCGCTTCGGCCCGGCGGAGGGTGTCCGTGGGCCGGGCAAAGTGCAGGCGCGCACGCCACAGTGCTTCGTCGGCGTAGATGTTGCCGATGCCGGATACCAGCCCCTGGTCCAGCAACGCCCGTTTGAGTCCGGTTTTGCGCTTGCGGAGGCGGCGGTAGAAAAGGTCAAACGAGAAGGCCTGGTCCAGAGGATCCCGTGCGATGTGCGATGCTTCCTCTGCTATCAGCGGGAGGGGCGACTCGGCGAGTCCGCCAGGGCCGCCGTCGTCCGTTGGTACCAGCGAGGTGACGAACAATCCGCCGAAGATCCGCTGGTCCACGAACCGCAATTGTTCGGGCATGCCGTCGCTGGAACTCAAACGGAACCGCACTTTGAGGTGCTTCTCGTCCGGAACGCTTCCGTCCTGCAGAAGCAGTTGGCCGCTCATCCCGAGATGGGCCATCAGTGCCACGGCGGGACGGCCGACGACGGAAGGGCTTGGATCCAGGGTGCCGGCGGAGGCGTCCAGCAGCGGCATCCAGAGGAACTTGCCCCGCCGCACGACGTCGGCGACGGTGGCCCCCTCGAGGTTCCCGACGAAATCCCCGGCACCCAGCGCATGGCGGCGGATTGATCGTTCGTCAAGGACGTCCACGCCCTCGATGGTCCGGCCGCGGACCCAGCTCACCAGGCCGCGGCGGACCACCTCAACTTCGGGAAGTTCGGGCACAACGCCTACTTGGCGGCGATGGAGCCGGCTGACTTGCCGCCGGTGGCGGAAGCGGGAGCCTTTGACACGGCAGTGCCGGAAAGGGCCCGCCACGCATCAGCGGCAGCTTCCTGCTCCGCTTCCTTTTTCGAGTGGCCCGTGCCACTGCCGTAGGCCGTGCCGCCGATGTGCAGGACTGCTGTAAAAACCCGTGCGTGGTCCGGGCCGGAACCCTCCACCGCATAGTGGATGGTTCCGAGCTGGCGGCTGGCCGCAAGTTCCTGGATGCTGGTTTTCCAGTCGGTCCCGGCGCCCAGGGCAGCCGCGTCCTTCAGCAGGGGCCCGATCAGCCGCATCACGAGCTGGCGGGCCGTCTCGATATCGTTGGACACGTAGGTGGCACCGATCAAGGCCTCCATGGTGTCTGCAAGGATCGACGCCTTGTTTTTTCCCTCAGTGAGCTTTTCGCCCTGCCCGAGGTAGATGAATTCGCCAATGCCCAGGCTGCGCCCGATGCCGGCAAGGGCCCGGGTGCTGACTACAGCCGACCGGCGCTTGGCAAGATCGCCTTCGGGAAGGTCCGGGTTGTCCCGGTACAGGGCGTCCGTTACGGAGAACCCCAGGATGGAGTCACCCAGGAATTCGAGCCGCTCGTTTGTGGGGATGCCGCCGTTTTCGTAGGCGTAGGAACGGTGTGTGAGCGCAAGACGAAGCGTCCCGGCGTCAATAGAGACACCGAGACGCTTCAGAAGCTCTTCAGTTGAAGACATCATGTCAGCCTGAGTGGCCGATTAGACGTCCGCGACCTTGCGGCCCTTGTACTCAAGGAACAGCGCAGTACCGGCCGAGTCGGTGACAACCTTGGCCTGGTGCGGCAGGCTGTAAGTAACCTGGCCGTTCTCCACGGTCTTCACCAGGTGGGGGGCGGTCGCCTTCCACTGCGAGCGGCGGGCGCGGGTATTCGAGCGAGACATTTTCCGCTTGGGAACAGCCACGGCTAACTCATTTCTCTCTAGACAAACACGTACAAATCAATTTTGCCGGTCAGGCTTAGCCATATCAGCTAGGGCAGCCCAGCGAGGGTCCAAGACCTCGTGGTGGTGCCCCGGCTCGTCTTCCAGGCGAACTCCGCATTCGGAGCAAAGGCCCTGGCAGTCTTCCCGGCACACCGGCTGGAACGGCAGATTGGTGACAACCGCGTCCCGCAACACCGGTTCAAGATCGATTACATCGCGCTCGACTCGACGTTGCTCTTCATCATCTTCTTCGTCCGAAAGCTGTACGCCTTCATAGAAGAAAAGTTCTTGCACATTGACCTCAAGGTCATACGCAAGGGGATCCAGGCATCGGCCGCATTCACCGGTTACTTCGGCAAGCGCAGTTCCAGATACCAGAATTCCTTCGTGTACGGCCTCAAACCTCAGATCCAGCTCGACATCCGAGCCTTCCTGAACACCAATGAGCGCCACACCAAGATCACCCGGTGCGGGTACATGTTCCTTCAGTGTCCGCATGCTTCCCGGACTGCGTCCGAGGTCCTTGACGTCGAACGCCAGGGGCGAACCAGCATCTCTTTTAATGAGAACTCCTGTTGAACATATGACCGACGTACCATCTTAGCCTGAAGAGCCGCGGGGACTCAAACCGACCAGCGGGGACCGCCGAAGTACCTGACCAGCCTACCCTCTTGGCTGGTCATCGACCGACGACCCGCCCGCCACCATCCTGCGGTGCACTGACCTGGGGACGTAGTCGGAGACGCTGCCGCCCAGTCCCGCGACTTCCTTGATCAAGGTGGAGGACAGGTGGATGTAGTGGGCTTCTGCCGGCAGGAAGACTGTTTCCACACCGCTCAACTGGCGGTTCATGGTGGCCATGGGCAGCTCGTAGTCGAAGTCGGAAGAGGATCTAAGGCCCTTAACGATGGCTGACACACCCCGCTGCCGGCAATACTCCGCGAGGAGTCCATCGCCCACCGGTTCCACCACAATGCCCTTCAGCGACGCCAGCGTTTCGCGGGCCATGTCCAGCCGCTCTGCCAGCGTGAACCTGTACTTCTTGGCCGGGTTGGTGGACACCGCAACGATGACTTCATCAAACAAACTGGCAGCCCGTGCAATAACCTCGAGATGGCCATTGTGGATGGGGTCAAAGGATCCGGGGCAGACAGCTCGTCTCATGCTCCGAACCTACCCCATGAAAAGGCCGGGATACCATGACTGGATGCATCCTCGACGGGAACTTTCCACCCCCCTGGCCCCTGCCCCCTGGCAACGGACGGCACTAGGAGCCAATCTCCTCGGGCCGGACGGCGGGCTCGGCGTCACCATCTTCGAGGAGATGACCACCCTCGCTGCGCAGACCGGTGCCATCAACCTGGGCCAGGGTTTTCCGGATGAGGACGGACCGCTGGAAATCAGGGAAGCTGCGCGCGCCGCCATCGCCGCCGGCGTGAACCAGTACGCACCCGGCAAGGGAATCCTGGAACTGCGCCAGGCAGTGGCCGCCCACCAGGAAAGGTTTTACGGCCTCTCCCCTGACCCGCAGACCGAGGTCATCATTACCACCGGTGCCACCGAGGGCATCGCCGCCGCACTGCTGGCCTTCGCCGGTCCAGGGGACGAAGTCCTGACGTTCGAACCGTTCTACGATTCCTACGGCGCGGTGATCGGACTCACCGGCGCCACCCACGTAACGGCCCCGCTGCTGGCCCCGGATTTTATGCCGGACCTGGCCGCCCTGGAAGCAGCCTTCACCGGGCGGACCAGGGCGGTGCTGCTGAACAACCCGCATAACCCCACGGGTGCAGTATTTCCGCAGAGCGTCCTGCAACGCGTCGTTGACCTGGCCAGGAAGCATGACTGCCTGATCATCACGGACGAAGTCTACGAACACCTCACTTTTGGCGCCCGCCACGTGCCGGTGGCGTCCCTGCCCGGAGCCGGCGACCGTACCATCACCATCTCCTCTGCCGGCAAGACGTTTTCCCTGACGGGCTGGAAAATCGGCTGGGTCACAGGCCCGGAGGAACTTGTGTCCGCCGTGCGCACCGTCAAACAGTTCCTCACCTACAGTTCGGGCACCCCGTTCCAGTCAGCCATTGCCGCCGGGCTCGGTTTGCCGGACGCCTTCTACAATGGCGTTGCCGCCACCCTGAAGCGCAAGCGGGACATCCTCAGCGACGGGCTGCGGGCCGCGGGCTTCGACGTCTACACGCCGCAGGGTACATACTTCGTGAACGTCGACACCGCGCCGCTGGGAATCCATGATTCCGTGGACCTGGCCCGCAGGCTTCCGGGCCTGGTGGGCGTCGCCGCAATTCCGGTCCCGGTTTTCTGCCATCCGGAAGGCGCGGGGAGGACACGCAGCCTGCTCCGCTTCGCATTCTGCAAAAAGACAGAGGTCCTCGAGGAGGCTGCCGCCCGGCTCGCCACCCTTGGCGGGCTGGTTTGATGCAGGCAGGCAGCGGGCCGGGAGCGGCACGGTTCCTTCGCACCACCGGACAGCACGCATCCATCGAGCCGGACACTTTCACCGAGGGCAGCTACGTGCTCAGCATCGGCGGGGCGGAACAGTCGCACGTGAACCTGGCGCGGCCGGAGGAGATCTTCTACGAGTACCTGCGGCGGATCGGGCATCTGGTGGACCTTTCCGCCCCCGCAGGAGCGCCGGTCACCGCGCTGCATCTGGGAGCGGGGGCCCTGACATTGGCGCGCTACATCCAGGCGACCAGGCCGGGATCAACCCAGTACGCGGTGGAGCTGGAACGTGAGCTGCTCGATTTCGTCCTCCGGCAGCTGCCCCTCCCCGAGGGGACCAAGCTGCACTCCATCATCGGAGATGCCCGGGATGCCCTGGCTGACCTTGATCCGGGCCTCCGCTTTGACGTGGTGATCCTCGACATCTTCTCCGGCCCCGAAGCGCCGGCCCACCTTGCCTGCACCGAGTTTTACAGCGAGCTGCGGAACTGGCTTGCCCCGCAAGGAATCCTGATCGTCAACGTTGGAGACGAGCCGGGCCTCACCCTGGTCCGGAGCCAGGTGGGCGCAATGCGGCGCGCCATGGGTGACGTTGCCGCTTTTGCTGAAGCAGGCATGTTCGAGGGCCGCTACCCCGGGAACATCATTTTGGCCGGCACCCAAACAGCCTGGCCGGCCGGCTGGTCCGCGGAATTGGCCGCGCGGGGACCGCATCCGGCCAGGGTCCTGGCAGGAGTGGACCTGGACGCCCTCGCGGTCTGAACACGGCCGGACCGGGCGGGTTGCCTAACTGCCGGTGCCGTCCGCCTCAACCGGATCCGGGTCAGCCCTGTCCGCATCCACGCCTTCCGCCTCAAGGGCGTCCGCGTCGATGGCGTCCGGCACAAAGGGCTCCGCAAACCACAGCCGGGTTTCGCCGTACTTTTTCTCTGCGAACCGCGCCAGCCCGCCCGGCCACGCCGGTTCCGGCGAACGGGAGGACCTCTCCACCACCACCACTGCCGCCGGCGCCAGGTGGGCGGCCAGCTTTTCGAGCACAGCGGCCAACGCGACCTCCTCCAGCGGATACGGCGGGTCCAGGAACACAAGATCCCATGCGGCGGCGGCAGTGGCGCGCTCCAGGAACGGTTCCACCTTGGACCGGTGCACCGTCACCGCTTTGCGGCCCAGGACCCCGTTGATGAGGTCCGCGTTGCGCTGGCAAACAGCACTCGCCTTCGCATCGGACTCCACCAGGTCTACAGTTTGGGCGCCCCTGCTGCCGCTCTCCACGCCCAGGGATCCTGAGCCGGCATAGAGGTCCAGCACCCTGGCACCACTGATGACGTCAAAGGCATCAAGCCTGGAGAAAAGCGCTTCCTTGACCCGGTCCGTAGTGGGCCTGGTCAGGGAGCCCGGGACCGCCTGCAGGGGCGTACCACCCGCTGCTCCTGAGATGATCCGGCTCACTGGCCACCTGTATTTCCGCCGCCGTGCCTTGCGGGTCCCACCGTGCTAACCGCGTTCAAGGAACGCCTCCTTTTCGGGGTTGAGGTACTTGTCGATTGCTTCGGCCAGTTCCTGGTGTGCAGCCAGCGACGGATCATGTGACACGATCTGCTGGGCGTCCTCCCTGGCCCGGCTGATGACGGCTTCATGCTCAAGCACACGCAGCAGCCTGAGCGTGGAGCGGCCGCCGGACTGGGAAGCACCCAGGATGTCGCCCTCGCGGCGCAGCTTGAGGTCCTCCTGGGAAAGCTCGAAACCGTCCGTGGTGGCGGCCACTGCTTCCAGGCGCTTCCTGCTGGGGTGGCCAGGCTCCAGGGCGGTGACCAGGAGGCAGGTTCCGGGTAGCCCGCCCCTGCCCACCCGGCCGCGCAGCTGGTGCAGCTGCGAGATGCCGAACCTGTCGGCGTCGAGGATGACCATCAGGGTGGCGTTGGGGACATCAACGCCCACCTCAATGACGGTGGTGGAGACAAGCAGCTTGACCTGGTTATCCACAAAGCCGGCCATGGCGGCGGCTTTCGTGTCCGGAGGCTGCCGCCCGTGAAGCGGCGCCAGGGGAACACCGGAAAGTGCCGGCTCGGCCAGGAGTTGTTCGACGACGGCGGTCACCGACGCGAGTTCCCGTCCGTTTTCCCCCTCAACGCCCTCCGCCAGGTCCGCTTCCCCCGGGCTGAAGTCGCCGTCGTCGTCCGTACCGATCTTGGGGCAGACAACATACACCTGGTGCCCGTTATCGATTTCCTCGCGGGAACGGGACCAGATGCGCCCGGCCCAGGCAGGGTTTTCGGCAAGGCCAACCAGGTGGGTGCTGATAGGGGCCCTGCCTGCGGGCAGTTCGTCCAGCACCGACGTCTCAAGGTCCCCGAACACGGTCATGGCAACAGTGCGCGGGATGGGCGTGGCGGTCATGACGAGCAGGTGGGGCGGCTTCCGCGCCTTGGCGCGAAGGGCATCCCGCTGTTCCACGCCGAAGCGGTGCTGCTCGTCCACCACGATCAGGCCAAGATCGTAAAAGGTGACGTTGCCGCTGAGCAGGGCGTGGGTGCCGATGATGATGCCCGCAGTCCCGGACGCGGCATCGAGCATGGCCTGCTTCCGTGCGGCGGTGGGCATGGAACCGGTGAGCAGCGTGACCTGGACCGCGGCAGCGTCCAGCCCGCCCAGCAGGCCATCTTTGGAGAGCGCTCCCAGGGAACGGCGGATCGACTCATGGTGCTGGGCGGCGAGGACTTCGGTGGGCGCCAGCAGTGCGGCCTGTCCCCCGGCGTCCACCACCTGCAGCATGGCCCGCAGCGCCACGATGGTCTTGCCCGACCCCACTTCGCCCTGCAGCAGCCGGTTCATCGGCGAGTCGCGGGCAAGTTCGGCCGCCAGGGTCTTCCCGATGGCCGCCTGCCCCGCCGTGAGGGTGAAGGGGAGGTTCGCGTCAAAGGCGGCGAGAAGCCCGTCAGGAACCTGGCGCCGGGCCGTGGCTTCCTCCGCGGCCAACTGCGCCCGCCGGCGCGCCAGGGCGGACTGCAACACCAGCGCTTCGTGGTACCGGAGCCGGTCCCGCGCCCGCCGCCAGTCGTCAGCGGATTCGGGCTCGTGGATGAGGCGGTAGGCCCGAGCCAGCGGCAGGAATTTTTCGCGGCTTACGACGGCGGGCGGGACCGGATCGGGCAAGGCGTCCAGGTCCAGCGTCTCCAGCAGCGTCTGAACAGCCTTCTGGATTTTCCAGCTGGGCAGTTTGGACGTGGCCGGATACACCGGGATAGGCATGGCGGCGAGTTTTTCCGGGTCTTGGCTGCCCTCGCTGAATGGGTCATCATCCAGGAGCTGGAAATCCGGGTTGGTGAGGCCGAGTTGTCCCTTGAACCTGGTCACTTTTCCGGAGAACAGGGCCCGGCGTCCCGGCAGGAGGTCGGTTTTTGCTTTGTACCCGTTGAAGAATGTGATTTTGAGGGTGCCGGGCGCTTTGCCGCGGTAGTCCCTCCCGCCGACCAGCCGAAGTCCTTGCCGCCCGTCGTCGTCGGACACTATGACGTCGGTGATGGTTCCGCGCCGCGCCTGCATGTTCCGGGTACTGCTGGACAGCACCCTGGCGATGAGCGTGACTTCCTCGTCGAGGGGGAGCTCGCCGATGGGTGTCAGCTCCCCGCGGTTCATGTAGCGGCGCGGGAAGTAGTTCAGCAGCCCGTCCACCGTGGTGATGCCAAGATGCTTCTCAATGACAGTCGCGGAACGCTTTCCGAGCCGCCGTTCCAGCGCGAGGTCCAGTTCAGCGGTCATGCCCACTGGAGTTCACTGCATCGGTGTGGGGTTCGCGGGGCAATGCGAGTTCGCTGATACTGAGTTGGGAAGGCTCCCCCAGGCCCCGGATGATGCTGACAGCCGGTTCGGGTTGCGGAACGTGCACATGGACCCGCCAGCGGTAGTTCCCCTCCGCGTCCTCGTTGCCGCCTACCTGGCTCATGATCACGGACTCGCCGATTTCGTCGAGCTGCTGCCGGAGGGTGGCTGCGTTGAGGGGTGAAAGGTTGATGGTGCACATGACTTCGACGCCGTCATCGTCGGGCAGGGCAGTGTGGATGTGCGGATCGGATACGTCATAGCCGTGCAGGCCGTCGAGCAGCTCGCTTTGGAGTTCCTGTCCCAGGACGGCGGAACGCAGGCAATCCAGGATCAGGAGCATTCCCACTCCGCCGGCGTCCACTACCCGTGCCGAGGTCAGGGCGTCCAGCTGGTCCTCGGTGCGGATCACGGCAGCCAGGGCACCTTCAACTGCGGCATCCAGGGCCAGGCCCAGGGCGTGGTTGCTGTCGTCACCGTTTTGCCCGGCGTCCACCGAGGCCGCAGCCCGGGCTGCGGCCTCCATGACTGAAAGCATGGTTCCCGGAACGGGGTCGCTGAGGGCTGACCATGCCCGGATCTGGGCCCGGTTAAGCGCTGCGGCGAGCAGGGTGGACGTCAGCCGGGTGTGGCCCGCCAGGGGTTCAGCCGCGGCACACAGGAACACCGAGAGAAGGGTCCCCGAGTTTCCGCGGGCCTCCTCCATCGCGGCCTGGCCGGCGGCGGCCAGGACGACGCCGACATCCAGCTGGGCGGGCTGGTCTTCAGCCGCAGCAGCAGACCGGGCGGCCGCGCGCACGGTCAGGTACAGGTTGGTACCTGTGTCCCCGTCTGCCACCGGGAAGATATTGATGGCGTTCAGGCGGTCACTGTGGTTCCCAATGACGGTCTCAGCCTTGCCCAACCACCTCTTCATCGCTTGCGCGTTGGCGGCAACCTTAGTGTGCAAAGTGATCCCATCCTCCGGCGTCCGCGGGCCGGCCCGCGATCTTGACGCTCGGGCTTTCGTTGCTTCCCAGTGCTTGTACTGAGCCTATCGCAGCGAATCCGGGAGGCAGCTGAACATCGGCAGGGAATGTGGCCAGCAGGCCGTGGTCCTCCCCGCCGTTGAGCACCCATGCCGCGGGGTCCGTTCCCAGCAGCGCCGAGGCGGGCCGCAACACTTCCCCCAGCACCTGGACTTGCGCCGGGTCCAGGTCGATTGCCATGCTGCTGGCTGTTGCCAGCCGCAACCCGTCCCGCAGCAGCCCGTCCGAGATGTCCAGCATGGCCGTGGCACCGGCCGCCCTGGCTGCGGGGCCGGCATCCAGCGGTGGCCGCGGCCTGCACTGCAGGTCCAGGAAGGCGCGCTCAGTTTCACCCAGAGCATTGACGTTTACGGTGGACTCCAGAAGGGCCAGGCCGGCAGCAGCATGTCCGGCCGTACCGGCCAGCGCCAGGACATCCCCCGGCTTCGCCCCGGACCGCAGCACGGCGTGGCCGCCGTCCAGGGTGCCGAGTACGGCAACGGTGACCGAAATTTCCCGGCCGCGGCCAAGGTCTCCTCCCGCCACGGAACATCTGCCGGCTCCGAGTTCCCGGATCCCGGCCGTCAGACCGTCCGCCAGGTCTTCCACCCAGCTGACCGGTGTCCCGGGTGGAAGGGTGAGGCTCACGACGAGGGACGTGGCGGTGGCCCCCATGGCATTGATATCGCTGAGATTCTGCGCCGCGGCCTTCCAGCCGACGTCGAACCCGGTGGTCCGGTAGCCGTTCGGCCATTCCAGGCGGAAATCCTGGTCCTGGACCTGGGTATCGATGCTGATGATGGTCTTCCCGTCCGGCGCCGCCACCACGGCGGCATCATCCCCCGGCCCGAGCAGCGTGCTTGAGGTGTGGGCGTCGTTCATGCGCAGGCGCGGGAAGATCCGGGCCAACAGGTCGGCTTCGGAAAGGCCGGCGACAGTAGGCTGGCGGTCAACGCGGTTGCGGAGGTCTTCGGGCACGCCACTACGCTACCGCGCCCGGCCGACATCGTGTCCGCGTGGACGTTCAGCGCCCGCGCAACATGGTGCAGTTGACGGCTACCCGCCATCCCTCTGGGGTCACAGGAATGGATACTTCCGGCAGTGCCGAATCAGCGTCACACCGGGTCGCAGCGACCTGCACAGCGGCAGCCCATTCTGGTCCCGTCTGACGTGTAGTGGTGGCCTGAAAGAAGTGGATCGAAAGAAAAACAACCATGAGGGCGGGGGCCCAGTACCTGCTCCTGCTGGCGGCAATCAGCTTTCTGTCCTCGGCCACGGCACATGCCGCCGGTATCAGGACCAGCAGAAACATTGACGGGGCCGCTGCATAACGGAAGAAGGTGAAGACGGTCAGCCACTCTTCCCGCGTGAAATTGGGAAAGTCGAACTCGGGTGAGGGTGGGGGGTTCAGGACAGTTGCTGCCGTCCAACAGGCCGCGGCTGCCGCAAATGCATACAGTGCCACCGCCCTCCAGCGGGGATGGCCGAACACAAGGATGTAAGCAAGCAGGCCGACGATGACGGCGCACGGAACAGCAACGGCGTAGCCACCAAAGGTGGCAACGTTGAGCGCCATCGTATGCGCATCCGTCACCCACATGGACCCCACCGCCTGGAGCAAAAAGCCGTACAGGATGGACAACGGCTCGGCTGCGTCGACCTGTGGTGCAGCCGAGTACCGGGGCGCGACGATGGTTGCTACGAGCTGGAGGCCGCTCCCGAGGACCAATGCGGCGGGCGCCCAGTAGTTCCTCTTCCTAAAAGCGGACCAGATGGCCAGGGGGAGAAAGAAAGCGACAAGAATCTCGGTGGTTGCGGCGGCCAGCATCGCGGCGAAGACGGCAAGGCCTGAATACCAGGTCCGCGGACGATAGATGAGGAGCCATGGGCAAAACCAGAGCATGTACCAGTGGAGGTTGGCGGCGTTGCCCAGCACTTCCAAAGGCCCAACAGGCACAAGCACCGGTATCATCGCCACCATCAGACGGTAGCTGCGGTGCTGGAAGAGCTGGCCGGACAGGACATAGGAGCCGACAGAGACGGCTGCAACCACCATGCAGCTTGTGAAGGACATCATCGTGGCGTAGGCCTCAATGGGACCTACGGAGTAGGCGATGGCCGCTACGAGGCGTGGAACGGTGTGCAAATAGCCTGCATAGGGAGTCACGATGCTTTGCCAGGGCCCGGATGACATGGCGTCGGCCAGGAAGACCACAGCATCCTCAGCCCAAACGGTGCCTCGCGTAACTTCGGGCAGGCGGAACCAGGCCAGGAAGCTAAGGCCAACGACTGCAAGCAGCCAGCCTGCTGCACTAACGCCTCGCCGGCGGGCAGGGAACGACGCCTCGTTTTCCATTGACTCCCCGCGGGACAACTGGGCAATCGCAGTCTTTTTCATGGTGAAACCACCTTATAGGGGGCTCGGCGGCATCGAAGACGGGCGCGCGCACGGCAGGAGCCGCCGACAAGCGCGCCGGCGATTGGTCTTGCCGCATCCCAGCCGGGATGATGGAGGGATGCACCGCCGCCATACTTCCCTGACCGCCCGCGCTGCCAGGACCGTATTGATCGGGGCTTTTGCAGCCCTCCCCCTGGCCGCCTGCGCGCCGGTGGTGGACGTACCGGCTGCCAAGGATGCGGCTAACCCGGCATGTGCTCCCATGATGGTGGCGCTCCCCGAGGCCATTGGAGACTCTGCGCTGCGCAAGACGAACAGCCAGGCCACTGCCGCCTGGGGCGATCCCTCACTGGTGGTCCTGCGCTGCGGCGTGAACGTGCCGGGACCCACCACCGACCGGTGCGTCACCGTCAACGGGATCGACTGGGTCATCAAAGAAGGCGACCCCGTGTGGACGCTCACCACGTATGGCCGGGAGCCCGCCACGGAGATCCTGATGGACCCGGACAAGATCAGTTCCGCCACGGTTCTTGCCGACCTCGCCGCTGCCGCAGCGGAGGTCCCGGCCGGCCGGAACTGCGTGGGCCAGGAAGAACTGCAGAACCTGCCGAAAAGCCAGTAGGTCAGCGCAGGCCCGTCTTCCGGTTCAAGGCCAGGTAGATGAGTTCGTCGATCAGGTCAGCGTAGCCCAGGCCGGAGGCAGCCCACATCTGCGGGTACATGCTCTTGGGGGTGAAGCCCGGCATGGTGTTGATCTCATTGATGATCAAGTGGCCGTCCGGGGTGTAGAAGAAATCCACCCGGCTCAATCCCTCGGCACCCACGGCGTCAAAAGCGGCCGCCGAAAGTTCACGCACCCTGGCGATGGCTTCCTCGGGCAGCTCTGCGGGGCAGCTGAGCGCTGCGGCACCGTCCTCCACGTACTTCGCGTTGAAGTCGTAGAACTCGTGAGTGCCGCCGGCCACGGAGATCTCGCCGGGCATGGAGGTGCGGGGAGCATCGGCGCCCCTGCCTTCCAGCACTGCGCATTCAATCTCACGGCCAACAATTCCCGCTTCGATGACGAGTTTGAGGTCGTGCCGCCGTGCTTCCTCGATGGCAGCATCCAGCTCGTCCAGCGAGTCCACCTTGGAAATACCCATGGAAGAGCCTGCCCTCGCCGGCTTGACGAAGACGGGGAAACCGAGCCGGTCCACCTGTTTCCGCACGGACTCCGCATCTTTGCGCCACTGCCTGTCGGTCACCGAGATATAGGGGCCCACCTGGAGGCCGGCCGCTTCGAAAACCACTTTCATGAAGTGCTTGTCCATGCCCACAGCGGAGGCCAGGACGCCGGCTCCGACGTACCTGGTGTCCGAGAGTTCCAGGAGCCCCTGGATGGTGCCATCCTCACCGAACGGGCCGTGCAGCAGCGGGAACACCACGTCCACGGCTCCAAGCTCCTGCGGAACCTCGTTCGGGGAAGCCACGATCAGCTGGTGTTCGCCGCCGATCTGGGCGAGCGTCACTGTTTTCTCCGACGGGGCCACCTCCGGAAGCGAGGAAGCGGCGAGGGACCACTGTGCGGTGTCACCGGCAGCAAGGACCCACTGCCCCGTCTTGGCGATCCCGATGGGGATCACCTCATACTTGTCTTTGTTGATGGCACCAAGGACGCCGGCAGCGGTAACGCAGCTCACGGCATGCTCGCTCGAGCGTCCGCCGAAAAGTACTGCCACCCGGGGCTTTGCCCCGCCGGCCGGCTCTGCTGCGGTCAGTTCGTCGTGGGACATGGTCAGTAATCGCCTTCAGGTTTCAGTTCCCGGGCCAGCAGGACAGGCCCCAGTTGGTCAACGGACAGCTTGCCTGCCAGCACGGCGACGACGGCGGCCGTGATCGGCATTTCGACACCGAGCTTTGCTGCGAGTTCGTGCACGGCCTGGCCGGACTTAATGCCTTCGGCCGTTTGGGTCATTTTTTGGCCCACTTCGTCCAGCGTCAGGCCCTGGCCGAGCAGCCGTCCGGCCGTGTGGTTCCTTGAGAGAGGTGAGGAGCAGGTGGCCACCAGGTCGCCAAGCCCCGCCAGGCCGGCCATGGTTTTCGCTTCGCCACCCAGGGCCAGCGCCAGGCGGGAGGTCTCCGCGAGGCCGCGGGTGATAACTGATGCCTTGGTGTTGTCCCCCATTTGCCGGCCCTCGCAAATACCCACTGCCAGCGCGATGACGTTCTTGACGATGCCGCCGATTTCCACCCCAACAATGTCCGCCGTGGTGTAGGGCCTGAAATAAGGTGCAGTGCAGCTGCGCGCGATCCAGCCGGCGGCAGAAGAATCAGTGCAGGCAACCACGGATGCCGTGGGCTCCTCGCGGGCGATCTCCATGGCCAGGTTGGGACCGGAAACGACCGCGATGCGCTCGGTGGGAACGCCCAGTTCCTCGCTGATGACTTCACTCATCCTGGCGTCCGTGCCCAGTTCCAGGCCCTTCATCAGTGAGACCACCATGGCACCGGGGGCAATCATGTCCGTCCATCCGCGCAGCTGCGGACGCAGGGACTGCGCCGGCACCGCCAGGACCACCAGGTCCGCCCCGTCCAGCACATCACGGACCTCGGTGGAGGCCGTAATGCTCTCCGGGAGGGCGATGTCCTTCAGGTATTGGCTGTTGCGGTGGACGGTGTTGATTTCCTCCACCACCTCACTGCGGCGGCCCCACAGCCGGATGGCACGCGGCTCACCGGCCGCGGTGGCGGCATCCGCCAGAATCTTCGCAAACGTGGTTCCCCAGGAGCCGGCACCGAGCACGGCAACGGAACGGGCGGACCCGCCGCGGTCCCCCTCAGGAATCACCGGGCGTCCGTTCGCCGGTCTGCTGCCCGCGGTCCACGAAGCGCCCGTGCTTTGACTGCTGCTGCTTGGCCGGATCCCAACGCACCGCCGGGGGCTGCTCTCCCCTGAGCTCCGAGAGGAGGCTGGTGATGGCGTCCATGATGGCGTCGGTGGCCCCGGTGAGCGTGGCCTTGTCCAGGGGACGGCCGGAGAAAGCGCTGAGGTCTACAGGATCACCCACCACTACCCGGGACTGCTTGCGCGGGAAGATGTGGAACCGCTTACCGTAACGCGGGAAGACCTCGTGCGCGCCCCAATGCGCGATCGGAACCACGGGAATGCCGCCCTCAAGGGCCAGGCGCGCCGCGCCGGTGTGGCCTTTCATGGGCCATAGGTCAGGGTCGCGCGTCAGCGTGCCCTCCGGATAGATGATGATGGCGCCGCCCTCGGCAACAATCTCCTGGGCGACCTGCAGCGAGCGGTTCGCTCCCGCCGTCGAACGCTCCACCGGAACCTGCTTGGTGGCGTGCAGCAGCCAGCCCAGGGCGGGCACCTTGAACAGGCCGGCCTTCGCCAGGAAGTGCGGGGCACGCTTCTGGTTGTACAGCATGTGGCCCACCACGAGCGGATCAATTTCGGTGCAGTGGTTGGGGGCGGCAATAAACCCGCCGGCGGGAAGCTTCTCCGTCCCCTCCCACTTTTTGCTCATCATGACGGTCATCAAGGGGCGGACAACGCCGGCGATGAACATGAACGTGGCCCTGCTCTTGGCCGATTCCTTCACGTTGGTACCGCTACTTCGTGGGGGTGATGTCGAAGTCGGCGCCCAGTCCGCGCCAGCTTTTCGGTGAAGCGCTCGTAGCCCCGGTTGATGATGTCGATTCCCGTAACCCGGGAGGTTCCCGTAGCAGCGAGGGCCGCAATCAGGTGGCTGAAACCGCCGCGGAGGTCCGGCACGTCGATGTCGGTTCCCTTGAGCTGGGTAGGGCCGGAGATCACTGCGGAGTGCAGGAAGTTCCGCTGGCCGAACCGGCACGGCACGCTGCCCAGGCATTCACGGTGCACCTGGATGCTGGCGCCCATGCGGATCAGTGCGTCGGTGAAGCCAAAGCGGTTTTCGTACACGGTCTCATGGACGATCGAGACACCTTCGGCCTGGGTCAGCGCCACCACCAGCGGCTGCTGCCAGTCAGTCATGAAACCGGGGTGCACATCCGTTTCCAGGACCAGGGGGTTGAGCTTCCCGCCGCGGTGGTAGAAGCGGATACCGTCCTCGCCGATGTCCATGCCGCCGCCCACCTTGCGGTAGGTATTCAGGAACGTCATCATGTCCCGCTGGGAGGCGCCTTCAACGTAGATGTCGCCCTTGGTGACCAGTGCGGCAGAAGCCCACGACGCCGATTCGTTGCGGTCCGAGAGCGCGCGGTGGTTGTAGCCGCCAAGGTCGCGGACGCCTTCGATGCGGATGGTGCGGTCCGTCTGGACGCTGATAATGGCGCCCATCTTCTGCAGCACGGCGATCAGGTCGATGATCTCCGGCTCGGTTGCAGCCCCGGAAAGTTCCGTGATGCCATCGGCGCGGGTGGCGCTAAGGAGCACCTGCTCCGTGGCGCCGACGGACGGGTAGGGCAGGGAAATCTTCGCGCCGTGCAGGCCCTTGGGAGCGGAAATATGGATGCCGCCGGGCCGCTTCTCCACCACGGCGCCGAACTGGCGCAGCACATCAAGGTGGTAGTCGATGGGGCGGTCGCCGATCTTGCAGCCGCCGAGGTCCGGAATGAATGCTTCGCCGATGGCGTGGATCAGTGGCCCGCAGAGCAGGATGGGAATCCGGGAGTCGCCGGCGTGGGCGTCAATCGCAGTGCTGGGCGCCGTCTTGGCGGCTTTCGGGTCCAACGTGAGGTCCCCGTTGACGGGGTCCTTCACGACTGTCACGCCGTGGAGCTGCAGGAGGGAGGTGACTACCTCAACGTCCTTGATCTCCGGCACGTTCCGCAACACGGACGGTTCGTTGCCCAGCAACGCTGCCACCATCGCCTTGGGAACGAGGTTTTTCGCTCCACGGACGGTAACGCGGCCTGTCAGCGGGACGCCGCCGCGGATTGTCAGAACACTACTCATATACCGGTTTCCTCACCATAACTAGCCCCCAAAACCTTGCAAAGGCTCCAACCAAGCATAGGAGGTCGCGTTACCGAACCGAAATACGCGGGCGACGGCGGCAGGGCGTGGCGGACCGCCGTCGCGCGGTCAGAGGTACTTCCGCCCCCTCAGGAAAGGCGTGCCGGCAGGGTTTTCGGCAGGAAGGCAGGGCGCGTGGCCTCGAATGCAGTGATGTCCGCCTCGTGCTGGAGGGTCAGCCCGATATCGTCCAGGCCTTCGAGGAGGCGCCAGCGGGTGTAATCGTCGATATTGAACGGCGCCACGATGTTGCCGCACACCACCGTCTTGGACACGAGGTCCACGGTGACCTGGGTGCCGGGAGCGTTCTCGAGCTCTTTCCAGATCAGTTCGATGTCGTCCTGCGCCACCTCCGCGGCCAGCAGGCCCTGCTTGCCGGAGTTGCCGCGGAAAATATCGGCGAACCGGGACGAGAGCACAGCTTTGAAGCCGTAGTCCTTCAGGGCCCACACTGCATGTTCACGCGAGGAGCCGGTGCCGAAGTCAGGGCCCGCCACCAGGACGGAACCCGTGTTGAACGGTTCCTGGTTCAGGATGAAGGAGGGGTCCTTGCGCCAGGCCGAAAACAGGGCGTCCTCGAAGCCCGTGCGGGTGATGCGCTTGAGGTAGACAGCGGGGATGATCTGGTCCGTGTCCACGTTGCTCTGGCGCAGCGGGACGCCGGTTCCGGTGTGGGTAGTGAACTTTTCCATGGCGTCTCCTAGGCTGCGTCGGTACGGATGGCGGCGGACTCGGGGGCCGGATCAAGGTCCGACGGCGAACTCAGGGTGCCGCGGATAGCCGTGGCTGCGGCCACCACCGGGGACACCAGGTGGGTCCGGCCGCCCTTGCCCTGGCGCCCTTCGAAGTTGCGGTTGGACGTGGAGGCACAACGCTCCCCCACCTCCAACTGGTCCGGGTTCATCCCCAGGCACATGGAGCAGCCGGCGAAACGCCACTCTGCACCGAAGTCCTTGAAGACCTTGTCCAGGCCCTCAGCTTCGGCTTCCAGGCGGACGCGCGCCGAGCCGGGGACCACCAGCATCCGGATGTTCGGATCCTTTTGGCGCCCGCGGATAATGTCCGCAGCGGCACGAAGGTCTTCCATCCTGGAGTTGGTGCAGGAGCCCAGGAAGACTGTGTCCACCCGGATGTCCTTCATCGGCGTGCCGGCCTCAAGGCCCATGTACTGCAGGGCGCGCTCGGCAGCAGCCTTGGCGTTCTCGTCGCCAAAGTCCTCCGGAGAGGGCACGGATTCGGACAGGGAGACGCCCTGGCCGGGGTTGGTGCCCCAGGTGACAAAAGGCTCCAGGGTGTCGGCATCCAGGTCGACCTGCACGTCAAAGGTGGCGTCGTCGTCGGTACGCAGCGTGTTCCAGTACTCCACGGCGGCGTCCCAGTCCGCGCCCTGCGGCGCGTGCGGACGGCCCTGCATGTACTCGTACGTGGTTTCATCCGGCGCCACCATTCCGGCGCGGGCACCGGCCTCGATGGACATGTTGCAGATGGTCATGCGGGCGTCCATGGACAAGGCGCGGATGGCGGAGCCGCGGTATTCCAGGACGTAGCCCTGGCCGCCGCCGGTACCGATCTTGGCGATAACGGCCAGGATGACGTCCTTGGCCGTGACGCCCGGACGGAGCGTGCCTTCCACGTTGATGGCCATAGTTTTGAACGGCTTCAGCGAGAGCGTCTGGGTGGCCATCACATGTTCCACCTCGGAGGTTCCAATGCCCATGGCCAGCGCCCCGAAGGCGCCATGGGTGGAGGTGTGCGAGTCGCCGCAAACAACTGTCATTCCCGGCTGGGTGAGGCCCAGCTGCGGACCCACCACGTGGACGATGCCCTGCTCCGCGTCCCCGAGGGAATGCAGCCGGACACCGAACTCGGCGCAGTTGTTGCGCAGGGTCTGGATCTGCGTGCGGCTGGTGAGATCGGCGATAGGCTTGTCGATGTCCAGCGTGGGAGTGTTGTGGTCCTCCGTGGCGATGGTCAGGTCCGGGCGGCGCAGCGGGCGGCCGGCCAGGCGCAGGCCTTCGAACGCCTGCGGAGACGTGACCTCGTGGACAAGGTGGAGGTCGATGAAGAGAAGGTCCGGCTGGGCGTTGGCTCCGTCGCCGTCGCCTTTGCGCACCACGTGCGCGTCCCAGACTTTCTCGGCCAATGTCTTTGCCATGGCCATCTCCCTTCACTGCTGTTTGGCTGATGAGATCCACTGAACCAGTACGGCTCGCACCGCGCCAGCCGAAAGATTTGCATCTCAGATACTGAGACGGCAATATCATTACATGGACAATTCTAGTGGAGTCGGCGTCATTGATAAAGCGGCCCATGTGCTTGATGCGCTTGAGGCCGGTCCCACCACGCTGGCGCAGCTGGTGGCGGCAACCGGACTGGCCCGGCCCACCGTCCATCGCCTCGCCCTGGCCCTGGTGCATCACCGGCTGGTGAGCCGCGACATCCAGGGCCGCTTCGTCCTGGGAAGCCGCTTGGTGGAATTGGCGTCGGCTGCGGGCGAAGACCGTTTGATCGCATCCGCCGGCCCCGTGCTGATGCAGCTGCGCGATGCCACCGGCGAGAGCGCCCAGATCTTCCGCCGCCAAGGCGACTGGCGCGTCTGTGTAGCCTCTGCCGAACGCCCCATCGGCCTGCGCGACACCATTCCCGTAGGCACGCAGCTGTCCATGAAGGCAGGGTCGGCCGCGCAGGTGCTGCTTGCCTGGGAGGACCACGACCGCCTGCTTGAAGGGTTGCAGTCCGCCCGCTTCACACCGACGGTCCTGGCAGGAGTACGACGGCGGGGCTGGGGCCAGAGCCTCGGTGAACGCGAGCCGGGGGTCGCCTCCGTGTCTGCACCGGTGCGCGGACCGTCCGGCCGTGTGATTGCGGCGGTTTCAATTTCCGGTCCCATCGAGCGGCTCACCCGCCAGCCGGGGCGGCTGCATGCGGAAGTGGTCTGCAACGCCGCCCGCATCCTCACCGAGGCGCTCCGCAAGAACAACGACTGACGCAGGACACGCCTCACGCCAGGAACACCGGCTGACCCCTCGGGGCTTTGCTGCTGGGGCTAGGATTTTCGCCATGGGCAGCTACTCAGTGTTTCTTCGCGGCATCAACGTGGGCGGCATCAACATCAAGATGGCAGAGCTCAGGGACGCGCTCAAATCAGCAGGTTTTCCGGATGCCCGGACCCTGCTTGCCAGCGGCAACGTCGTGCTGACCAGTACCTCGGACGCCGCCGCAGTAAAACGGGACTGCGAAAAATGCCTCCGGGACACCTTCGGCTACGACGCCTGGGTGGTGGTCCTGGACGCCGCCCGGGTGGCCGAACTGGTGGCGGCCTGCCCCTACCCGGACGACGATAAGTCCACCCACACCTACATCACCCTCTCCTCCGATGTTGGCATGCTGGACGAACTTGAGGCAGCCGGAGCCGCGCTGGAGGGCGCGGAGCAAAAGAGGCTGGGCCGCGAGGCGCTGGCCTGGCTGGCACCCGCCGGCGGAACGCTGGAGAGCCCGTTCAGTAAAATCACGGCCAAGTCCAGATTCAAGGCCTCCACCACCACACGTAACCTGCGCACCCTCATCAAGGTCAGGGACGCCGCCGCGGACCTTGAGGCAGCCGGCCGCTGACTGCCGCCGGGACGGTCCGCTACGTCTACCCGGCCGCCGCCTTCAGGGCCGCATTGAAGGCTGCCAGCCGGCTGACTTCAACCTCCACGGGTTCCACTACGAGTTCCTGGGCCGCTACGGCAACCGCAGAGTTCAGCCGTTTCCGGGCCCGCGCTGCCCGGGCATTGGCGGCGGCCGCGGCAATGAAACGGCCCGTGAGGGCCAGGAAAATCCCGAGGACCACCCCGCCGGCGATCATCAGCGTAGGGACCGGCCAGCCCTCCACCCTGGGCACCTCCGGTACGGGCAGCTGGAAGTAGCCTAGGGCTGCCAGCACGCCGAGCCAGACCAGGCCTCCCAGTACCGTGAGCAGGGCCAGCCATTGCACCACGTTGAACAAGCCCCACCACCAGGATTTTCGGTTGGCGGCGAGGTCAGTTCCGGCAATGGCCTGGTCAAGTGCATCGGGCAGCCGCTCCCGGCCCTCCCGCGCGGCACTCCGAATGGCTGCCCGCCACGGGCCGGGAGCGCCCGCACTGGCGGCGTCGGCAAATTCCCGCACCGCTGCGTCGGTCCGGGCGCGTTCCGGCGCGCCGGCGGGCGGCAGCGAGGTCCGGTTCAACTCCGACGGTGCGGTGCCACGCAGGTTGAGCCGCCGCAGGGGGTCGGGCCGGAACCGGGAAAGCCACCGCGTGACAGGCCAGCCCGTCCGCTTCACTGACTCGAGCCTGTAGGACTGGCGTACTGCCTGGACCACAGCCGGCACATTCGCCGCCACGGCCAACTCGTCGGCAAGACGTGTCTTCGCGCTGGACCGGACTCCAGCGGCCTCGCCGTGACCGGACACCGCTCCCAAATACGCTGAAGCCCGGGTGATGTCTGCAGCGAGCCGCTGCGACTGGGCTTTGCGCTTCACCGCAACACGTTGGATAGCCTCCCGCACCTTATCCACCCCTGTCCCGGTGAGTGCGGAAGCCGCGAGAACCTGGACTTTTGCGAGGCCGTCGCGGGCAAGGATGGACCGCAGGGATTCCAGTACAGGCTGCACGTCGTGGACGGGAAGACGGTCAACCTGGTTGAGCACCACCAGTGTGACGGCCCCGTGCGAGGCCAGCCGGGACAGGAAGTCGTTGTGGACCGCCGCGTCGGCGTACTTTTGGGGATCAAGGACCCACACCAGGACGTCGACGAGCCCCACCATCCGCTGGACCACTTCACGGTTTGCTGCCTTGGTGGAATCAAAGTCCGGCAGGTCCAGCAGGATCAAGCCGGTGCCTTCATCGGCGAAACCTTCCACGGCTGCCGCATGGTGGCGGTTCCGGACCTCCAGCCAGTCCAGCAGCGGCTCGCTGCCCTCCGCTCCCCACACCCCCGCCAAAGGTTCCGATGTGGTGGGACGCCGGGCCGCCGCCGTCGCGATTTCCGCTCCGCTGACGGCGTTGAACAGGGAAGACTTTCCGCTGCCGGTGGCGCCGAAGAATCCCACCACCGTGTGGTCAGCGGACAGCGACCGCCGCGAGCTGGCACGCTCCAGCACACTGAACACTTCCTGGAGCGATTCGTCCGGGAGGACGCCTTCGCCCAGCTCCCGGGCGTCGTTAAGGGCCGACAGCCTGCGGTCCAGCCGTGATGAATCACGGGTGTCGCTGTGGCGGCTCATGCGGTGTCCGCCAGCCGGGACAGCGCGTCCGAGTGCGCTGCGAGGGACTGGGCGGAACTGTCGTCGCGTTCCGGAAGCCGGGACAGGAACTTCTGCTGTTCGTCCTGCAGCAGCCGCTGGCAGCGGGTGTAGAGGTCCTCCCGGGCTTTTTCCGCCATGCGCCGGACGGCGTCCTCCCCGAAAACCGCCTCAAGCAGCCGCTGGCCCACAACGGCGGTTCCACCCGCCACTCCTACCTCGAGTCCGGTCAGCCCGGCCGTCATCGAGAACACCACGATCATCAGGGCGGCCCCCAGCCCGTTGATCCCGAAGGACAGCCAGCGGGCCTGGGTCCGCTTTCCCTGGCCCTCGGTGCGGATCAGTTCCATCAGGGATTCCTGCCAGGCCCTGATTTCGGCGGCGGCCCGGTCCTCGAAGCCGGGAGTTGTCCCGGAAAGATCGTCCGTTCCCAGCAGATGGCGTCCGGCGGGGTCGGTCCGCCAGCGCTGGTCCGTGTCCTCGGCGGCATTGGCCGCTTCGTCCACGATGACGGCCTGCAGGCCCGTCTCGATGGCTGCTTCCACGCGGATAGCGGGTGGCGGTTCACCCCGGAAGAAGGCGCCCATCCGGTCCCGAAACCGGCCGACGTTCTGTTCCAGGGTCCGGAAGAACTCTCCGGTGCCCACAAAGTCCTGCCAGCGTGCCAGCACTTCGCCGCGAAGGAGTGAGCCGTCCCTGGTGGCGTCGAGGATGCGGGCGGCTGCACCGTTGTAGGCCGAAACGGCGGCAGTCTCGAGGTTGTGTGCCGCCTGCTGCTGCTCCCGCGCCGCCTGGGCCACCAGGGCAACCCGGCCGGCCAGGGCCCTGACCGTCCCGTTGAGGGTGCGGCGGGCGATTTCGGAACGGCCGGCGGAATCGGCGGCGAGATTGCCAAGCCAAGTGCGCAGCGGAAGGACCATGCCGGAGGGAAGCATGCCCAGCGGGTCGAGTGCTGTTTCCGGAATCATGAATAGTTGGGCGGCAGCCAGGCCTTCGCGGTCCAGGAGGCCGCGCAGGTCCTCGCTGACCTCAGCTTCCGCCCCCGGCGGCACCCGGTCCAGCACCACAGCCACCATGATGTCGCGGCCGGCTGCGTCCAGGAGCAATTTCCAGGGAACAGCGTCGGCATAGCGGTTGGCCGTGGTGACGAAGACCCACAGATCCGCCGCGGCGAGCAGCTGCCCCGCAAGCTTCCGGTTGTCGTCGGAGATGGAGTCGACGTCGGGGGCATCCAGGAGTGCGATTCCCTCGGGGAGTGCGGGGTCGGCTACCAGGACAAGTGAGGACATTGCACCCGGGTCCGGGACGGGCCCTGCACTCGTAGCCGGGACGGGGCTGCTGGTGACGTATCCGCGGATCCTGCTAAGGGTGGGCAGGACGCGCTGGCCCTCAAACCAGGCCGCCTCTGACGGATGATGCAGGAGGATGGGCTGCCTTGTGGTGGGGCGGATGGCTCCAGACCGGGTCACCGGGTGGCCCACGAGGGCGTTGACGAGCGTTGACTTGCCCGCCCCGGTGGAACCGCCGACGACGGCCAGCAGCGGAGCGTCTAGGCTCCGGTAGCGCGGGAGGATGTAGTCATGGAGCTGGGCAAGAGCGTTCGCCGCATCACCCCTGGCCTGTTCCGCCCCGGGCAAGGCCAACGGCAGCACCGCAGTGGCCAAATCACCGCGCACCTGTTCCAGCAGGGCCACAGCCGCCATCGATGACTGTGTTGGCTCTGGATCGTGCGGTAAGTCCTGCTCGTTCCGGGAGGTCACAGAATCATCATGCCAGTTCAGAACAGCCTCGGTCCTGTTCCATCACACCAACAGACCTCCAAAAGTATCTGCCGCCATGGTTTCCCTCCAACGCCCCATCACCTCCTGCAGCTTTCCCTGCAACGCCCCATCACCTCCTGATGCGGTTCGACGGCGGTGCTGGCGCGGGCAGCGCGCCGGGGCGTTCCCCGGAAGATTTCCGAAAGTGATGGAGCGTTTCCCGATTTGGTGCGGGAGGTGATGGAGCGTCCCCAATTTGATGCGGGAGGTGATGGAGCGTCCCCCAATTTGATGCGGGACGTGATGGAGCGTCCCCCAATTTGATGCGGGACGTGATGGAGCGTCCCCCAATATAGTGCGGGAGGTGATGGAGCGTCCCCAATTTGATGCGGGACGTGATGGAGCGTCCCCCAATTTGATGCGGGAGGTGATGGAGCGTCCCCCAATTTGATGCGGGAGGTGATGGAGCGATCCCAGGTTTTGGGTCGATGCATCAGGAGCAAACAAAAAAGGTCCCGGGCGTCTGCCCGGGACCTTTTCGTTGGTGACCCCAGCGGGATTCGAACCCGCGTTACCGCCGTGAGAGGGCGGCGTACTAGGCCGCTATACGATGGGGCCGTGTACTTTTCCGTACTTCCAACCAGCGTTTCCGCTGGTCAAGCTCAGTGATTCTTTCACACACTTCGCTTCGGTTTCAAATCGGCGGACCGGCTGAAACCGTCTGTTTTCCTGCCCGCTGGCGGGCTTTCAACAGAGCTGGGATACCAGGACTCGAACCTAGAATGACGGTACCAGAAACCGTAGTGTTGCCAATTACACCATATCCCAATGGCACTTCCGGGCCGGTTTTCAGGGCTTCTTCCCTGCTCCGTGCGCCTCAGCACGAGAAATTACTTTACCCGAGACTTCCGGCTCGCACAAATCGGCCCGGTGTGACCTAGCTGACCAGTTCAGCCAGGGATGCCACCATGCCGCCGTCGAAGTCCGGCACAATCTCCCCCGCCCGGTTCAGCCACACACCAAGGAGGCCGGCCGCCGTCGAGCCCTCGGCATCAAGCAGGCGGTTGTCGCCGACATACAAGGTGTGGGAAGGATCCGTGCCCAGCAGCCGTACCCCTTCGAGGTAAATGGCCGGATCCGGTTTGGCCACGCCCAGCGTGTCGGTTCCAACGAGGCGGCGCACGCGTTCAAGTCCTGCCCCGTCCAGCTTGGCACGCTGGTAATCGTGGACATTGTTGCTGACCGCACCGTAGGGGACGCCCGCCCGGTCCAGCCTGTCCAGCAACGGCATTACATCCGGAAAGGGCTTTACGTACGCGGGCTGTTTTTCCATGTAGGCGTTAAGCCACTGGTGCGATTGCTCGCCCGCAAGCTCAACCCCGAAATGTCCCAGCGCGGCGCGGCCGCGGAGCAGGCGCTGTTCGTTGAACGTCAGCTCGCCGGCCAGGTACCGGTCGTAGTAGTGAGTGGTTTCGTGCGTAAAGATCCGCCCGAACCGTTCCCACCCGGCCTGGTCGAGGCCGGGCAGGAGGTGTTCGCTGACCTCCCGCAGGGCGGTGGTCATCGAGTATTCGAGGTCAACGAGGGTGTCGTCGATGTCGAACAGCACGCCACGGACTGCGCCGAAGGGTGTTTCCAGGACCGCACCCTTTGCCTGGCTGGGAGCCGTCATCAGCCGCGGAAGGTCTTGAGCCGGCGGAGGGAGGACTCCTTGCCGAGGATCACCAT
The DNA here is from genome assembly GCF_030816215.1 of Arthrobacter sp. W4I7. Lineage (NCBI taxonomy): Bacteria > Bacillati > Actinomycetota > Actinomycetes > Micrococcales > Micrococcaceae > Arthrobacter > Arthrobacter sp. W4I7. The sequence goes on along the minus strand of NZ_JAUSXU010000001.1, from coordinate 1,605,840 downwards.
GGACTCGAACAACGGAGGCGAGATGCGGCGTCCGGAAACGGCCGTGCGTACCGGTCCGAAAGCAAGGCGCGGCTTGAGTCCCAGGTCCTCGACCAAAGCCTGCTTCAGGGCTGCCTGGATGGCGTCCGGAGTCCAGTCCCCGACAGGTTCGAGCGCAGCGATCGCGGCGTCCAGCACGTCCGTCAGGTTCTCCGGCAGTCCCTTGAGAGCGTCAGCTGCGATATCGATGGCGTCGTCGGCCTTGAAGAGGAATGCCAGCATTTCGGGCGCCTCCCCCAGCAAGGTGATGCGCTCCTGGATCAGGGGCGCGGCCTCGGTGAGGATTTCCTCTTCGCGGTCCGTCAGGATCTCGCCCACCAGGTCGGCGGCGCGCAGGTACGGGGCCAACCGCTCCCGGAAAACCTCGGGTGCCAGCATCCGGACGTGCGTTCCGTTGATGGCCTCGGCCTTCTTCAGGTCGAAGCGTGCAGGGTTGCCCAGCACATCGTGGATATCGAAATGCTCCACCAGCTGTTCAACGGTGAAAATGTCCTCGTCGGCGCTCAGGGACCAGCCCAGCAGGGAGAGGTAGTTCAGCAGGCCTTCGGGGATGAAGCCGCGCTCCCGGTGCAGGAACAGGCTGGATTCCGGATCACGCTTGGAGAGCTTCTTGTTGCCCTGTCCCATCACGTACGGCAGGTGGCCGAACTCCGGCATGTACTGTGCCACGCCCACTGCATACAGCGCACGGTACAGTGCGATCTGCCGGGGCGTGGAGCTGAGCAAGTCTTCCCCGCGAAGCACGTGGGTGATGCCCATGAGGGCATCGTCCACCGGGTTGACCAGGGTGTACAACGGCGCACCGTTGGCACGGACCACTGCGAAGTCCGGTATCGATCCGGCGCGGAAAGTGATGTCGCCGCGCACCAGGTCGGTAAAGGTGATGTCCTCGTCGGGCATGCGGAGGCGCAGAACGGCATCCCGGCCTTCGGCCTTGTACTGGGCGAGCTGCTCGTCCGTCAGGTGGCGGTCAAAGCCGTCGTAGCCCAGCTTCGGATCACGTCCTGCGGCGCGGTGGCGGGCCTCGATTTCCTCCGGGGTGGAGTAGGACTCGTAGATGAACCCGCCGTCCCGCAGGCGTGCAATCACATCCTGATAGATGCCGCCGCGCTGCGACTGCCGGTAGGGTTCGTGCGGGCCGCCCACCTCCACACCCTCGTCCCAGTCGATGCCCAGCCACTTCAAGGCGTCCAGCAGCTGGTGGTAGCTTTCCTCACTGTCACGGGCCGCGTCGGTGTCTTCGATCCGGAACACCATGGTGCCCTTGGTGTGGCGGGCGTAGGCCCAGTTGAAGAGGGCCGTACGGATCAGCCCCACGTGCGGGGTGCCGGTGGGCGAAGGGCAGAAACGCACCCGTACGGGCGTCTCCGCGGTGACGGGCGGGATGGAGGCAGCAGTCGACGCAGAAGCAGTAGTCATAGTGGCTTCAACTTTACCGTCTGCCGCCCGCCGCCCGCCGCGGCAAGGGTCAGCGGCGGACTATGGGGTTGGACAAACGCCCGATGCCCTCGATCTCCACCTCAATGCGGTCACCTGCGGTCACTAGGCCCACGCCGGCCGGCGTCCCCGTCATGATGACGTCGCCGGGCAGGAGGGTGAACGCCTGGGAGACAACGGAGACGAGTTCCCGCACTCCCCTGATCATCTGGCTGGTGCTGCCGTCCTGCCGCAGCTCGCCGTTGAGCCGGGCCTGGATCTGCACGTCCTCCGGATCAAGGTCCGTCTCAATCCAGGGACCCAGCGGCGCCGACGTGTCAAAGCCCTTGGCGCGGGTCCACTGGAGGTCGCTTTTTTGGACATCCCGGGCGGTGAGGTCGTTGCCGCAGGTATAGCCGAAGATGACGTCGTCAACGCGGTCTTCGGGCACGTCCTTGCAGATCCGGCCGATCACCACGCACAGTTCCGCCTCGAAGGAGACTTCCTCGGAGAATTCGGGCAGCACCACAGGATCGTTGGGACCCACGACAGCGGTGTTGGGCTTGAGGAAGAGCAGCGGCTGGGCGGGAACCTCGTTGCCGAGTTCGTGCGCGTGCTCCACGAAGTTGCGTCCGACGCCGACCACCTTGCTGCGCGGAATGATAGGTGCGAGCAGCCGGACGTCTTCCAGCTTGTGGCGGACGGAGGTGCGCTCCACCCCGTTGAAGAAGGGGTCTCCATGGATAACAGTGATGACCTCACTGCCCGTGTCACCTTCGACAACGCCGTAGAGGGGATCAGAATCGACGACAAACCTGGCAATACGCATGGCTCCTACCCTACCGTCTCGGCAGCCGGCTCCCCGGCGGCGCTACTGCGGCGCTGCTCCGCCGCGCAGGTAGTGAAGCTGGGCGGCAACAGAGGTCTCGGCGGCCCGCCGGACGGAAGGGTCGACGTCGGCATAGACGGCGTCGGCGACGTCACCTACGGCCGCGTCCCGGCCCAGGCTGTCCAGGGCCGCGCGGATTTGCGCCAGCCGTTCGAGGCGGTGGCTGCGGTAGGCGCGGGCGATATCCGCAAGGGACGGCAGTACTGGACCGTGGGCGGGAAGGACTGTCCCGGGCCCCAAGGCTTCCAGCCTGTCCAGCGACGTGAGGTAGTCCGCGAGGGTCCCGTCAGGGTAGTCAAGAACGGTGGTGCCGCGGCCCAGGATGGTATCCCCGGTAAGTGTGGAACCGGACGTGCCGTCGGCGGGGAGGTGGAAGCACACGGAATCGGAGGTGTGGCCAGGCGTGGCCATGACCCTCACCTCGACCCCGGCTGCGGACAGTACCTCCCCGTCCTGCAGCGCCGTGCCGCTTCCATGGCAGTGGACACCATCGGCGGCACGGACGGGAGCCCCCGTCAGCTGGTGCAGCCGGGCCGAACCTGCTGTGTGGTCGGCGTGGCGGTGGGTGATGAGGATCAGTTTCACGGGCCCCGCACCGGCAAGGGCCTGGAGGTGCGCCTCGTCCAGCGGTCCCGGGTCCACCACCACGGCGCCGGCAGAACCGGGCACCCGCAGCACGTAGGAGTTGGTCCCGTCCAGGCTCATCGGCCCGGGATTGGGGGCCAGGATGAACTGGGTCAGGCCAGAGCTGCGCTGGAGGACGGGGCCGGAAGCTGAAGTCACTTTCCTATCTTCGCACCGAGCGCGGGCCCAACATCCCTTGCCAGCAGGAATAGAACAGCCAGCAGACCGGGTTGACGCCGGAAGACCACATCAACTCCACCAGGAAGCGGACCAGACATAATGAGCACCACCACTACTCTTGCAGACCTCCTCGCCGGCGCTGATGCCGCCGGCCATGACCATGCTGCCACTGAGAAGAGCACCGGCCTCCGGCACATCCACAACCACGCCACCGGCGCCGTGGTCTGGTTCCCCACCTGGCAGGCATTCCGCCGCACAGACGACTGGGCGGAAGCGGTGGCCGAACAGGAAGCCGTGCTGGCCAAGGCCACCGATGACGGGACGCCAGTTGCAGAGGCAGCCGCCGAACACCTGGAACAGCAGCTCGAGATCCTGCTCGAGAGGGCTGCCGTATCCGCCGACCCGAGCGCGTTTGTGGAAGTCAACCTGGTGCCCCACCTGACCGAAACGTGGGCGGTAGCGGATGCCGTGGCCCGGACCTCGGGCGAACAGCTTCCTGACGGCACTCCCCCGGCTGGGTTTGCCTCGTATCCCTATGAGTTGTACAGCCAGGACGGGGGAGTTTTCGCTACCACCCTGTGGAATGACCTCCTTGATGCCCGACGTCAGCGGGCCCTGGAGGAGGAAGCGGCCAGGAAGGCCCTTAAGCCCGTATCCCGCAAGGCGCTGAAGAATGCCGCCCGGAAGGCTGCGCGGCGCTAATCTCCGGGTTGCAGAACGAACGGCGCCTGCCGGGCATGAGCCCGGCAGGCGCCGTCGTAATTGCTGCAGTCAGGTAAAAGCGGGACTAAGCGAGGCGGGTGAGCCAGCCGTGGGTATCGGGGACGGCGCCTGTCTGGATGCCGAGCAGCTGTTGGCGGATGGCCATGGTGGTCTCCCCTGCCTTGGCATCCTCGGAACCGATGAATTCGGTGGCGTCCTTCAGAACACCGATGGGCGTGATCACTGCCGCCGTGCCACACGCAAAGACCTCTGCGATGTCACCTGAGGCAACGCCGTCGCGCCACTCTTCAAGGGTGATCTTGCGCTCGACGACTTCGCTGCCCATGTCCTTGGCTACCTGGATGACGGACATCCGGGTAACGCCTTCCAGGATGGTGCCGGTCAGCGCGGGGGTCACCAGTGAGCCGTCCTTCAGCACGAAGAACACGTTCATTCCGCCCAGTTCTTCCACCGCGTCATCGTTGAAGTGGTCCAGGAAGAGGACCTGCTTGCAGCCGTTGGCTTCAGCTTCCTGCTGGGCGATAAGGGAGGCAGCGTAATTGCCGCCGCACTTGGCATCGCCGGTTCCGCCGCGGCCGGCGCGGGCGTACTCGCGGGAGATCCAGATGGATACCGGCTTCAGCTCGCCGCCGAAGTAGTTGCCGGCGGGCGAAGCGATCACCCGGAAGGAGACTTCGCGGGCTGCGCGAACGCCGAGGAAGGCTTCGGTGGCGATCATGAACGGCCGCAGGTACAGTGCTTCACCGTCGCCGCTGGGGACCCATTCCTTATCAGCTGCCACGAGTTCGCGGATGGCGCCGAGGAAGTACTCAGCCGGCAGTTCGGGCAGGGCGAGCCTGCGGGCGGACTTGTTCAGGCGGGCAGCGTTTGCCTCCGGCCGAAAGGTCCAGATGGATCCGTCGGCGTGGCGGTAGGCCTTGAGCCCCTCGAAGATCTCCTGGCCGTAGTGGAAAACAGCAGCGGAGGGATCGAGGACGATCGGCCCGTACGCTTCAATCCTGGCATTCTGCCAGCCGCCGTTGCCGTTCTCGTCCACGCTGTAGTCGACGATGGCGGTGTTGTCGGTGAAGTAGTTGCCGAATCCCGGGTTCGCCAGGATGGCTGCACGCTCTTCAGCAGACTTCGGGTTGGCCGAGAGTTGCTGGCTAAATTCGACGCCGTGGGCAGTCTGAGTCATGGTTCCTCCACGATCGGCCGCCCTGGATTCAGCGTTGAACGGCAAGGCGGCATTTGGTGATTCGAGACAAGCTTACGCCCGTTGCCGGCAGGCCCCGGCGCGGCTAGAGGCCGGCGGCGATGGCGTCGCCCACCGCGCTGGTGCTGCGTGCCCCGTCGTCGCGCTTTTCGACGTCGGCAACTACTGCTGCTTCAATCCTGCGCGCCGCTGCGGCGAAGCCGAGGTGGTCCAGCAGCAGTGCCGCCGACAGGATGGCGGCGGTGGGGTCGGCTTTGCCCTGTCCGGCGATGTCCGGGGCCGAACCATGGACCGGTTCGAACATGGACGGCGCGGTGCGGTCCATGTTGATGTTCCCCGAGGCAGCCAGGCCGATGCCGCCGGTGATGGCTGCGGCGAGGTCGGTGAGGATGTCGCCGAAGAGATTGTCCGTGACGATCACGTCGAAGCGTGACGGGTCAGTGACCATGAAGATGGTGGCGGCGTCCACGTGGAGGTAGTCATGCGTGACCTCCGGGAACTCCTGGGCCACCGCCTCGACAGTGCGCTTCCACAGGTGGCCTGCGAAGACGAGGACGTTGTGCTTGTGGACCAGGGTGAGGTGCTTGCGCTCCCGGAGGCTGGCGCGGCGGAAGGCGTCCCGGACCACGCGCTCCACGCCGTGGGCCGTGTTCAGCGAAACTTCGGTGGCCACTTCGTGCGGCGTGCCCGCGCGGAGGGTGCCGCCGTTGCCGACGTACGGGCCTTCGGTTCCTTCGCGCACCACGATGAAATCGATGACACCGGGGTTGGCCAGGGGGCTGCCCACCGTTCCGTAGAGCCGTGAAGGCCGCAGGTTGACGTAGTGGTCCAGGCTGAAGCGGAGCTTGAGCAGCATCTCGCGTTCGATGATGCCGGACGGAATGCGCGTGTCGCCCGGGGCTGCCCCCACGGCGCCGAACAGGATGGCGTCCCGGGTGCGGAGGTCTGCCAGGACGTGGTCCGGGAGGGTTTCGCCGGTGGCCAGCCAATGCTCCGCGCCGAGCTTGTAGTGCGTTTGCTTAAGCTCGACGCCCTCGGCCGCCACGGCCTTCTCCAGCACCTTCAGTGCCTCCGCAATGACCTCAGGGCCAATGCCGTCGCCGGGGATAACTGCAAGATCGATGGAGGATGCGCTCATGCTTTCAGCGTAGCGAGGTCATCCATATGCTGGTCAAGCTGTCTCATTATGCGAACACGGCGCACGCCGTGACGCATTTTAAGCTTCCGCAGGCTCCTCATACTTGGGGAACACCGGGGCTGGTGCCGGCAATTCCGTGCCGGCAGCAAGGCGCGTGCCGATGGCGGCGAACTGCCGGGCCTCCCCTTCGGGCTGACCCAGGGTCTCCAGGAGCGCGGCCGTTGCCGTTGGCATCACCGGCTGGGCCAGGATGGCCACGATGCGCAGGACTTCCAGCGTCACGTACAGCACAGTGTTCATGCGTTCGACGTCGGTCTTCCGCAGCACCCAGGGTGCCTGCTCGGCGAAGTAGGCGTTGGTGTCGCCCAGCACGCCCCAGATTACTTCGAGGGCGCGGCTGAATTCCTGCTTTTCAAACGCTGCCCGTGCGGCTTCGAGGAGGCCGCCGGCCTGTGCAAGGATCGCGTTGTCCGCATCCGTGAATGCACCAGGAACCGGGACCCTGCCTTCGCAGTTCTTCGCCACCATGGACAGGGAACGCTGGGCCAGGTTTCCGAAGTTGTTGGCAAGGTCGGCGTTCATCCGGCCGACGATCGCCTCATGGTTGTAACTGCCGTCAGCTCCGAACGGCACCTCGCGCAGGAAGAAGAACCGCACCTGGTCAAGGCCGTACTGTGCCACGAAGTCGGCCGGGGCCACCACGTTGCCCAGGGACTTGGACATCTTAACGCCGTTGTTGTGCAGGAAGCCGTGGATCATGACCCGCTTCGGCAGGTCCAGTCCGGCGCTCATCAGGAAGGCCGGCCAGTAGATGGCGTGGAAGCGGGAGATGTCCTTGCCAATGATGTGGACATCGGCAGGCCAGAACTTCCGGAACTTCTCTGAGTCGACGTCCGGGTAGCCCACACCGGTGAGGTAGTTGGTCAGGGCATCCACCCAGACGTACATCACATGCTTGTCGTTGCCGGGTACCGGGACGCCCCAGTCGAAGGTGGTGCGGCTGATGGACAGGTCCTCCAGGCCGCGCTTCACGAAGCTGATGACTTCGTTAAAGCGGTATTGCGGGGCGCCGAACTCAGGCTGCGCCTCGTAAAGTGCGAGGAGCTTGTCCTGATAGGCCGAAAGTCGGAAGAAGTAGCTCTCCTCAGCCGTCCAGGTCACCTCGGTGTCCGTCTCCTTGGAGTAGCGCACGCCGTCGTCCTTGACCACAGTGTCGTCCTCGCCGTAGAACGCCTCGTCCCGCACGGAGTACCAGCCCTCGTACTTTGAAAGGTAGATGTCCCCGTTGGCCCCCATCTTTTTCCAGATGGCCTGCGAGGCGGCGTAGTGGTCCTGGTCAGTAGTGCGGATAAAGCGGTCGTACGTGATGCCCAGGGCTGCATGCGCGTCCTTGTAGACCTCGGCGTTCCGGTCCACCAGTTCCTTGGGCGTGATGCCTTCCTTTTCCGCGGTCTGGGCAATCTTCATCCCGTGCTCGTCCGTGCCGGTCAGGAACATCACGTCATAACCGTCCAGCCGCTTGAAGCGCGCCATGGCGTCGGTGGCTATGTACTCGTAGGCGTGGCCGATGTGGGGCACGCCGTTGGGGTAGGTGATGGCCGTGGTGATGTAGAACGGCGTTTTCTCTGAAGCAGTCACGGGAGGACGTTACCTTCGGTGCGGAGGGACAGGCTAGATCAGTTCAGTCAGGGTATCGCTGAGCCGGACGAGTTCATGGTCGTGCGAGGCAACCAGCACTGCGATGCCATCGGACGTGGTGTCCTTCAGGATGCTGATAATGCGGTTCGCGGAAGCTCGGTCGAGGCTCGCCGTGGGTTCGTCCACGACGAGGACCCTGGTGCCCAGAATCAGTGCCCGGGCGATTGCGACGCGCTGGCGTTCACCGCCGGACAGCTGGGCGGGGCGGTGCCGCATGCGGCGGCCCAGGCCCACCAGATCCAGCAGGTCCTTGGCCATGTCCCGGCGCTGGTCCACTTCGCCGTCGGGAACCGCCGGCAACAGCACGTTCTCCAGGGCGCTCATCCCGTCGATCAGGGCACCGCCCTGGTCCACATAGCCGATGAGTGCCCGACGGCGGTCGGCGATTTCGTCGTCGCCCATGCTTTCGAGGGAGTCGCCTTCCCAGAAGACGCGGCCCGACGTCGGCAGGGTCAGTCCGGCGCTGACTGTCAGGATGCTGGTCTTGCCCGAGCCACTTCGGCCGGCGACGCAGTGCATCTCGCCCGCGTGCAGCGTCAGGTCGAAGCCTTCCACCACGCTGACGGCTTCCGCCCCGCCTTTGCCGCCCCCGTAGCGGATGGTGATGTCGCTCAGTTCCAGCGGGGTCCCGTGGTCAGCGGCCTTGACGATGGTATTGGCGCGCGTCTGCAGGGGGACGTCGCCGGAGCCGGACCGGCGGCTCCGCTGGACATTCGTCGGGTTTGTCATTGGACCACTTTCGTTGCAATCGGTATCCAGCAAAGTACAGCCACGAGCCCGGCCACGCCTGCCCACAGGGCGGCGTAGGGGGCCAGCAGCAGGCCGATGCCGAGGGCGCCCAGCACGCCCAGCGGCAGGGCCACGGTTCCCACCAGCGCATTCTCGAACAACCGGACCTGGCGGAGCATGTCCGGGTTCCAGCCCATGGCTTCGAGGATGCCAAGGTACTGGCGCTTGGCATTGAGTTCAAACCGCCCGGTGACGAGGGTGAGCACCAGTCCCACCACCACGCCGGAGAGCGCCAGAAGGATGCTCGGCAGGGCAACGCTGGCAGCCGCGAGGCCGCTCAGTGCGCTGGCGCCGGCCGCACGGGGGATGTCGATCAGCAGCGCGATCAGCCCGCCCACGGCGGCGCCGAAGACGCCGACAGCAACAGCCAGGGACAGCGTGTTGAACTTGTTGGTGCCGAGCTGACGGTTCGCGAAGGTCAGCGGCGAGTCCACCGGGATGAGCCTTTCGTCATGCTGCGGCTCCTGGTCGATGACATCGCGGTGGCGGAGCTGCTGGGCGGCAAAGAAGGCCGCTGCGGCGTACAGCACCAGGACGGAAACGGACACCAGGGCGGTGGCGAGGCTCCAGCTCACAAGGCTCAGGACGAGGCCGGCAACGGCAAGCAGGACCGCGCCCACCCCGAATTCCTCCAGGACCCAGCTGCGGATCCGGCGCTGGGTCCACCCCATGGCGCGGAGGGTTCCGGCTTCGGAGCGCCGTTTACGGATGTAGCTCACGGTGGAGGCACCGGTCAGGAGTGCAGCCCCGCACAGCGTCAGGAAGAGCAGCGTGATGTTGGTTCCGGAGAGGGACCCGGTCACGGCGTCGGCAGCGTTCTGCCGGACCCAGGACTGCTGGACCGTGCCCAGGGCCGACTCCTTGCCGGCGTCGTCCTTGGAGTAGCCGGGAACGAAGATGCTGGCGTCTTCACGGGCGGAGCCGGCCACGACAGTGGCTTCCAGGCCCATGTTCCGGATCTCGGCGGCCAGCTTTTCAACCTCCGGCTGGGCCTCCTTCCAGCTTCCGGGTGCGTCAGCGCGGACACGGACGGCATCGATTACTGCCGCGTTTTGCGTGTAGCCGCGGGCGGCCGCGAGGCCGTAGTAATCGGTGATGGCGCCGGCGGACTGGCTGGCAAGCCCGGTGGCGCTCAGGGAAGGCTTAAGCTCGGCGGCCGGAACGTCCTTGCCCTCGGCGTCCTTGACCAGGCTGAACGGGGTGGGGTCGTAGCCGCCGAGGGGCAGCCTGTTGACGTCACCGGCCGCCTTCGCCACGGCGGAGGGGTCGAAGGTGCCGTACACCATGGCCAGCGGAGCCGAGACCTTCTTCGCGCCGGTCTCCAGGTTTTCGCGGTAGGACCGCTCGTCCACGGGTTCGCGCTGGGTCTGGTCCACGGGGGTGCCGTTGGCGCTCTTTTCGGGCAGCCGGTTCACGGTAACCCATTCGCCGGGCACTGCAGCCTTGTCCACTGCGCCGTTGGCTGCTGTTTTGCCGTCGGTGTACTGCGGGGCCGCAGCGAAAGCGGTGCTCCACTGGGCGGGCGTGTAGAGCCCCTGGTTGAAGTTGCCGGCGGCGCCGAGGAGAGATGTGTGGTCCGTGGATCCTGGCCAGGAGAGGACGAAGGGGTCCTTGGAGACGAACGGCAGGTAGTCCTGGCCCAAGGACCTGGAGACTGTTCCGACGTCCTTGACCACCTTGCCGGCGCCGTCGATTTCTTCGATCTTGACGTTGTACTTCAGGTCCAGTGATGTGCCCGAGCGGACCACCAGGGGTATGGCCTGGGAGTCTGCGGTGAGCTGGCCGGTGCGCTTGGCCTGCTGGTACTGGGTCATCAGAGGTGCCCAGTACTTGAGCTTCACGCCGAGGAAGTCAGGTCCTTCCTTCAGCTGGTCCAGGCCGATGCCGTTGGTGAAGAGGCCTTCCAGGTACCGTCCGACGGCGCCGGCGTTGCGGGCGTCGGCTGGCGGAGCCTTTTCCAGCGGGGCAAGGAAATCCCCGGAAGATCCCAGCAGGGCGCGTTCGGCGGCAGGATCGACGGCGACCACTGACTCCGTGACTTCCGGGGCAAGGGGCAGTGACACGGACAGGTTGAAGAGGTTGTGCTCTGAACCGCCCGCCGGTGCCGCGAACTTGATGCCCGTTTCGCCTTCGGGGGCCGCGATGCGGATGCTGCTTCCCCCGGCGGCCTGCTGCTCGACGAGCTTGGCTTTGCCGAGGGTGCCTTCGGCGGTGGACTTGAACAGCGTCTGCTCGGAAACACCGTCGGAACTGACGGCGCTGGCCGTGAGCCGGTATTTCTTCGCTTGATCGCTCAACACGGACTCTGCCGCGGGCCACTGGGCCGGAGCGGTGGCACCTGCGGCCTGGTCCGCCGTCGCGGTTCCTGCCAGCCCGGCGTTGTAGCCGAGGTAATCCATGGCGTCCAGCCGCGGGGCCTCGAGGTTCTGGGTCACGCGGGACACCAGGCTGATGGGCGCTGCCACGGACGTGCCGGACAGCTTCCGGATGGCGTCCAGCTGCTCGAAGCTGATGCCCCCGGTGCCGTTGGCGATCTCGGGCTGCAGCATGCTACCCGAGGGCGCCTTGGCCTGGACCAGGACGTCATAGAGGCCCCGTGAATTTTCATTCACGGTCCGGCTGAGAGCCGCCTGCGACTGACTTTGGACGACGACCGACAAGCACATGGCTGCGATCAGGATGGCCGCGGTCAACAGCAGCACCCTGCTTCTGATGAACCTCTGGACGGCGTTCATTGAACTCCCTGAAACCTGGATTGCGTGCGCACATTCGAGTCCGCGTGCGGCGGACGTGGACGATCACGGACGGATGTGCAAAAGGTATTGGCCGGCCTGCCGGCATGGTCCCGAACCAGGACCCAGCCATTGTAAGCAGACCGGCCAATCATACGTGGCCCCGCCCGGACGCGCCGAGCGGAGGCCGACGCTACGGCGTTTCCCCCACCCTGGGTTAGTCCTCCAGGTCCACTTCCCGGACCATCTCGGCACCGATGCCGGCCTTGATGGCATCCAGGACCTGCTGGGGCACGGAGCTGTCGATGGTCAGCAGTGCGAGGACCTGGCCGCCCTGGTCGTGGCGTGCCACCTGCATGCCGGCGATGTTGATGTTGTTCATGCCCAGGATGTGGCCGATGGTGCCGATCACGCCGGGACGGTCGGTGTACGCAACCACAACGAGGTGCTCGCTGATGGGGATTTCAACTTCGAAGCCGTTGATGCCCACCAGCTTTTCGATCTGCTTGGGTCCGGTCAGGGTGCCGGCCACGGAGATCTGGCTGCCGTCGCTGAGGGCCCCGCGCAGGGTCAGGACGTTGCGGTAGGACTCGGTCTCCGGGGTGGTGATCAGGCGGACGTTGATGCCTCGCTGCTCGGCGATAACCGGGGCGTTGACGTAGGAGACCTGTTCGGTCACCACGTCGGCGAAGATTCCCTTCAGTGCTGCGAGCTCCAGGACCTTGACGTCCAGGGAGGAAATCTCGCCGGCCACCTCCACGTCGAACTGCGTCAGGGAGTCGTGGGTGAGGGCGGTGAAGATCCGGCCCAGCTTCTCGATCAGCGGGATGCCCGGGCGGACGTCCGGGGCGATGACGCCGCCGGCGACGTTGACGGCGTCGGGAACCAGCTCGCCGGCCAGTGCGAGGCGGACGGACTTGGCCACGGATACGCCGGCCTTTTCCTGGGCTTCGTCCGTGGAGGCACCCAGGTGGGGCGTGACCACAACGTTGTCCAGCTTGAAGAACGGCAGGTCGGTGCTGGGCTCCTTGGAGAAGACGTCCACGCCGGCGCCGGCGATTTCGCCGTCCTGCAAGGCAGCGAAGAGGGCTTCCTCATCCACGAGGCCGCCGCGGGCCACGTTGACGACGTAGGCGGTCTCCTTCATCTTCTTGAACGCATCCGCCCCCAGCATGCCGACCGTCTCGGGGGTCTTGGGCATGTGGATGGTGATGAAGTCGGACTGCGCCAGGAGCTCGTCCAGGGTGACCAGCTGCACGCCGAGCTGCGCTGCCCGGGCGGAGGTGATGTAGGGATCGTAGGCGAGGATCTTGGTGTCGAAGCCCTTCAGGCGGGCTGCCACCAGGGCGCCGATGCGGCCGAGGCCGATGATGCCGATCTTCTTTTCGAACAGTTCGATGCCCGTGTACTTGGAGCGCTTCCACTCGCCGTCCTTGAGGGCGGCACTGGCCTGCGGGATGTGGCGGGCCAGGCTCAGGATGTGGCCCACGGTGAGCTCGGCAGCGGAAACGATGTTGGACGTGGGGGCGTTGACCACCATGACGCCGGCCTGGGTGGCGGCCTTGATGTCCACGTTGTCCAGGCCCACGCCGGCGCGGGCGATGACCTTGAGGTTCTTCGCCGCGGCGATGGCCTCGGCGTCCACCTGGGTAGCCGACCGGACCAGGATCGCGTCAACGTCGCCGATGGCAGAGAGCAGCTGGGAGCGGTCAGCGCCGTCGGTCTGGCGGATGTCGAAGTCCGGGCCGAGGGCCTCAATGGTGGCGGGGGAAAGTTCTTCGGCGAGCAGTACTACGGGTTTTGACACGGCTGATCCTCTGCGTTGCAGTCCTGGGGATGGAACAAGTCTAGGCCGACGGAAAGGCCGGGCTCACATTGTTAAGTGTGAACCCGGCCTCACTGCTGCCTTTATAGCGGCGCCTGACGGGCTGCCTTAGCGCGCGGCGGAACCTTCAACGTAGTCCACGTCCTGCTGCTGCCAGGAGAAGAGCGAACGGAGCTCGCGGCCAACAGCCTCGATGGGGTGCTGCTCGGCCTTGGCGCGCAGTTCCTTGAACTCTGCACCGCCGTTGTCCTGGTCTTCGATGAAGCGCTTGGCAAAGGCGCCGGACTGGATGTCGGCAAGGACAGCCTTCATGTTTTCCTTCACCTCGGGGGTGATGACGCGCGGGCCGGAGACGTAGTCGCCGTACTCAGCGGTGTCGGAAACGCTCCAGCGCTGCTTGGCGATGCCGCCCTCCCACATGAGGTCAACGATGAGCTTGAGCTCGTGGAGTACCTCGAAGTAGGCGATCTGCGGCTGGTAGCCGGCTTCGGTGAGGGTTTCGAAGCCGTACTGGACCAGCTGGGACACGCCGCCGCAGAGGACGGACTGCTCGCCGAAGAGGTCGGTTTCGGTCTCTTCGGTGAAAGTGGTCTTGATGACGCCGGCGCGGGTGCCGCCGATGGCCTTGGAGTAGGACTTGGCCAGATCCCAGGCGGAGCCGGTAGCATCCTGCTCGACGGCGATGATGTCCGGGATGCCGCGGCCGGCCTCGAACTCGCGGCGAACGGTGTGGCCGGGTGCCTTCGGAGCGATCAGGATGACGTCAACGCCCTCCGGTGCCTGGATGTAGCCGAAGCGGATGTTGAAGCCGTGCGCAAAGGCAAGGGCCTTGCCGGGCTTCAGCTTGTCCTTGATGGAGTCGTTGTAGATCGAGCGCTGGTGCTGGTCCGGTGCCAGGATCATGATGACGTCGGCCCACTCGGCGGCGTCGGCGACGTTCTTGACCGTGAAGCCTGCGTCTTCGGCCTTGGCGGCGGACTTGGAGCCGTCCTTCAGGGCAATAACAACCTCGACGCCGGAATCGCGCAGGTTCAGCGCGTGGGCGTGGCCCTGGGAGCCGTAGCCAACAATGGCAACCTTGCGGCCCTGGATGATCGACAGGTCGGCGTCGTCGTCGTAAAACATTTCAGTCACTTGCGTAACTCCTCTTGAGTGGATTGTAGATATTTCTGTGGTGGTGCGGTTACGGGCGTCGCGCCCTGCCGGGAAGTTCCCGGCAGGTTCCTACGCGGAGCGCAACGCCCTGTCACTCATGGAGCGGGATCCCCGTCCAACGGCCAGGGTGCCGGACTGCACAATTTCGCGGATGCCGAAGGGCTCCAGCACTGAGAGCAGTGCCGTGAGCTTTTCGGGGTGGCCGGTTGCTTCAATGACGACGGAATCGGTGGAGACGTCGACCACTGAGGCGCGGAACAGGTCTGCAGCCTGGGTCACCTGCAGACGTGTTGCGGCATCCGCACGTACTTTGACCAGGATGTGGTCACGCTGTACGGAAGATTCGGAGGTCAGCTCAACAATTTTGATGACGTTGATCAGCTTGTTGAGCTGCTTGGTGACCTGCTCGATGAGGTCGCCGTCGGCGTCGACCACCACGGTCATCCGGGAAATGCCCGGGACTTCGGTGGGGCCGACGGCCAGGGAGTTGATGTTGAAGGCGCGGCGGGCGAAGAGGCTTGCGACGCGGGTCAGGACGCCGGGCTTGTCTTCAACCAGGACGGAGAGTGTGTGGCGGCTCATGGTCAGTCCTCTTCTTCCCATTCCGGGGTCATGTTGCGGGCAACCTGGATCTGGTCGTTGCTCACGCCGGCGGGCACCATTGGCCACACCATGGAGTTGGGGCTCACCACGAAGTCGATGACCACGGGGCGGTCATTGATTTCCAGCGCCTTCTGGATGGTGGCGTCAATGTCCTCGTCGCGTTCGCAGCGGAACGAGGCGCAGCCATAGGCCTCCCCCAGCTTGACGAAGTCCGGGATGCGGACGGTGTCGTGGCCGGTGTTGAGGTCGGTATTGGAGTAGCGGCCCTCGTAGAAGAGGGTCTGCCACTGGCGCACCATGCCCAGCGAAGAGTTGTTGATGACGGCAACCTTGATGGGGATTTTGTTGATGGCGCAGGTGGCCAGTTCCTGGTTGGTCATCTGGAAGCAGCCGTCGCCGTCGATGGCCCAGACCACACGGTCCGGCTCCCCCACCTTGGCGCCCATGGCGGCCGGGACTGCGTAACCCATGGTGCCGGCTCCGCCCGAGTTGAGCCAGGCGTGCGGACGCTCGTACTTGATGAACTGCGCGGCCCACATCTGGTGCTGGCCGACGCCCGCCACGTAGATGCCTTCGGGTCCGGTCAGCGCACCGATGCGCTCGATGACCTTTTGCGGCGCAGTCAGTCCGTCGTCCGGCTCGGTCCAGCCCAGCGGGTAGGTTTCCTTCAGGTTGTTAAGGAATGCCCACCAGGTGGTGAGGTCCGGCGTGCCGGCGGCCTCGAACTGGGTACGGACCGCCTCCGTGAGTTCGGGAATGATTTCCTTCACCGATCCCACAATCGGGACATCGGCGGTGCGGTTCTTGGAGATTTCGGCCGGGTCGATGTCCGCGTGGATGACCTTCGCGTGGGGTGCGAAGGTCTTCAGCACACCGGTGACGCGGTCATCGAACCGCGCGCCGAGGGTGATCAGGAGGTCGGACTGCTGCAGCGCGGTAACGGCCGAGACAGTGCCGTGCATGCCGGGCATGCCCATGTGCTGCGGATGGGAATCCGGGAACGAGCCCTTGGCCATCAGCGTGGTCACCACCGGGGCGCCAGTGGCCTCGGCGAGGGCCAGCAGCTCGGCAGAGGCATGGGCCTTGACCACACCGCCGCCCACGTAGAGCACGGGTTTGCGGGCTGCGGCGATCAGCTTGGCAGCCTCGCGCACCTGCTTGTTGTGTCCGCGGGTGACGGGACGGTAGCCGGGAAGGTCCACCCGGGGCGGCCAGGAGAAGGTCATCTGGCCAACCTGGGCGTCCTTGGCAACGTCCACCAGGACCGGGCCGGGGCGTCCGGTGGATGCCAGGTGGAACGCTTCGGCCATGACGTGCGGGATGTCGTTGGGATCGGTCACCAGGAAGGAGTGCTTGGTGATGGGCATCGTGATGCCCACGATGTCCGCTTCCTGGAAGGCGTCGGTGCCAATGACGCCGCTGGACACCTGGCCGGTGATGGCCACCAGCGGCACGGAGTCCATGTGGGCATCCATGATGGCGGTAACGAGGTTGGTGGCGCCGGGGCCTGAGGTGGCGATACAGACGCCCACCCGCCCGGTCACCATGGCGTAGCCTTGCGCGGCGTGGCCGGCTCCCTGTTCGTGACGGACCAGGACGTGGTTCATGCTGGAGGCCATCAAGGGGTCATAGGTGGGCAGGATCGCGCCACCGGGCAAACCGAAAATATCGTCGACGCCGAGTTCTTCGAGCGAGCGGACAATAGCTTGCGAGCCGGTCATCACCGTGGGGGGTACAACGTTGTTCGGCCCGAGGACAGGAGAGGCGGCAGCAAGGTCGGCGACGACGACGGCGTGCTCAGCCGTGCGGTCGGCGCGTTCCGGAGCCTTGGTGGCTCCAGCGGACTTAGTAGCCATCAGCGAGGGGCTGATCGGCGATCCTTTGCTCATCGGACTCTTCCTTGTGGATCATCTGTGGTTCTTGGAAACTGCGGGAAATAAAAAAACCCCTCAGCCTGGCGGCTCTTCGAGGGGTTTGCGCGTGACGGTTCGTTACCAGGGCTAATGTGCCACGCGCTTGGTAAGGACGACGACGGTGCCGGCGGTAACGAAAGTCATGAGTTCAGTGTTCCCTCTGGGCAAGATACGTGTCAACGAGGCGTTGCACGATCTCACCATGTGGACGTCATTGTCCACTTATTGATCCCTCCGCTGGAGGGATCAAACCTACAGCTAATCACCCCCACCCGGAAGGGCTTAATAAGGGTGATGCCGAGGGGCCCTTTGTGTGAGGCGCTCAGCGCCTCACACAAAGGGAAGGTATCACCCGCAGTATGCGCCTGTTGAGGCGCTGTGCACCAGTTTGGCGTACTTGGCGAGGACACCCTTGGTATACCTGGCCGGCAGCGGCTCCCAGCCCACCTTGCGGGTTTCGAGCTCGGCTTCGTCCACCAGGAGGTCGAAGCTGCGGGCCGCGATGTCCACGCGGATCCGGTCGCCGTCCTGCACGAACGCGATGGGGCCGCCGTCGACCGCTTCCGGGGCAACGTGGCCGATGCACAGGCCGGTGGTGCCGCCGGAGAACCGGCCGTCGGTGAGGAGGAGGACGTCCTTGCCCAGGCCCGCACCCTTGATGGCGCCGGTGATGGCGAGCATTTCGCGCATACCCGGCCCGCCCTTGGGGCCTTCATAGCGGATGACCACAACGTCGCCGGCATGGATCCGGCCCTTGTCCAGGGCGTCGAGGGCGCCCTGTTCACGTTCGAAGACGCGGGCAGTGCCTTCAAAGACGTCAGCGTCAAAGCCCGCGCTCTTCACCACTGCGCCTTCGGGGGCCATGGTGCCGTGCAGGATGGTAATGCCGCCGGTCTTGTGGATGGGGTTGTCCAGCGCGCGCAGGATCTTGCCGTCCAGGTCCGGCGGGTTGATCGCCGCGAGGTTCTCGGCAACGGTCTTGCCGGTGACGGTGAGGCAGTCGCCGTGCAGCAGCCCGGCGTCGAGCAGTGCGCGCATGATGACCGGCACGCCGCCGATCTTGTCGACGTCGGTCATCACGTAACGGCCGAAGGGCTTGAGGTCACCCAGGTGCGGGATCCTGTCGCCGATGCGGTTGAAGTCGTCAAGGGTGAGTTCGACTTCGGCCTCGCGGGCGATGGCCAGCAGGTGCAGGACGGCGTTGGTGGAGCCGCCGAAGGCCATGGTGACAGCGATGGCGTTCTCGAAGGCCTTCTTGGTCATGATGTCGCGGGCGGTGATTCCCTGGCGGAGCAGGTTGACCACCGCTTCGCCGGACTTGCGGGCGAATTCATCACGACGGCGGTCTGCCGAGGGCGGGGCAGCGGAGCCGGGCAGTGACATGCCGAGCGCCTCGCCGATGCAGGCCATGGTGTTGGCCGTGTACATGCCGCCGCAGGCGCCTTCGCCCGGACAAATGGCCTTTTCGATCCGGGTCAGGTCTTCCATGCTCATCTTGCCTGCGGCGCAGGCTCCGACAGCTTCGAAAGCGTCAATGAGGGTGACTTCCTTTTCGGAGCCGTCCTCGAGCTTGACCCAGCCGGGCATGATGGAGCCGGCGTAGAGGAAAACGCTGGACAGGTCCAGGCGGGCTGCAGCCATCAGCATGCCCGGGAGGGACTTGTCACAGCCGGCCAGCAGGACCGAACCGTCAATGCGCTCGGCCTGCATCACGGTTTCCACGGAGTCGGCAATAACTTCGCGGGAAACCAGTGAGAAGTGCATGCCTTCGTGGCCCATGGAGATGCCGTCCGAAACGGAGATGGTGCCGAACTGCATGGGGAACCCGCCGCCTGCGTGGACGCCTTCTTTGGCGCCCTGGGCAAGCCGGTTCAGTGAAAGGTTGCACGGGGTGATTTCGTTCCAGGAGCTGGCGACACCCACCTGGGGCTTGGCGAAGTCGTCATCGCCCATGCCGACCGCGCGGAACATGCCCCGCGCGGGGGCGGCGTGGATGCCGTCCGTTACTACCCGGCTGCGCGGTTTGATGTCAGGCTTGTTGTCGGTTCCCGTCAGGGTGTCCTCACTCATAGGGGAAAGTCTATGGCTCCGCGGAACGGCGCAACGACAGACCGACGTCCTTTAAGCGCAAAAACGGGAAATTTCTGACCAGATGATGGACTGCCGTCTCGAATGATGAGATCACCCGCTGCTCGCGGCTTGGTCTTTTGTGGTTTGGATCACCTTCCGCTGGATGTGTCTGACCGAGGTCATCCCGCCCTCACTGCCCCTCACCTGGACGGGCCACGTACTGCCCCGCGAAAAAGGACGTCCCTGCAGGTCAAAGTGCTGGACAGCACTGTGGACCCGACGTAGCGTCGGGCAAAGGAGCTTGCCAAACCGACTGAAGGGATTGCCATGGAAGCTGTCTTCTTGATCATTCTGCTCGTTGTGCTGGCGGGCGTTGTCTGGTGGCGGCTGAACGCCAAAAAGTCCGCTGCTGCGCGCGAGGCCGGCGGGCAGGCCGAAAGGACCCGCGCCGACGGCGGTACCCGGACTGACGGTGCACTTTCCGGCGGCAGCGCCGCAGCTTCCGCCGAAGCTGCGGGCACCTCCGGTATAGCCAGTGCAGCAGGATTCGGGCGCCCGGCAGAACCTGCAGCCCCCACCACCGCCGACGAGCCGGCCGGGACTGCCGCCCGGGCCCATGACGTTCCCGCGGCCGGGACACAGCGCAGCGGTGCGGGGTCCTCCTCAGTGGGTACCGCAGCCGCCGCTGACAGCGGGCGAGACGCCGGGAGCTCGGAAGGCTCCGGAAGCGTGCAAGGCGCCGACCGGGAAGAACGGCGGATCCAGGATCAGGCTGAATGGGAAACCCAGTGGTCGGAGGCTTCAGGTTCAGCCCCGGCCCATGAAGGCGAGGCTCCACGGCAAAGCGCGGCCCACCGGGAAGCAACGGCCCAGCGGGAAGGGGCAGCGGCGACGACGCCAGTCCCGCCCGCGCAAAGCGGGTCCGGTGCAGTGCCTTCCGAAACCGGAGAGGATACCGCCGGCGCCTCGCAGCCCGTTCACCACACCGAGTACACCGCGCCCCACGCCCCTACCCTCCCCGGGGCCGAAACGGCCGCAGTGGAAGAGCCAGGGGACACAGGTATCGCAGGCGCCGCCGAAGCCGGCAACGCAACGGCTTCTTCCGGCGGTGCCGGCACCGGCCTCCCAGGCGACGCCGCCGCAACGGAAACGCAGGATCGGACGCAATCTTCCGCACTGGTGGAAACCGGCTCTGACCATAGGCAGGACCAGCCCGCGGCTATGCCTTCGACAGGAACGGAACCAGCGGGGCACCTGGCGGCGGAAGAGCCCTACGGTATGGGCTCGGCGTCGGCTGCCTCTGACGGAAGCGGGCCCGCGGATTACACCGTCAAGGCCGACGCCGGCGCCATGGTGTACTACGAGGAGGGACACCCCGAGTATGAGCAGACCAGGGCCGATGTGTGGTTCGAATCGCCTGCCCATGCCGAAGCTGCGGGCTTCAGGGCGCCGCGGCGGAGGCGCATCTAGCACCGCTCGTGCCGCATCGCGGGGGCAGGCTGGTGTGGGCGCGCTGGCTGCGGCCGTCTGCCTCGCGCTGCTCCTGGCGTCCTGCACAGGCAAGCCCGATGGCACGCCCACGGGAAGCAGCCCCTCGCTGACTAGCACAACCGGTGCCGATCCGGCTCCGGGAACACCGCAGCGCCTGGATCTGCAGCTGGAAATCCCCTGGGCCGCAGTGTTCCTGCCGGACGGAACAGCGGTGATCTCGGAGCGCGACACCGCCCTTCTCAAAGCCGTCCGTGGGGGCGAAGCCAGGGAACTGGGTAGAGTTCCGGGCGTGGTTCCGGGAGGGGAAGGCGGCCTGCTGGGGCTTGCGGTGTCCCCCGCTTTCGCAACCGACCGCTACCTTTATGCCTACTTCACCTCCGGGTCGGACAACAGGATTGCCCGCCTTCGCCTGGCGGCGGCCAGTGACGGCACGCTCTCCCTCGGGGAACCGGAAGTGATCTTCACAGGGATTCCGAAGGCCTCCACCCATAACGGGGGCAGGATCCGTTTCGGACCGGACGGGCTGCTGTATGCAGGGACCGGCGATTCCCAGCGCAGGGACCAGCCGCAGGATCCGGATGCGCTGGGCGGGAAGATCCTTCGCCTGACACCCGACGGCGATCCGGCCCCGGGCAATCCGTTCGGCAATGCTGTTTACAGCCTGGGACACAGGAACGTCCAGGGGTTGGCCTGGGACAGTGAGGGGCGGTTGTGGGCCAGCGAGTTCGGGCCGGACGTCGATGACGAACTGAACCTGGTTGTGCCCGGCGGCAACTACGGGTGGCCTGCCGTCACCGGCGCTCCCCACCGCTCCGGGTTCCAGGACGCAAAAGTCGTATGGCCGGCAACGAGTGAATCCTCACCGAGCGGACTGGAAATTGTGCGCTCAACGGCGTACCTGGGTGCACTGCGCGGCGAGCGGATGTGGACAGTGCCCTTGGCCGGAGAGGAAGCCGGCACGCCTGTGGGTTACTTCACACGCGAATTCGGGCGGATCCGGGATGTGGTCCACACTCCGGAGGGCGGTTTTTGGTTGCTGACAAACAACGAAAACCCCGACTTTGTGCTGGTTTTGCCCCCTCCGGACTGACCGGGGCCAGGCGGCCAGCGCCGATTTCACATGCACCAAAAGTTCGTGTAGAGTTTCATGTCGTTGCGGAGATCAACGGGGAAAGAAAAAGCCCCAAACGATTGAAACAAAAGATGCACCTCTAGCTCAATTGGCAGAGCAATTGACTCTTAATCAATGGGTTCCGGGTTCAAGTCCCGGGGGGTGCACCACTGGGAAAACAGCCTCCGGCTTGCGGAAACGCAAACCGGGGGCTGTTTTGTTGTGCCGGAGCCCCGGCTGATTCACAGGGCAGGCTTAACTCTCAAAGAACTTGGCACAGCGCCCCGTCCAACCTTGCAGAATTACCGAGGAACGCTCCATCACCTCCTGCATCAAATCGGCAAACGCTCCATCACCTCCTGCATCAAATCGGCGAAGGCTCCGTACTTTTTATGTTTCCCCGGGAAAACCCTCCTGCACCCAGGCTCGCGGCAGCACCGCCGTCGAACCCCGCCCGGGACGTGATGAGGCGTCCGGCGGGAAAGCCGCGGAACCTGATGGCGCGTCGCGCGAAAAGGCGCGGGACGTGATGGCGCGTCCCGCGAAATGGTGCGGGAGGTGATGGCGCGTCCCGCGAAAAGCCGCGGAAGGTGATGGCGCGTCGCCGGAAGGTCATGAACGAAAAAATAAAGCGTGACCCCAGCCTGCTAGGGCTGTGATCACGCCGGGCGCCGGCAATGCCGGCGGAAGTGGGACGGCCTCTACGGGGTCAGGGACGGGTTTTCGATAAGTGCTTGGGCAGTGGACGATCCGAACTGGCTCGCAAGCTCGCGGACCACTGCCTTGAGTTCCTGCCGGAGGACGTCGGGGTCGATGGTGGCCGCTGCCAGGACTGTACGTTCCATCTCGACGGCGGCGGCGACGGCTTCCTTGCCCCTCTCGGTGAGGGACACCACGTGGCTGCGGCGGTCAGAGGTGCTGCGGACCCTGGCGATGTGGCCGTGGGCCTCCAGGCGGCTAAGGGTTTTGCCCATGGTCTGGGCCTGGACCCGCACGTATTGGGCAAGCTGGGCCTGAGTCATGGGGCCCTGCGCGTTGAGGACCTCGATGGCAATAACACCGGCGTGGGTGAGACCGATAGCGCCGAGTTTTTCATTCCAGGAGTGTTCTACGAGGCGCGCAGCAGTGGACAAGAGGCGCCCTGTGGGCCATTGATCCATATCAGGCATAGCAGCAAGTATAGCCAAGTGTCGATTAGCAGTGCTCCGGCCTGCTTACTAGGCTGTTGTGTCCCGCCTGCAACAAGGAGAAAAACATTGGCTGACAGACTCGCAACAGGTGACGACGCACCACACTTCACCCTGAAGGATTCGTCCGGCAAGGACGTTAGCCTGGCACCGCGCCCCGGGCGCCATACCATCGTGTACTTCTATCCGGCTGCCTCAACCCCCGGCTGCACAAAGGAAGCCTGCGATTTCCGCGACAGCCTGGCCTCCCTGCAATCGGCAGGCTATGACGTACTGGGCATCTCCCCGGATCCGGTGCAGAAGCTTGCCGCCTTCGCTGCAAACGAAACCCTCACCTTTCCGCTGCTCTCGGACCAGGACCATGCAGTGGCGGACGCTTACGGCGCGTGGGGAGAAAAGAAGAACTACGGCAAGACCTACGAGGGCCTGATCCGCTCGACCATTGTGGTTGACCCTGACGGAAAGGTGGCGCTGGCGCAGTACAACGTGCGGGCCACCGGACATGTGGCCAAGCTGCGCCGTGACCTGAAGCTGGACGCCTGACCCTGCCGCCGCTGACGCAGCTCACGCCTGCGCGACGCTACAATAAAAACTGGCATCCGCCGTCGTACGTTTCCGGCCCTGGTTCAGGCGCTTGAACATCCGGCGCGGGCAGCCAAGCGCGAGTGGTGAAATTGGCAGACACGCAGGATTTAGGTTCCTGTGCCTTCGGGCGTGGGGGTTCAAGTCCCCCCTTGCGCACTGAACGAAAAAGATCCCCCGGCCTATGTGACCAGTTCACGGGCCGGGGGATCTTTTTGTTTCCCGGCCGTACATAGGGCTCGGCGGCCACCAACGCGGCCCCGGCGTGCAAAAGAATTTCCGGGAATCACGGACGCGCCGAAAAAGACCTTGAAGTTGACCCATCCATGTTTCTGCAGCAGCCGAATACCCAGTGAGACACCAGCCAAGGGCAGGTGCCCACCAGCCAGAGGCAATCAGCGCCGCGAACATCCCGTTCACGGACAGGTAAACATGTTCAACCCAAGGAGAACCAAAATGCAGACCATCAAGCGCACCACTTTCAGCGTCGCAGGCGTTGCAGTTGCAGCTCTGCTCAGCCTGACCGCCTGCGGCGGCACGGCCGGCACTTCAAGCTCCTCCGCACCGGCCGCCGCGCCGTCATCCTCGGCTTCGGCAAAGGCTTCCACGATGGCCCCGTCCCCGTCAGCCAGCACCTCAGCGGGCAGCATGGATCCCGCCGCCAACCTGGTGGGCACCGGCTGCGCCGGCTACGCCAAGCAGGTCCCCACGGGCGCAGGTTCCGTGGAAGGCATGGCCCTGGACCCCGTTGCCGTAGCAGCATCCAACAACCCCATCCTGACCACCCTCACGGCAGCCGTTTCCGGCAAGCTGAACCCGAAGGTGGACCTGGTGGACACCCTCAACGGTGGTGAATTCACCGTCTTCGCACCGGTTGACGACGCCTTTGCCAAGATCGATCCGGCAACCATCGAAACCTTGAAGACCGATGACGCCCTCCTGAGCAAGATCCTGACCTACCACGTGGTTCCCGGCCAGATCACTCCCGACAAGATCGCCGGCACCCACGCCACGGTCCAGGGCGGTTCCGTCACGGTCACAGGCAGCGGTGACACCCTCAAGGTGGACAACGCCAACGTGATCTGCGGCGGCGTCAAGACCAAGAACGCGACGGTCTACCTCATCGATTCGGTCCTGATGCCGAAGTAATCCAGGCAGACAATGAACCCGGGCTGTAGCAGTAATCCCGGGTGTGCGGCCCGGGGCCCGTTCCACAAAGGGACGCGCCCCGGGCCTTTTAGCGTGCGGGGCGAGGTTGCGGCTCCGCACGCTAAAAGGCCCGCGCCTGCGGGCCGCCCGGAAAGCGCAGCAGGAGGTCAACTAGACTGGGTCCCGGCCCGCAACCGGCGGCGCCGGCAAGATCCCGAGGTGGTAAACGAGTGCCCAGCAGTCCATCCCGGCGGACGGTCCTCACGACCGGTGCCGCCCTCCTGGCGTTGAGCGTCACCTCGTGCACCGCGGTTCCGGCCCCCTCGCCCTCATCCACCTCCCCTGCCCCCAGCACGACGGCGGAGCCCACCGCCACCTTCAACTTCGGCACAGCAGTCCAGCCGCTGGGCCTTGACCCGGCGCTGTCCGGCGATGTGGAGTCCCAGCGGATCACCCGGCAGATCCTCGAGGGACTGGTGGGGGTGGACCAGACCACCGGGAAACCCACCCCGCTGCTGGCCACCGAGTGGAGCGAATCCAACGAAGGCCGCTCCTACACGTTCAAGCTGCGCAGCGGTGTGACGTTCCACGACGGCACACCGTTCAACGCCGATGCGGTCTGCAGCAACTTCAACCGGTGGTTCGCGTTCACGGAGGACCTCCGCCGGCAGGCTCCCGGTAGTTCGTTTAAGGGCGTGTTCAAGGCGCACTCGGACCACCCGGAGCTGTCCATCTTCAAGAGCTGCACCGCCCTGGCCGCCGATACTGTGCGGATCGACTTGACCCAGCGTTTTACCGCATTCCTGCAGGCACTGACACTGCCTGCCTTCGCCATCGCCTCCCCTGCAGCGCTTGCCTCAGGAAAGGCAGACGTGCTGGACCAAAACCGCGGCGGCCAGGCGATGTCCGCCTTCGGCACCAATCCGGTGGGCACCGGCCCTTTCACCCTGAAGTCCTGGGACGAAGGCAGCGTCAGCCTGGCCAGCAACGCGGCGTACTGGGGAGACCGCGGCCAGATCGCCACTATCAACTTCGTTGCATACAACCACCCCCAGGCCCGTCTCCAGGCCCTGCTGGACGGAAAGATCGACGGCTACGACGCCGTGACCGTGGGCAACTTTGACCAGCTGGTGAAGCGCGGCAAGCAGATTGTGCAGCGCGACCCGTTCTCGGTGATGTACTTGGGGCTCAACCAGGAAATCCCGGTCCTGCAGAACCAGAAGGTCCGCCAGGCCATCGAGCTGGCGATCGATAAAGAAACCCTGATCCGCAAGTTCTTCATCGACAACACTGCCGTGGCCACCCAGTTCGTCCCGCCGAAGATCAGCGGCTTCAACAACGACGCCCCCGCGCTGGGGCACGATCCCGCCAAGGCCAAGGAATATCTCAAAGAGGCCGCCTACGCAGGTGAGGAGCTGAGGTTCTACTATCCCCTGAACGTCACCCGGCCCTACCTCCCCACCCCTGAGAAGGTCTACGCCGAAATCAGCCGGCAGCTCACCGCCGTGGGCTTCAACGTCAAGCCCGTCCCCGTGGACTGGTCCGAGGGGTATCTGCAAAAGGTGCAGTCCCCCGGGGACCACGCACTCCACCTGTTGGGCTGGAACGGCTCCTACTCCGATGCCGACAATTTCGTCGGCCCCCTTTTCGGCGAGAAGAACGGCGAGTTCGGCTACCAGGACGCGCAGGTCTTCTCCAAGATCAACAGGGCACGCGGGATGCCGGAGGGACAGGCGCGGGATGAGCAATATCACACCATCAATGCCCAGATCGCGGCCACTGTTCCCGCAGTCCCCGTCGCTTTCCCCATCTCGGCCCTGGCCCTTTCAGACCGGGTGGTCAGCTATCCAGCATCGCCTGTCTTAAATGAAGTTTTCACCAAAGTACAACTGAAGCCTTGACGGGCCAGCCCAATTTCAGTAGTAGGGCCGCCCGGGGATATTCTGTGACAGCCAGAGCCGCTGCAATCGGAGACTGATCGTGACCTTCATTTCCAAGACCCCACATGCCGACGTCGTCCTGATTGGCGGCGGCATCATGAGCGCCACACTGGGGGCATTCATCAAGCAGTTGGAGCCGGACTGGACCATCTCCATGTTCGAGCGGCTGGACGAGCCGGGGCTGGAAAGCTCGGATCCGTGGAACAACGCCGGAACCGGCCACGCCGCCCTCTGTGAACTCAACTACTCCCCCGCAGCCAAAGACGGCTCGGTGGATCCCACCAAGGCATTGCTCATAAACGAGCAGTTCCAGCTTTCCCGCCAGTTCTGGTCCCACCTTGTGGACCAGTCCCTGATCGGTTCGCCCAAGCGCTTCATCAACACCGTGCCGCACATGAGCTTTGTGATCGGCGAGGAGAACACGCGGTTCCTGAGGACCCGCTATGAGGCCCTCAAGCCGCACCCGCTGTTCCGCAGCATGGAGTACTCCGAGGACCACGGCCAGATCGGCAAGTGGGCTCCGCTGATCGTGAAGGGCCGGGATCCGAAGCAGCGGATCGCAGCCACCCGGGCCGCGGAGGGCACCGACGTGGACTTCGGGGCACTCACACGTGAGTTGACCACGTACCTGGGGAACAACGGCGTCGAAATCAACTACGGCCACGATGTCACCGGGATCTCCAGGGCGTCCGACGGCGGCTGGAACCTTTCGCTGAAGTACCCCAAGTCAGGCGAACACGGCAAGATCCATGCGAAGTTTGTCTTTGTGGGCGCCGGCGGCGGCGCCCTCCATCTCCTCCAGGCTTCCGGCATTCCGGAAAGCAAGGGCTACGGCGGTTTCCCGGTCTCCGGGCAGTTCTTCCGCTGCACGGACGAGACCCTCGCAGCGCAGCACAGCGCCAAGGTTTACGGCCAGGCGTCCGTGGGTGCGCCGCCCATGTCCGTGCCCCACCTGGACACCCGGTACGTCAACGGCAAGCGTTCCCTGCTGTTCGGCCCGTACGCCGGCTTCTCCACCAACTTCCTGAAGAACGGCTCCTACCTGGACCTGCCGCTGTCCATCAGGCCAAGCAACATCATCCCCATGCTGGCCGTTGCCAAGGACAACATGGACCTCACCGCGTACCTGGTCAAGGAAGTGGCCAAAAAGCATGGTGACAAGGTGGAAGCGCTGCGCGAGTACTACCCGGAAGCCAAAGCCGGCGACTGGGAACTGATTACAGCCGGCCAGCGTGTACAGATCATCAAGAAAGACCCGCAGAAGGGCGGCGTGCTTCAGTTCGGCACTGAAGTCATTGCCGGCCGTGACGGTTCCATCGGCGCACTCCTGGGTGCTTCGCCCGGAGCCTCCACAGCAGTGCCCATCATGATCGAACTGCTCCGGAAGGCCTTCCCGAAGAACTTCAAGGGCTGGCAGTCCAGGCTCAAGGACATGATGCCCGGCTACGGCGTCAAGCTCGATGACAACCCGGAACTCGCCGCGCAGCTTGAAAAGGCAACGGCGAACTCCCTCCAGCTGGAGAGCGTTACCGCCAGCCACTGACCCTGCCGGGGTCGGTGGCTGGCTGCCCGGTCCGCAACAGTCAGCACAACCCCACAGGAGACCATGCGATGTTCCGGCTGGCACAACTTTCACTGGCAAACCGGGCACTGATCGCACTGATCACCGTCTTCGCTTCCGTGTTCGGCGTGATCACCATGTCGTCGCTGAAGCAGGAGCTCATCCCGTCGATCGAGTTCCCCCAGATCACGGTGCTGACCGCCATGCCCGGCGCCTCCCCGGAGGTGGTGGACAAGCAGGTGAGCGGTCCGCTGGAGACGGCATTGAACGGCGTGGAGGGGCTGGAATCCACCTCCTCCACGTCGCGCAACGGCGTCTCCCAGATCACGATGGTCTTCACCTACGGTTCCAACCTTGACCGGGCCCGGAACCAGATTGACCGGGCCATCTCCAATGCCAAGCGGAACCTGCCGGAGGACGTCCAGCCGCAGGCCATTGCCGGGAGCATCAGCGACTTCCCCATCGTTTTCCTGGCGGTCTCCTCGGACAAGAGCCTCAGCGAGCTCAACGCCGACCTGCAGCGCCTGAGCGTCCCTCGGCTGCAGAAGATCGACGGCGTCCGGGGCGCCGATGTGACCGGCGGCGCCACCCAGCACATCGAGATCCTTCCCCGCGCCGATGCAATGGCGGCCTCCGGTGCCACCATCACGTCCATCCGCGATGCACTGGGGAACAACGGCGCCCTCCTCCCGGCGGGCACGCTCGAGGAGCAGGGAAAGACGCTGTCCCTGCAGATCGGCAGCCCGGTGGACTCCCTGGATGCGGTCAAGGCGCTGCCGCTGGCAGGAGCGAAGAACGCCGCCACCATCGGCGCTGTGGCCGACGTCTCCATCAAGGACGACGCACGCACCTCCATCACGCGCACCAACGGTGCGGAAACCCTTGCCGTCTCCGTTACCAAGAAGCCTGAAGGGGACACCGTGGCCATCTCGCACACCGTGCGGGACACCTTGGACGAGCTCGAAGCCGAACTGGGCTCCAATGCCAAGTTCACGCCGGTCTTCGACCAGGCCCCCTTCATCGAAAAGTCCATCAAGGACCTCACCACCGAGGGCCTGCTGGGCCTGGGCTTCGCCGTGGCGGTCATCCTGGTTTTCCTGATGTCCGCCCGGTCCACGCTGGTGACGGCCGTGTCCATCCCGCTCTCGCTCCTGATCACCTTTATCGGCCTGTCAGCCACGGGCTACTCGCTGAACATCCTCACCCTCGGCGCGCTCACCATCGCGATCGGCCGGGTGGTGGACGACTCGATCGTGGTCATCGAAAACATCAAGCGGCACCTCAGCTACGGCGAGGACAAGGTGACTGCCATCCTCACGGCCATCCGGGAGGTGGCCGGCGCCATCACCGCTTCCACGCTGACCACCGTGGCAGTCTTCCTGCCCATTGCGTTTGTGGGCGAACTCGCGGGTGAACTGTTCAGGCCGTTTGCCCTCACCGTCACAATGGCGCTGCTGGCGTCGCTGCTGGTCTCGCTGACCATCGTTCCCGTCCTTGCCTACTGGTTCCTGCGGAATCCCCGCCTCACCCCGGGCAGCGAGGCAGCGCGCCGGAATGCCGATGAGGCGCGGGCCAAGGCCCAGGAAGCGGAACAGCGCGGCAGGCTCCAGCGCGGGTACCTTCCCATCCTCACCAAGACCCAGAAGCATCCCGTCGTCACCCTGGTCGCCGCCGCCCTTGTGCTTGGCGGCACCGCGGCGATGGCTCCCCTACTGGCCACCAACCTGCTGGGCAACTCAGGCCAGAACAGCCTGACCGTGCGGCAGGTGCTGCCTGCCGGCACCAGCCTGGCGGACACCAGCGCCGCCGCCATCCGCCTCGAGGAGGTCCTGCGCGGGATCGACGGCGTCCGGGACGTCCAGGTAACGTCCGGGAACGCACAGGCCGGGTTTGCCGCGATCACCTCCACCGGGTCCTCCAACTCCACCTTCACTGTGGTGACCGATGAAAAGGCGGACCAGGCCGAACTGCAGGAGACTGTGCGGTCAGAACTGGCGGAGGTGCCTGATTCCGGGAAGGTCTCCGTGGGCACACAGCAGGGCGGCTTTGGAACGTCCTCCACAGTGGACATCACCATCAAGGCCGCCACCTCCGCGGACCTGAAGACTGCCAGCGACGCCATGGTCGAGGCCATGACCGGAGTCCCCGGCACCAGCGAAGTGGCCACCAACCTCGCCGCCAGCCAGCCAGTGGTGCAGGTGAAAGTGGACCGCGCCAAAGCCGTCGCGGCAGGGCTCAACGAAGAACAGGTGGCGGGCGTCCTCGCCTCGACCATCAGCCCCGTCCCGGCCGGAACCATGCGGATCGATACCAACGACTTCCCGGTCCAGATCGGCAAGGGCACCAGGTTCACCAGCATCGACGCCGTCCGCAGCATTCCGCTGCCCGGGGCCGGCAGCGCCCTTACGCTCGGCAGTATCGCCGCAGTGGAGCAGGTGGACGTGCCGGTATCCATCACCGCCAGCAACGGCCAGCGCACCGCCCGCGTGTCCGTGACGCCGTCGGGATCCAACCTGGGCGCCGTCAACACAGAGGTCCAGAAGCGCCTGGCCGGTGTCCAGCTGCCAGCCGGGGTTACCGCCGAAATCGGCGGTGCCACCACCCAGCAGCAGGAGTCCTTCGAACAGCTTGGGCTCGCCCTGCTGGCGGCGATCGCCATTGTCTACGTGATTATGGTGGCGACTTTCAAATCCCTCATCCAGCCCCTGATCCTGCTGGTCTCGGTGCCGTTCGCGGCTACCGGCGCCGTGGCCCTGCTCCTGGTGACCGGGGTCCCGCTGGGCCTGCCGTCACTGATCGGCATGCTGATGCTGGTGGGGATCGTGGTCACCAACGCCATTGTGCTGATTGACCTCATTAACCAGTACCGGCAGCCGCGCGACGGCCGGCCGGGTATGAACGTTGCCGATGCCATAACCCACGGCGCCCGCCAGCGGCTCCGCCCCATCCTGATGACCGCCCTGGCCACGGTGTTCGCCCTTACCCCGATGGCGCTGGGCCTTACGGGCGGCGGCGGGTTCATTTCGCAGCCCCTGGCCGTGGTGGTCATCGGCGGCCTCGTCTCATCGACTGCCCTGACCCTGGTCCTGGTCCCCGTGCTTTATCGCCTGGTGGAGGGGCGCCGTGAGAAGAAGGCCCTGCTCCGGGAACTGCAGGCGCGCCCGGAATTCGGCCCCGGGGCCGACGTCGACGAGGAGTTCCGCGACTGGACCACGGGCATGGTTCCCAAGGTCAGCGGACGGCGGGCAGCACCGGGAAGTCCCGAGTAAAACAGCGGAATATTTTTTGCGTGGCAGCGTTGTATCCGACGATAGATGCATATGCATCTAAATTGGCCTATACTGGAACCAAGGCCAGCAGGTCCAAGCAACGGAAAGGCACATCATGCAGATCGGTGTTTTCAGCGTCAGCGACATCACCACGGACCCCACCACGGGCCGGACCCCCACCGAGAACGAACGGATCAAGGCCTCCGTCGCCATCGCGAAGAAGGTCGAGGAAATCGGCATGGACGTGTACGCCATCGGCGAGCACCACAACCGGCCCTTCTTCTCCTCCTCCCCCACCACCACCCTGGCCTACATCGCAGCGCAGACCGAGCGGATCATCCTGTCCACGGCCACCACGCTGATCACCACGAATGACCCGGTCAAGATCGCCGAAGACTTCGCCATGCTCCAGCACCTGGCCGACGGCCGCGTTGACCTGGTCCTGGGCCGCGGCAACACGGCGCCGGTCTACCCGTGGTTCGGCAAGAACATCCAGGACGGCGTGGAACTCGCCATCGAGAACTACAGCCTGCTGCGCAAGCTGTGGGACGAGGACACCGTGAACTGGTCCGGCAAGTTCCGCACACCGCTGCAGAACTTCACCTCCACACCCCGCCCGCTCGACGGCGTGGCCCCCTTTGTGTGGCACGGTTCCATCCGCACGCCGCAGATCGCCGAAGTGGCGGCGTACTTCGGCGACGGCTTCTTCGCCAACAACATTTTCTGGCCCAAGGAGCACTACCAGCAGCTGATCAGCCTCTACCGTGAGCGCTACGAGCACTACGGCCACGGCAAGGCAGACCAGGCAATTGTGGGCCTGGGCGGCCAGTTCTTCATGCGGAAAAACTCGCAGGACGCCGTCAAGGAGTTCCGTCCCTACTTTGACAACGCTCCGGTCTACGGGCACGGTCCGTCCCTGGAGGACTTCACTTCCCAGACGCCCCTGACTGTCGGCAGCCCGCAGGAGGTTATTGAAAAGACCCTGACGTTCCGCGAGTACTTCGGCGACTACCAGCGGCAGCTGTTCCTGATCGACCACGCCGGTCTGCCGCTGAAGACCGTGCTGGAACAGCTGGACCTGTTCGGGGAGGAAGTCCTGCCTGTCCTGCGCAAGGAGTACGCCGCCCTCAAGCCGGCGCACGTTCCCGAACCGCCCACCCATGCGGGCCGGGTTGCGGCGGCACTGGCCGCCCAGGACGCGCAGGGCCAGGATGTTCAGGCTCAGGACGCGGAAAAGTCCGCTGCGGGGGCATGATGGCCGGCAACAATTCCGAATCGCCGGTCCGGCTTGCGGCCGAGGCCTGGGAGTCGCTGTTCCGGGCACAGGTGGCCGTGATGCGCAAGCTTCAGGCAGGCCCTGCCTTCCGGAAGCTTGCGGTCAACGAGTATGACGTCCTGTTCACGCTCGCCCGCTGTCCCACCGGGTGGCTGCGGCTCAACGAGCTCAACGACAACGTCCTCCTGAGCCAGTCCAGCCTCAGCCGGCTGGTGGAGCGGCTGGAAAAGCGCGGGCTGGTGGCCAGGATGCCGGCTCCCGAGGACGGCCGCGGCGTACTGTTGCAGCTCACCGACGCGGGCCGGGAGCTGCAGAAGGAGATCGGCCGCGAGCACGTCCGGGACATCTCCACCCTGATGGGTCCGGCCCTGACTCCGGAAGAGCAAAAGGAACTCCGGCGGCTCACCGAAAAGCTGAGGAGTTCGCTGGGGCCCCGCCCGCTCCGGTGAGCGGGCGGGATCCGCTGAGCCGGGCAGGATCCTCCATGGGCAGGGGTCAGCCCAGCTTCATAAGCCGGGCAGGATCCTCCACGGGCAAGGCGCCGTTGACCACAGCCGTGACCTGGAGCTGGTTGAGGACCAGGCTGCCGCCCACGGTGGAGAGGAAAGCAGTATCCGCCGAGTCGCGGCCGGCAGTGATGCGCAACATCGATTCCCGCGGGGCCAGCCCCGTGGGGTCGATGACGTGCCAGGCACCCTCCACGTAGGCCTCGGCTACGGCGTGGAAATCCATCGGCTTCAGGCCGGGGGCGTACACGGCTGCGAGCCTGGCGGGGATGTCCTTGGAACGCAGCAGAGCGATGGCAAGGTGCGCGAAGTCCCGGCACACACCGCGCCGGCTCAGGAGGGTCTCCACTGCACCGTCGGTGCCCCGGGATGATCCGCTGAGATAGCGCAGTTCCCCGTTCACCCAGTTCCTGACGGCGCGCAGCAGCTCAGCGCCCTGCAGCCCCTCGAACTCGGCGTAAGCGGTGGGCAGGAGCCGGTCGGACTCTGCGTAGCGGCTGGGCCGGACGTACCGGATCCGGTCTGCGAGTTCCGCCTCCTCCGGCTCGGCTTTCCCGGCCACGGTGGCGGAGTATTCCACTGTCACCTCCGCCGGCCCGGCGAACTCCATGTAGTGGAACCGGCCGCCGTGGTGGTCGCCCACCTCGGTCAGCGGGACCTGGCCCGCGCCGGCCGTGACGGACAGCGACTCTTCAAAGGAGGAGTAGCCTCTGTTCCTCGCCACGGCGATGGCCATGGCCACCTTGGTGTTGGCTACGGTTTTGAAGACCAGTCGTGCGGAAACGCTGCGTTCCATGGCTCCTTCGGGGTTGTGTGCGGTGCAAGGGAAGTCACCGCCTGCCGCAGCACACGGGCCGGGAACGGGACTAGTTTTTGATCTTCAGCGACATTAGCATCCGCTGGACGTTGGCAAATTCAGTGCCCTCGTTGGCGTAGCGGGCGGCCTCGCCCAGGGTGTCGAAAGCTTTGGCGGGGGCCACTTTTTCGTCGGGCGCAAAGGCTTTGACCGCCACCAGGTCGCCGAACGAGTAGTCGCCCTTTCCGGCCGGGCCCCGCAGGATGTTGCGGAGTTCGCAGGCCTGACCGTCGGCGCCACCCACCACGTTGGTGATCCCGTAGGAACCGAAGTAGCGGTAGCCCTGGATCACGCGGAAAACCACCCTGGGCGGTATGGTCCCCTCCCCGCCTGCGGCGGCCACTTCCACCGGCACACTGCTGACTACCGTGTACGGCCGCCGGGACGTTTCCGGGCATTCCGCGGACGACGGCGGCAGTCCGGTGCGCAGCGCTGCCATAAAAGTGCCGTCGGACTTCTTCACCTCAATCTTCAGCGCCCCCGGCAAGGTGCCTTCCTCCGGCGTGACGGACTGCGCGATCCAATCCTCCGGGAGGTCGAAACTTACGGTCTTGCCTGAATCCGAAAAAGTCTTCCAGGCAGCTGCGGTGGCTACAGCCTGCGGGGTGCCGGATGAGGCGGCGCCGGGGCTGGCGCCAACGGACGCCGTCGCTGGGGATGAGGCGTCCGCCGATGCTGGCGCCGTGGCGCCGGAGCCTGGCTGCGCTGTCCACCCCGGCGCCTTGGATTCCGCCGTGGCGCAGCCTGCAAGAAGGGTGCCAACCACCAGCAGCGCTCCGGACAGGAGAGTCCTTGTTGCCTTGCCTGTCATGCAGCCAGCCTAGCCGCGCGGCTTCCTTGGGGCGTTGACCTTGGCGGCGTTTCGGGCCCGTCCCGGGCGGAACGGGAGCGGCGCGCCCGCCCCGGTGCCGCCGTCGGACGGTATACCTGCGTGCTGGGACTAGGCTGGTGGCTATGGAAGAGCATCGGGGCGCAGCCGAAGAAAGCCGGACGGACATCTCCGCCGTCGACATCGCTGACTGGCGGCTGCGGACATTTGCCCTATACCACAACGTCCGCAAAATCTCAGTTGAAAGCCCTGCTGAGGCACATACCTACTGGCGCCACCAGCGCGACCTGATGTTTGCCACGCACCCGGCTTCTGCATTGACCCCCGCAGATCAGGGGCGCTTTTCCGGGCTTAAAACGGCTGACTATGATCCGATCTACCGGTTCCATGTTCCGCTGACCAAGGAAGGTGCGGGACGGGAAATCAGCGTGGAGACGGGCACCGACGGGGCGGTCCGCTTCGTCCGGCTGGGCACCTTTGACCTCCCGGAAGTAGGCCAGCTCGCGGTATGGAGGCTGCAGGGGTACGGCGGCGGTATTTTTGTGCCGTTCCGGGACGCCACGGCCGGCCTGCCCGGAGGCAGCTATGGTGCCGGCCGGTATCTGCTGGATACCATCAAGGGCGCGTTCCACGGCGTCCAGGGGACCGGCCCGGACGCCACGTTCGTCCTGGACTTCAACTTTGCCTACAATCCGTCGTGCGCCTACAACGATGCCTGGGCCTGCCCGCTTCCGGGACCGTCCAACCGCCTGGCCGTGGAGATTCCGGTGGGCGAGCTCTACTGATGTCACACGGCGCCAGCAGTCCGGAAGGCTGTTCCGCCGGCCCGTAGGATTCCTTCATGACTGCACTTCCCCGCCGCATAGCGCGCGTTCGCCCCTTACCCGCTGCCCACCCGGCAGAACAGTTCTTCGTGGCCAGCGATGCGGCGGACTTCGGCGGCGTTGAAGGCAAAACGTGGACGGTTACGGGAAGCCCCTTTTGGGGATCACTGGCCAACGCTTCGAGCCACCCCCGGGAGGGGTGGGAGCCCGGGGACCAGGTGAGGGAGGGCTCCTTTACTTTCCTCGCTCCGAGCGTGCCCGCCAACGTCCTGGGGATGGCGCACAACACCGGCCAGCCCGGGCGGGACCTGCCGCCCCAGGCGTTCCACAAGGCGGCCACCAGCGTCATCGGACCCGGCGACTCGATTGAACTGGCTCCCGGAATGCGGCGGGTGGATCCGGAAACGGAGCTGACCATTGTGATCGGCACAAAAGCGCGGGGCCTGACTCCGGAGAACGCCCGTGGCGCCGTTCTGGGCTTCACCATCAGCAACGACGTGACGTGCCGGGACCTGCAGAAGACCGATGAACTCTGGATCAGCGCCAAGAGCCAGGACACGTTTACGCCCGCGGGACCGTGGATTGTCACCGGCCTGGACGAAGCCGCACTCGCCGTCGATGTGCTCCTCAATGGCACCCCGTTGCAGGCCGCCAGCACTGGTGACCTCGGCTGGAAGGTCGACGAGATCCTCGTGTACCTGACGTCCTTTATGACCCTGTATCCGGGCGATCTGGTGCTGACTGGCTTTCCGGCAGAGTGCGCACCCCTGAGCCCGGGCGACACCGTGGTGTGCCGGGTCCAAGGTATCGGCGAGCTCGTGAACCCGGTCATAGCCTCGCCCTGGCCGGGACCTGTTGGCCCGGGACCTGCCGTCTGAGTTGAGGTAGCGTCGGCTAGGCGCCGAGCGCCCTGACCCGTCCGATGGCGTCCTGCAACCCGGCCGCGGCCGTTGCCAGATCCGCTTCGGTCACCGCTGCATCAAAGCTGAAGCGGACGGCCGTCTGGGCCACCTCCGCGGCAATTCCCAGTGCCTTGAGCACCGGCGACGGCGCGTCCGAGCCCGCGGCGCAGGCTGAACCGCTGGAGCAGACAATGCCCTGGCGTTCCAGCTCCAGGAGCACCGACTCGCCGCTGGTTCCCGGGAAGCAGAACGAGGCCACGGAAGGCAGCCGCTCGACAGGATGCCCGGTGAGGACCGCGCCCGGGACACCGGTGAGCACAGCGTGAATGAACGTGTCCCGCAGACCCGCCACCCGCCGTCGTTGTTCCGCCTGGCCGGCCTGGGCCAGCGCCAGTGCGGTTGCCAGGCCCACAGCTCCGGCCACGTTCTCTGTTCCTGAGCGGCGGCCGCGTTCCTGCCCGCCGCCGTGGATCAGCGGCTCGAGTTTGGTGCGTCCACGGACGAACAGGACACCGCACCCTTTGGGCGCCCCCAGCTTGTGCCCGGAGATGCTCATCGCATCCACGTCCAGCGCTTTGGTATCCAACGGCAGCCACCCGGCCGCCTGGACGGCGTCGGTGTGGAAGGCGATGCCCCGTTCGTGGGCCAGGGCGGCCAGTTCGGCAATGGGCTGGACCGTTCCCACCTCGTTGTTTGCGTACATGACGCTGGCCACCGCTGTTTCCGGCGTGAGTACTTTTCGGAACGCTTCCGGCGTCACGCGCCCAGTACCGTCAACGGGAACCACGTCAACGGCGAAGCCGTGGAAGCGCTCCAGGTACCGTGCAGATTCCTCCACTGCAGGATGTTCGACGGCGGTGATCACCACCCGGTTGAGCCGCGGGTCGGCGGCCTGCCGGGCCAGGGCGATGCCCTTGACGGCGAGGTTGTCCGCTTCCGTGCCGCCGGCGGTGAAGGTTACTTCCCCGGGCCGGCAGCCCAGCACCGCGGCCACGGACCGGCGTGCGTCGGCGAGCGCGGTGGCGGCAGCCTCGCCCAGGGTGTGGTGGCTGGAGGGGTTCCCGAACTCTCCGGTGAGGTAGGGCCACATGGCGTCCAGCACCTCACGGCGGACGGGGGTTGTGGCCGCGGCGTCGAGGAAGATCACGGCTTCACCCCGCAGTCAGTTCGACATCCAGGCCGAGGTCGAGGGCGGCCACGGTGTGCGTGAGGGCGCCGATGGAGATGACATCCACTCCGGTGGCGGCGATCCCTGCCACCGTCGCGAGGTTCACGTTCCCGCTGGCTTCAACGCGTGCGCGTCCGGCCACCAGCGCCACCCCGGCCTTCAGCTCCTCTACGGTGAAGTTGTCCAGCATGATGGTGTCCACGCCGGCCGCCAGCACCGGCTCGATCTGGTCCATCCGGTCCACCTCCACCTCGAAGTGGGTGGTGTGTCCCAGCTGTGCCTTGGCCGCGGCGAGCAGCGCGGTCAGCCGGGCGGGGTCCCCCCCGGTCATCACGGCGAGGTGGTTGTCCTTGGCCAGGACGGCGTCGGAGAGGCTGTACCGGTGGTTGGCGCCACCGCCGCAGCGCACCGCGAACCGCTCAAGGATCCGCAGCCCGGGCGTGGTTTTGCGGGTGTCCGTGATCCGGGCGGACGTCCCCTCAGTCAGCTGGACGAACTGGGCGGTCTTTGTGGCGATGGCGGACATGCGCTGCACGAGGTTCAGGGCCACCCGTTCGGCGAGCAGCACGGACCGGGCGCGTCCGCTGACCCGCGCGAGGTGCATGCCGGCGTCGAACCTTTCCCCGTCGGCGAGCAGCAGCTCCACGTCGGTTTCCGGGTCCACCAGCTGCATGGCGTCCCGAAACACGGTGGCGCCGCTGAAGACCCCGGGTACGCGGGCGTTCAGGACTGCGGTGGCGCGGGCGCCGGAGGGGATCAGCAGCTGGGAGGTGATGTCTCCGGCAGGAGCGTCCTCGGCGAAGGCCCGCTCCAGGATTTCCCGCACCGGAGCCGACGGCAGCGTCAGGTCCAGCCGCGGGGCGCCGGTGCCCGGTGCAGTCACGGGATGGTCGGTCATTGCCAGTTCACTCATGGACGAGGCTCGCTTTCGGGCGGGTTCGGGAAGATTCTTCAAATTCGGCAGCGATACCGGCAGCATCGGCCGGATCATCGCTCCGGTAATGGGCGCCGAGCGACTCACTGCGCTCCTGGGCTGCAGCCACCAGCATCTGCGCGGCCAACAACAGGTTCCGGTCCTCATGCAGGCGGGTGTCTGTACCAGCGGAAACAGCTTCAGGACGAACGACGGCGGCCCACCGGGCAAGTGCCTCCGCCGCCTCCCGGAGCAACGCCCCAGAGCGAAGCACCCCAGCCTTGGCAGTCATCAACCGCCGCAGGGCTTCCCGCGAGAACAGCTCACTCCCCCCATCGAAGCTGGCAAACAAGCTCACACCCGCAGCACCAGATCCGGCCGCCTCTCCAGTTGGAACCCCTTCTGAAGGTGACCTGACCTCGTCGAGTGACGGGGCTCCGGAAGCGAGCGTCAAGGGGAGGCCGCCCGCGGCCGAGACAGCGAGCGGAGGAGCGCCGTCAGGCGACACCCAACCAGAGCAGTCACCGGAGAGGAAGTCTTCAACAGCGCGCCGGCCGAAGACGAGGCCCTCCAGTAGGGAGTTGCTGGCCAGGCGGTTTGCACCTTGGACACCCGTGCAGGCAACTTCCCCGGCGGCATAGAGCCCGGGAACGGTGGTCCGGGCGTGGAGGTCGGTGGCTACCCCGCCCATCCAGTAGTGGGCCGCAGGCGCAACAGGGACCAGTTCGCGGGTCCAGTCGATACCGGCGTCGCGGGTGCGCTGGCTGAGGGTGGGGAAGCGCTCGGCCAGGAATCCGGGGCCCTTGGTCTGTTCAATGACCCGTGCGTCAAGGTAGACATGGCCGTTGGGATCGCCGAGCTTGGCCAGGTGCAGGGCTATGCTGCGGGACACGACGTCGCGCGGGGCGAGTTCCGCGTCGGAGTGGTACGCCCGCATGAACCGCTTGCCGTTCCCATCGACGAGGATGGCTCCCTCACCGCGGACGGCTTCGGAGATGAGGAGCGGATCCTGGTCCAGCGCGGGCGCTGTGCCCGGGTTCGCTGCGCTGGCGCCGGGAACCAGGCAGGTGGGGTGGAACTGGAAGAATTCCAGGTCAGCCACGGCCGCCCCGACGCGGACAGCGAGCGCAAGGCCGTCGGCGGTGGCCACCGCGGGATTGGTGGTCTGGGCAAACAACTGGCCGGCTCCGCCGGTTGCCAGCAGGACGGCATCGCCGCGCAGGGATGCTGAACGGCCGTCCCGAACGAACTCAACACCGTTGACGGTGCCTTGTTCCTGCAGGAGTGCGGTGGCGTGGGCGCCCGTATGAATCGTCAGGGTACCGTCCGCTTGCCGGGCCAGGACTGTACGGATCAGGGCAGCGGCGACCTTCGTGCCCGTGGCGTCGCCGCCGGCGTGCAGGATGCGGGGCGCGGAGTGTGCCGCTTCCAGCCCTAGTGCCGGGCCGCCGCCGGCACCGGGGTCAAAGTGCACGCCGAAGCGCTCCAGCCCGGCGATGTCCCGCCGCGCCTCGGTGCACATCAGCCGGACAGCTGCTTCGTCGCAGTGTCCCGCGCCGGCCAGGAGTGTGTCGGCGATGTGGGCCGCGACCGTGTCCCCGGGAGCGGGCTCGTCCAGCACAGCCGAGATACCGCCCTGGGCGTACCAGGTGTTGCTCTCGCGAAGCTGGCCTTTGCTCAACAGCACCACGTCGGCGCCGGCATCCGCTGCCAGCAGTGCGGCGTAGAGTCCGGCGATACCGCTGCCGACGACGATCAGCCGCTGGCGGACAGTGGCACCGCCATTGCCCCGGGGTACGGTTCCCGCCGCAGGGGCGGGCGTGTTCGCCTGCCGGTTCATTACGGCCTGGCAGCGAGCATGCGCTCGAGCGCGGTGCGGGCGTGGTCCTGCACGGAGTCAGCCACGGTGATCCGGTTGACGATCCGCCCTGCAACCAGCTCCTCGAGGACCCACGCCAAATATCCAGGGTGGATCCGGTACATGGTGGAGCAGGGGCAAATCACGGGATCGAGGCAGAAGATGGTGTGCTGCGGGTATTCGGCAGCGAGCCGGTTCACCATGTTGATTTCGGTGCCGATGGCGAACGCGGTGGGCTCGGTGGCCGCGGCGATGGCCTTCTTGATGAAGTCCGTGGAGCCGGCGGAGTCGGCCGCGTCCACCACCTCCATGGGGCATTCGGGGTGGACGATCACCTGGACGCCGGGGAAGTCGGCCCTGGCCTTTTCGATCTGCGCAACGTTGAAGCGCTTGTGCACTGAACAGAATCCGTGCCACAGGATGACCCGGGAATCCAGCAGTGCCTGCTCGTCGTTGCCGCCGAGATCCTTGCGGGGATTCCACATGAGGCATCTGCTCCAGGGGCACGCCCAGTGCCTTGGCGGTGTTGCGGCCCAGGTGCTGGTCCGGGAAGAACAGCACCCGCTGGCCGCGCTCGAACGCCCACTCCAGGACGGTTTTAGCGTTCGAGGAGGTGCAGACGATGCCGCCGTTCTCGCCGCAGAAAGCCTTCAGGGCTGCGGAGGAATTCATGTAGGTGACCGGGATGACCGGAACCCGGCCTTCGGCGTCGGGCTCGGTGCCGAAGATCTCCTCAAGCTGCTCCCAGCACTCGGCCACGGAGTCGGCGTCAGCCATGTCCGCCATGGAGCAGCCGGCCGCCAGGTTGGGCAGGATGACAGCCTGTTCGGGCGCGGAGAGGATGTCAGCGGTTTCGGCCATGAAGTGGACGCCGCAGAACACGATGGCCTCGGCGTCCGGCCGCGTGAGCGCGGCGTTGGCCAGCTGGAAGGAGTCGCCCACGAAGTCCGCGTACTGGATGACTTCGTCGCGCTGGTAAAAGTGCCCCAGGATGACGGCCCGGTCGCCCAATACAGCCTTGGCGGCTAGGATCCGTTCGCCCAGCTCAGCGTCGCTGGCGCGCTTGTACTCCTCCGGCAGTTGCCCCTGGCGCGGCGTTGCGGCGGGGGCCACGTCAGCGCTTGAGGCACCGGGGCCGTAGGCGGGAACGCCGGCGAGCGCCTCGGCAAGGTCGTAGTCCCATGGGCCCTTGGCCAGGGCGGGGCTGCAGGTGCCGCCCTTCGCCGCCGCGCCGTTCTCCGCCTGCTCGCGCGTGATCAGCTGGATTGCTGTGTTGACGCTGCTCATACTGTGCTCCTGTTGTCTGGGTCGAGGCCGGGCAGGCCGGTAAAGCGGTAGAGGCGGGGCGGGCGGTGTTTGCCGCCCTGGAGGTATTCGCCGGTTTCCTCTATCTCCGGCGTGGATTTGAGCTGGCGCCGGAAGTTCGCCGGGTCCAGTTGGCGGTCCAGCACAGCCTCGTAGACTTCCCGGACCTGGGCCAGGGTGAAGTACTCCCCCAGCAGGTGGTATGCCACGGAGCCGTAGGCGAGCTTGTTCCGCAGCCGCCACAGCGCGTAGTCCACAATCGTGTTGTGGTCAAAGGCCAGTTCGCCGAGCCGGTCCGCCCGGAACCACCTGACGTTCTCGGACTCGTCTGCCAGGGCGGCTTCCGTCGGCTGCACCAGGGCCCAGTAGACGATGGAGACCACCCGCTGCGTGGGAGAGCGGTGGAGGCCGCCGAAGGCGTACAGCTGCTCGAGGTAGCTCGGAGCGAGGCCGGTGGTCTCCCGCAGGTTGCGGGAAGCCGCGTCCTGCAGGGATTCCGAGTGGCTCAACGGCCCACCGGGCAGCGCCCACAAGCCTTTGAACGGTTCCCGGATCCGCCGGACCAGCGGCAGCCAGAGCGTGGGCCGCCCCGAGCGTTCACTGGGGCGGAGCGCGAAGATGACGGTGGAGATGGCGAGCGACGGCGGCGCGGCCTGGCGCTCCGAGACGTTTGCTGAACTCGCGTACATTTCCACCTCCTTCCGCCCTGCCGCGGCTGCCCATTGAAGCCCGCCTAGTTATGGTCAAACTGACCATAACTGATTCTACGGGCAACCGCCCCTCAATTGCCAAATGTTTCTGAAGGCTTTCGCCGTAGGTGGCATCCGAACCCGGGTCCTATGGAAGCCGGGCAGCCCCATGCCAGGAGCTCCCGGATGCGGGCAGTGCAGCCGCGAGACGGTAAATTCAAGTGGTCCCACGAGGAGCCACCAACCAGACCCCAAGAAGGTTCAGCAGCAGATGACGATGATGTCCACCGAAACCCGTCCACCAGGCCACCTTGGCCACAGCATGAAGCCCCGCCAGCTCACCATGATGGGACTGGGCAGCGCGATCGGCGCCGGCCTCTTCCTCGGGTCCGGGGCAGGCGTGCAGGCGGCCGGTCCTGCCGTACTCATCTCCTACCTGGTGGCCGGCACCCTGATCATCCTGGTGATGTGGG
Source organism: Arthrobacter sp. W4I7 (assembly GCF_030816215.1). NCBI lineage: Bacteria > Bacillati > Actinomycetota > Actinomycetes > Micrococcales > Micrococcaceae > Arthrobacter > Arthrobacter sp. W4I7. Next base: position 1,562,962 of record NZ_JAUSXU010000001.1, on the reverse strand, counting down.
CGTTGGGTGAAATGGCTGCCGCGAACCCGAACAGCGGTGCCTTCTCCGTTTACGCCGAACGGGCCCTGGGCAAAACGGCCGGCGCCACGATCGGCTGGCTCTGGTGGCTGCAGCTGGTGGTGGTGATTGCCGCCGAGGCGCTCGGAGGGGCCGGGCTCCTCTTCTCCGTATGGCCGGTGGTCCCGGTCTGGGCGCTCGCGCTCATCTTTATGGTCGTGTTCACCGCCATCAACCTGGCCGGCGTCAGGAATTTCGGCGAGTTCGAGTTCTGGTTCGCCATCCTCAAGGTCGCGGCCATCATCCTGTTCCTGGTGATCGGCGCCGCCCTTCTCCTGGGCCTGCTGCCGGACGTGGCATCGCCGGGCATGGCCAACCTGACGTCCGATTTCGCCCCCGCGGGACTGGGCGGGATCGCGGCGGCACTTTTTGTGGTCATCTTCGCCTTCGGCGGCACTGAGATCGTGTCCGTGGCGGCGGCTGAAACCGAAGACCCTGAACACAGCGTGGGCAAAGCGATCCGGACGGTGGTGTGGCGCATCCTGGTTTTCTACATCGGATCCGTTTTCGTGATTGCCGCCGTCCTGCCGGCCACGTCGGAAAGCCTGGCCTCACCCTTTGCCGGCGTCCTGGACGCCGCCCGCATCCCAGGCGCCGCCACGGCAATCACCCTCGTGGCCGTCGTCGCCCTCCTCTCGGCACTGAACGCCAACCTCTACGGTGCATCGCGGATGGCCTACTCGCTTGCCGAGCGAGGCGAGGCACCACGGTTCCTGACCCGCCTGAGCGGCGCCAACGTGCCGATGCTGGCGGTCGGCGTGTCCGTCGCCTTCGGTTTCGTGGCCACTGTCCTTGAGCTGCTGTTCCCGGAGCGGATCCTTCCCGCCCTGTTCCAGCTGGTGGGATCCACCTGCCTGGTGGTGTGGGGCAGCGCGCTGGTCTCCCAGCTGGTCCTGCGGCGCCGCGCGGACCGGGACGGGACTCCCCTGCCGCTGAGGATGAAGGGCTTTCCGGCCCTGACGATTGTGGGGCTCGTCCTGCTGGGTGTGATTTTCGCCGTGGGCTTCAGTGCCGAAAGCAGCCGCGTGCAGCTGTTCAGCACCTTTGGCCTGATCGCGGGGATCGCGGCGGCCTGTGCAGCGGGTGCCCGGCTCAGCACCAGGACCAGCCGCAGGTAGAGTAGTCCCGAAGCACGAGGTTCCGACGCGCCGGGTCCCGCCTGGGCGCCGTAAGTTGATGAGGACTGACACCATGAGCGGCAGGCACACCGGCGAGCAGCATTCGCACACCGTGGAGGGCACCGACCCCCAACTGTATGTGGCGGTGCTTGATCCCGCCGCCGACGCCGGCCTCCGGCCCGTCCTGCTCCTGCACGGCTTCTCGTCGTCCAGCAAACTCAACTGGGAGGATACCGGCTGGGTGGCTGCTCTGCTCGAGGCCGGCCGCCGCGTCATCATGGTGGACTTGCCCGGGCACGGCCGCAGCGGCGCCCCGGAGGACCGGGATTCCTACTCCCCCAGCAGGATCCGTGCGGACCTGCTGCAGGTAGCGTTCGACGCCGGCGTGCGGCCTGTGCAGGACGGCGACCCTGCCAGCGGCCTGGACGTGGTGGGCTATTCCCTGGGTTCCCGGCTCGCCTGGGAGTTCGCTGCCACCCAGCCCGAGCTGGTGCACCGGATTGTCCTGGGCGGGCCGAACACCGCGGACCCGCTGGCGGAGTTCGACCTCGCCGCCGCACAGGATTACCTGGCCGACGGAACTCCCATCGCGGACGAGTCCACGGCCAGGCTGCTCAAAATGGCGCTGCTGCTGCCCAGCAACAACATCTTCGCCCTGCTGTCGCTGGTGGAAGCCATCAAGGCCGAACCCTACGATCCCGCCGAGGCGGTCCCGCATGTGCCGATGCTCCTGGTGGCCGGTGACCAGGACGAGCGCGCAGGCAGCCTTCCGCAACTGGCCGGACTGGCCCAGGGCGCCGGTGCCCTGGCGGAACAGCTGACGCTGCCGGGCCGCAACCACACCAACGCCGTGACCAGCCGCGCCTTCAAGCAGGCTGCCATTTCCTTCCTCGCCGTCTGAGACGTCGGGTTGAATTAATTACCGGCCGCCTGCCCATCCCCCTCCTGCCGCCCCTTCCCCGGCGGTAGGCTGAAAGGGAGGGCTGGAACCGCCGGGAGGGCCACATGGATATGCGTTTCGAAGACCGCACGGAGGCCGGCGAGCGGCTGGCTGCAGTCCTGACGCAGTTCCGTGAGCGGCCGGACACTGTTGTCCTGGGCCTGGCCCGCGGCGGAATCCCGGTGGCGGCGGCAGCAGCCAAAGCCCTGTACCTTCCGCTCGGTGCCGTCCTGGTGCGCAAACTCGGCATCCCCGGGCACGAGGAAACGGCGTATGGAGCCCTGGCATGGGCCCGCGGGCGGACCGTGCGCCTGCTCAACAAGCCGCTGCTGGACCGGGTCCGGGAACATGGAGTCCGCGACGAACTCCTGCATCAGGTGGAGCAGCGCGAACAGGGCGAACTGCTCCGCCGCGTGGAACTCTACCCCCGGACAGACCAGGAGATTTCAGGCAAAACCGTCCTGCTGATCGACGACGGCCTGGCCACCGGCGCCACTATGAGGGCCGCCGTCGAGGCCGTCCGGGAGGGCGGGGCGGAGATTGTGGTGGCCGCCGCTCCCGTTGGCTCCATTGAGGCGCAGGCATCCGTGGAGCGGGTGTGCGACGCCGTACTGTGCCTGCATCTGCCGGGCAAATTCCGTGCCGTGGGCAGTTTCTACCGGCACTTCGAACAACTGACGGACGATGACGCCATCAGCTACCTGAAGCAGTAGCAGCGCCTGGCGACGGCGGGCCCGGACCAATAAGTTCCGGGCCCGCTGCGTCCCGGCGTGGGACCATGCGGTCAGTGGTGGCTGACGCCCAGCGGCCGGCCCTTGGTCTCCTTGGCCAGCACCACACCGATGGCCGAGATGACGCAGAGCACCATGATGTAGATGCCGATCGATCCGGTCCACTTGGTGGCCTGCAGCAGGGTTTCGGCGATGGTGGCGGCGAAGGCCCCGCCCAGGATGGCGCCGAACGCGTAGCCGATGGAAATGCCGGAATACCTGACGTTGGCCGGGAACATTTCGGCGTACATTGCGGACATGGGTCCGTAGGACAGGCCGAGGCCGATGGTAAGGACGAACAGCGCCAGCCCGTACAGCCAGATGTTCCTGGTATCGATCAGGGCAAACATGGGAATCATCCAGGCGAACACAATGGCGTAGCCGGTGAGGAAGGTCTTGACCCGGCCAATGCGGTCCGAGAGCCAGCCGCCCACCAGCGTGAAGATCAGCCAGCCAAAGGACGCGAGGGTGGTGGCCAGCAGGACCTGGGGCGTGGGCATCTGCAGCGTCCGGGTTGCGTAAGCGATAAAGAACGCGATCAGCAGGTACCCGGCGGCGTTGTTGCCGATGAAAATCATGGTGGAGTAAAGCACCGGCTTCTTGTGGCTGCGGACCAGCTCGCCCAGGGGCGCCTTGCTTTCCCGCTTCCGTGCGGCCATCTCCTGGAAGACCGGGCTTTCGGCGACCGCGCGCCGGATCAGGTAGCCCACCACGATGAGGACGATCGAGAGCAGGAACGGCATCCGCCAGCCCCAGGCGGCGAAGTCTTCCTTGGACATGCTGGTGTTGAGGAAGAAGAGCAGGCCCGTGGCCAGGATCATGCCCACCGGCACGCCGATCTGCGGGTAGGCGCCGAAGAGTCCGCGTTTGTTCAGGGGCGCGTGCTCCACAGCCATCAGTGCCGCACCGCCCCACTCGCCGCCCGCTGAGAAGCCCTGGATGATCCGCAGGAGGATCAGCAGAACGGGCGCCCAGGCGCCGATCTGCGCATAGGTGGGCAGCATGCCGATGAGCGCGGTGGCGGCACCCATCATCACCAGGGTGAAGACGAGCATCGCCTTGCGTCCCAGCCGGTCCCCAAGGTGGCCCGCCACCACGGCACCCAGCGGCCGGAACAGGAAGCTGATGCCGATCAGGGCGAAGGAGAGAATCTGCGCCAGGCCAGGGTTCGACTGGTTCAACGGGGCCAGGAACAGGGGCGACAGCAGCGTTGCCGTCAGCTGGGCAAAGATGAAGAAGTCATACCACTCGATGGTGGTGCCGACCAGGGTGCCGGCCAGGACTTTGCGCTCCTCCCGGCGGGTGCTGGGACCGGAGAGTGTATCCACCTTGGAAGGTGTGGTCATCGAAACTCCATTGTTTAATGGCAGCCAGGCTGCCAGGACGCCTTCAGGATTACCGACAGAACGGTCAGTTAGTTAGTAGGGTACTACGAAAATGTGAGACAGGACACGCGCTGGGCGAATTTGCTGCTTACGGGATTTGCCGGGCAGCGCAGCGGGATCGCTGGTACCGCTCCCGGGCCGACTCCCGCTCCGGTTCTATATGTGAACTGACGCTTCGGTATCCGGACGCTGCATTCTAGGATGGACACCATGACTTCCACCGCTGCAGCCACCACCGGGGCCGCCCCCGCGCAGGCTTCACCCTCCCAGACGCTTTCGCGGGGCATCCGCGCGTTGGAAATCCTTGCTGCAGCACCGGGCCCGCTAACGATTGCCGAACTCGCCGATGCAATGGGCGTCCACCGGTCGGTGGCCTACCGGATCCTTCGAACACTGGAGGACCACTCGCTGCTGGTCCGCGACGATGCCGGGCGGGTCCAGCCCGGTCCCGGCCTGGCGGTCCTGGCCCGCGGAGTTTCGAGGAACCTGCAGAGCGCCGCCCTCCCCGAACTCACGCATCTGGCGAACACGTTGGATATGACCGCGTTCGTGGCGCTGTGGGACCACCACGACTGCATCACCCTCGTCACCGTCGAGCCGCGGCACTCCGGGGCCACCGTGGCACAGCACCCCGGCACCCGCCACCCCATCAATGCTGGCGCACCCGGCATCGCCATCCAGTCAGCCCTCACGGAAGCCGAGTGGGAGCGCCTCGAGACCGGCGTTCCGTACCGGCCCGAGGCTGCCGAAGCCCGCCGTACCGGATACTCCGCCAGCCACGACGAGGTCATTGCGGGCGTTTCGTCGCTGGCGGCACCGGTCCGGGTTCCGGGCGGACGGCCGGCAGCACTCGCCGTCGTTTACATCCGGTCAGCCCACGACCCCTCAGCGGTGGGCGCGGCGCTGGCGGAAAGCGCGGCCAGAATCGAACGCCAGCTGGCCTGAGCGCAGGGGGCAGCAGGCGCTCAGGCTTGCCGGCGTTGAAGTACGACGGCGGCCGCCGCACCGAGGAGCGCCAGGGCGGCTGCCGCGCAGGCAGGGACGAGGAATGCAGCCCCGTAACCGTGGTCCTGGGCCAGCCTGCCGCCAACGGCTGAACCGATCGCTGTACCGGCGACGATTCCGCTGGCCAGGGCGGTCATCACGGTGCCCAGCCGTCCCGCCGGGGCCACCACCCCGCCAACGGCAAAGACGGTCACCATGACCGGTCCCACCGGGACCCCCAGGACCAGCAGCACCAGCACCATTGACCCCAAGGACGCAGGCATCAGCAGGAGCACGGCCAGCGCTGCCATCAGCGCAGCAGACAATATCCAACGCCAGGCAAGGCTGAAGCGCTGCGGCCAGTAGGCAACCGAGAGAGCCGCCGCGGCGGAGCTGAGGCCCATCACGGCGTACAGCAAGCCGGCGATTTCGGAACTGGCATAGTGGGCGGAAAAGGAGCTTAACGCCGCCTGCGCGGAGCCGAAGAACGTGCCCATGCAGACCATCGCCAGCACCGGAACGGCGACGGACGCCGGCAAACCAGGCCTGGCAGTTTGTTGCCCCGCCGGCAAAGGGGGGCGTGGTCCTGCCGGGACTGCCCGGCGGCGGATCACCGGGACTGCCCGGTGGGTGCGGTGCGCTGCGAAGGCGGGCACCAGGGTGATGGTCATCGCTGCCGCCAGTGCAAGCGGCAGCCAGGGTGCCAGGAGGCTGGCCAGGATTCCCACGAGCGCCGGGCCCAGCACGAAGGTGATTTCATCGGCAGTGCTTTCGTATGACAAGGCGGTGTCCAGGTCGCGCCTGTTGTCCACTTCACTCCCCTGCGACGTCAGTGCCATCCACCTCACCCGCGCCAGCGGCCCTACCTGAGGGCAGCTTGCCCCCGAAAGGAACGCGGCGGCCAGCACTCCGGCAGCAAAACTTCCGGCCGTCCCCAGGACAGCGGCTGCAAGAATCAGCGCCACCACCGCGGCCGTGTTGAGGGCAGCCGCGAACAGCAGCACGGGACGCTGGCCGCGCCTGTCCGCCAGCGTCCCCAGGACCGGGGCGCCCAGAGCGGACCCGATGCCCACCGCCCCTGCGGCCGTGCCACCGAGCGCGTAGGAACCACTGTTGGAAGTAACCACGGTCAGGGTTCCCACCGTGAGCATGGCCAGGGGAAGCCGGGCAAAAAGGCCCAGCGGGATGAAACTGCGGCCGGCAAGTTGCGGAAGCCTGGCAAACCGGCTGCCGGAAACACTTCCCGGGGCGGCGGAGGAACCGGCCTTGCCGGAGGCAGCACCCTCGGTGATGGCGGAAGAACCCTCACTGCTGGCGGAAGAACCCTCCGTGCTGGCGGAAGAATCCGGGATGGCTGGGCCGGGCGCATGCTGCGAAGGCGATGGCTGGTCAGGGGAAAGGGAGGTCGAAGATTTCAATTCCGGGCTCGTTCATTCATGCGCATCGTCCCTCCTCCCGATGCGCTGAACCCGGTAACTGTCCAAGTATATCCGCCGTTCCTGCTGCCCGTTGGCGGGCTGCATCCGCGGCTGCCGGCCGGGTCAGACCGGGGTGTCCAGGGCCTCGGAAATTCGCAGTGTGGAGCCGTTGCGTCCTTTGAGCACCTGGAGCTGCATGCCGATCCGCTGCTTCATTTCCGCTACATGGCTCACCAATCCCACAACCCTGCCCCCGTCCCGCAAGCCTTCAAGGGCGTCCATCACTTGTTCCAGGGACTGCTCGTCAAGGCTGCCGAACCCCTCATCCACAAAGAGCGTTTCGATTTCCACGCCGCCCGACTCCTGCTGGACAACGTCGGCCAGTCCGAGTGCCAGGGACAGGGACGCCATAAACGATTCGCCGCCGGAGAGGGTGGACGTGTCCCGGCGGTGGCCGGTCCATTGATCCACCACCTCCAGTCCCAGCCCGGACTTGGCACCGCGTGCTGCCTTCGCGTCAGTGTGCTGCAGGAGGTACCGGCCGTCGCTCATGGCCACCAGCCGTTCCGAGGCGGCCAGGGCCACTTGCTCCAGCCGCGCTGCCAGGACGTAGCTGTTCAGGCTCATCCGGTATGTATTGTCTCCGCGGCCGGCTGCCGCGTCCGCCAGGCCGGACAGCATCCGGGCATGCTCAGCAGGGCCGCGGGCGGAGCCGGCAAGTTCGGAATACTTGCCGGCGATGGCTGCCAACGACTCAAGGCAGCGCGATGCCAGGCCCACTGCCACGTCAGCGTCGCGTGCCTCCTGAAGGGCAGCGGCCGCATCAGCCTGCAGGGCCGCGAGCCGCTGGTGGTCCACCTGAATTCCGGCGGCCGTTTCTTGCAGGGCGAGCACAACCTCGTCCGATGCGAACAGTTCGGCAACCCGGGCGGCCTCGTCCTGGACGGACCGTATTTCCGCTTCGAGGGCAGCAGCTTCCGTGCCGGGAAGCAGGTGTGCCCTGGCTTCCTCCGCAGAGGAAAACCCGGATTCCGGCAAGGCCAGTTCCAGCTGCTCCCGGGCTTCCGCAGCCTGGGCTCGCGCCGTGACATGGGCAGCCTGCGCTTCGACGGCTTTGGACAGCATGGCGGCCGCGTTTTCCAAGGCGCGCAACCGCTGTGAGAGGCTGCGGTGCCCTGCCCGCAGGCCACCCAGTGCCTGGTCAAGTGACGACGACTGTTCGGCCAGGTCAGCAAGGGAGGACACAACTGTCGCGAGCTCGGCTTCAGCGCTGGCCCGGGACTCCCGGGCCGCGGCGATGTCCGCTTCGAGTGCTTCAAGCCGCGCACGTGTTGCCGCGAGTTCACCCACGGCCTGTTCGGCGTCGGCCGCGGCCGCACGCGCCTCCTCAGCCAGGGCGACGGCCTCTTCCTTGGGGGTCCCGCCGCCTTGGCCGGCCAGGACCGCCACCAGTTGCTTTGCCTCGGCCAGCCTCTGGCCGGCACGGGCGAATTCAGCGTCGGCGGCCTCAAACAGCTGGTGGGCTGCCTCCTCGTCCTGTTCAAGTCCCGGTCCGCCCCCGGAACCGGCTGCCGGCGAGGGATGCTCGGCACTGCCGCACACCGGGCACTCTTCCCCCTCCACCAGCTTGGCTGCCAGCTCGGCAGCCGCATTGGCCAGACGCTGCTCCCGTACATCGAGCCAGCGCCGCTTGGTCTCAAGCTGGTTCTCGCGTAACGCGCCGTGATCCTGCTTCGCCGCCTCCTGCACCGCCACTGCCGTGGCGTAGCGCCGGACCACGTCCAGCAGTTCGCCGGCAGCAGTCGCCTCTTTGGCGCGCAGGGCCGCTGCCCCGGCCGGTCCTTCGAGTGTTTCCAGACCGGAGGTGAGGCTCAGCCGCTCGTCGAGAAGAGCCTCCACACGGCGGTCCAGTGCGATATTGGATGCTGCGATTTCCTGCTGTTTTGCCGTTAACTGCTGGTGCTTTGACCGGAGCGCCTTCAGGCGGTCTTCGTCCGGAATCCTTGCCTCCACCACAGCCAGGAGGGACCGGAGCCGGTCCAACTCATCTCCGGCGGCCGGGACCAATGCCGGGCCGTCGGAGTCCTGCGCGGCATGATGAGCGGAGCCGAGCTCCAGCCGGCCGAGCTCCGGGTCTTCGCCGGCAGCGAGGCGAAGCAGGGTGAAAGCCGATTCCATCGCATCGGCGGCCCGATGGACTTTGACAGCCGCCGCGTCCACGCCGCGCAGTTGACCGGCCAGAACTTCCGCCTGGCGGTGCCGGCCAAGCCTAAGGTTCAGGTTCTCCAGCCGCGGCAGCGCTTCCTGCACTGCGGCCTGCCTGGTGGTTGCCTCCTCCAGCCTGCGGTGCCGGCCCCGGAAGGCGGTCTCCGCTTCAACGGCACGCATCCGTTCCTGGCTCGCCTCCCCCGCGGCCAACGCCAGCTCCGAGAGTTCACGCTTCCGGCGGGCCGCACCTTCCTTCAGCCATTCGAGCCGCGCCGCCATGGTGTCCGGCGCCGGTTTGCCGGCCGTTGAAGTATCTTGTGACGCCCCGTCAGACTCCTCAAGGTGCAGCGTTTCCGCTTCCGACTCCGCCCGCGCGGCCAACAGTTCCAGTTGGCCGCTGAGGACGGCTACCTCCTCCTTTGCTGCCAGCGCCTGCCGTGAGAGTTCCTGCTCCACGGCTTCAAACCGCTCGGTGCCGAAGAGTTTCTGCAGAAGGTCGAGCCGGTCCGTGGCCTTGGAGCGCAGGAAGGCGGCAAAATCACCCTGCGGCAGCATCACTACCCGGGTGAATTGCTCACGGTCCATCCCCAGCAGGGCAAGTATCTCTGCCCCCGCCTCGTCATTGCGCGCGGACTTCTCCACCCACGTTCCGTCCACGCGTTCACGCAGGAGGGTCTTGGCCTGTTGGGTGGTGAACCCGTTTTTGCCCCTGGCGCTCGGCTTTTCCCAGGCGGGCGACCGGGTGACATCAAAACGGCGGCCCTGGGCTGAGAATTCACAGCTCACCGCAGGTTCCTGGCCCGGTTCGGCGTGGTCGCTGCGGAGCCGCTTTCCGTCCTGGCGCGCTCCCGGCACTGAGCCGTAGAGCGCAAAGCAGATGGCATCGAGAACGCTGGTTTTACCCGCGCCGGTGGGGCCGTTCAGGAGGAACAGGCCATGCGCGCTCAGGGTGTCGAAGTCGATTTCCTCGGTGCCGGCAAAGGGACCGAAGCCGGAAATCCGGAGGCGGTGGATCCTCACAGCGAAGCCTCCTGCAGCCGGACGTTCTCCAGTGCGGTGGTGAGTGCCGCCTTTTCCGCGTCATCCGGAACCCGGCCGCGAACGTGCTCCAGGAAGCCGCAGCACACGGCGAGGTCATCCGGCGCTTCCGCCAGTCTGCTGCTGTAGGTGGAGGCAGTGCCGGCACTCCCGCCCTGGGGGTCGAATGCGAGGACCAAGGTGTCCGGGAAACGCGTACGGAGCTGTTCCATGGCCCGGGCGGGACGCTGCGCGTCGGTAAGGGTGACCTGGCAGTAGGCGGTTTCGGCCCAGGAATATTCGGGCGACTCAAGCAGCTCGGGCAAGGGCCCCCGGAGCACCGCCAGGGTGCGCGGGGCGTCCCACAGGACTTCCTGGACGCCGGCCACGCCGCCGGCACCGATGTCGATGAGCCACGCCCCCTTCCGGTGCGACGCCTCCGAGAAGGAGTATGCCAGCGGCGATCCGGAGTAACGGACCTGGGGCGACAGGGCCTGGCGCCCATGCAGGTGGCCCAGGGCGGTGTAGCTGAAGCCATCAAAGAGGTCCAGCGGAACCGCCCCTACGCCACCGATGCTGAGGTCGCGTTCACTGTCCGAGCTGACCCCGCCGCTGGCAAAGGTGTGCGCCAGCACCACCGAATGGACTGTGGCAGAAGCCGAGCGCCGTTCGATGTCCTGCCGGATCAACCCTGTTGCCGCCCGGGTCACCTCGAAGTGGCTGGCAGTCTGGACGCCCAGCTGGTCGGCCACAAGCCGTGGTTCCAGCCAGGGAATGCCGTAAATGGCCACCAGCGCCTCACCGCTGGCAGGGAGCAGCAGGGGCTGGCCGAGACTGTCCAGCCTGGTCCGCAGGTGCACCCCGCCGCGTTCCAGCAGCCGCGAAGCGAATCCCAGGCGGATGGCGGAGTCGTGGTTTCCGCTGGTAAGCACCACCTGCGCTCCTGCCGACGTCAGCCGGACCAGGGCATCGTCCAGGAGGCGCACCACATCCACGCCCGGGAGGGCGCGGTCATAGACGTCGCCCGCGATGAGCACAACATCCACGGCATGCCGGGCAACGGCGTCCACCAGCTGGTCGACGAAGGCCCGCTGCGCATCCAGCATCCCGATCCCGTGGAAGGACCGGCCCAGATGCCAGTCCGATGTGTGAAGTAACCTCATGTTTCTAAGCTATCGGCTGCCAGTGACAGTTCCGGTAACCGCCGCAGCGGTCGGCACCCTGCCAGGGTCAGCCCCGCTTGCCGTCGAAGAACTCCTGCGCTTCGCTGGTTTCAGTTTTTGTGTCCCTGGTGACGCGCTCAGCCGCGTCTCGTCGGCTTCCAGAGGCTCATCGTCGGCTGCCACGGGCTCATCACCGGTAGCCGCCGGGGCTTCCCCGGACGCGTCTGTCCCCGCACCGAAACTCCGGAAGGCGAGCCCGGCGATCACGGCGCCCACCAGGGGAGCCGCGACAAAAACCCAGAGCTGCTCAACGGCCCATCCCGAGCTGAACACTGCGGAGGCAATGGCCCTTGCCGGGTTGAAGGGCAGGTTGCCCACGGACAGGCCCAGCTGGAGGAGGACGGCGAAGGACAGGCCAACGGCAACAGGTGCGGCGGAGCGGCCGTTGCCGTCCCGGCGCGCCGTTCCCAGGAAGACTGCGGTGATGATCGCCGCGCCGATCATCTCCAGCAGCAGCGCGGCCGCCAGCGGCGCCTGGATGATGGAGTGTTCGCCGAAGCCGGCAGTGACGGTGTCAAACGCCGTCCGGCTGTCCGCGATCCCGGGCAGCGTGCGCAGGATTCCGTACAGGGCCAGCGCCGCCAACAGTCCCCCGGCCAGCTGGGCTGCGGCATAGGCGGCGGCGGAACCTCCACGGATCCGGCCGGCCACCAGGTGGCCGGCCGTGATGGCAGGGTTGAAATGGCCGCCTGAAGCATGGCCGCAGGCAAGCATGGCCGCGGTCACCGCGAGCCCCGCAGCAAGGGCCGCAGGCAGCGGGCTGGACTGCGGGATGCTGAACAGCGGCACGCCGAGGCCGGCAAGAGCAAGGAAGAAGCTGCCAAAAGCCTCGGCCACCAGGCGTGGCAGAAGCCGTGGCTGGGCTGGTTCAGTTCCGGATGACTGAAATGCGTCGTGACGGGCCGGGACGGGCGTGCTCATGGAGGTGACCTTCGAGGTAGGCGGGTGTGGAAGTGCGGACGGCAACCCGGACATTATTCCAGTGCAGGCTGTACGTTCGCTGGACAGCGGCGCCCGCGCGCTGCAATACAGGCGCGCAGTGTCGCCGGTGGGGTCGGGCAGCCCGTGGCGGCCACGGTAAATTTGCCACCATGAGTATTGAGTCGGACACTTCCACCCCTTCCCTCAAGTCCCGTATCCGCGGCTGTCTCCTGGGCGGCGCGCTCGGAGATGCGTTGGGCTACGCGGTGGAGTTCGACTCGATTGACCAGGTCCGCAGCCGCTACGGCAGGAATGGCCTCACCGGTCTCGATCTCCTCACAGCTCCCAGCCATTTCTCCGATGACACCCAGATGACCCTGTATACCGTGGACGGCCTCGTTGAGGCGCTGGAGTGGGCGAACTCGGGCGTCGGCGCGGACGTCAACGCCTGCCTGTGGCTCGCGTACCTGCGGTGGTTTGCCACCCAGGGGGAAACAGCACCGCCGTCGGCTCCCGTCCCCCAAACCCGGTGGATTGATGCCCAGGAAGTGCTCCACCAGCGGCGGCATCCCGGCAAGGCCTGCATCTCCGGGCTCGCCACCGGGGAAATGGGCACCTCCGCCCGGCCCGTGAACCCTGACTCGAAGGGCTGCGGGACCGTGATGCGTTCAGCTCCGTTCGGGCTCATCCCGCACATCACACCCGACGCCGTCTACAAGCTAAGTGCCGACGCCGCCTCGCTCACGCACGGTCACCCGTCAGCCCGCCAGAGTGCGGGAACGTTCAGCCTCCTCATCCACCGCCTGGTGTCCGGTGAGGGACTGCGGGAAGCGGCAGCCGGGGCGCTGGCCCAGGCCGTCGGCCTTGATGGTGTAGCGCCCGAGCTGCCGGAACGGCTGGAGGCCGCCCTGCGGATGGCCGGAAAGGGCGTAGTGACGCCGGAGGAACTGGTCCAGGCGCTCGGCGAGGGCTGGGTCGCCGAGGAAGCCCTCGCCGTCGGGCTTTACGCCGTCCTGGCCACGCTCCCGGAAGCGGCGCCGCCGGAACCAGCGCGGCACTTCCGTGATGCTGTGGTGCTGGCCGTTAACCACAGCGGCGACAGCGATTCCACCGGCTCCATTGCCGGGAACATCCTCGGCGCTTACTACGGCGAAGTCTGCCTCCCCCCGGAATGGCTTGCGGCGCTGGAAGGGCAGGACGTGATCCGCGGCATGGCGGACCAATTGGTAAAGGTCACAACCGGCGAAGACTGATGTTGTTGCAGGCCTCGCAGACTTCCGCCGGAATCAGCCCGCGCCGCTGCAGGAATCCGAAGATCACGCAGCCGAGGCAGAACCCGGCAAATGCTTCCAGCGACGCCGCCACGATCAGGATGCCCAGCACTGTCCAGGCGGCCGGGGCAGCGCCGGCCGCGAACAGGGCCAGGGCCGTAGTGGAGACCACCGCACCCATGCCTTGGGCGAAGCGCTTGGGCGGCCCGGGAACCAGTTTCACGTGGCCCAGCCGTGGGGTGATGACTTTCACGGACAGCAGTGCCAGCGGCGAGATCCGGGGTCCGAAGAGCACGCGGAGCCAGAACCCGGCGGCGATGGCCAGCAGGCCCCATCCCGACCCCGCCGCTGCCGTCACCAGCGCCAGCACAACCACCAGCCCTGCCGTCACGCGGGCGGCGTACTCGTTCACGGGGTTGGGGAAGGCAAATACGGTGCGCATGAGGCCAGGCTAGGGGCCTCCGACGCCGGGCGGAAGGTTTGTTGCGCCGCGTGAACGCGCGCGGACCTCGGCTCAGGCGCTGACGGCTCCGGCGAAACTGTTCACCATCTGCAGGAATTCACCCTCAGAAAGAACCTCGATGGCCTGTCCCCGCTCATGGAGTTCCAGGACCCGGCGGGCTTTGCCCGTGAGCCTGCCCGAGCGGAGGTCTGCGGCCACAAAGCCATCCCCCACCACCAGGACGGTGGTGCGTCCCGTGACCCGGCTCTCCGCCCGGGCACCGAATTCGGCAGAGCGCTGCTTCGCTTCGGGCCGGCCCATGGAAAGCTGTCCGGTGAAAACGACTGTCTGGCCGTAGAGCGGGTGGCCGGGCTCTGCGTGCGGATTGGGCTCGGGGTTTGCTCCCTCTTCCGGCCAGCCGCCCTGGAAGGGCCGGACCAGCCCTGCCCCGCTGGCCGCGGCACTGGAGAGGGCGGCAAGGCTGGCCTTGGACAACGTGTCCCGGGCGGGGTCGAACGCTTCCTGGCGCGGCATCACAAGCCCCAGCGACAGGTAGAGCTCGGCGATGCTGTTGGCGCCGTTGCGGCCCGCTATGTCCACTAGGATGCCGGCGCACGCACGGGCGTCTTCGGCGGCGTCGTGGTGCTTGACCAGGGGAACCCCGGCCTCCTCCGCGGCAAAGGGCAGGGAATTGGACACCAGCGAGTAGCAGCGCCTGGACAGCATCACGGTGCAGACGTAGTCGTAGGCCGGGCCGGGCAGCCCTGACACCTCCAGTCCCGAGCGGATCACACCGAGATCGAAGGCAGCATTGTGCGCCGCAAGGATGTCATCGCCAATAAAGGCGCCGATCTCCGGGAAGAGCTCCCCAAACCGGGGCATCCCCGCGACGTCGGCGGCAGTGATCCCGTGGATCCGGACGTTGTGGTAATCGAAGTGGTCATGGCTGGCCGGCGGACGCATCAGCCATGAGGCTTCCTCAACAACCTTGCCGCCGCGGACTTTCGTCAGGCCTACCGAGCAGGGTGAGCCCCGAAATCCGTTGGCAGTTTCGAAGTCGATCGCCGTAAAGTCCAAACCCACGGGCCCCACCTTACCGCCGGACCGGTTCGTTCCCGTGCCACCCATGCGGCCATGTCACGGATATCACCCCTGTCCGCCCCGGCCGTGTTCCTCCCGGAGCCACCGGGAGGAAGAGGCACGTCAAGTACCCTTGAGGAGTGAACTTTCCTGTGATGAACGACTTCGCTGTGTCCATGCTGGGCGGTGCGGGACCGGTGCAGCCACAGTTGGCATCCTTCCTGCCCGACTGGCTGAACCCCCAGGTCTTCCTGGCTGATCCTGCCCTCGCACCGTGGGTGGTCCTGCTTGTCTGCGGCATCGTCTTCGCAGAAACCGGGCTGCTGGTGGGCTTCTTCCTGCCGGGCGACTCGATGCTGTTCACCGCCGGCCTGCTGGTGGCCACGGACACCATTAAATTCAACGTGTGGCTGCTCGCCCTGCTGATTGTTGTGTCGGCCATCGTGGGCAACCAGACCGGTTACCTCATCGGATCCAAAGCTGGCCCGGCGATCTTCAACAAGCCCAATTCCCGCCTCTTCAAGCGCGAGAACATTGAGAATGCCCACGCCTTCTTCGAAAAGCACGGCGGAAAAGCCCTGATCCTTGCACGCTTCGTGCCGATCATCAGGACCTTTGTCCCGGTCATTGTGGGCGTTGCGCAGATGAGCAAAAAGAAGTTCTTCGTTTACAACGTCATTGGTGCCTTCCTCTGGGGCGGCGGCGTGACGCTTTTGGGGTACCTGCTGGGAGACCGGATCCCGTGGGTGCGGGACAACCTGGACATTATCTTCATCGCTATCGTGCTGGTGTCGGTTCTGCCCATCGGGGTGGAGGTCCTCCGCGGCATGGCCGCCAGGCGGCAGGCCACGGCGTACGGCACGGACCCCGTGGACGAGTTCATTGAAGAACACGCGCCCGAGGAAGAGCACAAGACGCCCCGCCACCTTGGCGGAACGCGGCCCGAGTAGCAGCGGGCCCTGCAGCTAAAAGGGTGCGCCCCAGGCTTCGGCCCGGAGCGCACCCTTTCCTGTATTAAGGCGTTGGCAGGTTCAGTCGACCGCCTTGTGCAGGTGCCCGCTTAGCGGTACTGCAGTGCTTCGACGATGGCCGGCACAAGCGCCCGGAACGCCTTGCCGCGGTGGCTGATCGCGTTCTTCTCGCCGGCGGACAGTTCCGCGCAACTGCGGGTCTCCCCCACCGGCTGCAGCACGGGGTCGTAGCCGAAGCCGCCGTCGCCGCGGGGTTCGCGCAGGAGGACGCCCTCCAGCTGCCCGTACTCCACTACCTCGCGTCCGGAATCGCCGTTTGCCGCGGGGACCGCCAGTGCCGCCGCGCAGACAAAGGCGGCGCCGCGGTGGGCATCCGGGACGTCGGAGAGCTGGTTGAGCAGGAGCCGCAGGTTCGCGGCGTCATCCCCATGGCTCCCGGCCCACCGGGCCGAGAAAATACCTGGCGCTCCGCCCATCACATCCACAGCGAGCCCGGAATCATCGGCGATGGCCACCAGGCCTGTCGCTTCGGCGACGGCCCGCGCCTTGAGCAGGGAATTCTCGGCGAACGTCACCCCCGTTTCGACGACGTCGGGGGCACCTGCCGCTGCTGCGTCCACCACCTGAGTGTCGACGTCGAGCCCTGGCACCTGCCCGCGCAGGAGCTCGCGGAGCTCCCGCAGCTTGCCCTTGTTATGGGTGGCAAGGACCAGGCGCGGGGCGACGCCTTGCCCCGGGACGGTACCTGCCGCACTCACAGTGTGTCTGCCAGGGTTTCGCGCTGGATCGCCGCGAGCTGGGTGGTTCCGAGCAGGGCCAGGTCCAGGAGCTGGTCCAGTTCCGCGCGGTCAAAGGGCGCGCCTTCGGCGGTCCCCTGGACCTCCACGAACTTGCCGGAGCCGGTGACCACCACGTTCATGTCGGTTTCCGCCCGGACGTCCTCCACGTAGGGCAGGTCCAGCATGGGTACGCCGTCGATGATGCCCACGGAGACCGCTGCGATGGTGTCAACCAGGGGCTGGGCGTTCTTCGCGATCAGCTTGTTGTCACGGGCGAACCGGATGGAGTCCGCGAGCGCAACATAGGCGCCGGTGATGGCTGCCGTGCGGGTTCCGCCGTCGGCCTGCAGGACGTCGCAGTCCAGCACGATGGTGTTCTCGCCCAGGGCCTTGGTGTCAATGATGGAGCGCAGGGAGCGGCCGATGAGCCGGGAAATCTCGTGGGTGCGGCCGCCGATTTTGCCCTTGACGGATTCGCGGTCTGAGCGGGTGTTGGTGGCGCGGGGCAGCATGGCGTACTCGGCTGTGACCCAGCCGCGGCCCTCCCCCTTGAGCCAGCGCGGCACTCCTGCGGTGAGGGAAGCCGTGCACAGGACCCGGGTGTTGCCGAACTCGATCAGGGCCGATCCCTCAGCCTGGTTGGACCATCCACGGGTGATACTGATGGGCCGGAGCTGGTCCGGGGCGCGGCCGTCGGCACGCACAATGGGCACTGCAGTTGCTTCAGAAGTCATGCCTTTAGCTTATCCACTGCCGGGCGCACGGGCTGTCCAGGGCTGTCCGACGGCAAAGGAACTCCGGGCCAAAGGAACACGGGGCAGAACAGCTCCGGGGCAATAAGCTGCCGGCGAAGCAAGAACTAGATGGTGTAGTGCACCCCGGCCACGGCCACCGCAACGTCGCCGCCGAAAACCGGCCGCGCCTCCGCCATCACTGTGGTCTGCGACGTCCACACCGGAATGTGCGTCAGAAGGAGCCGGCGGGCACCGGCAGCGGCAGCGGCTTCGCCTGCCCGCTTGCCCGTCAGGTGGACGTCCTTGATGCCGTCATCCCGGCCTTCCTCGAAAGCCGCTTCGCACAGGAACAGGTCAGCGCCCTTCGCGGCCTCCTCCAGGCCTGCGCAGGAGTCCGTGTCGCCGGAGTACGTTAGCGTCTTGGCAGTCCGGTTGCCCTCCTTGTCCGGCTCCACCACTTCCACCCGGAGGGCGTATGCCTCCTCCACCGGGTGGTTCACGGCGAAGGGGGTCACGGTGAAGGGACCAACGGTGACCGGCTCGCGCTCGGCCCAGTTGGTGAAGTCGAACTCCTCGCGCATGCCGGGGTCAAGTTCCAGGCCGTAGGCGGTGGCCATCCGGTCCGCCGTGGCGGCCGGTCCCCAGACCGGGATCCGGCCCCTGCCCCAGCCGCCCGGCTTCCACCGGACGGCCACGTGCAGGCCGCAGAGGTCCATGCAGTGGTCGGGGTGCAGGTGGGTGAGGAAAATCGCGTCGATGTCCTCAAGGTCGGTGTACCGCTGGATGGCGCCCAGGGCGCCGCTGCCCAGGTCCATGACCACTTTCCAGGTCCGTTCGCCGTCGTTGGCGGTCAGGAGGTAGCACGACGCCGGGGATCCCGGCCCGGGAAAGGACCCGGTGCAGCCGACGATAGTGAGCTTCACTGGCCTTGACCCCCGGCGACGGAACTGCCCACAAAGTTGGAGATCCGCGGGCGGGCGCCGGCGCTCTGAGCGGCCGCGATCATTTCCGGGGTGATGCGGGCCAGGCTGCCGGTGGGATACTGGGCCGCCACGTGGTCCACGTGCCGGACGGAAAGGACTTCAGGGCCAAGGAACCTGCGGGCGAGCGCCTCAAACTGGGCGGCATCCCCAGTTGCCACGAAATGGTGTTCGGGCGGGGCAGTTTCCGTACGCTGGAGGTCGTGGGTGGCCAGGGCTCGATAGACGTCCTTGGCGGTTTCCTCCGCGCTGGACACCAGGGTGACGTCCGCTCCCATCACATAGGAGATGACGCCGGTCAGCAGCGGGTAATGCGTGCAGCCCAGGACCACGGTGTCCACCCCGGCGGCCTTCAGCGGGGCCAGGTACTCCTCCGCCACAGCCAGCAGGGCCGGTCCGGTGGTAATTCCGGCCTCCACGTAGCTGACGAATTCCGGGCAGGCCACCGACGTGATTTCCAGGTCCGGCGCGGCGGCAAAGGTATCCTCGTAGGCCCGCGAGCCCACGGTGGCGGACGTGCCGATCACCCCCACCCTTCCACTGCGGGTGGCGGCAACGGCGCGCCGCACCGCTGGCTGGATGACCTCGATGACAGGGATGCCGTACTTCGCCGTATACCTCTCGCGGGCGTCACGGAGCACAGCGGCCGACGCCGAGTTGCAGGCTATGGTGAGCAGCTTGACGCCGGAGTCCACCAGTTCGTCCATCACGCCCAGGGCGTTGGCGCGGACTTCCGCGATGGGCAGCGGACCGTAAGGTCCGTGCGCGGTATCCCCCACGTAGAGGATGGACTCGTTGGGGAGCTGGTCAATGATGGAGCGTGCCACGGTCAGGCCGCCCACTCCGGAGTCGAACACACCGATGGGCCGGGATTCGACGGCGGCGGCCGGCAGGTCGCTGGCTTCGGACCCTGCTGCTTCAGCTGACGGGTCCATGCTCGAGGCTGTTGTCATGATTATTCGAGGATAGGTCTTCCCCGGAGCCTCAGCCATCATCTTGTGGCCTGCGACTCATGTCTAATTTGTCACACGCCTGACACGGAAGTCCCCGGCCACCGCTCAACGGCGGGTGTCCAGCGACTGGAGCATAGCTTGGACCAGCGATTCCTGCAGCCAGGTGGCGAAGTTGTAGACCAGGGCCAGGTAGCTCTCCACATCCTCGGCCTGGGACCAGTCCTGCATGAGGTGGACGTGCTCGGCGTCCTCTTCGTCCTGGATGTCCAGGCGCTCGGCCAGGACCAGCCGGACGTCGTTCAGGGCGGTTGACCAGTGCCGGGCTCCCTCGGCGGTCAGGACGATCTCATCCTTGTCCAGGTCCAGCGCGGCGGCCCGGAGGGCTCCGATCTTTGTCTCACGGAGGGACCGCTCGGTGAGCTGGCGGAACTCCAGGGACGCGCCGTCGTCGTTCTTCATCACATTCGGAAGCAGCCGCTTCATTGCCCTGTCCGTGGGCTCGGCGACGTCCATGTCGAGGCCGATCATGGCGGCCAGCGGGTCCTGGCCTTTCCGCTCCTCCGGCTGAAGCATGGAGATGACGTCGTCGATGAGGCTGCGCAGCAGCTCCCGCTCGGTGGGCTCCAGGTAGCCGGTGATTCCTTTAAGTCCGTACTTGAACGCCTTAGCCACGCTTCCCCTTACCCTGGCCGGACCCGCCGGACTTTCCTGAATTACCGCCCGATCCACCGCTGGCCTTCTCCACCGTGGCCCACAGCCCGAAGCCGTGCATGGCCACCGCGTGGCGCTCCACCTGTTCCTTGCTGCCGTTGGCAACGATCGAGCGGCCCTTCTTGTGAACCTCCATCATGAGCTTGTTCGCTTTGGTCTCCGAGTAGCCGAAGTAGCTTTGGAACACGTAGCTGACGTAGCTCATGAGATTGACCGGGTCATTCCAGATCACCAGGTTCCAAGGGATGTCCGGGGCGGCCAGGAAATCGGTGGACTCCGCCGTGCCGGTCCGGGTGCCCTCTTGCGTATCAGGGCCGAGCGCAACGCTTAAGGTCATCTGTCCATTCTATGGGGAGGATGGGCCCACGCCGGCGAGGGCCCCGCGGCGAAGCGAAGCGAGACGTGGGAGCCGGTGGGTGGGCCCACGCCGGCGAAGCGAAGCAAGACGTGGGAGCCGGTGGGTGGGCCCACGCCGGCGAGGGCCCCGCGGCGAAGCGAAGCAAGACGTGGGAGCCGGTGGGTGGGCCCACGCCGGCGAGGGCCCCGCGGCGAAGCGAAGCAAGACGTGGGAGCCGGTGGGTGGGCCCACGCCGGCGAAGCGAAGCAAGACGTGGGAGCCGGTGGGTGGGCCCACGCCGGCGAGGGCCCCGCGGCGAAGCGAAGCAAGACGTGGGAGCCGGTGGGGACTAGAGTGACTTTCGTGAGCACCTCAGCCGGCTGGGACCATCCCCGCACGTCCTTTTACACCGACCACTACGAGCTGACCATGCTGCAGGCGTCGCTCCATTCGGGTGCCGCGCACCGCAGGTCCGTCTTCGAGGCCTTCGCCCGGCGGCTTCCGGACGGCCGGCGCTACGGGATCGTGGCAGGGACTGGCCGGCTGCTGGAGGGCATTGCGAACTTCCGGTTCGGGGAGGCGGAACTGGACTTCCTGGCCCGGACCAAGGTGGTGAACGAGGAGACGCTGGAGTACCTGGCGTCCTACCGCTTCAGCGGTGACATCTGGGGCTACCCGGAGGGCGAAGCCTACTTCCCGTACTCCCCCATCCTCATCGTCGAGGCCACCTTTGCCGAAGCCTGCATGCTGGAGACCTACCTGCTCTCGGTCCTCAACCACGACAGCGCCATCGCATCCGCAGCGTCGCGGATGGTCACCGCCGCCGGCGGCCGCCCCTGCATCGAGATGGGTTCCCGGCGCACCCACGAGGAGGCAGCCACCGCGTCCGCGAGGGCAGCCATCATTGCCGGGTTCGACAGCACGTCCAACCTTGAAGCGGGCATCCGCTACGGGGTCAAGACAGTAGGCACCGCCGCCCACTCCTTCACGCTCCTCCACGACACCGAGCGGGACGCTTTCGAGGCACAGATTGCGTCCCTCGGTGAGTCCACATCCCTCCTGGTGGATACGTACGACGTCGAAAAGGCCGTGCGTGCGGCCGTGGACCTCGCGGGTCCACGCCTTGGCGCCGTCCGGCTTGATTCCGGCGACCTCGTGGCCCAGGCCCAATGGGTGCGTCAGCTCCTGGACCAGCTGGGCAACGAGAACACCAAGATCGTGGTCACCTCGGACCTGGACGAGTTTGCGATTGCCGCGCTGCAGTCCGCGCCGGTGGATTCCTACGGCGTGGGGACGTCCCTGGTCACCGGATCCGGGGCGCCCACCGCCAGCATGGTCTACAAGCTCGTCAGCCGCACGGACAACGACGGGAACTTCGTCTCCGTGGCCAAGGCCGCCAAGAACAAGGCCAGCGTGGGCGGCCGGAAGTACGCCCTCCGGAAGCTGGACGAACGGGGCATTGCCACCTCCGAAGTAGTGGGCGTGGGCCACCGCCCCGAGGACGACGGCAACGACCGTCCGCTGCTGGTTCAGTTCATGAAGAACGGCGAACTCATGCCGGGCTGGACCGGCCATGAAGGCGTGGTCCGTGCCCGCCGCCGCCACGCCGAAACCATGGCTGAACTGCCCGCCGTGGTCAACCGCCTCCAGCGGGGGGAAGCAGCCATTCCCACCAATTACGAGGAGAACTGATGTCCCGGGCCCTGATCATCGTCGATGTCCAGAACGATTTCTGTGAAGGGGGATCCCTCGCTGTCAAAGGCGGAGCGGAAGTGGCCGGCGCCATCAGCGAATACATCGACGCGCACCACAACGAGTTCGACCACATCGTGGCCACCCAGGACTGGCACATCAATCCGGGCGACCACTTCTCGGAAACCCCTGACTTTGTGGACAGCTGGCCGCCGCACTGTGTGGCGGGGACCCGGGGAGCGGAGCTTCACCCGGACCTGGACACCGAATACATCGAGGCGTATTTCCAGAAGGGGCAGTTCGCTGCCGCCTACTCCGGCTTTGAGGGACTGCTGGCACCTGAGGATGCCGTTCCCACCGGCGAGCGGCAGCCGGGCGCGCTGCCCGGCGCCGGCGAAGCTGACCGGTTCACCCCGGATGAAGACGCCATCGGTCTGGACGACTGGCTGCAGAGCAACGACGTCGAGGAGGTGGTGGTGGTGGGCATCGCCACCGACTACTGCGTCAAAGCCACATCACTGGATGCCGTGCAGGCGGGATACTCCGTAACGGTCATCCGGCCCCTGACAGCGGGAATTGCCGATGACCTGGAGGAAACAATCACCGAGCTGGAACTCGGCGGCGTGGACGTCTCCTGACCCGTCGCAGAAACCAGAAGTGGCCCGGCGCTCTGCGGGCCACTTCCGTTCCAGGTCACTGTTATTTCCTGCCGATGAACCAGTCCTGAAGCTTCCGCAGGCGGGACTGCAGCTGTTCCTCGTTCGCCTGGGCAACGGGCGGGCCTCCGCACACCGTGCGCAGCTTGGTGTGCACCACGCCGTGCGGCGTGCCGGTCCGGGCTGACCAGGCAGCCACGTTTTTGGCCAGCTCGTTCCGGAGGTCCATGAGCAGCCGGTGGTCGGGGACGGCCGGCGCAGGAGCAGCCGCCGCCGCGGGAGCCTTCCGGTTCTTGCGGTTGAGCTGCTCATGCTGGCGTTGCCGCAGGAGTGTGCCCACCTGCTCGGCGTCCAGCAGCCCGGGAATGCCCAGGAAGTCCAGCTCGTCCTCGGAGCCCACTTCACCACCGGTTCCGAACTCGCCGCCGTCGAACAGGACGCGGTCAAAGGACGCCTGGGAGTCCAGGGCTTCGAACTTGCCCTTGGTCAGGCTGTCGGAGGCCTTGTCCTCACGGTTGGCCTCCGCCATCAGCGAGTCTTCCGGGTTGAAGAGGCCGTCCCCGTCCTCTTTCTCCGGCCGGTCCAGGGCATGGTCCCGTTCGGCCTCCATCGAGTTGGCCAGCGCCATCAGCTGGGGTACCGAGGGCAGGAAGACCGACGCCGTCTCGCCCCTTTTGCGGGCACGCACGAAGCGGCCCACGGCCTGGGCGAAAAACAGCGGGGTTGAGGTGGAAGTGGCGTACACCCCGACGGACAGCCGGGGAACGTCGACGCCTTCAGACACCATGCGGACGGCCACCATCCACCGTTTCTCGCTGGCGGTGAATTCCTCGATCTTGCTGGAGGCCTTGGCATCATCGGACAGGATGACGGTGGGCGACTCCCCCGTGATCCTTTTCAACTGTCCGGCGTACGCCCGGGCGTCCTCGTGGTCCGTGGCGATCACCAGTCCGCCGGCATCGGGGACGGTGCGGCGCACTTCACTCAGCCGTTTGTCCGCCCCGGCCAGTACGGCTGGAATCCATTCGCCCGCCGGGTTCAGGGCCGTCCGCCAGGCATGTGAGGTGATGTCCTTGGTCACGGCGGCCTCGCCGAGCGACGCCGCCATCTCCTCGCCGGCGCTGGTGCGCCAGCGCATCTGGCCCGAGTACGCCATAAACATCACCGGCCGGACCACGTGGTCCCGCAGGGCGTTGCCGTAGCCGTAGGTGTAGTCCGCCTTGGAACGGCGGATGCCGTCCCGGTCCTCCGCGTACTCCACGAACGGAATGGGCGAGGTATCTGAGCGGAAGGGTGTTCCGGTCAGGGAGAGCCGGCGCGCTGCGGGGTCGAATGCCTCCCGGAGGCCGTCGCCCCAGGAGAGTGCCTCGCCACCGTGGTGGATTTCGTCAAGAATCACCAGTGTCCGCGCGGCCTCCGTTTTGGCCCGGTGCAGCAGGGGCTTGCTGGCCACTTGGGCATAGGTCACGGCGACACCGATGAAGCCGCGGCCGTGCTGGCCGTCGGAGTTCTTGAAGTTGGGGTCGATGGCGATGCCGACTTTGGCAGCCGCGTCCGCCCACTGGCGCTTCAGGTGGTCCGTGGGTGCCACGATGGTCACGCGGTTCACCGCTCCGGAGTCGATCAGCGTGGACGCGATACGGAGCGCGAAAGTGGTTTTACCGGCGCCGGGGGTGGCCACCGCCAAGAAGTCCCGCGGACTTGCCCTCAGGTAGAGGTCCAGGGCTTCCTGCTGCCAGGCACGGAGTTTCGGGGCGGTTCCCCAGGCTGCACGTTCCGGATAAGCCGGAGGCAGGGTGGGGCCGCCAAAGAGCGTCTCCGTCACTATTTGTTGTTGCCTGAGTCCCCTCCGGGACCCTTGCCGCCGTCGTTGCCCGGGCGGAGGCCGTCATAGACCTCTTTGCACATAGGGCACACCGGGAACTTTTGCGGATCCCGGCCCGGCGTCCAGACTTTGCCGCACAGGGCGATGACAGGCTCGCCGGTCAGCGCGGACTCCATGATCTTTTCCTTGCGCACATAGTGCGAAAAGCGCTCCCGGTCCCCGGGCTCCACCTCTTGGCGCAGTTCCTCGCGCTCAATGGTGGCTGTGGACGTTCCAGCCCCGGAAAGCTCGCGCATCGGGTCGTTTTCGAGAGGGTCCGTCATGCTAGTCATGCGATCCATCTTAGCCGTTCCGGCGGCCTGCCGTTCGACGCCGGAGGGTCCCGCAGCGCCGCCCGGAACCTGCCGCCGTCGTACTTTTCCGTCGCGTTGCCCCGCGTCTCAGCGGCGGTCAGAGTCCCTGCCAGGCAGGTTTGTTGTCGTAGGTGTGGCGGTAAAAATCCGCCAGCTTCAGGGCCGAGGCGGCAGACTCGTCCAGCAGGACGGTGGCATGCGGATGGAACTGCAGCACCGACGCGGGGCAGATGGCAGCCACCGGCCCTTCAACGAATTCGCGCACTGCCTGTGCCTTCTGTGCCCCGGTTGCCACGAGGATCACATGCCGTGCGTCCATGATGGTACCCAGGCCCTGGGTGAGGACGTGGTGCGGGACCTCGGCCAGGCTGCTGAAGAACCGGGCGTTGTCCCGGCGTGTCTGCTCGATGAGGCTCTTGATCCGGGTGCGTGAGGCAAAGGAGGAGCCCGGCTCGTTGAAGCCGATATGGCCGTCGGTGCCGACGCCCAGGAGCTGGAGGTCGATGCCGCCGGCTGCCGCGATGGATTCCTCATAGGCACGGCAGGCGGGCAGTATGTCCGTTGCTGTTCCGTCCGGTCCGTGAACGTTGTCCGGCGGGATGTTCACCCGGTTGGTGAACTCCCGCCGGATCACCTCACGATAGGACTCGGGGTGGCCGGCGGGCAGGCCAACGTATTCGTCCAGCGCAAACCCGTGCGCCCGGCTGAAGTCCAGGCCGTCGCGCTCGTGGCGGGCCGCCAGCTCATCGTAGATGGGCAACGGCGAGGACCCGGTGGCCAGGCCCAGGACGGCGTCCGGCTTCCGCCGGAGCAGCTCCCCGATGGCGTCAGCTGCCAGCTTGCTGATCTGCTTGCTGCCGTTGAGGATAACGACTTCCATGCTGTTCCTTTCCGGGCTTCTCAGCGGTTGACGGTGACCTGGGCAAGTAGTTCGGGCCCCCGGGCGTCAAGCCATTTCCCGCCCAGCCTCACGCCGGTCACCAAGAGTGCCGGCCCCACCAGTAGCCCGGCGCCGAGGTTCAGCCAGCCAAAAAGACTGTTGCCGGTGACGAGCTGGGCCACCAGGAGCGCAGCCTCGGGCAGAACCAGGACAAACAAAATTCCCATCCCGGCGAACTGGACGGCCAGGGTCTGGCCCACGTTTCCGGGCGGCTTCTTGAAGGGGCTGTCCCCCGGCAGCGGAACCGCCACGGTGTAGCGGGCCGAAACCACGGAGGACAATCCCAGCCCGGTAAAGAGGATTCCCAGGCTCAATCCCAGCTGGCCGGGCAAGGACGCCCAGTCCTTGGTGAAGGCGGCGTGGCCAACGGCGAACACCAGGACCACCGGCAGGGCGAAGGCCAGGCAGGCGAGCGCCCGGCCCAGCCGGTCGTCCACGCCCCGCACGCCGCTGGCCAGGTGCAGCGCGAAGGCGGTGTTGTCATAGGAGACATCGGCGGAGATGGACCAGGCGAGGATAAACGCCGTCAGGGGCGCCAGGAAAGCAAGGGTGCTGAAGTCGCCGGTCTGGCTGCCCTGGAACACCAGCAGCACCGGGAGCAGCGGGACCACGATGAGGGAGCCGGAGTAGCGGGGATCGCGGACCCAGTAGGTGAGGGACCGGGCCATGACGGCGCCGGCAGGAACGGCGGGCAGGAGCCCGAACAGGCCGAGCTTTCCGCCCTTGCGCTTGCCGCTGCCCGAGTAGGGCGGATTAACCAGGGCCCGCTCCAGGAGCAGCTTCCAGCACCAGGCAAGTCCGGCCAGGACAGCGGCCGCTACGAGCAGCTTCAGGGCAGCCGGTCCCGGGTGCCCTGCTGCGATATCGCCGGCGATAGACCAGGGGGCACCCAGCGGGGTCCACGACATCGCCTGCGCGAACTCCGGGAGGAAACCGGCGGAGGCGGAGATTCCCCGGCTCAATCCCGCCACGATCGGGCCCAGCAGGACCAGCGGAACCATAAACGCGATGGCGCTGACGTCCTTGAAGCGCCGGGAGGCGGCGAGGCTTGCAGTTGCCGTGGTCACCACCTTGGACAGCACGATGCAGGTCAGCACCCCCAGCGCTGCCCCGACGAGGGCTGCGAGCGCGGGCAGCACGCCCCGGGACCAGGTCACCACCGTGGACAATGCCACCAGGGTTGTGGCCAGGCCGGGAATCCCGATCAGCCCGCCAAGCGCCAGCCCCGCCAGCAGCTGCTTCATGGGGATGGCGAAGGTGGTAAAGCGGGCCGGATCGAGCGTCATGTCCGTGGCCGAGGCGACTACGGGAATGATTCCCCAGCCGAGGATGGCCGCGGACCCGCCGAGCACCACGGCTGTTTGGGCCAGTTCCTGGTCCGCCCGGCGCAGCAGGACCAGCACCACTACCAGCGTGGCCACCAGGCCAAGCGCATAGAGCCCGGCGAAGGCCATGCCCACCAGTTGCCAGGGGCTGCGGCGCAGGCCGTTGCGCAGCAGCGTCAGTTTGAGCCTCAGAAGCTGCGCAACCATTCCAGCCCTTCCGTGTGGCTGCGGCCGCCCACCAGTTGGACGAAACGGTCCTCCAGCGAGGCCCCGCCGCGCACCTCGTCAACCGTACCCGCGGCCAGCAGCCGGCCGGCGGCCACCACGGCAACGTGGTCGCACATGCGCTGCACCAGGTCCATGACGTGGCTGGAGACGATCACCGTTCCGCCGGAGGCCACGTAGCTGTCCAGGATGGATCGAATATTGGCGGCAGAGACCGGATCCACTGCCTCGAAGGGTTCGTCCAGCACCAGCAGCCGGGGTGCATGGATGAGGGCTGAGGCCAGGGCGATTTTTTTGGTCATGCCGGCGGAGTAGTCCACCACCAGGGTGCCCGCGTCCTGGGCCAGGTCCAGGGCTGCCAGCAGTTCCCCCACGCGGCTGGCCACCACGTCCTTGTCCATGCCGCGCAGCAGTCCTGCGTACGTGACCAGCTGCTCGCCCGTGAGCCGGTCGAACAGCCGCACGCCGTCGGGCAGGATGCCCATCAGCCGCTTGGCCTCCAGCGGCCGGGCCCAGACGTCCACCCCGTGAACGACGGCCGTGCCAAAGTCAGGGCGCAGGAGCCCGGTGGCCATTGACAACGTAGTGGTCTTGCCGGCACCGTTCGGGCCCACGATTCCGAAGAATGAACCGGCCGGCACGTCCAGGCTGATGCCGTCCACCGCGATCTTCTGGCCAAAGCGCTTGGCCAGGCCGCGGATGGAGAGCGCGGCTACGGGAGCGGCGGCCCGTGCCGGGCCGGGTTGCTGAGCAGTCATGAAGCCAGACTAGTCCTCAGCGTGCGGAACGGGCGTCCTCCCGCAGGAGCAGAGAGTTAGGGCCAGTACGCCGGCAACGATCAGAAAGTCCGGCGCGGCACCGCACGTTCGTACTGCGGCGCCCACTTGATGTCGTGGCCCAGTTCAAACGCTGCGCGCAGCCACCAGTGCGGGTCCCGCAGGGCAGCGCGGGCGATGAAAACGCCGTCGGCCTGCCCTGTGGCAATGGCGTGCTCAGCCTGGCCGGCGGAGGTCAGCAGGCCCACGGTACCAGTGGGCACTCCGGCCTCGCTGCGGACAGCGGCGGAGAACCCGGTCTGGTAACCGGGACCGGCCTTGATCTGCTGATGGGCCACGGCCCCGCCGCTGGAAACGTCGACGAGATCCACACCATGTTGGGCGGCCTGCCGGGCCAGGCGCACGGAGGCCGCCAGGTCCACCCCGCCTTCGGCCCAGTCGCTCGCCGAGATCCTCAGCAGAAGGGGCATCGAGTCCGGAATGACATCCCGCACCGCATCCACCACCGCAAGCATGAGCCTGTTCCGGCCGGCTTCATCCCCGCCCCAGGCATCAGTCCGCGCATTGATCAGCGGACTCTGGAACTGGTGCAGCAGATAACCGTGCGCCCCGTGGATCTCCAAGGTGTCGAATCCTGCATCCACGGCGCGGACTGCGGCCGCGGCGAAGTCGTTGATGACTCCCTTGATCTGTTCCTCCGTCATCTCGGACGGCACAGCATAGCCGTCGAACGCAGACGGCGAGGGTCCCGCCGTGGTCCAGCCGCCGTCGGACTCCGGGACGCTGCCCTGCCGGCCGGAGAAGGGCCAGTACGTGGAGGCCTTCCGGCCGGCATGGGCCAGCTGGGCGCCGATCTTTGCGTCGGCTGCGCCGTAGCGGTGCACGAAGGAGGTGATCCGCTGCCAGGCCTCGGCCTGCGCGTCGTTGTACAGGCCGGCATCCCGGGGACTGATCCTGCCTTCGGCGTTAACGGCGGCCGCCTCGGTGAGGATCAGCGCCGCGCCGCCGGCGGCGAAGGAGCCCAGGTGCATGAGGTGCCAATCGTGCGGAACTCCCGGCGCGTCGTCGGGATCGCAGCTGTACTGGCACATGGGCGACACCCAGCCGCGGTGCTGGAGCTCCAGCGAACGGAGTTTGAGCGGCTCGAACAGTGCGGACACTAGAACAGCACCCGTGCCAGGGCCTGGCGTGCCTTGGCAACCCGCTCGTCTGAAGTCCCTACCACCTCGAACAGCTCCAGCAGGCGGACCCGGGCGGTCTCACGTTCCGGTCCGAAATTCCTGCCGATAAAGCTGACCAGCCGGTTCAGCGCGTCCTCCACGTGCCCGCCGGCAACGTCGAGATCGGCAATGGCAAGCTGGGCCTCCAGGTTGTCCGGTTCATCGGCCGCCTGGGCGCGGAGGGCTTCGCTGTCCTGGGCCGTGATCGGCTGGAGCCGCAGCATCAGCTCCACCTGGGCCAGCCCGGCCTTCGCCTCGCGGTCCGACGGCATCTCGTTCAGCGCCTGGCGATAGGCGTCCGCAGCAGCTGCGTAGTCGCCTGCCTCGATGGCATCAAAGGCGGCCTGGTGCAGCGGCGGCAGCGGCGCGGGCTCCGCATCTGCCCCGGTTTCCCCGCCCAGGCTTCCCGTCACGCCGTTTGCCGCTGCCACTTTCAACAGTTCGTCGAACAGGCCGCGTACCTGCTGTTCGTCTGCACCGCCCTGGAACAGGGGGACCGGCTGGCCCTTCAGCACGGCAACGGCGGTGGGGACCGCCTGCACCTGGAACGCCTGGGCCAGCTGGGGGAACGCTTCGATATCGGCAGCACCGAGGACCAGCCGGCCGCCGTAGCTGTCCACCACCCGCTCAAGGACGTCCAGCATGCCGGCGGACTCGGGCGAGTAGGAGGCCCAGAGCGCAAATACCACGGGCACCTGCGCTGAGAGCTCCACCAGTTGCTGGAAATTGGCCTCGGTGACGTTGACCTTCAGTTCCGGAGCGCCGGGAGCCGAGCCGGGCTGTCCATCGCCGGTTGTGGGCGGCGGTGCGGACGGGCCGGACGGTGCCGGGCGCTGCTTCAGTGAAGAAAGGTCGACGGCGCCGCGCAGGTTAAGCAGGCTGGCAGCGGCAGGAGGGACTGGGCGGGAAGCTGGCGAACTCATGCTTTCCACTCTAGCCACTCCGGCCGCTGCCGGGGGTACTGCAGATCCGGGGACTACTTGAAGCTGGCTCCTACCAGCCCGCGGGTTGCGGCCACGAGCTTCATGGGATCGGCGGAGCCCGCCGGCGGCACGTACACGGCCGTGGATTCGGCGAAGCTGAGGACCATCCCGGTGGTGGTTTCCTTGCCGCCGGCCAGGGCCGCAGCGTCGTCGCCGATGGTCAGCTTGTCACCGGCGGCCTTGGGGGTTCCCTCGAAACCGAAGTTGATCCGGCCCAGGACCAGCGCGCCGCCGTCGGCAGTTCGGAACACCACAGTGCTTTCCGGAACCACCTTGTGCGTGAACGAGAAACTTCCGTTCTCGCCGGCCTTGACCACCTCGGACTGGTAGGACAGCGTGTCGGCGATGTACGGCGAGGACTCACCCTCCACGAGCTTGTCCTTGAAGGCGGAATCTGCGGTGGTGAGCCTGTC
Organism: Arthrobacter sp. W4I7; assembly: GCF_030816215.1. Lineage (NCBI taxonomy): Bacteria > Bacillati > Actinomycetota > Actinomycetes > Micrococcales > Micrococcaceae > Arthrobacter > Arthrobacter sp. W4I7. The sequence goes on along the minus strand of NZ_JAUSXU010000001.1, from coordinate 1,532,255 downwards.
GGCCAGGCCGGCCATGGCTTCTTCACCGCTGTAGAGCAGTCCGGTCTTGTCGCCGGGGGCCACGGTTTCCGTCCCGTCACGGTTAATGGTGGGGAAGGTCGTCCCGGGCTGCAGCGGATTGGTTTCCACGAGCTTGTAGTTCTCGCGCGGTGACGCCTGGACGAGGGTCAGCAGCTGCGGCACAACGTTTCCGTCGCCCTGCGTCACGGCCAGGACGGACCGGGGCCACTCGCGGTCCTTGGTGACCACGGTGGTGAGGAGCTTGGTGGAGCGGACGGGCATGCGTGCCTCGTAGGATCCCACCTGGGAGCGGATCTTGTAGTTCTGCGTCCGGACTTCCAGTTCGGTTCCGCCTACCCTCTCGGCCAGCTTTGCCGCGTCCTTTGCCGCGTCACTGGCATCCGCGGCACTGGAGACCTGCTCCAGGATGCGGCGGAACTGGGCATCCAGCAGCACCGGCGAAGCGGCCTGCTCCTGCGCGGCGGCAGGCGCTGTTGAGGCGGGGCCCGACGAGGGCGCGGGCGACGCCGCATGTGCCGCAGTACCGGCTCCGGCAACCACAGCCACGGTGACCGCTCCGGCGGCAACCATGCTCATGCGGGAGGACGAACGGGCTTCGGACCGGGCGCGGGCACGCTGGGCAAAACCGCTGCCCTCCCCGTCGCCTTCACCGTTGCGCTTGCGGACGGAGAGCAGGGCCAGGACGATGCCGCCCAGGATCAGGAGGGAGCCCAGCACCATCAGCGGGATGGCCCACGGTGTGGAGGTGTCGTTCGGGAACGTCATCGAGATGGAGGCCGGGGCAGGCCGGGTTCCGTCCGAAGCCAGCAGGAGCGTCCAGTCGCCGTCAGCGGGCGGTGTCCAGGAGTATTCCAGCTCGCCGCTGGCGTTCTCAGTGGAAACCCAAAGATCGGAGCCGGCCGGGCTCGGCGCTGTGGCCTCGCCGTCGGCATGTTCAACCTGGAGGGACTTTCCGTCCTCCGAAACCCCCGTGACCGTGTTGTGCGCTGTTGGCCCCACCCAGGCATCCACGTCGTCGGGACGGCCTGCCGCCAGCAGGAAGTTGCCGTCACCCTCGATGCTGATCTTGACGGTTCCGCCGTGCAGGGTCCGCAGCTTCTGGTCAATGACGGTCAACGGCGCCGCCTGCCCGTCAGCGGGGGCGGAGGCCGTGAATGTCTCGGAAGGGGCCCAGATGGTTCTCTGGCCGATGCCGGCCAACAGTGTCAGGAGGCCGAGCAGCACGAGTGCGACTGCAGTCTTTAAACGCAAGGGAACACCTATCATCAGCGGGGGTTTAGCTTCAATAGTAACGGTTTTGTTACCACGGCCCCCGATCGGGCTGCGCAACGGCACCCGCGGCGGCTCCTGAACACGGCCCCTCCGCGGGTGTTGACAAGGCTGCTGATAGTGTTTGCGATGATCATCACACCGGCCCGCAGCAGCGGCGCCACGCACCGAACAGGCCCCACATCCCAGTGACTGACAAGACGGACGAGTCCTCCGCGGCATTCGAGAATCCGGAAGGTGCAGAGCCTTCGGCGAAGGCGGCCCAGGACCCTGCGCCGGCGCACCGGCGGGGGTCGGCCGCGGCTGCCCTCGGACTGGTGGTCCGCCGCCTTCGCCAGCCGCTGCCCGGGGCCCAGCCGAGGCTCCGGTTCGAAATGCCGCCGGAGTACTCCCAGCACGAGGAATCCACCGAGGATCCCGACGGCGTGAGCCGCCCCCAGTTCGGTGACCCGGGCCCCCGGATGTCCCCGCAGCATCCGCTCTATCTGGGATTTATGGGCACCGTCGGCGTGGGTGTGGCACTGCTCGTCTATTGGATCGGGTCCCACACCACGCAGCTGCTTCTGTGGATCGTCGCCGCGCTCTTCATCGCCCTGGGCCTTGAGCCGGTGGTCGGGTGGCTCGAAAGCCGCCGGATTCCACGCCCGGCCGGCATCCTGGTGTCCGTCAGCGTGCTGGTGGCTGCCGTCGTCGGCTTTTTTGCCACCCTGATCCCCACCATCGTGGAACAGGTCAGCGAGATCGTGGAGCAGGCGCCGGTCTGGGTCAGGGACTTTATGAACTCGGACCTGTTCCGCACCCTCGATGACCAGTTCGGGGTCCGCGACCGGATCGCCGAAGAAGTCAACAAGTTCGTGAATGACCCCGAAGCCATGGGCGGGATCGCGGGCGGCGTGGTGGGATTCGGGTCCACGGTGGCCAACGGGTTGTTCGGGGCCCTGATCGTCCTGGTGCTCAGCCTGTATTTCCTGGCCGCGCTGCCGGCGATGAAGAAGTGGGGCTACCGGCTGGCTCCGCGCTCCCGCCGCCACCGGGTGGAGGCACTGTCCGAGGAAATCACCAAATCGGTGGGCAACTACGTCATCGGACAGGCCTGCGTGGCCCTCCTGAATGCGACGTTCGCCTTTATCGTGATGTCCGTCGTGGGGGTCCCGTTCGCCCTGCTGCTGGCGTTTGTGGTGGCACTGCTTGCCTTTATCCCGCTGGTGGGGGGCATGATCGCCGGCGTGGTGGTAATCCTCATTGCCCTCACGGTGGGCTGGCAGACCGCTGCGGTTTACGGCATCTGCTACTTCGCGTACCTGCAGTTCGAGGCGTATTTCATCTCGCCGCGCATCATGCAGAAGGCCGTGGCCGTACCCGGAGCGGTGGCTGTCATCTCGGTCATCGCAGGCGGCAGCCTGCTCGGTGTCCTGGGCGCACTGATCGCTATTCCCACCGCGGCCGCCATCCTGCTGCTGATCAAGGAAATCTATATCGTACGCCAGGACAAGCACTAAACCCCGGGGCTCCGGGGCCGGGCGCGCTGTGCCTTAGCCCGGCCGCTAGGCCGGCGCGCTGGCCACCGGCCCTTCCCATTCATGGGGAAGGCTGGTTCCCCCGGCGCCGGTGACCTCATGCACAATCTCGTTCAGGACCCGGCCGGCGTACTTCTCCCCCACCCACAGGTGCTTGGCACCCTTGACGCCCACCACGCGGGCCTGCGGCACCAGGCTGAAGCGCTCAGCCGCGGCGTCGGGCTGCAGGTAGTCATCGTGTTCGGGCACCAGCACCGTAAGCGGCTTGCCGGACTGCGCCCACTGCTGGAGGTGGGAGTCCTTGGCCCGGTGCAGCGGCGGCGAAAGCAGGATGGCGCCCTCGATTTCCGAGGCCACGGGGTCAACGGCCCCGTACATCAGGGCAAGCTCGGTGCCGAAGGACCAACCCACCAGCCACCGGTTGGGCAGGCCGCGTTCGACGGCGAAGCGTACAGCCGCCTCCACATCATGCTGCTCCCCGATGCCCTCTTCAAAGGCCCCGGTGCTCGTGCCACGAGGGGATTCGGTGCCGCGCGTGTTGAACCGGAGCACCGCGATGCCGGCCAGGGCCGGCAGCCGGTAGGACGCCTTGCGGTAAACATGCGAATCCATAAAACCGCCGTGGGTAGGCAGCGGATGCAGGGTAATCAGGGTGGCGTTCACCGGTCCGGATTCCGGGAGCGCCAGTTCGCCCACCAGGGTATGCCCGTCCGCCGTCTTCAACTCCACGTTTTCCCGCCTGGCCGGCAGGACTGTGGAGGCACGGATGGGAGTGGGCCCAGTGGACTGGCTGAATTCGAACGACGCCGGATCAAAAGTCATGCCTGCCAGCTTAGCGACAGCAGGACTGCTGCCGCCCGCGGGACTTAACGGTAGCGGTAACTGCGTGACATCCAGCAGTTGGTGTGCCAGTGCCGCCGTTCCGCCAGGCCGGCTGCCGTACCGAAGAGATGGTCATCCTTCCACACCACCAGATGGGCGACTCCTGGCAATACGGCAGTGGAGCACTCGGGGCAGATGTAGGTCTTCTCGGCGTTTTTGGCGGTCATGGTGCGGACCATCCATTCGCCGTCGGGCGCACTTTCACGCCGGGCGATGCCGGCCCGGGCCCGTTCCAGGTCAAGCTCCGGAACGCCCCCGCTCCCCTTTTTTCCGGCCGCCCGGCCGGAAGAGGCGCCCTTGCCCGAGACAGGACGGCGGGGACGGTTGGAACGCGGCATGCCTCCATTCTGCCCCAACCGCCCACCCCGGGAGTCCTGACGGCACTGCCGGCAGGACCGTCGCCGGGACCAGCCGGGGTGGCTGCACGCGGTAGTCTGTACGGCGTGCGACTTGTGATAGCCCGATGCTCCGTTGATTACGTTGGCCGGCTCAAAGCCCATCTTCCACTTGCCACCCGGCTCCTGCTGGTCAAGGCCGACGGCTCGGTCCTGGTCCATTCGGACGGCGGCTCCTACAAACCCCTGAACTGGATGAGTCCGCCGGCCACCTTGCGCGTCTCGTCCCCCGAGGATGTGGACCTTGAACTCGGAGTTGTTGAGCAGTGGACCGTGCAGTCTGCGAAGACAGATGACCGCCTCATCATCAACATCCACGAGAAACTCAGCGAGTCATCGCACGACCTGGGCGTGGACCCGGGCCTCATCAAGGACGGTGTGGAGGCGGACCTGCAGCGGCTCCTGGCGGAGCAGATTGAAACGCTGGGCGAAGGCTATTCCCTGATCCGCCGTGAGTATTTCACGGCGATCGGGCCGGTGGATATCCTGGCCAGGGATAAGGACGGGGCCACAGTGGCCATCGAACTCAAGCGGCGCGGCGACATTGACGGCGTGGAGCAGCTCACACGGTACCTTGAACTGCTGAACCGCGATCCCCTGCTGGCGCCGGTCCGCGGGATCTTCGCTGCCCAGCAGATCAAGCCCCAGGCGAAGGTCCTGGCGAGGGACCGCGGAATTGATTGCGTCACCCTTGATTACGACGCTATGCGTGGTGTGGACGACATTGAGTCCCGGCTTTTCTGACGCTGCCTTTAGCAGGACGCAGGTAATCAGCACACTGCCCTTCCTGGGGCGCTGAATTCCTTCCACCAACGACATTTAGCCGCCTCTTTACCCAAAATTTATGCGTTTAGTTGCCCAAACCGTTGACCTTCGCGTACCAGCGTGAAATTCTTATCTCAGTCTTTGTGTAGGTGTTTTTCATGCTCGCAAGACATGTTGCGAGCGCGAAGCTCCTGCAGCGCCGGTCCCTTTAGCGGACGGGCAATCCAGGATTCTTCTCGCGGAGTGACCAAGGCCGGCACGAAGTGTGCCGTTCTTAAAAAGTTCCACAATGAGGAGAAATAAATGGCACAGGGAACCGTCAAGTGGTTCAACGCTGAAAAAGGCTTCGGCTTCATTACCCCGGATGACTCCGACGGTGATGTCTTCGTTCACTACTCCGAGATCCAGACCGGCGGCTTCAAGACCCTCGACGAGAACCAGCGCGTTCAGTTCGAGATCGGCCAGGGCGCCAAGGGTCCCCAGGCTACCGGCGTCACGCTGGTTTAGTCCCCGCCTGAAGGCCGCTTAATGCGGCCGTCAGCGAAACAATGGTCCCCGGCAATTATGCCGGGGACCATTGTTGTTAACAGTTATAGTGCGTCAAATTACGCCGTATCTTGAGGGTCCGGCCCAACTCTTTTGGCTGCTAACGGGAAACGCGCCATCACCTTTCGCACCAAATCCGGTAACGCTCCATCACTTTCCCATCAAATCGTGCACGTGATTGTCCGGCCTGACCCGGCGGGTTCAGTTCACCAGTTTGCGGACCAGCCGGGCGCCCTGCGGGAGGGAAAGCCCGGGCAGGTATGCCCTTGTCAATGCACGGCCAATGGCGGGCAGGTACAAGGGGTCCTGATAATACAGGTAAAGGGCACGGTACTCGGGTTTGAACCGTGACTTGAATGCGGCCAGTGAACGGAACCCGTAGACCGGTTCCAGGGCGTGCCCCACCAGGTCGAGGATCCGGACCAGGTTATCCGCCTGGTCCCCGCCGCCGGAACCGGTTCCAGGCCCGGTCCCGGAGCCGGGCAGGCTGGCCAGCGGGGAACCTGAGAGGGAGATGACCTCGACGGAGCCGCGCAGCTCAAGGACCGCGGAGGCGATGAGGAATTCCATCACGCCGGGAAAAGCGTCGGCGCCCCGGCGCATTACGTCCAGAGTCCTGCTGACCAGCCGCCCGTCGTCGTATACCGGCAGCCAGCTGGTCACTCCATGGACGGTGCCGTTGCCATCCACGGCGAGGCAGCAGAGCACTTCCGGGTCGTCGAGCTCGTCTATACCGCCCAGCGTAAAGCCCATCTCCGGGACGGTTTTTCCGGCAGCCCATTCCTCGGACACTTCGCTCAGCTTTAAACGCAGTGCCGCCGGCAGGGAAGCGTAGGTTCCCCAGACCGCTTCGACCCCCAGCTTTGCCGCCCGGTTCAGGGCTGTCCGGACGTTCTGCCATTCCTTGCCCTTGAACTCGAGTTCGCGGATGGCCAGGCGCGTCTCCTGCGCCACGGCAACCCGGGAAAACCCGCGATCCTGCAGCATGGGCCAGAGCGTATCGTCACAGGAGTAGAGCGCGGGGATCAGGGCCTGCCCGCTGCAGTATGCCAGGAACGCCTCCGTCACGTGCCCCTGGCCATCTGCCGGACCAATGGCACCGCCCAGCGTCAGCGCCACGCTGCCGTGCCGTTGGAAAGCCATGGCGCCGCGTCCGTCAGGACTGAACCAGTAGCTGTTGGGTTCCCACAGCGCCATCCAGGAGATCGGCCCGCCGCCCTGGTGAAGCAGTTGGCGTACTTTAATTCGGTCCTGCCGGCCGGAATCGCTGCCGTGGTGCCGGCCCAGCAGCACCCACCATACGGCCACCAGGGCAATCACCCAGAACACGGGGCCGGAGTAGGCGAACAGGACGGCTTCCACGCTGTTCCGGTCGGCAAAAACGCGGTGGTAGTGCTGCGGGATGGGCACCGGGACGTACTGCCGGGCCAGCTCGGCAAAAAGTCCCAGCAGGCCGCCGTCGCGCGTCAGTCCCCCGGCCCACAACCAGGCGAGGGCGTAGGCAGCGGCCAGGACCAGCCACGACCCTCCCACCACGAGTGCCAACATCCGCCGGGCTGCGGGCACCGTCTGGACGCGGAACTGCCGACGGTTCAGCCAGAGGAGCACCGCCAACAGCAGGGGTACGCATACCAGGGGAAGAACGTGGGCGAAGGCGGAGCCCATGGGTGGCGCGGACGGGCCGCGCGGCCGGGACGGAACCAGGGCGAACAGGGCCAGGTACACGGCAGCCAGGGCGGTTACGGCGAGCTGGATGGCGATGGCGATGTTCAAGGCAAGGCGGCGGCCGCGGCGCATCCCGTCAGCGCAGATCAGCAGCAGGACCACCGGGACCACCGCAAGCGCCAGGCCGAAGGGGCCGGCAAAACCTGCCCGTCCGGCTTCCAGGCAGGAAGCCTCCACCGTGGTTCCGCAGTTGACCGCCAACTGGCTGAGGGTGGGCATCGGATTCAGGACCACGTCCCGCAGGAGCGCCAGCGGACCGGTGGGCGCCCGCGCGATGCCCGTGAGGATCGGTCCGACCGCAAATACGGCAACCGTCAGGGCGAGGAGGTTCCGGGCCTCACGCCCGGTGGAACGGTGCCGGTGCAAGTGGCCCTGGTCTCCCTGGACCCACCAGCCGGCCAGAAGTCCCAGGACGGCGCCGATCAGGCCAATCACCGTTTCGGCGTGCCCGATATACAGGACCAGGAGGAGCGAAATGGAGAGCACGCCCGTCCGCAGCCTGCGCTGCCAGAGGACCGGCAGCCTGCCGGTGGCGGCAAGGCCTGCCGCCAGGACCGCCGGGTAGGGGCCGATCAGGATGTCGTCGGCCATCCGGTCGAGCCATCCGTCACCCACATAGCCCGCCAATTGGGTGATGAGCAGGAAAACCGTGACGGCGCCGAATTGGCCGCCGAGGAAAAGCGCCACGGCGGCAGCTGTTCCCAGCCTCCGCTCCGCCAGGCCCAGCAGCACCAGGATCATCAGGGATGCGGAGACATACGCCAACGGGTTGGTGGCGAAGAAGAGGCTGGTAAAGAGGGACCACCAGTTGCCGGCACGCAGGCCCGGCCCGCTGACTCCAGCCCCGTCCAGCAACTGCTCAGGCGGTCCTGCAAGGTAGCTGCCCGTCACGGCCCCGGCGGCCAGGAACACCGCGAGGACCGCCACGGAGAACGGCATCGACTTGAGTCCTGCGATGGTCCGGTCCCGGGCGGGGCGTAACACCGTTGTCCAGGCCAAAGAGGCGGTGCGTATCTGCTGTCCGGAAGTCATTGGCCGAGCCCCCATCTGTCGGAAAGGAACTGCAGGGCATCGGCAATCCGTTTGGAGGACGTGTCCCAGGAATGGCCGGTATGTTCCACTTCATGGGCGCGGACGTCGAAGCCGGCGTCCCGGGCGGCAGCTGCGAGGGTGTTCAGGTAGGCCACGAATTCCGGGTCGTTCTGTCCGGCGGTCAGGTACATGCCGCTGGACTCGAAGCGCCGCTCTTTCATGATGGCCAGCGGGGTCTGCCGGTCGAATTCTTCGGGCTCCTCCGGGAAGGCGGCATCAATGGTCTTTTGCCGTTCCTTGGCCAGGGCCGGCTCAACTTCCCCGGAGAACGAGAGGATGGACGGGAACAGATCCGGGTGCCGGGTTCCCATCTGCAGTGCGCAGGTGCCGCCGAAGGAAAATCCGCCAATGGCCCACTGGTGGTGGTTGGTGTCCACGGCAAGGGTGGAACTGATCCAGGCCGTTACATCGCGGGAAAGATAGGTATCGGCCTGTGCTATCCGGCTGTCCATGCACAGGGTGTTGGCTGACTGCGAGCCGTTGGGATCGGGAATCACCACCACCGGTGCCAGGCCACCGTGGGCGGCCGCAAAGGAGTCCAGGTGGCCGTCAAGTGCTCCTCCGGTCAACCAGTCCGGGGGCCCGCCCGGCTGGCCGGCCACCAGGACCAGGACCGGAAGGGCAGGCCGGTTTTTGGCAAAGTAGGCAGGCGGCAGGTAGATGTATGCCTCGCGGGTGCTCATGCCGGAAGCGGTGCCGGGGATGGCAGCCTTGCGCAGGACTCCCCCTGCGGGAAGCTCACCCTGCGGTGCCCACCCGTGGAGCGGGACGCCGTCGGCCGCCCCTTGCTGGCGCATCAGGCCAGGTTCCAGGGTGGGGATCCGGGCCACGGCAGTGCCCAGGAGGTCGCTTACGGTGCGGTTCAGCCCGAAGTAGGCGTTGACCTGGACGGCGGACAGGGCTGCGACAACCAGCACCGCGGCCAGGCCGGTGGCCCGGCGGCGCCAATTGCTGCGGGGCAGCCGGAGCAGCAGCAGGATGAGGGCGGCCACTGCAGGCACCACCCAGAGCAGGACGGCGTCCGGGATGTTCTCCGGGAAAACGGAGAAGAGATTAATGAGCGCCCAGTGGACGGTCGCCACCAAGGCGAAGGCGGCGGCCACGGCGGCGATCACTTGAACGAACCAGCGCCGCCTGCCTGTCGGCGAAGGCGGTGCCAGCAGGAATGCGCCACCCGCCAGGCCCAGCACCAGGGATACCCAGTACACGGGGCCGTCAGTCAGCCGGACGTCGAAAACCCAGTCCACGTTGGCTAGCGCCAGGTGCCCACGCCGATAACCGGGCCGGCTTCCAGCCAGGAAGACAGCCCGGCGTAGGCGTCGAACTTCATGGCGAGACGGAGGTCTTGCCCCTCGTACCGCAGTTCAACAATGACGACGTCGGGCTGGACCTTCACTGCCTCGGCCTCGGTGGGCTTGCGGCGGCCCAGCAGTTCCAGTGAGTGGCGCTTGAATTTGTGCTTCGGCCGGACGCTTAACGAGAACAGGCGGAACCACTCAAGGTCGTTGTCCTGATAACGACAAACCCCCACCTGCCAGCTGTTTCCAGCCATGCAAATGGAGGCGTCCACCGTGCCGAGGGCGCGCCGCAGGTTGAAGCGGCGCACCCCCGAAAGGCACAGTGCAAATACCAGCAATCCAAACGTGATTGCCATGGCGATGAACGGAAGACTCGGTGCGTCCATCAAGGTGGTGCTAGCGGATCCCAGCGGTAGCCGAGCCGCCCAGTTGGGCGTTGTCAGCAACAATAACCACGCGGTTGTTGTCCACGGAGAAGAAACCGCCGTCAACATCTACCGCGATACGGTCCCCGGACACCGGCTGGATAGCCAGTTCACCCTCGGCCAGGATCGCCAGCAGGGGCGAGTGGCCGGGCAGGATTCCGATTTCACCATCGCTGGTGCGGGCCTTGACCATCTTGGCCGCTCCGGACCACACGAAGTGGTCCGCTGCGACAATCTCAACCTCAAGCTCAGCCATATTACTTGGTCTGTTCCTGGATCTTGGCCCACTGGCGCTCAACGTCATCGAGGCCGCCGACGTTGAAGAACGCCTGCTCCGCGATGTGGTCCAGCTCGCCGTCGCAGATGGCAGTGAAGCCTTCAACGGTGTCCTTGATGGAAACCGTGGAGCCCTCGACGCCGGTGAACTGCTTGGCGGTGTAGGTGTTCTGCGAGAGGAACTGCTGGATGCGGCGTGCACGCGACACGACGATCTTGTCCTCTTCGGAGAGTTCGTCAACACCGAGGATGGCGATGATGTCCTGGAGTTCCTTGTTCTTCTGCAGGATCTGCTTCACACGGACAGCCGTGGTGTAGTGGTCCTTGCCGATGTACTGGGGGTCCAGGATACGGGAGGTCGACGTCAGCGGGTCAACAGCGGGGTACAGACCGCGGGAGGCGATTTCACGGGAAAGTTCCGTGGTCGCATCCAGGTGTGCAAAGGTGGTGGCCGGCGCCGGGTCGGTGTAGTCATCTGCGGGAACGTAGATGGCCTGCATCGAGGTGATGGAGTGGCCCTTGGTGGACGTAATGCGCTCCTGCAGGAGGCCCATCTCGTCAGCCAGGTTGGGCTGGTAGCCCACAGCCGAAGGCATGCGGCCGAGGAGGGTGGAAACCTCGGAACCTGCCTGGGTGAAGCGGAAGATGTTGTCGATGAAGAGCAGCACGTCCTGGTTCTGCACATCGCGGAAGTATTCCGCCATGGTCAGCGCGGACAGGGCCACGCGCAGACGCGTTCCCGGCGGCTCGTCCATCTGGCCGAAGACAAGGGCGGTGTCCTTGAGGACGCCTGCCTCTTCCATTTCAACCCAGAGGTCGTTACCTTCACGGGTACGCTCACCCACACCGGCGAATACCGAGGTACCACCGAAGTTGCGGGCAACACGGGTGATCATTTCCTGGATCAGGACGGTCTTGCCCACGCCGGCGCCGCCGAACAGGCCGATCTTTCCACCCTTGATGTAAGGGGTGAGGAGGTCGATGACCTTGATGCCGGTTTCGAGCATCTCGGTGGAGCCTTCGAGCGAGGCGAAGCTCGGTGCCTTGCGGTGGATGGGCCAGCGTTCGCTGATCTCCAGCTCCGACTCGGCAACGTCCAGGGGCTGGCCCAGGACGTTGAAGATGTGGCCCTTGACGCCGTCGCCGACCGGCACGGAGATGGGGGCACCGCTGTCCACTACGGACGTGCCGCGGACGAGTCCGTCGGTGGCCTGCAGGGAGATGGCGCGGACGAGGTTGTCACCCAGGTGCTGGGAGGTCTCGAACGTGATGGTCTTGGTCTCACCGTTGAGAGTGATCTCGGTGGTGAGTGCGTTGTAGATGGACGGGATTGCGTCAGCCGGGAATTCGACGTCGACAACCGGGCCGATTACGCGCGCAATGCGGCCGGTGGCACCGGACGTTGCGGCTACGTGTTCGGTAGCAGTGGCAGTCATCTCTCTCACTTCACTCAGTAGATGGCGTGGGTTTAAGTTTATCTGGGTGGTGCAGGTCCAGCGGAACCGGGTGCTGCAGGCTAGGACGCGAGGGCGTCGGCGCCGGCAACAATCTCGGAAAGCTCCTGCGTAATTTCAGCCTGGCGGGCCGTGTTGCGCAGACGCGTGTACTTCTTGATGAGGTCCGTGGCGTTGTCGCCCGCGGACTTCATGGCCCGCTGGCGTGCAGCAAGCTCGGAAGCTGCTGCCTGCAGCATGGCCGCGAAGATGCGTGACTCGATGTAGCGCGGCAGCAGGGCGTCAAGAACACGCTCAGTTTCCGGCTCAAACTCGTACAGCGGCAACAGGTCCGATTCAGAAGCGGCCTGCTCTTCCACTACTTCCAGCGGAAGCAGGCGGATGACCGTAGGCTCCTGGGTGACCATGGACTTGAAGCGGGTGTACACCACGTGGATTTCGTCCACGCCGCCCTCTTCATAGTCGTTGGCGAATTCCGTGAGCAGCGCCGCGCCGATTTCACGGGCAGTGCCGAACTCCGGTGCGTCGGTGCCTCCGGTCCAGACCCGTGCGTATTCGCGGCCCCGGAAGTCGAAGTAGGCCTGCGCCTTGCGGCCGACGAGGTACGTCTTGACTTCCTTGCCTTCAGCGTGGAGCAGCTCGTTGAGACCTTCCGCCTGCTTGAGCACACTTGCCGAGTAGGATCCTGCCAGGCCGCGGTCCGAGGTGATTACCAGGACGGCGGCACGGCGGATCTGCTCCGGCTCAGTGGTCAGCGGGTGATCGATTTCGCTTTGGCTGGCGACAGCAGAAACGGCGCGCGTGATCGCGTTCGCGTAAGGCAGTGAAGCTGCTACGCGCGCACGGGCCTTGCCGATGCGCGAGGTAGCGATCAGTTCCATCGCCTTGAAGATCTTGCGCATCGACGTGGTCGAGCTGATCTTCTGGCGGTAGACCCGAATCTGGGCTCCCATACTTATCCTTTCCTAACATTCCCTAAACCGGGTGTGCCGGACCTTGGCGGCCCCGCACACCCGGTCAGTGGAATTAGCGCTTCTGCTTGACGATCTTTTCCTGGTCAACGTCGCCCTCGGAGATAGCGTCATGCTCCTCGTGGCCGGCGCCTACCAGGTGGTTGTCACCCTCGCCGAAAAAGCCCTTCTTGAAGGCCACGACGGCGGACTTCAGAGCTGCAGCGGTGTCATCGTCCAGCACGTTGGTCTGCGCCAGCGTGGTGAGGATGGAGGACTTGTGGGCCAGGTGCTCCAGGAACTCCGACTCGAAGCGGCTGACGTCCTCAACCGGAACGTCATCGAGGTAGCCGTTGGTGCCTGCCCAGATGGACACAACCTGGTTCTCCACCGGGAACGGCGAGTACTGGCCCTGCTTGAGCAGTTCCATCAGGCGTGCGCCACGGGTGAGCTGCTGGCGTGAAGCGGCATCCAGGTCCGAGGCGAACATGGCGAATGCCTGCATGTCCCGGTACTGGGCGAGGTCCAGCTTCAACGTGCCGGAAACCTTCTTCATGGACTTCACCTGGGCGGCACCGCCCACGCGGGACACCGACACACCAACGTCAACAGCAGGACGCTGGTTGGCGTTGAAGAGGTCCGACTGGAGGAAGATCTGGCCGTCGGTGATGGAGATCACGTTGGTGGGGATGTAGGCCGAAACGTCGTTGGCCTTCGTTTCGATCAGCGGCAGGCCGGTCATGGAACCTGCGCCCAGCTCGTCGGAGAGCTTTGCACAACGTTCCAGCAGGCGGGAGTGCAAGTAGAAGACGTCGCCGGGGTAGGCTTCGCGTCCCGGCGGGCGGCGGAGCAGCAGCGACACTGCACGGTAGGCCTCTGCCTGCTTGGAGAGGTCATCAAACACGATGAGGACGTGCTTGCCGCCGTACATCCAGTGCTGGCCGATGGCCGAACCGGCGTACGGTGCGAGGTACTTGAAGCCCGCGGGGTCCGAGGCGGGGGACGCCACGATGGTGGTGTACTCCAGCGCGCCGTTGTCCTCGAGGGTCTGGCGGATGGCGGCAATGGTTGACGCCTTCTGGCCGATTGCCACGTAGATGCAGCGGACCTGCTTGGTCACATCGCCTGAAGCCCAGTTGGCCTTCTGGTTGATGATGGTGTCGATCGCGATCGCGGACTTGCCGGTCTGGCGGTCGCCAATGATCAGCTGACGCTGGCCGCGGCCGATCGGAATCATGGCGTCGATGGCCTTGAGTCCGGTCTGCATCGGCTCGTGCACCGACTTGCGCTGGGTCACGCCGGGAGCCTGGAGCTCCAGTGCGCGGGTGGTCTCGGCCTTGATCTCGCCAAGGTCGTCGATGGGCACGCCCAGCGGGTCGACAACGCGGCCGAGGAAGGCGTCGCCCACGGGTACGGACAGAACCTGTCCCGTGCGGTGGACTTCCTGGCCTTCTTCGATGCCGGTGAAGTCGCCGAGGACGATGACGCCGATTTCGCGGACGTCAAGGTTCTGGGCCAGGCCCAGGGTACCGTCCTCGAAGCGCAGCAGCTCGTTCGCCATGACCGAGGGAAGGCCCTCAACACGGGCGATGCCGTCACCAGCGGTGGTTACGCGGCCGACCTCTACGCGCTCTGCGTTTCCGGGTTCGTAGGACGCCGCGAACTCGTTCAGCGCATTACGGACGTCGTCGGCGTTGATGGTCAATTCGGCCATCTGCAGTCCCTGCTCTCCTGTTTTGTGATCATCGTTGTCCACGATGACCGGGGTTTCTATCAGTTGTGTTGTGCTTGTCCGGCTAGCCGGCCAGCTGGCGTTGCAGCTCACCCAGGCGGGTAACTACCGAAGCGTCAAGCACTTCGTCACCGACCTGGACGCGGATGCCGCCAATGAGTGCCGGGTCAACATTGACGTTGACCTTCAGTTCCCGCCCGTACAGCGCATTCAAGCCCGCCTGGAGGCGTGCAAACTGCGTTGATGTCAAAGGGCGGGTCACGCTGACCGTTGCAATCCAGCGCTGCTGCCGCTTGGCCGCCAGCTCGGCGAACCGTTCCACCAGCCGGGTGGGCTTGATGCCGCGGGGCTGGGTAACTGCCTGCGTGATGAGGACCTTTGCTTCCTCGCTCACTCCGGGCACCAGCCTCTCGGCGAGCGTGGCTTTGGCTGCGGCGCTGGCCTGTGGTTCGGACAGAGCACGTTGTACCTCGTGGTTGGAGGCAACGGCCTGGTTGAAGGAGAACAGATCGTTCTCCAGCTCTTCCAGGCCAGAGATTCCGGAGGCAGAAACGGCCGACTTGTTTTCGGCAACGGAAATGACCACCGTTGCGGCAAGAGTCTCGAGTGCATCGCCAATATCCCGGGCGTTTGCCCAGCGTGAGCCGGCCAGTCCGCCCGCGATCTCTGCAGCATCAGCGGAGACTTTTCCGCCAACCAGCTGCCTGACCAGCGCCGACTTTTCGTCACCATTACGGGACGGGTCAGTCAGGGCGCGGCGCAAGCCAGCCGAGCTGTCCACCATTCCCAGAATTCCGAAGAGTTCCTTTGCCAGCTGCAGCGACGCCGTCGGAAGTTTGGCTTCCAACGCGGCCAGGGCTGTTGCCAGCGATCCGCTCGATACGCCTGCCATTACTTAGCTGCACCTGCGCTCTGGGTCTCCAGATCTGCCAGGAAGCGGTCCACTACCCGTGCTGCACGCTCGTCGTCGTTCAGCGTTTCACCGACGATCCGGCCGGCAAGGGTGGTGGCCAGGGTGCCTACCTCCGAACGCAGGGACACAACGGCCGCCTGGCGCTCGGATTCGATCTGGGCATGGGCCTGGGCCGTGATTCGGGCAGACTCTGCAGCTGCCTTCTCCTTGAGATCCGCGAGGATCTGGGCACCTTCGGCGCGGGCTTCCTCACGGATGCGGTTGGCTTCGGCGCGGGCGTCGGTCAGCTGCTGCTTGTACTCTTCGAGTGCAGCAGACGCCTCAGCCTGGGCCTTTTCAGCCTTTGCAATGCCGCCTTCGATAGCCTCGGCACGCTCGGCGAAGGTCTTCTCGAACATCGGGACAACGAACTTGACCACGATGAACATCAGAATGGCGAAGCCCACCAGGGTAACGCCCATTTCCCAGAGGTTGGGAACCAGGGGGTTGACTTCGCCCTCAGTGGCGGCTGAGATGATCAGCTGATTCATATTTCACCCGTCCTTTTCTACTCGGTTCTGTAAGTTCGCTTCGCTCTAAGGACTAGAGAACGAAGGCGAAGACCAGGCCGAGGATGGCGAGGGCTTCGGTCAGCGCAAGGCCGAGGAATGCGATCGGCTGCAGGACACGCTGTGCTTCCGGCTGGCGGGCGACGCCGTTGATGTAGGCAGCGAATACGAGACCAACACCGATACCACCGCCGATTGCGGACAGACCGTAACCTACGAGGTTGAGATTGCCTTCCATTTTTCTTCCTTTCAAGATGCCACCCATGTGGCAGGTTGTTTGGGTTGCTATCATCCCCGCGAGGGGAAGCTTAAGGGGTGCCTAGTGGCTGTCGGCGTGAAGCGCGCCTTCGATGTAGATCGCGGTCAGCAGCGTGAATACGTAGGCCTGCAGGACCATGATCAGGGCTTCAAGCATGTACATGGCAATGGCCCCGGCGAGAACCAGGACGGAGGTTCCCTTGAGCAGGATGTTCTCCTGCGTGATGAGGTATTCGATGCCGGATCCGGCGATCATCACGATGAGGTGTCCTGCGAGCATGGTCGCGAACAGACGGAGGCTGTGCGTGACGGGCCGGACCAGGAAGTTGGAGATGATCTCGATCGGGATCACGATCGGAAGGATGAACCAGGGAACACCGGAGGGCACAGTGGCCAGCTTGAAGTAACGGAGTCCGTTCTTCTTGACGCCGATGATGATCCAGGTGAAGTAGACAATTCCAGCGAGCACATAGGCTCCGCCCACGTGTGAGAAGGTGGGAAGCTGGAATACCGGGATTGCACCGTAAATGTTGTTTACCAGGATGAAGAAGAACAAGCTGAACAGCAGCGGGACGTACTTGATGAAGTCCCTGCCGCCGATGATGTCCTTGGCGATTCCGTTGCGGACGAAGCCGTAGGCGGCTTCGCCGGCGAACTGGAGCTTGCCGGGTACCAGCTGCTGCTTGCGTGCGGCGAGCACGAAGAAGACGGCGATAAAGACGACAGAGAGGAGGACCAGCAGCATCTGCTTGGAGAATCCTTCTGCGGCACCCCACGGCAGGATTGCCGGCAAATGCATTTCGTTAATTCCAGGAGGAGTAAACTCTCCTGAATCTTGGGCCGGGAGCGCAAGCGCGATCAACGCGTTTCCTCTCTGCAGTGTCCATCATTGGGCGTCGGGCGGGAACCGGCAGCCTGACGGCCTGCTGGTCCCCCTGTGAAATTATTTGGCATTAGTGTTACCGTCCTGGGACGGTCCGCTGGCAGCATGGCGCTCCCCAGCAATTTTTCGAGAACTGGTCAGTCCATGCATGTGGGAAAGGTAAAAACCTCCGACGGCTCCAAGCAGAGCGCCTGCGAGCACAATCCAGCGCGTTCCCCACAGATAATCCAGTCCCCACCCTATCAAACTCCAGACGATGATTCCGCCAATGATGTAGCTGAATACGGCCATGCCGGCGTTGTATCCGCCGCTGGTTCCGTCGCCTGATACACCGGGGGCAGAACCCTTTGATCCGCTGTTGCCGCTCGTGCCTTCCGCGGGCTTCTGAGGATCACGCATCGGGGCTTTCCTTGGTTTCTGGATCGTTGTAGATCTGAAGGCGGGCTTTGCTGAAACCATGGATTTCTGCAGCCTGCCAGAGGACGACGGCGGTCACGGCGCCGGCAACGAACCAGCGGCCGTGCAGCCACGCCGGGGCACCGACCACAAACAGGACGGCGGCGAAGCCCACCACTTTGACAAAGTAGGTGGCCACGAACATACCGATGGCCCCGGAAGGATTGTTGCGTCCCATGAGATGGCCCACCAGGAGGCTGATGCCGAAGAACAGCATCACCAGCAGCCCACCAAAGGTACTGGACAATGCACCGGCCGGGCCTTCAAGGATTGCTGCGGGAATGGCGCACAGTACCAGCCCGGCCGCGGCCGCCGCCGAACTCCGTTTGAGGAGGTTCAGCCAGAGGGACGGTGTGGGACCGGATGCGCCAACTCTTCCGTTGCCGGACGCAGGTCCGGACTCGGCGTTGGAGGTCATTTGATCCCAATCGTCGGCGCCAAAGGCAG
The DNA here is from genome assembly GCF_030816215.1 of Arthrobacter sp. W4I7. Lineage (NCBI taxonomy): Bacteria > Bacillati > Actinomycetota > Actinomycetes > Micrococcales > Micrococcaceae > Arthrobacter > Arthrobacter sp. W4I7. Next base: position 1,514,403 of record NZ_JAUSXU010000001.1, on the reverse strand, counting down.
TTAGCCAAGCGGCAGGTATGGAAGGGCAGCTTTGGCTGCCCCTAAATTCTACATGAGATAGAAATGTTTCCGCGCCGGACGTTACGCCCGCGTCTCATCGCCGCGCCGGGCCAGGTAGGGCCACGCTGTGATGAGGCCCATCACCAGGGTTGCGAAGATGTCGATGGACAGCACGATTTGCCAGGGGAAGATGGCGAAGGCCAGTCCCCCGAAGGAAAGGATGGCTGTCCAGAGGTACATCAGGATTACGGCTGTGCGGTGCGAGTAGCCGATGTCCAGCAGCTTGTGGTGCAGGTGGCCCCGGTCTGCGGACCAGGGCGAACGGCCGCGGGCCGTGCGCCGGACCACTGCTAAACCAAGGTCCAGCAGCGGCAGGAAGAGGACGGCGAACGGAAGCAGGATGGGTATCACCGTGGAGATACCGTTGGCCCGGTCGTAGAGACCCGAGGTGATCTGGCCTGTGGACACCACGCCGGCTGAGGCCATGAGCAGGCCGATCAGCATTGCCCCGGAGTCACCCATAAAGATCTTGGACGGAAACCAGTTGTGGGGCAGGAAGCCAAGGCAGCTGCCCACCAGGACAGCGGTGATAAGGGTGGCGAGATCCGAGTAGTCCAGCAGCACCGCGTTGCGGTGGACCCAATACGCCGTGAAGAAGAAGGCCGTACCGCCGATGGTCGCCACTCCGGCCGCCAGCCCGTCCAGGCCATCAATGAAGTTAAAGGCGTTCATGGTGGTGACGATCAGACCGGCGGTCAGCACTACCCGGAGCGTCTCGTTTTCCAGGTAGATGGCCTCAGGAACCCACGGGACAATGGTCATCTGGACTCCCCAGATGGCCACTGTCAGTCCCGCCGCGCTTTGGCCAATCAGCTTTACCCACCAGCGGATGTCGAGCAGGTCATCAGCAACGCCCACCAGGACGATGACGGCCGCACCGGCGAGCACGCCCCAGGGCGAGAAGTTGTTGCGGTAGATGTCCCTAACAAAGAAGGACTGGCTGGCCACGATGAGCGCCACCAGGATTCCAAGGAAGATGGCCACACCCCCCAGCCGGGACACAGGAGTGGAATGCATGTCCCGGCTACGGATGGGCAGGTGCAGCTCGAGCCGGTGGCCGACGACCCGCGCACCCCAGGTTGCGAAATACGACACGACAGCAGCAGTCAGCCCCATCAGCAGGTACATGATCATGGGGCGACGGCCGTTTCAAGGGTGATATTGAAGCCGGACAACCGTGTTGGGGGATGGTCCGTGGTCGGTGGGCTCACTGACTGGGAATCTGTTCTTCGATAAATGAAACTTCTCCGTCGCCGAGCACGCAGCAGGCAGTACGTTTTTTGTCGTACGCAGTGCCTTACAGGGCTGTATTACAGTGGACTCTAGTCAAAGATACTAGCGCCAACAGCATCATGGCTTCGCGCCACACTGGCGCATCGCGAGCGGGGAAATCCCTGTCAGCCATGCTGAAAGGACCCCCATGACCCCCCGCATAGCAGTTGCCGCCGTGACATTCGACCGGCCGAAAGAACTGGCTGTCCTGCTCGATTCGATCAACAACCAGACGGCAGCGGTGGACACGATCTGCCTGGTGGACAGTGGCAAAACGCCGGCACTGGACGTGGCCGCGAAGCACCCGAACGTTGACTACGTCCGTTCCGAGGCAAACCTCGGCGGCGCGGGCGGCTTCTCCCTGGCTGCGCTGAAGGCGGTTGCCAGTGGCGCCAAATGGATCTGGATGATGGACGACGACGCCGAGCCGGCCGATCCTGAATGCCTCGCCACGCTGCTCCGGGAGGCTGAGGCACGCGACCTGGAGGCGGTGGTCCCCTTGGTCACAGCGCCCGGCCAGCCGGATCGGCTTTCCTTCTTTTTCCGCCTGGACGGCAGGGTCACGCATAGCCGTGCCGAGGTGGAGAAGATCGGTTTCCTGCCGGACGACGGACACTTCTTCAATGGCGCCCTGATCCGCTCTGACGTCTTCTTCAAGGTGGGCCTGCCGGACATGCGCCTGTTCATCCGCGGCGACGAGGTGGATTTCACCATCCGCCTCCGCAAGGCCGGCATCCGCTTCGGCACGGTGACCACAACCGCAATCACCCATCCGCACGCATTTTCCGAGACGCAGCACGTGTTCGGGGCCCGCTGGCACGTCATTGTTCCCGAGTCAGCCTTCAAGCGGTACTACTACTACCGGAACCGTGGTTACCTGATCCGACGCTATTTCCGCGTCCGGTCTTTTGTGGCCGACGTCGGCGGATACCTGGGCTATTTCGCGCAGCGCCGGGACCTGCCGGGATTCCTGGGCTGGGCCAGGTCTTTCACCACCGGCCTCCGCGGCAAAGGCTTCGCGCCGCTGGAGGACCAGAAGTTCTAGGCTGCAGCTTCCAGGTCCGGCGCTTCTACTTCTGGCTTTTGAGCATCTGCCGCTTCGACCGGCGCCTTGCCAGGAGCCACAACAGGACCCAAGGCTCGCCGAGCACCCGGTAGGCAACACGGCGCGGATGGAGCAGAAGGCGCCACGCCCACTCAAGTCCCATTCGGCCCAGCCACCGCGGTGCGAGTTTCTGGACGCCGGCCAACTGCTCGATAGCTCCTCCCACCGCGCAGTAAACGGCTGGCGGCATGTCACCAAGGCGCCGCTCCAGGACCTTCTCCTGGAGCGGCATGCCCAGTCCAAGCAGAACCAGCTGCGGCTGCTGCAGGTGAAGCCATACCACGGCGTTGTCTTCGAGGCCCCCATTCCAGCCCTCGCCTGGGAAGCCAGAGACACGGGCACCAGGAACGATGGATTGGAGTTTCCGGACAGCTTCGGCGTTCGCCTCAGCACCGGCACCGAGGACGGCGATCCGCTCGAGTCCTTGCACCTGGCCCAGGGCGGGCAGCCAGTCTGTAGAGCCCAGCCGGTAGTCCATCACCGGCCCCTCGGCCTTGCCGGTCCTCCCCCACAGCCAGAGAACGGGGGCACCGTCCAGCAGGACCACGTCGCTGCGCTCGTATAGCTTGCGGAAACCCTCATCAGCGAGGGTCAGCGTGACGCTGTGCAGGTTGTGACCCAATACGGTCCGCGTGGACCCTTCCTTTACAAAGCGGCTGAGTTCTTCCACCAGTTCGGGAACCCGCAGCGGGGTGGCATCGACCTCCAGGAGGGGGATTTGCTGGCGGTCCAGCGCCATCAAGGCCTGGAGTCCCGGGCTGGTGCCTGCGCGGCAGGCATCTCGGCGACTTCGGGGTCTTTGGGCTCAATCACCGATGAACCCGAGTGTGTTTCTGCAACCGGCGCTGCTTCAACCGGTTCCTCTTCCGCCATGGGGATCTCGCCTAATCCCAGGACACCCGGAACGTGTTCGCGGAGCTGGTCCAGGCTGACCGCGCCGTTGCGGACCACGCGCAGGAGGGGGCCGGTGGCGTCCACGATGGTGGAGGGCACTGCAGCCTCGCCTTCCCGGGGCCGGAAGCCGCCCTCCAGATAGACCTCGACGGACTCTGCAAGCTGCTCGCGGGCTGCGGCGGCGGTTTGTCCGGGTGCCTGGCCGGTGCGGTTGGCAGAGGAAACGGCGAGCGGGCCGGTGAGCGTCAGCAGTTCGAGGGCGATTTCGTCGGCGGGCATACGCAGCGCCACGGTCCCCTTGGTTTCGCCCAGGTCCCAATCCAGCGACGGCTGGGCGTGCAGGATCAGCGTCAGTCCGCCGGGCCAGAATGCCTCGGCAAGCTTGCGGGCCTCTGCCGAGACGTCGGTGGCGAGGCCGTCAAGGGCATTGACGCGCGGAATCAGCACGGGCGGAGGCATGGTGCGGCTGCGCCCTTTCGATACCAGCAGCATGGTGACGGCCTGCGGCGAAAAAGCGTCGGCCCCAATCCCGTACACCGTGTCGGTGGGGAGCACGACGCACTTCTTTTCGCTGATCGCACGCTGGGCGTGCTCCAGGCCCCGTGCCCGCTCGTCATCACTGGTGCAGTTATAGGTTGTGGTCACTGGCCCATTCTTTCATTGCTTATGGTCTGGTCCGGGAGCACGGCGCTGGTGGCGCGCTCCTTGCCGTTGAGGTCCAAGTGGGTGCTGATCCTGGTCCAGGATCCTGACCTGCCCAACATCGCAGCGATCCATTCTGCCTGGACTTCTGCATGTTCCATCACGAAGTAGCCGCCGGGAACCAGCAGCCGGGCAGCCGAGGCGGCTGCCGCCGTCGGAAGTTCCATGCCGTCCGCTCCCCCGCCGTACAGTGCTTCCGGCGGGTCATGCAGGGCCACCTCGGGCTCGTTGGGGATGGCCTCCGCCGGGATGTACGGCGGGTTGGAAACCACGACGTCGAAGGTTCCGTTCAGCCCCTGGAGTGCGTTCCGCAGGTCCCCCAGCACGAGGTGGACGCCCAGGGGTGCGAGGTTTTTTGCCGCCCAGGCGTGGGCGAAGGGGCTGAATTCCACCGCGTGGACCTCGGCGCCGGGCACTTCGTGGGCAAGGGAGCCCGCGATGGCGCCGGACCCCGTGCCGAGGTCGACGATCCGCGGGTGCGCCATGTCCTTGACGTGGTCAATGACCAGCTGGACCACGGATTCGGTTTCGGGCCGGGGAATGAACACGCCGGGCCCCACGGCCAGCTCGAGGTAGCGGAAATGCGCCACGCCGGTGATGTGCTGCAGTGGAATCCTGCTGGCGCGCTCCGCTACGAGGGCTTCGTAGCCAACAGGTGCCGGCGTGTCACCGAGCATCATGGCGCGGAGCCGGCCCAGCCCCACGTTCAGCAGGTGGTCCGCAAGCAGCTCCGCGTCCACGCGCGGGCTGGGTACACCGGCCTCCCGCAGGATGGCTGTGGCCTCGGTGACTGCGTCAGCGAGCGACTGGCCTGGCCCGAATGTCATGTCCTGAATTCCGTAACCTGAATGTCCGCCGGACGGACTAGTCGCCGATGGCGTCCAGGCGCGCCTGTTCGTCCATCTCAATCGCGGACTGGATGACCGGGTTCCAGGTCGCCGTTCATGACCTGGTCCAGGTTGTAGGCCTTGTAGCCGGTGCGGTGGTCCGCGATGCGGTTTTCCGGGTAGTTGTAGGTGCGGATGCGCTCCGAGCGGTCCATGGTGCGGATCTGCGACTTCCGCTGGGCCGAGTTTTCGGCGTCGATCTGCTCCTGCTGGTGCGCCAGGATGCGCGCACGAAGCACGCGCATGCCGGCCTCGCGGTTCTGCAGCTGCGATTTCTCGTTCTGCATGGCCACCACGATGCCCGTGGGAAGGTGGGTAATGCGCACTGCAGAGTCCGTGGTGTTCACGGACTGGCCGCCGGGACCGGAGGAACGGTAGACGTCGATCTTGAGGTCGTTCTGGTTGATTTCAAGCTCTTCGGGCTCGTCAACTTCAGGGAGAACCAGCACGCCTGCAGCAGATGTGTGGATGCGGCCCTGGGATTCGGTCACGGGAACGCGCTGCACCCGGTGCACGCCGCCTTCGAACTTCAGCCGGGCGGTAGACGCCCTCGGCGGGATCGTTGGAGCTGCCCTTGACGGCAACCTGGACATCCTTGTAGCCGCCAAGGTCCGACTCGGTGGCGGAGATGATTTCGGTCTTCCAGCCGCGCGATTCCGCGTACCGGGTGTACATGCGCAGGAGGTCGCCTGCGAACAGCGCAGCCTCGTCGCCGCCTTCGCCGCCCTTGACCTCAAGGATCACGTTGCGGGCGTCGTCAGGATCGCGCGGGATAAGCAGGCGGCGCAGTTTCGCCGCAGCAACCTCAAGCGCCTCTTCCAGTTCAGGAACCTCGGCAGCAAACTCGGGATCCTCGGCAGCCATCTCCCTGGCAGCAGCAAGGTCATCACGGATGCCTTCCCACTTGTGATAAGCCTCAACAATGCCATTAAGCTGAGCCGAACGCCGCCCCAGCTTCCGGGCAAGCCGCTGATCAGCATAAACAGCAGGATCCCCCAGCTGCGCCTGGATAGCATCATGCTCATCAAGCAGGCCCTGTACGGACTCAAACATTTTTCAAAACCTTTCGACGCGCTGGGAAACAGTCTAGTTTCGCCGAGCGATTGGTGAGACAACGGCAAGGCGTTCGGATTTTGCCGCCCCGGGAGTGGCATCGGGCCTGCCGGAGCTGGGAGGCTGACGATCGAAGATCGAAAGCCTCCCAGCGTAGGGGCGGGGGCGGCAAAATCCGAACGACAAAGGGGCGGGGACGTAACACCGCGCGGCGAACCACGCGAGGTATCCGCACCCCGCCCCTAAGTTAGCTACTTGTCGTTATCCGACTTCGCACCAAGCGTCGTCTTCTGAACCTGCATCAGGAACTCAACGTTGCTCTGGGTCTCCCGGATCTTGTTGGTCAGGAGTTCAAGGCTCTGCTGGGTTTCGAGTCCGGAGAGGACGCGGCGCAGCTTCCACATGATCTTGACTTCTTCGGGCGAGAGGAGGTTTTCCTCGCGGCGGGTGCCGGACGCGTTGACGTCCACGGCCGGGAAGATGCGCTTGTCTGCCAGCTGGCGGGACAGGCGGAGCTCCATGTTGCCGGTGCCCTTGAACTCTTCGAAGATGACTTCGTCCATCTTGGAGCCGGTTTCCACGAGTGCGGTGGCCAGGATGGTGAGCGAGCCGCCGTTTTCGATGTTGCGGGCTGCACCGAAGAAGCGCTTGGGCGGGTACAGTGCTGCGGAATCGACACCACCGGACAGGATGCGGCCGGAGGCCGGTGCTGCCAGGTTGTAGGCGCGGCCCAGGCGGGTCATGGAGTCCAGCAGGACCACCACGTCCATGCCCATTTCCACGAGGCGCTTGGCGCGTTCGATGGAGAGTTCGGCCACGGTGGTGTGGTCGTCGGCGGGGCGGTCGAAGGTGGAGGCAATGACTTCACCCTTGACGGTGCGCTGCATGTCCGTGACTTCTTCGGGGCGTTCGTCAACCAGCACCATCATGAGGTGGACCTCAGGGTTGTTGGTGGTGATCGCGTTCGCGATGGACTGCAGGATGAGCGTCTTTCCGGCCTTCGGCGGGGAGACGATCAGGCCGCGCTGGCCCTTGCCGATGGGGGCGACGAGGTCGATGACGCGGGGGCCGATCTTTTTGGGATCGGTCTCGAGGCGCAGGCGCTCTGACGGGTAGAGCGGAACCAGCTTGGCGAATTCGACGCGGTCCTTGAGTTCTTCGGCGGTCTTGCCGTTGACCGAGGTGACGCGGACCAAGGCGTTGAACTTCTGGCGGGTGGACTGCTGGCTGCGGTCTTCGCCGTCGCGGGGTGCGCGGATGGCGCCAACAACGGCGTCGCCCTTGCGGAGGTTGTACTTCTTGACCTGGGCCAGGGAGACGTAGACGTCGTTGGGGCCGGGCAGGTAGCCGGAGGTGCGGATGAACGCGTAGTTCTCCAGGACGTCGAGGATGCCTGCAACGGGCAGCAGGACGTCGTCCTCAGTAACCTCAACGTCGTCGACGTCGGGTCCCTGGGCGCGTCCACGACGGCGGTCGTTGCGGTCGTTGCGGTCGCGGAAACGGTCGTTGCGTGAGCTGTTGTCCCGGTCCTGGCCGCCCGAGCGGTCATTGCGGTCGTTCCGGTCGCGGCGGTTGCGGCGGTTGCGGCGACTGCCGCCGTCGGCGTCATCGGTGTCGCGGTTGTCGTCACGGCGGGCACCTTCACGCTGGCCGGCCTCGCGGCTGCCGGCGTTGTCCCGGCTGCTGTCGCCGCTTTCACGGGTATCGCGGCCACGGCCACGGCCGGCTTCGCGACGATCGGTGCGCTGGCCGGCCTCTTCGGTTTCGGTGCGGGCTTCGGCGGTGGGCTGTTCAACAGTGCGCGGTTCGGCAGCGCGCTGTTCAACGGTGCGCGGCTCGGCAATACGCGGCTCGGCAATACGCTGCTCGGCGCCAGCCTGCTCTGCGGGTGCCTCAACGGCCTCCGCGGCCTGCGGTGCTGCCGCGTCGCCCCGGCGGCGGTTGCGGGTGCGGGGCTGGCGGCGTTCGGCGCCTTCGGCTGCCTCGGGAGCATCCGCGGCGGGAGCCTCAGCGGGAGCGGCAGGCGCTTCAGCGGCACCTTCAGCAGCTGCCGGTGCCACAACTCCGTCGCTGACGGCCCGGCGGCTGCGGCCGCGGCCGCGGGCACGGGTGCCTTCGGCCGGCGCTTCCGTGGTTTCGGCCGGCGCGGAGGCTGCGGGGGCAGCAACAGCTGCAGCTGCCGGTGCGGCGACGCTCTCGGTGCGCTTTTCGGCTGACTTGGCCGGAGCCTTGGTCATCGGAGCGCCTGCGCGGTGGGCGGAAATGGCAGCAACCAGGTCCCCCTTGCGCATCCGGGAACCTCCGGAGATACCGAGCTGGCTGGCAAGTGCCTGCAGCTGGGCGAGCTTCAGGCCGGCAAGGCCGCTGCTCTTGGCGGGTGCTGCCGAATCGGCAGCAGAAGATGATAGTTCCACAGCTGGCGACAGCTCAGTGGTTTCGGTCACGAAGGATCCTTCCCCCTCGACGGCGTCCAGACTAGGAGCTGGGCGCGATGATTTGATCTGGGCTGCAGTTCAGATCTGCAGCCGGGATTGTTCGGCCTTGCCGGTTGGATATCGGCCAGCAGGGCCGGATACTGATTCACGCTGCGCTCCGCCCAAGGTGGAACTTTGGACTGACGTTTCAGGGGCAGTTTCAATGCTGCAGATTCCTGCGACAGACCAAGCAGGTGGCACCGGAATAGATTGCGCAGTAGGAGACCAGGTTGCAACTAAGTGCATATGCAGATCAGATAGGCGTCAACTACCGCCGGTGCAACTCCACCTTAGCACCTTCAACGTCCACTGCCAGCTTCAGCACGCGCCAACCTGTATCCGGCGTGTCCGCCGCGGTGAACTCCTCAATGAAAGTGACGACCGCGGCGGCTTCAGCCTGTCCGTCAGCCAGGACCAGCACGGTGGGCCCGGCACCGGAAACGACTGCTGCATACCCGGCCGCGCGGAGTGCCGAAATCAGTGCAGCGCTCGGACGCATGGCTTCTGCCCGGTAGCTCTGGTGGAGGTAGTCCTCGGTACCGGCGAGCAGGAATTCGGGTTTGCTGGTCAGGGCGTGGATCAACAGCGCCGCGCGCCCGGCGTTCATGGCAGCCGCGTGGTGTCCCACTGACGCCGGAAGCAGCGCCCGCGCGGTTTCCGTGGACAGCTCGAAGTCCGGAACCGCGACCACCGGAACCACCGTTCCGGACACCGATGCACTGGTGCTGCTGTACTGGTCACTGTCCTGCCACGACAGCGCCAGTCCGCCGAAAATGGCCGGTGCCACGTTGTCCGGGTGCCCCTCGAGCTCGCTGGTGAGCTGAAGGATCCAGTCCTTCCCGCGGCGGCTGCCCTCCGGCACCAGGGCGTTCGCTGCCGAAATCGCGGCCACCACGGCTGACGCGGAGGAGCCCAGGCCGCGCCCGTGGGGAACAACGTTTTCCGCTGTCACTTTGAGGCCGCCGTGCCGGAAGCCGAGCCGTTCGAAAGCCGCTTCCATCGCGCGGATGACCAGGTGGCTGGCGTCCCGGGGCAGCGTCTGCGCACCCTCGCCGGTGAGGTCGAACACGAGTTCCTCGGATTCGAGGCTCTCCACCGTCAGGGTGTCGTGCAGCGCCAGGGCCAGGCCCAGGCTGTCGTAGCCTGGGCCCAGGTTGGCGGATGTGGCCGGAACACGGACGGTGACGCTTTGTCCGGCTTCAATAAGCTGCACGCCGACGGTGGCCTGCGAGGTGGTGTCCAAGGTTATTTTTCTTCCAGTCCCAGTTCAGCAGCAACGGTGACCACGTCGTTGGAGACCTTGACCGGCTGGACGTCGCTGCCGTCCTCGGTGCGCAGGGCCCACTGGGGGTCCTTCAGGCCGTGTCCGGTGACGGTGATAACGATGGTCTTGCCGGCGGGCACCTCGCCTGCGGCGTGTTTCTTCAGCAGACCCGCCACGCCGGCGGCGGAACCGGGCTCCACAAAGACGCCTTCACGGGAGGACAGCCAGCGGTGGGCGTTAAGGATTTCCTCGTCGGTTACAGCGTCGATGAATCCTCCGGACTCATCGCGGGCAGCGATGGCGCCGTCCCACGAAGCGGGATTGCCAATCCGGATGGCGGTGGCAATGGTGTCCGGTTCAGTGATGGGGTGGCCGGCAACGAACGGTGCGGCCCCTGCTGCCTGGAAGCCCCACATCGCGGGTGTCCTGGTGGAGACGGCGGGCAGCGTGCCGGCGGTATCGGACTCGAACGGAGCGGAGTACTCCTTGTAGCCCTTCCAGTACGCGGTGATGTTGCCTGCGTTGCCGACGGGCAGGACGTGGATGTCCGGGGCGTCACCCAGGGCGTCCACGATCTCGAACGCGCCGGTTTTCTGGCCTTGGATGCGGGCGGGGTTGACCGAGTTGACCAGGAAGACCGGGTAGGACTCCCCCAGTTTCCGGGCGATGTCGAGGCAGTTGTCGAAGTTGCCGTCCACCTGGAGCAGCGTGGCGCCATGGGCGATGGCCTGGCTGAGCTTGCCCATGGAGATCTTGCCTTCGGGCACCAGGACGGCGCACTTCAGGCCTGCGGCCGTTGCGTAGGCGGCGGCGGAAGCAGAAGTGTTGCCCGTGGACGCGCAGACAACGGCCTTGGCACCGGAGGCTACTGCGGCAGTCATGGCCATGGTCATGCCGCGGTCCTTGAACGAGCCGGTGGGGTTCATGCCTTCCACCTTCAGGTACACCTCCGAGCCAGTGAGCTCGGAAAGCTTCTGCGCATGCACCAGCGGGGTGCCGCCCTCACCCAGGGTGATCACCCGGGTGGATTCCGTCACGGGCAGACGGTCAGCGTATTCGCGGATGACGCCGCGCCATTGGTGAGCCACTTAGACTCCTTCTACCCGCAGAACGGATGTAACTGAATTGATGACGTCCAGGCCCTTCACGGCCTCGACGGTGGCCGCGAGGGCAGCCTCTGACGCGCGGTGGGTGACGATCCGCAGTTCGGCCGACTCCACCTTGGACTCGGCGTCTCGGTGGATGGTCTGCCGCATGATTTCGATGGAAACGCCGTGCTCGGCAAACAGCTGGGCGATCCTGGCGAGGACACCGGGCTGGTCCGCCACGTCGAGGCCGATGTAGTAGCTGGTGACGGCGGCGTCAATAGGCAGCGCCGGCACGTGGCCGGTGGTGGTTTCGGTGCGGCCGGGGCCACCGAGCACCAGGCGGCGGGCTGCCGAGACGAGGTCGCCCAGCACTGCGGATGCCGTGGGGGTGCCGCCGGCGCCCTGGCCGTAAAACATCAGCTCGCCGGCGTTCTCCGCCTCGATGAACACGGCGTTAAAGGCCCCCCGGACGGCAGCCAGCGGGTGCTCGCGCGGCAGGAGCGTGGGGTGGACGCGGACGGAAACACCCTCGCCGCCGTCGGCATTAGCGAGCTTTTCAGCGATCGCCAGCAGCTTGATAACAAAACCGGCGTCCTTGGCAGCAGCGATGTCCGCGGCGCTGACGGATGTGATGCCTTCACAGTGCACGTTTTCGAGGGCAAACCGCGTGTGGAAGGACAGCGATGCGAGGATGGCTGCCTTCGCGGCGGCGTCGTGGCCTTCGATGTCGGCAGTGGGGTCTGCTTCTGCATAGCCGAGCCGCTGGGCTTCGGCCAGGGCGTCGGCAAACTGGGCCCCGGTGGAATCCATCTGGTCCAGGATGTAGTTCGTGGTGCCGTTGACGATGCCCAGCACGCGGGTGATCCGGTCGCCGGACAGGCTGTCGCGGATGGGGCGCAGGATGGGGATGGCCCCGGCCACGGCAGCTTCGTAGGACAGCTGGACGTGCGCCTTGTCAGCCTCCTCATAGAGGGTGGGACCGTCCTGGGCGAGGAGGGCCTTGTTGCCGGTGACCACGCAGGCGCCGTTGCGCAGGGCGGAAAGGATCAACGTACGGGCAGGTTCGATGCCGCCCATCAGTTCGATCACCAAGTCCGCGTCCTTGACCAGGGTCTCGGCGTCGGTGGTGAACAGTTCCTGGGGCAGTTCCACGTCCCGGGGGGCGTTGACGTTGCGCACGGCAATACCGCTCAGCTGCAGGCGGGCACCGGTACGGGCGGCAAGGGCGTCGGCGTCCTCAATGAGAATCCGCGCAACCTGGGCCCCAACGTTGCCACAGCCCAGCAGGGCCACTTTCAGGGTTCGCATTTCAGTCACTCAGGCTCCCATGTCGCGGTTCAACAGATCTTCTTCGGTTTCCCCGCGGACAATCAGCCGGGCAGATCCGTCGCGCACCGCGACAACGCCCGGCCGGGCCAGATAGTTGTAGTTGCTTGACAGGGCCCAGCAGTAGGCGCCGGTCCCCGGTACAGCAAGCAGATCACCGGCTGCCACGTCCTCGGGCAGATATACATCTCTAACAACTATGTCGCCGCTCTCGCAATGTTTGCCCACCACGCGGGACAGCTGCGGCGCGGCGGAGGACGTGCGGGATGCCAGAACGGCCGAATAATCCGCGTCGTACAGCACCGGCCGGGCGTTGTCGCTCATGCCGCCGTCCACCGAAACATAGCGGCGCGGATACGTAACGTTGTTGCCGCCGTCACTGGCCGTTGAGGCGCCGGGAGCGTCCACGCGAACAGTCTTCAGCGTCCCTACCTCGTAGAGGGTGAAGGTGGTGCTGCCCACGATCGCGCGGCCCGGTTCAATCGATACGCGTGGGGAATCGATGCCCAGTTCCGCGCAGGTGGAACGCACGACGGCGGCCATCGCCTCCGCGATCTCGGCTGCGGGGCGGGGGGTATCCACGGGCGTGTACGCAATGCCGTAGCCGCCGCCCAGATCCAGCTCCGGCATCACGATGGAGTACTTTTCCTGCATGGCGGCGAGGAAGCGGAGCAGCTTCTCTGCGGCCAGCGCGAAGCCGTCCGGTTCGAAGATCTGGGACCCGATGTGGCAGTGCAGACCCAGCAATTCAATACCAGGGTGCCCGGCGGCAGCTGCGACAGCTTCCTCCGCGGCCGAGAGGCCGGCCTGCCCCGTGGTGTCCTCCGCCATGGAGAGGCCGAACTTCTGGTCCTCGTGGGCGGTGGCGATGAACTCGTGGGTGTGAGCGTGCACACCGGGCGTGAGCCGCAGCATGACCTTTGCCTGGTCACCACGGGTCTGGGCGATGGCCCCGACGCGTTCCAGCTCGGCGAGGCTGTCCACCACAATGCGGCCCAGGTTCATGTCCAGAGCCCGGTTGATCTCGGCGTCGGACTTGTTGTTGCCGTGCAGAGCAACGCGCTCCCCCGGGATTCCGGCACGCGCGGCGACGGCCAGTTCGCCGCCGGAGGCGGTGTCCAGGCGCAGCCCTTCCTCCTCCACCCACTTCACCACTGCAGTGCAGAGGAACGACTTCCCGGCGTAGTAGACATCCACGCCGCCACAGATATCGGCAAAGGCGGCGTCGAAGGAGTCCTTGAACGCGCGTGCCCTGGCGCGGAAGTCTGCCTCGTCCATCACGAACAGCGGCGTGCCGAACTGTTCCTTCAGGACAGCAACGGACAGGCCGCCGACGGCCAGGCCGCCGTCGTCGTTCCGGTCAACGCTCTTGGCCCACATCGGCGCCTGCAGGGCATTGAGGTCCCCCGGTACTGCGAGCCATTCGGGGGCCAGCGGCGACGCGTTGTTGGTGTCCTGGCTGGTGGGTTCCTGTGCAGTCACGGGGCTACATCCGTTCCGGCGCGGACACGCCGAGCAGGTCCAGGCCGTTGGCCAGCACCTGGCTGGTGGCGTCGTTGAGCCAGAGCCGGGTACGGTTCACATCGGTTACCGCTTCATCGCCCATGGGGGCAATGCGGCAGGCGTCGTACCAGCGGTGGTAGGCGCCGGCGATGATTTCGAGGTGGCGGGCCACCCGGTGCGGTTCGCGCAGCTCGGCAGCCTTGGCCACGATGGAGGGGTAGCTGCCCAGGTACGAGAGAAGCTCGTTTTCCGTGGCGTGATCCAGGAGCGAGGCGTCAAAGCTGTCTTTGCCGTCCACCCGGCGTTCCACCCCGGCCGCCACCGCGTTGCGGGCTGCACCACGGGTGCGGGCATGGGCGTACTGCACGTAGAACACCGGGTTCTCGTTGCTGTGCTTCTTCAGCAGCTCCGGGTCCAGCGTCAGCGGCGAATCCGCGGGGAAGCGCGCCAGCGAGTAACGGACGGCGTCCTTGCCGAGCCAGTCGATCAGGTCCTTGAGCTCGATGATGTTGCCGGCACGCTTGGACAGCTTGGCGCCGTTCACGGAAACCAGCTGGCCGATGAGCACCTCGATATTCACCTCGGGATCGTCCCCGGCGCAGGCAGCAATGGCCTTGAGCCGGTTGATGTAGCCGTGGTGGTCGGCGCCAAGCAGGTAGATCTTCTCCGTGAAGCCGCGGTCCTTCTTGGAGAGGTAGTAGGCGGCGTCCGCGGCGAAGTAGGTGGGTTCACCGTTGGCCCGGATCATCACACGGTCCTTGTCGTCGCCAAAGTCGGTGGTCCGCAGCCAGACCGCACCGCCGTCGTCGAACACGTGGCCCTGCTCACGAAGGCGCGCAACGGCACTTTCGATGGCGCCGGCGTCGTGCAGTTCCTGCTCCGAGAAGAACACGTCAAACTCGACGCCGAAGTCCGCGAGGGTGGCCTTGATGTCCTTCATCTGGGCCTCATAGGCGGCCGCGCGGACCACCGGCAGTGCGGCAACTTCGGTCAGTTCGCGGATGTCCGGGTGGGCCGTGAGCACCTCGTGGCCAAGGTCCGCGATGTACTGTCCGGGGTAGCCGCCGTCGGGCACGGGCAGGCCGTGGAGGCGGGAGTACACGGAGTTGGCGAAGGTGTTCATCTGGGAACCGGCGTCGTTGATGTAGTACTCGGCCGTGACGTCCGCCCCGGAAGCACGGAGCACGCGGGCGATGGCGTCGCCCAGTGCAGCCCAGCGGGTGTGCCCGATGTGCAGGGGGCCGGTGGGGTTGGCGGAGACAAACTCCATATTCACGGTGTGACCTGCGAGCGCGGTGTTGGTTCCGTATTGTTTCCCGGCCTCAACAATCACCTTGGCAAGGGCGCCGGCCGTGGCAGCGTCCACGGTGATGTTCAGGAAGCCGGGACCGGCGATATCCACCGCGGAGACGCCGTCGATGGTTTTGAGGTGTGCGCTCAGGACGGTGGCGAACTCGCGCGGGTTGGTGCCTGCCTGCTTGGCAAGCTGCAGGGCAATGTTGGTGGCCCAGTCTCCATGGTCGCGGTTCTTGGGCCGCTCCACGCGTACCTCGTCAGGCACTGCTGATGCTGAAAGGGCGATCTCGCCGGCGGCGACGGCGTCTTTCAGGCAGGCGGATATGGCGAGGGAGAGTTCTTCGGGAGTCACCCCTCTAGCCTACCGGGGGGCGGTGACAGCAAAAGAATTGGGACGCTGCCCCCTGCGCCACAGGCAATCCACAGGAAATATCCAAGCCAGTTGCAAGGCTGAACCAATACGCTGGATTCATCGTTGACACCAGCGTAGGTACTGCCACCAGACACTTAACCGAAATGAGAGCCTTGATGAGACAGTCAGTCCGCAAGAGTGTTTTCGCCGGAATCGCCGGCCTGTCCCTCGCTGGAACCGTGGCCGGCTGCGCGCCTTCCGCCGCCGACAGCACCCCGGGTGCCCCCGCGAAAAGCGCAGCGGAAACTGCTGCCGCCAACCCGTCAGCAGCCATGTCGTCGCTGGCCAGCAGCGGTTCCACGTACAAGGACGGGACCTACAGTGCGGACGGAGGCTACGTTTCCCCCAACGGATCGGAGACGGTCGGGGTGGAACTTACGCTGGCCGGAGGCACGGTCACGGGCGTCAACATCACCCAGCATCCCTCCAACCCGAACACCCGCAAGTTCCAGGGGGAATTCGCCGGCGGCATAGCGGCGCAGATCGTGGGCAAGAGCATCGACGAACTCAACGTCTCCAAAGTTGCCGGCTCCTCCCTGACCAGCGGCGGGTTCAACCAGGCCGTGGAAAAGATCAAGCAGGAGGCGCAGTAGAAGGTGCCGGACGGGGACTGGGAGGACTTTGCGTTCGAGGGGATCGGAACGCAGTGGGAGATCTCCACGCCGGTTCCCCTGAGTGGGCCGGTCAGGACGCGCCTGCTGGAACGGGTGGAGCGTTTCGACGCCGAGTGGTCCCGTTTCCGCTCGGATTCCCGCGTCAGCGCCCTCGCCCGCAGGCCGGGACGTTATGAATTTCCGGACGAGGCGCAGCAGCTTGGCGCGCTGTACCGGACGCTGTACGGCATGACTGACGGCGCCATGACGCCACTGATCGGGGCTTCCCTGGAACGGCTGGGGTACGACCCCGGCTACTCCCTTAAGCCCTCCGGTTCCCCGCTGGCGGCGCCGGCCTGGGATGAGGTCCTGGACTGGTCCGGCACCACCATCACCACCACGGCTCCGGTGGTGCTCGATATCGGGGCGGCGGGCAAAGGCCTGCTGGTTGACCTGCTCGCCGAGGAGCTGGGTGCCGGGGGCCTGGAAGCGTTCGTCATCGATGCCAGTGGCGACCTGCTGGCCCGCGGTCCGCTGCCCACCGAAGTGGCCTTGGAACATCCCTACAATCCCACCCAGGCCATTGGGATTGTTCCCCTGGACGGCCAGTCGCTGTGCGCCTCTGCTTCCAACCGCCGCGCCTGGGGTGACGGACTGCACCACGTGCTGGACGGAACTACCGGGCAACCGGTGGGGACCGCCGTCGCCACCTGGGCCCTGGCGGATACTGCGATGCTGGCCGACGCACTGGCCACCGCCCTTTTCTTTGTCCCCGGTGACCAGCTCCAGGAAGAATTCGACTTCTCCTGGCTGACCGTGTTTTCCGATGGCAGCGCGGCCCATTCTGCCGCCTTTGAAGGGACACTGTTCACATGAGCCCTGTCGAAACGCCAAAAGCCGGCTCCGTCCCCTCCGTGGCCGGCCGGCTGGACACTCTCCTTGGCCGGTTCACCATGTACCGGCTGATCCTCCTGGTCCTGGCGGCCCTTGCCGCCTACAGCCTGCTGCTCGACGCCCTTGGCTGGCTGACTTTCGGCATTCCCGAAATGCTCGGGCACCTGGCCCTGTGCCTTGGGCTGACGTACGCCTCGAACAGGGCACTGGCAGCGCTGTTCCACGTGCGGCCCCACTCGGAGTCCTCGCTGATCACCGGCCTACTGCTGTATTTCCTGTTCTGGCCTTCCTTCGTGCCCATGGATGTGGCGGGCGTGGCGCTGGCCTGCGTGCTGGCGTCGGCGTCGAAGTACGCACTGGCGTGGCGGGGCCGCCATATCTTCAATCCCGCTGCTGCCGGCGCCTTCGCGGCCGGGCTCACGGGTCTCAACATTGCCACCTGGTGGGCGGCCACGCCTGCCATGCTGTGGCTGCTGGTTCCGGGTGTCCTCCTGGTCCTGTACCGCACCCGGAAGTTGCTGATGGCTGCGGTTTTCCTGGTGGTGGCGTGCGCGATCATCAGCGCGGAGCTGCTCGAGGCCGGCATGTCCGCGGGAACGGCGTTGTGGCAGGCTCTTGCCCAGCGGCCGCTGCTGTTTTTTGTGGGGTTTATGCTCACCGAGCCGCTGACGCTGCCGCCGCGCAGGTGGCAGCAACTGGGGTTGGCGGCTGTGGTGGGTGTGGTCTTTGCTGTCCCCTACAACTTCGGTTTCCTGGCGAATTCACCCGAGGCTGCGCTGCTGCTCGGCAATCTGCTCGCCTTTATGGCGGGCCAGAGGGGCAGCGTGCGGTTGAGGTTCACCGGGACGCGGCCGCTGACACCCAGCACCACCGAGTTCTCCTTCGAGCCCTCCCGCCCTGTCCGTTTCCTGCCGGGGCAGTACATGGAGCTGGACCTCCCGCATGACAAGGCGGATGGCAAAGGACGACGGCGGGTGTTCAGTCTGATGGGCTCCCCTGGTGAAAGCCAGGTGAAGTTCGGTGTGCGGACCGCCGGGCCCGTTTCCGCCGCCAAAAGCGTCCTCCTCTCGTTGAAGCCCGGCGACGAGGTAACGGCCACCTCGGTGGGCGGTGACTTTGTCCTCCCCCGCGGCTCCCGCAAGCCAGTCCTGCTGATCGCCGCCGGGATCGGCATCACGCCTTTCCTCTCGCACATCTCCTCCGGAAGCCTCCGGGATCGCGACACTGTCCTCCTCCTGCTCGCCAGGAGTGCCGATGAGGTTGCCTACGCTGAGGAACTGAAGTCCGCCGGCATCCGTGTGGCGGCCCTGATCGCGGACGGATCGGAGCCGCCGCCGCACATCACGGCGTTCCCGGCATATGGGTCCCGGCTGGACGGGGACGCCCTCAAGGCAGTGGTCCCCGACGTCGCTGGCCGCGAGGTTTATGTTTCGGGTTCACCGGCCAGTGTCGCTTCTTTGCGGCGCGCGGCGAAGCAGGCCGGGGCACGGCACGTGCATGTCGATTCGTTCTCCGGCTACTGAAGTTGGGGCCTCGCCAGCCCCGGTCGGCCTTGGCGGACTCGCCGTGGAGCGGCGATTTTCCCTTGCGGGCCACCTTACTGCTAAGCTCTAGGACGTCCCGCCAGCAACGGCAGGAACCCCGGATTGCCCTCGTAGCTCAGGGGATAGAGCGTCTGCCTCCGGAGCAGAAGGTCGTAGGTTCGAATCCTATCGAGGGCACACAGAAAAACCCGCCGTTTCATTTCCTTGAAACGGCGGGTTTTTGCGTCTCCTGTCGCGTTTTCCGGTTTCAGAACTCCAGGCGGGCCTCATCCGGGGTGGCCAGGGTAAGCACGGCTTCCTCCACTGTTTCGTGGTCCTCCAGCTCGCGCTCTATCCGGCGCAAAGACACAGCCACTTCATGTTCAGGGTGGTCCCCCTGCAGGTCCACCGCCGCCACGACGTACAGCTTCCGGGGTCCGACATACTCCAGGTGCAGGTAGGTTAACCGGGCGATGTCCTGGTGCTCCAGCAGCCGCAGGGCCATGGACCGTTCGATGTCCGGCGTCACCCCCTGGCCCACCAGGAAGCGCCGGTTCCGGTCGATGAGAACCACAGCGACGACGGCCAGCAGCACGCCGACCACGATGGATCCCACGGCATCCGGCAGCGCCGAACCCGTGATCTGGTGCAGCAGCACTCCCGCAAAGGCCACCACGAGGCCAATCAGCGCAGCGGCGTCCTCCGCAAAAACGGCCCGCAGCGTGGGATCCGAGCTGATGAGCACCTGTTCCAAGGTGCGCCGTTCGAGCTCCCGTGCCGCCTTGCGGGTCTGCCGGAACGCCTGGATGAAGGAAATTCCTTCCAAAACGAAAGCCAGGGCCAGCACCACGTACGCCACCGCGAAGTCCGAGGCGGGCTCCGGCTCGATGATTTCCTGGATGCCGTGCATGATGGACACCACCGCGCCTGCGGTGAAGAGCCCGAACGCCGCGAACATCGACCAGACGTAGGCTTCCCGGCCGTAGCCCATGGGATGGCTCTCGTCCCGCGGCCGGGCCGACCGCCGCTCGGCGAGGAACAGGAACACCTGGTTTCCGGCATCCGCCCAGGAGTGCGCGGCCTCAGCGGTCATCGATGCCGATCCGGTGACCACGGCGGCCACCGACTTCGCTGCCGCTATGAGGGCATTCGCCGCGAAGGCGATGATCACCGTCAAGAGAGTGCCGTTGGATTTTGTCCGCTTCCTGGTGCGCGCCATGGGCCTACCGTACCCACCCGGGCCGCATCCGACGCGCCAAGGGCAGTATCCGTGCCTGATGTCGGTGCCCCCTCGTAGGCTGTTCACACCAGCAGAAGCAAAGGGGTCTCACATGTACTGCTCCATCATTCCGCCCTACCTGTTGCGGCGCCTGGCACGCCAGGACGCACCGGAGTTTTCCGCGGCAGCGAGGGCCGCCAGGGAAGCACTGGGGCACGTGCGTTCAGTCCACGCGGCCCGCACCCAGGCCGCTCCGGAAATTCCCGCGGGAGTGCGGCAGGCAAAACCGGGACCCTCGAACCGCTCCGTTTTCGACGCCGCCGGTTCAGAAGTCCTTCCCGGCAAACTTGTTCGCAAGGAGGGTGAGCCCGCTACCGGAGATCCTGCCGCTGACGAGGCCTATGACGGGCTGGGCCACACGCACCGGCTCTATGCGGACGTCTTCGGCAGGAACTCCATCGACGGCCGGGGTTTGCCCCTGAACGCCACCGTGCACTTCGGCAAGTTGTACGACAACGCCTTCTGGGACGGCACCCAGATGGTCTTCGGTGATGGCGACGGCGAAGTCTTTCAGCGTTTCACCAGGTCCCTCAGCGTCATCGGCCACGAGCTGGCCCATGGGGTCACCCAGTATTCAGCCGGGCTGGCCTACCGGAACCAGGCCGGGGCCCTCAATGAGTCCATGTCGGACGTGTTCGGCGCCCTCGTTGAGCAGTATGTCAAGAAGCAGTCCACCGCCGAAGCCAGCTGGCTGATCGGCGAGGATCTTTTCACGTCCCAGGTGGAGGGGCAGGCATTGCGCTCCATGAAGGCCCCGGGAACGGCGTACGACGACGACGTGCTGGGCAAGGATCCACAGCCGGACTCCATGGACTCCTATGTCAAGACCAGCGCTGACAACGGCGGCGTCCACATTAATTCCGGCATCCCCAACCGGGCGTTTTGCCTGCTGGCCGAACAGCTGGGCGGAAACGCGTGGGACTCCCCCGGGCGGATCTGGTACCAGACGCTCACCGCGGGTTCACTGCCCACAGCCGCCACCTTCACGGTCTTCGCCCGCGCCACGGCCGCTGCTGCCACCGAGCTTTTCGGTTCCGGATCAAAAGAGCATGACGCCGTGCGCAACGCGTGGGAAACTGTGAAGGTCAAGCTTTAACGGGATGCCTGGCCGCCGTACCTCGGGCCCCCAGGCTCGAGGTACCACCCAGGAACCAGGCCATGAAGATCAGTGTGGAACGCACCGGCGGTATCGCGGCGATCACCCGGGTTTGGACTGTAAACGCTGAGTCCGAGACGGCGCGGAACCAATGGCAGCCCATCGTGGAAGCATGCCCTTGGGATGCCGTGCCCAGGACGCCCAGGGCTGCCGCAGCGGAATTTTCAGGAGCCCAGCCGGACCGGTTCATTTACTCCATCCGCGCCGGCCAGCGGCGCGCAGCCCTTCCCGAGCAGGCCGTCACCGGTCCCTGGCGTGTACTGGTGGACAGCACCAGGGCCGCCGCAGAGGAATCGCGCACAGCGCAGTGATACGTGAGCCGGGCGGGTTAAACCACTTCCGCCAGCTGGCCCCGGAAAGCCCGGCGGTAGGACTGCGGGCTGGTGTCCAGGACTTTCCCGAAATGGTGCCGCAGCAGTACTGGATGACCGAAGCCGGACTCCCGTGCGATCTCGTCGATATTCAGGTCCGTCGACTCCAGAAGTTCCTGGGCCCGGAGCACCCGTTGGGAGTTGAGCCAGGCAGCCGGTGTTGCGCCGGTTTCGGACCTGAACTTCCGGGCGAACGTCCTGGCGGACATGTGCACGCGTGCCGCCAGCTCGCCCACGCTGTGCTCACGGTCCAGGTGCTGCACCATCCAGCGGAGCAGTTCCTCCATCGGGGCTGAGCCGCACGTGGGGCATGGGCCGCTCAATGAACTGGGCCTGGCCGCCGTCGCGATGCGGAGGGACAACCATGTCGCGGGCAATTGCGGCGGCCGCGTGCGCGCCGAGTTCCACGCGCACCAAATGCAGGCAGGCGTCAATCCCCGCGGCCGTACCGGCAGAGGAAATGATGTTCCCGTCCTGCACGTAGAGGACGTTTTCATCCACCTGTACGCGCGGGTACTCGGCCGCCAGCTGGCCCGAATAGTGCCAGTGGGTGGTGCAGCGCCGGCCGTCCAGGAGGCCCGCCCGCGCCAGGGCAAAGGCACCCGAGCAGATGGACATCACCCAGGCGCCTCTGGCATCGGCAGCGCGCAGCGCATCAAGGACCGCTTCGGGGAGTTGGTCGTCCCTGCCGTAGGGCGCCATGATGACCAGGTCGGCGTCGGCGGTGGCCTCCAGGCCAAGTTCTACATTCAGGGACAGACCTGATTTGAGCCGGACGTTCCCGGGAGTGGGCGTACAAACGCGAAAGTCGAAAGCCGCGCCGCTCCCCCTGCCCGACCTGTCGATCCCAAACACCTCACAGGCGGTGCCGAATTCGAACATCGAGAAGTTGGGAACCACGATGACTGCCACTGATTTCAGCATGCTTCCATTGTGGCAGGAATTATAGCTTTTTGGTCATTTCTGCCACTTTTTCTTGGTCGCCCACAGGAGAAGCATGGAGGTATGGAAATCCTCATCACCCTCCTCATCGTCCTCCTGCTCGTTATCCTCGCCGCCACCGTTTCAGCGCTCCTGCGCGACGGCCGCGGGCATACACCTCCCGTGGAATCCCACGAAGCCTGGTCCGCCCTGGACCTTCCCAGCAGCAACTACACGCTCCGCATTTTCTGAGCACCGCCTTTCCATCCACCGCCCTTCCAACCACTGCTTTTCCATCCGTTTTTCCGATTACCGCCCCAACCAGCCCCTAGCGGGCAGAACAGCCGCATGCTGTCGAAACGGGAAGCCCGGGCTCCCGCAGTAGACTTGCAGCAGCCATGACACTTCACATCTCCTATCCTGCCGAGCTGCCGGTTTCCGAGCGCCGCGAAGACCTGATGGCAGCCATCGCAGCGAACCAGGTAACCATCATCGCCGGCGAGACCGGCTCCGGTAAGACCACCCAGATCCCCAAGATGTGCCTTGAACTGGGCCTGGGCGAAAACGGCCTCATCGGCCACACCCAGCCGCGCCGGCTGGCAGCCCGCACGGTTGCCGAGCGCATCGCCGAGGAACTCGGCGTCGATATCGGCCAGGAAGTCGGCTTTCAGGTCCGCTTCACCGGCGAAGTCAGCCGCGCCACCAAGGTGAAGCTGATGACCGACGGCATCCTGCTGGCGGAAATCCAGCGCGACAAGCTGCTGCGCAAGTACAACGCCATCATCATCGACGAGGCCCACGAGCGCAGCCTCAACATCGACTTCATCCTTGGGTACCTCAAGCGGATCCTCCCCCAGCGCCCGGACCTGAAGGTGATCATCACCTCCGCCACCATCGATCCTGAACGGTTCGCCAACCACTTCGGCACACCGGAAAAGCCCGCTCCCGTCATCGAGGTCTCCGGCCGGACGTACCCGGTGGAAATCCGCTACCGGCCGCTGTCCCAGCCGCCTGCCGGCACGGACGAAGAGAACGCCTCGGATGACGAACTCGAGGAGGACCGGGACCCGCTCGACGCCGTCTGCGACGCCGTCGACGAACTCGCGGCAGAAGCTCCCGGCGACATCCTGGTGTTCTTTTCCGGCGAGCGCGAGATCCGCGACGCCGCCGACGCACTGCAGGCACGCATCCAGTCCAACCGGCGGCTCGCCGGGACCGAAGTGCTACCCCTGTTCGCGCGCCTGAGCCTGCAGGAACAGCACAAGGTGTTCCATCCCGGCAACAAACGGCGCATCGTGCTCGCCACGAACGTGGCCGAGACGTCGCTGACCGTGCCGGGAATCAAGTACGTGATCGACACTGGCACGGCGCGCATCTCCCGCTACTCGCACCGCACCAAGGTCCAGCGGCTGCCCATTGAGCGCGTTTCGCAGGCATCCGCGAACCAGCGGTCCGGGCGGTGCGGCCGCGTCTCCGACGGCATCGCCATCCGGCTGTACTCGGAGGAAGACTTCGAGTCGCGGCCCCAGTTCACCGATCCGGAAATCCTGCGCACCAACCTGGCCGCGGTCATCCTGCAGATGACGGCAATGGGCGTGGCTCGCGGCCCCAAGGACGTGGAGAACTTCCCCTTCGTCGAGCCGCCGGAAACACGGGCAATCAACGACGGCGTCACGCTGCTCCGCGAGCTCGGCGCCTTGGCTCCGGCCACGCCGCAGAACGGCACGGGCGGCGCGAAAAGCGGGGGCGGCCTCACCGCCGTCGGGCAAAAGCTCGCCCAGCTGCCCGTGGATCCCCGGCTTGGCCGCATGATCGTGGAAGCGGGCAAACGCGGCTGCGTCCGTGAAGTGATGGTCCTGGCGGCGGCCCTCACCATCCAGGACCCCCGCGAGCGCCCCACGGACAAACAGCAGCTCGCGGCGGAAAAACATAACCGGTTCAAGGACGAGAACTCGGATTTCACCGGCTTCCTGAACCTCTGGAACTACCTGCAGGAGAAGCAGCAGGAGTTGTCCTCCTCCGCGTTCAGGAGGCTGTGCCGGGCAGAGTTCATCAACTACCTGCGCGTACGGGAATGGCAGGACCTGTTCGCACAACTGCGCCAGCTCGCCCGTCCGCTGGGCATCAGCCTGGACAACAAGCGGCTTGCCGATCCCGTGGGCAATCACGACGGCGTGCACATCAGCCTCCTCTCCGGATTGCTGAGCCACATCGGCATCCTGGACGAGCGCAAGCGCGAGTATGCCGGGGCCCGGGGCACGCGTTTCGCGATCTTCCCCGGCTCCGCACTGTTCAAAAAGTCACCCACGTTCGTCATGGCCGCCGAACTGGTGGAAACCAGCCGGCTGTGGGCCCGGGTGGCCGCTAAATTCGACCCGCTCTGGGCGGAGCAGGTGGCTCCGGACCTCGTGAAGCGCAGCTACAGTGAACCGCACTGGTCCACCCGCCAGGGCGCAGTGATGGCGTACGAGAAAGTCACCCTTTACGGCGTTCCCATCATCGCCCAGCGGAGGATCAACTATGGCAGGGTGGATCCTGTCGTCGCGAGGGAACTGTTCATCCGGCATGCCCTGGTGGAAGGTGACTGGAAAACCCACCACAAATTCTTCCACCGCAACCGCGCCCTCCTGCAGGAGGTGGAGGAACTTGAAGCCAGGATGCGCCGCCGGGACCTCCTGGTGGACGACGAAACGCTCTTCGAGTTCTACGACTCGAGGATCGGCCCCGAGGTAGTGTCCGAGCGGCACTTTGACAAGTGGTGGAAGGATGCCCGGCAGGAAAACCCGGATCTCCTGGACTACGACAAAACTCTCCTCCTCAGCGATGACGCGGACAACCTCGATGTTTCCGCCTACCCGAAGACCTGGCTGCACAAGGGCTTTGAGCTTCCGTTGACCTATGAGTTCCATCCGGTGGCCCCCGGCTCACCGCCCAACCCGAACGACGGCGTCACGGCCGAAGTGCCCGTCCTGTTCCTGAACCAGCTGGACGACAAAGCCTTCCGCTGGCTCATTCCCGGGCAGCGTGTGGAACTGGTGACGGCCCTGATCAAGTCCCTGCCAAAGCAGCTCCGCAAGAACTTCGTGCCGGCCCCGGATGTGGCGCGGCAGGCGGTGGCGGTGCTGGAGTCCGATTTCGACCCGGCCTCCGATGAACTGGAACCATCCCTCGAACTTGCGCTCCGCCGGATCCGCGGACACGTGATCCCGCCCGGTTCGTGGAACTGGGATGCTGTGCCCCCGCACCTCAGAGTGACTTTCAAGGTAGTGGACAGCAAGGGCAGGGTGCTCGGCGAAGGGAAAAACCTTGCCGCCCTCCAAGAGGAGCTCGCTCCTGCCACCCGCCGCGCCATTGCCGAGTCACTGGGCGCCACGCCCGCCTCGACAGCCCCCCGCGGCAAGGCGGGGCGTGCTGCGGGGAATGCTGCCGACGGCGGGGCTTCGCCGGCGCAGGCCCCCGCCCAGGTGCCGGCAGGCTCAGCCCCTGCCGGCTTCCGGGAGCAGGAGGGCCTGACGGAGTGGAGCTTCGGGACCATCCAGTGCCAGGTCAGCAGCATGGTCAAAGGCCACACCGTCACCGGCTATCCGGCGCTGGTGGACCAGGGCAAGTCCGTGGCCCTCCGGGTTTTCCAGACTGCGGATGAGCAGCAGGACGCCATGCGCGGCGGCGTGATCAGGCTGCTGGCGTTACGGGTTCCGGCTCCTGACCGCTACGTGCTGGAGCACCTGAGCAATACGGAGAAGCTGACGTTCAGCCAGAACCCGCATGGTTCGGTGTCCGCCCTGATCGCCGACTGCGCCCTCGCAGCCATCGACAAACTCACGCCGGCGGAGCTCCCCTGGGACCGGAAGTCCTTCGACGCGCTCTATGAAGTAGTCCGGGCCGAGTTGATCGATACCGTGTTCAGCGTAACGGCGGTGGTGGAACGCATCCTCGCCAGCACCCGGCGGATCGAAAAGCAGCTCAAGGGCACCACCAGCCTGGCTCTCATCACTGCGCTCAATGACATCAAGAGCCAGCTGGAGCAGTTGGTGTACCCCGGCTTTGTGGCGCGCACCGGATACGCCCAGCTCAGCCAGCTCCCGAGATACCTTGCCGCCATTGAAAAGCGGCTGGAGCGCCTGCCGGGCAACGTCCAGCGCGACGCGTTGGGCATGGCGGTGGTGCAGCGGCTCGAGGATGACTACGACGACGCCGTGTCCGCACTGCTTCCGGGCCGGCGGGCCGGAGGCGAGCTGGCCCAGGTCCGGTGGATGATCGAGGAGCTCCGGGTGAGCCTTTTCGCCGTTGAACTGGGTACGGCCTATTCAGTGTCCGAAAAGCGGATCCGCGCCGTGCTCAACAAGGCGCTTGCCCCGGCCTAGGCAGCGCACCTAGGCCGGGACGAACTGGCCGTACCCGGCATCCCGGAGTCCCTGCCGCAGTTTTTCGGCGTTGGCGTCCAGCACCTCGGGATCGGGATTCTGGTCCGCGGTCGCGAAGTTGAACTCTGCCATGCTCCGCGAGGGCCACACGTGCACGTGGAGATGGTTGATCTCGTAGCCGGCCACGATCAGCCCGGCGCGCGCTGCCCCAAAGACATCCACCTGGACGGCCCCGATCCGCCGGGCCACCTCCATGACCCTCGCCAGCGTCTCCGGCGAAGCGTCCGTCCAGCGGTCCACTTCCTCGGTGGGGACCACCAGGGTGTGGCCGTCCGCCAGCGGACCCGTGGTGAGGAACGCGGACACGTCGTCTTCGCGCCACACAAACCGGCCGGGGATTTCGCCGTTCAGGATCCTGGTGAAAAGCGTGCTCATGCGTCTGCCTCCTCGGCGGGTGCCTGCAGGGTGCTGGTGTCCAGCACAAACCGGTATTTCACATCGCCTGCAACCATCCGGTCGTAGGCCTCGTTCAGCTGGTCAGCGCGGACCACTTCGATGTCCGCCGCTACCCCGTGCTCTGCGCAGAAGTCCAGCATTTCCTGCGTCTCCGCTATCCCGCCGATCAGCGAGCCGGCGTAGGCGATCCGGCGGCGGATCAGTGCCCGCGGGTTCACGGGCGGCATTGCCTCGGACGGCAGGCCCAGCTGGAAGAGCGCGCCGTCCACCCGCAGGGTGCGGAACAGCGGGTTCAGGTCGTGGGGTGCTGCCACGGTGTCGATGATCAGGTCGATGGTGCGGTTTGCCGCGTCCATCGCCGCTTCGTCCCGGGAGAGGACAACCTCGTCGGCGCCAAGTTCCAGGGCGGCCGGCACCTTGGACTCGGACGTGGTGAAAACCACCACTTTCGCTCCCATGGCCTTGGCCAGCTTGACGGCCATGTGCCCAAGCCCGCCGAGCCCCACCACACCCACAACGTCGCCTTCTTCGACGTCGAAGTGCCGCAGCGGCGAGTAGGTGGTGACGCCGGCGCACAGCAGCGGGGCAACGGCGGCCGGGTCCAGGGAGTCCGGCACACGCAGGACATAGCGGCGGTCCACCACAACTGTGGAGGAATAGCCGCCCTGCGTGATCGAACCGCCGTTCCGGCGGTCAACGGTGCCGTATGTGCCGGTCATCCCGTTCTCGCAGTACTGTTCCAGGCCGTCCAGGCAGCTTTCACATTCGCGGCAGGAGTCCACAATGCAGCCCACCCCCACCCGGTCCCCCGGGGCGAAGCCGGTGACGGCTGACCCCACGCGGCTTACGGTCCCGACGATCTCGTGGCCGGGTACCAGCGGATAGGCCTGGCCGCCCCACTCGCCACGCACCGCATGGACATCCGAGTGGCACAGCCCGCAAAACTCAATGGCAATTTCGACGTCGTCAGGCTGGGGTGTCCGGCGCGCAAGGGTGAGCGGAACCAGGCCGCTGTCGGGGGATGTGGCGCCGTACGCGGCGGCCAGGACGCCGCCGTCGGAAACGTTGGATCCGGCAGCAACGGAGCCGGGGGCGACGGTTGGCGCCGCCGGTTCGGGGGCAGCAGGTTTGGCAAGGGGCGGCGGCACGGGACGTCCAGGAGTCATAGTGCGACGCTACCCTTGCGCCCCGTGATGTTTCCACTCAACGGGCCCATCGCCGCCGCGGGACCCGGGCCCGGTAGCCACCGGCAGCAGGGGGTTGCTGGACCACTCCGAGAAGGACCCGGGATACAGCGCGGCGCGGAATCCCGCCAGTTCAAGGGCCGCAACCTCGTGCGCGGCCGTGACGCCGGATCCGCAATAGACACCCACCTCGACGTCGTCGGTAATGCCCAGCGCTTCAAAGCGGCGCCGCAGCTCGCCGGGAGGCAGGAAGCGGCCATCTGTGCCCACGTTCTGTGCAGTGGGCGCGCTGACGGCGCCCGGGATGTGGCCTGCCCGCGGATCAACGGGCTCCACCTCGCCCCGGTACCTCTCCCCGGCCCGGGCATCAAGGAGGACCCTATCAGGTTGGGGACCCGCCGGAACGGGTCCATGTTCCACCCAGGCGGTCACGGCGGCCGCATCCAGGACCGGCATCTGCCCGTCCCCCAGCGTCACGTCGCCGGGACGGGGTAGAACCTCCCCTTGTTCGAGCGGCAGGCCTGCCTCGCGCCAAGCAGCCAGGCCGCCGTCGAGCAGGTAAACCCCGGTGAGGCCGGCGTTCCTCAGCATCCACCACACCCGTGCCGCAGCCATATTGGCGCTGTCGTCATACGCCACCACAACATCGCCCTCGCTGATACCCCAGCGCCGGGCCGCGTCCTGGAGTTTCAGCGGCGAGGGCAGCGGGTGCCTGCCGCGCTCCGGCACCGCCCGATCCGCAAGTTCGGTGGCAAGGTCAACAAACACCGCGCCCGGCAGGTGCCCCTGCAGGTAGTGCTCGTGGCCGTGCGGATCGCCCAGTGCCCAGCGCACGTCCAGCAGCACCGTCCGCAGGCCGCCGGCACGGCGCTCTTCCAACGCGGCAACGTCCAGCAGTGGCTCCATGGTGCTCCATTCGTCAGGCGGCCAGCCCTCCCACTCTAACGGCAGCCCCGGGAGGCGCGGGTAGGCTGGTGCGGTGAAGATCGAGCGCAGCGCGGGCCGGGCCTGGGCGGACGAAGCCATCCGGAAAATCACGGCAGAAAACAACCGCTCCGCCGACACCCACCTCTACTCGGTACCCCTGCCGGAGCACTGGGGCGTCCAGCTCTACCTGAAGGATGAATCGACCCACCGCACCGGCAGCCTCAAGCACCGGCTGGCGCGCTCGCTCTTCCTGTTCGGGCTGGTCAACGGCTGGATCAGGGAGGACACCACCGTCGTTGAGGCGTCCAGCGGCAGCACGGCCGTGTCTGAGGCGTATTTTGCCCAGCTCCTGGGGCTGCCGTTCATCGCGGTCATGGCCCGCACCACCAGCCAGGAGAAGATTGACCTGATTGAGCAGTTCGGCGGCTCCTGCCTCCTGGTGGACCATGCCTCCGAGGTCTACGCGACGGCGGAAGAGGTCGCCGCCACCAGCGGCGGGCACTACATGGACCAGTTCACCTATGCCGAACGAGCCACGGACTGGCGCGGCAACAACAACATCGCCGAGTCCATCTTCGGCCAACTCGAACTGGAGGAGCATCCCGTACCGGATTGGATCGTGGTGGGCGCGGGAACGGGCGGCACCAGCGCCACGATCGGCAGGTACCTCCGTTACCACAGCCACCGCACCCGGTTGCTGGTGGTCGATCCGGAGAACTCGGCCTTCTTCCCCAGCTGGCAGGGCAGCACCTCCGGCCCTGCCACCGGCCTGCCCTCAAGGATCGAGGGCATCGGCAGGCCCCGTATGGAGCCCAGCTTTGTGCCCTCCGTCATCGACCATATGGTCCAGGTTCCGGACGCCGCATCGGTCGCTGCCATGCGGCACCTCCGCACGCTTGCCGGCCTCCACGCCGGCCCCTCGACGGGAACCAACCTTTGGGGAGTGTGGCGGCTGATCGCCGGGATGATCGCCGAGGGCCGCAGGGGCAGCATCGTCTCGCTCATGTGCGACGGCGGGGAGCGCTACGCAGGCAACTACAACAGCCCCGTGTGGCTGGCATCCCAGGGCCTGGACCCGGCACCTTATGAAGCGGTGATCCGGCGCTTCTTTGAGACTGGTTCCTGGGGCGGGGAGCCGGTTTAGACCTCCAGTGACTCCCCCGCGGCCAGATGCCGGTACTCAGTGCCGTAGTTTGCCCCGAGCCGCTTGACATGGGCTTCCACGATTTTCAGCCCGTTGTCATTGAGCAGTCCGTCGTGGATCTGGAATGCCCGGGGTGCCCGGACGCCGATCACGAAATCCACCACCTCTTGGGCCTTGCTCCAGGGAGCATGAAGGGGAACCAGCAGCGTCTGCACGTTGACGCCGTGCGGAATCACGAAGGAATCACCGGGGTGGTAGACGTTCCCGTCCAGGAGATAGCCGATGTTGGCCACCACCGGGATCTGCGGATGGATCAGGGCGTGCTGGCCGCCGAAGCTGCGGACATCAAAGCCTGCCGCCTCGAAGGATGAGCCGGGGTCCACCGTGTTGATTTGGGATGCGGCGTCCGGGGCTTCCTTGCGCAGGTTGTCCGCGACGCCGGACGGGGCGAAGACCGCCAGGTTCCCGTCTTCCTTCAAAGCATTCACGACTGCCGGCACGTCGATGTGGTCGCCGTGTTCGTGGGTGACCAGCACGGCGTCGGCGCCGGACAGGGCTTCTGCGGTTTCAGAGAATGTTCCAGGATCCAGCACCAGGACGCGGTTGTCCTTCTCGAGGCGGACGCAGGCGTGGGTGTATTTCGTCAGCTTCATAGCGCCAGCCTAGGGTCCGTCCCGGGCCGTGTCCACGAAGCTCCGGCTGGTAATCTGGATCTTTGCCACCATCCTTAGGGAAGCGAGTCCATCCATGCCGTTCGGCACCAAGGCTGAGTCCACCAAGCCTGCTTCGGCTCCCGCTTCCGGCGCCGCGGGGACTGCCGCGGGCGCAGCAGGCGCAGGTGCCGTGAAGGAGCAGCGGGTCACGAAACAGCGGCTTGCAGTCAGTGCGGCGCTGGACGAACTGGACGACTTCGTCAGCACGCAGGAGCTCTACCGCATCCTGCAGAACCAGGGCGTCTCGGTTTCCCTCGCCACCGCCTACCGGATCCTCCAGTCCCTTGCCGACGAAGGACTGGTTGACGTGCTGCGCAACGGCGACGGCGAGGCGGTGTACCGCCGGTGCGCCGTCACGGGCCACCATCACCACCTGCTGTGCCGCAACTGTGGCAAAGCAGTGGAAGTGGAAGCCCCGGCCGTTGAAACGTGGGCAGCCCGGACCGCGGCCGAACACGGTTACACCGAGGTGGCGCACACGGTGGAGATCTTCGGGCTCTGTCCGGAGTGCACGGCACGCAAGGCTGCCGGGACGCTCTAAGTCAGCGGGCCTGCAGCACCCGTCCGTTGATCCCGCGGGAAGCACGGGCGGAGCCGATGATCCGGCACACCACATAGATCAGGAACGACAACGTGGTGACGTACGGACTGATGGGGATGCGGCCGCCGAGGGCCAGCAGGATTCCGCCCACGGTCGCCGTAATGGCAAAGGCCACGCTGAGCATCACCACAGCCACGGGCGACGACGTCACCCGAAGCGCAGCCGCAGCCGGTGTGATGAGCAGCGCGAGCACCAGGAGTGCGCCTACCACCTGGATGGACAGGGCCACGCTGACACCCAGCAGGACCATAAAGACCACGCCCAGCGTCCGGACGGGAACGCCGCGCGCCTCGGCCAGTTCGGGATCCACGCTGGCGAAGTTCAGCGGCCGCCAGATGGCCGCCAGGACCACCATCACCACAACAGCCGCTCCGGCCAGCACCTGAAGCTGGACGGTATCGACTGAAACGATCTGCCCGGTCAGCAGGCCAAATTTATTGGCGGCACGGCCCTGATACAAGGACAGGAACAGGATTCCGAGGCCCAGCCCGAAGGGCATGATGACCCCGATGATCGAGTTCTTGTCCCTGGCCCTGACTCCCATCAGGGCCAGCAGGAGCGCAGCAGCCACCGAGCCGATCAGTGAACCGAAAACGATGTCTGCGCCAACCAGCAGGGCGAAGGCGGCACCGGCGAAGGACAGTTCCGAGATGCCGTGGACCGCGAACGCGAGGTCACGCTTCATGACGAACGTCCCCACCAGGCCGCCGAGCAGGCCCAGGACGGCACCTGCCCAGATGGAGTTCTGGACCAGGACCAGCAGCTCGCCGTAGTTCTCGAAACTGAAGATCGCACCAATAATGCTGTCGGCGTCCATCAGGCCACCTCTTCGGCAAGGGCGTGGGCCTCAGAGTGATGGTGGGTGGTGGCGTCCGGCAGGCCCACCACCACGATGCGTCCGTTGGCGTGGATGACCTCAACGTGGCTGCCGTACAGGTCGGAGAGGACCTCAGTGGTCATGACTTCCTGCGGGGTTCCCACCCTGAAACGCCCGCCCGCCAGGTACAGCACCCGGTCCACGTAGTCGATGATGGGGTTGATCTCGTGGGTGACAAAAACCACCGCGCTGTTTTGCTCATGGCATTGCTTGTTGATCAGCGCGCTGACGGCCTGCTGGTGGTGCAGGTCCAGGGAAAGCAGTGGCTCATCGCAGAGCAGGACTTTTGGATCCGTTGCCAGCGCCTGGGCTACCCGGAGACGCTGCTGCTCGCCGCCGGAGAGCTGGCCTACCGGAACCTTGGCGTAGTCAGCCGCCCCCACCAGCTCAAGGAGCTCATCAATCCTGCGGTTGGCCTTGGCCGACGACAGGCGGAGTCCCCACCGGTGGCCGTCCACCCCCAGGCCCACCAGGTCCCGGGCGCGCATGGGCGTGTCACGGGCGAACGACTTCTGCTGTGGGATGTAGCCGATCAGGCTGCTGCCGCGCTCAACCGGGTGTCCGCCGAGCGTGGCCTTGCCCCGGTGCAGGTCCTGAAGGCCCAACAGGACTTTGAGGAAACTTGTTTTGCCGCTTCCGTTGGGTCCAAGCACCGCGAAGAACTCGCCCGGCCTGATCTCCAGGTCCAGATCCTCCCACAGCGTCCGCTGACCGAATGCGAGGGACGCCCCGGCGAGGCTGACCACAGGTTTCACCTATTTGTCTCCAGAACTTTGCTGACATTGTTCACATTGTCCGTCATCCACTGCAGGTAGGTCTCGCCCTCAGGCAACGTTTCACTGAAATCGACCACAGGGACACCTGCCGTCTCGGCCGCCTTCCGCAGCGCTTCGGTCTGCGGACCTTCCGTCTGCCCGTTGTAGGCAAGGAACCGGACGGACTTTGAGGAAATCAGGTCGGTGGCGGCCTTGAGTACGGCGGGCGGAACGTCCGAGCCTTCCTCAACCGCAGCAGTGTAGTCCTCAGGGGTACTGTTCTCCAGCCCCGCATCGGCCAGCAGGTAGAGCGGCACCGGCTCAGTGACGGCCACCTTTCCCCCGGCCGCGGCAGTCTTCAGTGCACCCAGCTTCCCTGCCAGTTCGTCAAGTTCAGACTTGAAGGCACCGGCATTGGCTGTGAAGGTGGCGGCTGAGCCAGGCTCCAGTCCGCCCAGCCTGTCGGCAAGGTCATCGGCCAATTTGCCCATGGCGGCCAGGCTGTACCAGACGTGCTCGTTGAACTCACCGTGATCGTGGGCGTGGTCATCCGCCGCCGCCGACCCTGCGGGCGCCGCTTCGCCCGTGGCCTCGTCCTCCGGGTGTGCCAGCCCGGAAAGTTCGACGGCGTTCAGCACGTTGCGTGCCTCAATGCTGCTGTCTTCCACCAGGGTGTGGAGAAAGTCGTCGTAGCCCCCTCCGTTTTCCACCACGAGGTCCGCCTTGGAGACGGCCAGCCGGTCCTGGGCCGTGGCCTCGTACGAGTGCGGGTCCTGGCTGGTCTTGTTGATGATGGCAGTGACGCTGACTTTGTCGCCGCCCACCATCTTTGCAATGTCGCCGTAGACGTTGGTGGAAGCCACCACGTTGATCCCCTCAGTTGGATTCCCGGCAGGGCCCTCGGGCTGCGGGCTGCATGCGCTAAGCAGCAGGCCAAGGACGGCAAGGACGGCCAGGGACGTTCGGGCGGCGGCGGGACGGCGCACGGAAACCTCGGTTCAGGGGTGTGGGAGCGGAAGGAACTACTCCAGCGTATACCTAAATAGGAATGATTCCTATTTAGGTATACGCGCCCAGCCGGGAGCTTAGGCCTGCTAAGCGCCGTTGGGCTGGCCCAGCCGCCGGACACCCCTGGCCTGGGTGGCGTCCCGGATTTCGCCCACCAGCTGCTCAATCACATCTTCCAGGAACAGGACACCCTTGGTGTTCCCGTCGGGCCCGATCACGCGCGCCAGGTGCGAACCTGTCCGCTGCATCACCGACATTGCCTTTTCAATCTCGTCGTCCAGGGCGAGGTTGGCCAGTGACCTGATCCGGCTCTCAGCGATGGGCCGCTCGTAGGCCCCCTCATGAATGGACAGCACGTCCTTCACATGAAGGTAGCCGTACAGCATGTCGTCATCGTCGAGCATGGGGAAGCGGGAGAATCCGGTGCGGCTCACGGCCTTCTCGAACTCCACCGGCGTGGTGGCTGCCTTCAGCATGACCAGTTTCTCGAGCGGAACCATGATGTCCGCCGCATTGTACTCGGAAAATTCCAGCGCACCGGTGATCAGCCCCGCCTCGTCATCCACCAGGCCGTGCCTGGTGGACTCCTGCACAATGGACTGCACTTCCTCAAGAGTGAAGGTGGAGTTCACCTCATCCTTGGGCTCGATGCGGAGCAGCTTGAGGATGTGGTTCGCCGACCAGTTGAGAACCGAGATCACGGGGTTCACCAGCCGGGCCACGAACATCAGCGGCGGGGCGAGGAAGAGCGCCGCCTTGTCCGCCACGGACACCGAGATGTTCTTCGGCACCATTTCACCGAAGGTCACGTGCAGGAACGTCACCAGCATCAGCGCCACGGCGAACGCCGCCACGTCAGCGATCTCCATGGGCAGGCCCAGTGTCTCCAGCGGCACAGCCAGCAGGTGATGGATGGCGGGCTCCGCCACCAGCAGGATCAACAGCGAACAAACCGTAATGCCCAGCTGGGCACAAGCCAGCATGAGTGAAACATTCTCCATGGCGCGCAAGGTGGTCTGTGCCCGTTTGGAACCGGCCTCGGCCAGCGGCTCGATCTGGCTGCGGCGGGCCGACATCACGGCGAACTCGGCGGCGACAAAAAACGCGTTGCCGAACAGGAGGACCACCAGCCACAGTATTCCGGCCCAGTCGCTCATCGTTCGGTCCTGTCGTTGTTCGTCCTGCCGTTTTTCGTCCCGCCGGCATCGTCCCCGGTTTCGGGGCCGGATGTAGCCGGGCGGAAGCAGATCCGGTCGATCCGCCGGCCGTCCATCCTGGTGACGCTCAGCGTTCCGCCTTCCACAGGCACCGTGTCCCCTACCGCCGCAATCCGGCCGAGCTTGCTCATGACATAGCCGCCGACGGTTTCGTAGGCTGCCTCATCAGGGACAGTAAGGCCGGGAATCTGCTCGGAGAGTTCATCCGGGCGGAGCAGGCCGGGGAAGTACCAGTCGCCGGAAGCACTTTGCAGCAGGCCGGGGCGGACCTTGTCATGCTCGTCCGCCACCTCCCCCACGATTTCCTCCACGAGGTCCTCGAGGGTTGCGATCCCGGCAGTTCCGCCATATTCGTCCAGCACAACTGCCAGCTGCAGGTTGCCTTCGCGCAGCTCCGCCAGCAGGGCATCCAGGTGGATGGTTTCCGGGACACGGAGGACTTCGGTCATGATGGCGCCGGCTTCGAGGTTTTGCCGGCGGTCCCAGGGGACAGCCACTGCTTTCTTGACGTGGACGAGGCCCCTGATATCGTCTGCGGATTCGCCAATGATCGGGAACCGGGAGTACCCCGTGCGGCGTGCCGCAGCAAGGATGTCGGACACCGGCTGGTCCGCCTCGATCGTTTCCACGCGGATGCGGGGCGTCATAACGTCTGCCGCGGTACGGCTGGAGAAATTCAGCGTGCGGGATACGAAGTTTGCGGTACCGGCGTCAAGGGTGCCCATCGCCGCGGAGCGCCGCACCAGGGATGCGAGCTCAGCAGGGGTCCGGGCGCCGGAAATTTCTTCCTTGGCTTCCAGCCCAAAAACATGAAGGACCTTGTTGGAGAAGCCGTTCAGGACCACGATGGCGGGCTTGAACACGGCAGTGAAGACCAGCTGCGGCCGGGCCAGCGCGCGGCCCATGCGGAAGGACAGCGCAATAGCCATGTTCTTGGGCACCAGTTCGCCCAGGAGCATGGAGAGCAGGGTGGCCAGCACCATGGCCAGGACCAGGGAGACGGAGGCCACCGCAACGTCAGGAAGTCCGACGGCGGCCAGCGGGGCTGCCAGGAGCCGGCCCACCGATGGCTCCATCACGTAGCCGGTCAGCAAGGTGGTCAGCGTGATGCCCAACTGGCAGCTGGACAGCTGCGTTGAGAGGGACTTCAGGCAGTGGAGCAAGGGGATGGCGCGCTCGTCGCCGTCGTCAATTGCCCTTTGTACGGTGGCCTGGTCAATTGCGATAAGGGAAAATTCGACGGCGACAAAAAAGCCCGTGCCGGCGATCAGCAGCAGTCCCGCTGCAAGGAGGAGCCATTCCATTCAGCATCCCGCCCGGACAGCGGTGGCAGTGGAGAAGGGCGGAACAGTTAAGGAGCGACGCCAGTAATATCGGTCCGGCGGAGGGTGGTCAGCCGAGGCCGACGCAGTTTCCTCTGCAGCTCCTGCCGGCAAGGCCGGCGAATGGTGATGGGCGCGTGTTCGGGGTTTGCCGGCTCTTCGGGTGGACTGTGCGGCGCTGCTTACGCCCCGCTGACAGCCCCCAGGCCGGCACCTAGATTTACTGTCCATAAGAATTTCAGTCTACAGGAGCAGATCCGCTCCGCCGCGCCCTGGCCAGGGGCCCCGGCACCGGCTGGTCCGCTCCCTGCAACCGGCAGATGGCAGCCGTACCGCGGCCGCCATATTCAGCCTGTTTCGCGTCTCATCATGATTTGGGTCACCCTTATTGGCAGTTACCACAAGATGCTCACTAGACTGGCAATGGTCTGGGTTCAGAGGACGCAGAGACCGGTTGAAACGTAGTGCTGAGGCACCGTGGGCCGGAGAGAAATCAAACTCATGGAAGAGGCGTATTTCAAGTGCCAGAGCAGCCTAGCCACCGTCTACCAGAGGAATTTGGCGGAAACGAGTGGCTCGTTGACGAACTGTACGAGCAGTACCAAAAGGACAAGAACGCTGTCGACGCCAAATGGTGGCCGCTGTTTGAGTCTTTCGGCTCGGGCAGCAGTTCTTCTTCCAACGGAAATTCGGCGCAAGCCACTGCCCACCCCGCAACCAGGGAAATGCCGGTTGTAAACGTTGCTCCTGCGGCACCGGCAGCGCAGCCGGCTGCAGCCCCGCCCGCTCCGCCGTCGGCCCCGCCTGCCTCTGCGGCACCTGCCGCGGCCCCGGCTCCCGTCAAGAAAGCCCCCGCCACCGTGGCGCGTGACGGCGCCAAGAAGACTGAAGCGGGCACGGGTTCGCAGCCCATCCCGGCGCAGCTGCCCAAGAACGTCAAGGCCCCCACGGCCCCGGAAGAGGACGTCGTGTCGGTCCTGCGCGGACCGGCCAAGGCCATTGCCACCAACATGGTCACCAGCCTGGAGGTGCCCACCGCCACCAGCGTCCGGGCCATCCCCGCCAAGCTGCTGATTGACAACCGGGTGGTCATCAACTCCAACCTCGCCCGCGCCCGCGGCGGCAAGGTCTCCTTCACGCACCTGATCGGCTACGCCGTCATCCGCGCGCTGTCCCAGTTCCCTTCCATGAACGTGTACTACGACGAAGTGGACGGCAAGCCCGTTGCAGTCCAGCCGGCGCACGTCAACTTCGGCATCGCCATCGACATGCCCAAGCCCGATGGAACCCGCCTGCTGATGGTGCCGAACATCAAGAAGGCAGAAACCCTCAACTTCTCCGAGTTCTGGCACACTTACGAGGACCTCATCAAGCGCGCCCGCAACGGCAAGCTGACTGCTGACGACCACCAGGGCACCACCGTGTCCCTGACCAACCCGGGCGGCATCGGCACCGTGCACTCGGTGCCCCGTCTTTCCAAGGGCCAGGCGGCCATCATCGGCGTCGGTGCCCTGGACTACCCTGCCGAATTCCAGGGTGCCAGCGAGAAGATCATCGCCCAGAACGCCATCAGCAAGGTCCTCACCCTGACCTCCACCTACGATCACCGCGTGATCCAGGGTGCCGGCAGCGGCGAGTTCCTGAAGCTGGTCCACCAGCTGCTGCTCGGCGCGCAGAACTTCTACGACGATATCTTCGAGTCCCTGCGCATTCCGTACGAGCCCGTTCGCTGGAGCGCGGACAAGCAGGTCGACCCTGCCGACGAGATCAACAAGGTGGCCCGGATCCAGCAGCTGATCCACTCCTACCGGGTCC
The DNA here is from genome assembly GCF_030816215.1 of Arthrobacter sp. W4I7. NCBI lineage: Bacteria > Bacillati > Actinomycetota > Actinomycetes > Micrococcales > Micrococcaceae > Arthrobacter > Arthrobacter sp. W4I7. The sequence goes on along the minus strand of NZ_JAUSXU010000001.1, from coordinate 1,475,947 downwards.
GGGGCCACCTGATGGCGGACACCGATCCGCTCGAATACGTCCAGCGCAAGCACCCGGACCTTGACGTCCTGACGTACGGCCTGACTCTGTGGGACCTGGACCGCGAGTGGCCCACGGGCGGTTTCGGCGGTAAGCCGATGCTCAAATTCCGCGACATCCTGGGTGTCCTCCGCGACGCCTACTGCCGCACCACGGGCATCGAGTACATGCACATCCAGGACCCTGCCGAGCGCAAGTGGTTCCAGGACCAGCTCGAGCACCCGTACTCGAAGCCCAGCCGTGAAGAGCAGCTGCGCATCGTCTCCAAGCTGAACGCCGCCGAGGCCTTCGAGACCTTCCTGCAGACGAAGTTCGTGGGCCAGAAGCGCTTCTCCCTCGAAGGCGGCGAGTCCCTGATTCCGCTGCTGGACGCCATCCTGTCCGACGCCGCCGACGACGGCCTGGATGAAGTCGCCATCGGCATGGCCCACCGCGGCCGCCTGAACGTTCTGACCAACATCGCCGGCAAGACCTACGCACAGGTGTTCCGCGAGTTCGAGGGCACCCAGGATCCCCGCTCGGTCCAGGGTTCCGGCGACGTCAAGTACCACCTGGGCACCGAGGGCACGTTCACCTCGGACAACGGCAAGGAGACCAAGGTCTACCTGGCTGCCAACCCGTCCCACCTGGAAGCAGTGGACCCGGTGCTCGAGGGCATCGTCCGCGCCAAGCAGGACCGCCTGGACCAGGGCGAGTCCTTCCCGGTCCTTCCCATCGTGGTCCACGGCGACGCCGCTTTCGCCGGCCAGGGCGTGGTGGCCGAAACCCTGAACCTCTCCCAGCTGCGGGGCTACCGTACCGGCGGAACCATCCACGTGGTGGTCAACAACCAGGTGGGCTTCACCACGGCTCCTTCCTCGTCCCGCTCGTCCACGTACTCCACCGACGTTGCCAAGATGATCCAGGCACCGGTGTTCCACGTGAACGGCGACGACCCCGAGGCCGTGGTCCGCATCGGCCAGCTCGCCTACGAGTTCCGCCAGCGGTTCCACAAGGACGTTGTCATTGACATGGTCTGCTACCGCCGCCGCGGGCACAACGAGGGCGACGACCCCTCGATGACCCAGCCGCTGATGTACAACCTGATCGAAGCCAAGCGTTCGGTGCGCAAGCTCTACACCGAGTCGCTGATCGGCCGTGGGGACATCACCGAGGAAGAAGCCGAGCAGCTGCTCCGCGACTACCAGGAACGGCTGGAGCGCGTCTTCGCTGAGACCCACGCAGCCCAGACCTCCCCGATTCCGATCATCACTGCGGATTCCGCAGCAGTATCGGACATCGAGCGGCCCATCGCCCAGCAGTCCGATTCCAGCATCAACGCGCCCGTGTCCACGGCCATCTCCGCGGACACGCTGGCCCGGATCGGCAAGGCGCATGTGGAGGTTCCCGAGGGCTTCACCGTCCACGCCAAGCTCAAGCAACTGCTCGAGAAGCGTGAGCAGATGTCACGTGAAGGCGGCATCGACTGGGGCTTTGGCGAGATCGCAGCCTTTGGCTCCCTCATCATGGAAGGGGTTCCTGTCCGCCTGGCCGGCCAGGACTCGCGCCGAGGAACGTTCGTGCAGCGCCACGCCGTCTTCCATGACCGCGCCAACGGCAAGGAATGGCTGCCGCTGGGCAACCTCTCCGACGACCAGGCCAAGCTGTGGATCTACGATTCGCTGCTGTCCGAATACGCAGCCATGGGCTTCGAATACGGCTACTCCGTGGAACGCCCCGACGCCCTCGTCCTCTGGGAGGCCCAGTTCGGCGACTTCGTCAACGGCGCCCAGACCATCATCGACGAGTTCATCTCGTCGGCCGAGCAGAAGTGGGGCCAGCGCTCCTCGCTGGTGCTGATGCTTCCGCACGGCTACGAGGGCCAGGGCCCGGACCACTCGTCCGCAAGGATCGAGCGGTTCCTGCAGATGTGTGCCGAAGAAAACATGATCGTGGCCAACCCCACTACGGCGGCCTCGCACTTCCACCTGCTGCGCCGCCAGGCCTACAGCCGTCCGCGGAAGCCGCTGATCATCTTCACACCCAAGCAGCTGCTCCGCCTCAAGGGTGCTGCCTCCTCCGTGGAAGACTTCACCAACGGCACCTTCCGCCCTGTCATCGCCGATCATGAGCAGCTGGCCGCAGACGCCGTCGAGCGCGTCCTGCTGGTCTCCGGCCGCCTTTACTACGATCTCCTGTCCACGCGGCAGAAGACCGGCGACAAGACGACGGCAATCGTCCGGGTGGAGCAGCTTTACCCGCTGCCCCACGCGGAGATCGCTGCGGAACTGGCCAAGTACCCGAACGCCGAGGTTGTGTGGGCGCAGGATGAGCCCGCCAACCAGGGGCCGTGGCCGTTCATCGGCCTGAACCTTCCGGACGCGCTTGACCGGAAGGTCCGCCTCGTGTCGCGTCCGGCGTCGGCCTCCACGGCTGCCGGCTCCATGAAGCGCCACGCCGCAGAGCAGGATGCCCTGCTGAAGCAGGCATTTGCACGGTAATAACCAGTAAGGCTGCCCGGCCGGACGTCGAAATACCAGACTCCGGCCGGGCAGTTCTGTTTAATGGGATGGACAGCGCCCGCCCGGGCAGCCAGGACGAAGCCGCAGGTCGCGGCGGGCAGTCAGCACCGAAGTAAAGAGGAACGTGTGGAAGACAGGAAGCTGCGCATCGCAGCTGTAGGAGATGAACTGCTGGCCGGACTGGGTGACCCCCGCGCGCTCGGCTGGCTGGGCCGGGTACTGGCCCGCACTCCACAGGACGGAATGATCCTGGAAAGCTATCCACTCCCCTGCCCGCAGGAAGGAACGGAAGGCCTGGCCGCACGCTGGCTGGACGAAGCAGGCCGTCGGTTCAGCGACCAGTCCGAGAACCGCCTGGTGATCGGGCTCTCGGGCCGGGACATCGAGTTCGGGCTTTCCACTGCACGCAGCCGGCTGAACCTGGCCAACATCCTCGACTCCGCCTCACAGAACCGGCTGGAGGTGTTTGTTGTCGGACCGCCGCCCACCCTTGACCCGGCCCAGAACAGGCGGCTGGACGAGTTAAACACTGCTTTCGCGGACGTCACCACACGCCGCAAGCACCTCTACGTGGATACGTTCTCTCCGCTCCTGAACCACGAACAGTGGCGCCAGGACCTTGCCGCCAACGGAGGCACCCCGGGGCAGGCCGGCTATGGCCTGATGGCGTGGCTGGTGCTGCACCGCGGCTGGTTCCAGTGGCTGGGCATGGCAGTTCCGGAGTAAGGATCATTCGCGATATATCTTGAACTGCGACCGTGCCGGGAGTACGTTGGTCAGACACGATATATCGTCTCCGGAGGAACCATGGCTGATCAGAACTGGACTGTCACCGGCGGGCAGACCATCGACGTCGAGTCCGTCTCGGCACTGAAACTGGGAATGGTCCGGGGCCGGTTCGACGTAATAGCCCATGAACAGCCCTATACCCGGATCGAGGTTTCGGAGGTGCAGGGCGATCCCGTTGCCGTTTCGCTGGAAAACGGCCGGCTGGAGGTCCGCCACCAGCTTCACGGGCCGAAGGGCTGGTTCAAGAACCTCATGGGAACGGTCAACCACCACAGCGAGAACTACGCCGTCATCAGCATTGCCCTTCCTGCCACAGTTGATGTTGAGGCAGGCACCGTCAGCGGTGACGGCCTGGTGTCGGGGATGGCCGCCCGCACCCGCCTGAACACCGTGTCCGGTTCCGTGATGGCGGACGGCACCGACGGCGAACTGTTCGTCACCACCGTCAGCGGGGAGGTCAGCGTTCGCCATCACAGCGGGGTCCTCACCGCCAAGACCGTCTCCGGCCAGGTCACGGCTTCCGGCCACTTCAGCCACATCCGTGCCAACACGGTCAGTGGCGACATGAATTTCGACCTGATGGGTTTCACCCAGGATTTCGGTGCAAATTCCGTCTCAGGGGACCTCACCATCCGGATCCCGCATGACGTCGGGGTGGATGTGGTGGCCAAGTCTGCCACGGGGGCTGTGGTTATCGGCAACCAGCAGTACCACGTGGCTGGCGGCAAGGTGGAGACGATTGCCGGCCCTGACGCCGTGCTCATGCTGGTGAGGACCAACTCCGTGTCGGGCAAAACCTCCATCCTCCACAGCGCCCGGCCCGGCGAAGCGAACGGAAACATGCCGGGGCCCGCGGAAGAACGGCGCTGATGCCCGCTGTCTTCGCCCACGGCGCCCTGCGGCTTTACCTGCTTGCCCTGCTCGAGTCCGGTCCCAAGCACGGCTACGAACTCATCAAGGCCCTCAAGGAGCGGTTCGGCGGCACCTACTCCCCCAGCGCCGGCACCATCTACCCGCGGCTGGGGAAACTGGAGGAAGAAGGCCTGGTAGCCACCGAAGCCTCCGGCCGCCGCACCAACTACCGCATCACCCCAGCCGGTCTGGCGGAACTAAACCTTCGCCGTGAGGAACTGGCAGCTGTAGAAAAAGAGATCTCAGCCTCGGTGCGCCGGCTGGCAGACAACCTCCGGGAGGACATCCGCAGCAACATGCGCGGACTGCGGGCCGATCTTGCGGCCACGGCGGAGGCTGCCCGGGCCGGCGCAGCGTCTGCCGCTTTCACAGCGCTCAAAGGCAGTCCGGCCGCAGACGGCAAGGCGTCGCTCAGGGAAGCCGAGCTCATGCTCCAGGCGTTCAGGGACGACCTCCGTGCCGAACTCCGGCTGCAGGCAGGCAAGCAGCCTCTCAGCCCCGTGGTCCTGGAAACGGTCAGGACGGTGCTGGAGCAGGCCGGTATCGCTATCCGAAACTCGGTCCGGACCTAGCTGCCAAGCCCGGTTCGTAGCCGGCCTCCCATGCTGGGTCCGCGTTCTTCGGTCACCGAACCGCAGGTCATGCGGCGGTTGCCGGTTCGCGGGGCGTCAGATCATGTGGGAGACTTGAGGGCAGCTCTTTTGAGTACAACAGTAAGGAGGCCAGCTATGAGCAAGCGTGCACGCAAGCGTCGTGACCGTAAGCGTGGCGGCGCGAACCACGGGAAGCGCCCCAACACCTAGGCACATGCCAGGTACAGCGGTTACAGCAAAGGACCCCGGAAGCCACTCGGCTTCCGGGGTCCTTTGTTCTTGGCTTATCTGCAGGCTCCCGCAGTCCTGGGTCCCGCTGCCCTGGGCTGGGGGACGGTGCCCCGCGGGTCCGGTACTCCCTATGCGTCCACTGGACGGATCGAGTGGATCCGGTCCAGGATGGCGTTCTTGAGGTTCGCCGGCGCCGCTTCAGTGCAGGAACGCTTCACCATGTTGCGGATCACGCACTCAAGGTCGTACTGCTCCGTACATTCGGGGCACTCATCGAGGTGTGTCTTGATCTCCGTGATGTCCTCACGGGTCAATGCGCCGTCAAGGTACTCGTAGATGCGTTGCATCCTGGTATCGTCGCAGTCGCCCAATCCCTGGCAGTCGCTCATTTCCTGTTCTCCTGTTGTTTGCTTTCTGCCGCGTCGGGTGCATCTGCGGCTGTTTTGAATCCGCGCTCGGCGGCGTATTCCCCGAGCATGTCCCGCAGCATTCTTCGGCCGCGGTGAAGCCTGGACATCACTGTGCCGATAGGGGTGTTCATGATGTCCGAAATTTCCTTGTAGGCAAACCCTTCAACATCCGCGAAGTACACCGCCAGGCGGAATTCCTCGGGGATGGCCTGAAGGGCGCGTTTGACGTCGGAATCCGGCAGGTGATCCAGCGCCTCTGCTTCAGCAGAACGCAGCCCGCTGGAGGTGTGCGACTCAGCACGCGCCAACTGCCAGTCCTCGATGGTGTCCGAGTTGGACCGAAGCGGTTCCCGCTGCCGTTTGCGGTACAGGTTGATATAGGTGTTCGTCAGAATCCGGTACAGCCACGCCTTGAGGTTGGTTCCCGGCTTGTACTGGTGGAACGCAGAAAAAGCCTTGGTGTAGGCCTCCTGGACAAGGTCCTCCGCGTCAGCCGGGTTCCGGGCCATCCGCATGGCCGCCGAATACAGCTGATCGACGTACTGCATGGCGTCGCGTTCAAACCGGACCCGGCGTTCCTCGTCCGATTCCGTGGAAACGTCCACCGCTTCCTCAGCCGCTCCCGCGGGCGGCACAGAGCCTTCCGTTGGCACGGGGCCTTCCGTTGGCTCTGGCGGCTCGGGCCGGGTATCAGCGCTGCTCTTGGCTTCGTTCTGCGAAGCGTCATACATGGCCGAAACGGCCGGATCCAGGGTGCTCATTGCCTTCAAGTCTACTGTCAGGCTCTGCGCACGCGCCGACCCATACGCGGGGGGTTCGGCCCCCAACGAGTCCATGGCCACCGGGCCTGCTGCATCGATTCCGTCCAACACCCGCCTCAAAGGCCAACTCCGCTCTGTTGTCCGGTGCTTTGTCTTGCGGGCCCGGCTTTCCAGGCCCAGTTTCCATAACCTGCGGCTTCGGGCAAATATTCCCCAAAAGTGCAAGACTAGAACGGACTCCGCCGCACCCGACGCGGTTCGTCCACCCAGGAGGAAATCCATGTCCTTTGTCCGCACACTCGCACGGCCCATGCTGGCTTCCAGTTTTGTTCTCGCCGGAATGGATAAGCTCAAAAACGCCGACGACACCGCGCAACAGCTCTCGCCCCTGCTGAGCAAGGCAACGGCCGCGTTGCCGTTCCAGACGGACGAGAAGACACTGGCGCGGATTATCGGCGGAACACAGGTGGGTGCCGGTGTCCTGTTCGGGCTGGGGAAGTTCTCCCGTCTTTCAGCGACCGTGCTGACCGTGGTTTCGCTGTTGAACACGTTCGTCGAGTGGCGCAGCGCGGATATCAGCAGCAAGGAAGGTCGCGGGAACCGCCGCAACCAGCTGCTGAAGAACCTGTCCCTGAGCGGCGGGGCATTGCTTGCTTCCGTGGACACGGCAGGCAAGCCGGGGCTCGCCTGGCGTGCCGAGCACCTGGCGGCCGACGCGAGGAAGGGGGCGGCGCACCTGGCCGCCGATGCCCGGAAGACCACGAACAAGAAGCTGCACAAAGCCGACAAAGCCGTGCGCCGCGCCGTCGAACAGGCCACGGGGGCATAAGCAGGACATGACCGCACCAGCCGCCGCCACCCGGGACAACTCCGGAGCGCTCCTCCCCCACTGGCCCGCCCCCTTCGCCGCCCGCCCGGTGGATGCCACGGTCACCGTGCCGGGCTCGAAGTCGTTGACCAACCGGTATCTGGTGCTGGCCGCACTCGCCGACGGCCCGTCGCGGTTGCGCGCACCGCTGCATTCCCGGGACTCCGCACTGATGATCGAGGCGCTCCGGCAGCTCGGCGCCACTATCACCGAGGTACCGGGGGACGGGGCTTTCGGGCCGGATCTGGAGATCCTCCCGATCGCGGCGGACGCGGCACCGTCAGCCGCCACGATCGACTGCGGCCTCGCCGGCACGGTGATGCGGTTCGTGCCGCCGCTGGCAGCGCTGCGAAACGGCGCCAGCCTGTTCGACGGCGACCCGCACGCCCGCAACCGGCCCATGGGAACCATCATCGAAGCGCTGAAGGCGCTGGGAGTGGCCGTATCCGCGGAGGATGGCGGCACGCCGTCGTCCTTGCCGTTCGTGGTGGAAGGGTCAGGCGAAGTCCGCGGCGGCCACCTGGTCATCGACGCAAGCGCCTCATCGCAGTTTGTCTCCGCCCTGTTGTTGGTGGGCGCAAGGTTCACCGAGGGGCTGCACCTGGAGCACGTCGGCAAACCGGTGCCCAGCCTGGACCACATCAACATGACAGTTGCCGTCCTGCGGGGCGCCGGCGTTGTGGTTGACGATTCAGTGCCGAACCACTGGGTTGTTGCTCCCGGGCCCATCCGCGCCTTCGACCAGCAGATCGAGCAGGACCTCTCCAACGCCGGACCATTCCTTGCTGCGGCCCTGGCTTCCGGCGGAACCGTCCGGGTTCCGGGCTGGCCTGAGCAGACGCAGCAGGTAGGCGATCTCTGGCGCACCATCCTGGCCGAGATGGGCGCCGAGGTCAGCCTGCGCGACGGCGTCCTCACGGTCACGGGCGGGCAGGAAATCAAGGGTGCCGATTTCGCGGACACCAGCGAACTGGCGCCCACAGTCGCCGCCCTCTGCGCCCTGGCCACCGGCCCCTCCCGGCTCACTGGAATCGCGCACCTGCGCGGGCATGAGACGGACCGGCTGGCAGCCCTGGTCACGGAGATCAACCGCCTGGGCGGTGACGCCGAGGAGACCAGCGATGGCCTGGTGATCCGGCCTGCGAAGCTGCACGCCGGCGTCGTTCACAGTTACGCTGACCACCGCATGGCCACTGCCGGAGCCATCCTCGGCCTGGCGGTAGACGGGGTCGAGGTAGAGGACATCGCCACCACCGCGAAGACCATGCCGGACTTTCCCCGGCTGTGGGCAGACATGCTGGCCCAAACGGGCCCCATCGGCGCCGCGGCGGAAGGTTCCACCGGTGGCCCGGAGCACTGACTCCTGGGACGAGTCGGATGTCCGCATCCGGCCCAGCAAAAAAGGTTCCAGGCCCCGCACCAAGGACCGGCCGAGCCACGACGACGCCGTCACCGGCCGCATCGTCACTGTTGACCGCGGCCGGTACACGGCAGTGGTGGGTGAAGACTCCGGCAACGAGCGCGTTGTCATCGCCGCCAGGGCACGCGAGCTGCGCCGGAACCCCGTGGTGGCCGGCGATTTTGTGTCGCTCGTGGGTGACGTTTCCGGCGACCCCAACACGCTGGCCCGGCTGGTAAAAATCCAGGACCGCAGGACCCTCCTTCGGCGCAGCGCCGACGATACCGATCCTGTGGAGCGGGCAGTGGTGGCCAACGCCGACCAGCTGGTGATCGTAGTGGCTGCCGCGAACCCGGAGCCGCGCACCGGCTTCATCGACCGTGCCCTGGTGGCTGCGTATGACGCCGGGATCGAGCCGATCCTGCTGGTCACCAAGGCGGACGTCAAGGATCCGGCGGAGCTGTTGGCAAACTACACGCACCTGGACTTCCCCGTAATCATCAGCCGGACGGCGGATTCCAGCGCTTCGGGCATCGACGCCCGCTCCGATGACGGATTGTCGGCCCGCCTTGACAGCAAAGCGGTGGCAGAACTGCGGGACTTCCTGGACGGCAAGGTCACCGTGATGCTCGGCCATTCCGGCGTGGGCAAGTCCACCATGGTCAACGCCCTCACCGGGGCCGAGCGTGCCACCGGCGGGGTCAACGCCGTGACCGGACGCGGGCGCCACACGTCATCGTCCGCCCTGGCGCTGAGGCTTGCGGATGCACCGCCGGGCAGCTGGATCATCGACACCCCAGGCATCCGCTCCTTCGGCCTGGCCCACGTGGACCCGGACCGGATCCTGCGCTCCTTCCCGGACCTCTCCCCCGGCACCGAAGACTGCGAACGGGGCTGCAAGCACACCGCCAATGCCGTGAACTGCGGCCTGGATGCCTGGGTGGCCGGCGGACATGCCGGCGCCACCGGGGAAGCCAGGCTGGCCTCCCTGCGGCGGCTCCTCGGCACCGATCCCCGCATGGAGGCCCAGGAGGCCAAGGAGCTTGGCAGCGTCAACTGACAACGCCGATCTCCCAGCAGAACCGCGCGCAGACGGTAGTTTGGAACCATGATCCAACCCGCTTCAAGCTACAACGATGACCTGCGCCTGGCCCATGTCCTGGCCGACTCCGTGGATGACCAGACCATGAGCCGCTTCAAGGCCCTGGACCTGCAGGTGGAGACCAAGCCTGACCTGACGCCGGTTACGGACGCGGACAAGGCCGCCGAAGAAGCCATCCGCGGCCAGCTGTCCCGTTCCCGCCCGCGCGACGCCGTGCTCGGCGAGGAGTTCGGCAGTACCGGCCACGGCTCGCGGCGCTGGATCATCGACCCCATCGACGGCACCAAGAACTTTGTCCGCGGCGTCCCGGTCTGGGCCACCCTGATTGCACTGGTGGACGAGGGCGAGCCCGTGGTCGGCGTGGTCAGTGCACCGGCCCTGGGCAAGCGCTGGTGGGCTGCCAAGGACATGGGCGCCTACATGGGCCGTTCCCTCGCCGCGGCCACGCGGCTGCGGGTATCCAACGTCTCCAAGCTCTCCGATGCTTCCCTGTCCTACTCCAGCCTTGGCGGCTGGAAGGAGCGCGGCAGCCTTGACAACTTTCTGGGCCTCACCGAGGACGTGTGGCGGACCCGGGCGTACGGCGACTTCTGGTCCTACTGCATGGTGGCCGAAGGCTCAGTGGACATCGCCTGCGAACCTGAACTGAACCTTTACGACATGGCCGCTCTAGTGCCGATCGTGGTGGAAGCCGGGGGGCGATTCACGTCCCTGGAAGGCGAAGACGGTCCCTTCGGCGGCAACGCGCTGGCCACCAATTCCATCCTGCACTCCGAGGTGCTGCGCAGGTTGAACCCGGACCTGGACGACCTCCTGTAAGGCAGGTTACCGAAGAATCAGCGGCGGGCGCCTCCACGAGGAGGCGCCCGCCGTCGTTTCTTCGGTAAAAGAAGCCCTTCTCCGCCGGCGCGTAACAAAGCGCTTAACATTTATGCCGGCTTCAAACCTTCCCGCCCCATGTTCTACGCTCTTAAGCAGGTCACGAGTGCCAGCGCGAAACCCCGGTTTGCTGGCCGGCAACCCTCCAACCGCGGTGGGGTGCCCCGGGTGACGACCAGGCCGGTCCGGAGCGGATGCGGCAAGCGCGGATTCCCGGCTGTGGGAGTCCTTTTGAAGTGAGGTCTCTGTGACAACTGCCACCGTCTCCCCCAATGCCACTGCCGGTTCCGTTATTCTCCAGCCTGGAACCACCTTCGATGCCCGCCGCGCCGCCGCCGGCCGTCCGCTTGCTGCCGTCACCGGCGCCGAGATCCAGGCGCCGCTGATCCATGGCGGCCATGTCCGCTACGCAAACCTTGACTACGGCGCGTCCGCTCCCGCCCTCTCGGTGGTCTCGGCGTACCTCAACGAGATCCTGCCGTTCTACGCGAGCGTCCACCGCGGCGCGGGTTACGCGTCCCAGATCAGCACCTCGGTCTACGAAAACGCACGCGACATCGTCCGCGGGTTCGTGGGCGGCCGTCCGGACGACTCCGTGATCTTCACCCGGAACACCACCGATTCGCTCAACCTGCTGGCCGGCTGCCTGCCCGCAACAGACGGGCGCCCCGACGGCGACGTCCTCTACCTGGACATCGAGCACCACGCCAACCTCCTGCCGTGGCAGGGCGTCCCGCACCGCAGCATCGTTGCCGCCGACACCATCGCCGGCACCATCGAAGCCGTCCGGGCGGAACTGGAGCAGGGCGGCGTGAGCCTGCTCGCCGTCACCGGCGCGTCCAACGTCACCGGTGAGATCCTTCCCATCCGCGCCCTGGCCGCGCTCGCCCACGAACACGGCGCGCGGATCGTGGTGGACGCCGCCCAGCTGGCCCCGCACCGCCGCGTGGACATCGCCGCGGACGACGTCGACTACCTCGCCTTCTCCGGCCACAAGCTCTACGCACCGTTCGGTTCCGGCGTGCTCGTGGGGCGGGCGGACTGGCTCGACGCCGGAACGCCGCACCTCGCCGGCGGCGGCGCCGTCAAGGAGGCAAGGCTCGACGGCGTCAGCTGGGCCACCGGCCCGGCACGCCATGAGGGCGGCTCACCGAACGTCCTGGGCGCGGCCACGCTGGCCCGCGCCACCCAGGTGATCGCCGGGCTGGACCAGGAACAGTGGCACGCCCACGAATCCGCCATCCGGTCCTTCCTGGTGGAAGGCCTGCAGGACATCGACGGTGTGACCGTCCACCAGATCTTCAAGGACACAAATCCGGATACGGACACCATTGGCGTGGTCAACTTTTCTGTGGAAGGCTACGACGCCGGGCTGGTGGCGGCCTACCTGTCCGCCGAGCACGGCGTGGGCCTGCGCGACGGCCGCTTCTGCGCCCACCCGCTACTGAAGCGCCTGGGCCTGCCCTCCGGTTCCCTCCGCGCCAGCTTCGGCGTCGGCTCCCGCCTCGAGGACGCCGAACGGCTCCTTGCCGGCATTGCAGCGCTGCGCAGCAACGGGCTGGGCTGGGACTACGTGGTGGACGCCGGGCGCTGGGTTCCTGCGAACGACACCCGGACCTACCCGCACTGGGCGCCGAACACCCCGGGCACCGCCGGCGCCGCTCCCTGCATCGATGACTAAGCACGTGCGGTAAATTCGGAGGATACCCAAGGGCATCAATCGAAGGAGGCCACACGTGGTACGGGGTGGCCCCAAATTGGATCACGGGCGTCGCCGGGAGCTCGGCCAGAGCTTCCAGGACGGCGGCGAGCATTACCAGCAGGTCCGGCCGGGCTACCCGGAAGAATCAGCGCAATGGCTGGTCCCCGCTGGAGCCCGCGATGCACTCGACGCCGGTGCAGGCACCGGCAAGTTCACGGAGCTCCTGCTCGGGATGGGACTGTCCGTCACCGCCGTGGACCCGTCCGGGGATATGCTCGAACAGTTACGCGCGCACTACCCCGCGGCCGCGGCTGTCCAGGCCACCGCGGAGGCGACGGGCCTGCCCGCGGCGGCCTTCGACGTCGTCAGCGTTGCCCAGGCCTGGCACTGGTGTGACACCCTGGCTGCCAGCACCGAACTGGCGCGCGTCCTGCGTCCGTATGGAACGCTGGGCCTGATCTGGAACCAGCTGGACACCTCGGTGCCCTGGGTTCACCGGCTTTCCCGGATCATGCATGCCGGAGATGTGTACAAGCCAGGCTTCCGGCCCCAGGTGGGCCCGGAGTTCCGGGACCTTGAGGGCCACGTAACGCATTGGCAGGACCGCGTCACCACCACCGGCCTCGTGGAGCTGACGAAGTCCCGGAGCTACTATCTGCGGGCCGGCGAAACCACGCGCGCAAAGGTGCTGGCCAACCTTGACTGGTACCTGCGCGAGCACCTGGGCCACAGCGTGGATGAGGAGCTTGAGCTGCCTTATCTCACGCTGACCTGGCGGGCCATCAAAGCATAACGGGGACGGTCAACGGGTAGGCTGGAGCTGTGAAGACCAGCGCGCCCTCCTCCTCCATCGAGGATTACGTCAAGGTCATCTACTCGTTCACCGAATGGCAGGACAAGCCCATCACGTCCTCCCAGCTCGCCCAGCGCCTCGGGGTGGCCAATTCCTCGGTGTCCGAAATGGTCCGGAAGTTGAAGGACCAGGGCCTGGTGGACCATAAACCCTACAGCGCCATTACGCTCACGGACCAGGGTATCCGGCTGGCCCTTTCCATGGTGCGCCGCCACCGCCTGATCGAGACCTATCTCGTCCAACAGCTGGGCTACCGCTGGGACGAGGTCCACGACGAGGCCGAACTGCTCGAGCACGCCGTCTCCGACACGTTCATCGAACGCGTTGCAGCGAAACTCGGAGACCCGCAGCGTGACCCCCACGGCGATCCGATTCCCACGGCCGACGGGAAAGTCCTGATGCCCCGGGCGCACCTGATGGGCGAACTGGACCAGGGGCACACCGGCAGGATCACCCGTATCAGCGACGAAAACCCCGACCTGCTCCGCTACCTTTCCGCGGAGGAGATAGACCTCGACGCCGAAGTGGAGATCGTGGGCCGCAAGCCGTTCGGCGGGGCCCTGGTGGTCCGGATCAGGAACTCGGGCAGGACCAGGGACTACGATCTGGCCGATGAGATTACCTCTGCACTGTGGGTGCACAGCGATCACCCACACCCCGGCTGCCTGCTCGGAGACAGCTGAATGGCGCCTGCGGGCATACCGCCGGCGCGTGCCTGGTGTGCTGTTGCCGTTGGTGGCCTGATCGGGACTGAGCTGCGGTACGGACTGGGACTGGCGTTTCCGGATTTTCCGGGGTCCATGCCGTGGGCCACGCTGGGGATCAACGTGGGTGGAAGCTTTGTCCTGGCGTTGCTGACTACGGTGTGGATGGCACGGCCGCACACCGCGTTCTGGCTTCGCGCGGGCCTCGGCCCCGGACTCCTGGGATCCTTCACGACATTCTCGGCCGTGGTGTTCGCGGTGGACCAGCTGGCGCGGGCGGGCTCGCACTTCATCTGGATCACCTACCTGGCCCTGTCGTTGCTGCTGGGGCTGGCCGCGGCCGGTGCGGGGTGGCGGGCCGGGAAGGTTGTGGCGGGCTGGGTGGACGGGCGCAGTGGCGGCCGGTTTGGGGGGCGGCCATGACGGCGGCTGCGCTGGTGGGAGTGTTCGGAGTTGCCGGTGCACTGCTCCGTTTTGCCGTGGACAGCTGGTTCGCGCATCACACATCGATCCGTTCTGCCCGCGGCGTTGAGAACCGTCACTCTGGAATCCATGGCAGCAGAAACAGGAAACGGTTGCACTGGCCTTGGGCCACGCTGTTCGTGAACGTCACAGGGTGCTTCATTATCGGCGCTGCCCACGCCATGACCCTCAAACTCGGGGTGGCCCCGGAATGGCAGGCTGCGCTGGCCACCGGTCTGGCCGGCGGCCTCACAACTTTTAGTTCCTGGACCACGGCAACGGTGCGGCTGCTCAGTGAAGCACGGTTCGGATCCGCGGCATTGAATGTTGCCGCCAATCTGGTCCTTGGTTTTGGCGCGGCTGCGGCAGGACTTGCATTGGCCGGTTAAGGGTTGCGGCGGGCGATTTGGCGGGCTCCCGTATCGTGGATGGTGATGATTAGCAGACGTGACGCGGCCATTGCCCTGGATGTACCGATGGAAATGGCACAGCGCCATGGCCTTCCAAAGTGGATGACCGAGGCGGAACTCGGGGAGATCCTGGACAACCCGCCGCCGTGGCTGGTCCAGTCCCGCGCCAACCGGACAGGGAAGCGCCCGGTCTGGGTGCATTTGGAGTGCGCTGTCTGCGGTTATGAGGAAGCGGCGCGCCCCAAGAAATGGTGGCCGGAGTTTACGTATGTGGTGTGTGAGCACCACAGCCCCGCGGACGTTCCGCCACTGCGCCCGGGGTACGTCCGCGGCGAGTTCGACGGCGTCGGTACACGTTTTGTGGGCATCGCGGACGTGCCAGCCCCGGACTGATTCAGGCATTACATTCAGCGCGGAACAGGCGTAATTTACGAAGTGGGACACAGCCGTCCCCGTGTCGCAAGGAGTACGCCATGCCGGACAAGTCACCACATCAGCAGCTGAACAAGAAGCCCGTTAAATCCATCAAGGAAAAACGCGCCGAGAAGAAGGCGAAAGCCCCGCTCGAAGGCGCCCAGGATCCGGTAGCGCACCTGAAGAAGCGCCGGTAACGGTCACCCGTTTCCGTTTGCAGGCATTTCTTCCGGCACGGCCACAAGGTCCATTTCCTGGCCGTCCCTCAGCACGCGGACCCGCAGCGGCTGGCCAATCGCATCAGCGAACAGCAGCTTCTGCAGGCTTTCAGCGTTGCTGACGGGGCGGCTTCCGGCTGTCAGGATGATATCGCCCGCCAGCAGGCCGGAGCGGCCGGCAGGCGATCCCGCCAGCACTTCCACCACCCTGAGTCCCTCGCGTTGCCCCGTCCTGATCACCGCGCTCGCACTGAGCCTGATCGGTGTGCTGACAACGCCGAGGTAAGCCCTCCTGACGCGGCCGTCCTTCAGCAGTGCCGAGATGATCCGGCGCGTGGTGGAGTTGATGGGTACTGCCAGTCCCAGCCCAGCGCCGGCCACGGCGGTATTAATTCCCACGATCCGCCCACGGAAATCGGCCAGGGCGCCGCCGGAGCTGCCGGCATTGAGCGCCGCATCGGTCTGGATGACGTCCTCGATCACCCGCCGGTTGCCGCCTGACCACACCGGGATGGCCCGGCCCAGGCCGCTGACCACCCCTGCGGTCACCGACCCAGCCAAGCCGAGCGGATTCCCGACGGCGATGACCAGCTGGCCAACCCGCAGCGTCTCGGCGTCGCCGAACTGTGCCGGGGCCACCTTGGGTGCCCTACCGCGGACCACCGCAAGGTCAGACAACGGGTCTACGCCCACCAGTTCAAGGTCGGTCCGGCTGCCGTCAGCAAAGGCCGCATGGCCCTTGTGCGTGCCGGCCACCACATGCGAATTCGTCAGGAGATAGCCGTCTTCGGTGAAAAGCACGGCGGAGCCTGCCCCCACACGGAAACGGCCGTTCCTCCGGTTGCTGGTCATCTCAATGGCCGCCACGTGCGGCGTGACTGCCTCAGCCACGCGCATGACTGTCTCTGAATACGAGTCCAGGGCGTCGTCGTCGGGCGCCTGCGAAACTGGCTCGCTCCCCTGGTTCATTGGGGCACCTCCTCGGTATACGGCTCCCCGGCGGCGTTGCTTGTCCGGGTCCTAACCGTGACAACGATCGGGCGCGGGTTCATAGTCCCGGCGGGGCTACGCCGTCGGTGAACGGGCGCCTGGGTGCCCTGGGCCAGGGACCGGGACTACCAAGCCAGGGCAAAGAAAAGCACCCCGGTCCGAAGACCGGGGTGCTTTTCGATGAATCCAACCTAAAGGATCGACTCATCACAAATGTGGAGATGGGGGGAATTGAACCCCCGTCCGATGTCGTGTTGTCAGGGCTTCTCCGGGCGCAGTTTGCGTCGGACTTTCTCGGCCCCAGCCATGCCGCAAACAGCTGGCTGATCCGGGCCCAGTCATCTAAGAGTCCCGTTCACCCCGATGACGGAGGTGAACAGCAGTGGCTATCTAAATGACGCCAGGATCCGGGGCGATAGCAACCTCGGGCTGACGGACTGTCTTACTGCTTAGGCAGCAAGAGCGAAGTCAGTGCGCTTAGATTCGGCACTTATTGGTTTGCAGAAAGCGTTTACGAGATAATTCTGCATCCTCGGCCCGCTTCACCTGTCGCGACTAACATCGTCGAAACCGATCATCCCCATATTCTTTTACCAAACCGGCAGGCAAGCCCACCGGACTACCCATCATAACGCATCATTCAGGGAATTCATTCCCGCCTAGCGGCGGCGGTTGCGCTCCCGCATTTCCCGCTGCGCTTCTCGGTTGTCCTGCTGTTCGCGGAGGGTCTGCCGCTTGTCGTACTCGCGCTTACCGCGAGCCACACCGATCTCCACCTTGGCTTTGCCATCGACGAAGTACAGCTGCAGCGGAACGATCGTATAGCCCGATTCCCGCACCTTGTGCGAAATCTTGATGAGTTCCTCGCGGTGGAGCAGCAGCTTCCGGCGGCGGCGTGCCGCGTGGTTGGTCCAGCTGCCCTGGTTGTACTCGGGGATATGGATGGCTTCCATCCACAGTTCGTCGTTGTAAAAGGTGCAGAACCCGTCCACCATGGAGGCGTGGCCCTCGCGCAGGGACTTCACTTCGGTTCCCATCAGCGCGATTCCAGCCTCGTAGGTGTCCAGCACATGGTAGTCGTGCCGGGCCTTGCGGTTGGTGGCCACCACTTTACGGCCACTTTCTTTAGGCAAGGGAAAGCTCCTCAGTTCAAGAATCGGAAGTCCTCCGGGCCAGCCGGCGCGGAGTCATACCAGTGTACGGCAGGCTAATGGGCGCTACAGCAGCCCCATCGGGTCCACAGCGTTGCCGTTCAACCAGGTTTCAAAGTGGGCGTGGCAGCCGGTGGAGTTTCCGGTGTTGCCGGAGTACGCGATCAGCTGCCCCTGCGATACCCGCTGGCCGTTCGACACCACGATGCTTGAGTTGTGGTAGTAGATGGTATTCAGCGTGTTGCCCTGCACCAGGCCGTGGGAAATCTTCACCCGCCAGCCTCCGCCGTCCGCTGAGTTCCAGCCGGAGCTGAAGACCTCGCCTGCTGCCGCAGCGTAGACGGGCGTGCCGCAGGCCGCGCCGAAGTCGATTCCGGTGTGCAGGTAGCCGCCCTGGCCGTAGAAGTCGATGGTTCCGGGCGGCGTTGCGCGCCAGCCGAAGCCGGACGTGATGGGGACGCTGCCATCAAATGGATGCCGGAGTCCAAAGGCCGACGGCGATCCAACAGGCGGCACAAAAGGCTGCACCGGGGGCGGCGGCTGGTTCCTCGCTGCTGCTGCAGCGGCCGCCGCGGCTGCGGCTTCCGCCGCCAGCCGGCGCTGCTCGGCTTCCCAGGCCTCGCGCAGCTTCCGGTCGCGTTCTTCGATTTCGGCTGCCACGGCGTTCTGGCTGGCCTGCACACCGGCAAGCTGGGACTGGATGCCGGGCTTGGCGGCCTGCAGTTCCGCGTCAAGGCGGGTGGTGTCGGCAATGAGCCGGTCCACTTCGTCTTTCCTGGCGGCTGCTTCGTCCCGGGCTGCCTTCTCCCGTTCAAGGGCTGCGTCGGCCTTGGCCTTCAGGTCCTTGATTTCGGCTTCAACGGCTTGGAGGCGCGCCTCGGAGTTGACGTTGGTGGCGTTCTGCTGGGACAGCTTGTCCATGGCGGCGTTCTGGCTGCGCATGGCCTGGTCTGCCAGGTCCATCGTCTCGGTCAGGCTTCCGCCGTTGTTTGAGCCGAAGAACAGGGACAGGTTGGAGGGCACTCCCCCGGATTTATAGGCTTGGGTGGCGATCTGGCCAATCAGCTTCTTCGTGTCCGCGATTTTTTGCTTGTCCGTTTCAAGCTGCTGCGTGATTTTGGCCTTGTTCTGCTGGGCCATGTCCACGCGGGCGGAAAGAGCCTCAACTTCCTTGACGGCTCCGGCAACACGGCCCTGGGCCTCAAGGAGCGCCTGCTGGGCACCGGGCAGCTGGCCCTGGTAAATGATCAGGTCGCCGGCGGCCTTGGCAATGCGCGAATCAACGAATTCCAATGACTGCTGGACCCTGGCTGCTTCGGCTTCGAGTGCTTTCTGCTTGTCCTCAAGCTCGTCGGCGAAGGCTGCCGGGGAGGATGATGCCAGTCCTGCGCTGAGGACGACGGCGAGCACAGCGCTGATAATGCCGGCGCGGCGGGGCCACTTCCGCCCGCTGGTGCGCTGGCGCCGCGGGGACGTTTGATCCGTTACGTTCATGGGCATTCCTTGTTCGGTTTGCATACCTAGACGCGAAGGTATCGGCGCAAGGTCAAGAGAGACGAAATTCCCGCCAAGGATCCGCCAAGGATTATCAAAGCCGGTACCAGGATCAGCGTCTGGCCTGAGGAGATGAAGGCCGTGTCCGGGTACTGCCGGGACATGTATTCGCCGAGGAAAAAGTGCGCAACGGCCCAGAGGGTGGCGGAGGCAAGTGCAGCGCCGATGACTGCCGCGATAACCCCCTCCAGGATGAACGGCAGCTGGATCACCGTCTTCGAGGCGCCCACCAGGCGCATGATTCCCGTTTCGCGGCGGCGGCTGAAGGCGGAGAGCCGGATGGTGGTGGCGATCAGCAGGATGGCGCAGACGATCATCACGCCGGCGATGCTGACGGCAACAAGGGAGGCCCCGTTCATCACCGAGAACAGCCGCTCGAGGAGCTGACGCTGGTCAATGACGGTTTCCACTCCCGGCTGGGAGGCGAAGGTCTCGCTGATGATCTGGTACTTTTCCGGATCCTTCATGTTGATGCGGAAGGATGCCGGCAGCTGGTCCGGTGTCACGGAGTCCACGATGGGCGAATTGGAGAACTGGTCCTTGAAGTGCTTGTAGGCCTCTTCCTTGGACTCGTACTGGAAGTCGTTGGTGTACTGGGCCACTGCCGGGGACTCAAGGAGGGAGTTGAGACTCTCCTGCTGCTCCGCGGTGACAGGCCCGGTGGCGCAACCGGCCGCCGTCGACCCTTCACTGCACAGGAAGATGGCCACCTGGACTTTGTCGTACCAGTAGCCCTTCATCTGGTTGATCTGCATCTGCAGCATTCCGGCCGCACCCACGAAGGTGAGCGAGACGAAGGTGACCAGGATGACTGACACAACCATCGAGAGGTTGCGGCGGAGACCGCTGCCAATCTCGCTGAGGATGAATGCAAGCCTCATCGCTGTCCCTCGCCTTCGCCCGGCTGTCCCGCTTCGGGCGTCTCCCGGCCGCTCGCATCCTTGAGCCTGCGCGATTGACCGACTACCGGAATCATGGACGTGTACAGCGCCTTTGCCTCGTCGCGGATGACCACGCCGTTCTTGAGCTCCACCACGCGCTTGCGCATCTCGTTGACGATGTCGTCGTCGTGCGTCGCCATCACCACGGTGGTGCCGTTCTGGTTGATTTTGTCCAGGATGCCCATGATGCCCATCGACGTGGTGGGGTCCAGGTTTCCCGTCGGCTCGTCGGCGAGGAGGATTCCTGGCCTGTTGACCACGGCGCGGGCGATGGCCACGCGCTGCTGCTCGCCGCCGGAGAGTTCGTGCGGCATGCGGTGCTCTTTGCCTTCCAGGCCCACGGTCTTCAGTACCTCGGGAACAGTGTCCCGGATGACGCTGCGGCTCTTGCCGATGACCTGCATGGCGAAGGCTACGTTGGCGAAGACGTTCTTCTGGGGCAGGAGCCGGAAGTCCTGGAAGACGACACCGATCCCCCGGCGGAGCCGCGGCACGCGCCAGCTGGAGATCCTGGCGACGTTCTGGCCGGCGACGTAGACGGCGCCGGACGTTGCCCGGTCTTCCTTCAGGACGAGCCGCAGGAAGGTGGACTTGCCGGAGCCTGATGCACCGACGAGGAAGGCGAATTCGCCGCGGTCAATCTCAAGGTTGACGGAGTCCAGCGCAGGCCGGGTTGTCTGGTCGTAGACCTTGGTGACATTTTCGAATCGGATCATGGCCCTAAGTACCCTGCAGGGCATAGCTGATTCTCATGCAGCCCAGTTCTGCAGCCGGTGCGCGGGTTTTCGTTTGGGGGAAGTAGGGCCCCGGCCCCTCGACTATACGCAGGGGAACCTGTGAATCAGGCCGGTTTCAAGGGGCGTGTCGCCGGCTGCTGCTCCTGGCCGGGCTGCTGCGCCTTACTTCTCCGCGTTGCGGTTGTCCGTGCGCCACCGGATGCCGGCGTCGATGAAGTCATCGATTTCACCGTCGAAAACTGCCGAGGTGTTGCCGACTTCGTGCTCGGTCCGCAGGTCCTTGACCATCTGGTAGGGATTGAGCACGTAGGACCGCATCTGGTCGCCCCAGGACGCTTTGACGTCGCCGGCGAACGCCTTCTTTTCGGCGTCTTCCTGCTCTTTCTTTAGGAGCAGGAGCCGGGACTGCAGCACGCGCATGGCGGCGGCACGGTTCTGCAGCTGCGACTTTTCGTTCTGCATGGAAACCACGGTCCCGGTGGGAATGTGGGTCAGGCGGACGGCCGAGTCGGTGGTGTTAACGGACTGACCGCCCGGCCCCGAGGAGCGGAACACGTCCACGCGGATTTCGTTGTCCGGGATCTCGATGGAGTCCGTCTGCTCAATGAGCGGGATGACTTCGACGGCGGCGAACGACGTCTGGCGCCGGCCCTGGTTGTCGAAGGGGCTGATCCTGACGAGCCGGTGCGTTCCGGCCTCAACGCTGAGCGTTCCAAAGGCGTAGGGGGCCTTGACCTCGAAGGTCGCCGATTTGAGGCCGGCTTCCTCGGCGTAGGAAGTATCCATCACGGTGGTGGGGTACCCGTGGCGTTCAGCCCAGCGGAGGTACATCCGGAGCAGCATTTCGGCGAAGTCGGCCGCGTCAACGCCGCCGGCTCCTGCCCGGATCGAGACCACGGCCTCGCGTTCGTCATACTCGCCGGACAGCAGGGTGACGACTTCCAGTTCCTTCAGGGCCTTCTTGACCGACTCCAGTTCGGCGGCCGCCTCCCCCATGGAATCGGCGTCGTCCTCATCCTGGCCAAGCTCTACCAGGACTTCGAGGTCGTCGATCCTGGCCGCGAGCCTGGTGAGGCGCTCCAGCTCCGACTGGCGGTGTGAAAGGCGGGAGGTGATTTTTTGTGCCGCTGCGGGGTCGTCCCAGAGGTCCGGTTCGCCGGCCCGCTCGCTCAGTTCGGCGATGTCTTCCTTCAGTGCCTCTACGTCGGAGACTCTTTCAATGGAGTCGTAGGTGGCGCGAAGGGCGCGGATTTCAGCGGAAAAATCAATATTGGCCATGGTTGTTTAACCCTACGCCATCCGCGTGAAGGGCCTTACCCTGGAGACTGTCCAGGCGACGGCGGGTCTCGCTGGGCTTCGCTCGGGCGTTCCATCAACGGGTGAGCCGGGAGCGCGCCGTGGAGGTCGCATCGATTCTTATCCCGTCGGGCATCAGGAAGTTCACCACCGGCGGGTGCACGGCAGCCGTGAGGACCACGACGGCGGTGGAACCGTCAGGCGTGCCGGTGGCCCCTGCAATGGCGAGCCCGTCGAAGCGCTGTGACGCCGGGCTCCTGGACACGAAGTCAGCCGCTACGTTCCTGACCCGGGCAGGGTTCAGGACCGCTGAGGGGCTGCCGCCCTGCGTGTCCACTTCGCCCAAGGTGTAGCTGTCAGCGGCAGCGAGGGAGGCGCCGTCGGCCAGGGACAGCAGGCGCTTCTGTTCGAGGTACACCGAGGAAATGCCGATGACGACCGTGGTGACCAGCAACGCCAGCACAACGTAGCCCAGGATCATCACCATGATCTGGCCGTCTTCATCACTTGAATGCCTTCTCACCGGAACCTGCCTACGAGCTGAGTGGACGATGCCTCCACCTCGCTGGCGCTGAGCCGGAAGTCGTTGCTGAAAGGCAGGAACGGCAGAGGCACTGTCAGGCTCACAGTCACCGTGACGGCGCTTCCGGCAGCCTGGCAATCTCCCGGACTGCAGGTTGTGGCCATACGCACCCCGTCGACGGGATGTCCGAAGTCCGCCAGTGCGATCGCCACCGCCTGTTCAGCAGCTGCCTGCGCCGTGGCTCCATCGGCCTGGGCTACGTAGACCTTGGCCGCCTGGTCCGCTGCGCCAACCACGGCAAAGGAGCCGCCCTGAATCTGGCTCATGGTAATGATGAAATAAACCAGCGGAACCATCAGCAGCAGCGCCAGGAAGGTGAACTCAACCACGGCACTCCCCCGTTCGTGGTGGTGGCCGTCCGGCTGCCGGCAGAGTGGTTCGCGGCCGAGTGGCCCGCGGCCCAGGGTTTCGATGAGCCGGGCGCGAAAGCGAGCCATCACTGCCTCATGGCTGCATCGCTGCATGGCCCTTCACCTCCAGCATGTCGCGGGGACCGATGAGTCCGATCACGGGCATGGGCGCCCTGACAGTTACCTCCAGAGTCCGCAGGCCCTGGTATGTCACCTCGCTGGTGCTGACCTGTTCAGCGAAGCCCGCGTTCAAGGCGGTTTGGATCAGGCTGCCGGTACGATCCCGGGCGTCGGCTGCATCACGGTCGGCGAGTGTTCCGTAACGTGCACCGGATGCTGCCGCATCAATCAACGTATTCCTTACATGCAGCACCAGTGTCAGCTGGATGATCGCGAGGAAAAACACGGTGAGCAGGCTGCCTACGAGGACAAAGTCCACTACAGCCGAGCCCCTTTCATGGTGCCGGGCTTCTGGGACTGCGTCTTCGCCCCGGGCCGGCCTTTTCTCTCCCCTGTCCAGAACGCGGTCAGTGTTCGCTCCGCGGGTGCACCGCGCCACCGGCTAGCTTCCGACCTTGTCCATCGCTTGGTTGAACATGGCTTCCAGCGCAGGACCGGCCAGTGCCAGCAGCGCTGCAACCAGAACTGCCGACATCAGCGTGATCATCACCCAGCCAGGAACGTCGCCCCGCTCAGGATCATCGACCGCTCTGGCCCTGAAACCTGCGCCGACGAGGCGCCGGTCCTGGCTCCTTTCCCGCCCAGCTCTCCTACTGTTGCCGACACCCACTCCTGGAAGCAGCACTGCCACGAGTGACAGGAACAGCACCATGCAGCGAATCCCCATTTTCTCCATCATTTCCGTCCTATTCCTGCTTCTGTTTCCACCGTTGGTTGTGCGTCCATGCTTATCTCTGCCCTCAGAAACCCAGGTTTATCGCGGCGATACCGGGAAAAACGGCAAAGACCACGGTCAAGGGCAGCACTCCAAATACGAGCGGGATCATCATGGCAATTTCTTTCTTTCCCGCTGACTCCATCAGGTCACGCTTTGCGGCATCCCGGACGTCCTGGGCCTGCGCACGGAGCACGTCAGCTAACGGTGTGCCTCGCTCAACGGCCACCACGATGCCGTCCACGAACCGAACGAGAGGTGCGAGCTCTGTCCGCGCAGAGAACTCCTGGAGGGCCTGGACCAGGGGTTTGCCCGCCCTCGTTTCTGCAAGGATCTTCGAGAACTCCTTCGTGAGTTCACCCTTGGCGCTGCGGCAGACCCGGTCCAGAGCACCAGTAGCGCTCTCCCCTGCACTCACTGCAAGCGCCATAAGTTCGGCAAGGCCGGGGAACTCCGCCATCATCCTCGATTCCCTGCGCCGGATCTGAGCGCCGAGCCAGTAGTCGCGGAACATAAAGCCACCGATGGCGCTGCCCAGGACGGCCGCTACTGATAGCAACGGGTTGAACCTGCCGTAGGCGGCACCAAGAATAATGAAGGCGATCGAGACTCCGATCCCAGCAGCCGCCCACAAGAGTTGTTCTGCCCTGAAATCGACCGGGGATTTGTTGATGCCCGCCTGCGCGAGTCTTCTGTGCGTAGCTTTGGACACGGGGTTTAGTCTGCCCAAGGCTGCCAGCCCGTCTCGTAAAAAGGGGCGAAGAATCCGTTCCAAGGAACCGAATGGCGTTACGTTTTGCTCCCCGGCGCGCAGCAACCTTGATTCAAGGTTCTGCGCTTTCAGCTGCGGCTCGATGCGTTGGGAAAGCGTGACGGCACGAATAAAGGGAGAGCGGAAAATGATGAGCCACAGTCCGATGCCCATCAGCAGCCCGCACACAACAGCGGATGGTGGAATCTCCGTCACCTGAGCACCCTTTCGTCCTGCGGAAGTGCACCTATCCGGAGCATGATGGAGTAGCAGACCAGGGAGACGACCAGGCCGCCAATCAGAACAGCGGCCCCCATCGGGGTGTTGTAGGCCTGCACCGCCTCAGGTCTCGTGGCCAACAGCATCATTACGATCCACGGGGCAGCAACGGCGAGCCTTGCCGCATTGACGGTCCAGGACTGCCGTGCCTCAAGCTCGCTGCGCGTACGCGCATTTTCGCGAAGAAACTCGGCCAGCGTCCCGAGGAGCTTTCCAAGGTCCGAACCGCCGACTTCCCTGGTCAGCCGGAGGGCTTCGACGATTCGATCTGCAACCGGGTCAGCAAGCCTGTACTTGAGCTGGTTGAGCGATGCTTCGAATTGCCCGCCCGCCCGGTAATCGGCACCGAAATCACGGAAAACGTGGCGGAGTTCTTCGGGCCCTTTGTCACCCAGCTGGATGAGGGCTTCCGGAAGAGGCAACCCGGCCCGGATGGCTGAACGCAGGTGGTCAACGACGTCCGGCCAGAGAGTCCGCAGCAGGGCGCTCCTCCTCTTTGCTTTCCAGCGCAGGATGGTGATCGGCAGCCATGCACCGAACAGTCCGAAACAACACGAGATCGGCCAGGAGCGGGTTGCCAGGAAGAACACCAGGGCGACGAAAAGTCCGAGGCCGATACAGGTGCCAAGCAGACCGCCCACGGACACCTTCTCGACGCCCGCCCCCGCAAGGAGGTCTGTTAGGCGATTGGTCCTTTCCTTAGGAGCTGCCTGCTTCGGCGACTCCCAGAAGGACCACCAGATCAGGAAGAAACCGGCGCCGGCCGTTACTCCAAGGAGAGCCGACATCATCGCGGATCCAGCAGCGCGGCGATGTCATATCCTGCCCTCGAGAACTTCTCCTGCGCCGGCATGGAGCTGGCGCGTGGCTGCAGCACGCCATCCACCACCGTGAACACTGGAGAGGATTCGATGATTCCGTTTTCGACGCGCCGGCCCAGCGACAGGATTTCCGTTACTTCCCGTCGTCCATCCGCTCTGCGGCTGCAGTGCACTACCAGGTCAATGCAGGACGCGACGGTGGGCACAACAAAGGCCGAAGATATGTTCTCGCCTGCCAGCAGTGGGAGCGTGCAGATCTTCGTGACGGCGTCATGGGCAGAGTTCGCGTGGACGGTGCACATTCCTGGCAGCCCTGAATTCAAAGCAATCAACATGTCAAGGCTCTCGGCTTCCCGGACTTCGCCGACGACCAACCGGTCAGGGCGCATCCGCAGCGCTTCTTTTACCAGTCGTCGGAGCGGGATTTCGCCCTCTCCCTCGAGGTTTGGCTGGCGGCACTGCAAGCCGACGACGTCCCTCAGGGGAAACTGCAGCTCGAAAATTTCTTCCACAGTGATGACACGTTCCCGGCTCCCGATGCTGGCTGCCAGGCAGTTCAGCATTGTTGTTTTGCCCGCCTGCGTCGCTCCCGAGACCAGGATGTTGAGCCCGCTGGAAACCGCCGCGCCAAGGAAGCGGGCGGACTGGGGCGTCAGGGTGCCGAGCTCAACGAGGTGCTCAAGTCTGCTCGCTTTGACCACAAACTTCCTGATGTTGACTGCCCAGTGCCTGCGCGTGACGTCCGGGATGACCACGTGGAGCCTTGAGCCGTCGGGCAGGGCGGCATCGACAAAGGGCGAAGACATGTCCAGCCGGCGGCCTGAGCTCTTGAGCATCCGCTCCACCAAATCCCGGACCTGCTGCTCGGTCAGGCTCAGTGAGGTCAATTCTGACTCGCCGTTCCTGGCGACATAGATTTCGTTGGGCGCGTTGATCCACACCTCTTCGATGGACGTGTCGTCCAGCAGCGGCTGCAGCACGCCGAAGCCGGCAACCGCATCGAAGAGGAACCGGCGTGCGGCATCTAAGGGTCCGATGGGAGGAAGCGGCCCCATCAGGGCACGCTCGTCGTAGTCCGTTACTGCCGCCTCGACGAGACGGCGAACTTCGGCAGCTTGATGAAGCGGGTCGAGTCCCCGGCGACGGATCAGCTCGCGGACCTCGTCCTCAACAATTCCCAGCGCATCCATATGTCCCCAATACAACTGCCGCCCCCGGCGGAGGCAGTGCAACTGGCTAAAGCCTAAGGAGCGCACAACATCCCTGCCAAGCCCCAAAGACTGCCTGTGGATAAGCGCAAGATAAGCGCAGGAACACCACCTGCATCATCAGCATCACTGTTTCCAATAGCAACACGGTGCTATGGTGAGCGCGTTAAGTGTCAAATCTCCTGTCCAGCCGGTTCCTGGGGAACCTTCTGGAACAGCAACCAGATGAGGGCTCCTGGGAGCGCCTCGTTGTCTCCGGAGCACATATGAAACGGAACCTGTCTCAGTCCCGTCGCCCAATCATGAAGTCAATCGGGACGGCCCTGTTGGCTGTCTCGTTGCTGATCGGGCCCGGCCTCTCCGGTGTCGCATCCGCAGTGGAGCCGAGTCCCACACCATCGCCGTCCCAGGCTTCCGCGCCTGCAGCCGAGCCGACTGCATCACCCTCGGCCCTAGTCCAACAAAGTCCGGCCGAGACTCTACCAGCGACGGTAGACCCCGAGCCCACCGCCCAGCCGAGTTCCACGCCGCAAACCATGGCGGAGGCCATTGGGCCGGGCGGAGCCGAAATGGGGCAGCGCTCAAAACGAGTGACGGCGTCGTCTTCCTCGGCCGGGATACAGAAACTGAACGCGGAGTCTCTCAGCACCGAGGGTACCTGGATGCCAAGTTTCGGCATCCAGGGATTGGACGTCAGCGCCCACCAGCCGGGGGTGGACTGGCAGCAGCAATGGAATATGGGGGCACGCTTCGCCTACGTAAAGGCATCTGAGGGAAACTACTACACCAACGAGCTCTTCAGTTCGCAATACCAGGGATCCCGCAGCGTCGGCATGATCAGGGGTGCTTACCACTTCGCTATTCCCAACTGGTCCTCCGGAACAGACCAGGCCCGATACTTTGTGCAGAACGGCGGGGGCTGGTCTGCGGACGGATACACCATGCCTCCCGTACTGGACTTTGAATTCAACCCCTATCCAGGCCGAACAATCAACGGCTTCTATTTCGGCAACACCTGCTATGACATGTCGCCGGGCCAGCTCCTGTCCTGGGTGCGCGATTTCGGAAACACCATGCAAGCACTGACCGGCAGGCTCCCGGTGATCTACACCAATACAAGCTGGTGGAACCAATGTCTCGGTAATCCCGCCGGTTTTGGTGACTATCCGCTCTGGGTTGCTTCGTATCCGCTCACCGCCACGAACAATGCGGGTCCTGTCCCCACCTCAAGCTGGAGCACTTACAGCATCTGGCAATACAGCAGTACCGGGCCATTGGCCGGTGACTCCAACGTCTGGAACGGCGATTACCCGTCCCTCCAGCGTTTCGCAGGTGCGACATCCCTCCCCGAACCATCAGAATCCGTCCGTCGCACTGTTGCTCCGGGTGATTTCAATGGAGACGGCAACGCCGACCTAATCCAACGCCGGCCAGACGGAGAACTCTGGTTCTACCCAGGGGACGGTTCGGGCCGATACCTGGCAGGGAGGAAAATTGGTTCCGGCTGGCAGTTGTACGACCGTGTGCTCGGCGTCGGCGACTATAACGGCGATGGTAAGAATGACCTCATTGCACGAAAGTTGGACGGCTCCCTATGGTTCTACGCGGGAACTGGAGCCGTAACGCCTTCAAATGAGGGCTACTCTATGGCCGTCAAGATAGGCGACTACGGGTGGAACGCCTTCACCTCTATCTTGGGTGTGCGGGACTTTGATGGCGACAAAAAGCCAGACCTTCTGGCAAGCACGCCGGACGGGAAGCTGTATCTCTATTCAGGGACGGGGACAGGCAAAACCGGATCCGGACGTCAGATTGACTACGGCTGGAACGTCTTCGATCAGCTGGTGGCGATTCAAGATTTCGACGGAACCGGCACCAGCGACCTCGTCGGCCGCCGTCCGGATGGAACACTTTGGTTTTACTCAAACGCTGGAAACGCAACCCTGACCAACCCACGGCAGATTGGTTCAGGCTGGGGTATCTACAGCGAAATATTAGGCACCGGCGACAGCAACGGTGATTCGATGTCGGATTTCGTGGGCGTCCAGCCCGATGCATCGGTTTACTTCTATGCGGGAACAGCCATGCGGGATCAAGGCTATTCGCCTGCCCGCAAAATTGGCGACTACGGCTGGGATGCCTTCAATTTGCTGGTGGGGACTCCCGACTTCAACGGAGATGGCAAGGGAGACCTGCTGGCAAGAAAACCTGACGGAACGCTGTGGTTCTATCCAGGTAATGGCACCGGGGCGTATGGAACGCCAACCAAGATCGGTAATTACGGCTGGGAAGCTTTCGATTTCCTCGCCGGTGTCGGCGACTTCTCCGGAGACGGCAAAAGTGACCTTGTGGGACGGAAACGTGACGGCACACTTTGGCTGTACCCGGGTACTGGCCGCATAGACGCAGCGAACCAAGGCTATGGCACGCCACAGAAAATTGGCGACTACGGGTGGGAAGCCTTCGACGTCATAACTGGTGCAGGGGATCTCGACAATGACGGCAAGAAGGATATTGTCGCCCGAAAACCAGACGGGTCATTATGGCTGTACCGTGGAACCGGCATCGTGAATTCAACTAATCTCGGATATCTGGGCGCAATTCAAATTGGCGATTACGGATGGGATGCTTTTGATCACTTCTTTGGAAGTGGCGATTTCAATGCAGACCGGAAAAATGATCTTCTCGCACGCAAACCTGATGGGACTGTGTGGTTCTATGCCGGAGACGGGAGTGGCCGTTTCGGTATGGCGAAGCGCATCGCTACAGGATGGAATATTTACGATGTCCTGCTAAGCGGCTCAAACCTCAACTCTGATGCCGTTCCCGATGTGGTTGCCCGGAAGCCTGACGGCTCGCTCTGGGCCTATCTTGGCACTGGCATGCAACCTAACGAGGGATACCTCCCGCGGACCCTCGCGACTGTCTTGTAGTCCGGCATCACCTCCCTGCTCCGAAGGTTTCCCAACCCTGTCCGTCATATTCATGCCCGGAATTGGAAAAGCCGGGATTGAAAGGCGTCAGGAGGCCTCATGTTTGTGGGGCTTCCGTGGACGCTTCGAAGGGGATGTCCCGAAGACCCAGTGGCGGTACAAGAAGAAGTTCCAGACAGTCATAGCTGCAGTGGAGATGACTTTACCGCCCATGTAACCCAGCGCCGTGGGTGTCAGGAGTTCCACCACGATCACACTTGCAACGGTGTTGGCCGCAACGAGCAGGGCATAACGGATCATGCTTACGTGGGTTTTGTGGCCTGATTCGAACGACACTTTCCTTTGCACCACAAAGTTGAAAACGAGACTCGAGAGGAACGCTATCGCAGTTGCCACTCCTACAACCCAACCAAGGGCTTGGTGGAACAGCACCAACAGGCCAAAATCGACTACAAACGAAAGGCCGCCGACAACGAGGTAGCGTACGGCACTGAGGCGGAAGAGGTCCAAGAAGCGGGTGCTCCGTTCAGTTGTTTCCGGCTCGGTTTCCGTCAGTTTGCTCATGGCGTTCCAGTCTTCACGTTTTGAACGGTGTCAGGAGAAACCGTTTCGAGGTATTTATCGCCCGGCAGCGCGTATTTGAGTAACGCTTGCGGCGGGGCGACCCTGGCGAAGTTATCACGTAGACGTGCTAGCGACCTCAACCGTGATGATCCGGAGGACATGCAAGCACAATTTTCTCCACGCCGCCACATTCGCCACAGCACCTTCAGACCCAGATCAGCCCGGATCGCGATAACTTGGATTCTACCCGTGCAGTTGCACGGGCCGTTTGGACCTTCTTAGTGCCTAGCCTTTCGGCCGGATGTATTCCCGCAGCCTCTCGGAGGCTGCCGCGGGTCTAAATCCCGCCTTTACGATCTTGTCCAGGACCAGGACACTGTTCAAAGGCCTGGGTGCCCCTTCCTTAGCCTTAAAATACTGCTCAGTCGACACGCCGGTGACATCCTGCCGGTCTGCTCCGATCAGCTCAAAGACGTCGCGCGCAATATCAGCCCAAGATTGGGGATCACCACCATTTGTCAGGTTGTAGGTACCGTACGGTGCTTGCGTGTCCAAGAGGTGCCTGATTCCAGCCGCAAGGTCTCCTGCAAAAGTCAGGCGACCAATTTGGTCATGGACGACGCTGGGCGTGATTCCCTTCTCCGCGAGGGAAGCCATGGTGCGGACAAAGTTCGGGCCCTCACCGATGACCCAACTGGTTCGAATGATGTAGTGCTTGGGAAGGACGCTGACGACGGCGTCGGCAGCAGCTTTGGTCTGCGCGTAAACGCCCAGCGGGGCCAGCCCTTCGGACTCATCGTGGGAAGGACGGGAACCATCGAAGACATAGTCACTGGATACCTGCACCAGCACGATGCCAGTAGCAACGGCAATTTTTGCAAGCTCGGCTACGGCAGTAACGTTAAGCGCCCAGGCAGCCTGCCGGCCCTCTTCGGTCTCTGCCGCATCCACGTCGGTGTAAGCCGCAGCGTTGATGATGGTGGAGTATTTTTGCCATGCGCGGGTGCGGAACGAGGCAGGGTTCAGGAGGTCGAAGTCAGTGCGGTCTGCAAATTCGACGCTGCCGTCGCCTGAGTAGATCGCACGCAGTGCTTTCCCCAACTGCCCGTCGGCTCCGAGTATGAGGGTGCGTTTCGGTGCCATCGGCGTCACAGAGGCCAAACGTGGGTGCGCCTTGTCCTTCTCGGACACCTCCGCTTGTTCCCAAGGGAATCGGCCACTTGATGCCAACGGTCTCGTCAGCCAGATTTAGGAATGTGTATTCCGCGTCCGCGGACCAGTGGTCACTGACCAGATATACGTATGAAGTGTTGTCCTCAAGAGTCTGGTACGAGTTCGCAACACCACGGGGAATAAAGATCGCCTTTCCGGCATCCAGCTCGGCAGTGAAGACGGAGCCAAAAGTCGGCCCCTCACGCAGGTCCACCCAAGCACCGAAAATGCGGCCCGTGGCAACCGAGACGAACTTATCCCAGGGTTCGGCGTGAATCCCTCGCGTCGTACCGGCCTTGTCGTTGAAGGAGATGTTGTTCTGAACCGGCTTGAAGTCTGGCAACCCAAGGGCCAGCATCTTTTCCCGCTGCCAGTTTTCCTTAAACCATCCTCGGTTGTCCCCATGAACGGGAAGATCAAAAAGCAGCATGCCTGGGATTGGCGTAGTCGAAACGGAAAGCTTTTTCCCGAACTCCATGCCTATTGGCCCTGAACCTTGTATTTCGCTTCAGTGGCCGCTTTTTGCGGGCGCCACCAGTCCTCGTTGTCCCGGTACCAATCGATCGTGTCCTCTATCCCGGAGTCAAAGTTCGAGAACTGTGGTTCCCAGCCCAACTCCTCTCGCAGCTTGGAAGAGTCAATTGCATACCGCAGGTCATGGCCTGGCCGGTCCACCACGTGGTCGTACGCGTCGGATGCTTGGCCCATGTGCTTGAGGATCAGTTCCACAACTTCTTTGTTGTTCTTCTCTCCATCGGCGCCGATCAGATACGTCTCGCCGATTCGACCCTTGGCTATGATGGCCAATACAGCGGAGGAGTGGTCATTCGCGTGGATCCAGTCCCGCACGTTCTCACCCTTGCCGTAGAGCTTGGGACGGATCCCATCAATCACATTGGTGATCTGCCGGGGAATGAACTTCTCCACGTGCTGATACGGGCCGTAGTTGTTCGAACAGTTGCTAATGGTCGCCTGCAGGCCAAAGGACCTCACCCAGGCCCGAACCAGCAGGTCCGAGCCTGCCTTGGTAGAGGAATAGGGGCTGGAGGGGTTATACGGTGTGTTCTCCGAAAACCGTGCCGGGTCATGGAGCTCCAGGTCCCCGTAAACCTCATCCGTGGAGATGTGGTGGAAGCGCTTGTTGTGCTTCCGTGCGGCCTCTATCAGGGTGTAGGTGCCGATGATGTTCGTGTCCAGGAACGGCCGGGGATCATGCAGCGAATTGTCATTGTGGGATTCTGCCGCGTAATGGACAACGACGTCGGCAGCCGCCACCAAGTCTTCAACAAGGGGCTGGTCGCAAATATCTCCCTTGACGAACTGGAAGCGCTCGGCCGGAAGCTTCGCAAGCGATTCCAGGTTTCCCGCGTACGTCATCTTGTCGAGAACGGTCACGTGGTTGTCTGTGGAGGACATGACATAATGGACGAAGTTGGAGCCGATAAAGCCGGCTCCGCCGGTTACTAGAAGTCGCTGCATAGTTTCAAAGGTTACCGGATTTGGATGATGCGCGAGTCGGCAGGAAAGATGAGCTGTATGCGCGGAATCATTCTGGCCGGCGGTACCGGCTCACGTCTCCATCCGATTACTCTGGGCGTCAGCAAACAGCTAATGCCGGTCTTTGACAAGCCGATGATCTACTACCCGCTCTCCACCCTCATCTTGGCGGGCATCAGAGATATCCTAATCATCACCACACCCCACGACGCCGAGCAGTTCCAGCGGCTACTGGGCGACGGCAGCCAGTTCGGCGTGAACCTCACCTACTCGCAGCAGCCTTCCCCCGACGGTCTGGCGCAGGCGTTTGTTCTCGGAGCTGAGCATATCGGCAACGATCCAGTGGCACTTGTCCTTGGCGACAACATCTTCTACGGCCATGGGATGGGCACTCAGCTGCGTCGTTTCGAGAACATCGACGGCGGTGCCGTCTTTGGGTATTGGGTCGCCGACCCTAAGTCCTACGGTGTCGTGGAGTTTGATTCAAGTGGCAAGGCCATCTCCCTTGAGGAGAAGCCGTCGAAGCCCAAGAGCCATTACGCCGTCCCGGGCCTCTACTTCTACGACAACGACGTCGTCGAAATTGCTCGGAACCTCAAACCATCCGCACGGGGCGAACTGGAGATCACCGACGTCAACCGCACGTACCTCGAACGCGAGAAGCTCCACGTTGAGATTCTCCCCCGAGGCACTGCTTGGCTCGATACCGGAACCTTTAACGACCTGAACGACGCATCCAACTTCGTCCGGACGACGGAAAACCGCCAAGGATTGAAGATCGGTGCCCCTGAAGAGATCTCCTGGCGCCTGGGCTTCCTCAGCGACGACGAGCTCCGGGAACGAGCCGAACCCCTGATGAAGAGCGGGTACGGAAGCTACCTCCTCGGACTGCTAGAAAACGGTCGTTGATCCAGCCGAGGGTGCACCGAGGAGAGGTCTTTGACGACCTGGCCACGGAGCGCCAGGTCTGCCCGGTGCAACCGCGCAGAGGACGTCGAACCTTTTGGTGGGCCTTCTTTGTGCTCATGGGACTTTCCAGTGCATGGACCATTGCTAGTCCTCTAATGGGCGTGCCTGACGAACCCGCACACGTCATCAAAGCCGCCGCGGTGGTCAGGGGCGAGCTAACTGGTCGTGAAATGCCTGCCGGCGGTGCTTACCAGCTGGTTACTGTGCCAGCATGGATCGCCTACTACGACACTTTCGGATGTTTCGCCCAAAAGAGGGACACCACCCCTTCCTGCGTCCCGCCGTTCAGTGGTGACGGGAGGGCTCTAGTAGAGGCGCGAACCTCCGCGAGTAACTACAATCCGATCTATTACGCCCTAATTGGGCTGCCGTCGCTTTTGGACGGCGGCGCGGCCGCCGTCTATGGGATGCGGCTGATCAGCGCGTTGATCAGTTGCCTGTTCCTGGCGTCTGCTTTTTCCGCACTCTCGCAGCTGCGGAGGCGAAAATGGGCTCTAACTGCGACATCAGCGGCGATGACCCCGATGGTTCTGTTCCTTAACGGTGCCGTCAATCCAAATTCCCTTGAGTACACAACCTCTGCTGCCCTGCTGGCTAATCTTGTGCTGCTGCTGCAGCGTTCAGGTGACCCGCAAGCCTATTGGCGCCTTGTCCCAACCATCACCGCATCAGCTTGCGTGCTGGCCAACACCAAGGGCCTGTCCCTGCTCTGGCTGGCGCTCATGGTTGTCACCGCCGGAATTCTTGGCTCATGGCCACAGCTCAAGGCCCTGAGCCGCAATGCTTGGGTGTGGGTCGGAACCGTCGTGATTGGGTTCTCCTGCACTTTCGCGCTTTATTGGCTTACGCACCATCACAGTCTTTCCAGTAATCCTTTTGAAGGTGCAGGGTCCTCCCCCTTAACCGGGGCCGAAATTATGGTGGACCGGACTTTTGATTACGCCACGGGATATGTGGGACAGTTTGGCTGGCTGGAGGTGCCAGCACCAATGGGTGCATATGTTCTCTGGCTGGGACTCGGCGTAGCGCTCGTGATGGCCGCCGTGGTCTTGGCCCGAGGCCGTGGCCGGACCGCAACCATCTTCCTGCTCGCCGTTCTACTGCTGCTTCCGCCGCTGCTTCAGGCCCAAGCTGTTGAGTCGATCGGAATTGTCTGGCAGGGCCGATACATCCTGGCAGTCTTCGTTCCATTGCTGATGGTTTGTGGCTTGGCGCTGGATCGCATGAATTCGCAGGGATTCTCCCCGCAGGCCGCAGGTCTCCTCAAAGCAACGGTCATCCTCCTTGCCGTCTTCCACTTCTGGACCTTCATGCAAACTCTCCGGCGCTATGTGACCGGCTGGACGTTGGACCGTCGCTGGATTGAGATGATCACCCATCCCTCATGGCAGCCGCCTGGCGGAATGCTGTTGTGCACGGCCGGGTTCACCGCGATAATTGCCCTCGCAGTGTGGCTTCTCTTTCGTGGAATCCTGCTGGAGCGCCGGTCAAATTGAAGGGTAGCTGCATTCATTGAGGCTTTGGGCGGGGCGTGCAAAGGGACAGCCTCGCTTGGAGCTAACACGTAGCGTGTATTCACCAAACCGCTACGTTCAAAACGAGAGGGCCTGGTAAGGCGGCTGCACCCGCCTACCGCACTCAGCTCCACAACAGACTCCTTGGTCGATGGTGTCACCGGACGCTGCGGTCAACGCACGGCATAGACGTAGGACGGTTTTCCCTGCCACTGAAGTTCAGAATCCAAGCTCAAGCATGCTGCGTCCAGGGGCTGCGAAGAGACTATCTTGTCGAGGCTCTGCCAGGCGCTCTTGAGTTCACAAGGATCAACGGTGACGCCGACGGCATCGAAGTCGTTGGTCCAAAAAGACGTCGGCTGGCCGGGTGCCCAGGAGAAGAAAATGTAGCCTCCCCCTCGGTTCCACTTGCTAGCGAAGGCGGAATCTGGATCCAGCTTTTGCCATGCCACCACGTCTGGTCCAGAACGTTGGAGGCCCGAGAGGGAGGGCATGCCGTTAGTTAGCAGCAAAGTGTTCAGCGCCGGGCTGTCGGCTGCCCACAGCCTTCCTTCTGCCCGCGCCGCCGCTGCCTGCGCACCCACTGCCTTAGCAGTATCCGAAGCTCGCAGATCCCCCAGGCCGGCGAGTATGGGATTTGCCCGGACCATGGGAAGAGCCGCCAGCAGCATGCAAAGTATCAAAGGCCACCGCCGCTGCGGATACTTCGTGATCACAGCAACCGCCAATCCAACCCCGGCCGCGGCAAGAATAATCAGTCCGGTTGAAATCGAGGGCAGGTCCGATGCCTTTAGCAGCGATGCCGCGTACGCCGTAGCCAGTGCACACCCGCCGCCGGCCAGCAGCGGTATGCGCCAGGAGGCAGGTGGGGACCAGCGGCTCAATAGTAGGCCAATGAGTATTACCGCGAGCACGCCCACCACCTGGGCCGCACGTGGCGGCGTGACGAGGTTGAGTAAGGGCAATTTCTGACTCTTGGGACCAAGGCCCGTGCTGATCCAGACGATCCATAATAGCGACCACGTTCCGAATGTCCATTCGATAACGTTATTCCGGAAGGTAAGCCTCCATTGCGCTGCGAGGAGGATGACAATGATCCACACGAAGAACACGGTGAACGACGACGACAATTCGCTCGCGTTGATACCTACAGGCTCGTCGAACTGCAGCGGGCCGAGAGCTGGAGCCCCGAGAACACGGCCGAGGGGCTGGGGTTCCGCTTCCGCCCGACGGGAGCCCGGATAAACAGTGTTTAGAAGGGCCTCCAGTCCCTCCCTGTTCTCCAGGAGAGTCCCAACGCCAAAGACTAGGGCTGTGCCCCCAGTAATGAGGATGGATTTCAGCCGGGGTGCCCAGGCGCAGGGCCGAAGAAGTATCCACAACGTGGAACCGATCAGGACCGGGAGTCCGAGCAGGAGGGACCATGGGGCATAGAAGCTTGGGAGTCCCGCAATCAGGATGCCTCCCACGACTGCGATAACACCTGGTATGAGGCGCTGGCCTTGTTGAAAGCGCTGGAAGGCAGCGATCATCAGCACGCAACCGGCCAATGTGTAGGCGATCAGTGCAACCGGCATCAAGGACCACCACGCGCTCGAGGGCGAAACTAAAATCAGGATGGCCGCGAACCAGCCGTAACGGCGCGAGCGGCCGAGCTGGTGGAACCAGGTCGGCATGGCTAGAAGCAGGATCAGTGAGGGAAGCCACCAGTGCGCGGCAAATAGCATGTCCTCAGGGATGATCGCGGATGCATGGAGCATGGTCGAGTCAAAAAAGACAAACTGCTCAAAGAAGCCGTCGGTGGGGAACCTATGGACCAAGTCAGCCCTCGCAGCGAGCGGGCTGAGGGCCGGGGCGCCGTGAGTTGCAAGAATGGAAATGACGATAGCCGAAAATGCGTGAATCTCATCGGACCGAATTGGCCGGGACGGGCCCAACTGCCAGCCAAGTGGGTTGTCGGGATCCTGTCGTAGGTCCGAAATGCCAATATTCGACGTCGTGATCCCGAATAGAACGAACGACAGAAATACCAGCACTACAATCAGGCGCGCCAAACGGTCATTGGTACAAACCCAGCGCTGGACTCTGCCACCAGCTTCGGCAACAGGCGTGCCAAATTGTATTTTCAAGAAAGTTTCCTCCAAGCACTCCACACCACTATGCACGTACACAAGCGTGATGGTGTGAGG
The DNA here is from genome assembly GCF_030816215.1 of Arthrobacter sp. W4I7. Taxonomy (NCBI): domain Bacteria; kingdom Bacillati; phylum Actinomycetota; class Actinomycetes; order Micrococcales; family Micrococcaceae; genus Arthrobacter; species Arthrobacter sp. W4I7. The sequence goes on along the minus strand of NZ_JAUSXU010000001.1, from coordinate 1,438,266 downwards.
CCAATAGGTCAGACCGATCCTTCAGGGTGAATCAGCGGGCTGGTGTCCGTGCAATTCTGGAGTGGCCGGTGTACGGCTTGCATTGCTGGCTGCCGACGACAGAGCTTCCACCTTCCGCTCCAACTCCTCCAACCGGGCGCGTCCAATTGCAGTTTCTTCGGACAGCGTGCGCGCTTCTTCTTCAAGAACGGACACTTCCCAGGACAGGTGTAATGCGACACCCGTGAGGAAGATGATGCCCATAGCAAAGAGGAGATTGGACGGGACCTGCACACCGATCAGGGAGCTGATCCCGCGCAGCATGCCGGGAATTGCAGTGAGCACCAGGCAGGCCATGCCGACAAATAGCCACAGAAACGCGTACTTTTCGCGTAGGCCCCTACCGCGGAGCAAGAACACAACGCTACCCAGGACAAGCAAGGAGAAGATGAGGGCTGCAATGCTTTCCACGGTCAGAAGTCGCTTTCGTGAGAGGAGGGCGCTTTGCCCCGGGTCATGGCAAAAAAGAGTGCCATCAGCGACCGGACCAGATAGATGGCAGACTTCGCGGGATTGTGGCTGGGCTGTCCGCCCTGCCTCGGCCGCATCTCGACTCCGGTTTGTGAGACGATGCACCCGGATCTGATCGCTACCACAAGTGAGTCTATGGTGTCGCCCAGGTACTCGGCGGGATAATGCTTCAGGTACTGGGCAATGGCGTGGGTATTACCCGCGCGGAACCCGGAAGTCACATCTGTAAGCTCAGTGCCGGCCATCCTGGAAATGACAGCCGCGAGCAGGCGCATCGCCCATTTCCGTGGGCCTCTCACGCTGTACTGTCCCTTGTCGGCAAACCGGGCGCCGATCGAAATGTCGGAGTAAGCGAGGCCTTCGACTACGGAGGGAATATCCCTTGGGTCGTGCTGCCCGTCCGCGTCCACCTGGACTACGGCGTCATAGCCCATTCGATGTGCGTATTTAAAGCCCGCCCGCATCGCACCTCCCACGCCAAGGTTGAAGGGCAGCCGAAGGACATGTGCCCCGGCCGCCTCAGCCAGTTCCGGCGTCCCGTCGTCGGATCCGTCGTCGACGACGAGGACGTTGTAGTTCCGGCCCAGATCAATGACTTCGTGGACAGTGTTACCGATACAATCCCGCTCGTTCCATGCCGGCATGATCACCAGGACTTTGGTCGCGGCTGGAAAACGCGCATTGTTCCTGACTACTGTCATGCTGTTACTCGATCCCTCTCGTGAACTTGTTCCGGCTGCCCCCGCGTGCCCGGGCGTCTGCGCCGCAGGGACAGCAGGCTCCAAACAATCATTCCAGCGACTGCCACGGCCCACACTGGAATCCCGAGACGCCAACCAGGCGGTTCGAAGCTGACTGTGATGAGCTTTCCTTGAGCGTCCGAGGGGATCTGCAGACCGAGCAGATATCCGCCGAGAGGCTGTTCCATCAATTTTGCACCCTCAACACTGTATCCCGGCCAGGGCAGCCGGCTCAGGGCTACGCTGCCACCACTTTCCGGGACCTCGTCTACCTTTAGGACGACCTTCGTGTCATCCCTCGAAACCTCGGTAACTTGCGTTCCTTGCTGGCTCCAGGTCACTCCGCCGGCCGGTCCGAGCGGAATGTCCCGGCTCCAGAGGACGGTGCCGTCCGTATCGGCTGCTACGTGCCAACCTTCCGGAACAGCAGGGATACCCCGGGGACCACTCAGTGACTTCTTGAGAATCTGCACATTGTCAATGTGTAGTTCGTCTACCAGGAGCAGGCCTGTCTCCGCACGGCGTTCAAAGAGCGTCGTTGCCAACTCGGGGCACGTGCCTCCGAGGTAGCGGAGACACAAGAGCTCATTGAATTTTGCGAAGCCCACCAACTGGTATCGGTTCATAACCCTCGCGTCGCTGAGGTACCAGGCATTTGCCAGAAGGGTTTGCTCCCATGTCTTCTTCTCCTGGGGGTAGTCCAGGGGGTCACCGACCACCAACACATCATTCTGGACGCCCTGCAGCACACCCTTGTAAGTAGAAACATCTGCTGGCTGGTTAGCGATGGAGAGGCTGCTCCTGGTGGTCGTGGCGTGCTGGAGCAGAGTGGTCCCGGCAGTAACCAGCAGGGCTCCGATGGCGAGGACCGACATGGCGCTCCAGCCGAATCGACCCCACCTATATGACTTTGCTTCTGATTGATTCAGTAGCCACCAGAGCGCCGCGAGCGCAGCGACAACCCCGAGAGCTGTGACAAAAATTACCGGGAATCTTGCTGGGACTTGTGCCCATGCGACGTAAGCTCCGAGCGCAACCAGGCTGACCCCGAAGTAAAGTGCAGGGCGCCCAATGAACGGTCGCCGGGCTCTTGCTACCGACACGATCACGAGTATCACGGCTCCCATGGCAACGTACGGCATAAAGCGCGCGGGGTACCGCAGGGGCCCGATCACCGTGGGCAAAAGCACGAAGGCGACGGCTGCTGCCAGGAAGAAGAAGAGGTCGCGCAGTTCGGGAGCAAGGTTCTTAAAGCGGCTCCAGCTCACAAAGGCAATAGCGGGCAAGAACCACGCTATATAGGCTGCCGGGCTTGTGGCGCTAGTACCGGCCCACCACCATGACAACAGCATGGGATACGCGGTGGCTATTGGGGCCATAAGCAGGCTATTGAAATCCATGCTCATGAAGTCATCGTTCCAGATCGCGGACGAGCCGCGGAACGTAACGGCCGCCGTGAGGACCCCGGGCAGAAAGACCACGACCGCCACAAGAGCGATGGAAACGCCGGCCATTGCAATTCTGATGGCGGGAACCCAGGCTCTACGGATGAGCGTTTCAATCCCCACCGCAAGCAAAATGAAACTGATCGCCAAGGTGCCAGCCACATAGCCAACAGTGACGATTAGATAGCCAGTGATAAAGGCCCAGAACGGATTCCGCTTACCGCCCATGAGTTTCCTAAGCTCACTCCAGAAAAACGGGAATATGGCCCAAACGAGTGCCCCAGTAACCCATGAGGGCGCATCGAAGTACATTGTAAAGCCGTTGAGTGGGACAGCTATACCTGCGATGAATGCCCACTGGGGCGCAACCGAGTAACTTTTGGCGAGCTGGAAAGTGCCCATGCCCGCAGCTAGGAGCATTCCGATCTTCATTCCCGTGGCGAGGATGACCGTGCTTGGGCTCATGTAGGCCAGCAGCCCGAAAAGCATGACCAAAGGATTCCAGGTACCCCATTGCCCCTCAGCTATGTAGTTGCCGCTGGACCAGACGGACGGATTCAGGACCGGCACTCTCCCCTGGAAGAGGCTTTCACCGAGGTGATACCACACTCCATAGGCACCATTTTCGGTGTCGTCCTGGAAGTAGTAGCGGCGGTAGAACACAAGCGGAATTAGGCTCAGAACCAGCACCGAGCCAGCTGTAAGCAATAGCCATTTCCTGTAGCTCGAAGATGACGATAAGGAAGGCTGCAATTCACGATCCGTTCAGTTTTGGGCATGCGTCCACCGCAGGACGTTGCCAGGGACAGGTACATGTTACCCGAATGGTCGATCCCGGAATCCAGATAACAGTCCACCCGACGCTGGCAGGCGCTCCCAAAAGCCCTTCAACGCCGGGGATGATAGGAGCCGGTAGAATCTGCTGATATGACACTCCCTCAACCAGAGACCAACTCGACGCCGCACCGCATATCCGTGGTCATCCCCGTGTACCAGGGCGAGAAGACTCTGGTCAGAGTGGTCAATGAACTTCTCCCCTATCGGAATGCATCAACCACAAGCGGTGGGCACGAATACGTGATCTCTGAAGTCCTGCTCGTCTTCGATCACGGGCCGGACAATTCGGCCGCCGTCATCCGCTCCCTGACCAGTTCCATTGACATTGTCCGCGGCGTCTGGTTGAGCCGAAACTTCGGGCAGCATGCCGCAACCTTGGCTGGCATGGCCTCCGCCGGCGGGGATTGGGTTGTCACGATGGATGAGGATGGCCAGCATGATCCCGCTGCCATCGGCGACTTGCTCGACACGGCTATGGCCCAGAATGCCTCGGTCACCTATGCGATGCCTAGCAACTCTGCCCCTCACGGTTTCCTTCGGAACTTGGCGTCAAAGGGTGCCAAGCGTACGGTTCGTTTCCTTCTTTCGAGCGACGATGCCACAAGTTACCAAAGCTTTCGGCTGGTGACGGGCGAAGTCGCGCGGTCAGTTGCCGCGTACGCCGGTCATGGCGTGTACCTCGACGTAGCCATGGGTTGGATTGCCGACAAGACAGTTACGTGTCCCGTGATGCTGCGCGAGGAAGGTGACAGGCGCTCAGGCTACCGACTTCGCTCGTTACTCTCGCATTTTTGGCGCATGGTGATCTCCAGCGGGACCCGCGGACTTCGCCTGGTTAGCCTAATCGGAGCCGTCTTCGCGCTTGCGGGGATCGGACTCGCCATATTCTTTGTGATCGCGTACTTGACCGGCCACGGAGCGGGGCAACAGGGCTGGACCTCGACGATGGTGGTACTGCTGGTCAGCACCGGCGCCATCCTGTTTGCCTTGGGGGTCATTGCGGAGTACGTGGGGGTGAACGTCAACATGGCAATGGGGAAGCCCGCGTACCTGATTGTTAGTGACCCGGCATTAGGTCCGCTCGGCAAGACCGTGCACAAAGTGTCGGCCACGTCGCCCTCGGGCCCGTTCACTGATGCAGGCTAGGCCCGCGTGGGTGATCGGCGCCGGTGGACTCCTCGGCAAGGCCGTCGTTAGACAGCTCAAATCCCGCAACGTCTCCGTCCTGACCAGCACGATCCCTTGGTCCGACCCGGAGGCTGCGATTCAAGCGATCCGAGAGGGAGCCCAGAGTCTGCGCGACACTGCCGCTTCCGGGCCCTGGACGATTGCCTGGTGCGCAGGAGCAGGTGTCACCGGAACTTCGCCCGAAGCGCTCGAAGCAGAGCTCTCCCTATTCGCTAAAGCACTAGAAGAGTTCGAAGGAATACTTTGCGACGCCGGGGGGAAGAACGGGACAATGTTCCTGGCATCCTCAGCAGGGGGCGTCTACGCCGGGTCCAGCACGCCCCCGTTCACGGAACACAGCCCTGTGCAGCCATTGGCTCCCTACGGCTTCGCCAAACTTCGGGCCGAAGCGACGGTTGCCGACTTCGCGCGGCGTACGGGAGTCCGGACCCTTGTCGGCAGGGTTAGCAATCTGTACGGTCCCGGCCAAAATCTACGGAAGCCGCAGGGCCTTATCTCAGTATTCGCCAAGGCACACCTCACCGGCGCGCCGGTTTCGGTCTACGTGTCGTTGGACACTTTGCGCGACTACCTGTTCGTCGACGATGCAAGCCGACTGGTTGCGGACGGGCTGGAACGACTGGTTCTTCGCGACGTCCTCCCGGGAGAAACAGTCGTGAAGATCTTGGCCTCACAGCGGGCCGACACCATCGGCAACCTGATCGGTGCTTGCCAAGCGATTTTCAAGCGCCGTCCGCTGATCATCCTAGGCGCCTCTCCGTACGCGAAGGCCCAGGCGCATGACCTGCGCCTGAGATCCGTCGTCTGGCCCGAACTTGACGCGCATCCTGTGACGCCACTTGCGGTAGGGATCAACAACACCGTCCAGGAGGTCCAGCGGCTGGCCCTGGCGGGCCAACTCTGAGCCGTGAGAGCCGGCTCCCTGATGCCCCGGGCCGAGCCCGCCGTTGTGACGGCGTTGCCGCACTTCGGTAGTCTAGGGTGTGTCTTACCGGTGATCGGCCCAAGAGTTCTAGGAATAGGTGCGTACCATGATGCAGCCCGAAATGCCCGGGAAAGCTGTTCCCGAGGAGGCTGCTAAGGGTATCCATAACGGTCCCCCAGGCCCCCTGTTAAAGATCGTCAAGGATCAACGCGTGGCGTTTGTCCTCGTGGGAGGCGCGAACACTGCTTTCAGCACTGGCCTGTTCATAGCTGTTGCATGGCTGTATCCGGGCTTGCCCTCTCCTGTGGTTCTGAGTATTGCATTCGTAGTTTCCCTTGTGGCGGTTTTCTTTGTCTACCGGAAGCTGGTTTTCCGGGTCGAAGGCCACTTCTGGCTGGATCTCGGCAGGTTTACCCTCGTCAATCTCACGATGTTCTTCACGAACATGGTGCTGCTCCTCGTGGCCCACGAAGTAATCGGTTACCCCAAGATTCCAGCCCAACTTGTCATCACCTGTTTAACGGTCATAATCAACTACTTCGGCCACAGGTATTTCTCCTTCCGCCGAAGCCCCAAACTCGTGTCCCCTAAGAAAGCAACCGAGGAAAGCACTCCATGAGCCCCAAGGTCTCGATCGTCATTCCGGCGTATAACAATGTCCAGTACATCGAGGAGACCCTCCTCTCAGTTTTGAACCAAACCTACGAGGACTACGAGGTCGTGATCGCTGACCATTCCTCGATCGACGGCACGGCTGTCGTGATCGCCAAGTTTGCGAACAACCCCAAGGTACGTGTCCTGACCCCCACTCCGCCCGGTGGCGGTGCTCAAGCCAACTGGAACAGGGTAAGCCAGGCGGCGGAAGGTGAATACCTCAAGCTTGTTTGCGGTGATGACCTGATCTCACCGGACGCGCTGGAGCGCCAGGTCAAGGCCGTCGAAGACAATCCAGGCGTAGTTATGGTTTCCTCCAAGCGCGACCTTGTTGACGCCGATGGCCGGCTGTTTTTGAAGGGCCGCGGGCTACAGGGTGTCAATGGCCGTGTCAGTGGACGTCAGGCAATTCGTGCCACAGTTCTCGCCGGTTCGAATATTTTCGGGGAACCTGCGTGCTCCTTGTTTAAGCGCGAGCTGCTGGCTGAGGAAGGTTGGTGGGACAACTCTCATCCGTACCTCATCGATGAAGCGACTCTGGTACGCATCTGCCGACACGGCGACTTCATCGCGCTCCGGGAGACACTGGCATCTTTCCGGATCAGCGCAAGCCAATGGAGTGTTCGTTTGGCCCGCCAGCAGTCCGATCAGGCTATCGCGTTCCACAACCATCTCCGACAGGATGATCCGACGCTGCTTAGCTGGACCGACCTGGCGATTGGAAACGCCAAGGCCATCGCCATGTCGTATGCCCGCCGGCTCGCTTACGTGCGGCTGAACCGACGCATGGGCCATCAGCACGCCGTGCAAAGTACGGTCTAACCCCGTTACATTTATTGGGTCCTGAAGGTCGGGGATTTGGTCGCTGAACCTGGTATGACTTTCTTGCCCTGTCATTGATGATCCGGGGGGGGTGTTGTCGCCTGGTCCGGAGACACGCGTTGACTGCCGATAGGGACACGGCCGGCTCCTTCCGCTGGGCCAGGTCTCTTTGTAACGTGGGTGCCAGCATCGGGTGTCGTGACTGCGGCCATTTAGTGGTGCAAAGGAGCGCCGGATGGACGAAGGATACGGGGTTTACTGCGGACTCGATGTCGGCAAGTCCGAGCATCACGCCACGGCACTGAATGCTGCGGGCGAACGCGTCTTTGATAAGCCGTTGCCGCAGGACGAGGCGCGGATGCGAGAGCTTTTCATCGGCCTGCGAGGAGCATGGCGGGGTGCTGGTGATCGTAGATCAGCCCAACACCATCGGCTCACTGCCGATAGCCGTGGCACGGGACTGCGGCTGCACGGTGGCCTAACTGCCCGGCCTGGCGATGCGCAAAGCGGCCGACCTGTATCCCGGAAAGTCCAAGACGGACGCGAGAGATGCGTTCATCATCGCCGAGACCGCACGCGCGATGCCTCACACGCTGCGTGCCGTTGACCGGGACAGCGAAGTGCTCGCGGCGCTGAAGGTGCTGTCCGCATTCGACGCCGATCTGACCCTGAGTGCACCAGGGCGATCAACCGCCTGCGCTCCCTGCTGCTGCAGATTTTTCCGGCCCTAGAGAGGGTTTTCCCGTGAACCATACTGACCCGTTCCCTGGTACTGGAGCTGTTCATCAAGTACTCCGGGCCCACCGGTCTGCGCGCCGCCGGGCGTGGAAACGTGCTGCGGTGGGCACGGAACCACAGCCGCAAGGACCCGGTGAACCTGATCGACGCGGTCTTTTCGGCGCTGGGCGAGCAGACCGTCACAGTCATCGGCACCGATGCCGTCGAACTGGTCATCCCCCGCGTCGCGGCGCAAATCAAAGAACTCAAACACCAACGCGCCATAGTGGCCGAAGAAGTCGAAAAACTTCTTGATGACTTCCCTCTTTCCCAGGTCTTGATGTCCATGCCGCGAGTAGGCATCAAGACCGCATCGAGGATACTCCTGACCATCGGCGACGCCGGCACCTTCACCTCCGCCGGACACCTCGCCGCCTACGCCGGCATCGCCCCCGTGACACGACGCTCAGGCACCTCGATCCGCGGTGAATTCCCCCCCTCCGGCAACAAACAACTCAAGAACGCCCTCTTCAGATCCGCCTGGATCGCCAGCTGCCACCACCCGGCCTCAAAGGCCTAGTACCAAAGGAAACGGGACCAGGGAAGGAAACACAACGCCGCCGCCATCTGCCTCGCCCGCCGCCGCTGCGACGTCATCTACTCCATGCTCAGAAACGGCAGCCTGTACGAGGAAAAACCCGCCCAAGCCGCCTGACGAAAAGCATAGGGATACCCCCCATTTTGCATGGATTGGTAAGTTCCCCTTTGGGCATTCATTGCGTAGGAGCTACCACCGTCCCCACTTCCGGCAGTGGGGACGCTATGGGTGCCAGGGTTAGCCCGGTGGGCGCAGAAGCTGTTTGAGGCGGGTGGTGTTTTCGGGGACCATTGTCAGCGGCTCATCCCCAGGCGCTGATTCCGGTTTCTTGCGCCGTCGCCGACGCCGGAGCTGTTCCCCGGCACTCCACCACACTGAGATTCCGATAGCCAGAATGATGCAGCCAACAACTACCGGCCATGCTGGCGGTTCGAACCGCAGGGTTACCGTCTTCCCAACGGACCCGGCGGGGATGTCTACTTTCAGCAGGTATTCCCGCAGCGGCGCCGCGACGACGGCCCCTTGGGCCTCGTATCCCGGCCACGCCAGCCGGCTGAGGACAGCCTGTCCTGGAGCATCTCCCATCCGCTCCACACGGAAGACAACCTCCTGATTGTTTTCCGAAACAAGGGAGAGGAGCATTCCCTCCGAAGTCCAGACCAGCTGACCGGTGTTCAGTTGCGGTTGATCTCGGACCCACACGACCGAATTTGCGGATTTGCTCGCTTGGTGCCAGCCGCTCGGCGGACGACCGTTTAGGGCTTTGTTGTCCAGCGGGTCGGGATCACGAAGAATCTGGACGGTGTCAATTGACAGGAGATCGGCGAGAACCTTGCCGGTCGTGGGGTCCCTCTCAAAGAGCTTCCCGGCGGCCGCTCCACACGACCATCCATGGCTTGCTATGCATAGGTCTTCAGCATATTTGGCGAACATGATTGGCGAATAAAGGTTCTGAACTTCCGCCGAATTCAGATACCAGGCGTTGGACGCCAGTGTTTCATTCCAGACTTCCGGGCCGAGCCCCGTGGGATCGCCCACGATGAAGGTGCCGCCCTGGGCTTCGGGAAGCTGACGCGAGTAGCTGTCCGGAGTATCTGGCATCCTATAGTCCGGCAGCGGAGCTGCGTTGAAGGCCATGTGCTGTCCAGCCGCGATCACTATACTAACGAGAAGCACGCCTGCCGCCACCAATACGTGCGCTTTGAGCCGCGGCCTGTTACGGCGGAAATAGAGAACATAGAGAAGACCTGCGATGCCCACTCCCGCCAGCAACCCGAAAAGTGTTGCGGAACGAATGGTCGGATACTGACTCCAGGCCAGATAGAGCCCAGAAACTACAATGGCAGCAGTGGCGATGATACGTCCTCCGTTCAAAACGGGGATTCTGAAGCGTGAGACGGTCACAGCGAGTGCCAGCAGTAAAGCCAAGGACACGTACGGCATTAGCCGAACTGGGAAACGCAGGGGACCCAGGTCGCTCGGCGCCAGGGTCAAAGCCAAGGACACTAGCCCTACAACCCAGAGTGCTGTCAGCTCTCTACCAGCTTCTCTCACCTTCCGATAGTCCACCACTGCCAGTACTGGAAGGAACCACGCTATGTACAGCAGCGGCACATTTGCGAACAGACCCCACCAACCACTGAGCTGCGGGAGGCTGCCCGGCACCCAGGCTGTGAAAAGTCCGGTGAGGTCCGGCGTCAGGAATCCGTTGTTAACGATGCCGCCGGAACGTGCGGTGACGGGAGCCGTTAGGACGCCCGGGAGATAAACAGCCATGGCAATAAGCGCACAGACGAAGCCTCCGAGGAACAGCTGCGCAGCGGCCTTCCGCACCCCACGCAGCAACGCTTCTAGAATCAGACCGACGAAGACGACGATCAGCATGAGAGTCCCGTGTACATAACCGATGGTTATCAGTAGATAGGCCGGGACCAGCGCTATAAGGGGACTTGCCTTCTCAAAAGCCATCCGGCGCAGCCCGTACCAAGTGAAGGGCAACAGACAGAACACCATGAGTCCTGTTACCCAGGAAGCGGCGTCCATGTAAACGGTGAACCCGGTGAGGGTTAGAGCCACACCGGTTATGGCTGCCCACTCAGGCGTGGCCTTGTAGCTCCTAGCGAGCAGGAACGTGCCGGCAGCGAGTGTACAAAGGCATATGATCTTCAAAATCGTCGAAAAGACGACAATGTTGGACGCATTACTGGCCAACCAGCCGATGAGAAGAACCAGCGGATTCCAGATCCCCCACTGCCCCTCGGCGGCATAGTTACCCGCACCCCATGCGCTGTCGCTGAATAAAGGCCATTCTCCCGCCCGGAGCTTCGTTCCAATTTCGAACCAAATCCCAAAGGCGCCAGCTTGGGTGTCATCGTAGTAGTAGAATCTGCTATTGCTCAGGAGCGGAATCAAGGAACCTGCGAAGGCCGCGAAAACAGTCACAGCCAACCACATCAGGTCACTACGCAAATTCGAGTGTTTCACCGATTTTCCCCAAGATCAGCTTGAGCAGACCGCCGCCTCAGTTCCGACACGACAGTTTGGACTTCTCCGTCCATCACAACTTCACCATGTTCCAGCAGGATCCCGCGCGCGCATATGCGAGAGACAAGATCCAAATCGTGACTCACAACAACGAGCGTCTTGCCGTCACGCGCGAGTTCTTGGATTTTATCAATGCATTTCCGCTGGAAGGGCTCATCTCCAACGGCGAGGATCTCGTCAATTAGAAACACCTCCGGGTCGGTGTGTACAGCAACTGAGAAGGCCAGCCGCAGGTACATTCCGGAGGAGTAAAACTTAACCTCTGTATCTATGAACTGGCCGATCTCCGAAAACTCGACGATATCGTCAAATCGGTTCTTGATCTGCTGCTCGGTCATTCCAAGGATGGCACCGTTGAGGAATACATTGTCCCGCCCGGACAAGTCCGGGTGGAAACCAGCTCCGACCTCTATCAGCCCGGCGACCCTGCCTCTCGTCTGCACCGTCCCCGTGTCAGGAAGCATGACTCCGGAAATGTGCTTGAGCAGAGTGGATTTGCCTGAACCATTGAGGCCCAGAAGCGCCACTGTTTCCCCAGCCTCGATGTTCAGCGAAACGTTCTTTAGAGCGTGGAACTTCTCGGACAGGTCTCCCTTGCGTCCTTTCACGAGCCAAACGACGGCTTCTTTGATGGACCGGGTGTGGCGCAGAACAAACTGCTTACTGATGTCAGAAACTTCTATTGCGTTGACCACTTAGAGCTCCTGCGCGAAACGGCCCTCAAGCCGCCGAAAGGTGAATTGGCCCAAGACGAGGACGGCTAGGGCAACGCCAAGACCAACAAGCAGCCAAAGACTGAAGAGATTTGGGGGCATAGCTACAGTGCCGTCTGTCGTCGGGAACCAGAACGCGTAGTGGAACAGTTCCACACCGATCGTGATCGGGTTCGCCTGATAGACCGCAAACCATCCCTTTCCCAGCTTCTCCTGCACCATCGACCAGGCGTACATCACGGGAGAAGCCCAAGTCGCAACCATCAGGAGCATGTCCACCAGATTCTCGGAGTCGCGAAAATAGACGTTCGCCGCGCCAAACAAAAGACCGAGTCCCGTTGCAAGGAGGGCAACGATGGCAAAGCCGGCCACCGCCGCGAGCAGCTGAAAGACGTTGGGATGCCAGCCGGAGAAAACACACCCAGCGACGAGCACGACCAGCTGCGGGAAGAAGTGCACAGCCGACACCCATACTGAAGCCACGGGGAAGAGCTCACGCGGAAGATAAATCTTCTTGATGAGGTTTCCGTTGTTGACTATGGACCTAGCCGCATTTCCCAGCGCCTCAGAGAAGAAGTTGATGAGGACTATGCCGGAAAACAGGTAGACGGCATAATTTGCCAGCCCCTCCGGATTCCGTGCGCTTCGTTCCAGGCCGAGAAAGACTCCCAAGGCCACGTAGAAGACGATGAACTGCACGCCCGGCTTCACGTACGACCAGAGCAGGCCCAGCACGGAGCCCCGGTAGCGCACTTTGAGCTCTTTACGGACTAGCAGTTTTAGAAGGAAGCCTGACTGTCTGATGTCCCGAAGGCCACCACCGAGTCCGGGAGTGGTTAGCTCTCCGGATGCGACTGCACTCACTTGATCTCGTTCTGGGTGTGTTGCTCGAACGTCTTCCTCCAGGATTCGATGGAAGTAAGGTCCTGCAGCGCGGACTTGTATTTCTTGCTGAGGGCTGGCCAATCCTTGAGCAAAGCGGCATGAAGACGGGCGCTTTCGGCCAGCATTGTCCTGAGCTGCTTGGGATCACGCCGATACCAGGAGGCGCCGGTTCCTTCCGCGTTGGAGACCACAGCGCTGTCATACTGTGCCATGCGCCACCAGCGGTTGTCCTGGTGCGCAATGGTTGTCTGCGGCCGCTCCGCGCTGGCGCCCTTGACGGGGCTCGCCAACTGCCGGACGACCGTCTTGGCCGCCCAAGGCAGCAGAGTCAGCTTTCCAGGCTGCGATGGACCGTGCCCTCGCCGGGGTGGCTTGTCCATCTTGGGTGCAGGGAAGTCCTCGGGGTCAGGACGGAAGACCGCATCCGAGTGCGCGGACATCATCTCGCGGATCTGGGGCAGCTTTGCTGACAGGAGCCGGGGCAGTGCACCGGGACCCTTCAACACATCCTCCAAGGCCCATTGCCGGCCCTGGGCGGTGGCGTACTGCATTGAGACGAGATGCTTGACGTCAGCGTATTGCGACTCCTTGATAACCCTGCCGCCGAACTCGTAGGGACTGTGAAGGAGGGCAGCCACCAGCCTGTTGCGGGCGTGGAAGTACGCCTGCCAACCGACGAGGTCGTCCTTGTCGATCCAGGAAACGTGCCACACAGCCGAGCCAGGCAGCGACACAGTTGGATAACCGGCAGCCTTGGCCCGCAAGCCGTACTCGGAATCGTCCCATTTGATGAACAGCGGGAGTGAGAGCCCAATCTCCCGGATTACCCGGGTAGGGATGAGGCACATCCACCAACCGTTGTAATCGACGTCGCAACGCCGGTGCAGCCACGGGGTTTGACGAAGGTTGGAGGACAGGAAGTCGTGTCCAAGAACCATGTCCTCGCTGGGGAGGGACGGCTGGAACCTGTATGGGTTCACAACCTCGCCGAAGGTATGCAGGACAGTCCGGTTATATAAATCGAACATATGCCCACCCACGAGGGTGGGGGTTTTGCAGCGGTCCGCGAAGGTAAGGAGGCGAATGATGCTTTCCGGCTCAACGACGATGTCGTCGTCCATGAGCAACACGTAGTCACTGCCGTTTTCGACGGCTTCAAACATACCCCTCGCAAATCCACCCGAACCGCCCAGGTTGGACTGGTTGATGATGCGCAGCTTGCCGTTCAGTGAATTCTTGACATCCTCGAATCCGTGAGCTTCCGAAAGTTTTTGCGTGCCCTGGTCCACGATAAGGATTTCCTGCACGTGAGCGAGCGCCTCCTCGCTTTCCGCGAGCAGTCGGAGGTTGTTCAGGCAAAAGTCCGTTTTGTTGAGGGTCGTGATCTGGAGTGTGACACACCCGGGGGTTTTCTCCGCTGCGGGGCCCTGCCACTCGGCGTCGAGCATGACCAGGGGTTCTGATCCGGCCACGAGGTCAAACCAGTACCAGCCACCGTCCCCAAAGGGAGCCAGCGAGAGTTCAAAGAAGTTTTCCGCTTTACCTTCAACACGCCGTGTGTCAACACGCTGCAGCGATCCCCGAGCGTTCGATTTGTAGACGATTACAGAACCCGCGCCCTGAGTCCGCACATGCAGGCGAATCTTGTCCACCGTAGTCCAGCGGCGCCAGTAGCTTGCAGGGAAAGCATTGAAGTAGCTGCCGAATGAAACCCGTTCGCCTGAACGGACAGACGTGGAATGCCGTGACAGGAAGTCCTCCACGTGCGCTTCCTTTGTCGGGCTGCTGATGGTTCGGCCCCTGGAGGCATTGGCGTCCCGGTCGCTGACAGTAGGCAGCTGGATACCCGTAGCCGTCCCCATGTCCATGTACAGTGGCACGGTGTCCATCTGGCTGACACCGGGCAATATCACCCGCTGTAGGGTGCCCCATTCGCCGGACGGCTTATCCGTCACCGCAGCGGTGGCCTTTTTCTTGCTTGCAGTTGAGACACTCATGCGTCCACGCCTCCGCTTTCCAGCTTTACGCCGCTTTCGAAGTGCGGCCGGATCTTGTTGTCGAACATACTGAGGGCCGAGCCGATAGCCATGTGCATGTCCAGGTATTTGTAGGTTCCCAGCCGGCCACCGAACAGGACGTCGTTCTCCGCCGCCGCGAGGTCACGGTATTTGAGCAGCCGTTCCCGGTCCGCCGTCGCATTGACCGGGTAATAGGGCTCGTCACCTTTCTCGGCGAAACGCGAAAACTCACGCATAATGACGGTCTTTTCCGTCTGGTACTCGCGCTCCGGGTGGAAGTGGCGCGGCTCTATGACGCGGGTGTAGGGCACTTCGGCGTCATTGTAGTTGACCACTGACGTGCCTTGGAAGTCACCCACGCTGAGGATTTCTTCTTCGAAGTCAATCGTTCGCCAAGAAAGGTCACCCTCGGCGTAGTCGAAGTACCGGTCCACCGGTCCCGTGTAGACCACCGGGATATTTCCGACAACCTTGTTCTTGCTGTATTCATGCGACTCGTCGAAGAAGTCAGTGTTCAGCCGCACCTCGATGTTGGGGTGCTCTGCCATCTTTTCGATCCAGGCCGTGTAGCCGTTGGTGGGCAGGCCTTCGTACTTGTCATTGAAGTAGCGGTTGTCGTAGTTGTAGCGCACGGGAAGCCGCGAGATGATGCCGGCGGGCAGGTCCTTAGGGTCCGTCTGCCACTGCTTGCCGGTGTAGTGCTTGATGAATGCCTCGTACAGGGGGCGGCCGATCAGCTGGATGCCCTTGTCATTGAGGTTCTGGGGATCAGTTCCTGCGAGTTCGCCCGCCTGCTCCTGGATGAGGTCCCTCGCCTCGCCGGGCGTGAGGTTGGCGCGGAAGAACTGGTTGATGGTCGCCAGGTTGATCGGCAGGGAATAAACCTCGCCCTTGTGCACACCGTAGACCTTGTGCACGTAGTTGGTGAAGGTGGTGAACCTGTTGACGTACTCCCACACCCGCTCGTTGGATGTGTGGAAAAGGTGGGCGCCGTACCGGTGGATCTCAATACCGGTCTGCTCTTCCTTTTCGCTGTAGGCATTGCCCCCGATGTGGTGGCGGCGGTCGATGACAACCACCTTCAAGCCGAGCTCAGTAGCGGCCTGTTCTGCGATTGTCAGGCCAAAAAAGCCGGACCCTACGATGACAAGGTCAGCGGTCACAAAATCTCCTGGTTTGAATGCGGGCAGCGCAATGGTGCGCATTGTCTGCTGCTCTAGCCTACCCGAGGCATCGCGGCGCACGTCTAATCGGGCCACAGCCCCTGCCCACCCAAAAGGTCCGCCTTTACGCCGCAGCAAGGACAATTTTCGAGTCCTGCAGTTGTCGCCCGGCGGGCCGCCGGGGCCTGTTTGTCGCGATCTTGACCGAGCATCGCCGGGGATTTCCACATACGGAAACCCATCCGGGTACCGGGCCGGGCCACTGAGTAGCGTGAGTTCAAAGGCCGTGAGGATCTGTACCTATGAAATTCCATTGCACCCTCGTCCGCAGCACGGGATCCGGATTGCAGGAGCCACCCCTGGAACTCACCGTCCAGGCTCCAGAAGGCGCCGCCGGCTCCGACATCCAAATCCAACTGACGCGTCGGTTCGGGACCGGAGCCGTCTCAACCTGCGGCAAGGATCTGGGCTCTCTCAGTGTTGGTACGGCGCCGCTAGTTAACGGGGCAGTGCTGGTGGACGGGGCCTCCCATCCGGGAGCCAGAAAACTCCGACGGCGGGTTCCCACTGACCGTGCCCGCCTGGCCCTTGCAGTCCACAGCGGCGTCGGCGCCGGCACTGTGGTGCCTTTACACCGCGGCTCGTACACCATAGGCCGGAGCGGCACGCGCATAGTGATCCCCGACCCCGAACTCTCCAGGGAACACGCTCGCCTCGATGTCACCGAAACGGACATCATGATCATCGACGTTGACAGCGCCAACGGAATTATCGTCGACGGCGAGAGGGTAAGAAATGCCGCTATTTCCACGGACTCGGTCATCCGCTGCGGGAACACAACGATGTCGCTGGTGCTGATGGACATGCCGGAAAATGCACTCGCCAATGCCGGAATGTCGGCGCAACAGCCCCTCATCGTCGCCGGCCGGGCGGAGACAGGCAACCGTGCCATGCTCATCCTCACGGCGGCCCTTCCGTTGCTGATTGGGGTAGGACTTGCCGTGGTCACGGGCATGTGGATGTTCCTCGCGTTTTCGGCCGCCTCGGCGGTATCCGTCCTTGTGCCCCTGGCCACCGGACGCAGTCAGCGCCGTGACCTTGCCAAAGCTGTTGCTGCCGCCGTGGCAGAAGACCGGAAACGACGACGGGGTGCGGGACCATCGCTGGCACGCCTGGTTCTGGCCGGTCGTCAGCAGCAAAGCAGCAAGAAGCAGGGCGGCCAAACGCAGGTTGCCCCCGCATCGTGCGCTGAAGGGGGCGGCGTTTGGCTGCGGCTCGGCGAGGCTCCACAACCGGCGAACGTGACGGTTGAGCCAGCTTCCTCGCCTGTTAGTCTTCCCACCGCGGGCATCGTCCCCGTAGTTTTGGATCCGGGAGTGCCCAAGACAACGTTTCGCGGACCAGGTGTCGTGGTTGACGGCCTGGTCCGTTCCATCGTGATGCAGCTCGCAGGCTACCCCAGGGCCCGCGGCACCCACATCCTCCTGGTGGGCGCGTCCGGTCGGCTTCCTCTGGGCGCGCGGTACCTGCGGGGCGCCACACTCACCACTTCCCACGACGAGGCACGCCAGATTCTGGCCGAAGTCGTGGAGCCCAAACAACAGCACCAGGGTGTCCTTATCTTACTGGGAGCTTCCAAGGCACAGGACGACGACGTCACGGCGGCTACGGCCGCAGGGCTTGGTTGGCAGGTCCTTCAGTTCCTCCCGGCCGGCGGCGGAAGTGACTGCACCTTGGAGGTGCAGCTTTCCGAGCGGACCTCCGTCCTTAGGAGCCCGGCAGGTGACGTTGATTTCGTCCCGGATCTGGCCCCGGAAGCAGTCTTCAATGATTTCTGCCGGAAGCTTGCAGGACAACCTGATCCGCCTGACCCGGGACCCAAGGCTGTCCCCACCTACTGCTCGCTTCAGGAACTGCTGCCGCTCTCTCCGGACAGCATCGCTGCCCGATGGCATGCGAGCGCCAATACACGGGCACTAAAAGTTCCACTCGGGGTCGGTACAACCGGAACGCGCAGCCTTGACCTCAACGCGGACGGCCCCCATCTGCTGGTGGCTGGCACCACGGGATCCGGCAAGTCAGAACTGCTCCGCACCCTCACCCTGGCCTTGGCCCTCACCCATCCCCCGGATCGGGTGAACTTCCTTTTTGTTGATTTCAAGGGCGGGTCCGGGTTGGGCCCCTTGGCCGAACTGGTCCATTGCGTCGGCCTGCTGACCGACCTGTCCACCTACGAACTCGAACGGACCCTGGCCTCACTCAGGGCCGAGATCAGGCTGCGCGAGGAAGCACTGGCGGCCGCACAGGTGCCCGATCTCGCTGCCTACAGGTCCACTGCGGCTTCGCGCGGCTTCCCGCTCCCCCATCTGGTCATCGTCATCGATGAATTCAGGATGCTCGTTGATGATGCACCGGAGGTACTGCGCGAACTGATGCGTATCGCAGCGATCGGCCGTTCGCTGGGAATCCACCTGGTCATGGCCACTCAACGGCCGCAGGGATCCGTGACGGCGGACATCCGGGCCAATGTCACCTCCAGCATTGCCCTCAGGGTGCAGTCCGACATGGAGTCCAGCGACATCATCAGCACCAAGGCCGCAGCCGGCATCAGCGTGGGCACACCCGGCCGGGCATTCCTGGCGCGGGGCACCGAAGCGCCACGGGAATTTCAGACAGCATCAATCGGGACGGCTCCTGACGGATCCTGCCAAGCAGGCGTTGTTACGGTACTCCCCGCCGTCGAGTGGCTGGCATCGCAGGGAGCCGGGCGTGCAGGCAGTGGCGGCGCCAGGAAGGAGTACAGGGCGAGGCAGCAGACACCTGCCCAGGCCGCCCGCCCCTGGGTTGCGATGGTTCAGCACCTGTGGCACGACCAGAAGGGACAGGCGCCTCGCCGACCGGTGGCGGCTCCCCTGCCTTCGACCCTGCAGGCCCCGCACAGCAAGGCATCGCTGACCCCGCCGGACAGCGGCGGAGGCACCGAGTGGTTCACTGAACTCGGCCTGATCGATCGTCCTGAACAGCAAGAAGTCGCGCCCCTGGTCTGGAAGCCCGGCCAGCACAGCCATCTGGCACTGGTCGGCGGCCCGTCTTCCGGCGCACCCGAGGCCCTTGAACTCGCTGTCGCCGGATTGATTCTCAACCCGGTGGAGGCACACGGTTACCTGCTGGACGCAGGCGGCACTTTCCTTAGCCTGGCCAATTCGGGACACATCGGAGCGCACGTGGGGCCCCATGAGTTGAGGAGGGCTGTCCGTGTGCTGGAGCGCCTGAAACAGGAAATGGCCCGGCGGCTCAGCCAGGGCGGCAGGAAGGGCGAGGCCCCACTGATTCTCGCTATTTCCGGGTGGGGATCGTGGATATCCGCGTTGCGGGCAGGGCCCTTGGCCTGGGCCGAAGACCTCGTCCAGGACCTTGTCCGCGACGGCAGCCGGGCGGACATCGTGGTGATGATCGCGGGCGACAGGGAACTTGTCAGTTCCCGCACGTTCGCTTCGCTTCCGAACCGCCTCTACTTCCCCACCGGCTCCAATCCGGACAGCCGGATAGCCTGGCCCCGCATGCCGGCAACGCCCGAACTCAAGGGACGCGCCGTAGCCTTCGGCCCAGTCTCCGGCGGCGGCCCGGCCGTTTGCCAGCTCTACAATCCGGATCCCCAAACCTTCTGGAAGCCCGGCTTCGATGGAGAAAAGGCCCCGGAAAAACGTCCCTTCCGTGTCGAGCAACTTCCGGCGCTCGTGCCGGCGGCCGGGATCAGTTCGGCCGAAACAAGCTCTGCGACATGCCCCCTCGACTCTCCAGGGGAGACCAAAACGGCGGCTGGCACCAGCCCGTCAAGCAGCAGCAAGGCACACCGGCTCCTGCTTGGCATTGGCGGTGACGAGCTCGAGCCGGCATCCGTCAGGATTCCGGACGGAGGCGTGCTCACAGTCCTGGGCGGACCCGGCTCAGGGAAAACGAACTTCCTGCAGGCGCTGCCGTTGATGAATCCGGCAGGCGGGCCATGGCTCCGTGCCGAGGGCGAAAGCGACCCCGATGACTTCTGGGAGCAAGAGTTGGCGGCGGCAGCGGCTGGCGGGATGCAACGAGGCACCGTGGCGCTGGTGGATGACGCCGATCTCCTCCCCGCCGAAACCCTGCAGCACCTCTCGGAATTAAATGCGTTGGGAGCCGCAGTGGTGGTAACGGCCAGTTACAGCCCATTGCTCCTGCAGCGCGTGCCGCTGGTTATGAAGTCCCGCGCGTCGGGCAACGGAGTGCTGCTGGCACCCCGTTCACTGCCGGATGGCGACCTCTTTGGAATCAGGTTCGAAGTGGAGGCCAACCCCCCACCTGGTAGAGGCGTGCTGATCTCCCAAGGCTCGGCACGAAGTATCCAGGTGGGCTTGGCCGCCGAGCCGGTCAGAGGGCCGGTGTCGAACTCCCCGTACGGGAGGCGAACCTGATGACCTTGTTCTGGAAGAGAAGCACAATGGCAGTGAAGGCCGGGACCAGCATCGCCAGCCCGGCCAGCGGGAGGCCTGCGCTCATAGTAGGAAAGCCGATGGTAAGGACGAACAGCTGCGCCACCAGGGCGGCGGCCCGGGTCCACCGGTATCCCCGGTAGAGAAAAAGTGAAACGGCGTACAGCCAGGCCGAGAATGCCAGCAGCAGTCCCAGCGTGAACACGGCCCCCCAGAACGAAAGAACCGGACTTCCTGACACAAGTTGATACCCGTACCAGGCGGCTGCGGCCAACAGTGCAGTTGCCTCGGCGGCGACGATCACTGCCACCACGAGGACAGCGGGTGGACGGGCCCCGCCAGCCGGCTGCTCCGGCCCTGTCCCCCCCGCTGGAGTTTGGGGGTCGGCAGGGTTTTCCGGAGGTCTTGACACACTGGCACCCTACCGGACATAGTCGGACAGTGGTGAGGCCCAGTACCGCCACTGTGATGCATCGCTCAGCGTTCCGGGGATTTCAAGCCTTATTACCCCTTGTTTACACAGCGTTAACATGACAGGCTTGATTCAGATGACCAACGGGGCCCTGCCGGGCCCCTTTCCTTTGTAGCTACTAGTGAATAATTTCACAAAGGGCACTTCCCAGAAATGGAGCAACTGATCAGCATGGATTGGCGTAACCGCGCAGCGTGCCTCGAAAAGGACCCGGAACTGTTTTTCCCCGTTGGAAACACAGGCCCGGCGCTCCTGCAGATCGAGGAGGCCAAAAGCGTCTGCCGCCGGTGTCCGGTCGTGGACACCTGCCTGCAGTGGGCTCTTGAGTCGGGCCAGGATGCCGGCGTATGGGGCGGCATGAGCGAAGACGAGCGCCGCGCCCTGAAGCGCCGGGCAGCACGCGCCCGCCGGGCCTCCTGATCCCGCAAGGCACCGAACGGCTCGCTGAAGAGACTTAAAGCGAAGGCCCTGGCCGCAACCCGCAAGGGTTTGCCGCCAGGGCCTTTTGCTGTCTCCTGCTACCTGGCCGCCAGGCTCAGCCGGATCTGGACGGCAGTGCCGCCACCTTCACGCGGGAGCCACTGTATGCTCCCGCCAAGCTCGCTGGTCACCAGCGTGCGGACAATCTGCAGCCCGAGGCCCTCCACGTGGGGCGTCTCGGGAAGGCCCACACCGTCGTCGGCAATGGTCACGGTGAGCTCCTCGCCGTCGTCCCCTTCGGAGCGGTCAGCCAGGAGCCACACAGTTCCCGCCCGCCCCTCAAGGCCGTGCTCCACAGCGTTGGTGACGAGTTCATTGATGACGAGCGCCAGCGGAGTGGCGAAATCACTCGGCAGCTCTCCGAACAGGCCCGAACGCTCGGTCCGGACCTGCTGCGATGGCGAAGCAACTTCCGCCGAAAGCCGGAACTGCCGGCCGATCAGCTCGTCGAAATCGACGCTCTGCGTAAGGCCCTGCGACAGGGTTTCGTGAACCAGCGCAATGGTCGCCACCCGGCGCATCGCCTGCTCCAGCCCCTGTTTCGCCTCGTCGCTCACCATCCGGCGGGACTGCATCCGCAACAGCGCGGCAACGGTCTGCAGGTTGTTCTTGACCCGGTGGTGGATTTCGCGGATGGTCGCATCCTTGGTCACGAGCTCCATCTCGCGCCGCCGGAGTTCGGACACGTCGCGGCAGAGGACCAGCGCCCCGAAGCGCTGCTGCTCATCACGCAACGGGATGGCCCGGAGTGACAGGCTCACACCCCGGGACTCGATCTCGCTGCGCCACGGCATCCGGCCGGTGACCACCAGGGGCAGCGTTTCGTCCACCATCCGGCGGTCTTTCAGCAGGCTTGCCGTGACCTCGGCCAACGAGCGCCCCTCCAGCGATTCCCCGTCACCGAGGCGCCGGAAGGCGGAAACGCCGTTGGGGCTGGCGTACTGCACTATGCCCTCGGCGTCGAGCCTGATGAGCCCGTCCCCCACGCGGGGGGCGCCGCGGCGTGAACCGGTAGGCGAGGCGAAGTCCGGCCACAGCCCCAGGGTGCCCATCCGCAGCAGGTCATAGGCACACTGCCGGTACGTCAGCTCAAGCCGGGAAGGCATGCGCGAACTCGAAAGGTCCATATGCGTGGTGACAACGGCCAGGGTACGCCCGTTCCGGACCATGGGAACGGCCTCCACCCGAAGCGCCATGTCGCTGCTCCAGTTGGTTTCGCTGGAGCGCTCAATGGAGCGGCTGTCCCACGCCTTGTCCACCAGCGGCTGGAGGTCCGAGCGGATGGGGTCCCCCACGAAGTCCCCGTGGAACACGGTGTGCGTGGTGGAGGGCCTGACATGCGCCAGCGCCACATACCCGTGGTCCGGGTGGGGGAACCAGAGTGCCAGGTCGGCGAACGCCAGGTCCGCGACCATCTGCCAGTCCCCCACCAGGAGGTGCAGCCATTCGGCATCGCCCGGGCCGAAATCAGCGTGTTCCCTGATAGGGTCCGTAAAGATTGCCACTGCACCTCCATTTGCGACGCAGCACCAGCTAGCGTCGGACGATTGACCTCAAGAGCCTCAATGCTACCGACAGTGAGGCCATATCGTCGGCCTCGAGGGCATTCACCTCATCGAACATGCTCTTCGCCCGGCCCAACTGCTCCGCGTTCTGCGCTTCCCAGTCCTTGAGCCGCGCCTCTGGTGAATCGGCGGCAGCGGTGGCGTCCAGCACCGCCGTCGTCATGTCCGAAACTGTGGAGTACAGGTCATCGCGCAAGGCCGCACGGGCCAGCGCCTGCCACCGGTCCTGCCGCGGCAGGCTGCTGATCCGTTCCAGGAGTGAATCCGCGTGGAAGCGGTTGAAGACGGTGTAGTAGACCGCTGCGATCTCCTCCACCGGGTTCTTGCGAACCCGCGCGATCTTCGCGATGTCCAGCAGGACAAAGCTCTCGAACAGCTCCGCCCACCTCAGTGCCAGCCCTTCGGGCAGATCCCACTCGCGGGCCTTTTCAAGCCACCCGGCAACCCGGTCCCGGTCGTCGCCGCGCAGGTAGTCCAGCAGGCGGGCACGCATCGGGTCCACAAGGGGCTTGAATTCCTCCACAACGTCGGCAATCGGACGGGACACGCTTCCCTGCCCCAGCAACCACCGGACGGCCCGGTCAAGCAACCGCCGGATGTCCAGGTGGACGGTACTCCAGTGCTCGGTGGGGAACGACGCCGGCAGGCTGTTGAGCTCCTCGACCATGGCATCGAACTCGTAGACTTCGCGGAGGGCAACGAACGCTTTCGCCACAGCAACTTCGGAGGCCGATGTCTCTTCCATGGTCCGGAAGGCGAAGGTGATACCGCCGAGGTTGATCATGTCGTTGGCCACCACCGTGGCGATGATTTCGCGGCGCAGCGGATGGGTGTCCAGCTCCGCGTCAAAGCGGTCCCGCAGCTGCTGCGGGAAGTAGGCCCGCAGCGTCTTCCGGAACCACGGATCGTCTGCCAGGTCGCTGTCCCGCAGCGCGGTGGCCAGCTCGATCTTGGCGTAGGCGGCCAGCACGGACAGCTCCGGCGAGGTCAGGCCCTGGCCCTGCTGCAGCCGCTCCTGCAGCTCCGCCGTCGTTGGCAGCGCCTCAAGCTCCCGGTTCAGGTCGGCTTTCTTCTCCAGCCAGTCCATCAGCCGTTCGTAGCTCGGGCTCCACTCGGCCACGCGGGTACGGTCGTTCAGCAGCAGGATGTTCTGGTCGATGTTGTCCTCAAGGACCAGGCGGCCCACCTCGTCGGTCATCGACGCCAGGAAACCGGCCCGCTCTTCCGCGGACAGCTTCCCGGCAGCCACCATCCGGTCCACGAAGATCTTGATATTGACCTCGTGGTCCGAGCAGTCAACGCCGGCAGAGTTGTCGATGGCGTCGGTGTTGAGGATGACCCCCTGCAGCGCCGCCTCAATGCGGCCCCGCTGCGTCATGCCGAGGTTTCCGCCTTCGCCGACCACCTTGACGCGCAGGTCTTTGCCGTCAACGCGGATCGGATCATTGGCCTTGTCCCCCACCGAGGCGTTGGTCTCGGTGCTCGCCTTGACGTAGGTTCCGATGCCGCCGTTGTACAGCAGGTCGGCGGGGGCCAGCAGGATCGCGCGCAGGAGTTCCGGCGGGCTGAGTTCCGTGGTGTCCGCGGGAAGTCCCAGTGCCGCCCGCACCTGGGCCGACACCGGAATCGACTTGGCCTGGCGGGCGAACACGCCCCCGCCTTCACTGATCAGGGATTTGTTGTAGTCGTCCCACGAAGACCTGGACAGTTCGAACAACCGTTGCCGTTCCACGAACGAGGTCTCCTCGTCCGGGTTGGGGTCGAGGAAGATGTGGCGGTGGTCGAACGCCGCGATCAGCCGGATGTGGCGGGAAAGGAGCATGCCGTTGCCGAACACGTCGCCGGACATATCCCCCACACCCACCACGCTGAACGGCTGCGTCTGCGTGTCCAGGTCGAGCTCACTGAAGTGCCGCTTCACTGATTCCCAGGCACCGCGGGCGGTGATGCCCATGGCCTTGTGGTCGTAGCCCACCGATCCGCCGGAGGCAAAGGCATCCCCCAGCCAGAACCCGTATTCTGCGGCCAGCCCGTTCGCGATGTCCGAGAAGGTTGCGGTTCCCTTGTCGGCCGCCACCACGAGGTAGGAATCGTCGTCGTCGTGCCTGACAACGTCCGACGGCGGCACGAGCCGCTCGCCGTCACCCTCCGTCAGCAGGTTGTCGGTGAGGTCGAGCAGGCCGCGGATGAACGTTTTGTAGCTTTCGATGCCTTCAGCCATCCAGGCGGACCGGTCCACGGCAGGATCCGGGAGCTGCTTGGCAAAGAAACCGCCCTTGGCCCCGGTGGGCACGATGACCGCGTTCTTTACCGTCTGCGCCTTCACCAGGCCAAGGACTTCCGTGCGGAAATCCTCACGCCGGTCGGACCAGCGCAGGCCGCCGCGGGCCACCTTGCCGAACCGGAGGTGGACGCCCTCGACCCTGGGGGCATAGACCCAGATCTCGAACATCGGGCGCGGGAACGGCAGCCCCTTGATCCGGGCAGGATCCAGTTTGAAGCTCAGGTGCGGCTTGTACTGGTAGAAGTTGGTCCGGAGCGTGGATTCGATCAGGTTAAGGAAGGTCCGCAGGATCCGGTCGGCGTCCAGGGTGGCCACCTTTTCAATGGCCTCTTCCAGTGCTTCACGGACAGAAGCTTGGGCCTCAACCCGCTGGTCTGCGCTCAGCGAAGGATCGAAGCGCGCGGCGAAAAGCGCACTGAGGCCCCTTGTCACATCCGGGTTCGCGAGCAGGGTGTCCGCCATAAAACCGAAGGAGTTGGTGTTGCCCATCTGGCGCATGTACCGGGCGTAGGCGCGCAGCACCGTAATCTGCCGCCACTGCAGTCCCTCCCGCAGGACCAGCCGGTCAAAGGCGTCGGACTCTGCAGCGCCTGTCACCGCGGCACCGAAGGAATCGGCAAGCAGCTCATTAGTGGCCAGCGGATCCACGCCGGCGGGGTATTTCAGGCCGAGATCGTACAGGAAGAAGTCGCGGCGGTCCGCGGTCTCGATCTCGAAGGGGCGCTCGTCAAGCACCTCCAGGCCAAGGTTGTGGAAGAAGGGAAGGATCTGGCTCAGGCTCTTCGGCTCCAGCATGTAGAGCTTGACCCGGGCATCCTCCTCCAGCGTTGCCCCCGCCCCTTCCGGGAGGTAGACGTGCACGCCGGGGCGTTCCTGCTTTGCACCTGCCGTCCGTTCTGCGGCCGCACCGTATTTTTCGAAGCGGGCGATGTCCTCGAGGGCGTCCTCAACTTCGTAATCCACCCGGTAGCCCGCCGGGAACGCTTCAGACCAGATGGCTGCCAGCTCCTTGGCGCCGGATACTTCCCCGCTTTCGCGCAGGACCTCGGCGATGCCCTCGCTCCAGGAGCGGGCGGCAAGCACCAGGCGCTTTTCCAGTTCCTCGGTGTTGACATGGCTGACGTCCGCGCCCTTGGGCAGGCGGATGCGGAAGAAGAGCCTGGCGAGGGCAGACTCTGTCATCCGCGCTTCGTAGTCAATGGATACCGCTTGGAAGGTTTCCCGCAGTTCCTGCTCAATGCGTAGCCGGACATTGGTGGTGTACCTGTCCCTGGGCAGGTAGACGACAGCGGACATAAAGCGGCCGTAGATGTCGGGCCGCAGGAAGAGCCGGGTTCGCCGGCGCTCCTGCAGTTTCTGGATGCCCAGGGCCGTCGCGGCGAGATCCGGGACCTCAATCTGGAAGAGTTCATCCCGGGGGTAGGTTTCCAGGATGCCGAGGAGGTCCTTGCCGGAGTGGGAGTCCGGCGGGAAGCCAGCGGTGTTCAGGACGGCATCGACTTTTTCCCGGACGATAGGAATGTTGCGGACCGAGCCGGTGTAGGCGCTGGTGGCGAAGAGGCCGATAAAGCGCTGCTCGCCGTTAACATTGCCTGCGGCGTCGAAACTCTTGACGCCGATGTAGTCGAGGTAAGCGGAGCGGTGGACGGTGGAGCGCGAGTTGGCCTTTGTGATGACAAGGGCACGCTTTTCGCGTGCTTTCTTCCTGCCGGTGTCAGTCAGGTGCTGGATGTGCGGTGAGTCCGCGGCGGCGCGCAACAGTCCGAGGCCGCTGTCTTCACGCAGTTCCAGGACGTCTTCCCCGTCCACGTTGACGAGGTCGTATTCGCGGTAGCCGAGAAAAGTGAAGTTGCCGTCGTCGAGCCAGTGCAGGAGGTCCTTCGCCTGGCGCAGCTCCGCGATCTGCGCCGGGTTGGCCACCTTGTCCAGGTTCTCGGCGATCTCCAGCGCCTTCTGGCGCATCTTCGGCCAGTCTTCAACCGCAGCCCGGACATCATTGAGCACCCGTTGCAGGCCTTCCAGGAGCGAGGCCTTGGCTTCGTCCGAGACGCGGTTGATCTCGACGGCGATCCACGACTCCATGTGCGAGGCGTTTTCGCCCTGCGCTATCAGGTGGGAAAGGCTGGGCATGGCAGCAGTATCGCCGCTGGAGATGCCGATATGGGAGGGTACCTTGTTGACCTTCACCAGGGCGCCGGTTTCCCTGTTGCGGGCGGCAACAAACAGAGGGTGGACCACCAGCTTGATGGCCGCGTGCTGGCGGACCAGTTCTGCGTTGACGGAATCAACGAGGAAGGGCATGTCGTCAGTGACAACGAAGACCACGCTGCTGTCTTCCTCATCAGCAATGGAGATCTTCGCCTGGCCGGGGTTCCGGATGGAAGCAAGGTCCCGGTGCTTTTCCGCCCGGGCGGCCAGCACATCCCCGGGGTAGCCCCGGGCGTCCTCTTCGGCCAGGTGCTCATAGTAGTCCCCGAGAAAGCCTTCATGGCCTTCAATGGAAAGGGGCTGATCCTCCACGCTGGATCCAGACGACATCGACAAACGCCTCCATCACAAGTCTTGGCTGCATCGTCGCAGCTCTTACGGCGAGCCTAGTCTTTTAGTTTCCGCCGTGCTGTGGAAGAAAATACAGAGGTTTTCGATTTTTGCTGGGCGGGTGCACAAACGAGTTCGGCGATGGCCCGCCGAAGCGGAGAATCCGGTGCGGCCTCGAGCAGCAGTGAGCCTCCGAGCAGCGCCGCATCCGCCGCCGCTCCGTCATCCGGCAGGAAGGCTTTGATCTCGGAAGCCGGACCGTACCGCGCCCAGGCGTCCCGCAGTTGCCGCTCAGGACCCCGGCCCACGGATGAGGAGCGAACCTTATTCATCACGACGACGGGTGCGGCCTGCGGTACCGCAGCCTCAAGCTCCGCGAGGCCGCGTACAAGTCGCGGTACTCCTACAGGATCCGCGGCGCCGACGGCGTAGACGGTGTCCGCGAGCTCAAGCGAACGCAGGGTAGCCGCGTTCCGCCGGGGAGCCATGGTGTCAAAACTGAGTTCCTCGTCAGCTTCGAGGCAGAAGCCGGTGTCCACCACAACAACCTCGGCAATCTGCCTGGCACGCTCAAGCACCAAGGCCAAGGCCGATGCGCGCAGTTCGGTCCAGCGATCCGCCCGGGTGATCCCGGTAAGCACCCGGAAGGAACCCAGTTTTGTGGCAACAGGAGTGGCCACTTTCTTCAACGCCTTCGCATCCAGCAGGCCCTGGTCGGCGAGCCTGCAGGCCTGGGCGAGGCCAGCGGATTCGTCCATGAGGCCCAGCACCGCGGCGATGCTCGCCCCGTAGCTGTCGGCATCGACGAGGAGGACCGTCTTTCCTTCAGCGGTCAACTCACCGGCGATATTGGCTGCAAGGATTGTCCGGCCCGGCGATCCCGCTGGCCCCCAAACTGCGACGATTTGCCCGGGCCCAGGCTCGTCGGGGCTCGTCCCGGTATCCGCTTCAACGGTGGCGAGGGCCGCGCCGGGATCGGCCGGGGAGCTGCGGTGCGCTCCCCGCGGTCCGCCCCCGGTAAGGAGGGCCACCGCCTCGGCAATCCTGTCCGACAGCACCGCGGATTCCACCCCCGTCAAAGCTGAGGCCACTCCTATCCCACGCAGTCTCGCAGCTTCCTCAACGGAGTCGGTCAGGGCGATCACGGCCACGCCCACCGCGCCCAGCCGGTCAACGAGGGAGGCGGTGAGATCCTGGGATCCATCGGCTACCACCGCCGCCCGCGCAAGACCGCTTTGGCACGCTGCCAGCAGTTCTGTGAGTTCCGCGCATCTCCGCACCACTGTCACTGGTCCATGCAGGCGTTCGAGCCCGCCGACCAGGTCCTCGCGGCTCTGGCCGACGGTGACGACGGGAATGCTCATCGGGTTCCGCCCCCTGGATTCCAGACCACGGAAATTTTCGCTTCGTTGGCCTGTGCGCCGAGCAGGGCGGGCATCCGGGTGTCTTCGACGAGCACCATCAGGACGGTGGTCCGGGACGACCCGAGGGCAGTGGTCCCTTCAGCGACCTCCGCTATCTCAGCACCGGGGAGAAGGAGTTTCGGTTCACTGAATCCATTCCGGGCGTCGGGCTGGGCCACCCAGACGTCTACCCTGGCGCCGGGAACCGCCTGGGCCGGCAGCGCCTCTTCAATGTTCAGGGCAACGGGCTTGCGGTCAAGTTCGTCCACTGAGCCGAGGCTGGCCCGCGGAACGAGTTGGTCCTTGCCGATCCTTTGCACGGCAACAACGCCTTCCGGCAACCCCGACTCGGCGGTAATGTACTGGGACTCGGTCTCACCCAGCCTGACCTTGGCGCGGATTACGTTCTCTGAAGTGAGTTTTTCGCCCACCGCGATGCCGTCCCGGGCAGCATAGACCTCTGTGGTCCGGTCCGCGCTGCCCACCAGGAAAACGACACCCGCCACTGAGGCCAGCACCAGGAGGACACCTACCAGCAGGCGGGGATCCTTCCAGGAAGGTTGTTTCAACCTGGCCGCCGTGGCAGATGACTCAGGAACCATTACCTTTTCTCCCCCCAATGTGCACCGGGTAACACGTTGTGCCCCGACTCCCCATTGTTGCGGCAGGGGCCTTGGAACAAAAGCCAAAAATACAAACAAGATCAAATTGTGGATAACGCCAGCAAAGTGCATCCAGCGGTGGCAAAATGGTTGCATGCCCAGGTTTCTTACGCTTGCAGACGTCGCGGAACAGCTCCAGATCAATTCCCCGGCTGCCTACGCCCTGGTGCGGAGCGGCGAGCTCAAGGCCATTCAGGTGGGTGGGCGCGGCCAGTGGCGGGTCGAGGAAAAGATGCTTGAGCAGTACATCGAGGAACGCTATGCCGAGGCCAGCCGGATGATCCAGCAGTCCAAGTCGAAGTCTGTCTGACTCCTCCTTACGCCCGCTTCCCGCCCGAACTGGCAGCTTCCTGAACCTCACCTGGCTGTCCGGAGCGACCGGATGGCTGCCAGCGCAGTGAATGGAATGGTGGCAACCTGGCCGACTTGATGGCTGCGCCGCACCTCACCGGAATTGAGGACTGCGAGGTCAAGGTAGTCCTTCCCAACACGGTCAATCACCCCGGCCAACCGCACAGACCCCGAAGCGTTTCCCACCAGTACCGTGAGTTCCGCCCGGTCCCTGGCCATGCCGCGCAAGGCGTGGTTGAGCCCCAAACGCTTGCGGACTGAGGACGTTTCCGTGACCGAGATCCTGCCCAGTCCCACGTAACGTGTTGCGGCTGCATAAGGAATAAGGATTTGGTGCTGTTCCTCGTCCAGGACCAGCGCATCTCCGCCGGCATGCATCAGTGCGCCTGCAAACGACTCGCCCGACGCCAGGTAGACGGTCAGCCGGCAGCCCAACACCCCGCGCAGCCGGTCCGCGAGCTCCAGGCCGACCAACTCCGCCCTCGCTCGCTCGTTAATCTCCGCGTCCACGGCCAGCCGGTCCGCCTCGGTGAATTGGCTTTCCAGGTCATTGAAGAGTGCATCCCAGCGCATCCGGCCAGCGTAAAGCGCGATTACCGCCGGGTCAACGCACCCGACTTTTTCTCTCCAACGTCTGGACAAAGAAAGAGAGAGCAGAGCAAACTGAGACTAGTTACGACAAACAACATCAAACTGCATCAAAAGGGACACCTGATGGCAAAGAAAGCTGGATCGAATACTTGGACGGATGCCATCAGCGCTGTGGCCATCCTGCTGCTTGGTGTACTGCTCTTTGTTGTCGGCGCCGGTTTGCTTGAGCAATGGCAGAAGTCCGGGGCTGGTCGCCAGGGACTCCAGGCAGAGGACCTGCTGGCAGCAGCGGCAGCAGTGAGTGGAGCGCTCCTGGTTGGCTGGTGGTTTCTGTCCCTGCTTCTGGCCGGAGCCTCAACTGTTCTGGACCGGATGGGCAAAATTCGCGCCGCTGCTGCAACGCGCAGGCTGTCCCCGGCATTTATGCAGCGGCTTGTTCTTGCCGCCCTCTCGGTCCAACTGGTGGCGGGGCCAGCCGCGCATGCAGATACGGCGGGTCCGGGACCGGAGTGGGCCCCCACCCAACAGCACGTATCAACCGCCCCGACGGATCCTGGAACCGGCACCGGCTCAGCAGGTCCCGAAGATGGTGGAGATAGCACCGACCCGCGGATAGCCCATCAACCGCTTGAGGAAGCCCGGAAGGACAACGCAGCTGCCCCGTCCACAGTTGAGCCGGGCTGGCAGCCTGCCGCCCCGGTGGTCAGTCCAGGGCTCCTAGTGGCTCCCGCGTCGCGCATCGTCGATAGCGCCGGAACGGGAGCCGCATCCGTGACGGTCCTCTCCGGGGACACATTGTGGGACATCGCCGCATCGGCCATGGGGCCGGGAGCAACAGATGTGGAGGTCGCTCTGGAGTGGCCGCGATGGTTCGAGGCCAACCGTGCCATCATCGGCCAGAATCCCGATGCGCTGCTTCCGGGGCAAATTCTTCAGCCGCCGTCCGCGAAATAACCACGGGCCGGGCTCGCAAGAATCCCGGCGCTTACTACCACCGCAAACTAAGGGGAAAGCAATGACTGCAGTGACACCGATCAGGGCCGGACAGCGACCTGGCAGGGCCGAGGATCCGCCGCCCCGGCATGTGGTGCCGGTTCCTGGCCGCGGCTTAGCGCCAGTCCAAACGGGAACTCCTGCAGGTTTGCGGCCCGTTGATGAGCTGTCCGAGGTGCGTGCCATCACCCGCGGGACGGTTCAGGCCGCCATGGAAGTCCTGGCGGGAATCCGCCCGGTCCACCAACTCGCCCGCAGGCTCGATCCACGGTGCCTGTCGGCGCTGCAGCACCGCGCCTGCCTGATTCGACGCGAAGCGGCCCGGACCAACAATCCCACTCTGGCACGGCTGCACAGGAATTCCAGTGTCCGCTCGGTCCGCGTTTGCGAGGTGGCTGAGGGAATTTACGAGGCCAGTGCAGTAGTGATGGACGACGTCCGTGCCCGGGCCGTGGCCGTCCGACTGGAGCGAAGCAAGCAGGTATGGCGCGTCACTGAACTTGTCATTGGCTGAGGGACCCGCGTCCCCGGAGCGCTACCGGAACTGTCTACAAACAGGAGCAGGGCCGGGAAATACATCCCGGCCCTGCTCCTTATTCTTACCTGTCCGCCGGCTTGCTCAGCGTGCGGTCAGCGCTTCTTCTTCTTGGCAGGCCGCTTGGCAGCGTCCTGGGCCGCTGCCTTGGCCGGGTTACCCGAACGTCCCGAAGAGCGCGTTTCCACCCGGGTCTGCGTACCGCCGTCCTCGCGGGGCGCCGTGTACTGCAGCTGGGCAGGCTGCGCCGGTGCTTCCAGGCCGGCCGCCCGAACCTGCGGCTCAACGTGCTCTGTGTGCCCGCCCTGGTCGTCCGCAACAACCACGTCCTGGGCAGGAGTGACTTCCACTTCAAGGTTGAAGAGGAAACCAACGCTTTCCTCGCGGATGGCCTCCATCATGCTCTGGAACATGGCGAAGCCCTCACGCTGGTATTCAACGAGCGGGTCACGTTGGGCCATGGCGCGCAGGCCGATGCCCTCCTTGAGGTAGTCCATCTCATAAAGGTGTTCCTGCCATTTGCGCCCGATGACTGACAGGACTACCCGGCGCTCCAGCTCGCGCATGCTCTCGGAGCCAATCGCCTCTTCCCGGGACTGGTACACCAGACGGGCGTCGGACAACAGCTCTTCCTTCAGCATCTCGACGGTGAGCCTGGACTTTCCGCCGGCTTCCTCGATGATCTCTTCAGG
Organism: Arthrobacter sp. W4I7; assembly: GCF_030816215.1. Taxonomy (NCBI): domain Bacteria; kingdom Bacillati; phylum Actinomycetota; class Actinomycetes; order Micrococcales; family Micrococcaceae; genus Arthrobacter; species Arthrobacter sp. W4I7. The sequence goes on along the minus strand of NZ_JAUSXU010000001.1, from coordinate 1,405,478 downwards.
TGTGACACTGACGGGGTAGAGCGTTTTGAGGTTGGTCCAGAGCTGGTGGAAGTCCCAGTCGTCGCCGTTGCCTTCCGCCGTGGCAGCGTCGATGAGCGCGGTGATGGTGTCCTCCACAAAGAACTGCACCTTTTCGTGCAGGTCGTCGCCCTCAAGGATCCGGCGGCGGTCGCTGTAGATGGCCTCGCGCTGGCGGTTGAGGACGTCGTCGTACTTCAGGACGTTCTTGCGCTGCTCGGCGTTGCGCCCCTCCACCTGGCCCTGCGCGGAAGCGATGGCGCGCGAGACAAGTTTGGATTCCAGCGCGACGTCGTCCGGCACTGAGCTGTTCATCAGGCGTTCCGCCGCGCCGGAGTTGAAGAGGCGCATGAGGTCGTCGGTAAGCGAAAGGTAGAACCGGGATTCGCCCGGGTCACCTTGACGGCCGGAACGGCCGCGGAGCTGGTTGTCGATGCGCCGGGATTCGTGCCGTTCGGTGCCCAGCACGTACAGGCCGCCCAAGTTCAGGACTTCCTCGTGTTCGTCCTTGACGGACTGCTTTGCACCTTCGAGGGCCTCAGGCCAGGCGGACTCGTACTCCTCCGAGTTCTCTTCCGGGTCGAGGCCGCGCTTTGCCAGCTCGGCCACGGCGGTGAATTCGGCATTGCCGCCGAGCATGATGTCGGTACCGCGGCCGGCCATGTTGGTTGCAACGGTGACGGCGCCCTTGCGGCCCGCCTGGGCCACAATGGCAGCTTCCCGTGCGTGGTTCTTCGCGTTCAGGACCTCGTGGCGGATGCCTTCCTTGGCGAGGAGCCGGGACAAGTATTCGCTTTTCTCGACGCTGGTGGTACCCACGAGCACCGGCTGGCCATTTTCGTGCCGCTCAGCGATGTCCTTGACGACGGCGTCGAACTTAACGGTCTCGTTCTTGAAAACCAGGTCCGCCTGGTCGATCCGCTGCATGTCACGGTTGGTGGGGATAGGCACCACTCCGAGTTTGTAGGTACCCATAAATTCCGCTGCCTCGGTCTCGGCAGTACCGGTCATGCCGGAGAGCTTGTGGTACATGCGGAAGTAGTTCTGCAGCGTCACCGTGGCCAGCGTCTGGTTCTCAGCCTTGATCTCAACGCCCTCTTTGGCCTCAATGGCCTGGTGCATGCCCTCGTTGTAGCGGCGGCCGGCGAGGATACGTCCGGTGTGCTCGTCAACGATCAGGACCTCGCCGTCAAGGATGACGTAGTCCTTGTCCCGCTTGAAAAGTTCCTTGGCCTTGATGGCGTTGTTAAGGAACCCGATCAGGGGCGTGTTGGCCGATTCGTACAGGTTCTCGACTCCGAGGTAGTCCTCAACCTTTTCGATGCCGCTTTCCAGGACACCGACCGTACGCTTCTTCTCGTCAACCTCGTAATCCTTCTCGGACTGCAGCCGCAGGACCACCTTGGCGAATTCGCTGTACCAGCGGTTGGTGTCGCCCTGGGCCGGCCCGGAAATGATGAGCGGCGTACGTGCCTCGTCAATGAGGATGGAGTCCACTTCGTCAACGATGGCGAAGTTGTGCCCGCGCTGGACCAGTTCGGCCCTGTCCCAGGCCATGTTGTCGCGGAGGTAATCGAAACCGAATTCGTTGTTGGTGCCGTACGTGATGTCGGCGGCGTACTGCTCGCGCCGGACCGCGGGATCCTGGTTTGAAAGGATGCACCCGCTGGTAAGGCCAAGGAAACGGTACACCCGGCCCATGAGGTCGGACTGGTATTCAGCCAGGTAGTCATTCACGGTGACGACGTGGACACCCTTGCCGGTAAGCGCATTGAGGTAGGCAGGAGCAGTTGCCACCAGGGTCTTGCCTTCACCGGTCTTCATTTCTGCAATGTTGCCCAGGTGCAGCGCGGCGCCGCCCATCAACTGGACATCGAAATGGCGCATGCCCAGGGTGCGTGAAGACGCTTCCCGGACCGCGGCAAAGGCCTCCGGAAGCAGGTCGTCAAGCTTCTCGCCGTCCTGGTGGCGTTCGCGCAGCCGGTCCGTTTCCTCGCGCAGTTCGGCATCCGTGAAGGTCTTGAATGAATCTTCAAGGGCATTGATGGAATCGGCATAGTTCCGCAGTTGCCGGAGGGTTTTCTTGTCACCCGTGCGGAGAAGTTTTTCGATAAGTGATGCCACGTGAAGATGCTCCCAGTCGTTGCCGCCGAATTCTGGCGTTTTTAGTCTACGGGAGAGACACGGGACCGGTGCTTGTTTTCCCTCAGAGCGGACCGCGGGCTATCCGCAGGCCACAGCCCGGCCGAGTTCCCCGGCGAGATCGCCCTGCGGGCAGACCTCCACGCCGGGCAGTCCCAGCCAGTCCGCCATCAGTCGGAGCTCCGCGGCGAGTTCGACGGCGGTGTCCAGCGGGGCGCCAGGCTCGGCAAAGGCGGATCTGGCGAGCAGTGTCCCGCCTGCCCGGTCGGCCTTCAGGTCCACCCGTGCCACTATCCGGTCGCGCAGGAGGAAGGGAAGAACGTAATAGCCGTACCGCCGCTTGTGTTCCGGCGTGTAGATCTCGATCCGGTAGTGGAAGCCGAACAGTTCCTCGAGCCGGCGCCGTTCAAAGACCAGGGAGTCGAACGGGCTCAGCAGGGCCCGGCCCGTCGCACTCCGTGGCAGCCTGGCCGCCGAGTGAAGGAAGACTTCACGGTTCCATCCCGTGACAGTCACTGGCTGCAGCCTGCCGGACTCCACCAGATGCTCCACTGACGCCGCCGCGGCTTTGACAGGAGTGCGGAAGTAGTCGGCGAAACACCTGACGGTGCCGATCCCGTGGGCTTCCGCGGCCGCATCAATCAGCCGATGCAGGGCCGGAACGGGGTCAGCTTGCGCCGGCTCCACAATTTGATGGTGGGGAAGCACCCGCGCGGTGAGCGTATACCGCCGCTCAAATTGCTCCGTCCTGGAGGCCGCCGAAACGAGGCCCTCTTCGAAGAGGTGCTCCAGTACCCTCTTGACCGCACTCCAGTTCCAGCCCCAGTTGGCGTTCTGCTTTTCCTCGACATGGCCGATCCTGTCCGCAATCTGGGCGGCAGTCAAAGGGCGTGCCGTCGCCAGCATGTCCAGGATCCGCGCGGAAATGGTGGCGCGGAGGGCGGGATCCATGCTGTGGGCACCCACCCAGGAGCGTTTCTGCCACAGGCGAAGGTCGGAGAAGTGCTCGGGCCGGATGTAGCTGGCTTCATGCGCCCAGTACTCCATCATGCGCCGCGGGTGGGTGGCCGACATCCGCTGGAGGATGCTGCGGTCGTAGTTGCCGAGCCTGGAGAAGAAAGGGAGGAAGTGGCTGCGGGCGAGGACGTTGACGGAATCGATCTGGACAAGCTGGAGCCGGGCAAAGGTCCGGCCCACCGTCCGTGATGACACGGGTCCGGTGGGCCGTCCTTTGTCGAGTCCTTGTGCTGCCAAAGCGATCCGCCGGGCCTGGTCCAGGCTCAGCGTGGCCACATCAGTCCTCTCAATGGGTGGTGTTTACCACCCTAGGCGTTGGCTGCTGCGTCGTCAGAACGGTACGCGAGAATTTTTTCTTCAACCAAAGTGTCGCCCGGTTCGCATTCGTGGTCCAGGGTGATGACCCCGTAGGTCCAGCCGCGGCGCCGGTAGACGACAGACGGGGTATTCGTAGCCTTATCCACGAAAAGGTAGAAATCGTGGCCGACAAGTTCCATGTTGTCCACGGCATCGTCGAGCGAAAGCGAGGCGGCCGGGAAGACCTTGCGCCGGATCAGGACCGGAGAATTCCCGGCCGGGATGTCATTATCGACATCATAGGGAGACTTTTCTGCGGGGGCCGGCGCAACGTCGTCGCGGTGGCTCGCCTCGGCATATATCGGTTCGTTGGCGCTGGCTGGTTCCAGCGTGGCGGTGGCTTCACGGACAGCTTTTGGGGTGTGGCGTCCGTGATGGACCTTCTTGCGGTCCTTGGCACGGCGGAGGCGCTCGAGGAGCTTGTTGTATGCGAGGTCGAATGCAGCGAACTTGTCAGCGGCGCTTGCTTCGGCACGGATCACCGGCCCCCTGCCCAGGACGGTCACTTCAACAGTCAGCTGGTCGCCGGTCTGCCGTGAGTTGGTCTCCTTTGAAACTTTTGCATCGACGCGCTGGACCTTGTCCCCCAGCGACTCAATTTTCGAGATCTTCTCCCCGGCATATTCGCGGAACCGGTCTGAAACTGTCAGATTTCGTCCGCTGATCATAAACTCCATGGTGCCCTCCAAATGACTTCGGTGACACGACGGCAGCACTTCGCTGGGCCGATCTGTTTGACAGTCAAGCCCCTTTCCGAGCCGCCATCGACAGGTACATTCTGTTCTTGGTACCCACCACCGACGTTAGTTCATAGCCATCGGTTATTCATCCTTTCCTGGTTTATTTTTTTCCAAGTCATGCCCCTCTCCCCGGGCTTCAGCGGATGCGGCGCCGGAGCCGGCAGAGTCCGGCGCGCGTGTCGCGGCGAGGACCACCGCGCCTGCCACGACGGCCCCCGCCAAGTGCAGCGCCCGGGCCGCTTCCGAGAGTGTCGCGCCTGTCGTGAGGACGTCGTCGACAATGACGCAGCGGTGGCCGGGCAGCCGTTTCCGGCCCCGCTGGTGGACACGCATGGACCCCCGCACCCGCCGGGCACGGCCGCCACGGTCCAGGCCTTTTTGGCCTCCGGGCAGCTGTAGAACGCTCGTTCCGCTCTTTTCCAGCACGTGCGCCACGCGAAGTTCCGGGAGCTGCCGCGACACCTTCCGCAAGAGCAGGTGGACCGGGCTGAAGCCACGCTTCAGGAACGCTGCGTTGCTGGTGGGCACGGGCACCAGGCAGATCCCCTCCGCGCCGTCCGTTGCTGCTCGAACGGCGCCGGCGAGCGCCCGGCCGAGGCTGTCCCCGAGCTGGTGTTGGCCGTGCCGTTTGAAAGAAAGGAGGGCCTGCGCCAGTTCCTCCCTGTACACGCCTGCGGCCACCACTGGCAACAGCACCGTCCCATCGACGTCCATCAGGGCAGGAGCTCCGCGCTCAGCCCGGAAGGGCTCGTGCGTCAGCCGGCGGATGTTGCGGTCGCAAGCGATGCACAGCGCACGGTCTTCGGCTCCGCAGCACACGCAGTCCACTGGAACAGCGAGCGCGAGGAGGTCCCCGGCTGCACCCGCAGCCTGATCGACCAGGCGCAGCAAGGCGCTTTGGTGATCGGACCGGTGCCTGGCGTGCCGCTCCGCCGGCGGGACGAGGTCCGGATCGACCCGGACGGTCCGTGGTGCCCTGCCCGGCGCCCTAAGTCTGTTGCTCACGGATCAAGCATCTGCCCGGCCGCCGCTGACGGACACGCCATCAAAGGCCTATGTGGACAGGACCGGAAAGAACACCCGGTTCAGCCGGGGAACGACGGATCGATAGGTCCCTTGATCTGCGGCGACCAGCCGTTGCCCAGCCGCTGGAAGACGCCCTCCCCGGATTGTGCGTAGATTTCCTCCGGACCGTTGCCGGCGCTGAGGGCCACGAGTCCCGGCCAGGGGGCCAGTTGCTGCGGCTGCCCCGACGTGAGCGAGAGCAACTCCGGGGTGACGTTCGAACCGGCGGCCCCCTTCATTACGGCAACGGTGGTATCGCTGACCCACACACCCTGGTCCGGTCCGCTTTCGGTGGCCAGCGTAACGGGTGGCGTGAGCTCGCGGGGAGTCCCGTCGCCGCCCCGGATGACGCCGGTTACCTGGACCCGGGTTTTACCGTTTTGCTCGGAAATCACCAGCGCCCGGACTCCCTCGCGGGAGATCCGGAAGTCCTTGACCGTCCGTCCTGCCAGCCAGGCCGGCGTCAGCGTGACCGCGGGTACGGTGGCTCCCTCCGCCACTCCTGTGGGCCGGAACGCGACAACTTCAGTTCCCCCCTCAGCCCCGGGTCCCGCCGACCACAGCCAGCCGCTAAGGCCGAAGGACGGCCGGGTCAGGGTGCTTCGTGTGGTGAGCGCCCGTGCAGGTTGGCCGGGGTTGATGCTGTACAGGGTGGTGCGGCTGTCGTTGAGGAAGGCTGCCGTCTGCGATGCCGGCGATTCGGCGGGGAACCGCGGCGCGAGCGAGGACACCGGCTGCATGTCCGGCAGCGGCGAAATCCTGTTGTTCTCATACCGCACGAGATCGTTGCCGCTCACCGCAATCTGGCGCGACGGCACGCTCCTGTCCACTACCGGCGGCAGGACCGAGCCGTTGTCCTCCACCCGGACCAGGTCCTGGTTCGCGCGGAGTTCGACGTTGACCACGTCCGGCTGGCTGCGGAAGGTCAAAGTCAACTGCATCTGCATTCGTAGCCGGTCTTCGGGCGAAGTATCCGTCAGTTCCTTGGCGGTCAGGTCCACCTGGGCCGCCCCGGAGACAACAGGAACCGACTCCCGGGCCAGCTTGATGCCTGAAGGAAAGGCGCTGGCCACGGCGCCCCGCAGGTACGGCGCGGGCCCTGCGAGCAGTGCACTGGTCATCGCCTTGACGGTCTTGTTCTTGATAAACCAGCGCACGTCCGGGACCGCATACGTAAACGTGGGGTCATAGAAGTAGATGGGGTACGCACCGTAGATCACCTTGAAGGTTTCTTCGGCGATGGCTGTTCCATCCGGCAGGGCAGAAATCCGCCATTGCCCGTCCACCTGGGTGACAGTGACGGGGATTTTTTCGATAGTCCCTTCCGGCGACTGGGTTGCTATCCCGTCGGCATCCACGGTGTAGGCGACGTCGAGCTCGTAGTTGTACACATTTTCGGCCTCGCCGGCCACTACCTTGGCTTCCCGGTAGACGAGGGCACGCTGGTCCGGCTTCCACGAAACGGACGAAGCCTGCGTCAGATACTGGCGCGCCACAGCGTAGTCGTCCTCGTAGCCGCTGCCGGCACGGTAGAAGTAATCGATGATCGTTTCCGGTGGCGCCCCGGCCTGCGGCGCAGCCGGCAGGAATACCGGCGCACTGAGGTTGCCCGCGCTGCTCTCACTGCTTTTGCCCACCGGCCCGGACGTGGGAATCCGGGCGCAGCCCGCCAGCAGGGCCAGCAGAAGCACCAGCAATGAAGCCGCCAGCCTGGCCCGCGGTGTACTGCGGCCCGTCATGGGGTCTCCTTCGGGGCGGCCGCCGGAGCAAGCGGAGTGCCGGCCTCAAGGACCAGCATGTTCCTGTTGTCTGTTTCGCCAGGAATGATGATGTCCTTCGGTTCCAGCTGCACGGGCGACTTGTCGATTTCTTCCCCCTGGCGCAGGGACAGGGTCAGCCGGAAGTTCGCACCGCTGCCCTTCTTGCCCCATGCCTGCAGCCACCCGTTGTGAAGTTTGGTGTCCTCCATCGCGATGGAGAGCCCGAGGCCGCTGCCTCCGGTGGTGCGGGCTCGGGCAGGATCTGCCCGCCAGAACCTGTCGAAGACCCGCGCGGCTTCGGCCGGCGCCATGCCAATGCCGTGGTCCCGGACTGCGATCCCGACGGCGGTCTGGCTGGCTGCCACGGTGACTGTCACCGGCTTCCCCTCTCCGTGTTCCACAGCGTTGAGGATGAGGTTCCGCAGGATCCGGTCGATCCGTCGGGCATCCATCTCCACGATGACGGCACCGGCCGGTGCACTGAGCAGGATCTCGGAGCCGTACTCGGCGGCGACGGGCGCTGCGCCTTCGATCACGTGGGCCACCACCTGCAGGATGTCTTCCGGTTCGGCGTCGAGCATGGCAACACCGGCATCGAAGCGGGAGATTTCCAGCAGGTCCGACAGGAGTGACTGGAACCGCTCCACCTGGTTGTACAGGAGTTCTGCGGAACGCTTGTTGATGGGGTCGAAATCATCCCGCGCGTCGTAGAGCACTTCGGCGGCCATCCGGACTGTGGTCAGCGGCGTCCGCAGTTCATGCGAGACGTCGGACACGAAGCGCTGCTGCATCTGGGACAGCGTAGCCAGCTGGGTGATCTGCTCCTGGAGGCTGGCGGCCATGTGGTTAAAGGAGGCACCAAGGCGGGCCACCTCGTCCTCACCCCGGACCACCATCCGCTCCTGCAGCTGGCCGGCGGCGAGTTTTTCGGAGACCATCGCGGCATGGCTCACGGGGCTGACCACATTGTGTGTGACGTACCAGGCGATGGCACCGATCATCAGGACCAGCACCGCTCCGCCGGCCCACAGTACGCTTTGAATTTCGTTGAGGGTCTGCTGGGCGGTGTTGAGGTCGTAGATCAGGTACAGCTCATAAACAGTGCCGTTGAACGTCACCTTGTTTCCGACGGCGATACCGGGACGGTCCTCGGTCCCTACCGGGATGACGGTTGAGGCCCAGTACTGGTCCTTGCCCGATTCCTGGACCGCCTTGCGCAGTTCCGGCGGGATAACGCTGACCGTCAGCTGGTCAGAGGCCCGTGACTCCACCCAGCGGTTCCGCGGCTTCGTCTGTTCAGGCATGGCCTCAAAGACGTATCTCCGCTGGATCACCGAGCCGCGCCCCTCCACGGCGTTCAGAGTGTCGTACACCAGGGTGATGACACTGGACTGGTCGGTGACCTGGGCGCCGTCGAACGTGTCCTGCACCTGCTTGACGTTGTAGCGCGTCTCGGACTCCGCCTGGGTCAGCCGCTCCTGGAAGAGGTTGTTGGCGATCTGGTTCGAAAGGTAGGCGCCCACCACGGCGAAAGACGTGACGGCCAGGAGCAGGGTAGTGAGGACTGTGCGGAACTGCAGCGACCGGCGCCACCGCCGCTGCAGTGCCCGTCCTATATAGCGGAGTGCCGGGAGGAACCTGCGGAACCCTGTCCACACCAGCCGGGCGACGCGCAGGCTGACAATCAGGGCACGCCGTTGCCAGATCCTGGCCCGAAAGGAAAGCCGCTGCAGGCCTGCAGTGCGGGCATCAGTATGTTCCGGGCCACTGTTGTGCTCCGGCCGGCGGGGCCCGCCTGCGGGTTCGGGAGAACTTCCCGCGGTGGGCTCGTTTGCAGGTCCCCCGTGGGGAACTGCGGGGTCAGGCCCCTGCTTTGTAGCCGACACCACGCACCGTTAAGACAACTTCCGGGGCTTCCGGATCCTGCTCGATTTTGGACCGGAGGCGCTGGACATGGACATTGACCAGCCGCGTGTCGGCGGCGTGGCGGTAGCCCCAGACCTGCTCAAGGAGCAGTTCGCGGGTGAACACCTGCCACGGTTTGCGGGCAAGGGCCACCAGGAGATCGAACTCCAGGGGCGTCAGGGAAATCCGCTCGTTGCCCCGGCTCACCGTGTGACCGGCGACGTCGATGGTGATGTCGGCGATCTTCAGCGTTTCGGGGGCCTTCTGGTCGCCGGGACGTAGCCGGGCGCGCACGCGCGCCACGAGTTCGGCGGGTTTGAACGGCTTGGGCACATAGTCGTCGGCGCCGGATTCAAGCCCGCGGACGACGTCTGAGGTGTCCGACTTGGCGGTCAGCATCACGATGGGCACGTCCGACTCCGCGCGGATCTGCCGGCATACCTCGATGCCATCCACTCCGGGAAGCATAAGGTCCAGCAGGACCAGGTCCGGCCTCGATGAACGGAAAATGTCGAGCGCCTTGGCGCCGTCGCCGCAGAAGACTGGTTCGAAGCCGTCATTGCGAAGAACAATTCCGATCATTTCGGCCAGCGCTTCGTCATCGTCTACCACCAGAATGCGTGCCTTCATAGTTATATATTCCCTTATCAGACAGGCTTTGTCCTGTTCAGGACGTTGCGGCATGGCGGAACGCTAGGTAGGCATGCGGCCGAACTATAGGCTGGGAGCATTGCCGGAGGTTCCCGGTGCCCACCGTTCCGTTGCGGCCGGGCCTGGCTTCAGAGGCACTGGTACAGGGGGAAGGAACACGGGTGTCAGAACAGGATCCGGGCGCGGAGCGGCCCCAGGGCCCGGGCGGGCAGCAGCCCCAGTGGGGCCAGCCGCCCGGGCCAGGCCAGCCGCCTGCATGGGGTCAACAGCCACAGTGGGGCCAGCCGCCCGGGCCAGGCCAGCCGCCTGCATGGGGTCAACAGCCACAGTGGGGCCAGCAACCCCAATGGGGCCAGCAGCAAGGGCAGCAGCCCTGGGGTTCACCCCAGCCTCCCTACCCGGGCTCCCCCTACGGCCAGCCCCGCTACGTGGCGCCGCCTAAACCGGGAATCGTCCCGCTTCGGCCCCTGATGTTCGGTGAGATCCTGGACGGCTCCTTCCAGACAATCCGGCGGAACGCCAAAGCCATGCTCGGCGCTTCCCTCCTCGCCCAGTCGTTCGCTGCGATCCTTGCCGCTGTGATCACGGTCGTGACGGCAACATCGATGGTCTCCATCGAAGCCTGGGCAGAAAGCGCCACCCCGGCTGACTTCGCCTCACTCGGCTTCGGATTCCTGGCCGCCGTCCTGCTGGTTGCAATCCTGACCCTCTTCATCTCGGCTGTCCTCCAGGGAGCCATGGTGGTGCCGGTGGCCCGATCCATCCTCAACCGCCCCACTGGATTCCGGCAGATGTGGATCCTGGCCCGTTCCCGGGCCTGGACGCTGGTCCGCCTGGCCGCGTTGATGATGCTGGCCGGCCTGCTCGCGTTCATACTGCCCGCAGGCGTGGCCGTCGCGGTGATCTCCACCATGGAACGTGCGGGGATCCTGCTCCTCATCCCCCTGATTCCCGCTGTTGTTGCCTTGCTCACCTGGATCTATATCAAGCTGATGGTGGCGCCGGCCGCCGTCGTCATCGAAGAGCTGGGTGCGCTTGAGGCCTTGCGACGATCGTGGTCGCTGACCCGCGCCAACTGGTGGCGGATCTTCGGGATCACCCTGGTGGTCAGCATCCTGGTGGGCATCATCGGGCAGGTGGTCATGATCCCGGTGAGCCTGCTGCCCACGTTCCTCTCCGGTTTCCTCTCACCGCACGCGGGCAGTGAGCAGGACATCACGGTGGCGGTTGCTGTAGGGGTGGCCACTGCCATCGTGGGTGCCCTGGTAGGGGCCGTGGGGTACGCCTTCCAGACGTCGGTGATGGCCTTGATCTACATGGATCTCCGGATGCGCAAGGACGGCCTGGACATCGCACTGCTCCGCCAGCTGGAAACCGGGGCGGATCCGGACGGCATACCGGGCCGCAGCATTGCTGCAACGGGGCCGGGAACGGTTCCCGGAACCGGCCAGGCCGGGGTTTGGCCGGATGTCCGCTGAGCCTCCTCTGCTGCCCACAGCGGAGGAAGCCCGCCGCTGGGCCGCAGAGGAACTGGCCAAATCCGAATACCGGGAAGCTGAGCCTGGCTGGCTCGACTCGCTGTGGCGCGGTTTCCTCGACTGGCTGCGGTCCTTGGACGGGCCACCGGGAAGCGATGCGCCGGTGCCGAGCCCTGTCATTGGGATTGTCATCGCCCTGGTCATTGCCGTTGCCGTAATCCTGGCCCGGCCCCGCCTGAACCCCAAAGCCCGGCAGGCAAAGGAAGTCTTCGAGCCGGACAGCGCACTCACTGCCCCCGGTTACCGGCAGCGCGCAGAAGCTGCTGCTGCGGCCGGGAAGTGGGGGGACGCCGTCGTCGACCGCTTCCGCGCACTGGTCCGTTCGGCCGAAGACCGCATCGTGCTGGAACCCCAGCCGGGCCGGACCGCGGACGAAGCCGCCCTGGCCCTGTCCCGGCCCTTCCCTGCGGAAGCAGCGAGCCTGGATGAAGCGGCCAGGACCTTCGACGCAGTCCGCTACGGAAACTGGGCGGCCGGCAGCCTTGACTATAAGGCCATGACAAGGCTCGACACCGATCTCGAGGCCCGCAAACCCTTACGGCACGATGCGGCGCAGGACGCGGCGGTGCTGCCATGACCGAAGCGGTTCAGGAAGTAGCAGTACCGGAAACCCGGGGAGGCAAAAACACCGGCGCGGACTCCCTGACTGCGGCTGGAGGAAAGCCGTTCCGCTGGCTCCGGCGGCACCGCGGCATGGCGGCCCTGGCGGCCGTGGTTGCCGCCGCGTTGGGCCTGGTCGTCTGGGGGCAACTGGCTCCCAAGGGGGACGGCCTTCCCCTGTCAGTCCACAACCCGGAGCCGGAGGGGGCACGGGCAGTCAGCGAGATCCTCGGCCGCCACGGCGTTAAGGTCACCGACGCCACAAGCTTTGAGGCAGCCATGGCCGGCTTGGCGGACAGCGACTCCCCCACCCTCCTGCTCTACGACAGGGACGGGTTCCTCGATGACGCCCGGCTGCTCGAGCTGGCAGACGCGGCCGGCCGGGTGGTGGTGATTGCGCCCAGGCTGCAGACTCTTGCCATGCTGGACAGCGGTATCAGGCAGGCAGGTGTGGTGCCCGAGTCATCGCCGGTATTGGAGCCCGGCTGTTCCCTGCCGGACGCCGCGGCTGCCGGCCAGGTCACCGGGGAGTCGGGCTTCGTGTACGACGGCGGGACGTCCTGTTACCGGCCCGCCGGCTCCGCCGCCGGGCTGCTGGCCATCAGCGGCGATGGCCGCGTCACCGTACTGGGCAGTACCGCGGTGCTCAGCAACGAAGGACTCGGCCAACTCGGCAACGCGGCCCTCGCGATCCGGACGCTCGGCAGCTCGGCGGACCTGATCTGGTACCTGCCGTCCGTTGCGGACATGGACACCACGGGTTCCCCCCAAACACTCGACGAGCTCGCACCGGACTGGTCGCGCTTCATTGGGCCCTGGCTTGCCCTGGTGGCACTGGCGGCCATCCTGTGGCGGGGCCGGCGGCATGGGCCGCTGGTCTTCGAGCCCCTGCCCGTGGTGGTCAAGGCAGTGGAAACAGCGGAGGGACGGGCCCGCCTGTATCAGGATGCGCACGCCATCGATCGGGCGCGGGACAACCTGCGGGCCGGGACACTGGTGCGGCTGGCAGGGAAACTCCGCCTTGGCCCGGCCGCCACCGCCGATGAAGCTGCGGAGGCGGTGGCCCGGTTCCTGGCCCGCCCCTCCCATGACATCAAGCAGCTCCTTGAAGAACATCCGCGCACCGAGGCACGGCTGGTGACCTGGGCGCGGGAACTGAACACCCTAGAGAAAGAGGTCAGTAGCCGATGAGCGAACAAGGCAGCGGCCCCCGGGTCCTTGATTCCACTGGACACGATTCCACTGGGCACAATTCGAACGGGCATGAGCCGGCTGGGCATGCTTCAGCCCGGCAGGCCCTCCTGGATGTGCGCCATGAGGTGGCCAAAGCCGTGGTGGGTCAGGACGCCACGGTCACGGGCATGCTGATCGCCCTGCTGTCGCAGGGGCATGTGCTGCTGGAAGGTGTGCCCGGAGTGGCCAAGACCCTGCTGGTGCGCTCATTGTCCGCCGCCCTGAGCCTGGACACCAAGAGGGTGCAGTTCACCCCCGACCTGATGCCGGGCGACGTCACCGGATCCCTGGTCCACGACTCGCACACCTCGGAATTCTCGTTCCGGGAGGGTCCCGTGTTCACCAATCTCCTGCTGGCCGACGAAATCAACCGCACACCGCCCAAGACGCAGGCATCACTGCTTGAGGCCATGGAGGAGCGGCAGGTCTCCGTGGACGGCACCTCCCGCCCGCTGCCCTCGCCGTTTCTCGTGGCCGCCACCCAGAACCCGGTGGAGTACGAGGGCACCTATCCGCTTCCCGAGGCACAGCTGGACCGGTTCCTGCTGAAGCTCACCATGCCGCTGCCGGAGCGCCACGACGAGATCGAGGTCATCCGGCGGCACGCCGCTGGCTTTGATCCCCGCGACCTGGCAGGCGCCGGCGTCCGTGCCGTGGCGGGCGCCGCCGATCTCGAGCGCGCGCGGCAGGCGGTGGCCACTGTGGCAGTGGAACCCGAGATCATCGCCTACATCGTGGACCTGGTGCGGGCCACCCGTTCGGCGCCGTCGTTCCAGCTTGGGGTTTCGCCCCGCGGTGCCACGGCGCTGCTGAACACGTCCCGCGCCTGGGCCTGGCTGTCGGGAAGGAGCTATGTCACCCCTGACGACGTCAAGGCCCTGGCGCTGCCCTGCCTGCGGCACCGGGTGACGCTGCAGCCGGAAGCACAGATGGACGGGGTCTGGGTGGATGACGTGCTGGGCAGCATCCTGGCTTCAGTTCCAGTGCCGCGCTGATGGCCATCTCCGGGCGTTTCGTGCTGCTGGTCCTGGTGGGCCTGGTACCGGTCCTGCTGCTGCCCGGCTGGGGTACATTCTTCCTCGTGGCCGGCGGCCTGGCGGCCCTGGCGGCCGTTGACCTGGTCCTGGCCGGTTCCCCGCGCCGGATCCGCATCGTGCGCCGGGAGCTTGGCAACGTGACTTTGCATGGGACCGCCGAGTCCGTACTCACCGTGACCAACGACGGCGGCCGGCGGCTGCGCGGAACGCTCCGCGATGCCTGGCAGCCCTCTGCAGGAGCCCGGCATCCGGTACAGGATCTTGAGGTTCCGGCCGATGAAAGCCGCCGGGTAACCGTGCGCCTGCGGCCGATCCGGCGTGGAGACCTCAAGGCACCGCATGTCACTGTGCGAAGCTTCGGACCGCTGCTGCTGGCGGCCCGCCAGCGGACCATCGACTGCCCCGGGCTGTTGCGGGTCCTCCCTCCCTTCCATTCCCGGCGGCACCTGCCCTCCAAGCTGCGGAAGCTCCGCGAACTGGACGGCAAGGCTGCAGTGCAGATCAGGGGTGCCGGCACGGAATTCGACTCCCTGCGTGACTACGTCCGCGGCGACGACGTCCGGTCCATCGACTGGCGTGCAACAGCCCGGCGATCCGCGGTGGTGGTGCGCACCTGGCGGCCGGAACGCGACCGCCGCGTTGTGATGCTCCTGGATACATCGCGGACATCCGCAGCGAGGATCGGCGACGAGCCACGGCTGGACACCGGCATGGAAGCCGCCCTGCTCCTGGGTGTCCTCGCCGAACGGGGCGGGGACAGGGTTGATTTCCTGGCGTTCGACCGGCGCACCCGGGCCAGGGCCGGATCAGCGGGTCAGGGCAACCTCCTGGGCCAACTGGTCCAGGCCATGGCGCCGCTGGAAGCCGAACTCATCGAACTGGACTGGCAGGCAATCCCGGCGCAGGTACGCGCCGTATCCGCGCACCGGTCCCTGGTGGTGCTGCTGACCTCACTGGACGGCGGCGCACCCGAGGAAGGCCTGATTCCCACCGCTGCACAACTGGCCCGTCAGCATGTTGTGGTGGTGGCAGCGGTGCGGGACCCCCAGCTCGGCCTGATGCTGCAGGAGCGTGACAGTGCCGCCGGCGTCTTCCGGGCAGCCGCCGCCGAACGCTCGCTCCTGCAGCGGGCAGCAGTGACGGCAGAGCTTCGCCGGCAAGGTGTGGAGGTGGTGGACGCAGAGCCGCAGGAACTGCCGCCCCGGCTGGCCGACATGTACATCAGGCTCAAGGCGGCAGGTAGATTGTGAACGTCCGGCAAGCCCCCTGTCCGCCCGCGTCACGAGGAGGTTCCTCCATGAACATTCCCATATACCAGCAGGTCCTCGGACCGGACTACGGCCGGTTGCAGCCCGAACTGCAGGAGTACTTTTCGCTCGCCCCGGGCTCCGGCCAGTACGGTGTGGGCGAGGGGACCTTCGACGTGGTGGGCTGCCGGCAGGACTGGCTGCGTCCCCTGCTGCGGCTCACCGGCGGTGAGGAAGCGTTCTTTCCCGAGTACGGGGAGAACGTCCCGTTCCGGATCGAGAACCACGCACACCAGGATCCCTTTGGCCGGTCCAGCCTGACGGCCCGCCGCGAAATCCGGTTTCCCGGGCGCACGCGGATCTTCCAGGACACCACCAGCGGGACCCGCCGGAACGGGGCACACCAGCTGGTTGATTATGTTGGCCGGTACCGGCGCCTGGTGACGGACCTGAACCTGAGCGTCACGGCGGAGGGACGGCTTCGCGGGGTGTCGGAAGCCTCGAGGCTGTTTCTTGGCCGCCTCCGCATTCCGCTTCCCGCCGCACTGGATGCGAAAGCCTATGCGGAGCAGTGGTGGGACCCGGCCGAAGGAAGCAACGGCAGGCACCGCATCCAGGTCAAGGTGATCCAGCCCCAAATCGGCCTGGTCCTGGTCTATGCGGGCAGCTTTGACTACCGGCTGCGCCCCTACACCGGAGGAAGCTCCGCGCAGAGCTTCCTGCCGCGCTACGCCCAGCCGGACCGCTGGGAAAACCGGGTCTGACGCCCTAGCCCTGCGCCAGCTGGTTGAGCCCGTCCGCTATCTGGGTGAGCCGGCCGAGGACTGCCGTGGCTTGTCCGGGTGTACGGGCGGCGAGTCCCGACGAGGGTGTAACCCGCACGGTGCTTAGCCCCTCAGGGGACAGGCCCAGCTGCCGCCACGGACGCCACACGGCGTCAACACAGCCAGGGACTTTGGGCAGCGACTCCCCTGCGGCGTCCAACACACCGATCCAGAGCCGCTTGCCTGCCTCCGCCGCTCCCGCCAGCTGCTCCCACTGGCGGGAAGTCAAAGCCCTCAGCGGAACAGCAATACCGTCCGCTCCGGCGGCCAGGATCTGTTCGAACGGGGCCTCCACCTCGGGAACGGAAATCACGATCTCCGCGGCACCGGCCGCGCGCAAAGCGTCCAGCACCACCCGCCAGGATTCCCGCGCTTCTGAGGAGGGGACCGCCCGCAGGGTGCGGTAGCCGCTGGCGGTGGGGATCGTGCCGGCCAGTACTGCCGAAATATCGGGCTCATCGATCTGGACCACCAGCCGGGCACCGGGAACCGCTGCCGCCACCCGGGAGAGGTAGCGGCCCACGCCGGCAGCGAGTGAGGCGGCAAGGTCCCGCCGGGCACCGTAGTCGATCAGGGCACGCTCGCCGTTGTGCAGGTGCAGGCCGGCTGCCAGGCTGAGCGGTCCCACCAGCTGCACTTTGAATTCGGCAGCGGGATTGTCCTCGGCACCGGCTACATCGGCGAGGACGTTGATGTCGGTGGCCAGGGCGGAGGCAGCACGGCGGAAGTCCTTGCCGGGCCGGTCCACGAGTCGCCAACCGTAGGGCTGCACGTCAACGGCAAGTTCTTCCAGCATGGCGGCCGTACGTCCCAGGGCGTCTGAGCCGACGCCCCGGTCCGGCAGTTCGGCAAGGAACGGAAGGTGCGGGCTGCCCAGCTCACCCCGGATAATTTTAGCTGCTTCCACCGGGTCTTCCCCCGGCCAGGGGCCCAGGCCGGTGGCCGTCACTTCCTGCGGCGGTGCCGCACCCGCGCCGGTTGCAGGGCCGGGTTCGTGCCGTTCGCCGGTCACGCGAGGGCTGATGCCTGGGGGTGCTGTCCCGAGGCTGCCTGGTGGTCTTCGGCGATTGCCTCGTGATGCCGGATGACCTCGCCGATGATGAAATTCAGGAACTTTTCCGCGAATGCGGGGTCAAGGTGTGCGTCTTCGGCCAGCTTGCGGAGCCTGGCGATCTGCGCCGCCTCGCGGCCGGGGTCGCCGGCGGGGAGCCGGTGGGCAGCCTTGAGGAAGCCCACTTTCTGGGTTGCCTTGAAGCGCTCGGCCAGGAGGTAGACCAGCGTGGCGTCGATGTTGTCGATGCTGGAACGGATGGACAGCAGTTCAGCCATCACCGACTGGTCCACCTGGCCGGCCAGGGAGCTGGCTGAGGGATCGTAGTCGTCGGAGTCAGGAGCGTGAAGGTTGTGCTGCGTCATGGTTCAAGTCTATGGGCAGCCGAAGGAATCAACCGGCTGTTAAGCGCCGGTGCCGGCATTGCGCCGGCACCGGCGCTGGCTTCGGGCCAGCCCCAAGGCCCGCTGCCCGCGTGGCGCAGCGGGCCTTGGCTCGTGGGCCAGTGGTCCGTCAGATACCGAGCAGTGCCCTGTTTTCTTCCCGCCGCCGCGCCTGTTCCTGGGGGTCGGGTACCGGCAGGGAGGCAATCAGCCGCCGCGTATAGTCGTGCTGCGGGTTTCCCATGACCTGGCTGCCGATGCCCTGTTCCACCAGCCTGCCCTTGTACAGCACGCCCACCCACTGGGACAGGATGTCCACCACCGCAAGGTCATGGCTGATGAACAGGCAGGCGAAGCCGAACTCCTGCTGGATGTCCCTGAACAGCTCCAGAACCTTCGCCTGCACCGAAACGTCCAGTGCCGACGTCGGCTCGTCAGCTATCAGCAGCCGCGGGTTAAGGCTCAGGGCCCGTGCCAGAGAGGCCCGCTGGCGCTGCCCGCCGGACAGTTCGTGCGGGTAGCGTCTTGCGTACGACGCCGGCAGCTGGACTGACTCGAGCAACTCACCGACACGTTTGCGCGCCTGTGCCGGGCTCGGCTTGGTGTGGATCACCATGGGTTCGGCGATGCATTCCCCGATGGTCAGTTGCGGGTTGAAGGAGGCGGCGGGGTCCTGGAAGACGAAGCCGATGTCCTTCCGGAGCGGTTTGAAGGTCCGCTCCTTCAGGTTGAGCATTTCGTACCCCAGCACGCGGAGGCTGCCGCCCGTGGTCCTGTTCAGCCCGGCGATGGCCCGTCCGATGGTGGTCTTTCCGGACCCGGATTCCCCTACGAGCCCGAAGACCTCTCCCCGGGACACGGTGAAACTCACCCCGTCCACGGCCTTGAAGGCCGGTGTTCCCAGCCTGCCCGGATACTCGATGGTCAGGTTGTCGGCTTCCACCAGGATCTCCTCGTCCTGGTGGGCACGGCTGGTCAGTCCCTCGGACGCAGAATTGTGCCCCAGGTGCGGCACCGCGGCGAGGAGCTTGCGCGTGTAGTCCTGCCGCGGTTCAGCAAACAGCCTCCGCGCCGGCGCTTCCTCCACCACGTCGCCTTGGTACATCACCACCACACGGTCGGCGAGGTCGGCCACCACGCCCATGTTGTGCGTGATCAGCACAATGGACGTGCCGTACTTGTCGCGCAGGTCCCGGAGCAGCTCCAGGATCTCGGCCTGGACTGTGACATCCAGGGCGGTGGTGGGTTCGTCCGCCACGATCAGGCCGGGATTCAGTGCCAGTGCCGCTGCGATGACCACCCGCTGCTTCTGGCCGCCGGAGAACTGGTGGGGATAGTAGTTGACGCGGTGCTCGGGATCGGGGATGCCTACTTTGCGGAGCGCTTCGATGGCGCGGGATTTCGCTTCCTTGCCCGAAACCCTCTTTCCACCGCCGCTGCCCGCATGGGCCCGGATGCCTTCGGCGATCTGCCAGCCCACAGTGAACACCGGGTTCAGTGCCGTGGACGGTTCCTGGAACACCATGGCCACGTCGCGGCCGCGGATCTGGCGCAGCCGCGCGGCGCTGACGCTGATCACGTTGGCCCCGTTAATCAGCACTGTGCCCGAACTGGTGGCGGTCTCGGGAAGCAGGCCCAGGATGGTTTTGGCGGTGACCGTTTTGCCGGACCCCGACTCCCCCACGATCGCCAGCACTTCGCCCTTCCTGACTTCGAGGCTGACATCCTTCACTGCGTGGACATCACCTGAATCGGTAGCGAATGTGACCTTGAGGTGGTCGATGTCGAGAACGGGATGGCCGGCGCCGGCCCCTTGTCCCGGCGGTGGATCGATGTTGACGGTCATGAGTTCCTCACATCTGCTGCGATGGCCGCTGTAGCCACGGACGCCGCGGAGCTGCCGCCGGCGCGTTTGCGGCCACGGAGCCGCGGATCGTTCAGGTCGTTGATGCTCTCGCCCATCAGGGTCAGCCCCACCACCGTCAGCACAATGGCTAAGCCGGGGAACACGCCGGTCCACCAGATACCGGAGGATGCATCGGACAGTGCCTTGTTCAGGTCAAATCCCCATTCGGCTGCGGAGCTTGGCTCGATGCCAAAGCCCAGGAAGCCCAGGCCGGCAAGGGTGAGGATGGCCTCGGAGGCGTTGAGCGTGAAGATCAGAGGCAGGGTCCTGGTGGCGTTGGCGAAGATATGCCGGCCAATGATCCTTGCACTGGAGGCGCCAACAACCTGGGCTGATTCAACGAAGGGTTCGGCCTTAAGCCGAATTGTTTCAGCACGGATCACCCGGAAATACTGTGGGACAAACACTGCCGTGATCGCCAGCCCGCAGGCGAGGATTCCGCCCCAGAAACTGGACTGGCCCTTGTTGATGGCGATGGACATAACGATCGCCACAAGGAGCGTGGGGAATGCGTAAATGGCGTCTGCGATCACCACCAGGACCCGGTCCAGCCAGCCGCCAACGTAGCCGCTGATGAGTCCGAGGAAGACCCCAAGGAAGATGGACATCAACACGGCAGCCACCAGCACCGCCGCTGCTGTCTGCGATCCCCAAATAACGCGGGAGAGGACGTCATAGCCGCCAACAGTTGTGCCCCATGGATGCTTGCCGCCAGGTTCGGCTTGGGCCGGGAACGAGCCGGCGTCATCGGAAATCTGGGAGTATCCGTAGGGTGCCAGCAGCGGCGCAAATATTGCGGCCACCACAAAAATGACGCACAGCACGACGCCGATGAGTAGCATCGTGCGCTGCAAACCAACGCTTTGGCGGATGTGGGACGCGACCGGCAGCCGGTCAAGCAATGGCTTCTTGGGATGGGGCAGGGCTTCCGTCTTCATCAGTACCTCACCCGCGGATCGATCAGGGCGGCGGCAATATCCACCACGAAATTGGTGACCGCCACAATGACAGCCAGCAGCATCACTATGCCCTGGACGGCCACAAAGTCCCGCGCGGTGAGGTACTGCGCCAGTTGATACCCGAGGCCTTTCCATTCAAAAGTGGTCTCGGTCAGCACTGCGCCGCCGAGCATGAGCGCGATCTGCAAACCCATGACGGTGATGATGGGGATCAGGGCCGGCTTATAGGCGTGCTTGGTGACAAGCCGGTATTCGCTGACTCCGCGGGACCGGCCTGCCTCAACATAATCCTTGCCCAGGGTGCCGATCACGTTAGTGCGGACCAGGCGCAGGAAGACGCCGGCTGTGAGCAAACCCAGCGCGACGGCGGGCAGGACTGCGTGATGGACAATATCGCCAAACGCCGCCAGATCGCTGCTGCGCAGGGCGTCCAGCCAGTAGATGCCGGTGGGCGCTGCCAGCCTGCCCATTGCCAGTTCCGTTGTGGTGGAAGCGCGGCCCGCAACCGGGAACCAGCCCAGGCCCACGGAAAAAATCAGCTTCAGCAGCAGGCCCGCGAAGAAAACGGGGGTGGCATAGCAGAGGATCGCGAACAGCCGCAGGAAGGCGTCGGGAACCTTGTCGCGTTTGTGCGCGGCGAACATCCCCAGCGGAATTCCCACGAGCAGCGCCACCAATAAGGCGTTAACGCTCAGTTCCAGCGTGGCTGCGCCGAAAGTAGCCAGCATCTCAATGACGGGCCGCCCGTCTGAGATGGTCCTGCCAAAGTTGCCCGTGGCGATGTGGCCGAGGTACTCGATGTACTGAATGAAGAGGTTCCGGTCGTAGCCGGCCTGGTGAATCAGCGCGTCAATCTGCTCCTGGGGAAGGCGTCCGCCCTGGGCTGCAGTGATGGGATCGCCGGTGATCCGCATCAGAAAGAAAACCAGGGTGACGAGGATGAATATTGTCGGGAAAATGAGCAGGAAGCGGATCAGGATGTATCTCCCAAGGCCACCTCCCGCGGATTTTGATTTGGCTGGCGCAACCGTTGGCGGCGGCGTATCGATCATTGTGGCCATGCTGTCCCTGCTTGATATGGAAACGACGAGTCTGGGGGCCAACAGGTAGGAGGCAGGACCGCTAGGGCCCCGCCTCCTACGCTGGTGTGTTGCTGATTACTTGGAAACGGTGCCCAGCCGGAACTTGAAGGATGCATCCAGCGTGGACTCCACGCCCTTCACGCTGGTCCCGGACACGGCAACCTGCGCGCCCTGCAGCAGAGGCAGCGTGGAGATGTCCTTGGCCAACTGGTTCTGGACGTCCTGGATGGTCTTCTCACGCTCTGATTTGTCGGCGGTGACAAGCTGCTTGGCGATCAGCGCTTCCACATCAGTGTTGGAGTAGTGGTTTTTAAAAAAACCGCCCTTCGGGAACATCGGCGTCAGGTAGTTGTCCGGGTCGCTGAAGTCCGGGAACCAGCCGAGCTGGAAGACCGGGTAGCTGTCCTTCTTGGACGCCGCGTTGTACGTGACCCACTCCGTGGACTGCAGATCCACAGTGAAGAGGCCACTCTTCTCCAGCTGGTCCTTGACCATGGCGTACTCGTCACCTGAGGACTTGCCGTAGTGGTCCGGGTTGTACTGCAGCTTGATATTCACGGGGCTGGTGATACCGGCGTCGGACATGGCTTTCTTGGCCTTGTCGAGGCTGGGCTTGCCCGAGCCGTCCCCGTAGGCCTGCTTGAAGGACTCGTTGGCACCCAGGAAACCCGAGGGGACGTTGGACCACATGGGCAGGTAGGTGCCCTTGTAGACCTGGTCCGAAATAGCTTGGCGGTCCACAAGGTTGGCTGCGGCCTGGCGGACTGCCAGCGCCTTCTTCGGATCTGCTTCCGGCGTCTTTGCGCCGAAGGGCATGGTGTCGAAGTTGAAGACGATGTAGCGCATCTCACCACCGGGCCCGATATTGACCTTGACGTTGGAGTCCTTTTTGAGGTCGTCGATGTCCGTAGCGCTGAGGCTGCGGTTGGCTACATCGATCTGTCCGCCCTTGACCTCCAACTTCATGTTGGTCTGGTCGGTGTAGTACTTGATGGTGGCCCCGCCGTTGGCCGGCTTGCCCAGGACACCTTGGTAATCGGGCCAGGCCGACAGGCTCACCAGCGTGTTCTTGCTGTAGGAATCAATGACGTACTGGCCGTAGAACGCCTTGGCTTTGACAATCTCCTCGTCGGCGAGAAGTTTGTCCGCCGGGAAGACCTCATCGTCCACAATCGGAGCTGCCGGGCTCTGCAGGATCTGCGCGAACGTTTGGTCATTTGGCTGTTTAAGCGTGAATACCACCGTGCCGGCATCAGGCGTGGCAATGGACTCGATGTTGGTCAGCAGTGATGCAGGACCGTTGGGATCGGCAATCTTGGTCTGGCGGTCGAACGAGAACTTTACGTCTTTGGAGTCCAGCACGTGTCCATTGGCCCATTTGAGGCCGGTCTTCATCTTGACCGTGAACTCGGTGGGTTTGGTGAAGGAGCCAGATTCCGCCAGGTCTGGCGCAGGTTCTGCGCCGCCGGGCTTGGAGTTCATCAGGAAGGAGTAGATCTGGTTCATCACCATGAAGGAGCCGTTGTCGTACGAGCCCGCGGGATCCAGTGCGGTGACCTTGTCGGTGGTGCCGTACGCAATGACGCTGCCGCTGCTTCCATTCCCCGATGCCGTGCTGCCACCGCCACCGCCGGACGGGCCCGTGCAGGCCGTCAGTGCGAGCGCGGAAATGCCTGCCAGCGCGATAGCGCCGTGCAGTGCCTTGATGCTCTTCGTCATCTGTGAACTTTCTGTTCGATGAGTACGTGTCCGCCAGCCACTGCTGGATACCTTTTGCCAAGCGGGAGCACGCTGTGCTGATGCCTCGATTCAATCAGAGAGTCAACCCTCACGGCGGCCCATTTAGTGAGTTGAGACACAAAATTTACCTTGCAGCAGTACAGCCCGCGGCTTGCACCCAGAAGGGGGCTGGAGGGCAACAAAAACGCCGCCCCGGCGGAACCGGGACGGCGTTCAGGAAGCTGCGGATCTAAAGTTCGGCGCGCTGGAGCGAACGGGCGGCGTCGATAGTGGCTTGGCCCAGGACGCGGCTGCCCTGGTAGAGGACAACTGTCTGCCCCGGTGCCACACCACGAAGGGGATCGGTCAGGCGGACCACCAGCTGCCCGGACGCGTCATCTCCGACCACCTCCATGCGTGCCGTCGCCGGCACCGGATCCCCGTGGGCACGCACTTGCGCGTAGCAGTCGAAGTCCTGGCCGGTTTCCACCTCGGCGATGGGCAGACCCGCCCAGGACACCTTGATGCCCCGGATTTCATCAATTGCGAGCAGCGCCTCGGGACCCACCACCACTTTGTTTTCCTTGGGCCGGATTTCCAGGACGAAGCGCGGCTTCCCGTCAGCAGCCGGCGTGCCCAGCTTCAGCCCGCGCCGCTGGCCCACAGTGAAAGCGTTGGCGCCGGGATGCTCCCCCACCTTGGCACCGGTTTCGTCCACGATGTCGCCGGTTGTCATGTCGATCTTTTCCGCGAGCCACCCGGCGGTATCACCGTCGGGGATGAAGCAGATGTCGTGGCTGTCAGGCTTGTTGGCCACGGACAGGCCGCGCCGCTCAGCTTCCGCACGAACTTCAGCCTTGGAGGGGGTGTCAGCAAGCGGGAACATGGAGTGCTTGAGCTGCTCGTGCGTCAGGACGCCCAGCACGTAGCTCTGGTCCTTGGCCCAGTCCGCGGCCCGGTGGAGTTCCCGGTTGCCGTCCGCGTCCTCGATGACCTTGGCGTAGTGCCCGGTGCAGACGGCATCGAAGCCCAGTGCGATGGCCTTTTCCAGCAACGCGGCGAACTTGATCCGCTCGTTGCAGCGCATGCACGGGTTGGGGGTGCGGCCGGCGGCGTATTCGTCGATGAAGTCCTGGACGACGTCTTCCTTGAAGCGTTCAGAGAAATCCCACACATAGTAAGGAATACCCAAGACGTCGCAGGCGCGCCAGGCGTCGCGCGAGTCTTCGATGGTGCAGCAGCCCCGGCTTCCAGTGCGCAGCGTACCGGGCATGCGCGACAGCGCCAGGTGGACGCCGACGACGTCGTGCCCCGCCTCGACGGCGCGGGCGGCGGCAACGGCGGAATCAACGCCGCCGCTCATGGCTGCTAGAACTCGCATGGTGGCTTCCTGTTGGATGGTTCCGGCTCCTGGCCGGTGCTTGCTGCCAGTGCTGGCCGAATCTGCTGGCTGAAATTGCTGCCGGGGAGAAATTGACGCTCCGGAAACGATCTTCGCCTATCTATTCTACGGCCTGCCCGCAAGCACACTCTCAGCGGCCGCCCATACCCTGGCGGGCCACCGTGCCGGCGGTTTGAATGGAAGACTCATGGCCCGCCATTCCCGCCTGACGGGCCCTGGTATAGGCGTCCGGAAGGGCGGCCAGCAGCGCGTCCACGTCCTCACCGCTAGAGGAGTGCCCCAGGGTGAAGCGCTGGGCTCCGCGCGCTGTTTCCTCGTCCAGTCCCATAGCGAGCAGCACGTGGGAGGGCCGCGGGACGCCCGCGGTGCAGGCTGACCCCGTGGACGATTCCACTCCTGCGAGGTCCAGCAGGAAGAGCAGTGAGTCCCCCTCGCAGCCGGGGAAGGTGAAGTGTGCGTTGCCGGGCAGCCGGCCGTTCCCGGGTGCGCCACGCAGGACGGCTTCGGGCACCCGCTCCCGGACGCCGTCGATCAGCCGGTCGCGGAGGGCGGCTATCCGGGCAGATTCCGCGGCAAGGTTGGCAGTTGCATTCTCCGCGGCTGCAGCAAAAGCGGCGATCGAGGCGGTGTCCAGCGTGCCGGAGCGGACATCGCGCTCCTGCCCGCCGCCATGCTGGACCGGGGTGAGTTTGACCGACCTCCCCAGCAGCAGGGCACCCACTCCCACGGGTCCACCGATCTTGTGCCCGGAGATGGACATGGCGTCCAGGCCAGATGCCTTGAAGTCCACCGGCACGGAGCCGAAGGCCTGCACGGCGTCCGAGTGAACGGGAACGCCGGCCGCGTGGGCAAGTTCCACCACGCGGTGGATGGGCTGGATGGTCCCCACTTCGTTGTTGGCCCACATCACGGTGACCAACGCCACCGACTCCGGGTCACGGGCAAGTTCAGCTTCCAGGACGGCCAGATCCACCGCCCCGTCACTGTCCACCGGGAGCCAGGTGACGTCTGCACCTTCGTGCCGCTCCAGCCACTCCACTGTGTCCATCACTGCATGATGTTCGACGGCGGAACACAGGATGCGCCGCCGCGCCGGCTTTTCGCCCACGCGCGACCAGTACAGCCCCTTCACCGCGAGATTGTCCGATTCAGTGCCGCCGGACGTAAATATCACTTCTGAGGGGTGCGCACCGGCCGCTGCAGCAATGGCTTCGCGGGCGTCTTCCACTGCCCGGCGGGCGCGGCGGCCCGAGCCGTGAAGGGATGAGGGGTTGCCGGTGCGGGCAAGTTCACGCGTCAGGGCAGCCAGCGCTTCCGGAGAAAGAGGTGTGGTGGCAGCATGATCGAGGTAAACGGGCACCCTGCAATTCTAGCCGCCGTGCCCTGACCGGTCAGGTGGGCGGCGTGATCCTTGCGCAGCAGTGGCCGGGCACGTCGGCGGGCACCACCCTGCCGCCGGAGGCGTCCAGGCGGTCTGCCGCCCCCTGCAGGAACGCCCCGTTCATGGTGCACACCACCCCGGGATGTTTGTCCGAGAGACGGTGGAAAGGGCAATTGGGCAGGAGGAAACCCCCGTCACCGTCCGGTTGGGGCCGGTAGCCGGCCTGGGCCAGGAAGTCCTCGAGGGTCGCAGCCCCCTCTGCCATGGCCTCCCCCTTGCGGTACGACTCCGCCGGCAGCGTATCGTCAATAGGCTCCCCCCCAGTGGTGGATTTTTCGATGGCGGCGGCCATCAGTTCCCCGGCAAGATCGTAGTTCCGGTCCGGCACGGAGGCCCCGATTTCGTCGGCGACAGGACGGTACATCTTGGCTGGACGCCCCGAGCCGGGTCCCGTTTTCCCTGGCGGCTTGTGAAATTCGACCGCCAGCAGGCCGTCCTGCACCAGGCGGTCCAAGTGGAAGGAAACGGTGCTCCGGGGAATTCCGGCACGCTGCGCAACGTCGTCACGGCCCACTGCGCCGGGGGAAGACACCACAAGTTCAAAAAGCTGGCGGCGCTTTTCATCGCCGAGGGAGGCAAGCGCTGCCATGCGGTTCGCCCAGGGAAGTCTGGCCATTGCTCCACCAATCCAAAGTCAAGATGTATTGATTATAGACCCTCCTAGTTTCTAAAATGGGGGAACCTACTTTTAGAAGGAGTCAGTTGTGAAAACCACATCAGCACTGCGCGCCAACACCACCACCACGGAGCCTGCCCGGCAGGCATTCCTGTTGCTGCGGACTGTCTTCACCGTCGCGCCGATCCTCTTTGGGCTCGACAAGTTCACGAACATCCTGACGGACTGGACCATGTACCTCGCGCCCCAGGCCACGGCGCTGGTGCCCTTGCCTGCCCAGACCTTTATGTACGTGGTGGGCGTAGTGGAAGTCGTCGCGGGCATCGCAGTGGCGGTCCGGCCGAAGTTCGGATCACTCCTGGTGGCAGCGTGGCTGTGCGGAATCATCGTGAACCTCCTGTTGCTCGGAGCATTCTTCGACGTGGCGCTGCGCGACTTCGGGCTGCTGGTTGGCGCCCTCGCGCTCAACAGGCTCGCCCAGCAGGCTGCTGCCCGGCCGTCGGGGATCTAGGCCGAAGGAGGCAGGACCGGCAGGAACCGCACAGCGTCCGCCCTGGCCGAGGCCAGGGCGGACGCATCCGGGCATGAAACAGAAACGTAGATTGACGATCCCGAGGTGGCGAAGAGCCTGGCAAGCACCGTAGCTGCCCTGCCCCCTGGCGCGGCAGCCTCTTCCAGGACCAGCACCTCCACCGCGTGGCCCGGAGTGGATTCGTCGCCGCCCCATCGCAGCGTGGCGGCCTTCAGGTACTCAGGGAGGATGGTGGGATCGAGGTACTGAAAGAGGGCAAGTGTTGACCCGCGGTCATCACCCTGCGCCAGCACCTCCTGGTTGGTACGGACCTTTGCGGCAACGAGGCACCCGTCTGCCTTGAGGTAGTGGCTTTCGCCGGCCACGTTGTCCTTGACCATCGTCCAGCCAGGGGCGTCCTTCAGACCGTCCGAGATGCCTACCGGAACTCCGCGGGCGAGGATGCCGCCGGACGCGAAGGGCAAGTCCTGCGCCGCCACTGCCTCAGCATCGTGGCCCGGCGTGATGGTGGGGGTGGCAAGTACTGAGGCGGTTTCCACAGGTTGAGGTGCGGAGGGGTCGGGAACGCCAACGCTGCAGCCGGCGGTCAGCACGGAGGCGAGAACCGCTGCCGCCAGCGGCAACCGTCCCGTCCGGACCCTGCCGGCCCGTGCCGCCGTCGTCGGCTTTTCCATGTCCTCCCCCATTGTGTTCCCTGACCTGCCATTCTTTGCCCGCTGCCCGGCAGTTATCTTTCACGAGTCTAAACTCCGCCTGATCCCGCCCCGGCCGGGAACCCGGAACGCCGGCACGGACGTTGTCAGATCAAGGGCCGATAAGCTGGCCGGACAGGGCTGCCCTCCGCGGACCGGCCGTTTCAACACGAAGGATGCGTGCTTGACCGAGAGCAACTCCCACTACCAGGTGCTTCGCGTGGCAGTCACCGCCACCGAGAAGGAAATCAAGGTGGCCTATCGGCGCGCCGCCCGCCTGGCCCACCCCGACCATGGCGGGGATCCTGCCGCATTCCGCCGGGTGACAAGCGCCTATGAAACCCTGATCGACCCGCAGCGGCGGAAAGCGTACGACCGCTCCTACGCCGCAGGAACCGCCGGCATACCCGATGCCGAGCCACACTTTGATGCACCGCCGGCGGGCAGCAGGGCTTCGGCCACCGTGCACAAGACCGGCGGCACCCGGAACACCGCCGGCGACCCGCCTGTCTACGTCCCCCCTTACAGTTCGGGAGCGGACGGCGGCGTTCCCTTGATTCCGTTGGCGCAGGCTAGCCAGCAGGTGCACGGCATGCCGCGGAAACGCGGCATTTTCGGGGCAGAAGCCCGGATCCAGCGCGAGATGCGAACAGTCCAGCTCCTGACCCGCCAGGTACTGCCGGCCATTCCGGCGGCCCGCCTGATCAACGGACTCCAGTCGCCGGCGGACAACAGCCACATCGACCATGCGGTGCTGTCCGGATACCGGCTGGCACTCATCGGCTCCATGCTGCTGCCCAAAGGAGCCTATGCCTGGGACGGCAGGACGCTGAACCACGGCGGCCGCTCCATTGCCCCGCCGCAGCTGGCGCATATCGTCCGCGCCATGCAGGACGTCTTCCCCGAATTGAACGTCACGGGCTGGACCGTGGTCCAGAGCCCGCACGGCAACCTGCACGAGCCGGTGATCGACGACCATCGCCGGTCCTCCGGCGGGCTGGAGACCGTCCGGATCGTCAACGCGGCCGGAATGGTGCGGGGCGTCAAGGAGTTCCTGGCGTCCGGGCCGGCCCCCAATACCGTCAACGTGCCAGTACTGGCCCGGTTGCTACGCGGCATGCACTGACCGGGTTGACTAGGATGGGATGGTGTTCCGCATCCTCTTCCACGAACCCGAAATCCCCGGCAATACCGGCAACGCCATCCGGCTGG
Organism: Arthrobacter sp. W4I7; assembly: GCF_030816215.1. Classification (NCBI taxonomy): domain Bacteria; kingdom Bacillati; phylum Actinomycetota; class Actinomycetes; order Micrococcales; family Micrococcaceae; genus Arthrobacter; species Arthrobacter sp. W4I7. Next base: position 1,376,349 of record NZ_JAUSXU010000001.1, on the reverse strand, counting down.
CCGCCATCACCGGCGCTGAGCTGCACCTGGTGGAGCCCTTGGGGTTCGACTTCTCCGACGCGAAGCTCCGCCGCGCCGGGCTCGATTACCACGACCTCGCCGTCGTCACCGTGCACCGGACCATTGAGGATGCCTGGCAGCATCTTCAGCCTGAGCGTGTCTATGCTTTCACGTCGGACGGGACAGCAAGCTACACGGATATCGCCTACCAGCCCGGCGACGTGCTGATGTTCGGGCGGGAATCCGTGGGGCTGCCCGCGGAACTGAAAACGGATCCCCACGTCACCGCAACCGTGCGGCTGCCCATGCTGCCGGCCCTGCGCTCCCTCAACCTGGCCAATGCCGCCTCCATAGCCGTTTACGAAGCGTGGCGCCAGCAGGGCTTCGCCGGCGCCCGGATCTAGGCCCGCCCAAGCCGGGAGATCAGGCACGCCTGGCTACCGGGCCGGATACGCCGGAACCAGCGCGGGGATCTGCAGCTGAAACATTATTTGGCCTTGCCCCATCCACGCGCCCGGCTGTGCCGAATCCCTCTTGAGAACAGTCCATTAGCGATCAAGGAGCGGCAGGTGACACTTCTTCGGGCAGATTCCAGGACCAGCCGGGGCATCACCGGCGGCACGGCGGAGGATTCACCTCCTGGAGACTTATGCTTGGTAGTGATGGATACTCCCGATGCTCCCGCGGTCACAGACACGCCGGCAGAGCTCAGTCAACGGCTCGCAGTCCTCCTGGGGCAGATTTCCCAGGGCGACCGGGCAGCCTTTGCGGAGTTTTACCAGCTGACGTCCCGCCGGGTTTATGGCATGGCGCACAGGGTCCTGATCGATGCCGAACTCAGCGAAGACACCACCCAGGAAGTCTTCCTGCAGGTCTGGCAGAACGCGGGCCGTTTCGATCCCGCTGCCGGCAGCCCGCTTTCCTGGCTCATGACCATTTCCCACCGGCGCGCCGTGGACAGGGTCCGGTCCGCACAGTCGGCCACGGACCGGGAAGCCCGTTACGGGGCCAGCACCCAGGACATCGACCACGACACCGTCTCCGACGAAGTGGGCAGCAGGCTCGAAGCCGAGGCCGTGGTCCGGTGCCTCGGAACGCTGACTGAGACGCAACAGGAATCTGTCCGCCTGGCCTACTACGGCGGCCTGACGTACCGGGAAGTCGCCGAACGGCTGAACGCTGCAGTTCCCACCGTGAAGTCCCGCATCCGCGACGGACTGATCCGCTTGAAGACTTGTTTGGGGGTGAGTTGATATGACAGAAATGAACCATGGACGGGCAGGCCGCTCCGGTGCCTTCGGCGATACCGTCGCCGCTGACCTGGCTTCCGGCCGCGCCGTTGACCTGGCCGAGCTGTATGCCCTGGATGCAATAACGGACGAGGAACGCCGCTCCATCGAGGAGTACCTTGCAACGGCACCCGCAGCCGAACGCGCCTCATTTTTCGAACGCGTACGCCAGTCCAGGGAAACGCTTACCCGGACGTTCAGGGTGGAGGAGGAGCCACCGGCCGGTCTTTTCGACCGGATCGCGGCCCAGTTACCGGCCCAACTGCCGTCACAAGCCCCCGGCCCCGAGCCGGCCGCGGCAGATCCTTCCCCCTCCTCGTTGCCGGCGCAAAAGGACCCGTTCCTGGACGGCCCCGGCGACGAGCTCGCCAAGGCCCGGCAGCGCCGGGAGGAACGGCGGCGTCCGGCCGGAACCCGCCGCTGGCTGGCGGGTATCGCGGCCGCGGCGGCGATCGCCCTGGGCGGTGTCGGCGTCGGATCCTATATTGCGGACCAGAACAACCCGCTGAACCAGGTGATCCGCGCCGATGACGTCCGCGAAGCCTCAGTACCGGTGGCCGCCGGCGGCACCGCCACGGTCCTGGTCTCATCCTCCAAGGACGCCCTGGTGGTCAAGATGAACGGTGTTCCGGCCCCGCCCGAAGGCAAGGTCTACCAGATGTGGCTGATCCCGAAGGACGGGTCGGCACCGGTCTCGCAGGGCCTGATGGACGCCGAGGCACTGTCCAAGCCTGCCGTGGTGGAGGGCATCGCCTCTGCCGCCTCGCTGGGGATCACGGTGGAGCCCGTTGGCGGATCCAAGTCACCCACGCTGCCCACCGTCGCCGCTGCTCCGCTCGGCGCATAGCCGCAGACGGCGCGCCGCGGACGGTCAGCATGGACCAAGGGACGCCCCGCGGTCTTCCGGAAGGAAGGCCGCGGGGCGTCGTCGTTGGCAACCGGTTCAGAAACCGGCGATAGTTCCCGGCCCGTTGACCGCTACCACATGGAACGCTTCGGCACTGTGGCCCGCCGGCAGTCCGGCACGTTCCGCATTGACGTGCATGCCCCTGCGCACTGCTGCCTCCATGGCCTCCACGTCGGGATGCTGGCTGACGTGGACGTGGATGGCTTTCAGTTTGGCCTCCACGTGCCCTGTCACGTCAACAAAGTGGTTTTCCCGCTCATCCGGCCCGGCGTACAGCCAGAGCCAGGGAAGTTTGTACGCCGCCAGCCCGGCTTCGGCCAGCTCCGGATAGGCGAACGGGTTTTCCAGCGCCGGGTAGACGGCCCGGGTCACGGCCTCCCCCACCGCCAAATGGTCCGGATGGCTCTTCTGGATCCGGCGCCAGTTCCGTTCCGGATGCATGGCCAGTACGACGTCGGGACGCAGTTCGCGGATGAGCTTCACCACCCCGCGCATCACCTCATGTGAGGGTTCGAGGTAGCCGTCACGCTGATGGAGGTAGTGGATGTCCGATACTCCCACCAGCTCGGCGGCCCGGCGCTGCTCGGCGTCGCGCATGGCGATAATGTCCGCCCGGTGGGCCGGATCAAAGCCGCCAGCGTCGCCGTCGGTCATGATGCAGTAACTGACCTGGACACCGGCCGCGGTCCAGGCGGCAATAGTGCCGGCAGCGCCGAAGTCGATGTCGTCCGGGTGGGCCGCAAAACAGAGCACCCGTCCAATCCGGTCCCTGGCCGGATTGAACGGGCTCTGCGCCTGGCTGGCTGAGTCAGTCAATAATCAGCCTTTACGCTTCTTGATCTCTGCGGTGGCCTGCGGAAGGACGTCGAAGAGGTCCCCGACGATGCCGAAGTCCGCAATCTCGAAGACGGGTGACTCGGCGTCCTTGTTCACCGCCACGATGACCTTTGCGGTCTGCATGCCGGCCTTTTGCTGGATGGCGCCGGAGATGCCTGCGGAGATGTAAAGCTGGGGGGACACGGTTTTACCCGTCTGGCCCACCTGGGCATCGTGGCTGATCCAGCCGGCGTCGGTAGCTGCGCGGGATGCTCCCACGGCCGCTCCGAGGGCATCAGCGAGGTCCTCGACGGGTCCGAAGTCGCCGTCCAGGCCGCGGCCGCCTGCCACCACGATGCGGGCGTCGGTGAGGTCCGGGCGGCCACTGGCCACCTTCTGCTCGCGGGCCGTGATCCGGGCGGCGGCAGCAGTGCTGCCGGCCGGAACCTCAACGGTAACGGTTTCCGGCGTACCGGCCGCGGCAGCCGGCTCGGGGGTCACATTGTTGGCCTTGACGGTCAACACCGAAACGGGAGTGCTGGCCTTGCAGGCGGTGTTGTAGGAACCGGCAAGGACGGACTTGTGCGCAGTCCCGTCAGCGTCCACGCCCACGACGTCGGTAATCACGCCGGCGTTGAGGCGGATGCCGAGCCGGGCGGCGATCTCCTTGCCCTCCGGTGAGTTGTCGAGCAGGATGATCGTGGCCCCGGCGCTCTGCGCAGCAGCCGCGAGGTACGCGGCCTTGGGCGCCACGAGGTAGTCGTCCAGGTCCTGTGCGGAGGGGCGGAAAACCGTGCTGACACCGTATTCAGCGAAGGCGGTGGACACGTCCCCGTGCAGTTCGCCGTTGAGTGCCACAACGCTCTCGCCGAGGGACCGGGCCAGGGTCAGCAGCTCGAGGCTGCTCTTCTTGAGCGCAGTGCCGGGGTTGTCAATAAAAACAAGTACTTTTGCCATGTCGGTGATCCCTCTTAGAGCAGCTTCTGGGCGGCCAGGAAGTCAACCAGCTTGATGCCGGCGTCGCCTTCGTCGGTGATGATGGTGCCGGCGGTGCGCGGCGGCCGCTCCTCCGCACTGGCCACGGTGGTCCAGGAACCGGAGTGCCCCACCTGGGCGGCGTCCACTCCAATGTCGGCCAAGGACAGGGTGGTGATGCTCTTACGCTTGGCGGCGATGATGCCCTTGAAGTTGGGGTACCGGGGCTCGTTGATCTGGTCGGTCACGGACACCACAGCGGGCAGGGCGGCTTCCACCGTTTCCGAGGTTGTGTCCGCATCCCGGCGTGCCACAAGCCGCCCGCCGTCCACGTCGAGGGAAGAAGCGAACGTGACCTGGGGAAGGCCAAGGCGCTCGGCCAGCTGCGCGGGCACCAGGGAGGTTTCGCCGTCGGTAGAGGCCATGCCGGTGATGATCAGGTCCACCGGTCCGTCCTGGCCCAGGCGCTGGACAGCAGCAGCCAGCGCCAGTGAAGTAGCGGCGGCGTCGGAGCCTGCCAAAGCCTCATCCGTCAGGTGCACACCCTCGGTGGCGCCCATCTGCAGGGACTTCTTCACGGCGTTGACTGCGCCGGCAGGTCCCATGCTCAGGGCGATGACCTGGTTGCCTGCCTTGCTGCCGCCCCGCGCCTCGGCCAGCTGCAGTGCGGCCTCCAGCGCGTATTCGTCCAGCTCGGACAGGATGCTTTCGTCACGGTCCGTCGTGTAGCGCTCCCCGTTGAGGTGACGGTCGAACTGGGCGTCCGGTACATGCTTGACCAGGACGATGATCTTCAATGTCTTCTCCACTGTATCGACAGCAGCCTTCCATGCTTGTGGACAGCCAGCCGGGTAAGGTCATGGCCGCGGGATGCCCGGCGTACGGGTAGCTCCTAGCTAACCATATCGACGCCGGGCTCCGCCCTCTTCCATTACGCCAGTGTCAGCACTTTTACGACGGCGGCGGAGACCACGACGGCGGCGCCCCCGCCCAAGGTGGGGGCACCGCCGTCGAGCCTTCCTTAAGGTGTCTGCCGGAGTGCGGCGGGCTGCTAGCTTGCGGTGCCGAGCGTGACGTCGAGGGTTTGTTCGGCGCCGTTGCGCAGGACGGTGATCCTGACGCTGGAGCCGGCGGACTGTTCCCGGACGGCGGCCGTCAGCTGCTCGGGTTCGCCGATGGCGAGGTCGTTGAATTTCGTGATCACGTCGCCTACTTTGATCCCTGCCTTCCCGGCCGCCGAGTTTGCTTCCACGGTGGCTACTTCCGCACCGACCGAGAATTCGGAGGCGGCGCTGGAGGCGGTCTTCTTCTTGACGCTGACGCCGAGCTGGGCGTGCGAGGCCTTACCGGTGTCGATGATTTCCTGGGCCACCCGCTTGGCGTGGTTGATGGGGATGCTGAAACCCACACCAATGTTGCCGCTGGATGAAGACGAGGAACCCGATCCGGCAGAGGCGATAGCCACGTTGACGCCGATGATCTCGCCGCTGCTGTTCACCAGGGCACCGCCGGAGTTGCCCGGGTTGATGGCGGCGTCGGTCTGGATGACGTTGATGGCAATTTCGCCCTGGCCGGTGGTCTGCTGGCTCTGGCCGCCGCCCGGCGGGGCGAACTGGAATCCGCCCTCGTCGTCACCCTCTGCGTTGTCGCCCTCTTCAGGGGCAGCGGCGGAGGCAACGCTGATGGTCCTGTTGAGCGTGGAGACGATACCGTCCGTGACGGTGCCGGTCAGGCCCAGCGGCGAACCGATGGCAATCGCGGTGTCCCCTACGTTGAGCTTCCCGGAGTCACCGAGGGTGGCAGGCGTGAGGCCGGAGGCGTTGTCCACTTTAATCACCGCAAGGTCGGACAACGGGTCGGTGCCCACCAGCTTGGCGGAGAGGACTCTTCCGTCGCTGGTCCGGACTTCGAGGGAGGCGTTGGCTGTCTGGCCATCCAGCGTGACCACGTGCGTGTTGGTGAGGATATGTCCCTGATCGTCGAGGACGATGCCGGACCCGGTGCCGCCGGAGCTGCCGCTGGTGGCGCTGATGGTCACCACGCTGGGCGAGGCCTTCACGGCAGCCGCGGTGATGGCGTTGACGTTGTCCTTATTATTGACGATGACCGTACCGGGCTGGCTGTTGCTGCTGGTGATAGCGGTGGAGCCTGCATTGTCGAACAGTTCGCCGGAGCCAACGGTGCCTACTGCCCCGCCCACCAGGCCGGCCGCGAGGATACTGGCTACCAGGGTGCCGACGCCGAACGACGCCTTCCTGCGCGGAGCGTCCTTGGGATTGTGGGCAAGGCCTACCGGGGCGCCAGCCGCTGCATGCTGAGCGTTGTTCTGGCCCTGGCCGTAATAGCCATAGTGGCCCTGTGGTTGGCCATTTCCCTGGGGCTGGCCGCCCTGCTCTTCGGAGGCGGACTGTCCGTAGAACGGCTGGTGCTGGGGATACGGCTGGCGCTGCGGGTAGGCCGGGCGCGCTCCGGGCAGTTCCTGCGTGGGGTTCTGCGGCTCGAGCCGTTCAGTAGGGTACGGATGCGGACCAGGTGCTTCACTGGCCGCGGCTGCCGCCCTGTTCGAGGCTCCCGCGCCGTCCGCATCGTGAACCTCAGGATTGTTCCCGGGCTGGGCGGACTGCTGCTGCTGCTGCCAGGGATCCTGCCGGCCCGGACCGCGGTTCTCAGGTGCGGCACCGGGGGTTTGGTTCTCAGTCATGGGACTTCCTTTCATCCTCGTCTGAATTAACTATGGACTCCCTCCCTGTATCAAGCTCGGATGTTTGCTGAGAGCTTGCTGAATCCCTTTTGCGGAGGTTTTCCTGGGCCTGGCCGCCGTTTCGCTGGTGGCATATTCAGCTCAATGGACGGCCTGTGGGGTGCACCATAGAATCAAGATGATTGCCACAGCGACCTGCGGCTTTACACATGCGTGGGGGCGCTGCTGCATTCTGAGACGACCGGTTCGTCCCGAATCGGTGTCAGGCGTGCTGAAGGGTTGCACATGCGGTCAAAGTTCAAACGTATTCTCGCCGTGATCGGCCTTGCCGGGCTGCTGGCGGTACCCGCCGGCGCGGCCTGGGCCGAGGATCCGGTCACGTTGGATCCCACAACGAAAATAGTGGATCCTTCGGGAGTATTGGGTTCGCAAAAGGCTGACGTACAGGAAGCCATCAAGAAGCTTGGGACGGACCACGCCACTGTGCTGCACGTCGTCATCGTCAAGAAATTCGAGAACCCCACCGATCGTGAAGCCTGGACGGACGCTGTTGCCCAAAAAGCCAGTCTCGGTTCCAATGCCCTGATTCTCGCGGTTGCCACCGATACCAGGCAGTACATCCTCAATAAGGGCGGCAGCAAGATCACCAACGCCCAGATCGAAAACATCAAGAGCAAAGCCATTGGGCCGCAGTTGGCCAACAACAACTACGCGCAGGCTGCAATCAACGCTGCAGGCGCGATCGGTGACGCAGCTGGCGGCGGCAGCGGCAACGTCCCCTCGGACGGGAGCGCCGGAGCCGCTGTCCTGGTCGGCACTGGGGTAGTCGCTGCAGGCGGCGCGGGTGCGTACCTGTACTTCCGCAACCGGCGGAAGAAGGCTGCCGCAGGCCAGTCCTCCAGCGCAAGCTACGGCCCGCAGGGCGGCCAGGTGGATCCGCTGGCGTCCCTCAGCGTGGAGGAGCTGCGCCGTAAGAGCGGTTCGCTCCTCATCGAGGCGGACGACGCGATCAAGTCCAGCGAACAGGAATTGATGTTCGCCCAGGCACAATACGGCGATTCGGCCGTCGGCAACTTCACCAAGGCTCTTGAGGAAGCCAAGGGCCATATGACGGAATCGTTCAAGCTGCAGCAGCAGCTGGACGACCACATCCCGGATACCGAGGAGCAGCAGCGCAGCTGGCTGGGCGAAATTATCCGCCGCTCGGAAGCCGCCCTGGCCTCGCTCCAGGAGCAGAAGGCAGACTTTGATTCTTTGCGCGAACTGGAGAAGAACGCACCGCAGGCCCTGGCACGCGTCAACGCCGGCGCCCATGAAGCAGACGCCAAGATCTCCAGCGCCGAACAGTCCCTCACCACGTTGCGCGCCAGGTACGCGGACAGTGCGCTTGCACAGGTCTCGGACAACATCCTCCAGGCCAAGGAGCGGCTGGCGTTCGTCCAGAACGCCTCAGCCACGGCTCAGCAGAAGCTCGGCGAGGGTGAAGCAAGTATGGCTGCAGTCGCAGTCCGGGCAGCAGAAGAAAGCCTGCACCAGACGAACGTACTCCTTGATGCCATTTCCAAGGTCTCGTCGAACCTTGATGAGGCTCGCAACAGCCTTGAGGCTGCAGTGGTGGACACCTCCCAGGACCTCGCCCAGGCACGTGCCATGATCCAGTCCGGCGCGCATCCCGAGCTCGCAGGTCCCGTGGCTGGCGTGGAAGCCGCGCTTACGCAGGTGAAGGCAGAGATCCAGGGCGGAAAGATTGATCCCATCGCAACGCTGCAGCGGGTGGAAACCGCCCACCAGTCGCTGGACCAGTCCCTGAGTGGAATCCGGGACCAGCAGGAGCAGGCACGCCGGGCGCAGGCGTCGCTGCAGCAGACCATTATGTCGGCCCAGGCCCAAATCAGTGCCACTTCCGACTACATCACCGCACGCCGCGGCGGCGTGGGAACAGAGGCCCGCACCCGCCTGGCGGAGTCGCAGCGCAACCTGGATTACGCACTGTCCATCGCGCGCACAGACCCTGTTACGGCCCTGACCTACGCGCAGCAGGCCCACGCCCTCGCCGCCCAGGCAGCCCAACTGGCCCAGGCCGACGTCGACCACTTCGACGGCTACGCCAACCAGGGCTACGGCCGGGGTGGAATGTTCGGCGGCGGAGGCGGCGGCGGGCTCGGCGGCGCCATCCTCGGCGGCATCCTGATCAACTCCATCCTCAACGGCGGCGGTGGCGGAGGCTGGGGCGGTGGCGGCGGCAACGACGGCGGCGGTTGGGGCGGCGGTGACTTCGGCGGCGGAGACATGGGCGGTGGCTGGGGTGGGGACTCCGGCGGCGGCGGAGATTTCTAGTTCCGATAGACAACTCGCGGCCCGCAGGCCAAGGACCGGCCAGCGGAAAGATGCAACAACACAACTGTCACTGATTTCAGTGCTCACTACAGAGCAGGACGAAAGGTAAAACCATGGTTAAACAGTCCATTTTCGGCCGTATCGCACAGCTGGCAAAGGCGAACATCAACACCCTGCTGGACAACGCTGAGGATCCGCAGAAGATGCTGGACCAGATGGTCCGGGATTACACCAACAACATTGCCGAAGCGGAGTCCGCCGTTGCGCAGACCATCGGCAACCTCCGGATGCTCGAGGACGACTACAACGAGGACGTCAAGAACTCCCGTGACTGGGGCAACAAGGCCCTTGCCGCGTCGCGCAAGGCCGACGAGTACCGCGGAAGCGGCAACGTTTCGGACGCCGAGAAGTTCGACAACCTGGCCAAGGTGGCCCTGCAGCGCCAGATTTCGGCCGAGAATGAGGCCAAGGGGGCAGAACCGGCCATCACGTCCCAGCGTGAAGTGGTGGACAAGCTGAAGACCGGCCTGGACCAGATGAAGGGCAAGCTGAACCAGCTGACCAGCAAGCGCAACGAGTTGGTCGCCCGCTCCAAGACCGCTGCAGCACAGTCCCAGGTCCACGATGCCATCAAGAGCATCGACATCATGGACCCCACCAGCGAGGTGGGGCGCTTCGAGGAAAAGATCCGCCGCGAGGAGGCCAAGGTCCGCGGGCAGCAGGAACTCACCGAGTCCAGCCTGGACGCGCAGTTCAACCAGCTGGAGGACCTCGGCGAGCAGGTGGAGATCGAGGCACGCCTCGCGGCACTGAAATCGGGCGGCACCGCAAAGCCTGCGATCGGCGCAGGCGGCAATGCAGGCGCTGAATCAACTGTGAACGAAGCCGATTTCGACAAGCTCTGACAGTCACCGGGGAACTTCCTCCCCGGGACCACAGATGAAAGGCCGGGGCCGTTGCCCCGGCCTTTCTGGTGCCGCCTGTGTGTAGCGTGGAGGGATGGCTTCCTTCGACGCAACATCCCTCGTCTGGCTGCGCGATGACCTTCGCCTGGACGACAACCCGGCGCTGTCTGAAGCGGCAGCGCTCGGCCTGCCGCTGACCGTCGTCTATGTCCTGGACGAGGAGTCTGCCGGCATCCGGCCGCTGGGCGGAGCAACCCGATGGTGGCTGCATCATTCCCTTTCCGTGCTCGGAGCATCCCTGGAAGCGAGCGGCTCACGCCTGCTCCTTCGCCGCGGACCGGCCGCGGATGTCATCAAGGGCCTCGCCACCGAAACCGCCGCGAAGCATCTGTTCTGGAACCGGCGTTACGCGCTGCCGGAGCGGACGTTGGATGCCGTGGTCAAGGAATGGGCCGGCAACAATGACGTCCAGGCCTCAAGCTATCAGGCAAATCTGCTGTTTGAGCCGTGGACGGTCCGCACCGGGGCCGGCGGCCCCTACAAGGTCTATACGCCCTTCTGGCGGGCGTGCCTGGCCGGGGCTGATGTGCGCGACCCGCTGGAACGGCCCCGGCAGCTGCCACCGCCCGCCAATGCGACGGGAGGAGGGCTGCCAGCAGGCGAAGACCTGGAGAGCTGGAACCTCCTTCCGCACTCCCCCGACTGGAGCGGCGGCCTGGCTCAAACGTGGGAGCCGGGTGAGGAAGGCGCCAGGCACCGCCTCGATGGCTTCCTGGACGGCCCCGCCGACGAGTACGGAACCGGCCGCAACGTGCCGGGGGTGGAAGGAACCAGCCGCCTGTCGCCGCACCTGCGCTTCGGCGAGATCAGTCCCTTCCGGGTGTGGCGGGAGATCCGCCGGCACTTCCCGCACCAGGTACCGGCCGACGTCGGGATCTTCCGGTCTGAGCTTGGCTGGCGGGAATTCTGCTGGCACCTGCTGTATACCAACCCAGAGCTGGCCACCCGGAACTACCGGCCCGAGTTCGACCGGTTCGAGTGGCAGTCGCTCAACCGGAACGAGCTAAGGGCCTGGCAGCAGGGCCGCACGGGGTACCCGTTTGTCGACGCCGGCATGCGGCAGCTGTGGCAGACAGGCTGGATGCACAACCGGGTGCGCATGGCGGCGGCGTCCTTCCTGGTCAAGAATCTCCTGGCGGACTGGCGCATCGGCGAGGAGTGGTTCTGGGACACCCTCGTTGACGCGGATGCCGCCAGCAACCCGGCCAACTGGCAGTGGGTGGCGGGATCCGGAGCGGACGCCTCCCCCTACTACCGGATCTTCAACCCTGTGACGCAGAGCAGGAAGTTCGATTCAGCCGGCCGGTACCTGCGCAGGTTTGTTCCGGAACTCGCGGACCTCGATGCGAAGGCTATCCACGAACCGTGGAAAGCAGGGGACGTGCCCGGCTACCCGGTTCCGCTGGTGGGGTTGCCCGAGTCCCGCGAGCGGGCGCTCGAGGCCTACGCCAGGCTCAAGGACTGAACGGCCGCGACTCCCCGCAGGCGGGCCGCCACAGCTGTCCTATAGCGGCTCTCCTTTAGCGGCTGACCTTGCCCATCAGGGACGCAATCGGCCGCAGGAAGATGGGGCGGGCCAGGAACCATGCGGCTGCCATGACCACTACGGAGGCGAGGAACACCCAGAAGCCGAACCAGCCGTCGTCGTCCCGTACGCCGTACATGTGGTTGAGGTTGCGCAGGGCACCGGTGGCAAGCACCAGGAAGACGTGCACCACAATAAAGGCCACAAAGTAGATCATCACCGGGAGGTGGATGGCGCGGGCCAGTTCAATCGGATAGGCCTTGTTGAGGCTGGCCGCCTTTTTGGGCCAGGCGGAGGACATGCGCAGGCCGGTGATGAAAGCCAGCGGCGCCGCGATGAAAACCGTGATGAAGTACGTGAGGAGCTGGAGGGCGTTGTAGTTAATCCAGCCGTTCTCCGTGGGCCAGTCCAGTGACGCGTACTGGAGGGCGGCCGAGAGCGCATTCGGGATAACGTCCCAGCTGGTGGGGACGATCCGCATCCACTGCCCCGTGGCGAACAGCAGGACGGCGAACACCAAACCGTTGAGGATCCATAGCGCGTCCAGCGTGAGGTGGAACCAGAGCTCGAGGCTGATCTTGGTGGGCGCGGTTTTGGTTTTGATCAGTCCCTTGTTGTTCCGGGTCCAGTGGCCACTGGGGCGGGTGGTGGTGCGCACCTGCCAGCCGGTCCGGATGATGAGCAGCAGGAAGAATGCATTCAGGAAGTGCTGCCAGGCCAACCAGGCCGGGAACCCTTCCGGTGCCCCAGCCGGAAGCTCAGAATGGCCCGGATTATCAACGACGAAGGAAGCGACGGCGGGTAGCCCCACCAGCCACTTGGCGATCAGCACCACCAGGACCAGCGCCACGAGGACGGCGGGCACACCCCAATAGAGACGGGACCGCTTGCCCGCAGCAGTGCCGGGCTTCTTCGTGGGTGTGGACATCGAGCAACATTCCTCTCGAGAATGACGTGGTGCTCACGATCTGTGAGGCTCTGCGAAAGAGAATACTAGGAACTGGCAGCATTCTAGGAAAAAAGAAGACCCCGCCCGGCTTGTCTGCCGGTCGGGGTCTTCACATAAGTTGCGGGGACAGGATTTGAACCTGTGACCTCTGGGTTATGAGCCCAGCGAGCTACCGAACTGCTCCACCCCGCGTCGCAGAATCAACACTACCCTATTTCGGCGGCAGGTTTTTCCACCCGCCGTTTTCCGGGGTTCTTGCCACCCTGGCCTCCCCCGGGAACGCCCCTTCATCTACCGCAGCTTTCCCCGGAACGCCCGTCACTTCCCGAGGGGGTTCGACGGCGGCGCTGCCGCTCTGCGTGCAGGAGGGTTCTCCGCCGGAGGCGCGAAAGGTGATAGCGCGTTGCGGGACTTGATGCAGAAGGTGATGGCGCGTCTCCCACCACCGGGGTCGCGTGCTTAAACCAAAAGGTCCGGACACTGTTTCCAGTATCCGGACCTTTCTCCAGTTGCGGGGACAGGATTTGAACCTGTGACCTCTGGGTTATGAGCCCAGCGAGCTACCGAACTGCTCCACCCCGCGTCGCAAGAACAACTCTACCGGGAGGTGAACAACAGGCCAAATCGGGAGGGCGTGATCTCCGTCTCGCCAGCCCGGCACCCGCTCGGGATGGAACGGGTGCCGGCTGCCGCCGTCGTGATTAGACAGCGCGCATCAGCTGCTCGGCGAGGGCGAAGGCGTGGCCTCGGTGGTTGCCGAGGACGCCGGAGCCGGGGTGGCCTCGGGAGCCGCCACCGGGATCTTCGCCTCCGCTTGAACCGCCTTATCCAGAGCTGCCGAAAGCCGCTTCTGCGCCTCGCCGTAGGCGGCGAAATCGCCGCCGGCCAGTGCTGCCTGGCCGGCCTTGATCGCGGCGTTGGCCTCGTCCAGGGCCGCCTTCAGTTCAGCTTTGGCGTCCGCTCCTGCCGGGGTGGAAGGTGCACCCGGCTGAGCAGGCGTCTGGCCATTGTTGTCCGAGTCGCCGGCTGCGGCGCCGGAATCTCCGCCGAAGAGCTGTTTCAGGGCCTCGTCCAGGGTTGGGGCAAAACCTACCTTGTCCCCGAAGGCCACCAGGACGCGCTGCAAGGTGGGGTAGGACGTCTCACCGGTGGACTTCAGGTAGACCGGCTGGACGTAGAGGATGCCGCCGCCGACAGGAAGCGTCAGCAGGTTGCCGTTGAGCACGTCAGAGGCGCCCTGGCGGAGCAGGTTGAGGGCCTGGGACACGGTGGGATCAGAGTTGAACTTATTCTGTGCCTGGCCGGGTCCGGGGACCTGGATCTCCGGCGGGATCTGCAGCAGCCTCAGCTTGCCGTAACTGTCGGCTTTGACGCCCGCCTGGTTGCCGGCGTCCGAGTCTGCAGCCAGGAACCCGTAAAGGACGTTGCGGGCGTTTCCGTTGACGATCTGCGGTATGTACGAGGACGTCAGCTGGAAGGCAGGCCGCTCCTGGTCCGGCATCTGCAGCGACATGTAGAACGGCGGCTGCTTAACGTCGGTGTCCACGGTGGGATCCGCCGGCACGCTCCAGGCATCATTGGTCTTGTAGAAGCTGGAGGGGTCCGTGACGTGGTATTGGCCGAGGAGCTGGCGCTGGACCTTGAACAGGTCCTCGGGGTACCGGACGTGGCTCATAACGTCGCCGGACATTTCCGAGAACGGCTTCAGCGATGAGGGGAACACCTTCTGCCAGGACTTCAGCAGCGGGTCCTGGTCATCCCAGGCGTACAGGGTGACCGAACCGTCGTAGGCATCCACCGTGGCTTTGACCGAGTTCCGGATGTAGTTGACCGTGCTGTTGGGCAGGGCCACGGCGCGTCCCGAGGTGGTCTGGGTGTCCGCGGTGGCGTTGGAAAGCTGTTCCTGCTGTGAGTAGGGGTAGTACTGGCTGGTGGTGTAGCCGTCCACGATCCACTTCACGCGCCCGTCCACCACAGCCGGATAGGCGTTGCCGTCCACTGTCAGGTAGGGGGCAACCTTCTCCACGCGCTCACGGGGGCTGCGGTCGTACAGGATCTGGGACTCCGGGTTGACGCCGTCAGAGAGCAGCAGGTCCGAGGACTGGAACTTGATGGAGTACAGCACCCGGTTGAAGAAAGTTCCAACGTTGGGTCCGCCGTTGCCTTCGAAGGTGTACTGGGTCTCCCCCTCGCCTTCGCGGCCGGAGGGCCTGTCCTGCTCGCGGGCAGGGGCACCATCTGGTGCGCCCACGATGGAGTACTCCGGCGAGGACTCGCCGAAGTAGATGCGCGGCTGGTACGTCGAATCATTGCCCAGCACGCCCGTTGACGGAATGCCCGACTGCAGGAAGTCCGGCTTTCCGTCCACCGTGAACTTGTTGCCCTTCGCTGCCACCACACCGTAACCGTGGGTGTACACCACATGTTGGTTCAGCCAGCCCTGCTGGTTGGTGACCACGTTGGTGGGATTCAGCTCACGGACAGCGATCACGGTGTCCTGGATCTTGCCGTCCACTTCGTAGCGGTCCACGTTAAGGGCTTCCGGGAACTGGTAATACGGCCGGTACTGTTCCAGCTGCGAGAACGCGTCCGAGATCAGGTTGGGATCCAGCAGGCGGATGTTTGCCGTGGTCTGGGCGTCCGGGGCGAGGGCTCCGGTGCTGGCGGTGTTGGTGGCGTCATAGCGGTTCACCTGGATGGCATCGAGTCCATAGGCTTTGCGCGTGTTGTCGATGTTGCGCTGGATGAATTCCTTTTCCAGCGTCTCTTCCGACGGGCGCACCTGGAACTGCTGGATCACCCAGGGGTAGACACCGCCCGCCAGGATGGACGTGATGACCAGCATCGCGGTTCCGATGACCGGCAGGCGCCAGCGGCCGATGACCGCCGCCACGATGAACAGGATGGCAACCAGCGCGGCTGCCACGGCCAGGATGGCCTTGGTGGGGATGACGGCGTTGACGTCGGTGTAGAGCGCTCCGGCCCAGCGGCCGCCGTTACTTTGCACTGCAGAGTATCGGTCAAGCCAGAAGTTGATGCCCAGGAGAACCAGGAAGGCAGCGCCCGTGACGGCGATGTGGATCTGGGCGGCACGGCTGGTGAAGACGCCCCGCTCCATCAGCCTGATGCTGCCGTAGAGGTAATGGGTGAGGATTCCGGCGATTCCGGCAATGACCACCACGCTGATCAGGAACCCGGTGATGAAACCGAGGAACGGCAGGGTCATCAGGTAGAAGCTGATGTCCAGGTGGAATTGCGGGTCCTGTTCGCCGAAGGGCTCCTGGTTGAAGAAGAGGAGGACCTTCTGCCACTGGCTGGCGGCGGCGCTGCCGGCGAAGAGTCCGAAGAGGACCGGCAGGCCCACCATCACCACGCGGCGGACGGGTTCCAGCTGCGCCTGGTAACGGTTGAGGTTGTCCCGGATCTCAGAGTCCGGCGCGTATACCGGACGGGACTGGTATGCGATGCGGATGGCGAAGAAGACCGCCAGGAACATCAGGGCGAATCCGGCCGCGAAGATGCCGATCCTGGCCAGGTTCTCGGTGACGAACACTTCGATGAAGCCGAGCTGGCGGTACCAGAGGACATCGGTCCAGACGTTAGCGAAGAAGATGAAGCCCACAACCACCAGGGCAACAACGATCAGGGTGGGCGTCAGCGCGCCGCGCCTTGAAGGGGGTTTACCTGTGGACATGGTGCTGGCGGGTCGGGACAAACTCGGTACCTCATAGCTGGTCGGTCAGATGATTCGAAGCGTGCGTGCGAGCGACGTCCTTACCGGTCAAACGCTGGTTCAGCCGTCATAATTGCCACGAGTGGCGGTAGAGCTTAGTTCCTGCACAGTCTAGTTGGTTGTACACGCCGGGAGGCCGGACGTGTCCTGGCCGGAGCCGGCAAGTTCGACGGCGTCCCTCGCCTCTGCGAGGTTCTCAACCTTGACCACCTGCAGGCCGTCCGGAACATGCCCCACCACTTCCCCGCAGTTCGCAGCGGGGGCAAGGAACAGTGTGGCTCCCCCGGCGCGTGCCCCCTGCATCTTCTGCCCGATGCCGCCGATGGGTCCGACAGTGCCGTCCGGGGAGATGGTTCCCGTCCCGGCAAAGTGCTTTCCGCCGGTGAGGTCACCCGGGGTGACGGTGTCGATAATGCCGAGCGAGAACATGAGTCCGGCGCTGGGGCCGACCACCTTGTCCAAGGCAATCTGCACGTGGAAGGGGAAGGTGAACCGGTACTTGAGCATCACGCCAAGGATGAACCGGCCCGCCCCGTTGTCCTTGGGAGCGATCTCCGTTGAAACCATCTGGCCGTCCCGTTCCACCACCACGGTGGCGGGAGCACCTTTTCCTGCCGCCAGTTCTCCCTGAATCACGCTGAGGGAGGTGATCTCCTTGCCGTTGATCGTCCTCAGGATGTCCCCCGGCTCGATCTTCCCGGCGGCGGCGGAACTGTCTGACAAGCCTGCAGCCTGCAGCTGCTGCCCAAACGGAATGTCCAGTTCCTTCAAAGCTGAAGCCACCGCGTTTTCCTGGGAAGTGGCCATGGCTTCCGTGCCCTGCTCATTGGCCTCCTCCTTGGTGGTACCAGCAGGGTAGATCAGCTCTTCCGGGTACACCGCTTTCGAACGGTCAAGCCACGCAGAGAAAGCCCCCAGGATGCTTACGGGCCCGCTGGGGCCGCCGTCGACGTAGACGGTGGTCAGATCAAGGTTTCCCGCCGCCGGATACGTTTCCTGGCCGGTGACGCTGATGACCGGGCTTCCCTGGCTCTGGCCCAGGGTGTTGAAGGTGGGGCCGGGCGATTCAATGACATAGGGCACCGGCAGGGTGCCCGCCGCGATTCCCAGCCCAAGGGCAGCCATGCCGGCCACCATCATGGCGGAGACCTTGGGATTTCGGCGGCCTGGTTCGGTGAGTCCCGTTTCCGTTGGCGGAGCCCATGGGCCGGCTGGCGCGCTGACGGGTTCACGGCCGGCGCCAGGCTCTACTGTTTCCTCAGGCCAGGGGCGGGACTGGAGCTCGGCAGCGTGGTCCTCTGAAGGGTGGCTGCCACGGGTTGTAGTCACTGAACCAACACTACGCGGTGCCCGGCTGCTCCAGTTCTTTGCCCACAGCGAACGGTAACGAAGTGCGGCAGACAGCCGACCGGGACCGGGGTAGCGTGAAGGTTGAGCACCAGTCACACCGACGATCGGCGGGATCATGACCTCCAACCCACTTAATCCGTCTAACGGCGACGATACCCCCAAGGACCCGTTGACCGAGATGCTGCAAAACCTGATGGGCGGCAAGGGGATGGAGAATTTCGACCCGGCCGAACTCGCCAAGGCAGCCGGCCTTCCCAACGACCCGAATCTGCTGGCCCAGATGTTCTCCCAGGTGCAGGCCATGATGAGCGCACCGTCCGAGGGGCCAGTGAACTGGCAGCTTGCCCACGAGAACGCCCGACGCGTTGCAGCGGCGAGTGCCGATCCGTCGGTTACCTCGCAGCAGTCCCGCGAAGTGGACGAGGCCCTGCGGCTCGCCGAACTGTGGCTCGATCCCGTCACAGACCTTCCCGCTACGGGCCTGATCGGCCGGGCATGGTCCCGTGCGGAATGGGTCGAGGCCACGCTGGGCACCTGGAAGCGGCTCACCGAGCCGGTGGCGAACAGCATCGCCAATGCGCTGTCCTCTGCCATGACCGAGCAGATGCCCGAAGAGATGAAGTCGATGATGGGCGGGGCCTCGTCCATGCTCCAGAACATGGGCGGTGCCATCTTCGGCATGCAGCTGGGACAAGCCATCGGCGCCCTTTCCCAGGACGTGGTCAGTTCCACCGACATCGGCGTACCCCTGGCCGACCTTGAAATGGCCCTGCTGCCCGTCAACATCACCGCCTTCGGGGAAGGGCTCTCCTTGCCCGAAAACGACATCCGGCTCTTCCTCGCCGTCCGGGAAGCTGCCCACGCAAGGCTGTTCGTGCAGGTCCCGTGGCTGCGCGGCCACCTGCTGGGCGCCATCGAGGCCTACGCCCGTGGCATCCACATCGACACCTCCCGCATTGAAGAGCTGGCCCGGGACCTGGACCCCAGCAATCCCGAGGGCATCCAGGAAGCCCTGTCGCAGGGCGTGTTTATGCCCCAGCGGACTCCTGCGCAGGACCAGGCACTGGAGAAACTCGAGACGGCGCTGGCCCTCGTGGAAGGCTGGGTGGACGAGCTCACGGCCGCGGCCACGGAGAAGCTGCTGCCCTCCGCCGGCGCGCTGCGGGAAACAGTGCGGCGCCGCCGGGCCACTGGCGGGCCCGCGGAGCACGCCTTCGCTGCCCTGGTGGGGCTCGAGCTTCGCCCCCGCCGCCTGCGGGACGCCGCAACCCTCTGGGCCACCTTGAAGGAAGAGCGCGGCATCGAGGGCCGCGACGCGATCTGGCACCACCCCGATCTCCTGCCCACCGCCGAGGACCTGGACGATCCAAAGGGTTTCAGCGGACGCCGCAAGCTGGCCGAGGCAAGTGACAGCGAAGTGGACGACGCCCTGCAGAAGCTCCTGAGCGGCGGGTTTGACGAGTCCCCGTCGGCCGGGACGGAAGAGGCCGACGGCGGGACGGCCGGCGGCGGGACGGCCGGCGGCGGCCAGGCTGACGGAAACCAGAGCCAGGACGACCAGAAGGGCGAGGACGGCGGGCCGAAAAGCTAAGCCGGCCTAGTCGGCGTCGCCGGGCCAGCTTTCGCCGTGCCAGTTTTCGTCGGGCCAGTTTTCGTCGGGCCAGGGTTCCTGCCCTGGCCGGGCGGTGTGCGGCACATCGGGTGCTCCGGCGTCCTTGAGACCGCGCGCCATGGCGAAGGACACACCTTCCAGGAAGGCCTTCGCGCGCGCCGTCTCGGGGTAGGCCTCAAGCAGCTTCCAGAAGGCAGCGTTGTGCCCTGCCACCAGGAGGTGAGCCAGCTCGTGCAGCAGCACGTAGTCGATGACCCACTGGGGCATGGGACGAAGCTTGTCAGAGAGGCGAATGGTGCCTTCGGCCGGGGTGGCCGAACCCCAGCGCGAGTTCTGGTTACTGACCCAGCGAACTGACGCAGGCCTCGAACGCCCGCCGAGGTACCGTTCGGACAGCTGGGCGGCGTGGGCGGCCAGGGCGGCGTCAGAGGCTGGCCGCTTCCGGCCGGAAGCGGTGCGGCGTTCCCCCTGCTTGTGCAGCTTGGCGAGCATCCGCTGGACCCATTCCTTTTCCTGGGCGGCGGTGAACCGTGCCGGGATGGCCACCACGGCCGTCCCGTTCTCCCAGAAAGCGGCAACGGTCCGTGTTCGGCGGGCGGAGCGGCGGACCTCGACGGGAGCGCCGTCCGCTGTGGTGATCATAGCGAGGTGCTTTCCAGCAGGACCCGGAGGACGTCTTCGCCGTAGCGTTCCAGCTTGGACGGTCCCACTCCGGCAAGCGCGGCAAGTTCCTCCAGTGAGGAAGGCTTGGCCTCGGCAATCGCTGTAAGCGTGGCGTCGGTGAACACCACAAAGGCAGGAACGTCGGCGGACAGGGCGGTCTCACGGCGCCACGTCCTGAGGGCCTCGAAAGTCTGTTCCTCATAGCTCGGCGGGCAGGAGTTGCAGCGCCCCACCTTGCGCTCCGCTCCCGTGCCGAGCATGCTCCCGCAAACCCTGCACACCGCCGGCGCAGCGGCCTTGCGGCGCGGCGCGGGCCCTTTACCGCGGGCGCTTGAGCTGGCCACCGAATCAGGGCGCAGCCCGTCCAGGAACCTGGACGGCTTGCGGTTGGCCCGGCCGCCCGGGGTCCGGGCCGTGGACCAGGAGAGTGAGAGGTGTTCGCGGGCACGGGTGATGCCTACGTACAGGAGCCGCCGTTCTTCATCGACGGATTCGGGCGAGTCTGCGAAGGAGATGGGCATCAACCCTTCGCTGAGCCCCACCAGGAACACCGCATCCCACTCCAGGCCTTTGGCCGCGTGCAGGGACGCCAGGGTGACGCCCTGCACCGTAGGCGCGTGCTGGGCCAGGGACCGCTCCTGAAGTTCGTTCACGAATTCAGCCAGGCCAAACTCCGGGCCGCGCGACTGGACGAGTTCGTCGGCCAGGGCCACCAGCGCCGCCAGGGATTCCCAGCGTTCGCGCAGTGCGCCGCCGTTGTGGGGTGGTGCGTCGGTGTAACCAAGGGAAGCCACGATGTCGCGCACAAGCTGGCCAAGGGGTTCCGGCGATTCCGCCGAGACTGCCCGGGTGGCGGCGCGCAGCTGAAGGATGGCGTCGCGGACCTCCTTGCGGGCGAAGAACCGCTCTCCCCCGCGCAGCTGATAGCCGATGCCTGCGGCGGCAAGGGCCTGTTCGTAGGCTTCGGACTGGCCGTTGGTGCGGAAGAGGACGGCCACCTCGCTGGCCGGTGTGCCGGCATCGAGCAGTGCTTTGATCTTTTGCGCCACGGTGGCAGCTTCCGCTTCATCGTCCGAGCACTCGGTGAACTGCGGAACGGGCCCGCCGGGGCGCTGCGCCACCAGCTGCAGCGGTGCGGCCCAGGCGGCGTCAGCAACGGGACCGCCGCTGCGCCTGCCGGCCAGGAGATCGTTGGCGAGCTTCACCACTTGGGGCGTGGAGCGGTAGTCCCTGACCAGCTTCACCACGTTGGCCTGCGGGTAGCGGGCTTTGAACTCCAGGAGGTGCTTCGGGGAGGCGCCGGTAAACGAGTAGATGGTCTGGCTGGCATCTCCGACGACGCACAGCTCGTCCCGGCCGCCCAGCCACAGTTCAAGGAGCCGCTGCTGCAGCGGGGAGACGTCCTGGTACTCGTCCACCACAAAGTGCCGGTACTGCTCGCGGACGGTGGCAGCCACCTTCTCGTCCTCCTGCAGGATGCCCACCGTAATCAGCAGGACGTCCTCGAAGTCGATGACGTTGCGGTCCGTCTTGACGTCTTCGTAGGACTGGAAGACCCTGGCCACCGCCGTGAGGTCGAAGCCGCCGGGCGTTCCCCGGTCCTGCGCGTTCTCGAGGTAGTTGGCAGGGGTCAGCATGGACACTTTGGCCCATTCGATTTCGGAAGCAAGATCGCGGATGGACGCCCTGTCCGTGCTCAACCGCAGCCGCCGGGCAGCTTCGGCGATCATCTGGGCCTTGTGGTCCAGCAGGTTGGGCAGCGTCCCGCCCACCGCCTGCGGCCAGAAGAACTGCAGTTGGCGCAGCGCCGCGGCATGGAAGGTGCGGGCCTGGACGTTGCCGGCCCCGAGGTCACGCAGCCGGCTCCGCATCTCAGCCGCCGCCCGGGCCGTGAAGGTCACGGCCAGCAGGCGCTGGGGTGTGTAGACCCCCGAATGGACTCCGTAGGCGATGCGGTGGGTGATGGCGCGGGTCTTGCCGGTGCCGGCACCCGCAAGGACGCACAGGGGCCCGTTGAGGGTGCTGGCCACCTCGCGCTGCTCGGCGTCCAGGCCGCCAAGGATACGGTCCTCCAGGGATGCTGCGCCGTCAAAATTCTGTGTAGTCACTTTGCTGCTTTTTCGTCTCGACTACCGCGTGCTGGAGTCTGATGGATAAGTAAAGCTTCAGGCCCCTGCCCGGTCCTGAATCCGTCCGCCGAACCAGTGCTCTATCAGGGAACGGGCGATCGACAACCGGCTGGAGATGGTGATCTCGCCGGCGCTCACGGCTTCCTGGAGTTCCTCCCGGCTGAACCAGCGGGCCCTGGTGACCTCCACGCCGTCGGGCGTTGCCTCGGCGTCTTCGGTGACAGCGGTAAATCCAAGCATAAGGGAGGCCGGGAAAGGCCACGACTGCGAGCCAAGGTACTGGCAGGCAGTTACCCTGACCCCTACTTCCTCATAAATTTCCCGGACTACGGCCTGTTCCAGGGACTCCCCCGGTTCCACAAATCCGGCGAGGGTGGAGTAGTTCTTTGCATCACGCGCCCCGCCGCCGCCCAGGAGCAGGCGGCCGTCCGGACCTACGACGGTGACGATGATGGCGGGGTCGGTGCGCGGGTAGTGTTCAGAGGAATCTGCCGGGCAGCGCCGCACCCAGCCCCCGGCTTCAATGTCCGTGGGCGATCCGCAGCGCGGGCAGTGCGTATGGGAGTCGTGCCAGTTGGCGATGGCGCTGGCTTCGACGAAAAGTGCTGTATGCGTGGGGGTGAGCCCGGCGGCAACCTCCCGGAACCCGGCCCAGACAGCATCCCCCGGAATGCCGGCCGTCCCGGGCTCCACCGCCTCGGGCAGCACGAACAGCAGCAGCTCGGTGCCAGGGGGGAGGTCCGAATCCGGCAGGGCGGAGCCCAGGTAGACCGTCAGCCGGGGCGCTGCATCCGCAGCGGCAAGGGCGGCGTGCAGTTCGCGGGCTTTTGACAGGTACAGGCCGCCGTTGTGGATCAGCCCCTGCCGGCCGGAGAGGAGAACCGCCATGGTGTCCGCCCCGGCGAGCAACTCCTCCACCATTCCCGGCTTCGCCCGTGCCACGGAACCGCGGTCAACCAGCGCGGGCGGCACGGGGAGGACCGTCTCCATCAGGTGGTTCGCCGGCAGCCGGACAGCGTTGCCCTGGTGGACCGGTGTTACAGACTCCGCATGGCTCATGTGTCCACCGTACTGACTGGGACCGACAAATTGATATTTGGCGGGCGCGCCAGCCGCTTCCGGCTGCCTGTCCTCCCCTGTTTTGGACTCTATTCGAAGACTCGCCGACCTCGGACCGGTATCTTGGACTGCACGCAATCTACCGTGGAACAGTGAGAAGAAAACCGATAGAACTGGCAGCCGTTGCAACCGCGGCAGTCCCGGGGCTGACCCCGACGGCCGTTAGCTCTGCCCCGGATGATCCGGCCGACTTCGACTCCGCGCTGCTACTCGATTCCGAGGGCAAGCGCTGGCGCGTCCGCTCACCCCGTCATGCCGAAGCCAGCGCGCGGCTGGAAACGGAATTTCTTGTGCTGCGGGCCTTCGCCCCGGCCATCCGCGCCGAGCTTCCGTTCCTCATGCCCACCGTGGCGGGCAGTGTACGTCTGGGGACCCTCAGCACGTTTGTGTACTCGCACCTCGCCGGAAGCACCCGCAGCGTTGAGGAGCTCACGGCCGGCCCGGATGTCCTGGCCCGCGAAATCGGTGTGGCCCTCGCCGCCATCCACGACCTTCCGAGGTCGCTCGTCAGCAACGCCGACCTGCCCAGCTACACACCCAACGAGTTCCGGCAGCGCCGGCTCAACGAGCTGGACCAGGCGGCCACCACCGGAAAGATCCCGCCTGCCCTGCTGCTGCGCTGGGAACACGCCCTGGAAGACGTGTCGCTGTGGCGCTTCAACCCCAGTGTGGTGCACGGCGACCTGCACGAGGACAACCTCCTGGTGGAGGGCCAGCGGGTCACCGCGGTGACCGGGTGGACTGACTTGAGGATCGGGGATCCGGCTGACGATTTCGCCTGGCTTGTTGCCTCCAATGAGCAGGATTTTGTGGATGCGGTCCTGGATGCCTACACGGCCAGCCGCAGGGACACCCCTGACAACCACCTCCTGCGCCGGGCGGCACTGTCCGCCGAATTCGCTCTGGCCCAGTACCTGGTGAAGGGAATCGCCTCGGAGGACAGCGGCATGATCGCCGAAGCGGAAGAGATGCTTGCCACGCTCGATCGGGACGTTAAAGAGTACGGCGGGCAGCCGATCAGCGTGGAACCCCAGCCGGCAACGGTTGCCGGGGATCCCGGAAATGTGCCTGTGGTCAGGGCGGCCGACGCCGGCGCCACGCCTTCAGTCGCGTCCGTCACGGTGGTGCCGGTGCCCGTCCCGGCCCCGGTCCAGCCTGCGGTCCTTGTGACCCCAATCCCGGCTGAGCCCGCGGCCGGCCCCGGGACTGACGGCTCAATTGGGGACGGCGAGGCTGCAACAGGCAGTAGCCATGATCAGGGCCAGTCCAACCCAGGCACGGGAGCCGGGGAGTTCGGAGGGCCGGACGATACGTCCACCGCCGCGATCTCCATCATCGACCCCGCAAAGAGCCAGGCCAGTTCCTAGGAACTAAGGGCAGCACCCACAATCCCCTCCAGCTCCTGGGCGGTTCCGAGATCGTGGGGGCGCACCACCTCATTGTCCGCGACGTAGAAGAAGGCTGCCTGCACCTCCTCCAGCGGGACGTCCTTCAGCCGCGCCCAAGCCAGCCGGTACGCGGCGAGCTGCACGGCTTTCGTTTTCAGCGCGGCGGCGGAGGGGCGGCGGCCCGTCTTCCAGTCCACCAGGTCCCACCGGCCGTCGGCGTCCAGGAAGACAGCGTCGATACGCCCACGGACAACAACATCCCCTACGCGGGTCTCCACCGGTACTTCGACGAATGCCGGTGACCGGTGGGCCCACGGGGACGCCTTGAAGGTAGCCACCATGGCATCCAGGTCATACGCGGCATCGATGTGGTCATCGGAACCCGAAGCTTCATCAAGGTCAAGCATTCCCGCTGCACCGAAATATTCCTCCACCCATGCGTGGAAAGCGGTTCCCTTCCGTGCTGACATGCCTGGTTCCCGGGGCACTGGCCTGCGGAGCCTTCCAAGCACTGCTGAGGGGTCCTCCCGCAGCTCCACCAGGGTGGACGCCGAGATATGGCCCGGAAGGTGCACATCGCGGCCGGCGGACCTTCGAGACCGGCGCTCCAGCAACAGCGCCGCCTCCCGTGCCCATCCCCGGGCCACGCCGCTTAGAAGCTTGCCGTCGGCCGGTTCCCCGCCGGGAGCTCCTGCCCCCGCGAGGGCCGGCAGGGATTCCTGTCCTTGGTTTTCCAGCACCGCAAGTACTTTGCCTGCGGCGGCCTCCATGGCGTCCCGCCGCCCTTTGGAGAGGCGGAGGCGATACCCGGTCCGCGGATTCACCGGCCCCTCGAGGGGATCGTAGGGCCAGCTGGCAACTTCTGTTTCCAGGGTGAGCGGGCTCGACTCCGGAAGGGACGCTTCATCCTGCGACGCCGGATGGACTATGGCTGCCTGCGGCTGTCCGTCCGCCACTTTAGCCAGCGGCTCGAGCTCGGCGAGGAACGGCGACATGTCCGCACGTCCCGCCCGGGAACCGACCCATGCTGCGCTTGATACCCACAGCACGTGCTTGGCCCTGGTGTAGGCGACGTAGGCGAGGCGGCGTTCCTCCGATTCCCCGTGGGCCTGGACTGCACCCTTGAAGTCCTTCTCTGCGTCCAGCCAGCCTTTCTGGTCCGGCTGGTCGAGGTCCCACTGGGGAAGGTCCGCCCGGTCACCGCGGAGCGGCCAGGGCAGGGCCGCGGACCCGCTGCTCCAGCGGGAGTCGCGGTCGCTGGGGAAGGCCCCCGCATTCAGCCCGGGTACAAAAACAACGTCCCATTCCAGGCCCTTGGATGCATGGACTGTGAGGAGCTGCACGGCTTCCCGGTTAATGTCGGCAGCCGGCGCTTCCAGGCCGTTTTCCTCCGCGGCCGCAGCTTCCAGCCAGGACAGGAACGCCAGAATGTCCACCCGTTGGGAGGTCCGCAGGAATCCTGCGGCGGCGTCCTGGAAGGCATCCAGGTTGCGGCGGGCCTGGTGGATGCTGATGCCCGGCCGGGCCGCCACCTCGATGTCCAGCAGCATGGCCCGTTCCACTTCACCCAGCAGGGTGGTGAGGTCATCGCCGAGGTAGCCCCGGAGCTGCCGCAGCTCGGCTGACAGGCCGGCAAGCCTGCCGCGGGCCGCGGCGCTGAGCGACCGGCCGTGAGCAGACGTCCAACCTTCCCGGGGCAGCCAGTCCAGGGCTTCCACCAGGCTGGCACCGTCCGTGAGGTCCCCCTCAAGGACGGTCTCAGTGCCTTCATCCGGCTGCCCGTCAACGGGCCGCTCGTCGCCCGCCCGCTCGTCACGACTCCGGTCTAAGGCTTGTCCGCGCCGCCGTGCCAGGTGGCTTGACCAGTCGCGCAGGGCCATCAGGTCTGCCGGACCAATGCGCCAACGGGCACCGGCCAGGAGCCGCATCAGCGCGTCGGACCGGCCGGGGTCTGCAAGGACACGCAGGGTGGCCACGAGGTCAACGATCTCCGGGGTGTCCAGGAGTCCGCCAAGCCCCACGATTTCATACGGGATGCCCCTCGCCTCGAACTGGCGCCGGACAGTTTCCATCTGCGCACGGCGCCGGCACAGGACAGCGAGGGCAGGCGGGACAGGGCTACCGTCCGGTTTCAGCTCAAAATCGGTCACCCGGTATTTGAGGACGTCATCCGCCAGCGCGGCCGCTTCGTCAACATCGGTCCCGAACCGACCCAGGACCACCGTGCCGTCGACGGCGTACGGGCTGGGCTGGAGAGGCGGAACGTCCGCTGCTGCTGCCCCGCCTCCGCCTTGCGTGCTGCTTCCGCCGGCCGGTCCGCGCCCTGCGGCTGACTTGCCCAGGGACTCGGACATCACGTTTGCCGCCGCCAGGATGGACCGCCCGTTCCGCCAGGCCGTCGTCAGGTAGGACGTAGGCGCCGGAGCCCAGTTCCCGGGTGAATCCGCCGGTCCGGTGCGCACGGGAAACTCGCGGACGAAGTGGAAGAGCTGCCCCGCGGACGCGCCGCGGAACCCGTAGATGGACTGGTTCGGGTCCCCTACCGCAGTCACTGCATGCCCGCCGGCAAAGAGCCGCGAGAACAGCACCAGCTGGGCGTACGAGGTGTCCTGGAATTCGTCGAGCAGCACCACTTTGTAGCGTTGCCGCTCCATCTGCGTGGCCAGCGGAACCTCCTGCGCCACCTTGGCAGCGAGCGCCACCAGGTCCCCGAAGTCCAAGGCTCCCCGGGCCCGCTTGGCAGCCGCATAGCGGCCCACCATGTCTGCCACGCTGGCCCGGGTGCGCAGCATCCCGGCAAGCTCGGCCGCCGCCTGCGGAGGGTTCTTCTTCTTGTCCGCCATGTACGGCAGGGACTCAAACTCCGAAAGCCGCGCCATCAGCCAGGCTTCCACGTCCTCGGGTTCCTGGAGGTGCTCCGCGCATTCCCCTGCGAGCTGGATAACCGCCTTGACCAGCGTGGATTTCGCTGCGCGGAAGTGGGTGTATTCGCCGTCGTAGGCTTCCACCACTTCACTGGCCAGCTGCCAGGCCTGCGCGCCGCCGAGGAGTACCACGTCCCGTTCCACGCCGAGCCGGAGCCCGTAGTCGGACACGATGCCGCTGGCGAACGAGTGGTAGGTGGACACTTTGGGTTCAAGCGAATCGCTGGAGACCGGTTGCTCCGGGAACAACTGGCGCCCGCCATCCTGACCGGCCAGCCGTTGCAGGGACGCCAGCTTCGCCCGTATCCGGGAGGCCAGTTCGCCCGCCGCCTTCCGCGTAAACGTCACACCGAGGACTTCTTCCGGCCGCACCCAGCCGTTGGCAACGAGCCAGACCACGCGGTCAGCCATGGTGGCTGTTTTGCCTGAACCGGCACCGGCGATAACCAGCCGGGGCGCCAATGGCGAGCTGATGATGGCGGACTGCTCCGGAGTGGGGATGTTCTTCTCGCCCAGCAGCCGGGAAAGCTCCTCCGGTGTGAACCGCGGTTCGGGCACACCCGGCCTGTCCACGTTTGAATCCGGGCTCATTCCGTGACCTGCCTTCCCCGCACGCACAAAGGACATACTTCGGGCAGCCGGCAGCCATGACCGCCGTGGCTCCCCTTGGAGGGGTCATGCCTCGCTTCGAATACGCTGCCGCCCATTACGGCAGCGGCCTCCGTCACCATGTCCATGGCCCAGTTCTCCTGCGGATCAAGTGGTTCCTGCTGCTGGATGCCCGGACCCTTGGCCCCCGTCCCCAGCTGGGCGAGCACGGCCCCACCCGGGATAGTGGGGGTGTTGTCCTCCCCCGTGTCGAAGCCACCTGCGAGTACTGCTGCCTGGTACGCACCGAGCTGCGGATGCGCGGACAGTTCCGCTTTGCCCGGCTGGCGTTTGCCTGTTTTGAGATCCACGATCACCAGCCGGCCTTCACGGTCGATTTCCAGGCGGTCCACCTGGCCGCGAAGGACCGCTGCGCGGGCCTGGCCATCATCAACAGCGACATCCGGGAGGGCCACATCGAAGTCCTGTTCGACGCCCAGCAGGCTCCTGCCCTCGCTCCGCATAACCAGCACGTATTGGGCAAGCTTGCGCACCATAGCCTCAGCGCGCTGGTAGTCCAGCTGGCCTTCCCAGTTGTCCTTCATGCCCAGGGCAGGCCAGCGGCGCACCAGTTCGGCGACATACTCTGCCCCGGACGCCTCCGGAAGCTCCTGTGCGATCGCGTGTACCAGTGTGCCCAGGCTTCTGGCGAAATCGGTGGCCGCTTCACCGCCTGCTGCCTGGACGAACCAGTCAAGCGGTGATTTCTGGACCGTCTCAACCTTCGACGGCGATACAAACACGGTTCCGCCCGGGGGGACCACGGCTGCGGAGGATGTCAGCGGCGGAAGTGCCCACCAGCTGTCCGGATGTGCCCCGGCCGCGGGCGGCTCCGCAGCCGCGAGCCTGGCAAGAACCTTCACCGCTTCGTCCGCCTCAGCCTCGTGTTTTCCGTCCAGCTGGGCGTACTGCCGGAGTTCGGCCACGAGTGCGCGCAGGGTCATGGGACGTTCCACCGGTGTGAAATTTCTGCCTTCCTGGCCCGGGTCCAGCGGTGCCGCATAGTCCAGGAAGGAGGACGGCTGATCGTCCTCGGAGGAGACGGCGGTGCAAACCAGGAGTTCGCGGGCACGTGACACGGCCGTGGAGAAGCTGCGCAGTTCGTCGTAGCGGATGTCCCGGAGCCGGCTGAGCGGGTCCCGCTGGAGCGCATAGTCGACTCCGTGCTCCACCGCGTCGGCATACAGGGTGCTGCCCAGAAGTTCACCACGTAGCCGGGTGTTGGGCCACACGCCTTCCTGGAGACCGGCCACCAGGACCACCGGCCATTCGCGGCCGGCTGCGCTGGCGGGCGTCATCAGTTCGACGGCGTCGTCCACTTGGGCCCTGGCCGCCAGCGTGTCCATGGGGAGCTCCTGGTTCAACAGGTATTCCAGGAACTGCTCCGGCCCGGCGCCGGGGACCTGGTCGACGTAGCGCTCCGCCGTGTGGAAGAGCGCCATCATGGCGTCAAGGTCGCGGTCGGCGCGTGCTCCGTGCGGTCCGCCGGCGAGCGCTGTTTCTGTCCAGGCAGCAGCGAGGCCGGTGGAGTTCCAGAGCGCCCACAGCACTGTCTCGGCGTTGGCACCGGGTTCGGCGGCGGCCTGCCGCCCGGCCTGGATCATGCGTGCAGTGCGGCGTGCGGCCCGGCCCTCCATGCCAAGGGTGGACAGGGCGCCCGGCTCCAGGAGGGCTTCGACCAGCAAGGTGTCGCTGGCGCGTCCCCCTCCGCCCAGCAGCTCCTCGCGCCGCAGCGATTGCCGCAGCCGGCGCAGCTCGATGGACGTGGCACCGCCGATACGCGACGTCAGAAGGGAGACAGCGGTTTCCGGGGTGAGCAGGCCGGGATCAACGGCGACGGCGAACGCATCGAGCAGGGGCCGTACAGCTATTTCGTCGCGGACGGCGGACTCCGCTACCGGCACACGGACGGGAATCCCCTGGCCGGACAGATACCGTTGCAGTTCGCTGACCTGGGCCCCGTTTCGCACTATCACTGCCATCTCGGCCAGGTCCCGGCCGTGGTTGATGTGCTGGTCAAGGATCCGCTGGGCAACATAACGGAGTTCGTGCACGGCGGACGGTACGAGGTGGGCTTCCACCGCTCCCTGAGGCTTATCCCCCAGCGGCTCGAGCTGCCTGGCCAGCTGCCCGCCGGCGCGCTGGGATATGCGGCCGGCAACGCCCAGCCACGCTTCCGTTAGCCCGGGGGCGTGGCGGTGGGCATACCGGAGGGGACGTTCCAGGACAGGCGCGTCCGCTGAGAGCAGCCCCGGAAGTTCAGCCACCAGGTCCGGCCGGGCCCCCCGGAACCCCTGGACCACCGTGTCCGGCGAGGACGCAACGTAGCAGTCCTTCCGGCGGGCTATGTCCGCCAGGAGCTCGAAGACGGCGGGGCTGGCCTCCTGGACGTCGTCCACCACGATCAGCTGCAGGCGCGCACGTTCCGCAGCAAGGAAATCCGGGGAATCCTGGAACACCTGGCGGGCGGCGGTGATGATGCCCGCAGGATCAAAGGCCTCAGGCATCCGCAGGTCAAGGACGTCGCGGTACTCCGCGTACAGAGCCGCGGCGGCCGTCCAGTCCGGCCTGCCGCACTGCCGGCCAAGGTCTGCGAGGTCTCCGGCGGTCAGGCCGGATTCGATGACGCGGTCGAAGAGCTGCCGCACCTCGTGGCGGAATCCGCGCGTCTCCAGCGCCCCGGCAAGATCCTCCGGCCAGGGCAATTCGAGTCCCGGCAGGCGGTGGCCTTCGAGGAGTTCTTTGATGATGAGGTCCTGCTCCGGTCCGGAGAGGAGCCGGGGCGGCCTGGCGAGGGGCAGCACACCCTCGGCTTTGGCCCGGCGGATCACATCGAAGGCGTAGGACGCCCAGGTCCGGGCGGGCGTAGTGCTGAGGCTTCTGTCCAGCCGGGCCGTGAACCGGTCCCGCAAGGAATCGGCAGCGAGCCTGCTGGGGGCCAGGATCAGCATCCGTTCCGGGTCCAGGCCGTCACGGAAAACCCGGGTGACGGCAGCTTCGATGAGGACAGTGGTTTTGCCCGTTCCGGGCGCGCCCGGCAGCAGGACAGGCCCGGACCCCTGCGCGACGTCAACGGCTGCCTGTTGATCCGGCGTCAGTGCCGGGGCGTCGGCGTTGAGGTGCCGCGGCGGCAGCAACCTGAGCCCCGCAAGGCCTGGCGCACCTTGGTGCCCTGCCTCGCGGGGCAAAGTGCCGTCGTCGTGCCTTGCTCCGGGCAAGGCATCAAAGCCGGCGCCAGGATCTTCCTGCTCGCGGTACTCATCAAGTGGACCTGTAAAAGGAACTGTTACTGTCACGCCGACATTCCATCATCAGCCACCGACAATTGCCGGAGCCCGCGCGCCAGCTCCGCCGCAATCGTGTCGATGTGCTCAAAGTCTCCATCCCCCGGCACCCACCGGGCGGCCGCCAGGTCCACGCGCCAGGAGCCCTCCCCCGTCCGCAGGTACGCCTCATGGGAGCCAAGGAGGGCGGTTCCCTCCTCGCGGTAGTGACGGAGAGCTTCCGCTTCATGCCCCTCGGGTGCGTGTCCGCTCGCCTTGAGGATCCGCCACCAGGGAACGCCGCTGCCATAGTGGCTCATGACCGAGCCAACCTGCCTGGGCCCGCCCGATCCCAGGAGTTCGGCGACGTCACCGTAGGAGACTGCGGACCCTGCCGGAACCAGCCCCACGATGGCCAGTACCGCCTCCACATACTCAATCCGCATTGATCCAATGTAGCCGCAGTGGCGCTCCCGGGAATTGTCGGTGGCCCCCGCTAGCGTTGAACCATGAGCACCTGGAACACCCTTCCCCGCGCAGCCTTCGACCTCGAAACCACAGGCCGCAACTCGCGTGCGGCCCGTATTGTCACCGCATCAGTCACAGTGGTGGACCACAAGGGCGACGTCATCACGGAGCACGAGTGGCTGGCGGACCCCGGCGTTGAAATTCCCACCGAAGCCAGCGACGTCCACGGCATCACCACGGAACAAGCCAGGCGTGAGGGCCGGCCTGCCCACGAGGTGACGCAGGAGCTCGCGGCCGTGCTGCAAGGCCTGTTCGACGACGGCGTTCCCGTCATCGCCTTCAACGCCAGCTACGACTTCACGGTGCTCGCAGCCGAATCGGCCCGCTACGGGGTGCCCCAACTTACCCGGTTTCCGGTCCTGGACCCTTACATCATGAACAAGCAGGTGGACCGCTACCGCAAGGGCAAGCGCACCCTGACGGCCTTGTGCGACGAGTACGGTGTGGTGTTGGATAACGCCCACACGTCTGCCGCCGATGCCTTGGCCACCCTGCGGGTCCTGGACGCCATGGCCGGCAAGTTTCCCAAACTCAGCATGCCGGCCAGCCAACTGCACCAACTGCAGGTGGACTGGGCCGTGAGCCAGGCCGCTGATTTCCAGGACTATCTCCGCAAAACCAAGCCCGCAGCCGTCATCGAGGGCGACTGGCCGGTGCTTCCGCCGCAGGACGCCAGCACCGGAGGCTTCTAGCCGGGCCAGCCAATTTCCTCGGGAGATATCAGTCACATCGCTTAATAAGTGGGCTGATTTTTTCAGGGGTTGATTCGATAAGTCGGCAACAGGTCAGCGTCCTGGCCCGCCGATGGGACGGTTTCTCCGAAGTTAATTCGGAAGGATTGAGACCGGGAGCTTGGATTCTTCACCTAACAGGTGCAAAAGTGCGAAGTGAGACAATAAAGTTTTGCGGTCACCCCTGCCCTGGCCTTGCTTGACCAGCACCGGGCAGGTGCCAGGCGCCACCAGCGCAGCCTTGCGGCCCGGTTGACTTATGACTCAATGAAAGTGACAACCTGATGAAAATCAAAGCGATGAAGTGGCTGACTACCGCTCCCGTGGCAATCGCCCTGGCGGTTTCCCTGGCAGCGTGCGGCTCAGGATCCGCCCAGCCCAGCGGCACCCCCACGGACGCCCTCGCCGGCAGCGACCAGCAGACGCTGGACAAATACACCACCGCCGATGTCACCCCGATCGACAAGATCGACAAGACGAAGCTTGGCCTCATCACCGAGGGCACGCTGCGCGTCGGTACGCTCTCTGACGCCCCGCCGAACATCTTTATTGACCCGTCCGGCAAGTTCACGGGCTACGACAACGAACTGCTCCGCGCAATCGGCGACAAGCTGGGCCTGAAGGTCGAGTTCGCTTCGACCGACTTCTCCGCCCTGCTGTCCCAGGTGGCGAACAAGCAGTTCGACGTCGGATCCTCCTCGATCTCCACCACGGATGCCCGTCGCAAGACGGTCGGCTTCACCAACGGCTATGACTTCGGCTACATGGCTGTGGTGACCAAGAACGATGCCAAGGTTGCCGGCTTCGCCGACCTCAAGGAAGGCGTCCGCATCGGCGTGGTCCAGGGCACCGTCCAGGACGACTACGTCACCAACACCCTGAAGCTGGAGCCGGTCCGCTTCCCGGACTACAACACCGTTTACGGCAATGTGAAGAACGGCCAGATCGACGCCTGGGTGGCCCCCTCCCAGCAGGCCACCGGCCAGGTCAAGGAAGGCGACAACACCAAGATCGCCGAGAAGGTTGTCAACACCCAGAACTTCACCGCCTACGCAGTGAACAAGGATAACCAGGCCCTCATCGACGCCCTCAACGCAGGGCTGGACGCAGTCATCGCTGACGGCACCTGGACCAGCCTCACCTCCGAGTGGTACAAGGACCGCCCCACGGTGGCAGAGCAGACCCCGCAGGGCTGGAAGCCGGGCAGCAAGGCCGTCCAGATCCCCGCCAAGTAACCCGGCGTTCCATGGATATCCTCAAGCAGCTGGCTGACACCTTCCTTGACTGGGAGGCAATGGGCGAAGTCATCCCGAAGATGTTCGCCGTCGGACTACCAAACACGCTCGTTCTGGCGGTCATCTCGGGCATCATCGGGACGTTGCTCGGGATGGCGCTTGCCCTGATGGGGATTTCCCGGAATGCAGCGGCGCGATGGATTGCACGCATCTACACGGACGTCCTGCGCGGACTTCCGCCTGTGCTGACCATCCTGGTCATCGGATTCGGTTTTGGGCCCATCATCCGCGAACTGACAGGTTCCACCAGCCCTTACCCCATGGCGATTGCCGCTCTGACCCTGATGTCGGGAGCCTACATCGGCGAGATTTTCCGCTCAGGGATCCAGAGTGTGGACAAGGGTCAACTTGAGGCGTCCCGTGCTTTGGGGTTCGGCTACGGCGCGTCCATGCGCCTCGTGGTCGTTCCCCAGGGCATCCGCCGGGTGCTTCCGGCCCTGGTGAACCAGTTCATCGCGCTGATCAAGGAATCGTCCCTGGTCTTTCTCCTGGGCCTGCTGGCCACGGAGCGCGAAATCTTCCAGATCGGCAAGGACGCGGCGGCGACCAGCGGCAACCTGTCACCCTACGTGGCTGCGGCGATCTT
Organism: Arthrobacter sp. W4I7; assembly: GCF_030816215.1. NCBI lineage: Bacteria > Bacillati > Actinomycetota > Actinomycetes > Micrococcales > Micrococcaceae > Arthrobacter > Arthrobacter sp. W4I7. The sequence goes on along the minus strand of NZ_JAUSXU010000001.1, from coordinate 1,341,916 downwards.
CTATCTGGTACTCACCATCCCGCTGACGCACTTCGTGAACTACATCGACCACCGGCTGCGCACCGGCAAGCCGGAAAAGAAGGAACCGGATGAGCTTGCAGCACCTATCGGCAAGGGGGCACAGGCATGACGGACTTCGCTTCCGGAACCCTGACCGGCAAGAACCTGCACCTCTCGTTCGGGCACAACCATGTCCTCCGCGGCATTGACCTGCATGTGGAGAAGGGCAGCACGGCGTCGGTGATCGGCCCGTCCGGCTCAGGCAAGTCCACACTCCTTCGGGTGATGAACCGGCTGATCGAGCCTGACCAGGGGGACATTCTCCTGGACGGCCGTTCAGTCCTGAAGGACAACCCGGATGAGCTCCGGCAGCGCATCGGCATGGTATTCCAGCAGTTCAACCTGTTCCCGCACAAGACGGTGGCGGAGAACGTCTCCCTGGCCCTGCAGAAGCTGCGGAAGCTTTCCAAGGACCAGGCCCGCGCCGAGGCGCTGGAGCAGCTGGACCTGGTGGGACTGAAGCACAAGGCCGACTCACGCCCGGCGAACCTGTCCGGCGGCCAGCAGCAACGCGTGGCCATCGCCCGTGCGCTGGCCATGAAGCCGGAAGTGATGTTCTTTGACGAAGCTACCTCCGCGCTGGACCCCGAGCTGGTGAAGGGCGTCCTGGCGCTGATGACGGACCTCGCCAAGGGTGGCATGACCATGGTGGTGGTAACCCACGAAATGGGCTTCTCCCGCAACGTCTCGGACACGGTGACGTTTATGGACGCCGGTGTGGTGGTGGAGTCGGGTCCGCCCGAGAAGATCTTCACCGCCCCGGAAACCGAGCGCCTCAAGGGCTTCCTCTCGGACGTCCTGTAACGCCTGCACAAGAAGAAAATCCCCGGTTGCGGACTGCAACCGGGGATTTCTTTTATGTCCTGGACGGCCGACGGCGGGACTAGCCTCCGGGACTAGCCTCCGGGATTAACCTTGTGCGGCTGCTGCCGCCTTGGCTGCCGCCGGAAGGGCGTCGAAGATGCGGTTCATGGCGGCGTCGTCGTGCGCGGCGGACAGGAACCAGGCCTCGAAGACCGACGGCGGCAGGTAGACCCCGGATTCCAGCATGGAGTGGAAGAACGGCGCGTAGCGGAAGGCTTCCTGGGCCTGGGCGTCGGCATAGTTGTGCACGCCGTGCGCGGAGGTCCCGAAAGCCACCGAAAAGAGGTTGCCTGCGAACTGGATGGAGTGGTCCACGCCGGCTGCGTCGAGGGCAGTGGACAAGGCAGAGGAGAGTTCCAGCGAGCGAACGTCGATAAAGGAGTAGACGTCCCGGGTGGCATGCGTCAACGTAGCCACACCGGCAGCCATCGCCACCGGATTTCCGGACAGTGTCCCTGCCTGGTACACCGGACCCGTGGGGGCGAGGTAATCCATCACGTCGGCACGTCCGCCGAGGGCCGCCGTCGGCATTCCTCCGCCGATGACCTTGCCGAAGGTGAGCAGGTCCGGTGTCCACGGCTCGGCGGCGTCCGGCGCACCGCCGGTGAGGCCCCAGTAGCCGGAGTAGCCGGTGCGGAAGCCGGTGAGGACCTCGTCCACGATGAGCAGCGCCCCATGCTCGCGGGTGATCCGGGACAGGCCCAGGTTGAAGCCTTCCCCGGGTGTCACCACGCCCATGTTGGCCGGCGCCGCCTCGGTGATGACGGCGGCGATGTTGGGGCCGTGGGTGGCGAACGCTTCCTTGACGGCGGCGAGGTCGTTGTACGGCAGGACCAGGGTTTCGGCGGTGGTGGCCTCGGTGACCCCGGCGGAGCCGGGCAGGGCGAGCGTTGCCACGCCCGAACCCGCAGACGCCAGGAGGCTGTCCAGATGCCCGTGGTAGCAGCCGGCGAACTTGATGATGAGGTTGCGGCCGGTGAATCCGCGGGCCAGCCGGACAGCTGTCATGGTGGCTTCGGTTCCGGTGGAGACCATGCGGAGGCGTTCGACGGCGGGCACGCGTTCCTTGACGATTTCCGCCAGGTTGGCTTCGTCCGGGGTGGACGCCCCGAAGGAGAGGCCCCGGTCCACGGCGGCGTGAACGGCTTCCAGCACGGCGGGGTGCGCGTGGCCGAGCAGCGCAGGACCCCAGGAGCAGACCAGGTCAACGTATTCCTTGCCGTCGGCGTCCGTCAGGTACGGGCCCTGGGCGGAAACCATAAAGCGCGGCGTTCCGCCCACGGATCCGAAGGCCCGCACCGGCGAGTTGACCCCGCCCGGCATCAGCTGGCGGGCGCGGTCGAAAAGTGCCTCATTGCGAGGATTGCTGGAAGTCATGGTTCCTATTCTCTCAGGTAGCGCGCCGCTCATGAGGTGGCCAGCAGTTCCGCCACGCGGGGCGCCACCGCTGTACCCAGCAGCTCGATGGAGCGCATCATCGCCGAGTGCGGCAGCGGGCCATTGCTGTATTTTAAGTCGAAGCGGTCCACACCCAGGTTTTGCTTGAGCTGGACAATTTTTTGCGCCACGGTTTCCGGGGACCCGACATAGAGGGCACCCTCCGGAGCGCACAGAGCCTCAAACTCTCCCCGTCCGGCAGGTCCCCAGCCGCGCTCGGCTCCCAGCTTGTTCCGCAGCTTCAGCCAGTGCGGGAAGAGTTCCTCCCGGGCCTGCTCGTCGGTTTCGGCCACGTGGCCCGGTGAATGCGTAGCAACCTGCTGCATGGGGTGGCCATACTTGCCCATGGCTTCCCGGTACAGGTCCACCAGCGGGCGGAAGCCGCGCGGCTGCCCGCCGATGATCGCGAAAATGATCGGATAACCGTATTGCGCGCAGCGGAGCACGGATTCAGGCGTCCCGCCGACGCCGATCCAGGTGGGCAGCAGGTGGTGTTCCAGGGGCGGGTACACGCTCAGGCCGGCGAGGGCTGGCCTGGTGCGGCCTTCCCAGTGCACCGGCTTCTGCGCCCGCACCTTGTCGAACAGCTCAAGCTTCTCTTCGAACAGCACCTCATAGTCGGCGAGGTCCAACCCGAACAGCGGGAACGATTCAATGAACGAGCCGCGGCCCAGCATCACCTCGGCCCGGCCGTTGGAGAGGGCGTCCACCGTGGAGAACCGCTGGAACACCCGGATGGGATCGTCAGAGCTGAGCACCGTAACGGCCGAGCCGAGGCGGATCCGGGTGGTGCGGGCGGCGGCCGCGGCCAGGAAAACCTCGGGCGCGGACACCGCATAGTCTTTGCGGTGGTGCTCCCCCACACCAAAGGCGTGAAGCCCGACGGCGTCCGCGAGTTCCGCCTGCTCCAGCAGGTTGCGCAGCACCTTGGCATGCGGCTGCGGGCTTCCGTCGGCGTTCTCACCAATGTCGCCGAAGGTGTTCAGGCCCAGCAGGATCCGCTGCGGGCCCACCGGCGCGGTGGGAACCGGCGGCACTTCAGTCATCAGGACTCCTTCAGCCAGCCGGCCAGCTCGGCCGCCCAGTAGGTCAGCACCATGTGGGCCCCGGCGCGCCGGATGCCCAGCACCGATTCGGTGATGGCGGCGCGGCGGTCGATCCAGCCGTTGGCGGCGGCGGCCTCAATCATCGCGTACTCCCCCGAGATCTGGTATGCCGCCACCGGGACCGGACTCATCGCCGCCACATCCGCAACGATGTCAAGGTAGCTCATGGCGGGCTTCACCATCACCACGTCCGCTCCCTCGGCGAGGTCCAGTTCCACCTCGCGGAGGGCTTCCGTCCGGTTGCCGGCGTCCATCTGGTAGGTTCGCCTGTCACCCTTGAGCTGCGAGTCCACCGCTTCACGGAACGGGCCGTAGAAGGCTGACGCGTATTTGGCGGCATAGGCAACCACCGAGGTGTTGGTGTGCCCGGCCTGGTCCAGAGCTGACCGGATGGCGGCGACCTGGCCGTCCATCATTCCGGAGGGGCCCAGCATGTGGGCACCGGCGTCGGCCTGCGCCACTGCCATTTGTGCGTAGATCTCAACGGTGCGGTCGTTGTCCACGTAGCCGTCGGCGTCCAGCACGCCGCAGTGCCCGTGGTCCGTGAACTCGTCCAAGCACACGTCGCTCATGATGACCAGGTCATCGCCGACCTCTGCCCGGACATCCCGGATGGCCTTGTTCAGGACTCCCTCAGGGTCCAGCGAGGCTGTCCCCTCCGCGTCCCGCGTCTCGGGGATGCCGAACAGCATGATGCCGCCGAGGCCCAGCTCAACGGCTTCCGCCGCGGCCCGTTTCAAGGTATCAGTGGTGTGCTGGACAACGCCGGGCATCGACGTGATGGGGTTCGGCTCGGCCAGGCCTTCGCGGATGAAGGCCGGAAGGATCAGCTCGGCAGGCGCCAGCCGGGTTTCAGCGCTCAACCGGCGCATGGCGGGGGTGGTGCGCAGGCGGCGGGGGCGTTGGCTCGGAAATGTCATGTTCGACGTCCTTCACGTTGTCTGTGGAATGTGTTCGTACCCGCTGGGGTGTCCCGCAATCTGGCGGCGGCGTCCCGGCCCGTCACCCTGGGGCGGCGAGCGCCGCTTCGACGGCGGCTACCAGCCCTTGCGGCGTCGGCTCGGCGGCGATTGCCGCCACGGGAAGGCCGAGGGCGGCGGCCTGTTCCGCCGTCGACCGCCCAATCGCCACCAGCCGGCAGCCGTGCAGCGGTGAGAGCGCATGGATCCTCCGCACAGCACTGGGCGAGGCGGCGACCACCGCGTGGATCTGTCCGGCGGCGATTTCCGCATTGGCGGCTTCCGGCGTCAGGAGTGAATAGGACGGCGGCACCTGGCCGGGTCCCGCATCCTCCGCCGGGATGGCGAGCCTCCGCTCCGGTGCCGCCGGGTAGCCGACGGTCCGGTAGGCGGTGACGGCTGTGACGAGGCTGCCTGCCGCCGTCAGCCCTTCAGCGAGGAGTGCCGGCGCAATGTCTGCCTGGGGCAGCAGGACCTTCCCGGCACCGGCGGGCCACACCTCGAGGAGGCCCGCGGCCGACTGTTCGTCCCCGGGCGTCAGCTCCACCGGCAGGCCGGCGGATTCCAGGAGCCCCCGGGAGGCCGGTCCGACGGCGGCGATCCGGGTGCCGGCCGGGATCCACTGTCGCAGGCTGAGCCCGCGCTCGGCGGCTTTGGCCAGGAGCACATGGACCGTGGTGGCGCTGGTGATGACCAGCCAGTCGTAGGCGCCGGCACCGAGCGCGTCGCAGGCCACGTCCAGTGAATGCTGGTCGGCGGCGCGCTCGAAGTCGATCAGGGGCAGGAGCAGCGGCTGCGCCCCCGCCTCCTTGAGCGCGGCGACAAGTGGCAGGGAGCGTTCCGGGCTCCGGGTAATCAGTACCCGGACTCCGTTCAAGGGCCCGGTGCCAGGCTTATTGCCGGGCCCGGTCCCGCCGGCGGCAGCGCTTGCCGGCATGCTCAACCGTCCCCTGACAGGGGATTGCGGGCGGGGCGGGAAAGCAGTCCCATGGCGGGATCAGGAAGCCTGCAGGTCTGCGATATCGGCGGCACCTGCGGCCAGGAGGACCTCGGCAAGTTCGATGCCCAGCAGGGTGGCGCCGACTTCCGTCAGGCCGTCCGTTGCCCGTTTGTCCCGGACCGATGCGGTGCCGTCCACGGCGCACACCACGGCTTCGAGGTGGAGCATGCTGCCCTTCCGGTAGGCGTAGGCGCCCACGGGTGCGGCGCAGCCGGCCTCGAGCCGGGCCAGCAGTGCCCGCTCGGCCGTGACGGCCAGCCGGGTGTCCGGATCATCAAGGGCGGCAAGTGCCTGGGCCAGGACTCCCCTGGAGCCTTCTGTGGAGCCCGGCCGCGGCGGAGCGTCCGCGGTGCGGCATTCAATGGCGAGCGAGCCCTGGCCGGCGGCGGGAAGCATCACCTCCGTCTCGAGGAACTCGCTGACCGCGTCCAGCCGGCCGATGCGTTCCAGCCCGGCCGCGGCCAGGACCACGGCATCGAGGTCGCAGGTCTTCCCCGGGACTGCCTCGTCCGTGGCGTTGCCCGGCAGCCCCGGCACCCGGCCCAGCCGGGTGTCCACGTTCCCTCGGATGTCCACGATCTCCAGGTCCGGCCTTGCGGTGCGGAGCTGCGCGGCGCGGCGCGGGGAACCGGTCCCTACCGTCGCGCCGGACGGGAGGTCGGCGAGCTTGAGCCCGTCGCGGGCGCAGAGCACATCGCGGACGTCCACGCGCCGCGGGGTGGCCGCCAGGCTGAGCCCTACTGCGGGGCCGGTGGGCAGGTCCTTGAGCGAATGGATTGCCACGTCACACTCGCTGCGCAGCAGCGCATCGCGCAGGGCGGCGACGAAGACGCCCGTGCCGCCCATTTGCGACAAGGAACCGGTGAGGACGTCGCCGTCGGTCCTGATGTGGACGAGCTCCACCGGGAAGCCTCCGACGGCGGCGAGCTGGTCAGCTGTCTGCTGCGTCTGGGTGAGCGCGAGCTTGCTGGCGCGGGTTCCGATGCGCACCGTCACTGTTTCGCTGCTCCCCCGGCCGCGCCGGTCTGGGCAACACCGGATTCGGCAACACCGGATTCGGCAGCGCCGGACGGGCCGGCGGCTGCTTCGCCCGGGTAGGGGTCGTGGCCCGTGCCCAGGGTGGTGTCCGCCCCGGCAATGGTGGGCTTCTCACCGCGGAAGTTTGCGCAGCACCCCGGCCGGCAAACGTCGTACCAGGGCCCGAGGGCGGTCACGGCGGGGCGGTCGCTGATGTAGTTGGCAACGGTACGTTCGGAAATCAGGTCCACGAGGCCGTTGACGAACTTGCGGTGAGTACCGGGAGTGGGCACCCGGGTGGCGGCAAGTCCGAGGTTGGCGCAGGTTTCCAGCGCTTCGGTGTCCAGGTCCCAGACCACTTCCATGTGGTCGCTGACGAACCCGAGCGGCACAATAACAATGCCCTTCACGCCCTGGCCGGCGAGTTCCTCGATGGCGTCGTTGATGTCCGGTTCGAGCCACGGTACGTGCGGGGCACCGGAGCGGGACTGGTAGACCAGTGACCAGGGGGCGGTGAGGCCCGATTCCTCTTCGACGCGCTGGATGACGGCGGACGCCGTGGCGAGGTGCTGGGCCACGTAGGCGGAGCCCTCCTCGAATTCACGGGGTTCCCCCTCGGAGCGGCCCGCCGCCTCGGCGTCCCTGGTGGGGATGGAGTGCGTGGCAAAGAGGATCTGGACCGGGGCGTCAGGGGTGCCCGCAGCGGCAAGCTGCTCCCGGACGGTGGCCAGGCCGGCGCTGGTGCCTTCGATGAAGGGTTCCACGAAGCCGGGGTGGTCGAAGTACTGGCGCACCTTGTCTACCTCAAGACGGCCGTCCAGGCCGGTCTCCCTCAGGGCCATGCCGATGTCCTCGCGGTACTGGCGGCAGCTGGAGTAACAGGAGTAGGCACTGGTGGTGACCATCAGGAGGCGGCGGTGCCCGGCGTCGTACGCGTCCTGTAGGGTCTGCGGGATGTACGGTGCCCAGTTGCGGTTGCCCCACAGCACGGGAAGGTCGATGCCGCGTGCTGACAGCTCCGCCTCGAGGGCCGCCTTGAGCTCACGGTTCTGCTGGTTAATGGGGCTGATGCCGCCGTTGGCCCGGTAGTGGTGTGACACTTCCTCGAGCCGCTCGTCCGGGATGCCGCGGCCGCGGGTGACGTTGCGGAGGAACGGGATGACGTCCTCCTGGCCTTCGGGGCCGCCGAAGGAGGCCAGCAGCACGGCGTCGTAGTTCTTCGGCGCCATCCTTCCCGCCTCGGTGATGGGGTTAACGGCCGTGAATTCGGCCGGGTCCCGGGCTTCGAGCGGGCTCATGCCAGCACCTCGGCGACCTCTGCGGCGGAAATCCGGCGCCCTGTGTAGAACGGGATTTCCTCGCGGACGTGGTTGCGTGCCTCAGTGGCGCGCAGGTGCCGCATGAGGTCCACCAGGTCCACCAGCTCGGGTGCTTCCAGGCCCAGGATCCATTCCCAGTCGCCCAGCGCGAAGGAGGAAACAGTGTTGGAGATGACCTGCGGGAAGTCGCGGCCCAGCAGCCCGTGGTCGCGGAGCATCTTGCCGCGCTCGGCATCGGGCAGGATGTACCACTCGTAGGAACGGACGAACGGGTAGACGCAAAGCCATTCGGCCGGTGCGACGCCCCGGGAGTAGGCAGGAGTATGGTTCTTGGCGAACTCCGCCTCGCGGTGCACGCCCATGGCCGACCAGACAATCTCGGTTCCGGCGAAGAGGGTGCTGCGGCGGATGTCCCGGATTGCCTGCTGCAGGCCTTCAGGCTTGGGCCCGTGGAGCCACACCATCACGTCAGCATCTGCCCGCATCGCGGAGACGTCGTAGCTGCCGCGGTGTGTCACGCCAGCCTGGGTAAGCCGTTCCAGCAGGGCTTCGAAATCAGCGGCGGCATCAGCGCTGCGGATGAGGGTTTCGGAACGCTTGAAAACCGTCCAAAGGGTGAAAAACTGCTCAACTGATTCTTCGGTTTTAGTGACAGATTCGGCAGAAGTGTGGCTCATGGTTACAAGTTTGCCCCTTCGTACCCGCCAAGTCGAAACCGACGAATTCTACAGAGCGTAGAAGTGGTCAAAGTCACAGGCGCGTCCGCTATCCTGCCGGCCCGACGCCGGTCTTAGGGATTCCGCAAGCGGAAAAAGACCAGCCCCGCGGCCCCTGCCACTCCCACCAGCCCCGAGCCCAGCCACACCAAGGCACTCTTCGGCTCCGGCTGCGCATTCAACTCCGCGCTGCTCCGCACGCTGCTGGCTTGAGTGCCTGCGCTGTAGGAAGGGCTCCAGCCCGCGTCGGACTGGGGTACTGCATAGTTCGACGCATTGGCCGCCTGCCCGGCGGACGCTGCCGCGCTGGATGCAGCCCCTGCGGTTGCTTCGGTTCCGGACTGGCCTTTGCCCGTGCCTGGTAGGTCCACGGGACTGGGTCCGCCGGGGCTGGGCTCCGCGGCCGGGCCGCCCGCCGGACCCGCCGGCGTTTCCTGCGCGCCAGGGGCTTGCGAGTCAGGGGCACCAGCGGCCGAAGTCCCTGCCGCCGGACTTCCCGCGGCCGGCGATGTTGGGGCGGACGCCTTGCCCGGGGCGGACGCCGCGGGATCCGGAGAGGTGGCCGGCGACGCGGGGGCGGAGCCCGCAGGCGCGGACGTCGCAGGGCGCGTCGCCGTCGGGGCGCTGGAAGTCGGCGTGCTGGAAGTCGGGACGCCTGCCGTGGGAACAGGGGATGGCGTTGCTGTGGTTGCAGGTGCCGGCGTGGAGCGGGGCGCCTGGGTGACGGCAATGACCGGCAGAAGGGCGGAAGGGACTACCGAAGCAGCTGCAGAAGCGGAAGCAGTCGCAGTCGGGGTGGCCCCGGCCCGACGGTTACTGCCGGCGTTGGGGTTCTCGCCCAGGTTCTTGCCGGGCGCATCCTCGCGTGCCCGGGCGGACTGGCCCGCCAACTGGGCCACCACCGGGAGGGAAGCAGTGTCCACGGCCGGGGCCCCCGGGTCCCCGGGGTCTGCCGTTCCTTCCGCGGATTGGGACGCCGGGACGCCTGTGGATAGAACCAGTACCGCTCCGATTGCCGCGGCTGCAGCGCCACGCCGGATTCCCCCATGGATACCAGTCCGGGACATTGAAAGCTCGGACTTGTTTTGAAGCATAGTCATCGACCCTAGCCATTTTGCTAGGCGAAGTGAAAGCCGAAGAAGCCGGAGTGGCGGCCCCGAGAAGGCCTGTTCGCTGGCAGCACGGTTCTGACCAGTAAAGACGTTCAGCCGGCCAGCTTCCGGATCTGCTCCTGTGTGTCGGACACCACTGCGGCGAGTCCGTTGCCGGCCACCCAGCCGCCCACCAGGGCCAGTCCCCCGGCAGCGTCGCACGCTTCCCGGATTGCGGTCACCCGGGCACGGTGCCCGACGGCGGCAAACGGCAAGGAGCCAGGCCAGCGGACAACGTCCCAGTCCACAACGTCCTGCCGGCTGATGCCAACATCCAGCAGTGCCGAGGCATCGGCCAGCGCCGCGGCCAGGAGTTCGTCGTCGTTATCAAGCCCGGCGGGTTGGCTGCCCGCACCTTCGATACGTCCGTAGGAGAGCCGGAGGACATGCCGGCCGGGGCCTGCCGCTTCCGCGAGCCAGTCCCATTTGCCCGTCGCGTGGGTCAGGGCCTTGGCCCGGATGCCGGGGGTTTGCGGGGCCACGAGGATGCCGGTGCCGCGCGGGCGGCGGTCCAGGCCCGGCTTGTCCAGAACCAGGGTGACAAGCATCACGTCGGGCCCGGAGCCCGGTGTCTTGCCCGCGATCGCGGGAACGGCTGCCTCCAGCAGCCCGACGGCGGCCGGCCCGTCCACGGCAACTACCAGCAGGCCGGCGTCGTACGTTTGCCCGGAGGTGCCAACACGCCATCCTTCGGAAGTTCGGGACACCGACGCGGCGCGCGCGCCGGAGACGAGCGTAACTCCCCGGCCGCGAAGCTCGCTGACCAGCGCATCCACCAGAGTGTGCATGCCGTCTTCCAGGCCGGCGACGGCGGATCCTGCCTTGGCGGGTCCGGCACTGTTGCGCCGTTGGGCTGCTACGGCGGCGGCAAGCGAGCCATGCTTGCGGAGTCCGGCGCGGAGTCCCGGCGCCACCATGTCGACGTCGAGAAGCGCGGGGTCGGCCGAGTGCACGCCTCCTACCACCGGCTCCACCAGCCGGCCGAGCACGCGCCGGCCCATCCTTGCCTTGACCAGGGCAGCCACGCTGACAACGTCCGCGGCCGCCCCTACGGATGCCGGAAGGACCCTGTCCAGCGATGCCCGCAGGGAGCCAAGCACGCCCAGGGAGCGGCGGACTTCGGGGTCCCAAGGGTTCGCCGGGATGCCCAGGACACCGGTTTTGGGAAGTTCGCGCGGACCGTCCGGGAGCTGCACCCACGCGCCGCCGGGCCGGGGCTGGACGATCCTGCCGGAAAGGCCCAGGTCGCGGGCAAGGGCGGCGACGGCATCGGAACGGGTGGCGAAGGATTCGGCCCCGCTGTCCAGGGTGAGGCCGGCCACCACGTGGCTGCCTATGCAACCGCCCCACTCCCGGCCCGCTTCCAGGACGGTGACCCCGTGTCCGGAAGCCGCGAGTTCCCGGGCGGAAAGGAGTCCCGAGATCCCCCCGCCCAGCACCAGGGCTGACGCGGTCCCGGCGGGGTTGGTGTCCACGTTTACTCCGGGGAGATGGAGTGGATGAGCTCGACAACCCGGGTCAGCACGGCCGGGTCGGTTTCCGGAGGGACGCCGTGCCCGAGGTTAAGGACGTGGCCCGGCGCCGCAGCGCCGGCCCTGATGACGTCGCGCACGTGGCGCTCGAGGATCTCCCATGGGGCGGACAGCAGGGCGGGGTCGATGTTGCCCTGCAGCGGAACGGTGCCGCCCAGCCGGCGGTTGGCTTCATCCAGCGGAAGGCGGTAGTCAACACCTACCACGTCCACGCCCACATCACGCATGGCCACGAGGAGCTCGGAGGTACCGGTGCCGAAGTGGATGAGCGGCGCGCCCAGGTGCCGCACGTGGTCAAGGGCGCGGGCGGGACGCCGGTGCCACATACCTGCTGTAGTCGGCCAGACCCAGGGAACCTGCCCAGGAGTCGAAGAGCTGCCCTGCGGAGGCGCCGGCCTCCAGCTGGGCCTGCAGGAACATCCCGGAGGCGTCGGCGGCCCAGTTGGCCAACGCGCTCCAGGTTTCGGGGTCCGCGTGCATCATGGTCCGCGGGCCGAGGTGGTCGCGGGAGGGCTTGCCCTCAACCATGTAGGCCGCCAGCGTAAAGGGGGCACCGGCGAAGCCGATCAGGGGTGTTTTCCCGAGTTCATCCACCGTGAGGCGCACAGCCTCGCGGATGGGTTCCAGCGCCTCCCACGACAGCTGCGGCAGGGCGGCAACATCCGCCGCTGTCCGGACGGGCTTGTCCAGGACCGGGCCCACGCCCGGCACGATGTCCACGCCCACCCCCGCCAGCTTTAGGGGAATAACGATGTCCGAAAAGAAGATGCCGGCGTCCACGTCATGCCGCCGGACGGGCTGGAGCGTGATCTCCGAAGCGAGTTCCGGCCGGAGGCAGGAGTCCAGCATGGCGATGCCTTCGCGGACCTTAAGGTATTCGGGAAGGGAACGCCCGGCCTGCCGCATGAACCAGACGGGGCGGCGGGATGGCTTGCCGCCCCGGTAGGCCGTGATCAGCGGCGAGTCAGCGGTGCGGCCATCCACGAGCGGATGGTCTGCAGCGAGGGCGCCGGCAGCGGACATGGCAGGGCTGGAAGTCATGCCTTTGATTGTGCCCAAAAACGGCAGTAAAAGATAACGACAGGCTGTCATGCTGGGGGGCCCCTGCCTGCCAGTGTCAGGAATCACAGCTCCCCGCAGCTCATCCCGCGCCGGACAGTTGTTCTACCGGGAAACGAAAAAGCTATGATTGACCTGCTGTGGTTCTTTTTTCATTGGTGGCGTCACACGCCGATATCGATCTTGAGACCGTTGCTCAGTTGAGCAACGGTGCTTCGGGGATCGCCACATCCGCCCTCTCGGAGTCGCCGGCAGTGACGGGTGCGGTTGTCCTTGCCACTTGCAACCGGTACGAAATCTACGGCGAGGCTCCCCATCCGGACGATGTTGAGGCTGCCCGCGCCGCCCTGGTTGCCCAGATCAGCGAAGCCAGCGGACTGGGCGAACCGCTCGTCTCCCGCTCCTTCAGCACCCGCACCGGCCCCGAAGTCACTCAGCACCTGTTCGCCGTCAGCGCCGGACTGGACTCGGCCGTCGTCGGGGAACGCGAGATTGCAGGCCAGGTACGCCGGGCACTCATTACCGCCCAGCACGAAGGCACCGCCAGCTCCGGCCTCGTCAGGCTGTTCCAGGCCGCGTCCAAAACGGCCAAGGACGTGGGCGCCCAGACCGCCCTCGGCTCCAGGGGCCTGTCCATCGTCTCCGTCGCCCTGGACCTTGCCACGGATCTTTCCGAGAACGCTGACTGGTCCACGAAAAAGGTGGTGGTCTTCGGCACCGGCGCCTACGCCGGCGCCACCATGGCGCTGCTGCGTGAACGCGGCTGCACCGATATTTCCGTCTTCTCCTCCTCCGGCCGCGCCGAAGGCTTCGTGGCCACCCGCGGCGGCTCAGCCCTGGATGCCGACTCACTCCGCCCGGCCGTGGCTGCCGCGGACGTGATGATCGGGTGCAGCGGTTCGGACACCCGCGTTGAGGCCGACGAACTGGCACTGGTCCGCGCGGATTCGCCCCAGCCGCTGATCGCCATCGACCTGGCCCTCACCCACGATTTTGATCCCGGCGTCGGGGAGCTGGACGGCGTAGAGCTGTTGACCCTGGAGTCCGTGCGCCTCGCTGCACCCCAGGAACAGGCCGAGTCCCTGTCCCAGGCCAGCGGAATCGTCAGCGGCGCTGCCACGGCGTTCGAACAGGAGCGCGAGGCCCGGTCCGTGGACTCCGCGATTGTTGCCCTGCGGCGGCACACCATGAATGTCCTGGACGCTGAGATGGAGAAAGTCCGTGCCCGCCACGGCTGCACCGCTGCTGCCGAGGAAGTGGAGTTCGCGCTCCGCCGCATGGTCAAGCAACTGCTGCACGTCCCCACGGTCCGCGCCCGCGAACTGGCCGCGAACGGCCAGCAGGACGAATATGTGGCCGCCCTGGAGGCCCTCTACGGCATCACCGTGGAACAGCCTGCCGCCCGCGCGGTCCCCGAGGCGGAGTGCCCGGTGGACCACAAGGGCCTTGAGACCGCCTGACCCGCAACAAACCCGCCAGCGCCCCATCAGCTCCTGCGGCACATCCCGGAACGCGCCATCAGCTCCCGCCGTCTTCCCGGCAACGCGCCATCACTTTCTACAAAGAAGTGATGGGGCGTTGGTCCAAAGGGTGCGAAAGGTGATGGCGCGTCCTTCAGGTCGGCGCCAAAAGTGAGAGAGCGTTGGTCGAATACGGGCGAAACGTGATGGCGCGTTCGAGTGGGGTTTCGGGTCAGTAGACGGGCTTGTGGGGTTCCACCTCGCGCACCCAGGCGAGAATTCCGCCGTCGAGATGGCTGACCCGCTGGTAGCCTGCCTTCTGCGCCGCGGCCAGCACGTTGGCCGATCGGGTCCCGGCCTTGCAGTGGAACACAATGTCCCGGTCCTGCGGGAGTTCATTCCACGCCTCGCCGGCGAGGATCCGGCCCTGCGGGATCAGCGTTGCCCCGTCAATCCGGACGATGTCGTACTCCCCCGATTCCCGGACATCCACCAGTTCAAAGTCTTTCAGTCCCGCCTTCCGTGAGGCGAGCATGGTGGCCAGCTGGGTTGCCGTGACGGTGTGTTCCGTGTCCGATGGTGCCGCCGGGGTGATGCCGCAGAAGGCCTCGTAGTCCGTCAGCTCCGTAATCGGCGCCGCCGCCGGGTCCTTCGAAACGCGGATCTCGCGCCAGCTTCCGCCCAGGGCGTCAAACAGTGCCACGCGCCCCAGCAGTGAACGTCCGACGCCGGTGATCAGCTTGACTGCCTCCGTCACCATCAGCGATCCCACGGCGGCGCAGAGCATGCCGAACACTCCGCCCTCGCCGCATGAGGGCACAGAACCGGCGGGCGGCGCTTCAGGGTAGAGGTCGCGGTAGGTGGGCCCGTGCTTTTCCCAGAAGACGCTGACCTGGCCGTCGAACCGGAAGATGGAGCCCCAGACGTAGGGCTTGCCCAGGATGGCGGCGGCGTCGTTCACCAGGTAGCGGGTGGCGAAGTTGTCGGCCCCGTCCAGGATCAGGTCGTAGCCGGCGAACAGCTCCAGGGCATTGGAGGCGTCCAGCCGGACGTTGTGCAGCCGGACTTCCACCAGCGGGTTGAGGGCAGCGATCGCGTCACGCGCCGACTCGATCTTCGGCCGGCCCACATCTGCGACGCCGTGGATGACCTGGCGCTGCAGGTTGCTGAGGTCAACAACGTCGTCGTCAATAATGCCCAGCGTTCCCACGCCCGCGGCAGCGAGGTACAGCAGCGCCGGCGATCCCAGCCCGCCTGCACCGATGACCAGCACCTTCGCATTCTTGAGCCGCCGCTGCCCCAGGGCGCCGATCTCGGGAATGATGAGGTGCCGCGAGTAGCGTTCCACCTCTGCCGGAGTGAGCTCACCTGCCGGTTCAACCAGCGGATCCAGTGAAACTGTTGAAACATTTGCGGTGGATGTCGAAGCCATACTTCAATGTATGCCCCGGGATACCACCCGGTCATATTACCCCGAAGTAGAGTGGGGGTAACTGCAAGGGAAAGAAGGACAACTGTGGTCCATGAAGCACGGGCTGGGCGCCCGTCCGCAGCCGAACCGCAAACCGCCTCACGCCCCGCCGGGCAACGCTCCGCCCGGCTTCCCAGGGACGAAAGACGCGCACAACTCCTTTCCGCAGCGCAGGAAGTTTTTGTTGCCAACGGCTACCACGGCGCGGCCATGGACGAGATCGCCGAGACCGCCCACGTCAGCAAGCCCGTCCTTTACCAACACTTTCCTTCGAAGCGGGAGCTGTACCTGGCCCTGCTCGAAAGCCATCTGGCCTCCCTGACCGAGCTGATGCTGGGGGCGCTGAACTCCACCACGGACAACGACGAACGGGTGCAGGCCGTGATGAGGGCCTATTTCCAGTTCATCGCCAACGATGACCAGGCCCACCGGCTGGTGTTCGAGTCAGACCTCATCAATGATCCGGATGTCAGCTCACGGCTGGAAACCTTCAACCGGACCTTCGCCGATGCCATTGCCCGCGTCATCGCAGAAGACACCAAGCTTCCGCACCTGGAGGCAGAGCTGCTGGGGCGCGGCCTTGCCGGCATGGCCCACGTCAGTGCCCGGTACTGGCTGGAAACGGACGGCAATCTGGACCTCGATGTGGCCAGTGACCTCATCTACCGTTTAGCTTGGCGCGGAATCTCTCGCTTCCCCAAAGAGTCCTAGACTACAAATAAGACATAACCTGAGAAACGTGAACTGGCTGGGAGGCCCCCTGTGGAGATTAAGATCGGCGTTCAGAACGTTGGCCGCGAAATTGTGCTGGAGTCAAATGATGATGCAGACTCGGTGGCCAAGGTGGTCCAGGAAGCCATCAGCAACGGCGGCGACCTGCGCCTGAAGGATGACAAGGGACGCCTGATCATTGTTCCCGGTAAGGCACTGGCCTACGTGGAAATCGGTGCTGAAGAAGTCCGCCGCGTAGGGTTCGGCCAGTTCTAGCCCGCACCTTCTAACAAGGCGAGTATTCAGAGGAGGGCCATGCTTTCGTTGACCATCGTGGTGCTGGTGACAGCTGCCGCAGGTTTCATCGTCTGGGCCAACGACAAACGCCACACAAAATACGGCGTTGGCGTGCCGGCCGGAGTTGCCGTGGGTGTGGGCGCGTTGAGCTGGATCATCCTGGTGACCGCTGGCTTTGGTTACCGGCCAGGGCTGACCTGGATGCCGTGGGTCCTCCCTATGGTGATCGGATCAGCGGCGGCCGTGGCGGCCGTCATCTACCTGGGCCGCACCCGCGCCAAACGGGATCTGGAACGGCTTACTGCGGCGCTGAAGCTCTAGCCTCAAGAACTCACGCAAGTACCCGTGACCACTGCCGCCGGCAGTGGTCACGGGCGTTTAAGCCGGGCTAGGCGCCGGCGGGATGCTTGGCCGGCTCCGCAACGGCATGGACCGCCGCGGCCGCTTCACTCACGGCCTCCGCCGCCCCCACGTCGCGGGCGGTGACCTCTCCCCCGGCATCATGCGACGTGTAGCGGAGGAACACTCTGTTGTACCGCCAGTCCAGGTCCGGGTGGTGGTTTTGTTCCTCGGCGAGGCGCCCGACGGCGGCAACCAGCTTGAGTGCAGCAGCCGACGTGGGCATCTTGTACACCGTTACGAGGGCGCCCTCGTGGTAGCGCCAGTGCGGCAGGACGGCCAGGGCGTCCTCGAGCCGTTCGGGGGTAAGCACGTCTGTGGCGGCCATGGCTGCTCCTCTTCCGTCGGGCGCTGGCTGGGCTGCCGCCGGTAACCCGGAAGGCCTACAGGAACTCTGCCCGGCCTTCCATGGCCGACGACGCCAGTGCATGTTCGCGGCGCGGTATCCGGCCGGCCGCTTTCGCCAGCCTACCGGCGATGACTGCGTGTTTGAAGGCCTCCCCCATCAGGGCAGGATTCTGCGCCCGGGTCACCGCCGTGGCGAGCAGGACGGCATCGCAGCCCAGCTCCATGGCCAGGGCGGCGTCCGAGGCGGTGCCGATTCCAGCGTCGAGGACCACAGGGACCGAGGCCCGGGACACAATCAGTTCAATGTTGTGCGGGTTCAGGATGCCCAGGCCCGTACCGATGGGCGCCCCGAGCGGCATCACTGCAGTGGCCCCGAGGTTCTCGAGCCGGAGGGCCAGGACAGGATCGTCGTTGGTGTAGGCGAACACCTTGAAGCCCCTGTTGACGAGCTGTTCGGTGGCATCCACCAGTTCGACGGCGTCCGGCAGGAGGGTCTGTTCGTCCGCGATGACTTCCAGTTTCACCCAGTCGGTTTCCAGCGCCTCACGGGCCAGCTCGGCTGTCAGCACGGCGTCCCGGGCGGTGAAGCAGCCTGCCGTGTTGGGCAGCACCCGGATGCCGTGGTCCACCAGCAGCTGGAACAGCGAGCCCGTCTCCGCGGGAGAGTAGCGGCGCATAGCCACCGTGGTCAGGCCCGTGCCGGAGGCCAGGAGCGCTGCGCCCAGGCCGTCGAGGCTGGGCGCGCCGCCCGTGCCCATAATGAGCCTGGATTCCAGTTCCACTCCGTCGATGACCAGCGGATCCTGCAGCGCGGAGGGGGCTGCAGCGGTAGTGGTTTCGCTCATGGTCAGCCTCCCTGCACAGCCGTGACGAGTTCAACCTCGTCGCCGTCCGCGAGCGCGGTGGCGAACCACTGGCTGCGCGGTACTACCTGGGCGTTGTGTGCCACGGCCACGCCGAGTTTTTGCCCGTCCGTGGCCTGGCCGTCTGCACCGAGGGGCCGGCCGGTGACCTGGCTGACGAGCAGCGTGATGGAAGCACCGTCCGGCACGGGGTGCAGCGTTCCGTTCAAGGTGATGTTCATACTGTTTCCTTTGTCGGCGGTTGGTGGCTCAGGCGGCCTGTTGGGATGGGGGTGGTTGCGGCGCGGGCGGTTGCGGCGCCGGCAAAGCGGGCGGGGTTGAAGGGCGCCCAGCGGGGGTCCTCGCGGCCGTCCAGGAGGTCCCGGCAGATGGCGGCGGCGGCCGGCGTCAGGTGGACGCCGTGGCGGAAGAACCCGGTGGCGATGATGAGGCCGCGAACGTGTTTGCCAGCCTGGCCCGCGCCGTCCGGGGCGGGTACCCGGCCCAGCAGCGGTGCGTTGTCCGGCGTTCCGGGGCGTGCCCGGGCGGTGCACTCCAGGAGTTCAAGTTCGGCGACGGCGGGAAGCAGCACCTGCGCGTCGCGGAGGAGCTGGTAGACGCCGCCGGCGGAAACTGCGCCGGCGGCGGACGGTGCGTCTTCGCGCTGCGTTGCCCCGATCACCACGGTGCCGTCCCGGCGCGGAACGATATACACCGGAACGCCATGCACCAGCCCCCGGACGGTGGACGTCACCAGCGGCCGCAGATGCGGGGGCACTGCGAGCCGCAGGATGTCCCCATAGACGGGCCGCAGCGGAAGGTGCAGGCCCTCGGGCAGGGACTCCAGTTCTGCAGCGTGCAGCCCGTTCGCCACGACCGTTTCGCCGGCAAGCACGGTTCCCCCGCCGGCAAGCTGAACGCCCGCAACCGCACCGTCCTGCCACAGCAGCGCTTGTGCCTTGTCCGGCACGGCATAGCCGTCGACGGCGCTGGCTGCTGCCGTGCCGCTGCCTTCAATCCCGCTGCCGGGACCTTCGTTGCGGGTTCCGTTCCCGCTGCCGGAGTCAGCGAGGCCGCGGCGGAGGCAATCCACCAGCAGCCGCGGGTCCACCTGGTGGTCTGCCGGGGTGTCCAGTGCGCAGGCGATGGCCGGGCTAAGCAGCGCTTCCCGTTTGCGGGCTTCGCGGACGGTGAGGGGTTCCACGGTGAGTCCGTTGGCCTGCTGCACGGCGCGCAGGTCCATCAGCGCACGGCGGTCGGCGGCGTCGGCGCCCACGGCGAGGGTCGGCGTCGTGATGTATCCCGGATCAGCACCTGATGCGGCGCGGAGGCCGGCAACAAATGCGGGCCAGCGGGCCGAAGCGTCCAGCATCAGTTCGAGGAGGTCCTCCTCCTGGTAGTGCAGCTCGCTGACGGGGGCCAGCATTCCGGCGGCAGCCCAGCTGGCCCCGGAGCCCGGTGCGTCATCGATGAGCACCACGGAACGTCCCGAGCGTTTCGCCTCCCAGGCGATGCCGTGGCCGATGACTCCGCCGCCGATTACGGCGACATCGGCGCGGATGGCGCCGGCAGGCGCAGATAGCTGTTCCGCTGCGCCGGGCTTGGATGGTGCGCCCAAGTGTGTCTCCTTCCCTACGCCGGTACTAGCCGGATCAGGTCAAGCGGTCGGCTCTGACGCCCTCTCAGCCCGGCGCTTTGTGACAGCTGCCGCAGGCTCCCGCAGTACGAGGCAAGTGTAGAGGAACTAGGCTTGCCCCCATGAATGTGTCCCACACTCCTGCCGCCGCAACCGATGTCCTCAGCACTACCAAGATCAGCAATGGCCTCAGCACGGCGCGCCTGTACCTCTGCACGGATGCCCGGAAGGACCGCGGCGATTTCGGGCAGTTCGTGGATGCCGCGTTTGCCGGCGGAGTGGACATCATCCAGCTCCGGGACAAATCCATCGAGGCCGCCGAGGAGCTGGAGCTCCTGGCCGTCCTGAAGGAAACCGCGGAGCGGCATGGCAGGCTGTGGGCTGTCAACGACCGGGCGGACATCGCGGTGCTGTCCGGGGCGCCGGTGTTCCACATTGGCCAGAAGGACCTGCCCCTGGCCGCCGCCCGCACCCTGCTCAACGGCAACGCGGCAATCGGCCTGTCAAGCCACGCTCCCGCGCAAGTGGACGCCGCCCTCGCCGCGGCCGCCGGTCCGGCGGGGCTGGACTACTTCTGCGTTGGCCCGGTGTGGGCAACCCCCACCAAGCCGGGACGGAGCGCCGTGGGGCTTGAGCTGGTGAAGTACGCTGCCGGGGCTGCGCGCGCGTCGGCGCAGGAAGGACAGGCCGACGGCGGTGTCCCCTGGTTTGCCATCGGCGGTATCGACCACGGCAACGTGGAGCAAGTGGTGGAAGCGGGCGCCCGGCGGATCGTGGTGGTCCGCGCCATCACGGAAGCCGACGATCCGGCAGCCGCCGCCGCTTCACTCCTTGCCGCCCTGGACGCCCCCGCTTCCTGAGGCTCCTGACGCAGCGTTTCGCACTGGTCCGCTCCCGGCCAGGATGCCTGCATTATGGCGGGAATTCGAGTTAGGCTGATTTTCGTGTCACACCATCGGCTGGCTCCCAACGTCCACGAGCACAAAAACGCGCTCGAGGCGGCACTTGGTGCGCTGCGCGCCGAGCTGGAGCTGCCCGGCCCGTACCCGGACGAGGCCGTGGCGGACGCCAAAGCAGCCGTGGAAGCCCTGCAGCTTCCCGCCTACGACCTGACCGCCGTCGAGTTCGTCACTATCGATCCTGCGTCCTCCACCGACCTGGACCAGGCTTTGTTCATAGAGCCCGACGCCGACGGGTACCACGTGCTTTACGCCATCGCGGATGTGCCGGCGTTCGTGACCCCCGGCGGACCTTTGGACGCGGAAACACGCCGCCGCGGGCAGACGTTCTATGCCCCGGACGGACGGATCCCGCTGCATCCGGAAATCATCAGTGAGCAGGCCGGCAGCCTCCTTCCTGACCAGGACTGCTCTGCGTTCGTCTGGGATTTCCGGCTCGACGGTGCCGCCGAGGTCACGTCTGCCGCCGTCCGGCGGGCACGTATCCGCAGCCGGGCCAAGCTCAGCTACAAGGGCGCGCAGGCCCAACTCGACGCCGGGACCGCCCCGCCGGTGCTGCGGCTCCTCAAAGAGGTGGGGCTCAAGCGTGTGGAGCTGGAGCGGGCCCGCGGGGGCGCCAGCCTGAACATGCCCGATCAGGAGATCGTCCAACTGCCCGACGGCGGCTACCGGATTGACGCCGCTCCCCAGCTTCCCGTGGAGGACTGGAACGCGCAGATCTCGTTGCTGACGGGAATGACGGCCGCCCGCCTCATGCTCACGGGAAAGGTGGGCATCCTGCGCACCATGCCGTCCCCGGACGAGCGCTCCCTGAACCATTTCCGGCTGCAGACCGAAGCCCTGGGCAAGCCCTGGGACGGCGAAGTCAACTACGGGGAATACCTGCGGAGCCTGGACCCCACCGATCCCCGCCAGCTGTCCATCATGCACTCCGCCGGCATGCTGTTCCGCGGCGCCGCCTACACAGCCTTTGACGGTTCCGTGCCGGAAGAGGCCGTCCAGTCCGCCATCGGTGCCGCCTACGCGCACACCACTGCTCCGTTGCGACGCCTGGTTGACCGCTTTGTCCTGGTCATCTGCGAGGCCTTGAGCAACGGCGGGAAGGTGCCGGGCTGGGCGCGGGAAGCGCTGCCAACCCTGCCGGAGATCATGGCCGGTTCGGACCAGCTGGCGTCGCGGATGGAGCGGATGGCCCTGGACACGGTGGAGGCTGCGCTGCTGGTCAACCACGTGGGCCAGGAGTTCGAAGCAATTGTTATTTCCGGGTCGAAGCCGCAAAAAGAAAACGGCAAAAACGGAAACGGCAAAAACGGAAACGGCAACGGGAACGGGACCGGGAAGAACGGCAACGGCAACGGCGGTTCAGGGATCATCCAGATCAGGGACCCCGCCGTGACCGCCCGCTGTGCCGGTGAACTGGAGCCCGGAACCAAGGTCCGGGTGCGCCTTCTTTCGTCGGATATCGCAACACGCGAAGTCCATTTCGAGCTGGTGCAGTAGCGGCGGCAAAGTTCCCTGGAAGAGCCAAAGCCGGTATTTGGGCTCCCTGCCGCTAGACTGAAGGTGTAGAAATGGATGCCCGGTCGTTGATTTCCTTGATTTGAAACCAACAAGCCCGCCCCTACGCGATCTTGAGATTTACCCGTTGGTCACCAGTGCCAGCATTTAGATAGCCCGCGATCGGCTTCCACTGGAATTGCTTGTGCGCCCGAGCGTGCTCCGGAACCGCCTGACGGCAGGCCCGTTGAGCAGGCAGCGCCAATGCCCAAATGAATAAGGAAACTCCCCAGTGAGTGAATTGCATACCCACCAGCTTCTGACCGACGAGTCCGGCACCGAGACCATCGAGCCGGAAGAGACCATCATCTCGGACGAGAAGCCCCACGAGATTGCGGAAAAATCCTTCGCGGACTACAACGTGCGCGCCGACATCGTGGAATCCCTGGCCGACGCCGGAATCACCCACCCTTTCCCCATCCAGGCCATGACCCTGCCGGTGGCGCTGTCCGGCCACGACATCATCGGCCAGGCCAAGACCGGCACCGGCAAGACCCTTGGATTCGGCATCCCCGCCCTCCAGCGGGTAGTGGGCCAGGACGATCCCGGCTACGAAAAGCTCGCGGTCCCCGGCGCGCCGCAGGCCCTGGTCATCGTCCCCACCCGCGAACTCGCGGTGCAGGTGGCCAATGACCTGCAAACCGCCTCCCGCAAGCGGAACGCCCGCATCGCCACCATCTATGGCGGCCGCGCGTATGAGCCCCAGGTGGAAGCCCTGAAGAATGGCGTGGAGGTTGTGGTGGGCACCCCGGGCCGCCTCATCGACCTCTTCAAGCAGAAGCACCTGAGCCTGAAGAACGTCAAGATCGTCATCCTGGACGAAGCGGACGAGATGCTTGACCTGGGCTTCCTGCCGGACGTCGAAACCCTCATCGCCGCGACGCCGGCGGTGCGCCAGACCCTGCTGTTCTCCGCCACCATGCCCGGTCCCGTCATCGCCATGGCCCGCCGCTACATGACGCAGCCCACCCACATCCGCGCAGCGGATCCGGAGGATGAAGGCCTGACCAAGCGCGATATCCGCCAGCTGATCTACCGTGCCCACAGCATGGACAAGATCGAGGTGGTGGCCCGCATCCTCCAGGCCAGGGGCCGCGGACGCACCATCATCTTCACCAAGACCAAGCGCACCGCCGCCAAGGTGGCCGAGGAGCTGGTGGACCGCGGGTTCGCTGCCGCCGCCATCCATGGCGACCTGGGCCAGGGCGCCCGCGAGCAGGCTCTCCGGGCCTTCCGCAACAACAAGGTGGACGTCCTCGTGGCAACCGACGTCGCTGCCCGCGGCATCGACGTCGAGGACGTCACCCACGTCATCAACTACCAGTGCGTGGAAGACGAGAAGATCTACCTGCACCGCGTAGGCCGTACCGGCCGCGCCGGCAACAAGGGCACTGCCGTCACCTTCGTGGACTGGGACGACATGCCGCGCTGGGGCTTGATCAACAAGGCGTTGGGCCTGAGCGTGCCTGAACCCATTGAAACGTACTCGTCCTCGCCGCACCTCTACGAGGACCTGGACATCCCCGAGGGAACCAAGGGCCGTTTGCCGCGCGACAAGCGCACCCTTGCCGGGGTTGACGCCGAGGTCCTTGAAGACCTGGGCGAGACCGGCAAGAAAAACACCCGCAGCGGCCGCGACGGCGGACGTCCCCGTGAACGGGACAACCGCGAACGGGACAACTGGGGCCGCGAAGGCCGGGGCGGAAACCGCGAAGGCGGACGCACCGGGGGCGACACAAGCCGCTCCGGTGAGCGCCGCCGTCGTACGTCCGACGCAGCCGAAAACCCTGCCGCTGCCAGCGAAACCCCGGCAACGACCGACACGGAACAGCCCTCGCGTACACGGCGCCCCCGCACACGGACCCGCCGCCGCAACGGCGAGGTAGTGGCCGGCGAAAATACCGCGCAGCCTGGCAGCACCGAGGCCTAATACCCTTCATGACTGACACCGTCTGGGCGCCGGACGGCAGCAGCCTGGTGGTTCACGCGGACAACGCGGAGTTCCTCCCCTCGCTGCCGGACGGCGCCTTCACACTCATATACGTGGATCCGCCGTTTAATACCGGCCGGCCCCAGCAGCGCCAGCAGACCACCATGGTGGCCAACGCGGAGGGCACAGGGGACCGCTTCGGATTCAAAGGGCGCTCCTACGACACCATCAAGGGCGCACTGCACCGCTACGACGACGCTTTCAGCGACTACTGGTCCTTCCTTGAGCCGCGGCTCGTTGAGGCGTGGCGCCTGCTGGCCGAAGACGGAACGCTGTACCTGCACCTGGACTACCGCGAGGTGCACTATGCCAAGGTGATGCTGGATGCGATCTTCGGCCGCGAGTGCTTTTTGAACGAGATCATCTGGGCCTACGACTACGGGGCCCGGGCCAAGAACCGCTGGCCCACCAAGCACGACAACATCCTCGTGTACGTCAAAAACCCGGCGAAATACCACTTCGACAGCGCAGAGGTGGACCGGGAACCCTACATGGCGCCCGGGCTTGTCACCCCTGCCAAACGCGAACTGGGCAAGCTGCCCACGGACGTCTGGTGGCACACCATCGTCTCCCCCACGGGCAAGGAAAAAACCGGCTACCCAACGCAGAAGCCGGAGGGGCTGGTCCGCCGGGTCGTGGCAGCCTCCAGCCGGCCCGGCGACTGGTGCCTGGACTTCTTCGCCGGTTCAGGAACGCTGGGGGCCGTCTCCGCGAAGCTCGGCCGGAAGTTTGTGTGCGTGGACCAGAACCAGCCTGCGATCGACATTATGGCCAAGCGTTTGGGTGCGCACGCCGAGTTCACGTCCTTCCCGCCTAGCTAGGTAGCGCCAAGTCTCGTTTTGAGGGTTCAAAACGCCTGGCTGGCGCTACCTGGTTGAGGGCGGGGTCAGGGGCGGACGACGGCGGTCCCGGTCCCGAGTTCCTCAATCCGGGCCAGGACCTCAGGGGCGGTCATGTTTTCGCCAAGCAGGTTTGGTTTGCCGGTCCCGTGATAGTCGGAGGACCCGGTGATCAGCAGGTCATGCTTGGCGGCGAGGCGGCGCAGGAACCCGCGGCCTTCCTCCGGGTTGTCGCGGTGGTTGATCTCCAGGCCGGCCAGCCCGGCGTCGATCATCTCCTGGTAGACCCGCTCGCCCACGATCCGGCCACGGGACGACGCCACCGGGTGGGCGAACACTGGGACGCCGCCGGCAGCGCGGACCAGTTCGACGGCGGTGGCCGGGTCCGGCGCGTAATGCTGGATGAAGTAGCGGGACCGCGAGGTGAGGATGGAGGCAAATGCCTCTGAGCGGTCCTCCACCACGCCGGCGGCCACGAGTGCGTCGGCGATGTGGGGGCGGCCCAGCGTGGCTCCGGGCGCCACATGGTGGATGACGTCGTCCCAAGTCAGTGGGTAGTCCTCCGCCAGCAGGCTGACCATTCGCTCGGCACGGGTGTGCCGGGCATCCTTGGCCTTGGTGATTTCCTCCAGCAGCCCCGCATGTTCGGGGTCATGCAGGTAACTCAGGAGGTGGACGCTGATCCCCTGCTCGGTCCGGCAGGAAACCTCCATGCCGGGCACCAGGGCAACACCGTGCTCTACTGCAGCAGCGGCGGCCTCCGCCCAGCCCGCGGTAGAGTCATGGTCGGTCAGTGCCACCACGTCCAGCCCTGCACGCGCGGCGGACGCCATCACGTCGGCAGGTTTTTCCGTGCCGTCGGAAACGTTGGAGTGGGCATGCAGGTCAATCCTCACCTCCCCAGCCTAGTAGACAGCGCCTCACCTGTTCATGCAGGTATTCGCACAAGCCTTCATGCTGGTGAGACGATGGTGCCGTGAACGATGCCGATAACACCCCCGATTCTGCTTCCCAGCCCCTGGACGAGCGCGTCAACAACCGCTCCCAGCGGCCCAGTTCCGACGCCTTCAAGGCCTTTATGGCCAGCAACTGGGCGCCGTCCAGCCAGGAACTCCCGGCCCGCGACGCGGTGGCCACTTACGCCGCGACCCGGCGCAAGGCCATCTCCGACCAGTTCAAAGGCGAACGCCTGGTCATCCCGGCCGGACCCTTGAAAGTCCGCTCCAACGACTGCGATTACCGCTTCCGCCCCCACTCAGGCTTTGCCCACCTCACCGGCCTGGGCCTTGACCATGAGCCGGACGCCGTCCTGATCCTCGAGCCTGTTGGGGAAGGAAAGGGCGACGACGGCGCGAACCACCGTGCCACGCTGTACTTCCGCCCTCTGGCCGGGCGCGATACCGAACAGTTCTATGCCGATTCGCGATCCGGCGAGTTCTGGATCGGGGCGCGCCCCACGCTGGCCGAGTTCGAGGCCCGCCTGGGCCTGGCCACGGCCCACATCGACCAGCTCGAAGCTGCCATCACCAAGGATGTGGGTGCCCCCGAGATCGGCGGCATCTCCATCCGCCTGGTCCGCAAGGTGGACGAGAACATTGATGCCCTGGTGGACACTGCCCGGTACAACACCGCCAAGGACCCGGACAACCTGGACCTCGGCGTCCTCGATGCCCTGGACGAGAAGCTCAGCGAAGCCCTCTCCGAGCTGCGCCTGCTCAAGGACGGGTGGGAGATCGAGCAGATGGAGCTCGCCGTGGCCGCCACGGTGGAAGGTTTCGAAGAGGTGGTGAAGGCCCTCCCCCGCGCGCTCACGCATGCCCGTGGGGAACGGGTAGTGGAAGGGGCTTTCTTCGCCCGCGCCCGCGAGGTGGGCAACGAACTGGGCTATGACACCATCGCTGCCTCGGGCAACAACGCGACCGTCCTGCACTGGACCCGCAACACCGGCAGGATCAATGCCGGCGAGCTGCTGCTGCTGGACGCCGGGGTGGAAGCCGACTCGCTCTACACCGCCGACATCACGCGGACCCTGCCGGCCACCGGCGTGTTCAGCGACGTCCAGCGCAAGGTCTACGAGGCCGTCCTGGACGCCGCAGACGCCGGATTCGCCGCGGCACAGCCCGGTACAAAATTCCGCGACATCCACACCGCTGCCACCACTGTGTTGGCCGAGCGGCTCGCTGAGTGGGGACTGCTGCCCGTCAGCGTGGAGGAGGCCATCAGCCCGGAGGGGCAGCAGCACCGCCGGTGGATGCCGCACGGTACGAGCCACCATCTGGGCCTTGACGTCCACGATTGCGCCCAGGCCAAACGGGAGCTCTACCTGGACGGCGTCCTCACCGAGGGCATGGTCTTCACCATCGAACCGGGCCTGTACTTCAAGGAAGAGGACCTTGCGATCCCCGCTGAATACCGCGGCATCGGAGTAAGGATCGAGGACGACATCCTGATGACCGCCGAAGGCCCGGTCAACCTGAGCGCTGCCCTGCCGCGCAAAGCCGACGACGTGGAGAACTGGATGGCCGGCATCTACCGCGAAGCGGACGGCACCCACTAGGAACTGCAGAAAACGAAAGCGGGGCCACCGGAAATCATCCGGTGGCCCCGCTTTTTTGTGCCGGGAGAACGGCTACTGCCGCGGATCGCCTGACTGGCGCCGTTCGTCGACCGGACGCTGTTCGTCGACCGGGCGCTGCTCGTCCGCGGGCCGCTGGTCCGCCGGCTCCCCGCCGTCGGCCGGGCCGGCAAGGTGCTGGCCGTGAAGCCGCTGGCCTTCCGGATACTGGGCGGCAGGCTGCTGCGGACCGGCCTGCGCATCCGCGTCAGGACCGCTTTCCGGAAGCCGGACGCCGTACTGGGGCCGGCCGTCGGGCAGGTCCGGGTAACGCACTGCCCGTGACGGCGCGGGGGAAGTCTGCTGCGGGCCGTCGTCGTGCGGCTGTTCTACCGACGCACCATAGGCCGGGCTCTCCTGCGCGGACTCAGCGGACGACTGGCCGTACGGATCGTTCCAGCCGGAGGGGCGGGCAGGCCCTTGGCCCGGCTGCTGGTAGGGCTGGTTGTGATAATCCCGCTGCGTGTAAGGACCGTTACCGGCGGCAGCGTCCGAGCGCGTCATGGGCAGCTGCTGCAGGAGCCTGCGGGCCTCGTGCGCGGCCTCGGGCGCCACGATGACGTCATAGCTGGTGGCCACCACCTGGCTGGTGGAGGTGAAGTCGCGCTTTCCCCGCTGCATCGCGTAGGTGACGATGCCAAAGAGCATAAAGAACGCAGCACCCATCAGCACGGATGTCAGGATGGAGAAGTACCCCGGTGACGGTGCGAAGAAGGAGAGCATCACGCCCACGAACAGGCCGAACCACATGCCGCTCAACGCACCGGACAGGGCAACCCGGGGGTAGCTCAGGCGCCCCGTAACCCGCTCCACCATCTTCAGTTCGTTGCCCACGATGGACACCAGCTGCACGGGGAACTGCTGGTCCGCGAGGTAGTCCACCGCCTTCTGGGCATCCAGGTAAGAGGTGTAGGAGCCGACGGTGTCGCCGGTGGGAACGGCCCTGGCTTCGTCCATGCCGTTGGGGCCGCCGGCCTTGGGAGCACCAAATATGTTTGCCATAGTCCCATTCTTGCCCATGAGCATGTGTGCCGCCTGTAAATTCAGCTAAAAGAGAGCAGACTCGGTAGCCTGTAGGAGTGAGCACAACACCTACCCGCGTCTTCGTGGCGCGCCTGCTGGGACTCGACGTCTTCGACCCGCTGGGCGACCGGCTGGGCCGGCTGCGCGATGTCGTTGTGCTCTCCCGCGGCACCCAGGGAGCCCCGCACGTGGTGGGCATCGTGGTGGAAGTCCCCGGGAAGAAGCGCGTCTTTGTGCCCATGACGCGGATTACCTCCATTGACCAGACGCAGGTCATCTGCACCGGCCTGGTCAATCTGCGCCGCTTTGAACAGCGCGGCGCCGAAACGCTGGTGGTGGCCGAGATGTTCGACCGGCGCGTCACCCTCCGGGACGGCAGCGGCGATGCCACCATCGAGGACATCGCCATGGACCAGAGCCGCTCCCACGACTGGTTCGTCAGCAAGCTTTTTGTCCGGCGGGGCCACTCGCTCTCGCCGCTGAGCCGGCTGCGCCGCAACGAAACCCTGATCATCGACTGGGCCGACGCCCTGCAGGGCCCCCGTACGGAGCCGCAGGCCGCCACCCAGTTCGTGGCAAACCATGAGGACCTCAAGCCTGCCGACTTCGCTGAAGCGCTCCAGGAGATGAGCGATAAACGCCGTTTCGAGGTGGCCAGCGAGCTCCAGGACGAACGGCTGGCCGACGTCCTGCAGGAGCTTCCGGAGGACGACCAGGTGGAGATCCTCTCCGCCCTGGACGTGCAGCGTGCCGCCGACGTGTTGGAGGAGATGGACCCCGACGACGCCGCCGACCTCCTGGGCGAACTCCCTTCCGCCCAGGCCGAAGAACTGCTCCAGCTGATGGAGCCCGAGGGTGCAGAGGACGTCCGGCGCCTCTTGGAATACGACGAGGACACCGCCGGCGGCCTGATGACGCCCGTGCCGGTGATCCTGCCGCCCGAGGCCACGGTTGCCGAGGCCCTTGCGCATGTGCGGCGCGAGGAACTTTCTCCCGCGCTTGCTTCCTCCATCTTTATTGCCCGGCCCCCGCTGGAGACGCCCACCGGCCGGTTCCTGGGCGTAGTCCACATCCAGCAGCTCCTCCGCTTCCCGCCCTTCGAGTCGCTCGGCAACCTCGTGGACAAAAACCTGGAGCCCCTGTCCGACCAGGCACACATCAGTGAAGTGGCACGGACCCTGGCCACCTACAACCTGAACTCCCTTCCGGTGGTCAACGACTCCGGCCGGCTTGTGGGGGCGGTGACCGTGGATGACGTTCTGGATCACCTGTTGCCCGATGACTGGCGCGCCCATGACGGTGAAGCCCCGATAAGAAGGCTCGGTGGCCGTATTGGCTGACATCAGTGCTCCAAAAGGCCCCGTACAGCGTCCCTCCCCCAAGACCGCCGGCAGCCTCGACACACCGCTGAGCGGCCGCCAGCGGATCCTCCCCAAGTTCTCCCCGGACCCGGACGCGTTTGGCCACGCCACTGAGGGGTTTGCCCGGTTCATGGGCACGCCGCAGTTCCTGGTCTACATGACGGTGTTCGTCGTCATCTGGCTTGCCTGGAATACCTGGGCACCGCTGGAATGGCAGTTCGACTCACGCGACCTCGGCTTCACCCTGCTGACCCTGATGCTGTCCCTGCAGGCGTCCTACGCGGCGCCCCTGCTGCTGCTCGCGCAAAACCGCCAGGACGACCGCGACCGCGTGTCACTGCAGCAGGACCGCCAGCGCGCCGAACGCAACCTCTCTGACACGGAGTACCTGACCCGGGAACTGGCGTCGCTGCGGATCGCCCTCCGTGAGGTGGCAACCAGGGACTACGTCCGCGCCGAGCTGCGCTCGCTCCTGGAAGACATGCTGGAAGCCCAGGAAGAGCTTCGTTCCCATGATTCAACCGGGCAGGGGCAACACGAGTCCCCGCGGGACAAGGTCAGGGAAAAACTCAAGGAACAGCGCGAGCGGCAGCGGAACCCCCGCACCCAGCAGATTCCCCGGGTCAAACCGGGCCATTCAACCCAGGAACGTTAATTGAGCGCACCTCCCGCCAGTCCCTCCCCCGAGGCAGTCAACGCCGCCCTGGCCACCGTCATCGATCCCGAGCTCCGCCGTCCCATCACGGAACTGGGCATGGTGGAGTCAGTAGGAATTTCTGACGACGGCCTGGTCACCCTCACGGTCCTGCTCACCATCGCGGGCTGCCCCCTGAGGGACACCATCACTGCCGACGCCACCAAGGCGCTGCTGGCAGTTCCCGGAGTGGCCGCCGTCGACGTTGACCTCAAGGTGATGAGCCAGGAACAGCGTGACGCCCTCAAGGAACTGCTCCGCGGCGCCGGCGGACAGCGCGGAATCCCCTTCAACCAGCCGGACTCGCTGACCAAGGTCTACGCAGTGGCCAGCGGCAAGGGCGGCGTGGGAAAGTCCTCCGTGACCGTCAACCTCGCCTGTGCCCTGGCCGCGCAGGGGCTGCGGGTGGGGATCGTTGACGCCGACGTTTACGGCTTCTCCGTTCCGGCACTGATGGGGATCACCCAGGCGCCCACCCGGGTGGACGACATGATCCTGCCGCCGGTGGCTTACGGCGTGAAGGTGATATCCATCGGCATGTTCGTCAGCGGCAACCAACCGGTGGCCTGGCGCGGGCCCATGCTGCACCGGGCGCTGGAGCAGTTCCTGACCGATGTGTACTTCGGCGACCTGGACGCCCTGTTCCTGGACCTGCCGCCCGGCACCGGAGACATTGCCATCTCCGTGGCGCAGCTGCTGCCCAAGGCCGAGATCCTGGTGGTCACCACGCCGCAGGCTGCCGCGGCGGATGTCGCGGAGCGGGCGGGCGCCATCGCCACCCAGACGGGGCAGAAGGTGGCCGGCGTGATCGAGAACATGTCGTATCTGGAAATGCCCGACGGCGGCCGGATGGATTTGTTCGGAAGCGGCGGCGGGGCGGTGCTCGCGGAGAGGCTGACGGCAACCGTAGGCGAGGACGTTCCGCTGCTGGGGCAGATCCCACTGGATATCAAGCTGCGGGAGGGCGGCGATACCGGGAATCCGATCGTGCTGGCCCAGGCCGGGACGCCTGCGGCCGAAGCGCTTTCAGGGATTGCCGCCCGGCTGGCTGCCAAGCCGCGGGGTCTGGCCGGACTGAAGCTGGGGCTGCAGCCCCGCTGACCTGTCTGGTCAGCAGCCGCGGGCCGGTTGGCTAGGTGGCTTCCGTATCGTAAGGCGCGGCTTCCCCAGGCGGGAGCGACTGCAGCACGCGTTCCGGCCGCTGCGGAGCCGCAGTGCCAGCCCCCGCGACGGCAGCCGCACCGGCGACAGCGGCCACGGCTGCAGGCGCACCGGAGCTGACGGGCTTGGTGTCGTCGTCGAGCAGCGCTTCTTTGATGATGCGCCGGGGATCGTACTGGCGGGGATCGTACTTCTTCCAGTCGACATCGTCGATGTCGATCCCCACTTCTTCCTTGATCTGTTCCCGCGCCCCGGAGGCCATCCGGCGGACTTCCTTGACCAGGTTGGCGAGTTTCTGCGTGTATTCGGGCAGCCGCTGGGGGCCGATCACGAGGACGCCAATGATCAGCAGAAGAAAGAACTCCGGGCCGTTGATTCCAAACACTTTAGGAAGATTACCCTCTCCGGGCTGCCAGTGACGATTCCCGTCTGTGGGTGGCGGAAACAGTCCGCACTACTGGATAAACAGGGCCACGATCTTGTTCAGTCCGCGTTGCAGCCTGGCCGCTACCGGCTCCCCGCCCTGCGTCGGCGGCCCGTCCACGGCTTCGGCGGAAATGCCCGCCGCCGCGTGCTCGCTGAGAAGCCTCAGTATGGGTACGGCGTCGTCCGCCTGTTCCGCCGGCAGGTTGGACTCATAGGTGAAAGTCCGGTCCGGCACCCGGTAGGTGGCAGACCATGGCGAGGAAGCACGGACCTGCAACCGCTCGCCGCCGGCGGCAACGGCCGCGTCCGCTTCCGGCCCGGCAGTATGGCGTTCCGTGAGGGTGGCATAGTGCGTCCCGTCGGAAAGTTTCAGCTCAACGGCGGGCCCGCCCTCAATCACAAGGGCCCTCGCGGACTCAAGGTGGAAGCCCATCGCTTCAAGCTCCGGGCATATCCAACCCTCGGAACGCAGGGAAGACAACCGCTCCGCACTCAGTGACCTGCCGTCTGCCGGCGTCTGGGAGGAAACATGGGCGAGGGTGGCGGCCGCTGGCGGACCACCTGCCTGGGCAGGGTCCCCGGCAACTGCAAAGGCGCCGGCCGCAAGAACACCGGCGGCTGCAACGGTGCCGCCGGCGGACATCGCCAGGATACGGACCGCGGCCCGGGGTGCCTGGCGTTGGGGGTAGGGATGCGGAGGCCGGTCAGCGAGCTCCTGGGTCCTGGCGAGGAGCCGGGCGGTCAGGTCATCGCTCGCCGGCGGGATGGGGGCATCCCGCAGCCGCTCGAGGTACTGGCGTTCCCGGCGCACGGCCAAGGCGCATTCGTGGCACGACTGGAGGTGGCTGGCGGTGCGCTGATGCCTGCGTCCGAGCGGTAACTGGGGCCTCATGCGCCGTTCAGAGGATCCCGGCGATGCGCGGCAGCGACAGCTTGGGCCTGGACTGCTGCGGACGCGGGTCGCGGTGGGCCAGCTTCTCGCGGAGCATGGTCCGGCCACGGTGGATCCGCGAGCGGACCGTACCGAGCTTGACGCCCAGGGCCTCCGCCACTTCGTCGTAGGACAGACCTTCAAGGTCGCACAGAACCACGGCCGCCCGGAAGTCCGGCGGGAGTTCCTCAAGCGCGGCCTGGACGTCGAGGTCGAGGTTGTTCAGCTCAAAACTCTGTTCCGGTCCGGGTTCGCGCCCGGGGATCCTCGACTCGGCATCCTCGGCCAGGGCATCGAACCGGATGCGGGTTTTGCGGCGCGCCTGGTCCAGGAAAAGGTTGGTGGTAATGCGGTGCAGCCAGCCGTCCAGCGTTCCGGGCTTGAAGTTTTCCAACGACCGGAAGACGCGGACGAACACCTCCTGGGTGAGGTCCTCGGCGTCGAACTTGTTTCCCGTCAGGCGGTAGGCCAGCCGGTAAACCTTGGCGGAGTGGTTGGTCACCACTTCTTCCCAAGTGGGACGGACCCACTCGGCCTCGGCATTATTTGCTGCAGGGACAGGTGCCACAACTGATGATGACATCGTCCACTCCCCTCATGGAATGCTAACGCCCGGATACTGTTGACATCTCTGATTCGGCGCCGACCACCCTATGGATGAGCGGATAATAATCATTTCAAACTTGGCTGGGAATTTCCTGACTGCCGGAAAACTTCAGCCGTAGGCGCAACAGCCCGCCTTCCCGGCTGCCGGCACCGGACACAGTAGGCTGTAGAGGATACTCCCCCCTGCCGCCCAGAAAGCGAATATCCATGAGCGCCGACAAGTCCATCAGCTGGTCCTATGCAGAAGATCTGCCCGCTGAGGATGAGGTTATGCTTCGGGCCCGGGAGCGCTCCTTCGAACTCGGCGTGACCCCCATCGGGCCCGGCGTGGGAGCCGTCCTCACCGTACTGGCAGCGGCCTCCAAAGCCCAGACCGCCGTCGAAATAGGCACCGGAGCCGGCGTCTCGGGTGTCTGCCTGCTCCGGGGCCTCGGCCCGCACGCCGTCCTCACCACCATCGACGTGGACGTTGAACACCTCAAGGCCGCCCGCGAAGCTTTCTCCGAAGCCGGCAGCCCGGCCAACCGGACCCGCACCATCTCCGGGCGGGCGGGCGACGTACTGCCGCGGCTCACGGACGGCGCCTACGACCTCGTTTTCATTGACGCCGACAAGCCCGGACTTCCCGGCTACGTGGAGCAGGCCATCCGGCTCCTGAAGCCCGCCGGACTGCTGATCATCAATGACGCGCTGGACAAGGACAAGGTAGCCAACCCTGCCGGCCGCGAAGCCACCACGGTGGTCCTCCGCCAGGTGGGAAAGAACATCCGCGACGACGAGAGGCTGGCTTCGGCCATGCTTCCCACCGGCGACGGCCTGCTGGTAGCAGTCAAAAAATAAGACAGGGTCCGCAGCCTTTCCAGGCTGCGGACCCTGTCTTCGCACGATTAATCGGTGACGCCGACCAGGCATTCCCGAAGGTTGGCCGCTTCAGCAGCATTCAGTTCGACCACCAGGCGCCCGCCGCCTTCGAGCGGGACGCGCATGATCAGGCTGCGGCCCTCCTTGGTGACTTCCATTGGGCCGTCGCCGGTGCGTGGTTTCATAGCCGCCATGAGGAATTCCCCTCCATTTAGTCCCAGGACTGATCAGCCCGGGCGGGCTGTGTCCGCATGTAGATCCAGCTGCCATGGCGGAGTGGATAGACACCGCCATGGCTGCGCATATTCTGAATGCTTTTTGTCCTTGCTTACCTTCCATTATCGCGGAATTACCCGCGCGTAGCTAATCGATGGACATTTCCGGCAGGGCGCGATTTGTACTCTGACCTGCAGGAAAGTCCAAAGTCCTAGGGTGGATAATCTCCCCCGCCCGGCAATTGCGCCCAGGCCCACAGCCATACGATCCAGACGACCTGCAGCAGCAGGAACATCACCACAACCGTCCCCCGGTAGGCCCTGGACCGGGACAGCAACGCGGCCCCCAGCGCCAGTGGAAACAGCGGCAGCAACATGCGGAAGGTACTGGTCTGCGGGTGAAGGAACGCGACCAGGTACCCCATGTAGCAGGCGCACCACAGGCGGAGTTCGACGCCGAGGCGGACCACCGGGGGCAGGTACAGCATCGCGGCGAAGAGGGCCACAAAAACGAACGGCGCCAGGATGCCCAGTACCGGCCCGAAGAGGTCCACGCCCGTATCGAACCAGGGCTTGAAGGGAACGAGGTCATGGCCCCGCCACACTGTTTCGGTTTTGGTGTACGCCTGGATATCCCCCGTGGCTGCCCATGCTGCGGCGGGCCAGGCCAGTGCCGAGGCGCCCGCCACTGCCGTCAGCGTGGCGAGGGCCGCGAGCTCCGGCGTCGTATGGAATCCGGCTTCACTCCGGCGGACCCGCTGCACCAGGCGGAAGATCAACAGGATGCCGAGCATAGCGGCAAAGGGAACACCCACCGGCCGGGAGAGGCACAGCAGCACCACCACCGGAATGCCCCACCAGTACTGCCGCCGGATCACGAGCAGCAGCGCCGCCGCGAGCAGCAGCAGTGACAGCGGCTCGGCATAGGGCACCTGGAGCACCGCGGACACCGGGAACGTGGCCAAGAAGGCCACCCCCCACAATGCGGTCCCATGGGCCGCCTTATGCCGGAACAGCACGTAGGCCACCAGTGCTGCGCCAAGGCCGGACAGCATGGCGATGATGGTCAGGGAGGCAGCGGGAGCCAACCCCGTGAGGTTGCCCAGCCCGCCCGCCAGGGACGGGAACAAGGGATAAAACGCCCAGGTATTCTCCTGCACGTTGCCCGCAGCATCCACCGGAAGAGTGGTGGGGTAGCCGCCCTGGATCACCCGTGCATACCAGCGCGCGTCCCAGATGTTGATGAAGTTCCAGTAGTCAGGCTTTGCCGGGAACCAGGGGTTGCGTCCCTGGTGCAGGGCCGCGGCCATAAAGATGCCGGCGCTGACGAGCCTGGCCAGGACATAGATGGCGGATACCTGCAGCCACCAGGGCCAGCCCCGGACGGTCGCGCGGGAGCGGAGCGCCAGTGATTGGACGGACGCTCCAACTCCCGCACCGCGCCGTGTGTCGGTACTCAAGCCGGGCCTTCCGCTGTGGCCGACTGCCCCGTGCCGGGCTTCCGTGCTTCCGTGCCGGCTTCTCCCTGCAAGGCTTCCTGCGGTTCGCGCTCAGGTGCCGGCTGTTCCAATTGCACCAGACGGGCCTTCAGCGTCTCTACCTCATGCCGGCTTGCGGCAAGCTGGTCCCGCAACTCATCAAGCACCTGGTCCACCTGGTCCATCCGGTATCCCCGCAGGCCCAGCGAAAAGCGGACGCTGTCCACGTCCTGCGGTGCGGCATGGGCGGGCAGCAGGACCGGAGGCAGGTTTGCCGGCGGCTCCTCGAGGCCGGCATCCAGCAGGGCCGGCAGCGGGCGGCCCTGCTTGCCCGCGCGCCGCCCGATGCTTGCCCACAGGACGGCGCCGATCAGCAGCACGGCGAGGAAGACCAGAAAAAAACTCACAACTCCATCGTGCCAGACCCGGCAGCCGTGGCTACTCGGGGCGCTGTTCGCCGTTCAGGGAAGGAGTGACGCCCACGCCGAGCACGCGGTCCACCGCTTCCGCCGGATCATCCACCACCTGGATCAGGTCCAGGTCCTTCGCCGAGACCATGCCCTCCGCCACCAGGGTTCCCTTGATCCAATCGATCATGGGACCCCAGAAGTCCACACCGAGCAGCACAATCGGGAAGGACGTCACCTTGCGGGTCTGCACCAGGACCATGGCTTCAAAGAGTTCGTCCAGTGTGCCCAGGCCGCCCGGCAGGACGATGAATCCCTGGGCGTACTTGACGAACATGGTCTTGCGGGCGAAGAAGTACCGGAAGTTGATCCCCAGGTCCACCCACTGGTTCAGGCCCTGCTCAAAAGGAAGTTCGATGCCCAGCCCTACGGACACCCCGTTGCCTTCAACCGTGCCGCGGTTGGCCGCTTCCATGGAACCAGGTCCGCCCCCGGTGATAACAGCGACACCGGACTGAGCCAGCTTCCGGCCCACCTCGACGCCCATTTCGTAATAGTGGCTGCCGGGCTTTGTCCGTGCAGAACCGAAGACGCTCACGGCCGGGCCGAGGTCTGCAAGCGCGCCGAAGCCCTCCACGAATTCGCTTTGAATCCGCATCACGCGCCAGGGATCAGTGTGCACAAACTGGCCGGGCCCCTTGGTATCAAGCAGATGCTGGTCGGACATTTCGACCGCCGCCTGTTTACGGCGAAGCTCAAGGGGGCCCTTACGGCGCGGCTGGATGTTTTTGGCCGGATCTGCACTGATGCTCATTCCCCTAGGCTAACCCGACGGCGCGAGGTATCTCTTGAATCACGATCCTCAGGAACCTGCGGTGATTCACGTCATAAGCCACCGTTGTTCGCTAGATTCTTCCTATGACTACTCATGTGCCCGGCGATGCCCTCGTCTCCCTGAACGCCGTAAACAAGCATTACGGCCAGCTGCACGTTTTGAAGGACATCAATCTTCAGGTCCGCAAGGGCGAGGTTGTTGTGGTCATCGGACCTTCGGGCTCCGGTAAGTCCACCCTGTGCCGCGCCATCAACCGTCTTGAAACCATTGAAGGCGGCACCATCAGCATCGACGGAAAGGTTCTTCCGGAGGAAGGCAAGGAACTCGCGCAGCTCCGTGCCGACGTCGGCATGGTCTTCCAATCGTTCAATCTCTTCGCGCACAAAACAATTCTCGAAAACGTCACCCTCGGCCCCATCAAGGTCAAGGGTGCCCAGAAGGCAGCAGCGGACAAGGACGCCATGGCGCTGCTCGAACGTGTCGGCGTCGGGCACCAGGCACCGAAGCTGCCCGCACAGCTGTCCGGCGGCCAGCAGCAGCGCGTTGCGATTGCCCGCGCCCTTGCGATGAAGCCCAAGGTCATGCTGTTCGACGAACCCACCTCGGCGCTGGACCCCGAAATGATCAATGAGGTCCTGGACGTTATGGTCCAGCTCGCCAAGGAGGGCATGACCATGATCGTGGTCACCCACGAAATGGGCTTCGCCCGCAAGGCTGCGGACCGTGTGGTCTTTATGGCCGACGGCCAGATCGTTGAGGACGCGACTCCTGAAGAGTTCTTCACCAATCCCAAGAGCGACCGCGCCAAAGATTTCCTCTCCAAGCTCCTCACCCACTGAAGCACCTACGAACAAACACTCCCAGTTCGCACCCAGGCCGTGACCCACGGCCACCAATGAAAGGAATGTCATGAAGGCATTTTTGACCCGGCGGAAATCATTCTTCGTGGCGGCTACCGCTGCCCTCGCCCTGTCCCTGAGCGCCTGCGGCGGCGCAACTACCCCGGGTACCAGCGACCCCAGTGTGGCTGCGAAGCCCTCCTTCGCGGCCGGCACCACCATGGAAAAGCTCGCCTCCGCCGGCACCATCAAGATCGGCACCAAGTACGACCAGCCCCTCTTCGGCCAGGTTGGCCTGGACGGCAAGCCGGTGGGCTTCGACGTTGAAATGGGCAAGCTGATCGCCGCCAAGCTGGGCATCGCCGCGGACAAGATCGAATGGTCCGAGACTGTGTCCGCCAACCGCGAACCGTTCATTGAACAGGGCAAGGTTGACCTGGTCATTGCCACCTACACCATCAACGACAAGCGCAAGCAGGTTGTCAGCTTCGCCGGACCGTACTACGAGGCCGGCCAGGCGCTGATGGTGAACAAGGACAACGACTCCATCAAGAAGCCTGAGGACGTTGCGGGCAAGAAGGTCTGCTCCGTCACCGGTTCGACGCCGGCCGCCACCATCGTGGACAAGTACAAGGCCGAACTGGTTCCGGCTGCCACCTACTCCGCCTGCCTGGAGCCGCTGCGCAACAAGCAGGTCGAAGCCATCACCACGGACAACGTGATCCTCGCCGGTTTCGTGGACAAGGAACCGGACGCTTTCAAGCTCGCCTCGGATGAAACCTTCACCAAGGAGCCCTACGGCATCGGCCTGAAGAAGGACGATACCCAGTTCCGCAACTGGATCAACGACCAGCTGGAGGCATTCGAGAAGGACGGCTCCTACAAGAAGGCCTGGGAAGCAACCGCAGGTTCAGTCATCAAGACTGCCCCTAAGCTGCCCGAAATCGTCCGTTACTAAGTAACGCCTGTGGTTGCCGGGGCTGCTTCGAGGCCCCGGCAACCACCGCCTTCACCCCCGTCCACGCCCACAGCCGAAGGATCCAATGGACGTCATTCTTGAAAACCTGCCCCTGTACTGGAACGGTTTTCTCCGCACACTTTTCCTCTCCGCAGTTTCCGGCGTCATCGCGCTGGTGCTCGGGACCCTGCTCGCGGCAGCCAGGGTTTCCCCGGTGGCAGCGCTCCGCGGCTTCAGCACCGTTTACGTGGAAGTTCTCCGGAACACTCCGCTGACCATCGCCTTCTTCTTCGCAGCCATTGTCCTTCCCCGCATCGGAGTGAAATTCGAGCAGTTCGAAGTAGCGGCAATCATTGCCCTCAGTGCCTACACCGCAGCGTTCATCGCCGAAGCTGTCCGCTCAGGTGTCAACAGTGTTCCCGTTGGCCAGGCCGAAGCGGCCCGCAGTATCGGGATGAACTTCGGGCAGGTCCTGAACCTCATCATCCTTCCGCAGGCGTTGCGGACGGTGATCCCGCCGCTGATCAACATCCTGATCGCACTGGTCAAGAACTCCTCCGTGGCCGGCGCATTCTTTGTCCTTGAACTGTTCGGCTACGGCCGCCAGCTGGCCAACGCCAACGGTGACGCGGTCATCCCCGTCCTGCTCGGCGTTGCGTTCTTCTATCTGCTCCTCACCGTTCCGCTGGGCATCCTGGCCAGCACGGTGGAACGAAAGGTGGCGATTGCCCGATGAGCTCCGTGCTGTACGACGTTCCCGGCCCCAAGGCCCGGCGCATATCCCTTATTGGTTCAGTGGTCGGTGCCCTGCTGGTCCTGGGCCTGCTCGCCTGGATCGTGATGACCCTTGCGCAGCAGGGCATTTTTGAGGGCCGCCGATGGCAGATCTTCACCCGCGGCGACGTGTGGACCCTCCTCGGCAACGGCCTCGGCGCGACTCTCAGTGCCGCCGCCCTGGCAGCCGTCATCGCCTTCCCGCTGGGGCTGGCGTTCTGCCTGCTGCGCATCTCTGATGCCGCATTCATCCGGATTCCCATCCGGGTGGTCCTGGAGTTCCTCCGCGGCATGCCCGTGGTCCTGATGATGCTGTTTGTCCTCCTGGGCTTTGGCACCTCGGCCTTTGTCGCCGTCGTCACCGGCCTGGTGCTCTACAACTCGGCGGTGTTCGCGGAGATCATCCGTGCGGGCATCCAGTCGCTGCCCAAGGGGCAGCGCGAAGCGGGCCTCGCCATTGGCCTGACCAGCTTCAAGTCCCGCATGCTGATCGAACTGCCGCAGGCCATCCGGCGGATGATGCCCTCCCTCGTGGCGCAGATGGTGGTGCTCCTCAAGGACACCTCGCTGGGCTACATCGTGGCGTACGGCGAGCTCCTGCGCGCCGTGCAGGTGATGGCGGACTTCCTGGGCACCCAGTTCCTGTTCCCCATCTTCTTTGTGGCCGCGGCGATCTACATCGCCATCAACATCCTTGTTTCACGCATCGCGGTGTGGATCGAGCGCCGCGGTTCAAGGAAAGCGGCAGGCGGGGTGGCCAGGGCCGAAGCAGCTGCCAAAGCAGCCGTTCCCTAGCAGCTCCTCACAGCGATGGCCCGGACCGCGCCCATTTTTGGGTTCCAGCAGTCCGGGCCTTCCCTTTTAAGGATCAGGCTGCCAGCCATTCCTGCAGCGCCTGCAGGCATTTCCTGATGGCGTCGGCGTGCACGTGTTCGTTGTCTTTGTGCGCCAGGAGGGCATCGCCCGGCCCGAAGTTTACCGCCGGGATTCCGAGCTCGCTGAAACGCGCGACGTCGGTCCAGCCGTATTTGGGCTTCGGCTCGGCTCCCACGGCGGCAACGAAGGAAGCGGCGGCGGGGTGCTGAAGCCCGGGCCGCGCCCCGGCCGCAGCGTCGGTGCGGACAACGTCAAAACCGCCAAGGAGTTCCCGCACCACGGCTTCGGCCTGGTCCGGCGTCTTGTCCGGGGCAAACCGGTAGTTAATCTCCACCACACACCGGTCCGGAATGACATTTCCGGCAGTGCCGCCGTTGATTCGCACCGCGTTCAGGCTTTCACGGTAATCCAGGCCGTCCACGTTGACCGTCAGCGGTTCATAAGCCGCCAGCCGGGCCAGGATCGGGGCCGCAGCGTGGATGGCGTTGCTCCCCATCCAGGCGCGGGCGGAGTGGGCGGCCTCCCCCACGGTTGTCGCTTCGAACCTGCTGGTCCCGTTGCACCCGCCCTCCACGGTGCCGTCAGTGGGTTCGAGGAGGATGGCGAAGTCACCGCCCAGCAGGTCGCCGTGGTTGCGGACCAGCCGGCCCAGGCCGCTCTTCACGGCCTCCACTTCCTCGTCGGTCATAAAAAACAAAGGTGACGTCCCGCTTTGGCACGGTCCCGCCGTCGAACATTGTGGCAGCCAGGGCGAGCTGCACCGCCACGCCGCCCTTCATGTCCGTGGCTCCGCGGCCGTACAGGACCCCTTCCCCGGGAACGCCGGACTCCCAAGTGGACGGAACCGTACCCCGCGACTCCCCGGCCAGCGGCAGCGGAACGGTGTCCAGGTGTCCAGCCAGGATGACGCGTTCCGGCTTGCCCAGCTCGGTCCGGGCGATGATGGCATCCCCGTCCCGCAGGATGTTCAGTTCCGGGATGGTGCGCAGGCCCGCCTCAACGGCATCGGCGAGTTCGGTTTCGTTGCCGGACACGCTGTTGATGTCCATGATCGCGGCAGTCAGGAGCGCAACATCCTGGCGGAGGTCAAGTGGAAGGGTGGAAGATTCCGGGGCGGTTTCGGCAGTCACGAAGCCAGTCTAGTTCGGAGCAGGTGCCTGCCCGTCGATAGACTGGGGCAATGACTGAGACTGCTTCCTCCGCTGTGCCCGAAACCCGGACTGCCCCCACTGAAGAACGTTCCGCCTACGGCTTTGGCGTGGCCACCATCGCCAGCGCCGGCACCGACGCCACCGTCCTGGATGTCTGGTTCCCGGCCCCCGCGCTTGGTGTCGCTGCCGACCACCTGCGGGCAGTAGAGAACGCGGACGAGGCACTCACCCGGATCGCCGAAGCCGGCACGGATGAGGACCGCGGCACCGAGCAGAAGGTGGTCTTTGTCCAGATCAACCTCGACGAGGCCCCGGCCGACACCGCTGACGCCTACCTTCGCCTGCACCTGCTCTCGCACCGCCTGGTACGGCCCAACACCATCAACCTGGACGGCATCTTCGGCAAGCTGCCCAACGTCGTCTGGACCAATTTCGGCCCTGCCGCCGTGGAAGGCTTCGAATTGACCCGCGCCCGGCTGCGGCGCCGCGGCGCCGTCACCGTTTACGGCATCGACAAGTTCCCGCGCATGGTGGACTACGTTGTGCCCACCGGCGTCAGGATTGCCGACGCCGACCGGGTCCGCCTCGGCGCGCACCTCGCCGAAGGCACCACCGTCATGCACGAGGGCTTCGTCAACTTCAACGCCGGAACCCTGGGCACGTCCATGGTTGAGGGCCGGATTTCCGCCGGCGTGGTGACCGGCGACGGCAGCGACGTTGGCGGTGGCGCCTCCATCATGGGCACCCTGTCCGGCGGCGGCAAGGAAAAGATCACCATCGGCGAGCGGGTCCTGCTTGGCGCCAACTCCGGCGTCGGCATCAGCATCGGCGACGATTCCGTGGTCGAAGCCGGCCTTTACGTGACGGCAGGCACCCGCGTGCGCATACCCGGGCCCAAGGACGAGGTGGGCGAGGACACCACCAAGATCGTGAAGGCTGCCGAACTCTCCGGTGTCCCCAACCTGTTGTTCCGCCGCAACTCCACCACGGGCGCTGTGGAGGTACTCCCCCGCGCCGGCCATACTGTGGAACTGAACGACGCCCTGCACGCCAACTGATCCTCGATGGCACGAAGACGCGGCCTTCGCCGCCTGCTGGTGCTGCTGCTGCTCACGCTCGCACTGGTAGCCGGCGGCGTCTATTCGGCGGTGTTTTTTGTGCAGCGTTCCGAAACCCTTGTTTCGGAGCGCTGCACCGCCGTCGTGAATGGTAAGACGGCCGAGTTGGCTCCCGATCAGGCTGTCTACGCTTCCCTGATCACTGCCGTGGCTGTCCAGCGCGGGCTCCCGCCCAGGGCCGCGACCATAGCCTTGGCTACCGCCATGCAGGAGTCCAAGCTCCGGAACATTGAGCACGGGGACCAGGCCGGCCCGGATTCGCGGGGCCTGTTCCAGCAGCGTCCCTCGCAAGGCTGGGGGACCGAAGAGCAGATCATGGACCCCTTCTACGCCACCAACGCCTTTTACGACGCACTGGTGAAGATCCCCGGCTACGAATCGCTTGAGATCACCGAAGCTGCGCAGCGGGTGCAACGATCGGCTTTTCCCGGCGCCTACGCCCAGCACGAGCAGATGGGACGCTTTTTTGCCTCCGGGCTGTCCGGCCAGACGCCCGAAGCCGTTCAGTGCACCCTCCGCTCAGCAGATGCCGCCGGCGACCCCACCGCCGTTTCTGACCAGCTTGCCCAGGCCTACGGTCTCTCGGGCTCGGCCGTTGACCGCCAGACGCTGGTGGTGGAAGCCGACGGCAGCCAGGCCTGGTCCGTGGCGCAGTGGGCCGTAGCCAACGCCAAGACCCTCGACGTCACACAGGTGGACGTCGCCGGGCGGACCTGGAACCGGACCGAGCGGGACGGCTGGCACGAATCGGCGGCGCCGCATGGCCAGGTGCGGATTACGGTGTCGCCGGCAGGCACCGGAGCCTGAGGCCCCTGGCG
The DNA here is from genome assembly GCF_030816215.1 of Arthrobacter sp. W4I7. Lineage (NCBI taxonomy): Bacteria > Bacillati > Actinomycetota > Actinomycetes > Micrococcales > Micrococcaceae > Arthrobacter > Arthrobacter sp. W4I7. The sequence goes on along the minus strand of NZ_JAUSXU010000001.1, from coordinate 1,298,041 downwards.
TCCTTCCGGGCCTGCCGTCCTTCCGGGCGGATTCTCCTAGACCAGGATTTCCACCACGGGCTGGACGTAGCTGCGGAACAGCTCCGGCTGGCCCATCAGCTGGTGGCTCATAATGATTTTGTCCGGCTCCAAGTACCAGGCCCGCTGCTCGTTCAACGGCAGTTCGATGATGGTCAGCTTGAAGTCGCGGGCGTTGCGTCCCACCTCCATCAGCCGGTCATCCACCATGTCCTCCAACAGCTGGTCCGCACCGTTGGCGGCGCGTTCAGCTTCGAGTTCGGCGTACTCGCTTCTGCGTTCCCGCGCCCAGGTGAGAGCCGAACCGAAGTGCGCCTGGAGTAGCCGCTGGAGGGCGGGCGAATTGCCGAACGCCTCAAACTCGGGCGGCGAAAGTTCCGGTGACGTCTGCGGGTATGCCTTCAGCAGCTGTTCCCACCATGCCTCCCACTCGGTCTTGAGCCCGCTCAGACCGCCCACATCGGCAGTCAGATGGGTATGGTCGGCATGATGGACCTTGGGAGCTGCATGCGACAGGGCGGGATGGCCTGCGCCGTCGAGTCCGGCGGCATCGCGCATGTACAGGGCGATCATCATCGGTCCGGACGTGTCAGTGGTTATCTGCCACCCGGAACCGGTCTTTTGCTGCATCCGAGATCCTTCCCTGGCGCGCCCCTGCCGGGTCTGGTGATCCGGTGCTGCGCCCCCGGCTATCAGTCTATTCCCCCGCGTTGCCGACGTTAACGAAATTCATCGCGTCAACCCGTCGAGGTGCCGCTCCAGGACATCCGTGCACATCCGGGCCGTCATCCAGCCTGGCTGAAGCAGGGCATGCATGCACAGGCCGTCCAGGGTGGCGAGCAGCCTCTCCGCCTCCACCACCAACGCCTCCTCGGATACGTCCCCGGGTACCAGGGCTGTAATCAAGCGGCCGATTACAGCTGCCACCTCACGGTGGCTGCGGTCCGCCTCCGCGCCAAGGAAGGGCCTGATCCTGGCCGCGTTGCGGAAGGCCATCCACACGCAGGCCTCCACAGCCCGCTGTTCGTCCAGCGGCAACAGTTCGCCCAGCAGTGTTAAAACGGCGTTTCGTCCTTCCGGGCTTCCGGCCGGGTAGCCCTGCAATCCAGGCAGCACACTCTCCAGCCGGGCCACGATGCTGTCAATCACGGTGGCAAAGGAGAAGGCCAGCAGTTCATCGCTGCCCGCAAAGTAGTGCCGGACGGAACCGACGGCGAGCCCCGCCTCGTCTGCCACTTCCCGAAGGGACGCCCTTTCCAACCCGTCTACGGCGATAATCCGCCAGACTGCTTCCACCACTTCCCGGCGCCGGGCTCCGGCGTGAACGATTTTAGGCACTCCTTTTATTTAGCACACCTGTGCTCAGGTGCAGGCCTCGCCGTCGTTCTGCCCGTAAAGGCCCGTCATCCTGCCCGGAATCCGGGACGTACCGGCGGGACCGGCACCAGTTGGGATAGCGTTGGGAGCATGAAAATTCTGGTTACAGGGGGTACCGGGTACATCGGTTCCCACACTGTTTTGTCCCTGCAGGAAGCCGGCCATGACGTGCTGGTCATCGACAACCTGGTCAACTCGAGCGAGGAGTCCCTCCGCCGGGTGGCCGAACTTACCGGCAAAACAGCACAGTTCCACCACGTGGACCTCGTGGACGAGGCCGCCGTCGAGAAAGTCTTCGCCGAAAACGACGTCGACGCCGTGATTCACTTCGCCGGCCTCAAGGCCGTGGGCGAGTCCGTGCGCGAGCCACTGACGTACTACTACAACAACCTCGTCGGCACCCTGAACCTGATCCGCGCCATGGACCGGCACAACGTCCGCTCCATCGTCTTCAGCTCCTCCGCCACGGTCTACGGCGAGCACAACCCCATCCCCTACGTCGAAAAGATGGAGATCGGGGCCAACAACCCTTACGGCCGCACCAAGGAACAGATCGAGGACATCCTCTCCGACCTCGGCGCCGCCGACAGCCGCTGGCACATCGCCCTGCTGCGCTACTTCAATCCCGTCGGTGCCCACCCCTCGGGCCGGATCGGCGAAGACCCTCAAGGCATCCCGAACAATCTCGTCCCCTTCATCGCCCAGGTCGCCGTTGGCCGGCGCGAAAAACTCATGGTCTTCGGCGGCGATTACGAAACCCCTGACGGGACCTGCCTGCGTGACTACATCCACGTCACCGACCTCGCCGAAGGCCACGTGGCCGCGCTGGACCACATCGCCGGCCGCACCGGGGTGTTCCGCTGGAACCTCGGCTCCGGCACCGGCTCCTCGGTCCTGGAAGTCCTGCGCTCCTTTGAAAAGGCAGTGGGCAAGCCCATCCCCTACGAAATCACCGGCCGCCGTGCCGGCGACCTGCCCGCCTTCTGGGCCGACGCCACCTCAGCCCTCGCCGACCTCAGCTGGTCCACCACCAAAACGATCGACCAAATGTGCGAAGACCACTGGCGCTGGCAGAAGAACAACCCCCAGGGCTACAACTCTTAACCCTGGTGATTAACAACGAACGGCCGCTCACCTCCTGGAGGTGGGCGGCCGTCGTCGTACTGTCTAGCGGGCGGGGTAGTCCCGCTCGGGTTCGCCGATGTAGAGCTGGCGGGGGCGGCCGATCTTGGTGTTCGGGTCGCTGATCATCTCGCGCCACTGGGCAATCCAGCCCGGGAGGCGGCCGATGGCGAAGAGCACGGTGAACATCTTCTCCGGGAAGCCCATGGCCTTGTAGATGAGGCCGGTGTAGAAGTCGACGTTCGGGTAGAGCTTGCGCTGGATGAAGTAATCATCGTTGAGCGCTTTCTCTTCCAGGCGCAGGGCGATGTCCAGCAGTTCGTCGTTGCCGCCGAGCTTGGTGAGGATCTCGTGCGCGGTGGCCTTGACGATCTTGGCGCGCGGATCGTAGTTCTTGTAGACGCGGTGCCCGAAGCCCATGAGGCGGACGCCGTCCTCCTTGTTCTTGACCTTCTCCATGTAGTCCTCGGGCTTGGTGCCGTCGGCCTGGATCTGGCGGAGCATCTTCAGGACTGCCTCGTTGGCGCCACCGTGGGCCGGGCCGAAGAGGGCGTTGATGCCTGCGGAGACGGACGCGAACAGGTTGGCGTTGGAGGAGCCCACCAGGCGCACGGTGGATGTTGAGCAGTTCTGCTCGTGGTCCGCGTGCAGGATCAGGAGCAGGTCCAGGGCCTTCGCCACGACCGGGTCAACCTCGTACTGTTCAGCCGGAAGCCCGAAGCTGAGGCGCAGGAAGTTCTCCACGAGGTTGTGGGAGTTGTCCGGGTACAGCATGGGCTGGCCGATGGACTTCTTGTGGGCGTAGGCCGCGATGACCGGAAGCTTGGCCATGAGCCGGATGGTGGAAACTTCCACCTGCTCGGCGTTGAACGGGTCCAGCGAGTCCTGGTAGAACGTGGACAGCGCCGAGACGGCCGAGGACAGGACGGGCATGGGGTGCGCGTCCCGCGGGAAGCCGCCGAAGAAGCCCTTGAGCTCCTCGTGCAGCAGGGTGTGCCGGCGGATCTTCTGGTCGAATTCGTCCAGCTCGGTGGGTGAGGGCAGGTTGCCGTAGATCAGCAGGTAGGACACCTCAAGGAAGCTGGAGTGCTGTGCCAGCTGTTCGATGGGGTACCCGCGGTAGCGCAGGATGCCAGCATCGCCGTCGATGTAGGTGATAGCCGAGGTTGTGGCTGCTGTGTTCATGAAGCCGGGGTCAAAGGTGACTGCGCCCGTCTGCTTCAGCAGTTTGGAAACGTCGTAGCCTTCGTTTCCTTCAACAACCTGGATGCGCGGCAGCTTGAGCTCGCCTCCTGCATGGAGCAGGGTCGCAGCATTGTTGGTCTCAGTCATGGAGTCCCCTTCATGAGGCGTCTGGGCCTCTGTCGAAAGCTTGATCCAACATCAGGTGAGCCGCGCACGAAGCCTGAGAACACAGGTTCCAACACCCGGGCTGCCTTCTTGTAGAAAGCCACCATTGATAGTCACTTAAAAAGTACCCGCTCCTCGGCGGGTGCCACTAATCCGAGACCAACCAAAATGCCCTAAAATGCAGCGGATGTGTCCGGAGTCACACCATTGTTACGGCACTGCGCCGGCCGTGGCGCTCTGGTGATTACGGCGCCGACGCCAGACGGGTAACCGCGGCGTCGATCCTTTCGTCGGTTCCCGTGAGGGCAACCCGGACGTAGCCGTTGCCGGCCTCACCGTAAAAGACGCCGGGACCCACCACGATGCCGCGCTCGGCGAGCCGCGCCACGGTGTCCCAGGTACTCTCCCCCGCCGTCGACCAAAGGTACAGGCCGGCGTCGGACTCTTTAATTTCCAGGCCGAAGTCCAGCAGCGCCGGAACCAGCCGTTCCCGGCGTCCCCGGTACAGGTCCTTCTGGGCCTCCACATGAGCGTCGTCGCCCAGCGCCACCCGCATGGCTTCCTGCACCGGGTAGGGAACGATCATGCCCGCGTGCTTGCGGCTGTTGACGAGGTTGGGCATCAGGTCCGGATCGCCGGCCACGAATGCTGCACGGTAGCCTGCCACGTTGGACTGCTTGCTCAGCGAGTACACCGCGAGCAGGCCATGGTGCGATCCGCCGGCCACCCGGGGGTCCAGGATGCTCGGGACAGGGTGGCCGCCGCGCTGGACGTCCCAGTCGCCCCAGCCCAGCTCGGCATAGCATTCGTCGGACGCCACTACGGCGCCGAGTTCCCGTGCCTGCTCCACGAGCGCCCTCAGGGATTCGACACCCCGGACGCTGCCTGTGGGGTTTCCCGGGGAGTTGACCCAGATCAGCCGGACGCGGGAGCGGGTGGCGTCGTCGAGCTCGTCCAGATTGTCCGTTGCCACGGAGGTGACCCCGGCGAGGGTGGCGCCGATGTCGTACGTGGGGTAGGCAACCTTGGGGCGTACGACGACGTCCCCTGGCTTCAGTCCCAACAGCAGCGGCAGCCAGGCCACCAGTTCCTTCGAACCGACCGTTGGCATGATGTTCCGGGGATCGAGCCCGGCCACACCGCGGCGGCGCTCGAACCACGACGCGATGGCTTCACGGAGCGCGGGCGTGCCGTGAACCGTGGGGTATCCGGGGGCGTCCGCAGCAGCCTTCAGGGCGTCCTGGATCAGGGCGGGTGTGGGATCCACCGGAGTACCAATGGACAGGTTGACGGCTCCCCCGGGGTGCTCCGAGGCCTTCGCGAGGTACGGCGCCATGGCCTCCCACGGGTAGTCGGGCAGGTCAAGGCCGAACATATTCACTGCTGCGGTCACCGCTCCTGCCTGCGTCAGTGGTCTTGGTTCTGCGGGGGCAGTGCAGCGATCATCGGGTGGTCCTTGCCGGTGTTACCGACCTTGGCGGCGCCGCCGGGCGAGCCGAGGTCGTCGAAGAACTCCACGTTCGCCTTGTAGTAGTCGGCCCATTCGTCCGGGGTGTCGTCCTCGTAGTAGATGGCCTCCACCGGGCATACCGGCTCGCAGGCCCCGCAGTCGACGCATTCGTCCGGATGGATGTACAGCGAACGCTCACCCTCATAGATGCAGTCGACCGGGCATTCTTCAATACATGCCTTGTCCTTGACATCTACACACGGCTGCGCGATTACGTACGTCACGTCCCTGGCCTCTCCACGTTGGTTCCGGCGTCGCGCCGGTTCTTGCGTCCGGCAACCATGGCCGGACTCTTGACATCTGAGCCTATTATCTCCCAGCCCGTTACCGCGAACCTAGCCGGGCGCCTTGTATGAAGCCACTTAGTATGAAGTGGTGAGTCTACCTGCCCCCACCCCCGCTGGCTTCCTCTCCGCTGCCGCCCCCGGAACGCGGGTGGTGGTGCGGTACCGCGTCGAGGGCGGCCTCACTGATGCGCTGGGGCACCTGGTAGCGTGCGACGCCGGTGCGTGCACCGTCCGCACGCGGCAGGCCGACGTCGTGATTCCCCTTGAGCGCGTTGTGGCAGCCAAGGAGGTTCCGCCCGCGCCCGCGCGGCGCAGGCCGCGCGCCTAAGGCAGGTCTCGTTGCGCAGGGACTGCCACTGCGCAGCGAACCCGGATTTCACTGCGCAGAGCGGTACGTGGAAAGGGCCTGGTGGACCATCTGCACGAACTTCCTGGGCTCGGTCAGCAGCATTTCAAAGGTCACGCGAAGCACGGGAACGCCCCGGATAACCGTAACGTTCCACCGCCGCCGGTCCTCCCGGTAGGCTGCCCTGCTGCTGTGGTAGGCGTAGCCGTCTGCCTCAATACCCAAGAGGCCGTCTACCAGAAGGTCGAGGTGGCCCATTCCCGGAATCTTGACTTGGAGCTCGACGGTCAGCCCGGCTTCTTCAAGCAGGTACCGCGCCATCGTTTCGATAATGGACCCGGATTGGGGCCGGATTTTGGCCACGAGTCGGCGTAACGCCTTTTCCCGCGCGGCTGGAAACCTCTCCCTCAGTTCCGGAAGCTGAACCAGCCCCTTCTTTACCGCAGATTCCGCGATGGTCAGCCCCTCGAGCGGCGGCAAGCAACGGAGTGATTGGCACACCACATCCAGATGCGTCAACGGGAAGCTGCTTCGATGCATTACGCAGCCGCTAACCGGCTTTCCGTGCCGTGCGGCAAGATGCGGCTTGTCCGGCTCCCCGACTACCCACAGCCCCGCTGCCGAAGCAGCCGTGACGCAACCGGGCACCGCGTGATGGCGAGCGGCGTGGATGAGTAAGGAATCGGCGTCAGGCTGCGCATACACGCCTCGCGCCACCCTGTGCACCGTCCCGTCGCGGACACTGCCTTCAATGGACCGGCGGGAGACACCGGCCTGCCTCAGGGAGCCGGCGTCGGCAACGCCGCCCATTGCGGCCAGAGCATCAGTGAGAATTTGCATGTCTGCATGGTGCCCGGGCGGACACGGCGTGCGCTGGGGCGGGATCGGCTATGTGGAAAACGGCAGGGCGCCGTGAAGTACCAGCTCGGTCCGCAGGGACTGCCTCTGTGCAGTGAACCCGGGTTTCACTGCGCAGCGCGGTACGTGGCAGCGCCCCGGTTAACGAAGAATGCCACCGGCGCGTGCCGGTGGCATTCTTTGAAACTACGGGACTGCTAGACCTTCGCGCGGGCGCGGTTGGCCTTTGAACGCTCGTTGGTGTCCAGGATGACCTTGCGGATGCGGATGGCCTCCGGGGTCACCTCGACGCACTCGTCCTCGCGGGCGAATTCCAGCGACTCTTCGAGGGTGAGATCGCGCGGCGGCGTCAGGTTTTCGAAGGTGTCGGAGGAAGCGGCCCGCATGTTGGTGAGCTTCTTTTCCTTGGTGATGTTCACGTCCATGTCGTCCGCGCGGGAGTTCTCGCCGACGATCATGCCTTCGTAGACCTCGGACGTGGGCTTGACGAAGAACGAGCCACGTTCCTGCAGGTTGATCATGGCGAACGGGGTCACAACACCGGCGCGGTCGGCGATCATTGAACCGTTGGTGCGGTACTCGATCGGGCCGGCCCACGGCTCGTAGCCCTCGGAGATCGAGGCCGCGATGCCGGCACCACGGGTGTCGGTCAGGAACTTGGTGCGGAAACCGATCAGGCCACGGGCCGGAACGATGAACTCCATCCGGCACCAGCCGGTGCCGTGGTTGGCCATGTTGGTCATGCGTCCCTTGCGGGCCGCCATGAGCTGCGTGACAGCGCCGAGGTATTCCTCGGGCACGTCGATGGTCATGTGCTCCATCGGCTCGTGGATCTTGCCGTCGATGGTCTTCGTGACAACCTGCGGCTTGCCCACGGTCAATTCGAAGCCTTCGCGGCGCATCTGCTCGACGAGGATGGCGAGTGCGAGCTCGCCACGGCCCTGGACTTCCCAGGCATCCGGACGTTCGGTGGGAAGCACCTTAATGGAGACGTTACCGATCAGTTCCTTGTCGAGGCGGTCCTTCACCTGCCGGGCCGTGACCTTTGCGCCCTTGACCTTGCCGGCCAGCGGCGAGGTGTTGATACCGATGGTCATGGAGATCGCGGGATCGTCCACGGTGATCAGCGGCAGCGGCTGCGGGTTCTCGGCATCGGTCAGGGTCTCACCGATGGTGATTTCCTCAATACCGGCGACGGCGACGATCTCGCCCGGGCCGGCGGATTCGGCGGGAACGCGGTCCAGGGCCTTGGTGGCCAGCAGTTCAGTGATCTTGACGTTCTTCAGTTCACCGTTGGCGCGTGCCCAGGCAACGGTCTGGCCCTTGCGCAGGGTGCCGTTGTAGATGCGGAGCAGCGCCAGGCGGCCCAGGAACGGGGAGGCGTCAAGGTTAGTGACGTGTGCCTGCAGGACGCCGTTCGGGTTGTACTTGGGAGCAGGGATGTGCTCAATGATGGTCTGGAACAGCGGTTCCAGGTCCTCGTTCTCCGGAGCGGTTCCGTCGGCGGGCTGCTCAAGGGAGGCGCGGCCAACCTTTGCGGCGGCGTACACGACCGGCACGTTGAGGATCTTGTCCAGGTCCAGGTCCGGAACTTCGTCTGCGAGGTCCGAGGCCAGGCCCAGGAGCAGGTCCATCGACTCGTGGACGACTTCCTCGATGCGGGCATCGGGACGGTCGGTCTTGTTGACCAGGAGGATGACCGGCAGGTGCGCGGCCAGGGCCTTGCGGGAGCACAAAACGGGTCTGCGGCAGCGGACCTTCTGAGGCGTCAACGAGGAGCACGACACCGTCAACCATGGACAGGCCGCGCTCCACCTCGCCGCCGAAGTCGGCGTGGCCCGGGGTGTCGATCACGTTGATGGTGATGGTCTCGCCGTTGGACGAGGGACCGTTGTAGGCCACGGTGGTGTTCTTGGCCAGGATGGTGATGCCCTTTTCGCGCTCAAGGTCACCGGAGTCCATCACGCGGTCTTCGAGGTGGTTGTGCTCGGCAAAGGAGTTGGTCTGCTTGAGCATGGCGTCGACCAGGGTGGTCTTGCCGTGGTCAACGTGGGCCACAATCGCGACGTTGCGCAGGTCACTGCGCGATGCAGTGGCTACCGCGGTGTTGGTGGTGGTTTCAGACATGCGTAATGGCTCGATTCAGTGGTGAAAGTCAGCTGTTGTATCGCGACATTTCCAACTGGAACGCACGACGGATCAGGCCCTTTGCATAGGGCTGCTTCCTCCATTCTAGCGTCAGTGGCGTTAATAGGCCTAAATTTTCTGGCGGACAGGAGGTTGGCCCGCCGCCCCGTGGCCGCGGGGTGGGCGAAAATTAGTGAGTAATATCACTGGCCAATCCTGCCTCCATGCCACATGATTGCTCTGACACTTCATGCAAGCCCGAAAGACACCACATGCGAAAAGCCTTGGCCCGGAGCCGCGTTGCCGCGTCCGGAGCCGCCGCCGCCTTCGCAGTGTCCAGCCTTATTGCCTTGTCCGGCTGCGGGGTACTGCCCCAGTCTTCCACCGTTTCCCACGTGCAGGCTGCCGGCGCGGGGCAGCCCGGCGCTCCCGCTGCGAATCCTGGCGCCGCCGGATCGCGCATCCTCAATCCAGCCAATGGGCGGCTTGAGGCAGTGGTCCCCGACATCAGCAGAACCGTTCTCCTGATCGGTGATTCGCAGTCGGAACCGTCGGACGGGTGGCCCCGCCAGGGCCTGGAGTCTGTGGGGTACAGGGTGTACTACTGCGGGCGGGGCGGCACCGGCTTCGTGTCCGCCAACGGCACAACGGGCAACTACATTGATGCGCTCCGCCGGGGCGACTGGCTACTGCCGTCCAGTACGCCGGCGCTCATCGTTATCCAAGGGGGCGGCAACGACGCCGCAAGCGGGGCATCGGACCGCCGAATTGCCGGAAATGCCGAGCGCCTGATCGCTGAGCTCCAAGCCCGCTACCCGGGAACACGGATTGCCATGATCGGAACCCTGGCCCGCGGTGAAGGCAACGGGGGTGGCCGCCGCACGGAGGTTGATGCCCTGCTGGGCTCGGTGGCAGCAGCCCACAACCTGCCTTTTGTTTCCGTGGGCGACTGGCTCACCAGGTACGGCCTGGCCAAGGACCTGGCGGACACAGTGCATATGAATCCCAACGGCCGACGCGCGCTCGGGACCTTGCTGGAACACCGGCTCCGAGACCTGGGTCTGGAGCGGAAGGCGGTTGCTGGCCAGCCACCGGCGATGGCAAGAGGCGGCGGCACCGGTTCCTTCCAGGACTGACAGCCTTAAGAGGGTTGGAGCCGGAGCCAACAGGCTCCGGCTCCAACCGTTCATTGAGACAGAGGACGGTTAAGCCACTTCCGGCGGAAGCATCAGCTTGGCACCCGGAATGGCGTTGAGCAGCGCCTTCGTGTAGTCCTGCTGCGGCGATTCGAAGACCTCGTCCGTGGACCCCGTCTCCACCAGGCGCCCCTTCTCCATGACGCAGACGTGGTCGGCGATCTGCCGGACCACAGCAAGGTCATGGGTGATAAAGAGGTAGGTCAGCCCCAGGTTGGACTGGAGGTCTGCCAGCAGGTTCAGCACCTGCGCCTGCACCAGCACGTCCAGGGCGGACACGGCTTCGTCGCAGATGATGACTTCCGGGTCGAGAGCGAGAGCACGGGCAATGGCGACGCGTTGGCGCTGCCCGCCCGAGAGCTCGTTCGGATACCGCTGCATGGCGGATTGCGGAAGCGCCACCTGGTCCAGCAGTTCGCGGACCTTTTTCTCCCGGCTCTCCTTGTTGCCAATCTTGTGGACCCGCAACGGCTCCTCGATGGTCCGGAAGATGTTGTACATCGGATCCAGCGAACCGTAGGGGTCCTGGAAAATGGGCTGCACACGACGCCGGAACTTAAACAGATCCGACGACTTAAGGAGGGAGGTGTCGACGCCGTCGAACAGGATCCTGCCGTCGGTGGGCTTCTCCAGTTGGAGCACCATCTTGGCCACTGTGGACTTGCCGGAGCCGGACTCCCCTACGATCGCCGTCGTGGTTCCCCTGCGGACGTCGAAGCTGACGCCATCAACGGCCGCGAAGTCTGATGCCTTCCCCAGTCCCTGGCGGAGCTTGTACACCTTCCGCAGGCCCTGGATCTGCAGGACGTTGTCCGCAACTGCCGGTTCGGCTGCCGGGGCCAGCAGGTCCGCAGCCTCCACACCCAGTTCCTTGGCAGCCTGGATCCTGCGGCTGGCCAGGGACGGTGCGGACTCCACGAGCCTCTTGGTGTAAGGGTGCTGCGGGTTCTGCAGCAGTTCCAGGGAAGGTCCTGCCTCCACCACGCGGCCCTGGTACATCACCACAACCTTGTCGGCCCGTTCGGCTGCCAACCCCAGGTCGTGGGTGATGAGCAGCACCGAGGTGCCCAGTTCGGTAGTCATGGTGTCCAGATGGTCCAGAATCTGCCGCTGCACCGTGACATCGAGTGCGGAGGTGGGCTCGTCCGCAATCAGCAGGCGGGGCTGGCAGGAGAGCCCGATGGCGATCAGGGCGCGTTGCCGCATACCGCCGGAGAACTCATGCGGATACTGGTTGGCGCGCCGGTGGGCGTCCGGCAGGCCGGCCTCGGAGAGTACCTTGGCAACGTCGTCTGGACCGCTGGGCTGGCCGTTCGCCCGCAGTGTTTCCCGGACCTGGTAGCCGATCTTCCATACCGGGTTCAGGTTGGACATCGGGTCCTGCGGCACCATCCCGATGGTGTTGGCCGCGAAGCTCGATCATGCGCTTTTCGGATGCATGCGCGATGTCTTCCCCGTCGAGCAGGATCTGCCCGCCGGAAACACGGCCGTTGGATGGCAGCAGGCCTATCGCAGCCAGCGCTGTGGTGGACTTGCCGGAGCCGGACTCCCCCACGATCGCCACGGTTTCGCCGGGCATGATGGTCAGGTGCGCATCACGGACCGCCTGGACTTCCCCGCCGCTGGTCTTGAAGGTGATGGCGAGGTCGCGGATCTCCAGCAGCGGCCGGACCCCTGTGGTGCCGGTTTCCGCGATGCGTATTTCTGGAGTTGTCATCTCTTTGTCTCTCATCGCTGGCGGCTCTTTGGATCAAGGGCGTCACGCACGGCGTCGCCCAGCATGATGAAGCTCAGCACCGTGACGGACAGTGCTGCGGCCGGATACAGCATGATCTGCGGGTTGGTGCGGATGGAAGTCTGCGCTGCAGCGATGTCGTGACCCCACGACATGACACCTTCCGGCAGCCCGATGCCCAGGAAGGACAGCGTTGCCTCGGCGACAATGAAGACACCGAGTTCCAGCGTGGCAAGCACTATCACGGGTGCCAGCGCATTGGGCAGCACGTGCTTAACCAATGTTCCAAATTTCGAAACACCCAGGGCACGGGCGGCCGTCACGAAGTCTGCGTTGCGGACCTCGATCACTGCACCGCGGGTGATACGGGCCATTTGCGGCCAAGCGAGGAGCGAAATCACAAAGACCACCGTCCACACGCTCTTGTTCTCCCGGAAGACAGGCAGTTGGGTGATGACCAGCGCGCCGAGGATCAGCGGCAGGGCGAAGAAGATGTCGCCCAGCCGGGCCAGCACGGCGTCGATCCAGCCGCCGTAGTAGCCGGCAAGGGCACCGAAGGTTACGCCGATGACCAACACGCACAGCACCGAGAGGATGCCGACAGACAGTGACGCCTGGGTGCCGTGGATGACGCGGGAGTAGATGTCGCAGCCCTGGAAGGTAAAGCCGAACGGGTGCCCGGCGGCGGGGCCGCCTTCCGAGTTGGCCAGTTCGCAGCCCTCGTTCGGCGGAACCGACGAGAACAGTCCGGGGAACAACGCCACAACGATCAGCATCAGGATGAGCAGCGCCGAAATGATGAACAACGGACGACGGCGGAGCTTGCGCCAGGCGTCGGACCACAGGCTGAGAGGCGCCTGGTCAGTCTTGACGGCATCCGTCGCCAACAGTGGTGTTTCCTCAAGGGGAGCCACGAAGTGGCTGTTATTACTGGTCATAGCGGATCCTCGGGTCAAGCCAGGCATACAGGAGATCAACAAGCAGGTTGGCTACCACGAACACCAGCACCAGCACACTGACGATGGAGACGATGGTGGGTCCTTCGCTGCGGAGGACTGCCTGGTAGAGCTTGTTGCCCACACCGGGAACGTTGAAAATGCCTTCGGTGACGATGGCGCCGCCCATGAGGCCGCCCAGGTTGGCGCCGAGGTAGGTCACCACGGGGATCAGCGAGTTACGCAGGATGTGGGCGATCACCACGCGTGGGCGGGAGAGGCCTTTTGCAGTGGCCGTCCTTACAAAGTCGGCATTCATGCCCTCACTGACCGAGGTACGGGTCAGGCGGAGCACATAGGCAAAGGAAACCAAGCCGAGCACTACTGCCGGCAATAACAGATTTGCCCAGTCTGCATTGGCTCCCACGGTCGGTTTGGCCCAGCCCAACTGGACACCGAAGACGAGTTGGAAGACGAACCCCAAGACGAACGTGGGGACCGCGATCACCACCAGGGACGCCACGAGGACCGTGGAGTCGAACCAGCCGCCGCGACGGAGTCCGGCGAACACGCCGAAGGCCACGCCGAAAACGGCTTGAATGATCAGTGCTTCCACAGCGAGCATAGCGGTCACTGGAAAGACCCGGGCCAACGTGGCGGCAATGGGCTGACCAGTGAAATCATTGCCCAAATTAAAGGTAAAGAGGTTCTTAAGGAACAACCCGTACTGGACCCAAAACGGTTCGTCCAGGTGGTACTGGCTGCGCAGGGTGTCGATAACGGCCTGAGGAGGCTGGCGGTCGCCGAAGAGCGCAGCAATCGGGTCGCCCGGCAACGCGAACACCATGTAATAGACCAGGAGGGTAGTGCCGAGGAAAACAGGGATTACCTGGAGCAGTCGGCGCAGGATAAACCGGACCACAGGATCACCAGCCTTCCGTGGAGAAAGGAAGCAGGTTCATTGGTGCCTTCCTGCCGTTGCAAGCCAATGGGGGCCCGGCCGTGACCGGACCCCCATTGTGGCTAGATCGGCAAGTTAGATCTAGGGATTACTTGGCGGTGATGTTGTAGTAGAGGATTTCGCCGTTCCAGCCGGTCTCGGCTTTCGCGACGTTGTTGCTCCACACGATCGCCTTGGCATAATCCCAGAGCGGCAGGCCGGGAAGATCCTGGAAGAGGATTTCCTGTGCCTGGTTGAACTTCGCGTTCGCGTCGTCGGTGCTCTTGGCGGCGAGACCCTCTTTGAGCAGCTTGTCGAAAGCGGGGTTCGAGTACTTCTCGTAGTTGGAGGATGCACCCGTAGCCCAAACAGGTCCCAGGAAGTTGTAGAGCGACGGGTAGTCACCCTGCCAGCCCGCACGGGTCAAGCCGGGAAGCTGCTGGGCCTTGCGCAGGTTCAACACTTCGGCGAACTTCGCGAAGGGCTGGATTTCCGCCTGGATGCCGAGGTTGTTCTTGAAACCGTTGGCTACGGCGTCGATCCATTCCTTATGACCGCCATCGGTGTTGGAGGCAATCTGAAGCGGCTTGGAGTTGTCGTACGGTTGGATCTTCTCAGCCTGTGTCCAGAGGTCCTTGGCCTTGGCGGCGTCGAATTTGAGGACTTCACTGCCTTTGAGGCCTTCTTCGAAGCCATCAATGACCGGCGGAACGAAAGCCTTGGCCGGGGTACGCGTCCCGCTGAATACCACCTTGGTGATCTCTTCGCGGTTAATGGCGTAGGACAGGGCCTGCCGGCGCAGCTTCCCGGCTTCACCCTGGAAGTTCGGGTTGTACGGCGGGATGTTCAAGGTGGCGTTTGTGGCCACGGGTTTGGTGGCGTTGCGGTCCTGGAAATCCGACAGATAGGTCTTCGTCGCGTTCGACGGAAGGACATCGGTGATGTCCAGGTTGTCGGCCTGCAGGTCGGTGTATGCGGGACCCGGATCCGTGTAGAACTTGAAGGTGATGCCACCGTTCTTGGCAGCACGGGGACCGCTATAGTCAGGGTTCTTCACCAGCGAAATAGACTGGTCGTGAACCCAAGCGCCCTCTTTCTCGAACTTGTACGGTCCGTTGCCCACGGGGTTTTCACCGAATGCCTTCGGGTCTGCCAGTGCAGTGGAAGGGAGCGGGTAGAAGGCAGAGTACCCGAGCCGAAGTGACCAGTCAGCTTCCGGCTGGACAAGCTTGACGCTGATGGTCGAGTCGTCGGTGGCCGTCAGGCCGGACATCGACTCAGCCTTTGGAGCAGGAGTAGTGGTGGTTTTGCCGTCAGCGGACTTCTCCGTGTTGACGGCCGAAACATCCTCGTAGCCCGCAATTGATTCAAAGAAGAAGCTGTTGTTCTGCAGATTCTTGGAGTTCGCAGCGAAGTTCCACGAATCAACGAAAGTCTTTGCCGTGATGGCTTCACCGTTGGTGAACTTCTGGCCCTGCTTGACCTTGATGGTCCAGTTCTGGGCATCGGAGGAGTCAATGGACTCGGCAAGCGAGTTCACCGCTTTTCCGTCGGCATCGTAAGTGCGGAGGCCTTCGAAAAGCAGGTTAATGACTCGACCGCCATTGGTTTCGTTGGTGTTCGCTGGCAGCAACGGATTTTGTGGTTCGCTGTTGTAAGCGGTAATGACCTTGTTCGGGTCCCCGGCAGATTCGCTGGCACCGTTATTGCTGCCGCCTCCAGCGCCGCAGCCGGTCAGGGCAAGCGCGGCGATTGCCACGATGCCCAGTGCTTTGGAAGTGCGCGCAAAACGCATTCCGCCTCCTATGAGTTGTGGGAGAAAACGAGGGGAATCTTTGTGCTTCCCCCGCAGGCGAGACGCAGTCATGAACTGTGACGCAGCCTACATATGCAAGTAGCCTAACCGCACAAAGTCCAGATACTGGTACTCCGTTGCCAAACCGTGACCGGCGCGAACTGAACGCTTAGTCGGTCAACGGAAGTTGTGCAAGTCACATGCTACTCGCGAGTACGCTTAACAGCGAATTGAAAGTGTGAGGCCCGCCACCGGAGGAGGAAGCGATAAATGGACCCTTAGGCGAGCCGCCAGTCCCAAACGTTCCACCACACGCCCAGAGGTCCCGGGCTTGGCTTCACGCCGGCAACCCGGGCGCTGTATGCCGTAGTGCCGACCGTCTGGTACAGCGGAAGACCGTACGCGTTCTCCCAGACCTGCTTGTCGATCTCGGCCAGCAGTTCGTCCTGCTTGGCCAGGTCCGTGGTGCCGGCGAGCTGTTCCATCGCCTTGTCCGCATCGCCGTCGGAGAATCCGTTGAAGTTGCTGCCGGCACCGGTGCGGAAGATCTGCGGAACGCGGCTGACACCCACCCCGGTACCGATCCAGCCGAGCAGTGCCGCGTCGTGGCCGCCGCTCCCCAGAGCCTTCGCCCAGTCGGCATTGCCCTGTCCGGCGTCGACCACCTGGAAGCCGGCCCGCGCTGCCGAGTCCCGGATCAGGGCAAAGGCCTTCGCCCGGTTGGGATTGTCGCGGTTGTACAGGATGCGGATGGTGGGGGTTTTGCCGTTAAGGAGCGCCTTTGCACCATCGATGTCCACCTCGGCATAATCCCCGGAGCCGTTGTTTTTCACCGTGTCGCCGTACTTGGGTTGTCCCGGCAGGAACACGTGCGAATCGAGGGTTTTGGCGTCCGGCAGGAGATTGCCGACGACGGCGTCCACGATGGCCTTCCGTGGTACCGCCTTGAGGAATGCCTTTCGGACGTCGTCGTCCGCGAAGGGACCGGAAAAATTCAGGTCCAGGTGGTCGTAGCCGGATTGGCTGTAGCGGTCCACGGTGTTGCCCTGCTCGGCAAGTCCGGCGAAGAGGCTGTCGGTTTCGGCGGAGGGCTGCGGCGAGATGATGTCCGCCTGCCCGTTCCGGAGGGCATCCACAGCGGCAGGCACTCCACCGGTGAACCGGACGTTGATTTCATCCAGCCACGGTTCCTGCCCCCACGTGTAGTCCCGGTTGCGGACCAGCTTCATGGACGACTCGGGGACGATGTCCCGGACGATATACGGCCCGCTGGAGAGGTAGACCGAGGGGTCCTGGGGCAGTGATTTGGTGTCGAAACCGGAGTTCCAGAAGTCGCCGACCTGTTTCAGGGCAGTGTTGAGTGCGGGCTTCTCTACGTCGCCGCGGGGTGAATCCTTGATCAGGTCGATGAGGTCTTCCTCATCGTTCAGGCCGCTTTTTGCGGCCACCACGTGGGCGGGCAGCCCGACGTCGAACGCCACCTCCCAGTCCGCGTACGGCACGGCGTATTCCAGGGTGATGGAGCGTCTGTCCTCGCCGAGTTCGGGGAGGGCGGTTCCCGCGAGGCCGCTCGTGTCAGAGGCGGTGGAGAAGTACGTGGTCCCCGTCCCGGCCATGGGATCGGCGTCGTTGAAATAGCCTGAACCCGCGGCCCAGCTCAACAGGAGGTCGCCCCCGTCGATCGCCTCGCCGTCGGACCATTTCACGCCCTCGTTGACGGTGTACTTCACCTTCAGAGGATTGTCGGAGATTTTCTCGAAGCGCCCGAACTTTTCGTTCCGCACCACTTTGGACGCGTCGTCAAGGTAGTAGAAGCCCGAGTGGGTGATCGAGCCGATCTTGGAGTTGATGTCGGTGTTGCCGTCAGTGCTGTAGGGGTTGAAGGAGGAGAAGGCGTTAACTTCGGCAACGGTGACGCTGCCGCCGCGCTTGGCCTCCCCCACTACAACGGGCGCGGTGCCGCCACTGCCTGAGCAGCCCGAAAGCACCAGGGCAGCAGCTGCCGCCGCGGTGATGAACTGGATCAGACGCCTGACCGGCATGCCGCCTCCTTGTTTTGCTCTGCCCGGGCGGTCCAGCCGGAAGTCGCCGGGGCACGCCCCTCCAGTCAGGATAAGGTCCCCGGCGAACCCACCAGAAATTGAAGCGAACGTGACTTACCTACCCGCGGTCGGCTATAACGAAACGGTCGGACGTTGAAGGGGAACGCAACTTCCATCCTCTCGCGTGTTGCCGGTAGCCGGGTACCTTCGGATTCCAGGGGTTAACTCGTTGGTAAATTCAGTTTGAATCTACCTGCTTGCGGGCCTCTTGCAGACATGTCTAGGGGGTTCCAGCCACCGCGTACACACGGACCCAATCCACTCGCATCTCGCCAGCGCCGTTTGCAGTGCTGTCCGGGAACCAGTCCAGTTGCAGCGTCTGGTGCATCGGACCCGGTGGCTGGTGTGCGGGGTTGTTGTCCTCAAACCACTTCGCCCCGTCGACGTAGCCCACGATCCCGTTCGGAGACCAGTCGACGGCGTAGTTGTGGAACTGGGTAACGTCGAGGGGTTTGGACTGCGAGGTCTGCAGGTTCGAACATCCATAGTGGTGGAAGAACTTGATGACGTTCCAGTCGCCAGTCGTCTCCGCGTAGTCAACTTCCCCGTCACACGGCCAATTCCCGCTATCCGGCCACAGGATGGATACCATGTGGTACTCATTATCACCGGACCCGGCCGCACGGACTTCCCACCGCCCGTACTTCTGGTTTGCAAACTTCGCGCCCATGCCAGCGGTGGTGCCGTCCGGAGTTCCAGTCATGACCACCTTGGAACCATCCACGCTCACCTGCTGTGGACTCCGGATACCTTGGCCCGCGTGCCCGGGACTGTTGTATACAGTCCACTTGGTGCCATCCGGCGCACCTGTGTAGTTGAACTCGTCGCCGGCTACAGGTGCGCCCCAACCATTGGCTGTCGCCGCCTCCGTAGGTGTCACCGTGTCAGGCGCGGTGGTCACCACCAGCCGGGGACGCCGGGCGGAATCGGCAGATTCCTTCGATTTGAACCCGATCCACTTCTGCGCGTTGCTTTCCAGCTTGAAGTTCTGATCGCCGCCCTTTGCGCTGACGCCCTTGGTAACATCCCATTCGACCCAGGAACCGGTACCGAAGCCGCCGGCCTTCCCCAGCCACGTCCCGCGCGGCGGCGCGGTATTCCACGTAACCCCCCTCTCGGTCCAGCCGCCGGACGTCGTAAATACATCCACGAACTCCGTGGACGTTGTGGATGTCTCCGAATAGGCCCGTAATTTGGCTGAAACAACATGTTCGCCAGCGGGAACTTGCACATTAAAGCGCACAAGAGTGTTTCGCCAGATGTTCCTACGGCCTTCCGTGGACAAACGGACACTGGTCCCAAAGTTTGAAGTCGCCTTATCCGCTTGTACGTAGGTGTCCATGCTCAGCGAGACCGTGGGCGCCGCGGTTGCGGTTGCGGGAGTAATGGTTACGAATCCAACCAGAATGGATGATGCAACCGCTATGCATTTACGCCAGGACATCAGGGCGCCCCTTTATCAGATGTGCCACGCACTGCTTGACTTCCACAGATAGGCCCACCAGGAACTGCCGGTCCGGAACAGCAGACTTGTTGCGTCGCGGGCGAGGAGGAGGGTGTTACTAAGCCAGCGGACCTAGTTTTCATATTCTCGCTGTTTCTACTGGGATTTAAAATGTTCGACTGGGAAAGCAAGCATCGACCCAGTAACAACGGCGGCTAAATGCCAGCTATGCCAAAGCGTAGACCGGAAGCGAAAGTATGCGCAACCAATCCCTATACCCGTTCCCAGGAATGCACGAAACCCCTATACCTAACTAATGAACTGAACGGTAACCCCTATACCTGGCCCCACAGGGCACCACGAGAGATTCGCCGTCGGGGCCGGGAGCCGCATTCGCCAAGGACAATTCCCCCAATTGGGCCCTGTAAAAGCAAAGGCCCGGCAAATACCGGGCCTTTGTTATTTCCTCGAAAGTAAACCGATTCGAATCAGACGTTGAAGCGGAATTCCACTACGTCGCCGTCGGCCATAACGTATTCCTTGCCTTCGATCCGGACCTTGCCCCGCGACTTGGCCTCGGCCATGGAACCGGCTTCGATGAGGTCGTGGAAAGACACCACTTCGGCCTTGATGAACCCGCGCTGGAAGTCGCTGTGGATGACGCCGGCTGCCTGGGGAGCGGTGTCGCCGCGGTGGATGGTCCAGGCGCGGGCCTCCTTGGGACCGGCGGTGAGGTAGGTCTGCAGGCCCAGGGTATGGAAGCCGACCCTCGCCAACTGGTCAAGCCCGGATTCTTCCTGGCCGTTCATTTCCAGCATTTCGCGGGCTTCTTCCTCGTCAAGTTCCACGAGGTCGGCTTCGAGCTTGGCATCGAGGAAGATGCAGTCCGCCGGGGCCACGAGGGCACGCAGTTCTTCCTGCTTCTCCGGGCTGCCGAGGATTCCTTCGTCGGCGTTGAAGACGTAAATGAAGGGTTTGGCCGTCAGCAGGCTGAGCTCTTTGAGGTGCTCCATTTCGAGCTTGTCGCTCTTGATGGAGGAGAAGATGGTGTCGCCGCGCTCGAGCACTTTCTGCGCGGCCAGGATGGCGTTCAGCTCGGCGGCCTCGCGCTTTTTGATCTTGACTTCTTTTTCGATGCGCGGGATGGCTTTTTCGATGGTCTGCAGGTCTGCGAGGATCAGCTCGGTGTTGATGGTCTCCATGTCCGAGCGCGGATCCACCTTGCCGTCAACGTGGATGACGTCCGGGTCATCGAAGACGCGCACCACCTGGGCGATGGCTTCCGCTTCCCGGATGTTGGCCAGGAACTGGTTTCCGAGGCCTTCACCCTCGCTGGCGCCCTTGACGATGCCGGCGATGTCCACAAAGGACACAGCTGCCGGCAGCAGCCGCTGGGAGCCGAAGAGTTCGGCGAGCTGCTGGAGCCGCGGATCCGGCAGGCTGACAACGCCCACGTTGGGCTCGATGGTGGCGAACGGGTAGTTCGCTGCCAGCACCTGGTTGCGGGTCAGTGCGTTGAAGAGGGTTGATTTGCCGACGTTGGGCAGTCCGACGATGCCAATAGTAAGAGCCACGAGCATTGATTCTACCCGCAGCGGGCATCATGCCGGTTCGCGGGCGGCACCGGGAAATGTCGCTTCGGGGAAATGTCAGAGCCCCGTGCGACAGTGGGCACATGGATGCTTTCGCGTTGATTCTGGCTTTGTTCATGCTGTTACTGGGCGCCCTGGCGGGCGCTGCGACCACTTACTTTGCGCTGCGGAAAAACAGCCGGGCGGTGGAGGAGGACTTCGACGCCGTTTCGTCGCGGCTTTCCGAGGTCAGCGCGCAGTTCGCAGCGGCCGACGCCGAGCGGCGGCTTTTGGCGGCACAGAACCGGGAGCTGGGCGAATCGCGTTCCCAGGACGGCAGCGTGCTGCGTGCCCTTGCGCCCGTGGCGGAGAAGCTGACGGCAGTGCAGCAACAGGTGGCCCTGCTGGAACGGGACCGGCTGGAACAGTACGGCCAGCTCGCCCAGCAACTGCAGGAAGCCCGCCTCTCGGACGAACAGCTGATCCGGTCCACACACGCCCTGGAGTCGGCGCTGCGCTCCAACAGTGCCCGCGGCCAGTGGGGCGAGGTCCAGTTGCGGCGGGTGGTGGAGGCGGCCGGAATGCTGCGCCACGTGGACTTCATCGAGCAGGTCCACAGCACCGGCAGCGAGTCGTCCGTGCGCCCCGACCTGGTGGTCCAGCTCCCCGGCGAGAAACAGCTGGTGGTTGACGCCAAGGTCCCGCTGTCCTCCTACCTGGAGGCCCAGGAGCTGGGCACACATGATGCGCGGGGCTTGCCCGGTTCCGTTTCCGGCACCGGCCACCGCTCGCAGCAATCGCTTCTCGCCGCGCACGCCAAGGCACTGCGCGCCCATGTGGACTCATTGGGGAATAAGAAGTACTGGGACATCCCGGGCAATTCGCCGGAACTGGTGATCTGCTTTATCCCGGCCGAATCGATCCTCGCTGCCGCCCTGACCGCCGACGCCGAACTCCTGGACCATGCGTTGTCCCGGAACGTAGTCCTGGCCTCCCCCAGCACCCTGCTGGCTGTGCTGAAATCAGTCGCCTTCACCTGGCGGCAGGACGTCCTGACGGACAGTGCCCGGGAACTGTTCGACCTTGCCCGGCAGCTGTACGACCGGATGGGAACCCTAGGCGAGAACGTCAGCAAACTGGGCTCGTCACTGAAGACCTCCGTTGACCGCTACAACTCCATGGTGGGCACGCTGGAAGCCCGGATCCTCCCCACCGCGCGCAAGCTGAACAGCCTGGAGGAGTCCGGCCTGGCCACACCCCCAGTCGTGGAGGTGACGCCGCGGGCAGTGGCTGCCCCGGAACTCCAAAGCGAGGACGAGGCCGCCTGATGGGGGCCTGACAAAAGCAAAGAGAGCAAAAAAGAGCGGGCCCGGCAGCAACAGCAGCCAGGCCCGCTTTCGTTTAGCTATTAGCTGCGCGGCTTGCGTCCGCCCAGGGCGCGGCTGACATCGCCGGCCTGCTTGAGCGTTGCCCGGAGCTCCTTGGGCAACGAGAACAGGAGGTCCTCTTCGGCCGTGACCACTTCCTCCACGGTGCCGTAGCCGTAATCGGCCAGCAGCCGCAGCACGTCCTGCACCAGCACTTCGGGAACGGACGCCCCGGAGGTCACACCCACCGTTGCCACGCCTTCAAACCAGGCCTCATCAACTTCGTTCGCGAAGTCGACACGGTAGGAGGCCTTGGCCCCGTATTCGAGGGCCACCTCCACCAGCCGCACTGAGTTGGACGAGTTGGCCGAGCCCACCACGATCACCAGCTCCGCCTGCGGCGAGATTTTCTTGATGGCCACCTGGCGGTTGGTGGTGGCGTAGCAGATGTCGTCGCTGGGGGGATCCTGCAGCGTGGGGAACCGGTCCTTCAGCAGGCGGACGGTCTCCATGGTCTCGTCAACACTGAGCGTTGTCTGCGAAAGCCAGATGACCTTCTCGGGGTCCCGAACCTCCACCTTGTCCACTTCGTGCGGGCCGTTGATGATCTGGATGTGGTCCGGAGCCTCGCCTGCGGTGCCTTCGACTTCCTCGTGGCCGTCGTGACCGATCAGCAGGATGTCGAAGTCGTCCTTGGCGAACCGCACGGCTTCCTTGTGGACCTTGGTAACCAGGGGGCAGGTGGCATCGATGGTGCGCAGGCCACGGTCTTCGGCGGATTGGACCACTGCGGGCGATACGCCGTGGGCTGAAAAAATCACCAAGGCACCTTCGGGCACCTCGTCCGTTTCATCGACGAAGATGGCGCCCTTTTCCTCCAGGGAGCTGACCACATGGACGTTGTGCACGATCTGCTTGCGCACGTACACCGGAGGGCCGTAGTGCTCCAGGGCTTTCTCGACCGCGATGACGGCCCGGTCCACACCGGCGCAGTACCCACGAGGAGCAGCGAGCAGCACCTTCTTGGTTCCGGATACAGGGGCTGCAGCAGCTACTTCCTCGGGAGAGCGGCGCCTACGCGGAATGGTTGGCATCGAAAGGGAAACAGCTGAGGGGGTCATTACTCCATGCTACCGGGTTGGCCGCACCCGCTTCCGCGATATGAGCCCGGCCACAACCCCCACGAGCACCAGCACCCCGCCCGTAATTGCCGAAGCCAAGGTCCAGTCCTGGAAGTCCGCCGCAGCGGCAGCAACGAACCCGTCCCGGAACATGTTGGCCACATCATTTCCGGTGTCCGCGGCCAGCACGGCGGACGAGCCCAGCTGCGAGCCGACTGTCCAGACCGCTGCCAGCACGAGGGCGCCCAGTCCTGCGCCCACCAGCACGGTCCACCGGCGGCGTGCGGCTACTACAGCCAGCAGCAGGGCCACCGCCGCTCCCCCGGCCAGCAGGTAGCCGGCAGGTGCGTAGGCGGCCAGCCGTTCCGTCCATTCCTTCTGCTCGGGCTGTCCCACATCGATCAGCGTCTGGTCGGGCGGGTCGAGGGGAAGCCGTGTGGTGCGCGAGATTTCTTCAGCGCCCAGCCGCACCAGCGGCGCAACGTCCAGGGTCAGGGTCGAGGCGGGCGCCGTTTCGCCGGCTTCTGCCTGCGGTGCGGTGAAACTGAGGCGATGGCTTTTCCTCAGCGTTTCCTCCCAGGCCGCCGGGTACCCGGGAAGACCGGTCATCGATGCGGCGGCGTCCTCCAGCGCCGGCCGGACCAGGTCGGCGAGGAAGCCGGGAACAGCACTGGTATCAATTGTCCCGACTGCCGCCGTGGCGAGGCCCTGCTGGAACTCGGAGTTCCTTCCCAGCGGGGAAGCCAGCTCCACAAACCCCTGCTCCTGGACAATGTTGCGGTCCAGCCAGATGGCGGGAACCGCCACGGCAGCCAGCACTGTGGCCAGCAGCGTGGCGAAGGCGGAAACAAAAGTGCGCACAGCAGATCCTTCGGGTCGATGGCGGTCAACCCATCCTAGGCGGGCTTGCTGGCCGGATACTGTCAGTCCCGGATGGTAGAGCTTATGGATATGGTTGAATGATCGCCGCCGCACAACCGACGAAGGACCCGATGCCCGCAGTTCCAGCCCCGCAAGGGAATCCGCATGTCTGAACAGGCGTCGCTTCCGGTCCCCGATGAGCAACTGGCAGCGCCCACCACGCTTCCAGCGACGGCGGCGGAGACCACGCCGGACAACCCCTGGCCGCTCCAGTTGCTGTCGCAGAAACTGAAGGCCCACATCGACCGGACGCCGTCGGCCTGGGTCGAGGGGCAGGTAATTGAACTGAACCGGCGCGGCAGCAATGCGTACCTCACCTTGCGGGATGTTGACGCCGAGGTTTCCCTGCCTGCCTCAGTGTGGACCAAGGTGCTGGAGCGCCAGAACCTCCCGCTGGAACGCGGGTCCCGGGTGGTCGCCCTGCTGAAACCGGAATTCTGGATCAAGACCGGCCGCCTGAACATGCTGGTCAGGGACATCAGGCCCGTGGGCCTCGGTGACCTCCTGGCTCGGATCGAGCGGCTGCGCCAGGCCCTCTCCGCCGAGGGGCTCTTCGCGGATTCCCGGAAGAAGCCGCTGCCCCTGCTGCCGCACCGGATTGGCCTGATTACCGGCCGCGACTCCGATGCAAAAAAGGACATCCTGCGCAACGCCGCCCTTCGGTGGCCCGCGGTTGAGTTCGAAATCCGCGAAGTGGCGGTCCAGGGCAACACCGCGGTGTCCCAAGTGGTCCGCGCGCTGCGGGAGCTGGATGCCCGTCCTGAGGTCGATGTCATTGTTATCGCCCGCGGCGGCGGTGCCCTCGAAGACCTCCTGCCCTTCAACAGCGAGGAACTGATCCGCGCTGTCGCCGCTGCCGCCACCCCCGTTGTCAGTGCCATTGGCCACGAGGCGGACCGCCCTTTGCTCGATGACGTCGCCGATCTTCGCGCCTCCACCCCCACGGACGCAGCGAAACGGATCGTGCCGGAAGTCTCCGAAGAGCTTGCAGGGGTGCGCCAGGCCAGGGAACAGCTGCGCCGGTGCATGGAACGCCTGGTGGACAGGGAATCGGACCGGCTGGCGTCACTCCACTCACGGCCGGTCCTTGCGGCCCCAGAGGGAATGGTGACCATCCGCTCCGAGGAAATTGAACGTCTCCTCCGGAGGTCTTCGGCGGCGGTGAGCTCCACGGTGGTGCGCGCGGCGGACCAGCTGGAGCACCTCAAAGCCCAGGTCCGCGCGCTGTCCCCGCAGAAAACGCTCGACCGGGGGTACGCCGTCGTCGAACTCCCGGACCCGCAAGCAGCAGGGCGCAGCAACACAGGACACGCCGTGGTGCGCCGCCCGGCGGAGGCACCCCCGGGCACACCCTTGTCCGTACGCGTGGCCGAAGGCCGCTTCGGCGCAACCTCCACCGGGACACATGAGCCCACCGCAACACTGGAACAGCCCGCAGCGGAACCCGCCCCGCTTCACCAAGGAGAACGCAATGACTGAGCAAAAGCCAGCGAACGACGTAACAGGACTCAGCTACGAGGAAGCCCGCGAACAGCTCATTGCGGTGGTGGGCAGGCTGGAAGCAGGAGGCGCCAGCCTTGAGGAATCCCTGGCTCTCTGGGAACGGGGCGAGGCGCTGGCCGCCAGGTGCGAGGAATGGCTTGAAGGCGCCCGGAAGCGGCTGGCCGCCGCCCGCGACCAGCCGCTGTAAGCGGCAGGAGCGACCTCTGGCAACGTCAGGACCGGGCCACCAGCTCGCGCTCGGCGGCAACGTCAAATTCGGCCTTGGGCCAGGCAAGGTTCAGGCCGGACATCGCACCCAGCAGCAGTTGCTGCACCGCGATCCTGGCGTACCACTTCTTGTTGGCAGGAACCACGTGCCACGGTGCGTCCGGGGTGTTCGTTTCGTCGATAGCAGCCTGGTAGGCATCCAGGTAGTCCTGCCATAACGCCCGCTCGTCCAGGTCGCCGTGGTTGTACTTCCAGTGCTTGGCCGGGTTGTCCAGCCGGGCCAGTAGCCTGGCCTTCTGTTCCTCCCCGCTGATGTGCAGCATCACCTTGACCACCTTGGTGCCCGAGTCCGTCAGCCGTGCCTCGAACTCGTTGATGGCCACGTACCGGCGCTTGATCTCATCCGGGCTGGCCCAGCCGTGAACGCGGTGGATCAGGACGTCCTCGTAGTGGGAACGGTCAAAAACGCCCACCATCCCGGCTGCCGGCACTTCCTTCTCGATGCGCCACAGGAAGTCGTAGGACTTCTCCTCCTCCGTGGGGGCTTTGAACGCCTTGAACTGCACGCCCTGGGTGTCCATCGCAGCCATCACATGGTTGACGATGCCGCCCTTGCCCGCGGTGTCCATAGCCTGCAGAATCAGCAGGATCCGCTTGCGGCCGCCGAAACGGGACTCTGCAAACAGCTTCTCCTGCAGCTCGGTCAGTTCGTCGTCCAGGTCCGCCAGGAGCGCCTTGCCGTCCCGCTTGGTGCCGCTGTAGCCGGGAGTGGAATCGGGATCAACGCTGTCCAGCGAGAACCCCTCCCCCGCCCGCAGCGTTTCGGATGGGTGCTGGTTGAACTTGACCACGCCGGCCATGGGGAATTCCTTTCCACGAAGGTTCACGGGCCCGAAGCGCCCGTGCCCACAGGCTAGTTCCCCGGATACCTGCTTAGGAAGTCCCCCATCCGCCCCACTGCCTCTTCAATGTCCTTGACGTTGGGCAGCGTGACCATGCGGAAGTGGTCCGGGCGCACCCAGTTGAACGCGCGGCCGTGCGAGACCAGGATCTTCTGCTCCCTGAGGAGGTCAAGGACAAACTTCTCGTCATCCCTGATGTGGTACACCTCCGGATCCAGCCGGGGGAAGAGATAGAGGGCGCCCCTGGCCTGCTGCGTGCTGACGCCCGGGATCGCATTCAGCATGTCGTAGGCCTTGTTGCGCTGCTCCAGCAGGCGTCCGCCCGGAAGGATCAGGTCGTTGATGCTCTGGTAGCCGCCGAGCGCCGTCTGGATGGCGTGCTGGGCGGGAACGTTCGCGCAGAGGCGCATGTTTGCCAGCAGGCTGATGCCCTCAAGGTAGTCCGCCGCATCCTTTTTGGGGCCGGAAATGGCCATCCAGCCGGCACGGTAACCACATACCCGGTACGCCTTGGACAGGCCGCTGAAGGTGAGGCAGAGGACGTGGTCGCCGGTGAGCTTGGCGAGGTTCACGTGGACGGCGTCCTCGTAAAGGATCTTCTCGTAGATCTCGTCGGCGAAGATCACCAGGCCGTGCTTCTCGGCGAGGGCAACGATCTTCCGCAGCGTGTCTTCGGGATAGACGGCGCCCGTGGGGTTGTTCGGGTTGATCACCACGATCCCCTTGGTGCGGGGGGTGATTTTGGCTTCCATGTCCTCGAGGTCCGGCTGCCAGCCGGATTCCTCGTCGCAGAGGTAGTGCACCGGCTTGCCGCTGGCGAGTGCCACGGAAGCCGTCCACAGCGGGTAGTCCGGCGTGGGGATCAGGACTTCGTCGCCATCGTCGAGCAGGGCCATCAGGGACATCGTGATGAGTTCACTGACGCCGTTGCCCAGGTAGATGTCGTCCACGTGGATGTTCTGGATCCCGCGGGTCTGGTAGTACTGCGAGACGGCGGTGCGTGCGGAGAAGATGCCCCGGGAGTCGCTGTAGCCCTGGGCGTGCGGGAGGTGGCGGATCATGTCCACGAGGATGGCGTCCGGCGCCTCGAAGCCGAAGGGTGCGGGGTTGCCGATGTTCAGCTTGAGGATTCTGTGGCCCTCCGCCTCCATCTGCTGGGCGGCCTGGAGAATCGGTCCACGGATGTCGTAAAGGACGTTATGAAGCTTCGTGGACTGCTTGAATTCTGCCATTCATCAAATATGCCACAGTGCGGATGTAGTTCCGCTGAGACGTCAGCCACACACGCCGGTGCCGCCGGTGGGCGGCACCGGCCGGCGCGCCACCCGTCAGGAAGCACGACCGCGGTTGCCGGACTTACGAAGTCCGGCAACCGCCGTCGTAGTGGCAAATGCCGTACTGGCAAAAGCGGGGGCAATTACTACTTAACGATGCCCTTGTCCTTGAGCCAGGCCGCAGCCGCTTCCTTGGCGCCCTGTTTCTGGCTGCCGCTGACGGCCCGGTTGAGGTTGATCAGGTCCTCTGTGGTGAGGATCCGGGACACGGAGTTGAGGGCTTCCTTTGCCTTGTCCGTCATCTTGGCCTTGTTGTACAGCGGGACGACCTGCTGGGCGATGAAGTTGTTCTTCGGGTCTTCCAGGACCACGAGGTCGTTGTCGGCGATGGACGGCGTGGTGGTATAGATGTCCGCCACCTGCACCTGGTCCTCGAGCAGCGCCT
Organism: Arthrobacter sp. W4I7; assembly: GCF_030816215.1. Classification (NCBI taxonomy): domain Bacteria; kingdom Bacillati; phylum Actinomycetota; class Actinomycetes; order Micrococcales; family Micrococcaceae; genus Arthrobacter; species Arthrobacter sp. W4I7. The sequence continues at coordinate 1,269,588 of NZ_JAUSXU010000001.1, read as the reverse complement.
TGAGGGTCACCGGTCCGCCGCCGTCGCTGAAGGGCTCCAGCTTCTTCGGCTCGCAGTTGTAGTTCTTTTTCAGCCCCGGCAGGCCGTAGGCGCGCTCACCGAAGGTGGCCGGTGCGCCCACCACGATCTGGCTGCAGACCTTCGCCAGGTCCTCGATGGACTTCAGCTGGTACTTCTCCGCGGTCGCCTTGGTGACCACCATGGCGTCCTTGTCTTCGGCCTTGGCGGCGTCGAGCACGGCGAGCCCGTCAGGCAGCTTGTCCGGGAGGGCCTTGGCGATCTCGTCCGCCGCGATCTCGGTAGCTCCCTTGTCCACGTGCAGCAGCAGGTTGCCGGTGTAGTCCGGTACCACGTCCACCGAACCGTCCTGGACCGCCTTGAAGTACACCTCGCGGGAACCGATGTTCGGCTTGGTGGTTGCAGTGACGCCGGCGGAACTGAGGGCTCCGGCGTACAGTTCGGCGATGATCTGGCTTTCCGGGAAATCGGCTGAACCAATCACCAGCGAAGTGGTTCCTCCGGACGCGGTGCCGCTGCTGGCGGGGGCATTGCTCAGCGGATTGGACGATCCGCCGCAGGCGGAGAGCACCACGGCCAGGCCAAGCCCGGCGGCCAGGCCGCCGAACGTCCGCCGGCCAAGGCCTCGTAGTTGGCTTTCTTTCATGATTTACCTCCTTGTGCCACAGCCACCGCGGGGACGGGGCCTGTGTGATCGACCCCGGCCTGCTGGCCGCGGTGGGACTGCTTTGAGGGTCCTGGGGTCAGGACCAGCTTCTGGAAAACGGACAGGGCAAGGTCGACGGCGATGGCCAGCACCGCGATGAGCAGCGACCCGCCCAGCATCTGCGGGAAGTCGCTGAGGACGAGCCCGTCGAACAGGTAGCGGCCCAGGCCGCCCAAGTTGATGTAGGCCACCACCGAGACGGTGGCGATCACTTGCAGCACGCCGGTGCGGAAACCGCCGAACATTACGGTCAGCGCGTTGGGCAGCTCGGCCCGGAACAGGACCTGCAGTTCGGTCATTCCCATGGCCCGGGCGGCATCCACCACGTTGCGGTCCACGCTTGAGATCCCCGCGTAGGTGCCTGCCAGGAGGGGCGGCACGGTGAGGATGACCAGGGCCCAGACGGGCGGCATGAGTCCAATTCCGGCCAGCAGGACAAACAGCGTCAGCAGGCCGAGCGTGGGCAGGGCGCGCAGGGCGCCGGCGATGGCAACCACGGCCACCCTGCCCCGGCCCGTATGCCCCACATACAGGCCGGCCGGGATGGCGATGGCGGAAGCAATCAGCATCACGAGGCCGGTGTACTGGAGGTGTTCGGCCAGCCTCGCGGGAAACCCGGTGCTGCCGGCCCAGTTCAGGGGATCGGCCAGCCAGGCGAAGGTATCCGTGAAGACGTTGCTCACGCGTTTCCGCCTCCGGTCTTTGGCTCGGCCAGTCGCAGGGCCGCGTCAGTTGCCTCTCCTGCGACGGCCGTTCCGGGGCGGCTGCCCCGTCCCCCGGCCCGCTCCCACGGGGTGAGGATCCGCTCGAGCAGGACCAGGATGGCGTCCATCAGCAGGGCAAGGACCAGGATGGCCACGATCCCCACCACCACCTCGGTCACAAAGTCCCGCTGCAGTCCGTCGGTAAAGAGCATGCCCAGGTTGCCGACGCCCAGCAGTGCCGCCACGCTGACGAGGGAGATGTTGCTGACCGACACCACCCGGAGTCCGGCGAACATCACGGGCAGGGATAGCGGGAGGTCCACCTGCAGGAACCGGGCCAGGGGTTTGTAGCCCATTGCGGCGGCGGCCTGGCTGACGTCCTTGTCCACCGAGTCGAAGGCGTCGAGGGCAGCGCGGACCAGAAGGGCCACCGCATAAATGGTCAGGGCCACCACCACATTGAGTGGATCAAGGATCCGGGTGCCGAGAATGGTGGGCAGGATGATGAACAGTGCCAGCGAGGGAATGGTGTACAGCAGCGAGGACGCCGTGAGCACCACCGAGCGGAGTACGTGGTGGCGGCGCGCCAGTTGCGCCAGCGGGATGGAGATCGCCAGCCCCAGGACCATGGGCACCAGGGCGAGCGCCAGATGCTGGCCGGCCCGTTCCAGGACCATGCCGCTGTTTGCGAGGAACCAGTCCATCAGAGTGCAGCCTGCCTGACCTGGCGTGCCTCTTCGATGAGGGCCAGGACCTCACCGCCCCTGACGACGCCGAGAACCCTGCCTTCGGAGTCCACGGCAACGCCCAGCCCCGACGGCGAGGACAGGGCCGCGTCCAGCGCGCGCCGCAGGCTCTCGCCGGGCCGGAAGAGTGAGCCGCCGGGGATGATTCCCGTGCCGCTTCCCGGCCCGGTCCAGCCGAGGGGATGCCTCGCGCCATCCACCACAAGCTGCCAGCCTGCGCCTGGTTCGGGCTCAAAGGCGCCGCTGGCTCCCTCGACCACGGTGGGCACCTCGTGCACGGTGACGCCGTCGGACGCTGTGAACCCCAGGTGGCGGAAGCCCCGGTCCCGCCCAACGAAGGAGGCAACAAAATCATTCGCCGGAGCCCGCAGGATCTCCTCGGCGGTGGCGTACTGCGCCAGTTTTCCGCCGGTGGCAAAGACGGCCACCTTGTCGCCCAGGACCGTGGCCTCATCGATGTCGTGGGTGACAAAAACGATGGTCTTGGCCAGGTCCTTCTGCAGCCGCAACAGCTCCTGCTGCAGTTCGTCGCGGACCACCGGGTCCACCGCGCTGAAGGGTTCGTCCATCAGCAGGACGGGCGGATCGGCGGCCAGCGCGCGGGCCACGCCTACACGCTGCTGCTGGCCGCCTGATAGCTGGGAGGGGTAGCGCTTGCCCAGCGCGCTGGCCAGGCCGACGACGTCGAGCAGTTCCTCTGCCCGCTTGCGTGCCGCGGATTTCGGGACTCCGTTCAGCCTGGGCACTGTGGCGATGTTGTCCAGCACCGAGCGGTGCGGCAGGAGGCCGGAGGACTGCATCACGTATCCCATGGAGCGGCGCAGTTCGGCCGCAGGCACAGAGGTGACGTCCTTGCCGCCAACGGTGATGACACCCGAAGTGGGCTCCACCATCCGGTTGATCATGCGCAACGAGGTGGTTTTTCCGCAGCCCGAGGGTCCCACAAACACGGTGATGGAGCCCTTGCCAATGGACATCGTGAGCTGGTCCACGGCCGGCTGCCCGCCCTGGTACTGCTTGGTGACGCTCTGAAACTCGATCATGGCCTGGTCCATGGGGTGGACTTACCTGTTCTCTTGGACGGCTTCGAAAAAGCAACGCAAAATTGTCACAGCACGCTGATAGTTACGGTAACCCAAACCGGACCGGGCAACACCTGCTTCACCCCCGGTTTCCGGCAAAGGAATCCCTACTGTAATCATTCGGCGCCACCGTGCCTCCGGATGGGCCCCTTGCTGTTACGGAACGGCGCCGGGCTGCACAGCAGGCGTACCCCGACGACGCCTACCCGGCCTACAGTGGGGAGGTGACCAACTTGGAAGTATCCCCCCAGCAGGAAGTCTGCCCGCCGGCGAGCCCTGAAGGGAGCTCCGGCCCGTGCCTGCAGTTGTGGCCGGAACGCGAGGTGCCGCTGGGCGGCGTGCGGGCCATGAACGTGCAGCGGACGCTGCCCCAGCGCGGGCTGCCCACCATCGGGGCGTGGTGCTTCCTGGACAGCTTTGGCCCTGACCGTACCGCCATGTCTGTCCTTCCGCACCCGCATATCGGACTCCAGACGGTGACCTGGCCGCTGGCCGGCACCATCCGCCACCGGGACAGCGTGGGCAGCGACGTGGTGGTCCGGCCCGGCGAACTGAACATCATGACGGCCGGGCACGGGGTCTCCCACTCCGAGTTTGCCGTGCTTCCGCCCGATGGCGGCCTGCCGTTGCAGCGCGGCCTCCAGTTGTGGGTGGCCCTGCCGCACAGGCAACGGCACCGGCAGCCGGGGTTCGAGCAGCACCGCGACCTTCCCAAGCTGGCCGGCGACGGCTTTACCGCCACGGTGATGGTGGGGGAACTGGGCGCAGTGGTCTCCCCCGCCACGATGTATTCGCCCATTCTGGGAGCAGATATTACCTGTGAAGGCAACGCCGTGCTCCCCCTGAATGAGCACTTTGAGCATGGCATCCTGGTGCTCGACGGCGGCCTGGCCGTGGACGGGCAGGACATCCCGCCGGGACCGCTGGGCTACCTGGGCATCGGCCGCCGGGAACTGCAGGTTGAGGCGCTGCCGGGCACGCGGTTCCTGCTGATTGGCGGCGAGCCCCTCCAGGAGGAGCTGCTGATGTGGTGGAACTTCGTCGGCCGCACGCACGAGGAAGTGGAGCAGGCCCGGGATGAATGGGAAGCCCAGGCCGCCATGTCCAACGGCAAAGCCGCGGCAGCGCGCTACGGGCTGGTCCCGGGGCACGGTCCTGACGCCGGCGCCGAGGCGGGCCGGATTCCCGCTCCGCCGTTGCCTGCCGTCCGGCTCACCCCGCGCAAGCGGTCCGTCTAAGCTCTCAGGCCTGTTCCGCCAGCAGCTGCAGCACGCCGAAGACGGGTTCCTGCTCCAGGACCCGGACATCGGTCGCCCCGGCCTCTGCCAAGTGCTTGCGGAAAGCGTTTTGCAGGGGCAGCACGTTCATGCCCAGCCCGCCGCCCAGGATTACTGGGCCCGGGATGCCCAGCTGCTGCAGCACCTGGAGTGCGAGCGCGGCAAGGTCCCGGCCGGCTTGCTCCAGCAGCTCCTGGGCTTCCATGTGGCCCCCGGCTGCCGCTTCCACCACATGCCGGGCCTGCTGCGCCCAGAAGCGGCGGCCGGTTTCCGGGGAATGGAACAGCGCAATCAGCCGGTTCGGGTGGTCCACGCCGCAGGACTGCAGCAGGGCGGCAGTGAGCCGGTCCACCGGGAACCCCTGGTTCATCCGCCGCAGGCTGTACCGCACGGCTTCGCGCCCCAGCCAGTAGCCGCTGCCTTCGTCCCCCAGAAGGTAACCCCAGCCGCCCGCCCTGGCCTCGCCGCCGTCGGCATTCCTGCCCCAGGCCGCTGAACCAGTGCCGGCGATCACCGCCACACCGGTGCTGGCATGGCCGGCAGCGAGCAGCAGCCGGGAGTCGTGCACCACCGTGATCTGCGCACCGGGGACGTGCGGTTCAATCAGCGCCGCGAGGGCCGCCGCGTCCTCTTCCGTATCGATGCCCCCGGATCCGGCGTACACGTAGGACACATCGCCGCCGCCTATCCGCGCAAACAGGCTGGCCAGGTTTTGCGCCGCCTCCTCCCGGGTGACGTTCTGCACGTTGGAGCTGCCGGCCGATTCATCCGCCACCGGGATGCCGTCCACGAACCGGATTCCGTGCGTCTTGGTGCCGCCGATATCCAGGCCGATGACCACCCCGCCGGGCGCATTGGGCGGCGGGGTCAGCGGACCGGCGGGCAGGGCATGGGGGTTTTCGGTGTTCGTCACGTCACAAGGTTACTGGCCAGGCGCGGGAGGAGCTTCGTCGCCGTCCGGGCCGGTGCCCGCCAGCCGGGACCGCCGTTGGACCAGCCCGGCCAGCAGTTGCGGCCCCTCGGTGAGAACGAGTTCGCGGAACAGCCGGACGCCAAGGGGTTCCAGGCCGGGATTTCGCTGGCGCCAGCTCAGGCCCACATCGCGGAAGGCCAGGGCCGAGTCAAGGGGCACCTCCACCCAGCCCAGGTTGCCTGTTTCGGTGCTGACGTTCCGTCCGGGAGCGTCCCCGCCCGGAGGCAGGATACTGACTCCGAGTCCGGCCGAAACGAGGCCCCGGACGGTGTGCGTGTCCTGGCTTTCGAATGCGATCCGGGGCCGGTATCCGGCTTCCCGGAACAGAGCATCGGCGAGTGACCGCATCCCGTACCCGGGGCCGAGCGCCACAAACGGGTCGGCACGGATGTCAGCCATCGAGGCCAGCCTGCGCCCGGCGAGCGCGTGAGTGTGATGGACCACCAGGCGCAGGGGCTCCCGGTACAGCAGGGCAGACAACAGGTTCCGGCCTTCGGCGGCTACGGGCGCGGTCAGTGCCAGGTCGGATTCACCGGCCGCAAGCCGGGCCAGGCAGGTGTCGCGTGCTCCCTGGGTCAGTGTGAAGACGGCGCCGGGATGGCGGCTGCGGAATGCGCTGATGAGGAGCGGAAGGGTGGACTCACCGAACGTGTGCTGGAAGGACACCGGGATCCTGCCGCGGACCACGTCCGATTCGCTGCGGACCAGGTCCAGCCCGGCCTGGAATTCCGCCAGCGCCCGCTCGATGTAGGGCAACAGGGAGCGGGCAGCGGGAGTGAGGCGGACTCCCCTGCCCTCCCTCACCAGCAGTTCGGTTCCGACGACGGCGCTCGCCCGCGACAGTGCCCTGCTCACCGTTGACTGGGGTACTCCAAGGACTTCGGCCGTCTCGGTGACGTGCTGTGTCCTGCCCAGCTCGGACAGCAGCGGCAGGAGCGGAAGAAGTTGCACCAGCTGCTTCTGGTCGGGCTCCAATGCGGCCTCCTGGTTGTGGTCGGTCCAACGCCAATTGTTCCGTATTTGCTATGAGTTTTGCATAAAAGATGCATTGGAAGCGTCAGTCCACCCGGGGCTACGCTTGCCGGATGCAGCACAGTGTCCCCCATCCCGGCCCCTTGGCTTCCGACGCCGGCTGGCACGGACATGCGAAAGGCTCCAGGGCGTATGGCCGGATCATCCTCGGCCTCGCCTTTGCCGGGGTGGCCACCTTTGCCCAGCTGTATTCCACCCAGGCTGTCCTGCCGATCCTTGCCGCGGACCTGGAGGTCACCGCTGCCGAGGCCGCCCTCACCATCTCGCTGGCTACCATCGGGCTGGCGGTTACTGTCATCCCCTGGTCCTTCCTGGCGGACCGGATCGGCAGGGTCAAGGCAATGGCCTGGGGCATCACGGTGGCCACCGTCCTGGGCCTGCTGGTTCCCCTGGCCACCAGCTTCCCCCTGCTCCTGGGCCTGCGGCTCCTCGAAGGCATGGCCCTGGGCGGCATCCCGGCCATCGCCATTGCCTACCTGAATGAAGAGGTCACCAAAGCGCACGCCGCGCTCGCCGCGGGAAGCTACGTTGCCGGCACCACGCTGGGCGGGCTTGCCGGACGCCTGGTGGCCGGCCCTGCCGGGGAGCTGTGGGGATGGCGCGCCGCTGCCTTGGCCGTGTCCGTACTCGCCACGCTCGCCGCAGTCGCCTTCCTGGTGCTGGTGCCGCGCGCCCGGGGGTTTACGGCTGCCAAGGCGGGACTGCGCGGCGCCGCCCGCACCCTCGGCGGCCATCTGCGCAATATCCGCCTGCTCGCGCTGTACGTCCAGGCTTTCCTGATGATGGGCGGCTTTGTAGCCGTGTACAACTACCTGGGCTTCCGGCTTTCCGGTCAACCCTTCGGGCTGCCAGCCACCGTGGTCAGCCTCATGTTCCTCGCCTACCTGTCCGGGACCTTCACCTCCCGCTGGGCAGCAGGGCTGACCATGCGTTTCGGGCGCCGGAACGTGCTGCTTGCCGGGCTTGCCCTCTCGACGGCGGGCCTCGCCCTCACGCTCACCGCGTCACTGGCGCTGATCCTGGCCGGGCTGGTGGTTTTCACGGGCGGGTTCTTTGCGGCGCACAGCATCGGTGCGGGGTGGACGGGTGCGATCGCCAGCACCGGCCGGGCCCAGGCGGCCTCACTGTACAACCTTGCCTATTACCTCGGGTCAAGCATTATCGGTTGGGCCGGGGGGCTGCTCTTCCAGTCCTCCGGCTGGAGCGCGCTGGCGGGCGCCGTCATGATCCTTGCCTGCCTCACCGCGGTGACTGTCGCCGTCGTCCATCCCAGGGAAGCAGGACGACCCAAGGGAGCAGGGGCCTGAACGCCGCGCAGGGCGTCTAGGATGAACGCAGGAACGTTGTGAGGAGCCACCGTGAGCACGAATGCCAGGAACATCAGGCCGGGAGTGCATCTGGAGCCCCTTGATGCCATTGATGAGCGCCTGCTGGCGGCCCTGGTGGAGGACGCAAGGATCTCCAACAAACAGCTCGCGGAACTGGTGGGCATAGCGCCCTCTACTGCGCTTATGCGGACCCGGGCCCTCTCGGAGCGGGGCATCGTGCAGGGTTATGAAGCGAAGCTTAATCTGTCCTCCATCGGCAGGTCAGTGCAGGCCCTGGTTGCGGTGCGGCTCCGGGCGCATGACCGGGACCAGATCGACCGTTTCACGGCCCGCGTTCCGCAGCTGCCGGCGGTGCTGTCCACGTTCCATACTTCGGGCTCGGTGGACTACCTGCTGCACATCGCGGTCGCCACCACTGAGGACCTGCGCGACTGGGTTCTGGACAACCTGGCCACAGACCCCGTGGTGGGCCATACGGAAACCACGCTGGTATTCGAGCACATCCAGGGCAACCACGGGCCGCTGCCCGACTAGTCTGGCCCCGGCTGGCCCTGGCTCCGCTGCCCCACTGCATGGCTTCGCACTGCCTGGCGCAGCGTGAGGGCGGCCATGATGAACGCTGCAGCACCGCACAGCACCACGAAGCCTGCCACCGACGGTTCCAGGCCGAAGGCGCCGGCGGCCCAGCCGAGGCCCAGCACCGGCACGGCGCTGCCCAGGTAGGTGATGACGTACAGCGAGCTGATGGTCTGGGCCTGCCGGGCGGGCTCCACCCGGCCGGCCACATCATTAAAAACGGTGCGGAAGGCGAGTCCCTGGCCCAGGCCCGCGGCAAGGCTCGCCGCCACCAGCAGTACGGCACTGTTCCAGGCCCCTGCCGCGCCGAGCAGCAGTACGGAAGCGCCCAGGACCGCGAGGCCGCCCGGCACCACGAAGCGGCCGCGGACAGTGACCAGCTGTGTCAGCGCCGATGCCGCCAGCGTGAGGCAGGCCAGCAGGCCGATCAGGGGGCGGCTCTCCACCGCAAGGATCCGGGCAAAGTAGCCCGGAGCCAGTGAGAGGCAGAAACCGAAGACCGCAAAGCTGAGGAAGCCGACGCCGGACGCGAGCCAGAAGGCGCCCCGCGCCTCCCGCGTGACGGAGGGACGGCGCGGTGCGAGCAGTTGCAGCGGCCTTGGTCCTGCGGGCGGCTGGATGGCGGGGCGGGCCCGCAGCAGGTACAGCGGGACCAGGAGTGCTGCGAGGACTGCCGAATGGACGTAGTAGGGCGCAGAGGTGGCCCCGGGCAGAAGTGACAGCAACCCGCCGACGACGGGGCCCGCGGCCACTCCCCCGGCTGAGGCCAGCAGGGTGAAGCGGGAGGCCCATTCCGGGCGCGCGGGAAGCAACTCGCGCAGGGCCGCGGCGCTGGCGCCGGTGGCGAGGGCAACCGCAGCTCCCTGCAGCGCACGTGCTGCGCACAGCGCGGCCAGGGTCTGTGCTCCGGCGAACAGCCAGCCGCCGGCGAGGCCTGCGACAACAGCCAGGATAAGGGCGGCCCTGCGTCCAATATGGTCCGACCAGTGACCGGCCAGCATCAGCACGGCCACCAGCGCCAGGACGTAGGTGGTGAAGGCGGCGGTCACATCGAGCGGGGACAGCCCCAGCTGCGCCTGCAGCAGCGGATACAGGGGCGTGGCCAGGTTGGCACCCACCAGGAGCGTGAAAATGACGGCGCCGGCCAACACCAGGCGCGCCGTGGTGGACGCGTCCCACCCTGCGGTGGTGGCTGGCGCCGGACGCATACGGAGCTCGCTGAAGACCGTCATGGTGCCGCCTTTGCTGGTGCCGCGGCAGGTGGTCCTTGTGGGAGCCTGGCGCGGATGGATAGTGGATAGCTCTAGGGTGGGGCAAGATTGCCCTATGGGACGGCGATGGCTGCCAGAATTGAGCAGGATCATCAAAATAGAGCTGCGTGAGTGATGGAGAGTGATCATCTGAACAACCTGGACGCCACGGACCTGAAAATCCTCCTGGAACTCATCCGCGACCCGAGAATCCAGATCGGGGAGCTCAGTGATTCCCTCGGCGTTGCCCGGAACACTGCCCAATCGCGCGTCCGGCGCCTGCTCCGGACGGGGGTTCTGCGGTCCGGCGGCCGTGAGGTGGACCTGGAGGCTGTGGGATACGACGTGGTGGCCTTTGTGACCATCGAGGTGTCCCACCGTGAGCTGGACGGCGTGGTGGGCGCCCTGCGGCTGATTCCGCAGGTCCTGGAAGTGCACGAGATTTCGGGGCGCGGGGCGATGTCTGGTGCCGGGTGGTGGCAACCGATACCCATAACCTTCAGGCTGCCCTGCGTCAGGTGCTGAGGATCAAAGGCGTCATCAGGACGGAAACCGTCCTGGCGCTGCACACACATATCCCTTACCGGACAGAGCCGTTGATCAGCGGCCTCGCCAAGGCGTCCGCGGCGGGCCAACACGTTCCCGCCAAGTCCTCACGCGCCGGCGGAGAAGGGGCGGACGGCTAGGATTTCGGGAATGACGATCATCGACAACGCCGTTTATGTCAACGGCGTCCGGCACGCCGAGCCTGACAGCCTGGAACAGACCTTCGAGACGCTGGCGCAGCACGGTGGCATGGCATGGATCGGCCTCTACCGGCCCACCGCCGAGGAGATGGCGGCGGTGGCCACGGAGTTCGGGCTGCACTCCCTGGCCGTGGAGGACGCCATCTCGGCGCACCAGCGACCCAAGCTTGAGCGCTACGAGGACGCCCTGTTTACGGTGCTTCGGCCCGCGCGGTACCTGGACGCGACGGAGACGGTGGAGTTCGGTGAGCTGCATATTTTCACGGGCAAGAACTTCGTGGTCACTGTCCGGCATGCGGAGACGGCGGGGGTGGCACGGGTACGGCAGCGGCTGGAAAGCAGGCCGGATCTGCTGCGGCACGGACCCGAGGCTGTGTTGTATGCCTTGCTTGACCGCGTGGTGGATGACTACGGGCCTGTGGTAGCGGGGCTTGAGAACGACATCGACGAGATTGAAGACCAGCTGTTCAGCGGAGACAGCGCCGTGTCGCGGCGTATCTACGAACTTGCGCGGGAAGTGATCCAGTTCCAGCGTGCCATCCACCCGCTGCCGGACATGATGCACCAGCTCAAGCGCGGGTTCGAAAAATACGATGTGGAAACCGACCTCCGGCACAGCCTGCGCGATGTGGAGGACCATGTGGAGCGGGTCATCTCCCGGGCCGACTCCTTCCGGGACCTGCTCCAGAACGCCCTCACACTGGATGGCACCCTCACCGCCAACCGGCAGAACGAGGCCAGCGCCAAACAGAACGAACAGGTGAAGAAGATTTCCTCCTGGGCTGCCATCTTCTTCGCGCCATCCTTCGTGGCCGGTGTCTACGGGATGAACTTTGACCACATGCCCGAACTCCACTGGGACCTGGGCTACCCGCTGGCGATCGTTTTGATGGCGGCCACGGCCGCGGCCATGTATGCAGTCTTCAAGAAGAAGGGCTGGCTGTAGAGGCGGTGTGGGGAAAGTACTTTGTGGAGCTAGACGAGTAACTCGGAGGGCGTAGTGTCGAACCACCTGCCCTCATCCCACGAGTACTACGGCCGATTCGGCCAGGTAACTATGCAGTACCCGCTCGGAGCGGTCCGTTCTCGTCGACACTGCTGATCGGATCCGCGTGCCGAAGCACGACCAGCCACGTTCCGTCCTCCCTGCGGAAGACCGTCGTCACCCGAAGAACGAAGGGAGTTGATATCGATCTGCCCGAAACCTTGGCTTTCCAGTGTTCTAGTTCGTGGAGGACGGCCATATCGTCCGACACCAGACGGAACAGGCTGTCATACGAGCTGCACTCCCCGTCACGGAAGCGCGCTACTGCGAAATCCAAACGAGCTTCGGCATGGGCCCAACCTTGGACGGCAGGGCCGAACGGGTTTGCCAGGACGACGTCGTCCCGGTGCGAATACAACCGTTTGATGTCACGGGCGTCGCCCTTGGCGAAGGCGTCCAACGCGTCGTGATACTGCGCAAGGACAGCGTCGAAGTCCATAAGATGCCTCCTGAGGTGCTTAAAGGGACCCCTTCTTAATTTTAGGCCTTCGAGCATCGATGAGTGAGACCTGCAGGTCACCCGGCACGTTGTTTTCGACCGCAGACGCACTGCCCGAATGTTGACCGGCACGGTTTACACCTTGACCAGTGCCGATCCCGGATCTAGCTTTACATTCTTGACCCAGCAGATCCCGGAACGACTTGAAGGAGCTTCCCGAATGCCACTCGTCACCATCCTCCACAGGTTCGCCGACTACGATGCCTTCCGCAGGGTGTACGATTCTGCGGACGGGCTGCGGCAGTCCGGTGGAGTGACAGATCATTCAGTACATCGGATGGCCGACGACCCCAGCAACGTCCTGGTGCTCCACTACTTCGATTCACTCGAAACAGCCCGCGCCTTCGTGAACCACCCGGGGCTCAGAGATGCCATGCAGCAAGCCGGCATGCAGGGCGAGCCGCGGTTCGAGTTCTACGAATAGGGAAGAGCCGTCAAGCTGAAGGGCTGGCTGTAGAGGCGCTGGGCGGGAAGAAATTTTGTGGAGCTAAGGGGATTCGAACCCCTGACCTCTTCGATGCGAACGAAGCGCTCTACCAACTGAGCTATAACCCCGGAACGAGCCGCCCTGCAGCTGCTGTGCGGCACCGGTGACCCTAGGCTACAAATTTTCCGCGCTCAATGCCAACTGGCATGCAAAAGGCGGCCGGAATACCCGGCCGCCTCAGCAAAGGGTCACGCGCGGCGGCGCTGCAGGACGTCGTCGAGATTGCTGAGCGCGCTCTGCGCCTTGGTGAGCTGCTGGGCTTCGGCGCCCGGTGCGGCGGGGACGACGGCGGCGCCCTGCTTCAGGGACGGCTTGCCTGTGGCCTTGGGCGCCTCGGGCAACTCAAGGGGCTCCGGTGCCGGACGTTCAGCCTTTGCCGCCGCGACATAAACCGGCTTGGGCACCTCCACGGGCTCCCAGGTGGTGCCCGGCTCGGTCTTAACAGCACTGGTGTCACCGGCTGCCACCGCCACGGCCAATGCTGCCTCACGGAGTTCCGTTGCCGTCAGCGGCTTGATCTTCGGCCGGTTAGCTTCGGCATCAAAAAGGGGGCTTTCGGCACGCGCGGGCGCAGCCTCAGGCTTCGGCGGCATCTGGGCCGTTGCGGGCCTCGCGGCCGGCGCGGCCATCGCGGAACGGAATGCAGCGTTTACCTTGGCCTTGCGGTCACGGATGGCGAGCCTGCGGAGCAGGACCACGGACGCCACGGCCATGGCGGCGCAGGCAAACGGAAGCACGGGGCTGCCCAGCCCGAAAGCCAGCAGCAGGGCAGAGACGAACGCGGTCAGCAGGGAAAGCAGTCCCGCCAGGGCAATCGCCGTGCGGCCGTACCGGATTTTGAAATGGCCCGTGGTGGCGGTGCTGCCTGTTGCCGTAGCGGATCCGGTGCTCTTCCTGGTGTCCATGGCTTTCTCCTGCTGGGCGGCGAGCTTCAAGACCAGCCCCGCTCGCGGGTCCGGCACATCCTCGGCAGATGTGTCTGCCAGGAAATCGCCGACGGCCTGGAACTGGTGCCGGCGGTTCCGGAGGACGTAGGGGGCAACCCATACAATCCAGAGCACAACGGCAACCACAAGGATCACGGAGCTGCTAAGGGGGAAGTCCACACTCAAAACCGTATGAGCAACACGACGGCTGCAGCCGCATTCACCACGGTGTGTCGTGGCGCGGCTGGCAAATCATTGGATTTATGACGCGCGGGTAGCCAGCCACCGGTTCAGCAGCCCCTCCGGAACCTCCTCGGAGGTCAGTGCAAACGAGCGGTGGTCAGCCCACTCGCCGTTAATGTGCAGATAGCGCGGCCGGTATCCCTCATCCCGGAAGCCCAGCTTTTCCACCACCCGCAGGCTGGGCCCGTTTTCGGGCCGGATGTTGATTTCCATCCGGTGCAGTCCCAAGGTGCGGAAGCAGTGGTCCGTCACCAGCGCCACGGCGGTGGGCGCTATCCCCTGCCCGGCCCGGGCCCGGTCAACCCAGTAGCCCAGCGTGGCCATCATGGCCGAGCCCCAGACAATCGACGAAACGGTCAGTTGGCCGACAATCACCGGATTCCGGGCCGCCGGGACACGTTCGGTAATCACAAAAGGAAGCGCGGTGGCCTGGGCGGCCTGGGCGTTGAGGGAACGGACCATTTGGCGGTAGTCGGGCAGCCCTCCGCCCGGATCCGGGTTCGAGGCCTCCCACGGCGCCAGCCATTCACTGTTGCGGGCCCGTACTTCCGTCCATTCTTTTTTGTCCCGGTACCGGATGGGCCTCAGGACCAGGTCGCCGCACTCCAGGGTGACGGGCCAGATAGGGCCGGGGCGCACGGGACTACTTGGACAGGCCGGCGGTGAAGCCCGGCAGCCATTCGCGAAGGCCGGGACCAAGATCGTCGCTGTCAATGGCTAGCTGGACGCAGGCCTTCAGGTAGCTCAGTTTGTCCCCGGTGTCGTAGCGGCGTCCCCGAAAGACCACCCCGTAAACGCCCTGCCCCTCGCCCTCTCCGGACGCGAGTTCCTGCAGGGCATCGGTGAGCTGGATTTCGCCGCCGCGGCCCGGACCAGTACGTTCCAGGACATCGAAAACTGCGGGGTGGAGAACGTACCGGCCAATAATCGCCAGGTTGGACGGAGCTTCCCCGGCGGCCGGCTTTTCGACCAGCCTGTTGATGCGGACGTAGCCCTCGCCGTCGATCTCCTCGATGTCGGCGCAGCCATAGGCGCTGATCTGGGACGGCTCCACCTCAATGAGGGCGACGACGGAGCCGCCCGTTTTGGCGTGCACATCAATCATGGTGCTGAGCAGTTCGTCGCGGGCGTCAATCAGGTCGTCCCCCAAAAGGACCGCGAAGGCTTCGTTGCCGACGTGCTGCCTGGCCCGGAGGACCGCGTGGCCCAGGCCGTTCGGGTCACCCTGGCGGACGTAGTGGATGTCGCCGAGGTTGCTGGCGGCCTGGACGGACGCCAGCTTTTCCGCGTCCCCTTTGCCTTCGAGGGTGGACTCCAGCGACGGAACGCGGTCAAAGTGGTCTTCCAGGGCCCGCTTGTTCCGCCCGGTGATCATCAGGACGTCGTTGAGGCCCACATGCACGGCTTCCTCAACCACGTACTGGATGGCAGGCTTGTCCACGACCGGAAGCATTTCCTTGGGCATGGCCTTGGTGGCAGGCAGGAACCTGGTGCCGAGTCCGGCTGCGGGTATAACTGCTTTGCGAACTCTGGGGTTACTGGTAGTCACCCGACTAATCTAACGTCAGCGTCAAGCAATCAGTAATTATTGAAGGGCTGCCGGACCCCCGGCAGCAGCGAAGCCGCCGCATGGGCGAGTGATGGAGGAAAGACGTGCTGGAGGATGCCAAGGCTGTCAAGAACAGGATCCGCACGGCACACCGCCAACGGCGGGCAACGATGACTCCCCGGCAGCTTGAGGCGGCAGGCGCTGCCCTTGCGCGCCACGGCTCAGCCTGGGCCGGCTCCCTGACCGGCGGAGCACCGGCCACGGTCTGCGTCTATTTCGGCGTAGGAGTGGAACCTCCGACGCTTCCGCTGATCAGCACGCTCCATCACAACGGCCACAGGGTCCTGCTTCCTGTCTGCGAGCCGGGGCGGGAACTGGCCTGGGTCTTCTGGGACCCTGACGCGGGCTTGGAGCAGAGCCGGTTCGCTCCCATCCTCGAGCCCAGGGGTGAGCGGCACGGGCCGGACGTGGCAGCCACGGCTGCCGCCCTGTTTATCCCCGCGACAGCAGTTGACGTGACAGGCAACAGGATCGGGCAAGGCGGGGGTTATTACGACAAGTTCCTGGGCCATCTGGCCACAGCCGGGAAGAATATCCCGCTGGCTGCCGTTATCTACGACGAGGAGTTGCTCCCCGCGGGGCAGATTCCCGAGGAGGAATTCGACCGTCCCGTTCCGGCCATCCTGGCACCGTCAGGATTCCGGTCCTTGGCCGGCGGCTAAGTCCAACTCCACTGGTCCTGCGGGGGATGGTAGAATTAGCACTCAGGCCCTGCGACTGCTAACGGACGGACCCTCCGGCCGGGCAGCACGGGACCTCTCGTTTTGCCCAAGAGGAGGAGCACAAGTGCCAACGTATGCGTACGCCTGCAAAGATTGCGGCCATGCCTTCGACATCGTCCAGTCGTTTTCGGACAGCTCTTTGACCTCGTGCCCCGAGTGCCAGGGGACACTGCGCAAGAAATTCAACAGCGTGGGCGTTGTCTTCAAGGGATCCGGCTTCTACCGCACCGATTCCCGGGACGCCAAGGGAAGCACCGTCTCGGCCGCCCCGGCCGCATCCTCAACGCCGGCTCCGGCTGCGGCACCCGCCGCTTCCGCGCCTGCTGCGGCTGCCAGCTAAGGGCCTCCCAGCAGCACCGTACGACGCCGGCCGGCCCGTTTGTCCACATAGGGCGCCTTACGCCTGGTACCGGCATTGCGGCCGGCCTTAGCGTTGGCGCATGCCTGCAAACCTCCCCAGCTCCGGCAGTGGTGCTTCCCGCTACCCGCGCGGCGCCCGCAGTCCCCGCGGCTCCCGCCGCCGGCCCGGAACTGCCCGTGTTGCCAGATGGCTGGGCCGGAACCGCCGGCTGGCCGCGGCCCTGCTGCTGTGCCTGGCGGCCGCGATCAGCGTCCACCAGCTCACCCCTGCACCCGTTGAGACCGTAACCGCAGTTGCTGCCGCCAGGGACCTCCCGGCCGGCGCGGCGCTGGCGCCGTCTGACCTTGCCAGTGTGCAGGTCCCGCCGGGCATGATGGCTGCGGGTTTCCTGGACCAGGCAGGTCACGTGGCCGGCAAGCAGCTGGCGGCTCCGCTGCGCAAGGGCCAGCTTCTCACGGACGCCCAGCTGCTCGGTCCGGGACTGCTGGCAGGCACACCTCCGGGTTCAGCCGCAGTGCCTCTTCGAATGGCGGACCCGTCATCCATCCAGCTAGTCTCGCCCGGGCAGCTTGTCAATGTGGTGCTTACAGACGCCAACGGCTTCGACCAGCAGTCGCCATCAGAAGTCCTGGCAACAGCTGTACCGGTACTTTGGACCTCCGGCAAGGGCGGCTCGAGCGGGCAGTGGCTCGCAACCGCCGAAACGGATGGACTCATCGTGGTAGCGGCAAGCGCCGGGCAGGCGGCACGACTGGCCGGCGCCTCAACTCAGGGGAAGCTCTTCTTTGTCCTGGTCGGACCCTAGGGGGTACGTGCGGCCATTGCGAGCGGACGCCGGGGTGCGCGTGCTCTCAGCCCCAGTGCGGCGGCTTCTGTTCCTTCAACCAGGCATCGTGGTCCTCATCCGTATCGCCCCAGCGCCGAGGGTCATCTTCGGCAGCCTTGGTGGGCAGAATGCCGGCGGCGCCGGCCTGGCCCTGGTCCTTGACCAGGCTCCGTCCCGGGTCATCGCCCTGGTCCTGGCCTTGGTCACCGCCCTGATCCTGGCCTTGGTCCTGGCCTTCCTCCGGTGCAGGCCCGGCCGGGACGGGCGCTTCCTGCCCTGAGTCGTTGTTCTTGTCTTCGGTGGCCACGCGGACCGCCTCCTTGCTGTCCTGATGCTTTACCTGCAGATGGCCCCGGTCCCCGCCGGCCACGTACTGGTCCGGGCTCATACTGCGCCGGGACCTCTGCTCTCCGGCATCAATGCCGTTAAGCGCCTGGTCAACGTCGTCGTCCAGGAACCCGGCGGACGTGTCCGCCCGGCCCGGAAGAACAACGCGCTCAAGGCCCAGGTATCCGGCAATGCGGTCGGCGCAGGCCGACGGATCAGTGAACACTTCAATGGTCCACAGCGGCATGTACCGCCAGCCCAGCCGCTCCAGCAGCTGCGGGCGAAGCCGGCTCCGTTCACGCACGCTCGTGGTCCGGTACTGTTCGGTACCGTCCGACTCGATGGCCACCGGCCACGGCAGGTCTGCGTCCTCCTGGCCCATGGTGCCGAGCGGATCGGCAGCGGCCACCACGTCGATGGCACCGTCGTACTGGTGCCATACCCGCGCGCCGCGTGCCCGCAGCCTGTCCCCGAGGTCAGCCACCAAAGGATCCGCGCCCAAGGCCTGCTCGCTGGCGGCAGCGCGTGACGCGGGAGTTCCGAGGTCCGTGTTGCCCGAGATCTCGCGGTCCAGCAGCGAGTACAGGTCCACTGCGCCGTGCGCCAGCCGGGTGTGGTCCAGGTCCTCGGGCCGGAAGCAGGTGAGCACGTGCATGGACCGCCGTGCCCGCGTCATGGCCAGGGCAAACTTCTCCCTGCCCCCTTCTGCGGAGAGCGGACCGAAGTTGTGGAGCGCACGGCCGTGGGGTGTGCGGCCGAAGCCCGGAGAGAAGATGACGTGGTCGCGCACCAGGCCCTGGGCGCGTTCCAGGTCGACCACGCGGAAGGACTCCGGACCGGCGCCGAAGAATCCTGCCAGGCCCGGATGGTTGGGCAGCTGCAGCCGGATGGATTCACCGATCCTTGCGGCATGGCGGAGGCTGGCGGTCACCACGGCCAGGGACGTGCGGGGACGGGTCCGGGCGTGTTCGAAGACCAGTTGCACCACGCGGTTAACCTCGGCCACCACCGACTCCACGCCTTCGTGGTCGGCACTGGGAAGGCCGGTGCCGTCCGGCAGGTACTCCACCAGGAGTGCCCGGTCCAGGCCCGTGGCGGACTGGCCCTCGGGCAGCCGGCGCAGGCCGCCGTCGTAAAAGTTTTTGCTGAGCTGCAGGACCAGGTCCTCGTCCACCGCGCGGTAGACGAAGTTGAGGCGCCACACAGGAAGCACGGCGGACAGTGCCTTGAAAGCACTTTCCACCCGCTGGTGGGCCGTCTCCCCTGCCGCCAGCCGCTCCACGCCCACGGTGAAGGTCCGCGGGCTGGCGATCATGGCGTCACCAAAAGCGATCACCTGCCGGGCACGGGCGATGGACGGAAGCACGGCCTGGAGCGAGGTTGCCTCGGAATCCAGGATCACCACAGCGTCGAAGTGCTGTTCGGCGGGCAGGAGGCCGGTCATCAGGTAGGGGCTGACGGACCAGACGGGCACCAGGGTGCCGATCAGGTCGGGCGCCTGCGCAGTCAGTGCAGGGAGTGACACCCGGCCGTCCTTGAGCAGGCTCCGCAGCAGGTCGGCCTGGCGGGGGTGGGCGGCGATGGCGGCACGCCACCGTTCGGCCAGGTCCCAGCGAAGCCGTGCCGCGCCGCTGGCGATATGGGCGTTGTCCGCCAGCCGGTATTCGGCCTCGAGCTGCCGCAGGGCATCACCGTCGGACATGGCCAGGTAGTCGTCGCCGCTGATCATGGCCTCGAGCGCCGACTGCCACCATGCCAGTTCAAGTTCTGCCGCCACCGAATGCGCCGGCACCTCGCGCTCGGCCAGGTCGGCCAGGAGCTCGCCCAGCCCGTGCTCGCGCATATTCTCGATCAGGAGGGTGCGCTCAGGCAGGGTTTTGAGGGTATCGGTGTCCGCCACGAGCCGCTCGAGCCGCTCCATGAGCTCCTCGTACCGGACACCGGACAGTTCGCCGCCGGCCCCGGTGTGCCGGAGCGCTTCACCGAGCTGGGCCAGCTCACCGTCCAAGGCACGGTACATGGCGCTGATTTCGGCGAGCCCGGACGGAACCGCAGGGTGGCGCTGGGTGGTGGCATAGCCGGCCCACAACGCACGCTGTTCCTGCACCAGGACCAGGGAACTGTGGAGATCGGCAATATGGACGCCCGGCCGGACGTATTCCTTGGCCACCCTGCGCAGCCGCGACCGCTGCATGGCGGTCAATTCGATGCCGCGCTCCCGGCGCCAGGCTGACGGCGCGGTGGCTGAAATGAGGTCGGTGACAGGCCTGTCGAAGATATCCGGGGTGAACTTGTCCAGGCTTCCCCGCACAGCCATCAGGAGCTCAAGCTGTTCGCCCCATTCGGCGAAGGAGGCGCCCAGCCGGATCTCGGCATGCTCCGCCACGGCGTTCATGCGTTCACGCAGGGCCGGCAGGCTCTTTTCGACGGACCGGACCAGGTCCTGGGCCTCCTCTGTTTCCTTGCGGGTGAGGAGCCGTGCACCGTGCCAGGGGCTGGTGGTGGACGCCTTGCTGAAGCTGCCCAGCTCCGCGGCCCGGCGGAGCCGCTCAGCCAGCTCGTCGCGGTCCCGGATGCTGTCCAGGACACTCCGCTTCAGCCGGACAGTGGTGGCGGGCGCCGGATGGATCGACGTGAGCTCAGCCAGTGACTGCATGGCCTGGTAGGGCGAGCAGCCCCAGCGCTGGCGGACGTTGTGCAGCGATGCCACGTGGTCCATCAGGGCGTGCCGGTGCTCCGTCAGCGTGTTGTACAGGTTCCCCAGCTGGGGTTCCAGGGATTTTTCGTTCCGGACAATGGCGCGGACCAGCTGCCCTTTCAGCTGTTGGGGAGTAACGTTCCCGGATAACTGGAACAGGATGGACTCAAGGCCCAGGGTTTCCAGCTGGCTGGACACCTCGTTGAGGCTGGCGCGGCGGTCGCCCACCACCAGGACGGTCTTTCCGGCGTCCACCAGGGCGCCGATGGTGTTGAGGGCGGTTTGGGTCTGGCCGGTCCCGGGAGGGCTGCTGACCACCAGGGAATCGCCGGCGCGGGCGGCGTCGATAACGTACTGCTGGTCGACGTCGGCGTCCAGCAGGAGCATCTCGTCGCTGGGGTGCCTGCTGTCCAGCGGGGGGAACCGTGCGGGATCCGGTTCCTTCACGTCCACCACTTCGCCGCCTGCCGCAGTGGCAAGGGCGGACACGATGGGGTTGGAGTCGTTGATCCACGGATCGTCCAGGTTTCCGGAGAGGTCCGCAAATGTGGACACCAGCAGGTTGTGCTGGGCCTCGGCCCCGTGGATGGGCCTGACCAGCGTCGCCAGCCGGTCCAGGACGGGCTGCGGATCGAACCGGGCGGTGCTGTAGGCGAGCCGGGTGACGGCGTTGACGTCGAAGACGATGCCGTGAACGTTCTTCAGGTGCCGTACCAGCGCGGGGTTGATATGGGCCTGTTCGGTCAGCTGCAGTTCGTAGTCGTCCTCGCCGGGACGGACGGTGAGGGAAATCGCCGTGAGCATCACCGGCGCGGAGATGCGCTGAGGCTTGCCGCCGACGGCGGACGTCCATACCACCGTGCCTGCCGAAAGGTATCCGGCGTCGATGCCGCGATCGTTGGCAAGCTCGAAGATCTTGGACCGGATGTTCCGGGAGGCGCGGGCCGCCACCACGTACTGCTGGCGGTCCCGGATGAGCGTGGAAAGCCGGGTCCGGCGCCCCGCCATCAGCTGGGCCAGGCCGGACGGGTGGGCGTGGGTCAGGTCAATGGAGCCCTCAGGCGTCTTGGTGAAGCGCAGCATTGTGTCCGCCCCGGTGACGGGTTTAAGCACGGACAGCCATTTACGGAGTTCCTCCGAGCCTTCCGGGTGGCCTTGACCAACTGACACTACTGCCTTCTTTTCTGCGCTTGCGCGTGACGCCCTGGACCATACCGGCATAGATTCGAGAGTAGCCGCTCCGGCGCCGGACTGAGAGACCGCAACACTGGGGCAGGCCAAATTGCCAAGGATTTCGGGGAAGAAACAGCGATGGCCGGCCTCTTGAACTGAGGCCGGCCACTCATGCTGCTATTCCCACTCGATGGTTCCCGGCGGCTTGCTGGTGACGTCGAGCACCACGCGGTTGACGCCTTCCACCTCGTTGGTGATCCGGTTGGAGATCCTGGCAAGGAGTTCGTACGGCAGCCGTGACCAGTCCGCCGTCATGGCGTCCTCCGAGGAGACCGGACGGAGCACGATGGGGTGGCCGTAGGTGCGGCCATCCCCCATGACACCGACGCTGCGGACATCGGCCAGGAGGACCACCGGCATCTGCCAGACGTCGTTGTCCAGTCCGGCTGCGGTGAGCTCGGCACGGGCAATCGCGTCGGCCTTGCGCAGCAGGTCCAGCCGCTCCTTGGTGACTTCACCGACGATGCGGATACCAAGTCCGGGACCCGGGAAGGGCTGGCGGCCAACGATCTCCTGCGGCAGGCCCAGCTGGGCGCCGACGGCACGGACCTCATCTTTGAAGAGGGCGCGCAGCGGCTCCACGAGCTCGAACTGCAGGTCCTCCGGGAGCCCGCCCACGTTGTGATGGCTCTTGATGTTCGCGGCACCTTCGCCGCCGCCGGATTCGACGACGTCCGGGTACAGCGTGCCCTGGACCAGGAACTTGATCTTTTCGCCGTGCGCAGCCGCCTCGGCGATGATGGCCAGTTCAGCTTCTTCAAACGCACGGATGAACTCGCGGCCGATGATCTTGCGCTTCGTTTCCGGATCGCTGACGCCGGCCAGGGCAGCCTGGAACCGCTCCTGCTCATTGGCGACGTAGAGCTTGACGCCGGTGGCGGCGACGAAGTCGCGTTCCACCTGCTCGGCTTCGCCTTCGCGCAGCAGGCCGTGGTCCACGAACACACAGGTCAGCTGGTCGCCGACGGCGCGCTGGACGAGGGCTGCGGCAACTGCGGAGTCCACGCCGCCGGAAAGGCCGCAGATGACCCGGGCATCGCCGATCTGCTTGCGGATGCGCTCCACCTGCTCCTCGAGGATGTTGCCGGTGGTCCAGTTGGGTTCCAGCCGGGCGCCCTTGAAGAGGAAGTTTTCCAGGACTTGCTGGCCGTAGGCCGAGTGCTTGACCTCGGGGTGCCACTGCACGCCGAAGAGGCCCTTCTCCTCGTTGGCGAAGGCAGCAACTTCAGCACCCGCCGTCGTCGCCAGCACTTCAAAGCCGTCCGGTGCCTCATGGACGGAATCGCCGTGGCTCATCCAGGTCTTCTGGTGCTGCGGCATGCCCTCAAGGACAGAGCGGCCATCGCCGACGATGGTGGTTTCGGTGGAGCCGTACTCCCGCAGCCCGGTCTTGTCCACCTTGCCGCCCAGGGCGTTGGCCATGGCCTGGAAGCCGTAGCAGATCCCAAAGACGGGAACACCGGCTTCGAACAGGTCGGCCCCGACGCTGGGGGCGCCGTCAGCGTAGACGCTGGAGGGGCCGCCGGAAAGGATGATGGCGGCGGGGTTCTTGGCCAGGAGCTGCTCGGTTGTGTAGGTATGCGGAACCACTTCCGAATACACATTTGCTTCCCGGACGCGGCGGGCAATCAGCTGCGCGTACTGGGCACCGTAGTCAACAACCAGCACCGGCTTCTGGGAAGTCTGGGATGCAGTGGGAGTAGTCACCGTACTAGCCTACTTGGCGCCGTTGGACCGGCGCACCTTGAGAAGCCGCGCTGTGACGCAGCACTCCCCGCAAGGCAACAGCGCGCCAGGCAACGGCACGGGCAGGCAGCGCCGCAGTGGCCAATCAGTACCGCTGGGGTGCCTGGGGGTTGGCCGCGAGTTCGGCCTCCACCTCGGCATGGACCCTCTTCTCCACGATGAAGGACAGGAACGGAATAACGCCGCCCAGTGCCAGCAGGACCAACTTCAGGAACGGCCACCGCATCAGCGACCACAGCCGGAAGTTGGAGACCAGGTACACCACGTACATCCAGCCATGGACAATGAGGATGGCCACGGACAGGTTGACCCCGCCCAGCACGCCCTGGGGTTCCGCGTCCCCGAAGCCAAACCCGAACGGCTGGCCCGTGACGGCGCTGGTGCCGCCGGCGAAGAGGTATTGTCCGAACCCGTACCTGACGATCAGCTCGGCACAGAGCAGCAGCAGCATGGTGCCCGTGAGATAGGCCAGCACCTTGTAGAACTTCAGGGCGGACCGGATCTGCGCCTCGGTGCCGCCGAAACGGCGCTTCCTGCCGGACGCCTTGCCGCTGGCGTTGCCGGCAGTGTTACTGCCTGCGGGGCTGGCCGGTTTGGGATCAATCATGGTTCTACCTTTTGCTGGTTCGGTTCAGGGTGCTGGTGCTGGCTTGGCTTCGAAGGCGGATGGCTGTCCCCGGCCTCATCGAGGGCTTCTTCGAGGTCCCGGTGGTAGTCGTCCTTAACCAGCCGCCACCAGATGAAGAGCGCGAAGCCGGCGAAGACAACCCATTCAAGGGAGTAGAAGAGGTTGAGCCAGTTGATTTTCTGCGCGGGCGGCTGCGGACCGATCCCGAGCGGAAGGATGTCTCCCCGCACCGCGGCGGCACTGACGTCCACTCCGTCGGCCACCTCCGCGGTGGCGGCCACGAAGCCGGGATAGCTGCTGACGTCCCAGTAGTTGATGAGTTCCGCCACTGACACCGCTGTGGCCTGCCCGGGCGCGGCTGCCGTCCCGGCCACCGGTGCCTCGGACGGCAGGAGCCGCCCTGTGAGTTCAATAGTGCCCGACGGCGGGGTGCCGGCATCAGCGGGATCGGCCACCCATCCGCGGGCCACCGGGATCCAGGTTTGCGGAGAGGCGGCAACGCCGCTGAGGGCGGGGGCGCCGGAAACGGCGAAGGCGGAAACCACCCAGTAGCCGGTCTTGCCGTCGTGCAGCCTGCCCGGGACCAGGACCTGCTTGGCGGGGTCGTAGGTGCCCTGCGCACTGACCATCTGGTCGGCGTCGGTCCCGTGGAAAAAGTCCCCGGGCTCAAGCGTTTCGGTGAGGGGTTGTACCTGCTCGGTGGCCGGGTTCACCGGGGCTTCCGGCTGGGTGGAGCGGCCGAACTGCCATTGGCTGAGCAGCACGAAGACCCCGGATAGTACGATCGCAAAAACAAAGCCTGCGATCCATCGGGGCTTGAGGGCAGTTTTCCACACGTCTTAACCGTACTTCGTCCCGCTGTAGAACAACTAAACGCCAGGTGCTTGGGCCAGGGCGTCAGTGGTCGAAAAACACCAGGCTGGAATTGATGAGCTCGGAGATAACTTCGGCGTCGTAGGCACGCCGGAGCGATTCGCGGAAGGACTCCTTGGACAGCGAACGGGCCAGGGTGGCCAGGACTTCGAGGTGGTCCGAGAACGAGCTGGCCGGGGTGGCAATCAGCAGGATCACCGTGGCCGGGCCGTCGGCGGCACCGAAGTCCAGCGCGTGCCCGTACTTGGTGATGCCCACAGCAATCGAGGTGCGGGACACGTATTCGCTGCGGGCGTGGGGCAGGCCGATGCCGCCCGGAAGCCCGGTGGCCAGCTGGTGCTCCCGTGCGTTGACGTGCTGCAGGAACCCGGGCAGGTCCGATACCCGGCCGGCGGCGAAGAGCCTTTCCGCAAGCTGGGTGGCGGCGTCTGCCTTGTCCGTTGCCTCCAGCTCCAGGATCACCATGTCGGGAGTGGTGAGGTCGGCATCGTACCGGTCAAGTGGTTCCGCCAAGGCGTATCCCTTCAGTGAGGAGCTGGTGCCGCGGGCCCCTCAGCGCAAGGGCACGATATCTTCCACGCCCAGTCGGGCGGCGTCTGCGGATTCGTCGTCCGGCTGTTGCTGGCTCAGGCGTTCCGCCTCCACCCGTGCGATGTAGTGCCTGATCTCGTTTTCGCGTTGGGCCTCGCTCCAGCCAAGGACGTCACCCATCAGTTTAGCGACTACCGGTACTGCTGACACACCGCGGTCCCACGCCTCGATGGAAATCCGGGTCCGACGCGTGAGGACGTCGTTGACGTGGCGCGCGCCCTCGTGGGTGGCGGCATAAACGGCTTCAGCCTGCAGGTAGTCATCGGCTCCGGGAATCGGTTCGGCGAGGTCCGGGTTCTCCTTGATGATGGCCAGGACTTCGGGGGTCAGCGAGCCGTACCGGTTGAGCAGATGTTCGATCCGGGCCACGTGCACGCCGGATTCCTCAGCGGTGCGGTTCCGCCGGTTCCAGGCCGCCTTGAAGCCGCTCGCGCCCAGCAGCGGGATGGTTTCCGTGCAACTGGGCGGGACACGTTCGTCCATGGTCCGGGTGGCCTCGTCCACGGCGTCCTTGGCCATCACCCGGTAAGTGGTCCATTTGCCCCCGGCCACCACCACCAGGCCGGGAACCGGGTGCGCCACCACGTGCTCGCGTGACAGCTTGGCGGTGGAGTCGTTTTCCCCGGCAAGCAGCGGGCGCAGGCCGGCGTAGACCCCTTCCACGTCTTCGCGGGTCAGTGGCCGCTTGAGGACCTTGTTGACGTGTTCCAGGATGTAGTCGATGTCCTTGCTGGACGCCGCCGGATGGGCTTTGTCCAGGTGCCAGTCAGTGTCCGTGGTGCCGATGATCCAGTGCCGGCCCCAGGGAATGACAAAGAGCACGGACTTCTCGGTCCGCAGGATCAGGCCCACAGTGGACTGGAAACGGTCGCGGGGGACCACCAGGTGGATCCCCTTGGATGCCCGGACTTTCAGTTGGCCGCGCTCGGTGACCATGGCCTGGGTTTCGTCGGTCCAGACGCCGGTGGCGTTGATGACCTGCTTGGCCCGGATCTTGAACTGCGTCCCGTCCTCATGGTTGACCACTTTGGCGCCCACAACACGTTCGCCTTCGCGCAGGAAGTCCACCACGGCCATCTGGTTGACCGCGTGGGCACCGTAGTAAGCGGCTGTCCGGATGAGGTTGGCGCAGTATTTCGCATCATCCACCTGGCCGTCGTAGTAACGGATGGACCCCACAAAGGCGTCGTCCTTCAGGCTTGGCGCCGCGCGCAGCGTTCCCCGTTTGCTGAGGTGTTTGTGGAACGGCACTCCCCTGCTGTGGCCGCTGGAAACGGACATCGCGTCGTATAACGCAATTCCGGCGCCAACGTAGGGCCGTTCGAAGAAGGGTTTCGTCAGCGGATACAGGAAGGGCACGGGCCGGGCCAGGTGGGGCGCGAGTTCGGAGAGCAGCAGCCCGCGTTCCTGCAGCGCCTCTTTGACGAGCGCGAAGTCGAGCATTTCCAGGTAGCGCAGGCCACCGTGGATGAGCTTGGAGGATCGCGAGGAGGTTCCAGCCGCCCAGTCACTGGCCTCAACGATGCCCACGTCCAATCCCCGGGTGACGGCATCCAGGGCGGTTCCGGTGCCCACGATGCCGCCGCCAACAATGAGGATGTCCAGCTCCCGGCCGGGCTCCGCCGTCGCCCTCAGCCGCTCAATGGCAGCCTCCCTGGCTGCAGGTCCCAAGGCTCCGCCGTGATCAGGAAAACTCTTCATTGAACGCCTCCACTGCCGCTAGTCCCGGTCGTGGAACCACACTACTTCGTCGCGGGGCGCTTGGGCAGGGCAGGCAGGGAACGGGCTGCTGCCCCGTGCGTCAGTTTCCTGAGTAGGGGGAAACCACGACGTCGACGCGCTGGAATTCCTTCAGGTCCGAATAGCCGGTGGTCGCCATGGAGCGGCGGAGCGCGCCGATAAGGTTGGACGTTCCGTTGGTGTGGTGGCCGGGGCCGAACAGGACCTCTTCCAAGGGTCCCACCGTGCCGACGTTGACGCGGTCGCCGCGGGGCAATTCGAGGTGGTGTGCTTCCTGCCCCCAGTGCCAGCCCTTGCCGGGCGCCTCTTCGGCGCGCGCCAGCGCATGGCCGAGCATGACGGCGTCGGCGCCCATGGCGATGGCCTTGACGATATCGCCCGAGCTGCCCATGCCGCCGTCGGCAATAACGTGGACGTAACGCCCGCCTGACTCATCCATGTAGTCGCGGCGGGCCGCAGCGACGTCTGAGATGGCCGATGCCATGGGCGAGTGGATGCCCAGGGCACGACGGGTAGTGGTGGTGGCGCCGCCGCCGAAGCCCACCAGGACGCCGGCCGCGCCGGTGCGCATGAGGTGCAGTGCGGGGGTGTAGCCGGCTGCCCCGCCCACGATGACAGGGACGTCCAGCTCGTAGATGAACTGCTTGAGGTTCAGCGGCTCGTGGTCCTTGGACACATGCTCGGCGGACACGGTGGTGCCGCGGATAACAAAGATGTCGACGCCGGCAGCCAGGACAGTCTTGTAGTGCTCCTGGGTGCGCTGCGGGGTGAGGGAACCGGCCACCGTGACGTCGGCGGCGCGCATCTCGGCCAGGCGGGAGGTGATCAGTTCGGGCTGGATGGGCGCCTTATACAGCTCCTGCATCCGGCCCGTCACGGCGGGGCTGTTGACCTCGTCCTCAAGCGCGCCGATCTCGTCGAGGACGGGCTGCGGGTCTTCGTACCGGGTCCAGAGCCCTTCGAGGTCCAGCACACCCAGGCCGCCGAGCTTGCCCAGGGCGATGGCTGTTGCCGGGGACATCGCCGAGTCCATCGGGGCTGCGATCACCGGCATGCCGAACTGGTAGGCGTCGATCTGCCACGAGACGGAGACGTCCTTGGGGTCGCGGGTACGACGGTTGGGGATAATTGCAATGTCATCCAGGGAGTAGGCACGACGCCCACGCTTGCCACGGCCGATCTCGATCTCGTAAGTCACTGCTCTAGGTTATCCCAGCCGCACTGTTGTCTTTGGCTACAGTGGCTGGATGGGTTCGCGCTGGATCTTCGACGGCCACATTGCCGGCATTGGCACCGGATCGGGCCTGCGGGCAGTGGTGGGAATCTGGAACTCCTCCCCGTTTGGTCCCTTCTCCGACGTTATGGTGCAGGAGCCTTCCGGGCACCGGCTGTTGCTCGCGCCCAGCGAGGAGGTGGCTGACTTCATCTCCGACACCTACCGCTTCGACGAGGTCCGGATTCTGGACGTGTCGGCGGCACTGAATCAGCAGGACCTCAGTGTGGACGCCGGTCCCCTGGTGATTCGGGCTGGAGTTGGCGCCCGGACCATCCTTGGACATGTTCTGCGCGCCGTCCCCCGGTGTCTGGCCGTCCATCCCCGCTGGCTGCGGGTTATCAGCCCGATTGCCGCCGTTCTCAGTGGCGGGTCGCGTACCTCCGGAGCCGCCGGGAGCGGCCGGCACGAGTATTACGGGGTGAGTGACCTCCGCAGTATCAGCTCCGCCGTCGTCAGCTGGGACGGCGCCGATGCCGGGGCGTTATCCCCCATCGTGCCGGCAGTGGACTTCGGCTTCAGCAGTGTCCCGCCGCAGCGCAGCCTCGCCAGGGTCCGCACCACAGTGGTGGACACCGGCGCGGCCGGGGACAAGTCCCCATCGCGCCCTCCTGCAGAATGACATAAATTTGGCGCGGAACCGCTTGGGCTGCTGCGAACAAATTTGGGGGAACGCCATGGCGCCAAGAATTTGTGGGGCTGACATCAACGGGACTGCAACCAGCACGGCGAACTTTCCGCAGCTTGCCCTGGGCTACGCCCACCGCCGGGCCCGCGTCTTCTGGTTTTGGTGGACGGGAATGGTCTTCGCCCTCCCTGGTGCGGCGCAGGCCGCCGTGCTGTGGGCAACGGATCAAAACCCGGAGAACGGCCTGGTGCTGGCCGGCCTGGGATTGGGAATTTCAGGCGTGGGCTGCGTATCGGCCGTCGGCCCGCGCTTCACGCGGACGGCTCCCCGCCCGGCTGATGACGTGAACCGTGCTGAGCAGTACATTCGCATAGTTCCGAACTCAGCTATCGCCATGGTTGTCATCATGCTCGCGTTCGTCGCTGCTTTGAGCTTCCTCGCTCCCGAGGGATTGTCCCCGGAGGCTCTTCCGGTCTCAGCGTTCCTGGTTGCATTTCCCCTCCCCGTTGCAGCAGGAATGCTCTACTCCCGGCACCTCCACCGGGAGCGGGAGCGGCTTTACAGAAGCTGGCTGGAACGCGGCTAAAACAAAATTCCGGACTCAGGCGCCTTCGGATTCCTCCACGCTCAGCTGCGACTCGAACATCCTGAAGTAGCGGCCCCGCAGCGCCACGAGTTCGTTGTGCGTGCCCTGTTCCACAATCTGCCCGTCCTCCAGCATGTAGACGATGTCCGCCTTTTCGATGGTGGCGAGCCGGTGGCTGATGGCGATGATGGTGCTGCTGCGGTCCGCAAAGAGGCGGGTGAAGATGCGGTGTTCAGCGAGGGCATCGATGGCCGATGTCGGCTCGTCCATCACCATGAAGGAGGCGTCCCGGTAGAAGTTGCGGGCCATCGCCAGCCGCTGCCACTGGCCGCCCGACAGCCCGCTGCCCTTGCGGCCGCGGGGATCCTCCATCCAGTTACTGACGTGGTTGTCCAGCCCGTTGGGGAGTTTGTTGATGAAGTCGAGCGCCTCCGCGTCTGCGGCGGCCCGCCGGATGCGGTCCTCGTTCCGGGGTGAGTCGACGTCACCGAAGTAGATGTTCTCCGCAGCCGTGGCGAACTCGTATTTGAGGAATTCCTGGCTCAGCACCGCCAGGTGCCGGTGCCAGGAGGTGACGTCGACGGCGGCCAGGTCCACGCCGTCGAGCATCACCTGCCCCGAGTCCGGGCGGTAAAGGCCTGCGAGGATGCGGATCAGCGTGGACTTCCCGGCGCCGTTCTCCCCCACAATGGCGATGTGCTGGCCTTCGCGGATGGTCATGCTGATGCCGCGGATCACCTCGATGTCACTGCCGGTGTAGGTGAAGCGGATGTCCTTCAGCTCAACGGTCTTCGGGGAGTCCAGCAGCGGCGGCGCGTGCTCCGAGTGCACCGGCAACGCCATAAAAAGCTCGTAGTCCTTGAGGTTGGCCAGGTCCTCGTCAATAGAGCTGAGGGAGGAGACCAGGTTGTTGGCCGTGGACAGCGCCCGGCTGACAATCTGCTGGACGTAGAGGAACTGGCCCACAGGTTGCGCCCGGGCGATGATCTGCCCCACCACCCAGATCAGCGAGACAACCTCCGCGCCGTACTGGAGGGCGTCCGCGGCGAGCTGCTTGGGGATGTACCGGCGCTGGAAATCGAGGCGGCGGCGCTCGTCAGCGTCGCGCAGGCGGGACCGGAGGTCCATGAGGAAGCCGACGATTCCGTAGAGACGCATCTCGGCAATGTGCTGCGGCCTGAGCAGGTTCTGCTCGATCATCCGGCGCTGCCGGCGTGAGTCCACCTGCGTGTTCCAGTGCGCGATCTGCTCCCTGGACAGCTTGAACTGCAGGTACACGCTGGGCACGATGGCCACCAGGACAATCACGGCGATCCACCAGCTGACCAGCAGCAGTGCCCCGATAGCAAGGATGACCGACACAAGCTGGGTGAAGATGGCAGCGATCCGATCCAGTACCCGGGCGTAGGAGTCGGAGAACCTCTTGGCCCGGTCGTACAGGTCAACGGTTTCTTTGTCGTCGTAGCGCCAGAACTCGAGGGCGAGGAACCGCTCGTACATCTGGTCGCCCACGATGGCGCCCACTTTGAAGCTCATCAGCTGCTGGATGTAGCGGTCCACGCTGTTGAACGCACCCCAGAAAAGCCCCAGGGCCGCGGTGATGATGACGTAGACAATCGCCAACTGCCCGGCTCCTGCATCGCCCGAATAAGCCGCTGCCAGCGCTGTTGTGGTGAGCGCGGCGAAGTAGGTGGTGACCAGCGGAAGTACGGCCGAGATCAGGGAGCCGAGCACTTTCATAACCACAGCGCCCGGGGAGGCCCGGAAACTGACCCTCAGGACCTGGGCAACGGCGCGGGCGTACGGGCGAAGGGCCAGCCGTCGCGAGGGTTCCCGCTTCGGGGCCAGTTCCGCCGGGTGGCGTGATGGGGGCATGGAATCAGCCTAGTGCCGCGCCCCGGGTTAGGCGGGTGTCAGTACTCCTCGCCGTACTCGTAGTCCGGGAAGTCGAAGCAGGCACTGTAGCCCTCGACCCGCAGCGATTCAGGGCCGCCCACGAAGAACACGAACAGGTGAGTGCCGTCGCTGTGCAGAAGGTCGATGCGCCGGGCTCCGCCGGGGGTTTTGCCGTCATCCACCGTCCAGCCGTCCTTGGCCTCCATCAGCTCGACCACCTCATCGAGGATGGCTTCGCGGTCCACATCGGCCCCGACTTCAGCAACAGCGTCCCCGGTCCACTTGCGCCGGTCTCCACCAGTGCAGGGCATGAGTCCGGACGTATCGTGGGCGAACGTGGACAAAACCGCATCGCCGGGCAGCAGCCCCAGGATTTCCTGTTCCGAGGACATGACTTTGGTCTTGGCTGATTCGAGGCTGATGTCCGGGTTCTTTCCATTTCCAGGCTGGCCGCAGGAGGCCACCATTGCTAGGAGTGCTGCCGCTCCGGCCAGGCGCCATTCCGGCGCGGACCTGGGCCTACCGCTCACGGATTTCCGCCAGGATGTCTGCAAGGGCTTCCTCATTCTCGGGATCTGTGGCGGCAATTAGCGGGTGGCTGCTGTTCATCGGCCTGCCGCATCAGGTCCTCAGCGGCCCGCTGCAGGAGCGTGACCGCTGCCCAAACCGTCCCCCAATTGCCGCATGTATATCCATCGAATGTACTTTATCGCTCAAAAAGAAGGGATGGGCAGTAATGCCCATCCCTTCTAAATGATCAGCGGGAGCCGTAGTTCGGCGCCTCGACGGTCATCTGGATGTCGTGCGGGTGCGACTCCTTCAGGCCTGCCGGGGTGATCCGGACAAACTTGCCGCGCGCCTTCAGCTCGGGGACGGTAGGCGCACCGGTGTAGAACATGGTCTGGCGCAGGCCGCCCACCAGTTGGTACGCCACGGAAGCCAGTGGACCGCGGTACGCCACGCGGCCTTCGATGCCTTCGGGAATGAGTTTGTCATCGCCGGAAACGTCGGCCTGGAAGTAGCGGTCCTTGGAGTAGGACGTGTTCTTGCCCCGGGACTGCATGGCGCCCAGGGAGCCCATGCCGCGGTAGGACTTGAACTGCTTGCCGTTGACGAAGATCAGCTCGCCCGGGGACTCATCGCAGCCGGCCAGGAGGGAGCCGAGCATCACGGTGTCGGCGCCGGCAACGAGGGCCTTGCCGATGTCGCCGGAGTACTGGAGGCCGCCGTCGGCGATCAGCGGAACACCGGCCGGGATGGCAGCCTTGGCGGATTCGTAGATGGCGGTGATCTGCGGGACGCCCACACCGGCTACCACGCGGGTGGTGCAGATGGAGCCCGGCCCCACGCCCACCTTGATGCCGTCGGCGCCGGCGTCGATCAGGGCCTGGGCGCCTTCGCGGGTGGCAGCCTGGCCGCCGATGACGTCCACATGCGCTGCAACAGGATCGGACTTGAGGCGGCGGATCATGTCCAGCACGCCCTGCGAGTGGCCGTTGGCGGTGTCCACGAACAGGGCGTCGACGCCGGCATCCACCAGTGCCATGGCGCGCTCCCAGCCGTCCCCGAAGAAGCCGATGGCTGCACCCACGCGGAGGCGGCCTTCGTCATCCTTAGTGGCCAGCGGGTACTGCTCTGCCTTGGTGAAGTCCTTGGTGGTGATCAGGCCCTTCAACCGGCCCTGCTCATCCACCAGCGGCAGTTTTTCGATCTTGTTGGTGGCCAGCTTGTGCGAGGCTTCTTCGCGGCTGATGCCCACGTGCCCGGTGACCAGCGGCATCTTGGTCATCACGTCGCTGACAAGCCGCAGCGGGAAGTCGGACTCCGGCACAAAGCGGGTGTCGCGGTTGGTGACGATGCCCAGCAGGCGGTTGTCCTCGTCAACGACCGGCAGGCCGGACACGCGGTACTGGGCGCACAGGTCATCCAGTTCGCGGAGTGTGGCCTCGGGGCGGATGGTCAGCGGGTTGGTGATCATGCCCGATTCGCTGCGCTTGACGCGGTCCACCTGGTCCGCCTGGTCGGCGATGGACAGGTTGCGGTGCACCACGCCCAGGCCGCCCTGGCGGGCCATGGCGATGGCCATCCTGGACTCCGTCACGGTGTCCATGGCGGCGGAGAGCAGGGGTGTCTGCACGGTGATCCGCTTGGAGATCCGGGAGGAGGTGTCCGCTTCGGAGGGGATGACCTCGGTGTGGCCGGGAAGGAGCAGGACGTCATCGTAGGTCAGGCCGATGAAGCCAAAGGGGTTGTGTTCGGGCTCGGTCATGAGTGCGCCTCTTACCTTGGTTGCGTGCGGGTAGGGGTTGCAGCCGATGACCAGCCCGTCATTACGGGACTGGCCTGTGCAGAAGATCGTGCAGACCACTACGTGATGCGGCGGTCCGGAGGTCAGAAAGTGTTGAGTAAATATTAGAACCTCGGCGCCGATCCCCCTATTCCATCCGCCCGATGTGAGCAACCGCACGGCCCCAGCACACGGCAGGGCATCACGGGAAAAGAATCAGTTCCAGCCTGTCGCGGTGAGGAGGCGCTGCTCAAACATGGGGATCATGGTTTCCACGTAAGTCCGGGTGAGGTGGTTGTCGTCCTTATAGACGTATACATTTCCCACCACCCCGGGGCAGATCCCGCGCGCGCAGATGAAGTCGCTCAGGTCCATCAGGTGCAGGCCGTTGACCTTGCCCCGGTAGCCCTCCAGTGGTGAAGGGTCCGCCAGGGACTCCTCCACGGGAACGCTGCACTCGTGGGCCTCCGCACCGTTGCGCTGGACGCACTCGGGCATGTTGAAGGTGAACCGCGGGTTGTCCCGGATCCCGACAATCTCGATGCCCGCGTCGGCGAACGGGCGGACGCCGTCCAGGTATCCCGGCACCTCTGTCTCGAACGGTGCTTCCTCGTGCGTCAGCGATGCCACGGTGAACACCGCATCCGGCCGGTGTTCCAGGACATAGGCGGCACTGGCATGGTTGTAGGCGTTGCACTCGGCGTTCCGGGTTTCCGATTCGGCCCCGAAGCGGCAGGCAGGCATCAGCAGCGTCACCAGTTCCCAGCCCCGCGCGGCCGCGATGGGGGCGAGGGCACCCAGGTACTGCTGGGAGTGCGAATCCCCCAGGACCACTATGCGCTTGGTCACTTCCCCTTCGGGGACTGCCTGCCGGCAGCCCTCCAAAATGGGGTTGCTGGTGGCATTGGCATCGACGCACGGAGCCTGGATGCCTGCCCAGTCGTTGTCCAGTGCGGCGGGGCCCGGGATGATCCTGGCACCGGCAGCGGGTACCGCGGCGTTCTCCGGGCTGAGCGCGGCCGCCCCCGGCGTGAGCTCCCGCGGCTGGGCCGCCGTCGCGCTTTCCTCTGCGGTGAGCGTGGTCTGCCAGATGGCCACGGGACCTGCCAGCAAGGCGCCGCAGGCGACAATCACGACGGCGGTGCGCCGGGCCCGCAGCTTGGGCCAGTGCCAGTCCCGCAACGGCTTTTCCACGAAGCGCGTGGTGAGGACGGCCAGGACCACGGAGGCGCCGACTATTGCCAGGCCCTGGACCAGGTTGGGTGCCTCCACCCCGGTAGCGGCCAGCGCCAGGACAAGGACCGGCCAGTGCCACAGGTACAAAGCGTAGGAGTTGTCACCCAGTGCCACCAGCGGCCTGCTGCTGAGAATCCTGTCCACGCCGCAGCGGCTGCCGGTCTGCCCGGCGATGATGATCGCGGCCCCCGCGAATGTGGGCCACAGCGCGACGTACCCGGGGAAGGAACGGTCCACGGTCAGCAGCAGGCCGCACGAAATCATGGCGGCCAGCCCGGCCCAGCCCAGCACTACCCGCAGCGCCCGTGCGGGTTTGAGGTACGGCAGCGCGAGGGCCAACAGGGACCCCAGGGCGAACTCCCAGAGGCGGGCCCGGGTGTCGAAGTAGGCATACGCCTGGTTGGTGGCGGTCTGCTCCACCGAGTACGCGAGCGAAAAGGCAAAGACGGCGCCGAAGACCACCGCCAGCAGGCCGCGGTAGGTCAGGCCGGCACAGGCCGGCACCCGGCGCAGGAGCGCCAGCAGCCCCGCGGCGCCGGCGAAGATCAGCGGCCAGAGGATGAACACCTGGCCCTGGATGGAGAGGGACCAGAAGTGCTGGAGGGGGCTGGCACCGGCATGGTCCTGGGCATAGTAGTCAACTGCAGTATCGGCGAGCAGCCAGTTCTGCCTGTACAGCAGCGATGCCCAGGCCTGGTCCAGTACCTGCGGCCAGCGGCTCTGCGGCAGGATCAGCCAGGTTCCGGCGAGAACGCCCAGGATCACCACGACGGCGGCCGGCAACAGCCGCTTGAACAGGTGCAGCCAGTGCGCCAGGAGTCCGAACGGGCGCCCCGCTTCGGTCTTCCGGACGAAGGACAGCGTAAGCAGGAAGGCGGAGATCAGCAGGAAGATATCCACACCGCCGGACACCCGGCCCAGCCACACATGGTACGCAACCACCATCAGCACGGCGAGCGCCCGGAGCCCCTGCACCTCGGGCCGGAAAGTTGGTTTCCGGCCCCTGGTACTGCCTCCGGGCAGCGGCTTGGCTGCAGCCCCTGTTCTCGCTACCGACACAAATAGACCTCACTGGTGCATAGGCAAAACATCGATTCTACCCAGTTGGGGAATTTTCCCTGCCAGGTACTGCGCGTCGCGGCTTCCTCCCGGCAGCGTTGCGGATGCTGCCGCATACAAAAATTCCTGCCCCAGGAAGAACAATCCCGGCGTATCAAGCGCCACGCCGCGGTGCTGCCGCGGCAGCGCACCGTCGTCGAGCAGGTCCGGATCGACCCAGCTGAAGTCGTCCCGGAAACCGGTGCACCAGATGACGTTGGCGGCGTCCAGCCGGGTGCCGTCCGCCAGGACGGGCTTGCCGTCTTCCACGCCGGTGACCCGTGGCACCAGCCGGACTCCGGCCGCGGCCAGGTCCTTGGTCTTGGTCCTGATCAGGGGCGCAGCGTGTGCCTTGAACGCCGGTGCTGCCTTGCGTCCCACCGGCGTGTCGAGGTTGAGGACGTGCAGGCCGAGGAAGCGCACCACCGGCAGTACGAAGCGGGCGGCTGCCCGGCCGTGCTTCACCGGCAGTTCGCCCCCAGGCTTTCCCGCAATCGTGGTGGGGTGCGTCCTGCACACTTCGAGGGCGATCTCGGCTCCTGAATTTCCCACCCCCACCACCAGGACCGGGCCGTCCTGCAGTTGGCCGGGATTCCGGTAGTCACTGGAGTGGAACTGGACTGTGGAAGGTGCCAACCCGGCAGCGAAGGCGGGAACCCTGGGAGCCTGGCTGACCCCGGTGGCAACGACGGCGTTGCGCGCCTCCCAGCGGCGGCCGTCGCCCGACGCTGCGAGGAAGTGGCCATCCTCCCGCCACAGGCGCTCCACCCGGGTGCCGTGAAGCACGGGCAGGGCGTTCCGTTCCGCGTAGCCTTCCAAGTATCCGGCCAGTTCATCCTTGGTGGGGAAGGACAGCGGGTCTGCCGGGAACGGCTCGCCGGGCAGCCCGTCATACTTTGCGGGGGTGAATACCCGGAGCGAATCCCAGCGCTGGCGCCAGGCGTCGCCGGTGCGCCGGTTCGCGTCGAGGATGAGGAAGTTCCGTTGCTGCTTCTTCAGATGGTGGCCCAGGGCGAGGCCGGCCTGGCCGCCGCCGATAATGATCGTGTCCAGCATGCCGGTCACGTTGCTGTTGTTCATGGCTTTACTCCTATTTCACTGGCGGGGATGCCTGCGGCTGAATCTTCCTGTTGTCCCGCCGGTACGGTTGCTCCGCGCCGGCTGCCCGGTTCCCTGTAGCGCAGCCACCAGGCAAGCATCAGGGCGGAGGCCAGGACGTAGGCGAGGTGAAGGACCCAGATTGGTCCGGCCGGGAGGTGGAACACGTAAACCGAGTGCACAACGTTCGCCACATTGCTCAGGACCAGGTTCCCCAGGCTGTAGGAGGCGAGGTCCCGCGTGCGGGCGGCTTTGGCCAGCATCGGCAGCATTCCTGCGGCAAACAGGACCGTGGAAAGCGTGCCGGCAAGGACTGGAAGGTTCATGCTTTGAGGCTATGACCGCCGCCTGCTGCTCCGCGTCGCCCAAATCATGCAGATTGCGCGCCGGGCGTATGGGCATTTTCATGCAGTCCCGGCGTTATCCCG
Source organism: Arthrobacter sp. W4I7 (assembly GCF_030816215.1). NCBI lineage: Bacteria > Bacillati > Actinomycetota > Actinomycetes > Micrococcales > Micrococcaceae > Arthrobacter > Arthrobacter sp. W4I7. The sequence continues at coordinate 1,232,066 of NZ_JAUSXU010000001.1, read as the reverse complement.
CGAGTCCGTGCTCAAAGGCATACCTGGTGGCAGCGGCCCGGGAGGACAGGCCCAGCTTCAGGAAGATATTGCTGATGTGCCGGGCTACGGTCTTCTCGCTGAGATAGAGTTCCGCGGCGATGGCCCGGTTCCCCTTGCCGGTGGCGACGAGCCGAAGCACTTCGGTTTCCCTCGGGGACAGCGGTCCCTTGGCGCCGTCTGCGCCTTCCCGCATAAGCGACGCCGCCCAGGCGGCCCCCGGTGCTGCGCCCAGTTCCAGGAACTCCGCTTCTGCAGCCTCGAAGTCCATCAGTGCCGACGCCTCGTCGCCAAGGGCCCGGCAAGCACAGCCGATCAGGACCCGGCAGTGCGCGGCTTCGTACGGCACACCGAGTTGCCGCCACAGCTTCCAGGCCTGCCGGATGGCTGGCGCGGCACCCGCCGGATCACCTTCGGCGAGCCGGACACCGCCCTCGGCCTGGCACGCAACCGCGCGGACCATGGGCATGGGGCATTCCCGGGCAAAGGCTGCCAGCTCGTCCGCGCCGCGGCGCGCCGCTTCAATATCGGCGGCGGCGAGCTCGATCTCCACCAGGGCTGGCAGTAAATGGCGGCGGGTGGCGGTGTCCGCAACGCCGGCAGCCCTTTGGATCATGGACTGCGCCTGCTTCGCGTCCCCGCGCGCCAGGGAGAGGAGCGCAAGGCCAGGCTGTGGCTCATAGCCGCTTCGCGCCGCTTCCCGGTATGAAGCTGCGGCTGCGTCCAGATCGCCGCTGAGCCGCTGCACTTCCCCCTGCTGGTAGTAGCCCCCGTACAGGGCCTGGGGATCGCCCTGGGCGGAACGGCCTTGGGCTATGGCCGCCGCCGCCAGCGCCTCGGCCCAGGCGCCATGCAGCCGGAAGAGCTCTGCCCGGTGTGACTGGCACTGGCCACTGAACGTGACCATGTCGGGGCGGTTACGGCACCAGCGGTCAAGTGCCGCCGTCCATTCCAGTGCCCGTTCCAGGTCGAAGGCCAGGTGGCAGTTGCCGATGACTGCACAGTAGACAATCCCGGCCGGGATTGCGGACAGTTCTCCGGCCGTCACGGCCACCATAACCTCGTCGAACATTCGAAGGCCCTCGTCGTTGTGCCCGAGCATGAGGTTCGCCTGGCCCAAACCGATGAGGGCCAGCGCCGACAGGTCTTTGTCCTGGAACCTTTGGCCAATGTCCGCAACCTGGGCGAAAGCCTCCAAGGCGCCGGCAGGGTCACCGCCGTAGAGCTTGCCCAGGCCTACCGGCACAAGCAGGAACCCTTGGACGGCGTGTGGCCCGTCCAGCTCATCCGAGAGCCGTTGCCCCCGGGCGAACCATCCGCCGGCCCGGGACATTTCGCCAAGATGCATCAGCTGCATCCCCATCCAGCCGGCGCACCGGACGGCTCCAACGATGTCGCCGACAACCAGGTACTCTTCGTGGGCGCGGGTGAGGGTGTCCAGTCCTGTGGCCGTGTTGCCGGTCAGAATCTCGGCGGTGGCGAGCCGTTCCAGGTCAGGTGCCGGCAGGCCGCCCCGTTGGTCGGCGTCGCGGAAGTTTTCAAAGGCCTCGGTCCAGCGGTTTTCGCGGAACGCTGACCTGCCCTGGTCGATGCCCGTCTCAGCTGACACCAGGCCTCCTTTCGGATACCACCCGCCCGGCCGGACGCCGTCGTCGCGCTTTGCACGCAACGGCACTTAAGCGCCACGGTACGCCCGCGGCAAAGGTAGAACAAGCGTCTGGTCAGGAACGGAGCAGCCCACGCAGGGTCTGGATGGTGTCTGCCTCGGCAACCGTTTTGTCGTCGCGGTAGCGCTTGACGCGTGCGAACCGGAGTGCGATTCCGCCCGGATAGCGCGATGACTGCTGCACGCCGTCGATCGCGATTTCTACAACGATAACGGGTTCCACCCAGACGGTGCCCGCGGTGCGGCGGACCTCGAGCTCCTGGAACCGCTCCGTCTGCCACTGCAGCAAAGCGTCGGTGAGTCCTTTAAAGGTCTTTCCCACCATCACGTAACCGCCGGGTTCGCCGAACTCGCCTGTGGGGTCCAGGGCGCCGAGGTGCAGGTTGGAGAGCAACCCGGTGCGCCGTCCCGATCCCCACTCGCAGGCAAGCACCACCAGGTCGTAGGTGAGCACCGGCTTCACCTTGATCCAGTTGGAACCACGCCGGCCGGCCGCGTAGGCCGATCCCACCGCCTTCACCATCACGCCCTCGTGGCCGGCGGCGAGCGCATCCCGGGAGACCTGTCCGGCAACAGCGGCATCGGCGGTGACAGTCCCAGGAATCCGGTGCCCGGGGGCGATGCGTTCGAGCACGCCGATGCGCGTGGACAGCGGCTCGTCCAGCAGGTCGCGGCCGTCGATGTGCAGCACGTCGAAGAACCACGGGTGCAGCAGGGTGGTGCGCGCCGCATCGGCCCCGAAACGGGACATGGTCTCCTGGAATGGCCGGGGCCCGCCGTCTTCATCGAGGGCGAGGGTCTCGCCGTCGAGGATCACGTCGCGCACCGGCAGTCCGCGCACTACGTCCACCACTTCGGGCAGCCGGTGGGTCACGTCGGCCAGGGTGCGGGTGTAGATGCGCACGTTTTCCCCAACGCGGTGCACCTGGATGCGCGCGCCGTCGAGCTTGTATTCCACCGACGCTTCCCCGGTGACCTCCAGCGCCGCATCCACGGTGGCCGCGGTTGCGGCGAGCATGGGCTGGACGGGACGGCCGACGACGAGGCCGACGTCGTTCAGCTGGGCATCCGTGCCGGTGAGCGCCAGCAGGGCGGTCGCGCCCAGATCGCCGGAGAGCATGGCGGCGCGGCGTACGGCGTTGACGGGACGGCCGGCGGCGCTGGCCACAGCGTCCGTCAGGACGCCTTCCAGCGCACCGGTCCGCAGTTCTCCCAGCAGTACCCCGGCGATGAATGCCTGCTCGCGTTCGGTGGCTGCCGCGGTGAGGGTCCGGAGGGTCGCGGCCCTCTCCGCAGCGGATCCGGCACCGGCAGCGGCCAGCAGCCGGTCCAGCGCAGCGTCGAGGTCGGCCACGGTAAGGCTGGACTCAGCAGCCGGCTCCCCCATCGCCGCTGACATGCCGCGCCAGCCGATCCCCACCCGGCCCTGGCGCGGCCTGGCACTCAGCAGGCCTACCGCCGTCGGGATCTCCGCGGGGTCCAGCCGGCGCAGCAGGTCCGCCAACGCCTCCACCTTCGCGAGCCGGGAGCGGGTGGACGCGACGGCGTCCGCGGTCTTCACAAGCTCGTCGAGCAGCATGGGATCAGTCTGCCACGCGGGCTCTGGACAGCACCCGGCGGCTGCCCCACACTGGACGCGTGGGAATCATCGTCGCGAACCTGTTCCTTACCCTTGACGGCGTGTACCAGGCGCCAGGCGGCCGAGAAGAGGACACTGAGGGCAACTTCGCCTTCGGCGGCTGGCAGGCGCCGGTGTCCGATGATGAGGCCGGCGCGGCCATCGGCCAGGAGATCGCCAAGATTGACGCGCTGCTGCTCGGCCGGAAAACCTATGACATCTTCGCCGCCTACTGGCCTCACCAGTCAGACGAAATCGGGGGGACGCTCAACCGGGTGCCCAAGTTCGTCGTGTCCAAGAGCCTGACCGCGCCTGGCTGGGAGGGCACTACGGTACTGCCGGATGCCACGGCGGCAGGCAGGCTGCGCGAGGAGTACGGCGAGGTGCACATGTTCGGCAGCGGCGTCCTCATCCGTTCACTGCTCGCGGCCGATGTGCTGGACCGGCTCCACGTCTGGCTCTACCCAGTCACGTTGGGGCAGGGCAAGCGCCTCTTCGACGCCGGGACCATTCCCGCCTCATTCCGCCTCGCGGAACCTGCGCGCAGCTTCCCGAAGGGGGCTGTGTCACTGGTGTATGAGCGCGCGGGCGACGTTGAGACGCAGGAGATGGGCTAGCCGCGTTGGGCAAGGTCATCGCAGCCATCACCACATCCGTTGACGGCTTCATCACCGGCCCCGACGACGGACCCGGACTCGGCCTGGGCAAGGGCGGCGAACGGCTGCACTACTGGGTGATGGGCGGCCCATGGACCTACGAGGGCGGACACGACTTCGCGATGCACGGCCCGGACAAGGATTTCTACGACGAACTTGTTGCGGGTTTGGGTGCCGGCATTGTGGGTCGGGGCATGTATGACGCTGCAGGAGCATGGGGAGGGACCAATCCGTTCCCCGGCCCGCTGATGGTGCTCACCCACCGTGTGCAGGACCAGCCCGCGGCTGCGTCGGGGTTCACGTTCGTGTCCGGGCTTGAGGAGGCCCTGGCGCAGGGCGCTGGCCGCCGGGCGGGTGGATGAACTGGTGCTGTCGACGGCACCGGTGGTCCTGGGCGGCGGGAAGCGCCTGTTCGACGGCTTCCATCATGACCTCGACCTCGAAATTGTGAAGGCTGTCACCTCACCGTTCGCCACCCACGTGCGTTATGCCGTGAAGAAGTAGGGAGCACAAAAAACCGGCCCAGCAGATGCTGGGCCGGTTTTTAGTGCATGGCTATGGGCCCACGCCGTCCGGGTTCCCTGACCGAGCGAAGCGAGGTGAGGGAGACGGTGGGGACTAGTGGCTGTGGCCTGCGTGCTCGTCTTCCTCGGCAGGCTTCTCTGCTACAAGGGTCTCGGTGGTGAGAACCAGGGCGGCGATGGAGGCTGCGTTGCGGAGGGCTGCGCGGGTGACCTTGACGGGGTCGATCACGCCGGCGGCGATCAGGTCCTCGTACTCGCCCGACTTGGCGTTGAAGCCGTTGTTGGTTTCGAGCTCGGCAACCTTGGACGTGATGACGTAGCCGTCGAAGCCGGCGTTCTGGGCGATCCAGCGCAGCGGCTGGACCAGTGCGCGGCGAACGATGCCGACTGCGGCAGCAGCGTCACCCTCAAGGGCCTTGACTGCAGGGTCCTCATCCAGTGCCTTGAGGGCGTGGATCAGGGCAGAGCCGCCACCGGCCACGATGCCTTCTTCGAGGGCAGCGCGGGTGGAGGACACGGCGTCTTCGATGCGGTGCTTCTTTTCCTTCAGCTCAACCTCGGTGGCTGCGCCGACCTTGATGACGCCGATACCGCCAGCTAGCTTGGCCAGGCGTTCCTGGAGCTTTTCGCGGTCCCAGTCGGAGTCGGTGCGGGTCAGCTCGGCGCGCAGCTGTGCCACGCGGGCTGCCACGTCCTCAGATGAACCGGCGCCGTCAACGATGGTGGTGTTGTCCTTGGTGACCGTGATGCGGCGGGCGGTACCCAGCACCTCGAGGCCAACGGTGTCCAGGCTCAGGCCCAGCTCCGGGGAAACAACCTGTGCACCGGTGAGGGTGGCGATGTCCTGCAGCATGGCCTTGCGGCGGTCGCCGAAGCCCGGAGCCTTGACGGCAACGACGTTCAGGGTGCCGCGGATGCGGTTGACGATCAGCGTGGACAGGGCCTCGCCGTCAATGTCTTCAGCAATGATGAACAGCGGCTTGCCGGCCTGGAGGGCCTTCTCCAGCAGCGGCAGGAATTCCTGCAGCGAGGAGATCTTGCCCTGGTTGATCAGGATGAGGGCGTCTTCGAGGATGGCTTCCTGGCGGTCCGCATCCGTGATGAAGTACGGCGAAAGGTAGCCCTTGTCGAACTGCATGCCCTCGGTGAGGACCAGTTCGGTCTGGGTGGTGGAGGATTCCTCGATGGTGATCACACCATCTTTGCCGACCTTGCCGAAGGCTTCAGCCAGGAGCTCGCCAATCTCGTCGCTCTGGGCGGAGATGGCTGCAACGCTGGCCACCTGGGTGCCTTCGACGGGACGGGCGTTCTCCAGCAGGCGGGCGGCGACGGCTTCCACGGAAACCTCGATGCCGCGCTTGATCTGGCCGGGAGCGGCGCCTGCCGCTACGTTGCGCAGGCCTTCCTTGACCAGGGCCTGTGCCAGGACCGTTGCGGTGGTGGTGCCGTCGCCGGCAACATCGTTGGTCTTGGTGGCAACTTCCTTGGCCAGCTGAGCGCCAAGGTTCTCGTAGGGGTCGTCCAGTTCCACTTCGCGGGCAATGGTGACGCCGTCGTTCGTGATGGTGGGCGCGCCCCACTTCTTGTCCAGGACGACGTTGCGGCCGCGCGGGCCCAGCGTCACCTTGACGGTGTTGGCGAGCTTATCGATGCCGGCTTCAAGAGACCGGCGGGCAGCGTCGTTAAACGCAAGCTGCTTTGCCATGGTTCAGTCCTTTCAAGACAGAACCCCGCGCAGCTGACCAGCAGAAGGCATGACCAGCGGCACGGGGATCCGAAGAGTTACTTTACGACGATCGCCAGGACGTCGCGGGCGGACAGCACGAGGTATTCGGTGCCGCTGTGCTTGACTTCGGTTCCGCCGTACTTGGAGTAGATAACAACGTCGCCTTCAGCAACGTCGAGCGGGACGCGGTTGCCGTTGTCGTCAAAGCGGCCGGGGCCTACTGCAACAACTTCGCCTTCCTGGGGCTTCTCCTGCGCGGAGTCCGGGATGACCAGGCCGGAAGCCGTGGTCTGCTCGGCTTCGAGCGGGCGGACAACAATACGATCCTCAAGAGGCTTAATAGAGACCGACACTCGGACCTCTCCTTTTCGTCAGCAAATTCGTGGACTGGAAAGCTTCCCGCCGTGGCTGGCAAACCGTCGTCGCGGTGCCGGCAGCAGCCTGGCTGGCAGCTCTTCATGTATTAGCACCCTCCTAGGGAGAGTGCTAATGAAGACTCTATGTAAGGGTTAGCACTCGGTCAAGGCGAGTGCCAGCGTTTCGTCATCTGCGAACCCTCCATGTGTACATTTGACCGGTGCGAGCCGCTGCTTATCTGATCCTTGCCACCCTCTTCTGGGCCGGAAACTTCGTCGTCGGCCATGCCGCCATGGAAACCATGCAGCCGCTGCAGCTGACTTATTGGCGGTGGACCCTGGCAGCGGCGCCGCTGCTGGTACTCGCCCACATGGTGGAGCGGCCGGACTGGCGGAGCGTGCTGCGCCGGTGGCCGGTCCTGCTGCTCCTGAGTTCCCTGGGCATGAGCGCCTACACGTTGCTGCTGTACAGCGCGCTGGGCCACACCTCAGCCCTGAACGCCTCGCTGGTGACGGCTGCCAACCCTGCGCTGATTGTGGTGCTGGCCGTGGTCCTGCTGCGCGACAGGCCGCGTCCACTGGGCTGGGCGGGGATCGGGCTGGGCCTGGCCGGCGTCCTGCTGGTGCTCACCGGCGGCGACATCCACCGGCTGCTGACCTTCTCCATCAACAGGGGCGAACTGCTGATCCTCGCGGCGATCACCGTGTGGGGCCTGTACACCATCCTCGGGCGCAGGGTTGATATACCCCCGATCACGTCCACTGCAGTACAGGTGGCGCTGGCCGCCGTCGTCCTCAGCCCGCTGGCCCTCATCACCGGCGCCGGCCTGCCCCGGACAGCACCGGAGGGCTGGTCCCTTGCCTACATTGCCCTGTTTCCGTCGCTGGGTTCCTACCTGCTCTGGAACCTTGCCCTGAAACGCACCACGGCGGCCAATGCGGGCAACTACCTGAACCTCATTGCCGTGTTCACCGCGATCATCACTGTTGCCCTGGGCCAGCCCATCACCCTTCCGCAAGTTCTGGGCGGCGTCCTGGTCATTTCGGGAGTCCTGCTGACGAGCGCCGGCGGCCCTCAGCGTCCGAGGTCTTCGAAGTCGACGTCCTCGCCGCCGTCGCCCTCGTCCGGCGCGGAATTCCGCCCGCGGTAAAGGACCGCGCCTGCCGCTGCAGTGGCCAGCAGGGCGGCCACCAGCACGGCAATGCTTCCGGCGCGGGCGCCGTCGTAAAGTCCGCGGATGTCCTGCGCTTCCTGCGTATCGCCCGAGATGTCGTTGCCGCCCACGGAGTAGACGGTGGCGTTGAAGGTATCCAGGAAGAAGATCACCACCAGGAGCGCGATACACACCACCGCCACCAGGGCACCGGCAATCAATGCCGTCCGGGCGAATCCGGCGGGGCCCATGTCCTTGGCTGGTTCTTCGGACTGCCGGGGGCCTGCGCTTTCTTCCATGGATTCAACACTATCCGCATCCCGCCGGGACCTCCTCCACTAGGCTGGAACGCATGCCTCACGCTTCCCAGGACCAGATCGCGCCGCTGCTCACTCCCGAAGGCTGGGATCTGCTGGCGTCCCTGGGCCCGTATCGGGAGGACGCTTCCTTCGAGCTCAACTCGGCGCTGCGCAAGGCCGGCCACTCCCCCGAACTGGTTTCCGCCGTCCTGACCCAGTCCAGGCTCCGCACCAAGGCCGAAGCTAAGTTCGGCGAGTTCGCCCGCAGCATGCTGTTTACCCAGGCGGGACTGGAACAGGCGACCCGGTTCACTGTTGCCGCGCGCCACGCGCAGCGGTTCGCCGAAGCAGGAATCCGCCACGTGGCGGACCTGGGGTGCGGCCTCGCGGCCGACTCGCTGGCGCTGGCGTCGCTGGACATCAACGTCACCGCTGTGGAGATGGATGAGACGACGGCGGCCTGCGCCACGGTAAACCTGATTCCGTTCTCCAATGCCACGGTGGTCCACGCGGACGCCACTTCCGTTCCGCTGGACGGGATCGACGGCGTCTGGCTGGATCCTGCCCGCCGGGTCACCTCCACCTCCGGTACCAAGCGCATCTGGGATCCCGAGGCTTTTTCGCCGCCGCTGTCCTTTGTCGAGTCCCTCGCGGCGTCCGGAAGGGCCGTCGGAGTCAAGATGGGCCCGGGCATGCCGCATGATTCCGTACCGTCCGGCTGTGAAGCCCAATGGGTTTCCGTGGCCGGGGACGTGACCGAGGTAGCACTGTGGTTTAACGCCGTGCGCAGGCCCGGCATCCGCCGGGCCGCCCTGGTCCTGGGTGCTGGCGGTGCGGCCGAACTGACCAGCATTGAGGACTTCGGCGCCGGCCCTGCAGCCCCGCTGGGCCCGGTGGAGGGCTACCTCTACGAGCCTGACGGCGCGGTGATCCGCGCAGGGCTGGTGGCCGACGTCGCGCTTCAACTGGGCGGGCACCTGGTGGACGAACACATCGCCTACATCTGTGCCCCGCAGCTCGTGGACACGCCCTTCGCCCGGGCCTACAAAATCCTGGAAGTGATGCCCTACAACGTCAAGGCGCTCAAAGCATGGGTGAAGGCGGAAGGCATCGGTGTTCTGGACATCAAGAAGCGCGGCACTGCCGTCACCCCCGAGGAACTGCGCAAGCAGCTGCTTCCTGCGGGGAAGGCAGCCGCGAAAAAGGCCGGCAACAAAACGGCCACCCTGGTCCTGACCCGGATCGGGGAGGACCGGGTGGTCATCGTGGTGGAGCCGGCCTAGGGCGCTGCTGTCCCGCGCCTGCCGCTACTGGGCGCGCATGAACTCCTCGGCCGTGCGGACCTGTTCAGGGGTGGGCCGTACGCCGGTGTAGAGCACAAACTGCTCCAGCGCCTGGATGGTGGCCACTTCCGCTCCGGTGATCACCGGCTTTCCGGCGGCACGTGCTGTCTTGATCAGCGGGGTTTCGGCGGGGAGGGCCACCACGTCGAAGACCACCTGGGCGGCGGCGATGGTTTCCTGCGGGAAGGCCAGGGTGTCCGCGTCGGGTCCACCTGCCATACCGATAGGAGTGACGTTGATGATGAGGTCCGCTGTTCCGCCGTCAAGCTCCGGACGCCACTGGAAACCGTACTGTTCGGCGAGTGCGCGGCCGGTGGTTTCGTTGCGCGCGAGGACTGTGACGTCGGTGAACCCGGCGTCCCGGAGCGCAGCCACCGTTGCTTTGGCCATGCCGCCGGCGCCCTGGACCAGCACTGAGTAGTTGGTGGGGACCTCGTTGGACGCGAGGAGCTGTTCGATCGCGGTGTAGTCCGTGTTGTAGGCCTTGAGATGCCCGTCCGTGTTCACGATGGTGTTGACGGAGTCGATGGCCTTGGCCGAGGGGTCCATCTCGTCCACGAGGGCGATCACGTCCTCCTTGTACGGCATGGAGACGGCGCAGCCGCGGATGCCCAGCCCGCGGACCCCGGCAATGGCCTGCTCAAGGTTGGTGGGGGCGAACGCCTTGTAGATCCAGTTCAGGTCCAGCTGCTCGTAGAGGTGGTTGTGGAACCTGGTCCCGTTGTTGCTGGGCCGGGCCGAGAGCGAGATGCAGAGGGTCATGTCTTTATTCAGAATGGGCACCTGACCATTTAACCCGTTCCGCCCAACTAAGTAGCGCTAACTGTCGTTTTGACGGTCCAAAACGACACTTGGCGCTACTCAGTTGGGGTCAGGGGCAGCCGGTGCCGGCGGGGAAGCTTCCGACGGCGGCGGGCAGCTTTCCGGGGGCGGCCGCCTTCCCGGCGAGGACGGCAGCGAGCGCGTCGAAAGCGGCCTGGCTGCGGCCGTACAGGGCTACCTTGACCGGCGCGCTGGCATCCTGCAGCGTCCACGGCGCGTCGAGGGCGACGGCGATCTCCCCTCCGGCGGCGCGGCCGCCGTACCCTACGAGGCTGACCACAGGCCCGGAGCCGACGGCGAGTCCGGCACGGACGGCCGCAGCCGAGAAACGTTCCCTGTCCGCCGGGCTGCCCCCTGTCACCTGTACCGCGCCAGGCGTAAGGGGTCCGCTGCAGGGCCCGGAAAGAACCGTCACCGCGGCGGCCGAGACCTTGGCGGAGAGCGCAGCCCCGCTTCCGGCCGGGACGCCTGTTGGCGTCCCCGCCCCGGCTGCTGTCCGCGCCCGCCAGGTCATCATGGTTGCCACGCGCAGGGCGGCTTCATCGAGCCGGACGGCAGGGAGGGCACCTGAGGTTACGGCATCAACGATGGCAGCGTGGGCCTGCTGGACATCCGCCGGCATGAGCAGAAGGTCGGCGCCCGCGGCCAGGGCCTTCACGGCCGCGGACCCGGCTGGATACTGCTTATTCACGGCCCCCATGTTCAGGGCGTCGGTCACGGCGACCCCCTTGAAGCCGAGTCCGCGCAGTGCGGCATAAGTGGGGGCAGAGAGCGACGCCGGCACCCCGGGTTCCAGCGCAGGCACGGCGATGTGGCCGGTCATCACCATGGGCGCACCGGCCGCGATCGCCGCCCGGAACGGCTTCCAGTCCCGCGCCTGGAGTTCCGCCACGCTGGCCGGCTGCAAGGGAAGGCTCAGGTGCGAATCAGCGGTGACGGACCCATGCCCGGGGAAATGCTTGACGACGGGCAGGACTTCCGCGGCCAGCATGCCCTGGGCGAACGCCACACTGAGCCCGGCGGCAGCGTCCGGGTCACCGGACATGGAGCGGGCGCCGATGGTGGGGTCTTTCGGGCCGACCGTCACGTCGGCATCCGGCGCGAAATCCGTATTGAAGCCCAGCGGCACCAGCTCGCCGGCCAGCCCCTGCCCGGCTTCCCGCGCCAGGGGGCCGCTGCCGGCAGCACCGTAACTCATGGGCGCCGGCCATTCCGTCAGCGGCGCCCCAAGGCGGGCCACCATCCCGCCTTCCTGGTCCACTCCGACGATCCCGGGCCACGGCCTGCCGTCCGCCCTGGTGGCCTGGGCGAGCCGCTGGTTGACCGCGGCCATGGCGGCAAGATCCACCTTTCCCTGCGGGTCCAGCGGGATGTTGTCGCCCATGATGATGGAGCCGGCCAGGTGGAGGCGTTCGACGACGGCGGCATGGGCGGCGGGGTTTGTGCCGGCAAAGAAGGGAAGGAGGACCTGGCCCGCCTTTTGTTCGGGCGACATCGCGGCAACCGCCGCGGCAGCGGCGTCCTGGTCCCGCTGCTGTGGGCCCCATCCCAGCTCACGTGCGCCAGGGTCCTTCGTGGCAGAAGGTGACGGGGAAGGAGTGCCAGGTGCGGGCGTCGTACGCGGTGAAGCGGAAGGTGGGGCGGGCGTGGCCGGTGTCTGCGCGGGGACAGGTGCCGGGGCGGTGCTGCAGGATGCGAGTGCCACCGCAGCGGTGGCTGCAGCCAGGACGGGGAAGGATTTGTGAAAACTGTCACGCAGGCGTTGGAACGGGACCATCAATACGATGCTACCCCTGCACTAGACTTGATCCATCCGTGCGCCTGCCAGCAGCAGCATGTCAGCGGCGTGCTCAGCGGCAAACCGGACAGTGAGGATACGCGTGAAGATTGACTTCGCTTCATCGAGGCAATCGACCCTCGGTGTGGAATGGGAGCTCGCGCTGGTGGACGGCCAAACCGGTGAACTCGCCTCCGTTGCCAACCAGGTGCTGCGCGGAGTTGCCTCCCGGCACCCGGAGCTGAACGAGGATGACGAGCACCCGCACATCAAGCAGGAACTCCTGCTGAACACCGTTGAGCTGGTCACCGGCATCTGCGAAACCGCCGGCGAAGCCAAGGAGGACCTCAGCCGGTCCCTCGCGGCGGTCCGTGAAATCACCGACCCCATGGGCGTGGAACTCTTTTGCGCCGGCAGCCATCCGTTCAGCCCGCCCCAGCTGCAGCCAGTCACGGACAAGGCCCGGTACGCCAAACTCATCGACCGCACCCAGTGGTGGGGCCGCCAGATGGTCATCTACGGCGTGCACGTGCACGTGGGGCTGGACCGGCGCGAGAAGGCACTTCCCGTGCTGGACGGGCTGGTCAACTACTTCCCGCACTTCCAGGCGCTCTCGGCGTCCAGCCCGTTCTGGGGCGGCGAGGACACCGGCTACGCATCACACCGGGCCCTGATGTTCCAGCAGCTGCCCACCGCCGGCCTGCCTTTCCAGTTCGGCTCCTGGGAAGAATACGAGTCCTATGTGCAGGACATGTTCACCACCGGCGTGATTGATACCCTCTCGGAAATCCGCTGGGACATCCGGCCCGTCCCGAACCTGGGCACCATCGAGATGCGCATCTGCGACGGCCTGGCCACCCTCGAGGAAGTGGGCGCCATCGCGGCCCTGACCCAGTGCCTGGTGGATGAGTTCTCCACCACCCTCGATAACGGCGGGACCATTCCCACCATGCCGCCCTGGCATATACAGGAGAACAAGTGGCGGGCCGCGCGCTACGGCATGGACGCCATCATCATCTTGGACGCGGCCGGCAAGGAGCAGCTGGTCACCGACCACCTGCTCGAAACCCTGAACCGCCTTGAGCCGGTGGCCGCGAAGCTGGGCTGCCCGGATGAGCTGGCCGACGTCGAAAAGATCATCCGCCGCGGCGCCGGGTACCAGCGCCAGCGCCGGGTGGCCGAGGAGCACGGCGGGGACCTCCAGGCCGTGGTGCTGGACCTGGTCAAGCAGATGCGGAACGGCCCCACCGCCTGACGGCCGCCCTCCTACCGAACAATGAGGGCCGGCTGCGCCTGATTTTGCGGCCGCACTAGGGCCGGAGCTCAGCAAGAAAAGGGCAAAACCTGCCGTAGTTGCTAGGAATCCAGCACCATGTCCGTCGGCTCCTTACCCAGAACGAGTTCCAGTGTAGAAATTTGCATGTCATCCAGATGTTCTTGCATCCGCGCGATCATTGCCGGGAAATCCGCCCGGGACCTGAACTCATCGATAGCTTCCCGGCTCTCCCAGACGGCGTAGCTGAGATAGCTCCCTGGCTGCTTGAGATCGCGAAGTAACCGTGGACGTTGAAGAAGGCCACGAATTGGAGGATCCACATCCTTTACGCCCGATTCCGCGAACGCCGTTGCGAACGCCTCCTCGTGACCCGGTTTCACTGACCAGCGGCCGGAGGTATAGAACCTTCCTACGGCAACACCGCGGCCGAGAGCCGGCACATCGGACTGCAGAGGCAGGTCATCGCTCGTCGCAGTCATCAACTGCTCCTTCTACTTTGTCAAAGGGATACCGGCAGCGAGCCACCCGGGAACTCACTCGGTTTGTCTCATCAGGATCCTCTGCCATGGACGGAATATACGCCCACAGAGGCACTGGAACCAGAGGATTTCTGAGTTCCCCAGCCCATCCGTGATGCCCGTGACGCAATGCCTCCTTGACGAAAAACAAGGGTGGTCCCGCTGCCCCTCCTCCCCGGGCAGGGTCAGGCGGGGAGGGACACCGCTGTGACCGGCATGGATGAGTCCGGGGCGAAGCCGATTCCGCTCGGTGCCACTCCTGCCATCACCAGCTGCGCACCCAGTGCCGCCACCATCGCCCCGTTGTCCGTGCAAAGGTCCAGCGGCGGCACGTGCAGCCTGATTCCGGCCGAAGCACAGCGCTGTCCGGTCAGCTCACGGAGCCTCGAGTTTGCCGCCACGCCGCCACCCAGCAGCACATTCGTGATCCCATGCTCGCGGCACGCCAGCACGGTCTTGGCGGAGATGACGTCCACCACGGCTTCCTGGAAAGCGGCTGCGATGTCCGCGACCGGAACCTCCTGCCCGCGTGCCTCGAACTGCTCCACGCACCGGGCCACTGCAGTCTTGAGTCCGCTGAAGGACCAGTCGTAGCGGTGCGGGCCGGGTTCCTCGGCGGTGCCCATGTACTTGGGCTGGCTGAGGCCGCGGGGGAAGCGGATGGCCTTGGGGTTGCCGGTCCGGGCCATCTTGTCGATGGCGGGCCCGCCCGGGTAGCCGAGGCCGAGGATGCGGGCCACCTTGTCGTAGGCTTCGCCGGCGGCGTCGTCGATGGTGGAGCCGAGGAGGACCACGTCGTCAGTGATGCTGTTGATTTTCAGGATTTCGGTGTGCCCGCCGGAGACCAGCAGAGCTCCGAGGTTTTCGGGCAGCTCGGGCGCCTGCCCTTCCTTGCCGTCGAGCAGGCCCACCCCCACGTGCGCGACGAGATGGTTGATGGCATAGAGCGGCTTTCCGGTTGCCACGGCGAGTGCCTTGGCGGCGCAGACGCCAACCATGAGGGCGCCGGCAAGACCGGGGCCGGACGTGACGGCGATGGCGTCCACCTCCCCAAGAGTCACGCCGGCATCGGCGAGCGCCTGCTCGAGGGTGGGCACGAACGCATCGAGGTGCGCCCGGGACGCGATCTCAGGGATGACTCCGCCGAACCGGACATGCTCGTCCATGGAAGAGGACACTGTGTTGGTCAGGAGGGTGGTTCCCCGGACAATGCCCACGCCGGTTTCGTCGCAGGACGATTCGATGCCGAGCACCAATGGCTGCGCGCGGTTCATGGCTGGCCTGCTTCCGGTGATGTGTGGTTTTCCGTTTCCTGCCCGGCTTCCCGGCCGGCGGGGCCGGTCAGCGGGAGCCGCATGATAAGGGCGTCAACGCCGTCGCGGTAGTAGCGGGGGCGGACGTGGATCTGTTCGAAGCCGAAGCGCAGGTACAGCTGCTGGGCCCGCGGGTTGTCCGCCCGGACCTCCAGCAGGAGATCGGCAGCGTACCTGCGGCGCGCCTCTTCAATAAGCCGGGTCAGCAGCGTGGTGCCGATCCCCCGCCCCTCATATTCAGGCACGACGGCGATGGTCTGCACGTCCGCGATGGGCTCAATGCACATCAGCCCGGCGTAGCCCACGATGCCGCCGCTGCCCTCAGCCACGAGGTACCAGCGGGTTTCCGGCTGGGCCAGCTCGTCATAGAACATGTGCAGGGGCCAGGCATCCACGGGGAAAAGCCGCTGCTCCAGGACACTGACGGCGATGACGTCGTCCGGAGTCATCTCCCGCACTAAGACGCCGTGGTTACTGATGTCCGGGGTGGTGCTCACAGTGCCCTCTTCCTGGGGCCCGGGACCTGGGCGTCGGATTCGCGCAGGTACAGGGGCGTGGAGTCCAGCAATTCTCCGCCTGCATCGAGCCGGGCCAGCGCGAACTGGCCCAGGTACAGGGCGTCCGGCTGTTCACGGGCAAATTCCGGGTCCGCCTTCAGGGTGTCTGCGTAGAGCCCGGCGCCGGCGCCGTAGGCGGGAAGGTCCGGCAGGTCCGCGGCGAAGCTCACGTGCGGGCCGTCCTCCAATACTGGAAGCTGTCCCTCCGGAAGGCTGTAGCGGGCCCAGTAGACCTCTTTGCGCCGCGCGTCCGTGACCACCAGGAATTCCGGGGCGGCGGCGGTGGATTCCGCCACTTCCAGGGCCACGGCGTCCAGGCTCATCAGCCCGTACAAGGGCTTGCCCCAGACGAAGGACAGGGTGCGCGCGGTGGCGATTCCGGACCGGAGTCCGGTGAACGGGCCCGGGCCGACGCCGACCACCAGGGCATCGATGTCAGCTCCGCCAACGCCGGCCTCAAGGAGCAGTTGTTCAATGCCCGGAGCAAGGACCTCCGCGTGGCTGCGGGTGTCCTCGGTGGAGAAGCTGGCCACCACGCCTTCCAGTGCGTCATTCGAGACCAGTGCCGCGCTGGCCACGGCGGAGGTGTCGATGGCGAGGATGAGCATCAGGATTTCCCTTCAAAGGTGGCCACCGGTTCCGGGACGCGGGGCCAGCGGGGCCCGTAGCCGCGCAGCACGATGGTCCGGGGCTCGTCGGTGTCCTCATTTTCGAAATCGAGCGTTCCGGTTGTTTCTCCGCTGCCCGCGCTCCCGCCCGGGCCGTAGGCACTCAGTCCGTTGGTCTGAAATCCAGTTGCCTGAAGCCCAATAGCCCTTTGCAGATCGATTTCCAGCCGGCTCTCGCTGAGGTGCTCCACCCGGTCGTGGCCCCATTCGACCACCGTTACGGATGAATCAAGGGTGTTCTCAAGGTCGATATCGTCGATTTCGGCTGCCGAGCCCAGGCGGTACGCGTCCACATGCACCAGGTCCGGTCCGCCGGGACGGGGCCCGTCCGGAAGGTTGGGGTGGATCCGGACCAGGACGAACGTGGGGGAAATGACGCCGGAACGGACACCCAGCCCCTCCCCCAGGCCCTGGGTGAAGGTCGTTTTCCCGGCACCCAACTCGCCGGAAAGCACCAGCAGGTCCCCCGCTTCCAGGACTCCTGCGAGCCGCACGCCGAGGTTATGTGTCTGTTCCGCCGTCGTCGCCGTTAACGTCTTTTCCCAGTTCGGCCCGGCCTCGGCACTGTCCCCTGCCGCCTGGTTGGACGCGCTCATGCGGCCCCCTCCCCGCCGTGGACGGCGGCGGATTGTTCGTTGATAAAGCGGCGCGGAACCCGGGGGCTGATCCGGGTCACGATCTCGTAGTTGATGGTCCCGGCGGCGCGCGCCCAGTCATCAGCCGTGGGACCGCCGTCGGCTCCGTCGCCAAAAAGCTGCGCTTCGGCACCCAGCAGGCCTGCACTCCCTGGTCCCACGTCGCCGAGGTCGATGACCATCTGGTCCATGGCGATGCGCCCCACCACGGGGTAGGTCCTGCCGGCCACCCGGACCGGGCCGCCGGTGGCAACGCGCGGAATGCCGTCGGCGTAGCCCACCGGAATCAGGCCCAGGGTGCTGGGGCCGGCGGTGTGGTAGCGGAGGCCGTAGGACACCCCTTGCCCGTCCGGCACCTCCTTGCATTGGGACATGACAGTCCGCAGTGTCATTGCCGGCCGCAGTCCCAGTTCGGCCGAGGTCTGGCCGGCGAAGGGCGACAACCCGTAAATGCCCAGGCCCACCCGGACCAGGTCAAAGTGGGTGTCGGGACGGGACAGCGTGGCCGGGGTGTTGGCCAGGTGCCGGACTTCGGGGTCCACCCCGGCGTCCTCGGCAACCGCCAGGACTTCCCGGAAGACGGCGAGCTGGTCATCAGTCTCAGGCCGCTCCGGCTCATCGGCGACTGCGAGATGCGAGAAGATTCCCACCACGCGCAGCAGCCCCTGGTCCTGGTATTCCATCGCTTCGCCCACCAGGTGGTCCCAGGTATCAAGCGTTGCGCCGTTGCGTCCCAGGCCGGTGTCAACCTTCAGGTGGATCCGCGCCGGACGCTCCTGTTCCCGGGCCGCCGCGACAATGCGGTCGAGCTCCCAGCCGGAGCATCCAATGTCGACGCCGGCCGCCACCGCGGCGCCGAAGTTGCTCTCCGTGGTGTGCAGCCAGGCGAGCAGCGGCGCGTCGATTCCGGCGGCCCGCAGGGCGAGTGCCTCGGAGATGTGCGCGACGCCCAGCCAGGAGGCACCCGCTTCAAGGGCCGCCCGGGCCACCGGGACGGCGCCGTGTCCGTAAGCATCAGCCTTGACCACGGCCATCACCTTCGCCGGGGACGCTGCCGCGGCCAGCCTGCGGACGTTGTGCCGGATGGCATCAAGGTCGATGACGGCGGACCTTTCGTCGCGGGGGTCCTGCGCGGGCGCAGCGTTGAAATCACCGGTTGTAGCGGGGTAAGTCACCTTAGTGATTCTAGTGCTGGCGCTTCGGGCCGAATAATCACGGCGGGCCGGGGCTCCGGAAACGTGCACCCACAACGCGGGCTATCGCAAGGAGGCTCCGATCTGCGGGACAGCTCCGGAACGTGCCGGACCCCAGGTAGTGAGGAGGGCAAGGCCTGCTGCTGCCGCCGCGCTGAGCGCCACCGCCCCCAGCCAGAGCGAGACGGGCCAGCGGATCCCGTCCACCAGCCCGAAAGCCACCAGCTGGCCTGTCCACACCAACGCCGCGAGTCCCGCTGCGACTGCCGGCAACCACCCGCTTAGCCAGGCTTTCGGCAGCCAAGCCAGCAGCACATCGGCCAACACAGCCGCCACCGTGGCGCCGGCGGCTCCTGCAATCGTGATGGGCCGGAAACCAATCATCCCCGCAGGCAGCCAGGCGACGGTTGCCACCAGCATCGTGACGATCCCTCGGACAGGGCGGCCGGCCGCCGAGAGCGTAAAGAGAAAGGGAGCCACAATCAGCGCGGTGGTCAGCAGGTAACTTGCCAAGGTGACGATCACCGGCATCTCGGCCTGTATGCGGCCAGGGTTGCCGATCGGGATCGGGGTGAAGGAGGCCGTGGGGCCGGACCGGACGAAGGCCGAGCAGTAAATGAGGAAGAACGCACCCAGCCCGGTCATCAGGACCACGGCCAGAAGCTCCGCCGTCGTCCATTCAAAGCTGCGGGCCCGGCTGGCCGAGCGTGCGCTCCGGACGGCAGTGCCCAGGATGAGGAAGAGGCTAAAGCCCAGCAACAGGTGCGTCGGACTGACCAGGGCATCGAGGGAAATTTCGATCCCGAACGTTTCGTGCCATACCAGGTCCAAGCCGCCGGCAACGGCAAAAAGAACGACACCAACCACGGTCCCCCGGTAGCCGGCCGGAATGGACTCAGAGAGCGGCTGCCCGGGTGCCCGGTTCCGCCAGATCACCCAAGCGATCCACAGCGCCGTAACGGCCATGCCGGAATAGAGTGCGGCGTGCCAGGGCGTGAAGAACGTCTCCAACCCGGGGAGGTTCAGGTGCGCCCAGCCGTCCAGGAACACCGCCAGCAGCAGCCACAGACCCAGCAACTGCGTCACCAGATCGCGGAACCGGTCCGTCTTGAGGCCACCTCGTGCCATGTCAATCATCGTCATCACCCCGGACTGTTGCTGCCGCTCAACTACAGCTTGGCCCTCAATTCATCCGGCCGCCAGAGTCCTCCGGGACGCCGGTGTCACGCATCCGAGAGGTGCGCGATGGTGGCCGCTGCGCGGCGCTGGGCAGCAAGCGGGACGTCCTGGATGATGTCCGCCAGGAAGCCGAAGCGGCGCAGCCATTGGCTGGTCTGCCGTTCCGGCCGGGCGTTCGCGCGT
Organism: Arthrobacter sp. W4I7; assembly: GCF_030816215.1. Taxonomy (NCBI): domain Bacteria; kingdom Bacillati; phylum Actinomycetota; class Actinomycetes; order Micrococcales; family Micrococcaceae; genus Arthrobacter; species Arthrobacter sp. W4I7. The sequence goes on along the minus strand of NZ_JAUSXU010000001.1, from coordinate 1,212,585 downwards.
TTCCACCAGTCGGCGATGTCGCCCCAGCCGGGTGCGGCAAGGGATCCGCCCACTTCCTGCACTGCCAGCGAGGCACAAAGGTTCGCGAAACGCAGCCTGTTTCCCAGCGGCCAGCCGGCCAGGCTCCCGACGATGAAGGCGGCGTCGAAACAGTCGCCGGCACCGGTGGGGTCAAACGCCTTGACGGGCAGGGAGGGCACCCACTCCTCCTCCCCCGTTTCCGAATCCACCGCCATGGCGCCCTGCGGCCCCAGCGTCACCACGGCCACGGGAACACGGTCGGCCAGCGCGTACAAGGCAGTCCAGGGATCGTCCTTGCCCGTGAACGCCATGGCCTCGCGCTGGTTGGGCAGGAACGCGTGGAAGTACTTCAGGTTCTCCAGCCTCACCGGCGCCCACACGCCACTGGGATCCCAGCCGACATCGCCAAACAGCTTCACTCCCGACTGGTACGCCGCCTTGGCCCACGGCTCCACTTCCAGCCCCACTTCCGCGATGCCGGCGAGCGCTGGCGGGGGGTCGCCGATAAGCTCGGAGGACGTCACGGGGGCGGCATGGCCGTGCGTCACCAGGGACCGGTCCTTGTCCACGCACAGCGAGACGGTGACCGGTGAGTGCCAGCCCGGGACCTTCCGGGACAGGCTCAGGTCCACGTGCTCCTGGCCGGCCAGGATTTTCCAGTTGAAGTCCCCGTAGCCGTCATCACCGAACGCCGCCGCCAGGCCTGTGCGCAAGCCCAGCCGGGATGCTGCAATCGCCTGGTTGGCCACGCCGCCAGGGCAGCTGCCCATGCCGTCGCTCCAGATTTCCGTGCCCGGTTCCGGCCCGTGAGGAAGGCCGGTGAAGATAATGTCCTGGAACACGGTCCCGGCGAGCAGCACGTCGAAGCCGGCGTCCGAGGGCGACCGTACTGCGGCCAGGGGATCGAACGGGCGTGCTGGGATCGCGTCCATGTCCGCACACTACGCCCTGTGGTGTGCAGGCGGTAGGGGCGGCCATAGGTGCTGTGGACAGCGACGCCTAGACTGCTGGTTATGCGGCTTCTGATCGTGGGCGGCGGGGGTTTCCGGGTTCCGTTGATCTACCGGGCGCTGGTGTCCGGCCCCTTCTCCGGCGTGGTGACGGAACTGGTGCTGCACGACGTGGACCCCTCCCGCCTGGACGCGGTGACGGCGGTCCTGCGCAGCATGCCTGCCCCGGACATGCCGGGCAGGGGCGCCCGCGTGCCTGTCCTTCCCACCACCGACCTGCCCCAGGCATTGAAAGATACGCAGATGGTGTTTGCCGCCATCCGCCCCGGCGGCACCGCGGGCCGGGTGGCGGACGAGCGGGTGGCCCGGGACCTGGGCGTGCTGGGCCAGGAAACCACCGGGGCCGGCGGCATCTCCTACGCCCTCCGCACCATCCCGCACATGATGGACCTCGCGCGCCTGATGCAGGAACTCTGCCCGGAGGCCTGGCTGATCAACTTCACCAACCCCGCCGGCATGGTCACCGAGGCGCTGCTGCCGGTGCTCGGCCGCCGCGTCGTCGGGATCTGCGACTCCGCGGGCGGCCTGGTGAGCCGTGCAGCAAGGGCGGCAGGGGCGCCTCTTCCGGCGGGAAGCCTCGACGGCGTGGGCTACTACGGGCTAAACCACCTGGGCTGGCTGTACCGTCTGGAGTCCGAGGGGCGTGACAGGCTGCCTGCGCTGCTGTCAGACCCGCGTGCCCTGCAGTCCTTTGAAGAGGGCAGGCTGTTCCCGCAGCCATTCCTGGCCAGTCTGGGCGCCCTGCCCAATGAGTACCTTTATTACTACTACGAGCAGGACAAAGCCCGGGAAGCGATGCACGCCATGGCGCAGACCCGCGGCGAGAGCATCCACAGCCAGCAGCAGGAGCTCTACCCGCGGCTGGCGGCTGCGGGCGCGGAGGCGTTCGGGTTGTGGGAGGAAGCCCGCCGCTCCCGGGAGGAGGGCTACCTGGCCGAAGCCCGCGGGAAGGACGAACGCCGTGACGAGGACGACCTCGCCGGTGGCGGATACGAGCGGGTGGCGCTGGCGGCCATGCGGGCCGTGGCGGGAAACGGGGAAACGCAACTGATCCTGAATACGCGCAACACCGTGCCTCCACGAAGCACCGGGGTGGCGCTGGCTTCCCAGCCCGCCACTGCTGCCCCGGCCTCCGCCGAAGCGGCCATTCCGGGGCTGCCGCCTGACGCCGTCGTCGAACTTCCCTGCGCAGTGACGGCCGACGGCGCGCTGCCGCTGCCCCAGCAGGCTCCGCCGGCGGAGCAGCTTCACCTGCTGCAGCAGGTCAAGGAGGTGGAACGGCTGACGGTGCGGGCAGTGACGGACGGTGACCGGGATGCCGCGCTGCAGGCCTTCGCCCGGCACCCGCTCGTGGCGTCCGAAGCACTCGGCGCGGCACTGTTGGCAGGTTACGAGCAGGCGTTTCCTGCCCTGGGGAAGATGTGGCGGGGCGTTTGGCGTTGACACAGGAGTAGTGTTTTATCGAATGCCCAGCACTGATCCGGCGCGCTAATCCGCGCCGGCGGCCGGAAGGAGGTCCCGTGGCGCCTGTCCGCAGGGTGGCGTTACTGTCCCTCCACACCTCCCCCATGGAGCAGCCCGGTTCCGGCGACGCCGGCGGGATGAACGTCTACATCCGTGAACTGGCCTCCGCGCTGGCCGAGGCAGGCGTGGAAGTGGAGATCTTCACCCGTGCCACCTCCTCCCACCAGCCCGCCGTCGAGCATCCGGACCCCGGCGTGTGCGTCCACAACGTCCTGGCCGGGCCGCCGAAGAAGGTTCCCAAGGAAGAACTTCCCGGCCTCCTGCACCACATGGTGCAGGAGATCGACCGGATCCGGGGCCGGCAGCCGCACGGGCATTACGACGTCATTCACTCGCACTATTGGGTGTCCGGGATCGCCGGCCTGGAGCTGTCCGAACTGTGGGGCGTGCCGCTGGTCCACACCATGCACACCATGGCCAAGGTCAAGAACCTCCTGCTCGAGTCCGGGGAGCAGCCTGAGCCGCGGCGCCGCGAACTGGGTGAGCACCGGATCGTGGACGGGGCCGCGCGGCTGATCGCCAACACCAGTTCCGAAGCCGCAGAGCTAGTGTCCCATTACGGGGCCTCGTACGAGCGGATCGATATTGCGCCTCCCGGCGTGGACCTGAGTACCTTTACTCCTGCCTTCCGGGCCCGGTCCAGGACGGACCGGGGTATCAGCCCGGATACGTTCCATCTGGTCTTCGCGGGCCGGATCCAGCGGTTGAAGGGGCCGCAGGTCCTGGTGAAGGCGGCGGCCCTGCTGCGAAGCCGGCGCCCGGACATCGATCTCCGGCTCACCATCCTGGGCTCATTGAGTGGGAACAAGGAATTCAACCTGCGGCGCCTGGTGGCGGAGGCGGAAATGGACGACGTCGTCACGCAGCTTCCGCCGGTGAAGGCACCAGAGCTTGCGGGCTGGTTCCGTGCGGCGGACGTGGTGGTGATGCCCTCCTACAGCGAGTCCTTCGGGCTGGTGGCGCTCGAGGCCCAGGCCTGCGGCACGCCCGTGGTGGCCACCCGGGTGGGCGGGCTGTCCCGGGCCATTTTCCATGGCAGGACCGGGCTGCTGGTGGACGGCCATCACGCCGTCGACTGGGCGGATGCGCTGGAGGCTTTGTACGACGATCCCGTCACCCGCGAGGACATGGGCCGGGCAGCGGCAATCCGGGCCCAGAACTCAGGGTGGCAGCGCACCGCCGCGATCACGCTGGAAAGCTACCATGCCGCCGTCGACAATTCTCTGCGGCCCCACCTGATCACTGCCCTGCCGGCGTCCTGAACCTGGCGCCATGCCCGTCCGCAGCTGTTAGCTTAGGGGCAGGTGTCCCGGCTTGGGCGCAGGTGTCCGGCTCCGGCCGGTGCAGGAAAGGACAAAGATGTCTGGTCTTCCGACTGATCTTGAGATAGCCCGGGCTGCCCGGATCCGGCCAATCGACGAGATTGCCGCTGCCGCGGGAATCAACCCGGAAGCCTTGGAACGGTACGGGCGGTACAAGGCGAAGATTGACCCTGCCACGCTGACGGCGCCCGCTCCGCACGGCAAGGTAGTGCTGGTCTCGGCCATGTCCCCCACGCCCGCGGGTGAAGGAAAGTCCACCACCACGGTAGGGCTCGGCGACTCCTTGGCACGCGCCGGGCACCGGGTGATGATCGCCCTGCGGGAGCCGTCGCTGGGCCCTGTCCTGGGGATGAAGGGTGGAGCTACGGGCGGCGGTTACTCGCAGGTGCTGCCCATGGATGAAATCAACCTGCACTTCACCGGCGACTTCCATGCCGTGACGTCAGCCAACAATGCGCTCATGGCCCTGGTGGACAACCACATCTACCAGGGCAACGAGCTGAACATCGATCCCCGGCGGATGACCTTCAAACGGGTCCTGGACATGAATGACCGGGCCTTGCGTGAGGTGGTGATCGGACTGGGCGGGCCGACGCAGGGCGTGCCCCGCCAGGACGGATTCGACATCACCGTGGCGTCCGAGATCATGGCCGTCTTCTGCCTCGCGACGGACCTGGCCGACCTCCGCAGGCGCCTGGGACGGATTACATTCGGCTACACGTTTGACCGCTCCCCTGTCACAGTGGCGGATCTCGGGGTGCAGGGGGCGCTGACCCTGCTCCTGAAGGAGGCCATCAAGCCCAACCTGGTGCAGACCATCGCCGGGACCCCGGCTTTGGTCCATGGTGGTCCTTTCGCAAATATCGCCCACGGCTGCAACTCGCTGATTGCCACGCAGACGGCCAGGCGGTTGGCGGACATCGTTGTGACGGAAGCCGGTTTCGGTGCTGACCTGGGCGCTGAGAAGTTTATGGACATCAAGGCGCGGTTTGGCGGGCTGGCCCCTTCCGCGGTGGTGGTGGTGGCGACGGTGCGGGCCCTGAAAATGCAAGGTGGAGTGGCGAAGGACCAGCTCGCCGCGCCCGACCTGGCAGCGCTGGAGGCCGGGGTGGCAAACCTCCGCCGGCACGTGCGGAACGTGGAGAAGTTCGGCGTGACACCGGTGGTGGCCATCAACAAGTTCTCCTCCGACTCGCAGGAGGAACTCGACTGGCTGCTGGCGTGGTGTGCGGGCGAGGGCGTCCACGCCGCCGTCGCCGATGTCTGGGGTCGCGGCGGTGGGGGCGACGGCGGCGACGAACTCGCGGCCCTCGTGGCCCGGGTTGTGGCGGGCCCGAACAGCTTTCGGCACCTGTACCCGCTGGAGTTGCCGGTGGAGGAGAAGATCCGGACCATCGCGCAGGAAATCTACGGCGCCGACGGGGTTGAGTTTTCCGTGCCGGCCCTGAAGCGGCTCGCCGATATCGAGCGGAACGGCTGGTCCCAGCTGCCCGTTTGCATGGCCAAGACCCAGTACTCATTCACGGACGATGCCTCACGCCTCGGCGCGCCCAAAGGCTTCACCATCCACGTGCGGGACCTCCTGCCCAAGACCGGCGCCGGATTCATTGTGGCGCTGACCGGGGCGGTGATGACCATGCCCGGCCTGCCCGCCGCCCCCGCGGCTATGCGCATGGACGTGGACGACGCCGGGAACCCCGTCGGCCTCACCTAACCCAACGCCCCATCACCTCCCGCACCCTTCCCACCAACGCCCCATCACCTCCCGCAGCCTTCCCACCAACGCCCCATCACCTCCCGCAGCCGCTTCGCCCTGCCTGTGGATAACTTCTGCAGCCGAAGCGCTTTTTGAGCCAAAATGCCAACATGCCCAATCCCAGTGACTTGCCGCAGCCCTTGGCCAATGCCCCATTCACTTTCACCTCGGCGCTGGCTTTGGGCGTACCGGCCAGCAGACTTCGCGGAAATGACGTAATCCATGTCAGCAGGGAGGTGTACCGTCCGGCGGGCTGGAGTTTTGAACTGGAAACCGCGGCACGGGCGCTATCCGAAGTATCACCGGGAGCGTGGATTTCACACGTCACCGCAGCGCGTCTGCATTGTCAAATGCTGCCAGCCTGCCTGTCGGAGTCGACCGAACTGCACCTGAGCAAGCCCAAGCAGTTGCCCCAAGTACGCAGGAAGGGCGTGACCGCACATAACGTCATCGCCAGGGAGGGCGAGATTGAATCCGTTGACGGTATCCGGATTAGTACGCGCTCGCGAACTTGGCTCGACTTGGCCCGCCGGCTGTCGCTAAGTGATTTGGTCTGCTTGGGAGATCAGATCATTCGCATCCCTCGAGCGCAGTTTGAAGGCAGATCTGAGCCATACGACACCTTGGACGGGCTCCGCGCCTTAGTTGGGCGACACCCCAACCTTCAAGGCGTCCTTCGCGCCCGGGAGGCACTCGAACTAATGAGGGTTGGGTCCGATTCGGCACCTGAATCCATGCTTCGGCTAGCCATGGCCGATGGGAACTTACCGGAGCCGGACCTACAAATCGCGCTTCGGCCGGATGACGGCGCGTCCCCAACTGCCGACCTTGGCTACCGTCACCGGCGTCTGGCAATCCAGTACGACGGCGGGCATCACCTTCTTGATGCACAGCAGTTTAGCGACCGACGGCGGGACAAGGCCTTCGAATCAGCTGGCTGGACCGTTCTGATAGTCACCAAAGACGACGCCACTGAGGGCTTCGAAGGGGCTATCAAATTTATAAAGCGGGTACCTCCGCACAGCATGGATTGATCATCCGCACGCAGCCGGTTTTGCTTGACGTCGGCATCCCGCATTCTGTGATGGCGCGTCCCGGAAAACGACGCAGGAGGTGATGGGGCGTGTTAAGCCGCGATGCTCCCCCACCCGAAGGTGAGGGAGCATACGCAACAGGGGGGACCGGGGTTAGCGCTCGAGGTCGCCGCGGATGAAGGCTTCCACCTTTTCGCGGGCGAGGTCGTCGTTGAACTGCTCCGGCGGGGACTTCATGAAGTAGCTCGATGCGGAGAGCAGCGGGCCGCCGATGCCGCGGTCCAGGCCGATCTTGGCGGCGCGGATGGCGTCGATGATCACGCCGGCGGAGTTTGGTGAGTCCCAGACTTCCAGCTTGTACTCGAGCGAGACAGGGGCGTCACCGAAGTTGCGGCCCTCAAGGCGGACGAAGGCCCACTTGCGGTCATCCAGCCACTGGACGTAGTCGGACGGGCCGATGTGGACGTCCTTGGCAGCCAGTTCGGCTTCGACGTTGGACGTCACGGCCTGGGTCTTGGAGATCTTCTTGGACTCCAGCCGGTCACGCTCGAGCATGTTCTTGAAGTCCATGTTGCCGCCGACGTTCAGCTGGTACGTGCGGTCCAGGGTCACGCCGCGGTCTTCGAACAGCTTGGCCATAACGCGGTGCGTGATGGTGGCACCGATCTGGCTCTTGATGTCGTCGCCCACGATCGGCAGGCCTGCGGCGGTGAACTTGTCCGCCCATGCCTTGGTGCCGGCGATGAATACGGGCAGGGCGTTAACGAAGGCCACGCCGGCGTCGATGGCGCACTGGGCGTAGAACTCGGCAGCTTCCTGGGAGCCAACGGGCAGGTAGCAGACCATGACATCAACGGCAGCGTCCTTGAGCGCCTGCACCACATCAACGGGCGCTTCGGTGGACTGCTCGATGGTCTCGAGGTAGTACTTGCCCAGGCCGTCGAGGGTGTGGCCTCGCTGGACGGTGACGCCGGTGGGCGGCACGTCAGCGATCTTGATGGTGTTGTTTTCGCTCGCCAGGATGGCGTCGGCGAGGTCAACGCCCACCTTCTTGCCGTCCACATCAAACGCGGCGACGAATTCAACGTCACCCACGTGATACTGGCCGAACTCAACGTGCATCAGGCCCGGAATCGTGGCCTTGGGGTCTGCGTCCTTGTAGTAGTGGACGCCCTGGACCAGCGAAGCGGCGCAGTTTCCTACGCCGACGATTGCAACACGAATCGGATGTGAAGACACGGAACTCCTTTAGGACAAACGTCAGCCGGCCGGTTTCGGCTTCGAGCGAAGTACGACGGCGGCCGGCAGGCCCGGCGCCGCGCGGCGCCTTTTCATAGTACCCAACAGAGCGGGGCGGGGTCTTGTTCCCCCGTCCCGCCTTTTGGAATGGGAGGGTGGATATCAGACCGGCTGTTTCCAGAGGTTGATGTCCGATTCCACGGCAAACTCGTCGATGGCAGTCAACTCGTCGGCAGTGAATTCGAGGTTGTTGATGGCGGACAGGGTGTCCTCCAACTGGGCAACGCTGGACGCGCCAACCAGCGCCGAGGTCACCGGCGAGCCCTTTGGCTGGTTCCGCAGGATCCAGGCGACGGCCATCTGCGCCAGCGTCTGGCCGCGCCCCTTGGCGATGTCGTGCAGGCCGCGGATCCGCTCCAGCTTCTCGTCCGTGATGGCGTCCCCGGACAGGAACCGGGCCTTGGCGGCGCGCGAGTCAGCAGGAATCCCGTCCAGGTACCGGTTGGTGAGCATCCCCTGGGCCAGTGGCGAGAAGGCGATGCACCCGGCCCCCACCAGGTCCAGTGCTTCGTACAGGTTGGGGCTGCCGTCCTCGGTCCACCGGTTGAGCATGGAGTAGCTGGGCTGGTGGATCAGCAGTGGGGTGCCCAGTTCCTTCAGTATCCGGGCCGCCTCCAGGGTCTGCTCCGGGGTGTAGGAGGAGATGCCCGCGTAGAGTGCCTTGCCCGAACGCACAGCGTAGTCCAGGGCACCCATGGTCTCTTCCAACGGGGTTTCGGGGTCGGGCCGGTGGCTGTAGAAAATGTCCACGTAGTCCAGGCCCATCCGCTGCAGCGACTGGTCCAGGCTTGAGATCAGGTACTTGCGGGAGCCCCACTCCCCGTAGGGGCCAGGCCACATGTAATAGCCGGCTTTGGTGGAGATGACCAGCTCGTCACGGTACGGCTTGAAGTCCTCCTTCAGGTGCCGGCCGAAGTTGGTCTCGGCCGAGCCGTCCGGCGGGCCGTAGTTGTTGGCGAGGTCGAAGTGGTTGACGCCCAGATCGAAGGCGCGGCGGAGGATGGCGCGCTGTTCATCGAAGCGCTTGTCGTCGCCGAAGTTGTGCCAGAGGCCTAGGGAGATGGCCGGGAGTTTGAGTCCGCTGCGGCCGACGCGGCGGTAGGGCATGGTTTCGTAGCGGTCTTCCGCCGCGGAATAAGTCATGCATTCCATCCTGCCAGCTGTGACCCGCACAACACAACCCGGGGCGGAAAAGTTACGCCGCGGGCTGACAGAATCAGCCCGCGGCGCAGCCTTTAGGTGCAGTGCGGGGAATCAGGACTTCAGGATCGCGGCGCTCCACGGCGCCAGGGCAAGGCTTTCACCCTCGAGTCCGGTTCCCTCATCGGTGGCCAGGAGAACACTTCCGGCAGCCCCGTCCACCCGGACCTTGGCGTCTGAAAGGTTCAGCAGCACCTCCACGCTTCCGCGGCGGAAACGCAACCAGCCCGCGTCGTCGTCGAACTTCACGTCCGTCTCCGTGAAGCCGAGCCCGGCAAGCTCGGCGTGCTCCCGGCGCAGCGCGGTCAGTGAGCGGTAGAGCTCAAGGAGCCGGGCGTGGTCGCCGCCGGAGGCTTCGTCCCAGTTCAGCTTCGAACGGCGGAAGGTTTCCGGGTCCTGGGGATCGGGCACGACGGCGGGATCCCACCCCATGCGCTCGAACTCCTTGATCCGGCCTTCCGCAGTGGCCTTGCCGAGCTCCGGTTCCGGATGCGAGGTGAAGAACTGCCATGGGGTGCTCGCCGCGAACTCCTCGCCCATAAACAGCATGGGCGTGAACGGCGAGGTCAGGGTGAGTACGGCCGCCACGGCCAACTGCCCATAAGACAGCGACTGCGAGAGCCGGTCCCCCGTGGCGCGGTTGCCGATCTGGTCATGGTTCTGGTTGCACACCACCAGCGCCGCAGGGTGCACCAGGGCGGCATTGATGGGCCGGCCGTGGTGGCGGCCGCGGAAGCTGGAGTAGCTGCCGTCGTGCAGGAAACCGTCCTTGAGGACCTTGGCGAGGACCGCGAGGGACTGGAAGTCCTCGTAGTACCCGGTGGTCTCGCCGCTCACGCCCACGTGGACGGCGTGGTGGAAATCGTCGCTCCATTGCCCGGCCAGCCCGTAACCGTTCGCGTCCCGCGGGTAGATCAGGCGCGGGTTGTTCAGGTCCGACTCCGCAATCAGCGTCTTGGGCAGCCCGGTCTCAGCCGAGACGGCATCACCCAGCGCACCAAATTCCTCCAGGATGTGCACGGCACGCTCGTCACGCAGGGCGTGCACCGCGTCCAGCCGGAGCCCGTCCACGTGGTAGTCCCGGAGCCAGAGCGCCGCATTGTCCAGGATGTACTCGCGCACCACGTCCGAGCCGGGCCCGTCCAGGTTGACCGAGTCGCCCCACGTGTTGGCATCGCCCTGCTTCAGGTACGGGCCGAACTTCGGCAGGTAGTTTCCGCTTGGACCGAGGTGGTTGTACACCACGTCCTGGATGACGCCCAGGCCGGCAGCGTGCGCCGCATCAACGAAGCGCTGGTAGGCCGCCGGGCCCCCGTAGCCTTCGTGGACGGTGTACCACTGCACGCCGTCATAGCCCCAGTTGTGGGTGCCGTTGAAGCCGTTGACCGGCAGCAGTTCCACGAAGTCGACGCCCAGGTCCGCCAGGTAGCCCAGCTTTTCAGCGGCAGCGTCCAGTGTCCCATCGGGGGTGAAAGTCCCCACGTGGAGTTCGTAGATGACCGAACCCTGCAGGTCCTTGCCCCTCCAGCCTGAGTCCTGCCAGGCATGGGCCGCAGGGTCGAAGGTGCGGGACAGTTCGTGGACACCGTCGGGCAGCCGCCGCGATCGCGGGTCGGGTAGGGGATGTCCGTCACCGTCCAGCAGGTAGCCATAGTCCACGTCGCCGTCGGCGGGGGCGTCCGGGGCGGTCCACCACCCGTCTGCGCCGGGCGCCGTCTCCTTCTTCAGCATGGGATACTGCCGGCCGTTTGCCTGGAGGATCACCGAATGAGCCTCCGGCGCCCAGACGTCGAAGCGTTCGGGCCCAACATTCACGAGCGTCATGCCTTTTCTCCATCCACCGGTACCAGCAAAGCCACCGGGTAGGTACCCAGCACGTCGGCCAACAAAACGGCGCCGGGCCCGTAATCAACACCCGTCAGCTCGTCGCGCATGATTCCGGGAAGTTCGACGGCGGTGTCCCGCCATCCGCCGTCGGCCGCCAGTCCGGCGGGGAGCCGGGTGGCAAGGGTCAGGGCTGCATCCGTCCCGTCCGTACCGCGGCGGAACGCGAGCAGGTGGGCTGCTGCCGGACCGGACGCTGCCACCGGGCTGTAGCCCTGGAACAGTTCGGGCCGGTCACGGCGCAGCCGGAGCGCGCGGGAGGTGACCAGCAGCTTGCTGGTTTCCGTTCCGGCCTCCGGCAGGGTGCCGGCGTCGAGCTTTGCCAGCTCCTCCTGCCGCCGCGCGAAGTCCACTGGCCGCCTGTTATCGGGATCGGTGAGGGACCGTTCCCAGAACTCGCTGCCCTGGTACACGTCCGGCACGCCGGGCATGGTGAGCTGGACCAGTTTGGCGGAGACGGAGTTGGACGCGGCGTAGGAGTCGATCCGTGCGACGAAGCCCTCCACCACTTTTGTGACCCGGGCGTCGTCGAACGCAGCGTCCACGGCCGCCTTGACCGCTGCTTCGAAGTCTTCGTCCGGGGCCGTCCACATGGTGGAGTTTCCGGCTTCCCGCGCGGCCTTTTCCGCGTAGCCCTGGAGCCGCTGCCGGCTCGCGGGCCAGGCACCAACGATGGCCTGCCACAGCAGGTTTTCGTAGGGTCCGTCCGGAATCGGCGCCAGCTCGCGAAGGCTGTTCAGAGTGGCCGTCCACTCCTGCGGCAGCTCTGCGATGACCGAGATCCGGGCCCGGGCGTCCTCGCTGCGCTTGGTGTCATGCGTGGAGAGGGTGGTCATCGAGAGCGGAAGCTCTTCCTGGCGCCGAAGCATCCGGTGGTGGAACTCCTCGGGAGTCACTGCGAACTCCGTCGGTTCGGCTCCTACTTCCGTCAGTGTTCCCAGGCGGGTGTAGCGGTAGAACGCCGTGTCTTCCACGCCTTTGGCCATCACCATCCCGGAGGTTTGCTGGAACCGGACCGCGATCGGGTTGGCCGGGTCCAGGAGAAGCGGCAGCAGCGTCCCCACGGCGACCTCCAGGTCGGGCCGGTGGGCCGCGGCAGACTCGCAGGCTTCCTTGAGGATCCCGGCACCGGTGGGCAGGTATGTCCGGTAGACCGGGAAGGAGGCGATGATTTCCGCGATGGCGTCAGCTGCCTGTTCCACCGAAAGCCCATAGGACACGGGAACCAGGCGGGCCAGCCGCAGCACCTCGGAGCGGAGGATTCCGTCGGCAATCATCCGCTTGGTTCCGCGGATCATCTCGGCGTAGTCCGCCGGGGAAGCGGCCTCCCGGAGCTTTGCGTCCAGGTCGTTGAGCAGCTGCTCTCCGGCGGGGTCGACAAAGATGCGGTCCACATCGGCAAGTGCGTCGTACCCGGTGGTCCCTTCGGTGGCGAAATCCCCGGGCAGAGCTTCGCCCGGCTCGAGGATCTTCTCCACCAGCACATAGGCCCCGCCGCTGAGGTCCTTCAACCAGCGCAGGTACCCTGCAGGGTCGGCCAGGCCGTCGGGATGGTCCACCCGGAGCCCGTCCACGAGTCCTTCGCGGAACCAGCGGCCCACCTCGGCATGCGCTTCCTGGAAGACGTGGGGCGTTTCCACCCTGATCCCTGCCAGTGTGGTCACGGCGAAAAAGCGCCGGTAGTTCAGCTCGGCGTCGGCGCGGCGCCAGCCGATCAGCTCGTAGTGCTGGCGGCTGTGGACTTCCTGGGGGGAGTCACCGTCGGAGTACGTCCCCTCGGCAAGGGGGAACCGGTGGTCGTAGTAGCGGAGTTCCCCGTCCTTGACCTCCAGCTTGTCCAGGTCATCGTCCGAGCCCAGCATGGGCAACCGGATCTTTCCCCCGGCCAGGTCCCAGTCGACGTCGAAGGCTTCGGCGTAGGGCGAGCCCTGCCCTTCCTTCAGGAGGGACCACCACCACGGGTTCTGCGGCGGCGTGGCGACGCCCACGTGGTTCGGCACGATGTCCACGAGGACTCCCATGCCATACTCGCGGGCAGCCTTGGACAGCGCCAGCAGGCCTTCGGCGCCGCCGCGCTCCGGGTCCACGGCGGAGGGGTCGGTCACGTCATAGCCGTGGTCCGAGCCCTGCTCTGCGGTGAGGATGGGCGAGAGGTAGACCCAATCGGCTCCAAGCGATTTCAGGTACGGAACCTGTTCGGCGGCATCAAACAGGGTGAAGCTGCGCCGGATCTGGAGCCGGTAGGTGGAGGCGGGCACCCTCATTTCTTCAGATCCTTCCGCGAGCCCACCTTCGTCGTCTTGCCGGGTTCAGCAACCGGGGGCGTGCTGATGGACTCGGCCTCGCTGCTCGCGGTCTGGGTCAGCGCCGCAAGGGATGCCGCCACGGAGTGATCCGGCTCAACTTCCGGAACGCTGTGGGCGCGCAGGACCACCAGGGACTTGGCCTCCACCGGCAGCAGCTGCCCCGCGTTGACGGGCTCGGTGTCCGCGTTATGCCCCGCGGTGTCGATCATGACGTCCCAGGCGGGCGCGTACTCGTCTGACGGCAGGGTGAACTTGACCGTATCGTCGTGCGCGTTGAAGTACAGCAGGAAGTTCACGTCGGTGATCCGCCGGCCCCGGCTGTCCTTACCCTGGATGCCGTCGCCGTTCAGGAACACACCCACCGACCGGCCAAACCCGGCTTCCCAGGCCTCCGGTTTCATGTTTTCGCCCTCAGGGTCCAGCCATACGATGTCCGGCAGCCGCTCGCCCTCGCCCCGCAGGACGGGCCGGCCGTCGAAGAACCGGCTGCGGCGGAACGTCGGGTGCTTGGCGCGCAGCGCGTTCACCGCGGAGGTGAACTCCACCAGCGGCTGGTCGATGGATTCCCAGTTGATCCAGGTCAGCTCGGAGTCCTGGCAGTACCCGTTGTTGTTGCCCTGCTGGGTGCGGCCCATCTCGTCGCCGTGCAGGAGCATGGGCACGCCCTGGGACAGCAGCAGCGAGGCGATGAAGTTCCGCTGCTGGCGGGCCCGCAGCCCCAGGACTTCGGGATCGTCCGTAGGGCCCTCCACGCCGCAGTTCCAGGAGCGGTTGTGGGATTCGCCGTCGTTGTTGTCCTCGCCGTTGGCGTCGTTGTGCTTCTCGTTATAGGACACCAGGTCCGAAAGGGTGAAGCCGTCGTGCGCGGTGACGAAGTTGATGGAGGCCACGGGGCGGCGGCCGGAGTGCTCGTAGAGGTCCGCAGAGCCGGTGATGCGGGACGCGAACTCGCCCAGGGTGGCGGGCTCGCCGCGCCAGAAGTCGCGGACGGTGTCGCGGTACTTGCCGTTCCATTCGGTCCACTGCGGCGGGAAGTTGCCCACCTGGTAGCCGCCGGGCCCAACGTCCCAAGGCTCGGCGATGAGCTTGACCTGGGAGACCACGGGGTCCTGCTGGATGAGTTCGAAGAAGGTGGAGAGCTTGTCCACGTCGTAGAACTCACGGGCCAGCGTGGAGGCGAGGTCGAAGCGGAAGCCGTCCACGTGCATCTCCGAAACCCAGTAGCGCAGCGAGTCCATCAGCAGCTGCAGGGAGTGCGGCTGGCGGACGTTCAGCGAGTTGCCGGTACCGGTGTAGTCCATGTAGTGCTTCTCGTCGCCCTCCATCAACCGGTAGTAGGCGGCGTTGTCGATGCCCTTGAAGGACAGGGTGGGGCCCAGGTGGTTGCCTTCGGCGGTGTGGTTGTACACCACGTCCAGGATGACCTCGATGCCGGCCTTGTGCAGTGAGCGGACCATGGCTTTGAAGTCCTGGACCTGCTGGCCGGTGTCGCCGGTGGAGCTGTAGGTGTTCTGCGGGGCGAAGAAACCGATGGTGTTGTAGCCCCAGTAGTTGTTCAGGCCCTTGTCCTGCAGGGTGCCGTCATTGACGAACTGGTGCACGGGCATGAGCTCGATGGCGGTGACGCCGAGTTTCTGCAGGTGCGAGATGACGGCCGGGTGCGCCACGCCGGCATATGTGCCGCGCTGTTCCTCGGGGATCTCCGGGTGCAGCTGGGTGAGGCCCTTGACGTGGGCTTCGTAGATCACCGACTGGTGGTAGGGAATCCGCAGGTTCTGGTCACCGTCCCAGTCGAAGAACGGGTTGATCACCACGCCCATCATCATGTGGCTGGCCGAGTCCTCGTTGTTGATGGACTCAGGCTCACCCAGGTTGTAGGTGAACAGCGACGGGTCCCAGTCCACCTGGCCGTGGATGGCCTTGGCGTAGGGGTCCAACAGGAGTTTGTTGGGGTTGAAGCGGTTGCCGGAAGCAGGATCGTAGGGGCCGTGGACCCGGTAGCCGTACTTCTGGCCGGGCTGGATCTGCGGGATGTAGCAGTGCCACACGTACCCGTCCACTTCGTCCAGCGTGATGCGGGTTTCCTTGCCGTCGTCGTCGAAGAGGCACAGTTCCACTTTTTCTGCTCGTTCGCTGAACAGGGCAAAGTTGGTGCCGGTTCCGTTGTACGTGGCGCCAAGGGGATAAGCCGATCCAGGCCAGACTTCCATAATGCTCCTCTTTGTGATTCGGCAGTAGAAGGGCAAGTGCCCCCTGCTGCCGGTGCGAACTACTGCCTACCGTAGCGGCTGGCTGTGACTATTACGTTTCCGGATCCCACCGTTACTAAGCGTGCTTACTTTACCCCAGACATGGGGTAGGGAGTCTGCAATTCCGCCAGCAGCGATCGGCCCGCCGAGGCAGGCGTCCGACGCCGCCCTCCCGGCTTTGCCGTGCAGTGCGGCTCCCAGCGCGGCCACCGCTGCCCAGCGCGCGCCTGGTTCCACGCCAGCCTTACCGAAGTGTTCGACGTCGGAACCCAGCTGTGCGAGCAGCGCGCCAATGACGCCGGCCAGGACATCGCCGCTGCCGGCGGTGGCGAGCCACGGGGTGCCGTCTGACTGGCCGAACACGTCCCCGGCGGGCGCGGCCACCAGCGTAGTGGCCCCTTTGAGCAGGACGGTGGCGCCGGTCAGTGCGGCTGCCCGGCGGACGGCGGCCAGCGTGCCCGCTTCCACAGCGGCCCGGTCCTCGTCGCCGCCCAGCCTCTGCAGGAGTGCGGCGAGCTCGCCGGCGTGCGGGGTCAGGACCACATGCGGAGCCAGAGCGTCGGGAAGGGCGGGCAGCGCACCGGCGTCGGCTACCACGGGCAGGCCGGACTCGACGGCGTCGCGGGCGCGCTGCAGCTGCTCGTGGTCACCGGGCCCCATTCCCGAACCCACCAGCCAGGCCTGCACCCGATTGTCGGCCACGGCGCCGGTACTGCACACAACTTCGGGGCAGGACTGCCGCACCAGGTCCGCGACCTCCGGCGGTCCGAGGTACCGGACCATGCCGACTCCGGCGGCCAGGGCTCCGCGGCACGCGAGGACGGCCGCGCCGGGATAGTCGGCGGAGCCGGCCACCACACCCAGGACTCCTCGCGAGTACTTGTGCGCCCGCCGCTCCGGGTGTGGCAGGAGGGCGGCGATGTCAGCGTCGTCCAGCCGGCGCAGGGCGGGACGCTGGAAGTTTTCCTCGATGCCGATGGGCGCTACTTCCACGCGGCCGGAGAAGTCGGCGCCGGGATCGGCCAGCAGCCCGGCCTTGGCTGCGCCGAACGTCACCGTCAGGTCCGCAGGAAGGACGGGCTGGGCCACCGCACCCGTATCGGCGTCCACGCCGCTGGGCAGGTCGCATGCCACCACAAATCCCGGGCAGGCACCCCCGGTGCGGGCATCAGCAATGGCGGCGATCAATGCGGCGGCACTCCCCCGCAGCCCTCCTTTCGCGCCCGTTCCCAGCACGGCGTCAATGACGACGTCGGCGCGCGCCGCGTCTGCGGCAAGCTCGCCGGGTGCCACCTCAGTAAGGTGCCGGACGCGGCCGCCGGCCCGCTCAAAAGCAGCCAAAGCCTGGGGGTGGGCGGAATCTGAGGTGAGTATCGCCGTCGTACGCATGCCCCGGGCGGCGAGGAAGGCGGCGGCGTAAAGGCCGTCCCCGCCGTTGTTGCCTTTGCCGGTGAGCACCGTAACGGAGGAGCCGTAGACCCGGAGGCCGCGGGCGTTTATTTCGCGGATGACGGCGACGGCCAGTCCGTGTGCTGCGCGCTGCATGAGGACATCGCCGAGCCCGGCAGCGAGGAGTGGTTCCTCGGCATGCCGGACCTGCGTTCCGGTGTAGGCGCTGATCACGGTGTCAGTGGCGGAGTCCGCCGGTTCAGCCTTCGGCCAGGACCGTGGCGGTGGCGATGCCGCCGTCGTGGCTGATGGAGAGGTGCCAGCGCTTGACGCCCTTGGCCTCGGCGACGGCCAGCACGGTTCCCTTGACCTGGACGGTGGGGCCGTTGTGGTCCAGCCCGATCCAGCAGTCCTGCCAGTTCATGCCGGCCGGCGCGCCGAGGACCTTGGCCACAGCTTCCTTCGCGGCGAACCGTGCGGCGAGGGAGCGGATGTTCAGCTCGCGCTCGGCCGGAACGAACAACCGGTCCCGGAGGCCGGGGGTGCGCTCAAGCTGGCGGCCGAACCGCTCGATGTCTACAACGTCTACGCCAATGCCAACAATCATGCGGCTTATTCTACGGTGACGCAGGTTACTGGCCGGACCACCAAGCGGCGCAGGAGACGTTAAAAAGCGGAAACCCCGGGTGGTTAAACCCGGGGTTTCCGCTGTCGGAAGATAAACCGGCTACTCGACCGTGACGCTCTTGGCGAGGTTGCGGGGCTGGTCCACGTCGTAGCCCTTGGCCGCGGCGAGTTCCGCGGCGAAGATCTGCAGCGGGACGGTGGTCAGCAGCGGCATCAGCAGGACCGGTGTTTCGGGGACGTAGAAGACGTGCTCGGCGTAGGCCTTCACGGCTTCGTCGCCTTCCTCGGCGATGACCAGGGTGCGCGCGCCGCGGGCGCGGACTTCCTGGATGTTGCTGATCACCTTGGCGTGCAGCGACTCGCGGCCGCGGGGGGACGGGACCACCACGAACACCGGCTGGCCTTCATCGATCAGGGCGATGGGGCCGTGCTTGAGCTCGCCGGCGGCGAAGCCTTCCGCATGGATATACGCGATTTCCTTCAGCTTCAATGCACCCTCAAGGGCCACCGGGTAGCCGACGTGGCGGCCCAGGAACAGCACCGACTTCTCGTTGGCCATGCTCCGGGCAAGCTCGCGCAGCGGGCCGGCGTTGTCCAGGACGGTCTGGATCTTCGCCGGGATCTTGTTCAGGTCCGCGAGGACGTCCTTGATCTGGCCGGAGAAGATGTTCCCGCGCAGCTGCGCCAGGTACAGGCCCAGCAGGTACGCGGCGGTGATCTGGGCCAGGAACGCCTTGGTGGAGGCCACCGCGATTTCCGGTCCGGCGTGCGTGTAGAGCACGGCATCGGATTCACGCGGGATGGTGGAGCCGTTGGTGTTGCAGATCGAGATGGTCTTCGCGCCCTGTTCCCGGGCGTAGCGGACGGCCATCAGAGTGTCCATGGTCTCGCCGGACTGGCTGATGGACACCACCAGGGTGTTCGCGTCCAGGATCGGGTCCCGGTAGCGGAACTCGTGGGCGAGTTCCACCTCGGTGGGGATCCGGCACCAGTTTTCGATGGCGTACTTGGCCACGGTTCCGGCGTAGGCTGCGGTGCCGCAGGCCAGGACGATGATCTTGTTGACCTGCTTCAGCAGTTCGGGGTCGATCCGGACCTCGTCCAGCGTCAGCTTGCCGTTAATGTCCGAACGGCCCAGCAGGGTCTGCGCCACGGCGTCGGGCTGGTCATGGATTTCCTTCTCCATGAACGAGCTGAACCCGCCCTTCTCGGCGGAGGCCGGGTCCCAGTCCACGTGGTATTCCTTGCCTTCAGCCGGCTTGCCGTAGAAGTCGGTGATCTCCACCGTGTCCGCGGTGATGGTGACGATCTGGTCCTGGCCCAGCTCCACCGCGCGGCGGGTGTAGTCGATGAACCCGGACACGTCCGAGCCCAGGAAGTTCTCCCCCTCGCCCAGGCCCACTACCAGGGGTGAGTTACGGCGGGCGGCGACGACGACGTCGGGCTGGTCAGCGTGGACAGCGAGCAGGGTGAAGGCGCCCTCCAGGCGCTGGCAGGCCAGCTCCATGGCGCGGGTCAGGCCGCCGTTGGAGGTATCGCCGCCGAGCTTGTTGCGGAAAATGTCGCCCAGCAGCGCAGCGGCCACTTCGGTGTCCGTCTCGGAGAGGAACTTCACGCCCTTGTCCAGCAGCTCCAGCTTGAGCTCGGCGAAGTTTTCGATGATCCCGTTGTGGATGACGGCGAGCCTGCCCTCATCGGCCAGGTGCGGGTGGGCGTTCCGGTCGGTCGGCCCGCCATGGGTGGCCCAGCGCGTGTGGCCGATCCCGGTGACGGTCTCCGGCAGCGGGTGTTCTTCCAGCTCGGCAATCAGGTTGCTCAGCTTGCCCGACTTCTTCCGCGATTCAATTACACCCTGGGACACAACAGCGACCCCTGCGGAGTCATAGCCCCGGTACTCCAGGCGGCGCAGTCCCTCAAGGACCACATCCAGCGCACTGTGACTTCCGCCGTTACCAGAACGGCCCACGTATCCTACGATTCCACACATAGGCTCAAGACTATCGGCAGGGGTGCTTGAGATCTAAACCGGGACGCCGTGCACGGGGGCCGCTTTTGTTGCATTGGTCCAGTGTGTTCCAGCGCACATGCATTTCGCTCTCGGCCGGGCTAGGGGCAGAATCTCTAAAGTGACTGTGCAACGCAATGACGCGAACGGCGAAGGTGTCTCCCCGTTCGTTGAGCTGGACCGGCAGACCTGGTCCCGGCTCGCAGATGAGATGGAACAGCCTCTTAATGAGGAGGATATCTTCCGTCTCCGCGGCCTTGGCGACCCGCTGGATTTGAAGGAAGTCCGGGAGGTCTACCTTCCGCTTTCGAGGCTCCTGCACCTGTATGTCGAGGCCGCTGGCCAACTGCATGCCGCCACCACCACGTTCCTTGGCGAACAGACACAGCGCACCCCGTTTGTGATCGGCGTGGCCGGGTCGGTTGCCGTGGGCAAGTCCACTATTGCCCGTGTGCTCCGCGAAATGCTGCGGCGCTGGCCCGGCACCCCGAATGTGGAACTCATCACCACGGACGGTTTCCTGTATCCGCTCGCGGAGCTGAAGCGGCGGCAACTGCTGGAACGCAAGGGCTTCCCGGAGTCCTACGACCGCCGCGCGCTGCTGCGTTTTGTGAGCGAAATCAAGAGCGGCGCCGAGGAAGTGCGGGCGCCCTGGTACTCGCACGTCACCTACGACATCGTTCCCGGCAAGGAAGTGGTGGTCCGCCGCCCTGACGTGCTGATCGTGGAAGGGCTCAACGTCCTGGCACCGGCCCGGCCGCGGCATGACGGCAAGCAGGGGCTGGCGCTGAGCGATTTCTTCGACTTCTCCATCTACGTGGACGCCAAGACGTCCTTTATCGAAGAGTGGTACGTGGACAGGTTCCGCAAGCTGCGCAGCACTGCCTTCGCCCAGCCGGAGTCCTACTTCCACCGGTATGCGAGCCTGTCCGATGATGAGGCTGAGAGCACCGCGCGGGACATCTGGAAGCGCATCAATGAGCCCAACCTGGAGGAGAACGTCCTCCCCACGCGTGGTCGGGCCCAGCTGGTGCTCACCAAGGAGATCGACCACTCGATCCGCCGTATGCTGCTCCGGAAGGTGTAGCACAGGTGTGCTACGACTGCGCTCCCGCCGGACCTGCGCTGGCGGCTGCCAGCAGGCGCAGCTTTGCCCGTTTCCTGGCGGCGGGAGCAGGACTCACTGTCCTGGCTGCCTGCACGCCGGGGGCACCTGAGGCGGTGGCGCCGTCGTCATCCTCCCCTGCCTCCTCACCGTCGACTTCCGTCCCGCCGGTGACCACGACGCCGGAGGGCACCACGGTGGCTCCCCCACCTCCTGAGCCGTCCCCCACGCCGTCGCCGTCCTCCGCCCTGCCGCGGCAGTTCTCCCTCACCGACCCGTCGAGTCCCTGGCTGGTGGTCAACAAGCACCGGCCGCTGGTTCCTGCGGACTATGTGCCTGCTGATTTGGTACAGCCCGCGGTCGCGGCGACTGCGTCCGGGGAGTCCGCGCTGCTGAACAGTACGACGGCGGCAGCGGCCGAGGCGATGTTCGCGGCCGCCGCGCAGGAAGGGGTGGCTATGGTCCTGGCGAGCGGGTACCGCTCCTACGGGACGCAGGTGACCACCTACGGCGGCTACGTTGCCTCCCGCGGCCAGGCCGACGCGGACACGGCCAGCGCGCGGCCCGGCTACTCGGAGCACCAGACGGGCTGGGCATTCGACATCGCCGACGGCGGGGGCGCGTGCAGCTTCCAGCCGTGCTTCGCGGACCAGCCCGCTGCCATGTGGGCGAAGGCGAACGGGCACCGGTTCGGCTTTGTGGTGCGGTATCCGTGGATGTTCCATCCCATCACGGGGTATTACTACGAGCCGTGGCATCTACGGTACATCGGGGTGGAGGCGGCCACGGACATGGTGAACCGCGGCATCAACACGCTGGAGGAGTACTTCGGCGTAGAGGCGGCGCCGGGGTACTTGTGAGGCGATGGGTTAGGTTGGTTCCTATGCTGACTGGATTCAAGAACTTCATTATGAAGGGCAACGTTGTTGACCTTGCCGTCGCCGTCGTGATCGGCACCGCGTTCGGCGCAGTCGTGACCGCACTGGTGAACAAGGTGCTGATGCCCTTCGTTGCGGCGATTGTGGGCTCCCCCAACTTCGACAGCTTCGCGAAGATTGAACTCAACGGCAATGCCATCGAGTTCGGCGTCCTGTTGACGGCGATCGTGAATTTCCTGCTGATCTCTGCGGCCATCTACTTCGTGGTGGTGATGCCGATGAACCTGATGATCGAGCGCCGGAACCGCCGGCTCGGGATCAACCAGGACGTAAAGAAGGACTCGGCGGAGGACCCGCAGATCGCGCTGCTGACCGAAATCCGGGATGCGCTGAAGAGCCGCACGCCTTAGCTTTTGCTGCCTAAACCAGCGGCCCGTCCCCTAGGGGAGGCGGGCCTACTTTTTGGCAGGTGCCCTTTGTCTGGCATTATCGGCCGAGCTTCCACAGGGTCACGGTTTCACTCGATGCTCCGTTGCTATAGGCGCTTTCGCCCACGACAGAACCTATTACTTGCCCCTGCCAGTCTGCCTCACAGCCACTGTCAGTCATCACGTAATCGACGCCTGCCAGTTCAGCGAGCTGCAGATCCAAGACCCCATTCTCCCGTTCTTCGAGCAACGTCCTGTAGGACGGTTCGTTAGTTGGCCACGCCAATCCCAGGTTGTAGTAGGCAGTTGGCGCGCCGGTTAGCGTCTTCAGCCGGAACGGGTCAATGCACGGATCTGGGAGAACGGAACCAACGCCCCTATCCGATAGTTGATCTGCAGTCGCGGAAATGGCACGGGCCTGGCCGTCTTCGAAGGAAGCCGTACCTTGGTTGTGAACGAAGTAGGCAAACCCCACATAGTCAAGGAAACTCAAGGAGACCACGCCCCACAGCAGAATTCCGCCGACCTTCGTCAGCAACGGTGACTTCAATTGCGAAGGCTGCAGCTCTTCCGCCGATTCACCTGAAACCGCTGGCGTGGAAGCCGGCAGAGACGCCTCGGTTGACTTGGAAGATTTCTGGCCCTCAGCGTTGCGCACCAGTACCTGGCCCAGCACCGGCAGGGAAACCGCGGAAGCAAGGAAGAAGCCATCAAGCCAAAGCCGGTAAGGCTCCTGGTTCGCGCCCCACGCATCATTTGTAGCAATGATGGGCCACGCGACAGCGATACCAATGGACAGAGCCAGCCAAACGGGGTTGCCGCTCCTGATGCCCGCCCGGAATATGGTCCACAGTAACAACGCCGGAACTGCAGCAGCTATGATGCCCAACGGAAATGGGACACCTAAATTTTCGGAAGAAAGCGCCCTATATTCGAGGAAAGGGTCACGCTGGGATATACCGGCCAGCGTGGCCAGGATTGTTGGTGCTGCCGCGGCCGCCAGCCCGACTGCCGATGCTCCAACCACTACTGGATGCCGTTTCAGGAGGAGCAACGTACCGGGGACTGCCCCAGCAAGTCCGCAGACAAGGGCAGCCAAGGGGCCAAGGACCTCCGCAATGGAGTGGCCCACGAGGAGAACAACTATGAGCAGCGCCGCGCTGATGATGGCGTACTTGCGCTTGCCCGCCTTCAGCAAACCATATGCGGCTGCTGTATACGACAGGAAGTAGACGGCGGTGAGGAACGAGTAGGTTTGCACATTCGCCAGCATCCCCACGGCGGAACATGCACCTATCACCACAGCCGCCCTAGCGTGCCGTCCTAACCCCGCTCCAACCCTTGATCCCGGAAACGTGAAGCCGATAAGAAGGCAGGCCGCAACGACCGCAACGGTCATGCCAGCCGCTTCTCCGTTCAAAGTGAACGTGGTGCCATACGGTCCCCACAGCACTCCGTGGTTTTCCAGACGGTGGAGCCAGCTGCCGCTGATGGGTGCCGCTAGGACGCCAAAGTTGCTGGGGACAAACCCGAAAAGGCCCAGTAACGCACTGCCGGTCAGGCGGATTAAAAGCCAGCTCACTGTCAGTACCATGGCCAGCTGGAGGGCAATGCCAACAATCTGCCACACTGCGATGACGTCTGCGTCGAACAATCTTGCCAGGTGGCCTAAGAGAACATAATAGAGACGAGGGTAATGGCTCGTTCCGGTTTCAGTGAACGGTTCAACGTTGTCCAGGTTGCCGTTACTGACATTGACCGCAATGGCCAGGTAGGCGTACTGGTCGTGGTCGAAGTACCTCCGGAAATTTGTCCAGCCGAAATCCCTGCTCGTGGCAAGGGGAAGAACATGGAGGCACCAATAGGCAACAACTGATAACAGCATTGACGCCAACGAACTAACGACAAACTTGATTTTCCTGATCTTTATTGCCCTGCTTATATCGGTCCCCTGCGATAGCAACTGGGTGATTCTCCTGTCAGGTCTTGAGCACTGGCTCGGTTAAGCGCGCCTCCACCACAGCGGCAAGGTGCTTGCATATCCTTTCAGCGGTAGGCATATCGGCCGCTTCCACCATGACACGGACCAGTGCCTCTGTTCCGGACGGCCGGAGGAGTACACGACCCGTGTCGCCCAGTTCCGCTGACGCTCGTGTCACAGCATCCAGCACGACTTCATCTGTCCCGGCGCGTGTCTTGTCCACGTTCCTGACGTTGACCATGAGCTGAGGGAGCTTGGTCATTACCGTGGCGAGTTCCTTGAGCGGCCTCCCGGTCAGGGCGATCTGGGCGGCGAGCTGCAGACCAGTGAGGACGCCGTCGCCGGTAGTGGCGTGGTCGGCGAAGATGACGTGGCCGGACTGTTCGCCGCCAAGGTTGAAGCCGCCGTCGCGCATTTCCTCGAGGACGTAACGGTCCCCCACCGCCGTCTCGCGGATGCTGATGCCGGCTTTCTGGAGGGCGATCTTCAGGCCAAGGTTGCTCATGACCGTGGCTACGAGTACGTCGTCCCTGAGCTTGCCGGACTTTTTCAGGGCGACTGCGAGGATGGCCATGATTTGGTCGCCGTCCACTTCGTTGCCTTCGTGGTCCACGGCGAGGCAGCGGTCAGCGTCACCGTCGTGGGCAATGCCGAGGTCAGCGTGGTGCCTGACCACAGCTTCCTTGAGGGGGCCCAAGTGAGTGGAGCCGACGCCGTCGTTGATGTTGTGGCCGTCGGGATCGGCGCCGATCACGACGACGTCCGCGCCGGCGTCCTTGAAGACCTGCGGGGAGCAGCCGCTCGCAGCACCGTGGGCGCAATCGAGGACGACTTTGAGGCCCTCGAGGCTGTGCGGCAGCGTCTGGAGAAGGTGGACAATGTAGCGGTCCTCGGCGTCGGAGAAACGCTGGATGCGTCCGACGTCGGCGCCGACGGGTCGGACGGCCTCTTTGGACATCTGCGCCTCGATAGCGTCCTCCACCTCGTCGGGGAGCTTCTGGCCGCCGCGGGCGAAGAACTTGATGCCGTTGTCCGGCGCCGGATTGTGCGAGGCGGAGATCATCACGCCAAAATCCGCGTCCAGGTCGGCCACCAGGTAGGCCGCCGCCGGAGTGGGCAGGACACCGGCGTCGTACACGTCAATGCCCGAGCTGGACAGCCCGGCTTCCACCGCGGCGGCGATGAACTCACCGCTGGCTCGCGGATCGCGGGCCACCACAGCACGCGGCCGGGACCCGTTAACGTTTCGGTCGTGGCCAAGTACGACGGCGGCGGCCTGGGCCAACTGCATTGCCAGTTCCGCAGTCAACAGACCGTTCGCCAGCCCTCGGACACCATCAGTTCCAAATAATCTAGACATCGACTCAATCTTAGGCGAGACAACGGGCGCGTCCCCGCGCAGGGTTCTCGCACAGACATAGCGGCATCAGGTGGTCCGTCTCCGCCCTATCTGCTGTATCTTCACGTTAGAAGTCTGCGCGTCCGGTGATGAAGTGAAGGTAGGTTAATGACTAATCGGGAAAAACTGGGGTTTTTCGCGTTATTGCTCGGGGCGGCCGTCCTCTACCTGTGGAATCTTTCCGGTAACGGGTGGGGAAATGCCTATTACGCAGCAGCTTCCCAAGCCGGAGCCTCCGACTGGAAGGCGTTTTTCTTCGGCTCCTCAGATGTTGGCAACGGGATCACCCTTGACAAATTGCCCGCCAGCATTTGGGTCAGCTCATTGTCCGTACGGCTCTTCGGGCTAAGCTCATGGAGTCTGCTGGTCCCTCAAGCCCTCATGGGGGTCGGCACCGTGGCGCTCACCTATATGACAGTGCGCCGCCATTTCCACACGACGGCGGCTATGCTCGCGGGCGTCATTACACTTCTGACTCCCGCAGCCGCGGTCCTGTTCCGATACAATAATCCAGATGCTCTGCTGACCCTGCTGCTTGTTATTTCCTTGTATCTGACCTCTCGAGCAGTTGAAGATGGCCGCTGGCGCTGGCTAATATTTGCGGGAATTGCCGTGGGATTCGGATTCCTGACCAAGTCAGCGCAAGCTCTAATTATTCTCCCCGCACTAGGGCTTGTATACCTTTTCGCTGGGCCGGGAAGAACGGCACGCCGGGTGTGGCAACTCCTTGCTTCCTTTGGAATGGTCGTGGTTTCAGCCGGCTGGTGGATCGTGATCGCAGAAAACTGGAACGCGGACAACAGACCCTACGCCGGCGGTTCTTACACCAACAGCTTTGTCGAGGTGATCATTCGACAGAATGGCTTAGGCCGGATCCTCGGAGCTGCTGCTGGTGGTTCTGCACAAGCAGAGGACATCAAAGCAGGGCCCTTGAAGTTGCTGATGTATCCGAGCTTCGGAACGCAGGGATCTTGGTTGCTCATCATCGCGGTGATGGTGCTGGTGACGTCCTTGGTGCTGCTGCGTCGACGCCCCAAGAGCGACCCGAAGCGCGCCGTCCTGCTGCTGGCTGGCGGCTGGCTGCTGGCCTACACAGGAATTTTCAGTTTCATGTCAGGAGTAATCAATCCCTACTACCTGGTTGCGCTGGCTCCTCCTCTGGGCATCGTACTTGGTGCAGGCGCCCAACTATCCTGGGCGGCGCGGCGCTGGGTGGGTTTTCGTCTTGTGCACGCATCAGCGCTCCTCATATCCGCGGTTCTGGCTGCGGGTTATATGGCCATCGGAGGTGGATTTGGCTCGCCTCTAGCGCTCACAGTGCTGATTCTGGGTGCTATCCTCACCGAACTACTGATCTTCCGGATACGAAAACAAGCAGTGGTCCGGGCTACAGCGGCAGCCGCGACCGCCGTGTGCCTGGTTGGTCCCGCACTGTTCACCGTGGCAGGGGTACTCTCCCCCCACTCGGGAATCTGGCCAGCGGCATCCCTACCCGCAACTGCCGTCTTCGATTCGCCACATCCTGAGGCTTGGCCCGAAGGCACACCTCTGGACTTTAGGGGTACAGCAATCGGTCACCACCCAGAAGAGGCTGTGGTCGACCTCCTGGCTGCGGACGCCAACACATCCCGATGGACGGCCGCCACACCCGGGGCGTCAAACGCGGCCCTCTACCAGCTGGAATCGGGAGCTTCGGTCCTGCCAGTCGGGGGCTTCAACGGCAGCTCTCCCTTTCCAACAGTCAACCAGTTCCGCGAATATGTGCGGTCAGGCCAGGTCCACTACTACCTAGTAAGGAGCGATTCCGAGGACATTTCTGCTGAAGCGGACTTCGCCGACGACGTCACGCGCTGGGTCAAGGCCAACTTCAACTCACGCTCTCTCGGGGAGGTCGAACTCTACGACTTGAAAAGTCCTCGGTAACCGGCCGGCAGGGGTACCAGTCCTTCAGATACCCCCTATGAAACAACGCAGAAGCCCGCCCCGCCAATGGCGGGACGGGCTTTCTGTGTAAGCGGATTTAGCGCTTGGAGTACTGCTGAGCCTTGCGGGCCTTCTTGAGACCGGCCTTCTTACGTTCGATGACGCGGGCGTCACGGGAGAGGTAACCGGCCTTCTTGAGGGTGGCGCGGTTGTTCTCGACGTCGATCTCGTTCAGCGAACGGGCGATGCCGAGGCGCAGTGCGCCGGCCTGGCCGGAAATGCCGCCGCCGTGGATACGGGCGATGACATCGTAGGCACCTTCAAGATCAAGGATCTTGAAGGGCTCGTTGACGTCCTGCTGGTGCAGCTTGTTCGGGAAGTAGTTGTCCAGCGCGCGACCGTTGATGGTCCACTTGCCGGAGCCCGGCACCACGCGGACGCGTGCAACGGCTTCCTTGCGGCGGCCAACTGCTGCGCCGGCAACGGTCAGTGCCGGACGCTCCTTCTTCGGCGCAGCGGCGTCAGCAGCTGAGCTTTCAGAGGTGTAGCTGGTCAGGGTTTCCTCAGCCTCGACGGCCTCGGTGGTCTCTTCGTTCTGAGCCACGGTTCTCCTTGTATAGATAAGTTGTTTGGTGGCCAGGACTACTGGGCGACCTGGGTGATTTCGAAAGTCTTGGGCTGCTGGGCGGCGTGCGGGTGCTCAGCACCGCGGTACACCTTCAGCTTGCCCAGCTGCTGGGCAGCGAGAGAGTTCTTGGGAAGCATGCCCTTGATGGCCTTCTCAACGGCGCGGACCGGGTTGGATTCCAGGAGTTCCGCGTAGTTGACGGAGGTCAGGCCGCCCGGGTAGCCGGAGTGGCGGTATGCGCGCTTCTGCTCCAGCTTGGCGCCGGTCAGGGCTACCTTTTCAGCGTTGATGATGATGACGAAGTCGCCCATGTCCATGTGGGATGCATAGGTGGCCTTGTGCTTGCCGCGCAGCAGGATTGCGGTCTGGCTTGCAAGACGACCAAGGACAACGTCTGTGGCGTCAATGACGTGCCACTGGCGGTTGATATCGCCGGGCTTCGGGGTGTACGTACGCACGGTGTTTGCCTCGTTCTTGTTCTGGCGTTCTTGTTTAGGTGTCACTAGCTCGTGCACCTACTGTCTGCGCGCTACCGGAACAGAGGTGAGGGCTCTATGTAACCAGTCATCCTGAGGTTCCGAATGTGCACGTTGAGTAGTCATCCTGCAACCGGATTCTCAAGCGGGCACGCACCATCGGAATAGGACACGCACAACGACTACCAAGATTAGCGCGTAAGGGGGTTCGGGGTCAAAATGGGGTAGCCGGAGGCGGCTCAGCGTCTGCCGGCCTAATGAACGCAGGGGGTCTCGGTGCTTGGAATGGGAAGTCATGGTTCGCCCGACTGGCTCTGGGTCCTTGGTGCCGGCTTCGTGGGATTGATCCTCTCCCCCATCACCGAGATCCTCATCTTCAAGCGCATTCCCAGACTGGGAGCACTGCCCGCCCTTCCCGTCAGAATGACGACGGCGGTACTTACCGCGCTTGTGTGCGCGGCCTTTGGTCTGCGGTTTGGAACGAGCTTTGCGCTGCCAGCTTTCATATTCCTGGGCGTGCTAGGCATGCAACTCGCCAGGATTGACATCTCATTGCATTTGCTGCCGAATCCCCTCGTAATAGCCCTCCTTGCGGGGGGCCTAGTTCTATTTCTAATGCCCGGAGTATTTGATAAGCAGGCTGACAATCTGCTTCGCGCGGTTCTTGGAGCCGTCATTTTGTTTCTTGGCTACCTTATTCTGGGACTAATTTCCCCACGAGGCATCGGGATGGGCGACGTGAAGCTTGCTGCGCCCGTCGGCCTCTTTCTGGGGTACCTAGGTTGGAGCCAACTACTCTACGGGGGACTCCTCGGATTTGTCCTGAACGGCCTAACTACAGTCGTGATTCTCGGCCAAAAAAGCCGGAATAGGGCGACAGAGGTAGCCCATGGGCCCTCGATGCTGGGCGCTACTGCAGCTGTCTGCCTCTTCCTCGTGTAGCTTCCTCCGGCTATATTTCGGGCCCTTGCCTCTGCCAAACCCGCCTTCGCCCAAGTAGTCCGGCTAGTACTCGTCTCCCTTTCTGAGTACTGGCCCGACCCTTCGAGTACGTACTTCTGGCGCATCTTGAGAAAGTCGAGTACCGCTACGCATTGTTGCCTCCACCCCCTGAATGACAATCTCTCCTTAGCGAAATCCAGCCGCTAGAGATTTATGGGGGCAGCTGGAAATTCGTTGAAATCCAATAAACCTATTTCACCGAATTAAGGAAATCACAATGACTTCTCTCATGGTCTCGATGCTCGCATTTGTCGCCGGCGTAAAGGATCGTCTCACTTCCGAAAAGGGCGCAACGGCAACGGAGTATTCCCTCCTCGTCGCGTTCATCGCCTTCATCATCATCGTCGGCGTCACCGCCTTCGGAAACGCGCTCAGCGCTTGGTTCACCAGCCTGGGCACCAAGGTAAGCGGCTGGTAAAGAAGGGGACGCCGGCCGCGATCAGCAGGAGTCTCTACTCCAGTAGTGCATCGCGGCCAGCCAGCCTTATCCCGCCCGGTTGTGGCCGGGCCCACCCTCAACTTAAGGACTGTTAATGTCGACCTTACTGATTTCGATCATCGCAGGCATAGCTGGACTCAGAGACCGGCTGCAACCGGAAAAAGGCGCCACAGCCACAGAATATTCGCTCCTCGTGGCCTTTATTGCCTTCATCATCATCGTGGGAGTTACTGCTTTTGGCAACGCTCTCAGCGCCTGGTTTACCAGCTTGGGGACCACCGTTTCCGGGTGGTAAGAATCGCTCCAGTGTGGCGTGATCTTCCGAAAGTGCGGATCACGCCACATCTGGAAGGGCCGGAAAGGCCGGTGAGATCTTCCAACTTCGATCATCCTTTGGGGAACCCATGACCAGAACCAACAAGAATGAGACGGACAACAAGAGCCGTGGCGCGATCGCCGTCGAGTTCGCCTTGGTCGCCCCGCTACTTCTAGCTCTTATTACCGGCGTCGTTGAGTTTGCAAACATCTTTAACTCCCAAATTTCGGTGACGCAAGCCGCCCGAGAGGCCGCCCGTACGATGGCTGTGAAAAACAGCCAAATCGATGCCAAGGCTGCCGCTGTGGCAGGCGCGCCGGGAATCAACTCTTCCAATTTTGGCTACAGCTTCTCAGCGGCCACCTGCACACCCGATGCGACTGTCAAAATCACCATCACTTACCCAGCACCTACGTTGACGGGGCTCTTTGGCAGCACATTCAACGTGACCGGAGTAGGAGCCATGCGATGCAACGGTTAAGTAAGCCCTCCGACGCCCGGGAACGGGGAGCCGCTGGAGTTTTAGTGGCGGTTATGATGCTTGTCCTCATTGGGGCCGGGGCACTTGCCGTAGACACAGGGCAGATCTATGCGGAGCGGGCTCAGCTCCAAAATGCGGCGGACGCCGGTGCCCTGGCTGCAATGGACCTGTGCTCAGGTTCAGGAGGCTGTACTCAAGCTAATGCAAACGGCGTGGCAACCGCGATTGCCGACGGCAACTCCAATGACGGAAAGTCGACGGTTCAGTCCGTCGACCTTTCTGTCACTGGCCAAGTCACCGTGACGACATCCACCAAGGATGGGGCTACCAGCGCTGGGTTCCTCAGCAAAATGTTTGCTAGCGCACTTAACGCACCGCCGGTAACCGTAGGTGCTACCGCGACGGCCAAGTGGCAGTACATCACTAAGGGAGTCTCCATTCTTCCCCTGGTCTTTGCGCCCTGCGAGTTCCAGAACGACGGGCTGCCGCACAAGATCCTGATCCAAGGCGGCGGGCAGGACTGTAATGGGCTCAATCCGTCAAACCAGGCGTATCGAGGAGGGTTCGCCTGGTTGAAGCCAAACGGGACCCACCCCTGTGAAGTGATTGCCGAAATAGGCTCCTACAGCGATGGCAGCACTGGCGCCGCGGTGCCGTCCGGGTGTCTGGAACTTTTCGACCCAACCATCAATCCCGGCTTGGCCGGAACCACCGTCGCCGTCCCCGTGTACTCGAACACGAACGGTTTAACAGGCAGCAACGCCAAGTACATGATCACGAAGTGGGCGGGATTCAAGATTCAAGCCTGGAATCTAACTGGTCAGGCGAAGTACGACCCAGCCAATATCTTCGGCGGCAGTGAGAAGGGAATCTACGGAACCTTCGTCGGATATTCCGCTGATCCAAGCCTCTTCACCGGAGGTTCAGTCACACCCACCGGCAACGTCATTGTTATCGGCCTTATCAAGTAAGAAAACATCAAAGGGGAGAAATTGAAAACACGCCTACTGGGAGGCATCGCCGCGCTAGTCGTTGCAGTTATCGGCACCGTCCTTCTCATAACATATGTACAAAGCGCAGATCAACGAGCCATGGCTGGGACTGAAACCTCCGAGGTTTTCGTCGTCCAGAAGGCCATCCCGGCGGGAACCCCGGCAAATGAAATCGGGGAATCGGTCGCTAAGAAATCCCTGCCGAAGTCCACCCTCACGGAGGGTACTGTGACTGATCTTGGCGTTCTGGGAACCAAAGTAACCGCAGTATCGCTGGTTCCAGGGGAACAGCTCCTGTTCAGCCGAATGGTGGAAGCGGATTCGTTCCTGGGACCATCAAGGGTTGCAGTGCCTGAGGGCATGCAGGAGCTTTCAATCAAGCTCCCAATAGAACGCGTCGTCGGTGGCAAAATCACGGCGGGCGACACGGTCGGCATCTTCATTTCGCTCGAAGAAACGTCGACGAACGGCGCCGGAGACACATCCAGCCAGTCGGCAGGCACTCAACTGACCTTTCACAAAGTTCTCGTTACCGCTGCTCAGTTCAGCAACGGCAGTGCCGCCCAGCCGGACGCCACACAAGCGAAGCCATCCGATGGATCACTGAATTCGTCAACCAGCGGTCAAAGCGACGGCACATATCTGATTACCGTGGCCCGAAACTCGGTTGAAGCAGAACGCCTTGTTTATGCCGTTGAATTTGGCAAGATCTACCTCTCCAAGGAACCGTCCGACGCGACAGAGGGCAACAACGGCGTAGTCGACAAGACAAAGGTATTCCGATGAGCCGCTTCGTCCTCATTACGCCAAACACCGATTTCGAACGCCGCGTCCGGATGGCTACTGCCGGCATGCCTGGGTCTCTGCAATATTTTCAGGCGGACTACCTACCCCAAGGCCCGGAGGAAGTACTCAAACAGCTTCTTGGTGAACCACCCGAGGTCTTTATCCTCGGTCCGGGACTTCCAGAAGACGACGCCCTGAAGTTCGCGGCAGTCATGGATCTGCAATACCCCGAGATCAGCATGATCCTCGTGGCAGAGGAGTCCTCAGAGGTCGCTATTCAAGCGATGCGGGCCGGTGTGAGGGATCTTCTAGGCTCTGCCGCTGAAGCGGACCATATCCGGATCATCGTGGAGCGCGCCAGCCTTGCCGCGGCAGGTCGTCGTCGGGGGCTCGCTCCAAGCAGTTCCGAGCACCACGAGCACGCTGAAGGCGGACGCATTATCGCCGTAATCTCCCCAAAGGGCGGCGTGGGCAAGACTACCGTGGCTACCAACATCGCCGTCGGGCTTGGTCAGTTCGCTCCCATGGGTGTGGTGATTGTTGACTTAGATCTCCAGTTTGGCGACGTAGCCAGCGGCCTCATGCTCGAACCTGAGCACACCATCACAGACGCTGTTGTGGGGGCAGCCAGTCAGGACTCTATGGTCCTTAAGACCTACCTCAGCGTGCATCCGGCCGGGATTTATGCCCTCTGCGCGCCACGGAACCCGGTTGAAATGGACCGAATCAGTGGGGAGAACGTCACGCATCTGCTGAACCAGCTGAAGCAGGAGTTTCAGTACGTCGTCGTAGACACGGCGCCCGGCCTGGGCGAACACGTCCTAGCCACCCTGGACCTGGCATCGGACGCAGTATGGATCTGCGGAATGGATATCCCAAGCATTCGAGGCCTCCGCACCGGAAGCCAGATACTCGCGGAACTGAACCTCCTGCCGGAACGGCGCCACGTGGTGCTGAATATGGCCGACCGGCGCACAGGCCTGACGTTGCAGGACGTGGAAGCCACCATCGGCGCACCTGTCGACGTTGTCCTGCCCCGTTCGAAGACACTTCCGTTCTCAACCAACAAAGGCGTCCCGCTGCTTCAGGATGGTAGCCGGGATCCCGCTTCCAAAGGACTGCGTCAACTAGTGGACCGCTTCAAGCCACAGTGGGAAGCCAGACCCCATAAAAAACTTCACAGAAGGGCAGTAGTCCAGTGAACCTCTCACGCAGACTAGAAAAAGCGCGCGGTGCAGAGTCTCCCGCCGCTCTGGTCGAAGCCGTTGCATCGAACCCGTTTTCCGGACAGGGTGGCCCGTCGGAGCCGGCAACCCTGGGCCGAATTCACGATGCCAAGGCCGCGGAAACTGCGCACGCAGCGGACGTTGTCGAGCTGACACAAACGGCGGCCGTTGCGAGCGGCGCGCTTGGCGCCCTCAAGGAGCGTGCCAGCCAGGCACTCTATGAGCGATTGGGCGCACGCATCACCGATTCGTCGCTTGAAGAGGCCGAGCTCCATCAGTATGTCAAAGACGAGCTCAAAATCGTCGTCGACGAGGAACAGGTTCCCCTGACTGCGTCTGAGCGCCAACGATTGATCCGTGAAATCATCGACGACGTCCTAGGTCATGGTCCAATCCAGCGTTTTCTTGACGACGCGTCAGTTACCGAAGTCATGGTGAACCGCTTTGACCAGGTTTACGTGGAACGCGGCGGCAAACTCACCTTGGTGGACACGAAGTTTTCATCCGACGATGCCCTGAGGCGGGTTATCGAGCGCATCGTCTCAAAGGTTGGGCGCCGTATCGACGAATCGTCGCCCCTTGTGGATGCTCGCCTCGCTGACGGGTCCCGTGTGAATGCGATCATTCCGCCGCTGGCCGTCAACGGACCCGCACTCACCATCCGAAAATTCGGAGGCGACGCCCTGACTGTCCAGAAACTGATCAGCTTCGGTAGTCTTTCCCCTGAAATGGCTGAGTTGTTGCAGGCGTGCGTACGAGCACGTATGAACATTATTGTTTCAGGAGGTACCGGCACCGGCAAAACCACGCTGCTGAACGCACTTTCGTCGTTCATTCCGGCTACCGACCGCATCGTCACTATTGAGGACGCGGTTGAACTGCAACTCCAACAGGACCATGTGGTCAGACTGGAAAGCCGGCCCGCGAACATCGAAGGCAAAGGCGAAGTTGCCATCCGCGACCTCGTTCGGAACTCGCTCCGTATGCGCCCCGACCGTATTGTGGTCGGCGAGGTCCGTGGCGGCGAATGTCTTGACATGTTGCAAGCCATGAATACCGGCCACGATGGGTCGCTATCCACCGTGCACGCCAACTCGCCAAGAGATGCCATCTCGCGTCTGGAGACCCTGGTCCTGATGGCCGGCATGGACATCCCCTTAAGAGCCGTGAGGGAGCAGGTGGCCTCGGCTGTAAATTTGATCGTCCATATTTCTAGACTCAGGGACGGCACACGTCGCGTGACTCACATCACGGAAGTCCAGGGTATGGAAGGCGACATTGTCACGCTGCAGGATGCATTCGTGTTCGACTATTCAGCGGGGGTAGACGCTAGTGGCCGTTTCATGGGCAAACCGGTCCCGACTGGCGTCCGACCCCGCTTCACAGACAGATTCGCTGAACTAGGCATTCGGATCTCCCCTAACGTTTTCGGCGCCCAGCCTGTTAGGGGACGGTAGCCATGACCGGGGAGATGCCGGTAGCGGCATTCATTGCCGGATTGTTGTTGGTCTATCTCGCCCTTGGCTTGATTTTCGGGGTCGCCCTCCGCGGCAGGGCAGGCGTGCCCTTGTCCCGACGCCGTCCCGGAGCGGTGGAATATTCCTCAAGTTTGACGAGGTTGACTAACCATGCTGTCGGAGCACTCAACCGCGGGCTCAAAAAGCGCCCTACAGGGTTTCTCAACCGCGAAAAATTCGAACAGGCAGGGCTGAACAAGGAACCCGGCGACTATCTCCTCATCGCTGCCGCTGCAACTCTGCTAGCCACTGTTCTTGGGTACTTGCTCGGCGGCCTAAGCATGGGGTTGCTGGCGTTCCTGCTGGCCCCCTTCATCATCTATCTCGCACTAAATTTGTTAGTGGCCCAGCGACGCCGGAAATTCGATGGTCAGGTCCCGGATACGCTGCAGATGTTTGCAGGAGGCCTCCGGGCCGGACACAGTCTCCTTCGGGCAATCGACGGAGCCGCCCAAGAAAGTGAGGCTCCCATGGCGGAGGAGCTCAGCCGGGTTGTGAACGAGACTCGAATTGGTCGAGATCTAGGTGAGTCACTTGCTGACGTCGGACGACGAACGGCCAGTGAAGACTTCTACTGGATTTCTCAGGCTATTGAAATTCACCGGGAAGTGGGCGGCGACCTGGCCGAAGTTCTCGATCATGTCGGCGAAACCATCCGCGATCGAAACCAAGTAAAGGGCCAAGTGCGAGCACTGAGTGCTGAGGGCCGTATCTCAGCCCTCGTCCTGATGGCGTTGCCCATCATCATGTTCATCGGACTCACGCTCTTCAACCCACTCTACGCAAGCGTCTTCACGACTACAGTCATCGGCTTTGTGATGCTTGGCGCAGCCGTGGTTCTTCTTTCCGTTGGCGGATTCTGGCTCAGCCGGATCGTTAAGCCGAAGTACTAGGGGGTAAATCAAATGCAGCCACTTGCGTTGGGAGCAATCCTTGCCATCGTTCTGCCTATCTCGGGAATGATCTGGCTCGCGTTCACGGGTGACAGGGCTGGCCTCCGCAATATTCAAGCCAATCTGGGTCAACGACCACGACAGACCGCCCGGTCCTTGGACGTCAATCAGCAGCTCACGGCCTTGTCCCGCCGTCTAACCCCGCGTAGTTATGAGGCGTGGCTCGACAAGCAGCTCGCAGGAGCTGGCAGACCTAAGCAGTGGCCCCTTGCCCGCGTCATAATGGTCAAGCCGCTGCTAGCCTTTGGCGGGGCTGTTGTTGGACTTCTGGCCTTTGTGGCCGCACCGTCAACAGGGCGATTGGTGCTTTGCATGGCTATACCCGTGCTTTGTTACTTTGTTCCTGACTTGCTTATCCGCAACCGTGCACAGAAGCGTCGCGAGGAGATCAGACTCGAGCTCCCCAACGCATTGGATCAGATGCTCATCTCCGTCCAGGCCGGCCTCGGCTTTGAATCTGCCATGGGCCGTGCAGGAGAAAACGGTCGAGGTCCGTTGGCGGACGAAATGATTCGAACACTTCAAGACATCCAAGTGGGGCGCTCTCGGAAAGACGCCTATCTGGCCCTCTCAGAAAGGGTAGACGTTCCAGATGTCCGGAGTTTCGTTCGAGCTGTTGTCCAAGCCGACACGTACGGCATTGCCATAGCTGGCATTCTCAAGTCCCAGGCCAAGGATATGAGGATAAAAAGGCGGCAACGCGCTGAAGAACATGCCATGAAGATGCCAGTCAAAATGCTCTTTCCGCTGATCTTCTTCATCCTGCCAACATTGTTCATTGTGTTGCTGGGACCGGCCGTGCTCCAAATCATCTCCGCGTTCTCCTAAGGAGCGACCGTCTTGCAGCAATTTGCCGAGTACCTGCAGCGCTTAGGCTCCTTCATCCGCGCCCTCGTATTTGACCAGCGTGGAGCTACGGCAACCGAGTACGGCGTCCTGCTTTCGTTCCTTGCACTCGCAGTGATTCTGGGTGTTACCGCTTTCGGCCAGGCCTTGAATCTGCACTATTTGGGCATGACAACAACCCTTAGAACGGCTCTCGGCATTCCATAACCCGGCAGCCCGCCACACCGCGCCCTCGGCGGCGCCCCAAGAACCGGACCCCCTCGGCACCCAGAACCGAGGGGGTCCGCCTGTGTGCCCGCGCACCCAAGTTCCAGCGTTAACGCAGGGTAAAGCAAGCAAAAGCGCAGGGAAAGTACAGCGGGGAAAGCCTTTACGCAGGATGTCCCAAGATCCGGGATCAGCACCAATTCTGGTTGCTAACTTCGTATCAGTGCTGGTGCAGGGCCAGCCATCCGTCTCGCACAGGAGTCTCAAATGCTTTCTCTATACACCAACGTTATGATCCGCCTTCGCAGCGAAGAGAAGGGCGCGACCGCCGTCGAATACGGCATCATGGTCGCTCTCATTGCCGTCGTCATCATCGTCGCAGTAAGCACCCTCGGCGGCCAACTCGGTACCCTCTTCACCGGCGTTTCGACCGACATCGCGCACCCGGCCACCACCGCAGTCCCCGCTCCATAGTAGCCCCCAGTCCGGTTCCGGACCCCATATCGGAACCGCACCACCCCCCGCTGCAGGGGCAAAACGAGACATTGAAGAGGAGGTGCAGCAGGTGTCACAAGATTCGGAGCGCGGTGCCGCCGCCGTCGAATTTGCAATCCTGCTGCCCCTCCTCTTAATGCTGGTTCTGGGCACCATAGAATTCGGCCGCGCCTACAATGCCCAAATCACCCTTACTAACGCAGCACGCGACGGCGTCCGGGTCATGGCGATCGCCAACGATCCGGCTAGCGCCAAGATTGCGGCCAAGAATGCTGCGGCATCCGTCAGCACCAGCATTCCCACCTCGGACGTCACACTGAGTACTGACGCGTGCAGCACCGGCTCCCAGGTCACGCTCACCATCAAGTACAACCTGTCCACTATCACCGGTATTGCAGGCCCGTTCCCGATGACAGGCAAGGGAGTCATGCTATGCGGCGGTTGACCAGGAAAAAGCAACCCAACGAACACGGTGCAGTCTCTGTTATCGTCGCAATCCTCTTAGTGACCCTCCTCGGCTTCGCAGCGATCGCCGTGGACGTCGGCGTCATCTACTCAGAACGCGCCCAGCTGCAGAACGGCGCGGACGCCTCCGCCATCGCCATTGCCCAGAAGTGTGCAAAGAGCGGGACGGACCCACAATGTTCGAAGACGTCGACCCTCGCTGCAGACCTCGCTAACCAGAACGCCCTGGACGGCATGAGCAAGGTGTACAACATCGAACTCGACAAGACGGCGCGAAAGGTCAGCGTAACAACGTCTGCAAAACAAACCGGCGGAACAGAGAACTCTGTTTCCCTATTCTTCGCCGATGTCCTGGGCATACCCACTAAAGAGGTGGGCACGCGCTCGTCCGCAGTTTGGGGAACGCCTTCGAAAGGTCCCATCATCCTGCCGTTGGCTATCGCACACTGCAAACTAAACATTCCGGCGGGCGGAAACAGCAGGCGCAGAACAAGTACTGGAACAGTCGGTAAATGGATGCGGAGGTATCCCTGGAGGGTTCGGATGGATGGAAACGTCTTCCACGAAATGCTCCATAACCGCAACAGCGGGAGCTTCCAGTAACTCCGGCATCTGGTTCGCCAGCGACACGGGCGCCAGTGTCCCGTCCACATGCACCGCTGCGGACTTCACCCAAATGAATAACCAAACTGTCCTCCTGCCCTTGTACGACATAGCGACAGGGACCGGCTCCAGTGGGAAGTACTACATCAAGGGTTTCGCAGCGTTCCACGTCACCGGCTACCACTTTGCATCTATCAGCTGGACGTCCGGGGGGAATGTTCAAAACAAGGCCATCAGGGGTTACTTCGTAAAATACGTTTCCCTTGCCCAGGGTTTTGAGCTCGGCAACACTACGGACTATGGGGCGTCTGTTGCCCGTCCTGTCCTTTAACCACCAGAACCAGCACCACCCCCTATCCAGGAGTTCAAAGTGAAGTCTCGCCTGCTCGCCGGAACAGCCGCGGTCGCTTTGGCGATTGTGGGAGCCCTCCTCATCGTCTTCTATGCCCAGGGCGCAGACCAGCGGGCAATGGCAACAACGGAACCAGTTCCGGTCCTGGTGGTGAAGACCGCCATCCCGGCCGGCACCCCGGTCAGCGACATGGCGGCCTCACTGGTTGTCGAGAAGATCCCGGCAGCCGGGAAATCAGATACCGCACTCAGCAGCCTAGACAACAAAACGGGAACCGTCAGCGCCGTGGACCTCGTACCCGGCGAACAGCTCCTGGCTGAGCGGCTGGTCGCCCCGGCAGACGTCAAAGCCCAGGGCGCCGTGGA
Organism: Arthrobacter sp. W4I7; assembly: GCF_030816215.1. Classification (NCBI taxonomy): domain Bacteria; kingdom Bacillati; phylum Actinomycetota; class Actinomycetes; order Micrococcales; family Micrococcaceae; genus Arthrobacter; species Arthrobacter sp. W4I7. Next base: position 1,173,096 of record NZ_JAUSXU010000001.1, on the reverse strand, counting down.
GGTACCCGCGGGTCTGCAGGAAGTTTCCTTCGAGGTGGAACCCAAGCGCGTGGTGGGCGGACGGATCAACGTTGGTGACCATGTTGGCATCTCGCTCAACTTCGAAGCCGGCGCCTACAAGGCCGCCGCCGGTGACGCCACCACCCAGCTCACCCTCCGCAAGGTCCTGGTCACCGCCGTCCAGCGCGCCCCCCAGGCCGCGAGCGCGGAAAAGCCGGCGGACGGAACGGACCCCGCGGACACCACGCTCCCCGAGGGCTCCCTCATGCTGACCGTAGCCGTCAACGACGTCGACGCCGGCAAGATCATCTTCACCTCAATCAACGGCAGCCTCTGGCTCACCAAGGAACCCCTCGACGCCCAGGACAACGGCGCGAAGATCGAACGCAAGGAAGTGGTGTACAAGTGAGCCGCTTCGTCCTCCTCTCCCCCAACGGCGAGTTCGACCAGAAGCTGCGTGCCGCCGTCGCCAACGGCCTCCGCGGATCCGTGCAGACCATCGCGTCGGACATCCTCCCGGCCGGCCCGCAGGAACTGTTCGCCCTCCTCAACCAGGAACAGCCGGAGGTCCTCATCATCGGACCGGACGTCCCCTACGAAGAGGCCCTGCGGTTCGCCAAGGTCTTCGACGTCCAGCTCCCCGGCCTCAGCCTGGTGTTGGTCAGCGACGTGGATCCGGCCCTCCTCCTGCACGCCATGCGCGCGGGTGTCCGGGACATCCTCAGCCCGCAGGCGGACGCCGCCGAAATCAGGGTGCTGCTCGAACGCGCCTGCCAGTCCTTCGCGACCCGCCACCGCGGCCCCGAATCGGCGCAGGTGGAGAACGGCGGCAAGGGCCTGGTGATCGGCGTCTTCTCACCCAAGGGCGGCGTGGGCAAAACCACGCTGGCCACGAACATCGCCATCGGACTGGGTCAGATTGCGCCCATGAGTGTGGTGATTGTGGACCTGGACCTGCAGTTCGGCGACGTCGCGTCCGGCCTGTACCTCAATCCGGAGCACACGGTCACCGACGCCGTCACGCCCGCAGCAGCCCAGGACTCCCTGGTCCTCAAGGCGTTCCTCACCGTGCACCCGGCCGGCATCTACGCCCTCTGCGCGCCGCCCAACCCGGTGGACGCAGACCACATCACGCCCGAACAGGTCAGCCGGCTGGTGGAGCAACTGTCCCATGAATTCCAGTACGTGGTCCTGGACACCGCACCGGGCATGCCCGAAATCGGCCTGGCCGCGATGGAGCAGTGCACAGACGTGGTGTGGGTCAGCGCCATGGACATCCCCAGCCTGCGCGGCCTCCGCTCCGGCCTCGAAGTGCTCCGCCAGCTCGAAATCATGCCCGAATCGCGGCACGTTGTCTTGAACATGGCCGATGCCAAAGCCGGACTCAACGTCCGCGACGTCGAATCCACCATCGGCGCGCCGGTGGACGTGAGCGTCCCCCGGTCCCGGGCCGTGGCACTCTCCACCAACCGCGGTATCCCCGTCCTCCAGGAATCCAAGAAGGACCCCGCCGTGAAAAGCCTCCGCCAACTGGTGGAAAGGTTCAACCCGGCATGGCGCGCCCAGGCCCAACGCAAACTTCACCGAAGGGTGGTCATCTGATGAAGCTCTCCGAACGGATCAGCGCCGTCCAGGACCGCAACCAGCCGCCCGGCAGCAACGTTGCCGTGCTCGAACCGCCGCGCCCCGCCGTCGTGCCCCCCGATCCAGACGGCGAGGCGCGGTACCTTCCCGCGCAGCAGGCTCCTGTAACGCCAACGTACGACGCCGGCACCCCCTCAGTGCCCAAGGCACCCGGTGTGGATGTCTTCGCGGCCATGAAGCTTCGGGCGGCCAGCGCCCTTTTCGAGAAGATGGGGACGCGCTTTAACGACGCGGCCGTCACCGAGAAGGAGCTACGGGCCACCGCCAAGGAGGAACTGACCCGGATCATTGACGCCGAGCAGGTACCCCTCACTCCCGAGGAACGCACCCGGCTGGTCCGCGACGTCGCGGACGATGTGCTGGGCTACGGCCCGCTCCAGCGCCTGCTGGACGATCCCGCCGTCACGGAAATCATGGTCAACCGGATGGACCAGATCTATGTGGAGCGCAAAGGAAAGCTCACGCTCACCGAGTCCCGGTTCAGCTCCGAGGAGCACCTGCGCAAGGTTATCGAACGCATCGTTTCGAAGGTGGGCCGCCGCATCGACGAGTCCTCCCCCTTGGTGGATGCCCGGTTGGAGGACGGCTCGCGTGTCAACGCGGTGATCCCTCCGCTGGCCGTGGGCGGCTCATCGCTGACCATCCGAAAGTTCAGCAAGACCCCGTTGACGGTCCGGAACCTGATCGACTTCGGAACACTGACTCCGGAAATGGCCGAGCTGCTCAACGCCTGCGTCAAGGCCAAGCTCAACATCATCGTGTCCGGCGGTACGGGAACCGGCAAGACCACCCTGCTCAACGTGCTGTCCTCCTTCCTCCCGTCCGACGAGCGGATCGTCACCATCGAGGACGCCGTGGAACTCCAGATCCAGCAGCAGCACGTGGTCCGCCTCGAAAGCAGGCCGCCGAACACCGAAGGCAAGGGTGCCGTAACCATCCGCGAACTGCTGCGCAACTCCCTGCGTATGCGCCCGGACCGGATCGTGGTGGGTGAGGTCCGTGGCGGGGAATCGCTGGACATGCTCCAGGCCATGAACACCGGCCACGACGGATCCCTGTCCACCGTGCACTCCAACTCGCCCCGTGACGCCGTGGCCCGGCTCGAAACGCTGGTCCTGATGGCCGGGATGGACCTGCCGCTGCGGGCCATCCGCGAGCAGATCGCCTCGGCCGTCAACCTCATCGTCCAGATCTCCAGGCTGCGCGACGGTTCACGCCGCATCACGCACGTCACGGAGGTCCAGGGCATGGAAGGGGACATCGTGACCCTCCAGGACGCGTTCGTCTTCGACTACTCCGCCGGCGTGGACGCCCATGGCCGCTTCCTGGGCAAACCTGTAGCCACTGGCATCCGGCCACGGTTCATCGACCGGTTCGAGGACCTGGGCATCCATGTCTCCCCCAGCGTCTTTGCCGGTCCCCAAAACCCCGCAACCCAAACACCCGGAAGATAGGCACCGCCGTGATCCTCGCTGTTGGAGCAGTCATCCTGCTGCTGGCCGTCAGCCTGCTGGGCGTGGCGGTGCTGCTGCCGAGCGCGCCGGAAGTGCCGCTGGACCGCCGCCGTCCCTTTGAACCCGAGCCGCCGTCGTCGATCTCCCGCCTGGCGCTCTCCGGCGTCCGGTCCTTCGAACGGCTCCTGCACGGACGGAACACAACCCTCTTCTCCCGTGCGGAACTGGAAAACGCCGGGTTGCGCCTGAGCCAGGCCGAGTTCTTCCTGCTGGTGGGCATCGGCGCATGCGTCGGAATGCTGGTGGGTGTGGTCACCGTCGGACCCCTGGTTGGAATCCTGCTGGCTCTGCTCGCACCTTTCGTGGGAAAGCTCGTCCTGGGATTCCTGGCCGGAAAACGCCGCACCACGTTCGACGGCCAACTCGGTGATACCCTCCAGCTCCTCTCCGGCGGCCTCCGCGCCGGCCACAGCATCCTCCGCGCCATCGATGCAGCCGCCGCCGAGTCTCAAAAGCCGACGTCGGAAGAGATGCGGCGGGTGATCACCGAGACCAGCCTGGGCCGTGACCTGCTTGCAGCGCTCAACGACACCGCTGAGCGGATGAAGAACGAGGACTTTGTCTGGATTTCCCAGGCCATCCAGATCAACCGCGAAGTGGGCGGCAACCTGGCGGACGTCCTGGACCAGGTGAACGAAACCATCCGCGAGCGCGCTGAAATCAAGGGGCACATCAAGGCTCTGGCGGCCGAGGGCAAGTTCTCCGCCTACATCCTCATCGCGATGCCGTTCGGCATCGTGGCCATGCTCCTGGCGGTGAGCCCGAGCTATATGAACTCGATGTTCACGCACCCCCTGGGCTGGATAATGATCGGTGCATCGTTCGTGCTAATGACCATCGGCGCTCTCTGGATGCGCAAGATCATCGACCTGAAGTTCTGAGGACGCCATGAGCCTGATAGTTCTCCTCTCCGTCCTGCTGGTTTGCGTCCCTGTGGCGGGTCTTGCGTGGTCCATCCTCACAGTGGACAAGCAGGGCCGCGTGGCGGTTACCGATCTCCTGTCCCGCGGCGCCGCGCAGGTGGCGGCCGCGCCCGCTGCCAAACCCGGCCTGCTCGAAGGCATCGGCCGCCGGCTCACTCCTCCTGCCTACGTGGCATTCCTGGACCGGCTGCTTGGCCTCGCCGGCAGGCCCACGTCCATGCCGCTGGGCAAAGTGCTGGGGTCCAAGCTCGGCGTTGGCCTGGCCGGCGTTACCGCAGGGATCTACCTGAGTTCGGTGGGCAGCTCTCCCCTGATGAAACTGGCAGGGCTGTTCCTGCTGTTCCTGGGCTACTTCATCCCGGACCTTCTGCTCTACAGCAAGGGGCTGGAGCGCCAGAAGGTCATCCAGCTGGAACTCGCCAACACCCTGGACCAGATGCTGATCTCCGTTGAGGCAGGCTTGGGCTTTGAGGGCGCGATGGCGCGTGCCGGAGACAACGGGAAGGGGCCGCTGGCGGAGGAACTGGTGCGGACCCTGCAGGACATGCAGGTGGGGCGCAGCCGCCGGGAGTCCTACCTCGCTCTTGCCGAAAGGACCAATATTCCGGAGCTGCGCAGCTTTGTGCAGGCTGTGGTCCAGGCCGACACGTACGGCATCGCTATCAGCCGGGTGCTCCGGGTCCAGGCCAAAGTGATGCGGGTGAAGCGCCGCCAGCGGGCTGAAGAAAAGGCCATGAAGCTTCCGGTGATGATCCTCTTCCCGCTGCTGTTCTTCATTTTCCCGGTCCTGTTCATCGCCATTCTGGGACCGGCGGTCATCAACACCGTGATGACATTCAGCGGCCAATAAGGTCACTTCATAGGATCTTAAGGATCGCTCAAGGTTTACACAGGATCACCTGAAATAGGCCAACCATCGAATTCCAGGAAGTAGCCTTGAAGAATGCAAAGTCCAGATCCCGGCTCCAGCGACAGGAGCGCAGCTGCGGAACCTCCGCAGCCCGGGATCACAGCGCCTGCCAAATCCGCAATCTCACAGGAAGCGGCCGGACTCTTGCCGCTCGTTGACGCCGCCCGTGCTCGAGGAGCTCGAAGACGAGTTGGCCGGCTCCGGCCTCGCCCAGCGTTTCGCCCGCGACTACGCCGCCATGTGGGACCAGCGCTGCGCCCGGCTGGCCGCCGCTGTACACAGCCACGACATGGACTCGGCGCTGGATGCCGCGATCAGCCTGAAAATCAGTTCCGCCATGGTGGGCGGAGTCCGCCTGGCCAAACTGGCGGAGCTGCTGGAGACGCTGATCCGGCAAGGCGACTTCGGCCAGGGCCAGGTATTGATGGAGCGTGTTACCCAAGACGGCGGCCAGACGGTGTCAGAGCTACAGTCCACCTACATCCTCAAAAACGACTGACCCCGGGTAGCGGCGACCAGACGGTCTTGTGGTCAGGCCTGCGCGGCGTCCTGCCTGCTGGGCGCCAGCCGGTACCCCACGCCGCGCACTGTCTGCAGCCAGCGGGGCGTGATGGGATCCTCCTTCAGCTTCCGCCTCAGGTTGCCGATGTGGACCTCAACAGCCCGTTCGTCAGCCTCGCTGATGTAGGTGTCCTCGTCGTAAAAGTCGCCGCGGACTGCCCGCACCAGGTCTTGCCGCGTACAGACTGCCCCGCCGCCGCGGAGGAGCACGTGGAGCAGGTCAAACTCGCTGCGCGTGAGGCCGAGCGGTTCCCCATTGATTTCCACGGTCCGGGTGCGGTGGTTCAGTTCCAGGCCGTTGTGGTGCAGGACCGCTGCGTCGTCGGGACGCACTGCTGCTGCGGGCGCCACCCCCCACCCAGCCAGCGCCGGCTTCTGTCCAGTGATCTCATGCCGCGGCCTGCGCATCATCGCCGCCACCCGGGCCCGCAACTCGCGGGGCCGGAAGGGCTTGGCAATGTAGTCGTCAGCGCCGGCGTTGAGGGCCGACAACAGGTCCGGCTCCTCCGTCCGGCCAGTGAGCATCACAATATAGGCGTTACTGAAGTTGCGGATCCGCCGCAGCACCTCGAAGCCGTCGATGTCCGGCAGCCCGATGTCCAGCGTCACCACGTTGGCCTGCTTGCTGCGGACCACTTCCACGCCGGCACGCCCGTCAACCGCTGTATGCACCTCGAAGCCCGCCTGACTCAACACTCCTTCAAGGAGGTTGCGCACGTCGGCGTCGTCTTCAATAACTACAGCCACACCAAGATCGTCCATTGATATCCCTGCGCCAGGCGGTTATGGCCCCCCATTGACCCAGCGCCAATGCCATACCCGCTCCAACTCTTTATACGCTACAAGTAAGCAGGGCCGATGACACCTGTTTCAAGATTGCATTTGAAAAGTCAATTATTATGACAGAACATGTGGATTACAAGCCGGAGAGGATGCGTGCCAGGTTGCCCTATAGGAATTCGGACGCATCTGCGCCGGAAATTCGTCTCATGGCCCAGTACGGCCAGGGCAGGATTCATGGCTGAGCGCCTTTTTCCCCGCGGATCCGCGCGGGTCTTCCAGCGGCTCGGGCCGCGTTCGCAGGTGGCGCTGTGCCAATTGCCCCTCACCCTTATCGTGGCTGCCCTCGCCGTCGCCACCCCCTTTGCGTGGCCCACGCTGCTGCACAGCCCCCTGTATCTGGCCGGGATCATCCTTTCCGGCGCACTCTTCCTCGGCTGCCTGATGGTCCCGTGGGAACGGCTTGCGCACCGCCCCTACCTGCTGATTCCCATCCTGGACTTTGTCTCCATCGGGCTGCTCCGGAACGGCGCCGCTCCCCTGCTCCCGGGCTTGGCCGTACTCGCCGTCTTCCCGGTCATCTGGCTTTCCGCCTCCGGGATGCTCACGCGAAGCAGCCTTGTGCTGAGTTTCTTTGGCCCCATGTTCATCATGGTTCCCACCCTCGCCGGACGCTTCCCCAACCTGACGGCCTCGGACATCACCAGCACGTTCCTCTTTCCCCTCATGACGCTCGCGGTGTCCCTCGCCATCAGGTTTGCGAGCGCGCACGTCCGGCTGCAGCAGCGTGAGCTGGCAGAGAAGGACAGGGAACTCCGGGAGCTGCTGCGCGAGAGCCGGGAGCGGGAAAAGCTGCTGGAGACAGTTCTGGAAGCCACCGACGTCGGAATCGCCGCCGTCGACCGGTCCGGCCGCTTCCTGGTGTCCAACAGCCGGCAGCGGAATTTCCGCCAGGCCACCCACGCCGACGACGCGGTCCCCGGGCAGGGCCACCAGCTGATCTTCGGCCAGGACAGGCGGACCCTGCTCCCCCCGGAAAAGCGGCCTATCAGCCGGGCCATGGCCGGCGAGTCCTTCGCCGACTATCTGGTGTGGGCCGGGGAGGGAGCCGACCAGCGGGCCGTGACCACAGCCGCCCGTCCACTAATGGGTGAGGACGGCCAGCTGACAGGCGCCGTGGTTGTTTACAGCGACGTGACCGGCTGGGTGGAGGCGCTGGCGGCCAACCAGGAGCTGGTTTCCAACGTGACCCACGAGTTCAAGACGCCGCTGAACTCCATTATCGGCAACGTGGACCTGGTGCTCGACGACGTTGCCGCCTTACCGCCGCAGATAGCCCAGCGCCTCCTGGTGGTCGAGCGGAACGCCGAGCGGCTGCTGGCCCTGGTAGCTGACCTGTCAGCTTCGGCGTCGGCAGCGCTCAACGTCCACCCAAAAAGGACAGACCTCGCCAGCTTGGTGGAAACCAGCATCGGCTCCGCCCAGGCCCAGGCCGAGCTGGCGAACATCCACCTTTCAGCGGACGTTCCCTCGCCTCTGTGGGCCTACGCCGACCCGCTCCGGATCGGCCAGGCGCTGGACAACCTGGTATCAAACGCCATCAAATATTCGCCCGACGGCGGCAACGTCAGCATCAGTGCCCGCAGCAACGAGGAGTGGGTGCAGCTCAGCGTCAGCGACACCGGGATGGGCATCAGCAGCGAGGACAGGGACAGGATCTTCAAGCGCTTCTTCCGGACCGCGTCCGCCAGGGACGCGGCCATTGCCGGCGCCGGCCTGGGCCTGTCCATCACCAAGATGATTGTGGAGCGCCACGGCGGCCAGATTACGTGCGCCAGCGGCGAGGGCCAAGGCAGCACCTTTACGCTGACCCTTCCGGCCGAGGGCCCGCCCCCGGCGTTCTAGGGTCTGGCGGCGGTCGTAACCCCAGGCTCAACCACCGGTGAATAATCTACTCCCGCAGTGCCCGGGTGAGTTCGGCGCGGGCCAGCAGCTCGTCGTCGGACGGGTAGGCCACTTCCTCCAGCACCAGCGGGTGCGGCGCAGCGAGTATGGACTTGGCGTCGCGTTTCCGGGCCAGCAGCCGCTCGTACAGCCAGCCCGGCTCCTCCACGCCCTCCCCCACATACAGGGCAGAGCCGATCAGGGCGCGCACCATGTTGTGGCAGAAGGCGTCAGCCTGGACGGTGGCCACGATGACGCCGTCTTCCATGCGCGCGAACTCGAAGCGCCGCAGCTCGCGAATGGTGGTGGCACCTTCCCGCGGCTTGCAGAAGGACAGGAAATTCTGCAACCCCAGCAGCTTCGAGGCGCCCTCGTTCAGCAGCGAAACATCCAGCGGGTTTTTGTGCCACAGCGTTGAGTACCGGCCCAGGGGATCCCAGAGCGCCGGTCCGTCCGCGATGCGGTAGCTGTACCGGCGCCAGAGGGCCGAGAACCGGGCATCGAAGCCTGCCGGCGCCAGCGAGATCAGGTGCACCTCGACTGCCCCGGTAAGATCCCCGAGAATTCGGCTGAGGGCGCCGCGGAGACGGCGCTGCATCGCGACGGCGGGATCCAGTTCGTGCCCTCGCGGGAGTCCCTGCCACTCGGCGTCTGTCAGGTCCAGGTGCACCACCTGGCCGCGCGCGTGCACCCCGGCGTCCGTTCGGCCGGCGACGGTCACGCGGACCGGGCGCCGGATCAACATGTGCAGGGCTTCCTCCAGGACTCCCTGGACGGTCCGCCTGCCCGGCTGCAATGCCCACCCGCTGAAGGGGCCGCCGTCGTACGACAAATCAAGCCGGACACGCAAAAACCCGCCGCCCCCCAATACGGGGGCCGCGGGTTTTTGGTTGTTCATAGACTCAAGTCTATGCGAAGAAAATCAGCGAATTACTTCGCGTCCTTCTCTTCGGCAGCCGGAGCTTCAGCTTCCTCAGCGGCCGGAGCCTCTTCGGTTGCAGCCTCTTCGGTTGCGGCGTCTTCGGCGGCGGGAGCCTCAGCAGCTTCGGTCTCGACGACCTCAGCCTCAGGGGCTTCCTCGGCAGCCGGAGCAGCCTTGTCCGCATCGCGCTTGGCAGCAGCGGTAGCCTCGGCTACAACAGCCTGCTTGGCGGAAACGGGCTCAAGGACGAGCTCGATGACAGCCATGGGAGCGTTGTCGCCCTTGCGGTTGCCGATCTTGGTGATGCGGGTGTAGCCGCCGTCGCGGTTCTCCACTGCCTGGGCAATGTCGGTGAACAGCTCGTGGACGACGCCCTTGTTGCTGATCAGGCCGAGCACGCGGCGGCGGGAAGCCAGGTCGCCGCGCTTGGCGAAGGTCACCAGGCGCTCTGCGTAAGGCTTCAGGCGCTTGGCCTTGGTCACTGTGGTGGTGATCCGCTTGTGCTCGAACAGGGATGCTGCCAGGTTCGCGAGCATGAGGCGCTCGTGAGCCGGGCCGCCTCCGAGGCGCGGACCCTTAGTGGGGGTAGGCATAATTGTTTCTCCTCATGTGGAAGCCGTGGGCGGCACACCATGGTGCTGCCCGCCGGCCAAGGTCTGGTTTAGAGTTCGTCGTCGCCGAAGGCGGCGTCGTCCTCTTCGATTGCTGCGGCGCGTGCTGCGAGGTCAAAACCGGGAGGCGAGTCCTTGAGGGACAGGCCCAGTTCAACCAGCTTTGCCTTGACCTCGTCAATGGACTTGGCACCGAAGTTGCGGATGTCCATCAGGTCAGCCTCGGAGCGGGCAACGAGTTCACCCACGGTGTGGATGCCCTCACGCTTGAGGCAGTTGTAGGAACGGACGGTGAGGTCCAGATCCTCGATCGGCAGCGCCATGTCGGCTGCCAGGGCAGCGTCGGTGGGCGACGGGCCGATCTCGATACCTTCAGCTGCGGTGTTCAGCTCACGTGCCAGACCGAAGAGCTCCACCAAGGTGGTGCCTGCGGAAGCAACAGCATCGCGCGGGGCGATAGCCTGCTTGGTCTCGACGTCGACAATCAGCTTGTCGAAGTCAGTGCGCTGCTCAACACGGGTTGCTTCCACGCGGAAAGTAACCTTCAGTACCGGCGAGTAGATGGAGTCGACCGGAATACGGCCGATCTCTGCATCGCCGGACTTGTTCTGAGCTGCCGAAACGTAGCCGCGTCCGCGCTCGATGGTCAGTTCGAGTTCGAACTTGCCCTTCGAGTTCAGCGTGGCGATGTGCAGATCCGGGTTGTGGAATTCGACGCCGGCCGGCGGAGCGATGTCCGCGGCGGTGACGACTCCGGGGCCCTGCTTGCGCAGGTAGGCAACAACCGGCTCATCGTGCTCGGAGGAGACCGACAGGCTCTTGATGTTCAGGATGATCTCAGTGACATCTTCCTTGACACCCGGAACCGTGGTGAACTCATGCAGCACGCCATCGATCCGGATGCTGGTTACAGCAGCACCGGGGATGGAGGAGAGCAGGGTACGGCGGAGGGAGTTTCCGAGGGTGTAGCCGAAGCCCGGTTCCAGCGGTTCAATGATGAAACGCGAACGGTTTTCGGAGACTACCTCTTCGGAGAGGGTGGGGCGCTGTGCAATGAGCACTTAGGTTTCCTTTCGGCGAGCATCCGCTATATGACGCAACACAGGTGGTGGAAATTCGGTCTGAAGACTTAACGCGCTGGGCTTGCCCGGACCATCGATGGTCCGGGCAAGCTCAAGCGGCGCTGGAAGCCTTAGACGCGGCGGCGCTTCGGCGGACGGCAGCCGTTGTGGGCAGCGGGGGTGACGTCCTGGATGGAGCCAACCTCGAGGCCGGCGGCCTGCAGCGAACGGATCGCGGTTTCGCGGCCTGAGCCCGGGCCCTTCACGAAAACGTCAACCTTGCGCATGCCGTGCTCCTGGGCGCGCTTTGCAGCAGCCTCGGCAGCCATCTGGGCAGCGAACGGAGTGGACTTACGCGAGCCCTTGAAGCCAACCTCACCTGAGGAAGCCCAAGAGATAACAGCGCCGTTCGGATCCGTGATGGAAACGATGGTGTTGTTAAAAGTGCTCTTGATGTGCGCCTGGCCAAGCGCGATATTCTTCTTGTCCTTCTTACGCGGCTTGCGAACCGCGCCACGAGTCTTCGGGGGCATTATTTCTCCTACAGAAAGTTATTGGGGAAAAGTCCGTTAATCCCGGCGGGGATTTTAACGGGCCTTCTTCTTGCCGGCGACGGTACGCTTCGGGCCCTTGCGGGTACGTGCGTTGGTCTTCGTACGCTGCCCGTGTACGGGCAGGCCTTTGCGGTGGCGAATACCTTCGTAGCTGCCGATTTCAACCTTGCGGCGGATATCAGCTGCCACTTCGCGGCGAAGGTCACCCTCAACCTTGTAGTTGCCTTCAATGTAGTCACGCAGCTCAACCAGCTGGGTATCAGTGAGGTCCTTGACGCGGACGTCAGCGCTGATGCCAGTGGCAGCCAGGGTTTCGTGTGCACGGGTCTTACCCACGCCGTAGATGTAAGTAAGCGCAATTTCCAGCCGCTTTTCGCGGGGAATGTCTACGCCAGCGAGACGAGCCATAGTGGCAGTACTCCTTGATAAACCGGAGGTCGTAGGCAGTACACCCGCACGTTCTGTGCGGCCCCAGCCTCCGACCGGGGGTCAGCTGTCCGGGCTCCATTCGTCCCAGATCAGCTTGTGCTGCCTTTATTTACTTGCGTGGGTTAGCAACCCAGGATTTCCTTCAGGAAAGGAAATTAGCCCTGGCGCTGCTTGTGGCGCGGGTTCTCGCAGATCACCATGACCCGGCCATTACGGCGGATCACTTTGCACTTTTCGCAGATCTGCTTGACGCTCGGCTTGACCTTCATGGCATTCCTTTGCGTGTAACAGTTGGTCAACTGGAGCGGCGTTCAGTTCGCACTGAGGCCGCCCAGCAATTTACTTGTAGCGGTAGACGATACGACCACGGGTGAGGTCGTACGGGCTGAGCTCCACCACTACGCGGTCCTCAGGGAGAATCCTGATGTAGTGCTGACGCATCTTTCCAGAGATGTGTGCCAGTACGATGTGCTTGTTGGTGAGCTCAACGCGAAACATCGCGTTAGGCAGCGCCTCGGTCACAACGCCTTCGATCTCAATGACCCCGTCCTTCTTGGCCATACCCTCCGCTAACTGTTGTTGCCGCAGCCCTGCCGGATTGCACCGGGCATGACCACGAACGTTTTTGTTGGATCGATTGTCAGTTCCAGGCCCCAAAAGGGCGTGGCAGTCCAGACAACCAACAAACAACACTACTCTGTATCGCTGTAAAAGTTAAATCGGCAATAGTAACCTACGCGGCACCGTACGCACCATAATCCCCGGCCGGAGTGCTCACGGCCTCAGCGTTGGCCACGCCATCGAGGATGGCCAGGCGTACGACGTCGGCTGCCGCGCTCTGCAGCGTAATGAGGCTGATCTGCCGGGCAGCTTCGTCCGAGCGGTCAAGTGCCACAGCCTGGGTAGACAGACAGAAAACGGTGTCCCCGTCAGCCAAGGTATGGCTGGGATTGAGAGCCCTTGCAATACCGGCATGGGAAGCAGCAGCAGTCCGCTTACACTCGGCCACATCCAGGAGAGCGTTCGTAGCAACAACGACCAGGGTGGTGTTGAGCGGTGGACCGTGGTGGGCTTCCGCCCCACCAGCCGAAGCCCTCGGCGTGCTCGCTCGTTCCTCGCTTAGATGCACGCTGCCGGGCTCCGCCCGATGGGTCGTTGTGCTGAACGGGAGTCCCAGGGCATTCACCACCGCCAGTGCTCCAACAACAACGCCGTTCTCGAAAATGACGGAGGCTGTTCCGACTCCGCCTTTGTAGGTTCTGGCGATGACTGCTCCGGTGCCGGCACCGACGTTGCCGCGTCCGACGTCGTGCCCTTCCTTCTCGGCAGCGGCGGCGGCAGTTGCCGCGTATCCCATGTCCGCGGTCGGACGCGCTGAAAAGTCGCCGCCCCGGCCCAGGTCGAAGATTGCGGCCGCCGGGACAATCGGCACTACTCCCCCGGGAACGGCGAAACCCCGGTTGTTCTCCTCGCACCAGAGCTGGGCGCCGGACGTCGATGCCAGGCCGTAAGCACTTCCGCCGGTAAGAACCACGGCGTCCACGGCACTGACAAGCGTGGTGGGGTCGAGCGCGTCGGTCTCGTGGGTGGCGGGTCCCCCGCCCTGGACGTCCACCGATCCGACGGTGCCCGGCGGCGGCAGGACCACCGTCACCCCGCTCAGCCAGCCGTCGTCGTTCTTCTGTACGTGGCCAACCCGGATCCCGGGCACATCGGTGATTGCTCCCATGGCACCCATTGTTCCCCCTCCCCCAACTAAGTAGCGCCAAGTGTCGTTTTGAAGGGTCAAAACGACACTTGGCGCTACCTGGTTGGCTGGGCGAGCGGAAACTACGGGATCGGGACCGGGGTGACGCCGAGGGGCACGAGGTGCTCCGCACCACCGTCGGGCGCTGAAAGAACCCAGATGCCCTTCTCGTGGACGGCAACGGAGTGCTCCCACTGGCAGGAGCGCGCGCCGTCGGTGGTGATCACGGTCCAGTCGTCCTCCAGGACCGCTGTCTCGATGCCGCCGCGGACCAGCATGGGTTCGATCGCCAGGCAGAGGCCCGGCCGGATCTTGGGGCCCCGGTGGCTTGTGCGGTAGTTGAGGACGTCGGGGGCCATGTGCATTTCGGAGCCGATGCCGTGGCCCACGTAGTCCTCGAGGATGCCCAGCGGCTTGCCGGGCACGGAGGAAACGTAGTCGTCAATGGCGGCACCGATGTCACCCACGTGCTTGCCGCCGGCCAGTGCCGCGATCCCCCGCCACAGGGCTGCATGGGTCACGTCGGAGAGGCGCTGGTCCTCGGGATCAGCGGTGCCCACGATGACTGTCCGCGCCGAGTCGGAGTGCCAGCCGTTGACAATGGCGCCGCCGTCGATCGAGATGATGTCGCCGTCGTTCAGGACCCGGCTGCCGGGGATGCCATGGACCACTTCCTCGTTGACGGACGTGCAGATGGTGGCAGGGAACCCGTGATAGCCGAGGAAGTTGGACTTGGCGCCGGCCTCGTTCAGGACGGCGGCGAAGACGTCATCCAGGTGCTTGGTGGTGACGCCGGGTACGGCTGCTGCCACAGCGGCGTCCAGGGCGCGGCTGAGGACCAGGCCTGCTTCGTGCATGGTGCGCATCTGGGCGTTGGTCTTGTATTCGATACGGGGCTGGCCGAAGGCCATGGTGCTTCCTTTCAAATGGCTGAGGCTCCTCCCGTGTACCGGGAGGAGCCTCGGAAAAACTTGCCTGGATCAGGCAGCCTGTGCGGCCTTGATGGCCTGCATCACGCGGTCCGTCACTTCGTCGATGGCGCCGATGCCGTCCACCTGGGTGAGGATGCCGCGCTCGGCATACTTGGCCACCACCGCTTCGGTCTGCTCGTGGTACAGGTCAAGGCGGTGGCGGATGACGGCTTCGTTGTCGTCGCTCCGGCCCGTTTCCTTGGCCCGGCCGAGGAGCCGGTGGACCAGTTCCTCGTCGTCGGCAGTCAGCTGCAGGACGACGTCGAGCTTTTCCTGGCCTTTGGCGAGGATCTCGTCGAGGTAATCAACCTGCGCGGTGGTGCGGGGGTACCCGTCCAGCAGGAAGCCGTTTTCGACGTCGGACTCGCTCAGGCGGTCACGCACCATCTTGTTGGTGACGCTGTCCGGAACGAAGTCGCCGTTGTCCATGTACTTCTTGGCCTCAATGCCAAGCGGCGTCTCGCCCTTCACGTTCGCACGGAAGATATCGCCGGTGGAGATGGCCACAACGCCAAGGCGCTCTGAAATCCGCTCCGCCTGCGTTCCTTTTCCGGAACCGGGAGGTCCAATAATCAGCATTCTCGTCATCGCAAAAGCCCTTCGTAGTGACGTTGTTGTAGCTGCGCATCAATCTGCTTGACGGTCTCCAGGCCAACGCCCACCATGATCAGGATCGAGGTGCCACCGAACGGGAAGTTCTGGTTTGCGTTGATCAGTACCAGTGCCACCAGCGGAATCAGCGCCACGAAGCCCAGGTACAGGGCACCGGGCAGCGTGATCCGGGACAGCACATACTGCAGGTAGTCAGCGGTCGGTTTACCGGCGCGGATACCTGGAATGAAGCCGCCGTACTTCTTCATGTTGTCCGAGACCTCTTCAGGGTTGAAGGTGATCGCGACGTAGAAGTAGGTAAAGAAGACGATCAGGATGAAGTAGATCGCCATGTAGATCGGGTGGTCGCCGCGGGTCAGGTTGTTGTTGATCCATTCGACCCACGGCTGGAGCTGCTCGCCCGCCTTCGGCTGGTTGAACTGTGAGATCAGTCCAGGCAGGTAAAGCATCGAGGAAGCAAAAATCACGGGGATCACGCCGGCCATGTTGACCTTGATGGGGATGTACGTGCTGGTACCCCCCACGGTGCGGCGGCCGATCATCCGCTTGGCGTACTGCACCGGGATACGGCGCTGCGACTGCTCAACGAAGACCACCAGGGCCACCGTCAGCAGGCCCACCAGCAGGACAATGAAGAAGGTTCCCGGGCCTTGGGACGTCCAGATGGCGCCCAGCGAGGTGGGGAACTGTGCTGCGATCGAGGTGAAGATGAGCAGGGACATGCCGTTGCCCACGCCCTTCTCGGTGACGAGCTCGCCCATCCACATGATCAGGCCGGTGCCGGCCGTCAGGGTGATGATGATCAGGATGGTGGTGATCACGCTGTTGTCAGGAATGATCGGCAGGTTGCAGCCGGGAAGGAGCTGGCCGGACCGCGCCAGGGATACCAGCGTGGTGGCGTTAAGCAGGCCCAGGGCAATGGTGAGGTACCGGGTGTATTGGGTCAGCTTCGACTGCCCGGCCGCCCCCTCTTCGTAGAGCTCCTGGAAACGGGGAATGACCACCCGGAGCAGCTGGACGATGATGCTGGCCGTAATGTACGGCATGATGCCCAGCGCGAAGATGGATACCTGGAGCAACGCGCCGCCGCTGAACAGGTTAACGAGCTGGTACAGGCCGCCTGCGGTCTGACCGTTCTGCAAGCATTGCTGGACATTCTGGTAGTTCACACCAGGCGAGGGAATGAAGGCACCCAAGCGGAAGATGGTGATGATTCCCAGCGTGAACAACAACTTGCGTCGCAGATCAGGCGTGCGAAAGGCCCGGCCAAATGCGCTAAGCAAGCGTCCTCCTGGTGGTGTGGATATAAGTGTGTGATCGGGATCTAAGAATCCCAACAACCGAGTCTAACGGTTGGATGCGCCATGCGAACAATCCGGGGACACCGGCGTGCGCCCGATGGCGGGAAAAACACGACCGACGGATGTGAAAAACTCCCGGCACCGGGGCCTGGGGCCCCGGTACCGGGAGTTCAACAACGGGCTTTCACCCACCGACTCTAGAGAGCGGTGGTGCTTCCGCCTGCTGCAGCGATCTTTTCAGCGGCGCTGGCCGAGAATGCGTGGACGGTGACGTCTACCTTGACGGTGATGTCGCCGGTGCCCAGCACCTTGACGGGCTGGTTCTTGCGAACGGCGCCCTTTTCGACCAGGTTCTCGACGGTGACAGTGCCACCTTCCGGGAACAGCTCGTTGAGCTTGTCCAGGTTAACAACCTGGAACTCAACGCGGAACGGGTTCTTGAAGCCGCGCAGCTTGGGCAGGCGCATGTGCAGCGGCAGCTGGCCGCCGGCAAAGCCAGCCTTTACCTGGTAGCGGGCTGCAGTACCCTTCGTACCGCGGCCTGCGGTCTTACCCTTGGAACCCTCACCACGACCAACGCGGGTCTTGGCGGTCTTGGCACCCGGGGCGGGACGCAGGTGGTGAACCTTCAGTGCGCTCTGCTTTTCGGCAGCGGCGCTCTGTGCCTTTTCAGGAGTGTTCTCTGCCATTTACTTCGCCTCCTCTACCTTTACCAGGTGCGGAACCGTGTTGATCATGCCAACGGTTACGGCGTCGGCGGTGCGGACAACGGTGTGTCCGATCCGCTTCAGGCCGAGGGACCGCAGGGTGTCGCGCTGGTTCTGCTTGCCGCCAATGGCGGACTTGATCTGAGTGATCTCCAACTGGGCGTCGGAGGGAATCAGGTTCTTAGCCATAACTAGGCACCTGCCTTCGGGCTCAGGAGTGCCTTCACCATTGCCGCCGGAGCGATCTCGTCGAGGGGCAGGCCGCGGCGTGCTGCCACTGCTGCCGGCTCTTCGAGGCGCTTGAGGGCATCAACGGTCGCGTGAACGATGTTGATGGCGTTGGAGGAACCGAGCGACTTGGAGAGGATGTCGTGGATGCCCACGCACTCCAGTACTGCACGGACCGGGCCACCGGCGATAACACCGGTACCGGCGGAAGCCGGACGCAGCATGACGACGCCTGCGGCGGCCTCACCCTGAACGCGGTGCGGGATGGTGTTGCCAATGCGGGGAACGCGGAAGAAGGACTTCTTGGCCTCTTCTACGCCCTTCGCGATTGCGGCAGGAACTTCCTTAGCCTTGCCGTAGCCAACGCCGACCATGCCGTTGCCGTCACCGACGACGACCAGGGCGGTGAAGCTGAAGCGACGACCACCCTTGACCACCTTGGAGACGCGGTTGATGGTGACAACGCGCTCTACGAACTGGCTCTTCTCGGCTTCACGGCCGCCGTCGCGGCCGCCACGGCCACCACGGTCGCCGCGGCCCTGGCCACGGTCGCCACGCTCGCCGCGACGAGCGCCGCCACGGCGGTCGTCGGCAGCTGCGGGGGCAGTGGTCTCAGCGGCAGCTACGGCTTCAGTAGCCTTCTGATCTGCAGACACAGTGTCCTTTTCCTTGTTTGCTTCCGTCACAGTGACAGCCCACCTTCACGTGCACCGTCAGCGACGGCGGCGATCCGGCCGTGGTACTTGTTACCACCGCGGTCGAAGACAACAGCTTCGATACCGGCAGCCTTGGCACGCTCTGCGACGAGTTCGCCAACGCGCTTGGCCTTGGCAGTCTTGTCACCGTCGAATGCACGAAGGTCGGCTTCCAGAGTGGAGGCGCTCGCTACGGTCAGGCCCTTGGTGTCATCGACAACCTGGACGAATACGTGGCGTGCGGAACGGTTGACGACCAGGCGAGGACGTACAGCCGTACCGGAGATGCGCTTACGGATACGAAGCTGGCGGCGGCTGCGCGAAGCAGACTTGCTCTTGTTCGTACGCTTCTTGTTAATTGAGATGGCCATGGTTACTTACCAGCCTTTCCGACCTTGCGGCGGATGACTTCGCCGGCGTAACGGATGCCCTTGCCCTTATAGGGGTCCGGCTTCCGAAGCTTGCGAATGTTGGCAGCAACCTCGCCGACCTGCTGCTTGTTGATACCTGAAACAGAGAGCTTGGTCGGGGTCTCAACTGCAAAGGTGATGCCCTCCGGTGCGGAGACATTTACCGGGTGGCTGAAACCAAGAGCGAACTCAAGGTCAGATCCCTTGGCCTGAACGCGGTAACCGGTACCGACGATTTCAAGCTTCTTCTCGTAGCCCTTGGTAACGCCCTCGATCATGTTGGAGATCAGGGTGCGGGTCAGGCCATGGAGTGAACGGGAGGCGCGCTCGTCGTTCGGGCGGGCGACAGTCAGGGTGTCTGCATCCAGGGAGACCTCGATCGGGCTGGCCACAGTGTGGTTCAGCTCGCCCTTGGTGCCCTTGACGCTGACGACAGAGCCGTCAACCTTGACCTCAACGCCGGCAGGAACGGTGATGGGGAGACGTCCAATACGTGACATTATTCTCTTCCTTTCCCGTTACCAGACGTAAGCGAGGACTTCGCCGCCCACGCCCTTCTTGCCGGCCTGCTTGTCAGTCAGGAGGCCGGAAGAGGTGGACAGGATTGCGACACCCAGGCCACCCAGCACGTGCGGCAGGTTGGTGGACTTTGCGTAAACACGCAGGCCCGGCTTGGAAATACGGCGAACGCCAGCGATTGAACGCTCGCGGTTCGGTCCGAACTTGAGCTCGATGGTCAGCTTCTTGCCAACCTCAGCGTCTTCTTCCTTCCAGCTGGCGATGAAGCCTTCTGCCTTAAGGATGTCAGCAACGCGTGCCTTGAGCTTGCTGTACGGCATGGACACGGAATCGTGGTATGCCGAGTTTGCATTGCGCAAACGCGTAAGCATATCTGCGACAGGATCTGTCATTGTCATGGTGGGCTCTTGCCCTTCCTCATAACGGTTTCCGCGGGCTGGCTTCGGTGTGAAGCCGTACCGCCGGACCTTTTATGTAGTTGGTTTAGTCTTCGGCCTTGAACGGGAAACCAAGCGCTTTGAGCAGCGCGCGGCCTTCGTCATCGGTCTTGGCAGTGGTGACAACCGTGATGTCCATACCGCGGACGCGGTCGATCTTGTCCTGGTCGATCTCGTGGAACATAACCTGTTCGGTCAGACCGAAGGTGTAGTTGCCGTTACCGTCGAACTGCTTGCCGGAGAGACCACGGAAGTCCCTGATGCGGGGCAGTGCGAGGGTCACGAGGCGGTCCAGGAATTCCCACATACGGTCGCCACGGAGGGTAGCGTGTGCACCGATGGGCATGCCTTCGCGCAGCTTGAACTGTGCGATGGACTTGCGGGCCTTGGTTACCTGCGGCTTCTGGCCGGTGATCTGGGTCAGGTCGCGGACAGCGCCGTCGATCAGCTTGGAGTCCTTGGCGGCATCTCCAACACCCATGTTCACAACGACCTTCACCAGGCGGGGAACCTGGTTGACGTTTTCGTACTTGAATTCCTCAATGAGCGTGCTCTTGATGGAATCGGCGTACTTGGTCTTCAGACGAGGAACGATCTTCGTTGCCGGAGTCTCGAGAGTCTCAGTCATTAGATGTCCTTCCCCGAGCTCTTGGCCACGCGGATGCGCACTTCGCGCTGCTTGCCGTTGCGCTCAACGGTTTCAGTGCGGAAGCCGACGCGGGTGGGCTTCTTGGTGGAGGGGTCTACCAGAGCCACGTTGGAGATGTGGATCGGAGCTTCAACAACCTCGATGCCACCGGTCTTGGTGCCGCGCTGCGACTGACCGACCTTGGTGTGCTTGGTGACGCGGTTGATGCCTTCAACCAACACGCGATTGGTGTCGGTGAACACGCGCAGGACCTTGCCCTGCTTGCCGCGGTCGCCGCCGCGCTCAGCCTTGGCGCCAGTGATGACCTGAACGAGGTCACCCTTCTTGATCTTTGCAGCCATGGACTAGAGCACCTCCGGAGCCAGAGAAACGATCTTCATGAACTTCTTGTCACGGAGTTCACGACCAACCGGTCCGAAGATACGGGTACCGCGGGGGTCACCGTCAGCCTTCAGGATCACAGCTGCGTTCTCGTCAAACTTGATGTAGGAACCATCCGCACGGCGGCGTTCCTTCTTGGTACGGACGATGACTGCCTTGACAACATCGCCCTTCTTTACGTTGCCGCCCGGGATTGCGTCCTTGACGGTTGCGACAATGACGTCGCCAATGCCTGCGTAGCGACGGCCAGATCCACCGAGAACGCGAATGGTAAGGATTTCCTTAGCACCCGTGTTGTCGGCGACCTTGAGTCGCGACTCCTGCTGAATCACTATTTACTCCTTGCGTCGCGCCGGTTCTCAGACCGAAAATCTTCCTACGGAATGAGCCTTGCGGAACGGTTGATCGGGGTGTCTCTTGACCTGCCTGGATTTTGCCAGACCAGGCCTAAACGCCCGTGCCAGAAGCAGTTGCTCCCATCCGGTCCAGGACAGGTCCTGGGCGCAAGGGGGCACTATGCCGTGGCACGCTTGTTTACGAGGTTGATGACGGCGCGCGAAAGGCGCCATACAAACTCAATATCCTAGCACGTTTTCCGCCCATCCCCATATCACCGCCAGGGCTCCCCCGCAAGACGGACGACGGCGTCACGCACGGCAACCTTTTAGCCCACTTTTGGTGCCGCTTCCCCCGGAAAGACGCCCCGCCGCCGTCGTCCGTCCCGCAAAAGTTGCGCCACCCTGACCGTCAGACGCGCCATCACCTCCTGCAGGGTTTCCGCCACGCGCCATCACCTCCTGCCGAAAATATTGAGACGCTCTCTCACTCGATGCGCCTTTTCTGCTGACGCTCGCTCACTTTTCTTAGCGAAGTGAGAGAGCGTTGGCCAAAATCCGGTGTTAAGTGAGAGAGCGTTGCGGGGCGGGACGGACGACGGCGTCACGCACGGCAACCTTCTAGCCCACTTTTGGTGCCGCTTCCCCCCGGAAAGACGCCCCGCCGCCGTCGTCCGCCCCGCAAAAGTGGGCCAGCCTGACACCGTCAGACGCGCCATCACCACCTGCAGGGTTTCCCGCCACGCGCCATCACCTCCTGCCACCCCAAAGAGAGGTGATGGCGCGTTCTTCAAAGGGCGACGGGAAGTGATGGGGCGTCCCCTAAAAGGCGACGCGAGGTGATGGGGCGTTGGGGCGGGACGGACGACGGCGTCACGCACGGCAACCTTCTAGCCCACTTTTGGTTCCGCTTCCCCCGGAAAGACGCCCCCGCCGTCGTCGTCCGCCCTGCAAAAGTGGGCCATCGTGACGGCAACCCGGTTAAACGAGGAAGCCCCCGCTCCAAGGGAGCAGGGGCTTCCGGCTAAGCAGCAGGTGCTACTTGGCCTTCTCGAGGATTTCCACGAGCCGCCAGTTCTTGGTGGCGGACAGCGGACGGGTCTCGGCGATGACAACGAGGTCGCCGATGCCGGCGGTGTTCTCTTCGTCGTGTGCCTTGACCTTGGAGGTACGGCGGATGACCTTGCCGTACAGTGCGTGCTTCACGCGGTCTTCAACCTGGACAACGATGGTCTTTTCCATCTTGTCCGAGACCACATAGCCGCGACGCGTCTTGCGGTAACCGCGCTGCTCAGCCGTGGCTGCGGTAGCAGTTTCGGTCACGTTCTGGTCCTTTTCACTCACTTGGCATCCTCCTCGGTCTCAACCGTTTCAGCCTTCTCGGCCTTCTTGGTTGCAGCCTTCTTGGACTTCTTCTCTTCTTTGGCTTCCACAACAGGTGCGGCAACCTCAGCACGAATGCCCAGCTCGCGCTCACGGAGAACGGTGTAGATGCGGGCGATGTCCTTCTTTACCGCGCGCAGCCGACCGTGGTTCTCCAGCTGTCCGGTGGCGGACTGGAAACGCAGGTTGAACAGCTCTTCCTTGGCCTTGCGGAGTTCTTCAACGAGACGCTCGTTGTCGAAACCGTCCAGCTGTGCGGGAGCCAGATCCTTGGATCCTACTGCCATTTCTATTCACCACCTTCGCGACGCAGAATGCGTGCCTTCAACGGGAGCTTGTGGATTGCCAGGCGCAGTGCCTCGCGAGCTACCGATTCTTCGACGCCGGAGATCTCAAAGAGAACGCGACCCGGCTTGACGTTTGCGACCCACCATTCCGGTGAACCCTTACCGGAACCCATGCGGGTTTCGGCAGGCTTCTTGGTGAGGGGACGGTCCGGGTAGATGTTGATCCAGACCTTACCGCCACGCTTGATGTGGCGGGTCATCGCGATACGAGCGGATTCGATCTGACGGTTCGTGACGTATGCCGGGCTCAGGGCCTGGATGCCGTACTCACCGAAGGAGACCTTGGTGCCGCCCGTAGCAGCGCCGGAACGACCCGGGTGGTGCTGCTTACGGTGCTTGACTCGACGTGGGATAAGCATTTAAGCCTGTCCTCCTTCTACTGCCGGAGCAGCAGCTTCAGCGGCCGGAGCCTCTGCAGCAGGAGCTGCGTCGGCGGCCGGACGGTCGTTGCGACGGCGGCGGTCACCACGGTCAGCGCCACCCGGGCGGCCCGGGCGATCGCTGGGGCCACGTCCACGGGACGGGGCGGAAGCGGCCTGCTGGGCCAGTTCCTTGGCGGTGACGTCGCCCTTGTAGATCCAGACCTTCACGCCAATGCGGCCGAAGGTGGTCTTGGCTTCGTAGAAGCCGTAGTCGATGTTCGCGCGGAGGGTGTGCAGGGGCACACGGCCTTCGCGGTAGAACTCCGAGCGGGACATTTCAGCGCCACCCAGTCGACCCGAGCAGGCGATACGGATGCCCTTGGCACCTGCACGCTGTGCGGACTGCATGGCCTTCTTCATAGCGCGGCGGAATGCCACACGTGAAGTCAGCTGCTCAGCAACGCCCTGGGCAACAAGCTGTGCTTCCATCTCGGGGTTCTTGACCTCGAGGATGTTCAGCTGGACCTGCTTGCCGGTGAGCTTTTCGAGCTCGCCGCGGATGCGGTCTGCTTCTGCTCCACGGCGGCCGATGACGATGCCCGGGCGGGCCGTGTGGATGTCCACGCGGACACGGTCACGGGTGCGCTCGATCTCAACCTTGGCGATACCGGCGCGCTCCATGCCCGTGGACATGAGCTGGCGGATGCGGATGTCCTCGCGAACGAAGTCCTTGTACCGCTGGCCAACCTTGGTGCTGTCAGCGAACCAGTGCGATACGTGATCGGTGGTGATGCCGAGTCGGAACCCATGCGGGTTTACTTTCTGTCCCACTTAGCGAGCCTCCTCTTTCTCCGGGGTAGCGACTACCACGGTGATGTGGCTGGTGCGCTTCTTGATCTGAAATGCACGACCCTGGGCACGCGGCTGGAACCGCTTCATGGTCGGGCCTTCATCAACAAACGCTGCGCTGATGATGAGGTCGCCTTCGTCAAACGCCACGCCGTCGCGGTCCGCGAGGACCCGGGCGTTGGAGATTGCCGACTGAACTACCTTGAATACCGGCTCCGAAGCTGCCTGCGGGGCAAACTTCAGAATTGCCAGAGCCTCATTCGCTTGCAAACCACGAACAAGGTTGACGACGCGCCGGGCCTTCATAGGCGTTACGCGGATGTGGCGCGCAATTGCCTTGGCTTCCATTGCTTTCCTTCTCTCGTCTTTGACGTAAGTGCAGGCGCCTAGCGGCGCTTGCCCTTACGGTCGTCCTTGACATGGCCGCGGAATGTCCGCGTGGGAGCGAATTCGCCGAGCTTGTGCCCGACCATCGACTCAGTGACAAACACCGGGATGTGCTTGCGTCCGTCGTGTACGGCGATCGTGTGCCCGAGCATGTCGGGGATGATCATCGAACGGCGGGACCAGGTCTTGATGACGTTCTTGGTGCCCTTTTCGTTTTCCCTGTCCACCTTCACAAAGAGGTGCTGGTCAACGAAAGGACCTTTTTTCAGGCTGCGTGGCATGTGTCCAGGCTCCTATCGCTTGTTCTTGCCAGTACGACGGCGACGAACAATTAGCTTGTCGCTCTCTTTGTTGGGGCGGCGCGTGCGGCCTTCCCGCTTACCGTTCGGGTTGACGGGGTTACGTCCACCGGACGTCTTACCCTCGCCACCACCGTGCGGGTGGTCAACCGGGTTCATGGCGACACCACGGACGGTCGGGCGGACGCCCTTCCAGCGCATACGGCCGGCCTTGCCCCAGTTGATGTTCGACTGCTCGGCGTTGCCCACCTCGCCGACGGTTGCGCGGCAGCGCACGTCAACGTTGCGGATTTCACCGGAAGGCAGACGCAGCTGGGCGAAGCGGCCTTCCTTGGCGACGAGCTGGATGGATGCACCGGCGGAGCGGCCCATCTTGGCGCCGCCACCCGGACGCAGTTCAACTGCGTGGATAACGGTACCCACCGGGATGTTGCGCAGGGGCAGGTTGTTGCCAGGCTTGATGTCAGCGTTGGCACCTGCCTCTACGAAGTCACCCTGGGACAGCTTGTTCGGGGCGATGATGTAACGCTTGGTGCCATCAACGTAGTGCAGGAGGGCGATGCGAGCCGTGCGGTTCGGATCGTACTCGATTTCAGCAACGCGGGCGTCAACGCCGTCCTTGTCGTGGCGACGGAAGTCGATCAGACGGTACTGGCGCTTGTGTCCGCCACCCTTGTGACGGGTGGTGATCTTACCGGTGTTGTTACGGCCGCCCTTTTTGGGCAGCGGACGTACCAACGACTTTTCCGGCGTCGACCGCGTAATTTCGGTGAAGTCCGCTACGCTCGAGCCACGACGGCCCGGGGTAGTCGGCTTGTATTTACGGATTCCCATAATTTATTTCCTCGTTAAAGTGGTCTCCGCTACGCGAGCGGACCGCCGAAGATGTCGATAGTGCCTTCTTTGAGGGTGACAATCGCACGCTTGGTGTTCTTGCGGGTACCCCATCCGAATTTGGTGCGCTTGCGCTTACCGGCACGGTTGATGGTGTTGATCGATTCGACCTTGACGGAGAAAATCTTCTCCACGGCCAGCTTGATCTCGGTCTTGTTCGAACGGGGGTCCACCAGGAAGGTGTACTTGCCCTCGTCGATCAGGCCGTAGCTCTTTTCCGACACGACGGGTGCAAGCACGACGTCGCGGGGATCCTTGATGGTGGCTGCACTCACTTGGCATCCTCCTCGTTCTTTGCCACTGCCTTGCCCGCAACGAATGCTTCGTAGGCAGCCTTGGTGAAGACAACGTCATCAGACACGAGAACGTCGTAGGTGTTCAGCTGGTCTGAGTACAGAACGTGAACACCGGCGAGGTTGCGCACGGACAGTGCAGCAACGTCGTTGGCGCGCTCGATGACAACCAGCAGGTTCTTGCGGTCGGAAACGCCGCGCAGCGTTGCGAGTGCAGTCTTGGCGGACGGCTTGGTGCCCTCAACCAGTTCGGCAACAACGTGGATGCGTCCGTTGCGCGCCCGGTCAGACAGTGCGCCGCGCAGTGCAGCAGCAATCATCTTCTTGGGGGTGCGCTGGCTGTAGTCACGCGGGGTGGGACCGTGGACAACGCCACCGCCGGTCATGTGCGGAGCACGGATGGAACCCTGACGGGCGCGGCCGGTGCCCTTCTGCTTGAACGGCTTACGTCCTGCACCGGAAACTTCAGCGCGGGTCTTGGTCTTGTGGGTACCCTGGCGAGCAGCAGCGAGCTGGGCAACGACAACCTGGTGCAGCAGCGGCACGTTGGTCTGAACGTCGAAGATCTCTGCAGGCAGGTTGACCTGGACAGTGTTAGCCATTGAACTAGGCTCCCTTCACGGCGGTGCGTACGAGGACGACCTGGCCGCGGGCGCCGGGAACGGCACCCTTGATAAGGAGCAGCGACTTCTCGACGTCAACCGCGTGAACCGTGAGGTTCAGCGTGGTGTGACGAACGGCGCCCATGCGGCCGGCCATTTTCATGCCCTTGAAGACGCGGCTCGGGGTGGATGCGCCACCGATTGAACCGGGCTTACGGTGGTTCTTGTGGGCACCGTGGGAAGCTCCAACGCCGTGGAAGCCGTGACGCTTCATAACACCGGCGAAGCCCTTACCCTTGGTGGTGCCGATGACGTCGATCTTCTGGCCGGCTTCGAAGACCTCTACGGAGAGCTCCTGGCCCAGCTCGTACTCGGCAGCATCTGCGGTACGAAGTTCGACGACGTGGCGGCGAGGCGTGACGCCTGCCTTCTCAAAGTGACCAGCCAGCGGCTTGGTGACCTTGCGGGGATCGATCTGGCCGTAGCCGATCTGAACGGCTACGTAGCCATCAGCTTCTGCGTTGCGCAGCTGGGTGATGACGTTCGAATCTGCCTGGACCACAGTGACGGGGATGAGCTTGTTGTTCTCGTCCCAGACCTGGGTCATGCCGAGCTTCGTGCCCAGCAGGCCCTTTACGTTACGGGTTGCGGTCATAGTCTCTCAGCACCTCCCTACAGCTTGATTTCGATGTTCACGTCTGCCGGCAGGTCGAGACGCATGAGCGAGTCAACAGCCTTCGGCGTGGGATCGATGATGTCGATAAGACGCTTGTGCGTGCGCATTTCAAAGTGCTCGCGGCTGTCCTTGTACTTGTGCGGAGAGCGGATCACGCAGTACACGTTCTTCTCCGTAGGCAGCGGCACGGGGCCCACTACCGTTGCGCCTGCGCGCGTGACCGTCTCAACGATCTTCCGTGCTGAAGTGTCAATGACCTCGTGGTCGTATGACTTCAGCCGGATGCGGATTTTTTGTCCCGCCATGTCGCCTGACTCTCTTTCAGTAAATGCTGCTCTGTTTACTTACGTGTTGTATGGCTGCCGAAGCATTTGAAGTCGTAACTACCACCCGCCGCACAAACTGAATCCGGATGAATCCGGGTTCCTCACCTTGCCGGCGCAACCGACCCCCGCGGTCGGGCGTGTCGCGCTTGGCACGCATACAAATCCGCTAATCCATGGGGAGTGGGTTATGTTTGGTCTTCCACTTGGACCCTGACACCCGGCATTATCCGGATCGGGACGCGAAGAAGCGCTTGAACAACTCATCTAGTATGCCGGATATTGGCTCCAGAAGCGAATCGGCCCTATCGGCAGCCGATGGCGGGAACATTGCCAACGGCAACGCCGGAACGGATGATAGGGGCATGACGCTGGAAAGCACCGAATCCGTGACGGAACTGGCCAGCCGCATGCCGCCGTCGTTCACTTTGGGGGTGGCCGCAGCCGCCTTCCAGATCGAAGGAGCGCTGAGCGCCGGAGGCCGGGGACCGTCTGGCTGGGACGCCTTCGCGGAGAAGCCCGGCAGCATTATGGACGGGCACTCCCCCGCCGTGGCCTGCGACCACTACAACCGCCTCCCGGAGGACATCGCCCTGCTGCAGGAGCTGGGCGTGGACTCCTACCGCTTCTCCTTGTCCTGGCCGAGGATCCAGCCGGAGGGCCGGGGAAGCTTCAACGCCGAGGGGCTGGATTTCTATGACCGGCTGATCGACCAGCTGCTGGAGGCCGGGATCTCTCCCATGGCCACGCTGTATCACTGGGACACTCCCCTGCCGCTGGAACACCGCGGCGGCTGGATGAACCGCGAAACAGCCGAACGGTTCGGTGAGTATGCCGCTGCGGCGGGGCAACGCTACGGGGACCGCGTGGCCCAGTGGGTCACGCTCAACGAACCGGTCTCGGTCACGCTGAACGGTTACGCCCTGGGCGTCCACGCCCCGGGCCATACGCTCATGTTTGACGCCCTGCCGTCCATCCACCACCAGCTTCTTGCGCATGGACTCGGGGCGCAGGCGCTGCGCGCTGCCGGAGTCAAGGGGGGTGTGGGTGTCACCAACCTGCACTCGCCGATCCATGCAGCCTCGAAGAAGCCCGGGGACAGGCTGGTGGCCCGGATGTACGACCTGCTGATGAACAGGATCTACGCAGACCCCGTCCTGCTGGGCCGCTATCCCAGCCTGCCGCTGTATGCCAGGCCGTGGCTTCGGTCCATCGGCCGGATCTCCGATGCAGACCTGCGCACCATCCACCAGCCGCTGGATTTCTACGGCCTCAATTACTACTTCCCCGTGAAGGTGGCTCTGGGCCGCGGCGTGACCCCTATTCCGGCTAATACGCACAAGGCCGTGGCCCGGCTCCCCTTCCACGAAGTGGGGTATCCCGAGTACAGCAGCACCGGGTTCGGGTGGCCAGTGGCTCCCGACCACCTTGGCGTCCTGCTGAAGGAGCTGCAGGACCGGTACGGGGAGGCGCTGCCGCCGGTGTACATCACAGAAGGCGGAGCGAGTTTCCCCGAACCTGACCAGGTGTCCGGCCCCCTTCAGGATGAGGACCGGGTGCACTACCTTTCATCGCACCTGCGGGCTGCGCTGGATGCGACGTCTCCCGGCGGCCCCGCGTCAGGGGTGGACCTGCGGGGCTACTACGTGTGGACCCTGATGGACAATTTCGAATGGGCCGCAGGGTACTCCCAACGATTCGGGTTAATTCACGTCGACTTTGAGACGCAGGAGAGAACCCCGAAAGAGTCGTTCTACTGGTACCAGGAGTTGAGCAAGGCCCGGCGGGCCCTTCAGGGTTAGCGTCCCTGCCTACTGGTTTTTGTTCGCCCGGTTGATCCGCTTGGCGCGGTCAATCTCGTGGCGGAAGTGCTTCTTGGCCCAGAACACACCGGCCACCACCGCAACCGCGATGATCAGGAAAATAAGCCATCCCATGATGAACTCCTTTCGGTCCAGCAACAGTATCAGGGGACTGCTTAAACAAAAGGAACGGCCCCGCTGCATAAGCAGCGGGGCCGTCCTTCAGTTCAGCAAGAATTACTTGTTGATCTTGGTAACGCGTCCTGAACCAACGGTGCGGCCGCCTTCGCGGATTGCGAAGCCGAGGCCCTCTTCCATAGCGATGGGCTGGATGAGCGCAACGGTCATCTCAGTGTTGTCGCCAGGCATAACCATTTCCGTGCCCTCGGGCAGGGTGATAACGCCGGTTACGTCCGTGGTACGGAAGTAGAACTGCGGGCGGTAGTTGGAGTAGAACGGGTTGTGACGCCCGCCTTCGTCCTTGGAGAGGATGTAGACGTTAGCCTCGAAGTCGGTGTGCGGGGTGATGGAACCCGGCTTGACGACAACCTGGCCACGCTCGACATCGTCGCGCTTCAGACCGCGGAGCAGGAGGCCACAGTTCTCGCCGGCCCATGCTTCGTCGAGCTGCTTGTGGAACATCTCGATACCGGTAACCGTGGTCTTCTGGACCGGGCGGATGCCGACGATCTCGACCTCGGAGTTGATGGCGAGGGTTCCACGCTCGGCGCGGCCCGTAACAACGGTGCCACGGCCGGTGATGGTGAAGACGTCTTCGATCGGCATCAGGAAGGGCTTGTCGCGGTCGCGGATGGGGTCCGGAACGGACTCATCCACAGCTGCCATCAGGTCCTCAACGGACTTGACCCACTCGGGGTCGCCTTCCAGGGCCTTCAGGCCGGAAACGCGAACAACCGGTGCTTCGTCGCCATCGAAGCCCTGGGAGCTCAGGAGCTCACGAACTTCCATTTCAACGAGGTCCAGCAGTTCCTCATCGTCAACCATGTCGGACTTGTTCAGCGCGACCAGCAGGTAGGGAACACCAACCTGGCGGGCGAGCAGAACGTGCTCGCGGGTCTGTGCCATCGGGCCGTCAGTGGCGGCAACCACGAGGATTGCACCGTCCATCTGGGCAGCACCGGTGATCATGTTCTTGATGTAGTCAGCGTGACCCGGAGCGTCTACGTGTGCGTAGTGGCGCTTCTCGGTCTGGTACTCAACGTGGGAGATGTTGATGGTAATGCCGCGCTGACGCTCTTCGGGAGCAGAGTCGATCGACGCGAAGTCACGCTTCTCGTTGAGAGTCGGGTACTTGTCGTACAGCACCTTGGAAATGGCGGCCGTCAACGTCGTCTTACCGTGGTCAACGTGACCAATGGTGCCGATGTTAACGTGCGGCTTAGTCCGCTCGAACTTTGCCTTTGCCACAGGTTCCTCCTAGAACGTTTTCAAATGACATACCCTTCAACCGCGCTTGTCGCGGCAGAAACTCAGGTAAGTCTACTTGGGGGGCTTTGGATTGGTGAAATTGCAGATTCAGGAACTAATACTAGTCCCTAGAGCCTGTTCGTGCAGATGGCCGGGAACCGGCTTGACCGGATGGATCCGACCGTACCCGGCCACCTGCACCGGCTGTGCTTTCCGTTACCGGCAAGCGCACCCGAATTTGTTCGCTGCGAAAGTCCGAAGACTATTCGCCGCGGGTCTTCTGGATGATCTCGTCGGCAACTGCCTTCGGGACCTCGGCGTAGCTGTTGAACGTCATGGAGTAAACAGCACGGCCCTGGGTCTTCGAACGCAGGTCACCGATGTAGCCGAACATGCCGGACAGCGGAACGTGCGCACGGATAACCTTGACGCCCTGTGCATCTTCCATGGACTGCATCTGGCCACGGCGGGAGTTGAGGTCACCGATAACTTCACCCATGTATTCCTCAGGGGTGCGGACCTCGACATCCATCAGCGGTTCGAGCAGAACCGGGTTCGCCTTGCGTGCGGCTTCCTTGAAAGCCATACGGCCGGCGATCTTGAACGCCATTTCCGAGGAGTCAACATCGTGGTACGCGCCGTCAATCAGCGTGGCCTTGATGCCGACAACCGGGTAACCGGCCAGGACGCCGTCGTTCAGTGCATCCTGGATACCGGCGTCAACCGACGGGATGTACTCGCGGGGAACGCGGCCACCGGTGACCTTGTTCTCGAACTCGTACAGCTCGCCCTCGGAGGTGTCCATCGGCTCGATCGCAATCTGGATCTTTGCGAACTGGCCCGAACCACCGGTCTGCTTCTTGTGCGTGTAGTCGTGGCGTTCGACGGCGCGCTTGATGGTTTCGCGGTAAGCAACCTGGGGCTTGCCCACGTTTGCCTCGACCTTGAACTCGCGGCGCATGCGGTCCACCAGGATGTCCAGGTGGAGCTCGCCCATGCCGGCGATGATGGTCTGGCCGGTGTCTTCGTTGAGGGACACCTGGAAGGTGGGGTCCTCAGCCGAGAGCTTCTGGATGGCCGTGGAGAGCTTCTCCTGGTCACCCTTGGTGTTCGGCTCGATGGCGACCGAGATCACGGGCTCCGGGAAGCTCATGGACTCGAGCACGATCTGGTTGCTGGAATCACACAGGGTGTCACCCGTGGTGGTGTCCTTCAGACCGATGGCTGCATAGATGTGGCCGGCGGTAGCGCCCTCAACAGGCATTTCCTTGTTGGCGTGCATCTGGAACAGCTTGCCGATGCGCTCCTTCTTGCCCTTGGTGGAGTTGACCACCTGGGCGCCTGCTTCCACGTGACCGGAGTACACGCGGATGAAGGTGAGCTGGCCGAAGAAGGGGTGTGCAGCGATCTTGAAGGCCAGAGCGGAGAACGGCTCTTCAGAGGAAGGCTTGCGGGTCAGTTCCTTCTCTTCGTCGCGAGGATCGTGGCCGACCATCGGGGGGACGTCGAGCGGGTTCGGCAGGTAGTCCACCACTGCATCGAGCATGGGCTGAACGCCACGGTTCTTGAACGCGGAGCCACAGAACACCGGGTACAGCTCGGAGTTGATGGTCATCTTGCGGATGCCGGCCTTGAGCTCGTCAATCGAGATCTCTTCGCCTTCGAGGTACTTCTCCATGAGCTCTTCGGAGGACTCTGCAACGGCTTCAACGAGCGCTGCGCGGTACTCCTCAGCCTTTGCCTGCAGGTCAGCCGGGATCTCCTGGATCTCGTACTTGGCACCCATGGTGACGTCACCCTTGGCATCGCCGGGCCACACCAGTGCACGCATGTAGAGCAGGTCCACGACGCCGATGAAGTCGTTCTCGGCACCGATGGGCAGCTGCATAACGAGCGGCTTGGCACCCAGGCGGCTGATGATGGTGTCTACGGTGAAGTAGAAGTCGGCACCGAGCTTGTCCATCTTGTTGACGAAGCAGATGCGCGGAACGTTGTACTTGTCAGCCTGGCGCCAAACGGTCTCAGACTGCGGCTCAACGCCTTCCTTGCCATCGAAGACTGCAACGGCACCGTCGAGGACGCGCAGGGAGCGCTCAACCTCAACGGTGAAGTCAACGTGGCCGGGGGTGTCGATGATGTTGATCTGGTTGTTTTCCCAGAAGCAGGTCACGGCGGCAGACGTGATGGTGATGCCGCGTTCCTTTTCCTGTTCCATCCAGTCAGTCGTCGAAGCGCCGTCGTGCGTTTCGCCGATCTTGTGGTTCACACCCGTGTAGAACAGGATGCGCTCGGTGGTGGTGGTCTTGCCGGCATCAATGTGGGCCATGATGCCGATATTGCGGACCTTACTAAGGTCGGTAAGCACGTCCTGTGCCACGGTGTCTCCCTTTCGGATGGACTACACGTTCGCCGCCGGCCCGTGAGAGCCGGCGGCGTCCGGGAAGTATTACCAGCGGTAGTGTGCGAAGGCCTTGTTGGACTCGGCCATCTTGTGGGTGTCTTCGCGACGCTTCACAGCGGCACCGAGACCGTTGGAGGCATCCAGGATTTCGTTCTGGAGGCGCTCGGTCATCGTCTTTTCGCGGCGGGCCTTGGAGTAGCCAACCAGCCAGCGCAGGGCGAGTGCGGTGGAGCGGCCCGGCTTGACCTCAACCGGAACCTGGTAGGTGGCGCCGCCGACGCGGCGGGAGCGGACCTCGAGGGAAGGCTTGACGTTGTCCATGGCCTTCTTGAGGGCTGCTACGGGGTCGCCGCCGGACTTGGCGCGGGCGCCTTCGAGGGCACCGTAGACGATGCGCTCTGCAGTGGACTTCTTGCCGTCAACGAGCACCTTGTTGATGAGCTGGGTAACCAGCGGGGAGCCGTAAACGGGATCTAGTACGAGCGGCCGCTTGGGGGCCGGACCCTTGCGAGGCATATTACTTCTTCTCCATCTTTGCGCCGTAGCGGCTGCGGGCCTGCTTACGGTTCTTCACACCCTGGGTATCGAGGGCGCCACGGACGATCTTGTAGCGGACACCCGGGAGGTCCTTCACACGACCACCGCGGACGAGCACAATGGAGTGCTCCTGCAGGTTGTGTCCTACACCGGGGATGTAGGCGGTGACTTCAATGCCGCCGTTGAGGCGCACACGGGCCACCTTACGCAGAGCCGAGTTCGGCTTCTTCGGGGTGGTCGTGTAAACGCGGGTGCAAACACCGCGGCGCATCGGGCTGCCGGCAAGCGCGGGAGCCTTGGTCTTTTTGACCTTCGGCGTGCGGCCCTTGCGGACCAGCTGGTTAATCGTAGGCACTCTCGTGTTCTCCGTTGGTTTGATCTCTACCGGCGCATCGAGGCGTCAACCGTCACTGCACCGATTTTGGCGTTGTTCCTGCAGCCTGGATGTCTAGGATTGAACTTAGGCGTGCAAAAGCGTGGCATTCGTTGCGCACCTAGCCCGCAACCCGGAAACAAGCTCACACCCAACATCATGAGAACAAAACCAAAATGATGCTGCGGCGGCCTTCATCCACTGCCACACAAACAATTACATAAATTCTAGCACGGCTTGATCCTGCGGCTTAATTGGGTGTATACGAAAGGCCCCGCCCCCACCGGAGTGGGGACGGGGCCTTCCTAGGGACGCTTAGCGGAAGTCGTTACCCAGGTCGTAGTCATCCAGCGGGATGGCGTGGAACTCAGGAGCTCCGTCGCCGCCCAGGGTGTCGTACGAGAAGTCACTGAACGCGCTGGGGCCGGTGAACAGGTTGGCCTTCGCTTCTTCAGTGGGCTCCACGGTGACCTCGGTGTAGCGCGGGAGGCCCGTGCCGGCCGGGATCAGCTTACCGATGATGACGTTCTCCTTGAGGCCGAGCAGCGGATCGCTCTTGCCTTCCATGGCCGCCTGCGTCAGGACGCGGGTGGTCTCCTGGAAGGAAGCTGCCGACAGCCAGGACTCGGTGGCCAGGGACGCCTTGGTGATACCCATGAGCTCAGGACGTCCGGAAGCCGGAGTCTTGCCCTCGGACACAACGCGGCGGTTGGCCTCCTCGAAGCGGCTGCGCTCGGCGAGCTCGCCGGGCAGCAGGTCCGATTCGCCGGACTCGATGACCGTGACGCGGCGCAGCATCTGGCGCACGATAACCTCGACGTGCTTGTCGTGGATACCGATGCCCTGGCTGCGGTACACGCCCTGGACCTCGTCCACCAGGAACTTCTGTGCCGCACGCGGACCCATGATGCGCAGGACCTGCTTGGGATCGACCGGTCCGTTGATCAGCTTCTGGCCGACGGTGACGTGGTCGCCATCTTCGATCAGCAGGCGTGAACGGCGCAGGACCGGGTAGGCGATCTCTTCGGTTCCGTCATCGGGAGTGATAACCAGGCGCATCTGGCGCTCGGACTCTTCGATGGCGATGCGGCCGGCTGCTTCTGCAATCGGTGCAACACCCTTCGGAGTACGGGCTTCGAAAAGCTCCTGGATACGGGGCAGACCCTGGGTGATGTCGTCGCCGCCGCTGGCGGAAACAGCACCACCGGTGTGGAACGTACGCATGGTCAGCTGGGTACCGGGCTCACCGATGGACTGTGCAGCGATGATGCCCACAGCCTCACCGATGTCCACGGTCTTGCCGGTGGCCAGCGAACGGCCGTAGCACAAGGCGCAGGTGCCGACGCTGGACTCACACGTGAGTACGGAGCGGACCTTGACCTCGGTGATGCCAGCCTTGAACAGTTCATCGATCACCACGTCGCCGCAGTCGGTGCCGGCAGCCGCGAGGACCTTGCCCTCGGAGTCCACGACGTCGACGGCGAGCGTACGTGCGTAGGCACTGTTCTCGACGTTCTCGTCCAGGACCAGCTCACCGTTCGAATCGGCCACGGCGATGGGCGTGACCAGGCCACGCTCGGTGCCGCAGTCCTCTTCGCGGACGATGACGTCCTGGGACACGTCCACCAGACGACGGGTCAGGTAACCCGAGTTGGCGGTACGCAGAGCGGTGTCAGCCAGACCCTTACGGGCACCGTGGGTGGCGATGAAGTATTCCAGCACCGACAGGCCCTCGCGGTAGGAGGACTTGATGGGACGCGGGATGATCTCACCCTTCGGGTTGGCCACCAGGCCACGGATACCCGCGATCTGGCGGACCTGCATCCAGTTACCACGTGCACCGGAGGACACCATGCGGTTGATGGTGTTCATCGGCGACAGGCTGTCACGCATCGCCTGGGCGATCTCGTTGGTTGCCTTGTTCCAGATCTCGATCAGTTCCTGGCGACGCTCGTCGTCGTCGATCAGGCCCTTGTCGTACTGGCCCTGGATCTTGGCGGCCCGCTCCTCGTAACCTGCGAGGATCTGCGGCTTGGCCTTAGGCACCTCAATATCCGAGATCGCAACGGTGACGCCTGAACGGGTGGCCCAGTAGAAACCGGCATCCTTCAGGTTGTCCAGCGTTGCCGCCGTGACCACCTTCGGGTAGCGCTCGGCGAGATCGTTGACGATCGTGGACAGTTCGCCCTTGTCCGCAACGTTCTCAACCCACGGGTAGTCGGCCGGCAGGGTCTCGTTGAAGAGCACCTGTCCGAGGGAGGTCTCGACCAGCGCGGGCTGACCCTGCTCCCAGCCTTCCGGAGCTTCCCATCCGGCGTAAGGGACAAAGCCCTCAAGACGGATTTTGACCTTGGAGTTCAAGTGCAGCTCGTGCAGGTCGTAGGCCATGATGGCCTCGGCTACCGAGCCGAAGACGCGGCCTTCGCCAGCTGAACCGACACGCTTGGTGGTCAGGTGGTAGAGGCCGATGATCATATCCTGCGAGGGCAGGGTGACCGGGCGTCCGTCAGAGGGCTTCAGGATGTTGTTCGAGGACAGCATCAGGATGCGGGCCTCAGCCTGGGCCTCGGGGCTCAGCGGCAGGTGGACTGCCATCTGGTCGCCGTCGAAGTCAGCGTTGAAGGCGCCACACACCAGCGGGTGAAGCTGGATGGCCTTGCCTTCAACAAGCTGCGGCTCGAACGCCTGGATGCCGAGGCGGTGCAGGGTAGGTGCACGGTTGAGCAGCACCGGGTGTTCGGTGATGATCTCTTCGAGCACGTCCCAGACCTGCGGACGGTAACGCTCCACCATGCGCTTGGCCGACTTGATGTTCTGGGCGTGGTTGAGGTCAACCAGGCGCTTCATCACGAACGGCTTGAAGAGCTCCAGCGCCATCTGCTTGGGCAGGCCGCACTGGTGCAGCTTCAGCTGCGGGCCGACCACGATGACCGAACGGCCGGAGTAGTCCACGCGCTTGCCAAGGAGGTTCTGGCGGAAACGGCCCTGCTTGCCCTTGAGCATGTCGCTCAGGGACTTCAGGGGGCGGTTGCCCGGTCCGGTGACCGGACGGCCGCGGCGGCCGTTGTCGAAGAGGCTGTCAACAGCTTCCTGAAGCATGCGCTTCTCGTTGTTGACGATGATCTCCGGAGCACCCAGGTCAAGCAGGCGCTTGAGGCGGTTGTTGCGGTTGATCACACGGCGGTACAGGTCGTTGAGGTCGGAGGTCGCGAAGCGGCCACCGTCCAGCTGGACCATGGGGCGCAGTTCCGGCGGGATCACCGGGACGGCGTCCAGGACCATGCCAAGCGGGCTGTTGTTGGTGGTCAGGAACGCGTTGACCACCTTGAGGCGCTTGAGGGCACGGGTCTTGCGCTGGCCCTTGCCGGTGGCAATGATCTCGCGCAGCAGGTCGGACTCGGCCTGCATGTCGAAGCCTTCAAGGCGCTTCTTGATGGCTTCGGCACCCATGGAGCCTTCGAAGTACATGCCGTAGCGGTCCCGCAGCTCGCGGTACAGGCCTTCGTCACCTTCGAGGTCGGCGACCTTGAGGTTCTTGAAGCGGTCCCAGACCTGCTCGAGGCGCTCGATGTCGGCGTCGGCGCGCTTGCGCACGTTGGCCATCTGGCGGTCGGCGGAGTCGCGGGCCTTCTTCTTGTCGGCAGCCTTGGCGCCTTCACCTTCAAGGCGGGCAATCTCGCCTTCAAGGTCGCGGGCGATGGCAGCGATGTCGCCGTCGCGGTTGTCGATCAGCTGCTTCTTCTCGATGTCGTGCTCAACCTGCAGGTTGGGCAGTTCCTCGTGGCGGGCAGCCTCGTCAACGCTGGTGATCATGTAGGCAGCGAAGTAGATGACCTTCTCGAGGTCCTTCGGCGCCAGGTCAAGGAGGTAGCCCAGGCGGGAGGGAACACCCTTGAAGTACCAGATGTGCGTGACGGGAGCGGCCAGCTCAATGTGGCCCATGCGTTCGCGGCGTACCTTTGCGCGGGTGACTTCAACGCCACAACGCTCACAGATGATGCCCTTGAAGCGCACGCGCTTGTACTTGCCGCAGTAGCATTCCCAGTCCCGGGACGGGCCGAAGATCTTCTCGCAGAAGAGGCCGTCCTTCTCGGGCTTGAGCGTGCGGTAGTTGATGGTTTCCGGCTTCTTAACCTCGCCGTAAGACCAGCCGCGGATGTCTTCCGCGGTGGCGAGGCCGATCTGCATGAGGCCGAAGGAGGATTCGCTGGACATATGGTCCCTGTTCTCTCTTGTTCTCTAAATTCTGAAGTCTTTGCGGCACCGGGGTTTCGACAAACTCAACCACCGGCCGTTTAGGTGCGGGATGAGGAAGGTGAGGTACGACGGCGGGGCTCACCCGCCGTCGTACGCCTCCTTAGACCTCTTCTACGGAACTGGGCTCTGCACGGGACAGATCGATACCCAGTTCCTCCGCAGCCGTGAAGACTGCGTCATCAGAGTCACGCATTTCAATTGTGGTTCCGTCCGTGGAGAGGACTTCCACGTTCAGGCACAGCGACTGCATTTCCTTGATCAAGACCTTGAAGGACTCGGGAACGCCCGGCTCGGGGATGTTCTCGCCCTTGACGATGGCTTCGTAGACCTTCACACGACCGTGGATGTCATCGGACTTGATCGTGAGGAGTTCCTGGAGCGTGTAGGCGGCGCCGTAAGCTTCGAGCGCCCACACTTCCATTTCACCGAAGCGCTGGCCACCGAACTGTGCCTTACCACCCAGCGGCTGCTGCGTGATCATGGAGTACGGGCCGGTGGAGCGCGCGTGGATCTTGTCGTCCACCAGGTGGTGGAGCTTCAGGATGTACATGTAGCCGACCGAGATCGGATCCGGGAACGGCTCGCCGGAGCGGCCGTCGAACAAACGGGTCTTGCCCGAGGAGTTGATCAGGCGTTCGCCGTCGCGGGTCGGGTTGGTGGAGTCCAGCAGGCCCGTGATTTCCTCTTCGCGGGCACCGTCGAACACCGGCGTTGCAACAGTGGTCTGGCCACTTTCGCGCGGCAGGTTCGGCAGCTGCTTGACCCACTCGGGCTCGCCTTCGATCTTCCAACCGGTCTTGGCAACCCAGCCGAGGTGCGTTTCGAGCACCTGGCCCACGTTCATACGGCCCGGGACACCCAGCGGGTTCAGGACGATATCAACGGGGGTGCCGTCGGCAAGGAAGGGCATGTCCTCGATCGGGAGGATCTTGGAGATAACACCCTTGTTGCCGTGGCGGCCGGCGAGCTTGTCGCCGTCGGTGATCTTGCGCTTGGCGGCCACGTAGACACGGACCAGCTGGTTCACGCCCGGGGGCAGCTCGTCGTCGTTGTCGCGGTCGAAGACGCGCACGCCGATGACGGTGCCGGACTCGCCGTGGGGCACCTTCAGGGAGGTGTCGCGGACTTCGCGGGACTTCTCACCGAAGATGGCGCGCAGCAGGCGCTCTTCAGGGGTCAGCTCGGTTTCACCCTTCGGGGTGACCTTTCCGACCAGGATGTCTCCTGCTTCAACCTCGGCACCGATGTGGATGATGCCGCGCTCGTCCAGGCCTGCCAGGACTTCCTCGGACACGTTGGGGATGTCACGGGTGATTTCCTCGGCACCAAGCTTGGTGTCGCGGGCATCGATCTCGTGCTCCTCGATGTGGATGGAGGAAAGAACGTCCTCGGCAACAATGCGCTGCGAGAGGATGATGGCGTCCTCGAAGTTGTGGCCTTCCCATGACATGAATGCCACGAGCAGGTTCTTGCCGAGGGCGAGTTCGCCCTGGTCCGTTGCCGGGCCGTCGGCGATGATGCCGCCAACTTCCAGGCGCTGGCCTTCGTTCACCAGGACGCGGTTGTTGTAGCAGTTGCCCTGGTTGGAGCGTGCGAACTTGTTGATGCGGTAGTTGGTTTCCGTGCCGTCGTCGTTGAGCATGATGACGAGCTCGGCGGAAACCTCGGTGACCACACCGGCCTTCTTCGCGATGGTGACATCACCGGCGTCGACGGCTGCGGCGCGTTCCATGCCGGTGCCCACGAACGGAGCCTCGGAACGGACCAGCGGCACGGCCTGGCGCTGCATGTTGGCACCCATGAGTGCACGGTTGGCATCGTCATGCTCGAGGAACGGGATCAGGGCGGTAGCCACGGACACCATCTGGCGCGGGGAAACGTCCATGAACTCGACGTCGCCGGCGGGAACCAGAACCGGCTCGCCCCCACCACCACGGGCACGCACGAGGACGGTGTCCTCGGCGAACTTCTTGTTCTCGTCC
Organism: Arthrobacter sp. W4I7; assembly: GCF_030816215.1. Classification (NCBI taxonomy): domain Bacteria; kingdom Bacillati; phylum Actinomycetota; class Actinomycetes; order Micrococcales; family Micrococcaceae; genus Arthrobacter; species Arthrobacter sp. W4I7. Next base: position 1,133,056 of record NZ_JAUSXU010000001.1, on the reverse strand, counting down.
AGCGGCGCGTTGGCCTGGGCGATCAGGACCTCAGCCTCGTCGTCGGCCGTCAGGTACTGGACGTCGTCGGAAACCACGCCCTCCTTGACCAGGCGGTACGGGGTCTCGATGAAGCCGAACGGGTTGATGCGTCCGTAGGATGCCAGCGAACCGATCAGGCCAATGTTCGGGCCTTCAGGAGTTTCGATGGGGCACATACGTCCGTAGTGGGACGGGTGAACGTCACGGACTTCCATGCCGGCACGGTCACGGGACAGACCACCGGGGCCAAGAGCCGACAGGCGGCGCTTGTGGGTCAGGCCCGAGAGCGGGTTGTTCTGGTCCATGAACTGCGACAGCTGGGAGGTTCCGAAGAACTCCTTGATGGCTGCAACCACGGGGCGGATGTTGATCAGGGTCTGCGGCGTGATGGCCTCGACGTCCTGGGTGGTCATACGCTCGCGGACAACGCGCTCCATGCGGGACAGGCCGGTGCGGACCTGGTTCTCGATGAGCTCGCCGACGGCGCGGATGCGGCGGTTGCCGAAGTGGTCGATGTCGTCGATCTCGACGCGGAGGTCAACTTCCTGGCCGTCGCGGGTGCCCTTGATGGTCTTCTCGCCGGCGTGCAGCGCAACGAGGAACTTGATCATGGCAACGATGTCTTCAACGTGCAGGACCGAAGCTTCCTTGTCGCCAAGGGAGCGGTCGATGCCAAGCTTGCGGTTGATCTTGTAACGGCCAACCTTGGCCAGATCGTAGCGCTTGGAGTTGAAGTACAGGTTGTCCAGCAGCGACTGGGCAGCCTCGACGGTGGGGGGCTCGCCCGGGCGCAGCTTCCGGTAGATGTCCAGCAACGCGTCTTCGCGGGTCTCGGTAGCGTCCTTCTCCAGGGTTGCCCGCATGGAGTCGTACTGGCCGAACTCTTCGAGGATCTGGCCTTCGGTCCAGCCGAGGGCCTTCAGCAGTACGGTGACGGACTGCTTGCGCTTGCGGTCAAGGCGGACGCCGACCTGGTCGCGCTTGTCGATCTCGAGCTCGAACCAGGCGCCGCGGGACGGGATGATCTTCGCGGTGAAGATGTCCTTGTCGCTGGTCTTGTCGGCGGCGCGCTCAAAGTAGGCGCCCGGGGAACGGACCAGCTGGGAGACGACGACACGCTCGGTGCCGTTGACGACGAAGGTGCCCTTCTCGGTCATCAGCGGGAAGTCGCCCATGAACACGGTCTGCTGCTTGATTTCGCCCGTGTTGTTGTTCATGAACTCGGCCTTGACGTACAGCGGAGCCGAGTACGTAGCGTCCCGGTCCTTGCACTCGGCCATGGTGTACTTCGGGTCGGCGAACTCCGGATCGGAGAAGCTCAGGGACATGGTGCCCTGGAAGTCCTCGATCGGGGAGATCTCTTCGAAGATGTCCGAGAGACCGGACGTGGTGGCGACGCTAAGATCGTTTTCTTCAACAGCTTTCGCTACGCGTGCCTGCCAGCGCTCGTTTCCGACCAGCCAGTCGAAGCTGTCGGTCTGGAGGGCAAGCAGATTCGGAACGTCAAGAGGTTCGTGAATCTTTGCGAATGAAAGCCGGCGAGTGGCACCATCAGTGCTGTCGGCGGTGTTAGCGGTTTCGTTATTAGAGGTGCTCGAGGCGACCAAGAGGGATCCTTCCACAGACCTTCAGGCGTTTTCAGATCTCCCCCGCTGTGCACCCTGCGGAATGACTCCGCAGTGCTACCATCCGGTTCCGCTATATGACCCGGGGCCGGTGCTGACTATGCTGTGACGTTGTTGACGGCACGTTGATTGCCAGCTGCCAGGCGAAAGCCCACCGCTATATGAAGGCTGAAGGTAAACAGGGAAGACGCAAATATCTACGATACGGCAAAATAACCTACATGTCTATCCCACATCCGGCCCGATTGCAAGCACTGGTTTTCCCGCCTGCTTCCGGCGGTGGTGTGGCTAGAGACGGAGGGTGACGCCTTCCGCGGTGCAGGTCCCGGCATTGGCGAAGACAGCATCCCGGACGGCATCCTTGGATTCCTGCCCCGGCGTTCCGCCGGCTTCCGCTGCCGCAGAGTGGTCGATGGCGAGCAGGCTCAGGGAAGCAAAAAGCCCCTTCAGGTCACCGGGGACAGTGTCCTTGGCGTCTTCAGCCTGCAGGTAGATGTCCTCAAAACCGTCGGCGTCGTCGGCCGGGACCGCCCGGTAGTCCGCGAGGAGGGCGTTGAAGAGTTCGCACGCTTGCCTGGTTCCGCCGGCGGAGGGAGCGGCAGGGGGTTGGCCCGCAGAGGCAGCCCTTGAGGAGGAGGACGACGGCGGCACGGCCGTTCTGCTGCCGGCGGCGGGATCGGCGGTGGGGACGGAGCAGGCGGTGAGTCCCGCGATACCGGCGGCCGCTGCCACGGCCAGGATTTTTTCCACGATGCTGCTCCAAGCGTCCCGGGGCCTGGACCTGCTGCCCCCTGCAAAACTGTCCGCCGTCCAGCCTACGCAGCCCACCGCCGTCGTGCATCCCGCGGAGATGGGGACAACTCCCCTGTGCCAGGGGGCACAGCCCGTGCTGGAATGCCTGTGGCGGTCATGGCGTTGAATAATTGGGTGAGCAGCGTCACGGTAGCCTTGGTGGCCTACCACCGGACCAGATCGGGAGAGATAAACATGGGCAATTCCGCGGACAACACTGACGTTGTCATTCTCGCAGCAGCACGTACGCCACAGGGCCGGATCAACGGGCAACTGGCGAGCTTCACCGCCGTCGAACTCGGCGCGCACGCCATCAGGGCCGCGCTCGATGCGAGCGGCGTGGACGCCGGCCAGGTGGAGGCCGTCATTATGGGCCAGGTGCTCCAGGCCGGTGCCGGGCAGAACCCGGCACGCCAGAGCTCAATCGGCGCCGGCATCGGCTGGAACGTCCCGGCCGTGACCGTGAACAAGGTCTGCCTTTCGGGGCTGACGGCCGTGATCGACGCAGCCCGGATGATCCGCGGCGGCGAGGCATCCGTGGTGGTGGCCGGCGGCCAGGAATCCATGACCCGGGCACCGCATCTGCTGCCCGGCTCGCGGCAGGGCTGGACCTATGGTTCCATCCAGGCGCTCGACGCCGCAGCCCACGACGGACTGACGGACGCCTTCGACGGCCAGTCGATGGGCCTCTCCACCGAAACCCGCAATCTCGCGCTCGGCATCGACAGGCCGTCCCAGGACAACGTGGCTGCACATTCCCATCAGCGGGCGGCGCTGGCAGCCAAGAACGGAACCTTCGACGACGAAATTGTGCCCATCAGCGTCAAGCAGCGCAAGGGCGATCCAATCGTGGTCTCCACCGACGAGGGCGTCCGGCCCAACGCCTCAGTGGAATCAATGGCCGGGCTGCGCGCAGCGTTCGTCACCGACGGCACCATCACCGCCGGCAACTCCTCTCCCCTGTCCGACGGAGCGGCCGCCCTGGTCCTCTCCTCCCGGGCCTTCGCCGAAGAACACGGCCTGGAATACCTGGCGGTAGTGGGCAAGCCCGGGCAGGTTGCAGGGCCGGACAACTCGCTGCACTCCCAGCCGTCCAACGCCATCCAGCACGCCCTGGGACGTGCCGGCTGGACCACCGCAGACCTTGACTTCATCGAAATCAACGAAGCATTCGGCTCCGTTGCGGTGCAGTCGCTGAAGGACCTGGACTACCCCTTGGAGAAGTGCAACATCCACGGCGGAGCCATTGCCCTGGGCCATCCGATCGGGGCATCCGGGGCGCGTCTGGCAGGCCATGCGGCGCACGAACTCAAGCGGCGCGGCAAGGGCAAGGCCGCCGTGTCCCTGTGCGGCGGCGGCGGGCAGGGCGAAGCGCTCCTGCTGTACCGCGACTGATGGGGGACGCAGGAACCGGCGCCGGCAGGGACAGGTTCCTTGCCGACGCCGCGGCGCGCGGGCTGCAGGTGGACGTCGTGGAAAGGCCCGCCGCCAAGAGCCTGGAAGAGGCGGCCGGCATCCTGGGGATCACCCCAGCGGACATCGTGAAGTCGCTGGTGGTCAAGCATAAGGACGGCTCGTTCCTGTTCGCACTGATCCCGGGTGACCGCCAGATTTCCTGGCCAAAGCTCCGCAGCCTTGTAGGCGTCAACAAACTGTCCCTGCCGCCCGCTGACGTGGCGCTCGACGCCACCGGCTACGAGCGGGGCACCATCACACCGCTGGGCAGCACCAACAGCTGGCCCGTCTACGCGGACGCCACCATTACCGGGCGTCGGATTTCCATGGGCGCCGGCGCGCACGGCTACAGCGCCTTCGTGGACGCCGACGCCCTGACCGGCGCGCTCGGTGCCGTGGTCGCGGATATCAGCGACCCCGCCTGACCCGCCGCAAGACCTGCCTGGGCAAGCAAAAAGCCCCGCCCACAAACGTGGACGGGGCTTTTGAGGAAAAGGCGTTGTTACTTAAGGGTAACGGTGGCGCCTGCAGCCTCGAGCTGCTCCTTGGCCTTCTCGGCAGCTTCCTTGGTGGCGCCTTCGAGAACAGCCTTCGGTGCGCTGTCAACCAGGTCCTTGGCTTCCTTGAGGCCGAGGGAGGTGATGGCGCGAACTTCCTTGATCACTGCGATCTTCTTTTCGCCAGCGGATTCGAGGACGACGTCGAAGTCGGTCTTCTCTTCAACCTCTTCTGCAGCAGCGCCGGCGGGGCCAGCAACAGCAACAGCAGCAGCGGTTACTTCGAAGGTCTCTTCGAAGAGCTTGACGAACTCGGAGAGCTCGATGATGGTCAGTTCCTTGAAAGCTTCAATGAGCTCTTCGTTGGTGAGCTTCGCCATGGTAGGCGTCCTTCCTGTTGTGGTGCTCAGCGGCACTGGGCCGTGCGTCGCACCGGAGTCTGGTGGGGTAAAGAGAATTAGTTCTCTTCGGCAGCAGGAGCTTCAGCTGCGGGAGCTTCGGCTTCGGCGGCGGGAGCTTCTTCAGCGGCAGGCGCTTCGGCAGCTGCCGGTGCACCGTTCTCTTCTTCAAGCTTGAGGCGCAGTGCGTCGATGATGCGTGCAGCGGCGGCGGCGGGTGCCTTGAGGACACCTGCAACCTTGGCGAGCTGCAGCTCGCGGGACTCGAGTGCTGCCAGTGCGGCAACCTCGCTGGCGTTCAGTGCCTTGCCCTCGAAGTAACCGGTCTTGATGACCAGCTGCTTGTTGGTCTTGGCGAAATCCGTCAGGCTCTTGGCAGCGGCAACTGCGTCACCCTTGATGAACGCGATTGCAGTGGGGCCGGCAAGCTGGCCGTCGAATGCTTCGACGCCGGCTTCCTTGGCTGCAATGGCGGTCAGGGTGTTCTTGACGACCGAGAACTTGGTGTCCTGGCCGAGAGAAACACGCAGCTGCTTGATCTGTGCAACGGTGAGCCCACGGTATTCGGTCAGGACAGCGGCGTTCGATTCCTTGAAATCGTTAGTGATTTCAGCTACTGCTGAAACCTTTGCAGGCGTTGCCATAACCCTCCTTCCGGGGATAGTGCCGGTATGCGACGGTCCCCGCTCAAGAGAGCTAAAACTAAAAACGCCCCGCGCAGATGCACGGGGCTTGGCTCAACGCGGATTATTCCGTGGAGCTTTGCTTCGTTCACCTGCGCCGGCCGCCCTATGTTAGGGTCCTTCGTCCAGAAATCCACTGCTTCCCCCGCGCACAACTGCAGAATTGAGCGATGCTCGGGAGAGTGGATTTCCAACAACCGACGGTCTTTGGTCCTTCAAGTCTACGGGAGAGCCTTCAGTGCGCCAAATCGGGGCGTTAGCTGGTGCTGGTGTGCAGGTGCGGGAGCTCCTTTTGCCAGATTCCTGTGACCCCGGCCGTCTGGAAGCCCAGCTGCTGGTTGACGGTCAGGAGGTACCGGTTTTCCGGGGCGTTCCACGTGTAGATGATCCGCGCGTCGGGAAACTGCTCGGTGAGCCGCTCCATGTTGGCCACCTTGATGAGCAATCCGAGCTTATTGCCGCGGTGTTCCTGCAGAACCAGGGTGTCGTCCTGGAAAACGACGTCGGCACCGTGCGCCAACACGGTGATGGTGGTCAGGCCCACCAGCGTTCCGGTGGCGAGGTGTTCGACGGCGGTGACCACTGTCCGCCGGCCCTGCGCAATGGCAACCTCTTCGGCCTTACGGAGGATGGCGCCGTCGAACACCATCTCCTGCTCAACGGGCGCATCCAGGGCGGGATCGACGTCGGCCCCCGCCTGGTTCTCCAAGGCTGCGACGGCCTCCAGCCAGCGGTCCGGGCAGGTGTCCGTCCAGTGGTGCAGCCGGTAGCGCCCGTTGTTGGCCTCGTCCGCTTCTGCCTGCAGGTCGGCCACGAGCTTCGAGTCCAGCGGGAGCGCGCACGAGCTGAACTGTTCGATGTGCTGCAGCGTGTACCCGGTGCGCTGGGCGAACTCGACTTCGCGGCTTTCCAGGGGCACGAAGCCCTGCCCCGTACCGGGAACCAGCTGGGCTCGTTCGAATTCATGCAGGGACGCGCCGGGGTGGTTGGTGTCCACGAGGATCATGGTGCGGCCCTCCTCCCGGGCCAGCTGCTCCGCTGCCTGCAGCAGCCGCCGGCCCACCCCCTGGCGCTGGAACTCGGGCAGGATGTCAAGGGTGAACTCCGCCAGGTCCAGGTTGTCGGTGAGGGGCAGGGCGATATCAACGGTGCCCACGATCTCCCCTTCCACCTTGGCGACGAGAATGAGCTGCCGTTCGTAGGGGTCCTGGAACTCGAGCAGCTTCTCCAGGGGACCGTAGGCGAGGTCGTCACTGCCCCAGGTCTGCATTCGGACTTTCCGTCCAACCTCGACGGCGGCAAGGAAGTCCGCTGCGTCCGGCGCGTCCAGCGAGTCGGGAATCCAAAGCTGCTCGATCTTCACGTCTTTTGCCATAGGCGCATCATCCCAGCCGTTTCTGCCACTCGCCTTCAGAACCTGCAGGCTTGAAGCCAAGCGCGATATTTATGGCCAGCATATGTTGGTTTTCGTTGGCATTCCATGTCAGGACCGATCGGGCCGCCGGCCACCTGGCTTGTGCCCGCCGCAGGTTGGCTACTTTGATGAGGATGCCCAGGCGCCGCCCGCGGTGTTCCGACTCCACCAGGGTGTCCTGCTGCCCGATCGAATCCGGGACGCCAGCGCGCCAGTTCAGGACCGTGTAGGCCACCAGTTGACCAGTACTCCTGTGGACGGCAGCTGTCACGGCAGACTGAACCCCGCCGCGTATCAATGCCTGTTCCTCCTCGTGGACCCGGGCGTCGTCCCAGTCCTCGCGTTCCCAGTCCAGCCCGGCAAGGGGAACGTCAGTGCTCATCGTTTCCTTGAGGCGTGCGTAAACATGCACCAGGTCCTCAGGGCAGGTTTCATCCCAGCCGGTAATGGTGTAATCCGCGGCCCGGGGCGCGGCATCGGCCTCCAACCGGTCCAGCACGTCCGGCGGCACGGGCAGTTCAAGGCGGCTGGAGCGCTCAACCTGCTCCAGCTCGTAGCCGGCAGCAACAGCGAAGGCCACAGCCGGCTCGTCCAGCGGCAGTCCCCCTGCCCCGGATTTGGCCGGAAGCAGGGCAGTGCCCTCCGTCCCCCTCAGCGGCACCTCGTGGTAGGCGTCCAGGGAGGTCCTGCCCCGGTTCCGGGCAACTGCTTCCGCATGGTCCAGGAGCGCATGGCCCAGGCCCTGCCGGCGGTGGGCGGGGGCGATCAGGACATCAATTCCGGCGGTGTGGAAGTTCTCGCGCAATGGGAGCGTCACCGAACACATGCCCACGGTTTCCGATCCGAGCCTGGCCAGGTAGAGGTGCCGTTCCTCGTACTCATTGCCCCGCCAATACTCCAGCGCTTCGGGCAGGGTGGGGCACCGGTCCAGGTTGCCCCATACGGCCAGCTCGTGGGCCACCCGCAGGGCATGGCACTCCCGGAAGTCTGCACCGGAATGCCCTGCCCCGGAGGCAATGCCGCTCACTGGCGGGACCTCGACGGCGGCTATTGACAGCCCTGCATTTCCACCCGCGGATGGATCCGGATCCGGTTCGGCCATTTCTACAGCTTAGGCAGGAACCTGCCCCTTCCGGATAGGTGCCAGGAGTTAAAACAAGGCCGCCCGGATAAAACAAAACCGCCCGGCGCGGACGCCGGGCGGTTTTAGTTTGCGGAGGACTGGTCCGCCGCGGAAGCTTCAGACGAGGATTTAGGCCTCGGTCAGAACCTTGGTGACGTTCGGGTCAACGGAGATGCCGGGACCGAACGTGGTGGCAACCGTGGCCTTCTGGATGTAGCGGCCCTTGGAAGCGGACGGCTTCAGGCGAAGCACCTCTTCCAGTGCTGCTGCGTAGTTCTCAGCCAGCTTGATGACGTCGAAGGACACCTTGCCGATGATGAAGTGCAGGTTGGAGTGCTTGTCGACGCGGAAGTCGATCTTTCCACCCTTGATGTCGTTGACGGCCTTGGTGACGTCGGGGGTCACGGTGCCCGTCTTCGGGTTCGGCATCAGGTTACGCGGACCCAGGACCTTACCGAGGCGGCCAACCTTGCCCATGAGGTCAGGGGTGGCAACGGCGGCGTCGAAGTCGGTCCAGCCGCCGGCGATCTTTTCGATCAGGTCGTCGGAACCAACGAAGTCGGCGCCGGCAGCAATTGCCGCCTCAGCCTTGTCGCCCGTGGCGAAAACCAGGACGCGGGCGGTCTTACCGGTGCCGTGGGGCAGGTTGACCGTGCCGCGGACCATCTGGTCAGCCTTACGGGGATCGACGCCGAGGCGGAATGCAACCTCAACGGTGGCGTCGAACTTGGACGGGTTGGTGTCCTTGGCCAGCGTTACTGCCTCGAACGGCGCGTAGAACTTCTCCGCGTCGATCTTGGCGGCTGCTGCCTCATATGCTTTGCTGCGCTTTGCCATGCTGCTTATTTCTCCTTGTGCAGTTGTGGTCTGCGGACCGCGCTGGGCCCTGCCACAGTCGAGGATCCAGTAAGGATCCTGCGACAATCAATGTTTCTGTTACCGGTTGCCCGGTGGTGGAAGGCTGTTATTAGCCTTCGACCGTGATGCCCATGGAGCGGGCAGTGCCGGCGATGATCTTCGCTGCGCCTTCGAGGCTGGTGGCGTTGAGGTCTTCCATCTTGGTGGTGGCGATCTCGTTGACCTGGGCCTGGGTCAGCTTGGCAACCTTGACGGTGTGCGGGGTAGCTGAACCCTTGGCGACGCCTGCAGCCTTCTTGATGAGCTCTGCAGCCGGCGGGGTCTTGGTGATGAACGTGAAGGAACGGTCCTCGTAGACCGTGATTTCCACGGGGATGACGTTTCCGCGCTGGGCTTCCGTCGCAGCGTTGTACGCCTTGCAGAATTCCATGATGTTGACACCGTGCTGGCCAAGCGCAGGACCGATCGGCGGAGCCGGGTTAGCGGCACCTGCCTGGATCTGCAGCTTGATGAGGCCGGTGACCTTCTTCTTGGGAGCCAATGTAGGGTCCTTCTCTCAATAACGTCCTGGGGCACAGGAGCGTGCCTCAGGTTTTTGGCCGCCATGGCGAGGCGGCCGGCCGTTCCGGCGCTGCTAAGCGGGCAGTGCCGGGACGAATTCTTTGGGTTGTCAGATCTTGGTGACCTGGTTGAACGCCAGGGTGACAGGCGTTTCGCGTTCGAAGATGGAAACCAGCACCACGAGGGTCTCGGGACTCGACCTTGATCTCGGAGATGGTGGCGGGAAGGGTTTCGAACGGGCCTTCCTTGACGATGACGGACTCGCCAACTTCGAAGTCGACGTCCACCGGGGCCTGGTGCTGCTTGTTGACCGGCTTGCCCTTCTCGGCCTGCTCTTCTTCGAAGACCGGGGCGAGCATGGAGAAGACCTCGTCCAGGCGCAGCGGCACGGGGTTGTGGGCGTTGCCCACGAAGCCGGTGACGCCGGGGGTGTGCCGGACGGCGCCCCAGGAGGCGTCGGTCAGGTCCATGCGGACCAGGACGTAGCCGGGGATGCGGACGCGGTTGATGACCTTGCGCTGGGCGTTCTTGATCTCAACGACTTCTTCCATGGGCACCTGGATTTCGAAGATGTAATCTTCCATGTCCAGGGTCTGGATGCGGGTCTCAAGGTTGGCCTTCACGCGGTTTTCGTAACCGGCGTAGGAGTGGATGACGTACCAGTCACCTTCCTGGCGGCGCAGCTTGGCCTTGAACTCCTCGGCGGGGTCGACGTCGGCCTTGGCGGCGGCAGCGGCGAGGGCGTCAGCGGACTCTTCCTCGGACCCGGCGTCGTCCGCCTCGGCATCATCATCGGATTCGGCGTCGTCATCGGATTCGGCGTCGCTGGCTTCGGGCGCGGAGGACTCAACCTCAGACTCGTCACCGGCTTCTGCCGTGATGTCCGCGGACTCTTCCAGCTCAGTCTCGGTTACCTCGAGCTCCTGCTCAGACACTTGGTCTCCTGCTTCCTCATTGCCTAACATGCCTATTTAAATGGCTCAATTCCGCACACCGGTGTTTCCCTCCGGTTTTCCCGGGTGGAACACGCAGCTGCGGATGGTTCAGCCTTAGCTGTCCTTGGGGCCGGTACCGCCGAAGATCCAACCGACAGCACTTCCGAAACCGATGTCCAGCAGGCTGACGATGACCATCATGATGGCCACGAATACCAGCACCACGAGCGTGTAATTGATCAGTTCCTTGCGGGTTGGTGCAACAACTTTCTTGAGTTCGCCGATGATCTGGCGGACAAAGAGCGCAATGCGGGCGAAGAAGTTTGCCTTGGCTTCCTTCTTAGCTGGGCGGCCCTTGGAGCTGCTGGCAGCTGTTTCGGTCACCTGGTCCTCGCTCATCTTTGCAATGTTGGATTACCCGGCCCTGATCAGAACCATGGTTGCTGCGCTTGCCCCGGATTTTCACCGGGGCAACTTGCGCAGGGCAGACAGGACTCGAACCTGCAACCTGCGGTTTTGGAGACCGCTGCGCTACCAATTGCGCCACTACCCTATGGATTGAATTTCACCCTGACCGCGACGAACCGCCAGTTTGCACTGGGGCGCACGCCATCATCCGTGTTTTCAACACCGGTGAACCAGTCTACGCAACAACTTCGCGTTCGTCGAACCGGCCCGTTTCCGGCCCTTCATGTTGCCCAGGCGGAACGTTCACTGCGTGGCAGTCACATTCAAAACCGGCAACCCGGAGGGTCCGGTGAACAGCATAGAGTAGAACTCGTCGAATCCCACATTCCAGCCTTCGGGCTGCAAGCGAAGAACGGACCTGCCATGTCTGCCGCCCGCGTTTCCCAGCGCATATCCGCAATTGCCGAATCCGCAACCCTTGCCGTTGACGCCAAGGCGAAGGCGCTGAAGGCAGCTGGCCGGCCGGTTATTGGGTTCGGCGCGGGCGAACCGGACTTTCCCACTCCGGACTACATCGTGCAGGCGGCCATCGAGGCGGCCAGCCAGCCGAAGTACCACAGGTACTCCCCCGCCGGCGGGCTGCCCGAGCTGAAGAAAGCCATTGCCGAGAAGACCCTGCGGGACTCTGGCTACGCCGTCGACGCCTCCCAGGTCCTGGTGACCAACGGCGGGAAGCAGGCCGTCTACAACACCTTCGCCACCCTGGTGGACCCGGGCGACGAGGTCATCGTCCCCACCCCGTTCTGGACCACGTACCCGGAAGCCATCCGGCTCGCCGGCGGTGTGCCTGTTGAGGTTTTCGCCGGCCCCGAGCAGGACTACCTGGTCAGCATCGAGCAGCTTGAGGCGGCCGTTACCGACAAGACGAAGATCCTGCTGTTCGTCTCGCCGTCGAACCCCACCGGTTCGGTTTACTCGCCGGAACAGGTGGCAGAGATCGGCAAGTGGGCCGCTGCCAAGGGCCTGTGGGTGGTGACCGATGAGATCTACGAGCACCTGACCTACGACGGCGTTTCCTTCACCTCCATCGCCACCGCCGCCCCGGAGCTGGGCGACAAGGTGGTCATCCTGAACGGCGTAGCCAAGACCTACGCGATGACCGGCTGGCGTGTGGGCTGGATGATCGGCCCGGCCGACGTCATCAAGGCCGCCACCAACCTCCAGTCCCACGCGACGTCCAACGTCTCCAACATCCCGCAGGTGGCCGCCCTCGCCGCCGTGTCCGGGCCGTTGACCGCAGTGGACGAGATGAAGGTTGCCTTCGACCGCCGCCGCAAGGCCATCGTCGCCGGCCTCAACGCCATTGAAGGCGTGGAATGCCCGACGCCGAAGGGCGCCTTTTACGTGTACGCGGACGTCCGCGCCCTGCTGGGTAAGGAATTCCCGACGGCGTCCGGCACTTCCACGCCGCAGACCTCGGCCGAGCTGGCTGCCTTGATCCTGGATGAGGTTGAAGTGGCAGTGGTTCCGGGCGAGGCGTTCGGGCCGTCCGGGTTCCTCCGCCTCTCGTACGCCCTGGGCGACGAGGACCTCGCCACCGGCGTGCAGCGGCTGCAGGACTTCCTGGGCAAGGCCCAGTAGGACGCTTTCTCACTTAACGCAGGGTAAACCCCAACGCTCTATCACTCTCTTCAAGAGAGTGATAGAGCGTTGGGGTTAAGCCGCATCAAGTGAGAGAGCGTCGGGGAAAAACGGGCGTTAAGTGAGAGAGCGTTTGGCTGGGCTAGAGGAGGCGGCGCTCGGCGGCCCACTTGGTGAGCTCGTGGCGGCTGGACAGCTGGAGTTTGCGGAGCACGGCGGAGACGTGGGTTTCCACTGTTTTGATGCTGATGAAGAGCTCCTTGGCCACTTCCTTGTAGCTGTAGCCGCGGGCAATCAGCCGCATGACCTCGAGTTCGCGGGCGGAGAGCCTGTCCAGTTCGTCGTCGGCTATATCTGCGGGGGCGGTGCCAAAGGCGTCCAGCACGAAGCCCGCAAGGCGCGGCGAGAAGACGGCGTCTCCCCCGGCCACCCTGTATACGGCATCAGTGATTTCGGCCCCGGAGATGGTCTTCGTGACGTAGCCGCGGGCTCCCGCCCGGATCACCGCCACAACATCTTCGGCCGCGTCTGACACGCTGAGCGCAAGAAACCTGGTGGTGGACAACAAGGCGGCCGAGCCGGCGATCACTTCGCGCCCTCCACCGCCCAGGCCGCCGGGCAGGTGGACGTCCAGCAACACCACCTCCGGCCGTTCCCGGGCAATCACGGCAATGGCCTGCTCCACCGTTGCTGCTTCCCCCACCACGTGGATACTCGGATCCAGGTCCGCTTTCAGGCCCGAGCGGAAGATCGCATGGTCGTCGACGATCACCACCCGGACGGGTGTGACGGGCCGGACGGGGCCCGTACCGGCTCCCTGGGTGGTGTTCATGGTTTGCCTTCCGTGGGGTCCGGCGGGGCGGCCGGGTAGCCGAGCCGTACTTCTGTGCCTTCTGTGGTGCTGGTAATAGTGGCCGTGCCGCCGTGGCGGTTCATCCGGCCGATGATGGATTCCCGGACGCCCAGCCGGTCCTCCGGCACGTGCTGCAGTTCGAAGCCCGGGCCCCGGTCCTTGACGAACACTTCCGCCCGGCCGCCGGACACCTCCAGATAAACCGACACCGTCCCGCCACCATGCCGGGAGGCGTTCAGCATTGCTTCGCGGCTGGCCTGGATCAGCGCCTCGTGGCCCTCGCTTACCGTGGTGTCCCCCACACTTACCACCTCCACGGCATGGCCCAGCCGGTCCTCCACCTCGGCAGCAACAGCCTTGATCCGGTCCGACAACTGCCCGGCGTCCTTCTCCGGGTCGGTGAACAGCCAGCCCCGCAGCTCCCGTTCCTGGGCACGGGCCAGCCGGACGACGTCGTGCTCGCTGGACGCCCGCCGCTGGATCAGCGCCAAAGTCTGCAGCACGGAGTCATGGAGGTGGGCCGCAATCTCCGCACGCTCCGTTTCCCGGATCCGGCCTGCACGCTCCGCTTCGAGGTCACGCCAGAATTTCAGCGCCCACGGAAGCAGGACCAGCACCACACCGCCAAGGACAGCCACGGAGGCCAGCAGCGCCAGCCAGGTCTGTTCCCAGGAACCGGAACCGGACACCATCACCAGGACGCCGGCCACTACCAGCGCCAGGCCGGCGGCGAGCCGGGCCCACCCGCCGGCCTGGTCCGCCTTGGTTTTGTCCACGAGCCCGGCGCGGCGTGTTTCGTCCAGCTGCATCCACGCGATGGAGGCCCCGCCCAGAACTGCCGCCGCCGGAATCAGGGTGCCCAGCGGAACGTCCACGCCAAGGATCTGGGCGATCAGGATGCCCGCCACCAGCAGCAGCCCGACGCCGAGCAGGATTTCCTTGCCGTACCGCATGTCCCGGAACCGGAACCAGGGCGGCCGCGGCGCCTCCGGAGTACTTCCTGCGGGGCGCCCCCGTACAGCATCGGAAGGGTCGCCAGGGGTGGGCGCGAAGGGGCTTGGCATACCTGGGGGCGGAACGCCTGGCCCGGCTGCCAGGACACCACCTGGAACACCGGTCCGAACACCGCCACGGGCAACCGCGGGGACAGGCTCCTGGCTCACGGCGGGGGCAATGGGCGACGCCGGGCGGCGCGCCTGCCGCCGCGCGCTTTCGTCCGCCGTGGGCACCATGATCCACAGCCAGGCGTAAAAGACAACGCCGGCACCGCCGGCCAGGCAAGCCAGGGCCATGCCCACCCGGACGTTGCGGACCGGCCAGCCCAGGTGCGCTGCCAGGCCGGAGCACACACCCGCGATAAAGCGGTCGCTGCGCCGGACCAGCGGGGGCCGGATAGGGGCGGTTGTCATGGATCAATCCAAACACGGATCAGGGTCTCCCGGACCCGGTTCCGGCCTGAACCGGGGGCCACTCAGGGACCGTTCAGGGTGTCCCCCAGTAGAGCTGATGCGCTGCGAACGGAAGGATCGAGGTATGAACTCGCAAACCCCCACCCCTGATGACGGCCACCCAACGGAGCCCCTCCCTGAACGGGACAATGCACATCCCACCGAGCCCCTGCCGCCAACCTCCCCGGCGTCCCCGTCCCCGCAGCCGCAGGAACCGGCGCCGGAAGGTGCCAGCGCACCGAGCAGCGGTTCCGCCACAGGATCCAGCAGCGAATCCAGCCAGGACACCCCCGGCGGGGCGTACACCGGCCCGTCCGCCAGTTCCTACTCCGCGCCGAACACCGGCAGCTACGCCTACGCCGGAATGCCCGGCCAGCAGGCCGACTTCTTCGGCTGGGTCCGCAGCCACGGCATCAGCCGCGGCCAGGACCGCTGGATCGGCGGCGTATCCAGCGGTGTTGCCCACCGCATGGGAATCGACCCGCTGATCATCCGCGGCCTCTTCATCGTCCTCACCCTCTTCGCCGGCATCGGCGTCCTCCTCTACGGCCTCGCGTGGGCGTTCCTTCCGGAGCCCGACGGCCGGATCCACGTCCAGGAAGCAGGAGCCGGCCACTGGAGCAGCGGCATGACCGGTTCCCTGATCGCCACAATCCTCGGCTTCAGCGGGCTGGGCGGCGGCTTCTGGGGCTGGGGCAACCACGGCTTCGGCGCCTTCCTCTGGACCATCTTCTGGGTAGGCGGGGCCATCTACCTGATCTACTACCTGGTCCAGCGGAACAAGGCCGCAACCGGGACCCCGGCAGCCGCAGCAGCGGCAGGCACCAACGCCTACGCTTCGGGTACCGCCACAGCAACAACTCCTCCCTACTCCGACGTCGCAGGCACCGGTCCCTTCACCGGAAGCCCCTACGGCGGCACCTCCACCGGAACCCCGTCCGGCAGCGGCTATGACGGCAGCGGGTACGGGAGTGGCGCCTATGGAGGCAGCGGATCCGGCGGCGGCTGGGATAACGGACGGTCCGGCGGCGCCCGGCCGCCCCAAGGTCCCCCACCGGCACGCAGGGTCCGTCCCGCAGGCCCGGGTGCTCCCGCCGTCGCGATCATTGCCGGCAGCGCCCTGCTGGCAGGCGCAGGACTCAAAGCGCTGGATGTCACCAACATCATCAGCCTCGGCGACTCCGCCAATGCCATCGCCTGGGCAAGCGCGGCAGCCGTCCTGGGCCTGGGGATCCTTGCCATGGGCCTGAGAGGCAGGACGTCCGGCATCCTCTCGTTCTTCGCGGTGGCAGCGCTGATCATCGGCGGCATCTTCAACGTGGTGGGCAACAACGGCGACCGCGTCCGCTTCCAGGAAGTCAACTGGACACCCACCACCACGCAGCAGGCGAGCGACGGGCTGAACATCACGGCTGGCCGGGGCACCGTGGACCTTACCGGGCTGGCCCTGGGCGCCCCGCTCCAATCAGAGGTCCTGGTCCCGCTCGATATCACGGCCAGCAACGTCACAGTGGTCATTCCGGACACTGTGCCCGTGGACATCAAGGCCGACATGACCCTCGGCAACCTGAACGAGGGCGGAAGCCAGCGCAGCGGCATCTCCACGCGGCAGAGCAGCTACAACACCGACAAGCCCGGCAGCCACCTGGTGATCCAGATTGACGGCACGGTCAGCAACATCACCATCAAGGAAGGCAACTAAGATGAGCAGCCAAACTCCGGCCCCGGACCCCTACGTTCCGGACCCGTACCTCCCGGGAAGCACGACGGCGGCAGGCACCTCTGCTGCCCCTCCGTCCGGGGCGAGGGTGGGCACCGTGGTGTGGGGCCTGATCGTCCTGGCCCTCGCCGCACTGATCATCATCGCCCAACTGGGAATCGTCACCCTGAACGGGACCTACGTCCTGATCGGCCTGATGATTGGGGCCGGCGCGGCCCTGGTGGTGGGCGGACTCCTTTCCGCCCGGAAACGTGACAACAGCCCCACAACACGGAAGTCTTGAACCATGGACAAGTTTTTCAGCATCGTCAGGGGCCTTGGCCTGAAGCGCGGACCGGAACGCTGGCTTGGCGGCGTGCTGGGAGGAATCGCAGCCAAGGTCAACGTGGACGTGGCGTTCGTCCGGATTGCATTCCTGATCTTCTGCCTGCTCCCCGGGCCGGCCGTCATCTTCTACCTCCTGGCCTGGGTTGTCCTGCCGGACCAGCGCAACGTCATCCCGCTCCAGACCTTCCTCGAGGGGCGGTCCATCAACCGCCCCTGAGCACGCTGGCACGAAAGCTCCCGCTCCATTCCTGGAGCGGGAGCCTTCGCGCGTCCCCGTGACTGCTTCAGCCGGGCCAATGTAACCGGTTTGTGTCGTACCCCACACCCGCCACTAGACTCTATGTGAGCTCAGCGTGGCGCTCTGCCTGTATACCTTCTCCCCAGGATTTGAGCCAGAGACATGAAAATTGGAATTCTCACCAGCGGTGGCGACTGCCCCGGGCTGAACGCCGTGATCCGCGGAGCCGTCCTCAAGGGCATTGCCATCCATGGTCACGAATTCGTGGGTTTCCTTGACGGCTGGCGCGGCGTCGTCGAGGGCGACATCATCGATATCCCCCGCACCATGGTCCGCGGCATCGCCAAGCAGGGCGGCACCATTTTGGGTACGTCCCGCACCAACCCCTTCGAAAACGGTGGCGGCCCCGAGGTCATCAAGGCCCACATGGACCGCCTAGGCATCGATGCGATCATCGCGATCGGCGGGGAGGGAACCCTGGCCGCGGCCAAGCGCCTCACGGACGCCGGGCTGAAGATTGTGGGTGTTCCCAAGACCGTGGACAACGACCTCGACGCCACCGACTACACCTTCGGCTTCGACACCGCTGTGCAGATCGCCACCGAAGCCATCGACCGGCTCCGGACCACCGGCGAATCGCACCACCGCTGCATGATCGCCGAAGTGATGGGCCGCCACGTGGGCTGGATCGCGCTGCACGCCGGCATGGCAGCCGGCGCGCACGCCATCCTGATCCCGGAGCAGAAGGTCAGCATCGAGCAGATCACCGAATGGGTGAATGAGGCCCACGCCCGCGGCCGCGCGCCGCTGGTAGTGGTCGCTGAGGGCTTCGTGCCCGAGCACATGGAAACCCCGCACTCCGAACGCGGCTTGGACACCTTCGGCCGGCCCCGCCTGGGCGGCATCGCAGACCAGCTCGCCCCGGAACTCGAAGCCCGCACCGGCATCGAAACCCGCGCCACCATCCTGGGCCACATCCAGCGCGGCGGCGTGCCGTCAGCCTTCGACCGGGTCCTGGCCACCCGCCTGGGCATGGCCGCCATCGACTCCGTGGTGGAAGGCTACTGGGGCACCATGGTGGCGCTGAAGGGCACGGACATCGAGCACGTGGCCTTCCAAGAAAGCCCTGGGCCAGCTCAAGACCGTGCCGCAGAAGCGATACGACGAAGCCGCCGTCCTCTTCGGCTGAGGTGTCCTGTTCGGCTGCGCCGGCCGCCCGCCCTAGGCTGGGGTTATGACACTTGACCCCGGTTCTGCCGCCATCATCCAGCTTGCGTGGGCCCGGCGCCTGGGACTGGACGACGACGCTTTCGGTACTGCCCTGGCCTCCGGGGAGCGGATTGTCCGTGCCGACGAATCAGCCCGCACCGTGGAGTTCGTGCGGCTCTTTGGCAGTTCAGCGCTGGTGGGTCCGCAGTGGGTCATTGACGCCGCTGCGGACATTCGGGACGAGGAGATGGCCCAGCACGTCACCCTCCTGACGCTGACCCGGTCGCACGGCGGCCACGGGCTCGGCGCCGCGGCGTTGTTCTTCGCGGACGACCTGCCGCTCAAGCAGCCCCCGGAAGAGATGACCGTCTCGCACGGCAACCCGGAAGCCATCGAACTGGAGGGCCGCTGCCCGCCGGATGACGTCAACGAGGTGGGCCTTTCAGACCTCGAGAACCGCTACACCATCGTCCACGAGGTGGAGGGCCGGCGCGTGCCCCTGGCCTGCGGTGCCTACTCTGAATGGGTGGGACTGCTGGCCCACCTTGGCGTGCTGGTGGACCCCGAATGGCGCCGCCGCGGACTGGGCTCGCTCGCCGTGTCCATCGCGGCCCACGAAGCCTTGGCGGCAGGGCTCACGCTGCAGTGGCGCACCGACGTCAGCAACACCGGATCCCTGGCACTGGCCCGGAAGCTCGGCCTGTCAGCCGGCGGAATCCAGACCAGCGTCCACCTTGGCTGAGGGGGCGCCCCAGTGCTGGACCGGCTGGGGTTTGGCAAAGAACAATGCCACGGCGGCGCCCACCAGGATCACTGCGGCGGGCAGCAGGATGGACTGTCCCATCGCCGTCGCGAATCCGCTGTGGAGAGCCTCCGGCAGGCTCCCCGAGAAGCCCATGCCCTCGCCGGCACCCGCCGCCCGGTCCGCCCGAAGGAAGCTCGGCAGCCAGCCGGGACTGGATCAGCACGGCGATGGCAGCGCTGCCCAGCACCGCGCCGATCTGGCGCGTGGTGTTGTAGACCCCTGAGCCGGCGCCGGCCTGCCGCGGCGGAAGGTTGCGCGTGGCGGTGGTGCTGAGCGGCGCCCAGATGCCCGCGTTCGCGAATCCCAGGACAGCACTGGGCAGCAGGAACATCAGGATCGGGGTGTCCGGCTGCATCAGGGCCGAGTTCCAGACCAGCGACACAGCCATCAGGGTCAGGCCGCCAGCGGCAAGATACTTGGGATTGACGCGGTCCACGATCTTCCCCACGACGGGCGCCATGCCGCCGGAGATCAGTGCCATGGGCACCATCAAGAGGGCCGACTGGGTGGGTGTCAGGCCGCGGACCAGCTGATAGTAGAAAATCAGCGGCAGGGTGAAGGCAGTCACCGTGAAGCCCACCAAGGTGATTCCGAGGTTGGCGAGGGAGAAGTTCCGGTCCCGGAAAAGGCCCAGCGGCAACAGCGGTTCGCCCTTGTTGAAGCGCTGCCACAGGACAAACAGGACCAGGACGGCGGTTCCCGCGATGATCAGGCCCCACACGGTGACAGGCCCGGTGATGGTGCCCCAGTTGTACGTCTCGCCTTCCTGGATGCCGAACACCAGCAGGAAGAGTCCGACGGCGCTGAGCAGGACGCCGGGGATGTCGAACCGGTGCGGGTGGGTGCTGAGGACGGGAACATTGCGCCAGGCGAGGATAAAGCCCACAACGCCGACCGGGACGTTGATGAAGAAGATCCATTCCCAGCCCAGGCCGTCCACCAGGACGCCGCCCAGGATAGGCCCGACAAGGGTGGCCATGCCGGCGGTTGCTCCCCATATGGACATTGCCGCCCCGCGGCGGTCCGGCGGGAAGATCCGCGTGATGACGGCCATGGTCTGGGGAGTCATGATCGCCGCGCCAAGCCCCTGCAGCACCCGCGCCGCGATGAGGGTCTCCACGTTGGCGGAAAAACCGCACCACAGCGAGGCCAGCGTAAACACCACCAGGCCGAGCAGATAAAGCTTCCTGGGCCCGAAACGGTCGCCCAGCCTGCCGGTGATCAGCAGCGGCACCGCGTATGCCAACAGGTAGGCGCTGGTCACCCAGATCACCGAGTTGATGTCCGCGCCCAGGCTCTCCATGATCCGCGGGTTTGCCACGGACACGATGGTGCTGTCGATCAGGATCATAAAGAACCCGATCACCAGCGACCAAAGGGCAGGCCACTGCTTTGCTACGTTTTCCACTGGGTCATCTTTCGTCAGGTTGTTGCTGCCGGGCGGGACCCGGAGGTGACTAGCCCAGGAGATCCAGGATCTCTGTCCGGGCGAACATTTGGGCGGCGGCGCGGGCCGACGGCGATCCTGCGTCCGGGTCTGCTCCGGCGTCCAGCAGGACGCGGGCAACCTCGGTGTAGCCCTTGAAGGCGGCTCCCGCCAGCGGGGTCTGGCCCCGGTCGTTGGCGGTGTCCGCCTCGGCGCCGTGTTTCAGGATCAGCTGAACAGTGTCTGCGTGGCCGTGGTAGGCGGCCAGCATCAGCAGGGAATCACCCGCCGCATTCGTCAAAGTGGCGGGAGCGCCGGCGTCGAGATAGGCACGCAGCAGCGCGGAGTCCCCCTCCCTGGCCGCCTGGAAGAGCGTGTGCGCCAAAGCCAGGGCGTCGTCGTCGGGCGCTCCAGCGGCTTCGGGCGGGTCGGACGGTGCAGCGGTGTTGTCAGTCATCAGCGTGGCCCCTTGAGGAATCCGGTCTGGCGCCCCACTACCTGGCCGGCGTCCGGGGCAACAATGAGTTCCTGGGCGGCAGTGTACGGCTCGTCCCCGTCCAGGACCGTCAGTATTTCATCCGCCGCCACGGAACGCTTTATGACCGCCAGGGCAACCGGGCCCATCTCGTAATGCTGGGCCACGGAGGTCACCGTTCCCACCTTCCGCTCCCCCACCAGCACAGGGCTGCCGGCCTGGGGCAGGGTGTGCTGTGATCCGTCCAACTGCAGGAAGACGAGCCGCCGCGGCGGGTGCCCCAGGTTGTGGACGCGGGCGATGGTTTCCTGGCCCTTGTAGCAGCCCTTGGCCAGGTGGACGGCCGTGCGGAGGAGGTCCAGTTCGTGCGGGATGGTCTTGTCGTCCGTTTCCGCGCCGATCCGGGGACGCCAGGCAGCCAGGCGCAGCGCTTCGGCGGCGAGGACCCCGGCCAGCGGTCGTCCTTCCACGGCTTCCTCCAGCTCAGCAGCGGGAATCAGGTACTCGAACCACGGGCGCTCGAACCCGGGATGGTCAGCCGACGGAACAGTGGCGTAGGAGTAGCCGCCGGGCCCGACATTGGGCCAGGGGTCCTGCCAGACGAGCCGTTGCGCCCACTCGGGAATGGCCCTGGTGCTCCCCACCACGGCCCAGCCGGCCGAGACGTCGGCGATCTCCACCCGCAGCATGAACTTCATCCTGTTCAGGAACTCCGCCAGCGGGGCAGCTTCGACGGCCTCCACGATCAGCCAGGTGGTCCCGCCGTCGTCAACCACCCTGGCTTCGAAATCGATCCTGCCCTGCACGCTGAGGAGGAGCAGCTCGCTGGACTCCCCCGCCTGCAGGCCGGTGACCTGCTGGGAGGACAGCGTGTTGAGCCAGCTGAGGCGGTCCGGCCCGGTGACCGTCACCACGCCGCGGTGGGAGAGGTCGACGACGGCGGTTCCGGCTGCGAGGGCGCGCTGCTCGCGCAGCGGCTCGCCGTAGTGGGCTGCGACGCCGGCGTCCGCGCCGGCCGCCTCAACGGCTCCGGGGCGCGACAACAGAGGGCTGGGAGTAGTCATACTGGGGGCAACGTCCTTTGGTCATGGAGTATTCCGGGTTTCGACGGGCTCACTGAGCCAGGGGCCCACGACCGCCGGGTTCCCTGGCCGAGCTTGCGAGGTCAGGGAGCGGTTGGGGAGCGGTATTCCGGATTTTCAAAATCGAAGCGGGTTCCGGCAGCCCACTCCTTGGGGAGGTTGCCGTACGCCGGATAGCCGCCGGCGTCTTTGAGGGTCCGGGCAAGGTGCAGGAGGTTCCAGGTCATGAAGGTGGCGTTCCGGTTGGTGAAGTCGGTTTCGGGACCGCCGGAACCTTCATCCAGGTAGCTTGGACCGGGACCCACGGGCCCGATCCAGCCCGCATCTGCCTGCGGCGGAATGCTGAAGCCGATGTGCTGCAGGCTGTACAGGAGGTTCATGGCGCAGTGCTTGATGCCGTCCTCGTTGCCGGTGATCAGGCAGCCGCCCACCTTGGGGTAGAACGCCCATTGCCCCTTGCTGTTGAGTTCGCCGGAATGGGCGTAGAGGCGTTCGATGAGCTTTTTGGTCTGGGAGGAGTTGTCGCCCAGCCAGATGGGCCCGGCCACCACCAGGATGTCCGCTTCCTGCACCGCCGGGTACAGCTCCGGCCATTCGTCCGTGGGCCAGCCGTACTGCGTCATGTCCGGGTAAACCCCGCTGGCAATATCGTGGTCCACGGTGCGGATCACCCGGGTGCTGACACCCTGCTTTTCCATGATGCGCCGGCTGATCGTGATCAGCCCCTCCGTGTTGGACGTCTGGGGCGACCGCTTCAGGGTCCCGTTGAAGAAGACAGCCTTCAGGTCGCTGTAGTCCTGCGCGTTTCCGGCGGCTTGTGCGGTCTGAGGATCTTCCATGCGGGTGCCCCTCTTTCGTTCCTCCGGACCTGTTGGGGTCAGGAAACTTTTTTGAGGAAAGCAGACGCGTGGGCTTCCAGCCCCTTGCCTTCCTTACCGCCAACGGCCACATCCCAGCGCCAGAGCAGGTTCCCGTCCACCAGGCCGAAGATCCGGGTGGCAGCACTATAGTCCTTGGAGTGGCTCCCGCGCATCACCATGTCCGTGGTGAGCTGGATCTGCGGGCCCTTGATTTGCCCGTAGTACAGCTCCGAAATGCCCCCCGGGTGGGAGATGGACACGGAGATATCAAAGCCGCCCTCGCTGTTGCGCAGGGCTTCCACTTCGTCCGCGCTCTTCAGCACGGGAACTATGTCTGCCGGAATCAGGCCGGGGCCGCCGTCGGCATCCAGCTGTTTGCGCTCCAGTGCCCAGAAGCCGGTCTCGACCGTCAGCGGCCGCAGGCGCGTGCCATCGTCGTCGGTCAACCAGCTCTCCGCACGGTACTGCAGGTACGGCAGCCCGTTGTGTGTGAAGGACACGTGCTGCAGGAAGTGCTCGGAGTCCTCGTCCCCGCTGCCCAGCCGGCCGCGGCCCTCCCACTCACCAATGAGCCAGGAAAGCGGGACAAGTTCTGGAGTCAGGTCTGTGGGAATCTCAATCGGCACAGCAATTACCTCGGAAAACGGCTAGCTCCGGAAAGGGTCTACTTCTGGCCTTTGAAGAGGCGGTAGACCACAAAGCCGGCGAACCAGGCCATGGACAGGCTGGCGATGCCGAGCAGGACAAGGAAGAAAATTTCAAAAGCAAGTACGGACATGATGCCATCCTAACTGTTAGTAGATGAGTAGTTTGTCTATGAAGTAGGCCAGCGAACCCACTGCCGAGACAGGCGCCAGCCCCATGCTAAGGGCAGCGGGGACATTTAGCGGAGCCCCCCGGAGCGTTACAAGGCGGCGGAAGCTCACCAGCACTGCGCCCACCACCACACCAAAGATCGCGGCGGGGAGCACGGCGATGTCGGAGAGAACCAGCCCGGCGAGCGGCCCGGCAAGTCCGGCCAGGACAATTCCCAGGGGCGCCACGATACTGTCGGGCCAGCGGATCAGTCCCGCCAGCAGGGCAACCGCCGCGCTGACGGCTGCCACGAGCAGCATCTCGCGGACGCCGTTGAACCTGGCGCCGGCGATCCATCCGGCCCCCAGGCAAGACAGCAACACACCCACTGAACAGCCGAGCGTGGACTCCAGGCGCTGGGCCTGCCCGGTGCCGCGGATGAGCTGGACCACAAAAACGGCCATGATCCCCAGCGCGATGAAGGGCGGCGTCCAGTCCAGGAACCCGGGAGCCGGGGCGTATGCGGCGGCGAGGGCTGATCCGGCGCCGGCCAGGCCGATCACCGCGGCGAGGGTCTTTTTGGCGGGAATCCTGAGGAAGTGCGGCCAGCCGATGCCGACTCCGGCGGCGATGAGCACGGCCACGGCCACCAGGGCCTCGCGGGACCCATACACCCCGGCGATGATCGCTGCCAGTCCGGCAATGCCCGCCACACCGATGGTCCACGAGCCCACGGAACGCACGGGTGCCTGAAATTCGGCCGTCATTCGGATCCCGGCCGGGGCTTAGTCTGTGCACTCACTGCGCTGCATCCCATCCTGCGTTGACGTTGGAAGGCGGCGCGCGCCCTCAGTGCCAGGGCATCCGGCCCTGCCCCAATCCTGCCTTATGTGAACCGGTTATGTCGCAAAACGTACATTCACCGGGGGCTAATCCATGGCTCCCGCGGACCCGGCGGGTATACTCAAGGCTCAGCTAAGTTCCCTGCTGGGGTGGCCGGATCGTTGCTGTTCGCAGCGGCCCAAAACCGGGGCAGGGAGCCAGTACCGGCCGGTGAGAATCCGGTTCAGTCGCTCAACGATGCGCGGACGGCCCTTGGAGGAACAATGTCGCACATCCTGTTATTGACGAACAGCACCGGTTCTTCGGTGGACATTCTGCCTGCCTTGGAATTGCTGAACCACCGGGTGCACATCCTCCCCGCCGAGCCAACGGCCCTGCTGGAGACTGATCCGTGCGACATCGTGCTGCTCGATGCACGCAAGGACCTGGTGGGTGCCCGGTCCCTCACCCAGCTTCTCAAAGCCACCGGCCTGAGCGCCCCGCTGGTGCTCATCCTGACGGAAGGCGGCATGGCCGCCGTTTCCTCCGCCTGGGCCGTTGACGACATTGTTCTCGAATCAGCCGGGCCCGCCGAGGTGGAGGCCCGCATCCGGCTCTCCGTCGCCAGGGCCGTCCCCGAGCAGGAGGGACACCCCGTCCGAGATCCGGGCTGCCGGCGTCGTTATCGACGAAGCAAGTTATACCGCACGGGTGAACGGTGCGCCCCTGAACCTCACATTCAAGGAATTCGAGCTCCTGAAGTACCTGGCGCAGCACCCCGGCCGGGTGTTCACCCGCCAGCAGCTGCTCACCGAGGTGTGGGGCTACGACTACTACGGCGGCACGCGCACGGTGGACGTCCACGTTCGGCGCCTGCGGGCCAAGCTGGGCGCAGACCACGAAAACCTCATCAGCACTGTCCGCAACGTCGGCTACCGGCTCACCCTGGTCCGGCAGCAGGAAGACGAGCTGACCGAAGCCTGAGCCGCTTCGCCGCGACCGGTATCCGGACGATCCCGTATAGCCTTGCGTCATGACTCCAGCGCACCCTCAGAAGTGGCCCGTCCAGGTATTCCAGGGCGGGGTTGACCAGCAACTCCTCAAAGACTGCCGCAACCTCCTGGCAGCGGCGGAAGAGTCGGACGGCAACCCGTCCATCTCGGAACAGACCCTCATCAGCATGCGGGCCGGGGACTCCTCCGAGCATAAGCTGCTGACCCTGGCACTGTACGCCCCGGACGAGGACTCGGATCCTTCCTCCGGCCAGGACCTGGCCGGGTTCGCCGCCGTGGTGGAACAGCCGGACGGTACCGGCGTGGTGGAGATCGCGGTTCATCCCAGCTACCGCAACCAGGGCGTCGCGGACCGCCTGGTGGGCGCCCTCCAGGACCGGCGCGGGTTCAGCGGATTGAACGCTTGGTCCCACGGCAACCATGAAGCGGCCGCTGACCTTGCCGCCCGTTACGGCTACGTGCCGGTGCGCGAACTATGGAAAATGCGGCTGACGACGGCGGCGGCGGACCTTCCCGACGTCGTCCTTCCGGACGGCGTGAGCATCCGCGCGTTTGTGCCGGGTCAGGATGAGGACGCCTGGCTGGCGGCCAACCGCGCCGCCTTCGCGCACCACCCCGAACAGGGCAGCCTCACCCGGGCGGACCTTGACGCGCGCATGGCCGAATCCTGGTTCGATCCGGCGGGCTTCCTCTTGGCTGTTGACGGGGACGGCCGGCTGCTGGGTTACCACTGGACCAAGGTCCACCCCCGGCACGGCGCCCACCCCGCCATCGGGGAGATCTACGTAGTGGGGGTGACGCCGGAAGCCCAGGGATCAGGTTTGGGCAAGGCCCTCACCGTGGCGGGCATCAAACACCTGCAGGCCCTCGGGCTGCACGCCGTCATGCTGTACGTCGACGCCGACAACGCACCGGCGGTGGCCCTGTACCGCCGGCTGGGCTTCAGCCGCTGGGACATGGACGTGATGTACGGTCCGGCGGCGGGTTAGTCCAATCGCCTGACGCATGCCGGTCCGGGGCACTGAATCAAGGACCTTCCCGCAATGAATGCTTGTAAGGTTGAAACAGAACCGCGCCGGCCGGAAACGGCAGCATCAAGCGCCAGGTAAAGGAGATGCCATGAACCCGGAACCTTCCGGAGCAGCCACGTCCCAAGAGGCGCCAGTCCCGGTGCGTGCGCGCTTCGGCTCCTCGGAGGTACCGGCGTCGCGGGCCACGCAGGACCGGATCGACATCCCCGACTTTGCGCCCAACCTGGAACCGGATGGGGATATCCGGCCGGACCGTTTCCTGGACCGTGAATTGAGCTGGCTCAGCTTCAACTCCCGGGTCCTGGAACTGGCCGAGGACCCTACCCTGCACCTGCTGGAGCGCGTCAGCTTCCTCTCCATCTTCGCGTCCAACCTGGACGAGTTCTTTATGGTCCGCGTGGCCGGCCTGAAACGGCGCATCGCCACGGGGCTCGCTGTCCCCTCCCCCGCCGGCCTGAGCCCGGTGGAAGTGCTGGAAAAGATCGGCGAGGAGGCGCACCGGCTCCAGCAGCGACACGCCCAGGTCTTCGCGGACCAGATCCGCCCGGCTCTGGCCTATGAGCACATTCACCTCATGCACTGGAATGAACTCGATGACGCGGCAAAGCAGCAGCTCAGCCAGATGTTCGCCGAAAAGGTGTTCCCCATCCTGACGCCCCTGGCTGTGGACCCGGCGCACCCCTTCCCCTACATTTCAGGGCTTTCGCTGAACCTGGCCGTGGTGGTCCGGAACCCGGTGAGCGACAAAGAGCTCTTCGCCCGCGTGAAGGTGCCGGACCAGCTGCCGCGGCTCATCTCCATCGACGGCCCGCGTGCCGGTGCTGTGGCCGGCCGGGTGGCCCGCTTCATCGCGCTTGAGGAAGTTATTGCCGTCCACCTGGACAGGCTGTTCGCCGGCATGGAGGTCCTGGAGCACCACACCTTCCGTGTTACCCGGAATGAGGACGTGGAGGTTGAGGAGGACGACGCCGAAAACCTCCTGCAGGCGCTGGAAAAGGAACTCCTGCGCCGGCGCTTCGGCCCACCCGTCCGGCTTGAGGTCACCAACGACATCAACCCCAACATCCGGGCGCTGCTGATCCGCGAACTGGGTGTTGAGGAATCCGAGGTCTACTCGGTCCCCGCACCGCTGGACCTCCGCGGCCTGTCGGTCATCGCCGGCATCGACCGGGCGGACCTGCACTACCCCAAGCACGTCCCGCACACCTCCCGGTACCTCAACGAGTCCGAGACGTCCAAGGCAGCCAACGTTTTCGCGGCCATGCGCCGCCGGGACATCCTGCTCCACCACCCGTACGATTCGTTCTCCACGTCCGTCCAGGCGTTTCTGGAGCAGGCGGCAGCGGACCCCAAGGTGCAGGCCATCAAGCAGACCCTGTACCGCACCTCGGGCGATTCCCCCATCGTGGACGCCCTGATCGATGCCGCCGAGGCCGGCAAGCAGGTCCTCGCCCTGGTGGAGATCAAGGCCCGCTTTGATGAGCAGGCCAACATCTCCTGGGCCCGCAAGCTGGAGCAGGCGGGCGTGCACGTGGTGTACGGCATCGTGGGCCTGAAAACGCACTGCAAGCTCTCGCTGGTGGTGCGCCAGGAAGTGGACGGGCTGCGCCGGTACTGCCATATCGGCACCGGCAACTACCACCCCCGGACGGCCCGCTACTACGAGGACCTCGGCCTCCTGACGGCCAATGACCAGGTGGGCGAGGACCTGTCCAAGCTGTTCAACCAGCTCTCCGGGTATGCGCCCAAGTCGACCTTCAAGCGTCTTTTGGTCGCTCCGCGCTCCGTGCGCTCAGGGCTGATTGACCGGATCGAGACCGAGATCCGCAATGCCCGGGCCGGGCTCCCCGGCCGCGTCCAGATCAAGGTCAACTCGATGGTGGATGAAGCCATCATCGACTCGCTGTACCGGGCATCGCAGGCCGGCGTTAAGGTGGATGTGGTGGTGCGCGGCATCTGCTCGCTGCGCCCGGGCGTTCCGGGGCTCAGCGACCACATCACCGTCCGCTCCGTCCTGGGCAGGTTCCTGGAGCACTCCCGCGTGTTTGCCTTCGCCAACGGCGGGGACCCGGTGGTCTACATTGGCTCGGCGGACATGATGCACCCGCAACCTGGACCGCCGGGTGGAGGCCCTGGTCCAGCTGGCCAGTCCCGACGACATCCAGTATGTCCTTGACCTGATGAAACGGTACATGGCGCCCGAAACCGCGAGCTGGCACCTGGATAACGAAGGCAAGTGGACGCGCCATCATCTGGGCGACGACGGCAGGCCCCTTGAGGATGTCCAGTCCTTCCTGCTGGCATCGCGGCCACGGCAACGCAGCCTGAGCCGACGGTAAGGGCCGCGGTTTTGTCGAGCGACGCACTCGTAGCAGACCAGACAGACCACCCAGGCGAACCGGTAGCCGTCACGGCTGCCGGCGCCCTGCCGTGGCGCCTCAACAAGGATCAGCTTGAAGTCCTGTTGATCCACCGGCCCCGCTACGACGACTGGTCCTGGCCCAAGGGAAAGATTGACGCCGGTGAGACCATTCCTGAGTGCGCCATCCGCGAAGTGCGCGAGGAGATCGGGCTGTCCGCCTCACTGGGCATACCGCTGCCCCCCATCCACTACCACGTGGCTTCCGGCCTGAAGGTGGTCTACTACTGGGCCGTCAGGGTCAACGGCGACAAGCTCGTGCCCGACGGCAAGGAGGTGGACAGTGTGATGTGGTGCGCCCCCGATAAGGCTGCCCGCCTGCTGTCCAACCCGTCCGACGTCGCCCCGCTCGAGTACTTGCAGGACGCCCATGAGCGCGGCGGGCTGAACACCTGGCCCCTCATAGTGCTCCGTCACGCGAAAGCGAAGCCCCGCTCGTCCTGGTCCAAGGCGGAGGGGGAACGCCCGCTCGCTGCCACTGGAAACCGCCAGGCGAAGGCTGTGGGCCGGCTGCTCCAGGCGTGGAAGCCGCCCCGGGTGGTCACCAGCCCGTGGCTCCGGTGCGTGGCCACCGTTGCCCCCTACGCCAAGGCGGCCGGGGCCAAAGTGAAACTGGCGGAAGCGCTGACCGAACACCGGCATGAGCGGAACCCGAAGAAAACGGCGGCAGTCGTCGAAGCCCTGTTTGATAAGCAGCGGCCGGTAGTTGTCTGCACCCACCGCCCCGCGCTGCCCACTGTGTTCGGGCAGTTGACCAAACACATGCCGCAGTCCTTGGCCGCACTCCTTCCGGCGCAGGAACCATACCTGTCCCCGGGCGAGATCGTGGTATGCCACGTGGCCCCCGGCACCGGCAGCAGGATCGTGGCAGTGGAGCAGTTCAAGCCTTTCGACGACTGACCTGTGGCGCGGCTACGCTTTGAATCAATCAAAGTAGACTGGTAGCCGTGAGCATCCCCACGCCTTATGAAGACCTCCTGCGCGATGTCCTGGCTTCCGGCACGCACAAATCGGACCGTACCGGGACCGGAACCACCAGCGTTTTCGGGCGCCAACTGCGCTTTGACCTCTCGAAAAGCTTCCCGCTGATCACCACCAAGCGGGTGCACTTCAAGTCCGTGGCAGTGGAACTCCTGTGGTTCCTGCGCGGTGAAACCAACGTGAAATGGATGCAGGACCAGGGCGTTACCATCTGGAATGAATGGGCAGACGCTGACGGGGACCTCGGCCCTGTCTACGGTGTCCAGTGGCGCAGCTGGCCCACGCCGGACGGCGGCCACATCGACCAGATCGCGGAGCTGATGGAGAACCTGAAGTCCAACCCGGATTCCCGGCGGCACATCGTGTCGGCGTGGAATGTATCGGAACTCCACGACATGGCTCTGCCCCCGTGCCACGCGTTTTTCCAGTTCTATGTGGCGGACGGCAAACTCTCCTGCCAGCTGTACCAGCGCTCCGCGGACATGTTCCTGGGCGTGCCGTTCAATATCGCCTCCTACGCACTGCTCACCTGCATGGTGGCACAGCAGGTGGGGCTGGAGCCGGGCGAATTCGTCTGGACCGGCGGAGACGTCCACATCTACGAGAACCACATGGACCAGGTCCTCAAGCAGCTGGACCGGGAACCGTACGCGTATCCCCAACTGAAGATCACCCGTAAGCCGGCCTCCATCTTCGATTACACGCTGGAGGACTTCGAAGTGGTGGGCTACCAGCACCACCCCACGATCAAGGCCCCGATCGCGGTATGAGCACGGAGAACTCCACCGATCCGCAGTCCTTCACGGAAGAGCTGGCCGCGTCGGTGACCGGCGTGGGCCTGGTGTGGGCGCAGACGCCCGACGGGGTCATCGGCAAGGACGGCGATATGCCCTGGCATCTGCCCGAGGACCTGAAGCACTTCAACCGGCTGACCATGGGCCATCCCGTGGTCATGGGCCGCAAGACGTGGCTGTCCTTTCCGGACAAGTTCCGTCCCCTTCCGGGCCGCACCAACATTGTGGTCACCCGGCAGAAAAGCTGGGCGGATACGCCGGAGGCGGAGGGCGCCGTCGTGGTTCCTTCCCTTGATGACGCCCTGCTTGAGTCGCAGTTCGTCGACGGCGGCGCAACCGTCTGGATTCTGGGCGGCGGCGAGATTTTCCGCCAGTCCACCGAACTTGCGAACGTCGCGGTGGTCACCACCATTGATGTTGATGCCGACGGCGACACTTTCGCCCCCGAGCTTGGCACCGGGTGGGAGGCTTCTGCCTCCGTCCCGCCGGACGGTTGGCTGACAGCTGCCAACGGCACACGCTACAGATTCACCAAATGGTCACGGACTGAGGGCTAGGCTAGGAATGTTGAAGAAACCGGAAACCCTCTTTGTGCTGGGCTACATGCTGCTCCCCCTGCTGGCGCTGCTGTCCGCCATCGTGGGGTTCACCATGATCCTGGGCGGCAACAAGATCGCCGGGGCCATCGTGCTGGTGGTGGTGACGCAGGTGTTCGCCTTCGGTGCCTTCTTCGCGCTGCGGGCGCGTAAGGCTGCCGTACTCGAGCAGTCTGACCGCGGATAGCTGCTTCGGCAGCGCATGGGGAGGACGCCCCATGGCGGGCGTCGGCGGCCGTAGCTAGGCTGGTGCCTGCATCTTGAGGCGCAGCCGTTTGAACATTTGGGGGAATACCTGGTGGCAGGGAATTTGTGGTGGGGCCGACGTCGCCGAACTCCGGACGCTGGCGCAGCAGTTCGGGAAGGCGTCCGATACTTTGCTCCAGCAGTCGGCGCTGTTGAACAACCAGATCAACAACAATCCATCCTGGAAGGGCCAGGATGCTGTTGTGTTCCGGTCCGAGTGGAACGGCAGCCACCGGGCCATGCTCCAGCAGGCTGCCTTCGCGCTCAAGCAGGAGTCGAAGAAGCTGCTGGAGAACGCGAACCAGCAGGAGGAGGCCAGCAGCAACGCTGCGTTGGGTGGCTCCGGCGGTACCGTTCCTGTGGGCCCGGGTTCCCCAGGGCCTGGGGGGTCCGCTGCCCCATCTCCTGCAAATACTTTGGGGCCTGACTGGCTGGCCAAGGGTTCGCCGTTCCGGGACGGATGGGGCCTGCGCAGCCAGGTCAAAGCAGGTTTGGATTTGCCGAGAAACGTCTTTGGGCTGGCCGTCCTGGGACACCAGGGAGCACAGGTCCTTGCGGACGCCAGAGCGTGGAAGATGCTCCCCGCACGAAGCATCACCTACAACCTGTTGGACTCAGGTTCCGACCTTCTGGGTGCGAAAAACCTGTTCAAGTACATCCCTCCACTCAGCAATTACAGGGGCTTCTTTGAAGAGGCGCCCTTGTTGTTCAAAGGGCAGGGCCCTGTCTTGGAGGCCCTGGGCAAGGGCGGCCTCGGCCGGGGGGTGGGGTGGCTGGGCGTTGGGCTGAGCGGTCTCGACACTGCGAGGTACGTGGCGGAAGGCAAAACCGGCGACGCTGCGTGGTCGGCTGTAAAGACCGGCTTGGGCGTGGCCTGCTTCCTCCCGCCTCCTGCGGGAACGGTCTGCCAAGTGGCAAGCGCGGGCATCGCGATCTACGAGATACCCGCAGTTAAGACGTTCGTGAACGGAGCGGTAAAGGATGCTGGTGAAATCGTTGCCAAGAAGGCTGTTGAAAGCGCAGCGTTTGTCACGGAAACCGGAAAGAACCTGGCCGACATGGGCAAGGGCGCAGCTAAATTCCTCGGAATCGGTTAGCTCAAAATCTAAGGAGCTCGAAGGATGACCCCCATAGTGCAAGAGGAAACGGCTACGGATACAGCCGTTGGTTTCGGCTTTGCCGAGATTGCCTACATGCTTAGATTGTTTGGAACGGCTCCCGCTAAGAAGTCGGCTGAAGTCCTTCGCCTCGAAGCCGAAGTAGACGCCGAGCGCCTCTGCGCGGCCGGCGCTTCCTCGCTGATCGGGCGAGGCTTCGCCACCATCGGTGAAGACCTCGAACTTCAAGGACCCGCTGTTGCCGTTGCTTATGCGCTGGCAAAAGCGAACCGCTGGACGGAAATCACCCTCATCACCCCTGAATTCACCGACACGGTGGTCCACGTTGAGTCAGACAGGGTCGCCCTTCTGCTTCAGCCGAGAACTCTCGAGTCATGGTTTGTGTTCGCCCAGGACCCGGCTGTCTCCGGCGCGGAGGCCGAATTGTCCATTGTTGAAGAACACGTCCGCAACCATCAGGAGGGGACCGCCTTAATCCGCGGGCGCATGATCGGCGGCGAAACCCACTTGCTTATTAGGCCCGACAACGGCGGCTGGGCGATTGGCAAAGTCCTTGATCCCACCCAGGACGTCGTTGAGACGATGGGCCTGGACAGCCAGGACCTCTTGGGCCGGATCAGGACTACCCGCGGTGAAGCGGCATGAGTGAGCCGAAAAACCAGGCCCAACATGGCCGCAGGAAAGGCTACTACGCCCGTCAGGTGGAGGCCGAGGCAGCACGCCAGGGTCTTACCGTTGAGGAATACGGAGTCTACAAGGGAGACGTCGGCAGCGCCGTCAAGCCGATTAGCTCAGCTGGCGGCTTACTATTCATTAGCATTCTCATAACAGTGATCATGGCCGTTGCAGCCACCCTCATCGTCAAGTTGTTTGTGGATGGCACAGAGGAACCCAATTGGGGCCAAATCGTGTTTGCTGCTGCCTTCGGCCTTTGGATTGTTCCAACCACTTGGACCTACTACTTCAAGGAGCGCAAGGCAGTACGCCTCCGGAAGGCAGCCGGAAAAACACTTCGACCTCCTACCCGCCGCTCAAGCCAGACGGACTGGTAGCAACTAGTTAGGGAGTGGTTCTCATGGAAACTGGGCAGGCTGCAGGAAGACTGGTCGTCGATCGCCCATACTTTTACGCAACCGGCATGGAGCGCACTGTCCACGCCTATACGAAGGACGAATGGGGCATTGGCGGCTCACAGCCGACCGGCAACTACTCGGTCCACACAGCCACAGGCTTGGTCATCGTGACGATCCTTATGACCGTGCCGGCGCTAGGCGCACCGTTCATGCTGATCATCGGTGCGATCAGCCTCAACGTGATTTTCGCCCTCTTCGGGCTGGTGGCTACAGTTCTCTTCACCGGCGGATGGCTCTTGGCCATCAATAATCTTCGCCGCGAGTGGCGGGCTTCGAGGCAGCGCAAGGCCAGGGGGCTGCCGAAGCCCCGATTCGCGCTGACCGATGACCAGGCCCGCACCTGGTTTGAAGCGAACCCATCAGCTATCGCCATCGCGCGGAAGAATTTTCCCGACAGCACGCGCCCCTTCCCGGGCGAAGACCCGTACGATGCCGCACCCGGGTTCTGACCCATGCAAGAAATAACGGGCAGCAACCCGGGCAGCGGCTCGAACCCGGACGACCAGGTCCGCGCCTCCCACGAGCAGGCGCTGGCGCGCGGTGAAAAACGAATCCTCTACCGCACAGTCGACGGCAGGCTCCACAGTTACGCCAAGGACGAGCTGGGAGTGGTCACGGCCAGTTCCCACCCCCAGGTGCGGTCTGCCGCCGGCTTCCTGGCGATGGCTGTCTTCTTCGCTGCCGTGGCAGTCTTCTCCATCCTGTTGGTCGTCGGGCCCACCGGCCAAGGCCAGGATCCGATGTGGAACGGGCTGTTCCTGACGGCCGCCGGGCTGGGAGGCGTCCTGTACGCCGTGCGGATGGCGGGAGTGGCAGCCAGGGCAAAACGCTTGCGCGCGGAGCGAGAAATCCCCGAACCCACCGCCCGCCAGTTCGACAGGTAGGCTTCCAACGTGGTGGATTTGAACCGAGACCGGGAGCGGCACAACGACGCCGTATACGCCGAGCACAAGGCGGCGATCGCCCGGGGTGAAAAGCGTGTGCTGCGTAAGACTGAAACTGGCGAGCTGCACAGCTATCCTGCAGACGAGATCGGCCTTTCGCCCGGCCGCGGCCAAGTACAAGTCCGATCCTGGTGGGGCATGGGAATCCTCACCACCGTGATGAGCCTTTTGGTCATTCTTTCTCTGGTAATGCTGCTAGCGCCCACGGGCCGCGGCGAGCCGCCCTTTTGGGGCGCATTGTTCCTCACCGCTCTCGGAGGTTTTGGAGCCTCTTATACCTTCGGCATGGCGAGGGACGAGTACCGGGCCAAAAAGTTGCGGCAGGAGCGGCAGGCACCGGAGCCGGGCGCAGGTCATGTCTCGCAGTAACCCCTCGACCAAGCCGCCGTCGTCACCTCTGCGCCCAGGCGTGACGTAACCGACTGCGCCGTACCGGTTCCGAAGTCTAAACTGTACGAATGACTACAGCAGCTACCCCTTCCGTCGGCCTGGTCGGATGGCGCGGCATGGTCGGTTCCGTCCTCATGCAGCGCATGCAGGACGAGGGCGACTTCGCCAACATCAACCCGGTGTTCTTCTCCACCTCCAACGCGGGAGGTGCTGCGCCTTCCTTTGCTGACGGCGCCGGCAAGCTCGAAAACGCGTTCGACGTCGACACGCTGGCTAAGCTGCCCATTATCGTCACCGCCCAGGGCGGCGACTACACCAAGCAGGTCCACGGCGAACTGCGCAGTCGCGGCTGGGACGGCCTCTGGATCGACGCCGCCTCAACCCTGCGGATGAACGACGATTCCATCATCGTCCTGGACCCCATCAACCGCGACGTCATCGACAAGGGCCTGATCAACGGCACCAAGGACTTCATCGGCGGCAACTGCACCGTCTCCTGCATGCTGATGGGCCTGGGCGGGCTGTTCAAGAACAACCTGGTGGAGTGGGGCACCTCCATGACGTACCAGGCTGCCTCCGGCGGCGGCGCCCGGCACATGCGTGAACTCCTCAGCCAGTTCGGCACCCTCAACGCCGAGGTCAGCACCGAACTGGAAGATCCCGCATCCGCAATCCTGGACATCGACCGCAAGGTCCTGGCCCACCAGCGCACCGAAATCGACGCCACCCAGTTCGGCGTTCCCCTGGCCGGCTCCCTGATCCCCTGGATCGACGCGGACCTGGGCAACGGACAGTCCAAGGAAGAATGGAAGGCCGGGGTGGAGACCAACAAGATCCTGGGCACCTCCAGTGAGAACCGGGTGATCATGGACGGCCTGTGCGTCCGGATCGGTGCCATGCGCTCACACTCCCAGGCACTCACCCTCAAGCTCCGTGAGGACCTGTCCGTTGCCGAGATCGAGAAGCTGCTCGACGAGGACAACCAATGGGCCAAGGTAGTGCCCAACAACAAAGAAGCGTCCATGGCAGAGCTGACCCCGGTGGCAGCCTCCGGAACGCTGGACATCCCCGTGGGCCGCATCCGCAAGATGGAGATGGGCCCGCAATACATCAGCGCCTTCACCGTGGGCGACCAGCTCCTCTGGGGCGCCGCCGAGCCGCTGCGCCGCATGCTCAACATCGCCACCGGGAACCTGTAACCCGGATTCTTCACAACTGCGGCCCTGAGCCGTTTGGACGGTGCTTCCCGGCACCGCTCAAGCTGGGCAGGGCCGCTGCTGTGTTCAGGAGACCAGGAACGCCTCGTAGCGTTGGGCGGCGCGGGTGAAGGCAGCCAGCGCCGTAACCCCGAGGGGCTTGCTCTCATCAAAGAGTTCAGGCACGACGGCGGCACTCGCTCTGGTGCCTGCGCGGGCCCACGTGCCGATCACTTCTCCGCCGGCAACCACAGTCTTCTTGAACACGCCGTTGCCGCCGGGGACGATCTTGTTGAAATACTCAGGTTTCAGGACGAGGCTCCGGTCCGTATAGCCCAGCACGAATTCGTCGAAGCCGGGCAGCAGGAGGACGGAGCGCTGGCCGGGCACACCGCGGTCGAGCAAAGACGCCGTCTCCGGGGACAGCCAGTAGCTGGTCCCCTCAAACTCAAGCTCCACCAGCTGGTCTTTGACGTCCTCGAAGGCGGCCCGGACCTCGGTCAGCGGAATCTGCGTCCACCAGGCGAAGTCCCGCACGGTGGCCGGCCCGTGGCTCCGGAAATAGCGCAACGCGAACTCGGCGATCGCCTCCTGCCGCTCAAGCCGGCGCGGGACCGGGATCCAGCTTTCGAAGTCCACCAGCAGCTGCTGGTTTCCCGCCATGGGCCCCTGCACCAACCAGCCGTGCCGGCATAAAGTCCCCAGGATGTGGATGCCCCGCTGGCCCAGGGTGGGCTGCCCGGCAGCGTCGAAAATCTGGAAGAGCTCCGCGCGGCTGACGGAACCGCCGCCGGCCACCCGTTCCAGCGCCAGGTCCCGGCATTTCCCGATGTCTGCCCACGCGATGCCCAGTTCGCGGTGCCGGGCCGCGACGCCCTTGGTAAGCCGTTCTGCGGTGAGGTCGAGCATCCAGTGCAGGTCCTCGGGCGCCACCAGGTGCAACGTTCCGCGCATCGGCCAGGAGCGGACTACCGCACCGGAATCAAGGGCGGAACGGACATCGGCCAGACCCGCGCCGGGAACCCTGACGCCCACGGCCCACATGGCCGCCTGCAGATCCTGGGCCTGCATCGCCGTCATCCAGCGGACAGTTTCAGCTACGGAAGCAGCATTCTGCGGATGCCGTGGAACAGTGTGGAGCGGGAGCAGCCGTTGGGACGCCAGCCGAAGCCTGCCCAGTGTTCGACGGTCAAGACGCTTCCCCACCTTTGCAGCCATGGCCCCATCCTATGGTCCGGGCCGGGCTACAGTTCCAGGCCGATCAGCAGCGGCTCCGGATGCAGTTCAATGCCAAAGCGCCGTTCGACGCCGGCACGCACCTCCCGCGCCACCGCCACCACGTCAGCGGCGTTGGCTGAGCCGCGGTTGGTAATGGCCAGCGTGTGTTTGGTGGACAGGGACGCCCGGCCGCCGCTGACGCTGTCCGGCTCGAGGCCAAAGCCTTTGGTGAAGCCGGATTGATCGATCAGCCAGGCAGCAGAGAGCTTCACCAGCCCGTCCTGGCCTGCCGGATAACGCGGGGCACCTTCCGGCA
Source organism: Arthrobacter sp. W4I7 (assembly GCF_030816215.1). Lineage (NCBI taxonomy): Bacteria > Bacillati > Actinomycetota > Actinomycetes > Micrococcales > Micrococcaceae > Arthrobacter > Arthrobacter sp. W4I7. Next base: position 1,095,190 of record NZ_JAUSXU010000001.1, on the reverse strand, counting down.
GAGCCTCGGCCACGTCCGCCGGGACGATCGGGTTGGTGAAGAATGACCCCGTGGAATAAGTGTCGCGGTCCTCCGGATCCAGCACCATGCCCTTCGAAGCCCGCAGCCGGAGCACTTCCCGGCGGACGTCCGTGGCGTAGGCGCGCTTCCCCTGCTCCACCCCCAGGGAACGGGCAAGCTCCGCATACCGGATGGGTGCACTCATGCGCCCAATGGGCAGCTGAAATTCAACCGTCAGCACCACATAACGGGGTGAGCCGTTGACGGTGGTCTGTTTGAGGATGGAGTCCCGGTAGCCGAACTTCAGCTCAGAGTTGGTGAAGGTCTTCACGGCATTCCGCTCACGGTCCCAGGTGCGCACGGCGGCAATGGTCTGCGAAACGTCCGAACCGTAGGCGCCCACGTTCTGGACGGGGGTCGCCCCCGTGGAGCCGGGGATGCCGGCCAGGGCTTCGATCCCGGACCAGGCGTGAAGGACAGCGTGCTCCACGAGCTTGTCCCAATTGTGCCCGGCCTGCACCACCACGGCCACCCCGCCGCACGAATCCTCGGCATTGACGGTGAACCCTTCCGAGCCGATCTTGACGACCGTACCGGGGAACCCGTCGTCGGAAATCAGCAGGTTGGAGCCGCCGCTGATGATCAGCAGCGGCTCCCCTGCCGCGTCCGCGGTACGGACGGCGTCGATAATTTCAGCCTCGGTGCGGGCCTCGACGAAGGTGCCCGCTGGGCCTCCGACGGCGGCCGTAGTGAGCTGGGAAAGCAGGGTGGAAGTCACCAGACAACCCTATCGGGAAAGTACGGTCCGCTTTCCGGCTTAGCTGAGCTTAACGACGGCCTGGGCCTTCATCAGGACCTTCTGGCCCCCCGCAACAACGGTGAGGTCAATACGGGCTGTGTTGGCCTCGGCGTCGAGCTTTCCGATGAGGCCGCTGACCTCGATGGTGGCGCCAGGTGTTTCGGTTCCGGTGGTGTCGGTGACCAGGACAGGCTTGGTGAAACGGGTTTGGAAGTCCACGACGGCGGCCGGGTCGCCCGCCCAGTCGGTGACCAGTTGAACGGCGGAGCCCATGGTGAACATGCCGTGGGCGATGACCCCGGGCAGTTCCACGCCGGTGGCGAAGGCCTCGTTCCAGTGGATCGGGTTGAAGTCACCGGACGCCCCGGCGTACCTGACCAGGTCGGTGCGGGTGACCTCGACGGTGCGGCTGCCGATCTCCTGGCCGGGGCTGAGTTCGTGGATGCTGAGGCTCATGGCTACTGTCCCTCTCCGCGGACCAGGATGGATGACGTGGTGGTGGTGACGGGCTCGCGGGAGTCACCGGCGCCGAGGGCGAAGATTTCCGAGCGGGTGGTGATCATCGCTCCCCCGCCCATGGCCCGGACGCCGTCCACATGCAGCTCCGCCACCAGCCGGTCACCGGCGAAGATGGGGCGGTGGTGGATAAACCGCTGGTCTGCGTGGACCACGCGGGAGAAGTCGATGCCGGCCTCCGGATCCTCGATGAGCTGGGCGTCGGCACGCTGGGCGATGATGATGGCGAACGTCGGCGGGGCAACAAGGTCGGCGTGGCCAAGGCCCTTGGCTGCGTCCACGTCGAAGTGTGCAGGGTGGGTTGCCTTGACGGCGCGGGCGAACTCGCGGATCTTCTCGCGGCCAACGTCGTACACCTCTGCGGCAGGGTAGCTTCTGCCCTGCAGGTCCGGATTGATAGTCATGGGCTCAAGCCTATCGTCAGGCTCTGGAGGGCCCCGAAAGGTTACCGGCCTAAACTTAGCGGCGCAGGTTCTTCCGGATGGCCTGGCCGCGGACCACAATGCCCGTGACGTGCAGGACGAGTCCCAGCCCGATCAGCGGAAGCGACGCCATGGCCAGCGCTTGGTTGCCGGTGGTGTTGCCGATGAGGTTCAGGATGATGCCGACGGCGATGAGTCCCATCGCGCTGAAAACCAGGACTTTGTAGCGGGTTGGCGCGGTGGCCCAGAATTCGTTCAGCACCCTGCCAGTCTACCGGGCGCCCCTGAAGTAGGGTCGATCAGGAGGGGGACCAGGACAGCCGCCGACAACAGGCTCTCAGAACAGCGCTTCCTGGACCGCCGGGACGTCAGAGCGGTGCTCGCCCAGTTCGATGGTACGGCCTTTGAGCCGGCCCAGGTCCAGTACGAATTCCAGGTCGGTGTCATCAAGGGCGGCCAGCACAAAACTGCCGCAGACGGAGCGGATGGTGAAGCCGTGCGCCCCTGAGTCCAAAGCGTGCGGGTAGGTGTGGCGGGCGGTCCCGGAGCACAACCGCCCTGCCAGCGGCGGCCTGCTCCAGGTTTCCCTCACTACCTCAAAGCCGTCTTCATCCGCAGAAGATAGAATCTGGCGCGCCTCTTCGGCCAGCGCCATGTTGCGGGAACTGAGCTGGCTTGCGGGCGCCGGAGCGGCAAGGGCGGCAGCCTTGGCCGCCGACCGCACCTGCTGCGGCAGCCCGCCGTCGCGCGTTACCAGGTCCTCCAGGACCCGCACCACCCGGCCGTCGGCAGCATGTGCAATGTAGCTGGCAGCCACGGCGCCCTGTTCGGCGAGCCGCTGCCACTTCCGAAGATCCGACGCGGTCCCCACCTTGCTGGCCCCGCTGGCGAAGGTCGCCACGTAGAGCCAGTGCGGCTGCATGAGGTAGCTGCGCAGCCCGGGCGGGACGCCGCCGCCGCGATGGAAGTCGTGCATGAGGCGGAAGTCGTCCGCCACAAAGCACCGCTCGCACTGGTGTCCGCGGGCAGCCGGGGACCGGCCTTTGCACAGGATGTGGTCCCGCTGGGCGGGGCCGTGCACCCGGTGGTGGCCCAGGCAGGACTTCCCTTCGGCCGCGAGCCGGAAGCCCAGGCGCGTGCCGTCGTCGAGCGCTGTTTCGGTGAAGGTGCCGTCCATGGCCTGCAGCCGCAGCACAGGAGCAGCTCCAGGCGCCCCGGGAGCCTCAGGCGGCGCAGGCCAGAAGACCCCGTGGACCAGATAGGGCGTATCGGTCACGGGGTCTCCTGAAACGAAATCCGCGGGTGCTACAGCGCGGGCTGCACCCCAAAGGCTACCGCGAGCTTCATGATCTTCTCGGCGCGGCCCAGGCGGGGCAGGTCCGAGCCGTCACGGATGACGCGGCCGTTGGCTTCGAAGTCGGCCATGAAGTCGGTGGCCCAGGCGACGTCTGACGGCGTGGGACTGATGACCTCGTTGATGACGGGGGTCTGGTCGATGGCCAGGCACAGCTTGCCGGTCATGCCCATCATCACGGTGATGCCGGTCTGCTCGCGCAGGATGGGGTGGTTGGTGCCCACGGTGGGGCCGTCGATGGGGCCGGGAAGATTGCCCACCCGGCTGGCGACGACGAGCTTGGCGCGGGGGTAGGCCATGGCCTCGGCGGTGGCGGCCATCCCGGTATCGCGGCGGAAGTCACCGGAACCGAAGGCGAGGCGGAACGCACCCTGGGCCTTGGCGATATTGTTGGCTTCCTCAATGCCCACGGCGGATTCCACCAGCGGAATGACGGGCGTTTTGCCGTCCATGCGGTGGAAGCTTTCGGTGACCTGGTCCGCCGACTCGGTCTTGGCCAGCATCACGCCGAGCAAGCCCGGGGTGCCGCGCAGGCCTGCGAGGTCATCGGCCCAAAACGGGCTGGTGGCATCGTTGATGCGGACCCAGGCCTTGCCGCCGGCGGTGAGCCAGTCGATCACGTTGTTCCGGGCATGGTCCTTCTGCGAGGGGTCCACGGCATCTTCAATATCCAGGATGATCGAGTCGGCGCGGGACACTGCCGACTGGTCAAAAAGCTCCGTCTTCATGGCATTCACAAGGAGCCAGGAGCGGGCGATCTCTGCTGGGATATTGCGTTCCGGCCTTACGGTCTCGGTGGCGATGGTAGACGTCATGTATCTACCGTATCCGTCTTGGAAGCAGCACGAGGCAGAAAACGGCCAGCTCGGGAGGATCAATACGAACTAAACGGGTTATGACCGAAGTTGCTGTCAATCCCCGGGCTTGGCACTGGCAATATCTCCGCTGGCTCGCCCCGCTTGAAGGCCCGGCTTCCTGCCGCCATGGAAGCGGCCGGCGCAGACCGCCGCAAGCCAGACAAGTACGAACAGGCCAACCACCGCATAACCGAGTCCCGTCAGGTCCAGGCTCACAGCAGCCAGCGACGTCATTTGTGCTGTTCCTACCGTCAGCGCGACGACCGCAGACAGCCCGGTGAGTACGGCGTTGTACTTGAGCCGCCGCTCCGGGCTGGAGTATGCCCTCCCGTAGGCGAGATTCATGAACCACCCATCCAGGGTGTCGAACAGGCACACGCCTGCGGCGAAGAGCGTCGGGAGGATGAGGATGGCGTACCAAGGAAGCGCGGTTGCCGCCGTGCCCCCCGCGACGACGAGCAAAGCGACCTCGGTGGCAGTGTCAAGCCCCAGGCCGAAAAGCAGGCCCACCAAATACATCTGCCACGGCTTGGTGATGCTCCGCATGACCGGCCGCAGGATACGGGCCATCAGTCCGGCGGGGGCGCCGTCCCAGGGAGCCGGCGGCCGGCCGTCCCGGGCGCAACGGAGGTCCGCCACGGTGTTGAGCAGGATGAGCACGTTGAGGGCCGCCAGGAGATAGAGGAAAACTCCCGATACCGCGGAGCCTGCCAACCCCAGGGCGTCGCGCAGCGGCGAGGTGTTTTCCCCGAGCATGCCGCCCAGGTAGTGCACTCCCGTGGCCAGCAGAGCGCAAAGGCCGCAGACAATGCTCGAATGGCCAAGCGAGAACCAGAACCCCACCGACAGCGACTGGTGGCCCTCGCCGATCAGCTTGCGTGTGGTGCAGTCGATGGCTGCGATATGGTCGACGTCGAAGGCGTGCCTCATGCCCAGCAGGTACGCGCCGGCGCCGATCCCGACGCCGAAGACCTGCGTGGGGCCGATGTGCAAGTTCTGCGGAACAACGCTGAACACCAGGACACCCCAGCCCACCAGATGCAACACGATGATGGTGACGGCCATGGCGGTGACGGCAGACCCACGTTTCCCGCCCCTGAAGCCGCTGCCGGCGGGTTCCGCGTGGTCGAGTGCAGCCAGGATGCCCATGCCCTGGTCCTGTCAGCGCATCGGCGGGGTGAGCCCGTACCGGGCGATAATGTCCGGCAGCCAGGGCGGTTCACCGAACTGAAGCCCGTATTCGGCGGCCATCTTCCCGATGAACTCGGGATCCGGCGGACCTGCTTCGAAGTGATCCGCCAGTCCCCAGAAGAAGTGCTCGAACCCGGCCGGGCTGATGATCTCGATCATCCGCGCGGGTACTTTGCCGGCGTTCCACATCGTGTGCAGCTCCCCCCGTGGTTTCGTGATGTAGCCACCGGCCCCAAGCACCGCTTGACGGTCCCCGGACCGGAATCCGATCTCGCCTTCAATGACGATTGAGTACTCGTCTTCCCTGGTATGGCTGTGCGGCGGGACCAGGGCCCCGACAGGGAACGGGTGCTCCACAATCGAGATCTGGTCATTGGTGTCCTCGCCAAAGAACTTGAAGACGACTCCGATCGTTCCGAGATTGCCTTCCCGGCCCTGGCCCGGCTGCACGACTGTGAGCCGTGGAGCCTTTTCGAGGTCCATAACAGGCCACCCTTCCAATTTCAATATACAATGGTGTGTACCGAAATTGTCCGCCCGGAAGGGAGCAGAGTCAATACATTGAGTGAACACCATCGTTCATCCAAAAACCGCCGCTACGAGATGGGCAAAAGAACCGAAAAAATAAGCGGTACCCACCAGCGCATTATCGACGCGGCCGTGACGCTGCACGGTTCCATCGGACCGGCCCGCACCACCATCGCAGGGGTCGCGGAAAAGGCAGGCGTCACCAGGTTGACGGTCTACCGGCATTTTCCTGACGACAATGCGCTCTTCTCCGCCTGCTCCTCGCACTGGCTCTCGCAGCAGCAACTGGCGGACCCCGGGGAGTGGTCCCGGCACAACGATCCTCTCGAACGCCTGACCGTCGGATTGTCCGATCTGTACCGGTTCTACCGCGACGGGGAGTCCATGCTCACCCGGATTTATGGGGACTGGAATGCGCTGCCCGAAACACACCGCACAGGTCTCGAGTCCAGGAACGCCCACTTCCGCGATGTCCTGGCGGAGCCGTTCCCCGAGCCGAACAGGAATCCCCTGCTATACGCCACCCTCAGTCATGCCATTTCCTTTTGGACATGGCGGTCCCTGTGCCATGACAACGGGCTCTCGAATGACGATGCGGTCGAGCTCATGGCGATCTTGATTACAACAGCAGCTACGGCAGGCGGGCAGAGGCTGCATTCAGGCGCTTCGACAGTGAAATAGATAGCAGCGGGTGCCCTTATGAGGCTCCATAACGGCACCTGCAGCTAAGCGGTTGGGTGGGTCAGGGGATGTTACTGCCCCGCGCGGTCACCCAGAGCCGGTACCAGTCCGCCCGGCTCATGGCTTGGGCCACGCGCGCGGCGTCGGCACACGCCCGGATCCGGCCGGGATTGACAGTTCCGATCACCGGCGCGATGCCGGCCGGATGCTTCATCAGCCATCCCAGCAGCACCGATTCACCGGAGCAGCTGTACTCCCCCGCCAGTTCCGCTACAAGCTCCGCGGTTGCGGCCTCGGCGGACGTCGGACTGTCCGGCTCCGCGCCCGTGTACAGGCCCCTGGCCAGCGAGCCGTAAGCCTGCAGGGTGATGCCGTTCCGTACGCAGTACTCCAGGGTGCCGTGCGGGAAGCTGTAGTCCAGGTGCTCGGCATGGTTCACCAGCACCTGGCTTTCCAGCCAGGCCCGCTTGAGCAGGCTCATCTCCAGCTGGTTGGCCACCACCGGACTTTCCAGCCGGTCCTGCAGCGCGTCGATCTGCGCCCCGGACATGTTGGACACCCCCAGCTGCCGGACCTTGCCTTCCGCCATCAACTGCCCGACGGCGGCAGCCACCTCCGCCGGGTCGGTCAGGGGGTCGGGGCGGTGTAGCAGGAGGATGTCCACGTAGTCCGTCCGCAACCGCTTCAGGCTTTCGTTGACCCGTTCCAGGATGGCTTCGCGGCTCAGATCGTAATGCGTTTGCAGGCTGCGTTCATTCAGCCTGATCCCGCACTTGGTCTGCAGCCGGATCCGGTCCCGGAGTCCGGGCGTGGCGGTCAGCACCTCGCCGAACACCGCTTCGGACTTGCCGCTGCGGTAGATATCCGCATGGTCGAACAGTGTGATCCCGGCATCAAGGGCGGCCTCGACGGCGGCACCGGCCTCGTCCACATGCTCACTGCCATGCGGCTCGGTGGACCAGCTGCCGCCCAGGCCCATGCAGCCGTATATAAGTTCCTGCATCAGGCGGGCCGGCCCGTCAGGCGTGCCGGCATCAGCGCAGCCATGCGGTGGTGTTGGCGGGCAACTTGCCGTCTTCAAGCGGGGCACTGCTGACCAGGACGCTTCCTGCCGGCAGGTCGACGGCGGTGTCCCCGAAGTTGGTCACGGACTGCCAGCCGTTGGGGCGGCGGAAGTGCAGGACCTCCGGGTTGCCGGTCTCCACCCATTCCAGCTCCTCGTCGGTCTGCAGCTCACGGCGGAGTTTAAGGGCCTTACGGTAGAGCTCCAGCGTGGAGCCATCGGTCCCGTCCTGGGCCTCGACGGCGTACTTGCTGAACCAGTCGGGCTGGGGCAGGTGTGCGCCGCCGTCGCCGAAGCCGAAGGAGGTCCCCTCAACCTTCCACGGCAGGGGCACGCGGCAGCCGTCGCGGCCGATCTCCACGCCCTTGTTGCGGAAGAAGGAGGGGTCCTGGCGCTCGGATTCGGCGATCTCGGCCACTTCCTGGAGGCCCAGCTCCTCGCCCTGGTAGAGGTAGGCCGAGCCCGGTACGGCGAGCATCAGCAGGGTGGCGGCGCGGGCGCGGCGTTCACCGAGCTCCACGTCCAGCTCCTCCTTGGGGCCGCCGGCGAGCAGCCAGTCCTTGCCGTCCTGGCCCTTGCTGTGCGCCTTGCCCTTGGACAGCTGCGGCAGTCCGTAGCGGGTGGCGTGGCGGACCACGTCGTGGTTGGAGAACACCCAGGTGGAGGAGGCGCCCGTGGCTGCCGCCTCGGCGAGGTTGCGGGTGATGATCTCCTTGTACTCCGCGGCGTCGAAGTCGGACTGCAGCAGGTCGAAGTTGAAAGCCTGGCCAAGCCCCTGCGGGCTGGCGTAGCGGGCCCGGCGGGTCGCGTGGACCCAGGCCTCGGCGACGGCGGTGCGCGGCGGGTTGTATTCGTTGAACACCTCGCGCCATTCGGTGTAGATCTCGTGGACTTCGTCGCGGTCCCAGAAGGGGTGCGAACCGTCGTCGAATCCGTCCACACCGGTGTTGGCCGCGCTCAGTTCCAGCTTCGACAGCAGCGGTTCGGTGAGGTCTTTGGTGAGGGCATGGGCCACGTCCACGCGGAAGCCGTCGACACCGCGGTCGGACCAGAAGCGAAGGGTCTTGAGGAAGTCCTCCCGGATCTCCCGGTTGGACCAGTTCAGGTCCGGCTGCTCCTTTGCGAAGATGTGCATGTACCACTGGCCGGGGGTGCCGTCCGGTTCGGTGATGCGCTCCCAGGCCGGGCCGCCGAACACGGAGTCCCAGTCCGACGGCGGGAACTCGCCGTTGGGGCCCTTCCCGTCACGGAAGATATAGCGGTCACGGGCGGGTGAGCCCTTGGGCGAGGCGAGCGCCTCCTGGAACCACTGGTGCCGGTTTGAGGAGTGGTTGGGCACGATGTCCGCGATCAGCTTGATGCCGGCTTCGTGCAGCGCCTTGGCCATCTCGTCAAAGTCCGCCAGGGTTCCCAGCTTGGGGTCCACGTCGCGGTAGTCGTCCACGTCGTAGCCGCCGTCAGCGAGCGCCGAGGGGTAGAACGGGCTCAGCCAGACGGCGTCGATCCCCAAGGACTTCAGGTACGGGACCTTGGCGGTGATGCCCTGGAGGTCGCCGATGCCGTCACCGTTGGAGTCGGCGAAGCTGCGCGGGTAGATCTGGTAGACGGAGGCCTGGCGCCACCAGTTCGGATCGGCCAGGCGGTCAGAATCGGAGAGGGTTGCCAGCGTGGCGGTGGTGGACAAGGGGTGATCCTTTGCTGCTTGTCGACTATATTTATATTGATTCTAAATTTAGTTTCCCAAGTATTATGTGGCTGCATGCGCAGAAAGGTCAACAGCATGGCTGAAACCACCGCCACCCCGCAGCTGTTGCGCCGGGTCAGCGCCGGGGCGGTCCTTGAATTCATGCGCTCCGCCACCATGGTCACGGTCACCGAGGTCATGGAGGCAACCGGGCTGACCCGGGCAACCGCCATCGCGGTGTGCGAGGACCTCAAGGAGCGCGGCTGGATCCGGGAACTGGAAAACCAGCGGGCCTTCGGCGAGTACCAGAAGGGCCGCCCCGCCAGGCGGTTTGAGCTTAATGAGCGCGCCGGCTACGTCCTGGGCATGGACATTGGCTACTCCAAGGTGACGGTGGTCGTTTCAGACCTCCGTGGCGAAACGGTGGGCAGGTCCAGCCAGCCCTTCGACGTCGCAGACATCACTGCCAGCCAGCGCACAGCGTTTATCGACACGGTGGCCATGGCGGCGCTCGGCGGTGCAGGGGCAGGGCCTCAGGACGTACTCGCGGTATGTGCCGGGATTGCCGCCCCCGTCGACCGGCACGGCGATGTGCTGGCCACGCAGAAGTTCTGGGGCCTGTTTGATATCGACTTGCGGGCTGCCCTGAAGGAACTGCGCGGCTGGACGGTGCTGCTCGAAAATGACGCGAACCTGGCGGCCCTCGGCGACCGCTGGCTGGGCGCGGCTGCCGGCGCGGACGACGTCGTGGTGATCCTTGCCAGCGAACGCCTGGGTTCCGGAGTGATTGAAGGCGGCCGGCTGGTGCACGGAAGCCGGGGCAGCGCCGGCGAGCTGGCCTACCTGGACCTGGTGGAAGGCGTGGGCGATACCTTCGGCATCGCCCACCTGGCCAGGAAGTGGGCAGCGGAAGCGCTGGCGGGCCCAGCGGCCAGCACGCTGCGGTCTTTCGCCCCCCAGGAGGTCGAGGCTGAGCACGTTTTTGCCGCCGCCGCCGAGGGGGACGCCGTGTCACTGGAGATCCTCGACCGGATGGCGGACAGGATGGCCCGGGTGATCGGTACGGTAGCCACCATGCTCAACCCGGAACTGGTGGTGATCGGCGGCGCCGTGGCCAACTCTGCCGGCGTGCTGCTCGCTCCCATCAGTGAGCGCCTCCGGGACTTCACTGCGACTCCGCCCCGCGTTGCCGTTTCACCATTGGGGGACGCAGTTGTCACTGTTGGCGCGGTCCGCGGTGCGCTGGACTTCGTCGAGGCGAACTCCCTGGACCTGGACCTGGCCAGGAGCCCTAGCTGAGGTTCCCCAATGCCGCCGAAACCGGCAGCGTGCCGTCACGGAACTCAATGGTGCGGCCCGCGGTCTCGGGCAGGTCCAGCACCGCAGCGGCAACAATGGCCGTATTGGTCCGGGATGTTTCCCCGCTGCCCCCGGGCGAGGGGTTCACGTCGATGCGCCCGGTGCCGGGATTGTCGGTCAGCGAGCCGGGCCCGAGAATGGTCCAGGCCAGGTCCGTGCCGCGCAGGTACTCGTCCGCCGCTGCTTTGGCTTCCGCATAGGCGAAGAAGCTGTTGCTCTCCGGGACGCCGTGGTCCTTGCCGGCTCCACGGTAGGAGACCATCACGTACCGGTTGACCCCTGCCTGCGCCGCTGCATCCATCGACCGGATGGCAGCGTCCCGGTCCACGGCGTACGTCCGGCCCGGGTTCCCGCCGCCGGCGCCTGCGGACCAGACCACGGCGTCGTGGCCCTGCAGCGCCCCGGCGATGGCCGCCGTCGTCGAATTCTCCACGTCCAGGACCGACGGCGTTGCGCCGGTTTCCGCGACCTCAGCGGCCTGGTCCGGGTTGCGGATGAACGAGGTGACGGCGTGCCCCTCTTCCGTAAGCAGGCTGGACAGATGGAGGGCCACTTTGCCGTGGCCGCCGATGATTGCGATTCTGGTCATGGCCCCATTCTGTCCCACCGCAAGGCTGTCCTGCACCCGATGCACCTTCAGTGTTGAAGCTGTCCATGGCTAGCTGCCGGCGTGGGTGTGTTCCTTCGCGGTTCCAAGCAGTTCCGGGTCCCACTCCGGTTCGGTGGCCATGTCCACACCGGTTCCGGTGGTTGCCCTCGGCCCGACAGCAATGGCGGACGCCTCGACGTGGGCTTGCCGTGCGATGCCGGTGCGGACGCTTTCGACGGTTTCGTCGCCCAGCAGGGGCCCTGTGTAGGTGATGCTGATCTGTTGACCCTCCACCGTGGTCTCGTAATTTCCGAGTGCGTCTGAGACGATTCCTTCCTTGTCCACAGCCGCCGACAATGCCGCGGGATCTCCGGTGGTGGCGCTGAAGCGCAGGTCGTGCACCAGTACCGGCAGCACGTAGAAGTTGTCCACGCCGGCCCTGGCCGATTCCCTTCCTTCAGTTGCTTTCTGCACAATGGCGCGGCCATCGTCAACGGTGGCCGTTGCGGGAATGGCCAGGATCAACTCCGGCACCATCCTCTGCAGCAGGGCAGGCTCGAGGACATCGGGCGAAATGCCGGCCAGCGCGGACCCAGTGGCCGCAGCGGCGGATTCGAGGTCAGTCCGGATGCCGGCCAGGTCAGCGTCGTTGCTGGATTCGACGGCGATCACCACCTGACGCCGGACCATCAGTCCGTCGAACGTGACGTGCGGCCGGCCGTTGCCCAGGTCCTGCCCCTCCTCCGCCGGCCCGGCACCCGTTACGGTGGCGGGCCCGCTGGCCGCACTGACGGCGGAGACGCCCCCGCCGTCAGTGCAGCCACCCAAGACGATGGAAAGCAGCACCGCCGGTGCGGCAATCAGGACGCGCCGCATGTCATGTTCCGGCCGGATAGGCAGGCTTGTAAGCGGAAGAGAAATTCCCCTCGGGTAAGGTTTCCACCACTGGCGGGTCGGCGGTGATGGGATCATTGTTCCGCAGGTCTCCGACGGAGAACTGGATCATCATGTCGTGGTCCTCGTGGACGAGGTTGTGGCAGTGGACCATGTAGCGGCCGCCCTCGTGTTTTCCGGTGTCGAATTGCATGAGGACCGTGACCGATTCATTCTCGCCCGTGTAGAACACGTCCTTCGGGCCGCCTTCCCAGGCGAAGGGCTGCCCGTTGTTGGTGTTGCGGCCGATGATCTTTCCATCGATCAGGTGGATATGCACAGGGTGGAACCAGCCCCCGGATTCGTTGACGATGGTCCACTGCTCCACCTGGTTCCTCTGCGGGTTGGCGAAGAGACGGGTGAAGCCGGATTTTTCCACGTCATCCCAGGTCTCGCCGTTGATGGTCCATTCCCCATTCTTGCGCTGCACGCGCAGGGTCCTTTTGGCCACGGCCATCTCGGGCGTAAGGGACATCGTGTCCAGGCCGCCGGTCGCCTTCGTGGGATGTTCACCCGGGTCCAGCGTCGTCGGGATGGAACTGATGGACCGTGACTTCGGATCGGGGGACGGGGAATTGGCCACGACCTGGAACTTCATGACTTTGCCGGTGTTGGCGAAGTTCACATTGTTCTTGTTGCTCAGGTTGCGCAGCTCCACGGACTGCCCCACCTTGTACTTCCGGAAATCGATCAGGACCTCGTAGCGCTCGGCGGTGCCTTGGCGCCAGGAGGATATGGCCTGGACTTTGGGCGTCATGCCGCCATCAGTTCCCACCACGTAAACAGGGTTCCCGTTGGACAGGGCAAAGCGGTACGAGCGCGTGATCGAGCCGACCAGGAACCGGAACCGGTAAATCCGGGGCTTGACCTTCATGGTGGGCCACGGCACGCCGTTGACCATCACGATGTCCCCCCACAGCCCGAGGTGCCCGTTGTCGTTATAGCCCAGCGACCCGTCGGCGTTCAGCATGACGTCCGAGACCAGGATGGGGACGTCGAATTCGCCCTGCGGGAGTTGCGCCTGCTCCTGCTCGTCGGTGAGGGTGTACGTCGCGGCCAGGCCCGAGTACACGCCCTGGGCCGTGAGCAAGTGGTTATGGTCGTGGTACCAGAGCGTCCGGGCTGCCTGCCAGTTCGGATAGTGGTAGTTTTTCACCTTCGACGGCGCCGTCCGGTCGTTGGCGTACCCGTCGTACTGCGGCAGCGACGCCGAGCCGTGAAGGTGCGTTACCGTGTTGAAAGGATCCGAGTAGAGCAGTCCGGTCGCGGGCAGGCGGTTGCTGATCCTCACCTCAGTACGGGTGCCCTGCGGAACCTCGATCGTGGGGCCGGGGAAAATGCCGTTGTACCCCGCCAAGGTGGTGGACAGTCCCGGAGCGATCTGCGCCTGCCCGAGCTTCTGGGAAAGCGAATACTTCGCGAAGGGTTGCCCGTCGGGGTCCCTGCCGGTTTCGTAGGGGATAAGCGTGGGCGGCCGGCGGAACGTGGCGGTGTAGGGCACCGGCGTGTTCTTCGCCGCCAGCGTGCTCGCTGTTGTGGGGTCGGATTCCCCCGACGATGCAGGCACACCGGCAAGTGCGGCACCGCCGTTGGCCCCCAGAAGCGCAGCAGAACCTCCCAGCATGCCCAGTTTCAGCACATTCCTTCTGGTAGCGGACATGGGTACCTCCAAGGTTGTTGCGGGGAGCGATTTAGGCTAGCGAGCCAACTGCTCGTCTCGATTATCAGGACCGCTCCTTGCAAAAAACCTGTGGAACTCCCCCCGCAGCCCTGCCGGAGACCCCTCCTGCTTCCGCCTCGGGCACATGCCTCACAGGGGCGCCAGCAATGCAGGCAGGCACCGGTGCGGTCAGGGACGGAATCAGGCCAGGCAGCGGTAGCGGAGGTACACCACACCGTTGCTGAACCGGCGCTCCTCAAGGAGATCGAGCCGCAAGTTCAGCCCATCGGGAAGAAACCGCAGGCCACCGCCTACCGCCACCGGGTTAAGGAAGATCTGGCATTCGTCCACAAGCCCGGCACGGAGCGCGGCTGCGGCAAGGGTTGCGCCGCCAATGCCGATGTTTTTGTCAGTGCCGTCCTTCATCGCCCGGACGGTCTTGGGGTTGAATGTCCGCTCGATCCTGGTGCGGTCCGTGGACGCGGTGGCGAGGGTGGAGGAGTAGACAACTTTGTCTGCCCCGCGCCAGATCCGGGCGTAGTCCTGGATAACGGATGGTTCACCGGCCGTGTCCCATGTCTCCCAGACCGACATGACTTCGTACATGCGCCGCCCGAAAAGGTACGTGCCGGCGTCGCGCTCCAGGTCGTTCACGAAAGCATGGACTTCCTCATCCGGCGCGCTCCAGTCGAAGTTGCCCTGGCTGTCCGCCAGGTAACCGTCCAAAGAGGTGATGCCGGAGTAGATGAGCTGGCCCATGCGCCCATTCTGCCGGTGCCGGTGGGTTTGCGTAAGGGCTGCCGCTGACTAAGCCGCGGCCGGCCGGCCATCACCGCCGGCGGGCGCCCGGTCCCGGACGAAGAATTGCTGGGCCATCGTCCAGATGTTTGTGACAGTCCAGTAGACCAGGACCCCGATGGGGAAAAGGATGCCGCCCAGGCCGAACACAAGCGGCAAGCTGTAGAGCAGGATCTTTTGCTGCCGCATAAAAGGTGTTTCCGGGGCGCCCCAGGACGCGCTCCGCGCGAGGACCAGCCTCTGGGTGAGGAACTGCGCCGCGGTCATGGCCAGGATCATCAGGACCGTCAACACCACGACGGCGGTCTGGTCACCGCCGCCGTGCAGCACTGACGCGGTGAGCGGGGCACCGAAGATGGCGGACTGGTCGAACTGCGCCACCTGGTCACGGCTCATGGCACCCGCCCCCTCCCCCTGGCTGGCCAGGGTGCTGATACCGGACAGGACCTGGAACAGCGCAAGGAAGAACGGCACCTGGATCAGCAGCGGCAGGCATGCTGAGAAGGGGTTGGTCCCATGCTTCTTGTACAAGGCCATCTGCTCCTGCGCCATCGCCTGGCGGGAGACGGCGTCGCTCTTGCCCTGGTACTTTTCCTGCAGCTTCATGAGGTCCGGCTGCAGGAGCCGCATCCTGCGCTGGGCGTTCACCTGCTGGAGGAACACGGGAATCAGAGCGGCGCGGATGACGAGTACGAGCCCGATGATGGACAGCGTCCACGTCCAGCCACTTGCCGCGGGCATGCCGAGGCTCAGCCCGTCATGGAAGCCAACCATGATCGCGGACACAAGCCACCTGAACGGAACCATGATTTCGTCAAGAAAGCCCATACGTTTCCCCATCCCTCAGATGCCGCAAAGCTACGGCGAAACGGGGAGCTTGTCACGCTGCGGGCTACGGTCAAACAGGAAAGCCCCCGGAATCTCGGGGGATTCCGGGGGCCAACTGTGGAGTCAGGGCGTCTTCGGTCGAAGGGCAACCAGCCAACCGGCCCACTCGCGGGCGGCGCTGAACGTCCAGGTTTTCGCCCCGCTCGATCCCGCGACCGCCTGAATGCCGTCAGCGACCTCGAAGCGGCGCGCGCCGGTCTCGACGGCCTGGGTCATCCCGGCAGGTGAAGTGAGGGTCACGGAGCTGGAGTTGACGCTCATGCATCCGACCAGCATCGCGTTCGCGGTGGTGGTGGTCACCGCTGGGACGGTTCCGGAGGATGCTGCCGCGCCTGCCGCGGACGTGGCAACCGTGTCAAGCCCTGAAGCTCCCGAATACCTCACGATACCCCCGCCGCTCGTCGTCGAAGTTGTTGTCCACGAATAGCTTGCCGACTCTGACGCGGTGGCCACCTTGTAATAGCCGTAGATTTTCGGGTTTGCGATGGTGGTTACCGCTGCCAGCCGTGTCCAACCGGCCGGGGCCCCTGTCGTGGTGACGGTGCCCCCGTTCAGGGAGATACAGCCGACGAGCAGGTCACCTTGGATGACGTTGGCCGGCTTGGGGATGGTGAGCGTGGTGGTTGCCGTGGTGTTCACGGCCTGACTGACTGAACCGCGGACGATGCCGCTGCCGCCGCCGGCGTCGCTGGGGGCGACGGTCCAGGTCTGGGTCGCCGGTGTGGCGTCGGTGTTGCCGGCTGCATCGGTGGCCACGACACTGAACGTGTGAGATGCGGTCGACAAGCCCGTGTACGTCTGGGGCGAGGTGCACGCGGCGCGCGACGCACCATCCAGGCTGCACTGGAACGTCGAATTGGCTTCACTCGAGGTGAATGCGAAGGAAGCGCTGGTGGACGTCGACGTCGCAGGTGGTCCCGAGCTGATCGTTGTCTCAGGGGGGGTAGTGTCCGACGGCGGAGGCGTCGTGCCAACGGTCCACGTATAGCTTGCGGGGGTGGAGTCAACGCCGTTTTGGTCCGCGGCACGAACCTGGAAGGTATGCGTACCAAGGGACAGTCCTGAGTACGACACCGGGCTGATGCAGTTGCTGAATGCTGCTGCGTCGAGCGAGCAGGCGAAGGTCGCGCCGGTCGAGGTCGAGGTGAAGGTGAACTGAGCCGATGTGGAGGTGGTCGGGTTGGTCGGTTGGCTTGTGATGGTGGTGTCAGGCGGAGTGGGGGTAGCGGTCCCAGCCCCGATTTTGCGCGGGTCGTAGGCCGCGTCGACGAGCAGAGCTGGTGCGTATGCAGCAGCAATGGACTGCCATGGCACCGCTTTAAAGTTCTGGCGTACTTCGTTTGAAGTGTCCTGGGTGACGAAGAAGCCCTGGGGGAAGGGACCACCGACGCCGAAGTTGGTGACATCGATCCCGTCCATGCCGGTGACAGCATCGATCCCGTTCCCTGCCGGAATGGCGAAGGCGCCCAGCGGCCGGTTGTCGTCACGGGCGTACGCGTGGAACCGGTTGGAGCCCTGGCTCGCGGCCAGCAGATATCCGCCGCCCCCGCTCCCGTAGTAAATGCTGATGCCCTTGATGTCCTGGACAATGTCACCGCCGTTCTCGGTGGTGCTGACAACTCTCGTTCCGGCGGTCGAGGCTCCGGGTTCGGCTCCGTAGCGCCAGATCCCGCCGATATCCTCCTGCGCGACGTAGATCCGCTTCATCTCATCATCGGCCACCAGGCCCTCAGTATGGGCGGGACCGCTCACCGTCCAACTACGCACGAGCCGGCCGGTGACGGATCCCGTGGAGCCGTCCAGTTCCCACTGCTCCACCTTGCCGATATCCGTGACGTAGGCGAAGTACTTGCCGGTGTCCGGGGAGTGGTAGAACGAGAACCCACGGGGCGTCGCGATGCTGGCGGTGGGCAAGAAGCTGCCGGCCTTCGTCAGCGAGCCGTCCGAATCATTGACTTTGTAAAAGTCAAGGCTCCGTTCCCGGTTCGAGACGCCGACCAAGCCCACGCGGCTGCCGCCGAGAGGGAAGTTGTAGCGGACGTCAACGTTGTTCATCCGCCCGTCGGGGTAGTAGAACAACTGCCGCCCGGACAGGTCGTAGACGACGAGACCGTGCCCGTCCCTGCTCTTGTCCGTGCCGATGATGGTGCTCTTCGACGGGTCGGTGGGATGGATCCAGATGGCCGGGTCGTCCGCGGCATCCGGTGTTCCGGGTATCGGGGCCGTTTCGACCGTTGCGCTCACTTGGACTACAGCCGCGCTCGCGACAGGAGCGGTGAGCCCCACAATTAGTCCGGTTACCGCCAAGACGGCGGCAAACTTCGATGCGAGTGTTGTCCCCCCTCTGCCCTCACAAAGCTTGCTGCCGCCCCTTCGATCTGGACGACGGCGTGTTGGGGAACTAGGCAGCGAGGTCAGTGACTTCAGCGGTTTCATCGCGGTCCAATTTCTAGAAATCCTAAAGATGAGTCAGGGTGCTCTGGAACTTCCGGGCGGGGAAGCACAGCGATCATTGCTGTGCCGCGAAAGGGCGTTTAAGCCCTGTTGGCAGTGTCATACGGCGCTTTGGCTCAAAGGGCAGTGCAGCCACACTACGAATGCTAGTACCGGGACAGGCTCAGGCTGAGGTTCGCAGCCAGTTTAGGGGGCTCGATGCAAGCGCATTACGGGTCATAGGACAAAACGTTTGAATGGGAGGGGCTTGCTTCCGTGCCAGAACGCGGGGAACCGGGGATAGCGCAGCCTTGAAGCTTAGGGTGCCCCGGGAGTTTGCGAGCCGCCCGGCGAGCATCCTGAAGTGACTCTGCCAGCGGAATTGGCGCGTTCCATGAATGGCTGCTGGGCCCGTCGTACCAGTCCGAGGCCGCCTCTATCGCCATCGCCAGGTCCCTCGGGCGCGCATACACACACTTCTTGTCCTATGAGCCGGGGCTTGCTTAACAGGAAAACCCCCGGAATCTCGGGGGATTCCGGGGGCTTAGCCTGTAGCGGTGGGGAGGCTCGATCTCCCGACCTCACGATTATGAGTCGTGCGCTCTAACCAACTGAGCTACACCGCCACGAATGAGAAAAACCTGCGTCAAGCCGGTCAAAAACCGCCTTGACACAGGCCCTCATCCAGAGCCCCCCACCGGAATCGATCCGGTGACCTCGTTCTTACCAAGAACGCGCTCTACCACTGAGCTAGGGGGGCAACGAGTAAATACTCTACCGGAAGATTTCACCACCAACAAATCGGCATCCGCACCGGCCTGGAGGCCGCGACACAGTTGCGCCGGAAGGCTTTTTCGCCCCTGGATTCCCCGGAAATTCAAGGGAAACAACACCATTCGGCGGCAGCTGGAGAGCCTCCGGAACAGGACATTCCCGGGCGGTCAGTGGCGGATGTGTCCATCCCCACACTCCTGCTCGAGGCTGCTCTGCAGGTAGGGGCCCTCATGCCCGGCCAGCGCGGGCGGATTCGGGCAGGAGCTGCGGCAGGCCGCCGTCGTTCGCTTGAACCGGTCGCTTAAACGCCGGTCGCTTAAACACCGGTGGGCCGGCTCGAAAGCCGGCCCACCGGGGGAACGTGTCAGACTAGCTGACGGTTACCACTTGCCCTTGCGGTTGAAGTCGCGCTGGCCGCCCTCGTTGCCGCGGGGCTTGCGGGAGCCGTCGCCGTGGCCGCCGAAGCGGGAGTCGCTGGCCTGGCCGCGGCTGGAACCGCTGTCAGCACTGAAGGAACGCTCGCTGTACGAACGGCCGCCGCGGTCCGCGGAGGAACGCTCGCCGTCGCTCTTACGGAATTCCTTCTTGAATCCGCCGTTGCCCTTGAAGTTGCCGCCACGGTCACCGCCGCGGTTGCCCTGGTAGGCGCCACGCTCGCCGGAGGGCTTGCGGCCGTTGTCCAGCTCAAGGTGGATCAGCTCGCCGCCGATCCGGGTGCGGGACAGGGCACGCAGCTGCTCGGGGCTCAGGTCCGCCGGGAGCTCCACGAGGGAGTGGTCCGAGCGGATATCGATCCCGCCGATCTGGGCGGAGGAGATGCCGCCCTCGTTGGCAATGGCACCCACGATGGAACCGGGCATAACGCGCTGGCGGCGTCCCACGGCGATCCGGTAGGTGGCATTGCCCTCAGTCAGGGTGCGGGTCGGTCCACGTGAGCCGAAGCCGTCCTTGGACCGCTCGCGCTTCTGGAACTCGGGAGCTGCCGGCAGTTCCTTGACCAGGAGCGGCTGACCGCCCTGGGCCATCACGGCAAGCGCAGCAGCGATTTCTGCGGCCGGCACGTTGTGCTCTTCCTCGTAGGAGGCGATAAGGTCGCGGAACGCTGAAACGTCCTCGGAAGCTAGGGTCTCTGTGATCTTCTCGGCGAACTTGCCCAGGCGCAGCGTGTTCACGGTCTCGGCCGTCGGCAGGTGCATCTGCTCCACCGGCTGGCGGGTTGCCTTCTCGATGGAACGCAGCAGGTACTTCTCCCGCGGCGTCATGAACAGGATGGCGTCACCGGAACGGCCTGCACGGCCGGTGCGGCCGATGCGGTGGACGTAGGACTCCGTGTCGTGCGGGATGTCGTAGTTGATCACGTGGCTGATGCGTTCCACATCGAGGCCACGGGCGGCGACGTCGGTGGCCACGAGGATATCGATGCGGCCTTCCTTCAGCGCGTCCACAGTGCGCTCACGCTGCTGCTGCGGAATGTCACCGTTGATTGCCGCGGCCTGGAAGCCGCGGGACTTCAGCTTGTCAGCCAGGTCCTC
The DNA here is from genome assembly GCF_030816215.1 of Arthrobacter sp. W4I7. Classification (NCBI taxonomy): domain Bacteria; kingdom Bacillati; phylum Actinomycetota; class Actinomycetes; order Micrococcales; family Micrococcaceae; genus Arthrobacter; species Arthrobacter sp. W4I7. The sequence goes on along the minus strand of NZ_JAUSXU010000001.1, from coordinate 1,075,129 downwards.
GGTAGCCATCTTGGTGCGCACGAAGGCGATCACGCCGTCGAACTCTTCAACCTCGAGGATGCGGGTCATCGCGTCCAGCTTGTGCGGGCCCATGACCTGCAGGTACCGCTGGCGGGTGTTGGCGCCCGTGGTGGTCTTGGACTTGACGGAGATCTCGGCCGGGTTGTTCAGGTACTGCTTGGACATGCGGCGGATCTGGCTCGGCATGGTGGCCGAGAACAGTGCAACCTGGCGGTCCGACGGCGTCTGCTGGAAGATCTGTTCCACGTCTTCGGCGAAGCCCATGCGCAGCATCTCGTCGGCCTCGTCCAGCACCAGGTACTGGAGTTCGGACAGGTCCAGGGAACCCTTGGAGATGTGGTCGATCACGCGGCCGGGGGTACCCACAACGACCTGGGCGCCGCGGCGGAGGCCGGCGAGCTGCGGGCCGTAGGCGGAACCGCCGTAGACGGGCAGCACGGTGAAGTCGTCGATGTGCTTGGCGTAGGAGGTGAAGGCCTCGGCAACCTGGAGCGCCAGCTCACGGGTGGGAGCCAGCACCAGGGCCTGGGTCTTGCGGGACGGGCCATTGAGGTCGTGGAGTTCGGCCAGGCGGGACAGTGCCGGTACTGCGAATGCTGCAGTCTTACCGGTGCCGGTCTGGGCGAGGCCAACCACGTCGCGGCCTTCGAGCAGCAGCGGGATGGTGGCTGCCTGGATGGGTGACGGCTTTTCGTAGCCGACATCCTGCAGGGCAGCAAGGACGCGGCCGTCGATGCCGAGATCGGCGAAGCGAACGCCGTCTTCTTCGGATTCCTCAGCCTTGGCTGCGGGTGCGGAAGTCTCGGCTGCGGGTGCCTCTGCAGCGGGAGCTTCGGGCTCTGCTGCGGGGGCAGCGGGCTCTGCTGCGGGGGCAGCGGGCTCTGCTGCGGGTACAACGGCCTCGGTGAATTCGACGGCTGCAGTCTCGACGCCGGTGTTCTGGGCGTCGGTGGTTTCGTTTTGATTTTCGGGCATAGGGAAATATTCCTCATCCATAGGGGGCCAGGCGGCACTACCCGAGGTGAGCGGAGCCGCAGTACGTGTGCCGTGGGTGCCGGGCAAACGTTGACCGGCCGGTCACAGAAGTCCGGCGCTTTCGCAATCCCGTGGCAGGACTTCGCGCTGCATCTCTTGGCTGCTATCCCAGCAGTCTGTACAGCGTTTTCTTTAGCCGGCTCTCCCTATGAAAATGCCCGCATCACAGTTGCGGGCCCCAACACTTGCCAGTCCTGCCTCAAAAATTGGGCAGGAATAAGGGATTTCCGGAGTGGGGGATGTTTCAAGTGTAGGGCACAGACCAGCCCCAGCGGTAATCGAAGTACGACGACGGGCGGTGAGCTTGCGCACATGCCTCGCCTTCGGGCCTGCCCGGCGGTGCCGCTACCGGGCCAGCTGCCGCTCCAGCGCTTCGAACTTTTTCCTGAACTCCGGCTGCTGCAGCCGGATCTCACCACCGGCGTCAGCGTCTTTCAACGCTTCCATGGACTCAAGGTCCGGTGCGCTGAACCACCTGCCCACAGTGACGCCATGCTTCGGGACATGCAGCTTGTGGATGTGGTCGCCGGCGCGGATGGTGCCGACGCGCAGCACCCGGAGATAGGCGCCCACGCGGCCTTCGCCGGTAAACCGCTTCACGAACTGCGGCTCCCCCATCCGTCGCTGGAAGGTGGCGCAGGGCGTCCGCGGCGAGGTGACCTCAACCTCCACGTCCAAGCCGATCTTCCAGCGCTCCCCGATGACGGAGTTAGTGGGTTCGATCCCGGCCACGCGCAGGTTTTCGCCGAAGATTCCGGGCGGGAGCTCGCGCTGGAGTTCACCGGCCCAGTAGTCGGCGTCGGCCTGGGAATAGGCGTAGATGGCCTGGTCCGGTCCGCCGTGGTGGACGCGGTTGGCCTGGATGTCGCCCTGGAGGCCCAGCTTGTGCACCTTCACCGGACCTTTCACCGGACGCTTGTCGATGGCTGTCACTCCCACGTTGGAGGCGTCCGGGAGAAGCTGGTGCACACTGCAGACGGCAAGTACTGAGGCGGTTTCCATTGCACCAGTGTAGGGTCCGGCCCCTTTGCCCCGCCGCAACCCAACTGGGTAGCAGTTAATGTCGTTTTGAGGCGTCAAAACGACATTATCTGCTACCCAGTTGGGCCCACAGACAACCGCAGGGATTACGCTGATTCGAGGATTGCAATTGGGGGTTGCAGCGCTGTGCCCGATTCATGTGGACTACTGAGGGGGACGCCATGGACCCGAACAAGGATCCAGAGCACGAGCCACAAGGCGGCGCCGGAAAATCCCAGGGCGGCTCGGCCAATGACGGAGGCGCTGCGGGTAAGACGCCGGACCAGGCAGGCAGTGCCCCTGGCGAAGGCAACTCCCCCAAGCCACCCCCCTGGCAGGTCCCCAAGCCTGAACTGCGCCCCGACCTCCTGAACCAGCCCGTCACCCCCGTGGACCCGTTCGCCCGGGACCGCGAGAAGCAGCTCAACGAGGCAGCGGCACGTAAAAAGCGCTCCCAGCGGCGGACCGTGGTGGTGGGGCTGGGCGTCACGGCCCTGCTGGCCGGCACCATCACCGCCGTCGTGGCCAGCAACCAGGATGACCCCGAATACGCGCAAGTGTGTTTCAACGACGAAACCGGCGAGCGCGTGGAGGACGCCAGCTGCAACAGCTCGGCAGGGAGGTCCGGCGGAATCTACGCCTGGTACTTCTTCTCCCGCGGCGCCTACGTCCCGCCCTTGGGACAGAACCGCTCCACCGCGCCCAACTACACAAGAACCGTCCCCAGCGGCGCGAAGGCCTCCACCGGATACAGCCCCCAGGGCGGCACTGTCAGCCGGGGCGGCTTTGGCACCACGGCCAAGAGCGGGACCAGCGGCGGCGGCGGCAAAGTTTCGGGGGGTTAGGCGTGAAGCGCTTGTTGAGCGAGCCCAGGCCCGGGTGGAAGCAGAAGATCGAAGAACAGGGCCTGGTGTTCTCCACCACCACCACGGACGACGGAGGCAGGATCGAATACTGGAACGAGTCCGCCTACTACGAATTCACGATGGACGAGGTGGAGACCCTCGAGGTAACCGCCGAGGACATGCACAAAATGTGCCTGGAGGCCGCGCGTTTCCTCGCCACCGGGGCCATGGGCCACATCGGCATCGGCCCGCAGGCCCTGGAACTGGCTGCGGAATCCCTGCAGGCCGGGGATGTAGACGTGTACGGCCGGTTCGACTTCATCTACGACGGGCAGGGCGGCCCGGCCAAGATGCTCGAGTACAACGCGGACACCCCCACCGGGCTGATTGAGGCGGCCGTCGCCCAGTGGTTCTGGCTGCAGGACGTCTTCCCCGAGAAGGACCAGTGGAACGGCATCCACGAGGCATTGATCCGCCAGTGGAAGAAATTCCAGTTCCGCACCGGCATGAGCACACTCCACGTGGCGCACTCGGAAGTTGAGGAGTCCGGCGAGGACTGGATGACTGCCGGCTACATGCGGGACGTCGCCGGCCAGGCCGGGTGGACCACCATCGGCATCAACATGTCCGATATCGGCTGGGACCCCAACCTGAACCGCTTCGTGGACCTGGACAACTTCATGATCAGCACCATCTTTAAGCTGTACCCCTGGGAACTGATGATGAAGGAACCGTTCGGCCACCGCCTGCTCGAACGCGCCCACAACCCCCGGTGGGTGGAGCCGGCCTGGAAGATGCTGCTCTCCAACAAGGCACTCCTCGCCGCGTTATGGCACCTGTACCCGCAGCATCCCAACCTGCTCCCGGCGTACCTCAACGAGCCGGGGCCGCTGAAGGAATGGGTGGCCAAACCGCTGCACGGCCGCGAAGGCGACAACATTCGAATCCACGCCCCGGGCATCAACCTCGAACAGCCCGGCGGGTACGGCCGCGAGGGCTGGTGCTACCAGCAGTACCATCCCCTGCCGGACTTCGACGGAAACCATCCCGTCCTTGGCCTGTGGGTGGTGGACGGCGAATCCGTGGGCTGCGGCATCCGCGAATCGGACGGCCCGGTCACCGACTACTTCTGCAGGTTCGTGCCCAACACCATTGACGCTCCGGCCCCGCTCTCGGCCGCCAACTCCAGCAAGGCAGGTATCGCACTATGAGCCCCCTGACACTACCGGGCCCGGTGACCGTATGAGCGCAGAAACCACGACGGCGGGAGGCCCGGGCGGAGCGCCCGGCGCCGGCGTCCCGGCCAAGGGGCTCCGTGCCGGAATCCTGGACCTCGGCGACTCCGTCATGCTGGGCCTGGCCTCAACCGCGCCCGTCTATTCACTGGCCGCCACCCTGGGCCTGATCGTGGCGGTGAACGGGGACTACACTCCCCTGATCCTGCTGCTGGGCTTCATCCCCGTCCTGTTTATCGCCTACGCCTTCCGGGAACTGAACAGCGCCATCCCGGACTGCGGCACCACGTTCACCTGGTCCCGGCGGGCCTTCGGACCGTGGGCAGGCTGGCTGGGCGGCTGGGGTGTTGCGCTCGCCGGCATCATCGTCCTGGCCAACCTCGCCCAGGTGGCGGGCCAGTACCTGTGGCTGCTGGTAGGTGACGGTTCGCTCGCCGAAAACAAGGTGCTGGTGACCGCCACGGGCGTGGTGTTCATCGCGGTTATGACGCTGGTCAACTACCGCGGCATCCGCCTGGGCGAGCACGTGCAGCGGGTCCTCACCTACGTGCAGTACGTATCGCTGGGCATTTTTGCGCTGGCCATCGTGGTGGGGATCATCCAGGGCTCCGCCGGCGGCGACACAACCATCCAGCCCTTCGATTTTGAGTGGTTCAACCCGGCCGGCGCCTTCGCGGATCCCGGCGCCGTGGTGCACGGTGCGCTGCTGGCGCTCTTTATCTACTGGGGCTGGGATACCTGCCTGGCGGTCAACGAAGAGACGGAGAACCCCTCCACTACTCCGGGCCGCGGTGCGGTGATCTCCGCGTTCGTCCTGGTGGCCATCTATGTCTCTGTTGCGCTCCTGGTGATGATGTACGCCAGCTTGGGCACGGAAGGGATCGGGCTGGGCAACGAGGCGAACCAGGACGATGTCTTCCTGGCCATGAAGGACGTGGTGCTGGGACCGTGGGGCTGGCTGATCGTCGTCGCGGTTTTGGCGTCGGTCCTCTCCTCCACTCAGACCACCATCCTGCCCACCGCCCGCGGCACCCTGTCCATGGGAGTCCACGGCGCCCTGCCCGCAAAGTTCGGCGAGGTGCACCCGAAGAACCAGACCCCCGGCTTCTCCACCCAGGTGATGGGCGGTGCGGCGATTGCCTACTACGTGGCCATGAGCTTCCTCAGCGAAAACCTGCTCTCGGACTCGATCAGCGCCATCAGCCTGTTCATTGCCTTCTACTACGCCCTCACCGGTTTCGCCTGCTTCTGGTTCTTCCGGGACACGCTGCGCCAGTCGGCGCGGAACCTGTGGTTCCGCGGCATCCTGCCGCTCGTGGGCGCGCTGCTGCTGACCGCCGCTTTCTTCATCTCCGCCGTGCAGATGTGGGACCCGGCGTACGGCGATACCCAGATCTTCGGCGTCGGCGGTGCCTTCATCAGCGGCGTCCTGCTCCTGGCGCTGGGCGTTGTGCTGGCCGTTGCCTGCCGGTTCCTGCCCTCCACCCGCGGCTACTTTGTGGGGAAGGCATGACACCAGACCCTTCCGACATACTCGCCCTTGATTCCCTGCTCACCTCTGACGAACTGGCCCTCCGGCAGAGGGTCCGGGACTTCACGGACCAGCGCATCAGGCCGGACATCGCCCGCTGGTATGACGATGCCGTCTTTCCCCTGGAGCTCGCCCCGGAATTGGGTGAGCTCGGGGTGCTGGGAATGCACCTGAAGGGCTACGGCTGCCCAGGCAGATCCGCCGTCGAATACGGTCTCGCGGCGATGGAACTGGAGGCCGGGGACTCCGGCATCCGTACGTTCGTCTCGGTGCAGGGTTCGCTGGCCATGACCGCCATCCACACGTGGGGCACCGAGGAGCAGAAGCAGGAGTGGCTCCCCCGGATGGCTGCCGGGGAGGTCATTGGATGCTTCGCCCTGACCGAGCCGACGGCCGGTTCCGATCCGTCCTCCATGACCACCTTCGCCCGTCGCGACGGCACCGGCGACGACGCCGGCTGGGTACTGAACGGGGCAAAGCGGTGGATCGGGCTGGCATCGGTGGCGGGGGTGATGGTGGTGTGGGCCATGACCGACGACGGCGTGCACGGCTTCCTGGTCCCGGCCGGCACCCCTGGCGTGACGGCCACACCCATCCAGCAGAAACTGTCCATGCGCGCGTCCCTCCAGTGTGATGTGGTGTTCGACGAGGTCCGGCTGGGACCGGAGGCCCTGCTCCCCGCGGCGCGCGGGCTGCGCGGCCCGTTCACCTGCCTGAACGAGGCGCGGTACGGCATTGCCTGGGGCGCCATGGGTGCTGCCCGCGATTCCTACGAGGCAGCCCTGGCGTACTCGCAGGAGCGGCTCCAGTTCGGCAAGCCGCTGGCCGGTTACCAGCTCACCCAGGAAAAGCTGGTGAACATGCTGCTGGAGATCCAGAAGGGCACGCTGCTGGCGCTCCACCTGGGCCGGCTCAAGGACGCCGGCGCCCTGCGGCCGGAGCAGATCTCGCTGGGCAAGCTGAACAACGTGCGGGAAGCCATACGCATCGCCCGTGAAGCCCGGTCCATTCTGGGTGGCAACGGGATCACCCTGGACTACTCGCCGCTGCGGCACGCCGCCAACCTGGAGTCCGTTCGTACTTACGAGGGCACGGACGAGGTCCATACCCTGGTCCTCGGCCAGCACATCACGGGCATCAACGCGTTCCGCTGACCCCCGCAATCCCAACTAGGTAGCGCTAAGTGTCGTTTTGGCGCCCCATAACGACACTTAGCGCTACCTAGTTGGGGTCAGGCCGAGAAGCCGCCGTCGGCCTTGATCAGCTGGCCGGAGACCCAGCGGCCCGCGGGCGAGAGCAGGAACGCCACCGCACCCGCGACGTCGGCCGGAGTCCCGAGGCGGCCGGTGGGCTGCCGGGCCGTCAGGGCCGAGCGGACCGCGTCATCCATCCACCCGGTGTCCACCGGCCCGGGATTCAGGACATTGGCCGAGATTCCCATCGGACCCAGCTCCCGCGCGGCCGCGATGACGATTCTGTCCAGCGCCCCCTTGGAGGCGCCGTAGGGAAGGTTGAATGCTGTGTGGTCACTGGTCAACGCAACGATCGCGCCGCCGTCGTCCGTTGCCTGCCGGGCGAACGCGGCAATGAGCTGCCAGCTGGCCCGCGTATTGACGGCGAAATGCCGCTCAAAGGATTCCAGGCTGGTGTCTAAAACTCCCGAATCAACGGACTCCGCATGGCTGAGCACCAGACCCTGCAGCGGCCCGGCCACCCCGGCGGCTTCCGCCAGCAGCCGCTCCGCAGCAGACGGGTCCTCCAGGTCCGCCGGCAGTGTATGCACGCGGGCCCCGATCGCCTCCAGCTCGGCGGACAGGCGCACGACGTCGTCCGGTTCGCTCCCCCAGGGCATCCTGGCGTCGTAGTCCTGCCAGTACGCCAGGACCAGGTCCCAGCCTTCAGCCGCCAACTGCCGGGCGATCCCGGCGCCGATGGAGGCAAGCCGACCGGCGCCGGTGATGAGGGCGACGCTGCGGACAGGGGCTACCGGTGGGGTTTCCATGGCCCCAGCCTAATGGCGCCCCTGCTGCCCGCAGGCTAGGTGGAGGCGCCGGCGGGAGCAGGTATCCGCGAGCCGGCATGCTTGCGGATGGTGGCACTGATGACCGCCGCGATGGTGCACATCGCCGCCGCCCCGAACCAGGCATACGTGTACTGGCCGGTCGAATCCCGGATGGCGCCGGCGGCCAGGGCGGCAGCGGCAGCCCCGAGCTGGTGGGCCGCGAACACCCAGCCGAACACCACGCTGCCGTCCGCACCGAAATGCTCCCGGCAGATCGCGGCCGTCGGCGGGACGGTAGCCACCCAGTCCAGGCCGTAAATCACCACAAAAACGATCATGCTCGGCTGCACTTCGGCGCTCAGGAGCAGGGGCAGCACCAGGAGGCCGATGCCCCGGAACTGGTAATAGACGGCCAGCAGGATGCGGGGATTGAAGCGGTCCGTCAGCCAGCCGGACGCGATGGTCCCCACGATGTCGAAGATCCCGACGACGGCGAGCAGGCCCGCTGCGGTGGTTTCGGTCATGCCGTGGTCGTGGGCGGAGGGGATGAAGTGGGTGCCGATCAGTCCGTTGGTGGTGGCGCCGCAGATTGCGAACCCGGCCACCAGGGCCCAGAAGGTCCGTACCCGGCTGGCCCGCCGAAGGACCTGCAGGGCACGCACCGCGGCGTTGCTCCGGCGGCCGGGCTCCACGGGAGGGACCTGCGGGACCGGAGCTTGCGCGACGGGCGCCTGCGACGAGGCTTCCGCCGGCAACGTTTCCCCGTAAGGCAGCACCCCGACGTCGGCCGGAGAGTTCTTGAGGAACTTCAGCACGAGCGGGACCACAGCCAGGGCGCCCGCCGCAATGAGCAGTGAAGCCTGCCGCCAGCCCGGGTTCTGGGCCAGCATGGCAATGAAGGGGAGGAAGACCAGCTGGCCGGCTGCGCTTCCGGCCGTCAGGATGCCGATCACCAGGCCGCGGCTCTTGACGAACCAGGTATTGGTGATGGTAGCGGCGAACACCAGCGCCATGGACCCGGTCCCCAGACCGATCAACAGGCCCCACGTCAGCAGGATCTGCCATGACTGGTTCACCAGCACAGTGAGGGCGCTGCCGGCACCGATCAGCACCAGCGCAGTGGCCGTGACCTTGCGGATGCCAAACCGCTCCATCAGGGCGGCGGCGAAGGGGGCCGTCAACCCGAACAGCACGAGGTTGATGCTGACGGCAGCAGACAACACGGTGGTGGACCAGCCGAACTCCTGTTGCAGCGGCACCATCAGGACACCGGGCGCGGCGCGGAAACCCGCGGCTCCTACCAGCGCGAGGAAGGCGACGGCGGCCACGATCCAGGCAGGGTGCAGGCGCCGTCCCGGCGGGGGGACGACGGCGCTGGCTGCGTTGGCAGTTCCGTCAGCAAGGCCCGGGCTGGCTTCCGGGGCGGCCCCTGTGGCGGTTCCGGTTACGGTGTTGTCGGCGCTCACGCGGCTGTTCCCTTCGGGGATGTGGCGGTGGCGAGTGCCACCGGGGACGTCGTCCTGGTCTGGCTGTGCCAGCTCGTGTTGGCCGCGGTCAACCGCTCACCGCAGGCGGTGCACGTATCGGCGGAGCTGGTGCGCTGTCCGCAGCCGCGGTGGATCACATACATATGCGCCTGTTCGGACGGGGCCGGCAGGTGTTTCTCCGACCAGATGGTTACCGCATTCAGCACCGGGAGGACGTCTTCGCCCTTCTCCGTCAGGACGTACTCACTCCTGGGGCGGCCGCCGTCGTCGTACGCCCTTTTGGTCAGCAGCCCCGACTCAACGAGACCTGCGAGGCGCTTGGTGAGCACGGAGTCCGCCACCTCCAGCCGGGACTTCATGGCGTCGAAGCGCCCGTTCCCAAAGAACACCTCCCGGAGCACCAGGATGGTCCAGGGGTCACCCAGGATGTCCAGGCCGCGCGCCAAGCTGCAGTTGCGCCGGGACCAGTCAGATCGAAGTGCCATACCGGCACCCTAGTTGACTTTCTTGAAGAAAGCCAGCGTTCCCCGGCTTAGGGGATGGACGAAAAAGCCTGTTCCAGGTCCGCTACCAGGTCCTCCACGTCCTCGATGCCGCAGGAGAGGCGGAGCAGGTTCACCGGAACAGCGAGCTCGGTGCCCTTGACGGACGCGTGGGTCATTTCCGACGGATAGTTCATCAGGGACTCGATGCCGCCCAGGGACTCGGCCAGGGTGAACACGGAGGTCGATTCCGCCACCTTCCGGGCAGCCGCTTCGCCGCCCTTGAACTGCACCGACACCATGCCGCCGAAGCCGCGCATCTGCTTCTTCGCGAGCTCGTGGCCTGGGTGGGACGGCAGCCCCGGGTACAGGACGGCCTCCACTTCGGGGCGCTCCAGCAGCCATTCCGCCACCGCCTGGCCGTTGAGGCTGTGCCGGTCCATCCGCACGCCCAGCGTTTTGAGGCCGCGGGTGGTGAGGAAGGCATCCATCGGACCGGAGACCGCGCCCACGGCAAACTGCACGAAGCCGATCTTCTCCGCAAGTTCGGCGTCCTTGACCACCACGGCGCCGCCCACCACGTCGGAATGCCCGCCGATGTATTTGGTGGTGGAGTGGACCACCACGTCGGCACCCAGGGCGAGCGGGTTCTGCAGGTAGGGGGACGCGAAGGTGTTGTCGACCACCAGCAGGGCGCCGGCGTCGTGGGCCACGGCGGCAAGGGCCTCGATGTCCGTGATCTTCATCAGCGGGTTGGACGGGGTCTCCACCCACACGAAGCGCGTCTTGTTCGCGGCGACGGCCTGCGCGACGGCGTCGAGGTCGGCCATGTCCACGGCGGTGTTGCCGATCCCCCACCCGCCCAGCACCCGGCTGATGAGCCGGTAGGTGCCGCCGTAGGCGTCGTTGCCCAGCACGATGTGGTCCCCGGGCCGGGTCAGCGCCCGGATGAGGGAGTCCTCCGCTGCCAGGCCGGAACTGAAGCTGTACGCGTGGGTTCCGCCTTCGAGTGCGGCGAGCTGCTCCTGCAGGGCGTCCCGGGTGGGGTTTCCGCCGCGGCCGTATTCATAGCCGTCGCGGAGCCCGCCGATGCCGTCCTGGGCGTAAGTGGTGGCGAAATGGAGGGGCGGGATTACAGCACCGGTGCGCGGTTCAAAGTCTTGGCCGGCGTGCACTGCGCGGGTGTTGAAACCTTGGTTCTGCGAGGCGGACATGATGCTCCTTCTTGTGCGTGGCGGGGTTTCGACAGGCTCAACCATCGGATGGATCGGCTCAACCCGGGACGGTCAGTTGCTGAGGTAGGCCAGGAGGTCGTGCCGGGTAAGGATGCCCACCGGTGCACCGACGAACGTGACCATCACGGTGTCCACGTCCGAGAGCAGTTCCCTGGCGGCCGAAATGGTTTCGAGGGAACCGATAACGGGCAGTTTGGGGCCCATATGCTCGGAGATCTTATCCGTCAGTTTGGCCTCACCCCGGAACAGCTTGGCGGTAAGGGTGCGCTCATCCACCGCTCCCAGCACCTCACCCATCACCACCGGGGGCTCCTGGGACAGGACCGGGATGTGGCTGACGCCGAACTCGTTCATGATGTTGATGACATCGCGGACGGATTCGTTGGGATGGATGTGCACCAGGTCCGGCAGTTCGCCGTTCTTGGACTTGATCACCTCGCCGACGGAGGTCTCCTCGCCGCCGGAGAGGAAGCCGTAGGAGCGCATCCACTGGTCATTGAAGATCTTGGCCAGGTAGCCGCGTCCGGAGTCGGGCAGGATGACGACGACCACGGCGCTCTCGGGCAGGTCCCGCGCCGCCTGCAGCGCGGCCACCACGGCCATGCCGGAGGATCCGCCCACCAGGAGGCCCTCCTCGCGGGCGAGGCGCCGGGTCATGGCGAAGGAATCAGCGTCGGTGACGGCGATGACCTGGTCCGGGACGGACTTGTCGTAGTTCCCCGGCCACATGTCCTCCCCCACGCCCTCCACGAAGTACGGGCGGCCGGTGCCGCCGGAGTAGACCGAACCTTCCGGGTCCGCGCCGATGATCCGGACCAGCCCGCCGTCGGACTCCGGCCTGTCAGCCGAAACCTCCTTGAGGTACCGGCCAGTGCCGGTGATGGTGCCGCCGGTGCCCGCGCCGATCACACAGTGCGTAACCCTGCCGTCGGTATCGCGCCAGATCTCCGGGCCGGTGGTCAGGTAATGGCTGCCCGGCGCTGCGGGGTTGGAGAACTGGTCCGGTTTGTACGCGCCCGGCGTTTCGCGCACCAGCCGGTCCGAGACGCCGTAGTAGCTCTGCGGGCTGTCCGGGGGTACGGAAGTAGGTGTCACCACAACCTCCGCACCGTACGCCTGCAGGACGGCCCGCTTGTCCTCGCCAACCTTGTCCGGCACCACGAAGATGCACTTGTAGCCCTTCTGCTGGGCCACCAGCGCCAGGCCAACGCCGGTGTTGCCTGAGGTGGGCTCGATGATGGTGCCGCCGGGCTGCAGCTTGCCGTCCCGCTCGGCATCCTCGATCATTTTGGCCGCGATGCGGTCCTTGATGGATCCGCCCGGATTCACATACTCCAGTTTCACCAGGACAGTGGCTTTGACGCCTTCCGTCACGTGGTTGAGCTTGATGAGCGGGGTATTGCCGATGAGGTCCAGGACGGACTGGGCGTACTTCATAGGTACAAAGTTACCGCCTACTACTCGCGTGCCTGCCCCGTCTGTTCCGGAGCAAGATTTTCCCACAGCCCCATCACGTTGCCCTCGCTGTCCTTGAAGTACGCAAAGGAGCCCATCCCTGGAATGGTTTCCTTGGGTTTGACCACGGCACCGCCCAACGACGCAACGGTCTGGAGCGTTGCGTCGATGTCTTCCACGTCCACGGTGATGACCGGGTTCTTGAGGTCTGCCTCCCTGGCCATCATGCCGCCGTTGATGGCGCCCGGTTCAGTGGGACGGCCGGTCTCATCCATCGCTGTGGTGACCACCATGTTGTAGTCCATGCCGGGGACGGGGTCGATCCGCCAGCCCAGGGCCTCCTGATAGAACTTCCTGGCCCGTTCCTGATCGTCCGCGGGGATTTCGAAGTGGACCACTCCGCCCATTGCGCTCACCTGGCTCTCTGAGGTCATGGCGCGGCCTTTCCGCGCCACATGGTGGAGTCTAGTCCTGGCAGGAACACTGGATAAGGGTGTTTTTCATACTGACCCGAGCACCTCCGGGGTAACGTTGCCGGCCCCGCGTGGGACGATGGAAGACATGACGATCGCAGAGGCACCCGCGCGGCTGGCGGCCGCCGCAGATGCCTCAGTCCGCTGGTATCCGGGCGGCCCGTATGACCTTGCCCGCACCCTGGGCCCGCTCCTGCGGGGCACCAGCGACCCGTCCTTCAGCGTCCAGGGCGGCGTCATCTGGAGTGCCTTCACCACGGCCGACGGGCCGGCCACCCTGCGCCTCAGTCCTGCAGGCAGCGCGGACCCCGAGTTCCGGGTGGACGTCCAGGCGTGGGGCCCGGGAGCCGGCGCGGCCATCGGCTCAGTCCCCCGGCTCCTGGGCGCGGAAGACGACTGGCAGGAGTTTGACCACCCGGTCTTCCATGCCACACTCCCCCACATGGTCCGGGAGGCCCGACGGCGAAGCCTGGCGCTCCGGCTCCCATCCAGCGGGCGGATGATCGACCAGCTCGTGCCGATCATCCTCGAGCAGAAAGTGACGGTGATCGAGGCCCGCCGGGCCTACCGCTACCTGGTGCACCGCTACGGCTCCCCCGCACCGCAGGCGGGAATATTGGCTCCCGCGGGCCTGATGCTCCCGCCCACGGCGGCGCAATGGCTGCAGATCCCCAGCTGGGAGTGGCACAAGGCCGGCGTGGGGCCGCAGCGCTCGGCCACCGTCATGCGCGCGCTGCGGTCCGCCGCCGCGCTTGAACGCCTGGCGTCCCTGCCGTCCGTCGAGGCCGCAGCGAAGATGCAGACCATCCCGGGCATCGGCATCTGGACCGCCGCGGAAGTGGTTCAGCGCACCCACGGCTGCCCGGACTCGATCTCCGTGGGTGACTACCACCTCGCCGCCTACGTGGGCGCAGCGCTGACCGGCCGCCGGACGGACGACGCCGGCATGCTCAGGCTGCTGGAGCCGTGGATCGGGCACCGCCAGCGCGTGGTCCGGATGATCCAAAGCACCGGCTTCCGCAAACCCACCTTCGGCCCGCGGATGACCATCCAGGACCACCGCCGGCACTGAACCCGCCACCAAGCCCAACGTCAGCCTCGGTCCTGCCCAAACCAAACTACGGCTGCCCGCGCTCTCCGTGAGTCGCTGCGCGGCTGTCGTTTTGCAGGAGGGCGAGCACGGCAGCCACCCTGCGGTGCACGCCAGTGGCAGGGAGGTGCAGCTTGGTGAAGATGGCGTTGACATGCTTCTCCACAGTGGATGAGGAGAGGTACAGGGATTGCTCTATGCCGGCATTGGTCCTTCCCTGTGCCATCTCGCGCAGCACGTCCAGCTCCCGGGGAGACAAGTCGGCGAGCGGGTTCGGTGCTCCCGCGCTACGGCGGCGCACCAGGGTGTCGACGATTTGCGGGTCGATGACTGAACCGCCGGCGCGCACCTCGCGGAGGGCATGAACCAGGTCCTCAAGATCTCCGACCCGGTCCTTCAGCAGGTAGCCAAGGCCGGCCGACCCGTCGGCGAACAGCGCGAGCGCGTAACTCTCGTCTGCATGCTGTGAAAGCACGACCACGCCGGTGTCCGGGTGCACAGCCCGAATGGTACGGGCCGCCTCGATGCCCTCCATATGGTGGCCGGGCGGCATCCGGATGTCGGTAAGGACCGCATCCGGGGAGAAACGGCGGACGGCATCAAGGAGTTCTGTCGCGTTGCCTGTGCAGGAAACAACGTCGATCTCGCCCGAGTCCTCCAGCAGACGGCGGATCCCCTCGCGGACCAGGTAATTGTCCTCGGCGATCACCACCCGCAGCACACCCGGCTCATCCATGGCGGAGTCCCTCGCGCTCGAGAGGAAGGTCCACCAAGACCGTGGTACCGGACGGCTGGTTGCCCGTGACGTCCACCGTTCCCCGCAGGGCAGCCACCCGGTCACGGATATTCGCCAGGCCGCCGTGAGTTGCCGGCAGCAGCACATCAATCCCGCAACCATCATCCTTAATCGCGATTGTCAGATGCCCGTCCTTCCGGACGAGCCCCACCGATGCCCGCGCCGCATTCGCGTGCTTCGCAGTGTTGGCCAGCGCCTCACGCACCACGTAGTACGCCGTCGTCTCCACCTCCTCCGCGAAACGCTCCGCGCGCAGGCCGGCATCAGCGTCCACCGCCAGCGGGATGGGGAACCGCGCCACACTCGACTCAATTGCTGCCACCAGTCCGTTGTCACTCAACACCGGCGGGTGGATGCCGTGGGCGAGTTCCCGCAGATCGGTAAGTGTTTCCCGCGCCTGGTCCTGCAGGGACACCAGCTCCCCCGCCGTTAGCTCGCCGCGCATCAGCCGGTTCCGGGCGAGGCGGAGCCCGGCGATCTGTGCCACCACATTCTGCTGGATCCCATCGTGCAGGTCCCGCTCCAGGCGCTTCCGCTCACCGTCCTGTGCGGCCAGGAGGCGCTCCCTTGATGCAGTCAGGTCATCGAGCTGCCGGGCGAGCTGGGCGCTAAGCCTGACGTTGGCGACGAATGCCGCCGCCTGGCTCGCGACGGTATTGAGCAGCACGCGCTCCGCTTCGCTGTAGTTCCCACCACGGCGCGGGCCGACGTCAATCCGCCCCAGTTTCTCATCAGCCCGCTTGAGCTCACAGGAAGCGGCCGCCGCTCCTTGCCCACTGCCCGCCAAGCCGGTCGGTTCCGGCTCGAAGCCGGAACCGGGCCCGGCAAGGAAGATCCGTACCCAGGTGGCATCGAGGCCATCCCGCACGGCTGCAGCCAGCCGGGTAAGCAGATCGCCGGGCTCCACGGACTGCTCCAACCGGGACCCCAGCTCACTGAGCAGCATGAGTTGGCGGTCCCGGTCGCCAAAAACGGAGCGCTGGATCCACCGCTGCAGCAAGCCGCGCACGGGCAGCAGGCAGACGGCGAGCACTATTGTGAGGAGGACTGCCCCCACGGGACTCAGGGTGTCTGCGAGAAGCACCGCGGGCGTGGCCGCGGCGATCCCGTACAGCACAACAATCAGGAGGCTGGAGGAGCGTGCCGCCAGCCGCCCACGGTCACCCGCGGCAATGTCAAAGGCGCCATAACGGAGGATGCCGTGAATGGCGGCGATCGGGATCGTAATGAGCGAGATGAACACGGCTGCCGTGATGAACGGGTTGGAAGGCCAGTACAAAAACATTCCATAGCTGAGCACCGTGGCAATCACTACCCACGTCATGATCCGTGTTCGGGCACGAACGCCCTCATCCCCGAAGACGGCCCGGCTCAGGAGCACGCCGACCCCGAAGAACACGGACGGCCACTGGAAGGCGACCCAATACACCGCGGGGGCGGCCCAACCGAGCCAGGGCACTGCAATCGGGTTGGGAATCGCGTCGCTGATCTCAAGGAACTGCGGCACGAGGATATGCGGGTTGGTCAGCAGCGAGAGGGGCGTCACTGCCACAGGAACCCACAGGAGGCCGACGGAGATGCGCTGCCACCGCCGTTCCGGAACACCTGTTGGAAAAGTCGCGAACATGCTGACCAGGCCTGCACCCGCCACCGCATCCCCCATCAGCCCTATCAGATTCACGACCGGGAACCAAGGCTCCCCGGTGAACCCGTTGTTCTGGCTCGCGAATGTTTCGTAGGCCGAGCCAACCGCCATGCCCGTTACGGCGGCGGCGACGAAGATCGCGGACCGGGACGATGACACCGTGAGCAGCCACATTCCGAAGACGAACATCGGCAGCACTCCGAGCAGCGGCCAGCTGAGCCCGTGACCGCCCGATTCGACGAACCCGCGAATGATCACGACGTAGAGCAGCGCAGCCGCCCCGATCAGGGCAAGCGCACCAACTAATCCCCATCTGCGGAGCACAGTCCTAATGATCCGCCTCAGGCGCGCTTCCCGGGAGGGGGTGCCTACCAAACCCCCATGGTGGTTGGCCTCCATCTACCCTGGGGCCATCCGCGTTCCAGGGAACTCCTTCCGCGCCTAGCGTCAGACCCACAGCGGATGCCACTGACGGTGGCCGCTCGAACAGGAGGAGGACGTCATGCGCAGAACCTACTCGGTCATCGCCTGGATCATCGCCGGCGGCGTCGTGGTGCAGGCCGCTTCGATCGCCTTCGGCTTCGGCGGGATGGTCCGGTTTGTACAAGACGGCGGCGTGGTCGACAAGGCCCTCATCGAGAGTCAACAAGCGACATTCACGGGTGATCTTGGCTTCCCGATCCACGCCATGGTCGGCGGGATGGTCATCCCGATCGCAGCCCTCGCGCTGCTCATCATCTCGTTTTTCGTGAAGGTGCGGGGAGCACGCCTCTGGGCGGCCATAGTGTTCGGCCTGGTGGCGTTGCAGATCACCCTCGGTTACTCCATCACCGATATGCCCTACCTCGGCCTGATCCACGGTGCAAATGCCCTCGCCGTGCTGCTTACCGCCGTCAACGCGGCGCTGCACGTCAGGCGTTCCGCCATGGTGGGCCCTGCGGTACCCGCCGCCGATGTCACCGCGCCCTGACCTGGTCCGGCGCCTGGCAGCAGGCATCGCGGTAGCCAGCGTCGTTGGCCTCGGCGCCCTCTGGTGGAGTTCTACCCTCCTGGGCGAGTACTCGGTGATGGCCGTGGGCAGCGGGAACGCCGCCCATGTCCACGACTCAGGCTCAGGTGGCCAGGCGGGTGCCGTCAGCGTCAGTGCGCTGGTCGCGGACCCGCTCCGGTCTCCTGACGTTCGCGTCGAGCTCGTCGCGCGCCAAGGGACGGTCAATATTCCCGGGGGGCGCCCGTTCATGGGCTACACCGTGAACGGCACGTCCCCAGGGCCCACAATCCGTGCCCGGCAGGGAGACCTCGTGGAGGCGGCGTTCGTCAACGAGTCGGTGGAGGCCGGCGCTACCCTGCACTGGCATGGCGTTGACGTGCCCAACGCGGCGGACGGTGTCGCTGGGGTCACCCAGGACGCAGTTCCTGCCGGAGGCCGCCACGTTTACCGGTTCGTCGCGAAGGACGCCGGCACCTACTGGTATCACTCTCACCAGATGTCGCATGAGCAGGTTGAAGGCGGCCTGTTTGGTGCAGTCGTCATCGAGCCCGTCCACCGGCCGGCAAACGGAGGCGACATCGACGCCGTCGCACTGCTGCACATTTACGGCGGCCAGCATACCCTCAACGGGGGTTTGCAGGATGAACATCTGCCGGCGGGAGCGGGCTCCACGGTGCGGGTGCGTGTCATCAATACCGACCAGGGCACAGCGGCAGTCTGGTCAGCCGCTCCCTTTCGTGTGGCGGCCACCGACGGGCACGAGGTGAACGGTCCAGCCGCCGTCGAGAGCCGGACGCTGCTCATCCCCGCGGGCGGCCGGGCAGACGTCACCATGCAGGCCCCGGCTGCTGGCTCGGTGCGCCTTCAGGTAGGCGGTGCCCGGAGTGTCACCATCGGTGATCCGGCTGCCATGGCTCCGCCCTCACGCCAGCCCGGCGGGACCGTCGACCTGCTGGCGTATGGAGCCCCAGCAGCCCCTGCATTCGACGCCCGGCAGCCGGACCGCACCTTCGACTACGTAATCGGGCGCCGCTTTGGCCTCATCGATGGCCGCCCCGGCAACTTCTGGACGATCAACGGCCAGCTCTTCCCGAACGTGCCGATGTTCCATGTGCGCGAGGGGGACATGGTCCTGATGCGCATCAAAAACGACACATCCGAAGTGCATCCGATGCACCTGCACGGCCACCACGCCGTTGTCCTCTCGCGCGACGGCCAATTGGCGTCGGGGAGCCCCTGGTGGGTCGATTCGCTGGATGTCCACCCCGGCCAGTCCTACGAGATAGCCTTCCTCGCCGACAACCCGGGGATCTGGAGCGACCACTGTCACACCCTGGCACACGCCGTCGACGGCCTCGTAGCGCACCTCATGTACGAAGGCGTCACCACACCGTTCACCATCAACGGCGCGCGGGGCAATCAGCCCGAGTAGGGCGCAACACGGGGTCGCAGCCCCAGCCGGGCCACCGCCTCTTCGCGCATCTCCACCTTCCGGACCTTCCCGGAGACGGTCATCGGGAAGCTTTCCCGCACATCCACGTAGCGGGGAATTTTGTAGTGCGCCAGCTTGCCCCGGCAGAAGGCGGCAACATCGGAAGCATCCAGCGGTCCGGCCCCGGGCTTGAGGATGATGCAAGCCATGAGCTCCTCCCCGTACTTGGTGTCAGGCACCCCGATGACCTGCACATCCTGGATGTCCGGGTGGGTGTAAAGGAACTCCTCGATTTCGCGCGGATAGATGTTCTCGCCGCCCCTGATCACCATGTCCTTGATCCTGCCCTCAATGACCACGTAGCCGTCGTCGTCCATCCGGGCAAGGTCGCCGGTGTGCATCCAGCCGTCGGCGTCGATGGCCTCGGCGGTTTTGTCCGTCTGGTTCCAGTACCCTTCCATCACGGCGTAGCCGCGGGTGCACAGCTCCCCGATCTGCCCGCGTTCCAGGACGTCGCCGGAGCCCGGATCAACGATCTTACTTTCCAGGTGCGGCATGGTGCGTCCCACGGTTTCCGTCCGCTGCTCCAGGGTGTCGCCGTCCCGGGTCATCGTGGAAACCGGCGAAGTTTCGGTCATCCCGTAGCAAATGGCAACATCGCGCATGTTCATCTCCGAGATGACCCGGTTCATCACCTCGATGGGGCACAGCGAGCCGGCCATCACCCCGGTGCGGAGCGTGGACAGGTCGTAGGAGGCAAAGTCCGGCAGCGCGAGTTCGGCGATGAACATGGTGGGCACCCCGTACAGCGACGTGCCGCCGAAGTCCTGCACCGCCTCAAGCGCGGCAGCCGGATTGAAGCCGCGGCCCGGGATGATGGTGGCCGCGCCATGGCTCAGCGCATTCAGGTTGCCAATCACCATGCCGAAGCAGTGATAAAACGGCACCGGGATCACCACCCGGTCGTGTTCGGTGTACCCCAGCAGCTCCCCTATCGAGAAGCCGTTGTTCAGGATGTTGTGGTGGGTAAGGGTGGCCCCCTTGGGAAAGCCCGTGGTCCCGGAGGTGTACTGCAGGTTGATGGGATCGTGCGGACTGAGTTCAGCCATGCGTGCCTTCAGGGCGGCATGTCCGACGCCGTCCGCCCGCCTCAGCAGCTCAGCGTAAGTAAGCTCCGCGTCGCTGAGCGGGACGGCGCCGTCGGACCCGTCCCCGCCGGTCCCCTCCCAGCTGGAACCTTTACCGCCGGGCAAGGGAAGGAACACGAGCTCACGCAGGTCGGGGCATTCTGCGAGCGCCTTGCGTGCCATGCCCACATAGTCACTGTTCTGGTCCGCGGGCGCCGTGACCAGCATCCGCATGCCGTTCTGCTTCACTACGAACTCCAGTTCGTGGCTGCGGTAGGCGGGATTGACGTTGACCAGGATCGCGCCCACCTTGGCCGTTGCGTACTGGAGCAGCGTCCACTCGGCGCAGTTCGGGCTCCAGATCCCCACCCTTTCCCCTTTGGCGACGCCCAGGGCGAGCAGCGCGCGTGCCAGCCGGTCCACGTCGTCGTTCATTTTGGTGTAGCTCCACCGCCTGGCGTCAGCGCCGGGCACCGGGGCCGCCTCGATCAGTGCGTCGTGGAGCGGGAACCTGGCCACCATCTGTTCGAAGTTCCCGCCGATGGTCTCCTCGAGCAACGGGACGTCAGTGTCCCCGGCTGTGTAAGCGCGCATGAGGGCACGCTACCAAGCGCCTCCCGGCAATAAAAGCATTTGGGCTGCGCAACAGTGGGATGGCCGGCGTAAACAGGAGCGGGGCCGCAGGCGGTGGCCGGTATTGTGAAAACCATGAGTTCTCCCATTGACCTGCAGGCAACGTTCATCCCCAACGACGGCGAGTTTTACCGTGTAAAGCTGGCCCTGGAAATCGCCATTGACGAGGTGGTGAACGAACCCGGCTGCATCCGTTACGAGCTGACGGAAGCCACCGAGGACAAGCTGGTCCTGACCGAGCAGTGGGCTTCGGAAGAAGACCTGGCGAAGCACTCCAAGGGCATCGCCGTCCAGGACCTGAACGAGTCCCTGAGCGCCCTGCTGGCCGAACCCGTCCAGCTGGAACGCCTCTAACACCCCTCACCTCGTTAACGCGGAAGCGGCGCCCTCCTGATGGAGGGCGCCGCTTCGAAGTTTAAGGAAAGGGTATTGGGATCATGCTTCGGGAATCTGGGTGCCGTCCTGGCGGCCGGGCGCGGCCGCAGCGGCTTCCTCCCGCTGGCGTGCCACGTGGGCGTGGACCTCTTCCATGTCCAGGGCCTTCACGGCGTCAACCACCTGTTCCAGCTGCTGGGCGTTCAGGGCGC
This sequence comes from Arthrobacter sp. W4I7, assembly GCF_030816215.1. Lineage (NCBI taxonomy): Bacteria > Bacillati > Actinomycetota > Actinomycetes > Micrococcales > Micrococcaceae > Arthrobacter > Arthrobacter sp. W4I7. The sequence goes on along the minus strand of NZ_JAUSXU010000001.1, from coordinate 1,054,007 downwards.
CGGGCTGAGAGAACACCAGCACCTTTTCGCGGAAGGCCATGAGCGTGGGAATGGACGAGATACCGGCCTCAGCTGCGAGCTGCTGCTCGGCTTCCGTGTCCACCTTGGTGAAGAGGACATCCGGGTGCTTTTCGGATACGGCCGAGTACGTGGGGCCGAACTGCTTGCAGGGGCCGCACCATTCTGCCCAGAAATCCACCAGGACAATGTCATTGCCCTCAATGGTTGATGCGAACTGTTCGCCGGTGATGTCAAGGGTAGCCATGTTTCAACGGTACGCTCGGCGGCGCGGGATGTCGCGGCAGGAGCCCCCTGTTCGCTTCCCGCGTCATCGGGAATAACCCGGCGCCGTCATGTACAGCAGCTCCGCAAAGCCTTATCTTGGGGTCATCAGCTGCTCTGCCGCAGCAAAGGAGGGCCCATGGCCATTGCTGTCTCCGCCCGCTCCCTTGTGAAGAAGTTTGGCCGCCGGGAAGTGCTGCACGGTGTTGACTTCGATGTGGAGGCCGGCACTGTTTTCGGGGTCATCGGGCCGAACGGCGCGGGCAAGACCACCACCATGCGCTGCCTCCTGGACATCATCCGGCCCAGCGGCGGCGAAGTGCGGGTGCTGGGTGTGGATCCCCGGCGGGGCGGGCCGGAGCTGCGCCGCCGCATCGGCTACCTTCCCGGCGAGTTGTTCCTCGAAGGCAGGGTGACTGGGCGCAGGCTGCTGGCCCACTATGAGGCCATCAGCGGCCCGGTTCCGGCCGGCCGCATTGACGCGCTCGCCGAGCGGCTGGGAGTGGACCTGGACCGCCATACACGCAAGCTGTCCAAAGGCAACAAGCAGAAACTGGGTCTGGTGCAGGCGTTTATGCACCAGCCGGAACTGCTGGTGCTTGATGAGCCCACCAGCGGCCTGGATCCCCTGGTCCAGCAGGAGTTCCATGCCATGGTGCGCGAGGCACGGCACCAGGGCCAGACCATCTTCCTCAGCTCCCATGTCCTCAGCGAGGTCCAGCAGACTGCGGACACGGTGGCCATTCTCCGGGACGGGCGGATCATCACGGTTGAATCCGTCACCGGACTGCGCGAAGGCGCGGTGCGCCGCGTCCGGTTCACCGCGCATGGAATAGCAGCGCGCGACGCCGTTGCGCTGCTCACTGGCGTCCCCGGCGTCGGGCAGGTGGAGGTGCTTGAGGCCGACGGCGCCGTCACGCTGTCCGCCACCCTGGAAGGAGCCATCCAGCCGCTGGTCCGGATGCTTGGCCAGTTGGAACTGACGGACCTAGTCCTCGAAGAGCCCGACCTGGAGGAAGCCGTGCTGAGGATGTATGCCGGCCCGCGGGAGGCGCTCCGGTGAAGACGTCCCTTCCACTGTTCCGCCGGGCCTTCTTTGATCCATGGCGTTCCACTCTTGCCTGGGCGGCCGGCCTCGCCGCGGCGGCGTTCCTGTACCTGCCGCTGTACCCGTCCATCGGCGGGAGTGCCCAGATGCAGGAATTGATGGACGCCCTGCCCGTCGAGATGACCAAAGCGCTGAACTATGACCAGATCGCCACGGGTCCCGGCTACACCCAGGCCACGCTGTTCGGGCTTCTTGGCTTCCTGCTGATGACCATCGCATCGGTGGCGTGGGGCGCCGCCGCCGTGGGCGGCGACGAGGAATCCGGCCAGCTGGAGCTGACACTCGCCCATGGAGTACGGCGCGTGCAGGTGGTGCTGGAACGCGCCCTCGCGCTGCTGCTGCGGTTGCTCATTTTGGCAGGCGTGGTCTTTGTCCTCGTGTCCTTGCTGAACGGGCCGTCCCAGCTGGGAATTGAGCCGGACAACCTGGCGGAGGCCACGGTCCTGTTCGCCGGGCTGGCGCTGCTTAGCGGCACCGCTGCTTTGTGCGCCGGCGCCGTCACCGGCCGCCGGACGTATGGCATCTCCGCCGGCTCGGCGGTGGGAGTTCTCGGATACGTGTTCAACGCCGTCGGCCGGCAAAGCCGGGATGTGGAGTGGCTGCTGGACATCAGCCCGTACCACTGGGCCTACGGCAACTCGCCCGTAGTCAACGGAGCGGACTGGGGCGCGGCCGCGTGGCTGTGGGGTCTCTCGGCGGCACTCGTGGCGATTGCCGCCGTCGCGCTTGAACGGCGGGACGTGGGAGTCTAAGCCGCTGGGGCGATTTCCCGCGTCGGCGTTAGCCCCAGACGTGCGGCGCCGGCGTCCGGCTCCCCGGCAGGGCGCTGGAAGCCCGCCACTCATGGACCCATTCGGGAAGGACCAAGTCCGCCGGGGGCTGGCCGAACTCCCGCAGGATCTCCTCCTGGCTGACGGGCCGGCCCCTGTGGACCAGCCGGGTGGCGATGTGGGCACGGGCGTACACCTCGCCGTCGGCCACCATGCGCTGCTCGAAGTAGATGGCCTTGGCATCCAGGCCAATGATCCGCGTTTCAATGGTGTACAGCTGCCACAACTGGAGGGATTTGCGGAACGAGATGGTCTCCGCGGCCACCACCGGACTCCAGCCGCGGCGGCGCATCCGCTTCCACACACCGCTGCGGACCATCAGGTCGAACCGGCCCAGGTCCATCAGGGACAGGTACATCCCGTTGTTGACGTGCAGGGCGATATCGATGTCCGTGGGCAGCACGCGAAGGGGCAACGACGAGTGGTCCCAGACGGCCAGCGGCGGCCGGCGGGAGGAGGTGATGAGCAGCAGGAGGGTTCTCAACAGCAGGTGCATGCCTACATGTTACCTGCGAGTAACATCGGGGCTGCTGAAGGGCCGCCAAAACCGCTGGTATTCCGGCCTGCTGCGGCAGGTAGTACCCACAGCGGTTTTGCGTATCCGGGACAGCACTCCCAAGTACCGGCCCAAAATATTCGGGTAATCATTACTGGTGCCCGCACCTCCGGCGCTTCCTAGACTCGGGATTCCTAGGACCGAACATGTGCTGGCCTGTTCACCGGGTGGCTTCCGGGTGGCAGCGCCTTCTCGCGGAGCTTCCGTATCTTCTGGGTATGCGGACGCCTCCATCGTGCGCCGGCGGCGGCCCGGCTTGAGGCTGGGCCGCCGGTGCATCACACACGCCGATCCGTCCTGCCCCGCTCCCTGCGCCTTGCAGCTGCCTGGGTGAACCGAATCCCGATGGGCTACCCATGAACCAGCCATATCTTTCTTCTCCCGACGCTCCAAGCCGCAGTTTCGCCACCGATGTCCCCCGCTCCGACTTGACGGCTGGCCGCCCCACCATCAGCAACAAACTCTGGGCCGGGATGGCCACCGCCGCCGTTGTGGCGGCAGTGGGAGTGGGGGCGCTTGCGGCACCGGCCACCCTCGCTCCAGCGGCTACCACGACGGCGGCGGCTCCCGTTGCCGAGGCCGTGCCCCAAGCGCGGGGTACTGTCGCTGATGCTGCGGGTGCCGGTTCTGCGGAGTCTGTCCAGGCGCCGGCGGAAGCGCCCGCTGCTGCCCCGCCTGCCGCGCCCGCCGCGGAGGCAGCACCGCCGGCACCCGCCGTCGAGCCTGCACCCGCCCCTGCCCCTGAGCCGGCACCCGCATCCGCCGCCGGCGGAAACGAGTACACCGTGGTTCCCGGCGATACCGTCGGTTCCATTGCGGCCCGGTTCGGGGTGGACACGAACGCCATGCTCGCCGCGAACGGTCTGGGGCAGTACACCATCATCATCCCCGGACAGACGCTGGTCCTGACCGGCCCGGCCGTTGCCGTACCCATCGCGGCACCTGCTCCTGCACTTGGTCCTGTTTCGGCCCCGGCGCCGGCAGTTGTTCCGGCGCCCGCCCCGGTTGCGGCCGCTCCTGCCGTCCGGACCATTTACGTTGCCGGTGCCGGCGGGCAGTCCATGGTTGATGCCTGCATCGGGCCCATCCACTTCACCCCCAACGACGGCTACTCCCTCTTCATCACGGAGCACGATTTCTGCGGCGGCTGGGCACGGTTCTCCGGAATCGGGGTGGGTGAGACGGTGAGCATTCCGGGCTACGGGACTTACACTGCGACGGCGCGCGGGCAGGTGCCCAACCCGGGGACCACCAACGACGTCATCAATGTGTTCGGCGGTTTCCCCCGTGCAATCCTGCAGACCTGCATCCCGGGAACCAGCCAGATGCTCCTGATTGCCCTGAACTGATAGGCCTGTCGCTGCCGGCCACCTGTATTCCTCAGCTTGTCCGCGGCTCCTAACCTTCAAGGCGGGGATCCGCGGACAAGGCCAGGAGCGGGCATAACTAACGCCACGGAGCGGACCCCGTGGCGTTGGGTTAGGAAAACTTGCCGGTTAGGCGTTCATCGGTTTGCGTTCCGAGATGTGCTCCACGAGCTCGCCGATCCGCTGCTCGGAGTAGTTGCGGGCGATGTCTCCCTGGCTGATGATCCCCACCAACTTGTGGTCGGCGATAACCGGAAGACGGCGGACCTGGTGGGTCTCCATCATTTCGATGGCCGCGTCGACGTTCGCATCCGCGTCAACCCAGTAGGGCCTGCCCGAGGCGAGGTCACGGGCCATCATCCCGCGTGGGTCGCGTCCAGCGGCAACACACTTGAGCACAATGTCACGATCGGTGATCATGCCCCTCAACTTGCCGTCGTCACCGCAGATGGGCAACGATCCACAGTCCAGGTCCAGCATCATCCGCGCAGCATCTGCGAGCGATTGGCTTTCCTTAATACACTGTGCGTCCGTAGTCATGAATTCACGTACGGCACTCATTGGTTCTCCTTTATCGATGGCTGAATCGACGCAGGCATCGGGGCACGCGCGCCGATGGTGCCAGCCTACGCCCGGACCCTGCCGGTGTCGACGGCAGTTTTTCTGCCTTTTGGACGCCGCTCCGGCACCTGTAAGAAGACACGAAAAAGCCTCCGGAACCTGTGGTTCCGGAGGCTTTTCCTTGGGTGGCAGATGAGGGATTCGAACCCCCGTAGGCGTTGCCAGCTGATTTACAGTGATCTGACATGGGTAACCTGCAAGAACCGGCCGCACCTTCTAGCCTGTCATCCCGAGGATTTTGCGGTTTGACCAAGCTCGCGATCACTGCCCATGACCAGTGATCACCGGCGTTGTGTGCTCACGTGGTGATCACGTGAGCTGTTCGGGTAGATCCACGCGTCGCCCAAGGCAGTCAAGACATCCGAATATGCCAAGGACTTACAATCCAGCCCGATGGACCATGGGCTTAGACACGTACCGTCGGCAGCTTGAGCGTCATCGAGAATCATGTATTCAGCATTGTCTAGGGCCAGGTTTGGTACTGAGGACGTGGAATAGACCGATACAGCGATAGCTTCTCCATTGTAAATACATGGCGTTTCTGCCTAGTCCACTCCACCGGCGGACCGATCAGTAGTACAGCCGAAATGCCGTAACTTTCCAGACGCTCCCGACATTGCCGCGCGAGCTGCTTTGTGGGGCAGAGGTAGGCTACTCCCTTCTTATTGACCTGTCGTTGGCACTTACTTATGAGCCCTCGGATCGATGTCTTCCGGCACCTGTCGGCAGCTCGTTGGCGACGTCTGATCTAGTCAAGTTATCGGTATGCCAAACCTTGAAAATCTGTGTCTGGCGAGGCCAAAAGGGACTTGAGCGCGCTGAACGTTGCCCACTTTTCTGTCGCGAGCCCGCCCCTGCTAACGAAGCAGGGGCTCCTTTGCGGACACACGTAATAAGAAACATGACCGGCCCGACTTGGAAATCCCGCACCCGGCGGTCAGAGGAAGGAGCGGATAAAGGCCAGCTTCTCCGCTGAGTCGATTCGGAAGGCATATTGGCCGCCGGTGCACTGCCCATTGCTGAAGGAAAGGAGCGCGAGAACGGTATCCCCGAAGAGAATCGGGCTTCCGGAGTCCCCTTGACACGTCCGGATCCCCGCTGCGTGAGACAAGGAGACGAAGTCGGTCGAGATGACGTTCTTATTGGTGATGATCGACCCCATTGCGGTCTGTCGCCGGAAGTTGTAATCAAAAATCTGCTGCGGCGTACCACCACCCGCGGTATACGCAATCACGCCATATCCAACGTAGGTAACCGAGGGGTTCTTCAGTGTGGTCACTTGTCCAACGGTTGGGAGTTGGGCATAGCGCGGAAGCTCGATCGGCTGGTCCAGGACTAGGACCGCCAGGTCGTTCTTGTCGTACCCGGGCAAACCTTTACCACACGCTGCGCAGAAGCCTGGGTAGACGTAAGCCGTTGCCGCTACTTTTCCGTCGAAGCCTTCCAGGCCTGTATCGAAGGTGAAGCCGCTGCCGTCAAGGTCATAGAAGAAATGAATTTCTGTCGGGCCCTCGGTCTCAGTGACGCAGTGTGCGGCGGTGAGTACGACCGTAGGGCTGATGGCGACGGCCGTGCAATATCCTGCCCCTAGGTCGTCAACGACTTGGATGAAGCCGACGTAGGGATGGCGGCTGCCGTCATCTGTGCCTCCAATGATGGCTCCCGCCATAGTTGCGGGAAAAAGAACACCTACAATGGACAGCACCAGAACGATCAGAACACGCATCACGCCAGACCTTGCCGCTCGGCCACCACCGCTCCTCCGTTCGACACGTCCACGTGCCGCTGGACGGACTGAACGCTCGCCTCGACAAGTTTCAAAACTCATTGTCTGTCCCTAACTACTAGTGGAATTGCAGCAGCCCGCAAATTTTGTTCCTGATCACCGAGTAACGTCTAGGCCCAGACGAGACCCAAGCGTGTGCATATACGGTGGCGCAAGACTGGCTGAGCCCATAGTTGTAAGGGCGAACAATATTCATGGGCCCCACAATTGACACGATGTCGGCTTAGTGCCATCATCGACCGCCCTCTGCGGAGCGTCAAGATCTTTTAGGACGATCGACCTACCCCTTAAAAAGGAGGGGGCATGAGTAGGCTCGGAATCCCCTCCCGTCAGACGGCCAGCCGGACCGTCGGGAGGCACCCGGTGTGTAGGTGGTGCCGTCCCGGAGCATGGCGAATACAGGATTCTTCAGCGGAAATGCTCGCGGCATGCCTGAGTCAACGGCTGGCACTATAGTGTCCGAGCGGGCGAGCCTATAACGGTCGCAGGGTCTCGATGGTGAGAAATCCACATCTCCTTTCGGAGGGAATCAATGGCTGCAAGGCTTGCGTCTGTTGCCCTAATCCCGGCTGGTCTTTGGCGCGTCGCGCTCCGCTACCCCACTCGGCACCCCTTCTGAACTAGTAAAGCTTCCGTTGGTTTGGGTTACCTCAAACATAGGCAGGTCAGACGCAATTTTCCTCCGCCCTGTGTCCTGTGGGGCTCGAACCCACGATCCACGGATTAGATGGCGACACCTTTCTCCGGTTTCCACGGGACGCCGTACGCCTTTCATTTGCAGGGGTGTTAGCGGCCATGAAAAACTGCCCGTAGGCGGCCACTAAAATGCCCGCTGACGGCCAGTAGAACTGCCCGCCCGTGGCCATGAGATCTGCCCACTTCCTTACTGAACCGACCGCGTCTTAAGCGGTGGAGGCCTCTCCCTAGGGTTTGATGACGGTGTCTAAGCGCACCAAGCGAACCAGGAAGAGGCCCTGTATGAAGTCTACGGAGAAATCATGGAAATTCTTGCTGCCTACGATCTGACCGGGTCGTTGCGCGCCACCGCGGAGCTCACGGGCTGCTCGCACCACACCGTTGCCAAACACGTCCAGGCCCGCGACGCCGGCCAGCCGATCGGGGAACCCGCGGCCCGCGGCCGGGTCACCGACGCGTTCCTGCCCAAGATCGAGGAATGGATCGAAGCCTCCAAGGGCCGGATCCGCGCCGATAAGGCCCACGAAAAACTCCTCGCCTTGGGCTACACCGGTTCGCAACGCTCCACCCGCCGGGCGATCGCGCAGGTCAAAGCCGCGTGGCGGCTGGGCCACACCCGCGTCCACCGGCCTTGGATCACCGAGCCCGGGATGTGGTTGCAGTACGACTTCGGCGACGGCCCCAGGATCGGCGGGGTGAAGACCATCCTGTTCGTGGCGTGGCTGGCGTTCTCCCGGTTCCGGATCGTGATCCCGTTGCGTGACCGGAGCGCGCCGAGCGTGTTCGCTGCCCTGGACCGGTGCTTCCGGGTCCTGGGCGGGGCACCGACCTACGTGCTGACGGACAACGAGAAAACCGTGACAACCGCCCATGTTGCCGGGGTCCCGGTCCGGAACCAGCAGACTCTGGACTTCGCCCGGCACTACGGGATCACGGTGCTGACCTGCCAGCCCGCGGACCCAGCCACCAAAGGCGGCGCCGAAGCCAGCGTGAAGCTGGCCAAGGCCGACATCGTCCCGAAGGACACGAACCTCCGCGGCGAATACGGCACCTTCGCCGAACTCGAGACCGCGTGCCAGGCGTTCATGAATGACGTGAATGACCGTGAGCATCGGGTGACGCGGCGCAAACCCGTGGCGATGCTCGCCGAGGAAGCCCCAAGGTTGCACCGGATCCCGGACATCGCCCACACGGTTGCGTTCGGCCTGGCCCGCAGCGTTCCGGAGAACACTCCGATGGTGACTTTCGAAAACGCCCAGTACTCGGTCCCGTCCCACCTACTCGGAGCACGCGTGTTCGTCCGCACCCACGGGACCGGACCGGACGAGCAGGTCATTATCGTCCACCACGGCACCGCCGGGCCCGTCGAAGTCGCCCGCCACGATCGGGCCCGGCCCGGCAGCCCCGCCATCAATAATGAACATTTCCCCGGAACCAGGGCAAAGGTTCCCGGCGATTATGAGGTCAGGGCCCGCAGTGCGGACGAGGCCGCGTTCCTGGCCATCGGCGACGGAGCCAGGACATGGCTGATCGAAGCCGCAGCGGCCGGAACGGCGCGGATGAACGTGAAAATGGCCGAGGCCGTCACGCTGGCCAAAATCGCCGGCACCGACCACGTCGACCGGGCCCTGGGCGACGCTGCCCTGCACGGCCGGTTCGCGCATCCGGACCTCGCCTCGATCCTGAACGCAAACATCCGCCGCACCACCACCCATGCGGCCAACGAAGCGACCTCCCTCACCCAGGGAACGGCTGCGTGGGCCGCGATCGGCAACACCGCCCTGAACACGACAGCCAACAACAAGACGGAGGATGCCCGATGAGCCCTGTGACCACGCCGAACACCGCGGCTCCGCCCCTGCCGGCGGACCTGGAGGCCCTGATGCGGTCCCTGAAAATGCCCCACGCCAGGGCACTGGCCCCGGACCTTATTTCGACCGCCCGCGCCCAGCGGTGGGAACCGGTCGAGGTCATCAAAGCACTCTTCACCGAGGAAGCCGCGGGCCGGGCCCGGTCCATGCTCGCCTCCCGCCGCAAGGCGGCGGGCTTCCCGACCGGGAAAACCTTCGACGCCTGGGACCCGGCAGCGTCCTCCATTCCTGGGCCGACCCAACAGGCACTCCGGACCCTGGAATGGATCACCCGCAGGGAAAACCTGGTTGTCTGCGGACCTTCGGGAACCGGGAAGACCTTCTTCCTCGAAGCCCTCGGCCAGCAGGCCGTCGAAGCCGGGATGCGCGTGGCCTGGTTCCGGCTCGAGGACCTCGGCGTCCTGATCCGGGCTCACCGTACCGATGACAGCGTCACCCGGGCCGTGACCAGGATCCTGCGCGCGGAGCTCGTGGTGATCGATGATATTGGTCTGTTGCCGGTGGCCACCGACGCTGCCGAAGGCCTCTACCGAGTCGTGGACGCAGCCTACGAAAAACGGTCCGTCGCGATCAGCTCTAACCTCCACCCGGCCGGCTTCGACGAACTCATGCCCAAAACCCTCGCCACCGCCACCGTTGACCGGCTCCTCCACCACGCCCACGTCTGCCAGACCAGCGGCGATTCCGTCCGCCTCACCCAGGCCCTCGCCGGAAAAGGAGTAACCCGACTGAACTGACCAACCCAACGATGGCCAACCCCGCCGAACCAATCAGTGGGCAGATCTGTTGGCCATCACCGGGCAGTTTTGCTGGCCACCAGCGGGCACATTAACTGGCCGCCCGTGGGCAGAACGTAATGGCCATTGACACAGGGGAAAACGACTTAGCGCCCTTCTTTGGTGTTCGATTTCTTTCTCTGCATTTCAGAGTATTCGTTGGGTAAACGTTGGCTCTAGGGGGATTACGGAGCGTCACCGCTTACCCTGTCCCATCGACAAGTTCGTCCTGGACGACGGTAGGAACTCTCCATCGTGCGAACGAGTTCGCAGCAGTTGCAGCGGCAGTTGCCTGACCCGTTGTCGGTGGTGGTCTGGCTTTCGGAGATCTGGGTCTTGGCCATTGTGGCTCCTGTGATTCTTCTGGCTGTCAAGACGAAAAAATTCCATCGAAACATCAGAAATATCGGAGCCACGATCCCCTGGCTGGAGCGTTCTTTGAATTTGGTTGGTGCAGGAGAATGTCCACAAGCATGCTCCCTTTGGACTTGCCACCCAACCCGCAGCAGCCAAGGCGTGGCGGCCTGAGCGAGTTCACGCTCCGGCGGTGACGGTCCCAGCTGTTGATTCAGAAGCCAGGAAGAACGCTAAAGGCTGCCCCACTGCCTTACCTGCATTGATTAAGCTGGGCCTGATGGACATGACTACCTGGCACCTGCTGACAGCGCGCCACGGCCCCACTTTGAAGCATCCATGACGCCTGCACCCACCCATGGAAATCCCTCCGGATGCCCGGGGGGGGCAGCTGCCTCATGCTGAGGAGAGCCCAGCCCTTGTGGAGCCTCGCGGAGGAGCAGGAACGGATTACGCCCGTCAAGGCACCAGCATCACAACCAATGCTCGTCATCACCGGCAGTTTCTTCTTTGGGCTTCGCCACAGACGCTGGCGGCACCGCCCCAATGGCCTTGCCGGTGGAACCTGCCTCACGTTTCGCCTCCGAGGGCCATCCAAACAGAATTGCGCCGTTCTCTGGTTCGGCCGCAACTAGTCCCTCTGGCGCATTCTTTTGGATGGCAACTATCAGACGGTTGAGCGCATCACGCTGCTGGAGGGCGAGGGTGGCGTTCTCGTCCACGGAAATCTGTTGCGCGGCTATCTCAAGCTGTCGCCGACACTCGTGAACCTCCTTTAGACGCTGAAAGGCAAGCCCCTGTCCCTCCGCCTGTTGTCCCACACCCAACCCATAAGCTTCGCTGGAGGGCAGCTCCATTCGCCATGCCGAGGGCCATTTGGACTCTGGCTGAATACGGCTGAACCGTTCTTCCGGTGGTCCAAGAAATACCCATGCCACGTTTTCCATGACCTCCGGCGGGAGGGCGGCATCCGGTCGGGCAGCCACAGTCGCTGCTAACTTCTTGACCTGTCCTATGCGCGTGGTCCATATATAACGGGGCGCGAACATAACTAGTGTCAGGTACTCCATGCGGTCGTCAGTAAGGTCTTCAATCATTTCCTGCAGCGCGACGCCGAAGGCGTCACCATCATCAAAACCCGGGTCATTCTGTGCTTCGAAATCGGTGACGCCCATGTAGTAGGACTGAAGTTTTCCTTTGTATGCCTCAACAGCACCGAGGCCTTCAATGTCAGTCTCTGGTGCCGCTTCTGTTGGAAAGTAACCGAGCTGTCCGCCAACTATCACCCAATCTTTTGCTTCTGAAAGTAGACACAGATGCAGCAAACCTATGTCCGAAGGTGATGAGGTTCGCAGCTCGAAAAGGCCAGCACCTCCCGGCGGTGGTGTAATTCCGTCGTCTCCTTGCTCGGCAGTTCCTCCCCTGATTTGCCAAGCTCTGTCTTCTACACTCCAATCGAAGACAGCCCACTCCTCAAACCACGCACGCATACTCGAGGCAAGGCCTGGATTTTCAGTGAAAAAGCGGATGTGCGGTTCAATTGCCGCCAACTCGAACACCCGCAACCGGTATTCCTGGATGGCGGTCATCACCGCCGCCCACTGGATGTAAAGCGCAAGGGTAGTTGATAGGAAGGGTTGGGCTTGCAGACTGAACCATGATCCTGACCATCCTCGGTGTCATCGACAAAGTCAGTGTCATACCGTTCTGCAATAACGACATTGTCCGGGTTCGCCCACAGGATTCTTGCCCGGAGGGAACTTTCTCCAGCAGCCACCAGGGCCTCAGTCCTGCGCCGTGTATTTTCTAGGGTTATGGACCCGGGCTGGAGATCCGTAAAGGCCGAGGACCTGGATAAGTACATGAATAGGGCTGGCCAGAACGAGGACGCCCTTACGGCACCAAGAAGTCCGGCTGGCCGGAAACCTGCACTTGCCGGACTAAAAAGTATGAGTCGAGCATCGAGAATTTCCGTAGCTTGGGGCGTCTCGCCAGTCGTCCGGCTGTCATCACGTACCTGCGCGGCGTCGGCCATGGCCCGCCGGGCAATTAGCCCTCCTAGGGAGTGCCCGACAACGATCAACTCCTGATACGGGGACTCTACGTCCTCTCGGGGCCTAAAGCCCCCCACGTCCATGGCCGCTTGATGCGGCTTTGGGTAAAAGTTAGGCAAATTCATCCGAACCCGATCAGCGACCCCGGAAATATTGTCTCGTCGAGAGTCGTAACCAACAAACAGCATGTCGGAACTTCTCCACCATTCGTCTGTTTTGCCACTTGAGGCGAACTCGTTCCATGTGGCGGTTGCCCGCCCACGGAACCCATGGATGAAGACAACGAGCCGAACGGGGCGGGAATGGGCAACGTTCAAAACCCATCTTGCTGGATTTTGCAGATTACAAAGCGTGTGGACTTCAGCGGCCGACATGGCGGCATCATAGTCCTCAAAGACGCCTTTGGACACCCCGGACATTGCTTTCGTCCGTGGGCCAGGCCACGTATTCGAAGGCTCCTACTATGCCCCGCTAACGACGTGGCCTTAAGTCCTCGATGCGAAATGAGGCAAAAAATCGCCCATACGTCGCCTCTCCTCCGGAGTTTGGAGCCAGCTCAGGCGTAAGTGTAAGTTCCGACCATGACTGATCTGCAATTTCGCCATGATGAACTCCTTCAACGAGTGGGGCTAGTTCGAGGCGACGCGGGTAGCTTTGACATGAGGGTTGAGTCGGCGTCGCTCTACAGTGGCTCACTAATAGAATTTGAAGCCAAAGGCGTGACGGCGATTGCTGGAGCCAACAATAGCGGGAAGACAACGCTTCTGAACCAGATTGCTGCAAAGCTGGCGCAGCCCGATTCTGGCGTGAAACCTGAACTGATTGCGCACATGTCCATTGACCTGTCGGGAAACCACGCTGATTTTCTCGATTGGTTGTGTAAAAATGCGGTCTTGGTCGAGCACCCTGATATGCCGGAACACTCAAGTTTTCAACGCCTCGGCCAGAACATCATTCTGACCAACTTCCAGTATTGGTCGACGCAGTTAGGTACAGGCGCTGCCATACCTGCCCCAATATCTGCCGCCGTCCCGTTCCTCGTCAGGCAAATGGGCGCGGGAGAGCGGAACGTCTCCGCTGCAGCCAGAAAGAGCAACGTGTTGGAGGCTCCGAGTCATCCGATCCATTATCTGGCGGAAAGCTCCGAGCTTATGCAGGAGCTTAATCGGCTCACGGTGAGGATTCTCGGCAAGGAACTGTCCCTTGACGACCTGAATCAGGAACAGCAACTGCGTGTCGGCGTCCCGAATGTCCCTTACCCGAATCGCTACGATGACCCTACCGAGTACCAGACGGCGATGAATGCTCTCCCTACCTTGGCTAATCAGGGTGACGGCATGCGCAGCCTCTTAGGCATACTCATCCCACTGGTCACGGCGACTTATCCAATATTCATAATCGACGAGCCCGAAGCATTTCTGCACCCGCCACAGGCTTTTGCGCTGGGCCAAGAATTAGGGCGTATCTCCGGTGAGCGAGGGGTTCAGGTCATTCTCGCCACCCATGATAGAAACCTACTGGCCGGTCTCCTGAACTCGTCCTCGCCGCTGTCCGTTGTCCGCCTGGTGCGGACTGAAGACTCGACCGTAGCGCACCAACTGAAGTCGCAAGACTTGAAGGCAATTTGGGATGATCCTGTCTTGAAGTACAGCAACGTCCTGGACGGTCTGTTCCATGAACTCGTTGTGCTGGCAGAAAATGAGCGCGATTGCCGGTTTTATGAGGCGGCTCTTGATGCTAGAACTTCCAATGCTGGTCTACGGGAAACGCGGACTCTAGCGGTGCCCGCCACGGACGTGCTGTTTGTTCCGACGTCGGGAACGGGCGGAATGCCGAGGGTTGCAAGGGCACTTGGGGCGCTGAAAGTGCCCGTCCTAGCTTGTCCCGATATTGACGTGCTCGACAACGAGGCCGTTCTGAAGAACCTCGTGGAGTCGCTGGGCTGCAAATGGGATGGTATGCACGCCGACTGGTCTACGGTTACAAGCCCCTTAAACCACTCCGGCAATCCGCAGTTGGTGACGCAAGTCTTCCGGAGCGCGACTGAAGAGTTCAACCGGATACTTCAGAATGACCCGATGGCCCTATACGACGCTGGTGCCCGACGCAAAATTAAGGAAGCACTCGGCCTGACCATGCGGCCCTGGGATGAGGCCAAGAACTATGGAGTGGATGGACTGATGAGGGTTTGCAGCGAGCCTGCCGCAGTCACCCGCTTACTGGACGGCCTCGCCGAGCGACGGGTGGTTTTAGTGCACGTTGGTCAATTGGAAAGCTTCGGTCACAGTCTTGGTGTCAAGAAGGGTAAGGATTGGCTGCCTGCCGCCCTGCGCGCAAACCTTCAGGCATCACAAGAGGTACAGGACCACATCTCCCGGCTGCTGGCCGCCGCAGGGCCGATGTTTCACTAAGCCGACCCCCTGACCGATTTGAAAAACTGGCATAGCAGAGGTTACTTTTGCAGCAGCAAACCACGCACGTCCCCCCACTGCGTGGATCAGCTACAGAAAAGACCCCCGCGGATCGAGTCAAGGACGCGGGGGTCTTCTGCTGTCCCCAGGCGGCTACTCCAGGGCAGCGACTTCTTCCAGGCCATGGTGATAATTATTTCTCCTAGGGAGCCAAAGATTAAAGATCCTGCCTACCCAGGCGTCCTCTTCTCCGTCGTCCTTGACCTCCCACATGCTATGTGGGCCGCCCGGGCATCACTATCTGGCGATCGGGGAGCTTATTGGCAGAGAGTCCATACCCCCGCATTCCCCTGGCGTTAGCTCCGTTGCAGTTGGAGTAAGAGTGGCCCGAGGCAGTCCTAGTCCCTACGTTTTTTCCACCACCCCACCCCCGCCGGTAGCGCAGAGTCGGCAAAGTTGGATAGCAGAGATATGAGAATGCTAGATACCGCCCCTAGGAGCACACCTAAAAGCAGCGTTACATTTCTCTCGTTAGCCTCTTGGCCGGGACCAGAGAACGTAGCCGACGTCTACGGAGTCGTAGTCACCTGCGCCGTTCCTGTTTCAGGATGCCTGCCACGTATCTCAGTCATGCCCTGGACATACGTAGGCTCGTCGCTGCTGTGGACCAAGAAAAAGAGGTCATCGGTATAGAGGGAAATCATAGGTAGGATTTCAAGCCTGGCTACCTTACTAGGCAGTGCAGCACTGACGGCGGGGGCTACTATTCTTGGCTGACCTGTGAGGCGGCCCCACATCTTCCGCCCCTCAACGACGTTGCAGGTGTGCGTTGCCGATGATCCAATCACTTCTGGAGATTTTGTAATCCCTCCGAGCTTGGGCGACACGGGTATTTGCACCTCAGTATAAGTATCCCGATGCAAAACTTTCGAGACTTCAGACACATCCACGGTCTGCGATGATGACGGTTGTTGCCCGTCAGAAGAACCTTGTCTTGCCAGGGCCGTAAGACCGATCTTTGCAGGGGCAGCAAGGGCGTCGAAGGGTACGTCTCGATTTATCCGGACATTGAAGTCTGTGCAGTCGCTGAGAATTTCCCCCAACTGTCCGGAAATAGCAAAACTAATGGTCGTGGGGGCTGCGGGCGTCCCTGCAAGCTCATAGGAAAGCCTAATTTCTCCGAGCTCGTCCTTGTCCGACGGGCGAGGGGGTCGCAAATTGAACCAAAAGGTGGCAGATTGGGTAACCGGTACCTCAGAGTAGGCTGCCACAAGGCTGGGGGCGGCAGTGGAAGTATTGGCGGGATCTGGCTCAAAGGTCTGGCTCCATAGCGCACTGCACCATAAGGCGAGACTGCCAGCAAGAATCAGAGCGAGAACACCCTTCGTCCACCGCATCTTCGCCACCCTATCGTCGTCGTTAGATGTGAGGCACTAGTTTAGCTGCCACAGGTGTCGCTGAAGGGGAGACAATTCGGCCGTCAAGTTATGCCGTCAATCTGTCACGAGCATTTGGGAAACTCTTGCGCCTCGTTTGAGCTCTTCGACAGCTTTCGCGATTGTCAGGAAACGGCCGGGGAGTGGTCATCTCCTTGGAGGAGCCGCAGGCGTCCTAAATCCCGTCCTGGCCTCAGTATGGGACAAGCTGTGGACGAAACTCTGATGTTTTGGAGTGTCGAGGCTTACGAGAACCCCCAGATCCCAAATCACACGAGCAGTCTGTTTTTCTTTCATACTGCAGCCCAGGACGCACGGATACCCGCAGGGACGGACGGCCGAGCCGTCAACCCATTTGATCACTACTTACCTGTCGGCCCTCAAGGACCTTGCCGCTGGCGCTCAGGTGAAAAAGGACAGGAGCCGCGGGAAATTGTCGCAGCTCGTGGTATTCAGGGGCAACGCGGGTCCGGCGGCGAGCCCTACCAAATGTCTCCAGCTTCGGTTGCGAGACTTGAACCTACGCTAGCTCGCCGTCGGGTAGGTTCTCCAAGTGCTCCCGCCCGTCCTCGGCTTCAAACTGCGTCAGGCGTTGGCGGTTGTCTTCATTCAGCTCGTCATCTTCAATGGTGTACGTTCCAAGGTCTCGGCGTACCACTTCTATGTAGTCCACCAACCGGATGGCGAACTGGTCCTTGGCCTCCGCGCAGAGCTGCCAGGCTTCCATCTGGTGTCTCCAGCGCCGTTCCTGGTCCGGCTTACTCTCGGCTTCATCCCATTCTGAACATCATCTTCACCGCCACGCGCGGATCTGGCACAACCTCCACCTCGGTTGTTTCCACTCCGAAAACCTCGGCTTCTGCTGCCGCTACCGCCTCGGCAACGCCCACACAGGATCCTGCCGTTGCAGCGGCTGAAGCTGATGCCGCCGCCAAGGCCCAGGCTGACGCTGACGCCGCTGCAAAAGAGAAGGCTCAAGCTGATGCGGCGATTAAGGCGAAGAATGAAGCCGACGCCGCTGCCAAAGCCCAGGCTGACGCCGACGCCGCTGCCAAAGCCCAGGCTGACGCTGACGCCGCAGCGATAGAGAAGGCAAAGACTGAAGCCGACGCCGCTGCCGCTAAGGCGCAGGCTGACGCCGACGTCGCTGCCAAAGCCCAGGCCGACGCTGACGCCGCAGCGATAGAGAAGGCAAAGACTGAAGCCGACGCCGCTGCCGCTAAGGCGCAGGCTGACGCCGACGTCGCTGCCAAAGCCCAGGCCACAAGTGTGATCACCGGGCATGAAAAAAGCCCTTCCGGAACCTCCTAAAAGATCCCGGAAGGGCTAAATCCCTTGCCATTACTGGCTGGTGGCAGATGAGGGATTCGAACCCCCGTAGGCGTTGCCAGCTGATTTACAGTCAGCCCCCTTTGGCCGCTCGGGTAATCTGCCGAACTTCAAAAGAAGTACCCGTAGATGCAGTCTTCGGAGCGTCCGTTTCCGGGCCGTTCCGCTTCCAGTAACCGCGGGCAAGACAACTTTACAGAACTTCCGCCGAAGAATCGAATCGGCGCGCAAGAGCCCGGAATGGCGCGGATTTCAGGCCCTCAAGGGCGCTTTGGAGCCACGCTCAGGCCTCACCCAGAATCCTGCCGGCCAGCTTTGCCTCGAACTTCACGGCCTGCTCCTCGGTGATCTGGTTCAACTGCACCGCCCGGCGCAGGTCCTCGCTGACACCCTCCATCCGGGAAGAGGCATCCGCTACCGGGCTGAACATGATGGAGGCGGCCACCGCCACTGCCGCCACCGAGGTTGCTGCTGTTGCTACCGCACCGGCTGCAGCCGAGGTGGTTCGTGTGACGTAACGGATGGCTTTGCGGTGCATGGTGTTCCCTTCGTGCGCTTTCCTACTCCTTCAACCCTGGCCGGGGCTCCTGCGTTCCCTCCGGGTGTCCGCTTTGAGGGAACTGTGAATACCGCCCCTACCAACGCGGGCATCCGTATTAGGCTTGAATGCAGTGATCCAGGCCCTGCCCAGTGCGCAGGGCTCCCACCAGCAGAAGGAGAGTCATGGCAGGCGAGTCAACGTTCGACGTCGTAAGCAAAGTCGACAAGCAGGAAGTGGCGAACGCGCTGAACCAGGCGCAGAAGGAACTCGCGCAGCGGTACGACTTCAAGGGCGTGGGCGCCGAGGTGGACTTCAGCGGTGAGAAGATCCTAATGAAGGCGAACTCCGAGGAACGTGTCCTGGCAGTGCTGGATGTGCTGCAGTCAAAGCTCATCCGCCGCGGCATCTCACTGAAGTCCCTGGACACCGGCGAACCCTATGCCTCCGGCAAGGAGTTCCGCCTCGAGGCTTCCATCAAGGAGGGCATCGCCCAGGACCTGGCCAAGAAGATCAACAAGCTGATCCGCGACGAAGCCCCCAAGTCAGTCAAGTCCCAGATCCAGGGCGACGAACTGCGCGTCACATCCAAGTCCCGTGACGACCTGCAGGCCACCATGGCACTGCTGAAGGACTTCGACGAGGCCGACCTGCAGTTTGTGAACTTCCGCAGCTAGCAGCCCCCGCCGGCGGTTGTCGACGCGCAAAATTTCTGCCGCCACGCAAAGAGGCCGGCGCACCCGGAATACGGGCAGCGCCGGCCTCTTTGCGCGTCGAGGGGAACTTGAATCAGCGCATCGGCTGGCCTGCCATCCGCTCCAGCCTCGAAATCCGGTCCCGCATGGGCGGATGCGTCGCGAACAGCTTGTTGATGGCACCGCCGCGGAACGGGTTGGCGATCATCAGGTGCGAGGCGTTGACCAGCCGCTGGTCGTGCGGAAGCGGCGCGATCCTCACGCCCTGCTCAATCTTGCCCAGGGCTGAGGCGAGCGCCAGCGGATCGCCGGTCAGCTCGGAACCGTCTTCGTCGGCGTCGTACTCCCTGGTACGCGAGATAGCCATCTGGATCAGGGATGCCGCAAAGGGGGCGAGAAGCGCCATGGCCAGCATCGCCAGCGGGTTCGAGTTGCGCCGGTCGCCGCCGCCAAAGAACAGCAGCATCTGGCCCACCGAAGTGATAACGCCTGCGACGGCGGCGGCCACTGATGAGGTGAGGATGTCGCGGTTGTACACGTGCATGAGTTCGTGCCCCAGGACGCCGCGCAGTTCGCGGGCGTCCAGGAGCTGCAGGATTCCCTCGGTGCAGCAGACGGCCGCATTCCGCGGGTTCCGGCCGGTGGCAAAGGCGTTGGGATTCATGGTGGGCGAGATGTAGATCCGGGGCATCGGCTGGTTGGCGCGCACGGACAGCTCCCGCACAATCTGGTACAGCTGCGGCGCCTGTGCTTCAGTGACCGGGTAGGCCTGCATAGAGCGGATGGCGATCTTGTCGCTGTTCCAGTAGCCGTAGGCGGTGGTGGCGACACCGAGCAGCGCCATGATCCAGATGGGTGCGGAGCTGCGGGTTCCGGCGCCCATCAGCGCCCCAAGGCCCAGCAGGACCGCCCACAGCACACCGAAAAGCGCTGCCGTTTTCAGGCCGTTGTAGTGTTGGTGCATGTTTCCTCCTCGCTCTCCTATGGGAACGGCTTTCTAGGGAGCCGGGTTCCGGGCGTCGTATTTTCGGAACCCCGGCTGCAGCCTCGCCGCCAGCCACGCCCCAACGATGCACAGCACGCCGCCCAGCAGCAGCACCCAGCCCTCGGCCGTCATTCTGGTGGCGCCGCCGGCCAGCAGGTCACCGATCCTGGGACCGCCCGCGACCACCACGAGGAACACGCCCTGGAGCCGCCCGCGGAGATGGTCCGGTGCGGCTGCCTGCAGGATGGTGTTGCGGAAGACGCTGCTGATCGAGTCCGCGATTCCCGCCAGCGCACAGCACAATGCCGCCGGGAGCAGCCAGAACGTGGCACCCCCGTCCGGGGAGCGCCCGGCCAGCAGCACCACCATGCCGAACGCGGCGATGGACGCGCCCCATCCCATGACCGAGAAGACCACCGCGCTCCCCTGCCACCGGACACCGCCCAGCGGACCCGAGAACAATCCGGCCAGAAACGCTCCCACCGCGGTTGAAGCCAGGAGCACGCCCACCGTCGCTTCCCCGCCGCCGATCATGAGGGCGCCAATGGCCGGCATCAGTGCGCGCGGCTGGGCCAGGATCATGGCAATCAGGTCGATCACGAAGGTCATCCGGAGGTTCGGACGGGTACCGAGGAACCGGAACCCCTCCACGACGGACCGGATGCCTGCCCTGCTCCTGCTTCCCGACGGCGGCAGGGGCGGCAGCCGGTAGACGGCCCAGAGCACAAACGCGAAGCTGGCGAAGTCGATGGCGTAGGTCCAGCCGAAACCCAGCCATGCCACCAGCACGCCTGCCAGCAACGGGCCGACCGTCAGGGCGAGGCCGAAGGACATCATGCTGAGGGCGTTCGCGGCGGGCAGGAGCTCCTGGCGGATCAGCATGGGAAGGATGGCGCTGCGGGCAGGTTGGTTGATGGCCTGTGCGCCGCTCTGGACCGCCACCAGGAAGTACAGAACCCAAACGTTGCCCAGGTGCAGCCACGACTGCAGGGCGATCAGGCCGATGGTCAGCCACAGCACGGTGGTGGCCAGCAGGGCGACGCGGCGCCGGTCGTGGGAGTCGGCGATGGATCCGCCCAGGAGGCCGGCGATGACAAGGGGTACCAGTGCGAAGACGGCCAGTAGCCCCACATAGAGGCTGTCCTGGGTCAGCCGGTAGACCTCCAGGCTCACGGCCACCAGGGTGAGCTGGCTCCCGACGGCGGATACTGCCGAGCTGATCCAGAGCCGGCGGAAGGCGGGGCTCTCCTTGAGCGGCGTGATGTCAGCGAGCAGTTTCCCCACTCTGCAACCCTAATGTCGCCGGGATGCTTACCGCTGACCGAGGTTAGCCAAGCCTTATTGCGAGAAACTCAAAATAAGTGTTTCAATGGATCCATGACGGAGCACTTTGACGGCCAGGAGGCATGGGCTGGCGCCCTGCGCGCCCACGGCCGCAGGGTGACCAAACAGCGGCTGGCGGTCCTCGCCGCCGTCGAACGGCATCCGCACTCCCCCGCCGAGAGCATCCTGGCCGCTGCCCGCGCGGAGCTGCCCGAACTGACGGCACAGTCCGTTTACGTGGTGCTGGGGGACCTGACGGACCTGCACATGCTGCGCCGCTTCGAGCCACCGCACTCGCCCGCGCTGTATGAAACCCGCGTCGGCGACAACCACCACCACGCCGTCTGCATCAGCTGCGGCCGCGTTGAAGACGTGGACTGCGCCGTGGGCCACGCGCCCTGCCTCACGCCCCACTGGGACGAAAACGCCAAGCCGATGACCATCCAGATCGCCGATGTTATGTACCAGGGCATCTGCCAGGACTGCCAGCAGTCCCAACAACTTCCTTCCAATCGTCCCTCGCAAGAAACAGAGAAATAGGAGAACAATGACTGCCATTTCAACAACCCAGTCAGGTGCCCCCGTTACGTCCGACGCGCACTCGAAGGCAACCGGTGCCGACGGTGCGATCATCCTGACTGACCACTACCTGGTGGAAAAGCTCGCCCAGTTCAACCGCGAGCGGGTGCCGGAGCGCGTAGTGCACGCCAAGGGCGGCGGCGCATTCGGTACGTTCAAGACCACCGAGGACGTCTCCAGGTACACCAAGGCAGCCTTCCTCCAGCCCGGCGTCGACACCGAGATGCTCATCCGCTTCTCCTCCGTGGCCGGCGAGAACGGCTCCCCGGACACCTGGCGCGATCCCCGCGGCTTCGCCGTGAAGTTCTACACCTCCGAGGGCAACTACGACCTCGTGGGCAACAACACCCCCGTCTTCTTCATCCGCGACGGCATCAAGTTCCCGGACTTCATCCACTCCCAGAAGCGCCTCCCGGGCACCCACCTGCGCGATGCCGACATGCAGTGGGACTTCTGGACCCTGTCCCCCGAGTCCGCCCACCAGGTCACCTGGCTGATGGGTGACCGTGGCCTGCCGGCTTCCTGGCGTGAAATGCAGGGCTACGGCTCGCACACCTACCAGTGGATCAACGCCGAGGGCGAGCGTTTCTGGGTCAAGTACCACTTCAAGTCCAACCAGGGCGTGAAGTCCATGAGCAGCGAGCAGGCAGAGCAGCTGGCCGGCTCCGACGCCGACTTCTACATCCGCGACCTCTCGGAGAACATCGAAGCCGGCAACCTCCCGTCCTGGGACCTGCACGTCCAGGTCATGCCGTACGAGGACGCGAAGACCTACCGCTTCAACCCGTTCGACCTGACCAAGGTCTGGCCGCATGCTGACTACCCGCTGATCAAGGTGGGCACCATGGAGCTGAACCGGAACCCGGAGAACTACTTCGCGCAGATCGAGCAGGCCACCTTTGCGCCGTCGAACTTCGTGCCGGGCATCGCCGCTTCCCCGGACAAGATGCTGCAGGCCCGCATCTTCTCCTACGCGGACGCACACCGCTACCGCGTCGGTACCAACCACGCGCAGATCCCGGTGAACCAGCCGAAGAACCAGGTCAACAACTACAGCCAGGACGGCGCCGGGCGTTACCACTTCAACGCCCCCTCAGTGCCGGTCTACGCCCCCAACTCCGTTGGCGGCCCGGCTGCTGTTGAGCCGCAGAACCCGGCCGGCGGCTGGGAGAACGACGGCGAGCTGACACTTGCCGCGCACTCCCTCCACACGGAGGACAGCGACTTCATCCAGGCCGGCACCCTGTACCGCGAGGTTTACGACGACGGCGCCAAGGCCCGTCTGCTCGAGACCATCACCGGTGCAGTGGGCGGCGTCAAGAGCCCCGGCATCAAGGAACGCGCGATCCAGTACTGGACCAACGTTGACGCCGAACTCGGCGCCAAGTTGCGCGCCAACCTCGGCGCAGTTCAGTTCTCCGAGGCAGAAGCGGCCAACAAGATCGGCTGATCCAGCCCCTTCCTGAGTTGCCGAAAACCACCCCGTCACGGTTTACGTGGCGGGGTGGTTTTTGCTTTTCCACATATCCGGTTCTGTTCATGGCAGCCGCCGGCCGGTGTCCCTAGGATCGACGCATGACAACTTTCCAGGGCATACCTGCCGGCGCGTTCGAGTTCTACAAAGAGCTCCAGGACAACAACAACCGTGAATGGTGGCTGGAGCACAAGGACAGCTATGAGGCGCTGGTCCGGGAACCGGTCACGTTGCTGCTCGCCGAGCTGGAGCCCCGGTTTGGTCCCGGCAAAATCTTCCGGCCCAACAGGGACATCAGGTTCTCGCAGGACAAGTCACCCTACAAAACAGCCCAGGGCGCTTTCGCGTCCATCCAGGAAGGGGTGGGCTACTACCTGCAAATCAGTGCGGAAGGGCTCCTGGTCGGCGGCGGCTACCATTCCCACACGCCCGCCCAGCTCGCCAGGTACCGCAATTCAGTTGATGCCTCAGGAACGGGCGAATCACTGCGGCACATTGTGGAAGCCGTGGGCGCTGCCGGTTTCATGGTGGAGGGCGAGAAACTCAAGACCGTCCCGCGCGGGTATCCCCAGGACCATCCCAGGGCCGAACTCCTGAAACACAAGTCCCTTTCCGCGGCCACCGACCTGGGGCAGCCCGCATGGCTGGCCACCCCCAGCGCGGCCAAGGAGATCGCCGCGCTCTGGGATGAGCTGCGGCCCCTGGTGGACTGGGTTGGCCGGCACGCGGCACCGTAGCTTCAGCCTGGCGCGGCCGGATCAGGCGCGGGAGAACTCGTCCTCGTCGTCCCCGGCCGCCCCAGCAGTAGCTCCGGCCGCAACGGGAGCACCGTTGACGGCCGTGCTGGCGTCACCGAAGCGCTCGTTGAGGCGGGAGTGGCGCTGGCCGTAGGAGAAGTAGATGGCCAGGCCGATCGCGAGCCAGATGGCGAAGAAGATCCAGGTCTCCACGGCCAGGTTGGTCATCAGGTAGAGGCACAGCACTGCGGACACGATCGGCAGGACCTTGCCGAAGGGCACACGGAAGGCGGGCTTGAGGTCCGGGCGCTTCTTGCGCAGCACCAGGATGCCCAGGCTCACCACCACAAATGCGGACAGCGTACCGATGTTGATCATTTCCTCGAGCAGGTCCACGTTGGTCAGTCCCGCCACCAGGGCAACCGCGGCGCCGCAGATGATCTGGAGGCGGACCGGCGTCGAGCGCTTTTCACTGGTCTTGGACAGCGCACGGGGCAGGAGTCCGTCGCGGCTCATTGCCAGGACCACGCGGGACAGGCCCATGAGGAGCACCATGATCACGGTGGTCAGGCCCACCAGGGAGCCGAAGGCAATGACCTTGGCGGCGGACGTGTCGCCCACTGCTTCGAATGCGGTAGTGAGGGTGGGGCTCTTCGCCTCGGCCAGCTGGGTGTAGGAAACCATGCCGGTCAGGGCCAGGGATACCAGGATGTACAGCAGCGTCACCACGGCGAGGCCACCGAAGATACCCCGGGGCAGGGTCTTCTGCGGGTTCTTGACTTCCTCCGCGGACGTGGCCACCACGTCGAAGCCGATGAACGCGAAGAACACCAGGGCAGCCCCGGCGAAGATGCCCAGCGTGCCGTACTGTGCCGGGGCGGCCCCGGTGAGGAAACCGAAGAACGACTGCTTCAGGACGTCGGCCGCGCCAGCACCGCCGGTCGGCTCGGCGGTGGGAATAAACGGGCTGTAGTTTTCGAGCTTCACGTATGTGAAGCCCACAACGATCACAAAGAGGACCACGGCGATCTTGATCAGCGTGAAGATGTTGCCCACGCGGGCGGAGAGCTTGGTGCCCAGCACGAGCAACACGGTGAAGACGGCCACGATCAGGAAGGCACCCCAGTAGAGGTCCACCCCGCCCAGGGAGATTGCCGGCGGAATGTCGGCACCCATCAGCGCGAACACCTTGCTGAGGTAGATGCCCCAGTACTTGGCGATGACGGCTGCGGCGGTGAAGAGTTCGAGGATCAGGTTCCAGCCGATGATCCAGGCAAGGAGCTCACCCATGGTGGCGTAGGTGAAGACGTAGGCGGAGCCTGCCACGGGGATGGCAGTGGCGAACTCGGCGTAGCACATGATGGCAAGGGCGCAGGTGACGGCGGCGATGGCGAAGGACAACGTCACGGCAGGGCCGGAGAAGTTGGCTGCGGCCTTGGCGCCGACGGAAAAGATGCCGGCACCGACGGCCACCGCAACGCCCATGATCATCAGGTCCCACGTGCTGAGGGACCGCTTGAGCTTGCGTCCGGGTTCATCGGCGTCGGCGATGGACTGCTCGATAGATTTGGTCCGGAGAAGGTTCATAGGGGGATCACAATCCTGATTTCTGATGGAAACAGACCTATCAACGATAGTGTCCATCCACTGGACGGTCCCAATTGTTCCGAATGGTGAGACGGGAAAAGCCCGGCCTGATGTTCGGGCCGGGCTTCTCCGCACGAAATTTATGCTCCTACACTTGCCAATCCATCAGCGTGGACCGCGATGAGGAACCGTTTGCCCTCCGGCGCTTCCACCGAGAATCCGCTGCCCCTTCCGGGGACCACATCAACGGTCAGGTGCGTGTGGCTCCAGTAGTTGAACTGCTCCCGGGACATCCAGAACTCCAGCGGCCGTGGTTCCAGCCCGTCGGACACATCGAACAGGCCCAGCAGCACATCCGAGTCGCCGGTGAGGAAGTCCCCCACCGGGTAGCACATGGGCGAGGACCCGTCGCAGCACCCGCCGGACTGGTGGAACATCAACGGCCCGTGCCGGAGCCAAAGCTTCCGCAGGAGCTCCACGGCCGGCGGGGTGAGCGCCACCCGGGAGAAGTCCTCCCCGGGCAACACCGCCGCCGCGTTGATCGCGTTTGATGGAACCATGGCCTAGAAGAAGCCCAGCTTGTTTTCGTTGTAGCTGACCAGCAGGTTCTTGGTCTGCTGGTAGTGGTCCAGCATCATCGCGTGGTTCTCACGCCCGATGCCCGAGGACTTGTAGCCGCCAAAGGCAGCACCTGCCGGGTAGGCGTGGTAGTTGTTGACCCAGACGCGGCCAGCCTGGATCTCGCGGCCGGCGCGGTAAGCCACGTTGCCGTTGCGGGACCAGACACCGGCACCCAGGCCATACAGCGTGTCGTTCGCGAGGCCCATGGCGTCGGCGTAGTCGCTGAACTTGGTGACTGCCACCACCGGGCCGAAAATCTCCTCCTGGAAGATCCGCATCTTGTTGTGGCCTTCGAACACCGTGGGCTGGACGTAGTAGCCGCCGGCCAGGTCACCGGGAAGCTCGGCCCGGCCGCCGCCGGTGAGGACCTTGGCGCCCTCCTGCTTTCCAATGTCGATGTAGGAGAGGATCTTTTCCAGCTGGTCGTTCGACGCCTGTGCCCCCACCTGCGTCGCCGTATCCAGCGGGTTGCCCTGGATCATTTTTTCCACGCGGGCCACGGCGTCGGCCATAAAGGACTCGTAGATGTCCTCCTGCACCAGCGCCCGGGACGGGCAGGTGCAGACTTCGCCCTGGTTGAAGGCGAACAGGGCGAAGCCCTCCTGCGCCTTGTCGTAAAACGCGTCGTTGCTCTCGGCCACATCGTTGAAGAAGATGTTGGGGCTCTTGCCGCCCAGCTCCAGCGTGACCGGGATGAGGTTCTGGCTGGCGTACTGGCTGATGAGCCGCCCGGTGGTGGTCTCCCCGGTGAACGCGATCTTGCGGATGCGCGGGCTGGAGGCCAGCGGCTTGCCGGCCTCGACGCCGAAGCCGTTGACCACGTTCAGCACACCGGCGGGCAGCAGGTCGCCGATGAGTTCCATCAGGACCAGGATGGACGACGGCGTCTGCTCCGCCGGCTTGAGCACCACCGCGTTGCCGGCGGCGAGCGCGGGAGCGAGCTTCCACACGGCCATCAGGATAGGGAAGTTCCAGGGGATGATCTGGCCCACGACGCCGAGCGGCTCGTGGAAGTGGTAGGCGGTGGTGTCGTCGTCGAGCTGGGACAGCCGGCCCTCCTGCGCCCGGACGGCGGAGGCGAAGTAGCGGAAGTGGTCGGCGGCGAGCGGCATATCCGCGTTGAGGGTCTCGCGGATGGGCTTGCCGTTGTCCCAGGTTTCGGCCACGGCGAGCATCTCAAGGTTCTCGTCGATCCGGTCGGCGATCTTGTTCAGGATGGCAGCCCGCTCTGCCACAGACGTCTTGCCCCACGACGGCGCGGCCTTGTGTGCGGCGTCCAGCGCCAGGTCGATGTCTTCGGCCGTGCCGCGTGCAACCTCGCAGAAGGCCTTGCCCGTCACCGGCGTGATGTTCTCGAAGTACTGCCCCTTCACCGGGGCCACCCACTCCCCGCCGATCCAGTTCTCGTAACGGTCCTTGAACGTGACCTTCGAGCCCTCGGTTCCGGGCTGTGCGTAAACAGTCATTGCTAGCTCCTTTGCTGTGCAGAGGGCGGCGCTTGCTGCTGGCCGCCGCCGTTGGAGCAAGCGTAGGAGTGCGCAGGTTGCAGCCAGGTTGCACGGCCGCTGTGTGGTCAAGGGCCAACCACCGGAGGTACAGGCCCAACACCGGAGGGGCGGTGCCCTAGGCGCGCAGTTCGGCTTCCAGCCGTTCCAGATCTGCGACGACGGCGGCCCGCTTGGGTGAGCGGGCCGGCAGGAGGCGGAGGGCGGCGCGCCGGACCCCGACGTCGTCTCTTGCCTCCGGAAGTTCGGCGTACTTCAGCAGCGACTCGGCGCTGCCATCGGTCAGGACTGCCTCGCGCAGCAGCAGCGAGACCTTGTTCCGCAGCTCCACGATGCCGGGGGCTTCAGACCGCGGGAGGACGGCACCCCGGTAGATTTCCAGGGCGATGCGGTGCGCGCCGCGCTGCAGGCAGCTCAGCACCTGGCCGCAGTCCGGCACCATGTCCACGGGCAGCCGGTACGGCCGCGAACCTGGAACAGCGTCCGGGTTGAGCTGCTGCAGGACCTTGCGCAGCCGGACCATCTCGGCCCGGAGCGTGATGGCGGAGCCGTCCCCGGGGTAGAGCAGGAGGCTGAGTTCTTCCGCGCTGAGCCCGTCCGGGTGGGTGCTGAGCAGCGCAAGAATTTCGCTGTGCCGGGCGGACAACACAACGGTTTTGCCGTCCAGGCTGAGCAAAGCCTGGTCGCGGCCCAGCAGCTGCAGGCTGTTCCGGTAGAGGCTGCCTTCCTTGGCGCCCGCCCCCGGCGCGCGGGAAGCGGTGGCCGTGGCCCGGCGTCGTGATGACCCGCGGGCCAGCTCCGCGGCCAACTGGAGGCGCTCGACACGCAGCTGCGCCTGGGCGGCCGCCACGGTTGCCTCCACGAGGGACAGGGTGTGGGGCGCCACCGCGGTGGCCGTGCCCGTGATGTCCACGACGCCGAGCACCGCGCCGGAATCGGGGTCGTGGAAGGGCACGGCAGTGCAGCTCCAGGCGTGCACGGCCCGCTGATAGTGCTCCGCGCCGGCAATCTGGATCCCCCGGCCCAAGGCAAGAGCGGTTCCCGGAGCGCTGGTGCCCACAGTCGCCTCGGACCAGTCTGCGCCTGCAACAAACATCATGCCCTCCGCGCGCCGCTGCAAGGCGGGATCACCCTCCACCCAGAGCAGCCGGCCCACTTCATCACCCACTGCCACCAGCAGTCCGCTGTCGTGGCTGGGCTGGACCAGGAGCTTGTTGATGACGGGCATGATGGCGGCCAGCGGGTGCTGGCTGCGGTAGTCCTCCAGCTCATCCCGGTCCAGGGCCAGCGGGGCGGCAGGGCTGTCCGGGTTCGCCTTGAAGCCGGCCGAACGCTGCCACGACTCGCGGATCAGGCTGCGGAGGTTGCCGGGAGCATCCGCAAGGGAGCCGCCGTCGAGCTGCTCATGGGCGGCCAACGCGCCGCGCTGCAGCGGTTCCGGCTGAATCAGGTTCTTCATCGAACTCCTGTGCTGCCTGAAGGCACGGCGTCATAATGCCGGCCTGGGGATGGTCGCCATTGTAACGCGGCCTCCCTCCCCCACCTAGCCGCGGGAAATCCGGATCATGTCCTCGCGCGGGACCACCTTGATCCGTTCGCGCACCACGTGATCCAAGCCGTCGGGGCCGGTCCAGGCGGCGCCGAGGCCGGCTTCGTGGGCGTCGAGCTTGTTCCAGCCTTCCCAGGTGGTGTATTCGATGCCGCGTTCTTCGAGCAGGTCGATGATGGCCTGCGGGTCAGGGTTCCGGGCGGGCGGCAAGGTGAGCCGGTCCTCGAGCAGGAAGCCGATGGTCTCCAGGGCGTCCCCCTTGGTGTGGCCGATGAGGCCCACCGGGCCGCGTTTGATCCAGCCGGTGGCGTAGATCCCGGGCACCGGGTTGCCTTCGGCGTCCAGCACGCGCCCGCCCTCGTTGGGAATGACACCGCGCTTCGCGTCGTACTCCAGCTCGTCCAGCGCCGAACCGTGGTAGCCGATGGCGCGGTACACGGCCTGCACGGGGTACTCGATGAACTCCCCCGTGCCCTTGGCGTTGCCGGTGCCGTCCAGCTGCATGCGTTCAAACTTGATCCCGCCCACTTTGCCCGTGCCGCTTTCCCCGCCGTCGGCAAGTATTTCCACGGGGCTGTGCAGGAAGTGCAGGTGCAGCCGGCGGGAGGACGGGTTATCGGACTCGGTGTGCTCTTCCACCAGCCAGTTCGTGAGCGTGTTCACCATGGTCTTGATCTGGTTGTTGCTGCGGATGGCGTCGTCCGAGGCTTCATCGAATTCGAAGTCCTCGGGGTACAGCACGATGTCCACGTCGTTCATGTGGCTGAGCTCCCGGAGCTCCAGCGGGGTGAATTTGACCTGGGCGGGGCCGCGGCGCCCGAAGACGTGCACGTCCGTGACGGGCGAGGCCTTCAAACCCCGGTAGACGTTGTCCGGGATCTCGGTGGTGAGCAGCTCCTCCGGGTGCTTGACCAGCATGCGGGCCACGTCCAGCGCCACGTTCCCGTTGCCGATCACGGCGATTTCCTTCGCCTCCAGCGGCCATTCCCGCGGCACGTCCGGGTGCCCGTCGTACCAGGAAACAAAATCAGCGCCGCCGAAGGAGCCCTGCAGGTCGATGCCCGGGATCGCCAGGTCGGCGTCCTTGACGGCGCCGGTGGAGAAGATCACTGCGTCATAGAAGGCACGGAAATCGTGGAGGGTGAGGTCCCTGCCGTAGGTGACGTTGCCCAGGAACCGGATGTCGCCGCGGTCCAGGACCTTGTGCAGCGCGTTGACGATGCCCTTGATCCGCGGGTGGTCCGGGGCCACGCCGTACCGGATCAGCCCGTACGGCGCCGGGTAGGCCTCAAAGAGGTCGATGCTGACCTCAAAGTCGCCGTCCTTCACGCCGCTGGACTTGGTGAGGATGTCCGCAGCGTAGACTCCCGCCGGCCCTGCGCCCACGATGGCTACCCGGAGCGGACGTGATGGGGTGGTTTCGCCGTGGTTGGACACTCGGAGCCCTTCTAACCGATGAGGATGCGCGGTAAGAGCAGCGCACAGTCACTTATTCTAATTGGCCGCCGCTGCAAGGCCTCGCCTCGGGAAGCAGGCCTCACCCGCTTTTGGCCAGCGGGACCACGTTGCCTTCACGGTAGAGCAGCGCGCGGAGTTCGGCCTCGGCCGAGTCCGGCCGCTTGGGATCGATGGTTTCGCCCTCGTGGTAGTGGTCCAGGACGCGGGGGTCCACATAGCTTTTGCGGGCGATCGAGGGCGTGTTCCCCAGCACCTCGGCGGCGTCATACATCGCCCGGCTGATGGCCCTCTTCCGCTTCGCGGCCGTTCGCTGGGGGCCGGTCCTGGCCAGGCTCGCTGCCGCCGCCACCGTACCCCGCAGGGTCCGGAAGTCCTTGGCCGTAAAGTCCGAGCCGGTCCGCTCCTTCACGTAGGCGTTGATGTCCGCGCTGGTAACGGGCCGCCACTGCCGGCCGTCCTTGTACGCCAGAAGCCGGGCGTTGGGGCCCCGCCGCTTGAGCAGGCGCAGCAGGGCGGCAAGGTCGGGGTCGCGGATTTCCGACTCCCAGTCCTTGCCGCTCTTGGCGGGGAAGCGCAGGTGGATGCGGTCCTTGCGCACCTGGACGTGGGCGCAGAGGAGGGTGGCCAGGCCGCGGCTGCCGTTTTCGTTGGTGTAGCGCTCAGACCCCACCCGCAGCGAGCCGCTGTCCAGCATCCGGAAGGCCGCCGCGAGGACGCGTTCGCGCGAGAAACCTTCACCGCGCAGGTCCATGGTCACCCGGCGGCGGGCCGCCGGCAGCGATTCGGCCAGCTGGAGGGCGCGGTCGAATTTCACCCGGTCCTTCCGCTCCCGCCATTCCGGGTGGTAGATATACTGCCGCCGGCCCACTGCGTCCACGCCAGTGGCCTGGATATGCCCGTTCTCGAAGGGGGCAATCCAGACGTCCGTCCATGCCGGCGGTATTCCGATACTTTCCAGCCGCTCACGGACAGGACCAGGGGGCAGGGTGGAGCCGTCCAGGTCCCGGTAACTGAAACCCTTGCCCGCTGCCACCCGGCGGTAGCCGCGCCCCGAAGCGTTGCTGCGCCGGAGCCTCATGGGGTGGTCTCCAGCCGGTCGGCATTTGTCATAAAAGCAAGCCTACTGACTATTTGCCGGAATACCTGCCCCGGAAGTGATGTTATGGATGTCGTGCCCTCTCCCGATGGATCCTTCTCCCCCGCCCGTGTTCCCGCTCCGTCCGCGCCAGGACCGGCAATGTCCGCGCAGCCGGTGCCGCCAGGTCCGGCAGGAAGCACCAAAGGGGCGCCGCCCAAGGCCGTGGACAAGGAGACGACGGCGGGAATCCTCTTCGGCATCGGCGCGTACGGGCTGTGGGGGCTGCTCCCGCTGTACTTCTTTGTGCTGATGCCGGCGGGCGCCGTCGAAATCGTGGCCAACCGGGTGGTGTGGTCGCTGCTGTTCTGCGCGCTCCTCATCACGGTGACCCGCTCGTGGTCCGCCCTGGGGCGGGCTTTGCGGAATCGCACCGTGTTCGGCTCGCTGGCCGTGGCCGCCTTCCTGATCGCCATCAACTGGCTGACCTACACCTATGCAGTAACTACGGGCCAGGCCGTGGAGGCCTCACTGGGCTACTTCATCAACCCCCTGGTCTCCGTCCTGCTGGGCGTCCTGGTGCTGAAGGAAAAACTGCGCCCGCTGCAGTGGGCGGCCGTGGCCATCGGCTTCATCGCGGTGGGAGTACTCACGTATTCCTATGGCAAGCTCCCGTGGATTGCGTTGACGCTGGCCTTCAGCTTTGGCCTGTACGGCTTCGTCAAAAAGCGCGTTGGGCCCAAGGTGGACGCCGCCACCAGCCTCAGCGTGGAAACCATGGTGCTTGCTCCCTTCGCTGCCGCCACCATGATCTACCTGGCCACCGCAGGAACCGCCACCCTGACCACGCAGGGCCCAGGCCACTTCTGGCTGCTGCTGGCTTCCGGTGTGATCACGGCCGTGCCGCTGCTGTTCTTCGGGGCCTCGGCCCGCAGGCTCCCCATGACCACCATCGGGTTGCTCCAGTACTTCGCACCGCTGCTGCAGTTCATCCTGGCGCTGCTGGTGTTCAAGGAAGCGATGACCCTGGACCGCTGGATCGGGTTTGGCGTGGTGTGGCTGGCATTGCTGGTCCTGACCGTGGACATGCTGCGCACCGCGCGGAAGACTTCGGTGGCCCGGCGGAGGACCAACGCCTCCCTGAAATCGTCCTGACCCCTGTTGCCGGGAACCCCGGTGGAGTAGGTTGCTCGGATGGAGGACTCATATCAGGTCATCGTCATCGGGGCCGGATTCGCCGGCATCGCCGCCGCCAGGGAGCTTGGCCGCAAGGGCGTTCGCGTACTGCTGATCGATTCGAACAACTACCACCAGTTCCAGCCCCTGCTGTACCAGGTGGCCACCTCGCAGATCGGTGTCTCGGCCATTGCCCGGCCCATCCGGTCGGTCTTCCGGCGGCACAGAAACGTGCGCGTCCTGACGGCGGAGGTGGCCGCCACCGACGCCGCAAACCACACCGTCACCACCGCCGAGGGCGACACGTTCCGGGCCCGGATCCTGGTCCTCGCCGTCGGCGCCGTACCCAACTTCTTCAACACCCCCGGCGCGGAGGAGCATGCTTTCCCGCTGTACTCGGTCACGGACGCCACCCGTCTCGGCACCAGCGTGACCCGGCTGCTGGACCGGGCTGACCGGGAGCCAGGCGCCATGGTGGATATGGTCGTGGTGGGTGGCGGGCCAACCGGCGTGGAGACTGCCGGCGCCCTGGCGGAAAACATCAAATTCGTGGTGACCAAGTACTTCTCCCCCGAACTCGCCGCCCGGTGCCGCGTGCACCTGGTGGACATGGTGCCGAACGTCCTGGCCATGTTTTCGTCAAAGTCGCAGGAGTACACCCGCAAACGCCTTTCCAGGATCGGCGTCCAGCTGCACATGGGAGTGGGCGTTACCGAGGTCCGGGCCGACGGCGTGACGCTGGCTGACGGGACGGATATCCCGGGCGGAATCGTCGTCTGGGCCGGCGGCCTTAAAGGCGGCGACCTCCTGGCCGGCTCCGGCCTGCCGCAGGGGAAAGGTGGCCGGATCGACGTCCGGACGGACCTGACTGTTGCTGACGCGGAAGGCGTGTACGTCGTCGGCGATGCTGCCAACATCACCGATTCAACCGGGGCCAAACTGCCCCAGCTTGGCTCCGTGGCGCAGCAGGCCGGCAAGTGGGCTGCCCGCAACATCCACGCCGACCTCAACGGCGGTACCCGGCAGCCTTTCCATTACGTGGACAAGGGGTACATGGCGATGATTGGGCGGGGTGCCGCCGTGGCCGAACTCGGCCGCAAACGCGTCCAGCTCCAGGGGCCCCTGGCTTTTGTGTCCTGGCTCCTGGTGCACCTTGCGCTGCTGTCCGGATTCCAGCAGAAGGTCCGCGCCCTGTTCTCCTGGCTCAACGGGTACGTCCTGCACAGTCCGGCGCAGGTGGTCATCGGCGGGCCGGACAACGAGATCAGGTAGGAGCGCTCAATAAGAGCCGCGCCAGCCGTGACTTAAACCCCTGTTGCCCCGGAACAGAAAGTTCCGGGGCAACAGGTTTTTGTTCGCGCCGTTGCGAGGGGGCGCTAACTCTGTGCGGACCGCGTTACGCGTTGGCCTTGATGGCCGCGGCCAGGACCTCCAGGCCGTCGTTCAGCAGTTCATCGGTGATGACCAGCGGCGGCAGGAGGCGGATCACGTTGCCGTAAGTGCCGCAGGTGAGGATGATGACGCCTTCCTTCAGGCAGGCGGCAGCAACAGCCTTGGTCAGCTCCGGGTTGGGTTCCTTGGACCCTGCCTGGACCAGTTCGATGGCCAGCATGGCGCCGCGGCCGCGGACGTCGCCGACCACGGCAGAACCTGCAGCGGCCAGCTCGCTCTGCAGTTCGCGGAGGCGGGCGGTGGCGAGGGATTCTATGTGGCGGGCACGGCCGTTGAGGTCGTATTCCTCCATGGATCCCATGGAGGCCAGCGCGGCGGCGCAGGCTACCGGGTTGCCGCCGTAGGTACCGCCCAGGCCGCCCGGGTGGACGGCGTCGAGCAGGTCTGCGCGGCCGGTGATGGCGGACAGCGGCATGCCGCCGGCGATCCCCTTGGCCATGGTCAGGATGTCCGGGATAACGCCTTCGTGGTTGACCGCGAACCATTCACCGGTGCGGCAGAAACCGGACTGGACCTCATCGGCGATGAAGACGATGCCCTTCTCCTTGGCCCAGTCGGCCAGCGCCGGCAGGAAGCCCTCGGCCGGGACGATGAAGCCGCCCTCGCCCTGGATCGGCTCGATGATGATCGCGGCCACCTGGTCGCCGCCGATCTGCTTCTCGATCATGGTGATCGCCCGCTTGGCTGCCTCGGCACCGGTGATTTCCGGGTTTTCCTCGCGGTACGGGTAGCTCATGGGCATGCGGTAGACCTCGGGCGCGAACGGGCCGAAGTTGGTCTTGTAAGGCATTGCCTTGGCGGTGAGTGCCATGGTGAGGTTCGTGCGGCCGTGGTAGGCGTGGTCGAAGGCGACGACGGCGTCACGCCCTGTGGCCAGGCGGGCCACCTTGACCGCGTTTTCCACTGCCTCCGCGCCCGAGTTGAAGAGCACGGTGCGCTTCTCGTGGTCCCCCGGGGTGAGCCGGTTCAACTGCTCGGCGACAGCTACGTAACCTTCGTACGGGGTGACCATAAAACAGGTGTGCGTGAAGTGCTCCACGGCTTCCTTCACGGCACCGACGACGGCGGGATCGGATGCGCCCACGCTGGTCACGGCGATGCCTGAGCCCAGGTCGATAAAGGAGTTGCCGTCCACGTCGTGGATGATGCCGCCGTCGGCGTCCGCGACATAAACAGGGACGGTGGAGGCGACGCCGGCAGCAACTACGGCTTTCCGGCGCTCGGTCAGGGCGACGGACTTCGGACCCGGGAAGTCGGCCTGGACGCGGCGCTTCTGCTCCAGGCGGAAGGTGATGTCTGATGCGGTGGTGGTCATGGGATGCCTTTCAGGAATGGCGGGGAAGTGTTGGGGCGTGTTGCTGTGGCGGGGCGCTACGCGTCAAGCGCACTCATCACGTGCTTGATGCGCGTGTAGTCCTCGACGCCGTACATGGAGAGGTCCTTGCCGTACCCGGACTGCTTGAAGCCGCCGTGGGGCATTTCGGCGGTGAGCAGGATGTGGGTGTTGATCCAGACGGCGCCAAAATCCAGGTCCCGGCTGAGCCGCATGGCGGTGCCGTGGTTGGACGTCCAGACGCTGGAGGCCAGGGCGTAGTCCACGTCGTTGGCCAGCTCCACCGCTTCCGCCTCCGTGCTGAACCTCTGCACGGTGATGACAGGGCCGAAGGTTTCCTGCTGGACGATGCTGTCCGTCTGCTTCGCACCCGTGATGATGGTGGGCTCGAAGAAGAAGCCCTTCTCCCCTGCCCGGTGTCCGCCGGTTTCGATCCGGCAGTTCGCGGGCAGGTTCTCCACCACCGACGTGACCTGGTTGAAGTGGTTCACATTGTTCAGCGGGCCGAAGTAGTTGTCTTCGTCGTTCTGGGAGCCGGTGTGCAGGGTCTTCGTGTGTTCCACCATGGCGGCCACCACGTCGTCGTGGACTGAGTCCTCCACCAGCACCCGGGTGATGGCGGTGCAGTCCTGGCCGGCGTTGAAGAAGGCGAATTCGGCGATGGCGGCAGCGCTCTTCTTGATATCGGCGTCCTTGAACACGATGGCCGGCGCCTTGCCGCCGAGCTCCAGGTGGGCACGCTTGAGGCCCTTCGCCGCACCGGAGGCGACGGCGATGCCAGCGCGGACCGAGCCGGTGATGGACACCAGGCCGGGGACCTTGTGGTCCACCATCATGGCGCCGGTCTGGCCGGTGCCCAGCACAACGTTCAGGACGCCGGCCGGCAGGATGTCGCCGGCGAGGCGGGCCAGCACCAGGGTGGACTCGGGGGTGGTGTCCGAGGGCTTCAGGACCACGGTGTTGCCGGCGGCGAGCGCGGGGCCGATCTTCCAGATGGCCATCAGGAACGGGTAGTTCCAGGGGGCCACCTGCGCCACGACGCCGATGGGTTCGCGGCGGACGTAGGAAGTGTGTCCCTCGAAGTACTCGCCGGCGGACTTGCCCTCCAGGATCCGGGCGGCCCCGGCGAAGAAGCGCAGCTGGTCCGCGCCGGCGGCGACTTCCTCAGAGGCAATCAGGGAGCGCACCTGGCCGGTGTTGCGGTGCTGCGCCTCCACCAATTCGTCGCTGTTGGCCTCGACGGCGTCAGCGAGCTTGAGCAGCATCAGCTGCCGCTGGCCCGGCGTGACGTGCTTCCAGCTCTGGAAGGCTTCCTTTGCTGCGGCCATGGCCGCGTCCACATCCTGCTGGTTGGAGATGGGCGAGAGGGCCACTACTTCACCGTTGGTGGGGTTCACGATGTCCAGCGTGCCGCTGCCGGCAGGCGTGACAAAAGAACCGTTGATGAAGTTCTGCAAGGTTTGGACCACGGTGTGCAACCTCTTTCCTGGGGGCCATCGGCGTCGAAACAGATGGATCTGACTGCCTTGAGCCTATGCCAGCACCCCTGCCCCGTGAATAGTCACCTGCACACCTTTTCTGCTGCTTTTTAGTGCGGTTGACTAGCGCCCGTTTATCCTTGGTTCATGGCCATTTCCCTTGCCGCCCTCCTGGGTGTCCCATCCCTGAACCTGTCCAAAGTGGGGGTCGCCGAGACCACCTGGCACCAGGACATCAACTGGGTGGCAGTGACCGAGCTCGAGGACCCGCAGCGCTTCATCAACGGCGGCGAACTCATCCTCACCACCGGCCTGCGGCTGAAATCGGCCCCCGAGCAACGGCGTTTTGTCCGCCAGGTGCAGCGGGCCGGCGCCGTGGGCATCGGCTTCGGGGTGGGGCTTTCGCACGAGGCAGTGCCCCCGGCCCTTCTCGCCGAGGCCAACCGCTGGGGCCTGCCCGTGGTGGGGGTCCCCTACGAGACGCCGTTCATCGCCATCGGCAAGCTGGTGGCGGATGCCCAGTCCGCGGACCACTACGCCAAGCTGGAACGGCTGATCGCCGGACACCAGGTGCTGGCGCGTGCACTGCTGACGGGCGGCGGCCTGGCCGAGCTCCTGAAACACCTGGGCGGCATGCTCCGGGCGGACATCGCGCTCACGCAGTTCACGGCCCAGCTGTACAACAGCACCAGGGACGCTCCGCAGGCCGATACCTGGGCTTCCTACCCCATCCCCACCGGCCGGCGCGACGCCTGCACCCTGTGGGTCCGCAAGCCCTTCGAAGACTCCGGCATCATCGGGTACGCACAGAACCTGATCAGCGTGGAGCTGAACAACATGGTCAAGCAGCGCCAGGCCGAGCGTGCGCTCTGCGGACAGGTCCTGGAAGACGTGATCCACGGAGCCCTTGAAACCAGCGAGGCCCAGCGCCGCCTGGCCGGTGTGGGCGTCAACAGCACCCGCAAGAACGTGGTGCTGCTGGCCGTCTCGGCCGCCCACCACAAGGCCCTGGTGAGCACCTCCGTGCCGCGGGAACTGGAGAAGTGCGTTGCCGCCGTCGTGGGCAAGGATCTGGTGCTGGTGATGAACGACGACGGCGGGGCGGCACCCTCGCTGGCACGGAAGTTGAGCGACCACCTGGCGGAGGCGGGGATCCATGCGACGATCGGCATCGGCGGGGCGTACACCAAGCCGAACGGCCTGCGCTGGAGCTACTTCGAGGCGCGCGACGCCGCCAGCCACGGGCTGCCTGTTAACGAGCCGGAGCGGCTGAGCCTGACGTCGCTGCTGCTGGCCAGCGAGGACGTGCCGCTGGCGGATATGGCCCACGAGTCTTTGAACCCCCTCCGGACCTTCGACGCCGCCCATGGTGCGGAGTTGATGACCACGCTGGAAAGCTACCTGAACAACAACGGTTCCGTAGCCGCCGTCGCCGAGGAGCTCACGCTGCACCGGAACACGGTCAGGTACCGGCTGGCGCAGATCACCGAACTGACCGGCTATGACCCCGCGGTTACCACGGACAGGGTGCAGCTTTGGCTTGCACTTGCGGTGGCCCGGCTGTCCGCCCGGCAGGGGAAGTAGCGCCAACCGCAACGCATGTGGGGACTAGATAACCCCGCGCCGCAGCAGGGCGCGGGACTTTTTGCGGGCCTTTCGGTACTTGGCCTCGGCGCCGTCCATCAGTTCCGCCTGACGCTTCCCCAGCTCAGCCAGGGCCTGCGCCGCGGACTCAGGCACGCTGGAACCCGCTTCGATGTCGTGCAGCAGGTTCCGGGCAATCAGGGCATCGCGGAAGTCGCCCAGGATCTTCTGCTGCCTATGGGCGGCCTTGACCACTTTCCCGGCGCGCTTGCCGGTCACCAGCGCCGCCGACTCGGCCACATGGCGCAGCCGCTTGGCGTCCTTGCGCACCTGGTGGAGTGCGTCTTCGTGGTCAGCGCCGCGCCGGGCATTGCGGGCCGCCTTCTGCGAGCGCCGCAGCCGGCGGGCGGACTTGTCCACCGCCTTCCCGGCAATTTTACGGCCCGGGGCCACCGCTTCCGCCCGCACCGGCGGGTGGTCGCGGAAGTCCTCCAGGTTGTCCAGCAGACGGAAGTAGCGCTCTGACTTGAGGGCCTCCTGGGCGCGCCGGTAGCCGGCGTCGAATGCCCCACCGGCCTTGCGCTCCACCTGCTCCTTGACGGCGTCTGTGGCGTCCCCCGGCGGGAGCTCGTCCAGCTGCCCCCGCAGCCGTTCCAGCACCACCTGGGAGTCCCGCGGATCACCGAGCAGCACGGCCAGCCAGTCGAGCTCATCCCGCAGGCGCGTGACCGGCATGGCCCGGTAAAGCTTCCGGTACGCCACCAGCGCGGAGCGGAGCCGCCGGATGGCGGACCTCATGTTGTGGATGCCCTCAGGTTCCTCCAGCCGGACCGCGGCATCCTCGGCGAGGAGCCGGCGGAGTTGCTCCGCCACATAGACGGTAACGACGGCGGCTGCCGGAGCCTTCTTGCCGGCAAGGAGCGCCGCCGGGCCTTCCCACTCCTCCGGAGCTGCGGCACCGCCCGGGTCACGGCCGAGTGCGCGGGCCAGCTTCGATGCGTGGCCGGCGGGGCGGGCGCCCGCCGCGGTGAGGACTTCCTCAGCAGGGGCAAACAGGTCCGGTCCGCCATGGACGAGTTCAAGCTCCCATTCGCGCCAGCTTTGCCGGTGTTCCGCCGCCTCTCCGTGGTGCAGGCGGGTGGCGTCCACCTGGTCGTCAGCCAGGTCCGCCAGATGGACTCCGTTCTCGCCATACAGTGCGTGCGTCGTGCGCCGGGTTTCGAGCCGGACTACAGGCCTCACTTCGTCTCCCCGCAGGTACGCCTGCACGCGCGCCAGCAGGCTGTCGGGAACGACGCCGGGCTGGCCCAGCGGTGCATGCACCTCCCGGCGCTGCTGCGGTTCTGTTTCCGCGGTGGCTTCCGGCGGCAGCTTCAGGTGCCACCCGGCGTCGGTTCCACCGGTGCGGCGGCGCAGGGTGATGCGGCGTGCGGCGAGCGTGTGCTGGTCCGTATCGAAATAGACGGCCTCCAGGACGGCTGACCGGGGAGTCCCGACGCGGGCCACCCCCGGCAGTTCTTCCAGCGCGGGCACTGTGGCGTCATCACCGACGTCGTACTTCTTCTCGATCTCAATTCCCTGGGAAGCCATCACAGCCGTCCTTCCGCGTTTGGTCCAGCGCGGGCCTGACGGATTCGCGTCCCGGCCCCCGCAGGCAGTCTATTGCCCCGGCGTGATGGGCCGGGAGAGCTTGCCCACAAAACCCTAAACATCAAACGTCTAACCTTTAGGCTGGAGGGATGCCCGCCACTCCCCCTTCTCCTGCCGCCCTGTTCACCGCGCCCTCTTCGGCACCCGTCACTG
The DNA here is from genome assembly GCF_030816215.1 of Arthrobacter sp. W4I7. Lineage (NCBI taxonomy): Bacteria > Bacillati > Actinomycetota > Actinomycetes > Micrococcales > Micrococcaceae > Arthrobacter > Arthrobacter sp. W4I7. Next base: position 1,013,578 of record NZ_JAUSXU010000001.1, on the reverse strand, counting down.
CTTCCGCTCCTGCGCCTGCCAGTGTTCCCGCGCCTGCTGCCGCAAGGACTCCGGCACAGAAGCCGCGCTCCGCCGTCGTGTTCGGTGTTATTGCGCTGGTGCTGATCGGGCTCAACCTGCGCGCGGGCATCACCGGCGCGTCCGCCCTGCTGCACGACCTGCAGACAGTGCTGGGTTATGGGCCGCTGGTGGCCGCCATCATCCCGTCGATCCCCACGCTGTGCTTTGCCCTGGCGGGCGCGGCCACGTCCTGGCTGACGGGCAAGCTGGGCGTGGAAAAGGCCATCCTGCTGTCGCTCTCCATGCTGGCCGGCGGCCTCCTGCTGCGGGGCATCCCCGCCACCGGGATGCTGGTGCTGGGCAGTGTGGTGGGAATGTCCGGACTGGCTGTCTGCAATGTGGCCATGCCGTCCTTCATCCGCGAGCACTTCGCGCACCGGACCTCCCTCATGACTGCCGTGTATACGGTGACGATGACCACCGGGGCTACGGTCACCGCCGTCGCCGTGGTACCGCTGGCGCAGGCCCTCGGATCGCCGTCCGCCGCCGTCGGCGCCATTGGCATCACTGCCGTTGCCGCATTCCTGGGCTTCATCCCCGTAGTCCTGCACGCACACCGCAACAGCACGCGTGCGGCAGCACGGCATGTGTCCCCCTGGCCGCTGCTGCGGACCCGGAAAGGGCTGCTCCTGACCGCCATCTTCACGCTCCAGGCCCTGCTGGCCTATGCCCTGCTGAGCTGGTTCCCGTACATGCTCACCACCATGGGAATGAATGCCTCGGACAGCGGACTGATGTTCGGGCTGATGCAGCTGGTCTCGGTACCCGCGGGCATGCTGCTCATCGCCATTGGCTCCCGTCCCGGAATGCTGCGCCCGGCCTTCTACCTGGTGAGCCTCACCATGGCGGCCGGTCTGGCCCTGCTCCTGGTCCTGCCCGTGGGGCTCGCTGTTGTTCCCGCCGTCCTGCTGGGGTTCGGCCTTGGCATCTTCCCCCTGGTGATGGTGATGATCAGCCGCAGTGGAGCGAGCACGGCCGAAACCACCGCGCTGTCCACGCTGGCGCAATCCAGCGGTTACCTGCTGGCCACCGCGGGCCCCTTCGGCATGGGATTGCTGCACAGCGCTACCGGCGGCTGGATCCTGCCCCTTGCCCTGCTGCTGGCCCTGTCGCTGGTCCAGATTGTGGTGTCGCACCTGATCACGGGCAAAGCGATGACCCGCGGCATGGCCCACCCCGCATCCCCCGCCGCTGTCCACACTGCCGGATCCCCCACTGCCGAGGGGAAGTAGGACGCCATGGCCCTGAGCCCCTCCCGCCGGCCGCCGCTTGCCGAGGAAGTCACCGCCAAGCTGCGGAATATGATCCACTCGGGCGAATGGCCCCTCCACCAGCGGATCCCCTCCGAACCCGGCCTGATGACCGATCTGGGCGTCTCGCGCGGCACCCTGCGCGAGGCCATCAAGGCCCTGGCGCACAGCGGCATGCTGGAAGTCCGCCGGGGTGACGGCACCTACGTCCGGGCCACCAGCGAGATCTCCGGCGCCGCCCGCCGTATGTACCAGGACCATACCGAGGCACACATCCTGGAAGTCCGGCTGGGCCTGGACACGCAGGCAGCGCGGCTGGCGGCCCGGAATGCCACCACCGGGCGACGTGGCTGCCCTGCGTGCCCTCCTCACCGATCGAACCCGCGCCTGGAACAGCGAAGACTATGAGGGTTGGGCGCGCGCGGACTGGGGCTTCCATGAGCGGGTGGCCCAGGCGTCCGGCAACCCCCTGCTGCATGAGCTCTATGTCAGCTTCGGCGCCGCGGTCCATGGGGATCTGCTTAAGCAGCTCCGCCGGCCGGGATTCGACGGACTCCAGCATGAGGGGCACGAACTGCTGCTGGCGGCCATTGAACAGCGCAATGAGGACACTGCCGTGGCCACCGTCAACCGGAACCTGAACTCCTGTGCGGAGTGGCTGGCGGCATAGTCGCGCTGGCCAGGGGTTTCGCTCCTCCCCAAACGATCAGTAGGCTTACTATCTGACGAAGGTTGTCTCCCTGGCGTATGCACCCGCGAAGCCAGGGCATCCGCCGACAAATGAGGAGTTCCCATGGCGCGAACACGCCTGACCGAACAGGTGCCGGGCACCGACACCGTGCAGCCGGCACCGGCGGCAAATCCAAATGGGCACGGCCCCACCGCGGCAGTCGAGCGGACGCCGCACGTCCCGGCCCCGGTCGCTGCTGCGAAGAAACGGGAAACCAAACAGCCCGGCGCACTCTGGACAGACGGGCTGGGCAGGGTGGGCAGCCGCTCGGCCCAGGTCCTGCTGATCCTCACCGTTGCCGCGGTGTCCGTTTACGCCCTGATGCAGATCAAGCTCCTGGTCATCCCGGTCCTGATAGCCCTGATCCTGGCTGCGGCGATCGGGCCTTTCGTCAACATGCTCCGGCGCCGCGGGCTTCCGGGCGGAGTGGCCACCGGCATCGCCTTCGTGGCATTACTGGCATTACTCGCGGGCATCGCCACCGTGATCTACTTTTCGGTCCGCAACCAGTGGGGCGAGCTGGCCCAGCAGGCGTCGTCCGGGCTGGACGAGCTGGAGCAGTTCCTGCTGACCGGCCCGGTTCCCGTCGAGCAGGAACAGCTGGACCAGGCACGTGAGGGAATCGTGCAGTTTGCCAGCAGCAGCCAGGTCCGCTCCGGCGCCATCACCGGCCTTTCCGTGGTCACCGAGTTCATCGCCGGGGCCAGCCTGGTGGTGGTCATCCTGTTCTTCTTCCTCAAGGACGGCGCCAAAATCTGGAACTTCTTCCTCCGGCCCTTCAGCGGGAGCCGGGAGGCAAAGCTCCGCCGGGTGGGGAGCCGGACCCTCGAGGTGCTGGGCGGGTATGTGCGCGGCACCGCCATCGTGGCACTGGCGGATACGGTGGCCATCGGCGCTGCACTGCTGATCATGCAGGTTCCGTTGGCCTTTCCGCTGGCCATCATCGTATTCATCGGCGCGTTCATCCCGCTCGTGGGCGCCACCGTGGCCGGCATCCTCGCCGCCCTGGTGGCCCTGGTGGCGAACGGGCCGGTGGTGGCCCTGATTGTGGTGGCGGTGGTGGTGGCCGTCAATCAACTCGAAGGTGACCTCCTGCAGCCGGTCGTGATGGGCAAGTCACTGCAGCTCCACGCCCTGGTGATCCTGATGGCACTGACCGCCGGCACCATCCTTGCCGGAATCGTCGGTGCGGTACTTTCCGTACCCCTGGCCGCGGTCGCCTGGGCCATCATCCAGGTATGGACGGCGGAGGACCCGAACCTGCCGGACATGAACCCGGAACTGCCGCCGGCACACAGCCAGCCGGTCTAGTGCTTCGCATGGATCGAAGGACGACGACGGTCCGGCACCTGGGTGCCGGACCGTCGTCGTGCGCTGTGCGTTACCGCCGCTGCGGAAGGGTGATAACTAACCCCGCAGGCCCGCGAATACGTTCTTGGGCCGCTGCATCTCGCCGTGCTTTGCGCCGAGGATGACCACCAGGCCGGCGAACGCGGGGATGACCCACTGCAGCACTTTGAGCTGCTGCTGCGCCGCTTTCAGTTCGTCCGAAGCATCCGGCCGCGGCTCCGTGGCGCCCTCGGCGCCCTGGTCCGCGAGCTTCTCCACCTTCTTGCCGAGAATGCCGGAATACAGCGTCACCGCGGCGCCCACCACTGTCACGGCAGTCTTGATCACCGTGTCCCGGGCGACGCCTTCCTGCTTGGCGATGCGCTCCTTGTTTTCCCAGGCGATAGCAAGGTCCGCCACCAGGTGGGACGCGAACGCAGCCGTCTGGAAGGGTGCCCACTTCATCCATCCGGCGCTGGAGAGCCGCGTCCGCTCGGACGAATCCCTGGCCGCCGCCGCTGCACCGTTCAGTCCGATGGCACCCATCAGGGACCCACCGAACCATGCCGCTGCCGTCAGGTCGTGAACTGACCGGGCAATAAGATTTCCTGCCATGATGTGCATTCCTAACGTTGAACTTGGTTGAGATGCCGTGCCTGCGGACGTTACTTGCCGTGTCCCATCAAGGTCATGGTCCGCCCATGGTAAGCACACTTACTAATGTTACGAAAGCCCGTCTTGCTCGGGCGGACCGCGTAATATCAACGGCATGGGAACTACTGGGAGTTTGTTCGGCTGGGCCTTTGGTGACCCCGCCCGTGAAGATGAGGGCAGGTACGTGGAAGGGCTTCAGCGCGAGGCGTTCGGCAATGCCCGGGCCACCGCGGAAGCCAAGGGAGTGGCCGTGGTGCCAGGCTCCGAGGTCTTCACGGTGCTGAGTGGACACGATTCCCTGGTGGAGCTGGAGAATGCGCCCGGACAACTGGTGGTCCGCTGCACCGTCCACGTGGAGGGACCGGGCGCGGAGAAGATCCGCGCCGAAGGGCCCATGAACGGCTGAGTGATGTCGGACAGCGATTCCACCCTCAGCCAGGCCGCGGACGCCGTCGAGGAGGCCTCGAACCATCCGGCCCTCGACGTCCTTGCACGGGCCGGATTCGCCGTCATGGCGCTGTTGCACGTCATTATCGGGGCGATAGCCGTTGCTGTGGCTTTCGGCCAGCCCGGGGAGGCGGAACCAACTGGCGCCATTGAACAACTCGCGGCCAATACATGGGGGCCGGCCGTGATGTGGGCCTGCGTGGCCGCCTGCATGGGCCTCGCCTTGTGGCAAGCCAGCGAAGCCACGCTGCGTGTGCGCCGCAAGTCCGGCAAGGAGCGTTTGTCCAAGCTGATCTCCTCCGGCTTTCTCGCCATCGCCTACGGCAGCGTGGGCCTCAGCTTCGCCGGTTTCGCCGTCGGGCTGCGAGGCGACTCCAGCGAGAGCACGAAAGATTTCAGTGCCTCACTGATGGCCACCCCCTGGGGACTGTGGGCGCTGGTGGCACTGGGCTTGACCGTCATCGGGATCGGCATCTACTTCGTGTTCAAGGGCATCCGCCGTGGTTTCAAGGATGAGCTCTTCCACTTTGACGGGACACGGCGCGGCCGGCTCATCGACGGCCTGGGCGTTTCGGGCCACATCGCCAAAGGGGCGGCCCTGGGCCTCACCGGGCTGCTTTTTGTGATCGCCGCCGCCAAGCACGATCCCAACGAATCAACCGGACTGGACGGCAGCCTCAAGGCCCTCCGCGACCACCCGTTCGGCCCGTACCTGCTGGTCGCCATCGGGGCAGGGTTCATCGCCTACGGGATTTTCGCCCTCATCCGGTCACGGTTCGGGCGGATGTAGTTCCAGGTATTTCCGGGTAGGAAGGAAGCATGACGCACTTGCTGCAGGACCCCCCACAGCGCGGCGGCTCCGTGCCGCGGGACGTCGCCCCCGCCGTCTCGGAGGCTGCGGGACATGCCTTGGCCCGCCTGTTCCAGGTCCTCAAAGCCGTCCGGCCCGTCCGGCCCATCCATCTGAAGGGCGTCGGCCTCACCGGAGAACTGACCCGGACCGGGATCTCCGGCAGTCCCAGCGGCCTGGACTGGCTTGATGCTCCGGGCACCGATTTGGTTGAGGCACGCTTCTCGCGATCACTGGGGTTGCCGTCCCGGCTTCCAGACGTCCTGGGCCTCGCCCTTCGTCTCACGCCGTCCGACGCCGGGGCACGCGGCACAGCGTCCGACGGCGGCACGGCTTCAGGTGCGCCCGGCGGCGGAACGGCCGACGTGTTGTTTTCCTCCACGGGCTGGCAGCTCCCCGGAAGGTTCCTGCTCCACCCCAAACTCGACGTCACCACCGCCGCCCTGACAACGCTCATGCCCTACCGCGGCCGGAATGGACCGGTGCTGCTCGGGCTGCGGACTATCAGCCTGGCCGGCAGGTCAGTGGCATGCGGGCATTGGGTTCTGGGGCTGTACTGGGCCAAACCGGCAGGCCCGTGGCAGCAGTGCGGCGAACTGAGGCTGCAGGCCGCCCCGGAACCGGCCGATACTCCCCTGCGCTTTGACCCGCTCGAAAACCAGCCGCGGGGCGCAGAGGCCTACGCGTGGACGCGCCGCCTGCGGGAGCGCTCGTACCGGGCAGCGCAGCAGCCCGCGCCGCCCGGTGCCATCCGTGCCGCCGTAGGGTCCGCCGCCGTCGAACGTCCGGGAACCACAAGCAACCAGCCCGCACCAGCCACCACAGGAAGGAACGCCATGTCCACCGTGTCACAGCTGTTCAACACCCCCGCCGCAGACGTCTGGCAGGTCATTGCCGACGGCTGGCTCTACTCCGGCTGGGTGGTGGGTGCCTCACGGATCCGAGCGGTGGATGACACCTGGCCGCAGGCAGGATCGCGCCTCCACCACTCGGTGGGCGCCTGGCCGCTGGTAATCAACGACAGCACCCGCGTGACAGCCGCCGAACCGGAGAAGTCACTGGAACTTGTGGCGCGCGGCTGGCCGCTGGGTGAGGCCAAGGTGGTGATCACCCTCCAGGACCAGGGCAACCAGTGCCTTGTCACCATGGCCGAGGACGCCATCCGGGGGCCTGGCAAGAGGCTGCCTAAGATCCTGCGGGACCCCATGATTACCGTCCGCAACCGCGAGACGCTCAAGCGACTGGAGCTGATGGCAGCAGGCGGGGCCGGGAAGTAGCGCGGCCGGGTTAATTGATCGGCTACTGGGCGGTCAAGGTGAAGGTGGATGCCTGATCACCGTAGTCATCGGTGACCACCACCTTCACCGGCCCCTTCTTGACATCAAACGCGATGACGCCCTGGCGGCCGTCCCCGGCACCCACTTCCTCACTGGGCAAGCCGCCCATGCCGTCCTCCACATAAATCCGCTCGCCCTGGTTGCCCTCCGCGTCGTAGACCTCGAAGTTCATCGGCGCGGCGGTGCTGGTTCCGGTGAGCGTCTCCCAGGAAACCTCGAGCAGCAGGAATCCTCCGTTCGCCGGCTTCAGGTAGGACATGGCGGGAATCTCGGTGGTGTACAGCGAATCGAGGACGCCGATCTTCACAGTGTTGCCTTCGGACACGGTGACCACGAACGAGTTCTCTCCGATAGCGGCTCCCGGTGACGGAGCGGGCGCCGCCTGTGAGGCCGAGGGAAGCGGCGGCGGAACGGGGATATTCCGGCCCTCAGATGCTTGGGCTGTGATGCTGATGGACACGATGGTCAGCAGGATTCCGGAGATCATGCTGGCGAGCCAAACGATTCCCGTGATGATCCAGGCCTTCTTCCTGTTCTCCGGGTAGCCTTCGAGCTGACGGCCATCCTTGTCCCTGGCGTTACCTGTCAGAGTGATGATCAGGTCCACGATGGCCCAGATACCGAATCCGCCCAAGGTCAGCAGCTTGGCCACGCCGGAGCCAATCTTGCCCAGGTAGAAACGGTCCACACCCACGGTTCCCAGCAAGAGGGACAAAATCCAGGTGGTCACGAAGGATTTTCCTGGCCCGCCGGCGAAGGGGGCCTGGCCGTAGGGTCCCGGCTGGTGTCCGCCCTGCTGCCCTCCCTGATACTGGCCGCCAAAGGTGGACGGAGCAGGCGGAACCGGCGGAACCGACGCGCCGTTTTCGGGTGCGTGCGGGTAACTGGGGTGACTCATGGATCTTCCTTAAGTGGGGGCAGGCAGGATGGGACGGGCTGGCCTCAGCCCGCAAAGTATTTCTCCATCGAATTTACTTCAAAGGGCATAAAAGTGGGATGGGCAGAAATGCCCATCCCACGAATTTGACTTGCACCCGCACCTGCAGCGGCACGCCCTGCCTTCATACGGTAGGACGATGGACGCTCGGCGGCCCGGAAAAGCGTTAGACCTGCGCGGCCACACCATCGCGGGAAATAGTCACCATATCCTCGCGCGGCACCACCTTAATGCGTTCGCGCTTGACCTCAACACCGTGCGAGCCGCCAGCTTCCGTGGCTGCTGCGCCGAGGGCGAGCTCGTGGGCGTCCAATGCCAGCCAGCCTTCCCAGCTGGTGAACTTCACGCCGCGGGAGTCGAGGAGTTCCACCACGGCGTCTGCCGCGGGAACGGCGGCGACCGGAAGGTTTTCGCGGTCCTCCAGCAAGTAGGTCACGGTCTCGAGGGCGTCGCCCTTGGTGTGGCCGATCAGGCCGACGGGTCCACGCTTGATCCAGCCCGTGGCGTAGATGCCGGGCACGTGGGTGCCCGAGGCATCCAGGACGCGGCCGCCGTCGTTCGGGACGACGCCCTTCTTGTGGTCGAACTCGATCTCCGGCAGCGCGGAGCCGAAGTAGCCGATGGCCCGGTACACGGCCTGGGCCGGGTAGTCGACGAATTCGCCGGTGCCGCGGGCGTTGCCCGTGCCGTCCAGCTCGGTGCGCTCGAACTTCATGCCGGCAACCTTGCCCGGCGTCTCGGCGTCATCGTAGATCTCCACCGGGCTGTGCAGGAAGTGCAGGTGCAGGCGGCGGGAAGCCTTCAGCTCGGAGAGGTCCTCGGGCTGCTCGGCGATCCAGTTGGTGAGGGTGCCCACCATGGTCTTGGTCTGGTTGTTCGTCTGGATCTGGCGGTCGGATTCCTCGTCGAACTCGAAGTCCTCCGGGTACAGGATGATGTCCACGTCCTTGGAGTGGGACAGCTCGCGCAGTTCCAGCGGGGTGAACTTGACCTGTGCCGGGCCGCGGCGGCCGAACACGTGCACGTCGGTGACGGGCGAGTCCTTCAGCCCGGCGTAGACGTTGTCCGGGATCTCGGAAACCAGGAGGTCGTCGGCGTGCTTGGACAGGACGCGGGCCACGTCCAGGGCGACGTTGCCGTTGCCGATGACGGCGATTTCCTTGGCCTCCAGCGGCCATTCGCGCGGGACGTCAGGGTGGCCGTCGTACCAGGAGACGAAGTCGGCGCCGCCGTAGGAGCCGTCCAGCTCGATGCCGGGGATGTTCAGGTCCGCATCCTTGATGGCGCCCGTGGCGAAGATGACGGCGTCGTAGTGGGTGCGCAGGTCCTCGATGGTGAGGTCGGTGCCGTAGTCCACGTTGCCGAAGAAGCGGATGTCGCCGCGGTCCAGGACCTTGTGCAGGGCATTGACGATGCCCTTGATGCGGGGGTGGTCCGGGGCCACGCCGTAGCGGATCAGGCCGTAGGGTGCCGGATAGCGGTCAAAGAGGTCGATGCTCACGGTCAGCTCGCCGCTCTTGACGGCTTCGCTCTTGGTGAGGATGTCCGCGGCGGTAGACGCCTGCCGGGCCGGAACCCACGACGGCGACGCGCAGCGGACGGTCGGCAGAACCTACGGTGGTGCTTGATGACACGGCTGTGTTCCTTTTCTTCGTTCCGTCCCAACTAAGTAGCGCTAAGTGTCGTTATGAGGGCTCAGAACGACACTTGGCGCTACCCAGTTGGGTGGGGGCTAGGTGGTGAGGACGGTCTTGCGGGGGCTGTTCGGGGTGGTGGTGCCGTAGTCAGCGGTTTTGAAGTGCGCCGGCGCAAACGGGCTCACGCGTACCACGTCACCGATGACTATGACTGCCGGGTTGGCCACACCGGCGGCTTCCGCCTGGTCCGCAATGGAACCGAGCGTGCCGATGGTGACGCGCTGGTTCGGCAGGTAACCGTTCTCCACGATACCAACCGGGGTGCCGGCAGGCAGGCCGGCTTTGCCCAGGGCGGACGCGGATTCGCGCAGCTGGCCCACACCCATCAGCAGCACCACGGTGTGGTCCGGGCGGGCCGGAACCTCGGAGAGTTCCTCGTGGCCGGTCACCACGCTGAAGCCCTTAGCCAGGCCGCGGTGGGTCACCGGGATACCGGCGGCGGCGGGAACGGAGATCGCGGAGGTGACACCGGAAACCACTTCAACCTCGACGCCGTGCTGCCGGCAGTATTCGGCTTCCTCGCCGCCGCGGCCCAGGACGTAGGGGTCGCCGCCCTTGAGCCGGACCACGCGGTGGCCCTTGAGGGCTTCCTCAACGAGGATCCGGTTGATCTCCGACTGCGGCACGGGGTGGTGGCCCGGAGTTTTGCCAACCTCGATGACGCGGACATCCGGTGCGAGCTCATTCAGCAGTTCGCGGGGGCCCAGGCGGTCTGCGACCACGACGTCGGCCTGGCCCAGGAGCCGGCGGCCGCGGACGGTAATGAGGCCGGTATCGCCGGGGCCGCCACCCACGAGGGCAACAGAGCCGCTGCGGGCGGCACGGCGGCGGCGGAGCGGCAGGTCCCCGGTTTCGAGGGCGGTGGCGACGGCATCGCGCACGGCCATGGCGCGGCGCGGATCTCCCCCGGCGTTCACGGCGATCTTCACATCGTCGACTTCTGCGACGGCGGGGGTCCAGGCGGCGGACGCTTCATGGTCGGAGGCGTTGACGCACCAGACGCGCTGCGCCTCGGCGTCGGCGGAGACCTGGGCGTCCACGGCGGAATCGCCGGTGGCGGTCTGGACGAACCAGACGCCGTCGACGTCGGACGGACGGTAGGTGCGCTGCTCCCAGGTGAGGAGGCCGGCGTCGGCCAGTTCCTGGAGTGCGGTGGAGGCAACCGGAGCCACGACGGTGACCCGGGCACCGGCGTCGAGCAGCCCCTTGGCGCGGCGCGCAGCCACCGGGCCGCCGCCCACCACCAGCACGGCGCGGCCCAATAACCGCAGCGCTGTGGGGTAAATATCCTGAATTGCCATGAATCAACGGTAGGGCCGCGTCACAATGGCGTACAAAGGCCGAGCAACAACAGGTCACGTAAGGTAACGCTGCGTAACGTACCGCGGACCCTCACTCCAGGTCCGACAGGAAGCGCCCGCGCTCCCGGATGAGCCCCTGCAGGTAGCAGCCCAGGACCAAACGTTCGGCAAGGCGACCCAGGAGGCCGAACGGCGCGGTGAACTCCACCCGGTCGGTCATGATGCTGCCGGCGGGAGTGGACTCAAACTCGTGGACGTGGCGGAAGGACTTAAAAGGTCCGCGGGTCTGTTCGTCCGTGAAGCTGCAGGGGAATGTGAATTCTGTGATGCGGCTGGTCATGGTGAGTGGGATTCCAAAGTGCCGCGCCCGCCAAGTCACGTCCTGGCCCTCGCCGATAAGGCCCGAGGTCACACCGCCGACTGCACGCTCTCCACTGTGCTCCTGCGAGTCCAAGTGGAGGTCGATGCTCCGGGCCAGGTCGAATAGCCGCTCCGGCGGCAACGCCGACTCGGTACGGCACACGAAGCTGACGGTCATCGGGCCAGTCTGCCAGACGATTCCTCTTCGTTCGTCAGACTAAAAGGCGTCCGCGAACAGCAAAGCCCGACGTCGGGAGTCGCCGTCGGGCTCTACAGACACTGTGTTGGGGCTAGCGGGTGCTGCCGGAGAGAAGGCCTCGGCTGCGCAGGAGGCGCTTCTCAATGGGCGCGAAAACCAGCAGTTCAATGAGGATGCCGACGGCGAGGATCAGCAGGATTGCCGCCATGACCACGGTCATGTCGGACAGCACGCGGCCCTGGTCCAGCAGCGAGCCCAGGCCGAAGCCGATGGTGCCGCCCACCGCGATGATTTCCGCAGCCATGAGCGAGCGCCACGAGAAGGCCCAGCCTTGCTTAAGGCCACTCAAGTATCCCGGCAAGGCGGCGGGCAGGATGATCTGCAGCGCCATCTGGAGCCGCGATGCACCCAGGACGGTACCAACCCGTCGGTACTGCGGCGGGATCTGGTCCACGCCGGAAATGAGCCCGTTGATGATGGAGGGAATGGCGCCCATAAAGATCACGAAGTACACGGTGGCGTCGGTAAGGCCGAACCAGATGATGGCCGCCGGAACCCACGCCACGGAGGGCAGCACCTGCAGGCCGGATATCAGCGGTCCAAAAGCCCGGCGCAGCGGAGCCACCTGGGCCAGCAGCAGACCCACCGGCGTTGCGATGGCCACGCTGATCAGGAACCCGACAACCCCGCGCTGCATCGAAGTCCAGACGGCTTCCTGCAGTTTGCCGTCACTCCAGAGCACGCCCATCTGGGTCACCACGTCCAGCGGACCGGGCACCAGGTCGCGGCGCTTCACCCCGAGCGAGACGTAGAACTGCCAGATCAGGACGAGGGCCACCAGGGCGGCGATGGGCAGGAGCACGCGGCTCCAGTCGACCCGGTGTTTGCGGTCAGCGTCGGACTGCAGCGAGTCCAGCCCGGACTCAAGTTCCCGCAGGTCCTCATGCCCGGTGGAAGACCGGGTCAAAGCGGCATGAACGTGCCTGGTCTGAGGAGTGGCATCTAAGGCATCGGCCGCGGGACCCGACGCGAGCTTGCGAGCTTCGGGAAGGCCGGTGCCGCTGCCTGAGCCGGCCGCTTCGTCCGCAGGACGAAAGCGGTCCGGCGAAGGGGCGGGGGCGGCATCGGGCGCGGAGCCGGAGAGGGACTTACTTGGCATGGCGGCGAATCTCCTCACGCAGCCGGGCGGTGATGACCCCGGTCAGCTGGCCGGCAAGCCCGGCGTCGGTTCGGTGTTCCTCGGTGACTGCCCATTCCTGGACCACGCGGCCCGGGCGGGAGGACAGCAGCAGCACGCGCTGGCCCAGCCGGACAGCTTCGCGGACGTTGTGGGTGACAAAGACGATGGTGCGTCCGGTTTCCTTCCAGATGCGTTCCAGTTCGTCGTGCAGCAGGTCGCGGGTGATGGCGTCCAGTGCGGCGAACGGCTCGTCCATCAGCAGCAGCTGCCGGTCCTGGGCCAACGACCGGGCCAGGGACACGCGCTGGCGCATGCCACCGGACAGCTCGTGCGGGCGCTTGTCCCCCGCGGTGCCAAGGTGCACCAGCTCGAGGAGCTCCTGCGCCTTGGCCTTGCGCTCGGCCTTGCCCATGCCGCGCAGCTTCAGGGCCAGTTCGATGTTCTCCCGGGCCGTGAGCCAGGGGAACAGCGCGGCGTCCTGGAACATAAAGGCGGCACCGTCACTGGGCACTTCGAGGGCGCCCGACGTCGGCGCCTCGAGTCCCGCGATGATGTTCAGCAGGGTGGATTTGCCGCAGCCGGAGGCACCGAGGAGGGCAACGAACTCGCCCTGGCCGATGTTGGCGTTGACGTCGTCCAGCACCGGGGCGCCGTCGCCGAAGCGCTTTCCCAGGTTTTCCAGTACGACTGGCATGGTGCCGTCCTTAATTAGGTGGATGAGGGGGTCAGTATTGGCCGAGGCCGGCGTCTGAAACCGGATCCGTAACGCTGCCGCCGTCGTCGATGACGTCGTTCAGCGGCCGGAGGTCGAAGAGTCCGTTGATCTCGGCCTGCTTGGTGGTGCCGGCCTCCACACCGTCCTGCAGCAGCCGGGGGTAGCTTCCGGCCAGCGGGTCCAGGGTGAAGGTGATGTTGCTGAGGGACCGCGCGAGGACGTCGTCAGCAAGGGCTGCGCCGGCAGATTCCTGCAGGCCAGCGTTGATGACGGCGGCCTTCTGTTCAGCGGGGGCTTCGTTCAGCCAGGCCACCGATTTTGCGTGGCCGGCCAGGAGCGCCTTCACGGTGTCCGGGTGGTCGGCTGCGAACTTCAGGTTCACGATCAGAACGGTGGTGGGGAACTCGCCGGGTTTGCCCGTACCGGTGCCGTCCCACAGGTCCTTTTCGTCCACCAGCACCTTCGCTCCGGCCTGGAGCACCAGGCGTGACGCCCAGGGCTCAGGCAACCACGCGCCGTCGAGCTTTCCGTCCTGGAACAGCTTCAGCGTCTGGGCGTTCTCCGTGGGGTTGATGGCGACGTCGCCGCTGCCGTCCACGTTCGTTTTGTAGCCCTGGTCCGCGAGCCAGGCGCGCAGGGCAACGTCCTGCGTACCGCCCAGCTGCGGGGACGCCAAGGTCTTGCCCTTGAGCTCCGCAGCCGAGCTGATCTCCGGCCTAACCACCAGCTGCGCGCCGCCGGCAGCAGCCCCGGCGATGATCCTGACGGACTCGCCCTGGCTCTTGACGAAGGAGTTGATGGCCGGGTTGGGACCGATGTAGGCGGCGTCGATGGCGCCGGCGTTCAGTGCCTCGATGGCCGCCGGACCGGCGTTGAAGGTCTCGGTGCTGAGCGCGGTGCTGCCCAGGGCCTCGGCCAGGAAGCCCTCCTTGATGCCCACCAGTGCGGGGGCGTGCGTGACGTTGCCGAAGTAGCCCAGCTTCAGTTCTGCGGCGGCCGTAGGTTCAACGGCCTGGGCCTCGGTGTTGCGGGAAACAGTGGATGCCACCACGGCGCCGAGGGCGATCAGCAGGACCAGCCCAATGGCCAGGGCAGCCTCAATGGCACGCTTGCGCTGGGGGACCGCGCTTTCGCCTGCCACGATGCGGGTCATCCCGGGCTTGGAACTAGTCATTGTTTCACCATAGGGAGTGACCCAAACCCGTTCAATGAAGCGGAAACGGGGGGTCACGCAGGTTCATCTAGCGTCACATTCGGCCAACGCCGGCCGCAACACTTGGAGCCCGCCTTGCCCAATGTGCACAACATTCGAGTACTCACTACTCGTGCTTCCCGGTCGCCTCCCCCGTACCGTCCATAAAAAGTCCTGCTGGGAGGCTCATGGATGGATTGACTTTCAGGGGATTGTCATGGGTATCGAGCTTTGCAGGCATTTGTGCCGGATCGTTGCGCCGGGCGGGCAGCCTGATCGCGGAGGGCAGCCGTGATCCAGGGCAACGGATACGCGCCCCTCCTGGACCCATCCGTCCTGGAAAAGCTGCGCGAAGAACTCGAAGACGACGAGGGCGTCTGGAAAGTGTTCGTGCAAAACTTCATCGGACAACTGCCGGAACGGAATGAGAAGCTGCGGCAGGCCCTCACCACAGGTGATGTCAACGGAGCCATGGATGCTGTCCTCAGCCTCAAGACTTCCAGCGAAATGGTCGGGGCCGAACGGCTGGCAGGCCTGGCCATCAATCTTGAGCAGGCCCTGCGGTACGAGATCCTCAACGCTGATCCGGCCGTGGCGCTGCCCCATCTGGCCGCGGCCCACCTCCGGCGGATCAACCAGTGCAGCCGGCAGACGGCCTACCTCCTGCAGGCGGCCCTGCGGGGGAAGCCTGACCGGGATTGAGCGCCGGGGGCGGCTTCAGTTGCCCTTGACGTTAATCAGTTGCCGAAGCTTGTGCCGGACCTTAACGAGGTCTGCGGCATCCTGCATCACTTGGTCGATGGGTTTGTAGGCGGCCGGGATTTCGTCGATGAACGCCTCAGAAACCCGGAACTCGATCCCGCGCATGGCCTTCTTCAGCTCGTCCAGCGTGAAGGTCCTGCGGGCGGCGTTGCGGGAGTACTCCCGGCCGGCCCCATGCGGCGAGGAGTTCAGGGATGCGGGGTTCCCCAGGCCTTCCACCACGTACGACGCCGTCCCCATGGAACCGGGGATCAGTCCAGGATCGCCGGGGCCGGCCTGGATGGCGCCTTTCCGGGATACCCAGACGGACCTGCCGTAGTGGGTCTCCTGCTGGGTGAAGTTGTGGTGGCAGTTGATCCGTTCGCGTTCCTGCACGCGGCCGCCCACCCAGTGGCCGAACTGGGCGATGACCCGGTCCATCATTTCCTCCCGGTTCAGGAGGGCGAAGTGCTGGGCCCAGCGCAGCTCCGCCATGTAGCGGTCAAACTGCGGCGTGCCCTCGTCGAGGTAGGCGAGGTCCGGGTGGGGCAAGTGGATCTGGTTTTTCCGTGACACGTGCTGGGCGACGCCGATGTGGTGCTGGGCAATTTTATTGCCGATGCCGCGGGACCCGGAGTGCAGGAACAGCCAGACCGCATCGGCCTCATCGGCACAGACCTCGATGAAGTGGTTGCCCGAGCCAAGGGATCCCAGCTGCAGCTCCCATTTGGCCACGTACTCGGCGGGGTTGAACCCGGATTTGGCGGCCAGTTGCTTCAGTTCGGCGATCCGCGGTTCGGCGGTAGGCTGCACAGTCCTGTTGTTGTGGCCCGCGGACAGCGGAACAGCGCGCTCGATGTTTTCACGGAGTTTCTTCCGGTCCTTCGGGAGGTCCGCCAGCGAGTACTGCGTCCGGACGGCAATCATGCCGCAGCCGATGTCCACCCCCACCGCCGCGGGGATGATCGCGTGCAGCGTGGGAATCACTGAGCCCACCGTGGCGCCCCTGCCCAGGTGGGCATCGGGCATGAGGGCCAGGTGCGGATAGATAAACGGCAGCCCGGCGGTCATCACGGCCTGCTCCCGCGTCAGGTCATCCAGGATCGAAGCCCAGTTCAGGAGCTTCGGGCTGAGGGTTTGCATGCTTCGCCTCCGCGCAAACGAGGACTAACGTGACTCCTAGGCTAACCCCGTGGCGTCACATCGGCGCAGAAGAAGGAGACGCAACCGTGGTGAACGTCCAGACCCAGATCCATATCAACCGATCGCGGACCGAGGTGGCGGACTACGCGGCCAACCCCGACAACGCACCGAAGTGGTACGTGAACATCCACAAGTCCCAGCGGCTGACCACGGGCCCTGTTGGCACAGGCTCAAAGGTGGCGTTCACCGCGAAGTTCCTGGGCCGGGAGATCAACTACACCTATGAGTTCGTGGAATACGTTCCGGGCGAGAAGCTGGTGATGCGCACCGCCCAGGGCCCGTTCCCCATGCAGACCACCTACACCTGGACGGACGACGACGGCGGGACCCGCATGAGCCTCGGCAACACCGGGAACCCCGCCGGTTTCTCCAGGCTGGCCGGGCTGGTCATGGCACCAATGATCCGCCGCGAAACCCGCAAGGACCTGCAGAAGCTCAAGACGATTCTCGAGGGGCGCGCTTAAGTCCGCCCTTAAACGTCAAAATCGCCGGAGGGCTGCCGGATCGCCGTCTTGAGACGGCGACCTTGCAGCGTTCCGGCGATTTCGGCGGGATCAGATCGAGTAGCGCTCGTCCTCGTGGTCGCCGGGGTGGTCCTTGACCAGGCCGGCCGCCAACGTGTTGCCGTCCAGAGGGTCGATCACCAGGAACGCGCCGGTGCGGCGGTGGTGCAGGTAGTTTTCGAGCGGCAGCGGCGCGGCGAGCCGGAGCTGGGCGTTGCCGATGTCGTTCAGTTCCAGGGTGGACGCCGGTTCCAGCTTGAAGGTTGCCAGGTCCAGCTTGCCGCCAACGCTGCGAACCAGGGCCTGCACGGTACGGGTGCCGTGCTTGACCAGCACCTTCTGGCCTTCACGCAAAGGCTTCGGGGACAGCCAGCACAGCGATGCGTACAGGTCGGCCGAAGCTTCCCGCACTGTGCCGGCAGCGGCGATAGTGTCACCGCGGGCGACGTCGAACTCCTCGGCCAGGCGGATGGCCACTGACTGCGGGGCGGCGCCTTCCTCCAGCGAGGCGCCGGCGAAGTCGATGCCCACTACGGTGGTGGTGCGGGGATCCTGGCCGGGGGTCAGGACGGAGACCTTGTCCCCCACCTTGACTGAGCCTTCGGTGATCTGGCCAGCGTAGGCGCGGTAGTCGCGGTAGGCCTCTACATCCAGGCCGGCGGCCACGGCGTCGGGAGCCAGGGCGCCCTGCGGCCGGATGACCAGCTGCACCGGGAAGCGGAAGCTTTCCAGGTGGCTTTCCAGTTCGTCGGCGGCCGGCAGGGTTTCGAGGACCTCAAGCAGCGCCGGTCCCGTGTACCAGGGGGTGCGCTCCGAGCGCTCCACCACATTGTCGCCGTCGAGCGCGGACACCGGGACCACCAGCAGGTCCGTGATGCCGTCTGAACCGAGACCCAGCTCGCGGCCCACCTGCTGCACGTCGGCTTCGATGTCCCGGAACACGGACTCGCTGAAGTCCACCAGGTCGATCTTGTTCACAGCCACAATCACGTGCGCCACGCGCAGCAGCTGCAGCACGGACAGGTGCCGGCGGGTCTGCTCCAGCACACCCTTGCGGGCGTCAATGAGTACGACGACGGCATCCGCAGTGGACGCGCCGGTCACCGTGTTCTTGGTGTACTGAACGTGCCCGGGGCAGTCGGCCAGGATGAAGCTGCGGCGGTCCGTGGCGAAGTAGCGGTAGGCCACGTCGATGGTGATGCCCTGTTCGCGTTCCGCGCGCAGGCCGTCGGTCAGCAGGGCGAGGTCGATGCCGCCCTTTTCGCCGCCGAAGCCACGATCCGCTGAGGTGCGCGCCACGGCGTCGAGCGTGTCAGCCAGGATGGCCTTGGAATCGTGAAGGAGGCGGCCCACCAGAGTGGACTTGCCGTCGTCGACTGATCCTGCGGTGGCGAACCGGAAGAGCGTTGTGGGCAGGGCTGTCTCCAGCTCCGAAGCCAAAGTGTCGGTGCTCATTTAGAAATACCCGTCCTTCTTGCGGTCTTCCATGGCTGCCTCGGAGATGCGGTCATCTGCACGGGTGGCGCCACGTTCGGTGAGGGTGGAGGCAGCGACTTCAACCACGACGTCGGACACGGTGTACGCGTCAGACTCCACTGCGCCGGTGCAGGACATGTCCCCCACAGTGCGGTAGCGGACGGTCTTGGTGATGACGTCCTCGTGCGGGAGCGGCTGGGAAACTTCGCCCACCGCACGCCACATGCCGTCGCGGGCGAAGACCTCGCGCTCGTGGGCGTAGTACAGGCCGGGCAGCTCGATGTTCTCGCGCTCGATGTAGCGCCAGATGTCCAGCTCGGTCCAGTTGCTGATGGGGAACGCGCGGACGTGCTGGCCCACGGTGTGACGGCCGTTGTAGAGGTTCCACAGTTCGGGGCGCTGGTTGCGCGGGTCCCACTGGCCGAATTCGTCACGCAGGCTCAGGATGCGCTCCTTGGCGCGGGCTTTGTCCTCGTCGCGGCGGCCGCCGCCGAACACGGCGTCGAACTTGTTCTGCTGGATGGCGTCCAGCAGCGGGACGGTCTGCAGCGGGTTGCGGGTTCCGTCGGCGCGCTCGGCGAGCTCGCCGCGGTCAATGAACTCCTGAACGGAGCCGACCACGAGCTTCAGGCCGAGCCGCTCAACCGTGCGGTCGCGGAAGTCGAGGACCTCCGGGAAGTTGTGGCCCGTGTCCACGTGCAGCACGGGGAACGGGACCTTGCCCGGCCAGAAGGCCTTGGTGGCCAGGTGCAGCATCACCACGGAGTCCTTGCCGCCCGAGAACAGCAGCGCGGGCTTCTCGAACTCCGCAACAACCTCGCGGATGATGTGAATGGCCTCGGACTCGAGGGTATCCAGGCTGGAGAGGCGCGTGGAAACGGCAGCTTCAGTCACCTGGGAGGTCTCCTCGGTTAGGTAGGTGCTCATACGTGTAGTCCGCATTCTGTCTTGTCGGAGCCTGCCCAGCGGCCGGCGCGGGGGTCATCGCCCGGCGCCACCTTGCGGGTGCAGGGCTGGCAGCCAATGGAGGGGTAGCCCTGGGAAAGCAGCGGGTTGACGGGCAGGAGGTTGTCGTCCGAGTACTGCACCAGTTGGTCGAAGGTCCAGGCAGCCACCGGGTTGACCTTGACCAGGCCGTTGGCCTCGTCCCAGGTGACCAGCGGGGTGTTGGTGCGGGTGGGCGCTTCGTCGCGGCGGACGCCGGTAAACCACAGTTCGTAGCCGGACAGGGTGCGGCGCAGCGGAGCCACCTTGCGGAGGGCGCAGCACTGCGCGGCGTCGCGGGCGAAAAGGTCCTTGCCCAGGAGCCGGTCCTGCTGTTCCACGGTGTTCTCCGGGAGCACGTCCACCACGTTGACGCGGAGGTTGGCGGCCACCTCGTCGCGCGTGGCGTAGGTTTCCGGGAAGTGGTAGCCGGTCTCCAGGAACAGGACGTCGACGCCGGGCAGCTGGTCCGCGACCAGGGCCGGCAGGACGGCGTCGGCCATGGAGCAGGCGACAGCGACCGCGGGCAGGTCGAAGTTGCGCTCCACCCAGGCGATCACGTCGCGGGCAGGGGCGTCCCAGCCAAGCTCGGCAGCGCCTGACTCGGCGAGGGCCTTCAGTTCTTCCTTGCTGCGAAGCTTCCGGGTTTCGACGGGCTCAACCACCGGGTCTACCCCGAGTGCATGCTTGGGCCCACGGCCACTGGGGTCCCCGGCCGAGCTTGCGAGGTTGGGGTGTGGCTGGGGACTCACTGGAGTGCCTCCTCGTCTGCTGCGTGGGCCCACTCGGCGAAGGTCTGGCCTTCGGCGCGCTGGGCTACGAAGGTGCGGACTACGCGCTCCACGTAGTCGGGCAGGTCGTCAACGTAGACCTTGAGGCCGCGGACGGTGCGGCCCAGGCCCGCTTCCTCACGGTCGTTTGACGCCAGCCCGCCGCCCAGGTGGACCTGGAAACCCGGGGAGGGGTCGCCGTCGGGCGTTGGCAGCATCATGCCCTTGAGGCCGATGTCCGCGGTCTGGATGCGGGCGCAGGAGTTGGGGCAACCGTTGATGTGCAGCGACAGTGCCTGCGGCAACTGGCCCGAGCCCGCGAGGTCCGCGAGGCGGCGTTCCAGTTCGGCAACCGCGGTGGCGGCCGTGTGCTTGGTCTCCACGATGGCCAGCTTGCAGTATTCGATACCGGTGCAGGCGATGGTGCCGCGGCGGAACACGGACGGGCGGGCGGACAGGCCCAGGGCGTCCAGCTCGGCCACCAGGGGCTCGACCTGGTCCTTTTCGACGTCCAGGACAACGAGCTTCTGGTGCGGGGTGGTGCGCAGCCGGTAGGAGCCGCGGGCCTCCAGGGTGTCGGCGAGCTTGACCAGCCCGGCGCCGGAGAGACGGCCGGCCAGCGGGGTGGCACCGATGAAGAACTTGCCGTCCTTCTGCTCATGCACGCCCACGTGGTCACCGGGGGTGGCCGGTTTGGGGGCGGCGGGGCCATCAGCCAGCTTGTAGCCCAGGTATTCGTCCTCCAGGATCTGCCGGAACTTCTCCGGACCCCAGTCGGCCAGAAGGAATTTCAGGCGGGCCTTGGTGCGCATGCGGCGGTAACCGTAATCGCGGAAGATGCTCGTGACGCCCAGCCACACATCGGCGGCCTGGTCCGGCTTCACGAACGCGCCCAGGCGCTTGCCGAGCATCGGGTTGGTGGACAGCGCGCCGCCCACCCACAGGTCGTAGCCGATTCCCAGTTCGGGGTGCTCAATGCCCACAAAGGCGCAGTCATTGATCTCGTGGACCACGTCTTGGCTGGGGTGGCCGGTGATCGCGGTCTTGTACTTGCGCGGCAGGTTGGACAGCAGCGGGTTGCCGATGAACCGCTCCCCCAGCTCGGCGATGAGCGGGGTGGGATCGATGATCTCGTCCTTGGCGATGCCGGCCACGGGCGATCCCAGGATGACGCGGGGAACGTCGCCGCAGGCCTCGGTGGTGGACAGGCCAACACCTTCCAGGCGGGTCCAGATCTCGGGGATGTCCTCCACGCGGATCCAGTGCAGCTGGATGTTCTGGCGGTCCGTGAGGTCGGCCGAGTCCCGGGCGAAGTCAACGGAGATCTGGCCGATGACGCGCAGCTGCTCGGTGGTGAGCGCACCGCCGTCGATCCTCACCCGGAGCATAAAGTACTTGTCCTCGAGCTCGTGGGGCTCAAGCGTTGCCGTCTTGCCGCCGTCGATCCCGGGCTTGCGCTGGGTGTAAAGGCCCCACCAGCGGAACCGGCCGTGCAGGTCCTGGCCGGGGATGGCGTCAAAGCCCTCTTTGGAGTAGATGGTCTCGATACGCTCGCGCACGTTAAGGCCGTCGTCTTCCTGTTTCCAGGTTTCGTTGGCGTTCAGCGGCGTCTTGCCGTCCACTTTCCACTGACCGTGCGGTTTTGCGGCGGGTCGGGACGGGCGGGCCGGGCGCTTCGGGGCGGCGGTGTCCGCGGACGCTCCGGCTAGAGCTGTATCAGTCATGCATCGACTGTAGGTCCCGTCCGAATAGCGTCACAAAGGCCCGGAAACGTTGAGTCACCTAGGGAAATATTTCGTCACGAAACGCCGGACGGCCTTGAAGATGCCCACCTCCTGTGTATCGGAAGGTGGTGCTGCAGGGGCCCCGGTTGGTGCTTCCCCAGGGGCTCCAGCGGGTGTTCCAGTGGGGGCAGAAGCGGCGGCTTCACGGGCCTTCGCGACGGCGGCGTCGTACCGCTCCAGCGCTATCTCCGCGAGCACGGGTGACGGCAGCAGGGGTTCCGTAACAACGTCGGCCCCCGCCTTGCCGAGCTGGTCGTGGAAGAAGCCCGGCGCCAGGAGGTAGGAGGCAATCACCACGCGCCCGCCGACGTCGACAGCCCCCGCGGACTCCCCCGCCCCGGCACCTCCTTCCAGTTCCTCGCGAAGCATCGCGACGGCGTCGGGCACTGAAGGCTTGGCGGAGGCACCATAGGCGGCCACCATCCGGTTGGGCCGCAGCTCCTGAAGCTGGGCCAGCAGTTCCTGGACGCTGACGGCGGCCTTGGGGTTGGACGAGCCAGCGGCGGCCAGGACGATCACGTCGCGGTCCGTGACGCCGGCCTCGCGTAGCCGCTGGTCGAGGAGGGCGGCGAGGCGGGGATCAGGACCCAGCGGCGCCGCGGCCGCACTGCCGGGCCGGCTCTTCACCGCCCGCGCGATATCCACCTTCACGTGATAGCCCACGCTCAGCAGCAGGGGCACAACCACGGCGGACTCCCCCGCCGGCAGCGCCGCCACCACGTCCACCAGGTCCGGCTGCTGGACGTCCACGTAGGCTTCGCGGACGTCGAGGCCGGGGCGGAGCGCGGCAATGCCGTCGCGCAGGGCGTTGACCTCCGCGGCGCCTTGTGTGTTGGACGTCCCATGGGCGCAGGCGATCATGATGGGGCTGTTCATAGGGGCTAGCGTAACGTTGGAGCCGCCCTGTCCGCCCTCTTTGAAACTGCCGGGACGCTCCATGACAATCGCCTTTGACAACGCGCCGGTGTGGCTGGATCTGCTGGGCGTTTTCTTCTTTGCCGTCTCGGGTTCACTGCTCGCGGCGCGCAAGCAGATCGACATCGTGGGATCCCTGTTGCTGGCCTCCCTGGTGGGCCTTGGCGGCGGCGTCATCCGCGACATCATCCTTGCTGTGGTCCCTGCTGCCTTCACCAATCCTGCCTACCTGGTGCCGCCGCTGCTGGCCACGGTCCTGGTGTATTTCCTGTTCTCCAGCGTCCAGCGCTACACGTCGCTGCTGACCCTGTTCGATGCCGGCGGGCTGGCCTTGTTCTGCATGACCGGCACACTTAAGGCGCTGGCTACCGGACTGAATCCGGTGGCGTCAGTGCTTCTGGGAGTGACGACGGCGGTGGGCGGCGGCCTATTGCGCGACGTCACCGCCAACGAGGTTCCTCAGCTTTTCAATCCCAAGGACATCTACGCCCTGCCGGCCTTCCTGGGTGCCGCAATGACGGCCGTACTGTGGGTCCTGGGCGTGTTCAACGTGCTGACGGCAGCAATCATCGCGGCCGCAGTGTTCACGTTCCGGGTCCTGGCCTGGCGCCGCTCCTGGCAGGCCCCGCTGGCCGTTCGCGGGTGGCACCGGGCAGGGGCTGGCCCCGGCGAATCGGCGGGCCGGGATTAGCTAGGATATGAGCATGACTGACATGTTCCTCGAGAAATTCCGTGCGCTGGTTCCGAAGTATCTCGAGGATGAATGGCAGGAAGAGGACGGCCTGTCCGCCGAAGAGCTGGACAAGGCCCTGGCCGACCACCAATTCCAGATTCCCCTGGTCCTGCGCGAGTTTTATCTGGCCATCGGCGGCTGCGAGGACCTCATGGAGGCGTACCACTACTTCTGGGACCCGGACGAGCTCGAAGTTGATGACGAGGGCTTCCTGATGTTCCTCGAGGATGAGGAAGAGGAATACACCTGGGGCTTCCGCGTGGGCGACCTCAGCGTCCCGGACCCCATTGTCTACCGCCGCAACAACGCCCGCGGGCAGTGGAAGTCCGAGGAAGGCACGTTCTCGGAGTTCGTGTTCGACATGTTCGAGTGGGCCTTCGAGGACGCCGAAGACTAGGTTTCCCTGCCTGTCTCATTGCCTCCGCGCGCCGCGTCCCGCTGAGTTTCCCCACCTTTTGGGCCCTACGACGGCGTGTCACCGATTTTGCCCGGGTGTCGCCGGGGTTCCGGTCAAAACCTGGGGAATCTCAGCGCACAACCCTGCCCCGCAGCACCTGCCACACCTCGTCAACGATCTTCTGCGGGTTGTAAACGACGTCCGCGTAGCCATATCGGAGCACCGCATAGCCGGTGAGGGTGCTCGCGTTGTTCCTGACCCGGTCCTTCTTGACCTGGCGGGGCTCGAGGTGCGTGCCGCCGTCGATCTCCACAATCAGGAAGCCCTCCAGCAGGAAGTCCACGATGCCGATTCCCGGCAGCTCCACCTGCGTCTCGGTGTGGATTCCTTCGCTGCGAAAAAGGATGCGGGCCACTACCTCGATCGCGGAGTCGGCGGTACCGTCCACCAGGTCCAGCGCCCTTCTGGCGCCACCATTCCGCTTACCCGGCAGCCGTTCCCGCAGGTAGCCAAGGGTGGTCACGCCTTGCCGCGCAGCGCTTTCCACCATGACGGCGGCTTCCACCGGCGGAAGGCAGCGCAGGCTGTGGATGAGGACGTCGGTGGTACTGGCAACCGGCCGCGGCCCATTGTGCGGAACCAGGGACTCCCGGTGAACCACCGCATCCTTGGGGCCAGCATGGCGGCACAACAAGTGCAAGGCCTGCGGTTCATGCAACACCCAGAGCCCGCGGTGAACGGCAGCAGAGGCGCACGTGAGCACGCCGTTCCCCAGGACCGCACCGACCAAGTCCGCGGGAGCGTCCGGCAGAGCGACCACTCCATGCCGAAGACGGCGCATTTCGCCCGCTGCCACTGCATTGCGGATGCTGCGGTCCGTGAATCCGGCCTGCAGGAGGGTGGCGGTGCGGGCCACGGAGCCTGCGTGTTTAAGGAAACGGGTGAGGTCCATGGAGCCAGCAGACCCAATCTGCGGCAAAGGCGGCAGGGCGGCCGAGGGCTATGTGGACAAAGAACCGCTGAATCTCCCCGGCTTTTGAGGCCCCCGCCGGTGTGTGGCCGCGACCCGCCGGGTGACTCAAGGATGACCGGCCTAAAGGTGGGGAAATCCAGCGGGAAAAGTTTTTGACAGGAACAGTAACAAGGGACTTGCCTCTTGTGACAAAGCTGTCATAGACTATTCACGGATCCGCTAAACGCCTCCGGCGGGTCTGATGCGAACGGAGAGATAGCCTCGGTTCACAGCAACGTATGACTCGTATCGTTGCTGGGGACCGGGGCTATCCCGTTTAACGCAGCCACCGTACGCAGCCACAAAGAAGCCCGGCTCCGTCCACGGAGCCGGGCTTCCACAGAAAAAGGGCTAGCTGGCGCGGTCCACCACAGCCACCGCGAAGTTGGACAGCGATTCCTTGACCACGCCGTCGGGCAGCGGGGCCAACGCAGCGATGGCTTCGTCGGACCACCGGCGCGCCACTACCCACGATTCGGCAGTGACCGGGTGCTCGCGCAGGCCCGCAACGGCCTCGGCCAGTGCTTCGTCCGAGGTCAGGTCCCCGTCAATGAGTTTCAGAAGTTCGACGGCGGACTGGTCACCATCGAGGGCAGCCTTGCGCAGGAGCAGCACCGGCAGGGTGGGAACCCCTTCGCGCAGGTCCGTGCCCGGGGACTTGCCGGACTTGACCTTGATGCCCGTTACGTCAATGACGTCGTCGGCAAGCTGGAAGGCCACACCCACCTTCTCGCCGTACTCCACCAGCACGGATTCGTAGGAGGGGTCGGCCCCGGCGAAGATGGCACCGAGCTGCCCGGAAGCAGCAACCAGGGAGCCGGTCTTGTCCGCGATGACCGACAGGTAGTGCTCCACCGGGTCCTCGTCCGGCCGCGGCCCTACGGTTTCGTGAAGCTGGCCCAGGCACAGCCGCTCGAAGGTGCGGGCCTGGATGCCCAGTGCCCGGGAGCCGAGTTCGGACACCAGGATGGAAGCACGCGCAAAAATCAGGTCGCCGGTGAGGACAGCCACCGAGTTGCCCCACACCTCGTGGGCCGTGGGCGCACCGCGGCGGAACGGAGCGGAGTCCATCACGTCGTCGTGGTAGAGGGTTGCCAGGTGCGTCAGTTCCACCACGACGGCGGCCTGCACCACGGCGGGAAGGGACGCGTCACCCAGGTGTGCGCAGAGGAGCGTCAGCAGCGGCCGGATCCGCTTGCCGCCGGCCTCCACCAGGTGGCGCGACGTCGCGTCAGCCAGCGGGTCCGAGTTGGCGATGGCTTCGCGGAGCTTCTTCTCCACCCGGGCCAGGTTGTTGGTGATGGCCGGCCCCAGCTCGGCATCCCCGGCGATGGCGGCGAACCCCGCGGGCAGCTGCAGGCCGGTGGCGATGGCGGTGGTGTTCAGGCTGGGTTCGGAGTCCGGCAGGCCGTGTCCGGCGTGCGTCCAGCTGTGGTCTGCGGGGTTGGTCACGGGTTAACCCTAACTTTTTGTTGCGGATACCGCTGATTCGAAGCCGACGGAGTGGCGGATGTATTGGATGTGGCCGGAACCAGCGACTCCAGAACCCGGATCACCCGGTCCTCGAAGCCCTTGGCGGCGGGGTCCGTGAGGTTGGCCAGGAGCCGGACCACGAACCGCATGAGTACCGGGATGGGCATGCCGGTACGCAGCGCAAGCTTCATAACGGCTGGCTTGCCGATCAGGGCGGCGAACGCCCGGCCCAGGGTGAAGTGCGAGCCCCACTGCTCACGCACATAGTCCGCGTAGCGCGCGAGGTGCGCGTCGGCGTCGTACGTTCCGCCCGAGGAGGCACGGCGCGAGGAGGCGTCGATAATGAACTCAGCAGCGAAGCGGGCCGACTCCATGGCGTAGGAGATGCCCTCGCCATTGAACGGGGAGACCATGCCGCCCGCGTCGCCCAGCAGGAGCATGCCCGGCGAGTAATGCGGGGTGCGGTTGAAGCCCATAGGCAGCGCGGCCCCGCGGATCTCGCCCACCTGGTTTTCCGGCGTGAAGCCCCATTCGGCCGGCATGCCGGCGGTCCATTCGCGCAGGACCTGCTTGTAGTCGAGCTTGCCGAATTCCTTGGACGAGTTCAGGATGCCCAGGCCCACGTTGGAGGTGCCGTCGCCCACGCCGAACACCCAGCCGTAACCGGGCAACAGTTTTCCGTCGCGGCCGGGAAGCTCAAGCCAGCCTTCCATCCAGTCGTCGTCAGTGCGCGGCGAGGTGAAATACGTACGCACCGCCACCCCCAGTGGGCGGTCGTCGCGCTTCTGGATGCCGAGCGACACGGCGGTTCGCGTGGAGTTGCCGTCAGCGGCGAGAACGACGTCGGCACTGAACTCGTGCGTCTGCCCCGTCTTGCGTCCGGACTCGTCCAGGACGGCGGCCCGGACGCCGGTGACCCGGCCGTCGTCGTCCCGCAGCGCTTCGGTGACGCTGTGGCGCTCAAGGATTTCGGCGCCGGCCGCCTGGGCGTGGCGGGCCAGTTCCTCGTCGAAGCCGAGCCGGGTGCGGATCAGGCCGTACTGCGGGAAGTCGGACACCTCGGGCCAGGGCAGCTCAACCGTGCGGCCGCCGGCGATCAGGCGAAGGCCCTTGTTGCGGCGCCAGCCGTCGTCTTCAGGGTGCGGCAGGCCCAGCTTCTGGATTTCACGGACGGCCCGCGGGGTGAGGCCGTCGCCGCAAACCTTCTCACGCGGGAAGCTCGTCTTCTCCAGGACGGTGACGTCGAGGCCCGCCCTGGCAAGGTAGTACGCGGCGGTGGAGCCGGCCGGGCCCGCGCCGACAATCAGTACTGTCACAGGTCAGCGCGTGATGTTGCGGCGCAGCTTGGCCACCGGGCCCTTGTGCGCGGCGATGGCAGCAGCGCCGCCATTGGACGCCAAAGCGGGCTTGAAGGCGCGCGTGGACGGCCACGATGCCGCCGGTCAGGTTGCGGTAGGTGACGTTGTCCCAGCCGGCATCCTGGAGCCAAGCGGCCAGGTGGTCCTGGTCCGGCCAGGCGCGGATGGACTCGGCGAGGTAGACGTAGGCGTCCGGATTCGAGGCGACCTTCACGGCGATGGCCGGCAGGGCGCGCATCAGATATTCCGTGTACATCGTTCGCCAGAGCGGGACCACGGGCTGTGAGAACTCGGCGATGACCAGACGGCCGCCGGGCTTGGTGACGCGGAGCATCTCCTGCAGAGCCTTTTTGGGCTCGTTGACGTTGCGCAGGCCGAAGGAGATGGTGGTGGCGTCGAAGGTATTGTCGGCGAACGGCAGGTTGGTGGCGTCACCGGCGATGAAGTCGATGTCCGGGCGGCGGCGCTTGCCGACCTTGAGCATTCCGAGGGAGAAGTCGCACGCCACCACATCTATGCCCGCATCGGCATATGGCTCGCTCGACGTGCCGGTGCCAGCCGCCAGATCCAGGACCCGCTGCCCCCTGGAGACTTCCATGGCTTCCACCACAACCTTGCGCCAGCGGCGGGTCTGCCCCATCGACAGGACATCGTTGACCACGTCGTATTTAGGTGCGACGTCGTCAAACATCGTGGCTACTTCGTCCGGACGCTTATCCAAGGATGCTCGGTTCACCATGACATTGTCTCAAATGTTCAGGAGGGTCCGGACCAAGGCGGACTTCGCCGCACCGGCGCTGACCTGCGGCGCTACTGCAGGAAAGCGTTTGTGTCCGCCGCCACCTGCTCCGGAACCTCCCAAAGCACCAGATGGCCGACGCCGGGATAGGACTTCAGGATTGAGCGCGGGATCCGAGCCGCAAGGGTTTCGTGACCTGCACGCGGCAGGAATTCGTCCTGTTCACCCCGCAGGATCAAGGTTGGAGCGGTGACGGCGCCTGCTTCCGTTGGCGGTGTTGCCTGATAGAGCCCTTGGAGTACGCCCTTCCAGACGTGTGCCGGCATTTTTACGCCATCCCGCACCCGGTCCTCGAGATACCAATCCGGCACCGGCCTGCCCAACGGAAACCACTGCAGCGACCGCCGCACCCAGTCCTCATCGACCGGCCCGGCCAGGGCCTCTATCTCCTCCGCAACCGCCGGCCTGCCGTGGAGGGTCAGGGGTGCGCCCACCAGCACGAGGGCGTCCACGCGGTCCGGGTCACCGACCGCCAGCTGCTGTGCCACGTAGCCGCCACTCGAGGACCCCAGCACGGCTGCGGACTCCAGCTGCAGGGCATCGAGGATGGCTGCCGCGTCCGCGGCCTGGTCTTTTAGCGAGTAGCCGTTCCCTGGTTTGTCTGCGTCTCCCTGGCCGCGCAGGTCCGGCGCTGCGATCCTGAATTCCGGAAGGAGCGGGACCAGCCGGTCGAAGCTCCGGCGCGATTCGCCCCACGCATGCAGCAGCAGCAGGGGCTTCGCGTGGGGGTCGCCCTGCAGCAGGCACGGTACCGTGATCCCGGTATTGAGCTGAAGGATGCGGACCTCGGAGTCCATAGCTGAAGGCTACGCCGGCGGGCAGTCCGAGGGTATGCACAGCTCAAGGCATCAGGGTCTACGCTGCCCGTTCAATAAAAGGGAGTACCGTGGAGCAATCATGACCAGCACGTTCCGCACCTTGACAGTCCCCCTTGATGGCCAACAATTCGGCGGGGGGCTGCCGTCGTTTTTGGTCCGGGACGACGTCCTCTGCTGGACCCGCCGGGAGGCCGGACTGGTGGGATTCGGCGAGATCGCCCGCTTCACCGCCACCGGCCCCGAGCGCTTCCTCGAGGCGGACATCTGGTGGCGCCACCTCGTCCTCGAAGCCGAGATCTCGGACTCCGTGGGGCTTCCGGGCACAGGTCCCGTAGCCTTCGGCTCTTTCGCTTTCTCCAAAACATCGGCCCACGAGTCCCGGCTGATCGTGCCCGCCATTGTGGTGGGAGTCCGCGACGGCCAGGTCTGGCTCACCCAGCTGACGTTCGACGACGGTCCCCTCACCAGGGAAGGCGCCCTCGCCGCCCTGGACCACTGGCTGGGCGGCGGTTCCGCAGCCGGCAGCACGACGGCGGCAGCGGACGCTGCGGGGGACGGCACCTCCGGAGGTCTTCCCGCCCGCGCGGGCGGCGCCGTCGTACGTCCCCTGCCCCTGGCTGCCGGGGCAACCCTGCATACGGGCTCGCTCAACGAGGAGGACTGGAAGGCGGCGGTCGCCGCGGGGGTGGCCGAGATCCGGACCGGGGCGCTGGAAAAGCTGGTGCTCGCGCGCGACATCGTGGCCACCGTGCCCACTGGCGTCAATGCAGCGAAGGTGCTGCGGGAGCTCGCCGGGCGGTACCGCGAATGCTGGACGTACGGCGTGGACGGCCTGGTGGGCGCGACGCCGGAGATGCTGATCCAGGTGGAGGGGCGGACTGCGCAGGCCCGCGTCCTGGCCGGCACTTTGGACCGCCGTGATGCCCACGGCGAAGACGGGCTTCCCATGGACTACGCCACCCGGGTCCTGGCGGGGTCGGAGAAGCAGCGGCACGAACACGAGATCGCCATCCAGTCGTTGACCACCCAGCTGGCGCCGTTTTCCGAGGCAATGAACGCCCACGACGAGCCATTCATCCTGGAGCTGCCGAACGTGTGGCACCTGGCGTCGGACGTGAAGGCCGAGCTGGCTGAGGTGGAAGGCCACGTGCCCACCTGCCTGGCGCTGATCAACGCTCTGCACCCGACGGCCGCCGTCTGCGGCACTCCCACCCAGGTGGCCGGCGCCCTGATCCGCAAGCTGGAGCACCTGGACCGCGGGCCGTACGCCGGGCCGGTCGGATGGCTGGACGCCGCCGGAAACGGTGAATGGGGCATCGCGCTGCGCGGCGCCGTTATCGAAGGGCCGGACACTGTCCGTCTATATGCCGGCTGCGGAATAGTCGATGGCTCACAGCCGGAAGCCGAACTCGCCGAGACCTGGGCGAAGTTCCGCCCGATGCTCGAATCCCTGGGAATCAAGAACTAAACCAGCGAGTCCGGTATCTGAGACAGCGTTGCTTCGCCTAGGCTTGAAAACAGGAGTAATTTAGTTATCCAATAGTGAAACTAAGTTTCCTGTGATGCACATCTCTTATTGGGCGCTACACTATGAACCGATTTAGTACCGCATACTCCTGCAACAAAAGGTAAGAAACATGCAGCTCAAGTCCCTGGCCACGGCCAAAATGACCGCCAAGGCAGCAGCACTCTTCGCCGTTGGCGCCCTCACCCTCACGGCCTGCGGCGGCGGAAGCTCCACCCCGGCAGCGTCCCAAGGCGGCGTCCAGCTCATCAACTCCGGCAAGCTCACGGTCTGCTCTGATATCCCGTATGAGCCTTTCGAGTTCGAGAAGGACGGGAAGACAGTCGGCTACGACGTGGACATTGCGAACGAGGTGGCGAAGGACCTCGGCGCCGAACTGAGCATCGTGGACAGCTCCTTCGAGGCCATCGAAACCGGCACCGCCCTGACCCAGTGCGATCTGGGCATCTCCTCCATCTCCATCACGGACACCCGCAAGTCCGTCATGGACTTCTCCAGCCCGTACCTGGATGACGACCTGGCCCTGGTTGCCAGCGACAGCTCCGGCATCAAGAGCCTGGACGATGCCAAGGGCAAGAAGGTCGGCGTCCAGCAGGCCACCACCGGCGCCGACTACGCCAAGGACAAGGGAATCGAAGCCCAGCAGTTCGAGGACACCGGCCTCCTGGTCCAGGCACTGCAGGCCGGCACCATCGACGCGGCACTTGGCAACCAGTCCGTGCTGGGCTACGCCATCAAGGACAACCCCAAGTTCAAGAGCGTTGAGGACTTTGCCACCGGCGAGCAGCTTGGCATCTCCATTAAGAAGGGCAACACCGCTATGGCGGAGAAGGTCAACGGCACCCTGAAGCGCCTGACCGACGACGGCACGCTGGAGAAGTTCAAGACCACCTGGTTCGGCGAGACCGCCAAGTAGCCACCGCCCTGTAGTCGCCGCGCAGGCCTGAGGCTTCCCCGCCTTGGCTCCTTCACGGCCCTCAGAACTACGCAGCTGGGGCCCCGGACGGGCTGTACCGCAGTCCGTCCGGGGCCTCTGCCACGCACAACGAATGTGAGCGCCCCATGGCAATGACCGCACGTCAGCGAGCCAGAGTAAGCCTGTATGTCCAGGCCGGAATCTTTGTTGTGGCCATCGCCGCGCTGATCCTGGCCACCGACTGGAAGACCATCGGCAACAGCGTCTTCAACTTCGCCAAAATCGGGCCGATGTTCCCCGGCATCTTCACCACCGGCCTGGTCAACACCCTGATCTACACGTTCCTCGGCTTTATCGTGGGCCTCTCCGGCGGCCTGCTGCTTGCCCTGATGAAGCTCTCCAGCTTCCCGCTGTACCGCTGGATCGCCACCGGGTACATCGAGTTCTTCCGCGGCATCCCTGCCCTGCTGGTGTTCATCGCCTTCGGTTACGGCGTGCCCCTGGCGTTCGGCGTCTCGTGGAACATCACCCTGGTGGTCATGGTGTCGCTGGGCATCGTGGCCTCCGCCTACATCGCCGAGACCCTCCGGGCCGGCCTGCAGGCAGTGCCCAAGGGCCAGCTCGAAGCCGCCCGCTCCCTGGGCATGCCGCAGTGGCGCGCCATGGTGACCATCGTGATTCCGCAGGCCTTCAAGATCGTCCTGCCGCCGCTGACCAACGAGGTCATCCTGCTCACCAAGGACTCCTCGCTGATCTACGTCCTGGGCCTCACCGCATCCCAGTACGAGCTGACTAAGTTCGGCCGCGACGGCATCTCCAGCCTGGGTGCCGGACTGACCCCGCTGCTGGTGGCCGGCGCCTTCTACCTGGTGATCACCATCCCGCTGAGCCTCCTGGCCCGGAAGTTCGAAAGCCGCTCCGCGCGGACCAAGCGATAGGCAGGGAAGACCATGAACGACGTCGTCAACAACCCGCGCGGTGGTACGGCCACCGTGCACGCCGCCGGGGTGTCCATCAAGGACCTGCGCAAGTCCTACGGGACCAACGAGGTATTGAAGGGGATCAGCCTGGACGTGGCGCCGGGCGCGGTGGTGTGCCTGATCGGGCCCTCCGGTTCCGGCAAATCCACCCTGCTGCGCTGCGTCAACCTGCTGGAGCAGCCCAACCAGGGCAGCATCCACGTGGGCGGCTTTGAAGCCACCCACCCTGACGTGGACATCGACAAAATGCGCCGCAAGGTGGGCATGGTGTTCCAGCAGTTCAACCTCTTCCCGCACCTGGATGCCAAGCGCAACTGCTCCATCGCCCAGACCAAGGTCCTCAAGCGGTCACAGGCTGAGGCGGACAAGGTGTCCATGCACAACCTTGAGCGCGTCGGGCTGGGACACCTCGCCGACCGGTTCCCGGACCAGCTGTCCGGCGGCCAGCAGCAGCGCGTGGCCATTGCCCGGGCGCTCAGCATGGACCCCGAACTGATGCTCTTCGACGAGCCCACGTCCGCCCTGGACCCGGAAACGGTGGGCGATGTCCTCTCCGTAATGCGCAACCTCGCCAAGGAGGGTATGACCATGCTGGTGGTGACCCACGAGATGGGCTTCGCTCGTGAAGTGGCCGACCGCGTGGTGTTTATGGACGGCGGCGTGGTGGTGGAGGAAGGCGTGGCCGAGCAGGTCATTTCCGCCCCTACGCAGCCGCGCACCAAGGAGTTCCTGCGCCGCGTGCTGGATCCAACGCACATCGAGATCGAGGAATAGGCGCACCCGCGACCCCCTGATTCGCTTTCGACGCACAGATGCCCTGTCGCTACCGGAATTCCGGCAGCGACAGGGCATTTGCGCGTTATATCGAGTTCTGTCTGTCAAAAGGCAGCAGAGCAGCGTACGACGGCGGGACGCGCCAACCGATGCCGGCTTTCGTTCCAGCCGGCCCTTTACTTCGCCGCGTGCGGGAGCCCACAATGGTCCCTCTACAGCCTCCACTGGCTCAGCAGCGCGCTGCCCATCCGGCTCCGTCCATCCCGGCCGGTCATTAAGAGGAGCGCTGCTATGACAGATCGGACAACCACATCCCGGGCCACGTCTGCGGTATCTGATCGAGCTGCAGGGCTGGCATCAATTCCCTCATTTCAGCGGGTGGACGCCTACATCACGGCGGCCAGCCTGCGCCGGAAGGGCCAGTCCGACGTCTGCGATTTCACGTTCGGCAACCCGCACCAGATGCCGGCCGACCGTTACGTCAGTACGTTGCGGGACGCCCTTACTCCGCAGAATGACCAGTGGTTCGCCTACCAGACCAACGGCGAGGCCGCCCGGGAGGCTGCCGCGGAATCCCTGCAGCGGCTGCTGGACGTGCCATTCCGGATGGAGGATATCTACCTCACCACCGGCGGCTTTGCCGCCATCGCCTTGGCGCTGAAAACGGTCGCCGATCCGGGTGATGAGGTTATATTCAGCCTGCCGCCGTGGTTCCTGTACGAGCCGCTGATCCTTGAGGCCGGACTCGTTCCCGTGAAGGTAAAGGTCAACACCACGACGTTCGACCTGGACCTCGACGCCATCGGCGCTGCCATCACTGAGCGCACCAGGGTTGTGATCGTCAATTCGCCCAACAACCCCACGGGACGGATCTATCCTCCCGAACTGCTGCTCCGGCTGGCGGAACTCTTGGAGGCGGCCTCGGCCAGGATCGGCCAGCGGATCTACCTGGTCTCGGACGAGGCCTACAACCGGATTGTGTTCGAGGGCGTCCGCTTCCACAGTCCGGTGGAGTTTTATGCGCACACGCTGCTTGCCTACTCCTACGGCAAAACCCACCTGTCCCCCGGCCAGCGGGTGGGCTACCTGGCGCTGCCACCGGCGATGCCGCAACGGGAGGAGATGCGCCCGGCCATCACCGGCCTGCAGGTAGCGATGGGATGGGTGTACCCGAACGCCCTGCTGCAGCACGCGCTTCCCGAACTGGAGAAGTTCTCCATCGACGTCGGACAGCTGCAGCGGCGCCGGGACCGGCTTGTCGATGCCCTGGGTGGCATGGGTTACCTCGTCCACCGGCCGGAGGGCACGTTCTACCTGTATGTGACGTCCCCGATTCCGGACGACGAGGCATTCACGGAGGCACTCGTCCGCCGGGATGTCTTTGTTTTCCCGGGCGTGCTGTTTGAGACGCCGGGTTTCTTCCGGATCTCCCTTACGGCCAACGAGGGCATGATCGAACGCAGCCTGCCTGCCTTCGAAGCGGCGATGAAGGAAAGCGTGAACAGGAACGGGACATGAGCCAACGGACCTACCCGCAGGGTGTCCCATGTTGGATCGACACAGCAGCCTGACGTTGACGCGTCACCGCGCCAGCACTCCCCCGACGGCCACGGCAACGGCCTCCTTGATCCGGGCATGCAGGGCGCGGAGGCCGCTGCGATCCGTGCGGACTTCGATGATGCTGCGGCCTTCCACCGGCCGGGCGAGCGCTTCGGCGAGTGCCGCCGTCGTACTGACCGGGCTGTGCCCGACGCCGTACGCTGCAGCGAGTGCCGCAATGTCCACTGAGTGCGGGGTACCGAAGAGGCGTTCGACGGCGTCACCGTACGTTCCGGCCTCACGCACCGCGCCGTGTTCCAGCAGGTCGAAGATGGCCCCGCCGGAATCGTTGAGGACCACGATCCGAAGCTGCGGCTGCTCCTCCCCTGCCCCAACCAGCAGGCTCCCGGCGTCGTGCAGGAACGTGACGTCGCCCAGGAGGACAGTGGTTTCCTGCCGGCCGCCAAGGGCGATGCCGGTGGCGGTGGAGATGGTACCGTCGATCCCTGCCAGGCCCCGGTTGGCGTAGACGGTGGCGGCGGGCTCGGGCGCGGGCAGACCGGCCAGGTCCACGTCCCGGATGCCGTTCGAGGAACCCAACATCAGCTGCCCGCGGGTGTGCTTCCAGACGAGTGACCCTACGGACGGGCCGGTGGCCGGCGCGTTTTCGGCGAGGACAAGGTCCAGTGCGTGCTGGGCTGCCGAACCCGCGAGCAGCCAGGTGTCCAGCCAGTCGGACGGGCCGCGGCCGGCGAAGT
This sequence comes from Arthrobacter sp. W4I7, assembly GCF_030816215.1. NCBI lineage: Bacteria > Bacillati > Actinomycetota > Actinomycetes > Micrococcales > Micrococcaceae > Arthrobacter > Arthrobacter sp. W4I7. The sequence continues at coordinate 977,882 of NZ_JAUSXU010000001.1, read as the reverse complement.
CTGCGAGGTCGGCGAGGTTTTCCAGGGGCAGTTCGGTGCGCCTGCCGGGCTCGTACCAGGCGACGGGAACCGGCTGGTACAGAGCGGACGGCACGTCTGCGCGTGCAAGGAGGGCCGCCACCGGCCGGGACAACGTGGGCCGGCCGAACAACACGACCCGTTCGATGGGCTGCGCTGCACCAGGCCCGAAGTGCTCCAGCAGCAGCCGGTACGGTCCCACGGCGTTCGGCCCGAAGCGGGCATTCGAGGAAGGCTCCGCCAGCAGCGGCAGGCCGTGGGCGCGGGCGAAGGCCTCGGCGACCGGACCGGCGTCGTGGCCGGCTACCACCACGGTCCGGCGCTCGGGCAGGTCCGTGGAGGCGGGCGGCAGGTTCATAATGAGCGGCTCCGTGCCGATGCGGTAGCGCTGGTGTTCAGCCGGCGCGGATAACCGGTCGGACGGCTCCGGAACCAGCGGATCACGGAAGGCAAGGTTGAGCTGAACAGGCCCCGGGGCCAGATCCGGGAACGCGCCGGTGGCGGCGGAGAGACCTGTCTGGACGGCCCTTTCCGGGTTGGAGCCCGCGGGAACGTCGACGGCGAACCGCACCTGGTCGCCGAAAATGTCGGGCTGGACGGTGGTCTGGTTGGCGCCGGTTCCGCGGAGCTCGTCAGGCCGGTCCGCGGAGAGGACGATCAGGGGGACCGCGGCGTGGTTGGCCTCCATCACCGCCGGGAGCAGGTTTCCGACGGCGGTCCCGGACGTGGTCAGGACGGCGGCCGGCGACCCGGTGGACAGGGCCAAACCAAGGGCGGTAAAGCCGGCGGAACGCTCGTCGATGCGGACCAACAGTTCCATCCGGCCCTGCGCCGAAGCCTCAGCCAGCGCGTATGCCATGGGCGCCGACCGGGAACCCGGCGAGACCACCACGTGCTGCACGCCGCCGTCGACCAATGCCCCTACGGCGATCCGCGCCGCAGCCAAGGCCGTCAGCGAGGGTTCCGCGTCGGAAGAATCTGCGTCGGAAGTGTGGGAGGCGTCGGGGGCAGGTTCGTTCAGCGAAGTCACCAAACCAGTCTGCCACCCCACGACGCCCCATCACCTCCTGCACCAAAACCCCCGACGCCCCATCACCTCCTGCCGCTGTGGACCGAAAGGTGATGGCGCGTCGCGGGAAAACCCGCGAAAGGTGATGGCGCGTCACGGGAAAACCCGCGAAAGGTGATGGCGCGTCCAGGGAAAACCTAGCTGCGGAACACCTGGACCACGGCGGGACGCGGGGCACGCACCTGGCCCGCTGCCGGCATCGTACCTGCGGCAACGTAATCCGGGAAGTAGGAGTTGGGCTGGTCGAAGGTGCCTTCCTCACCCGGGTGCTGAACCGCGACGAACACGGTGCGTTCCTCGTCGTGGATGATGGGTCCGCAGGTCTCGGCGTCGCGCGGAACGGCGAGGAACTGTTCCACCTTGCCGCGCTCGGCGCCATCCAGCGTGACCTTGAAGAGGCCGTCGTTGTAGCCGATGGTGGAGGGGGCGCCGTCGGTGGAGATCCAGAGGTTGCCCACCGAGTCGAACGCTAGGTTGTCCGGGCAGGAAATGGGTGAGACCTTGTCCGCCGGGAACCCGGAGAAGTAGGTGGCGCGGGGCAGGGCCGGATCGCCGCAGACCAACAGCAGGTTCCAGTTGAACCTGGTGGAAGCCTGGTCGCCGGTCTCGGTGATTTCCACGATGTGGCCGTCGCGGTTCTGGTTGCGCGGGTTCACCTCCGTGGCGGCTTCATTGGTACCGGTTCCGCGGTTGGTGTTGTTGGTGCAGGCGACGTAGACCTTGCCGGTGTGCAGGCTGGGCTGGACGTCCTCGCAGCGGTCCATCTTGGTGGGGCCAACCTTGTCCGCGGCCAGGCGGGTGTACACGAGGACCTCTTCGACGGACATCCCGTAGACCGCGGACTTGCCGCCGACCACCAGGGGCAGCCATTCGCCGGAGCCGTCGAAGGCGCCGTCTGCCGGCACAGCCCCCGTGCCCGTGATGTCGGCTGCCGGCGAGTTGCCGGTGAACCTGGCGACGTACAGGTCGCCCTCGGAAAGCAGCCCCATGTTGTGCTTGCGGTCACCCTCACGGTAGGTGTCCTTGGAGACGAATTTGTAGAGGTAGTCGAAGCACCCTCGTGCTTGAAGCGCCCCATCGCAGAGTGCTTGCGGGGCGTGGAGGTGGGGTCGAACGGGTCCACTTCAACGATCCAGCCAAAGCGGTTGGCCTCGTTCTCATAGCCCGCGTTGCGGGTGTCGAAGCGCTTGTCGTCGAGTTCCCACTGGCGGGCTGTCGGCTTGGACGTCAGGCCGTAGCGCTTGTCGGAAGTGGACGTGCCGGGGGAAACAAAGTAGCCGTTGAAGTTTTCTTCGCCGGAAAGGATGGTGCCCCAGGGGGTGGTGCCGCCCGAGCAGTTGCCGAACGTGCCCTTGATGGCCTTGCCGGCGGGGTCGGCCACGGTCTTGACGAGGGCCGAGCCGGCAACGGGGCCGGTCAGTTCGTAGGTGGTGTCGGAGAGGAAGCGGCGGTTCAGCGGCGCGCCCTTGATGTAGGCCCAGGGTTTGGTGGTGTTCTTGCGTTCCAGTTCCACGACGGCGAGGCCATGGGCTGCGCGGCCGATGGCGCGGGTCTCCGCGGCGTCATATCCGGCCGGGACCATGATGTTCTCGTTGGTGTACTCGTGGTTGGTGAACAGGACAGCGCGGCGGCCCTTGCTGTCCGGGATCTCCAGGATGTCCGTGTAGTCGTTGTTGTAGCCGAACTGGCGGGCCTGGGCCGCTGCGGTCTGCTTGCCCAGGTCGAAGTCCGGCGAGTCGTTGAAGAGCGGGTCACCCCAGCGGATGATGGGCTGCCAGGTGAATCCTTCGGGAACGGTGAAGGCATCCACCGCCTTGTCCACCGGCGCGATGGCCGTGAACTGCAGCTTGGACTTGCCGAAGCCCTCCTTCGCCGCCTTCGACAGACCGGCTGCGGAGGCTGGTTCAGCGGAGGTCACCGCGGAACCGAGTACGACGGCGAGGGCACCCGCGGCGCCCAGGCCCAGGGCGGCGCGGCGGGACATCGTGGCGGAGGCGATGTCGCGGAAGTAGCTGTTGGAGCTGGTGTTGCAGACGTCGCCGGCGCAGGCCTTGTCGCACTTGAGCGCACAGGTGACAGCACTGCGCTTGCCCTTGGTATGGCCGAGCATCGGCAGGAGCGGAAATTTGCGGGCAGTCGTTTCAGACATGGGGGCCTTCCAGGGTGTTTCTATGAGGTCCCGCCCACCCTGTCAGCCGATTTCTACGTCAAGTAGTCAGCAAGGTGAAGTTCCGGTTAACCGCTTGTGACCTGCAGTAATGCGTGGACGCGGCGGAGCCGGGCCAGCCACCAGTCGCGGCGTTCCCGGGACGCTGCATACTGCTCAAGCAGCCCGGCGTCGGCGCTGACGTCGCGGAGGCGGATCGCGCCGTCGTCGGCCACCAAAGGATCCGTGGTGACGTCCGATTCGAACAGGGATACCGTCCCCAGCCCGCACGCATACGGCAGCTCGGGAAGGGCGGCCGCCAGCGCAAGGCCCGCGCGGATCCCCACCGACGTGTCCAGCGCCGAACTGACCACGGCGGGAAGCCCGGCCTGCGCCACGATGTCCAGGGCGCGCCGCACTCCCCCGAGCGGTGCCACCTTGACCACGATCAGGTCCGCCGCTCCGGCCCGGGCCACCCTCAGGGGGTCGGACTCCTTGCGGACGCTTTCATCGGCCGCGACCAGGACCGGTGTGCCCGCCAATTGCAAAGCGCGCCGCACCTCGGCCAGGCCCTCGATGGTGGGAACGGGCTGCTCAGCGTATTCAAGTCCGACGCCGGCCAGCCGGGTGAGTGCCTTGACGGCAGTGGGGACGTCCCAGCCGCCGTTCGCGTCCACGCGGATGGCGGCGTCCGGAAGCGCGGAGCGGACAGCGGCGAGGCGGGCGGCGTCGTCGTCGAGCGTCTGGCCGCGCTCGGCGACCTTCACCTTGACCGCGTCCACCCGGCCAAAGCGGGCAAGGACCTCCGGCACGCGTTCAGCCGCAACTGCCGGAACCGTGGCATTGACCGGGATCACCGACCGCAGCGGTTCGGGAAAGCCTGCCCAGCCGGCCTCGATGGCTGCGGCCAGCCAACGGGACGCTTCGGCGTCGCCATACTCGGGGAAGGGGCAGAACTCACCCCAGCCGGCCGGACCGCGCAGCAGCAGCGACTCGCGCTCCATGATGCCGCGGAACTTCACGCGCATGGGCAGGCTGACCACGTGCGCACCGGCCACGAGTTCCTCGATGGCGGGCAGGTCAGGCGGCGCTGTAGGCATGGACCCACTGTACAAGCGGCCACTGACAGGGCCCCTGCGGGGAGGAGCGGGGGCCGGGCCGCGGAGACTGGCTTGAGCGGCCGCGGCCAGCCTCGGCTGCTACTCCTTAACCACCCGGATGGTGCCCAGCGACGGGTCGGCCGGATCGGGCAGGACCATGCCTGCCTTGAGGCCGGACTCGAGATACTCGATGACCGCCTCGTTGATCCTCTCCCCCGGGACAATCACCGGGATCCCGGGCGGGTAGGGCGTGATCTGCTCGGCAGCCACCCGTCCTGCCGCTTCCCTGGCCGGAACGTCCTCCCGGGGGCCGAAGAAAGCGTCCTGCGGGAGGGCCACCGTCTCCAGTTCCAGCTCCGACGGCGAGGGCAAGGAGATGCGGGCAGGTGCGGGAAGCGTCGGCGCAGCTTCGATGAGCGCCTGCAAGGCCTCCAGAAGCCGCTGCGCGGAGGCGTCGTCGTCGGCCATGGACAGTGTTGCCATGATGCGGCGGTGGTCGCTGAGGCCCATGTCCAGCCGGCGGTGTTCGCGCAGCCAGTCGGCCCCCTGGTAACCGCTGATGCCCAGTTCGGAGAGGTCCATCAGGATCTGCATGCGGTCCAGGTCGTGCGAGGACTCGGCCGCCAGAAGCTCATCTTCGAGCACATGGATTCCCGGAAGCGCGTCAATGTCGCGGCGCAGCCTTCGGGCCAGGTCCAGCGCATTGCCCAGGAGTTCGGTCCCGTGCTGGACCATTTGGCGGCGCCAGCCATCCATGGCCGAGTACAAAATGACGTTCGGGCTGGTGGTCATCAGCAGGTCCGCGCACTCGGACAGGTGCGCCGGGTCCACGAGATCGCCTTGGACGTGGTAGACCGAGCCCTGCTCGAATCCGGCACCCATCTTGTGCACGGACACCACGCAGACATCCGCGCCGGCACTCATCGCCCAGGTGGGAAGGCCCTCGTGGAAAGGCAGGTGTGCGCCCCACGCCTCATCGACGATGAGGGGCTTACCCCGGTCATGGCAGACCTTCGCGATGCCGGCGATGTCCGCACAGGTCCCGTAGGGCGTGGGGCTGACAATCAGCGCTCCGGCAGCCTCCGGATACCGTTCCCACATCTCCTCCACATCCGCCGGTGACGGCGGGTGGGCCAGGTGCAGCTTGGTGTCCCAGCGGGGCCGGATCCAGCGCGGCTGAACGCCAGAAAACACCAGCCCGGCCGTGATCGACTTGTGCGCGTCCCGGCTGACCAGCAGGTCACCTTTGCCAGCGGCCACGGCAAGGACTGCAGCCTTGACCGAAAGGGAACTGCCGCAGGTGGAGAAGAAGGCCTGCTGCGCGCCCACGGCATCGGCCATGAGCTGCTCGGCTTTCTTGAGGTACCCGCCGGAGGATGAACGGTCGTCCAGGCCCGCAGAGGCCAGGACATCGGAATGGAACGCGTCACCCCCGAGGATCCGGCGCACGCGGGGGTCAGCCCCGCGGCCCTGCCGGTGTGCGGGCGGAGTGAAGCCGTAGCGGTCCAGGCTGTGGTAGCGCTCCATGGCGTCCAGCAGGGGTGCTTCGTTGTGGTCCAACATGCTCTCGCTTCCTTGATGCTAAGTAGGCTTACGATCTTCGTAGTAAGCCATCGTAGGGGAAGCAGCGGGCGAAGTCAGATCCCGGAGCCGGGCCCTAGATCCACTTGTTGTGCCGGAACGTCCAGTAGAGAACCAGCCCCATGGCAATCATCAGGCCCAGTGCGAACGGGTAGCCGAACACCCAGTCCAGTTCCGGCATCGAGCGGAAGTTCATGCCGTAAATTGTTCCCACGAGCGTCGGGGCGAAGAGGATGGCGGCCCAGGACGAGATCCGTTTAACCTGCTCGCTCTGTGCGAAGCTGGACTCGGTGAGGCGGCGCATCTCGTCGTTCTGCCGCTGGGCCACGAGCGCCGCGTTGACGGCGAGCGCGTTCTGCAGCAGTGCGCGGAATGAGGCCACGCGTTCGTTGAGCCGCAGCACGTGGTCCAGCACATCACGGAGATGGTCCTGGAGTTCCGGATCGGGCACCCGCTCCGGCGTCCCGGCCGTCAGGACCTGCAGGATGCCCGCCAGGGGGCTGGTGGCGCGCTGGAAGGTGATGACCTGGCGGGACAATTCGTAGATCCGGCGGGAAACCTCCGGGTCGGCGCCGAAGAGGTCATCCTCGATCTCGTCGATGTCGTTTTCCAGCCCCGCCGCAACCGGCTCGTACTCGTCCACCACCTGGTCCAGGATTCCGTAGAGGACGGCGTCCGGGCCCAGCGCGAGGAACTCCGGCATCGCCTCCATCCGGCGGCGGACCCTCGCGAGGTCCGGAGATTCGGCGTGCCGGACGGTCACCACGTAGTCCTGTCCCACAAAGACGTGGATCTCGCCGAAGTCCACCTTTTCGACGTCGTCCAGGTACCGGGCGGGCCGCAGGACCAGGAACACGCATTCGCCGTAGTGCTCCAGCTTCGCGCGCTGGTGCCCTGCGAGGGCATCCTCCACGGCGAGGGGGTTGAGGTCGAACTCCTCTGCCACGGACTGCAGTTCCTCGGCATCCGGCCGGTACAGCCCGATCCACGCCATCCCCTCACGCTGTCGGAGCGCGAAGTAGGTTTCATCCAGGCTTCCAGGGTCCTGGGTGCGCAGCCCGTCCACGTACACGGCGTTATCGATGATGGTCACGGCGAACCTCCCGGGGACATGGCTGATGACGGTGCGGTGTCCCGGCCCCAGCTTTCGCGTTCCCGCTCCCATTCGTCCAGGAGCGAGGGCATGCGGGCCGCGAGGAACCTGTAGAAACGGCCCATTTCCGCGACCCTCGCACCGGCAGCCGATTCTGCCGGCAAAGCCTCCGCCACGCCGTCGGTCAGGGCAGCAAGGCTCTGGTAGACGGGGCTCCGGCGGGTGGAGGCGATGTACCATTCGTCGTCGTGGAGCGCATAGATGTCGCGGCGGCTGCCCGGCCGGGAGACGCGCTGGACGAAGCCCACCGTCTGCAGGTACCGGACCGCGCCGGACACCGCCGCCGCACTCGCCCCGAGCTTTTCCGACAGCTCCGCCGCGGTGAGCCGCCCCTCCTCGGACGAGACCAGGGCCATCAGCGCCCGGGCCGGCATCTTGGGGAAGCCTGCGGCGTAGAAACCTGCCGCAGCCAGTTCGACGGCGGCATGAACCTCCGCTTCGTTGCCCGCCGCAGCTACCCCCGCCTTCACGGCAACGCCGTTTCCCGCCGCTGCATAGCCGTCATGGCCACGGCTGCGGCGACCCCAGCGATGGCGAGCATCCACCACGCACCGCTCCAAGCCGCCGTCGTACCGCCGGATTGCTTGTGCAAACCCACGGTCCTGATGACGGTCTCCATACCCCGCACACTACTCAGCTTCAGGGATTTGTGAAGACAAAAAATACTCGCTTTCCGGACTGGCTCCGGCGCTTCTTTCGGACAGGCCTGCCGCCGAAATTCCCCAGGTTTCGGCCGCAAACTCGGCGCGCCCCGGCAACACGCCGAGTCAAACACCGGCGTCACAGCAAGACGTGGGGAATCCCAGCACCGGCCGAACCCCGCTGAGCTGGGCCGGGCTGGAACAGTTGTTACACTCGCCGATGTGACCCCCTCCGGCTCCCGCCTTGCCACCCGTCCCTCGACCGGCCCGCTCTATGCGGCAGGATTCGTCACCGCGTTCGGGGCGCACAGCATCGCGGCGGGCTTGGGCGCCCAGAGTGGAAACATCGGCCTCACACTGCTTAATCTGGGCATCCTCCTGGCGCTGTATGACATCTCGGAGGTGTTCCTCAAACCCGTCTTCGGCGCCCTCAGCGACCGGATCGGCCCCAAACCGGTGATTGTTGGCGGACTCTTTGCCTTCGCGGCGCTGTCGCTGATCGGCCTCTGGGCTGACCAGCCGCTGATGCTCGCACTGGCCCGGCTGGGGCAGGGCGCGGCGGCATCCGCATTCTCCCCGGCCTCGTCCTCGATGGTGGCCCGGCTGGCCCGGGGCGGCAAAGCCGGCACATATTTTGGCCGGTACGGATCCTGGAAGAGCCTGGGCTACATCATCGGCCCGCTGCTCGGTGCCGGCCTCATCCTGGCCGGTGGGTTCCCGCTGCTGTTCGGGACCCTGTCAGCGCTCGCGGTAGTCACGGCGGTGTGGGTCATGGCCGCCGTGCCGCACCTGGAGCCGCTCCCCCGCCACCGGTACACGGTCATGGACCTTGCCCGGCAGGTTGGCGAACGGCGGTTCCTGGTGCCCACGCTGGTGCTGGCCGCCTCCACGGCGGCTCTTGGGGCGGCAGTCGGATTCCTTCCCGCGCTGGCGACCCGGCACGGGCTCGGCGCCGTGGCCGGCACGGCCGCCGTCAGTGTCCTCGCGGCCGGGTCCGTGTTGGTCCAGCCGTGGATGGGGCGGATGCGGGACAGCCAGCGCATCACGGACAACAGGGGCACGACGGCGGGCCTGCTGCTCGTTGCGGCCGGCGTCGGTGTGTTGGCGCTGGCCCCAGGCGTGGTCACCATCTTCTTCGCCGCGGCAGTGATCGGTGCGGGCATCGGGGCTGTTACGCCGCTCGGATTCGCCCATTTGGCGGACACCACGCCCCCTGAGCGGATGGGACGGACCATGGGATCGGCTGAACTCGGGCGGGAACTGGGCGACGCCGGCGGCCCGCTGCTGGTGGGCGGCGTCGCCACGCTCACTGCCTTGCCGTTCGGGCTGGGCGCCCTGGCGCTGCTCGTTGCGGCGGCGAGCATCCCGCGCCTGGCCCCGGTCAAGCCGATCCGGCCCAACTAAGTAGCGGTAAGTGTCGTTTTGAGCCTCCAGAACGACACTTGGGGCTACCCAGTTGGGTTGGGCTGGCTCCCAGCTTTTTGTGACACCCTTAACCGGTGACGATTTCGCGGCAGACATCCACCAGGACACCCAGCAGTCCCGCTCCGGGCTCGGCGTTCCTGTTTGTGCTTGCCACGCTCGCCTGCATTGCCGGGTTGATCGCCACGTACCACTACTTCGTCCAGACCACCACGGGCCAGTTCATCGATGAGTCCGCGCTGGTGGAGGCCGTCGCGATCCACGGGCCCGCAGGCAAGGCGAGCACCAAGTTCCTGGACCTGCTGCCCACCATCTCGCTGGTGATGGCCGCCGTCGTGGTCCTGTTTGTCACGGTGATCCGGAAGCACTGGACCGAGGCCGGCATCGCCGTGGCTGCGTGCATCGGTGCAAACATCGCCACCCAGGTACTGAAGGATTTGCTGCCGGCCCGGCCGGACAAGGGCGTGGTGACGCTGGACCTGAACTCGCTGCCGTCCGGGCACACCACCCTGGCCGCCTCGGCAGCCGCTGCGGTGTTCCTGATGGCGTCGCCGCGATGGCGTCCGATGGCAGGTTTTGTGGGCGGTTCGTTTGCCATCGCCTCCGGGGTTTCCACATTGATCAACCAGTGGCACCGGCCGGCCGACGTGGTGGCGGCATTCCTCCTGGTGGGCGCTTTTATGATTCCCGCGGGCTGGCTGATCATCCGGCGCGGGGCATGGAACGCCTGGGACGGCTTCGACGCGCATGTTGGCTCGGCGAAGATCTGGCTGTCGTTGCCAGTGGTGATCGGGCTGACGTCCGCGGCCGTGGCCATGTACTCGCTGGCCCGGATCGCGCCAAGCCCTTGGCAGGAAACGAGCACCACCAACTACTTCTGGGCCGGCATCTCGCTCATAGTCATCGCCGGCTACCTTGCCACCGTGGCCACCACAGCCCTCTTCGCCTACGCCGCCCGACGGCGGGACCCGGCAAAGCGCTGACGTCGCCGCTGTTTCCGGGTTGCCAACACAGAGTGAAGGGGGTGGCCACCGGGCCACCCCCTTCACTTTCCGCTTGCAGTGCTAGCTGCGCTCTGCCTTTCTTATCGCGGCCTTTCCTACCGCGCGACCACGCTGGCCGAACGGGCGGACTCCGGGCTGGTACCCACCGCGTTGATGGCCACCACCACGAAGCGGTAGTTGGCGGCGGTGAGGGTCATCTCCAGGGACCTCGCCGTCGCCGGCAGGACTTCCGAGTCGGTTCTTGAAACCACGGTGGCGTTGTTCGCCCCCGAGCTCATCCGCAACGCGGTGACCCTGTAGCCGGTGATCGCTGAGCCGCCCGTGTTGGCCGGCGGCGTCCAGGCGATCGAGGCGGTCACGGGTCCGCGGTTGTCGCCTTGCCGTGCCTTCCCGATCACCGGAGCGTTCGGCCTGTTGGGCGTCGTAACCGCATTGGATGCTGCCGAGGCCGCACCCACTCCGCTACTGTTGACCGCCCTGACCACGAAGCTGTAAGTGGTGCCCGGGGCAAGCCCGGTCACCACCTGGCTGGTGGCGGCGGTAGTGAAGGTGGCAGTGGTGACCAACGTGGTTCCCGTGCGGACTTCGATCTTGGACCCCGTGAGCGGGGATCCTCCGTCACTGACCGGTGCCGTCCACGTGACCGTTGCCGAATTGATTCCGGCAGTCGCGGCCACATTGGTTGGAGTACCCGGAGCCGCGGCTGCCGGTGTAACCGGGTTCGACGCGGCCGACAGTGCGCCCGCTCCGAACTCGTTGATCGCGCGCACCTGGAAGGTGTACGCGGTGCCGTTGGTCAATCCGGCGACAACGGCACTGGTTGCCGTCGCGGAGATGCCGGTGACCGTCTGGACTACTGAGCCGCCCGTGCTGACGACGACCTCGAAGCCCGTGATCGGCGAGCCGCCTGCAGCAGGCGCCGTGAAGTTCACAGTCGCGGAGCCGCTGGTTGCGGTCACGGTGACGATGGTCGCCGCAGCGGGCACAGCCAGGGTGACCACCTGATCGGTGAACTTCAGCTGTTCGATGTTCCGCAGCGTGTCGATCCCGTCGCTGGCCCGCTGGCCGGCCACGTTGGCACCGGTCTGGGTGACCGTCACCTTGGCCAGCTCGGTTTCCGTTGCCGGGGTGGCAACGATGGTGTAGTTGGAGCGCGGGCCCGAGAAGAGCGCCGTGTCCGTGCCACCGGAGCCTGCGAGGATCTCGCGGACCGCCACAATGTTGCCGGGGTTCACAGTTCCCGCGAACACCGCTTCCTGCAGCGTGGGTCCGGTCAGCTGACCGGCACCGTCCCGCAGGTACTGGGTGGTCATGCCGGCCGCGCTGCCAACCTCGGAAGCGGGGTTTGCCGCGTCGCGGACGCTGAGCCGGACACTGAAGTACTTGTCGCCGTCGATGATGTCATCGGCGCCACGTCCTTCAATGAGGTCGCTGCCGCCGCCGCCGAGGAGGATGTTGCCATCGCCCCACACGTTGCTGTTGGGAACCAGCAGCGGGCAGTTCTTGGATGCCGACGCCGCGGTGACGGTCGCCACCGGCGTGCTGAGTGCCGGTACCAGCGCATCAAGGCCGGAAACCCGGTCAAGGCCCGCCTGGTCAAGCACGTCGCAGCCAATGAATCCGGCGCCGCCGACGGTGCTGGGAACCAGGTCGTCGCCGCGGAGGGTGTCATCCAGGTTCGCGCCCGAGAGCGCTTCAAGTTCGTTGAACTTGTCCCGGACTCCCACCTGAAGGATGTCCAGCGGCGGGATCGGAAGGCTCAGGTCCGCGTCCTGCGCTTGCGGGTCCTGAAGACCGATCTCCCAGTCGAATCCCGAGGCTCCGGCGACCTTTTCAATGCCGGGTCCTGCGAGACCTACGTCGTCGCCGCCCTCCATGTCGTAGTCGTCGTCGCCGCCCTGGCCGATCAGAATGTCATGGCCCGGCTTCTGGGAATCGTCCAGGAAGAACAGGTTTCCGCTGTCCCCCTGAAGAAGGTCCGGCTGATCGCCGCCCTCTTCCCAGTCGTCGCCGCTGTCTCCGAACACGGCGTCTTCTCCCTGGCCGGCAATGACAAAGTCGTCACCGGCACCGGCGAAGGTTTCGTTGATGTTGGCTCCGCCGTTGGAGAAGTCCTTGCCATCGCCGCCCATGACGATGTCCAGTCCGGGACCGGCATCAATTGCATCATTGCCGGGGCCTCCCTTGGGAACGTCGTCACCGGCGAGATCGGTGATGATGTCATCACCTTCACCGCCCAGTGCGATGTCGGCGCCGTCACCGCCCTGGATGATGTCGTTGCCCAGGCCGCCCCAGAAGGTGTCGTTGTCGTTGCCTCCGTAGATCCGGTCCACTCCGGCAGTGCCGTTGTAGACGCTCTGTCCGTTGATCCCGGAGGGATCCTCGGTGTTGATGGCGCGGTACTTGATGGTGCCGTCCGGCATCCGGATCAGCAGGGCTGTCTCGTTGCAGTCGGAATCAAGGTCGTCCGCCACGGTGTTACCGAATTGCGTGAATCCGGCTGTGGTGCCTGCCAGCTTCTTCAGCTCGAACTTGCAGTCCGCCGTGGCGAAGGCGTCGGCCTTCAGTGTGTGCACATTGGTGTTGCGCATCATCATTTCCGCGAACGAGTTGCCTTCCAGCTGCGCCCGCAGGTTCATGCCCGGCGTACGTGCCAGGTAGTACAGGCGGTCGCCGTTTTGCAGGTCGGTCAGCTGGTTCTCGAATACGTAGTTGAACGTGCTGCCCAGCAGGCCGCCGAACAGATTGGTCCGCTCAGCGAGGCCGCCAACCCACAGGTCAACCGAATCGAGTCCGGTGACCGACTTGGTTCCGTCGTCGTTCGCCCAAGTACCGATGCTGTTCATAAACGCCGCGGCGTCACTCGGACCGACTTCGCCGGCAAGGGTGTCGGGGCTGACGATCTTGCGGGCAGCGGTGCGGCGTGATTCGAGCGTGGCCGGTCCGTCGTCGCCGGTTCCCAGTGTTGCGTCGGGGCCGGCATCCGTGAGGATGGTCGGGTGCTGCCCGTAGGCTGCCACAAAGTTGATCAGCGACTCCGGGTGCTTGAGGTTCTCGCCGAAATCGATCCAGTTGGTGTACGGCTGAAGCTGACCGTCGTTGGTCGAACCGTAAAGCTCCCGCCGAAGGTTGTTCAACGACGGGATGCCTTCAGACCGTGCCCTGGTCATATTGATGGTGGGCAGGTCCAGTGGCAGGCCAAGCAGATTGTTCCGGAGCGTGTCGGTGACGAACTCGTCGAGCTCATTGCCTACCTGGTCCGACATACCCATGATGACGCTGCCGGCCGCTTCCTCTGATGTCAGCACGCCAGCGTCACCGCCGTCCGTGTAGGCCGGCGGGTTGAGGAACCCGTCGAGGAGCGAGATGTCGTTGTTGCTGCCGCGGATGTCATCAGCGGTACCGAAAAAGGTGTCGGGTCCGGCCTTGTCTTCGTTGCGGCGGGCGATCGTTTCCGTCAGCATCGAGTGGCCGAACCGGTACACGGCATGCGCGAACTCAGCCTTGATGGCCGGGTTGAGCTCGGTCTGGGTGAACGCGAAGGGCTGGAAAGGGTTGATTGCGGGCTGGATCTTGCGCGCGAACTCCTCGAAGACCAGGTGCTGGTACTCCATTTCCGTGATGAACCGTGCCGCCTGGAACAGGCGCTCACCGTTCCAGCCGTCGGCACCCAGTCCCAGGTGCCATTCCGCGAGGGCGGCAACGCCGCTGGCCGACGTGTCGCCGTTCAGGACGTTCTTGATGTCACCGACGAGGCGGTCATGCTCGGAGTGGAAGATCTGGTGGATGGTGGTCAGGCCGATGTTCTCGTTCACGCGGCCGTCGCCGGCGATGAAGTGGGCGTTCAGCATCTCATCGTCATAGGTTCCCGTCGGCTGGTGGGCGAAGTCGGCCGAGGCCACGTTGTCGTCATCCGGGGCCGGAGCTACCGGTGCTGTAAGCGGGTCGTGGTCGGTGTCCACTGGGGAGGGGTCGGCGTTGTGCGCGATGTCCGTCAGGAACGGTGTGTCGAAGTGCAGCGCGTTGGCCGGAACGGGGACGGGTCCCGGGTCCGGCTGGCCCAGCTCGTCGAGGCAGACGTCGGACGCCCGGCAGCCTTCCACCATGCCTGTCGTGGTGACGTACTGAGGCAGTCCACGGGCGGGGCCGGGGATGAACTTGCCGTAGGGGTCCGCGGCAATCATGGGGATGTTCGTGACGTCAGCGTCCTTGAGCTCGAGGCCGAGCAGTGATGCTGCCTGTTCCTTGGTGGTGGTCCAGGTGGCCATACCGCCGGCCGTCGGACCTGCGGGACCGCCGAGCAGCTTGCCGGTGGAGACAGGCTTGCCGTCGCTGTTGTTGACGTACTCGCGGACGAATACCTGGTGGGACGGGTGGGAGGTGTAGGTCTGGCTCTGGTCCACCCAGGGCGAGTCCGTGTTGACGGCGTCCTGGACGTCGTCGTCGGTTCCCAGGATGCCGTCCGCCCCGGGCTGGTTCTGGCCGCGGGTCAGCACCATAAAGCGCAGGCTCGGGGGCAGGTCATCTGCATTCCCCAGTACGTGGTCCGGGCCAGCGATGAGGGGATCGTCGGCCTTCAGCGGCACGAAGACAGTGCCGCCGCCCTTGACGGTCTGGTCCACGCCGTGGTCAAAGAACTGCCCGAACAGCGTGAACATCGAGTTGTAGGGCGGTGAGAGGCCTACGTCGGTGGTCACGTTGGGGATAAACAATGTTTCGTGGGTCGGCACACAGCCTGCTGGCAGGCCGGTCGTGTCCGGGGGTGTGGGATCTGTGGTGCAGGGCACCAGGCCTTCGGCGCCCTGGGTCCGCACGGGGTTTCCTGCCGCGGCCACGGCCGCCGGGTTGGTGGAGGTCTGGTCAACCACGAGGTTGCTGATGACCCGGGGCTGGGAATCGAAAACGACCCCGGACTTCTGCTCATAGGATGTCGGGGCGGGTGGTCCTCCCAGCGATCCGGACTCGGCCGGCCGGAATGATTTGGAAGTCAGGCGGGGGAACAGCTGGTCGGCGGAGCCGAACCTTTCCTGGCCGGCCACCAGGTTGTTGCAGGAGCCGTCTACTGTACGCAGACCCTTGGAGACGAGGGGGCTGGCGATTTGGTCAGGGCCGGGGCCGATCAGAGTGTCACAGGGGTGCGCCGGCGACAGCGTCGCGGCGTGCGCCTCGGCGATTTTGATCTGCTGCAGGATGAACGCCAGGTCGGAGGGGCTCACTGTGAACCCTTGCCCAGCCGGCGCCACGACGGCCTGGGCTCCGACGAAGGGCAGGCCCATGCCCGCCGGCATGACCAAAGCTGCGACCGCTGCGACCATACGAATCCGTGCGGGTCTCACTCGTGCTGAGCGGGCGGCTGCGCGCCGCCCCCTTCGGGTGGGGAAACTGTTGTGTTCAGTGGTTGGGGGCGCAGACGCCTTACCGCCGGCTGAGCCCAGGGGCATCCAATTGAAAGGTCTCATGACATACCTGCCGTTAGGAGGGATGGAACGAGGTCATGGTGAGCCGGGCACCTTGTAACAATCTTGACTGGCCCACGCTCCGGGCGCTGCTGATGAAGTGTCTGTGCGCTCTTGGAAGTGCCACAGAATGTTCAGGCGAAGCGGCAAAACGGAAAAGAATATGCGGCTACTCAGGGCTCCAAGTAACGACCCCCCGGCGCAATCAAGTAATGGCTACTCGTGTCCCCGGCCGGATAAATCACAACACTGTAGCAAACCGCCGCAACTGAATTGCAGGTTCGCAGATGACTTCAGCAGGGCTCGCAGTAGAAGGCCGAACGACGGAGACTGTCCTCACCGGGCCGGATCCTTGCCGGCTCGATGTGAGGATTATTGGTCCGCTCCGGATCCGGCGCGGGGAGACAGTCCTGGGGTATGGGGAACTGGGCGGCCCGAAGCCCCGGCAAATTTTCGAACTCCTTTTGTTGAACCTCGGCGTTCCCATTTCGAAAGACCGTTTGATTGACATCCTCTGGGCCGGGCAGGCGCCAGCCGAGGCACTCCCCACTGTGGAGAGCTACGTCAGCGTGCTGCGGCGCCGCCTCCAGCCCGGAATGGGCAAGGACGGACCTTTGCGGACCGTGGCGGGCGGCTACATGCTGGACAGGTCGCTGGTGGACCTGGACCTGGACCGCTTCGATGCACTGGTCCGGGCTGCCGAATCGGCGGTGCCGCAGCGTGCCATCGTGCTGCTCCAGGAGGCGCTTGGCCTGGCTACGGCCCCACTGCTGGGCGAAGAACTGGTCCCCTCCTGGGCTGAGTCTGAGCGGAGCCGCCATGCTGCCCGCGTCTTCCGCGCCCGCACCCTGGCAGCGGAGTCAGCGCTGGCACTGGGGAACACCAAGCTGGCTGTCATCTGGGCCAGGGAGGCCATAGCGGATGATCCGCTCAGCGAGCAGGCGTGGACCGCCCTGGTCCTGGGACTGGAGAAAAGCGGCCAGCCTACTGAGGCACTGCGTGTCTTTGACCAGTGCCGGCGGATCATGAACCGGGAGCTGGGCTGCGGGCCGGGTGAGGCCTTGCGGTCCATCTACGCCAGGCTGCTGAAGGCCACAACCCATGTCATCGATCCCCCTGCCGAACCGGTCCCCGACGGCAGGCCAACAATTCGCATCATGATCATCAATCGCCACCGGACGTTCACCGAACTGCTTGCCGCAGCGTTGGAGCGGGAACCCGACATGAGCAATGTGGGGACTGCCGACTCTGCCCAGTCGGGTGTTGACCTGGTCCGCGAACTGGAGCCCGACGTCGTCCTTCTTGGCAGCCGCCTGCGCGATGCCGACGGCATTGCAGCGGCGCTGCGCATTCTCGCTGACGCCCCGCGGACGCGCATCCTGATGTTGGGGGGAACGCCGAAGCCCGAGGTGCAACGTCAGGCAGCCGCCGCGGGCATCTCTGCCTTCCTGCCCAATGACGGCTCACTTGCCACGCTGCTGAGCGCCGTCAGGCGGAAGACCGCTGATGCCCAGGTGAGTTGACGGACCTGCCGCCCGACGGCGGGACTCACCAACAGCGCTGACGTCACCACGGCTCCGGCCGCCCACGGTAGGAACCGGGCAGGTTAGTCCGGGGCGTTGAGGCGCGCAATCAGCAGGGCCTCGGCGAGGATGGCCTTCTCGAAATCACCCAGGTGGATTGACTCGTTGGCCCCGTGGGCGCGGGAGTCCGGGTCCTCCGCCCCTGTGATGAGGACCTCCGCCCGGGGGTACAGCTTGGTCAGGATGTTAACGGCAGGAATTGATCCGCCCACCCCCATACAAACCGCGGGCACTCCCCACGTCTCCTCCATCGCCGAAAGCATGGCCCGGGCAGCGGGCGAGGACGCGTCGCCGGCGAAGCCCTCGGTCCGGCCGGCGGGCGTAAACGTCACGTCGGCACCGAACGGAGTGTGCTTCTCCACATGCCGCCGGACCGCCTCCATGGCCGCGCCCGTGTCGCTTTCCGGCGCCAGGCTGAGGCTGAACTTGGCCCGCGCCACCGGCTGCAGGGTGTCCGAGGACAAGGCAACCGACGGAACGTCCATCCCGATAATCACCAAAGCCGGCTTGGTCCACAGCCGCGATGTCAAAGATCCCGTGCCAACCAGCGGCACCCCCGGCCGGACTCCCGAATCCGCCCGGAATTCCTCTTCGGACAGCGAGGGCCCCGGCACATCAGAGGAGACCAATCCGTCTACCGCAACACTTCCGTCATCGTGATGCAGCGTGGAAATCAGCCGGGACAGCACGGTCACCGCGTCCAGCAAAGGCCCGCCGTACGTCCCCGAATGGAGCGCATGGTCCAGCACCTGCACCTCGATGGTTCCCAGAATGAGCCCGCGCAGGCTCGTGGTGAGCGCCGGAACCCCCACCTTCCAGTTTCCGGAGTCGGCCACCACCAGTACGTCGGCGGCGAGTAGGTCGCTATGCTGCTGGAGCAGCAGCGGCAGGCTGGGCGAACCCGCCTCCTCCTCACCGTCGATCAACACGGTAATGCCGAGCTCCAGGTCATCGCCGAGCACACGGAGCGCGTTGCGGAAAGCGGCCAGATGCAGCACCACGCCGGCCTTGTTGTCCGCCACGCCCCTGCCCCAGAGCCGGCCGGCCCGCTCCACGGCCTCAAACGGCGGGCTGTCCCACAGTGTGATGTCCCCGGCCGGCTGGACATCGTAATGCGCGTACAGCATGAGCGTCGGCTTGCCGTTCCGCGCGGGCCTGCGCCCGACCACCGCCGGTGCCCCCTGCCCGCCGTCGGGCCGCGGCGCCTGCAGGATGTCGACGTCGGCGATCCCGGCCTCCTGCATCAGCGCCGCCACGTGCCGGGCCGCCTTGTCCAGCTCGGAGGGGTCGAACGAGGCCCAGGCCATGGCGGGAATCCGGACCAGCTCCGACAATTGGCCGACGGCGGCAGTAAAGTCCGCGCCCACCGCTTCCCGGAGCGAAGACAACGGGGAGGTGGACGCAGGAAGGCGGCCCAAGGCTTAACCGACCCCGTGGTGCTGGAGCCACATCTCCAGCAGCGCCAGCTGCCAGAGCACGTTGCTGTTCACCGGGGTCCGCTGCATGTTCGGATCCGCCAGGAGGCCGTCGATATAGGCCGGCTGGAAGAGCCCGCGCTGTTTTGCTTCCGGTGCATGAAGGGCTTCGCGCACCATGCTGATGAACGGTTCCTCCAGGTGCCGGAGAGCGGGCACGGGGAAGTAGCCTTTGGGCCGGTCCACCACCGCGGCGGGAAGCAGCTGCCGGCCCAGGTCCTTCAGTATCCCCTTCCCGCCCTGCGAGGCTTTGAGCTCCGGCGGGCAGGCGGCCGCGAGCTCCACCAGTTCATGGTCCAGGAACGGGACCCGGGCTTCGATCCCCCAGGCCATGCTCATGTTGTCCAGCCGCTTGACGGGATCGTCCACCATGAGCAGGTGGGTGTCCAGGCGGAGCACCGCGTCCAGGGCGGTGTCGGCTCCGGGGAGGTTCAGGTTGGCGGCGAGGACCTCGCTGCTCACGTCGGACCCGCAGTACCACTCGGGTTCCAGGATGTTTAGGAGCTCCTCATGGCGGTGGTCCACGAAGCTGGAGGTGAATGCCGCCTGCGCTTCGGTGCGGCCTACGGCAGCAAGGGGCTGGTGGTACCCGTACCCGCCGAAAACCTCGTCCGCGCCCTGGCCGCACTGCACCACCTTCAGGTGCTCCGCCACCGTCCGGGAAAGCAGGTGGAAAGCGGTCACATCGTGGCTGGCCATGGGCTCGGACATCGCGCCAACAGCACTACCGATGGAGGGGGCGAACTCGGAGGTGCTGACGTGCAGCTGCTCGTGCCGGGTCCCGAACTCCCGTGCCACCAGGTCAGAGTAGGCGAACTCGTTCCCCGAGTCGCCGCCGGCACCATCGAATCCGATGCTGAAGGTGGACAGCCCGTGCTGGCCCTCCTCGGCAAGCAACGAAACCAGCAGGCTGGAATCCAGTCCCCCGGACAGAAGGACACCTACCGGCACATCGGCCACCATCCGGCGTCGTACTGCCGTCTTAAGCGCGGCATGGACCGCATCCTGCCAGTCCCCGGCGGACCAGCCCGCATGCTCCGCACGCCGGGTGTAGGAAGGCTTCCAGTATTCGCGGTCGTGCCAGGTCCCGTCGGGGCGGATGGTCCGGATGGTGGCGGCGGGCAACTTCTGGACGCCGCGCAGGATGCTCCGGGGAGCCGGAACAATGGAGTGCCAGCTCAGGTAGTGGTGCAGCGCCACCTCATCAATGGACGTGTCAATTCCGCCCGAGGCCACGAGCGCAGGCAGGCTCGAGGCGAAGCGGAGCCTGCCGTGCAGGTGGGAAACGTAGACGGGCTTGATGCCCAGCCGGTCACGGACCAGGAGGACTTCCTGGCGTTGCGGATCGTACAGGGCCACCGCAAACATGCCTACCAGGTGGTGGACAAAGTCCTCACCCCATTTCCGGTAGGCCTTCAGGATCACCTCGGTGTCGCTGGTGGACCGGAAGGTGAATTCGGGCTCAAGTTCCCGGCGCAGCTCCTTGTAGTTGTAGATGCAGCCGTTGAAGGTGATGGTCAGGCCGCCGTCATCCACCATGGGCTGGGCCCCTGCCTCGGACAGGTCGATGATGCTGAGCCGCTGATGCCCCAGTGCAACCCAGCCCGCCTCCCACGTTCCCCGCCCGTCAGGACCCCTCGACGTCATTGCCCCCATTATTTTCAGGACCGCCTCCGGGGAGGCCTGTCTTCCGTTAAAGGCGATTTCGCCGGCTATACCGCACATGCTGCTGTCCTCGTTCCTTGCGATTTACTGCGATCGGTGTGGTTCTTCGCGGACCACCCTGATGGTCTTGAGCGTCGGATCGGCGGGATCCGGCAGGACCATGCCTGCCTCCACGCCGCTTCTGAGGTAGTCGATGGCGGCTTTGTTGATCCGTTCGCCGGGCAGCAGGATCGGGATGCCGGGCGGGTACGGCGTGGCCATTTCGGCAGCGATCCGGCCGGATGCTTCCTCGCAGGGGATGACTTCCACCGGCCCGAAGAACGCGTCCCGGGGCAGCATCACCGTCTTCAGGTAGAGCTCCTCCTCGTCCGGAATGACGACGGCGGGCGGGCGGGGCAGGTCCGGGGCGGCTTCGGTGAGTGCGCGGAGCCCGCTAAGGAGGCGCTGCGCCGTTTCTTCGTCATCAGAGATCGAGATGATGGCTTCCGTCCGCCGGTGATCGGTGGTGCCCATGTCGATGCGGCAGTTTTCCCGCAGCCAGTCCGTGGCCTGGAACCCGCTGATGCCAAGGTCGGAAACGTCGATCATGATGTGCAGGATGTCCAGGTCGTGGGAGGCCTCGGCGTGGACCAGTTCGTCCTCGAGGACATGCAGCCCTGGGAGCGCCTGGATGTCCCGGCGAAGTCCTTTGGCAAGTTCCAGTGCCTTGTCGATCAGGGCCTTGCCGTCCTGCACCATTTGCCGGCGCCACCCGTCCATCGCCGCGTACAGCATCACGTTCGCGCTGGTGGTGGACAGTACATCGGCACACTGGTTGAGGCGGACGGGGTCCACCAGGTTGCCCTGCAGATGGAAAATGGAGCCTTGCTCGAAGCCCAGCCCCATCTTGTGGACGCTGACCACGCAGATGTCCGCCCCTGCAGACATGGCCCAGGTGGGGGTGTCCGGGTGGAAGGGCAACTGTGCTCCCCAGGCCTCGTCAACGATCAGCGGCTTGCCCCGCTTGTGGCAGATCTCCACGATCGCCTCGAGGTCCGCGCAGGTTCCGTAGGGGGTGGGGCTGACGATCAGGGCAGCCGAGGCGTCCGGGTACCGCTGCCACATCTCCTCCACGGTCTCGGGTGCCGGCGGATGGGCCAGCTTCAGCTCGTTGTCCCACTTCGGCTTGATCCAGCGCGGCTGCAGCCCGGACAGCACCAGGCCGGACACCACGGATTTGTGCGCGTCCCGGCCGATCAGGAGCTCACCCTCGCCGCGGGTCACGGCCAGGATTGCTGCCTTAATGGACAGGGAGCTGCCGCAGGTTGAGAAGAAGGCCATGTCCGCACCCACGGCTTCGGCCATCAGCTGTTCGGCTTTGGACAGGTAGCCGTTGGAGGATTTCCGGTCGTCCAGGCCTGAGGAGGCAACTACGTCGGACTTGAAGCTCTGCTCCCCCAGCACCTCCAGCACCCGCGGATCGACGCCGCGGCCCTGGCGGTGGGCGGGTGGCGTAAACCCGTACCGGTCGAGTTTCTGGTGTTCGGCCAGCGCATCAAGCACCGGTGTTTCGTTCTGGTCCATGTGTCCTCCCGAGATGGTTTTCTAGGAACTCTGGTCGCTGGCCAGCAGCGGTAAACCTCTTAGCTTCTGAAGCGGCGTGGCCGGCAGGCTGCTGATCCGGACGGCGTCGGCGATGACATCGCACAGGCTGCCCGCCTCGGCGAACGCTGTGCGCTGGCGGGCAGCGCCGGTGCCCCTGGTCAGCACCTGGAACAGCAAAGACTCCACAACATCGAACTCGCCTTGGCTCTTCAGCGCGGACTGGACATGGTCCAGCAGTGCCATGGCCACTTCGAAGGCGGGCCGAGGCTGGCCGGTCAGCGGGTCCAGCAGGTCGCCGTCAAGCCCGAAGCGGCCCGCCTGCCAGGAGGCAAGCCGGAGCTGCATGGCCGAGACCGGGGCGGGAGGCACGCCATCGCGCCACTGCCGCGCCGCCGTCTCCACAAGTCCCCGTACCAGGCCGGCCAGGAGGACGGCGTCGTCGGCAAAAAGGCAGACATCCCCCACCCGCACTTCGATGGTGGGGTGGCGGTGGCTGAGCCGGGCATCAAAATAGATTTGCCCTTTGTCCAGGAGCACTCCCGAACCCAGGATCTCGTTGACCTGCCGGTGGTAGGCCTCTGCCGAGCCAAAGATCTCGCACGGCCCGGCCGTGGGCCACCGGTTCCACGCCTGGGAGCGGTAGCTTGCGTACCCGGAGTCCGTGGCGTTCCAGAACGGGGAATTGGCGGTGATTGCCATCAACACCGGGAGCCAGACCCGGATCCGGTCCAGGACTGCCACGCCTTCCTCGTCCGATTCAATCTCCACATGCACATGGCAGCCGCAGGTCAGTTGTTCCACTGCCGTCAGGCCGAACCGCTCGATCATCCGCTGGTACCGCAGGCCCGGGCTGGTGGTGGATTTCACGGGAAGGGGTGACGTGGCAAGGGCCACTGACCGTGCCCCGACTGCCCGTGCCGTTGAATCGGCGCTCACCCGCCGCACGGTAATGTCCTGGGCGAGTTCGTCCAGGCTGATCCGCGGCAGCGTGCAGGTCTCAATCTGTTCCTGCTTCATCTCCCTGCTCAGCCCGTCGTCATCGCTCAGGCGCTCCAGCAGTTCGCCCAGCGGCACAGCATGCCCGTCAACGTCGTCGACAATGAGGAACTCTTCCTCAACGCCCACCCGGCGCATTACCGCCGCCCCTTTGTGCCGGCATCTCCCCTGCCCGGCGTACGTCCGTTGACAGGAGAATAAACGTTAAGGAAATTAGCCATCATTGCTCCTGGATCGAAACCCATGAAGCGTTGGCTTAACTCCAGTGTCTAAATCATACTAAGCATGCTTAGTTCTTGTCGCAAGCTGAAACACAGAGGACCGCCACGAACACCACGCACTTTGGCGCACTGGTTCGGGGCGGTCCTGCTGCTCGTTAAGGGGAAATTTCCGAGTTGACCGGGCGTGGTTAGCCTAGTACCGGCCCGGCCAGGCTGGCATTAATCTCCGCGGAGACCGGCGACACCGGTGTTGCCGGCACCAGCCGGGACAGGAACTTTCCGCGGGCTGCTTCCACAAAACCGCGGAACAGGCCGAAGTCCTCGGGCAGCTCCTCCGGGTGCCACTGGATGCCCATGGTGAAAGTATTGGCCGGGTATTCGATGGCTTCCACCACCTGGTCCTCGCTCCACGCAGCGGCAATGAGGCCCTCCCCCAGTTTGTCCACGGCCTGGTGGTGGGAGACGGGCACGGGGCCCGGGTTGGCGCCGATCAGCTGCTCGAGGCGGGAACCGGCTTTGATCTCCACCGGGATTCGGTTGAAGCTGTAGCCGCCGGGCTGGTAGAAGGCATTCCCAATCACATCGGGCAGGTGCTGGTGGAGGCTGCCGCCGAGCGTCACGTTCAGCAGTTGCTCGCCGCGGCAGATGCACAGCAGCGGAACGTCCTGCCGGATTGCCTCCTGGATGAGGGCCTGCTCCCAGGCATCCCGCTCGGGCCGCGGTGCGTCAGTTGCGGGGTGTGCTTCCTGGCCGTAAAGGGCGGGGTTGACGTCCCACCCGCCGGGCACCACCAGACCGTCAAGCCTGCCGACGAGCTGTTCAACCATGCCTGCCATCACGGGTTGCGGCGGCAGGAGGATGGGCATGCCGCCGGCGGCGATGATCGGTTTCAGGTACGTCTCCGGCAGGAAAGCTGCACTAACCGTGCCGCAACCCTCGGTGCCAGCCTGCTCGAGGTAGGTGGTGAGTCCGATGACAGGTTTCATCGCGGCGTCGGTGGTGTGCACTGTGGTCCCTCCAGGAAGATCTAACTGTCTCCAATTTTAGGGCCGGGGGGCGGCCGGAATGTTTCGTCAGTGTCAATTCCAGGTGTCAGGACCATCACACTTTTTTGGCCTGTTCCTCATCCCCTGGTATGACGCGGAAACGGCGGTTCCGCAGGGACGGGACGCGGGTCCGGACGGCCGCTATCCGCTCGGGCTCAAGCTGGGCAAAAACGACGCCGGGCAGCTCGCCGGCGTTGGCGATCACCACCCCGAACGGATCCACCACTATGGAGTAGGCCGTGGCCAGCGGTCCACACTGGTTGGCCGTCACCACGTAGGAAGTATTCTCGATGGCCCGGGCGCGCACCAGGGTATTAAAGTGGTCCTCCTTGCCCGGGCCGACGATCCACATGGCGGGCAGCAGCAGGACGTTCGCTCCGGCATCCACCAGGTAGCGGGCACTTTCCGGGAACCTCACGTCGTAGCAGGTAAGCATGCCCAGGCGGAGCTGGCCGTAGGAGATCAGGTCCGGCGGGTCAAAGGAGCCCTGGCTGGTTCCGTCACTTTCCCGGTAGCCGAACGCGTCGTAGAGGTGTATTTTCCGGTACCTGCCCTGGACAGCACCATCGGCGTCCAGGGCCACCAGGGTGTTGAACGGCAGGCCGTCGGGGTTGGCCTCGGTGGTTCCCACGACGACGGGCAATCTGAGGGCCCTTGCGAGGGCGGCGATACCGCTGATAAAAGGCCCGTCCAAAGGCTCCGCCACGTCCGCTAGGGCGGTGGGCGGTTCGTTGCCCGCGTAGAGGCTGGACTCCGGAAGCACCAGCAGGTCAGCGTTGCCCAACGCGGCAGCCTGCATCAGCCCGGCGATCTGCTGCAGGTTGTCCTGTGGCACTTTGCCGGCGCTGAACTGCCCGGAGGCGATCCTCACTTCAGTCCTCCTGCCACCGGGAAACGGGCCCCTAGACAAAGCGTGGCACACGCGGGTCTGCGGCAACAGGTCCGGGCCCCCATGACCTGAGCAAACATCGAAGAACTCTTGACAAAACCTTGACCGATTACGCCGGCGTAATTTGATCGACGCCGTGAATAGTTGCAGATGCCAGGCGAAGTGAGCCTGGCTGAATCACCGGCCGGCCCGACTGGGGGTGGGCCCGTCGCAAAGGACAGATCCATGGGCATCAGCATGAAAAGCACTCCGGGCAAGATTCTGGCTTCCGTCACACTGGTTGGTGCCGCAGCCGCCGTCGCGGGTCTGGGTACGTACGGCGCGTTCACCTCTACCACGAACGCGAGCCAGGAAGTGAAGGCCGGCAGGGTAGTCATCGAACTCGGCGGTACTGTGAACACCATCAGCAACCCTGTTGCCGGCCTGCTCCCCGGGGATTCTGTAGAGAAGTTCGTCACGCTAAGCAACACCGGCGACTCGGACTTCAACGCGGTGACTCTGACCACCACCGCCAGCACCGGCACCCTGCTCACGTCAGATGTCCTGAATGGGCTTCAGCTCACTGTTGAGGCCTGCACCACCGACTGGGTGGCAGTTGCAAATGGCCCGGACACCTGCGCGGGCTCCAAGACGGTGGTGGCCAGCACTCCCATCCTCGGCACCAGGGTCCTTACCGCTCCGGCATCCCTTACTGCCACCAAGTCAGACCATTTGAAGATCACCACCTCACTGCCCACGAACGCCGGTGACGCCTTCCAGGGCCTCACCAGCACGGTGAACTTCACGTTCGACGCCACACAACGCACCGCCAGCGTCAAATAGCCCCCAATCTCCTGGCGGCGCTATGAAGCGGCGCCGCCAGTGAATCTTCCCGCCTGACCTGCCTCTCCCTAAGGGCCGTACCGCTATGAACACACTGACAGAGGTCCAAGCATCCGGCGCTGCAGGTGCCCCCGAACCGTCCCGGCGTCGCAACACCCCCAAAGCGATGCCGGGACTTCGGCGGAGACAGTGAGAACCACATCAGGTGCAGTGAAGGCTGCCACCGGCAGAACGCTCAGTATCCTCAGCAGCCTGCTGGTCGCCCTCGCGGTAGCAGGCTTTTTCTTCCTTGCCGTCGGTCCACGCGTCCTGGGCTATCAGACCTCCACAATGCTCACCGGGTCCATGGCTCCGTTGATCAATCCGGGCGATGTGGTTGTGACAGTACCTACGCTGGTTGCGGACATCCGTGTTGGCGACGTCATTACCTACCGCATCCCTGTGGAGGATCAGCGAGTGGAGACCCATCGGGTAGCCGAGATCCTGACAAATACTGACGGTTCCGCGGCGGTCCGCACGAAGGGGGACGCCAACGACGGGGTTGACCCTTGGACCGCCAGTTTCCAGGGCGCAACCGTTGACAAGCAGGTACTTACCATTCCTTACGTGGGTCAGGCCATCCGTGCACTTCGCCAGCCAGTTGTCCTGAACACCCTGATGTACGGCGCTCCCGCCGTCCTGCTCATCGGGCTGCTGGCATCGATCTGGCGCAGGGACCCTGAGCCCGAATCCAATGACTAGGCTGCAGATGAGCCGCACCGCCAAAGCACTTGGCGTAGTCCTCTGCCTGGTGCTTGCAATATCGCTGTCCCCGGCGGCGAACGCCGCTTTCAATCCAAATGCAAAGGCCGCCGTGGGTTTCGCCACCGCGACGCTTCCGCCCGCAACAGACTTGACCCTTGCAGTGGCGGCAGCATGCGGCAGCAACAAGAAATCGCTGACCCTGTCCGTCGGGGCAAAAGCTGCGATAGCTTACGCCAACGAGTTGCAAGTCATTGTTTCCAGTGGCGGCGTTTCCTCCACGACCTACCAGGGCCTGTCAGAGAGCTCACGGACCTTCACTGCTGCCCAAGGTGGAAGTTCTGTTGTCTTCACCTATGAAATTCGGCCCCTTTACCGTCCCTTGGGTTCCACCAACTTTTGGCGGAGCCAGGTGCCATTCTCCGGAACCTATACCTGCTGAAAAGCTCAAGGAAGCGCCCGCCGCAGCCGCTCCGGCGGGTGCAGGTCGATAATCGGGAGGTGCCCGTCGGTGCGGATGGCGTCACCGCCGCCGTTGCGGTGGTGGTAGCCGCTGGAGTAGTTGAGGATGATGTGGATGGACTCCACGGCGTTGGCCGAGCGGAGCGTCTCGATGATGAAGTCGCGTTCCTCGTCGGTGCGGTCGGCGATCTTGTGGGTGATCTGGAACGTGAACAGGGACAGCCCCACGCTTCGGTCGTAGGTCCCGGCGCCCACCCAGTCCACGGCCAGTCCGCCGGGCAGCCGCCACCCGGGCGGGCATTTCCAAAACCGGACGTGGTGCCGCTTCCGCGGGTTCCCGTCGATTTCGCGCTGGAAGGCGAGGTCCTGCTTGTTGCCGAACACGTAGAGCGAGCTCACCGGGGCGGCCGCGTAGCTGTGACCCATGACGGTGGACGTGAGCGTGCGCCAGGCAGTGGCAGGCCTGATCGGATCAGCTTCCACCCACCCCGCCGTCAACATGGCCTGCCGCAATTCTTCTCTGGGCCCCACCACGGCGAGGTTCACGGGATCGCCCAGGACGCCGTCGCCCGTCCTTGTCCGCCCGATGAAGTAGTCCGGGATGTACAGGCTGCTGAGGATCCTGTGGACGCGCGGCAGCAGGGCATAGGCCAGGATCAGCCAGACCGGCAGGAACACCCACGCCTGCTCCGGGCCGCGGGACAGCCGGGCGAGCAGGAAGTAGTAGACGGCCCAGCCCACGGCGATGGTCACCACCAGGTACAGGAGCCGCTGCAGGACCGCCAGGACGGTGGCCCACCTGCTTTGGCGGCGCACCACCTGGCTGCTGGAACGTGAGTGGTCAGGCTCTTCCGGAACAGCCCGCTGGCCGCCAGGGGTGGTCACGGCGCATCTCCTTTCGGTTGCTCACCAACAGCCTAAAAGGTCCGCCGGGCAAACCGGACGTCCGGCGCTTACGCCGGAAGGCTCAGCTGCTCCACGATAATCCGCGCCGTCGCCGGGTCACCCAGGATCCGGAAGTGCCCGGCGGCAGGCAGCTCAATATTGGTGGCGCCCGGCAGGACGCTGCCCTCGGGGATGTGCGGATCGAACGGACCGTAGATGGACGTGATCCGGCTGTTGATGGTCTCCTCACGCGCCAGCTGGAGTGTCAGGGCGTTGCGCGGAGAGAAGATCCGCAGGCTGGGCAGCAGCATGTACCGGGCATAGCGGGACCCGGAAAACGGCGTGCACACGGCGATCATCCGCGCGATCCGGTGCTCGGGGTCCAGGTTCAGCATGGCGTACTTCCCGATCAGCCCGCCCTTGCTGTGCGCCACGATGGCTGCGTTCCGCAGGCCCGCTTCCTCCAGGTGCTGCGCCACCATCCGGGCAGCGGCGGGCACGTCCAGTTTGTTGCGCTGCAGCACCGTGACCACGTGGACGGGGTGGCCGGCGTCGTGGATCGACCGGATGAGCGGCATCATGAACTGCCAGTTTTCGTACACGCCCGGAATAATCAACACGGGATTGAGGTGGCCCTTATGGAAGGAACCCGGCTGCACCCGGGACACCGTGCCCTCGATCTGGCAGATCGCGGCATAGGCGTAGTCCTGCAGCCACCACCCGCCTTTTTGCAGCAGGCTGATGCGGGTGGGCGTGCCCGTTTCATTCATCTGTTGAGGATAGCCCCCCACCCGCGTTGCCCTGGCACTTTTGGTCCCCAAGGGGCGTTTTGGGGACCAAACCTGCTAGGGCAAGCGGGAGGGTCAGTAGTTCCGGCGGTGCTTCAGCCGGGGAATCACGACGGCGAACACGGCCGCCGCCGCGAACCCCAGGACGCCCGTGGCTGAGATCCCCGCGCCCAGGGAGGCGAGGGCCGTCACCCCAGAGAGGAGCACCGGCCCTCCGGTGTTCCCGGCGTCGGCCATGAACCGCCAAAGCCCCAGGAACTGGCCGCGCCCACGGTCCGGGGAGAAGTCGGCGCCCAAAGTCATCACCAGCCCGGAGCTGATTCCGTTGCCAAAGCCGATCAGCAGCGCCGCCAGCAGCAGCCCCACAAAGGACCCGGCCAGCGGAATCAGCAGCAGCGCAACACCCATCAGCAGCGTGGATGGAACGGCCACGAACTGCCGTCCCTTCCGGTCCATCAGCTTCCCTGCGGGGTAGAACACCAGCATGTCGATGGCCCCGGACAACCCGTAAATCAACGAGGCGGAACTCGCATCCATGCCCAGGTGGTCCGCCCACAGCGGGATGACCACCTGGCGCGACGAACGCAGCGCACTCAGCAGCAGGATGCCCACGCCCACGCTCAGGAACACCTTCGAGTGGGACACCGCGACGCTGCGGAGGGTGGGCTCCGGACCCTTGTGGCCGCCGTCAGGCGCTCCGGCCAGCTCCAGGTCAGGGATGGTGAGGGACAGCAGGGCAGCCGCAGCCATGGCCACCACTCCCACCCAGTACGCACCGCCGATGCCGGAGAACTGCATCACTCCGGCGCCCAGGAACGGCCCGATGAACACGCCGATCCTGTTCACCCCGCCCAGCGTGGACAGCGCCCGGGCACGGAACTCCACGGGAACCGCTTCGGTGAGGTACTTCTGCCGGGCCAGCCCGAACACCGCGCCGGACATTCCGACGACGGCCATCGCCACCGCGAGCAGCCACAGTCCGTTGGGGATCAGGGAGGACAACCCGGCCGCGGCGAGGGCCAGGCCGGCAGCCACCGCGGCGCCCACAATGGCCCAGCGTTCGCCGAACTTCAGCGTTACCAGGGATGCGGGCAGGTTGAAGAACCACGAGCCCAGCCCGATCAGCGTGACGATCAGCGCCGCGAGGGCCACGGAGGCGCCAAGGCCGCGGGCGGTCAGTGCCACCACCGGAAGAATGGCGCCCTGGCCGATCCCGAAGAGCAAGGTGGGGCCGAAAGCAGCCACGGCGATGGCGCGCAGGTTGAAGCGCTGGGGGTCATCCGGGGAAGTCATCAGATTTATTTTAGGGCGGCCGGCAGCAGGGACAGAAAGACACTCATTTGGGGGTCACAAACCCCTTGCAAAGGACTAGCGTTTGCTTTATGGGTGCTGACTCGCGCCCTCAACCAAAGGGGAGGTTCATTTCATGGGTGAAGTGTGGATCCGTACGCTCGGCAACGGGCTGGTCCGGGCAGACAATGTCACCGAGATTTCATCCACCCGGGGATCCCTCCATGAGGACCAGGGGTATTCGCTGAAGGTGATCGTGGACGGCAAAGGCCATGTCCTGATTGATGACAGCGACCTGCAGGGTGCGCCGGCCGAGCGGCTCGAATACGCCCGGCATATTGAAGACGCCCTGCTGCTGGCCATGGATGAAGCGCGTGACATCGGCGCCACCGTGGTGATCTCCTACGAGCCAGAGCGGGAGCGCTGGTCATCGGCCCCGGTCTCAGTCTTAACAGGACGCCTTCCCGAGGTGGTCTGAGCCCGCAAGGAATCCTGCAGAAGAGTACGACGGCGGCCGGGGGCATGGGTGCCGCCGGCTGCGGTTCCGCCACCGGCAGCTTGCCTCGCAGCCGCAGGCAAAGGCGTCACAACCTCAGCATCCACAATCGGTGTAATAAATACGTAACTGTTGCGTGGATCACATTCACCCCCTACTCTGAATGAGGCTTAAGAAACAGGCCAATGCAAGAAGCTGCAGCGTCGCAGCCAATGCCGGGGAAGGTTTTACAACTTGAATTCCAAGCTCAACATTGTTGTCCGCGTAGATCTCGACCATGCGAAAGCTCTGGTGATTGCAAAGGGGCACGTCACCGTCCACAGTATTAATGCGCTTTACGTCGTGGTCAAGCGCGCCAATTCCATCAAACAGGGCCTGTACCTGGAGTTGGATATCTCTCACGCCAGGGTGGATGTCGAGGCACTGGAGCAGCTGCAAGCCTGCTCCGAGACCCATCATCTGCCGGCAAAAATTGATCCTTACCAGAAGCCGTGCACCATCAGTGTCCTGGCACCGCGGCAGGAACATACCACCTCGCGGCCGGCTCTGCTCGCCGCATAAAGCTTTCAGGCCAAGGCACCCGCAGCGTCCACCAATCGGGCCAGGGTGCCGGCCGCACAGTTTCTTTGCTTTCACACTTTCCACGGACTGGAAGAGCAGCTGTATCCGAATAGACGGGTAGCTGCCTTCCCGGTCCGCTGGAATTCTTTACGCCGGAACGGGCAAGACGGATCTTGCCCCTACCCGATGATGGGCCGTTCCTCCGGAAGGCGGTACAGCCGCGGCCGGGCCGAGAGGGCAAGCGCGGATGCCACCGTCACTGTACCGATGCGGCCCGTGAACATTAGAGCCATCAGCACCCACTCGGCGGACGGGGGAAGGTTGTACGTGATGCCGGTGCTCATGCCCACGGTGCCGAACGCGGAGATTGATTCGAACAGGACCTTCTCGAGGCTGTAGTCGGTGAAGATCAGCAGCAGCATGGTTCCGATGACCACGGCGGCAACCCCCAGCAGTGCAACCGACAGGGCCTGCCGCTGGGAGGAGGAGCTGACGGACCGGTGGGCAATGGTCACCTGGTCGCGGCCGCGGACTTCGTTCCAGATGGCGAAGCCCAGCACCAGGAAGGTGGTGATCTTGATGCCGCCGGCGGTGCCGGCGCTGCCCCCTCCGATGAACATCAGGATGTTGGTGACCATCAGGGTTTCCGGGGCCGCGGCGCCATAGTCGATGCTGTTGAACCCGGCAGTACGGGGAAAAACGCTGCCGGCGAAGGAACCGAGGATCTTGCCCGTGAGGGAGAGCGGGCCGAGCGTTTCGTTCCGGTTCCATTCGAATGCCGCGAACAGTGCCATCCCGGCGATGAGGAGGAACAGTGTTCCGTAAATGGTCAGGCGCAGGTGGACGGTCCAGTTCCGGGGTTTGGTCTCACCGCGGGTGAGCTGGATGATCACCGGGAACCCGAGTCCGCCGGCGATGATGGCCAGGCAGATGGGGGTGATGATCCAGGGGTCCTCGGCGAAGCCGATGAGGTTGTCGCTGTAGACCGAGAAGCCTGCGTTGTTGAAGGCGGAGATGGCGTGGAAGATCCCGTGCCAAAGGGCTGTGCCGGGGTTCTGGTCATAGGCGATCCAGAACCGGGCCGTCAGGACCAGGGCCGTCACAGCTTCGAAAGTGAGCATGATCCTCGCAACCCGGAGCAGCACCGCCCGGACGTCGCCGAGGTTCAAAGTGTGGGTTTCCGACTGGGCCACGAGCTGGCCGCGCAGGCCGATGCTCTTGCGGACCAGCAGGGCCAGGAGGGTGGCCAGCGTCATGATGCCGAAGCCGCCCACCTGGATGAGCGCGAGGATGACCACGTGCCCGAAAGGAGTCCAGAACGTCGCTGTATCCACCGTGATCAGGCCCGTGACGCACACCGCCGAAACCGAGGTGAACAGGGCGTCCATCAACGCGCCCGCCTCGGGATCGGTGCGGGAGGCGGGGAGCATCAGCAGTGCCGCCCCGATGAGGATGACCATCAGGAAAGCCACAGGAACAGCCCTGACCGGGTGGGTCAGTATCCTGCGGACGAAGTTTGCCTTCCTGCCCTCCTTTTCGTTCCGGGCGTCCCGCAGCATCTTCCGGACGGCCGCCACGCTGGAGGCGTCGGGGCCTGCCGGGACCGGTCCCGACGGCGGGATGCTCCGTCGGAGGCTCATCCCACGTGGATGCCCGGGCGCCGGGCCGGGTCCGGTTCGTTTTCGCGGATGATTTCCCGGACCACCGGCGCAGTGTCACCGCGGCCCAGGAGCAGGTAGCGCATGAGGTGGGCCAGGGGGTTCCCTTCGGACCATTCGAAGTAGGCGTGCGGCTTGACGCCGGTGCCGTCCCGCAGAGCCAGGAGGATGGCGGCGATGGCGTTGGGCGCGGCGGGACTCTGGGCGCGCAGGATCCGGTGGCCGTCCACTTCAACGCCGTGGACCTGCAAGGTGTCGCTGAACTCTGACGGATCGGTGATGTCAATTTCCAGGAAGATAACATCCGCCGTTCCCGGCACGGGGTTGTTCTCCCGCTGCACCGCTTCCTTGTCCGCGTACTCTGCGCCATTGCGGGCCTGCGGCCGGTTGGCGATGAGGTTGATCCGGCCGTCGTAGTCCAGGGTGTCGCTGATGAAGCGGCGCGCGTCGTCGTCGAACTCTATCTTGTCCACACGCAGCTCGGTGGTGCGGCTAATGCGAGAGACGAGGGACACTGCCACGATGCCCAGGATGAAGAATCCGGAGATGGCCAGGCCGTCAGGTTTTTCGATGACGTTGGCAGCCAGTGCGTACAGCATCACCAGGGTGAGCACGGTGAAACCGACAGCGGCGGCCTGCCGCTTGCGGCGGATTGCTGAGATGGTGACGGCGATGGCGCCGGACACCATCATGGCCAGGATGCCGGTGGCGTACGCGCCGGCCTGGGCGTTCACGTCTGCCTTAAAGCCGATGGTGATCAGGATGCTGATGGCGGTGTAGACGAGTACCACCGGACGGACGGCGCGGGACCATTCCGGGGCCATGCCGTAGGAGGGGAGGTAGCGGGGGACGATGTTGATCAGGCCGGCCATGGCGGAGGCGCCGGCGAACCACAGGATAAGGATGCTGCCCACGTCATAGACGGATCCGAAGCCGTTGCCCAGGAGTTCATGGGCCAGGTATGCCAGGGCGCGGCCGTTGGCTCCTCCCCCGGCCTGGAATTCCCCGGCGGGGATCAGGACGGTGGTGACGAAGCTGCTTCCCAGCAGGTAGACGCTCATGATGAGTGCCGCCGTCGTCAGCAGTTTGCGGGTGTTTTTGACCCGGCTGGCCAGCTTTTCTTCAGCCGTGGTGCCATGTGAGGCAACCAGGGGCATCATGCTGACGCCGGTCTCGAAACCGGAGAGTCCCAGGACCAGCAGCGGGAATGCCATCAGGGCGGGGCCCACGATTCCGCCCGGCCCTCCGCCGGAGGAGGTCAGGGCTTCGGTCCAGGTGGTGAATGCGCCGGGAGTTGCCAGGACCTCTGCGATGCCGGCCCCGATGATGATGGCGTTCAGTACCAGGAACACGGCCACCAGGGGAATCGCGACGGCGACGGCTTCTGAGAAGCCCATCAGGAACACGGCGCCGAGCACCACGAGCAGGAACACGGTGATGGGAACTGCCTGGCCTTCCAGGAACGGCGGCAGGTAGGGGTTCTCGAGCAGGTGCACCGTGGCGTCAGCCGCGGAGAGGGTGATGGTGATGATCCAGGAGGTGGCCACGAAGCCGAGCAGGACCAGCACAAAAACCTTTCCCCGCCAGAAGGGCAGGAGCCGTTCCAGCATCGCCACGGATCCCTGCCCGTGCGGGCTTTCCTTGGCCACCCGCCGGTACATGGGCAGCATCCCCAGAAGCGTCAGGGCGACGATGAGCATGGTGGCCAGGGGTGACAGGGCGCCCGCAGCGAGCGCCGCGATGCCCGGCAGGTAGGACAGGGTGGAGAAGTAGTCCACCCCGGTCAGGCACATCACCTTCCACCAGCTCTGCTGCGCCCCGTGGCTCTCGTTGGCTTCGGGGCCGACGGGCTGGCTGACCCGGTGTTCCAGCAGCCACTTGGCTAAGGGGCTGCGCGGTTCGGTTTCAAGTTCCGGGTTGGGAACGGTGGCGGGAAGGGAAGACCGGGCGGAAGCCGTCAAGGACGTGTCTTTCTTTGTTGCCCGTCACGGGCACAACTTTCCCGGTTCCAGGCGCGACGCTGTGCTGATAACTAACGGAGCCTAGCACCGGGCCAGTCGCCTCCCGGGGCCAATTCCGGGGATCTTAACGCTTTCTTAACGCCTCCCGCCAAGGAACCCTGTTCAATCCTCAACGAACTCCAGCAGGTCGCCCGGCTGGCAGTTGAGGACGCGGCACATCGCTTCAAGGGTGCTGAACCTGACTGCCTTCGCGCGCCCGTTTTTGAGCACTGCCACATTGGCGGGCGTGAGGCCTACACGCTCGGCGAACTCCCCCACGCTCATCTGCTGCTTTGCCAGTTCGACGTCGATGCGCACCACGATGGGCATCAGATGACCGCTTCCAGGTCCGAGCGGAGGTCCGCGGCCTGCCGGAGCAGGGCGCGGAGCACCACCACCACCAGGCCGACGGCGGCACCCGCTACCAGCATCAGGATCAGCAGGAGCGGCACGCCAGGGTCATCGGCGTTCAGGACCACAATGGCGGAGAACACGGCGAGCATGGTCCAGGCCGCCGCGATGGCCCACATGATCGCGTCCACCCACACAAAGGCCCGCCTGCTGAAAATCTGGTCGCGCTTGACCATGGTGAGCAGCTTCCAGGTGCTGACGATCACCACCTGGAGGCAGGCCACCTCGAGGATGGCGAAGATGGTGAGCGGCCACTGGAGCCCGGCCTGCTCCGGGTTTTCCGCTGCCATGTGGGCGAACTGGCCGGGCAGCGACATGACCTGGAACAGGACCAGGAGGAGGAACGCCGCCACGAGGACGATCCGGAGGGCGGTGACCGCCAAATGAGTGATCTGCATGAATCGAGTTTCGGTTACTACCTATCGAAAGTCAATCGATACCGGAGTCGCAGCCGTCCCCCCTCCCACTTGCCTTATCAGGGTTGTACTGGCAGTACCTGTTTACGGCGGGCGTTGTGCTGTTACCTAGTCCATAGGCCCGAATCCATTCTTAAGCCCATAACAACCAACCCCAAGGAATAGGAACTAATGATGGCTACCTGGCTCATCACAGGATGCTCCACCGGACTCGGCCGGGCACTTGCCCAGGCTGTGCTCACCCACGGGCACAACGCGGTGGTTACCGCACGGGACGCCACCGCCGTGCAGGATTTCCCTGGCGCTTTCCCGGACACGGCGCTGGCCTTGCCCCTCGACGTTACAGACCGGGCCCAAATCAGCTCTGCCCTGGAACAGGCAAAGGCGCGCTTCGGCGGCGTGGACGTGCTGGTCAACAATGCCGGCTACGGGTACCGGGCGGCAGTAGAGGAAGCTGACGACGCCGATGTGCGGCAATTGTTCGACACGAACGTTTTCGGGGCGGTGGACATGATCAAGGCTGTCCTTCCGGACATGCGCGCGCGAAGGTCCGGGTCCATCGTGAACATCTCCTCGATCGGAGCCCGCATCACACCGGCGGGGTCCGGTTACTACTCAGCCACGAAGGCTGCCCTGGAGGGCATCTCGGGGTCGCTCCGCAGGGAACTGGAGCCGCTGGGCATCAACGTCACCGTCATCGAACCCGGCGCCTTCCGCACCGACTTCGCCGGCCGCTCGCTGACCCAATCCGCATCGCCCATCGAGGACTACGCGGAGACAGCCGGGAAACGGCGCAAGGAGAACGACACGATGGACGGCAACCAGCCCGGCGACCCGGCCAAGGCCGCCGACGCCATCCTGGCAATCGTGGACAGCCCCGCCCCGCCGTCGCTGGTTGTGCTGGGTGAAGACGCTTTTGGCGCCTTCACCGCAGTGGCGGACGCGCAGCGCGCCGAACTGGAGCAGTGGCGGGACCTCAGCCTCAGCACAGCAATCAATGACTAACCCAGAACCGCAGCAAAGGAACCCCATGAACAGCGTGACGCTCAACAACGGCGTCGAAATGCCCATCCTGGGCTTCGGCGTCTACCAGATCCGGCCCGAGGAAACCCAGGCCGCCGTCGAAGCTGCCCTCGCCGCCGGCTACCGGCATCTTGACACCGCCGCCGCCTATGGCAACGAAGAGGAATTGGGTGCAGCGGTCAAGGCGAGCGGCATCGCCCGTGAGGAACTCTTCATCACCACTAAGCTCTGGGTCCAGCATGCCCCCGCCGGCAGCGTCGAAGATGAAACCCGGCGGGCGTTTGAAAGCGCCCTCACCCGGTTGGGACTGGACTACGTGGATCTTTACCTGATCCACCAGCCGCTCGGGGACTACTACAGCGAATGGCGCGCCATGCAGGAGCTCAACAAGGAAGGCCGGGCGCGCGCCATCGGAGTATCGAACTTCCACTCCGACCGGCTGGTGGACCTCATCGACCACAACGAGATCGTTCCCGCCGTCAACCAGATCGAAACCCACCCCTTCCACCAGCGCACCGGGGAGCAGGAGTTGATGCGCGGGCGCGGCGTCCAGATCGAGTCCTGGGGTCCTTTCGCCGAGGGCCGGAACAACCTGTTCACCGATCCGCTGCTCAGCGAAATCGCCGAGGTGCACGGCAAGTCCGTGGCCCAGGTGGTGCTGCGCTGGCTCATCCAGCGCGACGTTGTGGTCATTCCCAAGTCCGTGCGCCCGGAGCGCATGGCCGAGAACTTCGACGTGTTCGATTTCGCCCTGACCGGAGAGGAAATGGGCAGGATCGCCACCCTCGACACCGACGAAAGCCTGTTCTTCGACCACCGCGACCCCGAAATGGTGACCCGGCTGGGCGGACACCGGGTGGACTGATCCGCTGCCTCCGCCAGCGGGGAGCCCGGGCTAGCCGGTCAAGGCCGTGTCGTCGTGGGCAGCGCCAACAGGCTTGGACTCGGGTGAGCCGCGCTGGCGGAGGTAGATGGAGAGGACCACCATGGACCCGACGGCGAGGAATTCCGACTGCCAGTTCTGCAGGGTGCGGTTCCAGAACTCTGCAGACACAAGGTACTCGGTCCAGGAAACGGGCTGCTGGAAGTTCCTGAGCTGCTCCTCGTTGTAGGCGCTGTTGCCGGCTATGGACTGGACCAGCCAGCACAGGACGAAGATCAGCCCCATGATGGTCCCTAGAGAATTCGAAAAGACCGTGCGGCGCCAGCCGGCGGCTTTGGCCCAGGCCGGCGATTTCTCGTTGCTGTACTCGCCCACCAGCTGGTCTTTGTCGGATTCGGTTCCGGTCTCATCCAGTTCCTTGGATTCGGGTGATCCTCTCTGGACCAGCCAGACCGTGGCAAGGATGTAGAGCAGGAACTGGAGGTATTCGGACTGCCAGTTTTCCGAGACGTCCACCGCAAAGTGGGAGGAGGTGAGGTACTGGCCCAGGCTGATCTCCTCAAGTCCGTTCGCGAGCTGTTCCTCGTTGAACAGGGCATGGCCGGTCAGCCCCTGCCCCAGCAGGGCCAGGAGGAAGATCAGCCCGAAGAAGAGGCTCAGTCCGTTGTTCCGAAGCGCTTTTTTCACCGCTTCCTCCTATCCGTGGACGAGTCCGACGACGGCCATGTAGGCCAGTCCGCCGAAAATCAGGATCAGGTACAGGGCAAAACTCCAACGCATGACTAGTTGCCTCCCACTTCACAGGTGTAGGGCGCGTCACCGTTCGGTGTGCACCCGGCTGCCGTGATCTTCCAGCCGCCTTCCGCAGCAGCCAGGAAGACTGCATCGTGCTCAAATTCCACAAAGGCGGCGCGCCCGTATATTTCGGTGCGCGTCACCGCTCCCGGCT
Source organism: Arthrobacter sp. W4I7 (assembly GCF_030816215.1). NCBI lineage: Bacteria > Bacillati > Actinomycetota > Actinomycetes > Micrococcales > Micrococcaceae > Arthrobacter > Arthrobacter sp. W4I7. The sequence continues at coordinate 939,448 of NZ_JAUSXU010000001.1, read as the reverse complement.
CCTGGATCTGCAGGTTCCCCAGGTGGTCCTCGCAGGAACTCTCCTGTTCCTGGGCTGTCTTCCCGCGCGTATCGGATTGCAGCATGGCGCAGGCGGCGGACCAGTCGGACCGGCTCAGGTCCTGGTGGAATTCCTGTGCCGCATCGGCAGGGGCAGCTCCGTCGGGGGCGCAGCCGGATACGGCCAGCAGGGCAGCGATGCCTGCCACGGCCCAAACGTAAGTGCCGGGCCTGCCAACTGTCCCGGCGTCGGATCTGGTTCTACTTCCCATGCTTCTCCTTTCCAACTGCCAGTCTTTGGATATACCCGCACCCAGCGTGTATTTTCGGCTGGACCATCAGCCTTTCTCCCGCCCGGGACGCACTCCGAAAAGGACGTTCAGCCCCCAGCCCACCACGGTGATGAGCACGATGGCCCCGGCCATGGCCGCCAGTTCCGCGGGGCTGGTCAAGATGCCCAGGCTCACGATCAGGGTGGTTGCCCCTGCCGGTGGGTGCGGCGTCTTCAGCAATGTGAGCACCAGCGTGGTCAGCGCCACGGACAATGCCCCGGCCAGCAGGAATGCGGGGTTAAGTCCGGCCAGGGGCGCCGGCGGGCGGTCCTGCAGACCGAAGGCATAAAGCATGGCGACGCCGGCCACCAGCCCAACGCCGTGGCCGGCGAGGGTATTGACGGGCCGCGAGGCCTGCTGGGACGGGGACTCGAAGAACAGCATCACTGTGGGCCCCAGGCTGGGGAACAGCCAGGGCTGGCGGAGCGCCAGCCCCACCGCCCCGGCGGCTGCCAGCACCACCAGCGACAGCACGGCAGCGTATATGGCCACACCGGGGCGGCTCTTGGTCAGGCGGGAAACGTCGGTCACAGGGCACCTCCTCTAGGTACGGTCCGGGGCATGTTCTGTGCTTACTCGGCGACGATCAGGGCCTGGGGGGCGGCTTGTTTCATGCGGGTGGACAGCCACTCGAGCTGGATTTTTGTCTCGCCCTCACAGCGGGTGACCACGGCGAGGAGCTCCGCGTCGCGTAAGCCCTGGGCGGCCTGCTTGACGGCGGTCCACGTGATGTCCACCAGGGAACCCAGCAGGTAGAGGTCCTGCAGGTCCCGCAGCAATCCCACCGCCCCCGAGCGGGTGCTGGACAGGCCGTCCGCATGCAGCCGCTCGGGCTCGTCGTCCTTTTCAACCTCGCCGTAGCGCTCCACGATGGGCAGCAGATCCTGCTCGTGCTTTTCGCACTGATCCGCCAGGGACCGGCACAGGAAATACACATCCGGCTCATCGCCGTGGCCGTCGGCCACCTGCCGAAAGGATTCGGCCAGGGTGTGTTCGGAGCGGTGGAGCAGCCCCAGGTAGATGGGAAGCTTCATGGCCTTTCCTCCTCCTTGGGGGCCACAGCCGGCGGTTCGGTGGGGGCGATCGTCTCGCTCACGTCGCCGGCTGCCCCGCCCACCGTTGCGGGCACCCGGCCTGCACGGGCGGGACGGGATGCGGTGGTGGTGGGCGCTGGTGCCGGGCCGGTGGCGGTCACTGACTTTCGTGACCCGCACCGCGGCAGTCTTGTAGACGGGCTGCTTCGATACCGGGTCCCACTCGGTCAAGGTCAGTTCATTGGCCGCCCGCGGGCGCTGCTGCGGATCGGCGTCGGTGGGGTCCTCAATGTCCCAATACCCGTAGTGGAAGGGTGCAAAGACAGTGCCGGTACGGATGTTGGCGATCCGCACCGGGGCGAAGAGGTGGCCGCGGCGGGATTCGACCCGTACCACGTCGCCCTCCCCCAACCCCAGCGCACCGGCATCGCTCTCCGCCATCTCCACCCACATGGCCGGGGCAGCATCCTGCAGCTGCGGCGAGCGGCCCGTCTTGGTGCGGGTGTGGAAGTGGTAGGCCGTCCGGCCCGTGGTGTAGCGGAAGGGGTACTCGCCGTCGGGGGTTTCGTGCGCGCCCTGGTACGCCGCTGTTTTGAAGATGGCACGCCCGTTCGGTGCCATGGCTTTGTACGCCTGCTCCCCCACGGTGGCTCCGGTGGTGAGGTCGTGGCCGTATTCTTCGGCGACATCGGCGTGGGTGGGAAAGACCCCGTCCCCGTACAACCGGTCTGTACCGTTCGGGTGTTCCTCGTTGACCGGCCAAGGGATGCCGCTTCCGCCACGCCGCCGCTCATAACTGAGGCCGGTGTAGTCGCACAGCCGGCCTTTGCTGCACTCGCGCCAGGCGTTGAATCCGTCCTCAGGGCCTTCCCAGTCCAGCAGCGGACGGCCGGAGTTGGTGCGGAAGTCCATCCGCCGGGAGTAGTCCAGGAAGATCTGGAGGTCGCTGCGGGCCTGGCCGGGCGGTTCCACTGCCTGCTCGGACAGGTGGACAGTGCGGTTAACGTTGGTGAACGTCCCGGTCTTTTCCCCCCAGGCGGCAGCAGGGAGGACGACGTCGGCATACTTGGTTGTCTCGGTCAGGTAGAGGTCCTGCACCACCAGGAAGAGCTCTGGTTTGGCCAGGATTTCGCGGATCCGGGGCAGCTGCGGCATCGACACGGCAGGATTGGTGGCGGAGATCCACAGGAACTTGATGGAGCCCTGCTCGGCGTAACGGAAGATCTGCGCTGCGTGGGTGGGCGGGGCCCAGTGCGGGATAACGAGTTCGTCCACGTCCCACAGCTCGGCCAGCTGTTTGATGTGCTCGGAATTCTCCCAATTGCGGAAGCCCGGCAGATCGCCGTCGGCCCCTGCCTCGCGGGTGTTCTGGGCGGTGGGTTGGCCGTTCATCTGCAGGATTCCGCAGCCTGGCTTGCCGATCATGCCGCGCAGCAGGTGCAGGTTGTTGACCTGGCAGGACGAGGCGGTGGCCTGGGCGGACTGGTAGAAGCCCTGCAGCACCGTGGAGAGTACCCGCTGCGAGGTCCCGAAAATCCGGGCCGCTTCCACCACCGCGGCCGCATCCACTCCACATTCGGCCGCAACGGCCTCCGGTGTCCAGGCCTCGATTTTGTCCGCCAGATCCTCGAAGCGGAGCGTATGCGCGGCGATGTAGTCCTGATCAATCCACCCGTTGCGGATCACTTCGCGGAGCAGTCCGTGCATCAGTGCCAGGTTGGTGCCCGGCCGTACGGGCAGGTGAACGTCGGCGTGCCGGGCCACTTCGGTGGAGCGCGGGTCCACACACACCACCAACGGTTTGTTGGGCCCGGAGATCCGGTCCAGGACCCGGGCCCACAGCACCGTCTGGGTCTCGGCCATGTTATGGCCGTAGAGGAAGATCGCGTCGCACTCGTCGATGTCCGTGTAGCTGCCGGGCTGCCCGTCCGAGCCGAAGGACTCCTTCATCGCTGCCGCGGCCGTGGCCGTGCACAGCCGCGTGTTCCCGTCCATGTGCGGGGTCCCGAGTCCGGCCTTGCCGATGATGCCCAGGGCGTAGTACTCCTCCAGGAACAGCTGGCCGGACGTGTAGAAGCCGTGGCTCAGCGGTCCCTTCTCGTCCAGCAATGCCTTGCTGCGGGAAACGATCCGGTCCATGGCGGTGTCCCAGTCGGTCTCCACGAGTTCCCCGTTTTCGCGGATCAGGGGCCGGGTCAGCCTGTCCTTGTTGCTGACCCCCTGCCAGGAGGCGAAGAGTCCCTTGGGACCGAGCCGGCCGTGGTTGACCACATCGATCGCCCGGCCCCTGACGCCCACCATGGTGCCGTCCTTGACGGCGATGTCGATGCCGCAGCCGTTGCTGCATAGGACACAAGCGGACTGTACCCACCGGTCCACGTTCTGCTCGGTCAGCCCGGTGGCGAGGACCTGGTCCACCCGAACGGGCCACCGCTCCCCCCGGGCAAATGGCGTACGGGTCCCCCAGATGTCAGCGATCCGGTCCACCATGGCCGTTTTTCCTTTCGTCCGGGACATCCTTGTCCGAGTTCCAACGCACCGCGGGTGACCGGTTGAAAGTACTGTTTACGCAGGTCAGCCGTAAGATCATCCCGTGATTGACAGTAGCCTTACCATTCCGGCGAGTAAAGCACCGCCGCTTCCAGTGCTTACGTCACAGGAGAGATTTGTCCCGGAGATTCTTTTTCCAGATCCGGGCAGGCAGTAGGCTTCACGAATACTGACCTGTTGGGGCAGGGCTGGGGGGAACAATGTTTTTTAAGTGGCTCGCGCGCTACTTCCGCACGCTGGGGACCAGAGGCCGAACGGTCATGTTCCAGCTTCCGCTGTCCATCACCATGCTGCTGGTCCTCGTCCTGGCGGCGGTCCTGCACCCGGATTTCGAGTGGGCCGGACCATTCCCCTATACCTTGTGGGGCCATCTCGTCCTGCTGGCCGCCTGCGCCCTGGTGCCGTGGGAACGGTTTCCGAAACGGGCAACCCTCATCATCCCGGTGCTGGACTGCCTCGCCATTGGCCTGTCCCGCGAAGCCGGCGACCAATACCTGGCCGTGCTCGGCTTCCTCCTGGTCTTTCCGGTCGTCTGGTTGTCCCACGGCCCGCAGCGCAGCGGGATAATCATTGCTGTGCTGGCTGCCTTCCTCAGCGTCGCGCTTCCGCCGGCAATCCTTGGCACGGGCTACACGAGCGCCTCCTTCATCCGGATTGTGCTGCTGCCGGTCATCCTGACAGCGATGGCAATTACCACCTATGGACTTGCCGAGGCCCTCCGCCAGCAGCGGCTCCTGCTGGAAAAACAGGAAGTCGAGGTCCGGCGGCTGCTGGCAGCCAGCGAGGACCGGGAGCAGCTGCTGGGCACCGTCATGGACACCGTCAGTGTCACGGTCTGCGCCCTCGACGACAAAGGGCGCACCATCCTCACCAACCAACATCAGGCCAGTCACCCCGCCGGAGCCATCTGCGCGGAGCCACGTGCAGGTGACGGTCCAGGCCTACCGGTCTACGGCATTGACCGGAAACAGCCCCTTCCCCCGGAGCGGCACCCACGCACCCGGGCGGCGCGAGGTGAGCCCTTTACCGATGAACTGGTGTGGATCGGCAGTGGAACCGGCCAGCGCGCATACTCGGCCACCTGCAGGCTGATCAGAACTCCGGACGGCCGGCATTACGGGGCTGTCCTGGCCCTAACCGACGTCACCGCACTTGTTGAGGCGCTCTCTGCCAAGGACCAGTTTGTCGCAAGTGTCTCCCATGAGCTCAGGACGCCGCTGACATCGATCCTGGGCTACCTGGCCCTGGCGATGGATGACGACAGTCTTGATCCCGACGTCGAACATTGCCTGGGCGTGGCCAAACGCAACGCTGAGCGCCTGCTGACCCTGGTGGGCGACCTGCTCACCACAGCCTCCGGCACAGTGACCGTCACTCCCCGCCCGGCTGACCTGGCCGAAGTTGCCGCGCAGAGTGTTGAAGCCGCCCGTCCCCGGGCCAAGGCCGGAGGCGTCACCGTGCACCTGCAAGCAGAAGGTCCGGCCACCGGGCGCTTCGACCCTGACCGGCTGGGGCAGGCGATAGACAACCTGGTGTCGAACGCCATCAAATACACTCCTTCCGGCGGTTCTGTCACAGTCCGCGTCAGCACCAGCGGACAGAATCTCACCTGCGAGGTGGCCGATACCGGAGCCGGGATGACCGAGGAAGATCTGGCCCAGGCGTTCACCCGCTTCTTCCGCACCGCCAAAGCCCACTCCTCCGCCATTCCCGGCGCCGGCCTGGGACTCGCGATCACCAGGGCCATCATCGAAAACCACCGGGGAAGCATCACCCTCACGAGCACCCACGGAAAAGGAACCACTGCAACAATCACACTGCCGGACGCAGACGTACTGGCCCGCCCCCTGGTTTCTGCCCGGGACAGTTCCACAACTTGAGCCATTCTTGAGCAAGTCTTGATCGCACCTGCCCCGGCTCTTGAGCAACGCCGTGCACAGTATTCGGTGTAAGGCCTGAAGCGCGCGGCAACTGCAACTGGGATCTGGGCCCGGTAGCGCCAGGGCCTTGATTCGGAAACAACCGAAGGTCTTAGCGCTTGGCGGTGTCGAGAAGCCGGCACCGCCAAGCGGATCTTTCACGCACGGTTTCCGCAGCTGCGCCAGCCCGACTGGCTCCCCGCAGCAAAGGAACGCTTCTATCGCTGGTCCGGTCCCCGTCCAAGCGTGAGGGCCGTCGGCGCGGGTGTCGACTCCGATCCGCAGCCCGCACAGCACGCGGCGCCCTCTTCCGCTTCAGCAGGAGCTGACGGGAACCCGTAATCCATGCTTGCCGATGCGCAGCAGTCGTCACCTTCGCTGTGCTGCGCATCAGCACCGGGGATGGTGCAGCAGATATCCCCGCGCCAGGCGTTGATTCCTTCACGGACGGCAATGCCGGAGATCACCAGGGCGGCTCCGGCGTCGGCCCACCACCAGCCCAGGGCGCTGTTCAGGACCAGGCCTACCAGCAGGACGGCCGAGAGGTAGGTGCACAACAGCGTCTGCTTGGAGTCGGCAACGGCGGTCCGGGATCCGAGTTCCCGGCCCGCGCGGCGCTGCGCCCACGACAGGCCGGGCATGACCGCCAGGCTCAAGGCCGCGATGATGATCCCGGGAGTCGAATGCCGGGCCTCGCCACCGCCTGCAAGGGAACGCGCAGCGTCCCCGGCCACGAAAGCGGCAAGGGCGAAGAAGGAGACAGCGATAATCCGCAAGGTCAGATGTTCGCGCCGTTCCGGGTCTTTGGCCGAGAACTGCCACGACAGCGCCAGGGCTGACGTCACTTCGATCAGGGAATCAAGGCCGAACCCGATCAGGGCCGAGGAGTCGGCCACCCCGCCGGCCCAGAGCGCCACTGCCGCTTCGATGACGTTATAAGTGATGGTCGCCGCGGCGAACAGCCGGATCCTGCGGGACAGGACGGCCCGCCGCTGCTGGAGGGGCGTCTGGAGCACGGCCGTCATGCGAGGCACGTCCCGTCAGGGGCGCAGCAGGACGGATCCACTGCCAGGACAACACCGAGCAGGTCCTTGATCGCGTGGCCCAGCCGGGCATCCGCGAGTTCATACCGGGTCCTGCGTCCGTCCGCGACGGCTGCGACCAGGCCGCATCCGCGCAGGCACGTCAGATGGTTGGACATGCTTTGCCTGGACACGCCCAGGGCGTCCGCAAGATCTGACGGGTAGGACGGGACATCAGCGAGGGTCAGGAGAATCCGGGCTCGGGTGGGGTCTGAGACCGCGTAACCGAACCGGGCCAGCACGGGCGCCTGGGTGAGCGTTTCCATATCCTCAAAGTACATCCACGGATGTATTCAAGGAAAGCTGTATCACCACGGGGCCAAGACACTTCTGAGCACCCGGAGCTAAAACGCCCTTGAGCTGGCGGCCCTAAAAACTACTTTTCGGTATGCCTAACTTTCGGTTATCCTCGTATCAGAACGCCCCGATGATGAGGATTTTGACGATGGCTGCACCCGCTCTTGAACTTCGCCCCGCACCACGCAAGGTGTGGTCCAGGCTCCTGCTGCTCGGCCCTGCCTTTGTCGCCGCGATCGCCTACGTGGATCCCGGGAACGTCGCAGCCAACCTGACCGCGGGCGCCAACTACGGGTATCTGCTGGTGTGGGTCCTGGTGGTGGCCAATGCCATGGCAGTCCTCGTCCAGTATCAGTCCGCCAAGCTGGGCCTCGCCACGGGGATGAGCCTTCCGGAAATCCTGGGGAAGCGGCTGGGCACCAAACGGCGGCGCCTGTACTGGGTGCAGGCAGAGATCGTCGCCGGCGCCACTGACATGGCCGAGGTCATCGGCGGTGCGGTGGCCTTGAACCTGCTGTTCGGGTTGCCCCTGCTGGCCGGCGGCCTGATCATCGGTGTGGCGTCGATGCTGCTGCTGGCGCTGCAGTCCCGCCAGGGCCAGCGGACCTTCGAGTACGCAATCCTGGTGTTGCTGGGCGTCATCGCTGTCGCGTTCATGACCGGTCTGTTCGTCAACCCGCCCGACGGCGGAAGCGCCCTGGGCGGGTTGCTGCCGCGTTTTGAGGGCACGGACACCGTCCTGCTCGCCGCCAGTATGCTGGGCGCCACTGTCATGCCGCACGCGATCTACCTGCACTCCGCCCTGGCCCGGGACCGGCACGGATTCTCGGAGGATCCTGCCGTTCGGACCCGCCTGATCCGCGCTACCCGGTTCGACGTCCTGGGCGCCTTGCTGCTGGCGGGCGTGGTCAACATTTCGATGCTGCTGCTCGCCGCGTCCAGCCTCCGCGGCATCGAGGGGACGGACACCATCGCCGGCGCCCATGCCGCCGTCACCTCGGCCCTGGGTCCCGCCGTCGGCATTATTTTCGGCATCGGACTGCTGGCCTCCGGCCTGGCGTCGACGTCGGTGGGCTGCTACGCCGGGGCCACCATTATGGGCGGTCTGCTGAAGGTCCGCATCCCGTTGCTTACCCGCCGGATCATCACGCTGATTCCGGCCCTGATCATCCTGGGGGCCGGAATCGAACCCACCCTTGCCCTGGTCCTGAGCCAGGTGCTGCTCAGCTTCGGTATCCCGTTTGCCTTGATCCCGCTGATCCGGTTGACCGGCAAACGGGAAGTTATGGGCATCCACACGGACTCCAAAGCCTTGAAGATTGCCGGTTGGACCAGTGCCACGCTGATCGTGGGCCTGAACATCGTCCTCATTACCCTGACGCTCGCCGGCCATTCCTGAGCCAGGTTGACGGCGGAACGCCGGTTGATATCAGGGGCCCGCGAGGAACGAGGCAGCCGCAGTAATGGCCTGCTGAAAAGTCGAGTACCCGTTACTCGGGCACTCCAGCTCCCCTGCCCCGTAACGTGCAGCTAGAGGTATTGGGCGAGGACATGCGTTGGTGACGGGAGCAGGTTATGGGAATCGAGGTGCGCCTGAAGCGGGCGCATCATCATGACCGGGCCGGTGACGGAAGCAGCGGGGCATCGTCTTTGCGCGGCCAGTCAGCAGCCCCGCCGGCTTTCGGCATCCTTTTGGACCTGCGCGCCTGCAGCGACGAAGCTTCCCTCCAGCTCCTCTCGATGGCTGCAGCGTCGGCCCTGTCCGAGCTGGCCGGCTGCAGGTTGGACGGTACTGTTTCCCTTGTCCGCCCGCGCCAGGCGGCACTGACATCGGGCACCAGCAGCGGCGCCGCCTGTCTCGCACAACTGGATGAAAACAGCGGGGACGGACCAGTATCCCACGCATTGGCCGGGCATCTGGCCGTCATCGTCAAGCGCTACCCTGCGGATCCGCGGTGGCCTTCCAGCTACCACCGTCTCGGCGAGGCCGGCTACAGGTCGCTTCTGTCCTTGCCGCTGCGTCTTTACGCGGGGAGCAGGTCAGCGATGACCCTGGTCGCCCAACAGGACAACGTCTTCACTCCCAGCGTCATTGTTGCTGCCACCGCCTTCAGCAGACTGGCGGCCGCCAGTTACCTCTCGGCAGCAGAGCTCCGGGCAGCACAGGCGACGGCGGAAAATCTGCAGGCGGCCCTGCAGGGACGTACGTCCATTGACGTTGCCTGCGGAGTGATCATGGGGGAAAACCGGTGCTCTTACGAGGACGCCTTCCACATCCTTGCCGAGGCCTCCAGCCACCGAAACGTCAAAGCCCGCGTGGTGGCCGAAACAATGCTGCAGCAGCTGCCGGGCGGCACCCCTTTTACCCATTTCAAGGAATGAAGCAACGGGCCGTCCCCGCGGACGGCCCGAATTGACGACGACGGTCCCTCCTTCCGCCCACACGGATCCGGGGCGGTGGCGCGCAACCAAGAACCGCCGCCGTCAAGCCCGGATAGAGGACGCAATCGGCTGCCCGCCGGTGAAACGGACGGCAGAGACACCCCCACCGAATGTGGCGGAAACAATGGTTCCCGCCCCCGGAGAGGAGCGGACTTCAAGGGAACCGCCGGCCTGCTGAATCGTGTCCCCCAGGATCCGCAAGCCAAAATGGCCTTCGGCGCGGGGTTCGCCCGGGGTGAAACCGCGGCCGTTGTCCGAGACCGTGATCTGGGTGACCTGGCCGGACTGCCTGATCCGGATCCAAACGGATTGCGCGGAAGAATGCTTGGCGGCGTTAACCAGGGCCTCGCGCGCCACCCGATACACCAGCACAGCCCGGTCCCGGTCCAGCAGGAGCTTGTCCGGGATCTCGACGGTCAGCGTGATGCCGCGCTCTACGAGGGGCGCCTCAAGCCTGGTGAGGGACGCCTTAAGCCCGAGCTCGTCGAGATCGGGAGGATAGAGCTCGCTGGTCATGGCCCGCAGGGTGCGGATGTTGTCCTGCAACATGGTCCGTGCCTTCGAAAATACGGGCCCCTGCTCGTCCGGGCCGCGGTGCTCCACCGATTCCAAGGCATAGGCCAGCCCGGACAAGTCCTGGATTACTTCGTCATGGAGTTCGCTGGCGATCTGCCGCCGCTCGTGGTCTGATGCTTCGATTGCACAATGCAGCAGGGCGTTGCGTGCAGCCTGGTGGACCTGGATCCTTCGGGCCAGCCGGACGGCCGGAATCAGCTGTGCCAGCTGCAGGACCGCCAATGACAGCAGCATCGGCGGAATCATACCCATCAGGACTGCCTGCTGTTCCCCCCGGACTCCGTCGCCTGAAGAGTAGGTTTCGAAGATCATCGGGGCACCGCTTTGGGAAGCTGAGCGGACGTAAACCTCTACGAGTTCGCCGGAGCCGGTCTCGAAGGCGTTTTCTTCGGCGTCCTGTGGCTCCAGGGTGGCTGTCGCCGGCCCGCCTTCGAGCAGCCGACGCGCCCATTCCTCCTGCTGGAATTTCTGCCCTATGAGGGATTCGGCGTCTGAGTAGATCACCTCGCCGCGCGCATCCCACACTTTGATCCGTGTCACGCCGCTCTCCGCCAGCCATGGCTCCAGCCGCTCATCCAGCAGTTGCACCGCGGCAGGTTCGTGGGCCAGGAGCTGGTCCGTAATGAGGGGTCCCACTATTCTGTCCGCCAGACGCTGGGTGACGTCCCTTGCGTTGTCCAAAGCGTGCTGTTCCGCTGCGGCCCGGATCCAGAAGACAACGGGTGTGGCCACCAGGACCAGGGCTATAAAACCTGCCGTAAGAAAACGTGCAACAGCCGCCCTAACCTCGCGCCGCTCGGCGACAACGTTAGCGCTGTGGGTGGCCGGAGAGGCCTCTGGAGGATGTTGTGCACGCATGGCAGGCAGCCCTGGCTAGGCCGAAAGTCCCGGCAGGATCGAGGGCCCGCTGCCCAACCTGGCGAGCAGGGACGGATGCACAATCAGGTTGCCGGGATGGGCGTGCCTCAGGGCGTTCAGCATGACTCCCAGGGCGCCGTCCTTCGGGAGGAATGCGCACACCCCCAAGCCGGCGGCCTCGCGCAGCGCGTCCTGTGACGGGTTGCCGGTCAGCATAACGATCCGGGCTTCGGGATGTTCCGAGAGAATGCGCTCGGAAGCCTGGAGTCCTGAACCGTCAGCAAGATGCAGGTCCATAATTACGACGTCGGGCTGCAGGTCGTGGAACATCTCCACGGCGGATGTCACTGACTTGGCCGCTCCCACACTCTTGAGGTCCGGCTCCCGGTCCAGCGCTCCGGCCAGCAGGTCCGAAAACGTGGTGTGGTCGTCAACGATCAGGATCCGCAGGCGTTCCGCTTCCTGCTGGGCTGCTGTGGGAGCAGAGCTGCGGCTTTCCTTGACCACATGGATGGGGCCACGGATGTCCGGAGCTCCGGACGTTGCGGCGGTGCTTGTCAGGAGCCTGGCTTGTGCATCCCTCAGCGCCGCACCCGGGGCGCAGCCCAATTCCTCATCCATGACCCGGCGGAAGCGGTCAAAAGTCCGCAGGGCCTCGGTGTTCTCCCCATTGCACTCCAGCCCCAGAATCAGGACTGTCCATGCCCGTTCGTTGAGCGGATCTTCCTTCACCGCCGCGCGGCTGAAGGCAATGGCGTCGCCAACCTCGCCGACAGAAAGCGCGGCCTCTGCGGCCAGGACACGGGCAACGCCAACCTGCTGTGCATGCAAGGCGCGCTCGTGCTCAGCCCAGGCCGGCAGCAGTTCGTCCCCGAGCAGCGGAGCCGAAGCCAGGTCAAGTGCTTCCGTGAGCAACGCGAGCGCTTCACGCGGTTCGGCCTGGCCCGCCGTTTTGACCAAGGTTTCAAAACGGTCCAGATCGAGTTCCACCAGTGACCGGTCGATGGCATAGCCGCCGGTGACGGTCCGCAGGGGGCCTGTCCTGCCTGCGCCCGGCTGCAGGTGGCGCCGGAGGACGCTGACGTAGCTTTCGAGTGTGGGCAGCGCAACGGCGGGGTGGTTGCCGTCCCACAGCAGGTCCATGATGCGGGTCTTGGACACCGCCGAGCCGAAACTCAGCAAGAGGATTTCGAGTACCTGGCGGGGCTTGGGTCCGCCGAGGTCGTTGGCGGTCAGTTCCTTGGCGCCGCCGCGGATTGTCAGCGGTCCGAAAACAGAGATCTGAAGCGCCGGCGCCTGGATAGGCGCTTCACGAACGGTACCTGCATCGGCTGCTTTTTCCGCCAGTTCAATAGTAATCACGAAGGCTTCCCCCAAGTAGTCGAGTGCTGCTGGTCATCATTGAAGCGGCGGGCAAACAGGCGAACAACAGTGCCGGGTACTCGGTTCTTGAGGAGGCGCTACTTAGGTGACGGCCGCTTCTACGCACGGCGAACCAGCAACATTCCGCAAAGGACTGGATGAAAGAAAACCATCCTGGGAAGCGTTTCCGCCGGTCAGTCGATGAATTGGACAATCGAGGGCCAAATGTTGGGAAAACCCTAGGTAGCCCAATGTGGGGACGAGTGGCCTTGCCAAAGCTTTTCCCAACCGGTCCCCCCTAATTTTGCAGAAACACGAAACAGCAGCGGTTTGTGACAACGGCGGCTGCGAGGCAGGCGCGATGGGAAAGGACGTGGCAGTGGGGACGGCTACCAGCCACGGAGGTTCCGCCATCATGGGCCCGGCCTCACTCGCCGGGAGCTGGCACCGCTTTCGGGCGGGACTGCGGACGGTCCGTTTCCGGGTACTCGCCACGGTGCTGGCTTTCCTGGCGGGCGGACTCCTAGTTGCCGGCATCACCACACTCGCCCTTGACCTGCGTAACCTCAACAGCCGGGTCAGCGAGGAACTCCTGCTCCAGTCGGGGCGGCTTCAGAACATCGTGGAGCATGGTGTTCCGGGCGGGGGGCCTTATAGCTCCCTTGATGCACTGTTCACCGCCTTCCTCCAGGGGGACACTCCGGGCCGCTACGACTCCGTGATGGCCACCGTCAACGGGGGCAACGCTTTCCTGCCCGCAGGAGAACAGCCCACAAATCTTGCTACTGCCCAATTGCTGGACACCGCCCGCGCCGAGCACCGTGAAGGGCGGACCGTCTTCCATGACATGACCCTGGACGGCCGCCAGGTGCGCCTGGCCATCACCTCCGTTGCGCTGGGTGATGGAACCGTCGGTGGACTTTTAGTGGCAGCGAATGAAATCGGGCAGCAGCGGGAGCAGGCCATAAAGTCCTTCGGGACCTTCGCGATGGTTTCGCTTGCCACGCTGCTGCTGGCGGGGGCCGTGGGCTTCACCGTGACGGCACGGCTTTTTGTTCCCATCCGGCGCCTGCGCCAGGCCACCGAGTCCATTACCTTCGAGGACCTGAGCGGCAGGGTCCTCGTCCCGCCCGGCGATGACGACGTCTCGCAGTTGGCCACGGACTTCAACCGCATGCTCGACAGGCTGGAGACCGGCATCACGGACCAGCGCCGGTTCGTGGATGATGCCAGCCATGAGCTGAGGACACCCCTCACCATCATCGGCGGCCACGTCCAACTGCTCCAGGCAGGAGACCCCCGGGACGTCGCCGAGACGCAGGTCCTGCTCCTGGACGAGCTGGACAGGATGCAATCCCTGGTGGATGAGCTGCTCCTGCTGGCGCGCAGCGGCCGTCCGGACTTCCTCCGGCCGGACTGGATCGACGTCGACTCCTTCCTGGAGGCGGCCATGAACAGGATCCAGGTGCTGGCAGACCGCCGGTGGCAGATTGAAAGCATGCCCGGAGGGTGGTTCCGCGGGGACCGCCACCGCCTGACGCAGGCCGTGGAACAGCTCGCTGCCAATGCAGTACATTCCACGCGCCGGCACGATGTCATCTCCCTCGGTGCAGCCTGGACCGGGACAGGGGCTGAGAGCGGGACGCCGGATGGGACGACGCCGGGTGGCACGACGCCGGGTGGCACCGGGGCATTGAAGCATGGCGAACCTTCCGGTGCCGGCTTCGAAATCTGGGTTGCTGACACGGGCTGCGGCATCAGTGCAACGGACCAGGAACGGATTTTTGACCGTTTCGCCAGGGCCGGGGTTTCCCGCGGCAAGGAAGGATCGGGGCTGGGGCTGCCGATCGTCAAGGCCATCGCCGAGGCACACAGCGGAACACTTCGCGTTACTTCGCGGGTGGATGAGGGCAGCCGCTTTGTCCTTTCACTGCCAGGAGGAATTACATGACGAGGATCCTGATCGCCGATGACGAACCACGGATCGCGAGCTTCATCACCAAGGGGCTTACCGCGGCAGGTTTCACTACCGCATCCGTGGAAGACGGCATCCGGGCTCTGGACTACGGCAGCTCCGGGGAGTTCGACCTGCTCATCCTGGACATTGGCATGCCCAGAATGGACGGCTTGGCGGTGCTTGCAGCCTTGCGGGCGATGAACTGTGCGGTTCCGGTAATAGTCCTGACGGCCAAGGATTCACTCCAGGACACCCTTGCAGCGCTCGACGGCGGTGCGGACGACTACATGACGAAACCCTTCCGCTTCGAGGAGCTGCTCTCCCGGATCCGCCTGCGGCTCCGCGATAACCAGGGGGTTCGCGTGCCGCCAGTCCCTGTGCGCGGGGACGTCAGCCTGGACGTTGACCTTCGCAGCGCGAGGGTCCGAGGCCGGACGGTGCCGCTGTCCGCCAGGGAATTCGCCATGGCCCGGGCCTTCCTGGAAAACGAGGGCAAGCTGCTCACCCGGGAACAGCTGCTGAGCCGGGTGTGGGGATACGACTTTGACGGGTCCTCCAATGTGGTGGACGTCTACGTGGGGTACCTGCGCAACAAGCTTGGCCCGGAAAGGTTCCTGTCCGTCCGCGGCGCGGGATACCGCTTTGTGGCAGCGCCCGCTTCCCCATCTAAGACCTCTTCGGGCGCATGAGAGCTCTCTCATGAACGTCTCATCTCCCTCTCACCGTCTCCGGGCACAGTGATTACACAACCCAGGGTGGAAACACCCCAAGAAAGGCGAAACCCGTGAAAAAGTTCTGGTATCTCCCTGTTGCAGCCGCTGTGGGCGCAGCAAGCCTCACCGCCGTCCTGGCCCAGGCCAGCGCTGGCCCTCCCCCCGCCGTAGCGCCGGGCGTGGTGGTTGCCGACGTGAAGTCCGGCAGTGACACTGCCAAGGCGGAGGACTCGCTTTCCACTCCAACCCCCAGTGCCAGAATCACCGCGATACCCCAGCAGGCAGCGGGCGAAACGCTCGTCGCGGCCGAACCGCAGACTGTCGCGCCGGTTCAGATCACGCAGAACCCGCCGCCCCAAGGTTTCGATGACAACGGCGGCCTCCGCGCACCCGGTGTTTCAGACGACAGCGCCACCCACGACCTCGACGACGACAACGGCGGCCTCCGCGCACCCGGCGTTTCAGACGACGGCGCCACCCACGACCTCGGCGACGACAAGGGCGGGCTCCGCGAGGCCGGCGACGATAAAGGCGGCGACCGCTAGCACCTCACCACCCGCACCAAGGTTTTCCCTAGGAGGCCATAACAACATGGCCTTGTTTCGCCGGCTCTACTGGGGAGCCGGCCCTACGGGGGGAACCGATCTGGGATGCAGGCTTTTTCGCGCAAGTCACCGTCCACGCCACACCACCGAACCGCATCAGCAAGAGTGCGCTTCCTGGCCGCATCCGGAGCGCTCGGCCTGGCCGCCTCCATGGGCCTGCCGCCCGTCGCGGCCAACGCCGTGCAAGCGCCGGTGGGCGCTGGCTTCACCATCACACCAGCAGACTTGTCCTTCATCCTGAAGCAAATCAAGATCGCGGAAGCGCACGTGGCCAACACCACGTCCGAAACCGGGCCATGCGGCGCACTGGTGGGGACCGGCCCGAACCAGCTTGCCAGCCCACTGCTGTCCCACGGTCTTCGGACCGTGGACGGAAGCTGCAACAACCTCCAGCCCGGCCAGGAGACGTACGGCGCCTCAGACCAGGTGTTCCCGCGACTCGGGTCGAAGTCCTTCACGGCTGCCGAGAGCGGATCCTTCGGCGGTCCCCCCGCCACAACGGGCTACACGCAAAAATCGGGAAGTGTCTTCGATTCGCGGCCGCGCACCATCAGCAACCTGATCGCCGACCAGACGTCCACCAACCCCGCGGCGGTCGCCGCGGCCGGCTTCCCGGCCAGGACCCAGGGCAACGACGGCGTGGTGCCCTGCACTACGGACCCCAACCCCGACGCCACTCCCCCTGTCGCAGCCGCGCCGGAGGGCTGCGTCCCCTCGCACAACACGCTGTTCATCCCCAACGTGACTACCGACGTCGGACTGTCACCGCCCTACAACTCCCTGTTCACCCTCTTCGGCCAGTTCTTCGACCACGGCATTGACCAGACGGTCAAAGGCGGAGGCACGGTCTACGTGCCGCTCAAGGCTGATGACCCGCTGATCGCCGGGCCGGACCATGTCTTCGGCAGCGCCGACGACCTCGACCCGCATATGCGCTTTATGGTGCTGACCCGCGGCCAAAACCAGCCCGGCGGGGACGGCAAACTCGGGACCGCGGACGATGTTCAGGATGCCCTGAACACCAATTCGCCGTGGGTGGACCAAAGCCAGACGTACTCGTCGCACTCCTCGCACCAGGTGTTCCTGCGCGAGTACGCAAACAACCCCTCGGGACGCCCGGTAGCGACTGGGAATATGCTGGGTGGCCCTGAAGGCACGCCTGCAGCCGGCGGCATGGCCACCTGGGCTGACACCAAAAGGCAGGCCCGGGAGCTGCTCGGGATACAACTGCTGGACAAGGACGTCCTCAACGTCCCCATGATCGCTGCCGACGCCTACGGAAAGTTCATCCCCGGTCCGAAGAACGGACTCCCGCAGTTCGTCACGAAGTCCGGCCTGGTGGAGGCAGACGGGACCTCGAACGGGGGGCTGGGAACGGTCGTGCCGCAGGACGTGCTGTACTTCAACACGCCTTTCCTGACGGACATCGCCCATAACGCGGACCCGTCCCCTCAGGACTCCGACCACAACCCCGGTACCCCGCCGGCGGCTCCCTCCCCTGACGGCAACAAGACGGCTTCCGCGGATTTCGCCAGCCAGGCGCCAGGCACCTACGACGACGAGATGCTGGACGCCCACTTCATCGCCGGCGATGGCAGGGTCAACGAGAACATCGGGCTGACTGCCATCCACCAGGTGTTCCACTCCGAGCATGACCGTGTGGCCGCGGACATCAAGAGGGTCCTCGGTAATGACACGTCAGCCAAGGGGCTCGCCGCCCTGGCCGAGTGGAAGCTCCCCGATGGCGCAGGCGGCTGGAACGGCGAACGGCTCTTCCAGGCCGCGCGGTTCATCACGGAGATGGAGTACCAGCACCTGGTCTTTGAGGAGTTCGCAAGGAAGATCCAGCCCGGCATCAACCCGTTCGAACCCTTCGCTTTCGCCCAGACGGATATCAATCCGGCAATCAGTGCCGAATTCGCCCACGCCGTGTACCGCTTCGGCCATTCGATGCTCACCGAAACCATCTCCCGCCGCAACCAGGACAGTCCCGGAGCGGACAACGTGTTTGGAACGTCCGACGACGTCAGGGGCTCCCGGAACGATCTTTCCCTTCTCGAGGGCTTCCTGAATCCGCCGGCCTACACGGACGGCGGCCTCGCCGGCGCCCTCACCTCCGAGGAGGCCGCAGGCAGCATCATCATGGGCATGTCGGACCAGGTAGGCAGCGAACTGGATGAGTTCGTCACCGATACGCTCCGCAACAAACTGCTGGGGCTGCCCATGGACCTCGCTGCCATCAACCTCACCCGCGCCCGGTCAGAGGGCCTGCCCACCCTCAATAACCTGCGCCGGGAACTTCACGACGCCACCAACGACAGCCAGCTCAAGCCGTACACCAACTGGATCGACTTTGGCGAAAACATCAAACACCCGGCGTCCCTGGTCAATTTCGTGGCCGCCTACGGCAAGCACCCCTCCATCGTCCAGGCCACCACGCTCGAGGCCAAGCGCACGGCAGCCCGGCTGATCGTCAGCCCTGACGCCCTGACCGGCGAGGTTGCCCCGGAGGATGCTGTGGCCTTTATGAACAGCACGGACGCCTGGGCCAACACGGGAACAGCATCCATCACCGGACTCGATGACATCGACCTCTGGATGGGCGGCCTCGCCGAACGGACCAACCTGTTCGGCGGACTGCTCGGCAGCACCTTCAACTATGTTTTCGAAAGCCAGATGACCGATCTGCAGAACGGCGACCGGCTCTACTACCTGGCGCGCACGCCCGGCATGAACCTGATGGCACAGCTTGAAGGAAATTCCTTCGCCGAGATGATGATGCGCAACACCAACGCGCACGCATTGAAGGCCGATGCCTTCGCCACCGCCGACTGCAGATTTGAGCTGAAAAACCTCAACGGAACGGCCGCGGGCTTCGCCTCCGCCGGCAACACGGTGGCCGACGATCCGGCGTCGGAGTGCAACGAGTCAGCGCTGCTGATCCGCATGCCGGACGGCACCATCAAGTACCGGGCTTCCAACTCGGTGGACCCGGCCGGCATCAACGGCCAGGCCGTGTACAACGGCTCCGTCAATGCTGACCGCATCCACGGCGGGGTGGACAACGACACCATGTGGGGCGGCACTGGCAACGACGTCATCGAAGGCAATGACGGCGCCGACACCGTCCTGGGCGGCGACGGCAACGACATCATCACCGACTCGAACGGAGACGACATCCTGAAAGGCGGGCCGGACAATGACGCGATCGACGGCGGCCCCGGCCTGGATCTGCTCCTGGGCGGGGACGGCAAAGACTTCATCAACGGCGGGGCGAACTCGAACGAGACCTTCGCCGGTGAAGACGACGATTTTGTGATCGCCGGCGAAGGGCTGGACGCGGTGTTCGGCGGCGGCGGGAGCGACTGGGCTGAGGGCGGCGACGGCCCGGACCTGCTGATCGGAGACTCCAGCAACCTATTCTTCCTGGACGATTCCCAGAAGCCCGGCAACGATGTCCTCAGCGGCCAGGGTGGCGACGACGACTACGACATGGAAGGCGGGGACGACGTCGGCATCGCCGGGCCCGGCATCGAGAAAGTGGCTGGAGCCTCGGGCTACGACTGGGAAATCGGCCTTCACGATCCCCAGCCGCAGGATGCCGACCTTGCCCTCCCCATCGAGCCGCTGGACATCCTCCAGGTGGGCGTCCGCGATAGGTACAACGAGGTTGAAGCGCTCTCCGGTGGTCCTTTCGACGACAAGCTCCGGGGCGACGACGTCATTCCCAAGACGGTGGGCGGCGCCGGCTTCATCGGCTGTGATGCCCTGGACCAGTCCGGCGTGGACCGCATCGCCGGGCTCAAGCAGCTCATCCCCTCCCTGCCCACTCCCCTTGCCGATGTCATCAACGCTTCCGCTTCCAAGGAATGCCCCGTGCTGGCCGGCGCGCAGGTCTGGGGCGAAGGCAACATCCTCCTGGGCGGCGGCGGAAGCGACCTCCTGCAGGGCCGCGGCGGGGATGACATCATCGACGGCGACCGCTACCTGTCCGTCCGGCTCAGCGTCCGGACGGACGGCAGCAACCCGGCCACGGAAATTGGCAGCGCCGCGGGCATGACCTCCCGGTACCAGCGGGATTCCAGCGGAGCGCCGACGGGCCCGACACTCCAGCAGGCCGTGTTCGCCGGTATGGTCGATCCCGCCAACATCGTGGTTGTCCGGGAGATCCTTACCTCCAGCGGAGGGACCGACACCGCGGTCTTCTCGGACTTCGAATCCAACTACACCATCACCACCACGGGCGGTGATGGGACCGTGGGGTCACCTGGCTCCGTCACCACCGTTCAGCACAACAGCGGCGAGGATGGCACAGACACCCTTTCCAACATCGAAAAGCTCGTCTTCGGCGACGGGACCGATGGAGCTGGCGACGACCTCGGCGAAGAGGTCGAGGGTGAGGCCGGCGAGGATGAGATCGACGAGGTAGAGGACGGCCTGGACGAGGGAACCGACGAAGGCGCCGGTGACGGGATCGACGAGGTCATTCCCGGCGATGGGGAGGTTGTCGTGATCGTCACCCCGACGCCGGACACGAACACCGTTCCCGTCCCAGCACCAGCGGATCCAGCACCAGTGGACCAGGCACCCGCGAACCCCGCACCAGCCGATCAAGCACCCGCGAACCCCACACCCGCGGATCCAGCACCGGCGGAGCAGGCACCCCTGAGCGTCGCACCCCAGAACCCCGCACCAGTGGAGCAGACGCCCGGAGGCTTCTTCATCCGGACCGTCGATTCCACGGGGTCCCAGGTGGGAGAAATCATCAGTGCTGAGCCGGGTGGCACGAGGGTGGCGGTCCGGGGCCTGGAGAACGGTGCCGCTTACCGGTTCCAAGTGGCCCCTGCCGATGGCGGCAGCGAGCCGGTGTTCTCCGAGTTGAGTGAAGCCGTTATTCCCGGTGCCACGGAGGATGAGCGCCGCATCTTCAACCAGGACGTACCGCCCGCAGGAGCTGGTTCTGACCAACCTCTGGTACCCGTACCGGGCGCTGCACCATTCGGGGGCCCCTTCGGAACCGCACCGCTGATCACCTTGGCGGCACTGGCCCACTATCTGTCCACCAGTCCCGGAACCGCATTCCTCGCCATCACCACAGGAGGCCTGTTGGCTGCCTGCATCCTGCTGGCATCCAAGTTGTACCGTTTCCGGGCCATGGCCAGGAGAACAGCGTTCAAGGAGTCCACCAAGGCCTGAATCACGGACAGGGGACCTTGGACAGCCAGGAAAGGCTAAGGTCCTCTGTATAGGGTTCCCACAACATTCCAGCAGTAGCTTTCACCCTATGGTTACTTGCTCAGTCCTTCGGTGCACCAATCCCGGCTCCGCCTTCATCGTGGGCAGCCAACATCTGGCTTCCGGTTACCACGAGGCCTATGTCTGTGCCGGGCACAAGACGTTGATCGAGGCAGGCGCCCCCTGGGATATGGAAGGGCCCATGGTCCTGATGGGCCGGGACCTTGCACCAATCCTCGAGAACTGGCGCATCCGCCCCAGTGTTGGGTCTGAGGGCTTCACCGTCACCCTTGAAATCGCCGGCCAGATGAAACCCGTTGAGGTTTTCCTGATGCCCAGCGAGGTCCGGACGCTCTCCGGCTTCATCGAGGCAGCAAACAACGGCGGCGGTGTGTGCGCCTAGCAGTTCCCTGGCTATGGTGGCTGCGCCTCCTTGGGATGGTCAGCCAGAGTCGAACCCTCTCCCAAGCTTTTTCCAAGGCTCAGCCACCGGGACAACCTCCAGGCATCCCGGCCGACGTCATCCCAAGGTCGGACACAGCCTATCTCCAAGCCCGATGCTCAATATTGGACGCCATCAGCACCCCTTTCTGAGGAGAAAAAATGGTAGCCACACCAGCTGAAACAACAGGCATCCGCCTGACCCGAATAACTGCAACCCGCCGTGGCGTTGCCGCGGCGGCCGCCCTGATCCTGACCACCGCCGGCCTCAGCTCCGCTGTAGCCGCCACCCAAGTAACAGTTAAGAACCCGGGGCAACTGACCGCCGTCGGCCCGGTAAACACCGAATACGGTTTCCCGTCCTGGTATGAGGACAGCACGAAAACGCGCGTCGAGCTGTGCCTCGATGCTGAGAATCCCTTGTGCGGATTCCTTCCCGGCGACGTACCGGATGAAACGGCCCCCATCTCATTTCCGGACAACTTCCCGGACGAGGCCTTCTACATGCTCGCCAGCTCGGACTTGGACCTTCCTGGCGGAGGAAAAGCCGTGCTGGTTCTCGGCCTGGAGGCCGCCTTCGCGAACACGGTAACCGCCGGTGACCAGGTGGTATTCGGCCGCCAACGCATCGTTGTCAAGGGCGGACCCGCGAACAGTACGCTCGAGTTCAAACACCCGTACGGCACCATCACCATCGACACGGACGGTTCCGGTGCCGGCAAGCTGGTGGAAGATATTTCACCCGCCGCCGGTAACTTCACCACTGCCCTGAAGAGCAACGTAGGGCCCTTCCTGAAGTGGGATCCGGCCATCGCGCCGGCGGCGCCTGAGGGGTACCTTGGCGACCCGGGCCAGGTACACGCTGTTACTGGCAGCCCCATGAACTACAACAAGTTCTCGGTCAACGGCGGCGGACTTTCCCTCGAAACGGACCAGTTCGGCCTGCAGGGCAAGATTTCCACCAACCGCGGAGTCAGCGCTGACGGCGCCATCCATAACGGGGACATGATTGACGTCTTCGCCACAAGTGGACCGGACTCGCAGCTCCAGGTGGACGGACAGGGCTCCGTTTTCGAGACCACGCCCATGATCAGCGATCCCGGGAGCGGGCGGTACTACGCCCGGATCAAGCTCAACGGCACTGCCCCGGACAGCATCAAAATCACCAACATCGGGGACAAGCCTGCCAGCAGCAGCACCGTCAACGTCGCGAACCCAAGCACCATCTCGGTCACCAAGGCAACCTTCGACGGCACTACCCTGACCGTCGGCGCCGTGTCCAGCGAAGCCGGCTCATTGACGGTGAGCGATGTCGGCACTCTGGACAATCCTGCCCCGGGCACCGCCACCGAGAAGTCGTTCCCGGTCAAGGCACCTCCTGCAAATGTCACCGTGAAGTCGGCTTCGGGCAGCTCCGCGTCCCTGCAGGTCACAGTCAGTGGCGGCGGGGCCACACCCGTGGGCCTGGATCCTGTTGCTCCGCAGCCGGACTCCGGCCCGGTGGTGGTAACCGAGGGCGGCTCCGGAACTGTCACCCCGCCGCCTGCCGACCCGGCAACTACCGCAACGGCCACCGCAGCCTCTCCCACGCTGACCCGCGGCGGCACCGTCCAGCTGGACGGCAGCGCCTCCACCGGGGCCGTCACCTACCAGTGGCGCCAGGTCAGCGGCCCCGCGGTATCACTTTCCAGCGATACCGCAGCAAAGCCCGTTGTCTCCATCCCCTTCTGGGCCAAGATCACGGACACAAAACCCCTCACGGACCCGGCGGATGGCACGGTGCGGATCGAGCTGGTTGTCACCGATAAAAACGGAGTCAGCAGCGCCCCGGCCGGCGTTGACCTGGCCATCCAGACAGACACCGTAACCGTTGACCCGGGCTCCCGGCACCGGCTCGGGACGGAGCTGCGCATCACGGGCACATCAACACTGGGCACCACCACCCTGTTGATTCCGGCCACCACGGTGGTCATCTACGACACCACCTCGGGCCGGGCGGTCACCAAGCTCGGTACGGCCACGGTGGACACCCTGGGCGCCTGGTCGCTGAAGCTGAAGCCCGGCCCGACCAACCAGATCACCAGCGTGCTGGTCCAGACCAGCCGCGGCGGCACGGCGACGGGAGTTGTCTCCACCCGCTAGCCGCTGTACACGAAACAGTTCAGGGTCCTGTCCGCTCGGCGGGCAGGACCCTGAACTTTGTGCTGTCAGCCGCTCGGCCGATACGCCTAGGTGCTGTCAGCCGCTAGGCCGTACGCCTAGGTAGATCACCTCCCAGCCCGTGGCTGATGCTCACGTCCGAATTCATGAAGGAGTGCGGTGTGGCTGCAGGTACGAAAGCGGAGCCGTGGCGGCTGGTAACGGCCCCGGGATCATCCGAATACACTATGTACCGGATCCAGAGGCGGATCCCCCGGCGCTGGCGTGCCAGGTGGGTTGCCTGTCCGGCTAACGGGCATACCCCAGCACAAAAACGCCCCGGTCCTTGGACCGGGGCGTTTGCCGATTGGGGTTTTAGTGTGGCCCCTTACTTCTGGCCCGTCAGCAGGGTTCCCTGGATCGCGGTCAAGGGTATGGCTCCGTAGTCCCTGGAATCGATGGACACTCCGCGGTTGTCACCGAGGACAAAGACAGTTCCGGCTGGCACTTTCTCTGGTCCGAAGTACGTGGCGTCGATGCGGCTGTGGTCGATAAAGGCCTCTGGCACCGCCACGTC
This sequence comes from Arthrobacter sp. W4I7, assembly GCF_030816215.1. Classification (NCBI taxonomy): domain Bacteria; kingdom Bacillati; phylum Actinomycetota; class Actinomycetes; order Micrococcales; family Micrococcaceae; genus Arthrobacter; species Arthrobacter sp. W4I7. Next base: position 915,330 of record NZ_JAUSXU010000001.1, on the reverse strand, counting down.
GTCGACGTACAGTTCCGAATCGCGGATGGCGACGGTCTGGCCTTCCCGGGCAATGATCCGTTTGATGGCTGTGTGACCGTCAAGGGGGCTGGTAAAAGCGACCACCACGCCGTTCTGGATCCAGCCGGCGGCGGCAGCCGGCTTGTACAGGATCACCACAGCGCCCTCAGGAATGGTGGGCTCCATGCTATCCGAGGACACGGTGAAAGGTTCCACCAGCCAGGCGCGGGCCGCCACTATGGCCAGCGCAGGAATCAGCGCCCTCACCAGAATGCGGGGCCAGCGTCCCTTAGCGAACAACACCTTTGGCAACGGCAACAGGCGGCGGCTTGGGAGCCGCCGCCTGCCGTGGCGCTTTACTTCTGCCGTCATCAATCCTTCTCGGTGTCCCAGGTTGCTTTGGCCGCGGTCATGGGATCGTTGTCGTCCACATCGCTCTCTTTCAGGCCCACCCGGAATTGGATCATCATGTCGTGGTCCTCGTGTGGCAGATTGTGGCAGTGCATCATGTAGACGCCCTTGTTGGGGGTGAATTTCATCAGGACCCTGACGGTCTCGCCTTCACCGACGTACACCACGTCCTTGGGACCGCGCTCGTGCGGGAAAGGCGCCTGTCCATTGCGGCTGATGACCTGGAAGTCCACCAGGTGGATGTGAACGGGGTGGAACCAGCCGCCCGATTTGTTCTCGATTTCCCAAATCTCCACCGAATTGAGGGCGGGGTCGGCAGCGACTCTCTTGTAACCGCTGGCGATGACGTCCTGCCAGCTTTCGCCGTTGATGGTCCACATGTTCGTAGTGTCATCCCGCTCCACCCGGAAACTGCGGGTTTTCACGGATTGCTTTGCTGTCAGCGACATTGCTTCGCTTCCCACCAACGTGGTGGGGATCCGGTTCCAGGTGGGGTCCGAGGTGTCCACGGGCTCGTCCGTGACATCGAAGGCCATGATCTTGCCGGTGTAGTCATAATCCACGTTGTTCTTGTTGGACAGGTTCCGGAGTTCGATCCGCTGCCCTGTCTTGTACTTGCGGAAATCGATCAGGACTTCATACCGTTCCGCCCCGCCGTGGCGGTAATTCGCCACGTTCTGGGCCGCCGGCATCAGGCCGCCGTCGGTGCCAACCATCACCAGGGGATCTCCGGTGCTGAGGGTGGGCCGCAGCGAACGGGAAATGGAGCAGTTCAGGATGCGGAAGCGGTACACGCGTTTCTGCACCTTCATGACGGGCCACGGCTTTCCGTTGACCAGGATGACGTCGCCCCACAGGCCCGAGTGGGTGTTGTCGTCGTACCCCAGGGACCCGTCAGCGGCGAACATCGCGTCGCTGACTGTCAGTGCCACGTCGTAGCGGCCCTGCGGGAGCAGCCGGCGTTCAACGGGATCGTGCATGTGGTACTGCGCCGCAAGGCCGGAATAGGCGTTGAGGGCAGTGAAGTGGACACCGTGGTCGTGGTACCAGAGCGTGCGGGCCGGTTGGAAGTTGGGGTAGCGATAGTCCTTGTAGAACCCCGGAAGCGTGATATCGCTGGCATAACCGTCATACTGCGGCAGGGACGCCGACCCGTGCAGGTGGGTGGACGTGGAAAGCGAGTGTCCGTCCAGCGCATGCTGGGCCGGGAGCTGGTTGCGTACCCTCATTACGGCCTTTGTTCCTTGGTCCAGGCTGATGGTGGGCCCGGGGAACAGGCCGTTGTAGCCAAGGATCGGCGTGGTCAGCCGTGGGAGGATGTTGGCGGTAGCGGCCTTCTCCGTGAGGCGGTAGTAGTTGACCGGCAGCCCGTCTGCGGGATCGATGCCGGTGGAATAGGGCTGGAGGATTGGGGCCTGGACAAAGGCTGCCTGGAATGGCCGCGGCATCTCCTTGTCACTGAGCCGGCTGGCCGACTTGGCCTCCACCGAACCCGTGGGCAGCATGGCGGCCCCTGCTCCCAGGACTCCGAGTCCTCCGATTAACAGAACCTGACGGCGTGAAATTGTCATGGCCGACCTCCTTTGTAGATGGCCTCGACTGTTCCGCACCCAGCTTGGAGATTTCATGCGTACTGTCTTGAAGTCCTTGGAGAAACCATGAAAGCGCTTTTCCGAACGTCAGCAGGCACACTACTTTCCTCCCCTGTGGTGTCCGGCGCCCAGGGACAGCCCGGGTCCCCCCGGCAGGTCCAGCGCCAGATCGATGGCTTTGTCCGGGAGCTCGAACACGAGCGTGGCGTTAATGCTTTCCCCCTGTCGTGCCTTTCCAGGAGCCGGAGAAAACCAGACCGGTTTCCATTTCCCGGCGCCGAGGCCCGAGACGGTGTACTGGGACGGGTCGAAGGACAGGCCGTCCTGCGCCATGGCGGTGAGCTCCAGCAGGATGCGGACGCGATGGACCTCTTGGCCCGGCGGATCCGCGAGGGCGGCCGACGGTGTGGGCGGCATCCATCCATCCGCCTCAAGGGGTATCACCCCCTGAATCCTGGCCAGGCCGCCATCAAGGCTTCCTGAGGCCCCCAGCAGGGCGGGAGGCGTCCGCGGTGTGGCCAGCAGGATGCTGGCCACCAGGGCCCCCACAAGGGCGAGCAAAACTGCCGGAACAAGAAACTTGGTGCGCTTGAACAATGCTGTTGATGCCATACCGGCAGTTTCCCCACGGCTCCTAGGGAATCCCTAGGAGCCGGAACCCCTTCCCCCAAAATCGGGCCAAACCTGAGCAAGTCCCGCGCCTTCCTTGATCAACTGCTCTGCCGGTCTTGATGAAGGACCGGCACAGTGGTTCCTGTCCGGCCTGGACACCGGTGGGAGACGACACGGGGTCTCAGCGCCCGGCGCAAGATTTCTCCGGCTGCGCACAGAGCACTCCCAGACTGGGGCCGATGGCGGAGGCGGCGGAACAGCGTGGTGCCGCAAGAAAGCCATCGGCCCCGGCACTGCGCCGTCTCCGGACTGACAGCGCAGGGCTGGACAGGTCGTGTGCAAAAGAACAGACATTTGGCGGCGCGCGGAAAATCACCTTTCGAAACTTGAGCGAATCTTGAGGCATTCGGGTCACCGGGACTTTAGGATCAGGGCAGTGCCGGCTGGGCACGAGGCCAGCTGCCGCTCAAGCAGCCCTGACGATTACGGGGACCGATCGCTGTGTTCAAGATTGTAAAAGTTCTTACTGCTGCCCTTGCCGCGAGCGCCGGCCTCGCGCTGGCAGGGATTCAACCAGTCCAGGCAGCACCGGCAGCCCAGATTACGCTCAGCCCGGCAACAGGATCCGCCGGGTCCGCCGTTACGGTCAACGGGACCGGCTTCAAGGCCTCCGCCTCGGGGACGGTGGTGGCCGGCTCGGCGTCGTTTGCTTTTCGGACTGCAACCACTGGGGCATTCAGCACAGCCATCACCATTCCGGCCGCAGCAACCGGAAAGCTGACCGTTACGGCCAAGACCTCCTCGGTCCAGGCGTCCTCGGTATTCACTGTGACCCCGCCGGCGCCGGCGCTGCCGCCGGTCAGCACCGCCCGCCTGCGTTTCGGGGTGGCCACCGCCAACGGCCCTATGGCCGGCGCTGAGCTGGATGAGGTGGCCCTGCTGGCAGGGGAAAGCCCGTCCAGCGTGCTCTTCTACAAGGACTTCCTCCAGGCACCGCCGATCAGTGAAATGAACGCTGTACGGGCCCGGGGTGCCGTGCCCTTGGTGACGTGGGAGCCGTGGGCCTGGGGAGGCGGAGTGGACCAGCCCGCGTACGCCCTGGACAGGATCGCGGCGGGCGACTTTGATACCCGGATTATTGAGTGGGGACAGTCACTGGCCGCGTGGGGATACCCGGTGCAGCTGCGGTTCGCCCATGAGATGAACGGGAACTGGTACCCCTGGGCTGAAGGTGTGAACGGCAATATGGCCGGAGACTATGTCCGCGCGTGGCGTCACGTGCATGACGTGGTGACCGCCACTGGTGCATCAAACGTCTCCTGGGTATGGAGCCCGAACGTGCCCTATTGGGGATCCACTGACTTGGCCGGATTGTTCCCGGGCGCCGGCTACGTGGACATCGTGGGGCTCGATGGGTACAACTGGGGCACGTCCGCGTCGTGGAGCAGCTGGGTCTCACCGCAGGATCTTTTTGCTCCGGGAATCGCCGAGTTCCGGGCAATCGCCCCGGGACTGCCGATTCTTATCGCCGAAACGGCGTCAAGCGAGTCCGGCGGATCCAAGGCGGCATGGAACACGGACCTTGTGTCCTACCTGGCGGCCCAGCCGGATGTGATGGGTTTCGTCTGGTTCCATCTGCAAAAGGAAGCCGACTGGCGCATCAACAGCAGTGACACCTCGGCCGCCGCCTTTAAGTCTGCTTTGACGGCCCGCCGGGCGTCATAGCGCTTAGGATTTCTTCCATGAGGATTGCCGTTGCAGGGGGAACCGGTACAGTCGGCCGCCACGTCGTCGCCGTGGCCAGGGAGCGCGGGCACGATGTGGTGGGCATCAGCCGGGCGGAGGGCGTGGACCTGGTCAACGGCAGGGGCCTGTACCAGGCGCTACAGGGTGCCGAAACGGTGATCGACGTCTCGGGCATCCAGACCGTTTCCACCAAGAAATCCGTGGACTTCTTCACCAACGCCACGCAAAACCTCCTGGCAGCGGAGAAGCAGGCGGGTGTGAAGCACCACATTGCGCTGTCCATCGTTGGCATCGACAAAGCCAATTCGGGCCTGTACGCCGGCAAGCTGGTGCAGGAGGACGAAGTCAGGCATGGCGGCATCCCGTGGACCCTCCTCCGGTCAACGCAGTTCCACGAGTTCGTGCCAATGACCGTCAAAGCCGCGTCCGCCGGCCCGGCGGTACTTGTGCCCAAAATGTTCACCCAGCCCGTCGCGGCAAAGGAGGTGGCCATCGCCCTGGTGGATGCTGCGGAAGCCGGGCCGCGGGGACGGGTCCCGGACCTCGGCGGGCCCAGGGCCGAGCAGCTGAAAGACCTGGTCAAGGCCTACCTCGCCAAAACCGGGCAAAAGAAGCGAATCATCCCGTTGCATGTCCCCGGGCCCATCGGCAAAGCGATGCGCAAAGGCGGGCTGATCCCGGCGGCGGGTGCCGCCGTCGGACGCCAGACGTTCCTCGAGTGGCTGGAAGCCGGCGGCGCTGCCTAGCCGTTCAGCCGGGACAAGTACCGGACTGTCCGCGACTGAAAAATGCGAGTACTCACTACTCGTGCCCCCGCCTCGGCCCTCCCGTTAGATTCGAGGTGCAGCGCGCGGACCAGGTCCGCTCCGGCACCGTTCAAAGGGGGAACGAGAATGACAGTCCATGTGCAGGGCACCAGCAGAAGGGTGCTGAAGGCCGACGACGGAAGGCAAGGAGCGGCGGGCGTCGCCGACGAGCCGTGGTTCAAGCCGTCCGGGTTCCTGCTGGACCTGGTCACGAACGCAGACACGGATGCGGCCTCCCTGAGGCGGCTCGCGGAAGCAGCAGCCGTAGCCCTCACCCAGGCAATCGGAGTCCAGATTGACTGTGCCGTGATGCTGTCCACAGCCCAGGGGGCTCCCATCCGGGCGGCCAATAATGGGCGGGCCGCGGGCCTGGGCTACCTGGAACAGGATCTTGATGACGGCCCCATGAAGCAGGCCGCGGCGGCGGACAGCCCCATCGTGGTGGACGCCGCCGAGACAACGCTGCAATGGCAGGCCTACCGGCGCCGGTTCCTCGACGCCGGCTACGGTCAGGTGGTTGCCGTTCCCCTTCGGCTTGACCCCGGCGTCATTGCCGCCCTGGGATTCTTTGCACCGCCGGAGGTGCGGTTCGATCCCGACGCCGTCAACCATGCAACGTGGTTTGCCCGGGTTGCATCGCAGAGCCTGAAAGTGGCACTCGAGGTCCGGAGCGTCCGGTCCGCGGGGGACAACCTGAAGGCGCTGCTGGAAAGCCGGACGTCCATCGACGTTGCCTGCGGTGTGATCATGGGCCGCAACCGCTGCTCCTACGCGGACGCTTTCGGCCTGCTGGCCGGGGCTTCGAGCCAACGGAACAAGCAGGTCCGCGAAGTGGCTGAGGGATTCCTGAAGAACCTGCCAAACGGCTCCCCCGGGACACGCTTCGAGCTGTGAGCAGCGGTGCCGCGCGGGCCGCTATCAGCCCGGCTGCCACCGGTGGTTCCCGATACACTCTGTGGAAGATGCGGAGATCCACACTCTTGCGCCCCGGCCCTCCCTTTATTAGCCGGCGCTCGTATTATTCATGCATGTGGACTAAACAGCACCAGTCGTTCTGCGCGCTATGCGGCAGGAGCACCAAACATGTCACCCACTTCCAGAAGGACGACGCCGGCTCCTTGACTGCGGACGTCCGGTGCACCGAGTGCGCTGAATCGTCAGAGGCGGCGGCCTAGAATCGAGCCGCCGGCACAGTTTGTCGATTCGGGCTTCCAGTGCGCGTCGTATAAGTAAGGACCCAGACGAAGGGCCCGGACGAAAAGCAAAGGGAGTACGAAGATGGCAAAGTATCTGGTCCTGATCTTCCAGGATGAAACGGTGACTCCACAGTCGGAAGGGGAATCGATCAACCCCGCCTACCAGGAGTTTATGCAGCGGCGCGCAGGGTCCCTGCTCAATGGGGCGGCACTGCAGCCGGCCTCGACGGCCACCTCCGTCCGACGGGACGGGTCCGGCGGATTCTCGGTGACGGACGGTCCTTTCGCCGAATCGAAGGAGGTTCTGGGCGGCTACTTCCTGCTGGAAGCGGTCGACCTCGACGAGGCGCTGGAGATTGCCAAGGAAGTTCCGGCCGGCGTCGGAGTGGAGGTCCGGCCCGTGCGGATGGTCAGCTGATGCCGGCGGCCGCCAGCTCGGAGGTTGCTGCAGCGGTTGCAGATGCGCACCGCCGCGAGTGGGCTTTCGTGCTGGCGGCAACGCTGCGTGTTGCCGGTGACATCGACAAAGGCGAAGAAGCCGTCCAGGACGCCTACGCCAGTGCGCTGGCCACGTGGGGTCCGCGTGGGATCCCGAAGAACCCGGGAGCGTGGTTGACGGTCACGGCCCGGCGCCGGGCCCTGGACATGCACCGCCGGGCAGCCACGGAACAGCGGGCGCTCCCCAGGCTGTACGAGCCGGAGGAATCGCTCGCTGATGAGCAGGCCATGGCAACGGAGGACATTCCCGATGACCGGCTCCGACTGATTTTCACCTGCTGCCACCCCGCCCTTGCGCCGGACGCCCGGGTTGCCCTGACGCTGCGGCTCCTTTGCGGGCTGTCCACCGCTGACATAGCGCGGGCCTTCCTCGTGCCGGAGGCCACCATAGCCGCCCGGATTACCCGGGCGAAAAAGAAGATCGCTGCCGCCGGGATCCCCTACAGCGTGCCCGCGGCGTCCGAGCTCCACGAGCGTATCGACGGCGTGCTGTCCGTTGTCTATCTCGTGTACACCACGGGTCATACTGCCCCGTCGGGAGCGGACCTGATGCGCCGGGACCTCGCGGAGCGCGGCTTGGAGCTGGCGGGGATGCTGCGCGTCCTGCTTCCGCAGGACAGGGACGTTGCGGGGCTTCTGGCACTCGTGCTGCTCACCGACGCGCGCCGGGACGCCCGGCTGGATCGCAACCGGGAGCTCGTCCTGCTGGAGGACCAGGACCGGTCCGCCTGGGACCGGGCTGCCATCGGGGAAGGCGTGGCGCTCCTGCGCGAGGCCCTGAACTCACGGCCGCCGGGCCGCTTCGCGCTGATGGCGGCGATCGCGGCCGTCCATGATGAGAGCGGATCGTGGTCCGAGACTGACTGGCAGGAAATCCTGGGCCTCTACGACCTGCTGATGGAAACGTGGCCCTCCCCGGTGGTCCAGCTGAACCGGGCCATAGCCCTTGGTTTCGCGGTGGGGCCTGCGGAAGGCCTGGCTGAGCTGGATGCGCTGGGGGCTGAGCCCCAACTGGCCCGCTACCCGTACCTCGCCGCCGCACGCGCCGACTTCCTGGCACGGCTGGGCCGTGCCGGCGAGGCCCGGGTCGCCTTCGAGGAGGCGCTGATCCTCACGGACAACGACGCCGAGCGCAACTACCTCCGGGCGCGGCTGGCTAGACTAGCCGGCTGACCGGCTGCTAGGCAGTCCGTCCCGCGGACGCGAGTTCCGGCTCCCGTTCCCTGGCGGGCCCGGGAGAGGGACGGACGACGGCGGCGTCGAGCCTTTTGTTGGCCCAGCGGCGGACGGGAGTCTCCACCACCCGGAAGGACGCGTAGGCGAGCAGGACGGTCAGGGCTGCCGCCAGCGGCACTCTGAGCCACAGCGATGGGACGAGCGGCATCAGCAGCAGATAGACGGGCAGGTGCCAGAGGTAGAGGGCGTAGGACAGGTCGCGTCCGGGGCCGGCAAGCCAGGGGTGGCTCAGGATCCTGGCGGTGAATCCGGCAGGGGAAAGGACCAGCCAGCCGATGGAAAGTGCCGCCAGCAGCGCCAGCACGGTGGGCCCGGCTGTCCAGAAGGCGCTGAACCACAGGCCGGGAGTGTTCGGCTCCTGCAGCAGGAACACGGCCGCCAGCAGGACCAGGGCGGCCGGCGGCCCGGCCCGGCGCGCAGCACGCAGCAGGGACGTGTGGAACCGGGAACCCGGGCGGACCACCGTGAGGACGAGCGCCAGGGTGCAGCCGATCAGCAGCTCGTCGGCCCGGGTGTCGGGCCCGTTGTACAGGCGGTTCAGCGGCGCCCCGGCCCACACCAGCAGGAAGCGTTCCAGCAGGAACGCCGCAGCCAGCCCGGCGGTGATCCAGGCGACCGTCCGGACCTTCCAGAACCGCAGCAGGACCAGGAGGAGCAGCGGCCACACCAGGTAGAACTGCTCCTCGACGGCGAGCGTCCAGGTGGGGCCGAGAGTTTCACCGGCAATGGAGCCGCCGAACAATCCGAAATGCGCCAGGTTCATCACGTACCCAACAGCAGGCAGGACGAAGCCCTCCTGGCCGGCCCACTTCGACGCCGGAAACACCACGCCCACGGTGACAATCACTGCGCAGAGGCCCAGCAACGCGGGCCATAGCCGGGCGAGCCGCTTGGCGTAGAAGATGCCCAGGTGCAGGCCGCCGGTGGCGATGTACTCCTTCATGATCAGGAGGGTGATCACAAAGCCGCTGAGCGTAAAGAAGACGTCCACCCCGATGGATCCGCCGGGGGCCAGGCCGGTGGCGGCGTGAAAGAGAAAAACGAACGCCACGGCAACGGTGCGGAGCCCGTCGAGGGCGTGCTTCCGCCCGGAAATGAGCCCGGCTGGTTGCACTTCCGGACGCTCCAAAGCTGGCAAATATCCACTGCTTGACCTCAAAACCACTAAGCAAGCATATATAACGTTTCCATAACCGCGCTGGGCGAAGGCTGGATGGAAGCTCCGAATGCACAACCTTGGAAATCGCTAGGAGAGCAGGGCGCGCTGGCTGTAGGGTTCCCCCAACATCGGTCTCGTACCGTTCCAGCATGAGAGCAACCACTGAACCGCTGCACATCCCGGCTGGTACCAAATCCGGTGGAAACGCACCTTGGCCGGGCGCGCAGGACCCCGCCCGGCCCCTCCTGGACCATGCCGTGCTGGACAAGTTGCGCGCGGACCTGGATGACTATGATGAAGTCTGGCGGGTGTTCGTCAAGAACTTCGTCGCAGCTCTCCCCCTGAGGCTTGACAGGATGCGGCTGGCATTGACCACCGGGGATCTCCCCGGGGCCATCGATGCGCTCCTCAGTATCAAGACCGCGAGCCAGCAGGTGGGCGCGGAGCGGCTCGCCGCCCTCGCCCTGGTTCTTGAGCTGGCCGTGCGTGAGGGTACCCGGGACCGTGATCCGTCCGGGGTCCTCCCCTGGCTGGCCGCCGACCACCTGCCGCGGCTGAGGCACTGTGCCGGACAGACGTCCTACATCCTCGAGGCACACCTCAAGAAGGCCCTGCAACCGACGCCCGCGTTGACCGCGCACCCCGTTCCCTGAAAGCTGTCCCCTGAAGACCGGCCCGTGAAGCTGGCCCGCGAAAGGCACCGTCCATGAAGAATGCACGCACCCGCACCCCCGTGAGGACGGCGGCGTCCCTCGGTGCGGCGGCCGGACTCATGCTGCTCGGCGCGGGCGCCTCGTCCGCGCACGTCAGTGTTGACCCGTCGTCGCCCTCTGCCGGCGGCTTCTCTCAATTGACCTTCAAGGTTCCCAACGAGTCGGGCACGGCCAAGACCACCAGGATTGCGGTCGCGCTTCCCACCGGAACACCGTTCACCTCGGTCTCCGTCAAACCCATGGACGGGTGGACGGCGGAAGTCACCGAAGCCGCCCTGCCTTCGCCCGTGACCATCGAAGGGGCCGCCATTACCAAAGCGGCCTCGGCCGTCACGTGGACAGCGGACGAGGCCTACCAGCTGGGACAGCACGAATACCAGACCTTTTCGATCTCCGTAGGCCGGCTCCCGGCTGCCGGCACCACCGTGGCCCTGCCTGCAACCCAGTGGTATTCAGACGGAGCGGTGGTGGACTGGAACGAGCAGGCAGCGCCCGGCCAGGCGGAGCCCAAGCACCCGGCCCCCTCCTTCGTCACAACAGCGGCTGAAGAGGCCGCGGGGACCCCGGCGGATACGGCATCCGTAGCCGCAACCACGCCGGTCACGGCCGCCTTGGACAACACCCTTGGCATCGCCGGCCTGGGCGCCGGACTTCTGGGTCTGGCCCTGGGAACGGCCGCGTTCGTCCGGACAGCCGGTACCCCGAAGAGGTGACTAGCGCGCCACAGCCGGAGACTCGTCGTCGGCCGTGATGAGGATGTTGCCCTCGCTGATGGACTCGGAAAGCACGTCGTGCTCCACGGCGGTGGCCAGCGGCTTCTCCTTGACGAAGAGCAGCACGACGGCGGCAATCACCGCCAGCGGGACCATCCAGATGAAGATGGGGGTCAGGGCGTCGTTGTAGGAGGAGACGATCAGGTCCTTGATCTCCGCCGGCAGCTTGCTGACAAGCGCAGGCGTGAGGGAGTTGGATCCCCCGGGTGCGTTGCCGCCGGATGCTGCCGCGGGCATGCGCTCCGTGAGCAGCTCGGCGAGGCGGCTGGCGAACAGGCTTCCCACCACGGCTGAACCGAGGGTGGCGCCGATCTGGCGGAAGAAGTTGTTGGACGCCGTCGCCGTGCCTACTTCCCGCAGCGCGAAGGAGTTCTGGACCACCAGCACCAGGATCTGCATGCTCAGGCCAAGTCCGAGGCCCATTACGGCCAGGTAGGCGCAGATTTCCCAGAGCGGCTGGCCGGGCTTGAGGGTGGAGAGCAGCACCAGGGCCACCGCCACCAGCAGCGAGCCGGCAATGGGCATCCACTTGTAGCGGCCCGTCTTGCTGACCAGCTGGCCGGAGCCAACGGAGGCCACCAGGAGGGCGCCCATCATGGGGATCATCAGCAGGCCGGATTCGGTGGCGTTCACGCTGAAGGCCATCTGCAGGTAGGTGGGGAGGTAGCCGATGGCGCCGAACATGGCCACGCCGATCAGCAGGCCGGCGAAGGTGGACAGGTTGAAGTTCAGGTCCTTGAACAGGTGCAGCGGGATGATGGGCTCGGCGGTGCGGCGCTCCACCAGGACGAAGGCCACGGCGCTGAGGACGGTGCCGGCGATCAGGGAAATGATGACCGGATCGGACCATTCGTATTTGCTGCCGCCCCAGGTTGCGAAGAGCACCAGGCAGGTGGTGGCGATGGCCATCAGCACCATGCCGCCCAGGTCCAGCTTGGGCTTGCCGGCGTGCTTGGGCAGTTTGAGGAAGAACGCGGCGCCCGCGAGGGCCAGCAGGCCCAGGGGGATGTTGATCCAGAAGACCCAGCGCCAGCCGGGACCTTCCGTGAACCAGCCGCCCAGCAGCGGGCCGGCCACGGAGGCGATGGCGAACACGCCGCCCATCATGCCCATATATTTGCCGCGTTCCCGGGGCGGGACCACGTCAGCGATGACTGCCTGCGAGAGGATCATCAGCCCTCCGCCGCCGAGGCCCTGGATGACGCGGGCGGTGATCAGCACGCCCATGTCGTTGGCGAGCGCGCCCACCACAGAGCCGACCATAAACAGGAGGATGGCCGCGATCAGGAGGGACTTGCGTCCCATCAGGTCACCGAGTTTGCCGTAAATGGGCATGCTGATGGTGGAGGTGAGGATGAATGCGGTGATCACCCAGAGCATGTCGCTGACGCCGTGGAGTTCGCCCACGATGGTGGGCAGCGCGGTGCTGAGCACAGTCTGGTTCAGGGCGGAGAGGAGCATGGAGAGCATGAGGCCCACAAAAAGGAGCACCATGTGCTGTTTCTGAGGGGCCTGCGCCGTTCCGGGTGGAGTGGCCGTGGTCATGAGAGTTTCCTTTGCAAGTGGTGAAAGAGCGCCAGCGCGGGCGCGAGGTCTTGGGGGGTGAGGCCTGTGGCGGGGTCGAAATCAGTGGATTTTGCCCGGAACTTGGCGGGCACCGCCGCGAGCATCACGGTCATCCGCGCGGTTTCTTCGGCGCTGAAGCCTTCAGCACCGTCGGCCCAGTCCGGATCCTGGGCGAAGTGCTCGGCCACGGCCTGGCATACCAGGGCTTCGGCCTTGGCCATGTATTCCATCTGCCGCGCGAACAGGTGCGGGTGCCGCTTCAGGATGAGCCGCCGCCGGGAGTTGTCCGTGTTGCGGATGGAGGAAAGGGCGACGGCGACAAGCAGCAGGGTGACCTGCTCCAGCAAGTCTTCAGCCCCGCTGAGCTTCGCCGCCTCAGCAGCGTCAAGGACCGGCTCGTGGAGGCCGAGCACAGCGTCCTCCTTTGCAGGGAAATAGTTGAAGAACGTCCGGGGCGAGACCCCTGCGCTCTCCGCAATGGCCTCCACCGTGGCGTGTTCCAGGCCGCGCTCCTGCGCCAGGGAGGCCGCGGCCTCGTGGATGGCAGTCCACGTTTCGACCTTTTTGCGCTCACGAAGCGTAGGGGAAGGGGTGGGGGGCATGTTCCTATTTTTGCATGACTGCAAACATTGCACAACTGCAGGTTTGTCGCACCGGGGCAAAGGGAAGGCCCCTCCTAGGAGGGGCCTTCAACGTAGTGGTCAATTGTCTTGTGATGTAGGTCAGCGGTGATGCACTCCCCCTTCCCGGACGCCCCCTAGCGCCCATCCGGACTATGACAAGAACTGACTTTAGTGACGTGGCAAGGGCTAGTAAAGGGGTTGTGCTAAAGAAATTTGACCCATTTTGGACCCTCCCGGGACTCCTGCATGTTTCCGGGGATTTACTTCAGTGAAACAGCAGCGGCCGTATTATTCAGGGATGTGGACTAAACAGCATCAGGCTCTATGCGGCACGTGCGGCACGAACACCAACCACGTCACGCACTATCACAAGGACGACGCCGGCGGCGCGCTGATTGCCGAAGTCCGGTGTGCGGAACATCGGGGCGTTCCCGTCATCGGCGAGGCATCCTCGCCTGCCTGGATGGAGGCTGCGGAGCCGGCGGCCTGACCTGCAGCCGGTGTCGCTTGTCCCGCAACTCCTGCCCTCACGCCGTTACCCTGGCGTCCCTGGAATGGTTCCTCTATTGCGTCAAGCTGGCCCAGGTCTCCAGGAACTTCTCAGCAAGGTAAGCATGCCCGGCGGTGTTGGGGTGCGCGCCGTCGGAGTCGAACTCTTGACTGTTGGCACTCGTGAACCAGCCCGCCTCGACGGCGTCAACATACGGAGCGCTGGCAGCCGCGGCACCAGCCCGGACGGCGCTGTTCACGCCGCGCAGTTCCTCCGCGAGGGGCTGCGGCGCCGACGGCCCAAGCACCACAACCTGCATGCCCGGCCAGAACCTGCGGGCTGCCTCAATAGTCTGTGAAGTGGCAGCGGTAACTTCTTCCGGGTTGGCGATCCGTGCGTCGTTCTGTCCGCCTTGAAGAATGAGGACGTTGGGCACGAAGGCGGGGTTGGCGGCGATGTCCCGCAACCGGACTTCGTACTCACCACCCAGCTCGTCCTGCGACCCGCCGCCCCATGCGAATCCGGTTCCGGGTACGCCGTCGATGTCGGTGGGGTACCCGAGTTGCCTGGCAAGGAGGTACGCCCAGCCCTGGTCCGGCTGCGCTGCACCATAGCCGGCAGTGTACGAATCACCAAGAATGAGCAGAACGGGCTGGGCGGGCAGCTCTATGCCCAACTGTTGGGCAGTTGCAGTTGCAGAAGCCGTGGGTGTGGGGTTCAGGGAGGCAGTAGCCGTGGCCGTAGCCCTGGCTGTCGTCCGGCTTGCCGGTGCAGGATTGACAGCTTGGCCGGCGCCGCCGGGATTCAACAGGGCAACTGCTGCTACTCCGACGGCGACCACTGCCAGCAGGAAAAGCGCGCCGTATTTGACCCATTCCTGCTTCCCGATGCTGGGGCGCCCGCCGTTCCTCGTCACCGGCACATCATACCGGCGGCCCTGGTATCAGCAATAAGTTCCCGTCCTCCATCCGTCATCGCGGATGGAGAACGGCCCGCCGCTATTCCTTTGCCCAGATGGCTACCCAGTCAAGCTCAACATGGCCGCTGGTTTCGGGCAGCGGACAGATCGGCGAGCAGGATTCGGTCTGCAGGATGTAGTGCATGGGCTTGGCCGGCGTGTATTTTGTGGAAATACCGATGGATTTCCCATCCAGGAAAAATTCGATGCCGTCGGGCCTCCACTCGGTGGTGGCTGTGTGCCAGGCGCCAAAGGGAACGTTGGGACGAAAGACGTCGTCCGTGTGGATGCCGCCCTCGATTCCATGCACTGCAGCGTAGATGACTCTCGACAGGTCTCCCTCTGGAAAATCGATCTCCCCGTCCAGAGGCCACTGCTTGCTGTCGGGCCACAGCAGCCACGCCAGTTTGAATCCTGCCAGGGCATCGGCTTTGAAGCGTACAGAGTAGCGCCCGTACGTCAGGCTGTTCCAGGGCCGTTGAACGGCACCACCAAAAATGGGAGACGGTGCTGCGCCCATGGCTACGCCGTTCTCACTGTGCAGGAACATGTCCAGGACGCCATCATGAACACTCAGGACTTTTGACGGGTAATACCCGGACTTTCTCTCGCCCTTTGGAACCTGTTGTGCAGCGGTATCCGGTGTGCCATCGAAGTAATTCGCGCTCCATCGTGCGCCGTAGGCGGGGCCGGGGAAACCTCCGATGGGGACATCTCCCGCGGTGAAGTCCTCTGTGAAGACCTGCCGCCAGCCAGGCAGGTCGCCCACCGGCAGTGCCTCGGAAACAGGAGCAGCCGGTACGGCCTCGATGGCAGGGGCGGCGGGCACAGCCTCTGGCGCGGGAGCGGCCGGCAGGGCCTCCAGGGTGGGAGCCGCTGACGTGGCCTCCGAAGAGGGAGCTGCCGGCAAGGCTTCGGCGGTGGGCACCGTAGTTGGCTGTGCAGAACTGGGAACCGGGTTCGTTGGATCCCGGCCTTCCGCTTGAACACTTGGGTCCGGCGCTGATACTGCGGCAACGCCGATCATGGCGAATGCGAGGGCGGACAAAACGACCATCACGACGAGGAGGCGGGTCCGCCGGCGGTGCTGAATGTTCTCCAAAGGTGTCACTCCATCCAAGAGGAGTTACTGCATTTTACCGCGGAGGTCCAACAACCCGGGTAGGGAGCTAAGGTGTCCTGCACATTGTCCTCCCATGCATGGTCCGGCAGGGACCTCGAGCAAGAACGGTGTGCGGCGCCCGCATCCCCCTATTTGCTACACCCTATGAGGGACGCAGCAGCTGGTCATGAGTACAAGGTACTCATGTTTCGGTGTCCTACCTTCGTGCGACTACTTGCGGTACCTGCTTTGAACCTGCCTGGGGAGGCCCGTCATCAAGTTACGGAGCGCCGGCAGCTGCGGCACCCGCTTAGAACCGCACTGGCGACTATCGTCGTATATCTGGGGGTCAGATGGCGGCCGGGCACCCTCCATCCCGGCCAGCTCAGCTCAGCCAAGCTCGCGCGAGTCCCCTTCGTTATGGCCGGCCCTCAGGTCCTTTACAGACTCAACGTTGATAGCATTCCGAGAGCTGCACATAGCGCAGCTGCCCACGAACTGATGAGGGCAAGCTGACTCTTGGCCCTCTGCATCCGGCAGAGTTACATGCATGATCTTCCCTAGCGCGTGCAGACGTAGACCACTATGTCTACGCAATCAATAAAATGACGCCGATTACGGCGAAAAGGGCAGCCCTCGTTTGGCCTCTATGGCCAGTTTGCGGCGGCCGTGCTAGCTGGCAGCACCCTGTGCTGTCGTACGATTTTAGACAGCGCCAGCCTCTGGCACCAGCTAATGCGGTACTCGTCTTTGCATACTCGCATACTTGGCTCCAGCGTCGCTTTTAGCTGGACAAACATAAGCCCCCTTCCAGGTGTACTGACCTGAGAAGTCGGTTATTCGGCTGGCTGTTGCTTGGCCGCTGAGGGTTCCGAGCAAAAACCTGATGCCGTAGTTGGTGGGGCCTCCGGTCCACTACAAGCAGTTCAGAAGAGCGGCGCCTGCGAGCTAGTGCTCCCGGCGGGTCTCCTGGAGCCGCTTGATGAACCAGCGCGACTGTTCCGGCCCGTAGGGCAGCACCGGGATGGCCTTGGTTGCATCACTTGGTGCTTCGCGGATGGAACGCTGTGCCTGGCGTACCGCCGTGGTCATGGTGTTCGCCATGGTACTGACGAACTGGTCACTGCACGGCCTCCCGTGTCCGGGGATCAGGAACTCGTAGCGGTGGCGCAGCGCTGAGATGTGCCGGAGCGCGTCCGCCCATTCCTGCGGGTACGAGTCTTCGAAGGACGGGTGGGCGCCCTGCTCCACGAGGTCACCCACGTAAAGAGTGGTGAGGGTGCCCACCAGCAGGTCACCGTCCGTGTGGCCGCGGCCCAGGTAAAACAGGGTGGCAGTCAGCCCGCCCAGGTCCACCAGCACGGGCTGGTCCTTCACGATGGCGTTGGGGACCACAAGCTCCACGTTCTGGCCTTCGCCGGTGGACATCTCCGGTTCCAGCGTCCCGACAAACCGGCGCTGGAGGTCCCCGCGTTCATCGATCTCGGTGGCGCAGTTCTGGTGCGCCCAGAATTCGGTGACACCGGCTTCCGCGAACACGGCGTTTCCGAAAAAGTGGTCGTAATGGGCGTGGGTGTTGACCACGACGAGCGGGAGCTGGGTCTTCTCCCGCACCGCGTCCAGGATCTCCCGCCCCTGCCGCGGGCCGCAGCCTGTATCGATTACCATGGCCCGCTCGGATCCTACTATCAGTCCGGTGTTCAGCAGCGATCCTTCGGTGACAAGCACATGGTTGTTCGCGCCGACTTCGAGCCATTCCGACATTGTTTCTCCGTACCTCCGGCAAATCAGTGTTCGTTCGTCTAGGCGTCGATTGTACCCACCGGCCCTTGGCGTTCCCGGGAGGCAGCTGTCCGAGCAGGTGAATCGGTTCCCAAATTAGAGTACAAACTACTGATGCCATGAGGGTGCGGGCCGTGGTGGGCTTATTTGACCAGGAGCACGGGTAGACCGAACTGCCGTCTCGTCTCGGTACCACTTCAACCTCTCATAGGAGGACACCGTGGATAGCACCGCCAAGGTCGTGCCAGGCCGCCAAAACGAGCTGGACAGGCACGCAAAGTATTCCTGCAGCATGCGCCCGGTTGAGGCCGCGTGAATACCGGCCCCGCGACCCGGCTGTCGTCCGACCGGGTCCTCCGCGTCGTTGACGACGCGAAGTGGGACACCCACCTCGCAAGCCTGGAAGCCACAGACACGTACAGCTGCGCCGCGTACCACCGGGCTTCAGCCCTGCTCGAGCCCGAGGGCACCCGGCCGGTCCTGCTGGCTTTTGGCGACGAAGGCGGTGACTTGGCGCTTCCCTTACTGCTGCGTCCCCTCCCTGACGGCGAGGGCTGGGACGCCACCAGCGCGTATGGCTATGGGGGTCCGATCGGCCACGGAAGCCCGGACCTAAACGCTTTCGGCGCGGCGCTCAACGCCTGGGCGACCGAACACGGGGTAGTCTGTACTTTCCTAAGGCTGAACCCGCTGCTCCACAACGATTGGCTCGTGCCGCCCACGGCCCAGGTGATCGACGCCGGATCAACCGTGGGATGGGATTTGTCCCCCGGGAGGGACCTGCGGCAACGGCTTCAACCCGCGCGGCGTGGGGCGGTACGAAGGGCGGAACGTGCGGGCGTCACAGTATCGGTGACGTACCGGCCGTCCAACCTTGAGCATTTCCGGGCGTTATACGACGCCACGATGCAGCGCCAGCAGGCAACGGACTTCTACTTCTTCCCGGACACCTACTGGCAGGCGTTGGTCAGCGACGACCCACTACTGGTACCGCTGTTGATTGAGGCCCGGCTGGGGGACCGGGTGATTCATGCGCTGCTGTGCTTCGTGTCGGACCGCTGGCTGCACTTCCACCTCGGCGGTGGGGACGAGTTGTCACGAGAGGTAAACGGGTCAGTCGCCTGTTTCGTGGCGGCCGCGGAATGGGGGCAAGCACGCGGCCTGACCTGCTTTCACCTTGGCGGTGGCCTCGGCGGCAGCAAAACGTCGTCGCTCTACGCCTTCAAGCAGCGCTTCGATCCGGACAGCACGCCGCTCAAGTTTCAGGTCGCCAAGTTAGTCCACGACCGGGACCGGTACCGACAGCTCGCCGGCTCAGACGACATAGACGGGTTCTTCCCTGCATGGCGGCGGCCCCGATGAACAACAGGTCGCTCCTTGGTGCCACCGGATGGAGACGGCTGTTAAGGCCTCTCGACCGTTAGCTACATGCGAGTGCGCCAACCGCAACGCCCTCGGCGTCCCGATGCTAGCCTCTCTTCGACTGCGGCACGTCCTGGTTTCGATGCCGATGTCGTCCGCAACCTTGCGAGACTGGAGTGGAAGGGCACACGGGCCCACCTCGACGCCAATTCAGTGTCGGAAGCCGAACTGATCCTGGAACCTGGCCCCTACGGACCGTAACGGAAGCGTGAATTGGAGCTGCTCGCACGCCTGCGCGAGTCAGAGCGCCTAGGAGACCATTACGTCAGGTGCCGCCGCGCCAAGGCCATCGACAAGGCTGGTCTTATCCCATAATCTTGCCGCACTCTGGAAGCCGCCGGAAGAGCGGAAACGATCTCGAAGAATTGGGTATGAAAGCAATTAAAAATTAGAATCGACACGTTTGACTGCCCCACACAGAATCCGGTGCACGGCGTCGAGGCCAGCCTTCGTGGACAGATGAGCATCGTAATATTTTCGCGCTGCCTGCGCCATGATTTCCCGCTCATGACGACCAGCAGCGACTGCTTGGCTGCAAACCGCCGCTAAGTCTTGAGGGCTCTCTGGCGCGCTTACCCAGCCAAAACGGCCTTCCAGGCACATAACGGCCACATCGCCAAGTACTGTTGTAATGATGGGGACACCGGCCGCTAATGATTCTCCGACTTTTGAGGGGACGGTCCCTCTAAAAACGGTTCGATCTAATAATGTCACAAGCTGAAAATCAGCTGCGGCGTAAACGGGCCCCATTTCCGTGGAAGGAATCCTACCAAGAAACTTCACGTTCACTACGGATAGAGAAGCGGCTAAATTTTTCACCTCGTCTAAGGACGCACCGTCGCCAATGATCGCAAAATCTATGCCGGATTCGCGGCCCAAAGCCGCAGCGGCGCGGACGATGGTTTGAACGTCTTGCATTCTGCCGACATTACCCGCGTAAACTATCAGCCATCGGTCCGGCGAAGATAGCTGGTTGCGGAAGGCGGCAACCTTGGCCGGGTCTGCCGCAGGGCGCTCAGCGGCCCAGTTATACACCACCGAAACAGCGCCGTCTGGAGCGCCTCGACGTTGGAGTGCGGAAGCCATTGAAGGTGCGATCGCCACAATGTGGGAGGCGTTCCTGTAAACGAACTTCAGTAAGACGCCGAGTACTAAATTCACGGGCTTGCGAAGGAAGACTGGCTTGATCATCTCAGAATCAAGCACCGACTCCGGCCAGAGATCCTGAATGTGCAGAACGTACGGAATCCGATACACAAACCGCAAGTACAGCAAACTCAGGCAAACGCTCATCGGAGTTGCATAAACATATATGACCTGGCGGTCACGAAGCCACGTCGAATGAAGCAAGGCCATGGCGGCGAAGCTCAGGAATGAAGCCATTCTGTGTAGCCCGCTAGTATCGTGACTTACATATTGCGGGACGCGCAGAACTCGAAAGTGGAGCTCGCCACTCAATTGCTTCCAGGTCTGGCGATATCCTGAATATATTTTCCCAGCGGGATAGTTCGGAAATCCCGTGAGTACTTTTACGTCATGCCCCGTGCCACCCATGTACTCCGCCAGCGACGTTGGGATGTGGACTGGCTCAGGCTGGAACCATTGCGTCAAAATGCCGATTCTCATCGTGACATCCTCAATTCAGCCGGTCTGATGGGTGCTTGCTCTGTCAGTACCGCCCGAATCATCGGTGCCGAAGTCATCATTGGCCTCAGGAGCCAAACTCTCGACCACCCCTTCTGCCCTAAGAACTTTGAAGGCCGTTGCAATCAAGATTCTGAGGTCCAGCAGCGGGCTGACATTGCGAACATATTCCAAGTCCTTCTCTATGCGGAGACTCCACGGCGCTTCAGCCCTATAGACCACCTGCGCTAATCCGGTCAGCCCTTGGGGTACGAGAAC
The DNA here is from genome assembly GCF_030816215.1 of Arthrobacter sp. W4I7. Lineage (NCBI taxonomy): Bacteria > Bacillati > Actinomycetota > Actinomycetes > Micrococcales > Micrococcaceae > Arthrobacter > Arthrobacter sp. W4I7. The sequence continues at coordinate 894,743 of NZ_JAUSXU010000001.1, read as the reverse complement.
TCGTTGGACCTGGTGCGGCGAATAGCGCGCATAGTGCTCCGGTAGCGCAGGACGCGGCCCTACGAAGCTCATGTCCCCACGAACTATGTTTACCAGTTGTGGAAGCTCATCCAGACTGTATAGGCGTAGTTTCTCACCGAGTGGTGGAACGAGATTGAGTCCAGCAGGAATGTTGCCACCACCTATCTCTTCTGCATTCGGTATCAGGGTGCGGAATTTGATAATCCAGAAGACTTTGCCGGACTGGCCTATTCGTTGCTGCCGGAACAAAATAGGACGTCCCATGCGAAGTACTATGGCGACTGCAATCAAGCCGCAAGACCGGCAAAAGAAGAATAAGCATCAGTGCCGCTACAAACTTGTCCACCATGGCTCGTATCACTAGATACATTTGTGCTCGCTCGTTCATTCTGCTTCCGCCAGAAATTTAGCCGGTCGAGCCGACGAGTAGTGTGGCGAGAGGTCATATGGCGAGCCGCTCTTTAGAATCAGCTGGGCATAGTTCATAAGCCGTTAGACCCGCTCGTAATAGGTGTCGGGGCGGCTAGAGTCAAAAATACCGTTTGTCCAAAACAGAGTATAAAGATCAGAATTGCCCGTGTTTGCTATACTGTGCGTCCAGAGTGTTGGCATGTCTATCGCGACTGGTTCCAAACCATTCACTGCGAAACGCAGAACGTCATGGCTGAACACGCACCGCATGGCGATTTCTGCCTCACCGGAAAGTACAACAAATCTTTCAACCTTCCTCCGGTGGAAGTGCTGGCCGCGCGTGAAGCCGGGGACGGTAGTTGAAAAGGACGTTTGTCCCTCCCCACCCTGTGAGCGGCACGCTTCGAAGAAACTGCCCCTGGCGTCCGTGCGCCTGTCCAAAGTAAATGGCAGCCTCCGTGCCTGCTGCAATCGAAAAGAGCGATAGGTATTAAAAAGCGCCAAGTCGAAACTCGAGTCCAGTGCCGGAATATCTCCTTTACGATATCCACATGCAATCTCTTGAAGCTGGGCTAGAACGGCTGAGACCGTCCGCGAAACCGTCAAAGAACCCATATCCGCCAGGGGGACGATTCCAAGGAGGATATCAGCGGCATCCTGTGCATGCAGAAGAACCAGGTCCTTGTCATCCAGTATCTCGGGCCTTTCTTCCGCGTTAAGCAAATGGCAGAAGGTTGCCACCACGGAGTTATAGAAGGGCTGGCCGTGCTCGCCGAATAGGTTGGGGAGTAAAACGTTGATGAAGCGCGCACCGATGGATTCAGCGGCGGCCTGTAAGACGTCCGCTGCTTCCGCCTTTGACTGCCCGTAAACAGAAGAGTTGCCAGCCTGAATCGTGTTAGCGTACACAATATGCGACGGCGGAGAGGGAATTCCGCACAAAATACTTGCCAGTTGCTTGGCGAACTCCAGGTTCCCGTCATGGACCTCTGGATCCGAACCCCGATTCACGCCAGCGAGATGGATGAGGCGATCACTCCCGCTCACCGCAGCCATAGCCCTTTGCTGACTGAATTTCGTTCCTAAGCCGACTGACGTAATGCCATGTCCCAGACTGAGGGCGGCCGCACGGGTGTGCAAGCCAAGGAAACCACCCGCTCCCGTTAGTGCGATCTTCATAGGAACGCATCGATGCGGGAGGTCTTTCCTACCAGTGCCAGTTCCCTTCGCACTTCAGGGAGGGTAAGCAGCAACTCCTCGATCTGCTCAACCGTCAGCCGCTCAACCGTATGCGAGTCGTAATCGGAATAGAAGGCTTGGGCGATGTCGCCTGAATCGAAGTACTTGCTGTAATTCAGGTCTCGTTTGTCCGCTGGCACCTTAAAGTAGTCGCCCATGTCCTGTGCACGCGTGAGCTCCTCTCGAGTAGCCAAGGCTTCCGAAAGTTTTTCGGCGTGGCGCGTACCTATAACCTCGACTTCGCTTTTCGCATGGAATAAGTTAGCAACTGCCTGAGCTAGATCGGCTATCGTTGAGGCGGGCGCCTTTTTGACAAAAAGGTCACCTTGTTTGGCATGTGTAAATGCAAACTCAACGAGACTGACTGAATCGGCAAGCGACATCAGGAATCGCGTCATTTTGGGGTTGGTAACCGTTAGCGGCTTACCAGCCTTGAGTTGGTCGATGAACAGTGGTATCACCGAGCCCCGTGAGTACATCACATTCCCATACCGCACGCAGGAAACGACAGTCCCAGCATCCGGATTATTCAATCCGTGCGACTGCGCGACTTTCTCCATCATTGCTTTGCTCATGCCCATGGCATTAACCGGGTAAACTGCCTTGTCCGTGCTTAGGCAAACAACCGACGCTATGCCGTTCTTTTTCGGCTGCACGAACAACATTCTCGCTGCCAGTTATATTTGTTCGAACAGCTTCCATAGGAAAAAACTCACAGGACGGGACCTGCTTCAAAGCAGCTGCATGGAATATGTAATCGGCCGACTTGGTAGCGCGATCAACGCTATCAAAGTCGCGCACATCGCCGACATAAAACTTCAAGCGTGAATCAGGTAGCTCATGCCGCATTGCGTCTTGTTTTGCCTCGTCACGGCTGAGGATTCGGACCTGTTCCGCCCCGGTCTCAAGCAGCTTCTTTGCAACTGTGTGGCCAAAGGAACCTGTTCCGCCAGTAATTACAATTCGTTTTCCTGCATATGGCGAGTTATCCACCGTAGGGCCTTCCGTTTCCATAGTGTGGGCATCAGTTTCGGCAAGCCAGGAATGAGCAAATCTGCCCAATAACGCGCGAAAACTCCTCCGTAGTCAAAGCAGAACCCGAGGGGAGAGCGAGACCTGTTTTGAAAAATGTCTCTGACGTACCGTCAACAAGATGCTCCGCGCCGGAGAAGACGGGTTGAAGGTGCATTGGCTTCCAGAGCGGGCGGCTCTCAATGTTCCCCGCAGCCATGTGCAGGGCCAGATCCTGGGCAGTAAACCCGGCCGATCGAGGATCCACTATCACCGAGGTCAGCCAACAATTGTCCTCGTGGTCGTCACGAGCACCGAAAATCTCCACACCTTCTACACCAGCGAAAAATTCACGATAAGCGTCACGATGGTGACGGCGCTTGGAAAGCATTTCATCCAGGCGCAAGAGCTGGGCCCGGCCCATGGCGGCCAGAAGATTGCTCATCCGGTAGTTGTAGCCAATGTCCGTGTGTTCGTAGTGAGCTACTGGCTGCCTTGCCTGGGTGGCCAGATATCGCGTGCGGGCAGCGATGGCGCCGTCTCCGGTCAAGAGCATTCCCCCGCCGGACGTTGTCATGATCTTGTTCCCGTTGAAGGACACAATGGCGGTATCGCCGAACGAGCCGGCAGCTTTGCCTTCGCGGGTGGCGCCCATTGATTCTGCGGCGTCCGCAATAACCACCATTCCGAACCGCTCGGCAATACGGTTGATTTCACTGAAATCACAGACTTTGCCCAGCATATCCACCGCCAAAATCGCTTTCGCTGGACGAGATTCAGCTGCGAGCTTCTCTGCCGCTTCCTCCAACAAAGTCGTACTGATGTTGCCTGACGCATCACTGTCAATAAAGTAGGGCTGCGCTCCCGTGTAGCAAATGGCATTGGCAGTTGCCGCGAAAGTCAGAGTTGAGGTCAGTACGATGTCGCCAGCCCCGATACCATGACTCAGCAGAGCCAAATGAAGCGCCGCTGTTCCCGACGTGAGCGCCACGCAGTAGGGGACACCTACCCGTTCCGATACTTCGACCTCGAATTCATCCACATCGGGCCCCAGGGGTGCCACCCACCCTGACCGAAGTGCATCCAGTACAAATTTCTCTTCTAAATCCCCAACGTCGGGTGATGACATGTAGATCCTGGTGCTCATTGCCGGCTCTCTAGGCTCTGGGCATCCTGAAGTCCACTTAGGGCTTGGGATTTCGCTGGGCTCCAATGGTTCGACACAAGTTCACTGGGAGACAAGGGCGGCACGCATGTGTGACTGATCTTCGGGTGGATCGGGCGTTCGTCGGCTTCCCCCGCCCCTACGAGTTCCTCGTGCAGCTTCTCCCCCTGCCGAAGTCCGGTTATGGAGATGCTGATTTGGCGGCCTGACTTCGCAATCATTCGTTGGGCCACGTCCATAATCCGGACAGGCTCCCCCATGTCCAGGATCAGCGCCTGCCCCGGGCAGCCGATAGCTCCTGCCTGTACAACCAACTGGCAGGCCTCGGGAATGGTCATGAAGTAACGGGTCACGTCCGGGTGGGTCAGCGTCAGGGGACCCCCCGCCTCAATTTGCAGCTTGAAGGTAGGCAACATCGAGCCGCGGCTGCCGATGACGTTGCCAAACCGCACAGACAAGTACGTCTTTTTTGTATCGGCGGCAAACCAGGCAGTAAGTCTTTCGCCTAGTCGCTTCGAGTAACCTAAAACGCTTGTTGGATTTGCTGCCTTGTCCGTGGAGATGTTGACAAAAGTTTCGACATTTGCGGCCCGAGCTGCACGCAGGACATTGAGCGTTCCAAGAACATTGGTCTGCCAAGCTTCGTTCGGGTATTGCTCGAGCATAGGAAGATGCTTCAACGCAGCGGCGTGGAACACCACCTCGGGCCGGCGCTTCAAGAATATGTCCTGGATTGTCTTCTCATCGCGGATATCAGCGAGGACTACTTCGTCCGTATCGAGCAATCCGTGACCGAAAATTGAAATTTGTGTTCCTTGAAGGCCTGTCTCATCGCGGTCGAGCATGATGACTTCTGCAGGTGAATATCGCATAACTTCCCTGCAGAGCTCGGATCCTATCGATCCTCCAGCACCTGTTACCAAAATGCGCTTGTTCGCAATGAAGCCGGCAATCGAGTCGAGCTCCGTGTCAACAGCGTGTCGGCCAATTAGGTCTGAAATGGACACGTCCCGCAAGTCATCAAGTCCGGTACGCCCTTCCAGAATGTCAGCGAGCAGGGGCAGGACCAAAAGTCGAAGACCGGCAGCATCCGCGTCGTCGGAAACTTGCCGCAATACCTCGGCGTCTGCTCGCGCTATCGCAAAGATCAATACTTCCGCACCCATGTCATGTGCTACTTGCGCTAGCTGAGCGCGGCCCCCCAGAACTGGGATGCTTTCCAGGCGAAAATTCCGAAGTCTGGGATCGTCGTCGATAATTCCCACAGGACGAAATGGTGAGTACCTGTCTCCGTTCATCTGCTGGATCACATGCTGTCCCAGCTGCCCTGCTCCGTATACAAGGGTTGGAGTTGCCGACGCCTGTGGGCGATGACGCCGATCTTGAAGTGTCCGATGTCCTAAGCGCGCACCGGCCATCAGGACAAAGGCCACAAACAGTCCGATCAAGGGAGAGCTGCGTGCGAAATCGTCAGATGCGGGAACCAGGAGCCTGCTAATCGTTAGAACCAAGCCGACGCTGCCAACCACCAGCAGGAGGTTTATGGCGTCGTGCCGGGAGCCATAGGGGTGAAGGTACCGGTAGAGGCCGAGGGCCCATCCGAAGAGCCCCTGCAGAGTGACAGCCAGAAACGCCGCGCTGGCCACCATTAAAGGTGAAATTCTCGAAGGGTCGAAATCCATCCGAATGAGGGTGGCGAGCGGGAGAGCAACTGCCCAGACTCCGGCGTCAACGAGGTATTCTCGCCATCGGAATATTTCCCCTGGTCTTGGTTGGAGATCTCGTCGTATCGTTTGGACAGTACTTTTGACTCGCTGTCGTGCTAATTCCACTTTGCGAGCAAGATGTGGGTGCGGAAGGCCGCCGAAATGTCCGATCATGGGCTGCTGTCGATGAGGATCGCTCGGACGGCGCTTCTTACCGTCACCCGCGCCAATAGAAATAAAGTCGCTCAATTTCTGGCAGGTCCCCACCTAAATGCAGTGACGACGAGGCCCCGTCTCCTGACGGAACTGATGATGAGACGCTACATCCGGCGGTGAGATCAAACCACAGTAAGACCTACTCGATTTTATAACCGGCCACTACCTGCACTGGCAAAATGAAATGCCCGCTGTGTCTGTTGTGACGCTATTCAATTAGAGAGACGTCAGCATTGGAACCTGATAGCTAGATGTATTGTCCACGGACGTTAGGAACGCTCGGCGTGGATAGGTGACAAGAAGAAGACCTCCGAGTGGAGTGGGGCTTGTCTAAGAGTCCGATCCACAAGGAGGTCTTCAATGTCCCATGCTAACGCGCTCCTGACGCCGAAGGGCAGGCTCCGGCTGGCCCGGTGCGTGGTCGAGGACGGGTGGTCCCTTCACAGGGCGGCTGAACGGTTCCAGGTGTCGGTGACGACAGCGGCCCGCTGGGCCGGCCGTTACCGGACCCAGGGTGAGGACGGGATGGAGGACCGTTCCAGCCGGCCCGTCAGGTCCCCCCAGCGGACGCCCGCCCGGCGGGAGCGGCGGATCATCGCGATCAAAGTCAACCGTCGCTGCACCGGGTCCTGCCCAGGTTCAGGCTGGCCCGGCTGTACTGGCTGGAATCAAGCTACTGATTCAAATCGGGACTTACTTCGATGCGACTCGCGACTACTGGGAACACACCTCATTGAAGACGCAGCCGCGCGGGCCTTCGGACGTGCGTCACTTATGTAGAAACAGCCGTTTTTGAAACTTGCTTCGTCCACGCTTTCCTGAGTCCTCGGCGTCGGGGGACGTCCTCGTAATTCGCATGGCTACGGGACCCTTTGTCGACCTTATTTAGTACTACGCCCAGCAACCTGGCGTTCACCGCCGTCAGGTTCGAAATGGCCTCAGAAATGTCTGCACTGGTTGTCCTGCCGTCAGCCCCGATCACAAGAACTACCCCACTGGCCATGGAACCTAACACCGCCGAGTCCGAGACGGGCAGGAGTGGCGGCGCAGCAATAACGACGACTTCGTAGTCGGTTTCGAACCGAGCAATAAGCTTCTGCATGTCAGGCGAACCCACGAGCTTGCTGGGGTTCGACGCAGCACTGCCGGAGGCGAGGACGTGCAGCCCTCCTTCTGGGCCCCATTTTTGGATGACGTCCTCAACTGCATCGGTATGCGAGAGCACGTTTGTCAGTCCGACGGAACCGTCAAGCCCGAGATATCGTGCAACCTTTGGCCTCCGGAGGTCAGCGTCCACAAGCAGCACCTTGGTTCCGTTTTCGGCCAGCATGATCGCAAGGTTAGTGGCTATGAATGTCCGACCCTCCCCCGGGATAGAAGACGACACGACCACTGTCTGTGCACCGCCGTCAAGGTTGGTAAAGTGCAAATGTGTCCGCAGTTGCCGGAAGCTTTCTGCACGCTGGCCAAATCGCTCCCCCGGTATTACCGCAGGTTCACTCTTCACGCTCGCATCTGCCTTGAAGGTCCCGAGAACTGCTGCCTTGACGATTCGCTCGACGTCAGTCCGGCTACGAACACGGGTATCAAGTATCTCGCGAAGATACGCATATCCGATCCCCACGATGAGTCCGAAAAGCACACCAAGGGCGATATTGAGGGGCACAGAGGGCGAATACGGGGTGCTGGGGACTAACGCTTCCTCGATAACGCGCAGACGCACAAAGTCAACGTCTTCGATGTCGTCTACTGCCGTTATGAGTTGCTTGGCGGTGGAATTCGCGAGTTTGGCCGCTTGCTGGGGATTAGGGTCAGTAGCACTTATGTCAATGACAGCGGTCTGCGGCGGAGAGGACGCCGTAACCCGGGTTGTCAGCGCTTGTACTCCCCCGTTCAGGCCCAGCTCCTGGCTAACGCCTTGGAGCACCCGTGGGCTCGTTGCCAAGCTTACGTACGACGAAACTCGTTTCTCCGCGTAAACGATGCCTTCGGACGCATCGGCCGCTGAAGATCCTGGCTGTACGGTAACGAATAGTTGGCTACTCGCTCGAAATTGAGGGGTCTGCAACCAAGTGAAGGCAGCGGCCACTATCAGCCCGGTGATAGTGAGGGAAAGAATGGCCACCCACCGCTGGCGCAGGACACGGGCGTAGTCTTCCAATTCCATAATCCACCAGCATCTTCCGCTACCGCAGCAGCATATCCTCAATCAATCCTCAAACGATTGCGCACTGGCCTAGATTAAAACACGCGGATGCGAGATCGACCACACATCATAGGCCGGTGATTAGTGAGTCGAAGCCAGCTGAGAGTGCGGTACGAGATCTCACGATGACCCGAAAATCCCCGGGACACGAACCCGGTCGCCAAGCGTCTACGTGGTTTACTGGTAGCCAGCTAACAAGTTGACAGCACTTCAAGCACTGGCTCGAAAGCACATCGGTTTCGGCATACGTAATGTTCGTTGCGGCGGCCCCGGAAACTTTGCGGAGAACGTATGGAGGCCTCACCAGGCAAGCTAAAAATCATGACGGTTGTTGGAACGCGTCCTGAGATCATCAGGCTCGCCGCTACAATCAAGCGACTTGACAACTATGTCAACCATGTGTTGGTCCACACGGGTCAAAACTATGATTACGAGCTCAATGAGATTTTTTTCGAGGACCTAGGCCTCCGTAAACCAGATCACTTTCTTGCGGCCGACACAACATCGCTCGGCACGGTGCTCGGATCCATTCTTTCTTCTATTGAGAGGATCCTGCTCCGGGAAAAACCAGATGCCATGCTCGTGCTCGGAGACACCAACAGTTCAATTTCAGCTGTGATGGCGCGGCGAATGAGGGTGCCCGTCTATCACATGGAGGCGGGTAACAGGTGTTTTGACGAAAACGTCCCCGAGGAAGTCAACCGGCGATTGATTGACCATGTAGCGGACTACAATCTCGTCTACACGGAGCATGCTCGTCGAAACCTGCTGGACGAGGGCATACATCCGTCCCGCATTCTCTTGACTGGTTCTCCAATGCGGGAGGTGCTCGATGCAAACAGGTCGGCCATCAATGCCAGCAACGTACTTGAGCGCGAGCGTCTCCGCCCTCAGGAATATTTCCTCGTTAGCCTCCATCGGGAAGAGAACGTGGACAGTCACGATCGTTTAGGCGACATTCTGCACGCGCTGAACAGGCTGGCGGACACCTATAATCTTCCAGTGTTGATCTCAACTCATCCGCGTACTCGACAGAGGCTTGCCTCGCAGCCCCCAGAACTCAAGAACGGCCTACATTTTCATCCTCCATTCGGCTTCAATGATTATGTCAAGTTGCAGCAATCGGCAAAGCTTGTCCTTTCCGACAGCGGAACCATAAGCGAAGAGTCCTTAATTCTTGGATTCCCTGCCGTGACTCTACGCGACTCAACTGAACGACCTGAGTCTATGGACGCAGGCGGAATTATTACGACCGGCCCGGGTGCTGCGGCAATTCTCGATTCGGTTCAAATGACTTTGCAGCAGGTTGAAGAAGATGGATTCTCTTCGCCTCCAGGGGAGTATCAGATACGGGACACCTCACGCAGGACAGTTAATTTCATTCGTTCGACTGTCCACAGCCATGCGATGCGGGCCGCAATCCGTGCAACTCTGTAGACTGTTGTGAACACTTTCTCGCGCGACTGGCGGGAAGAGAAATGATGCGGGTTGTCAAAGCGCTCGTATCAAACGGACTGTTCAGTATTATGAGCCTTCTCTTATCCGTCGTAATCGCGCGGTTAGGCGGTAGTGATGATCTGGGCCGGTTCGGCGTCGCCTTTGCAGCATATCTTCTTATACAACTCATAGTCAGAGATGCAGGAGCGAACACGCTCAGCGCAACACTCCCCAGCGCAAGGAGGATCAGAGATACTGCTAGAAGAATCTCATTGATGGGTCTGGTCTTGGCGGTACCGGTTCTCTTGGTGGGCCTCATATTTGACTACCCTTACATGATCGCCATGGGATTCGCGGTTCATGGAATTTGTCTTTACGACTATTCAAAAACTCTGAATCTGAGTTTAGGTGACGGAAAAATTGCTATTGCCCAAGACTTGATTTTATTCACAGTATTCATGATTGCCTCCGCCTTAGCATTCATGGGACACATAGAGCCTGTCGGCTTGATCGCCATTTGGGCTGGCTGTGGTGCTGCACTTGGCTACCTGGTTTCGTTCATACAAGTTTTCAAGCTAGCCCCCTCCTGGTCGGGAAGCCAGGTCGAGCTTAGAGCTAGTCTGGGCTTCGGCCTTCAGTCTCTTTTAGGCTCAGGCTCCGTGCACGTACTGACATTTCTTTTGGCAGGCGTGGGTGGACCCATACTTGTCGGGTCGATGCGCGGCGCCAGCACCATCGTCGGTCCCGCTAACCTCATCACGACTACACTGGAGCCTTTGCTCATCACATCTTTTTCCCGCACAGCGCCGGAAAAAGGTGCAGTGTCAATGAGAGCGGTAATAAGGAGTGCGGCAGGGATCACGTGGGCGAACCTTGCTGTAGTAGCCGGCTTGGTCCTCTTGGGCTACAACTTCGGCGGCCTGCTTCTGGGGACTGCATGGGAAAACTCGTCCCCCCTGCTGGTTGTTGTGGCCGTTGATTCGGTCTTCGTGGCTTTGGGATGCGCCCCTCACGCCGCCCACAGGAGCATCTGGGCAGCCGGGCGACTTGCGACTATCACTACCGTCACTGCGTTTACCCGTATTCCAATGGTTCTGTCTGGAGCTGCCCTCGGAGGGGCGCTGGGAGCCGCCACCGCATTCTTATTCGTTACGATTGCAAACACTTCTACATTATGGCTATCTCTGCTTCAGTTACACAGGAAATCGAGGTGACTTTTAGTGCCGATAGAGAGGCGTAGTGTCCCACCCGCATTACCGCGCTGCAATATTCGTTAGATTTTATAACGTCGCGCCTCCCGTGCTTATGAAACGGCTGTAAGAGGTGATGCGATTAAATACATAGGTTTGGATTCCGAATGTGAGAGTTCTCGTGAAAATAGCTATCTTTACTTCGTTCTTTTCGCCGGCTTTTTTGGGCGGCGGTCCAATCCGATCGTTGGTCGCAATGCTCCGAGCAGCGCCTTCCACTGTCGACGCAGCTGTCTTGACCGGAGACAGGGACCTTGGCCGCACCGAGTCAATGGGCGTCCCGAGCGACCGATGGGTAAAGCATGAAGGGGCGAGGGTTTTTTACTGCAACACCCGGTCGCGCGCTTCGCTAGTCCGAGGTGTGCGTGAAGTTATGACCTGGTGCCCTGATGTCGTGTACGTCAACAGCTTTTTTGATCCAAAATACTCGATTTTTCCGCAGATGCTCTTCCTCATGAGGATTCTCCAGCCGCGCATTTTTGTTATTGCACCGAGAGGAGAGTTCAGCGCTGGCGCTTTGAAAATCAAAGCCGTAAAGAAGCAAACATACATACGCCTATTCAAGTTGTTAGGACTTCGCTCGAGGGTGCTATGGCATGCGTCGTCCACACTTGAAGCGGATAACATTCGTGCTGCAGCAGGCGATGATGCCGAAATCGTCGTGCGGGAAAACGATACGCTGCTTCCTCCTATTGCTGACAGGCCGAGAGCGCAAGTTCATCCTGGAGTCCTGAAAGCGGTATTCCTCTCTCGCCTTTCGCCCAAAAAGGGGCTCCTCACTCTCTTACGGGGTTTACAGAGCGTTAGCGAGCCTCTAGTGCTGGACGTCATAGGACCGGCTGAGGACAAAGACTATTTTGACCAGTGCAGCGCTGCTGCGGTCACAGTACCGTCGTCCGTTACGATCAACTTCCTTGGACCGAGAAATCCCGACGATATACGTACGACCCTGGCTGACTATGATGTCTTTTTGTTCCCTACGGAAGGTGAGAATTTTGGTCACGTAATTGCTGAAGCGCTGTCGGTTAGCTGTCCAGTTCTGTGCGCCGATGTAACGCCATGGAGCGAAATTCTTGCGTCAGGTGGGGGCCAAGTAGTTGCGGACAACACACCAGACGGATGGGCACGGATGATTGAATGCTACGCCCGACTGACGCACCAAGAGCGGCTCGAAAGGCGTTTCAAGGCGGGGAAGGCATACAATGCATGGAAATCCAACTCGTCGGAACCACACTTCTTTACACTGCTAGAAAAGCTTATCTCGGCATAGCACATTGCAGCGCGGCTTGAATGAGAACATACCGTTGCAACGAGCGCTGAAAAGATCCGCGGAAGAACCATCACCGGACTCAGGCATGCCAAGTGCGGCAGGATAGCCGCCCACCGTCTCAATCCCTACTGGGAATGGTGCAGTGCCGTGCCAGTTGTTGCCGGAGGACAGCACGGCTTTTAGGGCCACAGCCAACAACGGCGGCGGCGGCTTTCCCTAATCTGATGCGAAGGCACAAACCGATCGACCGCTTTATAGATCTATCCTAGAGAACATGGAGTCCACAGGGGCATCGAAGAACCCTCAGCGAGGGGGCAGGCACGATGTCCAGCGTCACTGTATCCGGAAGGTGATCGATGCAATCGCCTGCTGCTTTCTTCTACTAACGGCGTGGGTTGTCGGCGGAATATTCCTCTTCGTTGTTCCAGCAGTGGACCCTACTCAGCGATCGGATGCCATTGTAGTCTTGGCGCCTTCCCTTTCCACTGGTCGTTTGGAGTACGCAGAAATGCTCATGTCCCAGGGCTACGCCACAACGCTTGTTGTCTCGGTGCCTCAGCAAGGGGGTGACAAGACGTCGGCAGGCATCTGCAGCGCGAACCGCTCCTATGAGGTCATCTGTTTCAGTCCGGACCCAGTGACCACCCAAGGCGAAGCCAAAGCTATCAAGAGGTTGAGCGACCAACACGTGTGGCAAAGTATCACCGTGGTGACAGACGACTTTCACGTTGCCCGCTCCAGGACCCTCATCGAGCGGTGCTACTCTAACCAGTTGTACATGTTAGCTGTTCGAAATGAACGGTCTCTTGCCGGTTGGGCCTACCGTTACGCCTATGAAAGCGCCGCATTCGTCAAAGCAGCCGTTGATTGGCGTTGTTAAGCCAGGACCGGAACCGCAGGCGCCAGCGTCGCTATTGCACACCGTACGACGGCGGTGCCCGGCCGCCGTCGTACCCTCCACTCAGTGGGACTGGTCAAATGTCAGCCAGGAGCGAGGTGGGGTTTTCGATGGCATCTGCCACGAGGCGGAGGAAGCCGGCGGCGACGCCCCCATCGCAGATGCGGTGGTCGAACGTGAGGGTCAGCTCGGTAACCTTGCGGACCGCCAGCTCGCCGTTCACTACCCAAGGCTTGTCGATGATCCGGCCGACGCCGAGGATGGCCACCTCGGGGTGGTTGATGATCGCCGCGGAGCCATCCACGCCGAACACCCCGTAGTTGTTCAGAGTAAACGTGCCGCTGCCCAGTTGGGTGGGGGTCCCTTTACCCTGGCGCGCGACGTCGGTCAGCCGGCGGATTTCCGCGTCCAGTTCCCGGGCCGTCAGCTTCTCCGCCGACCGGACAGAGGGCACGACCAGCCCACGGTCCGTCTGGGCGGCGATGCCGAGATTGATCCCGTCGAACGAGACAATCTCCTGCGACCCGTCGGACGCGGTTTCGATCCGCGTGTTCAGCTCCGGATACTTCCTGAGCCCGGCGGTGACAAAGCGGGCAATGAACGCGAGCAGACCCGGCGCCGAACCCCCTGCTTTGAGTTCCTGGCGAAGCTCGACGAGGGCAGTGGCATCGACATCCACCCAAACTGTTGCCTCGGGGATCTCGGAGCGGCTGCGCGCCATGTTCGCGGCGACGGCCTTGCGCACTCCCTTGACGGGTGTGCGGGAGGAGATGATCAGGCCGGTGCGGGCATCCACGCCACCCTCCGGCGCCTCGACGTTGTTACTTGGAGTTGGGGCCACGACCGCAGGGTTCCCTGGCCGAGCTTGCAAGGTTTGGGGGAGGATGGCGGCCTCTACGTCCTTGCGCATGATCAGGCCTCCCTCGCCGGAACCGGGGAGCTCGCCGAGGTCGACGCCGTGCTCCCGGGCCATCCGACGGACCAGAGGGGAAATCACCGCGCCCAGCTTGCCGGGCACACGGGTGCGCAGGAGAGTGAGGTCGTCCTCAGTGGTTGAGCTTGTCGAAACCTCAGGCTCAACTACCGCCACCGATTCCTTCCGCGCACGCGTCCGCCGGGCGACGCCATGGCCGCCCGGGGTGCCATAACCGATCAGCACGTTGCCGGACCCGGCCTTTTCTTCCTCGCGGTACGTCTCGGCTTCTTTGGTTTCGACAGGCTTGGTTTCGAGAGGCTCAACCAACGGGTCACCGAGTTCGGTCTCGACCGGCTCGGTTTCCGGTTCGGAGGTTTCGACAGGCTTGGTTTCGACAGGCTCAACCGACGAAACAGGCTCAACCACCGAGATCAAAGGCTTGCCCACGTCCAGGGTCTCGCCCGGCCGACCGTGCAGCTCCGCAACAATCCCGGCATACGGCGACGGCACCTCAACCGTGGACTTCGCGGTTTCCACCTCGGCGATGGGCTGGTCCACGGAGATCGAGTCCCCCACGGAAACGTGCCACGACACCAGCTCGGCTTCGGTGAGGCCCTCGCCCAGGTCCGGCAACAAAAACACACGGGTTTCACTCATGGTCAGTTCTCCCACTGAAGGTCGTCAACGGCGTCGAGGATGCGGTCCACGCCGGGCAGATAGTACTTCTCAAGCTTGGGCGCCGGATACGGGATGTCGAACCCGGTCACACGGCGGATAGGGGCGGCCAGGTGGTGGAAGCAGCGCTCCTGCACCCGGGCCACGATCTCCGAGGACACGGAGGCGAACCCGTGGGCTTCGGCGATCACCACGGCCCGGCCGGTCTTCCGCACCGACTCGCACACCGTCGCGTCGTCGAACGGCACAATGGTCCGCACGTCGATGACTTCCAGCGAGCGCCCCTCCAGCGCGGCCGCCTCGGCGGCAGCAAGGGCAGTAGGCACGGACGGCCCGTAGGCGATCAACGTCGCGTCCGTGCCGGGACGGGCGACGGCGGCCCGCCCCTCGGTGGCAAGGCCCGCCGTCGTGCTTTCCACATAAGAGGACCGCAGCGCAGACAAATCCACCAGGTCCTTGGACCAGTAGAGCTTCTTCGGCTCCATAAACACCACAGGATCGTCCGAGTCGATGGCCTCACGCAGCATCCGGTACCCGTCCGCCACGGCAGCCGGGGTGAACACCTTCAGCCCGGCGGTGTGGGCGTAGTAGGACTCGGAGGAGTCGCAGTGGTGCTCCACTCCCCCGATGCCGCCGCCGTACGGCACCCGGATCACCATGGGCAGCTTCACGGCACCGCGGGTCCGGTTGTGCATCTTGGCCACGTGGCTGATGATCTGCTCGAACGCCGGGTAGGCGAACGCGTCGAACTGCATCTCGATCACCGGGCGCATCCCGTTGATGGCCATCCCCACGGCCATGCCTACGATGCCGGACTCGGCCAGCGGGGTGTCAAAGCAGCGTTGCTCCCCGAACGTCCTGGTGAGCCCGTCGGTAACGCGGAACACCCCGCCCAGCGTCCCCACGTCCTCGCCGAACACCAGGACGGAGGAATCCGCGTGCATCGCGTCGGCCAGTGCAGTGTTGAGCGCCTTGGCCATGGTGACCTGCTGCGGCCCCGCAGCCTCAGCGGAGGCGGCGGCGGAGGCGGCTGCCCGGGCGGTGGCGGCGCTGACGTTGCCGTTGGCCTCGGATGATGTGGTGATGGTGGGGCTCACTTGCCGGCCTCCTGTGCTGATGAATTCTGGGATCCGGGGTTCTGGGATGATGCGGCTGCTGCGTCGCGGGCGAGTTCGTCGGCGAGCATGGCGGACTGTTCTTTCAACTGCGGTGTGGGCACGGAGAACACGTGGCGGAAGAGCTCCTGCGGATCCACCGGCACGTCCTCGCTGAGCCCTTCGCGCAACTGGGCGGCCACCGCTTCAGCGTGAGAAAGGATCCGCGCCTCGGTCGGCTCGTCCAGCAGGCCGCGGCCCGTCAGGTAGGTCCGCATCCGGTTGATCGGATCCTTGGCCCGCCACTCGGCAACCTCGCTGTTCTCCCGGTAGCGCGTGTCGTCGTCGGCGTTGGTATGGGCCTGCATCCGGTAGGTGTTGGCCTCCACCAGCAGGGGGCCGGAGCCTTCCCTGGCCAGTTTCACGGCCCGGTCCAGGACCGCGAGAAGAGCGACGACGTCGTTGCCGTCCACGCGTTCGCCTGCCATGCCGTAGCCCACGGCCTTGTGGGCGAGCGACGGCGCCACGGACTGGTGTGCCAGCGGCACCGAGATGGCGTACTTGTTGTTTTGGACGAAGAAGATGACGGGCAGGTGGAAGACGGCGGCGAAGTTCAGGGCTTCGTGGAAGTCGCCTTCGCTGGTGGCGCCGTCACCGCACATGGCCAGCACCACGGTGTCCTCGCCGCGGAGCTTGGCCGCGTGGGCTACGCCGACGCCGTGCAGCAGCTGCGTGGTCAGCGGCGTGCACTGGATGCCCACCTTGTGCTTGAGGGGATCGAACCCGCCGTGCCAGTCACCACGGAAGATGGTCATCACCTCCACGGGGTCCACGCCACGCGTCATCACGGCGACGGCGTCACGGTAGGTGGGGAACATCCAGTCGCCGTCGGACAGGCACAACGCGGCCGCCACCTGGCAGGCTTCCTGGCCATGGCTGGACGGGTACACGGCCATGCGGCCCTGCCGGACGAGCGCCGAGTTCTGGTCGTTGACGCGGCGGCCGACGACGAGCTGCTCGTACGCTGTCAGCAGTTCGTCATCGCCGGGCAAAGGGTACTCGTGGCCGGGTTCCGTGCCCTGCTCGCGCTCGGAAATGAGCCGGCCGTCCGGATCCACCATCTGAATCTGGTGCCGGGCCGGGAGCATGTAATCCTCGGCGGTGATGCCGAACTTTTTGGCAGCTTCGGAGAGGGCGTCCCCGGCGGGTGCCTTGCTGACCTGGTCCCGTGCTGCGTGGTCTGCGGAGATCGTCATTGTTCCGTCCTTTTGTTGCCACTATTCAGTCCCAGTATCTGCCTGTGGGAGGTTTCGTATCCAGCACCGTGATGAATCGTGGAGAAGCTGTTCAAATTTGCTCGAACCGAAAGACGAATTGTAAGTGTGAGCCACATTACTGACACGGGCTGTGGACGATCTGGCAACGATGCAACCTTGACGGGGGCCATACCCTGATTTCCGCGCCATGTTTCCGGGTCGGCGGACCGGATGGCGGAGGATAATGGCGTTCAAAGGCCAAGGAGAGCGGGGGCGGAAGGAGGCGGTCATGGAGAGCCATCAGACCCTGGCAGGCGAGGCAGTTGATGCTGTCCGCGCCGGACCGCCCATGTCCGCCGCTGCAGAGTTGTTCAAAGCCGTAGCGCATCCGGTCCGGGCGCACATCCTGGAGCTGCTCTCCCAGGGCGAGTCCTCCATTCCCGAGCTGTGCGAGGGTACGGGGGTGAAGGCTACGCACCTGTCCCGGCACCTTAATCAGATGCGCGGGCAGCACCTGATTCAGTGCGAGTGGACAGGCGGGCGGCTGGTGTACCGGCTGGCATACCCGCAGGCCACAGAACTGCTGGCCGCTGCCCGGTCCGTACTTCAGGCACGGACGGCTGCCGCTGTGAGCTCCCTGCGCACGGCGCGGGAGGAACAGCCCTTCCCGGCCCTCTCAGACGGGCAGTTCTTCGCACTGGAAGCATCGCTGGAATCCCGTTCGGTCATCGCGGACGCGTGCCAGGCAATAGCTGCACGAACCGGCTGCAGCCCGGAAGAGGCATCCGGGCAGCTCCTCAGCACGGCCCGCAGCAGTAGGATCACCCTCCTGGAAGCCGCCCGCGACGAACTCCGCAAGGAACAGGAACGGCGCAGCTGACCTTGGCGCGCCTACCCCGGCGCTGCCCGTTGACCGGGGAAATCCATGCCGTCCGGCCTGCCGGCGTGTAATAGTCCATTTGTTTTGGCAGATGCCTTGACCTCTCCCCATGGTCGGGATCACACTCGTTGGTGAGGGATTGACCAAAACGTCTTTTCGTCAATAGTTGGAAGTTTTCTCCTCACTGGTCTCAGAGGAAGGCACCGCACCATGTGCCTGGGGTATCCCTTTATTGGGGGCTCACGGTGCGGGGATAGACGCGGAGGGGACAGCGTGGTCCCCTCCGCCCTTGACTGTCCCGAGGGATCAGACATTCCTTCGGGAGACGGGACTGCCAAGGGGCTACCCGTCTGCAGGGCCGAGGCGGCATTTCACATACAGGAATGACAAACGGTGGGAGTATCTGCAATGGGCATTGAAAAGCTGTGGGACCGGCTCGAGCCAGACACGCAGCAATGGCTGATCGATAATCCAGGGTGCAGGATCCTTCCCCGGACCGTGGTGGCCGCGATCATCAAGTCCACCGGAGCCGAGTTCAAGCAGGACCAGCACGGTGAAGTCCTCCTCTCCCGCAGCGATTCGGACTTCATCCGCAGCACAGCGGACCTGTACGAGGCCCGGCAGTCCTAATTTCTGGGCGGAAATTCCTGACTTTTGCCAATACCCCTTCCTACAGGCCGCCTGCAGAAGGTTTTGTATCCGGCACCTGGTTGCATCGTGGAGAAGCTGTCCGATTCTGCCTACACTGAGAGACGAATCGTAAGCGTGACCCACATTACTGACAGGGGCCGTGGGCAGGAATGGCAACCAGGGACGGCGGGACGGAACCCGTCCCGCTGGACGACATAGACCGCAGCATTATCTCCGAGCTGACCCGGGACGGCCGCATGTCCGTCACGCAGGTGGCGGAGAACGTCCATATTTCCCGGGCGCACGCGTACACCCGCATCGGCAGGCTTACGAGCGAGGGCGTGCTGTCCAAATTCACAGCGCTCGTCGATCCGATCAAGGCCGGGCTCCGGTCGTCCGCCTACGTGACCCTGAAGCTCAAGCAGGACGCCTGGCGCGAACTGCGTGACCAGCTCGGGGCCATTCCGGAGGTGCATCACGTGGCGCTGGTGGGCGGCGACTTCGACGTGATCCTGCTAGTCCGCGCCGTGGACAACATCGACCTGCGGCGGGTCATCTTCGACCAGCTGCAGTCCATGCCCGGCGTTCTTGATACCCAGACGTTCCTGGTTTTTGAAGACGTCGATACCCGGTAGGAGAGGTTACTTCCTCCCTGGAAGCGTGCAATCGACATACATGCCGGAACAATGTCAACGAATCCTTCGTCACCGTGCTGACCATCTGGTACGCGGCGGTGGGGGACCATTACGACCACCGCTCCTGCTTCGGAGGTGTCCGCCGAAGATACCTGCCCGGCCCCGAGACGGGCAGGTGCAGACGCACTAGGATTACGACATGGAAAAGCGATCGGTGATGCTTTACGTGGGTGCAACCGTCGTCGTTGCTATTGCCGGAGCAGCCGTCGCTATGCAGCCGTTGATAGCTGCCCTGGTGATCTGCGCTGCAGGTCTACTCGCGGTCCTGGCAAGAACTGACTGGTGGCAGCGAGCATATGGCTTAACGCTGGTTCTGATGATGGGCGCAACATCCACCATCGCACCTCTGGTGACCGTTGCTGAGTACGGACGTTACGCCGCTGCTGCTGCGTTACTCGCAGTCACATGGTTAACGACACGGGGGATCGCGCCAGTCATTAGCGGAAAGTTACATCAGCGTGCACTCGGCGCGCTTTGGTTGACGGTCGCGCTCGCCGCCGCCTCCGTCTTGTGGTCCGTTGACCGGATCCGATCTGGCTTGCAAGTAGTCGCCTTAGTGATGCTTGTCAGTCTCATACATGTGTTGTCCACGAGGCGCTGGACGGATCGGGACCGGATGTTGAAGGACCTCAAGGTGGGGTTCTACGTCCTTACCGGGGCTTTCATTGCCTGTATCGCCGCTCCCTTCCTGGGGATCCCCGAAACGAGAGCGTTCGGCGGGTCCGAAGATACGGTGGGTCGGTTTCAGGGCTTGTTCAATAACCCGAACATGCTCGCACTCCTTTCGGCAATCACCATCCCACTAGGGTGGGGGCATTTCCGCGAGCGGCCTACTGTATTCCGATTTGTCAGCGTCTTGCCCGCCGTCGTTACGACGTTCATGGCAGAGTCCCGAACGGCAATCATTGCTGCCGCCGCAGCGATGTTGTGGGTGGTCCTGCGATCAGGGGCAAAGACAATCGCCAGAGCTCTGTATGTATTGGGTCTGACCGCAGGTATTGCCCTTGTCAGCAATTTGAACCCGCTGGGCACCGCGCTCGACCGATTCGGGAAAATCGAAGGTGGGGACATTCTCAACACCCGCGGAACCGCTTGGGAAGCCGCCATCCGTCTTGTGATAGAACAGCCGATCGGATACGGCTGGCAGGCCGGTCGATCGCTCTTCGAGTCGCTACAGGGGGCATCGGACTTCGAGTTCAGCCGCACGTCTGTACACAACAGCTACCTCCAATCCCTCCTCGAACTTGGATTCATAAGCCTTCTGCCACTGGCATACCTCACCTTCACTATGGTCGTCCTCGCCTTCCGTGGAAGCTCCCGAGGGATGGGTGCCGGGCTTGCTGGGGTGATAGCCGCTGGCCTGATCGTCCAAGTGACCGAATCCGCCATGTTCGGAACAGGCCAAGCGTACCCGTACATCGTTTGGTTCGCAGTTGCCGGAGGCCTGGCAAGTTATAAGCCCAGGCCCGGTAAACACCAACATTTGAGCGCGTTGGCGGTTAACCACGGGGAGCCACCACGAGCGCCTCGACTCGAGGGTCCAGCCAACGGCGGGTAAACGCCAACGGCGATGCCGGGTGTTACCAGACCGCAGTCCCGCAAGGCGGCGGCAGTGCAGCACGACGATCAGTTCACCACAGACCCGGCCATGAGATAACCGATCGCATACCCCCCAACCCGGGAGGACGCCTCGTATTTCTCCCTGATCAGCGCAAACGCGTCGCCGCCGGGTCCTCGTCGCCGTGGCGTGCGAGCCCGTGCAGGGTGCTGAGGGCCCCTTTTGGCGCCGGACCCCGCGACCAGATGCAGCCGGCGGACGAACCCACATCCCCTGTCTGTAATGCGCCTCACACTGACAATTCATCTTCCAATCAAGGTTGCCAAAAAGTCCGGCATCACGGCCGAGAATTACATGCTCCGGCCCGGCACCAGATTCAGATGGTGGATTCGGTAGTTTCTTAGCGGCGTGCCCTTGACTTGATAAGCCCTGTGGCCAGAAGGCCTACGGCACCAAGAGATCCCAGCATGCCGCCAAGAGCTACCACGTATTCGGTGACAGTCATTTCCTGCTCCCTCCGTACTGCCCTGTACTGCCTGGAAGTCCTCAAACTACGCCCGAAGACCCAGGAACCCGTGAAGAATCGCCCGCAGATTAGGTCAAGGTTCGTGCAGCACGAGGTTCATGACCAGGTTTAGGTAAGCGGACCAGAAGTTTTGCCGGGCGCAGGCCACGTCCCGGCTTATGCGGCCAATCTGCCTTCGAGGCACTACCTGTTTAGGGTGAGGCGGCCTTTATCCAGGGGCCAAGGCACACCCGTGGACAAATCCGAGTACTGGCGCCGGTTGCGAGTAGTAGCGCCCGAAACCAAGTACTACCCTGCGTAGCTGCCAGCGTTTTCGGGTACCGCTACGTGTTGTTGCGGCGGCCTGGAAGCGAAAATATTGGGTCATCGATCCACCGAATGGCGCCTGGATGGGGCCGCTCATGGGGGAACGGGTTCTCAATCACACACTCAAGGAGTCTTTCCATGCGCCAGATGACCAAGAAGAACAAGATCGCCGCTGCTGCCGCGTCTATAGCACTCGTCGCCGTCGGCGGCGGCGCAGCCTACGCCTACTGGAGCACCACGGGTGCCGGTGACGGGCAGGCCACGGCAGGTACTGACAAAGCTGTTGTTATCCACGCCAACTTCACTGACGGGATCACCCCCGGCGTTAAGGGCGCGAAAACCATCAATTACACGGCGGACAACCCCAACACCGGTAGCGCGTTGGTGACCCTCGATGCTGCGACAACGGTCACTACCAACGTGGATGATTGCCTTGGTTCCTGGTTCACGGCCACGGTGCCATCTGACACCAACACCGTGGGCGGAAATGCAATCGGCGTTCAACTGGCAGGTACCGGAACGCTGACCCTCTCCGACCTCCCGGGCACCAACCAAAACCCCTGCAAGGGCGCCATCGTCACGGTGCACGTCAGCAGCAAGTAAGCCAGCAGCGGGCCGGGACGGGCGAAAACCCGTCCCGGCTTGTAGTCATTTGCACCAAATGGAAAGGGGCACGCGGTGCGCAACAAGGACGGACACCCGCAGCATCGTTTGCGGACCGCCATTAAGGTGGGGCTGATCAGCCTCGCCGTGATGCTGGCGAGCGCGGGCGCTTTGTTCGCCGCGGCCCAGAACCCCAAACCCGGGATCACCGTCCAGGTGTCCCCGGCCAGCCAGTCCGTCCAGCAGGGCCAGGGGGCTGCCTACACAGTGTCTCTTACGTCCACCGGCGGCTTTAGCGGCCCGGTGAATCTGTCCCTTGCCGGGCTCCCCGCCAGCGCAATCGGCACGTTCTCGCAGTCTTCAGTGACCCTGGGCTCCGGGTCCACGGCAACGGCGAACCTGAACGTCACTACCGCCGCGAACACGCCGGCGGGCACGAATACCCTGACCATCACGGGCACCAGCGGCAAGGTTTCCGGCAGCGTCGCCGCGGGCCTCACCGTCAACAACAAGATGTCCACAGCCTTCTCAATCGTCGCCACGCCGGATTCCCTCGCCGTCCCGCCGGGTGCCACCGCCGTCTATACGCTACAGCTGACCCGCAACAACTTCTCCAGCCCGGTCAGCTTCAGTGTCCTGGGCGGGCTTCCCGCCGACGCCGCAGCGTCGTTCTCGCCCAACCCCGTTGCCGGCAACTCCACAACACTGCAGGTCACAACCGCGGCCGCTTCCCCGAAGGGAAGCTACAGCCTGTACCTGGTGGGCACCGGGAAAGACTCGGCCGGCAAGTCGCAGTACGCCTACGCAAACGTCCAGCTCGTCCTTGACTCCACCATCAAGCAGTTCGCCCTGTCAGGGAATGTCCCCGGATCGCTCTCCCCCGGGTCATCCGCCGGACTGGACCTGCAGATCCAAAACCCCAACAACAAGTCGCTGTCCCTGACCAACATCTCCGTCGCCGTGGCGGGGGTGACCCGGAGCGCGGACGCCGTCGCGAGGAACCTGTCCTGCACCGCGGCGGACTTCAGGGTCACGCAGTACAGCGGCCCTTACCCGCTGGCAGTACCTACCAGTACTACCGGCCCCAGTTCGCTTTCCGGGCTCGGGATCGCATCCTCTGCCTTGCCGCAGGTGGCCATGCTGGACACCTCCGCCAACCAGGACGGCTGCAAAGGCGCAACCCTCCAGCTCACCTACTCAGGATCAGGACAGGGGAACTGAGATGACCACCACCAGGACGGCCCGCGCCAGCCGCGGCCTTAAGGCAGCCGCCCTCGCCGGAACCCTGATTGCCGCAGGGGCCGGTACCGCCTACGCCTATTGGAGCAGTGCGGGCATTGGCAGCGGATCCGCCGCCGCCGGCACCATGCAGGCCATCACCGTGGACGCGCTCGTTGCCCGGGACAGCCCGCAGGCGACGCTTGTCCCGGGCGGGACTGCCGCCGTCGTCCTCCACCTCACCAACCCCAACCCCTATGCGGTGCAGGTCTACAGCATCTCCCCCAATGGCCCTGCCACAGCTGACACGGCGCACCCGGGCTGCACCACCACCGGAGTCACCTTCACCGGAACCTCTGCGCCGCTGTCCCCGGCGATGTTCGTCGCGGCGAACTCGTCCACCCTGCTCACCCTTCCCGGATCGGCCGCCATGGATACCACCTCGCTCGCAGCCTGCCAGGGCGCTACCTTCCACCTCCCCGTCACGGCGGAGGTGCGCAAATGAGCCTCGCCATCCGGAAGATGCCGCTGGGCTTCCACCTCCCCTCGGTGAGGCTCGCGTGGATCGTCACCGCGCTCCTGCTCCTGCTCGGCACTGCCACCGCGGCCTACGGTTTTTGGGCCTCCATCACCAGCAGCAGCAACGCGGCTACTGCGGCCGACACGTTGTCGCCGGGATCAAAACCCGACGTCACCGCAAACGGCACTGCCGTGTCTGTGACCTGGGCCGGCGGGACCACTGTCAACGGGCATCCGGCCACCGGGTACACGGTCACCAGGTATTCGGCCGACACCGGCGGCACGGGAACTGCGGCCACCGGCGGCTGCCTCGGGACCGTCGCCACGCTCACCTGTACTGAACAGAATGTGCCCGGTGGCACCTGGTACTACACGATCACCCCAACCATCTCCCTCTGGAGCGGTGCGGAAAGCCCGCGCAGCACCGGCATCAGCACCGACTCGGTAGCCCCGGTGGCTACCGTGCAGTCAGTCTCTCCAACCCCCAACGCCGCCGGGTGGAACAACACCAGCCCCGCCACCTTGACCGTCACGGCCGACGACGGTGCCGCCGGCTCCGGCGTCGCCTCCATCACCTACGCGGTCGACGGCGGCGCGATGCAGACTGTGAGCGGCGCCGTCGCCACAGTCCCGGTCAGCGGCGACGGAACGCACACGGTGTCCTACTTCGCCACGGACAACGCAGGGAACGCCGGGGCTGCCCAGAGCCAGACGGTAAAAATCGACACCGCAGCTCCGACAGCCCCTGTTTTCACCAAGGTCCCTGCCTACGTCTATTCCGGCAACGTCACCGGAGTCACCATCGAGGGCACCTCGGAAGCAGGCGCCAAGATCACTTTCACTGCAAGCGATGCGGGTGCCGCCCATTCCGTGCCCGTTTCCGTCACTGCCTCAAGCACGGGAATCTGGTCCGCAACCCTGAACCTGAAAGACCTGGACCAGGGAACCGTCACTTACAGGGCCACCGCCACGGACGCCGCGGGCAATACCGGCACGGCGCGGACAGCTACGAACACTAAAGACACGGTGGCCCCCGCAGCCGCTCAAGCACTGCTGGTGCCAGCCTACGTTTATACAAGCAACGTGGCGACGGTTTCCGTCTCAGGCACTGCCGAGGCTGGAGGATCCGTTGACGTTTCGGCCATGGACGGTGGTACTGCCCTTCCGGTGACAGGCATAGCGACCGTTATTAACTTGGGTTGGTCGCTGAACCTCAACCTCACTACACTCACGGAGGGAACCATCACCTATAGCGTGACGGTCAAGGACGCGGCAGGTAATACCAGCACCACCGTTACAGCTTCAGACACCAAGGACACCGTGGCGCCAAGCCTCAAGCTCAATCCGCTGACCAGCATCGACTCGAGCAATGTTGGTAACTACTCGATCAGCGGCACCACCGATTCCGGCACGACCGTAAGTCTGACGGTAAAGGATTCGGTCATGCCTACGCCGAACAGCGTCCCGGCTTCGGCATCCGGCTCGACGTGGACGGCCAGCGGACTGAACCTGTCCAGCATCAGGGACACCTCCGCAATTATTCCCATCGTTACGGTCACGGTCACGGCCACCACCAGCGACACGGCTGGCAACATCGCCACTGCGAGTGCCACTGTCAACAAGGACACCCCGCCCACTGTAATCGGAGTCAAGTTGACCAACGACGGCTCGAAGAATGCCAGGCAGCCCTCCGCTGACAGCGGTGACACAGTTACTCTATCGTTCTCGGAACGCATGGATCTGACTAAAATCTGCTCCGGCTGGACCGCATCCCAGTTAGCGGGCACGGCGACGATTTCTGATAGCGGGGATGACGACACGCTGAGCTTCTCCTTCAGCGGTTGCAGTATCGGCACGGTCTCCCTGGGCGGCAATTACCTGACAGGTGCGAATGCCTCCTTCGGAGCCAATGGAACTCAATCAAGTCTCTCCTGGGACCTGACCAACAATGCGCTCATCATCAAATTGGGCAATGCACCCAACGGCAGCTCAGGGGCGGGCACTCTCCTTGCAGGGGTCACCGCTGGACAGCCGACGTATTACCCCACGCAGACCCTGACCGATATGGCAGGCAACACCATAAAAACTGTCTCCTTCAAGGACGCTGCCTCCGGTTTGGGATAACACAGTCAACGGCTCCCCGATGATCATGTCATCGGGGAGCCGTTTCGCTGTTCAGTCACAAGCCCCGGAGGGCGTGACGTCAGTCGACGACGACCACCTTACCCACCATGCCCATGTAATCGTGGAGTGCGCAGATGTACTTGAAGGTTCCCGTCGCGGTGAACGTGACGTCGAATGTGGAATGCGGGCCTGCGTCCGCGGGGATGATTCCGGAACTGAGGTCACCGCCGCTGTAATGGCGGGGATCACCGATTGGGGCGAAAACGTCCGCCGGTTCATTGCCGAAAGTGACCGTATGCGGTGCTTCCATTCCAGGGTTGATGAAATGGACCGTATCGCCCACATGCACTGTCACCGTCGGCCGGACGAAGCGCATGACCATGGCGATGCCATCGTCGTCACCGGTGAAGACCTTGTGGTTGCTCGCATGCCTGGCCAGTTCGTCGTCAAGTTTCATTCCATCCTTAAGAATGGCTTCCTCCTGGGCCGCTGACGAGCGGTCGTAGTCCCGCTGGGAATGCGGGTACGCAGACCCTCGTTCCTGGACGTGAACTGTGCCCTTCATGGCCATGCCGTGAACCACGCAGTAGTAGGTGAAGTCACCCTCGTGCTGAAACTTCAACTTGTAGCTCTTCTCGGAGGGGAACCCTGGAACTTCCACGTTCGACAGGATGCCCGAGTTGTAATACGAATGACCGTCGTATTGGCCACCGCCTCGCTTGAACAGCTGGTCTGGGTTAGCCGGGTTGAAGGGCTCCAGGGACTGGCCGGCGGCCAGGAACGTCACCGTGTGGATCTCGGCGGCGTTCGCCTTCCAGTTGATGCTGTCCCCTTTGTTGACCGTGATGTCAGAGGGGAGGAAAGCCATGCCCTGGATTTCCTGGTCCCAGGATTCAGAACCTACCTGGACTGTCCAGGTCCGCGGGCCCGATGAGGAAGCCCCTGCAGGCCCGGCCCATGCCACTGACAGGGCAAGGGCAATAGCGGCCCCAAAAATGAACGGAATTTTGTGGAATCTCAAACGGATTCCCTGACTGTGTTGCATCGAAATGCTCTCTCTTGGAACGATGCTCAGCCTGTCAAGGCCGGCCTCGGCGTGGCCGGTCCGCCTCCCTTGGGAGGGCTGCAAACTGGTCACCCTTTCTGGGAGCAAGGATCCCCGGCTGTCCATGCTGCGACCCTCAAGCCCCAAAAGTTTCAGGGCTGCCGGGCCGGACATGCACCGCAAGCGGTGCCGCGCATGACTGGATTATGATTCCAAGCGCCTTCGCAGTGGTGCAGTGGACGGAATGCACGGAAGAGAGGACGCAGTTATCAGAATGCGCGCTCACCCCGCCGTTGTCCAGAGCAACCGGAAAGGGAACGTGCCCTCGACAGGATGGCCGGCTGCTGCGCTTACCATGACACTAAAATTGGGTGGACCCCATGGACTGGGGTGAAGGCCGGCGTCCGTACAGGGTCACGGCGTTGGGCAACGCTGGGGAGGAACCGCGCTACCCGGCTTGACTGGCCTTCCCTACGCCGGCGGAGCCAGCCAAAAGCCGGATACGGACTATTCGGACCACGACTCCCGTCAAGACCAGACCGATTCCCAGGGCCATGAGAAGCCAGACAGGTAGGGAATCGGAATCGATTTTCCGGTAGCACGTGGCCGCCGCCCCGATACCGGCTTGCTCCAGGTCAAGCTGTTCAGCAGCGCGGCTGTTCGGAAGCAACGGGCTGCCGCAGAGAGGGCCGGCCGGCTGTAACCCGATGACGAAGCCAAGGAGGTACACGTCCAGTCCCGCAGCCACGATCCAGATCCACGTCCGCTGCTGCCAAAGCCCCAGCTTGCTGGCAGAAATAGGGTTCGCCGGAGAATCACGCTTCGCCATTGTCCGAGCATAATCGCATCTCGCCGCCCAGGTAGCTGACGCGCAATACAAGATCTTCGGGGAGGGACTGTTCGTACCGCCACACGATCCGGCCTTCTGTGGATCTTCGTGCCCTCCCGACAGTCGCAGGGTGCGGGCCATACTGGATTGAGTTCCTGCTGTCGTAAGTGACCTGGTCCACGCCAGACAGGTAGTACTTCTCAAGCTTGGGCGCGGAGTACGGGATATCGAACCCGTGACCCGGCGGATGGGCGAGGCCCGGTAGTGGAAGCAAGGCTCCTGCACCCGGGTCACAATCTCGGAGGACACGGACACGGACCCGGACCCGAAGCCGTGGTTGGCGAGACCGCCCAACACCACCACCGTGTCAAGGTAAACGTTGTGGTTTAGGTAGGTCACGGCCAAGGTAGAGACCACCACTGATCCCCTGGACGGGGGAACCTGTGCAATTAACGCTGATGGTCTAAATGCTGCTGCAAAGGAACATAGTGCCCACCACGTGAGATAAGTAACCCCGCCCCACTTCAGCACGACCAACGCCATCGCGATACTGGACATGCGTTGAAAATGAGGACAAAGGGACCCTTTATTGCGCCGAAGTCCCGGTCATTACGACGCGTCCCGACATTCTGCGGTGGCTGCAGGAAAGAAACCGATCAGCACAAAGTTCTGCGGTTCCCCCTGGAGCCGCTCCTTATTTCCCCGCTTAGCTGAAGCCGTTGGATGCAGTGGTCAGTGAAACTGCCAGGCAGACAACTGTTGAGCTCTGGGCGAATACCCGTCTGCATGAAATCAGCCGCAACTCCAGTTCGCCCGAAGCAAGGCTTCACACGAAGAGGGCCTGCTTACCCGCCTTGGTCAACAAGGGCTCTTGGATCTGCTCGAAACTCACCGAGACCGGGTCAAACATGGAGTGCTCGCGTTTCATCTGGGAAGTGAAAGCTTCGGCCACGTCTCGAAGGGGCAACGGCCTGTCGGCAGACAAGAAGATGCGCAGCACTCCGGGGGCTTCCTGACGCAACTGAACAGAACTTACCCCAGGTTCTGACTTCAGCAGGTGAACCGGCAGGACGGCGGACAACTCCAAGTGCTCTCCGTCTAACGTGGATACGGTGACAACATCCTGGCTCCGGCCGGTTACGGCGCCAAGAGTGAGCGCATTCCCGTCAACGATGTCACCGCCCTCCACCCTGTCCCCGATGGAGTAATTTATGAGCGGGAACAGCCGCTCGTTGAGGGTCGTTACAGACACATCCCCGTCATCCGCGACCGAGAGAATGAAGCCCTGCCACTGCACTTGCAAGGGCCAGGAGCCACCCCTGGACGTCGCCATCACGCCCGTCTCAGCGGAGCCGTACTCAATGACCACTGGAACACCAAACACCCGCGAGATCACATCGACATCAGCCTGGGTTACGGTTTCTGCCGTGACGACAACGGATTTCAGCTTGGTTAGGCCAGCCAGTGATGAACTGTTCGATTCAATGAACCTCGCCAGTTTGAAGACGGCGGAGGTAGCGCCAACGATGTAGGACGGGTTGCTCCGTGTCAATGCATGGTAGTCGCTGCGGAGACCATCCTTACTCATGTCGTATGAACTCACCCGGGTAGCGTTCGCCAGAATATCCTGAACTTTTCGTTTGGCTTTCTGGATCTTGCCTTTGATACCGCTTCCACCGAAAAGGTGCGCGTGCCCCCAAATGTGGAGGTAGGAATCGAATGGACGGATGCCCCACCAGCCGCGGCCAGTGTAGGTGGTGGTGTAGTAGCCGAGAACGTCGTGTTCTCCAGACGGGTAACGGGCCGGAGTTCCCGAGGTGCCAGCAGTTGAGTAAGCATTGGTAATCCTCCCATTCTGGAAAATTTCAGAACCCCTCTGAACTATCACGGATTTAGTCAGTGCCGGGAACTGCCGTAGATCAGCAAGACTGGAGATCCGGGGCGGCAGATCATACTCCCGAGCCCATGACGAGTAGAACGGGATCTCTTCCAGACAGTACGCCCACACGGCGTTGAACCTGTCGACCTGCGCTTGCTCAATTCGATCGCGGCCCAGTTCAGCGAGATAGCCTTTGGAACTCTCAGCGAGCTTCCGCTGCCGGTCACGCAAAAGAATAGAGCGAAGAAGGGGTGCATACATGTTCATCAGGTCCAGTTGATTCCGTGCCGGCCAGCACGTTTCAGGGTGGCGCCATCAACTTGGACGTCAGCTTCCTTATCGCAGCCCAGGCGAAAACGGTCCCCGCCAACCTCGGAGATTCCGATATTGCCGAAGTGAATTACAGGTCGTCGCGCGCTGGCGGCTTTACTGTTGGCCGCTTCAAAGGCACTGCTCGACAAAACGTACGCACACCGCAGGATGATCAGGGTAAGGGCGGCAACCGCGATCCCGAGACCGGCAAAAAACGTCCACAAGGACATATCGCTGGCTTTGAAGAGGACCACACTGATGCCGCCCAGTGACAGAAATCCGGCGATGTTCGTAACCCTTCGGGCCACTCCGAACAGTCGGCGCACAGCGCTCTCTTTGTACGACTTTCTTAGGAAACCCCAGAAACCCATGCGGTCACTGTATCCGAGCAGATGTGACGTGTAAATCGCGGAAAGGCCAATAAGACCAATGCCAATTCTGTAGTGATAGCTGTATCCCTGATCACTACCCACTGATCATGGCAACCCGAACTCCCCACGGGAGACTAATAAACCGTTTGACCACTCAAATCAGGACGCGATCCCCCGGAAGATGGCCGTACCAGCTTCCTGGTGACTACCGGTACCCGTCCACAATCGCCGCAGTAATCTCCTTATAAGCACGCCGGGTCTCGGGCTTAAGCACGTCCAGCGTGACCAAGTCGCCGTCGGCCACACCGCGGTCGTGCGGGACGGCGATGAGCTCACGGCAGATGCCGGAGAGGTGTTCCTCGATGGCGTCTTTGTCCACCCGGGAGGAGACCTCATCCTTGTCAGTGATCACCACAATTGCGTTCCGCGCCAGGTCCTCATGTCCGTGGCTTGCGAGCCAGTGCAGCGTGCTCCGGGCTCGCTTCGCACCGCTGACGGCGTAGCCAGCAGCGATCACCAGATTGTCGGCGGACTGCAGGATCCCACTCATGGCGTTGTGCGTCACCCCAGTACCGCAGGCGGTCAGTAGCTAGGAACAGTAGGCTTGATCCGCAATTGGTGCCGTCACTGAGAAATCTGGACGGGGAACAAACTGCCACTTATGCCACCAGGGGTGAGCTCTCTGCCGCAGGCGCCGGGCCAATGGTTCCCTCGGTTCCAGCGGCTTCCATTTCGGTCCAGTCCCCGACGGACGTTTCCAGTTCTGGCGTCCATCCCGACGTGGTTGATGCCGGTGCCGGGAAGTGGAACGGCTGGCGTTACTGGATGGCATACACGCCTTACTGGCGTGCCGCCGCACGGTATGAAAACCCCTGCGGGCTCGTCTCAAATGACGGGCACAACTGGGTAGAGCCGACCGGCATCAGCAACCCGCTTGACCCCAAGCCGGCCGGTACCGCCCGCGCTGAACTCCGACCCGGACCTGGTGCTCGTCGGCGGAACAATGTACCTGTACGACCGGCAGCACGACCCGACCGGCAACATGGAACAGATCATGCTCCGCATCCACGGACGGCGTAACATGGTCGGCCGAGTCAACCGTTCTGGATACCACTGGCACGAGCCCGACTGCCCGCACCATTATGATCAGCCCTGGCATCGTGAACGACGGCACCACCTTCACGATGTACTACTCAAAGGCGAGTGTCGTCCAGCGGCGCACGTCCACCAACGGCGCGGCGGGGGGCGGAAGCGTCCGTCCCAAGCCTGACAGGACTCGCCGTCCCCCACGTTAATGCAACCCGCAGCGCAGATGGCAGGACACACCTGTTCCTCCAGACCATTGGCGCAGCAGGCGTTGACCTGTCAACAACCAATCCGGCAACGGCGGGCGCACCCTTGTCGTCGCCAAGTCGAATGACGGCATCACGTTCGCCGTGGGCGCGAAGCCGTCCCTCATCTCCGAACATATGGCGCAGCGGAACATCTACCGCACCAGCGGCCTGCACGAAACCCGCAGCGGCAAAGACAATTACCTGGCTCTGGGCGTCCTGCGTCTCCTACGGGCTGGCAGTGACCGGGGCGGAAGTGCAGGCGGAGAAATCATCCGCCGCGACCCAGTCCTACTACATCGGCTACACCGAGGGCTACGATCCCAACGACCCGGCAAACAGCGACAAGACCAGCCTCTACCCTGCCGGGGGATGCTATCGCGGGCGGCCAGGTCCCGGTCAGGCGCATGGGTGCCTTCGACATTTGGGGCCGGTTCATCGTCGGCGTCCGGGGAGCGTTCGACATCCTCCAGGCGCAGGAGTTCCGCGCCAGCGTTGCTTACGTGGACGGCGGCAACCACGAACAGAGCATTGGTGGACAGCAGCCTAAGTGGGCCGCCAAGCTCGGGTACGTCGGCAAGCAGCCGTCTGCACTCATTATCGGTTCACGGACCGATACGTCAGTGGCCTCAGCGGCCCTTGCTTTCCACAACACCAGCCCCGCAGCGCCCGTACCGTGGCCGAAGGCTGGCAGGTAAGTGTCAGCGAGTTCGTTCACCTGCAGTTCCACCAGCCGGGTGCTGACGGGACGCTGACGCGGCGGGGGTATGTCGGCTACGCATCTGGCAACATCCTGTGGGATACCAACGTGGTGGGAGCTAACCTCACCACAGGAGGGCAGGTTATCGCTACCGGGCTTATCAGCACTGCTGGCGCCGCGCTCAAGATCACGGGGAACTCCACCCCGGCATCGTCCGCTGATGCTGTTGGGACGACGGGCGAAATCCGCAAGGATGACAACTACGTCTACATGAACACCTCAACCGGCTGGAAGCGCTCGGCGCTTACGACTCGGTAGCGGCCTCGGAGTAGAGCTGGTGGACGCGGTGCATGGCTTCAATGTCGCGCCCGCGTCCACTGCTGCTCTTGCAGCGAACTACGAAGGTGTCCCGTAAGTCCTCGGCGGTCAAGGCGCTCAGGTCTTCGGGCGTCAGGACATCAACCCGGCGGAGAGGCTGGACCTCGACTGCCGCCCGCGCCATCGCACGGCCCATGGCGACGTCGTCAATCAGGCCGAACTCCCATGATCGGTCGGTTGCGGCAGTTTCCACCACGTCGCGGGACATGAGGGTGCAGGTCCCCGAGGCGAAACGGGTGCCGCCGGACTCGCCAATAAAACCAGCATAGTAGTCAACCTCCGGGAGGTCCTGGACATACTCATCGAGCATTGCGAGGTTGACGTAGCTGGACGAATTCGTGCGGAACACGTAGTCGAACTCTTGCGTGGCCAAAAGGTGGCGCAGGCCGGCGATGTTCTTGGCGTTCGTATTCAGGTATGTCTCCGGAACCCCGGTGTAGACCTTGTCCCCTTCCGTGCGCACCTTGCGGCCAGCAAACCAAGATCCGGAAAAACGACTGTAGAGGCCAAAGAAGCGTCCCCCCGCGCAGCGCCGCACGCCAGACTGTACATAACGGGCAAGGGTGCGCGTGAGCTTCCCTGACCTGCCATAGAGGTAGAAGACTGGAACGGATGGGGCAGCAGACCACGTTTTCCGCTGCCCCTCGTCCTCGATCATCCGCCACGGATAGGCATCCATTGCCAGCACCAAAACAAGTACGCGCTTACGCTCTCCCCCAGAAGTCATGGACCCATGATACGGGGGCCCATAAGACCAGTTTGACTATCGGTGAGTCGCGTATGGTGTGGAGGCGCTGCTCGGCTTAACCCAGATGGGGAGCGCGGCAGGTAGAGGCGGAATCTCTTCTACTTGCCGTGCCTCCCTCTTGCTGGCGCTCCACATTGCCCAGGCAAAGAATGGGGCTATTTGATAAGGCAGTGAGTACGCCCAACAGTAGGCCAACATCAACGCAAATGCAGCGGCGGCGGTCCCTACGTCCCGTGTGCGGAGCAGCCGCCAGAGAACGGCTGCTAGCAGGCATGCGAATACGAGGATGCCGAACAACCCGAGTCGCAGGTAGACGGTCACGTACCAGTTGTGCGGCGCCCATTCTACGTATACGCCGTTCTCGATCCGCTTCCAGCCGGTCCCAAACGGGCTGCCGAAAACGGTGGGACCCATGCCCTCTTCCAAGTTCTGGCCGATAAGCGCAGTCCAACCTTGCTCGCGGTCGTTGTACGTCTTAGTTCCGCCAGCCTTCTCAGCAAACTCATTCGAGAGCGGATTGAAGGTCTGGGACAGCGCTAGGATGGCTACCGCAAAAGCCACGGTCACGGCAGCGAGAACGAGCCGTGCGCGGGCCGCGCCGCGCACCTTGAGGAACAACACGAGTAACGCGGCCGCCAGCGCTATCCAGACCGAGCGGTGCTGTGCCACGAGAGTCACGCCAATAAACAGGGCAGCCCACCCCAAGCCCTTGCGCGTTTTACTGCCTAAGCCATGGAGCAAATAGACGCCGCATAGGGCCACCAGGATCGCCTGACCCGCAGTGAGAGGACGAGCTGTCTGCATGCTGCCACTGAATGCGGACTGGACGAATCCATCAGCCTTTCCCAAGCCGTAGAGCGCGATATGTGCGGCGGCAACCAGGGACAGCATCAGCCCGGTGGCAATTGCCCAACACCGCATACTGGCCTGCCATGCGTCGCTGGCCCAATCCTGATTCAATGCCCAGGCGACGGCGGCAAGCGGGTAGAGAAACGACCGGAACTCGTTCAGGCCGCCGGCGCCGTATATAGCCACCCCCCACGTCAGGGATGCTGCAACGGCAATCACAGTCACCAGAACGATGGGAAGGTACGGTCTCACGGCGGACCAAAAACGCTGAGGTCGGAAAGCCAACGTCAGAAGCATCACTCCGGCCACAGCGTCCTCCGGGAAGATCGACGCTCCGCCGACCGAGCCAACAGCCGGAAGTATCGGCCAATCCCAGGCCGCCGCTGTGATTGCCGTGAAAGCGTATAGGACAATCTGCGGGTACTTGCTTGCCTGGAGTGACAGCAGAAGGAAAACGGTCAGCCCGCCGACGAGCAGGAGCAGAGTCACCCTTCTTCTCTGCTTTCCTTCATCGTGATAGGCATGACGAAGTCAGGCTTCGGCTTGGAATTTCCCCCAGTAGTCATGCCCTAGATTCTACCGTCAGTGAAAGTAGCGGTTGAGCATCGAGTGGAGCCACTTGAAACCCTCCACAAGCAGCGCAATCCCGATCACGGGCACGAGGATCACAACCCCCCACGCCACGATCCAATCGAGAAGATCCAAATCGGCTGCATTCTCAACAAACATGCCCCCATCATAAGGGGGCCAATAAGACCGGTTAAGTTCCCGAACTAGGGTTCACTCTTCCGGTCTTACAAGCCACGTCGAGTTACGCTTGCAAACGCAAGTGCAGGACGCAGTTGAGTAGCGCAGATAGATGTCAACCCCTGTAGTGATAGCTGAGCGTCTGCTCTCAGGCAGTGATCACGGCACCCTGAACTCACCTGCCGGATGACTAAGAAACCGGTCGACGCTCGTGTCAGGACGCGATCCCCCGGAAGATGGCCGAACCTGCTTCCTGGTGACTACCGGTACCCGTCAACAATTGCAGCAGCAATCTCCTTGTAAGCGCGCCGCGTCTCGGGCTTGAGCACATCCAGGGTAACTAGATCCCCGTCAGCCACACCGCGGTCATGTGGTACGGCAATCAACTCTCGGCAGATGCCGGAAAGATGTTCCTCGATGGCGTCCTTGTCCACCCGGGAGGACACCTCGTCCTTATCTGTAATAACTACAATCGCGTTCCGGGCCAGGTCCTCGTACCCGTGGCTTGCGAGCCAGTGCAGGGTGCTCCGGGCTCGCTTCGCACCACTGACCGCGTAGCCGGCGGCGATGACGAGGTTGTCGGCGGACTGCAGGATCCCGCTCATGGCGTTGTGCGTGACGCCGGTGCCGCAGTCAGTCAGCGCGACCGAGTAGTAGCTGGAGATGAGCTTGCGGATCCGCAGGTACTCGGCAGCAGTGAGCGAATCTGAAACTTCCGGGTCCTGCTCCCCCGCTATCAGGTGAAGGCGGCCGGCGTGGTGCATGTAGCGGGCCAGTCCGGTGAGGGAGTCGATGGAGTCGATGTTGCGGAGCAGGTCAGTGATGGTGCGGGGACTGGCCTGCTGGTAGATCCCCTCCCCCAGGGCACGCTCCACAAGGTCACCCGAGTCCGGGTTGGCATCGATCGCGCAGGGTGCGTCACCCCGGTACTCCGCAAGGGTCAGGCCAACCCCCACTGTGGTGGAGGTTTTACCGATGCCGCCCTTGAGGCTCAGGACCGCGGTGTTGTAACTGCCCTGAAGTTGCCGGGAAATGCGGCGCCCCAGTTCTTCTTCCTGGCGCTGCTTCGAACCGGGACCCAGGTTCCAGGCGCCGCCGGTCATCTTGTAGATCGCCCCGCGGAAACCGCCCACAGGCCGCGGCTTCTGCTCTTTCACGAACAGCCCGGGCGAGCTGATGAAGTCCGGCATCGGGCTGTCCGCAATGGCGCCGGCAACGGTGGGCCGGCTGCGGCGGAAGGCCGGAGTTTCCGAGGGAGCGGTCGACAGCGGCGGCACGGCTTCGGTGTCAGCGCCGGCTGACATGGAGGTACCGGTGTCCTGCCGGGCAGCCGGTGCGGATACCGGCTCCCGGGCGGGGGCCGGAATGTGGGTTGCTGGCTTCGCTTCCTGGGCTGCGGCGGCCGCCTCAGCCCAGGAAGTCCTTCTCGTTACCGGCTGGCCGGCGTCGGGATGGCTGGA
This sequence comes from Arthrobacter sp. W4I7, assembly GCF_030816215.1. Taxonomy (NCBI): domain Bacteria; kingdom Bacillati; phylum Actinomycetota; class Actinomycetes; order Micrococcales; family Micrococcaceae; genus Arthrobacter; species Arthrobacter sp. W4I7. The sequence goes on along the minus strand of NZ_JAUSXU010000001.1, from coordinate 858,264 downwards.
AATGTTCGGTGTTACGGCTGGCATGGTTCCTGTCCGGGCATCCGTCAGTTCGCCGTCGTCGCGACGAAGGTCACGGCGTCGGCGCCGCTGCGGCTGCCCTGCATCCTCTGCATGGGCGCGGGCGTTCTGATCCGCCGGATCCGGCATGTCTGTCCCCCAGGACGTTTCGGAAAACTGTTCTGCTGCACTGGTTCAAACAGTAAGTCTAGGGGGTTCGCGGTTAATGCTTGGTCAGACGCGCATCAGGGCGGCCGACACCACAGCCGCAGTGAGGACTAAGAGGACAGCCAGGAGGGTATAGCCCTGCCATTTGGGACGACCTTTATGGGGGTTGATGTCGACGTACGGCATGGCTAGCGGCGGTAACCTCGTGAGGCCGCGGGACCGGAGACCCGAACGGCGCGGCGCTTGAGCCGCAGCATCTGGTAGAGGACAAAGAAAGGAACCAGCAGGGTGCCCAACAGCGCGCAGAGCGCAAAGGCGAACTCGGATACAGCCACAACAGCCTCCATCGGTCAGAGTGATCCCCATCAGCTATGACCCAACCACGTGACAAACTGAATAACAAGTTCTGTCAATAACCGCCTATGCCGGCAGAGGTTACCCGCGCAGGGCCATCAGCACCACGGCCGCCGTGGCCAGGACAGAGCGGACAGCAACAAATAGGAAAGTACCCTTATATTCCGCCGCCTCAACTCCTTGCGAAAGTACCGAAAGTGGTACATGCCAGCGTTTTTACTCATGTTTGACGTGCTAAAACACAGCCTCGATTTTTGTTCAAGTCACGTACATTGTTACGGAACGGTAGTCACCTTCGAATGGTCGCTCGGAAGCAGCCATGGCCCAACTGAGTCAAAGATAGATGATAGCTTGCGCCCCCAGACAACTTCCGCGCTCGTGACGAACACGAACTCCTGCTGCCCAGCACCGTTCGCGTGAGCGCCCCACCCGCGCTCGTGTCAGCAAGGTCGCAGCCGGAGTACTCGTCCGGAAGAATCAGCTTAACCTCTTTCACCGTGTTGCAAACAGCCGCGCTGGTGGGTGGAGCACCGTTAAAGGTACGGAGGACAACGACAATACAATCTTGCCCGACTCGTGAGGCTCCAGATTGTAGCGGAGGGGGTATTCGGCAGGTTCGCCGGCCGGACCGGAATGAAGAACTCCCAGAAGCGCCGGTTTCGGTATTCAGATGCAATGCCCGCACGCACTGAAGAATGGCTTCTGCGACGAATCCGGGCTTGGTGGAGACGGTCCTTCGCAGATGGAGCTCTTCCGGGCGCACGGCAATGGCCATCATGTTGGCCATGGTTCGAGCAACCAGTCGTTCCAAAGCCTCCCGTGGCCGGGCATGAAGAATTCATAGCGGTGGCGAAGCGCGGAGATAAGGCGAAGCGCAGGAAAGGAGTCTTGAACGAGGGCTGGGCTACTCGCGTAAGGCCGTGCGCGTACCGATCGGGAGGTCGTCGTGATGTGGCCAGCTCAGGTAGAAAAGAGCCGAGGAACCTTCGATATGCGCTTTTTCTGGTTGTTGCACCTCAAAACTTAATATCGCAGTGCCCGCTGGAACCGCTTCATGGGGGAGTGCCCTTCAGGGATATCCCATACCATCTGTGCGCTCGCTAGACGATATGAAGTGACAGCAACCCTGCCCGTCCGGGCTGGCCACTATCGCCCCGGGCGTCCCGGCAGCGCCGGCTTGGTCTGGTTTCCTTTGCCTTCTGTGGCAGGGGCGGCGCTGCGGGCCTGGCACCCGGGGCGGTCATGGGCCTCTATCCCGGGCGGGCAGCCGGGATAGGTGGTTAGGCCGGGACCTTCTGTTACACAGTTCCGTGGGTTGCCATTAGTGGCTCCCTTGGCCTGGCGGCTCTTCGTAGAGTGCAAGAGTAGTGCCACATGTGAGGTTTGGGAGGACCGGGCTATGTTTGACCATAGTTTCCGCCGCTTCGAACCGGGCGTCAAGGTTGCGCGTTGACTCACCAAAGATGCCCGCGTAGCTGTATTCGAAGAATCATTTGAGAATGCCCGCGTAGCGGCGTGTCAGCCGGGACGGTGTCCGCCGCTTCGGCAGTGTGAGCCATGGAGCTTTCGATGAGTGAACGCAGAGCTGTCACGAAGACCATCGCTACCCGTTACGCCAGGTCGGACCGGGCGGCGAAGAAGCAGATTCTGGATGAGCTGTGCGCGACGACGGGCTGGCACCGGGACCATGCCCGCAAGTCGTTGCGGAAGGCGCTGGTACTGAAAATCGCCCGGCCCAGAGGCGCCCCGGCCACCGCTCTACGGGGAGTCCGTGATCGAGGCTTTACGGTTCTGCTGGGCGGTCCAGGGGACTCCGTGCGGGCGGCTCCTCGCAGCCGCGCTGCCGGATCTGGTGCCGCGCTTGCGCAGGTTCAAAGAGCTTCAAATTGATGCTGGTACCGCGTCACAGCTTTTGAAGATCGCACCGGCGACCATTGACCGCCGGCTGAAGGCGGACCGGGCGAAACTGGAGCTTCGGGGCAGGTCCCATACCAAGCCGGGAACACTGCTGAAAGACTCGATTCCGATGCGGACGTGGGCGGAATGGGACGACGCCGTCCCGGGGTTCGTGGAGATCGATCTGGTCGGGCACGAGGGCGGGAACAGCAGGGGCGAGTTCTGTTTCACCCTGGATATCACTGACATCGCGACCGGCTGGACGGAAACCCGGTCGGTGAAAAACAAGGCCCAGAAATGGGTGTTCGCTGCCATCAAGGACGCCACCGCGGCGTTCCCCTTTCCGGTTCTGGGCATTGACTCGGACAACGGCTCGGAGTTCATCAACTGGGAACTGCTGACGTGGTGCGAACAGGAGAATCTAACGTTTACCCGCTCCCGGTCCGGGAACAAGAACGACGGGGCCCATGTGGAGCAGAAGAACTGGCACATCGTCCGCCAGACCGTCGGCTACCACCGTTACGACACCGCTGGCGAGCTGGAGCTGCTGAACCGGATATGGGCGCTCCAGCGGCTGCTGACGAACCACTTCGCGCCGCAGCAGAAACTCCTTGCGAAAGTCCGAACCGGCGCGAGGATCAGCAAGACATACGACCTGCCCGCGACCCCGTTCCAGCGCGTCCTGGCCGACACCGGCACCGTCCCCCGGGAGGTGAAGACCAGGCTGAAGCGGGAAAACAAACCCCTGAATCCGGCCGCCATCCAGCGCCAGGTCCAAGCCCTGTGCACAGAACTCTCGACCGTCACGACAGCCAAACAGGGTCCGAAAGCCCAACCGACTATCCGGGCAAAACCAAATGATTCCACGAACCAACCCAGCCGGGCATCTTGACATGATTCCCCGGGGGTTGTCTACGAGTCTGGTCCTACCGGATTCGTCCTGGCCCGTTACCTGCACGCCGCGGGGATCAACTGTATGGTCGCAGCGTCTTCGAAACTGCTGCGCGCGCCAGGAGACCGCATTAATACCGACCGGCGGGATGCCCCGGTGCTCGCCGTGGGCTCGGTCACCGAGGTGCGTATCCCGGATCTGGAGGAAGAAGCGCTGCGGGACTTATCGCGGCTGCGCTCCGGCGCAGCCCGCGACCTCGCACATGCCCGCCAACAGGTGAACTCCATCCTGCTGCGTCCGGCATCCGCTATCCCAAGGACGCCCGGTGGACAAAGGAACAAATCCAGTGGCTGCACCGCCAAAACCTCGGCGAACCGGCGCTGCAGTTCACCTATGAGGCCGACGTCGAGCAGGCCGAACTGCTCGCCTCGCATCTGGCGCGCGTCGACAAAGAGGTCGCCGCTACGGCCGTGGCATGCCGTTACGCCCCGGTGATTTACGCGTTGATGTGCCTGCGCGGCATTCAGATGACGACCGCGTTCGGGCTGGCCGTGGAGATCGGAGACTGAACCCGCTTCACCGGCTCCACCATCGGCTCCTATTTGAGGCTGGTACCTAGTGAGAACTCCTCCGGCCAGTGCAGGCGCCGGGCCCAATCACCAAAGCCGGGAACACCTACGCCCGCAGACTCCTCATCCAAGCCGCGTGGCAGCACCGGCGCCCCTACGCCCGGCCCGGGGAACGCCTCCTGCGCCAGCTCGATCTCGTCGCCCCGGCAACCCGCATCCGCGCCCTGGAAGGAAACCATAGCCTCCATAACAAGGGGAACACTTCGACGACCGCCACAAGATGTCAGGCAAGGCGAACGCCGCGATCGCTCGAGCTCGCCGGCTGGTGCTGGTCACTGGCCGCCCCGCTCCAGCAAGAACAACGAATGAACGCGGCCTGACCCTGAACGTGCCCCTCCGGGACGCAGTGCAAGTGCGATGGGCAGCACGCGGAGACAAGTCGGGACGATCTCTATGAGCACCCGGATCACTCACCCGTTGGACGCTCGAAGCTAGACCTCCGAAACGTCGCCAGCCGAACATATCGTCATGCGGTACCAATCCGCGCATATCAGCCTGACACTGCCGAGTCGAAATCGACCCGCCCGCACAAACATCGCACCGGATCGGCACTAGTAAGCGGCCCCGGAACCACAATCCAGGAGCCGCTCACCTATGGGCAATTGACACCCAGACCTACATCTCAGAGGTCAACGTCCTAGGGATGTCGCAAAACCTTGGGGGTTGCTGCTCTGCCACCTCCAATGGTCTTCGCACATCTGCTTGAGGTTTTTCCGCGCTGACCATCCAAGGTCCGCCAGCGCCGCCGACGGATCTGCGTAGCTGACGGCCGTATCGCCAGGCCTTCTTGGGGCAAATTCGAAGGGCACTGCAAATCCGGCTGCCCGCCCGAAGGCGTCTATAACTTCCAGCACAGAGGAGCCGCGTCCTGTTCCCAAGTTCCAGCGGAAGACACCAGTCCTTTTTTGGAGATAGGCAAGGGCGGCAAGGTGCCCGCCCGCGAGGTCCATGACATGAATGTAATCCCGGACCCCTGTGCCGTCGGCTGTTGGATAATCATTGCCGAAGACCAGCACCTTTTCGCGGCGCCCTACCGCTACTTGAGCCACAAAGGGCAATAGGTTGTTGGGAACTCCCTGCGGGTCTTCTCCGATGAGACCCGATTCGTGTGCCCCGACAGGATTGAAGTACCGGAGCAAGGCGATAGACCAGTCCGGATGAGCAGCGCCCAAGTCAGAAAGAATGTCCTCTATCTGCTCCTTGGTCCGACCGTAGGGGTTAGTGGCGTCCAAGGGCGACTTTTCGTTTAGTGGAACGTTTTCAGAAGCGCCGTATACAGTCGCCGACGAGCTGAATACCAATCGGCGCACATTCGCCCTTTCCATGCTTTGCAGGAGGTTCAGGGTGCCAACCACGTTGTTCCGATAGTAAAAAAGAGGCCTTTCCACAGATTCACTAACTGCCTTCACGCCAGCAAAGTGGACGACGGCGTCAAATTGGTTCTCTTCAAATACCCGATCAACGGCAAGGGCGTCGAGCAAGTCAACCTCGCAAAAAAAGACCCGTTTTCCGGTTAGCCCTTCCACGCGTCGTAACGATTCTGATGTCGAATTTGTAAGATTGTCGAGCACTACGACATCGTAGCCCTCTTCTAGAAGGCAAAGCGTTGTGTGCGACCCAATGTACCCGGCTCCGCCGGTAACCAATACCTTCACGGGTTAGATTGTAGGCGGACTACTCGCGCAATCCGCACAGCAAGAGTCATAATTGCACTTGTTTGTGGCGCGGCGGGTATCCGGCCTGCGTGTCCCCGTCCTCTCGTAAGAATTACATGTACGACGGAAGGTTGTTCGGGCTGACGCCGCATAGCCACACTTCCCAGCGCAGCGGGTCGCAGGCCATGGGCACCATGCAGGAGCAGTGGTGACGGGATGCGTCGAACCTGCTACCCGGTCGCGGGGATCGCTGGGATCTCAACCTCTCCCGTCCATACCAGCCCACCCGTGGAGGTCAGGTAGTACAAGCGCGCCCCCGCAGTTTCATGCAGGCAGTTCGCAAGCATATGGTAAATGCCGCCCACGATCTTGACGTCAATGTGAGGAATGGCGGCTCGCGCTGCTGCACAACATCACCCTCCCCAATTCAGGGCACAGCCAAGCAGCGGGCACAGATTGAGCAGGATCGGCTAGCAGCGAACACCGGGACGCAGACCGGTCGTCCTAGGAGACGGGTTCAACCGCGCCGACAGTGCCGTGCACAATCGGCGCCGCCGTCACAGGGCAGGCGTGGACGGTGGGCGCGGGAAGCCTCGGCATCCAAGGCGGCAAAGCCTATGCAGTGGCGAACGGGCGTGGCTGGTATGAGTCCGCCCTCTCGGATGTGGACGTGGCCATCGACTTCCTTGGGGCACTCAACGAGTCGTGGATATTGTCCCCGAATATCCGACGACAGCAACTGGTGGCGCTTCGGCACCGACCGGGCACGGCGGGCGCAAAAACGTGTCGCCGGGACGATCACCAGCCCCACCACCACGGGCACCACGCGGGATTCCGTAGCCCGTCCCCGTCCGGGCGACCGGCTCTGCGTCGTCGCCAAGGGCAACACCATCACCTGCTACCGAAACAACGAGTTCGTGCCCACCATCACCGATTCGCACAACGCCACCGCACAGCGCATCGAGAACCGCGGGTCAGGTTGTACTGGCCCCCGGCGTCCGCCCGCAGGTTCCATGCCCTATCGATCGTATCTAGGTGGGCGTCCTGCCGGGCTGCCCGCTTGGGAGCCTCTGACCCCGGCCTGAAGTGGTCAGTAAGCCTTGGAATAAAAATCGCCAGCAGAAGAGCGCCGAGAACGACGGAGAAGTTGAACCCGTAGTTATGCAAAGCCAGGGGCACCTCGGTCACCATGAAGAACAATGTCAAGGCAACCACGGCCACATAGAGAGCGTCTCTCGATCTGAATGCCGACCAGGCTAAAACTACGGCGACGCCGGCCATCAGCATTAGCCCCAGTACCCCCGCCCTCAATCAGGCTTCAAGGAACTGCTTGTGCGAGTTGTTGAAAAAAGTGCTGAGAGCGGCGAGCCGGTTTTGTTGTCAAATGTGAAGGCGCCCCAGCCCAGCACGGGGTGTTCTGTACAATGATCCCCGACCAGACTCCAAACGGTCGTCCGGGAGTTGAACGTGGTTACGTCCGCGCCCAGCGACGTTTCCTCGAAGGATGATGTAATGGTGGGCCACAGAAAGACGGCAACAGGCGCGACAAAAACTGCCGAGTTGATTGCCCGCACCATGTGGGACCTTACATCAGCAGCGTGGACATAGTTAGTTCCCCGATACGGATTCAGCGTTGCACGTTGAGTCTACCGGGCAATCCGATAGGGCATGATGGTGTCGTAGTTGCCACTATCGTACTTATCGTCCTCGGCTTCATCGTTTGCTTACATCGGCAGGGGTTATAGCGAGAATGACCCACTAATTTGGCTCGGAATAGCCCTAGTCGTGGCAGGGTGCCTGTACGAGATGATGCGGCCTAAGAAAAGAAGCCCCGGAAAGAGGCGAATAGGAGCGGTTTTTGACGCCCCTTACCCTTTGCGTCCCTTTATGAACTTTGGGCCCGACAAGCTGGTTATAGGGCACGTTCCAGCAGGGTGGCTTTTGCTCCGACGATGACCGCTCCGGAGCACGCTGCCGGTAATCGTGCATTCGCGCCAATGACCGCGCCGCTGCCAACGACCAGCGGCACCCCGGCTTTCGCCATGATGACGGCGCCGCCCCGAGGGTTACGCCGTCCTCGACCACGATGGAGCAGGCCGGCGTCTCACCCTGCCCGCCCCAATGTCACACGGTGGCGATGGAGACACGAGCCCACGACGTTGTGTTTGGGAGGATAACCGTCGCCGTCCCCCTGTGGTAAAGCTAACATCCGGCGACAACCGACACTCGTAAGGCAGGACGGCCTTGAAAAGGACGTAGTCTAGGGCCTTCACCAGCTTCGCCAGGGGCGTCAAGCCGCGCTGGTTCAGGCGAGTCGAAAGGTCCCAATGTAGCTCAGGTTTCATTCCCAGTGCTTAGGGCTATACAAGACCGGAACATAAGCGGCTGAATAGGTCCACCGTCCCCAGCAGTGTAAGGCCTAAATACTATGGCTGCGAGCCGATCGGTCGGCACCCAGCCGTGACTGCGAATACTCTTCCAAAATGTGCCCGAATGATCCGCCAATCATTCCTGCCCCCCTAAAAACATGGACAAGAGCGCGCATGCCACGATATGGCGACACAGCTAAGCCGGGAAGCATAATTGCTCCAAGACCGAGGCGAAGGAGGCCTTTAAAACCACATGCAAGCACTTGCGGCAGTTTGCCCGAAAGCCTACCCGCCACAGCGAAAGTATTACCAAGCCGGTACTGTCGGCGTAGGACCCAACGTATGTTCATACGAGTTCGGGGGACTGATTCGTAAACAGGCGCACCCGCTGACCAGACGATCCTCATGCCCATGGCTACGGCCTGACGAAAAAACAAATAGTCGGATCCGCCGGAAACTCGCATTCGCTCATCGAATCGGATGCCCACCCGCCGAATGAATGCGGCCGAAACCATGACATTATTAGTCGCTGCAGCAGTCAGGGGCGCTTGATCAGGGAATGCCCAGCTTTCAAAAACGCGGCTACGAACCACCCACTTCGGTGCATCAGGCGGATACACCGGGATCACCGCACCCAGGACACAATCAGCATTCGTCGCCTGCTGTGTGAGCAGCATCTGCTCGACCCAGTCCGGGCTCGGCCACTCATCGTCGTCGATGAAACAGATGAAGTGACTATCGTTCGGAACGGACGCGAGGCCGGCGTTGCGGGCTATTGGAATACCCTGGTGTGCCTCGACGACGTATCGGACCGTGATGGTTCCGGACTTCTCGAACGCCTGGACGACGGGAAGCGCAGACGCCGCGGCGTCATTGTCTACGACAACGACGTCTAGTTTGAAAGCCGCAGTTGCGATACGAGACTCCTGCCTATCGAGTCTACGCAGAAGATTCAGCAGACCCTCCGGCCTTCGGTAACTGATCACGATCACCGTTACTCGAAACGGCTTATCATTTACGACCATTTGCCCCCCTCAGGTGCTTCTTAACGGTGCGCGCAAAAACCGTGTTGTAAGTAAGTTCGCAAAGAACTCTGAAGAGGAACTTAGGGTTTCCCACAACGTACCGTCTAGCTAAGCGTCGAGGGTCCTGCCACAGTCGCCAGGCCCATTCCAGCCCTACAGAACGGACAATGCCGGGAGCACGCCGCTGTTCGCCACTGAGGTAATCGAAGAGAGCCCCGACCCCCCAAGCCGATGTAGTTGACTCCGGAACAAGGCGCTCCACCCACCGCTCCTGACGGCCGTTGCCCATCGCCACGAACACTAAGTCAGGGGCAGTGGCTCGCACGTGGCGAATAACCTCATCCTCATCCTTCGGTTCAAAGAAGCCATGGTGAAATCCGACGATGCAGTGGCGAGGCCATCTCTCAGCAAAAATATGCGTTGCCCGAACAACCACCGAGGGCGTAGCACCTAGGAGGAAGATCCGCAGGGGGATGCGGCAGCGGTCGAGAAAATAAGGCGTAAAGTCCGTACCGTTGAGGTTGTCAGGGAACGGCTCTCGGTGCAGCAGGCGACTTGCAGTATTCACCCCAACGCCATCGTTCAGGACGATGAACGTTGTGAGAGCTGTCTTCAGTTGCTCGTCTTTTGACGTCATGTTAACGAGGTTGGCATTCGCAAAGGCCACTCTGGCCGGCCTCCCGCTACGAAGCAGGCCCTCGAGGTAATCGGCCGCAATATCGCGCGGAAGCCCGAGAACATTGACGCCAAGGATAGGACGAGTTCTCTCAGGGACTGGAAGCGATGTTTCAGCTGAATTGTTTTTGATTACTGTTCCTAAAATCGTCGAAGCCAGCGCCCGTAACAAGATCGTCGGATGCTGCAGCATTTTTCAATACCGGCCGTACCTCTAGAACCCGTCGCCTTCTGACCAGGCGCACCGCTGGCACGTCCCATCACGGTACCTTTGCCCAAATGGGATGCAGGCCAAGTCATAGACCACCCGCGTCCTGCCGTGCAGGCTTCGGGACTGCCACCTAAAAAGACTCATTCCCCAAGTCTAAGGGCCGCTAAAGACCGACACTGTCACCGTGAGTCGTGAAGATGAGCAAACGCGCGTAACGATGCAGGGGCTGGTTATCAAAGGCTCTGGGCCCACCGCCAAAATCGTGAGTATCAAGAAAGCTACGGTCACCATCAGCGAGCTCGAAAAGGGTGGTAACACCGCTGGCGCTCCCCGGGGAATCATGTCAAGATGCGCGTGTAGCTTTCTTCGTGGAATCATGCGGAAGTGCGCGCGGGGCTGGTTTGGTTTTAGCGGCTTGTTTGCTGGTCGTGAGGGTGAGCAGTTCGGCTGCAAGTGCTTGGATCTGGCGTTGGATGGCGGCCGGGTTCAGCGGCTGGTTCTCCCGGTGAAGCCTGGTTTTGACCGTGGCGCTGACCGTGCCCTTGTCGGACAAAATCCGCGGATAAGGCGTGGCAGGCAGGTCATACTTTTTGGTGGTCTTAGCGCCGTTGCGCTCCTTGGAGACGAGTTTCTGCTGGGGCCCGAAGTGATTTGTTAGCAGCCGCTGCAGCTCCCAGATCCTGTTCAGCAATTCCAGTTCGCCGGGGGTGTCATAGCGGTGGTAACCCACAGTCTGACGCACGATGTGCCAGTTCTTCTGCTCCACGTGGGCGCCGTCGTTCTTGTTCCCTGACCGGGATCGTGTGAAGGTCAATTTCTCCTGCTCGCACCAGCGGAACAGTCCCCAGTTGATGAACTCTGATCCGTTGTCTGAATCGATGCCCAGGATGGGAAAAGGGAACTTCGCACTCGCCTCCTTAATCGCGGCGAACACCCACTTTTGTGCCTTGTTGCGCACCGACACCGTCTCCGTCCAGCCCGTCGCGATGTCAGTGATGTCAAGGGTGAAACAAAATTCGCCGTGGGAATTGCCGCCCTCATGACCGACCAGATCGATTTCCACGAATCCAGGTCTGGCATCATTCCATTCCGCCCAGGCCCGCATCGGGATGGAGTCCTTCAGCAGCGTTCCCGGCTTGGTATGGGACCGTCCTCGCGGCTCCAGTTTGACCCGGTCTCCCTTGAGCCGGCGGTCGATGGTCGCGGGGGCTATCCGCAACAGCAGATCCGCCGTCCCGTCCTCGATCTGAAGCTCCTCGAACCGGCGCAGGCGCGGGACCAGGTCGGGCAAGGCCGCGGCGAGCAGCCGCCCGCACGGCGTCCCCTGCACGGCCCAGCAGAACCGCAGCGCGTTGATCACGGATTCGTCATAGACCAATGCCTTCGGAGGGCGTGGACGGGCAATCCTGATCGTCAGAACCAGACTCAACGCCTTGCGGGCATGGCTACGGTGCCACCCCGTCACCGCGCAGATCTGATCCAGGATCTCGCCTTTCCTGGCCTTGGAAGCACGGCGGTATTCCGTGGCGAGAACCTTCGTCACAGCCTTGGGTTCGCTCATCGTCAGCTCCATAGCAGCAGCGCTACTCCTACCGGCGGACCGGCAGCGGCAGACACCCCGATACGCGCGCATCACCAAATGATTCTTCGATACCCTCTACGCGCGCATCTTCCATGAGTCAAAGCGCGCTCCTGCAAGGCACGATCAAAACGTTCACTTTAAAGGCGCCAACTCTGGGCGTTATCCTTCTCACTGCTTGGCTGTTGGGCGGCTACCGAATATCCCGACTTGTGGTCGGTAGGCGCATTTAGGGTGCTCGGTGAGCGCTTGGGCTGGCATGGTCGCTCCGACCCGGTAGATCCCACGGGCAGATCCCACGGGCGCGGGAAAACCGGCCCTTCGCCACTAGGCATGGTTGGTCTGTTTGTTCCGGTAGGGGCGGTGGCCGCCGGCGGCGAGTAGGCATCTGAGTCTGTAGTTGGTGAAGTTGCGGAAGCCGCGGGCGATTCTGCGGGTGGTTTCGATGACGCCGTTGATGGCTTCGGTGGGGCCGTTCGAAGCACCCAAGGTGTCGAAGTAGGCCAGGATCGCTGCCTTCCATTGTTTGAGTGTGCGCCCCAGTCGTGAGACTTCAGGGATCGGGCAGGACGGGAATGATGTGATCACCTCGTTGACGAGTTCCCTGCCCCGCTCGGGTCTGGAGTGGTGGATGTTGCGGAGCTTCTGGTAGCACTGCCAGGCGAGGGTGACTTCGTGGTCCGGGTCCCCGAGGGTGAGTTTCGCGTCCAGCCGGGCGGCCTGTTTGTCGGTGAGCTGTTCGGCTCCGATCTGCAGGGTGCGGCGGATCCCGTAGAGCGGATCGCCCTTGCGGCCCCTGTGCCCGAGCGTGTCCTGCTGGACCCTGCGGCGGACTTCATCGACCATGGCTGAGCCGAGCTTTACGACGTGGAACGCATCCAGGACGGTGATGGCTTCGGGCAGCTCGTCGCGGATCGCGTTGGCGTAGCCGCGGAAGGGATCCAGCGCTGCCGTTTTGATGCCGGTGGTGAATTCGGTTCCGCGGTCTTTGAGCCAGTCGGCGTAGGCCTTCCCGGACCGGCCCGGGACGAGGTCCAGCAACCTGGCGTGCACTACGCCGTTCTCGTCGCGGGTGTGGTCCACGATCCCGGTGACCATGCCGGACCCTGGTGGGCCGGTGTGGGACCAGACATGCTCATCCACGCCGAGCGCGTTCACCCCTGTCAGGCGGCCGGTGGCTGAAAGCCGGCGCGTGGCTTCAACTTTCATGGCGTCCCAGACCGTGTGCCAGGAGACGCCGAGCTGGTGGGCCAGGGCGGAGACCGACGCGTCGAAACCCTGCAACGCATCAGTCGCCCACGCCGCCGCACGCGCGGTCAGTTTCGCCCGTGGTCCTGCCAACCGGTGCGCCTCGGTGAAGGTGGTCCTCGGGCTCTCCGGGTCCGCGCAGCGCCAGACACGCTTGGCCCGGAGCAGCCGCACGGGCCGCCCCAAAGCAGGGAATGTCGTGGAGCCGGACCTGGCGGCGTCCATGGCCGACCGCAACGACACCGCAGTCAGGGCAACCGGCAAGATCATCACCGGTCTCGACGTGCAGAACCAGGCCTGACGCGGTTGTCGTAACGGCACTGACGTGGATGCCCTCCACACCGAGCAGCGCATCGGCGCGCGTGCACCACTGGCCATGGGAACAAGACATAGAGTTAGTCATGTCAGGGTCTCTTTTGGGTTTTGGTTGCTTGGTCGCTACCAATTCAAAGAGGCCCTGACCTCTTTCCCGCCGTACCACGCCGCACCGAAAACCCCCAGCCCGGCGGCGGTATCCTCAGACCGGCCTAACCACGCTCATCTGCGAAGAGCCGGAAAACCTATCCCCGAGGCCAATGGTGATAACAGCGCCAGTGGCGGTTACCGCACCGTCACCGACCACCGTTTCACCTATCAGGCTATCTTGGACTTCAATCGCTGCTCCGATGGTGTCACCCGAACCGGTGGACGCCGTCTCACGTCCAGAGCACTCACACGAATTGACTAGCTCCCTGCGCTTTCCCCGGTGGGTACGAGTGACCTGGCAGAACCTCCCCCACAGGACCAACGGGCGCGGGTCTGTTAGGTTAGGCACGTGCCTAACCTGAAGCAAAAGATTCTCATCCTCTATCCCTACGCCTACGAGGAACGGGATGCGGTCTCGGCTATGGTTCGCGAACTAACGGCCATGCTAGGAGAGCACAACAACGTAGTACTACTGGCACTTAAAGTGGACAGGAAGCTACGTCCGCGGCGCAAGACCCTTGACCAATGGATCTACTTGGCGAAGGCTCTGGGCTATTCGGTGGCACGTTGCAGAGACATCGACGCAATAATCGCGATTGATGTTCCAACTGGCGTTCGCCTCGTAGGGGTTTTGCCGCGCTTTCTTTCCGGCAATCGAATTGTCAATGTCTCATGGGTGCTCGACATGTATTCGAATCAAGTGTCGCGCCTACAGACTGGGCTATTACCGCGGAATCGAGTAGTTGAGTTCTGGGACAATCTCGGCTTGCGCGCATCTAACCACATCGTAGTGCTCGGGCAGTGTATGGCAGAGGCTGTCAAACGTGTCTCCAGCCAAGACGCAATAGTGATTCCGATCTGGAAAGAACCATCGGTAACAGGAGAGAACCTGCGCGAGCGCTTCGGGCTGAGGGATGACCAATTCGTCCTGATTTATGCCGGAACAGCCGGCAGTAACCATCCAATGGCAGCCCTGATTGAAGCAGTAGGCTCGGTTGAGAATGACAATGCCGTCCTCTTGGTTGCCGGGCGCGGGTCAGAGGTCCGGAAAGCCCGCGAGATTGTAAAAGGGGCCGGGTTCAGCAATGTCCAATTTGTTGACCTAGTTGAAGATTATGAAGTTCCAGCGCTCCACGCCACGGCTGACCTTCATGTAGCCATCCTGGATGAGCGAGTGACAGGAACATGCGTCCCATCGAAAGCCTACGCTGCGATGGCCGCGGGCCGGGCATGCCTGTTCCTAGGGTCCGACAAGAGCCAAGTCGCCCTGGATATCGCCGCCGCAGATGCGGGCACGACGGTTAGGACCACTGACGTCAAAGCAATCGCCGACGAACTGAAGACATACATATCAACTCCGGGCCTTGCGGCCAGGCGCGGACAGAATGGGGCCCAGTTCATATCTGAGCAGCGGAGCTTAGCAGTATCCACTACGAGGTGGGAAAGGCTCTTTCCTAAACCCGCACAGTAGGGATGAAACAGCGGTTCATAATCACTGACGACTTCTTACGGTTCACAGCGGCCAGGTACGGCTCCTATATCGCAGCCCGTTTTCGATTTGGGACCGGATCCTTTCAATCGACTCTTAGATTCGGGAGTCTTTCCCCAACAGACATTGCCCAGTTTTGCTCGCCCTAGTACTGGCAGTTTCCCGAGTCAGGTGGCCGCGAGATTCGTAGTACGCTTCGTTCTTAACGAGTGGATGTTAGGCAGAATGCGTAGCAGTGTAAGCAGCGGCTGCCAATCATCGCACCGAGCCTGTACAGGCGACAAAACCAAGAAAGACGCCATGCGCAGGTCCGCGAAAGTTACTGCCTCGACAGCAGTAGCGATCTAGTCATCGCTGCCTGGTCCTCTGCTACTCCTTAGGGGCGCACTGACTGAAAAACTCTACGAGTTTGAGCCGGTTTTCCATTTGAAATAAATTCTTTATGCTCAATGCTCCCGCTTGAAGCATTTCCCCAAGGGGCATGCCCCCTTCTCCCGGCCCCGTAAATATGGCGAGCAAACACCGTGAGTACTGACCCGGGGTTATGCAGACTATACAAAGACGACGCATCGGGCCCGTTATAAGAGGATCAAATCCATAACAAAAACGCCTCACGCGTCGACGCTGGGTGCACTTTCCTTTTTCTAGGAGAGCAGGAACTTGGTATTCCAATCCTGCCGCTCCCATTATGTGCGGAACCTCGGAGGTAGGAGTCAAGGTAACCATAAGGCAATCCAACGCCATCACTGCTGCCTGGCATCAATGCCATCAGCAGCGTGTTAGCGTGGCTCCATGAAAATCGTCCATCTCATGGGGGCACTGCGGCCAAGCGGCATGGAGCGCATGTTCTTGTCCGCCTCCATCCACTTCCGAGCAGCGGGCGTAGAAACGATCATCGTCGGTCAAGGCAGTGAACAGCCTTTCGCGCAGTATCTCACCCAAGCCGGCTATAAAGTTGAAGTCATTCCATCGGTCAAGACCTATAGTGGCGCCAAAGCCTGGGCGACCCTACTGCGGAAAATCGGCCCTGATGTCGTCCACATTCATACGGAAGGTGCGTTCGTCGTCTCAGTATTGGTGGCGAGAGCCTCACTACCAGGAACGCCGATCGTGCGCACCGTTCACAGCATCTTCCGACCGACTGGCAAAGCCAAGCTAAGCCGACGGCTCCAAGGCCTGGCGGCAGACAAAATCGTTGCCGATTTTGTTGCCGTATCCCCCGAGGTACGCGAAAACGAGCGTTCGTACAACAGAAATGCACGCACGATTTTCAACTGGGTCGACGATACATATTTCCAGGCTCGGAAGGCGCGGACCATGCAGGTCGGCAAACCGTCAGCTGTTATTGTCGGCAACTCCTCGCCCATCAAGAACCAGGTACTGGCCCTTCAAGCGGTTCGGAATTCAGGCCTGGACCTTTACTTCCATGGGGACGAGACAGGAGCTACGAAGGAGGAAGTTAGCATTCTGGACGCGTTGGAGGAAGAGGGCAGACTTCGCCACAGAGGTACTTCGGATCCTCGCACCAGTTTGCTTCAAGGTTCCGTGTTTCTCCTGCCTAGTCGACACGAAGGTCTTGGAATTGCGCTGGCGGAAGCGCTCGTGGTCGGACTACCGGCAATCGTGAATAACGTACCAGGCCTACGCTGGGCACACGATTTCCCGAATGTGACCGTCCTTCCCATCGACCAAGATCTATGGAACGTTGAGGTGAAAAGTGTTGAGCGGAGGCCCCACATCGAAGAGACAAGGGCGGATCCGCTACCTATCGACTTGTCGCCCGCCCGTGGTGTATCCGAGTATCTCGACCTCTATGCCAGCGTTAGTGCGATCCGTCCGAAGGCCTCAAGAAGCCATTCTTAGCACCTATGTCAGCGTGCCGGCGGTTACTTGAACTTTTTGCTTCCGGTCGACAAGTTTAGCCCTCTTTCCTCAGCTAGCCCGTCGTCGCGAGGAAACACTTTACCCGCCACCGCTACTGCATTCTCTGCCCTCCTGCCACGGGGTCGGCGTGAGTGAAGCCTTATATGCCCCCTATCGCGGCGCGATCTGCCGCCAGCCACCCTGGCTGTGATCCCCTGTTGCCGGTCCGACCGAGTGCTGTGAGCCAAGCGAAGATTCTCCTGCGATGGTTACCTGTGCCCCCGCAGGACATTCACGGAGGAGACCGCCCAAGTACCGCGGCCGGCACGGTCCTCCCCCGGCTCCGGGACGCCCTCGTGGCCACTGTGGCAGCCAAGGCCTGGAAACGCCACGAACCGTGGCCGACCACCATCGTGGATCTGGACACCCGACAGGTCCTTGAGATGGTTGACGGCCGCGACAGTGAGGGCGTTGGGGACTGGCTGTTCGCGCATCGGTTCGAGTGGCGCATGGGGGTGCAGGTCGTTGCCATCGACCCACGAGCGCCCGGGGCCAGCATGGTCACCGGGATCGTGGAGCACATCTGCGATGCCACGGCGTGATGCAGGCCAGATTGCTGGACCTTGTCCCGGGCCGGTCCGGGGAGGCCTCAGCCGACTGGCTCAAAGACCGCGGCAAGGAATTTTCCCACCGGGATCAAGACCGCCGCGCTGGATTCGTTCCACGGCTACGCCAACGCGATGGGCGCCGAACTGCACGAAGGGTTTCAGCGCCCGGGACGCCTCACATGTTGTAAAGCTTGGCTCGGCCACGGACAATGAATTCGGCCGCGCCCAACAAGTTATCCTCGAGCACCGCGGATCCAAGGGCGAATGTTCTACCGGATCCGCCTGACCTCCCCAGGTTGGGGGCCGGACGACTGAGAAACAAGCTGCCCGAGTCGACGCGAAACTCACCCTCGGGGACCGAGGGTGACAAAAGCTCCGCCAAATCTCCCAGGCCAGACCCGAACGGGGCTGAGTGAGTATTTGAAGGTTTGGAAGCCACTTGATATTGCGTTTCGGGGCCATTGATATTGCCGGTGGGGGCCAGTGGCCGGGGTTGTGGGGCCACCGGCTCCCACCGACGTTTTCTTACTGCTTCATGGTGGCGTGTTGGCGCATGTTGTGGTTGCCGGTATCGACCCAGACGGTGTTGTGCACGATGCGGTCCATGATCGCGTCGGCGTGGACCCGGAGCCGAGCCGTTGATGCCAGTCTTTCTTGGCGTACTGGGTGCAGAACACGGTCGAGGCTGTGTCGTACCGGCGTTCCAGTAGCTCCAGCAGCATGCTGCGCATGCCCTCGTCGGGGTGGTCGAGAAGCCATTCGTCGATCACGAGCAGGGTGAAGGCCGCGTATTTGTTCAGGAATTTGGTATGTCCCTGTGGCTTGTCCTTCGCCAGCGCCCAGGCTTCCTCAAGGTCGGGCATACGGACGTAGTGGGCCCGGATCCGGTGCTGGCAGGCCTGCTTGGCCAGGGCGCACCCCAGGTACGACTTCCCGGATCCGGTGAATCCCTGAAAGACGACGTTCTGCTGCCGTTCGATGAACGAACACGTGCCGAGCTGGGCGATCACGTTCCGGTCCAGACCGCGTTCGGGTAGCGGAGCCCGGCCCGCCGAATCAGTCCCTCAACCTTGGCGTGGTTGAACCCGGAGTGGGCTTCGTCGACGACCAGCCGGAGCCGTTCCTCGAAAGCCATGCCGAGCACGAGCGTCTCGTCCTGGGCCTCGAGCGCCTCCAGCATCGGGGCGGCGCCCATCTCACGGAGCTTGCGTTTGGTTTCGATATCGATCCCGCTCACTTGGCACCGCCTGCGTAGTATTCGGCGCCGCGGACGTATCCGCCGTGTTCGGCCGGTTCATCCCGTGGTGGCCTGAGACCGGCGGCTTTGTCCTGCTCTGTGGCCAGGATCGGTTGCAGATGCGCATACCGTGGGGACCGGACACGGCCTGCCAACGCAAGCAGGCAGGCTGCCTCGAGGCGTTCGGCCGAGTAGCGCCGGGAGAGCCGCAACACGGCCAATGCCGCGTCCAGGCCCTGCTCGTCGACCGGGACGGACTCGAAGATCCGGTTGACCACGGTCACCGCTGCCGGGCCGAGCCGTCCGGCCCATTCCCGCACCCGGGGCGGGTCCCACTGCCGGTACTTCTCGCCGGCGGGCAGGTCGGCGTCGTTGGTGCGGTACTCGTTGGCTGCGCCCTCGGGCAGCAGCAGGTGGCTGGTCAGCCGTTCGGTGCCCCGGTAGGGCTGAATCACCCGATCGATGATCCGCAGGTCCACCGTGGTGCCGATATGGGCAAAGGGTACCGAGTAGTAGTTCCTCTCCCAGACCACGTGCCCGTTCCGGCCCACCCGGCGCCCGTATACCCACCTGCTGATCTCATAGGCCACCGCCGGCAGCCCCGTCAGCAGCGGCTGCTCCTCGGCTACGAACACGCTGGCTCTGGACCCTGGCCGCTTCTGGAACGGCTCCGCGTTGTAGGCCGCTACCCGCTCGATGATCGCGGCCCGCAGCTCCGGCAACGAAGTGAATTGTCGCTGGCGCAGCCCGGCGATGATCCAGGTAGCCACGTGGGCAACCGTGTTTTCCACGCTGGCCTTATCCTTCGGCGCCCTGACACGTCCGGGCAGCACCGCCGCCGAATAATGCGCCGCCATCTCGCGGTAAGCGTCATTGAGCACAACCTCGCCCTCGCGGGGATGCTTGATGACACCGGTCTTCAGATTGTCCGGCACGATCCGCGGCACTGACCTGGTGAAGGCCTCGAACATCGCCACGTGGGCCCGCAACCAGGTGTCCTGCTTCATGTCCAGGGCGGGTTCGACGAACGCGTACCGGCTGAAAGGCAGGCATGCCACGAACAGATACACGGTCCTGGCCTTGCCCGTGACCGGATCGGCCAACTGCATCGTCGGCCCCGACCAGTCGACCTCCACCGTCTGCCCGGCCTTGTGCCCGACCCGGGATGCCGCCCCTGTTACCAACCCATGCCGCTGGTAGGTCCTGCAGAACCGGTCATAGCCCATCATCGGCTCACCGGCAGCGGCGCATGAATCCGCGTACTCGCCATGCATCAGCTTCAGCGTCACCCCGACCCGGGCCATCTCCCGGTGGACCTGGTCCCAGTCCGGCTTCAGGAACACGCTTTGATGCTCACCGCGGCCCGGGAACAACCGGGCATAAACTTCGCGGTCCGTGCTGTCGGCGATATCGTCCCAAACCACACCGGCCGCATCGGCAGCCTCCAGCACCGCCGTGATGCTCTTCCGCGACATTCCCTGCGATGCCGCGATCGCCCGCCCGGACAGGCCCTCGGCGCGCAACTGCAACACGAGCTTCGCTCTGATCTTCCGTACCATTGATGATTACTCCTTCCGCCGTGCGCCCTATACACACGACGGAAGGAGCCTAAACTGGGTGGCCCCCAGACACGCCACTACCGGCACCCAAGACGGCTACTGCGCGCTCTGCCCACCGGCCCCCAAACACACGACAGATGGACCCCAAAAGCGCGAATATTCAGCTGAGAACTCGTCAACGAGCTGGTCTCCTCATGCTTGTCCTGAGACTTGGGGGATTTAGTCAGCCATCGAAGCGATCAACGACGTGATCGAAACCACCCGCAGAAGCGCCCGCCGCTTCCGCAACTGCACCCACTAGAGACTCCGATGCCTTCTCGCCACGGGTGGCCACAGCCCTACCGAATCAATACATTCATGCCCAAATGCGAAGAGCCACTTATCTCAGGTATCGTTCCCCAACGAGGTGAAGACCCGCAAGGCGCCTGCCGCGCCCCGGCTCTCCGGAGGATGCACCGCGCGGCAACGACGTACTTCAGGAGCTGGTCAAGGGTTGGAGCCCGCAACCCTTGCCAAATATGCACATTTTCGGCACATACTGCAGACGCTACGTCAGTGGTTTGAGGCTTACCCGTCCCGCCAGCGTTCATTTCCGTAGGGCTCCCCTTCGCAGCAAGATCTGAGTTGCGCTCCCCTCAGACGGAACGACCCCCGACAAAGGATGGGAGCCGCACGCCACGCCGACGAAGTACGCGGTTTGTTTCGTGCCAGCGGAAAGTCAATACCCAGGCAAATACAGACACACTCCCGGCAACGCTAATCTGCAGCGCAGCCTCTGCTACTCGACCCGCTGGTGAAACAAGCCTGGCCGCCTCAAGTCCCGCGAATAGCCCGAGGACGGAAACTCCAGCAGACCAGAGCGCAAGTGAGGTCAATCGCCTCACGAGGCGACTTCTCATCCTTACCCTGAACCCGGTATGAGAGGTGGCCGACGATATCGCCATGACGAAAAGACCAACAAAAGTCGAAGTCGTAACGGCCGCGGCCGCCCACCAAATTGAGCGGGTTGTAACCAAGAGAAGAACCGGAATAACTAGGGAACCCGCCATAGACCACTGCGCACGTCGTACATGCTTGAAATTGCCCCGCATTTCTTGACCGCTTGCCAAGCCACCGAACGGCACGGCGAGCCCAGCACCAATCGCTAGAAGAGTAGCTAAAGCCCCAGCTTGTTCCCACCCCTCCCCCAACCACAGATCCACAAGGGCCCCGGCATTCACGGCTACGATACCGAAAATCGGAAAAGCAATTCCCGCTGAAAGAGTGGCCGCGTCATTCATAGCCCTATCTGCAACATATGGCCGGCTGATGAGACGCCAGTATGGTTGCATGGCCCGACCGAGCGCCGCATTCAACGCAGTAGCTGGCATCTGAGCCAAGGAGGCCCCCCTGGTAAATTGACCTAAGGCGCTAGAACCCAACGAAGCACTCACGATCCACTCCGGCACTCGTTGTAAAAGAAAAAAACCGGTGTTTTGCGCTGTTATTTTCCGCGTGAATCCCATTACCGTGCGGTAAAACAAGCGGCTCCCCTGCGCGCGCTTATGGGTTTGAAGTAACCGCGAGAGAAACGCCAGTAGGAGTGATTGTAATGCAACCACTGCAGCTAATGTCCAGCTTTGTCTGATATGTAAGGCCATAATGATCCCGCAACCACTGGCCAGCAGGAAGCTTGCAAGAAGTGCAAGCGCATCTTTCTTGGGCTGTAGTTCACGTCGAAGTAACGCCGCTTCTATGGCCGCAGAGGGCCCTATGGCTTGACCGACAGCGAGCAGACCAACGTACATATGACCTTCTGGGGCGCCCAGTACCAAGAGCCAGCCTGGAACCAGGACTACGAAGACGACGGCCGATAAAATTCCTCCCAGAAGGCCGAAGAGACGAATCGTTAGGACCGCACGACCCCCAAGCTCAGGTTCCTTTAATACGAAGGACGGCAATCCTGTTGTCGTCAGAAGTGAGAGTATGCCCATAAGGCTTAGAGCCGCCGCGAAGCCGCCAAATTCGGCGGGCGTAAAAAGCCGAGCAGTCAAGGCTGCATAGACCAACTGACCAACGCTGATGATCATCTGAGCTGTCAACGCCCAAGACAAACTTCGAGAGACGCTCCTAAGACGGCTCACTTTACGGTCCCCGACGCTAATTTCATCTCGATCTTTCTGCCGCTACCAGTTGGCTGCGATGCTTATGTGTTGGTGGCACGGACGTATTTCCCATCGCAACATCCCCGAAAGCCATAGGAACCCGGCATTCAAACCGCTTCAGCTGGACTTAGTCCGACAACAGAACCCGACGAAGCTCTTCTAAGTACGCCGTAGTCACGCTGTCTTTGCTGTGTCTATCCTCGATCAAGCGCCGTCCATGCTTAACCAGACGATCAGCAAGAGGAGCATTTTCATGGAGATCGCGAAGCGCAGAAGCAATCATCTTAGGACGGGAAACATCGACAAGAAGCCCTGCATTGCCGTCATCTAGGGTCCACGGGACTCCGCCCGCGCGGTAACCTCCTATGATGGGGACGCCCGCAGCCATCGCCTCTAAAAGGCACATCGGTTGGCTCTCCTCCAGAGATGGATGACAAAACAAGGAGGCCTCTGCTAGATGACGACCTATTTCCGAACGAGATTGCTTGCCAAAAAAACGAACATTTCCGGAAATGTTCTGAGCAGCGGCCCACCTTGCCATCTCGTCACCTTCCCCCAAACCCGGACCGACAAGTCGCAACTCGTAACCATGCACGTCTCGACTGAAAAGGTCGAAGGCCTCGATAAGCCGGCGCACGTTCTTCAACGAACTACCATCAGCAATGTCAAGTATTACCGGCATTCTTGTCAGTTGAAGGTCTGATACGGGCAATGGAGGCGTCATATTCGGTATGACTTTAATGGCCCTTGGGAACAGCATCTGCCTCCGCCATCTCCGGGCAAGGTACGGTGACACAGCGGTAACACAGGACGCGGACATTCGAACCCGATAAGCCATGAGCGTTCTAAAAAGACGGTAGGCGTCCGGAAGGTTCCGGAGAATCGTCAGAGGTGCATCGTGAACGCTGAGAACGCATGGTTTTCCAGAAGTAACACCCACCCATCCGAACTCATATGACCAGTGTGCGCTCACCACCTCGGCATCACTGGAAGCCAGCTCCCGTGCCATCAGATTCCGCTCCTTACGGAACAGATCGAGGGCGCGCTCTCTGGGACGCTTCCTATAAGGAACAACAGAAATAGAAAATTGTGGCCCTTGGGCTCGCCAAACAGAGGTCACGTCCGGAGACGCACTGATCAGGTGAACGTGGTGCCCTAGGTCCAGAAGTCCGCGAACTAGATCATTAATCGGCGTACCCCCAAGTCCCTCCGGCAACCCAGCCACAGACGACTCGATATCTCCGACAAACTCCGATGGTCGGCATGGACCCAGGACGGCAATCTTCACTATGACGTCGGCTTAGAACGACGAGATAAAACAACCCTGAAAAAGCTCTCGCAAATGTGGCGCGCCCACCAAAGTCCATAGGTTGCCAGATAGTAAACCACCCAGCTCCGAGGTGCTGCCAGTCGGAGGATCTTCCGCATAGACTTTGGGTTCCCAGCCCCCTTCGGCCCCACGAAGTGCTTCCATTGCGTCGCTACCGGCTGCGAAGGAGGAACAGGATTCCGAGCACACGTTCCAAGGGAACCCGGCGCCAACTTTGCACCAATAGATTTTGATGCAGCCCGGAAGCCATAATCGATGTCAGCCAAGGCGTGCGAGTATCCACCATCGATTCCGCCAATCAATTCAGCAGCGGATGCAGGCACCAAGACTAGGTTCCCGTTAAAGATTTCCACTGACTGAGGAACGGAGGACATCGGGTATGTCTCAAAACTCAGAGGGTGAAGTCCGCTTCTTCTTAGTCCCGAGTACGTCACTTCGGACGACAGCGGATCTCGCATTGCAGCCACCAATATCTGACCTGGATTGTTCAGCGATAATTCGTTTAGTCGCTCGAAGGCATCCACATCAAGAACGACGTCGTCGTTTAGCCACACAACGAAGGGATTCTCTTTGTTGTCCCGTCGGATGGTTTTCAGAACCGAGGCCTCGGCGATTGCCATACTCTTGGCCCAAAACTCTGACCCAGTTCCCGCCAATATCTCCGTGTCGGGGAACCGCGCCGATACGGACTCCGCCGTCAAATCATGACTGCCATCATCATAAAGAGTTATCCGCATATTTAGACCAGCCTTCCTGGCTGCGTCATACGCGCTCTGAATGCACCGAAGCGTGGAGTCTCGGCGGTTATGGCAGGCGATAATGATATACAGATTCACATTTGCACCTAAATTAAGACTACGAATCAGACTTCGACGATATTCATTGGCTCGTGGATTCGAGCTGGTTCAACTCTGAGACAATCGGCCGGCGGGATACTTCGTTGCCGGTCTGAAACCGTCATCTTGTAGCAAGTCAGAGCCAGTTGGAACTGTTCTCCGCCCCTTCCGCGCACCATTCTGGTTGCCCCAAGCCCGAGGGTGGCTAGTCCCATCGGCCAACATCGCACTCTCGTCACTCGACGATGTTGCGTCATGCCCGCCATAAGAGTAGGAATAGGCGTCAGGTCCCTTGGCTGGAAGCCTGTTGAGTACAACACCCAGTAGATTGGATCCAACCAGTTGCAGAGCCGCCATTGACTTAGTTAAGTCTTGGTGCTTGAGCTTCTGTGTTCCAACTACAAGGACCACGCCGCCTACATGTTGCGAAAGTACTGCAGCGTCCGTTACCGGCAACAGTGGCGGCGCGTCGATAATGATCGTATCGAAGGCTTGTTCCAGCCTCATGATGAGTTCCTTCATCTCGGGCGAGCCCAGAAGCTCGCTGGGATTGGGAGGGATCCGACCCGAGGCCAGGACAAACAGATTGTCATCGCCCCACGGCTGCAATAGATCGTTCAAATCAGCAAGCCCAACAAGGGCGGTGGTGAGACCTGCGCTCGGGTCGATACCCAAGTAGTCACCCACCATAGGGCGACGAAGATCGGCATCGATTAGGCAAACGGACTCACCCGCCTGAGCCAGGGCTATCGCAAGGTTTGTAGCAGTAGTGCTCTTCCCCTCGCCAGGCAAGGACGACGTAATGAGGACGGTTTTCGCGTGCCCCGACACATTAGCGAACTGAAGATTGGTCCGAAGCTGGCGGAAGGATTCAGCTCTTGGGCTTTGAGGTGGAACCTGAGTCAGGAGCGGCTTTTTGGTCGCCTCAGCGTCAAAGGAAATGCCGCCCAATAGTGGAGCATCCGTTATGTTACGCATATCGGCCTCCCCCCTGATGCGGGTATCCATAAGTGACCTCAGAGCGGAGAGACCAATACCCATAGCCAGACCGACTACAAGGCCGAGGAGCAGGTTTAGCCGCGTATTCGGACCGGAAGGCGCATCTGGCGCGACTGCAGGTTTG
This sequence comes from Arthrobacter sp. W4I7, assembly GCF_030816215.1. Lineage (NCBI taxonomy): Bacteria > Bacillati > Actinomycetota > Actinomycetes > Micrococcales > Micrococcaceae > Arthrobacter > Arthrobacter sp. W4I7. The sequence continues at coordinate 832,912 of NZ_JAUSXU010000001.1, read as the reverse complement.
ATAATTGAGAGACTGATAGGGGATGTTCCCCCCGTCTTGGGCCTCTCAAGGGAATCCACCGCGCGGATAAGGCTGGTAGCGACCGCCTCCGCCGTTGCTGCTGCCTGAACCGGCGAACCGTCCTCAACAGTAATGTTGATCAAAACGGTGTCAAGGTCGCTGCTCGCCGTCACTGCCCTTGACAATTGAGCAGGAGTCGTTGCGAGCCCGAGGGAGTCGATGGCCGGTTGAAGCACCATGGGTGAGTCAACCGTCCTAACGTACGACTGGACTCTAGCCTGAGTAAAAGTATTACCTTGCTGTAGTTCTTGAACTGATCCTGAACTATGAGTAGCTACAAAAATCTCTGTATCGGCTTTGTAAATCGGTTTGGCTAGGACCGAAAGCACGCCTCCGACGAGGAGACCGGCCAGCGTTGCCGCAACTATCAATATCCAGTTGCGGCGCAAAATGCGCAGGTAGTCGCGTAAATCCAAAACTGGAGTCCCCCTGTAAGTTTCTGGCGTTGCCCCCACCGGCAGCTCAAGAACGGCAACATTCGTGCGTCTCAGCAATTATAGCCGTCCCCTTCCGGGGCTCAGTCGCCTTTTCATCGCCAAAAACAGGGTGCGGCTGAAGTTGCACTTGCCTCAGCCTTCGGACAGGCCCCCGCTGACCAGCAAGCCGAACATGAAGGTTCGAGAAGTAAGCCGGATGCTAAGACGTGACCTTGCGGACTAGCAGTCCCCCTCGGACACTGCCTGGATCCCTTAGCGCGGAACCAGTTCTTCATGGATGCCCGGGTGCAGGCCACGGCCGCGCTTTCCGACTACATCCGGTGAACGATGAGCCCCGGAACGGCCTGTTTAGCGACTTGCACCGCCGCCCACTAAGATGAGGTCGGTATTCAGCCGAGCCATACTGCGCCCGGGGCCCAGTATCACTTGTATTGTGGGGGAATTATGACAAAACGCGCACTAATCACTGGTATTACAGGCCAAGACGGCTCGTACCTTGCCGAGCTACTGCTGAACAAGGGCTACGAGGTGCACGGACTCATTCGCCGGGCTTCTACTTTCAACACGTCGCGGATTGACCACATGTACGTCGATCCTCACGACCCGAAAGCTAAGCTTTTCTTGCATTACGGCGACTTGAGTGATGGTGCACGCCTCGTTACTCTGCTAGCAGAGATAAAACCAGACGAGGTATACAACCTCGCGGCCCAATCGCACGTTCGAGTCTCTTTTGACGAGCCCGAGCACACGGCGGATACGACCGGCGTCGGAACTATCAGGTTGCTGGAAGCCGTGCGGATGTCAGGGATCAATACCCGTTTTTACCAAGCGTCATCCTCAGAGATGTTCGGTGCCACGCCTCCCCCACAAAATGAGGAAACCCCCTTCTACCCGCGCTCACCTTACGGAGCCGCCAAGGTCTATAGCTATTGGATCACCAAGAATTACCGTGAGGCTTACGGGATGTTTGCGGTTAACGGCATCCTCTTCAACCACGAGTCCCCTCGGCGGGGCGAGACGTTTGTAACGCGTAAAATCACCCGCGCTGTGGCGGCGATCAAGGCCGGCAAGCAGGACCTCCTGTACATGGGCAACCTGGATGCCGTCCGGGACTGGGGATACGCTGCGGAGTATGTCGAAGGTATGTGGCGGATGCTCCAGGTTGATGAGCCCGACGATTTCGTGCTCGCAACGGGGGGCAACTACACCGTTCGCGACTTCCTCCAGATTTCGTTTGAACACGCGGGTCTGAACTGGGAAGACCACGTCCGTTTTGACGAGCGATACCTCCGTCCGACGGAAGTGGACGCTCTTGTCGGGGATGCATCAAAAGCCCAAGAAAAGCTTGGCTGGAAAGCCTCGGTCCACACACCGGAATTGGCTCGAATCATGGTTGACGCAGACATCGAGGCTCTCAGGCACGCCGGAAACCACTGGATAGACACAGTCGAGCTCGAAAGTTGGAAGAAGTAGTGTCTGACGACGTCGTGTTCGAACCAATTCCGCTGGACAGGTCATCGACATTCTATGTCGCCGGTCACCGCGGTCTTGTTGGGTCCGCGGTCTGGCGAAATTTGGAAGCCGAGGGCTTCACTAATCTTGTTGGAAAAACGTCATCGGAACTCGATCTGAAAGACCGCGAAGCTGTATTTGCGTTCTTTGCTGAGTCGAGGCCCCGCTACGTCGTTCTTGCTGCTGCCAAGGTCGGTGGAATCCTTGCTAACAATACGTATCCGGTTGATTTCCTCAGCGACAACCTGCGGATCCAAGTAAACGTCCTGGATGCAGCCCGCGAACATGGCGTTGAACGTCTCCTATTCTTAGGCTCGTCCTGTATCTACCCGAAATTTGCGGAACAGCCGATACGCGAAGACTCGCTACTCACCGGGCACCTAGAGCCGACCAACGACGCATATGCGATTGCCAAGATTGCCGGGATCATGCAGATTCAGGCTGTTCGCCGTCAATATGGCCTTCCCTGGATCTCCGCGATGCCTACCAACCTCTATGGCCCCGGGGACAACTTCTCTCCGTCGGGTTCGCACGTGTTGCCTGCTTTGATTCGTCGTTACGACGAAGCAGTACGGTCCGGGGCCCAGGTTGTGACCAACTGGGGTACAGGTTCTCCCCGCCGCGAATTCCTGCACGTGGATGACATGGCCGCAGCTTGCCTGCATTTGTTAGAAAACTACGACGGTCCTTCACAGGTGAACGTGGGCACTGGAAATGATGTGACGATTCGTGAGCTTGCGTCATTAGTTGCATCTGCAGTTGGTTACACGGGCAAAATCGCTTGGGACACCACCAAGCCTGACGGCACGCCTAGAAAACTACTCGATGTTTCCAAACTGACCGAGGCTGGTTGGTCTGCGTCCATCGGACTCGGAGACGGAGTCCGAAGTACAGTCGAATGGTTCAGAGAAAACTCTCTCTCTGTTCGCAGCTAGAGAGTAATTGCAAAATGGGGGAATTCGATGAGTGAGGACGCCAACTGGCGCAGGCGTTCCTCGCGGCGTTTACAGATTGTCGATGCCTTCGTCGTCACCTGGGCAGTCATGGGTGCGTTCCTGATACGTTTCGGCTTGGGCCCGGGATTCAGTTCTGTAGGCGAAGACGCACCGTACGTATGGTTTTCAGTGGTCCTCGCTGCCGCCTGGTGGTTGATGCTGGGAGCCTGGAACAGCCGCCAGAGCCGCATCCTCGGGTCGGGACCGGACGAGTACAAGCGCGTGGCCGCGGCGTCCCTGTGGTTGTTTAGCATCGTGGCCATAGTTTCGTATGTCTTCCGAATTGAAACTGCACGTGGGTACGTAGGGCTTGCTCTCCCTGTTGGGCTACTTGGTCTTTTGCTTGGCCGATGGTTGATAAGGCAGCACCTAAGCATTGGGCGCGGGCAAGGTCGGAGTATGTCTCGGCTGCTGTTGCTAGGAGGTCCCAGTGCTGTTGCACACTTGGCCGCGTCATTGCACAGAGCGAAGCACGCGGGCTACCTTCCCGTAGCCGCATACATTCCTGGACAAGAAGCAGGCATTGGGGTAGAGCCCAACTCGGGACTAAGGATCGTGGGACACAAGCCCGATCCGAAATCCATTGTCGAAGCCTTGGAAGCATGCGGGGCCGATGCGGTAGCGGTGTCCGCCGGTGTTCAACTACACCCTCAAACTCTTCGTCACCTGGGCTGGGAGCTGGCGGCTCGGAACATCGGGCTGATAATGGCCCCAGCCCTCACAGATATTGCTGGACCTCGGATTCATACGCAGCAGGTAGCGGGTTTACCTCTAATTCATGTCACGACCCCAACACTTGAAGCAGGCCAACGTGTAGCCAAGCGGCTTTTTGACCTTCTCGCGGCGGGCCTTCTGCTCCTGCTGGCATCACCAGCAATGATCCTCATAGCCGCCCTGCTTAGGCTCGATAGTGCAGGTCCCGTCTTTTTCCGTCAGGAACGAGTGGGAATGGAGGGGAACCATTTTTATATGCTGAAGTTCCGTTCCATGACCGTCGACGCCGAAGCCCGCCTTGCCGAACTGGCCCAGCGGAACGAAGGCAGTGGCCCTCTCTTTAAGATGAAGAACGACCCACGCGTGACACGCATAGGCGGGTTCCTGAGGCGATTCAGCCTCGATGAATTGCCTCAGCTGTTAAACGTCCTCAGTGGAACAATGAGTTTAGTCGGCCCACGTCCTCCTCTTCCCCGCGAAGTCGAGGCCTACGAGAGCGATGTACGTCGTCGTCTCCTCGTCAAGCCAGGGCTCACGGGCCTGTGGCAGGTCAGCGGACGCTCGAACCTGTCCTGGCAGGACTCCGTCCGCCTCGACTTGTACTACGTAGAAAATTGGTCGCTGGCCGGCGACCTCGTAATCCTGTTTAGAACCGTCCGTGCCGTTTTTGGAAGTACAGGCGCCTACTAATTTCGCTTACCTGCTCCACATGATGCGGGCAACTGACCCTTTGGGGAAGGAACTAACACTATGCGCATATCCGTGATCGGCTGCGGCTACCTTGGAGCTGTACATGCGGCGTGCATGGCCAAGCTAGGCCACGACGTTGTTGGCATAGACGTGGACGCTCGGAAGATCGAGGAGTTAGCCGCAGGGCGAGCCCCTTTTTACGAGCCAGCTCTGGAGGAGCTGCTCAAGGAAGTCCAAGAAAAAGGACGGCTGTCCTTCAGCACGGACCTCGCAGCCGCAGAAGGGAGCAAGCTGCACTTCGTCTGTGTCGGTACGCCACAGAAAAAGGGTGAGAATGCGGCCGATCTGACCTTCGTAGATGCCGCCGTTAAGGGCCTCCTGCCATACCTTGCCCCCGGGGATGTTGTGGTTGGAAAATCGACTGTGCCCGTCGGGACGGCCGGACGCCTAGCGGAACTAGTGCAGGCCCAACAGCCCGGGGCGCATTTGGCGTGGAATCCTGAATTCCTCAGGGAGGGCCACGCTGTTTCTGATACTCTCAGCCCGGATCGTTTCGTGTACGGAGTCAGCGACGGTTCTGAAGACCATCCCGCGGTTTCCATCCTGGATGAGGTCTATTCGACGTCAATCGCTTCGGGTACCCCCCGCCTGGTCACCGATCATCCGACTGCGGAACTGGTCAAGACTGCTGCAAACTCATTCTTAGCCACAAAGATTTCCTTTATTAACGCCATGGCTGAACTCTGCGAGGCAGCAGGAGCGGACGTCACTCAACTCGCTGACGCCATTGGCATCGATGATCGTATCGGTCGGAAATTCCTGAATGCAGGAATCGGCTTCGGCGGTGGGTGCCTGCCGAAAGACATCCGTGCATTCATGGCCCGCGCGGGTGAGCTCGGTGCCGACCAGGCGCTCACTTTCCTTCGCGAGGTCGACGCCATTAACATGCGTCGCAGATCTCGCGTGGTGGAGCTTACGCGCGAGTTGTGCGGCGGGTCCTTGCTGGGCGCACGAATCACCGTCTTAGGCGCCGCATTCAAGCCTGACAGTGATGACGTTCGGGATTCTCCCGCTCTGAGCATCGCGGCCCAACTGCAACTGCAAGGAGCGGTTGTGACAGTTACCGACCCTAAGGCTCTGCCAAACGCGGCCCGTAGATTCCCGGAGCTACAGTACGAAACAGATACTTCCGCTGCCGTGCTGAAGGCGGATGCTCTGCTGTTACTTACCGAGTGGCAAGAATACCGCGACCTAAACCCATACGAGTTGGTGGAGTCTGTCTCTTCACCTCGGGTGCTCGATGGTCGGAACGTTCTGGATGCGGCCAAGTGGCGTGCAGCTGGGTGGATCTACCGAGGCCTAGGCCGACCCTGAGATGGAAAATAGTCAAGAAACCTCGGAAATCAAGCCTAACTCCAAGGCAAAAGGGCTTTCGAGCGCTCGCAAAACAACCCGTCGACGTCCTCTGCTGCTTACCCTAATTTCCCTTGGAACCCTGGGGCTCATCGGCCTGGCCTGTGTGGCTTGGCTGGGAAGCAAGGGAGCGGTAATTAAGTCCGAACTAAATGCGGCGACTCTCCTGATCGAGCCTCTGAAAACGAACATCACGAACGACAACGCCGGTGATGCTTCTGGGACAGTCAAACAACTTCGCGCACACACCGCCGCAGCGAAGGAAGCCGCAAACGATCCCCTGTGGACCTTGGCCTCAAGTCTTCCCGGTGTCGGCTCCAACTTTGCCGCCGTGGCTGAGGTCGCACGCTCAGCCGACGATGTGGCTAGCCTGGGCCTCGAACCACTGGTGAAGGTTTACAGCTCCCTCGACTGGGAAGCTCTCCTCCCTTCCAGCTCGGGCACTGATCTGGCACCGCTTGAGACAGCATCCCCAGGTATTTCGTCTGCTGCGCATGCCGTTCGACTGTCCGCCGATAGGCTGAATCAGATCGACGTCAACGGGCTGTTCCCTCAGGTGGCGGATCCATTGACTCAGGCAAGGGATCAATTGAACGACGTAACTGGAGCCCTCAACGCCGCGGCCAACGCATCAGGTATTGCGCCTAGTATGCTCGGCGCACAAGCCCCCCGAAACTACCTTCTCATCATCCAAAACAATGCAGAGGCTCGAGCCTCTGGCGGCATTCCTGGAGCTCTGGCCGTCCTAAGCCTGGACCGCGGTAAGCTCACCCTCGGCTCCCAAAGCAGTGCTGGAGCCATGGGGGTCAGGTCACCAGTTGTTCCGTTCGACCTTGAGCAACAACAGATCTACTCGGGGCGTGTCGGCAAGTTCATGCAAGATGCAAATCTGACGCCCGACTTCCCAACGGCGGCCAGCACGGCAAAGGCCATGTGGGAGAGAAAAACTGGAGAGGGAGTTGATGGTGTGATGTCCATTGATCCCGTGGCCTTGGGCTACATCTTGGATGCCACGGGCCCGGTAAAGATCACAAACCCTGAGCTTCTGGCACTCGCTGCCTCGGGCTTGCCTACAGAGCTGACCGGTAAGAACGTCGTCCACACTCTGCTCTCGGACGTGTACTCAAAAATCGAGCGGCCGAACCTCCAAGACGCCTACTTCGCCGGTGTGGCGCAAGATATCTTTGCAGCGTTGTCGGAGGGTAAAGGAAATGCAAGGGCCCTGCTCGCAGGGCTTACCCGTGGCGTCGACGAGGGCCGCGTGCTCGTCTGGTCGGCGGTGCCAGCGGAACAGTCTGTAATTGCTAAGTACACATTGAGCGGGTCGATCAGTGGGCCGAGCGTTTCCCCCGCCCAATTTGGGGTCTACTTCAACGACGGTACGGGCGCAAAAATGGACTACTACGTGAAACGCACAGTCCAACTGGTCAAGGAATGCCCCAAAGACGGCTACGAGCAGACCACGGTACGCGTCACGAGCACTAATTCTGCCCCCGCCGACGCCGCCACCTCGCTGCCTGCTTATGTAACCGGCGACGGCGCTTTTGGGGTACCGCCTGGTACCGTTCAGACGAACATTGTGGCCTATGGACCTGTTCAAGCAAACGTGGAGTCCGCTAAGTTGGACGGTCACAGGACGGAGTTTGCCCCGTACCTACACAGCAACAGACCAGTCGGCGTTCTGGCTGTGCGGCTGGCACCGGGTGAGAGCAAAACCGTGGAATTCACATTCGGAAAAATTGCTCAACACACGGAACCTAACGTGGTTGTCACACCTACTGTTCAGGATGTAAAAGATGTCACTCTTCCCACTCAGAATGCAGGCTGTGGCTAGAGACGAAAGACAGCGCGTTAACACTATGTAAACCAACTGGATTGAGGTTGGTGACAAGCTGCGTCAGATGGTACCGTCTGTCTTGAGATATCTATCCGTAGTTCTGCACACGGTCTCGCGCAGAGGGGACATTTTCCCCGAAATCGGGTATCAAAATTAAACGTCTCCGGGGGGACACACATGAACAAGACTTTCGCTGCACTCGCACTTGCAGGATCCATCGCGCTTGTCGGCTCGGCACCCGCCATGGCGGCAACCTACCCGGCACTTCCGCCGCAGGCAGCGGTTTCCGACGGAACCGTTGGCCCGGGTGAAACTTTCGTCTTCCGCGGCCAGGGCTTCCGCGCTAACGAACCGCTGGTCATCACCGTTACGCCCGGACAGGCCCCTGCCTCCAATGGTGCTGGCGTTGGTAACCGTGCAGTGGCTGCCCGCATCGCCGTTGTCACCGAAGCGCAGAACCTGTCGGCAACTGCCGATGCACAGGGTGCGGTAGCATTGCCCATCGCCATCAGCGAAGCCGGAACCTACTCAATCACGGCAACCGGCACCCAGTCTGGCGTCACGGTTGGGCCCGTCACGGTCACCGTTGCAGCCTCCCTGGCTAACACCGGTGGCAACGTTCCTGGTGCTCCCCTAGCCAACACAGGTGGCACAGGGCTGGCCAACACCGGGGCTGACTCAGGCCTGGTCCTCTGGACCCTGGTCGGCGCAGGCGCATTGGCCGCCGGCGCAACCTCAGTCGTTGTTGTTCGCCGTCGCGCGAAGGCTGAAGCTGCTGCATAGCAGCATCAGGCAATAACCACCGAAGAAGGTGGGTGTTCTCGATAAGAGGACACCCGCCTTCTCCGTTTTAAGGGTTCGCCGGGTTTCGACAGGTCAATCACCGGCACAGCCCACCCTCAGGGTTGTGGTAATTATTATGTCTATGGGGAAACATTGGCGAAGAGCACCAAGAGAGTACGGCTTCTCTATACCTCGCCCCCGCCCACAGATCCTCCACTACGCCCTGCTGTTACTTCTGACTGCCTCGGCCTTGGGGACTGCGGCGTTAGCCCTTCTACGGACCTCCTGAGTTCGGCTTGAGGCACCTTCACAACCGCAAGCTCTGGCAGGTCATCCTTGCAGCCATGCTGATCCTGCTGGGGCTTATTGCGTTTTGGCCGGCCCCCGTAGACCAGCCCGTTCAAGGCCAACTCGCCAGCACCCTGCAATTCCTGCACGGCCACGGAATTCCACCCTGGTTCAATTACCAATTTGTTGAGGCCTCGGCGAACGTTGCACTTTTTGTACCGCTTGGATTCGCCAGCAATCTTGCTTTTCCAAAAAAGCCATGGTGGCGGATCGGAGCATTTGGACTGCTCATCTCCGGGTTCATGGAACTGGGCCAACTCCTGTTTCTTCACAACCGTTTTCCGAGCCCGCTGGACCTCATGACAAACACGTCAGGCACCCTCCTTGGCTCCCTGCTGGCCGCTGCGGCACTAAGAAAACTAGAGGCCCGCCACGTTCCGGTAGCGGACCTCTAGAACTCGGTAAAGCGCGAGTTTAGTTGACGAAGCCCTTCATCCAGGTTTTCAGGTCCTCACCGAACTCCACCCGCTCGGACGCCAGCGTGATGACCGCCTTGAGGTAGCTCAGCTTGTCGCCCGTGTCGAAACGGCGGCCCTTGAAGACCACGCCATACACACCGGATCCTTCGCCCTCGCCGGCAGCCAGAGTCTGCAGGGCATCCGTCAGCTGGATCTCTCCCCCGCGGCCCGGCGCGGTGTGCTCCAGGACGCCGAACACGGACGGGTGCAGCACGTACCGTCCGATCACAGCCAGGTTAGACGGCGCATCACCCACGGCAGGCTTTTCCACCAGGCTGTTGACCCGGACGTATTCTTCGCCGTCCACCACGGTGATGTCCGCACAGCCGTAGGCGCTAATCTGGGACGGATCCACTTCAATTAGAGCGATTACTGAACCCCCGGTCTTCTGCTGGACCTGCATCATGGTGCTCAGCAGGTCATCGGCCTCGTCAATCAGGTCGTCGCCTAGCAGCACCGCGAAAGGCTCGTCCCCCACATGCTGTGCGGCGCACAGCACCGCGTGGCCCAAGCCCTTGGCCTCGCCCTGGCGGACGTAGTGGATGGGGCCCAGCTCCGAGGCGTACTGCACGGATTCCAGGCGATCGGTGTCGCCCTTCAGTTCCAGCGCACGCTCCAGGCCAGGCTCGCGGTCAAAGTGGTCCTCAAGGGACCGCTTGTTTCGCCCCGTAATCATCAGCAGGTCGGTGAGGCCGGACTTTACGGCTTCCTCCACGACGTACTGGATAGCCGGGCGGTCTACCACCGGCAGCATTTCTTTCGGCATAGCCTTGGTGGCGGGCAGGAAGCGAGTTCCCAATCCGGCAGCAGGAATGACGGCTTTGGATATTGCTTTCCCCGTAGTCATAGGTGAACCTTACAAATCAGTGGCGGACGAAGGCAATTTCTGGCCGTCGGTCCGGGGTTTCGACAAGCTCAACCGCCGGAAGTGAGGTCTCGGGCGATTTGCGGAGCCGAACGTAGAAACCGAGCCCATCTCGCACGGTGCTGCAGGAGCCGTCCCAGTACGGACATGTCGGCGTAGATGTTCCCGCTCAGGAAGACCTCCGGCCGTGGGAAGATCGCGCGCCACAACATCTTTGGTTTGTCCTGCCAGGGGGCTTGGACAACAGCAATGAGCCGCGCGCTTCCCGGCTCCTTAGCCTTCAGGCGGTTCCGCCATTCCACGGATGGCTCCGGCCACACGGGCACTGCGGTCCCGGGAAGGAGGTCGTTGAGAAAGGGGCGTATGGCCGCCAGCGAGCCCGTGGCCTTGGCGATTTCCAGGACGGAAGACGCCTGCGCTTGCCGTTCTGTGAGGTGGGCCAAGAACTCAAGCTCCTGCCGGCACGCAGGCAACTCGGGCGGCCGGAGGGCATGCAGTGCCAGGATCAGGATTCCCAGCGCCGTTGAGGGGACCCGGACCTCCTGTCCGGCAAGCTCAAGGGCATAGGTGCTCGCCCACATCACCTCAAAGCAATCGGTGGCGGGATTCTCCATGCCTGGAAACCGGAAGTGAACATCGATGCAACAAGGCCACTCAGGGTGGTCCAGGGTAACCGAGTGCTTTGGAAAGGTCCTGCTGTCCGGATCCACCGGGCGTTCCCGCCAGTCCCGCTCCCGCAGGCCGCGAAGCATTTGTTCCAGGTTGGAGGGCGCCACGAAAACGTCCACGTCAGCTGACGTTTTGGGCTGCCGCAGCCCTTGGACTACGCTTGCCGGCCCCTTGATGAAGAAGGCTCGGATACCCAGGCTCTCCGCTACGCCTGACGCCAGCGCGTGGCCCAGGAGCACACCCTCGGGGATACTGAGCTGCGTTTCATTGGCACTGTCCGGCACGGGCACCCTTAGCCTTTGGCCCTGCGTCCACCGGGCACGGCTTCGAGGAGACGATCCGCTTCGTGCACATTTGGGATGGCAAGCTGCTGCGGATCAGTTTCAGCCGTCGGGGCGGGTGCCGAGGTATACGTTCCGTAGTACGAATAGGCATCTGTTCCCCTGGTTGGAACGTAATTGAGGACGGCGCCCAAGATTCGGCCTTTGACCTTCTCGAGGTTCCCGAGGGACTGTGCCAGCTGTTCCTGAGTCGTCTTGCTAGTTCGGATCACTACGATGGCGCCATCCGCCGCGCGGGAGAGGACGGCTGCGTCTGTCACCGGAAGCAGGGGCGGGGCATCGATCAGGACAATTGCATCCTCGGCCAACGCATTGAGCATGTTCCTCATGGCCCGGGACCCGAGCAGCTCGCTCGGGTTCGGCGGGATGCGGCCCGAGCCAAGGACGAAGAGGTTCGGCAGCGCACCCCAAGGCTGGAGGACGTCCGCCAATTCGGCGGTGCCGGTGAGGATATCGGTGACCCCCACGCCCGGAACAAGGTTGAAAACGTCCACCAATGTGGGCCGGCGGAGGTCGCCGTCGACCACTACAACATTCTGGCCGGCGGCAGCCATGGTGACGGCAAGGTTGGCGGTGACAGTGGATTTTCCTTCTGCCTGCACGGAGCTGGTGACCACGATGATCCGTGGCGGTTGGTCCACGTCAAGGAAGCTGAGGTTGGTGCGCAGTTCCCTGAGGGCCTCAGCCATCGCTCCGCCGGCGTCGTGGAGCTGCGCTGCGGTGCCAGCGTCCAGGACGGTGCTTTTCCCGTCCAGGCGGTGGTCCACGGGAAGAGTGCCGATCACGGGGACACCGAAAAGCCCTTCGATTTCCCCTGCCTTTCGGATCCGCCGGTCAAGGTGCCGGCGGATCAGCGCATAGGCCACACCGAGGGCCAGGCCAACGAGTGCGCCCAGCGCCAGGTTGAGCTTGACGTTGGGTGAAGTGGGGCTGGCGGGGAGAACTGCCTTGCCCAGTGGAAGCACTCGGACAGCCGTCACCGTAGGGTTTGCCGGCGATGCGGCTTCCTGCGCTGTTGCGGCACCGGACTCAACAGCTGTCTCAGCCGGGGGTGCCGTTTCGATCCGTTCCACTTGGGCGGCGAGGCCGTTGACCCATGCATCGGCCACGCGTTGCGCGGTAGCCGGGTCTGTTGACTCGGCAGTCACCCGGATTTCGGCAGTGTCCAGCGGGACCTTGACGCTGATGCTGCCCAGCAGAGCGTCAGCACTGGTGTTCAGCTCCAATGCCTGGATGACTCTGTCCGCCACGAGCCGCGACTTGGCCACTGACTCGTAGTTCTTGACTTTGGCCTTGGCCAGGCTGTCCCCGGCGAGTGACAGGCTCACGTTGTCCGAGCCTGGTGTGACCACGATGCCGCTGGAATCAGAGGCGTAGATCTTGGGCTGCAGGACGGTCCAGCCGACCGCGGCCAAGGTGGCCAGCAGGGTGAAGGCGACAATAGCTTTCCAGTAGACCCGAAGCACCCGGAGGTAGTCGCTGAGGTCCAGGCCCGGAGGCGCTTCCACGGGGGCGGATGTTGTGCTCATGGTGGTTCCTTCCACTCAAGTTCTCTGTTTTCCTCCCGGTCTTCGTTGCCGGGGCACTGCTTCGAGTGGTCCCCCACACGATGGGCGGCTACTTGCGGCCCTGTTCCAGAATTGATTTCGCGATGAGCTGGGCTGTGGCTGCGGCGACGGCGTTCCGGTAGCCTTCCGGTGTGCCGTGCACCTTGCCGACTTCATCAGCGAGCTGGTGCAGCCCGACCGGGTTGGCTGATGCTTCCCAGATGGCCGGGCCGATCCCGCTCAGCCTTACGATCTCGTTATCCAGCATCATCAGCAGGTCGCCGCCGATTGCCACTGCATCTTTCGGTGCTGCGCGCCGGATGCGGCCGTCGGGGATGTGTCCAGGCCGGTCACCTTCTGCTGCCCGGGCTTCCCATTCGGGCTCCGTCCCAGGCCGCTTTTCCAGCTGGGTCCGGAACAGGGGTTCCAGGGCTGCCGGCAGGTCGGCCGCTTCCGAGTACGTGGCCTTCCAGACTCCCCCGACGCGGTCTATCAGCCGGCAGAGCGACCGCAGCGGCTCCACGATGTCCCCTTGGGAGGAAGAGTCCGGGATCAGGGCGAGTACCGCATCAGCCAGCGGAACCCTCTCCAGGACCGGGGCCGAAGGGCGGTCAGCCTGGACCCGGTCCAGCAGCACGATCGACTGGATGAAGGGGTTGGCGGGAACTGGCAGGAGTCCGAGCTCGTCAGGTCCCACCTGGCCTTTCGGCGAGCCAGGCTCCTGCTTTACGGACAGCGGCTTGGGATACGGAACCACCCAGCCATCCGGTGCGATGGCTACGGTCTCGTCCGTGACATATCCATATGACCGGGCAAGCACAGAAGCCGCAGTGGTTTTGCCCGTTCCCGACTTTGCCACGAGTGCAACCACCGCACCCGTTTCACGGTCTGCGACACCGCATGCGTGGAGCATCACGAGGTCGCCGGCGTTGGCCAGGATTGCCGCCACCGTTAGCCGGGACGTGAGGTTCTCAGCCAGCTCCTCAAAGGAAGCGGCCTGCAGTTGAAATGTGCCGCCGTCGTGCTTTAGGGCCTGCGAAGCCACGGACGCCGTAAAGGGCCTGTCAAAAGTGGGTTCCAGGGGCAGAGGCGGAAGGAGGGGGTCACGGCTGCTGGCACACCGTGCCCATGCCGCGCTCATATTCACCCGCTGCTGCCAGGTAACGGCACGGCCCCAGCGCACTACGAACTGGATTCCCAAGACGTCCAGGGGCAGCACGTCACTGCCTCTTGCCAATTCCTCGAACAGTCGCTTCCTCCAAGCCAAACGTGTGTCCCCCCTGATTCCCGCGGACCTCATGATCTCAACGTGCAGCGCCGCGGGCAGCCTCAATCAACCGCTGTGCTTCAAGGCTGGCGAGGAAGTCTTCCACCTGGGCCTGCATCTGTCCGGACCGGTCCTCAAAGATGGCCTCCAGCTCAGCCAGGATGGACTGCTCTGACCGTTGGCCGTCGATGAGGTCCCAGATGACCGCAGCCGGCCCTTCCAAGACCACGGGCTGGGTCGCATCGAGGTGCAGCAGGGCGACGCGAGCCCGGGGTTCGGTGCAGACTTGGGCGACATTGTTGGAGCGATGCCAGATCATTTGAAAGTGATCGTGAGGTTAGTCTGGGCTTTCACCGGCTGACCGTTGGGTACGGTGAGGAGCACAGTCATTATGTAGCTGTAGGCGTCTTGAGGCTTTGGCTTATTTGGTGCCGCGTCCTCTAGGTCGAAGAAGCCAACGGGAATATCGAGAGCCTGTCCCGTCCCTGTCCCAGCCGCAAAAGTGGTGGTGGAAGTATTGCCGCTAAAACTGGACGTAGCGAAAACGCTGCCAGTGGACGGCTGGATTCCGACCCTCGCATGGATGGTGCCAACTGGCTCGATGATTACGCTTCCGCTCATTGCGCCTACGACGCCCGCGATCTGGATTTTCGTGGGACCAGTGCCTAAGCGATTTCCCTGGCTATAGGTGATTGAGGACCCGGCTCCTATCAACGTCACCGAAGGAACGTATGAAGCCGCAGCCGCAGGAGCCGCGATGGCCGTAGCAATAACGGGAAGCGACCAGGCCACACCCGCGACTACCCTGCGCCGGCTGAAACCGTTCTCTTCGCCGCTGGTGACCGTTTCGTTCAAAACCTCAGACAATGACGCCCCCGTTGTAGTCTTCAGCCGCGACCAGTCCACTAGAGACCGGCAGCGGGGATTGGCCGGGCGATTTCCCGGCTTCGACTACTCTTGCGAACGCGACTAAAGATTCCTGCAATCAAGCTGCAAGGTTGGGTCAAGATCTGCTGTGAATGGCTGTTTGGCGTGGTTTACTCGATGCGCGTTAGGGATCGGACTCGGCCGAGAAGGTAGTTCCGCCTTCATCGGTCACCATCTGGTCTGATTCCCTCAGGGCTGCCGACGCGGAACAGTCATCGCATCGGCCAACAAATTGATGGGGGCAGGTGGCGAGGTTAATGCCGTCCCCGGTGGCTAATCTGTGTCGCATTGATCCCGCCGTTCCTGAATCATCCAAGGCTCACCGGGAGACTCATTGTTTCAGCCATCGCGATGATGGTGCCGGCGAATGCCGGGGCGGGAGCCCTAATCGTGAAGACTCGCTCCTCGCCGGCACTTTTAGTGAACAACGAACCGACGCCGGAAACACGAGTAAGCGATACCCGATTCTTCAGGCCGACCGTACCCACCTAGCCTGGGGATGCGGTATCTACCTATGGCCCCCACCGGGTTTCGACAAGCTCAACCACCGGATTTGGTTGCCACAGGCTTAACCGCGGAACTGCGGCTCCCGCTTCTCCTGGAAAGCCCTGAAACCCTCGGCATAGTCGTCGGTTTTGCAGAGCCTCGCCTGCTCGGTGTTCTCCTCGGCCATGGCCTCCCACAGGCCCAGGCGCTGGTCGCGGATGTGAGCCACCAGCTCCTTGCTCGCGGTGAAGGCGCCGGTGGCCCCGCGGGCCACCTTGGCGACAATTGCCTCGGTGTTCTCCAGCAGCTCGTCCGCCGGCATGGCACGGCTGAACAGACCTTGTGCCACCGCCTCGGTGCCGCTGATCAGCTCCGCGGTGTAGATCAGGTCCAGCGTCCGGTGCATCCCCAGCCGCTCGGTGAAGTACCAGTGGCCGCCCGAATCCAGCGTTGCGCCCAGCTTCGCGAACGGTGAGCCGAACTTGGCGTTCTCCGCCACGTACACCACGTCCGTGGCCAGCAGCAGCCCCAGCCCCACACCGAGGCAGGCGCCGTGTGCCGCGGCAAATGTCGGAGCGGGAAAAGAAGACATCTTCTTCAGCAGCGGCTCCACCAGCCCGCCCAGGTATGTAGCGGCGTCGTCATTCTCGGGATTTACACCCGAGATGTCCCGGCCCGCGCAGAAGGCGCGGCCCTCTCCCCTCAGCAGCAGCGCCCGCACCTCACCGCGTGAGGCGGCGGCAGCAGCGTCGTCGTACGCCTGGGACAACTCCGCGAGCGCCTGCTCATCCAGCGAGTTCAGCTTGTGCGGGGCGTTGAGGACGACTTCGGCGACGTTGTTGCTGATGGAGAGGGAAATCATGGGACTCCTTGGGTTCGTCCGTGTCCCCACCCGCACCCTAACCTCGCAAGCTCGGCCAGGGAACCCTGCGGGCGCATACCCGGACTCAGTTTTTAATAGAAATTACACGTCGAAGTCGACCGTGACTTCCTTGCTGGTGGGGTGGCTCTGGCAGGTCAGCACGTAGCCCTTGTCCAGCTCATCCTGCTCCAGCGCGTAGTTTTCGTCCATGGTCACACTGCCGGTGACCACCTTGGCCCGGCACGTGCCGCACACTCCCCCGGCGCACGCGAACGGCACATCCGGGCGGACCCGCAGCGCGGCATTGAGGATGGACTCGCGGGCGTGGGTGGGGCTGGCCACGTCGCCCTGCAGGCCGTCCAGCTTGAACGTGATCTTGTACGTCTCCTTGGACTCGTCCACCACCACCGGCCGGCCCGCATGCCCCTCCGGCTTGTCCGGCTTGCCGGACGTAAACAGCTCGAACCGGATCTTCTCCGGCTCCACACCGCGCTCCGCCAGGGTGTCCCGGCACAGCTGCACCAGCTCGAACGGCCCGCACAGGAACCACTCGTCCACGTCGTCCGCGTGGATGGCGGTGCCCAGCAGCTGCTGCAGCTTTTCGGCGTCGATCCTGCCACTGAGCAGCGGCGCGATCCGCTGCTCGCGGGACAGCACGTGGTGGATGGCCAGCCGCTGCGGGTACTTGTCCTTCAGGTCCGCCAGCTCCTCCAGGAACATCACGTCCATGGCGGCCTTGTTGGCGTAGATGAGATCGAACCGGCACTCCGGGTTTTTAGCCAGGAGCGTGCGGGCGATCGCGATCACCGGCGTGATGCCGCTGCCGGCGGCGATGGCGACGAAACTGGCTTCCCCGCTGGAGGCGACGTCCCCGGCCAGCTCCTCCGGGTTGTTCATGGAGTTCATCCGGTTCTGCTCCACGGCCTGGCCGTCCCGGCCGTGCCTGGACACAAACGCGCCCATGGGACTCATGACGTCCAGCGTGTCCCCGGCCTTCAGCTCGGCGTTGGCCCAGGTGGAGAACACCCCGCCCAGGTCCTGCTTCACCGCCACCCGGATCTCGCTGCTGCCGTCCCCGAAGCTGCGCGGCTCGGCGCAGATGGAGTAGCTGCGGCGCACCTCGTGCAGTTCACCGGTCTCATCCGGGAGCTTGGTGCGCAGGGCCACATACTGGCCGGGCAGGTAGTCGAACTGGCCGGCGAGCTCCGCCGGGACGTGGAAGGCCACCTCGATGGCGTCCTCGGTGAGCCGGCGCACCTCCTTCACGGCGAGCGTATGGAAGGACGGACGACGGCGGCCGGTGGCCTGCGCCGTTTCGGCGGCGGTCTGGCGGACAACAGGCATGGGGCTTCCTTACAGCACTTTGAAGTAGTCGAACGGTTCCTTGCAGTCCTGGCACACATACAGCGCCTTGCAGGAGGTGGAGCCGAAGCGGGTGAGTTCCTTGGTGTTCAGGCTGGCGCACTGGGGGCATTTGACGGCCATTTGCAGCCTGATGGGGCCGGCGTGCCTTGCCGCATTTGCCATGCCCGACGGCGGGGCGATGCCGTACTCCTGCAGCTTCGCCTTTCCGGCGTCCGTCATCCAGTCCGTGGTCCAGGCCGGGGCGAGCACCAGGTCCACCTGGACGTCCTGGTAGGCCTCTTTGGCAAAGGCTGTTTTGAGGTCGTCGCGGATGGCGTCCATGGCCGGGCAGCCCGAGTACGTGGGCGTGATGGTGACTGTTACCTTTTCGGCGGTCACTTGGACGTTCCGGAGGATGCCCAGGTCCGCGATGGTGAGCACAGGGATCTCGGGATCGCACACCGTCGCGGCGATGTCCCACGCCTTCTGCCGCGGGGTCCGGCTCCTGGTTTCAAAGTCGGAGATGTACATGGCCTCGGTGCTCACCACTTCGCTCCGGGATGCTCGCGGGCCAGCACCTGCATCTCGGCCAGGACGTAACCCAGGTGCTCGGAGTGCCTGCCGTGCCGGCCGCCGCCGGGGGCTGCCGGAACGTCCGGCACCTCGAGTCCGGCTTCTGTGAGGACTTCGCCGGTGAGCCGGTCGAACTCCTCACGCATGCTGGAAGGCGCGACGGCGGCACCCGCCTCGGCGAGGCGGCGCGTCAGGTCATCGTCCTGGAACAGTTCGTTGACGTACGGCCACACCAGGCGCAGGCCGTGGATCATCCTGGTGCGGGATTCCTCGGTGCCGCCGGCCAGGCGGAGGATCCACTGGGCGCTGTGGTCCCGGTGGTAGTCCACTTCCTTCACGGCTTTCGCGGCGATGGCGGCCAGGGTGGCGTCGGTTGATTCCGTGAGCCGGCGGTACAGCTCGAACTGGTAGTAGCTCACGATGAACTGCCGGGCGATGGTCACCGCGAAGTCGCCGTTGGGCTGCTCGAACAGCTGGACACTGCGGAACTCGTGCTCGCGGCGGAAGTAGGCGAGGTCGTCTTCGGACTTCTCCCAGGCTCCCCCGGCGTAGCTGAGGAAACTCCGGGCATGGCCCAGCTGGTCCAGGGCGATGTTGCCCAGGGCCACGTCCTCCTCCAGCTCAGGGGCGCGGGAGATCCAGTGGCCCAGGCGCTGGGCGAGGATCAGGGCGTCGTCGCCGAGCCTCAGGGCGTATTCCGCGACGTCCTCGGAGGGCTTGACCAGGCCGGTGCGGACCTCGAGGGCGATGTCCTCCGGGCGGAGGGCATCGCCGGGGGTGATGCGGGTGGCACTCGCGTTGGAGTCGCCGCTTCCTGTTGGGGCCGCGACGCCGGTGGAGATGTCGCCATGGCCTGTTGTGGTCTCAGATGCAGGGGCCACGCCGGCGAGGGACCCGCTGCGAGCTTGCGAGCTGTGGGAGCCGGTGGGGATCACAGGTGCTTTACCCCTTCGCTCTTGGTGTAGTACGTGGCGTGCCGGTAGTCCTTACCCTGGGGCGACTCGAAGAACGAGCCCTTGGCGTCCGGATCGCTGGCGGCAATGGCGTCTGCCGGGACAACCCAGATGGAGACGCCCTCGTTGCGGCGCGTGTAGAGGTCGCGGGCATTGCGCAGCGCCATGGCCGCATCCGGTGCGTGCAGGCTGCCGGCGTGAACGTGGCTCAGGCCACGGCTCGATCGGACGAACACCTCCCAAAGGCCCCAGGCGCCGCGGTCATGGGTCTCTTGCTTCGCTGCTGGGGACGCCTTGGGTGCCTCGCGGTTGATCTCTGTCGCCGAACTAGCCGGAACTTCCGGGTTGCCGTGGGGGCTCATGCTGCGTATTCCTTCGTCTTCATTGACTGTTTTGCCTGCTGTTTCGCCGCATAGGCGGAAGCTGCCTCGCGGACCCAGGCGCCGTCGTCGTGCGCTTCCCTGCGGCGCTCAAGGCGCTGTGCGTTGCAGGGGCCGCGGCCGGCGAGGACTTCCTGGAACTCGTGCCAGTCCAGCGGGCCGTGCTCCCACTTTTTGGTGTCCTCGTTGTAGCGGACCTGGTCATCGGGGAGGGTGAGGCCCAGGACCCTGACCTGTTCCACCATCATGCCTACGAAGCGGCTGCGGAGTTCGTCGTTGCTGAACCGCTTGATGTTCCAGGCCATGGACTGCTTGGAGTTGGGCGAATCGTCGTCCGGCGGGCCGAACATCATCAGGGCCGGGGCGTACCAGCGGTTCACGGCGTCCTGGGCCATCTGCTTCTGTGCGGGGGTGCCGTTGGAGAGTTCGAGGAGGATCTCGAAGCCCTGGCGCTGGTGGAACGATTCTTCCTTGCAGATGCGCACCATGGCGCGGCCGTAGGGGCCGTAGGAGGCGCGGCACAGCGGAACCTGGTTGCAGATGGCGGCGCCGTCCACCAGCCAGCCGATGGCACCCATGTCCGCCCAGGTCAGCGCGGGGTAGTTGAAGATGGACGAGTAGCGGGCCTTGCCGGCTATGAGGTCTTCCATCATCTTGTCCCGTGTTTGACCAAGAGTTTCGGCGGCGGAGTAGAGGTACAGCCCGTGGCCGGCCTCGTCCTGGACCTTGGCCATGAGGATGGCCTTGCGCTTCAGGCTGGGCGCGCGGGAGATCCAGTTGGCCTCGGGCTGCATGCCGATGATTTCCGAGTGCGCGTGCTGGGAGATCTGGCGCAGCAGCGTCTTGCGGTAGGCCGGCGGCATCCAGTCTTTAGGCTCGATGCGTGAATCCTGGGCCATGACGCGGTCGAAGTTGGCCTGGCCTGCGGCCTCTTCATCCGGGGATAGCTCAGCTGGCACTGACTGCAAGTTCTGTGCTGCCATGGTTGCTCCTCTGCAAAGACCTTCTGGGACGTGCGGAATTATTTACCGACCGTTCGTTCAGGATATGCGGAAGCGTTCCGGGGCGTCAAGCGTCCCGCCCTCTTCAGACGCCCCATCACCTCCCGCACGTATTTCCGCAACGCCCCATCACGTCCTGCACCCTTTCGCGGCCGGAACGTCCAGGCCTACGATGAACACCTGCGGCGGCTCCACCTGCAGGAAGAGACGCCGCAGACATCAGAGCTGACACCAGAAGGGAAACCGACATCATGGCTGAAACTCCGAACCCCATCCAGATTCAAAAGTTCCTGGGCGGCGTGGACTATCCCGCCAGCCGCGAGGCGTTGTTGTCCAAAGCCAAGGACTCGGGCGCCGACAGCAACGTGCTTGAGGCCCTCGAGGCCATCCCCGACCGGGAATACGACAGCCCGACGGCCGTAAGCTCCGCCGTTTCCGACTCCAACTCCTAGACGGGCCGCTCGGGGAAGCACCGAGGCGTGAAAGGCCTCATCAGCCGACATGCACCCAGGGGCGCCTGGTTACGTCCGGGACGGCCTCGCGCAGCACTTCCCTGGTGACGGGAGCGATTTCGCCTTCGCCGAGGAACAGGAATCTCACCAGGTTGGTGACCGGATTGCCTTCGGTCCAGCGGAAGTAGATGTGCGGCATCAGCCCGGTGACGTCCCTGATGTGGAGCAGGACAGAGGCGATAGTGTTCGGGACAACGGGCCCGTGAACTTCGAGGATCCTGTACCCGTGGCGGACCACGCCGTGAACCTGGAGCTCTGTTTCAAAGTCGGAGGAGTCATCCACGATGACCTCCAGGAACAGGGCCTCCCGGTCGAGCGGGAGGTGGCTGACTTCGATGGCTGAGGCGAGCTTGCGGCGGTAGGCCTCACGGGACGTCCGGAGCGGTTCATGGGCGATGATGGCGATGGGGCCTTCGAGAGTGTCGGACATAAACTCCAAGGCCGGCCGGTCCAAGTGGACGCGGGTGGCGTGAAGTTCAAAGGAGCGGCGGACGCGCGAGAGCAGGGAGATCGCGATGATGCCCAGGATGAAGACCCCTGCGATGCGGATGCCTTCGGGCCGTTCAAAGATGTTGGCAACCGTGGTGTAGCTGAACACCACGGCTATCGCGCCGAAGCCAAAGCTGCGCTTGTTCTGGCGCCGACGGCGGGCCGAGAGGGTGACGGCAACAGCCGCGGAGGTCATGAGCACCAGGACACCGGTGGCATACGCGCCGCCCTGGGCGTCGACGTCGGCCTTGAAGAGGAAGGTGATGAGGAAGCCGACCAGGGTGAAGACGAGTACCAGCGGCCGCACTCCCTTGGCCCAGGCAGGGGCCATGCCGTACCGGGGCAGGTACCTGGGCACCAGGTTCAGCAGGCCTGCCATGGCGGAGGCTCCGGCAAACCAGAGAATGGCGATGGTGCTGACGTCGTAGATGCTGCCGAAACCGACGCCGAGGTATTCATGGGCGAGGTAGGCCAGGGCACGCCCGTTTGCCTCGCCGCCGGGCTGGAATTCCCCCTCCGGGATCAGGACGACCGTAATGAAGCTGGTGGTGAGCAGGAATCCGCTCATGACGACGGCGGCGGTGGTGAGCATGCGCCGCGTTCCCCGGATGCGGCCTGCCGGGTTCTCTTCGGTGTCGTTCTCCTCTCCCCGCACCTGGGGCATAACGGCGACGCCGGTCTCGAACCCTGAGAGGCCAAGGGCAAGTTTGGGGAAGACCAGCAGGGCGATGGCGATGGCCATCAGCGGGTTGCCATGGGAAGTCCAGAGGCTGGTCCACCAGTTGTCCATTGCCAGCGGGTGGGCGAAGACCTGGATAAGCGTGGCGGCGACGACCACAGCATTGAGGCCCAGGTACAGGACCACGAGGACCACCGCGACGCCGACGGCTTCCCGGAACCCCCGCAGGAACACCGCCGCCAGCAGTGCCAGCAGGAAGAGGGTGACGGGGACATTCTGGCCCTGAAGCCAGCCGGGGGCGACGGGGTTTTGAATGAGGTGCGCACTGGCGTCAGCCGCGGACAGGGTCATGGTGATCATGAAGTCGGTGGCGGCGAACCCTAGCAGGACCAGGACGAAGAGCTTTCCACCCCAGCGAGGCAGCAGGCGCTCAAGCATGGCGATCGAGCCTTCCCCGCGGTGGCTCTCGCCCGCAACCCGCCGGTACACCGGCAGTGCGCCCAGCAAGGTCACGGCCACCAGCACCATGGTGGCCAGTGGCGAGATGACGCCGGCGGCGAGGGCTGCGATGGCCGGCTGGTATCCAAGGGTGGAGAAATAGTCCACGCCCGTGAGGCACATAACCTGCCACCACGGATGCTTTTTCTCGTGGACGGCTATTGTCCCGCCGGGGCCCGGGTGGGCGCCTTTGCTGTCCTGGAGCCCGAACAGCAACCAGTCCCGCACTGCTGCCGCTCCGTGCGGTCTGGGGGCCGAGGGGTCAGCCGGAGGCCTGCTCAACGTGGTCATGGATTCCTTTCAGCGTTGCGCAGTGCACCGCGTCCAGGCCGAAGCTAACACCGGCAAAAACCGCATGACGGGGAAACGGACTTTTATTGACGAATCCTTGACGCCCCCGGGTTCCGGAAGCGGGCCGGGCCCGTCCTTCCCACTCCCCCAGACGCGCCATCACCTCCCGCACGTTTTTCTGAGACGCCCCATCACCTCCTGCACAGGATGCGCGCCGGCGTCGTCCCGTCATTGAAGGGGACGACGCCGTAATGCTTCCCTGCCACTCTGGTTTGCCTCTAACCCTGTGCATATACTGGCCGAACTTTATCCGGCCCTACCTACATCGGAACATCTAACTGTTCGCCGCTGGGACGCCGGCGACCGGAAGAACGCACGCGCAGCCTCCCGAACCGACACACACAACGCCTTGGCCGGCGCGGAATCGCGCACGCCCGAGGCGTCAATGAATCCTGCCATCATCATGTTCGGCATGCGGCGGCGGGCCCGGAGGATGGATGGTCATGAGGCGATTCTTAAGACTGGTAATTGGCATTGCGTTGATTTGTGGTTTCGTGCCTGCACTGACTTCGGGCGCTGCTCAGGCTGCGGCCGGACCCTGCATCGGCGCCCCTCCCGCCGACGGCACCACGTACAACGAAACCCGGCAGTTTGTGGATGCCCAGGCGTGGTGGGTGCCGGACACGGACCAAGCCAACAACTCCACCACCAATACCGGCCATACCCACCTGGGGGCCTGCATACCTGAACGTGAAACGATCAGTTCCGGGAACTTGACGGTGAATGTACGGGTGATCCTCCATGACAACCCGGGCAAGGCCAACTACGTCTCCATGGTGTTCAAGACCCCCGACGCCGAAACCACCGTCCAGAAGTGCTACCTGCGGGCTGCAGCGGCGAATTTCACCTGCCCGGGCCCATCCAGCAGCACAGGCAAGGGCGACTTCGTGTGCACTGGAACCTGTGAGCGCTGGGTGACCTTTTCATGGCCAATTTCGGCATTCAACCACGCCGGGACCGAGGAGGTTCGCTTTCGCGCGTTCGTCCCGCAGGCGGGCGGCAAGGAAATGCAAGCCAACCTCAACTGGCAAGCCAACATCCAAAACGGCAAGTCCGTGTCCAACGTATCCCGGTATGCGTTCCTGCGGGGCAAGGGCTGGTACACCCACGCGCTGTACTGCGAAGCCTCGGTGCGTACCGTCCCCATTCCTGACAGTCCGGTGTCAGGAATCTGGTCTCCCGTGGTCGGCCTGACCACCCACCCCGACGGCTCGCTTCCGGCGACCCACTCATTCATCTCGATCGACCCGGACTTTCATGCCGTTCCGTCCAACGCCGGAAGAGTGCTCTGGGACGCTGCAGGTCCCTACGGCCCGGAGCCGTTCGGGGCCGCCCCCGTCTCGATCGATACGAGGACTCTGA
The DNA here is from genome assembly GCF_030816215.1 of Arthrobacter sp. W4I7. Lineage (NCBI taxonomy): Bacteria > Bacillati > Actinomycetota > Actinomycetes > Micrococcales > Micrococcaceae > Arthrobacter > Arthrobacter sp. W4I7. The sequence continues at coordinate 808,559 of NZ_JAUSXU010000001.1, read as the reverse complement.
CCAACGGCGTCCATAAACTGCACCTGCGAACGTCGTGCCGTGATAACACTCTGGGTTCGACAAATTCCGGGGTGACAGTCATTCCATTCACAGTGGCTAACTGACAACGGGTGAACCGAAGGGCTGTCCATGATTTGCCGGCACCCCTACCTGCGGCAGGGTAGTGGTAGTGGGTTCCGGGCGGGGTCCTGCAGGAGGAACATTGGCTTATCCACCGCGCCTGGCCATCCATCGGAAGCCACCGCGCGGTCCGTCTTCTCGAAGGGTTATCGGATGCAGGCAGCAATCTCTCGTCTTGGAGCCGTTCGGATCGTGGCCGCAATCGCCACAGCCCTGCTGTTGGTCATTGCCGCGGGTTGCACCAGCCCCCCGCCGTCGCCTGACCAGCAGTTCCCTGAGGGTGTTCGGATTGCTGCCGTAGGTGACATGAACGGCGTCAGGTCCTTTGCGCCCGCCAGCCCGTCCGGCCGGAATGGTGCGGCAATCACCCGGCTCGAGCAGGACAACGAGATTGACGCGTTCCTGGGGCTCGGGGACTTCCAGTACAGCGCCCCGCATTGCGAAGACTACGTAAAATACTGGAAGCGGCTGTGGGGTGGCACGGAGCCAAAGTTGTACTGGGTGTCCGCCCCCAACCACGACTGGCAACCCGGCCGCAACGAAGACCTCGACAAATTCATGGATGGCCAATGCCCGGGGTCCCCGGAAAAGGCAGCGATCAACCAAGAGCGCGGGTTCATCGGGAACGGGGAACCGTACTCGAAGGACTTCGGGAACTGGCACTTCGCGTTCGTGCCGTCCGCGTACTGGCGGTATCAGCCCGCGAAGGCAGAGTTGGTGACCACCTGGCTGGACAACGACCTCGCTGGAGCCCAGGCGGCGGGCAAGCACCTGGCCGTGGTGTACCACGAACCGTATTTCACGTCGGACACGCCGGCGCATGGACGGGCCGCGGAACACAAGCCATGGATCGACGTGATGTGGAAGTATCGTGTCCGCCTGACCCTGTCAGGGTCACAACACAACTACGAACGGTCATGTCCGGTGAACAATGAGGACCAGTGCGTCAGTGACGGGATGACGGCGTTCCAGGTTTCCACTGGAGGAGCCGGCCTCCGCCCCTTCACCAGCCACCCCTCGTATATCGAGAAGCGGTTCAGCGACACGCACGGGTTCCTTCGGCTGACGCTACGGGACGACGGGTCTTTCGACTGGAACTTCGTTCCAACCACCGGGTCGAGCACCGACGCGGGCACACGTCCCGCGTCGCAGTAAGCCGCTGCTCCCGCTGCCTGAGGCGCTGGAGTCCCGACGCGCCATCACCTCCCGCGGGCTTCCCGCAGACGCCCCATCACCTCCCGCAGGTTTTCCGCAGACCTCATGCCATTGACCCACTCGTATGCAGGAGGCGGGTTAACATGAGTTCTTCACTGTGGTTCCTCGCTAGCGGGATTTGGAGGGGTGGTGGACGGATTGTCGCTTCGCGTACGGGCCGGGATGGCCGCCGGCACTGCCGCGCTCCTTGTTGTGACCGCCGGCTGCACATCGGCCGGACCGGGGACGCAGGCGTCCGCCGCGCCCCCGGTCCGGATTGTCGTGATCGGGGACTCGCTGAGCACCGGATATGGAACCTCGCCGAACCAGGCATGGCCCAAGCTCCTGCAGCAGGCGCACCTGAACGGCAAACGGCCGGTGCAGGTCACCAATGCCGCGGAGAACGGCAGCGGCTACCTGGTTGCCGGTGAAGACGGGAACACCTTCAGCACGGAAGTCGAGGTGGCCGTGAGCCCCGACACGGACGTCGTCGTCTTTTTTGGATCGGACAACGATTGGGGAGCAGACCCCGAGGAGCTCCGGGAAGCCGCCGCCTCAACGTTCGCCGCCGCATCATCCCGGGCCCCGCAGGCGGTTCTCGTGGCGGTCGGTCCCCTGTCCGGAAGCGAAGAACCGGACCCGGTGCTGGCTGAAGTGCGGGACTCAACCGCCTCCGCTGCGCAGAACATGGGGGTGCAGTTCATCGATCCCATTGCCGACGAATGGCTCAGCGGCCGCGCCGACGTTCTGTTGGGACCTGATGGTGAACACCCCAGCGCTTCCGGGCAAAAGTTCCTGCGGGACAAGATGAAGGGAATCCTCGGCGCTGCTGTAGCAGGCTGACAGCCTCCCTTGGTGGGGCTTCACAGGTGCACCGGCGGAGAGCCACCTTGTGTACAGGAGCGGGCCCGGTTCAGGGACAGAGTGAATCAGGCCACAACGGCACCCATCCTTTGCCCGGACTGCCGCGAAGTACTGGTGTCCCCTTCCTGGGCGACAACATCACGCGGGCGCGTATGAGGAGATTTTCCCAATGAATAAGACACTTCGCTTTATGGCAGTCCCCACCCTGGCCTTGGCCGCTCTTGCCCTGTCCGGTTCCCCTGCAATGGCCGCCGACGGGTCATACCAATCCACCCTGAAGCAGCTCAACGGAAGTGCCGGCTCGGGCACCATCACACTTGATGTCACGGGTAACCAAGCCCATGTTGTCCTGAAGGTTTCGGGGATGCCCGCGACCTTCATGGATGCCCCCTACCCGCACGTCCAGCACATCCATGGAGGGGCCAAGGGCGCCTGCCCGGACCCTTCGGCAGATAAGGACGGCGACCAGGTCATCTCCACCACTGAAGGCGCACCGTCCTACGGGGGCATCGTCACCACTCTCTCCACCAGCGGCGATACCAGCCCGGCAGCAGGCCTTGACCTCAAGGTCGGCGGACAGGGCGCCTCCTACACTGTGGACCGCACGTTCGAACTAAACCCGGAAACCAAAGCCGCTCTTGAAGCAGGCACCGCAGTCGTTGTTGTCCATGGCCTTGACCCCGCCACCCTCAGCGCGGCAGGCCAGGCCGCCAAGAGCGACCTCGCCCCGACCCTTCCCCTCGCCGCTACCTCTCCCGCCCTGTGCGGGACCCTGACGGCCGGCCAGATGAAGATGCCTGCAGGCGGCGCTAACACCGGCATCACTACCGAGACCGGCCCGGACACCGGGGCTCTCGCCATCGGCAGCGGCTTGGCCCTGATCGCCCTGGCCGGTGGAGCATACGCCGTCCGCCGCCGCAACGAAGCCGCCTAGGCCGGACTGAGCGGATCCATACTGTGACAACCAGGAATCCCGGCCACTGCGGAGGTCTCGGGGCCTTCGCGGCGGCCGGGATTCTGCTCGCGCTTTCCCTGGCCGGCTGCACCGCAGGACCCGGCACCACTCCCGACGCCGGAGCGTCCCCTTCCGCCTTCGCCTCATCGACGGTGCCTCCCGCGGTTACGTCCCCGGCTGTGACCGCAGCACCGCCGGCTGCCGCCGCAGCCCCGTCCGCCCAACAGCTTCCGGCGGTGCTTGGCGCTTCGGCTCCTGTCACCCTGAGTATTCCCTCGATCGGGGTCCGGACGGACCTTCTCCACCTGGGGCTGGAGGACAACGGCTCCCTGAAAGTGCCGGAGGACACTGGCAACGGCGCACCGGCCGGCTGGTACAACGGATCTCCCACGCCCGGTGAACGCGGACCTTCAGTAATGCTGGGCCACGTCAACGCCCTGGGCGGCAACAAGGGCATCTTCGCTGACCTCCGGAAACTCACCCCTGGCGCCGAGATCAACGTTTCGCGAACCGACGGCAGCATCGCCGTGTTCACCGTTGATCGCGGCGCCCTCTACCCTAAAAACGGATTTCCCACCCTGGAGGTTTACGGCAACACCCCGGGGGCCGAACTCCGGTTGATCACCTGCGACGGCTACGACCCCGCCACCGGCCTCTTCGACGACAACTACGTCGTCTACGCCAAACTCAGGGCCTGACAACGGAACGACCGCTCCTTCCCGAAGCGGCCAATGGTGCGAATGGACTGGACATGAACAACCGAAAAAGCGCTTTGGCCGCCCTTGGCCTCACGTCCCTGCTCCTCGCAGGCTGCGCAACAGCTGCCGGATCGGTGTCCGCACCGTCAGGCGTTTCGACGACGGCCCCGGCCGCAGCGTCACCTGCGCCTGGGCAAAGCGGCAGCCACGGCGGGCACCACAGCCAGGGATCAGCATCCCCGGGTACGGCGGCGGAAGCGCCCAGCGCCGCCGCCGTCATGGTCTGCGGAGACCAGCCAAAGGAGAGGTTGCGGTCCATCCTGGATCTGGACTCGGACCCTCACACCGTTGATAACTGGGCTGACAGCACCTTCACCTGCACCTACCACCTTGCCGAAGGAACACTGATCATCTCCGTCCAGGAGGCAGCGGACAAGGCATCGGCAGGGAAATACTTCGACGCGAAGCAGGCCCTCGCCAAAGACGCCGCACCCATCGAAGGCCTGGCGAACCTCGGTTTCCCGGCCTACGAAACCGCCGACGGATCCGCCGTTTTCCAGAAAGACAGCTTCGTTTTGCAGGTTGACGCTTCGGGTCTGCCCCCCACTTTGGGACCGGAAAACATCACCCGGAACGCGCTGGCCTACCAGCTGTCCACTACCATCCTGGCCTGCTGGGTCGAGCACCAATGACCACCCCTCGCCGCAACCCCAGCAGGGCTGGCCCATCGGGTCCTCAATGTCCCCTGCCGCTTCAAATCCCAGGCAAAATCACAAATTGCCGTGGCGCCACCGGGCCAAGCTGTGGGAGAGTTTAGCCATCGATCCGCCCTCCCCCCGCCTCCACCCGTTGAGGCCGGCAACTGCCGCGGGCCCCGTGGCGCTTCGGCTTGAAGGAGGGCAGCGTGCTCGGCAGTCGACAGGGCGTAGGGCGGCGAGCCCGCCCCGAACGGAGGTCCCGGCAGCACCTGGCGGTGCTGCTGCTGGTCCTTGCGGCTCTCCTTTCGGGCTGTCAGCCGGCCCCGACCCCTCCGGAGCCTGAGCACGCCGGTGCGCCCAGGCATGTATTTGTGATCAACCTGGAGAACCAGGGATACGATCGGGTTTTCGAGGCCGGGTCCGCCGCACCCTACCTGTCAGGGACGTTGCGGTCCCAGGGCGTGCTGTTGACCAGTTACTACGGCATCGCCCATGATTCATTGCCCAACTACCTCGCCCAGATCTCCGGCCAGCCGCCAAATGACCGCACATCCCGGGATTGCCCCACGTTCACCCCCGTCACCTCGTCCCGGAGGGACAGCCAGGGCCGGGTGCTGGGCAAAGGCTGTGTATATCCAGCCGATGTCCCAACGCTCGCCGGGCAGCTGACCTCAGCCGGGAGGACGTGGAAAGGCTACATGGAAGACATGCACTCACCGTGCCAGCATCCCGCCCTCGGCGCCGAGGATGACCACCGCGGCGCCACTCCGGGGGACCAATACGCCACACGCCACAACCCGTTTGTCTACTTCCGCTCCATCACCGACTCCCCCGCCTGCGACAGCAACGTGGTCAACTACACCGCACTGGCCCGCGATCTCGCTTCAACGGACACCACCCCAAACCTTTCGTACATCACTCCGAACCTGTGCCATGACGGGCACGATCAGCCCTGCGTGGACGGCACCACCGGCGGCATCGCGGCAGCGGACCAGTGGCTGGGCACCGCGGTGCCGGCAATCCTCGCCTCACCTGCCTTCCGGCAGGACGGGATGCTGATCATCACCCTGGATGAGGCCGACGGCGGCCGGACCGGACCGTCAGGAGCCGTCGCCGGGGGCGCGGAGGGCGGGAAGGTGGGCGCCCTGGTCCTGTCCCCGTTCACGCCCGCGGATTCAACCAGCGACACGCCCTACAACCACTACAGCCTGCTGGCCAGCATCGAAGACTTCTTCTCCCTGCCCCGCCTGGCCGGCGCCCGTGACCCGGGCGTGAACGCCTTCGGATCCGACGTGTACAAGGCCCGCGCCTGACGCCGGCTGCCCCGCCCATCGGCAACTCTCCTCCACGTCATCTTCGCGGACGAAGACATTGTCCATTTGAGTTAGGTTAGGTTTACCTTTTACGGTCCTGCTGTGACCACATACACAGAGCTGGCCGGAGTCTCCTTTGCCGCACAGCTGGCCCGCTTCGGCGACCGTACCGCCGTCAGCACGAACAAAGAGACGCTGAGCTACCGCGAACTGGCCCACCGCGTGGATGACGTGGCCCGGTCCTTCGGGCCCCGCCGCCGGCTGGTTGCCCTCGAGGCGGAGAACACGCTGCCCTCGCTCGTTGCCTACCTCGCGGCCCTGCAATCCGGCAATCCGCTGCTGATCCTGCCCGCTGGCGGCGGCTCAGCCGGGGAGGCACTCGTGGCGGCCTATGATCCGGACGTTGTGGTCCGCGCGTCGGACGGGGAAGCGGTCCTGGACGTGCGCCGCGAACAAAGCCACCACGATCTGCACCCCGAGCTGGCGCTGCTGCTGAGCACGTCCGGGTCCACCGGCTCGCCCAAGCTGGTCCGGCTTTCCGCGGACAGCATCCAGGCCAATGCCGCCGCCATCGCCCAGTACCTGCAGCTGCGTCCCAGCGACACCGCCGCCACCACGCTCCCCCTCTCCTACTGCTACGGCATGAGCGTGGTGAACAGCCATCTCCTGGCGGGTGCTTCCCTGGCGCTGACGGATCTTTCCGTGGTGGACCCGTGCTTTTGGGAACTCGTCCGCACCGAAAACGTGACGTCCTTCGCCGCGGTGCCCTACACCTTCGACCTGCTGGACCGCGTGGGCTTCGCGGACAAGGACGTGCCCAGCCTGCGCTACATCACGCAGGCTGGAGGGCGCCTCGCTCCTGACCGCGTCCGCTCCTACGTCGAGTTGGGCCGGCGGCAGGGGTGGGACCTGTTTGTGATGTACGGCCAGACCGAGGCCACAGCGCGGATGGCATACCTGCCGCCGGATCAGGCCGCGGAGAATCCCCATGCCATCGGTGTGCCGGTGCCGGGCGGGTCCTTCAGGCTTGAGCCGGTCCCCGGGCTCGACGCCTGCGAGCTGGTGTACACCGGACCCAACGTGATGCTGGGCTACGCCGAACGGCCCGAGGACCTGGCCTTGGGGCGGGTCATCACGGAGCTTCACACCGGCGACCTCGCCCGCCGCAGCCCCGACGGGCTCTACGAAATTGTTGGCAGGCGCAGCCGTTTCGTGAAAATCGTGGGGCTCCGGGTGGATCTGGGGCAGGTGGAACGGATACTTGCCGATCTGGGCGTAACCGCTGCCGCCGCCGGCTCTGACCAGGCGGTGGTGGCCGCGGTCGAAGGCGACCACGACCTGTCCCTGATCGCCAAAACCCTGGCGCAGGACCTGGGCCTGCCGCGCGCCGCCGTCGAACTCTTTGCCGCGGAAGCCATCCCGCGCCTTGCCAACGGGAAGCCGGACTATCCCGCCGTCGCCGCCCTGGCTGGTGAAAAGGAGGACGACGGCGGCCGGCCCGCTGCTGCGCCGCATTCCGAGGCAGGTACTGCTGACGTCCGGCGCATCTTGAGCGAGGTCCTCGAGCAGGACGACGTGGGCAACACTGACACGTTCGTGTCCCTGGGCGGCGACTCACTGTCCTACGTCGCGGCGTCCATCCGGCTGGAGCAGGCGCTCGGATACCTTCCCCGGGGCTGGCACCTGATGCCGGTCTGTGAACTTTCGCCCTCGCCTGCGCCGCACGAGACGCCCGGCCAGGTCCCGCCGTCGGGCAATCCCGTCCCGGAAACGCCGCGCGGGGCGTCCGGCTGGCGGCGGAAAGTGCTTGCGCCGATGGAGACGGGGATTGTGCTCCGTGCCGTCGCCATCATCTGCATCGTCTCCACGCACATCGGATTCTTCCACTGGCAAGGCACTGCCCACGTCCTGATGGCCGTGGCCGGCTATAACTTTGCCCGCTTCCAGCTCTCCGGCACGCGCATTGCACGGCTGCGGCGGCAACTGCGGAGCGTCGCGCGGATTGTGGTGCCCAGCGTCGCGGTCATCAGCCTCGCGTTCGCGGTGACGGACAAATATTCCTGGCACAACGTGTTCCTGCTGAACCCGCTGCTGGGGCCGGAGGGGTGGACCGACCATTCCCGTTTTTGGTTTGTGGAGATCCTGGTCCACATCCTGATCGGGCTCGCTGCGGTGCTGGCGATCCCTGCTGTTGACCGGGCCGTGCGCCGGTGGCCTTGGGCCTTCGGCCTGGCCCTGGTAGCCATTGATGTGCCGCTGCTTTTTGGCCTCGTGGAAAGCCGCTATCCCGGCCAGGGCCCGGTGCTGTGGCTGTTCGGGCTGGGATGGGCGGCGGCCGCGTCCCGGACGTTGTGGCAGAAGGCGGCCGTGACGGCGGTTGCGCTCCTGGTCACGCCGACGTGCTTCGACAACCCCTATCGGACCGGGACGATCCTGGCGGGCTGCCTCATCCTGCTCTGGGTGCCCACCCTGCACGTGCCGCGCGGACTTCACCGGATCACCGCGTTGCTGGCGAGCGCGTCGCTGCACGTCTACGTCACGCACTGGCTGGTGTACCCGCTGGTGGATCCGGTGGACAAGGGGCTCGCGGTCCTGGCGTCCCTGGCCTGCGGGGTCCTTTACTGGGTCCTGGCCACCCGGGCGATGGGCTTTGGTGAAAGGTGGATGAAGCGGCGGCGCTTGGAGGCCCGCGCCACCCGCTCAAGCGTTTAGGCCGGCCTGCTGCGCATGCGGCCCTAGAAGCGGTTGCGGGGCGGGCGGGCCTGGCCAGCGCGCATCTGCTTCGCTTTCCGGGCCTGCATTATGCGGCTGATGATCGTGGGGAGCAAAGCAAACAGCAGTTTCTTCATTAACGGATCCTCCGGTTGGTGGGGCCTGGTTGGTGGGTTCTTGACGTCAGCTCGGATTGTTCACGGCTGGCTCTCGGCTGCCCGGACGTCACTGTAGGGATCGTCGGGATTCTTCAGCGGCACACCGCCCGCTTCCGTGCCTGAATAGGAGGGACGGGCAGGTTCCCCGTAGATGGTTTCGCCGTAGGTTGCTGGGGCCGCTGGCTGCTCCTGGTAAACCGGCTCCGCACCCCACGGCGGAGCAGTCGCTCCACTGGCTTGTGCCTGCGAAGGCGTCGGCCGGCCTCCATCGTCCCGGCCCCCTGCCTGCATACTGCGCGCGAGCCGGCCCGCGAGGATTCCTGCACCGGCAGCCAGGAGCAGGAACGTGCCGGGCTTGCGGCGGGCGAACGACTGCACTTGAACCAGGAGCGTCCCCGGTTCAGCGCCTTCGATCCAGGAAGCAGCGGAGGACGCCCGCCCGGCTACCTCACGGACCAAATCGCTGGCCACTCCCTGTTTCTCCGGGGCATCAGCCATAGTGCGCAGCTGGCTTGAGATGCCACGGATTCCCTCTGCGGCCTTCCGCTGCTGCTCGCCGGCCTGGCTGCCCAGGCCTGATTTCGCCTGCTGCAGCAGGCCCTGCGCACTGGACTTGGCTTCGGCTGCAACATTTCCGGCCTCGGCCTTGGCGGTCTGCGCCACACTGCGGGCCGCACCAACCGCTTGCTCCGAGACCTTCGACGCCTCCCGCTTTGCTGCATCCTTCGTGGTGACGTACGTTTCCGGCTCCGCCGAAGCATCGTCCGGTAAAGCGTTCCCGTACTGGTCGAGGGAGGTTCCGGCAGAGTCTGCAGGCCACTGGTTTTCCGTCATTGTCACTCTCTTCCATTGATACGCAGCTGGACACTGGAAACAGCAGGACTAATAGTAAGTATGGTTACTAATTAGATGGTAGGCATAGCTGGCGACGGCTGCCAAGGCGGGAACCAAGATTTATATGCAAGAATATGCGCATGAATGCAGATAGCAGTGCTTGCGCGTTGAGCGCGGACAGCCAGTACGTGGAGCTGGCCGTCGAGGTCTTCGCCATGCTGGCCGACGCCACCCGTGTCCGGATCATCCTGGCCTTGCGCGACGGCGAGATGGCCGTCGGTGAGCTGGCCGAAGTAGTGGGCAAAACACCGGCCGCAGTGTCCCAGCACCTCGCCAAGATGCGCTTGGCCCGGATGGTCTCCCCGCGCCAGGACGGCACCAGGGTTCTGTACCGGCTGGAAAACGAGCATGCGCGCCAGCTGGTGGCAGACGCGATTTTCCAGGCCGAGCACGCTCTCGGCGGGGAACCGGAGCACCACCGCCGCGAGCGGACGGCAGACGCATGAGCAGGCAGGAGCACCTTCACGAGCACGCAGACGCCGAGCATGATCATGGGCATCCTCACGAGCCGGACCACGGGCACAGCCACGCGCATGAGCCTGGCCACGATCATGACCACGGCCACCATCACCACGGCGGCTTCAAAGGCTGGCTCTTCGAGCTGTTCGTCCCGCACACGCACGATGCCGCCGACTCCATCGACGACGCCATGGAAGCCAGCGTCGAAGGTATCCGGGCGCTGAAGATCAGCCTGTTCCTGCTGCTGGGCACCACGGTCCTGCAGTTCCTCGTGGTGCTGGTCAGCGGTTCCGTGGCGCTGCTGGCGGACACCATCCACAACTTCTCGGACGCCCTCACCGCGGTTCCGCTGTGGGTCGCCTTCATCCTGGGCCGCCGCGCCGCCACCCGCCGCTACACCTACGGCTTCGGCCGGGCGGAGGACCTCGCGGGCCTGTTCATCGTCGCCGTCGTTGCCCTGTCCGCCGTCGTGGCAGCCTGGCAATCCGTGGACCGGCTCCTGCACCCCCAGCCGCTGACCAACCTGTGGTGGGTCTTCGCCGCAGGCCTGATCGGCTTCGCCGGCAACGAGGCAGTGGCCATCTACCGCATCAGGGTGGGCCGCCGGATCGGATCCGCCGCCCTCGTGGCCGACGGCGTGCACGCCCGCACCGACGGCTTCACCTCCCTGGCCGTGGTGTTCGGCGCCGTCGGCGTGATGCTCGGCTTCCCGCTGGCCGACCCCATCGTTGGCCTCCTGATCTCCGCGGCCATCCTCGTCCTCTTGTGGGGGACGGTCCGCAGCATCGGGCGGCGGCTGATGGATGGCATTGAACCGGAGCTGGTGGACACAGCCCAGCAGGCCCTCGAGGGCACGCCGGGAGTCCTTGCCGTGCCGCATCTGCAGCTGCGCTGGTCAGGTCACCGCCTGCAGGGCGCGGCAACCCTGGTGATGGACGACGGCGTGACGCTGGCTTCCGCCGAACAGGTCATCGAGGAAGCCGCGCACCGCCTGAAGCATGCCCTGCCCAAGGCGGACCACATGGTCCTCACCCCCTCCGGCGGCAGCATCCAATAGCGCAAGGCCGGGCCGCCGTCGTCCGTTCCATCCCGGTTGCTTTCCGTACGCAACGGCACCGCGCCGGGAACGACGGCGTGTCCTCCCCCTGAACCGCAACCCGGCAGAAGCAACTGGGCGGGAGGTTACGGGGTCAGCAGCAGAACTTTCAGTTGTACTTTCGACTGTCGTGTTCGGGTGGGCGATCCCCTTGGGCAAGGTGTCCCGACCAGGTTCCGACACGGCGATCTGCTTTTCCGCAAAGAGTACAGTGCCGGCGAAAAGTCCCTTTCGGGTCCTCCACGGTCAGCCAGTGGTGCCCAACGTTCAGCTTACAAAGCAGCGTCTGAAACATGATGATCCATCCAGGGATGCCCGCACGGAAGTTTTGTACGGCCTTACCAATAGGGCGGAAAGCCGGTGCGTTGCCCAGAAAGTGGGACGGCAAGATAATTCCAACAGTTACTGCCAAGGCTCCAATTGTCCGCCCCTGCAGACGTGGGCACCAGTACCAGGCATCCCCTGCCCGCCGGCGCTGGCCCGAAGCCCTTGTCATCGGGAATTGTCTGACCCTCCCTTGAGGATTGGTGCAGGTGGGAAGGACGCACTGGCGAAAACAGTCGGGCAAGGGGTGAGGGGCCATAGGCTGGGCTGATGGCCGAGATCGCTGATGATGCCGCCCAGCACCAGGCTGATGAGGGCGAGCTGGGCGGCGCCGCGGAGGATGGCCAGAGCGGGGGCAACGTACGACGGCGTGCGCGCGCCCCGGAGGACGGCAACGGTGAGTGCCATCAGGATGGCCACTGCCACGAGAGTGGGCACCAAGGCAGCGAGATGCGGTGGGTGGCGATGGCGCTGCTGGTGATGTTCACGGTGGCCGCCGTCACCGCAACCCGCCGGCTGACGTGGTCCTGGCAGCGGTTTCCCGTGGTGGCAGGGACCATGGCCGCGGGCATCACGGTGACTCTCGCCGTCGTGTTCGGCACGGGGGCCATCGAGTTTACGCCGCGGTACGTCCTCGCCGTCGGCGGCATTGTGATCGGCAACTGCATGACCATCGCGGTGCTGGCAGGGCGCCGCTTTTTTGAAGCCGTCCGCGAGCAATGGGACCAGGTGGAAGGCTGGCTGGCGCTGGGCGCCACGGCCCGGCGGGCCACATTAACCCAGGCGCGCTACTCGGTGCATGCCGCCCTGATCCCCTCCACCGACCAGACCAAAACCACCGGCCTGGTGACCTTGCCCGGCGCGTTTGTGGGTGCGATCTTCGGCGGCGCGTCCCCCTTGGAGGCCGGCCGGTTCCAGGTGGTGGTGCTGGCGTCAATCATGGCGGCCGGTGCCCTCACCGCCGTCGCACTCATCCGCTCCCTCGGAGCCGTAAAGGTTCGGCCGGAACAGTTCTAGGCCCGCTCACCCGGCAAGCATCTGCCGCAGCTCGGCGGTCATCGCGTTCACCAGCTCGGGCCTGCCGTGGAACTGGGCCGGCGTGTTCTGGAAGAGCTCGATGCCCCAGACGCCGTCTTCGCGGACGGCCACCATGGTCTGGTGCGCGAGGGTGGCCGGGGATACGTCGGTCCGCCCGGGCGGCACCAGTCCGGTGATGGCGATCAGTAGCGCCGTGCCGGGCCCCAGCGGGCGCACTCCGCGCACCTTGGTGACGTACGTAGCGGTTTCGTGGTCCTCGAAGATGGGAGCCAGGTGCTGGAAGATCTCGTCCGGCCCCGTGGCTGTACTGCCGTCGAATCCGATCTGGAGCCCGCGCTCCCGGAAAAGTTCCGCCATACCCCGGGCATCCCGCCGGTTCCAGGCGGCGATCAACCCCCCGTACGGCCTGCGGACTTCTGAATCATCCATTGCCGCTCCCAAGGAACGTCCGGATGGCCTCTGGGTCTACGAGGCCGGGCGCCACCGCGATCACCGCGCGGAGCCCCAGGGCCGCGATCCCGGCGCGGCGCGACCCGCGCCGGGGCTCTGCAGGCCTAGGCAGGCTTGGCAAAGGCAGCCGCGCTCATGATTTCGTAAGCGACGAATGGCGCGTCACCTTCCACCCACGCGTCATGGCCGGCCGGAATGGTGTAGGCGTGGCCCGCAGTGACCGTAGCCCGGGTGCCGTCATCCATTTGGACCGTCAGCGTTCCGGCAGCGCAGATCCCGACGTGATTGACCTGGCAACTGTCCGTGTGCACCACGGTCTTGATGGTCTCGGACCACCGCCAGCCCGGCTCAAAAGTAAACCTGCCCAAAGTGGTGTCTCCGATGTTGACCACATCGACGGCGGTCTTGGGCGGACGGCGCCGTTCGTCGGGTTCGTCGAACGACTTCGCCTCAAGGGCTTTGACTGCTTCTCCGGCCATTTCCTTCTCCTGACAGGGAGTGATTGGAACTATTCATCCGGAGCGCCCAGACCGCTCCTGGGGTAGGTTGGCCGGCCTGGGGTAAGTCTCACGCCGTGCCAACACTGGCACCCAGCGGTATCAGCGTGCGCCCGGGAGGGGAAGGTGTCAATATCTTGTTACCCTCCATTCAGGGCAGGTCCGCTGTGGCACGGCTTTGCTGGAGCTGCCATAGTCTTATCCTCATCCAGCGCTACTCAACGGTAGGGACAGACACATGAGCATCAGCGTGAACCGGCGCCTGGTCATCGGAGCCGACCACGCCGGATTTGGGTACAAGCAAGCCCAGAATGCCGATCGGGAGGCTTAAGGTGTCATCTCTTCCTGACCGCGCCGCGGGCGCAACACGCACAACCGGGGCCGGGGCCGGGAATCAAACCGGGGCCATCATCGGTGTCAGCCTGAAAATGTACTTCGGCTATGAACGCACCCTCGCCTGGTGCAGGGCCGTTGCCGGCATAGCCTCCGCACACCCGGCAGTGCGCAACGGTGACATCGAACTCTTTGTCCTCCCGGCCTTTCCGGTTCTCGCCGAAGCGGCCCGTGTCCTGGCCCCGACCGGCACCGGCACTGGTGCCTAGGACATCTTCTGGGAAGACGAAGGCGCCTACACCGGGGAGGTCGCCGGACCAATGATCACAGAACTCGGCGGAGCGTATGCGGAGATCGGCCACGCCGAACGACGCCGCCTCTTCGGGGAAGACGACGATGTCATCGGGCGGAAGCTCGCTGCCGCCTACCGCAACAGCCTTACGCCCGTCCTGTGCATCGGCGAGAGGTACCGGGGAACTGCCACTGAGGCGGTGCGCCAGTGCATTAGCGAGATGGAGGCCGTGTTCAGGCGTGCAACAAGTCTGGGCGCCGGGGGGCGGACTATCGTGGCCTACGAGCCGCAGTGGGCGATCGGCGCGCCGGAACCGGCAACGCCGGAGTACATCAGCGCCGTCATCACCGGGCTGGACACGCACCTGCGTTCATTGCCCGGGCAGGCCGAGAGCCGGGTCATCTACGGCGGCAGCGCCGGGCCGGGCCTGATCGGCCGGCTCGATATGTCCGTCGCCGGCCTGTTCCTGGGTCGCTTCGCCCATGACCCGAAAGCGCTGAAAACCATCCTGGACGAGACCGCCGCGCGGCTGGGCCTGCCCGGCCCTGCAGAACGCACGCCATGACCTCAACTATAGGACTGAGCTGTGCTATCGGACTGAGTTGTGCGACGAGAAACCCGCGAAGGGTCAGGAAATCTGCAGCCCCCCGTTGATGTCGTAGGTGGAGGCCGTGATGAAGCCGGCGTCCTCGCCGAGGAGGAACACCATCAGGGCTGCGATGTCCCGCACGGTCCCCACGCGGCCGACCAGGATGTCCGCAGCCATGTCTGCCTTGCGCTCCTCAGTCAGCGTGCCACCCATGATGTCGGTGTCCACGGGTCCGGGAGCCACGCAGTTGACGGTGATTCCATGCTGGCCCATTTCCCGGGCCAAGGCTCGGGTAAAGCCGATGATGGCCGCCTTCGAGGCGCTGTAAGCCACCTTGGAATAGGTGCCGCCACCGCGCTGCGCGGAAATGGACGAGACACTCACGATCCTCCCGAGCTTCCGCTCAATCATGCCCCGGAGCACGCGCTGAGTAACGAGGAACGTACCTGTCATGTTGATCTTGAACACCCGCTCCCAGCCCTCGAGCGTCTCGTCCATGAACTCCGTCGGTGAACTGATGCCCGCCAGGTTGACCAGGCCTACGATTGGCGGCAGCGTGGCCTCGACCTCGTCAATGGCGGCGTTGACCGTCGCCTGGTCGGAGACGTCCGCGCCTACCCCGATCGCCGGGACCCTGTAAACGTCCGCGATTTCTTCGGCGGCCTTCCGTGCCGAGTCGCCGTCGATATCCAGGATCGCCACCGCCCAGCCTTGGCTCGCGAGCATTTCCGCCGTTGCCCGGCCGATACCGCGCGGCGATGCGGCACCCGTCAGCACCGCAGTCCGCTCGGCCGGAAACGTTTGTGAAGGAGTCATGTCCAGTTGGCCTCTCGTAGCATGGTTGTCAGTTCCTGGTGTCGAAATCGTCGGCAGCGACAGCTTCCTCACCGACCGCGGCCGGCGTGCCCGGCTTTACATGTCCCTCCGCGCGGTGGCGCGCGTAGAGGAAGGTGGCGACGGCGGTGATCGCAAGGCAGGCGGCGAGGAACACCAGGCCGGACCGGTTGTCTCCGGTGGCGTCGTTGAACAGCCCTACGGCGTAGGGAGCAACGAAGCCGCCCAGGTTGCCGAGCGAGTTCACCATGGCAAGCCCGGCTGCCGCGGCAGCGCCGACCAGAGCCGTCGAGGGCATGGCGAGGAACGGGGCGATGGCGGAGTAGATGCCCATGGCCGCCAGCGTCAGGGCCATCATGGCCAGGACCGCGTTGACCTGGACCAGGTATCCGGCGGCCAGCAAACCAACGGCGGCCATGACCATGCTGATGCTCGCATGCATGACCCGGTTGCCGGTGCGGTCAGAGCGCCGGCTCCAGAAGTACACGAAGACGGCGGCAATCGTGTACGGGATGGCAACGATGAAGCCGACTTGCGTGGTGGTGAATTTGCCCAGTGCGGCGACGATGGTAGGCATCCACAGGCCGAGGCCGTAGATGCCGCAGACCAGTCCGAAGTACAGCGCGGAGTAGGCGATGGTCCGCGAGTCCTTGAGGCCTGCGAGGAAGTGATGGGGCTGGCCCTTCTGCTTGTGTGCCAGCTCATCGTCCATGGTCTTGGTCAGCCATTCCCGCTCATCGTCCGCCAGCCAATGCGCATGGCTGGGGCGGTCGGTCATCAGGAACGGGGTCAGGAGGCCGAGGAGGATGGCCGGGACGCCTTCAATGATGTAGAGCCATTGCCAGCCTTGGAGGCCCAGAATGCCGTCCATCTGCAGCAATAGGCCCGAGACCGGGGCGCCCAGGGCATTGGAGACGGGCTGGGCGAGGATGAAGATGCCCAGTACCGTGACGCGCTGGGCGGCAGGGAACCACAGCGTCAGGAAGAACAGGATGGCAGGGAAGAACCCCGCCTCAGCGGCACCCAACAGGAACCGGATGACGTAGAACGTTACCTCGCCATTGACCAGCGCCATGGCCGTGGCAAAGATGCCCCAAGAGATGAGGATCCGGGCGATCCATTTACGGGCGCCAAACTTGTACATGCCGCCGTTGCTCGGGATTTCCAGCAAGGCGTAGCCGAGGAAAAAGATGCCTGCGCCGAGGCCATAGGCAGAGGCACTGAGGCCGATATCCTCGCTCATGGTCAGCTTTGCGAAGCCGACGTTGTTCCGGTCCAGGTAAGCGATGAAGTAAAGCAGGACGACCAGGGGCATAAGGCGGTTGCGGACCTTGCGCAGCGTCCGCTGGCCCAGCTCGTCAAGTTGATTGGCAGGATTCATTGACGTCATCGTGCACCTCGCTGTGAGTAACGATCCCGCCCGGTTCCGCAGCGGAACAATACATATTTACCACTGAGAAACGCAATAGTCACCATACTTAGCATCTTCAGTTTGGGATTATTGCCGGGCAGCACTTCCCATCAAGCAGGTTTTAGTTGATGGGTGCGGGTCCGAGTTCTTCGAGGAGCTTTTGCATGGCGACGTAGGCCTTGTTGCGGTAGGCGACCAGTTCGGGGGTGCGCTCTGCCGGGACGTTGAGGAAGCCGGATCCGGTTTTGGTGCCGAGCTTTCCGGCCTCAACCAGGTCCGTGAGGATTTTCGGAGTCGCGAAGCGTTCCGGGAAGTCGGTCTGCAGGGATTTGTAGCAGAAGTTGTAGACGTCCAGGCCGGCCATGTCGGCGATCGCGAACGGGCCGAAGAACGGCAGCCGGAAACCGAAGGTGGTACGGACCAGGGTGTCGACGTCTTCCGCGGTCGCGATGCCCTGTTCCACCAGCTGGGCAGCCTCGTGGAAGAGGGCGTACTGCAGCCGGTTGAGCACGAACCCGGTGACGTCCTTGACCACGGCGGTCTGCTTGTTGGCGGCGTGAACCAGGTCCCGGACGGTCCCAACGGTGGCAGCGGAGGTCCCGGCGTGCGGGATGATCTCCACGCCAGGAATGAACGGGGACGGGTTGGAAAAATGCACGCCCAGGAACCGTTCCGGGTTGGTGACCGGTTGTGAGAGCTCAGCGATGGAGATGGTGGAGGTGTTGGAGCCGATGATGGCGTCAGGACGGGCGGCGGCGCTGATGCGGGCCAGGGTCTCGTGCTTGATGGCGATGACCTCGGGGACGGCTTCTTCAATGAAGCCGGCGTCCGCCACGGCTTCCTCGATGTCCGTGGCGGCCCAGAGGTTTTGCCGCAGGGTCTCGGTGGCGCCCGCGGGGAACAGGCCGTCGGTTACGAACTGGTCGGATTCGGTAAGCAGCCGCTCGTAGTTCTGCCGGGCCACCTCGGCGGACACGTCCGCCAGTGCCACCCGGGCGCCGCCAAGCGCCAGTACCTGGGCGATCCCGCCGCCCATGTAGCCGGACCCGACCACCGCGATCTTGCCTGGGTTTTTAGGTGTTTCCGTCATGGCCAGTCATTCTCCAATCAGTCGGATTCGTAGGAGTGGATGGCGTCCACCTTGGCCGCGGAGGCCGAGCTTTCATCGAAGCGGTAGCTGAGCCATTCGCCCACGAGCTTCTTGGCAAGTTCCAGGCCGATGACCCGCTGGCCCATGGTGAGGACCTGGGCATTGTTGCTCAGGACCGAGCGTTCCACGGAGTAGCTGTCGTGCGCGGTGACGGCCCGGATCCCTGGGACCTTGTTGGCCGCGATAGCCACCCCCAGGCCCGTGCCGCAAACCAGCAGCGCCCGGTCGGCTTCGCCGTCGGCCACCTTCCGGGCGGCGTTGACGGCAAGATGCGGGTAGGCGGTGGAGTCGTTGGCGTCGACCCCGATGTCCACCACGGAGGCAACGCGGGGATCGGCTTCAAGCAGCGCCTTCAGGGCGTCTTTATATTCAACGCCAGCCTCATCGTTACCGATGACGATGCGCCAACCTTCGGTGTTAGTCATTGTGTACTCCCTTACCGGCCGTTGTGGCCTCGTCCGATGTTGCAGATTCTGGCCTGGTCAGTTCCCTCTTGATGTGTTGGGCGATCCGTTCGCTGATGAGTCCGAACGAGACCGCGCCGGGGTCAGGGTGCCCAAGGCTCTTTTCCGCGAGGGGCCGGGCGCGGCCCTTGAGCGGGCGGAGATCAGCAGTCCGGTCGGCGGCTGTCTGTGCAGCGGCGGCAGCGGCGGCGAGGGCGTCAGCCAAGGAGGTGCCGCCGTCGAGCTCGCCCAGCAAGGTGTCCCGGAAGGGCAGGAGGGCGTCCACCATGGTCTTGTCCCCGGGTTCGGCCTTGCCTAGTTCGGTGATCGCACTCGCGAAGGCCTTCACCGCGGCGGCCGCATCCCCGGCCGAGTAGGACTGGCGGTTGCCCAGCGCCAGGCCCGCGGCGATGACCGCTGATCCCCAGAGCGCTCCCGAGGTTCCGCCGGCCCGTTCGCTCCAGGCCTCCCCGGCGGCGGTCAGGACCCGTTCAACCGATGCCCCGGTTGCCGCCTTCCGCTGTCCGGCCTCGAGGGCCGCGTCCACGCCGCGGCGCATGCCGATGCCATGGTCCCCGTCGCCGGCGATGGCATCGAGGTTGCCCAGTTCCTCTTCGTACTCGACGACGACGTCCCGCACCCGGGCGAGCACGGCCGCCGCCTGCTGCCCGATCGCTGCCGCTGCGGAGGTGGTGTCCTCGGCCGCCTCGGACGCGGCGGCCTCCGGGCCGGCAAGTTCCCGGCGGGCCCGGGCTGGCGTGTTGCCCTTGCGGAACGCCGGGGTGTCGGCCGGGGCGGCCCAGTACTGTTCGAGTTCCTCGTCGAGCCAGAGCAGGGTCAGGGAGAGCCCGGACATGTCCAGACTGGTGACGAGTTCGCCGCATTCGGGCTCCACCACGGTCAGTCCGGCGGCACCGAGGAGCTTCTCAATCTTGCCGAAGAGCAGAAACAGCTCGTCGTACTTGACCGTACCGAGACCGTTGACGATGGCGACCACGCGGCTGCCGGCGTCCTCGGGCTTGTCCTCCAGAAGCTTGGAAACAAGCAGCCCGGCCAGCTCCGAGGCGGTCGGCATCGGGTGTTCGGAGACGCCCGGCTCGCCGTGGATTCCCAGGCCGAGTGACATCTGGCCCTCCGGGACGCTGAACAGCGGCGCGTCCGAGCCCGGCAGGGTGCACCCACCGAACGCCACCCCGAGCGAACGGGTGCGGTGGTTGGTCCGGACCGCGAGGCGCTCCACCTCGTCCAGGTTGAGGCCAGCTTCGGCGGCGGCGCCGGCGATCTTGAAGACGGTAAGGTCCCCGGCGATGCCGCGGCGCTTTTCGATCTGCTCCACCGGTGCGCTGGCGATGTCGTCGGTGACCAGGACGGTGCGGGTCTCGATCCCTTCGGCGTTCAGGCGCAGCTGGGCCTGGCCGAAGTGCAGCACGTCCCCGGCGTAGTTGCCGTAGCTCAGCAGCACACCGCCGCCGGCGTTTGCGGCTTTCGCCACCCGGTAGACCTGCCCGGCCGCTGGTGAGGCGAAGATATTCCCGCAGGCCGCGGCGGCGGCCAGGCCCGGACCCACGAGCCCCGCGAACGCCGGGTAGTGGCCGGAGCCGCCGCCGATCACCAGGGCGACCTGCCCGGCGGGAACCTCGGTGGCGCGGACTACGCCGCCGTCCACCCGGGCGACATGGCCGGGGTAGGCCGCGACGAAGCCGTCCAGTGCCTCATCCGCGAACTCGGCGGGATTATCGAAAATCTGCGTCATGATTCCTCATCGAATCCGTGTTGGATTATTAGTTTCCGGTACGGGGTCCGCGCCGCGCGGGGGGCCTGCCATCTGTTCAGGAGCCGGCCACTCTGGCGCCGGCGCCGGCGGGCTGCTGCCGGCCCTGCGCCACCTTGCTCGTGCCCAGGGCATAGCCGTCGGTCTTCGGCAGGACGTGGCGGCGCAGGTAGTCCTGGTTGCTGGCCGTAACCGACAGGCCGTCGCCGCCGTAGTGCTCCGTGCACAGAATCCCCTGGAAGCCCACGGAGATCGCCATCTTGAATGCCTCGCGATAGTTGATCAGGCCGTATTCCATCGGGGCCGGCATGGCAACATAGCTGTCCCGGGCCACGTCCTCATCACGGATGTAGTTCTTCATATGCCAGTAGTTCGAGTAGGGCAGGGTCTTGGCCAGGAGTTCGCGCCAGTCTTCGATCGGCCGGTGCAGGCGGACAAGATTTCCGATGTCAGGGTTCAGCCCGACGTTGGCCAGTCCAATATCCTCCACCAGCTGCACCGACGAGCTCCCGGTGCCAAGGTAGGTGTCCTCGTACATCTCCAGCGAGAGCAGGACCCCCACCTCGGCCGCGTGCCGGCCGAGGTCGCGGAAACGCATCACCGCGTTGTCCCAGGCTTCCTTGTCGTCCACGGGATCCTTGTAACCTTCAACCGTCCAGAACCAGAGGTGCTTTTGCTGCTCCGGGGTGATTGCCTGGTGCAGGCCAAACGAAACCACTTCGCA
Organism: Arthrobacter sp. W4I7; assembly: GCF_030816215.1. Taxonomy (NCBI): domain Bacteria; kingdom Bacillati; phylum Actinomycetota; class Actinomycetes; order Micrococcales; family Micrococcaceae; genus Arthrobacter; species Arthrobacter sp. W4I7. Next base: position 787,542 of record NZ_JAUSXU010000001.1, on the reverse strand, counting down.
ACCGAGTTCAGCCGCGGCGTCGATGGTTCGATGGCTGTACTCAAGGTTGGCTGACCAGTTGCCTTTCTCGATCACGCTGCGGCGGATGGCCGAGATGACGGGAATGCCGATGCCAACGCTTTCGGCGGTCTGTTTGAACTCGGTCAGGCGTTCTTTGCTGAGATCGCCGGGACGAACCCAGCTGTCCGTGAGGTCGGCGTCGGCAAAGCCGGCTTCCTTGACTTCGGTGAAAACCTCCGCCCAGGCGGAAGCGTCAGCGTCGTTGATTGGTGTGCCTTGGGCGTCCGTTCCTGGAAACTGCAGGAGGGCCGCGGTGATCGGCCAATTTTCAGCTGTGTACGCCATTGGTTCTTCACTCCTTCGTGAATCCTGTTCCTGGAGGAACCGCCCCGGCAGAAAGCTGTCAAGGCTACAAGGACTGTCCCGGGACACTCAGAAACCTATCGGGACTGTTCCCGCTTTGGAAGGGGTCACCGACTGCCCAGGCCATCCAGCTGTGGCGACGCACCCGAAGGTCCACTTATCCCTCGGTAAGTCCGGTGCGTTTGGTGGGGGCGATGACTTTGATGACGGCGGAGTCGTCGGCGGCGGCGAGGCCTTGGGCCTGGCCGAGGAGGTAAAGCTGTTCGGCGGCCGCGGCTACGGGGGTCGCGAGGCCAGCGGCGCGGGTGGCTTTGCCTACGATGCCCATGTCCTTGACGAAAATGTCCAGGCGGGACAGGACTTCAGCGCCGCCCTCGTTGTAGGCCTCTAGGATGCGGGGGCCGCGGTTGGAGAGCATGAACGAGCCGGCGGCACCCGCTTCGAGGGCGGCGAGGGTCTTGGCCTGGTCAAGGCCGAGTGCGTCAGCGAGGGCCATGGCTTCTGCGGCGGCCGCGATGTGGACGCCGCAGAGGAGCTGGTTGACGGTCTTGAGGGCCTGGCCGTCGCCGGGCTTGTCGCCCACAACGGTCAGGGTGGAGGCGAGCAGTTCCAGGACCGGGCGGGCGCTGTCCAGGGCCTCGGGCGAAGCACCGACGACGATCAGCAGGTCTCCTTCGCCGGCGCGCTTGGGGCCGCCGGAGAGCGGGGCGTCAACGAGGGCGACGCTGAGTTCGGCGAGGCGGGCCACCGTCGGGGGGACCGCGTCGGTGCCGACGGTGCTGCCAAGGATCACGACGGCGCCGGGTTTGAGCACGGCCGCGACGCCGGTGGCGCCGAAGAGGACCTCGTCGAGCTGTTCGGCGTTGCGTACCGCGAGCAGCAGGGCATCGGCGCCCCGGGCCGCTTCCCTGGCGGAGGTGAAGGTCCGGATGCCTGCCTCCTCCGCGAGTTTCAGGCGCGGTTCGGCGATGTCGAAGCCGTGGACGGTGAGCCGGGTGGCGAGACGGGCCGCCATCGGCAGGCCCATCGCGCCCAGGCCAAGGACGGTGACTGTGTACTGTGCGGTCATGGTGTTCTCCAGTGAAGGCATCGTTTCAGGTGGTGGGGGCTAAAAGGTGTTGCTGAGTTTGCGTGTGACCTGGACCAGGGACTGGTCATCACCCACGTTGCCAGCGAAGACGACGAACGGGATGCCCTTGGCAGGGCCGTCCACCGGCTCCCAGAGGCTCACGATGCCCGGCAGCATGGGCCCTCGGACCATCGCATGCCGGATCTCCAGTCCATGGGCCGCGACGTCGGAGGAAGTGATGCCGCCCTTGGCGATGACGAACCGGGGCGGGAAAGTCTTGAGCGTGCGGTTTACCACGGAGACGACGGCGGCAGAGACAGTGCGTGCGATCCGCAGGCTTTCGACAGTGTCATCGGTCCTGATCAGCAGGCGGCTCGTGTGCAGGATCACGTCCCCGCCGTGCAGGGCAGCGGTGACCTCATCGACGCACCGGTCCAGGTAGGCGTCCGCGTCCGCGCGGAGCAGTTCCGCAACATCAATCTCTACGATCCGGGCCGCGGCGTGCTGGTCGGTAAGGGCCTTCAGCTGGCGGGTCGTAACGCCCACGTGCGAGCCCACCACGATCAGGCCGCCAGCCTCGGACGGGGTATGGCCGGCGTAGGCTTCCGCGCCGCTGAGCTCGGCCCGGATCTCCTGCCCGATCCGGGCCCGGACGAACGGCGGACCTACCCGGTAGAGGAGGTTCTTGCCGCGGCGTTCCGCTTCCTCCAGTCCCAGGGCAAGGGCGCGCAGATCATTCTCCGTCACAATGTCCGCCACGATCGGGGTGGACTCCGTCGCCGCGCCGATCGCGTCCGCGATCGCCCGGGCCGAACGCTCCGGATCCGCAGGAACACCGTCTGTCCCGGCCCCGGCCCGGACAATGTCCAGACCCAGCACGATCACCGACGCTGCCGGGAAACGGCCGCCGGACTTCTCCTCCACATACCGGGCCATCTCGGAGCTGGCGAACCCGAAGCTGGCATCACGGGCAAACTCCGTCTCCGCGACCGGGATCAGCTCCCCCGCCGCGGCACCGGTCCCGCGCATGTAATGCACACCGCCGATCGTCACCCTGCCCGCGTCCGGGAACGCCGGCACGATCACCACCCCGTCGGTCACCTCACCGCTGACCGCGGCGACCGTTGCGGCAATAACATCGGGCTCCAACGGAAAGTGCCCCCGCAAGGTCGAATCACTCCGGCTCACAAAACCCACCTTCAGCGGGACAGCCCCCGCGCCGGAGGCGGTGCCGGATCCGGTGGCGCCGGCCGCCGCCGTCAGGGCGTTCCGGACGACCTCCTCATTCCGGACGGCCGCCTCGGCCGGATCCAGGCTGCGCGTGTTCGTAAGCACATACACCGCAGGCTTGCCCTGCCCAAAAGCCCATTCGAAGTCCGCCACTTCCCACCGCGTCAACACCGGCAAATCGGCCACCGACTGGGTACCCGTCGGATCATCATCCAAGACCACCAGAATCCGGAAAATCTCCGCGGAGGACCCCGCTACTTTACGGGCTACCAGCGTGGCGGGAACCTGGACTTCGGGCGGAAAAGAGGCCAGCAACTCTGCTTCTATGGGCACTTTGAACTCCGATATGGGGGAACGATTGGCTCAATTGCCTTTGTAAGTTTCCTGGCCTAGGGGCTCGTTGCCCTGTGGCACGCATCACCGTGATTCTTCAGCAGAATATTCCTTTAAAGGGCCAGGGGCACCAGGGTGGAGCAAAATCGGGCGGGAATCTTGTCGGTGCGGTTTCCGGCCAGCTGACACTTCATACTCCCGTTACCGCCGAAGGTGCCGATAACCCATGTTCCGGGCCGACCATGTGCCACTTGGGCAACAGCTTGAATTACGTCAACAAATTGGGTCTTTTTGATCCACCGCGTCGCGCCTACCGTGGGACAACACAGGACGGCCAAACCGGGCTGCCGAAGTACGGAGGGTCTTAAAAGATGACATCGCACGTCGCAGACTGCAGCGTAACCAACTGTTCCTTCAACGACCATACAAACTGCAACGCCGCCGCCATCACCGTCAGCGGCGCCGAAAACCACGCCAGCTGCGCAACGTTCATTGACACCGGCATGCACGGCGGCCTCCCCAAGGTGCTGGCCGACGTCGGAGCCTGCCAGCGCAGCGAATGCGTCCACAACGACCACCTGATGTGCCAGGCACCGGAAGTCCATGTGGGTCCCGGCGCGGACAACGCCGACTGCCTCACCTACGCCCACAGCTAAGCTTCCCGCCCCGGTGGTTGAGCCTGTCGAAACCTTGGCGGGCCCAACTACCGGCGCTTTTGCGTGTCCGGGCTACTCTGCCGGCGCCCACAGCGTGCAGTTGATCGCGTCCGCCACCACGTCCTGCAGCTCGCCGGTGCGGTGCAGCACTTCCAACTGGCGGACAGCACCGGTGCCAGCAGCCAGCAGATCATCAATCAGTGCTTCCACCCGGTCCAGGTCCCCGCTGTCCTCCAGCGCACGACGGATGTGATTCAACAAGGTATTCACGACGGCGAGCGCCGAGGAAGGGCGGCTGGTGAGCGGATCCAGCAGCTCGCCGCGCAGTCCCCACCGGCTGGCCTTCCAGCCGGCCAGGCGGAGCAGTGCCGCCGGCACAGCCACGGGTTCGATGCCGTCCCGCCACTCCCGGGCCGCGGTCTCCACCAGCCCGCGGACAATACCGGCAAGCAGCACGGTGTTCTCCGGCCGCAGGCAAACATCGGCTATCCGGACTTCAACTGTGGGATAGTGCCGCGACAGCCGCGCGTCGAAGTAGATCATGCCCTCGTCCAGAGCCACGCCAGTGCTGATCATGTCGTGCACGAGCTGGTGGTAGGCATCCGGGGAACCGAGGATTTCCAAGGGTCCGGCGGACGGCCACCGGTTCCACACCTGCGAGCGGTAGCTGGCATAGCCGGTTTCTTTTCCATGCCAAAAGGGGGAGTTGGCGCTCAGGGCGATCAGCACCGGCAGCCAGATGCGGATCCGGTCCAGCACGCCCACAGCCTCTTCCGCCGACTCCACAGACACATGGATGTGGCAGCCGCAGGTGAGCTGTTCCCTCGCGGTGAGCCCGTACTCTTCGGTCATGGCCATGAAGCGGCGCAGCTGCACCGGGTGGGGATCGGCAGGAAGTGGGGACGTGGCCAGAGCGGCTACCCGAACGCCCACGTCCTGTGCCGCCCTGTCCGCGATGGCCCTTCCCCGAATGATGTCCGCTTCCAGCGCGGCCATGGTGGCGTGCGGAGGAGTGACTACCTCGATCATTTCCTGCTGGAATTCTGCGGTCAGCACTGGACCGGAAGCGGAGTCCATCGGACGGACGTACAGGTCCCACAGCGCGCCGGCCACAGGCACTGCCTCTCCCGTGCCTGGGTCCACCAGCAGCAGCTCCTCCTCGACGCCGAACGTCCGCGGCACCCCTTCAGCGTCGCGTCGGCCGGCGCCCAGGACTGAGCCGGCCTCTGCCGTGGCGCCTTCTGTTCCTGAGCCGTCCATCGCCGTCGTCCTTCTGTCATTCCATCCGGGCCAGTTCGTCCCAGAAACACGCAAGCGTGGCCGTGCCGTTCATCAGGACCTCCAGGTTGGCGCTCTCGTCGCTGTCATGCCAGTGGTCCTCCACCAGGCCCGTGCCGAAAAACAGGACCGGGGTATCCAGTGACCGGCTGAGGAGCTCGGCCGGCCCGCCGCCTGCATTGCCCATCCTGCCCACAGTGCCGGTGCGGAAGCCGCTGGCCATGGCCCGTTCCAGCGCGGCAACAGCCGGATGGTCCGGAGTCCAGTACGGCTCCTGGGCGGTCTCAAGGTCCACGCTAAGCGTGTGCCCGTAGTTCTCCCCGACGGTGTCCTGAACCCATTGCCGGAACTGCTCCGCCACTTTCTCCACACGCTGGCCGGCGACGGTCCGGAAGCTCAGGTCCACGGACGCCACCGACGGAACGGCGGCGCTGGAAAGTCCGACAGGATCGCCGGCGATCAAAGCTGTGACCTCCACCGCCGGCCGGAGCCACAGGCGTTCCGGAACCGTGTACCCCTTCTCGCCCAGGATGCTTCCGGACTCGGAGCGCTCTACCCAGTCCTCTTCTGTAAACGGCAGGCGTGCGAGCGCCTCCCGAAAGTGCTCCGGCACTGGCGCAATGTCGTCGTAGAATCCGGGGATGGCGATCCGGCCATCTTCGTCGTGAAGGCCGGCGAGCAGCCTGCCCAGTTCAAAGGCGGGATTGGGCGCCGCCCCGGAGACGGCGCCGCTGTGGACGTCCACGTCAGGACCAGTAAGCTCCAGGTGCGCGCTGAGCATCCCGCGCAGGCTCAGGCACAAGGCTGGATGATCTGCGCGGAAGAGCAGGGTGTCCGAGAAGAGCACCAGGTCCGCCTTGAACCTGTCCCCCTGCTCCTCCAGCAGCTGGGCCAGGTGCGGCGAACCGCTCTCTTCCTCCCCCTCTACGAGGTACTTCAGGTTGACGGCGGGCGCGGGGGTTGAGCCTGAACTCCCGGCGGTTGAGCCCGTCGAAACCCCGGTGGAGTGCGAGAGCGTTGGGGTTTTGGCCGCATTAAGTGAGAGAGCGTCCGGGTTTTGGGGGTCATAAGTGAGAGAGCGTCTGGATTGTTGGTGCAGGTGGGCGCGGAGGGACCAGAGGTGGGCCAGGACCTGCCCCTTGGCGTCTGAGCTGCCCCGCCCGTAGAGCCGACCGTCCCGCACCACCGGCTCAAAGGGTGCGGTCTGGTCCCACTGCTCGGGCTTGGCCACCCGTACATCGTGGTGGCTGTACACCAGGACGGTGGGGGCGCCGGGGGCCTCACACCATTCGGCGTACACGGCGTGCGACTCCCCGGTGGGCAGCACCTCCACCACCGGAAAGCCCACGCCGCGGAACGCCGCTGCCAGCCAGTTGGCCGAGCGGAGCAGGTCCTGCGCGTGCTCCGGCTCCCCCAGCACGCCGGGCACGCGCACCCACTCGGCCAACTCCCGCTCCAATTCGCCCTGCTGTGAGCGGACGAAGGCGTGAAGGTCCGTGCCGCCGTCGTTCTCCGCAGCTGGCTCCGGGCCATGGTTCTTGAGGCCCTCGTTGTCCGGGCCGTCGTGTGTCAGTTCCTCGTGACCGGGCCCGTCATGGCCCTCGAGGCCGTGATACTGCTCCATGCCTTACCGCGGCTGGGCCGGGTTGGTGGGATCGCCCTGCGACGGCGGATTGATCGGAGGTCCCGGCACGCTGGCCGTCTGCGGGGTGTCCGGCTGGCCCGTGTTGACCTCAGGCGTGGTGGGCGTCCGCGGACCTCTGGGTACGGCGCCGCCCTGCAGGTCATGGAGCCTCTTTTCCAGGATCTGCAGGATGGGCAGGCGGTTCCCGTGGGCCTTCTCGTAGGTGACCAGCTGTGCCACGTCCGCCTCCTCGAGGCCGGAGATCCGGGACGGCAGGGTTCCCGCCGGCAGGTGGTCGTAGTCCGGCAGCGGCAGTTCGCTGTGCTGGGGTACTTCGTTCATGGTTGTTCAGCTCCTTAGGTCAGTGAGGTCAACAGTTCAGCGCACGCCTGTTCACAGCGGCGGCACGCTTCCGCGCAGATCTGGCAGTGGTCGTGCATGTCCGCGTGCTTTTCGCATTCGTCTCCGCAGGCCTTACAGGCGGTCCGGCAGGCTTCCACCAGTGCCCGGGTGATGGTGGCGTCGTACCCGGTGAGCCGGGAAAGCACCTTCCCCGTCGTGGCGCAGATATCCGCGCAGTCAAGGTCGATGCGGATGCACTGGGCCAGGTCCGCCACCATGTCCTCGCCGAGGCAGGCGTCGGCACAGCCGGTGCAGGTCTGCGCGCATTCGTAACAGGCGCTGATGCACTCCGAAAGCCTGGTCACATCGATTCCGCCGAGGTCCTTGGGATACGCGTCGATCATGGACCGTATATGGGTCATGCCTGTTCTCCTGTTCCCTGGCTTCTTCGATTCGCCAACCTTTTTGGTAAGTACACTTACTTGTTTCACGGTACCGGGATGGGCGCCGCTGGTACAGGGGCAAGATTCCCCTCCCACCAACCCGACCAGCGGCGGCACGGCAACGCCGCGTCAGGCGCTGGCCTCGGCCCCCACCGGTTCAGGCTCCAGGGATCCGTGGGCAAACACTGATTCGGCCATCTGGGCGGCGATCGCATCCCAGTGGTATTGCTTCAGCAACTCGCGGGTCTTCGCTTTCGGCCCCCGCGATGGATCCCGCCGGCCGAGAGTCCGGCACAGCGCCGCGAAGTCCGCACCGTCATCGCGCAGGTGCACCACCCCGGGGAAATCGGCGACGACGTCCGGCACCCGCGTGGAGACCACCGGAAGGCCGGCCGCCAGGTACTCGAGCGTTTTGGTGGGGCTGATGGAGCGGGTGGCCTCGTTCAGCGCGAACGGCATCAGCGCCACGTCCAGCCCGGCCATCGCGGCGGGCAGGTCCGCATAGCAGGTGTAGCCTTCGTAGCTGATGTTGGGTGCCTGCGGCAGGCTGGCCGGATCGATCTTGGCCACCGGCCCGTACATCCTGATATCCCACTCCGGGAGGGCGTTCGCCAGGTCCGCGATCAGCGCGAGGTCCAGCCGTTCGTCCAGGACGCCCACGTATCCGGCAACGGGACGCTGCCCCGGAACCCGGGGCTCCGCCGTCGGGAGCCTGTAATGCTCCGGCTCCACGCCGCTGGGAAAGAGGAGGGTGTCCGTGCGGCCCTGCCGCACCATGGAGCGGTGGAGCGAGCGGCCCCCGGCAAAAACGACGTCGGCCCGGCGCAGTGCCTGCCGCTGCCTTACCACCAGTTCGGGCGGGGCGTCCTTGAAGGCGGCGAGATCGTCCATCACGTCGTAGACGAGCGTGGTGGGGTTCAGGGCGAGGGCCAGTTCCAGCGCCAGCGGCGTGTACAGCCAGACCACGCGGTCGCCGGCAGGCGGCCCCACCAGTTCAGGCAGCTGCGCGATGTAGTCCGGCAGGACGTCGTCGAAAAAGCCCACGTGGTGGCCCTGCTCCGGAATCTCCAGCCAGGCGCGGTGGAGGCCGTCCACCTGAATGTGGTTCATCCGGTTTGGTCCGCTGAATCCCGGCGACGGTGTGAGCGGCTCCTCCACATACCAGGTGGAACAGCGGGAACCCAGCCGGGAGACCAGGTGCTGGGGACGCTGCCAGACCCAGTCCCAGCGGAGGTGCGACAAAACAATCAGTTCACTCGGCATTGGCTATCCTCAATTCCATTCGTGTCTCCGTGCGGGGAAGGCTGTTTCCCTGATCCGCTTCAGGGGCCGGTATCCACTTCCAGTGGGACATCTGGGACTCATACCCGCGCAGCCACGTGGCAACCGGTTCGCCCAGGGTGTACGCCGGCAGGTCCTTTGCGGGCATGCCGGCCGCGGCTTTCGTGTAGGTTTCTGACATCACGGACGGCTGCCGCGCCAGCTCCTGGTCCAGCCAGAAGACGCCCACGGGGTCGATGTGGCCGTCGCTGCGGAACAAGAGCGAGTCCCAGTCCGTGGAGTCGATCACCGGGAACCAGCACAGGCCGTCCAGCGGCACCCCCATGTGCCGGGCCCGTTCGCACTGCTCCAGGACGTACTTGAACCAGGTGGCCCGGTCCGAGGTGCGGCCACGGACATTGGTTTCGGTGAGCAGGCATGGCAGCCGGTACCGGTCCCAGTACAGGTAGATCTGTTGCGCCAGCGGCAGGGGGTGCGGGGTGTTGGGCGTGCCGCCCTTGTCATCGAAGTGCCACTGGCAGTGGGCGTAGTAGTCCAGGCCCAGCACGTCGATCCGCCCCGGTTCCAGGCCCTGCAATTTCCCGCCGCCCGCTTCACGAAGCAGCTCGGCCATGGGCCCGTCCGGGTCATAGCCCGTGCCGTTGAACCTGCCCAGGAAAGTGTCCAGCACCAGGAACCGGCGCTCGTTGGCCATGGTGGCGTAGGCGCTTCCGCCGGCCCCCTCCCCGGTGTGGTGTTCGCAGCTGTCCACCCACACATGCTTGGCGCCCGGCAGCAGCTCCTCGTAAGCGCGGCTGGCCTCCGCTACGGCCGGAATTACGTTGAGAATCTGGGCCACAAAGTTGTCCAGGCCCTTCTGGTAGGGCGGCCAGATGCCCTCATGCCCCGTGAGGAACAGGGTGGAGAACGGCTCGTTAAAGAGCGTGTACTCCTCCACCCACGGATAGCGCCTGGCGAACTCTTCTGTGTACCGCAGGTAGGCGGCGCGGAAGCGCGGATCCGCGAAGCCGCCCTCCATCCACCGGGGATAGCTCGTGTGGTGGACCAGGTCCACGATGGGCCGGAAGCCGTGGTCGCGGAGATAGTGCAGCACCTTGTCCGTGTCCTGCCAGTTCAAGACACCCTCTTCAGCCTCCACCCGGTGCCAGCGGACGGGGTATCTCAGCCTGCTGATTCCGCACTTGGTGAGCAGCGCCAGGTCCTGCTTCCACTGGACATCGTGCGCAGTGGATTCGAAGATGTCCTTGTCGTGCCTGGGGAGGTAGGTACTCTCGAACGCGCCGATGATCTCGATTCCGCTCATATGCCGGCGCCTTCGCCCTGCAGAACGGGATTTTTGGCGCTCTCCGTAGTTGCAGCGCTGCCAGGGCTGTCCGCGCTGCCAGCGCGGCCGGCCAGGTGCTCGTACACCAGGTCCAGCAGTTCCGCGGCCCGCAGGTTCAGCCGCCGGGATTCGTCCAGGTCCCGGTCCAGCCGGGCAACCTCGGCACGGAGCTCGGCGATGTCAGTTGCGGCGATGGCCAGCCGCAGGTTGATCTCCTCCAGCGGGTCCTCCAGGGGCTCGTGCTCGTGGATGGCGTCAATCAGGGGATCATTCATGGCATTGCCCTCACTTTCAATCGGCTGGCAGGTACGGCGCCTTCTTCCCGGCGCCCGTTGTGTGGTGTTACATCTTCCGCTTCAAGCCCCAGCCCGGCGAGGCTGGACTTCAGCTCTGCCAGATCCACTGGGGCGTGGAACCGGCAGCCCGGAAACGGCGGCGCGGACTCTCCCGGCTGGACTTCCAGGACCGCCTCAGCCGGTGCGTCCTGGTTCCTCAGCAGGTGCCCGATCAGCGTCAGCGTGTTCTCCCGGCCCTGCCCGTTGAGGGAATTCAGCAGCAGCCGCGCGTACACGTGCAGCGGGCCGGCCCCCTGATGGGCTAGTTTTGCCAGCGGGGCGGTCTCGCGCAGGGAATTGAGGTTGACCCTTTCGCCGCGTAACGAGCCGGTGCCACCGTGCGGGACATGCAGGTTCTGAACCGCAGGCCGGCTGTAGTCCACCGCCACCACGTGGTGCCCCTGCTCCGCGAAGTGCCGGGCATCGGCGCCAAGGCCGCAGCCCAGCTCCAGGATCCGGGAGCCAGGACGGAGCCCGCCGGCCCAGTCCTTCGCGAAAGCCGACGGTTCAGACCAGGACGACGGCGTGTGCCCGGCACCCTGCCCGGCGTCGCCGCGGAGCAGCCCCCTGTGGTGGTCCTCCCAGTTCTCCCGGTCCCCGTCCAGGCTGCCCAGCCAGTTGTCGTAACGACGGCGGGCCGGCGGCGGCGTGGTGAACCGGAAGGCCGGGTCAGGGGTCCGCCAGGTGCGGCCATAGATCGCCGCCAGCATTTGCTCCGGCTCCGCCGGGGCAGGCAGTTCCCTGCCGTTGATGGTGAGGCTGCGGAGCGGGAAAATCTTCACCGTCCCGGCGCGCTCGCGGGCGTGGAACGTGCCGTGGAACCAGCCATCAACCAGGAAGTAGGTGAAGATGTCCAGGTAGAACCGGTCCGTGCCGTCCGCCGTCGGGAACAGCAGCTGCAGGTGCCCCGCCGAGTGCCGCACCGTTTCGTAGCCTTGGGCGTGGAGGGCCCGTTCCAGCTCGAAGCCCTCCAGCGCGATGTCCGACGGGTTTTGATGCCGGCTCAGGTAGGCCAGGTCCACGTCGTCGTCGCCGGGCATTACGCGCCCATCGCGAACAGGTCCCAGGAGGGTGCCGCCGGTAACGAACAGTTCCTGCCCGCGGCCGCGCAACCACTCCACCAGCCGGCAAGCCTCATCCAGGGCTTCATCGATCAGGTACGCGCGCTCGCCGGCGAAGTTGCGCCCGATGCGCCCCCACTTGTTGACGATCTGCGGGATACCCGTGCCGGCTTCCTCGAGCGCGAACTGGTGCGGTGCGTCATCAAAGGCGACGGTCGCCGTCGTACTCAGCGGCAGTCCGTCCTGGAGCACTGAGAGCCGCGCCCATCCCGTGAGCCTCCCGGCGAGGGCCGCAGGCCAGTCGATGACGGACACATCCGGGCCGGGCGTGACGGTTTCGCCGGCACGGACGTTCCAGATGGGCCTGCCTCCGAGCAGTATGGACAACGTGGCGTCCGCCGGGATGGGCGGGCCCTCCAGCCGCAGCGATCGCCGGTCCGCCTGGAGCCGGTGGCTGTGGTTCCGGGCGTTGTGGCCCTGGGCGGCGTGGGCCTGGGGCGCGTGCGTCTCGACAGCCTCGCTCATGGTTGGGCCACCAGTTCCGGGTCCTTGGACGGGTCCGTGTACGGCAGGCGGACGTCCACCACCTGGCCGGTCATGGCCGAGGCCAGGACCTGGATGCTCGCCCCGGCAACTGCCGCCGCGGGCAGCAGCGATCCTTCCGCTTCCACCCCGAACGCCCTGGTCCGCATGGGGGTGGCGGTCCGGCTGGGGCTGATGCAGTTCACCCGGATGCCGTCCGTGCTCCATTCATCCGCGAGCGCCTGGGTGAGGTTGACGATGGCCGCCTTGGTGGCGGAGTAGACCGTGTAGTTGGCGCGGCCGCGGGTGTACGAGCTGGAGGCGAAGAGGGTCAGCGATCCCCTGCTCGCCGCCAGGTACTTCTGGGATTCCTGCGCCACGATGAAGGCCGCAGTGAGGTTGACGTCCACATCGTGGTGCAGCTGCTCATCGGTCAGCTGCGCGAGCGGACCCACGCTGAGCACGCCGGCCGTGAGGATCACATGGTCAATGCGGCCATGGACGGCGGCAGCCTCGGCGAGCGCCCGCGCCACGCACTGGCGGTCCTCCACATACGTCCCGTTGCCCGTGCGGCTTTGCCCGATCACCGAGGCGCCTTCCGCCTCAAGCTGCTGGACCAGCTCCAGGCCAATGCCCGAACTGGCACCGAAAACCATGACCTTCGCGCCGCGCAGCCCGCCGGTGTTCCCGCCGGGTAGCACGGTCTTGTGCTTGAGCTGGAAAAGCTTGTCCGCAAGGTGGATGTCGATGGGCTGGGTGATCTTGATATTCGCCTCGTCGCCGTCCACCACGAAAATGGGGACATCCGGGCAGTATTTAAGGACAACGGAGCAGTCGTCAGTGGCCGAGAAGTCCGGGTCCTGGTTGGCCCGCTCGTAGGCCGTTGCGATCACGGACATCCGGAACGCCTGCGGCGTCTGGCCGCGCCGCAGTTTGGCCCGGGGCGGCACGGCGCGGATGAAGTTGTGGTCGTCCACTTCGATGATGGTGTCCGCTGACGGAATGGCGGTGTCGACGGCGGAATAAACGTCGAGTGCGCGGATGCAGGCTGTGATGATGTCCTCGTCGAGCAGGGGCCGGACGGCGTCGTGGAAAATGACGTTGGCGTCCTTGTCCGCAATGGCCTCCAGTGCGCGGCAGGAAGTTTCGCTGCGGTCCGCCCCGCCCGGATAGATGCCGGTAACCTTGCTCGGCCTGGCAGCTGCCTTGCCGTCCGGGGTGGAGTCAGCCCCGCTGTGCAGCAGCAGTTTCCCGGGCCTTGGGAATGTAGCCGGGCGCCATCATGACGATGATCTCGTCCACCAGTCCGGAGTGCTCGAACAGCTCCACCGTGTGCTCCAGGCTGGTGCGGCCGGCGATGGGGACAAATTGTTTAGGGATGTCCAGGCCCATCCGGGCGCCGACTCCTCCGGCGAGGATGACCGCCACGTTGCGGCGCCGGGTGCCGGGGGTGGAAGAGGGTGGTTTCTGGTCCATGGCTGGTCCTTTCTTCGAAAAATGGCGGCCTAGCGAAGGCCGGTGGGGGTGCCTCCCGCGTTCTCCGTAGCGGATGGAATGCTGATGGAAGCGGCCTTGAGCCGCTGTTTTGTCTCCTCAGCGGTGATGTAGGAATTCATGCGGGGATACTCGCCCACCGGGACCACTGCCGAGACGAACGTCCTGTTGTGGATGCGGACCAGGTTGTAGGAGCGCGCGCCGGCCAGGCCCTGCATTGCACCGGACGGAAGGGCCAGGTCCTGGTTGTAGCTGGTGGAGGACGCAACGGCCACGGGGATGTTGGCGAATGTTGAAAAGACCGTGTGATGGGTGTGGCCGGAAAGGATGCCGATGACGTCGCTGCCCTCCAGCACCTGGGCCAGGTGTTCCTGGTTCCGCAGCTCGGAAAGCACCGCAAGTTCCTGTACCGGCGGAACGGGCGGGTGGTGCATCACCAGGAGGGTGCCGTCGTCGGCCCTTGTTTCCAGCTCGCCAGCCAACCACTGCAGCTGGCCGTCGGTTATCTCGCCGTGGTGGTGGCCCGGCGTGGAGGAATCCAGGACCAGCACGCGCAGGCCGCCCAAGTGGTAGCAGCGGTCCACGGGAAGCGTCCCCGGTTCCTCGTCCAGGAGCAACTTCCGGAAGTTGGCGCGTTGGTCATGGTTGCCCATGGCCCAGATGATTTGTGCGCCCATCCGCTCTGCGTAGGCCTCGCAGGTGGTGCGCAGCCGGCGGTAGGCCTCTGCGGTTCCCTTATCCGTGAGGTCGCCCGAGAAGATGATGGCTTCCGGGCCCAGGCCGCTTGCTTCGATGGAACTGAGGACCTCCACCAGCCCCGCCTGCGGATCCAGCTCGCCGTACAGCAGCCCTTCTTCCACGAAGTGCGGGTCACTGACGTGGACCAGCACATGGTTGGGGTTTGAGTACTCGGACCGGATTACCTGCATGGGGGCCTCTCAGCAATCCCCACCTCGGCGATACCGGGGCGGGGTGGTGTGCTGACGGGCACTGCTTGCCGTCGAAGGAAGAACATCATAAGCATGCTTATGAACGCATGGGAAGAGTTGCGTGCCCGCACCTTGTACTCACCCGCCCGCCACGAGTAGATTCGGAAGTGTGACGGGGATCATTACCGTCTCCCGCGGCCCTCCTGCAGAGGTTGCGGGTGCAGCTGCTGGAGCAGGCCGGCAGCACTTGGTGCAGAACCGGATAGAGCGTGAAATGCCGTCCTCCCACTTCCAGCAGTTCCTTGATGAAGCCACCACCCCTGACCCTTCATCCGACCACCCGCTGGGGCCTGATTGCCTCTACGGCCTCTACGTCAGCTGGGCATCCCTGCACGGTTTCCGGCCGAAATCGGACCAGGCCTTCCGCGCCGGCATGCTCAGGTGCGGAGTGCATCCGGATAATTGCCGGCTGCATATGACCGGGCCCGCGGCTGCCGATTACATCCTCTACAGCTACCCCGCCGTAGCCTGACTCGGGCTGCCCAGGGCGGAAGGGGACAGCCATGGGATTCGATGTGCACGAGCCGGAGGAACGCAGACACCTCAACCACGCGCTGCTGACAGCTGACATCACTGTTTCAGAGCTCTGGTTGCGGTACTTCAGCATGAGCGGCATGGCCGGCGAGTATGAGGTCCAGGCCTACGTGGAGGGACTCATCTCCCTGCCCGCCCTTCAGCGGAACCTGCTGGCCATGGCCGCCGAGGAGATCGCCAGCGAGTCGGTTTGAGCCCAAGAGGGCGCTTGGTCAGAAACCCTTTCCCTGCGGCTCCGTTCCGCGCTACTGTGGGCTCATCCACTGGCCACGCGCCATGGGACATTGGGCTCATGCAGCTGGGCCTCTGGATCATTTCCGGAGGAGAACCGCGCGGTGAACACCACTCGACGAAACACTTCCAGATGGCGGCGCACGGCCGCCCTGTCCTTAATCCCGGCAGTGATGGCTCTGACTTCCTGTTCAGCCGAGGTCCAACGCGGCTGGCTTCCGGGCGAACGGGACACCACCGACCACACGCCCCTGGTCACAGACCTGTGGGTGAACTCGTGGATTGCCGCGGTGATTATTGGCGCCATCACCTGGGGGCTCATCCTGTGGTGCATCATCGCCTACCGGCGCAAGAAAAATACCGTCGGGTTCCCGCGGCAGATGAGCTACAACCTCCCGTTGGAAGTCTTCTACCTCTCCGTACCGCTCATGATTGTGGGGGTCCTGTTCGTTTTCACTGACCGGGACCAGCGGGCCATGGACGACCGCTTTTCCGATCCCGACGTGGTGATCGATGTCCGCGGCAAGCAATGGTCCTGGGACTTCAACTACGTCAAGGAAGACGCCCATGAGGACCCGGGCGTGCAGGCCCACCTGGACGGCAACTGGGGCGCACCGGACCGGCTGCCCACCCTGTACCTGCCGGTGGGCAAGAAGGTGGAGCTTCAGCTGAACTCCCGCGATGTCCAGCACTCCTTCTGGGTGGTTGAGTTCCTCCAGAAGCGGGACCTGTACCCCGGCGAGAACCAATACAACAGGTACATCAACATCATTCCCACCCGCACCGGGGAATTCACCGGCAAATGCGCCGAGCTCTGCGGCGAATACCATTCCGAGATGCTTTTCAAGGTCCGGGTAGTTTCCGAGCAGGAATACAACAGCCACATCGCAGATCTCCGGGCCAAGGGCAACACCGGTATCCGCGGCGACGAATTCGACCGGAACCCGGCACGACCAGCCCTGGAGCCTGCACAGCAAAGGACGGAACCGTAATGACCACCACCGGCCAGAACCTGGGCGCAACGTCGGCCACCGCCGCACCTTCGGTGGTTAAACGCCCCAAAGGCAGCATGGTTGTCAGCTGGATCACTTCCACTGACCACAAAACCATCGGCTACATGTACCTGATGGCCTCATTTGTGTTCTTCTGCCTGGCAGGCATCATGGCACTGCTGATCCGGGCCGAGCTGTTCGAACCCGGCCTGCAGATCCTGCAGACCAAGGAGCAGTACAACCAGCTCTTCACGATGCATGGCACCGCGATGCTGCTGATGTTCGCCACCCCGCTCTTCGCAGGCTTCACCAACGTCATCATGCCGCTGCAGATCGGCGCGCCCGACGTGGCGTTCCCGCGCCTGAACGCGCTGGCTTTCTGGTTCTTCCTCTTCGGCTCCATCATTGCAACCTCCGGCTTCATCACCCCGCAGGGTGCCGCCTCCTTCGGCTGGTTCGCCTACGCGCCGCTGTCCAACACCACCTTTACGCCGGGGCTCGGCGGGGACCTCTGGGTGTTCGGGCTGGCGCTGTCCGGTTTCGGAACCATCCTCGGCGCCGTCAACTTCATCACCACCATCATCTGCATGCGCGCCCCGGGCCTCACCATGTGGCGGATGCCGATCTTCACCTGGAACGCCCTGGTCACTTCGATCCTGGTGCTCATGGCGTTCCCGCCGCTGGCCGCAGCCCTGTTCGCACTGGGTGCGGACAGGAAGTTCGGCGCCCATATCTATGACCCCGCCAATGGTGGCGCCATCCTCTGGCAGCACCTCTTCTGGTTCTTCGGCCACCCCGAGGTGTACATCATCGCGCTGCCGTTCTTCGGCATCGTCTCGGAGATCTTCCCGGTCTTCAGCCGCAAACCGATCTTCGGCTACAAGGGACTGGTGTACGCCACGATCGCCATCGCTGCCCTCTCCGTGACGGTATGGGCCCACCACATGTACGTCACCGGGGCAGTGCTGCTGCCGTTCTTCGCATTCATGACCATGCTCATCGCGGTGCCCACCGGAGTGAAGTTCTTCAACTGGATCGGCACCCTGTGGGGCGGTTCGCTCACCTTTGAGACGCCCATGCTGTGGAGCCTCGGCTTCCTGATCACCTTCCTCTTCGGCGGCCTCACCGGCATCATCCTGGCCTCACCGCCGCTGGACTTCCACGTCTCGGACACGTACTTCGTGGTGGCACACTTCCACTACGTGGTTTTCGGCACCGTGGTGTTCGCCATGTTCGCCGGCTTCTACTTCTGGTGGCCCAAGTTCACGGGAACCATGCTGAACGAGCGCCTGGGCAAGATCCACTTCTGGATGCTGTTCCTCGGCTTCCACGGCACCTTCCTCATCCAGCACTGGCTCGGCGTGATGGGCATGCCCCGCCGGTATGCGGACTACATGCCCGAGGACCAGTTCACCGGGATGAACCAGTTCTCCACCATCAGCTCCTACCTGCTGGGGGCGTCCCTGATCCCGTTCTTCTGGAACGTCTACATCACCTGGCGCAGGGGCAAGAAGGTCACCGTGGATGATCCCTGGGGCTTCGGCGCCTCCCTGGAGTGGGCCACGTCCTGCCCGCCGCCGCGGCACAACTTCACCTCGCTGCCCCGGATCCGTTCCGAGCGGCCCGCCCTGGACCTGCACCACCCCGAGCTGAGTGTCCGGGATAACCCACCCGCCGACAACCCCGCTGCCAACGTCCTGGGCGCCGCGGACATCGGGGAACGCAACGTCAGGGACCTCAACCCCGAGACGTAACACCCACCCCAAAGCCCCCTGCCCGCCGGTCATTCCTCGACCAGCCGGCAGGGGGCTTCTCCATGCGATATTGACCCGCAAAATACCTTGCGACGCAACAAAACGCCGGCGCATCCGGAATTTCGGCGGCGCCAGCGTTTCAGCGCGTCGGACACTACCCGGGGGACGGCTGCCCGCTGCTGAACAGCCGCCGCCCGCCGTCGCGCTTTACTCCTTGTTGAGCTTGTCCTGAATGGTCCCCGCGGCCTTTTCCATGGTGTTGGGCAGCTCGGTGGTGCCGTAGAAGCGGGAATCAGGGTGCGTGGGCGGCGGCATGGGAACACCGGCCGGGGGCTCTGCCACATAGCTGAACTCGCCAAGGCCGTCCGGCGTGGGGCCCTTGGCCCAGGAACCTTCAGCGGCGGCCTGGCCGTCGGAGAAGTTCCGGTACTGGTACGCGACGTCCCGCATCTCCTTATTGAGGGGGAAATTGCTCGGCACCGGGAAGTTCTCGTTGCCTTCTTCCTGCAGTTCACGGGCCGCGGCAACCCACTGGTTCTGGTGCATGGTGTCCCTGGCCAGCAGGAAGGACAACATATCGCGGACGCCGTGGTCGTCAGTCATGTGGTACAGCCGGGCCACCTGCAGCCGGCCCTGCATCTCGGCGTTGGCGTTGGCCCAGAAGTCGGCGAGCAGATTGCCGCTGGCGGTGACGTAGCTGCCCTGCCAGGGGTTGCCGTTGCTGTCCACAGGCCGGACGCCGGCGCCGGCCACGATGGCTGCCTGAACGTCAGTGCCGCCCACCACGGCTGCCACGGTGGGATCGGCCTGGACGGCGTCGCCGGTGATACCCAGGGGCGCCTTTTCCAGCAGCTGGGCGATCATGGTGGCCAGCATCTCAACATGGCCAAATTCTTCGGCACCAATACCGAAAAGCATGTCCCGGTACTTCCCCGGGATGTGGGCGTTCCAGGCCTGGAACGAGTACTGCATGGCCACGGTAATTTCGCCGTACTGCCCGCCCAGCACTTCCTGGAGCTTGCGGGCATAGACGGCATCCGGCTTATCCGGCGTCGACTTGTATTGAAGTTCCTGCTTGTGAAAGAAAACCATGAGTATGTCCTCTCGACCATCTGGATTTTTGGACCCCGGCCCGATCCCTGATGCCGATTTAATCAGCATGCTTACTATCCTGCGACAGCGGAGCCGATATATCCAGACGTTTGCCTCCCCTAAAAAGAAGCCACCCGCCCACAGCAAGGAGCACACTGATCGCGAGGAAGCCAACATCCCAGGCCAGCGGGCCGCCCAGATCATCCCGCACATGGTGGAGCTGCAGCAGCTGGTGGTTGACCAGGCCCTCGATGACGTTGAAAGCGCCCCAGCCGCAAAGCACAAGCCCGGTGTGGAACCGCCAGCCCGCGGACAAGCGTCCCTGCCGCCGGGCCCTGACTGTGAGGACAGCTGCGGCCACCACCAGCACCCACATGGCGCTGTGAAACAGGCCGTCCGCCAAAGTGTTCAGTTCCAGGCCAGCCACGGTTTTGGTGTTACCGGCCTCGGTGTGGCTGAGCATGTGGTGCCACTGCAGCAGCTGGTGCAGGACGATGCCGTCCACAAACCCGCCTATTCCCATGCCGAAGAGGAAGGCGGGAGCCTTGCCGGGGACTTTCGCGGTCGCTGGCCCAATGCGGTCTTCCCGTGACACTTTCCGCACCCCCTCCTCCGGCGAGCCTTTCACCTGGTCCCTACCCGCCGTCGGCCGCCTTAAGCACGCCGGACCCCGCTGCCGGGTGACGGGTTGCAGAACCCTTGACCAACCCCGCCACCAGGTGGAAACGTAGGGCACGCGGTGCGCCTCCAGCAGCGGGGTGGTTCCAGCAGGCGAGGGAACAGCACTGCGAGCCACGACATCTGAGGTGGCGCTCATGCGAGCAATGGTTTACCGCGGCCCCTACAAAATCCGCGTCGAAGAAAAAGACATTCCCAAGATCGAGCATCCCAACGACGCGATCGTCCGCGTCACTACGGGGGCGATCTGCGGCTCCGACCTGCACCTGTACCACGGCATGATGCCGGACACCCGGGTGGGGATGACGTTCGGGCACGAGTTCGTGGGAGTGGTGCACGAGGTTGGTCCTTCGGTGCAGAACCTCGTCCCGGGCGACCGGGTGATGGTCCCCTTCAACGTGTACTGCGGCTCCTGCTACTTCTGCTCCCGCGGCCTCTACTCCAACTGCCACAACGTCAACCCGAACGCGACGGCGGTGGGCGGCATCTACGGCTACTCCCACACCTGCGGGGGTTACGACGGCGGCCAGGCTGAGTTTGTGCGCGTGCCGTTCGCCGATGTGGGGCCCGCCAAAATTCCGGACTGGATGGACGAAGAGGACGCGGTCCTGCTCACCGATGCGCTGCCCACCGGCTACTTCGGCGCCCAGTTGGGAGACATTGTTGAGGGCGACACCGTGGTGGTGTTCGGCGCCGGGCCGGTGGGCCTGTTTGCCGCGAAGTCGGCCTGGCTGATGGGCGCAGGGCGCGTGATCGTGATCGACCATCTGGAGTACCGGCTGGAGAAGGCCCGTTCGTTCGCTCACGCCGAGACGTACAACTTCGTGGAGTACGACGACATTGTGGTGCACCTGAAAAAGGCCACCGACTACCTGGGCGCCGACGTCGTCATTGACGCGGTGGGCGCCGAGGCAGACGGCAACTTCCTGCAGCACGTGACCGCGGCGAAGCTGAAGCTGCAGGGCGGCTCGCCCATTGCCCTGAACTGGGCCATCGATTCCGTCCGCAAAGGCGGAACGGTGTCCGTGGTGGGCGCGTATGGGCCGATCTTCAGTGCCGTGAAGTTCGGCGACGCGCTGAACAAGGGCCTGACGCTGCGGATGAACCAGTGCCCGGTGAAACGGCAGTGGCCGCGGTTGTTCGAACACGTCCGGAACGGGTACCTGAAGCCCAGTGATATCGTCACCCACCGCATCCCGCTGGAGCACATCGCCGAGGGATACCACATCTTCTCCGCGAAGCTTGATGACTGCATCAAGCCACTCATCGTTTCCACCCCGGCCTGAACCGCCCAGGCATTCCGGACTGAAGGGAAGAGATCCATCATGGCTGTAACACCCACGCCGTACATCGCCGGCAAGCCCGAGCCCAGGGAGTCCGCGGAGCAGTTGCGGGCCCGGATTCCCGGCTGGGGCGTGGACCGGGACCCGGCGGACCGCCCCTCGTTCCCGCGGGAACAGCCGGGCATCCAGACCGGCGCGCACTGGGACTTTCCCGAGCGCCAGCCCGAGGAATGGCCCCGGGAACGCTCCATCGAGCACGCATTCCTTACCCCCGTTTTCGGTACATCGGCCCCGCTTGCCGGGGCATCCGGGGCCATCCGGAAGTACGCCTACGCCCGGTTCAGTGAGGGCCGGGCCGCACACTGGCTGCTGCTGATTGCCGCGGACCGGGTGGACGCGTGGGAACACCACCTGCGTTCGCTGGGCACGCTGCGGCCGGACAACCCCGTCACCGAAACCGGAGTGCTCAGCGAGTTCTCCCGGCATGGTGTCCGCTCCCGGTTCGGGCAAAAGCGGGCCGACGTCAACCACCAATGGATCGATCCTTTCGTAGTGGGCGGACCGTGGGTGCTGGCCGGGCTGGGTGCCGTTGCCGCCGGTCGGCTGCTGTGGCGGGTTTCAGGAGCCCGGCGGGTTTCGGGAGCGCGGCGGGTTTCGGGAGCGCGGCGATGACCCAGGCTGCGGCCGGCCGCGCTTCGTTCACCACCGTGGCTGAGGGCGTCCACCGCGTCTCCGAAGCTTTCGTCAACTTCTACTTAGTGGAAAGCGCCGACGGGCTGACCCTGGTGGATTCCGGGCTGCCGGCCATGTGGAAATCCCTGGAGGATTCCGTTCGGGGACTTGGGCACGGGATGGGCGACATCAAGGCCGTTGTCCTCACCCACGCGCACTTCGACCACCTGGGGTTGGCGCACCGGCTGCATTCCGAATTCAAGGTGCCGGTCTGGGTCCACGGCGGCGACTCGTTTATCGCCCGCCACCCCTACCGGTACCAGCATGAAAAATCCCGTTTTGTGTTCGCGTTGGCCCACCCGAAAGGCCTGCCCGTCCTCGCCAGCATGACCAGAGCGGGCGCGTTGCGGGTGAAGGGCGTGGACGAGCTGACCCTGTTTCCTGCGCAGACCGGCACCCTCCCGGTGCCGGGGCAGCCCGAGGTGGTGTTCTCCCCCGGCCACACGGCCGGGCACTGCGGGCTCTACCTGCGGGACCGGGACGTGCTGTTCAGCGGGGATGCCCTGGTAACGCTTGATCCGTACTCCGGCCGCACCGGTCCGCGCATCGTGGCCGGCGCCGCCACCATGGACAGCCGCCAGAACCTGGACACCCTCACCCAGCTGGCTCAGACGGGGGCTTCCCTGGTCCTGCCTGGCCACGGCGAGCCCTGGACCGGCGGCATCGACGAGGCGGTGGCAGCAGCCCGGCGCGAGGCCGCGTCCTGAATTCGCATACTGCCGAGGCCCTGCCGCGCTGCCGTGCCAGCCCGCCGTCGTGATCCCTCCTGACTGGACACAGAAAAAACACCCGGTTGAAACATTTCAGCAACCTCGGCCGGGCAAGCTGTGACTACGGGGATACAACAGCAGGAGGCACCGCATTATGGAGGCACAAGGAGTACGTACGGGCCAGCTTCGCATCGGCGACCAGATCGAGGCGTGGCACAACGGCAAGCTTTTCCACCGGGGGCGCGTCACCGACGTCGTTCCCGCCCTGGAACTGTTCTGGATCCTGGACGCCAGGACCGGCACGCGCAAGCTGCTGGATCCCGAGGCGCTGGAGATCCGGCACGTCGAGGCGCAAGTGAAGCCGCTGGCCACGGCCTGAGCTACTTTCCCGCGGCGCCCGGAGAAAGTAACCTCTGAAACCGGAAGAAATTTTTGGTGAAGGAGGCCGGGTTTGAGCGAGGACAAGTCCCAGGGTAGTTGGGAGGACGGCGGAGAGCCGTTGATCTCCGCGGAGGACCGCCAACTGCACGAGCTGGTACTCAACAGTGTTGACGTCACGGCGTTCCTCCAGGAACTGGCGGTGCTCACGGCGTCCACCCTGTCCACTCCCTCGACTCAGCTCCACTGCGGCGTGACCGTGGTCAGGCACCGGAAACCAAGCGTGGTGGCCAGCAGCGATGAGCGTGCCCGCTCGCTGGATGAGCTCCAGAACGCCTTCGACGACGGCCCTTGCCTCACCGCCCTCCGGCGGCACGAAATCGTCCTCGTCCAGGACCTCAGAAGGGAGGGGCGGTGGCCCGAGTATGTTGGCGTGGCAAGGGATCAGGGCATCGGACTGATCCTTGCCATCCCGCTGGAACTTGCCGGCGAGGCCGAAGCCGTGGTGAACCTCTACGCGGAAAACCCCGGCAGCCTCTCACCTCTGGACATTGATACTGCCCGGAATTTTGTGGCAAACGCGGCAAAATCACTGCGGTTGGCGCTAAGGCTGGGCAACCTGCGGGATACCAGTGAAGACTTGGCCGCTGCGATGAAGTCCCGGGCGACCGTGGACATGGCGGTGGGCGTGATCATGGCGCAGAACCGCTGCACCCAGGACGAGGCCATCCATGAGCTCAGCCGGTCTTCAGGGGTAAGGAAGACCAGGCTCCGTGACACGGCGGCAGTGGTGGTGGGCGCGGTCAGTGGCAAGGGCTCTGATGCGGCCCGCGAAAGCATTCAGGCCCTCCTCGAGGAGTAAAGGCCCGGGCCTTGCCTAGGGGCGCTCCTGGTACACGTCCGGGATGCCGTCCTGGTCCGCGTCCAGTTTTTCGGCTTCTTCAGCTGCGCGGTACTGGCGGTTCCGGGTCCGCAGCACGGCCGTGGCCAGCAGCGCCGCCAGCAGGGACGCAGTGAGGATTCCCACCTTGGCGTGGTCATCATGCAAACTTCCCTGCCCGAAGCTGAGCTCGGCCACCAGCAGGGACACCGTGAACCCGATGCCGGCCAGGACCGCCACCCCGAAAACGTCGACCCACGTGAAGGACTCGTCCAGGCGCGCCCTGCTGGTTTTCGTCAGAAGCCAGGTGGTGCCCATGATGCCGATCGGCTTTCCGAGCACCAGCGCCACGATGATGCCCAGGGCCACGGGATCGGCCAGGGCAGAGCCAAGCCCTTCCCAGCCGCCCACCGCGACGCCGGCGGAGAAGAACGCGAAGACCGGAACCGCGACGCCCGCCGATATGGGCCGGAACCGGTGCTCGAAGATCTCGGCCAGCCCTGGTCCGGCTTCCGGCCCGCCCGCAGCCTGTGAACGGATCACAGGGATGGCGAAGCCCAGCAGGACGCCGGCCACCGTTGCGTGGATGCCCGACGCATGGACCAGTCCCCACGTCACCACCCCGAGCGGCAGCAGGATCAGCCATGCAGCCGCGGTGTGGCGGCCGAAGAAATAGCGGTACTTGTGCGCCAGGAACGCGTAGATGGCCAGTGGTATGAGGGCCAGAAGCAGCGGCATGGTCTGGAGGTCGCTGGTGTAGAAGAACGCGATGATGGTGATGGCGATCAGGTCATCCACCACGGCCAGGGTCAAGAGGAAGATCCGCAGCGCGCTGGGCAGGTGCGATCCGATGATGGCCAGGACTGCCACGGCGAAGGCGATGTCCGTGGCGGTGGGGATGGCCCAGCCGCGCAAAGTATCCGGGCTGGCGAGGTTGATCAGGGCGTAGATGGCTGCCGGGGCCAGCACGCCGCCAAAAGCCGCAGCCACGGGAACCACAGACTTGCTGAGCTGGCGCAGGTCCCCCGCCACGAACTCCCTCTTGAGCTCCAGCCCTACCAGGAAAAAGAAGATGGCCAGCAGCCCGTCGGCCGCCCACCCACCAAGGCTCAACTCAAGGTGCCAGGGCCCGTAACCAATCTTGAAGTCGCGCAGGGCGAAGTAACTGTCCGACGCCGGTGAGTTGGCCCATACCAAGGCAACCACGGCCGCGACAACCAGCAGGGCTCCGCCCACGGTTTCCTTGCGGAGGATCTCCCCGATCCGCAGGGCTTCGGCATAGCTGCCGCGTCCGAAGATGGTGGAGCGGGTGGGGCCGGAACGGGGCGTTGGGCTCATAAAGTGTCCTCAGGCTTGGCTCGACAAAATTATGCCGACCAGACTTCCCGGCGCACCTTCGATCCATCCTACAGGCGGTACTACCCCGCCCGGCGACGACCGCTTCCCACCAGCCTGCTGTCCTGGGCAATGGCGGCGACGGCGTCGTTCAAGTAGCGGCTTGTCACCTCAGAATTTGCCAGCTTAACGAGTTCGGCTGCCACCACTACCAGCTTGACGTTGCGGTGGCTGCTGGTGCTGACCAGCACCTGAAAGGCGTCATCGGAGTTCATTCTTAGCTGGCCCATCAGGATTCCCCGCGCCTGGTCGATGACGCTGCGAGTGGATGTTGCCCCTGCCACCGCATCACGGGCCGTCTCCTCGGTTTCCCGCCGGAGGGTGGAGGTGAGATCCACCATCACGCCGTCAATGGCTGTGACTTTCCCGGTGGCGTCCACTATTGCCTCGCCCGAGGTCAGCACCCTGCGGGTCCGGCCGCGGGAATCGATAATGCGGTGATACATGCAGAAGTAGCCCCCGGTCCTGCAGACCTGATCAACGATTTCCTGGCAGCGGGCCCTGTCCTCCGGGTGCTTGTGCGAGAACAGCAGTTCCAGGGTGGGGACCACCTCACCGCGCTCGTAACCATGCAGCTGGAACATGCCGTCCGACCATTCAACCTTCCAGCCGTCCAGATCCGCATGGAAAGTGCCGGCAATACAGGGATCGTCACCCAGTGCACTGGAGTATGTGTAGGGACCGCTGAGTTCAGCCACAGAGCCACCTCCGGTCTAATTTTCCAGCCTCACCCAACCAGGGCAGGCACCATTGCCTTGTGACTCAAGTATGGCCATGATGGCGCGTCGCCGCTAGGTGGGATTCCCCCATAGGCTGCAATAACGTGGTCTGCGGAAAGCCGCGCCCTTGACTCTTATACCCCCTGGGGGTATATTTTCGAGTGTTGTCAGTGAAGTGGTATGTCCCGGCCGGTGCAACGCACCCGCTTTTCACAGCCGTTCAACCCCAGCGCCCATTGATCCTTTATCAAGGAATGGAAACTGACATGCATGACATCGAAAACCGCGACAGCGAGGCCGGCCGCGCCCGCACCGAAGCTGTTTCAGCCCCTGCCGCGGCTGCCGCCGACCACGGGCACCATGACCCAGGGCACGCCCATCACGGCCACGGGCACGAAGACCACGGGCACGCACATCACGACGACGACCACGCCGTCCACACCCACGGCCAGCATGCAGGGCACAGCACGGCCATGTTCAAGAACAGGTTCTGGCTGACGCTGGCCCTCTCCGTTCCAGTGGTCTACTTCAGCCCCATGGTGGGCCACCTCCTGGACTTCATGGCACCGATGTTCCCGGGCTCCACGTCGATCCCGCCGGTCCTGGGCACAGTGATCTTCCTTTACGGCGGCCAGCCGTTCCTCAAGGGCGGCCTGCAGGAGCTGAAGGACCGCCGGCCGGGCATGATGCTCCTGATCGGCATGGCTATCACGGTGGCGTTCGTGGCCTCCTGGATCACCAGCCTGGGCCTGGGTGGTTTCGACCTGGACTTCTGGTGGGAACTCGCGCTCCTGGTGGCCATCATGCTGCTGGGCCACTGGATCGAGATGCGGGCCCTGGGTTCAGCGCAGGGCGCCCTCGATGCGCTCGCTGCCCTGCTGCCCGATGAAGCCGAACGCATCACGGACAGCGGCACCGAAACCGTGCCCGTCTCCGAACTCCGCCCGGCTGATCTTGTCCTGGTGCGTTCCGGCGCCCGGATGCCCGCCGACGGCACGGTGGTCCAAGGGCAGGCCGAGTTCGATGAATCCATGATTACCGGCGAATCCAAGACCGTGCCCCGCGGCCCCGGCGATGCCGTGGTGGCCGGAACCGTCGCCACCGATTCGAGTGTGCGCGTCCGGGTTGACGCAGTGGGCGAGGACACCGCACTGGCCGGCATCCAGCGGCTGGTGGCCGAAGCACAGGCATCGTCGTCGCGCGCCCAGGCCCTGGCCGACCGCGCCGCCGCCTTCCTGTTCTACTTCGCCGCGGGCGCCGGCGTCATCACCTTCATCGTGTGGACCCTGCTGGGCAGCATTCCCGAAGCCGTCACCCGGACCGTGACCGTGCTGGTGATCGCCTGCCCGCACGCCCTGGGCCTGGCCATTCCGCTGGTCATCGCCATCTCCACCGAGCAGGCAGCCCGCGCCGGCGTCCTGATCAAGAACCGGATGGCGCTGGAGCGGATGCGCACCATCGACGTGGTCCTTTTCGACAAGACCGGCACCCTCACCACCGGCGAGCCGGAGCTGAAGGACGTGGCGGCGGCGCCGGGCGTGGAGACCGATGAGCTGCTGGCCCTGGCCGCCGCCGTCGAGTCCGACAGCGAGCATCCCGTGGCGCGGGCCATCGTCCGGGCAGCCCGGGAGCGGAACCTGGCCCTGCCCGCGGCGGCCGAATTCGCGTCGCTTACCGGCCGCGGCGTCCGTGCCTCCGTGGACGGCCGCGCGGTGCACGTAGGCGGGCCCGCGCTCCTGCGCGAGCTTGGCGCCGTCGTGCCGTCCGGCCTGTCAGCCACGACGGGCGGATGGATGGACCGCGGCGCGGCCGTCCTGCACGTGATTGACGACGGCGGCCGGGTGCTCGGGGCGGTCAGCCTGGAGGATGCGGTCCGTGCGGAGTCGCGGCAGGCGGTGGCTGCCCTGCAGCAGCGCGGCGTCAAGGTGGCCATGATCACCGGTGACGCGCGGCAGGTGGCCCAGGCCGTGGCCGAGGATCTGCACATCGACGAGGTGTTTGCTGAGGTCCTGCCCGCAGACAAGGACAAGAAGGTGGCCGAGTTGCAGGCCCGGGGCCTTAAGGTGGCCATGGTGGGCGACGGCGTCAACGATTCACCCGCCCTGGCCCGCGCCGAGGTGGGAATTGCGATCGGGGCCGGGACGGACGTGGCCATGGAATCGGCCGGGGTGGTGCTGGCCGGCAACGATCCGCGCGCCGTGCTGTCCATGGTGGACCTGTCCCGGGCGAGCTACCGCAAGATGTGGCAGAACCTGGTGTGGGCCACAGGCTACAACGTCCTGTCCGTGCCGCTGGCCGCGGGTGTTTTAGCCTTCGCCGGGGTGGTGCTGTCCCCCGCTGCCGGCGCGGTGCTGATGTCTGCCTCCACTATCGTGGTGGCTTTGAACGCCCAGCTGCTCCGGCGGATCCGGCTCAATCCGTCCGCGGTGCGCTAAGGAGACGCTCCATCACCTCCTGCACGAAACCCCTCAACGCTCCATCACCTTTCGCCGCTTTTTCGACGACGCTCCATCACCTAGGAAAGAAACCTGTCGACATGAAGTTCAGTTCATTCGCCCTAGCCGGCGTACTCGCGGTCTCGCTCGGCCTTGCCGGGTGCGCCGCCGGGTCCGGAACCTCCAGCGGCGGCATGCATTCCAGCCACGGCAGCTCCAGCCCGGAGTCCAGCATGATGCCCGACGCCAACGCGGACCATAACCAGGCAGACATGGTGTTCGCCCGAATGATGATTCCGCATCATGCCCAGGCGGTGGAAATGAGCGGCACAGTCCTGGCCAAACCCGACCTGCCCGCGGAAGTCACCGCGCTGGCCAGCCGGATCAAAGACGCGCAGGCACCCGAAATCGAGACCATGACCGGGTGGCTCAAGAGCTGGAACGTGCCCAGCACAATGCCGGACCACTCCGGGGACGGCATGTCCGGGATGGTGGACGCTGCAGGCCTCGACAAGCTCAAGGCCGCCCACAGCACCGAAGCCTCCAGGCTCTTTATGGAACAGATGACGGGGCACCATGAAGGCGCTATTGCGATGGCCAAGCAGGAGATCGGTGCAGGCAAATACAATGACGCCATCCAGCTCGCCCGCGACATCGTCACGGCGCAGGAGGCTGAAATTGCGGAGATGAAGAAACTCCTGGCCGCCCTGTAACCGTCCCCTCCCCCAAACGCTCTCTCACTTAATGCAACGAATGGGCGGACGCTCTCTCACTTTCCTTACGAAAGTGAGAGAGCGTCGGCCGGAAAACCGCGTTAAGTGAGAGAGCGTCCCTGTGGGTGGCGGCGCCGCCGGCTTGGTCAGGAGTCAGGCGGTGCGGCGGTTGACGTGTTCGGGCCGGATTCCGATCCCGATGAACCGGGCCGTGATCGGGCGCAGCAGCGGCGAGGCAGCCCGCAGAAGCATCACGAGCCAGCGGGGTGCCACGCGGTTACCGGTGGTAGCCCGGAGGAGCACCCTGTGTCCGTTGCGCTGAAACTGCTGCATGATCTTCACCGGCATCTCCCTCCGGCGCTGCACGCCGGCGAGCTTCCGGACCGGTGCCGTCCCGCCCGCGAGGTCGTCGGCGATGGCGTTGGCCAGGGCGACGGCGTCCTGGATGGCGAAGTTCACGCCGACGCCGAAGATTGGCGACATGGCATGGGCAGCGTCGCCGATGGCAATAAACCCGGGACGGTACCAGCGCCGGAGCCGGTTGATCTGGACGGAGAGGAGCTTCACCTGGTCCCAGTCCGTGAGGTTGCCGACGACGGGTCGCAGGAACGGCGCGGCGCCGGTGATCCGCGCTTGCAGGCCGTCCACCTCCGCCGCTCGAAGCTCGTCAAAACCACCTTTGCGGATCACCATGCCCGACTGGTACCTGTCGCCACGATCAATCGTGAGCACCATCCCTCGAGCAGATATGTATCCGAGGGTTACGGGCGGAGGGCCCGGCGGCTTGGGCAGGTTGAACCACAGCACGTCGATCGGCACGCCGTAACCCTCGGGAGTCAATCCGGCAGCCGTACGGAGGGCAGAACTGCGTCCGTCGGCAGCGACGGTGAGGGTCGCACGGATCTCGATGCCGCCGTCGGACGTGATGGCCCGGACTCCGCGCACCTGGCTGTCTTCGATGATGAGGCCGGTGGCCTCGGTGAGCATGCGGAGCTCGAAGGTGGGGAACGCCGACGTCTCGCGAGCAAGGAAGTTCAGGAAGTCCCACTGGGGGGCGAGGACGAGGAAGTTGTCCGGCGCGGGGAGGGTCCCGAAGTCCACGATGGTGATGCGCCGGCCGTCGACGACGATGTCCAGGCTGGACAGCCTCGTCAGCGGCAGTTCCAGGAACTTCTCGCGCAGCCCGAGTTCGCCGAGCAGGGTGACCGTGGATGGATGCACGGTGTCGCCGCGGAAGTCGCGCAGGAAGTCGCCGTGCTTCTCCAGCACGGTTACCCGCAGGCCGCGGCGCGCAAGCAGGTAGCCGAGCACCATGCCCGCCGGGCCGCCGCCAGCAATCACGCAGTCCCGTTCGATAACGCTTTCCACAGTCATATCATCGTGCCCCTTTGCGAAAGGTGATAGAGCGTTCCCTGGAAACGCGCGAAAGGTGATAGAGCGTTGCCTGGAAACGCGCGAAAGGTGATGGGGCGTGCGGGGTGGGGCGGCCGGCGTCGGGCTGATGCGTGTTAAGTTGAAAAGCACGGACGCATCGGCTGGAAAGAGAAATCTCCCTTGGACTCATCCGCACCAGTAAGAATCCTGACTGTCTGCACGGGCAATATCTGCCGCTCTCCGGTGGCCGAGCGGCTGCTCCAGGCGGGGCTCAACCAGGTGCTGCCAGGCGGTTTCGAAGTGCGGAGCGCAGGAACCCGGGCCATGGTGGGAGATCCCATCCAGCCCATCTCGGCCGACATCATCCGCACATTCGGCGGCGACCCTGAGCAATTCGCCGCCCGCCAGTTGACTCCAAAGATCCTGCGCGGCGTGGACCTGGTGCTGACCATGACGTCCGGGCACCGCGGCGAAGTCCTGCAGCTGGACGCGTCCCTCCTCAAACGCACCTTCACCATCCGGGAGTTCGCCCGCATGCTTGACGTCCTGGACCGGCGCGCCGAGGCCGGGGTTACGGCACCGGAGGAAACGTACGACGACGGCGATCCCCTGGCTGCGAACCGCACCTTTTGGCGGGGCCTGCCGGCGCGGGCAGCCGCAGTGCGCCACTTGTCGCTGCCCGCGGACTCCGCGGAGAACGACATCATCGACCCCTACCGCCGAGCGCCCGAGGTGTACCGGCAGATGGAGGACGAACTCGCGCCGGCGATCGTGTCCGTCCTGCGCCATGCACGCCTCAATGCCCCGATGCCCGGGACGCGGACGGGTTCGCTGTAAATCCCAGATGACAGTTTGGATACGTATATAGCCAGGGAAGGCCTGGCGGGCGGACACTGTTCCCACCATACGCACAATGAGGTGAGGCACAATGAGCACGCCAGACGGTTCTGAACCCTCCGGCAGCACCCCTTCCGGTTCCCATCCGCACGGCCTGGGCTGGGTGGCGCACGGACGGCGGCGCTGGATCGCCGCCCTGCTGGCGCTGGCACTGGTGGCGGTTGCCGTCGTCGCGATCGTTAACCTCAACCGTGCCGGCAGCACCGAGGCGCAGCCCGCCGGAACTCAAAGCGCTTCCCAGACGCCCACCCCCAGTGAGACGCCGTCCGAAACAACCCCGCCGCCGCCACCACCTCCCCCGCCGCCGCCTCCACCCATTCCGGAGCTTGGTGCGGCGGCAATGAACGTCCTGGTGATCGGCAGCGACAGCCGTGACAACGCCCGGAACGCCGCCGCCCACACGGCCGCCACCGGTGAGCCGTTGGACCACCGTTCCGACACGCTGATGGTGGTCCACGTCCCGGCCGACCGGCACACCCTGTACATCGTGTCCATTAACCGGGACCTGTGGGTGGACATTCCGGGCTTCGGCGGCGGGAAAATCAACGCCGGGCTGCAGTACGGCGGCATCGATATGACCACCCAGACGGTGCAGCAGCTCCTGGGCATCACCATTGACCACACCCTGATGCTCGACTTTAACGGCTTCCGGGGCCTGATCGACGGGCTCGGCGGCATCGACGTGAACGTCACCCTCCCCTTCCAGTCCACGCATGAGACCGGGCATGTCTTCGGCCCGGGCGTGAACCACCTGGACGGGCAGTCAGCGATGGAGTTCGTGCGGGAGCGGTACGCCTTTTCCGACGGCGACTTCCAGCGGGTGCGCAACCAGCAGACACTGCTCCGTGCCGTCCTGGCCCGGCTCACTGGCGGGGGCGCGCTGAACGACGTCACCGCGGTCCGCGGGCTGGTGGACTTAGCGTCCTGCTGCCTCACCGTGGACAGGGGCTTCGACCCGGTGCAGGCCGCCATCCTCGCCTACAGCCTGCGCAACCTGGACACCAATGCGATCGGCACCATGACCCTGCCCACCGCCGGATCCGGGTTCGTGGCCGGCCAGTCCGTGCTGTTCCCCGACTACGGCGGCATCAACGCCGTGGGGGCGGCGCTGCGTGAGGGCCGGATCGCGGACTTCGCGGTGCCGTAGGGGGCCGTGCGGTGGCGCCGGGCCGGTTCCCTCCCGCCGTCGTGCGTTATTTTCCTGACCACGGGGGTACGCCGCTGGTAGTGTTCCTGCATTCGGGCATGCCAGGCGGACGGGGTGATTCTTTGTGAAAGAGGACGGGCTGACGGAAGCTGTCCAGGAGGCCGGGGCGGTGGAACTGCTGCTGGTCCGCCACGGCGAGAGCGAAGGCAACGTGGCCGCCACAGATGCGCGGCTGGCCGGGGCTGAGGTCATCGAGGTGCCGGCGCGGGATGCGGACGTGAACCTCTCAGACACCGGCCAGGAGCAGGCCAAAGCCTTGGGGGTGGCGCTGGCGCGGATCGCCGCGGAAGCCCGGCCCGACGCCGTCGTTTCGTCCCCTTACGCCCGGGCGCGGCAAACGGCGGAAATCGCCGTGGAAACCGCGGGCTGGCCGGTCAAGGTACGCACCGATGAGCGGCTGCGGGACCGGGAACTGGGCATCCTGGACCGGCTGACGCGGATGGGAGTGGAGAACCGCTTCCCGGAGGAGGCCGAACGCCGGGAGTGGCTGGGCAAGCTGTACTACCGGCCGCCGGGCGGGGAGTCCTGGGCGGACGTTGCCCTGCGGCTGCGCTCCGTCCTGGATGAGCTCAACAATCTCAGTACCGGGCACCGGGTGATGCTGGTCTGCCACGATGCTGTGATCCTGCTGTTCCGGTACGTGCTGGAGGGGATGAACGAGGAGGAACTCCTGGACCTCGCCGCGAGCACGTCTGTACTGAACGCCTCGCTGACACGGTATGTCCGGCCCTCCGGTCAGGGGCCCTGGACACTGGAAAGCTTCAACGTGGCGGACCACCTCACCGAGCAGGGTGTCACTGTCACCGAGCACGCGGGAGATGCCAGTGTCCACCCGAAATGACTCCAACTCCCCGACTCTGGTGACGCCGTCGCTCCTGCGGGAGTGGCCGTTGCCGGCGCCGGGCGAAGACAAGTATTCACGCGGCTCGGTCCTGGTGATCGGCGGTGCGCGGGCCACGCCGGGAGCGGCGCTGCTGGCCGGTACTGCCGCGCTGCGCGCCGGCGCGGGTAAGCTCACGCTGGCTGTGGCGGAGTCCGTCGCCGCGCAGGTGGCTGTAGCGCTCCCCGAATGCGGGGCGATGGGGCTGCCGGAAACCGCTGAGGGGTCGGTGACGGGTGAAGGGCTGGACCGGATCGCCTCTTATCTCGACCGCGTCGATGTGATCCTGGTGGGGCCGGGCCTGGATGATCCGGACCTCGCCGAGGAATTGTTGCGGGTCCTGCTGGAGCGGGAGGCTCACTCGCGCTCCGGTGACTCAGGCTCGGGTGATTCAAACTCGGGTGAGGGGAGCGCCCGCGGAGGCCCCGCCGTCGTCCTTGATGCTTATGCCCTGGGCGGCCTGGTGAAGGTGGCAGGCCAGCTGGGACCGTGGAAGGGGCGGCTGATCCTGACGCCCAATCCCAAGGAGGCGGCTGTCCTGCTGGAACGGGAGGTGGATGACCTGGCGGCGGATGTGGCTGAAATTGCCGACAAGTTCCAGGCGGTGGTGAGCTGTCAGGGCCTCATTGCCCGGCCTTCCGGGGGCGATGAAGTGGAGGAATCCGAACTCTGGCAGATGACCACCGGGTATGGCGGACTGGGAACATCGGGAAGCGGGGACGTCCTGGCCGGCGCGATTGCCGGCCTGCGTGCGCGGGGAACCACCGGCCCGCAGGCTGCCTGCTGGGGAACCCACCTGCACGCTGCCGCTGCGGACCGGCTTGCGAGCCGGATGGGCCCCCTCGGATTCCTCGCCCGTGAACTGGCGGACGAACTTCCCGCCCTGATGCTGGAACTGAACACCTGAGCCCGCTCCCCTGAAGCTGGAAACCCGGCATGGGATGGCCCCCGGCCGAAGCCGGGGGCCACCGTATCGGGAGATTCAGGCCTACGCTGCCGATGCGCTGTCAGCGCTGTGGCGTGCCCAGAATGGCGATCCGCCCAAGGAGGCAGTCAACAATTGGATGCCCGATATCCCGAACCTGTTGAACCTAGGCGGCAATCTCTTGCTGGGCCCCCTTTGTCTCAATCTCGATCTTGCGCGGCTTGGCCTTTTCGGCAACCGGAATCCGGAGCGTCAGGACACCGGCGTCATACGTGGCCTTCACGTTGTCAGTGTCGAGTGTGTCCCCGAGGATCAGCTGGCGGCTGAACACGCCGCGTGGCCGTTCGGAGGCGATCAACTCGGTGTCCTTCCCGGCAGGTTCGGGACGCTCTGCCCGCACCGTCAGGACATTCCGTTCCACATCCAGATCCACTGAATCCGCTGCAACGCCGGGCAGGTCAAAGGCGACGACAAAGTCCTGGCCCTCGCGCCAAGCGTCCATCGGCATCGCTGCCGGACGCGCTGCAGTGCCGAGGACCTGCTGGGCCAGCCTGTCCAGCTCGCGGAACGGATCGGTTCGCATCAACATGGCTTCCCTCCTCGTAAGAGACGGTCCAACATTGTTTATGATCTCAGCCGATCTGTATTGGCTGATACAGATTTTTTAGCACTGCGCCAGGAGATCTTCAAGCGGTTCGAGGAAGAATTTTCCGGAATTTTTTGCGCCCGGGCAGACGTGGCGAAGGGGCCTCCCGCGCTGCGCGGGAGGCCCCTTCTTCTGCGTGTTTTGGCTGTTCAGCTTCGGGTGGGATCGGGACGCAGCGGTGTGGGCCCCGGATCCGGCACGGGCAGCGGCCCCGGGGGTTCCGGCGTTGGGAACGGATTGGGGGGCTGCGGACCCGGGTGGCCGGGCTGGGCGGGATCAGGCTGGTCCGGGCCTGGTTCCGGCGGGAACGGTTCGGGCTCGTGCACTGGCGGGAT
The DNA here is from genome assembly GCF_030816215.1 of Arthrobacter sp. W4I7. Classification (NCBI taxonomy): domain Bacteria; kingdom Bacillati; phylum Actinomycetota; class Actinomycetes; order Micrococcales; family Micrococcaceae; genus Arthrobacter; species Arthrobacter sp. W4I7. The sequence continues at coordinate 752,408 of NZ_JAUSXU010000001.1, read as the reverse complement.
GGTCATATGCTTCCCCTCTCACGCTGGGCGATGTGCCTTAGCGTGAACAGGATACGCCAGCGGCCGGAACCCCACTAGGCCGCCCCTCTTCGCCGGATGCCCTATCAGCTTTAGTCCTCAAGGCGGCCGGTTGGGGACTAAACCTGATAGCGCATCGTCCGGATTTCTGCGGGAGGTGATGGAGCGTTCCCGAAAAACCTGCGGGAGGTGATGGAGCGTTCCCGAAAAACCTGCGGGAGGTGATGGAGCGTTCCCGAAAAACCTGCGGGAGGTGATGGAGCGTTCCCGAAAAACCTGCGGGAGGTGATGGAGCGTCGTTGTGATGGGTGGGGTGGTTGGCTGGCGGGCCGGGGCTCTCGTCCGGTAGCGAACGGCCGGTTCAATGTCCGGCCGGGTCTATATATTGAAACCATGACCCAGACTCCGCTGCAGGATTCCGCCGGCACCGCGACTGCCACGCCCGCTCCCCCGGTTGCCAAGAAGATCCCCACCGAACGCACCCACCATGGGGACACCTTCGTGGACAATTACGAGTGGCTGCGGGACAAGGAATCCGAGGAAGTAGTGGAGCACCTGAAGGCTGAGAATGCCTACCAGGAAGCCGTCACCGCACACCAGGAGCCGCTGCGCGAGGCGATCTTCCAGGAGATCAAGGGCCGCACGCAGGAAACAGACCTTTCCGTCCCCCACCGCAAGGACGGCTGGTGGTACTTCAGCCGTTCCGCGGAGGGCAAGGAGTACGGCATCCAGTGCCGGGTCAAAGCAGAAGACACCGGCAACCCGGTACAGGACTGGACCCCGCCCAAGGTGGAGGCCGGCGTCGACATTCCGGGCGAGGAAGTCCTGCTGGACGGCAACGTCGAAGCCGAGGGCAAGCCCTTCTTCTCCGTGGGCGGCTCGGCCGTGACGGTGGACGGCCACCTCTACGCCTACGCCGTGGACAACAGCGGCGACGAACGCTTCACCCTACGCATCAAGGACCTCCGCACCGGTGAACTGCTGCCGGACGTCATCGAGAACATCTTCTACGGCGTCTCCTTCTCCCCCGACGGCACCCGCATCTTCTACACCGTGGTTGATGAATCCTGGCGCCCCTACCAAGTCAAGGCGCACGTCCTGGGCACCCCCGTTGAGGACGACGCGGTGATCTACCAGGAGGACGACGCCGCCATGTGGCTGGGCTTCGAGCTCTCCGCCGACCGGCGCCACCTGGTGCTGGGCATCGGCTGCTCCGAATACAGCGAGACCCGCCTGCTCCGCTTCGATGACCCCGCCCAGGAACTCACCACCGTGATCTCCCGGAACGAGCGGGTGCTGTATGAAGCTGAGCCGTTCCTGCTGGCCGGGCCGGACGGCGAAAAGACGGAAAAGATCCTGCTGACCCACAACCGCGGCGCCATCAACTCCATGGTCTCCCTGGCTGACCCGGCCGAGCTCCGCAAGCCGCTCGCCCAGCAGCGGTGGGACACCGTCGTCGAGCATTCCGACGACGTCCGCGTCAATGGCGCGGGGGTCACCTCCACGCATCTCGTGGTGTCCATCCGCAAGGACACTATCGAGCGCGTCCAGGTCATCGGGCTGGCCGGGCTGGGGACCGCCGCGCAGGAGCCGCCCGTGGAGCCGGCGTTCGATGAGGAGCTGTACACGGCCGGGGTGGGCGGATCGGACTACGAGGCTCCGGTGATCCGGCTGGGCTACACGTCCTACTTCACGCCGTCGCGGGTATACGACTTCCTGCTGCCCACCCCCGGGCAGCCCGCCGGCGAACTGCTGCTCCGGAAGGAAAGCCCGGTGCTGGGCGGCTACGACGGCAGCGACTACGTGGCCACGCGTGAATGGGCTCAGGCCCAGGACGGCACCCGGATCCCGCTTTCGGTGCTGCGGCACAAGGCCGCGAAGCAGGATTCGACGGCGGCCGGCCTGGTATACGGCTACGGCTCCTACGAGATGAGCATGGATCCGGGCTTCGGCATTGCGCGGCTGTCCCTGCTGGACCGCGGCGTGGTGTTCGTGATCGCCCACATCCGCGGCGGCGGCGAGCTGGGCCGGCACTGGTACGAGGACGGCAAGAAGCTCACCAAGAAGAACACGTTCACCGACTTCATCGACGCCACCGACTGGCTGGCCGGCTCCGGCTGGGTGGACCCCTCCCGGATCGTCGCCCTGGGCGGCTCGGCCGGCGGGCTGCTGATGGGTGCGGTAGCGAACATGGCCCCGGAAAAGTACGCCGCGATTGTGGCGCAGGTGCCGTTTGTGGATCCGCTGACCAGCATCCTGGATCCGGACCTGCCGCTGTCCGCGCTGGAGTGGGAAGAGTGGGGCAACCCCATCACCGACCCAGGGGTCTACGCCTACATGAAGTCCTACTCACCCTACGAGAACGTGCACCAGGCCGCCTACCCGAAGATCGCCGCCGTGACATCGTTCAATGACACCCGGGTCCTCTATGTGGAGCCCGCCAAATGGGTGCAGGAGCTGCGGAACAAGACCACCGGGACCCAGCCGATCGTGATGAAAATCGAGATGGACGGCGGCCACGGCGGCGCGTCCGGCCGCTACGTCCAGTGGCGCGAACGGGCCTGGGACTACGCCTTCATCGCCGATTCGCTCGGCGCCACGGAGCTGCTGCCGGGCGCTGGCCTGCGGTAATTGAGCGTACGACGGCGGGCGCGTCCCGCCGTCGTACGCCCGCCTTGCGCCCCAGGGAACGGCGCCCCAGGCAGGGGCGTCCCCGGCGCAAACCCGGGACCTCAAACCTGCGGGTGCTCCGCCAGCCACTCTGCCAGGGTCTCGAGATTGGCGCGGACCGTCCTCCCCTGGGCCCGTTCCACCAGCGCATCCGCCAGCTTGCCAAACACCCCGCCCAGGCCGGACGCGGCGTCGATCCTCTGGGTGAGGCGCGTACCGTCGGCGGCCGGTTCGAGCGTTAACGTCACGGTGAAGTCCAGCTTGCCCTCGACCGAACGGGACACCATGCGCCGGGGCGGATCGAATTCGGTGACCTCCACGGTCCAGTCGAACTGCCGTCCCATGATTTTGCTGGTTCCACGCCCCCGGGAACCGACTCCAATAGGGCCGTCCCCGACCTGGCCTGACGAGGTGACGGAGGAATCATAGACGGCGATGTTTTCGAATTTCGACAGAAAGTCAAAGACCTCCTGCGGCGGCCGGGCAATAACGACACTTTCTTCTACAACAGGCACTGCAGTCTCCTTTGAAAGGCACCTGATGCCGGCGGCCTTGCCGGCACAAAGGCAGGCACAGCGCCAGAGTGGACCCCCAGCCCGCCAGTGTCAATGGCTTCCCTCAAGGGCAAAGCGTAGCTGCAGCAGGGCAGCCTCCTGCGCCAGTCTGACCTGCCGGACCGGCCTGACCAGCAGCAACGTGACGCCTGGCAGGTCCGGCGCGATTCCCAAAAAAACTAATCATGCTTACTATTGTCTGGCGCCGGCTGCCCGCTGGGGGCAGGTTAACCGGCGCCTGATGTGGAGGCTTGAGTGAGCATGGAACAGGAAATGCGTCCCTTGACCGACGACGAACTGATCGCAGAACAGGCAACGGCTTTGCCGGACAAGGAAGTTGCCTCTGTCCTTGACCTGAACGCTGACCTTGATCTGGGTATTGACGCGGCAGCGCCCATCGACCTCGCCGTTGCGGCCAACGCCAACGTGGCAGCCCCGATCGACGCGGCGGCCTCGGCCAACATTCTCTCCTTCGGCTCGGATGCGCAGGCACTGGCGGACCAGGGCGTCATGATCGATCAGGGCATCGTGGCTGACGCGAACGCCGAGTCCACGCAGGACAGCATCATCGACCAGGGCAACGACACCATCGACGGCGGCACCCCCGACAGCACCGGCGGGGACACCATCGACGGCGGAACCGCGGCCGACGGCGGCACCGTCCTCCCCGACGGAACGGGCACCGACGGGCTCGTCCCCGACGGCGGACTGGGCGACGCCCTGCCCGACGTCGGCGCGCTGCCCGTGGATCCCGCTGCTGCCCTGGACGGGGACCTGCTCAACGTCAACGTGGACCTGGCGGCCGATGCGGATATCGCTGCTCCCATCAACGGTGCCGTGGCAGCCAACGCCAACGTGGCCGCCCCGATCGACGCCGCCGTGGCCGCGAACATCGGCTCCATCGACAGCCAGGCCTACGCCGTGGCGGACCAGGATGCACTGATCACCCAGCACATCGAGGGCGAAGCCAACGCCTCCGCTGACCAGCAGTCCAACCTCGAACAGTAAGCCCAGATGACCCACACCACCGGTGGGCCGCGCTCCCAGGCCGGCCCGCCGTCGTCCGCTGCGCCCCTGGCCGAGCACCCGCTGCACGTCCCTGCCCTGGCTGACGGCGTCCAGCTGATCGGACAGTCGCGGGGATCCGGCTACCGGGAGCCGCCTTCGCTGGTCCGCCGCGCGGACGGGCAAACCCTCCAACTGACGCCTTTGCTGTTCGCGGTGCTGGAGGCAGTGGACGGCAGGCGCACCGTGGAGGACATCGCCGCGCACGCCAGTGCGGCGTCGGGAAGGCTCGTCAGCGCCGGGAACGTGCGCACGCTGATGGACTCGCAGCTGCTGCCGCTGGGCCTGCTCCGGCTGGCGGACGGGTCCCAGCCCGACGTGCGCAAGGCGGACCCGCTGCTCGGCATGCGTTTCCGGTACACGGTGACGGACCCGGACCGCACCCGCAGGATCACGGCACCCTTCGCCGTCCTGTTCAACCCGCTGATCGTCGTGGCGGTGACGGTGGCCTTCCTGGCTTCGTGCTGGTGGGTGCTGATGGTGAAGGGGCTGGGATCGGCCACCCATGAAGCGTTCGAGAACCCTGTTCTGCTCCTGCTGATTTTCGTCGTGACCATCCTGTCCGCCGGCTTCCATGAGTTCGGGCATGCCGCCGCTGCACGCAAAGGCGGCGCCACCCCGGGGGCCATGGGGGCAGGCCTGTACCTGATCTGGCCGGCGTTCTTCACGGATGTCACCGATTCATACCGGCTGGGCCGCGGCGGCCGGCTCCGCACCGACCTGGGAGGCTTGTACTTCAACGCCATCGTTGCCGTGGCCATCATGGGCTTGTGGTGGGCCACAGGCTTCGATGCGCTGCTGCTGGTGGTGGTCACGCAGATCCTGCAGATGGTCCGGCAACTGCTGCCCCTGGTCCGGTTCGACGGCTACCACATCCTGGCGGATGCCACCGGGGTCCCGGACCTGTTCCAGCGCATCAAACCGGTCCTGCTCGGCCTGCTCCCCCGGCGGTGGGGCCGGGTGGAAAACAAGGTCCTCAAGCCCTGGGCGCGTGCCGTGGTGACGCTGTGGGTGCTCGTCACGGTGCCGTTGCTGCTGTTCAGCATGGCCACGATGGTGATCTCGTTCCCGCGCCTGCTGGCCACTGCGTGGAGCAGCGCAGCCAAACAGCAGGTGATGCTCGCTGAAAGCCTTTCCGCCGGCGACCTTGCCGGCACGGCCGTGCGCGCCCTTGCCATCCTGGCCGTTGCCCTGCCCATGGTTGGCATGCTCTACATCCTGCTGCGGCTCCTTCGGCAGCTGGTCACCGGGCTCTGGCAGAGGACTCGCGGCAAGTCTGTGCAGCGTACCGCTGCCATGGCGGCCGTGGCAGCATTGCTGGCCGGACTCGCCTGGGCGTGGTGGCCCGACGGCGGGACGTACCGTCCGGTCCAGCCTTACGAACGTGGGACGCTGGCTGATGCGACCGCCGCCATCGTCCCGTCGGCAGGGACCGCGGGCATGGCGCTTCGTGAGGGCGGCAGCGGGCGGACCGTGGCGCTCTGGCCCAAAGGAGCCACGACGCCAACCCGGGAGAACCCGCAGCTGGCCATGGTGCTGGTTCCGGCAGAGGGCTCCGGCGCGGACCCGTCCGCTGTTGCTCCGGCTGGATCCGCCGGTGCAGCCGCACCATCGTGGGTGTTTCCGTTCGACCGGCCGGATGCTCCCGAGGAGGACGGCAACCAGGCGCTGGCGGTGAACACCACCGACGGTTCCGTCACCTACAGTGTTGCCTTCGCGCTGGTGTGGGCCGAAGACGGAGAACCGGTGGATACCCGGAACGAGGCCTACGCCTTTGCCAGCTGCACCGGCTGCGCCGCGGTGGCAGTGGGCTTCCAGGTGGTCCTGGTTGTGGGGCAGACGGATGTTGTTGTTCCGGAGAACCTCTCTGCTGCAGCGAACTACAACTGCCTTGAATGCCTCACCTACGCCCTCGCCAGCCAGCTGGTCCTCACCCTTGATGGGCCGCTGACAGACGAAGGCATGGCGTCGCTCCAGGCGCTGTGGGCCGAGATCGCGGACTACGGCAGGAACATCCAAAACGTGCCGCTCTCCGAAATCCAAGCCCGGCTCGCCGCCTACAAGGAACAGATCACAGCCATCATCAAGGCGGACCCCAGCGCCACCAAGGGCCCCACGCCGGCGCAGACTTCCGCGCCGGCCAGCCCGCCGGGCGGAGCCGCCGCACCCACAACGTCAGCTGAACCGGGTGTGCCCGCACCCGGGTCACTCACGGGGACCCAGGCACCCGATCCGGCAGGAACATCGCCTGCCACGGCACCGGCGACGCAGCCCGCTTCCGATGAGGTGGCGCCGTCGTACGCTCCCGTTGAGACGCCGGCCCCAACAGCGGATACTGGGGGCACGGCCCCCGCCGGCCCCGCCACCGCAAACCCCAGCTAGGAGAGCAGATGTCGTTGAGCAAGGGAACGTCCGTGGAATGGAACACGCCGCAGGGCAAGACGCACGGCAGGATCGTGGAGAAGAAGACGGGCGACTTCGAGCTGGACGGCAACACCCACCGCGCCAGCGAGGACGATCCCCAGTACGTGGTGGAATCCGCGAAAACCGGGGCGCGGGCAGCCCACAAGGCCTCAGCCCTGACGGAGAAGAAGTAACCGTGGCCGCCCAGCATGAGGTTGTGATCATCGGCGGCGGCAACGCGGGTATTTCCCTCGCCGCCCGGCTGGAACGGTATGGCGTCAAGGATGTGGCCGTGGTGGAACCGCGGGACCACCATCTTTACCAGCCGCTGTTCTCGCACATTGCCGGGGGCAGGGCCTCAGCGAAGGAAGCGGTCCGGCCGCAGGAACCGCTGATTCCGAAGGGCGCCACCTGGGTCCGGGACGCGGCTGCCGGGATCGACACTGATTCAAACACGGTGACCCTTGAGTCCGGCGCCACGGTGGCGTACGGGCAGCTGGTGGTCTGCCCGGGCCTGCAGTATGACTGGGATGCTGTGCCCGGCCTCGCCGAAGCTGTCCATTCACCACACGGCGCCTCCCACTACGAGTTCGAGCTGGCGCCGAAGGCCTGGACGCTGCTGAGCGGGCTGAAATCCGGCACCGCCCTGTTCACCATGCCTGCGGGTCCGATCAAATGCGGCGGCGCGGCGCAGAAGCCGATGTACCTGGCCTGTGACTACTGGAAAGGACAGGGCGTGCTGGACCGGATCCGGGTGGTGATGGTGCAGCCCTACCCCACGGTGTTCGGCGTGCCGGAGGTAGACCGGGAGCTGGACCGCAAGATCGCCGAGTACGGCATTGAGCTGTGGACCAACAGCGAGCTGGTGTCCGTTGACGCGGCCGGCCAGCTGGCCACCATCAGGAACACCACCACCGGCGTGGAGGAGAAGCTGCACTACGACGTCCTCAACGGTGTCCCGCCACAGTCGGCGCCGGACTGGCTCAAAGCGACCAACCTGCCTGCCTCCGGTGACGCCGGCGGGTTTGTGGAGGTGGACCGGCAAACCCTGCGGCACATCCGGTTTCCGAACATCTGGTCCCTGGGCGATGCCGCCGGGACCACCAATTCCAAGTCCGGCGGGGCACTGCGCAAGCAGACGGCCGTGCTGGCCAAAAACCTGGTAGCCGCCCGGAAAGGGAAGCAGCTGCCCGCCAAGTACAACGGCTACTCGGTCTGCCCGTTCACGGTGTCCCGGAACACCGTGGTGTTCGCCGAGTTCGATGACCGCTACCGGCCCATGCCCACCGTCCCCCGAGTCCCCACCTGGAACGAGAGCAGGCTGTCCTGGGTGGTGGACCGGGACATTTTCCCGCATGTCTACTGGAACCTGATCCTCAGAGGCCGGGCGTAGGTTCTTTTGGTAGATGGCCCTGGGAGAGCCGGTGGTTGAGCCTGCGAGAGCCGGTGGTTGAGCCTGTCGAAACCTCGCTGCGGGGCCTCAATAGGCTCAACCAGGGGCACCCGGCTTCAGCCGTTTTGCGGCCTGGCCCACTCGCCACTCGTCGGCCAGGACCGCGTAGATCAGTTCGGTGGCCCACTGGCCTTTGTAATGCCACTTGTCCACCTGCCGCGCTTCCTGCCGCATGCCCAGACGGCGGCATAGGTCGGCGGATGCTGTGTTCAGCTCGTCCAGGCGTGCCTCGATCCGGTGCATGCCCACGTCCTCGAATCCGAGCCGCAGCATCGCCTCCGCGGCCTCAGTGGCGTAGCCCTTGCCCCTGGCACCCGGCGCCAGGCTCCAGCCCACTTCGCCCTGGCCTTGGCCGGGCAGCCACTTGAGCACCACTTCGCCCTGCAGCACGCCGTCCGCCGCCGACTCGATGGCCAAGGCCACCCAGTCACCTTCCTTTTCGAACACGAAGTTGGCGTAGTGGCCCACCCGTTCCATCGACTGCGTATAGCTCTTGGCCGGTCCGGGCAGGAACCGGGCGGTTTCCGGCAGCGAGTGGTAGGCGTGGAAGGCGTCCAGGTCGCTGCCTTCAAAGCGGCGCAGGATCAGCCGCTCGGTTCGAATGGGAAGGGTGATTTCCGGCATGGATGAGAGGCTACGCCATGCCGACGGCGGCAGTCGCCTCCGCGGTGGTGCGCTCGCCGTTGCTCTGGCAACCTCCCCGGAGTAGGGTTCGCGTACGGGCTGCTGGTGCCTGGTTTCTTGGCGTTTCCCGTTGTCCCTTCTCCTCAAGGTTGTGGCTATGTTGAAGCCAGCGACGCCCTGGGCCGCTTCCCTCGCCTTCAGCATGTTGCTGACCCTCGCGGCGTGCACTTACGAGGAGAGCACGGAGGGCCCTACTCAGGCCGTGACGACTGCGGTGGCCAACGCCAAAGTCCTTCGCATCGGCACGCAGGATGACGGGAATGTACCCACCCGCGGCCAGATCGAGGAATTTGCCCGGCAGGTCCAGGAACGCTCCGGCGGGAGCCTGGTTATCGAGCCGGTCTTCAGGGCCGGCGGCGAGCAGGTCAGGGGCTGGGACCAGCTCGTCGCGCAAAGAGTAATGACTGGAGACCTCGAAATGGCAGTCATCCCGGCGCGGACCTGGGACACCGAGGGAGTGCTGTCCTTCCGGGCGCTCTCCGCCCCCTTCCTGGTGACATCCAGCGCCGTCATCAAGGAAGCGGTGAAACCGGAGTACGCGCAGGGGATGCTGGCCGGCCTCAAGGACGTGGGCGTTACCGGTCTGGCCATGTTCCCGGACGGCCCGCGGGTCCTGTTCTCGTTCACCACGCCAATCCTCTCGCCGGACGACATCCGGGGAATGGCAGTCAGGGCACCCCTTTCCACCACTACCTACGCTGTCCTGGAATCCCTCGGCGCCCTGCCACAGGATCTCGCTGACCAGGAATTCGGTGAAGGAGTTGAGGGCGGAAAGGTGGGCGGCGCTGAATCCTCGCTCGGCTACGCTTCCAATTTGCCCGGAGCCCTGAATAAAACAGGGCATGCAATCGCTACCGGCAACCTGGTGGTCCACTCGAAGATCAACACGATCGTGATCAATGAAAAAGCAAGAGCTGCTCTCAATGCGGACGAGCAGCAGATTCTCCAGGACGCGGCGGACTACACCAGGGAATGGGCCTCGTCCCTGCTCGCAACCGTCTCGGCGGAGGCGCGGAAGTACTGCCAGGACGGCGGCAAAGTGGTGATGGCAACCGAAGAGCAGCTGGCCGGCTTCCGCAATGCCGCAGCCCCGGTATACACCACCCTCGATCAGGATGCCGGCACCCGTAACCTCATTGCAAAGCTCCGCGATCTCGCCGCGAACACTCCGGCCGACCCTGCCGTCGAACCCTGCGACTACGACACCTACTGATGCCTGTTGACCAATCCGTTGTTCCCCACAGGCCCCCCTGGCAGCGTAGGGCCCAGGATCGTTTGGAACGCCCGCAAGGACCGTTACGCAGCAGTCGAGGAGGAGACGACGGCGGCCGTCGCCTCCGCGATGGCCCGTTCCTCGTCCGTGGGAATGACCAGCACCGGAATGGCGGAGCCCAAGGTGGAAATGACGCGGGGTTCCCTGGACCGTTCAGCATTCAGGCCGCGGTGGAGCTCTACCCCCAGCGCTCCCAGCTTATCCACCACGAGCGCACGGAACTGGTGCGAATTTTCGCCGATGCCCGCGGTGAACACGATGGCTTTGGCCCCGCCCACGGCCACGTGGTAACCGCCGATGTACTTCGCGAGCCGGTAGGAGGTGACCGCGAGCGCGGTGGCCGCCTTCTCGTTCCCGGCCTCGGCCGCCTCCACGACCGAGCGCATGTCATTGTTGCCGGCCAGGCCCTTCAGCCCGGACTCGCGGTTCAGCATGGAGTCGATGTCCTCAGGGCTCCAGCCGGCCCTGGCGAGGAACACGAGGATGGACGGGTCCAGATCGCCCGAGCGCGTCCCCATCACCAGGCCTTCCAGCGGTGTGAAACCCATGGACGTGTCCACCGAGCGTCCGCCCTGGACAGCTGTGACCGAGGCACCGTTGCCCAGGTGGGCGATGACGCCGTCGAAGTCGCTGACCGGAAGGTCCAGCAGCGTGGCGGCGCGGCGGGTGACGTACTCGTGCGACGTCCCGTGGAACCCGTAGCGGCGGATGCCGTGGTTGGTGTACAGCTCGTCCGGGACGGCGTAGCGCCAGGCGTGTTCGGGAAGGGTGCGGTGGAACGCGGTATCGAACACGGCCACCTGCGGCATGTCCGGCCACTTCCGGGTGATGGCCCGGATACCCAGCACATTGGCGGGGTTGTGCAGGGGCGCCAGCGGGTTGAGCCGTTCGATGGCGCGGGTGATTTCGTTGTTGATCAGGACCGGCTCGGCGAACCGCTCGCCGCCGTGCACCACGCGATGCCCGACGGCTGCCAGCTCCAGGCCGCCCAGCTCCTGGTGGATGGCGGCGTCCACCTGCTCGAGCGCCTCTGCATGATCCCGCGGGCCCTCTATTTCGCCGTCCCCGTCGCCGCCGTTGCCCATACCGATCTTCTCGATCAGCCCCTCGGTGAGGACGCTCCCGGCAGCAACTTCGCGCACTTGGTATTTGAGCGAGGACGAGCCGGAATTGATGACGAGCACGAGCATGCGGGCCTCCTGAGCCTGGCTTCTGCAGTTCAAACCCCACTATAGGCTGGGCAGCCGCACGGTTTCCTTGCGGATGGGCGCGGGCTGTGCCTAGAGTCGGCAGACAGGCTGGACCACGCCCGAAAGGACATTCCATGACGAACGAGCCCGCTTCGATCGACGAGAACGATCCCACCAACACGGGATCCAGCAGCACGGCACCCCTCAATCCACAAGCAGACACCGACGCCGGCTCAGGCTCCGGCACCAAGGACCCCACCGGCGTCGAAGGATCCAACCCGGCCCTGGACGATACGGGCAACCTCAAGGCAGCCGAGACCGGCGACGCTCCGGAGGCGCCGGAAAACACCGGTGACCTCGACCTCACGCCGCAGGGCCTCTCAGACGAGCCGGCCAAGCAGGAGGACGACCAAAGCCTGGTAAAGCCGGACAACAGCTGACCTGCTTCGTCCGCGGCGAAGCGCGACGCGGCGGACCGGGCCAGACTCCCCACGCGGACCGCGCGGGCTGGTATTTCGGTGTCGGCGCTTAGGCGGCATGCCCCCGCAGGGACCCCGGCGATCCGGCGATCCGGCGCCTGGAGCCGGCGCGGGCAAGGCCAATAGCGGCCAGGACGGCTCCCGCACCTTCGGCGACGGCGCTGAGTGCCTTTTCGAAGAACCACAACGGGTTCGTACATCGCCGGCATGGGACCGATCGCCGGAATGTCGATGTAGCGGTACAGCATCACGGCTGCGAAAGCGCTCAATGCGACAGCCAGTGCCATGGCGTAGGAGAGCCTGCTGCCCCGGATCAGGACGTAGAAGCCCACCAGCACCGCCGCGGCCGATTCGAGCAGGAACAGGTTGCCCTGCCCGATCCCGCCGGGGTTGGCGGCCTGATAACCGGGGGCCAGATGGATGTGCACTCCGGCGTCGATGAACAGCGCCACTGCCGTCAGAATTCTCAGGGCCATGTTCATTTGACTGTCAGCGTGCCTTTCATGTTGGGGTGGTACGTGCAGAAGTACGGATACGAGCCCGGCTTTGAGGGGGCGGTGAACGTGGCCGTGGCCCCGCCTCCGCCGACTTCAACGTCAAATGCCTTGCCCTCCTGAGCCGTGACGGTATGGGGCGCGGAGTCCATGTTGGTGACCGCCACAACGGCGCCAGGCGCCACCGTTAACGGCTCGCCGTACTTGAAATCCTTGATGGTGATGCTTGCCGCCGCGTTCGACGCTCCGGCCGATGAACCGGCTCCCCCGGACGGCGCTGTTCCGGTTCCGGGACTTCCGCCGCCAGGGGCGCAGCCGCCCAGTAAGAGCGCTGCCATCAGCAGCAGTGCCGCCCTGCCTCGAACCTCTTTCATCCTGTACCGTCCTCGACGCCCGGAACCAGGGCCGGCCCCTGTTTGTCCCCTTATTGTGCGCCCGCCCGGCCGAATTGTCCCCTGTCTGGAGGAATCAAGCGGTGTTCCTGGCCGCGGCGCAACCCTGGCCCGCCGCAAAGCATCAGGCGGGGGCCGTCGTCGTCGGTGGTTAAGCCCATCGAGACCCCGCGCCTAGGAGGCCGGCGCCTGCGCCTGGATGGCCGTAATGGCCACGGTGTTCACGATGTCCTCCACCGTGCAGCCGCGGGAGAGGTCATTGACCGGCTTCCGCAAGCCCTGCAGGACAGGCCCGACGGCGACCGCTCCCGAGCTCTGCTGCACCGCCTTGTACGTGTTGTTGCCGGTGTTCAGGTCTGGAAAGATGAACACGCTCGCCTGCCCGGCCACTGAAGAGCCCGGCATCTTGGATTCGGCGATGGAGGCGTCAACGGCGGCGTCGTACTGGATGGGGCCTTCGACGGCGAGGTCCGGGCGGCGCTGGCGCACCAGTTCGGTGGCCTGCCGCACCTGTTCCACGGCCTCGCCCGAACCGGAACCGCCCGTGGAATAGGACAGCATGGCCACCCGCGGCTCCACGCCAAACTGGGCCGCGGTCTCGGCTGAAGCCAGCGCGATGTCCGCCAGCTGCTCCACGTTCGGATCCGGATTCACCGCGCAGTCGCCGTACACCAGCACCCGGTCCGGCATCAGCATCAGGAACACCGAGGACACGATCTTCACGCCCGGGCGGGTCTTCACGAACTCCAGCGCGGGCCGGATGGTGTGCGCCGTGGTGTGCGCAGCCCCGGACACCATTCCGTCCACAACGCCGAGCTGGACCATCATGGTGCCGAAGTAGCTGACGTCCTGCATGATCTCCAAGGCTTTGGGCAGGTCAACGCCCTTGTGCGCCCGCAGTTCCGAATACTTCTCCGCGAACTTCTGCCGCAGGTCCGACGTTGCGGGGTCCACGATGTTGATCCCGGACAGGTCGATGCCACGGGCGGCCGCCAGTTCACGGACATCCGATTCCGGGCCCAGCACGGTGAGGTCGCAGACGTCGCGCCGGTGCAGGATTTCCGCCGCCCGCAGGATCCTTACATCGGTCCCTTCGGGGAGGACCACGTGCCGGCGCTGGGCCCGGGCGCGTTCGATGAGGTCGTGCAGGAAGCGGAGCGGGGTCATGCGTTGGGCCCGTGGCAGGTGCAGCCTTTCCACCAGCTCCGCCTCATCCACGGTGCGGGACCAGAGCCCCAGGGCCGAGGCCACCTTCCGCCGGTGCCCGGACCAGATCTCGCTCCGGACCTCCGAAACGCGGCGGGCCGTGGTGTACGTGTCGTCCGTGGCTGCGAACACCGGGAACGGCGCCTGCGCCAGGAGCGGGTAGATGTTCGCGTCCGGCGCCAGGCCCCCTGTGAGGATCAGCGCCGACGCCACCGGAAACTCGGGCGAGAAGGACGACGCCAGGCACGCCACCATCACGTCCGCGCGGTCGCCGGGCACAATCACCAGGGCGCCCTCGTCCAGAACGTTCAGGAAGTTGCCCACGTTCATGGCCGCCACCTTGATGTCCCGGACGTCGCGTTCCATGTCCGCCCTGCCGGCAATCTGCCGCACACCCAGCGCGGCAGCCACCTCACCGGTGGTGGGGCGCGCAATCGCCTCCAGCTCGGGCAGCACATACACCGGCCGCTTGGAGGCCCCGGGCTTCACGGCGGCGGCGATCGCCTCGACGTCGTCCGGGTCCGCGCGGTTCACCATGATGGCCAGGAGTGCACACTTCTCCGCGGCCAGCTCCTTGCGCGCAACCTCGACGGCGGCCGCCGCCTCCGCCACGGTCCGCCCCTTCGCGCCCACTACCGCCACCACCGGTGCAGAGAGGTTGTTGGCCAGCCGGGCGTTGAGGTCGAATTCGACGGCGGCGTCCTGGCCGGTAAGGTCAGTCCCCTCGATGATCACCACGTCGCAGTGGCGGGACATTTCGGCGAAGATCTCCACGCAGCGGGAGTCGATGTCCGCCCGTTTTCCTTCGGCGAGCAGCGACCGGACCTCCTCGTGCGTGAGGCCGCCGCGGCACCGCTCATCCTCCAGCTCGAACCGGGACTTCATCAGCGCAACCATGGGATCGTCCGCCGGGTCCGGGCCGTGGACCACGGGTTTGAAGAAGCCGATCCTGTCCGCGTGGCGGTGCAGGGTGTCCGCCAGGCCCAGGGCCACGAGGGACTTGCCCGATCCGGGGGTGGTTGCGCTGACGTAGATGCTTGTGGCCATGGTCCGCCCTTTGCAGGTCTGTTGGTGCCGGTACTCCATCCTTGCACTTACCGTCCCGGGCCGCCTGCCATCCATTCCAGCCCAGCTTTGGGGTGATCCGCTGGCGGGCGCCCCGGAAGTTGCGCTGGGCAAGGCCAAAACCGGGCTGGTTTGGACGTGCCCGCCGCTCCCTCTCCCCTTGACACCGGCCCCCCTCATGGGATTACCTAATGAACATTCGGTAAATAAAGCTGGAGGCAATGACGCATGGCTGAAACAACAGTTTCCGGGGCTATCCACCCCATCCTGGAGAACGACTACGCCTCAATCTGGATGGGAATCGAGGTCCTCGCCATCAGCGACGGGCATGCCACCATCCGGATGACCCTCCGCCAGGAGATGCTTAACGGCTTCGGCATGGCCCACGGCGGAATGATCTTCGCCTTCGCGGACTCCGCCTTCGCCCTGGCCTGCAACCCGGCCACCCCGGCACCCGGCGAGGAGAACAACATCACTGTAGCCGCCGGCGTCGACATCAACTTCCTCAAGCCGGCCTACCGCGGCCAGGTGATCACCGCCGTCGCCGACCGCCGTTCCAGCGCGGGCCGCAGCGGGCTGTATGACATCCAGATTTTCGCTGCCGACGCCGATGCCCAACCCGATCCCGAAAAGCCAGGTGAACTCATCGCCGAGTTCCGCGGACGCAGCCGGACCATCCCCAAGAAGTAGGAAACCATGACCCTCCATGCCCCCGAAACCCCCGTGTCCCCGGCCGCGACCGATGCCGTGCTTGACCGCGAGGAAACCATCTCCCGCGACGAGCTCGAGGCCCTCCAGCTCGCCCGCCTGCAGCACACCGTGGCCTACGCCTATGATCGCGTGCCCCTGTACAAGCGCAAGTTCGACGACGCCGGAGTCCACCCTGCCGACCTGCGTGAACTCAGCGACCTGGGCAACTTTCCGTTCACCACCAAGGAGGACCTGCGTGCCGAATACCCGTTCGGGATGTTCGCGGTTCCGCAGAGCGAAGTAGCCCGCATCCACGCCAGCTCAGGCACCACGGGCCGGCCCACCGTCGTCGGCTACACCAAGCAGGACTTGGCGGACTGGGCCAAACTCGTGGCCCGCAGCTTCCGCGCCTCCGGCATCCGTCCCGGCATGAAGGTCCACAACGCCTACGGCTACGGCCTGTTCACCGGCGGCCTCGGCGCCCACGCCGGCGCCGAAGCACTGGGCTGCACCGTCATCCCGATGTCCGGCGGCCAGACCGAACGCCAGATCCAGCTGATCCAAGATTTCAAGCCGGACGCGATCCTGGCCACCCCCACCTACCTGCTGACCATCGCCGATGCCATGGCCCACATGGGCATCGACCCGGCCTCCACGTCGCTGAAGTTCGCAGTACTGGGCGCGGAGCCGTGGACGCAGGAGATGCGGCACGAGCTCGAAGTGATGATGAACATCAAGGCCTGCGACATTTACGGGCTCTCCGAGGTGATGGGGCCGGGCGTCGCCGGCGAGTCCGTGGAGACCCAGGACGGCAGCCACATCTGGGAGGACCACTTCCGCCCCGAAATCATCGACCCGTTCAACCCGCTGGCGGGCAAGGAAAACGTGCTGCGCGACGGCGAACACGGCGAACTCGTCTTCACGTCCCTCACCAAGGAAGCCCTGCCGATCATCCGCTACCGCACCAAGGACCTCACCCGGCTCCTGCCCGGCACCGCCCGCCCCGCGCACCGGCGCATGGGCCGCATCACCGGCCGCAGCGACGACATGATCATCCTGCGCGGCGTGAACCTCTTCCCGTCCCAGATTGAGGAAATCGCGCTCCGGATCCCCGAGCTCAGCCCGCACTTCCAGCTCGAACTCACCCGCCCCGAAGGCCAGCGGATGGACCAGCTGACGGTCCGCATTGAACGGCGGGACGCCGTCACCCCCGAGCAGAGCACGACGGCGGCACGCGCCTTGAAGGAGCAGATCAAGATCCACGTGGGTTCTTCGTGCCTGGTGGACGTGGTGGAGCCGGGCTCGCTGGAGCGGTCCAACGGCAAGCTGCGCCGGATCTACGACCTTCGGCCGAAGGGGTAGTCGGGCCTGCGCCGGACTGACTTGCGCCGACCGACTTGCGCCGACTGACCGACCGTTCATGAGAAACTAGCCACTATGCCCAGCACCACTGATACAGCCGGCACCGCCGGCACCAAGCGCGGCCGCCCCGGATACGACCAGCAATCGGTGCTGCGCATCGCCGTCGACGTCTTCAACCGGCACGGTTACGACGCGACGTCCATGGGCATCCTGGCGGACAACCTGGGCATTTCGAAGTCGGCGATCTACCACCACGTGCCGTCCAAGGGCGACCTGCTCAAGCTCGCCCTGGACCACGCTCTCGGCGGGCTCGAGGCGATCCTGAAGGAGCCGCAGGCCACGTCCGGTGCGGCAGATGCCCGGCTCGAGTTTGTGCTCCGGCAAACCGTGGCAGTCCTCGTGGAGCGGCTGCCGTTCGTCACGCTGCTCCTGCGGCTCCGCGGGAACACCGAGATTGAACGTGACGCCCTGGAGCGGCGCCGCAGCTTTGACCACAAGGTGGCCGGGCTGATCTCCGCCGCCCGGGACGAAGGATCGCTGCGCCAGGACATCGACCCCCGGACAGTCACCCGGCTGCTGTTCGGCATGATCAACTCGATCGTGGAATGGTACAAACCGGGCGGTTCCCTCTCGCCGAAACGGCTCGCCGACGACGTCATCACCATGGCCTTCGACGGGCTCCACTCCCAGCCTTAGCCCCCGGGGAGACCGGCCCGGAGATTCCAACCCCTAAAAATACTAAGTGTGCTTGGTATTTCTGTTGTTGCCCGGCTACGGTGGTAGGACCAGCCAGCATCCGCAGGAGGCAGTCCATGAGCATCAGCGCCCGCCGGGGATTACGCCGTCCCGCCCGCTTCGGCACATTGGCCGGAGCGGGAGTGTTGGCAGCTTCCCTGACCCTGACCGCCTGCACAGGATCCCAGGCTCCGCCGGCCCCGAGCGAAACGTCCGGCGCCGCTACGGCCGGCAGCAGCACCTCGCCGTCGGCCGGCACGTCCCCCGGCCCCAGCGGTTCAGCCAGCGCTTCCGCGGGCAACCCCGCGCCGGCACCCGATGTGGCCGGCGGCATCCCGGAGCTGGTGGAGAATCTGGCCCCGTCGGTGGTGACCATCTTCACCGAAGGCGGGCTCGGCAGCGGCGTGGTGTATTCCGCGGACGGCCTCATCCTCACCAACGAGCACGTGGTCAAGGGCAACACCAGCGTGGAGGTCGGTTTCGCTGACGGCCAGCGGGTGCAGGGAACGGTCAGGGCCAGCGACGCCGTCACGGACCTGGCCCTGGTCCAGGCGGACCGGAAGGCCCTGCCCAAGCCCACCTACCAGAGCACACTGCCGCGGGTGGGTGAAGGCGCCGTGGTGCTGGGGTCCCCGCTGGGCTTCGAGAACACGGCGACGGCCGGGATCATCTCCGGGCTGCACCGGTCCATTCCGGGCTCGGCCTCCAACAGCCTGTCCCTGGTGGACCTGATCCAGACGGACGCACCTATCAGCCCGGGCAACTCCGGCGGCGCCGTGATCAACATGCGGGGCGAAATCATTGGTATCAGCGAGGCCTACATCCCGCCGTCGGCCGGAGCGGTTTCCCTGGGCTTTGCCATCCCGGCGGCCACCGCCGTGCAGGTTGCGGAGGAACTGCTGGCCGACGGCACCGCCGAGCACGCCTACCTCGGCCTGACCCCGGGCGAACTGACGCCCCAGATCGCGGACCAGCTGGGCATCGAGGCGAATACCGGCGTCGTGGTGTTGTCCGTGGATGAGGACGGCCCCGCGGGACGGGCAGGAATCCGGCCGGGAGACGTGCTGGAGTCCATGGAGGGAGTGGAGCTGAAGGCACCCGAGAAGCTCTTGGCGGAACTGCGCAACCGCAATCCCGGCGATACCGTGAGTTTCAAGGTCAAGCGCGGCGACCAGAGCCTTGACCTCAAAGCGGACCTGATTGACCGGCCAACCCAGTAGTACAACCGAGAGGAAGGTTACACAATGAGCCCCAAGGAAGAACCGGACGCCGGATTCATCATTCCGGACCCGTCAAAAGTCCGCGAGGACATCCCGCAGGATTCCGCGGACGAAGCCAACGCAATCCGCTTCAGCGAAGAACAGGCGCTGATCGAGGAACAGTCCCACGGCATCCGCCCGGACACGTACAGCGTGCCCTCCGGCGGGCCCACTATGGACGAGGCCCGCGGCAACATGGACCTGTCGGACCAGACCGGGGCGGCGCCGTCGGACGACAGCAGCGACGACGGCCTGCACAGCGGCGCGGAATCCTGACACTTTCCGCGTCGTAAACGAGCGGCAGGCGCGTCCCGGTCTCCGGGGCGCGCCTGCCGCTTTCTGCGGGTCTTGAGTCAGAGCTCGTACTCGGCCTGCACGCCAAGCGATTCGTGGACGCACAGGATGTTCTGCTCGGTATCCATAAACCAGGCGCACTTCTCCGAGTTCGTGGTGCAGATATGGTCCTTGGTCCGAAGGTTCGGCAGGTCGTAGTCCTGGAACTGCACCCCACTGGCCTCCATGTCCCGGACCGTCCGCTCGATGTCCGCAACCTCGAAGCTCAGTGCGGTGTGATCGGAATGCCTGCCATCCGATACGGGCATCAGCTGCAGCATCGGGCCGCCGTTGGTGCCGAAGAGTTCGCTTCCGTCGTCCGTCATGCCACGGTGCGGGAGTCCGAGTTTTTCCGTATAGAACCGGCGGGCGCGCTGTGGATCATCGACTGGCAGGACGGTAGTGACTGTGTTCAATCTAAGGCTCATCTAGCCACCTCCTACGGGGAGAATCTTACGCTCGGCCAGCCCGAAAAGCCCTTGCCCGTTTCCCCCGATTCAGACCCTCTCTCACTTAATGCGGCCCAACCCGGAACCCTCTCTCACTTTCCTCAGGAGAGTGAGAGAGGGTCCGGGAAAAAGGCGCGTTAAGTGAGAGAGCGTCCGGGGGTGGGGCTATTTTTCGACCAGGGTGAGGACGTCGTAGGTGGCCACGATCTCGTCGTTCTGGTTGGTCAGCACTGCGTCCCAGGCCACCTCGCCGTACTCGTCGGTTTCGCGCGGGGTGATCTTCTTGGCGGTGAGGGTCACCCGGATGGAGTCGCCCGCGGCCACCGGCGTGATGAAGCGCAGGTTTTCCAGGCCGTAGTTGGCCAGGACCGGGCCCGGGGCGGGTTCCACGAACAGTCCGGCACCCCAGGCCAGCAGGAGGTAGCCGTGCGCAACGATGCCCGGGAAGAAGGGGTTGGCTTCCGCGGCTTCCTGGTTGGTGTGCGCGTAGAACGTGTCGCCGGTGGAGTTGGCGAAGGCGGTGATGTCCTCCAGGGTGACCTGGCGCAGGTCGGAGCGGACGGCGTCGCCAATCTGAAGCGTCTTCAGCGGCTTCCGGAAGGGGTGGGTTCCTTCGGTTTCAACCGTGAAGTTGCGGTCCGCCCCCGAGTGCCAAATGCCGGTGACGGCGGTGAGCATGTTGGGCGAGCCCTGGATGGCCGTGCGCTGCATGTGGTGCATCACCGAGCGGATGCCGCCCAGTTCCTCGCCGCCGCCGGCGCGGCCGGGACCGCCGTGGACCAGGTGCGGCACGGGTGAGCCATGGCCCGTTGACGAACGTGCATCCTCGCGGTTGAGCATCAGGACGCGGCCGTGGTGGGCCGCGATTCCGGTCACGAGTTCGCGGGCAACCGCGGGATCGTTGGTGCAGACCGAGGCGACCAGGGAGCCGTTGCCGCGGGCGGCGAGGCGGACGGCGTCGGGAATGTCCTTGTACCCGATCACCGACGAAACCGGACCGAACGCCTCCAGCGAGTGCACTTCCTCCGCCTCGGGGTCCTGCCAGGTCAGCAGGACGGGCGCCATAAACGCGCCGCCGTCAACCACGCCGGTGGACCCGTCGGCAGAGGTGACCGACGGCGAATCGAGGGTTCCGTACGCAAGCTCACCGCCGGCGTCGAGCATGGACTGCACTGCCGCGCGAACGTCCTCAAGCTGTTCCACGGAGGCGAGCGCGCCCATGGTGACGCCGTCTGCCCGCGGATCACCAAGGACAATGCGTTCGTTAATGCGCTTGCCGATGGCGGCGGAAACGGCCGGCACCAGCTCCTGAGGGACGATGGCACGGCGGATGGCGGTGCACTTCTGGCCGGCCTTGGCCGTCATTTCGGTGACCACAGACTTCACGAAGGCATCGAATTCCGGCGTGCCCTCCACCGCGTCCGGGCCGAGGATGGCGGCGTTGAGCGAATCGGTTTCGGACGTGAAGCGGACGCCGCCCTGCACCACATTGGGGTGGGACTTCAGGGACAGTGCGGTGGAGGCGGAACCGGTAAAGGCCACCAGGTCGCGGTAATCGAGCACATCCAGCAGCCCGCGGACCGAACCGGAAATCAGCTGCAGCGAGCCCTTGGGCAGGATGTTGGATTCGACAATCGCCTTGACCACGGCTGCCGCCACGTACCCGGTGGGGGTGGCGGGCTTGACGATGGTGGGGACGCCGGCGATGAAGGCGGGCGCGAACTTCTCCAGCATGCCCCAGACGGGGAAGTTGAACGCGTTGATCTGTACGGCCACGCCTGGGATGCGGGTGTAGATGTGTTCGCCGGCGAAGGAACCGTCCTTGGACAGCACCTCCATGGGCCCGTCCACCACCACCTGCGAGTTGGGCAGCTCCCGCCGGCCCTTGGAGCCGAAGGTGAAGAGGACGCCGATGCCGCCGTCGATGTCGATCATGGAATCGACTTTGGTGGCGCCGGTCTGGGCGGAGAAGGTGTAAAAGTGTTCGCGCCGGGTGTTCAGGTACTGCGCCAGTTCCTTGAGTTTGAGGGCGCGCTGGTGGAAGGTCAGCCGGCCGAGTTCGGCCTGTCCGGTGGTGCGGCCGTGCTCAACCACGGCGCCCAGGTCCAGCCCCTCGGTGCTCACTTTGGCCAGGATCTCCCCGGTGCTCGCGTCGCGGACGGGGACAGCGGAACCTGCGGAGCCGTCGTCGGGCGTCCACCACCGGTCCATGATGAAGCTGGGCACTGTCTCCACGGTGTCGACCGTGGCCTGGGGAGCTGTGGCGGTGGTGGTCATCGTTGACGGGTCCTTCCAACAAGGGGGCAGACAACGGCAGCCATGATTACTGACCGTCCGTTCGGTAATATATTCACCATACATGAAGTGCCGTGGTGCAGACTAGAAGGCCGGGACTGAAATGGCCAACCAGGAGGAGAAGATATGGGCGCCCCATCACAGAAGGATGCCTCTTCAGAGCACGAGCATGCCCACGAGCTGTGGAAGATCACCCTCGGCGAGCTGGACGAGAAGATGGGCGTGAAGATCCTGGAAGAGTCAGTGGAGCGGGTGGTGGCCACCATGCCCGTGGAGGGGAACCGGCAGTCCTTCGGGTTGCTGCACGGCGGCGCCTCCCTGGCCGTGGGCGAGGCCGTGGGGTCCTGGGCGGCGGTGATCCACGCGAGCACCATGGGCAAGACGGCGGTGGGCGTGGACGTTTCAGCCACCCACCACCGCTCGGGGCGCGAGGGCCAGGTGACCATCACCGCCACCCCCATTCATCTGGGCGGCACACTTACCACGCACGAGGTGGTCATCACCAACGAGGCCGGCCAGCGGCTCTGCACCCTGCGCATCACCAACCTGCTGATGAGGCGCCACAAATAACTGCGTCTTCCGGTGGTTGAGCCTGTCTGTTCCGGTGGTTGAGCCTGTCGAAACCTCATCCGCGGGCGCGGCGCCTCCGACGGCGGACCAGCATCATCAGCACGCCCCCGACCACGATCGCAGCCGCGGCAGCGCCTGCCGCCGGGACGAGTGCGGAGGCCCCGGTGTTGGCCAGATCAGCCGGGGTGCTCACGGCCGGGAGCACGACGACGGCGGGCGGGCTGTCCGCAGGACCCGGCGGTACGGACGGGGCCGGATCAGCCGGGGCCGGCGGCGGAGCAGGGTCCAAGACGAACGATGCGCTGGCCGTTGCCGAGACGAGTCCGTCCAGTGCCTGGGATACGGAAACAGTGTGGATTCCGGCGGCCAGTCCGTCAGGGAAGGGGACCCTCCAGGTTCCGCCAGCTACCAGCTCCAGCGGAACCAGGGCAGGTGCGGCCGATCGGGATCCGGCCGGGCCGCCCGACGTGGGGCTGGAAAGGGGCTTGCCATCGATCGACACCGTCACCTCGGCCCCCTCGGTGCCGCTGCCGGAAATTGATTGCGGCAGGTCGTCCTGGCGGAAGTGCTGCCCGTCATCAATGCTTGCGATGACAGGATCTGGAGGCGTTACCTGAACCGTTGCTGTGGCGGCAGGGCTGTTGGCAGTTCCCGGCGAGGACAGTACAGCTTTGACCATCACATTCCCGAAAGCTGCCGGGCCTGCCACGCGGGCCGTCCATTGCCCGTCCAGGCCTACTGTTCCGGAGCCTGCCACATCGCCTGACAGGGACACCGTTGCACCGGGAGCGCCCGTGCCGGAAAGGGCTGTCAACTCCGTCAAGGGCTGGCTGGCAGGCGCGGTGATGGTCGGGGCGGCCAGGGGTGCCGGCGCAACATCCGCCGTCAGCGACGCGGCCCCGGAGCGGCTGGAACCGTTCATCGTTTCAGCCTGGAAGGTCAACTGGCCAGCAGGCCACGGGGCTTTAAAGCTCCAGTAGCCCGCTTCGTCGACGGGCACGTCGAAGGTTTCATAGCCGGGCAGGGTGATGCGGACGGCGGTTCCTGCCGCGGAGGCCGGCTCCGCGGGCACCACCCCTGAGATGCTCTGGCCTGCCTGCACGCTTTCCCCAGGCGCAGGCGAGCTCAGCACCGGCTTATTCAGGAAGACTTCCAACTGATACCCGGGCAACACCTCGAGGGCATCCTGCAAGGTGGCTGCCAGGGCGAAGTTCTGAGCGCCTCCACTTTCCCCGGCGGAATGGATGCCCACTGCGAAGTTCCCGCTGATCCAGGGGCCGCCCGAGTCACCGCCGGCCGATTGGACATCCAGGGACACGAAGCCTCTGATAGCTCTGAGATCCGTGTCGTCTTTTGCGTAGTTAGTCCCCTCAATGAGGTAAATCCCAACCTCGCTGATGGTGCCGCACGACCACCCCGACCGCCAGCCGGAACGGCACACGTCCATGCCGATCACCGGGGCAGCCGCACCGATGATTTTGACGTCCTGGCCCGACACGGACTTGTCGCCCCAGGTGGTAGCGGCGGGCAGCGGGTCCAGATCCGCACGGAGGGCACCAATGACCGAGACGTCCGTTCCCACGTTCCCGGGGTCGGTGCCATTGTTGGGCCGCAGTACCGGGGAGTTGCCGGGTCCGCCGAATTGACTGAATTCGAAGTTTCCCAGAAACCCTGCCCGCGCTCCTTGAAGTAGCAGGTCAGCGGTCTTGGACGCGCCGTCCTCGCCACAGTGTCCGGCGGTCAGGACCGCTGGCAGGCCCGCCGGGGTGAACGCGGAGAACCCTGTCGAACAAATCCATCCACTGTCCGCTGCATAGCCCACTCCGCCCGGGACGTCTGCTTCCGGCTTCAGCGGGGTTCCCTGTGCCAGTTCAACGTTGGCGTATCTGGACACGAATTCCGACGGCGACATCTTCCCGGTGCCTGCTTCCGTCACCGATGAAACTGTGGCGGACTGCACCGCCGCGCCTGCTGCTTCCGGCATATTGACGCCACCGGTCTTGATGACAAACTTGGTACCAGTGCTGACCACCGCCTGCAGGCCCGTGATACCTACGTCGCGCACGTAGGCCTGGAAAAGCTGCTCGGTGCTGGCGGCAAGCTCGGACCCGGGTGCCGTGGATGTGGGCGCTGCTGATTCAGGCGCAGCTGCCGCTTCGAGCTCCAGTGGAAGGCCTGGAGCGCCGGCGACGAGCGCGTGCACGGCTGCCTGCAGTCCGGCTCCGAAACCCGCCACGATGATCCTGCTGCCTGCCACCCGGATTCCCGTGTAACCGGGGACGGCGCTGAGCTTGGCTGCGGCCGCCTCTGCCCGGACGCTTAGCTCCCCTGCCGCGTCGAACTGCTCCGGCGTCAGGCCGAGGTCGCGCTGGACCGCACCCGCGAGACCCGTCGAGGAAATGCCGCCGGAAGCTGCGGGCGCCGGGGTCTCCGCGGCAAGACTTACGGCCGGACCGGCAGCGGGACTCGTGGCTGGCATGGTTGCCGGAGCTGTGCTGTCGTCCCCCGTTGCCCAAGCCGGAACAGCGACGTAGGCGGACGCAGCCAGCATCCCCGTGGCAGCGCCCAGCGAGAGTGCCCGGCGCAGTTTTCCCCTGTTCACCGAACCACCCCAGCTCCACAGAGGGACAGCACTGCATTGATCTCGGCCTCGGCGAGCCCATTTGCCAGCAGGAACTTCCTGGTATCCAGGCCCCGCACAAACTCTACGACGGCGTCGCCGCGCTCCTCCAGCAGTGGCGCCAGCTCGTGCTCCTCAAGATAGCGCTCGCGGTCATGGGGAGGACCGAGGGTGCGGTAGCGTTCGTTGATTCCGCGGGCTGCCCGCCGGTATCCCTCGGCGATGTCCTGGTCGGAGTCCCCCGTCAGGTCCTGCAGCATGGCTGCAACCATGCCGCTACGGTCCCGGCCGGCGGCGCAGTGCAGCACCACATCGCCGTGGCGGGACGCTGTTGCGAGGGCCTTGAAGACGGCCGCCAGCTTTCCAGGGAAGAGCCGCGCGTTGTCTGCGTAGTAGGCGGGATCGTTGAGGTAGGGGCCGGCAAGTCCGGTGAAGCGCGGATCGCCCGGTTCTTCGGTGGGCGCGGAGACCAGTGAGATGCCGGACCATGCCGAGTCGGCCACCGACGGGTCGCTGTCCCGGCGCTGCACCTCGGCACCGTTGCGGAGATCGATCACCGTACGTATGCCGTCGTCGTACGCCTGCCGCCAGCCCGCCTCCGTCAGCCATTCGCGCCGCCCCATGCGGTAAACACCGCCGGAGACATGCCACGCGTTGACAGCACCATCCCAGTCCATGGGCCCGCCCGCACTCTTCATCCGGACAGCTAATCACAGGAGTCACAGGAGTCGCACGTCATCTGCAGGCGCATGTGAAGCAAAAACGAGTACTCAAGGTCAGTGACCGGCGCCGCAGGCAAGCGTACGGTGGCATGTACATGCCTTCTGCCGACAGTTTGTTCAAAGGAGAACGCCCATGGGAAAAGCATTAGTACGACGGCGGCACTCGGCTTTCGCAGCCGGTCTCGCCACACTTGCGATGGCACTCGGCTTCACGGCCATCCCAGCCGATGCGGCCCCGCGACCGGTACTCGACTACGTGGCCCTTGGAGACTCCTATGCCGCTGGTCAAGGCGCGACGCCTTACACCGATCGCAGCTGCTTCATAAGTCGCAAGGGGTATCCAGCGATAGCTGACAACCTTGGAAATGTGCGATTGGACGTGAACGCAGCGTGCTCGGGTCAGGTTGTGAGGGATGTGCTCCTCGACGTGCCCGAAGCGGTTGACGGGAACACGGACATAGTCACGGTTACGGTCGGCGGAAATGACCTCGGTACAACAAACGTCCTCCTCGCCTGTATTCCCGCTCCGCAATCTGCTGCATGTTTGGAGGCGGTGGGGACTGCGCGGGCGAAGCTAACAGACGGGACATTGGCTACAGAACTGGCCGCAGTGGTGGCAGCGATCCACTATGAATCGCCGTCCGCCAAGATCGTGTTGACGGGCTACCCATTGCTCTTCGATCCAACCCACCCCTTCGCCGGCATCGCGAACCCCACAACAGAGGTACTGAACGCGCTCATCGCAAATGTCGCCGTGGGGACGGGTGCACAGTACGTCGATGTAACAGCAGCCTTCGCGGACCACGGCGTAGGGTCAGCCGAGCCGTGGATCAACTTCAACCAAGCTGACCTCCTCGATCCAGCCAATTTCCACCCGACCGGAGAAGGTTACCGGCATGGGTACTTTGCTTCGCTGGTAAGCCAGAAGGCGTTTGATCGCAACTAAAAAGCAGCACGCGGAGCCCTATCCGCGCCGGGCGAGCCGGTATTCGAGCCCGGCGCGGACCATGGGCCATTCGTGTTCGAGGATGGAGAACACCACGGTGTCGCGGAGGATGCCGTCGCTGGTCCTGGAATGATTGCGGAGCACGCCGTCCTGCTTCGC
This sequence comes from Arthrobacter sp. W4I7, assembly GCF_030816215.1. Taxonomy (NCBI): domain Bacteria; kingdom Bacillati; phylum Actinomycetota; class Actinomycetes; order Micrococcales; family Micrococcaceae; genus Arthrobacter; species Arthrobacter sp. W4I7. The sequence continues at coordinate 725,322 of NZ_JAUSXU010000001.1, read as the reverse complement.
TCCGAGCCGGGCAATGGCCTCACGCGACTGGTGGTTGAGCCAGTGCGTCCGGAACTCCACCGCCGGGCAGCCAAGCACCTCAAACGCATGGCGCAGGAGCAGAAGCTTCGAATCGGGATTCGTTCCTGTCCCCTGCACGGAAGCGGCATTCCAGGTGGAGCCGATCTCCACGCGGGGAGTGCCGGCGTCGACATTCATATAGGTGGTCATCCCGATGATCCTGCCCGGGCCGCCGGTAGCCGGGTCCATCAACCGGGTAGTGAAGGGCAGCATGGAGCCCTGCTCCTGCAGAGCGAGCCGCCGCTCAATCTCGGCTGCCATTCCCTCCGGCGAGGGCACCGAGGTGTACCAGAGCCGCCACAGCTCACCGTCCCTGGCCGCCTCGACCAGGCCGTCGTGGTGCTCCACGGACAGCGGCTCGAGGGTTACATACCGTCCGGTCAGGGTAAGGGGTTTAAGGAAAGCCACTGCACCAGCCTAGGTCCAACCTCCGCAGCCCGTTACGCTGGGGAACGACCCACGGACAGCAAACGAGGGAGATGACGTGTCAGGACACAATCCGGACCCGGAAGAGGACAAGCTGACTGGCCTGGAGCCTGGCGGCGGAGTGCCCCCGGGCGAAACGCCGCCGGGTGAAGCCTCCACCAACACCACCCAGGGCCATGACGAGCACGGCACGAAGAAGGGCACGCAGATCATCGTGATCGCTGCGATCGCGGTGGTGGTCCTGCTGGCGCTGCTCTACTTCGTCGGCTACATCGTGAGCATGCTCGACTGATATGTAGGTTCTGGTGTCAAGAGGGCATAGATGAGCGGCTCCTGGGTTTGTTCCGGGGGGCCGCTCATCGTGTGCCGGTCGGGTGTGGCGGGGGTAGTGCTGGCGAGTCGTTGTCGACGGCAGTGTCAGACTGATATGCGCGGGTTGGCTACCGCATGACGATGTTCGGCTGGAGCGTTGATCGGTGTCTAAGGTCGAGCGTCGACGGGGGTGATCCGTCTGCTCATAGTCGAGTCCCGGGTTAGCTCCGCGTGCTGCCACGTCACTTCCCACCACGTTCGAGGGGCACGTTCGGGGGTTAGGCCGCGGTCATGCTTTCTCCTCGCTGGAGCGGTGCGGCCAGTGACCAGCACCAGCCCGCGAGCTCGCGGGCGATCGCGGTGTTGGCTTTGACGGACGTTTTGTGGCGTTCATCGAAAACTTCCCATTTGTGGTGGAGGCGGTGGTTTCCTTCCAGGGCGCGGATCCGGGTTGCCGGCGCGACGAGATCGAGTTGGCGCAGCAGCCGTTCCCCGGGCCGGGAGTAGGGGCGCCGGTGTTGCCAAGCGGCCTCGATGAGGAGCTTGCGGGCGTAGGTGTTCCCGGCCTTCGTGATCGCGCCCAAGTGCCGGGACTGGCCCGAGGAGTTCTCGCTGGGCACGAGCCCGAGGTAAGAGCCGATGGACGAGCCGGTGAAGCGCGTCCAGTCCCCGATTTCCACGGCCAGCCCGAACGCGGTCGTGATCTGGATTCCGCGCATGCACATCAATGCGTCGATGACCGGGCCGTAGCGGCATGCCCTTGCGGTGGCTGCGACGTGTTTGTCGATCCGGGCAAGGTGCCCGGCGAGCAGTTCGGCCTGCTCCACATCTGCTTCGTAGGTGAACTGCAGTGCCGGTTGCTCAAAGCGTTGGCGATGCAGCCATAGGCTGTGTTCCTTCGTCCATCGGGTGTCGTTGGGGTAGCGGATGCCGTGACGCAGCAGGATGGCGTTGACGTGCTGACGGGCGTGCGCGAGGTCCTTAGCCGTGCCCGAGCGCAGCCGGGACAGATCCCGGAGCGCTTCTTCGTCCGGGTCCGGAATCCGCACCTCGGTAATGGAGCCGACCGCGAGCATCTCGGCCAACACCCTGGCGTCCCGCCGGTCGGTTTTGACCCGGTCGCCGGGAGCCCGCAACAGTTTCGAGGCCGCCGCGACTACACAGTTGATGCCTGCTGCGCGAAGGTACCGGGCAAGGACGAACCCGGTCGGGCCCGATTCGTAAACGACCTTGACGGGCGGCTCGAACCGGTGGACCCATTCCAAAACCATAGGCGGCTCAGAGGCCATGGTGTGGGTGCTGATTTCGCCGGTGGCCGGGCTCAGTGCATGGCCCACGATGTTTACCGCGTGAACATCCAGCCCGATGAAAGTATGCTCAAACATAGCCGGGACCTCCCAAGCTTCACATGTGGCACTACCATTGCACCCCCGATGAGCCGTCAGGCCCAAAGGGCGCCGTTAGTGGTAACCCACGGGACCTGTGACACAGAAGGCCCCGGCCCGTCCGGACAAAGGACATTCCGCCAGGGTTGCAGGCCCGGCAGCGCCGCCGCTCCACCAGAGGCAACTGATCCGGTCAAGCCGGCGCTGGCCGGACCGCCCCGGCGACAATGGCCGGGCCCGGACGGGCAGTCATCCAAGCAACGCGCCCCACTTCATATCGTCTAACCCGCTTTCCCGGCTGGGCCAGTCAATCTAGCTGGGCCAGTCAAAAAAGCCCTTCCCGGTTTTGCGCCCCAATTCGCCGCGGGCCACCTTGTCCTTGAGGATCTGCGGCGGCGCGAAGCGTTCACCCAGGGTGGAGTGGAGGTATTCGGCGATGCCCAGCCGGACGTCCAGCCCCACGATGTCAGTTGTTTTCAGCGGTCCCGTGGGGTGCTTGTAACCCAGGACCATGGCAGCGTCGATGTCCTCGGCGGACGCGACGCCCTCCTCCACCATGCGCATCGCCTCCAGGGCGATCGCTACGCCCAGCCTTGAGGACGCGAACCCGGGAGCGTCGTTTACGACGACGGCGGTCTTGCCGAGTGCCTCCACCCACCCTTTCGCGGCGGCAGCGAGGCCGGGAGACGTGCGCTTGCCGAGCACCACCTCGATGAGCGTTGACGCCGGCACCGGGTTGAAGAAATGCAGCCCCAGGAAATTTTCCGGCCGCTTCAGTTCACCGGCCAGGCCGTCCACGGACAGGGACGAGGTATTGGACGCCAGGTACGCATCGTAGGCCAGCCGTTCCTCGATCCCGCGCAGTGCCGTCACTTTTAAGTCCCAGTCCTCGGGCACTGCCTCGACCACCAGCTGCCGGTCTTTGAAAGTGTCGTAGTCCACGTCCACTGTCAGCCGGGATACGAGTTCGTCCAGGTTGGCGTCAACGGCGCCGCGCTCAATGCTCTTGGCCGCGGCCGATTCAACCCGCTCCCGGGCAGCCTCTGCGGACTGTTCGTCGCGCTCGATGACCAGTACGTCGGCTCCCTTAACCAGGAAGGCATGGGCGATGCCCGCACCCATGCGCCCGCCGCCCAGGACACCCACGCGCGAAGGCAGGCCAGGTGAAAGCTGCGATTTGCTCATGAATTCTTCTCTCCGGTTTCGGCGTCGGTTTTCACGCCGGTGTTCTTTTCGGCCTTCTTATCTGCGTTCCTGTCGAGGAACTTCTGCATCCGGTGGAACTTGGCCTCGGACTCAAAAAGGATGCCCTGGGCCAACTGGTCAATGAGCGGATGAGCTTCTGCGGGGGCGTGGAACACCGACTTGGTGATCCGCACCGCCAGCGGGTCCTGCCGGACGATCCGGTCCGCCAGTTCATGCGCCGCGTCCAGCAGCAGTTCCGGCTCGTGGATCCCGGTGATGAGGTTTACCGCCAAAGCTTCGTCGGCGCCAAGGACTTTGCCGGCCAAAAGGATCTGCTTGGCCACCGGTTCCCCCACCAGTTCCTTAAGCCGCCAGCTCGCACCTGCCGCGGCGAGGATGCCCAGCCCGGTTTCCGGGTTTCCGATGCGCACGTTCGGCGTACCGATCCGGAAGTCAGCCGAATAAGCCAGTTCCGCGCCGCCGCCCAGGCAGTACCCGTCCAGGGCCGCAATCACCGGCATGGGCAGCTTGGCGATCCGGACGAAAATCGTGGAATTGATGCCCTGCAGGGCATCGTCCCGGCGCCGCTCGCGCAGCTGGGCGATGTCCGCTCCCGAGGCAAACACACCGTCAACCCCTGCGATGATCAGCACCTTCGGGTTCTGCTCCAGGGCCGTGCAGACCACATGGAGTTCATCCACCATCTGCTGGTCGATGGCGTTCCGCACCTCGGGACGGTTGAGGAGCACCACCACACGGTCCGTGCGCTCCTCCACCATCAGCGCATGGAATTTCTCCGCCGCCAAGTCCACAGCCCCCGCCATCAGACCTTCTCCAGCAGCATCGCCGTACCCTGACCCACACCAATGCACATCGTCGCCAGCCCCACCTTGGCGTCCTCACGCTCCATCCGCCCCAGCAGCGTGATGGCGATCCTGGCCCCGCTGGAACCCAGCGGGTGGCCCAAAGCGATGGCGCCGCCGTCGTTATTCACGATGTCCGGTTCCAGGCCCAGCCGCCGGATGCACGCCAGGGACTGGGTGGCGAAGGCCTCGTTGAGTTCGACGGCGTCAAGGTCACCGACGCTGAGGCCGCTCCGCTTCAGGATTTTCTGCGTGGCCGGCACGGGACCGATGCCCATGATTTCCGGCTCGCAGCCGGCCGAGGCGCCATCGATGATCCGCGCCCGCGGCATCAGGCCCAGCCGCTCGATGGCCGCCTCCGAGGCGACGATGATGGCGGAAGCGCCGTCATTGAGGGACGAGGAGTTGCCGGCGGTGACCACGGTCCCGCCGTGCGTTACCGGCTTCAGCCCGGCAAGGACGTCCAGGGTGGTGCCCTCGCGGGGGCCTTCATCGGTGTCCACCACGTGCTCGGACTTGCGGGTCTTGACGGTGACGGGGACGATCTCGTCCTTGAAGCGGCCGGCAGCGATGGCGTCCAAGGCCCGCTGGTGGGAGCGGACGGCGAAGGCGTCGGCGTCCTCGCGGGAAATGCCGTCAACGCGGGCTACTTCCTCCGCGGTTTCCGGCATGGCGTAGGTCATCTTGCCGTCGCGGGCCAGTTCACCCTTGTGGAACCGGGGATTCGTGAAGCGCCAGCCAATGGATGTATCGAAGATCTGGCCCGGCTTGGCGAAAGCCGCGGTGGGCTTCTCCTGGACCCAGGGAGCCCGGCTCATGGATTCAACACCGCCGGCAATCACGATGTCCGCGGCGCCGGCCTTGATCATGTGGCTCGCCTGGATGATGGCGCTCAGACCGGAGGCGCAGAGCCTGTTGACGGTAATGCCCGGGATGTGGAGGGGCAGCCCGGCGAGCAGGGTGGCCATCCGCGCCACGTTCCGGTTTTCCTCCCCGGCCCCGTTGGCATTGCCCAGGATGACTTCGTCGATGCTGTCCGGATCCAGGCCCGCCCGGTGCACCGCTTCCCGGATCACCAGGGCTGCAAGGTCATCAGGGCGGATGGACGACAGCGCGCCGCCGTATTTGCCCACCGGCGTTCGGACCCCGCCAACAAGGAAAGCCTGCGGACCTGCGGTTGCAGCCATGGAAACACCCTTCACGCGATAAACAGCACTGTCATCTGCGGCCGGCAGCTCCCCCACTTACCGACCGTTCGTTCTGTAAATAGTACACGGAGGAGTCAGCTGTGAATACCAGGGTTTTAGAGGACCGTGACGCCCAGATGCGCTGCCAGCAGGGGCGCCAACAGGCCCAGCTGGAATTCATCGATCACCACGCCGGCCAGGCTGCCGAGTCCGCTGATACTGCGGAATTCGGTGCCGCGGAGGTCGAAGTCCTTGAGTCTCGCCCCACTAAGGTCCAGCGACCCGACGGTGCAGTTCTTCAACGCCACCCGGGTCCCTGCTGCTGAACCGAGGTCCAGTTCGTTGATGATGCAGTCAGTGATCAGCACATCCGTGAGCTTGGCGCCCCGCAGGTTGAGGAAATCCAGCTTGCCGCCGTCGATGCGCACGGACTGCCAGCCGCTCTCATACAGTTCGGCCGAGCCCAGCCGCGGGTTACGCAGCTCAACGTCCCGCCACGTGGTCCGGGCAGCCCGGAAAACGGGGGAATACAACTCGCCCAGGATGCAGTCGCGAAAGGAAGAGCCGCGGAGCTGGGTGTCGTTGAAGGAGATGCCCTGGAACTCACACTCGGCGAAGTCCGTGCCGGCCAGTTCCAGGCCGTCGGCCTCCACGCGGCTGTACCGGCCGCCGTCGTGCCTTTCCCCGCGCCGGAAACCCTGCGCGGGATCCTCGGCCAGGTCTTCCAGCACAACAGGCGAGACCCTGGGGGCAGCAACTTTAGATGCGGCGGCCTTGGCGGCGCCGCTCCGGCCAGTTGAAGCCGCCACTACGCGAGCGATTCCGCTTTGGCGGCGATCTCCGCGAGGTCCTTGGTGAGGGCCTTGCGGGTGGCGGCCATGCCCATCCGGCCGAACAGCAGCATCAGGATTTTGCTGGCAACAGTGGGCTTGATGACCTCGGCAGCGAACGTGAGGGTGAGGTCCGTGCCGGCGTCCCGCGGGGACAGGCTGAACCGGGTGGTGTAGTCCGCTCCGCCCTGCCCGGCCCTGACGGTGGTGCTGCGGTTCGGCTCAGTCTCGGCCACCCACATCTCCACGGTTTCAGCCCTGCCGAACATCTTCCGGGTCTCCTTCCAGCGCGTCCCCTCGCCATACGGGCCATCGGTGAGGAGTTGAACGGACTCCACTCCGGAAAGGGTGGCCGCCGAGCCGGGGATATCCGTAATGACGGACCAGACTTTTTCCGGTGGCGCCTGGATGTGCTGGGTGAGGCTGGTGCTGTGCTCCATGTTTCGAGCCTAGCCGCGGGCACCGACAATCAACAGGCGGCCCGTCCGCCCGAAACAGAGAAGGCCCGAAATAGTAAGCAAGCTTCGTGTTAGGGTGAAAATGCACTGTTTTTGATCAAAGGAAACGAAAGGAGGCCACCACCATGGGCCTCGGAGACAAGATCAGTAACGCAGCAGAAGATCTCGGCGGCAAGGCCAAGGAAGCAACGGGCAACGCGACCGATAACGACCGCCTGAAGGCCGAAGGCCAGGCCGACCAGGTCAAGGCTGACGCCAAGAAGGTGGGCGAAAGCGTCAAGGACGAGTTCAAGCGCGACTAGCCTCTCCTGCGGCAGCCAGGCTTCACCAGGCCGGCTGTAACAGAGCGAAACGGCGGCGGATCCCCACGATCCGCCGCCGTTCTGTTTGTCCAGGGAATCAGTTTCCGGGATCCATCACCATCCGCTGCGGGTTGGCGTATGCCCCTGCCGGGAGTCATCCGGCATCGTCATTTCGGCCCGCAAACCGAGGAGCCGGATGGGGCGCTCCGGCTCGATTTTCGCCACCAGGTCGAGGGTGCGGGCGAGTACTTCCGCGGGGTCCGATGTCTCGGGGATCTTCCTGGCGTACGTCTTGGTGATGAACGGGGCGTAGCGGACCTTGAGCGTCAGCCCCACCACCGGCCGCCCCTCGGCCGCGACATCCTCCAGGACGTGCGCCGCCAACTCCCTGACGGCGTCCTCAATCTGCCCGGATTCCGTCAGATCATGCTGGAAGGTGGTTTCGCGGCTGTGCCCGCGGGCCACCCAGGGCGTGTCATCCACCGTCCGCGAACCGTCGCCCCGCCCCAGCTGCGCATACCAGGGGCCCATCCTCGGCCCGAACTCGGGGACCAGGTCCTCCGGATTGGACCCCGCGAGCCCGGCGACCGTCTTGATGCCGAGCGTGGCAAGGCGGCGGGAAATCTTCGTTCCCACGCCCCACAGCTCGGTGGTGGGCCGGCTCCCCATGACCTCGAGCCAGTTCGCTTCTGTGAGCCGGAAGACGCCGGCGGGTTTGCCGAACGACGTCGCCACCTTTGCCCGGACCAGGGTGTCGCCGATGCCCACACTGCAGTGCAGCCGCGTCTCCTCAAGGACGGCACGCTGCACCTGCCGGGCGTACGCCTCGGGATTATCCGTCTGCACGCCGATAAACGCTTCATCCCAGCCGAGCACCTGGACTGTAGCGCCGGGTTGTGAACGCAGCACCGCCATGACTTTTTCGGACGCTTCCAGGTAGGCCTCGTGGTCCACGGGCAGGATCACAGCCTCGGGCACTTTCCGCGCGGCGATGCGCAGCGGCATGCCGGAGCCCACGCCGAACACCCTGGCTTCGTAGGACGCCGTCGAGACGACGGCCCGCTCGGTGGGATCGCCGCGGCCGCCAACGATCACCGCCTTGCCCGCGAGCTCGGGCCGGCGGAGCACCTCGACGGCGGCGATGAACTGGTCGAGGTCCACGTGCAGCACCCACGGTTCGCCTACAAGCCCCGGTTCACTCACAAGCCCCAGTTTGCCCCGGCGCGGCGCCCGGCACCACCGTTTCCACCGCTTTCCGTCAAATTCGCCGGAACGCTGCCTTGACGCTGAACCGTTTCGGCGAACCTGCACGGTTCCAGCGTCCATGGACATTTTCCACATAGCGACGACGGCGCCTGGCCCAAGGCGTTACCCACTCCTGAAGCTGGGTGCATGACAAAACGTTCCGCACCTTTGCCGCAATTGCCGGCCACGGGAAACCTCTGGCGAACCGACCAGCTTCATGCCAAGGGGCTCAACTCCCGGACCATCCGGCATCTGGTCAATCAGGGAAGCCTCGTCCGCTTGCGGTATGGCTGTTACATCCGCGGCTCGGTGTGGGAAAAGCAGTCTGCAAAAGTCCGCAGCCTGCAGTTGATCCATGCCCATGCCCATGGGACACTCACCACCTCAACGGGAAACCTTGTCTACAGCCATACTTCCGCGGCACGCCTTCACCGCCTCTTCCTCTGGGATGTGGATGACCTGATCCATATCCTGCTCCGGGTTCGGCCATCCGGCGAGCGCCTCGGGAAGGATGTCCGCGGCCATACCCGGCCCTATACGGATTCGGAAGTGACAATGATCGGAAACCTCAGGGTGACGACCCTTGAACGGACAGTTGTGGACTGCGGGATGATGCTTGAATACCGCCAGGCACTGATCCTCGTGGACCATGCGCTTAGGTTCGGTGCCAGCCCCGATCTTATGAATGCCATGGCCGGCAACCTGTCAGGCTGCGGTGGAATAAGAACCCTTCGCCCCGCACTGGCCAATGCGGATGCCCGCGCCGAATCGGCCGGAGAAACGCTGACCCGGGAGCTCCTCGCACGGCTAAACCTGCCCATGCCCGAAGCACAGGTGGAGGTCCGGAGCCGCTTGGGCTGGCACCGCTTCGACTTCGCGTGGCGGGAGAAGAAAGTCGCTCTTGAATTCGACGGGAGGATCAAATATTTCGACTACGCACCAACCGCTGAGGTCCTGTACCAGGAGCGGCGCCGGGAGAAAGCACTTACTGAAGAGGGGTGGCTCTTCGTCCGCGTCGAGTGGAAGGATCTGTTCCGCGAACACGAATTCAAGAACCGCATCCTCGCTGCCCTCTCTAACCGTGCCGGCGTCCAAATCGCCGGAACCGTTCCGGGACGCTGAAGCGTTTCAGCGACCAGGCACTGTTCCGGCGATTCAGGTCATCCGGCACGCTGGAACGGGCGGGAGGACGCCAAACGGCGGGCCGCCCCCGAAAGGGTGACCCGCCGTGGGTTTCGGCAGGCTCAACCACCCGCCTGCCGCAAGAGGTGCTAGCTGTACAGCTCGCTCTTGGGCTCGTTGTTCTTGACCTTCTGCCAGCCCAGCCACAGGACCACCGCGAAGAACGGGATGGTGGCCAGGGTCCAGAGGCCCAGGTAGAACACCTCGCCGCTCTTGCTGGTCATCGTGTCGAAGCCGATGAGCACCGTGATGGCCAGCAGGCCAATTAGGCCGGCCCAGCTGGTCCACGGCGAACCGGGCATCGGCAGGCTGGAGGTGACACCCTTGCGGTGGCGCAGCACAATCTGGCTGGCGAAGATGGCGCCCCAGCAGAAGATCACGCCGATGGAGGCCGAGTTCAGTGCCAGGTCGAACGCGTAGGAACCGCCCAGCCAGATGTTGAGGAGGATGCCCACCAGGTAGAACACCGCGATGGCGAGGATGGCCGCGTACGGGACGTGCCGCTTGGACATCTTGGTGAGCCACTGGGGTGCGTGGCCGTTGTTGGCCATGGTGCGGAACACGCGGCCGATGGAGTACAGGCCGGAGTTGCAGGAGGAAAGTGCGGCGGTGATGACGATCATGTTCATCACGTCACCCACCCAGGCCAGGCCCATCTGGCCGAAGACGGTGACGAACGGTGAGGTGCCCGCTACGTACTGGTCGGACGGCAGCAGCATGGCCAGCAGGGTCACGGAGCCAACGTAGAACACCACGATGCGCAGGACGACGGCGCGCACGGCCTTGGGCACTTCGCGTTCCGGGTCCTGCATCTCCCCGGCGGTGATGCCCACCAGTTCGATGCCGTTGTAGGCAAAGATCACGGCATTGAGGACCAGGACCATCACCACTGCGCCCTTGGGGAACATGCCGCCGTCACCGGCGAAGAGGTTGGCGACCGACGCATGGCCGTCGCCCACCTGGGCGTTGGTGACCACCATGAAGGTGCCCACTGCCAGGAAGATCAGGATGGCGCCCACCTTGAGGCAGGAGGCCCAGAATTCGAACTCGCCGAACGCCTTGACGCTTAGCAGGTTGACTGCCACCAGCAGCGCCAGTGCGGCGATGGCGGAGGCTTCCACCGGGACGTTGGGGAAGAAGAACTGGAAGTACAGTCCGATCGCGATCAATTCCGCGATGCCGGTCATGCCCCAGTTGATGAAATACATCCAGCCGGAGAGGTAGGCGCCCTTTTTGCCGAACATCTCGCCGGCGTAGCTGACGAATGAGCCGGAGGTCTGGCGGTACATGATGAGTTCGCCCAGCGCCCGCATCAGCAGGTAGGCGATGACGCCGGCAATGGCGTAGGAGAAAATCAGGGCCGGGCCAGTGGAGGCCAGCCGGCCGCCGGCACCCATGAACAGGCCGACGCCGATGGCGCCGCCCATGGCGATCATGGTGACGTGGCGCCGGCCCAGCGTCTTGCTGTAACCCTCGGCGCTGAGGGAGGGGTCGACGGCGGTGGATGGTGCCGTGGGGTTCTGGAGATCTGTGGGGGTACTTTGAGGCACAACGGTTCCTTGTGGGTTGGGGGTTGGCCGCATCCGGAACACGAATGATCCCGCTCACATAATTCGGGGAAATGCCTGTTGGGCAACCCAATGTGATGGGAATCTCTCGTGGCGCCGAAGCTTCGCGCGGCTCGTCTATCTTACAAGACGCAACGGGGTGCTACGTGACGCGCGCTACACCGGGAGCTGCAGGACCAGATTCTGCTGCGCGTCCGTTGACACGGTGTAAGGGCGGAGATTGTCCACGCCGGTGGTGGAGCAGCCCGTGGCCAGGTCAAACGCATGCTGGTGCAACGGACACACCACCACGTTGAGGTCAAGGGTGCCGTCGGCCAGCGGGCCTCCCCGGTGCGGACAAACCGCCGGGAGCGCCCGGAGCGAGCCGTCCCGAAGCCGGAAAACGGCCACCTGCCCGCCGTCCACGGCGAAGGCCCTGCCCTCGCCGAGCGGAATCTGCTCCACCGGCCCCAGGACGAACGCCTTTCCTTCCATCGGAATGTCGGTGGTGCTCATTGGACGGGTACCTGCGGGAGCACCGTCAGCGGCAGGGAGGTGCGGAACTGTCCGGGGGTCATTGCGTCCCCACGCTCTGTCCAGGGGTCCTCGTAGCTGTCGACGGAGGCCTGCATGGCGGTGTCCAACCGGGCCGCAAGGCCCTCCGAGTCGGCCACAATCACATTCCGCAGATGCTCGATGCCAACCCGGGGGACAAACGAGTACGTCCGTTCCAGCCAGTTGGCGCGTTCCCGGTAGTACTGCATGAACCTGCCGGCGAGGACCTTGACCTCTTCAGGATCATCTACGGTGGCGAGGAGATCGCCCTTGCGGATGTGGGCGCCGGCAGCACCACCCACATAGATCTCCCACCGGCCGCCTTCCACCGCCACAACTCCCACGTCCTTGACTAACGACTCCGCGCAGTTCCGGGGACATCCGGACACCGCCAGCTTCAGCTTGGCCGGCGCTTCGATCCCCTGGAAGCGGGATTCGAGCTCAATGCCAAGCCTGGTGGAATCCCCGGTCCCGTAGCGGCAGAAGTCCTTGCCCACACAGGTCTTCACTGTGCGGAAGCTCTTCCCGTACGCATAACCCGAGGGCATGTCCAGGTCCGCCCACACCTGCGGCAGGTCCTCCTTGCGGATCCCCAGCAGGTCGATCCGCTGCCCGCCGGTCAGCTTGATCAGCGGGACATTGTGCTTCTCGGCAACGTCGGCGATCCGGCGCAGCTGCTGGACCGACGTCACCCCGCCCTTCATCTGGGGCACCACCGAGAACGTGCCGTCCCGCTGGATGTTGGCGTGCACGCGGTCATTGATGAACCGGGCGTCGCGTTCGTCAATGTACTGGTCCGCCAGCATCATCTTCAGCAGCGAGGCAAGCCCCATCTTGGACCTGGCGTCTTCACCGCCCGGAGCCAGTGCCTGGAACACGGCCGAGACCGAACGCAGCCCGCGCTTCCGGATCTCCTCCATCAAAGCCGTCTTGTCCAGGGGAATGGCGGGGACGTAGTAACTGGCCGCGGGGTCCTCTTCCACGGCTCCATCCGCCGCCCATTCCACCACCTGCCGCACCAGCAGCTTGCACGAGCCGCACCCCTTGCCGGCGCGGGTAGCCTCCATGGCTCCGGCAACGGTGGCGCAACCGCCCTGCACCGCGTCCACCAAGGTCTTCTTGCTGACGCCATTGCAGTTGCACACCTGCGCGTCACCGCTGAGCTCGGCCACTCCAGTGTCCCCGTCCGGCGTGCCAAGGTCGAACATCAGCCCGATCCGCTCCTCGGGCAGGGGCAGTCCCCGGTCGTAGGCCTGGGTCAGGTAGGCCACCTTGCGGCTGTCGCCAAGGAGCGTGGCGCCCACCATCTTGTTGTCCCGGACCACGATGGATTTGAAGACGCCGCGGCTGGGCTCGGAGAAAACGATATGTTCATCCGTGTCGAGTTCGGGTCCGTGCAGGCCCATGGAGGCCACTTCGACGCCGGCCACCTTCAGCTTGGTGGCCGTGCGGGAGCCCAGGTATATGGCGGAGGTGTCCGCCCCTGTCACATGGTTGGCCAGCACCACGGCCTGCTCCCAGAGCGGTGCCACCAGGCCGTACACCTCACCGCGGTGCTGGACGCACTCCCCCACCGCGTAAATGTCGTCCTCGTCCTGGACCCGCAACCTGTCATCCACCACGATGGCCCGTTCCACGGGCAGGCCGCTGAGGACGGCGAGGTCCACGTTGGGGCGGATTCCTGCGGCCACCACCACCATGTCGCACGCGATGTCGGTGCCGTCGCGGAGGCTGACCCCGGTGACCCGGTCGCGTCCCAGCAGAGCCGTGGTGCGGCTGCCGGTAAGTACCCCGATGCCCAGGGCCTCCACGCTGCGGCGGAGCACCGCACCGCCGTCGGGCCCCATCTGCGCGCTCATCAGGTGACCAGCAGAATGGACCACGACCACCTCGATCCCGTTGCTGCGCAGGCCGTAGGCTGCCTCAAGCCCCAGTAGTCCCCCGCCGATCACCACAGCGCGGCGGTGGTGCTCGTCCTGCCCATACGCCACCATTTTGCGGGTGTCGTCGATGGTGCGGAACCCGAACACGCCCGGCTTCACGGACCCCGCGGGCGTGTAAAGGCCGTCCATCGGCGGCATGTGCGAGCGGCTGCCGGTGGCGATGACCAGGGTGTCGTAGGGTGTCACCCTGCCGTCGCTGGAGAAGACGTGCTTCGTGAAACGGTCGATCCGGTCCACCCTGACGCCGGCATGCAGCGTGATGCCGTTGTCCTGGTACCAGGAAAGGGAGTTCAGGAAAATATCGGCGTCGTTTTCCTCGCCGGAGAGGACGTGGCTGAGCATGATCCGGTTGTAGTTTCCATAGGGTTCATCGCCAAACATGGTGATGGTGAACTGTCCGGCACTGCCCCGGGCGAGGATTTCCTCCACCGCCCGGGCGCCAGCCATGCCGTTGCCGATCACCACCAGCCGGCGGCGCGGGCCCGGCGCGGAGGGACCTTGCCCAGATGGCCGGGTCCGCGGAGCGTCCAGGACGCTGGTCATCAGTGTTCCACCATGCCCAGGTCGATCACCACGGACCCGCTGACGCCCTCCGGGGCGGCCAGGTACAGCTCGATGGCCGACCCGCCCTCGATGTCCTCCACCACCCGCAGCGGAACATGGACGTCGCTTTTGGCACCGATGGGAAAGTACCGCATGGGCACCCCGTTACGCAGGAGGGCCACCGTGATCAGTTCCGGGCTCGAATTGCCGCCGCGGAAGTAGAGCGTCTGATTAATGACCCCGTCCGGGACGTAATGCGAGAGCTCGCTGTGAATGGGCACCGGTTTTTCCATGCCCGCGCCCTGGAAGGGGAAGATGCCCTGGAGGAAAAGGTTCTTGGTCAGCATGGGCGTGCCCTTTCGGCCGGCAACAACTGTTACAGCCCATCCTGCGACGCCCATGTTTCGGGCTGCCGGTTCCCCGGTAACGATCCCTTAACGCAAAACTCACTGTTTTTCGGGAGCACTCAACCGCCGGCCTCTAGCCGCCCGACCTAACTACCTGACGTCCCTCAGGCGGAGCCAGCGGTTGTTGAGTCAAGCGCCCATCCAGGCCGCATTGAACGTCCCCATTCACGCTGTCGGTGCGTTATCTGCCAGCCAGTTCGGTGGGGATAGGCTGGCAACATGGCCATCGCACACCGCCGACCACCCGCACCGCAGCCGCAGCTCTACCGCTTTTCGCCCCTCGACTTCACAGCGGTGGGCCTGTACGTGGCTATTGCCGGATTGTTCGCGGTGGCCAGGGAATTGGTGGCGCCCTTCCTCCGGCAGGTCGCTCCCACGCCGGCCGCGGCCTCCTACGCCATGAACCTGCTCTTTTATGCCTCGGTGGGAATCCTGGCGCTCCTGGCCGCCCGCCAGGTGGTGGGCCGTGACCTGCGGGTGCTGGCAACCCGGCCGTGGTTCACCCTGATGATGGTTCCGGCCGCCGTGATTGTGATGATGATCCTCACGGCCGTGGTGGTGGCGGCCAGCGGTAATGTGGCAACCTCCGAGAACCAGGCTGGACTCCAGGCACTGATGCAGCAGGTCCCGGCGTGGCTGATGGTCCCGCTGCTGGTGGTGGTGGGCCCGTTCGTGGAGGAATACATCTTCCGCCACCTGCTGATCGGCAAGCTGAGCCGGCGTATCAACCTCTGGGTGTGCTGCGGGTTGTCTGTCCTTCTGTTCGCCGCCCTGCACATCGTGGGCCGGGAGGCGCTGACGCTCACCGTCCTGCTGCCGTACCTGGCCATGGGGGCAACGCTGGTGTTCGTCTATGTCTGGACCGGCAGGAACTTGATGTTCTCCTACTTTGTCCATGCCGCCAAGAACCTGCTGGCAGTGGTGTTCATCTACGCCATCCCGCCGGAGGTCTACGAACAGCTCCAGCAGGTCCCGGCCTAGCCAGGCGGGCTGCGGCTACGCCGAATGGCTGGACCCTTGGACCGTGAACACCGGAAGATGCCCGTGCCGGCCCTGTCGCACCGGCCCTGGCCCACGTAGCTTGGTGGCATGGGACTGAATATCCAGATTGTCATTGACTGCCGTGATCCGCACCATCTGGCCGAGTGGTGGGCGGAGTCCCTGGACTGGGCCGTGGAGCCCCAGGACGAAGGTTTCATCCGGTCCATGATCGAGCAGGGGTACGCCAGCGATGATCAGACAACCATCCACAACGGGGTGCTCGTGTGGCGTGATGCGTGCGCCATCCGGCCGCCCGAGGAACTCGAGGTGAAGGCACCCACGCGGCGCCTCCTGTTCCAGACGGCGCCGGAGGACAAAAGAGTCAAGAACCGCGTGCACTGGGACATCAACCTGGCGGGCCGGGACAAGGACGAGGTGCGCCGGGAACTTGAGGCCCGGGGTGCCACGTTCCTTTGGACAGCCAATGAGGGACCGCATTCATGGCACACGATGGCGGACCCTGAGGGCAACGAGTTCTGCATCAACTGACCCCGATTACTAGACTTGGACGGTGAGCAACCAAATCCCCGCCTCGGTGTCCGACGTCTTCGATCCCACCCGCTGGCGTGTTGTGTCCGGCTTTGACGACTTCCAGGACATGACCTACCACCGGCAGGTGGAAAGGGATTCCGACGGCGGGTGGGTGCGTGACCTGCCCACGGTCCGGATCGCTTTCAACCGGCCCGAGGTCCGCAACGCATTCCGCCCCGGCACGGTGGATGAGCTGTACCGGGCGATGGACCACGCACGGATGTCACCGGACGTCGCCACCGTCCTGCTCACCGGCAACGGCCCCTCCCCGAGGGACGGCGGCCACTCCTTCTGCTCCGGCGGAGACCAGCGGATCAGGGGCAGGGACGGGTATCGGTATGCAGACGGCGAGACCCAGGAGAGCATCGACCCCGCCCGGGCCGGCAGGCTGCACATCCTGGAAGTCCAGCGGCTGATGCGGACCATGCCCAAGGTGGTCATCGCCGTCGTCAATGGCTGGGCTGCCGGCGGCGGGCACTCCCTGCATGTGGTGGCCGACCTCACCATCGCCTCCCGGCAGCACGGCAAGTTCAAGCAGACGGACGCCACGGTGGGAAGCTTCGACGCCGGCTACGGCTCGGCCCTGCTGGCGCGCCAGATCGGGCAGAAGGCCGCCCGGGAAATTTTCTTCCTGGCCCGCGAATATTCCGCGGAGGACATGGTCCGGATGGGCGCCGTGAATGAGGCCGTGGACCACGGGCGCCTCGAAGAGGTTGCCCTGGAATATGCGGCGGACATTGCGCGGCAGTCGCCGCAGGCCATCCGCATGCTCAAGTTCGCCTTCAACCTTGCCGACGACGGACTCGCGGGCCAGCAGGTTTTCGCCGGCGAAGCCACGCGGCTGGCCTACATGACGGACGAGGCGGTGGAGGGCAAGGAGGCCTTCCTGCAAAAACGCGATCCGGACTGGTCCAACTTCCCGCACTACTTCTAAGGCAGGACCCGGCAAATGAGCAGCGAACCAACAGGCTCCACCAGCAGCAACACACAAATCACCGGCGCCCCCAACATCGAACCGGCCCTGAAGGCCCTGGCCGCCGCACTCCACGGCGAGGGCCCCGCCGTCGAACTTTCCGTCGATGGGGACGGACACCTGGTGGTAGGCCATGTGGACACGCCTGGCTGCGACGACGCCGTGGCCGTGGTCCGCACCTCCGGTTCCACCGGGACCCCCAAGGCCACCGTCCTGACGGTCGAATCCCTGGCCGCATCCTCGATGTCCACGGCCCTGGCGCTCAAGGGTGAAGGTCAGTGGCTCCTCGCGCTGCCCGTCCAGTACGTGGCGGGCATCCAGGTCCTGGTGCGTTCGCTGTTCGCCGGCACCCGCCCCTGGGTGATGGACATGTCCGGCGGGTTCACCCCCGAAGCCTTCACGGCTGCGGCCCTGGAACTGACCGACAAAATCCGGTTCACGTCGCTGGTCCCCACCCAGTTGCAGCGGCTCCTGGATGCGCCCTCCCCGGACACCCTGGCAGTACTCCGCCGGTTCAACGCCATCCTGCTGGGCGGCGCCCCCGCCCCCGCGCCGCTGCTGGCCGCCGCCGCGGAGGCCGGCGTCCGCGTCGTCACCACCTACGGCTCTGCCGAGTCCTGCGGCGGCTGCGTCTATAACGGCTTCCCGCTGGAAGGGGTGTCCGTCCGGGTTGAGCCTGACGGCCGGATCCTGCTGGGCGGCGACACCATCGCGGCGGGCTACCTCGAAGCGCCGGATGAGGCCAACGCCACCTTCTTCGAGGAGGACGGCGTCCGCTGGTACCGCACCAGTGATCTGGGCAGCATCGACCACGACGGCCGGCTCACCGTCCTGGGCCGGGCCGATGATGTCATCATCACCGGCGGCATCAAAGTTTCGGCGGCGCATGTGCAGAAAGAGCTGGAAAAGTCCGACGCCGTCGCCGCAGCCTTTGTGACCGGTGTCCCGTCCGCGGAGTGGGGCCAGGCGGTGGCCGCCTACGTGGCACTGGCCGAAAAAGGCTCAGGGACAGGGGCCGGGACCGCCGCCGAAGCCGTCGGCTTCGCGTCAGGCCGGGACCACGCCGTCGTCCTTGAACAGGAATGGCACCGGACGCTGGGCATCCTGGCGCCCAAAACAGTACTCGCCGCCAAGGCACTGCTGATGCTGCCGAACGGTAAGCCCGACCGGCTGGCAATGGCCGCCGAACTCAACGCCCTGCACCAGGGAAAGTAAAGTAGACCTGCACCACCGGGCAGGACCCCACCCTGCCGCCTTCCCAAACCAACGCGAGGTACTGACCGTGGCCACAGCCGCACAATGGATCCAAGGCGCCCGACTCCGGACGCTGCCCGCTGCGATTGCGCCGGTGCTGATCGGCTCCGCCGCCGCCTATGAGATGGATTCGTTCCTCCTGTTCAACGCCATCCTTGCGGCGCTCGTGGCACTTCTGCTCCAAGTGGGTGTGAACTTCGCCAATGACTACTCAGACGGTATCCGCGGCACCGACGACGACCGGGTGGGTCCGCTCCGCCTGGTAGGTTCAGGCGCCGCCAAGCCCGCGCACGTCAAATATGCTGCGTTCGGTACGTTTGGTGCCGCCATGATTTTCGGGCTGGTCCTGGTGATCATCACGCAGAGCTGGTGGCTGATCCTGGTGGGGCTGGGGTGCGTCATGGCGGCCTGGGGCTATACCGGCGGCAAAAACCCCTATGGCTACATGGGCCTGGGCGACGTGTTTGTGTTTGTTTTCTTCGGGCTGGTGGCCACACTGGGCACCACGTATACGCAGGCGGGACAGATCAACCTGCCGGCCATCATCGGCGCGATCGGCACCGGGCTGATTGCCACGGCGCTGCTGATGGCCAACAACGTCCGCGACATCCCCACCGATATCCAGGCGGGAAAGAAAACCCTCGCCGTACGGTTGGGTGACAAGCATGCCCGCGAGAGCTACGTCCTGATGCTCGCCGTGGCCATCATGCTGGTGGTGATCCTGGCCCCCGGACGGCCGTGGATGCTGATCGTTCTGCTGCTTATTCCGGCGTGCCTGATGCCTGCCTGGCTGATGATCAACGGGCGCAAGCGCAAGAGCCTCATCCCGGTCCTGAAGCAGACCGGGCTGATCAATCTCGGGTACAGCCTGCTGTTCTCACTGGGCCTGGTGCTCAGCCACGGCTTCTAGGACCGGATCTTCCAGGCCTGGGCTAAGGCGCTGCTAGGACTGTTTGGGATGCTTGGCGTCGTTTCTGATGGCGATATCCGGGTTGGCATCCAGGAGGGCGTCCTCGGCGTTGGCGTCCTGGACTTCATTGGCGGAGCGGAGCGGCTTGGCCTGGCCGGAAAAACGCTGGTGCAGGGCCGCTGCCGCCTCATCCCGCTGCTTCTGGAAGAACAGGTAGCTCACGGCGAAGGCGATCAGTGCCGCGCAGATGACGGACATCAGCACGCCCAGCTGCAGGAACATAAAAACTACGAACAGGGGCGCAAAGAGAGCCAGGCGGATCAGGGAATATTTCAAAAAGGCCACATTCAAGTTTAGCCGCCTCCGGCCGAAGGCCCCCGCGCCTCCTGACGATAGACTTAATGGCATGCTCCTCCGTGTGGCTTTGGCCGTGGCAGTCCTCGTCATCTTTGTGTATGGCCTCGTGGACGTGATCCGCACTGATGGGCGACTCACCCGGGGGATCTCCAAACCGGCCTGGATCGTGGTCATGATTGTTTTGCCCGTCATCGGCGCTATTCTCTGGCTCCTGATCGGCCGGCCGCGAGGAGCCTCTCCCCAACAGAGCCAGCGCCATCCCACCGCTCCGGACGATGATCCGGACTTCCTCCGCAACCTTGAAGCCCGCCGGCGCAACCAGGCGGAAGCCGAGCGCCTGAAGAGGCTGAAGGCTGAACTGGATGCCAAGGCGAAGAACCGAGGCGATGGCACGGCCGGCGGCAAGGACAAACACGAATCCGACGAACACGATACCGACGGGCTGAAGTAGGGGCTACGCCTGGCTGAAATCCGGCCGTTGAAATCGGCCCCTTGATCCAGCGGCTAAGCGGGCTGGCCCGCCGCCTGGGTACAGATGGCCACAATGCCCTCACAGCTGCGGATGACCACCCTGCACACCTCGACAGCGGATCGGTCGGTCAACGGGTTTTCAGCTACGGCCCGCCAGCGTTCCAATCGGCTGCGTGCCTCGGCAGCGAGCTGGTCCGGGCCGGCGCCGGCCTCCAGTCCGAGCCGCACGTGCGAGGCGGCACCCCAGCCACCAATGAGGCCCTCGGCTTCGTTGGCGAGCCCAGCGGGCAGCGTAACCCCGGTGGTCCGGAGGGCTGCCAGGAGCCGCAGTTCACGGAACTCGTGGGCGTTGACCTGCAGCCGTTCCAGTGCCACTGCCAGCTTGCCGGTCCCCTCGCGGGGTGAAGTCCGCAGCAGGGTTTCCACCCCCACCAGGGCGGTCCTGGCCTTAAGCGCCTCGGCCCGGGCCTGGAACTGGCGCGCCAGCAGTTCAAGAAGGGGATGCAGCCCGCTGCGCCGGGCGAGTTCGGTCGCCAGGGGCGTCGGTTCGGCAAACCCGTTGCGGATGAGGACGGCTGAAAGGCGGATGCCGAACACACCGTACCTTTCCAGCAGCGCGGCGCGGGCCGCCGTCGTCAATCCTTCCGGGCCTGCAGCACGCAGGAAGCGGTCCGCGGACAAGAGGAGCTTTTCCCGGTCTGCCCGTTCCATCCCGGCCAGCAACTGCAGGGCCTCGAAATCGGACTGGCGCATGGTGCGGGCGCTCTGGGCCAGAAGTCCCGCCACCGGGACCACCCCCAACGCCAGCTTCCGCAGGTTGTGGTCCCGCCGGTATCTTTCGGCGATTTCCCCGGCGGCAAGGAGGGAATCGATCCTTCCTCCACCCACCTCATCGGCCCGGGAGAGGACAGCAAGGGCGTTGACCGTACCGGACTTCCCTGCTTCGGTGTCCTTGAACGCTTCCAGGAACCGCAGGTCCGATGCATGCATGTGGCGCATCAGGTAAATGACGGCGTCCGCTTCCGACGGCGTGTCCTCCGGTGTGAGGAACCTGGTGGACCGTGCCGCCACGTCTTCCGAGAGGGAAGCGATACCCGGGGTGTCGATCAGGGTCATGTCCCGCAGGGCCGGTGACGGCCACTCGACGTCAAGGCGGCCGACGTCGTCCGCCTTGACGTTGCCAAGGACAAACACCAATCGGCCATTCACGCGCTTGACGGGAAGGCGGCGTGGTGGGCCCTCAACCGGGTACAGCGTGATCCGCGGCGTGTAGCCGTAGCGGTACCAGGTGACGATCCGGGTGCACTCCGCAGTGTCCGTGGGGGCTATCTCCTCACCGAGGATGGCGTTCAGGAGCGTGGACTTCCCTGCCTTCACCATGCCGGCAAGGGCAATCCGCAGCGGTTCTTCCAGCCTCCTGGCATAACCCTGGAGTACTGCCACGGCTGCCGGATCATCCCGGTAGGCGTGCAGCGCCTCCCGGACGAGGTCCGCTGCTCCCGCAATCGTTGACGCGGTCATACCACCCCCGCCGCAGCCGGCGGCGCTCCCACCACAGGGGCCGGACCGGCCGTCGGTTCCGGATTCTGCGCGGCGGACTTGCGGGCCCGGGGTGCGCCGGCTGCCACTTCGGCCGCCACCGCCTCGGCAGCACGTGTCAACGCCTCAACCTTTTTGAGCTCAACCTTGATTTCGCGGATCCGTGCCACCTTTTCCAGGGCGTAAGTGGCTGCTGCCTTCTGGGCTGCGGCCACGGAATCAGCCAGGGAACGGTGATGCTGGTCTGCGATCTCCGTGAAATGGTCCCGGGTGGAGCGCTGGACAAGCCGCAGCCGGTCCTTCAACTGCTTGCCCACCTGGAAGGTGACGTCGTCCAGTTGGCGCCGTACCAGGGCCTTGGCCTCGGCCTGGCGCCGCTTCAGCCTTGCTTCCCTGTCTTCCCGGTATGCCTTGCGGCCAAGCAGGAGCCCGGCACCCACGGAGAGGGGGTTGATGAGGGCCATGCCGAAGATCCCGGTCAGCAGGCCGAACATCAGCACACCGCCGTAGGACCCGCGCATACCGATCAGCACCTTTTGGATCGGGTTGATGCGGCCGCTGTCCAGCACGGGCATGTCATCCACGGGGTCCAGGACGTCTCCGGTATCTGAAACGTGAAGGACGGGCAGGGCAACCTCGTCCTCGGCGAAATGCTCCGCCACCTGAGCGGCGAGCCACTGCGCCCGCTCGCTGGTCCAGACGAACGTGTCCGAGATCGCCGCAGCGACGCAATCCTCGAGCCAGGTGGAGAATTGGGGCCAGATAGGCCCGGGATCACCGGCGTCGATGGCGCCCTCGGCTTCCCGCTGGATCCGGCGCAGCCGGTCCCTGAGGTCATATTCCATGTCCGCCATGAGGTCGCTGATGCCGTCATTGAGGGTGGTCTGCCAGCGGGCGGACCGCCTGCGCAGCTCGTCGGCTTCCGCCCTGGCTGCTTCCAGGCCGGCAATCATCTGCGGCGTTTTTTCCGGGTTTTCGAATGCTTCCAGTTCCGACTGCAGGGACAGCCGAAGATTCTCGGCGACCGACAGCAGGTCCTGGCTGACGGAACGCCGCTGGAGGCGCTGGGCCTTCCCCACGATCTCGTTCCGGATGTAGGTGATCAGGCCCGGGAAACCTGACTCTGCGTTCAGTTCGGTGTCCTCCAGGCGCGCGGCTTCCAGGCGGAGGTCGGAGGAGACGCTGAACAGCGGGATGTCCTGCGCCACCCGGGCAAGGTGTCCGCGGTCGATCTCCTCAACACGCCGCCAGTCCGGATAGAGGTCCGTCTTGGACAGGACGCCCACAACGCTGGGAGTGAGCCGCATGGCCTGGCGGAGGAAACGAAGTTCCGGTTCCGTGTACTCCTGCGAAGCATCAGATACCAGCACCATGGCATCAGCGGTGGGAAGCGCGGTGAGGGTGGTAAGGGTGTGGGACGAATTAAGCCCGCCCACGCCAGGGGTGTCGATGACCGTGAGGCCGCCCGTGAGCAGCTTTCGCGGCAGGTACACCTCGGCCGCCACAAGTTTTTTACTGTTTCCGGGGTTGCCCCGCTCGGAAACATAGGACGGCAGGTCAGCGATCGGGACGGGCTGGCGTTCAACGTCGGTGTCGTCGTCGGCGTCTGCCGCGGGAACCAGGATGGCGGCGGAGGCGGTGTCGCCATAGCGGACTACGGTGGGGACGGAGGTGGCGATGTCGTCATCGACAGGGCACACCGGAGCGTTCACGAGGGCGTTGATGAGCTTGCTTTTGCCTTGCTTGAATTCGCCCACAACGATGACGCGGATGCTGGGGTCCTGCAACCTTCTTAGCGCCTGGTCGAGGCGTTTCCGGAGATCCAGGCGGTCTCCGGTGCCCACCAGTTCCAGGCCCTGCTCCACCAGGCTAACGAGTTGGACCTGGGTCAGGGGTGTTGATGGTCTTGCCGGCCCTGCATCTGCCACAGCGCCTCCTTTACTTATGAGTCATCGATAGCGGCGTCATCCCCGGCTGCGGCGAAGTTATTGTCCTCAAGGTCCCCACCAATGAGCGGCGCATCATGGGAGTTCCCGTTGCCAAAGTCCTCCAGTTCAGTGTCCTCGTGGCCAACGTTATCGAGAATGGTGGTTTCATTCCCCACATCGTCCAAGGTGACGTCGGAATAGTCCGGGTTGCCGGCATTGGTCAGCTCAGCATCGATATCCGTCTCATTGAACGCGTCGTCGATGGAATTGTCATTACCGGAGGCCAGGACGTCGATATTCGTCGGGTTGTCCTCAGTGTTGCCCACGGCGTCCAGATCGGCATCAATGTCAACGTCGGTGTTGAAGGAGTCATCGATGACTGTCTCCCCGGTGCCGATGTTGACGTCGCTGCCGGCGTGGATGGAGTTGTCGGTTGAGTCGTCCTGGTTGTAGGAGTCCTCAACGTCGATGGAATGATCAGCGTCAACGTCAATGTCGATGTCAACGTCGTCGCCGGCGGCGATGGCATGCTCGCCGGAAGCCACTACGGAATCGTTGTCGAACCATTGCTCGATGTCGCCATCCGCCCAGATGTTCTGGTTGACGGAATGGTCGGTGATGGTATCCCGGTCGTCCACGGTTGAAGTATAGGAGTAGTTGTTTACAATGCGTTGGAGCTGCTGGATGGCGTGTGCATTGTCCTCGTGCTCGGGGTCTCCGCCCCCGTCCCCGCCGCCCGCTGGAGGCGGGGTGTAGGCGATTCCGCCGCTGCCGCCGGGCCCCGTGGCTGCGCCGTTGCCGCCGGTGTTGTAGTCCCGGTCCAACCGGGAAGCATTGACCGTAACGGGCGCATAGTCCAGGACAACCGGCATGGCTGCGTCAACGTCGGCCGAGCAGACAGCACCCAGGCCATGGTCCTCGAGGACGCGCTCCGGATTTGCCAGGAATTCCTGTGTGGCCTCGCGGTCGCCCAAGAGTTGCATCAGGAACCGGACCAGATCGCTTGCGACTGTCATTGGTGGTCCTCAATCTCTCTGGGGTGCGGATCGCCCTGCACACCCGGCTTGAGTCAAACCTACGGTTCCCCTTCCGGTGCGGGCATCGGGCCATTTCCCCCTGCCGGCCGCCACCGCCCCTGGGGAACTGAAGCCCCTCCCGCTACGGGTCTTAGGGGTTTTCGGTTCAATCCTGTTCATGGTTTTCCGAAGCCAGGACCAGCCGCAGCCTTGCCAGCAGGTCGGAGCGGTTTTCGGCACCGAGGCGGCGGCGCATGCGGGCAATATGGTGTTCGGCAGTCCTCGGCGAGATGTAGATTGCCTCCCCGATCTCCCGGTACGTCTTGCCCTCAAGTACCAGCTTGGCAACTTCCTTTTCCCGTTCGCTCAGGCCCGAGCCCTCCGGATGCATGCCGTTGGCACCTTCGGCAGAAGTATCGCGGGACTCATGACCCCTGGAGGTTCCGTTCCCTCCCGGGCCTGACTGCGGGTGAAGGTCCCTCGCACACGAGAGCAGGCGCACCATATCCTTGCGTTCGTCGGCCCGCGCAGCGGCATGGCCGGCCAGCCTGGCGCCTTCCCAGGACATTCCGACCCTGGCCAGTCCCCGAGCCGCGGACTCAACGTCCACAGGGCGGAACTTTCCTGCCAGAACCGAAACCCAGGCCTTACCAGCGCCGGCAAACACTGCAGCAAGGTGGCTGTGGTTCGCGGCCCGGGCCAGGGCGGCGGCATGGGGAGCCAGGTCAGCCGGGCTGTCGCCCAGCAGGGCTGCCTGGACGGCTGCCCAGTGGAACGGCACCGCCCACAGGGGCGGATCACCGAGGCGGCCCAGCAATTGATTCGCCGCCTCCAGATAATGTGCCACCCGGCGGGTCTCCCGCAGCCGCGCGGCCGCGATCATCAGCTCGGCCCACGGCAGCAGGCTGTAAAGGTCCACCGAGGTGTGGAGCATGGCTTCATGGGCCCGCTCCCACGCCGTCAGAAGTTCCGGGATCTCGCCGTTGCGCCGGGCGAGCCCCACTTCCAGCGCCGCACACAGGAATTCATCCCGCGGGACCAACGGCCAATGGTTCACCTTTGAGGCCTCATTGATGGCAAGCCGGGCGTCGTCAAGCCTGTCCTGCTGCATGGCCGACCACGCTTGAAGCAGGAAGAGCCGTGGCTTGGCGGCGTTTCCGCCCTGGCCCGCTGCCGCAGCGGACCGGCAGACGGTTTCTGCCAAATGGGGCTCCCCCGTGTGCAGGGCAAGAAGCGCTGCCAGGGCCGCAGGGGTGTCCGGGAGGGGAAGTGCAGTACCGGTGGCGTTAAGCATGTCCGAGGCGTGGATCAGCACCGGGAGCGCCCGGTGGGGATCCATTGCCAGCGACTCCAGGATGCCCCTGCCGGTCTCCGTGAGCGAGGCCGACAGCAAGGTGGGAGCTGCCGGCGGCGCATCTGCCTGGAACAATGCTGTGGCGCCGGGAAGGTTGCCACATCCGATCATGGCGACCGCGGCGAGGGGTGCCGAAGGCCCCACCCTTGAGGCACCCAGCCAGCTGTAAGTGTCCCCGCCCTGTGCCAGCATGCCCCGCTGCGCCCACACCGCCGCAGCCACGTCCACCCCGCGGCGCACGTCGGGCGGATCAGCACGCACCAGGAGGGTGTCGAGGATTTGGGTGGCCCTGTCCAGGCCCCCATCAGCGGCTGCAGCCTGGGCACGGCGTGCCGCGGTTGCTATTTCGTCGGCTCCAGCCAGCAGGGCTTCATCGTAGAGCTGGGAGGCCAGCCCCGGATTATGTTCCAGCGCCTTGTCACCTGCGCGTTCCAGCTCGGAGGCAACACGGGAATCCGCCAGGCCGCCGCGTGCCATTTCGCGGGCAAGGTCCCCGAGCGGCTGGCCCACCGACGCGTGCGCGGACACGAGCTCGCGCTGGAGCGCGTGCACCCTGGTGGTCGGCGCCACCGCCAGCAGGGCGTGCTGGGCTGGTCCCACCACAGTTCCGTCAGGAGTCAGCAGGCCGGCGGCTTCTGCGCGCCCCACCAGGGCGTCCAGGCTTTCCACCTGGCCCAGGTCAATCTTCCGCTGCAGGTCCGCGGACAACGGGCCGGGCAGCACAAAACCGACGGACAGCGCCAGCAGGAGTTCACGGACCGCCGCGTTCTCGCCGTTGAGCTGCCGGGCCATCTGCTCGGCAGCGTGGGCCGATCGGCTGGGGTTCAGCTCCGGCGTCAGGAAACCATACTCTTCGACGCGTGTGTCCTGGCCAGCCATCCTAGGCCACCATTCCTATGACGATGGGGGCAGCCGGGTCCGTCACGGCAGGATCGGTGGCGGGTGGCGGCGCTACCGCCGGTCCAGGCGACGGCGGCGCTACCGCCGGTCCAGGCGACGGCGACGTTACCGTCGGTTCGGGCGACGGTGACGTTACCGTCGGTTCCGACGACGGCGCCGGCGTTACCGTCGGTTCCGACGACGGGGCCGGCGTTACCGTCGGTTCCGACGACGGCTCCGGCGCGCCCGTCGGCTCGGACGACGGCTCCGGCGTTACCGCAGGTTCGGACGACGGCTCCGGCGTTACCGCAGGTTCGGACGACGGCTCCGGGGTTACCGCCGGTTCGGACGACGGTACAGGCGTGGGGGTGCCGGAATCAGTGGGCGGCACCGGCTCGCCCGTCACAGGATCAACCGGCACCGGCTCACCCGTCACAGGATCAACCGCAACCACGGGTGTGCCGGCGGGATCAGTGGTCCCGGCACCACTACCGGCGTCAGCGATGACGGCGCCTCCCCCGGCTGCAACTCCTGGACCGCCAAGTGCCAGGGCTCCCCCAGCAGCCAACCAATTCCCGGCTGCCGCGCTCCATGCCGGCTGGCTGGCGGGTGAGGCGTCCACAGTAAGGCCCGGCCCGCCAGTTGCTGGGGAAACATCGTTCACCCGGGCCTCAATGGTGGCCAATGGCGTGCCGGCCGCCGCAGCTACCGCCCCGCTTCCACCCCCGGAACCCCCTGAATCGCCAAGACCACCCGGAGCCGCAACCTCCTCAGGAGCCGCCCCCGCCTCCGGCACAAAAACGGATGCCAGGTTACTGAAGCCCGCCGGGCCCTGCGCGGCCGTGGCGGTGAGGACACTCACCAAGGCCGCAGCGGCTGCGATGGCGGTCAGCCTGACCGTGGGCTTCGGGGCGTGCGCGCCGCCGTGGATGCCGCCGTGGCCGTGGACCGAGGCGGCGGCTCCTGGCGGCGCGCCGGCCGCCGTCGTACTCTTGCGTGACCAACTGGCAAGGCGGGCAACGTGCGCGCCCCCGTCCGGAGCCAGTCCGATAGCGGCGGCGGCCTCCGCAAGCAGCTCCGCGGCCGCTGCCCGGGCCTCGGCCTCCGCGCGTGCCAGCACGGCGGACAACGCGGCGCCCAGGCAGATGGATGATTTGGGGTCGGCATCGACGGCGATGGGCCGGTCGAGCTGTTCCGAGATCAGCTGCGCCACGAGCGGGATCCGCGATGATCCGCCAATCAGCAGCACCGCGGAAAGGTCCGCAGGTTCCAGCTCCAATTGGGCAAGCGACTGTTCCAGCGCTTCGACAGTATCGCGGACGGAATCCTCGATCAGCGCTTCAAATTCCGAACGCACCAGGCGGATCTGCTGCTGGAAGCCGGGAAGGAGCACCGAAATGTTGGCCTCGCTGTCCGAGGAGAGCGCTTCCTTGGCTTCCACGCATTCACGCCTCAGCCTGCCCAGGGCGGCGCGCACCCCGGCGTCTGCAGGGTTGAGCGTGGACAGGACGTCACCGGTGTGCCCGGCGACGTAGCGGAAGACCTCCGCGTCAAAGTCGGCACCGCCCAGGTTCTCGATGCCCTCCGGGCGCCCCACCAGCTGGAACCGGTTGCTGGCGGCCTTCCGGAGGACAGCGGTATCAAAGGTTCCGCCGCCGAGGTCGTAGACGCCGATGGTGCTGCCCACCTCCACCCGGACCTGCGAGGCGTAGTAGAGCGCCGCCGCTTCCGGTTCGGGGACGAGCGTGACGTTGTCCAGGCTTTTGGCGGCCAGTGCCGCCAGGATCAGGGAGGTGCGGTGGCTGCCCCAGGCAGCGGGGTGGGTGAGGATGACTTCCGACGGCGGGGCCCCCTCGCGCTCGGTTGCCCGGTCCACCACCCAGCGCGTCATCGTGGCAAAGACATCCTCTGGGTCCACGGACAGCCCGCCCACGGAGATAGGAACGGCGTCGCCCACCCGGCGCTTGAATTCCCGCACTGCGCGGCCAGGGTAATCGAGGCTGCGGCGTTCTGCGGCCTCCCCCACCAGCAGGGGACCCTCCTCGGGGTAATACACCACTGAGGGCACGGCTGTGCCCCGGAGTCCCAGCGGGAGGCACTCCGGGGCAGGGGAACCCTGGCCAAAACGGGCCACGGCGGCCGCGGTGAAACTGGTCCCGACATCTATGC
Organism: Arthrobacter sp. W4I7; assembly: GCF_030816215.1. Classification (NCBI taxonomy): domain Bacteria; kingdom Bacillati; phylum Actinomycetota; class Actinomycetes; order Micrococcales; family Micrococcaceae; genus Arthrobacter; species Arthrobacter sp. W4I7. Next base: position 696,470 of record NZ_JAUSXU010000001.1, on the reverse strand, counting down.
CAAGTACATAGTCCATGGGTACCTCGGGAAAAACTGGTGTTTCGCCTGCAAACTTCATCACAGGCGAACGTCACCAAGGTAGCATCACGGCAGGACGGGGAACACCCCTATTGCTACACCGATTGGTTTTTACCCCGCATTTCCCTCAGGGCGGGGACGAAACCTGTGTTCAGAGCCCGGAGTACGAGTGAAGCCCGTTGAAGAATTGGTTCACGATGGTGAAGTTGAAGATCACGCACAAGTAGCCCACGATCGAGAGCCAGGCGGCGCGTGTTCCGGTCCAGCCACGGGTTGCGCGCGCGTGGAGGTAGCCGGCGTACACCACCCAGATCACGAAGGTCCAGACTTCCTTGGTGTCCCAGCCCCAGAACCTGCCCCACGCCTTTTCGGCCCAAATGGCACCGAACATCAGGGTGAAGGTCCAGCCGATGAAGGCGATGGCGTTGATCCGGTAGGACAGGTTTTCCAGGCTCAGCGCGGACGGCACCAGGCGCATGAAGCCGAGCTTGTCCGCACCGCCCGCTGCCACGGTTTTTTGCCGGTGGGACTGGACCAGCTGGAGCGCAGACATGGCGAACGTCAGGGTGAACAGTGCGGAGGAGAGCACCGCGATGGAGACGTGGATGATCAACCAGTAGCTCTGCAGGGCGGGGACCAGGTGCCCCACCGGGGTCCAGTACGCCACGGAGGCCGCCACCAGCATAATGATGCCCAGGCCCACCACGAACGTTCCCAGGAACCGCAGGTCGCGCCGGATCAGCACCAGCAGGAACACGGCGATGGCCACGAAGGCGCCGGTGGTGAGGAATTCATACATGTTGCCCCACGGCACGCGGCCGGCCCCGAGGGCGCGGGTCAGCACGCCGGCGCCGTGGATCACTGCGCCCAGGACGGTCAGGGCCACGGCAACCCGGGCGGGAGCACGCCGTTCGGCGGCGTACCGCATGTCGCCGTCGGCGGTGATGATTCCCCCGCCTCCTGCGCCGGCCGGCCGGGCAGTGGACGACGACGGCCGCTCCGCCCTGCCCGCAGGCCCGGCAAGGTGGGACTCACTGCGGGCCCCCGCAGCCGCGCCAACCGGCACCCGGACCGGGTCTTCAGCCTGCGCAGCTTTGAGGTCGATGGCGCGCAGGGCTTTGCTGCTTTTGGCCAGGTCCCACGCGAACGCGATGAAGGCCACCGTGTACGTGCCGGCCGCCAGCAGCATAAAAAGCTCGCTGTACTGGCCCATGGTTTCGTTGATTCCAAACAGCATTACTGGTCCTTTTCGGGCCCTGAGGGGCCGGCAGTGGTGATGTAGCCTGCGCCATTATCGCTTGGGCTGCTGGGAGCTTGCTGGGACTCATTGGGGTCCGCCCCGGCGGGATCGGCGGCAAGCTGCCATTCCTCGGACAGCAGCTTCCGTACGGCCTGGGCTTCCGCCGCGAGCCGGTGGTCTTCGCCACGGGCCAACAGCCCGTATTCCACCATGGTGCGGCCGTCCTCGTGGGTGCCGGTGCGGATCCAGACGCGGCGGCGGTTGATGTACAAGGAGAGGATCAGGCCGGCCACGGCCAGGAGCGCGAAAACCAGGGCGTAGAGCTGGCCGGGGTTGTGGTGGATGTCAACGCCGATGTAGCGTTTTACGCCGTCGAAGCTGATGGTGCCTTTACCGTCCGGGAGCGTGTAACTGTTTCCCGGGACCAGGGTGATTCCGCCGGCGTCGAGGTTCCGGGCGTTCAGCGGCGTCAATTTCTTGACGTCCAGTTCGAAGACGTTTTGCGGTGCGCCGTTACCCAGGCCCAGGTCACCGTAAAACGAGTTCAGTGACAGCTGCGGGTTGAACAGCTCGGGGTCCCCGCTGAAGGAAACCCCCTCGTTTGAAACGAACGCGGTGGGCAGGAAGAAGCCGGCGAAGCCCAGCTGCTCCGGCTTGGCGTCCGGGACCTTGATCACCACGGAGGAGTAGTAGTTGTCGCCCTGCAGCTTGGCCACCACGGGACCCTGCATGGCCACGTTTCCTTCACCGTCCCGGATGGTCACCACGGGGGCGTAGCCGTTGCCGGTGAGGTAGATGCTGGTGCCGCCCAGGGTGATGGGATCGTTGACCTTCAGGATTTCCTTCTGCGCCGGCGCGTCCGGGTTTTCCTTGGTGGTCACGGCGGCGGAGAAGTCGATGGGCTGGCCGAACTTGCCCTCGGATTCGCGGTCGAACGTGATGTCGAACTTGTCCAGCTGGAGCGAGTACGGCTGGAGCTGGCTCGACTGGAAGTTGGTGCCCGGCGTGAACTGGTCGTAGCCCACCAGGGTGTTGACGAACGTGTCGCCCTCCACCAGGATGCGCTGGCCGCTGTAGCCGAACAGGCCGCCGATGGCCACGGACACCAGCACGCCGATCAGGGACGTGTGGAACACCAGGTTCCCCACTTCTTTGGCGAAGCCCCGCTCGGCACCCAGGGACGGCCGTTCGCCGGCGGCATCGCGGACCTCCACGCGGTAGCCGCGCTTCTTCAGCAGCCCGGCGGCACTGTTGATGGCATCCGACGCCGGGATCCCGGCGTCGGCCGGTATCACCAGGGTGCCGTACTCGGGAAGGCGGGAAAGACGCTTGGGGGTCCGCGGCGGCTGGGAGCGCATCGCCTTGTAGTGGGCGATGGCCCGGGGCACCACGCAGCCGATCAGGGAGATGAACAGCAGCAGGTAGATGGCCGAGAACCAGGCCGAGGAGTAAACGTCGTACAGCTGCAGGGTGTCCAGCAGTTTGCCGTAGTCCGGGTTGTCCTTGATGTACTGGGTGACCACCGACGGGTTGGCCGGGCGCTGCGGGAACAGCGAGCCCGGAACTGCCGCGACGGCGAGGAGCAGCAGCAGGAACAGGGCGGTGCGCATGCTGGTCAGCTGGGTCCAGGCCCAGCGGAGCATGCCCGCCGGCCCCAACGCCGGCAGCGCGGCGTCGGCCTTGGCCTCCGACACCTTGGCGCCGGTCACCGGGGCCGAAGATTTCTTCTTTACGTTCACACGCTCGCTCATCAGATCGGCAACTTCACATCGGTTTGGAACCAGTACTGCAGCCCGGTGACCCAGGTGCCCCAGACGCCGCTGGCCATCAGCAGCCCAAGGACCACCAAAATGCCGCCGCCGATGCGCTGGATGGCCAGGCGGTGCTTGCGGAAGAAGGCCATCACTCCCATCCCCCGGCGCAGCGCCAGGGCGATCAGCAGGAACGGGATCCCCAGCCCCAGGCTGTAGACGAACGCCAGGAAGGCACCCTTCGCCGCGGACGAACCGCCGGAGAGGCTCAGGAGCTGGACCGCAGAGTAGGTGGGGCCGATGCACGGCGCCCAGCCCAGTCCGAACGTCAGGCCCAGCAACGGTGCGCCCCACAGCCCTGCCGGCGGCTTGGCATGGATCTTGGCGTCCCGCTGAAGCCAGCTGAATCCGCCCATAAACACGATGCCCATCACAATCACCAGGACGCCCAGGAGCTGGGTGATCCAGGCGTTCTGCGATCCGGTGATCAGGCTGCCCAGCTGGCCAAAAGCGCCGCCCAAAAGGACGAAGATCACGGAGAAACCCAGCACGAACAGGCCAATCCCCGCCAGCATCCGGCCGCGCTTCTGCTTCTGCAGGTCCACCCCGGACAACCCCGTGACGTAGCCCAGGTAGCCCGGCACCAGGGGCAGGACGCAGGGGGAAAGGAAGGAGACCAGTCCGGCCAGCAGTGCCACCGGAATGGCAAGGAGGAGCGAACCGTTAAGGATGGCTTCGGCGAAGGGGCTGTTCACGGCTACTCAGCCACGGCGGCAGCGATGAGGGCCTTCAGCGTGCCCCGCTCGATTTCGCCCAGCACGCGGGAGGCCACCCGCCCCTGCTTGTCCAGCACCAGGGTGGTGGGGACTGCCCCGGGGGGAACCAGCCCGGAGACCGCCAGGAGGACGCCGCCGTCCTTGTCATCAAAACTGGGGTAGGTCAGGTTGAAGGACTTATCGAAAGCCTCGGCAGTTGCCTTCTCATCGCGCAGGTTGACGCCGAAGAACTGCGCGCCCTGGGGCTTGAACTCCTGGTGGAGCTCTTCGAGGACAGGCGCTTCGACGCGGCATGGGGCGCAGGCGGCGAACCAGAAGTTCAGGACCGTCACCTTCCCCTGGAAGTCTGCCGGCGCAACAACAGTGCCGTCGAACAGCGTCCCGTTGATCTGGACGGCTGACTTGCGGTCCGCCGGGGCGAATTCCGTGACGGAGCCATCGCCGGCAACGTAGTTCTTGTTGTCCCCCGCCCGGGCCTGCTCGGCGAGGGCATCCTGCTGGGCGCAGGCCGAGAGGCCGAGGGTGAGGGCGGCCAGGGCGACGCCGCCGGCAGCAAGGACGCTGCGGCGGGAGGCCGAAGGCCCCGCCTGATTAATACTGTCGGTCACTACTAGGCTCCAGGGGTGCTGGCTGCACCGGGAAGAAGGGACGCCGCGGGTTCGCTGTACATGACGCGCACAAGTGCGCCGTCGTCGTCGAACACCAGCGACGTAATGGAGGTCAGGGTGCACTCACGCTTGCGCGGATCGTGCCACAGGGGCTTGCCTTCGGCGCTGAGCCGGGTTGCCCAGATGGGGAGCTGGTGGCTGACCATGATCGCCTCGGGCCCGTCGGTTCCGAAGTCGCCGCCGGCCAGCTCGATGGCGCGGAGGCGCGCCTCCTGCACCGCAGCCATGACCCTTGCGGCCTGCTGCTTGTAAGGCTCGCCCCACGATGGCCGCAGGGGATTAACCAGCCGGGGCCAGTGCCGGGGCCGGCGGAGTTCGGCCTTGGTGACCTTCATCCCCTCGAAGTAGTTTTCTGCTTCGATGATCCGCTCGTCCGTGTGGATCTGCAGGTGCAGGGCTTCCGATGTCGGCCGGGCAGTTTCCTGCGCGCGGTCCAGTGGTGAGGCGGCCAGGTAGGTGATGCGGGCACCGCTGGCGGCACGCTGCCGGAAGTGCTCTGCCAGCAGGCGCGCCATCTCCTGCCCCAGCCCGGAGAGGTGGAATTCGGGCAGCCTTCCGTACAAAACGCCGTCAGGGTTGTGGACCTCGCCGTGGCGGAGCAGATGGACAGTGGCTTGGGGCATGTTTACCAGTTTCTCAAAGATGGCCTGTGATCCGAAATCTTCTACATCCAGTAGAACTGAAGTTTTTGAAGAAATGTTCCGAAGGCGGGAACAAAACATGCAAATGCATGTTTATACTGGATGCAGCAGTTAGTTGAGGCTTCAACAGATGTAGCTTCAACACCCAGATCAGTCAACAGGCACCACCCTCTAAGGAGCAACATCATGGCACTTCCCGCAGACGTCACCACCGGCACCTGGACCTTGGACAACTCGCACAGCGAGATCGGCTTCACCGTCCGCCACGCAGGCATCAGCAAGGTCCGCGGCCAGTTCAAGGAAGCAGAAGCAACCCTGGAACTCGGCCAGGATGTGGCCGAGTCCAGGATCAACGCCACCATCAACACGGCCAGCTTCGATTCCGGCGACGCCAACCGCGACGGCCACGTCAAGGGTGAGGACTTCTTTGACGTGGAGAAGTTCCCCGAGATCTCCTTCGTCTCCAACGGGCTGGTGGCCAACGGCAACAGCTACGAACTGACCGGCGACCTCACCATCAAGGGCGTCACCCGCCCCGTCACCCTCGAAACCGAGTTCAACGGCGTGGCCGTGGACCCGTTCGGCAACACCCGCGCCGGCGTTTCCGCCGAGACCACCATCAGCCGCAAGGACTTCGGCCTGACCTGGAACGCAGTCCTCGAGGCCGGCGGCGTCCTGGTCAGCGACAAGGTTGCCATCAACCTCGAACTGGCCTTCATCGCTCCCGCAGCCTAGTCAACGATCCCGCCGGGACCCCGGCACCGGTTTCTCCAGCCGGTGCCGGGGTTTCCGTCTTTAAGCCGTATCGCCCGCCTTCATATCGCCCTGCCTTCGTACCGCCCTGCGCAGTGAAGCCCGGGTTCGTTGCGCAGGGGCAGTCCCTGCGCAACGAAGCCCGCCGTCAACGCCAATCGCGGACCTGCCGCAAGGGTGGAGGAACCGGCGCCCGACTACAGTGAGGCCCATGAGCAACTTTGAGGACGCCAGGGCCCGCACCGGTTTCTCCGGGATATTCTCAGTGGCCGGCCTTCCCGCCGAACTCAAGGTCTCGTTCTGGATCTGGTTCCTCGGCGGCATCCTCGGCCTGCTCGGCGGACTGCTCGGGATGCTCGCCTCACTGACCCTCTTCGCCGCAGCGCCCGGCCCGGCCCTTGGGGTCCTGTTGCTGATGCTGTTGGCCGCCACCGTAGGCACCGCGCAGATCATCTTTGCGTTGAGGATGAAGGAGGGCAAGCAGTGGGCGCGGCTGGCCCTCACGGTCCTGACCGCCGTCACCCTGGTCCTTGCCATGGTGAACCTGGCGATGCGCGTTGGGCAGGGCGGGAATTGGGCAGGCTTCCTCATCAGCCTTGCGGCAACAGTCCTGCTGTGGCTTCCCCGGTCACAGGCCTGGTTCGCGGGTGCGCGCGCCGGGAGAGGTAACGGTACGGGCACCAGCTAATCCATGGGACGGGCAAGCCTCTGCAGCAGGCACACCCGCGGAACGGCGGGCGGAATACCTCCTTGGAATGACCCCCAAGCGGCCGGTCCGGGGGTACGGTGGACTTAAGCCATGCTGGGGGTAGGGCGCAGGACCGAAACCCGGCAGCCCACCTGGATCCCGACATGAAGAAGGACAGCTCATGAGTAATCCTCCCGTCCCGCCTCCCGTGCCCAACGACCCCGAGCAGGGCAACCAGCAGCCGCGCTACGGCGAGAACGCTCCCCAATACGGCCAGCAGTCCGGACAGAACGCGCCCCAGTTCGGGCAGAACCCGCCCCAGTACGGCCAGTCCGGCGCACCGCAGTACGGGCAGAACGCTCCCCAGTATGGCCAGAACCCGCCGCAGGCGCCGGCCTATGGACAGCAGCCGTACGGTCAGCAGCCCTACGGCCAGTCCCCGTACGCCCAGTACCCGTCGGAGCAGCCGCAGGCCGCAGGCAGCACGGGCGTGCCGCAGTTGGTCAACATTTCGTTCTGGCTTCTGATCGCCTCCGCCGCGATTTTCGTCATCTCGATGCTCACCGGCCTCACCCAGCTGGATGATCCGGTGTTCCGCCAGACTTTTGAGCAGCAAGTGGAGGGCACGGGAGCCGGCGTGACGTACGAGGACATCAAGGGGGTCATCGCCGGAACGCTGGTGGTGTTCGCCATCATCGGCGTCGGGCTCTACCTGCTGGTGGCATTCTTCGTCCGGAAGGGCAAGAACTGGGCGCGCATCCTGGGCACCGTGTTCGCCGCGCTGTCCGTTTTCGGCCTGTTCGGCATTCCTTCGCTCGCCGCCGTCGGCACCCTCCTGGGGATTGCCGCCATCGTCCTGCTGTACCTGCCGGCGTCTGCTCCGTACTTCCGCAAGCAGCAGCCCTTTGCCAACCCGTACGGCGGCGGCCTGGGCAACCCTTACGGCCGGTAGCCACGCACTTCCCACACCTGCGGGCGTGGGTCCCGGAACTGCCGGAGCAATCAGGCAGTCTGTTCCGGGGCCTGCGCCCGTTGTGCGTGGTAGGCAAGAATCTGAAGTTCCGTAGCCATGTCCACCTTGCGGAGGTTAACCCCCTCCGGTACCTGGAGCATCACCGGGGCGAAGCTCAGGATGCTGTGCACACCAGCGGCCACAACCCGGTCGCAGACGCCCTGGGCCACCGCGGCAGGCAGCGCCAGCACCACCATGTTGGCCCCTGTCCGGTGCAGGACGGTTTCCAGGTCCGCAACGTCGCTCACCCGCAGCCAGCCCACTTCGTTGCCCACCACCATCTGGTCGGCATCAAAAATAGCCACGACGTCGAAGCCTCGGGATTCGAACCCGCCGTACCGCGCCAGGGCCTTGCCGAGGTTGCCGGCGCCGACGATTGCTACCTTCCAGTCATGGGTCAGGCCCAGGGCGGCCGCGATGTGCCGGCTCAGGTACTGGACTTCGTAGCCCACGCCGCGGGTCCCGTAGGAGCCCACATGGGACAGGTCCTTGCGCAGGGTGGCAGAGCTGACGCCGGAGGCTTCGGCGAGGGATTCGGAGGAGACGCGCTCCACTCCTTCGGCCAGCAGGGTGTTCAGGGCGCGCAGGTAGAGCGTCAGCCGGGCCACCGCAGCGGGCGGAATCTGTTTGGCCGGCGTGCCCGTGGTGTCCGGAAGATCCGGGACAGCCTGGGGGGTTGAATCCAGCGAAGCCACCAGCCCCTCCCTCGCATCGCGTTGTGACTCCACTCTAGAGCCCTCCCGCGGAAGCCAACAAAGCAGGGGGAAACAAAGCAGGGAGCACCAGGGCACGCGCCATCACCGGTACTGCTCCCCTACTGTGTCATGGCCCGCTGAAGCACGCGTTCCAGCCGGACCTCGTCGATTTTCCAGAAGTCGCGCTGCACTCCGTCCACCAGCACCACGGGGATCTCCTCGGCGTAGCGCTCCCGCAGGTCCGGCTGGTTGTCCACTGACTCTTCGGTCCACTCAAGGCCCAATGCGGCAGTGACCCGCCCTACGGCGTCGCGCGCTTCCCCGCAAAGGTAGCAGTCAGCTTTGGTGATCAGGACGACGCGGGGTGTGGCCATGGATTAACCGTAGTCCCGTTCCCCAGCGCGCGGCGACGCCGACGCCGTCCAGCCAGTGGATTGACTAGACTCGACTCCATGCCCGAGGAGAAGTACGTCGCCGTAGTCACCAAACCGGTTGCTGCGCCGCAGCCCGGCGAGGCGGCCTTCTTCGACGTGGACAACACCCTCATGCGCGGCGCAAGCCTCTTCCACGTGGCCCGGAAGATGCACCAGCGCGGGGCCTTCACCCTTACCCAGGCGGCCGGCTTCGCCTGGAAGCAGTTCAAGTTCGTGGCCCGCGGCGAAAACATGGACGACGTCCATGCGGTCCGCGACTCCGCCCTCACCCTGGCCGCCGGTATCACCGTGGATGATGTCAAGGCCTTGGGCGAGGAGGTCTACGACGAAATGATCGCGTCCAGGATCTGGCCCGGCGCCAAGGCCCTCGCCGAGCAGCACCTGCGCGTGGGCCGGCGCGTGTGGCTGGTAACGGCCACCCCCATCGAGGTGGCCACCGTCATTTCCACACGGCTGGGACTCACCGGAGCGCTCGGTACCGTGGGGGAAGTCTCGGAGGGCATGTACACCGGACGGCTGGTGGGCGACATCCTGCATGGCTCGGCCAAGGCCGTGGCAGTGCAGGAGATTGCCGATGCTGAGGAACTGGACCTCAAACGGTGCTGGGCCTACAGCGACTCCTACAACGACATCCCTTTGCTCACCCTCGTTGGACACCCGGTGGCCATCAATCCGGACGCCCGCCTCCGGCGCCACGCCCGCGACCATAACTGGCCCGTCTACGACTTCCGCGCAGGCCGCCGCGCAGCCACCCTCGGCCTCAAGGCAGCCACAGTCTGCGGCGCCGTTTACGGGCTCTGGAAAGGCTTCGCCCGGATCCGTGGCCCGCGCATCTAGGCAGCCCGACACAGAAATGCCCGCCACCTCGGAAGGGGGCGGGCATTTCCACGCTGTTCGAAGTATCTCTACTTCTTGTTGCGGCGCTGGTGACGGGTCTTGCGAAGCAACTTGCGGTGCTTCTTCTTGGCCATACGCTTGCGACGCTTCTTAATAACTGAACCCACGAAAGTTCCTTACAAACTAGATGCAGTACCTGTCTGATGGAAAATGTTCGTGGACAGAGCTACGAACTGAACAACTGACAGATTCTTACAATGACGTAAAACGTTCCTTAACAGGGTACCGCCTATCCGGGGCGGCTTCTGACCGGAGGGGCTCCGACCGGCGGAAATAGGGATTTGCGACGTAACCGGGTCAGGCGGTTTCGGTGTGGCCGTCCACCACAGCGCCCTTAAGGTACTGCTCCACGGCGTTCTCGGGAACCCGGTACGAACGGCCAAACCGCACCGCGGGCATCTCGCCGGCGTGGACCAGCCGGTAGACAGTCATTTTGGAGACGCGCATGACCTGGGCTACTTCAGCCACGGTCAGGAACTTCGCGTTGGAGAAGTTCTGTTCTGCCGACATTTCCCTATTTCCTTTGCTGACGGATGGACAACAGTGACCCCAGGTACGTGCCAATGCGGTGTTCCGATGCTGAGCCATCCACCAACCACCTAACTAGATACTCTAGATGTTCCTGTGGCAGATGTGAAAGTAGTGCGCTCCCCTATTTCGCCCCTGCTTCACCCCCGGCGCTTCCGTGCCGAAGCCGCCAGCTGGTTTAGCACCGAGACGGACACGTCCCATTCCATGCAGGCATCGGTAACGCTCTGTCCGTAGACCAGCCCGTCCCGGCCGGCCGCATGCTCGGCAACATCGAGGTTCTGGGCTCCGCCCACGAGGAAGCTTTCGAGCATAACGCCGGCGATGGCCTGCGCCGACGCGCCGCCGTCCTCGAGCTGGGCGCCGATTTCCAGCGCCACTTCGGCCTGGCGGTGGTGGCTCTTGCCGCTGTTGGCGTGGCTGGCGTCCACGATCAGGCGGGGGTTCAGCTGCTTGCCGGCGAGCCTGGTGGAGGCAGCTTCGACGTCGGCCGCGGAGTAGTTGGGTCCCTTGCGGCCGCCACGGAGTATGACGTGGGTGTCAGGGTTTCCGGCCGTGGCCACCAGCGCGGCCCGGCCCTCGCCATCAATGCCAAGGAAGGCCTGGGCTGCCGCCGCGGCACCGCAGGCATCAATGGCCACCTGAAGGTCGCCGTCGGTCCCGTTCTTGAAGCCGATGGGCATGGACAGGCCCGAGACGAGCTGCCGGTGGATCTGGCTTTCGGTGGTGCGGGCTCCGATGGCGCCCCAGGAAATCAGGTCCGCCATGTACTGCGGGCTGATGGGCTCAAGGAATTCAGTGGCAGTGGGCAGCCCCAGCGCGGTGACCTGCTGCAGGAAGTGCCGCGCAGTGCGGAGGCCGGTGACCATGTCGTGGCTGCCGTCCAGCCGGGGATCGTTGATCAGGCCCTTCCAGCCCACCGTGGTGCGGGGCTTTTCGAAGTACGTCCGCATCACGATCAGCAGGTCTTCCTTGTGCTTCTCGGCCTGGCTGACCAGCCGGCGGGCGTACTCCAGCCCCGCCTTGGGATCGTGGATGGAGCAGGGTCCCACAATCACCAGCAGGCGGTCGTCCACTCCGTCCATGATCGCGCGGACTTCATCGCGTCCGCGTTCGACGACGTCTGCCGCCTCGGCTGCCAGCGGCAGTTCCGCGATCAGTTCCTGCGGGGTGGGCAGCGCGGTGAATTCGCTGACGCGCAGGTTGGACGTGGACTTTGCCGTACGGGGGTTACCGCTGGCGGTGGTTGCGGGGGCTGTTGCGGTGCTCATGGTGGGTCCTGTTCCAGATGGGAAGCGGGCCCAGTCAGAACCCGCCGGAGAAACGGCGAAAGGCAGAGAATAATCTCTGCCCTGTTGGCTCTGAAGGAAAGTTGGATGCGTGTCAGTTAGACGCGGGCCCCTCCAGAGCCAACGAAAAATACGCATACCAACGGTTAGTCATGCCATGACCATAACCGCCAATCCGCCGCCGCTGCAAAAGTGTTACGCCGGGTCATGCGAGAGGCTGGCCACCAGTTCCGCATGCTTCTGGTCAGTCAGGCGATACCAGTACATGATGCCGACGGCGGCCAGCACCAAGGCCCCGGGCAGCAGCCCCGCCGCGGCCCGGATGGCGAGGGTGGCTGCATCGGACTGTTCGGCCGTGCCCGAAACATAGCCGCCCCAGGCCAGGGAGAAGGCCACCACCCCGCCGCCGAATCCCATGCCCAGCTTCCGCGTAGCTGCCAGAAGCGCGTAGTTGATGCCCTGGACCCGGACACCGGTTTTCCACTCCCCGTATTCCACGGTGTCGGCAATCAGCGCCCAGGTAAGGATGCTGACTGACGCCGAGGCCAGGAGCCCCAGCACGAGGCCCGCCAGGCCAAGCAGTGGCGCGGTCGCGGGCGCCAGGAAAACCAGCAAGCCGCCCAGCACCCCCAGGCCCCCGCCGGCGCTGTAGACGGCACGTTTGCCCCACCGCGCCACCGGCCGCGGCAGCAGCACGGCCAGGGTGAGGGTGATGACCACCTGGGCGCCGGCCATCACGGGAAACAGGTCCACCCGGGACAGCACGTCACGGAGATAGAAGAACTGGGCGGCACCCGTGGCCGACGTGCCGGTGACGAAAAGTATCGAACTGAGGCACAGGACCACCAGCGGCGAATTAGCCTTCAACGCTGCGATGCTTTGGCTGAGGGTGATCCTGGGGACGGCGCCGGCGACCCGCTCAACGCACACCGTCCCGGTGAAGACATACAGCGCAGAACCAACAACGGCGAACGCCAGGGTCAGCCAGGTGAAAATTTGCTGCATATCCTGGCCGGCACCGAGGAGCGGTGCGATGAAGAAGCCCAGGGTGGCGCCCACTGACAGGCCGCCGATGGTTCTGGCCCCGCCGAGCCGTGCGCGGTCCTTGGCGTCCTGGGTCATGGCTCCCACCAGGCAGCCGTAGGGCACGTTGACCATGCTGTACGTGAGGCAGACCAACCCGTAGGTGCAGTAGGCGTAGAGCAGTTTCAGTGACGGGTCCACGTCCGGAACATGGAACACCGCCACGCTCAGCAGCAGCGGAATGAAGCCGAACATCAGGAACGGCCGGAACTTTCCCCAGCGCCTGGTGTGGACGCGGTCCACAATCCGGCCGGCGGCGATGTCCGTGAAGGCATTGAAGATCCGCGCCACCAGCAACAACGTGCCGGCGGCTGCTGCCCCGATTCCGGCAACGTCCGTGTAGTAGACAAGCAGGAACATGTTCCCGGTACTGATGATCATGCTGTTGGCGGCATCGCCGGCGCCGTAGCCGAAAACGCTGAGCCTGCTGAGTTTCTTCATTGATTCCTTGGTCGCGCCGGCCGGGAAACCGTTTTCTCACAGCCGCAGAAAGGAACTTACCCCAAAATCTTGCGAAGAAACAGCAGCTGCCTGATCCAGTGGTGCTCCTGGCCGCCTTCGTGGTTGTTGAACCGGTAAACCTCGATTTCCTTGGCAGCTCCGGTTCCCGATGATTCACCGCTGCCGGAGCCGTAGGCATTGAAGCTGGCGAAGACCGTGGACGGCGGGCAGATGTCATCCATCTGGGCGGCCGAGTACAGTGCAGGCACGGTTGCCCAGCGGGCCAGGTTGACGCCGTCGAAGTAGCGCAGGACTTCCAGGATGGGTTCGTAGCGGTCCCGGTGCCGGGCCAGGAAGGCCGCAATTTCCGGGTACGGCCCGCGCGGAGTGATGTCGATCGCGCGGGGGAAGTCCTGCAGGAAGGGGACGTCCGGCAACGCGGCGATGACGCCGTCGAGCCTTCCTGCCGCCAGCCCGGCAACGGCCACCACGATGCCGCCGCCCTGGCTGACGCCGGCCAGCACCACCCGGGACGCATCCACCTCCGGGTGGGACTGCGCGGCTTCCACGGCACGGAATGCATCCACGTACACGCGCCGATAGTAATAGTCCTCGCGGCTGCCCGCTCCCCTGGTCATCAGGCCGGCATGCGCCACGTCCCCGGCGGAGGGATGCGGATCGGCCGTCTCACCCAGGGTGCCGCCGTAGCCCTGCCCGCGGGTGTCCATAATGAAATGCGCGTAGCCGGCCTGCGCCCACCGCGTCTCCTGGTTGACCAGCCCGCGGCCGCCGGAATACCCCACGTACTGGACCACCGCGGGCAGCGGTGTGCCGGCCTCCCGGTTGGCGGGAAGGTGCAGCCAGCCCTTGATTGGGGCGCCGCCGAAGCCGGAAAACGTCACGTCGAAGGTATCGATCACGGAGAGGTAGTTCTCCACCGGCTCGAAGGAGGCGTCCAACGGGAACGCCTGTGCCTCCCTGATGGAGGTGTCCCAGAATTCGCCGAAGTCCTCCGGCGGGGTCACCGTGGAGGTATAGCCGCGGAGCTGATCAAGCGGGAGGTCGAAAAGGGGCATCGTTGTCCGTCCTTTTGGTCATTGGCGGGTCTCTGGATAGCCCCGCTTGTTCTGGTTTAGCCCACGATGATGACGTCCAGGCGGCGGGGCCCGTGCACTCCCTCGACGCGTTCGAGTTCAATGTCCGAGGTTGCGCTGGGCCCGCTGATCATGGTGAGGGGACGGGTCCCGTCCAGGCGGCGGAGGGCTTCGGGCAGGATGGCGGTGACGTCGCGCAGGTGGACCACGCAGACGTGGTGGTCGGGAATCAGCGAGATCGCGCGGCGGCCCTGGTCCGGGCTGCCGTCAAGGATGATGGTTCCGGATTCGGCGACCGTCACGGCGCTGGAGGTGACGACGGCGTCAATTGCGTCGAGTTCCGCCACTGACCGAACGCCGTGCGCGCCGCCGTCGTACTTGATGCGCGTGGGATCCGTCTCCCAGGCGAGCCAGCCCGGCTCCAGTCCCGCCGGGACAACATACGTTGCGGCACCGGCCAGCAGCCCTTGGATGGTGGCCGGCACGTCCGCCGCCGCCACCACGGTGACGCCGGCTTTATAGTCCTCGAGCCGGTCCACCAGGATGTGCGTCAGCTCGTCGAAGCCCAGCTCGACGGCGGAACGGTAGCCGCGCGGAACCTCCGGCACCGCCGGGGAATCTTTCAGCGCTGTCCGGACGGCGTCCAGGATGTGCGCGCGGGCGCTCATGCGTTCTCCTCGGGTGCGTTAGGTGCCTTGCGTGCGGGTGCCCCGGTTGCCTGGTGTTCCTTGGCCCACCAGTCCCGGAAGGACTGCGACGGCGGTGCCGGGATGTCGCGGCTCTGGGTCCAGCCTGCGGCGATGCCGGGCAGTTTCTTGATCTTCTTGTCCCGGCCGGCGGCGAGGCGGCCAAGTGGGAGGAGCTTCTCGACGGCGCCGAGCCGGCGTCCGTCGGAGAGCGCCCAGGACGCTGCCTTCAGTCCGAGGTCCATCTGCGTGGGCAGGCCGCCGCGGTGGGCGTCCACGTCCTTGCCGCGCAGGTGCACCAGGATGTCCGGGATGTTGATTTTGACCGGGCAGGCGTCGTAGCAGGCCCCGCACAACGAGGATGCGTAGGGCAGTGAGCCGTTTTCCTCGGCCTGGATTCCCGTCATGAGCGGCGAAAGGATAGCGCCGATGGGCCCGGGGTAGGTGGAACCATAGGCGTGGCCGCCGGTGCGTTCATAGACCGGGCAGACGTTGATGCAGGCGCTGCAGCGGATGCAATGCAGGGCCGAGCGCCCCATCTCGTCGGCGAGGGCGTTGGTGCGTCCGTTGTCCAGCAGGATGACGTGGAACTTCGAAGGCCCATCGCCTTCGGTGACGCCCGTCCACAGTGAGGTATAGGGGTTCATCCGCTCGCCGGTGGAGGAGCGCGGCAGCAGCTGCAGGAAGACTTCGAGGTCGGAGAACGTGGGCAGGAGCTTCTCGATACCCATCACGGTGATCAAGGTCTCCGGCAGGGTCAGGCACATGCGGCCGTTACCTTCCGATTCCACCACCGCGAGCGTTCCCGAATCGGCGATACCGAAGTTCGCCCCCGAAATCGCGACCTTCGCGGAGAGGAATTTGGCGCGCAGGTGGGAGCGGGCTGCCATGGCGAGCTTGCGCGGCTCGTCGGTCAGCTCCGGGTCGACGCCGGGCATCTCCTTGAGGAAGATGTCCCGGACTTCCGTGCGGTTCTTATGGATGGCCGGGACCAGGATATGGCTGGGCTTGTCATGGCCGAGCTGGACGATGAGCTCGGCCAAATCGGTCTCGAAAGCGGCAATGCCGTGCTCTTCCAGGTATTCGTTCATGCCGATTTCC
Source organism: Arthrobacter sp. W4I7 (assembly GCF_030816215.1). Lineage (NCBI taxonomy): Bacteria > Bacillati > Actinomycetota > Actinomycetes > Micrococcales > Micrococcaceae > Arthrobacter > Arthrobacter sp. W4I7. The sequence continues at coordinate 680,675 of NZ_JAUSXU010000001.1, read as the reverse complement.
TGGGTGGCCATAGATTTGACCTTGACCACCTCGTCCACGCCTTCGGCTTTGACGAGGTCGTGGATGATGCGGTTGGCCTCGTCAGCGTCGCGTGCCCAGTGCACCACACCCCCGCGGGCGGTGACGTTGGCTTCGAACGATTCCAGGAGTTCGGGAAGGCGGGCCATGACGGCGGTCTTCAGGGCACTGCCGGCGTCGCGCAGTTCCTCCCAGTCCGGCAGCTCGCCGGTCACGTTGAGCCGCTTGCCACGGATGGTGGAGGTGGCATGCTTCAGGTTCTTCCGCAGCTGCGCGTTGCCGAGCTCGCGGCGGGCAGCGGAGGGAAACTTCTCTTCGGCGAACAGGTTGCCGGAGCCGGGCCGCAGCCCCGGCATTCCAAGCTGGGTGCGGGACATTACTTGACCACCACTTTCACCGTTTGTCCGGCCGGTCCCTGGACGCGGGCCGGTTCCTGTGCCGTGCTGGCCAGAATCTCCGCAAGGTGCAGGGTGGCTACGCCGTCTCCCTGGCGCGACAGGCCGCCGCCGATGTGCATCAGGCAGGAGTAGTCCCCGCCGGCGCACACGGAGGCACCCGTGCTGCGGATGTTCGCCGTCTTGTCCGCCAGCATCGCCGAGGAAACGTCGGCGTTCTTGACGGAGAACGTGCCGCCGAAGCCGCAGCACTGGTCGGCCTCCGGCAGGTCCACCAGCTCCAGGCCCTTCACGCCGCGCAGCAGGCCGGCCTGCCGGTCACCCAGCTTGAGCAGGCGCATGCCGTGGCATGAGGGGTGGTAGGTCACGGTGTGCGGGAAGTAGGAGCCGAGCTGCTCCGCGGGGTTGGTGACGCCCAAAACGTCCACCAGGAGTTCGGACAGCTCGTACGTTTTCTTCCCAACGGCCACCGCCCGCTCTTCGAGGCCGGCGTCCCCCGCATGCCGGGCCACCATGGGGTGCTGGTGCTTCACCGACGCCACGCAGGAGCCCGAAGGCGCCACGGCGACGTCGTAGTCCTCGGATTCGAAGGCGCGCACGTGGTTAGCCACCACCGGCACGGCTTCCTTCAAGTAGCCGCTGTTCACGTGCATCTGCCCACAGCAGGCCTGCCCGCTGGGGAAGACCACCTCGTGGCCAAGCCGTTCCAGGACCTCCACCGTGGCCTGGGCCGCGCGGGGGTACATGCCATCCACGATGCAGGTGGCAAAAAGTGCGATTTTCATTAGTTCAGTTTCTGACGGCGTGAATGGTGTTGGCGGCCTGGTCCAAGGGCTCGAACCGGCGCAGGCTCGCTCCCGCGCCGATGATCCGGCGGAGGTCCGGCAAACCGCCGGCTACAGCCCCCGCCGCCCGTGCCTGGATGAGGACGTTGCCAAGGGCCGTTGCTTCGACCGGACCGGCGATGACCGGACGGCGGGTGGCATCGGCGGTGAGCTGGCAGAGCAGGGTGTTCTGGGAGCCCCCGCCCACCACATGCACCACGTCCACTGCGAGGTCGGCGAGCCGCTCGGCGTCGCGGATGGTCCGCGCGTAACCGGCCGCGAGGCTGTCCATGATGCAGCGCGTGATGGCTGCCGGATCGTTGGGCAGCACGTCCCCGGTGCGCCGCACGGCTGCCCGGATGCGTTCGGGCATGTTGTCGGGTGCGATGAAGTAGGGGTCGTCCGCGTTGACCTGCGGCCCGCCCGGCGGCAACGCGGCCGCCGCGCCCAGCAGTGCTGTGATATCCGGCCGGAACCCTTCCTGCGCCCAGGTCCGCTGGCATTCGCTGAGGAGCCAGAGCCCGCCGATGTTGCGGAGGTAGCGGATGGTGCCGTCCACGCCGCGTTCGTTGGTGAAGTTCGCCTCGCGGCTGGCCTCAGTGAGCACGGGGTGCTTCAGTTCCAGCCCCACCAGGGACCAGGTGCCCGACGATATATAGGCGAAGTTCTCCTCCTGCGCCGGAACTGCTGCAACGGCGGACGCTGTATCGTGCGAGCCGACAGCCACCACCTTCGTTTCCTGCGGCAGCCCCACGGCCGCGGCAATCTCCGGCAGGAGGGTGCCAACGGTTTCGCCCGGCTGGATCAGCGGCGGGAACAGGTCCTTCCGCAGGCCCAGGGCGGTGAAGAACTCGGTGGCCCACTCCCCCGCGACGGCGTCGAACAGGCCGGTGGTGGAGGCGTTCGTGGCCTCCGTGCGGCGCTGTCCGGTGAGCAGGAACGCGATCAGGTCCGGGATCAGGAGTGCCTGGAGCCCGTCCAGGTTCTTCTCGGTGGCGAGCTGGTAGACGGTGTTGAACTGCAGGAACTGCAGCCCCGTGGTCCCGTACAGGCGTGCAGCGTCCAGTTTCCGGTGCACAGGCTCGACGGCGGCACGGCTGCGGTCGTCGCGGTAACTGAACGGCTGGGCGGCCAGCTCTCCTGCGCTGTTGACCAGGCCGTAGTCCACAGCCCAGGTGTCGATCCCGATGCTGGCCACATGCTCGCCCTGCACGGCGGCAACAGTGGCAGCCGCCGAGAGCCCCTTGAGCACCTCGGCGAAGAGGGCATTGAAGTCCCAGCGGAGGCCGCCGTCGATCTCCACAACCCCGTTGGGGAAGCGGTGGACCACTTCCAGCTCCACGGCGGGCTCCCCGGCGGTTCCCGCGGCGCGGACCCGGCCCAGGATGACCCGGCCCGAGGAAGCGCCAATATCGACAGCGGCGAAGACAGTGCCGGCAAACACGTTGGCGGGGCCCGCTGCGGAAACTGCCCCGGCCTGGGCCGGGGCAGTTTCGGTGGTGCGTTCGCGGCTCATCGCAGGAAGGCTGCGGCCACTCCGGCGTCCACGGGGATGTGCAGGCCGGTGGTGTGGGACAGTTCGTTGCTGGTGAGGACGGCGGCGGCGTTGGCCACGTGCTCGGGCAGGACTTCGCGCTTGAGCAGGGTCCGCTGGGCGTAGTACTCGCCCAGTTTCTCTTCGTCCACGCCGTACACGGCGGCGCGCTTGGCGCCCCACCCGCCGGCGAAGATACCGGAGCCGCGGACCACGCCGTCGGGGTTGATGCCGTTGACGCGGATGCCGTACTCGCCCAGTTCCGCGGCGAGCAGGCGCACCTGGTGGGCCTGGTCTGCCTTTGTGGCGGAGTAGGCGATGTTGTTCGGGCCGGCGAACACAGAGTTCTTGGAGGAGATGTAGATGATGTCTCCGCCCAGGCCCTGCGCGATCATGACCTTCGCCGCGGCCTTGGCCACCAGGAAGGAGCCCTTGGCCATGACGTTGTGCTGCAGGTCCCAGTCCTTCTCGGTGGTTTCCAGCAGCGGCTTGGAGATGGAGAGACCGGCGTTGTTGACCACCAGGTCCACGCCGCCGAATGCCAGGACGGCGGCGTCGATGGCGGCCGCGACCTGTGCCTCGTCCGTCACGTCAGCCTGGACGCCGATGGCAACGTCCGGTCCGCCGAGTTCTTCGGCGACCTTCTCGGCGTTCTCAAGGTTCAGGTCCGCGATGACCACGCAGGCGCCTTCCGCTGCGAGGCGGGTGGCGATGGCCTTGCCGATGCCGGAAGCTGCGCCAGTCACCAGCGCGATGCGGGTGGCGTGCGACTTCGGCTTGGGCATGCGCGCCAGCTTGGCTTCCTCCAGCGCCCAGTACTCGATCCGGAACTTCTCGGATTCCTCGATGGGGCCGTACGTGGAGATGGCCTCGGCGCCGCGCATCACGTTGATGGCGTTGATGTAGAACTCACCGGCAACCCGGGCGGTCTGCTTGTTCGCACCGAAGGAGAACATGCCCACGCCGGGGACCAGCACGATGGCCGGGTCCGCGCCGCGCAGGGCCGGGCTGTCCTGGTCCGCGTGGCGGTCGTAGTAGGCCTGGTAGTCCTCGCGGTAGTCAGCGTGCAGCTCGTGCAACCGGGCGATGGAGTCCTCGACCGAGGCGTCGGCCGGCAGGTCCAGGATCAGCGGCTTGACCTTGGTGCGCAGGAAGTGGTCCGGGCAGGAAGTGCCCAGGGCGCCCAGGCGCGGGTGCTCGGCAGCTTCGAGGAAGTCCAGTACGACGGCGTCATCACTGAAGTGCCCCAGCTGCGGCTTGTCCGTGGAGGCCAGGCCGCGGATCACGGGTGCCAGGGCTGCGGCCTTGGCGCGGCGCTCGGCCTCCGGCAGGGCGGCGTAGCCCGGCAGCTTGGAACCGAAGGGTTCGGCTTTGCCGTTGTCCGCGATGTACTTCTCGGCCTGCTCAATAATCCACAGCGAATTCTGCTCGGCTTCTTCGCTGGTGGCGCCCCAGGCGGTGATGCCGTGTCCGCCCAGGATGGTGCCGATGGCCTGCGGGTTGGCTTCCTTAATCGCGGCGATGTCCAGGCCAAGCTGGAAGCCGGGGCGGCGCCAGGGAACCCAGACCACCTTGTTGCCGAAGATCTTCGTGGTCAGCGCTTCGCCGTCCACAGCGGTGGCAATGGCGATGCCGGAGTCCGGGTGAAGGTGGTCCACGTGCGCGGCGTCCACGAGGCCGTGCATGGCCGTGTCGATGGACGGCGCTGCGCCGCCCTTGCCGTGCAGGCAGTAATCGAACGCGGCCACCATCTCGTCTTCACGCTCAACGCCGGGGTAGACGTTCTTCAGCGCGTTCAGCCGGTCCAGGCGCAGCACGGCAAGGTTCTCCGCCTTCAGGGTGCCCAGGTCTCCGCCGGAGCCCTTGACCCAAAGCAGCTGGACGTCCTCGCCCGTGACGGGGTCCTTCCCGGTGCCCTTGGCGGAGGTGTTGCCGCCGGCGAAGTTGGTGTTCCGCTTGTCCGCACCCAGGCGGTTGGAACGGGAAATCAGGTCTTCAACAGTCTTGTTACCTGTGCTTTGCATAGCGATGTTCACGCGCCCCATCCGGCTTGCTGGCCGCCTGCGCGGTCCTCGTTGATCTTCTTCTGGTAACCGCTGGCCTTGTAGGCGGCCAGCGGGTCCGCAGGCAGGCCGCGGGATTCACGCCACTCGGCCAGGACGGGCCGGACGTCTGTGTAGAAAGCGTCGTTGAAAATGCCGTTAGCCGCCAGGACATCGCCGGCACGCTGCGCCTCGGCGAGGGCCGCGGTGTCCACCAGCAGTGCGCGGGCGGTCATCTCCTGGACGTTCAGGACGGACCGGATCTGGCCCGGGATCTTCTCTTCGAGGTTGTGGCACTGGTCCAGCATGAGGGCCACACCGGAATCCTTGCCGAAGCCGCCGCCACGGATGACCTCGTGCATGATGCGGAAGAGCTGGAAGGGATCAGCGGCACCCACGATGAGGTCGTCGTCGGCGTAGAAGCGGGAGTTGAAGTCGAAGGAACCCAGCTTGCCCAGGCGCAGCAGCTGCATCACGATGAACTCGATATTCGTGCCCGGGGCGTGGTGGCCGGTGTCCAGGCAGACGAAGGCCTTCTCCCCCAAGGCCAGGGTCTGGGCGTAGGAGGTGCCCCAGTCCGGAACATCGGTGTGGTAGAAAGCCGGCTCGAAGAACTTGTACTCCAGCACCAGGCGCTGCTCATCGCCCAGGGCGGCGTAGATCTCCTGCAATGACTCGGCCAGGCGGTCCTGGCGGCCTCGGATGTCATCCTGGCCCGGGTAGTTGGTGCCGTCCGCCAGCCAGATTTTCAGGTCATTGGAACCGGTGGCGTGCATGATGTCGATGCAGTCCAGGTGGTGGTCGATGGCCCGGCGCCGAACGCCCTCGTTGGAAGAGGTCAGGGAACCGAACTTGTACTCGTCATCCTGGAAGGTGTTGGAGTTGATGGTGCCCAGGCCCACGCCCAGGCCGGCCGCGTATTCCTTCAGGGCGGCGTAGTCATCAACCTTGTCCCACGGGATGTGCAGCGCAACGGTGGGGGCCAGTCCGGTCAACTCGTGGACCTTGGCGGCATCCGCCAGCTTCTCCTGCACGGTACGCGGGGTGCCGGGAGTGCCGAACACCTTGAACCGGGTACCGGAATTTCCATAAGCCCACGAAGGGACCTCGATGGCAAGCTCCTCGAGCCTGCCCAGCGCCGTTGCTACGTCATTCATGATGGTGGTTCTTTCCGGTGTCTTGGTGTGCGGTGTCTTGGTCTGCAGTGTCTTGGTGTGGTCTGTCGTCTGGTTGGTGTTGCTGTGATGCCGCGGCCCCGCTCCTGGAGCCTCGGGCTGTCCGTCAACCGGTGGAGGATCCTGCCGCCGCCAGCTGGCTGTCAAGGTTGAAGACTTCTTCAAGGACCTGGAACCCCTCATCGGGTGCCTGGTCCGTGTTCTCGAAGAGTTTTGCCATTTCCGCCTGCCAGCGTGCGTTCACGTCAGCGAGGGCCATGCGCGCCCTGGCTGCGTCGAAGTCGTCGCACTCCAGGTAGCCGATCAGGAGCCCGTCTTCGGCCAGGAAGAGGGAGTAGTTGTTCCAGCCGGCGTCCTTTAAGGCCCGGAGCATTTCGGGCCACACGGCGGCGTGCCGGCGGCGGTATTCGTCCATCAGCGCCGGTTGGACCGACGAACGGAAGCACACCCTCATTTGGAACTCTCCTGAACCCGCGCATCTTTGAATCGTTTCATTGTTACGATTCAAAGTACTCTTGAACCTGAGTAGGTGTCAAGCATTCCTGACCCTCTTCTTCAGCAACACCGGGACGCACCGGCACCCGGTCCATCAGCACGGAGAATCATGAACCGCACAGCCAGCATCAAGGACGTAGCCAACCATGCCAGCGTGGCGGTGGGCACTGTTTCGAATGTGCTGAACTACCCGGACAGGGTCTCGCAACGGACCAAGGAACGGGTACTGCGTGCCATCGACGAACTGGGCTTTGTCCGCAATGACGCTGCCCGCCAGCTGCGCGCCGGCCACAGCCGCACCATCGGGCTCATCGTGCTGGACGTCGGCAACCCCTTCTTCACCTCCGTGGTGCGGGCCGCCGAGGATGCGGCCGCTCTCCAAGGCAGCGCCGTACTGCTGGGCGACAGCGGGCACGACGCCGGCCGCGAGGCCAATTACATTGACCTGTTCCAGGAGCAGCGCGTCCAGGGCCTGCTCATCTCGCCAGTGGGCGACGTGACCGAGCGCCTGGACCTCCTCCGCGAGCGCGGCGTGCCCACGGTCCTGGTGGACCGGCTGGCGGACGAGGAAAAGTTCAGTTCAGTGGCAGTTGACGACGACGCCGGCGGGTACCTGGCTGCCCGGCACCTGCTGGACACCGGCCGCCGTCGGCTCGCCTTCGTGGGCGGCTCCACCTCCATCCGCCAGGTGGCAGACCGCCTGCAGGGCGCCCGGCGGGCCGTAAAGGAAGAACCGGACGCAACACTGGAGGTGCTGTTCTCCGATGGCATGACTGTTTTGGCCGGACGCAGCGTGGGCGACACGTTGGTGGAGCGGGACCGCGCGGACCTGCCGGACGGGATCTTCTGCGCGAACGATCTCCTGGCGCTGGGGATCATGCAGTCGCTCACCATGACGCACACATTCCGGATTCCGGAGGATATTGCCTTGATCGGCTATGACGATATCGACTTCGCCGTCTCCGCAGTGGTGCCGCTGTCCTCCATCCGGCAGCCCACCGAAGCCCTGGGCCGGACAGCTATCGAGCTCCTGGCCGAAGAGGTTGAGGCCCAATATCCCCGGCACCGCGCAGTCATCTTCACCCCGGAACTGGTGGTCCGGCAGAGTACCGGGGCGCCGTCCGCGGACTGATACGCGCCGAACCGGCTACTCGTTCTCCTGCTGCAGCCACTTCATCGACTCGATCCTGGACGTGAAGAAGCGGGTGGGGCAGGGCGGGATGTGGACGCCCAGGAAGAAGTTCGCCAGGATCCGGTCCACGGGGCTGGCCCCCAGGAGGGCGATCCGGTGTGCGGCGCAGGGGATGGAAAATACGGAACGTGCCGCCCTGGTGACTGATTCCGTGGTGGCCATGTCCACCAGCATGGGGTGGGTCTTATCCCCCGCTATCGCGTTGACGGCCGCCATGGCCGCCTTGGCATCCTGTTGTTCTATCCGGACCTTGGGTTCCCAGATGAGGTGGATCACGCCGTCGGAACGCAACACCACGGTGCCCTTGCCGCCATCAACCGTTACAGGCTCCATGCCCTGCTCCCCTCCCTGTGCAGACTTCCCCATTCTGCTCCTCCTTTGAGTTCCCGGATCCAACTTAGACCAGCAGCGGATTCCCTGCGCACTCACAGCCTCTCCCCAGACTTCCCGAACCGAAGCCACAAGGGCGGCCGGTATGAAGGAGACATGACACTTCGCGGAAAGCCGGTACCGGCACTTATTGTCCTGCTGGGGATCGATGGTGCCGGCAAGTCCACGGCTGCCCGGGAAGTGGAAGAGCTGCTTCCGGGCACACCAGTGCTGGTCCTGGGCAACTACTCGGGGCGGAAAACCATTTCGGCACTGGCGCAGCGCTTCGGGGTGTCTTTGCCAGTCCATGTTGCGGATGTCCTTGAAACCACAGTCCGGGTCTTCAATGTCCTGCTCAACCACCTGCGGGCGGCACGGTTCGACGGCGTGGTCATCATGGACCGGCACCTGTACTGCCAGCTGGCGCTGCGGAAAGCCCGCGGGATCCGCAGGAGCCGGGCGCTGTCAGCGCTGTTGCGGTTGCTGCCGCCCGCCCAGGCGGTGGTCTACTTCGACGTCACCGCTGAACAGGCGCACGGCCGGATCATGCTGCGGGGCGAAGACCAGGAGGACCTTGAGGACCTTCAGAAGTTCCGCTTGGGGTACAGCGCGCTGGCCTGGTATCCGGGTTTCACCAGGATTGATGCGGGCGGCACCACGGCGGACAGCACCCTGCAGTTGAAGCAGATCATCGCCGGCATGACGGCGTCCGCTGTGCCCCTTGCCCGGGGCCGATAGTCTCCGTTTCGAATCATTTGCGGCAATCCGTGTCACTGCTCTTGTGGGCCGGGGGGAGCAGAAGCAAGGATTGGTTATGGAAGACCTGCGGCACACCGCCAGAGCCCTGCTGCAGCGGAAGGATCTTGGGCTGATTGATCTCTGGGTTCTCTACTGGAACCATGGCGGGCACTGCCACCCTTTTGATTTTGATGCGTTTATCCACGACGTGATGCCCGCTGCCTGGTTCGACATGGCGGCCCTCCAGGTTGCCGTGGAGGAACTGTCCTTCGAGGCCATTGCCTAAGCAGCCCGGCACCGCCGCAGCCCCTAGCGATTTCACCGCCGGTGGGTGGACGCAGGTTAGGGCCTCCGCTTTGCTGGGTACCTATCCGGGATCAACGATTCCAGGTACGCCCGAAGCGGATTGGAGCAGCAGCACATGCATGATGAGACGAGGGGACGGCGGCTGCTGGCGGCTGCAGGAAAGGGCGCGGTGTGCGGCCTCGCCGGAGTCGCAGTGATGACTGCCGGCGAGAAAGCCGAGCAGATCTTTACGAGGCGGCCCAATTCCTATGTACCCGCAAGGACTCTACTAACGCTGTTGGGCAAGAGGCCGATGCAGGCGGAGAAACCTTTTATGTGGAACCACCTGATGCACTGGGGCACGGGAGCGGTGCTGGGATCCCTCCGTGGGATGTGGGCCGCCACCGGCATCCGCGGTCCCTTGGCCAACACCAAGCACACAGCCGTGCGGCTTGCCTTTGACCAGACCCTTGAGAATGCCACTGGGACAGGTGCACCTCCTACAACCTGGACGTCCCGGGAACAGGTGGTTGATGTCCTGCACAAAGCCGTCTACTCCATCGCAACAGGCGTTGCCGCCGACCGCTGGATTCCGCCCCTGCTCGAATCGCGAAAAGGGACCACCAGCCACTAAGGGCAGATGTGACGGGAAGATGGCTAGTCGACGCAGCTTCGTGGTTGGTGCGGGAGCGCTGGCAATGGCTGCAGCGCTCTCAGGCTGTTCTGGAGAAGAAATGGACCGTCCCAAAGAAACGACGCTGAATTTCGCTGCCCTGAGTGCCAGGCCCGGAAACGAGCCCGGGCAGGCACCTGCTCCCGGGCAGCAGGGCCTGGGCTTGGAGCCTGTACGGGACACGCTGCTCTACGTCCCGTCCGGGCTGCAGCCCGGCCAACCGGCCCCGCTTATCTTCCTGCTGCACGGCGCCGGGGGTGAAGCGGCCGGAGGTTTATCGCTGCTGTCCGCCTTCGCCGAAACGCACAAAATCGTCCTGGCGGCACCATCTTCCCGGGGCTCAACCTGGGATGGTGTCCGGGGAGCCTTCGGCCCCGACGTGCAGACGATCAACCGGGCCCTGGAACGGATCTTCACACTGGTTTTCATAGACCCCGGCCGTATCGCCGTAGGTGGCTTTTCGGACGGGGCTTCCTACGCGCTGGCCCTTGGCTTGGCCAATGGTGACCTCTTTTCGCGGGTCATTGCTTTCTCTCCGGGATTTGTCCCGCCCGTTCCGCGCAGCGGCCAGCCCCGGATCTTCGTTTCCCACGGAGACAGCGACAGCGTCCTGCCAATTGACCGCACCAGCCGCCGGCTGGTGCCAGTGCTCGAGGCAGGCGGCTACGACGTCACCTACCGCGAGTTCTCCGGACCGCACACGGTACCGGCAGGCATCGCCCAGGAAGCGGTCGACTGGCTGGGCTGGCAAAGTTAGCGGAACCGGGACCTAGACTTCTTCGACAAGAAGGTTCCGGTAGGCCCCGCGGAGCGGAGCCATCTGCCGGAATCCCAGGTAGCCTCCGCCGAGCACCTTGGCCGACGGGTCCTGCCAGTCGAACAGTGGGAGACCGTTGATGGAAAACGCTACCCGCGGTCCGTCCTTCACCACTTCCAGCCGGTAGAAGTCCATGGCGTCCTCGGCCGGCGGCAGCGGATCCGCGCCCTGGGCCACCAGCTCAAAGCCGGTGCTCTTGCGGAGGTTGCAGGTGCGGAAAGCCCGCTCGGACTCGTACTTGTGCCGGAAGAAGGACACGTGCAGGGCGTCGATGTCGCCGGAGTGGTACTGCGGGTAGTAGCCCGTCCGGCCGGCGAGCGCCGGGGAGAACAGGTCCTGTCCGCCGTGGCCGTTGGCTGCGAAGAACAGCATGGCCAGCCCGGGTTCCTCAAGCGGCAGGAACTCCCAGCTGATCCTCACCCTGTCCGGAAACTCCACCGGACACCAGAAGGTCCAGTGCGCGTGCTCCCCGAATTCCTCGTCGTCCAGGGACCCGGACAGCTCGAGAGCCCCGCAGTGGCTGCCCAGCCTCAGCGGCCCTTCGGCCACCCAGTTTGCAACGTCGTCCGGACCGGTGAGGGCATTGCGGTAAAGCACCTTCGTTCCGACGCCCGCGGCCCCCACCTAGCCGCGTCCCGCCGTCGTACCTGACATCTCCGCCAACTCCCCCGGCACCAGCCCGAGCGCCTGAAGCTGCCCGGCGACGTGCCCCGCCACCAGCGCGGCGCCCTGCTGTGAGAAGTGCGTGTTGTCAGTGAGGCCGTCGGGCCAGAAGGCGTGCGTCCCGGCGGCAAAATGGCAGAAGAGGGCTTTCGAACCGTCCCGCCCCAGCCGCAGGTACAGGCCGCGGGTCCAGGCGTTCAGGTCGATCACCGGCACCCCCAGCTCCAGCCCGATCTCCCGGACAACTTCCGGATAATCCTCCAGGCTCTCCTCCAGGACAACGCCCGACGACGACGCGTCCAGGAAGTGCCGCCGCTCCACCGACGTGCACAGTACAGGCAGCCCGCCCAGGGCCTGGACCTCCGCCACCATGGTGCGCAGGTTGGCGGCGTAGCCGGTCCGGGCCGCCAGGTGCGGCTTCTTCTGGTCGTTGTGGCCGAACTGGATCAGTACCAGGTCGCCGCTGCCCGTCTCCGCCAGCAGCCCTTCCCACAGCCCCTCGTCCCGGAACGATTCGGTGCTTGCACCGCCCTTGGCGAAGTTGTGCACGGCGGCCCGGGTGTAGACGTGCGGGGCCAACTGGGCTCCCCAGCCGCTCATGGGGTATTCGTGCGTGGGACAGTTGGCCACCGTGGAGTCTCCGGCGAGCAGGATTTTCATGCTGTGCTTTCTGTGGGGGTGGGTCAGCCCTTGACGGAGCCGATGAGCATGCCCTTGGCAAAGTGCTTTTGCAGGAACGGGTAGAAGATCAGGATGGGCAGGGTGGCCACCACAATGACGGCGAACTTGATGCCCTGTTCCGGCGGGACATAGGCGGGGTCCACGTTCCCGGTGCCCAAGAGGTCCGATGCTGCCGTGACCTGCCGCAGGTACATCTGGAGCGTCCACTTGGAGTTGTCGCTGAGGTAGAGCAGCGGTGACATGAAGTCGTTCCAGATGCCCACGGCGTAGAACAGGGCAAAGGTGGCGAGGACGGGTTTGGACAGCGGGAGCAGGATCCGCCAGAGGATCCCGATCTCGGTGGCGCCATCCATCTTGGCCGATTCCTCCAGCTCGGCGGGCAGTTCCTGGAAGAAGTTCTTGATGATGATCAGGCTGAACGGGTTGATGGCCGCCGGCAGGATCAGCGCCCAGTAGGAGTTGAGCAGGCCCAGGTCCTTGACCAGCAGGAACGTGGGGATCATCCCGCCGGAGAACACCATGGCGAAGACCACCAGGGACATAATGACGTTCCGTCCCCGGAGCGTTTTCTTGGCCAGCGGGTAGGCCATGGTCACGGTGAAGGCGAGCTGGATCAGGGTGCCCACGGCAGTGACCAGGATGGTGGTGACCAGCGCCCGGATGAAGGCAGGGGTGGAGAAGATGTATTCGTAGGAGCCCAAGGTGAACTGCTCGGGCCAGACGAAGAACGCGCGCCGGGTGATTTCCGCTTCATTGGCGAAGGACCCGGCGATCACGTAGATGAACGGCAGCAGGGTGATAATGCCGATCAGGGACAGGAAGACGTAATTGGCGGCGTCGAAGACCCGCCCGCCGGTGGTGTTGTGGATCTTCATTAGAACAGTCCGCTCTGGTTGAAGCGTTTGGCCAGGGCGTTGGTGCCGAAGATCAGCACGATCCCCACGAGGGATTTGAAGAGCCCGACGGCGGTGGAGTAGCTGTAGGCGCCCTGGGTGATGCCCACGAAGTACACATAGGTATCGAAGACGTCAGCCACTGACCTGTTCAGGGCGTTGGTCATCAGGTAGATCTGCTCGAAGCCTGTGTTCAGCATCTGCCCGATGGCCAGGATCAGCATCACGATGATGGTGGAACGGATCCCCGGCAGGGTGATGTGCCAGACCCGGCGGAACCGGCCGGCGCCGTCAATGATCGCCGCCTCGTACTGGTCCTGGTCCACGGTGGCCAGCGCGGCAAGGAAGATGATGGTGCCCCAGCCGGTGTTTTTCCAGATTTCCTGCAGCACGATCAGCGGCCGGAACCAGTTCGGATCGGACAGGAAATCGATGTTGGTCCCCATCACCGAGTTCAGGAACAGGAACAGCGGGCCGAAGTCCAGGGCGAACAGCAGGAAGCTCAGGGACGCCACGATGGTCCAGGACAGGAAGTGCGGGATGTAGACCAGCGTCTGGACGGTGCGTTTGAGGATCGACAGCCGGACCTCGTTCAGCAGCAGCGCCAGGACGATGGTCAGCGGAAACGCGATGCCCAGGTTCAGGAACGCCAGGATCAGGGTATTGCCCAGCAGCCGGGGGAAGTCCGGGTTGGAAAAGAAGTCCTGGAAATGCTCGACCCCCACCCACTTGCTGCCGTTCACACCCAGGAACGGCACATAGTCCTTGAAGGCGATGGACACCCCGTACATGGGTCCGTACCGGAAGACGGCGAAGTACACCACACCGGGCAACAGCAGCAGGTACAGCCACTTGTAATGCGCAAAGTGGACGGAGAACTTGCCCCGCTTCCGGGGAGCGGACGCGGTCTGCTCCCGCTCCCCGGCCTGGGTGTCAATGACAGGGGCTGCCATTTACTTGTTTTCCTGCCAGAGCTTGTTGATCTCTTCCTTGACCTTGTCGCCTCCGCTGGTGTTCCAGAGCTTGATGGCGTCCTTCAGGCCCTGCTCGTCGATCTGGCCGGCCAAGTACTTGATCCGGGCGTCGGCGACGATGTTGTCCAGCTGCGCGCCCTTGGCCACATAGGTGGCGGAAACGTAAGGCGCCGCGGGGTTGTAGACGGCGTCCTTAAGGTTTTCGGCCATCACGTCGGTGCGCTTGTCGAAGACCTGCTGTTCGTAGTCGCTGGGCTGCTTGACGGGGTAGAACTCGTTGCCGGCCACGTTCATGCCGAGCTGTGCATAGCTCTTGATGTCCGTGTTGACTGCCTTGCCTTCCGCGGTCTCGGGCTTGATGGTGGCGGCCTTGCCGTCCTCCACAGTGAAGTTCACGCCTTCGATGCCGTTGTTCATCAGCACCGCAACGTCCTTGCCGTTCATGGTGTTCAGGAACTCGAGCACCGTCTTCAGTTCGGCTTCGGTGCGGACGCTGGACTTGGGGATGGCAAGGAAGCCCGAGTAGCCCTCGGTGGGGTGTGCGCGGAGCTCTCCGTCCGGGCCTTCGAGGTTGCCCACAAAGCCCACTTTGTTCTGGAAGTTGTTCGGGTCAGCCTGCTTGAACAGGTTGATCAGGACGCTCACCCGGGAGTCGACGTCCACAATCATGCCGCCCTTGCCGTTAATGAAGGGTTCGTTCCACTTGGTGGGATCAAACGTGGCGAAATCGGGGTTGATGAGCTTTTCGTCCACCATCTTCTTGATAAACCGGTCAGCCTCAAGGAATTCCTCGGTTTCGAAGCTCGGGATCAGTTTCCCGTCCTTCTCAGTCCAGCGGTTTCCGGCGCCATACCAGGTCTCGATGAAGTCATAGGGGCTGTAGGTGCCCAGTGCGCCCCATTTGGGGATGGTGATGCCCCACGTGTCGTTCTGGCCGTTGCCGTCCGGATCCTGCTCCGTGAAGGCCTTGGCCACCTTGTAGAGGTCCTCGGTGGTCTTCGGCGGCTGAAGGCCCAGCTTGTCCAGCCAGTCCTGGCGGAACATCACAGCGGTACGCATCGGGGCCCGGCCGCGGTAGACCCCGTAAACCTTGCCGTTGATGCTCGCGTTTTTCTGGATGTCCGGGTAGGTGGTTTTCAGGTTCGGGTACTGATCCAGCTTGTCCGTCAGGTCCCAGAAGGCGCCCGCTTCGGCATTCTTCACGAAGCCTGGCGTCTTGCCCTGGATGACCATGACGTGCGGGATCTCAGAGGAGGCGAGGGTGATGTTGGTCTTGTCCTCGTAGGAGGCGTTGGGAGCCCACATGATGTTGATGTCCTTGCCCGTCAGCTCCTCGAGCTTCTTCTGCACGGCACCGTCTGCCGACGGCGGCTGGGCTTCAAGGAAGGGCGCCATCACGTTCACGGTGGAAATGTCAGCGGACTGCGTTTCGCCTCCGCCGCACGCCGTCAGGGTGAGCGTTGCGGCAGTAACGACGGCGGCAGCCAGGGAGAGTTTTCTGCGGATCATTTTGTTCCTTTTCCACTTCTTCGGGGTTGGTTTTGCTTTTGCGGGCAGCATTCAGCCGCAGCAAAAAGATCAATGTTGGATCAAGCTGAGCGGGCGTTGGGCGAAGGTGACCGGTTGGAGCGCCTTCTGAACGCAGCTTGGGTGGCGGACGGGTGCCGGGGCCGGGATTATCCCTTTGCGGTTTCGAGTGCGCCGTACAGTGGTCTGGCCGGAATGGCAGAGGCGGTCTCCTGGAGGCCGGCAGCCTGATGTTGTTCGCCAAGGGCGGCCATGGACTCATCATTGGCCGTGAAGAAGCGGTCGCACAGCCATCCTGTAAGGAACAGCCAGGCTCCCACGCTGAAAAACGGGATCAGGCCGGGGACTGCGCCACTGGCGTAGACCACGGCGGCGGATACGAAGAGCAGGATGACTGTCCCTGCCAGGTGCCGCACGGCGAACCGCGATGACATCAGGAAGTACTGCGCCACGGGCAGCTCGTACCGTGCGTACATCGGGAACAGGTAGCAGACAACGCCCGCCAGGAAGATGGCCCCGACGAACGTGGCTGCCGCGCCCAGCTGGGACGCAAGGTCACCGCCGCCGGAGAAGCGGTTCCAGTTCATGGTGAGGGCTACAGCTACGCCCATCACCGGTAACGCCAGCGCGTTGCCGCGGATGAAGTTACGCGCATATTCCCGGGCAAAACCGGGCAGGAGCCGGGCCGCCCCGCCGGTGGCCCTTTTCCGGACCAGGATCTGCGCCGCAGCCGTGGCAGGGCCTGCTCCGAGGACGCCAAGGCCCAGGACAGTAAAGGCAATCCACAGCAGGTTCAGGCAGGCAATCCAGAGGAGCGTGTCAAAGAACGAGTAGGCACGGGCGCTCCACGAAGACGTAGGCATGGCACGGCTCCCTTCGGTTCTCCATCGTTGCAGAAACGGGGACATCAGTGGTCCGCGTCACGTAGTAATCGGTTTCTCGAAAATCTAAACCCCGCCTCCGGGGTAGGTCAAGCCAGTTTTTGAATCGTTACATAGCTGGACGGAAAGCAAGGTGGTGCTACACACTGGGTAGTGGAAAGCGCTTGCCCTCGTGGCGGTGCCGAGGAATACCGTGCCCTGTCGGGGCAGAATGGAGCATCATGGGAACGCCAACCGGCACCGACGCCGGGATTCAGTCCCGCGACCTGAGCACCCCGGAACCCGGCCCTTATCCTGCGACGGCGGGCGCGGCCGCGCTGGACGTGGCCGAAGGCCCCGCCGCCAAGGTGGCGCTGGTAGGCGTCCACGGCTTCGGCAGCCACCACCTGCGGAACCTGGAACGCCTTCAGGCGGCCGGCGTCGTCGACCTCGTTGCCGTGGCCGATCCCAGTCCCCCTGCACCCGGCTCGGTTCCCGAAACAGCACACGTCTTTCCGGGCCTTGCCGAACTGCTGGCGGAGACCAGCGGCCTCGACCTCATCATTGTTGCCACCCCCATCCAGACCCACGCACCGCTGGGCCTGGCAGCCCTGGCCACCGCCGCGGACCTCTACCTGGAAAAGCCGCCCGTCGCCTCGCTGGCGGACTTCAACCGGCTCTGCGACGCTGCCGCCGTCTCAGGCCGGAACGTACAGATCGGGTTTCAGAGCCTAGGCTCGCACGCCCTCCAGGCCATCGAAAAGCTGCTCGCGGACGGCACTATCGGGACGCTTCAGGGCATCTCGGCGACCGGCCGCTGGGTCCGGGACCGGGCCTACTACAAGAGGTCCCGCTGGGCCGGGAAACGCACCATCGACGGTGTGGACGTGGTGGACGGCGTGGCTACCAATCCCTTGGCACACGCGGTGGCGACAGCGCTGCGGATTGCCGGGGCACGCATCACCGCAGACATCGCCTCCCTGGAAACGGAGCTTTACCGGGCCAACCAGATTGAGTCCGATGACACCTCGGTGATCCGGATCCGCACCAGCTCAGGCCTGCCCATCACGTGTGCCCTGACGCTGTGCGCCACCGAATCGGTGGAACCGTACGTAACCCTCCGGGGCTCCGCTGGCACCGCCGTCTTCCACTACACCGAGGACCGGCTGACCGTTGAGACGGCGGCCGGACGTACGGAAGAGGTCCTGGGCCGGGACGACCTGACGGAGAACCTGCTCGCCCACCGCAGCAGCGGTGTCCCGCTTCTCAGCCCGCTCCTGGACAGCGGCGCCTTTATGCTCGTGCTGGAAGCAATCCGCACGGCGCCGCTGCCCGCCCCTATCGACGGGAAGTACGTCCGGTGGGAGGGCGAGGCAGAGGCAGCGCATGCAGTGGTGGTCGACATCGAAGATGCACTGGAACGCGCCGCCGGCCAGCACGCCACCTTCAGCGAGCTGGGACTCCCCTGGGCCACGTCCGCTCCGCACGTCTTCAACCTGCCGGCCTCCTGAATGCCGCGCCCACCCGTGGCTGAGCAGCTGACGTCCGTGCTCGTTTCGGGCCAGCTCCACGCCACGCATTTCACCACAGACGGGCTTTCCCCCTGCCTGACGGCGCGGCCACGGCCGTCCTTCAGCTGGGAGCTCGGCCAGCCCGAAGGCGCCGATCCATCGCGGGCCCGGCAGACCGGCTACGAACTGGTGGTCGAGGACAGCGCGGACTCGCCGTTATGGAGTTCGGGGCAGGTAGCCGCAGCCCGATCTTCGGCCGCGTATGAGGGGCCGGCGCTCGACGACGATACGGACTACGCCTGGCGGGTGCGGGTGTGGGACGCCGCAGGGATGCCCGGCGACTGGTCACAGCCGCAGCAGTTCAGTACCGGCCTCACGGACGCCGGCTGGGGCGCCCACTGGGTCCACCGCGCTCCAGGCGGCCGCCCGCCCCTGGAAGTTTTGGACGGCGCACTGCGCGTGGCCGGTTCACCGTTCCTGCCCGTCCCTTCGCCTCCCCTTAACCACTTCCGGCTGGACGCCCGCCTCCGCCCGGCGATGGGCATGGCTGGTCTGCTTCTCCGGACCACAGGCCCCGGAACGGGTTTGTTGCTGGAGCTCAGTGCCGCCGGCAGCCTGGTACTTCGCCACGCCGCCGAGTGGGAGATCCCGGCCGCCTCGGCCCCCGCCACGGAGATCCTGGCCAGTGCAGACCTGCCCGGCACGGACTCCACTGGCGCAATTACGGAGTGGCGCGAGCTCAGCGTCACCGATGATGGAGAGACCATCACCGCAGCCGTGGACGGCCACCAGCTCCTGGTTTTCAACGAGCCGTCGGTGCCCGGCACGCAGGGACGGGTTGCCCTCCACCAGGCGCCGCGGAACCAGGCGGAATACGCGTCCCTCCGCATCGTGGACACCTCCGGCGGACATCCCGGAGTGCCCGCCCTGGACCATCAGTTCGACGGCGGCGCGGACCTTGCCCACGCCTATCACGCGCACTGGGCCGGCACCACGGCCCACCGCCAGCCGGATGAGTGGACACTGTTCGGCACCACCATCACGCTCACGGGAACAGTGGCCCGGGCGCGCCTTTTTATGGCGGCGCACCACCACGCCCAGCTCTCCCTGGGCGGGACCCGATGCCTCAGCACCACGTCCTTTGGCTACCCGGGGGAAGGGTATTACGACGCCGCCGACGTCACCGCACTGCTCGCCGGGCTCGCGCCGCTGCCAACAGCCAAGCGGGACGCGGCAGCCACGGCGGATACCACTGAAGTGCCCCTTACGGCGCTGCTCCACTGGTACGGCCCGGGCCAGGGCAGGGCTGCCGGGCTTCCCGGCCTGCTGGTCCGCCTCAGCGTTGATTACGCAGACGGGCGCCGGGAGGTCTTCGCGTCCGGTCCGCACTGGTCGGCCACCGAAGCGCCTTACCGGCAGTCGGGCTACCGCAATGACGAGGGCGATCCCGTGGAGCACCTGGACGGGCTGGCCGCCGCAGCCCTGCCCGCCGTCGAACAGATGCCCCCGGCACTGAGCTACGGCAGCCACCCCTGCCCCGAGTTCCCCGCCTTGCACGCGCGCCGGACAGTGCTGATGGAAGAGTTTGTGGCGCCACAGTCGTTCCTGACGGCCGACGACGGAACGTTGGTGGCGGACTTCGGCCAGGTCATTCCAGGCCGGCCGGAAGTGGACTTCCTGGACGGCATTCCCGGCCGCGCCGTGATGATCCGCGCGGGATACGTCCTGCGGACGGACGGCAGGGTGGACGCCGGGAAGACGGCCAGCCAGAACACGGACATGTCCTTTCCCTATACCCAGACGGTGGGGCCGCAGCAGTACCGGGCCACAGTGCACCTGGGCTTCCGGTACCTGGAACTGCCCGGTGTGGAGGCCGCTGACCTGACCCGGGTCGGCGCCGTGGTGGTGCATGGCCGGCATCCGGGCGAGGGCAGTTTCACCAGCTCCGATGAGACCCTCAACGCCGTGTTCCGGCTGCTGCGGGACTCCGCGCTCTACGGCGTGCAGGAACAGTTCGTGGACACACCCACCCGGGAGAAAGGCCAGTTCCTGGCCGACGCCGTCAATATCTCCTATGCCACCATGTCCCTCTTCGGCGAGCATGCCTACACCGCACAGGCGCTCCGGGAGTTCGGCTGGTCCGCGGCGCGTTACTGGAACAGCGGCGAAGACAAAGGCCGCTACAACGCCGTCTACCCCAACGGGGACGGCAAACGCGACATCCCCGACTTCTCCCTGATGATTCCCGAATGGGCCGAGGAGTACTACCACCGGACCGGGGACCTGGCGCTGGTCACCGAGCTGCTGCCGCACCTCTACGAGACCGCGGACTACGCCTTGCGGTACATCCCGGCGGACGGTCCGACGGCGGGGCTGGTCACCAGGCTGGGCGGCGGCTCTGGCCCCTACCTCCACGGCATTGTTGACTGGCCGGCCCCTGGCCGCTTTGGTTATGACATGGACTGCGCGGCCAAAACCACCGTCAACGCCCAGGCCTACTCCGCGCTAATGTCCACGGCCCACCTCTGTGCCGCCGCCGGACGGGACGATGCCGCAGTCACCTATGCGCGGCGGGCCCGTGAACTTGCCGCGGCCATCCGCACCCGCCTGCGCGTTGACGGCGTCATGGTCGACGGCTTGCAGGCCGACG
Source organism: Arthrobacter sp. W4I7 (assembly GCF_030816215.1). NCBI lineage: Bacteria > Bacillati > Actinomycetota > Actinomycetes > Micrococcales > Micrococcaceae > Arthrobacter > Arthrobacter sp. W4I7. The sequence continues at coordinate 660,359 of NZ_JAUSXU010000001.1, read as the reverse complement.
GGACACCCAGCACCCACGCGTCCCAGCACGCCACGTCCTTCCCGCTCTCCTTCGGGATCACCGAACCGGAACATGCCCAGGCCGACGGCCGGCGGATCGCCGCCATGGGAATGCGGCAGGGACCCTTGACCGTGCACCGCCTGGTGCGTGCGCTGCTCTTGCAAGGCCTGACCGATGCCGTCCTCGACCTCCTGACCAGCAAGGACCAGCCCGGGTGGGCGCAGCTCCTGGAGCGTGGCGCCACCTTCACCTGGGAGGCCTGGGACCTGGTGGAGGGGACAGACTACAGCCAGTCCCACGCCTGGTCAGCCTCGGTGGTCAAGGAGATCCTCGAACACCTGCTCGGCGTCCGGTACAGCTCGGCGGGCGGCTCCGACCTCGTCATCGAACCGCCGCTGTGCCGACTGGAACATGCCCGCGGCACGGCGCCCGTGGGCAACGGCAGCGTGGAGGTCAGCTGGAACCGGACCGGCGGCCAGGTGCAGCTGGAGTGCACAGTACCCGCCGGAGTCACCGCGGTAGTCAGGCTGCCGGCCGGCACTTACCGGATCCAGGGCCCGACGGCGGAGGCCGCCGTCGACCGTTCAACTGCGGAAAGTGCCGCGAAGGTCAGCATGCATTCCGACGGCGGGCCGGCTGGCACCGCAGCCAAAGTGAACTTCCGCATCCATTCGGGCACCTGGACCTTCACGCCCTACGGGCGGTCTTGACCCCTCCGGCGCCCAAGTGAGTAGCCGTAAGTGTCGTTATAGCCGTCAAAACGACACTTACGGCTACTTAGTTGGGGAGGGATCAGGCGAGTGGGCTCCTCCGGGCGTTCCGCCACAGCAGCAAACCGATCACTAGTGCCGACAGCATGCCCAGCGCGCCGGTAACCACAAGACCCAGCCGCACCCCGAACTGTTCCGTCAGCCAGCCCGCCAACAACCCGCCCATGGCGTGTCCGCCCAGCAGCAGCGGCAGGTAAAGCGCCATCACCCTGCCACGGATTTCGGGCCCGGCCTCCAGCTGGACAGCGGTCGCCGCGCTGGTCAGGAACAGCAGGGTCATCAGGCCCACCACCACCAGCATCACCGTAAAGAGGATGAGGTTGGGCATCAGGGCCGCCACCAGCTGGGACAGCCCGAAAAGGCCGGCCGCCAGAACGATTCCCTTCCGGCCCAGGGTCCGCAGGCGGGCGGCCAGCAGGGCACCTGCCAGGGCACCAACGGCGCTGACAGTATTGAACAGGCCGAACCCTTCAACACCGTTGCGCCAGACGCGTTGGGCGAAGGCCGCCAGCACCACGGGCCCGTTCATTCCGAACATCCCCAGCAGCCCGGCCAGCGCGATAATCAGCAGCAGCGAGGGCCGGTCCCTGACGTACCGGAACCCCGCGAGAAGCTGGCCCCGCCCCCGGGCCGCAGGGGTGCCGGGGTGCAGCTCGGCGGGCCGGATGGCGGCGATCATGCACAGGACCAGCACGCACAGCAGCGAGTTCGCGGCGAACGCTGCGGCTGATCCGGCCTGGGCGATGACCGCTCCGGCCAGTGCCGGCCCTGCCATGGCGCCCAGTTGGCCGATCGCGTTGTTGAGGCCGATGGCTGGCCGGAGGGCGGCGTCGCCCACCACTTCGTTGACGAATACCTGGCTGGCGGGCTGGTTGATGGCTGACGTTACCCCCAGTGCAATGCAGCTGGCGTAGACGGCCCAGACGGTAATGGTCCCGCTCGCGGCCCAGGCCGCGAGACCCATGGCGAGGAGGGCGATAACGCCCTGGCACACCAGCATGATGCGGCGCTTGGGAAAGAGGTCCACCAGCAGGCCGCTGAGCGGGCCCACCACCAGCATCGGCAGGAATTGCAGGGCAACGGCCACACCCACGGCCGCGGGACTGCCGGTCAGCTGCAGCACCAGCCAGTCCTGGGCCAGGCGCTGCATCCACACGCCCACACTGCCTGTGAACACCAGCGCCAGGAAGAGCCTGTAGTTGCGCTGGGTCAGGGGCTGGTACCACGCCGGCTGGTTCTGTGAAGGACGGAGGGACTGCTCGGAACGCTGGCGGTCGGAAGACACGTCGGACTCAACTCAATAGTGACGGACAGAACCAGGCCGTGCTTGGTGCGGCGCTGGGTAGCTCAGGCGCGGTTGGAACGCAGTCTGACGGCGGCCGAGGCCAGGATCAGGATGCCGGGGACCACCACAAACAGTGCCGCGAGCATCCAGACGAACACCACTGCCCCGAAGAGTGCGGCAACCAGCAGGAGCGACCCCGTCCAGTCCCGCATGGACACGGCCTGGCCGGTTTCGAGTGCGGAGCGCCAGGCGCTGCGGGCATCGGCCCCTGGGCCAGTGCCGGAGCCGGAGCCGCCGTGACCAGCGAAGTCGGACCAGGCTGCGGTGGTGCGCAGGAGCAGGACAGCGGCCCCGGCAGCGAGGATCAGGGTGGCCGGCAGCACGACTTCCCGGCCGGGCAGCTGCCCCACCCACCCGAGCAAAAGGTTAAGGACAATCACGACGGCGGCTGCCGCCGTCGCGATTCCCAGCTTCCAGCTGCCTGGCAGGGCAGCCTTGAACGTGTTCCAGAGGCCGCGGACGGAATCGTCGCGGCCGGACAGGTGCCGTTCCAGATGGGCGATCCCCGCCGCGTACGCAGCGGGGATCGTCACCAACGGAATGGACAGCACCAGCACCAGCACGCCGGCCAGGAGGGTCTCGGAGAACAGTGCGAAGCGGTTGACCGGGACGGGTTCGTGGTGGTTCGGTGCGGGTGTGGTGCTGTCCATGACGCTCATTTTCAGTATCGGTCTTCCGTTAGCCCTTGAGGCCCTGGGTGGAGACGCCTTCAACAATGTAGCGCTGGAACACCAGGAAGAAAATCAGTACCGGCAGCAGGGCCAGGACGGACATGGCGATCATGGCGCCGTAGTCCGAGCTCTGGGTCTGGTCCACGAAGAGGCGCAGGGCCAGGGGCAGCGGGTACTTTTCGGGGGTGTTCAGGTAGAGCAGCGGGCCCAGGAAGTCGTTCCAGCTCCAGATGAAGGAGAAGATCGACGTGGAGATCAGGGCCGGCTTCATCAGCGGCAGCATGATGGAGGTGAAGATCCGGACGTGGCCGGCGCCGTCGATCCGTGCAGCCTCGTCCAGCTCACCGGGGAGGTTGCGCATGAACTGGACCATCAGGAAGACGAAGAAAGCGTCGGCGGCGAGGAACTTGCCGATCAGCAGCGGCACGTAGGTGTCCACGAGGCCGAGCTGCTGGAACACGATGTACTGCGGGATGATCACCACGTGGAAGGGCAGGAGCAGGGTGGCGATCATCATGCCGAAGAAGATGCTGCGGCCGGGGAACTTGATCCGGGCGAAGGCGTAGGCCGAGACGGACGCCGAGAGGATGGTACCCACCACGGCACCGATGGCCAGGATCAGCGAGTTCGTGAAGAACTGCAGGGTGGAGACCCCGCCGATGCCGTCCATGGCCGTGACGAAGTTGTCGAAGCTGAAGTTGTTGGACCACAGGGAGGTGTTGGTGCCGCCGATTTCTGCGTTCGGCTTGAAGGATGAGGCGATCATCCACAGCCCCGGGTACAGGACCACTCCGGTCAGGGCGATGGCCACCACGTGGAAGAGGGTGCTCTTGGCCCGCTTGGCCGTAGTCGACTCAGACTTGGGGTTGTAGTTGGGCACCTGGGCGTCCGAGGCGGACTGGGTGGGGGTTGCCATGGTTGTCATTTTGCATCACCGCTGTAGTGGACCCAGGACTTGGACGTGCGGAAGATGATCAGGGTCAGGATGCCCACGACGATCAGGAGAAGCCAGGCCATCGCGGAGGCGTAGCCCATCCGGAAGTCGCTGAAACCGCGCAGGTACAGGTAGAGGGTGTAGAAGAGGGTGGAGCCGGCCGGGCCGCCTTCGCCGTTGGAGATGATGTAGGCCGAGCTGAAGATCTGGAACGCGTGGATGGTTTCCATCAGGAGGTTGAAGAAGACCACCGGGGAGAGCATGGGCCAGGTGATGTTGAAGAACTTCCGCACCGGGCCGGCACCGTCCATGGACGCAGCCTCGTAGAGGTCCGCCGGGATCTGCTTCAGGCCGGCGAGGAAGATCACCATCGGGGCGCCGAACTGCCAGACGGTCAGCAGGATAAACATCGGCATGGTCATGGAGGGGTTGCCCACCCAGCCGCCGAGGTTGATGCCGAAGAAGGACAGGCCCTGGTCAACCGGACCGGAATCACCGAACATCGCCTTCCAGACGATCGCAATGGATACGGAAGCGCCGATCAGGGACGGGGCATAGAACGCGGACCGGTAAAAGCCCTGGCCCTTGCGCGCGCTGTTCAACAGCATTGCCACTGCCAGTGCGGCTGCGAGCTTGAGCGGGGTACCGAAGACAACATAGCCCACGGTCACGCCCACCGACTGCAGGAACCGTTCGTCCTGGAACATGGTGGTGTAGTTGTCCAGCCCGATCCATTTGGGCGGATCGAACAGGTTGTAGTTCGTGAAGGACAGGTACAGCGAGGAAATCATGGGCCCCAAGGTGAGGACGATGAATCCCAGCAGCCAGGGCAGCAGGAAGGTGTAGCCGGCGCGGGCGTCCGCCCCACGCTGCCGCGACTTGCGCGGCAGCGTGGAATCGGAGTGCGCCGAACGCCTGCTCAATGTTGGGCTTTGAGTCACGAGTTCAATCCGTCAGTTGTGAACACTGGATCCGGCGGTCTGCCTGATCAGGCGTTCTGCTTGATGAGGTCTTCGGCTTCCTTGAACCATGCGTCGGCTGCGCTGTCGATGGTCAGCTTTCCGTAGTTCAGGTCCGAGCTGACACGCTTGAAGGAAGCCTCAAGGGTGCCGAAGCCAACGATCGGCGGTTCGGGAGCGTCCTTGAGGTACTTTTCAATGGACTTCTCGTAGTCCACCACGAGCTTGTCGGTACCTTCGAAGGTGGTGCCGTCACGCTGGGTCTTGGAGGCCGGAACACCGCGGGAGGTCTTGAAGATTTGTCCTACCTCGGGATCGTTGATCATGAAGTCGATGAAGCGGGCGGCGGCGTCCTTGTACTTGGTCTTGGCGCTGGCCACCATCAGCATGGACGGCTTCAGGAACAGGCCCAGGTTGTCCTGATCGTCGGACGGGACCGGAACCAGCTTGAGCTCCTTGGCGCCGCTGTCCCCGAGGTAGCCGGCCATGAAGTTGTCCCAGGTGACCTCGGTGGCCGTGACGTTGGAACCGAACGGCGACTTGGGGGCGAGCTGCGTGACGCGCTCCTCCGAGACGATGGCAGGGGTGCCGCGCAGTCCGGCGGTGGTGTTCCACCACTTCTTCATATCGTCCTTGGTAAAGCCGAGCTTGCCGTCTGCGGTGAAGGCCTCGATGTTGTTCTGGCGCAGCCAGATGTTGAACATCCACCACACCCCGGTGTAGTCGGTGGAGCCAAAGAGTGCGCTGTTGCTCTTGGTGCCCACCTGGGCCAGGAAGTCGTTGAATTCCTTGTAGGTCCACTTGCCCGTCGGCTCGGCGATGCCCAGGGACGCCAGCTTGGCCGGGTCGTAGTAGACGGCGAAGGCGTTGGTGCTGGTGGGGATGCCGTATTGCTTGCCCTTGATCTGGCCGGAGGGCAGGAGGGACTTCTCGAAGGCATCCGTGTTGATCTTGACGGTGCCCAGGTCCAGGAGCTGGTTCCGCTGGCCGTAATCGCGCAGGTAGGAGAGGTCCCACTGCATCACGTCCGGCAGGCCGCCGCCGGCTGCCTCGGTGGCACGCTTCTGCCAGTAGCCGGCGAAGTCGGTGAAGTTGCCGTTGACCTTGATGTCCGGGTTCTTCGATTCAAACAAGGCAATGGCCTTGCGGGTACGCTCAGCGCGGTCGTCGTTGCCCCACCAGGTGTAGTTGATGGTGACGGGCTTCTCCGCGGAGCCGGTCTCTCCGGAAGAGCTGGAGCCAGTTCCGCAGGCCGCCAGTGCCGCGGCAGATGCGGTACCGACGGCTACGGTGGTGAGGAAATGCCTTCTGTTGATCATGGGAGCCTCCTTGCTCGATGTGTGCAGTCCCTTTGCTCAAAGCTATAACGTGAGTAGTGAGCTGGCTTACACGGCTTCTGAATCGATACAATATCCGCATTCCCGGTAATGGGCAAGCGTTTTCCAGTATTCTGGGCAAGCGTTTTCCAAAGATCTGGTTTTCACGCCGCTTCCATCTTCGCAGCAGACAAAGGAGTCCCATGACTTTGCAGGAAACTTCCAGCCCGGCCAGTGTCTGGAACAACATCGAAGGCATCGCCTACGGCGGTGACTACAACCCGGAACAGTGGCCCGTCAGCGTCCGGCTCGAGGACCTGGAGCTGATGAAGGAAGCAGGCGTGAGCTTCCTTAGCGTGGGAATCTTCTCCTGGGCACTGCTGGAGCCGTCCGAGGGCACGTACGACTTTGGCTGGCTGGACGAGGTGATGGACAACCTTGCTGGAATTGGCGTCAAGGTTGCCCTCGCCACTGCCACGGCTGCTCCCCCGGCGTGGCTGGTGCGGAAGCATCCGGAGATCCTCCCGGTCACGGCTGACGGCACCGTGCTGGGACCGGGGTCGCGGCGGCACTACTCGCCGTCGTCGGCCATTTACCGCCGTTACGCCACGGGAATCACCCGTGTGCTGGCGGAGCGCTACAAGGACCACCCGGCCCTGGCACTCTGGCACGTGGACAACGAACTGGGCTGCCACGTCTCCGAGTTCTACGGCGAAGAGGATGCCGCCGCATTCCGGGCCTGGCTGGAGCGGCGCTACGGAAGCATCGACGCTCTGAACGCATCCTGGGGTACGGCTTTCTGGTCCCAGAATTACGACTCGTTCGAGGAGATCCTGCCGCCCGCCGTTGCCCCGTCCACGCTGAACCCGGGCCAGCAGCTGGACTTCCAGCGCTTCAACTCCTGGGTACTGATGGACTACTACCGGGAACTCGTGGCCGTCCTGCGGGAAGTGACCCCCGGCGTTCCCTGCACCACCAACCTGATGGCCTCCAGCGCCACAAAATCCATGGACTACTTTGACTGGGCCAAGGACCTGGACGTCATCGCCAACGACCACTACCTGGTGGCCGCCGACCCCGAACGGCAGATCGAACTCGCGTTCTCCGCGGACCTCACCCGGGGCATCGCGGGAGGCGACCCGTGGATCCTGATGGAACATTCGACGTCGGCCGTCAACTGGCAGCCGCGCAACCAGCCCAAGATGCCCGGCGAAATGCTGCGCAACTCGCTGGCGCACGTGGCCCGCGGCGCCGATGCAGTGATGTTTTTCCAGTGGCGGCAGAGCTTCGCCGGCTCGGAGAAGTTCCACTCGGCCATGGTGCCGCACGGCGGGCGGGAAACCCGCGTCTGGCGCGAAGTAGTTGACCTGGGAGCCGCACTGAAGCGGCTGGCCCCGGTGCGTGGTTCCCGCGTGGAATCACGTGTTGCCATCGTGTTCGATTACGAGGCCTGGTGGGCCAGCGAAATCGACTCCAAGCCGAGCATCGACGTGAAGTACCTGGAGCTCCTGCGCGCCTTCCACCGTTCCCTGTTCCTGAGGGGCGTGTCCGTGGATATGGTGCACCCGTCGGCGTCGCTGGAGGGCTACGACCTTGTCCTGGTCTGCACGTTGTACTCCGTCACTGACGAGGCCGCCGCCAACATTGCGGCGGCTGCCTCCGCCGGTTCCACCGTTTTGGTGAGCTACTTCAGCGGGATTGCGGACGAAAAGGACCACGTGCGGCTGGGTGGCTACCCGGGTGCGTTCCGGGAACTGCTGGGCGTGCGGGTGGAGGAATTCCACCCGCTGCTGGCGGGCAGGCAGCTGAAGCTGAGCGACGGTGCGGTCTCCTCGATCTGGAGCGAGCACGTACACCTTGCCGGCGCGGAAGCCGTGCAGACCTTTACGGAGTATCCGCTCGAGGGCGTTCCGTCACTGACCCGACGGGCCGCCGGCGACGGTGCGGCCTGGTACCTCGCCACGTTCCCGGACCGGGACGGGATCGAGTCGATTGTGGACCGGCTGCTGGACGAGTCGGGTGTTGCGCCCGCTGCCGGCGCCGACCCTGGCGTGGAGCTCACACGGCGCCGTTCCGGCGACGGCCGCAGCTTCCTTTTCGCCATCAACCACTTGCGTTCATCCGGGACGGTCCAGGCTTCCGGAGTTGACCTGCTTTCCGGAGAGCGGTTTGACGGCACGGTTCCTGCCGGCGGCGTTGTGGTGATTGCAGAGGACTGAAGCCCTTACTTATCCACATAGCCGCCTTCGCGCCGGGTTTTGTCGGGGGTCTTTGGCAGAGTTGCCTTATGGAAGCCATTGGGGATCAGCTTGCGGAGTTCGGCGGTTACGCTGCCGCGCCCGCGCTGGTTCTTGATGGCTCCCAAAGCGCGGATTCTGGAGCTGAGCCAGGGGCATCTTCGGGTGGTTCTTCTTGTGGTTCTTCCATGGGTGGGACGGGTGGCGGCAGAATTGTCAGACCCCGGTACAAGAATGGGTCCATGGAAGCCATTGGGGAACGGCCTGCGGAATACGGCGGTAACGTCGTGGTGCTTGGGCGGGCTGGTGTTGCAGCCCGGCCGCCGGCGGAGGGCTTCAGTGATTCGGGCTTCACTGATTCGGGATCCGGCATCCCGGGCTCGCCTGCCGCCTCCGAGGCCGACGACGGCACCCGGCTTAGTCCCGGGTGGCCCCTTCGCGCCGTACCAGCCGGGGCGGTGCCGGCTGAGTCGGCACCAGCAGCGTTCGAACCAGCAGTGTTCAGGCCAGCAGAATCCGGACTAGTAGATTCCGCACAAATAGAATCCGGGCCAGCAGACGCTGCACCACCAAGATCCGGACTAGAAGATTCCGTGCCGGAAGGGTCCGTGCCGGTCCAAGCATCGGCGCCCGATGAAGCTCCGGCGGCAGTTGCTGGGCCCTTTGATTCTGCATCGCGCCCGGCGGGTATGGTCGCGCACACGCGCCGGGAGCCGTTGAGCCTGGCGGAGATCGGCAGGCTTCTGGCCGAGGCCGCTGCTGCCGCACCCGGGATCCTTGCGGGAGCCGATTATGTTGAAGCCGCCAACTATGCCGGCGAGGTGGAGGATCTCTCCCGCGGGGTGGAGTACCTGCAGGTCCTCTCCGCCGGGACCGTGGACCGCACCCGGACCCAAGCCATTACCGCCGCGGACGCCGCCCGGGCCAGCCGCTCCCGTACCGGCAAGACCTGGGTCACGGGCTGGGACAACGGGGTCGAAACCCTGAACGAAACCGACACCAACTGGCCCGGCGAACCGACAGCCTGTGACACCGGGACGGGGCCCGGCACCGGGAACGAGACCGGCACCGGGACGGGCGGCCAGGGCCGGGTCATCACCTCACCGGCCGATGACGGCTGCGCCAACACCGCCGAGTTCCTCCGGCTCCGGCTCCGGATCGGCAAAAGCGAAGCCAACCGCCGTCTGGCCCTCGCAGCAGACATCCTGCCCACTACTACTCTCACCGGCGAGGCCATCCCCGCGCCCCGCGAACACCTCGCCGCCGCCCTCACCCCCACACCCGCCAGCACGGGCACAGACGCTACAAACACCGAAGACACCACCGGCACCGACACAGAAGACACCACGGGCACCGAAGCCAGCCCCGGCTCCAAGGACCGTGCGGAGAACCCGCCCGCCAATATCCCCGCGGTTTCGTCCCGGGCCGGGACCATCATCAGCCTGACCCTGAACCGGCTCCAGCACCTCACCACCCCCGGGAAGCTCGCCCTCATCGAGGAAAACCTCACCACCACCGCAGCGACCGCTGATCCCGACTTCCTCGCCCGCGTCGCCCGCCGCTGGGCCGACACCATCGACGCCGACGGCACCGAACCCAGCGAAGAAGCCCTCCGCCACACCCAAGGCGCGTTCATCCGCAAACCCCGCCACGGCCTGCACCACCTCGAAATCTTCGCCACCACCGACCAATACGAACACCTCCTCACGGTCATGAACACCGCCACCAACCCCCGCACCACCGGCCCCACCCCTGAAGGCACTACCGCAGGAGCCACGAGTACCAACGGCAGCACCAACGAAGGCGGCACCGGAGAAAACGAAGGCGGCACCGGAGAAGAGGACCGCACCACCCAGGACGGGGTCTGGAACGAGAACAACACTGACCCGGACCTGGACCGGCGCACCCGGCCACAAAAACAACTCGACGGCCTCGTTGGCGCCGCCAAAGTAGCCCTGGCCACCAACGCCCTGCCTGCCACCGGTGGCAACCGCCCCCAAATCATCGCCACCATCAACTACCAAGACCTCTTCCCCCACCACCACAGCGCCACCACCGGGGCAGACACAGGGGCCTGGAACGACCCAGACCCCGGCCGCAGCCGCAGCGGCACCGGCAGCACCCCCACGCCGCCAGGTCCGGTCGCGAGCCATGACCCCGCCACGACGGCCACCGAATCCGGCACGGGCACAGGCGTGGGCACGGGCATGGGCGCAAGCACGGGCACGGGGAACTTCGTCTTCACCGGACCCGTCGCCGCCGCTACCCTGCGCAAAATCGCCTGCGACGCCGACATCATCCCCGCACTCCTCGGCACCCACGGCGAAATCCTCGACCTCGGCCGCAAAACCAGGCTCTTCACCCCAGCCCAACGCAGCGCCCTCACCGCCCGCGACCAAGGCTGCGCCTTCCCCAACTGCACCATCCCCGCACCCTGGTGCGAAGCCCACCACATCACCTACTGGTCACACGGCGGACAAACCAACACCAACAACGGCGTCCTCCTCTGCAGCGGCCACCACCACCTCATCCACAAAGAACAATGGACCATCACCACCACCAACAACACCCCCTCGTTCACACCCCCAAAACACCTCGACCCCCACCAAAAACCCCAACAAAACACCTACTTCAAACCACCCCCACCACCAACATCCGGCGAATAAGCGCGCGAACGAAAACACGGAACCTCAGGCTGCTCTCAGCACCAGGGTGGCAGGCGCAAATCATGGAAACTGACGTCTGCGACCGGGAAAACGTTCGAGGACCTCATGCAACGAGGTCGCCGGTCAGAAAAGCAGATTCTCCGTCGGGCTCGACGCATCACGGTTCCGACCCGCCACGGGAAGCCTGGTTCCTGGAACTGGCAACAAAGGGGACGCCGAAAAGCACTGCCCTTCTGTCACTACAGGAGGCGCAGGAGCCGAGGACTGCCTCGTCAGACGACCAGACGAAACCGCGGCACTAGTCAGCCGTCGGGCAGGATTCCCCTCGAGTCGAGCGGCATTTTCGTTAAACAGCTCCGTCCCGGGAGGAACCAAAGGTTCCCGCCGGGACGGAGCTGCCACCCGCCGTCGGACGTTAGGGCGGAGGACGCATCCACCCAAGTTGTCCAAAGCCGTGTTGGCGGTGTGAGGAGCAGCTGGTGTCTGGAGTGTGGAGACTAGCTGCTGATCGCGGACTTCATCTCGTCATGCGCCTTCTTGCCTGCTTCCTCAGTGGACAGCCGCTCGAAGAGAACCTCGGAGGTGTAGCGCTTGATGATCTCCTGGATCGCGCCTGCGCCCTTCGGCGGCGGGGCCGGAGCCTCACCGAGTTCGTCCTTGATCTGGTCGATGAACTTGACCACCTTCACGTCGGATGGAGTCAGCTTGGCTTCGATGGCTGCGCGGACTTCTGAGTTGGGGTAGACACCGCGGTCGGCCAGGAGAGCCTCGCCGGCCTTGACGTTATTGGCCAGGAAGTTGATGAACTTGGCGGTTTCCTCGGGGTGCTTGGTGCGCGAAGAAGCCGACCAGAACTGCGATGCCTTGTACCAAAGCCCGGCGTCTTCGGACGAGCCGGTCTTGGTGGGGAACCGCAGGATCTTCAGGTCGCCGCCGGATGCCTTTTCCAAAGCCGGAGCCTGGTTGGACCACCAGAAAGCCATGCCGTTCTTGCCGGTGGCGAGGCCGCTCTGGTCCAGCGGTGCGGCCTCAGCTTCCACCACCTCGGAGGCGGACGGAACAGCCTTCTTCTCGCTGAGCTCCTTCAGGAACGACCACCATTCGGCGATGTCGCCCGGTTCGAATCCCAACTTGCCGTCAGAGGTGTACAGGGACTTGCCGTTCTGGCGGAGCCAAACGCCGAGCGACGCCTCATCGGTTCCATAGGCGGCCGCACCGTAGGTGCCCTTCGGGGACTTGGCTGTGATGTCAGCGGCGATTCGTTCGAAGTCCTCCCAGGTCCACTTTGAATCGTCGGGCAGCGGAACTCCGGCGGCTTCGAAGACCTTGGGGTTGGCCAGGATGGTGGCGGCGTTAATGCCGGCTGCGATGCCCGTCAGGCCGTCCTCGCCCTTGCCGGCATTGAGGGCCGCTTCGTCGAGCTTGGAGGTGTCGATGTCGTGCTTGGAGAGGTCAAGGAGGGCCCCCCGGCTGGAGTACTCGGTGATGTACTTTTCGTCCATCTGGATGATGTCCGGGGCATCGTTGGCGGCGACCTGGGTGGCCAGTTTGTCCCAGTATCCGCTCCAGTCGCCGAATTCCGGCTTGATCTTGATATTCGGGTTCTCGGATTCGAACTGCTTGATGGCTTCCTGGGTCAGCTGCGCACGCTTGTCGCCGCCCCACCAGGAGAACCGCAGCTCAACGGGTCCGTCGGCGCTTTGCTGGCCGGCTCCCCCGCCGCAGGCACTCAGGCTCAGAGCCATAACGACGGCGGCGGCAGCGGCTGCAACGCCAGTCTTACGTGAGGGGCGGCGTGCGCCCGTGGAGGATGTTGCTGCCGGCTGCGTGGTTGCAGCGGAGGCAGAGCGGGAAAAAAGCGGCACTGGTACTCCGATCTTCTTTGATCATGATGCTGGATGCGATGGAGGAATGAAGTTGGAACTAAGACGGGGAAAAAACGGGAAACCGCTTTCTGGACCTAATGCTACAAGTTGTCAACTTGTATCACAAGGGTGTTGTGCAAACTCTTTTGCACGGCGGAAACGGCCCGTCGCCGGACGGGCCGTTCCCAGCCAGGGGCGTCCCTACCGCCCAGGAAGGCGGTAGCGAAAAGCCGCAGCGGTTTACTTGATGCCTGTGGTGGCGATGCCCTTGATGAGGAACCGCTGCCCGAAGAGGAAGACCAGGAACACGGGCAGGAGGGACACGATGGACATGGCGAACAGCGATCCCCAGCTCGTGGCGGACTGCGAGTCGACAAAGGCCCGCAGGGCTACAGGAACGGTGAACATGTCCGGGTCCGTGAGGTAGATCAGGGCTCCGAAGAAGTCATTCCAGGTCCAGATGAAGGTGAAGATGGTGGTGGTGGCCAGGGCCGGGACCATCAGAGGGAGGATGACCCGCAGGAAGATGCGCGGGTGGCCGGCTCCATCGATACGGGCGGCCTCGTCAAGGTCCTTCGGGATGCCGCGGATGAACTGGACCATCAGGAACACGAAGAACGCATCCGTGGCCAGCAGCTTGGGCACCAGCAGCGGCCAGAAGGTGTTCACCCAGCCGATCTGCGAGAACAGGATGTACTGGGGAACGATGACCACGTGGAACGGCAGCATGATGGTCAGCAGCATGATGCCGAAGAACAGCTTCTTGCCGGTGAACTGCAGCCGGGCGAAGGCGTAGGCGGCCATCGAGCAGGAGATCAGGTTGCCCAGGATGGAACCGATCACCACGATGGCCGAGTTGAGCATGTAGTGGCCGAAGGGGTGGGTCAGCGCGGACCAGCCGGAGGTGTAGTTGCTCATCTCGAGGCTGTTCAGCCACAGGCCAGGCTCGCGGAAGATCAGGTCGTTGGGCCGCAGCGAGGAAACCACCATCCACAGCAGCGGGTAGATCATCAGCCCGCCGGCAAGGATCAGGATCGCGTGCTTGATGAGGGCTTTTGTCCGCTGGGAGCGGCTGAACGCAAGGGTACCCCGGGACTCCCGGACTCTGGGCCTGCGGTTCGTAGGCTTGCCGGCGCCGGCTGACTTCTTGTCCGGGGCGGGCAGCGTCTCAAGCTTAGTCGTCATAGAAAACCCAATACTTAGAAGCGATGAAGTTGATGGCGGTGAAGACGCCGATGATCAGCAGCAGGACCCACGCCATGGCGGACGCGTAGCCCATATCGAACTGGCCGAATCCCTTTTGGTACAGGTACAGGGTGAAGAACATCGTGGAGTCGGAGGGCCCGCCGTTGCCGCCGGAGACGATGAACGCCTGGGTGAACGACTGGAATGAACCGATAATCTGGAGCACCAGGTTGAAGAAGATGATGGGGCTCAGCATCGGCAGGGTGATTTTCCAGAACTGTTGCAGCGTAGTGGCGCCATCAACCCTGGCCGCCTCGTAGTACATGTTCGGGATCTGGCGCAGGCCGGCCAGGAAGATGATCATGGGGGCACCGAACGTCCAGACGTGCAGAAGGATGATCGAACCAAGCGCGGTGCTGGGATCCGAGATCCAGCCCGGGCCCTGGATGCCGAACATCGCCAGGACCTGGTTGACCAGGCCGGTGGTGCCGAAGATCTGCTTCCACAGGATGGCCACGGCCACCGAACCACCCAACAGGGAGGGCAGGTAGAACACCGACCGGTAGAACGGCAGCCCGCGCAACCCCTTGTCCAGGACGAGGGCGATCAGCAACGCCACGGCGAGCTGGAGCGGAACACCGATGAACACGTAGGTGAAGGTCACCCGCAGCGAGTTATGCAGCCGGGCATCGGTGAGCATCCGGGTAAAGTTCTCCAGCCCCGTCCATTCGGGCGGCTGGAGCAGGTTGTAGTCCGTGAAGGACAGGTAGAGGGACATCAGCATGGGGCCGATGGTGATGGCCACCAGGCCAACCAGCCATGGCAGCAGGAAGATGTAGGCGGCCTTGTTGTCCCGGCCGTTCGCCTTCTTCTCCTCGGCGGTGGCTTTACCCTTCCGCCGGGAAATCGAGCTGAGTTCGCTGATGGCGCTCACTGTGGCAACCCCGCTCCGAACAGCTGCCCCGCTGCAGCCGGCATTCCTGCCGGGCGCGGTGCCCTGGGTATGTGTTTTGCGGCCATGTGGTCTCCTTTGGTCATCGTGGCCTCCACGTTTGGTAATCGCCGGAGCGATCTTAGACGAGCACCTTCCGGAGTGCTTCCGTTAAGGTGGCACCGGGTTGGCGATGGTCCATGCACCACCTGCGGGTGGTGCGGATGAAAAAGCGGCTCGGTACCAAAGTAAACGGTTTCTTGACTCTTGTATAGCCCTTTGTTAGTTTTTGAGAAAGCGTTTTCTGTAGCGGGCGTCACATCGTCTGGATCTACTAACTGACGGGCAGGACAATGCGGTTTGGTCTCAAGAAGTCGTCGATGGCAGCAGCCGGCACATCAGCAGTATTGGCGCTGGTTCTCACCGGCTGCGGCAGTAACCCGGAAGCTGGAAAGGTAGGGACCGTAGAAGATCCTGTCACCGTCCGCTTCGCTTGGTGGGGCAACGACTCCCGGGCCAAGACTACACTCGAAGTCATTAAGGACTTCGAGGCCGCGAACCCCACCATCAAAGTGCAGGGCGAGAACACGGAATTCAGTTCCTACTGGGACAAAATGGCCACCCAGATCGCCGGCGGTACCACTCCCGACGTCTTTGCCATGAGCGGCGCTTACCCGAGTGAATATGCAACCCGCGGTGTCCTCCTGGACCTGGATAAGGTCAAGGACCAGATCGATATCTCGAAATTTGCCGAAGGGACCGTGGACCTCGGCAAAATCGACAGCAAGCAGTACACCCTCACCGCAGGCGTGAATGCCATGTCCATGGTCATCGATCCGAAAGTCTTCGAAGCTGCCGGAGTGGAACTGCCGGACGATGAAACCTGGACCTGGGACGATTACGCGGACATCGCGGCCGAGATCACCAAAAAGTCCCCCGCCGGAACCTTCGGTACAACCCCGATGGCAAACGACTCCTTCCTGGCCGTCTGGGCCCGGCAGAACGGTGATTACCTGTATACCAACGACGGTAAGAAGCTGGGCATCAGTGAGGACACTGCCGCCAAATGGTTCGAGCTAAACAAAAAGCTGATGGAATCCGGCGGTGCCCCTTCCGCGTCGCAGACGGTTGAGGACGGCTCGGCCCAGCCCGAAATGACCCTCATGGGCCAGGGCAAGCAGGGCATGAAGATTTCCTGGAGCAACCAGATGAACTCCTACTCGGGTTCCCCGCTGGTCATGATGAAGCTGCCGAACGAGAGCAAGCAGGCCGGATCCTGGCTGCGGTCCTCCATGGAATACGCCATCTCCTCCAAGTCCGCACACCCCAAGGAAGCAGCCCTTTTCATCAACTACCTGGTGAACAATGTTGACGCTGCCACCAAGATCAAGAGCGACCGGGGCATGCCGGCCAACACCGAACTCAAGGCCGCCATCACTCCGCTCCTGAAGGAATCCCAGCAGAAGGAAGCGGTGTACCTGGACCGCCTTGCCGAGATGAAGATCGAGCCGCCGCTGCCGTTCCCCGCCGGATCGTCCGCAACAATGGAGGTCCTCAACCGGTTCAACACGGATGTATTGTTCGGGAAGATCTCCCCGCGGGACGCCGCCAAGGGCTTCATCCAAGAGGTTAACTCGAACCTTGGTTAGCCCCCGGCGAAAGTCATCAATACAACCACCCGAACAGGAGGCAAGCCAGTGAGCGGTAATGCCGGAGTGACCAAAGATCCCCGCCCGGCACGGCCCAGCGCGATCGCCGGCTACGAGGACTGGCCTGCCTACGTTCAGCGAAACCCCCGCTACCAGGCGGCCAGCGCGGCGGCCCAGGAACTCGCAGACGCCCTCGGCGTACCCGGCGCGCTGCCGCCACCTGACGTGACGGTCCTCTGGGAGGAGACGCACGACGGCGTCACCACCTCCCAGCTCAGCTGGCAGTTGGGCTTCGGTCCCCGCACCACGGGCTGGCTGATCCGCCCGACCGGCGTTTCCGGTCCCCTGCCCGGGGTCCTGGCCTTGCACTGCCACGGCGGCAACAAGTTCGGCGGCGCGGACCGGTTGGTGGAGCTCCCCCAGTCCCATCCTTCGGCGGAGAGTGCCCGTGCCGGCCACTATGACGGCCACGCCCTTGCCACTGACATTGCGCGCCGCGGCTTCGCCGTCCTCGCCCACGACACCTTCGCCTGGGGCAGCCGCCGTTTCAGCCTTGACCTCCCGCCCTGGCGAACGGCCGCGGCCCTGGCGGCAAGGCAGGCGCAATGGCGGGAGGACGGCGTGGTGCCTTCCGAAGCCGAGGTGTACAACGCCGCAGCCGGGTTCCACGAGGAAACCGTCGCCAAAACCGCAGGCCTGCTGGGCACCAGCTTGGCCGGAATGGTGGCGCACGACGACGTTGCCGCCCTGGAAATCCTCGCCGCTTTGCCGGATGTGGACCAGGACAGGCTGGGCTGCATCGGTTTCTCCGGCGGCGGCGGCCGATCCCTGGCCCTGGCCGCGCTGAGCCCCCGGATCCGCAGCTACGTGGTGACCTGCATGATGACCACATTCCAGTCGCTGCTGCCCGCCCACCTGGACGCCCATTCCTGGCTGCTGCAGACTCCCGGCCTGTGGCGCGTCGGCGACTGGCCGGAGCTCACTGCAAGGTCGGCGGCCAGCCGGCTGCTGGTGCAGTACGCCCTGGCTGACGAACTCTTTCCGGAAGGCGGCATGCGCGAGGCCCACGCCATCCTGGAGTCGCTGCACCCACATGGAACCTATACCGGAAGCTTTTGGCCCGGCGGCCACGTGTTCACGTCCCGGATGCAGGAGGAAGCATTGGCCTTCCTCGCCGCCACCCTTCACTGCCCGCCCAATCTCAGTTCCCAATCCACCTTCAGCTCCCAATCCACCTTCAGCTCCCAATCCACCCTCAGCTCCCAATCCACCTTCAGTTCACAAGGATCACCCTCATGACTCAACACTCCGCCATCACGGAAAGCAGCACGCACCCGGGCGGCGACAACCCGCCCGCCGCTGCCCCCGCGGCTGTCCCACGCATAGCCCTGGTAGGCGTCCACGGCTTCGGCGAACGGCACCTGGCCAACCTGGCGCGGCTCGAGGAAGCCGGCGGCGTCGAACTCGTCGCCGTGGCGGACCCCAACCCGCCGGCGCAGGGACAGCTGGCAGAATCGGTAGCCGTTTTCGATGACCTGGCGCAGCTGCTGGCAGCGGATCCGGGCGTCGACGTCGTCATTCTTGCCACCCCCATCCAGACCCATGCTCCCTTGGCCCTCGCCGCTCTGTCAGCCGGCAAGGACGTCTATGTGGAAAAGCCGCCGGTGGCGTCCCTCGCCCAGTTCGAGGAAGTGCTGGCAGCAGCCGAAAGCGCAGGGCGGCTGGTCCAGGTGGGCTTCCAGAGCCTCGGCTCACGCGCGCTGCCTGCCATCCGCGCCGTGGTGGAATCCGGCGGCATTGGTGACGTCCTCGGGCTGAGCGCCACAGGGCAGTGGGTGCGGAGCAAGGCCTACTTCAAGCGGTCACGCTGGGCCGGGAAGCGCAGCCTGGACGGCATCGACGTCGTGGACGGCGTGGCAACCAACGCCCTGGCACATGCGGTGGCCACGGCGCTCCACGTGGCCGGGGCGCACACCCTCGCGGATGTTAAGTCGGTGGAGACCGACCTTTACCGGGCCCACGATACCGAGAGTGATGACACCTCCATCCTCCGCGTACGCACCGCCGCCGGCACCACGCTGCTCTGCGGCCTGACGCTGTGTGCACCCGAGCAGCAGAACCCGTCCGTGACGGTCCACGGCACGCTCGGCGAGATCACGCTGTTCTACACAGAAGATGAGGTGGTTATCACCACGGCCGACGGCGAGCGCCGCGAGACCTTCGGCCGGACAGACCTGCTGGAGAACCTGCTGGACGCGCGGTCCACCGGCGCCCCGCTGCTGTGTTCCCTGCCGGACACCGGCGCCTTCACAACGGTGCTGGAAGCCATCCGCACCGCGCCTGCGCCGCAGCAAATCAGCCCGGAGCACATCACGTGGGAGGGGGAAGGCGACGACGCCCACCCCGTGGTTCACGGCATCGGGCCTTCCCTGGAACGTGCCGCCAAAGCGCAGGCCACGTTTGCCGAGCTCGGAGTGCCGTGGGCCCGGAAGCTACCACCGGTCCGCCCGCTGACAATCGACGGCCAGGAGATCGCGGAGTACCAGGACGGCAGCGGGATCCGCGCAGTGTCTTCGCCGCGGCCCTACCTGCACCCGGTCCGGACCCTTGCAGGAACCGTGGTTACGGACCATCAGCCCCTGGACCACGTATGGCACCTCGGCGTCGGAGTGGCCCTGCAGGATGTGGACGGCACCAATTTCTGGGGCGGCCGCACTTATACCCGCGAAGCCGGACAGTACATCTGGCGTCCTGACCACGGCAGAATCACCGTTACCGCAACCTCCATCGATGAGACCGCTGCCGTGACAGGAGGCCCGGAAGGCTGCCTGCAGGAGACATTGAGCTGGAACGGGCCCGACGACGCCCCGGTCCTGGTCGAGGAGCGCACCTGGACGTGGTCCGGCGTCAGCTCCGCCACCTGGCGGCTCTCCCTCGACTTTGCCCTCTCCCCCGCCGGCGACCAGCCGGTCAGCCTGGGCAGCCCCGGTTCCAACGGCCGCCATGAAGGCGGCTACGGCGGGTTCTTCTGGCGGCTGCCCGAATGCGGCGGCGCTACCGTATGGACGCCGGCCGGCGCGGGCGAATCCGAGGTCCACGGTTCCGTGACGCCCTGGCTCGCCTGGGCTGGAGAGTTCGGGGCCGGGACGTTGGAAGACAGAACGTCCGACGGCGGCACGTCAGGTGGCAGCGCAACGCTCGTTTTTGTGCCGGCAGAGGGTTCCACGGACCCCTGGTTCGTCCGGGCGGATGGTTACCCGGGCGTGGGCCAGTCGCTGGCGTGGGACAGGCCGGTCATTGCTGAACCGGGCAATCCTGTACAGCGCGGCATCACCGTTTTTGTGGCCGACGGCATCCTGGGCACAGCAGACATCGAATCGTTGATCAACCGTCGGGGGAACCGTTCATGAGCCAGACAACAGCTGAAACCACATCGCTTGCGGGCAGGGTAGCCCCGGCGTCCGCCGAAGACCGCGCCGTCAAACGCCGGCGGATCCTGGACATCCTCGATGCCAAGGGGAAGGACTCCCTGCTGCTGACTACCAACACCGCCCTGACCTGGTACCTGGACGGCAGCCGCGTGCACATCAGCCTGGCCGGCGATCCAATCGCTGCCCTCCTGGTGGACCACGGCGGCGACCACCTCGTCACCTTCAACAATGAAGCCGGCCGGATCGCTGCCGAGGAACTGCCGGCCGGCGTCGCCCTGCACACCGTGCCCTGGTACGGCAACCTGCACGAGGCGGCCGCCGCCGTCGGCACCGCTGGAGCTGGTGCAGCGCCGCTGGCGGAAGCAGACATCACGGGCGAGCTGCGGGCCGCCCGCCAGCAGCTCCTCCCGGCAGAAAGCGCCCGCTACGCCCGCCTCAGCGCCGAGATGGCAGTGGTGATGACGGACGTCCTCTCAACGGCGCGGCCGGGGACCACCGAGTTTGAGCTGGTCTCCGCCCTCGCAGCCCGGGTTGTCGCGGCCGGTGCGGAGCCGTTGGTCCTGCTGTGCAACGGCAGCAACCGCAGCGCGTTCCGGCACCCGCTGGCCACGCACTCTCCCCTCGGCCGCCGGGCCATGGCGGTTGTGTGTGCCCGCAGGGACGGCATGGTCGCCAACATCACCCGCTGGGTAAGGTTCGACGGCGGCACAGTGGAAGAGCGCGACGCCGAGGCACGCATCGCCGCAGTGGAAGCGGACATCTTCGACGCCACCGTCCCCGGCGCCAGGCTCGACAGGATCTTCGCCGAAATCAAGGCAGCCTACACCCGGCACGGCTTCGGCCCGGACCAGTGGGAGCAGCACCATCAGGGCGGGCCCGCCGGCTACGCGGGCCGTGATCCCCGCGTTACCGCTGCAGCGACGGACACCGTGGTCCTGAACCAGGCGTTCACCTGGAACCCGTCCGGGCCCGGCGTAAAGATCGAGGACACTGTCCAGCTCACCGCGTCAGGCCTCCAGGTCCTAACCGTCGATCCCCGCTGGCCCGCGACGGCGGTCAACGGCATCCAGCGGCCGGCCACGCTCCAGCTCTAAGCAAACGCTCTCTCAGATAATGCACCGAAATGCGAAACGCTCTCTCAGTTGTAGCCGCCGTACCGGCAAGCCAACTGAGAGAGCGTTTCGATTAAGGCGACGCTATCTGCGCTAGCGTTTCGTCTAAACCCACATCAACTGAGAGAGGGTTGTTAGGGGAGGACGAGTTCCCCGTCCACCCGGCGCGGGATGCCCAGCGGGTTGCTTTCGCGCAGCGCCGGGTGCAGGACGGACTCCGGAGCGTCCTGGTAGGCGACCGGACGCTGGAACCGGCGGACCGCCGTCGCCCCCACCGAGGTGAAAAGCGAGGTGGTGGCCGGGTAGGGGCCACCGTGCTGCTGGGCCCAGTTGACGGCGACGCCGGTGGGCCAGCCGTCGAAGAGGACGCGGCCCGCGAGTTCGGACAACTGCTCCACGAGCCCGGAGAGGTCCTCCCCCGGCTGCGCGTGGACGGTGGCAGTCAGGCTGCCCGGTACTTTGGCCAGGACGGCGGACAGTTCCTCCCGGTCCGTGTATTCGATCAGCATGGTGGTGGGCCCGAAGCACTCCTCCAGCAGTTGCTCAGGGTTTTCCAGTACGTTCGCAGCGGTGGTGGAGAAGACCACCGGGGCTGCGCCGTTTGACACCGCATCCTGGTCCACGCTGCCGCTGACAACGTCCACGCCCTGTACGGAAGCGAAGCTGCGCAGGCCGTCCGGGTAGGCCTCGGCGATCCGGCTGGTCAGCATGCCCAGGGCCGGCTTGTCCTTGCTGGCCTCCGCCACCTGGGCGGCGAAATCCGTTCCGGCCGGGATAAACACCAGCCCGGGCTTGGTGCAGAACTGCCCGGCGCCGAGGGTGAAGGATCCGGCGAGGCCCTCGGCCAGCTGGCCCGGGCGTTTGGCCAGCGCTGCCTCGGTGACCACCACCGGGTTCAGGCTGCCCAGTTCGCCGTAGAACGGGACGGGTTCCGGTCGGGACGTTACGAGGTCGAAGAGGGCCCGGCCACCCGGGATGGAACCGGTGAAACCCACCGCTTTGATGGCCGGATCCTGGACCAGGGCTGTTCCCACCTCGCGGCCGCTCACCAGGGCAAACAGACCCTCCGGCGCGGCGGCGTCACGGAGGGCAGCAGCGACGATCTCAGCAGTCCGTTCCGAGAGGCGCAGGTGGCCGGAGTGGGCTTTGACGATCACGGAGCAGCCCACGGCCAGCGCGGAAGCGGTATCGCCCCCGGCCACCGAGAAGGCGAACGGGAAGTTCGACGCCGAGAAAACCGCCACCGGCCCAATGGGCCGCAGGATGCGGCGCAGGTCGGGCGTGGGCGGGGTGGCGTCCGGGTTCGCGTGGTCAATCACTGCCTCGAGGTACGAGCCCTCGGTGATGACGCGCGCGAACAGCCGCAGCTGGCCGGTGGTACGGGCCACTTCCCCGGTGAGGCGGGTGGCGCCCAGGCTGGTCTCGGAATCGGCGATCTCCACCAGCTCGGCGGCGTTGGCGTCCAAAGCGTCGGCCACGGCGGTGAGCCAGGCGGCGCGCTGTGCATCGGAGGCCGCCGCCGAGATTTTGGCAGCCTCAGTGGCAGCGGCCGTGAGCTCAGACAAGGAGAGGGTTGCAGTTGTCACGTCAGGTACCTGTTCTGTGGATGTGCGTTCTTCGTTACGATTCGTCCCGGAAGCGGAAGCCGAGCCCCGGCTGGTCCGTGAGTGTCACCCGGCTGTTGCTGAACCGGACCGGCGACGGGCCCGCCAGTATGCCCAGCTGCTCAAAGGACGCCTCCTCCACGTCCTCCACCAGGGTAGGCTCCGCGAGCGTCAGCGCCAGCTGGCCGGACAGCTCCGGGAGCAGGTGCGGCATCACCTTGATGCTGTTGGTCCGGGCAAGTTCAACGATCCGCCGGAACGGGGTGATGCCTCCCACCCGGATGATGTTCGGCTGGATGATGTCCACCGCTTCCGCCTCAATAAAATCGCGGAAGCGGTAGATGGTGTGCAGGTTTTCACCGAGGGCGATCGGCACCGGCGAGTGCTTGCGGAGCCTCCGGTAGGCCCAGAGATCGTCCGCCCGGATGGGTTCCTCGAGCCATTCCAGGCCAAAACCGGCCAAGACATCGAGGGCGCGGAGCGTGGTGGGCAGGTCCCAGCGCTGGTTGGCGTCGATCATCAGTTTCCGGTCCGGCCCCAGGACGGAACGGACGGCGGCCACGCGTTCGGCGTCCTCGCGGATGTCCGGCTTGCCCACCTTGATCTTCACAGCCTGGTGCCCCGCCGCGATCCACCGTTCCGTCTGGGCGACCAGCTCTTCAAGGCTGTAGTGCAGGTTCACGCCGGAACCGTAAACCTCCGCGGACTCCTGCCGCTGGCCCACAAATCCGGTGACGGAGGTGCCGGCGCGTGAAGCCTGCAGGTCCCACAGCGCCAGATCCACCCCGGCCATCGCAATGGTCGTGAGGCCCCCGCCGCCTGCCTCATGCAGCCGCTTCCACAGCGCGTCCCACACCACCTCCGGATTGGCGGGCATCCCGGAGATGAACGGCGCAATGTCATAGTCCAGCAGCGCCTTAACCGCCTGGGGGCCAATGGTGGGCGTCCAGGAAAAACCGTGCCCCGCACCGCCGTCGTCCGTGTGGATCTCCGTGACGATCACATGGTTCTCCGGCGCCTCAACGCCCCAGCTGCGGCGCAGCGGAACGGTGATGAGCCGGGTGGAGAGGCCCGTGATGCGCGGCACTGTCCGGACCGCTTCGGCGGCAAGGGCGCCCATCAGCGGCCGGCCAGCTCGTAGCCCTTGGCGAGGATGGCCTTAAGCTGGACCAGCTGCTCCTCGCTAGGGTCTACCAGCGGCGGGCGCACGGAGCCAACGGGCAGGCCGCCCAGGCGCAGGCCAGCCTTGATCAGCGAAACGCCGAAACCGGGGGTCTGGTCACGGAGCCGGACCAGTGGTGCGTAGAACCCTTCCAGCAGGGCGTTGCGGCGCTCCTCATCACCGGCCATGTAGGCGTCGTAGTACGCCTTCGCAATTTCCGGGGCCATGGCGAATGCAGCCGAGGAGTACAGCGGGATGCCGAGGCCGCGGTACGCGCCCTGGGTCAGTTCGGCGGTAAGCAATCCGTTGAAGAAGGCAAAGTCCTCACGTCCGGTGGCACGGACGGCGGAGACGATTTCCTGGGCCAGGCCAACGTCGCCCAGCCCGTCCTTGAACCCAACCACCTTGGGGTTGGCAGCAAGCCGCGCGATCGAAGCAGCGGTGAACTTTGCGTTGCCGCGGTGGTAGACGATCACAGGCAGGCTGCTGGCGCCGGCCACCGCCTCGATGTAGGCCACCAGCCCTTCGGTGGGCCCGGTGACCAGGTACGGCGGGAGCACCAGGAGGGCGTCGGCACCAGCTTCTTCGGCCGCGCGGGCGGCGGCGAGGGCGTGGCCCAGGGGGCCGCCGGCACCGGCAACGACCGGCACCTTGCCGGCGACAACCTCGACGGCGGCCGTCACCACGGTGCGCACCTCCTCGATGCTGAGGGCATGGAATTCGCCGGTGCCGCAGGCGGGGAAAACGCCGCCCGGCCCGAAGGGGAGCCGGGAGCTGATGTGCTCCTTGAGCAGCTCGACGTCAACGGCACCTTCGGCCGTGAACGGGGTGACGGGGAAGAACAGTACGCCGTCGAATTTCATGGTGTCTCCTGGGTTCCGCTGCCGGCAGCAACCAGCGCGGGGTTCTCGTCGTTGAGGGTGGGATGGGATTTCAGTTCAGTGCGCCAGCTGCGCGTGGGGTGCCAGCCCAGGAGTTCCTGGGCCTTGGCGATAGAGAAGGCCGGGCTGGTGCCGGTAAGGCCTGCGCTGAGGGTTTCGCTTCCGGCCAGGAATTTCGGCATCAGTTCAGCCAGGGGTGACGTGGCGAGGGCGTCAGCGGCGCCGACGAAGAAGGTTTCCCCATTGGGGATGGACGGCATCTTCTCCAGGAGCAGGTCCAGGAAGTCTGCCACGTCCCGGGCATCCACATAGTTGAACAGTGCGGGTGCGGACAGTGCGGGATCGGCCAGCCGTTCAGCGAGGGTGTGGCCCTGCTGGGTGGGCGCGCCTTCCCACTCCTCGGGGGAGATCACATAGCAGGGGCGGAAGGCCGCGTACCGGATCTTCTCCCCTTGCGCGGCAGCGAACGCCTGCACGGTCTGCTCCGCGATGAGTTTGGACAGCGCGTAGGCGTTCCACGGCTTTGGCGGCGTCCGCTCGTCCAGCGGGAACGACGGCGGCAGCCAGCCCGCGGGTGACCCGTAACCCAGAACCGTGGGGCTGCTGGCCGTCACGATATTTTGCACCCCCACTTCGGTCGCGGCGCTGACCACGGCGAAGGCGAGCCCAGTGTTCGTGGCGAAGATGACGTCCTCGGGCGCGCTGAACGGTACGGCGATCGCCGCAAGGTGGATGACGGCGTCGGGCGTGGTTTCCCGGAGGAGGCGCAGCGCCTCGCCGGGGGCCAGGAGGTCGGCGGTTTCCTGCACAACGCCCGCGGGCAGCTGGTCCGCCGGAACGGCCTCACGGTCCACAGAAATCACGTGGTGGCCCTTTTCGGCGAGCCCGGCCACAACACTGCGCCCCAGGCGGCCGGAGCCGCCGGTGACAAAAATCCTGCTCATGTTATTCCTTCGGGTCCGGCGCTGCGGTCAGTTGCCGCGGCGGAGGTCGACGCCGAGGTCCAGGTCCTCAATGCGTACGGGCAGGGCAGTCTCCAGGGAGCGGTTGCCGGCGATGCCCACGGAGACCGAGCGCAGCCCGTCAAGGTAGCCGGAGGGGCGGCCCAGCGGGTCCTCGCCCGGTCCGTTGAAGAGGTCCGAGAGCAGGAGCTCGTCACCGCCGCCGTGGCCGCCTTCACCGTTGATGATGGGTACTTCGTAGGCTGCTTCCCAGTGGCGCTGGACCACCAGGCGTTCGCCGTTGCGGCGGATGGCGTCTTCTTCTTCGATGGGCGTTGCACTGGGGTCCACCACGGTCTTTTTGTCCGTGCTGCTGACCACAGCGGCGCGTTCCACCACCTCAAGCTCGGCGCGGCCTTCCGTGCCGTTGACGGCCACGCGGTAGCCCTCCCAAGGGCTGTGGGCGTTCAGGGAGTAGCTCAGGCGCGGGCCGCCCTGGTACTCCACTACCAGCGCGAGGTTGTCCTCGATGGTGATGCCGCCGGTGAAGACGTCCTGGTCGCGGCGGTAGCCGTCGTAGTGCTCGTTGTCGAGGAAGAGGGCCTTGAGCCGCTCGTCTTCGCGCAGGTCCAGGGTGAACGGATCCTTCTCACCGGTGACCGGTGCATCGGCGTCGGGGGTACCGCGTTCCGGGCGGGGGCCCAGGCCGCGCTCGGCGGCGTTCTTGTCGCCGTAGAACTTGAGGCCGCCGGAGGCGAAGACGCGCTCGGGGACGTCGTCGATCCACCAATTGACCAGGTCGAAGTGGTGCGAAGCCTTGTGGATCAGCAGGCCGCCGGAGTTCTTCTTCTCGCGGTGCCAGCGGCGGAAGTAGTCCGCGCCGTGCACGGTGTCCAGGACCCAGCTGAAGTCGATGGACGTGACCTTGCCGATCACGCCGCTCTGGATGATTTCCTTGAGTGCACTGTTGCGCGGGGAGTAGCGGTAGTTGAAGGTGACCACCACGTTGCGGCCGGTCTCGTGCACGGCCTGGGTGATGCGGCGGCAGCCTTCAGCGTCGATGGTGAGGGGTTTTTCGACGACGACGTCCGCGCCCGCGCGGAGTCCCTCCACGATGTAATCGGCGTGGGTGTAGTCAGGCGTGGTGACGATGACGCGGTCAATGTTATTGGCCTGGATGAAGGCGGTGAGGTCTGCCGGATCGAATGAAGCGACCGGTCCGGGTGCGCCCAGTTCCTGGATGAGCTGCTGGTAGAACTCCACGCGCCCCGGGTTCACGTCCGAGAAAGCCACGAGTTCGGCGGTATCGGCGTGCTTGCCGAAGATGGCGCGGATGTACATTTCAGAGCGTCCGCCGGTGCCGATAAGGGCGATGCGGGCTTTGCCACCGTGTCCGGCTGCAGTACCAAGGGCTGTGGAGGTGTCCGCGGCAGCTGTTGCCGTCCCTGCAGTACTCGACTCGGCTGTGTTAACCATGAAGGGTCCCTTTCGAAAGGTATTACCTGGCCGCCCTGGCGGCCCCTGACGTATCGACATGCGGCGCTCCGATGCACCGCCCAAGAAAGCGTTTTCTCACTTCGTTATTAGATTTGTATCAACCCGAACGGCCATCCGTCAACCATTATCAGCACTGCGAGAAACCGTTTTCTAATCGGGTACCCGCCGCGGCCCGCCTGGAACGGCCAAAACTTGTGGGAAAACTTGGGAAAACGTTAGAAATCGCTTTCCCGCAGCGTTATATGCTGAGAATCAACACGCTGTCAGGAATAGGCGGCACGAACCTGCCTTCGGCAGCAGAACGTCCAGGGCAGCAGCACGCGCAGGGCCGACGGCCCGCAGCGCAAAGGAAAGGGACCACCATGGCCAGGAGATCGGCAACCGGCAGGATTGGCATCGCGGATGTTGCCGTAAAGGCAGGGGTTTCCCATGCCACCGTATCCCGGGTCATGAACGGGAATTTCACCGTGGACCCGGATATCGCCGCCCGCGTCCGGGCGGCAGCGGCAGAACTGAAGTACCAGCCCAACCCCGTGGGCCGCAGCCTGGCCCTGGGCAAGACCGATACCATCGGCATCGTGGTGCCGGATCTCGCGAACCCCACGTTCCAGGCCATCCTCCGCGGCCTGAGCCGGGCTGCCGCCCAGGACGGCTACCGTGTCCTCATCGCTGATTCCTTCGAGGTGTCCAGCGAAGAAACCATCCTGGCCGGCGAGGCCCGCAGGCGCTGCGACGGCCTGGTTCTGTGCGCGCCCCGCATGACCGACGCCGAACTGGAGGAGATCGCGCCGTCACTGAGCCCGCTGGTGCTCATCAACCGGACCACGGCGGCAGCGGACGTTCCCAGCCTGGTGGTGGATTACGGGCAGGGCGTGCAGGACCTCGCCGAGCACCTTGTGGACCTGGGCCACACCCGCCTGGCATTCCTTGCCGGCCCGCCCCGCAGCGCCTCCAACGGCATGCGCCTCAAGGGCCTGGAAGCGTTCAAGGCTGCCCACCCGGAGGTGGACGTGCGGATGCTCGAAGGCGGTTCGGACTTCGATACCGGGCATGAGGCCGTGGACGCAGTGCTGGAAAGCGGCGCCACCGGCATCCTTGCCTTCAACGACCTGGTGGCCATGGGCCTGATGAGCGGGCTGCACGAGCGCGGGCTGGATGTTCCCGGCGACATCTCCGTCACCGGCTTCGATGACATCCCGTTCGCCAAGTACACTACCCCTGCCCTCACCACGGCTGCGGTGCCCATTACCGAACTGGGCGAGCAGGCCTGGCACCAGCTCCGCGCGCTGATCCGCAAGGAGGACAACGATGCTCCGGGCAGCCGCTACCAGCCGCGCCTCGAGGTCCGGGCCAGCAGCGGCCCTGCCAAGGCTCCACGCTCAACAGTGCACGGCTAAAACCCTTCACTACATCTAAGGCCCGGCCGGCGGCTTCAGGAGCACGTCTATGACCTGGGTGAGCCCCTTCGCCACGTCCACCTCCTTGTTGTAGAGCCACTGCAACTGCAGCCCGTCGGAAACAGCAACCACCAGCCGTGCAAGATCCGCCGCCGGCAGGTCGGCGCGCGCCTCTCCAGCCTTCTGCCGGCGTGCTATGTCGGTGGCCAGAACGTCAACCACCTCGGCAAACCGCTCTTCAAAATACCGGTGTGAATCATGTCCGGGGTCATTCGCCGTAGCTGACGCCACTGCATACAAGGTGGTGAGGCCCGGTTCATGACGGTTGCGTTCGGCGGACCGGACCATCAGGGGAAGGCCCGCTTCTTCCGCGTTTGTCGATGCAAGGCTCCGGCGGTCCCTTTCAGCGAGAACGGCCGTCAACAGTTCCTGCTTGCCGCGGAAGTAGTGGAACAGGGTGGCTTCCTTCACCCCCACCAGTTCAGCCACTCGCTTCAGTGCGGTGCCCTCAAAGCCTTCTGTGGCGAAAACGTCGGTTGCCGTCTGGATGATCTGTTCGCGGCGTTCCGCTCCTTTTGCGTACTGGCCGCGCGGCTTTGATGAAGACATCAGGCCAGTGTATTTCACGGCTTTACGGCAAAATTTCGCGCTGTGCTCAAAATCTAGTCAGACTCGGTTTTTGCATGTAGCATCTTTTGCAGGACCCAACGGAGGGTCACTTTTTGTCAGGAGGCACCGTGGCCGTCAAGACCATCACCGGGGATTCCGCAGGGCTGCCAGCCCGTGGAACTTCATCCAGCAACACCGCTAAATCCGCTCCCGCCCTGGGAGCGCCCACCAGTACACCCCGCGCCTACGTCGTCGGCATGCCGATCGCCAGCGCCGGCCTGTGGATGGCTGTCCTGGCGCCGGCCCTGGTGGTGCTGGCCATCAAGGTTTCGGAGATCACCACTCCGGAAACCCGAGCCGGAGCCCTGAGCCTGGTGGCAGGTGTGGGCGCACTGATCGCCCTTTTGGCCAACCCCCTTTTCGGCCGCCTGAGCGACCGGACCACGTCCCGGTTCGGCATGCGCAAGCCCTGGATAGTCGGTGGCTCCATCGTGGGGATGGGCTCGCTGATCCTGCTCGGGTCAGCCACCGACGTTGCCGGCGTGCTGGTGGCCTGGGTCCTTGCCCAGCTCAGCTTCAACGCGGCCCTGGCAGCACTGGTGGCAACCCTCCCGGACCAAACAGCACCCGCTGAGCGCGGGCGCCTGTCCGGGCTGATCGGAATGACCTTGCCGGTTGGCCTGGTTGCCGCCGCCTATTTCGCCCAACTCTTCGACAACGCCTTCCAGATGGCCGTGGTCCCCGGCGCTGTTGGAACAGCAGTAGCCATCGCCTTCGCCTTCACCTTCAAGGACCGGGTCCTCACCGAGAAGCCGGCCCCGCTGAGCCTGAAGGAAATCGGCGGGTCCTTCTACTTCAACCCACGCACCTACCCGGGCCTGGGCTGGGCCTGGTTCACCAAATTCCTGGTGTACATCGGCTATTGCGCCGGCTTGCTCTACCTGCCCTACTTCTTCGCCGACCACCTCCGCGTCGCGGAGACCGAAGTGGCATCACTGGTCTTCCAGGCAACGTTGGTCAGCTCCCTGGGAACTGTGATTACCAGCCTCGCCGGCGGTTGGATCAGCGACAAGATCGGCAAGCGCAAAGGGATGGTTATTGCCTCCGCCATCATCATGATGGCCGGCCTGATCGTCATTGCCACCAGCACCACCACTGACCAGGTCCTCGTGGGTCAGGCTATCGCCGGTCTCGGCCTGGGCTGCTTCGGAGCTGTGGACGTAGCCCTCATCGCCGATCTCCTGCCCGGCAGCCAGAGCGAGAACGCCAAAACGTTCGGCGTCTTCAACATCGCCCAGGCACTGCCGCAGTCCCTGGTCCCCGCGCTCGCATTCCCAGTCATCACGCTCGGCGGTTACCCCGCGCTCTTCATCGGCGGGGCGGTCGTCGGCATCATCGGCGCCGTCCTCGTCACCCGCATCAAAGGAGTCAAGTAAATGAACCCCGCCCTTGCCCCAGCCGTCACGGTTCCAGCCGCCGGTTCCCCGGATGCAGAAGCGCGCATCCGGGAACTCGCCGAAAACCTTCCCCTGGAACAGCAGATCCAGCTGCTGACCGGCGCGGACGTGTGGGCCACCCACGCCCTCCCCTCCATTGGCCTCTCCCGGGTTGTCCTGTCAGATGGTCCGTCGGGCGTACGGGGCGAAGACTTCGACGAGCGGCATGACTCAGTCTCCCTGCCGTCGTCGTCAGCGCTGTCGGCCACGTGGAGCGTGGAAATGGCACAACGCTACGGCCAGGTCCTGGGCCAGGAGGCGCGCCGCAAGGGCGTGCACGCGGTGCTGGGACCCACCATCAACCTTCACCGCTCCCCGCTGGGCGGCCGGCACTTCGAGTGCATGAGCGAAGACCCGCGCCTCACCGCCACCCTGGCGGCCGGCTACGTGGCCGGCGTGCAGTCCATGGGCGTCGGCGCCACGCCCAAGCACTACCTGGCCAACGAGGCGGAGACGGAGCGTTTCACGGCGGATTCGGTGGTGGACGAGCGTCCGCTGCGCGAGCTCTACCTGGCGGCCTTCGAGGACGCGATCACCGAGGCCCGTGCATGGCTGGTCATGAGCTCCTACAACTCCATCAACGGCACCACGGCCAGTGAGAACAAGCTTCTGAAGACGCCGCTGTCCACCGAATGGGGCTTTGACGGTGTGGTTGTCTCGGACTGGACCGGGGTCCGCTCCGTGGAAGCGGCGAACGCGAACCAGGACCTGGAGATGCCGGGGCCGGTAGGACACTGGGGCCCCAAGCTGCTGGCCGCCGTGAATGACGGCCGCGTCAGCCACTCTGCGATCCTCGAAAAAGTTATCCGCATCCTCCGCCTCGCGGCCCGTGTGGGCTCGCTGGAGGGCGTAGCTCCTGCAGTGACCGAACTTCCGGCAGCCCTCAACGCCACCGCCGTGGCGCGTGAAGTGGCCGTGCGCGGTGCGGTCCTGGTCCGCAACAGGGACGGACTCCTGCCCCTTGACCCGGCCGCGCTGCAAAGCGTCGCGGTCAGCGGGCACAACGCGGAGGAAGCCCGCACGCAGGGCGGCGGCAGCGCCACGGTCATGCCCAAATACACGGTCTCACCCCTCGAGGGCCTGCGTGAGGCGCTCCCGGACGTCAGCGTCAGCTACGCCCGTGGGGCCAAGGTGGCCGAAGGCCTGCAGGCCTTCCCGCGCACCTCGCTCCACAACCCTGTCACGAACGTGCCCGGGATGCGGGTGACCTTCCTGGCTGAAGACGGCTCGGAAATCTCGGGCGAGGACCGGCTCGCGTCGCACCTGATCTGGTTTGGCGTCGGCATCCCGGAGGGCGCGGCCGCCATCCGCATGGAGGCGGACTGGACTGCTCCGACTGCCGGCGTCCATCACCTGGGCGTCGGAACCGTTGGCCAGATCCAGCTCTCCTTGCAGGGTGAGGAGGTGTTCAACGGTGAGATTAAGGACGACACCGACGTGCTGGGCGCCGCCCTCTTCGACCCGCCCAAGACCGTCCACCGCGTGGAAACCATTGCCGGCGAACCGTTCCGCATCGAGGCGGTCTACCAGCTGCCGAAGGAACAGGTTATTCCCTTCACCGCCATCCTCCTGGGCGAGGAAACCGTGGTGGAGGACCCGCAGGCCGAGATCGATGCGGCCGTGGAAGCGGCAAAGGCTGCGGACGTGGCAATCGTGGTGGTGGGAACCAGCGCCGCCATCGAATCCGAGGGCTTCGACCGCCAGGACCTGGATCTCCCCGGGTTGCAGAACCAGCTGGTGGAGGCAGTCGCCGCGGTGAACAGGCGCACTGTGGTTGTGGTCAACTCCGGTTCACCGGTCCTCATGCCGTGGCTCGACAAGGTGGGTGCCGTCCTGCTGGGTTGGTTCGGCGGCCAGGAATTCGGCCGGGCCATCGCCGACATCCTGCTGGGTGTGGAGGAACCGGGCGGCCGTTTGCCCACCACCTGGCCCGCCGCACTTGAGAACGTGCCGGTGCTGAAAACCACCCCCGTCAACGGCAAGGTTGTGTACTCCGAGGGCATCCACGTGGGCTACCGTGCCTGGCTCAAGCAGCAGGCCGAAGGAGGCGCGGCCCCGGCTCTCCCGTTTGGCTTCGGGTTGGGTTACACCACCTTCGAGCTGGGCGCGCCGCACGCCCCGCAGTCGGTCCTGGCGGGCAAGGACGTGGTGGTACATGTGCCGGTGCGCAACACGGGCAGCCGTTCCGGCCGCGAGGTGGTCCAGGTGTACCTGGAGCGGGCTGAGTCGTTAGTGGACCGTCCCGTCCAGTGGCTGGCGGGCTATGCGGGGACGCACCTGGCCCCCGGCGGCACCGAAAGCGTGGCGGTCCGGATTCCGGCCAGGTCCTTCGGGCATTACGACGGCGGCTGGCAGTTTGAGTCAGGGACGTTCCGGATCCTGGTGGGCCGCCATTCCGCCGATGACTTCCAGTCGGTGGAGATAGAGCTGCGCTAGCAGACTCCGTCACCGACGCAAACCCGACCTACGGCCGGGCTGGCTCCGTTCTATCGGCGGCCAGCCCGGCTTCTTTGTAGTAGCCCTCGATGTGCGCTGCGACAAGCTTGGCCGCCCGTTCGCCGTCGTTATGCTGCACGGCGGCCAGGATGTCACGGTGCTCCGCCCGCAGCCGCGCCGCCGTGGAGTCCCAGTCCGGCAGGTTGGCCGTAAGCCGGGACGCGTAGCCGGTGATGGATTCGCGCAACGATCCCATCATGGCGCTGACCACCACGTTGCCGGCAGCGTCTGCGAGCGCCAGGTGGAAGCGGACGTCCAGCGCCAGGAACTCATCCACCTCCACCTCTTCGGCATCCATCTCAGCAAGGAGCCGGGCGGCGCCGGCCAGCTCAGGCGAATCCGGCCTGGCGTGGGACACCGCCCATGACTCCAGCAGCACGCGGGTTTCCACGATGTCCGCCACAGGAAGGTGCTGCGTGGCCACGTGCAGCCGCAGGGCTGAGCCGAGTGCCGCCGTCGGATCCGAGATGACAACCGTCCCGGCTTCGGGGCCGGACCCAACTCCCGCCCGCACCACGCCCATCGCCTCAAGGATCCTGACCGCCTCACGGACAGACGTGCGGGACACCTTCAGCTGCTCGGCGAGGGAACGTTCGGCGGGAAGCCGCCCGCCCACTGCCAGCCGCCCCTCCGAGAGCTCGGCCTCAATCCAGGCGAGGACAAGTTGATGGGTCTTCATGGAGCAATAGTAGTTGATGTGGTTGGACCACATGCCCTAGAGTGTGGTTAGACCACAGCTGGTCGCTGCACCCAGGACCTTGTCACCGGCCCAACGGAGGACGCCATGACCCACACTATCCAGCCCAACAACCCGGAAGCCACGCCGGCACCGGACGCCACGGATATCCCGGCGGCGCCCTCAGCCACGGCTCCCGACGCTGGCGGCGCCTCGTCCGCCGTGCCCGCGGCGCTGAAACGCCGCATCCCCAAGTACTCGGACCTCGCTCCCCTGATGCAGTTCAAGAAGCCCGGGTTCAGCAAGGAAGCCCGGCTCAAGCGGGCCAGCACCATCTGGGAGCTGCGGGACATGGCCAAGCGCCGCACCCCGCAGGCACCCTTCGACTACACCGATGGCGCAGCGGAAGAAGAAATCACCCTCCGCCGCGCCCGCCAGGCCTTCCTGGACATCGAATTCCGCCCCGGAATCCTGCGGAACGTCTCCGCTATCGACCTGAGCACCGAAATCCTGGGCAAGCCCTCCCGTCTCCCCGTGGGCATCGCCCCCACGGGTTTCACCCGGATGATGCAGTCCGAAGGCGAGTACGCCGGATCCCAGGCAGCTGAGGCAGCCGGCATCCCCTACACCCTCTCCACCATGGGCACGGCCTCCATCGAGGACGTCGCCGCCGCCGCACCCAATGGCCGCAACTGGTTCCAGCTGTACCTGTGGACGGACCGCGACCGCTCGCTGGAGCTGATTGAACGTGCCGCCAGGGCCGGCAACGATACGCTCATGGTCACCGTGGACACGGCAGTGGCGGGCGCCCGCCTCCGCGACGTCCGCAATGGGATGACCATCCCGCCGGCGCTGACCGTCAAGACGGTACTGGACGCGTCGTACCGCCCCGCCTGGTGGTTCAACTTCCTCACCCACGAGCCGCTCACGTTCGCCTCGCTGTCCCGTTACACCGGCACTGTGGCGGACCTGATCAACTCCATGTTCGATCCCACGCTCACCTTCGAGGACCTGGACTGGCTGCGCGAAACCTGGAAGGGCAAGCTGGTGGTCAAGGGCATCCAGACGCTGGAGGACGCCCGCCGCGTGGTGGACCACGGCGCCGACGGTGTGGTCCTGTCCAACCACGGCGGCCGCCAGCTGGACCGTGCCCCCATCCCGTTCCACCTCCTCCCCGAGGTCAAGCAGGCGTTCACCACGGACAACACCAACGCCGCGATCATGCTCGATACCGGCATCATGAGCGGGGCCGATATCGTGGCTGCGCTGGCCCTCGGCGCCGACTTCACACTGATCGGTCGCGCCTACCTGTACGGCCTGATGGCTGGCGGGCGTGCCGGTGTGGACCGCGCCCTCCAGATCCTCGAAAAAGACATGGCGCGCACCATGGCGCTGCTGGGCGTCAGCAAGCTCTCCGAGCTCACCCCGGACCACGTCCGCCTGCTCAACAAGTAGGGCGGACCCCAACTGAGTAGCGCCAAGTGTCGTTTTGACGGGTCAGAACGACACTTGGCGCTACCTACTTGGGTTAACGGGCTATTTTTTGCGGCCGAACTTCGGCAGGTTGGGGAGGTTCGCCAGCAGGTCGGCTGCTTTGGTGGCCGCGCGGCCCACGGTCCGGCCGATCTGCTGGGGCACGCTGTCATCGCTGAGCGGCGCAGCTGTTCCGCCGGGAATAACGACGGCGGGACCCAGGTCTGCGCCATCGGGCGCCAGGACGCCGGCGGAGACAGCATCCGCTGCCACGGCATCGACGGTTGCGTGTTCCTTCGCCGGCGCTACCTGCAGCGCTTCCGCCAGGGATGGGGCCGGCGCCTCGTCCCGGCTCACGACGGCGGAGGCAGGGGCGGCAGGTGACGTCACCGCGGCGGCTGCCGAGCCGACGTCGAACGTTTCCAGCCAGCTGGCGATCCCCTCCAGCGGCTTGCGGTTCAGCGCGTAATAGCGCTTCTGGCCCTGCGCCCGCATGCTCACCAGCTGCGCTTCACGCAGGACTTTCAGGTGCTTGGAAATGGTGGGCTGGCTTGCCGCCAGTTCCTCCACCAGCTCCCCCACTGCCTTGTCTCCGGAGCGGAGGGAGGTCAGGATGTCCCGCCGGGTCGATTCCGCTATGACGGCAAATACGTCGTCTGTCACCATGCCTCCCACCCTAGCGACATATACGCCGAAAGGCATCAACTATTTCGCCGGGCCAAGCCGTTGGGACGAGCGTGGGAGGGAGCGGGGTTCTAGTCGAACCAGGGGTCCAGTCCGTGCAGCGGAAAGACTGCCTTGCGGGTAGCCATCACGGTCCGGTCCACGGCGTCGTTGGGGTCGAATCCCACTTCCCAGGACCGCCACCACAGCTCCACGTCGTCGCCCATCAGGTCAGGCGCCGACGCACCGAATTTCTCCTCAACGTACCTGCGCCAGTCCTCCGGGACCGCCGTGCGCAGCGGCACCGGCCGGCCTGCCGCGATGGCAATGAGGTGGCTCCAGGACCGCGGAACCACCTGCAGCACGTTGTACCCGCCGCCGCCGGTGGCAATCCAGCGGTTGTCGCAGTAACGGGCGGCAAGATTGCCGACGGCGGTGGCCGCCTCCCGCTGTCCGTCAACGCTGAGGTTGAGGTGCGTGAGCGGATCGGTCCGGTGCGAGTCACAGCCGTGCTGGCTCACGATCACCTCCGGCTGGAACGCCGCCACAAGCTGGGGCACCACCGCGTGGAAGGCGCGCAGCCACCCGGCATCGCCTGTTCCTGAGGGCAGGGCGATGTTGACCGCGCTCCCTTCGGCTTTGGGTCCGCCGATTTCGTTGGCGAACCCAGTGCCGGGGAAGAGGGTGAGCCCGCTTTCGTGCAGGGATACCGTGAGCACCCGGGGATCATCCCAGAAAATACTCTCCGTGCCGTCCCCGTGGTGGGCATCGACGTCGAGGTATGCCACCTTGCCGACCCCGCCGTCGAGCAGCTTTTGCACGGCGAGTGCGGCGTCGTTGTAGATGCAGAACCCGCTGGCCCGGTCGCGGGAGGCGTGGTGCATGCCGCCGCCGAAGTTGACCGCGTGCAGGGCCGAGCCGTCCAGGATCTTTGCAGCGGCCAGCAGCGAGCCGCCGGCCAGCCTGGCGGCAGCCTCATGCATCCCGGCGAACGCAGGATCATCCTCGGTACCCAGGCCGCGGGCTTCGTCCGTCGCGTACGGGTCACCGCTGACGCGGCGGACCGCTGCCACGAACTCAGCCGAGTGCACCGACTCGAGTTCGGCGTCCGTGGCGACGTAAGGGGCTTCGACGGAAACGTGGTCGAGGTCGAAGAGTCCCAGGCTGCGGGCCAGTCGTGCCGTGAGGTCCATCCGCTCGGGTGCCATGGGGTGGCCCGGACCGAAATTGTAGGCGGTCATGTCGGCGCCCCACGCCACCGTCGTTGGCGGCGCGGGCTTGCTGAGACCGGGCAGATATGTCATCAATCACAGGCTACCCGAGCCCGTTGCCCTTCCCGCCCGGCCATTACGCGGACATAAGTGGTTTACTACTGAGGGAAGAAGAGTCAACCGAGGAAAAGCCACACATGACGCAAAGCCAGTCGAGGCCCCGGAACCCGGCCAGCTGGCATCCCCCGGAGCAGGAGCGGGAGGGCCTCTGGGTTTTCACGCGGGTGCGTGACTTCATTGACGACATTGCAAACACCTCGCCGGCCCGGCTCGCGCTGAGCGCCTTCGCCGCCGTGTGCCTGGTGTTCACGTTCCTGCTCTCCCTGCCCATCTCCTCCGCCACCGGCACGGCCACCCCGTTGCACGAGTCGATGTTCACGGCCGTCTCCGCCGTGTGCGTCACGGGCCTCACCGTGGTGTCCACTGCGGTGCACTGGTCCTTCTTCGGCCAAATGGTGATCCTGATCGGCATCTTCATCGGCGGCCTCGGCACGCTGACCCTGGCGTCGCTGCTGGCGCTGATGGTGAGCAAACGGCTTGGCGTGCGCGGCAAGATCATCGCCGCCGAATCCATGAACAACGCAGGCCGCCTTGGAGAGGTGGGTACCCTGCTGCGGATCGTTATCACCACGTCGGTGGTCATCGAAGGGACCCTGGCGCTGGCCCTGATCCCCCGCTTCCTCACCCTGGGCGAGCCCTTCTGGCAGTCCGTCTGGCACGGCATCTTTTATTCAATCTCGTCCTTCAACAACGCCGGTTTCACCCCGCACTCGGATGGCATTGTGCCGTACGAGACCGACCTGTGGATCCTGGTCCCCCTGATGCTGGGCGTGTTCCTGGGCAGCCTCGGATTTCCTGTGGTGATGGTCCTGCAGCAGAACGGCCTGAACTGGCGCAAGTGGAACCTGCACACCAAGCTCACCATCCAGGTGTCCTTCATCCTGCTGGCGGCGGGAACCGTGCTGTGGGGCCTGATGGAGTGGGACAACGCCCGGACCATTGGCCCCATGGAACTCGGCGACAAGATCACCCACTCACTTTTCGCCTCGGTGATGACCAGATCCGGGGGATTCAACCTGGTGGACCAGAACCAGATGGAGTCCACCACGATGCTCCTGACGGACGCACTGATGTTCGCGGGCGGCGGCTCGGCTTCCACTGCAGGCGGCATCAAGGTCACCACCATTGCCGTGATGTTCCTGGCCATCATTGCCGAGGCCCGGGGCGACGCGGACGTCAAGGTCTACGGGCGGACCATCCCCCAAGGCAGCATGCGCGTAGCCATCTCCGTGATCGTGGCCGGTGCCACCCTTGTTTCAGTGTCCGCGTTCCTGCTGCTCCACATCAGCGGCGCCTCCCTGGACCGGGTGCTGTTCGAAACCATTTCCGCCTTCGCCACCGTGGGGCTCAGCACCAACCTCAGCGCCGAACTGCCGCCGTCGGGCGTTTATGTCCTCACGGCGCTGATGTTCGCTGGCCGCGTTGGCACCGTTACCCTTGCAGCCGGCCTGGCCCTGCGCCAGCGCAGCCAGCTGTACCACTACCCGGAAGAGAGGCCAATCATTGGCTAGTTCCCCAGACGCCCCACGTCGGCCCGCCCACAATGCTCCGGTTCTGGTGATCGGGCTGGGCCGGTTCGGTTCCTCCACGGCCGAGCAGCTGGTCAAACAGGGCCGGGAAGTACTCGCCATTGAGCGTGACCGCAGCCTGGTGCAGAAGTTCGCCCCGCTGCTGACTCACGTGGTGGAGGCCGACGCCACCAACATCGACGCGCTCCGCCAGCTGGGGGCACAGGAGTTCAGCTCGGCTGTGGTGGGCGTTGGCACGTCCATCGAATCCTCGGTATTGATTACCGTCAACCTCGTGGATCTGGGCATCGAGCACCTGTGGGTGAAGGCGATTACGCCCTCGCACGGCAAAATCCTCACCCGCATCGGCGCCAACCACGTGATCTACCCGGAGGCCGATGCCGGTGTCCGGGCCGCCCACCTGGTTTCCGGGCGCATGTTGGACTTCATCGAGTTCGACGACGACTTCGCCATCGTGAAGATGTACCCGCCGCGCGAAACGGTGGGGTTCACCCTGGACGAGTCCAAGGTCCGGTCGAAGTACGGCGTCACGATCGTGGGCGTCAAATCCCCGGGCGAGGACTTCACCTACGCGCGGCCCGAAACCAAGGTGTCCTCCCGGGACATGCTGATCGTGTCCGGCCACGTGGACCTGCTGGAACGCTTCGCCGCCCGTCCGTAATCCCCACCGGCTCCCAGCCTTCGCAAGCTCAGGCAGGGTCCCTCGCCGGCGTGGGCCCCGGCCACGGAACCCCGCGATTGTGGGCCCAGTCAGCCCAGCTGTTTGGTGATCTCTGCTGCCCGGTCCGCCGCTGCGCGGGCGCCCGCGGCGATGATGGACGGGATGCCCCGCTCGTCGAAGGTTGCGATAGCCCTCTCGGTAGTACCGTTCGGGCTGGTCACGGCTTTGCGCAGGGACGCCGGGTCAGCCCCAGGCTCGGCGAGCATAAATCCGGCGCCGGCCACGGTTTCCCTTGCCAGGAGCAGGGACAGTTCAGCGTCCAGGCCCAGCTCCTGCCCTGCCGCTGCCATGGCCTCGGCAAGATAGAAGGCGTACGCCGGTCCTGAGCCGCTGATGGCGGAAAGGGCATCCACCTGTTCCTCCGGCACCTCGACAACGGTTCCCGCGCCCTGCAGGATGTCCTTGACCTTCTGCAACTGTTCCTGCGTGCAGCTGGTGCCCGGCGAGACCGAGACAACACCGCGCCCGAGCTTGGCGGGAGTATTGGGCATGGTGCGGATCACGGGCTGTCCGGCGGGGAGGGCAGCCTCCAGCTGGGCGATCGAAACCGCAGCAGCCACACTCACCACTACCGTTTCCGGCGCCAGTGCCGGGCTGATCTCACGGGCGAGATCCGCGATGCCAACCGGCTTGACGCCCAGAATCACGACGGCTGCGCCCTTGCTGGCCTGCTTGTTGTTGTCCGGTTCCTCCTCGCCGGCGATCGCGGTGATGCCGTGGTGGCGCTCCGCCAGTTCCGCGGCCCGTTCTGCACGCCGGACGGTGGCCACGATGTCCGCCGGATCCGTCCCGGCTTCCAGCAGACCTCCGAGGATGGCTTCGTTCATGGACCCACAGCCAAGGAATGCGATTCGGTTGCTCATGGCTCCATCATTGCAGTTTGATCCTGCAGGCGCAGAAATGCGTTAAGCGCAGCGTTCCCGCCGGTCCAGGCAAGAATTCCTGCCGGCCGGGAACTTCCCGAAACACACTCACAGCTGACTCACATGTTGGATGCAGGTACTTCCCAACTAGCGCCCCTACTGTAGTTACTACCTCATTGAGGGTGCGAGTGATGCGGCAGGCATGGGGATGTCTGCCAGGGCACCGGCGTACGCAACAGGTTTTCCCCCATTTTCCTGTCGCGGCCGCCGGTGCTTCCGCTTTTAACGCGCACTTTGACCCATTAGGCGCCTTTGACCATTAGCTGCCTTCTTGCCCTCGGCCTGTCCCTGTACCTGAAACTGACTGATTGGCCTATGCTGCTGCGCTCAGACGGCGGCCTGGACGGCGGGCGGCGTAACGTGCGGGGCCAGCTCCAGGGGCCCGGAGAACACCAGTTGGTCGAGCCGCCGGAGAATTAGGCCTTCCCTCAGTGCCCACGGACAAATCTTGATCTTCTTGAACTTGAACAACTCCAGGGCCGCTTCCGCCACCAGCGCCCCGGCCAACAGCTGGTGGGCCCGGGCTTCGGAAACGCCGGGCAGATGGAGGCGGTCTTCGGCTTTCATGGCGGAGATGCGCTGCGCCCACACCCCCAGGTCGGAGCCGTGCAGCTCGCGCTTAACGTAAGGGCCGGCCGCGCTGGGGGCGGCTCCCGCAATCCGCGCAAGGGACCGGAAGGTCTTGGAAGTTCCTGCGACGACGTTTGCCCGGCCCAGTCCGTCGAATTCGCGGACCGCGGGCTTCAGGGTGGCCCGGATGTAGCGGCGGACTTCCTTGACGCTCCTGGCCGAGGGCGGGTCCTCGGCAAGCCAGTCCCGGGTAAGCCGGCTGGCGCCCAGCGGCACGGACGTGGCAACTTCGGGCAGCTCGTCCTGGCCAAAAGCCATTTCGAAAGAGCCGCCGCCGATGTCCAGGTTGAGGATGGGTCCGGCGCCCCAGCCGTGCCAGCGCCGGACGGCGAAGAAGGTCATGGACGCTTCTTCGCTTCCCGTCAGTTCCTGCAGCGTGACGGTGGTTTCGTGCTTGACGCGGGCCAGGACTTCGGGCCCGTTGGTGGCTTCGCGGATGGCGGAGGTACAGAACGCCAGAAGGTCCTCGGCCTTGTGCCGTGCCGCGAATTCCCAGGCTTCCAGGACGAATTCCGTGAGTTCGTGTTGGCCTGCGTCACTGATGCTGCCGTCCCGCTCCAGGTACTGGACCAGGGAAAGCGGACGCTTGTGCGAGGCGAAGGGCACTGGCCGCGCGCCGGGGTGGGCATCCACCAGCAGGAGATGGACAGTGTTGGACCCGATATCGAGGACGCCTAGCCGCATGCTGACATTATTCCCCGTCGGCGCGCTTGAAGTCGCGTTTGATGTTGGCCACGCCTTCGGGATTGATCTCAAAGCCGTAGGCTGCCCCCGGGTTGATGACCATCCCGAGCTCGTCACCGATGTTGGCGATGATTGCCGCGCCCTGCGTTCCGAGCACGTTGGGTGCTGCCTCCAGATACTGCTGGTCAACCCGGCTGGGGTGCGAGAAGACGGCCAGGACGGGGTCGCCGTCGGCGTTGGCGAGGACCAGCGGCTCCACTTGGGAATCGACGCCCTCGATATTGTCCGGGCTGACGATGTAGACCTCACTGTTCAGGAAGGACAGGATGACGTCCACAGGATTGGCATCAGGCTGTCCGCCCGTGGCGAGCTTCTCCTCGAGGTCATTGAGGGGAGTCTGGTCGGCAATGCCTGGCTGTTCAGTCATATACCTACTCGACCACGTTGGGCTCTCCACTGCAATTCGGCCAATGCTTGCTGACGGCCGACTGGGAGGAATCCGGCAGCGTAGCGTCAAGCGTGGGCCCACACCGTCCGGGTTCCCTGGCCGAGCTTGCGAGGCGAGGGGGACGGTGGGGCGAACGAGCGAGCACGCAGAGGATTTCTTCCAGTCGGGCCAACCACTTACTTCTTGGCCGTTGCCTTCTTCTTGGCAGGAGCCTTGCGGGTGGGTGTGCGCTTGACCGGGCCCTTGGCGCGCTTCTCGGCGAGGAGCTCAACAGCCTGTTCACGGGTGAGTTCCTCCAGGGAGGTGGCGCGGGGAACCGTGATGTTGGTGATCCCGTCAGTGATGTAGGGGCCGAAGCGGCC
Source organism: Arthrobacter sp. W4I7 (assembly GCF_030816215.1). Classification (NCBI taxonomy): domain Bacteria; kingdom Bacillati; phylum Actinomycetota; class Actinomycetes; order Micrococcales; family Micrococcaceae; genus Arthrobacter; species Arthrobacter sp. W4I7. Next base: position 617,765 of record NZ_JAUSXU010000001.1, on the reverse strand, counting down.
TTCCTTCACCACGATGTTTTTCTCCGACACCGGGTCCGGGCCGAACTCCGCCAGCGGCGGGACGGCGGCACGGGCGCCGCGCTGCTTCGGCTGCGAATAGATCTCCAATGCCTGTTCCAGCGTGATGGTGAAGATCTCCTCCTCCGATCCGATCGAGCGGGAGTCGGTGCCCTTCTTCAGGTACGGACCGAACCGGCCGTTCTGCACAGTGATGAGGTTGCCTTCGGCGTCCTCCCCCAGCACCCGGGGCAGGCTCATGAGCTGAAGTGCCTCGTCCAGGGTCACGGACTCAACGGTCATGGACGTGAACAGCGAGCCCGTGCGCGGCTTGGCCTTGACCGGCTTCTTCGGCGGCTTGGGCTTGCCGTTCTTGTAGTACTCCACCGGCTGGTTGGCGATCTGTTCCTCGGTCATCTCAGGGATGATCTCGGTAACGTACGCACCGTAGCGGCCGTTCTTGGCGACGATGGTGTGCCCGGTGTGCGGATCGGTACCCAGCACGCGCTCCTCGGGAGCAGCCGTTTCCATCAGCTCAATGGCCTTGGCGGCGGTCAGTTCATCGGGGGCGAGGTCCTCCGGCACGTTCGCACGCGCCGACTCCACAATCTCCCCCGTCTTTGCGTCCACGGTGGCCGCGGAGCTTTCCAGGTACGGGCCGAACTTGCCCACCCGGAGCGTGATCTCGTCCGTGATGGGAATGGAGTTGATTTCCCGCGCGTCGATCTCGCCGAGGTTGTTGACGATGCTCAGCAGGCCCGGATCGGAGTCCTCGCCGAAGTAGAAGTGCCGAAGCCAGGAGGCGCCGACGGCCTGGCCGTTGGCGATCTTGTCGAGGTCGCCTTCCATGTCAGCGGTGAACTCATAGTCCACATAGTCGCTGAAGTGCTGTTCCAGCAGCCGGATCACGGAGAAGGCGATCCAGCTCGGCACCAGGGCCGAGCCCTGCTTCCGGACGTAGCCGCGGTCCTGGATGGTGGAGATGGTGGAGGCATAGGTGGACGGGCGGCCGATGCCTTTCTTTTCCAGCTCCGCGGTGAGCGATGCTTCGGTGTAGCGCGGCGGCGGTGACGTTTCGTGGCCGATGGCGATGATGTCCGCGGCGGTGAGTGCGTCGCCCTTGGCAACGTTGGGAAGGCGGCGGGCCTCATCGGAATCGTCGTCGCCGCGGGTCTCGTCCTTGCCTTCCTCGTAGGCTGCCAGGAAACCGGGGAACGTGATCACGGTGCCGGAGGCCGAGAACTCGGCGTCACGCCCGTCAGTAGCCACGGCGCCCAGGCGGATGGTCGCCGTCGAACCCTTGGCGTCAGCCATCTGCGAGGCGACCGTCCGCTTCCAGATGAGCTCGTAGAGCCGGAATTCGTCGCCGGACAGCTGCTTGGCCACCTGCGCGGGTGTGCGGAAGGAGTCTCCGGCGGGGCGGATGGCCTCGTGGGCTTCCTGGGCGTTCGCGGCCTTGCCGGTGTACACGCGCGGCGACTGCGGGATGTACTCGGGGCCGTACAGCTCGGAGGCCTGGCGCCGGGCGGCGGTGACGGCTTCGTCGCTCAATGAGGAGGAGTCCGTACGCATATAGGTGATGTAGCCGTTTTCGTACAGGCGCTGGGCCACCTGCATGGTGCTCTTGGAGGAGAACCGCAGCTTGCGGCCCGCCTCCTGCTGCAGCGTGGAGGTGGTGAAGGGCGCCGCCGGGCGGCGGGTGTAGGGCTTGGTGTCGACGGAGCGAACGCGGAACTCGGCGTTCTGCAGCCCGGCGGCCAGGGACGTAGCCAGCTCTTCGTTGAGGTGGGCGACGTTCTTCGAGGTGAGGACGCCGTCGTCGTTGAAGTCACGGCCGCTGGCAACCTTGGCACCGTCGACGGAGGCGAGCTTGGCTTTGAAGGAGCCGGCGTCTGCGCCGAACTGGCCGGTGAGGTCCCAGTAGGAGGCGGCCCTGAACGCCATGCGCTCGCGTTCGCGGTCCACCACCATGCGCGTCACCACTGACTGCACGCGGCCGGCGGACAGGCCCCGGGCCACTTTGCGCCAGAGCACCGGGGAAATCTCGTAGCCGTACAGGCGGTCCAGGACACGGCGGGTTTCCTGCGCGTCCACCAGGGCAGTATCGACGTCGCGTAGGTTGCCCATGGCGCGCTGGATAGCTTCCTTGGTGATTTCCCCGAACGTCATCCGGTACACCGGGACCTTTGGTTTGAGTACTTCCAGCAGGTGCCACGCGATGGCTTCGCCCTCGCGGTCCCCATCGGTTGCGAGGTAAAGTTCGTCGGCGTCCTTGAGCGCAGCCTTGAGCTCGGTCACCTTTTTCTTTTTGTCCGGGGACACCACGTAATACGGCTTGAAGTCGTGGTCAATGTCGACGGCGAACTTGCCCACGGAGGTTTTCTTCAGCTCGGCGGGGAGTTCGGACGGCTGCGGCAGGTCGCGGATGTGACCAATGGAGGCCTCTACGATGAAGCCCTCGCCCAGGTACTTGGCGATGGTCTTGCTCTTGGCCGGAGACTCCACAATCACGAGTTTCTTGCCGGTTTTGGCCTTGCTTGGCACGGTGCTCCTACAGAAAAAGGTTGCTCGGGCAGATGCGCCCATACTGGCCTAGTTCACCATATTTTGCAGAAATGTGCGCATCCATGTGGAAAAGAGGGGGCTTGGCCGGGCTGCCTTCCGCCCCTCAGTCCCTGCCTTAATCCGTGGCTGGAATCAGGAAGCCGTCCCGGACCAGGTTGGCTGCTTCGGCGAGCAATGCGCTCCGGAACGTGCCGGCGTCGAACGCTTCTTCCCGGATGCCGTCGGCGTCCGGACTGACGCCCGAACTACCCCCGAAACCGCCGCCCAGCAGCGCCTCCAGCGCCCCGGCGATCTGGCCGGCGGTGAGGTCACCGTCGCAGGCGGAGACGAACCCGGCAAGTTCGGTGCTGAGCAGGTTGGTCCGGCGCAGGCCGGCTCCCTGGCGCAGCAGGATCACGCCCGGGTGTTCGGCGCCGGGCCGCTGGTGGCGCTCCTCGGTCACGTCGTCCGCCACCAGCAGGTGCGCGTCCTCGATAGTGTTGGCGGCCAGCCAGTCCTGGCGTTCCAGGGCCGCGCCCAGGTGCGGGCCGATGGGCTGCTCGATGGGGTAGGTGATTTCCTCGAACCGGGTGAAGGGACCCTGCCCTGGCGAAAGGGGCCGGCGCAGCAGCACCATGCCGAAGCCGATCCCCGCCACGTTCCTGGACTCGAAGTCCGCGAGGTACGCCGCGTACGCGTCCTGGTAGTGTTCCCGGTCCCGGCCCTCTGAGGCGTCGCGCAGCCACGTTTCGGCGTACTCCTCCGGGCTGACCAGCTCCCGCTGGATGAACCAGGCGTCCAGGCCTGTGTCCACCCAGGACTGGGGGCGCTCCTGCCAGGCGGTACCTTCGGCCACTTCCCAGTTGCCCAGCATCTGGGCCGTTCCGCCGGGAGCCAGGACCGCCGGAAGATCCGCCACGAGGGCCGCCACGATGCCGTCGCCCGGCATGCCGCCGTCGCGGTAGGTGAACTGTTCGGAGGCGTCCTCCCCCGCGCTGCGCGGCGTGATGACGAAAGGCGGGTTGGAGACCACCAGCCCGAATTCCTCGCCGGCAACCGGTTCCAGCAGCGAGCCGAGGCGCAGGCTCACCCGGTCCCCCAGCCGGTCCGGGTCCACGGACAGGGCCTCCGCGTTCAGCAGGATGTTGAAACGGGTAAAGGCGAGCGCGCGTTCGGAAATGTCTGTCGCCGTCACGTGCTCGCAGTGGTGCAGCAGGTGGAAAGCCTGGATGCCGCAGCCCGTGCCAAGATCCAGTGCCCGTTCGGTGTGGCGGCGGAACGTTGTCTGCACCAGGGTGGTGGAGGCCTGGCCGATGCCGAGGACGTGGTCGTGGCAGAGGACGCCTTCCTGCTGGTGCGCCGCGAGGTCGCTGGCCACCCACAGTTCGGCGCCGCCGCTGCCGTCCTCATTAACGTCCCAGCCGTAGGGCCGCAGGTCGGCTTTGGCGGCCAGGAGCGCGGTGCCGGGAACGGGCTCCACCAGCCCCAGTGCCAGCAGGCCTTCTGCGCGGATGCCTGGCAGCGCGGCGTCGAGCGTTTCCTCCGGCTGCGGCTCGGCGAGCAGCCACAGGCGGACGACGGCGGCAAGCGCCTTCGCGCCGTCATCCCGCCGGACGGCGCGCTCGGCAGCCAGCAGCCCGGGAATGGTCTGGTCCCGGTTCAAGGCCGTGTAGGCCGGTTCGCCCAGGAGGTTCGCTACGCCGTCGAGCGTGTACTCCACGGCGCGCAGGTCCGCGGCAAGTGCGGTGAGCAGGTCCGGAAGGTCGCTGCGGGGCGCGTCGGGGGTGTTGCCGGCGGTGAACTCGTACAGGGAATTAGGCACCGCTCAAGTTTAGTGCGGCGGCTTCGGTCAGCCGGCAGGTCCGGCTTCGGTCCGGCGGCAGGTGGAACGTTGCGGCCGGCCGGACGGGGTAGCGTTGAGGTATGCCAACACCGCTTTCCGTCCTTCCGCGCGCCCGGAAGCAGCCCGCCCACCGGAGGCGCCTCGCCCTCAAAGCATGTGCGCCGGCAGGCCTGGCGGCTCTTGCCTTGGCGGGGTGCTCGCCCGTGGTGTCGATTGAGAACGCTGACGTTCCCGGATGGCGGGCCACCGCGCTGCCAACAACCCCGGGGGCCCTACTGGAGGACGCCGGAAAAATCCTCAACCGGAACCGGATCATCCAGGAGGCTACCAACGTCAGCGCCGGCCGCTACACCTTGACGGCGACCTGCGAGGGCGGGGGCAAAGTGTTCTTCGCGGTGTCCCTGGACGGGGAAGACGTTGTGGACGCCGGAGCGGCCTGCAACGGCAGCAAAGAGGTCACCGGGATCACGCTGCCGCGGTCAGGGACCCTGGAAATCAGCACTTCCAGTGTGGACGCGCCCCTCATCTACGCCTACCGGCTGGCGCCCGCCGAATAGCTATGGCCCGCAGGGGCGTGCGGGCTTAAAGTCGGACTATGCCCAGTGTGCGGAAATCCTCCGCGCCCCGTCCGGTGCGGACAGCCCCGGCGCCGCTGACGCGAAAACCTGCGGCCGCCGTCGTCTTCGGCCTTGTGCTCACGGCGGGGCTGGCGCTGGGCGGCTGTGAATACACATACGACGACGGCCGGTTTGCTGATCCCGCTGATGCGGAGCAGACAGTGGCCCCGGCTCCGGCATTTACCCGCGATCCCCTGCAGCGCGAGCCTGTCAGCGAGGCGGAACTGGATTCCTGGGTGGCCCGCACCCTGCCCGATACGGATGATCCTGTGGTTGATGCGGCGGCCGGGCTGCTGGCCGCGGGCGAGGTGCGCAGCGAAACCACTCCCGTGGTGGGGACGGGAACCTATGCCTTGGCGTTGACCTGCCGGAGCCAGCGCAGGGTGAACTTCACCGTGCGCAGCAACGCGCTCACACTGGTTGACCTTGGGTTGCGGTGCGGCATCAACCGGGAGAACGTCATTTATCTCTCGGCCGAAACGGCGCTGACCATCACGGTAGAGGCCAGGACGGGCGCCAACTACGCCTACCGCCTCCGGCGCCTGTGATGGCTGTTGCCGGTGCCTGGACTTTAGGCCGCGCAGCCTTCGGGGCACCTCAGGGTGTCCGGGCTGGAGGCGCACTCAGCGCAGTACAGGGTGAGGGTGCGGCAGCTCGGGTTGGAGCAGTTCTCGAATTTGCTGGTGGGGGCGGCGCAGCGGGTGCATTGGCCGATGGTTTTGGCGTCCTCGCTGAACTCGAGGTGCATACGCTTGTCGAACACGTAGAGCGAGCCTTCCCAGAGGCCCTGGTCCTTGAAGGTTTCGCCGTAGCGGACGATTCCGCCGTCGAGCTGGTACACCTCTTTAAAGCCGCGGTTGACCATCAGGCTGGAGAGCACCTCGCAGCGGATACCGCCGGTGCAGTAAGTGACCACCGGTTTGTCCTTGAGGGAGTCGTACTTCCCGGACTCGAGTTCCTTGATGAAGTCGTGGGTGGTGGCGACGTCCGGGACGATGGCGTCCTTGAAGCGGCCGATCTGTGCTTCGAAGGCGTTCCGGCCGTCGAAAAAGACCACGTCTTCGCCGCCCTGTTTCCTGGCGTCGACGAGTTCGTGCAGCTCTTCGGGTTTAAGGTGCCTGCCGCCGCCCACCACACCGTTGGCGTCCACCTTGAGTTCGCCGGGGGCGCCGAAGGAGACGATCTCATCGCGCACCTTGACGCTGAGCCGGGGGAACTCTTCCGCGCCGCCGTCGGACCATTTGACGTCGATGCCGTGGAAGCCTTTGTACTCACGGGTGGTCTTGACGTACTGCTTCACGGCGCCGATCTCGCCGCCGACCGTTGCGTTGATGCCGTCCTTGGAGATGAGGATGCGGCCGGTCAGTCCCAGCTTTTCGCAGAGGGCACGCTGCCAGAGCCGCACGGCGTCGGGATCAGCGATGGGGGTAAAGCCGTAAAAAAGGACGATTCGGTTCAAAGCCACGTATTTAAGGGTACCGGCTTGGATTCGGGCGGCCTGACCCGGTTCCGCCGCCCCTGGCCGCTGGATGGTGCTGCATCACAATTGCATAAGCAGCGGACTTCTGGCCTGCCACCCCCTGTTGCTTGTGATCCGGGTGGAATAGTCTCATCGCATGAGCCCGGAAACCATGGTTAACGACATCACTGGCCTTCTCGAAGTATGGGTGGCCGGCTGGGCAGGCTGTCGCGGTTACCGGACATCCTCCGAAGGCCGCTTCCCCGCCGCACTCCGGTCCGATACCACCGGTGAATGGGAATTTTTCGCCTCCGAGCCAACGGACACCGAGTTTGCCGTTCTCGCGGCCAAAACGGCGGAAGTGCCGGCCAGGGTCCTCACGATCCTGACCAACGACACCGCCCGTTATTCGGAACTTGCCCGCCAGCACGGGCTGAACGTGACCTCCGACTCCCAAGCCATGATGATCGTGGACATGGAAACCCAGGATGCCGAGGATCCCTGGCTTTCAGATGACGATCTTTCCCTGGCGACCTCCGAGCAGGACGGCGTGCACTATGCGGAGGTGCGTTCCGGTGACACCGTGGCCGCCAGCGGCCGGGTCTATGTGGTGGGCGATACCGCCGTGTTCGACAAAATCATCACCGAACCGGCCTTCCAGCGGCGCGGCCTTGGCAGCTTCATCATGCGGGCACTGGCAGCGCAGGCGTTTGGCCATGACGTCCAGAGCGGGCTGCTGCTGGCATCCCTTGACGGCCAGAAGCTCTATTCCCATCTCGGCTGGACCACTGTTTCCCGTGTGCTGATGCTTTCGGCATCCCACGACGGGTCCGATCTGTCCCTGAGCTGAGCGCCCGGCGGTACGTCCGTATCGGGTTCCCGGTTTACCCCGACGGCGAACCCGGCGCGTCCGGCTCCTGGCGGGTGAAACAATATTGGGGTGAACCCCCATGACTCCCTGATTCCCTTGCTGGGCCGCGGCCCGGACCCGGAACAGCTGCGTCATGTCCGCACCATCCCTGCCCGCGAGGCCGTGCACGAACCGTGGCCGTCGTGGGTCCACCCGGATCTGGTTGCTGCTTACGGTTCGCTCGGCGTCCGGCAGCCCTACCGCCATCAGGTGGCAGCCGCTGACATTGCCCACGGCGGCGAACACGTTGTGGTGGCCACCGGGACGGCGTCCGGAAAGTCGCTCGCCTACCAGCTGCCGGCGCTGGATGCCATCCACCGCTCCGAGCTTCGGGTTCTTGCCGAGCCAGGAAAGATCCACGACGACGGCGCGGTCACCCTTTACCTGTCCCCCACCAAGGCCCTCGCGGCCGACCAGCTGAACGCCATCCGGGCGTTGCAATTGCCAACCGTCCGCGCGGAAACCTACGACGGCGACACCGACCCGGCCTCCCGGCGGTGGATCCGCGACCACGCCAATTTCATCCTGGCCAACCCGGACATGCTGCACTTCGGTATCCTTCCCAACCACGCCTGGTGGGCGGGGTTCTTTCGACGCCTTCGCTACGTGATCGTGGACGAGGCGCACAGCTACCGGGGCGTTTTCGGCTCGCACGTGGCCAACCTGATGCGCCGGCTCCGGCGGATCTGCGCCTACTACGGAGCCGGCTCCTCATTCCCCGAGCCGGTGTTCATTGCCGCTTCAGCCACTGCCTCTGAACCGGATGCCTCCTTCGCCCGGCTCATCGGCGCCCCCGTCAAGGCCGTGTCGGAGGACGGCTCCCCGCACGGCGCAACCACCGTGGCGTTCTGGGAACCGGCGCTGACCGAAACCCGCGGCGAGAACGGCGCTAAGCAACGGCGGACGGCCGTGGCCGAAACGTCGGACCTCCTGGCCAACCTGGTGTCGGCACACGTCCGCACCATTGCCTTCATCAAGTCGCGGCGCGGAGCGGAGACCATCTCCTCGATCACGAAGCGCCTCCTGGACGAGGTGGACCCCAGCCTCCCGCAGCGGGTGGCGGCCTACCGTTCCGGATATCTGCCCGAGGAACGCCGGGCCGTGGAGAAGGCACTGCGCTCCGGCCGGCTGCTGGGAGTTTCCAGCACCTCCGCGCTGGAGCTGGGGATCGACATCTCCGGGCTCGATGCTGTCCTGGTAGCCGGCTGGCCCGGCACCAGGGCCTCACTGTTCCAGCAGATCGGGCGGGCCGGCAGGGCAGGACAGGACGCCATCGCGGCCTTTGTTGCCAGTGACGATCCGCTGGACACCTTCCTGGTGAACCATCCGGAGGCCATCTTCGACGTCTCGGTGGAAGCCACTGTTTTCGACCCGTCCAACCCATACGTGCTGGGGCCCCATCTGTGCGCCGCGGCCGCCGAACTGCCGCTCGGACCGGCAGAGCTGGGCCTCTTCGGGAGTACGGCCGAGACACTTCTCGACCGGCTGGTGGCCCAGGGGTATCTCCGGCGCCGCCCTGCGGGATGGTTCTGGACCCATTCCCAGAGTGCGGCCGCCATGGTGAACCTGCGGGCCGACGGCGGCGGGCCGGTCAGTATTGTGGATGCCGATACCGGCTCCCTCCTGGGGACGATGGACTCGCCGCAGACCCACTACCAGGCGCACACCGGCGCCGTTTACATCCACCAGGGCGACAGTTACGTGGTGGAGGACCTCAACGAAGACGATCACTGCGTAGTGGTCCGCCGCGCCAATCCGGACTACTACACCACGGCCCGGGACGTCACCCAGATCGAGGTGCTGGAAACCCAGCGCAGCGCCAGGTGGGGTGAGGTTTCCCTGCACTTCGGCGACGTGAAGGTCACCACCCAGGTGGTTTCCTTCCAGCGCAAGGCCCTGATTTCCAACGAGATCCTCGGCGAGGAACCCCTCGACCTCGGCGCCCGGGAGCTGTTTACCAAGGCAGTGTGGTTTGAGGTGGACAACCGGTCGCTCACTGCCGCCGGCCTGATCGAAGCCCAGTTCCCTGGTGCCCTGCACGCCGCGGAGCATGCGGCAATCGGCCTGCTTCCGCTGGTGGCTTCGAGCGACCGGTGGGACATCGGAGGCGTTTCGACTGCCTTGCATGCCGACACCGGAGTGCCCACCATTTTTGTCTATGACGGGCACCCTGGCGGAGCCGGTTTTGCCGAGCGCGGTTTCGACAAGGCAAAGGTGTGGCTGGCCGCGACCCGGGACGCCATCAAGGCCTGCGAATGCGAATCGGGCTGTCCCTCCTGCGTCCAGTCGCCCAAATGCGGGAACAAGAACAATCCGTTGGACAAGGCGGCCGCGGTCACCCTGCTCGATGTCCTGCTGAAAGACGCCACCGAGGCCAGCTCCAAGAGCGCGGAAGCCCTGCTCTGAGGCCCGTCCTTCGCCTGCTCAGGGTGGAGGCCCGGCCCGGGCGTGCCCGCTTGCCGTCCCAAGCATGGTCCCTTCGATCAGCTCGGTCTGGACCTCCACGGTCTGGCCTCCGCCCTCGGAGCAGCTGACGACTGTGGCGGCGTGCCGCGCCGCGACTTCCGCAGCTACACCACACGGTTCCCCGTCCGTGACCCCGCGCAGGGCGTCCGCCGCGGCGAGTGCAGCAAGATCCGCAGCTGCGGCGGCCCTGCTGGCCAGAACAGCCGACTGTGCCAGGAGCAGCAGAAGTGCCATCACCGTCATCACCATCAACGCGAGGCCCGCTGCCAGAACGGTGCCCGAGCCGCGCTCCGTGCCCTCCCGGCTGTGCTTGGCCTGAACAGTGGCTTTCACCTGAGGCCGCTCCTTCCTGCTGTGTTTGCTTGGTTGCAGCGGGCGAGCCCGACCATCCGCTGTACCGGGTTGACTGCGGCGGGCCGGTCCGGTCATCCGGCACCTGCCGCAGCCGCAACTGCCGACGGAATGGCAGGGCCCGCTGCCACTGTCTCGCTGCGGGTTGAGGCCCGGGCCGTCAGGGTCCACGGGATCGATGACCCGAGCGGACCCCCTACCCGACCGGTGACAGTGACGCTGAGCCATTCGCCCTCCGCTGCAACAGCTGCGGACGCCGACGCCCCCGAAAGGGTCCTGACGATCCTTTCCACGGCCGCAGAATCGTCTCCGCGGGCCAGTGCGCGGGCACCCGCCCTGGCTCCTTCCTCCAGCCGCAACTGGGTGACTCCGGCCGCCGCACCTGTAAGCAGCATGGCCAGCAGCAGCAGGACGGCAGGCAGTGCCACGGCAAACTCTGCGGTAACGGCGCCCCGGTCCTCCGCCCGCCGAAGGTACACCGCCTCCGGGGCATTGGTCATGGCAACGCCAGCGCCGTGCGGATCAGGTTGAGCAGGAAGCCGCGCACTTCCTCGCTGCGAAGGATGAAGACCAGCAGCCCGGCAAAACCGACGGCCGCCAAGGTGGCGATGGCATACTCGGCAGTTGCCATGCCTGCTTCTGATCCCGACAGCCTGCCGATGCCGGTGCGACGCCCGCGGATGCCGGTGCGACGCCCGCGGATGCCGGTGCGACGCCCGCCGGTGGCGCCCGGGTAGGGCTCCACCACATTGGCCGGCAACGATGCAGCGCCGGCCGGGGGTGCACCCGCGGATCGAGCTGTGGCGGCGCCCCGTCGGATGTTCGGCCGGGCTGCTGCGAGCGCTGCTTTTCCGGCGGCATATTGGCGGTCCTGGTTGATGGTCATGCGGTGGTTCCTTTCGATGGGCCGGCACGGTTGCCGGCTGGTTTGACTCTTCCCGGCCCTGCCTCAAGCGGTAAGGCCGGCTGGTGCGTAAGTGGAAAAGTTGAGGTGGTTTGGCTGCTGTGGAGGGAAAGAGCAGGACGCGGGGTCCTGCCGGAATCCGTGGTGATAACCCCGTGCTGGGAAGGCCAACGCGGCGAGGAGAGCATTTCCGGCGGGGGCAGCCGCAGGTCTCGTAGCCTGCGCCGACGGGGTCGCCCCAGGGCTAGGAGCCGGACGGGACCAGGGCGAGTAAAACGGGCACTACACCCAGGCAGATAAAGGCCGGGAGTGAACACAGTCCCAGCGGTACCACCAGCTTGACGCCGAGGGACGCAGCCCGCTTTTCGGCTGCCCGGAACCTCTCCCGGCGAAGCCTTGCAGCCTGGGCGTAGAGGATCGCCGACGACGGTGCACCTGTCAGCGCCGCGAACCCTAGGGCATCCCGCAACTCCAGAATCCCCGGCAACCGGACGGCAGAGCTTCGCCACGCAGTTTCCCAGTCCGCTCCGATGGCCAGTGCGGAAACGACGGGACGGAGCGACTCCCGGTACTGGGAAGACGCGGAAGCAGACACGAGATCGAGGGAACGGCCGATGCCGCAACCGGCGTCCAGCATTGCGGCGACGAGTTCAAGCATCATGGCGGTGTCCTGCAGGCCGTCGGGACCATCCCGGTTGCGGGGCCCCGCGGACCATGGATAGGCCACCTCATCAGGGCGGCGCACCGTGGACAGGGCATTCAGCCGCTTCCGGACGCCGCCCTTCCCGGTGCATAAGAGGCAGGCCGCGGCGGCCAATATGGCTAAGAGCGCGAGCGCCTGCGGCAGTGGTTCGGTCATGGGACACCCGCACCTGCTGCTGCCGCCACCAGCCGGGCGGACCAGAACCGGCCGGCAACGGTAAGGACAATCCCGGCAGCGAGCGCTGCCAGGCCCAGCGGCGTGCCCAGCAGAATGGCCAGCGGATCCACGCCGAGGGCTATTCCGAGGCCCAGCCCCATCAGCGGAAGCCAGGTCAGCAGCCGGACGGTGGCTTTGGGGCCTGCCAGTGCCGTCTGCCGGGCGGCGTCGGCATCGTCCTCTACTTCCAGTTGCGCCGCGAACCTCGTCAGCACGTCGGCCAGGGGGCAGCCGCTTGCTTCTGCGATGTCTAAGCAGGCGGCCAGTTGGGACCAGATCCGGCACTCCCTGTCCGCCCGCGGAAAAGCCGCGGGCAGGGAGCGCGTGATGGCCTCCGATACGGGAGCCCCCGTTGCCGCAGCCGAGCGGGCCGCAGCAAGGGTGGCGGCTGACCCCTGGGTAAGCCCATTAGCCTTCTGCGCCGGAGTTGCTCCATCCGGCCGTGTTTGGCTCTTGGCGCCGTACATAAACCACAGCTCGTCCCACAGCCGGGCCGGCGTCCGCCCACCTTTGAGCAGCGCGGCCAGTTGCTGCACCACCAGGGTCATGGCTACCGCCGAGCCAGCCGCAGCCGGCTTTCCGGTTTCAGGCCTGACCCAGCCCGGCAGGCGCGCCCACGGGCTGCCAGCCGATGCGTGAGCAACGCCTCCGGTTGCCCGGCGGAACCTCACCGCTGCACTCTGCGGCGGGCGAAGAATCAACAGCGCAGCCAGCACCAATGCGGCTGCCAGGAAGAAGTTCACAGGCCTTGCCCGGGTTCAAGTCCAAGCCTGCCCGCCAACGCGCCCCATGCCGGACCCGCAACGGCCGCGCCTTCCACAACCTGCAGGGCGGACAGGACGCGAAGCCCGTCAGGGCCGTCCCCGATAACGCCGATGCAGGTCACCTCCCGGCCGCGGCTGGTCCGTTCGACATGGATCACCACGTCAAGCGCGCTGGCCGCCTGGAGCCGGACACCGTCCGGGCCCATTCCGGCGAGCGCGCCCAGCGCCGTGAGCCGGGCAGGCACAGCGCCCGCAGTATTGGCGTGAATCGTTCCGCCTCCTCCGCTGTGGCCGGTGTTCATCGCCGTCAGCAATTCGCGGACCTCCGCGCCGCGGCACTCACCGACCACCAGCCGGTCGGGCCTCATCCGCAAGGCCTGCCGGACGAGCTCGCCGAGCCCCACTTCCCCGCCGCCTTCAAGGTTTCCGTGCCGCGATTCGAGGGAAACCACATGCGGATGGACGGGATTCAGCTCGGACGCATCCTGAATGAGGACCAGCCGCTCCTCCGGCGCGCACAGCCCCAGCAGGGTGGACAGCAGCGTGGTCTTCCCGGAACCGGTGGCACCGCTGATCAAAAAGCTCAACCGAAGTTCCAGCACCCGTTCCAGGACGTCCTTAACCAGGGGGCCGAACATTCCGGCTGACTCCAACTCGTCCATGGTGAACACCCGCTCCCGGCGGATCCTGACGCTCAGAAGTGTTCCCGACGTGGAAACCGGCGGCAGTACTGCATGGACGCGGTAACCGCCCGCCAGCCGCACATCCACGCAGGGTGAGCCGTCATCCAGGCGACGCCCTCCCGCGGCAACCAGCCTGCAGGCCAGGGCCCGCAGTTGGGCTTCATCGCCGAATGCCACCGGAACGCGCTCGATGCCCCGACCGCGGTCAACCCATACCGAGTCCGGAGCATTGACGAAGATGTCCGTGACGGCCGGATCCCGGGTCAGCGACTGGAGCGGTCCCAGCCCGTTAAGCTCGGCGCTGATGCGTTCCACCGCAGCGAGCGCGCCGGCCGTGCCCAGCAACTTGCCGGTGGCCTGTACGGCGGCTGCTACCCGCGAAGGCGTGACAACCCCGGCTTCAGCCATCATGGACTCGCGTACCGATTCCAGCAGCCCGGCGTCAACAACCTGCCGCTCCGCCTGGCGCGGGTCCGGGCGCCGGCCCGCCGGGCGTTGGCCTGCCAGTCCTTGGCCATCTATGAGCCGGGCACGCCGCCGGAGCCCGTCGGCTGCTCCCGAACCCCGTGCCGGTTGCTGCTTCATCCAAACTCCCCAGCGGGCAACTCATCACCGAGTGAATCGAGCACCGAGGCGGCAAAATGCCGGACGCTGCGCCGCTTGCCGAGGTCCAGGAGGCGGCCGGACTCCATGGCAGCGCCAACACCGCGGAGCTCAGGGACGCGGCCCTGCACGGGAAGTCCGATTGCCTCGGAAATGAGCGGGCCATCCAGGGCGGCCCCCGGCCGGCCCCGCACTAAGAGCCCGGCCTCAACTGGCGGGAACTCATGGAGCAACCGCACCGCCGCCACGGCCGCCTTCAGCTGCGCGGGAACCACCACCATGATGCGGTCGCAGTCCCAGGCATAAGACTGAAGCGGCCCGGCGCCCCTGCCGATGTCCAGCACCACCAGTTCGTATCCCCGCCGGGCGGCATCGAGCACGACGGTGGTGGTTGGTGTGGCTACGGGCACGGGCTGTTCACGGCTGGCGGGCCAGGAGAGGAAAGAGAATCCCCCGGCGACGGGCAGTGAGTCGGACAGCTGGCTCGAATCAATGCTGCCCCGCGCCTCGGAAAGGTCGGGCCAGCGCAGGCCCGGGTTTTCCTCTGCGGCGATGGCGAGTTCCAGCCCGCCGCCCCATGGGTCGCCGTCAACGAGCAGTACCCGGGCTCCCATCCCTGCCGCCGCCTGGGCTATCCAGATTGCAGCCGTGGTGGCTCCGGCCCCGCCGCACCCGCCGGTGACCCCCAGGATAATCCCGCCGGGGCCGGGCGCCCGGGAGCGGCTGAGGTGGTCCGCCAGCCAGGCCGCGGCATCCGGAAGTACGGCCACCCGCTCCGCCCCGAGCGCCGCAGCCAGGTGCCACAGGCTGTCGCCTTCACCGTCCAAACCCACGAGGACGGCCGGTGCCCGCCGCCGGGGCGGCAGCTCCCGGATGTCGCTGCCCACCAGGACCGCGGCCGAGCCATCCCAGTACCTGGCCCCTTCCGGCGCATCGGCAACAACGCGAAGATGGGCACCGGCCGCCGCCACGATGCGCTCCACCTCTGCGCGAACAACAGCAGAGGAAGTTACCAGCAGCACCTCTTCCTTGCTGTCCGGCAGCCACGCATCGGCTGGCCCGCCTAACCCCGGGGCGAAACCCGCCGTGACACCTGGGGCGCCGGACCGCAGCTCCTCATCCGGACTCCGGGGCAAACGCCCGGCAAGGACTGGAACCGAGTGGGAGGGGGTCGACTGGTGCCTGCTCATGAAGCCACTGTCCACCCCCGTTCAGGCAAGGATAAGCAAGCCCCGTCCGTATGTGGACAAGTCGGGTTTCAACAATCCTGTGCAGGAAGAGTCCGCGACAGAACAGCCTGGAAAGACAAGGCAGAATTGGAGCATGTACCTCCTGCTCGGCCCCCACCCCTCCGGCGCGGTCCTGCAGGAACTCACCCAAGCTGGCCACCCCCACCCCGCCAATCCGGAACCCCGGCCGGTCTCCGCAGGCGAACTGGCCGACGTCGTCCTCGAACTGGAACGAAGGCCGCGCGGCGGGCAACCTCCCCGCTGGATCTGGCACCGCACGCAGGACTGGTATCCGTCCCTGCTGGCACGCGGGGTGGAACTGGAGCGCTGCTATGACCTCAGCCTCTGCGGGAACATCCTGGCCCTCTCCCAGTTCACCGCCCACACTGGCTATGCCCGGAACGCCGAAAAGATCACCCTGGATGACCCGCAGCAGCCACAGCGGGCGCTCCAGCCGCCACCTCCGCCGCCGGAACAGGACGCCCTGTTCGATAATCCCCATTCGGGTTCCGAACCCCGGCTCAGCCTTGAAGACCTCCGCGCGGAATACGCCGCCCAGCAGGAAGCCCTGGCCGCCGTCAGCCCGGAGGAGAACCGCCGGCACCGGCTTCAGCTCCTGCTGGCCGCCGAATCCGCCGGCGCGATGATCGCGGCTGAAATGCAGCACACCGGAGTTCCCTGGCGGGAGGACCTGCACGAAGAAATCCTGGCCGATTACCTCGGCCCGCGCCCGCCCGTGGGCCACCGCCCGGCAAAACTTGAAGCGCTGAACCTCGAACTGCGCGGGCTGTTGAACGCTCCAACGCTAAACCCGGATTCCCCGCAGGAACTCATCCGCGCCCTGCACCGGAACGGCATAGAGGTGAAAAGCACCCGGCAGTGGGAGCTGAAGGAGTCAACCCACCCCGCCATCGGGCCGCTCCTGGCCTACAAAAAGCTTTCACGCCTGCACACGGCGAACGGCTGGGCCTGGCTCGACGCCTGGGTGGCCGGCGGCAGGTTCCGGCCTGAATACGTGGTGGGCGGGGTGGTCTCGGGCCGCTGGGCATCGCGCGGCGGAGGCGCACTGCAGATTCCCCGCCAGATCCGCGGCGCCGTCCATGCCGATCCCGGACACAAGCTGGTTGTGGCGGACGCTTCCCAGCTTGAGCCGCGCGTTTTGGTGGCCCTGGCCCAGGACTCAATCATGGCCGAAGCTGCCCGTGACCAGGACCTGTACGCGGGAATCGCTGCGAAGGGCTTCGGCGGCGACCGGGCCAAGGCGAAGGTGGCCTTGCTGGGTGCCATGTACGGCGCCACGTCGGGTGAGGCCGGGCGCCTTATGCCGCAGCTCACCAGGACGTATCCGCGGGCAGTGGGTTTCGTCGAGCAGGCAGCCCGCGCCGGTGAGTCCGGCGGGACGGTAACCACCCGGTTGGGCCGCAGCAGCCCTCCCCCGTCGGAGCGGTGGTTCCAGAGCCAGCGTGCGGCGTCGGCCGAAGAGCAGCGGCGGGCCGAATCGATAGCCCGTTCCAGGGGGCGTTTCACGCGCAACTTTGTTGTCCAGGGTTCCGCCGCGGACTGGGCGGCCTGCTGGCTGGCGGAATTACGACGGCGGCTGCGCACCTTACGCACGGAGGGACAGGCGGGCGCGGAACTGGTTTTCTTCCTCCACGACGAGGTGATGATTCACGCTCCTGTGCAGCAGGTGGACGCGTGCATCATGGCGATCGAGGACGCCGCAAGTGCCGCAAAGGAGCTGCTGTTCGGACGCATCCCGGTCGAGTTCCCGGTGAGCGTGGCAGTGGTGGATTCCTACAACCATGCCAAGTAGGAGCAGCGTTCTTGAAGGCGCGCAGCGTGCCCTCCGGCGCGTCCAGCGCGACGTTTGTCGAGGAAAGTAACCTACCCGGCAGTAGCTCGCAAGGGTCCCGTGACGCGGGTTACAGTCTTATGGTGACTGAAACAGATCGGTCCAGAGGTTGATGCAAGGGCGCAAACACCAGGGGAGGTCCGGCGCATGGCGGGCAGGTTTGAAATACATCGGGTTGGGGACGAGTCGTACAGGCTTCGGCTTACGGACGGGGAGGGCAACATCGTTGCCGTTTCACCGAACTTCAAGTCGCTGAACACACTTGTGGAAGGCATCAACGCGATGCGTGAGAACGCGGCGACGGGGATAGTAGTGGATCTGCGCCACCAACAGGCCTAGGGCACAGGAATTAACGCGATCCACAAAAATTAAACGTTTATCGGGTGCACCCGGCTCCGATCCCACGGGACGGCCCAGCCGAGCTGTTCAAAGAGGCCGTTCAGGACGATTCCGGTAAAGCCCCAGACCACCACGCCGTTGACGGTGAATGCCGGGCTGTCGAAGGTCCGCCCGGCCCGGTGGACCGTGGCCATGACCCTGTTGTCCGGGTCCAGCAGGTCGCGGACGGGGACCCGGAATACCTGCGCGGACTCGGCATAATCCACCACCCGGACGGGTGACGGCGAGCGCCACCATCCCAGGACAGGGGTGACGAGGAAGTTGCTGTGGGCCAGGCCCAGTTCCTGCAGTGTGCCCAGAACTTCGACGCCGTTCGTGTCCAGTCCCGTTTCCTCTACGGCCTCGCGCAGTGCTGCCTGCACCGGCGTTTCCGGCGCGTCAATGCTGCCGCCGGGAAACGCCACCTGCCCGGGGTGGGAACCCAGCGTGTGGGCGCGCTCCAGGAGCAGTACGTCCAGGTCTGCCGGGGCCAGCGGTTTGTCCGACGCAGCCGGGACCTCGTCGAGGGCCCCGAACAACATCAGGACCGCCGCCCTCCGCGCCGTTTGGGCATCAACGGTCAGGGCTGCCCAGAGCGGGTCAGGGGGCGATGCCGATCCTGACGCCGCCCGTCCCGCCAGCCGGATCAGGTCTTCGCGGGCGCTCACCGGGTCCTCTTTTGGGATTCCATCCGGATTTCAGCTGCCCTGTGGGTTTCAGCCAGCAGTTGGGCGAGGAGGGCTTCATTGCCGGGAGCGAGTTCGTACTTTAACAGCTTGGCCGCCTTGGCCGGGTCTGTTTCGCCCATTCCGTAGCTGGGGCACCAGTTGGCCACGGGGCACGCGCCGCACGCCGGTTTGCGGGAGTGGCACACCCGCCGGCCGTGGAACACCACCCGGTGGGACAGCATGGTCCAGTCCCTCTTCTCGAAGAGCTCCGCGACGTCGTATTCGATCTGGACCGGGTCCTCGGACTGCGTCCAGCCGAACCGGCGGGCCAGGCGGCCGAAGTGGGTGTCCACCGTGATGCCCGGGACGCCGAAGGCGTTGCCCAGCACCACGTTGGCGGTCTTCCGGCCAACCCCCGGCAGCGTGACGAGATCCTCCAGCCGGCCGGGAACCACTCCGTTGTACTCATCCACCAGTCGGGTGCACAACGCGACGAGGCTTCGCGTCTTGGCCCGGAAGAAACCCGTGGGCTTGATGATTTCTTCGATCGTGGCAGGATCCGCTTCGGCCATGGACCGTGGGTCCGGATAGCGTGCGAACAGCAGCGGGGTGATCTGGTTGACGGTGACGTCGGTGGTCTGGGCCGACAGGACGGTGGCCACCAGCAGTTCGAACGGATTGCGGAAATCAAGTTCCGCATGGGCGTAGGGATACTTCTCCGCCAGCGCCCTGTTGATCCGGCGCGCCCGCCGCTTCAGCCCGAGCATGGACTCAGAGGAAACCACGGGCATGCCTGCGGCCTGGCCGGCGGCTGCCGTCACACCGCCGGCGTTGGGCGCCTGCGGTGCAGTAGCGGCCCGTGGGGCTTTGGCCGCCCGGGGCGGGGCCATGTGCTAGCCGCGCTCGATATTGCTGAGGTCGCGCAGCACGCCCAGCCGCCCGTCGGTGTGCTGGACGAGGAACTCGTGCCCGCGGTCCTCCAAGGCCAGCACCCAGCCGCCCGGTTCGATAACGAACGCCGGGGCACCGGTGCGGGGATCGAACGCGGTGCGGTGCTGTGCGACGGCGAACCAGAAGGCTTCGTGGATGGGCTGCTCGTCCGATTCCTCGGGCCGGCTTGCCGGGTCCACAGTTGCCCCGATCGGAACATCGGCACGGACCTGGGGGTGGACAGCGGTAGCGGCAGGCGGCTCCCAGGAGTCCTGCGCAGCGGAGGCAGCGGAGGCAGCCGTACCGCCGTCGTGATTGCCCGCGGCAGCCTGCCCTGCACCCGACCCAGCGCCCACAGCCGGTGAAGCACCGGCACCGGAGGCAGGACCGGTCGCAGCAGTGCCGGCGGAAGGAACGTCCCCCAGCTGCGTCTCCTCCGCGGCGGGCGCCGAAGCAGGGCGGACGACGTCGGAGGCCTGGGTTGCGGGGCCCTGGCCACCCGCCGAGTTGGCATCGGAGGCTTCGGGGGCGGTGGAAACGGGTGCGGGCCCCGCGGCCGGTGCACCGGCAGCAGCAGCACTGGTGGTGGGAACTGCTGCCGTGGCAGGCGTGTGGTGCGCAGCATTGGGCTGGACAGCGGAAGATCCGGCACCGGCACCGCTGAACAGGCCTCCGCCGGCAGCAGGTTTGGCAGCGCCGGACTCGGCCTTGGGCTTTTTGGGAGCGCGAGGTTTGTGTACAGGAACAGCGGCTTCCCGCGCCACCACATGCGCCGGGGCTTCCGCGCGCCCCTGGAAGTCGGGTGAGACGTAGGGAAGGAAGCGGCCCAGGACGGTCGCGGCGAACAGGACCAGGGCGCCGATCAGGCCCACCAACAGGCTGGGAACATAAGCGCCCGCAACGGAGAGGAAGAAGAAGGCGACCGCGAAGGACGCCACCACGGAGGCGAACTGGTCAATGGACAGCGACCCGATCCGGATTTTTGTGCCGGGCGCCAGCCTGCGTGCGGCGAAAAGCGCGCTCACCACAAGGGGCAGGACAATGCCCAAGCCCAGGAAGAAGAGGTTGTTCAGGTTCCAAAGGTTGTAGCGGCCACCGAAAATGGGCAGCAGGGACGCGATGAACAAAATGAGGGTAGCGCCAAACACGGCCAGGTCCCGGATGGTGAACGGACCCAGCACCGCCTGGTGGGCGCTGGCGCCCTTGCCTTCGGACGTGGCCGGCTTGCCTGCCCCGGCTGCCGGAGCACTGGTGCTGCCGGAACCCGCCGCGGTGCCAGGGCCTGTCTTCTGGCCGACGATCTGCTGGTTCATTCTGTTCTCCTTAGCGTGGCGGCACCGGGGCCAGGGCGGCCCCGAAACCGTGCCGTCGTACAGCGGTCCCTCCCGTCCCGGGCGCTTGCGCGGCCCGGACGGGAGGGTCCAAAGTGAAGTCACAATTCCATCTCAGCCTAGCTAAGAGCCTGACTGATCACTAGCTGGGCGCGGACAACCGGCTGCCGCAGCATATCCATTCACCGCTTAATAAATGCCGCTCGCGGGCCTATCTGTGACAGCGCACACATGCACCGCCGGGCAAGCATTAGTCTTGGTTGCGGAACAGCTCTTTGCGGAAATCCGTGACCAGCCGGTGCCCGGAGCCGTGCAGGCGGCGGAGCCCGGCCGGCGGCGGATGCCCGCGCAGCAAAGATCGATGAATGATGAGGTTCACATGTCCCAGGACACTTCAAGCTCCACAGCCACCGCTTCCACCGGCTCCGGACAAGGCGGACAGGCCGGCCAGCAGGGCGATGCCTTCGAAAACCTGCTGCACGAGACCCGGACGTTTCCGCCCACTCCCGAGTTCGCCGCTGACGCCGTGGTCAAGGCATCGGAATATGAGGAGGCCGCCGCCGACCGGCCCGCTTTCTGGGCGAAGCAGGCGCGCGAGCTGCTGACCTGGAGCAAGGACTTCGACCAGGCCCTGGACTGGTCCAACCCGCCCTTTGCCAAATGGTTCGTGGGCGGGGAAGTCAACGCCGCCTACAACGCCCTGGACCGGCACGTCGAGGCCGGCAACGGGGACCGGGTAGCCATCTACTTCGAGGGCGAGCCCGGCGACACCCGCACCTACACCTACGCCCAGCTCACCGAAGAGGTGAAGAAGGCTGCGAATGCGTTCGAGTCCCTGGGCGTGGCCAAGGGCGACAGGGTGGCGGTGTACCTGCCCATGATCCCCGAAGCCGTGATCACGCTCCTGGCGTGCGCCCGGATCGGCGCCGTGCACTCGGTGGTGTTCGGCGGCTTCTCCGCGGACGCGCTCCGGTCCAGGATCGAGGACGCCGAGGCCAAGCTCGTGGTCACCGCGGACGGCACGTACCGCCGCGGGAAGCCCAGCGCTTTGAAGAGCGCCGTGGACGAGGCCCTCGCGAACGACGGCCACAGCGTGCAGAACGTGGTGGTGGTCAAGCGCAACGGCCAGGACGTGGACTGGCACGAGGGCCGGGACCACTGGTGGGCGGACACGGTGGAGACCGCATCGGCCGAGCACACGGCCGTGGGGCACGATTCCGAGCACCCGCTGTTCATCCTCTACACCTCCGGCACCACCGGCAAGCCCAAGGGCATCCTGCACACCACCGGCGGGTACCTCACCCAGAACGCGTACACCCACAAGGCCGTCTTCGACCTGCACCCCGAGACGGACGTGTACTGGTGCACGGCCGACGTCGGCTGGGTCACCGGCCACTCCTACGTCACTTACGCCCCGCTCATCAACGGCGCCACCCAAGTGATGTACGAGGGCACGCCGGATTCCCCGCACCAGGGCCGCTGGTGGGAGATCGTGGAGAAGTACAAGGTCTCCATCCTCTACACCGCCCCCACCGCGATCAGGACCTTCATGAAGTGGGGCCGGGAGATCCCGGACAAGTACGACCTGACTTCCCTCCGCGTGCTCGGTTCCGTGGGCGAACCCATCAACCCCGAAGCCTGGATGTGGTACCGGAACGTCATCGGCGGGGACAAAGCCCCCATCGTGGACACCTGGTGGCAAACCGAGACCGGCGCCCAAATGATCGCCCCGCTCCCCGGCGTCACCGCCGCCAAGCCGGGCTCCGCCCAGGTCCCCCTGCCCGGCATCGCCGTGGACGTCGTGGACGAAAACGGCGCCTCAGTCCCCAACGGGCACGGCGGCTTCCTGGTGATCCGCGAACCCTGGCCGGCCATGCTCCGCGGCATCTGGGGCGACCCGGAACGGTACAAGGACACCTACTGGTCCCGGTTCGACAACATCTACTTCGCCGGGGACGGCGCGAAGAAGGACGAGGACGGCGACATCTGGCTGCTCGGCCGGGTGGACGACGTCATGAACGTCTCCGGGCACCGGCTCTCCACCACCGAAATCGAGTCCGCCCTGGTCTCCCACCCCGCCGTGGCCGAAGCAGCCGTCGTCGGCGCGGCCGACGAAACCACCGGCCAGGCCGTCGTCGCGTTCGTCATCCTCCGCGGCGACGCCGTGGACTCCGGCGATGACATCGTCCAGGAACTCCGCAACCACGTGGGCAAGGAAATCGGCCCCATCGCCAAGCCGAAGAACATCCTCGTGGTCCCCGAGCTGCCCAAGACCCGCTCCGGCAAGATCATGCGGCGCCTGCTCAAGGACGTCGCCGAAGGCCGCGACCCGGGTGACGCCACCACCCTCTCAGACCCCACCATCATGCAGCAGATCGCGCAGTCGCTCAGAAAGTAACAGGACTCCGGATTACGACGGCGGCGCCGCCCACCTTGGGCAGCGCCGCCGTCGCCGTATGCTGGGAGCAGTCCTGCTCCCTGCCCCGAAGGAACCGCCCAGATGCTCGCCGTCGCCCGCCACCAGGCCATTTTGGACGCTCTCCAGCGCGAACGGGTTGTCCGGATCTCGGACTTGGCCCAGCAGCTGGGAGTGTCCCTGATGACGGTGCGGCGGGACATCGAGGTGCTGGAGGAAGGCGGGCGCCTCGAGCGGATCCACGGCGGCGCCAAGATGCCGGGCGACACCAGCACCCACGAGCCCGGATTCGACCTGAAGTCCACACAGCTCACCGCCGAGAAGCGTGCCATAGCGGTCGAGGCGGCCGGCCTGGTGCAGGAGGGCATGGCTGTGGGGCTCAGCGCCGGAACCACTACATGGGCTCTGGCGAAGGAACTCACCAACGGGCCCAGGATCACCGTGGTCACCAACTCGGTACGAATCGCTGACCTTTTCCACCACGGCGCCTCCGCCGGCGCCGCCCGCTTCGCTTCCACCGTCATCCTGATTGGCGGCGAGCGCACGCCGTCGGACGCCCTGGTGGGTCCCATCGCCACAGGTGCGCTGAAACAGCTGTACCTCGACGTGCTGTTTCTCGGCGTCCATGGAATGGACGCCGACGCGGGATTCACGACGCCCAACCTGCTGGAGGCGGAAACGGACCGGGCTTTCGTGGCGGCTGCGCGAAAAACCGTAGTCCTGGCGGATCACACCAAGTGGGGCATGCTGGGCATCAGCTCCATCGCCTCACTGGAGGAAGTGGACGAAGTCATCAGCGATCCGGGCCTTGGGACCGAAGCGCAGCGCATCCTGCAGGAAAAGGTGGGCCGGCTGAGGCTCGCCGCCCTCTAGTCGACAAATCCTAGGGACAGCCGCAGGATTGCCGGACATGCAGCTTGGTGGGGAAGATCCGGTGTCGGGGCTTCTCGCCGCGGCTGGCTCCCACCAGCGCTTCCACCGCAGCTTCCGCCATGGCGGCCACGGATCTTCCCGGCCCCGGGTGATGCCGACTACGGCCACACCTTCGCACAGGTCCAGCCGCTGGCCTGGCTGGAGAATGGTGCTGTTGCCAATGGCCGCTTCCTGGCCGAGGTGGGCCCGCCCATGCCCATTCTCAACCCTGAACACGCGCTGCTGCTGCGCTTCACCGCGCTCTAGAAGTCCCCTTGCGGTGGTTGAGCCTGTCGAAACCCAATGACAAGCTCAACCACCGGGGGCTGTTGGGCGTAAGAAATGCGCCCGGGCCCCCGCCGCACTAGATTTGCATGCATGACTGAAGCCACCACCACAGCCAGCCGCGGCACCATCCTGGTAATCAACGGACCCAACCTTAACCTGCTGGGCACCCGCGAACCCGAGAAATACGGAACGTCCACCCTGGCTGATGTGGAGGACCTTGCTGCGCGCACTGCAAAGGCACACGGCTTTGGGGCCGAATGCGTGCAGTCAAACCACGAGGGCGTGCTGCTGGACGCCATCCACGCCGCCCGGGAATCCGCCGTGGGAATTGTCCTTAACGCCGGCGCCTTCACGCACACGTCCGTGGCACTTCGCGATGCCCTCGCCGCCGTGCAGCTTCCCGCCGTCGAGGTTCACATCACCAATGTGCACCAGCGCGAGGAATTCCGGCACCACTCATTCTTGTCGCCGGTATGCTCCGCGGTGATCGTCGGCGCGGGGGTGTTCGGCTACAAGCTGGCCATCGACTACCTCGCGGAAGTCCTCTGAGGCCCGGTTCCGGCTACTTCTGGATGCACTGCCCCGAGGAGACCTGTGCGCTCAATGAGGCCGCCTGTGAAGCAACCGGGTTCAGGTCGTCCATCGTGATGGCGAAGCCCATCTCGGCGTCGGACGTCGCTTTCGCGAAGATCACGCCGGCTACCTGCCCTTCCGTGGTCAAGAGCGGGCCGCCGGAGTTGCCGGGCTGAACATTTCCGGCCAGCCGGTAAATCTCTTCGGGCGACGGGTTGCTGCCGTAGATGTCCGGCACCAGCACGGTGGTGATGTCTTGGATGGTGGCGGGCCGGGACTGGAAGGGGCCACCGTGCGGATAGCCTGCGAACGCTGCGGGGCTGCCGTTGGGCAAATCAGGGCTTAGCGGCAGTGGCTGGACGGGGAGGTCCTCCACGGCAAGCACGGCGAGGTCATGTTTGGTGTCAAAGTAAACAACCCGCCCGGGCATCGCTCCGCCGTCGGGCATTTCCACTACCGGCTCCGACACGCCCGCCACGACATGCGCGTTTGTGACTACACGGTCCTCGGAAACGACGAAGCCGGTACCTGTCTGGTTTTGGCCGCACTGGTACGCCGTTCCGGCAATTTTGAGCACGGATCCGGCGGCGCGGTTCAAGGCGGGGGTGTCAGTGCTCGCGTCCGGCACCGGAACGGCCTGCCCCTGGTCCAAGCCTTCAATCAAGGTGGGAATGCCGTTGCCGATCACTTCCGACCGCAGCTCGGCCATGGTGGCCTTCACAGGGTCCGGCGTCATGCCGTCGATGAAGCGGATGACCTTCGATTCGGCGAGCTGCTGGGAAACAAACGGCACGCCCAGGGAGCCGATGCTGAAGGCCAGCATGGACATGACCAGGGCGGAAACCACTAAGTTCACGGCGCCGCCCACGAGGCGATCGACAGCCCGCAGGGGCCTGATCCGCATAGCCCCGCGGATTTGCCGGCCGATCATGGTTCCGAGGCCGTGGCCAAGAACCACCAGGGCGACGGCGGCGGCCACGATGGCTGTCAGCCTCCATCCGGAGTCCGCCACGAAGCCGCTCACCAAGGGGACTGCGAAAAAGGCGGCGATGGCTCCGGCAGCAAAGCCGGCAATGCCGCCGACGGTGACGAGGAAGCCGTTGCGCAGGCCGTAGGCCAGGTAGGACAGCAGCGCCAGGATCAGGACGAGGTCCAGGACAGTCAAGCCGACCACTAAGGCTCCTTATAAGCAGTTGTAGGCCCATTCTAATGGCGCAGGCTGACAATCTTCTGAGGGTTGGCGCCGCCCCTCCTGCCCGTCGTTTGGGCGTTTTGGCTGCCAAGTTCGTCACAGAACCTTGAAAATTCTGAAACAATGGCACAAGCGCCACAGCCGAAACTTTTATTCAGGAGATTTTATGGACATCGAGGTACTGCGCCGAGCACCACTTTTCGCCACGCTCGACGACGACGCATTCCGCCTGTTGACGGACGAGCTCACCGAGGTGGACCTTTCCCGCGGTGCGTCGGTTTTCCGTGAGGGCGACCAGGGCGATCAGCTTTACTTCATCGTTTCCGGCAAGGTAAAGCTGGGGCGCACTTCCCCGGACGGCCGTGAATCGCTCCTTGCCATCCTCGGCCCGGGTGAGCTTTTCGGCGAAATGGCCCTGTTCGATCCCAGCCCCCGCACCGCCACCGCCACCGCAGTGTCGGAAACCCGCCTGGCCGGGCTTAAGAACGAAAGCCTGAACAACCTGCTCCGCACCCGGCCCGAGGTTTCCGCGCAGCTTCTGCAGGCTCTTGCCCGCCGGCTCCGCCGCACCAACGACTCCCTCTCGGACCTGGTGTTCTCCGACGTGCCCGGCCGCGTCGCCAAGGCACTCCTGGACCTGGCAGACCGCTTCGGCCGCCCGGCCACCGACGGCGTGCTCGTAGCCCACGAGCTCACCCAGGAAGAACTCGCCCAGCTGGTTGGCGCTTCACGCGAGACCGTCAACAAGGCCCTCGCCGAGTTCGTCCAGCGCGGCTGGCTCCGCCTGGAAGCCCGCGCCGTGGTCATCCTGGACATGCAGCGCCTCCGCCAGCGCTCCCGCTAGCCCTTACAGCACAAAGGCCGCCCCAAGGGGCGGCCTTTTGCATGCCCCCTTGGTGTTGGGCCCGAGGCCGACATCCTCCGCGTGCTGCTCCTTCGTCGCTCTGACGCACACTTCCCGATGCCGGACCTCGGGCCTTTTGCTTGACGCCCCATCACATCCTGCAGCTTTCCAGGCAACGCCCCATCAGCATGGAACGTGATAGAGCGTTCGCCCAAAAGCCGCGAAAAGTGATGGAGCGTTCGCCCAAAAGCCGCGAAAAGTGATGGAGCGTCCTAGCTGGGTGGCAGACTTTCGCGTAGGAGCGCATCGCGACGCATCGGGAGCCGGAGGTCGCCCAGCGACCGGGGGCTCCCCTATGCGGTGTGTCTAAGCGACGGCGAAAGGCGGCGGGACAGCGAAGTAAACCACCGGCCCGGCTCCCGTCAGGCCAACCACCGTCAGCTCAACCACCGGATCGAGTTCGGTCAGCTCAACCAGCGGGCCGGGAGCGGCGTAAAATTGAGCTTAGAGGTGCATGGCGATGTCCGTGGCTATGGTTGTTGTTTTGATCCTGCTGGGCCTGGCTTCTGTTGCAGCGATTTTGGGCACGGTGGTCCTGGTGATCCGCGACGGCCGCGGGCAGATTCCGCTGGAACCGCCGGTTCAGGCGTGGACCGCCGGGAACCTCCCCAGCCGCCCGTACTCAACGCTCCGGCGCATCTAGCGTTTCCGGGGTCAGCGTTCCCGCTGGTGATCCCCCGCCACCGTCTTGGCGGCCTCGACCTCGAGCAGCAACTTGCCGCCTTCCTCCACGAGCTGCGGCTGGTAGACGTGGGCCTTGCGTTTGTAGCTGAGGTACGCGATGCAGCCGTTGGCCATGGCCATTTTTTCGAGCATGATCTCCGAGCCGGGAACCAGGAGCTCGCCGAGGGTGCGGCCTACCGTGTTTTCCTGGCCCACCTCGTCGCCCAGTGCGGTGGTATCCCGGCCGGCAATGACGTCGTGCGCGTTCACCCACCGCCCCCAGACGCCCTTGCCTTCCAGCAGGGCGGGCTGCTGGTTCAGCGGAACGGTGGCGGCGAAGTACCGGGTATCGAACCGGCGGTGGGCGAAGTCCGGGCTGCGCCAGTTGACGAGGGACTTCAGCAGGTCGGTCCGGAGGGACAGCCCCCGTTTGCCGAGGACCTCCGGGAAGGTCTTTTCCTGGTCGGCCACGGCGAGGCGGGCACGCATCCATTCAGATGTGGACGTCGCTTCAAACGTGGTGGACATATCCGGGCCGGCAAGGAGCACGCCGGTTTCCTCGAAGAGTTCCCGGATGGCGCCCACCACATGACGGCGAGCCAGCCCGACGTCGTCCGTTCCCATCTGCTCGGCCCAGTGCTGTGGTGAAGGGCCCAGCCAGCCGACGGGGTCGTCGTCGGCGGCGTCCAGGGAGCCACCGGGGAAGGCGAGGACCCCCAGCGGCGAGGAACCGGGCCGGTAAGCAAGCCAGGTTTCGAGGCCGGTGGGGGAATCACGCAGCAGGACAACAGATGATGCTAAGCGAGCGGCCCGGGGGCTCCTCTCGCCATGTTCAAGCCAGCTCTGCGCTGCCCCTTCAAGGTCCTGAGGGAGTGCGAACAGGCGTCGGGCGAGTTGAGGCAAAGGAAGCGACCGGTCCTAGCTGAATTCAGCGATCAGTTCGACCTCTACGGGAGAGTCGAGCGGCAGCACGGAAACGCCGACGGCGGAACGGGCGTGCTGGCCTGCGTCACCGAGGACGCGGCCCAACAATTCCGAAGCACCGTTGATGACGCCGGGCTGTCCGGTGAACGACGGGTCCGAAGAGACGAATCCCACAACCTTGACGATGCGGGTGATGCGGTCGAGGTCGCCGATGACGCTCTTGACGGCTGCCAGGGCGTTGACGGCGCAGACCGCGGCGTACTGCTGTGCGTCTTCGGGCGAAACAGTGGGCTCGTCGGCGTAGCCTTCGGTGCCGGCGGAAACTTTCCCGGTTGCTGGGAGTTTGCCATTAATAAAGGGCAGCTGGCCCGAGGTGTAAACGTGGTTGCC
Source organism: Arthrobacter sp. W4I7 (assembly GCF_030816215.1). Taxonomy (NCBI): domain Bacteria; kingdom Bacillati; phylum Actinomycetota; class Actinomycetes; order Micrococcales; family Micrococcaceae; genus Arthrobacter; species Arthrobacter sp. W4I7. The sequence continues at coordinate 589,055 of NZ_JAUSXU010000001.1, read as the reverse complement.
GGAGATCACGGCGGGAACGTAGGCCGCCACCGGGGCGGCAACGTCGGGGAGGGTCAGTCCAAGATCCGCCAGGCGCTGCTCAACAGCGGAAACGGGGGCGGCTGCGGTGCCGGACGGGGCTTCTGCGGAGGTGCTCATGCTACTGCTTCTCCCTCTTCAGGTAGGCAACCAGACCGTTTCCGTCCGGTCCGGGGACTACCTGGACGAGCTCCCAGCCGTCATCTCCCCACTGGTCCAGGATCTGTTTTGTGGCATGGATAATGAGCGGAATCGTGGCGTACTCCCATTTGGTCATGAGAGAAAGACTAGTCCTTGCCGGTAAAGTGGAAAACATGGCTCCTCGTAAGAACCCATTATTCGACACTGCCACCACCCTTGGAAAGATCCTCGTTTTCCTTGGCGTGAGTGCAATTTGTGGTGTCCTGGTAGCAGGCCTGCTGGTCCCCGCGGCGGCAGTCTCAGGCAGCGCGGCCAGTGGTTCGATCGAGTTCTTCGACACCCTTCCGGCAGAGCTGAAGGTTGACCCGCCCAACCAGACCACCAGGATCCTGGCAGCAGACGGTAGCGAGATTGCCAACGTCTACACCGAGAACCGGACCAAGGTTGCGCTGGACCAGATTTCGCCATTCATGAAGGAAGCTGTCATCGCGGTCGAGGACAGCCGTTTCTATGAACACGGCGGTGTGGACACCACCGGCATCCTGCGTGCCCTGGTCAGCACAGCGCGCGGCAACAAGCAGGGTGCCTCCACCGTCACGCAGCAGTACGTCAACAACGTCCTCAACGCCAACCTCGCCGCCGAGGGCAACGAGGACCAGATCAAGCTCAACGGTGTGAACAAGGGCGTGGGCGACAAGCTCCGCGAAATGAAGCTGGCCATCGCCATGGAGAAGGAGTTCAGCAAGGAGCAAATCCTTGAGGGCTACCTGAACATCGTGTTCTTCAACCGTGACGCGTACGGGGTCGAGGCTGCCTCCAAGTTCTTCTTCAGCACCTCTGCCAAGGACCTCAGCCTTCCGCAGGCTGCACTGCTGGCCGGCCTGGTCAACAGCCCCTCCGCGTTCGACCCCATCACCAACCCTGAGAGCTCGAAAGAGCGCCGCGACCTGGTCCTTGGCCTGATGCTGAACCAGCGCAAGATCACCCAGGAGGAACACGACGCTGCCGTCGCCACTCCCGTGGAGACCAAGGTGACCCAGCCCAAGCAGGGCTGCGCCTACGCGTCCACCGCACCGTACTTCTGCGACTACATCCTGCACCTGCTGGAGAACAACACCGCTTACGGCGCGGACCTCAAGGAGCGCCAGCGCCTGATCTACGGCGGCGGCCTCACCATCACCACCACCCTGGACCCGAACGCCCAGGCCGTGGCCCAGGAGCAGGTCAACGCCTCCGCCGGCGCCAACCCGGACAAGTGGGGTGCCGCCATGGTTTCGGTGCAGCCCAACACGGGCAAGATCATTTCCATGGCCCAGAACACATCGTTCCTGCCCGGCAAGGCCAGCTTCGATTCCCAGTTGAACTTCAACGTGGACAAGCTGGACAAGGACGGCAACGACCTCAACGGTATGGGCGGCGCCCAGCCCGGCTCCACCATGAAGCCGTTCACGTTCGCGGAGTGGCTCAATGAGGGCAAGTCCATGAACACCGTGGTCAACGCCGCCCAGCGCATCTACCCGCTCAACTTCCCGTGGCGGAACACCTGCGGCAAGGTGACCGGCGGCTACAGCACCGCCCAGAAGAACCAGGGCCTCGGCACGGCAGACGACCTGCAGAACGCCGAACCCCAGTGGTACCGGAACCTGTCCGTCCTCGAGGGCCTGTACAACTCCATCAACACGGTGACCTTCGCCTCAGCAGCCCAGCTCGACTTCTGCGGCATCCAGAAGGTGGTTGACGCCGTCGGACTCCACAGCGGCCTGCCGTCGGCAGACGAGCCGAACCCCAAGGTCAACATGTCCACGCTGGGCAACCTCCTGGGTTCCACCCAGACGTCCCCGCTGACCATGGCCAGCGCGTTCGCCACGTTCGCGAACGACGGCAAGTTCTGCGAGGCCATCGCCATCACCTCGGTGACGGATGCAACGGGGAAGCAGCTGCCTGCGCAGTCCACCAGCTGCCGGGACGCCATCAAGCCCGAGGTGGCCCGCGGCGTGAACTACGCACTGCAGGAAGTCCTCAACCGGGGCTCCGGCTCGCTCATCCAGCCTAGGATTTCCACCCGGACCAGCTTCCCCATCGGCGCCAAGACCGGTACGTCCAACAACAACGGCTCCACCTGGGTTGTCGGCCACACCACCGGCCTGGCCACCGCTGCCTGGTTCGGTGACGCACTGGGCGCCCAGGACCGCGCCGGGCAGAACATCACGGTCAACGGGAAGTTCTACCCGGGCATCGACGGTTACATGATCGCCGGGCCGATGTTCTCCAACTTCATGTCGAAGATCGCTCCTGCCTACGGCACTAATCCGTTCCCGGCGCCGCCCAGCAACCTGCTGAACGGCACCACTACACGGACCACTCCCTCCACGCCGCAGGCCACCCAGGCCCCGGCTGCGCCGGTCGCCCCCCAGCCAGCACCGCAGCCAAGCAGTAACGGCAACGGAAACGGGAACAATAGTGGCAATGGAAACGGGAACGGCTAGCCGCCGATGATTTCAACCAGCGCTTTGGCCAGCCGCGCCCGGACTATCGGGCGCGGCTTTGCCGTCACCGCGGGGGCCGGGGCAGCGGCAGGACTGGCGGCCTTCGGGTACGGCCTGTGGGAGAAAAACCAGTTTGTCCTCCGCGAAGAGACACTGGACATCCTCCCGCCCGGACAGGCACCGTTCCGGATCCTGCACCTGAGCGATATCCACTTTGTCCCGGGGCAGGACAAGAAGGCAGCCTGGCTGCAGTCCCTTGCGGGCCTTGAACCGGACCTGGTGGTCAACACCGGCGACAACCTCAGCCACGTTAGAGCGGTGGACCCGCTGCTGGCGGCGCTCCGCCCCCTCATGGAGTTCCCGGGCGTGTTTGTCCCCGGTTCCAACGACTACTTCGCTCCCAGCCCGAAGAACCCGGCATCGTACCTTCTGGGCCCGTCCCAGGTGAAGCCAAAACCGGCCCGGCTGGACTGGCCGCGCCTGCGCTCGGGCTTTGGCATGGGCGGCTGGATAGACCTGACCAACCGGCACCAGTCGGTGGTCCTGAAGGGCATCCGCTTCGACTTTTCCGGCGTGGATGATCCCCACCTGAACCGGGAACGGTATGCCGGCTGGCCGCGCGGCACCGTCAACCAGGACGCCACTCCGCACCTCCGCGTCGCGGTTATCCACGCCCCCTATCAGCGCGTGCTCGATCACTTTACGGAGGACGGCGCGGACCTCCTGCTCGCCGGACACACCCATGGCGGCCAACTGTGCCTCCCCGGGTACGGCGCCCTGGTCTCCAACTGCGACCTCCCCACCTGGCGGGCCAAAGGCCTGAACGACTGGCAGAGCAACGGCAGTACGACGCCGGTGAACGTATCGGGCGGTATCGGCACCTCGCGCTTCACCCCGATCCGCATCGCGTGCAAGCCCGAAGCGGTCCTGCTCACCCTCACCCCGCCCCATTAGTCCCCCTTGCCCTATCACTCGTGGTTCCCAACCATCGCTTTTGGGGACCATAACTGATGGCGCACGGGCGGGCAGGGCCGGCCGTCCATTGCGCAACGCAATAACTCGCCAAGCTTCACGGGGAGTAGGGAAGCCTGTGAATCGCCTCACGCCATGGCATAGGGTAGTTGCTACGGGAAACTACATTCGTTTTAGAGCTTGAGAAGCAGGCATGGCCAAGCAAACTCCATTTTTTCGATCCATCAGTCGCCTCTACCCCCACGTCCGGCCGATCCTCCCGCGGCTTTTGCTGGGACTTCTCTGCGCGTTACTGGCCAGCGTTGTTGCACTCGCCATCCCGCAGGTCCTCCGGGTGCTGGTCAACGAATCACTGAAGCCCGGCGGCGCATCGGAAGCGGTCTGGATTTCCGCGGGCGTCATCCTGGTACTGGGCGTGGCCGAAGCCGGACTGGTGGCCCTCCGCCGGCAGTTCGTCATCAACCCCGCCACGACGGTGGAAACCAAAATGCGGGTTTCGCTGTACGGCCATCTCCAGGATCTGACCGTCTCCTTCCACGACCGCTGGGGATCCGGCCAGTTGTTGTCGCGTGCCATGACGGACCTGAACTTCCTGCGACGCTGGATGGCGTTCGGTGCCATCATGCTGGTGGTCACCACCCTTACGGTGATCATCGGCATCACAGTGATGTTTGTGATGAGCTGGCAGCTTGCCCTCATCTTCCTTGCCGCGGCGGTGCCTATCATGGCTTACAGCTTCCGGTTCCGCACCCGCTTCAGCAGGGTGGCCCGCCGCAGCCAGGACCAGGCCGGTGATCTCGCCACCACCGTTGAGGAATCAGTCCACGGCATCCGCGTGCTCAAAGCGTTCGGGCGAAGCCGGGAGGCGCTCGAAAACTTCAACGAGCAGGCCGAGGAGCTCCGCCAGACGGAGATCGAAAAGGCACGCCACCAGGCAACCTTCACCATGGTGGTCACCCTGCTTCCCGAACTCGCCCTCGGCGCCGGCCTGGTGGTCGGCGTGATGCTGTGCGCCAGCGGGCAACTCAGCATCGGCGCGCTCGTGGCGTTTTTCGCCACCGCCGCGGTGATGGCCTCACCCGTGGAATTTTCCGGCATGCTGCTGGCCATGGCACTCACCGCCAAGACCGCCGTCGACCGCCACTTCGAAGTGATGGACTCCCCCAACACCATCACCAGTCCTGCGGAGTCCCGGCGGCCCGGTCAACTCGCCGGTGGGCTCCGTTTCAATAAGGCCACGTTCGCTTTTGAGGATGCCCCGGACAAGCCCATCCTGAAGGAAATCAACCTCGATGTCCGGCCTGGCGAAACCATGGCGCTGGTGGGAATCACCGGCAGCGGCAAAAGTGCGCTGATCCAGCTCGTTCCGCGCCTGTACGACGTCTCCGGCGGGGCCATCACCATCGACGGCGTGGACCTGAGGGACTTCGAGGTTGAGGAGCTCCGCCGGATCGTCGCGGTTGCCTTCGAGGACACCACCCTGTTCTCCAATTCGGTCCGGGACAACGTCCTGCTCGGCGCCCCCGTGCGGACGGACGCCGTCCTCGATGAGGCCCTGGACGTGGCCCAGGCGCACTTCGCCTACTCCCTGCCCGAGGGGGTGGACACGCTGATTGGCGACGAAGGGCTCAGCCTTTCCGGCGGGCAGCGGCAGCGGATCGCGCTGGCGCGGGCCATCGCTGCGCGCCCCAGGGTACTGGTGCTGGACGATCCGCTGTCTGCCCTGGATGTCCAGACCGAGGAACTTGTGGAAACGCGGCTCCGGGCCGTACTGAAGGAGACCACAACACTGATCGTGGCCCACCGCCCGTCCACCGTGGCGCTGGCGGACCGTGTGGCGCTGCTGGAGGACGGCAGCATCACCGCCGTCGGCACGCACACCGAACTGCTGGCGGGCAACCACCACTACCGCTACGTCATCGCCAGCCTGGACCAGGAACCACGAGACCTCGACTCCGAGCTGTCCGCCCTTGAGGACCAGGCAGAGGAAGTGACCCGATGAGCACCACAACCTTCGGCACGGCCAACGAGGACAATGCCCACCTCAGCAAGAGTGACAGCAGGGCCGTCCGACGGCGGTCGCTGGCGCTGCTGCGCAGCCTGATCCGGCCGGTGCAGCTCCGGTTCTGGCTGACCATAGCCACGGTGGTCCTTTCGCAGGCGGCCCGCGTGGCCGGCCCGGCACTGATCGCCTTCGGCATCGACCACGCGCTGCCCGCCCTGCAGGCCGGAGACAACCTGCCCCTGGTGCTTACCGGCGTCGCCTATCTGCTGGCGGCTTTTGCGACGGCGGGACTGACCGCCCTATACGTGACGTCCACCGCGAAGCTGAGCCAGGCCATGCTCCTGGACCTGCGTCTTCGGGTGTTCCGCCAGACACAGCGGCTGAGCCTGGAGTTCCACGAAAAATACACGTCCGGGCGGATCATCGCGCGGCAGACCTCGGACCTGGAGGCCCTTCGCGAACTCCTGGACTCCGGCGTCAGTTCACTGGCCTCCGGCCTTCTGTTCATGATCTTTACCGCCGTCACCGTGTTCGCCCTGGACTGGCGCAGCGGCCTGCTGGTGCTGGCCGCAGGTGTCCCCATGTTCTTCCTGGCCCGCTGGTACCAGAAGCACTCCCAGATCGTGTTCCGTGAATCCCGGGTGGTCTCCGCGCGGCTGATCGTGCACTTCGTGGAAACCATGACCGGCATCCGTGCCGTGAAGGCTTTCCGCAAGGAACAGGAAAATGCTGACCGGTACGGGAAGCTCGCCGAGGACTACCGGTTGGTCACCGTCCGCTCCATCAACCTCAACGGCATCTTCCAGCCGGGGCTGGTACTGATCGGGAACGTCTGCGTGGCCGTGGTGCTGCTCTTTGGCGGTTTCCGCACCCTCACCGGCGACCTCGCGGTGGGGGTGCTGCTGGCGCTCATCCTGTCCACCAAGCGGTTCTTCCAGCCCGTCGACCAGATGGCGATGTTCTACAACTCCTTCCAGAGCGCCCAGGCGGCCCTGGAAAAGGTGTCCGGGCTCCTCGAGGAAGTGCCCACCGTCCGCCCGCCCAGGAACCCGGTAGCACTGGACAACGCCAGGGGGTCGATCGACTTCAAGGATGTGGAGTTCCGGTACGGCGACGGCCCGCTCATCGTGCCGCGGCTGAACCTGCACATCCCCGCCGGCCATACGGTGGCCCTGGTGGGCCAGACCGGTGCCGGGAAATCCACCCTCGCCAAGCTGATCGCCCGCTTCTACGATGTTTCCGCCGGGTCCCTGACCCTGGACGACGTGGACCTGCGCAACCTCAGCACCACCGACCTGAGGCGGAACATCGTGATGGTCACCCAGGAAGCCTTCCTGTTCAGTGGATCCGTTGCCGACAACATCGCCCTGGGCCGGCCGGAGGCCTCCCGCACCGAAATCGAGGAAGCAGCGAAGGCAGTGGGCGCGCATGACTTCATCCTGGAGCTTCCCGAAGGATATGACACGGATGTCAATAAACGCGGCGGCCGGGTGTCGTCCGGGCAGCGCCAGCTCATCAGCTTCGCCCGGGCGTTCCTGGCCCGCCCCGCCGTGCTGATCCTGGATGAGGCCACGTCCTCACTGGACATCCCCTCCGAAAGGCTGGTGCAGCACGGGCTGGCCCGGCTGCTGGCGGGGACGGACGCCGGCAGCAGGACGGCGCTGATCATTGCGCACCGGCTGTCCACGGTGGAAACCGCGGACCGGGTACTGGTGGTCCATGACGGCCGGATCGTCGAGGACGGCTCGCCCGCGGAACTGATCGGCGGCGGCGGACGATTCGCCGACCTGCACGGTGCGTGGAAAGACTCCCTGGTCTGACGCAGGAAAACGACCGCGGGCTTTCAGGATTTCGCATCGGGGACCCGCATCGGCTATCCTTGTAAAGTTGCTTTTGCAGCGGATCGGGATGTAGCGCAGCTTGGTAGCGCGCTTCGTTCGGGACGAAGAGGTCGCAGGTTCAAATCCTGTCATCCCGACCAGAGTCGCTTTATTCGAACCATGGTTTGAATAAAGCGACTTTAGTTTGAACAACAGAGATGGCGTCGAGAAATCGGCGCCATTTTTGGTTCCCCGGAATTGCGGGGCGAGTACGCCTGAATCGCCCGAAAACGACCCTATTTGGGACGATTGGGACGATCCTGGACCAAAGGTACCGTATGCGGCGTCTTGGACGCGCGGAAGGCGGTCTGGGCGGCGAAGATGTCGTCAAACGGTTCGTTAAGATCCGCACCAACCGCGCCGTCTTGATAGACAAAGAATCGCAGGAAGAAGGATTCGTTAAGGAGCCTCCGAACCTTGTCCGTTGCCTTCTCGTAGTACGCCTTCGGGTCGGCAATCTGATCGAGCGCCTTGGTAAGCAGCTGACCACCTACGGCAATCTCTTCACCGATATTGGCGAGACTATCTTCAATACGGGAACGCTGTACAGGCAGCTCGTGCATCTTCTCGCGAACCTTCGACGCAGGCAGGATGCCGTCAGCGGCAACGTCGACGAGGCGACCTCTTTGGCTTCGACTTCCTTCAGCTGATTGGTGTACCGCGCATACATCTCCTTGATGTCCTTTTGTTCACCCAGGAGGGCATCTTCCAGTCGCCTGCGCACATCCTGTTTGAAGTCTTCGTCGAGAACGAGTCGGCTGTAAGAATCAGCCACGCTGTCCTCGACGAGGTAAGCCGGCAGATACGGAAGGTCGCACTTGCCTTCCTGACGAGCCCGGCAGAAGAAGTATTCGTGAATGGTGCCACCCCTCCCCTTTGCCTCCGTATAGATGACACGGCTCTGTCGGCCGAGCTTAAGACACTTGCCGCAGTAGAGCATGCCCCTTGAGAAAGTGGTTGTGGATACGGTCACGCGAACCCGCACCACTCCGCGAGCTCAAAACCTCCTGCACTTGCAGCCAGTTAGCGGGCCCGGTTGAGGCTTCTCCCACCCGCGGACCTATCTCCCGATATCCGGCCTAATCTGATTGGCCGCCTCTCCCCGGTAGATTGAGATCAACACTAAGTAGCTGCCGTCGTGCGGCTGGAGACTGACCGCATGACAAGTTCTACTGAACCAGGATCAACGCAAGGGGTACGAACCGTGGCGCTCAAGAAATCAGACCTTTACAGCTCACTCTGGAAGAGCTGTGACGAGCTGCGAGGCGGCATGGATGCTAGCCAATACAAGGACTACATCCTGACGATGTTGTTCATGAAGTATGTGTCCGATAAAGCCAAGACGGACCCAAACTCCCTTATCGAGGTCCCAGTCGGCGGCTCCTTCGACGACATGGTCGCTCTGAAGGGTGATAAGGAGATCGGCGACAAGATCAACAAAATCATCTCCAAGCTGGCAGAAGCCAATAATTTGGAGAATGTCATCGATCTCGCCAACTTCAACGATGATGAAAAGCTCGGTAAAGCTAAGGAGATGGTCGACCGACTCTCCAAACTAGTCACCATATTCCAAGAACTCGACTTCCGCGGCTCCCGCGCAGAGGGAGATGACCTTCTGGGCGACGCCTATGAGTACCTCATGCGCCACTTTGCCACCGAATCCGGCAAGTCAAAAGGGCAGTTCTACACCCCCGCCGAGGTCTCCCGTGTGCTAGCCAAACTAATCGGCGTCACCGATGAAACCCCGCGGTCAGCCACTGTGTACGATCCGACCTGTGGCTCAGGCTCCCTGCTACTGAAGGTGGCTGCAGAGTCCCGCCACGGCCTGACCATCTATGGCCAAGAAAAGGACAACGCGACCTGGGCTCTATCTAAGATGAATATGATCCTCCACGGCAACGAGATCGCCGACATTCGCAAGGGCGATACCATCACCAACCCGCAGTTTACAGTTGCTGATACCCTCGACACCTTCAATTTCATCGTGGCTAACCCGCCGTTCTCTATCAAGTCCTGGAGTAACGGTCTCGAGAACGAGTTCGGTCGTTTTGAATACGGCATGCCTCCGGAAAAGAACGGCGACTATGCGTTCTTACTGCATATTCTCAAATCAATGAAGAGTACCGGTAAGGCCGCTGTGATCCTTCCCCACGGAGTGCTGTTCCGCGGCAATGCCGAGGGAGTAATACGTAAGCAGCTACTAAAACACGGCTTCATTAAGGGAATCATTGGACTGCCCGCGAACCTGTTCTACGGTACTGGCATCCCGGCCTGCGTGATCGTGCTGGACAAAGAAAACGCTCAGTCCCGAACCGGCGTATTCATGATCGACGCTTCTAAGGGCTTCCTCAAGGACGGAAACAAGAACCGGCTGCGCTCTCAAGACATGCACAAGATAGTCGACACCTTCACTAATCAGCTGGAGATCGAGCGCTATTCACGCATGGTGCCACTGACTGAAATAAGCAACGCCGCGAACGATTTCAACCTCAACATCGCCCGCTACATTGACTCGTCCGAGCCCGACGATATGCAAGACCTATACGCTCACCTGCACGGCGGCATCCCCAATCGGGACATCGAGGCACTCAGCGACAGCTGGGACGCGTTCCCAAACCTGCGCGAAAAGCTCTTCCGTGGCAGCAGCCAGGATGGCTACAGCGAGTTGACTGTGGATATTTCCCACGTGCAGCAGGCCATCCTAGATGCAGCTGAATTCACCAACTTCTCGGAGAAAATTCGTGCCCAAGTTGCTGATTGGTTCAGCGACCACCGATCGGAATTGGAGTCGATCGACGAAACAACCAAGCCCAACGAGCTGATCACCATCCTAGGTGACGACCTTCTTGACAGGTTCAAGAACACCCCTCTGCTCAACGAGTACGACGTCTACGAACGGCTCATGACGTACTGGCACAGCACCATGCACGATGATGTCTTCCTGATCATGAATGAAGGTTGGAGGGCTGCAGCTAACCCTCGTAAGACCATAGAGGACAAAGACCGCAAGATAACCGAAACTCCCGACCTAGTCCTTGGTTCAGGGCGAAGCTCAATCAAATACAAGATGGACCTCATCCCGCCAGCGTTGATTATTTCGCGATACTTTGCCAGCGAACAGACCCAGACTGTCGAGCTCACAGCCAAGGCGGATCTCTGCACAATTCAGATCGAGGAATACACCGAAGAGCACGCCGTTGAGGACGGACTCCTTGCTGACGCCATGGACGAGGGCAAGATCACCAAGGCTCTCGTCGCAGCTCGACTCAGAGATGTAAGGCGCGGAGACGCCAACGATGACGAAGTTCAAGCGCTTAACTATCTACTCGAACTGTTCAATGCCGAGGCTAGCGCCAAGAAGCTAGCTAAGGATGGACAGGCAAAACTCGATGCTGCAGCACTAGCCCAGTACGGGCACCTTACGGAACAAGATGTCAGATCACTGGTTCTTGAGGATAAGTGGCATGCGTCAATCACCGCCGGCATCACCAGTGAAATAGCGAAGCTGGCGCACAACCTCGTGGCTCGTATTCGGGAACTTGGCGAGAGATATGACGAGACCGTGGCAGACCTGGAGTCAGAACTCGAAGAGTACAGCGCAAAAGTTGCCGTTCATCTAACCGAAATGGGGGTCAAGTGAATTTCTCACATGATGAAGCCATGACTACCGCTGCCACGTGGCCAACCCGTCGTCTTCGCGAAATTTCAACGAAGATCCAAGATGGAACTCACTTCTCCCCCCAACTCGGAGGCTCGGAGTATCGATACATCACGTCGAAAAATATCGGACCCGGACACCTAAAGCTTGACTCCGTCGACATGATCTCCGAATCAGAGCATCGAAAAATATACGAGCGATGCGATGTCAAGTTCGGTGATCTCCTCTTAACTAAAGATGGCGCCAATACTGGCAATGCAGCACTCAGTACTTTTCATGACGAAATAAGCTTGCTATCAAGCGTGGCCTTCATCCGCGCCAATCGCGCCGTAGCGCTGGAACGCTACATTCTCCATTACTTTCTTTCGCGTCCTGGTCGAAAGCAGATCCAAGATGCTATGGCCGGAAATGCCATTACGCGTTTAACGCTGCAGAAAATCAATGATCTGACAATCGAGCTACCTCCAATTGAGGAGCAAGGGCGCATTGCTGACGCCTTAGACGCTGCAGACGGCATGATTAATGCCCTTGACTTGCTGATTGCCAAGAAGCGGGCTATCAAGCAAGGGATGATGCAAAAGCTTCTCATCGGCAAGACGCGACTCGCTGGCTTTACCCAACCGTGGCGGACGGTACACCTTGGTGATGTCGCTCAGTTTGGCAAGGGCATGGGCCTTCCCAAGTCTGACATGGAAGCTACTGGTAAGTACTCGTGCGTGCACTATGGCGAGCTATTTACGCGCTATGGCGCTGAGATCAAGGCAGTCATAAGCCGAACAAACAATGCCAGCTTGGGCGTGCGCTCGTCAGCCTTGGATGTGTTGATGCCGACCTCTGACGTCACACCTAGGGGCCTGGCCAAGGCCAGTGCCATCCACGACGCGGGCGTCATCCTGGGGGGAGACATATTGATTATTCGACCCGACCCACGCCAACTTTACGGTCCTTTCCTGGCCCACGCCATTCGACAAGATGCCAATCAGATTCTTCAGCTAGTTCGAGGGTCTACCGTGTTCCATATTTACGCAACCGACATGAGGAGCTTCGCCTTCCAAGCACCGGCAGCGGATGAACAACGAGCTATTTGCAACGTACTTGGAGACGTACAGCAGGAAATTGAACTACTGGGTCAGAGGGTCAGGAAAGCTCGTGCGATGAAGCAAGGGATGATGCAACAGCTACTTACCGGCAGCGTCCGCTTGCAATCAACGGAAGTTTCGGCATGACATTGACTAGGGACATTAATTTTGGGGGAGATGAATAATGAGCGACGTTGGACAGATTGAACGTAAAACACAGAACCGCGTTGTCGATCTGTTTCAGCATGAGCTTGATTACGAATACATAGGTAACTGGGAGTACCGAGATAACAACTCTCACATCGAGGCCAGCTTACTGAAGCAAAACCTCCAGGCCCGCGGCTACGACACTAATCTGATCAACAAAGCCGTTGAACAGTTCAAGAAGACTGCATCTCTCGGTGGTGGCCGCAATCTGTACGAAGCTAACCACGAGGTCTACAACCTGCTCCGCTACGGCGTGAAGGTCAAGCCTGGGGTCGGCGAACAGACGGAGACTGTCTGGCTTGTCGATTGGCACAACCCAGAGGCGAACCACTTTGTTATTGCCGAAGAAGTCTCGATCAAGGGCGAGCATAACAAGCGGCCAGATGTCGTTCTATACGTCAACGGCCTAGCGCTTGGCGTCATCGAATTGAAGCGTTCGAAAGTTGCTGTCTCTGAAGGCATCCGACAGAACATTGGCAACCAGAAGAAAGACTTCATCCGTCCGTTCTTCTCTACCGTGCAACTGGTCATGGCTGGTAACGACGTCGAAGGCCTGCGCTACGGTGTCATCGACACTGCCGAGAAGTACTGGCTGGAATGGAAAGAGCCGTCTGACGTCGAGGAACCCCTCGATCGTGCTCTCATGCAGATGTGTTCAAAGAGCCGTTTCCTGGAAATTATCCACGACTTCATGGTGTTCGATGGTGGAGTCAAAAAGACCTGCCGTCACAACCAGTTCTTCGGCGTTAAGGCGGCCCAGGATCGCATCGCCAGGCGCGAAGGCGGCATTATCTGGCACACCCAGGGCTCCGGGAAGTCACTCACTATGGTCTGGTTGGCGAAGTGGATTCGCGAGCATCAGACTCATGGAGAGAATCAGGCGCGCGTCCTCATTATCACCGACCGCACCGAGCTGGATGACCAAATCAAGCGAGTCTTCAATGGCGTCAACGAAGACATCTACCGCACGAAGAGTGGCGCCGACCTTATCGCTTCCCTGAACAGCAATGATCCGTGGCTAATGTGCTCGTTAGTACACAAGTTCCGGGGCGGCGACGACGAGTCGGCTCAGACCGAGGCCAGCCGAGACTTCATTGCCGAACTGAACTCCAAGATTCCTGCCGGATTTAGTGCCAAGGGCAACATCTTTGTCTTCGTTGACGAGGCCCACCGCACGCAGTCCGGCAAGATGCACAGAGCCATGAAGGAGTTGCTACCTGGAGCCATGTTCATCGGTTTCACGGGTACCCCATTGCTCAAGGCCGACAAAGCCACCAGTATCGAAACATTCGGCAGCTTCATCCACACATACAAGTTCAATGAAGCGGTCGAAGACGGGGTCGTACTCGACCTGCGTTACGAAGCCCGCAACATCGACCAGGATCTGATTTCGCCCGCCAAAATCGACCAGTGGTTTGATGCTAAAACCAAAGGCATGACTGACCTTTCTAAAGCCGAGCTGAAAAAGCGGTGGGGCACCATGCAGAAGGTCGTCAGCTCCGAGCCACGCTCTAAGCAGATCGTCAACGACATTTTGCTCGACATGGAAACGAAACCACGCCTAATGGACAACCAGGGCAACGCCATGCTCGTTGGCTCTAGCATTTATCAAGCTTGCAAGTTCTACGAAATGTTCTGCCAGGCGGGGTTCAAGGGCAAGTGCGCCATCGTGACAAGCTACGTCCCTCAAGCGAGCGACATTTCCAAGGAAGACTCAGGGCACGGCGCGACTGAAAAGCTGCGCCAATACGACATCTATCGGCAGATGTTGGCGGACCATTTCGATGAACCTGCCGACCAAGCCGTAACGAAAATTGAGCAGTTCGAGAAGGAAGTCAAAGACCGGTTCATCAAGGAACCCGGTCAGATGCGTCTCCTCATCGTCGTAGATAAGCTCCTGACTGGCTTTGATGCACCGTCTGCCACATACCTATACATCGACAAGAAGATGCGGGACCACGGTCTCTTCCAAGCCATTTGCCGCGTCAACCGGCTGGATGGAGATGACAAGGACTACGGCTACATCGTCGACTACCAGGACCTGTTTAACTCCCTAGAGGACGCCATTACCGATTACACATCCGGGGCCCTTGACGGCTACGAAAAAACCGACATCGAAGGCCTGCTCAAGGATCGAGTACAGCAGGCCCGCGAAGAGCTCGATGAAGCGCTCGAGCGTATTCGGGCGCTCTGTGAGGCTGTCGAACCGCCTAAGGGAACGCTGCAGTACCAGCACTACTTCTGCGCCAAAGAACAGGGCAATGCGCAGCAGATCAAGAGCAATGAAGCCAAGCGCGTCGAGCTCTACAAGTCTGTTGCGGCTCTCGTGCGCACCTACGGTGCCATTGCTAATGATATGACTGAAGCTGGCTACGACGAAAATGAAACATCGTCAATCGCCAAGGAAGTAGCCCATTACGTTGCCGTTCGAGACGAGGTCAAGCTAGGTGCTGGCGAGAACGTCGACTTCAAGCAATACGAAGCCGGCATGCGGTTCCTACTCGATACTTACATCCGTGCCGATGCCTCCGAAGTGGTCGCCGACTTCCAGGATGTCGGGCTTGTGCAGCTCATTGTTGAGCAGGGATCGGCCGCCCTCGACAAGCTGCCCAGCGGTATCAAGAAGGACCCTGAGGCCGTCGCCGAAACCATCGCCAATAACATCCGCAAAGTCATCATCGATGAAAATGCGATGAACCCGAAGTACTACGAGAACATGTCTAGCTTGCTTGACGCGATCATCGAGCAACGCCGACAAGGTGCTCTCGATTACAAGCAGTACCTCGAGCAATTGATTGCACACGCAAAAAAGGTCGGTTCAAAGGAATCCGACACCATCTACCCCACTTGGGCAGTAAACGGTGCACAGCGAGCCATAGTCGACTTCGGTTGGGCAGATCCTGCGACACCAATCCAAGTTGATACAGCTATCACGACCAGCAAACCGCATGGATGGGTCGGCAACACCTTCAAAGAAAAGGAAGTCGCCCGGGCCATCCGCCGCGTCCTACCGGCTGACTTCGATCGCTTCGATGAACTTTTTGAGTTGGTAAAGGCCCGAAATGAGTACCGCTAGCGCCTATCTCAAGGTTTCAGGCATCGATGTCGATATCATCTATAAGAACATCAAGAATCTGCATATCGCCGTCTACCCTCCCCTAGGCCGCGTCCGCGTGGCAGCGCCAACGCGACTGGATGACGACGCTGTCAGACTCGCAGTGGTACAGCGACTGCCTTGGATCAAGAAGCAGCGGGAGCAGCTTCGCAATGCTGTTCGTCAATCTGAACGTGAGATGGTCACCGGTGAGTCCCACTACATCTGGGGGCGGCGGTATCGGCTGAAGGTGGTCGAACGACCGGGCCGCACCCATTTCGAAATCGATGGTGAACGACTTGTGCTGTACACGACGAGCCATTCAACGGCCGAACAGCGCCGCGCTGCACTCGACCTATGGCACCGACAGCAACTACGCGAAGCCATTCCTACCATCGTCGATACCTGGGAACAGAACTTCGAAGTGTCAGTGCCCAAATGGACGATCCGCCGCATGAAGACCAAATGGGGTTCATGCAACCGCGAGACGCGTCATCTGTGGGTTAACGTTGAGCTAGCCAAGAAGCACCCCGACTGTCTGGAGTACATCGTGGTCCACGAGATGGCTCATTACTTCGAGCGCAACCACGGCGAGCGCTTCACCAGCCTGATGGACAAGCACCTCCCCGATTGGCGCAGCCGACGCGATTTGCTCAACGGTGCGCCCTTGGCTGAGGAGGCCTGGTGATGCCTGAGCGCATGGAGTACGCGGAAACACGGACCACCGGCAGGTTGGAGTCGCTGTGAGTCCGAGGCCGGGAGGTGAAGCCGACAAGCTGGGCAACAAGTACGAGGCTGCATGGGCAATTCGGCATGCGCTCTACTGCATCGCCGATGACCGCCATTCACTGACGCTAGAAGACGTGGATATCGAAGTCGGCAAGGGTTCGGAGTTCACCTTTGAAAGCGGTACATCCACCGAGGTTCATCAGCTCAAGCGCCAGAACGGAAGCAGTAATAGCTGGACTGTGAAGTCCCTTGCTGACCTCCACGTCTTCGATGCGGCGGCCAATCATGTGGCGGCAGGTCGCGAGTTTCACTTCGTATCGCTGGTCCCTTACCGTCCACTACAGGAACTGACGGAGCGAGCCCGTAGGTCGTCTGACCTGACGTCATTCACCCAGTCCTGGCTGACAGAAAAGCTCCGCGATATCTTTGATCAGTTGTCCGCCGCGAGCATTCTTGGCAGTCCACAAAGGACATGGGACACCTTGCGGGGCATGTGGTTCTCGGTGCAGGACGAACACGATATCGTCCGAATGAACGCGATGTTCGCCGGAAGTCACTTGGGTGGAGCTACGGGACATTTGATTGCGCTCGCGATCGGAGACATCCTTCTCGAAAACCTAGGCCGCCGTCTTTCCGGCACTGATCTTCGGGAGATGCTCGCCCGGCAAGGCATCCATCCCATTGAGGCTACCTCCCACCAGAGCGCACGCGAGCAGGTACATGCCCTCACCAACAGTTGGCGCGAGTCGATCCGTCGCGAACTATTGCAGCCCACCATCACGCGTGCAGAGGCCGGTCAGCTAATAGACGTGCTTCGCGATTATCGGATGGGCTTTGTCACCGGTACGGCGGGTGGTGGCAAGAGTTCCGTTTTGGAGCAGTCCATCGCTTTACTTGAAGCGACAGGCGCAGAAGTACTCGCGATTCGGCTTGACCGCCTAGACTCGTTCGCGTCGACGACGGACTTAGGCCGACAAATTGGATTAGAAACCTCCCCGGCTGTTGCGTTAGCGAGGGCCGCCGAGAACCGGGACGCGACTCTTGTCATCGACCAGCTTGATGCGGTCAGCCTCGCGTCGGGACGAATGCCCGAGAGTTTTGATGTCATTGCAGACCTCATCAAAGAGGCATTGTCGGTGTCGAACGTCAACGTCGTCCTCGCCTGCCGGGAGTTCGACATCGACAACGACTATCGGATCCGATCGTTAACTGACCGACCAGATACGGCAAAGGTGTTGGTTGGCCCTCTCTCTGATGAAGTAGTCAACACTGCCGTCACTGACATGGGTCTCGATCCCACAGGCTTGACTGCTTCGCAGCGATCGATCCTTCGAACTCCAATGCACCTCGTTCTACTCAAAACTATCGCTGGGCAAGATGGAGCGTTGGCGTTTCAATCCAAGGGCTCGCTGTTTGAGGCTTACTGGGAACGTAAACGACAAACTTCTCGCGCAAGGCGAGCTGATGTGCGATTCAACGAGGTCCTAAGCCGGGTCGCGAACGCGGCGAGTGACCGCCAGACGCTTTCCGTTCCAGTCGAGATCCTTGATGACGGTGAACTGATCGAGGATGCGAACGTACTCGTTTCGGAGCACGTCCTGGCACGTGAAGGAGACCGTATCGCATTCTTCCACGAGACGTTCTTCGACTACGCCTTTGCTCGACAATGGGTGTCGCGATCAGAATCATTGGTCGACTTTCTGCTTCGGGACGAGCAAGAGCTGTTCCGCAGAGCTCAGGTTCGTCAGATCCTTCATCACCTATATGAACGCGAACCCGAACGTTTCCGAGTTGAAGCATCGGCCGTGTTGACGAGTGAACAGATACGCTTTCACATCAAGGCGACAGCGCTGGCAGTCCTTTCGAACCTGAGCGCTCCAACCAGCGAGGACGCCGAAGCGGTCTTCGAGATTGCCACAACGGCGCCGCAGCTCGCGGAGCAACTTTGGTTGCATACACGCCGAGCTCCGTGGTTCAAAAGGTTTTACGAAGACCACACGATCGCCGCCTGGCTTGATAGCGGAAAGCCAGCTCTTCAGCAACGCGCAGTAAATCTGATGGCAAGCACTATCAAGGAAGCACCGGGCGAAGTCGCTGAGCTTCTACGTGCACGTCGAACTGCGCCAGAGTATCTCAACTGGCTGCGCTGGATCACCCGGTTCTCTGATGCCCACGAGAGTCGTGCGCTATTCGACCTAGTACTCGCGGCGGTCGTCGAAGGTGGCTTCGATGCCGCTGATCATGAGTTATGGCTATCGGTCCATGACCTCGCGAAGCACAAGCCACTTTGGGCGATTGAGTTGCTCCAAGCACGTGTTGTTAACCACGCAGAAGGTTCAATGCTTGAGAACAGCGGGAAGGTGGCTCTCCTCAATCTTCGCGAGTACGGCGCAGCAGAGCTGGTGCGTGAATCCGCCGCAGCCGAGCCTCTAGCTTTCGCCCAGGCGGTCGTACCGTATCTACTTAGGGTCATGGCCGCCACGGCCTATGAGCCGCGGCGCGGTGCCCCCATTCGTGACCGACACTTCTCCGCGCGGTTTGATGTCGACGATCCAAATGACAGAGAGCTTGACGATGCGCTCTTCAACGGCTCAATCCGTGCACTCGAAGCGCTTGCTCGGACCCCACCTCGGGAAGTTCAAGCGCTACTTGAGGAACTTGCCGCCGATCCTCACGATGCGGCACAGTTCTTGCTATACCGCGCGCTTACTGCCGGTGCTGCCAACTTCGCTGACTGGGCAGCGACCCTGATCTTTGAAGGCGGCGCTCGTCTTGATTGTGGCTACATGTCAGACTCGGACTGGGCCGCGCGTGAATTGGTCAAAGCCATTGCTCCGCACCTTAGCGATGAATTTCATCGGCAGCTTGAAGACCAGTTCCGCGACCTGCGTAATGAACACGAGAGTCGACTCAGCTCCGGACGGTGTGCGTTCACCTTCCTTTCGGCCCTTGAGGAGCGGCGACTAAGCCCAGCCGGTGTGCGTCGGCTGGGCGAGTATCGCCGAAGGTTCCAGGAAGACGAACCTTCAAAGCCACAGGGCATTATTAGCGGCACTATCGGGTCGCCAATCGGGTCGGAAGCGGCCAGCAAGATGACCGATGAGCAGTGGCTCAAAGCCATGGTCAAGTACAAATCTGACGAAACGAATTGGGGTACCTTCACTGGTGGAGCCCGCGAATTGTCGCATGTTCTACGGCAGCAAACTGCTGCCAACCCAAACCGCTTCGCACGTCTGGCACTCAGGCTGACACCAGAACACAATGCAGCCTATGCCGATGGCATCCTCATGGGCTTCGCGGATGCCAACCACGCGGACGAGACGGCACCTCTGATTTATGACGCTGTTCGACACATCGCGTCCCTGGGGCATAATGACGTCGACCGTTGGCTTGGTAACGCGCTGCGACACTACTACCGGGACGTGCCGATTGATCTAGTCGAACTTCTCCGCGATCGCGCACTTCAGTCCTCAGACCCCGAAGACGACTCGCCAATTTTCACTCGCGAGGGAGACGACGGCAGAAGTGCTGCCGATATGCACAACAACGCCATCAACACGGCGAGGGGCAGTCTTGCCGAGACGCTTGGCGATCTGCTGGTCTATGACGCTGATGGCGAGCGAACCGAGATCGTCCGACCGCATCTCGACACCCTCGCTAGCGACCCAGTGCTCTTCGTCCGCTCTTGTGTAGCACATACGGTGGCCGCATCACTTCGACACGCTCGTCCGGATGCCGTCGCGGCGTTCGAGAAGTTGATCGATGCCGACGATCGAATCTTGGCGGCGGTGATGGTGCAGCGGTTAATGCTCTACATTGGCAATGTCGATCCAGAGATCATCGCCCCAGTCATTCAACGGATGCTCGAGTCTCGCGACGCAGAAGCGCGGGAGGCGGGTGGGGCCCTCGCCGCATTCGCTGCCCTTGAATGGAGCCGTCCGGACTTGATGAGGCAAGTGTTGGCGGGTGACGCCAAGACGCGCAAGGGGGCCGCGGAGATGTGCGCCAATCGAGTTGACCGCACATTGAACGCTGAGCTTGCAAGTTCTACTCTCATCGACCTAATGAATGATGACGATGAAGAAGTCCTAAAGGCGGCCGCGAATGTTGCTCCTCATCTACGCGACCGTCCACTACGCCCCTTCGCTGGCCTGCTGACCGCACTCATTGAATCGCCGGCCTACAACCATGCCACGCCGCAGCTACTGATCACACTGCAGCACGCGCCAGACAAGATTGATGAACTCGTTTTGAAAGCGTCGCAACGGTTCATTTCCGTCTTTGGCAGTGATGCCAAAGACATCAGGACCGGTGCCGCTGGCGACGCGCATTACATCAGCGAGCTTGTAGTCCGTGGCTTGGCCCAATCTCGTAGCAGAGGCCATCGCGCGGCACTGCTCGACGTGCTTGACACCCTCCTTGAGCTCGGCGTATACGGCGTAGATACCGCAATTGCAGAAGCTGAGCGGCTGTAGAAACCGTAGACAAACAAACCTGTGCTTGCATGCGCGTCACATATGCTGCGCAGGGATCTTTAACGACCGATCGGAGCGCTAGTCGGCTCTACTGGCCAGGAGAAACAGTCGGGCAGTGTCATAGCTACAGCCAACGCGCTTAGCGATTTCGCGGATAACCATCCCCTGCTTACGGAGCCGGAGAATCTCTTTCTCTTTGGCCGGGGTCAGGCCGCGAGGTCTAGTGTCGACGCCATACTCGGCGAGCAGTCGGAGGAATGTCGATTTGGCGATACCCTGCTCCCGAGCCAGCGTCGTGCTCATTTCACCGGCTTGGTAGCGAGCGACAAGCTGACGGAGTTCGTCAGCCGTGAAGCGATCCGTCAGGCGATAGCGCTGAGTGGGACGAGGTTTCTTAGCGGCAGGACGGTGGAGCTTCCCTGCATCGATCTGATCCAAGGCGTGGTGAATGGCATCGAACTTGTCGATGGTCCATCTGGCCCGGTTCGAGTAACATCCTAGGACCTCGACCAAAAACAAAAGGGGGCCTCCCACCGGAGGCCCTCTTTTGCGCTGTCCGGCCGTCATAGGAGTTAGCCTGTCATTGCGAAAGATAACTTTCCGGTAAAGGGAAAGGCCCCGGAGCAGTAGCTCCGGGGCCTCCCTCGCCTCCTGTGATGAGGAAGCTATTTAGGCAGGGTCAGGCCAGTTACCGATGTAGGTGGTGACCGTGGCGTCGGTGCTCGTGTTCTTCTTGACCTTCTGGGAAGCCGGATCAGGCCAGTTCCCAATGGCTACGGAAGTCTGAGAGTTATCAGCCAGCGAACCTGCAGACAGTACGGCCGGAGCCGCTGCGGAAAATGCCAGCGCCCCCGCCAGTACGGCGGCGGCAGCAATTTTCTTAAACATATGAGTTCCTCAATACGAGTCGGATTCGTTACAAAGCCAGCACTGTCCTTGTTGACACCCATTGTAAAATGTTTTCCACAGAGACTGTCAAGCATTCGTCAACTGACTGTCCGGAAAAGGAGGAAATCCCGTGGGCAACGGATTCGGGGAGAAGCTCCGGGCGGAGCGGCTCGAACGGGGCTTAACACAGGCCGAACTGGGCAAAGACCTGTATTCACCCAGCTACATTTCATTGCTTGAGACAGGCCGCAGGGAACCCACGGCCGAGGTCATCGAGGAACTGGCGCGGCGCCTTGAACTGGCGCCAAAGGCCCTGGAAGCGTGGAGCCAGCCAATTACCGTCAGCGACGCAGAGTACGTCCTAGCCGGCCTTTACGCCCGCCAGGCCTGGGACCTGCGCGACTACCCCTTGGCCGCCAGCCACGCTGCCACTGCAGCGCAAATTGCCCTGGAGGGCAAAAACACCAGCGCCTGGTGGAACATGACCTACATGCAGGCCGAGTGCCTGATGAAACAAGGCGAACTGCGCGAATGCCAGAAAATCGTCGAGCGGCTCCTTGAGCACCCGATGGCGACGGAATCAGTGGGCCTGGGCGTGCGCGCGCGGCAAATGCTGGCGGCCGTCTGCCATGGACAGGGGCAACTGGCTGTGGCAGTCCAGCACGGGCTTGAGGCTGTAGAACTTTCAGCCAGGTTGCCGCGCAATTCAACAGTGCTCATTGGTGCCCACCGGATTCTCATCGGCGCACTGGCTGAAAGCGGGCGGCTCGACGAAGCCTGGAAGTACTGCATGGCCCTCTACGAACAGGTGGACGAACACGCCATGTCGCAGCTGGCCGGGGAGGTGGCCTGGGTTATCGGCAACGTCGCCTTCATGCGGCATGACTACACCGAAGGCGTCAGGCACCACGAGCGGGCAGCCAAGCTCCTCTCCCCTGCCAACGACATCGAGCTCTGGGCGCGCTTCAACAAGGCGTCCGCCGCCGTCAGGCTGTCCTCGGGAATTGTCGAGCCCGAGACCCTGTCCTCGATCGAACGGGCTGAGCTCGCCTTCTCCATCGTGGGCGGGACGAAGAGCGATGAGCTGGAGGTCGCCTTCATCCGCGCGCGCTGGCTGTACCTGACCGGGGACATTGTTGCCGCCGTCGAGAAGCTGCGGGAAATCCACGCCGAACGCAAGGCCCTGGCCAAGCACACGGCGGGCGAGGTTTCACTTCTCCTGGGCAAGTCCCTGAAGGCCGCCGGCGAAGCCGACGAAGCACTGGTCCACCTGGAGGAAGCCCAGAAGGCCTTCAGTGCGGCAGGAGCAGCGGACCGGGTCCAGCAAGCCCTGGACGCGGTGCTGGAAATCCGCCTGGCCCAGCAACGGGCCGCGGCCTCCACGGCCAGCTAAGCTGCACGCCACTTGCCGGAGCCGCTGGGGCTCCGTACAAGCGGGGCATCAATCAGGCGAAGCTTTTCCCGGTCAGTTTCTCGTACGCCTCAACGTAGCGGCTGCGGGTCCGGTCCACAACGTCAGCAGGCAGTACCGGCGGAGGCGTGTCGGAAGCCCTGTCCCAGCCCGATTCGGCCGATGTAAGCCAGTCGCGGACGTACTGCTTGTCATAGGACGGCTGTGCCTGTCCCGGCTGGTAGGTGCCGGCGTCCCAGAACCGTGAAGAGTCCGGCGTCAGAACCTCATCACCAAGGGTGATGGAACCCGAGACGGCGTCGTAGCCGAACTCCACCTTGGTATCGGCGAGGATGATCCCGCGCTCCCGGGCGATTGCCTCGGCGGTGGTGTAGATCTGCAAAGTCAGTTCGCTCAGCCGGCCGGCAATGTCGTCACCCACCATGGCCACCACGGCGTCATAGGTGATGTTCTCATCATGCTCGCCCACTGCGGCCTTGGCCGACGGTGTGAAGATGGCGTGCTCCAGCCGCGACCCGTCCAGCAGGCCCTCCGGGAGCGGGATGCTGCACACTGTTCCGGACACCCGGTATTCCTGCAGGCCGGAGCCGGTGAGGTACCCGCGGGCGATGCACTCCACCGGAAACATGTCCAGCTTCTTGCAGATCATGGCCCGGCCTTCCACGGCCGCAGGCACCCCGTCCGCCACGGTGGAGCCCAGCACGTGGTGCTCCACGTCCAGCTGGTCGAACCACCACAGGCTCAGCTGGGTGAGGATGCGCCCCTTGTCTGGAATCTCGCTGGCCAGGACGTGATCGAAGGCGCTGATGCGGTCGCTTGCCACCACCAGCACGCACTCCTGGCCCACGCGTTCGACGATGGAATCGTCGGCGGGCTCGTAAAGGTCGCGCACCTTGCCGGAGTAGACGTGCTTCCAGCCCGGCAGGTCCAGGGTGGCGGTGTTGAGGCCTCGTGCTGCGGGAGTTTCGCTCATGCTATGCCTTCGCCTTCGTGATCGGCAGGGATCCGGTAGCGCCGGACGATACCCTGATCTCGCCGCGGGCGGCCTTGCGGCCGATGTCCGTACGGAACTGCGAGCCTTCAAGCTGAACCAGTTCCACGCCGTCGTACGCCTTTTCGCGCGCCTCCACCAGGTCGCTGCCCAGCGCAACCACGGCCAGGACGCGCCCGCCCGCGGAGATCACCTTGCCGTCCTCGTCCACGGAGGTCCCGGCGTGGATCACGTGCACGCCTTCGAGTTCCTCCACCTTCTTCAGCCCGCGGATGCGGTCACCGGTGCGGGGAGTGTCGGGGTAGTTTTCAGAAGCGACGACGACGGCGACAGCCGTTTCCTTCGACCAGCGCAGCTCTTCCGCCTGGTCCAGTTCGCCCTTGGCAGCTGCCAGCAGCAGGGCACCGAGGGGGGTCTGGAGCCGGGCCAGCACGGCCTGGGTTTCGGGGTCGCCGAAGCGGACGTTGAATTCGATCACCCGGGTGCCGCGCGAGGTGAGGGCCAGCCCCACGAACAGCACGCCCACAAAGGGGGTGCCGCGGCGGGCCATCTCGTTGACGGTGGGCTGGGCCACACGGCCGATGACTTCCTGGACCAGGCCTTCGGGGGCCCACTCGAGGGGGGTGTAGGCGCCCATGCCGCCGGTGTTGGGTCCTTCGTCGTTGTCGAAGATCCGCTTGAAGTCCTGGGCCGGTGACAGCGGAACGGTGTTCTGCCCGTCGCAGAGGACAAAGAGGGAAACCTCGGGGCCGTCGAGGAACTCCTCGATCACCACGGAGCCGCCGGCATCAAAGCAGGACTGTGCGTGGGCCAGGGCTTCATCTCGGTTCTTGGTGACCACGACGCCCTTGCCGGCCGCCAGCCCGTCGTCCTTGACCACATACGGCGCACCGAAGGTGTCCAGGGCTGATGCGGCCTCGTCGGCGTTGGTGGCCACCAGGGCCATGGCCGTGGGGACACCGGCTTCGGCCATGATCTCCTTGGCGAATGCCTTGGAAGCCTCGAGCTGGGCGGCAGCCTTGCTGGGACCGAACACCGGAATCCCGGCGTCGCGGACGGCGTCGGAAACACCTGCCGCGAGCGGCGCCTCCGGACCCACCACCACCAGGTCCACGGCGAGCCTGGCGGCCAGGGCGGCTACGGCCTCGGGATCATTGGCATTGACCGGGTGGGTGGGGACCAGCTTGCTGATCCCGGCATTGCCGGGTGCTGCGTGGACCTCGGAGACGTTGGGGTCGGCGAGCAGGGAGCGGACAATGGCGTGTTCGCGGCCTCCGGGGCCGATGACGAGTACCTTCACAGTCTCCAAGGGTACTTTGTGCACCCTGCCCGCTCCTAAGCTGTGTCAGCCCCGAAGAACAATCCAGGGGGCGCTCCGCTCCGAATGAATGACATGGAAAAGCTTCGGAACTTGCTCAAGGGTCCCCCTGCCATGGCCGCACTGGCAGGTGTGGTGGCGGCCGCCGTCGTGCTTGCCGTGGCCGAGCTGGCGGGAGCGTTTTTCACGGCCCGCGCCACCCCTGTGTTCGCCCTCGGATCCACGTTCATCGACTTCACGCCGTCGTGGATGAAGGACTTCGCGATTGCCACGTTCGGCACCAATGACAAGGCTGCACTATTTGTGGGCATGGGACTGACCATCGCGGTGCTGGCGTGCGTGCTGGGCGTGGTGGCGTACCGGCGGTGGGCATTGGGCGTGCTGGGTGTCCTGTTGATGGGCGCCGTCATCGTGACGAGCGTGGTGACCAGGGCGGGCGTAGGGCCGGCGGACGCCATCCCCTCTGTTGTGGGTACCATCGCCGGCTTGATGGTGCTGCGGCTCCTGGTGAACCGCTTGCGGGGCTTGAAGGCCTGGCCCGACGCACCGGCAGACTCTGCCGTGCCTGGCGGTTCTACCCGCCGCCGCTTCTTCGCCGCCGCCGGGATCACTGCGGCCGCTGCCGGCATCGCCGCGACGGGTGGCCGGCTCCTGGGCGCGGCACGCAGCAACATCGCCCGGGCGCGGGACGCCATGCAACTGCCCGCACCGGCCATGGCAGCGGCTGCTGTTCCGGACGGGGTCCAGTCCCCGGTAGCGGGCGTCCCGCCATGGCTGACCCCCAATGGTGAGTTCTACCGCATCGATACCGCCCTCAGCGTCCCGGAAATCAACGCCGGCGAGTGGGAGCTCCGGGTGCACGGGCTGGTGGAGGAAGAAGTGCGGCTCACCTTCCAGGACCTGCTCGACGCCGACCTGATCGAATCGCACGTCACGCTCACCTGTGTCTCCAATCCAGTGGGCGGCAACCTCGCCGGCAACGCCAAATGGCTGGGCTTGCCCATCCGTGAGGTACTGGCGCGGGCCAGGCCCAGGGACGGGGCGGACATGGTGCTGTCCACCTCCATCGACGGTTTCAGCGCTTCCACACCGCTGGAGGTCCTCCAGGATGACCGCGACGCCATGCTGGCGATCGGGATGAACGGCGAGCCGCTGCCCCTGGAGCACGGCTACCCGGTGCGGATGGTGGTTCCGGGCCTGTACGGCTTCGTCTCCGCCACCAAGTGGGTGGTGGACCTCGAGGTAACGAGGTTTGCAGACAACAAGGCCTACTGGACGGAACGCGGTTGGTCCGAGCGGGGGCCCATCAAGACCATGGCGCGGGTAGACGTTCCCCGGTCCTTCGCAAAGGTGCCCGCCGGGAAGGTGGCCGTCGGCGGCACCGCCTGGGCCCAGACCCGTGGCATCAGCAAGGTGGAGCTCCAGATCGACAACGGCGACTGGGCGGAGGTGGATCTCTCCGCTGAGGCGTCGCTGGTCACCTGGCGCCAATGGTCCTATGAGTGGGACGCCGCGCCGGGCCCGCACTACCTGAAAGTCCGCGCCACTGACGGCACGGGCGAGGTGCAGACTGAGCAGCGCGCAGATCCGGTTCCCGACGGTGCGTCCGGCTGGCAGTCGGTGATGGTCACCGTGGAGTAGCCGGGCATCCGTGATGCTGGCCCCTAGACTGGCAGAATGCCGCATAACCCGCATGCCACCTTTACCGTGGACTCCGCCGTCGAACTGGCCGTGATCGAACGCAGTGGGTTTGTGGAATCCCGGCACATCGGCTCCGCCGTGCTGCTCGCCGCCGACGGGTCCGTGGTCACCGAACTTGGCGACATCAACACGCCCATCTATGCAAGGTCCGCCCTGAAGCCTTTCCAGGCGCTGGCGTCGATGCAGTCGGGCGTGCCCCTCCGCGGCGCCCAGGTGGCGCTGGCGTGCGCCAGCCACGTGGGCTCCCTGGACCATATGGACGTGGTGTCCGGCATGCTGAAGGCGGCCGGGGTGCGCGAGGACCAGCTGCAGTGCCCGGAAGCCTGGCCGCAGGATGAAACAGCCCGGAACTGGCTGGTGCGTTCCGAACGCGGCAAATCCAAGCTGGCCTTCAACTGTTCAGGAAAGCACGCCGCCTTCCTGTGGGCGTGCACCGAGAACGGCTGGGATACGCACAGCTACCTGGAGCCCAACCATCCGCTGCAGCAACGGGTCCGCAGCGTCATTGAAGAGTACACGGGCGAGAAGATCGCGCACCTGGGAATCGACGGGTGCGGTGCGCCGGTGGCAGCCGTCTCCCTGAAGGGCCTGGCGCGGGGCTTCTCGCAGCTGGCCAAGGCGCCCGGTGACCAGAGCTTCAGCGCCCGGGCCGCCACCATCGCAACATCGATGCTGGACTACCCGTGGGCGGTGCAGGGCCGCGGCGAGGCGAACACCGTGGTGATGGATGAGCTGGAAATCATCGCCAAAATAGGGGCGGAAGGCGTCCTGGCCATGGCCACGCAGCAGGGTGTTTCCGTGGCCGTCAAGATCCTGGACGGGAACCTCCGGGCCACCTCGCTGGTGGCGCTGACCCTGCTCGCCGCTGCCGGCGCCGTGGAAATTCCCGGTGTTGCCAGTGTGCTCGAGAAGGTAGTTGAGCCGGTGCTGGGCGGTGGCCAGCCCGTGGGAAAGATCCGGCTCGGCCCGGCTGTCTCGGCGCTCCTGGACTGAATCCCCGCCATCCGATCCATCACCAACGGAAGACCTAACCATGCCTGTAGCCCGCCGTCGTATTGACGTTCAAGAAGGCGCCGCGGCGGTTGCGGCATGGCGGAAAGCTGCCAATCCGCCGTCGGACGGTCCTCCAGTTCCTCGGGCCGTCCTGGCCACCGCTGTGCGGTACACCCTGGAGGAAGTCACGGCCCGGGCGCCGGGGAATTCGGTGGAGGTGCGCGTGCCGCCCTTCGGCGTCACGCAGTGCGTGGAAGGGCCCCGCCACACGCGCGGAACACCGCCCAACGTGATCGAGTGCGACGCCGCCACCTGGCTTGCGATGGCTACCGGCGAGTTGAGCTGGGCGGAGGCAGTCGCGGCCGGCAAGGTGGCCGCCTCGGGCCTGCGTGCTGACCTCTCGGCCCTCCTGCCGCTGTAGTCCGGGAGTTTATGCGCCGGGTCAGCCGCGGCCGATGAACGGCATGCCGGCGGCGGTGATCACCACGGACCCCACACTTGCCGACGGCGGCATGTTGGCCATCATCAGCACTGCGCGGGCTGCATCCTCCACCGGAAAGGTGGGCTCAACCCGGCGGCTGCCGTCGGCCTGGAGCGCGCCCGCCCCAACGCCGATGGTGTCCATGATGTCGGTGGCGGTGTTGCCGATGTCGATCTGCCCGCAGGTGATGCCGAAGTCCCGGCCGTCGAGCTCGATGCTTTTGGTCAGCCCGGTCATGGCGTGCTTGGTGACGGCGTAGGCCACTGTCCTGGGCCGGGGCGAGTGCGCTGAGATGGAACCGTTGTTGATGATCCGGCCGCCCTGCGGATCCTGCGCCTTCATGGCCCGGACGGCGGCCGCGGCACAGAGCATGGATCCGGTCAGGTTCACTGCCAGGGTGGCATCCCAGTCGGCCAGGGAGATCTCGTCCACGCTGGCCGCCGGGCCGAACACGCCGGCGTTGTTGAACAGCAGGTCCAGCCGCCCCCACCTTTGGCGGGTTGCCTCGAAAAGGCGCTCGACGTCGTCGGGCCGGGTGATGTCGCAGGTGACCGGAAGAGCGTGCGGATAGCCGTCCGCGGTCTCCACCAGCTGCTGTTCGCGCCGCCCGGCGAGGGCAACGGCATAGCCGTCGGTCAGGAGAAGGCGGGCCACCGCCCGGCCGATGCCGGAACCCGCTCCGGTGACCACTGCGATGCGGCCCGGGGCCTGGGGATGGTTCAAACTGTTCTCCTGTTGTGCCTGTTGCCGCCGCGCAAGGCCGTGCGTTAGAGGGAGGCCGGCACGCCCGCGCTGTTCAGCGGCCAGCCTACGACGGTCTTGGGCCGCGGCGCAGCGTAGGTCCGGACCTTGGATGTGGAAAGGCGCATGCGGACCAGGGATTCGGCGATGGTTACGGCGGAGGCAACACCATCCACAACCGGCACGCCGGCACGCCGCCTGATCTGCTCATCCAGGCCGGCCATCCCGCCGCAGCCGAGCACAATCACCTCGGCTTTGTCCTGGCTGACGGCCAGCATGGCCTGGCTGATGATGGCTTCCACGGCGCGGTCCGGTTCCTCCTCGAGTTCCAGGACGGCCATGCCGCTGGCCCGGACTGATGCGCAGCGGGCATCAAGGCCGGCAAGTTTGAGCCGGTCCTCGATCAGCGGGACGGTCCGGTCCAGGGTAGTGACCACCGAATACTTGTGGCCCAGGAACATCGCGGTGCTGGCCGCCGCCTCGGTGATATCCACTACCGGGACGTCGAGCAGCTCCTGGAGCCCCTCGCGACCCTGCTCGCCGTACCCGGCCTGGACGACGGCGTCGAACGGCTCGGGATAGCGGGTCACCGCATCCATCACGGCGATGGCCGCAAGGTAGCTTTCGAAGTTCCCCTCGCAGGAGTCCGCCCCGAAGCGCGGCGTGATGCCGACGATTTCCGTTCCCGGGGACGCGATGCTGCGGGCCTGGGCGGCGATGGAGTCCGTCATGGACCCGGTGGTGTTGACGTTGGCGACGAGTATGCGCATGGGAATCCTTTGTGGGTGCTGGAGTTAGTGGGTGCTGGCGACGGCGATGGTCTCGCCATCGCGGTCTTCCAGCCGCTGCGAGCGGTCCGCGATGAAGAAGTACATCACTGCTGCGATGCCGGCGGCGAAGAACCAGGCGAACGGTGCCGCCGGCGCCAGCGCGGGGACGAACGCAATGAGGAGGGCGACGGCGGCGGCCGGCACCAGTGCGGTAATCGCCTTGGGGTTGACGCCGTTTTTGTAGTGGTAGGCACCTTCCGGGGAGGCGGTGTAAAGCTCCGGAACGTTGACCTTGCCGCGGCGGATGAGCCAGTAGTCGGCCATGACCACCCCGAACAGCGGGCCGAGGAGGGCACCGAGGCCGCCCAGGAAGTACACGATCACCAAGGGGTTGTTGTAGAGGTTCCAGGGCAGGATGACCAGGCCGATAACGGCGCTGACGATCGCTGCCTTGCGGAAGTTCAGGTGCTTGGGGAACAGGTTGGTCAGCGCATAGACAGGGGCCACGAAGTTGGCCATGAGGTTGACCGCGATGGTCAGGATGAGCAGCGCCAGGCAGGCCAGCACCAGGAACAGCGTGTTGGGGATGGTCCGGACAATGTCCGAAGGGCTCTCGATGATGGTGCCGTTAATCTTGAACTGCCCGCCCGCCAGGACCACCACAATGGCGCCGAACACGAGCATGTTGATGGGGATGCCCCAGAAGTTTCCCCGCACGATGGCCTTTTTGGAGACCGCGGAGCGGGTGAAGTCGCAGAAATTCAGGACGAACGTTCCGTAGATCGAGACCCAGAGGGCGCCGCCGGCGAAGATGGTGAGCCACATCTGGGGCCCTTCCAGGGCGTTGTCCGAGGACCAGGCGATGGCGCCGCCGGCTTCGATGAAGATCCAGATTGCGATGGCCGCCATGGTGGCCAGGATGACCGGCCCGGCAAACGCCTCATACTTGCGGATCATCTCCATGCCGAAGCTGACAATGACCAGCTGGACGATCCAGAGGATGACGAAAGCGATCCATCCGAGGGTGGACAGGCCGAGGATGGAGTTTTTGTCCAGCTCCACCAGCGCGGGGAACATCGCCACGAGCATTACGCGGAAGACCACGGAGGCGAGGTAGGTCTGGATGCCGAACCAGGCCACGGCCACGGCGCCGCGCAGGAGGCTGGCGATTTGTGCTCCGCGGATTCCGAAACTGATCCGGCTCATCACGGGGAAGGGGACGCCGGTTTTGACTCCCATAAACCCGGAAAGGGTCAGGAGCCCGAAGAGGAGCGCTGCGCCGATGCCCAGGGCGAGGAGGATCTGCCAGCCACCGAGGCCCAGGGCGAAGAGCCCGATGGCGAAGGCATAGTTGCCGAGGCTGTGGACGTCGTTGGCCCAGAGGGTGAAGATGCTGTAGCCGGACCAGCTGCGGCCGGCCCGTTTGGTGGGGGCGAGGTCTGCGTTGTAGAGGGTGGGGCTGATGGCCTGGCCTGACGCCGCACTTGCTGATGCGCAAAGAGCGTCAATGCCTGTTGCCGGGTGTGCGGAAGAATCTGACGGCGCTGTCAGGTCAGGAGCCGCGTCAACGCCCGCCGGTGGAGGGGTCTGCATAGGGGGATCTCCAGTTCTAGGTATTCCGCCGTGGTGAGCTCACGGCCCCTAGGGCCGGTTCTGTTATTCCACATTGCGAAATGAAGATATTGAATCGTGAAAACAGCTTATGATGTGGATCACCTTCGGTCAAGGAGTGTCGCCTGCATAGCCGGTCATAATTCGCTGGTTCGCCCCAGTCCACCGGTGCAGTCAGGCGGCGGAAGAACCTGCTTTGACCGGGAACATTAGCCGCAGCTATTCTCATAAGGCAATAATGTTTTCTCACAATACGAAAACGTAGAGCCAGTATTCAACGACGAAAAGAGGCTGCCGTGGCTGCAGGAGAAGATACCTCCCATATCCTCAGCGGGTTGACTAACCAGCTGCCTGATCGTGATCCGGAAGAGACCGCCGAGTGGGTTGAGTCCCTGGATTCGTTGATCAGGGAACAGGGTACTGAGCGTGCCCAATACATCATGCGGAGCCTGCTGCAGCGCGCGGGTGCGCAGAGCGTGGGCGTGCCGATGGTGACCACCACCGATTACGTGAACACCATCCCGGTGGACCAGGAAGCAGAGTTCCCGGGCAACGAGGAATACGAGCGCCGGTACCGGGCGTACATGCGGTGGAACGCCGCGGTGATGGTGCACCGGTCCCAGCGGCCCAACATCGGCGTGGGCGGGCACATCTCCACCTACGCCGGGGCTGCGACCCTGTACGAGGTGGGCTTCAACCACTTCTTCCGCGGCAAGGACCACCCCGGCGGCGGGGACCAGGTCTTCTTCCAGGGCCACGCCTCCCCCGGCATGTACGCCCGGGCGTTCATGGAAGGCCGCCTCAGTGAGGAGGACCTGGACGGGTTCCGGCAGGAAAAATCCCGCGAAGGCCACGCCCTGTCCTCCTACCCGCACCCGCGGCTGATGCCGCACTTCTGGGAATTCCCCACCGTGTCCATGGGCATCGGGCCGATGAACGCGATCTACCAGGCCCAGTCCAACCGGTACCTGCACAACCGGGGCCTGAAAGACACCTCCGACCAGCAGGTCTGGGCGTTCCTGGGCGACGGGGAAATGGACGAGCCCGAATCCCGCGGCCTGCTCCAGCTCGCCGCGAACGAGAACCTGGACAACCTGAACTTCGTGATCAACTGCAACCTCCAGCGCCTGGACGGGCCGGTGCGCGGCAACGGCAAGATCATGCAGGAACTCGAAGCGTTCTTCCGCGGCGCCGGCTGGAACGTCATCAAGGTCGTCTGGGGCCGGGAATGGGATGACCTGCTCACCCGCGACACCGACGGGTCGCTGGTGAAAATCATGAACGAAACCCCCGACGGGGACTACCAGACCTACAAGGCCGAATCCGGCGGGTTCGTCCGCGAACACTTCTTCGGCAAGGATCCCGCCACCAAAGACCTCGTCGCGGACCTCACCGATGACCAGATCTGGAACCTCAAACGCGGCGGCCACGACTACCG
Organism: Arthrobacter sp. W4I7; assembly: GCF_030816215.1. Taxonomy (NCBI): domain Bacteria; kingdom Bacillati; phylum Actinomycetota; class Actinomycetes; order Micrococcales; family Micrococcaceae; genus Arthrobacter; species Arthrobacter sp. W4I7. The sequence continues at coordinate 555,968 of NZ_JAUSXU010000001.1, read as the reverse complement.
CAAGGTCTACGCCGCGTACAAGGCCGCCACCGAGTTCAAGGGCAAACCCACCGTCATCCTCGCCAAAACCGTCAAGGGCTACGGACTGGGACCCCACTTCGAGGGCCGCAACGCGACCCACCAAATGAAAAAACTCACCCTCGACGACCTCAAGGAATTCCGGGATTATCTTCGCATCCCGATTTCCGATGCCCGGCTGGAGGAAGACCCTTACGGCCCGCCCTACTTCCATCCCGGCCATGACGCACCAGAGATTGCCTATCTCCACGAGCGGCGCCGTGCACTGGGCGGTCCCGTGCCGGAACGCCGGCCTAACCACGAAACCGTTGAGCTGCCCGAGGCCAAGACGTTTGACATCGCCAAACGCGGCACGGGCAAGCAGCAGGCCGCCACCACCATGGCCTTCGTCAGGCTCCTGAAGGACCTGATGCGGGACAAGAAGTTCGGGCACCGGATTGTGCCCATTGTTCCGGATGAATCCCGGACCTTCGGTATGGATGCGTTCTTCCCTACGGCGAAGATCTACAACCCGGGCGGACAGAACTACCTGTCCGTGGACCGGGACCTCGTCCTGGCCTACAAGGAATCCGCGCAGGGCCAGCTCATCCACCCCGGCATCAACGAAGCCGGCGCCGTGGCAGCCTTCACCGCCGCCGGCACCGCGTACGCCACCCACGGCGTGCCCCTGGTCCCCGTCTACGTGTTCTACTCCATGTTCGGCTTCCAGCGCACCGGCGACGCCTTCTGGGCAGCAGCAGACCAAATGACCCGCGGCTTCATCATCGGCGCCACCGCAGGACGGACCACCCTCACCGGCGAAGGCCTCCAGCACGCCGACGGCCACTCCCCGCTCCTGGCCTCCACCAACCCGGCAGTGGTCACCTACGACCCCGCCTTCGGCTACGAAATGGGCCACATCATTCGCGACGGCATTGAACGCATGTACGGGGAGCATTCCGACGGCGGCCCGGCAGGTCCCGCAGACCGGAACCTCATGTATTACCTCACGGTGTACAACGAGCCGATCACCCAGCCCGCCGAACCGGAGAACCTTGACGTGGAAGGTGTACTGAAAGGCATCTACCGGGTCTCGGCGTCGGACCTGGAAGGCCCGAAGGCCCAGATCCTGGCGTCCGGCGTCTCCGTGCCGTGGGCCCTCGAAGCCCAACGAATCCTGGCCGACGACTGGAACGTCTCCGCCGACGTCTGGTCCGTGACCTCCTGGAACGAACTGCGCCGCGACGGCATGGCCGCCGAAGAGGAAGCCTTCCTCATCCCCGGCCAGCCGGCCCGCGTCCCGTTCGTCACCAAGCAGCTCGAAGGCGCCACCGGCCCCGTCGTCGCCGTCTCGGACTACATGAAGGCCGTCCCGGACCAGATCCGCCAATTCGTCCCCAACGAATTCGCCACCCTCGGTGCCGACGGCTTCGGCTTCTCCGACACCCGCGCCGCAGCCCGCCGCTTCTTCAAAAACGATATCCACTCGATCATCGTGAAAACGCTGCAGATGCTCGCGGCGAGGGGTGACGTGGAGGAGGGCGCGCCGTCGTACGCCATGGACCGCTACAAACTCCTGGACGTGAACGCCGGGACCACCGGCGGGGCCGGCGGCGACGCCTGACCAGCCATCCAGATGACAGTTGGCGGCAGTCCCAGCGTGTGACACTGCTGCCAACTGGCATCCCGCGTGGATAGTGTGAGGCTATGGGGAACATGGAGGAGGTCCGGACCACGGGGATTGTGCTTGCAGCCGGCGCCGGCACCAGGCTGGGCAAAGGTCCCAAGGCACTGCTCCCGTACCGTGGCCGGCCGCTGGTGGAATCCGTCGCAGGGGCGCTGCTCGACGGCGGCTGCCGGGAGGTGGTGGTGGTGCTCGGCGCCGGCGCTCCGGACGTGGCGGCCATCGCCGAACTGGACCGCTACCGGACGGTGGTGAACCACGAATGGCAGTCAGGGATGGGCAGTTCCCTGCTGCTCGGCAACGCCAGCGCGGATCCCAGGGACCATCTGATGGTGGCACTCGTGGACCAGCCCGGCCTGACTCCCCGGGCAGTGGGGCGGCTGCTTGCGGCCCACCGTGCGGGCCGGGTCACCGCGGCTGCCTACGACGGCGGGGCTGCCGCAACAGAGGGTGCAGGCGGCGGGTTCCGGCGCGGTCATCCGCTGGTCATCGACGCCGGCCTGCGGGACGCTGTGGCCGGTACAGTTACGGGCGACTCCGGGGCGCGCGGCTTCCTGCAGGCCCATCCGGAGCTGGTGGACGAGGTGGACTGCAGCGACCTTTCCACCGGACTGGACGTTGACACGCCGGAGCAGCTGTACCTCCTGGGCTAGCGGCGGATCACGCCGGTGCTGAACAGTTCCTCCAGGCCCCGCTTGAAACCGGACCTCCCGCCGTGGGAAGGGTGCCGGACTTTTGGCACGTCCATTCCGCTGGACAGCAGGCTGCGGTGTGCCACGTTGCCCACCGCCACCACGGTTTCGATGCCGAACAGCTCCGCGAGCGACTGCCAGAACGGCGTCCCGGCCCTGGCGTCGGCAACCGTTGGCGTCCGGTTGGTCTGGGGCTTTCCGGGCACGTGGGTATGCCACGGGCAGGCGCTCCACAGCAGGGGCAGGAACTGTAATTCGGCCAGGACCTCCCACATCACGGTTGCAGTCGGCTCGGCCGCGACCTCCGCTGCCTCCGGCGGCAGCGAGTAGCCCTTGCCCGGGCCGAACAAGCCGAAGCTGTTGGGCGGCCCTTGGAACATGGTGCGGTTGGTGAACGGAACTCCGGTGATCCTCATGCCCCGGAAACCCGGAGCCTCGCCCAGGAGCAGTACCGAGGGCGGCCGGTTCAGCATCTCCTCGAGGTACAGCTCCAGGTTCCGCCGGCGCCCTGCATTGCCGGGGCTGCTGTGGTCAAAGAAGTTGTTGCGCCCCGGAACCGTGGGCACGGCAGCGAGCCGCTCCACAAAGTCGTTGACAGAGGCATTCACCGGCGTGCTCCCATGCGGACGTGTGTAAGAGAGCCGCCCGGGCGAGCGCAGCGAGGCATGGGGCAGGCGGCGAACGCTACCAGCGCGGGTGGATAACCTCACGGAAGTAGTGGTCGTAGATCCAGCGGACGCCGCCGTCGAACTCTTCATTGACTGCCACGGAAGCCGCGGCAGCATTTGCCGCAGTCTGTTCCACGTTGCGCGCCCCGGGGATTACGGTAGTGACGCCGTCCTGCGCCGCGATCCAGGCGATAGCTGCCTGGGCAGTGCTGGCACCTTCCGGAACGATCTGCTCAAACTCGGCCACGGCCTTCAGGCCCAGCTCGTAGTCCACGCCGGAGAACGTCTCGCCGACGTCGAAGGAGTCGCCGTTGCGGTTGTAGTTCCGGTGGTCGTTCTCCGCGAAAGAGGTCTCCTTCGTGTACTTGCCGGAGAGCAGGCCGGACGCGAGCGGCACCCGCGCGATGATGCCCACGTTGGCTGCCTTCGCATCGGGTAGGACCTCGTCCAGGGGCTTGAGCCGGAAGGCGTTCAGGATGATCTGGACGGAGGCGGTGCCCTCATGGCGGATCGCTTCCAGGGCCTCGTCGGTGCGCTCCACGCTGACGCCGTAGTTGCGGATGGCGCCCTCAGACACCAGGGTGTCCAGGGCGTCATAGACCTCCGCGTTGCTGTACACCGGGGTGGGCGGGCAGTGCAGCTGGACCAGGTCCAGGGTGTCGGTGCCCAGGTTTTTCCGGGACCGGTCCACCCATTGGCGGAAGTTGGCCAGCGTGTAGTGCTCCGGCTTCTGGTCCACGCGGCGGCCCATCTTCGTGGCCACCGTGATGTCCAGTCCGGGGTTGTCCGCGAGGAACTGACCGATGGCCTGCTCGCTCTTGCCGTCACCGTAGACGTCGGCGGTGTCGAAGAAATTCACTCCCGCTTCAACGGAAGCAGCCAGGATTGCCTGCGCCTGGGCGGGGTCCACGTTGCCCCAGTCCGCGCCTAGCTGCCAGGTTCCCAGCCCCACAATGGAGACGTTCCGTCCGGTCTTGCCTAAAATCCGCTGTTCCATCCCTTGACTATAGGGGGCGGTTGCGCAGCCGCCGGAATTTTACGGCCCCCGCCGCGCCGGTCATGCCGCCGCCGGGCAAGGGGCACGCGCCGCCCTCAGAGAGCCGAGCGCTGCAGGTTGGGCACCAGCCCCGCTTCCTTAAGTCCCAGGTAGATCTTGTCCCGGGCAATCGGCAGGGTGCCGAATCGCACTCCGGTGGCGTTGCGGATGGCGTTCGCGAGGGCGGGTGCCACGGGATTGAAGGGGCTTTCGCTCATGGACTTGGCACCGAGCGGGCCCAGCTTGTCGTTGGTATCCGCGAAGTACACTTCGCTGCGCGGCACGTCCGCAAAGGTGGGGATGTGGTACTGCCGCAGGATGTCCGTGGTGACCCTGCCGTCGTCGTCAATCACCACCTCCTCATACAGAGCGGCGCCGATGGCCTGGGCAATCCCGCCCTCGATCTGGCCGCGGCACTGGCGCGGATTCACCACCACACCGGCGTCCGCCGCCTGCACGCTCTGCAGGATTTTCAGCTCGCCCGTCCCGCGGTTCACCGCCACCCGGAAACCGTGCACGTTGAAGGCCACGGACCGAGGCGTCCCGCCCCAGCGGCCTTCCGCTGCGAGTTCGACGCCGGCTTCCGCAGCCGCCTGCGCGAGTTCAGCGAGCGGCACGGGCATTCCGTCGATGATGATGGCATCCCCGTCGAGCACGCAGGCGGAGGCCTGGGTCTGGTGGATCCCCGCGGCGAACGCGCGGACGCGTACGGCCAGTTCCTCGGCGGCGGCCAGCGTTGCCTTGCCTGCCACCACAGTGCCCGCGGAGCCGAAGGCCCCGGTATCGTGTTCCACCAGGTCGGTATCCGATTGCCGCACCGCTACCCGCACCGCTTCCGTGGACAACGCCGTGGCCGCCAGCTGGGCGTGGACGGTGGTGGTGCCGTTGCCGAACTCGGCGGTCCCGACGTCGGCCTGGTACGTTCCGTCCAACAGGAGCCGGAGCCGGGAATGGGCAAAGTGGCCGCGCGGGGGCACGGTGTCAATCATGGAGAGCGCGGTCCCCTCGCCGGTGAGCCACTCCGGCCCCAGTTCGTCCAGGCCGGCAGCCCGGTAGCGTTCCCGGCCGCGGGCCAGGGCGTCACGGACCAGGCTCAGGCACTGGTCCAGCCCGTAGCTGCCATAGTGGACGTCCTCCTCGGGCTCCGGCTGGGTGGACAGCATCCGGTCCCCTTCGCGCACCATGTTCCGGCGGCGGAATTCGGACGCGTCCATGCCGATGCCGGCCGCGAGCTCGTCCATAGCCGACTCGATGGCGAAGATCATCTGGCTCAACCCGTAACCCCGGAATGCCCCGGCTGGAACCGTGTGGGTGTACATCGCGTGGGCGTCCACCTTCTTGTTGGTGCAGTTGTACACGCTCAGGGATTCGCCGCAGCCGTGGAACATCACACCCGGCCCGTGGTTGCCGTAGGCGCCGGTGTTGGTCAGGACATCCAGTTCCAGGGCCGTGAGCCGGCCGTCATTGCTGGTGCCGGCCTTGAGCTTGATGGTGAACGGATGGCGGGTGGTGGTGGCGGTGAACTGCTCGGTCCTGGTCAGTTCGAGCTGGACGGGCCGCCCCAGCTTGAGGGCTGCGAGCGCCACGATGTCCTCGGTCAGGACCTCCTGCTTCCCGCCGAAACCGCCGCCCACCCGGCCGGCCACCACGTGGACCTGCTTCTCCGGAAGCCCGAAAACTCGGCACAGGGTCCGCCGGACCAGGAACGGCACCTGGCTGGAGGTCCGGACCTGCAGCCGGCCTTCGCCGTCCACCGACGCGATGGCGGCGTGGGTTTCCAGGGCCACGTGCTGGACGCGCTGGGTGCGGTAGGTGTGTTCGTGGATGAAGTCCGCGGCGGCGAAGCCCTCGGCAACGCTCCCCAGTTCGGAGTGGAGCTCGGCCACCACATTGCGGTCCGGGCGGGAGATGCGGGCCACCGTTCCGTCCTTGTCCCCGTGGACCAGCGGAGCGCCGGGAAGGAGCGCGTCCTGCGGTGAGAAGACCGCGGGCAGTTCCTCGTACTCAACCTCCAGTGCCCGCACCCCTGCTTCGGCGGCGGCTACTGTTTCAGCCACCACCGCGGCGACGCGCTGGCCCCGGAACCGCACCATGTCATCGAGCACGCGGGTATCGTCAGGGTCATCGGTGAACAGTTCGTGCTGGGCCGTGGAGAACAGCTGTTCCGGTGCGTCCTGGTGGGTGAAAACCGCCGCCACGCCGGGGACCTTCAACGCTGCGTCGGTGTTGATGGACAGCACCCGGGCATGCGCGTGCGGCGAGCGCAGGAGTTTGAGGTGGAGCAGGCCCTGGAGTTGGTCTGCGGGGACGTCCAGAGTGTAGCGTGCGGTGCCGGTGACCACTGCCCGGCTGGCAGGTGCGGGGACGTCGTCGCCCAGCTGCCCCGGCTCCGGGTCCGGCTGCCCCTCCCCCGCAATTCCGGAGCCCTGACCTTTGGGAGCCGGGTGGCCGGCAGCCCCGCAGACGGCATCCGAAATGGCCCGGTATCCGGTGCACCGGCAGAGGTTTCCCTTCAGGTTCCGGGGCAGGTTCTCCTTCTGTTCGTCATCGAACGTTGCGGCCGTCATCACCATCCCCGCAGTGCAGAACCCGCACTGGAAGCCCTGCCGCTCCATGAACTGCTGCTGGACGGGGTGGAGGTCCGCGCCGTCGCCTGCCGTTGAAGCCAGGCCCTCGATAGTGGTGACAGCGTGCCCCTCTGCCCGGACGGCGGGATAGATACAGCTGTGTACCGGAGTGCCGTCCACGTGCACGGTGCAGGCTCCGCAGTCGCCACCGTCGCAGCCCTTCTTGACGCCCAGGCTGCCTTGTTCGCGCAGGTAGGTGCGCAGGCACTGGCCGGGCCGCGGGGCAGTTTCAGCCGGTTCGCCGTTGATCTCGATGGCCATGCTCAGGCCCCTTCCTGCTGTGCGCGGAGTCCTGGTGCATGGTGTCCCCGGTCCGATGGCGGCCAGAAGTCGCCGGAGACCCGGAGCCCGGGCGCCCCTTCAGAGGCAGTGAGCTCGGCCCGGATCTCGTCGGCCAGGCGGTACGTCATATCCCGGCGCCAAACAGGCAGGCCATGGATATCGTTGTGGTAAAGGCCGGCGGGGATCGCCTCGTCGAGTGCCGCGGCCAGGGCATCGGTGTCCGGCAGGGCGTCGAAGCGCAGCTGCACCGGCCGTTTGGTGGCGGCGGTGACGGTGAGGACAAAGGACGTACCGGCGTCGAGCCTTCCAATCAGCAGCACCCCGGACCTGCCGAGGTTGCTCAGCGACAGCCGGCGGAACGCCACCCGGGAGGCAAGGGCCGACGCCGGGAGGCGGATGCTGCGCAGGAGCTCGCCGGGTGCCAGGCAGTTCGTCGCGTCGCCCGTGACGAAGTCGCTCACCGGCACGCTGCGGCTGGCGCCACCGGGGCCAAGGATGGTGGCGGTGCCGTCCAGTCCGGCGCAGAGCGAGATGACGGGGCCCGCGGGCAGGGACGTACACAGGTTGCCGCCCACTGTGGACATGTTCCACACCTTGAAGGAGGCCACGAAGGAGTCGCAGCAGGGACGGATGAGGTCCAATGCGGGCCAGGTTTCCTGAAAGACGCCCGGCTGCCCGGGGAGGTTATAGAGCTCCGCGATGGTGCAGGTGGCGGCGAGCTCGATGCCGGCATCTGTCACGCTGACCGGCGTCCAGCCGGCCGAGCCCAGGTCCAGGAGGCGCTTCAACGGCTGGGGCCCAAAGGCGAAGCTGCCGTAGGAGAACAACACCGTGCCGCCGGCCAGCCAGGCGTCGCCGTCGCGCCATTGTGCGGGGTCGGTGGTGGGGACCACCGCCTCGATGGTGTTCATGTCCATACGATCTCCTGGTGCTTAACGTTGATGGGGGCCGGGGCGGGTGTGTCCGCCGATGGCGCGGCCTGCTGGTGGATGGGGCCGGAGGTCTCCCTCAACGGCTGGTGCGATGCTGCCTTGTTGCGGGCGGCGATGAGCTCGGCCAGGACGGAGACCGCCACTTCCGCGGGGGTTACTGCTCCGAGGTCCAGGCCGAGCGGTGAGTGGAGCCCGGCGATCCGCTCGGGGGGCACACCCCGGTCCAGAAGCGCGTCCACCCGTTGGACATGGCTGCGCCGTGACCCGAGTGCTCCGATGAAAGCGGTGTCCAGTCCCAGCGCGGTTTCGAGCAGGGGAAGATCAAACTTGGGGTCGTGGGTGAGGACGCAGATGACTGTCCTGCCGTCCACGCGTCCTGCGGCCGCTTCTGCCGCGAGGTAGTGGTGCGGCCAGGCGGTGACGACTTCATCGGCGGTTCCGAACCGTGCCTGGCGGGTAAAGGCCGGGCGGGCGTCCACCAGGGTGACGTGGTAGCCCAGCGGTTTGGCGGCCGGTACCAAAGCTGCGCTGAAGTCGTTGGCGCCGAAGACCAGCAGGCGGGGCGCCGCGAGCCGGGACTCCACCAGCACGGCGGCTTCCCCCAGGCATAGGCCGGCACCGGCCAGATTCAGGACGCCAGTCGCCCCGCTGTGCAGGAAGGACTCAAGCCGGGCGGCCCGCGCCCTTCCTGCTTCAACGTGTCCGCCCATGTCCGGCATGGTATCCGGCAACATGTCCAGCAGGGCAGCCAGTTCGGGATGTCCGGAGACACTGGCGGAACCAGGTTCGGGAAGGACGACGGCGCTGCTGCCGCCACCGTCGGGCCGCAGGTCCAGTTTGCGGACCAGCGCCACCGGTTCATCCGGCGCGTAAGCCGCCAGCTGCCGCAGAGCCTCACCCAGCGGGCAGCCCTGGGTTTTGTTGGCCGGTTCAATGTGCACGTCCAGCTCTCCCCCGCAGGTGAGGCCGGCAGCGAACGCATCTTCGGCGCTGAAGCCGAACGTCTCAAGGCGAGTGACGCCGTCGTCCAGTGACTCAAGCGCCGCCGCCACGACTGCTCCTTCCACGCAGCCGCCGGACAGGCTGCCCAGGACAGCGCCGCCGTCGGCCACGAGCATGGAGGTGCCCACCGGCCGGGGAACCGAGCCGCTGGCCCGGACGATGGTGGCCACCGCAAACCGCTGGCGGGCAAGGGCCGGGGCCCAGCCGTTCAGTGAAGGGATCAGGTCAAGCATGGCGGCACTCCTTCTTCCGCGCTGCGGTGGTGTCCATATTGTCGTTCCTATCGGGGGCCGGGCCAAGCCTTGGCCCGGCCCCCAATGTTTCGGGCGCGGTCAGGCGCCCAGCAGCAGGTTGATGGGGCCGCGGGCGAAGTACACCAGGAAGCCCGCGCTGACCACCCACATCAGCGGGTGGATCTTCTTGGCTTTCCCGGATGAGGCACCGATGACCGCCCAGCTGATGAAGCCCACGCCGATGCCGTTGGCGATCGAGTAGCTCAGCGGCATGGTGACGATGGTGAGGAAGGCCGGCAGCGCAACGGTGAACTTGCTGAACTTGATCTCGCGGATCTGCGCCATCATCATCGCGCCCACCACCACCAGCGCTGCGGCCGCCACCTCGAGCGGAACCACGCTGGTGAGCGGCGTGAGGAACATCGAGCCCAGGAACAGGACGCCGGTCACCACTGATGCGAGGCCGGTCCGGGCGCCTTCGCCGATACCGGCGGCGGAGTCGATGTACACCGTGTTGGACGAGCCCGAGGTGGCCCCGCCTGCCACTGCGCCGAAGCCTTCTACGATGAAGGCGGACTTCAGCCGGGGGAACGTGCCGTCCTTGTGGGCGACGCCGGCGCTCTTGGCCAGGCCGGTCATGGTGCCCATGGCATCGAAGAAGTTGGTGAACACCAGGGTGAACACCAGCATGGTGGCAGCCAGTCCGCCGATCCGGCCGAAGGCGCCGAACAGGTCGAAGTGTCCCACCAGGCCCAGGTCCGGTGCGGACACCAGCTGGCCCGAGAGAACGGGGGTGTTCAGGTGCCAGCCGCCGGGGTTGGTATCGCTGGCCGGGCCGATCTTCAGGACTGCTTCGACGACGGCGGCCAGGACCGTGGTGGCCACGATCCCGATCAGCAGCCCGCCCTGGACCTTGCGGGCCACCAGGATGCCCATGGCCAGCAGGCCGACGACGAACACCAGGGTGGGGATGGAGGTGATGGAGCCGCCGTCGCCCAGCTGGACAGGCGGGCCGCCCGCCGTCGCCCGGACGAAGCCGGAGTCCACGAAGCCGATGAAGGCGATGAACAGGCCGATGCCCACCGTGATGGCGGCCTTCAGCTCCTTGGGCACTGCGCGGAAGATGGCGGTGCGGGCGCCGGTGATCCCGAAGAGGACGATCAGGATGCCGTTGATGACCACCAGGCCCATCGCCTCCGCCCAGGTGACCTCGTGGATGACGGAAACGGCGAGGAAGGAGTTGATGCCCAGCCCGGCGGCCAGGCCGAACGGCAGGTTCGCAATGAGGCCGAAAAGGATGGTCATGACGCCGGCCGTGAGTCCGGTGACGGCGCCTATCTGTGCCGCTGAGAGCCAGCCCCCGGCGACGTCGGTGGGGGCGTTCTCCGCGGTGAAACCGCCCAGGATCAGGGGGTTGAGGATGACGATGTACGCCATGGTGAAGAAGGTGACCAGGCCGCCGCGGAATTCGCGGGCCAGGGTGGAGCCGCGCTGGGTGACCTGGAAGAACCGGTCCAGGAAAGAGTCCGGCGCCGGCGGTTGGGGAGTGCCCGTTGCGGGCTTGCGGGTGCGGGGACTTGGAGCCGAATGCTCCTCGTGGGAATTGTCCAGGATGGTCATGTCAGCCGCCGGGCCTAGTAGTCGATCCTGGATTCGAGTGTGTTCCAGGTGTTGAACGGTTCCAGCGGGGCGGGAGCCCCGGGATCGTCCAGCACCAGCTTCGAGACCGGCATCAGGGCGTCCCTGTCCTGGTTGTCGAAGTATTCGTAGAAAACGGCGTCATCGAAGCCAACGGAAGCGGCGTCATGCCGGTCCGCGGCGAAGACCACCTTTTCCACCCGGGCCCAGAGCGCGGAGGCCAGGCACATGGGGCATGGCTCGCAGCTGGTGTAGAGGACGGCGCCGCTGAGGTCGAAGGTGCCGAGTTCGCGGCAGGCCGTGCGGATTGCGGTGACTTCTGCGTGTGCGGTGGGATCGTTGTCTGCGGTGACGCGGTTGACGCCGTCGAACGCCCGGCCGTCAGCCGTAACGATCATGGCGCCGAAGGGGCCTCCGCTGTTCAGGACGTTGGCCGTGGCCAACCTGATGGATCTGGCCAGAAACTGTTCGGCCGTGACGGTGGTACTCATGATGCGACTTCCTTTTGCCGGGAAGCCTGATGCCGAGTGCAGGACCAGTAGAACCAGGTGCGAACGGTTACCAGGCTTCAGCATGTGCTGTGAAGGTTAAGTTGCGCCTGGTAGATAGCTTCCCGGTGACCCGGTGCCCGCCTTTGGCAAGATCGAGATTAGCACCGGAATGTGGGCTGCGCCATAGTTTCCTGGAATTTTAATTTCGCAATGTGAAATCCATGTTTCGCGGTTTTCACGGCTCCAGTCACATTCTGAAGGCATTGACGCCCGTTGGCCGCTCCACCTAGCCTAGGTGCCAGCCGCAATGCTGCCGGGCACCTGAACCGGCACGGAGCGGCCACCTGGATCAGCAGACAGGGTCTCACTGAGCTGGAATGAAACCTCCAGCGCTCAGAAGAAGGACAACTGTGACGCCCTCCCCCGCTTCCCGTTTGTGGATCAAAAACCCGCAGGCGGCTTTCACCGCCAACCATCTCGACGCCTCGGGCGGCCTGGTGGTCAGCGGCGGTGTCATCACCGAGGTCCTCGCAGCCGGGCAGGCGCCCTCGCAGCCGGGCCAGGAGATCTTCGACGCGCGAAACCATGTGCTGCTTCCGGGCCTGATCAACACGCACCACCACTTCTACCAGACCCTCACGCGCGCCTGGGGCCCCGTGGCGAACGCCTCCTTGTTTCCCTGGCTGCAGAACCTGTATCCAGTGTGGGCCCGGCTCACTCCGAGGGACCTTGAGCTCGCCACCACGGTTGCACTGGCGGAACTTCTGCTGTCCGGCTGCACCACGGCTGCCGACCACCACTACCTCTTCCCGGCGGGCCTGGAGGATGCGGTCGACATCCAGGTGGAGGCCGTCCGCCGGCTGGGCATGCGGGCCACCCTCACGCGGGGGTCCATGACACTGGGAACGGACGACGGCGGCCTGCCGCCGCAGTCGACAGTGCAGGCAGCAGAGGTGGTACTCGCCGACAGCGAACGGCTGGTGCACCAGTACCACGAGCGCGGGGACGATGCCGTCATCCAGATTGCCCTGGCACCGTGCTCGCCGTTCTCGGTTACCAAGGAGATCATGGCCGAAAGCGCCGCGCTCGCCGAACGCCTGGACGTCCGGCTGCACACCCACCTGGCGGAGACCCTGGACGAGGAGGACTTTTGCCGGGAGATGTTCGGGCTTCGGACCGTGGACTACCTGGACAGCGTGGGCTGGCTGACGGACCGCACCTGGCTCGGCCACGGCATCCACTTCAGCGACGCGGAGATTGCCAGGCTGGGAGCTGCGGGCACCGCCGTCGCGCACTGCCCAACCTCCAACATGCGCCTGGCCTCAGGAACTGCCCGGGTGCTGGAACTGGAGGACGCCGGAGTCCCCGTGGGGCTGGGCGTGGACGGCTCGGCGTCGAACGATGCCTCGAACATGATCCTGGAAGCGCGCCAGGCGCTCTACCTCCAGCGGCTGCGCTACGGCGCCGATGTTCCGGTGGAGCGGGCTCTTGGCTGGGCCACCCGCGGCTCGGCTGCAGCGCTGGGCCGGTCCGGGCTCGGCCAGCTGGCTCCGGGAATGCAGGCGGACCTTGCCCTCTTCCGGCTGGATGACCTGCGGTTCTCGGGCAGCCACGATCCGGTGGCCGCACTGCTGCTGTGCGCCGCGGACCGGGCCGACCGGGTAATGGTTGGCGGGCAGTGGCGGGTGGTGGACGGCCAGATCCCCGGACTCGATGTCGCCGGGCTGATCGCGGAGCACTCCGCGGCTGCGCGGCGGCTGGTGCACGGGTAGCCGGTTTCCCCCGGCACCTTATGCGACGCGCAGATTCAGCTGGGACGCAGCAAAGGACTGGTGAGACCCGAATAGGAGTCTCGCCAGTCCTTTTGAGCCGCGAAAACGAACGTGCGCGTCGCCGGCCCGGCAGCCTAGGAGCGCGGGGCGAACCCCGGCAGCGCCTGGACCCAGCGCGAGAAGCGGCCGGGAACGTGCTCACGATCTGCGGGCAGGTAGAAGTCCGGATCCGTTCCGCCGCCGAGGGGGACGTAGAACTCCTGGACCGAGGGTGCCGCCGCGGGTGCCGGTGAAACCGGGGTGCTGTCCTGCTGGTACATCTGATCCTCCTTCGAGGCTGTTGGGAATAGTTCCGCAAAATGGAAAAGAATTTTTGCTATGTGGAATAGCCTAGGCTGTGGCCAACGGCTTCGTCAATGGTTCGGATGCCTCGCGGTCACAAACCGAATTTTCGCTTTGTGATGTACACCACCGATTTCCGGAGGTACGCTGATGTCAATTCGTGGTGTATGTCACGTAACCTGGGAGCAGCAGGCAGGGTTGTAATGAGCTGGCATCAATGGATGCCGGCTCTTTTTTGTTGGGTCGGCTCCACCGGAAACGCGCTTGAAACGCGCGCTTAATCTCAGTGATGGAACCTAGGTTCCACATACCGGAAGTTGGGACAGACCATGAGCAGCAAATTCATCCTCGGCGAAAACCAGTACGGAAAGGCCGAGGTCCGGGTCGTCAAGATCACCCGCGACAGCGACCGTCACGAAATCGAAGACCTGAACGTCACCTCGCAGCTGCGCGGCGACTTCGCAGCCGCCCACCTCGAAGGCGACAACGCCCACGTGGTGGCCACGGACACCCAGAAGAACACCATCTACGCGTTCGCCCGGGACGGCGTCGGCTCCCCCGAGGCGTTCCTGCTTCGCCTCGGCGAGCACTTCACCTCCAGCTTCGACTGGGTCACCGGTGGCCGCTGGGAAGCTGAGTCCTACAGCTGGGACCGGATCCAGGCCCACGGCGCCGAGCACGATCACTCCTTCGTGCGCAACGGCCAGGAAGTCCGCACCGCGGTCCTGGTCCGCGACGGCGCCACCACCCACCTCATCTCCGGGCTCAAGGACCTGACCGTCCTGAAATCCACCCAATCCGGCTTCGTGGGCTACCCGAAGGACAAGTACACCACCCTGCCCGAGACCACCGACCGCATCCTGGCCACCGACGTCTCGGCCCGCTGGCGCTTCAAGACCGGCACCGACTTCAGCGCCCTGGACTTCAACAAGAACTACGACGACGTCAAGGGACTCCTGCTCGAAGGCTTCACGGAGAAGTACTCCCACGCCCTCCAGCAGACCCTGTTCGACATGGGCACCAAGGTACTGGAAGCCCACAGCGAGATCGACGAGATCAAGTTCTCGATGCCCAACAAGCACCACTTCCTGGTGGACCTCTCGCCGTTCGGCCTCGACAACCCCAATGAGGTCTTCTTCGCCGCGGACCGCCCCTACGGCCTGATCGAGGCCACCGTCCAGCGCGAGGACGCTACCCCTGCGGACATCGCCTGGTCCGGCATCGCCGGCTTCTGCTAAACCCGCTGCCGCACTTCCCGTTTTCCGGGGCCGCTCCTTCTCGAGGAGCGGCCCCGCCCTAGCAACGTCTTTCAACACCGTTAGCCAGACCCCGTTAGCCAGACAATGTCGTCTGCCATGAACCAAGAAAGTCTGCCATGAACACCAGAAAGAAACCGGCCGCTGCTGCCGCCGGAAAAGGCACCCGCTCAAGCCGCCCGGAGGACCAGCGCCTTCCCATTGCCAGCACCTTCGCCTACGGCTTCCAGCACGTCCTCACCATGTACGGCGGCATCATCGCCCCGCCCCTGATCATTGGCGCCGCGGCCGGGATGTCCTCGCAGGATATCGGCCTGCTGATCGCGGCCTGCCTCTTCGTCGGCGGGCTCGCGACCATCCTGCAGACCGTCGGCATCCGCTTCTTCGGCTCGCAGCTGCCGCTGGTCCAGGGTGTCTCCTTCGCGGGCGTTTCCACCATGGTGGCCATCGTGCACGGCGGCGGCGGGATCCAGGCGGTGTTCGGGTCGGTCATCGCGGCATCACTGATCGGCCTGCTGATCACACCGCTCTTTTCCAAGATCATCCGGTTCTTCCCGCCGGTGGTCACCGGAACGGTCATCACCACCATCGGGCTGACCCTGATGCCGGTGGCGGCCAATTGGGCCATGGGCGGCAACAACAAGGCCGACAACTACGGCAGCATGGCCAACATCGGACTGGCCGCAGCAACCATGGCCATCGTCCTGCTGCTCAGCAAAGTGGGCAGCGCCGCGATTTCCCGTCTCTCGATCCTGCTGGCCATGGTTCTGGGCACCGGGATCGCGTTCGCCTTCGGCATGGCCGACTTCTCGAAAGTGGGCCAGGGCGAAATCGTCGCCTTCCCCACCCCGTTCGCCTTCGGCCCGCCGGTCTTCGAGATCGCCGCCATCATCTCCATGCTTATCGTCATCCTGGTGACCCTGACCGAGACTTCAGCGGACATCATCGCGGTGGGCGAGATCGTGGGCACCAAAGTCGACTCCAAGAGGATCGGCGACGGCCTCCGGGCGGACATGCTCTCCAGCGCCATCTCCCCGCTGTTCAACTCCTTCACCCAAAGCGCCTTCGCCCAAAACGTGGGCCTGGTGGCCATCACGGGTGTCAAGAGCCGCTTCGTGGTCAGCGCCGGTGGCCTGATCCTCGTGATCCTGGGTCTGCTGCCGGTCCTTGGCCGGGTGGTCGCAGCAGTGCCGACGCCTGTGCTCGGAGGTGCCGGCATCGTACTCTTCGGCACGGTGGCCGCCAGCGGCATCCGCACGCTGTCCAAGGTGGAGTACCGGAACAACATGAACCTGATCATCGTTGCCGCCTCCATCGGGTTCGGCATGATCCCCATCGCCGCCCCGGCGTTCTACGACAAGTTCCCGTCCTGGTTCGGCACCATCTTCCACTCCGGCATCAGCTCAGCCGCCGTGATGGCCATCCTGCTGAACCTGCTCTTCAACCACCTCAAAGCCGGCAACTCCGAAAACCAGTCCGTGTTCGTGGCCGGCACCGAACGGGTTGTGCGGGAAGAGGACCTGAAATGCCTGGCCGACGGCGACCGCTATGAAGGCGGCAAGCTCATCGACTGCGAGGGCAAGGAAGTCCGGATCGAGTCGACCGAGAAGGCGTCAGAACACTAGCACCACCGAACCAAAGACGGCGGCCCGCTCCGGAAAGGAGGGGCCGCCGTCGTGGTCAGCGAAAGGAGTGGATTCAGGTGCGGTTCAGTTCCAGCGAGATGGCCTCGGCGGCTTCGCGGAGGACCGGCACCGCTTTGTCCGCAAAGTTCTCGTCCACCCGGGAGACGGGACCGGACACCGAGATTGCGGTGGGGGTGGGAGCGTTGGGCACCGCCATGGCGAAGCAGCGCACACCGAGCTCCTGCTCCTCCTCGTCAATGGAGTAGCCCCGCTCGCGGATGAGCTTCAGGTCGGCCAGGAGGTCCTCGACGTCGCCTATGCTCTTGACGGTGGGCGTCGGCATCCCGGCGCGGGTCACAATGCCGCGCACCGTCTCGTCATCCAGCTGGGCCAGGATGGCCTTCCCGACGCCGGTGGCATGGGTGTGGGCGCGCCGGCCCACCTCGGTAAACATGCGCATGGAGTGCAGCGAGGGCACCTGCGCCACGTAGATCACCATGTCCGAGTCCAGCACCGCCATGTTCGAGGTCTCCCCCAGCCGGTCCACCAGTGTTTTCAGCTGCGGGCGGGCCACGGCACCAAGCTGCTTGTTGGCTCCTTCGCCCAGCCGGATGAGCCGTGGGCCCAGTGCATAGCGGCGGTTTGGCAGCTGCCGGACATAGCCAAGGGACACCAGCGTCCTCAACAGGCGGTGGATGGTGGGCAGCGGAAGGTCTGTGGACGACGACAGTTCGCTGAGCGTAACGTCACCGCCCGCGTTCGTGATGAGCTCCAGCAGTTCGAAGACGCGCTCTACCGACTGCACGCCGCCCGAGGCTTTTTCTGCCATTCCGTTGTCTCCTACGGCTCGGAATCCGACAACTCTTATCCGCATCGTGAAAAGAGTTGCTTAGAACACCCAACATACCGCACCCCACCACGCACCGCGATGCATCCCTTTCAGTCTTATTCGGAGGGCTTGTATTTCCATCTTGTAGATAATAATATCCATAATACGAAAACATTGGTTTCGGGAGACAGACCGGACACGGCCCGATACGAGGCCCAACAGGAGGACATTCAATGGCGAACCCCAGCCCCGGAAATTCGATCACCCTGCGTGTGGAAGCACCGTCAAGCTTCAGCGCCACCAGCGAACTCGCTGCTGCCGTGGGAGCGGCCGGTGCCGCGATCACCGCACTGGACGTCAGCGAATCCCACCACGAGACACTCGTCGTGGACGTCACCTGCAACACCACCGACGACGAACACGCCGCCCGGGTCAAGGACGCCCTTAACGCGCTCGACGGCGTCACCGTCGAGCACGTCTCGGACCGCACCTTCCTGATGCACCTGGGCGGCAAGCTGGAAGTTGTCCCCAAAGTAGCCCTGCGCAACCGCGACGATCTTTCCCGCGCCTACACTCCCGGCGTCGCCCGCGTCTGCCTCGCCATCGCCGAGGACCCCGCGGCGGCCCGCAACCTGACCGTCAAGCGCAACACCATCGCCGTCGTCACCGACGGTTCTGCCGTGCTGGGCCTGGGCAACATCGGCCCCGCTGCAGCACTTCCCGTGATGGAGGGCAAGGCTGCCCTGTTCAAACAGTTCGCCAACGTGGACGCCTGGCCTGTCTGCCTGGATACCCAGGACACCGAAGAGATCATCAAAATCGTCAAGGCCCTCGCCCCGGTTTACGGCGGTGTGAACCTCGAGGACATCGCCGCCCCGCGCTGCTTCGAAATCGAGAACCGGCTCCGCGCGGAGCTGGACATCCCCGGTCTTCCACGACGACCAGCACGGCACCGCCATCGTCACCCTCGCGGCCCTGGTCAACGCACTGCGGGTGGTGGGCAAAAAACTGGACGAGGTGAAGATCGTGGTTTCGGGAGTTGGCGCGGCCGGCTCCGCCATCATCCAGCTCCTCAAGGCACAGGGCGCGCAGCACATCGTCGCCGCCGGCCGCTCCGGTGCCATTCACTCGGGTGAGACTTACGGGGACGAGCACCGCAGCTGGATCGCGGCGAATACGAACGAGGAAGGCTTCGCCGGCACGCTCCACGAGGCACTCGTCGGTGCGGATGTGTTCATCGGCGTCAGCGCCCCGCACGTCATCGGCGAGGAGCAGGTGGCCGCCATGGCCGCGGACGCCATCGTGTTCGCCATGGCCAATCCGACGCCGGAAATCGATCCGGTCGTCGCATCCCGGCACGCCGCCGTAGTAGCCACCGGCCGCAGCGACTTCCCCAACCAGATCAACAACGTACTGGCCTTCCCGGGCTTCTTCCGCGGCCTGCTCGACGCCGGCGCATCAGACATCACCCCGGAGATGCTGGTGGCCGCCGCGGAAGCGATCGCCAAGCGGGTAGCTGACGACGAGCTCAATGCCAGCTACATTATCCCCAGTGTCTTCGATCCCCACGTGGCCGCCGATGTTGCCTCAGCCGTTGCAGCTGCCGCCCACGCCGCAAACCTGGCAACCGCGGCCGAAGCAGCCGAGGAACCCGAAGCCGCCCTGGCCAGCGCCTGATTCACTGCCTGACTTCAGCACAAGGAAAGGACCAGAAATGGCCATCACCGTCACAGACCCCCGGCCCATTGAACGCGCGGAGGAAATTCTCACCCCCAAGGCACTTGCCTTCATCGAGGAACTCCACACGCGCTTCGCCGGCACCCGCAACGAGCTCCTGGCAGCCCGTGCCGTCAAGCGGCAGCGCGTGGCCGAAACCGGCAAGCTGGACTTCCTGCCGGAGACGCAGGACGTGCGCGACGACGACTGGAGGGTTGCGCCGGCACCGGCAGCCTTGCAGGACCGCCGGGTGGAGATGACCGGCCCCGCCTCGCCGGCAAAGATGGCCATCAACGCACTGAACTCGGGCGCCAAGGTGTGGCTCGCGGACCTTGAGGATGCCAGCACCCCCACATGGGGCAACGTCATCGACGCCATCCTGAACCTCCGCGACGCCGCCCAGGGCACCCTCAGCTATACGTCGGACGAAGGCAAGGAGTACAGGCTCCGCACGGACGCTCCGCTCGCCGTCGTGGTGGCCCGCCCCCGGGGCTGGCACATGCCGGAGAAGCACCTGCTCCTCAACGGTGAACCGGCGGTGGGCGCCCTGGTGGACTTCGGCCTGCACTTCTTCCACGTGGCCAAGCAGCTGGTGCTCAGCGGGCAGGGCCCGTACTACTACCTGCCCAAGATGGAGAGCCACCTCGAGGCCCGGCTGTGGAACGACGTTTTTGTCTTCGCCCAGGATTACCTGGGGTTGGGCCAGGGCACCATCCGCGCCACGGTGCTGATCGAGACCATCCCGGCCGCTTTCGAGATGGACGAGATCCTGTACGAGCTGCGGGACCACGCGTCCGGTCTCAACGCCGGCCGCTGGGACTACCTGTTCAGCATCATCAAGTACTTCCGGGACGCCGGCGAGGAGTTCGTACTTCCGGACCGCGCTTCGGTTGTGATGACCGCGCCGTTCATGCGCGCCTACACCGAACTATTGGTCAAGACCTGCCACAAGCGCGGAGCCTTCGCGATGGGCGGCATGGCGGCCGTCATCCCCAACCGCCGCCACCCGGAGGTTACCGAGGCGGCCTTCGCCAAGGTCCGCGCAGACAAGACCCGTGAGGCCAACGACGGGTTCGACGGTTCCTGGGTTGCGCACCCGGACCTGGTGCCCACCTGCCGCGAGGTGTTCGATGCGGTGCTAGGGGACAAGCCGAACCAGCTGGACAAGCAACGCCCCGAGGTTTCGGTAACGGCGGAGCAGCTGCTGGACGTCACCTCCGCCGGGGGCCAGGTCACCGAGGCCGGGCTGCGGCTCAACCTTTACGTGGCCGTCGCCTACACGGCGGTCTGGCTGTCCGGGAACGGTGCAGTGGCCATCCACAACCTGATGGAGGACGCCGCCACCGCCGAAATCTCCCGCTCACAGGTGTGGCAGCAGATCCGCAACAAGTCAGTCCTCGCAGACACCGGCAACACGGTGACAAAGGAACTCGTGGAGCGGATCCTGGGCGAGGAAACCGAACGGCTCCGCACGGAGGTGGGCGACGAAGCGTTCACCCGCTACTACCAGCCTGCCAGCGAACTGATCGCGGACATTTGCCTCTCCGAGGATTACACGGACTTCCTCACCACCCCGGCCTACGAACTGGTGGGCTGAGGCATGGCAGCAGCACCCAAACCGTCCTTGTCCCCGGGGGACTTGGCGCGCATCGACGGGCAGCTGGCCGCCACCGACCGCCTGCTGGAGCAGAACTACCCGGGCGACGATGGCTCCCGCCAGCCGGTCCATACGGTGTACGTGCCTGCGGACCGGTTCACGCCGTCGTTCGCTGCCGAGTGGGGCGCCGAAGCACTGGCGACGGCGGCCGCGTACGGCGGGCTGGAAAAGCTCGGCGTGCTGCTGGGCCAGGACGCCGCACTGGCCGGGGCGGTCGCTCCGCGCGTCGAAGCGAAGCTCGCCAGCGAACCGATCGAGGACCTGCGGCTCGATTTTGAGGATGGTTTCGGGGACAGGGGCGACGACACCGAGGACGCCGCCGCGGTTGCTGCAGCTTCCGCGGTGGCCGCCGCCGTCGCGGCCGGCTCCGCTCCCCCGTTCATCGGCATCCGGTTCAAGTGCTTTGAAGCGGCCACCCGTGCCCGCGGGCTGCGCACGCTGGACCTGTTCGTCTCCGGCCTCGCCTCAGCCGGTGAGTTGCCCGAGGGGCTGGTCCTCACCCTGCCCAAGGTGACCACTGTGGCCCAGGTCCAGGCCATGGACTACGCCGTGTCCAGGCTTGAGGAAGTCCACTCGCTCCCCGCGGGCCGGCTCCGCTTCGAGGTGCAGGTGGAAACGCCGCAACTCATCCTGGGGCCGGAAGGAACCTCGCCGGTGGCGCAGCTGCCGCACGCCGTTCCGGGCCGCATCAGCGGGCTGCACTACGGCACGTACGATTACTCGGCGTCCCTGCAGATTTCCGCCGAGTACCAGTCCATGGAGCACCCAGTGGCTGACTTCGCCAAGGAAGTGATGCAGCTGGCGGTGGCCGGTACCGGCATCCGGCTCTCCGACGGATCCACCAACATCATTCCCGTGGGCGACAACGTGGAGAACGCCTGGCAGCTGCACGGCCGCCTGGTCCGGCGGTCGCTGGAACGTGGCTTCTACCAGGGCTGGGACCTGCACCCGGCCCAGCTGCCCAGCCGCTTCGCCGCCACCTATGCCTTCTACCGGCAGGGCCTTCCGGCCTCTGCAGCCCGCCTGCGGAACTACGTGGAGCAGACCGCAGGCGGCGTCATGGACGAGCCAGCAACTGCCCGGGCCCTGGCAGCCTTCGTGCTGCGCGGCGTCCAGTGTGGCGCCGTCGGTGCGGAGGAAGTCCAGGCGCTTGCCGGCGTCGGCATCCCCCAGCTCACCGGACTGGCGCACCCGCGGCTCGCCATCACTTCCAACTCCTAGGTAAGGATCTCTTTTATGGGCAAGTACTACTCCCCCACCGGCGGTCTGCCGCCGCAGACCCACCTGACCACAGAGCGGGCCATCGTCACCGAGGCCTACACGGTGATCCCCAAGGGCGTCATGACGGACATCGTCACGTCCAACCTGCCGGGCTTTTCGAACACCCGCTCCTGGATCATCGCGCGCCCCATCTCCGGCTTCGCCACGACGTTCTCCCAGCTGATTGTGGAGATCAGCCCCGGGGGCGGCGCGCCCAAGGCCGAGTTCGAGGCCGGCGTCGAAGGCGTCATTTTTGTTACCCGCGGCAGGGTCAACCTCACCCTTGGCGGCGAGCTGCACCAGCTGGAGGAAGGCGGCTACGCCTACCTGGCTGCCGGTTCGGAGTGGGGCCTGGAGAACGTCTCCGACGATGTCGTGTCCTTCCACTGGATCCGCAAGGCCTACGAGCGCCTTGAGGGCTTCGAGGCCAAGTCCTTCGTCACCAACGAAAAGGACGTTGAGCCCACGTCGATGCCGGATACCAACGGCGCGTGGAAGACCACCCGCTTCACGGACTCCAGCGATCTGGCCCACGACATGCAGGTGAACATCGTGACCTTCCAGCCCGGCGGCGTCATCCCGTTCCCGGAAACCCACGTGATGGAACACGGCCTGTACGTCCTGGAGGGCAAGGCCATGTACCTGCTGAACAACGACTGGGTGGAGGTGGAGGCCGGCGACTTTATGTGGCTCCGCGCCTTCTGCCCGCAGGCCTGCTACGCCGGCGGCCCGGGCGAGTTCCGCTACCTGCTCTACAAGGACATGAACCGCCAGGTGCGCCTCACCTGAGCACCCTCCCCCAACCAGGTAGCGCCAAGTGTCGTTTTGGAGCCTCAAAACGACACTTGGCGCTACCCAGTTGGGGGAAAATGGGTGCTATGGGCACAACCCAGGGCCGGCCGTGGAAGCGGATCGCGGCCGCCCTGTGCACAGTCCTGCTGGTGGCGCCGTCAGCGGGCTGCACCGGGGAACCGCGTCCGCCCCAACCGGACAAACCGGCAGCCTTCACCCTCTTGGAGTCCTTCAGCTCCCGGATGCTGGAGGAAGGCGCGCCCGCGGTACTGATCGCCGTCCGGAACCAGGGCAACAGCTGGACGCACGCTGCCGGCGTCCGGAACCTGGAAACGCGCGAGGCCGCAACGGCGACTGATCCCGTCCACATCGGCGGCATCACCGAATCCATGGTTGCCGTTTCGGTCCTCAAACTGGTGGAGGAGGGCAAACTCAACCTGGACCGCCAGGCCAGCGACTACCTCCCGGAGTTCGGCAGCGTCCTCCATCCGCCCGGGCCGATCACCGTCCGCCAGCTCCTGACCCACGAATCCGGCCTTCCCGATTTCTCCGTCCCCCTTCTGGCCTCCGGTACCTGGGCGGAGACGATGAACCGGCCGCTCAGCCTTGAACACCAGCTGGCCCTGGCCGCCACCCTTCCCTGGGAACGGCGGCTGGCGCAGATTTTCAACTACTCCCGGTCCGATTACGCAGCCCTGGGGCTGATCATCGAACGGCTGCGCGGCCAAAGCCTCAGCCGCGTGCTGACGGCAGATATCGTGCAACCGCTGGGTCTGGCCGCAACCAGCCTTGGCGGCGGGCCTTCGGCCAGCATGGTGCACGGTTACGTCACGGTCGAGGGCAAGCAGCTGGACGTGGCGCGTCCTGCGTGGCAGGCCGAACTGCCCTCCGGCGGAGTTGTCTCAAGCGTGGAGGACGTAAACAGGTTCTACGCCGCCCTGTTGCAGGGCAGCCTGCTCCCGCCGGACCAGGTGACGGCCATGAAAGGCGGCTTCTCGCAGTATTACGGCTTTGCCCTGCGGCGGTGGAACAACACATGCAACAACCGTTTCTACTACGGCCTTCCCGGCGACACCGACGGCTACGGCATGGTCACCATGACCAGCGAGGACGGCAGCAGGCAGCTGACCTTGTCAGTTGCCTACCCGCCGGCCCCGCCAACGCTCCAGCTGAACCCGGTGATCTATGAGATGCAGGATGTGGCGCTGGAAGCCCTCAACAGCCTGTGCAGCGAAAACTAAGGGTTCAGGACCACCTTGATGCAGCCGTCCTCCTTCTTCTGGAACTTCTCGTACAGCGCCGGCGCCCCCTCCAGCCCTGAGCGGTGGGTGACCAGATCCATCACACCCAGCGGATCGGCGTCGTCCTCCACCAGGGGCAGCAGATAGTCCGTCCAGTGCCGCACGTTGCACTGGCCCATCCGGAACTGGATCTGCTTGTCGAACATGGTGAGCAAGGGCATGGGGCTGGCCTGGCCGCCATAGACCCCGCTCAGGGACACTGTGCCGCCCCGGCGCACGGCGTCAATGGACGCATGCAAAGCAGCCAGCCGGTCCACGCCTGCCGTCTCCATCGCCTTCTGCGCCAGCTTGTCCGGCAGCAGGCCCAGTGCCTGGTGCGCGAACCCGGCCACAGGGGATCCGTGCGCTTCCATGCCGACGGCGTCCACCACTGCGTCCGGTCCCCGTCCGGCAGTCATTTCCCTCAGCTGGTCTGCCACATCCTTGGTGTAATCGAGAGTTTCCACCCCATGCCGTGCTGCCATCTCCCGCCGTTCGGGGACCGGGTCCACGCCAACTACCCGGAAACCACGGTTGACGCCGATCCTGGCGGAAAACTGCCCTACGGGTCCCAAGCCGAAAACGGCCAGGGTGCCGCCAGGCGGGACGTTGGCGTATTCAACGGCCTGCCAGGCAGTAGGAAGGATGTCGGAGAGGAACAGGTACCGTTCGTCCGGAAGTTCTGTTCCCACCTTGATTGGACCGTAGTCGGCATGCGCGGGACGCGCAGGTACTCAGCCTGGCCGCCGGGGACGGAACCGTACAGTTCCGAATAGCCAAAGAGGGCGGCGCCGGAGCCTTTGTCCTTGACCTGGGTGGTCTCGCACTGGGACTGCAGGCCTTGGGCACAGAAGTAGCAGTGGCCGCAGGCGATGTTAAAGGGGACCACCACGCGGTCGCCCTTGCGCAGGTTGGTGACGCCGCTGCCCACTTCCTCCACGATGCCCATGGGTTCGTGCCCTATGACGTCACCCTTGTGCATGTACGGGCCCAGCACCTCATACAGGTGGAGGTCCGAGCCGCAAATAGCGGTGGAGGTGATCCGGACAATGGCGTCCGTGGGCTCCTGGATTACCGGATCAGGCACCTCTGCCACGCTTACCGAGCGTTTTCCCTGCCACGTCAGTGCTTTCACAGTCTCCCTTTCTCTGGATCCGGGCGTCATGCCCTTTCTTCGACGCTAGCGGCTGGCAGGCAAAAAAGTAAGCAGGCTGATGAAAGTCTTGTCGTCCCGGCCCGCTGCTCCTAGCGTAGGAAGGGCCAGACCACCAGAGATGACGAATGAAAGAGGAACATCATGTCGCTCTACCAGCCGGAACCCGTTGAGATCTCCACGCGGATGCGTCCCGGAGAATGGTCGGAGGCCAGCCTGGAGGAGCTCGTGCGCACCTACCGGCAGAGGATCGTGGAGATGGGAGCGAGCGTCACCGACGTGGTGACGGACATTGAGCGGGGCGACGACGGCTCCGTGCGGGTGGCGGTTTCCTGGGACAAGCCAGCCAATGCCGGTGGCGAGGACGCCGTCACCGGCGGGCAGACGCTCTAAGGCAGGATCAGGAGGCCGGCGACAGGAGCCGGCCCACGGCGCTGGCAACCAGGTTATCCAGCAGGTCGCGCGGCCCTTCGTAGACTTCTACAGCACCCGCCTCCCGAAGTTCGGCGGCATTGACCCCGCCGCAGGTGACGCCGATGGCCGGGATACCCAGCGCGGCGGCGGCCTTCATGTCCCACACGGCATCGCCCACGAACACGGCGTCCGCCGCCTCCACGCCCAGGGCTTCCAGCGCAGCGGAAAGGATATCGGGGGAAGGTTTGCTTTCCTCGGCGTCATTGGCACTGGTGGCGGCATCAATGAATGCGTCGGCGTCCAGGGTGGCCTTCATGACCTCCAGGTCCTGGTTGCGCGCGGAGGATGCAAGCGCGACGGCGAGGCCCACCGCATGGCACTGGGCCAGCAGTTCCTTGGCGCCGTCGAACCTGCGCAGTGCCGGCCAATGGGAGGCGTAGAGAGCGGCATGGCTGGCCATGATTTCAGAATCAAGGGACTTGTCCCGATCGCCCGGCAGGAGGTTGTCCACCAGCCGGTCGCCGCCCATGCCCACAAAGTGGTGGATCGACGCCATCGGGATGTCGTAGCCCTGCTGGCGGAAGGCACCCCACCAGGAGATGGTGTGGATGTACGAGGAATCGATCAAGGTGCCGTCAACGTCAAAGAGAATCCCCCGGCGGCGTCCGCTGTCAGGGGACTCGTATCCTTGCGGCACCATCAGCTGACCGCAGCCCGCTTGGCATCCGCGGCTTTCCGGGCCCGGGACGCATCCTCCTTGGGGCTGCTCACAGGACGCACGCGTTCCCTGATGACCGTACCGGCACCGTCATGGCTCTTGTCCCTGATGAGGCCCGTGCCGGCAATCTCCCGGGCCATTGCCACCCCGGCAACGGCGGCCCTTTTCGTGGGAAAGGTGACCGAGATGGCCATCAGGTTCCCGGTACCGTCCATCATCCGGACCCTATAGCCGCCGTCGGGCGCGTCCACGAGCTCAAAATACCCGGCCATTGCAATCACTCCTCCATCAGTCACGGCTTGTGCTTTTTGGGGGCACTCCATGAAGTGTTAGTAAGTATACTTATCTATTTCGCGAAGGAGAAGCCGGATGCCCCGGATGCGCCGCCTCAGCGCGTTTCTGCCGTTTCCGGTGGAATGGGGGTGTCACTTCGCCGAACCGTATCCTGATGCAGCTCCAAAGCGCTAGTCACAAGGGCGAAGTGACTGAAGGCCTGGGGTGTATTTCCGAGCTGCCGGCCAAGCCGGACGCCCCATTCCTCACTCAGGAGCCCCACGTCGTTGCGCAGGTCCAGGAGCCGCTCGAACAGCTTCCGGGATTCTTCGTGGCGGCCGGCACCCAGCAGCGCTTCCACCAGCCAGAACGAACAAGCCAGGAAGACGCCCTCATCGCCCGGCAGCCCGTCGTCCGAATCGGCCGGGCGGTAGCGGAGCACAAATCCGTCCTCGGTCAGCTCCCGCTGGATGGCCTCGATGGTCCCGATCACCCGGGGATCGTCCGCCGGCAGGAAGCCCACCCGCGGAATCAGCAGCAGGCTGGCGTCCAGTTCCGGCCGCCCGTAGGACTGCACAAAAGTGTTGCGTTTGGCGTCGAACCCGTTGGCCATCACATCCCGGCGGATGGTGTCCCGCAGTTTTTCCCAGCGCTCCACCGGCCCGGGCAGCCCTGAGTCGCGCACGCCCTTCACCATCCGGTCCGCTGCAACCCAGGCCATCACCTTCGAGTGCGTGAAGTGCCGGCGCGGCCCCCGCATTTCCCAGAGCCCGTTGTCGGGCTGGTCCCAGATGGTCTCCAGGTGCTCCATCAGCGCAATCTGGAGGTCCCACGCCTCATCGGAGTGCGTCAGCAGGGAGTTGCGGGTGAGCGCAAGGCAGTCCAGCACCTCACCCCACACATCCAGCTGGAGCTGTTCGGCAGCGCCGTTGCCAATGCGCACCGGCGTGGAGTTCTCGTAGCCCTTCAGCCAGGGCAGCTCCATTTCCGGAAGGCGCCGTTCACCGTGGATCCCGTACATGATCTGGAGGTCTGACGGGTCGCCGGCCACGGCCCGGAGCAGCCAGTCCCGCCAAGCGGCCGCTTCGGCGGTGTAGCCGGCAGCCAGGAGCGCCTGGAGCGTCATGGTGGCATCCCGGAGCCAGCAGTAGCGGTAGTCCCAGTTACGGGGCCCGCCCGGTTGTTCCGGCAGCGACGTGGTCACGGCCGCCACGATCCCGCCCGTGGGAGCGTAGGTCAGGGCCTTCAGCGTCACCAGCGAACGGAGCACGGCTTCCTTGTACTGGCCCTCCACTGTGCATTGCGAGGCCCAGCCCCGCCAATACGCGTAAGTGGTGCCCAGTACTTCTGCGGCGTCGACAGTATGCGGCCGCCCCACGTGGCTCGGAGCCCAGGTGAGGACAAACGGAACCCGTTCGCCCGCATTGACCGTGAAGTCGCTGACGGTGTGCATGTTCTCTCCGCGCAGCGGGGCAGGGGTCACAAAATAGACGGCGTCCGGACCTGCGATCGCGTGCAGGCCGTACTCGTCTTTACGCACCCAGGGGATGATGTGGCCGTAATCGAAGCGGAGGGTCAGTTCGCTGTGCATCTCCACGCTTCCGGTGACGCCTTCGACGATGCGGACGATGTCAGCCACCGAGTCGCGCGGCGGCATGAAGTCGATGACCCGCACCGTACCGTCCGGGGTTTCCCACTCCGTTTCCAGGATCAGGCTGCCGTCCCGGTAGCCGCGGCGGGTGCACGGGCCGCCGCTGGCCGGCGCCAAAAGCCACCGTCCGGCGTCAGGTGTGTCCAGCAGCGCGTTGAAGCAGGCAGGAGAATCGAACCGGGGAAGGCAAAGCCAGTCGATGGAGCCTTCCTTGTTGACAAGTGCCCCGGTATGGAGGTCACCGACAACCGCATAGTCTTCAATTCGCGCCATGACCTTACCCTGCCACAGCCGGTGCCGGAGTGGACCAGCCCGCCGGGTGTAGCCTCGAAGAACGGCAGCGGTGACGGGAGGCACATGGCAATCCACATCGGAACCTCCGGATGGAGCTACGACCACTGGGAAAACGTCCTGTATCCGCCCAAGCTGCCCGTGAAGGACAGGCTGCAGCATTACGTGGCCCGGTTCCATACGGTTGAACTCAACGCCAGCTTCTACCGCTGGCCCCGCGACACCACCTTTGCCGGCTGGAACCAGCGGCTTCCCGCCGGGTTCAGCATGTCTGTCAAGGCACCCCGCGGACTGACCCACGCCAGGAAGCTGAACGAACCGGAGGTCTGGCTGGAGCGCATCACCCGGTGCTGGCACGAGCTCGGTGACAAGCGGGCAGTCCTGCTGGTCCAGCTGCCGCCCGGCATGGAACGGGACGATGCCCGGCTGGACTACTTCCTCGCCGCAGTGCCGGACTGGATCCGGGTGACCGTGGAGTTCCGGCACCCGAGCTGGGAATGTTCCGAGGTGTTTGCCCTGCTGGAGCGGCATCAGGCAGCGTACTGCATCATGAGCGGCGCCAACCTACCCTGCATCCTTCGGACCACCGCCCCCTTCGCCTACGTGCGGCTGCACGGCCCGGACCACCAGCACCTCTACGCGGGCTCCTACTCCGATGCGGACCTGCAGTGGTGGGCGGACCGGATCCGCGAGTGGGCGGGCAACGGCCTGGACGTCTACGCCTATTTCAATAACGACGGCGGCGGGAACGCCGTGCGGAACGCCGAGACCCTGCGCGGGATCCTTGGCGAAGGGTAACGTCATGAAGCGTCTGCGGACGTCCGGTTCCTCTCCCGCTCGTGCCGCCCTGTGGCAGAGTGGAGCCATGGACTCGGCTCCGAAGGATTCTCCACAGAACACAGCGCCCGCCTTTTCTCCGGACGCACTTTCCGGGAACCAGGTGTTCCGGCTCGCGCACTGGCTCTCGGACGCCGTTAACTCGGTTCGGATCCGGCTGGCCAGGCGCTGGAAGTTCGATCCCCAGACCGTGGTGTACCAGGGTTACGGCTCCACCAGCCAGGTGCGGGTGCTGGGCCGGGTGCTGCTCACGCAGAAGCCGCTGCCGGGGAGCAAAGCCGATCATGCGGCGCGCAATGGCAACCAGAACGTCCGCGGCTGGCGTGCCTTCACCAGTGTTCCGCTGCAATTTACCGACGTCGAAATCAGCATCGGCGATGTTGTCACCCATGTCCGGGCGGACCGGGGCGGACTGATCGACACGGAGGTGGACGTCCGGCTTTCGCCCGGCTGGCACACGGCCATCCTGCGGGCGGAAGGTACTGAGCCTGCCGAGGCGCTGATCCACGTCATCGCGCCGGACGTGAAGTTCGGCATCGTCTCGGATATCGATGACACCGTGATGGTGACGGCGCTGCCCCGGCCTTTCCTGGCCCTCTGGAATACTTTTGTGCTGAGCGAACGGGCCCGCATGGCCACGCCCGGCATGGCGGTGCTGCTGGACCGGCTTACCGTTGAGTACCCGGACGCACCGGTGGTCTACCTGTCCACCGGCCCCTGGAACGCAGCGCCCACGCTGGCCCGCTTCCTGAGCCGCAACATGTACCCGGCCGGAGCCCTGCTGCTGACGGACTGGGGCCTGACGCAGGACCGCTGGTTCCGCAGCGGCCAGGACCACAAGCTGCGCAACCTCGAGCGGCTCGCCAAGGAATTCCCGGACATGCGCTGGCTGCTCATCGGCGACAACGGCCAGCACGATGAAGCGATCTACTCACGCTTCGCGCAGGACAACCCGGACAAGGTTGCCGCCATCGCGATCCGCCAACTGTCCATCAGCGAGTCCGTATTCGCAGGTGGCCACTCCGAGGACGGGGACCACACCACGTCCCGGGTGCCGTGGATCTACTCCCCTGATGGCGCCGGGATCGCCAAACAGCTGGCCATGCTGGGCGTCCTCCAGCGTTGAGTTCCCACTGCAGGCCTGGCCCGGCAGCGCGCTGCCCTAACCCGCAGCCGGCCTAGGCGCTGGCACCCAACGGGGCCACGCCGTCGTCGGGCGATTCTGCATCCAGGACCTCCGGATCGAGCCCTTCGGGCGCGACGGCCGCCGCGATGGCAACGTCCGCCGCAGCGGCAAGGTCGCGCTCCTCGATGAGCTCCTGGTACCAGAAGTAGGAGGCCTTGGGGGTGCGCTCCAGGGTTTCGAAGTCCACGTGCAGCAGCCCGAACGGCTGGTTGTAGCCCGC
The DNA here is from genome assembly GCF_030816215.1 of Arthrobacter sp. W4I7. NCBI lineage: Bacteria > Bacillati > Actinomycetota > Actinomycetes > Micrococcales > Micrococcaceae > Arthrobacter > Arthrobacter sp. W4I7. Next base: position 525,414 of record NZ_JAUSXU010000001.1, on the reverse strand, counting down.
GGACCACTCGAAATTGTCCATCAGGGACCACACGTAGTAGCCGCGCAGGTCAATCGACTCAGCCACACCACCCGGGGCGGTAGCGCGCAGCGCTGCGTCAAGGTGGTCGGAGAGGTATTTCAGGCGCCGCTCGTCGGGAATGAACCGGGTGTTGGTGGACTTGTCCCGGACGATGATGTCCTCGAAGCTGGCCCCGCCCTCGGTGAGGATGACGGGCGGCAGGTTTGGGTAGCGTTCGGCCATCTCCTTCAGCGCGACCGCCATGTATTCCGGTTTCACGGGCCAGCCATAGGACGTGATGTCCGCTTCCGGCCAGGTTTCCACGTGGAAGGGGGTGCCTCCACTGCCGGCTGCGTTGAGGTCGCTGCCCATGGCCTCGGCCATGCTCGCCGGCACCGCCCCGCCACCCGGGCCCACAGCCACCTTGGTTGGCATGTAGTAGTTGAGCCCGTAGAAATCGAGCGGCTGGGAAATGAGTTCCATGTCCTGTTCGGGGTGCTCGAACGAGCTGAAGAACTTGGCGGCCCGGATCACGTCCGGATATTTCCCGGTGAGCACGGGGTCGGCGTAGAGCCGGTTCTGGGCCAGGTCCATCAGGCCCGCACTGAGGTAGTCCAGCGGGTTGATGGAGTTGGGGACCATGGGCGAGTAGACATTCGTCATGCCGATTTCGCCCGGCACCTTCGCGGCGCGCAGCGCCTGCACGGCGAGCCCGTGCCCCAGCAGCTGGTGGTGGACGGTAGGGAAGGCACCCAGGAGGAGTTCCTTGCCCGGCGAATGCAGGCCGAGTGTGTATCCGTTGGTACTCACCGTGGCCGGCTCGTTGATGGTCACCCAGCGGGCGACGCGGTCGCCGAAGGCCTCGGCCAGGATGCCGGCGTACTCGCCCAGGCGGTATGCGGTGTCCCGGTTCATCCACCCGCCGTCCTCGTCCAAGGCCAGGGGTGTGTCCCAGTGGTAGATGGTGGCCATGGGCGAGATTCCGTTGGCCAGGAGTTCGTCCAGGAGCCGGTCGTAAAAGGCCAGGCCGGCCCGGTTTGCCGGACCGCTGCCGGTGGGCTGGATGCGCGGCCAGGCGAACGAGAACCGGTACGAGTCAACGCCCAGCTGCTTCATGAGGGCCACGTCCTGGGGCATTCGGTGGTAATGGTCGCAGGCCACTTTCGGGCTTTGGTCCTCTACGATGGCGCCGGGCTTGGCCGCAAACGCATCCCAGCCCGCGGGTCCGCGGCCGTCCTCCTCCAGTGCGCCTTCGATCTGGAACGCTGCCGTGGCAACCCCAAGCGTGAACCCCTGCGGGATGCGTGCGGCGAGGTCCCTGGCGGAGATGTGCATTGAATCAACCCTTACTACGGACAGGACGGTACGCGCGCCACTCCTTGGACCCGCGCGAGGTCAGGACCATATCCTCGCACGATTCCTGTGCTCCGTGCCGGGCGCCCTGCCAGTGTCCGGGGACTCAACACAATTCACCGCCGCCAGCGGGCAGCCGGTCCAGTCCCGCGCGGCTACTGCTCGCCGAACAGGAATTCCTTCGCGTGCGCCACGGCCTTGCGGAAGGCATCGTTGCGGAGCGTCACCAGGTGCTCCGTATCGCCGTCGGCCGGTTCAAGGTACCCCGTGTAGCCCGGCCGGAGGACCCAGATGTCTCCCCCGGGCGGAAGATAGAAGACGCCAAAAGACCGCTGCTGCTTTTCCTCCGATGTCCATACCGGCACCACGGCCAGGGCAGCGCCCGTTGTAGCGTTAATCCACTGGGCACGGGGCAGGGGCTCCTCGTGTTCTTCGGGGTCCAGGAACGGCGCGGTGCCTTCGCCCCAGCGCTGTTCGAAACGCTCATGGAACGCCGGCATCAGGTGCGAGTCGTAGCGGCGCCAATCGCTCATTCGGTTCTCCGCCTCTCAAGGTACTGCCGCAAGGGTTGGTTCCCGGGCGGCTGAAGGTATCCGTTGGATCAGGTGCCTGCGTAGGAGCGCTTCGGGGCCGCTACGCCCAGGGTCCGCTTTCCCAGTGCACGGGACTGATCCTGATGGTGGTCCCGGAAGGTCCGCTCCGGCGTTGGACTTTGCGCACCGGAATATCCCGCGCGGTTCCCGACGCCGATGCTGCCGGCACCGCCTTTGCCTCACGGTCGTAGGCTGCCCGCCGGGCCGGATCGCGCAGAACGGCGAAGGCCTGCATGATCCGCAGCAGTTCCCCGTCGGGTGCCGGCAGTTCCACCACCGGATCCTGCCCGCCTGCATTTGCCCTGCCCATATCCAGGTCCGGGTGGCGACTGCGCATCAGGGCCCGGTAGGCGCGCGAAATCTGTTGCTGCGTGGCGTCCCGCGGGACACGCAGCGCCGCGTAGTGGTCCGGGATCTCGCTCATCTCAGCCTTCCGGTTCCAGGCCTGTCCGGGCGTGGGTGGCGGCGCCGGGCAACCGCAAGGGTCGCCCGGCGCAGGCGGGAGGGTCCTAGCTTCCGATCTCCTGCATTTCACCCTGCTGGCTCTGGATTTCGATCTTGCGTGGCTTGGCCTGCTCCGCCACAGGGATCCTCAGCGTCAGGACTCCCTGGTCGTAGCTGGCCTTGATATTGTCCGTGTCCAGCGTGTCGCCCAGGATCAGCTGGCGGTTGAAAACACCGCGGGGACGCTCAGACGCCACCAGCTCCACGTTGGGCTGCGTGGGGTCCTGGCGTTCGGCGCGAACCGTAAGGACGTTGCGCTCAACGTTCAGGTCCAGCGAATCGAGCTTAACGCCCGGAAGATCAAAGGCAACAACAAACTCCCCGTCCTCCTGCCAGGCATCCATGGGCATGGCAGCCGGGCGGGCAGAGGTTCCGAAAACCTGCTGCGTGAGCCGGTCCAGCTCACGGAACGGGTCGGTGCGCATCAACATCATTTCCCACTCCTTCAGCTCGTCTGATGTTGGTTCGGTGACATATCCACCCACGTTATCTATGGTGGTGGATATAGATTTTTTATAGCACCCATGGGAAACTGAAACAAGATCGCCACAGAGGAAATTTTGGAGAACCGATGGCAGAGCAGGAAGCAGGACGGGGCCCGGCGCCTGCGAAGGTGCGTGCAGTGTATGCCATTTCAGTTGCGGCGGAACTGGCAGGCACCGGCCAGCAGAACATCCGCCTTTACGAGACGCGGGGCCTGCTGACTCCGTCCCGCACTTCCGGTGGCACCCGGCAGTACAGCGATGCCGACATCGCCGTGCTGCTAAGGATCGGCGAACTCCTTGAGCAGGGCCTGAACCTCGCCGGTGTCGCCAAAGTGCTGGAGTTGGAGGAAACCAACCTCAAACTCCACCGGGCCTTGAAACGGGCCCGGTCCCGGCCGCGCTCTTGATCGCGGCACTCATTCCCGCGGTGTTTCAGCCTTCGAGAGTTCGCCGGTAATCCGCTCGCCCGGAATCCTTGCCGTCCGCCAGGTGTCCAGGGCGATGACTGCGCCAAGGATCGCCAGTGACAACGAGACCGAGGCGAGCGCGTCGCTGAGCCAGTGATAGCCCAGGTACAACCGGCTGACGGAGGCCAGCACAACGCCGATCCCCGCCCCGATAAACCCGGAAACCGCGGCCTTCCTGTTCTTCCGCCGGGAGAAGATCAAAAACGTGCCCACCAGCAGGAAATCGCAGGCCCCGAGGACGTGTCCGGAGGGGAACGAAAAGGTGTGGTCGATGCCAAAAAGCATTTGCTCCACCGGCGGGCGGGACCGGCGCACAATCTGGAGAATGATCTGCGAAATGATCACGCCGGAGAGCATCGCGGACGCCAGGACGACGGGACGCCACGCATGCTTGGCCGCGAATCCCCACGCGACCACCACCACCAGCACGATGATAGGCAGGGCAATCGGACCAAAGACTATGGCCAGGAAGATCATGACTACTGTCAGCGTCTGGGACCTCAGCCCGAGCAGCCAGTCGCGCACGGGCCCGTCGGCAGCGGAGAGGCCGTCGGCCTGGACCACGCTGACGAGGGTGGCGAGGAAGATTGCCAGCCCCACCACCACCAGGATGGCAGCCGCGCGGTAGAGCCTGCGCCTGTCGGCCGGGTCCACATAGCGCTCCTCCACCACGAACTTGTCATGGAAGCTCTGCCATCTGCCCCTGCTTTTCCCGCTGCTTCCGGAGCCTGCTGATCCCTGCTGTCCCACCGGCACGTCCATCCCTCGGTAGTGAAGTTTGCCTAGGGTGAAGATTATCCCTGTTCCGCGGCGCTGGCGGAGGCAGCAAGCAGGGGCGCTTTCCGGCGGGTGATCGGCGACCGCCGGATACTGTCGTATCCCGGCGGTAGCCTGGATGGGCGTGATGACCGGCGAATTCGCCATCCGGCGCCTCCTCGCCAAGGACCCGGACCGCGCCCTGGAAGCAATCCGGGAGTTGACGGCGGACCCGGATGAGCATGTGCGCCGCCTGGCGAGCGAGGGCACCCGGCCCTATCTGCCGTGGGCGGTGCGCGTTCCCGTCCTCGTCGAGCGCCCGGAAGCCACCCTCCCCATTCTTGATGCCCTGTACCGGGATTCCTCACAGTACGTGCGGCGCTCGGTGGCGAACCACCTCAACGACCTCGCCCGGCATGCCCCGGATGCTGTTATTGCCACCGCCCGGCGCTGGCTCGCCGCAAGGGACAGCAACACAAAGTGGGTGGTAGGCCAACGGCAGCCAGTCCGCGAAGGTCTTTAAGATCTCCACCCTGACCCTTGCCCCGGGAGAGAGCCGGAGCCTGTCCAAACGCCACGCATTCCGGCAGATGACCACCCGGGTGCACCATCCGGGGCTGCATGCGCTGGAGCTGCAGATCAACGGCACAGTGCATGGGCGCACGGAGTTCCTGCTGGAAACGGTCCGGACCCGTACCTAGAAGGAACCCGTGGTGAACTGCCAGCTCCGGCCGGCGAAGGGGTTCCCTGCGAGGTCGCGCACTGCGGCACCGCCCCCGGTCACGGTCACGGTGTACTTGGTTTTGGCGCCCAGCGGCTGTGCGGGGTCAAGGATCCACTGGTTCGTGGTCCCGTTCCGGTATACGGAGGCCGGCACCAGGGTCCCGGTGGCAGCGTTCTTGATGGTGAAGGTGGTTCCGGTGACGCCCTGGACAGCCTCGTTGAAGGTGACGCTGATGTTGTTGGCCCGGCGCACCAGCAGCGCGTTGCTGCCGGGGGTGATGCTCGTGACTGCGGGCGCGGGCCCGGTGAGGAAGCTCCAACTGGTGGAGGCCAGCGGAGTGCCCGCGCTGTCCCGGATGGCCGAGGTTCCGCCCACCAGGGTCGCTGTGTAGCGTGTGTCGGTGGCCAGGCTGGCGGCCGGATCAAGGGTGGCTGTGCGGGTGGTTGCGTTGTAGGTGACGGTGGCGGGGATGGTGCTGCCTGCCGCGTTCTTGAGCAGGAACGTCCCGCTGGTGACACCCTGGACCGCGGCGCTGAAGGTGGCCGTGACGCTGGTTCCGGCCGTCACGGCTGTGGCATCGGCTCCCGGCGTGACAGCAGTGACGGTAGGCGCTGGGGCAACCGGTGCTGGAGCCGGTGCGGGCGCTGCAGCACCGGCGAAGAGCAGCCGGTTGGGCGTGCCGCTGGTTGCGCCGGTGATTACCCCGGCGGTGGCGTTGGATACCAGCGCTGCAGCCACCTGGGCCGGTGTGAGTGCCGGGTTCTGGGACAGCAGCAGCGCTGCGGCTCCTGCCACATGCGGCGAGGCCATTGAGGTCCCGGACATCGAGGCCGTGGCCGTGGCCGAGGTGTAGTAGGCGGAGGTGATTGCGACACCGGGCGCGTAGATGTCCACGCAGGAGCCGAAGTTGGAGAAGGAGGCCTGCCGGTCGGCAGAGTCGCTGGCCGCGACGGTTACGGCGGCGGGAACCCGGGCGGGAGAACTGGTGCAGGCGTCCACGGCAGAGTTGCCGGCGGCAACCACCGCGGTGACGCCGTCGTTTATTACTGCCTGGATGGCCGCGTCCACAGCGGTGCTCGCGCCGCCGCCCAGGCTCAGGTTGGCGACGGCCGGCGTCCCGGCGGCGTGGTTGGCGGCCACCCAGTCGAGCCCGGCCACCACATCGGAGTTGTAGCCGGAACCATTGCAGTCGAGCACCCGCACGGGCACTACGGTGGCAGCCTTCGCCACACCGTAGCTGGAGCCCGCCACTGAGCCGGCGACGTGCGTGCCGTGCCCGTTGCAGTCGCTCGAGCCGAGACCGTCGGCCACGGCAGACCAGCCTGCGGCCACCCGGCCGCCGAAATCGGTGTGCGAGGCCAGGACGCCCGTGTCCACCACGTAGGCCGTCACGCCAGCACCGGACGAGGTCCAGGAGTAGGACCCGGACAGGGGCAAGGACTTCTGGTCGATGCGGTCCAGGCCCCACGGTGCCGGCTGCTCGGTGGCAGAAACACTGGCGGGGAGGTCCATTTCCATCGAGACCACGCGGCCGGAGCGCGCCAGGGCCGCCGCCTGGGCGCTGCTGGCGGTGATCACGGCGCCACGGACGGCATGCGAGAAGGTACGCCCCACGGCGACGCCCTGGGCCCGGAGTCCGGCCGCCTCTGCTGCCACGTCCGCGTTCGCGGCGTACTGGACGATGTAGCGGGCGGCACCGGTATCAGCCGGCGGAGCTGCCGAGGCAGGCACGGTAGAGACGGAGAGCGCGACGGCGGAAACCAGCACTGCTGCGGCGGACAGCATAAAGGCGGGAGTACGAATTTTGGGGTCCTTGTTTTGGCGTTGTGGGCAGCGCGGGTGAAACATCCATCCGCCCTTACCAAAAGATTAGGACCCCAAAACGGGCGGGGTCCGGGTCCTTGCCGGATCCTGTGCCAACCTTGGGTGATTCCTGCGCCCGGCAGGAATCCGTTAGTTTGTGCCGCCTCCAGGCGTACCCGGCAGGTGGCTCCGCCAGGAGTGTTCGGGCTCGAAGCCGAGCAGCCGGCGGGCCTTGTCGATGGACAGCATTGTCTCGTGCTCGGCCAACTCCTTGGTGACTTTGACTCCGGGGAACACCTCCGCAGCGAGGCCTGCGCTTGACCGGCTCATCACGGTGTCCGCGTTTGCGATGATGTACGCCTCGAAACCGGGTTTGCCGTTTTCCAGGGCGCGGGCCACGGCCTGTGCCCCGTCGCGGCCGTCGATGTAGCCCCAGAGGTTCCACTTCCGCAAGGACGCGTCGGCGTCGAAGTCCGGGAACCTGGCATAGTCCCCGGGATCCATGACGTTGGAAAACCGCAGGCCGGAGATGCTCAGCTCCGGGTCCCAACGGGTCAGCTCCACCGCCATCTGCTCTTCGAGGTGCTTCACCAGGGAGTAGGTGCTTTCCGGCCGCGCCGGGTACTCCTCGTCCACGGGAATGTAGGGCGGGTCGACGTCGAACGGCAGTCCCAGCACCGTCTCGCTGGAGGCGTACACCACCTTCTTGATCCCGGCCCGGCGGGCTGCCTGGAAGACGTTATAGGTGGCGAGCATGTTGTTCTCGAACGTGGCCGCGTCCGGGATGATGCCCGGCGCGGGAACGGCGCCGAGGTGGACCACGGCATCAAAGCCGGTGTGCCGGTCATCGACGCCCAGCAGGACGTCCAGGACCTGGCCGTAATTGCGCAGGTCCACCACCACAAGCCCGGGGTTCCGCTCCCCTGCCCGGTCGAGGTTCAGTACCTCGTGTCCGTCATCCGCCAGCCGCCGGACAACATGCCGTCCGAGCTTTCCGCTTCCCCCGGTTACTGCTACCCTCATGCGCGTTCTCCCTTTCCGTTGATGAAGCGTTCGACGGCGGTAATCGCCAGTTCGGTGATCTCGCCCGGGTCGCCGCTGCCGTTCACAGGCACCAGCAGTCCCCTGCCCGCGTAGACAGACACCACCTCATGGGTCTCCCGGTGATACAGGTCGAGGCGGCGCCGGAACACGTCCACGGTATCGTCCTTGCGGCCCTCTTGTTGGGCACGCTGCAGCATCCGCTGTTCCAGTTCGGAGTCGGGGGCCCGCAGTTCGATCACCGCATCGAGGGAGCCGCCCTGCGAGGCCAGGAAGTTGTCCAGTTCCACCACCTGGGGTGCGGTGCGGGGGTACCCGTCCAACAGAAAACCGGAACGGACATCGGCGTCCTGGAGGCGGTCCTTGACCAACGCGTTGGTGAGGTGGTCGGGCACAAAATCGCCGCCGTCGAGATACCTGGCAGCTTCGTTGCCGAGGTCGGTCTCCCTGCTCACGTTGCTCCGGAAGATCTCACCGGTGGACACCGCGGGGATCCCGAAGTGGCGGGCCAGGCGTTCGGCCTGGGTTCCCTTGCCGGAGCCGGGCGGACCGATGATGAGCAGCCTTGTCATGTTCCTGTCCCTCCGCGGCGCAGCAACCGCTGGTTTCCGGGTCGGCCGCCGGCAGCCCCGGCGCTGCCCCATTCTGCCCACAACGGGCACCACATTGCCAGCCTCCGGGAGGGGGCCGGAGGCCGGGACTGGCCTACAGTTGTGCTGGCAGCCCGTTGCCGCGCCGACCCGAAAGCGACGGCTCCACAGGCAAGAGCTGTATATACTTCTGCATATCGGTTTAGCAGCAGGCCGTTGGAAAGTTCTTCGATCCAGCGACTTCAGCCGCTTGCCGCCCCTTCGGGTGGAAGGGGTATGGTGCCGCCGGGTCGTTTTACCCTGAGCGAATGACACCGAGAAACCGTGGCCCGCGAGTCAACAGCAAAAACCGACACTTCAATAACTGAGCACCTGCATGAACTCGTCCTCAACAGCTCTGACGTTGAGGACTTCCTTAACGAACTGGCGCAGGTGTCCGCCCGTAATCTTTCCGAGCCCGGCGACGAGGTGCTGTGCGCCATCACCCTGCTGCGGCAGCGGAAGGCTGCCACTGTGACCAGCAGCAGCCCGGCCGCCGCGGCCGTCGCGCGGCTCGAGTACGAGTTCAGCCAGACACCCAGCATGGAGGCCTCCACGTCCCAGGCCACGGTCTCCGTACCGGACGTCCGGGAGGACGGCCGCTGGCCGGAGTACTCCGCGTCCCTGCTGGGCCAGGGCGTCCGTTCCGTCCTGGCCGTCCCGTTCGAGCTGGAGGGCGAGACGAAAGCGGCGCTGTTGCTGTACTCGAGCCGCCCCAACCGCTTTGAGTCCCGCGTGCTTGAGTTTGCCGAAGACTTCGTCGGCCAGACGTCCCTGGCACTGCGGCTTGCGGTGCGCTTCGCAAATCACAGCGAGACTGCGGCCAACCTGCGGGCAACCCTGGAATCACGGACAGTGATCGATATGGCGGTGGGCATCATCATGGCCCAGAACAGGTGCAGCCAGCAGGACGCGTTTGAGATCCTGAAGACGGCGTCGAGCACCCGGAATTCCAAGCTGCATGACGTGGCAGCCTCCGTGGTCAACTCACTCGGGCAGGGCCCTGCCCGTACCCATTACGACGGGTAGGCAACGGCTTCCCGGCATTATTACCCGCCCACCACCTGCGCCTAAGCCCGGGCGGAGCTCCACGGCGGTAGACTCATTCCAACTTTCGCCCGGGGGGGCTCCAATGGAAAAGAAACGCGTCTGCGTGGTGGTTGAAGACGACTACGATATCCGCGGATTGATTACCGTCGTCCTGCGACGCGCAGGATTTGAGGTCAAGGCTGTGGCCACCGGCGCGGAGGGCATCGCCGCCGCGGCAGACCCTGCCGTCTCACTGGTCACCCTGGACCTGGGCCTGCCGGACATGGACGGGCACGTGGTGGCCCGAGCCGTAGCCGCGTTGACCAAGGCGCCGCTCCTTTTCCTCACGGCCAGGTCCGAGAACGACGACGTGCTGGCAGGCGTGGCCTCCGGCGCCGCCGCCTACCTCACCAAACCCTTCCGTCCCGGGGAACTGCGGGATCTGGCCGAACAGCTGTGTCCCGCTCCCGCTCCTCTTTCACAGCTTCCACACATACCCGGCAAATCCCTCTGCTAGTTTGCCTGCCTAGAAATGAGGCATGACTCCTCAGCAGAACAAACCCCGTAAAGGCAGCCGTTTCCGGCGTGCCGTGGTAGCAGGGGCCGTTGCCCTCACCCTTTCAGCCGGCGGCGCCACCGCCTGGGCCCTGGACCGTTTCGTCGTCCAGCATGTGGAGATCTCCGACGTCTCCGCCTACGAAGCCAGCCAGACGGGCACCTCCACGGGAACGTCCGCGGGCACTTCCACCAGCACGACGGCGGACACGGCCTCCGCCAGCGCCGTCACCACGGATACCTCCTTCGTATCCGGTTCCTCCAATATCAACATCTCCAAGGTGACCACCGGCAGCGGCAACAGCACCGTCAGCTACTATGTGGCCGACGTCGTGCTCGATGACGCCACCGCCCTGCAGTCAGCCTTCGCGAACGACAGTTTTGGTGAGAACATCACCGAAACCACCTCCGCCATCGCCGAAGCCCACAACGCGGTTTTCGCGATCAACGGCGACTATTACGGCTTCCGCGATACCGGCATCGTGATCCGCAACGGCGTGGTGTTCCGGGATGAGGGCGCCCGCCAGGGCCTGGCGTTCTACCGCGACGGAAGGGTGTTGGTCTACGACGAAACCACCACCACCGCCGAACAGCTGCTGGCCGACGGCGTCTGGAACACCCTCTCCTTCGGCCCCTCCCTGCTGGACAACGGCGGGGTGGCCGAGGGCATCGAGGACGTTGAGGTGGACACCAACTTCGGCAACCACTCCATCCAGGGCGAACAGCCGCGCACCGCCGTCGGAATCATTGATGAAAACCACCTGGTGTTCGTGGTGGTGGATGGCCGCAGCCCCGGTTACAGCGCCGGCGTCACCATGACAGGCCTCGCCGAAATCATGCAGGGCCTTGGTGCCACCACTGCCTACAACATCGACGGCGGCGGCTCGTCCACCATGTACTTCAACGGCGGCCTGGTGAACAACCCGCTGGGTGAAAACAAGGAACGCGGCACCTCCGACATCCTGTACATAGCGGAGTAGGAAAGGCCATGATCATCCTGATCCCGGCCTACGAGCCGGACCAGCAGCTGCCGGCTTTGATCCGCAGCATCCGCGACGCAGAACCGTGGGTTCCCATCCTGGTGGTGGACGACGGAAGCGGCCCGCAGTACCGGGACGTGTTCGACGGCGTCAGGGCACTGGGGTGCCATGTCATCAGTTACGGGCGCAACCGCGGAAAGGGCTTTGCCCTCAAGACCGGCTTTTGCTTTATCGCGGACAACCTCCCGGGCCATGATGTGGTCTGCGCCGACAGCGACGGCCAGCACACAGTGGTGGACATCCTACGGGTGGCGGAAACCCTCCGCCAGAACCGGGCAGGACAGCGTTGGGCCACCATGGTCCTGGGCAGCCGGTCCTTCACCGGCAACGTCCCCGCACTGAGCCGGCTCGGCAACAGCGCCACCAGGTCACTCTTCACCCTCGCCACCGGCGAGCGCATCCCCGATACCCAGACGGGCCTCCGCGGCTACCCCGGAGCAATGATCCCCTGGTTAAGGTCGGTCCGTGGCGACCGCTACGAGTATGAGCTGAACCTGCTGCTCGAAGCAAAGACCGGCGGCTATTCCATCCAGTCGGTGGAGATCTCCACTGTCTACCTGGACCACAACTCGGGCTCGCATTTCCGGCCCTTTGCGGATTCAGTGCGCATCTATGCTCCGCTGCTGAAGTTCCTTGCTTCCTCCTTTACGGCCTTCCTGCTGGACACCGTCCTGTTCCTGCTGCTCACGCTGGCCGTCGATTCGCTGCTCCTGGCAGTGCTGGGGGCCCGCGCCGTGAGCTCCGTCGTGAATTTCCTGGTCAACCGGAACGTTGTTTTCGAACACGGCAGGGACAAACCGGCCAGTGCTGCCGTGGTCCGCTATTTCAGCCTGGCTGCCGTGCTGCTGGCCGCGAATTTCGGCGTGATCTGGCTGCTCGAAGCCGCCGGGCTGCCCGCCCTGCCGGCCAAGATCCTGGCTGAGGTCCTCCTGCTGGCGGCCACCTTCGCCGCACAGCAGCGCTGGCTCTTCGCCGGCAAAACTTCCCTTGGGAAGGCCGGCAGCACGTCCAGCGAAGCACCAGCCCGCACTCATATATCCGGCTAGGTCTCCGCACAGCACCTGCACAGCTTGGGGCCCGAAAGTAAAGACAAGCCCACCGAAAACATCCCGGAGAATCCCATGAACTCACTGATCTTCATCCTCGCCGACCTGGCGGCCATCAGCATCCTGACCTTCGCCCTGTACCTCCGCCGGCACCGCCGCCGCGACCTGGTGGTGTCCTACCTGGGCATGAACGTCGGCGTCCTGGCAGTGGCCACCGCGTTGTCCGGGTCAGCTGCCAGCCTGGGACTTGGGCTGGGGCTCTTCGGCGTCCTGTCCATCATCCGGCTCCGCTCCACCGAGCTGGCCCAGCACGAAGTGGCCTACTACTTCTCAGCCCTGGCCCTGGGCCTCATCGCCGGCCTGGGCATCGAGCCCCTCTGGCTGACGGTATCCCTCATGGCCCTGATCCTGCTGGTGATGTTCGTGGGAGACCATCCCCGGGTCCTGCCGGCACACCGCCACCAGACCGTGATCCTGGACCGGGCAGTGGCCGAAGACGGCGAACTCTACGCCCGGCTGGAGGAAGTCCTGCACGGCAAGGTCCACTCCGCAACCATCCAGCAACTGGACCTGGTCAACGACAAAACCATCGTTGACGTCCGGTACGCCTACTCCCCCGCAGCTTTCCCCGCCCGGCTGGCCATCCCCGCGGTACCCGCACCGGCACCCCGGCCCGCCGAACCCATGCCCACCGAACACGCACACGCTGAGCCCGCTTCGATGGCCCACTCGCAGGCAGGTGCCGCATGAGCACCACCGGAACAGACGCCGTCGGCAACCTTCGCCACCTTCCACCCGTAGGCCTCGAAGAGCTCAACAACGAAGCCGCACTCCAGACCCGGGTTGACCGGAAGTACGTGGTTCCCGCAGGGCTCGCCCGCCAACTCCTGGGCTCGTTCAGTAAAGGCGTGCGGGTGCTCGAGATGGACGGCTCCCGCAGCTTCGCCTACGACTCCGTCTACTTCGACACCGCCAACCTCGACAGCTACCTGCTGGCCGCCCACGGCCGCCGGCGCCGCTACAAGATCCGCACCAGGACCTACGTGGACAGCGCCGTGAGCTTCCTGGAGGTCAAGACTGAAGGCGCCCGCGAGGCAACCGTCAAGGAACGGATCCCGTACCACCTCTCTGACCGAGCCCGCCTGACGGAGGAAGGCCTGGACTACGTCCGCGAAACGCTGACGGCATCCGTCGGCGCAATGCCTTCCGGCCGCCTCGAGCCGGTGCTGGAAACCAGGTACAACCGGAGCACCTTGTTCCTCCCGGAATCCGGCAGCCGGGCCACGATCGACACTGACGTGACCTGGCAGCGGCCCGGCCATCCGCCCTGGGTGCTGGACGAAGCGGTGATCCTGGAAACCAAGTCCGGCTCCACCGCCGGCCCGCTCGACCGGCATCTCTGGACCCACGGAGTCCGGCCCTCCCGGATCTCAAAATTCGCCACCGGGATGGCGGCGCTGTGCCCGGACCTGCCCGCCAACCGTTGGAACCGCACCCTGCGGCACAGCCTGTCACTTCGCCCCGCTGCCTGATCTCAGCCGCTCCGCTCAACTCCTTCCCGGTATTCCCCCACCAAAGCTTTCCAACTCCTTCAAAGGACCACTTGCCATGAAAAACCTCCGCACCTACCTCTCCGTCGCCGCCCTGGCCACCGCACTCGGACTCGCCGGCTGCTCCGTTGCCAGCACCACCCCCACCGGCGTTTCAGCCATCAGCAGCACCTCCTCCGCTGCCAGCTCGTCCTCTGCTGCCAGTTCGGGCGTCGCTTCCAGCACCACGCAGGCAGTTTCCCTGGACACGCTGGCCGAGGACACGCATTACGACGCCGACGACCTCACCTGGGATGCCGCCTCCGAAGTAGCCGTGACGCTGGCGGACGGTGCCAGCAAAGCCGCCACCGGCACGTCGTCGGACGCTGTAAAGGTCGACGGCGGTACCGTCACTATCACCGCCGCGGGCACCTACCGCCTCAGCGGGTCACTCTCCGACGGCCAGGTGGTGGTCGCCGCCGGCGAAGAGGACGTAGTGAGGATCATCCTGGACGGTGCCAGCATAACCAGCTCAACCGGTTCCCCGTTTGTGGTGCAGAGCGCCAACGAGGCCATCGTCTATCTCGAGGACGGCACCACCAACACCCTGGGCGATGCGGCCACGTATGCGGACCAGGGGACGGACGCGGCGAACGCAGCCCTGTACTCAATGGCTGACCTGACCATCGCCGGCAGCGGATCGTTGACCGTGGACGGCAACTACAACGACGGCATCTCCTCAAAGGACGGCCTGGTCCTCGCCGCGGGCACGGTGACCGTGGACGCCGCTGATGACGGCATCGTGGGCAAGGACTACGCCGTGCTGCTGTCCGGCGCGTACCAGGTGACCGCGGCCGGCGACGGCTTCAAGTCGGACAACGACGCGGACGAGGGCCGCGGCTGGCTCCTGATCAACGGCGGTACCATCAACGTCAGCGCCGGCGATGACGGCATCAAGGCGTACAACACGCTAAAAATCGCCGCAGGCACGGCCACGGTGGAGGAATCGGAGGAGGGCCTTGAGGCCCAGCACATCCTGATTGCCGGCGGAACCGCCACCGTCACCTCCAACGACGACGGCGTGAACGCGTCGGGCGGCAGCTCCACCTCCACCTCACAGGGCGGGGGCATGGGCGGCGGCAGCATGGCCGTCGGCGACTACACCGTGGAGGTCACGGGCGGCCTGCTGACGATCAATTCGAAGGGCGACGGCCTGGATTCCAACGGCAACGCCAGCATCTCGGGCGGCACCGTGGTGGTCAACGGGCCAACAGACAACGGCAACGGCGCACTGGATGTTAACGGCGAGCTCGCCGTCACCGGCGGAACCGTGGCCGCGGCCGGCAGCGCCGGCATGGCGGTCACCCCGTCCGATACCTCCACACAGTCCGGTGTCCAGGTGACCCTGGGCTCATCGGTTCCCGCCGGTACGGTCATCCAGGTCGCCGACCCGGCCGGCAAGGTAGTGGCGGCGTTTGTCACCACCAAGGCCACTGCATCCCTGGTGTTCTCCTCCGCAGCCGTCACCGACGGAGAGGAATACACGGTGTACACCGGAGGCACTGCTACTGTCAGCGCCGGGCTGGGCGAAGGCTCACTGGACGGCGCCAAGGAACAAGGCACCGTCACAGCCGGCGAGTACACCGCGGCGCAGGGTCCCGGAGGCGGCGGCGGACCGCGCTGGTAACCCCCGACGCCCCATCACTTAACGCAACGTTTGACCCAACGCCCCATCACTTTTCGCACCTTTCCCCGAAACGCCCCATCACTTCCGGCGACGGCGGACTCCCGCCGTCGCCGAAAGTTTTGCGTGAAGGGGGGCTACTTGGCGAGGAAACGCAGCAGCGCTTCGTTGACCTCAGCGGCGTGGGTCAGCAGCAGGCCGTGCGGCGCGCCCTCGATCTCCACGTACTCGGCGCCGGGCAACGCCTTGGTGAACTGCCGTCCCGTGGAATCGATGGGAAGGATGTTGTCGGCGGTGCCATGGAGGATCAGTGCAGGGACGTCGATCTTCGGGATGTCCCCGCGGAAGTCAGTGATCCAGGTTGCCTGCGCCGCAACGGATGCTGTGGCGCCGGCGCTGGAGGCTGTGTTCCAGCTGGCGTTGATGGCCTCCTGGCTGAGGCGGGGCGTACCGAGGAAAGTGTCGCTGTTGTAGAAGTTCTTGAAGAACTCGGTGAAGAAGGCGTACCGGTCTGCAGTGACAGCCTCTTTCAGTCCGTCGAAGACGTCCTGCGGAACACCATCCGGGTTGTCCTCGGTCTTCAGCAGGAACGGTTCCAAGGAGCCCAGGAATGCTGCCTTTGCAACCCGGGCGGATCCGTAATTGCCCAGGTACCGGGCCACTTCACCGGTGCCCATGGAGAAGCCCACCAGCACGGCGTCACTCAGGTCCAGGGTAGTCAGGAGGGTGTTGAGGTCCGCGGCGAAGGTGTCGTAGTCATATCCTTCGGTGGTCTTGCTCGATTTCCCGAAGCCGCGGCGGTCATAGGTGATCACGCGGTAGCCGGCATCCAGAAGGGCGGTGGTCTGTTTCTCCCAGGAAGCGCCGTCCAGGGGGTAGCCGTGGATCAGCACTACGGGTTGGCCCGAGCCGTGGTCCTCGTAGTAGAGCTCGATGTCAGTGCTGTTTTCGGTTCCAACGGTGATCAAAGCCATCGCGGCGGTCCTTTCGAGACTGTGGGATCGGAGCGGGCGGGGAGTCGCCCTGCCCGCGCAGTTCCTACTCTAGGGTGGTCCGCCGTGCCCTGGGCTACCGGGAAGGTTGCGGCAGCTCGCAGGATATTTGAGGGTTGGCGCCCATGTAGTTCAGCGGGCCTGCGGCAATAGTGATTGCTATGGTGCCCGCCTGGGCACAATTTCCCGGCGCTGAACCGAAGTAGCCGCGCTGCCAGGCGGCCACGCCGCCGATGATCAGCCAGATGACGATAAGTACTCCGAGAATCCGCATGATTCCTCCATAGGCCGCGGCGGCTGTGGGATCAATTATGCGGCGTCCATGCGAAAAGTGAGAGAGCGCCGGGGAAAACGTGCGGGAGCTGATGGAGCATCCCGGGAAAACGTGCGGGAGCTGATGGAGCGTCCGTCGTGGGGGAACAAAAAATGCACCTCCGGCCCCGGGGGTGGTTCCCGGCACCGGAGGTGCAGTCAGTGCTTCTATGAGGGCTGTGATCAGGCCTTGGCAGTCTTGCCCGGAAGGGCCAGCTTGAAGACCTTGGCCCAGGAGGAGCCCACCTGCTTCAGCAGCGGACCGGTGGTGTACTTCAGGCCGTAGCGCTGACAGATTTCGCGGACCCTCGGAGCAACCTCGGGATACCGGCTGGAGGGCAGGTCCGGGAACAGGTGGTGCTCAATCTGGTGCGACAGGTTGCCGGTCATGATGTGCATGAACTTCGAGCCAGAAATGTTGGCTGAGCCAATCATCTGGCGGACGTACCAGTCACCGCGGGTCTCCCCCTCAACCATTTCCTCGGTGAAGGTGTCGGTGCCTTCCGGGAAGTGGCCGCAGAAGATGACGGCGTGGGCCCAGACGTTGCGGACTGCGTTGGCGGTGAGGGTGCCGTAGAGCGCCTGCTTGCCGGAACCCGTGAGCATGGCAACGGCCGGGGTGGCGGCGTAGTCCTTCGTGAACTGCGTGACAACCTTCTTGCCCAGGGCCTTGAGGTCCTTGAGCAGAGCTTCCTTGGACTTGGTGCCTTCCTTGTACTCCGTGAGCTCAAGGTCGTAGATGGCGATGCCCCACTCGAAGACCGGTGCCAGGATGGCGTTGAACAACGGGTTGGCCAGGTTGATGGGCTTCCAAGGCTGTTGTTCGTCCATGCGCAGGAGGTTGTATCCGACGTCGTTGTCCTTGCCCACCACGTTGGTCCAGCGGTGGTGCAGGTCGTTGTGCGTGTGCTGCCAGGAGCGCGCCGGGGTGACGAAGTCCCACTCCCAGGTGGTGGAGTGGATGTCCGGGTCCCGCATCCAGTCCCACTGGCCATGCAGGATGTTGTGGCCCAGCTCCATGTTTTCGAGGATCTTGGCCAGGCTCAGCAAGGTGGTGCCCGTAACCCAGGCAGCCTTGTTCTTGCTGACCAGGAGTGCTGCACGGCCGGAGATCTCAAGGCCGCGCTGGATCTTGATCATCCGGCGGATGTAAGCGGCGTCTTCCGCGCCGCGCTTGGCCAGGACCTCGTCCCGGATCGCGTCGAGTTCGCGTCCGAGCTCGGCCACCTGCTCGTCAGTGAGGTGGGCGGCCGCCGGGGGACGCACAGTGGGACTGCCGGATTCCGCAAGCTTCCCGGGGCGCGTCCTTGAGCTTCCAGTGGAACTGCTTTCGGCAGGGGTGGCCTTGCTGGGTGTTATTACAGACATACCTGGTGCTCCTCAGATTTCGAGGTTGACGGGTCCGGCGGCTGCCGAGACACACGTTTGGATCAGTTGGCCGGGTTCGCCGTGGACTTCCCCGGTTCGGAGGTCGCGGACCTGCCCGGACAGCAGGGGCGTGAGGCAGCTGTGGCAGATGCCCATCCGGCAGCCGCTGGGCATCAGCACGCCGGCGTCCTCGCCCACGTCCAGGATAGGTGTGTCGCCGTCGGCTTCCACCTCCCGGTCGGACGCTTCAAAGGTGACCA
Organism: Arthrobacter sp. W4I7; assembly: GCF_030816215.1. Lineage (NCBI taxonomy): Bacteria > Bacillati > Actinomycetota > Actinomycetes > Micrococcales > Micrococcaceae > Arthrobacter > Arthrobacter sp. W4I7. The sequence goes on along the minus strand of NZ_JAUSXU010000001.1, from coordinate 507,244 downwards.
GTCCGCCGTCGTGCCCGACGCCGCCTTCGAAGGTGGTGTTGAAGCGTTCGATCATGAGGTTTCCGGGGGCGCCGGCCAACGCAACATCCGTGCCGGACCCCGCTGTTGTGAGCGCGGCGCGCTTCCACAGCGCCTCGGCGTCGTCGAGGAAGCTGTCGGGGCCGCAAGCGTAGGCCGCGCGTTCCTTCCAGTCCGGGCAGATTTCGTCCAGCTGGTCCGTGTTGGTCAAATCCATCCGGCCCTGCTCGCCGGTAAACCAGTGGGCAAGGCGGAAGTTGGGGAACTGGTCCGCGAGTTCGGCCAGTTCCTCGCGGAAGAGGCTGTCGCCGGGCGTGCGGGCGGAGTGGACCAGGACGACGTCGGCATCCGGACGCCGAGGAACAAGGGTGCGGATCATGGACATGACCGGAGTAATGCCGCTGCCCGCCGTGACCATCAGCAGGGGGCGGGGGTGCTCAGGGAGCACAAAGTCGCCCTGCGGCGGGGCCAGGAACAGGACGTCACCTGGCTTGGTGGTGCGCACCAAAGTACCGGAGACGGCACCGACGTCGGTGACCGTGATGGCCGGATCCTTGCCGGCGGGGGCGCTGAGCGAGTAGGACCGCCAGTGGCGGACGCCGTCGAGTTCGACGCCGATGCGCGCCCACTGGCCGGCAAGGTGGGAGTGCCAGCCGCGGCCGGGCCGGAAGAAGATAGTGGCGGACTGCGCCGTCTCCTGGACCACCCGGGTGACGACGCCGCGAAGTTGCCGCGCAGAGTACACCGGGTTGAACAGCGCCAGGATGTCCTCGGGCGCCAAAGGAGTAGTAAGCACAGAGGCCGCCTGGGCCAGCTGACGTAGCCGGATCATGCGTTAAAGCCTAAAACGGCGCGGGCCATATTTCTCTCTCTCCGTCATATGACCGTTCCGCAGTCACGCTGTAAGGGGGGCGCTAAGCCCCCAAAGCCGCACTCTAAGAGTAACGGCTGCGATGTGCAGAAGGTTCCCAACTTCAGTAAGCATGCTTATCATACGCATCGAAACGGGTACGCGGACAAGTACTGAGGGAATGACGGCGGCGTTGCTGCCTGGGCTTTACCGGGTCAGGTCCGGGCCGCCTTCCAGCCGAGGGCGGGGGCGACGTAGCGGGCCACGGTGCCCAGCAGCTTGGCGTTGAATTCGACGCCGAGCTGGTTGGGGACCGTGAGCAGCAGGGTGTCCGCGGCCTGGACCGCGGTATCGGCAGCGAGCTCTTCGGCCAGGGCGTCCGGAGCGCCCACGTAGCTTTTCCCGAACCGTGCGGTCAGTCCGTCGATGATGCCCACCTGGTCGCGGCCGTCCCGCAGTGCACTGCCGGCAAAGTAGCGGCTGTCCTCCGCGTCAACGATGGGAAGGATGCTGCGGCTGACCGAAACCCGGGGTGCGTGGCGGTGGCCTGCTGCTGCCCAGGCATCCCTGAAGAGCTGGATCTGCTCTGCCTGGAGTTCGTGGAAGGGAACGCCGGTGTCCTCGGTCAGGAGGGTGGAGCTCATCAGGTTCATCCCCATTTCGGCTGCCCAGACGGCCGTCTTCCGGCTGCCGGCTCCCCACCAGATGCGTTCGGCCAGTCCCGGCGACTGCGGCTGGACGGGGAGCAACCCGGTGGCACCGCCGGCGTAGCGGGGGTCCGCTTCGGCCACTCCTGCACCCGCGATGGCTTTCCGGAAAAGTGCGGTGTGCCTGCGGGCCATGTCGGCGTCGGACTCCCCCGGCTCGGGCCGGTAGCCGAAGGCCGCCGCACCTTGCCGCGCCGGTTCGGGTGAGCCGCGGCTGATGCCGAGTTGAAGCCTGCCGCCGCTGATGAGGTCTGCTGCTGCCGCTTCCTCCGCCATGTACAGGGGATTTTCGTACCGCATGTCGATCACGCCGGTGCCGATTTCGATCCGGCTGGTCCGGGCGGCAATGGCAGACAGGAGCGGGAACGGCGAGGCTTGCTGCCGGGCGAAGTGGTGGACCCGGAAGAACGCTCCGTCCACCCCCAACTCTTCGGCGGCGACCGCAAGGTCAATGGCTTGGAGCAGGGCTTCCGCGGCCGTCCGCGTTTGTGAGCCGTGGCCTGGGCCCCAGTGGCCGAATGAAAGGAATCCGATGCGCTGCATACCTCCCCTAACTGCCCTGGCACCCGGGGAATTCCCGCGGCATGGCTGGCTGACCCGTGGCTAGACTGGCACGGTGACCAACAGCGAGCCGCGCGCCCATGCCGCCACCACGCCGTCGCGGGGGAAGATCGCTGTGCGGCTCCTGCCCGGAGGCGAGGAACCGGACCCGCGCTTCACCCTCGCCAACGAGCGCACGTTCCTGGCGTGGATCCGGACGTCCCTTGCGCTGCTGGCCGGCGGCATCGCCATCGAGGCGTTCACGTCAGACCTGTTCCTGGAGCCTGTCCGGAAGGGCCTGGCGGTGCTGCTGCTCCTCATGGGAATGCTGCTGAGCGCAGGCTCTGCTTTGCGGTGGCTGCGGGTGGAACGCAGTATGCGCAACAAAGCCCCGCTGCCGCTGCCGCTCATAGTCCCGCTACTGGCGGGGGCAGGTGCGCTGGCGGCTGCCGTCTTACTCATCTTTATCCTCTGGCGCTGAACCTGTGGCCGCTTTCCGCCCTGCCGGCAGCCACGGCGACCCCGGGCTGCAACCGGAGCGGACCACCCTCGCCTGGGGCAGGACCGTTCTGGCACTGGTGACGGTCAGCGCCATCTTCCTGCGCTGGCTCCCCCGGCACGGCCTCCCGATCCTTTTGCTGTTCGCCGTGTCGGCTGCCGCTGCGCTGGCCATTTACGTGACGCAGCGGCGCCGGTACAGGGCCAGCTCCCGCGGCCTTTTGAGGGAAAAGGTCGACGCCGACATCACCGCCGTGCTTTGGACGGCTTTTGCGGGCGTTGCGCTGGGCGGCCTGGGCATCGCGGTGGTCCTCACGGGCTAGTGCCCGCGGCCAAAACCCTAAAACATCGGCAGGACGAAACCTGCGAGCAGCGCCACGGCACCGATCGCGGTCAGGCAACGTCCCAGCACAGCAGCGGTTCTGCCCGGTTCTTCCGGCACCGCCGTTTGCCACTGCGTAGGCCGCTTGGGGTGGTAGTAGATGGGGAGGGTATCCCCCACGGCCATGTCCTTGATGTCGTGCGGCGACATCGGCGCGTGGTGCACCTGGTATTTGCGGTCGAACCACCGGAATCCGACCCCGGTGTTGTCCGAATAGACCACGGCTTCGGCTACATCCCATGGGTGGACAAAGCGGCGCAGGAAGCCTGTATAGAAGAGAAGGCCCAGCCCGACGGGCAGGCACAACCAGGTGAGCATTTCCAGGATTGGACCTGCCATATCAAGCACGGTGGGCATGAATTTGATGGTACAGGCGTACGCTGAGGGAAACGTTCCTGCGGAAGGGGTAAACATGAACGACGAAGATCTTTTGGCCCGCATCCAGGCCCTGGTGGAGGAGGAACACACCCTCCGCGAAGGATCCGGAGACGGCCAGGCGCCGGACCAGAACCGGCTCCGGCAGGTTGAAGAACGGCTGGACCAGTGCTGGGACCTGCTCCGCCAGCGCCGGGCTAAAGCGGAGTCCGGAGAAAACCCCAATGACGCGGAAGCCCGGCCCGTCAATGAAGTCGAGGGCTACAAGCAGTAGCCGCTGCCTGTTCCCTACACCTCTGGCGGTATCGTTGCCAGAGCGTGCAGCAGTGCGAACAGAAGGAGCTACCCATGCGTCTGGCAGTCGCCCAGATCATCAGCAGCGCAGACCTTGAGGCCAACCTGGAGCTGATCCGGGAATATGCCACCGAGGCCAAGGCAGCCGGGGCGGCCCTGGTGGTTTTCCCGGAAGCTGCTATGCGCGCCTTTGGCCACTCCTTGAGCGACATCGCGGAACCGCTGAACGGTCCGTGGGCTGAAAAGGTCCGCGCCCTCGCCAGCGAACTGGGCATAGCGATCGTGGTGGGGATGTTCACGCCCGGGAAGGACGGCCGGGTCCGCAACACCCTGCTGGTCACCGGCCCCGGTGTGGAAACGTCTTACGACAAGGTGCACCTCTTCGACGCTTTCGGGTTCCAGGAGTCCAGGACCGTGGACGCGGGAACTGACCCGGTGACCTTTGAAGTCAACGGCACGGTGTTTGGCCTGGCCACCTGTTACGACGTTCGCTTCCCTGCCCTGTTCACGGCCAATGCCCGTGCGGGGGCACAGGTGAACATCGTCTGCGCCTCATGGGGAGCAGGGGAAGGCAAAGCCGAACAGTGGGACCTCCTGGTGCGGGCCCGTGCACTGGACAGCACTTCCTTCGTGGTGGCCTGCGGCCAAGGTGACCCCGAAACCGTCGGAGCCGGCCCGGCGGGCGCAGCGCCGACCGGCATCGGCCACAGCGCCGTCATCACTCCCCTGGGTTCAGCGGTAGTTGCGCTGGGCGGGAAGCCCGAACTCGCCGTCGTCGATATTGATCCCTCAGCGGTGGACGAAGTACGCACCAGGCTTCCAGTGCTGGCCAACGCCCGCCAGTTCTGATCCGTCAGGGATATGTCCCGCAAAGCCTCTCCCTGGACACTGAACGACGACGGGGGTGAGCTTCCGTTCACGGCCCGGTAATCTGCGGGATTTTAGGTACGACGGCGTCATCTCACCGTTGGTTCCTCAACCCGCCGGGGTACAGCAGGGCTTCCCGCCACTGATCGCGCAGCTCACTCCCTCGCGGATGGCGGCTGTTTACATACCCGAAACATTGCCGACACGGAGACTTCACACACAGGCCATTTCTGTAACCTGAGCGCAACTTTGAGGCGCCTTTCCCGAAACACGGAACGCGAAAGATGGACTGCGGGGGAAATGCGAGGGCCGGATGAGCGCCCCGCTTCGAGGCGCAACGCGAAGGGACCTTCAGGTGGAGATTTCTGCCCAACAAGTCTGGCTGATGATCTCAGCGGCGATGGTACTGCTGATGACCCCCGGGCTTGGCCTCTTCTACGGCGGCATGACCCGTGCCAAGGCAGCCCTGAACATGATCATGATGAGCTTCATCTCCGCCGGGATCGTCGGCGTCATCTGGGTTCTGTGGGGCTACTCCATGACCACAGGCGACGGCGTGCTCGGCATCTTCGGCAATCCCTTCGCCAACTTCGGACTGCAGAACCTGATGGGCTCCCCGGACCTGATCAAGGCCGGCTACAGCGCCACGTTTGCGATCATCACCGTTGCCCTGATCAGCGGCGCCATTGCCGACCGCGCCAAGTTCAGCGCCTGGGCCGTTTTTGTGCCCATCTGGATCACCGTGGTGTACTGCCCGCTCGCCTACATGATCTGGGGCGGCGGCCTGATGAGCGGCGGAGCCATCAGCGCTGTTTTTGGCCAGGTCATCGACTTCGCCGGCGGCGCAGTGGTGGAGATCAGTTCCGGCACGGCGGCCCTTGTCCTTGCCGTGATCGTCGGCCAGCGCCACGGCTTCGCCAAGGACCCCAACCACCGCCCGCACAACATCCCCTTCATCATGCTGGGCGCTGCCATCCTCTGGTTCGGCTGGTTCGGCTTCAACGGCGGCGCCGCAACCTCCGCGGAACAGGCCGGCCTGATCTGGATCAACACACTGGTGACGCCCGCTGCCGCCATGCTCAGCTGGCTGGTCGCGGAAAAGATCCGCCATGGGCACCCCACCTCCCTTGGCGCAGCCTCCGGTGTTGTGGCCGGCCTGGTTGCCATTACCCCTTCCTGCGCCAACATCAGCCCGGTGGCTGCTATCGGCCTGGGCCTGGTGGCTGGAGCGGCCTGCGCCGTCTTCGTGGACCTCAAGTACCGCTTTGGCCTGGACGACTCCCTGGACGTGGTGGGAGTGCACCTGGGCGCCGGCCTTATTGGCACCTTGGCACTTGGCTTCATCGCCTTCCCGGTGGACGGCCAGGGCGGTGGGCTCTTCTATGGTGGCGGCGTACAGCAGCTCATTGCCCAGACCGCGGCCGTGGTCATCACACTGCTGCTTTCGGGCATCGGCACCTTGATCATTGGCCGCGCCATCAACAAGACCATCGGATTCCGGGTCAGCCGCGAGGCAGAGACCGCGGGTGTGGACCTGTCCGAGCACGCCGAGAGCGCGTACGCCTTCGGGGAAACCGGCAACGGTTTCCGTCCCCTGAGCCACGCCATTCCCCACGCCGCTGCCGCCTCGCACGCTCCGGCCGAATCCAGTTCTCCGGCCAACGGAAACACTGCACAGCGGCACGCCAAGGAAGACTCCTTCGCCTGAGTCCGGCTAGTCCGCCAGGATTTTGTAGAGCGCGCGGCGGGTCTCGTCCAGCTTTTCAATGGCAGCAGCCCGCTGTTCCTCGGTGACACCGCTCCGGAACTGATGGATAGCGGCCATCAGCTTCCCGATGCTCTGGTGGAAGTCCCGGTCCGGACTCTCCGGTCCGGTGTTCCAGGCGTTCTCCAACTCCTCGGCGTGCTCGTCCACCCACGCCCTTCCGGCGTCCGTGAGCGAGAACTCTGTCCCGCGGCCTTCGGTGAGGGGCGTGATGAGTTCCTCATCGACCAACTGCTGCAACGTGGGATAGATGGATCCGGGACTTGGGCGCCAGGCCCCGTTGGTCTTTTCGGCAATTGCCTTGATCAGCCCGTAACCATTGGAGGGCGCTTCGGCCAGGAGCGAGAGGATGGCAGACCGGACGTCGCCCCTGCTGGCCCTGCGTGGGCCGCGGCCAAAACCGGGCCCGAATCCAGGGCCAAAGCCTGGTCCGGGACCGCCGCCAAAACCGGGCCCGAATCCGGGACCGAAGCCGGGTCCGAAGCTGCCGCCCCTGTGCCCGTGCGGTCCGCGCCTTCCCCTGCCACGTTCAAACCGGCCCCCGCCGTGCTGCTGGCCGGGGAAATTTTCTTCTGAAATGCCTTTCATGATGGCATCTTCCTTTCATTTTCATGATTGTCGCCGGTCCTTCGGCGATAGTTAACGATATGTCGTTAACTATCGGTGAGTCAATAGGAGAATTGATCAAATCATGACCTTCCATCCTCTGGATCGTCCGTCCGGACCGACGTAGTCTTGTGCCATTCCTCAAAGTCGAGGGCTGGAAAATGGCGAAGAAAAAGAAGCGCAGGCGTCGTGCCGGTTCCGCCGTGGGAAGGATCCTGGGATTCCTCGCGGCGAGTGTTATGTGCGGTGTGCTGGCGGCCAGCCTGGTGGTCCCGGCAGTAGCAGCGGCGGGGTTCGGAGTCAGCACCTCCATCGGCTTTTTCGACAGCCTGCCGGAGGAACTCACAGTCCAGCCGCCGTCGCAATCCACCAGGATGCTGACCTCGGATGGCCAGCCCATCGCCACCTTCTATGCGGAGAACCGCGTCAGGATCCCCCTGGATCAGATGTCGCCTTACATCCGGGATGCTGTTGTTGCCATCGAGGACAGCCGGTTTTACGAACACGCAGGCCTTGATCCGCAAGGGATCCTTCGGGCGGTAGTGGCCAACCTGACCAAGGGCGACCAACAGGGCGCGTCCACCATCACCCAGCAATACGTCACCAACGTAGTCAACGAGGCGCGGCTGTCCCAGGACCGGCCGGATGAGGTGATTCTCAGCGGCCAAAAGGACATCGGCGACAAACTGCGGGAGATGAAACTCGCCGTCGCGCTCGAGAAGAAGTACACCAAGGACCAGATCCTTGAGGGCTACCTGAACATCGTCTTCTTCAACAGTGACGCGTACGGCGTGGAAGCTGCAGCCCGGTACTTCTTCAGTACCTCTGCCAAGGACCTGAACCTTCCGCAGTCTGCCCTCCTGGCCGGGCTTGTGAACAGCCCCACCTTCTACAACCCCGCAATTAACCCGGAGAACTCGCTAACCCGCCGCAACCAGGTGCTCGACGAGATGCTCCGTCTGAAGAAGATCAACCAGAAAGAGCATGATGAGGCCGCTGCCGCGCCTATCGAACTGAAGCTCAGCCCGGAGCGGCAGGGCTGTGCCAACGCCTCGATGGCGCCGTATTTCTGCGACTACATCTCGCATCTCATCCTGAACAACCCGGCGTTTGGTCCCAACCAGAGCGAACGCGAGCGGAAGCTCTACCGGGGCGGCCTCACCATCATCACCACCCTGGACAGCAGGCTTCAGGCCGCGGCCCAGGCGCAGGTGGATGGAACGGCGGGGCCCAACCCAGACCGCTGGGGTGCGGCCCTCACAACCATCCAGCCCGGCACGGGCAAGATCCTGGCGATGGCCCAAAACACAGTCTTCCTGCCGGAGCCGGGGAAGTTCGATACCCAATTGAATTTCAATGTGGATGCGAAGGACCCGCAAGGCAACGACCTGAACGGTGCCGGCGGGTTCCAGACAGGGTCCACCATGAAGCCGTTCACGTTCGCTGAGTGGTTGAACGAGGGCAAAACCATCACTGCCCAGGTGGACGCCTCCCGCCGGGTCTATCCCCTGGGCTTCCCGTGGCGCGACAGCTGCGGAAAGGTCTTGGGCGCCTACAGCACCGCGCAGAACAATCCTCAACTGGGCGCGGCCGATGACCTGCAAAACGCAGAAGAAGGCTTCTACCGGCCAATGCCCGTCAACTACGGCGTCTACAACTCCATCAACACAGCCACTTTTGCCTCGGCTGCCCAACTGGACTTCTGCGGGATCCAGAAGATGGTGGATGCAGTCGGTCTCCACAGCGGTTTGGACGGCTCTCCCATCAACATGCACCAACTCGGAAACCTGCTCGGCGCCACCGGAGTTGCTCCCCTCCATATGGCTAACGGGTTTGCCACTTTCGCCAACGATGGCCGCTACTGCAACCCCATTGCCCTGCTGGAAATTACCGATGCCAACGGCGGCAAGCTGCCGGCGCAGTCGACCGAGTGCCGGGACGCAGTAAAGCCGGATGTGGCACGCGGGGTCAACTCAGTGCTGCAGGACGTGCTGAAGAAGGGCTCGGGGGTCTATATCAACCCGAAGGTGCACGATAAGGTTCCTACGGCAGCCAAGACCGGAACATCGAACAACAACGGGTCCACGTGGGTGGTCGGTTACACCTCCGGACTGGCAACCGCTTCCTTCTTCGGCGACGCCCTGGAGGGCCAGAAGCGGGCCGGGCAGAACGTCACCATCAACGGAACCTTCTACCCACGCCTTGACGGCTTCATGATTGCCGGGCCGCAGTGGGCCAACTACATGGTTAACGTGGCTCCGCTCTACCCGGCTGCACCCTTCCCGCCGCCGCCTCCGGCCATGATGGGCTCGAATCCTTCGCCCACTCCCACCCGGTAACCACGCCCGAAGAACCACGCCCGAGGCCAAGGGGAACCAGGCAAGGGGCAATAAGGCAGGGGGCAGTCAGCCAAGGGGAAGCCACAGGTCAGGGACTATGGGCTGCAACCCGCTTTTCAGGGATGGAGTGGGTGTTCACGGCTCGTTCAAGCACCTGAACCGGCGGCTTCACCTGAACTCAAGCACCTGAACCGGCGGCTTCACCTGAACTGAGGGCTTTCCCCTGAACGGGTGGCCTCACCTGAACTGGGGACTTCACCTGGACGGATGGCCTCACCCGATCAGAGGGCATCCCTTGAGCAGTGGGACGTACTGCCGTTATGAAGGCGCTACCGGGGAGCGGCGGCGCGCTTGCCCTATAAGTGTGGCCGGTGGTTGTTCGTGTTTCGACGGCATGCCGTTGCCCTGGCCCGGAAACAGTTGTGGCGCCCCAGCCTGGTATTTCTTTGGTGTGGTTGCAGGCTTCGCAGAGGCCTTGGCCGTTGGCACTGGTGGTCGGCCCGTCGTTATGCCAGGGGATGACGTGGTCCAGGTGGCGGATGGGTGCGTCGCAGTAGGGGGTGCGGCAGGTGTCATCCCGGGCCTGAATAAACCGGCGGAGCCCTGGCGGGAAGAGCCGGGCCTTGGAGTCCATCGCGACGAGTTCACCGCTGGTTGGTGCGGTGTAGAGCCGGCGCAGCCAGACTTTGAGTTCGTTGCTTTCCACGGTTCCTGCTGGGGGCGCGGTTCCCGGGGCGCCAAAACCAACGGCCCGCGTGCCGTTGTTTGCTGAATCATCTGATCCCGGGCCCGCTGGTGCTGGACGAGCCGCCACAAAGCCGGTGGATCTTGGGCCAGCCATGAGCTTACCCAGGACGGCTTTCCTGGCCCATTCGCCTGGAACGATGCCGTAGCCGGTGAGGCAGGCGGGTTCGCTGTCGCCTTGGAAGAGGGTGCGGTCGGTCAGGACGAGCTGGAGGTCGATGCCGGTGTAACCACCCGGGGTGCCGGTGATGCACTCCACGAGCTGATCGGCCATGATCGCTCCCTTGGAACGCTCATCACCGGAAGATTTCTGGGTGTCGGCGTGGCGCGTGAGTGCTGCGTAGGCGGCCACACCCTGGGCTACCGGGAGCAGTGCCGTCAGGCGGGTCATCGTGTCAGGTGCCGGACGGAGGGTGACGGTACGTTCCGCCACGGCATGGGAAGCCCGTTTCGCGACCGACTGGGGGTCCCGCCGGTACGCTGCCGTTCGGACGCACGCGACAACGGCGCGGTCTCCGGCTCCGGTCAAGGTCCCGGTATCGGCTGCGATCTCCTCGTCCACTGCGCACCGGTCCTCGATGGACAGGCAGGCAGTTTCCTTCACCACCAAGGTGGCCCGCCACTCGTTCAACTGGCCCGATTCGAGCGCTGCCAGCGCGTGGGGCATCTCGGTGACCAGGGCTTTCCCCAAACCCAGCAGCCTGCCGCCCCGTGACGGCGACTCCCGCCGGGCGAGAGCGATTTCCGCGCCCACCCCGGCACCAAGCTCATCGGCGGGCACACCGGCTGCGGCCTGCTCCTGACGTGTTGCGAGGTCGTAGGCCACGGCGATCCGGGCCTGCTTCGCAGCTACCGCAGACTTCACGTCCTCCAACTCCCGCATCTGGTCAATCATTCTTTGCCGGTCAGCAGCCACAGGAATGGAAGCCAGCGATGCAAGGACGTCAGGGACGGAAGGGACAGCACGGTTCCCCACCGGGACCGCCCCTATCGATAACTGATCCGCTTCCATAAACAAAGTCTTCCAGCAGGGTCAGACAAAACCCCGCTACCAACCTGGCTATGTGGATAACGCGGATATCCTTCACGGGCGCCCGGGCAGAGTGGCAGGATGGCGGGGTGGAAAGCCTCGAAACCAAGCGGCTGATCCTCCGCCCATGGGAGCCGGAGGACGCCGACTTCGTGCTGGATCTCTACTCCCGCTGGGAGGTGCAGCGCTTTATCGGCAACCAACCACGCGTGATGAGGAAACGTGCTCAAGCTGAGGAACGGATCCTTACGTGGCGATCCATGGGCAACCCCTTCCACGGCGTCTGGGCCGTTCAGCTGAAAGAGCCAGCCCCTCTGCAGGACCCGGCCCTTCTGCAGGAGCCAGCCCAGCTGAAAGACCCAGCCCAGCCCCAGAACAGTCCGCCCCTGGCCGGCACCCTGCTCCTCAAGTCCATCCCGGCGTCGGGCGAAACGCTTCCGCTGCAGCCCTCGGGTGAGACCGAGATTGGTTGGCACTTCCACCCCGATCACTGGGGGCACGGTTACGCGTCGGAAGCAGCCAGCGCGGTCCTCGCCCACGCGTTCGACAACGGGCTGGACAGGATCCTGGCGGTCACGGCCCCGGCCAATACTGCATCACAGAGGGTCTGCCTGCGCATCGGAATGACCCACCGGGGACAAACCAACAGGTACCACAACGCAACCTGCGAGCTCTTCGAAGTCACATCACCCTAGCCCGGCCCCTTCCACAGACGCTGCCACCACGAGCGCGGCGGTTCCGGTTCCGGCGGCGGAAGCTCCTGGGCCCGGGCGGCACGGCGCTGACGCCACCGGTCCACCTCTTCGTCCACGTCCCGGGTCTTGGTGATCACCGGCGGGCCGCCCTGGAGCTGGCGCCGGGCGTCGATGACACGGCGGTTGAAGTCCTGCAGCATGTCCCTCACCTGTTGCTCGGTGTACTGCGCATCCAGTTTGGCGTCCAGTTCGGCATCCTCGGTGCGCAGCAGGAGGGCGGCCGGTCCGAGGCCACTGATGTTTTCCCGCTGGATGAGGCCTTTGACCCACCAGTCGGGGTCGTATGACTCCCCCAGGCCCGGGATCGGCTTGCCCGCATATTTGAGGTTGTCGAACTTTCCGTGCGCCATCGCATCCCGGACCAGGTATTCCGCCCGTGCGGCGTCGCTGACCTTTCGGCGCTTTTCACGCTCCTGCGCGTCAAGGGCGTCGAGCGCGGCTTCCTCCTCGGAACTGATGCCGGCTCCGCGGTAGGACCGGACCTCGGCGGCACGCTCCAGTCGCTTCCGGAAATCCTCCGCACCGCCGCTCATCGCCGCCACCACCCCTCGAAATGTTGCTTCCTTCCAGTATTCAGAAGCTTTTCGTCCGGTTCAACGCCCTCCCGCCAGCACGCATTCCAGGCGGTCCTGGACCTCCCGGCCGGGGGCGAAGGAAAGCGTACGACGGCGGGAGGTGCCGCCGTCGTACGCTTTCCTTGGATGCCGTGAAGGTCAGGCGTTGGCGTGCTCGGCGAGGATGGCGTCGATCTGGCCGACGGCCTCCCGCATGCCTTCCTCCATGCCCATCTGGACCATCTGCTCCATCTGTTCTTCGGATTCGAAGGTGGAAACGATGGTCATCCGGGTCCGCCCGCCGGTGTCCTCAAGGGTGACCGTGGCGTGGGTGGTGCCCATGGACTCGACCGGAGCCCCGTTTTCGTCCGCGAAACCGTCGTCGAACTCCAGCTTGCCGGGAGCCTCGATGGCAGTGAAGCGCCACCAGCCGCCGGCCTTTTCACCCTCGGGCCCGGTCATGTAGTAGCCGGCTTTTCCGCCGGACTCGAAATCGAACTGTTCAAAGGTGGCCGGCCAGGTGGGCGGACCCCACCAGCGCTCCAGCTGGCGTGGGTCTTCCCAGAGCTGCCAGACGCGTTCGACTCCAGCGTCGAACTCCGCAACGAGAATGAAGCTGAGCGCCTCAAGGTTCTTGGTGGAACTGATAACCGACATTGCAGAACCCTTTCCTTATCCTTCAGCCAGAATGTCAGCGATCCGGCCTACGCGCTGCCGCCAGATCGCCTCGTACTCATCGAGCAGCCGCCGGGCCTTTTGCAGCCCTTCGTGGTTACCGCGCACGATCTGCTCCCTTCCGCGCTTCTCCTTGGTGACCAGGGAGGCGCGCTCCAACACCGCCACGTGCTTTTGGACGGCAGCGAAACTCATGGCGTAAAGGCCCGCGAGGCCGGAGACCGAATACTCACCAACCATCACCCGCCGGACGATGTCCCGGCGTGTGGAATCGGCGAACGCCTGGAAAAGGCGGTCAAGTTCGGTTTCGCGGAGCTGATCTACAACCATTTGGTTGTACGATAGTCCTGGTGGGTACAGGTGTCAATGGGTTTCCTACAAGGAGCACCTGCGCAAGGAACGCCTGTACAACGAACACGCGGCCTGGATTGCCGTGGTGGCCGCCATGGCTGCGGATGAGGGTACGGCGCTTTTCCTGCCCGACGGCGGAGCCCCGGTCTTCGAGGTGAGAGGCAGCGGCAGCTGTTGGGACATCCGCAGGACCAGGGAAGGCTTGAGGGTGGCCGTCCGGACGGCAAGCGACAAGGTGCCTAAGCGTCGAAGTGTGTCTGGATGCTGGTGCCCTGCAGCTGTTCAATCAGTTCCGTGGCCACGTCCCGCAGCTTCCGGTTGCGGTTGCTGGAGACCTTGGTCAGGATCTCCATCGCTTCTGATTGCGAGCACCTGTTCTGCGCCATGATTACACCACACGCGAGGTTGATGGCGGTCCGGCTTTGCATTGCTGCTTCCAGGTCTTCCGCCCGGTTTTCCGCAGTTTTGATCCGGACCGACAGATGCAGCGTGCTGTGGGCGGCGGCGCCAAAACCCACGGCCTTGTCGTAGACGTTGGGGCTGAAGACGCCCGGCCTGGACGCGAAGAAGTTCAGTGCCGCGCTTGCTTCCTTGTTGATTTCCAGGGGCACACCCAGCGAGCTGTAGACGCCTGACTCGGCGAATCTTTTGGCCAGCTCTGGCCACCGGGAGTCCGAGGAAACATCGTCGATAATCACCGGTGACATCTCCTTCAGGGCCCTCATGCAGGGCCCATCACCGACGGCCTGCTCGATGCGGTCGAGCTCGATGGCCCGATTGCTGCTGCCGGCAACCGTAGACGGCCTGCGCCGCAGCTTGACGGTCACGGCGCACTCAACGGCATCCCCCGACGCTTCGGAAACCGCTGCAGCGGCCAGCCCGGAGAGCCCCGACAGGAACTGCAGGCCATCCTCCGCCCCCACCAGGATGTCTTGAAGCTGCGCGACCGATTCGTTGTCCGATGAATTCGACATAGGCCCATCTTATGTGCCACCCATAAAAGCGGGGGCGTTGGAGTATTAGAGCTAGGGACGGCTGTGTTCCAGGGCTGCCGCCTCGGGTTCGTCCGAGGGCTTGGGCATCATCCTTTCCGATGCGCGCCGGATCGCTTCCCGGGCATGTGCCAGTCTTCGACTATCGAGTCCTGCCCCGTGCAGCGCAGCTTCCAGTTCGGTCATGGCATTGTGCAGTGCCGGCGCATCCGGGTGCTGGATAACAGCCGGCATGCAGGCATCAATGGCGGTCTGGAAGCTTTCCATGTCGCTTGGGTGCAGCCTTGGTGCAAGCCGGGTGAACGAGCGGACCAGTTCGGCACAGGTTTGGACCTGGCGCGACTCCGCACTGGCAATAATGAGGTTGGAGAGGGCCGAAAGTCCGCGGGCCACCGCTCCGTCCGTATAGACAATGGGAAGCTCCTCCCGATCCTTTGAACGGTCCGACCGGTCCCGTTCACCACTGATCAGCCAGCGCCCGAGGAGATCTGAGAGCGACCGCACAGCCACTATGGCTGTGCTGGGACTCTGGCCTGCGCTGGTGGCCGTGGCCCAGGCAATGTTCTCAAGCTGGTCCAAGGCATAGCCCGATTCCGCGTCAACGTCCCGAACGTCGTCAATGCCAAAAGCGGAGAGGACGTCTGCGTCGTACGAATCGTCATCTGCGTCCACCCCCACAACCCGCGCCACCACTTCGGCGAAGACGAGGTACTCACCGAGCCTGCCCTCGATGAGGATCTCAGCGTTCCTGCCGACCCGGCGCGCCACTTCGGCCAGTTTGGGAAGGTCAATGGTCACCACGTATCCGCTGTCCAGCACCTTGACTGATCTTTCGGCTGCGCCCGGGAACGTCCGCCGTTCAACCCTGGTACTGCCCAACAGGCGCAGCTCGCTTTCCCTGGCCTCAAGGGCCAATTCATGGATAGAGCGCATCACGGACTCGGGCCGCATCTGGTCGATGGTGGCGTGGATCAACATCAACAGGACAACCAAGGCAACGATAGTCAAAAGCAAGGTTATACATGCGCCGTAAACAGGGGCCGGCCCCTCCTCCCGGGCAAGGCCGAGGACCAGGAAAGTGAAGGCGGAGGCGCCGACAAAAAAACCGAAGTAGGCCTGGTTCGGCTTGCGACGAAGAAACTGGTCCAGGACTACCGGAGTGAGGGAACTCGCTGTTTGCTGCACTGCAAGCAGCAGTACCGAGAACGTAATTGACGTGACGGTCAACAGGCTTGTTGCCACAGCGGACACGAAGTCGACCGCTCCGCCGCCAGGCACCAGGCTTTCAGCCGCGGCACGCAGCCCCGAGCGGCCGGTGGAGGAAGCATCCAGCACCGATACCACCACGCCGGCAACGCAAAAAGAGATTGTAACCATCAGTGGCAGCCGCAGAAACTCGGCAACTCCGCGCTGAAGCCGGCTCGCCTCATGCATGCCGCCCGAGCTGCGGAGAGGATCCCGGAGCGCTGCTTTCCGCACCGCAGGTTTCTCCCTGTTACTCACCCGCCCGCACCTCCGGATCTGTCCGTCCGTCCCCCATCCACGAATTAAGGCCGCCTGCCTGACCACTTCGAATAACTACAAATACTGAGGATCAATGTTTACTTACCCGGCCGTCCGGGCCTTATTCAACGGGCCCGGACAGCAACGGATTCTTTGGCGAACCAAGCGCCTATTCGGGAAGTTCCATCTGGAAACCGCACTGGCAGTGCAGTACCTGCGTGGTGAGGTAGACGTCCAAGGCGTCTTCAAACGGCCCGTCAGTGAAGGCCGGCATGCTGAGCCGGCGCAGTTCGGAGCCGGTTTTCCGCATGAGTTCCCCACAGTGGATGTAGTGCCTGCCGGAGGCAAGCACACCTTCGACGCGATTCCCGGGTCCCTCCGGATGAATGGACATTGCTATGCGGCGGCCGGGTAGCTGGACAGGATGTAGTCGGCCGCTGCCGGGCCCACCATCCGGAGTTTGGTGTCGTGGAGGTCGACGCCGGCCCGGTGCATCGCTGCGCGGAAGGCGACGTCCGTCTTGGCTTCCATCCCCTGGAGCAGGCACCAACTGACGTAAAGCCCATAAAGGCAATCCGCAGACATAGGGCAGTCAGTGTCGAATTCCGGGACGGTTGCTTCAGCAAGGAACTTTGTGAAATGCGAGTCAGCCACGATGGCCCTCTTTCGCCGGTGTGCATTTTTCCGCCGTCTTGCTACAGCGCTCACTCCTGAAAGGCCCTGCACATGGCCCGGAGGGGTAAGTCATCAAAATAAGTGACGCCTACCACTAAGAATTTACGCACTGGCCGTACTTCTGTCCAATCGCATTTGTGGCGTACCCGCTGAACTCAAGGCATTACTCATCGAAGTGTGTACGCAGCGCGGGGTCCGGCGAGACTGATTCGATGACCCCTGCCGCCACATCCCGCAGCTTGACGTTGCGGCTGTTGGAGGCCTTCCTCAAAATGGCCATCGCTGCGGCCTGGCTGCATCGGTTTTGAGCCATGATCACGCCCACGGCAATGTCGATGGCCGTCCGCGACTTCATGGCAGCCTCCAGGTCCTCCTTCGCATCCCTCAACTGGGCCAGGCGCAGTTCAAGCCGGAGCGTTTTGGAAGACTGCTCGCCAAAAAACTCGGCCTGTGCGATGTCCCCAGGTGAAAAACCCTGAGCTGCCGATGAATAGATATTCAGGGCAGCCGAGGAGTCCCCCTCGAGTTGCAGGGGCACACTGAGGATAGAGCCGACACCATAGGCTGAGACTGCCTGGGAATACTCCGGCCAGCGGTGTTCGCTGGCAACATCTGCCACGTAGATAGTCTTTCCGGTCCGCATGGCCGCCAGGCAGGGCCCGTCACCATAGGCGTACTGAAGCTCATCCATGACCCGGGCCCTGGGCGTACTGGAAGCGACGGTGATGGGGCGCTTCCGGCGCACCACCGTCACGTTGCAGTGGAGTTCTCCGCCGGGCGGGGCCAGGAGGGAGGCCGAGAAAACCGCGAGTTCCTCGAAGAAGTCCTGGGCGTCAGCGGTTTGCAGGACGAGGTCCTGCAAACGGGATACGATCCCGTCCTGAATTGCAGCGGCAGCGGGCAAAACGTCTGCTCTGATGGGCAAAGAGGCTGTGTTGGGCTGGGCGTCCATTTCGATGTCCCTGAAATTGGGCTTCAACCGCAGCGGTTTCCCACGCGGCCTTTAGACGCCCACTTCCAAACGCTTTCCCGAGACTACATCGAGTCGACGTTCTTACGGAAAGCCGCTGTGCCGAAGCCAGCGCGGCGGCATCTGCAGGGGCTATGCTGGTAATGGATCGAAAAAATTTTTCCGGTCCGGCCCAGCAGGGGGCATCCCACAGCAATGTCCGCCGCAGAAGGTTGGCTACCATGCCACAACAGCTCCCCCTGGATGATCTCACTCTCGCATTGGCCCGCATTAATGACCTGCTCCTGACCGAGGAGAAGGTAGACAGGGCCGTCCAGTTGCTTGCCGAAGGCATCCGTGATGCCTTTCCCGGAAGCTCCGGTGCCGGTGTATCGCTCCTGGACGAAAAGGGCACCAGAACCAGCACAGGAGCCACGGACCCCGTTGTCCTGGAAGCAGATTCTGCCCAGTACGAGCTCGGCCAAGGACCATGCCTTACCGCCTGGGCCAGCGAACGCACTGTATTGATCGACGACGTCTTCACCGACGACCGCTGGCCCTTGTGGTCGCAGGCGGTAAGGGACCTGTCAATCCGGTCCGTCATCAGTGCACCCCTCATGGCAGGCAGGCGTTGCCTGGGGGCATTGAAAATTTACTCATCCCAGCCCGGGGCCTTCGACACTTCCACCTCACGGCCGCTGGAAAAACTTGTGGTGCCGGCGGCTACCCTCCTGGACAACATCCAAAGCTCGGACTCCCCTCTTCGCTTTACCAGGGTCCTGACCTCTGCCCTGGACAGCCGGGATACCATCAACCGTGCCCAGGGCTTCCTGATGCGGCTGCACGGCTTGGACCAGGGCGAAGCCCTCAAGAAACTGGTGGAGCAGTCCAGGACCACCAGGCAGTCACTTCTCAGCGTCAGCAGAGAGATACTCAACGGGACGAAGAACCTCTCCGATGACGGAACATGACAGGAGCAGCCCCGATCCCTCGGCTGGAATTGAGCAGGAACAAAGCCGGCTCCTGCGCAAAGCCCTGCTCCGCTCCGGCCTGAAGCATGGGGATCTCTGGCTGCGCTACTTCAGCATCGGAGGCACGGTGGGTGAATACGAAGTGGATGCCTACATTCAGTCACTGCTGTCCCTGCCGCCGGGTCAACGGGACCTGCTGGCCCACGCAGCAAATGAACTCATCGACGAACTTCCACCATTGCCCCGCGCACCGTACTTGGAAGACCTCACCAAGTAAGAAGGAGCCCGCTTCATGAAAAGCCGCACCCGTCTGCCCAAGGCCACCGCGTTGGAGTCCGCCGCTTTTTTCCTTGCTGTGTTCCTGCCAACCACGGCTAAGGGCCCGATCATCCGCCGGCCAAAGGTGGAGGCAGGAGCGGAACGGCTAGGCCTGGATGACCGGGCAGTCCGCCGGATGGCCAAGCTCGCCCGCAAATACCCTAAGGGGCCGCTGATGCTCCGGCTCCCGGGGCGCAAGCAAGCCGTGGTGCTGCGGCCGGAACACCTGCATTACGTCCTTGCCAACTCACCGGAGCCTTTCTCCCCGGCGAGCAGCGAGAAGAAAGCGGCGCTTGCGCACTTCGAACCACGGTTTGTGCTCATCTCAGAAGGCCGGGAGAGGACCGCGCGAAGGGCGTTGCAGGAACAGGTCCTGGACGCGCACTGCCCTGTTCATCACCTTGCAGCATCCTTCATACCCATCGTCCGGGAAGAGGCGGACCAGCTGTTGCGGGGCATCAAGGACGGAAGCCCGGCGGGAAACATGGAATTGGGATGGGACCGCTTCGTCCAGTCCTGGGACCGCGTGGTGCGGCGAAGCATCTTCGGGGATCAAGCCCGTGATGACCACGAACTGACCGACATGCTGGCCAAGCTCCGGGAAAATGCGAACTGGTCTTTCCTCAAGCCCAAGGACAAGGGTTTACGGACGAAGTTCCTCAGCCGCGTTGAGGACCGGATGAAGGATGCTGAGCCGGGCAGCCTGGCATTTTCCATGGCAAAGATGCACCCCGGCCAGGACGCGGCGCCGGTAGATCAGATCCCCCAGTGGCTGTTCGCCCTTGAAACGACAGGTATGGCCACCTTCAGGACGCTGGCACTCCTGGCCACGCATCCGGAACACCTGGCCGCGGCCAAGGCGGAAGTGGAGCAGGACACAACGGAACGCCGGCACGTGCCCTTCCTGCGCGCTTGTGTCCTGGACTCTCTGCGGTTGTGGCCCACGACGCCCGTGATCCTCCGCCAGAGCACCAGGGAACTAGAGTGGCCCGATGGCGACATGCCAGCCCGTTGCGGTGTCCTGATCTACGTCCCCTACTTTCACCGGGACGAAGCCCGCGTCCCCCAGGCGCATTCCTTCACACCGGAGCGCTGGCTGGACAAGAACGGCGATGAGGGCTGGCCGCTGGTCCCCTTCAGCGATGGTCCGGTGTTCTGTCCCGGACGTCAACTCGCGCTGATGCTGAGCAGCGCCATGCTCGGCTCCCTTATTGAAAAGAGCTCTTTCGCATTGTCCTCCCCGCAGGCGCTTGGCCCGGAAAAACGCCTTCCCGGTGCGCTCAACAACTTCTCCCTGCGCTTCACCGTCTCCGGCAGCCAGCCGCATCCCAGCCGGGAGCCGAGTGCCTGAACGTGCGCGCCCGGGGGAGGGCGCCCGCCGTCGTCATCGTTTCGATGCCAGCCGAATCCCTGTGGGCCCAGGGGACGGCGGGAACGCCTTGGCCCTATGCTGGAACTATGGCGCAGCAACTTCCCCTCGACGAGCTCAGCACTGTGATCGCTCGAATCCAGGGGTTGCTGCTGACGGAAGAAAAGGTGAAAACGGCCGTCCGGCTCTTAGCCCAGGCGGCCAAGGAGTCGGTTCCGGGCACCATCGGAGCGGGGGTATCCCTCCTGGATGCCCGTGGGCGCCGGATCAGCAGTGGTTATACGGACAGGATCGTGGCTCAGACCGACGCCATGCAGTATGAATGCGGCGAAGGCCCCTGCCTGACCGCGTGGGCTACGGAAAAGCCGGTTCTGCTCGAGGACATCCGGGAGGAGTCCCGGTGGCCGGACTGGCGCAGGGCAGTGCAAGGGCTGCCAGTGCGCTCGGTGGTCAGCGCTCCCCTCATTGCAGGCAGGGAGTCCATTGGCGCACTGAAGTTGTATGCCGCGGCCCCCAACACTTTTGACGAATCCAGCACCGCCTTGCTTCAACTTTTTGCGGCGCCGGCCGCCACGCTGCTCTCGCACATCCAGGCCAGCGAGGCACCCCACAAAATGACCGAGGGCCTGCAGACATCCTTGTACAGCCGTGACCTTGTGAACCGTGCCTGCGGTGTTCTGATGGAGCGCCTGGGACTTGGCCACGAAGCGGCCCTGCAGTGGTTGATCAGGCAAGCGCGGGACGAGAACACAGCATTGCAGGACATCAGCGCGCACGTCCTGGCCGGGACGCCGGCGCCCGGGTCGTAGGAAGCGCCCATGGGCTTTGATCCTAACGAACCCGAACAACGGCGCAGGCTGCGTTCAGCCATGAGGGCCGCAGGCATCTCCGTATCCGAGTTGTGGCTGAAGTATTTCGGCATGTCCGGCGACGCCGGCGAATACGAGGTGGAGGCATATCTGCAAGGGCTGCTGTCGCTGCCACCGGTACAGCGTGACCTGCTCGCGTTGGCGGCCAACGAGCTCATTGATGACCTTCCCAGGCCACGGGCACCGTACTCCGACGATTTCGACGGCGGTCCAGGCCCCGGCCCAAGCACCTCCGATCCCGCCGCACAAGAGATCCGGAAAGATGGCACCGGCGGGCAATCGGAAGCGGACGAGTAGATCGAAGGACCGGGCGTATCAATAGGTCCGGCACCGGCGTAGTGTCGGTAGTAGGAGATTTCGGGATAGCCAACAGATCCAGAGGTTGAATGATCGGGTTCCCCGCGTAGAGAGCGGAGGCCGCCAGCCAGGGGCACGTGCCCACGGCGCACCCAGGGATCGAGGGCCGATGGCCCAGGACAGCAGCCTTACCACTTCGGACCAGATGCAGGATTTGCTCCTCGAAAGTCCCGGGTTCCCTGAGTTCCTGCTGGGTTTGGCCACTATCTCCGCCTCGTTGCTCGGCTCCGATGGCTCAGTCACCTGCACCATTACCGTGGAGCGCGAGGGAGGCCCTGCAACGGTTGCCAGCAGCACAGAGGAGGGGCGGCGGCTGGATGAAACGCAGTACGCGTTCGACGACGGACCCTGCCTGACTGCCGCACGGCAGCAGCGGCTGGTGTTAATTCCGGACCTGAAAAGCGACCAGCGCTGGAGCGATTATCTGGAAGCGGCGCTGCGGGAGGGCGTGCGCTCCGTACTCGCTGTCCCCATCCCCACAGACCCCTTTTCGCATGCCGGATTGAACTGCTATGCAAGCACGGTGGGCGCCTTCAACGAGGAGACGGTAGCGCTTCTCGGACAGCACGCGGCGGCCATGTCCCGTGTGCTCCGGATCGCTCTGCGGCTGCATGGGCCGGAAATCCATCCGGACCACCTCCGCGCCGCGCTGAAGTCGCGGGCCGTGGTGGACGCGGCCGTGTCGCTCATCATGCTCCAGCAGCACGGCGGACGGGAAGGCGCGCTGGAGGTGCTTCAACTGGCGGCGAAGTCCGGTAACCGCAGGATGCAGGACATCGCCACGGACATCGTCCGTGGAGGCGGATTCTCCGGAGCCCAGCGAGACGGAGGGCAGGAATGAATCCCTTTGAAACTGAAGGCCCGGAGCCAGCGGACCGGGCCTTCGAAGAACGGCGGGGCACAGCGGAGCGTTTCCGCAAGACCGACCTTCCGCTGGCCCAACTGTGGACGTACTACTACGGGCTGGGGGGCGGAATCGACGAGATGTCCCTGGATGCCTATCTTCACGAGGCAATCGACATCCCGGCCGGGCAAGTCGCGCTGATCGCCATGGCTTTGACGGAACTGATGGAAGGCGAAACCCCATGACGAACCACGAGCCCATGGCCGGAAACTTTGGCGCCTTGCCTCAGGCCGCCCCGGCCATCCAGGCATCCCCGGACATGGAAACGCGGCTGCAGGGACTGGTTCTGGCCAGCAAGGATGTCATCAGCTTCCTGACCGATCTGGCGGTGCTGGCCTCCTCCAGGCTGTCCTCCCCGGGCAACCGTATCCACACCGGCGTCACCGTTATCCGGCGCAAGAGGCCCGAAGCCCTTGCCAGCAGCGATGCGGCGGCCAGAGCACTGGATGAGCTGCAGAACGGGTTCGGCGACGGTCCGTGCCTGACGGCCCTTCGCAACGGAATCACCCTCCTGGTTCCCGACCTGACCGACGAGCGGCGGTGGGCTCCGTACGTCAAGGCCGCCCGGGAGCATGGTGTCTGCTCGATCCTTGCAGTACCAATGGATCTGGCCGGCGAGGCCGAAGGCGTGATGAACCTGTATTCCGGCTGCAGCAGCGGGTTCACTGCCGAGGATATTTCCACCGCGGAAGCGTTCGCCAGCCAGGCCGCCAGTTCGCTGCGGCTGGTCCTTCGCATCGCCCAGCTCAGTGAGGCCAGAAATGACCTCGCAATAGCGATGCAGTCCCGCACCGTGATCGATATGGCCATCGGAGCCATCATGGCCGAGAACAGGTGCACCCGGGACGTGGCCTTCAACATCCTGACCAAGGCCTCCAGTGCCCGTAATATCAAGCTGCGCGAAGTGGCGGCTGCCGTCATTTCATCCATTTCGGGCGAGAAGCAGATCGACACCTACTTCGACGAATAGACACGTGGCCGGCGCCGCCCTCCCTTGCCGACGTGATGAGTCTCACCTGCAACAATTGCCCGTTTCGGTTGTGGCGCTTCGCCGGCTCTGGGCACTATGGAAAAGCAGGGCAGCCGCCGCTGGGTTCACGCTCCCGGAGGCCTGGTGTGCTTGGTCACATCGGCCCTGTCCCGGTTGCTAATCCGAAAAGCAACCTGCAACATGGAAGTACGGGAATGCGCTTTCCCACCTGCAGTCCGTCCTCACCGACGAGGACACGGCCCGGGCAACGAAGACTCCGGACCGCCAACCGCATGAAATGGAAGTTGAATAATGACGTTCGATGCCAATAACTCCGTGACCCTCAAGATCTGGGACCGGTCAGCCCTCCACCACACGCTTGATGCTGCGGTGAGTGACCTCTCGGCCCGTCACAACACCACTTCGTGCCGCATTGCCGTCACCTGCAGCGGGCCCAACACGTTCACGTTGAGCGTCCGTGACGAGGGCGCCCTCGCATCGGCCTAACTTCCGGACAACAAAACTGCAGCGGACGACGGCGGGAGGTTTCCGCCGTCGTCCGCTGCAGTTAAATGCCGCCCGGGTAGGTGCTGCTCATGGCCGCTGGCCGGCACGATGGGGGTGATCAGCAGCAGTCCTGATCGTCGTCGCAGCAACCGGAGTCGCCGCAGCATCCTGTCGTCATTCCGCTCACCCCCTCCCCTGTTCCGGATCCTAGCTGTGGGTTGGTTCCTCAACCAGCGCGGTGGCGATGCTGTCCGCATCCTCCAGCGCCGCGAGGTAGCGTTCGGCGTCGAGGGCGGCCGCGCAGCCGGTGCCCGCGGCGGTAATCGCCTGGCGGTAGCGGTGGTCCACGGCGTCGCCGCAGGCGAAAACGCCGGAGAGGTTGGTGACGGTAGTGGGGGCGTCCACCTTGATGTAGCCGTCCCCGTCCAGGTCCACCTGGTCGGTCAGCAGTTCAGTGCGCGGCACATGCCCGATCGCGACAAAAATTCCGGTAGCCGAGTGTTTCCGTGCCTCCCCGGAGCGGGTGTCCGTCAGGGTGACGCCATTGACTTTCCCGTCACCGTGGATGGCGGTGACGGCGGAGTTCCAGGCGAACGTGATCTTGGGGTTGTCCTTGGCCCGCTGCGCCATGATGCGGGAGGCGCGGAGTTCGTTTTTCCGGACCACGACCGTGACTGACTTTCCGAACCGGGTCAGGAACATTGCTTCCTCCATGGCCGAGTCACCGCCGCCCACCACGATGATGTCCTGTTCGCGGAAGAAGAACCCGTCGCAGGTGGCGCACCAGGAAACACCGTGGCCGCTGAACTTCTTCTCCTCCGGCAGGCCGAGTTCCTTGTACGCCGAGCCGGTAGCCAGGATGACGGCCGGGGCGCGGTGGGTTTCGCCGCCGCCGGTGACCACCGTCTTAACGTGTCCCTTCAGCGACACCTCCGTGACGTCGTCGAAAACTACCTTGGCGCCGAACTTCTCAGCCTGCTCCTGCAGCCCGTCCATGAGTTCCGGCCCCTGGATGCCGCCGGGGAAGCCGGGGAAGTTTTCGACTTCGGTGGTGTTCATCAGCGCACCGCCGGCGGTGACGGATCCCGCAAGCACCAGCGGCGCAAGGCCCGCGCGGGCTGCGTAGATCGCGGCGGTGTAGCCGGCGGGGCCGGAACCGATGATAATCAGCTGTTCGGTTGCGGGATGCTGGTTGTTCGCGTCAATGGTCACGGCAGGCTTCCTTTTGCGTAGGGCGTTTGGGAACAGGCTACTGGGCGTCCGGGTGCTGCGCGGGCACCAGTTCAGTGATCAGGTTCTCGATCCGGGTCTTGATCTCATCGCGGATGGGCCGGACGGCGTCCACGCCCCGGCCGGCGGGATCCTCCAGGACCCAGTCCTCATAACGCTTTCCAGGGAAATACGGACATTCGTCGCCGCAGCCCATGGTGATCACCACGTCGGATTCCTTCACCGCCTCGGCGGTGAGGACCTTCGGCAATTCGGCGGACATGTCGATGCCCAGCTCTGCCATGGCTTCGACGGCGGCCGGGTTCACTTTGTCTGCGGGCCGGGAACCTGCCGAGCGCACCTCCACTGCGCCCTTGGCCATGGTAGTCAGGAACGCGGCGGCCATCTGGGAACGGCCCGCGTTGTGGACGCAGACGAACAGTACGGAGGGCTTCCTGGCGGTTTCGGGGATCATGGTCTCTCCTGGGATTCGGGGGTTCAGCGGGCGCCGGGAGCGGAGGCGAAGTAGCGCCTGCGCACCCACAGAGCCGCGTATACAAGTGCAACAAGTGCGGGCACTTCAATCAAGGGTCCGACGACGCCGGCGAGCGCCTGCCCGGACGTCACACCGAAGGTGCCAATCGCCACCGCGATGGCCAGTTCGAAGTTGTTGCCGGCGGCAGTGAACGCGAGGGTGGTGGTTTTGGCGTAGCCAAGGCCCAGCCGCTTCCCCACCAGCATGCCCGCCGCAAAGACCACCACGAAGTAGACCAGCAGCGGCAGCGCAATCCTTGCCACGTCAAGGGGCTTGGAGGTGATGCTGCCGCCCTGGAGGGCGAACAGCAGGGTGATGGTGAAGAGCAGGCCGTACAGCGCCCATGGCCCGATTTTGGGAAGAAAAACGGATTCATACCAGTCCCGGCCTTTTGCCTTTTCTCCGACGGTCCGGGTGAGGAAGCCGGCCAGCAGCGGGATTCCCAGGAAGATCAGTACCGAGGCTGTGATAGCTCCGAAGGCGAAGTCTGCGCTGGTGGCGGGCAGGCCCAGCCAGGACGGCAGGAGTTGGAGGTAGAACCAGCCCAGCGCTCCGAAGGCGAGCACCTGGAAGATGGAGTTGATGGCTACGAGGACGGCGGCAGCCTCACGGTCTCCGCAGGCGAGGTCGTTCCAGATCATCACCATGGCAATGCAGCGGGCCAGCCCAACGATGATGAGTCCGCTGCGGTACTCAGGCAGGTCTGCCAGGAACAGCCAGGCCAGGACGAACATAAAGGCCGGAGCCAGGAGCCAGTTGATCACCAGCGAGGAGACCAGCAGCTTCCTGTCCCCGATGATGCGCCCGGCCTGGTCGTAGCGGACTTTGGCGAGCACCGGATACATCATCACCAGCAGCCCGATGGCGATGGGGAGCGAGACCTCCCCCACCTTGACGGCTTCGAGCGCCGTGTCCAGGCCCGGGACCAGATTCCCTAGAGCGAGGCCCAGCAGCATCGCCGCAACGATCCAGACGGGAAGGAACCGGTCCAGCGTGGAGAGTTTTCCGACGACCGCGGCCTCTCCTGGAGCAGGTGGCGGCGGTTGGGTCTGGGTGCTCACGGTTCTCCTGGGAGGCTCAGCCGGGACTGAACAAGATTGATGGCTATCGATACGTGCAGTATGACCAGCTATATCGATGGATGTCAATCTGTTGCATAATGGGGTTCATGGCAGCCCAGCAGACCCTCGAACCCGTGGTTGACGACTCCTGCTGCGTTCCTTCCGGGAAGCCTGCCTTGGGCGCCGAGGATGCCCGGCAGAAGGCACAGGTCTTCAAGGCGTTGGCCGACCCCAACCGGCTGCGCCTGCTGTCCATTGTTAAAGCCGGGGAGTCCGGAGAGGCCTGCGTGTGCGACCTGACCGAGCCCTTGGACCTCGGGCAGCCCACTGTCTCACACCACTTGAAAGTCCTCGTGGACGCCGGGCTGCTTCACCGTGAGAAGCGGGGCACGTGGGCCTACTATTCCCTGGTTCCAGGTGCACTCGACGAGGTGGCCGGACTCCTGGGGACGCTGTGAATCAGCAACCCGAAGCGGAAGCCCGACTCCGCGGGGCGCGGCCCGCTGGGCTGAACCGTGCGTCACTGAACCGTGCATCAATGAACCTGGTCCCGGCGGGGCTCGTTTCGGCGTCGGGCTTTCTGCTGTTTGTCCGTGAGGACCGCCTGTCCGGCTTCCTGCTGCTCGGCGCCGCCCTCGTGCTGGCCGGGATCATCAGCCGGCAGTTGTTAGTTGACCTGGCCCTGGTTGCCGTGGGGTTGGCTGCAATGAGCCTGGTCCCCATCACCACGGACATCAGCACCGGGCACATGGCCGTGATGGGGACGGCGATGGTCCTGGCCGTCGGTGTCCCGTATGCCGTTTCGCGCTTCGCCACCAAGGACCACGCCATCCGGTTTCCCGTCCGGACCGGCCAGCCGTGGACCCGCGTCGAGAAGTGGTATCTGCCCGCGGTCCTGGTGATCGGGTATGCGCTGATGCCCGTCTACATGATCCGGACCGGCGTCTACAACAACTGGCCGGCCGTCAGTGACCCGGAGGGCATCGCCAGGCTTTTCCTCGGCACCAACGTGCTGGGCATCTGGGATGAGCTGTTCTTCATCTGCACCGCGTTCACGCTCCTGCGCCGGCATCTCCCGGACTGGCAGGCCAACCTGCTCCAGGCTGTGCTCTTCACGTCCTTCCTGTGGGAGCTTGGATTCCACGCCTGGGCGCCGTTCTTCATCTTCCCGTTTGCGCTGCTGCAGGCGCGGCTGTTCACCATCACCCGGTCGCTGTCCTACATCGTCAGCGTGCACCTGCTGTTCGACTTCGTGCTGTTCCTGGTCCTCATCCACGCGCACAACCGCGCATGGATCGACATCTTCCTGTACTGACTTCTTTCACTCTGGACGTGCACTGATGCGGCGCCCATAGTTGAAGCGTGCAGACACCTGACCCTGAACTTGAGGCCCTCCGGAAGCGCGCGAAGCACGGTGATTCCGATGCCGTCGATGAACTGGTGGAACGCGCCGCCGAGCGCGGGGATCTGGCCGAACTCCGCCGGCTTGCGGACTCCGGCAGCAGGGACGCTCTTGACCAGTTGGTCGAATCGGCCGGCGAGCAGGGCGACCTCGATGAGCTCCGGCGGCTGGCGGCCGGCGGAAACCGGGACGCCGCCGAGGTGCTGGCCGAGATTGAAGACGACGACGGCTCCTAGCCCGGGGGGAATCATGAGTGAAGTCATCGACAACTTGGCCGCCGCCTTGAATGCCCACGACTTGGAAGGGGCGGCAGCTCTTATTCACGAGGACTACCGCAGCGAGCAACCGGCCCACCCCGGCGCGGCCTTCGTCGGGCGCGCTCAAATGCACGCCAACTGGCAGGCAATGTTTGCCGGCATTCCCGATTTCCACGCCGCACTGATCCGCTCGGTTGATGACGGTGACACCACCTGGAGCGAGTGGTCCTGGTCCGGGACGCGCAGTGATGGCCAGGACTTCCAGGTGCGTGGCGTGACACTCTTTGAGCTCAGGAACGGCAAGATCACCGCCGGCAGGCTCTATATGGAGGAGGTGGACCGTCTAGCCGTGCGTGTCGAGCAGGCCGTGGAGAAGCTGTCGGGACAGCGGCCGGATACGGCGCCGAACCCACAGCAGTAACAACCAAATTTCCGGCCGGTCAGCAGAGAACACCCCAGGACAAGCCACTGGCTAGAAACGGATGGGAATATGCGCGTGGGGCCGAAAACGGCTATGCCCAGGGTGGCTGCCCGGCCCCCGTTTTGTTCCGAAGACGCCTTGAAGCCCTCGCGGTCCAGGTTCCCCAACCCCACAACGGACGTCAGGGCGGCCACGGAAAGTGCCACGCCAACCAGCGCCAGCAGGATCCGTGTTTTGTTGATCCTCAATTCCTGCCAGGCCTCCACAAGGGCAGAAACAACCCCGGTCACGCGCTGGCTCCCGCCGGGACGTCCGCGGCCATGAGGACGCCGGATTCGCGCCGGTAGCAGGCCGGGGCAAGGGCTGCGACATTCACGTCGTGGGTGATGGTGACCAGGGTGGCGCCGGATTCAGTGGCCACGGTATCCAAAAGTGCCATCACTGCCTGTCCGGTATCCAGGTCAAGGGCGCCTGTAGGTTCATCGGCCAGGATCAGCCGCGGACGGCGGACCAGGGCACGTGCGATGGCAACTCTTTTCCCCAGAGCGATCTGCGGGAGCCCACCCAGCATATACGGCGAGTATTCCCACCGTTGTCACAGGTATTCGCCTAGTTGTCAGACGGTGGGCAGTAGCGCCAAAAGTTGCCACCCGTCCGGACTCGGCTCGCCGGGAGGGGGTTGACAGGTTCCCGCTTATGTCTAATGCTTAGACGAAAGTTTGTGCAGTGGCGCACACTCGATTGGAGTAGTCAATGAAAGACATGTACTTCCAGCCCAAGCACGCCGCGATCTCCCGCAGAAGCCTTCTTTTGGCCGGACTGGGAACGGCCATGTCGGCCCCCTTCCTGGCTTCGTGCGCTGGCTTTGACACGAGTGGCGCGTCCGCCGGGGAAGGAACTGTGGGCTTCTTGTCCACCCAGTTCACTCCCGTGGAGGAGAAACAGCGATATGAGGCGGTGCTGAAGAAATTCGCTAAGGCACCCGTCGCTTACAACTCCGTGGATCCGGGTGTCTTCTCGTCCACCGTCAGCACCCAGGCTTCCGCCGGCAACGTCAAGACTTCCCTGCTCGGCGGGCTGCATGGCGAGCTTGCCCCGCTCGCGGAGTCCCTCGAGGATGTGGACAACCTGCTCCGCGATCTGTCCGGCCGTGGTTTCACCAAGGAGATGCTCGAGCTGACGAAAGTGGGCGGCTCTGCGTCCCGCTACGTCCCCTGGATGCAGGCCACGTACGTAGTGGCCGTGAACAAAAAGGCCCTCGAATGGCTGCCGTCGGGAGTGGACGTCAACGATTTGACCTACGAGGGTTACCTTGCGTGGGCGAAGGCGGCAAAACAGGGAGCCGGGCGTCCGGTCTTTGGCATGCCCGCCGGCCCCAAAGGTCTGCATCACCGTTTCTACCAGGGCTTCCTGTTGCCGAGCTTCACTGGTGGCCAGATCACCACATTCCGGAACGAGGACGCCGCCACGGCCTGGACCTACATGCAGGAACTGTGGTCCGCCCTGACACCTGCCTCCACCAACTACGACTACATGCAGGAGCCACTGGCACGCGGCGAAGTACTGGTGGCGTGGGACCACGTGGCACGGCTGGTCAACGCACCGGCCAACAACCCGGATGAGTGGATGATGGTCCCCGCGCCGCGGGGCCCCAAGGGCCGCGGTTACATGCTCATCATCGCCGGCCTCGCACTGCCGAAGAATGGCAAGGAAAGGGACCTGGCAGAGAAAGCCATCCGGGCTCTGTCCGAACCGTTGTCCCAGATTGAGACACTGCGAAGCAATGCCTTCTTCCCCGTTGTCCAGACGGAACTCCCTTCGGACCTGACAGGGGCCATTGCGCTGGAAGCCGCGGCAGTCCGCCGGCAGCAACGGTCAGCTGGTGCCCTTCTTGCCCTTCCCCCGGTGGGGCTGGGCCCGAAGGAAGGGGAAGTCTCCCAAATCTTCAAGAACTGCTTCCAGCAGATCTGCCTGGAAAACCGCCCGATCCGGCAAGTCCTTGACACCCAGGCGACACAGCTCAACACCATCTTGCAGGGCCTGAACGTGCCGTGCTGGGAACCCGATCCGATCTCAACGAAGTGCGAGGTAGCGTAATGGCCGTAGAGGCACCATCCACTCCCGCCGAAACGCTGACTCCACCCCGCCGGCGCAAGATACCTCCCGCGATCCTGCTGATCGCTCCTTCGGTGGTCTTTATGGCGCTTCTTCTTGGCTGGCCCGTGATCCAGGGAATCCTCCAGGCATTCCGCGATGAAAACGGCTTCACGCTGGATTTCGTCACGCGGATGGTCCAGGACCCCTACTTCTGGCCCGCGGTGCGGAATACCCTGCTGCTCATCGTGGTGATGATTCCGCTGCAGTTCGCGTTGGCGATCGGCATGGCGCTGATGCTGCGGACCAACCCCCGGCTGCACAAAGTCCACTTCTTCGTCTGGGCCATACCTCTGGCACTCAGTGACCTCGCGGCAGGGCTTGTCTGGCTGGCGATCTTCAACGACCGCGGCTACCTGAACTCGGCCCTGTCATGGTTCGGCATTGAAGGCGGCTCCTGGCTGGCCTATGACAACCAGGCGAGCATGTTCACGTGCGTCCTGATCGCTGAGCTCTGGCGGGCAACATCACTGGTGCTGATCATCGTGGTTGCAGGCCTCCAGGGCATACCCAAGGACTACGACGAAGCCGCCCAGGTCTTCGGCGCCACGTTCTGGCAGCGGCTGCGGCACATAACCCTGCCGCTGTTGAAGCCCAGCCTTCAGGTCGCCCTCATTCTCCGGACAATCCTGGCATTCCAGACCTTTGCAGTGGCCCAGGCCCTCACCGGGCAAAACTTCCCCCTCGTGGTGGGCGAGACCTACCGCTGGTACACCGGCCTGCAGAACCCCAACGTCGCCGCTGCGCTGGCCCTGGTCATCCTCGTCGTCTCCATGCTCACCTCGATCTTCTACCTGCGGGCACTCCGCGACAAAAACCAGGGAGGGCTCCGATGAGCACCGCAGTGGATACCACCCCCATCGCACGGCAGAAGCGCAACCGTTTCCTCCTCCAAGCCGCGTGCATCGCCGTCTCACTTTTTATGCTGGTCCCCATCTACCTGATCTCGCTGGCGGCATTGTCCACAAGGGAGTCCCTCAATGCGTTTCCGCTGTCGCTGCTTCCCAACAATCTGTCCGTGGAGACGCTCAACGCATTCCTCGGATCCACCGGCATCTTCGGCGCCCTGGGCAACTCCCTGATTGTTGGGCTGGGAACACTGATCTTCGCCGCGGTCCTCGGAGTCCCCGCCGGATACGCACTGGCCCGCTACAGCTTCAAGGGCAAGGACCCCTACCAACTGTTCCTGCTCTTCACCCGCGCCCTTCCCATCGTGGTCCTGTCCGTCCCGCTGGCCAGGCTCTTCCTGACGGTGGACGTCTACGACACGACGTACGCCGTGATCCTGCTACATACCGCCCTTGCCCTGCCAACCACCATCCTCATCTCGGCCAGCGTCTTCCTCAGTGTCCCTATCGACGTGGAGGAGGCGGCCAGGCTTTTCGGATGCACACCGCTTGGGGCCTTCACCAGGGTGGTCCTGCCCATGGCACTGCCGGGCCTCGCGGCGGCGTCAATCTTCACCTTCGTAATGTCCTGGAACGAGGTCCTGGGCGCCTCCATCCTGACCTTGGACCACCGCACGTTGCCTGCCCAGGTGCTTAGCTCATTGTCCGACTCGCCACTCGCGTACCGGTTTGCCGGCGGCTTTGCCCTGGTTATCCCGTCCATCATCTTCATTGCGCTGATGCGCCGCTACCTCACCAACATGTGGGGCTCAACCATCCGCTAGGTCCGCCCGACCTGCCACCGCACTTCAGAAGGAGCCGATCATGGCTGATATCCAGATCTCAAACCTCGTAAAGACCTATCCGGGCGGATCCGAACGGGCCACCGACGATGTATCCCTGCAGATCCAGGATGGCGAATTCACCGTCCTCCTGGGCCCCTCCGGCTGCGGCAAGACCACGCTGCTGCGCATGATCGCCGGCCTTGAACTACCTGACTCAGGCTCCATCTCTATCGGTGGCCGGGATGTGACTTACCTGCCGCCCAACAAGCGCAACCTCTCCATGGTGTTTCAGTCCTACGCTGTATTCCCCCACCGGAAGGTCCGCTACAACATCGGTTTCGGGCTGCGCATGGCAAAAGTCCCGGCAGAAGAAATCGAGCGGAAGGTCCAGTGGGCGGCGGACCTGCTGCAGCTTGGCCCGTACCTGGACCGGCTTCCCGCCAACCTGTCCGGCGGTCAGCGCCAGCGCGTCGCCGTCGCCAGGGCCATTGTGATGGATGCCGACGTCCTGCTCATGGATGAGCCGCTCTCCAACCTGGATGCCCTGCTGCGCCTGACCTTCCGCTCAGAACTTAAAAAGATCGTCCAGGATCTGGGCACCACCACCGTCTATGTCACGCACGACCAAAGCGAGGCCTTGTCCCTTGGCGACCAGGTGGCCGTGATGCGCAAGGGCCGGATCGCACAGCTCGGTGACCCGCTGGACGTTTACGATGCACCGGCGGACCGCTTCGTGGGCGGCTTCATCGGATCCCCGCCCATGAACTTCATGGACGCCGCAGTCAGCCACGACGGCGGCACCCTGGTCCTGGGCGAACAACAGCTCATGGCCCCGTCCATCCTGAGGTCCTTCGCCGGAAGGAACGTCCTGCTCGGCGTCCGAGCTGAAAACGTGACGGTCAGCAACGAACGTTCCTCGGGCGACGTCGCCGCCACCGTCCTGGTGGTTGAACCCATGGGCTCGACCATCCTCCTGACCGTGGAAGTGGACGGCCACACCCTCAAAGTCCAGGCGCCGCCGACTTTCCGGACGGCACCCCACAAGACAATCTGGCTGGGCTTCGCCCCCAACACCATGCGCGTTTACGACCGCGAAACCTCGATGGCACTGGAGGCCAATTGAACCCCGTCACTTCCGTTTCCAAGGAACAGCTCCGCGCCGCCGCCATCGAGGTCCTTCGCCTCAATGACCTCGGCACCATGACCAGTGCCGCACCAAACCTCTACCCGCACATGTGGAGTTGGGATGCCGCGTTCGTAGCCATTGGCCTGGCCCGGACCAGCGTGCCGCGCGCCGTCACCGAACTCCGGACCCTGCTCAACGCCCAATGGTCCACCGGAATGATCCCCCACATCGTGTTCAGCGATAACGACACCGGCTATTTTCCCGGCTTCGACCGCTGGGGAACGGCGAATGCGGCAGCCCTGCCCGCAGGTGTGAAAAGCAGCGGAATCTGCCAGCCGCCGGTGCACGCGATCGCTCTTCGCCACATCGTTGACCGCGGCCGGGAAAATGGCGGCGCGGACCAGGCAGCGGCCGAAGAATTTCTTGCCGAATCCTTTGACGGCTGGCTCGCGTGGCACCGTTGGCTCGCCACCGTGCGGGATCCCGACGGTGTGGGGCTCGTTGAGATCCATCACGGCTGGGAATCCGGCTTCGACAATTCCCCCCGCTGGGACGGCCCCTACGCGCGCGTGGTGCCCGGCGCCGTCGCGCCCTTCACGCGGCGCGACACCCTCCACGTGGCGGACATCAGCGAACGCCCGGACGATGCCGAATACACAAAGTACCTGTGGCTGGTTCAGCAGATGGCGGACGTCGCCTTCGACGACGACGCCGTCCAGCAAGTGGTTGATTTCCGGGTACGCGACGTGTTTTTCTCGGCCATCATGGCCGCTTCCAGCGCGGTGCTGGCCGACCTTGGTGATGAGATCGGAAGGGTCAAGGAAGCCGGGGAACTGCGGTTGATGGCGGCCCGGTTTCAGGCCGGGGTGGCATCAACAGTGGATCCTGCCACGGGCCTGGCGAGGGACTACGACGTGCTGGCCGGACAGTGGATCGGTACCGAAACAGTGTCCGGCTTCGCGCCGCTGGTATCCGGTGGAGACCCTGCCCTTCTGGCCGCCCAGCGCGAGCTGCTGCAGGGACCGCGGTGGATGGGCTTCCCGGACCTCCGGTTCCCGCTGCCGCCCTCGACCTCTCCTGCAAGCGACGCCTTCAGGCCCCGGACGTACTGGAGGGGTCCCGTATGGCCTTTCCTCAACCTCCTGCTTGGCTGGGCCGCCGCCAGGGACGGCGAAACCGGGCTCTATGGCCGGCTCAGGTCCGCTTCGCTTCAACAGTTGGCCGACCTGCAGTTCGGGGAGTACTACGAACCTTTCACTGGCGAACCTTTGGGCAGCCTCGCCCAGGCCTGGACTGCGGCTGCTGCGCTGGAGTGGATGGGAGCCGAGCCTGTCCCAGGACAATCCGAAACCCAAAAGGGCAACCAATGACCGCAGTTCCGATGCCGGCCGCGAGGGCCGACAGATCCCGCTCCAGGCCGGCACCGCAGGAAAAGATCATCGTTGGCCTGGACATCGGCGGCTCGAAAACCCGTGGTGTCAGGATCGACGGCGGCCGGGTCACCCGGGAAGAGGTTGCGGGGAGCGCCAACGTCCAGAACGTTGACAAGTCCATTGCCGGCCGGAACCTTGAAGCGCTTATGGCCGCCCTTGGCGGCGCACAGGCGGACGAGGTGTACATCGGAGCAGGCGGCATCGACACTGATGAGGACGCCGCCAGCCTCCGGAAGCTCGTTTCCCCACTTGCTCCGCGCGCCACGGTGGAAATTGTCCACGACACCAGGCTCGTCCTGGCAGCAGCAGGCCAGGACGTGGGGATAGCGCTGATCGCCGGCACAGGCTCCGCCGCGTGGGGCATCAACCCTGCAGGCGAAGAGGCCAGGAGCGGGGGCTGGGGTTACCTCCTCGGCGACGAAGGCAGCGGCTACTGGTTCGGCCGCGAGGCTGTACGCCACAGCCTCCGGCAGCTCAATCTGGGACTTGCGCCCGACGGGCTCACCGAATTGCTGCTGTCCGACTGCGGGCTGGACTGTCCCGAACACCTGATCAGCCAATTCCACACCAACCACGACCGACGCTACTGGGCCCAGCGGTCCAGAGTGGTTTTCGAGGCGGCAGCCCGCGGCCATGTGCTCAGTCAAGCCATCATCCGTGAAGGTGGATGGCATTTGGCAGAACAGGTCCTGCAGGTTGCCCGGCGCCTCGCCCTGGCTGGCCCGGTGATTGTTGGCGGCGGGCTCGGCCTCCACCAGCCTGCGCTTGTGGAAGCATTGAACGCCCATCTGGCCGGAGAAGGGCTGCCTGCCGCCCGGACCCTCGCCGTCGAGCCGGTTTTCGGTGCCCTTCACCTGGCCGGAGCCCTCCTCAACACCACTGCCGGGCCGGCCGCGGGAAGTCCGGAGCCCGAGAGGAAGTAGGCTTGTAAACCGGGAAAGGGGGCGGTGTGACAGTTGAAAGAATGCCTGCAAGCCTGGGCGGGGCAACCTCGCACGGGCATCTTCTGGAGCTGATTCGTTCAGCGGACGGGCTATCGCGCCAACAACTGCTTTCAACCACCGGCATGTCGCGTGCCACCCTTTATGAACGGCTGGATACCCTCACCCGCCGCGGCTACATCTACGAGGCAGAACCCCTCACTTCCACGGGCGGCCGGCCTTCCCGGAAGATCCGCTTCGAGGACCGCGGGCGCGTTGTCCTGGCGCTGACTCTGGGCCAGACTCACGGCACCGTGAGCATCACGGACACCACCGGCCGCCAGCTGCGTTCCGAGACCTTCGAACTGGAGATCAGCGCGCCGGCAGATTCGGTCCTGGCTCCCCTGGTGGACACAGGACGGAAACTGTTGGCGCAGGGCACCGGCGAGACCCTGCTGGGTATCGGCGTCAGCCTTCCAGCACCAGTGGAAGCCGGGACCGGGCACGTGAAGCACCAGACCACCATCCCCGGATGGTCCCCCGATTCAGTGGTGCAGGCAGTCAAAGCAACCTGGGACCTGCCCCTGGTCATTGAGAACGACGCCCGTGCCGCTGCTTTGGGCGAAAGGGCCAGCGATGCTGAGACCGTTGTCTACGTCAAGGTCGGAACCGGCATTGGCTGCGGCATTGTGGTGGAAGGCTCCATTCTCCGTGGTGCCCATGGATCTGCCGGGGACATCGGCCACATCCGTATGTCCGCCGACGGCCCCCTCTGCCGGTGCGGCCGTCACGGCTGCCTGGCCGCCTACAGTTCCGGGCGCGCGCTCAGGGACAGGCTGGGCCATCTGGGATTAACGAAGCTGGAGGACATCGGCGCTGCGTCCGCGACGGGAAACCCGGAGGTCCTGCAAGCCCTGACTGATGCTGCGGAGGTGCTTGGACGGGCTCTTGCAGCCACGGTCACGACGCTCAACCCTGACCGCCTGGTACTGGGCGGACAGATCGGTGGCCTGCCCTGGTTTGTGGAAAAGGTGTCCTCCCGCGTCCTCACCGACGTGGTGGAGCGGATCGCCGAAGGGATAGTGGTGGAGGCAGGCCATCCAGAGGACCTCGCCGCCTGCCACGGGATCACTACCCTCGTCATGCGTAAGATCTTCGCCCCGGAAGCCGTTGACCAGCTCTTTGCGGATGACGCGGAGAGCGCCGCAGGCTAGGGATCCACCGGCACCTCCCGCGCCCTGAGGTAGAGGGGGCTGGCCCCATCGTCTTTGTTTCACGCCCCCGTTTGCGGGAACACCCGCGCGGGGGCGGGTAGCGCCTGCGGGGATTGACCCGTGGGGGATT
This sequence comes from Arthrobacter sp. W4I7, assembly GCF_030816215.1. NCBI lineage: Bacteria > Bacillati > Actinomycetota > Actinomycetes > Micrococcales > Micrococcaceae > Arthrobacter > Arthrobacter sp. W4I7. Next base: position 469,976 of record NZ_JAUSXU010000001.1, on the reverse strand, counting down.
AAGATCGGACCAGGGCCGAACGAAAAGCCCTCTTCACAGGAGTGCTGCGATGCTTCTTGAGCGTATTTACGACGAAGACCTCGCCCAGGCCAGCTACCTGATCGGTTGCCAGGCCAACGGAACCGCGATGGTTATTGATGGCCGCCGCGACATCGCCGTGTACCAGCATCTCGCCCGGAAACACGGCATGAAAATCGTGGCCGTCACCGAGACCCACATCCACGCCGACTATCTTTCCGGCACCCGGGAACTGGCCGCAGCCACCGGCGCCACCATCTATGTCTCCGGCGAGGGCGGCCCGGACTGGCTGTACGGCTTCGACGGCGTGCGGCTGTTCGACGGCGCCACCATCACCTTGGGCAACATCACCGTCACGGCGGTCCACACCCCCGGGCACACCCCGGAGCATCTGTCCTTCCTGGTGACCGACGGTGCCTTCACCAACCAGCCGGGCTACCTGTTCACCGGTGATTTTGTTTTCTCCGGTGACCTCGGCCGGCCGGACCTGCTGGATGAAGCCGCAGGCGGCACCGAAACCCGGTTTGCGGGAGCCAGGCAGCTGTTCGCAAGCCTCCGCGACAAGTTCCTCCCCCTGCCCGACTACGTCCAGGTCCACCCGGCCCATGGTGCCGGCAGTGCCTGCGGCAAAGCCATCGGCGCCATTCCCTCCTCCACGGTGGGCTACGAGCGCCTTTACGCTTGGTGGAGTCCCTTTCTCGCGGCCAACGACGAACAGGGTTTCGTCACCGAACTCCTTGCCGGACAGCCGGATGCCCACGCCTACTTTGGGCGGATGAAGCGTGAGAACCGGGAAGGCCCGGCACTGCTGGGAGAGCGTCCACCGCTGAATGAACTGCATGCCGCGGACGTCGCTGCCGGCCTCGCCGCGGACCGATTGACCTTCATCGATACGCGTACCAGCCGGCACGTCCACCACGGCACAGTGCTGCGGTCCCTGAACATTCCTGCCGCAGCGATGGCCAGCTACGGCGCCTGGGTGGTGAATCCGGAGACGGATACAAACCCACTGGTGCTCCTGGCCAAGGACCGGGAACAGGCCCAGGACATGCGGGACCACCTGGTGCGGGTGGGCATCGACAACGTCACCGGTTACGTCACCAGTGTTGACGGGCTCCCCATGATTACTCCCGTCCTCATCCAGCCCTCATACCTGGCGGGTCTGGACGCCGCCGTGGTTCTGGACGTCCGCAACCGCGCTGAGCACGCCGCCGGGCACATCCCCGGCTCCCGGCAGCTCAGCGGCGGCCGCATCATGTGGCACCTCGATGAACTTCCCTCCGGGCGCAGCATCGTCGCCTACTGCCAGACCGGAACGCGGAGTTCGGTTGCGGCGAGCGCGCTGCGCCGCGCTGGCTACGACGTCGTAGAACTGGACGGCAGCTACGCCGGCTGGCATGCCTGGCAGCGGGCACGCGACTAAGTCTCCGAGAGTTAGGGCAAACGCGACGGCGGGCCGACCCCCGAAGGTGCCGGCCCGCCGTCGAACGCTTTTTGTTACTAGAGGGTGGCGGTGTCGATCACGAAGCGGTACCGGACGTCCGAGGCAAGGACGCGCTCGTAGGCGTCGTTGATCTTTTCGGCCGGGATGACCTCAATTTCGGCGCCAAGACCATGCTCGGCGCAGAAGTCCAGCATTTCCTGGGTTTCACGGATGCCGCCGATCATCGAACCGGCGAAGGAACGGCGTCCGCCGATCAGCGCGAAGGCGTTGACCGGGAGCGGCTCGGCGGGGGCGCCGACGTTCACCAGTGCGCCTTCGAGGGCCAGCAGCTGCAGGTAGGAGCTGATGTCGATCGAGGCGCTGACGGTGTTGATGATCAGGTCAAAGGTGCCGGCGAGCTCCTTGAAGGTGTTCTCGTCGCTCGTGGCGTAGTAGCTGTCCGCACCGAGGCGCAGCCCGTCCTCCTGCTTTTTCAGCGACTGGGACAGGACCGTCACGTCGGCACCCATGGCGTGGGCGAGTTTGACGGCCATGTGGCCGAGTCCGCCGAGGCCGACGACGGCGACCTTCTTGCCGGGGCCGGCGCCCCAGTGCCGCAGCGGGGAGTACGTGGTGATGCCGGCGCACAGCAGGGGTGCGGCGACGTCAAGGTCGATGCCCTCAGGGATGCGGACCACGAAGTCCTCGGTGACGACGACGTGGCTGGAGTAACCGCCCTGCGTGATGGTGCCGTCGCGGTCAACTGCCCCGTAAGTGCCCACCATGGAGTTGAGGCAGTACTGCTCCTCACCTTTCAGGCAGTTGGCGCATTCGCGGCAGGAGTTGACCATGCAGCCGACGCCGACGCGGTCGCCCACGGCGTGCTTGGTGACGGCCGAACCTACTTCAGTGACGATGCCGGCGATCTCGTGGCCGGGAACAAGCGGGTACTGCTGCGGGCCCCAGTCGCCGCGCACGGTGTGGATGTCCGAGTGGCAGATGCCGGCGAACTTGATCTCGATCAGGACGTCGTGGGGGCCCACTTCGCGGCGTTCGATGGTGGTTGCAATCAGGTCCTCCGTGGCGGACGGGGATGCGTAGGCTTTGACGGTAGTCATGGCTCTCCTGTGATTTTGGGGGTTCTCTAAAATGCTAGCGGGATCGAAGTCCGGCAAACCGGCATATCGGGCCGGCAGGGGTGGCCCTGTTGGTACTGGTTCTGGCAGTCCTACCCTTAGCGGCCTTCGTACTGGTCATCGCTGATGTGCTCTGCCCAGATGGTGGTTACGGCGGGGTCATCATCGTTCTCGAGGATGGCGATGTGCTCCATGAAGGTTCCGTTGGCCGATGCATGCCAGTGCTCTTCCCCGGGCGGGGTGTAGAGCGTCTGGCCGGGGTGCACTTCGATGATAGTGCCATCACGGCTGCCAAAGCGGGCAACGCCGGCGGTGACGTGCAGGTACTGGCCGCGGGCGTGGGAGTGCCAGGCGGTGCGTGCACCCGGGGCGAAGCGCACCTTGGCGACCACCGCGCGCTGTTCGGGCACATGCGGGACGGCGATCAGGTCCAGCCACACATCACCGGCGAACTGCTCGGGCGGGTTCTTCACGGTCTCGCGGGCAGGTTCGATAAACATGGTGTTTCCTTTCAGAGGGTGACTATTTGGCCAGGACGCGCTTGGCCAGCATGAGTGCGGACACGGCCTTGGGCCAGCCGGCGTAGAACGCGACGTGGGTGATGGCTTCCTTGACCTCGTCCTCGGTGAGGCCGTTGGTGATGCCCAGGGGGATGTGCGCTTCGAGCTGTTCGATGTTGCCGGCGGAGACGAGGCTGCTGATGGTGATCAGGCTGCGGTCCCGCGGCGAGAGTTCCGGCCGCGACCACACCTGCCCGAACAGCACGTCATCGGTCAGTGACACAAACGTGGGCGCGAAATCGCCCATCATCTTTTGCATGGGAGTCTGTTCAGCGTTTTCAGACATCTGCTTTTGCCTCCTGGAAGTGATTGGTTTTGGTATGGGGGCGGGCCAGGACAAGGAGCCCGAACAGGGACAGCAGCGCTCCGCCGATCATGAGCAGGGCCATGGGGACAGCCGTGTCGCTGCCGCCCAGGCCCGCGATCGGGGCGACGACGCCTGCGGTGGTCCACTGCACGAGTCCCAGGACCGCCGAACTGGTGCCGGGATGCTCGGGCACTTCTGCTGACGCGAGGGCGCCGCCGTTGGTGTTAATCAGGCCCTGCGCCACCATGAGGGCGAAGAAGCTGCCCATGGCCACCGGCAACGGAGTGGCCCACCACAGCGATCCTGCGAGCATGGCCGCGCCGGCGGCCAGGGCGATGAGCTGGCCCGCCAGGATGACCTTGCGGGTTGAAACGCGCCCCGCGAGCCTGGCGGAGACCAGTGCGGCGATGGTCATGCCGCCGGCGTTTGCGGCGAACACGATCGAATACATCACCGGCGACAGGCCGTTCATGTTCTGCAGGATGAACGCGGACGTTGCCACGTACGCGAACAGGGCAATAAAGGCCGACGACGCCACCACCACGTAGCCAACGAACCGGCGGTTGGAGAGCACGTCCTTCGCCGCGCGGCCGAATTCAGCCAGCCCGCCCGAGTGGCGTTTTCCGGCCGGGAGGGATTCCGGGACCACGAACAGGGCACAGAGGGTCATGAGGACGCCCAGGCCGGCGAGCGCCCAGAACGTCATCCGCCACCCGGTCAGCTGCAGGATGACCGCTCCGAGCAGCGGGCTGATGATCGGTGCCACGCCGCCGATGCCCATCACAATGTTGAGCACCCGGACCAGCTGTGACCCATGGGCCAGGTCGACGATGACGGCCCGGCCGATAACCATGGCCCAGCCGCCCCCAAAGCCCTGCAGGAAGCGGGCGATCATCAGGATCCCGATGTTCGGGGCAAGGGCGCAGGCCACCGATGCCGCCACCATCAGGACGGTGCCCGCCACCAACGGCAGCCGCCGCCCGCGCTGGTCGCTGAACGGTCCGCCCACAAGCTGTCCCAGCCCCATCCCGGCGAAGAACGTGGTCAGGGTCAGCTGCACCGCGGAGGCTGTGCTGCCGAACTCCTCGGACACGCGCGGAAAGGCCGGGACGTACATGTCGGTGGCCAGGGGTGCCACAGCCGTCAGGAAGATGACGGTGGCAACCAGCGTCGCGGAAACGGCGCCGGCCTCGGGGGCACGCGTTGCGGTTGGCAGCATGGAAAAGGACTCCATCTGGTTGATGACGAAAGGGGATAGTTCCATCAAAGCGCCTCCCGGAAGTCCTAGCGAGGGCCCTGCTGAAACGGGTTATGGCAGACCCTCCTTACGGGTTGGCCATTCGTCGTAACGTGTCCCTATGGATAACCGAGCCGAGGTACGGCAGTTCCTCTCCACCCGCCGTGCACGCATCACCCCCGAGCAGGCTGGTATCGAACCATACGGCGGGCGGCGCCGCGTGCCCGGGCTCCGGCGCGAAGAAGTGGCACGCCTCGCCGGCGTCAGCGTTGACTATTACACGCGGCTGGAACGCGGCAACCTCACGGGTGTCTCGGACAGCGTCCTCGACGCGATCGCCCGGGCCCTGGAACTGGGACCGGGCCGAACACGACCACCTCTACGACCTGGCACGCTCATCCAACACGTCCGGCCGCAAGCGTGCCGCGAGCGCCGTGCCGGCCCGCGTGCGCCCGGAACTCCAGTACCTCCTTGACACCATCACGGCAGCGCCGGCCTTCATCGGAAACAACCGCATGGACATCGTGGCCGCCAATACCCTGGGCTACGCGCTGTATTCGGACATGTACCGCGGCCCGTCCCGGCCGGCGAACCACTCACGCTTCATTTTCCTCGACCCCCGGGCCCACAACTTCTATGTGGACTGGGAGCGGGCAGCAGCCACCAACGTGGCCATCCTCCGCCGTGAGGCCGGGCGAAACCCGCACGACAAGGGCATCGCGGAGCTGGTGGGTGAACTGTCCATGCGCAGCGACGATTTCCGCACGCGCTGGGCAGCCCACAATGTCCGCCGGCACTACGCCGGGACAAAGTTCTTCCAGCACCCTGTGGTGGGACTGCTCGAACTGAATTACCAGGTCCTCGGGCTGGAAGAGGACCCGGGGCATTCACTCACGGTCTACCCCGCTACCCCGGGAACGTCCTCTGACGAAGCCCTCAAGCTCCTCGCCTCGTGGGCCGCAACCGAGAAAATCACAGAACTGGCGCAGGCCCACGCGGGCAGGGCGTAGAAGCCGCCGAGCGGGCACAACGCAACGATGGCGCCCCGGAATGGGCGCCATCGTTGTGCCTTATCCAAAGCCGCCTCTACACTGCCGCGTTGCCGCGCTCTCCAGTGCGCACGCGGACTACGTTGGATATCTCCTGCGTCCAGATCTTTCCGTCACCCAGGCTTCCGGTTCGTGCGGCCGCTACGATCGTCGCAATGACGCCGTCGGCATCTTCGTCGGTCACTATGAGTTCAATTCGGACTTTGGGCCGGAAATCGATGCGGAATTCATTGCCCCGGTAGACCTCGGAATGCCCTTTTTGCGCACCGTAGCCTTTGACCTCAGTCACCGTCAGTCCAGGGTGCTCGATGTCGTCCAACGCCCGCTTCACTTGTTCGAGCCTGTAGGGCTGGATAACGGCCGTGATGAGTTTCATGATGCTCCTCGTTTGGTGTGTCGTGAAGGTGTGGCCCTGGGTTATTCGGCCGCGGCGTAGGCCGACTCCGCATGGAGTGTTACATCAAGTCCCCGGTGTTCCGCCTCTTCGGCCACCCGGATGTTCATCGTTTTGTTCATGGTCCATGCGATGGCGTAAGTGGCAACGAAGGTGTAGGCACAGGTCGCCACAATGGCGGTCAATTCCCGCCAGAGGATGCTCCAGTCTCCTCCGAACAGCACCCCGGTCACCCCGGCTGGAGCAGATGATGCTCCAATGAGAACGACGCAGAGCGTGCCGACTATTCCGCCGATTCCATGGACAGCAAACGCGTCAAGCGTGTCGTCAACGCCCCACTTCTTTTTCCAAGTAATGGCCCAGCACACTGTTGCGCCCGAGGCGATCCCGACAAAGAGGGCCCCGAGGGGGCTCACCGCGTCCGCCGAGGGAGTGATGCCGACCAGCCCGGCGATCGCCCCCGTGACGAGGCCGAGCGTAGTGGGCCGTCCGTCCCGGAGCCTTTCGACGAGGAGGTAACCGACGATGCCGGCGCACCCTGAGAGGAACGTCGTCATGATCACGTACTGGGACAGAAAGTTCGCCCCTGCGGCGGAACCTCCGTTAAAGCCGAACCACCCGAACCAGAGGATGCCTGCTCCAAGGATGACGAACGGAAGATTGTGCGGTTTGGGTTGCGGTGCTTTGTGCTTCCCAAGGACAAGGGCCAGGGCCAGGGCTGCAACGCCCGCGGTCATGTGGACTGCGGTGCCTCCGGCGAAGTCATGGAGTTGAACCACGTTGCGGAGCCACCCTCCCACATAGCCCGTTTCTTCGTCCGTGTAGGTAAAGACCCAGTGGGCGATCGGGAAGTAGACCAAGGTCAGCCAGATTGCGCTGAAGACGATCCACGCTCCGAACTTCATGCGGCCCGCCGCCCCACTGGCGACGATTGCGATAGTGATCGCGGCGAACAGGATGAAAAAGGCAGCCCAGTAAATCGGCTGCGGTCCTCCGGTCCCGTCGTCAACTTCAAATCCGCTCATTCCGAAAAATTCGAGTGGATTACCGATAAGGCCGAGACCGCCAATTGAGTTTCCGGACACCATTCCGTATCCGTAAAGCACGTAGAGGACGGCTGTGACAGCGAGGGTGCTCAGCACCATCATGAACATATTGAGGACGTTGTTCGTCCCGAGAAGACCTCCATAGTAGAAGGCAAGGCCCGGGAACATCAGCGCAACGAGTGCGAAAGCGGCGAGGAGCCACGCGAGATCTGCCTGGGGCATGGAAATCTCCAATCAGGGTGTGGGTGCTGAATGCAGGGGTGTTGGAAGCTGCGTTTAGGGGTGAAGCAGCCAGGCGGCTGCTTCATGGCGGTAGTCGGCAATGCCTTTATAGGTTGCGATGTCCTCGGGGGTTGCGGACAAGATCCGGGCCAGTTGTTCGCGCCATGCGGGTATGGTCCTGATTTCCGCCAGGGAAGCCATGAACGTTCGGATGCTGAACGTCACTGCCCCTGACATTGGGAGGCGGATGAAGTGCTCCAGTTCGATGCGCAAGTGCAGGTTGCCGAAGTCTTTGTTCGCCAAGAGCCTTGGTATGTCCTGGCCCCACTCGGGCAGCTCTTCCAAGCTGATGTCGAGCTTTCGTGAGCCGGAGGCGGAGAGCGTCCAGTTTGCCCTTCGGTAGACTTTGTCCGGGGGCATGCGCATCAGGAACTGTTCCGCCCGCGAAGTGACGCCATCCCTGGTGAGCCCCGGTACTGGTGCGTGGATTTCGCGGAAGCTCATGCCGGCGTCGAAAGTTACCGACCAGGCGGCGGCGAACGTCACCAGACCCGCGTCGAAATACATCTGGCCGCCGCGCTCCTTTACCAGCAGGAGGTCGTCCGGAATCTCCCTGCCGAGGAAGGACATGGGGTCACAGGGCAGGGAATTCTCGTCTCCAACTGCAAATACCTGGTCCGTGAGCAGGACATCGTTCTTCCAGTGGACGCGGTCCCCATCCTCCTCGAGATGCATGATGTCGGGGTACGTGAGGGAAAGGTCCCGCAGGTAGTACATCAGCAGATCCCAGCAAGCGGGCATCATTCCGGGCAGGATCTGGACGCGCGAGGGATCCGCGTCCAGAATCCGCCGGCGTTCGTTCATGATGTGGACATAGTCCTCGCCACCCAAATCGACGATGCGGGTTCCCCACTCCCCTGCGGCTGTTTTCCTGGTAATGCGGGCCGGTTCAACATTGACTGAATACTGGAACTCCTGCTGGTCCTCTGCAAAAGGCCAGGGAAGATTGGCCGTGTAGCTAACGTCCGTGGTGTTTGTGCTCAAAGGTCTACCTCTATTTCCTCTCCCCGCGAGACGCAGCAGAGCATTTCTGTTTGGGCATTTTTCTCTTCGTCATTCAGGACGAGGTCGCGGTGGTGCACTCTCCCGGATCTGACTGGAATCCTGCACTCTCCGCAGACGCCTTGCCTGCACAGATTCGGGATGGCATGGCCTGCTTCGAGGAGCCTTTCGAGCAGGCTGATTCCCGGCGGGACCGTCACAAGCTCTCCCGTGGAGCTGACTTTCACTGTGAACTCGTTGCCGGGCTCCCGCTGGGGCGCCTCGAATCTTTCCAGATGGAGCCGTTCCTCGGGCCATCCTGCTTCCAGGCCCAGGGTGCGGTAGGCGTCCAGCATCGCCAGGGGGCCGCAGGCGTAAGCGTGGGTTCCGAAGGGTTGCAGCGGGAATCGCCGGCGCATCAGTTCGATGCCGGCCAACCGGCCGTGAGCCTCGTGGAGGTCGATGGCGCCGTCATAGGCCAGCTCCCTCAGGTCGTCCAGATGGGCTGCGAAGCCGGGACGATAGATGTAGATGACTTCTGCGGGTCTGTCCCACCGTGCAGCTGCCAACGCATGGGACAACACGGGGGTAATGCCGATGCCTGCCGCTACCAGCAGCAGCTTCTTGGCCGAGGGATCGGGTGAAAACATCGACCGCGGTCCTTCGATCTGCACGGTGCTCCCAGTGCGCAAATTCTCATGCAGCCAGTGCGAACCTCCTCCGGTACCTTGCCGCAGGACAGAGATTCGGTAGCTGCGGGGATTTATCCCGTCGCCGACCAGGGAGTAGGCGTTGCGCCTGTCTCCTGCATGAACGACCAAGTGGCTTCCCGGTTCGAAGCTGGTCAATGTGCGGCCGTCAGGATGGGCGAGAACAATGTGTATCACATCGGGGGTCAGCCGCTCGGCGGAGATCACGGCGAGTTCGCGGAGGTGGGTCTCGAAGGCGGAGTGGAGGTGTCCCGGCGCTGGAAGGTCCTGTTGTGCAGTGGCGCTCATGCCAGGGTCCTGGCATGAGCGTCCGACCCAAGATAGCTGCCCCGCGCTGCAGACATATGGGGGTGAACCTCCAGTGTTCTGGCGCATGCCGGGCACTCCACGAGATCACCTGCAGAGGCCGTCACCCGACTTGTCGCGCGGCAGTGTGCACAGTAGAGGGGCAAATCGCCGTTATCGCTGACCTGGCCCCTGACTTCCCCTTCCAGCGCCCCTTTACCGCGCAGCAAGGCGAAGGTCTGCAGGACATCGAATCGGGTCCCGACGACAGTGACGCGGAGCCCGGTGAGAGCCGAAGAGAGGGCCCGGGACAGGTGCCTCGCGGTATCGGCATTGAAATCGGGAAAGGTGAGCCATTGCACGGGCCCGAACGCGGCTGCCTCAGAAAGCCACGTCCTGGCTATGGCGGCATTTTCCCCCTCCCCATAAGAAACGATAAGGAAGGAAGTCCCGGTCTCATCGATGCTGACCGCAGTGCCTGGGTGTTGTGGAACATGGATTGTCTGTTCGGCGGTGACGGTCATCTCTTGCGCCCTTCAGATGTTGTTTTTTGGCAGGTTGGAGGGGCCCTGTTGAAAGCGCAGGGCGGACGCGTAGGGCTGTTGGTGCCGCGGCGGGATTCAGGCTCCGAGAAGCCAGGTGGAGGCGGCTCCGCGGTAGCGGTTAATCCCCTTGTACTCGGCCATGTCAGAGGGCAGTTCCTGGAGGACCTTTCCCAGACGCTCCCGCCAGGCTGGAACGGTGGCTATCTCGCGCAGTGACGCCAGGTATGTGCGAACAAGGAACAGAAGTGCTCCCGAGTTTGGCAGTCTGATCAGGTGCTGCACTTCCACGCGGAGGTGCAGCCGGTCAGGGAGCGCAGGGTCCGTGACCACAAGGCTGCGGTCCTGTGCCCAGTTGGGGTAGGTTTCGGTGGAGGTGTCCAGGCGGCGGTCAACTGTCATTGTCCAGTTCGTGCGCCGGTACTGTTCCCAGGGCTGCAGCCTGAGCAGGAACTGGTGGGCGCGGGTGATGATTTTCTCCTCATGTACCCGCGGGACGGGTCCGTGGACCTCAAGGAACCGCATACCGACGTCGAACCCCATGGACCAGTCAGCCGCGAAAGTGACGAATCCTGCATCCAGCCAGAGGGCGCCTTCGCGCTGGTCCAGGAGCACGATGTCATCCTGGATCTGGCTGCCAATAAAGTTCAGGGGCCCATTGGGAAGGGACTCGTCGTCGCCGAAGACGAACTCGATGTCCATGCCCTGCAGCTTGTTCCGCCATGTGCAGTTCCTTCCTTCCTGCTGGAAGTGCATGCTTTCGGGGTAGGTCGCCGCCATGTGCGGCAGGAGGACCGCTATCGCATCCCACGCGGCGGGGCGCATGTGATCCATCAGTTGCAACCTTGAGGAATCGGCCTCCAGCACCAACTCCCGTTCCCGGAGCTCATTCAAGTACTCCCTGTCGATGTCGATGATGCTTCCGCCCCATCCCCCGGCTTCAGTGGCCACATGTTGGAGGGCGGGTTCGACATTGGTGCTGTAGCGGTAGGTATCGTCCCGGAAGGGAAACGGAAAGCCGCTGAGCCGGGCGGAAACGGCGTCAGGTTCGAGTTGAGCAGGGATATTGCCGTAGTCCAAGGCAGGGGCATCTGCTGTGGTGGTGATACTCATAGGTCCAGTTCCAATTCATCATCTTGAGCCCGCGACACACAACACATCGCGGTATCGTTGGCTGCTTTTTCCTCGTCCGTCAGGTAAAGATCGCGGTGCTCCACGATGCCCTTGAGTACCGGGATGGCGCATTCTCCGCAGACGCCCTTCCGGCACATGTTAGGAACCGCGATGCCCGCGGCATCCAGGGTTTCCAGCAATGATTGGCCAGGGGGCACTGCGAGGGACTTTCCGCTCCGCACCAGCCTTGCGGTGAAGGGTTTTCCCGGGTCCTGTTCTGCGGAGCCGAACGGCTCGAAATGCAGCCGGTCCGCGGGCCAGCCCTGCTCCCCGGCACGAGAGAGGACGGCCTCCATAAATCCTGCCGGTCCACAAACGTACAAATGCGTGCCGATGGGCTGGTTCAAAAGGGCATCATCGATAGTTGCCAACGTTCTGGGCCGGTCCGTGCACTCCCACAAGCTCGAACCGGCAAGGGCACGGACATCATTGAGGTGTGAACCTGCACCTGGCCGGTATGAGTAGATGACTGAAAAGGACCTGTTCCACTCCTTCGCCGCCAGCACATGCGAGAGCACAGGCGTGATTCCTATCCCTGCGGCGATCAATAAATGATGCCGGGCTGTAGCCGCCGGGGCGAACGCGCTTCGGGGGCGGGATACCGTTACTGTGTCGCCCGCCCTGAGTGCGTGCATGGCCGCTGAGCCGCCGGCTCCATCCGCACGCCGGAGAACCGAGATGGTGTAAGCGGAAGGATTCAGCCCACTTCCAGTCAATGAATAGGCGTTCGTTCCCGTGGCCAGTTCGACGGCGATATGACTCCCTGGAACAAAGCCCGGCAGTGTTGCCCCGTCTGGGTCGGCAAAGGCAAAACTCTTGATCAGAGGCGTCTCTTCCGCCACAGAAGTGACCTCGAGGGTGAACTGCTTGTAGTTCCGTGGCCGAACGGCGACGGCGGTGGCTGTCATGAAACCTCCTCAGCGTTTGCCATGAATCCGAGATAGCTTGAGGTTCGACGTGAAAAGTGGTGGTAAACGACCAGTTGGCGAGCACATCCGCCGCAGCGGACCGTTGCCCCAATGCCGTTCCCTGTAGAAGTGGTTTCCTTGCAGTGGGCGCAATAGACGTGAAGATTCCCCACAACGCTCTCCAGGAGCGTGATTTCAGCGTCTATTGCGCCGTTGTCGATCGCCCGTGCCCGGGCTGTATAGATATCGGCCTGAGGACCGGAGAAGACGAAGTGCACACCCACTCTTGAGCTGCGCAAAAGATTCTCCAACTGCGTCATGGTCTCTCCATCGGCGCCGTTCGCCCGCATGTGGCGGCGAGGCGTTTCCGGGTTTGACTCCTCAAGCCAGACCTCGGCGATTTGCGCTCCGGCGGGGGTGAAGGACACAGCCACTATCTCCCGCGCCGTGGCCGGCGGGGGGATAATCCCCGCCGGCCCCGGCACGCTGGTATACCCCGAGGCCATGGCTTACGGGGCGAAGGAGCGGTGGCCGGTGTAAAAACCCAGCGCGTAATCGGCGGTTTCGAACTTGACAGTCGTGCCCTTGGGGAAGAACAGCACATCGCGTTCCTTGGCGCGGGTGACGTCCCCGGTCGACTGGTCGGTCAGGATGAACTCACCCTGGATGACTACCTTCATTTCGTCGTAGGTGTACGTATATATAAGAGGCTCTGAAGCCTTCAGTTCGAAGAAACCTGAACTGATCGCAGAGCCTCCCGGATTCGACAAGGAGTCCCCAATAAAAGCCTCGCAGTTCGGTTCATCCATGCTGGGAAGGTTCTTATACCCGTCCTCAACCTTATGAATAGCGCCGGCCTTGCTCAGGCTGCCAGTTAGAGTTTCCATTTTTCTCCTCGCGATCGGTTACTACTGTGAAATTGAGATTACTAGCAGTAAATCGCGATAGGTTTCTGGCCTGTTACGGATCGGTTAACCCTTGCCCCCGAACCACCGAAACTGGCAACTGTGCACGCAACTTCAGCCCACAGGGTGAATTGAAGGAACCGGCCATCCGAGGACCAGGAGGATCACATGCAGGGGTCGACGGCGGGACCTCCCGCCGTCGACCGTTTTGCGTCTCGTCCGCCGCTGCCCCAGCCGTCCAGTCACATTAACCTCCGTTGCGGATCATGGCGCAGGATTGCCCGGTTTGTCCTTCCGATGGCGCCATATGTAGCGCCGTTTCCTCACATTGAGTGTCTTTTGCAAGGTGCTGGCCAAGGCCTCGATAACCGTGCTTAGGTGTTTCCACGGCCTCAACCGGCTACACCAAACAGCAGTAGAACCAAGCAGAAACGAACAGGAGGACCCGATGCCGGAACCCATCATCCGCAGCCAAGGCACCCGCCCCTTCCGTTCCTTCTGTTGCGCCACGCACCGAATGTGCGCCATGCGCAGCGCCTTGCAGGGGCAGCTCCCCCGCTGCTGACTGCAGGCGGCTGACAGCGCGCAGCTCCCCCGGTTTCCCCAGTCCACTCCGGGCCCTCTTCGAGGGCCAGCTCGGCCGTGCCTTCCTTCCGCCTTCGCATGCCACTTTTCCCACGCCAATCCTCCGAAAGGCCACCCATGACCTTCGCAGCATCCTCCCCGCCGCCGTCCGCCATCAGTCCCACAACTTTCACCCGCCGCCGCGCCTTGGGCGCCTTCCTGGCACTGCCCGCACTCGGGCTCCTGACCGCCTGCGGCGGGTCTGCCACAGCTGGCAACCCGGCCGTTGACCAGGCGTCGCTGGCGCCCCTGGCCACGTCAGTTCCCGCCGGAACCACCATCAAAGTGGGCGACCCCACGGTGAAGGTGGCCTTGGAACTCTCTGGACTCAACAAGGAACTCGACGGCTTCAAGGTGGAGTTCGCAAACATTTCCGGCGGACCGCAGACCACCGAGGCCTTCCGTGCCAACGCCCTTGATGTTGGTTCGGTGGCGGACATCCCGCCCATCCACGCCACCTGGACCGGGCTCGATGTCCGCATCATTGCCAGCGCCTACCGCCAGGACGCCGTGAACCACCCGATCTACGAGCTGGGCATCGCCCCCGGAGCCGGCATTTCCTCCCTGCAGGAGCTGCGCGGAAAGAAGATTGCCTACAGCCCGGGCCAGGCGCAGGGCGCACTGGTGCTGCGGATCCTCGAAAAGGCAGGCCTTGCCCAGGACGACGTCAAACTCGTTGAACTGCCCAGCACTGGTGACACCTACTCCACCGCGCTGGCCAGCAAGCAGGTGGATGCGGCGCCGCTGGGCGGGGTACAGATCAAGCGTTACCTCGCCAAGTACAAGGCCGACGGCGGCACCACCCTCCGGCACGGCCTGCGGGATGATCCCGGGCACCTCTACTCGCCCGCCAAAGTCCTCGCCGACCCCGCCAAGGCCGCCGCGCTGGCCGCCTACGTGAAGGTGTGGGGCAAGGCCCAGCGCTGGATCGAGGACCACCCCGGGGAGTGGCTTGAGGGCTACTACGTCAAGGACCAGGGCCTGTCCCGCGAAGACGGCCAGTACCTGATCGACACCGCCGGCAAGCGGGATCTCCCCACGTCCTGGGCCGAGGGTATCCAACGCCACCAGCAGACCATCGACCTGCTCGCCCGTGAACAGAAGAAGCCGCAGCTTAAGGCCGGGGACCTCTACGACACGCGCTTCGAGGCCATCGCCGGCACTGCCTTTGCCGAAGCAGCGAAGGATGGTGCAGCATGAGCGCCGCCCCCGTACTGGAACGTCCCGCCGTCGAACCCCACCAGGACCCGGCCCTGGCTGGGCGCGAAGATGTGCGCCCCACCGGCCGCCGGCTTGGCCCGGGACGCCGGCGGCGGCTGGCGTGGCTGCTGGGCCCCTCGGCCCTGCTGACACTCTGGACCATCAGCTCGGCCACCGGCCTGCTGGATCCGAGGATCCTCTCTGAACCCTGGACCGTGGTGGCCACCGCCGGCGAACTCATTGCTGATGGCAGACTGCAGGAAAACCTCGCCATCTCGGCCCAGCGCGCCGGCCTGGGGCTCTTCTTCGGCATCGTCGTCGGCGCCCTGTTGGCCCTGCTGTCCGGGCTGAGCCGGGTGGGTGAGGCACTCATCGACGGGCCCGTGCAGATCAAGCGTGCCATCCCCGGCCTCGCCCTGATCCCGCTCCTCATCCTGTGGTTCGGCATCGACGAGACCATGAAGGTCCTCACCATCACCCTCGGCGTTTTCGTTCCCATCTACCTGCAGACCCATGCCGGCCTGCGCGGCATCGACCTGCGCTACGTGGAACTCGCCCAGACCGTGGGCCTGAGCCGCGCCGCCTTCATCCGCAAGGTGGTCCTCCCCGGCGCCCTGCCCGGCTTCTTCCTGGGCCTGCGCTTCGCCGTCACCGGAGCCTGGGTGTCCCTGGTGGTGGTGGAACAGATAAACGCCACCAGCGGCATCGGCTACATGATGGAGCTCGCCCGCACCTATGGCCAAACCAACATCATCGTCCTCGGACTGGCCGTCTACGGCATTCTCGGCCTGATTTCCGACGGCGCCGTCCGCTTCTTCGAACGAAAGGCCCTCTCATGGCAGCGCACCCTGGCGGGCTGACCGCCGTCGCCCCTTCCGGCACCGCAGCACCCGCCGTCGCAAACCCTGTCGGTAAGCCCTCCTCCGGCGCCAGCGGCGCGGTGTCCGTGCGCGACCTGATCCGCAGCTTCGGCCCCAAAGGCGTCCTGAACGGCGTGGACCTGGACATCGCACCGGGCGAATTCGTCGCCCTCCTCGGCCCCAGCGGCTGCGGCAAGAGCACCCTGCTGCGGGCACTGGCCGGGCTGGACCACGACGTGCGCGGAAGCGGCATCATCAACGTCCCCGAGCGGGTGTCGGTGGTCTTCCAGGATTCCCGGCTCCTGCCGTGGGACACAGTGCTGGGCAACGTCACCCTGGGTTTGCGGGAGCACGACGCCGAGACGCGGGCACGCAAGGCCCTCGCCGAAGTGGGACTCGCCGGCCGCGAGAAGTCCTGGCCGCACGAACTGTCCGGCGGCGAACAGCAGCGCGTGGCGCTGGCCCGGTCGCTGGTCCGCGAACCTCAACTGCTGCTGGCCGATGAACCGTTCGGCGCCCTCGATGCCCTGACCCGGATCAAGATGCACGGGCTGCTGCGCGATCTGGTGGCCGCCCACCGGCCCGCCGTCCTGCTGGTCACCCACGACGTGGACGAGGCCATCGCCCTCGCCGACCGGATTGTGGTGCTGGACAGCGGCCGTGTGGCCGCCGTCCACCCTGTTGCGCCGGACATTGGCACGGCAGCAGACGCCGCCGGGCACGAAGCACTGCGCCGCGGACTCCTGGCTGACCTCGGCGTCGTCGGCGCCTCCCACTAAGTTCCCCACCCAAAGGACAAATCCATGACTTCCGAACACCCTTCCGAGCAGCGCAGACTCCACCTCAACGCGTTCCTGATGAGCACCGGTCACCATGAGGCGTCGTGGCGGCTGCCGGAAAGCGACCCGCAGTCCAGCACGGACATTGAGCACTACAAGCACCTGGCCCGCACGGCCGAACGGGGCAAGCTGGACTCGATTTTCTTCGCCGATTCTCCCGTCCTCTTCGGCGAGGTGGGCCGCCGGCCGGCGGGCAAGCTTGAGCCCACCGTGCTGCTGACCGCCATCGCCGGCGCCACAGAGCACATCGGACTGATCGCCACGGCGTCCACCACGTACAACGAGCCGTTCAACCTGGCCCGCCGCTTCGCGTCCGTTGACTGGGTCAGCGGCGGCCGCGCAGGGTGGAACGTGGTGACCACCGCCGGGCCGGACGCCGCCCGAAACTTCGGTGTGGATGACCAGCCCGCCCACGCCGTCCGGTACGAGCGTGCCGCCGAGTTCATCGAGGTGGCGCAGAAGCTGTGGGACAGCTGGCAGGACGACGCCGTGCTGGCGGACAAGGCCGAAGGCGTGTGGGGCGATTCCGAAAAGATCCGAGTCATCGGCCACGAGGGCAAGCACTTCAAGGTCCGCGGCCCCCTTAACGTCCCCCGCTCCCCGCAGGGGCACCCGCTGATCGTCCAGGCCGGCTCGTCGGAGGACGGCAAGGACCTCGCCGCACGGTACGCGGACGCCGTCTTCACCGCCCACCAGACCCTCGCCGATGCGCAGGAGTTCTACCGCGATTTGAAGGCCCGCACCGCAGCTGCCGGCCGGGACCCGCAGACCATCAAGATCCTGCCCGGCATCGTGCCCGTCATTGGCGCCACCGAGGAGGAAGCCCTGGAGCTGGGGCGGGAACTGGACCGGCTGATCAAGCCCGAGTACGCCCGGATCCAGCTGGCCAAAACGCTGCGCGTGGCCCCGGAGGACCTGCCCCTGGACCGCCAGTTGCCTGAGGAACTGCCCAGCGAGGACGAGATCGAGGGTGCCAAGAGCCGCTATACCCTGATCGTCCAGCTCGCCCGGCGCGAACAGCTCACGGTCCGCCAGCTGATCGGCCGCCTGGGCGGCGGCCGCGGGCACCGCACCTTCACCGGAACGCCGGTCCAGGTGGCGGACGCCATCCAGGAATGGTTCGACGGCGGCGCGGCGGACGGTTTCAACATCATGCCGCCGGTGCTGCCCTCAGGGCTGGAAACGTTTGTGGACCAGGTAGTTCCGATCCTCCAGGAGCGCGGCCTGTTCCGCACCGAGTACACGGGCACCACGCTGCGGGAGCACTACGGCCTGGAACGCCCGGCCAACCGCTTCGCGGGCGACACCGCCCCGCAGCCGGCGTCGATCGGTTCGGCGTTCTGATGGGCAGGCAGCTCAAGCTCAACCTGTTTATCTACCCGGGCGGACACCACGAGGCCGCGTGGAGGCACCCGAAGTCCCACACTGACCGGCTGCTGGACATCCGCTTCTACCAGGAGCTGGCCCAGCGGGCGGAGGACGCGAAACTGGATGCCGTGTTCTACGCAGACGGTCCCGCGCTGGAGAACAACGTGCAGTACGCCACCAGGTTCCGGATCGAGCCGTTCACCTGGCTGTCCGCGATTGCCGTCGCCACGGAACGGATCGGCCTGATCGGCACCGCCAGCACCACCTACCTGGAGCCGTACAACGCCGCCCGGCTGTTCGCATCGCTGGACCACCTCAGCAACGGCCGCGCAGGCTGGAACATCGTGACCACCGGAGCGGAGCGGGCAGCCCGGAACTTCGGACTGGATGAGCACCCGCCGCATGCCGAGCGCTACTCCCGCGCGGACGAATTTGTCCGTGTGGCGGGCAAGCTGTGGGACAGCTGGGAGGACGATGCCGTGGTGGCCGACGCCGACAGCGGGGTTTTTGCGGACACGTCACGGATCCATCCGATCGAGCATGAGGGCGAGTACTTCCGTGTGGAAGGCGCGCTGAACACGCCGCGGTCCCCGCAGGGACGGCCAGTGTTTGTGCAGGCCGGGTCCTCGGCCGACGGCAAGGCCTTCGCCGCCAGGCACGCCGAGGCCGTATTCACGGCCCACCAGACCCTGGAGAGCGCGCAGGGTTTCTACGCCGACATCAAGGCGCGGGCCGCGGCGAACGGCCGGGACCCCGGACAGCTCCTGGTCCTGCCGGGCATCAGCCCCTATCTCGGCTCCACGGAGGCGGAGGCGCGGGCGCTCAAACAGGAGTTCGACGAGCTGATCCAGCCGGAGTACGGGCTGGGGATCCTGCGCAAGCTGCTGGGGGTTGACCTGGATGGCGTGAAACTGGACGAGTCCTTCCCGCCGGAACTTCTGGCCGCGGCGGGGCGGGCGGGCAGTCGCAGCCAGCTGCTTTTGGGCGTCATCCGCCGGGAGAACCCCACCGTCCGCCAGCTGCTGCACCGGTTCGCCGGGGCCCGCGGGCATTACGTTTTCGCCGGAACCCCGGTCCAGGTGGCCGACGAAATCCAGCGCTGGTTCGAAGACGGCGCAGCGGACGGATTCAACATCATGCCGCCCTGGCTGCCCGGCGGCTTCGAGGCCTTCGCCGATGAGGTGGTGCCCATCCTGCAGTCCCGCGGCCTCTTCCGCACTGAGTACACGGGCCGGACCCTGCGCGAGCACTTCGGCCTTGACCGTCCTGAAAGCCAGTACAGCGCGGACAGCAACCAACCCGCAAGCCAGTACAACAACCAACTCCTGGGAGTCTCCGCATGACCGAATACCGCAACCTTGGGTCCACCGGCCTCAAGGTCAGCCCGCTGACGCTGGGCACCATGATGTTCGGGGCCATCGGCAACCCGGACCACGAGGATTCCATCCGCATCATCCACCGTGCCCTGGACTCCGGCATCAACCTGGTGGACACCGCGGACGTCTACTCCAAAGGCGAGTCCGAAGTCATCGTGGGCAAGGCGCTCAAAGGCCGCCGGGATGAAGTGGTGCTGGCCACTAAGGTCCACGGCCGCCTCGGTGAGGAAGTGAACCAGGCGGGGAACTCACGCCGGTGGATCGTCCGCGAGGTGGAGGACAGCCTGCGCCGGCTGCAGACCGACTGGATCGACCTCTACCAGGTGCACCGGCCGGAACCGGACACGGACATCGACGAAACCCTCGGGGCGCTCACGGACCTGGTGCGGCAGGGCAAGATCCGGTACATCGGCACGTCCACGTTCGAGCCGGGGCAGATCGTGGAGGCCCAGTACGTGGCGCGGGAACGCCACCGCGAGCGGCCGGTCACTGAACAGCCGCCGTACTCCATCCTGGCCCGCGGCATTGAACGCGAAGTGCTGCCTCTGGCCCGGAAGCACCGGCTCGGCGTGCTGCCGTGGAGCCCCTTGGCAGGCGGCTGGCTATCCGGCAGGATCAGGCCCGACGGCGCCCACAGCACCTCCAGCAGGGCCGCGCGGCAGCCGGAACGGCACGACCCGTCGTCGTCCGAAAATGCCCGCAAGACCCAGGCGGTACTGGAGCTGACCGAACTCGCCGACCAGGCGGGCCTGTCCCTGATCCACCTGGCGCTCGGCTTTGTACTGGAGCACCCGGCTGTCACGTCCGCGATCATCGGGCCGCGGACGGTGGAGCACCTTGAAGGGGCGCTCGGCGCGGACAAGGTGAGCCTGTCCAAGGACGTGCTGGACCGGATCGACGAGATCGTCCCGCCCGGCACTACCCTGAACCAGGCCGACGCCGGCTACCGGCCGCCGTCGTTGACCGACCCGTTGCTGCGGCGCCGGAGCCGCTGAGGACCGGTGTTGCCGGGCGGCCGGACGACGGCGGGGAGCTCCCGCCGTCGTCCGGCCTGCTCACTGAAACGGCCCACAGCCCGGCGGGCCTCGGCCTCCAGGACGGGATCATCAGCGGTGGCGCGGGCGTAGGCCCCCACCGCGGTGAGCGCTTCCATCAGCTTCGCGGCGGCCGCCGCGGATCCAGCGTCCGGCTGCAGCAGGACCGCCTCCCGGTCCGCGGCCATCGTGGCCGCCAGGTCCTGCACGACGACGCGCTGCCGCAGGTCCCGGATGCGCTCCACCTCCACGAGCCTCTCGCGAAGCGGCCACAACCCGATGAAGCGGGTAAGCCATGCCCTGTGCCGTTTCTTGTGCAGACGCCCCTGCCAGTGCGGGTAATAGGTGAGTACCAACGTAACCGGGATCAGGAACAGCAGCACCCACACCACCCAGTCGGCGTCGCCAGGGTCAGGGCCTGCCCACGCATGCTCCAGCTCCCAATACAGCCCGCCGATGGCCAAGCACGCCAGGATCCAGCTGACACCCAGGATGTCACGGCGCCGCCTTTGGCCCTTCGTGGCGTACTGGACGGGGGCCGGTTCGGTGGCGGTCCGCACCTCAGCGGCGGTGAGGCCGGTGTTCAGGGCAGTGGAGGTCCCGGCATCGGGCAGTCCCGAGCGGTCCGGTACTTCCACAAAAACCGGCGGAAGCTCCGCCTGCTGTGCAGGCAGGTTGGATTGCTCGCCCATTATTCCCCCATCAACATCGCCCGGACTGGCCCCTCGAGTATAAGGTTCTGCGGGTTATTCCGATCAGGCCGGGTGCACCCGGGTGGTGAGGTAGAGGCGGTGGGCGGTGATGACCAGCGAGAGCCAGGCGGCTCCCAGCGCCCAGGCTCCCAGGACGTCCGTGAGCCAGTGGTGCCCGAGGTACACCCGGCTCAGCCCCATGGTGGCGGCGAAGATTGCTGCGGCCACCGCCGTGAGTGCGCGGGCGCGGGCAGATTTGAGGCGCAGGATGATCAGGTATGCCACGATCCCCGCGATCACCACGGAATTCAGGGAGTGGCCGCTGGGGAATGAAGCGGAGTATTCGTAGGGCGGCACTGCGTCGGCCAGGTCCGGCCGGGTCCTGCCCACCAGTTCCTTGCCGGCGATGGTCATCAACAGCGACCCGAGCCCGGCCACGAGCATCAGGATGACGGGAGTCCAGGACCGCCGCCGCCAGGCGAGAAAGGCCATAACGGCCAGGGCCAGTACGGGCATTCCGACTGTTCCGCCCACGTCCGTATAAGCGGTGAGCAGGAGATCCAGGGTTGGGGACCGGAGTGTTTTGGCACCGTCCAGGACGGGGTGGTCCAGCCCTGCCACGCCGTCGGCTTCCACCACGGACTCATACACCTGGGCGAAAACCGCCGCCAGCGAAACGGCCAGCACCGCGCCAACAATCAGGGTGAGGACCAGCGCGGTGTGGGAGCCCAGCAGGCTGCTGACTCGTTTAACTACTGACGCCAGGAACCGGCCCGGCTTGGTATCCCACCTGGTAAGGTCCTGCCCGCCGACGAAGCGGTCCTGCTGGACTTCACCGGTGACGCCGGTCTCGGCCGGGTTCTTGCCTGTAACCATTTCCTGGGTCCTCCCCTGCGGCAGATAGGAATTAGTAAGCAAGCTTACCTTGCCGCTGGGCGGGCTCCTCCTGCCCTTCGCCGTCCGGAGGCTGGGGTCCACTGTCCGGAGGACGGGGTTTGTAGACCCAGGCCACCAGCACCACCGAGATGATCATCAGCAGGAACCAGGAGACCAGCTTGTCCAATGGCACCGGGTGCCAGCCATTGACCTGGCTGGGGTACAGCCACGCGCCGGACCAGGTGGCGATGTTCTCGGCGATCCAGATGAACAGCGCCACCAGCAGGAAGGCGACGACCAGCGGCATCCGGTGGTGCTTCCGAAACACCCGGAAGTGCATCACGCACCGGCCGAAGATGATCACGACGGCGCCGAGCAGCACCCAGCGCAGGTCCCAGATGTAGTGGTGGCTGAAGAAGTTGACGTAAATGGCCGCTGCAACGATCGCCGTAGTCCAGCGGCGCGGGTAGCCGGCAAAGCGAAGGTCGAACAGCCGGTACACGCGGACCATGTACGAGCCTACGGCGGCGTACATAAACCCGCTGAAGAGCGGCACCGCGCCGATCCGCAGGACGCCCTCGGCCTCGTAGGACCAGGAGCCGACGCCGGTCTTGAACAGTTCCATCACCGTGCCCACCAGGTGGAACAGGATGATCACCCGGAGTTCCCGGAGGGTTTCCAGTTTGAACACGACCATCAGGGACCTGGATAAGGACAGCGGCGAGCGTCAGGAAGTCGTTGCGGGCCAGTCCTGCGCTGTCCGGGTACCAGAGCCGTGCGGCCATCAGCACCGCCAGGAGGGCTGCTCCGAAAATGCAGGCCCAGCCCTGCTTAAGGCCGAAGACCACGAATTCGGTCAGCCGGGGGCGGATGCGGCCGGCCGGGGCGCCGTCCAGA
Source organism: Arthrobacter sp. W4I7 (assembly GCF_030816215.1). Lineage (NCBI taxonomy): Bacteria > Bacillati > Actinomycetota > Actinomycetes > Micrococcales > Micrococcaceae > Arthrobacter > Arthrobacter sp. W4I7. The sequence goes on along the minus strand of NZ_JAUSXU010000001.1, from coordinate 447,254 downwards.
AACCGGCGTGCGCCGTCGTCCAGGCGCTGCTCCAGCGGGGTGGAATTACGCATTCATAGCCGGGCGCTTGCCGCGCGGCTACCTGCGCGAATTTCGGCGTCCAGGCTGCGCAGGCAGTAGTTCTTGAACCAGTGCCTGATTCCCTGCGGCAGCTTCGGATAAATCACAGCCGTGGTCCTCATGGTGCGGTTGAAGCGGCTCTCGTGGCGGTCGCTCCAAGGGAGGCCAAAGTCCTTCCTAATCTGGTCGGGAAGGAGGCCCGCGGTGAGGAACCTGGCGGACGGCATAATGGCGCGGTACCAGAGCGCTGTGTGCTTGGGATACAGCAGCCCCCGGCCGACGCGCACCCCGCCGCCCTCCGCGCGCAGCGTGGAGATGCGCCCGCTCCAGTAACGGCTGAATGACGCCCGGTCCCCCGGCCACATTCCGGGCGGAACCTGCAGGGCGGTGCCGAGCCTCGCATAGTCCTGGTACATGGCATCGGCCGATTCGTCGTCGAGCGGGCCGTAGATCTTCTCGATGATGGTGATCGCTGTGTCGTAAAGCGTGGCGACCACCCAGAGCTGCAGTTCGGGATCGTAGGCATTGTAGCCCGGGGACTTCCCCTCGGCTTCCCTGCGGACCGGAACGTGGGCGCGGTTCACCCTGCGGCGGACCTCTTTCACCTGCTCATCCGTGCCGTACACAATGGCGTAGACGTACGTGAGGGTGCCCTTGAGCCTGTTGACCGGGCGGCCAACGAACGTGCTGTGCTCGTCAACGCCCCGGCCCACCGCCGGATCGGCAAGCTGCAGGAGGAGAGCCCGTCCCGCACCGGCGAGCAGGATGCCTTCTGCGCCGAACTCGGCCATTCCTCGCACCATTTCAACAGGGTACCGGAGTCGCTGGCTGGCGACGACGGCGGGACCTCCCGCCGTCGTCCGTTTTCAGTTGTGCGCGCTGAATTGGACGCCGGTGCTAAGCCTTGGCTCCGGCTGTTGGCTTGCCATGGAGCATGTCCAGTTCCCCCACGATCCGGTCCACCAGCGAGGCGGGGTCCTGGTGGATGCCCACCGGCACGTGCACTTCATCCGAACCCAGCGGCTCAAGCGTGGCCAGCTGGGAGGCGAGCAGGCTGCCGGGCATGTACTCGTGCGTCCTGGTGCTCAGCCGCTCCGAGATGGTTGCTGTGTCGCCGGAGAGGTGGATGAACACCGTGTCCGGGGCAAAGCTGCGCAGCAGGTCACGGTAGCTGCGCTTCAGCGCGGAGCAGGCGATGATGCATGATGCCGCTCCCCCGGCCGGGTTCGCGAGGGCTGCACCGATTTCGGCGAGCCAGGGCGCCCTGTCGTCGTCGTTCAGTGGAACGCCACCGGCCATCTTGGCCTTGTTGGCGGCGGGATGGAAGTCATCGCCGTCGAAGAACGGAATGCCAAGCCGCTTCCCCAGCAGGGAACCGACCGTGGACTTTCCGCACCCCGAAACGCCCATCACCACCAGTGGCGGCCACGCGGTCATGATGCGCTCCCGGCGCCGAAGCTGAGCAGGACTTTTCCGGATTCTGCGGAGTTGCGTGCGACGTTGAAGGCTTCGAATGCCTGTTCCACGGGGTATTCGTGGGTGATGACGGGGTTGATGTGAAGCGAGCCGTCGGCGAGGGCGGCGATGACGTCGTCGATCTCGTCGTTGAACCGGAACGAGCCCTTGAGCTCCAGTTCCCGGGTGATGGCCAGGGAGATCAGCACCGGCTGCGGGCCGGTGGGCAGCAGCCCGACCATGACCACGGTGCCGCCGCGGGTTGCGCCCTTGATGGCAGAGGCGAGCCCGTGGTGGTTGCCCGAGGATTCAATCACGACGTCGGCCTCCACCGCGGCGATCGCCCCCGCATCGCCGGCGGTGATGACCTGGTCCGCGCCCACGGCCTTGGCGATTTCCAGCGGCTTGTTATGCATGTCGACGGCGGTAATCCGGCTCGCGCCGGCCCGTTTCAGGACCGCGACGGCCAGCGCGCCGATGGGACCGCTGCCGATCACCAGCGCCGTCTTGCCGGCCACGTCCCCCGCCCTGGCGACTGCGTGCCAGGCCACGGAAGCGGGCTCAATCAGCGCCGCGGTGCGCAGGTCAATCCTCGCCGGCAGGGGCCGGAGCATCCGGGTGGGCAGGTTCACGTACCGGCTGAACGCACCGTCCTGGTGCGGGAACCGCGCCGCGCTGCCCAGGTACGTGCAGCCCGGGGACAGGTTGGGCCGGTCCGCCGGGAACCGGGCAGCACCCGGGCCGGGCGTAGCCGGGTGGACCGCCACCGGGGTACCCGCCGCAGGCCCGGTCCCGTCGGCCGCGGCACCGACCACCGTCCCGGAAATCTCGTGGCCCAGCACCAGCGGCGCCTTCAGGATCGACTCACCGGCCGCGCCGTGCAGCCAGTAATGCAGGTCAGACCCGCAGATCCCGCCGTACTGCACCTCGATCACGGCCTCATCCGCGGCCGGAGCCGCAAGGGCCAGCTCGTCGATCCGGAGGTCGTTGGCGGCGTGGGCCACCACCGCCGGGCCGGAAACGGGGAAAGCTGTCCCGGCCGTGGCCGGCTGAACCTGCGTTTCATTCGTCGTCATCAGACCACCACCGTCATTCCGCCATCAATAAAAATCGTCTGCCCGTTCACGAAATCAGACCCGCTGGAGGCCAGCCACACCGCCGGCCCGGCGAGGTCCTGCACCGTCCCCCACCGGTTCGCCGGGGTCCGGCCCAGGATCCAGGAATTGAACTGCTCATCGTCCACCAGGTTCTGCGTCATCTCGGTATGGATGTACCCCGGCGCGATCCCATTGATCTGCAACCCGGACCCCGCCCACTCCGCGGTCATGGCACGGGTCAGGTTCCGCAGCCCGCCCTTCGCCGCAACATACGGGGCGATAGTGGGCCGGGCCAGGTCCGTCTGCACCGAACAGATATTGATGATCTTCCCGTGCCCGCGCGGAATCATGAACCGGGCCGCCTCCCGGCCCACCAGGAACGCACTGGTCAGGTCAGTGGAGATCACCCGCTCCCAGTCCTTCACATCCAACTCCAGCATCGGCACCCGGTGCTGGATCCCGGCATTGTTCACCAGGATCTCCAGCGGCCCCACCTGCTCCTCCACCCACGCGACACCCCGGGCCGCCGCGGCGTCGTCCGTGACATCGAAGGCGACACTGTGGATGCGGCCGGGGGCGAAGTCGACAGCCATCGCCGCCTCGGCGGACTTCAGCCGCTCCTCATTGATGCCGTTCAGCACCACTGTTGCACCGGCGTCGGCCAGCGCGCGGGCCAGCGCATTGCCGATCCCCCGGCTCGAACCCGTCACCAACGCAACCCGGCCCGTCAGGTCAAAAAGAGAACTCATGCGAACGGCCCTGTCTGCACCAGGTTGGCGGGAGCCTGCCCGGCGGCCAGCGCCTCGAGCTGCTTCCGGAGCAGCTTCAGGATCCGCGGCTGGAACGCCGACGCGTTGCCGCCCACGTGGGGCGTGATCAGGGCGTTGGTGGTGGACCACAGCGGGTGGTCCTGCGGCAGCGGCTCGGGATCGACGACGTCGATGGCGCACTGCAGGCGTCCGGACAGGACTTCCTTGGTCAGCGCTGCGGTGTCCACCACGGAGCCGCGGCCCACGTTCACCACCAGGGCGCCGTCCGGCAGTGCAGCCAGGACCTCTTCACCGATCAGCTGGTGCGTGTGCTCGTTCAGGGGCAGAACCGACACGAGGATGTCGTGCGTTGCGGCGAGCGCGGTCAGTTCCGAGGAAGCGTGGACCTCGCCGTGCTCATCCGTCCGGGCCGAGCTTCCCACCCGGGTGAGGGTGACTTCGAAGGGCTCCAGGCGCCGGGCGATCTCGTGCCCGATCCCGCCCACGCCCACCAGCAGGACCCGCCGGTCCGCCAGCGACTGCCGGCGCTCCGGCCGCCACAGGCCGTACTGCTGGTCCCGGACCGCCTGGTCGATGCCACGCAGCTTGGCCAGGATCAGGCCAATGGCAAGCTCCGCCGTTGCAGCCGCGTGGACTCCGGAGGCGTTGGCAACGCCGGCCTCCGGGCCTGCGGCCTCAATGACGCCGTCGTACCCGGTGGACTGGGTCTGGACAAACTTCAGCTGCTTCACCTTGGCGAGGGATCCCAGCACCGCGCCGGCGTTGATATAAGGCAGGATAACGCCGTCGATCTCAGCCAGCGTCCCGCCGTCGGGATCCTCCTTCAGGTCCCAGACCACTCCCCGCAGCCCTTGGGGCAGGGGTGAGAGATCGTCGAGGAGCTGCTGGTCGGGGAAGCTGACGGTGCGGACTGTTTGCATTGCGAAACCTATCAATCGGTGGAGCTGGCTGGCAGGGCTGGGGCTAGCGCCGGTCGAACGTGAGGCCGCCGGGGACCTGGAACGTGGGCATGAGTTCAAGCATGCCAACATTCACGTGCCGGGGTGTTTCGATGGCGTAATCCATGGCGTTGACGATGTCGTCGGTAGTCAGCGACTCGTAGCCCTCGTAGTAGGTCTTCCACGCCTCTTCCATGGCTTCCGGCGTGCCGCCCATGTTGCGTCCGAAGATCTCCGTTTCCACGCGGCCGGGGCAGATTTCAGTGACGCGGATGCGCTTGCCCACAGTGTCGTTGCGGAGCTGGCGGGAGATCTGGTGCACCGCCGCCTTGGTCGCGTGGTAAACCGTATGGCCGTAGAAGTTGTATGTGCCGGCAATGGAGCTGACGTTGATGACGTGCCCCCGGTCGCGTTCCACCATGCCCGGCAGCACCAGCCTGGTCAGCTGCAGCAGGCCGCGGAGGTTGACGTCAATGAGTTCATCGATGTCGCCCTCGCTGGAGTCCAGGATGTTGCCGGGCCGGGAGACGCCGGCGCAGTTCACCAGGACATCCACTTCAAGATTTCCGACGGCGGCAGCCAGCGCTGCGGTGTCCGTCAGGTCCACGATGTGGGGCACCGCGCCGGTCTTGTCCGCGAGTTCCTTCAGCCGGTCCTCGTTCCGGGCCAGGGCGTGGACAGTAAGTCCGCGCTTGGCCAGGCGTTCGGCGATGGCGGCTCCCATGCCGGTGGATGCCCCGGTGACGAGGGCGGTTGAGTAGTCAGAAAAGGACATGTAAATCTCCTGGTGGATGCAGCGAAAGTGCCGCTGTGTGAAGTGGAAGTTAGGCGTCGCGGAGGGGCTGGTGTGCCCGGTCCTTGACGGTGCTGACGGCGGCAAGGGTGCCCAGGGCTGTGATGACCGCGTAGAAGGCGGGCATGTAGATGTTGCCGGTAGAGGAAATCAGCCAGGTCATCAGCAGCGGTGCAGTGCCGCCGAAGAGTGCCGAAGAGATGTTGTAGCCCAGGCCGTAGGCGGAGTAGCGCACCCGGGTCGGGAAGAGTTCAACGATCAGGATGTGGATCACTGCCGTGTGGCCGGCGAAGACCACTGCCATGATGCAGGCGCCGAGGATGGCCAGCGCCATCTGGCCCGTGGCGATGAGGGCGTAGGAGGGAATTCCGAGGATGGCCATGGCGATGGCAGAGCCGGCAATGACTTTCTTGCGGCCGATGCGGTCCGAGAGGGCGCCCATGAAGGGGATCGCGATGCAGATGACCACCAGGCTGCAGGCCGTGACCAGAAGGGCTTCGCCGATGGTGAAGTTGAGCTGCTTGCCCTTGAGGAAGGTGGGCATGTAGGAGAAGAGGACGTAGTAGCCGGAGCCGTTCATGAGCGGGATGAAGAGGGCCAGGAGCATGGCGCGGCGGTGCTCTGCGGAGGCGAAGGCTTCCTTCAGCGGGTTCTTGGACAGGCCGCCCTCTTCCTTCAGCTTCACGAAGTTGGGGGTGTCGCTGATGGCCTTGCGGATGTACCAGCCGATGACGCCCATGGGGATGGCGACCAGGAACGGAATGCGCCATGCGAACGCGCCGAAGCCGCCGCCGTCGATCGCTGCCTGGCTGAGCCAGGGCGACATGGAGTAGGCAACCAGCGTGCCGGTGAGCAGCGCCGCGAAGGAGGCGATCTGGGCGTAGGAGGTTATGATGCCGCGCCTGCCTTCGGGGGCGTGCTCGGCGAGGAAGGTCATGGCGCCGGCTGCTTCGCCGCCCACGGAGAAGCCCTGGAGCAGCCGGAGCAGCACGAGCAGGACGGGTGCGGCGATGCCGATGGCCGCATAGTTGGGCAGGAGGCCGATGCCGGCCGTCGCAACGCTGATCAGCAGGATGACGAAGACCAGGAGTTTTTGCCGCCCGATCCGGTCACCGAGGTATCCGCAGACCACTGCACCCAGGGGCCGTACGAAGAAGGACACGGCGTAGCCGGCGAAGACGAACAACAGGGCATTGTCCGGGTTGCCGGGGGCCAGGAAGACAAGGGCAAGCGTTCCAGCCATGAAGGCGAAGATGCCGTTGTCATAGAGTTCCACGAATATGCCGACACAGCCGGCGGTGACCACCTTGCGGGCCTGCTTGCTGCTGAGCCGCTCTTTGTGCGGCTGGGCCGCGTGCGTAGAAGTTGACATGGCTTTCCTTACTAAGGGGATGGTAACAAGACTTGGATGCTGAGGGGAGGGTGGTTAGGTTCCGGCCGCCGGGGCGAGCGTTGGCCAGTCGGGCTGCCGGCTGATGCCGATGCCCAGGAGGCCGAAGATGGTGCTGACGGTGGACCGGAGGTTTTCCAGTTCCCGCAGGGCCGCCCGGTACTTCGCTGTAGCTTCGGGAACGGTGGTCCTGCGGAAGGTTATGGTGTGGCCCGGGCGAGCCTGGGCGAGGACGTCCAGGGAGCGGCTGGTGACCACGGCGAGCACCGGGTAACCGGCGGTGACCCCACGGCCCCGGTGCAGTACCAGGAGTTCCTCGCGGGACGGCACCTCGATGGCTCCCACCGGGACGCCGCGGGACAGTACTTCTCCCGTGGACTGACGTTCGGGAAGGGCTCCGCCGAGGCGCAGGCCGATGTGGTTGCTCCGGCCGCTGACGGTGTATTCGGTGTTGAAGAGCAGATCGGCTGTTTCGCCGAAGTCGTCCGCGTCGGGGCCGTCCGTGACCTCGACCAGAGCGTTGCTGCTGAATTCCGGACGGGTCAGTCCCAGCCGGAAGAGCGGCAGGTCGAAGTACGGCTGGCGGATGGGCGGGACGGTTCGTGTGGTCTTGAGTTCAGTGCCTTCCGCGAGCCGCAGGCCGAAGCCGACGACGGTGTCAGGGGCGCAGCTGCCGAGGAGGACGGGCGCCTCCACCGAGCCGTGAATGGCCAGGTAGGCACGCAGCCCTCCCGTGATGCCGCGGACTGCCACTGTTTCCCCGGCCCGGACGGACACCGGTTCCCACTGCTGGCATTCGCGCCCGCCCACGGTGAGGTGCAGGGGTGCGCCGGTAACCGCGATGAGGATGTCCGTGGTGGCACGCATCCGGAAGTCCAGGGCGGTGATCTCGAGCAGTGGAGTCTTATCGGCGTTGCCGGCGAGGATGTTTGCTGCCCGTGCCGAGAACTGGTCCAGCGCGCCGTTGACAGGCAGCCCGAACCGGGGACCCTGGAAGCGTCCCAGGTCCGTGACCACGGAATTGCCTGGCTGCTGGATGATCAGGGAGCCCGTCATCGTGCCGCCTCCAGCTTCCGGCCGGCATACTTTGCGAACTCTTCGGCCGGGATCTGGTGGAAGCGCAGGGTGTCGCCGGGGACGTAGGGAACCAGGGGTTCGCTGGCGGCGTCGAGGACCGCCAGCGGCGTCTGTCCGATGACGCACCAGCCGCCGGGCGCCGTTGCCGGGGCAATCACTGCTTGCCGTCCGGCGACGGCAACAGCTCCTGCAGGTACGGACAGCCGGGGATCCTTCAGGCGCGGCACGGGGAAGGGGAAGTCGGGGCCGTCCATCATGGGCGAACCTGCCGGGGCACCAAGGCAGCGGATGACGTAGGACTTGGCCGTGTGAAGCGTGATGATCTCCTGGACGGAGAGCTGCTGCTGTTCTGCCACGCGCTCCAGGTCGGGACCGTACTCGCCGCCGTAAACCACCGGGACGCTGAATTCGCGCGGTTCACGGGCGGGGGCGCCGGTAAATTCGAGCTGGCGCAGGCCGAGCAGGACGAATGCCCGGACCTGGCGCGCGGAGGTGACGCCGGGATCGAATTCCACGAGCAGCGAGTCATAGGTGGGCACTGCGCCGTGGACGCCGTCGGCACCGGCAGCATCCAGCCATCCGGCGAGGGCATGAACCGTGGCCCAGTTGGCCTCCCGGTCAGGAGAGGATGCGACGACGCGCAGTGCGGCGTCCCCGGATTCGAACACCTCCACGGGAGGTCGCGTTTGAGCCGGACTGATGGCCATGTCAGGCGGCTTTCACTTTGGCGGCAAGGACCTGGGTGAGCGGTGCGATGGTCACGCCGGCGCGTTCGAGTTCGGTGCGGACCTGTCGGGCCAGCTGGACGGCGCCCGGGGTATCCCCGTGCAGCAGGATGGTGTCGGCGATGATGGGCAGGTCGGTTCCGGACACGGTCTCGATGAGGCCTTCGCAGACCATGCGGATGGTGCGGTCCACGATGGTTGAAGGATCGTGGATGACTGCTCCGGGGCGGCTGCGCGGCACCAGGGTGCCGTCCGCTTCGTAGGCCCGGTCGGCGATGCCCACGATGCCGACAGGAAGCCGGCGGGCCGCGGCGGCATCGGCGAGCTCGCCGTCCTGCGCCAGGACGATCAGGTCCGGGTTGATGCGGGCTGCTGCATCTGCCACGGCTTCGGCGTAGTCGGGACGGGTGGCAACGAGGTTACCCAGCCGGCCGTGGGGTGCAAGATGGACGACGTCGGCGCCATGGTAGCTGGCGAAGGCACTCAGGGCTCCGAACTGGTACAGGACGTCGTTGCGGACTTCGTCCGCGGTGAGGTCCATGGCACGCCGGCCGAAGCCCCGCAGGTCCGGGAAGCTCGGGTGCGCTCCGATGCTGACGCCGCGGCGCACGCACTCGGTGACCGTGGCGCTCATAATGTCCGGGTCCCCGGCGTGGAAGCCGCAGGCGATGTTGGCGCTGGAAACCACTTCAAGCAGCGCTGCGTCGTCGCCCATTGAGTAGGCGCCGAAGCCTTCTCCGAGATCTGCCACGAGATCAACTGTGGGTCCCATGTGAGCCCTCCTTTGGGGTGGTGGCGCGGCGTTGGCCAGGGGCACAGCATCTGCTGCCGGAAGCGGAAGTGGTGTGGACCGGCCCGCGGGGCTTTGGTCCGGATGCCCGGGTCACCGGGCTTGTAGAAAAAAGTCTGACACCGGGACTTTGATCACACAAAGACGTAATCCATGTCACGGGATAGGCGGCGGTTATGACGGGCATACAGTCCTCATGTGTCGACTCGTTTCCAGAAAGGTGCATTGCCCCGAACCGCTGTTCGTGAACGCACTCAACGTAGAGGCTTTACATTTCCGGGTTGTTAAAAGAAATAGCCCTGGCGGGTAAAAGGACTGCCTATGCAAAATGCATCTGACGTCATCAGGAAATCGCATGATTGGCCGGGGGTAGAATGTACGACTAGTGAATTAGCGTTCTCGACAGAGACGTTCTGTACCGAGACGTTCCGGACACGGAGAGGGCGGCCATGGATACGCGAAAGCTTGCGTACTTTGTCCAGATCGTGGATTCGGGCAGCATCACCAAGGCTGCTGCAGCGCTCCATGTGGCCCAGCCGGCGTTGAGCCAGCAGGTCTCGGCGCTGGAGACGGACCTCAAGCAGCGCCTGTTGATCCGCAGCAAACAAGGCGTGGTGCCCACGGCCGCCGGGCATACGCTGTACCGGCACGCCCAGTCCATCCTGCGCCTTGTTGAGCAGGCCCGGCAGGACGTTGCCGCATCCGGCGCTGCGCCTTCCGGCCGGGTTTCCATTGCCATCGCTCCCTACAGCATGGCCTCGAGCCTGACTCCCAGGATCGTCAGTGAAGTCGCCCGCAGGTATCCGGACATCGTCCTGCACGTGACGGAGATTTATGGCGGCGTCCTCAGCGAAGCCATCAAGAATGGGCGCCTTGATATGGCCCTCATTTACGAGCCTGGGCCCATCCGTGGTGTCCAGTTCACCACCATGATCGTGGAGGACCTCCACTTTGTGGTCAACGCCAGCAGGGCCGGCGTGAACCACGCGGACGGCGAGATCTCCCTTGAGGAAGTGGCCCGGCACGGGCTCTTCCTACCTGAACAGATCCATACCCTGCGCCAGGCTGTGGAGGCAGGGCTCACCAGCAAGGGGCTTCAGCTGCGGCTGGTAGGCGAGGTGGAATCCGTCCCGTCCCTCGCCCGGCTGCTGCGCGCAGACCTCGGTGCCACCATCATGCCCAAGTCCGCCGCGGATGCCTTGTTCCATGAGGAGGACTTCCACGTCCTGCGGATCGTGGACCCGGCCCTCCAGTGCAAGATTGCCCTGTGCACGCCGGACCACGATCCTCTGTCAGAGGCAGCGTCCGCGGTTCTCCTGGTCCTGAAGGAAATGCTCCAGGAAATGCTGAACAATAAGTATGCGCGGTAGGCGCCCATAACACCCGCTTATTGGGGCACGCATCATTCGTCTTAGCGCCCTTGCCCTCCTGATCCTAAAATTAATTCATGGCCGGGGAATTGCGGCCGATTCATTCTTTGTAGGATTAATTGGAGCGAGTCGTGAAAAAGATAGACACTCTGAGGAGAATTACTGGAAAAGGCCTGAGCTTGATGGCCAAAACAGGTTTCCACTGCCCCGCAAATGGTTTTTGGCGTCCGGAGGACCGCTCGATGGACCCCATCTTCGTCTTCGAAGGCAGCCTCATGCCGGCTGGCCGTGGAGGGTCCACAGTCTGGCTCCTGGAGGACGCCGTGTTCGGTCCGCCGGAGTACCCGCTTCCAGCACGCTAGAAGTACCTCCGGGCGGTCCTTCCCCTTTCCGGACGCGGGCTGCATGTCCCTATCCAGCCCCGCCTCTTCCTGCATCCGGCTCTTGCCCGCTCCGGTGCTTGCTCCCAATCTGGCTCGCCCCCTCCGGCGCTTGCTCGCAATCTGGACAGTGATGCCCATCGGGTCAACCCGTCCCTGACCCTCCATCGAGGAATGTCGTACCCCCTTGTCATGATGGGTTTATGGGGAAAGCGGCGGTGGCTAAGGCGTTTGAGGACATCAAGGCGGCTCTTGCTGTTCTCAATGCCGAGGTGGATGAGTGTGGTTCGGAGCCGTTCTCGGTTGCTGATCCGCTGGCCGGACTGGCTGATGGGTGCCTGGACATTCTTGCCGGGGCGCGGGTGGTGGAGGCCGGGTTTGCGGGTTTGAAGGCGCGGGCTGCCGTGACGTATGCGGACACCGCCCAGGTCATAGCGGCGGACGCGCCGGTACAGGCGCAGGAAATGGCTGTCGCCGCGGAAATCGGCTGCCTCCTGGCCCTCGGTTCCCGGGCAGCCGGTGCGTTCCTGGCCGCGTCCCACGCCCTGTGCAAGGAGTTGCCGCCCACCCTTTCCGCATTGCAGTCCGGGACGATTACCTGGCAGCACGCCCTGGCCATGGTGGATGAAACGGCCACCCTTGACCCCGCCGGTGCGGCGGCACTGGAAGCGTATTTCCTGGATCCGGATGTGAACAGGCCGCCCGCGGCTGCGCCGATCGGGGAGATGCCGGCGTACCGGTTCAAAGCCAAGGCCAGGAACTGGCGGGAACGGCACCATGCCGAGTCCATCGAAAAGCGCCATGCCAAGGGCATCGCCGACCGGCGGGTCGAGTACCGGCCGGACCAGGACGGCATGGCCTGGCTCTCGGCCTACCTGCCTGCCCACCATGCCTTGGCGGGCTGGAACCGGCTCACGGCCATCGCCCGGGGGATGCAGGGACCGGACGAGCCCCGTACCCTGCCCCAATTGAAAGCCGATAATTTCTCCACAGCGATTCTCAGCAGCGGCAACACTACGGTAGGTGCCGATGAAAGTGTCGGTGGTGGCGACAGCGCCGGGGTCGTCGCAGGAACGGGTGGCCCGTCGTCGTCGATCCGCGCCCAAGTGCTGGTCACCGTTCCGGTTTTCTCCCTGATGGGCCTGACCGACGAACCGGCAATGCTGGACGGGCACGGCCCCATTCCACCCTCGATGGCACGTCAACTCGTCGCTGACGGGGCCGCTTCGCTTTACCGCGTTCTGGTGGACCCGAGGGACGGAGCGCCGCTGGAAATCGGCCGGACAAAGTACCGGATCAGTCAGGCCATGCGGAACTGGCTCAGGTTGCGGGACGGCAAATGCCCCTTTCCGGGATGCAGCAACAATTCGCTCGACAACGAAGCCGACCACATCCTCGCCTGGCATCAAGGTGGCACCACCGGGATATCGAATCTGGGACAGCCCTGCCCCAGACATCACCGGCTACGGCATACCAGCGGCTGGAAACCCACCCCGGCCACCAAAACCGCACCACCCGGCTGGACCTCACCCGCCGGCAGGCACTACAAAAGCGAACACCAGGACTGGGAACCACCAGAATGGCCTAGGCAACCACGGTCGACGATCGGTGATCCTCCGGACTTTGTCTACATCGGGCTATCCCCCGGAGAAGACGAACTCGAGCGGTTTCTCCATGCGCCGCCCGCCTGACTCACGGGGTTTCGACAAGCTCAACCACCGGGTTCTGACACGTCCGACCACCGGGTTTCGACAGGCCCAACCACCGGGTGAACCACTGGGGGCCCACACGTCCGACCACCGGATTTCGACAAGCTCAACCACCGGGTTCTGACACGCCCAACCACCGGGTTCGACAAGCTCAACCACCGGGTTTCGACACGCCAAACCACCGGGTCCTGACATGCTCAACCACCGGATCCTGATATGCCCAACCACGCGGGGGTCGAAGGCTCAACCACCGGGTTCTGGCTACGCCTGCTCGACCAGGAGTCCCTTCGCCTTCAGTACGTCCGTCAGGTTGCACAGGTCAATGGTGGTGCCGCCGGCCTTGTACAGGCTGATGAGCTCGCGCTCGGCGTCGTCGCGTTCCTGCGAGAGACGGATGACCTCCTCGATTTCGTCCTTGCGGACCACCACTACGCCGTCGGCGTCGCCGCGCAGGACGTCGCCGGGGTAGATGATTTCGTCGCCGAAGACCACCGGGTGGTTGATGGGGCCGATCGTTTCCTTGACGGTGCCCTTGATGGAGACGCTGCCGGAGAAGACGGGCAATCCGAGCTCAATGAGGTCCTGGGTGTCGCGGACACCGGAGTCCGTCACCAGGCCGGCCAGTCCCTTCGCTTTCATGGCGTTGCCGAGGACGTCGCCGAAGGTTCCGGCTTCCTCGTACTCCCCCGCCGCGGCCAGGATGACGTCACCGGGCTCGGCATAGTGGATGGCCACCTGCAGCATGAGGTTGTCCCGGGGCGCACAGCGCACTGTGGTGGCGGGGCCGCAGAAGGACATAGACCGGTCGATCGGCTTGATGCGGGAGCTGAGGGCGCCCTTGCGTCCCTGGGCCTCGTGGATGGTAGCGGACGAGAACTTCGCGAGCCGGCTGACGGCGTCGGCGCTGGGGCGGTCGACTGTGGTTTTAACGTGGATCATGGCGTTTTTCCTTCGGTGGGTTGGGTCAGTTGAGGGCTTGGACGGCCTTGTCGATGGCAGCGATGGATTCTTCGATGATGTCCAGGCTGGTGGCGTAGGAGATGCGGAAGTAGGGGCCCAGTCCGTAAGCGGATCCCTGGATGACGGCTACGGAGGCGGCCTCAAGGAGGTAGAGGGTGAAGTCCTGGTCGTTGCTGATGACGGCGCCGTCCGGTGTTGACTTCCCGATGACCCCCGCACAGTTGACGTAGGCGTAGAAGGCGCCTTCCGGCGTCGTGCATGACAAACCGTCGACGGCGTTCAGGGCGGCGACTGCCGTGTCCCGCCTCTTGCGGTACACCTCGAGGCTGTCCAGGACGAAGCCCTGGTCACCGGTGAGGGCGGCGACGGTGGCGGCCTGGCTGACCGAGGAGGGGCAGGACGAGATCTGGGACTGCAGCTTGTTGATGGCGGCAATCACCGGTGCCGGCCCGGCCGCATACCCGAGCCGCCAGCCCGTCATGGCGTAGGCCTTGGACACGCCGTTGACGGCGAGGATGCGGTCCTTCAGTTCGGGGGCCCCCTCCACCAGGCTGGTGAGCTTGCCGTCGCCGAAGTAGATCTGGTCGTAGATTTCGTCGGTGAGTACGTGGACGTGCGGGTAGCCTGCCAGGACATCGGCGAGCGCCCGCAGTTCCGCGCGGGAGTACACGGCGCCGGTGGGGTTGGACGGCGCGTTGAGGATGACCCATTTGGTGCGGTCAGTGATGGCACCGGCCAAGGCCTCTGGAGTGAGCTTGAAGCCCACATCCTCGCCGCAGGAAACCACCACGGGCGTGCCTTCGTTGGCCAGCACCATGTCCGGGTACGAGACCCAGTAGGGAGCGGGAACGATCACTTCGTCGCCGGCGTCGAGCGATGCCATGAAGGCGGTGAAAATAACTTGCTTGGCTCCGCCGCCGATGGTGATCTCGGCCGGGGTGTAGTGGAGCCCGGTGCGCTGCTCGAGGGTCTGGAGGATGGCCTTCTGCAGTTCGGGAGTACCGGTGACGGAGGTGTATTTGGTTTCACCGCGTCTGATCGCCTCGACGGCGGCGGCCTTGATGTGTTCAGGGGTGTCGAAGTCCGGCTCGCCGACCGTCAGGTCGAGGATGCGGCGCCCTTCAGCTTTCAGCTCCCGCACACGGGCCGCGGCAGCCACGCTGGCGGAAGACTTGATGCGGGACACCCGCGAGGCAGGTACGAATTCAGACATGGTCTCTTCCTAGGGAGTCAGGAGCGGGCGGTACTCGTTTCCATCGACACTATGGAAATCCGCCGGGTCTGGATAAGACCAATACTGCGTGGACGGATAAGCGTCCCTTATGGCTGGCAGACCCACAGTTTTCCGTTATGGGTCCAGTCACTATTGATATTTCCGCGGACCGCGCCTTACTGCCTAGCCTCGTAGGTGGCCCATCCGCGGAGTTGGCCCCTCAGGCAATATTCGAACCGAGGAGTGATCATGGCCGGGATGCACCAAGGAGATATCGGCTACTACCGTTACGGCGGAACGCCCAAGCCTGACAAGGCCGCCCTCGAAGCTGAAAAGATCCGGAAGCTGCTGAAAACGAACCGGCAGCGGCTTGCCTTCAACGCCAGCAGCAGCCGCCCCCTGTCCGCCCGGCTGAACCAACACATTGCTCAGGCGCTCCGGGACGGCATGAAGCTTACCCGCCTGGCCCAGGCTGCCGGGCTTTCACGCTGGACGGTCCGCACCATCGGGCTGACTTATGACGACCTGCTGCCATCCAGCCAGCCTGCGGAACAGCAGCTCGCCGATATTGCCGGGCTGAAGTCCGAGCTTGCCGAACTGGAGGAATCAAGGGCTGCCCTGGAAAAGCGGCGGCTCCACCTCCTGGCCGCTGCCCGCCGGCTCGGCCTGATGGACGACTTCGAGCTGGCGGCGCTGAGCGGCCTCCAAAGTGAGGCCATCCGCAAAATGACATGGGGACAACAGGTCCAAGTTCTCTAGACTGGCTTCTGAACGCCAAGTGACGGACACCAGAAAAGGAGCAAGGCATGAGCGGAGTAGTTGTTGTAGGTGTGGATGGCAGTGAGTCGGCACGAAAAGCCGCGGAGGCTGCGCGGGACCTGGCGGCCTCGCTGGGAGCTTCGCTCCACGTGGTGACCGCCTTCGAGACCGAGAGCGCCGAGACCTTCGGCGTAGGGTCGGACAAGGTGCGGATTTCCAACGCGGACAGCGCCGAAATCGTAGCGAACGGTTTGGGTACATCGGGACAACGTGTGGAGATCACCCACTCGGCCGCCCGCGGCAAACCGGCTGATGCCCTGATCAAGGAAGCCATCCGCCTGGACGCGAAGGTCATCGTGGTGGGCAACCGCAGGATGCGCGGCATCGGCCGGCTCCTGGGCAGCGTCGCCAACAGTGTGGCGCACAACGCCCCCTGCGACGTCTACATCGCCAACACCTACGACGACTAGCGGCCCGCGCGGCAAGCGGCTTTAGAGCCAAGCGGGCTTTTAAAGCAAGCGGCTTAAATAAAGCAAGCGGACGACGACGGCTTGAGTTCTAGCGGTCGTTGCAACACCCCGATATTTTTTGGGAGTTGCAACGACCGTGCCAGCTTTAACAGGGAAACCGCGTAGGAAATACACGCAGGGTGAGAAGGACCGCTTCTTCGAGGTGCTTGCCCGGGGTGGGACCGTCACGTCAGTGGCCGCTGAACTCGGGCTGGGCAGGATGGCCTGCTATCAGTGGACCCGGGCGGCTGGTGTACGGTTCCGGAAGCAGGAGGCCTCCCAGGAGGAGAAGGACGCTTTCTTTGCTCTGTTTGGCCGGCTTGGAAACGCCTCCGATGCCGCCGCGCAGCTCGGGCTGAACAGGAACACCTGCTACAAGTGGATCAGGAACGCAGGGCTGGCCCGTAAACGGGCAGACCAGCCCAGTCGAGAGGACTTCCGCCAACTGCGCGAGACAGGGCATTCCCGCCGCGAAGCAGCTCGCGTCCTGGGCATCCACCCCACGACCGCAGGCGAGTGGGACGCGGGCGTGCGCAAGACCGGCAGCGGACGCATTTACCCGGACGGGCGGGTCGTGGATTACAAACAAGGAGTGACTACCTTCGAGACGCCGTCGGGACGTATGGGACCAGTGCGCCCGGGTTTGGCTACCCTGGAGAAGGCCATCGACCCGCGGTATCTCTCGCTGCAAGAACGCGAAAGCATCCGGGATCTGCTGGCCGCCGGCGATTCTCTCCGCGTGATAGGGATCAAGCTGGGCCGCTCCGCCTCGAGCATCAGCCGTGAGATCGGTCGCAACAGCAGCCCGGGCGCCGGTTATCAGCCTTACGCCGCCCAGAGGTCCGCTGCGTCCCGCCGTCCTCGGCCCAAGGAGAGCAAACTGGCAGCCGAAGGGCGCCTGCGCGCTTACGTGGAAGAGAAGCTGCGCATACGCTGGTCTCCGGAACAAATCAGCCATGCACTCATCAAGGAATTCCCCAATGATCCGCATATGCGCGTGAGTTCGGAGACGATTTACCAGGGACTCTACGTCCAGGCCCGCGGCGGGTTACGACGTGAGATCCAGGCCGCCCTGCGCACCGGCCGGACCCGCCGCAAGGCCCACAACACCGGCGAGCAACGCATCTCCCGGTTCGCGGACCCTATGGTCAACATCTCCGAACGCCCACCCGAAATCGAGGACCGCGCCGTGCCCGGGCACTGGGAGGGCGACCTCATCACCGGCGCATACAACCAATCCGCAATCGCGACCCTGGTGGAGCGCACCACCCGCTACGTCATGCTCGTCCACCTGCCCGGGAACCACACCGCCGAAACGGTTGGAAACGGCCTCGTGAAGACCATGAGTTCCTTGCCAGCCCACCTCCGCGGCTCCCTGACCTGGGACCAAGGCGCGGAAATGGCCGCCCACAAGTCCTTCAGCATGTCCACGGACATGGCCGTCTACTTCTGCGACCCCGCCAGCCCTTGGCAACGCGGTACCAACGAGAACACCAACGGGTTGCTGCGCCAATACTTTCCCAAGGGCACCGACCTGTCCGTCTACGGGCCCGAGGACCTTGAACACGTCGCCCAAGAGCTTAACGCCCGACCACGCAAAACGCTCGGCTGGGATACCCCAGCCGAGCGTCTGCGTGATCTACTGGTGACTCACTAACACCAACGGTGTTGCAACGACCCCCTGAATTCGCCCGGGACCTCCCGCCGTCGTCCGCTTGCTTTAAGTAAGGGTGCGGGCCACCTGGATCATTGGTATTGCTCCCGCGCAGTTAAGGACGGGAGCCATGCGCCCAACACGGCCAGCGCACTGATCCAGGTTGTTGCCTGCCGTTTCCGGCCCGCACGGTCTTCTGGCCGGGCGGCGTCAGACGCTGGTTCTCCGCTTCAGCCAGCCCCATACAGCGGTGGCCACAAACAGGACCAGGCCGATGATCGCCAGCCACAGCAGGCCCTTGATCACGAAGCCCAGTACGGACAGAACGAGCCAAATGATAAGCAGTGTGATGATTAGTCCCATAGGGGAAGCTTAGGCCACCGAGGGGACAGCCCGCGCCAAGCGTTAGCTGGACACGTCCCGCTCAATTTCCTCGGCTAGGTCGTCCACGGCTTCGGGGCGCAGGTCGATGCCGGCCTCCTCGAACCGCTCCTCCAGCACATGGGTTACGTCGTCCTGCACGTGGCCCAGACGGATTTCATCCTTGACGTCCTCGGCAATACTTTCCGCGGTCTCCACGGCGTCAACCTCCTCCACGCCGTCGTCGTCAAAAGGGGCACCGGTATCAGCTGAGTCACTCATACTTCATCGTTGCCGGTCGGCGGCGGTCGGTCAATGGCGGGAACGGCTTAAAGGCAAGCCGCCGACGGCGGGACCTCCCGCCGTCGTCCGCTCCCCTTTCGAAATGCCTAGCCTTTGATCTCCACCTTGACGAAGTCCTGCCGGTGGAACATCCGCCGCTCAGGCCAGCCGTCCATGACCACCCAGATGACGGAGCCGTCAGGGGTGGCGCCGTCAACCACACCGCAGCCGAGGGGCTGGCCGTCCCGTGAAAGCCGCACCCACTGCCCGGGCGGCAAGGCGTTCCAGGAGACGCGCCGCCAGCTGTGCACTGCAGTCGGTTCCATTTGCGCCTACCGCAGGATGACCGTGCGGTTGCCCAGCAGCAGGATCCGTCCCTCGCAGTGCCAGCGGACAGCATTCCGGAGGGCCACGCACTCGGCGTCCCGGCCCACCGCCACCAGGTCATCGGCCGTGTATGTGTGGTCCACCTCGATGACCTGCTGCGAGATGATCGGGCCCTCATCGAGTTCGGCGTTGACATAGTGAGCCGTAGCGCCCACCGTCTTGACGCCGCGTTCGTAGGCCTGGTGGTAGGGCTTGGCGCCCTTGAAGCTGGGCAGGAACGAGTGGTGGATGTTGATGGTCCGGCCGGCAAGCTTGGCGGAGAGCTCGTCACTGAGCACCTGCATGTACCGGGCCAGGACCACGAGTTCCACGTCGAACGTATCCACGAGTTCCAGCAGCCGGGCCTCCGCGTCAGCTTTCGTGCCGGAGGTGACCGGAACATGGAAGAACGGAATGCCGTGCCACTGGACCAGGCCTTCCTGGTCCCGGTGGTTGGAGACGACGGCGACGATCTCCACCGGGATGTCGCCTGTGCGTGCACGGAACAGCAGATCGTTGAGGCAGTGCCCCATCCTGGACACCATCACCAGCACCCGGCGCTTCCGGCCGTGCGGCTCCAGCTGCCAGTTCATCTGCCACTTCTCCCCCACAGGCCCGAAGTCGCGGCGCAGGTCCTCGGTGCCGGGCTGCTGCCCGGTACCTGACGCGGACGGTTCCGAAGCGAAGTGCACCCGCATAAAGAAGTGCCCCTGCGCCTTGTCGCCATACTGCTTGATGTCGATGATGTCGCAGCCGCGTTCCAGCAGGAACGCCGAGACTGCGTGCACAATCCCCGGCGACTCCGCACAGTCAACCGTCAGGACATGCTCGACGGCGGCAACGGGCTCCGCCGTCGAGTCACCTGCCGCGGGGGCTGGCGTTTCGACTGCCGTGGTCACTTCTTCACCCCGTCTTTCACTGCACCGTCCAGGTCACGCCCGATAGCGGACGCCTCGGTGTCCATATCCTGCGCCAGCTCCGACTTGAACGTCTCGTAGCGGGCCACGTGCGCAGGCCGGCGGCGCAGCACCAGCGACGCGGCGCCGAGCAGGATGAACCACACAGGGGTGACCAGAAGGGCAACCAGCGTGTCCGGCTGCGTGGTCAGCGCCCACAGGACGAAGGCGAAGAACGCGAACACCGTCCAGACCATCGGGATCCCGCCGGGCATCCGGTACTTCGAGGCAGCGTGCAGGTGCGGGCGGCGGCGGCGGAACGCCAGGTAGCTGGCCAGGATGATAGACCAGACGAACACAAAGCAGACGGCGGACACGGTGGTCACCATGTCGAAGGCCTTGCCGATGTCCTGGCCTGCGTACATCAGCACCACGCCGGAGAGCAGCAGCACGCAGGAGAGGAACAACGCGTTCTGCGGCACCTTCCGGTTGGACAGCCGGCGGAAGACCGACGGCGCGTCCCCTTCCTGTGCCAGCCCGTAGACCATGCGGGAGGTGGAGTAGATGCCGGAGTTGGCCGAAGACATGGCCGAGCTGAGGACCACCAGGTTCACCACGGTGGCGGCGGCGCCGAGGCCGGCCAGGGAAAACATGGCGATGAACGGGCTGTGGCCGGCCTGGAACTGGGTCCACGGGGTGACGGACATCAGGATGATGAGGGCGCCCACGTAGAACAGGAGGACACGGATGGGAATGGAGTTGATGGCCTTGGGCAGGTTCTTTTCCGGGTCCTTCGCTTCGGCAGCCGTGGTACCCACCAGCTCAATGCCCACAAACGCGAACACAGCAATCTGGAAGCCGGCCACAAAACCCATGAACTCGTTCGGGAAGAATCCTCCGTGGCTCCACAGGTTCGTGAAGGAGGCAGGGCCGGCGTCGGACTGGAAGCCCGTGAAGATCATGAACAGGCCCACGATGATCAGCGCCGCGATGGCGATGATCTTTATCAGTGCGAACCAGAACTCGGTCTCGCCGAAGGCCTTGACGGTCACGAGGTTCAGGAACAGCAGGATGGCTATGGTGGCCAGGCCCGGGATCCAGAGCGGCAGTCCCGGCCAGAGTTCCTTGGAGTAGCCGGCGATCGCGATCACGTCGGCGATTCCGGTGATCACCCAGCAGAACCAGTAGGTCCAGCCGGTGAAAAAGCCCGCCCAGGGGCCCAGGAGGTCTGCGGCGAAGTCGCTGAAGGATTTGTAGTTCAGGTTGCTCAGCAGCAGTTCGCCCATGGCCCGCATGACGAAGAACAGCATGAAGCCGATGATCATGTAGACGAAAATGACAGACGGTCCGGCCGCGGAGATGGTTTTGCCAGAGCCCATGAACAGGCCCGTGCCGATGGCGCCGCCTATGGCGATCAGCTGGATGTGCCTGTTGGTGAGCTGCCGCTCAAGGTGCGGCTCCTGGCGGGAAATTACAGGTTTAGTTGTCACGTGCTGCTCCTCGAATCAATGCTGCCTGGAGTGCTGAAGTGGACGCCTGGTCCGGCCCGGCAGGAAAGGAATTGCCGGGCACGGAATCAAGGCTGTTGAAGCTGTAAAGATGGATACCAGCGATCTTGCCGGGCTGGCTTTCGAGGCCGGCGATCAGGCTGTCCGGCGAGTAGCGGTCGCCGGACAGGAGTTTGCGGGCCAGCGGGCCCTTGCGGCTGAGGAACTTGAGGGAACTTCCGACGCCGATCTGCCCGGCCAGTGCCACCAGTTTGGTCCGCGGGACGGACCCGGCCACGCCCGCCCACAGGGGCAGGTGGACGCCTTCACGGCGCAGGAGCGCCGCGAAGTCATGGATTTTCCCGGCGGAGAAGCACATCTGGGTGACCACGTGCATGGCCAGGTGCTGCTTAGCCAAAAGGTCGTCGAGCAGGTCCACCGGGCTAACCAGCGGATGGCCCTCCGGGTACCCCGCGACACCCACCCGCATCATCCCGCCGCTGTACTGCGCGATGTCCTCGAGGACCGGAAGCGCCGAGTCATAGACACCGGCAGGCTCTTTCCGGTCTCCCCCAATAACGAAGACTTCGCGGATACCCGCCGCATCGCAGAGGCGGACGATCTCGGTGAGCTCGGCGCGGCTGCGGAGGCTGCGGGCGGCGAGATGTGGCACCACGGTGTAGCCGGCGTCGCTCAGCTCCACCGCGGTGCGCATGGTCCGCTCGATGCCGTGGTGCGGCAGGGACGTCACGCTGAGCGTGGTGGTCTTGGGCACCAGGGCCTGGACCTGCTCAACGATTCCCTCTGTAGGGATGATTTCGATTCTGATGGGGAACATCATTGGTCCTGTCTGTTCATCAGGTATTGGTCATCAGATCTGGCCGGAGGCCGGGGCCATCACGCCGTTGCGGCCAAGAGGGAGCTGGCTTCCTGGCGGGTGCTGCCGGAGGACTCGATGTGGGCGAGTTCGGCGGGGATCACCCAGCCTTTCTTCCGCATCGCGGTGGCCCAGAGCCGGCCGGCGCGGTAGGAGGAACGGACCAGCGGGCCGGACATCACCCCGAGGAAGCCGATCTCGTCCGCTTCCTGCTGGAGGTCCACGAATTCCTGCGGCTTGACCCACCGGTCCACCGGCAGGTGCCGTTCACTCGGGCGCAGGTACTGGGTGATGGTGATCAGGTCGCACCCGGCCTCGTGCAGGTCCCGGAGCGCCTCGGAGATCTCTTCGCGGGTTTCGCCCATGCCCAGGATCAGGTTGGACTTGGTCACCATGCCCAGGTTCCGGCCCTGCGTGATCACATTCAGGGACCGGTCGTACCGGAACGCGGGCCGGATCCGCTTGAAAATCCTCGGCACCGTCTCGACGTTGTGGGCGAACACCTCGGGCTTGGAATCGCAGATCGCTGCGATGTGTTCGGGTTTGCCGGAGAAGTCCGGGATCAGCAGCTCCACCCCGGTGCCGGGGTTCAGTTCGTGGATCTTCCGGACGGTCTCTGCGTACAGCCACACGCCCTCGTCCTCGAGGTCGTCCCTGGCCACGCCGGTGACGGTGGCGTAGCGCAGCTGCATGGCCTGCACGGACCTGGCCACCTTGGTGGGTTCGAACCGGT
Organism: Arthrobacter sp. W4I7; assembly: GCF_030816215.1. Classification (NCBI taxonomy): domain Bacteria; kingdom Bacillati; phylum Actinomycetota; class Actinomycetes; order Micrococcales; family Micrococcaceae; genus Arthrobacter; species Arthrobacter sp. W4I7. The sequence goes on along the minus strand of NZ_JAUSXU010000001.1, from coordinate 424,604 downwards.
CCACCGGGGAGGGTTTGCCGGTATCGATCTGGCAGAAATCACACCGCCGGGTGCATTCGGACCCGCCGATCAGGAAGGTGGCTTCCTTGTCCTCCCAGCATTCAAAGATGTTGGGGCAGCCGGCCTCCTCGCACACGGTATGCAGGCCTTCCTTCTTCACCAGGTTCTTCAACCCGACGAATTCGGGGCCCATCTGGACCTTGGCCTTGATCCACTCCGGCTTGCGCTCCACCGGGACAGCCGAGTTGCGCTGTTCAACGCGCAAAAGCTTCCGGCCTTCAGGTGCCAATGTCATGTGGTTCTCTTCTTTCAGCATTCGACGACGTTGACGGCGAGGCCGCCCATGGCCGTTTCCTTGTATTTGGAGCTCATGTCCTTGCCGGTCTCGCGCATGGTCACGATCACTTCATCGAGCGAGACCCGGTGGGAGCCGTCGCCCCAGAGGGCCATCTTCGCCGCGTTGATCGCCTTCGCCGCAGCGATCGCGTTCCGTTCGATGCAGGGCACCTGCACCAGCCCGCCGATCGGATCGCACGTCAGGCCCAGGTTGTGCTCCATCGCGATCTCCGCGGCGTTCTCCACCTGGGCAGGGGTTCCGCCCATCACCTCGGCCAGTCCGGCCGCTGCCATGGACGACGCCGAGCCCACCTCGCCCTGGCAGCCCACCTCGGCACCGGAAATGGACGCCTGCTCCTTGTAAAGCACCCCCACCGCGCCGGCAGCGAGCAGGAACCTGACCACCACGTCGTCGCGGTCCTCCTGGCTGGCATTCTCCATACCCGGGGCAAAGTGCAGCGCGTAGTACAGCACCGCCGGAATGATCCCAGCGGCCCCGTTCGTGGGTGCGGTGACCACCCGGCCGCCCGACGCGTTCTCCTCATTCACCGCCAGGGCGATCAAGTTGACCCACTCCTGCCAATACTTCGGGTCATGGAACTCCTGGTCCTGGCCCTCAGCGTCCGGCCGTGAACTTTCCTTCTTCAGCCGGTCGTACCAGTCCGGCGCACGACGGCGCACCTTCAGCCCGCCGGGCAGCACGCCTTCGCGCTTCAGGCTGGTCTGCACGCAGCCCTCCATCACCGAGTAGATGTGCAGCAGGCCCTCGCGGATTTCGTCCGGGGTGCGGCTGTCCTCCTCGTTGACACGCATCACGTCGCTGATACCCAGCCCGGTTTCCCGGCAGTGCTCCAGCAGTTCGGCGGCGGTGCGGAACGGGAGCGGCAGTTCCTTCTTCGATTCCTCCAGCTCCTGCTGCGCGGCGTCCTCCTCACCCTCACGGACGATAAACCCGCCGCCGACAGAGAAGTACGTGGCAGCGTGCAGCGCATTGCCACCGGCATCGGACACTGTGAAGGTCATGCCGTTGGTGTGCCGTGGCAGGACGGTCAGCGGCCGCAGCACCATATCCTTCACCCCATACGGCAGGGGCACGGCACCAGCGAGCTGCAGCATGCCGGTCTCGGCGATTGCGGCCAGCCGCTCCTCCACCTCCTCCGGCAGGATCTGCTCCGGGTGGAAGCCCTCCAGCCCCAGCAGGATGGCGGTCATGGTGCCGTGGCCATGGCCGGTCGCCGCGAGCGAGCCGTACAGGTCAACCCGCAGCGACGCCACGTCCGCGAGCTTGCCGAGGCCCTTGAGCTCCTCCGCAAAAACGGCAGCAGCCCGCATCGGCCCCACAGTGTGGGAACTAGAGGGCCCAATCCCGATTGAGAAAAGGTCAAAGACTCCAACAGCCATGTGCGTGGTTCCTAACTAGGAGGGGGTCGGTGGTTGAGGGCTTTCGACAGGTTCAACCACCGGTGGTTGAGCCTGTCGAAACCCTGCCGAATCAGCTGAGGTTCGCTACGCCTGGGTAGAGCGGGTGGGCTTTGGCTAAGGCCTCTACGCGGTGACGCAGGCCGGAAAGGTCTGCATCGGCGTCGGCCGTTAATGCCTCGGCGATGATGTCCGCAACCTCGCGGAAGGCGTCCTCACCAAACCCGCGCGTTGCCAGGGCCGGGGTGCCGATGCGCAGGCCGGAGGTGACCATCGGCGGACGCGGGTCGAAGGGGACGGCGTTGCGGTTGACCGTGATGTCGATGGCCGCGAGGCGGTCCTCGGCCTGCTGGCCGTCGAGTTCGCAGTTGCGCAGGTCCACCAGGACCAGGTGCACATCGGTGCCGCCGCCGAGATCACACTGATGCCCTTGCTGGTGACGTCCGGCTGGACCAGGCGCTCGGCCAGGATCCGGGCGCCGGCCAGGACGCGCTCCTGGCGTTCCTTGAACTCGGCGGACGCTGCGATCTTGAAGGCCACGGCCTTGCCGGCAATGACGTGCTCCAGCGGGCCGCCCTGCTGGCCCGGGAACACAGCCGAGTTGATCTTCTTGGCGATGTCGGCGTCGTTCGTCAGGATGATCCCGCCGCGCGGACCGGCGAGGGTCTTGTGCGTGGTGGACGTGGTGACGTGCGCGTGCGGCACCGGCGACGGGTGCAGGCCGGCGGCCACGAGGCCTGCGAAGTGGGCCATGTCCACCATCAGGTAGGCGCCAATGGAGTCCGCGATGCGGCGGAACTCGGCGAAGTCCAGCTGGCGGGCGTAGGCGGACCAGCCGGCAACGATCAGCGCGGGCTTGTGCTCCTGGGCCAGGCGCTCCACCTCGGCCATGTCCACAGTGTGGCTGTCCTCGCGGACGCCGTACGGCACAACGTTATAGAGCTTGCCCGAGAAGTTGATCTTCATCCCATGGGTGAGGTGGCCGCCGTGGGCCAGGTTCAGGCCCATGATGGTGTCGCCCGGCTTGATCAGCGCGTGCATCACCGAGGCGTTGGCCTGCGCGCCGGAGTGCGGCTGCACGTTGGCGAATTTCGCGCCGAAGAGCGCCTTGATCCGGTCAATGGCGAGCTGTTCGATGACGTCCACATGCTCGCAGCCGCCGTAGTAGCGCTTGCCGGGGTAGCCCTCGGCGTACTTGTTGGTCAGCACCGAACCCTGCGCCTGCATCACGGCGACGGCAGTGTGGTTCTCGGAGGCGATCATCTCCAGGCCATCGCGCTGGCGGCTGAGTTCGTCGTCGATCTTCGCGGCGATCTCCGCGTCCAGAGTGGACAAGTCCGCGTCCAGGGACGGGGAAACGACCTGCTCGAATGCGGTAACTGTGCTCATGCCTGCGGCCGCGGCGCTCACAGTTCGCCGCCGTTGGCTGCCGCGTACTCTTCAGCGGACATCAGCGGACCCTCTTCGGTGACGGCCACCTTGAAGAGCCAGCCGGCGCCGTAGGGGTCGTTGTTGATCAAGGCGGGGTCGGAGACCACTTCCTCGTTGATCTCCACCACTTCGCCGGTGACGGGGGCGTAGAGGTCCGAGACGGACTTAGTGGATTCCACCTCGCCGCAGGTCTCCCCCGCGGTCACCGTGGAGCCCACCTCAGGCAGGTCCACGTACACAATGTCGCCCAGCGCATCCGCGGCAACGGCCGAGATTCCGACGCCAGTAGGCCCGGATCCATCAGCAGCAACCCACTCATGCTCGGCGGAGTACTTCAGTTCAGCAACAACTTTTGCCATGTCTATTTCCTTACGTTTGAAAACTTGTCGTGGTCGGGTTGGGAGGCTGGTGACCGAATTCCTCCGCGTGCTGCTCCTTCGTCGCTCTGACGCACGCTTCCGGAATCCGCTCACCGCCACAGGTCAGTTACCAAGGTGACGTGCAAGGCCCCTCCGGACCCGGCCTCTGGCAGCATGCTCCCCACCGTCCCCCTGACCTCGCAAGCTCGGTCAGGGAACCCGGACGGCGTGGGCCCAGCACGCTGAGGAGGTCGGGTCCGGCGGGCCGGTAAACTTCGGCTATTTGGTGCGCTTGTAGAACGGGAGGTCGACGACTTCGAATGGCTCCGCCTTGCCGCGGAGGTCGATGTCCAGGGCGGTGCCGGGTTCGGTGAATTCGACGTCGACGTAGGCCAGGGCGATCGGGTAACCGAGGGTCGGGCTCGGCTGGCCGGAGGTCACCTCGCCTACGACGTTGCCGCCCTTGAGGACCGGGTAGTGGCTGCGTCCGGCGCGGCGGCCCAGGCCTTTGAGGCCCACGAGCTTGCGGCCGGAGGTGGAACCGGCGCCCAATTCCTTGAGCTCGGCAAGCACTGCCTTGCCCACGAAGTCCGATTCCTTCTTGAGCGAGACAACCGGGCCCAGGCCAGCGGCGTAGGGGTTGCCCTCGCGGGAGAGCTCGTTGCCGTAGAGCGGCATGCCGGCTTCGAGGCGGAGCGAGTCACGGCACGCGAGCCCGGCGGGGATGAGCCCGTGGCCGGAACCGACTTCCAGCAGGGCCTCCCACAGGCCCGCGGCTTCCTCGTTCGGGATGTAGATTTCGAAACCGTCTTCGCCGGTGTATCCGGTGCGGGCCAGCAGCAGTTCTTGGACAGTACCGTTGACGGCGATGCCTACCTCAACCGCGGCGTAGTACTTCAGCTCGGTCACCAGCACATGCTGTTCGGCGGGGACCAGCGTCAGGAGGATGGCTTCCGCGTTCGGTCCCTGGACTGCGATGAGGGAGGTCTCAGCGGACACGTCTTCCACGCGGACGTCGAAGTTGGCGGCCCGTTCGGCCAATGCGGCGGCAACCACCGCAGCGTTGCCGGCGTTAGGCACCACGAGGTACTTCTGTTCGCCCCGGCGGTAGGAGATGAGGTCGTCGATGATGCCGCCGTCTTCCTGGCAGATCAGCGAGTATTTGGCCTTGCCCACGGCCACGGCGGACAGCTTGCCGGTAAGGGCATAGTCCAGGAAAGCTCCGGCGTCGGGGCCAGTGACCCAGACTTCGCCCATGTGGGAGAGGTCGAACAGGCCGGCAGCGTTGCGGACGGCGTGATGTTCGGCCAGTTCGGAGCTGTACTTCAGCGGCATCTGCCAGCCACCGAAGTCGGTGAAGGAAGCACCGGCAATCTTGTGCTGCTCATAGAGCGCGGTGTAATTCTCAGTCATCGGAGGTCCTTAGTTTTCGAACTCAGAAAGCGGCGGGCAGGAGCAGACCAGGTTGCGGTCCCCCGCTGCGCCGTCGATGCGGCCCACGGGCGGGAAGTACTTGTCCTGCCGCAGCGAGGACACGGGGAAGGCCGCCTGCTCACGCGGGTAGTCGCGGTTCCAGTCGGAGGAAACCACGGCGGCTGCCGTGTGGGGTGCATTCCGCAGCGGGGAGTTCTCCACGGCGAAGTCGCCGGCGGCCACCTGGTCGATTTCCCGGCGGATGGTGATCATGGCTTCGATGAAGCGGTCGATCTCCGCGAGGTCCTCGGACTCGGTGGGCTCCACCATGAGGGTGCCCGCCACTGGGAAGGACAGCGTGGGGGCGTGGAAGCCGAAGTCGATCAGGCGCTTGGCCACGTCCTCGGCGGTGACACCGGTCTTGGCCGTGAGGTCGCGCAGGTCCAGGATGCACTCGTGCGCCACGAGCCCGCTCTCACCGGTGTAGAGGACCGGGAAGTGCTCGTCGAGGCGGGCGGCAACGTAGTTCGCGGCCAGCAGCGCGGACTTGGTGGCCTCCGTCAGGCCCTGGCCGCCCATGAGCTTTACGTAGGCCCAGGAAATCGGGAGCACACCGGCGGAGCCGAAGCGCGAAGCCGAAATGGCAACGCCATGCCCCGCTTCGTGCGCGGCCTTGTTGGCGTCGCCCGGCATGAACGGCGCCAGGTGTGCCTTCGCAGCAACCGGGCCGACGCCGGGTCCCCCGCCACCGTGCGGGATGCAAAACGTCTTGTGCAGGTTCAGGTGGGACACGTCGCCGCCAAACTTGCCCGGCTGGGCGAGGCCAACGAGGGCGTTCAGGTTCGCGCCGTCAACGTACACCTGGCCGCCGGCTGCGTGGATGGCGCCGCACACCTCGCGGACGTCGGAATCGTACACACCGTGGGTGGAGGGGTACGTGATCATGATGGCCGAGAGGACGTCCTTGTGGGCCTCGATCTTGGCCTGCAGGTCAGCGTGGTCAATCGTGCCGTCGGCAGCGGTAGCCACCACAACAACCTTCATGCCCGCGAGGACAGCCGAAGCAGCGTTGGTGCCGTGCGCCGAAGCCGGGATCAGGCAGACGTTGCGCTGCTGGTCGCCCCGGGAGTGGTGGTAGCCGCGGATCGCCAGGAGTCCCGCGAGCTCGCCCTGCGATCCGGCGTTGGGCTGGATGGACACCTGGTCGTAGCCGGTGATTTCGGCAAGGTCGGCTTCGAGTCCGGAAATGAGTTCACGCCAGCCGGCAGTCTGGGAATCCGGGGCGAACGGGTGGATGGACGCGAATTCCGGCCAGGAGATGGCTTCCATCTCGGCGGTGGCGTTGAGCTTCATGGTGCAGGAGCCGAGCGGGATCATGGTGCGGTCCAGCGCCAGGTCCCGGTCCGAGAGGCGGCGGATGTAGCGCAGGAGCTGCGTTTCGGAGCGGTGCGTGTTGAACACCGGGTGCTGCAGGTAAGTGGAGGTGCGCAGCACCGTCTCGGGCAGCTCGAACCCGGCGGCCTCCACAACGGGACCGGCGCCAAAGGCGACGACCACTGCGGAGAGGACCTCCGGCGTCGTGGTTTCATCGACTGACACGCCAACTGTGTCCGCATCGATGAGGCGCAGGTTGATGCCGCGGGCTTCGGCGGCGGTGATCACCTTGGCGGCCTTGCCGGGTACGCGGACAGTGATGGTGTCGAAGAAGGTGTCGGACACCAGTTCGCGGCCGGCGATCTTCAGCGTAGCGGCGAGGGCGCGGGCGTTGTTGTGGACGGTTTCGGCGATCGCCTTCAGCCCGTCAGGGCCGTGGTAAACGGCGTAGAAGGACGACACGATGGCCAGCAGTGCCTGCGCGGTGCAGATGTTGGACGTGGCCTTCTCTCGGCGGATGTGCTGCTCGCGGGTCTGGAGGGCAAGGCGGTAGGCGGGGACGCCGGCGTTGTCCTTGGAAACGCCCACGATGCGGCCGGGAAGGGTCCGTTCCATGCCGTCGCGGACGGCCATGTAGGCGGCGTGCGGTCCCCCAAAGAACAACGGCACGCCAAAACGCTGGGTGGAGCCGACGGCGATGTCCGCGCCCTGCTCGCCCGGCGGCGTGATCAGGGTGAGCGCCAGGAGGTCGGCGGCGACGGTGACCAGGGCGCCACGGTCCTTGGCCTCGGCGATGACGGCCGACTGGTCCCAGACCCGGCCGGAGACGCCCGGCTGCTGGAGGACCACACCGTTGATGTCGCCGTCGGGCAGTCCGTTGGTGAGGTCGGCGATTTCCACCTCGAAGCCCAGGGCTTCGGCGCGGCCCAGCACGATGGCGATGGTCTGCGGGAGGAGGTCGGCATCGAGGACAGTCTTGCCGTCTTTCGCCGTCTTGTTCTTGTTGGCGCGGCGCATCAGCAGCACGGCTTCGGCGACGGCGGTGGCTTCGTCCAGGAGGGACGCGTTGGCCACGGGGAGCGCGGTGAGGTCCTGGACCATGGTCTGGAAGTTCAGCAGCGCCTCGAGCCGGCCTTGGGAGATTTCCGGCTGGTAAGGGGTGTAGGCGGTGTACCAGGCGGGGGCTTCGAGGATGTTGCGGCGGATCACCGGCGGGGTCACGGTGTCGTAGTAGCCCTGGCCGATCATCTGCACGGCCATCTTGTTCTTGCCCGCCAGCTTGCGGAGCTCGGCGAGGACCTGGACTTCGCTCAGGGCGTTCTCGAGGGCGAGCGGCTTGTCCTGGCGGATGGAGTCGGGGACCGCGCTGTCGACCAGGCCGTCAAGTGTGTCGTAGCCGACGGCCTTGAGCATGGTGTCGATGTCCGACTGGCGGCGCGCGCCGATATGGCGGTCTGCGAAGGTGGTGGGGGACGATTGAACCGTCATAAGAGGAACTCCATAATTCAGGTGGCGCCTAAGCACCACGTTGATTCGGGTTCCTCCCCGCTCTGTATTGGACCTGAGAGTTTTGCGTTGCCCTGCTGTTTCGCAGGACGCCACTTGCACCGTCGGTGAGCCCGGTTGCCCGGACTGCTTTCCAGAGTTGCCTTGCCGCGGCGGTACGTGGGCCTGAGAGATTCCTGGGGAGGATTTGCTCCTACGGCGCCTGCAAAACGTACCGGCAGGACTCTCCCGCCGCAGATCATAAGCATGTGCCACTGGTGGGTGACACGGCTCACACCCTACAGGGTTGGGTGGCTGGATGCAAAATTACCGTCCGATAGGTCTGAAATCCTGCCCGCACCCGGGATGCTTCATTCGCGGACGGACGACGGCGCGCCGTGCCGCCGTCGCCGTCTCACCAAAGTGCCGCGAGGCTCCGCCCCCTCCTGTGCCTGCGCTCCTCGGGCCTGAGACAATGGCCGAATGGAAATCGCCCTGGGACTTCTGGTTCTCGTCGCGGTGGTCTGCGCGGGCAGCGCGCTGGGCCGGAAACTGAACATTTCGGTTCCGCTGCTGCTGGTGCTGGCGGGCGTGATCGGCTCCTTCCTCCCGTTCGTTCCGGACATTGAACTGAACCCGGAAGTGGTCCTGGTGGGACTGTTGCCGCCGCTGCTGTATGCCGCGGCGCTGCGGACTTCCCTGTTCGATTTCCGCTCCAACCGCCGGGCCATTGGACTGCTCTCGGTTGGTTACGTCATCTTCGGGACCATCACGGTGGGCCTGGTGGTCTGGTGGCTGTTCCCGGAGATTCCGCTGGCCGCCGCATTCGCCTTGGGTGCGGTCCTGGCACACGCCGGATGCCGTGGCTGCTACCTCCATCGCCCGGAAGGTGGGGATGCCGCGCAGGATTGTCACCATCCTGGAGGGCGAATCACTGGTCAATGACGCCACGGCATTGATTTGCCTCCGGGCCGCCATCGCCGCCATCGCGGGGTCCGTGTCCGCGGCGGAGATCGCCGGGGACTTCCTGCTCGCCGTGGGCGGCGGGCTGGTGGTGGGCATCGCCGCTGCCTACGTCCTGACTATGCTTCGCAAGCGCATCCGGAACGTCGCGATCAACACCTCCACGTCCCTGGTGGCCCCCTTGGTGGCATACCTCCCGGCGGAAGCGATCCACGCTTCGGGCGTCCTCGCCGTCGTCGTTACAGGGCTCGTGATGGGCACCAAAGCGCCTTCGATGCCCAACGGTGCCGCCCGGCTGAGCCAGCGCAGCAACTGGAACACCGTGCAGTTCCTGCTCGAGAACTCGGTTTTCCTGCTGATCGGGCTGCAGGTGCGGACGATCGTCGAGGGCGTCCAGGACGATTCCCTTGGTGCCGCAAGGATCTGGGCGGGTTGCGCTGTGATTCTGCTGGCGGTGCTGGTGCTCCGGCCGGTGTGGGTGTTCCCGGCGACGTACCTGCCCCGCCTGATTCCGGCCGTGCGGCGCAGCGATCCGTCGCCGCCCTGGCAGTTCCCGGCGATCGTTTCGTGGGCCGGGATGCGGGGGGTGGTCACCCTCGCGGCGGTGCTGGTGCTGCCCGAGGACCTGGAGCACCGTTCGGTGCTGATCCTCGCTGCCCTCGTGGTGGTCGGCGGCACGCTGACGCTGCAGGGCTTCACCCTCCCGGCGCTGGTCCGCGTCCTCAGGGTGCAGGGCCCGGACCAGCGCGAGGATGCGCTGAACAAGGCATCGCTGATGCAGCTCGCCACCGCCGCCGGTGTGGCCCGGCTGCAGGAACTGCGGACGGACGACGATCCGCCGGAGGTGGTGGCCATGCTGAAACGGCGCACCCAGGAGCGCGGGCTGGCGGCCTGGGAGCGGCTGGGGCGGCCCTCGGCGGAAACAGCGACGCCCAGCGAACGCTACGCCAGGCTGCGGCTTGCCATGCTGGAGGCGGAACGGGCCAAAGTGCTGGATCTGCGGCGCGGCGGCGAGTACGCCCAGGAGGTCCTCAGTGACGTCCTGGAGCGGCTGGACGTTGAGGAATCCATGCTGGATGCGGCGCTGGACGAGGTGGACACGTCCGGCGAGGGCGGCGGCGAAGGAATTGCCAGGCCCGGCGGAGTGTGCGGCCACCTCGAGTCGGCCCGGCCCCGAGAGGTCCCCCAGGATCCCTTCTGCGCGGACTGCCGCTTGGAAGGTACGACGCCGGTACACCTGCGGATGTGCCTGGGCTGCGGCAAAGTCGGATGCTGTGATTCCTCGCCCGCAACCCATGCATCCAGGCACTTTGCCGCCACCGGCCACCCGGTGATGCGGAGCATCGAGCCGGGCGAGGACTGGCTCTGGTGCTACCAGGACGACCTGCTGGGCTGACAGCCTGTTGGCATGGCTCAGGTGAGCGGACGACGACGGCGGAACGTCCCGCCGTCGTCCGCTGGTTTGCCTTGGCCATCCCCGGCGGCCATGAATTAGCCCTTTTCCTCTTCCAAGGCGAGATCCTTCAGGTGGCGGCGCAAACTCGTTGCAACCCTCCCAATGGCTTCAAGGTCTTCCGGCGCAAGGGCATCGACAAAGAACCGGCGTACCAGCCGGAGATGCGGCGCTGAGGAAGCACGGAAAGTCCGGGCCCCGTCGTCGGTCAATTCCACCTCGGCGCCACGGCTGTCGTTACCCGACTTGCGCCGTCGGATGAGCCCCCTGTTTTCCATCCGCCCCAGGTGATGGGACAGGCGGCTGCGTTCCCACCCAATCCCCTCGGCCAGTACTGAGGAACGCAACTTGTGCTCCGGGGCCTCGCTGAGGGCCAGGAGCACGGCATAGTCGCCCGGGGACACACCGGACGTGGACTGCAGACCCGCCGCCAAAGCCTGGCGCATCGCCTCGGCCGTCTCGATGTACTCGCGCCACACGGCCAGTTCGTTTGGAGTGGGACTCTGCCGGGCGCCCTTGCTGCTGTACTCCATGACCACCTTTTTCTACTTGACATGTCAACCATACCGGCGGATGATTGACACGTCAATTAAGTGATTGACACATCAACTAGAGGACGTGCCCATGAGCGAAGTGATTTTTGGTTTGGATACCTTTGGTGACGTCCCCACGGATGATGCGGGTGCGCCGGTAAGCCATGCGCGTGCCATCCGGCAACTGGTGGATGAGGCAGTCCTTGCCGATCAGTTGGGGGTGGATGCCTTCCTGGTCGGCGAGCATCACCGCCCGGAATACTCGGTGTCGGCCCCTGAGACAGTCCTGGCCGGCATGGCCACCCGCACCTCACGCATCCGCCTTGGATCCGGCGTGACCGTGCTCAGCTCCGACGATCCCGTCCGGGTATTCCAGCGCTTCGCCACCGTGGATGCGCTCTCCAACGGCCGTGCCGAGGTCATTCTGGGACGGGGTTCCTTCACCGAGTCTTTTCCGCTCTTCGGCTACGACCTCAAAGACTACGACGTGCTCTTTGAGGAGAAAATCGAACTGTTCGCGCAGCTTCTGGACGAGAAGCCGGTGACGTGGCGGGGCACGGTGCGTGCGCCGCTCGTTGAGGCGGATGTCTACCCCAAGACCGAGGGTGGCCTCAAAACGTGGGTGGGCGTTGGCGGCACACCCCAGTCGGTGGTCCGCACGGCGAGGTACGGGTTCCCCCTGATGCTCGCCATCATCGGCGGACAGCCGGAGAGGTTCAAGCCGTTCATCGACCTTTACAAGCGGGCAGCCGCAGAGTTCAACACAACGGCCTGGCCGGTAGGCATGCACTCCCCCGGGTTCATCGCCGACACCGATGACGAAGCCAAAGAGATCTTCTGGCCCCACTACAAGGTGGTCCGTGACCGCATCGGAGCACTCCGCGGCTGGCCTCCTGTCCGGCGCGAAGAATTTGAGGCCGAAATCCAGCACGGTTCGATGTACATCGGCTCGCCCGAGACGGTCGCCCGGAGAATCGCAGGTGCGGTGGCATCGCTGGACGTCGGCCGCTTCGACCTCATCTTCACCTCGGGAGCGCAGCCGATCAGCGCACGCCTCAAAGCCGTGGAACTCTACGGAAGCAAAGTGGTGCCGATGGTCCGCGACATACTCGCCGCCGGCGGCAGCGCTGGGGCAGCCGCATGACCCCCTCCGCCCCGATCAAGCCCTCCCAACCCGAAGGAAGAACATCGTGAACATCACCCTCTGGATCATCACCGCAATCCTCGCCCTAGCTTTCCTGGCGGCAGGAGCCATGAAAATCGCCCAGCCGAAGGCGAAGCTTGCGGCCGCCGGCCAAGGGTGGGTGGAGGACTTCTCGGACGCTACGGTCAAGCGCATCGGCGCCCTCGAGATCCTCGCGGCCCTGGGCCTCATCCTTCCGGCCCTCTTTGGCATAGCCACCGTGCTGGTGCCGGCTGCCGCCGTCGGGCTCGTCCTGCTCATGGCAGGCGCGGCCATCACCCACGGCCGGCGCCACGAGACGCCGAATGTCGTTATCAACGTGGTCCTGGCCATCCTTGCCGCGGGGGTGGCTATCGCCCGGTTTGGCCCCTTCGGCTTCTAAGCGGCTCGAGCCTGCCCTGGATGCCCGACGGCGGGACGTCCCGCCGTCGTCATCCGAACCGGGTGACAGGAGGCTAGCCTCCGGGCAGCTGGATCACGCCGAGCTGCTGCATCAGCCCGAGGTCGTCCCGGTCCGACCAGTGCTCCACGATCTTTCCGTTGTGGATCCGATGGATTGCCACTGCGGTCTCCCGCAGTTGGGCGCCTGTGGGAGGGAGCGGCCCGGGGAGTTCGCCCTCGTGCCTGCCGGTGGCGGTCAGCCTGGTGACCACCCTGTCCCCTTCGGCAACCTGGTCCTCGATTTCATGGGTGCCGGGCGTCGCCGTCGAGAAGATGCGGAAAGCCTGCTTCAGGCCTTCCCGGCCTGCCGGCAAGCCGGGGAATGGCGGGTGGTGGTCAAGATAGTCCTCAGCCACCAGCTCATCCATGGCATCAATATTCCCGGCGTCGATCTCGGCATAAAAGCGCCGCACGAGCTTTTTGTTGTCGTCAGTATCCACGGCCCGGCCTTCCATTTGTACACGGAATTTGTACTCGGACCGGATCAGCTGCTGCAGTTCAAGCGTGCCGTGGAGGGCTATTCTAAGCCCGCCCACCGACCTCCGGAAGAAGTCAGGAGACGCCGGCGAGGACCTCGTCGATCCGGGCCAGGAGGCCGGGCCAGCCGTTGCCCATGCCCTCGATGGCCTGCTTACCCATCGGCGTATCGAGGCGGAAGCCGGCGTGTTCGTGGTGAAGGACGGTGCCGCCGTCGACCGGCTCCAGACGCCAGGTGATGGTGGTGTCCAGGTTGCCTTCGGAGAACAGGAAGGTGATGGACTTGCCGGGGTCCACGGTGAGGACTTCGCACTCCTGCTGGCCCCACGCGCCCATATCCAGGGTGAAGCGGTGGCCGACCACCGGGGCGATATCCCCCGGCGCCCACCAGCGGGCCAGCAGTTCGGGGGTGGTCAGCGCAGCCCACACGGCGTCCGCGGGGTGCGAAAAGCGGCGTTCGAGCCTGATGGCGTTCTCGGTCATAACGGTTTCTCCTCGTCCAGAAGTTCTGCCAGCGCGTCCAGGCGCCGGTTCCAGTAGTGCTCAAAGTGCTGCACCCAGCCGCCGATCTCTTCGAGACCCGCGGGCTGGAGGTGGTACAGCCTGTTGCGGCCGTGCCGCTCTTCCCGGACCAGCCCGGCCTCGCGGAGGACGGCCAGGTGTTCGGACGCTGCCGAGCGGCTGAGCTCGAGCAGGCCGGTGAGTTCGCCCGCAGTCCTGGGCCCCTGGCGGAGCTCGTCGAGGATGACGCGCCTTGCCGGGTTGGAGACAGCACCGAACACATCAGGAAGCACAGGACCAGCATATGTCGGAATTTTCCGACGCATCAATGTCCGGTCCGGTGGTTGAGCAAGCACTAAGCGCTACTGCGGGGCTTCGGCTGCAAACGCTTGCAGCTGCCCGCGTTTATTTCTTCCGCACGTGCCTAACGGACGGGCACAAAATTGGTCCGCGGAAGGTATTGTCCTGCAAACGTTTGCATGCAAGAGTGGTCTGCATCACCTCCCAATCCTGCTTTCAAAGGAGAGAGCTATGCACGCACTCGACTGGATCGTTTTGTCCGGATACTTCCTTGTGATGGTCGGGATCGGCTGGTGGTCCCGGCGGAGGGTCCACAACGCGGCCGATTTCTTTACTGCCGGCGGCAAGATGCCGTGGTGGCTTGCCGGCATTTCGCATCACATGTCTGGCTACTCCGCCGCCGTCTTCGTCGGGTACGCAGCGCTCGCCTACACAACCGGATTTGCCGTCTACGTCTGGTGGGCCCTGAGCATCACGGTGGCCTGCGTAGTGGGATCATTCCTGTTCGCGCCACGGTGGCCACGGCTGCGTCAGCGACTGGGCATCATCTCGCCGCTGGAGTATCTCACCACCCGCTACAATCTCCCCGCCCAGCAGGTTCTGGCATGGTCGGGCACCGCGTTGAAGGTCTTTGATGTTGCCGCAAAATGGGCAGCCAGTGCCATCCTGCTCGAAACGTTCGCCGGAGTACCCCTGCCTGTCGGGATCGTCCTGGTGGGCGGCGTGACCATGGTTTACTCCACTATTGGCGGCCTCTGGGCAGACGCACTGACCGACTTTGGCCAGTTTGTCATTCAGTTCGTGGCGGCCATCGCCCTGCTGGTTGCCACGATGGCGAAGCTCGGCGGCATATCCTCAATCTTCGGTATGTGGGAGCAGCTGCCGCCTTCCCATTCCGCACCGTTCGGCGGAACCCTGACCATGGGATTCTTCCTGGCGTACATCGTCATCAGCACGGTTTCCTACAACGGAGGCACTTGGAACCTGGCCCAGCGGTTCATCGCCGCACCCACCGGATCTTCGGCCCGGAAGTCGATCCTCCTCTCGGGCGGACTCTACCTGGTGTGGCCGCTGGTCCTGTTCTTCCCCATGTGGGCAGCCCCGTTGCTTGTGCCCAATTTGGCGCAGCCGGAGCAGTCCTACGCGCTGGTGGCTCAGATGTTGCTGCCTGCGGGTCTGGTCGGGCTGGTTCTGGCCGGCATGTTCTCGCACACCATGGCCATGACATCATCGGACGCAAATGCGATCTCCGCAGTGATCACGCGTGACATTATTCCGGCGCTGCGGGGGTCTAGGCAGCCGCTTGCCTCGAAGACCGAACTGGCGGCAGGCCGTCTCTCCACGTTCCTGTTCATCGGACTTTCGATGGTGATCGCCCTGTCCGCGAATTCCTTCGGCGGCGTCCTGGGCCTTCTGATCCTGTGGTTCGGCGCCCTGGTGGGACCGATCGCCATTCCGATGCTGCTGGGCATGCTTCCCCCATTCAAGCGCTGCGGCCCGTCAGCTGCGCTGTTCTCGTGGGCCGCCGGTTTGATCGTGTTCGCTGTCAACAAGTACGTACTCACAGCGCAAATGGCCTCGCTGGGTGACCTTTCCCAGGCTGTTTCCGTCGCTGCTCCGATTCTCGCCTCCATCGTGGTCTACTGCCTCATGGGTGTCATTCGGCCATGGCGCAACGAGGAATCGGATGCCCTGGTCGATTCCCTCAGCGTCGATGCTCCAGAGGATGTGGACCAGGCGACGATCGCGGCCGGTGCCCGGGCATGACAGCAACGAAACCCGGTCCTACCGGCGCTGTGCGCGGCATGACAGCATCCGGCTTTTCTCCCCGCGACCACCTGCAGGAAGCCATCCTTCCCTGGTGGGACAGCAACGGCGCGGACGATCTTCACGGCGGCGTCATGACCTGCTTTTCCAACGCAGGCGTTCTGCAGTCCACTGATAAGTACACGTGGTCGCAAGGACGCTGGGCGTGGCTGTGCGCGGAGATCGGCGCCGATGCGCGTCAGGGCATCCTGGAAGTCGACGACGAAAAGTGGTCCAGGCGGGCGGTTCAAACTGCCGAGTTTGTCCGGACGCACGCCGTGCTGGAGGGCGGGTTCACCGCCTTCCGCACAGACCGGGCCGGCACCGCCCTGCCGTCGGGCCCCTATGGGGAAGTGGCAACCAGCGTCTTTGCCGATCTGTTCGCAGTCCTTGGCTTTGCAGGCGCAGCGAAAGTGCCCGGATATCCGGAGCCGGAAAAATCGCAGGCCGCGGCCACCGCTGACGACATTCTGGCCAGCGCGCTGGCGAGAATCAAGTCTCGGAATGCCATGTCTGCCCCCTATCCTGTCCGGTCAGGTTTCAGCGACCTCGCCGCCCCCATGACCCTGCTCCACGCTGGATCCGAGCTCTTCCGGTCAACAGGCTCACCAACCGCCCGGAGCGCCGTGTCCTATGCGCTTGGCCAGTTGCTTGAGGGTCAAGGCAGGGAACCGATGCTGCAGGAAACCCAGTGGTGGGAGTTCAGGCCGGACTCCGCCGGGGACACCGACTCCCTCTTGGCAAGGCACAGGACACCGGGACACCTCTTGGAGTGCCTGTGGATGCTGATTCACAGCCAGGAGGCGATGGGCGGTTCCGCATCAGCCCTCCCCGAGTGGCTTCCCGGGCTTGCGCTGCGAGCGCTGGAGCTCGGCTGGGATCAAGAGCACGGAGGGCTTTTCCGATACGTAGACAAGGACGGCGGCATGCCATCCGGGTCCCTTTTCCGCGGCGACCCCTATGAGGACCTCGTGCAATCCACCTGGAGCACCAAGTTGTGGTGGGTGCATGCGGAGGCCATGTATGCCACGAAGCTGCTCGCCCGGCACTACGGCGGTTACGGCTTCGAAGACTGGAATTCGAAGGTCACTGACTACACCCTTGCAACCTTCCCGGATCCGCACGGGAATGAATGGACACAAATCCGGGACAGACAGGGAGCGCCACTCGACAAGGTGGTGGCACTCCCGGTCAAGGATCCGTTCCACATCGTACGGACGGCGGTATTTCTCAATCGACTCGAAAAGGATGATTCACATGCAGCACAGTGACCTCGACGTCAGTCCGGCACAACACGGGACACTCGCGGTCCGCGCCTACCCAACCAAAGAGGAACTCGGCAAGGCGGCCGGCGAGCATGCTGCCCTCGTCATCGCTGATGCTATTGCCGTCAACGGGACGGCCAGGGTTATGTTCGCCGCGGCGCCAAGCCAGGAAGCCACCCTGGCCACGCTCATCGCGGAGCCCGGCGTCGACTGGTCACGCGTGGAGTGCTTCCACATGGACGACTACGTGGGGCTCCAACCGGATGCACCGCAGGGCTTCGGCAACTGGCTGCAGCGGCTGGTCTTCGATTCGGTCAGCCCCAAAGACTTCCACCGCATCAATACAGCGGGTGACGCGGCCCAGGGAGCGGAGGACTACGCCCGCATCATGGGCTCCGCGCCGTTCGATCTTGTGCTGTGCGGCCTTGGGGTCAACGGCCATCTGGCCTTCAATGACCCGCCGGCAGACTTCCACGACCAGAAAGCAGCCCGGGTGATTGCGTTGGATGATGTCTCGCGCCAGCAGCAGGTGGACGAGGGGCATTTCGAAGGGCTGGAAGACGTTCCTACGCAGGCCGTCACCGTGACCATCCCGCGTTTGCTTAACGCGGCAGTGATCATCGCCTCCGTGCCGGGGCAGGCGAAGAAGCAGGCAGTTGCAGATACCCTCGGCAAGCCCATCACGGGAGAACACCCCGGCACCATCCTTCGCACCCATCCCGAGTCGTCCCTCTACCTCGACAAGGAGTCTGACCCGCGATGAGTGACCCAGCAGATCTGGGCGCCGACTACCTGGCCCGCATCACCTCGCTCCTGGAACGCATCCATGCCGAGGAGCAGGCTTCCATCGCGAAAGCGGCGTCGGTCCTCGCCGAACAGATAGCCGCGGACCGCCTCATCCACATCTACGGACCCGGCGGCCATTCCAACCTCGCCAGCCAGGAAGTGTTCTTCCGTGCGGGAGGCCTGATGCACATCTCGGCGATCCTCGACGAGGGGACCATGCTCACCGGCGGAGCGCTGCGCTCAATGGCGATGGAACGGACGCCCGGCTATGGTCGCATCGTGATCGAAAACGCGGGCCTTGTGCCCGGCGACGTGCTGATCCTGGTGAACGCGTACGGAATCAATACCGCCTTGATCGACGCCGCACTGACAGCCAGCACGCTGGGTGTCAGGACTATCGGCGTCTCCTCCCGGGAGCACGCCGAAAAGAGCGCAGCCGACCATCCCGCGAGGCACCCCTCACGATCGAACCTGCACGACGTCGTCGACCTTCACATCGACACGAAAGTGCCGATCGGCGACGCCGTCGTGGAATTGCCCGGCGTCAGCGAAAAAGTCGGCGCTGTGTCCACCTTCGCCAACGCCTACACCCTCAATTGGCTCGTGCAATGCACCATCAGGGAACTGCGGGAGCGGAACATCGAGCCGCCCATCTGGCGGTCCGGCAACGCCCCCGGTGGCGACGAGGCAAACAGGAAGTTCCTGGACCGGTTCAAGGGTCGGGTGCATTCCTTATGACAAGGCAGTCCATCAAGGGCCGCGATGCCAGCCGCGGGGACGTTCTCACTGTTCATTTCGAAGACGGTTACATCGCCGCCGTCGAACGCAAACACGATCCGAACGCCTCGGACTTGCCGGTGCTGGCATCGGGTTTCGTCGACGCGCAGGTCAACGGCTACATGGGCATGGACGTCAACGCGCCCGACGCCGACAGCACAGTCATCGAGGGAATCACCGGGGAACTGGCGCGGATTGGCGTCACCACCTGGGTGCCGACCATTATCACCGCCAGCGAGGAAGCGATCAGCCATGCGCTGAGGTACGTGGAAAAGGCCCGGAACGCAGATGCCCGGGTGCGGGACGCCATCCCCTGCGTCCACGTTGAAGGCCCTTTCATTTCCGACCATGACGGGGCACGTGGAGTCCACGACGCCAGCCAGGTCCGGGCCATCGATCCGGAGGAGGTGCGGCGGTGGGCCGCCATCACCCGGATAGGCGTGGTCACTGTGTCCCCGCACTGGCCCGATACACCAAGGGCAATCGAGGAGATCTGTTCAATGGGAATCCGGGTTTCCATCGGGCACACCCATGCAGGTGCAGCCGAGGTACTCAGCGCCATCGACGCCGGTGCAAGCCTGTCCACCCACCTGGGCAACGGAATTGCCGCGATGATCCCGCGCCACCCAAACGCCATCTGGACGCAGCTGGCCGACGACCGCGTGACCTGCGGGCTCATAGCGGACGGCCATCATTTGCCCCCGGAAACCATCGAGGTCATGCTGCGGGCGAAAGGACCCCGCGGAGCATTTCTCGTTTCCGATACGACGGCGATTGCCGGCAACGCGCCGGGCCGGTACGAGACTCCTGTCGGCGGGAGTGTAGATCTCGATGAGCACGGACGGCTCTCGTATGTGGGAACGGAGCTGCTGGCCGGCGCGGCAGCCAGCCTTCCCGATGGCCTGCGCAACGTGGTGAGGTCAACCAGCGTGAGCCTGGGACAGGCGCTCAAACTCGTCACGGAAAATCCGGCGCGATCACTTCCGGGAGCCCGTCCCGGACTGGGAACGCTGCAGCCCGGGGCGCCTGCGGACATGGTCCTCGTCTCCGATTCCGGAGCGGTGCTCGAAGTCATCAGATCCTCGGCGAGGATGGAGAACATCCGCCCATGAGCTCCCCATCCATGACAACTGACGACGGCGGCACCAACCACCTGTCGGTGGGTGCCGCCACCGTTGAGGTTGCCGTACCGCCAGGCACCAGGATGTCCGGTTTTGCTGCCCGTGTGGAGCCGAGCACCGGAGTTCATGACCCCCTTACCGTGCGTGCACTTGTTATCGACAACTTCTGCTGGGTGACGGTGGATGTGTGCGGCCTTGACGGCCCCACCTGCCGGACCATAGCGGACCGGATCCCGTTCCGGGACGGCTACGCGGTGATCGGCGCCACCCACACACACGCCGGCCCCTGTGCAATGCGTGGAGGCTTAGGGGAATGCGACCCGGAAATCATCGAAGCCATCAGCGAAGCTGCAGCAGTTGCCGTCAAAGATGCTTCCAACTCACGGGAACCCTGCCGGGCCTATTACGAATCCTTCCAAGGTCTTGGCATCGCCAAAAACCGGCGGCACCCTGAGCGGGCAATAGATCCATCACTGCAGGTTGTGGCATTCAAGCGGGACGACGGGACAATCAGGACCTGGCTGGTGCAGTATCCCTGCCATCCCGTGGTGCTTGGCGCTGACAACCGGCTGATCTCCGGAGACTACCCTGCCTTTGTGCGCAGCCACCTCGAGCGCGAAGCCCCTGGATCCACTGCAGTCTTCCTGACGGGGGCGGCCGGTGATGTGAACACTGGCCATTCTGCCGAAAGTTCCTATTCCCAGGCATCCTCCCAGCACCGGACATTCACTGAGGCCCAACGGATAGGAGGCCTTCTCGGCAAGGCTGCTGCCCGGGCACGGACATCAGGCAAAGCGCTCGGCAGCGTCACCCGGGCCGCCGCGGCTCCCGTTGAGCTTTGCTTCGAAGTACTTGACGCCCGCAGCCCTGCGGAGTCAGCGGCGCACTGGACTAAGCTCATGGCGGGTGCGGTACCGGGTCAGCGGGCGTTGCTGCAGACCTGGATTGACTGGGCAGCCCGCGACCAACTACTGCGGGATATGAAATGGAGAGGGACGGTGACAGTTCTGCGGCTTGGCGGTTTGCTGGTGGTGGCGCTGCCGGGAGAACCCTTCCTCGAGTGCGCCGAGCGCATCCAGGAAGCCTTCGACTCTCCCGTTCTCGTAGCCGCATACAGCAACGGCTGCCCTGGGTACTTTCCCACCTCGGATGAGTACGACCACGGCGGATACGAGGTCACCGACGCCCACCGCTACTACGGCATGCCAGCCCCGTTCAAGCGGGGCAGCGCCGAGCAGTTGGTGGAAACTGCGGTTGGACTGGGACGGGAGTTGTTGTGAAGAGCAAGTCCACGATTGTCCAAGTCGCGAAGCGTATCGGCGTGGCGCCCTCCACCGTTTCCCGCGCATTCACTGATCCGGGGAAGCTGAAGCCGGAGACCGTCCAGCGGGTGATGGATGCGGCTGCAGAGATCGGTTATGTCCCCAACCATCACGCCCGCGCTCTGATCACCGGCCGCTCCGGCGCTATTGGGCTGGTGCTGCCTGACGTTGCCAACCCGTTCTTTCCGCCGCTGATCCGGTATGCGCAGTTGGCGGCAGAGGATTACGGGCTGGCAGTCTTCGTTGCCGACACCGCTGAGGACACCAAGCGGGAACTGCAGATGATCGAGCGGCTTTCACCGCAGGTGGAAGGGCTGATCATTGCGTCCTCGCGGCTTTCGGATCGGGTTCTTCAGACCATTGCCGAACGCCAACCAACGGTGTTGATCAACCGCGACGTGGCCGGCGTCCCGCGTGTCCTGATCAGCACTTCCAAGGCCCTCGCCGAAGGGCTCCATCACCTCGTGGAAGCCGGCCACACCCGCATTGCTTACGTTGGCGGGCCGGCGAGGTCCTGGTCCGATGCCCAGCGTCATGGCTGCGTACAGTCAACGCTGGAAAGCCTCGGACTGAAGCCGTTTTTCTTCCAGGCAAAGTCCGGAAACTACTCCGATGCCCTGGAAGTCAGCGGCGAGGTGGAAGCCGCCGGGGCCACGGCCGTGATCGCCTTTGACGACGTCGTTGCCCATGGCCTGATGTCCGGGTTCCGGGCACACGGCATGCGCGTCCCGGAGGACATCAACGTCCTGGGTTGTGACGACACCTTGGCTATAACAACGCATCCCCCGCTTTCGAGTATCTCGCTGGATCTGGCGTCCGCCGCCCGCAGCGCGGTCACAATCCTGCGCTCGGCCGGACGGCCTGGTGCGAGCAGTGACCAGCGGTTTGAGCTGGAAGGGTCCTTGGTGCTTCGCGGCACGACCATTTGACCTGGCCCTCGCATCCGTGCACGGCCCGGGTTTAGGCTGGGCGGATGTTGACCCTCGGCACCATAGTCCTCGGCGTCAACGACGTCGCGCTCGCTACCGAATTCTGGCATGCCGCCCTCGGCTACGTTCCCCGTGAGCGAGGTGACGAGACGTGGGTGACGCTTGCGCCGGCGTCGGGCCCCGGAGCGCAACTGTCACTCATGTTGAGTGAGACGCCAGTCCAGGAGCACCCGCGGATCCATCTGGACTTATACGCGGACGATCAGGACGCGGAGGTGGAGCGGCTCATCTCACTCGGCGCGCAGCGCGTGGACTGGGACCTGTACCCGGAGGATCCTGATTTCGTGGTCCTCGCCGATCCCGACGGGAACCGGTTCTGCGTCATCGACAAAAGCCCGCGGTAGCGCCGCCGTCGGACGCCTCCGGCAGTCCCTCTGCCGTCCGGGAACAACCGCGGCCGTCAGGTCGTTGGCATTCCTACGACCCGAGCCGCCTTTCATGTCAGCGGCACCTACGGAAGGAACCCACATGGTCAGGGCCATCTGGAACGGAAAAGTCATCGCCGAATCCACTGACACCGTGGTGGTGGAGGGCAACCACTACTTCCCGCGCGACGCCGTCAACGCCGGATACCTGCGGGACAGCGACCTCTATTCCATCTGCCCCTGGAAGGGCAAGGCCAGCTATCACACGCTGGAAGTGGACGGGAAGCTGAACGTGGACGCTGCGTGGTACTACCCGGAGACAAAGCCGCGCGCGAAGCAGATCGAGGACCGCATCGCCTTCTGGCGCGGCGTGACCGTCGAGGCGTAGAAGGCGGGCAACGGACGACGGCGGGACCTCCCGCCATCGTCCGTTGCCTTTTCGCAGCTGGGGACTTCCCGGCGCGGCTTTAGCAGTCCGATGCTGGCCCAAGCCGGTAGATTTAGCGGCGATGATTTCCATTGACCGGGACGATCCCACACGCGGTGATGTGCACCAGCTCCTTAGCGAACACCTGGCAGACATGTTCGCCACCTCGCCGGCCGAAAGCGTTCACGCCCTGGACCCCTCTGCACTGTCAGTACCGTCGATTACGCTCTGGACGGCCCGTGAGGACGGCGGCCTGCTGGGCTGCGGCGCGCTTAAGCTCCTGGAATCCCTCACCGGGCTCCCCCGACACGGCGAAATAAAGTCCATGCGGACCGCCGCGGCGGCACGGGGAAAGGGAGTGGCAACCCTCATGCTCGGGCATATCCTCGCCGACGCCCGCGCCCGGGACCTCGAGCGCATCTACCTTGAGACCGGCACCGAGGATTATTTCGCTCCCGCTCGCCGCCTGTATGTCCGGAACGGCTTCACCAAGTGCCCGCCTTTCGCGGACTATGCCCTGGATCCCAACAGCGTCTTTATGGAACTGCGGCTCTAAGTCCCGGGCTCGCGTCTCACATCTGGAAGAACGCCGGCATCACCGGGTGAAGGTCCCCAGCCCGGTCCTGTCGTAGAAGTCCAGGGTGACACTCGGCGAGGAGCCGCCGCCTGTTCCCGCAAAAAGTGCACCGGCCAAGCCGTTGGCGTTTTCGCCTATGGACTCAAAGCTGAAGGTATCCCCGTCGAAATGGGTGAGAAGGAAAGTCGTGGGTTTATCTGGCGGTCCCACTCTCATGGCCAGTTTTCCGCCCTCTTCGAGGACCACGAGCGGGCCATAGTAGGAGTTGTTGTAGGTGCCCGTATAGGCGCTGTTTGCCTTGGCAGGGGAAGGGGCAGGCGGAGCCTTGGTGTAATCGACCTCAGGTTTCTCGGACTCATCAATGCGCTTAAAGGCGCCTTCAGTGAATGCCAGCCAGTCCACCATGGGTGATCCGTGCTGGGCTGTGTCCAGGAAGCCGGCGGTGATTGCTTCAGGAATCCCCTGCGGGCGCCCGTTGGTCAGGGCCACAATGGCCAGTTGTTCACCGGGAAGCATGGCGACGGCGGTGGCGGCGCCAAGGTTGAACGCCCCGGAGTGTCCCAGCTGGACGCGGGCCTGGTCATCGTACGAGACGTTCCAGCCCAGCCCATAGAAACGCGAGCGGGCAGCGGGAGCCGAAGCCGGCCCGGAGACCGCATGGGGAACGTGGCTTGTTTGGAGGGCAGCCGCATCAATAACGGGCTTGCCCTCGTAACTGCCGTTGCCCAGCTGCAGCCGGAGCCATTGGGCCAGGTCCCGCACCGACGAACTCGCGCCCCCGGCCGGAGCCTCGGAATCGGCGTTGCGGCGGTATTTCGCTGCCCACTGCTTGTTCCCCAGGGGCACATGAATGGTGGCTTTGTTTGTGGCTCGCTCGTAGTCCGAGTAACGGTAACTGCTGGCGGACATGCCCAGAGGCCGGAATAAAACCTCGTCGGCCAGATCCTCCCAAGTCACTTTCAGGGCATCGGCTGCCGCCTGGCCGCCTTCCGTGTATCCGAAATTGCTGTAGTTATAGCTGGACCGGAACGTATCCAGGGGCTCCTGGTTGAGGTGGCTAAGGATGTACGCCCGATCGAAGCCGAGGTCCTCCAGCAGGTCACCCGAGGCTGTTCGCACCCCACTGCGGTGCGACAGCAGATCAGCAAAGGTGGCATTCCGCGTGACGTAGTCGTCCTTGAGCGCGAAGCTCCTGTTATGTTGGATAACGGGGTCCGTCCAGTTGATGACCTCCCGCCCCACCAGCCCTGCCACCACTGTGGATGCCAGGGGCTTGGACACAGAAGCCACCTGGAACACGGTGCCAGGACTAATTTCCTCGGGCTTTCCGACTTCCCGGACCCCAAAACCTTTGGAGTACACCACCTCATCCTGATACACCACGGCGACGGCCATACCCGGGAGCCCGGTGTGCTCCATGGCGTCCTGGATCTGTCCGTCGAGCTGGGCAAGGGCATGCTCGACTTTCGGCCGGTCCAGCAGTGGTTCGATCTGTCCCGGCGGGACCGGGAGCAGGGATGCCGGCACCGTCGCTGAGGATATAGACCCTGCCGATGCGCCGGTACAAGCGGACAGCAGCGGCAACGCGGCGACACTGGCCGCCCCAATCCCGGCTGTCTTCAGCAGCGTGCGCCGGTTCGGGAAAGCGGAACCATCATTCATCTCGAATCCTTGATCCGTAGGCGGTGGGCGTTTCAGTAGGCCCCAGCCTTCCCGACAGCCTTAATAGTGAACCCCACACTGTAAGCAGGCAATGGATGCTGCGGAAGTTGGGTAGGCCCGGGCGCCACACGGATCAGCGGGCATAAGCTGATACCAGCAGCTCCCTTCCAGCCCCCGGGAGGTCGCCATGGACGCTGAAACCGCCAATGTGGTGGGTCATGATGTCACCACAATCACCTGCGTGTGCGGCAACAGTGTCAGCCAGGACGGATTGATTCAGGCGAACTCACAGGGCGTGCCTGTTTATGCAGAGACCCCCGTACCCGAAGGGCTGGCGGCATGGCCCGCGGACGAGGACCTCTACACGCTGTGCCCCAGATGCGGCCGCGTGTACCGTGACACGGTAATTGAGGAGACGGGAACCGCGCCCGTTGCTTTACGCGTCGACGTCACCGCTGGCCCCATTGCTGAGGCAATCCAAGTCCACTGGGACCTCAGCCCCTAAGCGGTAACTGTAAGGACTCCGTCCTCCTGCCGTTGCACCTCTGCCGGCGCAGTCCTTGTCAGTGAGTGGTGGGCGGTCGACGGCGGGGCGCCTCCCGCCGTCGTACGCTCGCGTGTCGCACCCGGAGGGACAGCCGCTGCCGCACGTTGCTGGCACACTGGCCCAATGAACGCGGCACTCACACCTTCCCGCCGGCCCGGCATCCGGGCGGCGATGTTTGTTGATTTCGACAATGTCTTCACCGGACTCCAGGCTCTGGATCCGCAGGCGGCGAAGCGGTTTGCCGAAGACCCCAAGCATTGGGCCGACGCCTTGTCAGCCAGTGGTTCCGGCGAGGGGACGCGGCGCTTCCTGATCCGCAACTGCTACCTGAACCCCATGGTGTACTCGAAGTACCGCACCTACTGGACCCGCGCCGGATTCCGCGTCATCGACTGCCCGTCGCTGACCCAGCGCGGAAAGAGCAGCACGGACATCAACCTGGTGCTCGATGCCATGGACGCGCTCTCCGGCGGCGGTGGCATCGAAGAATTCTTCATCGCCTCGGCTGATGCCGACTTCACGTCCCTGATCCAGCGGTTCCGTGCCGCCGACCGGATGACCACCGTTATCGCGGCCGGCGCTGTGGCCTTCGCCTACCGGGAGATGGCGGACCACGTGGTGGAGTCCCATGATTTTGTTGCGATCCTCAACGGCACAACCGCTGAACCCGTCCATACAGCAGCTTCCGTGAAGCAACCGCAGGCACCTGACGCAGCCAAGGCAAAAGCAAAAGCCCACTCCCCCGCGATCCGTGAGGTGGCGGAGTTTGTCCGGACGGCACCCGGACCGGTCGTTGGCGCGATGGTGGCACACCGGGCGCTCACGGCCGATCCTTCCTTGAAGACGGACTGGGGCGGCTTCGGAAAGTTTGGGACGTGGGTTTCCCAGATCGGCAAGAACGTCGAGTATTCAGCGGCACAAGGCGGCTGGGTCTGGGACTCGAAGCGGTTCTCAAGCGAGGATCTTCCCCTGCCCGCCGACGTGCAGCCGGGGATCGAGGAGCGGGTTACCCGGGTGACGGACGTGCCTGCACTGTCCGCGGCCCAGTTCCGGCAGATTTTCCAGGCTATGGCCCCCCGGCTGCGGGAGCATCCGCCGCTCACGCGCGCTGAACTGTCGCGACAGGTGCGCGATGATTGCGTCAGTGCAGGCCAACCGGTCTCCCGCAGCGCGGTCAGCTTTGTCCTCCAGGGCCTGGCCTACGCCAACTTCCAGTTCAGCGACCAGTCGACGCCGGAGGAGCTGGCCGCAGCGTGGACCGGGAACGTGGAAGAACTGTGCCGGGTGGCGCTGCTGGAGTTCGACGCGGCGGAGAAGCTGGCGGTGCGGCGCTGGGCCAGCGGCGGGCTGCTGGATAAGTGACCCAAGGAGAGCGGACGACGGCGGGAGGTTCCCGCCGTCGTCCGCTTTCTGTTTGTCAGGCGTCCTGTTTGTCGGGCGTCGCTTCCCCAGCCGATCCCGCCGGCTCTTCTAGAACTGCCCGGTCGGGCCGGTGTCCTCGACTTCGCCACGCCAGCCACCGGTTTCGGTACCGCGCCATTCGATGAAGTCCTTGAACTTCCGCATGTCCGCCTTTACCTGCATCTCGTCGATCTTCAGGGCCGCGCCTGCTTTTTCGGTGACGGTTTCGGGCGCCCATTCGAAATGGACTTTGACCTTCGTGTGATTGGCATCCAGCGGCGTGAACCTGATGATTCCGGCGTGGGACTTGCCGTCGGTGCTGCGCCAGGCGATCCGGTCGTCAGGCTCCTGGTCGACTATTTCAGTATCGAACTCCCGCTGAACACCACCCACCTTGGTCACCCAGTGGTTGGTGGTGTCCGTCAGCTGGGTTACGGATTCCACACCGGACATGAACTGCGGAAAGGATTCGAACTGGGTCCACTGGTTGTACGCGGTCCGCACCGGGACAGCGACGTCAACGGTCTCTTCAACGTGTTCCATCTGCTTCCTCCTCGTGACGGACGGCCGCAACAGCGGACCGGCAGCACTGGCTATCCTGCCAGTCAGGCAGCCGCCACCTTTTCACCATAAATCCGGCAGCTACCGGGGTCCAGACCTTCGGAATTCCCGGTCCGCATGCGGGTGCAAGGTACGGCGGACGACGGCGGGGAGGCGCACGCCGTCGTCCGTTTCCGTTTGTCAGGCCTCGCTGAAGGCGAGGTTGCTCGAGAGGTCCCGGTGGGCATCTGCTTGGTCTTGAAGCAGCTTGGCCCGCGCCTCGAAAGTGTCCACGGCGTCGGCGCCCGCGGCGAAGCGCAACGGCGGCTCGTTCAGCTCGGCCAGCTGGATCAGCGCGCCGGCCAGCTTGGCCGGGTCTCCCCACTGCTGGCCGTCCATGCTCTTCCAGGTTTTGACGGTCTGCTCGGTGCGCTCGGCGTAGTCCTCGATGGCGGAGTCCGCATAGCTGGTGGATTCCGGGGTGAGCAGCTCGGTGCGGAAGAATCCGGGTTCCACAATCATGCTGCGAATGCCGAACGGAGCGACTTCCGGGGCCAGCGACTCGGCCCAGCCCTCCACGCCGAACTTGGACGCGGCATAGGCGGTGAGGAACTCGCCGCCTGCGATGCCGGCGGTCGAGGAGATGGTCACCAGCAGGCCTGAGCGCTGGCCGCGGAGGACCGGCAGGGCGGCGCGGGTGACGTTCATCGGCCCGAACATGGTGGTTTCGATCTGTGTCCGGAAGTCCGCCGGCGTGATTTCCTCGAAGAACCCGGCGTAGAAGTTGCCGGCGTTGTTCACGAGGACGTCGATCCGGCCGAAGCGGTCCACGGCTGCCTGGATGGCGGCCGTCGCCTCTGCGGGTTCGGTGACGTCGAGCTTCACGGCTAATAGATCCGCATGCTCACCGACGGCCTGGGTGACCTTTTCCGGGTTGCGGCCGGTAGCGACCACCGCGTGGCCGGCCGCCAGGGCTGCCTTCGCGATGTCAGTGCCCAGCCCGCGGCCTGCGCCGGTGATGAACCAGACCTTCTTGCCCTTCGTGGTTTCCTGCCCGTGTGTGGTGTTCTGCTCAGTCATGGGTTGGTTCTGTCTTTCCTGGGTTGCGGGTTCCTGGTTGCGCGGGGGCGCGCCCAGGGAGGGTGGATCCGCCGGCAGGATCGCCGGCGGTGGTTGTTTCTGGTGCTGAGTCCGTTGGCGTGGACGGCGCCGCCGCCCAGCTGGCGAGGAATGCCAGCGCGTTTTCGGAGGCGGAGCCCGGCTCCGCCGAGAAGGTGAAGACGGTCTGGCCTTCGTCGCCGGGGAGGTCCAGCGTCTCGAACTGCAGGGACAGGTCACCGGCCACCGGGTGGTGGAAGCGTTTGGTTCCCGTGGTGTGGATCCGCACATCGTGCCCGGCCCACAACCCGGCAAAGAGTCCGCTGCGCGTGGTCAGTTCGCCAATCAGCTCGTTCAGGGCCCTGTCGTGCGGGTCCCGGCCGGATTCAAGCCGGAGCATCGCCACGGTGGTGGCCGCTATCGCGTTCCAGTCGGGGTAGAAGTCCCCCGCGCCCAGATCGAGGAAGAGGTACCGTGCCTGGTTCGGGCGCCGGGTCGATCCTTCCGGGCCCAACGACGCAACGGAGGTGAACACCGGCCCGTAGAGGGCAAGGCCCAGCTGGTTGGCGGCGAGCAGGTCCGAACGGCCGTTCTGCACTATGGCCGCCACTCCCGTCATCCCGTCCAGCAGGCGCAGCACACCGGGACGGACCCGTTGCTGCGGCGGCCGGCGGGGCGTCCGGCGCGACGGCGCGTTGGCCGTCCGTGCCAGGTCCATCAGGTGTGCCCGCTCGGCGTCGTCCAGCTGGAGGGCTGAGGCCACCGCCTCGAGCACCGAGTCGGAGACGCCGCGGAGGCTGCCCCGTTCCAGCCGGGTGTAGTAGTCCGTGCTCACCCCGGCAAGCTCAGCCACTTCCTCACGGCGCAGCCCAGGCACCCGACGCAGCTCCCCGTAGTTGGGAATCCTGGCCTGGTCCGGGCTGATCTTCGCACGACGCGAGATCAGGAACTCACGAATCTCTTCTTTCCTGTCCACGGCTTCAACGCTACGCAGCCTGCTCCTTCAGTGGCAGTGCCTGTCAGACACCCCCACGAAAACCTGCTGATCGGCAGGGTGTCGCCGAGATCCCGGGAATCACGGCGTAAGGCGATGATTCAACCCGATGACTTGATGAGCCAGTCGTAGGCTACATAGGAGGCCGGACACTAAGCCGGCCGCAGGCCCCGAAGGGAACATCGAGTGGATAGTAATCCTGGTACCTGGTTCTTAAGTGGCAGTGAGCGTGGGAACGCGGCCACCGGCGTGCATGCCGGAAGTGACGGATCAGCGTCCTGGTCCGAGGGTAACCTCGTGCGGCCCCTGGTTCATGGGGCCGCCTACTTCGCCCGGCTGCATGAGGAGCTGTCGGCCCTTCAAGCCGGAGACCGGGTGTGGTTCACCGACTGGCGCGGCGACGCCGACGAGCGGCTCACGCCGGACGGACCGACGATCGGAGAGTTGCTGGCGCGGCTGGCCCGGGCGGGAGTGGAAGTCCGCGGCCTGATCTGGAGATCCCACGGTGAGCGCATTTCGGCCCCGATGAGTGGCCGGTCCAACGAGCTCCTCAGCCGCCAGGTCAACGATGCCGGCGGCGAGGTGCTGTTGGATCAGCGGGTGCGCCTCTTCGGCTGCCATCACCAGAAACTGGTCGTCATCCGCCGCCGCGACGACCCGTCACGGGACGTCGCGTTCGTGGGCGGGATCGACCTTTCCCACAGCCGTCGGGACGACGCCGATCACGCGGGAGACCCGCAGGCGGTGGCCATGGATTCCCGGTACGGGAAACAACCACCTTGGCACGATGCCGCCCTCGAACTGCGCGGCCCGGTGGTGGCGGATGTCCTGGAGCTGTTCGCGGAACGGTGGAATGACCCCCATCCCCTGGACCACCGCACGCCGTACCGGATGCTGCTGCAACGCCTGGCGGATATGCCCCGGCACCCCAAACCCCTGCCGGAGACAGCGCCGCCACCGCCGCCGGCTGGCCCCCACGCAGTACAGCTGCTGCGCACCTACGGCGTAAAGCACCCACCGTTCCCGTTCGCTCCCGGCGGTGAGCGGAGCGTTGCCCGGGCCTACACAAAAGCTTTCGCCCAGGCCCGCTCGCTGATCTACATCGAGGACCAATATCTGTGGTCCGCAGAGGTGGCCGATGGAATCGCAGCTGCCCTCCAACAGAACCCCGGGTTGAATGTGATCGCCGTGGTGCCGCGCTACCCGGACTCCGACGGTCCGCTCGGAGGGCCGCCCAAGCGGGTGGGGCAATTGCGTGCCATCGAAAGGATGCGCCGCGTTGCCC
Source organism: Arthrobacter sp. W4I7 (assembly GCF_030816215.1). Classification (NCBI taxonomy): domain Bacteria; kingdom Bacillati; phylum Actinomycetota; class Actinomycetes; order Micrococcales; family Micrococcaceae; genus Arthrobacter; species Arthrobacter sp. W4I7. The sequence goes on along the minus strand of NZ_JAUSXU010000001.1, from coordinate 393,974 downwards.
CCGAAAGATTCGGCGTCTTCAACCTGGAGAACAAGGCAGGGACTCCCATCTATGTCCACGCCAAGATCTGCATCATCGACGACACCTGGTTCACGATCGGGTCGGACAACTTCAACCGCCGGTCATGGACCACGGACAGCGAGCTTACCTGCGCGGTCGTCGACACCAGTGCCGGTTCTGAGGCTTCCCGCTCGTTGGCCCATTCGCTCCGGCTCCAACTTTGGGCCGAACACCTGGGCCTGGACCAGAATGACCCCCAGCTCCACGATCCGGCAGCCCGGCTGGGCCTGTGGAAAGCCACCGCCGACAGCCTGGACCAGTGGCACAAAAACGGGCACAGCTCGCCCCGCCCCAGGGGACAAGTGCGGCACCACCACCCGCAGCCGGTGCCGCCCCTCCAGCGCCTCTGGGCGAATCCCGTCAACCGCCTGCTGGTGGACCCGGACGGACGCCCCCGCAAGATGCGCGGCACCACCCGGTTCTAGGCAAGGACCCGAGCAAGAGAGGGAAGTGCGGCAGCTGAATGTCACGCTGCCCCCTCCCTACGGAAGCGGACGACGGCGGGAGGTTCCCGCCGTCGTCCGCTTCCTTGGTGCCTACTGGCTGAAGGGGACCTTTTCCCAGCTCAGGACGTCCGCACCGTCCGCACTGTTGCCGGCGACCGTGAACCGCACATAGTCGACAGCATTGTTGGCCCCGTCCACCGTGATGCGCTGCAGGTTGTCCGCGGCGGGCTGACCGTAGATGTCCAGCCAGGGCGAGCCCTCGGCGAGGGGCTCGTTCTGGGCGAACACGTGGCTGTCCCCGTTGATGAGGTAGACGGGCGCGTCGAACCGGTTGGTCTCCTCGGTGATGGTCTGCACGATCTCGCGGAAGCCGGAAACAGTGTCCGGGTCCGCGGACGCGCCGGCGAGCAGCGACGGATCGAACATGTCAGCCTGGGCCATCAGCACCACGGCCCTGTCGTTCCGGCGTTCGGCGTCCCGAAAGGTCTCGCGGATCTGGGCCAGGACGGCGTCTGTCCGGTGCTCCACTTCGGCCAGCTGCTCCGGAGTTGCGGCGGTCTTGCCCAGGCCGCTCCAGGGAAGGAGCGAGTTGTTGCTGCCCTGGATGTTCAACACGGAGAAGGCCACCCGGTTCTGGGTGAAGCGGACGTCTTCGGGAAGCCCCACGTTCTCCTGCGTCTTGACCGGCATGGTGGCGCCGAGCGTTTTGCCGGGTTCGTTGAAGAAGACTTCCCGCAGTTTGTCCAGCCGCTCCAGCGGGTTGTAGGCGCCATTGTTGGTGCGGTGGCAGTCCACCCACTCGTTGTCCCCGGGCGTGTACACCAGAGGATGCGTGAAGGTATCGAGCTGGGTGCGGATGTAGGAGAAGTACTCGTCGGAGCAGACGGAGGAGCCGTTCTTGATATCGCCCACGTGTGCTACAAACTTCAGCTCCCTGTCCGCGTTCAGGTCCTGGATGCGGGACGGGAACTTCGCGATCTCAGCCGCGCCGTAGGGGATGTCACCAATAACGCCGAAGGTGAAAGCCTGTTGGCTGTCCGGGGTGCTGCCGGAGGTATCCGCGGCTGTGGCGGGCTGGGACGCAAGGAGGCCGAGCGCCAGGGCGGCGGCCGCCGTCGTCATTTTGATGGTCTTGGAGGGCATGGGAGTAGTCCTGATTCTGCTCGGTAGTTACTGCGTGCGGGCGGTGAGGAACCGCTGCAACCCGGCGAGGTCGTCGGTGTTGATGTGGTCCACGCCCGCGTCGGCGAGTTCGGTCCAGACGGCGTCACGGGCTTCGCCTGACTGCTCCGGGGTGGCCCAGAAGCGGACGCGGTAACCGTTGGCATGGGCTGCAGCCACGAAAGTGCGCAGCTTGGCGCGCTCGGTTTCGGGCATGGGTCCCACACCCTGCCAGGTGAAGAGCTTGGTCCAGTTGTCGCTGACCAGCGGCATCAGTGCGGCGGGGAGGCTGGACGTGAGGTCCGCGGACCGGCCGTCGTAGAAGCTGGACCGCTTAGTCTGTGCCTGCATGGTGGCCAGCGGGCGGTTGCCGCTGATGACCGCGGTGACCGCGCCGGTTTTCACGTTGCCGCTGGTGTAGCGGCTCATGATGTCCCGGTGTTCGGACAGTTCCTGCTCGATGGCGGCGTAGGTGGCCTCGCCGTCGCTCTTGATGTCGATCAGGAGCTGGAGGCTGCCGTCCCATCGAGGGTAGACGCTGTGGCCGGGCTGGCTGCGGACCAGGTCCTCGAGCGGGTCAAGGTAGAGGCTCTCGAGCGTGACGCCTTGCTTGGCGTCGGCAAGGTCGTGGGCCACCCGCAGTTCGCCGTCCACCAGCCACACGTCTGCTTCGACGCTGGTGAAGCCGTGCTCCAGCGCGTCGAACAGGGGGCGGTCATGCTCATAGTCGTTGTGGGCATGTGTCCCGGCAAGGGGCTGGCCGACGACGACGGGCGCGGGCCTGGGTGCCTCCGCCTGGGCGGGAGCTGTGGCTGTCCCGGCCAGGGTGGCGAGGACGGCGACGGCGGCGAGGGTGCTTTTCACGAACACGGAGTACTCCTGGTACCTCGGGGATGTCCGCCCGGCTATGGGGTGTGCCGGGCAAGGGGTGCGTGAAAAGACTGCTGGTCCAGGAAGAACGGGTGGGGACCTGGTGGTTGCTGGCGGGTGAACCGGGAGGGACCAATTCCTCTTTCACCTCCAAATACAGCGGATTCTCTGAGACGGGTATTGCTGAGAAACCGCTTTCTCGGTAGTGTCCTTGTCAGCGCTCACAATGACCGGCGTCACAGTGGACTCCGGCCGAAGCGCAGTTCATTCCAATGACGGAAGAGAGAACATGCGAAAACGCAGTACCCGCTTATCCATGTCCGCAGCCATTGCCGTAGCAGGAGCACTGGCCATTTCGGCTCCTGCGGGAGCATCCCCCAACCCGGTGGCGGACCCTATCGCCCAGACGTCCCAAACCCCGCTGGAGCGCCAGGTACTTTCCGCAGGCGACGGTTGGGCATCCGAAGGAACCGGAACCACGGGAGGCTCAGCGGCAGCAGACGCCAACGTTTATGACGTCTCCAGCAAGGCCGAACTGCTGGCCGCCTTCGCAGCGGCCGGAAGCCAGCCCAAGATAGTCCGGATCCACGGCAGCATCGACGCCAACACTGCTGCGGACGGTTCCCCGCTCACCTGTGAAGACTACGCCGCTGGCACGGGCTACAGCCTGGAGCAGTACCTTCAGGACTTCGACCCCGCAACCTACGGCCGGGCCCAGGAGCCCACCGGCCCGCAGGAAAGCGCGAGGCGCCTCGCCGCAGCAAACCAGGCGAAGACCATCCGTTGGGACATCCCCAGCAACACCACCATCGTCGGCGCCGCTCCGGAGAGCAGCATCACCGGCGCCGCCCTCCGCGTCAATGGCGCCACCAACGTGATCGTCCGCAACCTCAGCGTGCGCGATGCCGCCGACTGCTTCCCCGCCTGGGACCCCACCGACGGTACCGAGGGGAACTGGAACAGCGAGTACGACCTGCTGCAGGTCATCAACAAGGCCACCCACGTTTGGATTGACCACTCCGAATTCACGGACGCCCCCAACCTGGACAGCGCCCAGCCACTCTACTTCGGCCGCCCCTACCAGGTGCATGATGGCGCCGTCGACGTCACCAACGGCTCTGACCTGGTGACGATGTCCTACAACCGGTTCTCGGACCATGACAAGCTGCTCCTGATCGGTTCCACCGATTCGGCCAACCGCGGAGACCCCGGCAAGCTGCGCGTCACCATCCACCACAACGTCTTCGAAAACGTCGGCCAGCGTGCCCCGCGCGTCCGTTTCGGTCAGGTGGACGTGTACAACAACCACTTCAAGGTGGCAGAGGACAGCGCAATTCCCTACGAATACAGCCTGGGCGCCGGATTCAGCTCCCACCTCTACGCTGAGGCGAACGCCTTCACGCTTCCGGCCGGAATCGGCGCCGCCGACATCATCGGCCGGTACAAGGGAACGGCCATCACCACCATCGCCAACGCGGTCAACGGCAAGATCACTGACATTCTCGCCGAGTACAACGCCGCGGCAGCACCGGCGGACCAGCTGGCAGCGGACACATCCTGGGCTCCCATCCTGCGTACACAGGTCCACCCGGCCCAGTCCGTGCCCGCACTGCTCCAGGACTCCACCGGGCCCATCTTCAGTGCAGGAGGGAACCTCTGATGGCCGCCATCCTGCCGAGCCGCCGCAGCGTCCTGGCCACCTTGGCGCTCACCGCCGGGGCCGCGGCCTTCTCGGGGACGGGCATAGCGGGCGCTGTCGCCCAGGCGGACCCCGATCCCACGAAACCCCGTACCAAACCGGTGCTCTTCGTCGTCGGTGACTCAACGTCGTCGGCCTATCAGCAGTCCGAACGCCCCCGCGCGGGCTGGGGACAGGCACTGCCGCTCCTGCTGGGACCGCAGGCAACCGTCTTTGACTACGCCTGGTCCGGCGCCTCCTCCAAGAGCTTTGCCGACGCCGGACTGCTGGACCGGGTGCTGGCACTGATGCAGCCGGGCGACTACCTGCTGATTTCGTTCGGCCACAACGACGAAAAAGTGACGGACCCCGCACGGGGAACGCTCCCGGACACCACCTTCAAGGAGTACCTGAGCCGGTACGTCGACGGTGCCAAAGCACGCGGGGGCAAGCCCGTGCTGGTCACCCCCGTGGAACGCCGCCGCTTCGATTCCTTCGGCAATGCGAAGGACTCCCACGGAGCGTATCCGCAGGCAGTGCGGGAACTCGCCGCAGCGTCCGGCACTCCCCTGGTGGACCTGACCGCGTCCTCGAAAGAGCTGTGGCAGCAGCTGGGGCCGGAAGGAACCAAGCAGAAGTTCCTTTTCCTCGCTCCCGGCGAGCACCCGCAGTATCCGCAGGGCTCGGAGGACAACACGCATTTCCAGGCCGCGGGCGCATTGGCGGTTGCCGGCCTGGTGGCGCGCGAACTGCAGTCCAAGGAGATCGTCCCGCCCGGCTACTTCCTGAACATCGACGCCGTCGCGGATCCCCTCCTGGAAATGTACTGGCCCGCGGAGCGGCCCATCGACATCCCGGTGACGCTCGACGTCGGACCGGGCCGGACGTTCGCAACGGTACAGGCCGCGGTTGACTCGGTGCGGACGGGAAGCCTCCAGCGGACCGTCATCAGGATCCAGCCCGGCACCTACCGGGAAGCCGTGCGGGTGCCCGCCGACAAACCGCGGATCAGCTTCATCGGCCAAGGCGCCCTGCCGGAGGATGTGGTGATCGTCTACAACAATGCGTCCGGGACGCCCAAGCCGGACGGCAGCGGCAACTTCGGCACGTCGGGCAGTGCGTCCGTCCGGATCGACGGGCCGGACTTCGCGGCCCGCAACCTGACCATCAGCAATGATTTCGACGAGGCCGCCAACATGGGGATCAAGGACCGTCAGGCCGTGGCGCTGCACATCACCGGTGACCGCTCTGTGCTGTCCAACGTCAGGCTGCTCGGCAACCAGGACACGCTGCTGGTCAACTCACCCGGTGCAGGCGTCCCGGCCCGGTTCTACTTCGACGGCTGCTACGTGGAGGGCGATGTGGACTTCATCTTCGGCCGCGGAACTGCTGTTTTCAACGGCTGCGAGATCAAGTCCCTGGACCGCGGCTCGACGACGAACAACGGCTACGTGACAGCAGGGAGCCTTGATCTGTCGATCAAGTACGGCTACCTCTTTGACCAGTGCCGGCTTGTCTCCGACGCTGCGCCAAACTCCGTCCACCTTGGCAGGCCGTGGCACTCCGGCGGTGACCCGAAAGCAGTTGCCCAGGTCCTGGTCCGGGACTCCTGGCTTGGTTCCCACATCTCCGGCACGCCCTGGACGGACATGAGCGGCTTCTCTTGGCGCGAGGCACGGTTCCACGAGTACAACAACCGCGGCCCCGGCGCGCAGATAACCGCCGACCGTCCGCAGTTGCCCGGGGCTGAGGCGGGCAACTACACGGCCAGGGACTACCTGCAGGGAACGGACGGCTGGGCACCCCAGCTCGCAGGCACGCCGGCGGACTGCAGCGTCGTGCCGTCGGAGGTGGCCGCCTAGCTTCTGGCGCACAGTGGTGGGCGGACGATGGCGGGAGGCCCCCGCCATCGTCCGCTCCTGTGTGGTGCCGCTCCACTACGCCGCGGCGGAAGCGTCAGTTTTTGGCGACATCGAGTTCAATCACTGCCCAGGACAGCGCCGGGAGTGTTGCCCGGAGTTCGGAGCCGCTCGCCTTGGCCTCTTCCAGTGGCTTGAGCCCCACCTGGTTCGGCCTGCTTTGGGTGTTGATGGTGAAACGGTCTCCGTCTTCGGGGATTTCCAGGACCTCCGCGCGGAGTACCTGGCGGGCATCGAACCCACGCAGTGAAACTTCGATGTCTGCCGCTTCCTCAAGGCCGCGGTTTGCGAAGAACAGCGCAATGCGGCCTGTTTCCTCGTTCCACGTGGCGCTGACATCCACGAGGTCGGTGTCACCGAAGCGGGCATTCTCGTACTTGTCCGAGTCCACGGACAAGCGCAGGATCTGGCCCTTGGCCAGCTCTGCCATGCGGGCGAACGGGTGGAAGATGGTCTGGCGCCACGCCGGGCCGTTTTCCTCGCTGAAGATCGGTGCGATCACGTTGACCAACTGTGCCTGGTTGGCGATTTTGACGCGGTCGCCGTGCCGGAGCAACGAGTTCAGCAGGGTTCCCACCACCACGGCATCCGTCACGTTGTACTTGTCCTCGATGACCCGGGGGTGCTCGCGCCAGCCCGCCTTGGCCACGTTGCGTGGCTGGTCTTCGGTGTCCAGACCGCGCTGGTACCAGACGTTCCACTCGTCGAAGGAAAGGTTGATGTGCTTCTTGTGCTTTCCCTTCGCGCGGACCGCATCCGCAGTCGCGATGACTGATTCGATGAAATAGTCGGTGTCCACTGCGCTGGCGAGGAAGCTGCCGGCGTCGCCGTTGTGTTCCTGGTAGTAGGCGTGGAGGGAGACGTAATCCACCTCGTCATACGCGTGCGTCAGGACAGTCTGCTCCCAGGCGCCGAACGTCGGCATGCCGGAGTTGGAACTTCCGCAGGCCACCAGTTCGATGTCCGGGTCAACGAAGCGCATGGCCTTGGCGGCTTCCTGCGCCAGGCGGCCGTATTCCTCTGCGGTCTTGTGGCCGATCTGCCACGGTCCGTCCATCTCGTTGCCCAGGCACCAGAGCTTGATATTGAACGGGTCCTTGTGGCCGTTCTTCGCGCGGAGGTCGGACCAATAGCTGCCGCCCGGATGGTTGGCATATTCCACGATCTCGCGGGCCGCATCCACTCCCTTGGTGCCCAGGTTGATGGCTTCCATGATTTCCGTACCGGCCTGGCGGGACCAATCCACGAATTCGTGCAGGCCGAAGGCGTTGGACTCCACGGTGTGCCAGGCGCCGTCCAGGCGGCTGGGCCGGTTCTCCCGCGGGCCGATGCCGTCCTCCCAGTTGTAGCCCGAGACGAAGTTGCCGCCAGGATAGCGGATGACGGTGGCGCCGAGTTCCTTGACGAGCTTGAGGACGTCAAGGCGGAAGCCGTTCTCATCCGCTTCAGGGTGGCCCGGCTCGTAGATGCCGGTGTAGACGCAGCGGCCCATGTGCTCCACGAAGGAGCCAAAGAGGCGGCGGGGTACTTCGCCGATAGTGAAGTCACGGTCGAGGGTAATCCGGGCGCGGGACATGGGCAGCAGCTCCTTGGTTGTGGTTCAGGTCTGTTTGTAAGCGTTGGTTGGTAGGCGGAAGGTGCCGGTTCAGGTACCGGCGAGGCCCGTCGTCGCGACGCCCTTGATGATCTGGCGCTGGAAGAAGAGGAATACGAGGATGAGCGGCAGCGCCGCGAGCAAAGCCGACGCCATGTTCTGTGCGTACTGGATGCCGTAGGCGCTCTTGATGGTCTGCAGGCCCACCGGCAAGGTAAGGAGTGCACCGTCGTTGGTGGCGATGAACGGCCACAGGAAGTTGTTCCAGGCCCCGATGAACACGAAGATGGCGACGGCGGCCAGGATGGGCCGGGACAGCGGCAGGATGATTTGGGTGAAGATCCGCATGCGGCTGGCGCCGTCCATCACCGCGGCTTCTTCAAGTTCGCGGGGAATCTGGTCGAAGAACTTCTTGAGCACGAACACCATGGCCGGGTGGATGACCTGCGGCAGGATGATCGCCCAGGAGGTATCGATCATGTGCAGGGCGAGCATTTGGTAGAACAGCGGGATGATCAGGACTGGCGGAGGGACAATGATGGAGGCGATGATCACGGTCATCAGCACCTTCTTGCCCTTGAAGTCGATCCGGGACAGGGCATAGGCCACCAGCGCGGAGATCACCAGGGTGATGGCCGTGATGGCCGCCGAGGTGTAGAGCGAATTCCACGTCCAGAGCGGGATGTTGCCGTCCTGGAAAACCTTCACGAAAGCTTCGGGAGTAAAGCCCGACGGGGGCAGCCAACTGACCTTCGGAGCTGCGGCGTCCGTCTCGGTCTTGAACGCGGTGGCGGTCGCCCACGCGAAGGGGATCAGCCACAGGACTGCGATAATCGCGGCGACCACGACGGCGGCGATCTTGCCTGCGGTCATCTTCTTGCGCGGTTGGCGGAGTTCCTGGCTGGTGCTGGTGCCTGACTCGGGGCGGTTAAGCGTCTGAATTGCCATGGTTATGCACTCCTGCGGCGGGTGATTACGAACTGCATGACCGAGACGAGCACTATCAGTCCGAAGAAGATGTAGGAGATGGCTGCGGAATAGCCCAGCCGGTAGCCGGTGAACCCGGTTTCAAAGATGTACTGCACCACGGGCCGGGTTGATCCTCCGGGGCCGCCGGCGGTCATCTGGTACACCTGGTCGAAGATCTTGAGCGAGGCCAGGATCTGGAGGAGCACGATCATCACGGTGGTGGGAGCCAGTTGCGGCAAGGTGATGGAGAAGAACTGGCGCCAGGCTCCGGCGCCGTCCAGGGATGCCGCCTCATAGTGCTGGTGGGGGATGTTCTGCATCGCCGCCAGGTACAGCAGGAAGTTGAAACCCACAGTCCACCACAGCGTGGCAATGACGATGGCCCACATGGCCACATTGGGGTCGTTTAGCCAGGCAACCTTGGGAATTCCGATCTTGGAAAGGGAATCGTTGATAAGGCCAAGCTGCGGGTTGTACATCCACGTGAAGAACAGTGAGACCACAGTGGACGCGAGCAGGTACGGGGCGAAGTAGGAGAGCCGCCACAGCCATTGCGCCGGCAATCCGACGTTGAGCAGTGCCGCCATCACCAGGGCCACCAAGACCAGCGGAACCGTGCTGATGACCGTGAAGTAGAGGGTGTTGCCGAGTGAGCGCCACATGCCGGCGTCGGCCAGGGCTTCGGCGTAGTTCGCAAAGCCGATCAGGCTGTCATTGGCTCCGGTAAGGGACTTGCCGGTGAGGCTCATGTAGAGGCCATAAAGAAGGGGCCACACGAGGAACACGAGGAAGAAGACCAGGAAAGGCGTGGCGAACCCCCAGCCACTGAGGTTGCTCCTGGTGAGGCTCCCGGGGCTCCGCCGGGCTGTTAGTGAAGAACTCATGAAGGACTCCTTTGTCACTCGTGCGGTTAGACCGGGTTGGGCCGGGAAAGAAGGTTGTTGGTGCGCTCTTCGAAGGCGTCCCAACCTGCAACTGCCTTGTCGCGTCCCAGGAGGACGTTCTGTACGTTCTCCGCGAAGTAGGTCTGCCAGTCGGAGCCTGAGCCGCTGAACCAGGCTTCGGGATCGTAGGCAATGACATCGGCTGCATTGGCGTAATGCACCTGCGGCGTAAGGTCCTTGTAGGCCTGCGACTGGACCACGGGCTGGTAGGCAGGAATATGGCCCGCTTCTGCCCAGGAGAGTGATCCTTTGAGGACATCGCTGACGAACTTGTAGACGTCGCGGCGCTTCGCTTCATCCACATTCAGTTGCCGTGGAAGGACGAAGGAATGCGAGTCCGCGTAGGCTGCTGGCGTGCCATAGAGCGTGGGAATGGTCGCGGCGTCCACCGGCAGTCCTGCCTTCTTGAGCGTCGGCAGTTCCCAAACGCCGCTAAAGAGCATGCCCGAGTCGCCGCGGGCGAATTCCGCGATGCCGGTGCTGATGTCGCCGCTCTTGGCCGCGATGGTGTCATCAAAAAGCGATGCCATGAATTCCAGCGACTCAATGGCTGCGTCCCGGTCAACCTTCATCGGCTGGCCCGGTGTCAGTTCCATGTCAGCGCCGTGCTGCTTGTAGAGGGTGTAGAAGAGCCGCCACATCTGGGATCCACTGCCAAGGTAGCCGAAGGACAGTCCATGGGCTTGAGTGACGTTCTGCATTTCCCTGGCCATGGCCATGAATTCCTGCGGGGAAGCCACTTCCTGCAGTTGCCCGTTGCTGGCCAGGACTCCTGCCTTGCGGGCGATGTCGGTGTTGTAGAACATGACGAAGGGATGTGAATCCAGGGCGATGGAGAACACCTTGCCGTTCTGCTGGCTCTTCTCCCAGATTCGCGGGGCGAAGTCAGCACCGGAAACTCCGTGCTCTGCCAGCAGCGAGAGGTCCCACGGGTCGATCAGGCCGCCTGGAGCGTAACCCGGAACCCGGCTGGCATGCATGATGGCTACCTCAGGCGGGCGTCCTCCTGCCGAGGCCATGGCCAGTTTGGTGTAGTAAGGGGGTCCCCAGGCCAGCACGGTGGGATGCACCTTGAAGTCCGGATTGGCCTGGTTGGCGCCGTTGATCATCGCCTGCATCTTGATACCGTCGCCACCTGACAGCAGATGCCAGAAGCCGATATCCCGCACCGTGGAGGCCTGGGCGTTCCCGCCGCAGCCGGTCAAGGCGCCTGCTGCCAGGACGCTGCCCAGGGCGGCCGTTCCTGTCAGTAACTGCCTACGGGACAACTGCTTCCCGGGAAAAAATTCAAACTGCTTCACCAATCACTCCTTTGGATGGGTCCGCTGAAAGGGCACTTCTTCTTGCTCAAGACTTCCGGTTCCGGCGCGCTGCGTTCCCCGCCAATGTTGCACTGAGGGTGACGCGGGTCTCACATTACATCGATGTAATAGCTGCGGCAAGAGAAAATTGTTAGCGCCAACAATTTGATCGACTGTTCTCGTTTCAGCCGCGGCTGCTGTCCCGTTCCACAATGCTGTAGTCGATGGAAACCACGCGCTGCTCCTGGCCCCTGTCCGCCATCCGTTCCGTCAGGAGGCGCAGGGCTTCGCTGGCAATGGCGCGCTTGTCAAAGGACACGGTGGTCAAGGAAGGCACGGCATAGCGGCCGTCGGCGATGTCGTCGAAGCCCGCCACTGCAATATCGTCCGGTATCCGCAGGCCCCTCTTCCAGAGCACGCTCAGGGCGCCGATGGCCATGGAATCCGTGAAGCAGAACAGGGCCTCGGGAAGGGGATGCGAGTCCAGGTAGGTGCTGAGTGCATCGGCGGCAGTCTGCGGCGTCCATTTTTCACAGGGAACCAGCAGTGACTCGTCCCGGGCGATGCCCAGGATCTCCAGTGCCTGTTCATAGCCTTGAGTTCTCGCGATCGCCGCGGCCGATCCCCGGCCCTGGGTGGTTCCCAGGACGGCGAGTCTGCGGCGCCCGGACTTCGCCAGGGCCAGTGTCATGTCCCGCGCGGCCGCGACGCTGTCCACGAAGACGCGGTCGGCGAGCTTTTGGGTGACCTCACCCAGCAGGACAACGGGCGGAAGGGCAACGCCCACCTGGACGGCGCTCTCATCCAGCACCACAGGGTTGAGGATCAGCCCGTCGATCAGATTGGTGCGGGCACGCACCATGAGTTCATGTTCGCGCTGGGGGTCGGAGCCGGTTTCCTCGATCTGCACAACCCAGCCCTGCTCATGCGCCACCTCGACGATGTTGTGGGCAATCTCCGCCGAGTAGGGCGTAGCAAGGTCAGGCAAGGCCAGCGCAATGACACCGGACCTCCCGTTCCGCAGTCCACGGGCGGAGAGATTGGGCACGTAATCCAGATCGAGAATGGCCTGCTCCACCTTCAGCCTGGTGGCTTCACTTACCGGAACGATGCCGTTCATCACGTTCGAGACAGTCTTGGGTGAAACACCTGCGCGGCGCGCGACGTCCTTGACTGTTGCGCGCACTGCTCCCCTTTCAGACCCACGACGCCTACTCAGCAGGCAGTGGCGTACGCTGCAGATGACTTTGCTGACGATGTTACCTCCCGTCCCGGGCAACGCCGGAGGCGTGTTGATGCATCACTACCGAAGGGTCGTGCCGCGTCTTGAGGGCAGCTCCGTCGGATCGGGGGTGCCGACAAGGGAGGGTCTGCCAGTCCCCGTTTCAGCAGGGACTCCCTTGCGCGTCCGCGAAGGCGTTGACTGGAGGTAAGCCCGGCACATGGGCGTCGGCAGGACGATACCAGCAAAGGGAGATTCTATGCATACACGGACACTTGGGCAGGGCCTGCAGGTCTCGGCTATCGGCCTTGGCTGCATGGGCATGTCCCAGAGCTACGGCCCCAACCCCGGGGACCGCCAGGCGATGATCGGTGTGTTGCGGGACGCGGCCGGGATCGGAATCAATTTCTTTGACACGGCCGAGGTGTACGGACCCTTCGTCAATGAGGAACTCGTGGGGGAAGCACTCGCGCCGGTCCGGGAACAGGTAGTCATCGCCACGAAGTTCGGGTGGCGGATCGAGGACGGGAAATCCGTGGGGCTGGACAGTTCGCCTGAGCGGATAAAGCGCGTTGGGGAGGAGTCACTGCGCCGGTTGCGCGTTGACACGCTCGACCTCTTCTACCAGCACCGCGTTGATCCCGATGTGCCCATCGAAGAGGTGGCCGGCGCGGTGGGCGAACTCGTCCAGGCCGGGAAAGTCCGCCACTTCGGGTTGTCAGAGGCTTCGGCAGCGACCATCCGCGCCGCCCACGCCGTCTTTCCCGTGACGGCTGTCCAGAGCGAGTACTCGCTGTGGACCCGGGATCCGGAGCCGGAAGTGCTGCCAACGCTGGCGGAACTGGGGATCGGTTTCGTGCCCTTCAGCCCGCTGGGCAAGGGGTTCCTCACCGGAACCGTGGATACGTCCACGAAATTCTCGGAGGGTGACGTTCGGGGCACCATCCCCCGCTTCACGCCCGAGAACCGCGCCGCCAACCAGGCACTGGTGCAGCACGTCGCCGGCCTCGCCGCTGCCAAGAACGCCACCCCAGGACAGATCGCACTTGCCTGGCTCCTCGCGCAGCAACCGTGGATTGTGCCGATCCCCGGGACGCGCCGCCGCGAGCGCCTGGAGGAGAACGCGGGCGCCACCGCCGTTGCGTTGTCCGCCGATGAAGTGGCCGACCTCGATGCAGTCGCCGCCCGGATCGGCGTGCAGGGGAACCGCTACAACGATCTGCATATGGGCCTTGTCGGGCGATGACCTTCATAACTGCGTAATTTTCAAACAGAAGCGGACGACGCCGGGAGGCCCCCGCCGTCGTCCGCTTCCCTGTGTGCCTACTCGCTTCCCTAGAGCGCGGACCAGCCGCCGTCGGAGGCAAGGATGGCGCCGTTAATGTTGGTGCCGTCGTCGCTGAGCAGGAAGGTGATGGATGCGGCGAGCTGCGCTGCGGTGGCGGGCGCGGGGACAGTGGCCTGCATAAGCGGGCCAAGGCGTTCGGCGGCCAGCTGGGACCCCCTGTCGGCAACGATGTTGGTGATCGTGGCACCCGGAGCCACGGCGTTGAAGCGCAGACCCTTGGGTCCATACATCACGGCCGAGTTCTTGGTGAGGCCTACCACTGCGTGCTTCGACGCGGTGTAGGCCGCGCCGGCAGCGGAACCTCGCAGGCCCGCTTCGGAGGCGACGTTAACCACGGAACCGGTCCCTGCCTGGAGCATCAGCGGCACCAAGGCGGTCGAACGGACTGATGGTGGTTCGCGGGCATCTCACCCGCTGCGATGACAGACCGGGCGTCACACAACACGACGGCCTCCAAATCCGGGCCACCAACGCCCTACCCTTGACAGGTGACTTTGACTAAGATCCGCACCGCCGCCGCGAGCTCCCTCGCCGCCGCCGGTCTCCTGTTTACCCTCGCAGCCTGCTCCGCGCCGGCTACCACCCAGCCCGCTGCCTCCGAATCGGCTTCCACAGCAGCCACTTCTGCCAGCGCCTCCGACGGACCCTGCGCTGGCGTGAAAGTCATCATCGATTCGGGCGCGCTGAAGCAGGCCGCCGCCGACACCTCCGTTTGCGTGCCCGTGGACGCGCCCACCGTCGCTTCCGCGGTGCTCGACAAGGCAAAGGTGAAAACCGAGGGCACCACCCAGTATCCAACTGAACTGGTGTGCCGTGTGAACGGCGTGCCTGCCGCGGACCTGGACATCGTCCACAAGGGCGGCACCTACCGGGAAGAGTGCAAAGGCATGCCCGCCGCGTTTGCCTACTGGGCTTTCTGGGTCAAGCCGGCCTCCGGTGACTGGGCATACGCCCAGGAGGGCCTCGCCACCCAGAAGGTGAGCCCCGGAGAGAGCCTGGAACTGCTCTTCACCGTCGACGGCGAACCGGCCGCCCCCAAGGCATGACCTTTCGACCCGCGCCGCTGCGCGCCGGCATTGCTCTCGCCGTCGTGTTCATCGCGGCGCGGGTCATCTACCGCGTCCTCTTCAACGGCGCGGGCATTGGCTCGCCCATCCTGCTCGATCTGCCAGCCATGCGTCTGCCTGCCCCCTACGCCCATGTGGTCTTCCTCGGTCCGGTCTCCGGTCCCGGGCTGTGGGCGGCGGTCCTGTCCGCCCTGCCCATTGCCGGTATGTTCCTCGGGTTCGGCCTGCTCAACGCCTGGGTGGACGTGGCCCGCGGCTTCGTGCACCTGGCCCGCCGCGGTCCCATGCAGGGCACTGCCCGGATGCTGGTGGTGGCGTGGGCGGCACTCCCTGCACTGTCCGACGCCGTGACCTCCGTACGCCTGGCGTTCCGGTTGCGGGGTGAACGCTTCGGACCGCGCGCCCTGGTGCCCGTGCTCGAGCGCACCCTGGAGCACGCCAGCAGGGTGGCAGCGGCCCTGGAACTGCGTGGCTTCGGGAGCCGGGCACCAAACCAGTCTGGCTCCCATTCCGAAGCGCCGGTCTTCATCCGGGACGCACAATTCCGCATCGGTGATGCCACCGTCCGTGTTGCCGGGTTCACCCCCGCCAGTGGCTCTATTTCCGTCATTACCGGGCCCACCGGTTCCGGCAAATCCACCATCCTGCGGGGTATCGCCGGCCTCCTCTCCCACGTCGACGGCGGGGACATCTTGGGCACCGTGCGCATTGCCGGGGCGGACCGCGCCACCACTCCGCCGCGCGATACCGCCCGTCACGTAGGCGTCGTCCTGCAGAATCCCCGGGCCGCCTTCGCCAGCACCCGGGTCCGGGATGAAATCTCCCTCGCCCTTGAGCTGCGCGGCATGCCATCCGCGTCCACCAAGGCCCGCGTGCAGGAGGTTTCCGAGCGGATTGGCGTGGCCGCGCTGCTGGACCGGAATCTCACCACCCTCTCGGCAGGGGAGGCAACACTAGTGGCCATCGCCGCCGCAGTGGTGGACCATCCGGCCCTGCTCCTGGTGGACGAGCCACTCGCCGACCTCGACACCGCAGCCCGCGCACGCGTCATCGCCGTACTTCATGCACTCGCCCGCGACACAGGTGTCTGTGTCATCGTGGCCGAGCATCGGGCGGAAGCGCTCGTCCCCGTTGCCGACTCATGGTGGACCATCGACGACGGCGCCCTGCTGCCAAGTGCCCCGCCAGCCGCGTCTTCGCACCCAATCGCTGTCCCCGACTCGCCAGCAGAGCGCCTGGACGTCCCGCCCGTGCTGACGGCGACCAACCTCGCGGTACACCGCAAGGGCAAGCCGCTGGTGCGCGACGCGTCCCTGACCCTGCACCGCGGCGAAGTGGTGGCCCTCGTAGGGCCGAACGGCGCCGGGAAGTCGTCCCTCCTGGTGGCGCTTGCCCTCGGTGAAGGAGCGGTGAGTGAAGGAACGGTCGACGGCGGCACGGGCGACGGCGGCCGGGTCGCCCTGGTGCCGGACGCCTCGGACGACCTCTTCACCAGGGATACCGTCGCGGGAGAGCTTCGCGCCGCCGAGCGGCGACAGGCCCGCCGAAAAGGCGGAGTCCACCCTGCACCCGGCTCCGCAGCGTCCCGCCTCGCCCGTTTGCGCGGAGACGTCACCATTCCCATCGGGCATGAGCATCCCCGGGACCTTTCCGCCGGAGAGCGCAGAGTCCTTGCCATCGCCCTGCAGACCATGGACGATCCTCAAGTACTCCTGATCGACGAGCCCACCCGCGGCCTCGATCCCGCGGCGCGCACGGCAGTTTCGGCGGCGCTGCGGGCCGCAGCGAACTCCGGTGCGGCGGTCCTGATCGCCACGCACGACCTCAACTTTGCCCACGGCCTCGGCGCCCGGATCCTCTCGATGCGTGACGGAGTCGCGCCCTCTGCCGAAACGGAAGCCGCTCGGGCTGATGCCGTCTCCGGGCAGCCTGCAACAGCACCTCAAATCCCAGCACGAAAGTTCACCGACGAACCAACCGACGAATCAACCGACGCTCACAGCGCGAGGAAGCACCACCGCGTCCGGATGCCGCGGCCCGTCGAGCTCGCCGTCCTCGCCGCCGCAAACCTCTTGGCTCTCGGTGCCTTCTGCTGGCCGCTGCTCGCTGCGGCCCTGCCGCAGGATGCCGCCGCGGCACTCCCGTACGCGGCGCTGGCCATGGCACCCATCGCCGTCGTGGCTATCGTGGTGTCCCTTGACGGATCCGTCCGCTCCGCACACACGGTGGCATTGCTCGGTGTCCTGGCCGCGGTAGGTTCCGCGGTGCGGGTGGCGAGCACCGGCGTCGGGGGTGTGGAGGCAGTCTTTATTCTGCTGATCCTGGCCGGCCGGGCTTTTGGCGCCCGTTTCGGCATGCTCCTCGGCGCGGCCACCATCGCCGTCTCAAGTGCTTTGTGGGGTGGGATCGGGCCGTGGACACCGTTCCAGATCTTCGCCTGCGCGTGGGTGGGCGCGGGTGCCGGCCTGCTCCCCCGCCGGGTGCGCGGGAAGGCAGAACTGTGGATGCTGTGCGGCTACGGCGTGGTGGCGTCCTACCTGTTCGGCCTGCTGACCAACCTGTGGTTCTGGCCCTTCGCGGTGGGCGCCGGCACGGGCATCTCTTACGAGCCGGGCGCGCCGCTGGACACCAACCTCAGCAGCTTCCTGCTGTACTCGCTGGTGACGTCGACGGCGGGGTGGGACACCCTGCGCGCCACCACCACGATCATCGGCATCGCGGTGGTAGGCCGGGCCATCCTCGCCGCGCTGCGGCGCGTGAAGCCGGTCTCCAGCGCGGGCGGGCAGGCTGGGAAGGTCCAGCCCGCCCAGGCCAAGGATCCACTACAACTCAAGGCCTGAGGACCCCACCGAAAAATAGTGTGCAGGACCAACCCCTTTTGATGATGTGCTTCAGGCACCTGCGTACTGAGCAGGGGCATTGGCTTCGACTGCGGCGTTCAGTTCCTCAAGGGTCGGTGGGTTTGCTCCGGGGCGCTGTACTGTGATGGCCGCGGCTGCGGCTGCGGTGTGTCCAAGCTGCTCCAGGACAGCTGGGGCCAAGCCTTCGGTTCCTCGGGTGAGGAACCCCAGGATAAGGGCGGACATGTAGGAGTCCCCGGCGCCGATGGTGTCTGCAACTGTCGTTTTCACGGCGGGGATGCTGATGGTGGCGGCGGCTGTGGTGAACTGGGAACCTTCAGCGCCTTTAGTAATGACGGTCAACCGGGTGCCCAGTCCGAGGATGTGTGCTGCGGTTTCGTCCAGGCTTTTCCGGGGGTACAGCCACTGGGCGTCCTCATCGCTGAGTTTGACCACGTCGGTGAGGGCCACGAGCTCTTCGAAGATGGCCTTCGCTTCCGTGTGGCTGCCGAGGAGGGCTGGCCGAATGTTGGGGTCATAGGTGATCATGCAGTGCCGGTGGGCCTGTTCCAGCAGGGCTTTTACGCCGCTGGCACCTGGGCTAAGGAAAGTGGCGATGGATCCCGTGTGCAGGATTTTGGGGAAGTACGCCGGCGGTGTGGGGGCCAGGTCCCAGGAGATATCGAACTCGTACGTGGCAGAGCCGTCCGGAGCGAGGGTTGCTGTTGCGGATGCCGTCCGGGAGAGGGATTTCGAGCCGGGCAGGAGTACCACTCCTGCGGTGCGGAGATGGTTTTCGATGGCGGTCCCCCGGGCGTCCGGCGCGATGGCCGTTAGCAGGCCTGTGGTCACGCCGAGGCGGCCGAGTCCGTAGGCTACATTGGCCGGCGAGCCGCCCGGGTGTTCCACCTGGCCGTGTGACGTTGTGACCACGTCGATCAGCGCTTCGCCCACGACCGTAACGTCAAGTGTCGGGTGAATGTCCTGCCGGGCTGTTGTGAGGTAATCCATGGTCTGTCTCTCGTGGGGAGCTGTGGTGGGGGCTGTTCAAGCGACGTCAGTCCGCGGACCGGTAACCTGGTCCGCGGACTGACGTCGGGGGGCAAACAGTTGATCAGGCGGTGGCTGCACCGGTCATGATTGCCACTGCATCGGTCATATTGTGGGATTGCGGGGTGATGGTGGCCGCGCATTTGCCGAGGCGCTGGATGTGGATGCGATCTGCCACGTCGAACACGTGGGGCATGTTGTGGCTGATCAGGATGACCGGCAGGCCGCGGTCCCGGAGGTCCCGGACCAGCTGCAGGACCTGGTTGGACTCGCGCACGCCCAGCGCCGCCGTCGGCTCATCCAGCACCACAACCTTTGAACCGAACGCCGCGGCACGGGCGACCGCCACGGCCTGGCGCTGGCCGCCGGAGAGGTTCTCGACCGGGACGGTGACGTCCTGAAGGGTGGAGATGCCGAGCCGCGTGAGCTCGTCCTTGGCTTTGCGGCGCATTCCCTTGGTGTCCAGGACGCGGAAGAGCTTGCCCACCGGGCCGGGGACCCGCTCTTCACGCCCGAGGAACAGGTTTGACGCCACATCGAGTGCCGGCGATACCGCCAGGTTCTGGTACACGGTCTCGATCCCGTGGGCGCGGGCATCCTGCGGCCGCTTGAAATGTACCGGCTGTCCTGAGACGAAGAGTTCGCCGGAATCCGGGACTTCCGCTCCGGTAAGGCATTTGATCAGGGTTGATTTGCCTGCACCGTTGTCGCCGATGATGGCCAGGACTTCGCCGGGGTAGAGGTCCAGGCTGACGCCGTCCAGGCCGACCACGCGGCCGAAGGTCTTGACGAGGTTCCTGGCTGACAGGATTGGCTCGCGGGTGGCGGTGTGGGGGGCTGCTGATTCTGTCATGGTCATGACTTGACCTTTCGGATCCACTGGTCGATGGACACAGCGAGGATGATCAGGACGCCTACGGCGAGGGTCTGGTACAGAACGTCCAGCCCGGCGAGCGAGAGTCCGTTGCGGAAGACGCCGACGATCAGGGCGCCGAGGAGTGTTCCCCAGACGGAGCCGCGGCCGCCGAAGAGGCTGGTTCCGCCGATCACGACGGCGGTGATGGAGTCGAGGTTCAGGTCCACACCGGCGTTGGGGCTGGCTGCGTTGGTGCGGCCGATCTGGATCCAGGCGCCGATGGCCAGGACGGCGCCGGCGGCGAGGTAGACGCTCATGAGGACTTTGTTCACGGCGATGCCGGCCAGGCGGGCGGCTTCCTTGTCATCGCCCACGGCGTAGACGTGCCGGCCCCAGGCCGTCTTGCCGAGGATGAAGGCGATGGCGATGTAGAGCAGGAGCATCACGACGACGCCGGTGGAGATCCTGACGGCGCCCACCGGGAAGGTCGTCCCGGTCCAGGTCAGCAGGCCCGGCATTGCCGAGCCACGCACTGTTGCTCCGTTGGAGTAAAGCAGCGTCAGGGCGATGAAGATATTCAGGGTGCCGAGGGTGACGATGAACGGAGGGAGCCGGAACCTGGTGACCAGGAATCCGTTCACGGCTCCGGCGGCGAGTCCCACGATCAGGCCTGCAAGCAGGGCAACGGGCGCGGGGAGCCCGTTGTTGACGGCGAGCTGGGCCACGACCATGGAGGACAGGATCATCACGGCTCCGACGGACAGGTCAATCCCGGCCGTGAGGATGATGAGTGTCTGGGCGATGGCCAGGGTGCCGACGACGGAAACCTGCTGGGTAATCAGCGAGAGGTTTTCAACCCGCAGGAACCTGTCATTAAGCAGGCCGAACACAACCACCGCGATGAGAAGTACGAGGGCCGGGCTGAGGGCGGGGTAGCGGTGGAGGATGTTGCGTATCCGGCTGAGCGGGGTCTGGCGGTCAAGGAATTCCTCCGCCAGGTCGGCATGCCCGGCGCTGGGCGGGCCGGCGGTCTGTTGCTGGGTCACGATGGGTCCTGATCTTCGATGATGGTTTGCTAGGGCGGAGCTAGCGCGGAATTGGTGCTCCGGGGAGGCCGTAGCGGTGCGCGACCTCCCCGGGCGCATGGCTGCGGGGTTCTATTTGCCCCAGCAGATATCGGAAGCTTCAGTGGTGGTGATGCTCTTGATGCCGTCGGCCGGCTTGTCGGTGACGAGTTCGACACCGGTGTTGTAGAAGTCCAGGCCCGGCGAGTTGGCAGGCTTGTTACCGGTCTTGGCCAGATCCACGATGGCCTTCACGCCAAGTTCGGCCATCTTGACCGGGTACTGCTGGGCGGTGGCGCCGATAACGCCGGACTTGACGTTGTTCACGCCGCTACAGCCGCCATCAACCGAAACCACGAGCACGTCCTTCTCCTTGCCCGCGGACTTCAGTGCCTCGAAGGCACCGGCGGCGGCGGGTTCGTTGATGGTGTAGACGACGTTGACATTCGGGTTCTTGGCGAGGAGGGTTTCCATCGCCGTGCGCCCGCCGTCCTCGGCGCCCTGGGAGGCCTGGCTGCCTACGATTTCGTACTCACCGCCCTTGCCGCCGGTGTACTTGCCGGTCTTGGCCTCATCACCGTTCTTCTTCTTGTCAGCGGTGTCGATGCCCAGCCCGGTCAGGAAGCCCTGGTCACGGTTATAGTCCACTGAGACGACCTTGTCGTCGAAGAGGTCCAGCAGGGCGATGGTCGCTTTTTTCCCGCCAAGCTGGGCTGCGGTCCATTTGCCGATCAACTGCCCGGCGGCGAAGTTGTCGGTGGCGAACGTGATGTCCGCGGCGTCGGCCGGGTCCGGCGGGGTGTCCAGGGCGATGACGAACAGGCCTGCATCCTTCGCCTTCTTCAGGGCGTCAACCACGGAGGGGCCGTTGGGCGTGATCAGGATCCCCTTATCCCCCTTGGAGATAGCGTTTTCGATCGCCTGGATCTGCGTTTCCTCATCGCCGTCGGCCTTGCCGGCGGCCAGCTTCAGGTCAACCCCGTCTGTTTCGGCGGCTTTCTTTGCACCGTCCTGCATGGAAACGAAGAACGGGTTGGTGGTGGTCTTCACGATCAGGGAGACGCCCACCTTCTCATCAGCGGAGCCTCCGCTGGCTGAGGGGCCACTGGAACTGCCGCCGCAGGCAGAAAGACTGACCGCTCCCAACGTCAGGACCGCTCCTGCCGCGAACAGGCGGGTGGCCATTGAACGGGGTGCTTTGGAACTCAACATTGAATCTCCTGGTGTTTGAGGCCTTAGCTGGCCTCGACAACGATGTCATAACGAGGTAAGCAGGATCACACGCTAGAGTCAATAGGAAAAGAACGAGAAGGAGCGACTTTCTTGACAACGATGTCCGATCGTTACCAACCACCCCTATCCCCGACGCGACCCACGATGCGCCATGTGGCGGCACTCGCGGGTGTCGGAATCAAAACCGTTTCCCGGGTGATCAACGACGAGGCCGGGGTATCTGAGGCCACTCGCCAAAAGGTGCTCGATGCCATCGCGCAGCTCAACTACCAGCTGGACGTCACAGCCGGCAGCCTCCGCCGGGCGGGCAGAAGGACCCTCTCGGTTGGCCTCCTGCTGCCCAGCGTCTCCAACCCGTTCAGTGGTGAGATACACCGGGCCATGGAGGATGCGCTTGGCGCCCGGGGAATAGCCGTTTTCGCCGCCAGCCTCGACGACGACCCTAAACGGGAGCAGGCCATCATCGCAGCTTTCCTGGGCAGGCGGGTCGACGGCCTTGTCCTGACACCGATCGCTAAAAACCAGGCCTACATGATTCCGGAGCACTCCAGAAACCTGCCAATGGTCTTTATTGACCGGGAGCCGGTAGGGGTTGACGCTGATGCTGTGGTTACTGACAACGCCGTGGGTGCGGGCAAAGCGGCCGCACACCTGCTGATGCACGGACACACCAAATTGGCCTACCTGGGCGACCGCACAGACATCCAAACCGCGCGGGAGCGCCGGCGGGGCTTCCTCGAGGAGGTCAGTGGGGCAGGAATTCCCACCTCCGCACTACCCGTCATCGACGATCTTCATGATGAGGAAGCAGCGAGGCGGGCGGCCCTTGAACTGTTGAATTCCGAGGATCCTCCGACGGCAATCTTCTCCAGCCAGAACCTCGTCACCTTCGGAACGATGCGCGCCCTGAAGGAGCTTGGCGCACACAAGCGTGTGGCACTTGTCGGTTTTGACGACTTTACGCTTGCCGACATGATGGACCCCGGGGTTACTGTCATCGCTCAACACCCGGAGCGGATTGGCGTTAAGTCCGCCGAACGGCTTCTGGCCAGAATCGATGGCGACGATCAACCTCCGCGGACCTACGTTGTCCCCTCCGAGCTCATCCAAAGAGGCTCCGGCGAAATCCGCCCGCCGGCATAACCCTTTCCCAAGAAGAACTGCACCTCTGCAGCCAAATAAAGAGAGAGATCATGACCAAAACCTTGTATGCCGAATTCACCGTCAAAGCCGGCAGTGAGGCCCGCGTTGCCGAAATGATGGCCGAATTGACCCAGCACGTCCGCAACGAACCAGGCAACGAACTGTTTCTTCCCTACACCCGCGAAGAGAATCCCCGGGAATACTTCGTCTTCGAGGTCTACCGGGATGAAGCCGCGTTCCAAGAGCACATCACCGCAGACTACGGAGCCAGGTTCAACGAGGAATTGGCCCGCCACATCGAAGGTGACGCCTCGGAGCTGACCTGGCTCAACCCGGTCCTTTAGCCCGGCTGGAGACAGCGGCCATAGGGTAGGCGCCGCCCAGGGTTTCCCCTCAAGGACCGCTCCTTCGCACGCCTCAGCCCCCGTCCTGTGGACGCGGGGCCAGTCGTCGTTGCCTGGCCCGGCAACGTATTCAGACGCAGGAAATCAGCCACAAAATGGCCGTTGACTTGTCCGATAGACATCTTTTAGAGTCCATCGCGTTGACTGACAACGTTGTCTACTGGCTAGACACGCGCGATGAAGGGCGATACAAGCAACATGAAACAATCCACAATGCGGGGCGCGCGCAGCGTCTCTGCACTGACACTGGCCGGCCTCTCGCTCGCCACTGCATTGGCTGGTGCCATGCCCGCGTCCGCCGTCGAACTCGGGGATGAGCTGCACCGCCCGGCCATCCATTACACGCCGGAAAAGAACTGGATGAACGACCCCAACGGGCTCGTATTCCACAAGGGCGTTTACCACATGTACTACCAGCACAACCCCTCCGGGAACACCTGGGGGAACATGTCCTGGGGCCACGCCACGTCCAAGGACCTCGTCCACTGGGAAGAGCAGCCGTTGGCCATCTCCACCGATGCCCAGGAAGATGTTTTCTCCGGCAGCGTCGTCGTCGACAAAAACAACACGTCCGGACTGGGCACGGTGGAAAACCCGCCCCTGATCGCGATCTACACCAGTGCCTACAAGGAAGCGTCCCCGCACCGCGGCCTGCAGGCCCAGTCCCTGGCCTACAGTTTGGACGACGGCCAGACATGGACCAAGTACGACGGCAATCCTGTCCTGAGCCGGAACTCAGCCAATTTCCGTGACCCGAAGGTGTTCTGGTACGACAACCCGGCCGGCGGAGGCTACTGGGTCATGACCGCGGTGGAATCGCAGGAGCACAAGGTTGTCCTGTACAAGTCCGACAACCTCAAGGACTGGACCGCACTGAGCGACTTCGGGCCCGCCAACGCCACCGGCGGGCAGTGGGAGTGCCCCGACCTGTTCCCCCTGGCCGTTGACGGCGACACGAAGAACATCAAATGGGTCATGGTCGTCAATATCAACCCCGGAGGCGTCGCAGGAGGCTCCGCCGGGCAGTACTTCGTGGGCAACTTCGACGGCACCACGTTCACCTCCGAAACCACCAAACCAGCCACCGCCGCGCCGGCCGGAACAGTCCTGGCCGGATTCAACGACGGAGCCTACAACGGCTGGACTGTGAACAACGAACCGGGCAACTGGAAGAATGGGCCCTTCGGTGAGGCCCCGGCCGCCGGTTCCCTGCCCGGTCAGAGCCCCGTGACAGGATTCGGCGGCAGCGGGCTGATCAACTCTTTCAATGATGGGGACTGGCCACTCGGTTCCATGCAGTCACCCACATTCACCGTGACGGACGACTACTTGAACTTCCTCGTGGGCGGAGGCAAGCACCCCCATGTCTCGGACAAGCTGGACAATAACCCGCCCGAGGGCGAGCTCAAGTTTGACGGCTTCGAAGTTACCGAGGGGACGACGCTGGCCGATGCCGGCTGGACCGGCACAGGAGACCTGACCCCCAATTTCCAGCCAGCCACCAGCGGTGGGGACTATTACATTGGCGCCAAACGGATCAACACATTCGAAACCGGCACCGTACCCGGTGATGACCGCCAAGGTACCCTGACATCACCCGAGTTCCCCATCACGAAGAATTTCATGAGCATGTTGGTCGGAGGCGGCAACCGCTCCGCCGACTCCGGACAGACCCTGGCCGTCCAGTTGCTCGTTAATGGCAACGTGGTCCGCTCCCTGGCCGGTGACAACGGCGGGTTGCTGAACTGGAAAGGCTGGGACGTCTCCGAGTTCGCCGGGCAAAACGCCCGGCTGCGTATTGTCGACCAAGCGACCGGCGGGTGGGGACACCTGACCCTTGACCACGTCATGCTCACCGACGCTGCCGCTGTTCCCAGGTCCGATGAGGAAACGGTGAACCTGGTGGTCAACGGGAAGGTGGTACGTACGGCCACCGGCAACGACAGCGAAACCCTGGACTGGGCCTCCTGGGATGTCAAGGAATTCGTTGGCCAGCAGGCACACATCAAGGTTGTCGACGACAACCGGTTCGGCTGGGGGCACATACTCGCGGACGAATTCACAGCAAGCCCCGCCCCAGCGACGACCCGGCTGGAGTCCTATGACTGGCTGGATTACGGACGGGACTACTACGCCGCTGTGTCCTTCGGCAACATGCCCGAGGACAAGCGGATCATGCTGGGCTGGATGAATAACTGGGACTACGCCAACAACATCCCCACCAGCCCCTGGCGCAGCGCCATGGCCCTTCCCCGCGAAGTGAAACTCACCCAAACCCCTGACGGCCCCCGCCTCACCCAGAGCGCCGTGAAGCAAGTGGAAAAACTGGGAGGGAAAGTCAGCTATAACGACAAGAAGGGCGGCCCGATTTCCGCTGGCACGCACCCGCTGCCTGCACAGTTGGCAGGCCAGGTGCAGCAGGTGGACATCAGCTTCGCCCCCGGTACTGCAACAAAATCCGGCATCACCGTCCTTGGCGACGGAGAGTCGTCCACCGTCATCGGCTACGATGCCACGACCGGCAAGATGTTTGTTGACCGCACAAAATCCGGCAACACCACATTCCACCCGGCCTTTGCATCCATCGAGGACGCCGCCGTCACGCTGGACAAGAACGGCAACGTCACCATGCGGATCTACCTCGACCGCTCCTCCGTGGAGGTGTTCGCCCAGAACGGCCTGAAGACCATTACAGATCAGGTCTTCCCCAACCCGGGAGCCGACAAGATGGCCCTCTTCGCCGAGGGCGGTACCGCCCAGCTCAAGTCACTCAAGGTGACACCGCTGGAAGAGGCAATGTTCCTCCCCGGAACGAAATAACACTCACGATGTGACCGGCTCAGCTCCGAGCTGGAGCTGAAGGGACTGGGTCCGGTGATGCACCGGGCCCAGTCCCTTCAGCTTTTACCCTACGCACGCGTCGCGAGGTGAACCGCGATTAATCATGCATTCATTCCGCATGGTTATCTTCAAAATCTTGCGCTTTCATTGCAGGTCTTGTGACCCTAGTCTCATCAGTACAGGCTCGTCGACCGTCTGTCCCGTGCCCGTGAAGGGTGCTTCGGTGGCTTGAAACCTGGGGAGGTATCCTCATCGAAGCATTCTTCACGGGTCATGGGGCAGTGCCTGCAACTTTGCCGGACCAGTGCAAGGCCATCCCAATGGAAGGCCTGGCACCAAATACCCCTACCAAAAGGAGTGTCCATGTCAGGAAACAGAGCCGTTGCCTACAAAGAACCCGGTGTCGTCGAAATCATCGACACCGACTACCCGACGTTCGAGCTCAAAGATGGGCCTGGCGTCAATCCCGCCAATGTGGGCCGGAAAGTACCCCACGGCGCGATCCTGCGCACGGTGACCACCAATATCTGCGGCTCGGACCAGCACATGGTCAGGGGCCGGACCACGGCCCCCAAGGACCTCGTCCTGGGCCATGAAATCACCGGCGAAGTGGTGGAAGTCGGTCCGGACGTGGAGTTCATCAAGGTGGGAGACATTGTCTCTGTACCTTTCAACATCTCCTGCGGCCGTTGCCGGAACTGCAAGGAGCGCAAGACGGGCATCTGCCTGAACGTCAACCCTGACCGCCCGGGAAGCGCCTATGGTTATGTGGATATGGGCGGCTGGGTGGGCGGCCAAGCCGAATACGTGCTGGTCCCCTATGCTGACTGGAACCTGCTCAGGTTCCCGGACCGCGACCAGGCCCTGGAAAAGATCATGGACCTGACCATGCTTTCCGATATCTTCCCCACGGGCTTTCACGGCGCCGTCACCGCCGGAGTGGGCGTGGGATCAACCGTCTACATTGCCGGTGCCGGCCCGGTGGGCCTCGCGGCCGCCGTCGGCGCGCAGCTGCTCGGTGCCGCCGTCGTGATTGTCGGTGACATGAACGAAGACCGCCTGGCTCAGGCCCGCTCCTTCGGCTGCGAAACGGTGAACGTCACCAACGGCGATCCGAAGGACCAGATCGAGCAGATCCTTGGCGTCCCCGAAGTGGACTGCGGCGTCGACGCGGTAGGGTTCGAAGCCCGTGGCCACGGCAAGGACGCCTCCCATGAGGCGCCCGCCACCGTACTGAACTCGCTCATGGACATCACCGCTGCAGGCGGGGCCCTTGGCATTCCCGGCCTGTACGTCACCGGCGACCCTGGTGGAATTGACGAGGCAGCAAAGCACGGCTCCCTGTCGCTGTCCTTGGGCACCGGATGGGCAAAGTCCCTGTCGTTTACCACTGGACAGTGCCCCGTCATGTCGTACAACCGCCAGCTGATGATGGCCATCCTGCACGACAAGGTCCAGATCGCCAAGGCAGTAAACGCCACAGCGATCCCACTTGAGGACGCACCGCGGGGCTACGCCGAATTTGACGCCGGTTCGGCAACGAAATTCGTGCTGAATCCGAACGGATACGTCAAGGCGTAGAACCGCAGCCGGTGGGGCAACGTCAGATTGCGAAGCAATCACCACCTGGTGCAAGCTCACGGCCCCGGGCCGCCTCCCGCCGGCAAATCCCGGCATGTAGCCGGGACAGTCAGTAGCCGTTCACCCTAAGTAGCAACCCGCCCCGGTGGCACGGGCCTTCCTGGCCCGTGCCACCGGCGCGCATCCACTCTCCCGGCATAAGCAAAGGTAATCACATGACCTATAGCACCGATCAAGAATCAATTCTCCGCCTTAGCAGCAACGGGAAGGAGCATGTTGACATCCGGCTAGAAGCATCGAGTCCGGTGACCGTACGGCTGCAGCTGGATGGTGGCTGCAATTGCCAGCGTGGCACTGAACACCGCCCGGGTTCGTATATTGACAGCGACCTCGGCGTCCGCTGACACAGTATGACCGGTTGGCCCGAAACCTTGAAGATCAGCCGGTGAGGCTTACTTTTTCCGCTTCCGCTCCGCCCGTTCCGTCAAGCGCCAGGACTCAGCGACTTCCGCAGTTGTTGCAGCGCGACACCAACGACGGTCTCGGATCGGTGAATGTCCCTTACATTCATTCCGGTAAATTCTTTCACTGCACGGCGCATGCTTTGCACATTGGTGAATCCGGAGGATGCCGCGATTTCTGAGTAGGTGATCCTTTTGATATCGGCCTCAAGGAGGAGCTCAAGCGCTTTCCGCGTTCGCAAGGCACGTATGCGCTCCCCCAAACGGAGTTCTTCATTCTCGAAAAAGTAGAACAAAGAGCGACGGGAGAGGTTGAACCTCTCGGCAACCATGGCCACGTCCAGATCGGGGTTGTCATAACTGGCATCAAGGTATTTCCTTATAGCCCGGCTTAGTGCGGGTTTCTGCGCCTCATCATCGACTGCCGTTTCGAGCAGGGAAGCCACAAGGGTTGCCATCACGGATTGGAGGATTTCTGCGGTTCCCGGTGCTTCGCGGTCGATGCCCGGCCGCTTCCAGCTCATCAGCGTGGGGATTACGAAAGTGCCCACAATTGGATGTTTTGCGAGGTCAGGCAGTCGAAGCAGGGAGTGCAGCGCGGCCTCACTCACATTCAGGCTGCTGCGGTCAATGTTGAGCTGCAAAGCGTGAAATCCTTCGGGGGCATCGAAACTTCCACCACGCGAGGCATCGATGAATCTAACGGAACCTGGTGATACTGGCTCAGGAACGCCGTTGTGGGCGAGTGTTAGGCCGGGCGCTTTGCGGAAGTAGGCCAAGCGTAGATCCCTGTTGTCGGGATTAGGCGTCCATAAGCCGCGGGCAGGGGCGTTGTGTATTTCTATGAGGCTGAAGCCCGGCCCGGCAAGATTAATGGCTGTGGGATTGAAGGACACCGGCGTCTTAGGTGTCGACTTTTCCAATCGCATTGGGGTTTCGACGGCACTGCCGTACCACACTCGCCAATGCTCAAACCTTTGTTCAGGATTGAGCCCCTCCGGCACTTTATAGAGTCGCAGACGGCCGCTGTTCTCGTTATCAGATTGAGGCATGCCATCCTCCTTGACCACCTGACCTTCACGGCGGCCTTGAGAGTTGCCGCGACATTGCGGTGGCTCATAAGACCGGCCGGAAAAGAGTTCAGCTGTCAGGACCATTTTACCCGCGTCCACCTCTGCTTGGTCGTTGCGCGTATGGTCTCGGCGCCTGGCACGACGCGTACTGGCGCGGCTCATGCCCGAATAAGGAGGCACTTCAATGGGCTGTCTGGGCGACATGCTCCAGTTTCTGCAGATCGTGGGTATCGTCATGTCCGGCCACATGCAGGGTGTTCGCCAGCTCATTGACCCGGTGAGGGGCGAGGGCATATTCGACGGCCATAATGCTTGCCCCAATCACCCCAGCTTCCGGCCCGGTTTCGGATCGGGTGATATGGAGATGCTGGGTCGCCAACGGTGTTGAGCGTGCATAGACCGTTTCCCGTATTCCGGCGATCAGATGTTCTCCGGATTGTGAAAGCGATCCCCCCACCACAATGAGCGCCGGGTTGATGAAGCTCACGCACATGTTCAGCATTTCCCCGATGTCGCGCCCGGCCTGTCTGACGGCTTGAATAGCAGCCATATCGCCGGAACGAACGAGCGAGACGACGTCATTTCCGGTGATTGCCTCGAGTCCGTTCCCGCGGAGCTTCGCCGCGATGGCCGGAGTGCCCGCGATGGCCTCCAGGCAGCCACTCTTGCCGCAGCGACAGAGAATTCCTGCTCCGCTGGAAACGGCGATATGGCCGACGTCTCCAGCGACACCTGCCGCGCCTCGCTGCAACATCCCGCCACTTACCACCCCCGAGCCGATACCTGTGGCGACTTTAACGAAGATCATGTGGTCCTCGTTAGGCCAGCGCGCCGCCCGTTCGCCGAGGGCCATGAGATTGACGTCGTTATCGACGAGGACAGGAACATCAAAGGTCTGCCGCACGTAGGCGGGGACATCAAATCCGTCCCACCCCGGCATTATCGGCGGGCTGATCGGCTTTCCGGTGAAGTGTTCAACGGGACCAGGCAACCCGATACCGACGGCGATAATGTCCGCCGTTGAACACTCCATCACTTGCAAATGACCCTTCAGCGTCATCAGTAGCCAGTCCAGAACAGCTTCCGGTCCGCACGAAATTTCAAGTTGTTCCGTGGCTTCCACCAGGACCGTTCCCGACAGGTCCGTCAGCGCAACAGTGGCGTGCGTGGCGCCAACGTCAGCGGCAGCGGCCAACTTTGCACCCGGGTTGAATGCTAGTCGTGCCGAGGGGCGGCCTCCGGTGGAAGGCGCATCCGATACGGGGACAACCAATCCAAGTTTTAGGAGCGGCTCAAGGCGGGAACTGATCGCAGCCCTACCCAAGCCTGTTATCCCGGCCAGCTCTGCCCTGGTTCGCGGACGTCCGCCCCGAAGGATTTGTAAAAGTTCGCCAGGGCCGCCGTTGTCCATGTCTCTCCGTTTCGGGGGCTCAAAGGATGTGAATGCTGAGACTGAGGACGTGACAACAGGCTCACAGGACCCCGAGAGGGGCCGCTTCTCACCCAGTGTCAAGCTGCCCGCTCGTGTCCGTCCACTCATCGATGCCCGCAGCATCAAAAAGTGCAACTTTGCCGCGCATTCCCGCTCCCAAGCGTCAAAAGGTGCAGACTTTTGCTGATGGCCTGACTAAAGCCATGTGGTGGATGTCACTGTTTTGGTCATGGAAAACAACCGAACCACGACAACCTCCTCCCGGTTACGGGCCGGGTTCGTCGGCGCCGGGTTCATGGCTGAGGTGCACAGCAGAGCCGCTCGTATGTCAGGTGCAGAAATCGCCGGCATCGCGTCCTCGAGTCCTGCCAGTGCCGCCCGCGCCAAGGACCTCTTGGGCGTCGAACAGGCATACGCATCCGTCGGAGACCTCCTCCAGGACGACACGATTGATGTCGTCCACGTGTGCACCCCGAACTCAACGCATCACGCACTGGCCGAGGCCGCGCTCAAAGCAGGTAAGCACGTTGTCTGCGAGAAGCCACTGGCGACGAACGTGCGGGATGCGGCCAAGCTCGCTGAGCTGGCTGATACGGCCGGAATGGTTGCAACCGTTCCCTTCATCTACCGGTTCCACCCAATGGTCCGGGAAGCCCGGGAACGCATCGCGTCCGGCCAAATGGGACAGATCTTCACCATTCAGGGTTCCTATCTTCAGGATTGGCTCCTGCGCCAGGAGGACGATAACTGGCGGGTGGACGCCGGTGTTGGTGGCCCTTCACGGGCGTTCGCCGACATCGGTTCCCACTTGTGCGACCTCCTCGAATTCGTGAGCGGCGAACGGATATCACGGGTCGGGGCCTTGAGCCGCACAGTTTTCTCCGGCCGGGCAAACAATAGAAACGTTCAGACGGAGGACCTGGTTGCGGCTGTCTTCACCACTGAAAGCGGCACCGTGGGAAACCTCCTGGTCAGCCAGGTTGCGCCTGGACGGAAGAACCGCCTGATGATCGAGATTTCGGGCGCGGAGAGCACGGTCCAGTTCGACCAGGAAGCCCCGGAGACGTTGTGGCTTGGCAAACGGTCCGGTTCCCAGTTGCTTGTCCGCGACCCGGACGCACTCAGCCCCGAAGCTGCCCGGCTCAGTGTCCTGCCGGCAGGGCACCCTCAGGGTTATCAGGATGCTTTCAATGCATTTGTCGCGGATACCTACGCCGCAATCCATGGAGAGATCCGCGATGGCCTACCCACTTTCCGGGACGGCCTCAGGTCAGCCGTCCTCACCGAAAGCATCATCGAATCCAGCAAGGGCGGCGAGTGGGTCGACGTCCCATACCTGAAAGAACTAGAAGGAGTGCAGTAATGAAAATCATCCAAGTGGGCCTCGGCGCGTGGGGCGCTTCATGGCTGAACGTGATCCACCAAAGCAAAACCTGGGAGCTCGCCGGCGTCGTCGACGTCAACCCAGAGGCCGCACGGGCCGCAGGTGAACAATACGGAATCCCTGCCTACGCCACTATCCAGGAAGCGCTGGACCACAAGGAAACGTTCGACGCTGTCCTGGTCATCGTTCCGCCCGAGTACCATGCAGCCGTGGCTGTTCCGGCCCTTGAAGCCGGAGTGCACACACTGATCGAGAAGCCCCTCGCCCACAACCTTGAGGACGGCATCCGCATCATCGAGGCGGCAGAAAAATCCGGCAAACAGGCCATGGTGTCGCAGAACTACCGTTTCAAGCGCGCCGCGCGCACTGTTCAGCGCCTGATCCATGAAGGGGTCATCGGAGACCTCGAGCACGTCTTCATCGACTACAAGAAAAACCCGCCGTTCGAAGGGTTCCGGCTCGAAATGGACGAACCCCTCATCGTGGACGCCATGATCCACCACCTTGACCAGCTCCGCGGCATCGTCGGTATTGAACCCACCACTGTCCGGGCACGCTCGTGGAACACTGGCACTTCCAGGTTCAAGGGCAACGCCTCCGCGGTGGTGCAATTCGACTGCAGCAATGGTGCCCGCGTCGTATACACCGGTTCATGGAGCTCCTACGGCCCGCAAACCAGCTGGGATGGCGACTGGGAAATCCAAGGCAGCAAGGGCGCCATCACCTGGAAGAACAACGAAGTCACCATCAACTTCGCCTCACTGTTCGACACCGTTTTCCTCGCCGGAGCGGTGGAACGCTCCGGCGTTATGCACGTCGACCTGGACCCGCTGCCGGTCGAGGAACGCCTGGGGACCCTCGCGGCATTCCGCGGCGCCATCGAAACGGGGCATAAGGCTGAGACGGACGTCACCGACAACATCCAGAGCCTGCAGCTCGTCATGGCCACGGCCGACTCCGCCCGCCAGGATGGTGCGGCCATTTCGTTGAAAACCAACGCCGAACTCTTCGGCAACCACTAGCACTTTCCGACCCGAGGAAGTGTCGAATTGACTGGAGATACAACAATGCAGCCACAAACAGCCACCGGCCTCGCCGGTCCGGTTTCCGGGAAGGCTGGCCCCGGAAAATCCCAAGACAGCTCGCGTTCACGGCTATCCGGTGTTGGCGACTTCATCGGTGCCCAGGGCCTGCTCGTCGTCGTCCTGCTCTTCGGTGTACTGCTGACGTTCCTCAGCCCGGTATTCCTGACCACGGTCAACCTGGTAAACCTGCTCTACCAGTGCACGATCCTAGGTGTGTTCGCCATTGGAATGACCTTCGTGATCCTTACCGGCGGCATCGACGTCTCGGTGGGCTCGACCGCTGCCCTGTCCTCCGTGCTCTCCATGGGCGTGATCGTCAACATGAACATGCCGCCGGCAATCGGACTCCTGACCGGCCTCATGGTGGGCGCCGGAGTCGGAGCCCTCAACGGGCTGATGGTCACGAAGCTGGGCATATCCCCGCTCATCGCGACGCTGGCAACACTGTCCGCCGGGTCGGGCATCGCCTTCGCCTACTCCGACGGCGGCAACATCACCCCCGTACCGAAGATGCTCACCGGCCTGGTCAGCGCGAAAATCGCAGGGATCCCTCTGCTCATACCGGCCGTTCTGGTGCTGGCCTTACTGGCCCACCTGGCCCTGACCCGCACCACCTACGGACGGTCGATCTAC
Organism: Arthrobacter sp. W4I7; assembly: GCF_030816215.1. Taxonomy (NCBI): domain Bacteria; kingdom Bacillati; phylum Actinomycetota; class Actinomycetes; order Micrococcales; family Micrococcaceae; genus Arthrobacter; species Arthrobacter sp. W4I7. The sequence continues at coordinate 360,315 of NZ_JAUSXU010000001.1, read as the reverse complement.
GCCGTCGGCGGCAACAAGGAAGCAGCCCTGCTCGCAGGGATCCGCGTCGACCGCGTGACGATGAATGCCTACATCATCGCCGGTCTCTCCGCGGGAATGGCCGGGCTCCTGCTCACGGGTCGGCTGGCCTCCGGAAGCCCCCGTGCCGGCGACGGTATCGAACTAACCGTCATCGCCGCGGTGGTCATCGGCGGAACCAGCCTCTTCGGCGGCCAGGGAAACATCAAGGGCACCCTGCTCGGTGTGCTGTTGATCGCCATGGTCTCCAACGCCGTAAACCTGCTCGGTATCCCCTCGTCCTACGACCGGATTGTCCAAGGCGTCGTCATCTTCGCGGCCGCCGCCCTGGACGTGTACCGCTACAAGTACGTCCAGAAGAACCTGTCACGGAAACGCAAGATCGGGCCGCCGCCGGCGACAGACCCGAAGACGGCCGGCACCACAGCCAGCGGGCCCGTCACAACCCGCACCGGTACGCCGGCCTGACACGTCACCTGCTACCACCCCGGCCTCACCCGGCACAGCTAAGCAACCAACAGAAAGAGTAAGTCAATGAAGACCTCACCCAAACTTGCGGTCCTTGCGGCAATCTCCGCCGCTGCCATCGCCCTGAGCGGCTGCGGCGCACCGAGCGCCGCACAGGAAGGAGACGACGGAAACAAGACAAAGAAAATCGCCGTCCTGCTCTACAGCCAGAGTTTTGAATTCATGGTTGCCCTCGGGCAAGGCGTCAAGGATAAAGCGGAGGAACTCGGCGTGGAGGTCACAGTCCTTGACGCAAAAGGTGACTCCAACACCCAGATCAGCCAAATCCAGGACCAGCTCGCCCAAGGCGTAGACGGCATCGTCCTCAGCCCGAACAACTCTGCAGAACTGGTTCCCGGAGTCCAGATGATCCACGACGCCGGAAAGACCGTCACCACGGTCGACTCGGTGATCCCGGGTGACATCGCCGACGCCGCCGTCGCATTCGACAACGAAAAAGCCGGCAAACTCGGGGCTGAAGCCTTGGCCAAACTCATGGGCAACAAGGGAACCGTCCTTGAATACCAAGGAGCCAAGGGCGCCTACCACGCCATTCTGCGCGGCAAGGGCTTCACCGAGGGCATCAAGCAGTCCCCCGACATCAAGGTCATCGGCCGTGATGCCCAGTGGACTGCAGATAATGCCCTGTCCCTGACCGTCGACAACTTCACGGCCGACTCCAGCATTAACGGCCTGTTCAGCCACAACGACGAAATGGTGCGTGGCATCGTCTCCGGCCTCTCACAAATCAACAAAGACGCTCCGGTCGGAGCCGCAAACCACATCCCGCTCGTCGGAGTCGACGGCACTCCGCTCGCCCTGGACCGCATCCGCAAGGGCGTCCAGGACGCCACGATGGACCAGAACCCGTTCGAGATGGGAGCACTGGCCCTTCAGGCCGAGGTTGATCTGCTGGACGGCAAGCAGGTGCCCAAGATGCAGCTGACCGACACCAAGCTCATCACCAAAGAGAACGTCGATGATCCCACGCTCTGGGGCAACATCTTCAAGGACTAGACCCCAGCGCAGCGACGGCCGGGCCGAGGTTAGTCCCTTGGCCCGGCAGCAACAAACCAATTCCAACTCAAGGAGAAACATGTCCCGCTTCAAGTATTCCTACAACGCCATCGTCTACTACCAGGAAGACATCGCCAAGGGCATCGACCGCGTCGCCCGCTACGGCTACGACGCGATCGAACTCGTAGGAGAACCGGCAACGCACAACGTCGAAGAAATCAACCGCCTCACCAAGGACGCAGGCATCGATGTCAGCTCCATTTGCAGCATTTGGTTCGGCGAGGAACGCGACCTGATCAACCCCAGCGCCGCCAACCGGCAGAAGGCCCTGGACTACGGCAAGTCGGTAGCCGACTTCGCCGCCGCCGTCGGAGCTCCGACCATCATCGTCGGCCCGTCCCCGGTGGGTAAGACCGAGGCCCTGGCCAGCGACGAACAGGAATGGGAATGGGCTGTGGAGAACGTCCGCACCCTCGGCGAATATGCAGCCAGTGTTGGCGTCAACATCACCCTCGAAGCGTGGAACCGCTACGAGACGCATTTCCTGAACCGGCTCGACCGCGCCGTTGAACTTCTGGACGCTACCGGTCTGAAAAACGGGGGCGTGCACGGCGACCTCTTCCACATGAACATCGAAGAAGACAGCATTCATGGCGCCTTCGCCCGTGCCGGCAGCAAGGTCAACCACGTCCACCTCGCCGATTCAACCCGTGCAGCCCCTGGCGTAGGACACACCGACTTCCGCCCGACCCTGCAGACGTTGAAAGACATCAACTTCGACGGCTACCTGACGTTCGAGCTCCTGCCCGCCGCGTCGAACCCCTTCGCCATGATGGCACGCAACGGCCACCTGGAATTCCTGGACTCCTATACCGAAAAGGCTATTAACGAAATGAAGAAGCTGGAACAGGAGCTGTGGCCCAATGAGTAAATACGAGTTCGGCGTCAGCACTTTCATCCTCGTCTCCCCGTTCACCGACAACGATGTCGATCAGTTCGATGTCGCCAAGGAGATGGGCTACGACCTGATCGAGGTTTGCATTGAAGATCCCGCAGTGGTCAGCGCGGAAGCACTGAAGGAGGCCTCAGAACGAACCGGACTGCCTGTGTCAATCTGCGGTGCGTTTGGACCGGACCGCGACGTCTCGCACGAGGACCCGCAGAAGCGGCGGCAGGGCATCGACTACCTGAAAGTGTGTGTCGACATCGCCCAGGCGGTCGGGTCACCCCACGTGGCCGGCCCGATGTACTCCGCTACCGGCAAAGCCCGGCTGCTTCCCCACGGGGAACGCCAGCAGCAGCGCCAGTGGGCGGCCGACAGCCTGCGTGAAGTGGCCGATTACGCCGCAGAACGCGGCGTCACCCTGGCCATAGAACCCCTCAACCGGTTCGAAACCGACCTGGTCAACACGGTCGAACAGGGTCTGGAACTGTGCGAGCTGATCGGCCGGGACAACGTCGGCCTGATGCTCGACACGTTCCACATGAACATCGAAGAGAAGAACATCGGCGCGGCTATCACTGCCGCCGGTGACAAGGTCTTCCACTTCCAGGTGTCAGAAAACGACCGCGGAACGCCCGGCAGCGGGCACGTGCCGTGGTCCGAGACGTTCGACGCACTGAAAACGATCAACTACCAAGGTTCCATTGTGGTCGAATCATTCCTTCCCACTGTCGAGGAAATCGCCAAGGCCGTTTCGCTCTGGCGGCCGGTGGCGCCATCCATGGACGCGCTGGCCCGCGACGGACTCACCTTCCTGAGGAGGGAACTGGCATGACCGAGAAGCCCGGACGTGCGTCAGCAATCGTTGAAGCACGCAATCTCGTAAAACTGTTTCCGGGCGTAGTCGCCCTCTCCGGCATGAACTTTGAGCTTCATGCCGGAGAGGTGCACTGCGTCTGCGGCGAAAACGGAGCTGGAAAATCAACGCTGATCAAGACACTCAGCGGGTTCTACACTCCGGACGAAGGCGGCGTGTACGTGGACGGCGAGCTCATGCCCTCCAGCACGGTGGCCTCCAAGGCCGCCGGCATCGCCACCATCTACCAGGAGCACAACCTGGTCCCGGATCTGTCCGTGGCTGAGAATGTTCTTTTGGGAAACTGGGGCGGACAGAACGGCATCCTCTCCCGCCGGGAGATCCGCAAGCGGGCTCGCAAGGCCCTGGACCAGGTCGCACCCCACCTCAATCTCGACACCCCTGCCATGGCACTCTCAACCGTGGACGGTCAAATGGTGGAAATCGCACGCGCCATAGCCCAGGACGCCAGGGTCATCATCATGGATGAACCCACCACGGCCCTGACCGAGCAAGACGTTGAAAAACTGTACAAGCTCGTCGACGAGCTGCGGAGCAAGGGCCTCGCGATCATGTACGTTTCGCACAAACTGGAGGAAGTCTTCACACTGGCCGACCGGATCACCGTCATCCGCGAAGGCAAAACGGTGGCCTCCTCCGTCCCGGCGGATGAACTCGACGCCCGTTCAGTGGTGCAGCTGATGGTGGGCAAGGACGTTGACCTCTACGAGCACATTCCCCGCGAACGCGGTGAACTTGTCCTTGAAGCTCGGGGCCTAAGCCTTGCCGGTGCCTTTGAGGACGTGGACCTCCAGCTGCACGCAGGAGAGATTGTTGGACTCGCTGGGCTCGTCGGTGCGGGCCGGACCGAGGTCGCCCGATGCATCTACGGGGCAGACAAAGCCGACGCGGGAACGGTCAAGGTAAACGGCCGGAAACTTAATCTCCATGGCGCCTCGGCCGGCATCGCCGCCGGCATTGCCCTTGTCCCGGAAGAGCGAAAGCTGCAGGCCATCATTCCAATGCTGTCCATCCGCGAAAACACCACCCTGACGCTCCTCAAGCAGGTCAGCAAATGGGGCATCCTGCAGCGGGGCTATGAAAAGAACATGGTCAACGGCTACATCAAGGAACTCGATGTCAGGACCCCGTCCGCTGAAACCCCGATACAGTCCCTGTCCGGCGGCAACCAGCAAAAGGTCATCATCGCCCGCTGCCTGGCAAGCAATCCCAAGGTCCTCATCCTGGACGAGCCAACAAAGGGCATCGACATCGGCGCGAAGGCCGAGATCCACCGTTTGATCGAACAGCTGGCCCGCAAAGGCGTGGCCGTGCTCGTGATCTCCAGCGAGCTCCCCGAGCTGCTCGAGCTCTCGGACCGAGTGATGGTTATGCGGGCTGGCCGAGTGGTGGCCGAACTGGACAAAGCCCAAGCAACCAAAGAAAACGTCATCGCTTACGCCGCTGCGTAAGCGATCCCACCAGAACGGAAACAATCATGACCTATCAAGAGCCCCGGTCGTTTACCTTGTTCACCGGCCAGTGGGCCGACCTTCCCTTCGAGGAAGTCGCCCGGCTTGCCTCCGGGTGGGGCTATGACGGCCTGGAAATTGCCGTCTCCGGCGACCACCTGGACGCCTGGCGCTGGGACGAACCCGGCTACGTCGAATCCAAACTCGCCGTGCTGGAGAAGTACAACCTCAAGGTGTGGGCCATCTCCAACCACCTCAAGGGCCAGGCCGTGTGCGATGACCCCATCGACTTCCGCCACGAAGCCATCGTCGGATCCAAGGTCTGGGGCGACGGCGACCCCGAAGGCGTCCGCCAACGCGCCGCCGAGGAAATGAAACACACCGCCCGGCTCGCCAAGGCACTGGGCGTGGACACCGTCGTCGGGTTCACCGGCTCCTCCATCTGGCAGTACGTCGCCATGTTCCCGCCCGTCCCCGACAAGGTCATCGACGCCGGCTACCAGGACTTCGCCGACCGCTGGAACCCCATCCTGGACGTCTTCGACGAATGCGGTGTCCGCTTCGCCCACGAAGTCCACCCCTCCGAAATCGCCTACGACTACTGGACCACCGTCCGCACCCTCGAAGCCATCGGGCACCGGGAAGCGTTCGGTCTGAACTGGGACCCGTCGCACATGATGTGGCAGGGTATCGACCCCGTCTCCTTCATCTGGGACTTCAAGGACCGGATCTACCACGTGGACTGCAAGGACACCAAGGTCCGCCAGACCGGCCGGAACACCGTCCTGGGCTCCCACCTGGCCTGGGGCGACCCCCGCCGCGGGTGGGACTTCGTCTCCGCCGGCCGCGGCGACGTCCCCTGGGAAGCGTCCTTCCGGGCCCTGTCAGCGATCGGCTACAACGGCCCCATCTCCGTCGAGTGGGAAGACGCCGGCATGGACCGCCTCCACGGCGCCCCCGAAGCCCTCGCCGCCCTCAAGAAGTTCGACTTCCCGCCGTCGAACACCTCCTTCGACGCCGCCTTCAAGCAGTAAGGGCTGACATTCCGTCATTGGTGTTCTCCGGCACGGACTCACGCTCCTGTACCTGTGGTCCACTGGCAGATGCTCGCCCAAGATTCTTGCCAGTCCTACGTGTGGGGCTGGCAAGAATCTTTTTCACACCCGTCGGCGTTGCGCGCTAACGAGCCTCGCGACCCCAGTGATTACTCCTATGGAAGTCCGCATCCCGGGCAAGAATTTGTGGTGTTGGAAATCGTTGCCTAGGGTACTAAGCACGCTTAGCATTTCCGGTTACCGGCCGAGGACTGCCAGTTTGCCCATCCTGAGGAGAAAAATCGTGCCAGAAGAGCGCAACATCAACATCCCCGGCGTCCCCGCAAGCGAACCTGCCAGTCTGGAAGAACCCACAACAGTGCGGGAGCCCCTGCCGCCCAAGCCGGACCAGCGAGGACCTGAGGCCGTTTCACCCACTGGAAGCCCAACAGGGGCACCAGCCACATCGCGCGCCCAGTCCGGCCAGTACCTGACCACTGCCCAGGGGCTGCGCCTTGGCGATACCGACCACTCCCTGAAGGCCGGTTCGCGCGGGCCGATTCTCCTGCAGGACCACCACCTGCGGGAGAAGATCACGCACTTTGACCACGAGCGAATTCCGGAGCGCGTGGTTCACGCCCGTGGCGCCGGAGCCCACGGCGTGTTCCGCTCCTACGGCACCGCGGCCAAAATCACCCGCGCCGGCTTCCTGGCCAAAGACGTTGAGACTCCGGTCTTCGTTCGATTTTCGACCGTACTGGGGTCGCGCGGCTCTGCCGATACTGTCCGTGACACCCGCGGGTTCTCCACGAAGTTCTACACCGACGAGGGTACCTATGACCTGGTGGGCAACAACATCCCGGTCTTCTTCGTTCAGGACGGCATAAAGTTTCCGGACATCGTGCACGCAGCCAAGCCGCATCCGGACCGGGAGATTCCCCAGGCGCAGAGTGCGCACGACACATTCTGGGACTTCGTATCCCTCCACACCGAGGCCCAGGCGCACACCATGTGGAACATGTCAGACCGGGGAATTCCGCGCTCTTACCGGACAATGGAAGGCTTCGGGGTCCACACCTTCCGGTTCGTCAGCGCGGAAGGCCAAACCACCCTGGTGAAGTTCCACTGGAAGCCAAAGCAGGGCGTCCACTCGTTGGTATGGGAAGAAGCGCAGATCATCAATGGCATGGATCCGGACTTCCACCGCCGGGACCTGGCCGACGCCATCGAAGCCGGCGCCTACCCGGAGTGGGAGCTCGGGGTCCAGACCTTCCCGGACACCGAAGACCAGATGTTTGAGGGCATCGACCTGCTCGATCCCACCAAATTCGTACCGGAGGAATTGGCTCCGGTCCAGCCCATCGGTCTCATGACCCTCAACGCCAATCCCACCAACTTCTTCGCCGAAACCGAACAGGTGGCGTTCCACCCCGGCCACTTGGTCCCCGGGATCGACGTCACCAACGATCCCCTGCTCCAGGTACGCCTGTTTTCGTACCTGGACACCCAGATCTCCCGCCTGGGAGGTCCCAACTTCGGCCAGATCCCCATCAACCGTCCGCAGGCCCCGGTGAACGACATGCTGCGGGACGGGATGCACCAGCAGGCAGTCCACGGCGGAGTCGCTCCTTACCAGCCCAACTCGCTCGACGGCGGCTGCCCGTTCCTGGCCGGACAGGATGTCGGGTCATTTATTGATGTGCCGGAGGAACTCGCTGCTTCCATCAAGGTGCGCACGAACCCGGCTTCCTTTGACGACCACTACAGCCAGGTGGGCCTCTTTTTCCGCAGCCTGAGCCCTGTTGAACAGGACCATGTGATCCAGGCTTACACGTTCGAGTTGGGCAAGTGCTACGAAAAGTCCATCCGGGAACGGCAGCTTGCGGTTCTGGCCAACGTGGACGCCGGACTGTGCGCTGCAGTAGCTAAGGGCCTTGGCCTCCCCGCCCCCGCCGCGACAGAAAAAGTGCCGGAGTCCGACCCCAGCCCTGCCTTGTCCCAGGTTGGCAAGACGTGGCCTGTTGCCGGCCGGATCGTTGGAATTTTGGCCGATGAGGGCAGCGACCTAGCCGCCGTGAACGCGGCACGGCAGGCCTTGGACGCGGAGGGCATTGTCCCGCTGGTCATCGCTCCGGCAGGCGGCTTCCTGGGATCAGAGAACGACGGCGGGGTCCCCGTGCAGCGTACGTATCTCACCGCACGCTCCACAGAGTTTGACGCCGTCATCGTTGCAGCGAGTGCCGCTCCGGCTCCCGACGCCGCGCCCGGGCTTGACGCCAAGGCCGGGGCTCCCGGGGGCGCTTTGGATCCGCGGGCCGTTCTGTTGCTGACCGAGGCGTTCCGGCACGCAAAGGCCATTGCCTCCTTGGACAGCGGCTCGGGGGCTTTGACGGCGGCAGGCATACCAGAGGATGCTCCGGGTGTTATTTCGGGCGAGGAGGTTGAAGCCTTGGTCAAGGAATTGGCCGGCCTGCTGGCAGCCCACCGGGTGTGGGAAAGGTTCCCGGCAGCATCGGCCTAGGGGTTCGCCGGCGGGGTCGTCACTCTTGCGGTTCTATGGTAATTTGCCGGGATGAAGCCGATTCAGGTCGGCCTGGTGGCCGACCCTGCCGCGCCCACGGATATCGCGCACCAGCTCAGTGACCTCGGGCCGCCGGGCGGCGGGGATCGCGAAGCGTGGGACATCGAGATCGTGAGCGAGCCATTCAGCATGGATTGCGAGGACGTCGACACTGCGTTGGCACGGCTTCGGGATCACTCCCGTCAGCACGAATGGGACGTCGTCATCGGGCTGACTGAGCTTCCGTTCCGTGACGAGGATGACGGCCGGTACCTGCTGGCCGAGACCGACGCGCAGCGCCGCATGGCTGTCTTGTCGCTACCGGCGCTCGGGGGGATCGGCATGCAGGCGCGGGCCCGGCATGCGGTGCGCGCCCTCATCAGCGGCCTGGCCGGCAATACGCGGGACGGGCACGGGGAGCCACTCCCCCGTTTCACCAACCGCTGGCGCCTGCTCGTGGGCATGGTGCTCGCGAACCGCCCGTGGCTCCTCGTGCCCGGGCTCAAGTCCGCCCTCGTGGCAGCGCTGACAACAGGGGCGATCGCCACGATCAACTCCACGGTTTGGCTGCTGGCTGGCTCCCTGTCGCCGTGGCGCCTCATAGTCGCAACCATTGCCTCCATTGCCCTCGTTGTTGGCTGGCTCGTAATCGACGGCGAACTGTGGGACCGGCCCGACGACAACTCTCCGGAGGCCAGGGAAAAATCCCGTCTCTACAACACCTCCACGCTGGTGACCCTGACCATCGGAGTGATCATCTGCTATCTGGCGCTCTACGTCGTGAACCTGGCCTGGGCGCTGTTCGTGCTTGACCCGGCTGTGATGGGCGGCTACCTCGGCGTGGCGCTCGGCTATGGTGACCTCTTCGTGCTGGCCTGGTTCGTTGCATCGGCGGCGACCGTTGGCGGCGCCCTTGGCTCCGGACTGGAGTCAGACGAAGCAATCCGCGCGGCCGCCTACTCCAAGCGCGAAGAGGAGCGCCGCAGCCGGCTCGCACACGAGCGGACCTAGGCTGTTGCTCCAGAAAAGTCCGGCCTTGGCCGGAGGCAGACCCCTGACGGGGTATGGTCTCCCCACATTTTTCCGGTGACCCCTCGACACCGTTACTAAGGTTGCTTAGCATGAGGGTTCGAGCAGTTTCTCTTTTGCGTACAGCCGTCAGGCGGGATTTTTTCCCGGACAGCCTGGCGGTCTGAAAACCTTTTGGCCTACGAGCCTTGGGTGGGCTCAGGGCCTCGATCCTTGTTTCCCCATTCCTTCGCCAGCTCCAATACGCGTATCGGGTGACACTCCGCCCCTTTTTCCGGGTCGCCGGCCTGCCGGCCCTTGCTTTGCTGTGCCCGGAAGCTACCAGTACTGGACCAACGATCGGGATGGGATAGAAGAAAAGAGCGGAAAAGTGAAGGCAGTAGTTTACAAAGGACCGAACAACGTCAGCGTGGAGGACGTACCGGACGCCAAAATCGAGCACCCCGCCGACGTATTGGTGAGGATTACCGCTGCGAATATCTGCGGCTCGGACCTGCACATGTACGAGGGCCGGACCAGCTTCGAACCCGGACGCACCTTTGGTCACGAGAACCTGGGCGAAGTGGTTGAGACCGGCCCGGCGGTCAGCAAAGTAAAGGTGGGCGAACGCGTGGTGCTGCCGTTCAACATCGCCTGCGGATTCTGTAAGAACTGCGATCGGGGTTTCACCAATTACTGCCTCACCATGCAGCCGGAACCCCAGCTCGCAGGCGCGGCCTATGGTTTCGCGGACATGGGCCCGTACCAGGGTGGACAGGCCGAGTACCTGCGCGTGCCGTACGGGGACTTCAACTGCCTGCGCCTGGGCGAGGACTCCGTGGAGAAGGAGCTCGACTATGTCATGGTCGCCGACATCTTCCCCACCGGCTGGCACGCCACCGAGCTGGCGGGGGTGTACCCGGGAGACTCCGTCGTCATTTACGGCGCAGGACCCGTGGGCCTCATGGCAGCCTACTCGGCCATTATCAAAGGCGCCGGCAAAGTCATGGTCGTGGACCGCCAAAAGGACCGCCTGAAGCTCGCGGAACAGATCGGCGCCATCCCCGTGGATGATTCGGAAGTGGACCCGGTCGAATTCGTCAAGGACCAGACCATGGGATTCGGGGCCGACCGGGGGTGCGAATGCGTCGGCTACCAGGCGCACGACCCGGGCGGAAACGAACACCCCAACATGACCCTGAACCGGCTCGTGGACTCCGTGCGGTTCGTCGGCGGCCTCGGCGTTGTAGGCGTGTTCCTGCCCCAGGACCCTGGAGGCCCGGACAAACTTGAGCAACAGGGCCAGGTGGCCTTCGACTACGGAAACTACTGGTTCAAAGGACAGACGATGGGATCAGGCCAGTGCCCGGTCAAAAAGTACAACCGCGCCCTGCGCGACCTCATCGCCGGCGGAAAGGCCAGCCCCTCCTTCATCGTCAGCCACGAGCTGCCGCTGGATCAGGCCCCTGAGGGCTACAGGAACTTTGACAGCCGCGAAGACGGCTGGACCAAAGTCGTCCTCCACCCGGCCAGCGCCTGAGAAAGCCCGGACAGGAGAACGTTCGATGTCAAGACGAGCAATCCACAGGAGGCGGTACTGATGCGGGCAATGGTTTACCGCGGACCGTACAAAGTACGGGTCGAAGAGAAAGACATTCCGAAGATCGAGCACCCGAACGACGCGATCGTGAGGGTGAGCAGGGGCGCGATTTGCGGCTCGGACCTGCACCTGTATCACGGCATGATGCCGGACACCCGGGTGGGCATGACGTTCGGGCACGAGTTCGTGGGCACCGTCCACGAGGTGGGTTCCTCCGTGCAGAACGTAGCGGTCGGGGACCGGGTGATGGTGCCGTTCAACGTGTACTGCGGTTCCTGCTACTTCTGCTCCCGCGGCCTGTACTCCAACTGCCACAACGTCAACCCGAACGCGACGGCGGTGGGCGGCATCTATGGCTACTCCCACACCTGCGGCGGGTACGACGGCGGGCAGGCAGAATTCGTGCGCGTCCCCTTCGCAGACGTGGGGCCGTCCAAGATTCCTGACTGGATGGACGAAGAGGACGCGGTGCTGCTCACCGACGCCTGCCCCACCGGCTACTTCGGCGCCCAACTCGGAGACATCGCAGAAGGCGACACCGTGGTGGTGTTCGGGGCCGGGCCGGTCGGCCTGTTCGCCGCCAAGTCCGCCTGGCTGATGGGCGCCGGGCGCGTGATCGTCGTCGACCACCTGGAGTACCGGCTGGAAAAAGCACGCACCTTCGCACACGCCGAGACGTACAACTTCGCCGAGTACGACGACATTGTGGTGCACCTGAAAAAGGAAACCGACTACCTGGGCGCCGACGTCGTCATTGACGCCGTGGGGGCCGAAGCGGACGGCAACTTCCTCCAGCACGTCACCGCCTCAAAGCTCAAGTTGCAGGGCGGTTCCCCCACTGCCCTGAACTGGGCCATCGATTCGGTCCGCAAGGGCGGGACGGTGTCCGTGGTGGGCGCGTACGGGCCGATCTTCAGCGCCGTGAAGTTCGGCGACGCCATGAACAAGGGCCTGACCCTGCGGATGAACCAGTGCCCCGTCAAACGCCAATGGCCGCGCCTGTTCGAGCACATCCGCAACGGCTACCTCAAACCCAGCGACATCGTCACCCACCGCATCCCGCTGGAACACATCGCCGAGGGCTACCACATGTTCTCCGCGAAACTGGACAACATCATCAAACCGCTCGTCGTCGCCGGTTAGTCCTGAAAGGAGACCTGCACCATGACCGAGATAGCAACGCCATACATCGCCAACAAACGCATCCCACCCAGGTCCGCCGAAGACCTCCGGGCCCAGATCCCGGGATGGGGCGCAGACCTGGACCCGGCCGACAGGCCCTCCTACCCCCGCGAACAACCAGGCATCGAAACCGGCGCGCACTGGGACTTCCCCGAACGCCAACCCGAGAAATACCCCCGGGAACGCTCCGTCGAACACGCATTCCTGACCCCGGTCTTCGGGACCTCCACCCCTCCCGCAGGGCTCTCCGGCGCCATCCGCAAATACGCCTACAAATACAGTGAAGGCCGGGCCGCGCACTGGCTCCTGCTGATCGCCGCCGACCGCGTGGACGCCACCGAACACCACCTGAAGTCTCTGGCGACCCTGCACCCGGACAACCCCATCACCGAAACCGGAGTGCTCAGCGAGTTCTCCCACCACCCCATCCAATCCCGATACGGACAAAAACGCGCGGACACCAACCACCAGTGGATGGACCCGATCATCGTGGCCGGACCCTGGGTGCTGGCGGCTGTAGGGCTCGCAGCGTCCTATAGGACGCTGCGAAAGGAGCGCACACAGCCCGACGCCCGTTCCGCCACGGCGGCTGAAATCCAGCGCTAACAGCACCAATGTGCGCCGCAATTCCTGCCGCGGTGACCCACGCAAAGTGGGCACCGCGGCTGGAATCCCTGCGCCGGGTATTGCCCTGCAGGACACCGGCGGCAACTTGGGTCAGCGCCTATGACTAACAACCAGATCTCCCGGTTCTTTGTGAATGCCAAGGACTCCGTAGGTCCTGAGATATCCCGTGATATTGAGAAATCTAGTCTGGAGGGCAGCTTCTGCAATGTCGCACATTGATCGCAAGGCTTTATTTTCGGTCATTATTGGTCTAGTTGTCGCACTCGTTCCGGCGCTGCTCGGTGCTCCCGAACTCGCGCCCTTGATCGGATGGTCTGTCGCTGGCGGCGTCTTCCTGATCTGGGCATGGACAAAGGCATGGCACGCTGGTCCGGAAGCTACGGGTGAACTCGCCCGCCATGAAGGTCAATCTCGACGGCTCGTTGACTCCCTCATCATCGGCGCGACGTTCGTCAGTCTCGTGGCGGTCGTCTTTGCATTGATGCGCAGCCAGCAGAAGGATGTCATCGGCGTGGCCGCCGCGATCCTGGCAGCTCTCGGCGTGGTGCTCGCATGGGCTCTCGTTAACACTGTCTACGCCTTCAAGTACGCCCGGATGTACTACCACGACGACCGCCATCGCTTCCGTTTCAACCAGGACGAGGACCCGTCGTACAGCGACTTCGCCTACGCAGCATTCTCAATCGGCATGTCATACAACGCGAGCAATGTGAACGAGTCATCCACTCCCTCCCGCAGGATCGCCCTGGGGCACGCTCTGCTCTCCTACTTCTTCGCCACCTTCGTCGTCGCAGTGGCGATCAACCTTGTAGTCAGCCTCGGCCAGTCCAGTTAACTAGGACAAGGACTGTCTGTCAGTCCATACTGACGTAACCCCTTCTGCCGCGCCGGCCGGGTTTCACCGCTCCAGGTCAGGGAGCCTTTTGGGCTGAGGTCCGGCGACGTCCGTTACTGACGATGTTTCCCCGCGGGGATCAAATATTTCCTCTACTGGCTGCCGGAAGTAGCGGGCTATGGTGATGGCCAAGCGAAGGGAAGGAAGGTAGCGGCCAACCTCTATGGATTGGATCGTTTGCCGCGAAACCTCAAGGGCGGCGGCCAGTTCCCCCTGCGACATTCCGGCTGCGATGCGGAGATCGCGGACTTTGTTCTGCACAAGAATCCTGCATCTAGCGTTTAGGGTGAGAGTACGGGGATAAATGGCGCATTTTTTGGCGGGCTAAATGGGGCCATCGTGAAACAAGCGAGGATGAGCGGCGCCCGTTATGTCCTCGATCGCCCAGCGAAGGATCTGTAGTTCGAAGCTGTCGTATTGAGTCAGGCCGTACAGATAGGCCTCGAACTCGGTTGAGCCGGCGCTTCCGCCGTTGGCCCAGTAGTGTAGCCACAGTTCGTCCAGGTATCTCTTGTCCTGTCGGATAAGATCCAGTGCCGTGAAGCGCGGATCTTGCATCATGGATGGCCCCCGATTGTTGCGACCGCCCTTTCGGAACGGCGTTCATTTCCTTCGCTGTTGCCGCCGCTTCTGGAGCCATTCCCCATGCTGCATAGCTGAAACCGCCAGTGTCCAGTGATATGCACGCGATGTTCCATCTTCAGGCCGAGGTCTGCACGAAATGGCCTCTGAGCTTGAAATTCGGTGCGTCCGGTCAGTCGGTCCGCCCAGCGGACGCGATCTCTGGGGTTTTTACAGTCCGGTCAGCTTCCTGAGCTCGGCGGCCTTGATCTGGGATAGGTCCGGATTTTCTTGCGCGTCTCTGAGGGAGAGTCCGGTTGACTCCCTGACGGCGCGGCGCATGGCTGTCAGGTTTGCGAATCCACTGGCGTCGGCTATGTCGCCAAGGGATCGCTTCCACGAGTTTTGGTCAGAGAGGAGCTCGAGGGCCTCCAGGGTTCTGAGTGCGCGGATGTATCCGTTCACCTGGAGAGGTTCGTGTTCAAAGAGGTAGTAGAGGGCTCGGCGTGAAAGGAATGAGTACGCCACGACCTCGTTAACATCGAGTGCGGGGTTTCTGTAGTTCTCGCGCACGAATTTCTTGATGGCGGCGATGCGCGCGAGTTTTATGTTCCTTTCATCAACGGGGGTCTCCAGCAGTGAGCCGATCAGTGCGGTCATCATGGACCGGAAAACCGGTTCGAGACGCGGTATGTCCCGGTCTATGCCTGCCTGCTGCCAGCTGGACATTGCGGGAAGGATTAGTCCGCGCACCAAGGGATTTTCCCGAATGTCACCCAGGCCCTGCAGCCGTTTCATGCGATTGTCGTCCAGGCCAAGCAGGTGCCGGTCGAATTGGATCCTTACGGCGCTAAGGCCGGCAGGGGCGTAGAAGGTACCTGGGGACGAAAGGTCGAGGAACCTGACAGTTCCGGGGGAAATTTCTTCGGGTTGTCCCGAGAAGCTGAACCCGGCACAGGAACTTCGGAAGTACAGCAGCCAGTTCTGGGTAATGGCAGGAGCGGTCCAACGGCAGCTGGCTGGTTCATTGTTGACATCAACAAGGCTGAAACCAAGGCCTTCCAAGCTTAGGGCGGTTGGATTGAAGCCGGGACCCACTGGTTGTTCGGTCTTTTCCAACCGGGCTGGGGCTTCGATGGCGCTTCCGTACCAGCACCGCCAGTATTCAAATTTTTCGCCCAGGTTCAGCCCGGCCGGAACGCTGAAGCGTCTGATTCCGCCCGGCCCGGAGTCCGACGCGTCCGGGCTGGAAGCGCTGGTGCTGGAGCGAGGCGTGTAGTTCATGGGTTGGGACCTTTTGGCTGGTTAACAACCGCGATTCATTGACAGCGCCGCTGCGGCAGCAGGAGGCACGGTACGTTTACGACCATATAAGTTTAGGCGTTGGCAGGGAACGCTCCTATGTGAGTGAATTACCGCTCATGCTGTGATCGGGCTTACACTACCTTTTCATGACTTCCGGGCAATCCCGCGGCGCGAAGGCGCTGAGATTCTCCACCGACGGCATCCCGTCAAACAACCGGGTGCATTTGTGGGAGCACCACAACGCCAGGGCGCTTATCGCGCTCGACATCCGCACCATGGATGAACAACCGCTGCGGGCGGCCGAAATCAACCTCCATTTGCCCTCGCTGAAGTTCGCCTCCGTTAGGGGTAGCGCCCAAGTGGTGGAGCGTAGCGAGGCGTTCATCCGGCGGCATCCGATGAACTCCGTGGCCGTGTTCTTCGCCCTTGAAGGCGAGGCATTCTTTTACTACCAGGGTGGCTTTGAAGCGCTAAGGCCGGGGCAAGCCGTCATCTACGACGTGGATCGCCCCTTCATGCGTGGCTTTAGTAGCGGGCTGCGGGAAATGGTGCTGACCATCCCGCATGAGGACTACCTCGAAATCACCGGCGGACGCGCGCTGACCAAGCCCATCGTCTTTGACTTCCGGCAGGAGCAAAGCGCCAGTCGACGGGCCTTCACCCTGGCCCGACTGGTGTCTGACGCACTGGCCGGCTCGGCAGACGCGGAGACCACCGAGGCCGCAGCGCTCGAGCTTCTGTCCGCGATCCTCGTGGGTGACCGCAGCGGCACCGGCGCCTGCCACCTCGCCGCCGCCCGCTGCTACATCGCCGGGCATCTGGCAGATGTCGAACTTGATGTGGCAAAAGTGGCCGCCGCCACGGGCATCAGCGAAAGGCACCTCGCCCGCCTCTTCAATGAAGCGGGCAGCTCGCCGAGTGCCTACATCCTTGAGCTCAGGCTTGAGCTCGCCCGGCGCCTGCTCACGGATCAGGCCGAGGCGGAGTCGCCTATAGCGGCGGTTGCCCGCCGCTGCGGGTTCTCATCGCAGGCCTATTTCGCGCGCGCGTACAAGACGCGCTACGCGGTCACACCGTCGGCTGAACGTAAGGCCGCCCTCGCCCAATGCGGTGAGCGGCTCGTTTTGCACTGACTATTTGCACTGACCGGACATCTTTTTGCACCTGGCGGACATCATGTGACCGGCGACACCCGTCGCCTCGTGGTGTGCACCACGCTGAAGGGGAACAACACGCCCAACAGCACCAGGAGTACACGATGTCTGCACCATCCACGATCGATCCGCGGGACCTGCGCCATGCGTTCGGCCGGTTTGGGACCGGCGTTACGGTAGTGACGACCACGTCCGAGGACGGACAGGCGCACGGTGCGACCGTGAGCGCGTTCACCTCGGTGTCCCTTGACCCGCCACTGGCCCAGGTCACGCTGATGCGCAGCTCAAAGCTGGCCACCTTGGTGAAGGACCGGCCGTTCGCGATCAATGTCATGTCTTTGGGACAGCTTGGGACTTGCCTTCATTTCGCCGGAAAGCCGATGAAGGGAGGTCCCGCCTGGGGACAAAGCGCTACGGGTGTTCCGGTGCTTGCAGGCAACGCTGCCACCCTCGAATGCCGGCCGTGGCGCATCTACGATGGCGGCGACCACCTGATTGTCATCGGCGAGGTCGAGCACCTCGAAATCACCCCCCTCGAACCCTTGATATTTTTCGGCGGCAAGTTTCACCACCTGGGCAGCCTGGTCGGCGGAACGCCGTGGGAGCAGTGCGGCGACGGCCATGAGGCTGGCTGGGTCACCGGTGCCGCGGCCTTCGGCCGCGTCCCTGCCGCCGTTTAGCCCGGGCACACAGCCCTGCCACACCGGCGTCGTGCCTTCCCTCCGCTTTACATTCCTCACTGTTTCATCCCTGCCAGTTCGGCGAAGACGCCGACGAACCACCGAAAGGAACCGGCCATGACCGAGACCATCGAAACCCCCGAAGCCACTGCTTTGCCGGACATGTCTGCCCGGACAGCCCCGGCGAATCCGCTCAAACCACAAACCGGTGACGAATACATTGAGTCCCTGCGCGATAACCGCGAGGTCTGGATTTACGGTGAACGGGTCAAGGACGTCACCACACACCCGGCCTTCCGCAACTCGGTACGTATGGCCGCCCGCCTCTACGACGGCTTCCACAACCCGGACACCGCCTCAAAGCTGCTGGTTCCCACCGACACCGGCTCCGGCGGCCTGACCCACCCGTTCTTCAAGGCCGCCCGCAGCGTGGAGGACCTGAAGGCTGCGCGTACGGCGATCGAAACCTGGGCGCGGATGTCCTATGGCTGGATGGGCCGCTCCCCGGACTACAAAGGGGCTTTCCTCGGCACCTTGGGCGGGATGCCGGACTTCTACGAGCCGTTCAAGGACAACGCGATTCGCTGGTACAACGAGTCCCAGGAAAAGGTCCTCTACTGGAACCACGCCATCATCAACCCCCCGGTCGACCGGCATCTCCCGCCCGACCAGGTTGGCGACGTATTCATGAAAGTCGAGAAGGAGACCGACGCCGGGCTGGTCGTCTCGGGCGCGAAGGTCGTCGCCACAGGCTCGGCCATCACCCAGTACAACTTCATCGCCCATTACGGCCTGCCGATCAAGAAAAAGGAATTCGCCCTGATCTGCACGGTGCCGATGGACGCACCGGGTGTGAAGCTGATCTCCCGGGCCTCGTACTCCCACCAAGCCGCGGTAATGGGCACCCCGTTCGATTACCCGCTTTCAAGCCGACTGGACGAGAACGACTCGGTCTTCGTGTTTGACAAGGTCCTGATCCCGTGGGAGAACGTCTTCGCTTACGGAGACGTCGAGAAGATCAACAATTTCTTCCCGCAGACAGGTTTCCTCAACCGCTTCACCTTCCAGGGAGTCATCCGGCTGGCCGTCAAGCTCGACTTCATCGCCGGCCTACTGCTCAAGGCCCTCGAAATTGCCGGAACCAAGGACTTCCGCGGCGTCCAGGCCCGGGCCGGCGAAGTCATCGGCTGGCGGAACATGTTCTACGCCCTCGCCGACGCCATGGCACTGAACCCGGATGCCGGCCCCGACGGCACGGTGCTGCCGAAGCTCGACTATGGCCTCGCCTACCGCATGTTCATGGCCACCGGCTACCCGCGGATCAAGGAAATCATTGAACAGGACGTCGCCTCAGGCCTGATCTATCTCAACTCCTCCGCGCTGGACTTCAAGACCCCGGAAATCCGGCCTTACCTGGACAAGTACGTCCGTGGCTCTGACGGCATCCAGGCTGTGGACCGGGTCAAGTTGATGAAACTGCTCTGGGACGCCATCGGCACCGAATTCGGCGGCCGCCACGAACTGTACGAGCGCAACTACTCCGGTAACCACGAAAACGTGAAGGCCGAACTGCTCTTCGCGGCCCAGGCCCAAGGGACCACATCCATGATGACCGGCTTTGCGGACCAGTGCATGAGCGAATACGACCTAGACGGTTGGACTGTTCCGGACCTGATCAACAACGACGACGTCAGCATCTTCCTCAAGCGCCACTAGTCGATCCGTTGGGCTGCCCGCCTCAGGGGCGCATCGTGGCCTTCTTTCCGCAAAAAACGTAAATCAAACAACAGCTATTCAGGAGATCGCAATGACCATGGAATTCCAAGCCACCGCTGCCGCTTCGGGCGCGAACGCCACGGAGCGCTTCCGTGAGAACAAGAAGACAGCCGCGTCGTCCAGCCAGGAGCGGGTGAGCCTTCTGGCCTCCCGGCTAATCAAGGCCATTAACGACACTGTGATCGAAGAGAAGGTCACGTACGACGAATACAATGCCCTGAAAGCGTGGCTCATCCAGGTCGGCGAGGACGGCGAGTGGCCCCTGTTCCTGGACGTCTGGGTGGAGCACTCGGTCGAACAGGTCGCCAACGAGTACCGCGAAGGCACGAAGGGATCCATTGAAGGTCCGTACTACGTGCCCGACTCCCCGCGGTACGAGTCGCCGGCCACGCTGCCGATGCGCGAAGACGAGCAGGGCACCCCGCTGCTCTTCCAGGGCCGCATCACCAACCTCGCCGGTGAAAAGCTGCCCGGGGCCTCAGTGGAGATCTGGCACGCCGACGACGAGGGGTTCTATTCCCAGTTCGCTCCAGGCCTGCCCGAGTGGAACCTGCGGGGCACCGTCATCGCAGACGCAGACGGCCGCTACGAGATCAACACCATGCAACCCGCCCCTTACCAAATCCCGACGGATGGATCCTGCGGGAAGCTCATCGCGGCGGCCGGTTGGCACGCTTGGCGCCCGGCGCACCTGCACCTGAAGATCTCCGCGCCCGGCTACCAGCTAATCACCTCGCAGCTCTACTTCAAGGGCGACTCCCACGTGGGCGATGACATCGCCTCGGCAGTGAAGCCCGAGCTGATACTCGACCCCACTCCGCGTGCCGATGGCAACGGCCGCGAAGTCTCCTACGACTTCGTTCTGGACCCTGCATAAACACGCCCACCGTGATCCCAAGCGACCCGCTGCTGGCGCAAGTACCAGCAGCGGGTCGCCCGTTGATGCCGAACGTTATCTGAGTCTTCAGCACGCCCGTCGGTCTGCTTTGGAAGGACCCGCCCCGTGAAAATCGAACGGATCGAAACGATCCCTTACGCCATCGCTTACACGCACCCCCTCAAGTTCGCCAGCGGGGAAGTCACCAGCGCCGACCACGTCCTCGTGCGCGTTTACACCGACGACGGCGTAGTGGGCCTTGCAGATGCCCCTCCCCGCCCTTACACATACGGGGAGACGCAGGAATCCATCGTGGCGATCATCGACAAGATCTTCGCCCCGCAGTTGGCTGGCATTGAAATCGTGGACCGGGAGAGGATTCACGCCGTGCTGCGGCGAACGGTCAACAACCAGGTGGCGAAGGGCGCCATCGATGTTGCCGTGTGGGATGCAATCGGCAAAGCCCTTGGTACCCCGGTGCACAAGTTGTTGGGCGGGTACACCGACCGGATGCGGGTGAGTCACATGCTCGGCTTCCGGCCGGCGGACGAGCTGCTCGACGAAGCCCAGCGCTTCCGTGAGCAGTATGGCATCACCACCTTCAAGCTGAAGGTGGGCCGCCGGCCACTGTCACTGGACGTGGAAGCGTGCCACGTTCTGCGGGAGGGGCTGGGCGACGACGTGGAAATCTATCTGGACGCGAACCGCGGCTGGACGGCGAATGAGGCCCTGGAAGTACTCCGACGCACGCAGGATCTCGGGCTAAGCCTGCTCGAGGAGCCGTGCGACGCCAAGGAAGCCATGGGCCGCCGCCGCCTGGTCGAAAAGTCGCCGATCCCGGTGGTCGGCGACGAATCCGTCCCCACAGCAGGGGACGCCTCCCGCGAACTGATCTCGGGCGGCTGCAACGCCATCTGCATCAAAACCGCGCGCTCCGGCTTCACCGAGGCCACCGAGATCCTGGGCCTGTGCACGGGACTCGGCGTAGACGTGACCATGGGCAACCAGATCGACACCCAGATCGGCTCGCTGGCCACGGTCACCTTCGGCGCCGCTCATGAGGCCACGAGCCGCCGCGCCGGGGAGCTGTCCAACTTCCTGGACATGTCCGACGACCTCCTGGCTGACCCGATCCGCATCGTCGACGGGACGATCGCTGTGCGCGACCTGCCCGGAGTTGGAGCCGAGATCGACGAGGACAAGCTCGCCGCCTACCGCCTGACCTAGCCTGTCCCGGCAGTACACCTTCCCCGCCAACCGAAAGAGAAAAACATGCTGTTCCTTGCCCGCATGGACGTCCAATTCCCGCCGCACCTCGACGCCGGAGAGGTTGCCCGCCTGCAGAGCCTCGAAAAAGAATATTCCCGAACCCTGCAGCAGGACGGCCGGCTAACCGCTATCTGGCGGGTGGTCGGTGAGTACGCGAACTACTCAATCTTCGAAGTCGCGTCCAACGACGAACTGCACCAAATCCTCAGCAGCTTCCCCATGTACCCGTACATGAGGATCAAAGTAACGCCGCTGGCCAAACATCCCAACTCCCTCCTATGACCACATTTTCGCATTGCAGAACCCCCGGCATTTACAGGGCATTGCCGAAGGCATCAAGGAAGGCCTGATCACGCCAATGTCTTTCGAAATCTTCGACTGGAAAGGGATCAGACCCGGTGATGAGATTGAGGTGCTGGATGACGGCTTTGTCATTGCACGTGGAGTAATCGAAGACCTGGCACCAGATCAAAGCCTCATCCGGCTCAAGCTCTCCTATGGGAGAGGTGGACAAACGTACTGCCGCCAGGACGGCTGGCAGGTCCGTACCCTCCGCCGGGAATCGTAACTCGGTCGCCAGGCCACGGACTGGCTTCAACTCACACCTTGAAGTACTTCGCCTCCGGAACCGCTGGCGCACTACCGCTGAAGCCGCCGTGCACCGTGGAGTTTTGCAGCATTTAGCACGAACCCTCGACATCCTTACTAAGGGTACTTAGCATGAAGGCTCGGTCGGTGCTATTTCGTGAACGGCCGGCCAGCCGGGTTTTCCGGGGACAGCCGGTCGCCTTTTATCCAGGGGGCCTCCCGCCCAGAGTGGGTGGACTGAGCGGTCCCATCCATTTCCCACTCCGTTGCAATTCATGTATACGCACCTGGGTGACGTGCGCCCTGAACGGCCCTTGTACACGGCTCGCAGGGTGGACAGAGGAAGAGAGCGGAAGAGGTATGTGATGACTGATCAGGCGCGGGAGCTTCCCGTGGAGCAGCCGCTGGGCCAGCTCGAGGCGGTGGCCCACTTTTATGGGGCGATGCCAACGGGCGTCACGGTATCGCACGAGGGCCGGATCTTTGTGAACTTTCCCAAGTGGGGCGACGACGTGAAGTACACAGTTGCCGAAGTGGTGGATGGGGACACGGTTGCCTATCCCAATGAGGAGATTAACCGCAGTGATGCGGATAATCTGGCGGGCACCCTGATCTCGGTGCAAAGCGTGGTGGTTGATCCGGCAAACAGGTTATGGATCCTTGACACCGGCAGTCCCTTGTTCCAACCCACGGAATACGGGGGGCCGAAGCTGGTTTGCGTCGATCTGGCCACTGACACAGTGGTTAAGACCATCCTGTTTCCGCAGGACGTCGCCCTGCCCACGAGCTATCTCAACGATGTCCGTTTCGATCTGAGGCGCGGGCAGGAGGGTATTGCATACATCACCGATTCCTCAGACCAAGGACCGAACGGAATCGTGGTTGCCGACCTGGCCACGGGCGAAAGCTGGCGGCGGCTGCATGACCATCCCTAGACGAAGGCAGAAGAATTGTCCGGGTTCGTGCCGGTAGTCGAGGGGCGGCCTTTGCTCGACCGGCAACCGGACGGCTCGGTCCGGCGGGCGATAGCGATGGGCTCCGATGGTATTGCCATCAGCAGCGACGGCGCCCGGCTGTACTACTGTCCCCTCGTGAGCCGGCGACTTTACAGCGTGGCCACTGACGCGCTCCTGGATCGGTCAGCCGACGATGCTGCCGCGGCTGCCACAGTCACCGAGGAAGGGGACAAAGGCGGCGCCGGTGATGGGCTCGAATCGGATGCCGCAGGGTATATCTACGCGACGAACTACGAGCACAATGCCGTCCTCCGTTGGGCTTCCGGTTCTGAAGGAGCCTGGGAGACGGTGGCACACGATCCCCGGCTGCTGTGGCCGGACACGCTCTCGGTGGCCCGCGACGGACATCTCTATGTCACCGCCAACCAGCTGCACCGGCAGGCGGATTACCAAGGCGGCAAAGACCAGCGGGTTAAGCCCTACACACTGTTCCGGATTCGGATCGATGCCGGGCCGGTGCTACTGCGCTGACTCAATCCTCCGAAGTCCAGCTCACACCTTGAAGTACTTCGCCTCCGGGTGGTGGAACACAAACGCGTCCGTGGACTGCTCAGGGTGCAGCATCAGCTCGTCGCTGAGGACCACGCCCATCCGCTCAGGCTTCAGCAGTTCCGTCACCTTGCGGCGGTCCTCCATTTCCGGGCAGGCAGGGTAGCCGAGCGAGAACCGCGCACCGCGGTACTCGAGCTTGAAGTACCCTGCCGTGTCTTTCGGCTCCTCGGCGCCGAATCCCAGCTCCTTGCGGATCCGGGCATGCCAGAACTCGGCCAGCGCCTCGGTGAGCTGCATGACCAGGCCGTTGAGCTCGTAGTAGTCGCGGTACTGGTTGGCAGCGAACATCTTGGACGTGAACTCCTCGATCTTCGAGCCGGCGGTGACCAGCTGCACCGGCAGCACGTCGATCTGTCCCGATTCGCGGGACTTCACGAAGTCGGCCAGGCACAGGTGCCGGTCGCGGCGCTGGCGCGGGAAGTCGAAACGCAAACGGTCGGTGCCGATCGGGCCGCCTGAACCACCGTCGGGGGCGAGGAGGCCTGCGGTGCCGAGGACGCCGTCGTGATCCTCCCCGTGGTGCAGCACCACCACCTGCTCCCCCTCGGAGACCACCGGGAAGTAGCCGTAGGCGACGGACGCGTCAAGCATTCCCTCGGCGAGGATGCGGTCCAGCCAGTAGCGCAGGCGCGGCCGGCCCTCGCGTTCCACCAGTTCCTCGTAGGAGGCGCCGTCATCGCCGCGGCCGGGCTTGAGCCCCCACTGGCCCATGAACGTGGCGCGCTCGTCGAGCAAGGCCGCGTAGTCGTGGAGTGCCACGCCGCGCACAATGCGCGTGCCCCAGAACGGCGGCGAAGGAACCGGGTTGTCGGAGACGACGTCGGACCGGCCGGGCATTGCCTCGGGCTCGGTGACCGTGAGCTTGGCACCGCCCTTGTGGATGCGCTTCTTCAAAGGCGGCAGGCCGACGTCGTCCGGCGATTCGCCGCGGGCAACGCGCACCAGCGGCTCCATGAGGGCAAGGCCCTCGAAGGCGTCCTTGGCGTACCGGACCACGCCATCAAACTGCTCCGCCAGGTCCTGCTCCACGTAGGCGCGGGTCAGGGCGGCGCCGCCGAGGATGACCGGCCACTTCTTCGCGAGGCCGCGGGACTGCAGCTCGGCGAGGTTCTCCTTCATCACCACGGTGGATTTCACGAGGAGCCCGGACATGCCGATCACGTCGGCGTTGTGCTCCTCCGCCGCGGCCATGATCTCGGCGATGCCCTGCTTGATGCCGATGTTGATGACCTTGTAGCCGTTGTTGGTGAGGATGATGTCCACCAGGTTCTTGCCGATGTCGTGCACGTCGCCGCGCACGGTGGCGATCACCATGGTGCCCTTGCCTGACGAATCGGACTTCT
Source organism: Arthrobacter sp. W4I7 (assembly GCF_030816215.1). Classification (NCBI taxonomy): domain Bacteria; kingdom Bacillati; phylum Actinomycetota; class Actinomycetes; order Micrococcales; family Micrococcaceae; genus Arthrobacter; species Arthrobacter sp. W4I7. The sequence goes on along the minus strand of NZ_JAUSXU010000001.1, from coordinate 335,475 downwards.
CCATGTGCGGCTCGAGCAGGGCGACGGCGTTCTTCATCACCTCGGCGGACTGCAGCACGAACGGCAGCTGCATCTCGCCGGCGCCGAAGCGTTCACCGACCACCTTCATGCCCTCGAGCAGGTGGTCGTTGATGATGCCGAGCGGGGTCATGCCCTCGCTGCGCGCGAGGTCAAGGTCCTCTTCAAGGCCCTTGCCCTCGCCGTCGATAATGCGCCGTTCCAGGCGCGCGCCGGTAGGCAGCGCCGCGAGTTCCGCGGCGCGCTGGTCCTTGAGTGCTGCGGTGTCGACGCCGGCGAACAGGTCCAGCATGATGGCCAGGGGGTCGTAGGTGGTGTTGCCGTCGGCGTCGTATTCGCGGCGGTCATAGACGAGGTCCAGGGCCACTTTGCGCTGATCTTCCGGCAGGGAGGCGAGCGGGACGATCTTGGCGGCGTCGATGATGCCGCTGGTCAAGCCTGCCTGCACGGCCTCGTGCAGGAACACCGAGTTCAGCACCATACGCGCCGCAGGGTTGAGGCCGAAGGACACGTTCGAGAGACGCCGAGCGTGGTGTTGATGCCGGGGTACTTGGTGGTGATCTGGCGGATGGCCTCGATGGTTTCGATGCCGTCGCGGCGGGTTTCTTCCTGGCCGGTGGCGACGGGGAAGGTCAGGGCGTCGACGATGATGTCCTCGACGCGCATCCCCCATTCGCCCACCAGGGCGTCGACGAGGCGGGAGGCGATGGCCACCTTGCCTTCGGTGGTCCGGGCCTGGCCCTGTTCGTCGATGGTCAGGGCGATCACGGCAGTGCCGTGTTCCTTCACCAGCGGCATGATGCGCGCGAAGCGGCTGTCCGGGCCGTCGCCGTCCTCATAGTTGACGGAGTTGACCACCGGGCGGCCGCCGATGAGTTCGAGCCCGGCCTGCAGCACGGGCGGTTCCGTTGAGTCGATGACCAGCGGGAGGGTGGAAGCCGAGGCGAAACGTGAGACGACCTCCTTGATGTCGGCCACGCCGTCGCGCCCCACATAGTCGATGCAGACGTCCAGCAGGTGCGCGCCGACGCGGACCTGCTCGCGGGCAATATCCACGCAGTCGTCCCAGCGTTCTTCCAGCATCGCCTGGCGGAACGCCTTCGAACCGTTCGCGTTGGTGCGCTCACCGATAGCGAGGTAGGCGGATTCCTGGTCGAAATTCACGTGATGGTAGAGGGAAGCGATACCGGCTTCGCGTTCGGTGGGGACGCGGGCGGCGCCGTTGCCGTTGCTCGCTTTCGCCTCTGAGGTGACGGGGGCGGCGGTGCGGAAGGGCGCAAGACGTTCGACGACGGCGGCCATGTGCTCCGGCGTCGTACCGCAGCAGCCGCCCACCAGGCCCAGGCCGAATTCGCGGACGAACTGCTCGTGCGCGGTGGCGAGTTCGGTGGGTGAGAGCGGGTAGTGCGCGCCGTTTGCGCCGAGGACGGGCAGGCCGGCGTTGGGCATGCAGGCGATGGCCACCGAGGACTGCTTGGAGAGGTGGCGGAGGTGCTCGCTCATCTCATCGGGCCCGGTGGCGCAGTTCAGGCCGATGGCGTCGACGCCGAGCGGCTCGAGGGCGGTGAGGGCTGCGCCGATTTCGGAGCCCATCAGCATGGTACCGGTGGTTTCGACGGTCACCTCGACGAAGATGGGAAGCCGGATGCCGCGGGACACGATGGCCTGCTTGCAGCCGTTGACCGCGGCTTTGGTCTGCAGGAGGTCCTGGCTGGTTTCGATGAGGAAGGCGTCCGCTCCCCCGTCGATGAGGCCCTCGGCCTGCAGGGCGAAGGTCTGCTTGAGGTAGTCGTAGCTGGTGTGGCCGAGGCTGGGGAGCTTGGTGCCCGGCCCCATGGAACCGAGGACCCAGCGCATACGTCCGTCTGTTTTTTCTGCCGCTTCAGCGCGTTCGCGGGCGATCTCGGCACCCTTGCGGGCGAGTTCCTCGATCCGGTCGTCGATGCCGTAGTCGGAGAGGTTGGACCAGTTGGCACCGAAGGTGTTGGTTTCGACGGCGTCGATGCCCGTGGCGAAGTACGCGTCATGGATGTCCGCGAGGACATCCGGGCGCGTGTCATTGAGGATCTCGTTGCAGCCCTCCAGCCCTAGGAAGTCATCCTCGAGCGACAGTTCCCGGCCCTGCAGCATGGTGCCCATCGCGCCGTCGGCGATGACGACCCGGTGGTTCACCGCGTCCAGGAGTTCCTGTGAACGGACGGGACGGGCGACGGAGTCTATATCAAGAGCAAAACGAGGCATCTAAACAGGTTACGGGCGACACGCCGAAACATTGCTTCGTATGTCCGTGTACTACGACGGGGCTGGTTCTGGCTAGAGCCGGGCCCTGCAGTTACTCTCGTTTGGTTGCGAGAATTTCGAGTATCAGTTGCAGCCGTTTTTTCGCTCTTACACTAGACCCACCCGCGACAACCCACTCCTCAAGCCGATCCGCTTCCAGGGCTGCCTCAGCGTCTTTAAGTTCTAGAGCAGCCTTCTCGGCATCTTTGCGAATCTTCCTGTAAACAGATTCACGAATAAACGCCCCGGGCACCCAGCTGGGAAGAATCCAACGACCATCACCTCCTAGTCTCAACAACCCGAGCAAGGGCAAGAGCGTTGGCAAGCCTAGAAGTACAACTTGGTGCAGGATCGCATCGTGCCGGTCCATTGCGGCTATTACGAAACCCGATGGCACCAGAATCATTAGCGAGCCAATAGGGGCAGCGATACGGGAAAACAAACTGGGCTTGTGCCACTGCACACCTGCATAGCGCACCAAGGGCAAAAGAAGTGCGGTGATAACCAGACTGCCTAAGATATAGACTGGCGCATTCTCCAACCTCGCAGTCGTCAGGACGGCGTCCATAATCCCTGCAACTGCCCCTAGCGCAAGTGCCTGCCAAAGACATTTTAGAGTACGGCGCCATCGGGAAAGTATAAATTTAGGATAGGGCTTCAGCTTGTTGTAATGCTGGCTCACATGCCTAGCCTCAATCACCCGAATCGTCGGGTTCTTGAATTCGACTAGCACTATTCGCCCGGGCGGCGTCGGCGGCAACCAATGAGTTCATGGCTGCTAAGAGAACGACCACGAGAAGGTAACTGAGATTCCGCTCAACACCGTCAAGAAGTACCGCTACCAAAGAGGACAGGGCCAGGGTGCAACTTGCTGCTGTACCCCCAACAGCAAGGTATGCGATGAGCATCCGATGGTTGTAGTCCGCCATAGTGGCTGCTCGAGACGAAGTGCTACTTTGTGCCATCACCTGAAGGGCAATAGTCCCAGCGGCAACGGCAGCCAATGCAGCTAGGACATCAGATTCCTTGAGATCCATCGGAACGAACGGCCGTGCGTAATCGCCCTCGGTCCAGTACAACAGAAGTTCAACGGCAACCATGTACGTGGCCAAGAACGATCCCAGGCCAATTATGGACCAAAAAGACATTCTCGGCACGACATCTCGATCCTCAACGGATCTCCTGGTTACTGATTCCCTCACCACATTTACCAAATCGCCTTCCCCAATATGCAGTCGTTTTCACGTCTGAATATAAGCACACAAGGGAAAGCCGTTGATGTGTGTCGACGTCAACCCGTCCAAGGACCAAGGCTTTGTCACCCTCCTGCGAGACGGCCTACCGGGCAGATGGCTCAATGGAGCTGCTTTTAGGTCCCCGGATACTTTGCTCAAGTGCGTCGAAGATCGGGAGGGCATGCTCATAGTCTGTGATACCACGACCGCTGCGGATGAACCTGCACAGGCTGCGGTACATCCACCTGCCGTTGCTTCATGCTTGTTTGGCGTCGTTCGCATGTTCCACGAGCTTCGCAAACTCCTCACTACGCCCTAGGAGGGCCGCCATCTCATTTTCAACCTTGTATAGCTCAAGCGTGTCCTGTTTAGATCGATTATCAAGAGCCCTTAGGGTTTCGGCGTAGATCTGCAGCTTTTTGTACTGGTTCTGCAGTCCGGCACTTGCTCCCGTTCGTTCCGGCCGCTGCACCTGAGAAGCGCCCACTAGGGTCGCTTCAATTCTGGAAAGCCGGTCTAAGACCTGCTCTAACACGTCGGCTACGGCGTCGGCACTGTCAGAAGTATCCGCTCTGATCTGGCTGAACATTTCAAAACTGGTTAGAGGGGTTACGAGGTCTTGGGTGTTACTAATGGCATATTCTGCGTACTCGCGGAGTTGCTTCACCGCTTCCTCAACAGAGGCAAGGTCGGTGATATCGTAAAAAATAGTTCTCTGATCGACGATGTCGAATGGCACCGTTTCACCTTTACTGATCAAATGAACTACCGGTTTTCGCCAGCCGTGAGCAATAGCTAACTCATAAAAAACGTTCGGATTGTGTCCCGTCAGATCCGCTACAACAAGATCCGCTTCATACAGCTTTCTAATAACGTGCTGGCCAATGGAGTCCGGGCTTTTGCCTTCATCAGCACGATGAACCTCCCACTCATCACCCTTCAAGGCCTCCCGAAATATGTACTTCAAGGCGTACATTGCCTTTCGATAGACCTCTGAACCTGGAACTCCGATCGGCGAAACTATGAATACCGATTTGCGTACCGGCTGAACCTTCTCAGGGTTCGTTACTCGGGCGTAATTGGGCATGGTCCGATGTTACGGCAACTCCAAAGCTCGTTTGACTATAGGTCCCACATTGCCCCGCACCACCTTGCGGAACCGCGCGTGACAGTATCTCCGCTCAGGAGCAGCATGCCACCGCTGATAGCGCATGCTTCAGTGCTAAAGCGACTAAGATCCCTGGCTTCGCCCCTCCAGAGTGGGCCTAGCAAATTGCCGGGCACTGGACAGTTCCAATCCCGCCGGGAAACCACAAGGAGGGGAAAGGCGGTCTCCCCTCCTTGTGCCTCGTTGGCTCAGGGTGGCCAGTGGGCTGCCATTACCCCAGCGCCGCACGTCCATATAGTTTCCAACATGTAGTGGTAGTAACTTCTAGACTTGACCTCTATGGCTTGAACTTGCCTGTGCTCACCTCTCGGCATACACCACCTCTTTCCTGACCGACGCTCCGCCCACATTCCGAATCCGAAGAATCTTTCACTGAGCAGACGTACGACCGCTAGGAGGAGCAACCCAACGAGGACACCCGTGATGACGCCCCAAGATCCGAGTCCTGGGACCACTGGCACCCTCAACCAACGATGTATTGAATATATAAGAATGCGAAAAGTCATCAAAATTGATAACTAGTTGCTTCCTGACGAACTGAAACCCCCTTTATCAAGTCAAATCGCAGGAACCCGCCCTTCGGCTTTCGCTAGTAATTAAGCTGCACTCCACTGGCATCACCCCCGCAACAACAGCTTGCGTTTCCGATAGGGGTCCATCCAACGGAGATAAGCAATGCCTGAAACAGCTGCGCCTAATCCGTACCCCTAAACCTCCGCCGCCGGAGCCGCAAACTGCGCCTCGTACAACCGCGCATAAGCCCCGCCCGCCGCCAACAGTGAAGCGTGCGTCCCCTGCTCCACGATCTGGCCGGCCTCCATCACCAGGATGAGGTCGGCATCGCGGATCGTGGACAAGCGGTGGGCAATCACGAAGGACGTCCGGTCGGACCGCAACGCACTCATGGCCTTCTGCACCAGCACCTCGGTCCGGGTGTCCACTGAAGACGTCGCCTCGTCCAAAATCAAAACAGAAGGCCGCGCCAGGAACGCCCGCGCAATCGTCAGCAGTTGCTTCTCCCCCGCAGACACGTTGGAGCCCTCGTCCTCCAGCACCGTGTCGTACCCATCAGGCAAGGACCGCACGAACCGGTCCACATAGGTCGCCCGCGCCGCCTCCAAGACCTCCTCCGGAGTAGCCGAAGGCCGCCCATAAGCAATGTTGTCCCGGATGGTCCCGCCGAACAGCCACGTATCCTGCAGCACCATCCCCAGCCGCGAGCGCAGCTCGCGCCGCGGCACGGAGGTGACGTCCACGCCGTCGAGCGTTATCCGCCCGGCGTCCAGCTCGTAGAACCGCATCATCAGGTTCACCAGCGTGGTTTTTCCGGCCCCCGTTGGCCCCACGATCGCCACCGTCTGCCCCGGCTCGGCCACCAACGAAAGCCCACTAATCAGCGGCTTGTCCGGCGAGTACGAGAAGGAAACATCCTCGAACACCAGCCGCCCCCGCCCAAAAACAGGCGAAGCAGAAGCAGCGGGCTCCGCGGACTCCTCGTCCTCGTCCAAGAGCGCAAACACCCGCTCAGCCGACGCCACCCCGGACTGCAGCAGGTTGGCCATGGACCCCAGCTGCGCCAGCGGCATGGTGAACTGCCGCGAGTACTGGATGAACGCCTGCACGTCACCCAGCTGCATCGCCCCGGACGCCACCTGCAGGCCGCCCACCACGGCGATCCCCACGTACACCAGGTTCCCGATGAACGTCATGGCCGGCATGATCAGCCCGGAAATGAACTGCGCGCCGAAGCTCGCCTCATACAGCTCCACGTTCTTCTGCCGGAACCGCTCCCCCACCTCCTGCTGCCGGCCGAACACCTTCACCAGCGCATGCCCGGTGTACGTCTCCTCGATCTGCCCGTTCAGCTCCCCCGTATGCTTCCACTGCGCCACGAACAGCTTCTGCGAGCGCTTGGCAATCAGCGCCGTGATCCCCAGCGTCAGCGGAATGGTCACCAGCGCAATCAGCGCCAGCGTGGGCGAGAGGATCACCATCATCACCAGCACGCCCACCACGGACAGGACCGACGTGACCGTCTGGCTGATGCTCTGCTGCAGGCTTTGCGAGATGTTGTCCACGTCGTTGGTGACCCGGCTCAGCAGCTCGCCGCGCTGGATCGAGTCGAAATACCGCAGCGGCAGCCGGTGGATCTTCGCCTCGATCTCCTCGCGCAGCCCGAACACCGTCCGCTGCACCACCCCGTTCAGCACATACGCCTGCACCCACATGAACCCCGACGCCAGCACATACAGCACCAGCGCCCACGTCAGCACACTGCCCAGCGCGCCGAAGTCGATCCCCTGCCCCGGCGTCAGCGCCATCGGCGTCAGCATGTCCGCCTTCTGGTTCTCCCCCGCGGCCCGCAGCTGCGCGATCAGCTGCTCCTTGCTCACCCCCGCGGGCAGCTGCTTGGACACCACCCCGGAGAAAATCAGGTTGGTGCCCTCCCCCAGCAGCCGCGGCCCGATCACCTGCAGCGTCACGCTGGCCACCGCCGTGGCCAGCACCAGCATCAGCCACGCCCGTTCCGGCCGGAGCTTGCCCAGCAGCCGCTTGGCCGACGGCCCGAAGTTCATCGCCTTCTCCGCCGGCACGTTCATCCCGCCGAAAGGTCCGCCGCGCCCCGGCCCGCCTGCCGGACGGGGAATGCGTACGACGTCGGCACTTGCAGTTTTGGACGCGGGCGCGGCCTTGGTGCCGGCTTCGGAAGTGGGTTCCGGGCTCATACCGTCTCCTCCGCCGCCAGCTGGGAGGACACAATCTCGCGGTACGTCTCCGACGTCTCCAGCAGCTCGCGGTGCGTTCCGCGCCCCACGATCCTGCCGTCGTCGAGCACCAGTATCTGGTCCGCATCCATGATGCTGGACACGCGCTGGGCGATGATCACCAGCGTGGCCCCGGCCGTGCTGCGCTTGAGCGCCTGCCGAAGCCGGGCGTCGGTGCCGGTGTCCAGGGACGAGAACGAGTCGTCGAAAATGTACAGTTCGGGCCGTTTCACCAGGGCCCGGGCGATGGCCAGCCGCTGACGCTGCCCGCCGGAAACGTTCGTGCCGCCCTGCGAGATGGGTGCATCCAGCCCGCCCTCCATCTCCTCCACGAAGCCGCGCGCCTGGGCGATCTCCAGCGCTTCCCAGCACTCGTCCTCGGTGGCATCCGGCTTGCCGTACTGCAGGTTGCTGCGGACGGTTCCGCTGAACAGGTACGGCCTCTGCGGGACCAGGCCGATGTGCCCCCAGAGCAGATCCGGGTGCAGCTCGCGCACGTCCACACCGTCGATCCGGACTGAGCCGGTGGTCGCGTCGAACAGCCGGGGCATGAGGTTCACCAGGGTGGTCTTGCCGGCGCCGGTGCTGCCGATGATTGCCGTCGTCTGCCCCGCCCTGGCGGTGAAGCTGATCCCGGAGAGGACCGGCTGGTCGGCACCCGGGTAGGCGAATCCGGCGTCGGCCATCTCCAGCTCGCCGCGCCGCACATTGCTGCTCAGGGGCGTCCGCGGCGGCCGCACGCTCGACTCCGTCCCCAGCACCTCGCCGATCCGGTCCGCGGAGACGGAGGCACGCGGGATCATCACAGCCATGAAGGTGGCCATCATGACGGACATCAGGATCTGCATCAGGTAGCTCAGGAACGCGATCAGGGTGCCCACCTGCATGGAGCCGTCCTCGATCCGGAACGAGCCGAACCAGATCACCGCCACGCTGGACACGTTCAGCACCAGCATCACCACGGGGAACGCGAGCGCCATCAGCCGGCCGGCCCGGAGCGCGGTGTCCGTGACGTCCTCGTTGGCCTGGGCGAAGCGCGCGCTCTCAATGTCCTCGCGGACGAAAGCGCGGACCACCCGGATGCCGGTGAGCTGCTCGCGGAGGACCCGGTTCACGGTGTCGATCCGCTTCTGCATCTTCCGGAACAGCGGCACCATCCGGATGATGATGAGCCCCACGCTAATGAGCAGCACGGGCACGGCCACCGCGATCAGCCAGGACAGCTGCACGTCCTGCCGGATGGCCATGATCACGCCGCCGATGGCGAGCATGGGTGCGGCCACCATCATGGTGGAGCCCATCAGCACCAGCTGCTGAACCTGCTGGACGTCATTGGTGGACCGGGTGATCAGGCTGGGCGCGCCGAACTTGGTGACTTCCTGCTCCGAGAACTCCCCCACTCTGGCAAAGATGGCGCCTCTGAGGTCCCGCCCGGTGCCCATGGCCGCCTTCGCCCCGAAGTACACGGCGATCACGGCGCAGGCGATCTGCAGCAGCGTGATCCCCAGCATCAGGCCACCGAGGTTGAGGATGACACCGGTATCCCCCTTGGCCACGCCCTCATCAATGATGTCCGCGTTCAGCGTGGGCAGGTACAGCGACGCGATGGACTGCGCCAGCTGGAAGATGACGACGGCGATCAGCAGCTGCCGGTGCGGCCGCAGGTATTCAACAAGCAGTTTCCAGAGCAATGCCGGCTCCAACCTGACACAGTGTCCACAAGGGGTGGTGCGAAGGTCAGTTTACGTCCGGAGGCTGGCACTTTGGCCGGGGTTTTCGAGGAAGTTGGAGCGGTTCTCGCAGGGCGTATTCCGGGCTCGGCTCGAAGGCTCCCACCCCTCCGTCACCGCCTAAATCAGGGAATGAGGTTCTCGGCCCGGTAACGGTCGAAGAGCGCGATGAAGGCATCCAGCGTCCGCCGGTAGCCGGTGAATCCGGCATCGCGGCTCTTACCCATGTCCGTCACTACCTCAATGCCGCGTCCCAGGTCACTGTCCGTGTGCCACCAGGATGCAAGGCGGCCCAGGTCCGGTTCGCGGAGGTTGTGGCGCGCGGCAAGCTGCCTCCACTGTTCCTCCCGCCCGGCCATGGACCTCTCCAGCGGACGGGGCTCGTTCTGGTACCCCTCCCACTCCACGCCGAAATAGGCTGCGAGTTGAGGCCACATCCAGCGCCAGCGGAACACATCGCCGTTGACGATGTTGAAGGCCTCGTTGGCAGCCCCCGGTGTGGTGGACGCCCAGAGCATGTGCTCGGCGAGCAGGCCCGCGTCCGTCATGTCGGTCAGGCCGTTCCACTGGATTTCGGATCCCGGAAAGACGAACGGCTCCCCGTTCTCCCGGCAGAGTGCCGCCTGGGCCGCGAGCGTAAGGCCCATGTTCATGGCATTGCCCACCGCGTGCCCTATCACGGTGTGTGCCCGGTGCACGGACCAGGTGAACCCCTGCTCCGCCGCTGCGGCCCAGAGTTCGTCCTCCTGGGCATAGTAGAAGTTCGGCACCGGCAGGCGCGGCTCCTCCTCGTGGAAGGGCGTGTCCGCCATCTCTCCGGCTGCATACGCTTCGAAGGGCCCAAGGTAGTGCTTGAGGCCGGTCATCAGCGCAACGTGTGCCACGTCCTTGCCCCGAAGCGCAAAGAGGAGGTCACGCACCATGCCGGCATTGACGGCGATGTTCTCCTCCTCGGTATCGCGCCGGGACCACGCCGTGAAAAAGACATGCGAAGGATTCTCCGGGCCAAGGACCTTGGCGAGGGAGTCAGCCGAGGTCAGGTCTGCGGAGAGCCACCGGACGCCGGGACGTTCAGCACCGGGGTTCCTGGACAAGGCAAGAACGGCCCATCCCCCGCCAGCCAAGGTATCGACGAGGGCGGACCCCGCAATACCGGTGGCTCCTACAACCAGGGCCGTCCGGTCCTTGCCCGCTGCTGTTCCTGCGCCAATGGTCATGGTGCTCCTTCATGTTGCTTAACTAATGTCCGCGCCCGCCGGCAGGCTTCCGCTGTGACAGGCCTGCCCGCAAGGTGCGGTTGGAAAATGATGCCGACGGCGGCCCCTTAGCGACAAGCCCGGGCGCCCGGCAGATATTCCGCACGCAGCGGTCTCCTCACGTTGACGTAACCGGCGTCACCTTCTATGATTAATGAATCGATTCAAGGGAAAGGGCTTTCCAAAGCCCTGGAACCGTCAAGATCACCTTGACCATCCGGAACAGAACAGATCCGGTTCCTTGCCAATGACGACGAAGGAATTCATCGAATGAGCACCATCCCCGGTGAAAGCCGCTCCATCCCGGAAGTAAGCGCCGGCCGGCGGGACCCGAAGAAGGCCGCCATGAGCGGCTGGATCGGCAGTGCACTTGAGTACTACGATTTCGCGCTGTACTCCCTGGCCGCGACGCTGATCTTTCCGGCCATCTTCTTCCCGTCCGAGAACAAGACGGTGGCCATCATCGCCTCGCTGGCCACGTACGCCGTCGGCTACGTTTCCCGTCCGGTGGGCGCGGTTGTCCTGGGCGCCTACGGTGACCGGCACGGCCGCAAGAAGGTGCTCGTCTTTGCCATGCTGCTGATGGGCTTCGCGACCTTCGCCGTCGGGCTCCTGCCCACGTACGGACAGGTCGGCGCCCTGGCCCCGATCCTTTTGGTGATCCTCCGCCTGATCCAGGGGTTCGCCGTCGCCGGTGAACTCGGCGGAGCCAGCGCGATGATTGTGGAGCACTCCCCTGACGCCAAGCGCGGCTTCTTCGCAAGCTTCAGCCTGCAGGGCACACAGGTGGGCTCCATCCTGGCCACGGCCGTCCTGCTTCCCCTGTCGGCCATTCTCCCCGCCGAGCAGTTCCAGGCCTGGGGCTGGCGCATCCCGTTCCTGCTCAGCGCCTTCGTGATCCTGGCTGGCTACCTTATCCGCCGCCGCGTGCAGGAGCCGCCCGCATACCTGGCGCGGACGGAAGAGGGTAAGGCAAAACCCCGGTTCCCGATCGTTGACCTCGTGCGCAGCCACCCCTGGGTCATGGTCCGCTGCGTCATCATGACGTTCACCAACGTGGTGGGCATGGCAACGCTCATCTTCGGTGTCTCCTACGCCACCCAGAAGGGCTACGGCAACGGCTTCACCAGCAGCGAATTCCTCTGGGTGACCCTCGTGGCCAACGTGGCCGCCGTCCTGACCATCCCGCTGTTCGGCGCACTGTCCGACAGGATTGGCCGGCGGATGCTGATGGTGGCTGGCGGCATCGGCGGCGGCGTGCTGGCCGGCGGATACCTGTGGGCCATCGAGCAGGGAAGCCTCGCACTGGTCTTCGTCTGCATCGTGGTCGTCCAGGGCATCTTCTTCCAGATGTGGAACGCCACCTTCGCAACGTTCTTCCAGGAGCAGTTCCCCATGCGGATCCGCGTCACCGGGTTCGCGGTGTCGCAGAATCTCGGCCTCATGATCGCATCGTTCTTCCCCAGCATCTTCACCGCGATCGCCCCGCCGGGATCCACCAACGTCCCCATGGTCATCGGGCTGACCACGTTCGGCATCTGCGCCGTCGCGGCGCTGGCCACCCTCCTGTCCCGCGACACCAAGGGCAAGTCCCTTGATGACCTCGAAGCGAACAAGGCTGGCGCGGAATCGCCAAAGCCCGCGATCGCCCGCGAGAGCGTGACGGCGAGCTAACTCATACCGTCCTGGGGGCTGACGTGAGTGGCACCCAGGGCAGAGAGGACGACGGCGGACTTCCCGCCGTCGTCCTCTTCCGTTAAGCACCGGCAAGCATGTGAGAGGCCCCTCCCCCGGGCTTCCCGCTCATGGTTACATAGGAGGGTTGAACCGGCCGCCCGAGTCCGACCACGGCCTCGGCCAGATGGAAGGAAGCACATTGACCGATCCCCAGGAACATCCCCCGGTTCGCACTCCCGGAAGCGCCCAGGGCCTGGACAGCAAGGCTGAGGGCGGATGCCCTGTGGCCCACGACAGCGTCACTTCGCACGGCAGCGAGAGTGAGAACCCGGCGATCGATTCGCCGCAACCCAAGGGGCACCGCCCGCGGACTGTCGCCGACTGGTGGCCCAACCAGCTGGATCTCTCAGTGCTCCACACGCATGGTCAAGCGAGCAACCCGCTGGGCCCCACGTTCAGCTACAGCGAGGAATTCCAGAAGCTCGACGTCGAGGCGCTCAAGCAGGACATCACGCAGGTCCTCACCACCTCCCAGGACTGGTGGCCCGCGGACTTCGGCCACTACGGCGGCCTGATGATCCGGCTGAGCTGGCACGCCGCCGGCACCTACCGCGTCCACGACGGCCGCGGCGGTGCAGGGGACGGCAGCCAGCGGTTCGCGCCGCTGAACAGCTGGCCGGACAACGCCAACCTGGACAAGGCCAGGCGGCTGCTGTGGCCGGTCAAGCAGAAGTACGGCCAGAAACTCTCCTGGGCGGACCTGCTGGTCCTCGCAGGCAACGTCTCCCTGGAGTCGATGGGCTTCAAGACCTTTGGCTTCGCCTTCGGCCGTGAGGATGTGTGGGAGCCCGAGGAGATTTTCTGGGGACCTGAGGACACCTGGCTCGGCGACGAGCGCTACATCGGCGAAGGCCAGATGTCGGACGAGGTGGGCTCCACGGAGATGGGCCTGATCTACGTCAACCCGGAGGGGCCGATGGGCAACGCGGACCCGCTCGCGGCCGCGACGTTTATCCGCGAAACCTTCAAGCGCATGGCCATGAATGACGAGGAGACCGTGGCGCTGATCGCCGGCGGCCACACCTTCGGCAAGACGCACGGCGCCAGCGACGCCGACGCCCATGTGGGCCCCGAGCCGGAGGGCGCCGACCTCGAGGCGCAGGGCCTGGGCTGGCTCAGCACGTACGGCAGCGGCAAGGGGCCGGACACCATCACCTCGGGCCTGGAGGTAACCTGGACCGACCGGCCCACGCAGTGGAGCAACCGCTTCTTCGAGATCCTGTTCGGGCACGAATGGGAGCTGGTCCAGAGCCCCGCGGGCGCCAAGCAGTGGGTGGCCAAGGACGCCGAGAAGATCATTCCGGACGCACACGACCCGGAGAAGAAGCACCGGCCCACGATGCTCACCACGCGATCTCTCGCTGCGCGTCGACCCGGTCTACGGGGAGATCTCGCGGCGCTTCCTGGAGAACCCGGACGAGTTCGCCCTCGCGTTCGCCAAGGCCTGGTACAAGCTGCTGCACCGCGATATGGGTCCGGTGGGCCCGCACCTGCTGGGGCCGTGGGTCCCGGAGGCCCAGCTCTGGCAGGACCCCATCCCTGCCGTGGACCACGAGCTGATCGGTGAGCAGGACATTGCCTCGCTTAAGGCCAAGTTGCTGGACTCCGGGCTGTCTGTTTCGCAGCTCGCCAGTACCGCGTGGGCGGCAGCGTCCACCTACCGCAAGACCGATAAGCGCGGCGGCGCCAACGGCGGGCGGATCCGGCTGGAGCCCCAGCGCGGCTGGGAGGCCAACGAGCCTGAGCAGCTGTCCACCGCTTTGCAGGCGATCGAGAGGGTGCAGCAGGAGTTCAACTCCGCCCAGGCCAACGGCAAGAAGGTTTCGCTGGCGGACCTGATCGTCCTCGGCGGCTGTGCCGCGGTCGAGAAGGCGGCGAACGACGGCGGGTTCCCCGTCACAGTGCCGTTCCGGCCCGGCCGGACCGACGCCGCCCAGGACCAGACCGACGTCGAGTCCTTCCAGTACCTGCAGCCGCGGGCGGACGGGTTCCGCAACTACGTCCGCCCCGGCGGAAAGCTCCCGCCGGAGACTCTCCTGCTGGACAAGGCGTACCTGCTGGACCTCTCCGCGCCGGAAATGACAGCGCTGGTTGGCGGCATGCGCGCCCTCGGCACCAACGTGGGCGGTTCCAACCACGGCGTCCTCACCGACCGGCCTCAGGTCCTGACGAACGACTTCTTCGTCAACCTGCTCTCCCCCGGCACCAAGTGGAAAGCCTCCGAGGCGGAGGAGAACGTCTACGAGATCACCGACGTCTCCACCGGCGAACTGAAGTGGACCGCCACACCCGTGGACCTGGTCTTCGGCTCCAACTCCCAGCTCCGGGCGTTGGCCGAGGTCTACGCCAGCGACGACGCCAAAGAGAAGTTCGTCAACGACTTCGTGGCGGCCTGGGTCAAGGTCATGGAGCTGGACCGCTTCGACCTGAGCTGAGTTCGGTTTACTGAAGACTGCGTCCGGGCCGGCTGCTTCCTGCGGCCGGCCCGGATTGCTCATCATGCCGTTTCAAGTAGGGTGATTGCCCGCAAAATAGGGGAGGTTGCCCGAATTGTGGGGGGTTATTGCCCTTTAATAGGGGTGATTCTCCGTTGAGGACACACAGTTCCCTATGCCAGAATGGGCGTGGTTTCGCTTGTCCGCGATGGGAAATTCGTCGAAAAGCAGAGTCGTGTCTGGCCGTGTGACTCAGCTCTTACGCGGCCGGTTCGGTCCCCGCGATACCTGGGGACGTGCCGGGTTGTGGGTGGCAACTCAGCATTCTCCTACAGCCATGGCGCCCGTGAGCCTGAACAAGGCCTCCCAGTAATCGGAACTGGCGGTGGAGCCGTTCCGATCAATGATGGGAACGGCGATCATGACCCGGTTCCTCCGCCCAGGCTTTGATGTTGGCTCGAAGAAGAACCGCACCGGAATAACCGGAGTGATTCTGCGCCCAGGATGCCAGCCCGATGCTTACTGATCCGTCTGTCCCCGCCAACGGGACCAGGGACGGGGTCCTCCGCAAGGTGGAACCGCCGGAGGGCGCTTTCACTGCCCCGGCCCTTACGCTGCAACGGGTGCTCTTCGCCAGCGCCGAAGCGTACCCGTTCATGAAGGTGGGCGGACTGGCTGATGTCAGCAGCGCTCTGCCGAAGAGATTATCCCGGCTGGGCTTTGACGTCCGTCTGGTGATCCCGGCTTACAGGGGCCTCGGAGGCAGCCCGGTGCTGACGATCGATGTGCCGTTGGGTCCGATCGCCGAGCGCGTCATTGTCCGCCGGCTCCCGTCCTTGGGCGGAGTGGACGTACTCGCACTTGACGCTCCGGGCTGGTTCGACCGGGAGTTACCGTACAGCTATCAGGACAACGACGTCATGCCGTTTGTGCTGTTCTCCAAAGCAGTCACAGCGCTGGCTGCCCAGGGAGAGTGGCTTCCGGACATCATTCACTGCAACGACTGGCATTGCGGGCTCGTGGCTCAGGAAGTCCGGCAGGGACTGCACAGGCAGGCGCTAGCAGGAACCGGGATCGTCTTCACCATCCACAACATCGCCTATCAGGGGCCTGTAGGGGCCGCGACCGACCAGCTGATAGGACTGCCGCAGAGCGGAAGCTTGCTCGAACGGGGCATCGCATTCGCAGACCGGATAAACACCGTTAGTCCCCGTTACATGGAGGAGATCCTCACCCCGGCCCAGGGAGCGGGTTTGGACGGGCTGCTGCGGGCCCGCAGGGGCGCCGCCCGCGGCATCCTTAATGGCGTCGACTACGACGAGTTCAGCCCCGGGGTGGACCCGTGGATTGACACCCGCTACAACGGCGATTTCATCGCAGGCAAGAGCGCGAACAAGAAAGTCCTGCAGAAGCTCAGCAACCTGGAGCCCGCTCCAGACCGACCGGTCTTCGGCATGGTGGCCCGGCTGGTATCCCAGAAAGGGATTAGCCTGCTGACTTCCGCTTTGGAGCAGTTCGTCGCCCGGGGAGCCCAGGTGGTGGTGCTGGGTGAGGGTGCGCCCCGGTACCGGCGCCAACTGCAGGCGGCCACCCGGAGTTACCCCGGAAGCGTGAGCTACCATCCCACGTCGAGTGAATCCCTGGCCCGGCAGGTCTACGCCGGCAGTGACTTCTTCCTTGCGCCATCCGTTTTCGAGCCGTGCGGGCTGACGCCGCTGATCGCCCTGAAATACGGCACCATCCCCATCGTGCGCCGCACCGGCGGCCTCGCCGACACCGTGACCGATTACGTCGAGGATCCGGCCGAAGGCCTGGGGTTCGTCTTCGTGCAACGCCGCGTCGTATCCATGCTGTCGGCTGTGGACAACGCGCTGGCACTCTACTCACGGACGCCCGAAATGAACCATCTCCAGCGGAGGGCAATGAGGGCAGACTTCTCCTGGCGGGTGCCTGCGCGTGAGTATGTGGCCGTGTACGAGGAGGCTCTGCACTCACGCAACACCATGGAGGTCAGCCGGAACACCGAACAGACCAGCCAAGCGGAACCGCTGCCGAGGCCGGCTTCCGCTCCGCTTCCCTTGGCGCTCGTCCACCATGCCAATCAGTTCCTGATTACCGACGGCTATCAGGACCGGGAGGGCCTGACCTCGCTCGTTAGGGGGTACAGTGCACTGCTGCGGCTGCACGAAAAGTACCGCGTCCCGCTGAACCTCCACTTGTCCGGGACACTGATTGAAGCCGCAGCCTGGCATCACCCTTGGTTCCTGGCGGAGGTCCGCCGGCTTCGCGACGTCGGCCTGGTCTCACTCACGGGCGGGACATACTCCGAAAACGTCCTTACCGCCTTCAGCAGGGAATACAACCGGCGGCAACTGCAGGAGTTGTTTTGGCTCTACCGGCACCACCTCGGGTGCGCACCGGGCGATCTGGAGATCTGCTGGGTCCCTGAGCGGGTGTGGGATACGGACCGCCTTGCCAAGGTCCTGACCGACCCTCGGCTGCCAAATGGCGGATATCGTTACGTCCTGCTCGATGACCGGCTGCTGTATCCCTCCGATGCTACCCACGGAGTCAGCGACAGGCTTGAATTTGACGGCGCTGACCCGGCCAGCCCTCCTCCTTCGGATGCCCTCCGCCCATACCGCATCAAGGGCGGCAAGGGCCTGCAGGTCGTGCCGATGTCGACCCGGCTGCGCTACTGGATTCCTCCTGATGACAAGAGCCACTGGCGCAGCCTGTCCCGGGCCGCCGAGCTTCCCATGGCTCCCGGTGATGACAGCATCCTGGTCTACGCGGACGACATGGAAAAGAGCGCGGGAGTGGGGCCGTGGCATCCCAGTGCCCTCGGCCGGTATGAGGAGTTCCTGCGCTGGCTTGCCACCCAGCCCAAGCTTTTACCTGTGGACCTGTCATCGTGGCTTCGCCAGCGCCGGAGGAGCCCGGGTGTCCGGGTTGTGGAACGCGGGACCTTCGTGGAGCTGGCCAAGGATTGGCACGCGGGCGAAGACTACAGCGGCTGGGGCAAGGACGAAGCGTGGGCCCCTTACCAGGAGCACCTCGCCCGGGCCCGCCGTGTAGTGGCCGACGCAGAGCGGGCGGGCGCAGAACCCCGGCTGACGGCGCTGGCCTGGAAGCACGTGCTTGCTTCCGGGTATGAGACGGCATGGCACGACATTGACCACCCCGACCGGCTGCCCGCCCCTTGGGCCAAGGCTGTGGCCAGCCATGTGCGGGCCGCCTGTGTGTTGGCCGCCGCCGCCGGATGGTTCGGCCGGCAGGTCCGCCCGCTGGAGGCCGAAATGATTGACATTGACGACGACGGCGTCGAGGAGCTGGTGCTGCGAAGCGAGCACCTGTTCGCGGTGCTCGCCCCGGAGCATGGCGGCCGGCTGGTCTACCTGGCGTACCGGGGCCCTAACGGGGGTGTTTTAGCAATCGGCAACCCTACCGACGACTGGAACCGCCAGGAGGAGCTGAACACTTACATGGACGTGCCGGCCAACCACCCCGGCGGCCTGGCAGATGGCGGAGGCCTCCACGACCGATACGAAGTCAGCATCCACTGGGGGGACGGAATCATCGTGTCGGAGCTGAGGAACGTGCAGGAGGACAGCCCTCTGTTCGGGTTGTGCAAAAGGGCGGTCCTTGATGACGCTGCCCCTGCCCTGCTAGTGGCCTACGACCTGCCTGCGGGGGCAGACGGAATCAGCATCCATACGTGCCTGTCGCCGGACTACTACCGTTTGCTCCGCCATGGCGTGGCAGAGCTGCAGCGTACTGGAGGAACCAGTTGGCAGGGCGCCTCCAGCAGGGCAACCCAGGTATGGGTAGCGCTGGCCGACGACGAAGACACCGCGTGGTGCGACCCGGAAGCACCGGACCCGGGGCATGGAGTCCTCATCAGCGTGCGTGCGCAAGCAGGATCCTTCCACCTGCTCATCGGTCTCGGCGAGATTGACGAGGAGGCCGCCCAGGAAACGGTGAAGTCGGGCCGGGAACGGCTCGCCACCCTGGCCGCAGGCGAGCTGACGGGAGACCGGGCGTGAGCGCACCAAACCCTGACATTGATGCACGTGCGCAGCGGCAAGCGATTGCCGAGTCCCTGCTCGCTTCGCCGCCACCGCTTGATGCCCTGCCTCCGGGACGGGCGCAAGTGCTCACACGCTCGGTTGTGCATGCCTCCCGGAGCCGGCCCGTTGTCCGGTGGACCGTAGCCCTTGACTCCGGGTCCGGCACCTCCACTCTGCTCGCAGTGATCGGCAAGGGCTACCGTGCCGGCGGCGGCGAGCAGGCATGGCGGCTGCTCAGGAGCCTGCGTCAGGCCGGCTTCGATGAGGCAGAGCTCAGGGTTCCTGAGCCATACGGGTTTGACCCGTCGCGTCAGCTTCTCGCGCAGGAGGAGGCCCCAAGCACCACGCTGCATTCACTCTTGGACGGCGACCCACGATCCGCCGCGCCCGAAGCCGGCCGGGCAGGGCGCTGGCTGGCCCGCCTGCATCACGTCAGAGGCGTTCATGCGCCCGACCTGGCGGCAGACTTCGAGCGGCTCAAGCTGGGCCAGTATGCCGAGGCGTTGGCCGGGCTCTTGCCCAAGGCCGCCGCGAGAGTGGCAGAGCTCACCGCAGCCACCATTGAGGAGCTGGCCAGGACCGACGGGCCCCGCGTGCTCACACACGGCGACTTCCAACCCAAGAACATCCACTTGGACCGGTACCGTTTCGTGGTCATCGACTTCGATCGCGCCGCATGGGCCCCTGCCGGGCGGGACCTCGGCCATTTCATCGGGCAGACCCTGACCATGGGCGCCTCCCGGCACGGAAACCTGACGGCCGCCGTGCCCTGGGTGGACGCGTTCCTGGAAGACTACTCGGCTGCCGGCGGCGATGAAGGTGCAGTCCGGTCCGTCCCCGCCTACGTTGCCCGCACCTTCGCCGAGGTCCTTTTCTACCGCCTCGTAGTTCGCCCGGTCAGGGACTCCTCGTTCGTCCCTGACTGGTTGGACGCCTGGGAACGGGCCGTGAGCGCCGCCGCGGGAGGGAGGTCCCGGTGAGACGAACCAGCAGGCGCCTGATTCCCATCGCTGCCGCAGGCACTCCTATTCCGGTCATGCAGGCCCACATGATCCTGCGTACCTTCGGACCGTTCCTGCGCCCGCAATGGCCCGGCTGCCTGCTGGCCGCGCTGCTCGCGGTCGCCGGGACGGGCATCGCGCTGCTCAAACCATGGCCGCTGAAGTATCTCTTCGACGAAGTGCTGTTACCCACTGGGAACCCCACCAGCCAGGACATCCAGTACATCCTCGTCCTGGTCGTCGCGGCGCTGGCCGGCATCGCCGTCCTGGACTCCTTGGTCGGCGCAGCCCGAAGCTATATCCTCACCGTGGTCGGCGAACGCGTCTCGGCATCAATCCGGACCAAGCTCTACGATCACCTGCAGCGGCTGCCCCTTGCGTATCACGAAGGGACACCAACAGGTGAACTGACCACCCGCCTGACCGGAGACGTCGACAAGGTGCGGGCACTGCTTACCGTGACGCTCGTTGACGCCTCAACGCACGTGCTCACACTGGCCGGCATGGCCGGGGTGCTGCTGGTCATGGACTGGCAACTCAGCCTGGCACTGCTGTTGGTGCTGCCACTTTTGCTCCTCACGGTGTCCAGCTTTCGAGCCCGCATCCGCACAGTGGAGGAAAACGCGCGCGACAGCGAGGGCGACCTGGCGGCGGTAGCGCAGGAGTCACTGGTAGCGATCAAGCTGGTCAAGGCCGCAGGACGGGAAGATGACGAGTCCAAGCGCTTCCGTCGCCACTCCGATGCCGCAGTCACTGCTGTGCTGCGCTCGGCGCGGACAAGCGCCGCATTTGGCGCCGCTGTGGACGCTGTGGTGGCTGTAGCCACCACAGGTCTGATCTGGCTTGGAGCCCAGCGTGTGCTCAAAGGCGCGCTGACACCAGGAGACCTGGTCATCTTCACCTCCTACCTGCGTGACTTCTTCGGCCCAACACGCGCCCTGTCCAAGCTGCCCGCCCAGCTGGCCCGAGCCGGCGTGCGCGCGGCCCGCATCGCCGACACCCTCCGGCGCAGCCCTGACATCCAGGACAAACCCGGTGCCCTTCCCGCCGGCCCACCCCGGAAGCAGCTGAGCCTGCACGGGGTCGGATTTGCCTACACCCAGGACCGCCCCGTCCTGCGGGATGTGGACCTGACGGTCCCAGTGGGCAGCACTTTGGCAGTTGTCGGACCCACCGGGGCCGGGAAGTCCACAATCGCTGCCCTAATGTGCCGGCTGCAGGACCCCACCAGCGGCCGGGTCCTCCTGGACGGCACGGACCTGCGTGACCTGACTGGCGCCAGCCTGCACACCCAAGTGGGGCTGGTTACCCAGGACGCCGTGCTGTTTCGGGCATCCGTGCGGGAGAACATTGCGTACGGCCGGCCCGATGCCTCGCTGGAAGAGGTCCAGGACGCAGCCCGCGCGGCCCAGGCCCACAACTTCGTGCAGGCGCTGCCCCGCGGCTACGACACCGTGCTGGCTGAGCGCGGGGCAACGCTGTCCGGAGGCCAGAAACAGCGGTTGGCACTGGCGCGCGGATTGCTGCAGGGCTGCCCGGTCCTCGTGCTCGACGAACCGACGACGGGTCTGGATGCCCAATCCGAGCACGCGCTGCTGGAGGCCCTCCTGCGCGTGGCATCCGGGCGGACCACAGTGATCATCACGCATCGCATGGCCGCCGCCATGGCAGCGGACGAGATCGTTGTCCTTGATGCGGGCCGGGTAGTGGAACGCGGCACCCACCACCGGCTCATTGCCCGCGGCGGCCTCTACAGCGAGATGTGCCGTCTGCAGGGCATCGCCGGCTCACGCCCCACGTGGAACGGCAGCCACGGCAATGGACGCCATCCCTCACCACAGTCCGAAGTCGAAGCTGACCAGCCCGCTACCTACCTGAGAGGAAGCCGACCGTGACCGGGCACAGCACCCAGCCGGACCCCACCAACTTGATAGCTGGCGTCACCGGTAGCAGGACGCATGTACTGTCCGGCGCACGAGTTCACTGGATTACCCATAACCCCTTCCGAGTAAAGGAGGACGCATGAA
This sequence comes from Arthrobacter sp. W4I7, assembly GCF_030816215.1. Taxonomy (NCBI): domain Bacteria; kingdom Bacillati; phylum Actinomycetota; class Actinomycetes; order Micrococcales; family Micrococcaceae; genus Arthrobacter; species Arthrobacter sp. W4I7. The sequence continues at coordinate 313,753 of NZ_JAUSXU010000001.1, read as the reverse complement.
CCGCACCCAAATCCCGTCCCAACACCGCGATATCAAGGAGCAGCAGGTCAATCGTGCCGAACGGGTCTGTGCACCGGAGTTCCTCAACCGCTATGTCCGCCCACACTTGATTCCGGCTGTTCCGGGCGCCTCGGACGGAGGCACGTGGACAACAAAGGTGATTCAGCTGGACGGATCGGGGGCCGCCACTGTAGAGATCAATCTCGACGGCGGCCCCCCTGTTTTCGCCAAGCTGTTCCCCTTCGAGGATGGCCCTGCCGTGCACGCAAAATTGCAGGCCATGCGCAATGCCGGGCTGGGGGCCGGCTCCCCGTTCCAGGCTGTCGAGCCGTTGGCGTGGTGCGGGGACGAAAAGGTCCTGCTGTGCCGGGGAGCCCCGGGCAAAGCACTGTCGGAAGTGCTCGACGACGGCGCTGAACTCACCGAGGGCTGCGCCCGCGCGGGATCATGGCTGGCCCACCTGCATAAGGTGGATCTCCGGGTCGGGGCCCCACACTCCCTACTGGTGACAGGGGAGCTGACGAGCCTGGCCAAACGCCTTGTCAGAGTGGCGACTGACCGTCCTGGCTACGCTGAGGTGGCATTGGGCATGCTCGAACGGTTGGACGACCTCACCCATGACACCGTGGACAGCGTCCATGCCCAAAGCCACGGGCAGTACCGGCCGATCCACGTCTTTCTGACCGAGGAAACCGTTACAGTGATTGACCTCGACCGCAGCGCCCCGGCGGACCCCGCCCGCGATGTGGCCGAGTTCCTCCACCGGCTGCGCCAAGGCGTTCACTCAGCCACCGGCGACATTTCCCGCGCCGACCAGCCGTGCGACGCTTTCCTCGGCGCGTATCGGGAGGCAGCCGGCGTCGAACGGCTGCGAAACCTGCGGTTCCACTGGTGCCGGTATATATTCCACAGCCTCAACCGCGACGTGAAAAACGGGGCCGCCGACTGGCACAACGGTGCAAACGATGTCTTCCGACGTTACCGGGAGGAGTTCTACAGGGTGGCAGAAGGGCGGGCAGGCGCATGACGTCGACCATGGGCGTCCTGCTGGACCGTGCCGGGGCGGAGCTCCCGCTGTCCGAGCTCGCGAGTCTGTGGCCACTGGGTGGTTGGAACTCAGTTGCCCCGGTGGCAGGCGGCAAAAACGAGCACCTGCGCGTTGAAGCCACGGATGGTGTCCACTACCTGCGCCGCTCGTACCGGTCCAAACCGCATGAGGAACTCGCCCGCCAACTCCGCCTCATGCGGCTGCTCCGGGAGCGGGGATTCCCCGCACCGGAGGTGGCCCCGGCCAGCTCCGGCAAGGACCATGCCGAGCTGGACGGCCGGTTATGGATCGCAACGCGGGGAGTTCAAGGGACACCGTTCATCGATGCATCGCCGGCGCACGTGCAGGCTATGGGACGAACACTTGCCCGGTACCACCAGACCGTGGCCGACCTTCCAGCGGCAGTGGCCGAACCCGCCGTGCTGCTTGAGTTGCGCACGCGGGCAAATGACGAAGGGGTAGATGCGGCCGTGAGAACCCGGACCGCGCACCTGGTCGCACAATTAACCGCAGTCCTGCCGCACCTGCCCCGGGTGGTGGTGCACGGCGGCGCCCGACGAGGCAGCCTGGTATTCAACGGCAGCGAGGTGGCGGGCGTCCTGGACTTCGACAGTGCCCACGCGGACGTGCGCGTCCTGGACCTTGCCGTCGCCGTCCACGACGTCGGCAAGGTCTACACCCGTCCAGGTGAAGCCGACAATAAGGTCGCCCTCGACCTCGGCCGGGTCTCTGAGCTGCTGGCCGCTTACAGCCGGGACTTGCGGCCGAACGAGGCAGAGATCGAGGCGCTGCCGCTGCTGCTGGAGGCCAAACGGTTGAAGCGCGGCCTGGGGCGGCTCAGCCGGTCACGCCACGGCGAGAGGCTCTCCGAGAATGACTACACGAAGATCCGGTTGGAAGACCAGCGGATCGCTTGGCTGGAGGAGCACCGCAGCGCATTGGCGGCCGCTTTCCGGAAAGCCCTGGCGTAGCTGTGAACCCTGAAGGTTGGAGCCGGACCGCTTCGACCTGAGCTAAGTTCATCTGATGAAGACGCGTCCGGGCCGGCTGCGGTTTGCGGCCGGCCCGGAGCGCTGCTCGTGTCAGGCCCAGAAGTCGGCGGCCACGGCGGTGTCCTCCTGGAACTCGCTGACTTCCGTGACTTTCCCGTCTCTCAGCGTGAACACGAGGACGCCGTTCTGTTTCATCGACTTCCCGTTCCGCTCTGCTTGAGCGGTTTGCAGGGCCACCGTGTGACGCTCCCCGGGGATAACGTCCTGCAGGTCAACTTTGACCGTGCCGTCTGACCGGGAAAACAATTCACCGAAATAGCCCATGATGGCCTGTTGGCCCTGTTTATCGCCGGAGAGGCCGCTGGTGCCGCCCACACGGTAGACCGCATCGTCGGCGAAGAGGCCCCGGAGGCCCTCCACATCGCCGGCGTTGAAGGCCTCATAACCGCGCCGCACCACTGCGGCGTCTTCCTGAATTCCCATCTCGAACCCTTTCCGTCGTTGTCGTCCGGGTCCCAGCGCAGTCAGCATAGGCCTGCCCAGTGCGGTTGTCCACGGGTGCGAGTACGCCTCGAATTACCCCACCGGTGGCAAGGTTTTGGGGTCTAAGGGAGCAAGCTGGATCGGCGCCTTTGTGCAGTTGATTACTCGGCGATGTCCTCCGCCCACAGTTCAGGGTGTTCATTCTGGAACGTGCGCATCATGTCAACGCACCGGTCATCGTTCAAGACCACTACTTCGACCCCACGTGATCGCAGAAGGTCGAATTCGCCGGGGGAACGTCTCTGCCTCGCCCACCACCACGCGCGGAATCTTGAACTGGATGATGGTCCCGGTACACATCGCACAAGGTGCCAGGGTGGTGTAAAGGGTCATGTCCCGGTAGCTCTTCTGGCGGCCGGCAACGCGCAGTGCAGACATCTCGCCGTGGGCGATCGGGTCACCATTCTGGACACGCTCGTTGTGCCCGCTGGCTATCACTTCCCCGCCGCGGGCCAAGGCAGCGCCGATCGGGATGCCGCCCTCCCGGAGGCTCTTTTGCGCGGCTTCGTAGGCAGCTTCGAAAACCGGATCTACGGTGACTCGTTCAGTTTCAGTCATGGGTGCAGTCTAAGTGGCCGGGTTTAGTTGTGTTGATGGCTGGGAGGACAAGCGCTGAGCTCTCGCAAGCATCCCGTTAAAGCCTGCGGAACCGGGCCGTTGACCACGTGCAACGGCGTGAGTACTGTGGGTCAACTATCGAACCTTGCCCTGGAGGCAACAATGGCCGGCAAGTCGAAAAGCAGCAACGACTACGAGTTCCTGACCGTCTGGCGCGTGGCCGGTACCCCGCACGAGGTGGTGGACATTCTTGGTGATGCCGGAACCTTGGCCCGCTGGTGGCCCTCCGTGTATTTGGAGGTTGTGCCGCTGGATCCCGGCAACCCGGATGGGACTGGCAAGGCGTTCTCCCTGCGCACCAAGGGCTGGCTGCCCTACACCCTCAAATGGCAGCTCACCGTCACCGAGCCCGTCACGGAACAAGGACTCGCCCTCTCCGCCCACGGTGACCTCAACGGCACCGGACGCTGGACGTTCGAACAGGACGGGCCGGAAACGGTGGTCACCTACGACTGGCGGGTCAGTACGTCGAAACCGCTGCTGCGCCGGCTGAGCTGGCTGCTCAAGCCCGCTTTCTCCGCGAACCACCGTTGGGCCATGGCCCGCGGGCAGGAAGCACTCGCCCTGGAACTACGACGACGACGTCCCGGCGCGGATCCCGCCAAAATCCCCCAGCCTGCGCCTCCCACGTTTGCAGGCCGGCACCGCCGGCCCACGAGTACAACGCACGCCTGACAAGAACTGCGGGGAACTCTGCGGGTTGCCCAACCCGGGCTGACTGCCCCAAAGGGAGCAGCTTGGGCTAGCCTGACGTTCATGGCCCGGTCAGGCTCTCCCGCACGCGCATGGATCGGAACGATCGTGTTCCTGTTCCTCGCGTCGGGTATCGTCGCAGGCTTCATCCCGTGGCTCATTTCCGGTTGGCGGCCGTATGACTGGGGAGGCGCGGCCTGGGTGGTGCCGGTTGCCTGGATCGCCATCGCCCTCGGAGTGGCCTTCCTCCTGCACGCATTCGCGCTGTTCGCCCAGCACCGCGGAACGCCGGCTCCGGTCGCTCCGACCGAGACGCTCGTGGTCACCGGGGTGTACCGATTCGTGCGCAATCCGATGTACCTCGCGGTACTCACGATCATCCTCGGCCAGGCGCTGCTGTTCGCCAGCTGGGGGCTCGTGCTCTACGCCGCAATCGCACTCATCGCGGTGGTCGCGTTTGTGAAAGGCTACGAGGAGCCCACCCTCACCGGCACCTACGGCGAGCAGTACCGCAACTACCGGCGTAATGTCCCGGGATGGTGGCCGCGGCTCAGGCCGTGGCGGGGGTGACAAAGCCGGACGGTCTGGCACTCATTGGTCCTTCTCCGAGTCAATGAAACCTGGCTGCCCGCCGTCTGGATCGGTGCCGTGCTCGGAGGTGTTGGTTTCGGTGGCTCATTCGGCGGCCAGCTTCGGCTGATCGGCCCGCACATCCAGCCGCACCAACGCGCCGGCGTCTTCTCAGGTATCTATGCCGCCGCGTATCTGGCATTCAGCGTCCCCGTGATCATCGCGGGCCAACTCGTGCCCCTTCTCGGACTGGTCCCCACCCTGCAGTCCTACGCAGGCGCCATCATCGCCTTTGCCGCTTTGGCCATCGTCATCCAGGCGGCACGGCTGCGGCAGGACATCGCGCTTAAGCCAGCAACCGCCAGTTCTGCCGCCTGACACGAAGTCCCGGCTTTCATTGACAGTCTCCTGCTCCCTCTTTAGGCTCCTGCCATCGCGGATACGGAACCGAAGGAGCAGTGCGTGGACCAGGACAGCAGGCAGTTACGGGAGCAGCTTGGCCGGCTCGGCTTTGGCGGTACGGGAGTAGGCAACCTGTACCGCGCCATCTCCGACGAGCAGGCGGCGGATACCTTGGAGGCAGCCTGGGACGCGGGCATCCGCTACTTCGACACCGCACCGCACTACGGGCTGGGCCTCTCGGAGCGGCGGATGGGCGAAGTCCTGGGCAAGAAACCCCGGCAAGAATTTGTCCTCTCCACCAAGGTGGGCAGGGTCCTGGTGCCGTCGCCTGCAATGGAGGATGCCCGGGACCCGGAGGGATTTGACGTGCCCGCTGCGCTGCGGCGCGAGTGGGACCCCTCCGAGGCCGGGGTAAGGCGAAGCATCGAAGACTCGCTGGAACGGTTGGGCCTGGACTACATCGATATCGCCTACCTGCACGATCCCGATGTCTACAGCATGGAAGATGCGGTGAGTTCCGCCCTTCCCGCCCTGGAGAAAGTCCGGGCGGAAGGACTGGTGCGGGCCATCGGCGTCGGGACCAACACCGCCGGAGCCGCCCTCCAGTGCGTCGAGGCGGCAAACCTGGATTTCCTCATGCTGGCCGGCAGGTTCACCATGCTGGAACAGCCCGGCTCGGACGGCCGCCCAGGCGAGGGGCTGCTGGACCGATGCCTTGAGCTGGGCACAGGGGTGGTGAGCGTCGGCGTTTACAACTCCGGCATCCTCGCCAAACCCGAGCTGCCTTCCGATGCCCATTACAACTACTCCCAAGCCAGCGAAGAGATCCTGGAACGGGCCAGGCTGCTGGCCGGGATCTGCAAAGAACACGACGTCGAGCTTCCCACCGCCGCCATCCAGTTCCCCTTCCGCCACCCCGCCGTCGTCAACGTCACCGTGGGAGCCAGCAACCCGGAACAGATCAGCCAAAGCGCCGAGCGCATGTCCGCTGAGGTCCCCGGGGAATTGTGGCAGGACCTGCAGGAGCGCGGACTGATCCCGGCCTGACCCGAAATCCAGCCCGCGCGTTACTGAAGCTGGTCCTGCCCTTTACTGGATCTGTCAAAATCTTGTCGAATCCCTCCAAAATGGGGCCGCCAAGGGAGAACTAGCGTCTGCTGTGAGGAACTTCCACGGCAAGCGCAAAGGACCAATCAATGACGATCCAGGAAAATGTACGGACAAGCCCGAAGTCCGCGAGCGTCGGCAAGGACTATCAGAGCAAGGGCCATCACATCCTGGAGATCGCCCGCCAGCAGGTTCTCGAGGACGGCATCGGCCTGACCCAGGCTCAGCTCGAAGAGGTCCTTCGCCTCCCGGACGAGGCACTTCCCGCCGCCTTGGACTTGGCGCACCAGGTCCGGCTCCGGCACTGCGGCGAGGACGTGGAGGTGGAAGGCATCATCTCCATCAAAACGGGCGGCTGCCCTGAAGACTGCCATTTCTGCGGCCAATCCGGGCTCTTCGACTCCCCCGTCCGCGGCGTCTGGCTGGACATCCCCGAACTGGTCAAGGCCGCCAAGGAAACCGCCGCCACCGGAGCCACCGAGTTCTGCATCGTTGCCGCCGTCCGCGGACCCGACATCAAGCTGATGAACCAGATCAAATTCGCCATTGACCGCATCAACGAAGAAGTGGACATCAACATCGCCTGCTCGCTGGGCATGCTGACCCGGCGCCAGGTGGACCAGCTCAAGGACTGGGGCGTCCACCGCTACAACCACAACCTTGAAACAGCGCGCAGCTACTTCCCCGAAGTCGTCACCACCCACACCTATGAGGAACGGCTGGAGACCTGCAATATGGTCAAGGACGCCGGCATGGAATTGTGCTGCGGCGCCCTGATCGGCATGGGCGAAAGCGTGGAGCAGCGGGCAGAACTCGCCGCCCAGCTCGCAGCCCTGGAACCCCACGAAGTCCCGCTGAACTTCCTCAACCCCCGCCCCGGAACCCCGCTGGAAAACCAGGGCATCATGGACGGCAAGGACGCCCTCCGCGCCATCGCCGCCTTCCGCCTTGCCATGCCCAAAACCGTCCTCCGTTACGCCGGCGGACGCGAACTCACCCTGGGCGACCTCGGCACGCGCGACGGCCTGCTCGGCGGAATCAACGCCGTCATCGTCGGCAACTACCTCACCACTCTCGGCCGCCCCGCCACCGCAGACCTGAACCTCCTCGTGGACCTCAACATGCCTATCAAGGAACTCCAGAAGACGCTATGAGCGGAGTTTCGCTCGGGGTTTCGACAGGCTCAACCACCGGAGTTTCGACAGGCTCAACCACCGGAGTTTCGCTCGGGGTTTCGCTCCCCAACCGCCCCCTCCCCTCGCAAGCTCGGCCAGGGAACCCGGCGGTCGTGGGCCCCGGCTCAACCACCGGGGACTATTGCGGGCACTGCGGGGAGCCGTCCGACGGCGGCGGCGGTCCGCCGTCGGACGTTCACCAACGCTGCGGCGAGCGCCTGGCGATGGAGCCGCCACGGTATTGCGCCACGTGCCGGCGCCGGATGAAAGTCCAGGTGGCACCGCTGGGCTGGACGGCAGAGTGCTCCAGGCACGGGGTGATTGCCTCGTGACGGATGGCAGGGACCATAGGATCTTGTGATGGCCCAACTCGTGCGCCCGAACAAACTTCCACTCGTCCTGGCTGGAAGCATCCGCCGAGTTCGCCGGTGCCCGCCAGGACGGACCGGGGGGCAGACGGCTGGTCCCCCGACGAGCTTAAAGACCCGCAGGCGGCGGCGTGTATGAGGACACCCGCAACCGCAAGCGCCACTATTGGATCAAGACGGCGCCGTAAACGCCTGGGCGTGGCCCGCTGACGCTGGATACACCTCTCTAAAACGACTTTGCTTGTTTAAAAGCCTTGCGCCTTCTAAAATTAGAAAATCTACTTTTAGAAGGAGTCCACAATGCAGTGGCGGGATCCGGCGCTGATGTTCCGGCGCTTCCAGCACCTAGGCGCCAGGACCAGGTGACGTGGAATGGACTGGCAAGGCTGGGCCGTGTTCGGGCTGCTGGCAACCTCCGCGCTGACCGCGGTGATGATCGCCGCCCAGATGGCGGGGCTGACCAGGCTGGACCTCCCGCTGGTGCTGGGAACTTTGGTAACGCCTGACCCGGACAAGGCCAGGGTGGCGGGATTCTTTATCCATCTCGCCGCGGGGCAGGGTTTCGCCCTGGGCTACGCCGCCGTGTTCGCGCTCCTGGGGCAGGCAACCTGGTGGCTCGGTGCCCTGCTGGGACTGCTCCACGTAGCGGTGGCACTCACGGTCATCCTGCCCCTGCTGCCCGGCGTCCACCCGAGAATGGCAACCACCAGGGCGGGGCTCAGTACGACGGCGGCGCTGGAGCCACCCGGCCTGCTAGGCCTGAACTACGGCATTCAGACTCCGGCCGTGGCCGGGGTGGCCCACGTGATCTACGGTGCAGTGCTTGGACTTCTTCTGGGGGCACGATGAGCGTCAATCACCTGGACCCCGCCCCCCACCAGCTTGACCGGACCGTCCCCCTCCGGGCGCAGGAAAGGCCCACCCCCATCGCGGATTATGGGCTCCTTGGCGATACTCGGACCGCCGCCCTTGTCTCCAGTGCCGGGTCAGTGGACTGGCTTTGCGCCCCCGCGTTCGACGGCGAGTCACTCTTTGGTGCCTTGCTGGGAGGACCGGAGGCGGGCAGGTTCCTCGCAGGTCCCGCAGGTCCGGCCACCGTGGTTTCCCGCGAATACCGAGAAAATACGGCGACGCTGGAAACGGTGTGGGCGGCCGGGAAGGGCCGGCTCGTTCTCACCGAGGCCATGATCGCCGAAGTGGCCGGCGAGCTGCTGCCCACCACCATCCTGGTCAGGCGCCTGTCCGCGGAAGGGTCACCGGTACCCGTCACGGTACTTTTCGACCCGCGGGTCGGCGAAAACCACCGCCTGCCGCGGGTGCGGCGGGGGCACGACGTCGTCTGCAACTGGGGTCCCCTGGCAGCTTCCCTTGGAGCGAGCCCCCGCCTCGGACTCGAGCCCGGGCGCCCCCTTACCTTCGACGTCACTCCGGGAAAACCCCTGACACTTGTCCTGGCATTGGCCTTCGGCGAACCCCTGATCCACCTGGATCCGGCGGCAGCGTGGGACCTCGTTGCAAGGGACGAAGCCAGCTGGCGGGCATGGACCGAGGAGATTGACGAAACCATCCCCTACCGCCAGGAGGTGGTGCGGAGCCTGCTCACACTCCGGCTCCTCACCTACTCCCCCTCGGGAGCTCCGGTGGCCGCCCCCACCACATCCCTGCCCGAGGACCCTGGCGGCATACGCAACTGGGACTACAGGTACGCCTGGCCCCGGGACGCCAGCATCGGCGTCGGCGCTTTCCTCCGCGCTGGCAAGACGCAGGAAGCAGAGAACTTCCTTGGCTGGCTCCTCCATGCCAGCCGCCTGCAGCGGCCCCACCTGCCTGCCCTCCTCACGCTGACTGGAGGACTCGTTCCGGCGGAGCGGCAGCTGGCCCACTGGTCCGGCTACGGCGGCAGCAGCCCGGTGCGGACCGGCAACCTCGCTGCCTCACAGCACCAGCTCGACGGTTACGGCTGGGTCATTGACGCCGCCTGGGCGTTCGTGGAGAGCGGCCGCAGGCTGACGTCGGAAACGTGGCGGGCCATGAGGGGCTTCGCGGATCTGGTGGCCGCCACGTGGGAGAAGCCCGACGCCGGCATCTGGGAAGTACGCGGTGACCCTGCCCAGCACGTGCACTCCAAAGTCATGGCCTGGCTCGCGCTGGACCGTGCCCTGCGCATCGCGGCCACGGACCGGCTCAGCACGCGGCGCCGGCTCCGCTGGGAAACTGAACGGACCCGGATCGCGGCGGAGCTCCGCACGAACGGCTACAACGAAGCCATGAACTCGTACACCCGCACTTACGGTTCCCAGGACATTGACGCAGCCCTGCTGGTCCTGCCGCTCACGGGCCTGGAAAGGCCGGATTCGCCCCGCCTAACGGGGACCATCGACGCCATCCGCAGGGACTTGTCCGCCGGATTCCCGCTGCTCTATCGCTATCCGCCGGGACAGGATGGCCTCCCGGGGACGGAGGGGGCGTTCCTGCCCTGTTCCTTCTGGCTGGTGCAGGCCCTGGCCAATACCGCCCAGCACGAGGAAGCCTCCGCCCTGTTCGAGGCGCTGCTGGAGAAGGGCTCACCGCTGGGACTCTTCAGCGAGGAGATGGACCCGACCTCCGGCTTGTTTCTCGGCAACTTTCCGCAAGCCCTCACGCATTCCGCGCTGGTGCAGGCCGCACTTGCCCTCCGCGACAACCCGCCCGTCCTCAACCCAACGAACAACCCCCGGAATAAGGAGCAATGATGGAAAATCCCACGGCCCACCAATTGTCCAAGCACCCCAAGACCCCACTGGCGGGACCCTACGGGCACCCGCTCCACCCCACCCTGGTAACCATCCCCATCGGGGCGTGGACGGCGAGCCTTGTTTTCGACGTCGTGGCTCTGCTGGGAAGCGACGACGCACCCTTCCTGACCGGTGCACAGTGGCTGGTGGGAATCGGCATCATCGGGGCACTTGCCGCCGCCGTCTTTGGCCTCATGGATTTCATGACGCTCACGGGCGGAACAGCCGCCCACCGCACAGCACTCGTCCACATGTCGCTGAACCTGACCGCCGTCGCCCTCTTTGCCATCAGCTTTTTCCTCCGGCTGGGGAGCGACAAGCAGGACTTCAGCTTCCTTCCCTTCGTTCTCAGCGTGGTGGGCTACCTGATCGTCGGCGCCTCCGGTTACCTTGGCGGGAAGCTTGCCTACCACTACGGGGTGAGGGTTGCCGATGAGAAAACCCAGAGCGAAGGGTTCAGGCAAGGGTCGGAGAAGAACCTGAACTCACGGTGATGGCGAGGCGACCTGCCAGCTTGCTGAATCACCCAGCGACGAGGAACGCGACGATCCCGATGAGAGGCAGCGATGCTTGACCGATCGCACTCCGCCACAGGCGGTGCTCGGTCACCCACAGCCACGGGCCGAGGATGAGGTGTGCGGCGAGCGCGACGAGGACGATCCAATTCCTGCAGCCCGGGCCTCACCGCCCGAGTTGGCAAGCCAGATCCCGACCCCGATCCCAAGCGCGGTCAGGATGTTGTACATGCCAACATTCATCGCCCACATGCGGACGGCACCTTCGGTTCCCGGTTTCACGTAGAAGATGGAACGGAATCGTTGATCCCCGTGGAAGAAGATTTCCAGCGTCCCGACGGCTACGAGGCTAACAGCGTAGACCCCTGCCGCTATCTGAGTGACAAGGTTCATGCCGGCCTCCTAGTTAGCGCCACCGCGCAGATTACCCGCGTCATTCCACGCGATGGTGTGCCATCGCGTTTGGTCCGGCCGTCCCGGTGCGATCCGGACCACCGGGGGCGCGGTCAGCAGGAACTCGGCTGCGCAAAAGGTCTCGGCCGGCCGCGCGGGCGTGGGCAGCACGCAGAGACCGTTATCGGTCGCGCTGAGAAGCCTCTGCATGTCGCCCAAGCTTCTGATCTGGTCCAGACCGCCCTGCAGGCCGGACATCCGGGTATGGGTCCCATGGGCTTCAAAAGCGTGCAGGCCCTGGTTGGCATCGTCCTCATACGGCGACCACAGAATATGGTTCGTGTGGAGAAGGTTCCTGCTGGCGGGGCCGGCAACACATCCTTCTGAGGAGCACTCGTAACCCCGGATGCCCATAGGGTCCCCCAGGGTGTAATGCTGGCCAGAGGCGTGCGGAATCGATGCAAGATAATCCGAAGCAGCCGCAGCATCCCGGCGTAACAGCAGTTCCCGGATGACAAATGCGACAGGAAGGCCTTCCGTGGCTGCCGGAAGTGCCCGCAAGGTGTTAACGCAGACTGCCAGGCCTGCAGCATTCACGCCCAGAAGTCCGATCATGCCTGCGCCTGAAAGGACAATCTGGTCCGGGCCGTCCCCACTTTCAATCTGCAGAACAATCTGTGATCCACCCATCGCGGCAGGCAGGTCCATGTTCTGTCCCAGCACGGCAGTGGCAGTGTTCTTGCCGCCGTCCTGAATGAATGTGCCGATGGTGCTGCACCCGATGTTGGGATCCCTCTCGTAGCGCCATTCCTCATCCATCAGGTTGTACACAAGAACGTCGTGGAAAGGCTGGCCGCTGCCTGCCGCAATTCCTTCGACCTCCCCGAAGAGATCAGGGCTTAACTCCTTGGCGCTGGCCGCGAATCCGGTGGAGGACAGAAAATCCTCGATGTACTCTTTGGCCGCCATGTTCTCGCGGAGGGCCAGAGATTCCCGCCACCGCTCCATCGCGTCACCGATGAGATCCCGGAACTCCTCTCCATGGGCGTTTCCACGGGCAACCCCGTCACCCTCCACCCGGAGGAGGCGCAGGCCGCCGGCGCTGCCAGGGCCTGAATCAGGTTTGGGAGGGCCGCTGAAATTGCGTGAATCCATGCTCTCTTCCAGTGGTGAATGACGGAAAGCCCCCGCGCGAGTCGCGCTCCAGCGCGGGGGCTTCCCTTGTGCTTCCGCTTTGGGGAAAAACTGGAAGCAGACAGAAATCTACCGGCTGGTAACCTGGCCGGCGGTCAATATTGCCCCTATCGGCCGATTCTTGATTGAACCTTGAGCCGGGGCCGTTTCCGGCAGCTGGAATGGCGCTGGTTCAGTCGGCCTCGGGGTCGCTGGTTGCGTCCGGATCCTCTTCGGGCTCGAAGGTGTTGGGTTCCCCATCGGCGCCGATGCCCACGCCATCCGCGCCGCCGGGAACACCGCCGTCGTTCTTGCCTTTGGAACCCTGTTCACCGCCCTGCAGCTCGTCGTCAGGAAGGGAGTCGGGTGAGTTGATCGTCATTGTTCCTCCTTCAATGGCTGGGCCTCCACGCTAACAGCCCCCGGCGCGAAAGGCGCCGGGACAGCACGAAAATTTGTTCCGTCGGCAGGCAATCCGGGCTACATTCTGGAACAAAAAGGCACATGAAACTACCAAAATCTCTTGACTTCACCTGTTTCGAGCTGTTACAAATTTTGTAAAGCAGCTATGGATGGCTTCGATATCCGCGCACCCCATTCCAACGCAACGGGCTGCTTTGCCCCCTCTTTGAATCGACACAACAACACGACGTCGTGGCCTCGCTTCCACCCGTCATCAAAGGAGATGAACGTGACCGAACCCAATTCGCCCCACCCCTCCCATCAACCGCTCCTGAAGGTTCTGGCCTGCTGCCTCGCCACCGCCGCCCTGGCCACCGGCGCAGGCCTGACCCTCAACGCGCCCGCTGCCTACGCGGAGCCGAGCAACTACAAATTCGATTTCGGCGGCGGTCCGGTCGAACCGGGCTACATCGGCGTCAGCGCGACAGACTCGTACAGCCCGGAAATCCGCTACGGCTTCAACACTCCCGAGCACATGGCGAACGTACCGGCGAAAGGCACCGGAGCCGGGAGCGACGCCGTCCGCTTCCTTGAGTTCGGCACCAAGAGCACCAACACGTTCAACGTGGACCTCAAGGAGGGCCTGTACAAGGTATCGGTCACACTGGGCGACACTTCACGGGCCAGCATCGCGGCCGAGGGCGTGTTCCAGGAGATGAACCTGACGGGCAACGGGGCCACGGCTTCCTTCGAGATTCCCGTGACGGATGGCCAGTTGAACCTGCTGGTCACCGAAGGCAAGGTTGGCACGGCCTTTACGCTGAGCTCGGTGGAGATCGAGAAGGTTTCGCGCCATCCTGAAATGGACCCAACTATCTGGGTTGGCGGTGACTCCACGGTCGCCAGCTACTACCCGCTGGAAACAAGCGTCCAGGGCGGCTGGGGCCAGATGCTGCCGCAGTTTGTGGATCCTGAAGCTTTCAACGTGCGGAACATCGCGACCGGCGGACAGATCGCCCGCGGCTTCCGTAACGACGGCCAGCTTGAGGCGATCCTGCAGTACAGCAAGCCAGGCGACCTGTTCCTGCTGGAAATGGGCATCAACGACACCGCCGCCAAGAACGCCACCACCGAGGCGGAGTTCAAGGAGATCATGCGGGACATGGTCCGGCAGGTTGCAGCCACCGGGGCCACTCCCGTCCTGGTCACGCCGCAGGGCCGGGCCACCGACTTTGTAGACGGCGTCCACTCCTCCGTGGACCGCTGGTACCGCCACTCCACCGTGGCCTTGGCCCAGGAGGAAGGCGTGCATCTGGTGGACCTTAATGTCCTGGCCTCCGAGTACTTCACCGGGATCGGTCCGGAGGCAACACTGGCCCTGTTCATGACCGGCGATACGCTGCACCCCAACCGCGCCGGTGCCACCGAACTGGCACGCCTCGTGGCGGAGGACCTGGCCCGGCAGGGCCTCTGACCAAAGCAATGACGACGGCGGGACGCGCACTGTGCCGCGTCCCGCCGTCGTCCTATCCCCCGAGGTGGTGAACGGTGAAGGCGGTCAGGAAGCCTACCGACGCCGTGAGCCCTGTGAGGTTATGGTGTTCCTCGAAAGCCTCCGGGATCATGGTGTCCGCCAGCATGGCCAGGATTCCCCCGGCAGCCACAGCGGTAATGAACGCCACCAGCTCGCCCGGCGCGTTCTCCAGGGCTGTGTAGCCAATGAGTGAGGCCACCCCGCTGAGCAGGGCGATGCCTCCCCAGAGGCCAAAGACGTAACCGGCGCCCCTGCCGGCTTTCTTCATTCCCGCGGTTCCGGACAGCCCCTCGGGGACGTTGGAGATGAACACGGCCACCATCATTGCCGGGCTCACCGCGCCGCCCGCCAGCATCCCCACGCCAAGAACCACCGATTCCGGTACCCCATCCAGCAGTGCGCCCACCGCAATGGCAGTGCCGCTGCCGGGATCATCGGCCTCGGACGGCTGCTGGTCCCCGGAGCGTTTGCGGTGCTTGGCGCCTGCCCGCGCCAGCAGCATGTTGGCCCCGACGTACACCACCGCTCCCGCCAGGAAGCCCACGGCCGTCGGCCAGAGCCCGCCGCCCTGCACGGCCTCGTCCACCAGTTCGAACGCAAGGGCGGAAATCAGCACCCCGGCGCCGAACGACATGATCGAGGACACCAGCTTGGGCGGCAGCTTCCACCGCCAGGACAACGCCGCGCCCAGGACCAGTGCAGCCCCGGCGGCCGTGCCCCACAACAGTGCCTGCACCCATACCGGCATGTTCCCGCTTCCCGGCCCCAGCAGGGGTCTGTCTCGTCACGGCTGCCGGCACCCCAAGCCGGCCAACCCTCAAAAAGCCCAGCGTAGTACAGGCTCCGGCCCGGTACGGCAGCCAGCTGAGTTGAGGCAGGACCCGTTGAAAACGACAACCGGAGCCACGGCCGGCCATCGGAAGCGGGAATGGCCCCGCTTGCAATGGTGCACACAATCCGTGCGGCCCGTCCGCCGCGCAGAATTGATGCGATCTTGAGGGAAACCTTGCTGCCCATTGACCTTGCAGGTCCACGCTGGAGGCATCGGACCAAATCAGCTTGTGGGGAGCAGGGAGTCATGGGAAACGAAGTAGATTCTGATCAAGTAACCGCCGAGGGAGGCTTGCTCACGGATCAGCATCCGCTCGACTTCTACGCTTTGGGGCTGGCCGGCTGCATCGACCGGCTCACCGGGCCCCTCCGCCAGCGCGGGACCGCCATCCGCTGGGATACCCCGCACTGGGGCATCGAGATCCCTTCAGATTGCGCCACCCTTCTCTACCAGTCGGCCCGCGAAGCGCTCAGCAACGCCTTCAAATATGCCCAGGCCTCGCAGCTCAACCTGCAGCTCGCCGCTGTGGACCACGGAATCCGCCTGGTGGTGTCCGACGACGGCAACGGCTTTGACAGCGACCTCGCCAAATGCGGCCGGCACCACGGCTACGGCCTGCGGCTGATGTCCGTGGCCGTTCATGAGGCCGGCGGAACCATAGACATCTGCTCCGCCCCCGGGCAGGGCACCAGCGTCACGGTAACCATGCCGCTGGACTAAAAGCTCGGATGCCCGCCGTTGCTGGGACGGCGGGCATCCGTACGCCTGGCTGCCTGAGGCAGGAAGCGCCGACTTACCTGGACAACTTCTCCGCGTCGGGTTCGAGGTCGCCGATGTGGCCGGGTGCGTTGGCGGCCAGGACGCGGGCCACGAAGGCGCCGTATTCGTCCATGAAGTGGCGCAGGAACTTCGCGGTCCCCTCGTCCTTGACCTCGCCGTTCTCGCCGAACACCTCAGGGATGAAGTGGATATAGGCTTCCGGGGCGTTCAACTGCGGAGCGTCCAGGAAGCTGAGGACGCTGCGGAACGAGGACTGCATCACTGCAGTGCCGATGCTGCCCACCGAGGCACCAATAATGCCGGTGGGCTTGCGGGCGAACGAATTGCTCCCCCACGGACGCGAGGCCCAGTCGATAGCGTTTTTGAGGGCGCCGGGAATGGAACGGTTGTACTCCGGGGACACGATCAGGATTCCGTCGGAAGCTTCAATTGCCTCCTTGAGGGCGCGGCCTTCCGGCGGAAAGTCGGCGTCGTAGTCGTAGCTGTAGAGGGGTAGGTCCTTGATGGGGATCTCCGTGAACTCCAGGTCCTCGGGAGCCAGTTTGATCAATGCCTGGGAGAGAACCCGGTTGATGGAGCCGGTAGCGAGGCTCCCCACGAAGTAACCGATCTTGAACGGTGCCATGAGTGTTCCTTCCAAGGGCCGGGCAGCGCCCGGCCGTCCATGTTCTGTTTGGAAAAGGTGCCGCCCGTGGCTGGACGGCGCTTGGTGCCACTGCACCACCAGTCCAGCACAGAAGACGGGCCCCGGCCAGAGCAGGGAAGATCCTTGACAGGCCGGGCCGGGGAGCGCTGAATGATCTGTAGCGGAGTTCACGGCCCGGTCAGGAGCAGTCATGAGCGAGAATCCAATGCAGGATGAGCGGGTCCATACGGAGGCACCCGCCGAGGGCGACCCGGATGCGGACGTCTCGGAAATCAGGGTCCACACCCAGGATCCGGCCGAAGGGGCAGATTTGCCGGACGTGCCGGACGTTCCGGCTGCGGGCAAGACCGAATAGCCGCGCGCCCATGGCGGCACCGCCGTACATTTGCCACATCCCGGCTACCCCTTGCATGCGCACCGTCACGCACACTAGGTTTTAACCCGCACTGAGAAAGCGCTTTCCCGCCACGGGCGGCGATTACTGGCGCATCAATCACCAGCGGAATTGGATCACATGACGGACAAGACCCTCATCAGGTGGATCGACGGCGAGGCACCTGCGGAGATCAGCGGCGGAACGACGTGGGGCATGCCTTTTGCCCGCGGAACGGTAGCGGATTCAGGCGGGATTTCGGTCCGGGACGGCGACGGAGAAATTGTGGCCAGCCAGGCCTGGCCCCTGGCCACCTGGCCCGACGGCTCACTCAAGTGGGCAGGAATCGCCCTCCCCGCCACGGATGCACCTTCCCAGGCCTACGCAGTGACGGCCGACGGCGGTGCGTCACCCCGCGAAGGCAGCGTCCCGCCGTCGGGCGCCACCAGAGTCACCGTCACCGAAACTGCCGAGGCGCTCACTGTGGACACCGGCACACTGCAGATGGTGATCGACCGCGGCGGCTCGCACCTCTTTACCAGCCTCACCCGCGGCGGCATCGAGGTAGCACGGAACGCGCGCCTGGTCAGCCTCCTGCAGGACAACGTTACGGAGGGCGCCGGGACGGCAAGCCGCGAGGCCTTCACCGGCGAGGTCACCGCCGTTGTGCTTGAACAGGACGGTCCCGTACGCGCCGTGGTGCGGCTGGAGGGGCACCACCGCCCGGACGCAGCGGGCAGCGGCAAACAGAGCTGGCTGCCGTTCGTGGTCCGGTTCTATTTCTACGCCAACGCCCGCAGCGTCAGGATGGTGCATTCGTTCATCTGGGATGGCGATGCGGAGCAGGACTTCCTGGCCGGGCTCGGCGTCCGGTTCAGCGTGCCGCTTGAGGCTGAGCTCCATGACCGGCACGTCCGGATTGCCGGTGCGGACGGCGGATTCCTGCTCGAAGGTGTCCGCGGGCTGACAGGCCTCCGCCGGGACCCGGGCGGGGAGGTCCGCCGCGCGCAGCTGGACGGCCGTGCCACCCCTCCCCTGGCCGAGTGGAACCCCGAGGTGTCAGAACGCCTGCACCTGATCCCCGCCTGGAACGACTACACGCTAACCCAGCTCAGCGCGGACGGCTTCGAACTGCGCAAACGCACCGCAACGGGCCATGCCTGGGTGGGCATCTCCGGCGGGACCAGGTCGGCCGGATTCTGTTCCCTGACGGATGCCCGCGGCGGGTTCGGGGTGGGCGTCAAGAACTTCTGGCAATCCCATCCGGGCCAGCTGGACATCCGCAACGCGGCCACGGCGGAAGCTTCCCTTACGGCCTGGCTGTACTCCCCGGAGGCGCAGCCAATGGACCTGCGCTTCTACCACGACGGGCTGGGCCAGGACACCTTCGAGGAACAGCTCGAGGGGCTTGAGATCACCTACGAGGACTACGAGCCGGGCTTCGGCAACGCAACCGGCATCGCCCGCACACATGAGTTGACCCTCTTCGCGTACGAATCCACCCCGGCCACGGAAAGCCTCGCCGCCGACGCCGCCGCGGCTTCCGCCCCCGCCCTGCTGCAGGCCACCCCCGGGTACCTGCATTCCGTGGGCGTCTTCGGCGACTGGGACCCTGTGGACCGCAGCACACCTGCCCGCGCCGAGCTGGAAGACCATCTGGATTTCCTCTTCGACTTCTATGCCGGCCAAGTGGAGCAGCGGCGCTGGTACGGCTTCTGGAACTACGGCGACGTGATGCACACCTACGACCACGACCGCCACGTGTGGCGGTACGACGTAGGGGGCTACGCATGGGACAACTCCGAGCTCTCCCCGGACCTTTGGCTTTGGTACTCGTACCTGCGCTCGGGCCGGGCGGACATCTTCCGCTTTGCCGAGGCCATGACCCGGCACACCGGCGAGGTGGACGTCTACCATCTCGGACCGTGGCGCGGCCTCGGCTCCCGGCACAACGTCCAGCACTGGGGCTGCAGCGCCAAGCAGCTCCGGATCAGCACGCCCGCCTACCGCCGCTTCTACTACTACCTGACGGCGGACGAGCGCACGGGAGACCTGCTCACCGAACTGGTGGACAGCGACCAGAACTTCCTGGGGCTGGATCCAGTACGGAAGGTTCGGCCGGACGCTGACACCTACCGGCCGAACCGGAACGCCCTGGGCGTGGGGCTCGGCACGGACTGGGGATCTCTTGCAGCCACCTGGCTCACAGACTGGGAGCGCACCGGGAACCCGCGCTCCCGCGACCGGCTCCTGGGCACCATGGCAGACATCGGCGCCCTCAAGTACGGCTTCCTCACGGGCGAGGCCCTGTACGACCTGGACATGGGACGGTTCGATACCGGCCGCGAACTGATCCAGGTGTCCCATCTGAGCGCCGTGTTCGGCCTGGTGGAAATCTGCAGCGAACTGGTGGACCTGGTCCCGGACCCGGACTTTGAACGGGCGTGGCTGCAGTACTGCCGGCTCTTCCTGGCTACAAAGGAGGAGCAGGTGGAGGCAGTGGGCCAGCCGCTGGCGGGCGTCTACCTCACCCAGGCGCACAGCCGGCTGACTGCGTACGCGGCCGCGCGGCTGGACGATCCGGACCTGGCCGCCCGAGCGTGGGAAAGCTTTGCCGAAGGCGGGGAGCACCTGAACCACGAGTCGGCCTTCACGCTGCGGACCATTGAACCGCCGCATGTGCTGCTGCCCGTGGACGAGGCACCCACCGTGTCCACCAACGACACGTCCCAGTTCGGCCTCGCCGTGATCCAGAACCTGGCGCTGATCGGCAAGCACCTGCGCTAGCTCTAACATCCGCATTCCGCCGCCAAGTTCCGCGGTCCTACTTTCGACTCTGGAAACCCGCCCGCCCAAAAGGTATGTTGGTAAGCATGCTGATGATTTTTACCGACTCATCAGCTTCCGGTAAGAAAGCGAAGGAGACGTTATGAGCACGAAGGTGGAAAAACGCATTCTGGTGAACGTACCGGTAAGCACCGCTTACAACCAGTGGACCCAGTTCGAGGAATTCCCGCACTTTATGGGCGGCGTCAAGAGCGTTACGCAGCTCAGTGACGACCGGCTGGAGTGGGTGGCCGAGATCGGCGGCGTCCGCAGGCAGTGGGAAGCCAAGATTTTGGAACAGATTCCGGACCGCAAAGTAGCTTGGGCGGCCACGGAAGGCGCCACGAACGCAGGCGCCGTGGACTTCGAGGACGTGGGCGGCGGCCAGACCTCCATCCAACTGACGCTCGAATACGAGCCCGAAGGACTGATCGAAAAGGTGGGCGACAAGCTCAACGTGGTGGACCGCCAGGCCGAGGCAGACCTGAAGCGGTTCAAGGAATTCATTGAGGACGAGGGCTATGCCAGCGGCGCGTGGCGCGGCAGCGTCAGCTCCGGAGCCCCTGTCGGCACGCCGGGCGTCGAGGATGCGGCAGGATCGCGCGGCGACTCCGGCAAGGCCGGCGTATCCGGCAAGGTTGCTGCAGGCGTTGGCGTTGCCGCGGTGGCAGGCGCAGCCGCCGCCATGGCTGCCGGCACCAACAAGGGCACAACGGAGGCGGCCGACGAAACGGTAACTCCCGTGGTTCCCGGAGAGCCCGTCACCGTCACGCCGCTTACGACCGACACAACCGCCACCGATGCCGCAGCCACCGGCACCACCGGGACGGGCACCTCAACAATGGGCGCCACCGGAACGGGCACCCCAGCAACAGGCACGACGTCGGCAGCCGGCTCCACCGGTTCAGTCGCGGACCTGGGCGATGACAGGATCGGACACGCCTTCGACCAGACGAATGGCCTGGTGGACACCACCGGCGAGTCGGACGAGACGCTTGAGGGCGAGAACCTGAGCGCCGGCGAACGGGCCGAAAACGAGCGCCGGCCCGACGGCGGCCTGCCGCCTCTTGGCGGCAACCTCGGCCAGCACTGACCGGAACCCGACCGCCTGAGGAACATCCCGGCGTCGAACGTTTCGGCGTCGGACGTTCCTCGACAACGGCCGCCCAAGGAAAAGCAAAGCGCCGTCCGCCCCTCCCCCGGGGCGGGCGGCGCTTTGCCGTTGCTGCTTGTTGCTACTTCTCGTCAGCGCCGGCGTAGAAGACTGACGGCGCGGCCGGAGTCTCCATGCCCTCACCGATGAAGAAGCTCGGGTGCGGCGGCTGGTTGTAGGCAACGCTCTCGCGGGCCACACCCGTCCGGTACATGGGATCGTGCATCAGGGTGCGGAGCCGGACCTCAGTGGGCGAGGTGCTGGTGTAGATCCGCAGCTCAGTGCTGTCCGACGACGGGTAGGCCAGCTCCTCCCGCCAGTCACCCAGGAGGTCCGCCTGCACGGACGGGTTGCCCTTGGTGCCGTTGTTGGTCCTTGCACCGGTGGCGGTCAGGAGCCGGTCGCTGGATTCGGTTTCCCAGTTCCACTTCGAGACGGTGGGAACGCCCACCTGCGTGGCGGCGTCGAAGTCGTGGTCAACGATTTCGCGGAGCAGGTCGCCGTCCCACCAGGCCATAAAGTTGGCGGCCGGGATCTTCTCGGAAATCCGTTCCCCCTTCGCGGACATCAGGTATCCAACCGGGGAGTTCCAGGCAGCGTCGCCGCCAACGGCCCATGCTTCGGCCCCTGCGTGGCGGGGATCGATGTCACCGACCGCCCCGCGGCCCGTGTCGCGGGTGGCAGGAATGCTCCAAAGGATTTCACCCGTGGCGGCGTCGCGGAAGGTGGCGCCGCGGTTGCCGCTCTGGCTCATGCTCTCGTGCACGGCGAAGGTCTCCAGGCCCGGGCGGGACGGATCCCAATCGCTCGTGTGGATGGCGTCGCCGTGGCCGAGGCCAGTGTTGTAGAGGGCCTTGCCGTTGTCGTCGATGGTCATGGAGCCAAAGACGAACTCGTCCTTGCCGTCCTGGTCTACGTCAGCCACTGAGAGATTGTGGTTGCCCTGGCCCTTGTACTGGGCTCCCTCAACGTCCGAGTCAAAGGTCCAGCGCTTCACCAGCTTGCCGTCCACCAGGTCATAGGTGACCAGGACCGCGCGGGTGTAGTAGCCACGGCTGAACATCATGGAGGGGTGTTCGCCGTCAAGGTAGGCGACGCCGGCCAAAAAGCGGTCCACCCGGTTGCCGTAGTTATCGCCCCAGGCCGCCACCGAACCGCGCGGCGGGTCGTAAGGCACCGTGTCCATGGCGGCACCGGTGGAACCGTTGAACACGGTGAGGAATTCCGGTCCGGACAGGACGTAGCCGGCGCTGTTCCGGTAGTCCGCCGCCGGGTCGCCGATCACGGTCCCTGCTCCGTCCGTGGTGCCGTCCGCCGTCTTCAGGGACACCTCAGCCTTGCCATCGCCGTCAAAGTCGTACGCGAGGATCTGGGTGTAGTGGGCGCCGGCGCGGATGTTGCGGCCCAGGTCGATGCGCCACAGCTTGGTACCGTCCATCTTGTAGGCGTCCACGTACACGTTGCCGGTGTAGCCGGACTTCGAGTTGTCCTGCGCATTGGTGGGGTTCCAGAGCTGGATGATTTCGTAGGTGCCGTCGCCGTCCAGGTCTGCGACGCTCGAGTCGTTGGCCGTGTAGCTGTAGGGCTTTCCATTCTTGCTGACGCCGTCGGCCGGCTTGTCCAGCTTGATGGCAAGGTAGTTCTGGGCGAGCGGCGTGAACTCGGCGCTGAGCTTGTCCTGCCCGTTGCCGTTGCCCACCGTTTTGATGACGTACTTCGACGTTGCCGTACCCGCAGGGTCAACGTAAGTGGTGGTATCGCGGATGGGCTCATCGGTGAGCTGGACGCCGTCCCGGATCACATGGAAGCCAACGCTGTCCTTGTCCAGGCCCAGCATCCGCCAGCCCAGGGTAACGCCCTGGTCCGTCAGCACCGCCACAGGAGCGCGGTCCAGGTTCTCCATCTGACGCTTGAGTTCTGTGCCCGACTGAGCGGGCGCAGTGCCGGGGTTTGCCTGGGCCAGGGGGAGGCCGGTAAAAGCGAGTGCGGCGGCCGTCAGCGATGCTGCTGCGGCAAGGGGAGCCGCTTTCCAGGCACGGCCGGCCCGGGATGCGGGGGAACATTTCGAGTGGTAAGGCAAAAGGACATCTCCTTTGATGCGTCGGCAGCTGAGTCTGCGGCACGACAGTTGGAACGTTTCACTCCCCGTCGCAATCGAACCTTTCTGGGTGGTTCGAGCGGTGTGAAGCAGGAGGGAAAGCGCTTTCTGCCCTTTAGGTTTATCAGCGTGCTGAGCTTCGGGTCAAGGCCTTTCCGTTCCTAACTGGGAGTATTTGTTCTATTGCGTTTCGGTATTGGCAGGTCACCGCGCCCACCGGCTGGCGGAACCACGACGGCCTCCTGCCGGCACGCGCAGTGGCGGCAGGACGCCGTCGTACGTCTTTTCAACGTCTTTTATTCCCGGAACGCCCCTGAAATATCTGCGGCGTAGCAGCTGTTGGCGCCCATATGACAACAATTGGAATCATTGGTGCAGGACACATTGGAAGCGCAGTTGCCCGGAAGGCGGTGGAGCTGGGTTACGACGTGGTCATCAGCAACTCCCGCGGCCCGGAGACCCTGGCCGGGCTGGTAGCGGAACTCGGACCGAAGGCGCGTGCGGCCACGGCAACGGAAGCGGCTGCCGCCGGGGATTTCGCCGTGGTCACCGTGCCGCTCAAGAACTACAAGGACATCCCGGTGGAGCCGCTGGCCGGCAAGATCGTGATCGACACCAACAACTACTACTGGGAGCGTGACGGCCGCATCCCGGCGCTGGACAACGGCGAGACCACCACCTCCGGCCTGCTGCAGGAGCACCTGCCCGACTCAAAGGTGGCCAAGGGCTTCAACCACATCATGGCCTCCCAGATCACCACTGACGGAACCCCTTCCGGCACCGACAACCGGCGGGCGCTGGCAACAGCAAGCGATTACCCGGAAGCGGCCGAACTGGTCACCCGCCTGTACGACGAATTCGGCTTCGACACCGTAAACATCGGCGACCTGGAGGACAGTTGGCGTGTGGAGCGGGACCGGCCGGCCTACGTGGTGCGGCAGAACGCCCAGGAGCTGAAGGACAACCTGGCCAAGGCGCAGCGGACCGTTTAGCACCGCAGTCCTGGAGGCCCGGAGTCCCAGAGCCCAGGAAACTGGCTGGCAGCTGACGAGTGCAAAACCGCGTTTTGACGACGTTAACTGCCAGCCAGTCGGGGGCTAGCCTAATCCCAGGCCGGGACCAGGACTACCTCGTAGCGGGCCGCCTGCCTGCCGAACTTCGCATTGACCGCGGCGAGGGTGTCCCCAAACTTGGCCACCGTCGTCGGGATGTCGAAGTTCTTGCTCTTGATTACGTCCTCAACCTTGAAAGAGGACAAGTCATCGGAAAGCTCCACCCGGCTGATCTGGTTGTCCATGTTCTGGACGGCCCATAGCGTGTGGCCTTTCACCAGGATCCCGTCGATGAACTCCAGGTCCCTGCCTTTGATTCTGTCGCTCTTTCCCGTCTCAGGATCCACGGCGTAGAGGGCCTCATCCCTGGTGTGGGCAACAATCAGCGTGTCTCCATCTTCAGCTACTGCGATGCCATTCATGCCGAAGTCGTTGGGGCCCAAGGCAGATGCCGCGTCGCCCTTCACAGTCAGGGTCCTGACGGCCTTGCGCACCTCACCCGAGTGGCTGACCTTCACCAGGTAGAGCTCGCCATATTTTGAGTTGGTGAACCACGCGCCATCGTCGGTGAGGGTCACATCATTGATGAACGAACCAGTCTTCGTGGTCAGCGTGACCTCGGCCACCGTCTTGCGGGTTTCGGTGTTGTAGACGTAGGCCTTGCCCGTGGCACCGCCCGCCACAAACAGCAGGTCGTTGCTGACATCCGCCTTCATTCCGACGGCCATCCGGCCCTCGGGTGCGTCGATAATACGCTTGGCCTTGCCTTCACGGATGTCGCCGCGGAAGATGTCTCCGGTATTCAGTTCCCCGGCGAAGAACGTTGTCCCTTCTCCTGCCGCGATGCCCTCGGCGGACTTGGCACCCTGGAGGACAATGACGTCGTCGTCACCGGAAGACTCCGATGCCGCTGCCGGCAGGGCTAAAGGTAAGAACAGGGCCAGAAGAGCGATGAAACCAACGGCTGTACGGCGTTGCACTGTTCGGCGCATAATGCTTCCTAGATATGGATTGATGCGCGGGGCCAAAACTGCGCCAACTCCGGGCGATGGTGCTGTCAGCCTAAGCACCTGCAGGAAGCCCCGCCAGAGCCTGGTGCCCCCTTCATAGAAGAGGGGGCACCGCACCCGGGACGGCATTCGCCTCCGGGTTCTGCTTACAATCGAAACCTCAATCAACTACTGAGGGACCCATGAAGAAACTCGCCACAGCCTTGATCGCCGCCGGACTCGTAGTCTCGGCCACGGCCTGCACCGCCTCGAACCAGCTCACCACCGCCGAAACGTGCGAGCGGATCCAGAGCGTGGTGTCCAACCCGGCCAACAACGCAGGCAAGACGGGCATGAACCGCCTCGCCAACCAGATCCGTCCCATTCACGAGGTTGCCTCCGATGACCTCAAGCCCGCCCTCGAGTCCATCCTTGAATACACGGATGAGCAGGCCAAGGAAACGCCGGACGAAGCCAGGCTCGCGGAGTTGCAGGCCGGGTACCAGGAAGCCGGCAGCACCTACAGCAAGTTCTGCAGCTAGCCTTCACTTTCTGCTGGCCGGACCCGGTTGCCTACAAGGTGGCCGGGTCCGTGTTTGCCCCGCAGAGAATGACCGCCAGGCGCTCCCCCGCTTTTGGCACGAAGCCGCCAGAGGTCAGGGCAGCGAACGCTGCGGCGGCACCATGCTCCACCACCAGCCGGTAGTCGTTCCACAGGAGCGAGCGTGCCGCGATGATGTCGTCGTCGGACACCAGGACACTTTCGACGCCGGTGCGGACCGCAACGGCGAAACCAATGTCGCCGATGCGGCGGGCACCCAGCGAGTCCGCGGCGACGCCAGATACTGCAACGTCGACGGGTTCGCCCGCTGCCAGGGCGGGATGAAGCGTCGGGGCGTTCCAGGGTTCCACGCCCACTACCTGGGCACGGCCTTCCACCGCGGCCGCGATTCCAGCCATCAGTCCGCCGCCGCCCACCGCCACCAGCACTGTGTCCACCCCGGCGATCTGTTCCAGCAGTTCAGTCCCCACCGTTCCGGCGCCGGCGGCGATCTCGGGTTGATCATAGGCGTGGCAGTAAACAGCTCCGGCGCGCTGGGCATGTTCCACGGCGGCCTGGTACGCCTCGGCATATTCAGCCCCGCCCTGGACCACGGTGGCACCGATCGCCTCGAGCTTCCGAACCTTCACGGCCGGAGCCGCAGCCGGCACGAACACCGTTGCCGGCACTCCCAGCTGGGCTGCGGCATAGGCGTTGGCCAGCCCCGCGTTGCCGCCCGAAGCAACCACCACACCCGCGGTGGAATCCAGCTCACCGCGCTCTTTGCTGGCCAGGATGCGGTTCAGCGCGCCACGTGCCTTGAACGTGCCGGTGTGCTGCATGAACTCGCACTTAAACCACACCTCAGCGGGGAACGCGTCCGCCTTTAACACCGGTGTCAAGCGGGTAAGCCCGGCAATCCGCCGGGCCGCGTCATCAACATCGGCGCGGGCAATCATGTCAGCCTTCGTCGTCCCAGTTTCGCGGCTCATCAAGGGCTTCCTCAGGCTTGTGCTCCTGCGGGGGCGCGCCACTTCCGGAGTACGACGCCGGCACGGTTCCGGCTGCATGGGCTTGCTGCTCCTCGCGGATGTTGCTGGCGCCCGGTAGCTCCGGATGCTGGCCGCTTTGTGGCGCCTGCACTGCCTGCTTGGCTTCGTCGGGGTCACCCGGGCCGCGAAGGTCGGCGGTGTTCCGGGGCTCTTCATTGGACGTGGTCATGGTGTCCTGCCTTTCACCTGGATACAGGCTGCACTATGCCCGGGCAAGTGCCCTGGTCACGTGTCCAGCCTACGTTTACTGCTGTCACAATCGGTTATTTAGCCGCGGTCCGCTCACCGCTCCTGAATAGCCGGCAAACCAGGCAGAAAGGCGGGCGGGACCATCAGGTCCCGCCCGCCTTTCTGTTCCCCCGGAACTAGCGCGAAGCGGTCGGTGACGCAGACGACGTTTCGGTGTCTTCCGTCTCCGTTGCCGTTGAGGTCGCCGTAGGTGATGCTGAACGGCTCGTGGACGACGTGCCCGCTGACCCGGACGTGCTGGCGGACGTGGGGCTGGAAGTTCCGCTGCCGGCGTCGGCCTTCTTCAGCACTTCATTGATCAGGTCCTCGAGCTCCTTCTGGTCAGGGTCCCCCAGGTTGGCGCCGCTCTTGGTGGCCACCACCAGCAGCCTGCCTTCGGCCGCGGAGACCTGCATCAGCTTCTGCTGGTTTTCCCCGCTGCGCGTGCTGAGGGTGCCGAAGGTCTTTTCGGCGTCGGTATCAGCCTGGAGCTCCTCGCTGTTGACCTCATACTTCTGGCCGAGCGCGGTCACCGAGAACTTGGCGCACTGGTCCATCTTGCCGCTGATCCCATCGAGGACCTCGACGGCGTCCGGACCGTCGCTGCCGGACTGTGCGGACAGGGTGCGCGGCTGGTCGCCCTCGGAAAGTGCGACGGCGACTTCGCCGCTTTCCACCTTGTCCAGCAGTCCCGCCGTGGCAATGTCCTTGCAATCCGCGGGGTCCACCGTTGCCGTGCTCAGGAGCAGGTTGGCGATGTTGCCGCCCTGATCCACCTGTTCCTTGGAGTAGAGCTTCAGTTCGTTGCCGTCGTCATCCTTCATTCCGGAGATCAGTTCGCGGAGCTCATCCTCGGTATAGACCTTGGCTTCAGCCGTCTTGCTCGGAGTGGCCGTCTGGCTCGTAGAGGGAGTCGCCGTGCCCCCGCCGCCGCCCGTGCATCCCGCCAGGGCAATCATCGCCGCCGCCATCACTCCAAGTGCAGGAACTTTTCGCATCAAGTACAACCCCTTCTAAAGATAGAAAGCATGCTTAGTGTTTCCAGCCTAAGCCTATGTCCGCGGCTTGGGAAATAACTAAGCCTGACTTTCTACTTTGATTGCTGTTGCAGTTGGCCGCCGTCAGGCCGGCAGGGCTCCGGCCTCCCGGGAGGGATGCCGCCACGCCCCGCTGGCGGTCGGCTGATGGCCCAGGCTGCGGGAGATGGCGCGGGCAGCGGCCCGCACCAGGGGAACCAGTTCATGGGCCGGCGTCACCGCATCCGGAACCACGATGGACAGGGCGGCAAGGACGTCACCTCCGGCCGAATAAATGGGCGCCGCAACCGAGACGGTCCGGGATGGCTGTGTTCTCCGGACCACTGCCGCGCCGGACTGCTTGACGCCGGCAAGCACCGCTCGAAGGTCAGCCGCCGACAGTTCCCCGGCCCCGCGCTCGGCCTCCGGTTCCGTCCCTTGTTCGGCCCCTTGTTCGGCCCCGGCAGGCTGCGCCAGCAGCTCCTCCAGCACGTCGGGAGCGGAGTAGGCCAGCAGGACCTGCCCGACAGCTGTGGTGCGCAGGGGCATCCGGCCTCCCACCCGGTAGGCGACTTCGGTGGCATGCCGCGACGAGAGCCGGTCGATGAGTACCGCATCCCTGCCTTCGCGGACGGAGAGCAGCACATGGTGGCGCGTCACTTCGTACAGATCTTCCAGGTACGGAAGCGCTATCTGCCGGACGCCATGGCCGCGCGGCGAGAGCGAGGCGATTTCCCACAAGCGCACCCCCACCACGTACCGGCCATCCTCCAGCCGCTCCAAGGCACCCCATTCGGTCAGGTGCCTCACCAGCCGGAGGGCTGTGGCCGGGGCGAGTCCCGCGAGCCTGGCCAACTCGGACAGGCTCAGCGCCCGGCGTCGCTCGGTGAACTGTTCCAGCAGACTCAGCGCCCGCACCACCACGGGCTGGCCGGGGCCTTCCCGGAGCCCCCTTGCCCCGCCTGCTCCCGCCACGGTCCCTCCAGAACTTGCCTTATGGTCTTTCAAGCGTCCGCCGTGTGGTCCGTGCCACAAAGTGCATTTTCACTCAGTGAAAAGTACAGTCACCGGAGGGGAGCCAGGGAGCCAAGCTGATGGACGTCCCGCCGGCAAGTTTGCCTGCCGCCCTTTGATCCGATTGGAATCAACGATGAACTCCAATGCCCCTCGAAAATCCCTTGTCGGAATTTTTGTGTTGTGCTGGCTTGGCCTGCTCGCCGACGGTTATGACCTCTACGTTTACGGGGCCACCCTTCCCGGCCTGATCGGCCAGCCGCCGTTCAACGTCACACCCGCGGCCGCCGGCGCAGTGGGTTCGCTGGCGCTGGTGGGCATGCTGCTCGGTTCCCTCATTGTGGGCACCTTGACCGACCGCCTCGGCCGGCGCAGGATCTTTGTCAGCGCCCTGGCCCTGTTTTCGGTGGCCATGCTCGCCTGTTCGCTGGCCCCCACGTGGGAGTTGTTCGCGGCGTTCCGCTTTATCGCCTGCTTCGGCGTGGGGGGTTTGCTTCCGACGGCGGTGGCCCTCACCAACGAGTTCGCCCCGCCGGGCAGGAAGTCCCTGGTCCTGGGGGCAGTCCTTACCGGGCCGGCCACGGGCACTGTGGTTGCCTCGCTGACCTCATTGGCCCTGCTGGAATCGAGCGGCTTCCGCCCGGTTTACGCGATCGGGGCTGCCGGTCTTTTGCTGGTGCCGTTCGCCTGGTTCCTCATGCCTGAGTCGCCGTCGTTCCTGCGGACACAGCGCCGCGATGCCGAAGCAGACCGCATTGAAGCCAGCTACGCGCTCCCCCGCACAGCAGAAGCACCGTCCTCCGCCGTCCGTATCTCGCCCACCCGTGCCCTTTTCGCCAACGGCACCGGCCGCACCACAGTACTGCTGTGGGCCATTACCGTGCTGAGCCTGCTGACCATATTCGGCGTCAGCACCTGGCTGCCCCAGATCATGCGGACCGCGGGGTTCGGCGTCGGATCATCCGTGTCCTTCCTGCTGGCCTACTCCGTGGGCGCTGTAGTGGGCACGGTCCTCGCGTCGGTCGGCAGCCAAAAGTTCGGGCCCCGGCCGCTGGTCATCGTGGGCTTCATCAGCGCCGGGGCCGCCCTCCTGCTGATGTCCACCAACCCGCCGGCCGCACTCATGATGGTGCTCGCCGCTGTCGCGGGCTTCGGTGGCCTGGGCACTCAGAACATGATCAACGACTACATCGCGCAGTTCTACCCGGCAGCCACCCGCGCCACCGGCCTGGGATGGGCGCTGGCAGTGGGGCGCATCGGAGCGATTGCCGGCCCCACTTACGGCGCCTTGCTGGTCAGCTTCGGCGGCGG
The DNA here is from genome assembly GCF_030816215.1 of Arthrobacter sp. W4I7. Classification (NCBI taxonomy): domain Bacteria; kingdom Bacillati; phylum Actinomycetota; class Actinomycetes; order Micrococcales; family Micrococcaceae; genus Arthrobacter; species Arthrobacter sp. W4I7. The sequence goes on along the minus strand of NZ_JAUSXU010000001.1, from coordinate 283,535 downwards.
CGTCCCCGTAGCTGCCATGGCATTCGCGGCGCCTGCCCTTGTGGGCGCCGCCCTGATGCTGGCCCTGCGGAGCCGGGTGACCAAACGGTCCGCACCCCAGGAAGCGGAGCTGGTCGCCTGACCCGCCCCCCAGCACTGCCCTGTGTGGAATAATCCGAAAGAGTGGTCCTCGCCGGACCGCTCTACGGATCGAAGGGCCGACGTGCCAGCCACAGCACCATCCAGGAGCAGCGCTCCGACGGCGAGCGCGACCATCAACAACACCCAGGTCATGGCGGCGGCTCTCTGGAGGGCGACCTGATGGGCAAGGATCTGATACTTCGGGGGCGCATCGTGTCCGCGAGCATGGACATCGATGACGGGCTTGTCGCCCTGGCCGGCGGCCTGATCACATATGCCGGGCCGGCGTCGGAATACCCGGGAGACCGGGGTGATGCCGGCGGCTCCGGACGATACGGCGGCTCCGGCCGCATTCTGTTGCCGGGCCTGGTGGACCTCCACTGCCACGGTGCCCACGGCGCGGACTTCGCGGAGGGTTCCGAGGAAGGTGCCCGGGCTGCTGCCCGCTACCTGCACAGCCGCGGCACCACCACACTGCTGGCCAGCCTGGTCACGGGAACGCCCGCGGACCTCGTCCGGAACCTCAAGGTGCTGCGGGCGGTAGCGGAGGAGGGGCTGGTTGCCGGGTCACACCTGGAAGGCCCCTTCCTCTCCGGCCAACAGTGCGGCGCGCACGACCCCGCGCTGCTGCTGGAACCCGACGCCGGCCTGGTGGCCCAACTTTTCGAAGCGGCGGGGCCCACCCTGGCGTCCATGACCCTGGCTGCCGAACTGCCGGGTGCATCCGAACTGGCGGATCTGCTCACTCGCCGCGGCGTGCTGCCTTCGCTCGGGCACACTGCAGCGGATCACTCCGGCGCGGCCGCCTTCCTGGAGCGGGCCGCCGTCGGGCTTGCGGAAACGCCGCCTGGTGCGGATTCGAGTAAGGGGCGGAGGCCCACCGTCACTCACCTCTTCAATGCCATGCCCACCATGCATCATCGCGCCCCTGGTCCCGTCTCCGCCTGCCTGAGTGCCGCGCGCGCCGGGAATGCCGTGGTGGAATTGATTGCCGACGGCGTCCATCTGGCCCCGGAAACGGTCAAGACAGTCTTCGAACTGGTGGGCGCGGACAACATCGCACTGGTCACGGACTCCATGGCCGCGACGGGCTTGGAGGATGGCCAGTACAGGCTCGGAACACTGGCGGTAACGGTTGACGGAGGAGTGGCCCGGGTGGATAGCTCCGGTGCCATCGCCGGCGGAACGGCGACGCTGCTGGACGTTGTCCGGTCCGCTGTTGCAGCCGGCGTCCCCGTGCAGGACGCCGTCACGTCGGCGACTGCAGTACCGGCGGCGGTCCTGGGACTGTCGGCGCAGGCAGGTGACGTGCGCGAAGGGATGCCGGCCGACGTCGTTGTCGTTGACCCTGGACTGAACCTGGCGGGAGTCCTGCGGCGGGGCGAGTGGGTGACTTCGCCTTAACAGTCCTCCGATCAAAATGTCAGTGCCTCCGGGGACGATGTTGGTATGGGAACGGATCCGGCAGGCGACGCGGTAAGTGCGGCATCGCTGTTTCCTGCCGCGCCGGCTGCGCCGGTTCGTCCATCAGCAGCATCTCCACAAAATGTCAGTGCCTCGATGGATGATGCTTCTATGGGAAACGGCGCGGGCAGAGTGGCGGTGATGGAGGGCATTCATGCTTCCGTCGCTGGCCTTGATGCGCTGTTTGTTGAGGATGCCCGCTTGAGCGCGGGCGGCCCGGGCCCTGCTAATACTGACGGCGTTGACGTCGTGACCGATGTGCTGCAGCGGCAGTATGAGATCCGTCTGGAGCGGATGGCGGTAACGAAGCAGTTGGAAGCCCAGATCGCCGCCGTGAAGGCCCTGGATGCCGCCGAGGCCATCGAAATCCAGCACGCGATGACCCCGCCCGAAGCACCCGCACACGAACGCACTTACGCGGAGATGTCCGCGATCGAGGAAATCGCAGGCGTCCTGACCATCAGCTCCCCCGCCGCCGGGGCGCTCGTCACCCAGTCCCGGCAAGTCTGCTCCCTGCCGCCGGTCATGGACGCCCTCTCCAGCGGGACCATCTCGTGGCAGCATGCGAAAATCATTGGCGACGAAACCGATGGCCTCGGCCCCGCCGGCGCGGCCGCCCTCGCCGCGCATTTCCTGGACCCCACCGCACCCAATCCGGCACGGGGAGCCGCCGCCGGGGACCTGGTCCCCGGACGCTTCCGGGCCAAGGTCCGCGGCTGGCGTGAACGTCACCACCCCGAATCCCTCGAAAAACGCCACGCAAAATGCGCCGCGGACCGGCGGATGGAATACACCCCGGACCGCGACGGCATGGCCTGGCTCTCCCTGTACCTGCCCGCCGACACCGCATCCGCCATCTGGAACCGCAGCACCGCCCTCGCCCGCGGCCTCCAGGGCCCCGAAGAGCCCCGGTCAATGACACAACTCCGGCCCGACATCGCCGCCCGTTTGCTCCTGGCCGCAGGACCAGCCCTTAGCCCCGCCCCGGAAAGCACCGCAGAAGAATTCAACACCGAAGAGAACACCGACGCCCCCATCGGCGTGGCCTCCGTGTCCGTCAATGACCGGCCCGCTGCCGACACCGGCACCGGTGCCACCGACGACGGCACCTCTACGGGTTCCACCGGACAGGAAACTACAAACACCGACGCCGCCGACCTCGCCTCCGCCGGGCATGAGGAAACCGGCCGCAGCGGTTACACGGACCTCGCCAGTGTCCCGGTCCCGAACGCCCAGGTCCTCGTCACCGTCCCGGTGTTCGCGCTCCTCGGCCTCACCGACGAACCCGCAACCCTGGACGGCTACGGTCCCATCCCTGCCTCCATGGCCCGCAAGCTCGTCACCGACGGGGCCAGCTCCTTCTACCGCGTCCTCGTCGACCCCCGCGACGGCGCACCATTGGAAATCGGCCGCACCAGCTACCGGCTCACCAAAGCCATGAAAAAAGCACTGCAGCTCAGGGACGGCAAATGCACCTTCCCCGGCTGCAACAACCACTCCCTCGACAACGACACCGACCACCTCACCGCCTGGCACCACGGCGGAACCACCGGAATCAGCAACCTGGCCCAACTCTGCCCGAAACACCACAGCCTCAAACACAACAGCCATTGGGAACCCACACCAGCCACCAGAAACGAACCACCCGGCTGGACCTCACCAACCGGACGCCACTACAAACCCGAACAACCCGACCCGGAACCACCACAATGGCCACCCGGACTCCTGCCCATGGGCGGAACCAAGTTCCTGAACGCTGAAACGCCCAAGTTGCAGTCGACCGAAACACCGAGGTTCCGGCCCGCTGACTTATCCAACTTCCAGCCTGCCGATAAGAGCCTCTTGGAAAACGCCCTCATGGACTTGTTAAGCGGCTGAGGTCTCTGCACCGTCTTAACCGGCTGAGGGAACAGCAAGCGAAACGCTCAGTCAGCGCCGGGAAGGTTCACTTCCACGAGCCCGTCGGTGACCCGGGTTTCGAACATTGGCTGCCTGGATGTGGCCGGCCCGGCCTGCACCTCGCCTGACCGCAGTGAGAAGGTGCTGCCATGCCAAGGGCACACGACGCAGGGTTCGCCGCCACCGGCAGCCGAGCTATCCGTCAGGCTGCCGCCTTTGCGCTTGCCCTCGTGCAGCGGTCCCGACAGGTGGCTGCAAACGTCGGACAACACGCTCACTGTTTCCGCCTCCCGGAACACCAGCAGTGGAATCCCGGCGACTACCCGCTGGTGGAGCTTCCCGTCGGGCAGGTCCTCCAAGGGTGCGAGCGGTTGCCATCCACTTGGGAAGCGGTGCGGAATATCCTCGCTGTGGTTGACACCGGCGGCCTGCCGGTAGCTGAGGTGGCCACCCAGGAAGCCGCCAAAGCTGACTACCCCCAGACCCAGATAGGCGAGCACTTTGCCTGCACCCTGCTGCCCCTGTGCACGCGCCACGAGCGAGGCGGTGTAGAGGCTTACGGCCGTGATGTTAGCAGTCGCGTGGACCAGCCCCACTCTCTGCTGCTGGCTGTGCAACTGCGACCAATCCATAAAACCGGCCACCGCGGCCGGCACAGCGGAGGCGCTTCCCACACCGATGAGGACACTGGCCGCCCTGTCGTTGCCGGGGAGCGCATCCAGGACTGCCGCCGAAAGCCAGGAACCCAGCGGAACCTGGACAGCCAACGGATGAACCGGATGCCCGATGGGAACGCCGTGCAGGATATCCCGGGCCCACTGGGGCCGGACAGTGCGTTTGACGATCTTTCGTACCTTCTTGGCCACAGGATCCAGCCAATCGGCATCTTCCAGGCGGGCAACAAGCTCAAGTGCCGGCAGCGGTTTCATGTGTCTCCCTTACCCCGTTTGTCCGTATGCATTTGGGTACAGCGCAGTCGATGGGTTCAGTCGAAACTGTCCACGCGGGTGTACAGCCGATACCGTCCTGTCGATGCCGGTCAGCCTAGCCGCTGGCGGGCGGAAGGCACAGGGGTGGACAAGACACTAACGGAGTGGAAGAAGCGCAGGTCAGCGCAGCGGGGACCCCAGAACTGAGAACTGGTTGCCGCCCATCTCACCGGAAAGCAGGGGCATCGCCTCGGCGATCGCCGCCCGGACGCTGTCCAGCTGGAGCGACCCCCGGTGCGCCTCCGGTGACTCCCACAGTTCGAACACAAACACCGTGTCCGGCGCCTCGTCGTTGACGCCCACCTCGTACAGCAGGCACCCGGCCTCCTTGAGCCCCGGCATGGGCCGAAGAAGGATGGACACGACGGCGTCCCGCTGGCCGGGCCTGGTTCCGAGACTTCCCACATTCGCAAAGGTCATGGGGACAGTGTGCAGCACGGGGACGACAGAACCGGGACGGCGGCACCACCGCCTCCCTCCCCGGCCCCACCGACCAAAATGACGTGAAGGCCACCTACCGGGACGGCGTGCTCGAGGTCCGCGCCCCACTGCCGGAGCAGGGCACGCCCGAAGGCTGCAGGATCCCCATCATCAGGAGCTAGGCAAGGCAAGGTACGACGGCGGCGGCGGTCCTGCATCGCCGTCGCACCCCTGTCATATCCTCCAGTAAGAACGGGCGCCACTGTGGTTCGATGGTGTTCTCTTCTTCGAAATGGAGGCGGACTTGGAAGTCTGGACGGGGAGCCCCTATCCGCTGGGTGCCACGTACGACGGGAGCGGTACCAACTTTGCCGTGTTCAGTGAAGCCGCGAGCGCGGTGTACCTGTGCCTGTTCGATGAGGACGGCGTCGAGCAGCGGATCCGCCTTGAGGCGGTGGACGCCTTCGTCTGGCACTGCTACCTGCCTCACGTTTTGCCCGGCCAACTGTACGGCTACCGGATGGAGGGCCCCTACGAGCCTGCCCGTGGCCTCCGCTTCAATCCCAACAAACTGCTGCTGGATCCCTATGCCAAGGCACTCAGCGGCGACATCAGTTGGGGCCAGCCGATGTTCTCCTACAACTTCGGCGACCCCGCATCCTTCAACAGCGAGGACTCCGCCCCGCACACCGTGCGGTCGGTGGTGATCAGCCCGTTCTTCGACTGGCAGCACGACCGGCCGCCGCGGATCCCCTACAGCGACAGCCTGATCTATGAGGCCCACGTGAAGGGTCTCACCATGACCCACCCGGAGGTACCTTCCCGGGAGCGCGGCACCTACGCCGGCATTGCACACCCCGCCGTCATCGAACACCTGCAGAAGCTTGGCGTCACGGCGGTAGAGCTGATGCCGGTGCACCAGTTCGTCCAGGACAGCACCCTCAAAGACAAGGGGCTCAGCAATTACTGGGGCTACAACACCATCGGATTCTTCGCCCCGCATGAGAGCTACAGTTCCAGCACTAAACCGGGCCAGCAGGTGCAGGAATTCAAGGCGATGGTCCGCTCCCTGCACGCCGCGGGCATCGAGGTGATTCTCGACGTCGTTTATAACCACACAGCCGAGGGGAACCATCTGGGCCCCACCTTGTCGTTCAAGGGCATCGACAACCAGGCGTACTACCGGCTGGTGGAGCATGAAAAGCAGCATTACCTGGATTACACGGGCACGGGGAACACGATCAACGTCCGCCATCCGCACACCCTGCAGCTGATGATGGATTCCCTCCGGTACTGGGTGCTGGAGATGCACGTGGACGGGTTCCGCTTTGACCTCGCCTCCGCCCTGGCACGCGAGTTCTACGAGGTGGACCGGCTGTCCAGCTTCTTCGACCTCGTCCAGCAGGATCCCGTGGTGTCCCAGGTGAAGCTCATCGCTGAACCATGGGATGTGGGTCCCGGCGGGTACCAGGTGGGGAACTTCCCGCCGCTCTGGACCGAATGGAACGGGAAATACCGCGACGCCGTCCGCGACTTCTGGCGCGGCGCCCCCGCCACCCTTGGTGAATTCGCCTCCCGGCTCGCAGGCTCGGCTGATCTTTACGAAAGCTCAGGCCGCCTGCCCGTGGCCTCGATCAACTTCGTCACCGCCCACGACGGGTTCACCCTGCGCGACGTGGTCTCCTACAACGCCAAGCACAACGAGGCCAATGGGGAAAACAACAACGACGGCGAGTCCCACAACCGCTCGTGGAACTGCGGCACAGAGGGGCCTACTTCAGACCGCGGCATCCTTGCCCTGCGGGCGCGCCAGCAACGCAATCTTCTCGCCACGCTCCTCCTTTCGCAGGGCGTCCCCATGGTCCTGCACGGTGACGAACTGGGGCGCAGCCAGGAGGGAAACAACAACGGCTACTGCCAGGACTCACCGCTCTCGTGGATCGACTGGGAGACTGCGGACCAGCCCCTCACGGAGTTCCTTGCCGCCGTCAGCCAGCTGCGCAGGGAACATCCCACGTTTCGGCGCAACAGATTTTTTCAAGGCCGTCCCGTCAGACGAGCGGTCGGCCAGCCCCTGCCCGATATTGTCTGGCTCGACAGAGATGCCACAGCCATGGTGCCGGAAGACTGGGACAACCCCCTCGCCCGCGCCATCGGGGTGTTCTACAACGGGACAGCGGTGGGCAAAGACCACCGGGGCCGGGTCATCAACGACCACAACTTCCTGCTGTATTGCAACTCGGGAGACGAACCCGTGGTGTTCACCCTGCCCAGCATCGAGTACTCGCCCAGCTGGGAACAGCTCATCGATACTGCCGGGAAACACGCGGACACCGGCCTCCTGCATGCTGGCGGAACCGTGGAGCTGGCCGGGAAATCCCTCCTGGTTCTTCGGGCCTACACCGCGCCGCCGGAGAAGCCCGACCACTCGGTATCTGCATCCCTCGCTCTGGTCTGGACTCCTGACGCGCCGCGTCCGCCAGATTCTTCAGTATCCGCCCCCGCTGAGAAGGCGGATTAAATCTATTCGGTGTAGTATCTTGGCTGTCCCGGACAAACCCCCACCGGTGCTGCCGTCCTTCGCGCACGCGCGCGGGAAAAGGAGCCTCCATGAGCCACCCCAGGTCGAACGAGCGCCAGTCGGCATGGGCCGTATCAGCAGCACCCACGCCTGATCACCGGGAGCGCAGCGTGAGCCCGTGGACTTCAGTGCTGATAGGAGTCCTGGCGGGGCTGCTGGGCCTGGCGCCGTGGCTGGTGACCGGCGCACGGCTGCCGCTGCAGAACTTGTGGGCAACGGAAGTTCTTCCGGCACAGATGCCGGTATCGCTGCTGCCCCTGAGCCAATACGAACTCACTACACTGGTGACCCTAATGACAGTGGGTGGAGCCCTTGCCGGTTTCACGGTTCGGCTGTGCCGGCCGGGACGACGTCGGGCGGCAACTTGGAGCGCGGCGGCGGGCGTCCTCGCGGTTCAGGCTGCAGCCACGATCCAGGCGTTCAGTGTTGTCCGTGCCGGCCTGGTGCCGGGATCCGCCTCGGGTCTTTACTTCGCGGGCCTGCTGGCGGGGGTGATGGCCGCCGTCGCTGCCAGCGTGGTGGCGCTGTTCCTCCTGGCGTCCAAGTCACCTGCCCTGGCCGCTTTGGGGCTGGGCGTTATGGCGGTCCCCTTTGCGTCCTGGGCGGTGGAATGGGTGGTGAACCTCGCCGGCGTTGGCAACGTACCTGCCGCGGTACCCACGATCGCCCGCTGGCTACCCGCAGTGCTGGTAGGCCTGGCGTTGGCTTGGTGCGGGTTCCGGCCCACCATCCGCATCCTGGTCTGGGCAGCGGACCTTGTACTGCTGTGGGTAGTGCCGGCGCTGTTCATATCAGTCAACTACGTCTTTGGCACCCGCATTTACCTGGGCGACTTCGAGGAGATGGCCTTGATGGGACGGCAAATCCTGGCAGCCACCCTGGGCCCGGCCGGCGGGGCAGGACCACTTATCCTGCTCGCGACCGCCATCGCCCTGGCGGGAACTGGCCTCCAGGAAGTACGCCGCAGGCGGCAGGCGCGGCCTGCGGCGTGAGGCCGTGCTTTTATCCGTGAGTCCGCTTAAGCGTGAGTCCGTGCTTGGCGGTGCTTTTAGCGCCGGAACAGCCAGCAGGAATAACTCAAATCAGCGCGTGCATCCCGAAGCTGCGCGGCCTGCCGAACGAGGCGGCACCGAGGAACTCGACGCCGACGAACGGCTCCTCCCCCACCACCCACTCATCATGTCCGGGAGGCAGCGCATAGGTGTCATTGGCGTGGATGGTTGACCGCCCGCCGTCGGCCGTTTCAACCTCAAGCTGCCCGGAGATGCAGTAGCCAAGGTGGTGGTGCTCGCAGAAGTCGGTCAGCTCGGCGGGCTTGGCGGAGAGGGACCAACGCCAGCCGGGCGCGAGGATCAGCCGCGCCACCGAATAGTCGTCCACCGTGACAAGATCGAACTCCGCCTTGTCCGGGCAACGCTTCCTATCGGGATCATCAAATGATTTGACTGCCAACGCTCTGATGAAATTTGCGGTCATGTGGACACAGCCTGTTGATCGGGATGAGGACGCCTGGCTGCGAACCAGACGGTGGGTTCGGATACCGACGAGCGGTGAAGTATAAGCGAGACCTTGAGCCGTACACGCCTTTGCCCCCGGCGCACACGCGTTCGCCAGGCGGTGCCAGCGTATCTCTAACCGTAGCCCTACCGCCCCTGAAGTCAATGGGGAAAACCTTTCAGCAAAAGCCAGCCCGCGCCGCCGCAAACAAGGGCCAGGGGACATCCCCTGCCCCTTCACGGCAAGGAGGCTGGTGAGAGCCGCCGCCTCAAGCCCCCTTGACTCACCCCGCCCTCCTTCCCTACACTTTTCATAAAGCAGAATCTAAATTCCACAAAGCGGAAACGGTAGGAACCGGAGAAGCAGAGAAGATAGATCAAAGCCCTCCCTGGAAGGACCTACGATGACGTACACAGTGAACTGCTCCATCCTCCTCACGGAGCTGCCCCTGCTCGAGCGCCCGGCCGCAGCCAAGGCAGCGGGCTTTGATGCTGTCGAGTTCTGGTGGCCCTTCGAAAGCTCAGTCCCCGGCGACGCCGAGGTCACCGGATTCGAGAACGCCGTCACGGACGCCGGCGTGCAGCTCACCGGCCTGAACTTCAACGCCGGCAACATGCCCGGCGGGGACCGCGGCCTGGTCTCCTGGGCCGGCCGCGAGTCTGAGTTCAAGGACAACATCGACGTCATTGCCGAGATCGGCGCGCGTCTGGGCTGCAAGGCGTTCAACGCCCTCTACGGCAACCGGCAGGACGACTTCACCCCTGAAGAGCAGGACGACCTCGCAGTCAGGAACCTTGCCGCGGCAGCAGAAGGCGTGGCCCGGATCGGCGGCACCGTCCTCCTCGAGCCCGTCAGCGGCGCACCCAGGTACCCGCTCCTCACGGCTGACGACGTACTCAGGGTCATCACCCGCGTGAAGGCGGAGGCCGGCGTCGACAACATCAAGTTCCTCGCCGACTTCTACCACCTGGCGGTCAACGGCGACGACGTCGAATCCGTCATCGAGAACCATGCCAAGGACTTCGGGCACATCCAGATCGCGGACAACCCCGGCCGAGGCGCCCCGGGCACGGGCACCCTCCCGCTCGGCGAGTGGACCGCCCGCAGCCGCGAACTCGGCTACGAGGGCTACATCGGCCTCGAATACAAGGAACCGCAGGAAACAGCCTTCAGCTGGGCCATCCGCCAGCACGCCTCGCAGTAACCGGTGATTGAGCTTGTCGAAATCCGGGTTTCGACAAGCTCAACCACCGATGGCCCACCACTCAGACTTTCAGTAAAGGAAAAAACAATGAGCAACGTTGCAGTTATCGGCCTCGGAATCATGGGCCTGCCCATGGCCATCAACCTGGTCAAGGCCGGCCACGCCGTCACCGGCTTCAACCGCAGCCAGGACAAGATCGACAAGCTCGTCTCCGAAGGCGGCAAGGGCGCCACCAGCATCGCGGACGCGGTCAAGGATGCCGACGTCGTCATCACCATGGTGCCGGACTCCCCTGACGTTGAGGGCGTGGTCAGCGGCAAGGACGGCGTCTTCGCCAACGCCAAGCAGGGCACCTTGTGGATCGACGCCTCCAGCATCCGCCCGGACGTCGCCAAACGCCTCTCCGACGACGCCCGCGAAGCCGGCATCCGCCCCCTCGACGCACCGGTCAGCGGCGGCGAGCAGGGCGCCATCGACGCCGCCCTCTCGATCATGGTGGGCGGCGACAAGGCAGACTTCGAGACAGCACAGGGCGTCCTGACCGCCGTCGGCAAGACCATCGTCCATGTGGGCCCCTCCGGCTCCGGCCAGACCGTCAAGGCAGCCAACCAGCTCATCGTCGCGGTCAACATCGAGGTCCTCGGCGAGGCCATAGCCTTCCTCGAGGCCTACGGCGTGGACACCGACGCCGCCCTCAAGGTCCTCGGCGGCGGCCTGGCCGGCTCCAAGGTCCTGGACCAGAAGGGCCAGAAGATGCTGGACCGCAACTTCGAGCCCGGCTTCCGCCTTGCCCTGCACCACAAGGACCTGGGCATCGTCACCTCAGCCGCCCGTGAAGCCAACGTCGCCATCCCGCTTGGCGCCGTCGTCGCCCAGCTCGTCGCCGCCACCGTCAACCAGGGTGACGGCGCACTGGACCACTCCGGACTCTTCAAGCAGGTCCTCCAGCTCAGCGGCCGCAAGTAGGTTTCAGCGGGCTCAATCACCGGTGATTGAGCCTGTCGAAATCCAGGTTTAGACCGGCTCACCCAACGAACTTTTAATGCCCTCACCAGCAGGGCTTCCTACAGCACACCCAAAAACAGGTTTCGACAGGCTCAACCACCGGGCCCAACCACAGCTTTCAAGGAGCACACCATGAGCAAGATGCGTACCGTTGATGCAGCGGTTGCCATCCTGGAAAAGGAAGGCGCCATCGAGGCGTTCGGCCTGCCAGGCGCGGCAATCAACCCCTTCTATTCCGCAATGCGCGCCCACGGCGGCATCCGCCACACCCTGGCCCGGCACGTAGAAGGCGCCAGCCACATGGCCGACGGCTTCAGCCGCGCCCAGGACGGCAACATCGGAATCTGCATCGGCACATCCGGCCCCGCCGGAACGGACATGATCACGGGCCTGTACGCCGCCTGGGCCGATTCCATCCCCATGCTCTGCATCACCGGCCAGGCGCCTGTTGCCAAGCTGCACAAGGAAGACTTCCAGGCCGTGGACATCGAGTCCATCGCCAAGCCCGTCACCAAGATGGCCATGACCGTCCTGGAGCCCGGCCAGGTCCCAGGTGCCTTCCAGAAGGCCTTTCAGCTGATGCGCTCCGGCCGCCCCGGCCCGGTACTGCTGGACCTGCCCATCGACGTCCAGCTTGCCGAGATCGAATTCGACATCGATACCTACGAGCCGCTGCCCGTCGAAAAGCCCAAGGCCAGCCGCAAGCAGCTGGAAAAGGCCCTGGACATGCTGACCGCAGCCCGGCACCCGCTGATCGTGGCTGGTGGCGGCATCATCAACGCCGGCGCCTCCGCCCAGCTGGTTGAGCTGGCCGAGGCCCTGAACATCCCCGTTATCCCCACCCTCATGGGCTGGGGCACCATCCCGGACGACCACCGCCTCATGGCCGGCATGGTGGGCCTGCAGACCTCCCACCGCTACGGCAATGAGAACTACCTGCAGAGCGACTTCGTGATCGGCATCGGCAACCGCTGGGCCAACCGCCACACCGGCGGACTGGACACCTACACGGCCGGCCGCAAGTTCGTGCACATCGACATCGAGCCCACGCAGATCGGCCGCGTGTTCTCGCCGGACCTGGGCATCGCGTCCGACGCCGGTGCGGCGCTGGCTGGGCTGGTTGAACTCGCCAGGGAGCGCAAGGCGGCCAGGTCCCTGCCGGACTACAGCGCCTGGGTTGCCGAATGCGCCGAGCGCAAGGCCTCCCTGCACCGCAAGACTCACTTCGAGAACATCCCCATCAAGCCGCAGCGCGTGTATGAAGAGATGAACAAGTCCTTCGGCCGTGACACCATCTACGTGTCCACCATCGGGCTGTCCCAGATCGCCGGCGCGCAGATGCTGCACGTGTTCGGCCCGCGCAAGTGGATCAACGCAGGCCAGGCAGGCCCGCTGGGCTGGACCGCTCCGGCAGCCCTCGGCGTCGTGCGCGGCAAGCCGGACGAGACGGTGGTGGCCCTCTCCGGCGACTACGACTTCCAGTTCATGATTGAGGAACTGGCCGTGGGCGCGCAGTTCAACCTGCCGTACATCCACGTGGTGGTGAACAACTCCTACCTGGGCCTGATCCGCCAGTCCCAGCGCGGCTTTAACATGGAGCAGAACGTGTCCCTGGCGTTTGACAACATCAACTCGCCCGAGACAAACGGCTACGGCGTGGACCACCTCAAGGTGGCCGAGGGCCTGGGCTGCAAGGCCGTCCGCGTGGAAGACCCCAACGACCTCGCCGCCGCCTTCGACAAGGCCAAGGCACTGATGGGCGAATTCCAGGTTCCCGTGGTGGTGGAAGTGATCCTGGAAAAGGTCACCAACATCTCCATGGGTGTGGAAATTAACGCGGTGAACGAGTTCGAGGAACTGGCCGAGACCGCCGCCGACGCCCCCACCGCAATCCTGGCGCTGCAGGCCTAAACCTGCACACCTGGAACCTGCACACCTAGAACAAGAAAGACAGCCATGCGGATCGTCATTGCCCCGGACAAGTTCAAAGGGTCCCTGTCCGCCCCCGAAGTGTGCAGCCACCTGGAAAAGGGGCTGCAGCGCGGAGCGGGCGGGAACCTTGAGGTCCTGCGGATCCCGGTAGCCGACGGCGGTGAGGGCACCCTGGACGCCGCCGTCGGCTCCGGCTTCACCCGCCGCAGCGCACTGGTGGCCGGGCCAATAGGCGAACCGGTCACGGCCGACTTCGCTGTCCGGGGCAATGAGGCAGTCATCGAAATGGCGGCTGCCTCGGGCCTGGCCCTGCTCCCCGCCGGAGCATTGGTTGGGGGACGGCCAGGCCCGGCGGCGGCGCGCACCGCCACCAGCCTGGGCACCGGCCAGCTGATCCGCGCCGCCCTCGACGCAGGCTGCAACCGCATCATCCTGGGCGTGGGCGGCAGCGCCAACACCGACGGCGGCGCCGGCGTCCTGCAGGGGCTCGGCGCCCGGTTCTTCGATGCAGCGGGCACCGAACTTCCGGCCGGCGGTGCCGCTTTGGCCCACCTGGACCGGATCGACTTCGGCGGGTTCGAACCCCGACTGAAGGACACACGCTTTGTGCTAGCGTCCGACGTCGACAATCCCCTAATGGGCGCCCAGGGCGCCGCGGCGATTTTCGGCCCGCAGAAAGGCGCCAAACAACAGGACGTCGGCTTGCTCGACGCCGCCCTGGCCAGGTTTGTCGAAGTCCTGGCCAGGGAAATCGGACACCGTGCCATCAAGGCGTCGGAAGCCCCGGGCGCCGGAGCGGCAGGAGGCGTGGGCTACGCAGCCATCGCCGTACTGGCCGCAACCCGCCGCCCAGGCATCGACGTCGTCCTCGAATTCACCGGACTGGAGCAGAGATTGGCCGGCGCCGACCTGGTGATTACGGGCGAAGGCAGCCTGGACGAGCAAAGCCTGCTGGGCAAAACGCCCATGGGCGTTGCCCGGGCCGCCGCCGGGCAGGGCGTTCCGGTGATCGCGGTCTGCGGCCGGACCACCCTTCACCGGAACCAGGCCAGCGCCGCGGGATTCGACGACGTTTACGCTTTGACCGAGCTGGAAAGCAATGTAGACAGGTGCATAGCAGAGGCTGCACAGCTTCTGGAGCAGCTGGGCACGCAGATCAGCGGAAGGCTGGCAGCAAACAGGCTGGCCCGCACCGCCACCACCAAGGAGGACCTCCATGTCTGAAGAACGTTTTGACCTGGTCATCCGCGGCCAGCGCATTCTCACCACCGCCGGCCTCGCACCCCGGGAGGTTGGTGTCCGCGGCGGAAAAATCGTCGCGCTCGAACCGCTGGGCAACGGCCTGGCCGGCACCGAGGTCATCGAACTGGCCGACGACGAAACCCTGATCCCCGGCCTGGTGGACACCCACGTCCACGTCAACGAGCCCGGCCGCACCGAGTGGGAGGGCTTCGCCTCCGCCACACGGGCCGCGGCAGCCGGCGGCGTCACCACCATCATCGACATGCCCTTGAACTCCGTCCCGCCCACCACCACAGTGGAAAACCTCAAGCTCAAGCGCGAGGTGGCCGAGGACCAGGCGTTCATCGACGTCGGGTTCTGGGGCGGCGCGATCCCCGGCAACAAGGGCGACCTGCGCGCCCTGCACGATGAAGGGGTGTTCGGCTTCAAGTGCTTCCTCCTGCACTCCGGTGTGGACGAGTTCCCGCACCTGGAGGCGGACGAAATGGAAGAGGACATGCGCGAGCTGAAGTCCTTCGACTCGCTCATGATCGTCCACGCCGAGGACTCCCACGCCATCGACCACGCGCCCCATCCCGGCGGCGCGCACTATTCCACCTTTCTCGCCTCCCGCCCGCGCGGCGCCGAGAACAAAGCCATCGCCGAGGTGATCGAACGGGCCCGCTGGACCGGTGCGCGTGCTCACATCCTGCACCTCTCGTCGTCGGACGCGCTGCCCATGATCGCCTCCGCAAAGCGCGACGGTGTGAAGCTCACCGTGGAAACGTGCCCGCACTACCTCACGCTGATGGCCGAGGAAATCCCGGACGGCGCCACCGCCTACAAGTGCTGCCCGCCCATCCGTGAGGCCTCCAACCGGGAACTACTCTGGCAGGGCCTGCTGGACGGCACCATCGACTGCATCGTCTCGGATCACTCCCCCTCCACGCTGGACCTGAAGGACCTGGAAAACGGTGACTTCGCCGTGGCGTGGGGCGGCGTTTCGTCGCTGCAGCTGGGCCTGTCCCTGATCTGGACCGAGGCCCGGCACCGCGGCATCCCGCTGGAGCAGGTGGTGTCCTGGATGGGCGAGAAGCCGGCAGCCCTCGCCCGGCTCTCCACCAAGGGCCAGCTGGCGCTGGGCTACGACGCCGACTTCGCCGTCTTCGCCCCGGACGAGGCCTTTGTGGTGGACGTGTCCAAGCTCAAGCACAAGAACCCCATCACTCCCTACGACGGCAAGGCCCTCTCCGGCGTGGTCCGGAAGACGTTCCTGCGCGGCGCCGTGGTGGACGGCCAGACCCCCACGGGCAAGCTGATCCGCCGCGGCGGAGTCTAAGGACGCCCCGTGGCCGTGGAAGCGCACTACCCAAGGGGGTTGTCCCGGCATCCGGTTCCTGCCAAACGGGCGGCGGCCCGCGGCCTTGCCGTGTGGGTGGTTCCCGAGGAGGGCACCAGCCCCGAACTGCTGGCCCGCGCCGCCCAGCTGGTCCTTGCCCGGGCCCTGCAAACTGCTCCGGAGGCGGAAGTCCATTGGCCTGCCGCCGGGGCCCCCACGTCCGGGGTCTCCGCCCCAGCGGAAGGAGCCGCAGACCACTCCTCCCGCACTCCTTCCGCGGCGGAGAACCCCGGCGCACGTGAAGAAGCACCTGAAGAGGCCCCTGAGGGGGCACCTGAGGGGGCACCTGACGTGGCACCCGCCGCGCTATCCAGCGAGGACGACGGCGGCACGCGGCTGCCGCCGTCCGCCGGCCCCGTGAGCCGGGTCGCCGTAGACCTGGCGGCCGACCAGGTCCTGCTGGACGGCACGCCGGTGGCGCTGACCGGCGTCGAGTTCAAGGTGCTCCGGTACCTGGTGACCCACCTGTCCCGTCCGGTGGACAGGGAGGAACTCCAGGAGTTCCTCGATTCGTTTGAAACCCCCGGCGCCTCGGCCCGGTCCATCGACGTGTACGTGGGCCGGATCCGCCGGAAACTCGGCAATGCCCGCCATGCCGTGGCCACCGTACGGGGCGGCGGATACCGGTTTATGCCGGGCACCTGCGCAACTGTCCGGGGTCCGGCGGAATACTGCATATGACGCCGGAGTTGTATGACTAAGCGGGAACCCGCTTCACTTGATGTTTTGCCATTGACTGACAAAGACTTCCAAAGGAACGCCATGAGCCAGACCCTGACCACCAAGCTTCAGCCCGGAACCCAGGCCCCTGATTTCACCCTTCAGGACGCCCAGGGCCGCGAGACCGCCTTGGCCGACTACCGGGGCAAGAACGTCATCGTGTACTTCTACCCCAAGGCCGCCACCCCCGGCTGCACCACCGAGGCCTGCGACTTCCGCGACAGCCTTGCCTCCCTGCAGGGCAAGGGCTACGAGGTCATCGGCATCTCCCCCGACGCCCCGGAGGCACTGGCCGGCTTCACCGGCGACTTCTCCCTCACGTTCCCGCTGCTCTCCGACGAGGACCACGCAGTTGCCCTGGCCTACGGCGCCTGGGGCGAGAAGCTGGTCGACGGCGAGATCGTTGAAGGGATCGTCCGTTCCACCGTGGTGGTGGACCCCGCAGGCTACGTCACGCTCGCCCAGTACCAGGTGAAGGCCCAGGGCCACGTGGCAGCGCTGAAGGAAGCCCTGGGAATCTAGCTTTCCCCGGACGTGCCATCACGTCCCGCAGCTTTTCCCCGGACGCGCCATCACGTCCCGCAGCTTTTCCCCGGACGCGCCATCACGTCCCGCAGCTTTTCCCCGGACGCGCCATCACGTCCCGCAGCTTTTCCCCGGACGCGCCATCACGTCCCGCAGCTTTTCCCCGGACGCGCCATCACGTCCCGCAGCTTTTCCCCGGACGCGCCATCACGTCCCGCAGCTTTTCCCTGGATGCCCCCGCACTTCCTGCGGGGGCATCCAGCGTTTAACCCAGGCTTATTGCCTTGCTTCCACCGCCCATTCGAACCGGTACGCTGGTGCTGGTTACCGCGTGGAGGCTCTGGCGGTGCACGTTGAAACGGGGAGTCCTATGGCACGTCCGCTCATCGCGACGAAGCTGTTCGTCCCGAAGGTGCGATCCCAGGTTGTGACCCGCGCACGGCTTCTGGAGCGCCTTCGCCGAGGAGCCGATGTGCGGCTGACCCTGGTGTCTGCCCCGGCCGGATTCGGCAAAACCACCCTCCTGGCCCAGTGGTTGGGCACCGGGCCGGACAACAGGGCGCACGAACGGCCGGACGAACGGCGGGTCGCCTGGGTCTCGCTAGACGCAACCGACAAGGAATCTTCCAGTTTCTGGACCTACGTGGTGTCGGCGCTGCAAGGAGCAGTGCCAGGCGTCGGATCATCAGCCCTGGAGTCCCTCGCTTCCCCCGCTGCGCCGGTCGAGGGCGCGCTCACCACTCTGGTCAACGACCTGGCCGCGGCCCCGAGCGAGGTGTGGCTGGTTCTCGACGATTACCACCTCGTCGATAACCCGGAAGTGGGCAAAGGGCTGGCCTTCCTGCTGGAGCACCTTCCGCCCAACATCCACGTGATCATCAGTACCCGGGCAGACCCGGGGCTCCCGCTGTCGCGCTGGCGGGCACGGGGCGAGCTAGTGGAAGTGCGGGCAGCGGAACTCCGTTTTACGTCCCAGGAGGCAGCCGCCTACTTCAACGAGGCAGCCGGGCTGGGTCTTTCCGAGGCGGAGGTAGCGGCCTTGGAGCAACGCACAGAGGGGTGGGTTGCCGCCCTGCAGCTGGCAGCACTCTCCCTTCAGGGGCGCGCGGATATTGCCGGTTTCGTTGCCGGGTTCGCCGGGAACGACCGGTACATCGTGGACTACCTGGTCGAGGAGGTACTGGAGCATCAATCCCAGGAGGTCCGGAACTTCCTGCTGAACACGTCGGTTTTGGACCGCCTCAGCGGGCCCCTCTGCGACGCGGTAACGGGCGGCGGGGACGGGAGCTGGATGCTCACCGCCCTTGAGCGCGCCAACCTTTTTCTCGTTCCGTTGGACGACCGGCGGGAGTGTTTCCGCTACCACCACCTTTTCGCCGACGTCCTGCGGGCGCGCCTGCTCAGCCAGCAGCCCGGGCTTGTGCCACTGCTGCATGAGCGCGCCAGCCTCTGGTACGAACACAATGCCTTGACGGATGAAGCAGTCAGGCACGCGCTAGCGGGCCAGGACTTCGGCCGTGCCGCCCACTTGATGGAACTGGCGGTCCCCGTGATCCGGCGCGAGCGGCAGGAGAGCCTGCTGTTCGGCTGGCTTAAGGCACTGCCAGACGACGTGGTCAGGCGCAGCCCCGTTCTCAGCGTCTTTTACGGGTTTATGCTGATGGCCACCGGTGACCTGCAGGATGTGGAGGCCCGGTTCGAGGACGCCGACGTTGCGCTGGCCGCCGTGCCGCCCGGCCACCCTCTGCCCTGGGCCGACACCGAGGAGCTGCGCGCGCTCCCCGCCACCATCGCCGTATACCGCGCTTCGCTGGCCCAGGCACGAGGTGATGTGGCCGGGACGGCGGAGCATGCCCGGCGGGCTCTTGAACTGGCCGGTCCGAACGACCATCTTTCGCGCGGTGCAGCCGCCGGGTTCCTGGGCCTCGCCGCCTGGGTGGGAGGGGACGTGGAGTCCGCGCTCGAGACTTTCACGCAGGCTGTGGAAAGCCTGCATGCGTCCGGCAACCTCGTCGATGCCCTGAGCAGCACCGTGATCCTGGCTGACATGTGGCTCGCCGCGGGCCGTCCCGGCCAGGCGCGGCGTCTCTACCTGGATGGGCTGCGGCTGGCCGAGTCGCTGGGGGACCGCGTGGCCCGGGCAACGGCGGAACTGCATGTAGGGCTCAGCGAAATTGAGTGTGAAGCCGGGGATCCCGCCGGCGCGGAAGGACACCTCCGGGAAGCAGCCGCGTTCTTTGACCGGTCCCCCATGACAGAGAGCCGGTACCGGTGGTTTGTCGCCAGGGCACTGACTGCCTGGGCCGGCGGAAGTCCGGACGACGCCGTCGGCCTCCTCGACCAGGCGGAGCAGCTCTACCGGCGGGGGTTCTTTCCGGAGGTACGCCCCATCGCTGCCATGAAGGCCAGGATCCGGATCGCCCAGGGCGAACTCGCTGAGGCCGGCGACTGGGCGAGGGCAAGGCGTTTGTCCGTCACCGACGACGTCAATTACCTGAGCGAGTTTGACCACCTGACGCTCGTGCGGCTTCTCATCGCGCAGCTCAGAGGACAGCCCGACGACGGCGGCGCCAACGACGAGGCAGCCCGCCTTCTGGAGCGGCTGCTTGAATCCGCTGCGGCAAACGGCCGGGCCGGAAGCATCGTGGAGATCCGCATGCTGCAGGCACTGCTCGAAGACGTCCATGGACACCGGCAGCGGGCCCGCGACATGCTGGGCCGCGCCTTCACAGAGGTACCGGAACCCGGCGGCTATGCACGGCTCTTCCTCGCGGAAGGGGCGCCGATGCTGGGACTGCTGCGCGACGCCGTCGAGCACGGAACCGGCGGCGACCACCCCCGCCGCCTTCTCAGCATGGTTCCGCCGGCAGATGCTGAAGCCCCTGACCAGGGCCACGAGCCGCCCGGCCCGGACAGGCAGGCCTCGACGGGCGCGGTGTCAGCCGCCGAAAAGCTGAGCGGGCGGGAACTGCAGGTACTCAGGCTCCTCGACAGCGAGCTGAGCGGGCCGGAGATTGCACGGGCACTGTTCATCTCGCACAACACCCTGCGGACCCACACCAAGCACATCTTCGCGAAGCTCGGCGTCAGCAACCGGCAGGGCGCGGTCCGGCGGGCACGCGAACGGCGCCTGATGTAAACACAGCAGACTGTAACTGCGGCCCCATTTAATTGCACCACCGCCCTAACGGTGACACCGGAATCACCCTGTCACTCACATCAATGGGTGACGCCTGCTCACCCTGTCCGTCCCTAGGTTTGAATCAGCCCGCAGCGCCCGCCGCGGAAACCCGGAACCAGGGAGTCCACAATGTCCATCACCGCCACCCACCTCACCCGGGCGTCAGGCCTGGCCGCCGTCGCCGCCGGCGTGCTGTTCCTTGGCGTTCAGATCAACCACCCGCAGCTCGACGCGGAGTTCGTCACCACCACGGAATGGTCGGTCCGCCAAAGCCTGAAGATCCTGATGGCCGGCCTGTCACTGGCCGGAATCACGGGGATGTACCTGCGCCAGGTGAAGCAGAGCGGTGCACCCGGCCTCATCGGATACCTCATTTTCGCCGCCGGTTACCTCATCATGATGAGCGTCGAGGTGGTGGGGCTGGTGGTCCTCCCGGCGGTGGCCCACACTTCAACGGGTTACGTGAATGACGTCCTCGCCGCAGCCACCGGCGGGCACCCGAACGGCGACATTGGCCTGATGCAGCCGCTCACCCTGGTTGCCGGGCTCACGTACATGCTGGGCGGCCTGGTCTTCGGGATCGCGCTCTTCCGCGCCAACGTCCTGGCCCGGTGGGCTGCCGCAGTCCTCGCCGCCGGCACCATCTCAAGCATCCTGATCCCCTTCCTGCCGCAGATCAACGAGCGGCTGTTCGCCGTGCCTACCGGCGTCGCCCTGATTGGCCTTGGTTATTCGCTGTGGCGCAGCCAGCGCACCGTGGCGGTGGGGATCCTGTCCCAGGCTGCGGGTTCACCGCTCGATCCCGCCGGCACACGGTGAGCACCCGCCTGGCCAGTCCCACCTGGGCAAGCACCACCTGGTCGACATGGTCGGCCAGCTGGGTGCTGTTCAACCGCGGGGGCGGACCTCATGACTGAACTCTCCAGATCCCTGGTTCCCGACGGCTACCGGCTCCGGGTCCACGGCCACCTCCAGGACCGCTGGGAAGCCTGGTTCGAGGGCCTCACCCTGACCCGTGAAGACGACGGCACCACAAGCCTCTGCGGTGCAGTTCCGGACCAGGCCGCGCTTCACGGGCTGCTCACCAAAATCCGCGACCTCGGCGTGCTCCTCATTTCCGTCGAAGCCCTGTACCCGGATGTTCACGGCCCGAAACCGGTTCCTGCTCCGTCCGGAAACTAAGCTCAGAGGGGAGGGCATTCAGGTGGAGGAACTGCGGAAGGAACAGCCATGGCGCACGACCCGGCAGGAGAAGCAATCTCGAAAGTCGGCGCAGAGCACGACGATAAATACAGTGCGAACCGGGAACGCTTCGAGGCTCAATCCTGGTACGAGATTGACCGCCGCCTGATGCTGCTGCTGGCCCCTCTCTTCCGGGCAGGCGACGACGCAACACACGAGGCAACAATAGAGCTCACCGTAGTGGTTGACGGCACCATCATTTCCGGCTCTGTGGTTTCTGAGAATGCCTGGATCCAGCGGCAGAATGACCAGATCCGGATCGGCAGCCCGGCAATTGCGGACGCCCTCGCCGCCGTCGAGTCGAAAAGGAACGAACACAGCCTCGAGCCAGCCGAAGATGCCGAAGATGCCGAAGCAAACGTCCTCCAGAGGCAGAACAGGTACATTCATTTCCTTGCTCCGGTGCTGCTTTCCGGCGGAGTCCATGTACGCCTGCCGGCCACCAGGGTTGACCTCCGCAAAGTGGCCACCTGGAGCATCGGACGCATATCCCTTGATTAAGGGAGCAGCCGCGTGGGTGTGTGACAGGATGGCCGCATGGGGATCGAGGTCCGTCCGGCTGCGGGGTTTGAGGACGTCCGGGCGTTGGTGGGGCCCAAGCGCCCCGACGCCAACGTCTGCTGGTGCCTGAGCTACCGCATCCCCTCAAAGCAGAACCAGGCGTTGCGCGGCACGGAGCGCGGAGACCTGGTGAAGGAGTTGCTGGCCCAGGATCCCCCGCCGGGGGTCTTGGCGTACGACGGCGGCGAGCCAGTGGGGTGGGCAGCGGTTCACCCCCGTGCGGACACCAGTTTCGCCGGCAACCGGAAGATCCCGCACGTGGACGATCTGGACGTCTGGTCAGTATGGTGCATCCGGGTGCGGCCCGGCCACAGGGGACAGGGCATCTCACACCAGCTGTTGAAGGGCGCCGTGGACATGGCCCGGAGCTACGGGGCGCCTGCCATCGAGGGCTATCCCCTGGACAACCACGGGCAAAAGGTTGACCTCACCATGGCCTACGCCGGCACCCGGAAACTTTTCGAGGACGCCGGCTTCACCAAGGCGGCGGACACGGAGTCAATACTGAATGGCTTCCCGCGGGTGCTGATGCGGCTGAACCTGCAAAGCTAGCCGGCCCGGAAGACGAACAGGGTCAGGGTTTCTTCCGCCAACTGCCCGGCCAGCCTTCGTCGATAGCCCACAAAGCCAGGAGCAGGGCATCCACTGTCATAAGCCCCGCGATGAGGTAAGCCCACCCGGTGTACCACGCCATTGCAATCTCCTGACTGTATCCCCCAGCCACTCGATTGCACCTAAGTGTGGCACCTAAACCGCCGCAGCGGAACGCCCCAACTCCACACTTCTGAAAAGTGCCTCCAACCTGTTGTGCGCCTCGGTCTCCAGGCTCAGGCGGCGCGTCAGCTTCTCCACCTGCGCAGACATCTCCTCACCCACCGGAAGCCGGTCACCGGGCCAGCTGGATGACTCCCGCGACTCGGCCAGCGCGTGAGCCAGGGCATTGGCTGCGGCCCGCACCTTCCGCGAGTGGAAGTAGACACGCAGCAGCGCCCTGCTTTTGGCCAAGGCCGCGCGCATCAGGTCCCGTGGCCGCGCCGACGTTGCGGCGGGCTGCCCGCCGTCGTCCTGCTTCACGGAGGCTGCCTGATCCGCGGAGCCCTGGTTCACACAGGCTGGTTCCGCGCAGACCGCGGCAGCCGCCGTCGTCCGGCTTGTTATGTTGATGTGTCTCATTGGCTGTGCCTCCCTGCAGGCCGGGCCAGCCTCCGGACGGCGTCCTTGACCCTCGTTCCCACGAAGCTGGTCCCTACCCACGAGTGTCCCGGGCCTTCCTCAACGTCCGGGCAAGCAGGTCGAAAGATTTCCGCAAGATCCGCACGGCGGCTCCCCTGCGCTTTCCGGGCGCCCCCCGTGACGCGCGAACCATATGGGAATCAGCCGGCAATCAGCAGGGGGAATTCAGCACCTGTGAAGCCTGCGACATGCCCTGTTGCGGTTAATACTGTAGAAGTAGACCTATGGTCTCTCCCCCCGAAATCCGTCGTGCCGTTGTCATCGAAGACGACCCGGACATCCGCGGGCTGCTGGTCCGGGTCCTGGTCAAGCAAGGCTTCGACGTAACGGAGGCCGGAGCCGGCCTGCCCGGGGTTGAGGAGGTCCGCCGCTGCCAGCCTGATTTGGTCACGCTGGACCTGAACCTGCCGGACGTTGACGGCCTCGAAGTCTGCAAGCTGCTCCGCGAATTCTCGGACGCCTTCATCGTGATGCTCACCGCGCGCGCCGATGAACTGGACAAGCTGACCGGCCTGGACAACGGGGCGGACGAGTACATCAGCAAGCCGTTCAGCCCCCGCGAGCTGCAATCGCGGATCAACGCCCTCTTCCGCCGCCGGCCCTCCGCTGCCGCGGATTCAGCAGCCCGAAGTGAGCTGGAACGCGCCACAGAAGTCCAGCAAAGCCTCCTCCCCAAGGAGGACATCCGTGTGGACGGCTACGACGTCGCCGGCGTGTTCCGCCCCTCCCGCAGCGTGGGCGGGGACTTCTACGACTGGTACCAGTCACCGGACGGGCTCCACCTCACCTTCGCCGACGCCATGGGCAAGGGCATGGGTGCGGCGCTCATCGCGGCCACGGTCCGCGCGGTGATGCGCTCCATGGGGCACCGGCAGGACCTGGACGGCGCTTTCGCCTCCGCCAGCCAGTCGATCGCCGCAGACCTGGACTCCTCCAACTCCTTCGTCACGTTGTTCCACGCGCGTTTGGACGCAGCCTCCGGAACCGTCAACTATGTCGACGCCGGGCACGGACTTGCGCTGCACGTCCGCTCCGGCGGGGCTGCTCACCGGTTGCCCTCCGGCGGACCGCCGGTAGGCGCCTGGGCAGGCTCGCAGTGGCCGCAGTCCAACCTGGAACTCGCCCCGGGAGATTCCCTGGTGGTGGTCAGCGACGGCGTGCTGGACGTCTTCGACTCGGTGGAGGACTTCACCGAAGCCGTTCGAAGCGCCATCCAAAACCAGGATTCAACGCACGCAGCCAGCGGCGCCATCCTGGCCCTCGCTCCTGCCGAGACAGCGGAGGACGACGTCACCGTGGTTGTTGTCCGCCGGCTGCCGGAGCAGGCAGCGGCGTGACCCGCTTCTGGACCCGCCTGGTAGTGGTGCTGACCGTTGTCACCGGGCTCAACTACGTCGCCTGGCGCTGGGCCGCCTCGTTGAACTGGGACGCCTGGTGGATCGCGTTGCCGCTGGTGGTCGCCGAGACCTACAGCCTGATCGACGTGATGCTGTTCGGTATGACTGTCTGGAGGCTGAAGATCCGCAAGGGCGCCCCGCCGCCACCCCACGATGCCACCGTAGACGTCTTCATCACCACGTACAACGAAGACCTGGACATGGTGATGACCACGGCACTCGCTGCCCAGAAGATCCGGCATCCCCACAGCACCTGGATCCTGGACGACGGCGCCCGGGCCGAACTCAAGGCCCTCGCGGAACAGCACGGCCTGGGCTACGTCACCCGCAGCGAGGACTGGACCTCCAACCTCCCCCGGCACGCCAAAGCCGGCAACCTGAACAACGCCCTGATGCAGACCCACGGCGAGTTCCTCCTGATCCTGGACGCGGACCAGATCCCCGAGCCGGACATCCTCGAAAAGACCCTCGGCTACTTCAACAACCGCCGCGTCGCGCTGGTGCAGACCCCGCAGTACTTCAGCAACGTTCCGGTGAGCGATCCGCTCGGCAGCCAGGCACCCCTCTTCTACGGCCCCATCCAGCAGGGCAAGGACGGCTGGAACGCCGCCTTCTTCTGCGGCTCCAACGCCATCCTGCGCCGCGAGGCCCTGATGCAGCTGGGCCTGGTGGGCTACGTCAAGGAGACCGAGAAGAGCATCCGGCGCGCGCTGGCAGCTTCACGCTCGGCCATCAGGCAAGCCCGGCGGTCCGCGGACCGGGAGGCTCCACTCGTCGCCCAGGTGCTCGACGAGGTGGAGTCAGCCACCCGGGAAGCCCAGCAGGACCTCGAAGCAGGCGGAGCGCTGAGCGAGATCACGTACCGGGTGCGCCGCCGCGTGGATGCTGCCGTACAGACCCTGGTGATGGCCGACGTCGAAGCCCTCCAGGCCGACCTCGAAGAGATCGCCGCCATGGAACTGGCCCATGTGGGCGAGTCCGGTGTTCCCGTAGTGGCGGACGATGCCGTCCAGCGCATGTCCGCCCGCGACTGGTCGCCGCTGGGCGCCCTGGAATCGGTGCAGGCCGTCCTGGACGCGCTGTCCGTGGAACGCAACGACGAAGCCCAGCCGGTCATGCCGCTGGCCACCATCTCCGTCACGGAGGACATGGCCACCGCGATGCGCATGCATGCCATGGGCTGGGAGAGCGTCTACCACCACGAGATCCTGGCCTATGGCCTCGCGCCCGAGGACATCGCCACCATGCTCACGCAGCGCCTGCGCTGGGCCCAGGGCACCATCCAGGTGCTGCTGCGTGAGAACCCGCTGGTCCAGAAGGGCCTCAAGCTTGGCCAGCGCCTCATGTACTTCGCCACCATGTGGACCTACCTCAGCGGCTACGCGGCAGTTATCTACTTCGCCGCCCCCATCATCTACCTGCTGCTGGGCATCCTTCCGGTGACGAGCCTGAGCTGGGACTTCTTCATCCGGTTCATCCCGTTTATGGTGGTCAACCAGCTGCTGTTCGCCGTTGCCGGCCGGGGCATCCCCACCTGGCGCGGCCAGCAGTACAGCCTGGCCCTGTTCCCCACCTGGATCAAAGCGTGTTCGACGGCGGCCCGCAACGTCTGGTTCGGCCGTCCCCTCGGCTTTGCCGTCACGCCTAAGGCCCGCCAGAGCGGCGGACCCAGCTGGAGCCTGATCCAGCCACAGATCGTGGTGTCGGTGCTGCTGGCGGTGGCCGCCGTCGTCGGTCTTATCCGCCTGGCCACCGGCCTGGCCGAACCGCTCGGCACCCTGGTGAACGTCGCCTGGGTCATCTTCGACCTGGTGGTCATGAGCATTTTGGTGCGCGCAGTGCTTTACAAGGGTTACGAACCGGCAGCGGATCCCGTTGTCCCGGGGAACACAGAGAGGAATCCAGATGGAATTTAGCTATGAGGTCAAGGACTCGTATGCGGAGGTCAAGGCGGACGGGCGGCTGAACATGGTCTCCGCGCCCAAACTGCGGGAGTTTGTCACCGATGTGATCGCCGGCGGATCCAACCGGATCGTGGTGAACCTGGAAAACACGGCGTTTATGGACTCCTCCGGCCTGGGTGCGCTGATCGGCTGCCTCAAGGCGGCCCGGCAGGCGGGCGGGGACCTCCGGATCGCGGCCGTGCAGCCGCAGGTGAAGATGGTCCTGCAGCTCACCAGCATGGACAAGGTCCTGACGGCGTACGGTACTGCCGAAGAGGCGTTCGGCAATGACTGAGGTCCTGGCGTCACGCAGCTTCCGGGGGCTGGCAGCAGAGGATGCCATCGAGTCGGTGCACAACGACCTCGACAGCCTGTGGCGCGACGTCCCCTTTGTGCAGGACATGGACCAGATGACGTTTACGACGGCGGTCATCGAGTCGGCGTCGAACATCGTCCAGCATGCGGAGCCGGCCGGGCAGAATGCGGTGGAGCTCGGCGTGGACATCACCGTCCAGCCCACGCTGCTCCAGGCCCGGGTCAGCGCCTACAACGCCAAGCCGCCGTTCGGGCTGATGGAGCCGGCAACACCCGGCGAGGACGCCGAGTCCGGCCGGGGCCTGGCGCTGATCCAGGCCCTCGTCACCACCGTCACGTTCGAGCGGCAGGACGGCACCAACACGTGGGTCCTGTCCCGGACGTCGCAGCGCTAGACCCGTCTGAGGATCAGGGCTAGTCCAGGAATACCACCGACACCGTAGCCCCGCCGCCCGGGGTATCGCCGATGAAGAGCTCGCCGCCGTGCGCCTGGGCGATCCGGCGGCAGGTGGCCAGGCCCAGCCCTGTCCCCGGGCCGTCGCCGGGCCGGTTCAGCCGCATCAGGGGTTCCACGGCCTTCCTGCGCTCTGATGGCAGGATGCCCCTGCCGTTATCGGCCACGTGGATCGTAACCCCGCGGGAGCACCGGGTGGCCGTTACTGTCACCTTGGGCTCCCGCTTCCGGTCCCGGTAATTCAGGGAGTTCGCGAGCAGGTTCTGCACCAGCGTGCGCAGCTGGGCCCGGTCGGCGTACAGCTCCGCGTCCTCGCACAGGATTCCGCTGCTCAGCCCGAGGTCCAGTCCAAGGTCCCGGGCCGCCTCTGCCGTGACACCCAGCAGGGAAACACGCTCACGGTTCAGCTGCCCGTCCGCCCGGGAATAGTCCAGCACGTCCTCCAAACTGCTCAACATGCGCTGCCCGCCGCTGCCGATATGTTCCAGGTACTCCTTGGCCGGGTGGTTAGGGGGAATCCCGGGATCGTCTTCGGCCAACTCCACGTAACCAAGGATGGTAGTGAGGGGAGCGCGAAGGTCGTGGCTGACCCGGCCGGCAAACTCGGACAGCATCGCGTTGCTGCGCTGGAGTTCCGCCAGGGCGTCGTTGAGCTGCAGGGTGCGGTGCTGGAGCTCGAGAAGCTCCACCACCTGGTGCGCCAGCACCTCCACCAGCTCGATCTGTCCGCGCGTGGGAAGTTCGGCGGTATCGGAGAACACGCAGAGTGAGCCCAGCACCAGGCCGCCGGAAGTCTTGAGCGGCACCGAGGCATAAAAGCGGACCTGTGCGATTTCCCCTGTGACAAACGGGTTGGCAGCAAAGCGCGGGTCCTGGGAGGCGTCCCGCACCACAGTTGTCCCGGGGTCTAGGAACACGCTCGCGCACATCGAGTCTTCCCGGGAACAGACGACCGGGTCGATGCCGGAGGCCGCAATCTGCAACTGCTGGTCCGCCGTGATGATGTTGACCACGCTGTAGGGCACCCCGCACAACGAGGCAGCCAGCCGCACCAGATTGTCCAGTGCGCCCCTTGCCCGGGCATCCCTTAGCGCAAGAGTCTCGCCGGCAGCAGGTATCAGCCCGTATTCCCGCAGCTCAAGCTCACGTGCGGCATCCTGATCGGTCAGCGTTTGCATAGCCGTCCCGTCCGTATTCATTTTGCGTCCCCCCCAGTAATAACTGGTCGAGCCTGCGGCTCTCCCGCGATAGTACCGCCTTGGCCTGGCGGCTGCTGTAGTCTCTTGACACCACCGCCATGCTCCACTTCAATATTACGTATGCTGAAATAACAGTTCCATGATGCGGAAGCCTGCGCCGGTAAACCCCCGAGGGGCTTTAGCGGCGATCGGGTGCCGGAAGTCCGGCCTCCGCATAGCCGTCACCATGGATGCCAGCGTTTGTTACTGAGGAAGCAGCCAGCATGAAGCTTGCCGAATTCAACACCGCGGAGCCTGCGCGCGCCGCGGAAACCCTCAAGCCCTGTATTGACGTCCGGCGCTGGGTGGACACCGTAACCGCAGCGCGGCCTTTCCCCTCAAAGGATGCGCTCCTGGCTTTTGCCGCAGAAGCCGCCAATCCGTTCACGTCCGCCGAAGTTGAGTCCGCCATGGCGCACCACCCCCGGATCGGGGAACGCCCGACGGCGGCCACTACCGAAGCGTCCATGTCCCGTTCGGAGCAGGCGGGCGTAGACCCCGCGGACGCTGACGTTGCGCAGGCTTTGGCGCAGGGCAACAGGGACTACGAGGAGAAGTTCGGCCGGGTCTTCCTGATCCGGGCCGCCGGACGCACCGCGCCCGAAATCCTGCAAGCCTTGAAGGACCGGATTGCCAACTCCCCCGCCAAGGAAGACACCATCGTGGCCCAGCAGCTGCGTGAGATTGCCGTTCTGCGGCTCGAAGGACTGATCACAGAATGAGCGTCTCCCACGTCACCACCCACATCCTCGACACAGGGGCCGGACGCCCGGCGGCGGGGGTCGCCGTCGTGCTGTACCAAAACGACGGCGGCACCTGGCAGAAGCTGGCCAGCTCCACCACGGACGCTGACGGGCGGGCCAAGGACCTGGGTCCGGAGCAGCTCGAGCCGGGGCACTACAAGCTCAATTTCGCCACCGGCAGCTACTACGCGGGCCAGCAGACCGCCACGTTTTTCCCGGAGGTGGACCTGGTGTTCGAAGTCACCGGCACTGAGCACTACCACGTCCCGCTCCTGCTCAGCCCGTTCGCCTACTCCACGTACCGCGGCAGCTGACCTCCCCCGTTGCCCTGTCACTTACGGTCCCCAAACCTGGGTTTTGGCAGCCGTAAATGATAGGGCAACGGCGGAAATGTAGGCTTGATGCATGCCTCCTGAAGAACCTGCCGCCGAGCGCCGCGAAGTAACCGTCCGGCGCGCACCCAAGTACGTTCCGTTCCTGATCCTGGGCGCACTGGTGGGCGTGGCGGTCGCTGCCGCAGTCGCTTACGGCCTCCCCGCAACGCCAGACTTCGACCCCGCCTCCGTGTTCGGATTCTTCCTGGTCCTGTTCGCCGGAGCAGGCGCGATCCTGGGCGCCGCGCTGGCGCTGGTCCTGGACCGCCGGAGCGTAAAACGGCAGCAGCGGGCGGTTGTGGAAGCGGTTCCCGACTCCGAGCCCGATCCGGACACCCAGCAGTAGCGCCAGTCACAAAGGGCCGGCCGGAAAAGTCCTACCGCATCTCGTGAGATAATCGACCAGTGGCACGCGGCGATGGAAAACTTTCTCATGATCTTCTCCCTGGCGAAAAAGGCCCCCAGGACGCCTGTGGCGTTTTTGGGGTCTGGGCACCAGGTGAAGAAGTAGCAAAACTCACCTACTACGGGCTGTATGCACTGCAGCACCGCGGCCAGGAGTCGGCTGGTATAGCCACCAGCGACGGCAAGCGGATCAACGTCTACAAGGACATGGGACTCGTCTCCCAGGTCTTCGACGAGACCACCCTGAACACCCTCACCGGCCACCTGGCCGTGGGGCACTGCCGCTACTCCACCACCGGAGCCAGCCACTGGGCCAACGCCCAGCCCACCCTCGGCGCCACCAGCACCGGCACCGTGGCCCTGGCGCACAACGGCAACCTCACCAACACCGCCGAGCTCAACGCCATGATCCAGGAACGCAATGGCGGCCAGCTCACCGGTGAAATGAAGCAGGGCAACACCTCGGACACTGCCCTGGTCACGGCCCTGCTGGAGGGCGAGCCGGGCAAGACCCTCGAAGAGACCGCCATCGAGCTCCTGCCCAAGATCAAGGGCGGCTTCTGCTTCGTCTTTATGGACGAGGGCACCCTCTACGCCGCACGCGACACCTACGGCATCCGTCCGCTGGTCCTGGGCCGGCTGGAACGCGGCTGGGTTGTGGCCTCCGAACAGTCCGCCCTCGCCACCGTCGGCGCCAGCTTCATCCGCGAAATCGAACCCGGCGAGTTCATCGCGATCGACGAGCAGGGCGTGCGTTCCCAGCGCTTTGCCGAGCCGACGCCGGCGGGCTGCGTTTTCGAGTACGTCTATCTTGCCCGTCCGGACGCCGCCATTGCCGGCCGCTCCGTCTACGAGTCCCGTGTGGAGATGGGCCGCCAGCTGGCCCGCGAAAACACGCAGGTGGCGGACATCGTCATCCCGGTTCCGGAATCCGGCACGCCGGCAGCCGTGGGCTACGCCGAAGAGTCCGGTATCCCGTTTGCCCACGGCTTCGTCAAAAACTCCTATGTGGGCCGCACCTTCATCCAGCCCTCACAGACGCTGCGCCAGCTGGGTATCCGGCTCAAGCTCAACGCCCTCGAATCCGTGATCCGCGGCAAGCGCGTGGTGGTGGTGGATGACTCGATCGTCCGCGGCAACACCCAGCGTGCCATCGTGCGGATGCTCCGCGAAGCCGGTGCAGCGTCCGTGCACGTGAAGATTTCCTCCCCGCCGGTGCAGTGGCCCTGCTTCTACGGCATCGATTTTGCCTCCCGTGCAGAACTCATCGCCAACGGCGCCACCATCGAGGAGATCTCCCAGGCCATCGGCGCCGATTCCCTCGCCTACATTTCCGAAGACGGCATGATCGACGCCACCCGGCAGCCGCGGGAGCGCCTTTGCACCGCCTGCTTCACGGGCAAATACCCCATCGAACTTCCGGACGCCAACAAACTGGGCAAGAACCTCCTCGAGCGCACGGACCTGGGCGGCCTCAAGCCCTCGCCGTCGGCCCTTCCGGGTCAGACAGCCGCCCTTGCCGTGGATCCGCAGGAGGACCCGTCGGAGAAGGCCGGCGCCACCGGTTGCGATCCCGGACCGGACTCCGAGTTTGAGAACCTGCTGACCGAAGCCGACCTCGTGCCAGACGTACACGCCGCCACCACCGGCGCTGACAAGAAAGAGTCCGTATGACTTCCGCTGCCCCCGCCGGCAACACATCCGCTGCAAACGCAGCCGGCATCACCTACGCCTCCGCAGGCGTCGATGTTGAAGCCGGCGACCGCGCCGTCGAGCTGATGAAGGGTGCCGTCAAGGCAACCCACAACTCCTCGGTGATCGGCGGGGTAGGCGGCTTCGCCGGCCTCTACGACGTCTCCCGGCTCCTGACCTTCAAGAAGCCGCTGTTGGCCACCTCCACCGACGGCGTAGGCACCAAGGTTGCCATCGCCCAGGCCATGGACATCCACGACACCATCGGGTTCGACCTCGTGGGTATGGTGGTGGACGACATCGTGGTGGTTGGTGCAGAGCCGCTTTACATGACTGACTACATCGCCTGCGGCAAGGTGGTGCCTGAGCGCATCGCCGATATTGTCCGCGGCATCGCCGCCGCCTGCTCCGTGGCCGGCACCGCGCTGGTGGGCGGCGAAACCGCCGAGCACCCCGGCCTGCTGGGTGAGCACGAGTACGACGTCGCAGGCGCAGCCACGGGCGTGGTTGAAGCTGACCAGCTGCTGGGACCGGACCGGGTCCGCGCGGGAGATGTGGTCATTGGCATGGCCTCCTCCGGCCTGCACTCCAACGGCTACTCCCTGGTCCGCCGCGTGATCAACCACGCCGGATGGGCCCTGGACCGCCAGGTATCCGAACTCGGCCGCACCCTGGGCGAGGAACTCCTCGAGCCCACCCGCGTCTACGCTGCAGACTGCCTGGACCTGGCCCGCGCGTTCCCCGTCGCAGGAGCTTCCGCCGTCCACGGCTTCAGCCACGTCACCGGCGGCGGCCTCGCGGCCAACCTGGCCCGCGTACTTCCCCAGGGCCTCGTTGCCACCGTGGACCGCTCCACCTGGGAACTGCCGGCCATCTTCAAGCTGGTGTCGGAGCTGGGCAATGTGCCGCTGGCAGACCTCGAGCGCACGCTGAACCTGGGCGTGGGCATGGTGGCAATCGTCTCCGCCGAGGCCGCCGACGCCGCCGTATCCCGTCTTAACGACCGGGGCCTGCCGTCCTGGGTGATGGGAACCGTTACCGAGGATTCCGATTCGATCCTCAAGTCGGGACCGGACTACGTGCAGGGCGCCAAGGGTGTGGACGGCGGCGCCGTCCGCTTGGTCAACGCCTACGCCTAGATACTCCATCGAGTGCTCCACAACCGCCCTTTTCAAGCTCAAAAGGGCGGTTGTGGAGCACTCGATCGCTTTAGCAGATGTCGCGGACATCGGTTCGGTCGCAGTTCTCGGCGAAGCGGTGGATGCCACCGGATCCGAGCAAACCATCTGCGATACCGCGACCGGCCCAGTTCGCATCATCAATAACTAGTAGAGCAGCGGACTCGATGAGGAACAATCGACAAAGCGTTTAGTCGGCCTCCCCTTCCGGGTTCCACGTGAAAAGCCTCAGCCACCGGCTGGGGCTTTTTCGCATAAAAACACCAAACCACCAAAAAGCCCGCTGCCTGCACCGGTAACGGTGCGGGCAGCGGGCTTCATAACTGAGGTCAGCACCCGCGATCCGCCCGGATCCGGGTGCCAAAAAGAAGCGCTGCACCGGTCCAAATCAGGAGACCCGGACCTCAAACTGGATCCGTTGGTGCCACGGCGTCACAGGGCTGCCAAGTACGGCAACAGCACCTTGCGACAACTAGCCGATGCGACGGGTGTCTACCTCGTCGTCGTCTTCTTCCAAATCATCCGCGTACTTATCCACATAAGCCGAATAATCCGGTTCAACCGGCTCATTCGCATAATGGCTCGTGGCACGACTGCTCGGGCCCGTCAGCTCACGCTGAAGTGCCGAATAGTCAGTGTTCGGGGAGTAGTACTTGATATCCCGCAGCCTGCTTGGTAGCTTTTGCCTTTTGACGGCCGCGCCCCATGGCGTGACCCCCTTTTGTACTTGGACCGGAGGTGGTCACCTTGGCGTAGGTGAGGCCCCGGAATGTTTGGTCAATTTGTCGTACACCTAGATTACATGCTTTCGACTGGCCCCGCTTGCCAGTTGCGGCTCGCGACGGTGACATGCAGTACTATTCCCGCCCAATCAAGGCCGGAAACGGGCTTTTTTCTTCGGTAGAGTCACTTAAGCAACTGCTGGTACCGGCCGGCAACCCGGCTGCCCGAGTGGACAAATACGCAGGAGGATGCACCCCGTGAACCACCAGGATGTCCCGCCCAAACCGAGCTCGCCACCCACCGCCGGCCTCCCGCGGGTCCCCGCCGCTGAGTACGGCGTACCGGCGGCCGAGCCGCCGGCACGGAACCAGGGCCAGGTTCACCACCCCCAGGGGCCGGGCGATGGCCGGAGACAGGGAAACCGGCGGATCCTCTGGAAGGCATTCTTCGCCGTCGTCCTGCTCGTGGTCATCGGGTCGCTGGTGTGGCTCGTCCTGTGGCTGAACTCCAGTGGGGATCCCGAAGCCTCAGCAGGTGCCGGCCGGGGAGTGCTGGAAATAACCGTCACGCCCCCGGCGACGCCACTGCCCCTGCCGCGGGAGGTGGAGCCTGCCGCCTATGCCCTGGGCGACTGCTTCACGGACTTTGACCCCGAAGCGCTGAAATCCACGGTGGTGCCCTGCGACACCGGCCACTCCGCCCAGCTGGTTGCGGTGTTCCGCTACCCGGAAGAGGTCGAATATCCCGGCGCGGAAGCGCTCAAAGCCAAAGCCCTGGAAGCGTGCCAGGCGGCAAAACTCGGGCCGGCCGCGGAGCAATTCACCTTGAACTACGAGCGGAGCTTTCCCAGCTCCACCAGCTGGGGGTCAGGAGATCGACGACTGGACTGCTACGTGACGTCCCCCGGCGGGAACAACGTTAACGCGAGCGTGCTGCCCTAGTACTTTTGCAGCATCCGGGCAGCACGCCCCGCTTTCGAGCCCCGCTTCGGCGGACCTGATCTTTCCCGCGGACCTGGTCTTCCGGCCGAGCCCCTAATCTTGCTGGGTGACCTGGTCCTTCCGGCGCACCACGAGCCCGGTTCCCGGGACGGGACCGCCGCCGGGACCGGACAGTGCCTCCAGCCCCTCAATGGTGAGTTCGTCCACGTCCGTGGCCGTGTCCACCAGCACAGTGTCCCCGTCAGCAATATCGCCGGACAGGATGGCCTTGGCCAGGCGGTCGCCAATCTCCCGCTGCACCAGCCGGCGCAGCGGACGGGCGCCGTAGGCGGAGTCGAAGCCGGACATGGCCAGCCAGGCGCGGGCGCCTTCCGAAACGTCGAGGGTGAGCCGCCGCTCGTGCAGCCTCCGGCCCAGCTCAGCCACCTGGAGCTCCACAATGCGGGCCAGTTCTTCGACGGACAGCGGATCGAACAGCACCACTTCGTCCAGCCGGTTCAGGAACTCCGGCTTGAAGGAGGCGTTCACGGTGGCCAGTACGGCGTTCCGTTTGGCCTCCGCATCAAGCGACGGGTCCACCAGGAACTGGCTGCCCAGGTTGGAGGTCAACACCAGGATGGCGTTGCGGAAATCCACGGTGCGTCCCTGGCCATCGGTGAGGCGGCCGTCGTCGAGGACCTGCAGGAGGATGTCGAAGACCTCGGGGTGGGCCTTCTCCACCTCGTCCAGCAGAATGACCGAGTAGGGCCGCCGGCGGACGGCTTCGGTGAGCTGGCCGCCTTCCTCGTAACCCACATATCCCGGAGGCGCGCCGACCAGCCGGGCCACCGAGTGCTTCTCGCCGTACTCGGACATGTCGATCCGCACCATGGCGCGTTCGTCGTCGAACAGGAAGTCCGCCAGGGCCTTGGCCAGCTCGGTCTTACCCACGCCCGTGGGGCCCAGGAACAGGAACGAGCCGGTAGGCCGGTTGGGGTCGCTGATGCCTGCGCGGGCGCGACGGACGGCGTCGGACACGGCCGTGACGGCCTTCTTCTGGCCGATGAGCCGCTTCCCGAGTTCCTCCTCCATATGGAGCAGCTTCTGGCTTTCACCCTGCAGCATGCGGCCGGCGGGGATGCCGGTCCAGGCGGAGATGACCTCGGCGATGTCGTCCGCGGTCACCTGTTCGGCCACCATCTGCGAGGACTTGTCCGTGACAGCGGCTTCGGCCTCCGCGGCAGCGTTGAGCTCACGCTCCAGCCCAGGGATCTCGCCATAGAGAATCCGCGACGCCGTCTCCAGGTCGCCTTCACGGGCAGCCTTGTCGTAAGTGGAGCGGAGCTCATCCAGCTTCGCCTTGAGGTCACCCACGCGGTTGAGGCCGGCCTTCTCAGCCTCCCAGCGGGCGTTCAAGGCGGCGAGTTCCTCTTCCCGGTCCGCCTTGTCCGCACGAAGCGCAGCGAGGCGCTCCACCGACGCTGCATCCGTCTCGCCTTCCAGGGCCAGCTCCTCCATGGTGAGCCGGTCGACGGCGCGGCGGAGCTGGTCGATCTCCTCGGGGGCCGAGTCGATCTCCATCCGGAGCCGGGACGCGGCCTCATCCACGAGGTCGATGGCCTTGTCCGGCAGTTGCCGGCCGGAGATGTAGCGGTTGGAGAGCGTTGCGGCAGCAACCAGGGCGGAGTCGGCAATGGCCACCTTGTGGTGCGCCTCGTAGCGCTCCTTCAGGCCGCGAAGAATGCCGATGGTGTCCTCAACGCTGGGCTCCCCCACATACACCTGCTGGAAGCGGCGTTCCAGGGCCGGGTCCTTTTCGATGTTCTCGCGATACTCATCAAGGGTGGTGGCGCCGATGAGCCGCAGCTCGCCGCGCGCCAGCATGGGCTTGAGCATGTTGCCGGCGTCCATGGAGGAATCGCCGGTTGCCCCGGCGCCCACCACTGTGTGGATCTCGTCGATGAAGGTGACGATCTGGCCTTCGGAGTTCTTGATCTCCTCCAGGACAGCCTTGAGGCGCTCCTCGAACTCCCCGCGGTACTTGGCACCGGCCACCATGGACGCCAGGTCCAGGGCGATCAGGGTTTTGCCGCGCAGGCTTTCGGGAACGTCACCGGCCACAATGCGCTGGGCCAGGCCCTCGACGACGGCTGTCTTGCCCACGCCGGGCTCGCCGATGATCACCGGGTTGTTCTTGGTCCGCCGGCTCAGGACCTGGACAATCCGGCGGATTTCCGTGTCGCGGCCGATGACGGGGTCCAGCTTGCCGGCCCGGGCCATCGCGGTAAGGTCAGTGCCGAACTTTTCCAGCGATTGGAACGTGTTCTCCGGGTCGGGGCTGGTGACCTTCCGGTCGCCGCGAACACCCGGCAGGGCGGCGAGCAGCGCCTCATGGGAGGCACCGGCGTCGCGCAGGACCCGGGCCGCGGCGTCATTCCCGCCGGAGAGGCCGAGGAGGAGGACCTCGGTGGAAACGAAGGTATCGCCCAGCCGGTCTGCTTCTTCCTTGGCGTTCTGGATCGCCTGCAGCGCGGGACGCGACAACTGGGCCTGCTGGCTGGAGCCGCCGGAAGTGGCCGGCAGGGCCTTGATGGCGCTGCTCGCCTGGACACTGACGGCGTCCGGGTCGGCGCCGGTAGCGCGGAGAAGCGCCACAGCAACGCCCTCGCGCTGATCCATCAGCGCTTTGAGCAGGTGGGCCGGCTCCACCTGCGGGTTGCCTGCCGTGGAGGCGTTCATGGCAGCAGCCGAGAGAGCCTCCTGGCTCTTGGTGGTGAATTTGACGTCCAAAGAGAGCTCCTTTCGGGGGTTATTCGATCTTAGGGTTGAGTCTACTACGCTCAACTTTGGATGGGGTGCTATTTATTTCCTGTTTGCCCAGAGCGAACCAGGGACAAAACCTGCCCGAAGAAATCCGTTTCCAACCCGACCGGTTCACTCTAGGATCGCCTTGTGACCGGGGCAATGGTGCCGCCGGCATTGGGAGACGGGACTGGCAATGAAGAAGTTTGTTGTTCTCTATAACGCACCGCAATCGGCCCAGGCGCAGATGGCCGAGAGCACCCCCGAAGCCGCCCAGGAGGGAATGAAGGCCTGGACGGCATGGGCCGAACGGGCCGGCGAAGGAATCGTGGATATGGGCACGCCACTCGGGGAAGGGAAGGAAATTACAGCCAACGGCACGTCGGGTACCAACACGGGATTGGGCGGCTACACGATCCTCCAGGCCGACGATCTGGCCGGGGCCGAGGCGCTCCTCGACGGGCACCCCCACCTCATGATGCCGGGCGCCAGCATCCAGGTGTACGAATCACTCGATATCCCGGGCATGTAAGCCGGCAACCAGCCACAGCACCGCAGTCAAGGCCCAAAAGAAACCGGCGGGCGGCTCCCCCCAGAAGCCGCCCGCCGGGTCCTTATCCGCCCATTGGGGACTTTACCGCTATTCGTGATGCTTGTCAGCAGATGTGACTACTTTTGTAATGTCCGTCGGCGCCTTAGGCCGGGTAGACCGACACGGAGGTTGCTTTCACCACGAAGTGCACTGTGAGGCCGGGGACCAACCCCAGGTCTGCGGAGGCGGCGGGCGTGATGTCTGCCGCGAGGCTTCCTGCCCTGACCCGGATGAAGTCACCGTGCGGTTCAAGATCGGTGATGGTCACCTCGAACGAATTGCGCGGACTGCCGTGGGCGTCATCGAGGAACACGGACACGGCCGACGGCGGGAACACTGCCACCGCCGCCCCCTCACCTTCGTCTGTCCGCGGGCCGTCCTCCAAGCGCCGGTCCTCCATAGGCCGGCCCTCAGGTTGCTGGTCCTCCAGGTGCCGGTCCTCCCTAAGGCCGGCAACCGCCCAGCCCTCGGCGGTCCTGATCCCGTCGCCTTCGAACGTCCCGGCCATCAGGTTCAACCCCGCCAGCCCTGCCGCGAACGTGCTGCGCGGCCGCTGGAGCACTTCCCGCGTAGGGCCCTCCTCTGAAATCCTGCCGTTCTCGAGGATGACAACGCGGTCCGCCAGCATCAGGGCGTCCAGGACGTCGTGCGTGATGATGATGGCCTGCCGGCCCGTGAGGACCCGCTTGAGCAGCCGGCGGAGAAGCGGCGCCGAGTGGATATCCAGCGCCGCCATGGGTTCGTCCAGGAGAAGCAACGCGGGGTCCGCGGCGAGGGCCCGGGCAATGGCAACACGCTGGGCCTGGCCGCCGGAGAGCTTACCGGGGCGCCTGGCCTGAAGGTCAAGGGCGTCCACCTCGGCGAGCCAGCCCAAGGCCTCTGCCTTGGCTTGCTTCCTCGGCACACCCGCACTGCGCGGCCCGAAAGCCACGTTGTCCACTGCGCTAAGATGCGGGAACAGCAGGGGCTCCTGGGCGAGCAGCGCGGTGCCCCGGTGGTGCGGCGGCGTCCACGCGCCCCGGCCGGCCGAAAGCTCGAAGAGGGTCCGCCCGTTGAGCTCGCCCCGGCCGCTGTCCGGCCGAAGCAGGCCTGAGATCACGGACAGCAGTGTGGACTTACCGGCGCCGTTAGGACCCATCACGGCCACCGTCTCGGTGGATCCCAGCGTCAGGGCCACATCGAATCCCCGCCCGGCCACAGCTGCCTCAAGTGCGAACGTCACGGGACGTCCCCGCCAGCTCCGGCAGCCGTCGTCGTCCGCTGGATCCCGAAAGCCATGCCTCCGCCGGCGGGCCG
Source organism: Arthrobacter sp. W4I7 (assembly GCF_030816215.1). NCBI lineage: Bacteria > Bacillati > Actinomycetota > Actinomycetes > Micrococcales > Micrococcaceae > Arthrobacter > Arthrobacter sp. W4I7. Next base: position 244,270 of record NZ_JAUSXU010000001.1, on the reverse strand, counting down.
CCGGTAGGCGAGTGCCACCACGCCCACTGCCACGGCCATCAACACCAGGGAAAGGGCGACGGCGGCGTCAGGGTCGGTTTCCCGCTGGAGGTAGATCTCCAGCGGCAGGGTCCGGGTCACCCCTTGGAGGCTGCCCGCGAAAGTCAGCGTGGCACCGAACTCGCCGAGGCTTCGGGCGAAGGCAAGTACCGCTCCGGAGGCCAGCCCGGGGAGCACCAGCGGGAGCGTGACGCGGCGGAAAACGCGGCCGGGCGAGGCCCCCAGGGTTGCCGCCACCGCTTCATACCGTTCGCCCCCTGTCCTGAGCGCCCCCTCCAGGCTGACCACGAGGAAGGGCAACGCCACAAACGTCTGGGCCAGGACCACGGCGGTGGTGGAAAAGGCGATCTGCAGGCCCAGAACCTCGAGGGTCCGGCCCAGGAGGCCCTGACGGCCAAAGGTGTACAGGAGTGCGATGCCGCCCACCACCGGCGGCAGCACCAGCGGGAGCAGCACGAGGGAGCGCAGGAGGCCCTGCAGCCGGAACCTGCCCCGGGCCAGGACCAGGGCCAACGGCACCCCGAGGACGATGCACAAAACTGTGCTGGCCGTGGATGTGCGCAGGCTCAGGCCCAGGGCAGACAAGGCCGGGTCCGAGGTGACCAGGGGAAGGAAGTCCGCCCACTTCACCCTGGCAACCATCGCGAACAGGGGCAGGACCACCAGCAGGGCGGCCAGGACGGCCACCATGTAGGTCCAGCGCGGAATGCTGCGGTAGGCATGGCTCATGGTGTGCCGCCTCAAGGCCTGCTGCTGCCAAAGCCGGCTGCTGCCAGCACGTGTTGGCCCTGGGGGCCGGTCACGAGGTCAAGGAAGGCTTGCACATTGGTGCTGTTCCTGCTGTTGGCCAGCGCGGCGATCGGGTAGCTGTTCACAGCTGCTGCGGCTTCAGGGAAGGGAACGGCTTCCACCTTTCCTGCGGCAGACTTGACGTCGGTGACGTAGACCAGCCCGGCGTCCGCTTCTCCGGAGATGACCTTTCCGAGCACGTCCGTCACGGAGTTTTCCTCGCTGACCGGGTTCAGGTCCGTTCCCGCTTGCTGTTCGACGGCCGCCGCGGCGGCCCCGCAGGGGACCTGCCGGGCACACTGGACCAGCCGCGTTCCCGGCTTGGCGAGGTCAGAGAAGGAACGGATGCCTGCCGGGTTGCCAGGCGGGACCGCAAGGGCGAGGGTGTTCGTGGCGAAAATGCGCGGCTCACCGTCCACCAGTCCAGCCTGCTGCAGCTTGTCCATGTTCCCCCTGTCCGCTGACGCGAAGACGTCCGCCGGGGCACCCTGGCTGATCTGGGTTGCCAGATCAGCCGAGCCGGCGAAGCTGAGGGTGACGGTGGTGCCAGGGTGGCCGGCTTCGTACGTCTTTGCCAGCTCGGTGAAGCTGGCTTTGAGGGAGGCTGCGGCGAACACGGTCAGGGTATCCCCGGCGCCGCTGCTTCCGGCGGCCGAACCACTGGCAGTGGAGCATCCCGGCAGCCCCGCCAGCAATGCAAGGGCGGCCAACAGCCCGCGGAGTTTTTGGCTCTTCGACAACGCCACCTTGTTCACAGCGCCTTGCCCTGCGGCGTTTCGATGATCACGGTGGTGGCCTTCACCACGGCGGTGGCCACGGAGCCGAGTTCCAGCCCCAGATCCCGCACGGCCTCGCTGCTCATCAGGGATACCACCCGGAAGGGCCCGCACTGGAGCTCCACCTGTGCCATGACCTTGTCCATGGTGATACCGGTAACCAGGCCTACGAACCGGTTCCGCGCCGAACTGCCGTTACGGTGCGGATCGTCCGGCAACTGTGCGAGCTTCTGTGCATGCCGTGCCAGCTCCAGGCCATCCACGGCGAGGCGGCCCCCGTCGTCCTTCACCGGCGTCAGCGCGCCGTTGTCCATCCAGCGGCGCACGGTATCGTCGCTGACCCCGAGGAACCGGGCGGCCTCCGAGACGCGGATGATAGTCATAGGTCCAGTGTAAGGCGCAGATACGGCAGGAAAAGCAAAAGTATGCCGCATCTCCGGGGAGCGTCACATCATGGATCCCCGCTGGAAGGACACCACCAGACTTCCTCCACGGCTGTCTACGTCGATCCGCCGCAATCCACTGGCCAAGGTGCGGCCCTGCGTTCCTTCGCCGGAATGAAGTTCTTAAGATCTCCGTGTCCGTGCGCAGGAAAGGCGGGTAGATTCACCGCATGGGGATACAGACAGTCTGGGCCGGGATTGTTGAGTGGCTGAGCGCTAACGCACCAGTAACAGCCCGGACCATACGGGCCCCCGCACCCGAAGCACATATTCGTTCGTTTGAAGAGGCAGCCCCGAACGGGTGGCCCAAAGACGTGTCGACCCTCTACCGCCTCTTCGATGGCGCAGAACCATCAACCGCAGGGTATATCTTCCCCAACTACCGGCCGCTCCCATTGAAAGAAGCCGGGAAAACGCGACAAATGATGCTCGACATCTGGGTGCGGGTCGTAGATGAAGCAAATGCCGTGGATGAACGTGAGAAGAGGTCGCCTCTTTACTTGAATCTGCGTGCCGCCCACGAAGCTCAAGGCGGTGCTCCTGCGCCCACACACCATAAACCTTACGACCCGGCACATGCTGAAGCTGCAGAGGCGGGCACCCGGGCCTCTATGTTTATCTCATCCTTCCTCCCGGTGGCGGACGACGGTTCCGGCGACTTTCTGTTCGTCGACCTCAGGAAAGGACGCCAGCACGGCTGCGTCAGCGAATATTTCAAGGAGGAGGCCGATTGGCGCCCGGCCATCTGGCCATCTCTTGAAAGTCTTTTGGCCGACACTCTGTTGAGCCTGCGGACCGGCCAACCTGCACTGTCCTTCATACCGACAGTTACAGAGGGCAGGCTCAATTGGGGAACATTTCCGGGACGTTGAGGTCCTCCCGGCCATGTGTTGCCGTTGGAAGGCCCGGAATGCCGGACTGATCGGACACGCCCGAGCCGCGCTAGGATCTTTTCAGCAAGCGTCCGCAGGCTCCGAAGCTCGGGAAGGATCACTTGATATACATCGACCCGCCGCTCTGGCCTGCCCACGGAACACACTTTTCGCACCTGGTCTCGGACTCGTCATTGGAAGAACTGCACGATTTCGCTGCGGGCGCCGGTATCCCGGAGCGGGCATTCGACGGCGACCACTACGACGTGGCGGAGCGGCGCTACAACGATCTGGTGGCGGCCGGAGCGGCCCCCGTCGAGGCCCGGATCCTGGTTCGGAAACTGATCGCCAGCGGCCTGCGCATCCCGGCCCGCCAGCGGAACAAGTCGCTCAAGGTGCCGCTGTTCAACCGGTGGGAGGCCATCATGCCCGGCCACGATTCGCTCTTCCTGGACCTCCTGGACCGCTGGAGCGAGCCCCACCGCAGGTACCACGGCTGCACCCACCTGCTCTCGGTCCTGGAAGCCCTCGATCTGCTGACCGATCCCGCCGACCCGCCCCGCACCGTGCTGCTGGCGGCCTGGTTCCACGACGCCGTCTACCGCGGAGTTGCGGGCCAGGATGAGGAGGAGTCGGCCCGCCTCGCGGAGGAGCGACTGGAGGCTGCGGGTGTTCCCGACGCGGAGGTTGCCGAGGTGGCACGGCTGGTGCGGCTGACGTCCGACCACCGCCCGGAGCAAGGCGACGACGACGGCGCCCTCCTCTGCGACGCGGACCTTTCCGTCCTCGGCGGGGAACCTGGCGAATACGCCCGGTACGTGGCGGACGTCCGCCAGGATTATGCGCACATCGGCGACGCTGACTTCGCTGCCGGGCGCGCCGCCGTCGTACGCCAACTCCTGGAACTTGACCCCCTGTTCCATACAGGACGAGCCAAAGAGCTGTGGCAGGATGCGGCACACCGGAACCTGCTGGGGGAACTGGCGTGAACGCGCCCTACTCCAACCCCCGCCACTCGGTCACCCCGAGCGCCGCCCACCGTCAACTGGACTACACCGTCCGGCTGGAATGGGGGCTCGACGGCGCCCGGACCGTGGCGTCCGGGGCCGACCTCGCCGTTGTGGTGGACGTCCTGTCCTTCAGCACGTGCGTCAGCGTCGCCCTCGACCGGGGCGCCGAGGTTTTTCCCTTTCCGTGGAAGGACACCCGGGCGGAGGATTTCGCCGCGCATCACCACGCCCAGCTGGCTGGTCCCCGCAACGGCGGCGGGCTCAGCCTCTCCCCCGCCAGCTTCCGGGCCGCGGAATCCCTGGGGCGCGTGGTGCTGCCCTCGCCCAACGGCTCCGCGCTCTGCCACGAACTGGCAGGCGAAGTCCCGCTGGTGGCCGCCGTGTGCCTCCGCAACGCGGGGGCAACAGCGGATTGGGTGGCAGCGAACCTCCCGCCCGATGCCGTGATCGCCGTTATTGCCGCCGGCGAGCGGTGGCCGGACGGCACCCTCCGCCCGGCTGTGGAGGACCAAATCGGGGCTGGAGCGTTCATCGCCGGCCTCGCCGCTGCAGGCAAGGGCGGTTACGAGGCCGAGGTGGGCAGGCACGGCTACTCACCGGAGGCCATCACAGCGGCGGCGGTGTTCGAGGCCGCAGAGCCCCGGCTCCGGGAGATGCTGCACGGATGTTCAAGTGGCCTTGAGTTGTCCGGCGCGGGCTATGCCGGCGACGTCGATATCGCTGCAGAGCTGGACGACAGCGACGCCGTGGCTATTCTGGCGGACGGGATGTTCAGTCCGCGCTGAGCGTCCTTCTGTTTGCGGCTCCCAGCCGGCGGATTGGCGTGGAGGGCTGAACTGCTGCCCCCGCTGTCAGCCCTTTACGGCTCCGCTGCCTGGATGCAACACTGCTCGGATGACCCTGCGCATCCAAGCCATCAGCATTGATTCCATCGATCCGAAAGTGCCCGCGGACTTCTGGGAAAAGGCGCTGGGGTGGCGCCGCACCTACGAGGCAGACGACGAGATTGCGCTCGAGCCGCCGGCGGGCAGCCCCGAAGACGGCGTGTCCCCTGACCTGCTGTTCCTCAAAGTGCCCGAGCGCAAGGAGGTCAAGAACAGGCTTCACCTGGACCTGCGGCCTGAAGACCAGGACGCGGAAGTGGCGCGGCTGGAAACGCTTGGCGCCCGGCGCGTTTCAGTCGGCCAGGGGCCGGACGTCACCTGGGTGGTGATGGCGGATCCGGACGGGAACGAATTCTGCATCCTGCGGGCGCTGCGGCCGGAAGAATTGGCGGGCTAAACCCGTCGGTTGAACCCGGCAGCAGCTGCCTATCCCCCGGCAGCAGCCCTGCGTATCCGCGGCGTCACGGCCCGCGGCACCATCCCTACCGGTACGTCGCCACAAACGGCGCGCTCGTAGGCACGATCTGCTTGCCCAGCGGCATCAAGGACACCGGGATGAGCTTCAGGTTGGCGATGGCCAGCGGGATGCCGATGATGGTGACGGCCATGGCGAACGCGGTGACCACGTGGCCGATCGCGATCCAGATGCCGGCCACCAGCAGCCAGATCACGTTGCCCAGCAGCGAGAACACGCCGGTGCCGCCGGGCTTGTCCACCACCATGCGCCCGAACGGCCACAATGTGTAGGCCGCAATCCTGAACGAGGCGATGCCCCACGGGATGGTGACGACCAGCAGGCAGCAGATCACACCCGCCGCGAAATAGCCCAGCGCAAGCCAGAAGCCGCCGAAAACCAGCCAGATGATGTTGAGCAGTGTCTTCATCCACCCATTGTGCACCGGAGGCTCTGACAAAAGGATGGGGGCCTGCCCTGACCGGCCCCTGAACTCTGATGGATTTGAACTGTGACGAATTTGAACCGCGGCTAGACCGGCGCGTCAGCACCTTTTGCCGAATGCACAAAGGCGCGGATTTTAGCCAGGTCCTTCACGCCGCGCGATGCTTCAACACCCGAGGAAACGTCAACACCCCAGGCATGGGCTGCCCTTGAGGCCCCGCCAACGTTCACCGGGTCCAGTCCCCCGGCCAGGAGCCAGTGCCGCCCTTGGAGTGCAGGCAGCGCGGCAACGGAGGCGTAGTCCCAGGCTTCACCCGAGCCGGGCACCGCGGCATCGATCAGCAGAAGGTCCTCGCCCCAGTCCTCAAACTCCTCCGGAGCGGCACCCATGGTGACAGCCCTGATCAGCTTCATGCCGGCGTCGTGCACCATGGCCACGTCCTGGCGGGACCGCGGGCCGTGCAATTGGATCCATTCCAGCCCTGCCGCCCTGGCGATAGCGACGGCGTCGGCCACCAGTTCGTGCCGGAATACCCCGATCGGCGAAACCCCCGCGGGGACAGCTCCCAGCAAGGAGGACGCCTGCGACGGCGACACCGCGCGGGGACTGGCGGTGAGGACGAAACCGACGGCGTCAGCGCCGGCCTCTACTGCCTCGCGGACTGATTCAGCCGTGCTGAGACCACACACTTTGACGAACATTCCCGGCTCCTTCAGGCTGTTTTCGTGTTGTCCCCCCGGAGGAGAGTAGCAGGGAAGGGCCCAAGCCGCGACGCTGTGAAGTCCGGCCGGGAACTAGGCTGGGCGCATGGAGATTATCCGCTTTGCAGACATCAAGCCCGAGCCGTGGCGCAATGGTGGAGGCGTTACGCGCCAACTGGCCAGCCAGTCAGGGGACGGATCGGCGAAGGACGGGAGCTGGGACTGGCGGGTCAGCATCGCGGACGTCAGCAAGGCCGGTGACTTCTCCCCTTTCCCCGGGATGGAACGGGTGCTGACCGTGGTGGAGGGCGAGCTCCTGCTGTTGACCGTGGACGGCGCGGAACAACCGCTGGAAAAGTACCGCCCCTTCCGCTTTCCGGGCGGTGCGGCCACGACGGCATCCCTGCCCACGGGTGATATCCGGGACTTGAACGTCATCACGCGCACCGGAAGTTTCAAGGGCTTTACGTCCATCATCGAACTCTCCAAGAAGCGCGCCCAGCCCATCTTCGAAGGCTCCTTCGGGATCCTTCTGCAGGGGCAGGCAACGGTTGGCGACGCCGTGAATGAACCCGAACCACTGGCGCGGTACGACGCCGTGGTGGGTTCCGACGTCGACACCCCTGAGATCCTTGGCCGCGGCTTCCTGGCGGTGGTCTCGATCGACCCCGTCGAGGTTTAGCCCCGGCACGGGGTAGGCCAGCCTCGCCTTGCAGTAGCCGAGCCTGTCCACACTGGTCACTGCCTACGGCCGTCCCTAGACTCGGGCTATGACCACATCATCCTTCAATGCGCTCCTGTCCACCCAGATCGGCAACGAATTCACGGCATCGCAGCAGTACATTGCGGTGGCCACCTGGTTCGCCAACCAGGATCTCCCCCAGCTGGCCCGCTACTTCTACCGGCAGTCCGTGGAGGAGCGGAACCACGCCATGATGATGGTGCAGTACATGCTGGACCGGGACATCGCGTTCACCATTCCGGGTGTTCCTGCCGTCCGCAACGACTTCGCTTCCGTCACCGAACCGCTGGCCCTTGCCCTGCAGCAGGAAAAAGAGGTTACCCGGAACATCGAAGACCTGTTCCGGGCCGCACGCGGTGAAAACGACGCCCTGGGCGAGCAGTTCATGCTCTGGTTCCTGAAGGAGCAGGTGGAGGAGGTCGCCTCCATGACCACACTCCTGAACATCGCCGAGCGCGCCGACAACCTGTTCGACATCGAGAACTTCATCGCCCGGGAAACCGTTGGCGACGGCGGCCGGGACACTGCCGCCCCCTTAGCGGCCGGCGGCACCCTCTAGCCGCCGGCCAGCCCGGTTGAATGCTGTGGTGAGGTCGGGCACCATCGGTGGCCGCCCGGCGTCGGGCGTTGCTACGCTGGAAGCCAAGGTTCCGTGTGGGAGCCTCCGGACGACGGTTCAGTACCCGGCACGCGACAAGACTGGCCAAAGGATCTGTCATGTCGTGGTTAATCCTCCTTCTATCCGGCGCCCTTGAAGCCGTGTGGGCCGCCGCCCTGCACCGCACGTTCCAGGCTTCCGGCCGGCGCCGCATCGCCCCCGCCGTGCTGTTCCTGGTTTCTGTCGCGGCCAGCACCGGCGGCCTGGCCATCGCCATGCAGTCCATTCCTACTGGCACCGCTTACGCCGTCTGGGTGGGCGTGGGTGTGGTGCTGACTTCCGCATACGCCATCATCACCAAGGTGGAGCGTCCGACGGCGGCACGCCTCCTCCTGCTGTCCGGCATCGCTGCATGCGTGGTTGGCTTGAAGGTGGTGGCGTGATGCTGCGGCGTTCCATTCCCTGGCTGGTCCTCCTCGCCTCCGCCGTCCTGGAAGCAGTGTGGGCCACAGCCCTGGGCCTGTCCGACGGCTTCAGCAAGCCCCTGCCCACCCAGGTTTTCGCCGTCACGGCAACCCTGAGCATGCTGGGCCTGGGCGTGGCCATCCGGCATATCCCGCTGGGCACGGCCTACGCCGTGTGGGTCGGTGTTGGGGCTGCGCTGACCGTCGGCTGGGCCATGGCCACCGGCGTGGAGCCCTTCAGCGTGGTCAAGGTGGTTTTTATTGCCGGAATTGTGGGCTGCGCGGCCGGGCTGAAGGCACTGCCCTCAGGCACTGCCGCCCCGGAGCCCGAACCAGCTCACCTGTCCCGCCGCTGAATCTCCCCACCTTTAGGGCAGGACGACGGCGTGTCCCCACGAATCGCCGTCGTACCTCACGTTCTTGAAATGAAAGATGGGGAGATTCAGCGGGCGGTCTAGGCTTTTGCCATGGACTCTCCCGAGATTATTGAGGCGATGGACGCCCTCCGGACCAGGCTGGTCCCCGGAACGCGGACCATCCTTGGCATTGCGGGCGCGCCTGGTTCCGGGAAATCCACCTTCGCCGAATGGATCCGACAGCAGTTTGGGCCCGGCCTGGCCGTGGTGGTTCCCATGGACGGCTTCCATCTGGGCAACGCCATCATTGACGGCACGCCGTTGCGGCAGCGCAAGGGCGCAATCGACACGTTCGACGCCGGCGGGTACCTTTCGCTGCTGCGCCGCCTGGTGCGCCGGGACGAGCCAGTGGTCTACGCACCGGCGTTCCGGCGCACCCTGGACGAGCCGGTGGCCGCGTCCATCGCCGTCCCCGCCGAGGTTCCGCTGGTGATCACCGAGGGCAACTACCTGCTGGCGGAGCTGGACCCGTGGAAAGAGGTCCGGGCCCAGCTGGACGAGGTGTGGTTTGTGGACACTCCCCCGACCCTGCGGCTCGAGCGCCTCGTGGAACGGCATGTGTCGTTCGGGATGGACCGGGACGCAGCCAGCGCTTGGGCCACCGGGCCGGACGAGGCCAACGCAGTGCTGATCCAGGCGACGCGGCCGGCAGCTGACCGGGTCATCCCCTGGGACTGACCCAATGGCCCACACTCTGAAACCCGTGAAGGAACGAACAGGAGAACCCATGGCAGCAACAGTCCGGCTCGGCGACGGTTTCGACGTCAGTCCGCTTGGCTTCGGTGGAATGGCGCTCACCCCGGTCTATGGGGACGTGGATCCGGAGGACGCGCTCGGGACGCTGCATCACGCCGTCGACTCCGGTGTCAGCTTCATTGACACCGCGGACATCTATGGCGGGGGCAGCAACGAGGAGTTGATCGCCCGGCTGCTGAAGGAACGGCGGGGCGAGGTCCAGTTGGCCACCAAGTTCGGGCTGGTTGGCTCGCCGGCTGAGGGGTATTCGGACATCCGGGGCGATGCCACCTATATCCGGCAGGCCGTGGACCGCAGCCTGCAACGGCTGGGGACTGACGTGATCGACCTCTACTACATGCACCGCCGCGACCTCCGCGTTCCGATTGTGGAAACCGTGGAGGCCATGGCGGAGCTGGTGCAGCAAGGCAAGGTCAAGCACCTGGGGCTGTCGGAGGTGACGGCGCAGGAGCTTGAAGAAGCCTCTGCAGTCCATCCCATTGCGGCGGTCCAGAGTGAATGGTCCATCTGGAGCCGCGACGTGGAACGCAACGTTGTTCCTGCCGCGGCCGCCCTGGGGGTGGGCTTTGTGCCGTACTCGCCGCTGGGCAGGGGATTCCTGACCGGCACCGTTGACGCCGCGAACCTGGGCGAGAAGGACTTCCGACGCCGGATCCCCCGCTTCGCCCCGGATGTGGCCAGTGCCAACCAGGCAGTGGTGGCCACCGTCAGGGCTGTGGCGGACGAGCTGGATGCAACGCCGGCCCAGGTGGCCCTGGCCTGGCTGCTCGCCCAAGGCAAGCGGCTGGGCCTGCCGGTCGTCCCGATCCCTGGCACGCGCAAAACGCACCGGATCGACGAAAACCTTGGCGCACTGGCTTTGGAGCTGACCCCGGCGCAACTGGACGCACTGGCCGAAGCTTCGGACGCCGTCGTCGGCTCCCGCTCGGCGGATCCCAACTGGGTGTCCGAAGGGCGCGAGTAACCGGGGCCGGGAACAGTCGTCCCTAGACTGAAGCCTATGGACTCACTTCTTTACGACCTGCCGGCGCTGACGATCCGCCGGATTTCCGTCAGCGAGATGGACAACAACGTGTACCTGCTGACGGCCAAAGCCAGCGGCGCGCAGGTGCTGATCGACGCCGCGGACGAACTTCCGGCCATCCAACAGCTGCTGCAGGACGGCGCCGCCGATACGTCGGCCGAACCCAGGCTCGCCCTGATTGCCACTACCCACCAGCACTGGGACCACGTCCGGGCACTGAAGGGGCTGGTTGACGCTACTGGTGCCAGGACCGCAGCGGGGACCGAGGACGCACCGCACCTGCCCGTCAACGTTGACCTGCTGCTGGACCACGCTGCCGTGAGCAACTTCGACGGTTTCGACCTGAAAGCCATCCACTTGCGCGGGCACACGCAGGGCTCGATCGCGTTTGTGTACCAGGACCCCGAGGGCCCGGCGCACATCTTCTCCGGCGACTCGCTGTTCCCCGGCGGCGTGGGCAACACGCAGAAGGATCCGGAACGGTTCAACCAGCTTCTCACCGACGTCACCCAGCGGTTGTTCGGGCCCTACCCGGACTCCACCATCGTGCACCCGGGCCATGGCAAGCCCACCACTCTTGGTGCCGAGCGGCCGCACCTGAAGGAGTGGCGCGCCCGCGGCTGGTAGACAGCGGTGGTTGAGGGTTTCGCTGGTTGAGCCTGCCAAAACCCGACAGGCTCAACCACCGAAGCTACTTCTAGCGGCTGCGGCGTTCGTTCGAAGCCGGAGCGGAAGCACGGCGCGGGCCGCTGCGGGCGGGACGGCCGGAGCCGCCGCCGTTGCCGGCGCTGTAGGACCCGCCGGACGTTCCACCGGTGTTGGAGGACCAGACGGCCTTGCTGCCGCCGGTTGCGCCTGCGCCTGCGGAGCGCTGGCCACCGGTACGGGTGCCTGCACCGGCGCCGGCTGCGGCACGCTGGCCTGTTGCCGGACGTCCGTTGCGCTGTCCGCCTGAGGAAGCCGGGCGGCCGGAGGATGCCGGACGTCCGGTGCCGCCGCGGGGAGCGTCGCTGCGGGTTACGCGTGAATCGGTGCGTCCGTCGGAACCGCGGCCGGCCGCTGCACGGCCACCTGCCGCGGGGACGTCATTGCGGTGGGTGGAAGCAGCGGTGCCGCGGCCACGGGCGTTGCGGCGGGCAGCCGCTGCCGCAATGGCGCGGTCCTCGTTCTGCTCGGCAACCCGGTCGAACGCTGCACGGGCTTCCGTGCGGCCTTCAAAAGCAACTGCCCGGCGCTCGGCACGCGGAACGTCGGTGCGGACGGCTTCGGCCCCGACCTTGCCACGTCCACCACGGCCGCCGCGTCCACCGGCGGTGGGTGCAGCCTGGCGACGGGCGCGCTTGCGCTCGGCGTTGGCACCCGTGGAGGTGCCGCCGCCCTGCTTGGAAGCCTTGGCAGCCAGCAGCGCGGCGCGGGTCCGGGGATCGACCTTGTCCGCGATGTCGCCGGTCAGTTCGCCAACAATCGGCGAGTTGGCGGTGACGCGCTCGAAGTTGACGTCCACTCCGGCGGCCTTCATCAGCTTCTTCACGTCGGTCTGCTGCTCGGGCAGGGTGATGGTCACAACGGTGCCATCGGAACCGGCGCGGGCGGTACGGCCTGAACGGTGCAGGTACGCCTTGTGCTCGGTGGGCGGATCAACGTGGATGACCAGTTCGACGTCGTCCACGTGCACACCGCGGGCGGCGACGTCGGTTGCCACCAGGACGCGGACGTCGCCGGAGGAGAACTCGGCGAGGTTGCGGTCACGGGCATTCTGCGAGAGGTTGCCATGCAGGTCCACGGCGGGGATCCCGGCGTCGGTGAGGGTCTTGGCCAGCTTGCGGGCGTGATGCTTGGTCCGCATGAAGAGGACGCGGCGGCCGGCGCCGGAGGCGAGCTCCACGATCAGCTGCTTCTTGACGGTCTGGTCGTTGACCACCAGGACGTGGTGCTCCATGGTGGTCACCGCGGCCTGCGGATCATCCACGGAATGGGTGAGCGGGTTGGACAGGTAGCGCTGGACGATCTTGTCCACACCGTTGTCCAGGGTGGCGGAGAAGAGCAGGCGCTGGCCCTGGCCGGGCGTCATGTCCATGAGCTTCTTGACCACGGGCAGGAAGCCGAGGTCGGCCATGTGGTCGGCCTCGTCCAGGACGGTGATTTCCACGGCCTCAAGGGTGAGGATGCGCTGGCGGATCAGGTCCTCCAGGCGGCCGGGGCAGGCGATGACAATGTCGACGCCGGCGCGCAGGGCCTTTTCCTGGCGGGCCTGGGAGATGCCGCCGTAAATCACGGTGGTGTTCAGGCCGGCAGCCTTGGCCAGCGGCTCGATGGTGGCGTTGATCTGGGTGGCCAGTTCGCGGGTGGGTGCCAGCACCAGGCCCATGGGGCGGCCGGGCTTGCGGAAGTGCTTGGCTTCCCGCTCAGCGAGTCGTGCTACAAGCGGGATGGCGAACGCGATGGTCTTGCCGGAGCCGGTGCGGCCGCGGCCCAGGACGTCGCGTCCTGCCAGCGTGTCAGGGAGGGTCTTCACCTGGATGGGGAACGGCTCGGTGATTCCCTGTGCGGTGAGGGTGTCGGCAAGGGCTTTGGGCGTGCCGAGGGCAGCAAAAGTAGTCAAAGTCAAAGGTCTTTCAGGCGGTATCCGTACGGATATCGGCCCCCGACGCCGGTTGGCCAAGGGGGTTCGCCGAAGAAAATTCAGGTGATCAACCAGCCTGCTGCCGCTTATACAAAGCGGCGGCCGGGACCAAATGGAACGCGTTCATCGACGCAGGATGTGCCTCTCACATGAAAAAAGCCCTGTCCCCAAAGTTCGGGGTACATGGGCATCACTGCACATCAAGTTCCACCAGTCTACCATCCCGCGCGCACTTCCCTTCCCGCCCTGCTTCTCCCCCTCCCGGACGGGGCCGGGCACTAGCTGGTTTGGGCGTTGCCAACACCGCCGCAGCGGGGCAGGGTTGAGGCATGACGGAACACGCTGCCCACCAGCAGGAACACCAGACAACTCACGACGGCGGCCCCGGCCTCGCGGGGCACGCCGGCTCCGCGCGCGGTGAGGGAATAGGCGGTCAGGGCATAAGGGACGCGGCGGCGCTGTGGGACGAGCGGTACCGCAGCAAGCCCCAGGTCTGGAGTGGCAAGCCGAACCCCCAACTGGTGCGGGAAGCCAGCGGACTCCGGCCGGGACATGCGCTGGACCTGGGCTGCGGCGAAGGGGCGGACGCCATTTGGCTGGCCCAGCACGGCTGGACCGTCACCGCCGTCGACGTTTCCGCCGTTGCACTGGAACGGGCGCACGGCCACGAGAAGGCGGCGCTCGCGCGGGAAAGCGTGCACGCGGCCGAGGGCGCCATCGCCAGCCGGATCCACTGGCAGCAGGCCGATCTCGAGCAGTGGCAGCCGGAGGACTCGTTCGACCTTGTGACCTCGCAGTTCCTCCACTCGCAGGAGCTGGCCTGGCAGGGACCGCTCCGCGCCGCCGCCGCCGCCGTCAGGCCAGGCGGAACCCTGCTGGTGGTGGGCCACCACCCGGACCGGTTGCCGCCTTGGGGAGGGGCGCACACCCACCACAACATGTTCTACACTGCTGACGAGCTGGTCCGGGAGCTGGAACTGGACAGCCCTGAGTGGCAGCTGGAAGTACAGACCAGCCGGGAGCGGCCGGTGACCGGACCGGAGGGCCAGCAGGCCACCATTGCCGATGTGGTGGTCCGGGCCAGCCGGATCCCCTGAGTCCTGCCGCCGGCTACTGCCCAACCGCCCGCCTGGTGACCCGGGGCGCCACCGCCACCGCGGCTGCGGCGAGCACGGCGGTAAGGCCGAAGACCCCGGCGAAGGATTCGATCGTCGTCGTGAACGCGGCGAAAACGATGCCCGTGGTGGCCAGTGCCAGCGCGCCGCCCAGCGAGTCTGAGATGGACATGGCCGAGCTGTTGAAGCCCTCGTTCTCCTTGCTCGACAGCGCCAGGGTCATCACGCTCAGCCGCGGATAAAGCAGGCCCATGCCGCCGCCCGCGAGGATCCACCCGGCGATGACGACGACGGGTGGCCAGTGCAGCGCGGTGGTCGCCAACGCGAGGAGTACAGCCGCGAGGACCATCATTGAGCCGGTCCGGACGGCGCCGCGATGGGATAACCGGGTACCGAGGCGTCCTTGGACGGCCGCTGCCCCCGCCCAAGCAAGCGCTCCGCCGGTGAGGGTAAGGCCCGCAAAGGTGGGCGCGAACTCGTACTGCTCGATCAGCAGGTACGGCAGGTAGACCTCCGCGCCGAAGAACCCGGCGGACGCGAGCCCGCGGACCAGGATCACGCTGGCCAAGCCGCGGCGGGCGGCGAGCGTACCCTGCGGCACCAGCGGCCGCACGGCCACCAGCGCAATCACGACGGCGGCCACAGCCAGGAATGCCGGCGCGGCGGCGAATCCGGGGAGGCGGACTTCCCGCGAGAGGTTCAGACCGAGCACGGCGAGCGCGGCCAGGCTGGCCCAAGCGAGGCGGCCTAAGGCCCACGGCGCTGGCGGCAGCGCTGGCGGCTGGGCCGCGACATCGTCCTGTCCCCGGCCCGGCCCCATGTTCCGCAACACCGGAACGATCATCATCAGGGCTGGAATGACCAGCCCCACCACGCCCAGGAACACCCAGTGCCAGCTGAACACCTGCGCCACCAGGCCAGCGGCAAACGGCCCAACGAGGGACGGGATCACCCAGGCCGCGGAGAAGGCGGCGAAGATCTTGGGGTGCAGCAGCCCCGGGTAAATCCGGGCTACCAATACATACAGCGCCACTGTCAGGGCGCCGCCGCCCAGCCCTTGCACCAGCCTGCCCGCCACGAGCAGCGGCATGGACACAGCGGTGCCCGCGATCAGCAGTCCCGCGACGAACAGCGCCACGGACCCATAGAGGGGGACCGTGGGGCCGCGGCGGTCGGACCAGTTCCCGGCTGCAACCATCCCGATCACCCCGGTTGCGAGCGGGCCCGCGAAGGCCAAGGCGTAGAGGTCCGCGCCGTGCAGTTCGCGGCTCACCACGGGCATGATGGTGGTCACGGCAAGGGATTCGAACGCGGCCAGAAACACCAGCGCGCAGGTGCCGATGGTCACCCACAGGTACGGCCGCTGCAGGATGCCGGATTGGGTGTCTGCCGGGGGAAGGGTTGTGTCGCGCACGCTCTGGCCCGATCGGTTGCTTATCTTTCCTGCCAGCATAGCCGCCGGGTACGACGCACCTACGCTGCGCCAGCCACGGCAGCAGGAACGATGACGCGTCCAGTGGCCGTCGAGTCCCGGTTCAGCATCCACCCCACCCGCTTGACAGTACTCAGCATCACTACGCTCTCCACCAGCTCAATTGCGGGGATCCGCTGCTGCAGGGCGAGCTCGGCGTTCATCACATCGGCCAGCGACTGCAACCACATGATGATCACAAAGTTGGTGCGGCCCGTAGTGGAGGCACTGAGCCGGACGTTGCGCAGGCCCCTGAGCTCGGCCGCGGCAGCCTCATGCTGTCCTGGCGGGACGTTGGCGAACCACTGGCATGTCACGGGGTAGCCGGAGAACTTCTGCGCCACTTCGCAGCGGAAGGAGAGCACCCTGCTGGCGAGGACCCGGTTCAGCTGGCGCTGCACCGTGGCCGGGTGGCGGCCCAGCTCCCGGGCGATGTCGGCCGCCGTGGCCCGCCCGTCCCTGGCAAGGAAGGGAAGCAGTGCCAGGTGGCTTTCAGGCAGGGGCTCCACAACGGCTTCCGGGGGTGCGGACCCTGCCGCTTCGGGACCCGCCTTCGCCTGCAGCGCCGCGACCTGGGCTCGGTCCAGCACATTGAGGCGCCAGGCGTACCCGCCCGAGTGCAGCCTGGTGCACAGGGCGGTCTGGTACTTCAGGAGACCCTGGATGTCCTGGAGCCGGGACGCCACGGCCGTAGTGAACTCCTCCAGGGACCGGGTGAGGACCGTCAGCATCAGGTCCCTGTTGCTGGCGGCCTCCTCGATGGTAACGATCTCGGGGACCGCGGCCAACGCCTCCGTCACCTCAGCCCGGCGGTGCATTTCGCAGTCAACGTCCACGAGTGCAAGGCACATCTGTTTGGGGTCGCCCATCAAGTGGGCGGTCACCCAGGCCGCACCTGAACCGCGGACCCGTTCCCACCGTGCCGCAAGTGTAGTGGCGTGGACACCAAGAATTTCTCCTGCATCCGCCCAGCTGATCCTCGGCGCGATCTCCAGCGCGTTGATGAGGGCAAGGTCCTCCTCGCTCAGTTCCATATTCATCATTCTTCCGGAGGGATGCGCAAAACGTGGAAGACAAGGAGGGCTTCTGCATTTTTCGAGCAGTTTGAACATATGTGAACCAAGTCACCCCAGACTGGATAAAACTGATTCTTGGAGGAGCAGCAATGACCATCACATCAGCGGCCAGGGAACTCCAGCCCGAACTCACCCGCTTCCGCCACGCCATGCACCGGGAGCCGGAAATCGGCCTTGACCTGCCCCGGACGCAGGACAAAGTCCTCCAGGCACTGGACGGGCTGCCTTACGAAATCACCCTGGGCAAGGAGACGACCTCGGTCACGGCGGTCCTGCGGGGCACCGGCGGCAGAGCAGGAATGGGCGAAGCAGGGCAGGATCAGCCGGTGCCATCGGTCCTGCTCCGTGCCGACATGGACGGCCTGCCCGTCCAGGAGAAGACCGGCGTCGACTACACCTCCCGGCTGGACGGCGCCATGCACGCCTGCGGCCACGACCTCCACACGGCCATGCTCGCCGGCGCCGCCACGCTGCTGGCCGAGAACCGGCACCGCCTGGCGGGCGACGTCGTCCTGATGTTCCAGCCGGGCGAGGAAGGCTTCGATGGCGCCAGCTACATGATCCGCGAAGGTGTACTGGACGCTCCCGGGCGCCGTGTGGACGCCGCGTACGGGATGCATGTGTTCTCCGCCCTCGAACCGCACGGCACCTTCGCCACCAAACCCGGCGTGATGCTCAGTGCGTCCGATGGCCTGGTGGTCACTGTCCTCGGCGCAGGCGGCCACGGCTCCGCCCCGCACACTGCCAAGGATCCGGTGACGGCGGCCGCCGAGATGGTCACGGCGCTGCAAGTGATGATCACTCGCCAGTTCAACATGTTCGATCCCGTGGTCCTGTCCGTCGGTGTCCTCCATGCCGGCACCAAGCGGAACGTCATCCCGGAGACCGCGCGGATCGAGGCCACCATCCGGACGTTCTCCGAAGCCTCCCGGGTAAAGCTGATGGACTCGATTCCGCGCCTCCTGCAGGGCATCGCGGCAGCGCACGGCCTGGAGGTGGACGTCGACTACCAGCAGGAGTACCCGCTCACCATCACTGACGCGGATGAAACCCATACTGCCGAGAACGTCATCACCAGGATGTTCGGCGATTCCCGGCTCTCCCGCTGGGCCACTCCCCTGAGCGGCTCGGAGGACTTCTCCAGGGTGCTCGCCGAAGTACCCGGTACCTTCATCGGCCTCAGTGCCGTCCCGCACGGCGCTGACCATGCCGCCTCCCCGTTCAACCACTCGCCGTATGCAACGTTCGACGACGGCGTGCTGGCTGACGGCGCCGCCCTCTACGCGGAACTGGCCATGCAGCGCCTTGCGGCGCTTTCGTCCACGCGCACCAACTCCTGATCCACCCTTCCAGGAAGAGAACTCAGATGACCACTATCGTCAACCCGCAGCGCACCGCACGGGCTGCACTGCGGAAAACCATCGTCGGGACCGGGATCGGCAATGCCGTCGAATGGTACGACTGGGCGATTTATGCAACCTTTACCCCCTTCATAGCCAGCCAGTTGTTCAGCAAGGCGGACCCGGCGTCGGCCGTTCTGTCCACGCTGGCGATCTTCGCCGTCGGCTTCGTCGCCCGGCCCTTCGGCGGCTTCCTGTTCGGCTGGATCGGCGACCGTGTGGGCCGTAAGACGTCCATGACCCTCGCGGTGGGCTTGGCGTCGCTCGGCAGCCTAATGATCGGCATTGCGCCCACCTTCGCCAGCGTCGGGGCGTGGGCGTCACTGATGCTGCTGGTGGCCCGGCTGGTGCAGGGCCTGGCGCACGGCGGCGAGCTGCCGTCGTCGCAGACGTACCTTTCTGAGATGGCCCCGAAGGAAAAGCGCGGCTTCTGGGCCACCCTGATCTACACCTCGGGGACCGTGGGCATCCTGTTCGGCACGCTGCTGGGCGCGGTCCTGAACATGGCACTGAGCACCGACGCCATGAATGCCTGGGGCTGGCGTATCCCGTTCCTGATCGGCGCGGCACTGGGGCTGTACGCCCTGATCATGCGGTCCCGGCTGCACGAAACCGAGGCGTTCGAGAGCGAATCCGCCGGCACGAAGCGTGCTCCGATTTGGCCGCAGATTGTCCGCCACCGGAAGCAGGCCCTGCAGGTCATCGGCCTGACCGTGGGGCTCACGGTGATCTACTACATCTGGGGTGTGGTGGCCCCTAGCTACGCCACCACTGCGCTGAAGATCGATCGCGGCGAAGCACTGTGGGCCGGCGTGGTCGGGAACATCGTGTTCATCGCGGCGCTGCCGGTGTGGGGCAAGCTGTCTGACAAGATCGGCCGCAAGAAGGTGCTGTGCTCCGGCGCCATCGGATCCGCCGTGATGCACTTCCCCATGACCTGGCTGCTCAAGGACTCAGCATGGCAGCTGGCCGTCAGCATGTCCGTGATGCTGATCTTCATCGCAGCGAGCGCCGCGATTGTCCCGGCCGTGTATGCCGAGCTCTTCCCCACCAGCATCCGCACCGTGGGAGTCGGCGTCCCGTACTCCATCTGCGTGGCATTGTTCGGCGGCACCGCCCCGTACCTGCAGCAGTGGCTCGGCACCACCCTCCATATGCCGGACCTGTTCAACGTCTACGCCGTGCTGCTGCTGGTGGTCAGCACCGCTTTCGTGTTCACCATCCCGGAAACGAAAGGCAAGGACCTCACCCACTAGTCTTCCCAGGCAGGTAGCAGCAGGTGCCGTTATGAGCTCATAACGGCACCTGCTGCTACCCGTTTCAGTTACCGACGAAACGGCTCCGTCCCGCCCGGTAGCCAAACAAGGCCGCGAGCAGCCCCACGGCCAGGAAAAGGACGCCCGCGGCGGTGAAGGAGCCGGTGGCCTGGTGCAACTGGCCCACCATCAGGGTTCCCGTTGAACCCAGGCCGTACCCCACGCCCTGCATCATTCCCGAAAGGTGGGCTGCCGTGTGCCCGTCACGGGTGCGCAGCATGATCAGGGTCAGCGCCACCGCGGTGAGGCTGCCCTGCCCGAGTCCCAAAAGACCTGCCCAGACCCAGACCAGCTCAAGCGGACCGAAAATGCTCAGCGCAAAGCCGCCGCCGGTCATCAGCGCCACCACCGTGTTGATGCCACGCTGGTCGCGGAACCTCGCAGCCAGCGCCGGCGCAAACAGTGAGCCGAGCATCTGCAGCACAATGCTGGCCGAAACGATCAGCCCCGCCGTGGCGCCGTCCACTCCCCGTTCGCGCAGGATCGGCGCCAGCCAGGCGAACACGCTGAAGGACATCATCGCCTGCAGCACCATAAAGATGGTGACCTGCCACGCAACCGGCGAACGCCACACGTTCACGCCGTCCTTCACCAGCTGGTGCCGCACGGCGCGCTGCCGGAGCGCCACCGGAAGGAAGAGCAAAAGGACGACGGCGGCAGGCAGCGCCCAGAACCACAGCGCCAGGGTCCATTCCCCCGTCGCCGCATAGACAGGGTACGTAAAGCCGGCTCCCAGGGCGGCTGAAGCGCAGATGGCGGTGGTGTACAGCCCGCCCATCAGGCCCAGCCGGTGCGGAAAATCGCGCTTGACCAGCCCCGGCAGGAGCACGTTGCACAGGGCGATGGCGGCGCCGCAGGCAGCAGTTCCGGCCAGCAGGGCGGGCAGCTGTGACGGTCCTGCGGGGCGGAGCAGGAGTCCCGCCGTGAGGACCGCCATCGCGCCGAGGAGGACGCGTTCGGGGCCGAAGCGGCGCGCCAGGACCGGGGCCAGGGGCGCAAACACGCCGAGCAGTGTCACCGGCACGGTGGTCAGGACCACCACGGCCCACGCGGGCAAGGCGGCCTGCGCCGTGATTTCGGGAAGCACGGCCGAGAAACTGGAGAAGACCGTGCGCAGGTTCAGGCCGATCAGGACCAGGCACAGGCCCAGGTAAACGAGGGCCTTCCGGCTTCCTACCTGTGTTGGCTCCGGAGCGGGAAGCTCGTCAATTTCGGCGTCCACCAGATTGTCCGGGCGGGCCGCGTTGGCGGGCCGGGGCCCCGCCGCCGGTTTCCCGGACCGCTGCCTTTTTGCCGCCGCATTTGTCGCTTCTGTCACCTGCCCATTCTTGCAGGACGCCGGCGGACGAAGTTATCCACATACGGCAGGTGGCGCCTACTGCGAAGGTCACGACCTCCATAGGTTGGAACAACACACCCGCAGGGTTCAGCAGCGGCCTTCGGACCTATCTGAGGAGAACCATGGGCATCCCGCCACCAGATGCGAACCGGCCAGTAGATGGAACAACACCGCCCGGCGGTCCCCCTGAAGCGGGAAACCGGGAACAGGGAACAGAGGGCTACGAGCGCAAAGCAACTCACAGCGTCACGATGGCGGTCCTTGCCATTCTCAGCATGATCGTGACTGCTCCATTGGCAGCGTTTGCCATGCTCGGCACTTATCCGTCCAGTGGCCCCTCACCTCTGCCCTGGGTGGCACCTTTGGTGTTCTTCAGCCTGCCCCTCCTGTTTGCTTTGCCCTCCCTGGCGCTGGCAATTTCCGTCATCAAGAACTCCCCGGATACGTCACCCGCCCGGTCATCGGCGGCGTTTGCCTTGTGCATCTCGGGGCTGGTCTTTGCTTTGGCCCTCGGGCCTGCACTGGACCAACTGGGGAACTGATGATTCCGCCCTCCGGCCGCCGGTATTCTGGAAGGGATGAGCGAATCCCCAGAAACCCCCCAGCCGCAGCATGTCCCCAGGCCGGTGACGCCCGGCACGCAGGCTTCCTACGGCACATACGGCGGGCGGCCGGTCAGCTTCGTCCGCCGCGGAACCCGCCTTCAGGGACGCCGGCAGGCGGCTTGGGAACTGCATGCCGAGCGGTGGGCGGTGAACGTCCCCCGGCACGTAGCCAACACCTCCGTCCACCCGGACTACACATTTGATGCCGAGGCGGAATTCGGCCGCAAGGCACCCCTCATCGTCGAGATCGGATCGGGCCTGGGCGACGCCATCTGCCACGCCGCCGAGCAGAACCCGGACACCGACTTCCTCGCAGTGGAGGTCTACACCCCCGGACTCGCCAACACCCTCATCAAAATCAACAGCCGCGGCCTGAGCAACGTGCGGGTGGTTGAGGCCAACGCTCCGGAAGTGCTGGCCACCATGCTTCCGGAGGGCTCCGTCAGCGAACTGTGGGTCTTCTTCCCCGACCCCTGGCACAAGTCGCGGCACCACAAACGGCGCCTGATCCAGCCCGAGTTCGCTGAACTGGCCGCACGAGCGCTGAAAAAGGGCGGCCTGTGGCGGATAGCCACCGACTGGTCCAACTACGCGGTCCACGTCCGCGACGTCCTGGCGGACTCCAAGGACTTTGAGAACCTGCACACCGGCGAGCGCCGCGGACCTGAAAGCCCGTTGACCCACGTGTGGCAGTCGGGCGTGGAATCAGTAGTGGGAGGAGCACCCGTCCGGGAAGGCCGTCCACCGGTCAGCACGGAACACACCGGGCCCAACGAGGGTGTGGATGAAACGGGCGGCTGGGCGCCGCGCTTCGAGGGCCGGATCCGGACCAGCTTCGAGGCCAAGGCCCACGAGGCCGGGCGGCTGATCTTCGACCTCTGCTACCGCCGGCGGTAGACCCGCCCGCCGGCAGTCCGCGGCGCCCATCACGACCTCAGCCGTGGTTCAGCCCGTCAGGCCACGCTGATGGACCCGACGATCTCCTTCAGCATAACCAGCCTCGGCTCCACCCCGGGGTTGCTGTAAGGCCAGATGACCACCAAACCAATGAACCGCCCGCGTTCCCACACGCCGACGGTTGCTGCAACCTTTCCCGAGCCGTCGGCGTCGTCATAGCCCACCACCACGGCGTAGGCGGCTTTGCCGGCCAGGTTGAGTTCGCCTTCGGTCAGTAGGGTGCCACCCCTCTCCTCAAGGTAGAAGCCGGACATCAGGTGCGCCCAGCCGTTGGCTTGCGGTGCGCCCCGGACGGAAGTGTCGGTGGGGACCTTGCAGTAGGTGGAGACGTTGGTGGTGGCCCGGCTCTCGGTTTTCACTTCCACTTCGCCCAGCTTGACATCCAGCCCGGCCTCGTTGGAGGCCGTGACCACGCTGTTGACGATGTTGTTGCCCTTGCCCATGTTCAGCTCGAGCCCGCCCTTGCCGGACGCCTCGAAAGTCCGGCCGTCAAGGTTCCTGCCGCGGCTTCAGCACCGCTGGATGTCAAACGCCTGAACCACAAGCTCCACACGCTATTCCACACAGTTCCCTCACTGGTTCGCCGGGACCAAATCCGCGTGGCACGATGGCGGTATACGGGGCACGCACCGTTCGCGCTTTGGCGCCGGCATGAAGGAACAGCCATCAAAAGAGAACTGAAGCAGGCCGCGGACGCGGCAGAGGATGTGACCAATTCCCGCCCCCTGGAGCTGCTGGCCAGGGCTGGTTTTGCGGCCGGCGGCATCCTGCATCTGCTGGTAGGCGCCATCGCCTTCCGGCTGGCCAGGGGCGGCACAGGAAGTGCCGATTTCAGCGGCGCCGTGGCTGAGCTGGCCACGCAGCCTGCCGGACCCTTCCTGTTGTGGGCCAGCTTCGCCGCGTGCGCCGCCCTTGCCCTGTGGCAGGCCGGCGATGCCATCTTCGACTACAACCATCTCCAAACCAAGGAAAAGGTGGGGAAGAAGGCCAAGGCAGCGGCGCAGGCCCTCGTTTACCGCGGGGCTTGCCCTGACGCTGCTGTCCTTCGCGCGCGGCACGGGCTCAAGCGGGGACAACCGGGAGAACATCAGCGACCTTACCGCCTCGCTGATGCGGGCTCCGGGGGGCGTGGTACTGCTGCTCCTGCTGGGCGCCGGCATTGCCGTGACCGGAGTGGCCTATGGCATCCGCGGTATACGGAAATCGTTTGTGAAGCAGCTGGCGATGCCGGGGTCCCCTGCGGCAAGGAACGCCGTCACCGTGCTGGGCGTAACCGGGTACGTCGCCAAGGGAATAGTGCTGCTGCTGACCGGCCTGCTGATCGCCATTGCCACCCTCGAGGCGCATCCCGAGGACTCCACAGGACTGGATGGCGCCCTCCGGGCGCTGCGCGACCAGCCCTTCGGCCTGTACGTCCTGGCGGCCGTGGGCGCGGGACTGATCTGTTACGGCGTCTACATGGTTGTCCGGGCGCGCCTGGCGAAGATGGTCCACTAGCTGCGCTCCGGGCGCGCGGCGGGTCCGGAACGGGGCCGCCCAAGGTGCGCATAGGGTTGGACCATGCCCCAGGTACGCGCAGAACGCTTCATCCGCATGGACCCGGACACCGCTTTCGCCTTCTCCCAGACCACCGGCACCTTCCGGCTGAAGTGGGATCCTTTCATCTCCGGACAACAGTTCCTGGGCGGCGCCGCCAGCGCGGGCAAGGGCGTGCGCACACGCACCCGCTCGCGCCTCGGCCTGACGATGGTCAGTGAGTACGTCTCCTATGCTCCGCCCAAAAACGTCGGCATGACCATGGTGTCCGGCCCCTGGTTCTTCGAAAACTTTGGCGGCGGCTGGCGGTTCACAGCCGACGACGGCGGCACGCGGGCAGTCTGGAAGTACACCTTCTCCTGCCGCCCGGCATTGTTGCGGCCGGTGATGGAGCGGATCGGCCGCTGGCTGCTGGGGCGGGAAATCGAGAAACGGATTGAAGCCTTCGCCCGCGCCTGTGAAGACCCCGCCCTGGTTGCCGAGTTCCGGGCTCTGGAACCAGGCAAGGTGAACGGGAAGCAGCAGTAGCCCACGGCGCGTCCTTCAGGGCTCTGTACATTACGGCACAGTAAATTGCGGCTCAGTGACCAGAAATTACGGCACAGTGATCACGGCAACGGCTTGCTGCATGCCGTCCCGCAGTTCCACGCTGGAGATGCTGGCCAACTGGATGGGTGTTGCCCCGGTGACTTTGACCCGGCCGCTGGGCGTGGCCGTCCAGGCACAGGCGCGGTCCTCCCCGCCGGCACGGTCCCGGACCCACAGCGAAAGGGTGCCGTCGGCCGGGAGGCTGCTGCCGTTCACTGCCAGCTCCGTTCCCCAGGTTTTGCGGGCCAGGTCGATGCTGAACTGCAGGCCCCCGCCGGACTGGACCGAGTAGGTGGCGTCCGGCTGTGGGGCCCGGCCCAGCAGCGGACCTACGGCCAGGCCCACGGCGAGGCAGGCAGCGGCGACGGCGCCTGCCAGCGCCGCCCACCGGCGTCGTACTTTACGACGGCGGTGCGCCAGTTCGGCGAGGAGGGCCACCGGGGCCGCAGCTGTTGGCGCGGCAATCGGGGCTGACGGAACAACGGTAAGCGCCACCGCGTCCGGTACGGGAACGGCGTCCAGCAGTGCGGGCACCTTCTCCAGCCGGCCCAGTTCCCCCCGGCACTGCGCGCACTCACGAAGGTGGTCTTCAAAACTCTTAAGGTCCACGGCATCCAGCCCGCCCAGCAGGTAGGCGCCCAGCAGCTGGTGCGGTCCGGGAGCGCTCACCGGTCCACCCCCATCTCGTCCAGGATGGTCCGCAGGGCACGGACGGCATAGTACGCGCGGGATTTGACCGTTCCACTGGGAATATTCAACTGCACGGCGGCCTCGTTCACTGTGAAGCGGCGGTAGTGCAGGGCCACCAGGACGTCCCGGTGTTCCCTGGTGAGGCGGAGCAGTGCCTCCTCGATCAGCACGCGGTTCAACAGTTCGTCCACCCGCTCCACGGCTTCAGCGTGCCCGTTGAGCCCGTCCCCCAGCGCTTCGGCCGGGCGGTGTTGGGCGCGGCGGTAGTTGTCAATCATGATGTTCCTCGCGGTCCGGAACAGGTAGCTGCGGAGGCTGCCGTTGACCTCGGGCGCGTGCTGCCACACCCGGAGCACGGTTTCCTGGACCACGTCCTCGGCAAGTTGGGGGTCCCGGGAGGCGCTGAGCACAAAGCGGCGGAGTGCGGGGCCGTGGTCACGGTAAATGGACTCCACCACGTCTTCGTCAAGTGGCATTCCAGGACCTCCAGTCCCAGCCTCTGCACGGCTGTTCCGCGCTTCCCTGCTGGTACCACGTCCGCAGCCGGGTTTTGGTTCATCGTGAACCATTCTTCACCCTGGTGCGTCGTATCGGTTAGCGTCCGGCGATTGGCGCCGGGCACTACCGAAGGAGCAACCCATGAAACAGCATGTGTTTGGGGCAGGCCTGGCCATCTTGGCCCTGACAGCGGCCCTAAGCGGGTGCGCCGGCGGCAGCGGAACCACTCCTGCGGCCACCAGCCCCGCTGCTGCGGCAAGTTCACCTGCAGCGTCGGCACCCGCATCGTCTTCAGCAAAGGCATCCTCAACGGCGTCCTCAACGGCGAGTGCAGGCGTTGACCTTAAGACAGGATCCTCAAGTTTGGGCACCATCGTGGTGGACGCCAAAGGCATGAGCCTTTATTACTTCACCAAGGACGTCAAGGATTCAGGCACCAGTGCCTGCACGGGTGGATGCCTGACCGCGTGGCCGCCGCTCACCACCACTTCTGCCACACCCAAGGTCGAAGGGGTCACCGGGAAGGTAGGCACCATCACAACTCCGGAAGGCGCAAAGCAGGTGACCCTGAACGGGATGCCGCTGTACTACTTTGCCAAGGACACCAAGGCCGGCGACGTCCTGGGCCAGGGGGTCAACAATGTCTGGTACGTTGCCGATCCGGCCGGCGAAATGATCACGAAGATGCCTGCTGCCGGCTAGTCACCGTCGGCGTTTGAGGCGGGCTTGGGTGATGTCAGGAAAGGTGACGTCAGGGAAGCGGGACGGCCGGCAACGTCCCCGGCAGGGGAACCTGAGAAGGGACCGGCACCTCCGGTGGCTTGCCGAGGCCGTTGGCGATCTGCCCGGGAACTGCCCCGGGCAGGGTTTCTGAAGCGGGGACTTCCCCGGGCCTCCCCGGGGAAGTTTGCTGGCCATGGGCAGTCTCCGCCGCAGCAGGATGGTCCGACGGCGGCGTGGCCGTCGGGTGCGCGGCTGCGGCGGGGTCCGCCGGGATCGATGCCGGGTCCCCCGGTGCAGAGCCCGCGGGCACTGTGCCGGGGACCGTGGGAACAGGAGTGGAGGGCTGCCCCGCCTGATCGCTGGCGGGAGCTCCGGCGGAACCGGTGATAAAGGAGGTAAAAGCCTGGTTGAGCTGGGTAAACGAGTCACGGATGCCCTGGTCAGATGCTGCGGCAACGGCACCGCCGGCGCCGAGCGATACCGCTACGGACAGGGTGGTGAGGGCAATCCGGCGCTTGGCCCTGCGGGCCGCGAGTTCGTCACGGGGAGCCGGATTTGCCTGCACGGCGGGCACTGATGCTGCTTCGGCAGCGCGGGATGTGATGGCACCGGCGCCGTTGGCGCCTGCCATCAACGCCAGCAGTTCGGCAGAGGGCTGCGGCGCTGCTGTGCCCAGCGCCTGGAGCTCCAGGAGGACGGGGCGGAGCTGGCTGTCGCCGCCAAGCTCTGCTTCCAGCAGCAGCTGGTCCACTGCCGCGCCACGGTGCAGTCCTGCGGTGTCACTCATGGTTTGCCTGGTTTCTTTTGAGCGTCTGTGCCTTGAGGTTGTGAAGGGCCCTGCGTTGAAGCTGTTTGATGGCTCCCTCGCTTTTGCCCATAATGCCGGCTACCTGTTCGATGGACAGGTCCGCCACCACGCGCAGGGCCAGCACTTCCTGGTGTTCGTCGCTGAGCCCCTCCAGCAGTGCTTCGGCCGCGCCGTTCAGCTCCACTGCGTGGTCTTCCGCCGAGGGCGTGCTGCGGCGGTCCTCCTGCGGGTCGTAGGGAGTCAACCGGGGCCTGCATTCCAGCCGCCGGTAGTGGTCCACCATCCGGGCGTGGGCGATGGCGAACAGCAGTGACTTTGCGCCCTGCAGTCCGCCGCTGAGGCCGCTGATCTTGGGGAAGAAGGCCAGGAACACGTCCTGGGTGACCGCTTCGGGATCGTCCACGCCGCGTGCCTTGAGGTAACCCAGCACCGGGCCGGCGAAGGTCCGGTAGGCCACGCCGAAGAACGCTGCCGGGTCGGTTCCGGCGGCGTCGTCGAATATGTCGATCTGTTCTTGGGCCAAAGTGACTGGCACCAGCGGCTCCTCCATCCCGGGACGGGCAAGGCCTTTCCCGGTTTACGCGGCGGTCTGCGGGTCCCTCCCGGACTGCCCGGCTGCCTTCAGGCGGGCGGGCCCGGACTGCATGTCCGGGCGCCATTTCCGGGTGCGGGTGGTGATCTTGAAGATCGGGACTGCCTTACTGCGGGAAACGGAACTTGTCCCGTTTCCCGCAGTACACACTAGCTAAGCCCGCCTAGCGGACCGAAACGGAGGGTGCGTCCACAACGTGGCCGGCTTGGCCGGGAACGGCGGGAACTGCAGGTACGGCAGGAACTGCAGGCTCGCCGTCGACACCCGGGACCGCGGGGACTGCCGGAACAGCAGGCAGCTCAGGACGCTCCGCGTCAACAGCGGCAGAACCGGTTGCTTCGGCACCGGCCTGTGCGGCGGCGTCAGCCTGGGCCGCGACGTCGGTGCAGAAGGATTTGATGTTTGCCTCACCCTGCGCTGCGATGGCCAGCGAGGAGAAGCCCTCGGAGGAAGCGTTCAGGCCCCCGCTGGTGAACGCCGTGCAGAGGCCGAGGGATGCGGCGCCGGCTGCATCAACGGCGGTGCCGGCTGCAGCCGAGGCAGAGGCCTGGGCGGCGATGTTCTCGTCGGAAACGGTGGCGTCTCCGGCTGCTTCGGCGTCTGCATCAGCGGAGGCGTTGGCTGCAGTGTCCGCCGCGGCGTCCGCGGTGGCCTGGCCTTCGGTGGCTGCTTCTGTGGCGAGCTTCGGGGCCGGGGCGCCGAAGAGGTCGTGGGCGCTCTGCTGTGCTTCGGTGGGGAGAACACCGGAAACTGCAGCGGCCCCGGTTCCGCCGACGGCAAGGGTGCCGGCTGCGAGGACTCCGGCAGCGACTTTGCTGGTGGCGAGAACGGTGAACAACGACATGAGAAACTCCAAAACCTAGACAACGCTTTTAGTTCGGGCCCGGCGGGCGGACCCATCACCTCCTATATCGCAGGGGCAGGCGGAAAGGTTACGGCTGTGCAGAATCTTTTTTCGTAGCCCTCTGCAGCAGGCGTTGCCTGCACCGGCCAGGAGGCGCGTGCCGCCAGCCAGGAGGCGGGTCCGGCCGGCGCTACGATCGAGGCATGCCTACAACCCCCGAGCCGCAGAAAAAAGCCGGCACCTGGCAGCTGATGGTGGACAACAACAAGGCCCTCCTGGTCCGGAAGACCGGCCAGGACACGGCACATTGGGCCGGGAAGGCCCGCGCCGCCGGCATCCACAACGACGGTGAGCTCCGCCGCTGGATGCGCGACGAATTCGGTGTGACCGGCTACGCCCAATATGCAGTGTCCTGGGAAATGTTCGGCTACCCGGACTTTATGCTCCGCGACGCCGATGAACTGATCGACGGCCAGTACGCCAACCACCCGCATCTGAGGCCCATCGCCGATGCGCTCCTGGCGTGGGCCTCTGCCACTGACGGGGTGGGGATTCAGATGCGGAAGGGCTACGTGTCACTCCACAGCCGGCGGCGGAAGTTCGCCCAGGTCACCAGGACCACCAACAACGCAGTGGACGTGACCCTCCGGCTCGGCGCCGCTGTGCTGGATCCCCGTATGGAGGGCAGGATCGACACAGTCAAGACCCGCGCCGATGACCCGTTCATCCGCCGGGTCCGGCTCACGTCAGAGGACCAGGT
The DNA here is from genome assembly GCF_030816215.1 of Arthrobacter sp. W4I7. NCBI lineage: Bacteria > Bacillati > Actinomycetota > Actinomycetes > Micrococcales > Micrococcaceae > Arthrobacter > Arthrobacter sp. W4I7. Next base: position 214,916 of record NZ_JAUSXU010000001.1, on the reverse strand, counting down.
GGACCACGAACTGCTGGAGATCCTGGCAGCCGCCCTGGATCAGAACAGCTGACGGGGCGCCGCTGCAGGCGCCCCGTCAACCTTCCTAGGCTTCGACCAGGTCGGAGCCGGTTTCCTCGAACTCCACCGCCGCTACGATCTCCTGCGTTTCAGGGTTGACCATAAAGGCCTCGTCATCCTCCTCGATCATCAGGAAGCCGCCGTGGTCCGTGGTGAAGTGCCAAGCGAGGGTCTTGCTGCCGCCGTGCAGGTAGTTGGGGTCGCCCAAGGTGATCTTGACCAGCTGGTACCCGGCGATGCTGCAGAGTTCGCGGATGATGATTTCGAAGCCGGGGGCGTTCTCCAGCGCCTCGGCGCCCGCCCGTGCCCGCCGCTCCGGCAGGTCCGGGATCTGCTCCACCAGCCGGTCGATGTACGCTCCGATTTCCTCGTCGTCCAGCACCAGCAGTTCGGGCTGGCTGCGGAGCCATGCCGCGTTGAGTGCGGTGATGTTTTCGCTCTCCAGCAGCTCCTCGAACTCGCCGTCGAGCTCCTCCATCCGGAGGACGCCGTCGGACGTTTCCTCAGTGTCGGCCAGGCCGCCGTCCAGGTAGTGCTCTTCGTCCTCCCCGGACAGGTCATCGAACGCTTCCACCGCGCGGTTGAAAAGGTCAAGGTGGGCTGTGGCGCCCATCCCCGCCATGCCCTCCCGGATCAGGGTGTCCGTTTCGGCCCGGTCGACGGCCGTGAACTCGTACTGGGCGAACCCTCCCTCGAGTGCCTGGGTGAGGTAGAAGTCCACAAAGTAGCTGCGCACGGCGGCTGGCGACATCTCCCCCGTGTGGAGCAGGGCAGTATGCATGGCATCGACGATGCTGACATTGGCTCCTACAACGTCCTCGTCATTGGATGCGATGCTGCTGCTGGTCAGGACGACGGGCTGCTGGCTGGTGATCATGGCAATCCTCACGGCTGATGGCGGGTGGTGCTCGAACGCTTTTCACGCTACGGCCGCCGGGTACCCAAGGCGTTAAGGGGCAAATGAACGTCAGGCGAAGTTTGCGGGGGAGGTGTGTTTCCCGGCAGGCAGCGCTACAGGCCGTCAGCCGTGGAAGCCGAACCCCCGCGCGCACCCACGGAGCCCCGCTTCACCAGGGTTGCGGAGAATTCAGGCCTGGCCGCCGGCGCCTTCCTGCCTTGGATCTGGCGGATAAGGGCATCGGCAGCGGCGACGCCCATCTCATACACGGGCTGCGCGATGACCGTCAGCGGAGGAGTGGTGAGCCGCGTCCAGGCGAAGTCGTCATACATCAGGAAGGAAACATCGTCCGGGATCGATAGGCCCAGGTCCTGGATTGCCTCCACCACGCTGAGCCCGATAAGGCCGTCCGAGGCAATGATCGCCGTAGCCGGATCAGGCTGCTGCAGCAGTTCACGGGTGATTTTTTTGATGGACTCCGGACTGCCGGCGTTGAGACGGACCAGGTCCTCGGGTTGGGGAAGATTCGCCTCCTGGAAGGCACGCTTCATGCCGTCCCGCCGCTCGGAAATCTGCGATGAGTCCAGCGGCAGGCCGGCGAAGTAGGGCTCGTCCGTTCGAACGGTGGAAATGAAGGCAATCCGGCGATGCCCTTCCTGAATCAGATGGCTGGTGGACTCGTACGAAATCCCTTCCATTTCGACGGCCACTGTGTCCACCTCCAGCCCGGCGGCCTTGCGGTCGAGGAGCACCAACGGCCGCCCCGACTTGTAAACGGCCTGCAGGTGCCCGGTATCAATCGACGAGGCCGGAGCGATAATCAGTCCATCGACACGCTTGTCCAGCAGCACCTTGACGGCGTCCACTTCCGCCGGAGTGTCCTCATCCGTGTTGACCAGGATGACGTTGAAGCCGCTCTTTTTTGCAGTATCAGAGATCCCCCTGGTCGCCAGGCCAAAATGCGGATTTTCGATGTCGCCCACCACCACGCCGATGGTGTTCGATTTCCCCGTGTTCATGCTGCGTGCGAGTTCGTTCGGACGGTAGTTCAGCTCTTCCGCAGCGGCCAGTACACGTTCACGTACATCGTCACTGACGGCGCCGTAATTCCCCAGCGCACGGGCTGCCTGGGCCTTGGATACCTGCGCGGTTTTGGCGACGTCGGCGACGGTGACGTCGCGCCGCCGTGAACCATCAGTACTCATTTCGGCCTTTCTCGTCGGGCTTGACGCCCTTTTGTGGCTTGCGTTACATTTCTATCAATCGGTGTGAGTCCGGTCTCAATCGTAGGGACTGAGACCGGACTCAGCAAGAGGCACCGGCCAAGCATTACCACCACGGCGGATCTAGATCCTCCATCTCCCGCTTCTCATGATTGGAAAACTCGCTGTGATTACCCGAAAAATTTTCCGTCCCGCAACGGCCGTTGCTGCCGCCGTTGCCGCGGTCCTGGCACTGTCTGCATGCGGCGCCTCATCCCCGGCTTCATCCACGTCAGCCGAAAACCCGTACGGCCTGATTCGACCCGGAACCATCCGCGTGGCCAGCCTGGGAGACTCCAAGCCGTACACGTTCACCGACGCCCAGGGTAAGTTCACGGGCTTCGACGTCGAACTTTTCACAGACGTGGCCCACCGGGCCGGTGTAGACAATGTGGTCTTCACCGGGCAGGACTTCTCCGGACTGCTCTCCGCGGTTGCGAACGGACAATTCGACGCCGGCGTTGCCGCGATCGGCATCACGGACAAGCGCAAGGAAACTGTCGACTTCTCCGACGGATACCTCGCCGGATACCTGACCATCATCACCACCAAGTCCTCTGGCATCAGCGGCCCCGAAGGGCTTTCCGGAAAGCGCCTTGGCGTTGTCCAGGGAACACTTCAGGAAGCCTACGCCGTCAAGAACTTCACCAGCGCGAGCCTCGTCCGGTTCCCGGACAACAACACTGCAATCTCCGCGGTCAACAGCGGTGCAGTCGACGCACACTTCCTTGACTACGAGGCCGCCAAGTCCTACCAGGAACAGTTCGGGCTTGTCAGCGCCGCGGACATCCCCTCCTTCGACGCTCCCGCCGGCTTCGCCATCGCCAAGGGCAAGACCGAGTTCAAGGAGGCGCTGAACGACGGCCTGGCGGAAGCCATGGAGGACGGCACCTGGAAGAAGCTCTACCAGAAATGGTTCCCGGGCTCGCCGATGCCCGAGCACTACCTCCCCAAGGCTGAGCAAACGTCCAGCACGGCGCCCAGCAAGTAACCCTCCCAAGGTTGCGGGGGCGGCCGGCCGCCGGACTTACTGCCGGCATGCCGCCCCCGTTCCACCAGCTTCCCTCCATCAGCTAACAAACGTCTGAGAGCAACCATGGACTGGCTCAACACCATCATCCGCACGTTCTTCGACTTCGGTGCAATGGCCGAAGTCCTGCCCCAGCTTCTGGCCGTGGGCCTCCTTAACACCCTCATCATCTCCGTCGCGGCCACAATAATCGGTGTCGTGCTCGGGATGATCGTTGCGGTTATGGGCATCTCACCCTCCCGGTGGTTGCGTATCCCGGCCCGCATCTACACGGACCTGTTCCGGGGCCTGCCGGCCATCCTGACCATCCTGCTGATTGGCCAGGGCTTCGCCCGGCTGAGCCAGTCCATCTTCGGCCCCTCGCCATACCCGTTGGGCATCATCGCCTTGAGCCTGATCGCCAGCGCCTACATTGGCGAAATCTTCCGCGCCGGTATCCAGAGCGTGGACAAGGGCCAGGGCGAGGCCTGCCGCGCCCTGGGCATGAGCTATGGCAAATCCATGGCCCTCGTGGTCATTCCCCAAGGCATCCGCCGGGTACTGCCGGCCCTCGTGAACCAGTTCATCGCCATCGTGAAAGACTCCTCGCTCGTCTACTTCCTCGGACTCCTGGTCAGCGAGCGCGAACTCTTCCGCGTAGGCCAGGACGCGGCAGTTCTTTCCGGGAACCTGTCCCCGCTGGTCATGGCCGGCGTCTTCTACCTCATCATCACCGTGCCGCTCACGCACCTGGTGAACTACTTCGACAGCCGCTTCCGGGCAGGAAAGCGCCGGCCCACGGCCCCGTCCAGCGGCCTCAACGAAGTCAAGGAACTCGACGCGGCCTCGCCGCTTACTACCGGGAGCAACACATGATCACCAGCACCAGCGCCAACCCCACCGCTGACATCCAGACCTTCCATGGATCCAGCCTGGAACTCAAGAACCTGACCATGGCGTATGGGGATATCGAGGTCCTCCGCAACGTGAGCCTCACGGTAGCTCCTGGCACCACCACCTGCATCATCGGACCCTCCGGTTCCGGCAAGTCCACGCTCCTGAGGGGAGTCAACAGGCTGCATGAGCCCAAAAGCGGGGACGTGGTCCTGGCAGGCGAGAGTGCACTGAAGGTCAACCCCGACATCCTGCGCAGCCGGATCGGGATGGTGTTCCAGCACTTCAACCTCTTCCCGGACCACACAGCCCTGGAGAACGTCGCCCTTGCTCTGTGGAGCGTCAAGAAGATGTCCAAGGCAGAAGCCCGGGAACGTGCACGCCGCCGCCTGGCCGAAGTGGGCCTCGCCGAACGCGCGGACCACCGCCCCCGGGACCTTTCCGGCGGGCAGCAGCAGCGCGTCGCCATCGCCCGCGCCCTCGCCATGGAACCGGAGGTGATGCTCTTCGACGAGGCCACCAGCGCCCTGGACCCCGAGCTCGTGAAGGGCGTCCTGACCCTTATGGCATCCCTCGCCAAGCGGGGTATGACCATGGTGGTGGTCACGCACGAGATGGGCTTTGCCCGGAAGGTCGCCGACCAGGTGGTCTTTATGGATGAGGGGGAAGTGGTTGAAGCGGGCACGCCGGCGGAGATCTTCGACAACCCCAAGAGTGAGCGACTCCAGCGCTTCCTCTCTGAGGTGCTGTGATGGGAGCAGCAGCGAGTGCCCCCATCCGTACCGCCGTCGTCGGTTTTGGAATTTCCGGACGGGTCTTTCACGCACCGCTGATCGAGGCAGACCCCTCCTTTTCCCTTGATGTGATTGTCACGGCTGATCCGGAGCGCGCTGCCGCGGCCGCTGCCCGCTACCCGAAAGCCAGGATCGTCCCAACAGCCGACGCCATGTTCGCGCTGGCCGCGGATCTTGACCTGGTGGTCCTGGGAACCCCTCCCGTCACCCATTTCGACCATGCCGCCCGGGCGATCGCCCACAGGCTCCACGTAGTGGTGGATAAGCCGTTCGTCACTGCCTCAAGCCACGGGGAGGAACTCGTGGCCAAAGCTGCCGACGCCGGCGTGCAGCTGACGGTCTTCCAGAACCGCCGTTGGGACGCCGATTTCCTGACCCTGAAAAAGCTCCTGGCTGCCGGCGCACTGGGTGAAGTGCGGAGTTTCGAGTCAAGGTTCGAGTGGTGGCGGCCGGAGGGTTTCGGCAACTGGCGCGACTCAGCCACCACCGCAGAGGGCGGCGGCATCCTGCACGACCTGGGCGCGCACCTCGTTGACCAGGCGGTCCAGCTTTTCGGACCCGTGGCGCGCAGCTACGGCGAAACGGCACACCACTCACCAGAGCCGGAGGCGGCTGAGACGGAAGCCTTTGTCTCGCTGCTGCATGAGTCCGGGGTCCGCACCCGGCTGTGGATGAACGGCATGGCGGCCCAAGGGGGCCCCCGGTTCCACGTCCTCGGCTCGAAGGCCGGCTACACCAAGTGGGGCCTGGACAGCCAGGAAGCTGCGCTCGACGCCGGGCTGCCGCCGTCGGATGCCGCCTACGGCGTGGACCCCCAGGAGTCTTGGGGGCTTCTGGGCGTCGATGGCGAATCATCAGCCGTGCCCGCCGAACGCGGGGCCTATCCCCAGTTCTACCGGCTCCTCGCCGAAGCCCTCCTAAACGGCGCGCCGCTCCCCGTCGAGCCGGGCGACGCCGTCGAAGTCTTGAAAGTCATTGAAGAAATCCATGCACTCGCCTGACGCACCTGTCACGGCACATCTTCCGATAAAGGAAAGCGAGTCCCCCATGTCCTCCACTGCCCCCGCCAGGAAAGTCGCCGTCATCGGTGGCGGAATCCTTGGTGTTTCCACGGCCGTCCACCTCCTCCGCGAGGGCGCTTCCGTAGTCCTCCTGACCGAAGCGGGCCTCACCAGCGAGGCCTCCGGCCGGTCGCTCTCGTGGCTGAACTCTGCGGGCGAACGCTCCACGCCCTACCACCAGCTCCGCATGGCAGGAGTGGACCGCTACCGGACCTTGTTTGCCGCGGACCCGTCGCGTGAATGGCTCCAGTTCGGCGGCGGCCTGATGTGGAACCCGGCCGGCCAGGCGGAGGCCACGGCTACCCGTCACCAGTACGAGCTGAACAAGGGCTACGATTCCAAGCTGCTGGCACCGGCGGAGATCGCATCGGTTGCTCCCGGAGTGGACGCCTCCGCGGTTCCCGAGAATGCGATCTTCAACCCCGGCGAAGGCTGGGTGAGCCTTCCGGACCTGGTGGAATTCCTGATGGCGGAGTTCCACGAACTGGGTGGCGAACTGGTCCTCAACGCCGGAAAGGCTTCGGTAGTGCTCGACGGCGGCCGTGCTGCCGGCGTCCAGGTCGCCTCCGGTGCGGTGCATGAAGCCGACGCCGTCCTCGTGGCCTGTGGCGCCGCGACCCCCTCGGTCGTTGCCCCCCTCGGAGTGGAAATCCCCAACGGTTCACCGGTGTCGATGCTGGTTATCACCAAACCCACGGACCACGGCCTGGTTCCTGTGCTGAACACGCCCCGTGCCGCTGTCCGGCCCAACCCCGGAAACACCCTTGCCCTGGACCATGACTGGTACGAGGAAAACATCACCGAGCACGCGGACGGAACCTTCAGCATTCCGGATGAAGTGGTGCAGGAACTGGCCGACGAAGCCTCCCAGCTCATCGCAGGCAACCCGGAGCTCAAGCCGGCTTCCTGGAAGATCGGCTACAAGCCCATTCCTGGCGACGGAGAGCCTGTCTTCGGTGAACTGGAGAAGGTGCCTGGATGCTTCGTGGCGTTCACGCACTCGGGGGCCACGCTCGGACTGATCGCCGGCGAACTGCTGGCCAGTGAAATCCTCACCGGGTCCCGCCACCCGATGCTGGAGACCTTCCGGCCGGAGCGGTTCGCGCAGCCTGCCAACAACCAGCCTGCCAACACCGGGTCGCCCATCCGCTAATCCCCCCACGCGAAGTGCGCGGCCGCGGCCGTGGTGCGCTGTTGATTCCCGACGGCAGCACCACGGCCGTTCTGTTCAGGCCCTGTCTGTCCTGCCTTCCGCCCTCGGGGACCCGCGGCACGCCCTCCCCCGCAGGCGAACTAAGATGGATCAGATAACCAACCACCGGCCCCGCCCCCGCCGCGGCCTGTTGAAAGTAGCGCGCACCATTCCATCCCAACCGGACGAAAGTACGGCACTGGCAATACAGACCCCCGCCATCAACGACCGTTCCCTGGCGGCCGGACTGGCATATGCCATGGGCAGCCGCGTCTCCGGCATCTCGTTCGACGCCGCCACCGGGCTCATGCTGGGCAAGGTCCGCGGCGGTGCTGACGTGCCCTATTCCACCACCGCCAAACTGGTCCGCAAGGCCGGCGGCTGGAGCTGCACGGTGGGGGTGTGCAGCTGCCCGGTCCGGAAGGACTGCAAGCACGTGGCGGCGCTGCTCTTCGCGGCAGAGGACAACCCTGCCACCCGCGTCCAGCTGCTGTCACCGGGCACCGCCACCCAGACTTCGCGCGAGCCGGCAGCGGCCGTCTCCGATTGGGAAAAAGCGCTCAGCCCCCTGATCTCCCAGCCCGGGGCTGCACCCTCCACCAACGGCGTGCCGCTGGCACTCCAGTTCGAGATCGAAGAGCCTGCCCCGCACTTCTCCTACACAGGGCGGCGCGATCCGCTCCGCAGCGTCCGCCAGCTTAAAGCGCGCCCCGTGATCATGGGCACCAAGGGCAAGTGGATCCGCGGCGACGTCTCCTGGAACACCCTGAACTACCTGAACTTCCGCCGCGAGTGCAACGAATCGCACGTGGAGTGGATGCAGGAGTTCCTGGCCGCCCACTCCGCCTCGGCTGGCCGGATGCAGAACTCCTCCGGCCTCTGGCTGGGTTTGAACACCTACTCCGGTAAAAACCTGTGGAGCCTGCTGGCGGACGCCCGGAAGATCGGGCTGGCACTCGTTCACTCCAAGGGCAGCGACCAAGTGCGGCTCGCGGAGTCCCCCGCCGCCGTCGGCCTGAACCTGGGCCGTTACGGCACCCCTGTGAATGAAAGCCCGGTAACTGAACCCGCCCCGGGTCAAGGCACACCAGCCAAGGAACAGGCCTCCGACGGCGGCCTGGAGCTGGCGCCCACCATCACCGTGGAAGGGGAAGAGGTTGATCCGGCCGCCGTGGGAACCATCGGCCGGCCCGCGCATGGCATCTTCTTCACGTCCGGGGAAGCCTCCTTACCGGGGGTCCCCGACCCTGACGGCGTCATCACGCTGGCACCGCTCGAGGGCGGCCTGAGCGAGGAGCTGCTGGCGTTCGTCACCGCCGGGAGCACGCTGCACATCCCCGCCAAGGACGAGACGCGCTTCCTCACCGGCTTCTATCCCAAGCTCAAGCAGACGGCCCGGGTCACGGCCCGCGACGAGTCTGTTGCCTTGCCTGCCCTGGCAGTCCCCACCCTCTCGCTGCTCGCCAACTACGGCGCCGACCACCGGGTCCGGCTGCACTGGGAGTGGCACTACAAGACAGGAAACCTCGTCACCGCCCAGCCGCTGTGGCGGCACCCCGGCGACCACGGCTACCGCGATGACACCGCCGAGGCCCGCATCCTCGAGGGCATCGGCCGGCCCTGGGAAGTGGTTCCGGCCCTGGGCGAATCCGCCACCGGGGGCTGGGGCACACCCCGGCTCGCCGCGTCCGTGGAGCTGAAGGGCCTGGACACACTGGCCTTCACCGAGGAGGTCCTCCCCCGCCTGCGCGAGGCCCCCGACGTGGACGTGGACACGGTGGGAGACATCGCCGACTACCGCGAGGCCGAGGAAGCGCCGGTGGTTTCCATCTCCACCAAGGCCACCGAGCAGCGCGACTGGTTCGACCTTGGCATCCAGATTTCGCTGGAGGGCCAGCCGGTGTCCTTCGCCGCAGTGTTCTCGGCGCTCGCAGCGGGCCAGACCAAGATGCTGCTGCCCAGCGGCGCCTACTTCTCCCTCGACCTGCCCGAGCTGCACCAGCTGCGGGCACTGATTGAGGAGGCGCGTTCCCTGCAGGACAACAAGGATGCGCCGCTGCAGATCAGCCGCTTCCAGGCCGGCCTGTGGGATGAACTGGCGCAGCTGGGAATCGTGGATGAGCAGGCAGCAGCTTGGCGCTCGGCGGTGGGCGGCCTGCTGGAGGGCGGCGTTGACGGCCTGCCGCTGCCCGCGACCCTGAACGCGGACCTGCGTCCCTACCAGCTTGAAGGCTTCAACTGGCTCACCTTCCTGTACAAGCACAGCCTGGGCGGGATCCTCGCGGACGATATGGGCCTTGGTAAGACTGTGCAGGCGCTCGCGCTGATGTGCGCCGCCAAGGATCTGGCCCTTTCGGCCGCTGCCGAGGATTCCGGCACCAGCGCGGGTTCCGGCCCTTCAGGTTCCGGCGCACCAGGGCCTGGCGCTTCAGGGTCCGTGGCCGACGCCGGAGCTCCCTTTTTGGTGGTTGCCCCCACCAGCGTTGTGGGCAACTGGGCCCTGGAGGCCGCGCGCTTCGCGCCGGGACTGAAGGTGCACGCGGTCAGCGAGACCTTCGCCAAAAGCAGCCAGGTCCCGGCCGAGGCACTCGCCGGCGCGGACATCGTGATCACGTCGTACGCCCTGTTCCGGATCGATTATGACGCCTACGCGTCCCGTGACTGGGCGGGCCTGGTGCTGGACGAGGCGCAGTTCGTGAAGAACCACCAGTCCAAGGCGTACCAGTGCGCCCGGAAACTGCCGGCGGCCTTCAAGCTGGCCATCACGGGCACGCCGCTGGAGAACAACCTCATGGAGTTCTGGGCGCTGACTTCCATCGTCGCGCCCGGCCTGTTTTCCAGTCCCAAGCGCTTCGCGGAGTACTACCAGAAGCCGGTGGAGAAAAACGGCGACAAGGGGCAGCTGGACAAGCTCCGCCGTCGGGTCCGTCCACTGATGATGCGCCGCACCAAGGACCAGGTGATCAAGGACCTGCCGCCCAAGCAGGAGCAGATCCTGGAAGTGGTGCTGAACCCGCGCCACCAGAAGGTGTACCAGACGCATCTGCAGCGGGAACGGCAGAAGGTCCTGGGCCTGATCGAGGACGTCAACAAGAACCGGTTCACCATCTTCCAGTCACTGACCCTGTTGCGGCAGCTCAGCCTGGACGCCTCACTGATTGATCCGGCGTTGTCGTCGGTCCGGTCGAGCAAGCTGGACGTGCTGTTCGAGCAGCTGGAGGACCTGGTGGCCGAGGGCCACCGTGCCCTGATCTTCAGCCAGTTCACCGGGTTCCTGGGCAAGGTCCGGGAGCGGCTGGACGAGGAAAAGATCGAGTACTGCTACCTCGACGGCGGTACCCGCAACCGTGCCGACGTGGTCAGCGAGTTCAAGAATGGCAGCGCGCCGGTGTTCCTGATTTCGCTGAAGGCCGGCGGTTTTGGCCTCAATCTCACCGAGGCCGACTATGTGTTCCTGCTGGATCCGTGGTGGAACCCGGCCTCGGAGGCGCAGGCGGTGGACCGGACGCACCGGATCGGGCAGGCGCGGAACGTTATGGTCTACCGGCTTGTGGCCAAGGACACGATCGAAGAAAAGGTCATGGCATTGAAGGCCCGGAAGTCGCAGCTGTTCGCCGACGTGATGGAGGGCGATGCCCTGGCCGGCGGTGCCATCACGGCCGAAGACCTGGCAGGGCTGTTCCAGGAGTAGCTCCGGAATCTGCGCAGCGCAGGTGCGTTTGCGCGTCCTCTATCCGCCTATGCTGGTATCCACAACAAAACTACAACGTTGGAGAAATGGTGCCAAAGGACAGCGTGCAGCAGGACCTACCGGAATCGGACCAGCTCGCCAATCAAGCCCGCGCTTCACCGGCCCTGCCTCCCCTGCGCGCGGACGCCTTTACCACCCCCTACCGCGACCCCGTCTGGGACGGCCCCACCGACCCGGTCCTGGTCCCGGACCACCTCACTGGCGAATGGGTGCTGTTCTACACCCAGCGCCGCGCCACCACTCCTGGCCTGACCGGCGTCGAATGGGTGCACGGCACGGCGATCGGCACGGCAAGGTCCTCCGACGGCGGACTCAACTGGGCCTACCAGGGCACCGTGGACGGACTCGTCCCGCCGGACACCGAACTCCCGGCAACCCTGTGGGCTCCCGACGTCGTACGGATCGGTGACCAGTGGATCATGTACCTGACCGTTCTCGGCGGGGCGCGGACGGACTGGACCGGGACTGCGTCCATCGTCCAGCTCGCGAGCCGGGACCTGGTCCAGTGGGAGTACCTGGGCACCGTTGACCTGGATTCGCCCCGCGTCATCGACGCCGCCGTTGCCCGGTGCGGGGACGGCCGCTACCGGCTTTGGTACAAGGACGAAGCCCGCGGATCCAATACCTACAGCGCGGTCAGCGATACCCCGGCGGATCCGTCGTCGTGGGTTCTCGAAGGGCTGGCCATCCCGGGCCGCCCGCATGAAGGGCCCAAGGTCTTCCGGCTCGGGGGAACGTTCTGGATGATCGTGGACGAATGGCGTGGCCAGGGCATCTACCGCTCAGAAGACGCCGCAGGAGGCTGGATCCGGCAGGAACAGCTGGGCGGACTCATCCTTACAGCGCCGGAATCCGTGGAAGGGCGTCCCGTCGTCGGACGCCATGCGGATGTGGTCCCCCTCCCCGGCAGGGAAGGTGGCAAGGAACGCGCCCTCCTGGTCTATTTCACCCACCCGCACTGGGGCGGCGAAGACATCGACACCATGGCACCGGATCCCCGGACCCGCCTCAGCCACATCCTGGCGGCGGTGCTCGAGGTCAGCGATGGCAATCTGGTCTGCAGCGGGCCCTGAACCGCAAAAACAGCACAAGACAAAGGGCCAAACCTTGGAACTATAAGCCAGCTGCTGCTGGCACCGGTCCAAGGTTTGGCCCTTTGCCTGACTCGTATCCCGGGCGCCCCCACCCGGAATTCTTTAGTGCCTAGACCCGCTGGGGCGAACCGAGCTCCACCGGATCTTCGTCCGTGAGGTACGCCAGCTCGGAGTGCGCGGCGAGGTCGATGCCACGCAGCTCGTCCTCGGGCTTGATGCGCAGGCCAATGGTCTTGTCCAGGATCTTCGCCAGGACCCAGGTGATGCCGAACGAGTAGGCCAGGACGGAGACTGTTGCCAGCGCCTGGACACCCAGCAGCTCCAGTCCGCCGCCGTAGAACAGTCCGCTCACACCGTTGGGTGCAGCTTCCGTGGCAAACAGGCCGATCAGCAGGGTGCCGAGGATGCCACCCACCAGGTGGACACCAACGACGTCGAGCGAATCGTCAAAGCCGAGGCGGAACTTCAGCTCAATGGCCAGGGAGCAGACGGCCCCGGCGATGGCGCCGATGGCCACCGCACCGAGCGGGCTGACAGCACCACAGGCCGGCGTGATGGCAACCAGTGCAGAGATCAGGCCGGAGGCCGCCCCCATGCTGGTGGCGGCTCCATGGCGGACCCGCTCAACGAGCGCCCAGGCCAGGAGGCCCGCGGAAGCAGCAACAGCGGTGTTGAGGAAAACCACCGACGCTGACTGGCCGGCGGAGAGAGCGGAACCGGCGTTGAAGCCGAACCAGCCCACCCACAGCAGGCCTGCGCCCACCAGCACCAGCGGGCGGCTGTGCGGCTTGGCGTGTTCCACCTTGGGCCAGCCGGAGCTCTTGCCCAGGACCAGGGCCAGGGCCAGGGCGGCGGCGCCGGCGTTCATGTGCACCGCGGTGCCGCCGGCGAAGTCGATGGCCTTGATGCCGCTCGCGATCCACCCGCCAACGGTGCTGCCGTCGGCGGAGGAGAAGGCGAACACCCAGTGCGCGATGGGGAAGTAGACGATGGTGGCCCAGATGCCGGCGAACAGCATCCAGGCGCCGAATTTCATGCGGCCGGCTGCGGCTCCGGCAACCAGCGCCGTGGTGACGCAGGCGAAGAACAGCTGGAACGCTGCGAAGAGGATTACGGGGATAGAGGCGCTGTCATCAGCCGCAAGCAGCTGGCTCATACCGGGGAATTCCGTGACGTCCCCGATCAGCCCCACGCCGCCGACGGAGTTTCCAAAAGCCATCGAGTAGCCGAAGAGCGCCCAGAGGACGGCCACCAGGCTGGCGCCGCCGAAGCACATCATCATCATGTTGAGGATGCGGCGCGAGCCCACCATGCCCCCGTAAAACAGGGCCAGGGCGGGGATCATCATACAGACCAGAGCGGAACTGGCCAGAATCCAAGCGACATTTCCCGAATCCATGGGAAACCCCTTTCGTGATGCGAAGAGAGAACGGTAAGTTGCCGTCAGAGCCGCTCCGTTGGGAGGGACGCGGGGTCTGGTCCCACGTTCAGCGGAGGGTGGCTGTTGCCGTCGTGCTCCAACTGTATGGCGGCCACTTTTGGGTAGGTTTCCGGCGTGTTAAATGATGGTTTCAGTCGTTCACGCCCGAGTTTCAGCAGTCCCACTGATTCCAATAGCCCTACCGGCATCAGCCGCAACGGAAGAGCAGCCCGGGAGGGCAGCAGCGGCTGCGGCGGGGAGCCGGGCGGGACGTACGACGGCGGTCCTAAACGATGGTGCGGGCCTTGCCGAGCAGCCCGGCGAGGGAGTCCGCCAGTGCCACGGCGCCTTCCTCCGCATCCCAGTCCTCCACCAGTTCGTCGGGCGAGTGCGAGACGCCGGTGGGGTTCCGGACGAACAGCATGGCAGTAGGGATGTGCCCGCCCAGCACGCCCGCGTCGTGTCCCGCCCCGGTGTCCAGGACCGGCGCGGCGGGAAGCAGTTCCTGCAGCCGGTCCCGCAGGCCGCCGTCGAAGTGCACTGTGGGACTCAATGATTCCGTGGTCAGGCTGGCCAGGCAGCCTTCCTCCGCGGCGAACATCCCGGCGTTCAACCGGATGGCCTCAACCAGGGCCGCGGTGACGGAGTCGTCCGGGTGGCGGACGTCAATCCACAGGTCCACGCGTGAGGCAATCACGTTGGTCCCGCCCGGAACGGGTTGGACCCGGCCAACGGTGGCCCGGGCGTCCCGGTACTTCCTGGCCGTATCGCGGATGCTGACCATAATCTTGGCAGCAGCGATCATGGGGTCCTTGCGGCCGGCCATGAGGGTGGTCCCGGCGTGGTTTCCCTGCCCGGAGACGCTGAGCTTCCAGCGGCCGTGGCCCAGGATCGAGGAGCCGATGGCCACGGGCTGGTTCAGGTCGATCAGCCCCCGGCCCTGCTCCACATGCAGCTCCACAAACAGGCCCAGCTGCTGGAGGGCCTTGTAATCGGCGCCGATGAGCCGGGGATCCTGCCCGTTCGCGGCGGCGACGTCAGCATAGGTGTTGCCGTCCGGGTCCTTGAGCCGGCGGGCCTTGTCCGGGTCCAGCTCGCCGGTCAGAAGCCGGGAACCCAGGCAGGCCACGCCGAACCTCGAGCCCTCCTCCTCTGGAAAAACTGCGATGACCAGCGGCCTTCGGGGGCGGAGCCCGCGGGCCTTCAGGATGTCGACGGCGACCAGCGCCGAGGCGACACCCAGCGGGCCGTCGTACGCGCCGCCGCCCGGGACGGAATCGAGATGGCTGCCGGTAGCAACAGCGTCCCGCCGCGTGCCAGCGGAGGTGTCCCACCAGGCCCAGATGATGCCGTTGTGGTCCGTATGGACGTCAAGGCCGCGCCGTTCCGCCTGCTCAATGAACCAGCTCCGCAGGTCCGTTTCCGCACTGGAGAAAACCGGCCGCGAATAGCCACCCCGCGATGCATCCCTGCCGATGGTGGAGATGTCCTGCAGCAGACTGGAAACAGTGGAGGCACTGGTTCGGGCAGAAGGCAGCGCATCCGCTGTGGGTACTGTCTGTGGAAGGCTCACTGGTATCCGTTCTATGTGGTCACAGCTGTTGAAGACGCGGTCCGGAACCGGCTGGGAACATTCCCGGCACCGGTGGCCAGGTCCGCAGCCCATTGGCCGATCAGCGGCGCAAACTTGGCGCCGTGCCCGGAGCACGGCGACAGAACCGTGACGTTGTCCGCTCGGTCGATGAGGAAGTCCTCATTGGGCGTGTTGGTGAACAGGCACGTGGTTTCGGCGTACGGTTCCGGGTCCAGGCCGGGAAGGTAGCGGCGCACGTAATCCACCACCCGGCGGCGGTTGGCCGGGTCCACTTCTCCGGTCTGTTCCGCGGCCGACGGGATGAGCCTGCCGCCGTTGTACTCGGCCACTTTCTGCCCGGCATAGCCGGCGTCCCGTCCGCCGGGAAGGCCGTAGGCCTGGATCTCTGCGGCCTTGTGGATGAACGTCGGCCAGCCCCGGGCACCGGGGGCGGTGGAACCGGCCGCAGCGCCGCCGTCGTGATCCCGGTACTTGAAGTGGAACGCCTGCTCCTGCCGGACGATGATCCCCGGAAGCCCCGCCAGGAAACCGGCCGGAAGGGACAGCTGCCCCAGCAGGCCGGGGAGCCAGCCGCCGGCGCTGATCACCACGTTGCCGGCGTCCACGGTTTCACCCGTGGAAGAACGGAGCCGGTAACCGGCACCCGTCCGCTCCACGCTCTGCAGCTCCCAGCCCGTCACGAGGCGGGCGCCATGGCCGACGGCGAGCTTCACCATGGCGTTGACGACGACTTCCGCATCGATCACGCCGGCGCCGGGGTGCCACAGAACCTCGGTATCGAAGGCGATCTGCGGCCAACGGCGCCGGGCCTCGGCAGCGGACAGCAGTTCGTGCTCGATGCCTTCGCCGGCCAGCACGGAGGCCAGCAGCCGGGGATTGCGCTCCGGGCCGTAGTCCACGGCGCCGCAGGGAGTGATCAGGGAGGTTCCGGAGGCGTCGGCCAGCCCGTCCCACAGTGCCTTCGACTCCAGGACGGCCCGGGTATAGAAGGCGTCCGGGTAGGCGTAGCGGAAGATCCGGGCGGAACCGTGGGAGCTGCCAGCATGGCTGGCGGGGACATTGCGTTCCAGGAGGGCGACCTGGTGCCCGCGGGAGGCGAGCTGCCAGGCGGTGGCGGCGCCGGCCAGGCCGGCGCCCACCACTACAAAGTCTGACGAGTCTGTCACGGGCAACGCCCTAGCCTGCGCCGGGGATCCAGCTGGTGCCGGCCAGCGGCACCCGCGCCATGGCTGAAGCCTCAATGGTCAGCGCCACCAGGTCCTCGGGCTCCAGGTTGTGCAGGTGCGACTTTCCGCAGGCCCGGGCGATGGTCTGGGCTTCCATGGTGAGGACGCGGACGTAGTTGGCCAGCCGCTTGCCCGCAGCTACCGGATCCAGCCTGCCCGCGAGTTCCGGGTCCTGGGTGGTAATGCCGGCGGGGTCCCGGCCGTCCTGGAAGTCATCGTAGAAGCCGGCGGCGGAGCCCAGGGCGGAGTATTCGGCGGCGTAACGGGGGTCGTTGTCGCCGAGGGCGATCAGCGCCGCGGTGCCGATGGCCACCGCGTCCGCGCCCAGGGCCATGGCCTTGGCGACGTCGGCCCCGGTGCGGATGCCGCCGGAGACGATGAGCTGGACCTTCCGGTGCACCCCGAGTTCCTGCAGGGCCTGGACGGCCTGCGGGATGGCGGCGAGGGTGGGGATGCCCACGTTTTCGATGAACACCTGCTGCGTGGCGGCGGTTCCGCCCTGCATGCCGTCCACCACCACCACGTCCGCGCCGGACTTCACGGCGAGCGCCGTGTCGTAGTAGGGCCGGGAGGCGCCGATTTTGACGTAGATGGGGGTCTTCCAGTCGGTGATTTCCCGCAGTTCGCCGATCTTGATTTCCAGGTCGTCCGGGCCGGTCCAGTCGGGGTGGCGGCTGGCGGAGCGCTGGTCAATGCCTACAGGCAGGGTGCGCATGCCGGCCACACGCTCGGTGATTTTCTGGCCCAGCAGCATGCCGCCGCCGCCTGGCTTGGCCCCTTGTCCCAGCACGATTTCGATGGCGTCGGCCTTGCGCAGGTCATCCGGGTTCATGCCGTAACGGGACGGCAGGTACTGGTACACCAGGTGCTTGGACTGGCCGCGCTCCTCAGGGGTCATGCCGCCGTCGCCCGTGGTGGTGGAGGTGCCCACCTCGGACGCGCCGCGCCCCAGCGCCTCCTTGGCGTTGGCGGACAGGGCGCCGAAGCTCATGCCGGCGATGGTCACCGGGGTCTGCAGGTGCAGCGGGCGGGTGGCGTGCCGGTCGCCTAGGACGACGTCGGTATCGCACTTTTCGCGGTAGCCCTCCAGCGGGTAACGGGACATGGAGGCGCCGAGGAAGAGCAGGTCGTCAAAGTGCGGGACCTTGCGTTTGGCGCCCCAGCCGCGGATGTCGTAGACACCGGTGACGGCGGCACGCTGGATATCGGCGATGGTGGCACGATCGAAGGTGGCGGACTCGCGCAGGCCCAGGGCTGCGATATCAGGCGCAGCCAGGTTCTGTGCAGGAAGGTTCTGTGCGGGCGCTTCAGCGGGCAGGGGTACTGAGGTGATGGTCATGGGGGCTCCTAGTACGACGTCGAGTTGTCGACGTGGAAGTGGTAGAGATTCCTTGCTGAGCCGTAGCGCTTGAAGTCTGCCGGGTCGTCGGTACGGCCGGCGGCGGCCAGCAGCTCGGCGAGTTCGGCCAGGTGCTCTGCCTTCAGCGGCTTTTCGATGCAGTCCGCGCCGAGTGAGGCCACGGTGCCTTTGACGTAAATGCGCGCCTCGTAGATGGAGTCGCCGAGCGCGTCACCGGCATCGCCGCAGACCACCAGCCGGCCGGCCTGGGCCATAAAGGCGGACATGTGGCCGATGTTGCCGCCCACCACAATGTCCACGCCCTTCATGGAAATCCCGCAGCGGGCCCCGGCGTTCCCGTCGATGACCACCAGGCCGCCGTGGCCGGTGGCTGCGGCGGACTGTGAGGCGTCACCCTTTACGTGGACTGTCCCGGACATGATGTTCTCGGCCAGCCCGACGCCGGCGTTGCCGTTGACGGTCACGTCCCCCTTTTGGTGCATCCCGGCTGCGTAGTAGCCGGCGTGGCCGTCGATGGCCACCTTGATGTCCGTGTTGATGCCGACGGCCAGGCTGTGCTTGCCGCCGGGATTGGTGACGGTCCAGGCCTGGCCGTCAACGGCGTTGTGGATGGCCTGGTTGAGTTCCCGGACGGTGCTGCCGGCCAGGTCCACTGTGGTGGTTTCCGCAGTCGCGCCGGTTTCCGGAGCAGTTCCTCGGGCGGGCGCTTCGGGGGCTGTCAGAGTGACCATGTGTAGACCTTTCCGGGTTCCGGTTCAAAGATGCGGGCGTTTTCAATGCCGGGCAGGGCTGCCAGGGCACGGTATTCGGAGGCCATGGCCACGTAGTCGTCCGTTTCGGCGATGATGGCCGGCTTGCAGGCGATGGGGTCGCGGACCACGGCCATGCTGTCCGCCGTGGTGACCACCAGGGTGTAGAAACCGTCCAGGACCTTGCCCAGGTTCACCAGGGCTTCCTCAAGGGTGTCGCCCTGCTTCAGCCGGGAGGCGACGTAGCGGGCGCCCACTTCGGTGTCGTTTTCGGAGTCAAAGACCACGCCTTCACGCTTAAGGTCACGCCGTACGGTGGCGTGGTTGGAGAAGGAACCGTTGTGGACCAGGCACAGGTCGTCGGCAACCGAGAAGGGATGCGAACCGCCGGCGGTGACAGCGGATTCGGTGGCCATCCGGGTGTGGGACAGTCCCTGGCTTCCGCCCATCGCTTCCAGCCCATGCTCGGCGGCAATCTCCATCGGGTGGCCCACGCTTTTCATCACGGCAACGTGCTCGCCGCGGCCGATGATGGTGGAGCCCGGCAGGGTTTCGCTGACGGCCTTCACCAGCAGGTCCGTTCCGACGGCGGCACTCACCAGCGTGGTATCGCCCACCACCTGGACAGCTGCTGCTGCGTCCGGCGGGAGCAGGGCGGCGACGCCCGTGGTGATGGCCGCCGTCGTCATTCCCTGGTCCTTGCCCAGGAGGCTGAGGGTGGACGTTCCCTCCCTGACGAGGCCGGGGGTGTTGTAAACGGCGAGGCCGGCTGAATCCGGTCCGCGGTCCACGATCTGGCAGAGCATTGAGGACAGCAGGCTGCCCATCCAGGGATGCAGCGAGGGGTTGCGCAGCTGCAGCGCAGCGATTCCGCACATGGTGGAAGTCCTTTACAAAGTAGGGGTCAGATGGACGTCAAATACGTGCGGATTTCCCAGTCGCTGACCTGGTTGTGCCAGCTGAGGAATTCCTCTTCCTTGGCGTCCGCGTAGTAGCGGGCGATGGCGGGGTCTCCGCTGAGGCTGGCCAGGATGACGGGGTCCTTCCGCAGTGCTTCCACGGCGTGGAGCAGCGTGGCCGGCAGGAAGTGAGCGTCCGGCCTGGACTCCCCGGGGCCGGACGGCTGGCCGGGGTCCAGGGACTTCTCCACGCCGTCCAGCCCGGCGGCGATGGTGGTGGCGATGGCAAGGTACGGGTTGGCCGAGCCGTCGCCGGAGCGCAGCTCGATCCGCTTGTTGTCCGGCACCCGGATCATGTGGGTGCGGTCGTTCCCGCCGAAGGATGCCTTCCGGGGCGACCAGGTGGCGCCGGAGGAGCTGGTGGTGGCGCCGGTCCTTTTGTAGGAGTTCACGGTAGGGGCGAGGAATGCCTGCAGTGCGGGGGCGTGGTCCAGGACGCCGGCGATGAACGAATAGGCGAGGCCGGAAAGCCCAAGGCCGCGGCCGTCGTCGTCCGCGCCGTCATTCGGGAACAGCGCCTCGGCACCGGACCACAGGGACAGGTGGAAGTGCAATCCGGTGCCCGTGCGGTCGGTGAACGGCTTGGGCATAAACGTGGCAGTCATGCCGCGCTGCTCAGCCAGGATGTTCAGGATGTAGCGGAGGGAAACCACGCGGTCCGCGGTGGTGAGAGCGTCCGCGTAGTTGAAGTTCTGCTCGAACTGGCCGGCTGCGTCCTCGTGGTCGTTGGCGTAGTTGCCCCAGCCCAGGCCGTTCATCGCATCGGAGATGGAGGTGAGGTGGTCGTACATCCGGGTGACGCCGCGGGCGTCGTAGCAGGGGCGGGGCGAATCGTCCCGGTCGTCTGCGGTACTGAGCGTCCCGTCGTCGTTCTTTTTCACCAGGAAGTATTCAACCTCGGCGCCCACCTTGGCCTGCATGCCCTGATCTGCCAGACGGACCAGGGTGTTCTTGAGGACCACCCGCGGGGCGTAGGGCCAGGGCTTGCCGTCAACGTGCGGGTCGCAGTGGATGATGGCCAGGCCCTTTTTGATAAAGGGAACCGGAGTGAAGGACGCGAGATCCGGAATGGCGATCAGGTCCGAGTCCTGCGGCTTCTGTCCCATCAGGCCTGCGGCGTAGCCGGCGAAGCCCATCGCGCCTTTTTCCAGTTCATCGGCGGCTTCCACGGGGACCAGCTTGGCGCAGGGCTTCCCGGTCATGTCCACAAACGTGGCAAGGAGGAAGCGGACCTCGTGCGCCCTGGCGATGTCCGCGAGGGAAATCCGGCCGGTGCTCTCCGCCAGGGGTACATCTGTTGGTGTTTCAGGTGTCGCGACACTTGTCATCGGAACTGTCCTGTTCGCTTTGCTGTTACTCGATATGAAACCTTGTTGAACCACAGTAGTCAAAACGATGTTTCAGAAGAGCGCAGGATTTGTTAACTCTGGATGTCGCGAAGGAATTTATTGGGCGGGGAGTTGTGCAGCAGGTGCGTTTCGACCTCCGCGAAGGCGCAACTACGTCACCTGCCACGCGCCTGGTGAACCGGGGTCACGCGAGCTGGTGGTGTCCGGCTGCCACGCGCGGCAGCCGGTTACTTCGCGGCGACGGCCAGGAACCGGATGGGGAGTTCCTGAAGCTCGAGCGGTCCGTGCGGGCCCTCGCCATCAAGCAGCAGGGAATCTCCCGGCTCCATGGTGTATTCGTACTGGCCGTGGCCGTAAACCATCCTGCCGGCGAGCATGTAGATGAACTCGGTCCCGGGGTGCTGGAAGAGCGGGAAAACGTCCGAGGCGTCCGTCAGTGTCACTAGGGTTGGCTCCAGCGCATCTGTCCGGCCCTTCAAGGTACCCAGCACGCGGTATTCGTGCCCGTGCTGGGTGCCGCTGCGGACAGTGAGGCTGCCCTGGCCGTTCTTGGTGAACGTGGCGTCCCGGTCGGTGTCAGCGCCGCGGAAAAGCGCGGTCACCGGGATCTTGAGCCCGTCGGCAAGGCGTTGCAGCGTGGTCAGCGAACAGGACGTGCTGGCAGTTTCAATCTTCGAAATCATCGCTTTGGACAGCCCGGTGCGGGCAGCAAGCTCCGCGGAGGACAGGCCATGGGAGGTGCGGTAGCGCCGCAGCTGGGTTGCGATCACCTGTTCGAGTTTTCCCGCAACCTCTTCCCGGGCATGTTCCGTCATATCAGCCATCATAGGTGGCGTGCTGCGGTGACGAACGGCCGCCGCAGCCGCCCTCAACGGTTTCATAGCGCGTCGGTCACGCCCCGGAAGGCTTGGCGTATCGGCCCGGGCCGGGACAAATCCGCCAGCGTGGCGGCTAAGCTGGGGAAAAACCCGCCCCATCATGGCCCGGGCAAGGGCAGGGCGGCAAGGACCAGAGGCACTGGTCGCGAAAGGACATCGAATGGCGCGAGCGACAGTCCAGGACGTCGCTAAAACAGCCGGAGTGTCTGTGGGCACTGTGTCTCGCGTCCTGAACGGAAGTCCGGCCGTCAGCCAGGCGAGCAAGGAAAAGGTCACAGCCGCCATCCTCCAGCTCAACTACCGGCCCCTCGCCTCCGCCCGTGACCTGCGCCGGGACCGGACCATGCGCATACTGGCCCTGGCCAAAAACCTGAACTCACCCGTGATCAGTGAAGTTTTCCGTGGTGTCGGAGACGCTGCGGCAGTGTCGGGATATGTCAGCCTCATCGCACCAACCGCTGGGGACCTGGAACGGGAACAGCAGTTGGTGGACATGCTGCGCAACGGGTCGGTGGACGGGCTGATCATGTTTTCGCCCACGATGCCGGATGAGGATATGGAAGAAATGGCCGAGCAGCTATGCGTTGTCCAAGTGTGTGAGATCGCTGATTCCGAGGCAGCATTCGGCGTCTCCATTGACGACCGGAAGGCCGCCTTCGACATTACGCGGCACCTGATTGAAACGGGCGGCCGGCGCTTGGCGATGATTGGCAACAGGGCGGCCCGCTCCGGTCGACTGCGCGAGGAAGGCTTTCGCCAGGCTGCCGCCGAAGCTGGCCTGTCGCCGGACCAGATGCTGTTCGTCGAAGGTGAGTTCGACTTCCATACAGGGCGCCGCCTCACCAGGAAGCTGCTCGCGGCGGATCCCCTTCCTGACGCAGTTTTCTGCGGCAGTGATACCGTCGCCGCAGGCTGCGTCCGGGAAATTACGGACGCAGGAATGCGGGTGCCCGAGGACATAGCCGTGGCTGGATTTGACGACTCAATACAGGCCGAAATGTGTGTGCCGGAACTGACCACGATCAGGCAGCCGGCCTATGACATGGGCCGCGCAGCATTCGGCGAGCTCTTGGCGCGGATGACCGTGCCTGCGGTTCACCGCCGTGGCCGGATCTTCCTTCCCCACGATCTTGTAGTGCGGGACTCGACAAGGAACTAGGACGAGGGTTGACAGCCCCACGTGGCGCCTGTCACACTTCTTTGGAATCGATTCCACGCACCCTGTGCGAGTATCCGTCCAGACTTTGGAATCGATTCCATCTGCAACAGAAGCCAGCCCGGCAAAGGAGCCATTTGTGGACTTGATTCGACTTTCTTCCCCCGTCCAGGAAGACACAGGACCGTCAAAGCCGGTGATGCGGAAGAGCGCTTCCCGCCGGCACGCGCGCCTCACCGCTTCGGCCGTTGCGGCTATGGCTGCCGGCTTGCTGATCACCGGGTGCGGTGGCGGCGCGGCCACGCAGGGCGCGGACAACGCGGCCGCTGCCGATCCGGCCTCGGCGGCTGGCGCCACCGGAAGCATCAACATCTGCGGCGGCAAGGACGCCTCCGGCATCTATAAGGGCACAGCGGAAGCCTTCACCACCGCGAACGGCAAGGTCACCGCCAAGTACACCGAGATCGGAGCGACCACCGACGAGGCCCGGACCCAGGCCGTACAGCGGCTTGAAGGCAAGTCCACCGAATGCGATATCTTCGTCGCGGATGTCATCTGGACCTCCGAGTTCGCCTCCCAGGGCTGGCTTCTGGACCAGACCAAGCTGGTCGAAGCGAACAAGGACCGCCTCATCCCCTCCACAGTGGAGACCGCCAAATACGAGGACAAGTACTGGGCTTCCCCGTTTTTCACCAACGCAGGACTCGTTTACTACCAGAAGGACAAGGTGGCAAAGCCCGAGACCTGGCAGCAGCTCTACGCTGAGGCAGCCAAGGCCCCGGGCAACAGTTTTGTCTACCAGGGCAAGCAGTATGAGGGCCTCACCGTCAACTTCCTGGAGATGCTCTACAGCGCCGGCGGAGAGGTGTTGGACGACAAGGGCGAGGTCAAAATCGACTCGGCGGAAACCCGGGAGGTACTCGACTTCATGACCAAGGGCCTCAAGGATGGCTCCGCGGACCGTGCGGTGCTGACCTACAACGAGGATCCGGCGCGGTTGGCCTACGAGTCCGGCAACTTTGGCTACCAGCGCAACTGGCCGCACGTCTACCGCCTGCTCAACGCCACCCCGCTGGCCGGCACTTTCGGTGTAGCTCCGCTTCCGGCCTGGGAAGGCGGCAAGGCCTCCGGTGTCCTGGGGGGCTGGAACCTGGCGATCTCGGCCCATTCCACCAACCCGGCCGGAGCTGTGGCGTTCATCGACTTCGCCACCACCCCGGACTGGCAGAAGCACGTGGCCATAGACTTCTCGCAGGCCCCGGTCAACGAAGCCGCCTATTCCGATGTTGCTGTCCTGGCGAAGATGCCGTTCGCCACCGAACTGCTCGCCTCAGTCAAAGGTGCCAAGCCGCGCCCGATCTCCCCGGTTTACCCGCAGATTTCCCAGGCCATCTACAAAAATGTGTATGCCGTCCTCTCCGGCACCGCCTCTTCCGAGGACGCCGTAAAGGCGATGGCCCAAGAGATCACCACCGCAAAGGCGAGCTTCTGACCATGGCAACCAGGTCCCTATCCCCCGGCCGCGGGGTGAGCAGCCGCGGCGTAAACAGCCTCGACCGGGCGGAACGGCGGCTTGCGTTCCGGATGACTGCTCCGGCCCTGGTCCTCATGGCGTTGGTGGCGGCGGTGCCCATCGGCTATGCGCTCTGGCTGTCCCTGAACCAGTACAGCGTCCGCACTGCCGGTCTCTCCCGCTTCGTCGGCCTGGAAAACTACATCACGGCCCTCAGCGGACCGCACTGGTGGGCCGCCTTCGGCC
Source organism: Arthrobacter sp. W4I7 (assembly GCF_030816215.1). NCBI lineage: Bacteria > Bacillati > Actinomycetota > Actinomycetes > Micrococcales > Micrococcaceae > Arthrobacter > Arthrobacter sp. W4I7. Next base: position 190,451 of record NZ_JAUSXU010000001.1, on the reverse strand, counting down.
AGACCTTCCTCTTCGCAGGACTTTCGGTCTCGCTCGAGCTGGTGCTCGGCACGGCCATGGCATTGCTGCTCAACCTCGCCTTCAAGGGCCGCGCACTCTTGCGGACCGTGGTCCTGCTGCCCTACGCGGTGGTGACCGTGGTCAGCGCCATCACCTGGGAAACAATGTTCCAGCCCAACCTGGGCCTGGTCACCAACGTGCTATCGACCCTGGGCCTGCCCGGCGGGGACGTGGTCTGGCTCGGCGAGCACGGTTACGCGATGGCCGTGATTGTGCTTGCCGACGTCTGGAAAACGACGCCGTTCGCTGCCCTGATCATCCTGGCCGGCCTGCAGGTCATCTCCGCAGAGACCTACGAGGCGGCCGAACTCGACGGCGCCAACAAGTGGCAGGCCTTCCTCAACATCACCCTGCCGCTGCTCCGTCCTGCGATCGTGCTCGCAGCGATCTTCCGCAGCATGGATGCCCTGCGCGTCTTCGACCTTCCGTTTGTGCTCACCCGAGGTGCCAACGGGACCGAGTCCATGTCCATGCTGGCGTACACCCAGCTGCGCGAAAACCGCCTGGTGGGCGAAGGATCGGCGCTGTCCATCCTGACCTTCCTCACCGTCATGGCCGTGTCGGTTGTCTACATCCGCTTCGCCGGCGGCAACATCCGCGAAGTCGCCAAGGAGGAACAATGAGCACACTGACTGCACAGCGCACGACGGCGGCACCCGCCGCCCCCGGCAGGGCACCGAAGCGGAGGCTCCGCGGCGAGGAGAAGCTCCACCCGCTCGTCTGGGTCTTCGTCATTGCCGTCATGTGCTTCTCGCTCATACCGTTCTACTGGCTGGTCAACACCTCCCTCAAGAAGGGCGTGAGCCTGTCCAAGGGCGAACTCTTTCCGAGCCAGCCCACCTTGGAGAACTACCTCCTGGTGTTCCAGAACCCCGAGTTCCTCCTGGCCCTGCGCAACTCAGTGATCATCGCCGTCGTCACCACAACGGTGGCACTGGTGTTCGCTTCCTTCGCCGCCTACGCCCTGGCCAGGCTCAAGATGCGCCGCAAAGCCTTGATCCTGACCCTGATCCTGTCGGTTACCACCTTCCCCGCCATCGCCATCGCCGCCCCGATGTTCTCGATCTGGCGTGAAATCGGCCTCTATGACACGCTTCTGGGCCTCATCATCCCCAAGCTGACTTTCGCGTTGCCCCTGGCGATTTACACACTGACGTCCTTCTTCCGGGAGATCCCGCGTGAACTCGAGGAATCGGCGTACATGGACGGGGCCACACCCTTCACCGCGTTTCGCAAAGTCATCCTGCCGCTGGCAGTTCCGGGCCTTGCCACAACGGCGATCCTCGTGTTCATCTCGGTGTGGAACGAATTCCTGCTTGCCGTCACCCTCACCACCTCGCCGGAGGCCCGTCCGGTCCCGGTTGCGATTGCGTTTTTCAGCGGAACCAGCGAATTTGACCAGCCACTGGGCACCATCAGTGCCGCGTCCGTGATCATCACGGTCCCGCTCGTCATCCTCGTACTCGTTTGCCAGAAGCGCATCGTTTCCGGCATGACCGCCGGCGCCGTCAAGGGCTAAAACCTCAACAATCAGTCCCAAGCACCACAAGAAAAGGAAAATATCCGTGAGCAACGACCAGTCCCCCAGCCAGCAGGCTTCTGCCCTGGAAGAACCACAAGCCGAAGAACTGAGGGTAGGCGTCGTCGGCATTGGCTGGGCGGGCCAGCAGCACCTGAAGGCCTACGACTCGCTGGAAGGCGTCCGCATCGTGTCGCTGGCGGGGATGGAGCAGGAGCTCCGCGACTCGCTGCAGGCAGAATACTCGATCCCGAACGCGTTCGCCGGCTGGGAAGAGATGCTGGAACACGGCGGCGTGGATGCGATCAGCGTGGCAGTGCCTACCTTCCTGCACGCGCCCATCGCCGTTGCCGCCTTGGAACGGGGAATCCACGTGCTGAGCGAGAAGCCCATCGCGCGCAACGCCGTCGAAGGCCAGGCCATGGTGGACGCCGCACGCACGGCCGGCCGCGTCCTGGACATCGCCTTCAACCACCGCCGCCGGGGCGACATCAAGGCGCTCAAGGAAGTGATCGACGGCGGCGGCGTGGGCCGCCCGTACTACGCCAAGGCGTCATGGCTGCGGCGCTCCGGCATCCCGATGCTGGGGAGCTGGTTCACCAATCCCGAGCTCGCAGGGGGCGGGCCCCTCGCGGACATTGGCGTTCACGCCCTCGACTTTGCCCTGCACCTCCTGGGCGAACCGAAGGTGGTTGCCGTATCCGCAACCACCCATTCAGAACTGGGCCCGCGCGGCCGGGGCGGAAACGACCGCTACACCGCGATGGCCACCAGCCACGCGTTCGAGGTGGAAGACTTCGCCTCCGCGTTCCTGCGGCTGGAGGGCGGCGCCACGCTGCTGATAGAGGCAGGCTGGGCCAGCTACCGGGAGACGGATGACCTGCTGGACTTCACGGTCTACGGGACCGACGGCGGAGCGGAGCTCAAGGTACAGGGGGCACCGTTCGCCCCGGTGGGAAAGCTCAAGGTGTTCACCGAAAAGGACGGCGAGAACGCCGACTACGTGCCTTCCGCGCTGCCGGGCCGCGCCCACGATGCCGTGATTGAAGACTTCGTGACGGCCGTTCGCGGCGGTACGGAAGTATGGGGTGAACATGATGGATCCTTGGCGCTCTACCGCGCCCAAATCATCGATGCGTGCTACCAGTCGGCACGCGAGCAGAGGGAGGTTCGTCTCTAATGAACGACAAGCTGAAAATCCGGGTCTGGAACGAGGGTGTCCACGAGGCACTCAACGAGCCGTCGCACATCGGGGAAATCTACCCGGACGGGATCCACGGTGCCATCGCAGCCGGGCTGCGCTCCTACTACCCTGACGCCGAGATCACGACGGCAGTCCTGGCCACCGACGATGAACACGGCCTCGACGAGGAGATCCTTGCCGAGACCGATGTCCTGCTTTGGTGGGGACACATGGCCCATCACGAGGTGAGCGACGCTGTCGTCGAACGCGTCCACCGGCACGTCCTCGGCGGCATGGGATTGATCGTGCTCCACTCGGGGCACTTCGCCAAGGTATTCACCAAGCTGCTGGGCACCAGCTGCTCGCTGGCCTGGCGGAACGACGGCGAGCGGGAGCTGGTGTGGACCGTGAAGCCCTCCCACCCCATCGCCGAAGGCGTGGACAGCCCGATCGTTATCCCCGAGCAGGAGATGTACGGCGAGCTGTTCGACATTCCGGACCCGGACGACCTGATTTTCATCAGCTCCTTCGCCGGCGGCGAGGTGTTCCGCTCCGGCGTCACCTTCACCCGCGGCAAAGGCCGCATCTTCTACTTCAGCCCGGGCGACCAGGAATACCCGGTCTACCACCACCCGCAGATCCAGCGGGTCCTGGCCAACGGCGTGAAGTGGGCGGCCCAGCCGGAGCTCCATCGTGCGGCCCCGGAAGTCAGCAACCCGGCCCGGGACTGGTTCGGCCAGGGGTAAGCAGATCAGGTGCATTGGCTGCGGCTGCGGCTCCCCCGGCGCAGCCGCGCCACCAGTGTGGCGGCGAGCAACGCCGTCGCCAGTTCCAGTCCGATGACCAGCAGCAGCTGGGCGGCGCCCGCGGCCTGGGGAGTGTACGACGCCGGCCCTCCGCCATGGGTGTGCCCGGCACCTCCGGTGCCGAGCAGCAATGCGACATGCAGCGCCACCATGGCCAACGCCACAAGAGTCACTTGATGCAGTGCGCTGATGCGGCTGTGGCGCCAGATATGAACCGTGCACGGCACGCAGACGGCGGCCAGGGCAACCATGAGGAGGCCCAACCAGGCACCGTGATGGCCCGCTGCTGCCACCCAGAGGTGTGTGAGGCAGGAAGCGGCGGTGACTACGGCGCAGGCCCGGGGATGCAGGACGGGACCGCCGGTTCGCACCGGTCCCGCCGTCGTCGGCCTCTCCATCTTGCCGCCGACGGGGCTAGTGGCAGGAGCCACCGGTGGTTCCCTCGCTGTGGCAGGAGGAGGCCTGCCGGTTTGGGTTGGCAGGCACGTCCAGCACCGGGCTGCGGTCGAAGAAGCCTTCAGGGCGGAGCTTGAAGCCCACAGTGTCCACGGGCATGATGGGCCAGTCCTCCACCCGCGGGAAGTGGGTGAGGCCGAAGGTGTGCCACACCACGACGTCCTGGCCGTCGAGCTCCCGGTCCTGCGCCACGTAGGCCGGCAGGCCTGCGCCGCCGGCGTGCTGGTTGACGAAGTCCCCCGTGGGATACCGCTCGTCCTCGGCATAGCGCGTGACCCAGAGGTCCTTGGTGGCAAAAGCCGCGCGCTTGGCGATCGAGGATCCCGGGTCAGCGAGCAGGGTGGGCTGGTTTTCAGAGTGGAGCTTGTAGCCCACCGGCTCGCCCAGCCTGTTGCGGGATTCGGGGTTGGAGATGATCCAGGTCCGGCCGCTGCGGGCATCGGCCTCACGGACACCGTCCGATTCGCTGGCCAGGAGAGTGCGCCTGCGGGAGAAGGCGTTGCCGCGTTCGTTGCCCGGGCCCATCGCCTGGCGGACCACGTCCTCCTCCTCCACCCGGTTCGTGAAACCGTCAACGGCCATGTCCAGCCGGGCGCTGAAGAGGTGCTGGTGGAAGGGTGCGCCCAGTCCCGGGGCGAGCTGGGAAATGTTGTCCGAGCCGCCCTCCGGGAACGCGGAGGTGAAGACCACGCCGGTGGCCTTGGCCTCGAACTCGATGGTGCCGTCCAGGTACAGGTACCAGTAGAAGCCGTAATCGTAGTTGCCGATGGTGGTGAAGAAGGAGATCACCAGGCGGCGGTTCCGGCGGGTGTAGTTGATCCCGGTCCAGAGGTCCGAGTGCTTGGAGAGGACGCCCCAGTCCTCCTCATGCATGCAGATGCCGTTGCGGATCTCGCGCGGATTGCCGAAGGCGTCCGAGATGACGGGGCTGAGGTAGGTGATGTCGCCCAGGCAGTCGCAGCCGAGCTCCAGGGAGTTGGCGTACTGGCCCACCAGGTATTCGCCGGTGTCGAAGTAGTTCTGCCACGACCGGATCGGTGACGGGTCGCCGTACGGGACCACCATCTCGGCGATGGAAGCACGGTTGATGATGGGCCGCAGCCGGCCGCCGTCACGGAAGCCCAGGTTGTGCAGGACCACTCCTTCGCGGACGTCGAAGCCCACGTCCACGCTCCACTTTTCCCACTCCACATGGTTTCCGCCGATGACGGTGAAGCTGGGGCCTTCTGGCTGCGTGATGCTGATGGGCTTCTGGGTGGTCCGCAGGGGGCCGGTCAACTCCGGGTCCGTGTAGTTGCCATGTTCAGCCGGGATGGGCATAACCCCGAGGTCGATGACCTGCATGACTTCCTTGTTCACCACGTCCACGTAGGCCAGCAGTCCGTCCACGGGATGTGCCCAGGCGCTGTCCGCCGGGAAGTCCTGGACGAAAGCCAGGCCCCGGAGGATCCGGCGCCCCTTCTCCTCCGCGTACTCGAATACGCCGGCGGACAGCGGCGCCACGCGAACGTTGGCGACGTCCAGGTCGCGGGCAGCGAGGGAGTCCAGCCAGCGCTGGTCAGTGGCCAGCAGCGACTCCACCAGTTCGAACTCCTCCTCAAGAACGGGAAGTTCACCGGTCACGGCGGTATCGAGCACGACGGCGGATTCCACCTTCTGGTGCGTCAGGGAGACGATGACATCGCTTGGCGCAGCCCCGGAGACGTCGTGGATAAAGATCCGGAAGCGCCGGTCCTCCGCTTGGTCGGCGCCGCCTTCGGCTCCGGGCCGGCCGCCCCGGACCGGATCCAGGAGTCCCAGGTACGCAATGCGGTGCTGCGCCCCAAGGAGGTCCTCCGACTGCAGGATGGACCGGACCTCCAGGATCTCCGGGGCCGTGGCGAGGCCGAATGCTGATGCGGTGTCAACGGGTGCAAGCGTCATGGTCAAGCCTTTGATCGGACCCCTGGTGGGTCGGTCGGTTTATTTTCTATAGTTGTGGAGAATAAGCTGTACGTAAGATGGGCCACAAGGGTTTGGGCGAAAATATTTCCGGGGAGCAGCTGCGGTGCCAAAGATTGTTGACCATGATGAGCGGCGCCTGGAACTGGTGGATGCGACATGGCGCATAATTGCGCGCCATGGCCTGGAGGGCGCCACGATGCGCGAGATCGCCATGGAGGCAGGCTTCGCCAACGGCGCCCTGAAGCCCTACTTCCCCACCAAGGACACCTTGCTCGAATTCGCCTTCAGCCATGTGTTCAACCGCACGAACCAGCGGATCGCAGAGGTTACGCAAGGCCAGTCCGGCCTTGCTGCCCTGCGGGCCTTCTGCCTTGAGGTGCTGCCCCTGGATGAGGAGCGCGTCAACGAGGCGCGGATCGTGATCCCCTTCTGGCAGAAGGCGGTCAACGACCCGCAAAAAGCATTGATCCACCAGCAGTCCATGGCCGAGTGGCTTACGGTCATCCGGCGCTGCCTCGCGGAGGCCCGGGACGCAGGCGATGTGAGTACCGCCGTCGACGATGACGCCCTGGCCGGCCAGCTCCTGAACATGCTGCTGGGCGCACAGATCGAGGCAGCCCTGGCACCGGCGGGCCGCGGAGACTTCGGTCACCACCACCAGCTTGAGGGCTACCTGGCCCTACTGAGCCAGCCGGCGGACCATTGAACGCTGAGAGCGCAGCCGCGACCATTCCTGCTGACATCGACACTCCCGAGATCCTCGTGGACGTTGACGTCCTGGACCGCAACATCACCCGGATGGCCCGGGCCGTGCAGGCGAAAGGACTCGTCCTGCGTCCGCACGCCAAGACCCACAAGATCCCGGAGATCGCCGCGCGGCAACTCGCGGCCGGGGCGGTTGGGCTGACCGTGGCCACTATCGGCGAGGCGGAAGTGTTCGCCGCGTCAGGAGTCCAGGATCTCTTCATTGCCTACCCCCTGTGGGTCTCTCCGCAAAAGGCAGTGCGGCTCCGGCAGCTTGCAGCAAGCGCGAAAATTTCAGTAGGCGTGGACTCGGCAGCCGGAGCTTCCGCGCTGGGTGCAGGTCTCGGCGATGCCGCCGGGGAGATCAGCGTGCTGGTGGAGATCGACAGCGGCCACCACCGCAGCGGCGTCCAGGCTGAAGCAGCAGCAGCCGTTGCCCAGGCAGCGTCCGGCGCCGGCCTCAAGGTGGCAGGGGTCTTCACCTTTCCCGGCCACAGCTATGCGCCAGGCATGCCCGTCGAAGCGGCGGCGCAGGAGCAGGACGCCCTGCACCGGGCAGCGGAAGCGCTGAGCGCGGCGGGCTTCGAGGCCGCTGTGCGAAGTGGAGGATCCACCCCGACGGCGCTCCTCACCGAAGGCTCTGCTGCCACCGAAGTGCGTCCCGGCGTCTACGTCTTCGGTGATGCCCAGCAGCTGGAGCTGGGCCGTTGCGCCCTTGAGGACATCGCGTTGACCGTTGCGGCCACCGTGGTGAGCCACCACACCACCGGTCCGGACAGCCCGCAGCGGTTCATCCTTGACGCCGGGAGCAAGATCCTGGGCAGCGACCGGCCGGTTTGGGCCAGCGGGTTCGGGCGCCTGATGGACCACCCCGGGGCAAGAATCACCGCACTGTCAGAGCACCACGCCACAGTGGAGTGGCACAACGACGGCGCGCCGCCGGCCATCGGTACGCGTCTCCGGGTCATCCCCAACCACGTCTGCCTCGCCATCAATCTCGTGGATGACGTGGCCGTTGTGAGCCAGGGCAGGCTGATTGATCGCTGGGCGGTGGCAGCCCGGGGGAAGAACAAATAGCGGCAATTCTTTTTTCGCCAACTGTTGAAAAAAGACGGCGGGTGGCACTAACCTGATGGGACTGTGTTGCAGGACACAGTTCGGGGGAATGTCAGATGGCCCGCCCGTCGTCAGGAACATCCATGCAAGCACCAGCCTCGCCCGCCAGCCAGAACCAGAACCTCACCACCAGGGTTGCCGCGTCTTTCGACCACTGGAAGCACCTCGTGGCCGAGTCCTTTGTGTGCCGCTCACGGCAAAAACGGCTGACGTGGACGGCTTCCGCGGGCAGCTGCGCGCGCGGGTACTGGACCGGATGTCCATCGTGGAAGTCACCGCCACATCCCATGAGGTCCACCGCACGCCAGCGCTCATTGCCCAGGCCGGCGAGCGCTATTTCAAGCTCAGCCTCCAGCTTGAGGGCACCGGACTCCTCATCCAGGACAACCGGGAGGCGCTGCTCCAGCCCGGTGATCTGGCCATCTATGACACCAACCGCCCGTACACCCTGGCGTTCGAGGAACAGGCCCGGATGATGGTGGTGATGTTTCCATGCGACGCCCTCACGCTGCCCACGGATTACGTTGGCCAGCTCTCCGCCGTCAGGATGCCCGGCAGCACGGGCCTGAGCGGGATCGTGGGACAGTTCATCCGCCAGCTCGCCGAAAATCTCGACATCCTGAGCGGTCCCAGCGGGTCGCGGCTGGCCACCAATGCCCTGGACCTGGTGTCCACCATGCTGCACGCAGAAATGGACATCGCCCCGGACCGGATGAAGCCGCAGGCCCTGCTGGCCGCGTCGGTCCGGGAATACATCGAGGCCAACTTGTCCGATCCGCTGCTGTGCCCGGCGAACATCGCGGCCGCCCATTTCATTTCCACCAGGCACCTGCACAACGTCTTCCACGAGTCCGGCACCACCGTGGCCTGCTGGATCCGGAGCCAGCGCCTTGACGGATCGCGCCGCGACCTGCGGGATCCCCTGCACGCCGGGAAGTCCGTCAGTGCGGTGGCTTCCCGCTGGGGGTTCCTTGATGCGGCCCACTTCAGCCGCACCTTCCGCGACGCTTTCGGCATGTCCCCCACCGACTGGCGCCGGGGCGCCTGAGCATCAGCGCCGGCGGGCATTAGTGCACGACGGCGGATGGCGCCCGCTTGGCATGCCCGGCTTAGATCAGCCCCTGCGCGAGCATCGCGTCGGCCACCTTCACGAATCCGCCGATGTTGGCACCGAGGACGTAGTCGCCGGGCGCACCGTATTCCTCCGCGGTGGCAGCGCACAGGTCATGGATTCCCACCATGATGTCCGTGAGCCGCTGCTCGGTGTGCTCGAAGGACCAGGAATCGCGGCTGGCGTTCTGCTGCATCTCCAGGGCGGAGGTGGCCACCCCTCCGGCGTTGGCTGCCTTGCCGGGTGCGAACAGGACAGCGGCCTGCTGGAAGACGGAGACGGCGTCGGGCGTGCTGGGCATGTTGGCCCCTTCACCCACGGCGAGCAGGCCGCCCCGCACCAAGGCGGCGGCAGCAGCGCCGTCGAGCTCGTTCTGCGTTGCACACGGCAGCGCCACGGTGGCGCCGGTGTCCCAGACGGACCCGCCGTCCACGTACGTGGCGTCGGGCTTGCGGACGCCGTATTCCTTGAGCCGGGCCCGTTCCACCTCCTTGATCTGGCGCAGCAGCGGAACGTCGATCCCTGACTCGTCGATGATGTAGCCGCTGGAGTCCGAGCAGGCAACCACCGTGGCGCCCAGCGCCTGCGCCTTGGCGATGGCATTGATGGCCACGTTCCCGGAGCCGGAGACCACCACGCGCTGCCCGTCGAAGGAGAGCCCGCGGGTCTTGAGCATCTCGTTGGCGAAGATGACTGTCCCGAAACCCGTTGCTTCCGGCCGCACCAGGGACCCGCCCCAGGAGATCCCCTTGCCGGTGAGGACGCCGGATTCGTAGCGGTTGGTGATGCGCTTGTACTGGCCGAAGAGGTAGCCGATTTCACGCCCGCCCACCCCGATGTCGCCGGCCGGGACGTCGGTGTACTCGCCGATGTGGCGGTAAAGCTCAGTCATGAAGGACTGGCAGAACCGCATGACCTCGGCGTCGCTGCGGCCGCGCGGGTCGAAGTCCGAGCCGCCCTTGCCGCCGCCGATGGGCATGCCGGTCAGTGCGTTTTTGAAAATCTGCTCAAACCCGAGGAATTTGACGATGCCAAGATTCACCGACGGATGGAACCTCAGCCCGCCCTTGTAAGGGCCCAGCGCGGAATTGAACTCCACCCGGAAGCCGCGGTTGATCTGCACCCGGCCATGGTCGTCAGTCCAGGGGACACGGAAGATGATCTGCCGCTCGGGTTCGCAGAGGCGTTCCAGGATGGCCGCTTCGAGGAACTCGGGGTGGCGGTCGTGGACCGGCCCGAGGCTTTCGAAGACCTCGGTGATGGCCTGGTGGAATTCCGCCTCGCCGGGGTTCCGCGCCAGGACTGTATTCCTGATGGTTTCCAGCCGTGCATCCATGAGTTCTTCCTAACGTGGCCTGCACGGGACGGCCACGAGGAGGCGGCGTTGTCCCGAAAAAAAGTTTACGTTTCAACTTATCGGATTACGACTGCGCACTGTTAGGCGGGCGGGCGCGCTTCAGCTAATCTCCGTATTGTGACAGCAGACTTCCGTCTTATGAAATTTGAGGGGAATAATTCTCCCGGCCCCGGGGCGTCCTGATGCCGTATATTTGCCTGCTCCTCTCCGGTGCCCCGCTGCTGGTCAACGGGCTGGCAACACTGGGACGCCTGCCCCGCCGCGACTCAGCCGTGCTGAGCCTCGTGGTGGGTATCGTCCAGGTGGTGCTCGGCGTCGTCGTCCTGTCCCCGGGCACTCCTGCAACCCCAGCACTGACTCCCGCCGGCATGTTCCTGTTCGGCCTAACGTACGTCTATGCGGGCCTGGACGTCCTGCTGGCGCTGGGCTCCAAGGGGTTGGGCTGGTTCTGCGGCATGGTGGCCTTCGTTGGACTGCTCCTGGCAGCGGCGTGGCTTCGTGACGATCCCCTGCTGTCCGTTATGTGGCTGGTCTGGTCCGTGCTGTGGGCGCTGCTTTTCGCCTCGCTGGCCCTGGGCCTGGCCCGGGTAGACACCTTCACGGGCTGGGCGCTGGTGCTCACCAGCCAGGTCACGGCTACAATCCCAGCTTTCCTGGGGCTGGCCGGGCTGTGGCCGCGCAGCCCATCGGTAGCCGCCGCTGCAGCGGTATTACTGGGCGGGCTGCTCGTCCTTGCCGGCGTTCTTGCCCGGCGGACCCTGGCCGCAAAGGGAATGGCCCGGGCCGATGCTGTCGCACCGGACCGGGCCCTTCAACCCCTCACCGCGTCAGCGAAGGAAGCTGTCCGTTAGGCGGCGGTCCCCAGGCTGCCGGCCTTCTGCCGCCGTTCAATCCGTGACTCCACCAGGACACCGGCGGCGAACATCACCGGGACAGCCACCAGCAGGGCCGCGGCCGTTTCTGCGCTGCCGCCGATCAGTGCGGTGAAGTTGCTGACCACCAGGGCCAGCACCCACGCCAGCAACAGGGTGGCCAGGGCAGGCGCCAGAAAGGTCTGCCAGAGCTGGCCTTCCACACGCTCCCGCCGGAAGAATCCCACCACGGCCACCGAACAAAGGATGTACAGCACCAGCAGTGCAGCAACAGCCAGTCCGCTGAACCAGGAGAACAGGGTCAGGACAGGATCCAGCGCGAGCAGCGCGAAGGGAACCACCAGTACCACGGCGGTGGCGGTCTGGATCCGGGCGGCTGCGGCGGGAGCGCCGTGGCGGTTGGTCCGGGCCAGGACGGCGGGCATGGAGCCCTGCAGTGCCAGCGAGTGAAGGTACCGGTTGATGCCGTTATGGAAGGCGATGATGCCGGCCAGCAGGGACGTTACCAGCAGGATGCCCGTGGCAGTGCCGGCCCACGGTCCGAACAGTTCCACCATGGGAGCCAGCACAAAGCTGGTGGAGTCGCCCGGTTCAAGGGCCGCACCGGCTGCGTCCATGACCTGGCTGGGGCCGTAGTAGCTCACCAGCATCCAGGAGATAAACGAGAAGAACACGGCGATCACGGCTACTGACAGGTAGGTGGCCCGCGCTACGGTGCGGTGGGCGTCCTTGGCTTCTGCCGAATAGATGGCGGTGGATTCGAAGCCGAACATCGAGGCCACAGCGAACATGATGGCCACGCCCGGGGCGCCGGCGGCGATGGCCTCCGGGGAGAAGGACGCCGCGATGCTGATCCCCTCGGGACCGCCGCCGCTAAAGAGCACCGTGAAGCCGAACATCAGCAGGATGGCCACTTCGAGCCCCACCAGCAGGGCGAGGACCTTGGCGCCGAGTTCGATGTTGAGCGAGCCCAGCACCTGCACTCCGGCCATCGTGGCCAGGGCCAGCGCCCACCAGGGGACGTTGACGCTAACGGAAGCCAGCAGCCCGGAAAACGCTGCCCCATAGAGCCCGTACATCGCTGCCTGCACCGTGCTGTACGCCAGGAGCGCCAACCAGGCCGCGCCGGCTCCGGCCTTCCGGCCGAAGGCCGCCGTGACATAGGCGTAAAACGCGCCGCTGCCCTGGATCCTGCGGCTCATCGCCACGAATCCCACGGCGAAGATGACAATAACGACGCCCACAATCAGGTAGGCGCCCGGGGCGCCGGCACCGTTGCCGAGGGCGGCCAAGGGGGAAGCAGCGGCGATTCCCGTCAGGGGCGCCTGGGCGGACAGAACGAAGAACAGGATTCCCATGACGCCGATGCTGCCGGCGCGGAGGGCAGTGGAGTGTTCCTTTGCGGGGCTTGCATCAGCAGTCCGGGATTCGGAATTGGAAATACTCATTGGATCCTTCTTAACGGTCATGAGCGCTGGGGGGGGAAGGGTGCGGTTCAAGGTCCTGCACCGTTGAATCCAGCATGGCAGCGGACCGCCTCAAGGGTTTTGTCGCGCAGCGATCAGTTGTTGTACCTGAGCGCAATGCCCGGGCTGGAGCGGGACGCGTCCGCCACTTAATCCAAGGCGGTGCCGAATCACCTGCCCGTGGCATACTGCCGTTACCAGACATCGCCGGATCCGCCGGCCGGAAGGGGTCCCTTCGTGCAGGAATTCGGTGTGGACGAGACTGCGCGGCAGCACGTCGTCGAGGCCCTTGCCAGGGCGGACAGCGGCGCGGGGACGGACTTTCAGCGGCGGTTCGACCGGCACTTCCCGGACCTCTGCCGTCTCTTCCAGTCGCTGTACGGTTCCCGCGAGGACTGGCTGGACCAGCTCACCGCACTGGTCCTTCAGAACGCCCGCTCCTGGCAGGACCGCCCGGCGGAGCTGAAGGCCCTCGACGCCGAGCGGGAAGCCAACAGCGGCTGGTTCCTGGCCAACAAGATGCTGGGCGGGGTCTGCTACGTGGACCGGTACGCCGAAAGCCTGGAGGGAGTCCGCGCCCGCATCCCGTACTTCAGGGAACTGGGCCTCACCTACCTGCACCTCATGCCGCTGTTCCTGGCGCCGGAGCCGCACTCCGACGGCGGTTATGCGGTGTCCAGTTACCGCCAGGTCAACCCGAAACTTGGCACCATGGAACAACTGCGCGAGATTGCGGCGGAACTGAAAGCCAACGGGATCAGCCTGGTGGTCGACTTTATCTTCAACCACACCTCCGACGAGCACGAGTGGGCACGGCGCGCCGCCGCCGGGGATCCCGAATTCAGCGATTACTACTGGATCTTCCCGGACCGCACCATGCCGGACGCCTTTGAACAGAATGTGCGGGAGATCTTCCCGGAGAACCACCCCGGGTCCTTCATCCGGATGGAGGACGGCCGCTGGGTCTGGGCCACCTTCCACACCTACCAATGGGACCTGAACTACTCCAACCCGGACGTTTTCCGTGCCATGGCCGGCGAAATGCTGTTCCTGGCCAACCAGGGCGTGGACATCCTGCGCATGGATGCGGTCGCCTTCATCTGGAAACAGCTCGGCACCCCCTGCGAAAACCTCCCCGAAGCCCATACGCTGCTGCAGGCCTTCAACGCGGTGTGCCGGCTCGCCGCGCCGTCGCTGCTGTTCAAGTCCGAGGCCATCGTGCACCCCGACGAAGTGGCGCTCTACATCGACCCTGCCGAGTGCCAGATCTCCTACAACCCGCTGCAGATGGCCCTGATCTGGGAATCGCTGGCCACCCGGGACGTGTCGCTCCTGGCCCAGGCACTGCAGCGCCGGCACAACATCGCCGAGGGCACGTCCTGGGTGAACTACGTCCGCAGCCACGACGACATCGGCTGGACTTTTGCTGACGAGGACGCGGCGGAACTGGGCATCAACGGCTTTGACCACCGCCGGTTCCTGAACTCCTTCTACGTCAACCGCTTCCCCGGCAGCTTCGCCCGCGGTGTGCCCTTCCAGGACAACCCCAAGACCGGTGACTGCAGGATTTCAGGCACGACGGCGTCGCTGTGCGGCATGGAGGTGGACCCGGCTGAGGCGGTGGAGCGGATCCTCCTCGCCCACTCGGTTGCCTTCAGCACCGGCGGCATTCCCCTGCTGTATCTCGGCGACGAGGTGGGCCAGGTCAACGACTACAGCTATGCCTCGGAACCCGGGCATGAGTCGGACACCCGCTGGGTCCACCGGCCGCACTACCCGGCGGAGCAGTATGCCCGCCGCCATGACCCTTCCACTCCCGAAGGCGCCGTCTACGCGGGCCTGAAACGAATGATCGAGGTCCGTGCCGGCGCTCCGGAGCTGGCAGGAACAAGGCTGGTGGACTTCGCCACCCACAACTCCCGCGTGCTGGCCTACCAGCGCCCCGGCGAGCAGACCTGGGTCCTGGCACTGGCCAACTTCAGCGACGAACCGCAGGCATTGCCCGCCGAAACCTTTTCCGGATACTCAGCCGCCGCCGTCGACCTTCTCTCCGAAGCCGCGCTGCAGCTGGACGACGGCGTCACGCTCCTTCCGCGCCAGTATCTCTGGCTGCGCGTCACCCCCAGCTGATGTTCCCTTTTCCCAACTAAGTAGCGTCAAGTGTCGTTTTGACCGCCCAAAACGACACTTAGCGCTACCCAGTTGGGCGGGCGGGCACGGGACGTGAAACCATACGGATCATGGCCTCCAAGATTGCGTACCAGGGTGAGCCCGGCGCCAACTCCAATATCGCGTGCAAGCAGATGTTCCCGGACATGGAAAGCGTGCCCTGCGCCAGCTTCGAGGACGCGTTTGAACTCGTGTCCAGCGGCGAGGCGGACCTGGCCATGATCCCCATAGAAAACTCGATTGCCGGGCGGGTGGCGGACATCCATATCCTGCTGCCCCAGTCCAACCTGCAGATCGTGGGCGAGTTCTTCCTGCCCATCCACTTCGACCTGCTGGGCATCCCGGGCAGCACCATCGCGGATGCCACCGAGGTCCACAGCCACATCCACGCCCTGGGCCAGTGCCGCAAGCTGATCCGCGAGCACGGCCTCAAGCCCGTCATCGCGGGCGACACCGCCGGGTCCGCCCGCGAAGTGGCCGAGTGGAACGATCCCCGCAAGCTCTCCCTCGCTCCCCCGCTGGCCGCGCAGATCTACGGCCTGGAAGTGCTGGCCTCCCGGGTTGAGGATGATCCGTCCAACACCACAAGGTTCGTGGTCCTGGCCCGGGAGATGGCGCTGCCGGCCCGGGACGAACTGCCCGGACCGGCGGTCACCAGCTTCGTGTTCCGCGTCCGCAACGTCCCGTCCGCGCTGTACAAGGCGCTGGGCGGCTTCGCGACGAACGGCGTCAACATGACGCGGCTGGAAAGCTACATGGTGGGCAACGAGTTCGCGGCCACCATGTTTATGGCCGACGTGGAAGGTCACCCCGGGGACCTGCCGCTGAAGCTGGCCCTCGAGGAGCTGGACTTCTTCACCACCGAGGTGCGCATCCTTGGCGTTTATGAGGCCGCGGAGTACAGGACAGCTCAGACCGTCAGCGGCTGACCCGTTGCCTGACGCGGCTTGAGCAGGCCCGGCTTCAGCAAGGCAGCAAAGAACTCCCCCAGTTCCGCCGTCGCGGTGAGCGGCAGGACGTTCGCCACATACTGGTCCGGGCGCACCACCACCACCACGCCGCCGCGGTCCAGCCCGCGCAGTTCGAAGATGTCTGCCCCGGGATCGGTGGCGTACACCTTCTCGTAATCGGTCAGCTTGAACGGGCCCACCTGCGGCTTGAAGACGGCGGGAACCTTTCCAATGTCCACGGCCGTGTGCGGTTGCTGGTAAATCACCTTCACGTCGAACCAGGCGTCAGGATCAGCGTCCGACGGCGTTGCGGCCAGCGGCGAGTCAGGCGAGTTTGCGATCCACCCGGCGAAGTCCGCCACCCCTGAGTGCGTACCGGCGGGCGCGGCGTCCGCGAAGACGTAGATCCGCCACCGCCCGTCCGCCGTGGCGTGGTGGCCGAGGTGCATGGGGTTGGTATCGCCCACCCGCACCACCGGTGCTGATTTGAAACGCTTGCCCACGGGGAAGCCGGTGGCAAGGTCCTGGTGCTTCGCGGGTGCCACCAGCATGGACGGCGCGTACTCGGTCATGAATCCGGCCGGGAACTCGGCAGTGCGCACGTAGAAGTCTTCGAGGTCCGAGGGGTTCTCGAACTCCTCGGGCTTCTTGGCCATCATGGTTGACCATTCCTTGTCGAAGTCAATGAGATTCTTTGCCACCACCTGCCGCTCCGCGGAATACGTGGACAGCAGGCCTTCCGGGCTGCGGCCTTCCAGCACGTGGCCGAGCTTCCAGGCGATGTTGAAGCCGTCCTGCATCGAAACGTTCATGCCCTGGCCCGCCTTGGCACTGTGCGTGTGGCAGGCGTCGCCGGTGATAAACACCCGCGGGGTGCGCGTACCGCGCTCCTCCGGCAGGACGTCGTCGAACCTGTCCGTGAGCCGGTGCCCCACCTCGTAGACGCTGTGCCACGCCACGTTGCGGACGTCCAGCGTGTAGGGGTGGAGGATCTCGTTGGCCTTGTGGATGATCTGCTCGATGGTGGTGTTACGGACGGCGTGATGGGTGGCCGGGTCCACCTCACCCAGGTCCACATACATGCGGAACAGATGTCCGCCTTCGCGCGGGATCAGCAGGATGCTGCCTTTTTCCCCCTGGATGGCGCACTTGGTCCGGATATCGGGGAAGTCGGTCACGGCGAGGGTGTCCATCACGCCCCAGGCGTGGTTGGCCTGGTCCCCGGCAAGAGTGCAGCCAATCGCTGTGCGCACTTTGCTCCGCGCGCCATCGGCACCCACCACATATTTAGCCCGCACTACGCGTTCCTGGCCCTCATTCGGCCCGGAAGTGCGCAGGAGTGTCACGGTGACGGGGAAGTCGCCCTCGTCCGTGACGCTAAGGGACTGGAACTCGTAGCCGTAGTCGGGCTTCAGGCGGGTAGGCGAGTTGGCGGCAAACTCGGCGAAGTAGTCCAGCACGCGCGCCTGGTTGACGATGAGGTGCGGGAACTCGCTGATGCCCATCTCGTCGTCGACAGCGCGCGCGGTACGAATGATGTTGGCATGGTTGGCGGGGTCCGGCTTCCAGAACGCCATCTCGGTGATGCGGTAGGCCTCGGCAATGATGCGCTCCGCGAACCCGAACGCCTGGAAGGTTTCGACGCTGCGCGCCTGGATGCCATCGGCCTGGCCGATGGCGAGCCGTCCGGGACGCCGCTCGATGATGCGCGTGCTGACATTCGGGAACATGGAAAGCTGCGCCGCGGCGAGCATTCCCGCCGGCCCGGTGCCGACAATCAGAACGTCCACTTCATCCGGGAGCTCGTCGGGCCGGTTCAGCCCGACGCCAGCTGCCGGCTTTACCCGCGGGTCTCCGGATACGTAACCGTGGTGGTGAAACTGCACGGGATTCCTCACTTCGTTGTGTGGCTCTTCGGCCATAAGGCTTGTTCGATAATAGAACTAGGGTTTCCATATGAGAAAACTCGGGTGTGGAGCAATACTGTACGCCACCTGTGACGGGGACGACAAGGGTGCCAAAAACGCGAGCCTCGAACGCTTGACAAGCGTCGGCCAAAGCGCGAAGGTGATCGTATACGATTTCGTACTTCGCTAGGAGACGCTTTGGAGCAGGTCAACGGGGACACCCTCGCAGCGGCACGCAAGGTGATCGCGGTGCACATCAACTACCCCAGTCGGGCCGCACAACGGGGACGCACGCCGGTCCAGCCGTCCTACTTCCTCAAGCCGTCGTCGTCGCTCTCGCTTAGCGGCAGCACGGTGGAACGCCCCGCCGGATGCGAACTTCTTGGCTACGAGGGCGAGATCGCGCTGGTCATCGGCAGGGCTGCCCGCCGCGTCAGTATCGAGGACGCATGGAGCCACGTCGCCGCCGTGACAGCCGGCAATGACCTTGGCGTGTACGACCTGCGCTGGGCGGACAAGGGTTCGAACCTCAAGTCCAAGGGCGGGGACGGTTTCACCCCGGTGGGCCCGGGACTGATCCCGGCAGACGCCGTCGACCCCGCCCAGCTTCGCATCCGCACCTGGCACAACGGCCAGCTCGTCCAGGATGACATCACGGAAGACCTGCTCTTCCCGTTTGCCCGGCTCGTGGCCGACCTGTCCCAGCTGCTCACCCTTGAGGAGGGGGACATCATCCTCACCGGCACCCCTGCCGGTGCGTCTGTCGCCAAGCCCGGGGATGTGCTCGAAGTGGAGGTCTCAGCCGGGAACCTCACCACCGGCCGTTTGGTCACCACGGTGGAGGAAGGCACGACGCCGTTCGCGGACTTTGGTGCCGGACCCCAGGTTGATGACGTGCAGCGGGAGGAGGCGTGGGGTTCGCGTGAGGCTGCGGGACTGCCCGCGGCAGCCAGTGTCCTCACCCCCGGACTGAAAGCCAAACTCGAAAGTGTCGCCACGGCAACCCTGTCCTCGCAACTTCGCAAACGCGGCCTTAATAACGTCAGCATCGACGGCCTGCAGTCCACCCGGCCGGACCGCCGCGTGGTGGGCCTGGCCCGGACCCTGCGGTACGTTCCCAACCGCGAGGACCTGTTCAAGACCCACGGCGGCGGGTTCAACGCCCAGAAGCGCGCCATCGATTCCGTGAACGAGGGCGAAATCCTGGTCATGGAGGCCCGCGGCGAGAAGGGCACCGGCACGGTGGGTGACATTCTTGCCCTGCGCGCCCAGGTCCGCGGCGCCGCGGCCATCATTACCGACGGCGGCGTGCGGGACTTCTCAGCTGTGGCCGGGCTGGAGATGCCCACCTATTTCGCCAACCCGCACCCTGCCGTGCTGGGGCGGCGCCACATCCCGTGGGACACGGACATCACCATCGCCTGCGGCGGAGCCACCGTGCAGCCGGGCGACATCATCGTGGCCGACTCCGACGGCATCCTGGTGATCCCGCCGGCCATCGCCGAGGAACTCGTGGAGGACTGCATCACGCAGGAACAGGAAGAGAGCTTCATCTTCGAAATGGTCCAGCAGGGCAACAGCGTTGACGGCCTCTACCCCATGAATCCCAAATGGCAGGCCCGGTACGAGGAATGGAAGGCAGGCACCACGGATCCAGCAGCAGGTAACCCGAATGACTGAGACAGTGACCGGTCTTCCCGCGGCATCCGCGGGCAGCAAATCCGAGCAGGCCTACCAGGCCGTCAAAGCCCGGATCATCGAAGGAACCTACACTCCCGGTTACCGGCTGGTCCTGGGCAGCATCGCCAAGGACCTGGGATTCAGCGTGGTCCCGGTCCGTGAGGCCATCCGCCGGCTTGAGGCCGAGGGCCTGGTGACGTTCGAACGCAACGTGGGCGCCACTGTAGCCGGAATCGACCCCACCGAATACCTGTACACCATGCAGACCCTGAGCATCGTGGAGGGCGCCGCCACCGCGCTGTCCGCTCCGCTGATTGATCCTGCCGCGATTGCCCGGGCCCGTGTAGTGAATGCCGAGATGCGCGAGTGCCTGGAGCACTTCGACCCCGTCAGGTTCACCGCGCTGAACCAGGACTTCCACAGCGTCCTGTTTGAGCACTGCCCCAACCCGCACATCCTGGACCTGGTGCACCGCGGCTGGAACCGGCTGGCGGCACTGCGGTCTTCCACGTTCCGCTTTGTCCCGGGCCGCGCCCACGATTCTGTGGACGAGCACGAGGCACTGCTCCAGCTCATCGAATCCGGTGCGGATGCCGATGCCATCGAGAAGGCAGCGCGCCTGCACCGCTCCGCCACCCTCGACGCCTACCTCGCGCAGGCCAAGAACCTCTGACCGCTCCCGGAGCATTCCCCCCACCTCAGCAGTAAGGAAACAACAATGACGTTCACTGCAGAACAGACAGCCACCCATTACGTGCCGCAGGACTTGCCCCGCCACATCCAGCACTACATCAACGGCGAGTTCGTTGATTCGGTGGGCGGCAAGACCTTCGATGTCCTGGACCCGGTGTCCAACACCAACTACGCCACCGCTGCAGCCGGCCAGAAAGAGGACATCGACCTCGCAGTAGCCGCAGCCCGCGAGGCCTTCGTCAGCGGCCCATGGCCGAAGATGAAGCCCCGCGAACGCGCCCGGGTCCTGAACAAAATCGCCGACGCCGTCGAGGCCCAGGAAGCCCGGCTCGCCGAACTGGAAACCTTCGACACCGGCCTGCCGATCACCCAGGCGAAGGGCCAGGCCCTGCGTGCGGCCGAGAACTTCCGGTTCTTCGCGGACCTGATCGTGGCCCAGTTCGACGACGCCATGAAGGTTCCGGGCTCGCAGATCAACTACGTGAACCGCAAACCGATCGGCGTCGCCGGCCTGATCACGCCCTGGAACACCCCGTTCATGCTCGAGTCCTGGAAGCTCGCCCCGGCCCTGGCCACCGGCAACACCGTGGTCCTCAAGCCCGCCGAATTCACCCCACTGTCCGCCTCCCTCTGGGCCACCATCTTCAAGGAAGCCGGCCTGCCCGACGGCGTCTTCAACCTGGTCAACGGCCTAGGCGAGGAAGCCGGCGACGCACTGGTCAAGCACCCCGACGTCCCGCTGATCTCCTTCACCGGCGAAACCACCACCGGCCAGACGATCTTCCGCAACGCTGCAACCAACCTCAAGGGCCTGTCCATGGAGCTGGGCGGCAAGTCCCCCTGCGTCGTGTTCGCCGACGCCGACCTCGACGCCGCGATCGACTCGGCCTTGTTCGGGGTCTTCTCCCTCAACGGCGAACGCTGCACCGCCGGCTCCCGCATCCTCGTCGAACGCGCCATTTATGACGAATTCTGCGAGAAGTACGCTGCACGTGCGAAGAACATCGTGGTGGGCGATCCGCATGATCCCAAGACCCAGGTGGGCGCCCTGGTCCACCCGGAGCACTACGAGAAGGTGGCTTCCTACGTCGAGATCGGAAAGTCCGAAGGCAGGCTTCTCGCGGGCGGCGGCCGGCCGGAGAACCTGCCGGAGGGCAACTACATCGCCCCCACCGTGTTCGCCGACGTCGCACCCGATGCCCGGATCTTCCAGGAGGAAATCTTCGGACCCGTCGTGGCCATCACCCCGTTCGAGAACGACGACGAAGCCCTCGCCCTGGCGAACAACACCAAGTACGGCCTGGCCGCCTACATCTGGACGCAGAACCTGACGCGCGCGCACAACTTCTCCCAGAACGTGGAGGCCGGCATGGTGTGGCTGAACAGCCACAACGTCCGCGACCTGCGCACCCCGTTCGGCGGCGTCAAGGCCTCCGGCCTCGGCCACGAGGGCGGCTACCGCTCCATCGATTTCTACACGGACCAGCAAGCGGTGCACATCACCCTCGGCTCCGTCCACACCCCCAAGTTCGGCAGCATCGAAGCCTCCGCCGCCAACGAAGGCTAGGCCCAGGCACCAGCCCGGCCTGCCGCCGTCGTACTTCCCAAAACCTTTCAAAGAAGAGAGCACACCATGACCAACTTCGTTCCCACCCCTTCTGTCCCGGCACCGGACATTGTCCGCTGCGCCTACATGGACATCGTGGTCACCGACCTCGCCAAATCCCGCGAATTCTATGTGGATGTCCTGGGCCTGCACGTCACCGAAGAAGACGAAAACACCATCTACCTCCGCACCCTGGAGGAGTTCATCCACCACAACCTGGTGCTGCGCAAGGGACCCATCGCGGCCGTGGCCGCGTTCGCGTACCGGGTGAAGTCCCCCGCGGAGGTGGACGCTGCGGAGGCCTACTACAAGGAACTCGGCTGCCGGACCGAACGCCGCATCGGCGGCTTCACCAAGGGT
The DNA here is from genome assembly GCF_030816215.1 of Arthrobacter sp. W4I7. Lineage (NCBI taxonomy): Bacteria > Bacillati > Actinomycetota > Actinomycetes > Micrococcales > Micrococcaceae > Arthrobacter > Arthrobacter sp. W4I7. Next base: position 168,452 of record NZ_JAUSXU010000001.1, on the reverse strand, counting down.
GTGGGCGACTCCGTCCGCGTGGAGGATCCGCTCGGGTTCCCGTACGAGTTCTTTTACGACGTGGAGCACGTGGAGCGACTCACCCAGCGTTACGACCTCTACTCCGCCGGCGAATTGGTGCGCCTGGACCACTTCAACCAGGTCACCCCGGACGTCCCCCGCGGCCGGGCTTACCTGGAGGACCTGGGCTTCCGTGTCTCGGAGGACATCAAGGATGCCGACGGCGTCACGTACGCCGCGTGGATGCACCGGAAGCAGACTGTTCACGACACCGCGCTCACCGGCGGCAACGGCCCGCGCATGCACCACGTCGCGTTCGCCACGCACGAGAAGCACAACATCATCCAGATCTGCGACAAGATGGGCGCCCTGCGCATCAGCGACCGGATCGAACGCGGGCCCGGCCGGCACGGCGTGTCCAACGCGTTCTACCTCTACATCCTTGACCCCGACGGCCACCGCATCGAGATCTACACCCAGGACTACTACACGGGCGACCCTGACAACCCCACCATCACCTGGGACGTCCACGACAACCAGCGCCGCGACTGGTGGGGCAACCCCGTGGTCCCGTCCTGGTACACCGAAGCCTCCCTGGTCCTGGATCTGGACGGCAACCCGCAGCCCGTCATCGTCCGCGAGGAGAAGAGCGAAATGGCAGTCACCGTGGGCGCCGACGGCTTCTCCTACACCCGGCCGAGCGAAGCAGCCGGGGCTGAGGGCTTCAAGCTTGGGGCGCAGCTGTAGCCATGCTGGATGCCAAGACGATCGAGGCCATCGCGGACGAACTGCTGGAAGCAGGTCGGAGCCGGACGCCGGTGCCGCGGCTGACGGCGCGCTACCCGCACATGACAGTGGAGGACTCCTACGCCGTGCAGCAGCTCTGGCGCCGCCGCAATGAGGAGGCCGGCCGGACCCTGGTGGGCCGGAAGATCGGCCTCACGTCCAAGGCAATGCAGGACGCCACCGGCATTACCGAGCCGGACTATGGCGCCATCTTCGATGACATGGTCCTCGAAACCGGCTGCTCGGTGGAGTGGGACCAGTACACCCACCCGCGGGTGGAGGTGGAGCTGGCGTTCGTGCTCAAGGACGGGCTCAAGGGCCCGGGCGTCACCATCTTCGATGTCCTGAAAGCCACCGACTACGTGGTCCCGGCCCTTGAGATCCTGGACTCCAGGATCGAGATGGAGGGCCGGACCATAGTGGACACCATCTCCGACAACGCCGCCATGGGCGCCATGGTGATCGGCGGCAACCCCGTCAAGCCCGACGCCGTGGACCTCCGCTGGGTCTCGGCCATCCTGTACAAAAACCAGACCGTGGAGGAAACCGGCGTCGCCGCCGGCGTCCTGGACCACCCCGCCAACGGCGTCCACTGGCTGGCCAACAAAATCGCCGCCCACGGCGATGCACTCAAGGCCGGGGACATCATCCTCGCCGGATCCTTCACCCGGCCGCTCTGGGTGTACAAGGGCGACACCATTCACGCCGACTACGGACCCCTGGGAGCTGTGACATGCCGCTTCCAGTAGACGACACATTCCGGGATGCCTTAGCTGCAGCCAACCGGCCCCTGGCAGGGATGTGGGTGTGCTCCGGGAGCCCGCTGGTTGCTGAGCTGTGCGCGGGGTCCGGCCTGGACTGGCTCCTGGTGGACGCCGAGCACAGCCCCAACGGGCTCGAATCCATCCTCGCCCAGCTCCAGGCCATCAACGGCTACCCGATCCAGGTTATGGTCCGTCCTCCGGTCAATGACACCGTGGTCATCAAGCAATACCTCGACCTCGGCGTCCAGAACCTGCTGATCCCCATGGTCAACTCTGTCACTGAGGCGGAGGCAGCGGTGGCCGCCACCCGCTATCCGCCGCAGGGCGTCCGCGGCGTGGGGTCCGCCCTGGCCAGGGCCGCCCGCTGGAACCGGGTGCCGGACTACCTCGCCCGGGCCAGTGAGACCATCAGCGTCACCGTGCAGATTGAGTCGACGGCGGCTGTGGACTCCGTGGCGGACATCCTGAAGGTCGATGGCGTGGACGCGATCTTCGTCGGGCCCTCCGACCTCGCCGCGTCCATGGGCCTGTTGGGACAGCAGGAACACCCCGAGGTGCGCGCCGCCGTCGAACACTGCCTCGCGGCTGCCAAAGCCGCAGGCAAACCCGCCGGCGTCAACGCCTTCAATCCGGACACCGCCCGCCACTACCTGGACCACGGCGCCAACTTCATCCTGGTGGGCGCCGACGTCGCCCTCCTCGCCCGCGGCTCCGAAGCCCTCGCGGCCAGGTACATCCCCAAGAGCCCGGTGGTTGAGCCTGTCGAAACCCCCGCAAGCTACTGATCTTCCCTTCCTAAGACTTCTTTCACGACTGTGAGGAAGGCCGGCCGAGTGGAAGCCGCTCAGGCCGGGTGTTCTACCGGGAGCCCTGCCGCCTTCCACTCGGGAAAGCCCTCCTCGAGCCTTGTGGCGGGCCGCCCTTCGTCCATGATCAGCCGCACGGCCTCGTCCGCATACAGGCAGTAAGGTCCGCGGCAGTAGGCGACGATTTCGCTCCCCGAAGGAACGTCATGCAGCCGCGACTTCAGGTCCGAGACGGGCAGGGAAAGCGCACCCGGGATATGTCCGGCGTCGTACTCTGGCTGCGGGCGCACGTCCAGGACAACGACGTCCCCCTGCCGCAGCCGCACCAGCAGTTCGTCGCGCCTGATAATGCTCAAGCCGGCACGATCGCCGATGTAGGCATGGACGAGATTGTCCAACTCCCCCGAGTGCACTTCGGCTGTCTCCCGAAGTGCCCGCCATAGCCGCTCCACCGCCGGGCCGGCAAGGGAGTAGTAGATCCGCGTCCCCGAGCGTCGGGAGCAGACCAGGCCAGCCCGCAGCAAGCGCTGCAGGTGCTGGGATGTATTGGCCATACTCTGCTGGATCTCTGCGGCCAGCTCGTCAACCGGCCGCTCCCCCTGCCCGAGGACATCGATCAGCTGCGCCCTCCTGCCGTTCCCCAACGCCTTGGCAGCTTCTACCAAGCCGTCGAAGAGTGCCTCTTTATCCTGCTGGTCACCCACTTACGCCTCCTATTCAAGAGATCTCTTGACAAGCCTACCGTCCCGGGGTTCTTATTCAAGTATCCATTTGAATAAGAAAGGAAGTGGTGGCCGTGTCCACCATCCAAACTCCCGAGCGGAAGCAGTCCCGCGTTCGGACAGGAGCCGCTCTCATGACGTTGGCCGGTCTGGCCTTCGTGGCGTACGCCGTGATCTTCCTAATAATGAACTTCACGGACGCCTTTCTTGAGCTGGGCATCGGCTCCGACCAAGTAGACAAGGGCAAGGCGGAGATCGAAGCGTTCAGCCCGCAGCTGTATCACTACATCAGCCATCTGCACATCGCGCTCAGCGGCTTCATCGCTGCGACGGGACTGGCCGTTGCAGGCCTGTCATGGTACGGAGTGCGCCGCGGAGAACGCTGGGCCTTCGTCACAGCCATCATCGTTCCGGTCGTCGGACTCGCCGTGGCCCTCCCCGCGCACTACCCTTGGGGCCTGGCCACACTTGGGCACCTCGGCCTGATCTACCTCGCCGTTGTCATTTTCCTCGTAGGGGTCGTCGCGGCCTATAGCGGAATGCGGGGCCCTGCGACTACACACCACTGACACTCAGACGGCAGCCAATAGAACATGCCCGGCTGCCCGGATCCCGTTCCCTCCACGTCAACGGTCCTGCGCGAAAAGACAAGCATTCCTGACGCCCACTCAACGAGACTGGGAGCAACCCGCCGGCCATCCGGCAAGCGCCTGACTACTCGAAGTGGAGTACCCCATGGAAAGTTACGATGCCCTCCTGGCGTCCGTCTCCCCCACATCCGGCCCTACCCGGACCATCCTCGACCCGGCAACCGGCGAAGAAGTGGGCGAGGCACCCATCCACACCCTCGAGCACCTTGAGGAGGCTGTCGCCGCCGCCCAGGCAGTCCAGCCCGCCTGGGCAGCGCTGGGCCACGACGCCCGGTCGGCCGCGCTTCTTAAAGCAGCCGACGCCGTCGAACGCTCCGCCGAGGAGCTCGCCCGCCTGCTCTCCCGCGAGCAGGGCAAACCCCTCAACGGCCCTAATGCCCGCTTCGAAGTCGGCGCTTGCGCCGCCTGGCTGCGCGTGGCAGCCGCTACCGCGCTTGAGCCCGAAACACTCGTGGACGATGGCGAAACGTACGCCAAACTGCACTACAAGCCCATCGGCGTCGTGGGCGCCATCGGCCCGTGGAACTGGCCCATGATGATCACCGTCTGGCAGATCGCCCCGGCCCTGCGGATGGGAAACGCGGTAGTGGTCAAGCCGTCTGAATACACTCCGCTGAGCGTCCTCGCCCTCATCAAAGTTATCAACGAGGAACTGCCCGAAGGCCTGCTGTCCGTGGTTTCCGGGGGCCGGGACGTCGGCGCCCGCCTCGCCGGACACCCGGCCATCGGAAAGGTCATGTTTACGGGCTCCACCGCCACTGGCAAGGCCATCATCAAATCCTCCGCGGACACGGTCAAACGGCTCACCCTCGAACTAGGCGGGAATGACGCCGGCATCGTCCTGCCGGACGCCGACCCCAAGGCCATCGCCGAAGGGCTCTTCTGGGGTGCCTTCATCAACACCGGACAGACCTGCGCGGCCCTGAAGCGCCTCTACGTCCACACCGACATTTACGACGCCGTCTGTGAAGAACTCACTAACGTCGCCAAAGCGATGCCCATGGGAAATGGCCTGGACGAGAACAACGTCCTCGGCCCGCTGCAGAACAAGGCCCAGTACAGCATCGTCGCCAACCTGGTGGATGCCGCAAAGGAATCAGGCGCACGCATCCTGCTCGGCGGAAACCCGGACACCAGCCAGCCCGGCTACTTCTACCCCGCCACCCTCGTAGCGGACATCGACAATGACAACCCGCTGGTGGCTGAGGAACAGTTCGGTCCCGCCCTGCCCATCATCCGCTACAGCACGGTGGACGAGGCCGTGGAGAAAGCAAACGCACTCGACGTCGGGCTCGGCGCCTCGGTCTGGTCGCCCGATCTTCACGCCGCCCGCGAAGTCGCAGCGCGCATCCAGGCCGGCACCGTCTGGATCAACAAGCACGGCGCCGTGGACCCGCGGATCCCGTTCGGCGGCGCCAAGCAGTCCGGCTACGGCCTCGAGTTCGGGGTCGAAGGCCTCAAGGCCCTCGGGGTACCGCAGGTCATCAACGGATAAGCACCGGGAACGGCGTCGCCGCCCCCACCAGGGGGTTTACCCCATGGCAGGGGCAGCGGCGGTCCGGCCGGAGAGCTGGCGGCGGGCCCAGCGGGCGAGTTTCTTGCCCTTGCCCTTCCACCAGTTGTCCTCGTCCTTGTCGTGGTGCAGGCGGAAGATGATGGCCATCAGCACGAACATGCCCATCACCACATCAATCCAGGACGCCAGCACCAGGGCAATCAGGACGGTTACCCCGTTGGCAATGATGGACGGAATGGCGAGGGTCCGGAAGACAGTGCTGGCGACGTAGCGCCGGTGGGACCGGGGCACGGACAGGGCACGCACCATGTCGAAGCACACGCACACCACCACCACTGTCTGGCCGATGGCCAGCAGGATCTGCCCGGGAATCGAGCCGCTGAAAGCGGCCACGCCTTCCATCCCCGGGCTCACGGCCGGCCCTTGCTTTGAGCATTAAACATAAAAACCCCCAGAAACTTGGAACCACTGCTGCTGATCCAGCAGTGGTTCCATTCAAGTTTCCGGGGGCCGAAGCGTCACGAGTAGTGGGTACTCGAATTTCGGCCGGCCCGCTTAAGCCGCTACCTATTGCCCGATGGCCCGCGGCCGCCACAGCACCACAGCCTGCGACCGCGGCCGGGGGCGCTGCCCGCGCGCCAGGCTCACCACGTCGCCCGCCGCGCCCGCCGCGAAGATCCGCGAATCGAACGGCTGCGGGCGCCGGCTGAGTTCCTCGGCGAGTTCCGAAACCCGGCGCTGCAGGGCGGCAACCTGGTTTTCGAGTTCCAGGATCCGTTTGATGCCTTCGAGCGAGACGCCCTCCTGGGAGAGCCGCTGCACCTCGCGCAGCATGTTGACGTCCCTTTGCGAATAGCGGCGGGACTTGCCGGGCGCGCGGCTGGGCGAAACGATGCCCAGCCGGTCGTACTGCCGCAGCGTCTGGGGGTGCATGTCCGCCAGTTCAGCCGCCACCGAGATCACGAAGATGGGCTGGTCTGAGTTGATGTCCACGGCTCATCCGTCACTAAAGCCGGGCCTTGGCGGCCAGGCCCTCTCGGACGTCAGCTCCGGACGTCGCCTCGGCAAAGGCCTTCACCGCAGCTTCGGCTTCCTTGTTCAGGTTCTTGGGAACGGCGACGTCGATCGTCACCAGCAGGTCGCCGGTCCCCTTGGACGTCTTCACGCCTTTGCCCTTTACCCGCAAGGTACGGCCCGACGGCGTCCCGGCCGGAACGCGCACACGCACTTTTTCGCCCTCGATGGTGGGCACTTCGATGTCGGCGCCCAAGGCAGCCTCCGGGAAGGTGACGGGGACGTGGATGCGGAGGTTGTCGCCGTCGCGCGTGTAGAACGCGTGCGGCTGCACCGAAACGGTCACCACCAGGTCGCCGTTGCCGGCGGGACCGGGCTGGCCCTTGCCCCGCACGCGGACTTTCTGGCCGTCCTTGATGCCGGCGGGGACGCGGACATCGATGACTTCACCGCTGGGCTCGCGCAGGCCAATGGTGGTGCCGCGGATGGACCCGGCGAACGAGATGCTGGTGGACGCCGTGCGGTCCGCGCCCTTCTGCGGGGCGCGCTGGAAGCCCGTCTGCCCAAAGCCGCCGCCGAACAGGTCTGCGAACTCGGGCGGAATTCCGCCTGCCGGGCTGAACCCGCCTGGCTGGCGTCCCGGGCCGCCGGTGAACAGGCCGCCGAACATGTCCTCGAAGCCGCCGTTGCCGCCACCGGCACCGCCGGGAGCGAAGCGGGCTCCGCCGCCCATTGCCCGGATGGCGTCGTACTGCTGGCGCTCTTCGGGATCGGAAAGTACTGAGTAAGCCTCGGAGATGTCCTTGAACTTCTTCTCGGAAGCAGTGTTCCCCGAGTTGGTATCAGGGTGATGCTGCCGCGCAAGCTTCCGGTAGGCCTTCTTGATGTCGGCGTCGGAAGCGTCCTTGGCAACACCAAGGATCTTGTAAAAATCCTTGTCCACCCAATCCTGGCTAGCCAATGGCGTTTCCTTTCTTGTACTTACTAAAGCTCTACGCGCTGCATGGGCCCCCGCCCCTACGCCGGGTGGCTGGGATCTGCGATCCCAAGCCACCCGGCTCCGATAGGCCCGATGCCACTCCCGGGGCCCATGCAGCGCTCCGAGCTTGTGGTCATCTCACCTTAGGCGACACGAACGCCGAACGCCGGAGCGGATGAGGGGGCCCGGGAGTGGCTTCGGGCCTGCCGGAGCGTGGCGGCTTAGGTCCGTAGGACCAAAGCCGCCACGCGTAGGGGCGGGGCCCCCTCATCCGCGCAGGCGTGGGGGATGAACCTACGCAGGTACAGCGACGATGACTTGCGCGGCCCGGAGGACGCGGTCGCCTGACTTGTAGCCGGAGCGGAGCACCTGGCTGACGGTGTCAACTTCGATGTCCTCGCCGGGCTGCTGGATGAGGGCCTCGTGGATGGTGGGATCGAACTCCACGCCGGTCTCATCGATGCGTACCAGGCCGTAGGTCTTCAGCGCGTTCTCCAGCTTGGTGGCGATCGCGGCGAAGGGACCGTCCGCGAGGTCACCGTGCTGGCGGGCTGCGTCGATGTCGTCCAGGACGGGCAGCACCGAGTTCAGGACGCCGATGACGGCCATCTCCCCTGCCACGGCCCGGTCGCGTTCAACGCGCTTACGGTAGTTGACGTACTCGGCCTGCAGGCGGAGGAGGTCGTTCTTCAGCTCGGCTGCCTCAGCACTGCTGGTCCCTGCCGGGACCCCCTGGGCCACCGATTCCTCAGCCGGCACATCGATTCCGTTGAGGATCTCCTCAGCCTGGGCCAGCGCGTCGCCGTCGGAATCCTCGGAACCGGCGCCGGCGGCGGTGTTGCCGCCTTCCGCGTGACCGCCCTCGGGGTGCCGGGCCTGGCCGGTCACCGGGTCAACCTTGCGGTTGTCCCGAATGACCGGTTCCTGGTGGCCGTTGCCCTGCTGATCCTGGAGGTGCTCTTCACGGGGTGACGTGTTGTGCTCTTCCTCGTTACCGTGATGCGGCATGGTTACTTCTTCGCTTCGTCTTCGTCGATGATCTCGGCGTCGACGATGTCCTCGTCGGCAGCCTTGTCTCCGCCCGCGGCGGCACCTTCAGCACCTGCGGCACCGGTTGCGCCGTCCGGGGAACCGGCCTGCGAGTAGATGGCCTCGCCCAGCTTGCCCTGGGAAGCCTGCAGCTTCTCAAAGGCGGCCTTCACCGCGGCGTCGTCCGTGCCTTCGAGGGCCTTCTTGAGGTCGTCGACGTCGGTCTGGACCTCGGTCTTGACCTCTTCAGGCAGCTTGTCGGCGTTGTCGGCGATCAGCTTGTCCACGGAGTAGGCGAGCTGCTCGGCGGAGTTGCGGGTGTCGGTTGCCTCGCGGCGGGCTTTGTCCTCGGCTGCGTGCTCCTCGGCGTCACGGACCATGCGGTCGATGTCTTCCTTGGAGAGCGCGGTGCCGCCGGTGATGGTCATGGACTGTTCCTTGCCGGTGCCCTTGTCCTTCGCGGAGACGTGGACGATGCCGTTGGCGTCGATGTCGAAGGTGACCTCGACCTGGGGAACGCCGCGCGGAGCCGGAGCAATGCCGGTCAGCTCGAACGTGCCCAGCGGCTTGTTGTCGCGGGTGAACTCGCGCTCGCCCTGGAACACCTGGATGGCCACGGACGGCTGGTTGTCGTCAGCGGTGGTGAAGGTCTCGGACCGCTTGGTGGGGATGGCGGTGTTGCGCTCGATCAGGTGCGTCATCACGCCGCCCTTGGTTTCGATGCCGAGGGAAAGCGGGGTGACGTCGATCAGGAGGACGTCCTTGCGCTCACCCTTCAGCACACCAGCCTGGAGGGCTGCACCAACGGCCACAACCTCATCAGGGTTGACGCCCTTGTTCGGCTCCTTGCCGCCGGCGAGTTCCTTGACCAGTTCGGAAACGGCGGGCATGCGGGTGGAGCCACCCACGAGCACGATGTGGTTGATGTCGGAGAGCTTGATGCCGGCTTCCTTGATCACGTCGTGGAACGGCTTCTTGGTGCGCTCGAGCAGGTCCTTGGTGAGGTCCTGGAACTTGGCGCGGGTCAGCTGCTCGTCCAGGTGGACGGGGCCGTCGGGGGTGACGGACAGGTACTGGAGTGAGACGTTGGTGCTGGTGGAGGAGGAGAGTTCCTTCTTCGCCTGCTCGGCTGCTTCGCGGAGGCGCTGCAGGGCGATCTTGTCCTTGGACAGGTCGATGCCCTTGACCTTGAGCTGGTTCAGCAGGTAGTCAACAACGCGCTGGTCCCAGTCGTCGCCGCCGAGGCGGTTGTCACCGGCGGTGGCGCGCACCTGGATGGTGGAGAAGTTGTCCTCGTCCTTGCCGACTTCCAGCAGGGAGACGTCGAAGGTGCCGCCGCCGAGGTCGAAGACCAGGATGAGTTCGTCTTCCTTGCCCTTGTCCAGGCCGTAGGCGAGTGCCGCGGCGGTGGGCTCGTTGACGATGCGCAGGACGTTCAGGCCCGCGATTTCGCCGGCTTCCTTGGTGGCCTGGCGCTCGGCGTCGTTGAAGTAGGCCGGGACGGTGATGACGGCGTCGGTGACCTTTTCGCCCAGGTAGGACTCGGCGTCGTTCTTCAGCTTCATGAGGATACGCGCGGAGATTTCCTGCGGCGTGTACTTCTTGTCGTCGATCGCGACGTTCCAGCCGGTGCCCATGTGGCGCTTGACGGAGGCGATGGTGCGGTCGATGTTGTTGACGGCCTGGCGCTTGGCGATCTCGCCAACCAGGACCTCGCCGGACTTGGAGAATGCAACGACCGACGGCGTGGTGCGGCCACCCTCGGCGTTGGCAATAACGGTGGGCTCGCCACCTTCGAGAACGGAGACGACGGAGTTGGTGGTTCCGAGGTCAATACCTACTGCACGTGACATGTGTTGCTTCCTTCTTTCCTTGGAAACTTGCTGGCGCCCGAATGATTGAGCGTTCTGCACTCAACTTTACTCACGGCGCCGACAATGTCAACCAAACTTGAGCGTAGCACGCTCAACTTCCACTTTTGCAGCAGGATGCGGCTCCCTTTTTCCTTGTATTTCTGCGCTTAAAGGCCGACGGCGGCCCTCCGTTTCGCTGTTGGAGAACCGCTCCGCCGGGCTGCTTTCTTTATCAGTTGCTTGCGCTGCTACCTGTCGCTGTCAGTGCCGCCGTGCAGCGGACCGCGCTCCTCGGCCGTGGTGTTGACCTGCCCGTCAGTAAGCCGTTCGCGGATGCCGTCCGCTTCGTGTGCCGTGCCTGCGGTGCCGGCGGTGCCTGCGGTGCCGGCCTCGCCGTAGTCGCCATCCGGGTATTCGCCGTCCTCAAGGTTTTCGGCAGGCTCCCCTACGGTGCCGGCATCACCGTAGTCGCCGTCCACATACTGCCCGCCCTCACCTTCCAGTCCCGGGGCGCTGCTTCCCTTGCGGGGCTCCTCGCCAAAGGTTTCCGGATTCTCGGTCATGGTGCATCTCTCCTTTGAGTTCCGCGTCCATGCGGGCGCACTTGCAGTCTAACCAGCCCGAACTTCCGCCAACAGGGCAGGCTTCAACCTTCAGGAGCTTTGTCCAGGCAACCCCGCCACGCGCGCCAGAACCCTGAGGTGATAGTCAAAAAGCTCACCCGGGGCGGAGAAGGTGTCCGGCCCGTACTGGTTGAAGACCTCGAAGCTCACCGCCCCAAACAGTGCGCTCCACACCAGGACCCCGCGCGCCACCAGCTCCCCGGAAATATCCAGGTTGAACTGCGAGCGGATCGCGGAGAGGTCCGATCCAAGTGCCGGAGGAATGGCCGCAACGCCCTGCTCCCGGACCATTAGCCGGCCGGCGCGTGCCGCGGCGTCGAGGATCCCTACCAGCGTGACGATCACGCGGGTGCCGGGCCCGGTGGTCCGCTCCGCCGGGGCTTCATACCCGGGCACTGGACTGCCGAAAAGGAGGGCATAACTGGCCGGCTCACGCAGCGCCCACGCCCGGACGGCCCGGCCCAGCGCGCAAAACCGGCCCATATGGTCACCCTCCGGAACGGCGGACACCGCGGCATCAACTTCGTCGCCGAGTTCTCCGACGGCGTCGATCAGCAGCAGCGTCAACAGCTCGTCGCGGTTCTCCACATACCGGTAAACCGCGGAGGACACCACCCCCAGGTCCCTGGCGACGGCGCGAAGCGAAAGTGCAGCGGCCCCGTGGACGGCGAGATGCTGCCGGCCCAGCCGCACAATGTCCGCGACAGTCCGGGCGCGGGCCCGCTCCCGTGGCGTCCCTGGCTGCAGCGAACCCGGCTGCAGCCAACCGGGCTCCAGCGAACCGGGCTGCGGCGTCCGAGACGTCCAGCTCGCGGGGCGTTCCCCAGCCGGCGCCATTGCGTCCTTTTCCCGTTCAGTCACAGCTTCAGCATGCCATACAGAGAGAGCAGTGGAAGCAATAGAGAGCACCGCTCTTGACTCAGCCACCGCCACGCCCCATGCTGATCCTGAGAGCACCGCTCTCACCATCAGCCTGCCAGGAGGAAAAATGTCGGAAACATTCGTGGTGACCGGAGCAGGGCCCGTCGGCTGGACCGTCGCCGGGCAGCTGGCCGGCGGCGGCAACCGGGTGCGCGTCCTGACCCGTTCCGGCAGCGGACCCACGCACCCGCTGGTGGAGCGCGTTGCGGGCGACGCCAGAGACGCCTCCCAGCTGCGGAAAGTCTTTGCGGGCGCGGGCGCGGTCTTCCACTGCATCCATGGCTCCGCGTACACGGCAGCCACCTGGGAGGCAGAACTGCCTGCCGCAGAACAGGCGGTGATGGAAGCAGCTCAGGAGACGGGCGCCGTCGTCGTATTTCCCGAAAGTCTCTACTCCTACAGCGAACCCCACCGCGTCATGACGGAAAGCAGCCTGAGGGCCGCCGCGGGCGGCAAGCGCGGAGTGCGGACGGAGCTGCTGCAGGCGCGCGAAGCCTCAGCCACGCCAACCGTGAGCGTGGTGGCCGGCGACTTCTTCGGGCCCCGCGTCCGGATGGCGCACGGCGGCGAACGCATCGTGGCGCCAATTTTGGCGGGCAGGAACGTAAGCGTTGTGGGAAGCGCCCGGCAGCCGCACTCATTCACGTACATCGCGGACCTGGCCAGGGCAATGATTACGGCCGCCGGCATGCCCTCAGCATGGAACGCTGTGTGGCACGCGCCCACCGGGACCGCGATAACCCAGCGGGAGCTCGCCCACGCCTTCGCAGCGGCGGCCGGCCAGGCTGGACCAAAGGTGCGCGCCCTGCCTGGCTGGATCCTCCGCGCGGGCGGAATCTTTTCCACCGATGCCCGCGAGCTGGCCGAGACCCTTTACCAGTTCGAGAAGCCATTCGTGATGGATTCATCGCTTTCCGAAGCGGCTCTGGGCATCGCCCCGACGCCTCTTCCCGAGGCTGCTGCCGCCACCGTGGAGTGGTGGCGGCAGCAAGGGTGACTGCTAGCGGGTGGCCACCTCTTCGAGGGGTTCGGCTCCGGCCTCCCGCTGCACGGCGGCGTCCAGTTCCGGCCTGCCCAGTTTGCCGGGCCACCAGATGCGCGGACCGATGTGATAGGCCAGTGCGGGAACCAGCAGCGAGCGCACCAGGATGGTGTCAAGCAGCACCCCGAAAGCGACGATGAACGCCAGCTGCACCAGGAACATGATCGGAATGACGCCCAGCGCGGCGAACGTTGCGGCCAGGACCACGCCGGCGGATGTGATCACGCCGCCAGTTACACCGAGCCCGCGAAGGATGCCGGGCCGGGTGCCGTGTTTCAGGGATTCCTCGCGGACCCGGCTCATCAGGAAGATGTTGTAGTCCACGCCGAGCGCCACCAGGAACACAAAGCCGAACAGCGGAACCGTGGCATCTGCACCCGGGAAGCCGAGGATGTTGTTGAAAACGAAGGCGGAGACGCCCATGGCCGCCCCGTAGGACAGCACCACCGAGAGCACCAGCAGGACCGGCGCCACAATGGAGCGCAGCAGCAGCATCAGGATCAAGAGGATCACCACCAGGACCACCGGGATGATGATCACCAGGTCGCGCTGGGCGGTGGTGTTGGTATCCAGCGCCGTCGCCGTCACACCGCCCACCAGCGCACCCGGGTCCACGGCTTTCACCTCCGCGCGGAGGGCTTTGACGGTCTCCTCGGCCTCCAGCGAATCCGCGGCGTCGTTCAGGGTCGCGTTGATCAGCACCTTTCCGTCGCGGACGTCCGGGGCGCTGGGAGCACCGGGGGCTCCGGTGATGGGCACCGAACCTTGGGCCAGCAGGTAAGCCTCGCCGACGCCGTCGGACGCTTTCACCGTGTCCAGCACCTCCTGCGCCTTGCCCTGGCCGGCAACCACGACGGCGGGGCTGCCGCTGCCCGCGTCGAAATGGCGCGCCAGCGCGTCCTGGCCGTCCACGGTATTGGAGGCGGTGAGGATAACGTCCGTCTGCGGGACGCCGTTTGCCTTCAGCTGAAGCAGCCCGCTCGCCGCAACCACCAGCAGCAGGACCGAAGCCACCCAGACGGTCCGGGGCCGCCGGGACACCAGGGAGCCGGTGGCACGCCACAAGCCCTTCTGGCCCTCGAGTCCGGTGACCAGCTCGGGTTCACGCTGGTCAGCCGGGACGAGCTTGGGCCGGAATGGCCAGAATGCGGCCCGGCCCAGGAGTGCCATCAGGGCGGGAAGCAAGGTCAGGGCGGCGAACAGCGAGCAGAGGATTCCCGCCGCAGCCACGGGACCCAGCGCTTTGTTGGAGTTCAGGTCGGAGAAGAGCAGGCACAGGAGGGCGATGATCACGGTGGCGCCCGATGCCAGGATGGGCTCGAAGGAGGCCTTCCAGGCTGTGAGCACACCGGCGGTGCGGTTGGTGGTGTGGGTCAGGGCCTCCCGGAACCTCGCCACAAACAGGAGAGCGTAATCCGTGGCAGCACCGATCACCAGGATGGACAGGATGCCCTGGCTCTGCCCGTTGAGCTGGATCCACTCGGCCTTGGCCATGCCGAAGACCAGCAGGATGGCCGCGCACAGGGCGAAGACCGAGGTCAGCAGCACCACGATGGGCAGCAGGAGTGAGCGGTAAACAACCAGCAGGATCACGAACACGGCCCCCAGCGCCACCAGCAGGAGGATGCCGTCAATGCCGGCGAAGGCTGCCGTGAGGTCAGCCGCGAGCCCCGCAGGACCGGTGACATAGGTTTTGATGCCCGCCGGGGCCGATTGCGCGACCGTATCGCGCAGCTCCCGGACAACCTCCTTCACCTCTTTGGACGAGTCGATCGGCACGATGAACTGCACGGCCTTCCCGTCCCCTGAGGGGATGGGCCCGATCACCGCACTGCCCGCCTGCAGACCTTCCAGATCAGTGCGGAGGCTGGCGATCCCGCCAAGCTGTACCGCGCTCAGGGTTTCGTCGGCTTCCAGGACGATAACGCCGGGCACCTCGTCGGAATCCCGGAACTTCGCCTGCCAGTCCTGGGCGGCGGTGGCTTCGGCGCTGGCCGGGAGGAATGATGCCTGGTCATTTGAGGAGACCTCGTCCAAGCGCCCGAACGTGGGTCCGCCAACGCCCGCGAGCGCGAGCCAGGCCAGCACGAGGATAACGGGGACGAGCCAGCGCAGCCAGAAAGGGACGCGCTCCTTGGCGGGGGAGTGGGATTTCATCATGCCTTCCGGACAGCGACGGGAGTAGAATTAATTCCATCCTAGAGTATCTCCACCATAGAGATAAGTGCTGGCCTAGCTTTTCTTCAGTTGATCCAATACAGAGAGGTTCCCGCGCCTGAAGTAATATCCGTCAGTACGGCCGGGCGCTGGAGCGCTCTGTTCGAAGCAGGAATGAGGAGGTAGACGTGGCAGGCAACAAGACCCCCGCCGCGCCCGCACCTCCCCCGGGGGCCGGGGCCCGGAAGGGTGGGAACCCCTCGCAGGGCGGGCCTCCCCAAGGCAGGGGCCCGCACCCGCTGATTCGGCTCCTTCAGGAGTTCACGCTCGAAGCCAACCGGTATGTGGATGCGGCCGGCGGCCGGAAAGACATGCACCGGACGGACCTGAATGCGCTGGCAGTCATCATGCGCCACACCGCAAATGGCGGCACGGTCACGCCCGGGCTGCTGCGAAAAGAACTGAACCTCAGCTCCCCGGCCACCACCGCCCTGATTGACAGGCTGGACAGCTCCGGACATGTAGTGCGGGAGCGGGACAGCTCCGACCGCCGGCAGGTCCACCTTCGAATGACGCCCAAGGCCTTCGAGGAGGGCGGCGCCATCTTCGCTCCGCTCTCACGCCGGATGGGCAGCGCACTGGCCACCTTCTCCCCCGAAGAACTGGAAACGGTCACCCGGTTTATGACAGCCATGGTGGAAGCCACGGTGGCGGCGCGGGAAGAACCCGCCGGCGCACCGGCCTCCTCCACCGCACCCAACTAAGTCGCGCCAAGTGTCGTTTTGAAGGGGCAAAACGACACTTGGCGCGACCTGGTTGGGGGTAGCGTTTGCTTATGAGTGCGCAGCAGCCCGAAGACGACGTTTACACGCACGGCCATCACGAGTCGGTGGTCCGCGCCCATGCCGCCAGGACCGCCGAGAATTCGGCCGCCTTTGTCCTGCCGCACCTGACCCCCGGAACAGAACTGCTCGACGTCGGCTGCGGCCCGGGCAGCATCACCTGCGATTTCGCCGCACTGGTAAGCCCCGGCAAGGTCATCGGCCTGGACCGCTCGCCGGACATCATTGCCCAGGCCACGGCCCTCGCCGTCGAGCGGGAGGTGGCGAACGTCGAGTTCATTGCCGGCAACATCTACGATCTCGACTTCGAGGATGAAACGTTCGACGTGGTGCACGCCCACCAGGTGCTTCAACACCTGACCGATCCCGTTGAGGCGTTGCGGGAAATGCGCAGGGTGGCAAAGCCCGGCGGGATTGTCGCCGTGCGCGACGCGGACTTCCACGGCATGAGCTGGTATCCGGCCATCCCTGAGCTGGACGAGTGGATGGAGCTTTACCAGCGCATCGCGCGCAGGAACGGAGCAGAGCCCGACGCCGGGCGGCGGCTGGTGAGCTGGGCACAGTCGGCGGGATTCACCGACGTCGCGCCCACCAGCAGCAACTGGCTTTACGCCACGGGGCAGCAGCGCCGCTGGCAGGCACGTGTCTGGGGCGAGCGTGTGCTTCATTCGGCGTTCGCTGAGCAGGCGCTGGAGTACGGATTCGCCAACCCCGCGGACCTGGCCAGGATCTCCGCCGGCTGGCACCGCTGGGGATCCACGGACGACGGCTGGTTCCTGATCCCCAACGGCGAGGTCATCGCGCGGGCTTAGGCTGCCTAAGCGTCATTACCGATATCCACATAACAACTTTGCGGTCTGCCAAGGAGCTGCTGCCAGGGAATATCGTCGGGCACATGAGCTACTACGGCGACCATGAATACTGGGCGGAACCTTACATGGTGGAGGTTGACCAAGTAGAGTTGGTCAACATGGGACAGTACAACGTCCAGGAAGCAAAAACGCGTTTGTCTGAGCTCTTGAACCAGGTGGAAAACGGCGAGGACGTGGTGATCGCCAAAGCAGGCAGCCCTGTCGCCCGGCTGGTAAAAATCGAGCGTCCCCATAAACGGGAGCTGGGCTTCCTGGGCCCCCTGCACATTCCTGATGAGTTCTACGAGCCCTGGAGCGACGAGGAGATGGGGGCCGCGGAATGATGCGGCTCCTCCTGGATACCCATGTTTTCCTGTGGGCGGTTGCGGAACCGAAGCGCCTCTCAAGCAAAGCCAGGAGTTCCATCAGCAAGCTGGAAAACCAAATCTTCGTGTCGCCGGTCACCGCCTATGAGCTGTCATACAAGCACCGCCAAGGAAAACTGCCCTCCGGAGCGGCGATCGCCATGAGCTTTGGTCGGCAGGTTGCCCATCTTTACGCTTCTGAACTCGCGGTCTCGTCGCCTCATACCGTGGCGGCAGGACAACTGGACTGGGACCACAAGGATCCCTTCGACCGCATGCTCGCCGCCCAGGCGATGGTGGAGGGACTTACCCTCGTTACCGCAGATGAAGACCTGCAGGCTTTCGACCCCGTGGCAACCCTCTGGTGAATGCGGCACTAAACTTGGCTAGTGCAATTTTCCCTTTGGCTCGCCCTGGCCGGCGCCGGCGTCCTGATCAGTTTCACCCCCGGCGCAGGGGCCATCAACACCATGAGCAATTCACTGAACGCCGGGTTCCGGCGCTCCATGTGGGGAATCCTCGGCCAGCAGGCAGCACTGGTGATCCACGTGGTGATCGTTGCGCTCGGTGTGGGAGTTCTGGTGGCCAGCTCGCCCGTTGCCTTCAACGTCATCCGATACTCCGGGGCTGCCTACCTGGTGTATCTGGGTATCAGGCAGTTCCTCGCCAAGCCGGACCTTGAGCAGGGGAAAATTGCCGGCCTGAGGAACGAGCCCGCCTGGTCCATCTTCCGGCGCGGGTTCTGGGTAAACCTGCTGAACCCAAAGGCAATAATCTTCTTCCTCGCCTTTATGCCCCAGTTCATCCGGCCGGAGCTTCCCCTCCTTGCCCAGTACGCAGTACTGACGGCAACGATCGTGGCCATCGACATCCTGGTGATGTGGTTCTTCTTCGCGGCCGCCGCCAGGTCCTTTGAGCGGTTCACCCGCAGCCCTGGCGGCCAGCTGGTCCTCAACCGGTCATTCGGCGTGCTGTTTGTGGCCGTGGGTATCCTGCTGGCCCTCCTCCACTAGCTTCCCCGTGTTCCATCCGCCCCCCGAAGGCTATGTGACGGGAAAACACACCATCTTTACAAAAGGGTCAAGCTTTGCGGACCTGCCGCTAGCCAACAGGGTGTATTAGCACGCATGCTTAGTATATGAACTCAGCGTCGAGCCCATACAGAGTTATCGCCGTCTGCACCGGAAACATCTGCCGGTCCCCCATGGCCGAGCTGATGCTGACCGCCGCGCTGGAACGCGAAGGGCTGGACCAACTGGTAACCGTAGACTCCGCAGGCACCACCGGCTACGAGGCCGGCCGGCCGATTGACCCTCGAGCGGCCCGACGCTTAGGCGCAACACAGCTCACGTCGAACACGCACATTGCCCGCCAGTGGCAGCACGCGTGGTTCCGGGAACGCGACCTGATCCTGGCCCTGGACATCGACCACCACGCCTGGCTCAGCGAGTCCGCCCCGGACCAGGAGTCCCGGGACAAGATCCGCATGCTCCGCAGCTTCGATCCCCGGCTGGCGGACAAAGACCTGCTGGACCAAGGCATTGAGGACCCCTGGTACGGCGGGCAAGCCGACTTCGAGACCGTCTGGCACGAGGTCCACGCTGCCCTGCCCGGACTGGTGGACTACATCAAAGGGGCCGTCCTTAGAAACGCCCAGCTCCAGCGGCAGGCCTAGGCTATAAGCATTGCCTGCTGCAGGGCCTGCTCCAGCAGGGCCAGCTCGCAGACATGAAAGCCCGGCAGGGATAACGGTACGCTCTAATCCATGAGCCCAGCCCCCGTCATCATCGCCGTCGACGGGCGCTCGGGTGCTGGCAAAACTACCCTCGCCGTCGAACTGGCGGCACGACTGCGCGCCCACCACAAGGTCTCGCTGTTCCACCTCGAGGACATCTACCCGGGATGGAACGGCTTGCTGGCGGGCATCGACCGCTACGTGGCCACGGTCCTGGAACCCCTGAGCCGCGGCGAGGCGGCCACCTGGACCAGCTGGGACTGGGAAAACCATTACGACGGCGCCTCCCGCGTCACGCTGCCCGCCGAGATTGTCATCGTTGAGGGGGTGGGGGCGGCTGCCGCTGCCGCCCGGCCGCTGCTCAGCGCCGTCATCTGGGCGGACTCCCCGGATGACATCCGCCGGACCCGCGCCCTGGATCGCGACGGCGGAACCTACGAACCCTACTGGGACCAGTGGGCTGTGCAGGAAGAGGAATGGCTGCTCGGCGACGACGTCCCGCAGCACGCCGACGTGCGTGTGCTGAACCGCGCTGACGGAACCGCCCCTGCGGACGTGCTGCAGCTCCTGCCGTACCTTCCCGCCCTGGCCCCCACCCTGTCCCCCGAACTCGCGGCGCGCCGTGCCCTGACCCTCCGGGCCGAGCGCCTTGACCGCCGTCCGGACGCAGCCGCCTTGTTCAGTTCCCTCTATGGGGCCTCGGCCAACGCCGTCTGGCTGGACTCTTCCAATACGGACGCTTCCAATGCTGACTCCTCCAACGGCGGCTCTGCTGCCCACGTCCGTGAGGACCGGGCAAGACCTGCAGCCGCTGAGCGCAGCCGCTTCAGCATCATGGCCGACAACGGAGGCTTGTTGGGCCGGTCCGTGACGCACCGTTCCGGTTACAGCAGGATCGAGGCGGGCTGCGCCTCAGCCACGGTGGCAGGCCCCTTCTTCCGCTGGCTCGACACCGTGTGGGGAGACGCTGCAGTCAGCACCCCGGAAGGGTACCCCGGCGAATTCACGCTGGGCTGGCTCGGCTGCCTTGGCTACGAGCTCAAACGGGAAACCGGCGGAACTGACCATTCTGCCTCCACCCCTGACGCAGCCCTGATCTTCGCCGGAAGGGCAGTGGTCCTGGATCATGCCGAAGGCACGGCCTGGCTCCTGGCCCTCGATGCTACGGACGCCGATGAATGGCTGGAAGATGCCCGCACCGCTGTCGAAACAGCTGCCAGCCCCGCCGCCCAGGCTGCCGGAGCCCATGGGGGCCTTGGCACCCAGGCCAGCGGCAGCAACGGCGTCGTACTTCCGGACGCGCCCGCATTCACAAGCCGCGATACCGGTGCGGCATACCGGGAGAAAATCGCCGCCGCCCCAGCACGAAATAGCCGAGGGAAACACCTACGAGGTCTGCCTGACCACCACGTTGTCAGCGCGGATTCCGGCCGCCGCGCTCGACCCGTGGCAGACCTACCTGGCTCTGCGCCGGAAAAACCCGGCACCCTTTGCCAGCTACCTTCGGCTCGGCAGCCTGCACGTAGCCAGCACCTCGCCCGAGCGCTTCCTGAAGATAGCGTCCGACGGCGGCATGCGCGCCGAACCCATCAAGGGGACCCGCCGCCGCGCCTCCGATCCTGCTGAAGACGCGGCGCTGCGTTCCGAGCTTGAGACGTCGCTGAAGGACCGCGCCGAGAACATCATGATCGTGGATTTGCTGCGGAACGACCTGAGCCACTTCTCCGTCCCCGGCTCCGTGACCGTCAGCCGGCTCTGTGCCATCGAAAGCTACGCCACCGTCCACCAGATGGTGAGCACCATCGACGCACAGCTTCAGCGCGGATCGTCCCGGGCCGAGGCGGTGGCCGCCTGTTTCCCGGCCGGCTCCATGACCGGCGCGCCGAAGATCAGCACCATGGCCATCCTGGACCGGCTGGAAGGCGAAGCACGCGGGCTCTATTCGGGCGCCATCGGCTACTTCTCGCTGAATGGCGCCACGGACCTCGCCGTCGCCATCAGGACCCTGGTGATCAATGCGGCCGGCGACGGAACCTCGGAACTGGCCCTCGGCGTCGGCGGCGCCATTACGGCCGATTCAGTGCCGGACGAGGAATACGATGAAATCCGCACCAAGGCCTTCGGGGTCCTCTCGACGCTGGGCACACAGTTCCCCGAAAACTAGCCGCTGCATTGCACTTTCTACTGCACGGTCTTCTACTGCACCGTCGCCGTCAGCCTGGCCACGTTGTCCACGTACCGCCTGGCCAGGGGCCGCTGGAGCCAGTCGGCCAGCCTGAGCTCGTGCGAAATGTCCCGGTAGGTGTCTTCGACCGCGCGCATCTTGGTGACGATGTCCTCGCCCAGCAGCATCACGGACACTTCAAGATTGAGCGAGAACGAGCGCATGTCCATGTTGCTGGAGCCGAGCACCGCAACCTCGTCGTCGATGGTGAAGTGCTTGGCGTGGAGCACAAAGGGAGCTTTGTACAGGTAGATCCGGACACCGGCCTCCAGCAGGGCCTCGTAGTACGAGCTCTGGGCGTGGTGGACCAGGAACTGGTCGCCCTTCTCCGAGACGAACAGCTCCACGTCCACACCCCGCTGGGCGGCAGTGGTGATGGCATAGAGCAGGGAATCGTCCGGTACGAAATACGGGCTGCAGATGGAAATCCGCTGCTGGGCCGAATAAATGAGGGTGTTGAACAGCCGCAGGTTGTTTTCAGTGATGAAGCCGGGGCCGCTGGGCACCACCTGGGCGGTGACGTTGCCGGGGTGCGGGTTGGACGGAAGCTGCAGCTGGTGCTCCAGCGACTCGTCGGTTTCGCTCAGCCAGTCGGTGGCGAAAACCACGTTCAGGGTGGTGACGATGGGCCCGCGCAGGCAGGCCATTAGCTCCACCCATTCGCGGCCGGCTTTCCGGTGCCGGGGGTTGTTGTAGGAGGGCTCGATCAGGTTCTGCGACCCGGTGAAGGCCACTTCGCCGTCGATCACCATGATCTTGCGGTGGTTGCGCAGGTCCGGCCGGCGCCACTGGCCGTGGATGGGCAGCAGCGGGAGCATCCGCTTCCACTGGATTTTTCCGGCCCGGAGCCGTTTGAGCAGGTTCCGGTAGCCCTTCACTCGGAGGGTGCCAATGTGGTCGAACAGCACCCGGACTTCCACCCCGCGCTCCGCGGCTTCCTCCAGGGCTGTCATCAGGTCGTCGGTGATGTGGTCCGTGCTCATGATGTAGAACTCGGCGTTGACGAACTTCTTCGCCTTCCGCACCGCCTTGGTCATCTCAAGGATCGAATCCGGGTACCCGGGGATCAGGTCCACTGAGTTGCCGTCCACCATGGGCAGGGAGCCCAGCCGCCGGTTAAGCTCCGCCGCGGACCGCACCCAGTCCGGGCCCGGGTAGTCGCTTTCGACGTCGGCCAGCGCCGAGATACCGGCCCGCACCCTGTCGTTGACATCCTGCTGCTGCTGCCGCCGGCGGCTGGACAGCTTGAAGTTGCCGAACAGCAGGAACAGGATGATGCCGACGAACGGGACAAAGAAGATGCCCAGCAGCCATGCCATTGCGGTGGTGGGCCGCCGGTTGCCCGGGATGATGCCTACGGCGAGCACCCTGATCACCAGGTCGGCGACGCCCAGCAGCACCACCACCCACATCGGCGCGGTGCCGGCAAGCGAAAATGGCCACAACACGTGAATAACCCCCGGAAGACTCCGCTCCCGGCGGACGGTTTCCGGCCAGGGCACTCTGCCCAGCTTATCCGCGGGCGCCACACTAAGCTGGACCCATGACCTCTCCAGCCAACGTGGTTCTCGTATTCCTCGATCCTGCTTTCCCCGACGGCCGGTTTGCTGATGCTTCCCAGCCCCAGTTGCTGGTGACGGATCTCGGCGCCACCCGGGGCGACGGAATCTTTGAGACCATGCACGCTGTGGACGGCACTGTCCGGAAGATCCAGGCGCACCTGGACCGCCTTGCCGGTTCCGCGGAAGCCCTGGACCTGGCCATCCCCGCAGAGGACGAGTGGCGCCGCGCCATCACCGCCGCAGTCTCCGAGCACCGGTCACGGCATCTGCCCGCCTCCTCCCCTGATGAACTGGCAGTAAAGCTGGTGGTGACCCGCGGGGTGGAAGGTGCTCCGGCGCCCACGTCCTGGGTCCAGGTATCCCCTGCCGGCGCAGGCCTGCGCCGGCAGCGTGAGACAGGCATCGACGTCATCCTGCTGGACCGCGGCTATGACAGTCATGTTGCGGAACGCGCGCCGTGGCTGCTGCTGGGCGCGAAGACGCTCTCCTACGCCGTCAACATGGCAGCCCTCCGCCACGCCCACAAACAGGGCGCGGACGACGTCATCTTTACGTCCTCCGACGGCCGTGTCCTTGAAGGCCCCACGTCCACCGTGCTGATGGCACACGTGCAAACGTCCGACGACGGCACGCCCGTAAAGCGCCTCGTCACGCCCCTGCTGGACAGCGGCATCCTCCCCGGCACCTCCCAGGGTGCGCTGTTCGCCGCGGCAAAGGCTGCCGGCTGGGAGTTGGGCTACGGCCCGCTTGAGCCGCAGGATCTCCTGGACGCCGACGCCGTCTGGCTGATTTCGAGTGTGCGGATGCTGGCGCCGGTAAACCGGATCGACGGCAAGGAAATCGGCATGCCGTCCCTGCAAAAAGAGCTGACTGCCGAACTGAACGAACTGTTCGCCGGCATTCAATAAACTCCAGGACTTTCAGGACGGTCCGGCGGAATACTCGAAGCGCTCCAGGACCGCGCTGCCGCCGCCCGCGCTGACACCGATCACGCGGCCGGTAAATCCCCCGGCAAGCAGGCATTCAGCGGGCAAGGCATAGTCACCGGACGAAGATTGGCCTTAGTGTGTGGTTCATGACTTCTGACGCGGGACCTGCCGGGAAACTGTCCTTTGATGAATGCTGGGAACTTCTCGAAGGTGACACCCTGGGCCGGCTCGGCTTGACGGTGGACGGACACCCCGAAATTTTCCCGGTCAACTATGTGGTGCACCGCCGGAGCATTGTCTTCAGGACGTCCGGCGTCACCAAGCTGTGGAATGCCAAGGCGGAACGCCCGGCGGTCCTAGAGATCGACGGCTACGACCCCCACACCGAAGAGGCATGGAGCGTAGTGGTGCGCGGGGACACGGACATCATCGAGGACCAGGCTGACAAGGATGCCGTGGACAGCCTGGGGCTGGAGCCGTGGCAGCCGGGCGAGAAAGCCCACTACATCAGGTTGACAGCCCGGGCACTGACGGGCCGCCGCTTCAAGGTGAACAAACCGGACATCTGGAACACCCGCACCACAGACCGGCGCCGCGCTTCTTTCGAGTAGCTGCTGCCCGCTCCGGGGTGCTAGGCGGGCGAAGCGGCCGGGTGCTCTGAGAGCTGCGCTTCAAGCCCGGACAGCAGGATGGTCAGTCCCTGGTCCAGCTCTGTCTCGCCGTCGTATTCTGAAAGGTCCGGAGCCAATGCCCTCAGCCGGGGGAACTCTTTGGCGGGCAGCCGGTGCAGGCCGAGCCGCAGCAGTGCTTCGTTTTCTTCCGGATCCACCACATATTCCTGCAGTTCGTTCAGGATGTGGCCGTAGAGGAAGCCGTAGTAGGCGCGGTAGACGTGCAGGGCACCGGCGGGGTTGAACCCTGCCCCGATCAGCAGGGAGAGGATCTGTTCCAGCGGACGCAAGGTGCCCAGCGGCCTCAGCCCCAGTGGGGTGGAGAGGGGCCTGGTGACCAGCAGCGGCACCACATTGGGGTGCTGGAGCGCGAGCAGCCGCAGGTTGTGGGCGATGCTGCGGAGCTGTTCTTTCCAGTCTGGGTCCTCGGGATGGATGGGGAGCTGGTTGAGGACCAGTTCGGACACTCCGTCAAGCAATGCTGCCCGGTTCTCCGCGTAGCGGTAGAGGCTCATGGGGTCACGGCCCAGTTCCTGGCCCAAACGGCGCATTGTCAGCGCATCCAGGCCTTCAGCGTCCACCAGTTCAAGCGCTTTGGCCAGCACCAGTTCACGGCTGAGCGGAGCCTTCCGGCCGCGTTCTTCGGTGCGTGAGGGCTTCGGGGAGGACATGTGTTTACCGTTCTGGAGCCGTCAGCAAGTGGGGTGCCCGAAGGTAATTCCAGACGCTTGCCGTATTTGTAGTCTACGGGTAAAGTCTACAGCGTAGACAAGCTGTTAGCGCCATCTTGCACCCATCGATTCCCGAAGATTCGATTAACGCTCCATTGCCTTGTGCAGGCTTTGAGGTTCCCGCTGCTGTAGCCGAACGGCGGCACCCACGCACCTAGCGAAGGGACGCCGTCATGGCACATTCGCAGTTCGACACTTTCCTCCAGGAAGCCACCCAGCTGGATAAGGCCTACGATCACAGCCTCGACGACGACCGGCTTTACGGCCTGTACACCAGCTGGTGCTTCATCAACCAGCAGACGCCCGGCCAGGAGTCCGTTTTCTGGGCAGCCATGAAACACCGTATGCCGGCGGGCCACAACGGCCTGCGCATGAAGGGCCCGGCAGCCGCCGACTACATCCTGACAAGCTACCCCGGCCTCGTTTAGGGTCTGGCACATAAAAAGGCGTGAAGCGCTTCCCGGCAGGAAGCGCTTCACGCCTTTTCGTTTTTTCAGCTCTGTATCCTTCTCCGACTGTCGCCTCAGGTCGGAATGATCCGGAAGAGGAACCGCGTCCGGACCATCACCCACAGGAGCCCCAGGACAAGCGCGCAGGCCGCCGTATTAATCCAAATGTCGCCTTGGCGCAGCGCCGGGATGTTGGCGATCACCGCGATCAGCACCACGTGGATGATGAAGACGTACAGGGTTGCCCGGCCCAGGGGAATCAGGAACCAGCCCAGGGCGCGGGCCACCGGTTTCCAGTAGGCCGTGAGGAATGCGTAGGCGGCCACCACCAGCACCAGGACGTTGAGGAGCCGGCCCGGGGCCAGATAAGTGCGGCCGAAGAAGAGGTCATACATGGTCCGGTACGCCGTGTCCGGAACAATCGCGAGCCGCATATCAAAGGCGTTGGCCAGGTACGGGTTGCCCCAGGACAGGAACGCGAAAGCGAAGGCGGCCGCAGTGCAGGCGGCCACTGCCCAGGTGTGGTCAGTTAGCCACGAAACAATGCGGTGGCGGTGGAACCCCGCCACCAGGCCGATCACGAAAAGGACCTGCCACACCAGCAGCGGGAAAGAGTCCTCGAACTGCGAGGGCAGGATCCGGAACCGGGTGGCCGCGCCCACTGCGTACACGGCCAGCGTGGCGCCGAGCACCCATACTGCCTTGCCGCGGTTGAGTGCGGCAAGGATCAGCGGGCTGACGAGCAGCAGCACCACGTACAGGCCCATCACGTTGAACTGCCACGGGCCGAACTGCAGCAGCAGGATGGCCGGCAGGACCTGCGGCGGTACGGGGAACTGGAACAGCGATTCCATTCCGGCGTAGAGGTCGTAGGTCCGGCCGGCGCCGTTGTGCCCCGCCCCGCCGGTTCCCTGGTCAACGTAGGTGGTCAGTGCATCACTCTGGAACAGGGGCAGCAGCGAGATCAGGAAGACGCCGATCAGCACCGCCAGCGCCGTCAGGTAAAGCTTCCCCGCACGGCGGGAGGTCAGGTCCACCACCGTCCCAAAGTCCCGGTTGACCCGCGGCCTGTACACCATGCCCACCACCAGCCCCGAGAAGAGGACAAAAAGTTCGGCCCCGGAAACGAAACCCACCGCCTCCTGGGTGAGCAGCTGGAACAGTGACATCATGCCCAGGTGGTTTACCACCACAAACACAATGGCCATGCCCCTCAGCAGGTCCACCCGCGAATCCCTGCTGGAGGGATCGGTGTAGCCCCAGGCTGTTGCGGCATTGACCCGCCGGGGGATTTGCCACAGCGCCACCAGGAGGATGATCAGTGCCGCTCCCACGGTCCAGGCAGCCGCCCCGGCGACGGTGTTGGCGCGGACGTATCCGCTGCCGGCACCGATTTCGGTGGCAGGACCGGTCACCATGGGGGAAGCCTCGAGCCGATCCAGGGCGGCAGCAGCAACCGCAGGGTTCCCGGTGAGCAGCCAGTCGATGCTGGCCACCCCGGTGTCCCTGGTGCTTGTCCGCTCATCCCAGACCACTGCCGCCGTGCTGGCGAAGTCCGTGGACGTGGCAGCATCCAGGACCTGGTCCCACCAGCCCACCTTGATGTCCACGTCCGAAGCGCCGCCGGAGGCCGGGCTGTAGAACGCGGAGGTCTGCAGCAGGAACGGCTTGTCCTTCCCTGACGCATAAGTCCCGTAGAAGTCTTCCCCGTCGGAGGCCGTGAGCATCTCCTGGAGTTCGTTCTGCCGGGGAACGGTGTTGACCGCCGCGCCGCCGGCAGTGTCGTCGTGGAAAGCGGTCAGGCCCACCCAGTCCACGGCATCGTCCCCCGGATAGTACGGGGCGTAGGCCGCATCGGAGCCGTTCCACACGCCGTCACCGTTGGTATCGAGCAGGGCGAAGCCATCGCTGCCCGGCACAGGGGCGTTCCGGTGCCGGTCGAACGGGTAGTCCTTCCCCAGGTACGGCTCCCACACCATCGGTGGTCGGATGCCATCGGCATCTTCAAAGGCTGCGGCGACGGCCTGGAAGGCGGACCGGTAAGCGGCGGGCTGCTGGCCCCATTCCACCCAGCTGGCATTCATGTCGGGGGCAAAGCGGATCAGCACATGGCCCTTGAAGTCCGCTGTCAGCCTCCGCACGTCGCCGGCGAATGATGCGGCAGCTTCAGCGGTAACCTGGTCAAGCGGAACGCTGGGCTTCACCGTGAGCATCGCATGGGCGCCCTGCATCCCGGACTGCTCCAGGAAGCCCCGGATGTCGTTCTCCTCCGATCCACGGAAGGGCAACGCGATGTCGTGCCCGAAAAGCGCCGGCGACGCGCCGAACCTCTCCGTAAAACCGGCCGCCGTGTCCTCGCCCCATTCGAGGACAGCGCCCAGCAGCGGTTTGCCCTCACCCGGGAAGGTGTCGGCAGCACGGGCGGCTCCGGCGGGCAGCACCACTGCCAGGAGGGCAATCGTCACCGCGGCAAGAAGGGCAGCACCCCTTCGGACAGCCGACTGGCGGGTATGTTGTCCCCGGAAATTTTGCCAATGGAGTTGCGTGGGACGGCTCTCCAGCGCGGCGGCTCGTGGCGTGCTGATGGGGACCCCCAGGAATTTTGCTCCGACGGCGCGGCGGCGCCCTGACAAGAACCCTATCTGGCGTGGAAAGCCGCGGCGGGCGTCGGTCGGCTTCGCTGCCCGTGGCGGTTCCCGCCGTCGTACGTTCCAGGAACCGCCGCGCAATCACCCAAGCTGCTTCAGCGGCGCTTCAGTTACGGAACATGACGACGACGGCGGTGCGGCCCCGCGCGCCAAGTGTTACGTTTTTGGGGAGTAATGAGTACCGGTGCCAAGCCCTGACTGGCCGGTCGGCAACCCTCCTTCCGCGGCGGGGTGCCTCAGGTGAATACTCGGCATATCGACCGATTCGAGCTGCAAGCGTGAGAGAAGGAGATCCGTCATGTCTGACGCACCTGCCCCTGAAGAGAAATTGTCCTACCGCCTCATCAGCGGGCCGGATGACCGTGCGTTCTGTGAGCGGATCTCGGCCGCGCTGGCAGAGGGGTATGTGCTGCATGGAAGCCCCGCAGCAACCTTCAACGGCAGCAGCGTCATTGTGGCCCAGGCTGTAGTCCTGCCGGCCGCCATCGCGTCCGCGGATGCCGCCGTCGCCACTGCCGTTGATGACCTTGAAGCAGCCAGCGAAGACCTCGAGTTCGACGGCGAGGGCCACGCATGAGCTATGCAGGAGACCTCACCCCCCAGGAAGCCTGGGACAAGCTGCAGCAGGGCGCCATCCTCGTGGACGTGCGCACCGAGGGCGAATGGGCCCACATCGGCATCCCCGACACAAAGGCCACGGACAATGATCCGCTGTTCATCCAGTGGACCTTCCCGGGCGGCATTCCCAACCCTGATTTCATCAAGGACCTGAGCCTGCAGGCCCCCGACAATCCTTCAACTGAGCTGCTCTTCCTCTGCCGCTCCGGGCAGCGTTCCATCGCTGCCGCAACCGCCGCCACGCAGGCCGGCTTCACCTCCTACAACGTGCTGGAGGGCTTCGAAGGCGAGCCGGACCGCTATGGAGAGCGCACCGTCAACGGCTGGAAAAACCGCGGCCTGCCAACCAACCTGGGAAAGAACTAAGTGACCTTCAACGAAGACGCCGCCGGCTGGAGCCCCGACACCCAGGCCGTCCGCGGCGGGCTGGACCGCACCAACTTCCAGGAAACCAGCGAGGCTGTGTTCCTGAACTCCGGCTTTGTGTACGAATCCGCCGCCGCTGCCGAACGGGCCTTCACCGGTGAGGACGAACGCTTCGTCTACTCCCGCTACGGCAACCCCTCCGTTGCTACATTCCAGGAGCGGCTCCGCCTCCTGGAGGGCACCGAAGCGTGCTTTGCGACGGCGTCCGGCATGTCCGCAGTTTTCACCGCCCTGGGTGCCTTGCTGGCTGCCGGCGACAGGGTGGTTGCCGCCCGCTCGCTCTTTGGCTCCTGCTTCGTGATCCTCAACGAGATCCTGCCGCGGTGGGGCGTGGAGACCGTATTCGTGGACGGCCCGGACCTGGACCAGTGGCGCGAAGCCCTGTCCCAGCCCACCACCGCCGTGTTCTTCGAGTCGCCGTCAAATCCCATGCAGGAAATCGTGGACATTGCGGCGGTGAGCGAACTCGCCCACGCCGCAGGTGCCACCGTCGTCGTCGACAACGTCTTTGCCACTCCCCTGCTGCAGCGTTGCGGCCAGTTCGGCGCCGACGTCATTGTCTACTCGGGTACCAAGCACATCGACGGCCAGGGCAGGGTCCTGGGCGGCGCCATCCTGGGCACCAAGGAATTCATCGAAGGCCCGGTCAAGCAGCTCATGCGGCACACCGGCCCGTCGCTGTCCGCCTTCAACGCGTGGGTCCTCACCAAGGGCCTCGAGACCATGGCCTTGCGCGTCAACCACTCCTCCGCCTCCGCGCTGCGGATCGCCGAGTGGCTGGAGCAGCAGCCGGCCGTGAGCTGGATCAAGTACCCGCTGCTGAAGTCGCACCCGCAGTACGAGCTCGCCGCAAAGCAGATGAAGGCGGGCGGCACGGTGCTCACCCTTGAACTTGCCCCTTCCGGCGGCCGCTCGGGCAAGGAGGCCGCCTTTGCGCTGCTGGATGCCTTGCGGATCATCGACATCTCGAACAACCTGGGCGATTCCAAGTCCCTGATCACCCACCCTGCCACCACCACGCACCGGGCGATGGGACCTGAGGGCCGCGCGGCCATTGGCCTGAGCGATGGAGTTGTTCGGCTCTCGGTGGGGCTTGAGGACCTGGACGACCTGATTGGCGACTTGGAACAGGCACTCAAGCAGATTTAGCGCTGGCTGGGGCGGGGCGGGTTCCACGCGTCCTGGCTCCGCTCCGGCACCGCTGGGTCCGCTGGGTCCGCTGGCTCCGCTCCGGCACCGGGACCATTTGCCGCTTGCTGCTCCTTCGTCGCTCTGACGCAAGCTACACAAATGACCCCGGCACCCTCGCCGGATCTCTGCGACTGTATCGGGAATCGGCGGGTGTTCCCGCTATCCAGGCCTCAGAGGCCGTCGAGGGAAAGGTGGACGGTTACTTCGTCGCCTTCGTCGATTTTGGCTTTGTCCCTAACGCCCTTCTTCACGGGTAGCAGGTACGAGCTGCTTTTGTTGTCCCGGAAGAGCGAAGTCTGCCAGGAGTGTCCGCCGATCTCGGCCTTGACTTTGATCGAGCCGAACGCCTTGCTGGACCCTGCAGTTTGAACGCGCACATCGTCCGCGATCTCTGCCGGCAGGGTCAGGAAGTGCCAACCGGCCTCGCCGGGATACAGCCACAATGCTGCTTTGAAAGAATACGACGCCGTCACGCGCCGAGTATGGCACTTTCGGGCCCTACATATAAAGCGGCCAAAAAGTTCTGCAGTTTTTCCCACCGGCCGGCCCACCGCACCTAAAATGTCAGACCCCCGTTAGAAGATGTTTCTATGGGAAACGGCGCGGGCACAGTGGCGGTGATGGAGGGCATTCATGCTTCCGTCGCTGGCCTTGATGCGCTGTTTGTTGAGGATGCCCGCTTGGGCGCGGGCCGCCCGGGCCCTGCTAATACTGACGGCGTTGACGTCGTGACCGATGTGCTGCAGCGCCGGTATGAGATCCGTCTGGAGCGGATGGCCGTAACGAAGCAGCTGGAAGCCCAGATCGCCGCCATCAAGGCCCGGGATGCCGCCGAGGCCATCGAAATCCAGCACGCGATGACCCCGCCCGAAGCACCCGCACACGAACGCACTTACGCGGAGATGTCCGCGATCGAGGAAATCGCAGGCGTCCTGACCATCAGCTCCCCCGCCGCCGGGGCGCTCGTCACCCAGTCCCGGCAAGTCTGCTCCCTGCCGCCGGTCATGGACGCCCTCTCCAGCGGGGCCATCTCGTGGCAGCATGCGAAAATCATTGGCGACGAAACCGATGGCCTCGGCCCTGCCGGCGCGGCCGCCCTCGCCGCGCATTTCCTGGACCCCGACGCACCCAATCCGGCACGCGGAGCCGCCGCCGGGGACCTGGTCCCCGGACGCTTCCGGGCCAAGGTCCGCGGCTGGCGCGAACGTCACCACCCCGAATCCCTCGAAAAACGCCA
The DNA here is from genome assembly GCF_030816215.1 of Arthrobacter sp. W4I7. Classification (NCBI taxonomy): domain Bacteria; kingdom Bacillati; phylum Actinomycetota; class Actinomycetes; order Micrococcales; family Micrococcaceae; genus Arthrobacter; species Arthrobacter sp. W4I7. The sequence continues at coordinate 137,111 of NZ_JAUSXU010000001.1, read as the reverse complement.
CGCCAAAAGCGCCGCCGACCGGCGGATGGAATACACCCCGGACCGCGACGGCATGGCCTGGCTCTCCCTGTACCTGCCCGCCGACACCGCCTCCGCCATCTGGAACCGCAGCACCGCCCTCGCCCGCGGCCTCCAGGGCCCCGAAGAGCCCCGGTCAATGACACAACTCCGGCCCGACATCGCCGCCCGTTTGCTCCTGGCCGCAGGACCAGCCCTCAGCCCCGCCCCGGAAAGCACCGCAGAAGAATTCAACACCGAAGAGAACACCGACGCCCCCATCGGCGTGGCCTCCGTGTCCGTCAATGACCGGCCCGCTGCCGACACCGGCACCACCGACGACGGCACCTCTACGGGTTCCACCGGACACGAAGCTCCAAACACCGACGCCGCCGACCTCGCCTCCGCCGGGCATGAGGAAACCGGCCGCAGCGGTTACACGGACCTCGCCAGCGTCTCAGTCCCGAATGCCCAAGTGCTCGTCACGGTCCCGGTGTTCGCACTCCTCGGCCTCACCGACGAACCCGCAACCCTGGACGGCTACGGACCTATCCCCGCCTCCATGGCCCGGAAACTGGTCACCGAAGGGGCCAGTTCCTTCTACCGGGTGCTCGTAGATCCCCGGGACGGGGCACCGCTCGAGATCGGGCGCACCAGCTACCGGCTCACTAAAGCCCTGAAAAAGGCGCTCCAGCTTCGGGACGGCAAATGCACCTTCCCCGGCTGCAACAACCACTCCCTCGACAACGACACCGACCACCTCACCGCCTGGCACCACGGCGGAACCACCGGAATCAGCAACCTGGCCCAACTCTGCCCGAAACACCATCGCCTCAAACACCACAAACCTTGGACACCCACCCAAGCCACACACAACGAACCACCCGGCTGGACCTCCCCCACGGGCCGACACTACAAACCCGAACAACCCGACCAGGAACCACCACAATGGCCGCAGATCCTGCATGTCTTCGGGAAACCCTTCGAAGCGCCCGCCTTCGACCCACGCTGGGCGGAGCCGCCCACCCTGGAGCCGCCTGACGGTTACTTCCTGGACGCTGAGCCTCCGCTTGAAGAACCCGACGATGACAGTCTTGTGGATCCGGACGACATCCCGCTCGACGATCCTGCATGGGACGACTTCTACGCCACGCCCCCGAAACTCCCTCAGGACCCGTTTCCCGACTGGCACCTCTGGCTCAGCGAATCCCTCTCGGTCCCCTGAGGCTTGCTGTCCGCGGCTCTTTCCCCTGAATCCTGGCCCTCAGTGCCGGCCCACTAGGACTGCCTGACCCGCAGCAGTTCCGGGGCCTCATCAACCGGGGAAAGATTCAACGCCCCCCGCATGGTGACGTCCACCGCATGCCTGACCACAGCGCTGAAACCAAGGTCGCCAGGTTCCGCGGCTGCCATAGCCCTTTCCCGGACGCGCCGCTGTTCAGCTGCCCCTGTTCCACGAGCAATGACGTCCTCCACCCCTTGCCGGGCCAAGGCCAGTTCACCTTGCTCCTGCAATACCGGGGCGAGATAGTCCACCAGGGAGCGCACCACGTCCGCGGCACGCGCCGGCCGGAAAGTCCCAAAGTCGAGCAGTTCCCCGCCAAGTCCCTCGCTGCTCGCCTGCCAGGAAGCCATCCGCAAAAGCACAGTGGGCACGGGAGCGGGATCCACTCCGTCGTGCCACTCACGGCTGGCAGTTTCCACCAGCGCCCGCACCAGGACTGCAATGAGTGCGGCGTCTTCTGCCCGAAGGCAGACGTCCGCCACCCTGACCTCAACCGTGGGATGGTTTCGCGACAGGCGGGCGTCGAAGTAAATCATCCCTTCATCCAGCATCACACCGCTGTCCAGGAGCCGGGCAACCACCCTCCGGTAGGCAGAGTAGGTCCCGTAGATTCCGGACGGTCCGGCAGTCGGCCAACGGTTCCATGCCTGCGTGCGGTAGCTCTCGAAGCCGGTCTGCATACCGTTCCAGAAGGGAGAATTCGCGCTGAGCGCAGTCAGCACGGCAAGCTTGTCGCGGATCCGGTCCAGCACTGCCACACCCTCGTCATGCGACTCAATGTAAGTGTGTACGTGGAAGCCGCACGTCAATTGCTCCTGGGCGGTCAGGCCAAACCGCTCCAGCATCTTGGCATAACGGGGATCAGGAGTAGTGTGGCTGGACAAACCGAGCGGTGAGGTGGCCAACGCCGCCACCCGTGCCTTGTTATTCCTGGCAGCCCTGTCCGCAAGCGCCCGCCCTGCCCGGATCTGCTCCAGCAGCTCTCCGTACTCCAGGCAGGGCCGGGTCTGGGTCTCTATCTGCTCCAGCTTGAGTTCGGCACTCAGTCCCATCTCGTCATCGATAACGGCTGTGTCCTGGGTGTGCAGAACACGAGGGTCGTCTGGAGCGTCGTCGGCGGCCATCCGGCGGCCGGACAGCAGCGCATCAGCCAGGGCCAGCGGTTCGCCACTGTCCGGATCAACGATCAGGAGTTCTTCCTCGACTCCGAATGTACGCATACTCACATTCTGCGACAGGGCAGCGCCTTTTGACGGCCTTCATTGTTTCATGACGAAGCGTGAATGGTCAGTCCTGGAAGTACTCCACCTTGGCCCCGATGGTGTTAAGCCGCTCTGCCAGGTCCTCGTAACCGCGCTCGATAACGTAAATGTTCCGCAGCTCGGACACTCCCCTTGCCGCCAGCATGGCCAGCAGCAAACAGGCCGCGGGGCGTAGAGCCGGCGGGCAGCCAACCTCTGCCGCGCGCCACTTGGTGGGCCCGTTGACGTAGATCCGGTGCGGGTCCAGCAGCTGGACCTGCGCCCCCAACCGGTTCAGCTCAGTCAGGTAGATGGCGCGGTTCTCGTAGACCCAGTCGTGGATCATGGTTTGCCCGCTCGCATTTGCAGCGATCACGGCAAAGAAGGGCAGGTTATCGATATTCAGGCCCGGGAACGGCATGGGGTGGATCTTGTCCTCGGGAGCATGCAGCCGGGATGGCTTGGTGGTGACGTCCACCAGCCGGGTCCGGCCATTGCGGGCCATATACTCGCTCGAGATTTCAAGCCGCTGTCCCATCTGCTCCAGCGTGGCCAGTTCGATCTCCATGAACTCGATGGGCACGCGGCGGATGGTCACTTCCGAATTGGTGACAATACCGGCGGTGATGAGGCTCATGGCCTCGATGGGGTCCTCGGACGGGAAGTATTCAATCTCGGCATTGATCAGGGAACGGCCGGTGATCTTCAACGTGGTGGTGCCGATTCCGTCAATGCTTACACCGAGCATCTGCAGGTAGAAGCACAGGTCCTGCACCATGTAGTTCGGGCTGGCGTTGCGGATCACGGTCGTCCCCTCCCGGTGCGCCGCTGCCATGATGGCGTTCTCGGTGACGGTGTCGCCGCGCTCGGTCAGCACAAAGGAACGGTCGCGGGTATCGGCAGAGGGCGCCTGCACGGTGTAGAAGCCCTGAGTTGCTTCCACGCTGAGACCGAACTGGCGCAGCGCCTGCATGTGCGGCTCCACGGTACGGGTGCCAAGGTCACAACCGCCAGCGTACGGAAGGCGGTACCCCGAGGACTCATCCATCAGCGGCCCCAGCAGCATGATGACACTGCGGGTGCGGCGGGCGGCTTCCACGTCCATGGCTTCGAGGTTCAGGACCTCCGGCCGGCGGAGCTGAAGGTCGGTGTCATTCAGCCAGGTGCATTCCATGCCGATACTGGTGAGCACCTCGACGATGCGGTTGACTTCCTCAATGCGGGCAAGACGGCGAAGAATGGTAGTGCCCCGGTTGATGAGGCTGGCACACAGCAGCGCGACACCTGCATTCTTGCTGCTGTTGACGTCCACAGCACCGGAGAGGGTCCGCCCGCCCTCCACCCGGAGGTGCGTCATTTGGGGTTTACCCACGTTGACGATGCTTCGGCCGAAAATTGTTTCGAGGCGCTGGATCATCTTCAGGCTCAGGTTCTGCTTGCCCTGCTCCATCCGGGCAATGGCACTCTGGCTGGTGCCTAGCTCCGAGGCCAGCTGTCCCTGGGTCCAGCCCTTCTCGCTCCGGGCATCCCGAAGCATGGCGGCAACGTGTTCCGTGGTCTCTTGCGTCATGCAGGAAATATATCATAAATGAGTTACGGTGGAGCCTGCGTGGGCGCAAAAGCGGTAATAAGAGAACGTTTACCCACTACATGCGATAGAAATCGAACACTCTCCGTTCTTTACCCCGCCCACTGCTCCGGGGACACTGTAAGGACCTCTTCCTTCAGTGACCACGGAGGTGGCCCCGTTGCGGACGTCACAAGGCACGCGAACGCCCAGCCGCCTGGGCTGCTTTGATGCTCGCCGCCCTGCTCCTGATCCCTTGGCCGGCTTCCGCATCACCTTCACCGGAGAAGGCACCCAGTCGCTCCTCGGCAACGACATCTCGTGGCCCCAGTGCAGCCAGGATCTTCCCACGGGCCAGGCGTTCTCGATCGTCGGCGTCAACAACGGCCTGGCCAACACCACCAACCCATGCCTCGCCAAACAGCTCACGTGGGCAGCGTCGTCATCCGGCGGCACACCGCAACCAAAGGTCTCCCTTTACGTCAACACCGCCAATCCGGGGAGCGCAGGCTCATGGTGGCCCACCAGCGATGAATATCCCGCCGGCACCCCGATCCATAACCCCTACGGGCCCTGCAAGGCGAAGGACTACGGCAAGGCCTGCGCCTACATGTACGGCTACGCGAAGGCTTGGGATGACGCCCACATCCGCGGGATCAGCAAAGCCTCGGACTACATCTGGTGGCTGGATGTGGAAACCGGAAACAGCTGGTCCACCGCAGACAAGGACGCCAATTGCGCAGTCCTGGAGGGCATGACCGACTTCTTCCGCAGCATCAAAGCCAAGGGAGTGGGCATATATTCAACCGGCTCCCAATGGAGCCAGATCGTGGGAACCATCAGCAGTTCGAGCAACCTCTACTCACTGCCGAGCTGGTTGGCGGGGGCGCGCACGCAGACCGGTGCCAAAGGCAACTGTTCCAACCCGCCGCTGACGTGGGGCGGCCGGGTGACGCTCACGCAGTTTGTGTCGCGAGGGTTCGACTACGACTATTCCTGCGTCTGAGCGCCGCCCCGCGCCGCCGCACAGGCACCTGCACCAGCCGGACAAATCAGGCTTTGCCCGGTCAGCTCCCCAGCCACACCATGTTCCAGGTTCCTGCCCACAGCGAGGCAGCAAAGGCAGCACCGGCCATCAGCACGCCACCGCCCAGGACCCAGAGATCCAACCTGCTATACGTAGACTCCCGCGCCCAGGTCCGGGTTTCCCCGCCAAACCCGCGCGCCTCCATGGTCACCGCCAGGCGTGACGCGCGGCGGATGGCCTGAACCAGCAGTCCGAAACTCTGCCCCAGCGTCGCCTTGATCCGCTGCAGCGCGCTGCCCCGCGAGCCCACCCCGCGGGCACGCCGGGCCATGCCGATGGTTTGCCACTCTTCAGCCAGCAGTCCCACCAAGCGCATGGCCGCCAAGGTACCCAGCACGAACCGGTGCGGCAACCGGGCCTTTTGCGCCAGTGCGTCGGCCAGGTCAGTAGGGTCCGTGCAGCTCATCAGCAGTACCGCCGGCAGCGCAATCGCCAGCCCGCGCAGCATGAACCCGGCCCCCAGCTCCAGCGAGCCTTCGCTCATGGTCCAGATGCCGACGTCGATCAGCGTCCTTCCGCTGTCCGGCGCCAGGATGGAGGTGCTCCAGCCGCCCACGGCCGCGGCGATGATCAGCGGCCACCCCCGCTGCCACAGCAGCGTGAGGGTGAGGCCGGCCAGCGGGAACAGCAGGAGTTCCACAGCGAGGGCCACGGAGGCGGACACCCAGTCGATGGACAGTGCCAGCACAGCGGTCACCAGGAAGACGGCGGCGAACTTGCTCAGCGGATTGGCCCGGGTCAGCAGGGCGCGGTTTCCCTGCAGGTTCAGCTCCCGCCTCATGATGCCACCGTCTGCGCCGCAGCGATTCGCAGCTCCGTCCCGCCCAGGGCCGCCGTGAATTCGGCATCATGGGTCACCGAGACCACCGCAGTCCCGGCGTCCAGCAGTTCGGACAGGAACGAGGCCAGCTCGGCCCAGGTGTTGGCGTCCTGGCCGAACGTGGGCTCGTCCAGGACCAGGACCTGCGGATGGGCAGCCAGGACCGTAGCCACGGAAAGCCGCCGTTTCTCACCGCCCGAGAGCGTATACGGGTTGGCGTCAACGAGCTCCGTCAGCCGCAACCGCTCCAGCAGCTCGTCCACCCGCTCCATGCCGTGACCCAGATGCCGGGGGCCAAACCGGAGTTCGTCCAGCACCTTCCCCGTGACGAACTGGTGCTCGGGCTCCTGGAAAACGGTGCCCACACGCTCGATCAGTTGTTCCGCCTTCCACTGGAAAGGATCAATCCCGGCACCGCGGCTGAGGGCCAGGGTGGCGGAGACCTTGCCGGCAACCGGCTCAAGCAGTCCGGCAAGGGTCAGGGCGAAAGTTGATTTTCCTGCGCCGTTGGGTCCCGTGACGGCCAGCGCCTGTCCGGCCCGGACCTGCGCGGTAATGCCTTGCTGCACGGGTATGGGCGGCAGCTTCCGGAAACCCTTGCGGCGGGCCCGTTCACGCGAGACCGCCAGTTCCTCGGCGGCGAGCAGGAGGTCGCCGGTTCCGGAAGCGGGTTCCGCCCGGCGACGGGTTTCCGGAACATAGCCGGGCACCCACACCCCGGCAGCGGCCAGCATGCTCCGGGCCTCACTGAACACGCGGTCCGGCGGCCCGTCCAGAAGCACAGCTGGATCGGTGGACGAGCCGGGCTGCAACACCACAATGCGGTCCACCAGGTCCTTCCACACGGACACCCGGTGCTCCACCACCACCAGCGTCGCCCCGGTCTTCTCGAGGCAACGCCCCACGGCGTCGCGGACCTCGATCACCCCCGCGGGGTCCAGGTTGGCCGTCGGCTCGTCGAGGAGGATCAGCCCGGGCCGCATGGCAAGGATGCCCGCGAGCGCAAGCCGCTGTTTCTGCCCGCCGGACAGGGCCGACGTCGGATGGTCCAGCGGCAGGTGGGACAGGCCGACGTCGGCCAGCGCCTCGTGCACGCGGGCCCAGATTTCGTCCCGGGGCACGGCAAGGTTCTCCGCGCCGAAGGCGACGTCGTCACCTACGCGTGAAAGGACCACCTGCGTCTCGGGGTCCTGCTGCATGAGGCCGGCGCGGCCCCGCTGCTCGCGCGGGTAGGCTCCGCCAACCAGCAGCGAACCGGACTCGTCGGAATCGCCCGCCTCGCCGCCGTCGTCGTTTACATCGCCCAGGACCCCCGCCAAGGCATGAAGGAGGGTGGACTTGCCCGCTCCGGACGGGCCGAGGAGGAGCACGCGCTCCCCCGGTTGGATGTCCAGGTCAAGGGCATGCACCGCGGGTTTGGCCCTGCCGGCATGCCGCCAGCCCCAGCCGAGGGCGCTGATGGCAGCCGGGCGCGCCGCAACCGGAGTCCCGTGCTGGGAGGTAGCGGTCATCAGGAGAAGACGGGCTCCGTTGCTGCCTTCCGGGAGGCGAAGGAGCTCAGGACCCCGGTCTTCGCGAGGCCGCGCGTGGCGACCCAGGACAGTGCGCCGGCAATGATGGCGCCCGAGATGGCCGTGAAAATGATGTACGCCAGCTTGTCCCCGCCCGAGTAGGCGATGTTCCAGCCCCACGGCGCGAAGGAATCGTTCAGGCCGCAAAACAGCCCGGCGCCGGCCCCGGCAAGCAGGGATACCGGCAGGTTGAACTTCCTGTACACGAAGATGGCGAAAATGATCTCTGCACCCAGGCCCTGGACGAAGCCGGAGAAGAGCACGGAGGCGCCGTACTGTGACCCCATCAGCAGTTCACCGGTGGCGGCCACGGTCTCGCAGAACAGTGCTGCGCCCGGTTTGCGGATGATAAGCATGCCCAGCGCGGCCGGGATCATCCAGCCGCCGGCGATCAGGCCGGTCAGAGGCGGGTAGACGGCGTTCATGGGGGCCGAGACTGCGGCGGCCCCCTGGGACCAGGCCCAGAAGATGACTCCGCCGGCGATGGCGATCAAGGCTGCCACCACGATGTCCACAACGCGCCAGGACTTGCTGGTGGTCTTCTTTACTGCTGTTGTTGCCATGCGATCCTCCTGAGGAACAGGAGGGGAAAGTGGACCGGCCGGCCGCTGCTGCCGCGGCCGGACACACTTCGAGAACTCGACTCCCTTGCGCCGGTACTAACCGGATCAGGTTCGAGGGTCTGCGGCTGTCCGCACTCTCAGCGCCCACCTGCGGATCCTGGCATGGCCAGAACTGCCGACGGCGGCGCTCCCCTGTCGTTGAATGATTCTGTAGGTAAAACAATGCCCTGATGGGCGTGGTCCAGTTTACACCGGAGGAGGGGTAGATTGTGGGCCATGACTGCCAATTCGCGGGATATGACTGAGTTCGATCCCGACTCGGATGACACCCAGCCGGAAGGCTCCCTGCAAACGCTCATCGCCCGGATCGAGGGTGAAATCCGCGAGCTCCAGTTCCCCCGGTTCTCCATGGACGATGCGCTGAACCTGGGGCTGTTGCTGGTGGAACTGGGCAAGGAGGACCAGCTCCCCATCGCCATCGACATCACCAAGGGTGAACAGGTCCTGTTCCATGTCGCCCTGCCGGGCGCCACCCCGGACAACGAGCACTGGATCCGGGCCAAACAGCGTACCGCTGCCCGGTACGAGGTGCCGTCCCTGCTGGTGGGGCTCCGCGGACGGCTCCGCGGCGGACGGATTGAAGACCAGGCCTGGTTCGACCAAAGCCGGTACGCAGCCCACGGCGGCTCCTTCCCGGTCTATGTCACGGGGGTGGGCGCGGTAGCCGCCGTGACTGTTTCGGGGCTTCCCCAGGTGGAGGACCACAACATGGTGGTTCGGGCCCTGCGCGAAGTCCTTGGTTCCATGGGCGCGGACTGACGCCGGGCGTGGGTGAGATCGGACCCGGGGAGAGATCAGGCCAGAGCTGACGTCGGGCTTTGGCGGGGAGGGCATCATGAGCGGTCCCGTGGAGGAGAACCTGGTGCGGGCGGCGGTGGACAAAGCCGAGGACGAGATGATCTTCATCGGCCCGGACCACCCTTACTACCCGCTGCTCGCGGAACTTGTGGCCGCCGTCGGGATGGCCTGGCAGCAGGGGTACGAGCAGGGCCGCCACGGCGGGCGCCACCCGAACCCTTATACGTGGAAAAGCCCGGAGGAGTGAGGGCGGGCGGGAAGCGTGCTTAGCTTTTATTAGTAATCATGCTTACTATGTTGTTCCCGGCTTTTGAGGAGTACAGGTTATGGCGGTCAGCACCCAGGCCACCGCAGCGAGGACCGGCCTGCAGAAGGCCACCCGAGCCACGGGCGCAATTTTCCTGCTGCTGGGAATTTTGGGATTCATTCCGGGCGTGACCGCCAACTACGGTTCCCTGCGCTTCGCGGGGCCCGGCTCTGGAGCGGAGCTGTTCGGCATCTTCCAGGTGTCCGTGTTGCACAACGGCGTCCACCTTTTGTTCGGTATCGCCGGCCTGGTGATGGCCAGGACGCACCGGCAGGGGAGGAACTTCCTCATCTACGGGGGCGTGGCCTATCTGTTCCTGTGGCTCTACGGATTGTTGGTGGGTGATGACCTGCCGGCGAACTTCCTTCCTGAAAACAATGCGGACATATGGCTGCACCTGGCATTGAGCCTTGCCATGATCGCCCTGGCCATTCTGTTGTCCCCGCGGACCGTCCCCGGCAGCGCCTCGCGGGACCCCGACGCGGCGAACGAGACCTGAACGTCCATAAGACCGGCTGTCGAAGACGCAGCACCGGTAGCAATTCCCCCCGCCCAAAGGAGCATCATGAAGATCCCGGAACCCCGAGGTCCTATCAGCAGTACCCTGTTCACGACCCTCGCCCACGTGCCCGGCAGCGCTGAGGGAGCCGCCGCCGTCGAGGAACTGCGCCTGCTGGCCACACCCGGGGCGGCGTCATCCGCTGACATCGTCGGGGACGACGACGTCCAGCTGGCCCTTTTCTGCCTTTACGAGCTGCACTACTCCGGACTTGTTGGCGTCAGCGATGAGTGGGAGTGGGAACCCGGGCTGATCCAGGTCCGCCGCCTTCTTGAACGGCCTTTTGAAGTGGCGCTCCGGACTGCCGCGGCATCCGCTGCCGGAGAGATCAACGTACCGGCCGCTGCGAAGCTGACCAGTGACGCCGTGGCGGACATCCTTTTCGGACTGGCCGCCGGTGACACCGGGCCCAGCGTCTCCCGCTTTGTCGCCAAGAAGGCGACCCTGGACCAGCTCAAGGAGTTCCTGATCCACAAGTCCATCTACCAGCTCAAGGAAGCGGACCCGCACACCTGGGCCGTCCCCCGCCTTACCGGAAGGCCCAAGGCTGCCCTCGTGGAGATCCAGGCTGATGAGTACGGCGGCGGGCACCCCGAACGTATGCACAGCGCCCTGTTCGCCCGGACCATGCGCGGGTTGGGCCTGGACGACAGTTACGGCGCCTACGTGGACACGGTTCCCGCCGTCTCCCTCGCCGCAGTGAACATGATGTCCCTCTTCGGGTTGAACCGCCGGCTCCGCGGGGCCATCACCGGGCACCTGGCCATCTACGAGATGACCTCCTCGCAGCCGAACCGGCTGTACGGCAACGGCTTCCGGCGGCACGGCTTCGAAGCCGGGGTGACCCACTACTTCGACGAACATGTGGAAGCCGACGCTGTCCACGAGCAGATCGCCGGGCGCGACCTAGCAGGCGGCCTGGTGGAGGCCGAGCCTGAGTTGCTTGCTGACGTCCTGTTTGGTGCCACGGCGGCGATGGCCATCGACGGCAGGCTGTCCACCCACCTCCTGGCCAACTGGGAAAACGGCATGACCTCGCTGAGGGCGGCAGTACCGGCGGCAGCATGAATACCCCCATCGCAGGGCCCTCCGCGGAGTACATCCTGCCGCTGCGCTGGGCGGCGGAGACGGAACTGGACTCGGAGCTGCAGGACCTCGCCGCCTACCTCGAGCGCCTTCTTGAATGGATTCCCGTCACCGTGGTGGACGGCTCCGCCCCTGAGCTGTTCGAGCGGCACCACGCTGTTTTTCCACAGGGCGTCCGCCACCTCCAGCCCGGGCCCGCCGGCGGTAATGGCAAGGTGGCCGGTGTCATGACCGGGGTGCGCGCCTCCTCGGCGGAACTGCTGGTGATAGCCGACGACGACGTGCGCTACACGCGTGAGTCGCTCGCCGCCGTCGTCCATCACCTCAGCTCGGCGGACATAGTGCGGCCGCAGAATTACTTTGACCCGCTGCCCTGGCATGCGTGGTGGGACACATCACGGACCCTGGTCAACCGGGCCTGGTCGGCGGACTACCCTGGCACCCTGGCCGTTCGCAGGAGCGCACTGCTGGCAACCGGCGGCTACGATCCCGTGCTGTTCGAAAACCTTGAGCTGATCCGGACCGTCAAGGCAGCCGGTGGCCGCGAAAAGATCGTGCCGGATTTGTTTGTGGCCCGCAGGCCGCCGAAGTTCCGGCACTTCCTCAAGCAGCGCACGCGCCAGGCCTACGATGACTTCGCCCAGCCCCGGCGCCTCGCCGCCGAACTTGCCTTGCTGCCGGTGATTGCCTGCGCAGCCCGCCTTCCCGCCGGCCGGCGACGGGCCGCCCTCCTGGGCCTGGTTGCGGCGCCCGTCCTCGTCGCCGAGATGGGACGACGGCGGCACTCCGGGACGGCGGCCTTCCCCTTCCGCGCCGTGTGGTTCGCCCCGCTGTGGACCCTCGAGCGGGCGGCCTGCATCTGGATCGCCCTGGCGTTCCGTTTGGGCGGGGGCGTGCCCTACGCCGAAACCCGGCTTAAGACTGCCGCCCACTCGGAGGCGGAACTCCGGCGCCGGCACCAGGGCAAACTCTCCACAATGCAGGGCGGCGCCCGGAGTTTTACCGACAACCCAAACAAGGAGCAGCCATGAACCAGGAACGCGCCGAAAGCTCCATCGTGGTGTGCCCCGACGGCCCGCTGATTATCCGGGGCGACTTCGACATCGTGACGCCGTCCGGCGCCCCGGTCCCCCGCCAGCGCCAAACGGTGGCACTGTGCCGCTGCGGCGCGTCAGCCATCAAGCCCTATTGCGACGGCACCCACAAAATGATCAAGTTCCGGACGGAACCTCCTGCCAACTGACGCAGCCAAATGCCGGCCGCCGTTGCTGTGCCGTAGCCGCAGAATGGGCGGTTAGGCTGGGTACAGCCCGTTTTTCCGCCCGCAAGGAGTACAAAGAATGAATCTCTTCATCAAGCTGCTCGGTACCGGTATAAGCCTTGGCGCCGGCTTCATCGGGACCAAGCTGGTCAACACCGTCTGGGAAAAGAGCACCGGCCGGAAGCCGCCCACCGGCAAGGACGAGGACATCCCCACCAGCCTGCAGTCCGCCCTGACGTTCGCGCTGATCTCGGCCTCCGTCAGCACCATCATCCAGGTCCTGGCCAACCGCGGCACCCAGCGTGCCATCACCCGGTTCGCCAAGAGCCAGGACATCGTCTGACGCCTTAGCCGCTTCTAGTTCAACGAGCCGTCGCCGGAACCGTCCTCGCGGGCGGTTTTGGCGGCGGCTTTTTGCACTACCGCCTCCAGTTCGTCGGCCGTCAGCAGTTCGCGGTGCAGGTGCTTGGTGCGGTAGCCGGCCCGGCCCACCATGTGCGCGGACACCGGCACCGTCAACAGCTGGAAGATCCAGGCGACCACCAGCGCCGGCCACACCCACCAGGTGCGCATCTGCAACCCGATCGAGGCCAGCAGCAGGAACAGCCCCAGCACCTGCGGTTTGGTGGCCGCGTGCATACGGCTCAAAAGGTCCGGGAAACGGAGCAGGCCGATCGCCGCACCCAGGGACATCACCGCACCGACCACCATAAACACGGCGGACAGCAGGTCAATCCAGAAATCCAGGCCAGTGGCGTCAGGACTCATCCGGCTGCTCCCTTCGGTCTGCCACAAAGCGGGCAACAGTGACGGACCCGATGAACCCGATGATGGAGATGGCCACCACCAGCATCAGGTTGTTCAGGTGCCGGTTCACGGCCATGTCCACGCACAAGGCCCCGCCCAGGATGGCGAGCAGGACGTCCGCCGCGAGCACCCGGTCAAGCAGTGACGGGCCCCGCGAAATCCTGATGATGGCCCCGCCCGCGGCGAGCGAGAAGATGACGGCTGTGAGAACCAGGACGGTCTGCATCATGGGGCTGTCTCCATCCGTACGGCGTCGAGTTCCTCCCTGGTGCCCATGATCCGGATCAGCCCGGCCTCGATGGACCGGACCTCCTGCCGAAAGTTCTCCACCTCTTCAGCGGAGCTGATGTTCAGGGCGTGCAGGTACAGGGTGGAGGTTGACCGGTCCACCTCCACCACCAGCGAGCCCGGAATCAGGGAAATGACATGCCCGGTGGCGGTGACCAGCAGGTCCTGGTGGCTCCGGAGCGTCACCGCCACCAACGCGTTCTTGACCTCGGACCCGCGCATCACGGCAAGGTACAGGACCTGGGCACTGGCCACCGCCACCTTCGCCAGGAACATCAGCGAGAAGGGCACGGCGTAAAGGATGTTGAAGCGGCCGCTCAGCTCAACCGGCGGCAGATAGAACAGCCGGGCCACAGCCACGGCCAGCAGGGCGCCGAACAGGAGGTTTCCCGGGCTGAAGTCCTGCCACAGGGCGCCCCAGACGATCACCAGCCACACCAGGAGCGGGAGTTCCTGGCGCAGCGAAATACGGCGCCGGCTCATTTTCCGCCTCCGGTCGTGAGGATCATGGGCACCACGGTGTCCTCGCCCAGGACTGCCTGGATATAGGCAGACCTGTTGAGCATGTCGCGGGCGGCCTGATCGGAAACTTCAAACAGCGGACCCGCGAACACTGTCAGCGCGACGCCGAGAACCACCAGTCCCAGCGTTGACCCCACCATGGTGCGCGGCAGGAGCGTTACGGTGTTGCGCTTGGCCCCCGGCCCGGCAACCCTCGCCCCCGGCGCGGCGAGGAGCACGGGATCCGGGTGCTCGGCGTCGGTGGGCCTGCGCCAGAAGGCGCGGTTCCACACTCTGGCGATCGCCAGCAGCGTCAGGAGGCTGGTGACCACGCCGCCGATTACCAGGGCGTAGGCCAGCGGCGTGCCCAGCTCGATGCCGGCCTGCATCAGCCCCACCTTCCCGAGGAACCCGGAGAAGGGCGGGATGCCTGCCAGGTTCATGGCGGGAACGAAGAACAGCAGCGCCAGCAGGGGCGACAGTTTGGCGAGCCCGCCCAGGCGATCCACCGACGAACTGCCGCCACGGCGCTCAATCAGGCCCGTCACCAGGAACAAGCTGGTCTGGATGGTGATGTGGTGGGCCACGTAGAAGACCGCCGCCCCCAGTCCGGCGGCGGAGGACATGGCCAGGCCGAACACCATGTAGCCGATGTGGCTGACCAGGGTGAACGAGAGCAGACGTTTGATGTCGTTCTGGGCCAGCGCACCAAGGATTCCCACCACCATGGTCAACAGCGCGGCCACCATGAGGGGCGTGTTGAGCGTGTCTCCGGGAAAGAGCAGGGTCTCCGTCCGCACCATCGCGTAGACCCCCACTTTGGTCAGCAGGCCCGCGAACACGGCGGTGACCGGCGCAGGGGCGGTGGGATAGGAGTCAGGCAGCCAGAAGGACAGCGGGAAAACAGCGGCCTTGATGCCGAACGCCACCAGCAGCATCACGTGCAGGAGTGTTTTGGTTCCCTGGTCCAGTTCGCCGAGCTTGATGGCGAGGTCCGCCATGTTGACGGTTCCCGTGGCCCCGTAAACCATAGCGATGGAGATCAGGAACAGCACCGAGGACACCACGGACACCACCACATAAGTGACGCCTGCCCGGATCCGCGGCCCGGTCCCGCCCAGCGTCATCAGCACGTAGCTTGCCGTCAGCAGGATCTCGAAGCCCACGTAGAGGTTGAAGAGGTCACCGGACAGGAACGCATTGGACACTCCGGCCACCAGGATCAGGTACGTCGGGTGGAAGATCGAGACGGGCGCGTCATGGTCGCCGTCGGCCATGCCCTGCCCGGTGGCGTAGACCAGCACGGCGAGGCTCACCGCCGAGGAAACCACGAGCATCAGCGAGGAGAACTGGTCCACCACCATCACGATGCCCCACGGCGGCAGCCAGCCGCCGATGGTCACCGCGGCGGTGCCGCCGTCCCATACCGAGGCCAGCAGCAGGCATTCGAGCAGCAGCGTGAGGGACAGCAGGGCAATACTGACGGCGCGCTGGGCGCGTGAGTGCCGGATCAGCAGGAAGGTCAGGGCGGCGCCCAGGATGGGAAGTACGACGGCGAGCGGGGCAAAGCTTGCGATGTTCACTTTCCGCCTCCTTCCGGGCCGGGGGCCACCTTCGTGGAGCCCGGTTTTTCTTCTGCGGCTGCGTGTTCGGCGGCCATTTCACGGCCGCCTGCCAGAACCGTCGCCACCGGAAACTCGGAGGTCTCAGCGGGGATCTCGGCGTCGTCCTCGGCGTCGAAACTTGGGGTTACCGCAACGCGGAGGTCTTCCACGTCATCCTGGATCTCATCCTGGCGGGCCAGGACCCAGGTGCGGTAAATGATGCCGAGCATAAATGCGGTGACGGCAAACGAGATCACGATGGACGTCAGGATCAGGGCCTGCGGAAGGGGGTCGTTGTAATCCGCCGCCGCCGTCTCCTTTGAATAAAAGGGCGCGAGGCCGGCGTAGCCGCCAGTTGCCAGGATCAGCAGGTTGGTGGCGTTGGCCAGGAGCATCAGCCCCAGCAGCACGCGCGTGAGGCTGCGTTCCAGGATCAGGTAGATCCCGCAGGCGTATAGGGCACCCATCACGATCAGCAGGGTCAGGTTGATGCTCATGCCTGGCCCCTCGAGGTGGTCTCGGCCGGGACGCCTTCCGGCTCCCCGTCACTGGCGGACACATCCGCAGGTGCGCTCGCGGCGAAGTCCTGCTCGTCGTCGGGCACGTCGCCGGCGGGATCGGCGAAACGCTCTTCAAAGTGCTCGTCGATCTCGGCCCCGAGGCTCCGCAGGACGTCCAGCACCAGGCCCACCACCACGATGTACACGCCGATGTCGAAGATAGTGGAGGTGACGAATTTGATGTCGCCGAACACCGGCAGCCAGAGTTCGATGATGGCCGTCTGGAACACCTGTCCGCCCAAAAGCAACGGCACCGCACCGGAGGCGGCTGCCACTGCCAGCCCGATCCCC
Organism: Arthrobacter sp. W4I7; assembly: GCF_030816215.1. Classification (NCBI taxonomy): domain Bacteria; kingdom Bacillati; phylum Actinomycetota; class Actinomycetes; order Micrococcales; family Micrococcaceae; genus Arthrobacter; species Arthrobacter sp. W4I7. The sequence continues at coordinate 120,858 of NZ_JAUSXU010000001.1, read as the reverse complement.
AGCAGGGCGCCGGCGCTGACAGGAGTGGCTTCCCGAAGTTCGAACCGCCCGCCCGCCAGGTACCGGATGGTCAGGGCCAGTCCTGCCGTCAGGCCGCCGGCAAAACCGCCGCCGGGCAGGTTGTGTCCCGCCAGCAGGAGGTAGAGCGAGAAGATGATCATGGAGTGGAAAACCAGCCGGGTGACCACCTCGAAGATGATGGAGCGCCGTTCCGGGGCCAGGGTGCGGCCTGCAACGATCCACGCATCGCGGGCTGAGGCGGCGAACTTCCGGCTCACCGCAAGCGCAGCGGCGTCTCGCGTACCGGGGTCGATTCCCCTGAGTCGGCCCACGGTGCCTGCGGCGACGGTGGCGGAGTTCCTGATCCGGTCGCCGCGGCCGCGGACGAAGATCAGGCTGGCCACACCCGTGGCTGCCAGTGCCAGGACGCTGATCTCGCCGAACGTGTCCCAGGCGCGGATGTCCACGAGCGTCACGTTGACGATGTTCAATCCGCCGCCGCCCTCGTAGGCGAGGCGCGGGAACTCCAGGGACACCGGCGTCGCGATCCGTGCGCCCATGGCCTGGATCGCGGCGAAGACCATGGTGACGCCGAAGGCCAACCCGATGATCACACGCACCACGCGGTACTTGCCGCCGGTGCGGTCCCGCAGTTCGGGGGGCAGGCTGCGCATCGCCAGGACGAAGGCCACCAGGATGATGGTCTCCACCAGCATTTGGGTCAGGGCCAGGTCCGGGGCGCCCTGGAGCGCAAACATCAGGGCGATGCCGTAGCCGGTGACCGAAACCATGAGGACGGCCAGGAACCGCTTGTTCGCTTTGACGGCGGCCAGGGCACCGATCACGATGCCCGCACCCACCACCAGCTGGATCGGGGAGCCCGGATCAATCAGGTAAATCCCGTCCGGGAGGGGCTTGCCTGCCAGCAGGATGGCCGAGAGCGGCAGCACAAAGGCGACGCTCAGGATGACGGCAAGGTAGTAGTACAGCGAACCGCGCTGGGTGCGGCCGGTGATCCATACCGCCACGTCATCCAGCGCACCGATGGTCAGCTGGTAGGCCTTGTCCGCGTCCACCCACGGCGGCACCAGCGACTGGACCCGCGCCACGGCGTTGCGGCCGAAGTACATTGCCAGGCCCAGCGCGAAGGTGAGGGCCGTCAGTCCCAGTGCCGGGGTGAAGCCATGCCACAGTGCGAGGTGGCCGGCCTGTCCGGCTGCGGTGCCGGCGTCGGACGGGGTGGAGGCAAACAGCGCCGCATACGGCTGAATCCACGCGTCGACGGGGACCGGCCAGAGGCCGTAAACGATGGTCAGGAGGCTGAGGATGGCGGGCGCGGCCAGGAAGGAAGGGCTGATGGCCTTGAAGGGGGTGCGTTCCACGCCGGGCTTGGTGGCGAATGCACCCCACATAAAGCGGGCGCTGTACGCGAAGGTGAGGACGGATCCCAGGACCAGTCCGGCCAGGACCACCGTCCCCCACGCGCCGGCTTCGGGGTTACCGGCGTGGTGGACAAACGCCTCCAGCACCGATTCCTTGGCCACAAACCCGCCCAGGAGCGGAACACCGGCCATGGAAGCTGCACCAATCGCGGCCACGATGCCCAAGGCGCGCGAGGACCGGAAGACCCCGGACAGCTTGGTGACATCGCGGGTGCCCGACTGGTGGTCGATGATGCCCACCACCAGGAACAGCGTGGCTTTGAACAGGCCATGGGCCAGCAGCATCGCCAGGCCGGCGAGGGCCGCATCCGGCGTGCCGAGCCCCACCACCATGGTGAGGAAACCGAGCTGGCTGACCGTGCCATACGCGAGGATGAGCTTGATGTCGGTCTGGCGCAGCGCCCGGTAGCCGCCCACCAGCATCGTCGCCAGCCCGAGGCCCAGCACTACCGGCTGCCAGTAGGACGTCCCGGCGAAGCCCGGCGCCAGCCTTGCCACCAGGTAAATGCCCGCTTTGACCATCGCCGCGGCGTGCAGGTAAGCGCTCACCGGCGTGGGGGCGGCCATGGCTCCGGGAAGCCAGAAATGGAAGGGGACCAGCGCGGATTTGGTGATGGCGCCCACCAGGATAAGGACGACGGCGCCACTCACCATCGCTGCGGACGTCCCGTTCACCAGGTCGGGGGCCTGCTGGAGGATGGCCGAGATCCGGTAGGAACCGGCGGCCTGCCCCAGCATGATGAGGCCCACCAGCATGGCAAGGCCGCCCGCGGTGGTAACCATGAGCGCCTGCAGCGCCGACCGCCGGGCTGCCAGCTTGGTGCGGGCGAAACCGATCAGGAGGTAGGACAGGATGGTGGTGAGTTCCCAGAAGATGAACAGCAGCAGCAGGTCGTCCGCCACGACGAGGCCGAACATGGCGCCGGCGAATGCCAGGAGCTGCGCACCAAAGCCGCCGAGGTCCTCGTCCTTTTCCTTGAAGTACCGCGCGCAGTACACCAGCACCAGTGAGCCGACGCCCAGCACCAGGAGGGACATCACCCAGGCAAGTGCATCCATCCGGAAGGCGAGCTCGAGCTGGAGGCCCGGGATCCACGGGACCACTTCGGCTACCGCGCCGTCACTCGAATAGACGGGAGCGTGCTGGAACAGGAGCCAGGCAAAGGATGCCGCGGGAACAGCGGCCAGGATATAGAAAGCGTTGCGGCCCCAAGCCCTGAAGAAGAACGGCGCCAGCACAGCCACCGTAAAGTGCACGGCAAGGACTGTGATCACTGGTATCTCCGCAACGTCAGGGATTCGATTGTCAAAAGTTGGAGCAGGCGGTTTATTCGTTAGGTCCGGGAGCGCCCAGTTTATCAAGGCTTCTGTACCCATTCCTCTCCCGCTGCTGTATCCTCCCGCCGCTTTCCCCGGTGTCATGGGCCGGAGCTCCGCCTTCTGTTCGCCATCGGCGGATACGATGCATCGTATGAACAGCGCCAGCGCTCCCGGGGCAACGCATCCTTCCTCAGAACTTGAATCGGGGAACCGGGCCACCAGCAAGGGCCGCGTCCTCGCCTGGGCTTCCTGGGACTGGGGCTCGGCCGCCTTCAACGCGGTGATGACCACCTTCGTCTTCACGGTGTACCTCACCTCGAACGCGTTCGGCGGCGAGGATCAGGCCTCGGCGGTCCTTGGCGGTGCGCTGGCCATCGCGGGTTTCGCCATCGCCTTGCTCGCTCCGGTCACCGGCCAGCGCTCGGACGCCGGCGGCCGGCGCAAGCTGTGGCTCGGAGTCAACACGGCCGTCGTCGCCATCCTGACAGCCCTGTGCTTCTTTGTGTTCCCCCGGCCAGAGTTCCTCCTCCTGGGGGTGTCGCTCATCGCCCTGGGCAACGTATTCTTCGAGTTTGCCGGCGTGAACTACAACGCCATGCTGGCCCAGATTTCCACGCCCCGGAACATCGGCAAGGTCAGCGGGCTGGGCTGGGGGGCCGGGTACCTGGGCGGAATTGTGGCACTGCTGATCGTCCTGCAGCTGTTCGTCCAGCCCAGCTTCGAATGGTTCGGAGCCTCCACCCAGGACAGCCTGAATATCCGGCTTGTCGCTGTTTTCTCCGCCGCCTGGTTCTTCGTCTTCGCCCTGCCTGTGCTGTTCGCTGTTCCCGAACTGCCCAAAACACCGCAAGCCCAACGGCTGGGGATGGTGGCCAGCTATGGGCTGCTGCTCCGGCGGATCAAGGCGATCTACGCCACGAGCCCGCACACCATTTACTTCCTGCTGGCCAGCGCTGTTTTCCGTGACGGACTGGCAGCGGTGTTTACCTTCGGCGGAATCATCGCCGCAGGCACCTTCGGCTTTGAGCTGTCGCAGGTCATCTTCTTCGCCATCTTTGGGAATGTGGTGGCGGCTGTCGGCGCCATAATTGGGGGCTTCCTCGACGACAAGGTGGGGCCCAAGGCAGTCATCCTCGGGTCCTTGGTGGGGCTCCTGATCGCCGGGACCGTCATCCTGGTGCTGGGCAACGGCGAGTATTCCTTCTTCGGCATGGACTGGCAGGGATCCACCACCTTCTGGGTGTTCGGGCTCTTCCTCTGCCTCTTCGTCGGGCCGGCGCAATCCTCGTCCCGCGCCTACCTGGCGCGCCTTGCCCCGGACGGCGAGTCCGGCGAGCTCTTCGGGCTCTATGCCACCACCGGCCGCGCCGTAAGTTTCCTGGCACCGGCCCTGTTTACCCTCTGCATCACCGTGGCCACGCCGCTGGTGGCACCGGGCGAGGCCCAGCGCTGGGGGATCCTCGGAATCATGGTGGTGCTCCTGGCCGGACTCCTGGTCCTGCTGCCGGTGAAGTCCCCGGACAAGGCCCCCATCGCGGTGGTCCCGGCCGCCTGATACCTTCCTGGTCCCGGGCTTGTCCTCCCGATGGCTACCGTCCTGCAATCCCGTCCAACGCTTTCCCGGCGGACTTGTTGGCGCCCCCACCACATCGGCGCCGGCCAGACTAGGCTGGAATCATGAACGTGGATGAGACGGACCTTCCGGGCCTCGGCCGGCGGAAGGATTTTATGACGGCTTCCGGCCGCCGGATCGGCGTCGTGGAGCTGCGGGAAGGCCAGACGGAACTCATCGTTTCCACCTGGGATGATCCCGACACCTGCCAGGCGTCAATCCCCTTGACTTCGGATGAAGCAGCAACCCTCGGCAACCTGCTGGGCGGGCAGCACCTGGCCATGAAGCTGACGGAGGAACACAAGGATGTTCCCGGCATCGTCACCCGGCAGTTTTCCATCGCTCCGGGCTCCCCGTTCCAGAACCAGCCCATGGGGAAGGCCTGCATCCGCACCCGCTGCGGCGTTTCCATCGTGGCGATCATGCGCGAAGGTGAGGTGCTCCCCTCGCCGGGACCCGACGTCGTACTTCACACCGGTGATCTGCTTGTTGCTGTAGGCACGCAGGAAGGCCTCGATTCGGCGGCCGATATCCTTCGCAACGGATAAACGCCATGGACCCGTTGGCCCTGACCCTCATCGAGCTGGGGGCCGTTGTGTTCTGCCTCGGCCTTTTGGCCAGGCTGGCCGGACGGATCGGAATGTCGCCCATCCCGCTTTACCTGTTAGGCGGGCTGGCGTTCGGTGCCGGCGGGATCGTAAAGCTCGAAGGTATGCACGAGTTTGCCCACCTCTCCGGGGAAATCGGCGTTATCCTGCTGCTTCTTATGCTCGGCCTGGAATATACAGCTGCCGAGCTTTTCACTGGCCTGCGCCGCTCCTGGCAGGCCGGCGTCCTGGACCTGGTCCTGAACTTCCTCCCGGGCGCCGCCCTTGCGCTGATGCTTGGCTGGGGCGGCGTGGGGGCCATGGTGATGGGCGGCGTCACCTACATCTCCTCATCAGGAATCGCGGCCAAGGTCATCACTGACCTGGGCCGGCTGGGTAACCGCGAGACGCCCGTGGTGCTGTCCATCCTGGTGTTCGAAGACCTGGCCATGGCCGTCTACCTGCCCATCCTCACGGCTACGCTGGCCGGTGTAAGTTTCCTCGGCGGGCTGACGACAGTGGGTATTGCGCTGGCTGTGGTGAGCCTGGTGCTGATGGTGGCGCTGAAGCATGGGCACCACGTCTCAAAAGCCGTGCACAGCGAAAACTCGGAAGTCTTCCTCCTGAACGTCCTGGGTGCGGCGCTGCTGGTGGCAGGCGTGGCATCGGCAATGCAGGTGTCCGCGGCAGTAGGGGCCTTTATGCTTGGCATCGCCATTTCGGGCGCCACAGCCCACAACGCAACCCGTATCCTGGAGCCGCTCAGGGACCTGTTTGCCGCCATCTTCTTTGTGGCATTCGGCCTGAACACCGATCCCACGTCCATCCCGCCGGTTCTGGGCTGGGCGCTGGTGCTGGCCGTCATGACCGCGGTCACCAAAATGGTCACCGGCATCTGGGCTGCGAAGCGTGCCGGTATCGCACGCCCGGGGCGCCTCCGTGCCGGAGCGACGCTCATAGCCCGCGGCGAATTTTCCATCGTGATTGCCGGACTCGCGGTGGCGTCCGGCGCGGTCACTGACGAGCTCGCGGCGCTGGCTACCGCCTATGTGCTCCTGATGGCGGTCATCGGTCCGCTCGCCGCCCGCTACGTGGAACCGCTCGTCAAGCCGTTGCTGCGGCCCGTGGGCGTCGCTGCCAAAGCCTAGGTAGCCGTGCGGTACTAGATGGCCGTCCGGTACTAGATGGCCGTGCGGTGGAAGTTCAGGTGGCTGCGGCTGGCTGTGGGTCCCCGCTGGCCCTGGTAGCGGTTGCCGTAGTCGCCCTGGCCGTACGGGTACGCGGCCGCGGAGGTCAGGCGGAAGAAGCAGAGCTGGCCGATTTTCATGCCCGGCCACAGCTTGATGGGCAGCGTGGCCATGTTGGAAAGTTCCAAGGTGACGTGCCCGGAGAAGCCGGGGTCGATGAACCCCGCAGTGGAGTGCGTCAGCAGGCCAAGCCGGCCCAGCGAGGACTTGCCTTCCAGCCGCGCGGCGATGTCATCCGGCAGGGTGACGGTCTCATAGGTTGAGCCGAGGACGAACTCGCCGGGGTGCAGGATGAACGGTTCGTTCTGTTCCACCTCCACCAAGCGCGTGAGTTCCGGCTGCTCTTCCGCAGGATCGATGTGCGCGTACTTGTGGTTGTCGAACAGGCGGAAAAATTTATCGATCCGCACATCCACGGACGACGGCTGGACCATCGCCGGATCGTACGGTTCAAGGACGATCCGCTGGGAGTCAATTTCGGCACGAATATCGCGGTCAGAGATCAGCACCGTCCCAAATTACCGTATCGGTTATCCACAGCCATATTCTTTCGTTGTTGCTGTCAACCGGTGGGGCTAATGTTGCCTCAGTGATTAAGGCGCCGGATGGTCTCCCGGATGGCCCAACAGAGCTGGGGATGTTGTGAATAAATTAGTGGCGCCCGCGTTTCTTGGCGTGCTCTGTTCGTTAGTGCTGGTCTCCTCGTCCGTGGGAGTCCTTCCCTCGCCGCTTGCGGCAAGCCAGTCTGCCGCGGCAGGCCCGCACAGTGTCACCCTGGGCCCGCCAACGGCCGACGGCGGCGGCGCCGCCCGGGGTGACAGCTCAGTCCTGTCCCGGCTCACCCCGGCCTTGGATCTCCCGGATATCAGGCCGGCCTCGCCGTCCAGTGCCCCAATTGCGCCCGCTACGCAGCCGGCCACGGGGCAGCAAGTTACCGGGCAACAAGTCACTGGACTGCAAGTGATCGGGCAGCCCACCACTGCTGGAGCCTCAACCGAGGCGCTGGTGCCACCTGCACCTGCCACAACGGCGTCTGCCCCCGCCGGCGAGGTTCCCTCGATCCCGCCGCTTTGGGCACCTGATGAAGAACTGGAGACGCCCTCACCCAACCGGCTTGCGGCTCCTGAGTCCCTTTCCGCCATGCCTGCGCCGGAGGCCCTGGTACCGGACAGCAATGCGGCAGCTATTCTCACGGTGTTCAACAGGATCAACGAATACCGGGTGTCCAAGGGGCTGAATCCGGTGAAGTACCACCCCACGGTGGCCGGCCTGGCGCAGGAGTGGTCAGACAGTATTGCCTCACGTGAGGTGATTGAGCACCGCGCGAGCTTCTGGACTGACCCACGTGCCATGAATCCCAACAACGGCGCCGGCGAAGTCATTGCCATCCGCACGGATCGGGATGCCGCCCAGCTGGTGGAATGGTGGAAAGGATCGCCCGGCCACAACGCCATGCTGCTCGATCCGCGTTTCAACGTGATGGGCGCTGGAATCTCCTACACCAACTCCACGTACCAGATCTGGGGCGTGGTGAACTTCTTCGGCTACACCACCCTTCCCGCCGGCACCATCAACTCTCCCGGCGGTGCGGGGTCCGGCGGTGCTTTCCCACTGCCCGCCGCCAGCATGTGTGATGCCCCCGCACGTCACATGCCGCCCACGCTGGATCTGTCCGCCGCCGCCATCAAGGGGCCGGGAGACTTGGCAACCGTTGATTCATCCGGGCAACTTCTGGCCCGGGCAGCCAGCGGAGTACGCACCTTCGCCGCGGCCAGGGTCATCGGATCAGGCTTCGCGGGCGCAAAGGAGGTCTTCACCACGGACTGGGACCGTGACGGCGCCTTCGATCTCCTGACGCAATGGACCAGCGGGGCCCTGACCCTGCACCGCGGCGTCGCCACCGGAGGCTTCCAGGCGCCGGTCACCCTCGGGAGCGGAGGATGGGACACGCTGACCCTCGCCGTGGGCGGCTGGTGCGCCAACAACAGGCTTCCCCAGATTCTTGCCCTCGATGGTGCTGGGAACCTTTACCTGTACCCGAACAGGGGCACCGGCGACCTCTACGAGCGCACGCTGGTCAGCGCCATAGGTGCCGCGCAGAAGTTGTCCATGGTGGATTACGACGCCGACGGGTTCCAGGATCTGCTGGCCCTTCGGGCGGACGGCTCGGTCCAGCTCCACCGCGGCTGGGGCACCACCGCGTTGCGGGCCGAGACCAGGCCCACCGTTGCCACCGGGTGGGGCGACGTCACCGGGATCCGGCCGCTCAAGGACGTCACGGCACTGAACTCCACGGGCCTTGCCCTGCGCCGGGCAAACGACGTGGTGCAGTATTGGGACCTGACTTCGGGAAGCCTCGCGGCGCCGTCGAACATTCCCGGCCCCTGGACCGGGCAGCGGCTGGCACAGTAAGGCCAGCGCCCGGTGCAGAACGGCTACGCCGCCGCCTGGAGCTCCATGATGTCATTGAGGCGCTCCAGCTGGGCCAACTCGGAGCAGAGGCTCCGTTGGGCCAGCCTGCTCAGGAACCCGAGCCGGTGAAGGAACCTGAGCCGGCCCTCCGGCTTGAATTCCAGGGCAAAGCGAACGCGTGTTCCTGAGGCTTCGGAGCTGAGGTAATAGCCCCCTGTGCGGTGGCCCAGACCTGACGTGACCTGGAACTGGATTTCTGCCCCTGGCCTTGCCTCAGTGATTTCCAGGTCGGCAGGAATGCTGAGTCCGGACCGTCCTGCAATCATCTTCCGGTAGACAGCACCTTTGGTCCCGGCGGAACCCTGGATCAGCTTGACGCTGCGCACCCCGTCGCGCCACAGCGGAAGGTTGGTGGCGTCGAGCAGATACAGGTACACAGCCATGGCGTCACGCCGGATGAGGACCTCATGCTCTGCGAATGCCATCAGGATCTTTCGTGGTTGACGTCGGCCTGCCGCATAGCTGCACCCCCCGGCACCGCAGCTACCGGTTCAGGTTAGCCAGCGCTCCTCATACCCTCCTAGCCCGTGCCGGGGACGTTATTGAAGAGTTACTGGATGACGCCCCGGTGACCGGACACGCGGCGCTGACGCGCTCCTTGGACGGCCCGCCACCACATCTGCGCTAAGCTATGTTCTGCCCCTGAAACGGGGGCATTGCGGCTGTAGCTCAATGGTAGAGCGCTAGCTTCCCAAGCTTGATACGCGGGTTCGATTCCCGTCAGCCGCTCCACTTTGTCACCCGGGTTGCAGCACCCAGAGCTCCCCGAGTGGTCTGCGCCGCCGGGCGCGATGGGACGGCACTCCCGGGTTGTTAGGTACCGGCGTGTATGGTCAGAGGTCAGGAACCTCTTCGGTTCCGCTACAGGAGCAATCATGGCTGACAAGTCCCCGCGTCAAGCAGCATCCAAAAAGTCCGGCAAGTCCATCAAGGAAAAGCGCGCAGACAAGAAGGCCGCTTCGGCGCCGGCCAGCTCCCTGGACACCACATCCAGCAAGGCCGCCAAGAAGAAGTGACAGGCCGCGGGAACAAATTGACCTTAGGCGTCCTGGCTTCCACTCGTAAGCCCGCCGAGCGCCGGCTCCCCATCCACCCTTTGCATCTTGAGCGGATAGCACCTGAGGTGCGTCAGCACATCATCCTTGAGCAGGGCTACGGTGAGCGTTTCGGCGTCTCAGACAACCACCTCTCCACCCTTGTGGGGAAAATGGCCAGTAAGGAAGCGCTGCTGGCGGCTGCCGACGTCGTACTCCTGCCCAAGCCGCAGCCGGCGGATCTGTCCGAACTGCGGGACGGGCAGGTCCTTTGGGGCTGGCCGCACTGCGTACAGGACCGCGCCATCACGCAATTGGCCATTGACAAGAAGCTGACCCTGATCGCCTTCGAAGCCATGAACCACTGGGCCAGTGATGGCGGTTTTGGCCTGCATGTCTTCCACAAGAACAACGAATTGGCCGGGTATTGCTCGGTGCTGCACGCCTTGGCCCTGACGGGATCCACCGGCGATTACGGGCGCCGCCTCAGCGCTGTGGTGATCGGCTTTGGAGCCACCGCCCGGGGTGCGGTGACCGCGCTGAATGCCCACGGGGTCCATGACGTCCAAGTCCTGACCAACCGTGGAGTGGCCGCCGTCGGCGCCCCCATCCACTCGGTGAATATCGTCCAGTTTGACCACGACGACGAAGCGCCCTTCCTGAGCCAGGTCATCACCGAGCGTGGCAGGGTGCCTCTCGCACCCTTCCTGGCCGAGAGCGACATCGTGGTCAACTGCACTTTGCAGGACCCCAATAATCCGCTGACCTATCTGCAGACAGAGGATCTTGCCGCCTTCAGACCGGGCAGCCTGATCGTCGACGTGTCCTGTGACGAAGGAATGGGGTTCAGCTGGGCCAGGTCCACCACGTTCGCAGATCCAATGTTCACGGTCGGTGACCACATCAACTACTACGCGGTGGACCACAGCCCGTCCTATCTCTGGAACTCGGCCACCTGGGAGATCAGCCAGGCTTTGCTCCCATTCCTGGACACGGTCATGGATGGCCCGGAAGCTTGGGCGCGGAACGACACCATCGCCCGCGCCATCGAGATCCGCGATGGCGTGGTTCTAAACAAGGATGTCCTCGAGTTCCAGAAGCGGGAAGACGTGTACCCGCACGCGGCCCGGTAGCCCAACTACACCGCCGTCGCCTTGCTGACGATGCACACGGGGTGGCGGCGGTCCTTGAGGCTGACCCTCAGCAGCAACGAGCCCTTCCGGGCCAGGATGACGGCGACTGTGAGGGCCGCGCGCCGGGACTCCGCCGGCTACCAGCAGGGCGGCATGCGGGTTCACGTGCTCGGAAAGCCAGCCGAGCATCGGTCCGCCGATTGCCTGGCCACCGATCAGCACCATGATGTACAGGCTCATGACCCGGCCCCTGATCCCCATGTTCGAGCTCACCTGGACCAGCTGGTTGGAACCTGTCAGGAACATCAGGCACCAGAATCCGGACAGCACCATCACGGCGCCGAATACTGGCATGGACGGCGCAACGGCCGCGAGGCAGAGCATCACTCCGTACATCCCGGCACAGAACACCACGGAACGGAGCCTCAGCTGCCTCCGGCGGGTGGATGCCACCGCTCCTGCCAAGGCGCCGAGGGCGACGAGGGCGTTCAGCAGGCCGTAGCCTCCAGCTCCAACGTCGAAGACGTGGTCGGCAAAGGCGGCCAGCACCACGGGCAGGCTCATCGCGAAGACCGCAATGAATCCCGCCATCAGCCACGGCCAGTAGATGGTCGGCTTACTGAGGGCGTAGCTCAGGCCTTCGCGAAGCATCCCCTTGCTCTTGGGTGCGGGGGCACTGACGAACAGCTGGTCCTTCCGCAGGATCAGGAGCATGGCCACCGTGGAGCAGCAGGCAAAGGCGTTGCCGGCGAAGGCCCACCCTGCGCCAACCGCGGTAAGCATCCAGCCGGCGAGGGCAGGACCGATCAGCCCTCCCAGCTGGAAGGTTGTGGAGTTGACGCTGATTGCGTTGCGCAGGTACTTCGGTCCCACCAGCTCGTTAACGAACACCTGCCGCGCCGGCTGGTCCAGCACGGTGACCAGGCCAAGGACCAGCGCGATGACGTAGACGTGCCAGACCTCGATTGCTCCCGTCAAAGCAAGGGTAGCGAGGGCCGCGGCCAGGAGGGCTGCCATGCTTTGGCACAGGATGAGGATCTTCCGCTTGGCGAACCGGTCCGCGATCATGCCGCCCCACGGTCCCAGCAGGAGGCTGGGAAGGAACTGCAACGCCACGGTGAAGCCCACGGCGGTCACGGATCCGGAAAGCTGCAGGACCATCCAGTCCTGGGAAATACGTTGCATCCAGATGGCGATGACGGCGATGAAGTGCCCGATCGCGAAGATCCGGAAATTGGGGACCTTCAGCGAGATGAACGTGTGCTTCCACGGAAGGCGTTCAGGGACGACGGCGAGGGGCTGGGTCTGGTGGTCCGGCGGTGCCGAGCTGGCTGAGTCGATAACGGGCTGGGTGACGGTTGCTGATGACGGCGGTGGGGGTGCCACAGGTGTGTCCTCAAATTGCGGTCGGTCCGGGATGTCGTTAACGCTAGGCTGGGACCCAGGATTATGGAGGCCTATTGTCCCTATAACTCGTATTGCGAACTGCAATGCCAATGACATCCGCACTCATGCCACTGGAGTCCAAAGTGTTCGAACCAGCCCAGCTGCGCTCCTTCCTGGCGGTGGCCGAAACGCTTAGCTTCACCAAGGCAGCTGAGCGGCTGGGCCTGGCCCAACCTACTGTCAGCCAGCACGTCCGCAAGCTGGAGACGGCGGCAAAGCGGGTGCTTATCACCAGGGACACGCGGGACGTGCGCCTCACGGACAATGGCGACGCGATGGCAGGGTTTGCCCGGAACATCCTGTCGGCCCACGACGCTGCTGCCCGGTACTTCTCAGGTTCCGCGATGCGGGGCAGGCTGCGTTTCGGGACGGCGGATGACCTCGCCATCACCGGCCTGCCGCGGATCCTTCGCGAATTCCGGCAGATCTATCCGCAGATCAACCTCGAACTGACGGTGGGCCAGAGTGACCAGCTCTACAAGAAACTTAATGCAGGCCAGCTGGACCTGGTGTTTGTGAAGTGGGTGGCCGGGGCCAAGGACGGCACCGTGGTGCAGCATGACTCATTCTCGTGGGTCGGGCAGGAACAGACTGTGCTTGAGCCCGGTGCGCCCGTCCCGTTGATTGCCTATCCCTCACCCAGCTTGAGCCGGAAACTCGCCATTGACGCTCTCGAGTCCCACGGCAGGACCTGGCGTATCACCTGCACCACGCGCCAGATCAGCGGCGTGCTGGCTGCGGTCCGCGCGGGAATCGGGGTGGCGGTCATGCCGTCGTCGCTGGTGCCCGAGGACCTGAAGATCATCACCCGCCGCTTTGACCTGCCGGCCGTGGGCGACGTGGACTTCACCCTGATCCGCAACCCGTTGGCCAATTCCGAGGTCATCGACGCCCTGACGCAGTCCATTGTGGGCAGGACCATCAACCGGCCGGCGTAGGACCAAGGTTCCTCCGGGCAAGTAGCCCGGGCAGAAGCACGGGGGGCCGGCGACCTCTCGCGTGAAGCCTTCGTGGCCGACGCCGTCCAGCGGCACCGAATATGCAGCCCGGGGAATTCTTTAGATTCCAGCTGTTGCCTTCCGGCCTCCGTGGTTTATGGCGAAGAAGGAATGTTTCCCGAGGATGAGAAAAGGACTTTCGTGCTGTTTAGCCCGGGCGCCCGCCGGGTAGACCTGCCAGAAGCATCACACGACACCCACCCCAACGGATTCGGACTTTGGGTAGCGGCGCTGGGCACCTTCCTGTGCAGCCCGTGCTTGCAGCTGTAAATAGCCACCGGGTACTGCCGCGTGCTCATATCCATTGATCAGTGAAGGCCGCATAATCTATGCTGGTTTTCCCATGGTCAAGCAGATGGCCGGTTCACTAACACGAGCACGCTCCTGCGTGCCAGGTTTCACGTGCTCGGGACAGGCAGCCAATGACGACAGCCCGGAACACCCATCTCAGCTCCACGCACGCGCGCCCGCATAACGCGGCGCGTCCACCGGCCACCCGCAGCTCCACACTCGGCGCCGGCATCGCCACCACGGATACCGGATACGTGGGCAAGCCTACCTGCGACAAATGCCGCACCGACGAATTTGTCTACCTCGAGTCCTACATTCCGCCGACGTACCGGCGGGACGGCAGCGTGGCCACGTTGGGGGAAGTGGCCTACACCTGCACGCACTGCGAACAGTTCTCCGCCCACAGCGTTCCCGTGACCTGGGCACCCCCGGGGTGGTACCTGGGCTGAAGCGCGCAAGACGAGGTCCGGTGGTTGAGCTCCTCGAAACCCAGGTTTCGACGCTCAACCACCGGACCTTCCTTTATGCCCTCAGGAAATGAATTAGATCAGGGCGTCCGAGAGGTGGTTCGGTGTGCCGAACCGGTGGGCTGTGATGCTGACAGCTTGCTCATGCAGGAACGGCAGCAGCTCGACGCGTCCGGCCTCCGTGACGGGGTGGGCGTACACGGCCAGGTCGGGACGCCCGCCCGTGGCCTTCGCCAGTGCAGCGGCGTCCCCGCCGATGAGGCGGATCCGTGCCCCGGACAGCTTCCCTGCCGAAGCGAGGCGTTCCGCAGAAGCCAGCCACCCGGCGTCGGTCTCTACCGTCACCTCGATGTCCAGCGCGGTAAGCACCGGGCGCAGCTGGGCAGGAAGTTCGACGGCGGAGGACACCGTCAGTGCCGAACCCGCCAGGACCCCGGCTGCCACAGTCCGGACCAGGTGCGCCAGCGGCGCACCTTCGGAAAGACGTACGGTGACCGGCAGGCTCCGGTAGCGGAAGATGTTGCGTTCCGCGCTGAGTCCGGAGATGTCTTTGGCGGTGCCGAACTCCTCAGCCCAGGCTTCGGCGTCGGACGCCAGGGCGCGCTGCACCGACTCAAGTTCCGCAGGTTCCAGGGCCACACCGGCGGCATTGATGATCCGGCGGACTCCGGGGTGTGTCACAGGGGCGTCGGCAGTGCTGACGGCGGGGACCCAGTTGCCCAGGCCGGCCAGGTAGTTGGGCCCGCCGGCCTTGGTGCCGGCACCAACCGCTGACTTCTTCCAGCCGCCAAACGGCTGGCGCTGCACGATGGCACCGGTAATGCCGCGGTTCACGTACAGGTTTCCGGCCTGGATCGCGTCCAGCCAGATGCCCAGTTCCTCAGTGTTGAGGGAGTGCAGGCCGGCGGTGAGGCCGTACTCGATCTGGTTCTGGATGGCGATGGCCTCTTCCAGGGTGTCAGCGGTCATCACGCCCAGGACTGGGCCGAAGAACTCGGTGAGGTGGAAGTAGGAGCCGCGCTTGACGCCGTAGCGGACACCGGGGCTCCAGAGCCGGCCGGTGTTGTCCAGCTTCCTCGGTTCAACGGCCCAGTTCTCGCCGTCGCCCAGCGTGGTGAGCGCGCTGAGGAGCTTGCCGTTGGCAGGTTCGATGATCGGCCCCATCTGGCTGGTGGGGTCCTCCGGGTAGCCCACCTTCAGGGAGGTGACGGCGTCGATCAGCTGGTTGTGGAACCGCTTGGACCTGGCTACGGAACCCACGAGGATCACCAGCGAGGCAGCCGAGCACTTTTGGCCTGCATGGCCGAACGCTGAGTACGCCACGTCCTTCGCGGCCAGGTCCAGGTCGGCGCTGGGGGTGACGATGATGGCGTTCTTCCCGCTGGTCTCCGCCAGCAGCGGGAGGTCCTGGCGGAAGGACCGGAACAGTTCGGCGGTCTCGTAGCCGCCGGTGAGGATAACGCGGTCAACGGATGGGTGCGAGATGAGCTGCTTGCCGAGTTCCCGTTCGCCGAGCTGCACCATGGTCAGCACGTCGCGGGGCACACCGGCCTCCCAGAGTGCTTCCACCATCACGGCGCCGCTGCGGGCGGCCTGCTTGGCGGGCTTGATCACAACGGCGGAGCCGGCGGCGAGTGCCGCGAGCGTGGAGCCGGCCGGAATGGCCACCGGGAAGTTCCATGGCGGGGTGACCACGGTGAGGTTCGCAGGGACGAACGTGGCGCCGTCCACCTCGTCCAGTTTCCGCGCGGACTCCGCGTAGTAGTGGGCAAAGTCCACTGCTTCGCTGACCTCGGGGTCGCCCTGGTCAATGGTCTTGCCGGTTTCGCTGGCCATGACCTCAAGCAGGTCGGCGCGGCGGGCTTCCAGGACATCGCCGGCGCGGTGCAGGATCTCGGCACGCTCGGCACCGGAAAGAGCACCCCAGGCCTTGCCCTTCGCCACAGCGGTCTGGATGACGCGGTTCAGCGTGGCCTCGTCCTTGATGGACGCCGCAGCAACGGAATCATTCCCGAGCGTCGATGATGAAACGCGTTCCAGTATGGCGCGGCCCCAGGTGCGGTTGGCCGGCAGGGACGGGTCGGTGTCCGGGGTGTTCTCAAAGCCCGTGTGCGGCATCGGGACGGGCGGGAGGCTGCGGTCCTGCTGCCGGTTGGCCGGCGGAACGCTGTTGTCCAATGCTGCCAGGGAGGCGAGGAAGCGCTGCTTCTCACGCTCGAACAGGGCTTCGTTTTCACTGAGTTCGAACACCGCCGACATGAAGTTGTCCTGGCTCGCGCCCTCTTCCAGGCGGCGGATCAGGTAGGCGATGGCGACGTCGAACTCGGCCGGGTGCACTACCGGGGTGTAGAGCAGCAGCGAGCCGACGTCCTTCTTGACGGCTTCGGCCTGGCCCTGGGCCATGCCCAGCAGCATCTCGAACTCAATACTCTGCTGTGCGGTATCCGCGATGCCGCGCTGTTTGGCCAGGAGCCAGGCGAAGGCGATGTCGAACAGGTTGTGGCCGGCCACGCCGATCCGGACGTTCTGGATCCGGTCGGGGTGCAGGGAATAGTTGATGACGCTCTTGTAGCTGGTGTCGGAGTCCTGCTTGCTGCCCCAGGTGGCCAGCGGCCAGTCGTGCAGGGATGCTTCCACGTGCTCCATGGGCAGGTTGGCGCCCTTGACCACGCGGACCTTGATGGCGGCGCCGCCGTTGGCCCGGCGCCCGGCGGCCCAGTCCTGCAGGCGGATCATGGCGGAGAGTGCGTCGGGGAGGTAGGCCTGGAGCACAATGCCGGCTTCGAGGTCCTTGAACTCGGGCTTGTCCAGGATCCGGGTGAAGACCGCGATGGTCATGTCCAGGTCCTTGTACTCCTCCATGTCCAGGTTGATGAACTTGGCCTTCCCGCCGTCCCGGGCAAAGGAAGCCGCGCGCTGGAACAGCGGCGTGAGCTTCTCGACGACGTGTTCCACGGCTTCGTCGAAGGCCCAGGCGGAGTGCGGGGCCACGGTGGAGGAGACCTTGATGGAGACGTAGTCGACGTCGGGACGGGCCAGGAGGGCATGCGTCCCTTCGAGCCGGCGGGCGGCCTCGTGCTCGCCGAGCACCGCTTCGCCGAGGAGGTTGACGTTGAGCTTGATGCCGTCCTTGCGGATCTTGGCGATGGCCGGACCCAGCTTGGCGTCGGTGGCGTCCACGATCAGGTGGCCCACCATCTCGCGCAGGACCTTGCGGGCCACGGGGATGACCACCTGCGGCAGGACCGGGGCCATGGTGCCGCCCAGCTGCACGGCGCGGCGCATGTACCAGGGCAGGAAGGCCGGAACCTTGGGCGCCAGGGCGGCGAGGTTGCGGGCGGCGACGTTCAGGTCCTCGGGACGGACCACGCCGTCCACGAAACCAACGGTGAACTCCAGGCCGTTGGGGTCCTTCAGGACGCCCGCAAGCTGCTGGGCGGAGGCGTCCACAGGGACCTTGGACGCCTCGGTCAGCCAGTGGCGGACCAGTGCGACGGCTTCGGCGGCCAGGGCCTTCGCCTGCGGCACATCAACGTCAACGGTCTGCGGCGCGATGCCGGCGGCGACTGCCGGCTCCATTGCAATGTGGGTCATGGTTTTCCCGATCTTTCTTGCTGTGGCAGGAGGTCTTTCCACCAGTATGAGCTTCTCCTCACATAAGATAAAGCGATCTTTTCTAAGCAATACAGGTTAGAAAAACCAATGCTTTGATCACCGCCTCCCGCACCCGCCAGCCCCCGACGCTCTCTCACTTGACGCAACAAATTTGGCCACCCTCTCTCACTTAACGCGGGAAAAACGGAAACGCTCTATCACCATCCACAGGAAGGTGATAGAGCGTCCGGTTTAAGCGACGTTAAGTGAGAGAGCGTCCCGGGGGTCAGCCGACGGGGCCGTGCATCTCCACGATCTCCTGGTGCCGGGGACTGTTGGGGTTCATCAGTGAGTGGCGCCGGCCATAGAAGAAGTAGATGGCGAGGCCAATGATCAGCCAGACGAGGAAGCGTACCCAGGTTTCCCAGGGCAACTGGGTCATGAGGAATCCGGAGGACAGGATGCCGAAGGCCGGCACCAGGGGCATCAGCGGGAGGCGGAAGGTGCGCGGTGCGTCCGGCTTCTTGTAGCGGAAGATGATCACGGACAGGCAGACCACGACGAACGCCGCCAGGATGCCGATGTTGGTCAGGTCCGCGACTTCCTTGATGGGGAACACACCGGCCAGGAACGCGGACGTGATGCCGGCGATCCAGGTGACCCGCTGCGGAGTACCATGGCGGTCGGTCTTGGCGAACCAGCCCGGCAGCAGCCCGTCCCGGCTCATGCTGAACCAGACGCGGGTGACACCCAGGAGGAAGGTCAGCATCACGGTAAGGATGGACAGCACCGCAAACACCGAGATGATGGTGGCGATGACCGGCAGGCCCACGGAGGTGAAGGCGGACGCAAAGCCGGCCTTGGGATCGATGTCTTTGTAGTTCTGCATGCCGGTCAGGACCAGGGTGGCTGCCACGTAAAGCAGCATGGCGACGATCAGCGAGAGCACGATCGCCTTGGGCATGTGCTTCTTGCCGTCGGTGGCTTCTTCGGCCGCCGTGCTCATGGCGTCATAGCCGAAGACGGCAAAGAAGACAGTGGCGGAGCCTGCCACCACGGGGCCGAAGCCGCTGGGCATGAACGGGTTGTAGTTGTTGGTGTCGATGTAAAAGACGCCAAGACCGATGATGAAAAGAATCAGGATGACCTTGATGGCGACGGCCACGAGTTCGAACCGGCCAAAGGCCTTGGTGCCGCGGGACAGGATCCAGGTGACCAGCAGGCAGACCAGGATCGCGGGAATGTTAACGACGCCGCCCTTGCCCTCATCAACCGTGGATGTCATCCAGGCAGGCATGTGGATGCCGATGCCCGAGAGGAAGGCGTCAAAGTAGCCGGAGATGCCGATGGCCACCACGGCCACGATGGCGATGTACTCGAGCAGCAGGTCCCAGCCGATGAACCAGCCAATTACCTCACCCAGGGCAACATATCCGTAGGTATAGGCGGAGCCGGCGCGGGGAATCATGCCGGCAAACTCTGCGTACGAAAGCGCGGCCGCCGCCGAGGCGAGGCCCGCGATCAGGAACGAGATCAGCACCGCGGGCCCCACACCCGGGTTGTCGCCGCTGCCTGCTGCCACCAGGCCGGCAAGGGAGAAGATGCCGACGCCGATGATTCCGCCTACACCAATAGCCGTCAGCTGCCACAGTCCGAGTGACTTGAAAAGGCCGCTGTGTTTGTTTTCTTCCTCGATGTCGTCGATAGGTTTGCGCCGCATGATCGACTGGGTCATATCTCTACTGCTCATCAGGAACTCCTGCTTGGGTGCGACCCCATCACGGCGCGCGAAGAATCGCTTGTGACGGGGGTAACTCGGTCCCAACAGTATGCAAGGGTGCTTGCGTTAGATAAAGTGACTACTTCTAACCTATATTCATTAGTTTCGGTAAGGATTTCCTCATGCTTGACGTCCGCAGGCTCCGCCTGCTTCGGGAATTAAGCATCCGCGGGACTCTGGCAGAGGTGGCCGAGGCACTCCAGTACAGCCCGTCGTCGGTATCGCAGCAGCTGGCCCTCCTGGAAAAGGAAGTGGGCGTGGAACTGCTCCGGAAAACCGGCCGGCGGGTCCAGCTCACGCCGCAGGCCGAAGTGCTGGTGGCGCACACGGCGAACCTGCTGGAAACCATGGAGCAGGCGGAGGCGGACCTCGCCGCTTCCCTGACCACCGTCACGGGCACTGTCCGGATCGCGGTGTTCCAGTCCGCGGCCCTGGCCCTGATGCCGGACACCTTGACGAGGATGACCAAGGCCTACCCCGAGGTCCGCATCGAAATGATCCAGCGCGAGCCCGAAACGGCGCTCCACGAGACCTGGGCACGGGATTTCGACCTCGTCATTGCCGAACAGTACCCGGGCCACGCGGCCCCGCGTTACCCCGAACTGGACCGGGTCCGGCTGACCACCGATGCCATCCGCCTGGCGGTTCCACCCGCGTCCGACGACGCGCCCGCCGTCCGTTCGCTCGAGGACACCGCGGGACTCGCCTGGGTCATGGAGCCGCGGGGGGCGGCATCCCGCCACTGGGCGGAGCAGGCGTGCCGCAGCGCCGGCTTCGAGCCCGACGTGCGCTTTGAAACCGCCGACCTTCAGGCCCAGATCCGGCTGATCGAATCAGGCAACGCAGTGGCCCTCATGCCGGACCTGGTGTGGACCGGGCGCGGCACCACGGCCCGGCTGCTGGAGCTTCCGGGCAAGCCGCACCGCACCGTTTTTACCTCCGTCCGGCGCTCCAGCGCACAGCGGCCGGCCATCCTGGCCGCCCGGGAGACCCTTGCTGCAGCAGCTGCGGCGGTGGCGGGGAACGACGCCGGGTGACCGGCCGCCGTCGTACGTTTCCTCCCAAAGGTCGGGCGTCAGTGTTCCCTGCGTCACTGCGCGGATCAGAGCCCGGCGCTAGAATGATGCCGTTATGAATCGAACAATGTTCAAGTCCAAAATCCACCGGGCCACCGTCACGCACGCCGACCTGCACTACGTAGGTTCCGTCACCGTAGACCTGGACCTGCTTGAGGCCGCCGACATCCTCCCCGGCGAGCTCGTGTCCATTGTGGATATCACCAACGGCGCACGGCTTGAGACCTACACGATTGCCGGCGAGCGCGGCTCCGGCGTGATCGGCATCAACGGTGCAGCGGCGCACCTCATGCACGAGAACGACCTTGTCATCCTGATTACTTACGCGCAAATGACCACCGAAGAGGCCAAGGCCTATGAACCGCGGGTGGTTCACGTGGACGGGAACAACCGGATGATCCAGCTGGGCAACGACCCCGCTGAGGGCCTCACTCCCGGGATGATGCGCCCCCCTTTCGCGCTTAACAACGCCACCGTCTAGCCGGAGCGTGCATCCCGGTACCCACCTCCGCCGCGCCCTGAGGGATAAGTCGCCGGTGACCCCGTGCTAGGTGTACTGGCAGGCTTCTTTGTGGTGTGGTGCATCATCCTGGTGGGCTGGTTCGTGGGCCGGCAGAAAATCCTGGGCGACAATGCACGGCAGGTCCTCAGCTCCCTCACCTTCTTTGTGGCCAGCCCCGCGTTGCTCTTCGAAACGCTGGGCAAGGCCCGCCTCGCCGAAGTCTTTGCCGCACCCCTGCTGGTGACGGCGGTGGCGGCCATCGCCACGGCCGGCATCTTCTTCACCATCGCCAAATGGTGGCTCAAGCGTTCCCTGCCCGAATCCCTGATGAGCGCCATGGCGGCGTCGCTCGCCAACTCCGCCAACCTGGGCATTCCCATCGCCGTCTATGTCCTGGGTGATGCCAGCTATGTGGCGCCGCTGCTGATTTTCCAACTGGCGTTCTTCACCCCGCTGTTCCTGATGATCCTGGACTCCAGCACCAGCGCGCACCGCACCACGCCCCTGAGTTTTGCGGTGATGATCCTGCGCAATCCCATGATTGTGGGCTCCGCACTGGGCCTGGTGGTGGCCGGGACCGGCTGGCAGGTTCCACCGCTGGTGATGGAGCCCATCCACCTGATCGGCGGCGCTGCCATCCCGGCCATGCTCATCGCCTTCGGCATGAGCCTGAACGGCACCCGTCCGCTGCAGGCGGTTGCAGGCCGGCGCCTGGACACCCTGCTGGCGAGCGGTTTCAAACTGGCCATCCAGCCGGCGCTGGCGTATCTCTTCGCCCGTTTCGCGCTCGGCATGGCGGACCACGCCCTGTTCGCCGTGGTGGTCACGTCCGCCTTGCCCACCGCGCAGAACGTCTTTGTGGCGGCCAGCCGTTACAAGACCGGCCTCACGGTGGCCAAGGACACCGTGCTGATTACTACCGTTGTGGCCGTTCCGGCGATGATTGGCGTAGCGCTGCTGCTGACGTGAGGGGACATTGATGGAAAAGATGCTGGACACCGTGGTGGTGGGCGGCGGAGCCATGGGATCGGCCGCAGCCTGGGCGCTGGCCCGCCGCGGACGGCAGGTGACGCTGGTGGAGCAGTTCGGGCCGGGGCATAAAATCGGCGCCTCGCACGGCAGTACGCGCAACCTGAATCCGGGTTACTACCGTCCCGAATACGTGGCCATGCTGGCTGAGGGGCTGGCTCTGTGGGACGAACTGGAGCAGGAAAGCGGCGAGACGCTGCTGGCCCGCACGGGCATCGTCAATCACGGCCCGGACCCGCGGCTTCCGGACGTCGCCGCGGCGCTGGACCACGCGGGCATCCGCGCCGAATTCCTGTCCCCCGCGGAGGCGGGCCAGCGCTGGCGCGGCATCCGTTTCGACCAGCAGGCACTGCACATGCCCGACGGCGGGCAGCTCAACCCCGAGGCGGCACTCCCCGCTTTCCAGCGGCTCGCAGCAGCCCGGGGCGCTGAAATCCGCCACCACACCAAAGTGGTCGACCTGAAGGTGATGGACGACGGCGTCCGGCTGGCTTTGGAATCTGAGGCAGGCACCGAGGTGGTCACCGCCGCCCAGGTTGTGGTCACGGCCGGCGGCTGGACAGAGAAACTCCTCGGCGCCAGCGGCGCAGGGCTCCGGATTCCGAAGCTTCGGGTCACCCAGGAGCAGCCGGCGCACTTCCGGATGGCCGATGGCGAGGCGGTCTGGCCCGGGTTCAATCACATGCCAGGCACCAGCGCGGAATACAGGAACTGGTACTCCCCCGTCTACGGGATGCAGACCCCGGGCGAGGGCATCAAGGCCGGCTGGCACGGCGTAGGCCCGCTGGTTGACCCGGACCGGCGCTCTTTCCAGCCAGAACCCGCGCAGCTCGCGGCCCTGCAGGGCTACGCGCGGACCTGGCTCCCGGGCGTGGACGCCGATTCGTTCGAGGCCATCAGCTGCACGTACACCACCACTCCCGATGAGGACTTCATCCTGGACCGGATCGGCCCCGTGGTGATCGGCGCCGGATTCTCCGGGCACGGGTTCAAGTTCACCCCCGTGGTGGGCCGGATCCTGGCCGACCTAGCTACGGGTACGCGGCCGGCGCCCGAGATTTTCAGAGCCTCGCGTTAGCTGTCAGCGCTGCTGCGGGCTGTCTTCGGCACTGTCGGGAAGCGGACGGGCGCCCGGCTGTGCAGCCGGTTGCGCGTCCGGGCTTGCATGAACTGCAGGCATGGCCAACACCGCGGCTACAGTGAGGATCCCGCCCACCAGCGCCGCCAGGAAGACCGCGCCGGAAGCGGCCACCACGGCGGGAGCATCACCTTCGCCGGCTGTGTTCCCGTAGACCGCATTGGCCACGGCGCCGAAGACGGCCACGCCAAGTGCGCTGCCGATAGACCTGGCGAACATGTTGCTGCTGGTGACCACGCCGCGCTCATTCCAGGAAACGCTGGACTGTGCAGAGATCAGGGTGGGAGTGGCCACCAGGCCCAAACCGAGTCCCACCACGAAGCAGCTGGTTGCCACCAGGGCCACGTTGGGAGTGGCAGCCGTAAGCGTCAGGACCAGCAGGCCCACCACGGTAATGGAGATCCCGATCAACGCGGTGGCCTTGAACCCGATCCGCAGGTAGAACCGGCCCGCCTGCGAGGCGCTGATGGGCCAGCCAAGGGTGAGTGCCGCGAGCGCCAGGCCTGCAATGAGGGGCGAGCTGTGCAGCGCCCCTTCCAGGAACGTGGGCACGTAGGAGGTCAGGCCAATCATCACTGCCCCGACTCCAAAGGACACCAGCGCGGTGGTGCCGAGAAGCCGCCGCGACACCACCCAGGACGGCAGGACCGGCTCCGCGGCCCGCCGCTCCACCACCAGGAACACGGCCAGCAGCGCCCCGCCTACCACGAAGATGCCAATACTTATCGTTGAATTCCACTCCCACCCCTGGCCACCTTGGAGGGCGCCAAGGATCAGCAGGCCAAGTGACCCCGCCAGCAGGGCCGCACCGGCGTAGTCCACCCGGTGCCTGGCGCGCTCCACGTTCTCATGCAGGGTCCGGAGCAGCATCCACGAGGCCAGGAGGCACAGCGGAACGTTGACCAGGAAAATGCCCCGCCAGATGCCCAGGGCGGAGAAGATACCGCCAAGGCTGGGGCCTACCACCGAGGAGACAGCCCACACGCTGGCCAGGTAGCCCTGCACTTTGGCGCGCTCCTCCAGCGAATAAATGTCGCCGGCGATGGTGATGGACACGGGCAGCACCGCTCCCGCGCCGAGCCCTTGCAGCGCCCGGAAGGCGATCAGGGCGGGCATGCTCCAGGCGATCCCGCAGAGTATGGATCCGAGCAGGAACAGCCCGATGCCCGCCAGGATGATCGGCTTGCGGCCTACCATGTCGGACAGCTTCCCGTAGATGGGCACCGAGACGGCCTGGGCCAGCAGGTATGCCGAAAAAAGCCAGGGGAACGATTCAAACCCGCCCACGTCCCGAACGATCGACGGCACGGCGGTGGCCACGATGGTGGAATCGATGGCCACCAGTCCGGTGGACAGCATCAGGGCAATGAGAATAGGGCCCCGTTCAGAGCGGAACCCCACTCCCTGGGTTCGGGCGGTCATCATCAGTCTCGTTTCGGTTTGGGTCCCTGTTACCTCCACTCTAGGTACCCAAAACGCACACCTGCTATCTCCTGCCCTGGTGTTCGTCCAGTAGCCGGGCGCAGCGGATGAAGCCCAGGTGCGAGTAGGCCTGCGGATGGTTCCCCAGATGGGTCTCCGTGCCGGGGTCGTACTCCTCCGGCAGCAGCCCGGTGGGCCCGAAAAGGTTCACCAGCTGGTCAAACAGGTCCCAGGCCTCATCGATCCGGCCTACCGCCACGTAGGCTTCGATCAGCCAGGTGGTGCAGATGTGGAACCCGCCCTCCAGGCCCGGCAGGCCGTCGTCGTACCTGTACCGGAAGACGGTGGGCCCCACCCGCAGCTCCCGCTCCACCGCAGTGACGGTGTTCAGGAAGCGCTGGTCCGCAACATCCAGCAGGCCGGAGAGGCCGATGTGCAGGACGGCAGCATCAAGGTCCGGACTGTCGTACGCCACGGTGTAGGACTGCGCCGACTCGTCCCAGCCTTCGCGCAGCACCTCTTCCCGGATGGTGCCGGCGGTCGGAGCCCAGGCCGGGTCCGGCTCCCGGCCGTGGCGGGCCGCAGTCCGCAACGCCCGGTCAAGGGTCACCCAGCACATCACCTTGGAGTAGACGTGGTGGCGGGCTGCACGCCGGGCTTCCCAGATGCCGTGGTCGGGTTCGTGCCAGCGGGCCAGGACCGCTGAGGCCATCTGGACCATCAGTTCCCAGTGGTCGTCGGCGAGCGCGCTTTCCCGCTCGCTCAGGGCATGGATCAGTTCAGCAACGGGCCCGAAGACGTCCAGCTGTACCTGGTGGTCCGCGGCGTTGCCGATCCTGACGGGGCGGGAGCCGGCGTACCCGGGAAGGCTGTCGACGACGGCTTCCGTGGAGAGCGGCGCGCCGGTCACCGAGTACAGGGGGTGCAGCCATTCTGGGCCGGGTGCGTGTTCGAGGATCCGCCCCAGCCAGCCCAGGAATCCGGCAGCCTCCGCCGTGGAGCCAAGGTCCACCAGCGCGTTGACCGTCATGGATCCGTCCCGCAGCCAGCAGTACCGGTAGTCCCAGTTCCTTGTCCCGCCGATTCCCTCAGGCAACGACGTGGTGGGGGCGGCGAGGACTGCACCCGTGGGTTCGTGCACCAGGGCGCGGAGCACCAGGGCCGACCGCCGCACCAGGGAGGGTTTGACGGACGGGAGCACAAGTTTCTGGACCCACTGCCGGGCATGCAGGGCCACCCCCGACCGCCGCTCCGTCTCACCTTCCGGGTCCGCGGGCTGTGGTTCCGTATCGCCGCAGCGAAGGTTGAGGACCACGGGACCGTCCTGCAGGTTCACGGATGCTGTGGCTGTAGCGTGGCGCCCGTCCGAGGTGATGCTGAAGGTGACCCCGGGGGCGAACAGGATGATCGGTTCTGAGGTGCCCACAACGTGGAGTTCACCGCCGCGCGCCTCCATGCTGAACGGGGCATTGGCGTAGTCCGGCCGGGGAGCAAAGGTGATCCTGGCGGCGCCGTTGCCGGAGAGCACCCGGACCAGGCTGGTGATGCCGTCCGGGGCAGGCTCCAGGTAGTCCGTGACCGTGACGTCCGCCCACCGGGTTTCGACAATCATGGTGCTGTCCACGTACCGCTGCCCCAGCACCTGGGAGGCCTTGACCGGCTCCACAGAGAAGTGCCCGGCAGCGTCTCCGCCCAGGATGTGGGCAAACAAGGACCCGGAATCCGGCAGCGGGTGGCTCATCCAGCAGATTTTCGCATCGGGTGTCAGCAGCGCGGTGGAGGACCCGTTCCCGATCATCGTGTGCCGCTCAAGGCCTACGGCGTCCTCGCCGAATAGCCAGGCCCGGCGCAGTTCGAAGAGGAGGGCAAGGACCCGGGCAAAGGATTCCGGGTCGCGGACGCGGTGCGCCGCGGCGGTCTCCCCGGGCCCTACCCGCAGCCCGAGGTCCGGCCCGCGCAGGGTGGCGATGGCCAGTTCGTCACTGTAGGCATCCCCGGCGAACATGGCAGCGCTGGCTCCGAGCCGGGATCGGAGGCTCTCCAGCGCCTCCGCTTTGGACGGCTCCACCACGGACAGGTCCAGCACCGAACCGTCCACAATGAAGAACAGGCCGTGCACGCGGGCAATCTCCCGGGCGGTTTCCGTCACCGACTCCACGACGTCCGGCGGGGCGGGGCGGGTGTGGACCGAAACGGCCACGGGTTTGCGTTCGATCCAGATGCCTTTTTGGAAACCCACGGCCTCATTGAGCCCGGCGTTGACTTTTTGCAGGACTGATTCGGTCGCCAGGGTCTGGGCGTGTGCGAAGCCCATATCCGATTCCGCGCCGTGCGAGCCGATGAGATGAACCTCCACCGGAAGGCGTGATACGGCGGCAAGATCACGGAGCGAGCGCCCCGAAATGATGGCCGCGTGGGTGTTGGGGAGGGCTGCAAGGGCGCGCAGGGCTATGGCGGCGCTGCCGAGCGGGAGGATCTCCGTGGAGATGCCCTCGGCGTCGCAGAGGGTTCCGCCGTAGTTGCAGGCCACCAGCAGCCCGGGAACGCGCGCCAGTACTTTGAGCTCCGCGAGGAGCGCAGGCGTCAGCCCGTTGTCCGCCGCATCCGACTGGACGAAGGCCCGGAGCATCTCCAGCGGGAGGGAACGCGTGAGCAGCGCGGAATCCGCCACGCTTTGGTTCAAAGGCGTCGCCATGCGCGTACCCCTAAGGCAGAACCAGGCCGGGACTTCAGCCGCTGGATTGCCTGCGGACTACCGGTTGGTGCCCCTCCCGGGAATCCCAGCGATTCCCGAGGAGGCAAGTCCTATCCTCAGCCCCGGCGGTTTCCCCCGAAAGTCCCCTTCATTGCGTATGTGTAAAAGTCCCGGAAATGGGCAGCGGGCTTGCCCCAGCGAACTGCCCCGGCCATGCGGGGCGCCCGGGAGGCTAGACCCGTACCAGCCCGGCAGCCTGGGCCAGGAGCTCCACCGAACGCAGCCGCTCCTCCGTGCCGTTGCTTTGGTGGGCAACGATCAGCTCATCGGCGTCGGCGTGCTTGCCGAACCCGTCCAGGTAATCGATGACGGCATCCGGCGTCCCCACCGCCGAGTAGGTCATCATCTGCGAGACGTGCTGGCCCTGCGGCGAGTCGAGGATCATGTCCGCTTCGTCGTCGGTGAACTCGCGGCCCCCGCCAAAGAACAGGGACACCCGCGCCCGCATCGTGGCCCGCAGCATGGCCTGCGCCTCCGCGGCGGAATCGGCGGCAACCACGTTCACACCGGCGATAACGTGCGGCGCGTCCAGCTGCGCCGAGGGCTTGAACTCCCGGCGGTAGATGGCCACGGCATCCTGCAGGGCGTTGGGGGCAAAGTGGGAGGCAAACGCGTACGGCAGCCCCAGTTGGGCGGCCAGGCGCGCACCGAACAGGGAGGATCCCAGGATGTACAGCGGAACGTTGGTGCCCTTGCCCGGGGTGGCTTCAACCCCCTGGATCCGGGTGGGGCCGGTGAGGTAGCCCTGCAACTCCAGGACATCCTGGGGGAAGCTGTCCGCGGACATGGGGTCGCGACGCAGGGCGCGCGTGGTGTTCTGGTCGCTGCCCGGTGCGCGGCCCAGGCCGAGGTCGATCCGGCCCGGGTGCAGCGTCTCCAGGGTGCCGAACTGCTCTGCGATGGTCAGCGGCGAGTGGTTGGGCAGCATCACGCCGCCGGCACCGAGCCGGATGCTTTCGGTGTGCGCGGCAACGTGGGCGATCAGCACGCTGGTGGCGGAGGAGGCGATGGAGGACATGTTGTGGTGCTCGGCGTACCAGACCCGCCGGTATCCCAGCCGCTCCGCGCTCTGCGCCATCGCCACGCTGCCCGCGAAGCTCTCCGCCGCCGTCTGGCCCTTGCCGATGGTTGCCAGGTCAAGGATGGAGAGGGGAAGAGTCACGGTGAGTGCCGGCCTTTCAGAACTTTTCGTAGGATGTGCGGGCCTAGTCGCGGCGGGCACAGAAGATATAACGACGGCGGCGGCCGGCTTATTTCTGTGACTTCCGGAATACTCAGCAGGCTGATGAGGTTGCCGCCCCTATGAGCCTGGAGACAACAAACAAGTTGGAACTGTCCGCAACCATCGACCTGAAAGACCTCGGAAGGGTGCACCGGCTCGGCTTCGGTGCCATGCGCATTGTGGGCGACGGCGTCTGGGGCGAGCCCGCGGACCGCCAGGCCGCCGTGGCCGTGGTGCGACGCGCCGTCGAACTCGGCGTCGACTTCATCGACACCGCCGACTCCTACGGCCCGAACATCAGCGAGGAGATCCTGGCTGAGGCGCTGCACCCGTACAAGGACGGCCTGAAGATCGCCACAAAAGTCGGGTTCGCCCGCACCGGGCCCAACAGATGGATTCCCGTGGGCCGCCCGGAATACCTCCGCCAGCAGACCGAACTGAGCCTGCGGAAGCTGAAGGTGGACGCCCTGGACCTGCTGCAGCTGCACCGGATCGACCCCAAGGTGGACGCTGAGGAGCAGTTCGGTGTGCTCCGCGAACTCCAGGACGAGGGCAAGGTGCGGGCGCTGGGACTTTCGCAGGTCAGCGTGGCCGAACTTGAGGCGGCCGGGAAGTATTTCACCGTGTCAACCGTGCAGAACCGCTACAACCTGACGGACCGGAGCTCGGAGGACGTGCTGCGGTACTCGGAGGAGAACGGGATTGGATTCATTCCCTGGGCTCCCATTTCAGCCGGCGAACTGGCGCGGCCGGGTGGACCGCTGGACGAGGCCGCCAAGCGCCTGGATGCCACTACGTCGCAGGTTGCGCTGGCCTGGCTGCTCCGCCGCTCCCCCGTGATGATGCCGATTCCCGGCACCGGCTCGGTGAAGCACCTTGAAGAGAACATGACCGCCGCGGGCATCACGCTCGACGACGATACCTACGCCCAGCTCGAAGCCGCCGGCGAGTAGACCCACAGGAAAAAGGGCCGGAGCAGCACTCCGGCACAAAGAAGTGGCCCGGCCTGTTGGCCGGGCCACTTCTTTGCGGCGTACGTCGTTGGGGGCTGGTCATTGAACCAACTGCGGAATCAGACGGCGCAACCTCCATACCCTATCTGGGCGTCGATTGCGTTGATCTTCGTTTGGACTGCCCCGAGCTGGGTCAGAAGACCGGCCACCAGCGTTTTCTGCGCGGCGACTGTATCCTTGTTGGTCTTCTTTTGGGACTCCAATGTCCTCAGGGTCCCCTGGGCCGATGTCAGCTGGCCGTCCAGGGCAGTCAGCTGGGACTGCAGTAGCTTCAGGGCCGCTTCCGTGGAGCTGATCTCACCGTTGATCTGATTAAGCTCCTCAAGGAGGGGGGCCACCCTGGCTTGGAGGGAGACGATCTCGGCTTCCTTAGCCTTGATGTCCGTGTTCAACCCAGCGAGCCTGCTGACCAACCCGTCCATGATCAGATTCAACGAGGCGATCTCGCTGGTTTTCCCGACAACTGCTTTGTTGGCGGCATCGGCGGCGGCCATGAGGCCGGGCATCTGACCCTGGAGGGTGGACAGTTCAGCTTTCTTGTCCGCCACAGCGGCTGCGGCCGAAGCCTCAGCCGCTTGAGTGCTTTCCAGCACGGATCTCTTTTCCTCCAGAAGGGCATTCTGGTCCGCGATAGTTTGCTTCGCAGTTTCCACATCCACTGCGAGAATCCGCAGCCGCGCTTCGAGACCTGCTACAACCTCTTCTTGTGCAGCGACGTCCGCCGCCGCCCGGGCAGCTGCAGCCTGAGATTCCGTCAGCTGCTGCTGCGAATCGTCCAAGTCCGCCTGCTGGCCAGCAAGTGCAGTGCTCGCCTTAGTAACCGCGCCCTGGAGAGCAGGCAGCTGGTCGTTCAGGCCAGCTATTTCAGCTTCCTTGGTTGTTACCGCGGTGCTGGCCGCGGTCAGGGTGGCCTGCAGGGGTGCGGCTTGCTGCTGCAAGGAGCTGCTCTCCTGCTGCTTCGCCAGCAACTGATTGTTCAAGATCGAGACCTGGCCATCCAGGGTTGCCAAGTCCCCCTGCAGCCCTGAGATCAGCACGGTCTTATCGCTGATTGACCCGGTGACAGTCGCCAACAGCGCCTGCTTCTCCGAGCGCTGGGAAACGAGGCCGTTCGCGTTGCCGTTGTTTTTATCGATTTTCGCCGTCAACACTGCGATCTCTGTTTCGAGGCTGGTTTTGCTGGTCTGAAGAGTGCCTAGTTCAGACTGTGCCGTGGTCAGCTTGGTCTGCGTCGCGCTAATGGCGTCGGTCTTGTCATCGATCTGGCTTGTAAGTGTGCTGATTTGCCCTGCGATGACGGCGAGGGCGTCGGTGTTGCTCTGCACGGCGACAGCAGCCATGGCAGCGCTGGACTCAAGCGTTGCCAAATTGGTCCGTGCCGTCTGGATCTGGGCGTTCTTCTCGGCTAGAGCTGCCGCAGCGCCATCCGCGGCGACTTTAAGGCTAGCCAGCTGGGCCTGGGCTACTGCAGCTTCCGCGGTCTTTGCGGCAGCAGCACTGTCCGCGGCTGCTGCGGTGGCCTGAAGGGTCTCTAGAGTCACCTTTGCGGCATCGACTGCAGACTGCTGCTCCTGCAACGCCTCCATCGCAGTGTTTCCCGCGGCTACACTCGCCGCTAGCTCAGCTTCCGCTCCAGTAAAGGCATTGCGGGCAGCAACTACAGCCCCCGCCGCTGCCTCCGCGTTGGCGGTTAGAGCAGCAAGTTGGTCTTCTGCCACCTCAATGGCAGCCTTCTTCTTTTCCACCGCGTCGGCAGCCTCAGCCGAGGACTGCTGCAGGGTGAGCAGTTGGGCGTCGGCAGCATCGATGTTGCTCTGGACGCCGGCAATCTCTTCAGCCAGGGCTGCGGCCTTCGCCTTCAGATCGGTAGCAGCAGCAGAGGCGGCCGCCTCTTGTTCCCGGAGAGGGGTGATGCTGGCTACGAGCTTGGCCTTCTCCTCCTGCAGTTCAGCGAGGGCCTCGTTCGCAGCATCTGACTCAGTTTGGGTATCCGTCCAATCGGAGGCGAGCTTTGCGATTTCCCCTTCGGTGACCTTGATGGCGTCTTCCAACTGCAACTCCTCGCTGGCAAGGCCAGCAAGTTGAGCTTCAATACCGGCAATCTCGGCGTTGAGCCTGTCTTTTTCCGACTGCAACGGCGCCCGTTCCGCCTCCAGCTTAGCGATGATGTCCGCGTTCTTCTTCGCCGCGTTCTTCAGGAGGTTTTCCTGGACAGCGCCCCGGTGCGCGAGCTGGTTCACCACGCCGCTGCAGATCCCCGTGGTGGACGTGGTCGCCGCAACCGCCGGCTGGACCAGCACCAGGCTCGTGGTCAGCAGACCCGGCAGGACCACCGCAGCGGCAAGGCGACGTGTGAGGACAGGCTTTGACGCGAAAGCGCGCATACGAACTCCTGGTGAGACCATTGGGCGGCCCACTCTGGCCGCTTCCTCAGGCAACAGTAGGTCGTGCCAAGGCAGGGCACACGCGTAATCCCCCACTTGTCTTTGCTCCTTAAGTACTCGTCTTCTGAGCGAGTACTCAACGGGCACTACTTGGTTTTGACCGAGTACTCGCTTTTCGAATGTGACCGCCGCGGTCCTCGCGTGACCTGCAGTTACTCCCTGTATCTCCGGGTTTCAGCGCCTTTGATTCACCAGCTCACGCTGCCGGATAGTTGCTGCAACGAACCCGTTCCGTTGCATCAAATACCTACCTCAAGGAGGAAAAATGGCCATTATCAAGGCGAAACCGGCTGCTGCCGTGGCCCTCACCATCACCGCGCTGCTGGGGCTGGCAGCCTGCTCAGATCCGGGCGCGACGGCGGCGACAGCACCGACGTCGGGATCCTCCAGCACCGCAGCAGGCAAGACCTTCAACCTGTCCCCGCAGCAGGACCGCTTCAAGGTCTCCGTGGACCCCGCAGCCGCAGCGCTGGTCCCTGAAACCATCAAGGCTGATGGCAAGCTCACTGTGGTGAGCACCGGCGGCACAGCGCCACTGAGCCTCTTCGCCACCGACAACAAGACCCTCATCGGCAGCGAGCTGGACATCGCCTACGCGGTGGGCGAGACGCTGGGGCTGGAGGTCGAGGCTCTTCCCGTGGCCTGGGCTGACTGGCCCCTGGGTATCGAATCCGCCAAATACGAAGCGGTGCTCTCCAACGTCACGGTCACCGAGGCGCGCAAGGAAAAGTTCGATTTCGCCACCTACCGGAACGACCTGCTGGGCTTCTACGCCAAGAGCGATTCGGACATCGGCGAGATCAAGGAAGCCAAGGACGTTGCCGGCAAGCGCATCATCGTCGGCTCCGGCACCAACCAGGAAGCCATCCTGGTTCGCTGGGACGAGGAAAACAAAAAGAACGGCCTGAAGCCTGTTGAGTTCCAGTATTACGACGACGACTCGGCCTCCACCCTGGCCCTTCAGTCGGGCCGCGCGGACCTGACGTTCGGGCCCAACGCGGGTGCCGCCTACAAGGCAGCCCAGGACGGCAAGAGCAAGCAGGTGGGCACCCTCAACGGCGGCTGGCCGCTGACTGCCGAAATCGCCTTTACCACCAAGAAGGACAACGGCCTGGCCGTTGCTGCCCAGGCTGCCCTAAACAAGCTGATCGAGAACGGCACCTACGCCAAGATCCTGGACCGCTGGGGCCTGTCTTCCGAGGCCATCCAGAAGTCCCAGCTGAACCCGGCGGGCCTGCCCAAGAAGTAGGCGGACCTGCCGACGAATGGATCCCCGCTTCGCTCCGGCAAGGCGGGGATTCTTCATGTTTGTCGCCGGTCAATCAACAACCAGGCTCTGAGGGCCGCAACCTGTGTCCGGGCGGCACCGAAAGTGCACTGCCCCGGGTTTGGCAATAGTCTGGCCAGATGGGGACAAATACCGTGAACAATGGAGAACAGATCGACAGGCAGTCGCGCATTCTCGAAGCGGCGATGGATCTGCTCTCGCGGCACGGTATTTCAGGGGTCAGCATGCGTGCCGTAGCCCGCGAAGCCGGCGTCGCGCTGGGCCTGGTGAACTACTACTACGACGACAAGACGAGCCTGATCCGCGCAGCCCTGCGCCGGGTGGACGAGCACGACCTCCTGCTGGTTGCGCCGGACGCGTCGTTGGCCCCGGACGAACAATTGCGCAAGGCTTTGCGGCGCGTTGCGGGCGCTGATCTGCTGACCACCCGCTACCTGTCCCTGCGCCTGCACCTCTGGGCCCTCGCCCAGGCAGACGAGGACTACGCGCAAATCAACGCCGCCGCCTTCGACCGCTACATCGACGGGCTCGCTGCACTGGTCTCCAATGCCCAGCCCGGACTGTCGTGGGAGGAGTGCAGGGAGCGGGCATCCGACATTGTGGTGGTACAGAACGGCATGTGGCTGACGTCGCTTCTCGGCGTGGACAAGGAGTCCATCAAGCGAAGCATCACCCGCACGGAGCAGATCGCATTTGCGCCGGCCCAGGATCAAAACAGCGGCCACGGCGACAGCCACAGCGCGCTTCAGGAGCACTAGAACAAGGCGGCCTTCGCCGGTACCGGCACTTCACGTCACATTGAACGTTTGTTCAAAATAAGTATTGAACACTCGTTCAATCTCCATTACTGTCCTGCGTATGACATACGCCACACCATCCACTGACACGGCAGCCTCCACACTGTTCATCAACGGCTCATGGGAGCCGGCCGCGTCCGGCGCCGTGCGCCAGATCCGCAACCCGGCCGACGGCGAACTGGCAGCCACTGTCTCCGAGGCCGGCCGGGAAGATGCGGAGCGGGCCATCGCCGCAGCCCGGGCCGCCTTCGATTCCGGTGTCTGGTCCGGGGTCCCGGCACCCGAGCGCGGCACCTTCCTGCTCAAGGTCGCTGCGGAACTGCGCGAACGCCGGGAAAAGTTTGCCCGGGCGGAGTCGCTGGACACCGGAAAGCGGATCGTCGAAAGCCGCATCGACATGGACGACATCGCGGCCTGCTTCGAATACTTCGGCAGGCTTGCAGGGCAACAGGCCGGACGCATGGTCGATGCCGGGGACCCCGCCGTCGTCAGCAAAATTGTCTACGAGCCCGTGGGTGTCTGCGGCCTGATCACGCCTTGGAACTACCCCCTGCTCCAGGCGGCGTGGAAGATTGCCCCCGCCCTCGCCGCCGGCTGCACCTTCGTCCTCAAGCCTTCCGAGCTGACACCTTCCACCGCCATCCTGGCCATGCAACTGCTGCAGGACCTTGGCCTTCCCGACGGCGTCGCCAACCTCGTGACGGGACCCGGCGCCGAGGCGGGTGCACCCCTTTCGGAACACCCCGCCGTCGACCTTGTCTCCTTCACCGGCGGCCTGGAAACCGGCAAGCGTATCGCGGCGGCGGCCGCAGGGACGGTCAAGAAGGTGGCGCTGGAGCTTGGCGGCAAGAACCCCAATGTGGTGTTCGCGGACGCGGACTTCGACGCCGCCGTCGACAATGCCTTGAACGGGGCCTTCGTCCACTCTGGCCAGGTCTGCTCCGCCGGGGCACGGCTGCTGGTGGAGGAATCGATCGCCGAACGCTTCGTCGAGGAACTGGTCCGCCGCGCGCAGGGCATCCGGCTTGGCGGTCCGTTTGACGACGCTGCCGAAACCGGGCCGCTGATCTCCGCGGCCCACCGGGACAAAGTGCACACTTACGTCCAGCGCGGCCTCCAGGAAGGCGCACGGCTCCGCAGCGGCGGCGCGGCACCTGCCGGGGAGAAGTACGACGCCGGCTACTACTACCAGCCGACCATCCTGGACCAGGTGCAGCGAGGCATGTCCGTGGTCACCGATGAGGCGTTCGGCCCCGTGGTGACCGTGGAAGCCTTCCGCACCGAGGATGAGGCCGTCGCCACCGCCAATGACACCATCTACGGGCTGGCCGGCGCGGTCTGGACCCAGGACGCCGGCAAGGCTCAGCGCGTGGCATCCCGGCTGCGGCACGGCACAGTGTGGATCAACGATTACCACCCCTACCTCCCGCAGGCCGAGTGGGGCGGCTTCGGCCAGTCCGGCGTCGGCCGCGAGCTTGGCCCCACCGGGCTGGCGGAATACCAGGAAGCCAAACACATCTACCAGAACACCAACCCGCAGGTAACCGGCTGGTTTGCTGATCACAGCAAGGAGAACTAGATGCACGTCGACAACATCGAGGACCTCAGCGAGCGCTCGTTCGATTACATCGTCATCGGCGGCGGATCCGCCGGCGCGGCTGTGGCCGCACGGCTCAGTGAAGATCCTGAGGTGACCGTGGCCCTTGTGGAAGCCGGCCCGGATGACCGCAACCTGCCCGAGATCCTGCAGCTGGACCGCTGGATGGAGCTGCTCGAATCCGGCTACGACTGGGACTACCCCGTGGAGCCGCAGGAAAACGGCAACTCCTTTATGCGCCACGCCCGCGCCAAAGTCATGGGCGGCTGCTCCAGCCACAACTCCTGCATCGCCTTCTGGGCGCCGCGCGAAGACCTGGACGAGTGGGAGACCAAGTACGGGGCCAGCGGCTGGAACGCTGACGCCGCCTGGCCGCTCTACCAGCGGCTGGAGACCAACGAGGACGCGGGCCCGGACGCGCCGCACCACGGGGACTCAGGCCCCGTGCACCTGATGAACGTGCCCCCGGTGGATCCTGCCGGCGTCGCGCTTTTGGACGCCTGCGAACAGGCCGGCATTCCCCGGGCGAAGTTCAATACCGGAACCACCGTGGTCAACGGCGCCAACTTCTTCCAGATCAACCGCCGCGCGGACGGCACGCGCTCCTCCAGCTCCGTTTCCTATATCCACCCGATCATCGGGCGCCCCAACTTCACCCTACTGACCGGCCTCCGCGCCCGCCAGCTGGTGATCGACGCGGACAAACGCTGCACCGGCGTGGACGTGGTGGACTCAGCGTTCGGCCGGACCCACCGGCTCTCCGCGCACCGCGAGGTCATCCTGTCCACCGGTGCCATTGATTCCCCCAAGCTGCTGATGCTGTCCGGCATCGGCCCGGCAGCGCACCTGGCCCAGCACGGCATCGAGGTCCTGGTGGACTCCCCCGGTGTGGGCGAGCACCTGCAGGACCACCCGGAAGGCGTGGTGCAGTACGAGGCCAGGCAGCCCATGGTGCAGACCTCAACGCAGTGGTGGGAGATCGGCATCTTCACCCCCACCGAGGACGGCCTGGACCGGCCGGACCTGATGATGCACTACGG
Organism: Arthrobacter sp. W4I7; assembly: GCF_030816215.1. NCBI lineage: Bacteria > Bacillati > Actinomycetota > Actinomycetes > Micrococcales > Micrococcaceae > Arthrobacter > Arthrobacter sp. W4I7. The sequence continues at coordinate 84,112 of NZ_JAUSXU010000001.1, read as the reverse complement.
CTCGGTCCCGTTCGACATGAACACTCTGCGGCACGGCTACCCCACCACGGAGAACGGCTTCAGCCTCACCCCGAACGTCACGCACGCCCGCTCCCGCGGAACCGTTCGCCTGCGCAGCCGCGACTTCCGGGACAAGCCCATGGTTGACCCGCGCTATTTCACGGACCCGGAGGGCCACGACATGCGCGTCATGGTTGCCGGCATCCGCAAGGCCCGCGAAATCGCCGCCCAGCCTGCAATGGCCGAATGGGCGGGCCGGGAACTTTCCCCGGGCATCGAGGCGCAGACCGACGAGGAGCTGCGGGACTACATCCGCAAGACGCACAACACTGTGTACCACCCGGTAGGCACCGTCCGGATGGGACCTCTCGACGACGGCATGTCACCGCTCGATCCCGAGCTGCGGGTCAAGGGCGTCACAGGACTTCGCGTCGCCGATGCCTCCGTCATGCCTGAGCACGTCACCGTCAACCCCAACATCACCGTCATGATGATCGGCGAGCGCTGCGCGGACCTCATCCGCGCCAGCCGGTCCGGCGAAGCCATGGCCATTGAAGAAATGGAGCTCACCGCGTCCCTCGCCTGAGAGGCGAGGTCCGGCGGCAGGGCATCGACCTTCCATTTGCCACGGCCGGCCGGTCATCACTATCGTGCTTTTCTGATTTAGGAGTCCCACATGGCGGAACCCAGCAAGAGTATTGATTCAAGCGGCATGGACGAGTTTGGTTATACGCAGACCCTGGACCGAAGCATCGGCAAGTTTGCCAGCTTCGCAGCAGGCGTCAGCTACATCTCCATCCTCACCGGTGTTTTTCAACTGTTCTACTTTGGCTTTTCCATGGCCGGCCCTGCGTACGCGTGGTCCTGGCCGCTGGTCTTCGCCGGCCAGCTGATGGTGGCATTGTGTTTTGCCGAACTGGCGGGCCGATACCCGGTTGCCGGATCGGTGTACAACTGGGCCAAGAGGCTCACCACCGGGACGTGGTCCTGGCTCGCAGGGTGGCTGCTGCTCATCTCGTCCATCGTGGCGCTCGGCGCCGTGGCGCTGGCCTTGCAGCTCACCCTGCCGCAGCTCTGGTCCGGCTTCCAGTTCATCGGAGATGGAACGGGCACCTACGACTTCGCCCTCAACGGTGTGCTGCTGGCGAGCATCATGATCGGCATTTCCACCATGATCAACGCGTTCGGCGTGAAACTCATGACCAGGATCAACAGCATCGGCGTGTTCGTGGAGCTGATCGCGGCCGTGCTGCTGATCCTCGCCCTGGGCTGGCACGTGGTGCGGGGGCCCGAGGTCTTCTTCGACACCGCCGGTTTCGGCGAAGGGCACGACCTCGGCTTCTTCGGCGTGTTCATGATCGGCGCCATGGCCTCCGGCTACGTGATGTACGGCTTTGACACCGCAAGCTCGCTGGGCGAGGAAACCAAGGACCCCAAGCGCACCGCACCCAAGGCCATCCTCCGTGCGGTGACGGCGTCGTTCCTGCTGGGCGGCCTGATCCTGCTCTTCGGCATCCTGGCAGCCCCGGATCTCAACGATCCCAAGCTGGGGGCGGCCGACGGCGGCCTGCAATACCTGGTGCTCTCAGTGCTGGGCGGCCCCTTCGGAAAAGCCTTCCTGGTGTGCATCGTGGTAGCCGTGGTGGTCTGCACCCTGGCCGTCCACGCCGCCGCCATCCGGATGATGTTCGCCATGGCCCGGGACAACAACCTGCCCTTCAGCCGGCAGCTCGGCAAGGTGGACCCGGTCCGCAGGACCCCCACTGTTGCTGCGATCGTCATCGGCATCCTGGCCGTGCTCCCGCTGGTGGTCAACGTAATGCAGCCGGCGATTTTCACCATCCTGTCCAGCATCAGCATCGTCCTGATTTACCTGTCCTACCTGCTGGTCACCGTTCCGCTGCTCCGCAAGCGCCTGCAGAAGAAGTGGCCGCTGGCCGACGACGGCTCCGAGCCCGGCTTCAGCCTGGGCAAGTGGGGCCTGCCGGTGAATATCCTCGCGGTCCTGTGGGGCGGCGCCATGACGCTGAACCTGATCTGGCCGCGGCCGGAGATCTACAACTCGGTGCCGCCGTTCGAGTGGTACCTGCAGTGGGGCGGCGTGATCTTCGTTGCCGCCGTCGCCGGGGGCGGGGCCCTGCTGTACCGGCTGAAGATCCGCCATCAGACGGGTGTGCTCGCGGAGCACGCCGCAGCGGTTGCGGCGCATCCGTCGTCGGGCCCGGCCTTACAGGCAACCAGAACCGAAGCCCACGCGATGGAGGCCCCGGTGGCCTAGAGCCACTGCTCCCACCCCTTCAGTTGGAGCCTGACGCCCCCAAGGAAGGGTCGACGGCGGCACTCACCTCAGTGCCGCCGTCGGCCCTTTCTTGATGCTCCAAGCACGTTGATGAAAAGTTCTTTCGCCGATACTTATGACTTCAGCATCAGGCACGAGTGGCCGGTCCACGGATGAATGGACACAACCATTGGGAGCAGGGGCAACAGGAAAGCCCGTGTCAGTGACACGGGCTTTCGTTCAGAGACTGCGTTTTAGACGCGGGACCTGCCGCGGACGAAGTGAACGATCAGGACGATCACGGCAACGACCAGAAGGATATGGATGAGGCCGCCGCCGATGTTGCCAAGCAGGCCGAGCAGCCAGAGAACGGCGATAATAATGGCTATCCAAAGCAACATAGTAGTATCTCCTTCGTTCGTCTGCGGATGGGATACTGCGGCCCGTCCGCTCTTCACATGATTCGCTCAGCCTACGCCAGCGGCTGCCCTGGGGGGAGGCTACAGCTCACCCTGTTTCAGGCGTTGGGCTTGAGCCAGACAAGCGCGGCGACGACAATGGCGGCTGTACCGGTCTGAAGCGTGGGGGTGATGACCGGCGCGAAGTGTGGTGAGTGGTTGGCCGGAATATCGCTCGAGACGGTTCCGGCCGCTTCGGCCTTCGCGTAAAGTGCCGGATCGATCCCGCCGAGTCCCCAGTACGTGTAGGGGATGCCCAGCGAGTCCGGGATTTCACTGAAGTCCTCGCTGGCTGATTGCCGGTCAAGAGTGGTTGCCTTCTTGCCGAAATGGCTGCGGAAGGCCTTGTCCACCCTTGCCGTTACGTCGGGATCATTCGTGGTCAGCTGGTAGTGGTCATAGAGTTCGAAGTCGGGATCCTTCGGGGAGCCGGCGGCGCTGCATTCCCCGCTGACGATCCGTCTGATTGCGTCCAGAACGAGTTTGCGCGTGTCGTTGTCGAAGGTACGGATGTTCAGCTCCAGCACGGCACGGTCGGCGATGATATTGCTTTTCGTTCCGGCGCTGAGCCGGCCGATCGTGAGGACGGCGAATACACCGGGGGTGACCTCGCGGGAGACGACGGTTTGCAGGCGCAGAGCGATCGAGGCGGCCAGGAGGACCGGGTCTACGCTCAGTTGGGGCATGGAGCCGTGACTGCCCCGCCCGAAGACGGTGATCCTCATGCTGTCCGCGCTGGAGAGGAAGGCGCCGGGGCGGGTACCGAGGTGCCCGGAAGGAAACGCGAGCACGTGCTGGGCGAGCGCGACGTCCGGTTTCGGGATCATCCCGGCCAGGCCGCCCTCGATCATCCGGCGGGCGCCGTCTGCCAGTTCCTCCGCCGGTTGGAACAGTGCGATGAACGTCCCGGTCCAGGCGGACTTACTTTCGGCGAGCAGCCGCGCTGCTCCCAGGAGGCAGGCAACGTGCACATCGTGCCCGCAAGCATGCGCCACGGGTACTTCTTCGCCCGCGTCATCGGCCGTCACTTTGCTGGCGTAGGGCAGCCCGGTGTCTTCGGCCACGGGCAGGGCATCCATGTCAGCGCGCATCAGCACGGTGGGGCCCTCGCCGTTTCTCAGGATACCTACCACGCCCGTGGAACCGACCTTCTGGTGCACCTCGTAACCGAATTCCTGCAGTAGCCCGGCGGCTTTGGCTGCCGTTCTGTCCTCCTGATTGCCGAGCTCCGGATGCCGGTGCAGGTCCTTGTACAACTCGTCCCGCGAGCCGGCGATGCCCTCCTGGCCGGCGAGAATCTGCGCTACTGCGTCCTGGCCCGGGCCGTCAACTTCGGTTCCCGTCTGCGTCCCATCCTTTCCTGCTGCGCCCATGGCCCGCTCCTTCCACCTTTGGAATCCCTGCCATCCCCCTGACAGTGTCCGCCCCAAGCTGGGGGGCTGCAAGGGACGACTCCCGGCCCCCGCTGCAACGGCAGTCGAGTCCTTCGGTAGGTTGGTTCGGTAAGGCCAGCCAGGCAAACCGACTCATTGGAGAAGACGTGAAAGCGATTGTGTTCGAGGAGACAGGTCCGTCCGCAGTGCTGGAGCTTCGGGACAAGCCGTTGACTGATCCAGGCGCTGGCGAGGTCCGCGTCCGGGTCGTCGTCTCCGGGGTGAATCCCACCGACTGGAAGTCCCGGGCAGGCGGAGGAAGCACCAAGCTGGACGCTCCAAAGGTTCCTAATCAGGACGGTGCCGGCGTGATCGACGAGATCGGATCCGGAGTGACGGGATTCAGCATCGGAGACCGCGTCTGGCTGTGGGACGTTGCTTGGGGCGGCAATGAAGGCACCGCGCAGGAGTATGTGGTTGTACCGGCGGTCAAAGCAGTGGCACTTCCGGATACCGAATCCTTCGACACGGGCGCATCCATCGGTATCCCCGCCCTGACAGCGCACCGGGCGCTGACCTCGGCCGAGGACGGCCCCGCCAGGCTCGCACCCGGAGCCCTGTCGGGACGAACCGTGCTCGTTACCGGCGGCGCAGGCGCAGTGGGACATGCGGCCATTCAATTGGCAGTATGGGCCGGAGCGACAGTCATTACGACCGTCAGCGGCGAACGGAAAGGTGAACTCGCGCGCCTCGCCGGAGCCCATTCAGTTATCAACTACCGGACGGACGACGTCGTGACTGCTGTCCGCCGAGCGGCCCCAGGCGGAGTCGACATCATCGTCGATGTTAACGCTCCAGCGAATATCGACTCCGACGTACAGGTGCTCAAGCCGAACGGAACCATCGCCATTTACGCGGCGAATCCCGGGGAATCAGTGACCGTTCCCATCCGTGAAAGCATGACGAAGAACGTCCGCTACCAGTTCATCCTGACTTACACCGTTGGGGACGAGCAGAAACAGCACGCAGTGGACGCCGTCTCCGAGGCGCTAAAGGCCGGCGCGCTGCGCGTTGGTGAAGAACATGGCCTGCCGCTGACCCGCTTTCCGCTCGAAGCGACCGCCGGGGCACATGACGCCGTGGAGCAGGGCACCATCGGTAAGGTGCTCATCGACGTCGCATCGTCATCCTGAGCTTCCCGATGGCCTTCCGACTCGCCCGGGCCGTTATCAACTGATCTGCCCCCACACCCTGGCACGCGACGGGAATGTCCAGGAAGGCAGGGTCAAAAGCCGCATCGGAGCCGGTCAGGTCGGTCACCATGCGGAGTATTCGGCGTGGTCAGGATGCGACGGCTCCACCAAGGCATCCATGACCTCCTCGTAGCCGGGAAAACCTCCGGAGTCTTCCAACGGCCCGCGCCGGGCGCCGTCCATCAGTAGGGCCGGCGGACTTGTTTCGTCCAAGGGCCGGCGGGCAACCAGCTCAAGCCGGTGAAGCCACCTGTCACCAAAAGTCGCACTCCCTGGATTCTCAGCAGCCGCATGCGGAAAACCCCCGGGCCGCGCCTAGCACCACCGCAAAATAGACAGTATGCTTACAAACGGGTTGGCGGCTGCATCATTTGCCGCCAAGACCAGTCAAGCAACGGCTTCCACTACTCCCATTGATGATGGGCTCCCACCGTGTTGAAGCATGCCGATGCCGCCAGAGTTGTTCCCCGTAGTGCCGGTCGCCTGTCTGTCGATTACGTGACAACCACCGACCACGCCCTCTCCTTTTGGTTTTCTTTTTCAGCCTCAGTGATCGCCCCCGCCTGGTTCCTCATGCCCAGGGTTCGGCTGACTGCGGTTGGACCCCATACACGCCAATGTCGCACGCCACGTACTACCCGGAGCGTGGGCGGAGACTTCCAGTGGGGATTTATGAGGGTCAGGCGCAGAGGCAGCGCTTGGTGGAATAAGGGTGGGAAGCAGCTGCTGCATGGTGGTCCCGGCGGAGCTTCCCGGGCAGGGATGTAAGCAGAGGTAGGTGACCATCGATTACTACGCACCTCACGCTTCCTCGTGCATCACCGCAGCAGATGGCAAGGCAAATGGATGGGCGTGAGTACTCCATTGAATGTGAAGGATGAGTACGAGCACCTCGCTCATCCGGACCACACGTTTGATAACTGGCGTTTACAGACACCGCGAAACGGCTGGGGAGTCGCCTTAGCGGAGGAGCAAGGTATGTATGTGTCGACCGGCTTTGGCTTTACCTATACTTTCGGGCTTATGGACTGGGCGGGTCGCGCCGACTCGAAAACCCCCTCCGTGGTTGCCCTTGCCCTATTTATAATGGCGGTCACGTTAGCGACGAGAGCAGTCGTCACTCATAGCGCGAGGGAGCCCATTGCCGCTTTCGCTTACGGCGTGGGCGGGGCGCTCTGCCTGGCAGGGTGCATCTGGATGATGGTTGAAGCCTGGAATCGATGGCTGACCGGCTTGGGTCAAAGCGGGATCCACCTGGGTGGAATTTCTGGAGCAGCCGGAGGCACAGTAGTAGCCCTGCTCCCGATCATCATCGTGACAGGAATCATGCGCTATGTGGGACGGCGCCTTTCAGGAGCTAAACCCGTTTCACACCACGCCATAACCCCGGCCGCAGCGAGCAGGCGTCCTGGTCCATACCAAACAAACCAATGACCACCGGGCAATCCCGCACTATGCAGATCACGCCAAGTTCAGTTTGGCGGAATGGAGAGACTATGGCCTTCCTGAACTTAGCTAGACTGCAGGGCGGCTTTAATGTCATCAACGGGCTTTGGCCGTTAGTGCACATGCGCAGCTTTGAGGCGGTCAGTGGAGCCAAAACCGATAAATGGCTGGTCCGGACCGTATCAGGGCTGCTCATCACCATTGGTGTGGAGCAACTGCGTGCCGCGGACCGGTCTGGCAGCGATAGGTCAGCACGACGGCTTGGTATCGGGACGGCGGCCACACTTGCGGCCATTGATCTGATCTACGTGGGCAAAGGGCGGATCAGCAAGATCTACCTTCTGGACGCCGTCGTCGAAATACTTATCCTTCAGGGTTGGCTGAAGACACCGAATACCATCAAACAAATATTCTCTGGACGTGTTCCTCCCCGGGGCATATCCTGATCTCGCATTGCTCGGGGGGGTGAATGGAATGGGCAGCTTGCTTCGCTATTGCCGCATTGTTTCTGTGCGCGCCCTTCTGGTCCCCGCCCTGATTGCACTGGCGTGGCTCGTGTGGGGGGCGGACAGTGCACAGGCGTCAACGGACCCTTCCAAGGCCGCCGTCTCTGAAAGCGTCTTGAACCCTAGCCTCGTCAATGCTCCTTCATCCCCGGCTGCTCAGCTTCTGCCTGCCGGGCAGGACCCCGCCAGTTCCACCGCGCAACACGTTGCAGGTGTCGGGGGTGCCGTCGTCGGCGCAACCGCGCCTACTGTTGCCATAGTTACCCAGGTGACCGAGCCGGTGGCCTTGCCGGTGACCGGGATCGCGGCACCGGCAGTCTCCGCCGTTTCTCAGACAGCCACACCGGTGACCGCCGTGAACAGGACTGTTGCCTCTTTAGCCTCCACTCTCGACCGTACGGTTACAGCTGTGGACGACGCCGTTGCTTCCATAACCCAGCCGCTACCGCGGCTGCCCCTTCCGGCGGTCATACCTCCACAACTGCCCAACCTGGACGTTCCTGTCGCTACCGTTCCCGAGGCGCAGCCGGCGGCGGTGTCCACTGTGCTGCCGTCACCTGCTGCGGACGCCCGGCAATTCGTCCCTGACCGTCCGTCCGGGGAGGTTAACCCGGTCCAAAACACTGATTCGCCGTTCAAGACATTCGCCCAGCCGAAGATCAGTGCCTCAACCGGCCCTCTGGCCAGCGCTATCCAGGCACCGGCGCCAGGGCTGCTGCACGAACACCCCGTCACAGACTGGCTGAATAATGCCGCGACCCAAGGCGCGCCGGGCTCCGCCGGCTCAGGCGGCTCCGTCTCACACATGGCCCATATCGCCGCCTTCTGGAACGGGCTGTCCCCCGCCGCCAGCGCCGTCGCCACCAATGCAGCGGTGACACCGCCTTCCGGTCCCGCCGCCGATCCGGGGTCTTCCCCCGACTGAACAGGTCAGCTCTGCCTTCACACAGGCAGATAAGACCAGCCGTACGCCGCATTCGGCCTACGGACTCAATGTTCAGTCAGGAGAAATGCCATGTCCAACCGCACCCCGCTTTCCGTTGCCTCAGACCAGTCCCGCCGCTCCCACATCGGCAACTGGCCGGATCCATGCCTGCACACATCGGCAGTTGGCCCAACCCGCAACACCTAGGGCAGCCACCCCCGGGTTCATGATTTAGATCGGAAAAGGACCCGAAGTAATGTTGTTCCCGCACTGCCACGAGGCTGTGCGGGAACAACATCACCACGTTTCAACCTGAATTGGCTCAATCGCTTGATGTCACTGCCTTTGCGAACCGGCAGCGCCCAACCGACTGCTAAGTACGTAATCGCTGGGTTGACAGAAGGTCCATTATCGGCGCTTGAAAACAGGCGGGGGAGTGACCGCAAAAGGGGCTGTTTCCTGACGTCATCCGTGGCATTTTCCCCGGAATCCGTTAAATGCAAGACTGCTCAGCCAGAGCCCGTTAACGCAATCCGCGCAACACGTCCGACTCCGCGTGCCGCCGCGGCGACAGGACTCACGGCCATAGCCGCGACTGCAAGCATTATCGAGAGATCACGTTTGCGAAGTGGACAGTCCAGACCGCTGTGAACTTTAGATATATTGACCCCGCACGTGGGTTCCCACACCTCATCGCGGCAAGGGCATCAGGCTTACATATGGCTGCTTATCCGCGCTTCTGGCTTTAACCGGGAGGAGCCTTTCGGCCTATCGGAGTTCCAGCTTTACGGCTGATCGGTCTTGGCTATATAAACATCGCACGGGGCGTTGTGGGCCACATTGTTCGCGACACTGCCAAGAACTCTTCCGAGTCCGCGCATGCGCCTGCTGCCCACGACAATCATGAGGGCGCTGTGCTTTTCCGCCTGCTGAATAAGCGCTTGGGCGGGCGTGCCGCGGACAGCGGAGTGGTCAACCTCCAGTTGCCCTGATCGAAGTGCGACCGCAACTTCCCGTGCGACTTTTTCAGCGTTTCTCTCCTCGGAGAAGGCCATCTGATCGTTGGCGATTCCGAGGACCTGTGCACGGTCGTTGCTGAACGCCGTCACGACATGGAGTTTTGCCCCAAGAGCTGTAGCCATAGCGGCTGCTGATTCTGCGGCCCGCCTGGCGGTTTCACTGCCATCGACGCCTACGACTATCGCTTCAGTCACTTTTGGTTCTTTCCTTGGATGAATTGATACTGATATTTGCTGGCCGGGCTAGTGGTTGAGATCCTCGGGCGTGACCCAGACCTGGTGGCCTTGGGCCATTTCAAACATCTGGCGGGGGCCACTGGTATCGGCAGCGATCCACGCTGTCGAGGAGTCGGGCATGGCGTCTTCAATGATGCCCGTTCTGATCACACGGCCGTGATGGCGAATTTCCACCCGGGTATTGATGAGCAGGTTCCACTCAACATGTTTGCGGGGGACGGCTCGGTTTAGTGCCATGTCATACCTCCGAAGGGGGATGGCCGTGTGATTGGTTAGCGGCTGCTCTTGCTGTTCGCTATCGTTTGTTCCAGGTCATGTGATTGCGGTGGCGTTGGCTGGCGAGCCTGTGCCTCCGGTGATGTTCAAGGGCTTGATGCTGATGAAGGCGTCCCATCTGTCTGTGGTCCTCATGTACGTGGCGAGGGGGCCGAGTTTCCATAGTTCGCCAAGGGGCATGCCGAGTTTGGCGAGGAGTTGTTGGTGCATCATGCCGTGGTCGTTTGGGGCTGAGAGCTGGAATGGGCTCTCGGCCACGACGGGTAGGCATTCGAAGGCGAAGTTATCGGCCGCTACGACAGCAAAGTTGCTGTCCCAGGCCCAGGCGACGAACTCCTGCGACTGCGCGATGCCTGATGCTTTGCGGCTTTCACGGATCCGCTGTTTCTCGTCGGCGGCCAGGGCCAGGAACCATTCGCACCATCCGGTATGGAGCATGAGGATATCGCCCGCCCGTGTGCTGAGGGACTGGGCCGCCATGGCTGCATGGACCAGGTCAAGGCCGATTGGTTCTCCGCTTGCGTGGTCTATGGGCTCGCCGAGGCTGTTTCGGTACCCGTCCAGGTCGACCAGTATTCCCCTGCCGGTGATCGGATTTTCTGCCCATTCCTGGATGCCGAGGTCCTTGGTGCTTTCGGTGATCCGGTTGTCGCTGGTGCCATTGTAGAAACCAATATCATCGGCCCGGCGGTGCCTGAGCCCGTCGATCTGCGTGGACCCCTGGAGGTAATACCCGTCCAGGTAGTCGTCCCGGTGGGCTGGGTGGGAGGAGTAGATGGTGTGCCGGGGTCCACTGCGTTTGAGGGACATGCCCGGATCAAAAGCGTCGGCAGGATAGTCCAGGCCGAAAACCATCCCGGTGCGGATGCAGTCTTTGGCCCCCAGGATTGCCTCTTGGGTGATGAAGGACGGTGCGCCCCGCTCGGGTTCGGGGAAAAGGCCCCAGGAGGTGCCGGCCACGTTTCCTTCCCTTAGGAGAAGTTCGGCAAAGGTCGGGTAGGGCCCGGTGAGAGCGCCGGTCATCGCGTCGTTGCCTCCTCTTGTGGCTGGGCCTGTTCCTGGTGACGCTGGTAGCTGAGCAGGAATCCGGCGATCGCGCACACTGAGGCTGCAATGCAGATAGGGGCCTTGACGGTGGTGTTGAAGAATTCCAGCAAGCCTCCTTGCCCGAGGATGAGGCCGACGGCCTGTCCGGCGACGAACAGCACTCCCCCCACGAGCAGGACTGCCAGGGTCAGTACGAAGATGACTTCAATGGCTTTTCTGATCTTGTTCATCGTGTTCCTTAGATCGGCAGGAGGCCGAGGATGATCAGGACGCCGATGCCCAGCAGGGGCAGGGCGTAGTGGGTGAGCAGGCGGGCGAATGTCTTGATGGGGTTGACGTCAGCAATGCCACAGGCGACGTAGAGCGGGGCACCGCCGGGTGGTACTGCGGCTTCGCAGGAGGAGAAGACCAGGACGGCCACGGCGGCAGTTGTGGCCGGAACTCCAGCTGCGACCAGGGCGGCGACGCCGACGGTTCCGACGGCGGCCATCGTCGCCGTGGCAGACAAGGGTGCGGCGACGGCGATGACGATCAGGCCGATCAGGATGGCCAGCAGCCACAGGGGCAGGTTCATACCGTTCAGCAGTGCTGTCATCTGCTTGGGCAGGCCGGTGGCGGCGAGGGCGTTGGCTCCGGCGAAAGCGAAGACGACCGTGACGCCGACGATCCCGAAGCGCGGGGCAGAGTTCTGCAGCATGGCCCACCAGGCCCGGCCGGTGTTGGGAAGCTTCTTCCTGCCCAGCAGGACGCCGGTGATGATCAGGACCACCGGGATCCAGACGATGACACTGACGGACTTGGTGATGTCTCCCCCGGTCCAGTCCGAAAGTGCGGTGGCGATTGTGCCGGAGGTAATGACGAGCGGGATGGCCACGACGACGAACAGCAGCATGGTGGCCCAGCCGCGGCTAAATGCCGTCCTGACGGATAACCGGTGGGCCGCGTCCAAGGGCGCCATCCCGCTCTTGCGGATCAGGAGCCAGGTCACGATCAGCCGGTGCAGGAAGCACCACAGCCCGCCGAAGAGCAGCGGCAGGACGAGCGCGTTGATGTCCAGCAGGGGTCCGACGGTGGCGGAGCCGACGAGGACGAACATCGAGGCGCTGAAGGGGAAGGTAATCCCCATTCCCGCGTTGCCCGCGACGAGGGTCGCGGCGGAGGGCTTGTCGAGCTTGGATTTTTCCATCCAGGGGATGGTGACGGACCCTACGGTGGCGGCGATGGCTGCCTGGTTGTGGACCACTCCGCCCAGCCCTGCCGAGGCCACTGTTGAGACCCATGCCGGTCCACCTTTGACCCCTCCTATCAGGGAGTTCAAGAGGTCGATGAGCTTGTCCAGCACGCCGCCTTTATCGAGCAGGTATCCCATGAAGACGAATGCCATGGTGGCGTAGACGATTTCGTCGGTGATGGCCGAGTAGAGCGCTGTCCACCCGATCTGTCCGGCGGCGGCTCCGCTGAAGGGAAGCACGACGAGGAAGCCAAGGATCATGGCTTCCCCGACGCTGCGCTTGATCACGGTGGTCCAGAGCAGGATGACGGTCAGGTAGGCTCCGAGTGCCCAGATGCCGATCATTTTCCTGCCCCTGACGTTGTAATGCTGTTTGTCACGTGGTTCGTACTTCCCTGTTTATTGATTCTGTCCGACTGCGGGGTCAGCGCAAGGCCGGTTCCACTTCAGCAAGTCGGGCGTGGGCCGCGGCTGACGCGGCCGTCATTTCTGCCGGGACGCCGAGCTCGGAGAGGTAGTTCGCCGTGTCCTGCATTTCCTTGGAGCGGCGCAGGGCATGTTTGGCGGTGCCCGTGAGGAACCTGTCGATGACTGCCTGCCCGTCGCCGGCGAGCTGGTTGGCGATCTGGCCGCGGATCCAGTCCTCGAGCCCTGCAGCCTGTCCGGCGGTGACGGCTTCGACGACCACCGCTGCCAGGCCCTTCATCAGGACGCTTCGCAGGAGCTTGTGGGCCATGGCTGCACCGGGCTCGCCTTCGGCAATCTCGACCTCCACTCCGAGTGGCCGCAGCAGGTCGGCGACAGCCTGGGCTCCGGGGCCCGACACCATGAGCGGTGTTTTTTCCCCCAGCGCGGCTACCGGTCCGAGGATGGCGACGTCGGCGAAGTCCGCCTTGCTGGGCAGCTGGCCCAGTTCGTGCATGACGGCCGGGGAGGATGAGGTGAAGTCCGCGTAGCAGCTGCCCGCGGGGAGGGCCGGCAGGCACTCCTGCGCTACGTTGCGGGCGGCTGCGGCGCCCGTCATGACGAGGACGATGTCGGCGCCCTCGCAGGCTTCGGCGGCCGTCGCTGCGCGGGCGACACCGGCGGGTGTGTTTGGGGCGACGGGGTCAAATCCGGTGACTTTGTGACCCGCGGCGGTGAGCGCTGCGGCGTAGGTGGCTCCGGCTTCGCCGAGGCCAATAACAGTGCAAGCTGTCATGGTTTTGCGTCCTTCTTGCTAGTGGCGGGCCGCGACGATGGCTTGCCGGCGGTTGGTTTCGTCGGCGAACACTGCTTCCGCGGCTTCTGCGACTGCGGCGGCCTGCTCGCGGGGAATGACAACGACACCGTCGGAGTCGCCGATGATGATGTCGCCCGGCAGCACGGGGACGCCGCCGAAGGCTATCGGTGTTCCCAGCCGGCAGGGGCCGTTTTTGTAGGGACCGGCGGGGGTGGTGGCGCGGGCGAAGACCGGCATGCCGATCCCGGCCAGGGCCTCGGCATCGCGGGCCGCGCCGTCAAGGGCGAACCCGGCGATGCCGAGGTTGATGGCTCGTTCACCGATGAGTTCCCCCAACAGAGCCCGTGACTCATCTCCCCCACCTGCGACGACGATGACGTCTCCCGGCTTAGCCAGCCCCAGGGCCTGGTGGATGCCCTGGTTGTCGCCGGGCCGGGTCCAGACGGTGAAGGCGGGCCCGGCAATTTGGGCTCCCGGCCAGATCGCCTGGATGGCGGAGTGTGCGACGCCGAGCCGGTCCATGGCATCACCGATGTTGGCTGCCGGCAGCTTGGCGAGGCGTTCCACGACGTCCCTGTCGGGACGGGGGAAGTCAGCGTCAATGGTGTCAAGGGCAGGGGTTGTCATGATGGGTTCTTTCGGTTGCTGTCGATCGGGGAAGGGTTAGTTGGTCTTTTGGACCAGCGGGAGGACCTTCTTGAAGTCCCCTTCCTGCCCGGCCCAGAACTGCTCGTAGTCATCGCCGTTGAGGTAGCTGGTCTGCAGGCCCAGGTCCTTCATCTTCTGGACGACGGCCGGGTCTTCGATGGCCTTCTGAAGGGCGGCTTCGAGCTTCTTGGCAACGGCGTCGGGCAGCCCGGCCGGGGCGGAGTAGCCGCGGGCCGTTCCTGCCACGAGGTCGAAGCCTGATTCCTTGAACGTGGGAACGTCAGGCAGTGAGGGTGCGCGCTCGTCGGACATGACTCCCAGGACACGGGCCTTGCCCTGCTTGGTCAGGTCGTTCACGTCGCTGACGTTGGCCACGAGGATATCCACGTGCTTGCCCAGGAAGGCGGTGGTTGCCTGGGATGCGCCTTCGGAGAAGTGGACCGGGGCGAATTCGGCACCGGTGCTTTCCTGTACCTGGGCCAGAGCGAAGTGTTCACCGGTCTGCAGACCCGTGGTGCTGGCGGTCATGGACTTCGGGTTCGCCTTGGCCGCATCCAGGAGGTCCTTAAGGGACTGGTAGGGGCTGTCCGGCTGGACGGCGATCACGGTCGGGTCGATGACCTGGCGGCCGAGGGGCTGAAAGCTTTCGCGGGTGTATTTGGCGCCGCGGGAGGGATCCAAGGGCGAGACAACCACGGACGGGGAGCCGGTGGCGCCGATGGTGTATCCGTCCGGCTTGGCGCTGGTGAGCTGGGTGTAGCCGATCTGTCCGCCGGCGCCGGGCTTGTTGATGACCTCGACGTTGGTGCCGAGTTCCTTCTCCAGGACCGGCTGGATCAGGCGCGCCGCGGTGTCCACGGCCCCGCCGGAGCCGAAGGCGACGACAAGATCAATTGACTTGCCCTTCTTCGGGAAGTCGTCTCCGGCGGCGGTGTTCGTGGCTCCGGCGTTGGCGCCACAGCCAGTGAGGGCGATGAGGGTTGCTGCTGCGAAGGCGGCGGCGATACGGGGACGGGTAATCATGGTTCTTCTCCTTTGAAGCTTTCTTCGGGTGCTGGGTTGATGTAGGGGTGGACGATGTTTAGGTTTCGGGGTCTTCGTTTAGTGCTTTGGGCTTGCGGAGTTTGAGCAGCGGGCTGAAGACGATGAGGAGTCCGAGGCCGATGAGGACTGCGGAGATGGGACGGCTGGTGAAGATGCTGAAGTCGCCCTGGGAGATTTCCAGGGACTCCCGCAGGGAGCGCTCCATGAGCGGTCCAAGGACCAGGGTGAGCACCATGGGGGCCAGGGGAATGTCCAGATGCCGCAGGGCCAGCCCGAGGAGTCCGAAGCCGATCATGACGAAGACGTCGAAGACGCTGAAGTTGATGGTGTAGGCGCCTATGACCATGAAGAGCAGGATCAGTGCGGTCAGGATGGTTGAGGGTACCCGCAGGATGGAGGTCCACAACCCGACCAGCGGCACGTTCAGCAGCAACAGCAGGAGGTTTCCGATGAAGAGGCTGGCGATGATCGCCCAGGCGATTTCGGAGTGCTCGGTGAACAGGGTCGGGCCGGGGGTCAGGCCCTGCTGCAGGAACGCTCCCATCAGGACAGCGATCGTCGGCGATGCAGGAATGCCGAGCGTGAACAGGGGGATCAGGGCGGCGTTCGCGTGGGCATTGTTGGCTGTTTCCGGGCCGGCAACGCCTTCGACGGCACCCTTGCCGAGCTCATTGCGGTGCCGGGAGAACTTCTTCTCGGCGCCATAGGCCAGCAGTGAGGATACCGATCCGGTCATGCCGGGGATCAGACCGAGGCCAAACCCGATGCCGGTGCCGCGGGCCATGGCGGGGGCACTGCGGCGCCACTCGAGTCGGGTGGGCAGCAGCGAACGCAGGCCGGGAGCGTGGACCCTAGGAGTCTCGGTACCTTTTCGGTAGGAGAGGAGCTCCGAGAGGCCGAACACACCGACGATCACGGCGACGAAGCTGACGCCATCCAGGAGCCGGTCCATTCCAAAGGTGAAGCGCGGGGCGCCGGCGACAGGGTCGATGCCGACCATGGAGATCAGCAGGCCCAGGGCGCCGGAGATGACAGCCTTGACCATGGATTTTCCGGCGAGGGCAACGAGCAGGGATATGCCTACCACCATCAAGGCGAAGAACTCCGGTGGCCCGACGAGCAGGCCCAATTCGCCCAGGGGTTTGGCGGCGGCGACCAGTCCGATGGTTGCTATCGTGCCGCCGATGAAGGAGCCGACGGCGGCGATGGTTAAGGCAGCGCCTGCTTTGCCGATCTTCGTCATTGCGTAGCCGTCAATGGTGGTGATCGCTGAAGCGGCTTCACCGGGGGTGTTAAGCAGGACGCTGGTGATCGTTCCCCCGTAGGCGGTGCCGTAGAAGATCGCACACAGCATGATGATCGCCCCGGCGGGGTCCATGTTCAGCGTCAGGGGAATCAGCAGGGCCACGCCGGCGACCGGGCCGATGCCGGGCAGGACGCCGATGATCGTGCCGAGGAGGCAGCCGAGGAAGGCGAACAGCAGGTTCTGCCAGGTCATGGCGGTGGCAAAGCCGCCGAGCAGGTCGTTGAAAATGTCCACGTCTAGAGTCCGATCGTGTTCAGCAAGGGGAAGGCAGAGACTGGCAGTGAGACGTTCAGGCCGTAGTTGAAGGCATAGAACGCGCCGAAGCTTCCGGCGACGGCGATGATGAGCGAGGAGATCCAGGTCCTGCGGCCGCGCATCTTCAGGTGGTACATCAGGAAGAAGAACATGCTCAGCTGGAACCCGAGCAGGTCCATCACGGCTGCAAGAATGATCAGGCTCACGACAACCTCAATTACCAGCCGCCGGTCCACGCTTTCTGCCGTCTCGCTGGGCTTGCGCAGTTCCTGGACCAGCCAAATGGCTGCCATTCCGACAAGCACCGCCCCCATGGCAAAGGGAAACAGTCCCGGGCCCGGCCCCAGCGACGTCCACAGGCCCAGCCCTACGGAGGTGATCAGGACATAAATCCCGACTGCCGCAAAAGCCCCGATTCCAACCAGAACGGAGAGAGCAACGCGGGCAGTGCTCTCGGATTTCGTCGTCAGTGACTCCGTTGTCATCGTTTCCTTCTCATCTCGTTCCCTTTCACAGAATGGAAGGGCGTTACGTGTATAGAAATAGTGACAGCAGACACAGGGGCTGTCAAGCGCAAGGAAATTACATAGAATGGAAGAATGACGACGGCAGCCCTGACGAGTTCAGCGACATCGGCGGAAGACGCGCCCAAGGCCACCAATATGCGGTCCCTTTCCAGGGCGCTGGAGGTCTTCGCGGAACTCCAGCGCGCCGAAAGGCCGCAGCGGCTCAGCGACCTGGCCCGGGCCTGCGGCATGAGCCTGCCAACCACCCTGAGGATCCTCCGGGTCCTCCAGGACTTCGGCATGGTCAGTCAAACAGACAAGTCATACCGGATTGGCCCCGCTGTACTGCCGGCGGCCCGAAGCTATCTGGAAAACGACCCGCTCGTCGTCTCCTCGCGTCCCATCCTGCAGCAGCTGGCCACCCAAACCGGGCTCACGGCCTCCCTGTACACCCGGCTGGGCTTCGAGCGAATCCTGGTTGCCCGCGTCGATGGCGAGGCACCCCTCCGCTACGACCTTCCGCTCGGTAAGCGGCTGCCCCTCACGCTGGGTGCGGCCGGCAAAATTCTTCTTGCCGCCGCCCCGGCGGAGGAGCTGCAGCAGGTGGCGGCCGCGGCCGTCGCCGCCGGGCACGAGGACAACTCCTTCACAGCCGACGTCCTGCGGGCACGGCTACCCGAGCCTGGAGTGGACTACGCGTACTCAGCTGATGAACGGGCGACGGCGGTAATGTCAGTGGCAGTGGCAGTACCCAACAGGACCGGCCCGCCCACCGAATCCATCTCGCTCACCAGCCCCGTTGAAGCAGCAACTGAAGACATGCTGAAGGCGGGCGTACCGGAACTGCGACGAGCCGCCCGCAGCCTGTCCAGCCTCCTGGAGGGCTCCGTCTACTAGCTCCACCGCCGACGTGATCACGGAAACGGTTGACACCGGCTCTCCCACCATGGCAACATTCCACTGCACGCAACTACCTTTCATTCTGTGGAATAGCCGCAGTTTGCAGTGACGATGGAGTCAAGAATGGCCAGACGAGTCAATCAAACAAGAGCCAGCGGCCCGGGCGCGGGACGTCCTACCGTTCAGACCACTAAGGCGGCCGGAAAATGACGCTTGCTCTGGGGGATGCGGAGACAATTAGGCCGGACGGGCGGACCCACAAGTCCGCAGGACACGTCATTGTTGACACCCTCGTCGCCCACGGCATCAAACGAGCCCACGTCGTCCCCGGCGAAAGCTTCCTGGATGTCCTGGACGGGCTTCACGGCTCAACGATCGAGACGATCGTCTGCCGCCACGAGGGCGGGGCGACGTATATGGCCGAAGCCGACGGGAAGATGAACCAGATGCCGGGCATCGCGATGGTCACTCGGGGCCCGGGTGCGGCCAATGCCCACGTCGGCCTTCACACGGCGTGGCAGGACTCAACCCCTATGGTGCTGTTCGTCGGGCTGATCCCCTTCGCCCACAGGGACCGCGAGGCCTTCCAGGAATTTGACATCAAAGCGTGGTTCGATACCGGCGCCAAGCGCGTCATGGTCCTGGACCATGCCGAGCGTGCCTCGGAAATCGTCGCCGAAGCCCTTTTCGCAGCTATGAACGGCCGGCCCGGCCCCGTTGTCATCGGTCTGCCCGAAGACGTCATCCGGCAACAGATCCCGGCTGAACTTCACCCGCCCATCCCCGTCGCCACCGGTGGGATGACTACCGTGGATTCCGACGCCCTGGCGGAGGCACTTGCGGCATCCACCAAGCCATTGTTCGTCACCGGCGGCAACGACTGGACGCAGGACGGCGCAGACCAGTTCACCGCGTGGTTGGAGAAGCACCACATCCCGGCTGCGGCCGAATGGCGGACCCAGGGCACCATCCCCTTCGATTCCCCGTCCTATGTCGGCCCTATCGGTTACGGGCGCCCCCGCCCGACCTATGACCTGCTCGAAGAAACCGACCTGCTGATCTTTGTCGGCACCGTCCCCGGAGATGTCATCACCGACGGGTTCCTGTGCCGCCAGGACTGGTCCAAGAAAAACTTCCTCGTCACCATCGACCCGTCCCTTCGCGGCCGATCGGGCCCGGTCTCCTACCAGATCGTCGCCAAACCCGACGTGTTCATCCGCGACCTCGCCAAGATCGAACTCCCAGTCAAGGACGAGTGGAAAGCCTGGACCGCGCGGATGCGCGGCGAACAGGAAATCTTCGCAGCCCTCCCCCCGGCGACACCTAAACCTGGTCCTGCCCGGATGGACACCCTGATGGCCAACCTCGTGCCCACCCTGCCCGAAGACGCCATGATCACCCTTGGCGCCGGCGAACACACGAACTGGGCCCACCGCTACTTCCCCACCCAGCGCTTCGCATCCATGATCAGCGCCCGCAACGGCTCCATGGGCTACTCCGTCCCCTCCGCCATCGCAGCATCCCTGGAATACCCCGGACGGCGCATCGTCACGATCGCAGGTGACGGGGAGTTCCTTATGAACGGCCAGGAGCTCGCGACCGCAGCCCAGTACGGTGCCACTCCCCTGGTGATCGTGATGGACAACCAGGAATACGGCACCATCCGCACCCACCAGGAACGCCACTACCCCGACCGGGTCTCCGGAACACAGCTGAAAAACCCGGAATTCGCGCTCATGGCCCAGGCCTTCGGCGGCTTCGGCATCAAAGTCGAACAGGACGCCGATGTCCCCGCCGCCGTCCAGGCAGCGCTCAAAGCCATCGATGAAGATCACGTCTTCGCCCTCATCCACCTCGTGGTTGAACAACGCGTCAAGGCCTACTAGACGCTCAGACTGCAGCCTCGAACTCTGGCGTTCAAGGCCCGAAACTTTTTAGAACGGAAATAATGACGACTGTCCCTGCACTAATGGAAATGGAATTACTGGACTCGGTTCCCACTGGCTTGTTGATTGGCGGGAAGTGGGTGGACGCGTCTGACGGCGGCACGTTCGAGGTACGCGATCCGGCCACCGGGGAAGTCCTCGCCACTCTCGCCTCCGCCACCAGCGAGGATGCCGTCGCCGCACTGGACGCCGCTGACGCCGCCCAAGCCTCCTGGGCACGAACCTCGCCCCGAGTGCGCGCGGAGATCCTGCGCCGGGCCTTTGACCTGGTCACCGAACGCGCGGAGGACTTCGCGCTGCTGATGACCCTGGAAATGGGCAAACCGCTGGCGGAAGCCCGTGGCGAGGTCACCTATGGTGCCGAGTTCCTTCGCTGGTTCTCCGAAGAAGCCGTGCGCGATTACGGCCGCTACCTCGCCACCCCCGAGGGCAAGAACAAGATCCTGGTCCAGCACAAACCCGTCGGGCCCTGCCTGCTCATCACCCCGTGGAACTTCCCACTGGCCATGGCTACACGCAAGGTTGCCCCCGCGGTCGCCGCAGGATGCACGATGGTCCTCAAGCCCGCCAAACTCACACCCCTCACCGCCCAGTACTTCGCGCAGACCATGCTCGACGCCGGCCTGCCCGCCGGTGTCCTCAACGTCGTCGCGTCCTCCTCTGCCTCGGGGATCTCCGGGCCGCTGCTCAAAGACTCCCGGCTGCGGAAGGTCTCGTTCACCGGCTCGACCCCCGTGGGCAAGCGACTGATTGCCGATGCTGCGCAGAACGTGCTGCGCACGTCCATGGAGCTCGGCGGAAACGCCCCGTTCATCGTGTTCGAGGACGCGGACCTGGACAAAGCCGTCGAAGGCGCCATGGCAGCGAAGATGCGGAACATGGGCGAAGCCTGCACCGCCGCCAACCGGTTCCTCGTCCAGGAAGCCGTCGCACAGGAATTCACCAGGAAATTCGCCACGGCCATGGGCGCGCTGACCACAGGCCGCGGCACCGACCCCGCCGCACAAGTCGGACCGCTCATCGACGCCGGCGCCCGCGACGACATACACGCCCTCGTGACCGCCGCCATCGACTCTGGAGCCACCGCCCTCACCGGCGGATCCCCCGTGGACGGGCCCGGCTACTTCTACCCGCCCACAGTCCTCGGCGGCGTCCCCAACGATGCGGCGATCCTGGGCCAGGAAATCTTCGGACCCGTCGCCCCCGTGACCACGTTCGCTACCGAGGAGGATGCGATCCGGCTGGCCAATGCCAGCGAATACGGCCTCGCGTCCTACCTCTACAGCCGCGACTTCAACCGGCTCCTCCGGGTCGCAGAACAGATCGAGTTCGGCATGGTCGGGTTCAACGCCGGCGTCATCTCCAACGCAGCAGCCCCCTTCGGTGGAGTGAAGCAATCAGGCCTTGGCCGCGAAGGCGGCTCCGAAGGCATCGCCGAATACACCACCACCCAATACATCGGCATCAACGACCCCTACAGCAACTAACCAAGCCGGCAAGGAACGACGGGGCCACCCCGCCATTCCAGGGCCGCTTGCTCGGGAGCTACTTCAATGGTTCCCAATCCCAGCCGTGGAGGACCTGAATTGACCCCAGCCGTGGACGGATCAGAGTCGCTTAAGCATTAGGCGGCGGGGTTTGAGGAATTCCTTGTGGATGCGGTCGCGCCACGGGGTTGCGATGGCGGTCCGCCAGGCGGGGCCGCCTTGGATTTCGCGTTGTTCGAGGTCGTAGCAGGCGATGTAGCGGGGAGATCCGTTGGTCCGGTAGCGGGCTGCGTGCATGGTTCCGTCTACGCCGGCTAGTTGCGGCAAATGCTCTTCATCGAACCATCGGTTGAACTCGTTTTCGACGTGCTCCGGGATATCGGTCTGGGAGGTGTAGTGCCAAGGCTGCCGCCTGCCGGCGGTGACGTCTCCGAGGGAGAGTAGTCGGTCCAGGCTGCGGTGCCGGTACCCGGGTAGAGCGTTTATGTCGGCGCCGAGCATCGTAGCCAGGAGCAGCTGGGATTCATCGGATTTTTCAGTCGCGCGTCTGTGTTGCGCTGGCGCGTAGATCCAGGTTTCCTCTTCCGAGACGGCTGTCAAGACATCGAGATCCAGATCAGACAGCTGCTGACGCGCCCTGAGCGCATCGGACTCGTCCCACCGGATGCCGGGAAGTTCGAAGAGCCATACTGGCTTGGCAGGGCTGGAATCAGCGGCGGAATCGATGTGCATTGTCGTCTCCTGGTGAGGACAAGGGGGACGGGAAGGTTGGCGGCGATCCCGCTCAGGCTCCAGTGGGTTTCGTCCGTTCCCTCCACACTATCGGGCGAGTCTTCCGCCCGTCTTGGTGCGTGATGATCGAGACTGGAAGATGCCGCAGGGGACCCAACACTCCGAGAGGGCGCCTGCCTATGACTACTCACATCGCCCGCATCGAGACCTTTTTGTTCCGAAGCGAGGTAGGCGAGCCGGTGAAGACGTCTTTTGGCAGCATCCCTTGGCGGTCTGTGTTGCTGCTGCGCGTGGAGGATTCCGACGGCGCGGAGGGGTGGGGCGAGGTCTGGTGCAATTTCCCGCCGTACTCGGCCGATAACAAGCAGCGGTTGATCGAGACGATCATCGCCCCTGCAGCCCTGGGAATGCCGTGCGGCCGTCCGGACGAGGTATGGCGTGAACTGACGCGCAAAACGCATCGGTGGGTGCTGCAGACTGGTGAAACCGGGCCGATCGCGGCGTGTCTGGCGGGCCTGGATCTTGCGCTGTGGGACTTGGACTCGCGGCGGCGGGACCTTCCGCTGCGATCGCTGCTGAATCCTGGCTGTGCGCAGGGATCGGTTCCGGCGTACGCGAGCGGACTGAACCCCGACACGGCCGCAGACACGGTGGATCGCGCACGTGAGGACGGGTTCACCGCGTTCAAAGTGAAAGTCGCGTTCGGGCTGGAGCAGGATCTGGCGACCGTGGACGGCATCACAGCCAGGCTGCGGGACGGGGAACGTCTGATGGTGGATGCGAATCAGGGATGGGACATGGCCCAGGCGCGCGAAGCCGTGGTGCAGCTGTCGAACCCCGGCATCGGGTGGATCGAGGAGCCGATCGCCGCCGACAGCAGCCCCGCTGACTGGGCGGAACTGGCAAAGCTCTCGGTGAGCCCGCTGGCTGGAGGAGAAAACGTCTCGGGAATCGAGGCGTTCCAGGACATGATCCGCAGCGCCAGCCATGAAGTAATCCAGCCCGATCTGCTGAAGTGG
The DNA here is from genome assembly GCF_030816215.1 of Arthrobacter sp. W4I7. Taxonomy (NCBI): domain Bacteria; kingdom Bacillati; phylum Actinomycetota; class Actinomycetes; order Micrococcales; family Micrococcaceae; genus Arthrobacter; species Arthrobacter sp. W4I7. Next base: position 60,998 of record NZ_JAUSXU010000001.1, on the reverse strand, counting down.
GGTGGGGTGAGCGGATGCCACCCTGTCGCGCGGGAAGCTGTATCGCAGGGACTAAGCTACTGCCCGCACTGGCTCGGCAGCGTGGTCGGGCTCGTCGCCTCAGCCCAGGTGCTCGCCGCAGTCGGAGGGCCCGGACTGCTTGAGCACGACGTGATGGACAACCCCTTGCGCGAGGCGCTCACTGATGACTTCCCCCGTGTCAGCGAAGGAACGTTCCCGCTGCCGACCGGACCGGGGATCGGTTTCACACCGCGCCTCGAGCAGGCAGAGCGATGGCTGCTCGACAAGAACAGCTTCCACCTCTGACACGTCCCCGCGCCAGATAAACGGCGCTTCGACAGCTTTCGCGACTAGTGCGTCGGCTGTACGACAATCGGGCCTATTTTTCATGGTTTTGCCCGCACAGCAGCGGGAGTGACCGGCAGGGCTCAAGTGATGGCAGCTGCTTCCAGGGCTGACTCAGTGAATTGACGTATAAGCGCTCCCGCGTTCCGGGAGGCGAAGGCGAGGTGTACTGGAATCTGCGGGGCGTTATCAATGGGAATGAATTTGATTGTCGGGTGGCTGATGCGGCGTGCCGCTACCTCCGGAACGATCCCTATCCCCCGGTTCGCCGCGACTGACTCAATCCATTCGTCGAAACTCGTTGTTTCCACGGTTCGTTCCGGCCCGTGTCCCTGAGGCCAGGACCATGGCCCCGTGGTGCCGCTCATGGTGTTCACCACCAGTGGCCACCTTGCGATGTCGTCCCACGAAACACGGCCCTTCTCGGCCAGGCTGCTGGCCGTGGAGCACACAGCGATACGGTCCTCGCTGAAAAGCTGGATGAGTCTGATGTCCCCCGCCGGAATCGATGGTTCTCCACGCAAAACGGCGATGTCTACCAACGCCGTCCGCAGCGCCTCGAGTGGATCGGGACAGCTGACGAATTCGACGGAAGCGGACGCTCGTTCCTCGAAGGATCGCACGACGTTTTGTGCCCAGGGGTCAGGCAGGAGCCAGCTGAAACCCAGCCGGATGCTGGCACGGCCGCGGACCTTGCTGACGGCCTGGTCGACTGATGTGAGTGCACTGCGAACATCAATCAGGAACTCCTGTCCGGTGCGCGTCAGGGCAACGTGGCGGGTCGAGCGTTCCAGGAGCTGGGTTCCTACCAGGGCCTCAAGCTGACGAATGATCCGGCTGAGTGCCGGCTGCGTCATGAACAGGCCCTCGGCCGCCCTGGTGAAGTTGCCGCATTCGGCGACCATCACGAAGGCACGGAGGTGTCTTAGCTCCACCTCCACTACTGGTTCCACTCATGCCCTGGACGCATAAGTGGAGTGTACCGGCCCAGGTTCGGACCCCTCCGATTCGGAGAAATGGAAGGGCCGGGCATCGCGCCCGTTGAATTTGGGTTGTGGTTACAGGAGTTGCGTGAGTGCGTCGACGAGCCCTGCCATTGCGGACCGTGCGGTGGGTGAGACGCCGAGCATGTCGAAGCCGCCGTGGACGAGGCCTGGCGTGTTCAGGTACTGCACCCGGACTCCGGCTTCTTGGAGTTTTTCGGCGTAGAGACGTCCTTCGTCGCGCAACGGGTCAAGGTCTGCGGTGGCGATTACGGCGGGCGGCAGGCCTGCGAACGTGGCGGAACGGATGGGTGAGACGCTGGGGTCGGACACGTCAGTGTTTTCGGGCAGGTATGTCGTGACGCATTGGATCAGGTCTGCCAGTTCCAGGTGGTATCCCTTGGCGAACAGCGTGCGTGAGGGGTACTGAGCGCTGGTGAGGTCGAGATCCACCACAGGGTAGATCAGGACCTGGGCTGCGAGTCCGGGCTGGGTGTCCCGGCTTTCATGGGCCAGGATGGCGGCCAGGTTCCCGCCTGCACTGTCGCCGCCGACCACTATCTGGCCGGGGTCCCCGCCGAGAGAATCAATGTTGTTGCGTACCCAGCTGAGCGCGTCGCGGGCGTCATTGAGACCGGATGGCCAGAGGTGCTCCGGGGCGAGGCGGTAGTGGGGTGTCACCACGACTGCGTTAGCAGCCGAGGCAAGGGCACGGGCGATGATGTCGGCGGTGTTGAGGCTGCCTGTCATCCACCCGCCACCGTGAAGCCAGAGCAGTGTCGGGCGGGGGGAGTCATCAGCCGTCGGGCGGTAGACGCGTGTTTCCATGCCCTCGATGTGAAATCCTTCGACCTTGGCGACCGGGGAACGCACGTCGGCCGGGGTCAGCCATTCGGAGGTCTGCTCATGGTTTTGGCGGGCACCGCTAATGGTCCAGTGCGCCGGCGCTTCCCCACCGAGAGCCCTTACAACGAACTGAATGTCTGTAGCCATCATGGAGCAGATCCTCACTTAAACGTATCAGCGATTTCTTCTAGAATATCGGCTACTGTTTGTTAAATGGCAAACACGGCAGGCGTAAAGCGGCGCAGGGTTACGGCGTCCATGGTGGCGGAGCGGGCCGGGGTTTCGGTTGCTACCGTCAGCTACGTCCTCAACGACGCGCCCAATCAGACCATCACACCGGCCACCCGTGAGCGCGTCCTGGAAGCGGTGCGCGAACTGGACTACGCGCCTTCCTCTGCCGCCCGCGCCCTGCGGCTGGGCCGAAACGACGTCGTGCTCCTGGTGCTGCCGGACTGGCCGCCGAGCCTCGCGGTAGCCCAGCTGAGCGATGCCCTCGCAACCGAGCTCGCAGGCCAGGGATTGCGCCTTGTGACAGAACGGGAAGGGGCAGGGCCCTCCCGGACCTGGCGAACGCTCTCCCCCGCCGCAGTATTGAAATTCGGCGACCTTGACGAAGAGGACAAGGCAGCCATGAAGGCGGCGGGAATCATGGCGATTGACCGCCTCGTCATTACCCGGAACCCCACTGCTGTCCCCCACTTCTCTCAGCAGGCCATCGGCGCAGCGCAGGTCAAGCACCTCTACGATCGCGGACACCGAAACATCGCCTACGCAGCTGCCACCGGCGCGGCCTTTCAGCCGTTCAGCGACCTCCGGAAAGCAGGAGCCACCGAAGCCTGCACCGAACTTGGCATCGATGATGTCGCCGAGTGGCACATGGAGGACGCCGGCGCTGAACCCGGTGCCTGGTTCACCAAGGCGCTCAAGGAGCGCGGCCCCATCACGGCGGTGGCCGCCTTCAATGACGAGGTTGCCGCTGCCCTGCTGGCCACTGCACGCACCAACGGGGTAGAGGTCCCGGCGTCGCTGGCCGTCATCGGCGTCGATGACCAGCCCATGTCCCGGTTTACCGATCCTCCACTGTCGTCCGTACGGCAGAACTCCGAGCGGATGGCCGGCCACCTCGCGGAGATGATCCGCGCATCACTGGCACGCAAGCCCCTTCCGGAGCCTCCTGGAGCCGGCGTCCTCGACGTGGTAACACGCAGGTCAACCTAAACCCCTTGCGCACCCCGCCATCACTGCGTATCGTGTGTCCTGTCACTTAAACGACTAAGTGACATAAAAATCTTTCGGTACCCCTGCCCAAAGTTCCGACTAGTACTTATACGCTTAAGTTCGGATCAATGAAGATCGGATAGTTCATGAACAACCACATTGCCTCTCCCTCCGCGGCGGAGGCTTCGGCGCCGGGCATTGCAGCTCCTGCGCTGCCTGCCGCTCATACTGATTCGCCTCTGCCACGGGTTCGGATGCGTTTCATCTTCGCGTTCGCCTTTGCCTACGCGGGGTTCTGGATCGCCTGCCTGATGCCAGGGGTGGTGACGTTGGCGCTGAAGGTTCAGACGCTTGTCGGCCCGGATGCGGCCGCAGGCTCCCTGAGCCTGATCGCGGGGGTCGGTGTGCTGCTGCCGCTGGTGGTCATGCCGGTCGTTGGCCGCCTCAGTGACCGTACAACGGCACGGATCGGAATGCGCCGGCCATATTTGCTGGTCGGAGCCGCCGGTGTCCTGGCTTTCGGCGTGGTCATGGGCCTGGCGCCGAATGTGCCGGTCCTGCTGGCCGCCTACGCGCTGTACAGTGTTGCGGCAAATTTCATCGGCACGCCCCTTCTGGCAGTGATCTCGGACCGGGTCCCCGTCGAACAGCGCGGTGTTGTATCGGGACTTGTCGGCCTGACCCTGCCGCTGGGCATGATCGGTGGAACATTCATCATCCAACTGGTGGCAGCGAGCACGCTGCTGACGTTCCTTCTTCCCCCGATGATCGCCGCATTGTCAGTCATCGTCTTCATCGCCCTCGTCAATGACCGTCGCCTGCCCAAAGATGCACCCAAGCCAAAGCTGTCAATCCGCGAGATCGCATCATCATTCTGGGTGAACCCGCGACGCCACCCGGACTTCGCCTGGGCATGGTTCAGCCGGCTGCTCTTTGTCACCGCGTACGGCTTCCTCACCACCTACCAGGCGTTCTACCTGCTCAACCACATCGGTTCGCGCCCTGAAGAAATCCCTCAGCAGATCTTCTTCGCCACCGTGGCACTGTCGGTCACGACAATCCTCACCAGCATGATCGGCGGCAAGCTCTCGGACTTCCTCCGCCGGCGCAAGGCCTTCGTTCTCACCTCCGCAGCCGTCTACGGCGTCGCGCTGATCATCGCCTCCCTCGTGACCGGGTTCAACGGATTCCTGCTCGCGATGGGCATCGCCGGTATCGGCTACGGCGCTTTCCTCGCCGTGGACCTGGCTCTGGTCACCGACGTTCTCCCGGACAAGAACAACGCAGGCAAGGACATGGCCGTGTTCAACATGTCCAGCACACTCGCCAACGCCGTAGCTCCGGCGATCGCACCGATTGTCCTTCTGATCGGCGGCGGCTCCTACTCCGCGCTGTTCCTGGTAGCCGGTGCTGTAGCGATCGCAGGCGGCATCGCTATTCTTCCCGTCCGCAGCGTCCGCTGACAGCCGTCCCCCACATCAAACCGATACCTGAAGGAATAGAGCCTTGCCCATTGATCCGGCACTAATCCCCCTGCGGCCCTCCTGGACCCACCTCCCAGCCACTATTGACGATCCCCTGCAGTTCAGGGAATCGGTGGACAGGGCAAGCGACGAAGGTTTCGACCAGTTCACTCTGCCTGGCCCAACCGTTCCCAAGCGTAAAGTCGTGCAGATCGGTTCGGGCGATGAAATGTTCAGCGCCATCGTCTATTGGCCGGCAACCGAAGGCCCCCACCCGGTGCATTTGTTTCTTCACGGCGGCGGCTGGAGCATTGGCAGCGCGTTCTCCCGCGATTCAGAAGCTGTCAGCCGTCACCGGGCCGTGCAGGCGAACTGCATCGTTGTGAACGTGGACTACCGGAAGGCTCCGGAGCACCCCTACCCGGCGCCGGTCCATGATCTGCTTGCTGCCATCGACTGGCTAGCTGAGCACTGTACGGAACTTGGGGCGCTGCCTGGAGCGATTACCGTAGGAGGCCAATCCTCGGGGGCAAACATCGTTGCTGCGGCCACGCTCGCCCTGCGCAACGAAGGGCGCATCGACGTCAGCCACCAGATCCTTGAAGTCCCTGTGCTTGACCTGTCCCATGCCATTCCCCGCGAACAGGGCGATGAATTGCCGCTGTCCCTATCGGATGTGTACACCTTCAGCGCGATGTACCTCAACGGGAGCGATCCGAACGATCCGCTCGCTTCCCCTCTCCTGGCCACAGATTTACAGGGACTGCCACCGGCATACATTGCCGTAGCTGAGTACGACGTGCTGCGGATTGATGGGGAGCAATATGCCGCCCGGCTGCGCACCGCAGGAGTGGAAACCCGGCTCTACCTGGGGCGGGGGCATGTCCACATGTCTCCGTCCATGACCCGCCTGCTGCCATCAGCACGGGACTGGCAGGCGGCAACCACCCAGGAACTCCTCCGTGCCAACACCGCCTTGCAGGACGGAACAGGACGGCTGCTTTCCAACACGATCCAGTCCCTGGCTTAGCCACAGGCGCCAAAACTACGCCCTAAGAGCCCCGTCGGGGAACCATCTGCTGGCCCGCCCGGCACCAGCCGAAATCAGAGGAGCCCAGGGCAGATGGCGCAGTTCCAACAAGGTACCGATTGGCGGGGTCAGCAACAAGAAGTGCAGGCAGCAGCGCTGCAGCAGCAAACCTCGTGGCAACTGACCCCGCCAGGCCCGAAAGGCTTGTTAGTGAGTTACTTCGTACTCCCACTCAGCAGGTTGCTGCTGGTGCAACCGCCAGTAATGCTCCGCGATCTCATCCGGATCCCATGGGCCGCCGGGGGCAACGGGCCCTCCGGAAACAGTCACGGTGGCGACATGCAGACCCTTGGGCCCCAGTTCGTTCCCCAGCAATGCGGCCAAAGATCGAAGAGCTGCTTTGCCTAACGAGAGGCTGGTCAGCATGGGTGAGGGTGTGGGCATGCCGCCCGTAAACAGCAAGGTACCTCCTGCGGATGCCATCTTTTCGCCCAGAAGTACTGCCGCGGTCATCCCACCCAGGACATTCGTCTCCCAGGTTGCGAGCAGCTCCTTGCGGTCAAGCTCGCCGGGTTCGTCCATCCGGACGACTGCGGCGTTGCGCACCAGGACGTCAGGGATGCCGTGCTGCTGCTCAATGCGGGCGATGGCGCGTGTGAGTTGTTGTTCGTCGCCTGCGTCGGCAAGCTCCCCTACAACCTCGCACCCTGTTGAGGAGAGCTCGGCAATGATCGGGTCCAGGGTCTTCTGTGTCCGGGCGATCAAAGCCACAGAAAAGTTCTCACATGCGAATCGACGAGCCACAGCAGTGCCGATTCCAGGTCCTGCTCCGATGATGGTGATGTTGTTCATGCTCCGAACCTAAGGGTTCACGCCAGTGTCAAGGTCAAGCAGAGAAAGGGAAAAAGTATGAAAATCGGAGACCTGGCAGCGCAGGCCGGTGTCACCCGACGTCAGATCCGGTACTACGAGGATCAGGGCCTCCTGCAGCCGAGGCGTGACAAGGCCGGGTATCGGGTTTTCCTCGAATCGGACGTGCCGAAGGTAGCAAGAATCCGTGCCCTGCTGGCCACAGGACTGGGCACGGCGGCGATCGGACGAATCCTCACGTGCTCCACTCAGGATGCACCCGAGAAAATCCCGGCGTGCGGCGCAACACTGCAAGAACTCTCTCAACAGCGCACCCGGCTAAAGAGCCAGGCAGCCGATTTGAGCAATGCGATGGTGCGCCTTGAGGCTCTCATTGCCGAAGCATCCGCTTAACTCCACCCTCGTATCCACGCACGGTCAGGAGAACCGGAACTAATGGACGGACAACTTGGAACTGGGGACCATGGCGGTTCGGTGCTGAATGCGGCGAGGGCGGATATGGAGTTCAAGACCTCCCTTCCGGCGCTCCGGCACTACCTCGAGAACCTCCTGGCGGCCTTTGCCCACGCTGTCGTTTCCCGGGACGACCAGTACCTGGACGGGCTGATGAAAGGGGTCACCGTCCGCCTGGAGGGGTGCCTCGCATGTACCGGCAGTCGGCCGGGCGCCGGGCACATCATCTCCTGGTTCAGCGTTGGCTCGGTCTCGAGGCGGCAGACCGTGACCAACCTGAGTGTTCATTTCGAGGAGGGCTTCGTCCTCTACAGCGCCATCTATCAGGACTGGGAAACGACTCCAGCGCCCCGCTGCATTGCGATGGGCACCTACCGCGGCAGGCTCAAACCCGAACGCCAGGTATGGAGGTGGGTCGAACACTCCGCACAGCGAATCTCGGGGTGCCCACAGTTCTGCCCAGATACGGCCGCCCCTGCAGCCGTACGTTGGAACATCCCACGTCCGGGCATCGACACCTACCCGGCCTCCGTCCCGTGACCGGCTTCATTCCCGGAGTAAGGGCCACGGCACGATCTGATCAGGCACGGGCGCCTCAACAGAAACTCCACATCGAGGCAGCGCCGGCTCTGCTGGACTTCAACTTCAATCAATCCCCCGGGCCGCCGACGGCACGGCGGCTGCAACATCCGTGCCCATATACCTCGGGCCGGTGGGAGCATGCGGTGCCGGTGAGGGCCGCGGAATCCGTGCGACAACCTGCGAATGCGGGACCACCAGGCGGCTACCGAGATGAAAGATGTGGACATGGACGTTGAACTTCGTCATCTTAGGGCGTTTGCTGCAGTCGCCAGAGCGCATTCCTACACCGCCGCAAGCAGAAGCCTGCTCATCACTCAGCCGGCTCTGACCAGGGCGGTCCAGCAGCTGGAGGTTGCGACCGGCACCCAGCTTCTGCAGCGCAATTCACGCTCCGTGGAGCTGACGGTTGCCGGCGCGGATTTTTACGAGAAGGTCCTCGCGATTCTGGGTGATCTTGACCGCACCGTGCAGTCAATGCGCGGCGAGCAGGAGTTCCGGGTCGGCTTCCAGTGGGTGCTCCCTGTCCCGTGGGCGACCCAGGCGGTCAGTGAGTTTGAGAGGGCGACGGGGGTAGCTACCAGGCTCCTGCGCCGTGACGACGTCGGGCCCCATCTGGAGCGGGGCGAGCTTGATGTCGCTGTCACCCGGACGAGGCTGAAAGACGATGATCTGGAGCACGTATTGCTCTTCAGTGAGGAACGCGTGGCAGTATTTGCGGCCGGATCCGGATTCGCCCTGAGGCAGGGCACCAGTTGGCAGGAGCTCGCGCGTTGTCCCCTGGTCATCAACACCGTCAACGGCACGACCCAGCCTGAGCTGTGGCCGCCTGAAGACCGTCCGCAACACCTCGTCTTGTGCGAGAACTTTGACGAGTGGCTCCATCTGGTAGCCACCGGCAGAGGCGTTGGCGCCCTGCCCCGATCTGCCGCCCGCTCTACCCAGCACCCTGACCTGAAGTTCGCCCGCATGAGCGGGGCTCCCGACGTACCGGTGTGGTTGGCCTTTCAGCCCCGAAAGTGCAGTGCCTTGGTCCGTAAATTTGTCTCCATCGGGGTTGCCGTCGGTGCACAGGAAGGCCTGTAGCTGACAGCGGCAGCGGTCCCTCGGCCGGCTTAATAGGGTCAGGCACATCAGGGCCGGATGGCCGGCCCTGATGTGCCTGTTTGTTATCCCTTCGGAGGTTCTAAACCCCTGCTGCTTGCGGTGGTTTGTCAGGCTTGTTGCTCAACTTCCAGTTGCTGCATGCTGGCGCCGCCAGCCATGAGGTCGATCACTTCCGCTGCGTCTTTTTCGCCCCGGGCGAAGGAGGCTACCTGCTTGCCATGGGCGATGACTGCGAAATGGTCCCCGACCCGCAAAGCATGGTGCGCCTGGTGCGTGATCAGGACGACGCCCACTCCGCGGTCCCGGGCGGACTCGATGGCTTTGAGGACCGTTTCCGATTCCCGAACGCCCAAAGCGGAGGTTGGTTCGTCGAGGATCAGGACGTTGGCCCCGAAATGCATGGCCCTGGCGATGACCAGTGCCTGGCGTTCCCCGCCTGACATGGTGCCCACGAGCTGGTCTGCGTCGGCAACCCGCCGGATTCCCAGTGCTGCGATTTCCTGCAGTGCAATTTGTGAGGCTTTCCCGTTGTCCATGCGGCGGAACGGGCCCCATCCCTTCGTGGGTTCGGCGCCGAGGAAGAAATTGCGGGCCACGCTCATCAACGGAATGGTTCCTGCTCCTTGATGGACGGTGGCTATTCCGCGGCCCAGCGCATCGCGGGGGCTTTCGAGCGTGACTGGTGTCCCGTCAATCAGCATCTCGCCCTCGGTCGGGGTGTAGACGCCGGAGAGGATTTTGATCAGTGTGGACTTTCCGGCTCCGTTGTGGCCGAGCAGGCACAGCACTTGTCCTGGCCGGACGGCCAGCGATACATCGGCCACTGCGGTGACGCCGGTGAAGCGTTTGGTGACGCCACGCAGTTCGATCAGGGGGGCATCCGTGGCTGTCACGGCCCCGGTGGGGTTCAATGTCATCAGGTCACCTACTTGTCAGGGCTAGTTTGCGGAAATAGTTGTTCGCAATGACGGCGACCAGGAGCAGGGCGCCGAGGAACAACTGGGCGTAGTCGGTGTTCCATCCCGTATAGAAGATGCCGATGTTGACGATGCCGTATGTGGCGACGCCTAACAGCACTCCGAGCATGGAGCCGTAGCCGCCTTGCAGCAGGACACCGCCGATGACGGCGGCGATGACCGCGTCGAAAACGAAGGCCCTTCCGCGGGTGACGTCTCCGCCGTTGAACGCAATCGTCTGCATGATGCCGACCAGGGCCGCGCCGAAGGAGGTTCCCATGAAGAGGATGATTTTGATCCGTGCCACCGGGACGCCGGCTTCACTGGCGACTTCCAGCGACCCGCCGGTTGCATAGACCCAGTTCCCGAAGCGGGTCCTGGTCAGGATCCATGCTGCCACGACGGTGATCCCGATCCACCACAGCAGGGATGACTGGAACGGCCCGATTTTTGATGCGAACAAGGCCTGCATGACCGGGTCAGGTCCCAGGGACACGGCAGTCGTTCCGGACAAGGCTCTCGAGAAGCCCAGTGCGGCGCCGCCGATGACCAGCTGGGTGCCCAGCGTCACGATGAACGACGGGAGCTTGGTCCGGGTCGTCACAATCCCGTTGACCAGGCCGACGAGGAGGCTGAACGCCAGGGCCAGGACAATGGAGATCCACTGGGGAATACCGTAGGTGCCGCTGCTGATGGCCACGATCATTGATGCGGCGCCGATGGTGGAGCCGATCGAGAGGTCGAATTCGCCGGCGATGAGCAGCAACGCGACAGGAGCGGCGATGATGCCCAGTTCCGCGGCTGTATCAAGCCAGCTGGCGGTGCCCTCCAGGGAAACGAACCCGGCGCCGGAAGCGGTGACCATAAAGAAGGCATAGACGGCGACGGCGCCGACCAGGGCCCCGAACTCAGGGCGTCGAAGTGTCCGGCCGGCAAGGGTCCGCGGACGGGGACCGGCACCGCCTTCGGTGGGCTTAGCGGTCTGTGGTTTGGTCTTTACTGGCGTGGACATCTTGATGCCTCTCGTACGGGTCGGGCACTGATCACCTGGCACGGTGACGGGAACAGGCGGCTACGACGCTCCACGGATGCCCTTGGATTCTTCGTTGACCTTGATGACGTCTGCCACGTTGTCTTTGGTGATGGCGCGGGGCCCGGTGAGGATGGTGCCCACGGGGGCGATACCGTAGCGGACGTACTGCGCTGCCATCTGGACCGAGTAGTAGGACTGGAGATAGGGCTGGGAGTCCAGAGCGAAAGCCATGGAGCCGGACTGGATGTCTTTGAGGACCTGTGTGGAGACGTCGCCGGTACCGATGGTGATCTTGCGTCCCACATTGTCCGAAGCGGTCCTGGCGTTCTGGGCCACGGCACTTCCGAAAACAAAGACTCCGCCGATGCTTTGATCCGCTTTCAGTGCACCCTCAATGGCCTGGGTGACTTTTGTGGGGTTGGTCGAGTCGGCGTAAGGGATGGTGATGGTGGCCGTTGACTTGCCCTGTTCCTTCATGCCGGTCTCCAGTCCCCCACAGGCCTGTTCCAGGAAAGGGTTTCCGGGCACGGGATTGACGCACAAGACCTTGTCGACATTCCGTTCGCCCATTTCCTTGGCGGCTTCCTTGCCGACTGGGCCGGCCTCCAGGCCTACGTAAGCGAGAGCACCAAGTTCCTGCCAGTTATCGGCTCCGGTGTTGTGGACGATGACGGGGATGCCTGCATCCGCCGCTTCCTTGATGACGGGGTTCTCCGCATCGGGGAAGAAGTTCGCCACCACGATGGCGTCCGGCTTCTTGTTGATGGCATCGCGGATGAGCCTGGCCAAGGTGGGTCCTGACCCTTCTTTGGACGACGATGGGCTCAGGTACTGGGTGGTGACACCAAGCTGCTTGGCTGCGTCGTCGGTTCCGCGCTTCAAGGCGCTGAAGAACGGGTCGTCCAAGGGACCCGAAACCACAATAATGTTGACGTCCTTCTCGCCGCCGGCGGAATTGTTGGCGTTGTTGTTGCTGGGGGCGCATGCCGCACTGGTGACAGCGATGGATGCGGCAATGAGTACGGCTGCGGACTTGCGGGACCTTAAAAGACGAAACACTGATGCTCCTTTGATGCGGGAATGGGAGATGCCCGGCAAGAACGGCCAGGGGTCCCGAAGAGAGATGCAAATTTGACGTTAGCTGGATCACATTGCCGTGAGAAATGCCTGTTTTGGCGCAGCTATGCGTCCCGGACATCGATTCTCTTGGGCATGTTCACGAACAGTGGAGCGGCACAGGAACCGGCAGCACTGCACGTGTGGCGGCAAGCTATGTGGCTGTGCAGCTGGCGACAACAACCGCGTCATCAAGCCCCGGTCAAACGATGGCATGCACGAGCGCGCCCTCACATCACAGTGTGGGAGAAGTGTTTGTCAGTGGGTAGTTTGCGCGGCCGGATGCGGCCAGTGTTCCTGCTCCATGGTCAGTCCAAAGGGAACGGTGCTGTCCAAAACGACCGTGAATACGTTGTAGTCGTGCCGGGTGACGAGGATGCCTTCGCCCCGTCCGGACGTTATCGCTCGTTGCCTGGCGGCGGACACCGCGTCGTCGAGTCGTTGTTCCAGCTCGGAACGGCTGGATGCGGTGATAGTTATTGGGGTGTCAGATGTTGGCGTCATTGTTCTGTCCCGTTTGGGGGTTGGGGCTGCACTGCTGGGTGCAGGCGGTCTGACCGGCGGCGCTGAAGGGCCGCGGTTGGGGGATGTTCCACTGTTGCCCTCGGCCGTTGCGCGCTCATTCGTCAGAGGAATGGCCGCGGCGTGTTTGGGGCCATGAAGTACTGCAGCAGGAAGGCGCTGCAGTTTGCCTGCCGAGGCAGGATCAGCGGGAGGCGGGTTCCCTGTCGGCGGACTTGGAGGTCGCTTCGACCTGCTCCAGGAAGCGTGCCATGGCTGGCGAGAGGGTTGCGTCCGTCCTTCGGATGAACGCGGTCTGCGACCGGGCGATGCCTTCATCAAGCGGGTGCATGGCCACCTGGTCACGGGAAGCCCAGCCGGATACAACTTTCCGCGGCAGCAGGGTGATGCCCATTCCGGCCGCGACGCAGCCGAGGATGCCTTCGAGTGTTCCGAATTCCATCACGGCGGGGGCGTTGACCCCCTGCGAGCCCATGAGTGTCAGCAGGCGCCCCCGGTAGGAGCAGCCGGAGCGGAATACCAGGACTTTTTGTCCGCTGACGAGGGCGCTCTCCGGGCTGATCTCGTGCCGGGACGTCACCAGGACGAGTTCTTCGGTGAAGACGACGGCTTCCTGAAGCTCGGGGTGGCCGACAGGGCCTGCGACGAAGGCTCCGTCCAGGCGGTGGTCGAGGACGCCCTGGACGAGGTCGTCGGTTGGTCCGGTCTCCAGCAGCAGGTCAACCTGGGGGCAGTCAAAGGTGTAGGCGGCCAGCAGGCCCGGCAGGCGCCACCCGGCGGTTGTTTCCATGGCTCCAATGGCCAGCCGGCCCCGGGGGTCTTCGACATCACCGATGAGGTCGATTCCCTCCCTCATCAGTTGCACGACCCTTTCGGCATAAGGAAGGAATTTTTCGCCTGCACTGGTGAGCGTTACTCCGCGGGCATGCCGCAAAAACAGGGGTACGCCGACTTCGTTTTCAAGGGCGCGGATGCGCGAGCTGATGTTGGACTGGACTGTGCGCAGTTCCTCTGAAGCCCGGGTCATTCCCTTGGCTCGCGCCACCGCGAGGAAGTACTGCAGATCGGTTGTTTCCATAACATCTCCTGCCTTGATTGTTCCATCATCGCTCATCTGTAGCGGCGATGGCTAATGGCGGGCCAGCTGCAACAACTCGGCCGGCCCGCCCTTGGCCCCTCTAGGAGGCTGGTACCGCCAGTTCACCGGTCATGTACTGGGCCCGTCCAAACCCGAAGGACCAGTCGGCCGCGGTGTTTTCGGTGATGCCGACGAAAACATCCTCGGCGGGCACGCCCACCCGGCCCAGCTTGTCGGTCAGGAGTGCAAAAAGTTGCTGCTTCACCTCAGGGGAACGTCCGGCTTGGGTGAAGATGTGAATCATCACCAGCTGCCGGGTTCGTTTGAAGCCCAAGCCTGCGTCGAGGGCGATGATCTCGTCGGGCTTGTGGGAAGTGAGGATTTGGAAGCGGTCCCCTTCGGGGATGCCGAGGATTTCCACGATGGCTTCGTGTATTGCGTCGGCCACTTCCCGGACCTGTTCGGGGGACCGGTGTTCGATCAGGTCGATTCGTACGAGGGGCACAATGTCCCGCCTTTCCTGTCGGTGGTTCTACTACCGGGCTGAGTCTATGACGCCCGTGGCGGGGCTTGTCGGGATGGGGTGTTCTTCGAACCGCAGTCCGGCGCGACGGGCCACTTCGCTGTGGGCACCCTTGCGCAGGACGATAAGGAAGACGATGAAAGTCAAGGTCGTGATGACCACCGGGTAGAGAAGTCCGGCCAGCTGATTGCCTTGCGACGATGCGCTGAGTGCGATCAGCGGTGTGAAGCCGCCAAAGACGCCGGTGCCCAGGTGGTAGGACAGGGACACCCCGGTGTAGCGGATTTGCGCGGGGAAGATTTCGACGAGGAAGGCTGCCGTGGGTCCGTAGATCATGGCAACGAAGACGATCTGGATGGTGATCGCTGCGACGATCTGAACGAAATCCCTTGCCTGGGCAGCGGTTTGGATCCAGGCGAAGAGTGGCACGTAGCCCAGGGCTGACAAGGCCAGTCCCCCGAGGATGAGGGGAGGGCGTCCGAAGCTGTCTGAGAGCCGTCCGAAAATGATGAAGAACGGGGTGCCGAGCACCAGGGCCACGCCGACGCAGATGTTTGCGCTCAGGAAGTCGACCTTCAGGACGGTTTGGAGGAAGTAGAGCGTGTAGAACTGGCTGGTGTACCAGGCAACCCCGAGGCCGGCGGTTACTCCGAACAGGGCGGCCAGCAGAAGAAGAACGCTGCGTCGGTTGGCCACGGTGTCCCGGATCGGGGATTGGGAGAGCCGGCCGGATTCGCGCATCTGCGTGAACACCGGGGACTCGTGCATTTTCAGGCGTACCTTCAAGGAGAAGACGACGAGCACGGCCGAGAGCAGGAACGGGACTCGCCATCCCCAGGCGTTGAATGCTTCTTCTCCCATAACCAGCCGGCACAGCACGATCACGGTGATGGACAGGAGCAGACCCACCGTCGCGGTGGTCTGCAGGACGCTCGTGTAGGTGCCGCGCCTGTTCGCCGGCGAGTGTTCGGCGATATAGATGGCTGCTCCGCCGTACTCCCCTCCGATGGCGAGGCCTTGGACGAGGCGGAGCAGGACGAGCAGGACGGGTGCGAACAGGCCGATGGTGGAGAAGCTGGGGAGCAGTCCGATGGCGCTTGTTGCCCCGCCCATCAGGATGAGGGTGGCGAGGAAGGTCTTCTTGCGGCCGATCCGGTCCCCCATCCGGCCGAATAGGAGCGCGCCGATCGGGCGGACGACAAAGCCGGTGCCGAAGGCGGCGATGCTGATCAGGAGGGCGGCCAGGGGGTTGCCTTCCGGGAAAAACATTCCCGAGAAGACCACTGCCAGGCTGCCGTAAATGTAGAAGTCGTACCACTCAATCAAGGTGCCGACACTGGATGCGGTGATGATTTTGCGCAGCGTGCCAGGTGCAGCCAGGGTTTCGCCGGGCGCTTGGGGAGTCTGTTTCAAAGTGGTCCTTAGCTTTTTGGGGGATGCCGGTTCGGGTGACCTGCCATTCACGCCATAAGACGGTGTCCTGCCTCCTTGACCATCTGTTCGACTACCTCGGCAGCAGGCAGTATTTCGTTGATTTGTCCCACGACTTCGCCCACGATGAGGTTGGCGATCGTGTAGTCCTGGTTTTCGACGGCGGCTTTGAAAGTTTGCTGGGCTCCGCCCAGGGTCTGACTGAGGGCTGGCTCCTGCCCGTGCCAGCGGCTGACGAAGTCGTTACGCAGCACCCTGCCGCTGTATTCCTTGGGCCAGGCCTTTTCGCGGACCAGGTCGTAGACCGAGGACCGGACGGTATCGTCTCCGCTGGCTTTGAGCGCCGTGGCATGGGCTTTGCGGGAAATCGCGGCTTCGTGGGTGGCGTAGAAGCGCGTGCCGACCAGCGCACCGTCCGCTCCGAGGGCCAGCGCCGCGGCGAGACCGCGGCCATCTCCCACGCCGCCCGCGGCAAGCAGAAGCGTTTCCGGCGCCGTGGCACTGATCAGATCGGCGACCTCCGGGACCAGGGTGAACGTGGACCGTGTCCCCAGACCATGGCCGCCGGCCTCGGCGCCCTGGGCCGACAGCGCGTCAACACCCAACTCCAGCGCCTTCCGGGCCTGTTCAACATTGTGAACCTGGCAGATCAGGGGGATGCCGGCGTTACGAATCTTGGCCACGTAGGGAGAGGGGTCACCGAAGGAGAGGAAGATGGCTTTGGGTTTCCTCTTCAGGGCGATGTCCAAAAGCTCCGGTTCCTTACCAAGGGCCCAGGTGATGAACCCGCATCCCACCGTTCCCGGCTCGACCCGGTCGAACTGGTCGATAAGCCATTGACGGTCGCCGTAGCCGCCCCCGATCAGGCCAAGGCCCCCGGCCCCTGATACTGCAGCGGCCAGGGATGCGTCCGAAACGTAGTCCATGGGTGCCAGGACGACTGGATGTTTGATGTCCAAGACCTCTGTCAGGCGAGTCTGTAAAAGCAAGGAAAAACCTCCCTAGTAACGGCAGGCCACTAACCGCCTGATCCTTTGAGACGACGCTAGTGGGACGCGTCACATCAATCCAACAGTTTGTTCTGATGCAAGCTATCTCTGACTGAGAACGCTCTGGCCAACCGAGGAGCTGATCGGAGCCGACGCCCGAGCGCGGCGACCGTTCTACTTTTCTGATGGGTCACATCAGAACAAACTGTTGGCGCGATAGCTGGGGCGCGGGCTAGCGTTTACGGACATCGAGTGCCGCACTCACGGCATTACTTCGCCGAGGCCCTGAAGGAGCATTGTGAAGACTATTGAGCACTGGATCGGCGGTGAGTACGTCCCGGCTGGGGACCTGACTGCTCCCGTGACCAACCCGGCAACCGGGAAAGTAACCGGGCAGGTGGCACTGGCGACGCTGGAGGAAGCGAATGCGGCCATCGCGTCCGCCAAGGCTGCGTTCCCTGCATGGCGGGACACCTCGCTGACAAAGCGCGCGCAGATCCTGTTCGCCTTCCGGGAATTACTGAATTCCCGTAAGAAGGAGCTCGCCGCCATCATCACCGCCGAACACGGCAAAGTTCTCGACGATGCACTTGGCGAGGTTACCCGCGGCCAGGAAGTCGTGGAGTTCGCCTGCGGCATCCCGCACCTGATCAAGGGCAGCTACACCGAAAACGCCTCCACCAAGGTCGACATCCACTCGATCCGGCAACCCCTGGGGCCCGTCGCGGTCATCAGCCCGTTCAATTTCCCGGCCATGGTGCCCATGTGGTTCTTCCCGATAGCCATCGCTGCCGGCAACACCGTTGTGATCAAGCCCAGCGAAAAGGATCCCACCGCCCTGAACTGGGTGGCCGAACTGTGGAAGGAAGCCGGCCTGCCGGACGGCGTCTTCAACGTCCTGCACGGAGACAAGGTCGCAGTTGACGCGCTGCTGCATCACCCCGACATCAAGGCCGTCTCCTTCGTCGGATCCACCCCGATCGCCAAATACGTCTATGAAACAGCTACCGCCCAATGGCAAGCGGGTCCAGGCCCTGGGTGGGGCAAAGAACCACATGATCGTGCTGCCCGACGCCGATCTTGACCTCGCCGCCGACGCTGCCATCAACGCAGGCTTCGGCTCAGCAGGCGAACGCTGCATGGCCATCTCGGCGCTCCTGGCCGTCGGCGATATCGCCGACCCACTGGTTGAGAAGATCGCTGAACGGGCCCGCGGTCTGCGCACAGGCGACGGTACCCGCGGATGCGACATGGGTCCCCTGGTCACCTCCCAGCACCGTGACAAGGTTGCCGGCTACATTGACGCCGGAGAAGAAGCAGGCGCCACACTCGTTGTCGACGGCCGCAACATCAGCCCGGACTCCGAAGGCGAGGGCTTCTTCGTAGGGCCCACCCTGTTCGATAACGTCAGCACCGACATGTCCATCTACACGGACGAAATCTTCGGGCCCGTGCTCTCCGTGGTCCGGGTCGACAGCTACGACAAAGCCCTGGCGACCATCAACGCCAACCCTTACGGCAACGGCACCGCCATCTTCACCAACGACGGCGGAGCGGCCCGGCGCTTCGAGAACGAAGTAGAGGTGGGAATGGTAGGCATCAACGTCCCCGTTCCGGTACCCATGGCCTACTACTCATTCGGCGGCTGGAAGAATTCCCTGTTCGGTGACACCCATGCCCACGGTTCCGAGGGCGTTGGCTTCTTCACCCGCGGCAAGGCCGTCACCACGCGCTGGCTGGACCCCAGCCACGGCGGCCTCAACCTGGGATTCCCGCAAAACGACTGATCAGGAACTTCCCTCTGTCCCCAGCGGGGCGGCACCATCAAGGTGATGGGGCCGTCCCGCTGAGCCGGTTCCACCACCGGTCAACACGGCAACGACACTGCAATGATGGCCATACCGGCACGTCACCCGCGAAGGCAGTCCCCACGCCACCGAGAAGGCAGGAAAGACACCCCATGTCCAACAAGAATCCAACAACCCCCGATACTACGAAGGACGCTTCCAGCGACGAGCCAAAAACTGAACTGCGCGCCACCGGCGTTCTGGCCAGCTTCGGAGCCACGGTGCCGCTGATTGCTGCCCCTATGGCCGGCGGACCCAGTACTCCGGCCCTCGTGGCAGCGGCCGCGTCAACAGGAGCCTTCGGGTTCCTTGCTGCAGGATACAAAAGCGTCGACGCGCTCTCGCAGCAGATCTCTGAAGTAAGGGCAGGGACAGAACTGTTCGGGGTCAATCTCTTTGCGCCCAACCCCGTTCCAGTCCAGCGCCAGGCATTCACCGACTACACAAAAGCTCTCGCTGAAGCGGCTTCCCGCTACGGACTGGACCTAAGCGCCGTGGAGCCCACAGAAGACGACGATGAATTCGACGACAAAGTCGAGCTCCTTGTTGCCGACCCGGTCCCCGTGGTCAGCTTCACCTTCGGTCTGCCCACAGCGGAGACAGTGCAGCGCCTGCAAAAGGCCGGCACCCAGGTATTTCAGACCGTCACCAATCCAGACGAAGCAGAACAAGCCCACGCGCTCGGCGTCAACGGACTCATCGTCCAGTCGTACAAAGCCGGCGGCCACTCCGGCACATTGACCCCGCACACCCCGGTGAAGGAAATTCCGCTCACGGAACTGCTGGCCGGCGTTCGTGCAAAGGTCCGCCTTCCCCTGTGGGCTGCAGGAGGAATCTCCACCCAGGACGGAGTCCGGGAGGTACTCACGGCCGGGGCAGAAGCGGCCGTCGTCGGCACCGTCCTGCTCCGTTCCGTCGAAAGCGGCGCCTCCGAAACCTACAAGAACGCCCTGGCCGATCCCATCAGGACCGAAACAATACTGACGACCGCTTTCTCCGGACGGCCGGCCCGTGCCCTGCGGAACGAATTCGTCAGCCAGTTCCACACCCTTGCCCCGGCAGGTTACCCCGCACTGCACCACCTCACCAGCCCGATGCGCAAGGCGGCGGCCGCCGCCGGAGATGCCGAAGGGATCAACATCTGGGCAGGGACCGGATACCGCGACGCCACAACCGAACCGGCTGCCACCATCCTGAACCGGCTGCTCGGCAGGAACAGGACACCCTAAGCGGGCAGCTGACGATGGTCCTGGATCGCCCTCGGTGAAACCCGATGAGCGATCCAGGACAAACGTGTGTGGTCAACGACCAGGCGTTCCCGGTGATCCACGCGGGGTTTTAGCGGACGGGCTGTGGACTCAGCTCGTGCGGGAAGCGGCGACACATGAGGGCGGCCGCCACCGCGGCAGCGAACACCAGGATGCTGCCCAAAATCATTGCCTTGCTGTAACCGCTGCCCAACAACGGGGCAGCCACGACCGGGCCGAGGATTTGGCCGACACTGTAGCCGGCGGTCAGCAGCCCCACCGCGCGCGGAGTCTGCAGATGGTCCCCGATAGCCAGGGTCAACGAACTCACACCCATAAACGTGGCACCGAACAGCCCAGCAGCGACCAGTGCGACCGCGGTCCCTCCGAACAGGGCCGGCAAAGCAATGCTGACGGCCTGAACGGCCAAAGACACCAACAGCAACGTCGGACGCGTCCATTTGCGCCCCAGACGTGTCCACAACACGCAGGACGGTATCGCGGTCGCACCCACCACAATCCACACCAGTGATCCGATCGCTGCGGAACCGCCGACCTGTACCGCTGCGACGAGGAACGTTCCGGCGATGATGTAACCAACGCCCTCCAAGGTGTAACTCGTCCACAGCGCGACGAACCATTTGCCCGTCCGTGGCCGCGATGTCGAGGAAGAGACCGTGGCCTCAGGCTTCGCGGCGGGAAGGTTCCAGGCTGCAGCGGCCAGCAGGCACGTTACCGCCGCACTGATCCACCACGTCATCTGCCACGTCGCCGCAGTCCGTACAACGGCAATCATGACCCCGGACAACAAGATGCCGGCGCCTACCCCGCCGAATCCCCAGCCGGCCAGATGACGGGTGTGGGCTGCAAGGCCTGACAACATCGAGGACACGGCGACGACAAACACGATCGAGCTCGACACTCCCGCTACGAGCCGCAGAGCAAACCAGAAGATGCTGGCATCCGTGGCCGGCATTAGCGCCAAGGAACCAATGAGCACCACCAGAGCTACCCGGACAGCGAGGCGGGAACGAGAGACGCTGGGAATGCCAATGCCTATGAGCGCCCCCAGAAGGTATCCGATGTAGTTGGCTGACGCCAGATCCGCTCCCGTCTGCGCAGATACCCCTGCCTGGGCCTGCATCAAAGGAAGAATCGGTGTGAAGACGAATCGCCCAATGCCCATCGCCGCGGCCAACGCACAACCCGCCTGAAGAACAAGCCACAGATGGGAACGACTGTCAGCCTTTGGCTGACGACGGGCGAGCGAGATCTGATTAAAAAGAGGCACGTATCCACGCTAGGAGTGGCGGGACTGCGTGTGAAATGCCAAAAAAACCGCATTCATGCCTGGGAGGAATAAGTGTGCCGCTCTCTCCGTGTCGGTGAAGGTTTGGTCAGGGCTTCTGGCTTGTACCGCGCGGAGTGTGGATCATCGCCTCAAGATAATCGCTGTCCGAGCGTCTCACGTTCCTTATTCGACAGGTGCATAGGTCAGGGAAGTCCTAGGGGCGGCATTTCGGTGCCGGAAACTACAACGGTGCCGTTGGCGGTCGAATCCGGGTTGAGCATCCAGCCCATCCGCTTTGCACAGCTGAGGATCACCGCGCTTTCCACGAGCTCAATCTCCGGGATGCGTTGTTGAAGAGCCAGTTCGGCGTTCATGACATCGGCCAATGACTTCAGCCACATGAGGATCAGAAAGTTCGTTCTCCCGCTCGTGGACACGCTGAACCGTACGGTCCTCAGCCCGCGGAGTTCCGCGGCGGCGGCCTCGTGCTGGCCTGGGGGCACATTGGCGAACCACTGGCAGCTCACCGGGTAGCCGGAGAGCTCTTGTGCGATGTCGCAGCGGAACGTCAGCAGGCCGCTGGAAACCAAGCGGTTCAGCTGCCGCTGAACCGTTGCCGGGCTCCTGCCCAGGCTCCGGGCGATGTCCGCGGCGCTTGCTCTTCCGTCCCGCACCAGGAACGGAATCAGGTCCAGGTGGGTTGGCGGCAGCGGGGATCCAGACCTGGCTTCTGCCCATCCGACGGCCTCGGAGCCAACAATGGTATTGAGTGCATTTAGCTTCGCCTTATCCAAGGCGTTCAGCCGCCATATATGGCCGGCCGAGTGGAGGCGGGTACCCAGCGAGGTCCGGTACTTCAACACACCTGGAATCTCCTTGATCTGTGGCAGCACCTGGTCCGTGAACTGCTTCAGGGTGGGTGTGATCACTGTCAGCATGAGATCCCTGTTGCTGGCAGCTTCTTCCACTGTGAGCACTTCGGGGATGGCGGCAAGCGCCGCAGTTACGTCACTCCGGACCTGCATGTCGCAGTCCACATCAACAAGCGCCAGGCACCTTTGCTTGGGGTCTCCGATCAGGTGGGCTGTCGTCCAGGCCGCCCCTGAGGACCTGAGCTTGTCCCAGCGCGCGGCCAGCTTGGTAGGGTGCACTCCCAGCACGCTGGCCGCATCTGACCAGCTGATCCGCGGCGCAACCTGCAGCACATTGATCAGGGCAAGGTCTTCCTCACTGAGCACCAGAGCGGTCCTTTCACGCCTAGAATGAATAATTTCTCTAATTTCTAGCATGATTTTGCTTTTTTTCGGCCCTTTTCTGCTCCTGTGAATCGCATCACCACAGAATGGACGGCAGGTCATCAACGGACCGCATGCCAAAGGGAGAGTAGTAAATGTCAATCACCACTGACGCCAGGGCACTGCACGACGATATTGTCCGGCTGCGTCACCAGCTGCACCAGGAACCGGAAATCGGCCTGCAGCTGCCCCGCACCCAGGAAAAGGTCCTCAAGGCCCTCGACGGCCTCCCCTTCGAGATCACGCTGGGCAAGAGCACGACATCGGTCACTGCAGTCCTGCGGGGCAGCGCGCCGCACACATCAGCAACAAAACCGGCGGTCCTCCTGCGCGCTGACATGGACGGACTCCCCGTCCAGGAACGGACCGGGGTCCAGTACTCGTCAAAGATCGACGGCGCCATGCACGCCTGCGGACACGACCTCCATACCGCCATGCTCGCGGGGGCAGCGATCATCCTGGCCGAGCGCCGGGATCAGCTTGCGGGTGACGTGGTCTTGATGTTCCAGCCCGGCGAAGAAGGCTGGGACGGGGCATCCCACATGATACGAGAAGGCGTACTGGACGCGGCCGGGCGCCGCGTAGACGCGGCCTATGGAATGCATGTCTTTTCCGCCCTGGAGCCCCACGGCCAGTTTGCTACCAAGCCAGGTGTGATGCTCAGCGCCTCTGATGCGCTCACCGTTACGGTCCTGGGCGCGGGCGGCCACGGTTCGGCCCCGCATTCGGCCAAGGATCCGATCACGGCGGCCGCAGAGATGGTAACTGCCTTGCAGGTCATGATCACCCGCCAGTTCAACATGTTCGATCCGGTAGTCCTGACCGTGGGTGTCCTCCAAGCAGGCACGAAGCGCAACATCATTCCGGAAACAGCCCGCATCGAAGCCACGATCCGGACCTTCTCCGATGCCGCCAGGGAACGGATGATGTCTGCCGTTCCTACGCTGTTGAAGGGCATCGCCGCCGCCCACGACCTTGGTGTTGACATCGATTACCGGCACGAGTTTCCCCTCACCGTCAACAATGAGGACGAAACACATACTGCAGAACGGGCCATTGCAGAGCTCTTAGGCGAACGGCGCTTCTCCCGCTGGGCCACCCCGCTCAGCGGATCCGAGGACTTCTCCAGGGTACTGGCAGAAGTACCCGGGACGTTCGTCGCCCTCAGCGCAGTCGCCCCCGGCGCGGACCACACCACAACCGCTTTCAACCATTCCCCCTACGCCGCTTTTGATGACGGCGTATTGTCCGACGGAACTGCGCTTTATGCAGAGCTGGCTCTCTCCCGCATCGCAGCCCTGGCCACGGCCAACTGAGCCCTCACCTCCTGGAGCATAAAATGACCACAACGACAGGCGTCCCACTGGACGCACAGGTTCACAAGTCCCGCCTGCGGACCCTCGTTGGCACCGGCATAGGCAACGCTGTTGAGTGGTACGACTGGGCCATCTACGCAACTTTCTCGCCCTTCATTGCAGGCGCACTGTTCAGCAGTGCGGACCCGACGTCGGCGGTCCTGTCCACCCTGGCGATCTTTGCCGTCGGCTTCGTGGCCCGTCCGTTCGGCGGCTTCGTGTTCGGCTGGATCGGTGACCGGGTTGGCCGCAAAACGTCCATGACGTTCGCCGTGGGACTCGCTGCCCTCGGCAGCCTGCTGATCGGCATCGCACCCACCTTCGAAGCCGTGGGGGCATTTGCCTCCGTATTGCTCCTGGTGGCCCGTCTGATCCAGGGCCTTGCCCACGGTGGCGAGCTGCCGTCCTCCCAGACCTACCTTTCCGAGATGGCACCCAAGGAAAAGCGTGGCCTCTGGGCAACACTGATTTACACCTCCGGCACCGTCGGCATCCTGGCCGGAACCATGCTCGGCGCCACCCTGACCAACGTCCTGAGCAAGACGGACATGAACGCTTGGGGTTGGCGGATTCCCTTCCTGATTGGCGGCATCATGGGCATCTACGCCCTGATCATGCGGGCGCGCCTGAAGGAAACGGCTGCTTTCGAGGCCGAATCACCCAAGGAAAAGCACGAGCCGATGTGGCCGCAGATCTACCGGCACCGCAAGCAGGCCCTCCAGGTCATCGGTGTGACCGTCGGGCTCACAGTCGCCTACTACATCTGGGGTGTCGTTACGCCCAGCTATGCTGCATCAGTTTTGAAAATGGACCGAGGAGAGGCGCTGTGGGCGAGCGTGATCGCCAACGTGCTGTTCATCGCCGCACTGCCGTTCTGGGGCAGGTTGTCCGACCGCATCGGGCGAAAGCCGGTCCTGATCATAAGCGCCGCCGGCGCCGCACTGTTCCACTTCCCCATGACCTGGCTGCTCAAGGACTCACCTTGGCAGCTGGCGGTCACCATGTCCGTGATGCTGTTCTTCATCGCGGGAGCGACCGCGATCGTCCCGGCCGTGTACGCCGAACTGTTCCCCACCAAAATCCGCACTGTAGGCGTCGGCGTCCCCTACTCCATCTGCGTCGCAGCCTTCGGCGGCACAGCACCTTACCTGCAGGCCTGGCTCGGTTCCATCGGGCAGGCCAACCTGTTCAACGTCTACGCGGTGCTCCTGCTGGCCATCAGCATCACGTTCATGTTCACCCTTCCGCAAACGAAGGGCAAGGACCTGACCCACTGATCCGGTTCAAAGCGCCCACACCCACAACGAGAAGAACCGCCAGTGGCAGCCGTGAAACTAACCGCCGCCAGCCTTCCTTACTCGACCCTGACATTGACGTGAATCCCTAGGTTGGAATTATGAATAGCATCATCATTATTGGAGCAGGACCCGGCATTGGGGCCGCAGTCGCCCGTCGGTTTGCACGAGAGAACTTTTCTGTGGCTTTAGTCGCACGGAAACAGGAAACCTTGCAGCCGATCATCACCGAGCTCTCAGAAGCAGGATGCGACGTGATAGGAGAGCTCGCCGACGCAGCCAACGAGGAACAACTGGCACACGCCATCACCCGCATTGAGCAGAAGCACGGCGTCCCGGCTGCCTTGGTGTACAACGCCGCAATCGTTCGCAGGGACAAACCAGGAGAACTCGGCCGTGAGGGCCTGCTCGCAAGCTGGGAAACCAATGTCCTTGGCGGTATGCGCGCAGCAGTTCTGCTGGGCGAAAAGATGGCAGCTCCGACAGGAGGCACCATTCTCTTCACAGGAGGCATGCCAAAGCCTTCCCCAGCCTTGACCAGCCTCTCCCTCAGCAAGACAGCCCTTCGTGCACTCGCCGAAATCCTTGGGCACGAACTCGGACCCAAAGGTGTCCACGTCGCCACGGTGACAGTGTCCGGAGGCCCCGTAGCATCAGGCGGACCATACGATCCGGACGAGATCGCAGAGCACTACTGGCGACTGCACCAGCAAAAACCGGCTGATTGGCAGCACGAGGTAGTTCACTAGAAACATCTCCCACTGGCGGTGAAGAAGATCGTCCTGATATTGCCTACAGCACTGGGCATGCTCGGGCCTCATGAAACGTAAACCGCATCCACTGGCTCCTTGTTCACATCTTCGCTGCAGTATTAGCGAAACAAATCCAGCTGTTCTGCCAGTGCACCAATGCTGAGGAAGCGGACACAGCAAAGGAGGGCTTCGTTGGAGGGCCGAAGTTGCCGTCGCAGCATTTCGCAGCAGTGGCCCTTTAGGGCCGAGGTTTGAATGGCACCGGCAGCCCCAGGGGGTTGCGCGGAAAGAAGCGGTAGCGGAAAACCCTTGATGAGTCCGACCCTTGGGAATGAACCGATGGTAGCGCCTCGCGCGGGGATCAACAGTTGTTGAGAATGCTGGCGAGGCCTGGTTCTATCCCGCCACCCAGATGTCCGGACCAAACACCTCGTAGTGGATCCGGGTCGCCGGGATGCCGGCGTTGATGGCCTCGTTGCGGATACTCTTCATAAACGGCAGCGGGCCGCAGAGGTAGAGGGAGGCGTCGGCCGGAAGGTCCACTTCGCGCAGCGACATGTAGCCCTCCTTGGCACCCGCTTCCGGCACTTTCAGCCACAGCTGCAGTTCGGCTCCGTCCAAGCGCTCAACGTCGTCCGTCATCTGGCTGCGCAGCGCCCAGCTGTCCAGGGTGCGCTCGGCGTGGAGCACCAGCACCTGGCGCTCGGAACCGGATTCAGCCATGGACCGCAGGATTGATGCGGTGGGGGTGCAGCCGATGCCGGCGGATGCCAGCACCACCGGGCCGTCGCCTTCCTTCAATGTGATCTCGCCGTACGGGTTGGAGATGTCCAGGACGTCGCCCACCTGAACGTTGTTGTGAAGGACAGGGGAGACTTCGCCTCCGTCATCCAGTTTGGTGGTGAAGCTCCGGCTTGTCCCGGCCTCGCCCGAAAGGGAGTATTTGGCGCACCTTGCGGAGGCCTTCGGGCAGGACCACTTTGACACTGATGTACTGGCCCGGGAGCGCCGGCGTTACCGGGGTGTCGTCTGCGGGCTCAAGAGTGAAGGTCACGGAGCCAGCGCCAGCAGGAGTTTTCGCGGTTACCCTCCAGGGCATCCACATCCTGTCGTTGGCCTGCCCGGCGTAAAGCGCCTTCTCGAGCTTGATCAACGCGTCCGCCATCAGCCAGTACACCTCTGTCCACGCTTCCGCGATTTCGGATGTGATGACCTCTGCCAGGTCTTCGGCGATTGCGGCGAACAGGTGCTCATAGACCACCTGATACTGCGGCTCCGTGATGCCCAGGGAAGCGTGCCGGTGCGCGATGCGCGACAGGACAGTTTCGGGGAGAGTTCCCGGGTTGTTGACGAGGTGAGTGGCGAAGGCGGCGATGCTGCCTGCCAGCGCCTGCTGCTGGCTGCCAGAGCGCTGGTTGGAACGGCTGAACAGGCCGTCCAGGAGCTCGGGGTGCGCGGCGAAAAGCCGCTGGTAGAACTTCGGCGTAATTTCGCCGATACGTGAACCAACAAGCGGCAGTGTGGCCTCGATGACCGGGCGGGATTTGTCCGACAGCATAGGAACTCCTGAGATAGGGACCGGAGCCTTCGTCCGGCCTAGTCGAATACCGACATTTGCAATGCATGTATTCAATACCTAGTTCTACAGGCTGTAGAAGTTGGTCACAAATCTCTGTGTCAGCAGGATGTAATCCATAACTCTCGCGGAATATCTATGCTTGGCGCGCATAGATTCTCCGTCCGCGGGCTAGTTTGGGCATTGTCCATGTGGAGAACTCTTGGTCGCGCTCAGTGGTCGTCAGCTTGCGGCACACCCCAACCTGACGTCAGGCTACAGGCCCAAAGGCGTCAGAATAGGGTCGAAACAAAGATTCCCAGGCACATCACCACAAACATCCTAAGTTTCAACCTGACACCTCCGGCGCCGGTGACGGAAGCGACAATCCGAAGCCCTGGGACCTACAGCCGCTGCTCCCACACCGTCAGCTGGAGCGTGACAGCCCCAAAAGAAGGCTCGACGGCCGCACTCATTCCGCCGCCGTCGAACACTCCGACAAAGCTGCGGCGCGAGGTCCGAAACCTGCGCCGCAGCCACTCGCCGAGGCGGTCCGTGCTCATGATGCGCGGACCGCCTCAGCAGTCTCGTCAATGGAACGAACGGGCGTTTCCAGCCCAAGGTTTTCGCGAAGCGTGCTACCCGCGTACTCCGTGGGGTAGACGCCGCGTTCCTGCAGTTCCGGCACCAGGTGGTTCACGATGTCGTCCAGGCCGCTGGGAACCAGCCACGGCGAAATGTTGAACCCGTCCACTGCCCCCACCCGGGCATACTCGGCCAGCTGGTCCGCCACCGCCGTGTAGGAACCGGTGAAGGTGGCGTCCACCCGAGCGGTGCGCGACGTGACGAACTGGCGGATGGACAGGCCCTTGTCCTTGGCCTCCGCCCGCCACTGGTCCGCCAGCTGCCGGGCCTTGGCGCCGTGGAATCCGCTGCCGCGCGTCTCGGAGGTCTCCTCCACCACAGGATCGATCTCCGGCAGCGGGCCGTCGGGATCGTATTCGGACAGTTCGCGGCCCCAGAACTGCTCCAGGTACGCCACGGCCTGCTGCGGGCCGATCTGCAGGCTCCGCACCCACTCCTTCTTCGCCAAGGCCTCTTCAGCCGTCGGTGCGAGGATGAATTCGCTGGCCGGCATGATCTGCACGGCGTTGGCACCGCGGCCCGCCGCCAGCGAACGCTCCACCAGATCCTTGCGGAACTCTACGGCGTCGTCGAACTTGGGGTGTGCTGAGAAGATGACGTCTGCCTGGCGGGCGGCAAAGTTGCGGCCCTCCGGGGAGTCGCCCGCCTGGAAGAGCACGGGCCGGTACTGGGCACTGCGGGGCAGGCGCGGCGTGACGTCCACCGTGTAGTGCTGTCCTTCATGGAGCACCCGGCGAGCGGGCCCCGCCGCGGTTTCCCAGGAATCCCAGATCCGCTTAGCCGTTTCCACGAACGCTTCTGCGTGCTTGTAGCGGTCGGCGTGGTCCAGGTAACCCCCGCGCCGGAAGTTCGCCCCGGTCCAGGCGTTGTCCGTGGTCACGATGTTCCACGCCGCACGGCCGCCCGAGATCAGGTCAAGGGACGAGAGCCGGTGCGCCAGGTCCGCGGGGTCGTTGTACGTAGTGTTCTGGGTTGCCACCAGCCCGATGTTTTTGGTCACCGACGCGAGGGCGGCAAGCATCGTCTGCGCGTCCGGACGGCCCACCACATCCAGTGCGTGCGGGCGGCCCAGGTGTTCACGCAGGCGCAGTCCTTCGCCCAGGAAGAAGGCTGCGAAGAGCCCGCGCTCGGCGGTCTGGGCTAGGCGGCGGAAGGACTCGAAGTCGGTCTGCGAGCCGGATTCTGCGGCCTTCCATATGGTGCCGGAGTTCACGCCCTGGAAGAAGATACCGAACTGGATCTTGCCCGATGGCGTAAAGGCCTCGAATTGGGCACGGTTGTGCTGGGTCATGGTTTTTCCCTTACTTTTCGGCGCCCGCGGCGGCTGCGTAGCGGCTGGCCGGGCGCGTCAGCCCCAGCAGGTCACGGAAGGTTCCGTCCTGCACAGGCGGCCGGAGCACGCCCCTGCGCCGAAGCTCCGGCAGCACCAGCCGGGAAAGCTCGTCCAGCTCCAAGGAGAGCGACGCCGGGTGGAGGCGCACGCCGTCGGCCTCCTGCAGGAGCGATCCCAGGAAGTCCGTGAGGCCTTCAGCCGTGCCGGCATAGTGTGCGCGGCCGCCGTCGAACCCGGAAGAACGCTCAGCCGCAGCCTGCCCGCGGGAGTCCAGGATTACGTCGAGCTCGGCGATCACTGCCACGGACGCACCAACCCGAGCACGCACGTCGCGCACCTCGGCGGCGAGCAGTTCGGGCGTCGGCGCGGTGACCAGTACAGCGTCAACGGCATCCGCCGGAATCTGTCCCTCGCCCACCAGCGACGCAGCGGCAAGGACCGGCAGCTGTCCCTGCAGCGGCCTCGGGATGATGGACGGACCCTTCACCGAGTATGCGGGGCCAGCGAAATTTGCCGGAGTTTCGAAGTCCGCATAATGCAGCTTGTCCACGTCGATGTAGCGGCCAGTGGTGACGTCGCGGATCACGGCGTCGTCCTCCCACGAGTCCCACAGCCTCCGGGACACCTCGATGGACGCCGCGGCTTCCTGCGCGAGCACCTCACCGCCAACTGAAGAACGTCCGACGGCGGCAGCCGCCTCGGGTGATTCCGCTGCCGTGGCGATCCACCCCGCCCGGCCGCCGGAAACATAGTCCAGGCTCGCCAGCTGGGTGGAGACGTGGAACGGTTCGGTGTAGACGGTGTCCACTTCGGGGACCAGGGCGATGGTGCGCGTCACCGGCCCGGCGAAGGCCGCGCGCTGCAGCGCATTGGTGCGGCCCGGAACCGGCGCGTCGGTTGAAGGTGGCGGCGTGGAACCCGGCGGACTCGGCTGCAAGGATGGCTTCGCCGAGGCTCGCGAAGTCCCCGCCGTCCCAGCCGGCGCCGTCGAGCTCGATGGCAAGGAACCCTGCCGGGCTTGTTGAAGGCACGGGTGTTTCAGAGGTGCTCACTGCTGGTCCTGACGTTCGTAGGGAATCTTTTCGCCGGCCTCAATGGCCACGGGCAGCCGGTTTTCCGCCGGCGGCAGCGGGCAGGTGGCGAGGTCCGTGTAGGCGCAGGGAAGGTTCACGGCCCGGTTGAAGTCCAGCTCCACGGACCCGTCCGCAGCGGGCACCACGGACAACGAGCGGTTGGCCGCGTACGTGGTCCTGCCGGAGGTCTGGTCCGTGAACAGCACGGAGAGCGAGCCCGGGGCGTGCCCGTTGAATGCTGTCAGCGCCAGCTCCCGGCCGGCCAGCTTGAAGCGGATCTCGCCCGGCGCCTCGTACACATGCTGGATGCCTTCGACGGCGGCACCCACCGTGGTAGGCCGCGGCGCCTCGAACGGAACAAAGGTTCCACGGACGGCGTACGCAGCATCCGGCGAGTAGGCCGGCGTGCCCTGGTAATCGCGCAGCAGCCCGTTCTCCGGATTCCGCGGCCGCACAATGTACTCGCCGCCGCGCTTGGCCAGCTCAATCACGGTATCGCCGGAGGCGAGGTTGATCCCGCCGCGCTCCTCGATGGGGCCGAGCGTGAGCGTGGTGCCCCCTTCGGTGTTGAGCTCCTTGCCGTCCCGATGCAGGCTTTCGCCCGGTTCGAGGACTACGCGGACGACGTCGGCCTCCACGCTCCAGGTGCCGGGGGCACCTTCCAGCCGGGTGGCTTCGCTGCCCAGCCAGTGCAGGTGGGTCACCGCCAGGAAGCCGTGCGGGTGGGCGCGGTGGCGTTCGTGGGCTGCGTGCCATTCCTGCCAGTCGGCTTCGAAGGCTTCAAATGCGGTCTCAGTGGACGTAGGCAATTTCGCTCCTGTTGGTTGCGTGGGCGGATTCGGGGCGGCTGCCGTAGGGGTCTTCGGCTTCCCAGAGCGTGGTGGGCGCAGCTGCCCGGACAGCCGGGATGACCTCCAGGGCAAACCGCTCCAGGATGTCCAGCTGCTGTTCAAACGGCAGGGTGGTGGGCAGTGAAATGGACTGCAGGTCGTGGCCGTACAGGGAGTGGTAGCTCAAGATCTTGTCGATGACCTGTTCCGGGCTGCCCACCAGGGCGGGACCTTCAGCCACGGCGTGCTGGATGTCCCGGAAGGGCGAGTTGTTGCCGGGCACGTTTCGGTTGGCCGTCAGCGCTTCGTAGACCGGGCCGAACTGGCGGATGGCCTCCTGGGTGGTGTCGGCGATGAACACACCACCGGCGCCGCTGCCCGAGCCGAGGTACTGCTGCCGGGGATCGTGGCCGTGCCGCGCATACTCTTCCCGGTAATGCTCGATCAGCACGTGGTAGTTCTCCCGCGGCTGGATGGCGTTGGCCGTAAAGAGCGGATCGCCCCACTTTGCCGCCAGCGCGGCCGACGTCAAGGTTGTAGCAGAACCGTGCCAAATCCGGAGCGGACCATCAAAGGGACGGGGCGTGGTGGTGGTCGGTTCCGTCAGCGCAGACCGGAAGCGGCCGGACCAGGTGACACCCTCCTCGCGCCAGAGCCGGCGGAGCAGTTCGTACTTTTCGGCCAGCAGGTCCCACTGGTCCGCCAGGTCCAACCCGAAGAGCGGGTACTGCAGCACCTCGTTGCCCTTACCGATCACCAGTTCCAGCCGGCCGCGGCTCAGCTGGTCGATGGTGGCGTAGTCCTCGGCCACCCGCACGGGGTCAAGGACGGAGAGGACCGTGACGCCGCTTTGCAGCCGGATCCTGTCCGTGACCGCCGCGATGGCCGCCAGCACCGTGGTGGGCGATGAGGAGATGAACTCCCCCGCGTGCCGCTCCCCCACAGAAAAGCTGTCGTAGCCGAGCTCCTCGGCCCGGCGCGCGGTCTCCACCACCTGGTTGAGCCGGTCCGCCGTGGAGACAATCTCCCCCGTCACCGGGTTCTTCAGGTGCGGGATGATGTCCAGGACCTGGAACTTCATGAGGTCTTTCCTGACGCCGACGGCGTGGCCGTGGGGGCAGCCTGGGAAGCCGCGAAGCTTTCCTCAGTGATGGTCTTGGACTCCGGCAGGGCCTCCTCGGACAGGCCCCAGCGCTCGAGCACCTCCCCGTACGAGCCGTCCTTGATGACTGAGTTCAGGGCCTCGGTGATCACGGGTGCCAGGCCGTTGCCCCGCAGGGTAGTGGCAGCCACGAGGGTTTCGGACGGCCAGCCGGCGTTGACCTTGCCCACCACTTTCAGGTCGTCGCGGGTGTTTTCCCGGTACACGGTGGACGGGTAGGGTGCGATGTTCAGGTCGGTGCGGCCGGAGGAGAGTGCCAGGATGGTGTCGGCGTCGGAGGAGTAGTACTGCAGGGTGGCCGGCGCTTTGCCCTTGCCCTCGAGCTCCTTGTTCCATGCCAGCAGGATCTTTTCCTGGTTGGTTCCGGACCCCACGGACACCTTCAGGCCGGAGATGTCGTCCGCGCCCTTGATGTCGTAGGTGGCGGATTTCTTGGCCTCAAAGCCCATGAAGGCAGCCCGGTAGCTGGCGAAGTCGAACAGCTTCACCCTGTCCTTGTTCACGCCCACGTTGGAGAACACAGCCTCGAAGTCGCCCGACTGGGTCTTCAGCGGCCAGTTCTCCCAGGACGTCACCTGGACGTCCAGCTCGAGGCCCAGCTTGTCCGCCACCAGCTGCGCGATATCCAGCTCTGAGCCGATGGGCGTCTTGTCGTCGGTGGCGTGGAAGGTCAGCGGGATGGAACCGGCGGTGGTGGCGATGGTCAGCTTGCCGTCCTTGCCGATCAGCCCGGGAACCTTGGCGGCGAGCGCCGCATCCTTCTCCGCGCGGATGCGCTGCTGGTCGGGCGAGGTGTTGTAGACGACGCCGTTGCGTGCCGCCGTCGTCTCAGCTCCGCCGGAAGCTGCGGCGGTGGCGCCGGGATCAGAGCAGCCTGCGAGCGCAGCAGTGCCAAGAAGTACGACGGCGGGCAGCACCGTGATGGAGCGGGCGCGGCGTGGGCGGCGGGAAGGGCCGGTGGGAAGTGCCATGGGGGAATCCTTTAGATGTTGAAAGCCGGCTCGAGCACTTTGGAGAAGAAGCTCCGGGTGCGCGGTTCCTGCGGGTTGGTGAAAATCTGTTCGGGGGTGCCCTGTTCCACGATCTGCCCCTGGTCCATAAACACCACGGTGTCCGCCACGTCGCGGGCGAAGCCCATCTCGTGGGTGACGATGATCAGCGTGGTGCCGGATTTCGCGAGTTCGCGGATGACGTCCAGCACTTCGTTGACCAGCTCCGGGTCCAGGGCCGAGGTGGGCTCGTCGAACAGCAGGATCTTGGGGTCCAGTGCCAGTGCGCGGGCGATGGCCACGCGCTGCTGCTGGCCGCCGGAGAGCTGGCGCGGGTACGCGTCCGCGCGGTCCTTGAGGCCCACCCGGTCCAGCAGCTCGAGGCCGCGGCGCCGGGCCTCCTCCTTGGAGCGGCCCTGCGCGACGACGGGGGCTTCGACCACGTTCTCGAGTGCGGTGAGGTGCGGGAACAGGTTGAAGCTCTGGAACACCATGCCGATTTCGGTGCGTTGCTTGAGGATGTCCTTTTCGCGCAGCTCGTGGAGCCGCTGGCCGCGGACTTCGTAGCCCACCCGCCTGCCGTCAATGGAGATGTAGCCGCCGTCCACCTTTTCCAGGTGGTTGATGGTGCGCAGCAGGGTGGACTTGCCCGAGCCGGACGGACCCACAATGACGGCCACGCCGCCCGGTTCCACCGTGAGGCTGACGCCCTTGAGGACCTCTGTGGCCCCGAAGGACTTGTGGACCTTGGTGATTTCGACCAGGCCGCGGGTGGCGGGGGCCGGTGTGGCGGCAGTTGCTTGGGCAGTAGGGTTTGCGGTGCTCATCGGGCGTTCCTTGCGTTGTTGACCACGGCGTGGGTGGCGAAGAATTTGCGGGCCTTCTGAAGGGGCGTCAGCGGCAGGTTACGCACCGCGCCCTTTGAGTAGTGCCGTTCGATGTAGTACTGGAAGACGCTGAGGACCGAGGTGATCACCACGTACCAGAGGGTGGCCACCAGCAGCAGCGGCAGGACCTGCTGCGTACGGTTGTAGATGACCTGCACCGTGTAGAACAGCTCGGAGTAGGCCAGGACGTACACGATGGAGGTGCCCTTCACGAGGCCGATGATCTCGTTGAACGCGGTGGGCAGGATGGCCCGCATGGCCTGCGGCAGGACGATCCGGGTGGACCTGCGCCAGGCCGGGATGCCCAGTGCGGCCGCGGCTTCCAGCTGGCCCTGGTCCACGGAGAGGATGCCGCCACGGATGATTTCGGCGGAGTAGGCGGCCTGGTTCAGGGTCAGGCCCAGCACTGCGGCTGCAAACTGGCTGATCAGCGTAGTGGTCTGCACCTCGAAGAACCGCGACGTCGGTGAACGGGATGCCCAGGGAGATCTTTTCGTACAGGTAGCCCAGGTTGTACCAAAGGAGCATCTGGACCAGCAGCGGCGTGGACCGGAAGATCCAGGAGAAGGTCCAGGACACCGAGACCAGCAGCGGCGATGCGGACAGCCGCATCAGCGCCAGGATGAACCCCAGGACGAAGCCGAGGATGCCTGAGATCGCGGTCAGCTTCAGGGTCTCAAGCAATCCGTTGATGACGGACTGCGCCGTGAACCACTGCGCCACCACGCCCCACTCCCAGCGGGGGTTGGTGGCAAGGGACCATGCGACTGCCAGGACGCCGAGGGCCACAAATGCTGTACCCACCCAGCGCCAGGGATGCTTCGCGGCCACCACACGGTAGGCGGAGTAATCGGTGGCCACCCGGGCGCTCCGGTTTTCCGGCGGGAACCCGCCGGTACCCGAAGCATCCGTCCCCGGGGTAACGGTCTCTGCCGTTGCGGCGTCTGTTGTAACGCCGCCGGCAGCGGGCCGGCCAGCAACGGCGTCCGGTGCCGCACCGGCAGCTGACTGTGCTGACGTTGTTGACTGCGCCGCCGTAGTTGCTGCTGAACTCATGCGCCACCTCGCTTCTCTGGTTTGGGCCGGGACTGTTTGACCCGGTTGCTGGCTGCAAATCTAGGACCGGCCGGAATGGGGCAGCAAGGCGGCAAGTTGCATAACTTCACCGGAGTTCGCACAGCGTCATGAGTCGGTTTTTTGCGTCCCTTGACGGGATGTGACGCGGAGTTAACGGCCGTGACCAGGCGCTCGACCGCCGTTGGAATCGCTGCCTAGCATGGGCACTCCAGCCACCCCCAACCGCCGCTACCAGGAGCACCCATGCCAGCGAACATCCCGGCCGTCGTCTTCGTCGGCGGCGGACCCCGCACGGCCGGAGTGCTGGAGCGGCTCGCCGCGAACCGTCCGGATCTCTTCAGCGGCCCGCTGGAGATCCACGTCGTGGAGCCGCACGTTCCGGGCTCGGGCCGCATCTGGCGCTATGACCAGCACCCCGGCCTCCTGCTCAATTCCATGGCAGCGGACATCACCATGTACACCGATGCTTCCGTGGCCTGCGAGGGCCCGGCCAGCCAGGGACCGAACCTGGCCGAATGGGCCGCGGGCGTGGTGGACGGGTCCATCACGGATGTTCCGGACTTTCCCAGCGCCCTGCGCGAACAGCTCCGCTCGCTCACCGGCGCCACGTTCCCTACCCGCCAGCTGCAAAGCCAGTACCTGGAGTGGTTCTTCCGGCGGGCAGCACGGTCCCTGGGGCGCGACGTTATGGTCCACCGGACCACGGCGGTGGGCGTCAGGCAGGTCCGCGAGCCCGAAGCTGAAACCGCCGCCAGTCCCTCCGCCTACCTTGTGGAGCTGGCCAACGGCCGGACCCTGCGGGCCGACGTCGTCGTCACTGCCCTGGGCCACACCGACTCCCGTCCGGGCGCCGCCTCGGACGCCTGGACCGACTTCGCCGGGCGGCACGGCGGCTACCACGCGGCACCCAGCTACACCACCGACGTCGACTACTCACCCATCGCGCCCGGCC
This sequence comes from Arthrobacter sp. W4I7, assembly GCF_030816215.1. Lineage (NCBI taxonomy): Bacteria > Bacillati > Actinomycetota > Actinomycetes > Micrococcales > Micrococcaceae > Arthrobacter > Arthrobacter sp. W4I7. The sequence goes on along the minus strand of NZ_JAUSXU010000001.1, from coordinate 24,871 downwards.
AGGACGTCATTGTCGCCGGCATGGGCCTGGCCTTCGTTGACCTGCTGGTCCTCCTGATGGAGGGCCGGGGCGGGCGGTTCGTTGAAACGTCCGACGGCGTGCTTCGCTACCTTCCCTCCGGCCGGGAACCGAAGCTGTGGGCCGGTTCGCGCCGGGGAGTGCCGTACCATTCGAAGATTTCAGCAACGCTGCGGGGCGAGGCACCCGGCCCGCTGCGGTTCCTCACCCCGGCCGCCGTGGAGGCCCTGCTGGCGCAGCACGGAGAACTGGATTTCCACCGGGACCTGTGGCCGCTGATCGCCAAGGAGGCCGGGTACGGCTATTACCGTGAGCTGCTGACCGGCAACCCCGCCCGCGCCGCCATGGACTGGGACGAATTCGCCGCCCGGTACTCCGGCCTGGACTGGTACAGCCCCGCCCGGGAGGAACTCGTCGCCGCTGCCGTTCCGGACGCTGGCCTGCACCTCGACCTGGAGCGGCTGGACCGCCCCTTCGCCGGCCACCGCTTTGCCGGCCATCAGGAGGTGCAGGATGCGGTGGTTGGATACATCGAGCACGATCTTGCCCTCCGGGACAGCCCCGACCACCCCGAAACCCTGGCCCTTTTCCTGGCCCTGCTGCACGTCTACATGGAAGTGGGCCGCGTGGTCCCGCCGGAGCGCCTCAACTCCAGGTCGCAGCAGACGGTCCACGGCTGGTGGCACGGGTTCTTCAGTTTTGTGGACTCGGGACCGCCGCCGCACCGCCTGCGCCAAATGCTTGCACTGCACCGCGCCGGACTGCTCCAGTTCCTCGGCCCGGACCTTGAGGTGACCACGGACGAGTCCACAGGCCTCTTCCACGGCAGCTCGCTCCAGTCCGGTACGTCCGTAGCAGCGAAGGCACTGATCGAAGCCCGCCTGCCGTCACCCACGGTGGCGCGCTCACTCAACCCGCTGCTTGAATCCCTGCACAAAACGGGCCTGGGCACTGAGCAACAGCTGCTGACCGCCGACGGGATCCATTCCACCGGCAAACTCCTGATCTCGTCCGGGCACCAGCTGGTGAACCCCGAAGGGGTGCCGCAGCCTGCACTGTTCGGCGTGGGCCCGGGCACCTCCGGCTGGGGCGCGGGCGCGTTCGCCCGGCCGGGCACCAACGCCGCGCCCTTCCGCGAAAATGACGCCCTGGCCCGCACCATCCTCACCACCGCCAGTGGCCTCGCCGCACAACCATCCGCCACACTGTCCACAGAACCAGCCGCCGTCGGAAAGAACTGAACCGTGACCGCAGAACCTGACCTCAGGCGCGAGCCTTTAGAAACCGCGGGCCAGCGCCTCAATGCTGGGCTCCAGCCCCTGGATGCTGTGCGCGGGCCGCTTGCCAATCGGCCGCGGCCGCTTGACCCGGATGTCCTGACGGTCCTCAACCTCCCGATGCAGGATCCCCGGGTGCGGCCGCTGCTGGACGAACTGGCGGTCGAGTATGACACGCGTTATGGCGACCTGTTCGGCCGGGAGGGAGCGGCAGAGGAACTGAACCGCTACCCGGCCGAAGAGTTCGCGGGACCCGGCGGGGCCTTGCTGGTGATCCAGGAGAACGGCGAATCCATCGCCGGCGGAGCCTTCCGCCGGTACGACGACGCCACCGCCGAGTTGAAGCGGATCTGGACACACTCGGCCCACCGCCGCCGCGGCCTGGCCCGGCTGGTGCTGGCCGAGCTGGAAGCGTTGGCAGTGCGCCGCGGGTACACCCGGCTCTACCTCACCACCGGTCCACGCCAGCCCGAAGCCAAGCACCTTTACCTTACCACCGGTTACGAGCCGCAATTCGACCTGGACGCCGACCCGGAAACGATCAAGTTCCTCGCCTTCACCAAGGACCTTTCCGGACACCTGCAGAACTGAGTGTGGTCCCGCCCACACGTCGCGCGGAGCCGCGGCTAAGCTAGCCGAATGGCCAACAAAACCACAGCAGAGAAGCTTGCCACCATCCAGAAGGGGTACACGCTGGAAGGGGCCGCCATCGAGCTGGGCGCCGCCATCGTGGACGGCGAGCTCCACAAGGAGGCGCAGGTCCGGCTGCCGTTGGCCATGATGAACCGGCACGGCCTGGTGGCCGGTGCCACCGGCACCGGCAAAACCGTCACGCTGCACATGATGGCGGAACAGCTGTCCAATGCCGGTGTGCCCGTCTTCCTCGCGGACATCAAGGGCGACCTGTCCGGGCTCGCCACCGCCGCCGCCGGAAGTGACAAACTCAAGGCCCGCACGGAAAGCATCGGGCAAGCGTGGCAGGGCAGGACCTACCCCGTGGAATTCCTCGCCCTGGGCGGGGACGGCAACGGCATTCCGGTCCGGGCAACGGTGTCCTCCTTCGGGCCCATCCTGCTCTCGCGCATCATGGAGCTGAACGACACCCAGGAATCAAGCCTGCAACTGGTGTTCTACTTCGCGGACAAAAACGGCCTGGAACTGATCGACCTGAAGGACCTGCGGGCCGTTATCCAGTTCCTGACCTCGGACGAGGGCAAGGACCAGCTGGAAGAGCTCGGCGGGCTGTCCAAGGCCACCGCGGGCGTGATCCTGCGCGAACTGGTGAACCTTGAGGCCCAGGGGCTGGAAAAGTTCTTCGGCGAACCGGAGTTCGATACCGCCGAGTTGCTGCGCACCGCCCCGGACGGCCGCGGCGTGGTCACCTGCCTGGAACTGCCCACCCTGCAGACCAAGCCCATGCTGTTCTCCACCTTCCTGATGTGGCTGCTCGCCGACCTCTTCGAGGACCTGCCCGAGGCCGGCGACCTTGATAAACCCAAGCTGGTGTTCTTCCTTGACGAGGCCCACCTCCTGTTCAACGGCGCCTCAAAGGCATTCCTGGCGGCGATCACCACCACCGTCCGGCTCATCCGGTCCAAGGGCGTAGGCATCTTCTTCGTCACCCAGACCCCCAAGGACCTCCCTGCTGATGTACTGGGGCAGCTGGCCAACCGGGTGCAGCATGCCCTGCGTGCCTTCACTCCGGAGGACGCAAAGGCACTTAAGGCGACGGTTTCCACGTTCCCGGTCAGCGACTACGACCTCGAAGAGACGCTCACCTCTGCGGGCATTGGTGAGGCCGTCGTCACCGTGATGAACGAGAAGGGCGCTCCCACTCCGGTGGCGCTCACAAGGCTGCGCGCCCCCGAATCCCTGATGGGGCCCAGCGCCGAGGACCTGGTTCGCAGCACGGTGGCCGGGTCCGCGTTGCTGGGAAAGTACGGGACGGCGGTGGACAACCCCTCGGCCTACGAGAAGCTCAAGGGCAAGGCGGCGGCTTCCACCGGGCCCGCCGCTCCCGGCCAGCCGCCTGTTCCGGAAGCAAGCGGTCCCGACGCCGGTGCCGGCGGCGGTCTGGACGTTGATGCCGAGGCCCGCCGCATTGAAGAGGAGATTCTTGGCCGGCCCAGCAGCAGGCCGGCACCTTCCACCAGGACCAGTGCGCCCCGCACCCGGGATGAAGCGCCGGAGGTTTCCCGGCAGCAGTCCCGTTCCCAGAACGCGGGCGGGGACGGGATGATGGGCGACCTCGGCGGTGTGCTTGGCGGGGCACTCGGAGGCGGGCTAAAGAGCATGGCCAGGTCTATCGGAACGCAGCTGGGACGTGAGCTCCTTCGGGGTGTTTTCGGCACGTCGTCCCGGCGCCGCCGCCGCTGAGAGGTACCGCAGCCGGCTGACTCAACTGCCGTCGTCGGGCGCGGGGCAGGTAACGTATTGAACGTGCAGATGAGTCAAGCGTTGGTGAGGATAGCGGCCGGATGGCTGCTGGGCCTCATGCTTGCCGTGGCCGCTGCCATTGTTGCCGTGAACCTGGTGAACAACACTGTGGCCAGTCCGCAGCAGCCGGTGCGTGAGTATTTGGACGCGCTGCGAAGTGGCGACGGCGGCAAGGCGCTGGGGCTCCTGCGGGCCACGGTACCGCCGAGCAACGCCGCCCTGCTGGACGGCACGGCGCTCCAGACCGCCGCTTCCCGCATTGCCAACGTGAACATCGGCGAGGCCGAGGAACGCCCGGGCGGCCAGGTGACGGTACCCATGGAATACACCATTGACGGCAGCCGCCTCCGCACGGATTTCCAGCTGCAGAAAAGCGGAACCGAGTGGATCTTCTTCAACACGTGGGCGTTTGTCCCGTCCCGGCTGCCCACTGTTGACGTCTCGGTGGTCAACTCACCCACGGCCACCGTCAACGGCGTGGACGTGAACATGCCCAACGGCCGGAACTCGTTCGCGGTCTTTTATCCGGGCGAGTACGAGGCCACGGTGAACGGTGAGTACTTCTCTGCTTCCGCCACCCGCGCCACCGTTACTGCCCGCGACGCCCCGGTGGCCCCGCTCAACCTGCTGACCCAGGCCACGGACGACCTGAAGAAGGACGTGGCCGCGAAGGTCAGGGAATTCCTGGACGGCTGCGCTGCCCAGGCGGTCAAGGAGCAGAAGCTCCAGCCGGATTGCCCCTTCTACTACGCCAGCAACAACCGGGTCCAGGACGGCAGCATCAAGTGGTCCGTCACGGAATACCCCAACGTCTCCATTGAACCGTTCGACGGGCGCTGGGTGGTGGCGCCGCTGGACGGCAAGGCCAAGGTGGAGGCCCTCCAGCAGAACCTGTTCACCGGAGCCTGGTATCCCTTGGACGAAGAGGTGGACTTCAGCTTCACCACCCGGCTGGACGTCTCCGGGGATGCCATCAAGGTCACGCCGCTCCTGAGCTTCTAGGCCTTCCTTCCCGAGGCTGGTTCCAATTCACCCGTTCTCTGGGCATGGGGCGTCACGCGGGGCCCGCTTTTAGCCTTCTACCTGGAACCGCCCCCGGAAATCAGGGGTTTCCTTTCACTGGGTGCTTCAAAACCGTGCTCCCGGTGACGCACAGCTGCTAACGCCGCCGGCCGAGCACCGCCAAAACTTCATCAACCATGGCTTTGGGCCGATGCACCACATCCGAGTAGTAGTACCGGAGTGCCGTGTATCCCTGGACCACGGATTCATTGTTCCGCCGGTGGTCCTTCTTAACCTGCTTCCAGTCGGCGTGGTGCCTGCCATCCAGCTCAACCACCAGCCAGCCGTTCAGCAGTAGGTCAACGTACCCCACCCGCTCCAGGTAAACCTGGGGTTGAACAGTGATTCCCGCCTGACGGAAGTACGTCCGTGCCAGCGTTTCGAGGAGGGAGTCCGCGCCTCGGTCAATCCAATGCAGGACCGCCCGCGCCTTACCGTTGCGCCGGCCCGGAAGCCGCTGGCGAAGGAACTCAACAGTCATATCCCCTCGGGCAACAGCGCACTCCACCATGACCAAGGACTCGGCGAACGGCAGGCACCGAAGGGCGTGTATGAGAACATCGGCAAGGGCTGCAACAGGACGGTTTGCGCAAGGCGGAAGCAGCAGTCCGGCGTGGTGGATAGCCTCGCCCCTGACAGCCGCTTCCCTCCGGTGATACACGTGCCGGGGTCCCACAGACGAGAGGCACCAGAGGCTGTAGTGTGCTGCAGCGCTGGAGCATGTCAGCAGTTCCCGGTTCCGCAGCACCGTGACCAGCCCGGCGGGCGCCGTCGGAAGCGCATAGAGTCCGCGTTCTGGCTGCAAAAGCCCACCGCGGACAGCCCGGCGAAGGGCTGCATCATCCACACCAAGCCGGGCGAGCGCGGGCCGGCGAGCAGCCCCGCCGCAATGCTCCAAAGCCTGTGAGATTTCCATGTGGCCATGGTGGCTGCATCCGCAAGTGTTCGGCAGTGGCGAACTGCTGTATGTGGATATTGAGGACTCCGGCCCAAGCCGCCAGCCGTGTCACTGTAGGCATCCTTTTGGGCCTGCTCAGGGCCTGAGGCCCCGCTAAATCAGGCCTTACAAGCGGCACTACGCCAAAAGGCTGCCGCCCGTGACGCTTTAGTCACGGGCAGCAGCCTTTTCAGTTCAACTGCGACAGCAGATCAACCACGACGCCGGCAGGTTAGTCCATGCCGCGCAGGTCCAGCACCAGTTCGGTATCGCCGTCTGCCTGCAGCAGCACAGGGATACCCCAGTCCTGCTGGTAGAGGTGGCAGGCCGCGTGGTCCGGGATCTCGCCGTCCTCGGTTTCCGGGCCGTCGCATGCTGCAGCGCGGGCGGTGATGTGGAGGACGCCCTCCGGCACATCGGAGGACAGCTCAAGGGTGCGCAGGAGGCCCACCGAGGTTCCGCCGCCGGACACCAGCAGCTCGGGCGGCGTGGAGGAGATCTTCAGCTGGGTGGGATCGCCCCAGCGGTCATCCAGTTTCTGGCCGGTGGGGGCGGTAAAACGGACCGTCAGCTCCAGCGGCCCCGGGGCTACTGGACTCTTGGGCCGGTGGGTCTGTGACGCGCCTTCATCCACCTGCTGGGCTTCCTTGGGGATGGGCACGTACACGAGCTGGTGCTGGTTGGCTTCCACCACCACCAGCAGCGGCTCGGAGCCCGCCGACTGCGTATGGTCCACGATCACGTCGGAGGGCTCGAGCAGCCCCCGCGCCAGGGTGGACACGGTGCCGTTGGAGGGGTCGTAGCGGCGGACGGCACCGTTGTAGGTGTCCGCGATCGCCACCGAGCCATCAGGCAGGACGGTCACGCCCAGGGGGTGCTGCAGCCGGGCTTCGGCCGCGGGGCCGTCCCGGAAGCCGAAGTCGAACAGGCCCCTGCCCACGGCGGACTCCACGGTGACGGTCCCGCCGTCGCCAATCACCAGCTTGCGCAGTGCTGAGGTTTCGGAGTCAGCCACCCAGATGTTGCCGTCGGCGTCCTCTGCCAGCCCGGAGGGCTGCGCGAACCAGGCCTCATGCGCGGGCCCGTCCAGCAGGCCCTCCAGTCCGTTGCCGGCAACGATGGACACGGCACCGGTCAGCGGGTCAAAGCTGAAGATCTGGTGCGTACCGGCCATCGCGACCACCACGGCATTGAGCTTCCTGGACCATACGAGATCCCACGGCGAGCTCAGCGAGACCTCGAGCGGGTGTTCACTCAACCGGCCGGTGAATCCGGCAGCGTCCTCATCCACCCGCGCCGGTCCGGTTTCAAGCAGGCGCTGCACGCCGTTACCAGCCACCGTGGAGGCCTTGCCGTCCGTGAGCGAAAGACCGCGGAGCCGGTGGTTGACCGAGTCTGCAATCACGACGTCGTAGCCCGCCTTGGCAGCCACGTCTTCCGGCAGGAGGACCAGGCCCTGGGGCTCGTTGAACCGGGCGGCGGCGTCCTCACCGGCGGCGGGTCCGTCCACGTGGCCTTTGGTGCCGGAGCCGTAGGTTCCCAGGACGGTCTGGAAGTCCGTACCCAGTTCCACCAGGCGGTGGTGGCCGGTATCGGTGACCAGCCAGGAACCATGTGCCGCTGCACCGTTGGTGGCTGAACCGGACGCCGAACCGGGCCCCGGGGCACCTGCCGCACTGCCGCCGTCGGACGTTCCCTGTGGTGCTGAACCGCGACCGGCGGGAAGGAACAAGGCCTTGCCGGGGAAGCGCAGCGTGCCGGAGGTGGGCTCGGGCGCGACATAGGGGCCGGAGCCGCGGTGGAGCGTACCCTTGGCTTCGTGCTCCGCGATGAGCTCGGGAATCAGTACTGCGAGTCCATCCGCGTGGCCTTCGCCGGAGAGGTGCGCCACGATGTAGCCCTCGGGGTCGATGACCACCAGGGTGGGCCAGGCGCGGGCCGTGTAGGCCTTCCAGGTCTCCAGTTCCGGGTCATCCAGGACGGGATGGTGGATCTCGTAGCGCTCCACGGCTGCTGCCAGCGCCACCGGGTCTGCCTCATGCTCGAACTTGGGCGAGTGAACGCCCACGGTGACCAGGACGTCGGAGTACTGTTCCTCGAGCGGCCGCAGCTCGTCCAGGACGTGCAGGCAGTTGATGCAGCAGAAAGTCCAGAAGTCCAGCAGCACAATCTTGCCGCGGAGGGCTTCGAGGTCCAGTGATTTGCCGCCGGTGTTCAACCAGTTACGGCCCACCAGTTCGGAGGCTCGGACCCGGAGGTGGGTGCGTACGGTTTCGCTCATCAGCGTCCTTCCAGCTTGTTTCGTTCTGCCAGCCTGGCGTCGCGTTCAGCCAATTTGGCAAACATATCGTTATAAGCGGTGAGATCGGCGTCGTTATTCCTGTCCGCCGCCCGGTCCACGCGTTTGGTTTCCCGCTGATCGGACCGGGACCACATGATGGCCACGCCGATGGCCACCAGGAGTGTGGGCACCTCGCCGATGCCCCAGGCAACGGCCCCGCCGGTCTGCTGGTCCAGCAGGGCGGACTGTCCCCAGGCACGGCCCAGATTGCCGAAGTAGTCGGCGGCCAGGAGGTTGGTGCCGCCCATGATGGCCACCCCGAAGAAGGCGTGGAAGCCCATGGTGGCCAGGAGCAGCAGCAACCGCATCGGATACGGCGCACGGCGCGGCAGCGGGTCCGTGCCGATCATGCTCAGGATGAAGATGTAGCCTGTCAGCAGGAAGTGCAGGATCATCAGTTCGTGCCCCACGTGCTCCCGCATGGCGAACCCGAACAGGTCCGAGTAATAGAACAGCACGATCGAGCCGGCGAAATTGGCGGCGGCAAAAAGCGGATGCGTGACCACCTGGGAGAACCTGGAGTGCACAAATACCAGCAGCCACTCGCGGGGGCCGCGCGAACCGTCTCCGCGGGGAGGCAGTGCACGCAGGGCAAGCGTCACCGGTGCGCCGAGGACCAGGAAGATGGGCGCCACCATGGTCAGCGCCATGTGGTCCACCATGTGCGCGGAGAACAGTACGCGGCCATAGACCGACGGCGGCCCGGACGTGATGTAGGTGAGCACCAGCAGGCCAATCACCCAGTTCACTGACCGGAACCACTGCCATTTGTCCCCGCGGCGGTAGACCCTGGCGATACCGAGGAAGTAGGATACCAGCCCGAACAGTGCCACAGCGATCCACAGCCAGTCCAGACGCCACTCGGTCAGCCAGCGCCCCGGAGTCAGCTCCGGGGGAAGCTCGTAGCCGCTGAGGATGAAGGCTGGTGAAGCATCGGGGGCGAACGTGGTGGGCTGGGGCGGCGCCGACCGGCCCAGTGTCACGGCCACACCTGACGTTGCGCCCATCACCAGGAATTCAGCCAGGACCAGCTGCCACAGGACCCGCCGCGAGGACATGGTGGAACCCTTCGCACCCAGTTGCGGGATGACCCACTGCCGGTGCATCAGGCCGATTCCGCCCAACACCACGGTGGCGGCCGCCTTGGCCAGGATCAGCTGGCCATAGGAGGAACCAACAAGGTCGCCCCAGTTGGTGATCCGGATGCTCGCGTTGATGATGCCCGACGCGAAAACCAGCACGAAGGCGAAGCCCGCCAGTGCCGAGAACCTGCGGAGTGTTGCCTCGGTGATGTCAGTTGAAGCGCCTGCTTTGGTGCCGGTGAGGATCCCGGACAGGAGCGCCAGGATGATGATGCCTCCCACCCAGGTGCTGACGCCGACCAGGTGCAGGCCGAGGGAGTTGATGGCGCCCTCGTGGTCGGAGGAGCTTGATGAGTGTCCGATCAGGGCCGTCGGCACCAGGCCGATGAGGGCCAGGATCAATGTCAACGCCAGCCCGCCCAGGGACCTGACCCCGAACAGTGCGGTTGTCACCACGGCGGCAATTATGGTGACAGCGAGCCAGGCCCGGCCCGTCTCGATGTCCGTCATGAAGTAGACCAGAGCCTGCGTGAACTGCGCGTCGCCGGAGATTGCCTGGCCTGCCACGTCTGCGTATGTGAGCACCAGGACGGAGATGGCGGACAGGGTCCACGCGGCACCCGCCGCAGCTGCAATGGCCACTACGCGGGTGAAGGCCGGATGTTCTGCGTCCTCGGCGCCGGCCCCCTCCTGGCGCCTGCTGTGGCGGGCCAGGCTCTTCGGGAGGATGCCTACGGCGAAAATGAGGCCGCCGATGACGGTGGCCGCTGAGATGTTGTGGATGGCCTTGGCGACGGGGAGGCCCCAGCGGACCAGTGCGCCGGGGTCCGAGACCTCACGCGCGGCAGCTGCGCCGGAGAAGAGGAGTGCCGCCACAAGGGCCAGGAAAAGTGCGCCCAGGCCTGCCAGCTGCCATGCGCTTGAGACACCCACGGCGCCGTTGCCCTGCCCCTGCGTTCCCTTGCCGGGAGCTGGCGGGGTTGTTGTGGATTGGGGTTTTGCGGCGGAAGGCACCTATCCATTGTCCGTCACCGCTGCCCGGGCCGCGAATCGGCTTAAAAGCTAAAGGGGCGGCAACCGTGTGGTTGCCGCCCCTTGTCCATCCCGGTTCTGAGTCCGGGAGGAAGAAGCTTTACTTCTTGTTGGAGACAGCAGCCTTCAGCTTGGAGCCGGCGGTCAGCTTGACGCTGTGGCCAGCGGCGATCTGGATGGTCTCACCCGTCTGCGGGTTACGGCCGGTGCGAGCCGCACGGTCGGTGCGCTCGACGGCGAGCCAGCCCGGGATGGTGATCTTCTCGCCCGAGGCGACAGAAGTCTCGAAAACCTCGAACAGTGCGTCGAGGACGGAGTTGACGGCTGCCTGGCTGGTGCCGGCCTTGCCCGCTACCTCTGCAACAAGTTCACTACGGTTCTTAGCCATTTATGTCCTCCTGGACGGTCATGATTCTGGAGCCTGCACGCGGCATGCGCACAAGCCACTGTTCGAAAACTTACCAGCTTGGGCCGCCCTGGTCCGCAAATTCCCCGTGTTTCCGCGACTTTTTGAGGTTAATCACCAGATTCTTAGGGATTTCCGGCCCGCTTTGGCGGCAAAGGCCAGCCTTGCCGCAGTTCCCGGACGCCCTTCCCCGGCGACGCTCTCTCACTTCCTGCGGCCCCCTCGGGCAACGCCCCACCACATCCTGCGCTGATCAGGCAACGCCCCACCACATCCTGCGCTGATCAGGCAACGCCCCATAACATCCTGCGCTGATGAGCCGACGCTCCCGCAGTGAAGGCGGTGCGGGAGGGGCCGCCGGCGTGCCCCTGGTGCCCTGCGTGTGGGGGTGTTTGTTGTTAAATGCGGGAGGCCCCAACCAGTGCTGGCTGGGGCCTCGACCTAATGGTTGTCCGGCGGTGACCTACTCTCCCACACCCTCCCGGGTGCAGTACCATCGGCGCTGTGGGTCTTAGCTTCCGGGTTCGGAATGGGACCGGGCGTTTCCCCCACGCTATGACCGCCGTAACCCTTCTACCCGTCACACACCCCTTTGCGGGGTGGTGTGGGAAATCTGTGGTTACAACATGTTCTGCAGTGATGCAGCAGTGGTGTTGTTATTCAATTGTGTGTTCCTGTAGCAACGAAACCATTGGTTTGGTTTGTTGTTTGGGAACCACATAGTGGACGCAAGCAGTCTTGTTTCTTTTTACCATCACCTGGTGTGAACGTCTTTCGAAGAGTCCGTTCACGGTGAATGGTGTGTGGTGTAAGTTATCGGCCTATTAGTACCGGTCAGCTTCACGAGTCGTTAGTCCTCGCTTCCACATCCGGCCTATCAACCCAGTGGTCTGGCTGGGGGCCTCTCACACACAAGGTGTATGGAAATCTCATCTTGAAGCGAGCTTCCCGCTTAGATGCTTTCAGCGGTTATCCCATCCGAACGTAGCTAATCAGCGGTGCACTTGGCAGTACAACTGACACACCAGAGGTTCGTCCGTCCCGGTCCTCTCGTACTAAGGACAGCCCTTCTCAAATTTCCTGCGCGCGCAGCGGATAGGGACCGAACTGTCTCACGACGTTCTAAACCCAGCTCGCGTACCGCTTTAATGGGCGAACAGCCCAACCCTTGGGACCTACTCCAGCCCCAGGATGCGACGAGCCGACATCGAGGTGCCAAACCATGCCGTCGATATGGACTCTTGGGCAAGATCAGCCTGTTATCCCCGAGGTACCTTTTATCCGTTGAGCGACGGCCATTCCACAATGTACCGCCGGATCACTAGTCCCGACTTTCGTCCCTGCTCGAGATGTCTCTCTCACAGTCAAGCTCCCTTGTGCACTTACACTCGACACCTGATTGCCAACCAGGCTGAGGGAACCTTTGGGCGCCTCCGTTACTTTTTAGGAGGCAACCGCCCCAGTTAAACTACCCATCAGGCACTGTCCCTGACCCGGATTACGGGCCGAAGTTAGATGTCCAAAGTGACCAGAGTGGTATTTCAACGATGACTCCACCCGAACTGGCGTCCGGGCTTCAACGTCTCCCACCTATCCTACACAAGCCACTCCGAACACCAATACCAAACTATAGTAAAGGTCTCGGGGTCTTTCCGTCCTGCTGCGCGTAACGAGCATCTTTACTCGTACTGCAATTTCGCCGAGTTTATGGTTGAGACAGCGGGGAAGTCGTTACTCCATTCGTGCAGGTCGGAACTTACCCGACAAGGAATTTCGCTACCTTAGGATGGTTATAGTTACCACCGCCGTTTACTGGGGCTTAAATTCTCAGCTTCGCCGTGAGGCTAACCGGTCCTCTTAACCTTCCAGCACCGGGCAGGAGTCAGTCCGTATACATCGTCTTGCGACTTCGCACGGACCTGTGTTTTTAGTAAACAGTCGCTTCCCCCTGGTCTCTGCGGCCCCGATCCCCTCCGGACAGCTTGTGTCCATCAAGGTTGGGGCCCCCCTTCTCCCGAAGTTACGGGGGCATTTTGCCGAGTTCCTTAACCATAATTCTCTCGATCGCCTTAGTATTCTCTACCTGATCACCTGTGTCGGTTTGGGGTACGGGCGGCTAAAACCTCGCGTCGATGCTTTTCTCGGCAGCATAGGATCACCAAATCCCCCCAAACGGGGGTCCCATCAGATCTCAGGCATCATGAACAGCGGATTTGCCTACCGTTCGCCCTACATCCTTAGACCGGGACAACCATCGCCCGGCTCGGCTACCTTCCTGCGTCACACCTGTTAATACGCTTGCCTCCCAGGATCAGGTCCTGCGCTCCACCAAAACCCTCACACCACAAGGGTGATCGGGCAGGTCTCGGGCAGTTAGTATCCCCTGTTCAGCATGGGCGGTTTTTCGCCGGTACGGGAATATCAACCCGTTGTCCATCGACTACGCCTGTCGGCCTCGCCTTAGGTCCCGACTTACCCAGGGCAGATTAGCTTGACCCTGGAACCCTTGATCATTCGGCGGACGGGTTTCTCACCCGTCTTTCGCTACTCATGCCTGCATTCTCACTCGTGTAGGCTCCACCGCTGGTTTACACCGCGACTTCACCGCCCACACGACGCTCCCCTACCCATCCAGACGCCTGAACCACAAGGGCTTAGCAAAAATCTGAATGCCACAACTTCGGCGGTGTACTTGAGCCCCGCTACATTGTCGGCGCGGAATCACTTGACCAGTGAGCTATTACGCACTCTTTTAAGGATGGCTGCTTCTAAGCCAACCTCCTGGTTGTCTGGGCAACTCCACATCCTTTCCCACTTAGCACACGCTTAGGGGCCTTAGTTGGTGGTCTGGGCTGTTTCCCTCTCGACTATGAAGCTTATCCCCCACAGTCTCACTGCTGCGCTCTCACTTACCGGCATTCGGAGTTTGGCTGACGTCAGTAACCTTGTAGGGCCCATTAGCCATCCAGTAGCTCTACCTCCAGCAAGAAACACGCAACGCTGCACCTAAATGCATTTCGGGGAGAACCAGCTATCACGAAGTTTGATTGGCCTTTCACCCCTACCCACAGCTCATCCCCTCCATTTTCAACTGAAGTGGGTTCGGTCCTCCACGACGTCTTACCGTCGCTTCAACCTGGCCATGGGTAGATCACTTCGCTTCGGGTCTAGATCACGCCACTGCAACGCCCTATTCAGACTCGCTTTCGCTACGGCTTCCCCACACGGGTTAACCTCGCGACGTAACACTAACTCGCAGGCTCATTCTTCAAAAGGCACGCCGTCACAACTACAAGGCTGCTCCGACGGATTGTAAGCACACGGTTTCAGGTACTGTTTCACTCCCCTCCCGGGGTACTTTTCACCTTTCCCTCACGGTACTGGTCCGCTATCGGTCATTAGGGAGTATTTAGGCTTATCAGGTGGTCCTGACAGATTCACACGGGATTTCTCGGGCCCCGTGCTACTTGGGATACTCTCCAGGCGGTACACAACATTACGGTTACGGGGCTCACACCCTCTCTGGCCGGCCTTTCAAGACCGTTCACCTATGCCTGCACATCACACCCCACTGTCCCGGCAGAGACAGAACGGAAAGTCCCACAACCCCGACCATGCAACGCCCGCCGGCTATCACACATGGAACGGTTTAGCCTGATCCGCGTTCGCTCGCCACTACTAACGGAATCACTATTGTTTTCTCTTCCTGCGGGTACTGAGATGTTTCACTTCCCCGCGTTCCCTCCACGCACCCTATGTGTTCAGATGCGGGTCACCAGATCACTCGCGCGCCTGGCGGGGTTTCCCCATTCGGACACCCTGGGATCACAGTCCGGTTATCGACTCCCCCAGGCTTATCGCAGATTCCTACGTCCTTCTTCGGCTCCTAATGCCAAGGCATCCACCGTGTGCTCTTAAAAACTTGACCACAAAAGATCAAAAAACTAATTCACGAGAGAACCACGAAAACCAACCACACCCAACAACCACCAACCCCCAAAAAGAGGCCAGTCATCACCAAGCGCAGCCAGATCCAGGTTCATATTCTTGGAAATTGCTTCTTATAAAAGATGCTCGCGTCCACTATGTAGTTCTCAAACAACAACCCCAAACCACACACCCCACACAACAACCCCCGAAAGGGCCTCCGCGCATGACCGGTGCAGCCAGGAAACCAGAAACAAACAAACCCAGGGGAACCACAGCCAAAGCCACGAACAACCCCCGGCCCTGTTGCCTCAGGACCCAACAGTGTGCCAAACACTAAACCACCCGCACCCCAACCCCGCCGTTCCAGGACACCAAAGCATCCGTACTAGACAAGAAAGAAACACAAGCAGCCGCTATTTGTTGATATTCCACCCATGAGCACCCGCCGCAGAACTTGCGTCTGCGCAACGGGCTTTTACTCCTGACAAACCCCCACACCACATACATGGCATGAACAATCCGTAGGTGCTCCTTAGAAAGGAGGTGATCCAGCCGCACCTTCCGGTACGGCTACCTTGTTACGACTTAGTCCCAATCGCCAGTCCCACCTTCGACAGCTCCCTCCCACAAGGGGTTAGGCCACCGGCTTCGGGTGTTACCAACTTTCGTGACTTGACGGGCGGTGTGTACAAGGCCCGGGAACGTATTCACCGCAGCGTTGCTGATCTGCGATTACTAGCGACTCCGACTTCATGGGGTCGAGTTGCAGACCCCAATCCGAACTGAGACCGGCTTTTTGGGATTAGCTCCACCTCACAGTATCGCAACCCTTTGTACCGGCCATTGTAGCATGCGTGAAGCCCAAGACATAAGGGGCATGATGATTTGACGTCGTCCCCACCTTCCTCCGAGTTGACCCCGGCAGTCTCCTATGAGTCCCCACCATCACGTGCTGGCAACATAGAACGAGGGTTGCGCTCGTTGCGGGACTTAACCCAACATCTCACGACACGAGCTGACGACAACCATGCACCACCTGTAAACCGACCGCAAGCGGGGCACCTGTTTCCAGGCGTTTCCGGTTCATGTCAAGCCTTGGTAAGGTTCTTCGCGTTGCATCGAATTAATCCGCATGCTCCGCCGCTTGTGCGGGCCCCCGTCAATTCCTTTGAGTTTTAGCCTTGCGGCCGTACTCCCCAGGCGGGGCACTTAATGCGTTAGCTACGGCGCGGAAAACGTGGAATGTCCCCCACACCTAGTGCCCAACGTTTACGGCATGGACTACCAGGGTATCTAATCCTGTTCGCTCCCCATGCTTTCGCTCCTCAGCGTCAGTTAATGCCCAGAGACCTGCCTTCGCCATCGGTGTTCCTCCTGATATCTGCGCATTTCACCGCTACACCAGGAATTCCAGTCTCCCCTACATCACTCTAGTCTGCCCGTACCCACCGCAGATCCGGAGTTGAGCCCCGGACTTTCACGGCAGACGCGACAAACCGCCTACGAGCTCTTTACGCCCAATAATTCCGGATAACGCTTGCGCCCTACGTATTACCGCGGCTGCTGGCACGTAGTTAGCCGGCGCTTCTTCTGCAGGTACCGTCACTTTCGCTTCTTCCCTACTGAAAGAGGTTTACAACCCGAAGGCCGTCATCCCTCACGCGGCGTCGCTGCATCAGGCTTGCGCCCATTGTGCAATATTCCCCACTGCTGCCTCCCGTAGGAGTCTGGGCCGTGTCTCAGTCCCAGTGTGGCCGGTCACCCTCTCAGGCCGGCTACCCGTCGTCGCCTTGGTGAGCCATTACCTCACCAACAAGCTGATAGGCCGCGAGTCCATCCAAAACCACAAAAAAGCTTTCCACCAACCACCATGCGATGATCAGTCATATCCGGTATTAGACCCAGTTTCCCAGGCTTATCCCAGAGTTAAGGGCAGGTTACTCACGTGTTACTCACCCGTTCGCCACTAATCCCCCCAGCAAGCTGGAGATCATCGTTCGACTTGCATGTGTTAAGCACGCCGCCAGCGTTCATCCTGAGCCAGGATCAAACTCTCCGTTGAAGAAAAACAGACACAACCCCCAGCCCCGGGAAAACGGGACCAAAAGCTGCACAAAATTTGAAACCAGCTGTAAAAACCAGACCACCCACAGGGGCGGGCAGCCCGGCAAATCCAACCAATTTAATAAAAAATCGGTATCAACAAACTTGGCACACTATTGAGTTCTCAAACAACAGACACACCCGACACCACCCAAACCAAACATTCAGGATCGCTCCGGAGCAACTTTTCAAACTTACCCGACCCGCACCAGCTTTGCAAATCAACGTTTCCGCGATTACCAGCATCGAACGATCAGCCCCACCCGAACCGGCACGCCCAAAAGCGAACCATTTTCCAGGCCATTTGAAGAAGGGGGTTGGCCGCAAACTTTCCGCATCAGCGGCGGCGACTCAGAAAACAATACACGCCCACACACCAACCCGCAAATCCACCCCCACACCCCCCAAAACCCCCAAAAACCAAGGAATTTCAGGGGCGCGCAGCGCACCGAAAGGCGCCAGCCCCCCGACAAGGCGCCTTATGTACTAGCTCACATTCGCTTGTCGACCCAAGTCGGCGCCAAAAACATCACCTCGGATCTCGAGGGTCCAACAAGTAAACGCAAGGCGCCTCGCGTGCCGGCTGCCATCCAGGGCTTGGCCTGATCCGGGCTGGCACACTGGTACGCATGACTACGCCCTTCAGCGAAAGCCCTGCGGTCCCAGGGTCATCGAGCGTTATTGATCTGGCGCGGGACTACGTAGAAGAGCACCATCCCCATGCCTCTGCGTCTGTTCTGGGAGGAAGCGCTGCCGCCGGCACTGCGTCATCGACGTCCGATCTCGACATCGCCCTTCTGTATCCGAGCGGACATGCGAACTATGCCGCGATGACCCGATACCGCGGGTGGCTCGTGGAGGAGTTCGTGCACACGGAGGGGAGTCTGGACTTTTGGTATCAGAAGGAAGCGCTGGAAAGACGGCCGGTATCGCCGATCTGTGCGCCCGTGGAATTCTTCTCACAGACAACGGCGTAGGCGCGGAGTGGCAGATGCGCGCGCGTGAACAAATGACTCGGGGTCCGCTGCCCCTGGGCCATGACGAACGTGACCTTCGCCGTTACAACTTGAGTGCCCTTATCGACGACCTGGTGGGCAGCGGAGACGACGCAGAGACATTCGCCTTGGCATCGGACGTCTTCCACGGAACGGCTGACCTGTTCCTTATGGAGAGCGGCAGTTGGCTTGGCGCCGGCAAATGGGTCGTCCGTCGCCTCCACCTCAATGGCAGCCCTGGCGCTCCGCTTATGCATTTGGGCAGGAGACCCAGGCCGGAATGACGCTTCTCTCGTTGAACTCGCGCGAGAGGTACTGGAATTGTCGGGCGGTTACCTTCAAGAGGGATTTCTCCGGGGCAAACGCGCCTAACCCCGCTACGACGTTATGCGCGGTCAGCAAGACCTCCAATGCCGTGATGCAGCGCCTCGCGGGCTCTCGAAGTAAGTTGAACGAGCAGCTCGCCGGAGGAACCCTTGGGGCAGCCAATGCTTCGGCCAGAAGCGCGGTTCCGTCCAGCACGGCATTTCTCCTCGGTCCCCGATATGCCTCGCGCCAGGTGTTGATGGGCATTGCTTAAGGTTGAATGTGCCGGCTCAGTGAGAAAGTTCACCTACGATGATGCTCCTATAGGGGCCAAACCCCCCGGGCTCGAGGGATCAGCCCCATTCGTTAGGAGTAGAAACTTTGAACAACTCCTTGAATCAGGGGGCGCCAGTTGACTGGGTGAGGTGATCTGCTTGTGCTGGGCTGGTGGCGTTGATGGCCTCGTGGAGATCACGGTGAAACGCGTCGGCAGACTCGTAAGCCTCGGGTACACGGATAAACCAGCGATAGCCTCGAGGCCTCGCTGGAATCCCTGCATCAGCCAGATAATCGTCTACGGAATCATCTACAACTTTGCGGTCGGCTGCTGTAAAGACTTCTTCCAACTGTTCGGTCACTCCGTCCCGAATACAAGTCATGGAAACGGCGCGACCAACGTCCGAGTTGGGGAAACGGCGCAAATTCTGGGGACCAGCTGCCCAACCAATCAACGCGTCCCACCCGGTCTCATCCAGCTCACTCCATCGGTCGGAGGGCTCGGCTACCGCGATGCTTTCCCACATGATCTCCTCCTCCACGTCGAACGTGCGGGTTACGCAGCCCGTTCCACCAGGCCGCTCCCGCTGCCGTGGCCAAAATCATCAACCACCACGTTCCAGCCGCGCTGGGTTGCTACTTCCACCACGCTGGACGCAAAAGCCGGGAAATCCCATCATGGCGGCCAGCCGGGCGGAGCGGAAGCTGATGGAGCGTCTCTGTATTGATCGCGGAGGTGATGGAGCGTCCACCGTTGCCGGTGCGACGGCGGTGCTGCCGCAGGCGGTGCGGGAGGGGCCGCCGGCGCGCCCCTGGTGCCCTGCGTGTGGGGGTGTTTGTTGTTAAATGCGGGAGGCCCCAACCAGTGCTGGTTGGGGCCTCGACCTAATGGTTGTCCGGCGGTGACCTACTCTCCCACACCCTCCCGGGTGCAGTACCATCGGCGCTGTGGGTCTTAGCTTCCGGGTTCGGAATGGGACCGGGCGTTTCCCCCACGCTATGACCGCCGTAACCCTTCTACCCGTCACACACCCCTTTGCGGGGTGGTGTGGGAAATCTGTGGTTACAACATGTTCTGCAGTGATGCAGCAGTGGTGTTGTTATTCAATTGTGTGTTCCTGTAGCAACGAAACCATTGGTTTGGTTTGTTGTTTGGGAACCACATAGTGGACGCAAGCAGTCTTGTTTCTTTTTACCATCACCTGGTGTGAACGTCTTTCGAAGAGTCCGTTCACGGTGAATGGTGTGTGGTGTAAGTTATCGGCCTATTAGTACCGGTCAGCTTCACGAGTCGTTAGTCCTCGCTTCCACATCCGGCCTATCAACCCAGTGGTCTGGCTGGGGGCCTCTCACACACAAGGTGTATGGAAATCTCATCTTGAAGCGAGCTTCCCGCTTAGATGCTTTCAGCGGTTATCCCATCCGAACGTAGCTAATCAGCGGTGCACTTGGCAGTACAACTGACACACCAGAGGTTCGTCCGTCCCGGTCCTCTCGTACTAAGGACAGCCCTTCTCAAATTTCCTGCGCGCGCAGCGGATAGGGACCGAACTGTCTCACGACGTTCTAAACCCAGCTCGCGTACCGCTTTAATGGGCGAACAGCCCAACCCTTGGGACCTACTCCAGCCCCAGGATGCGACGAGCCGACATCGAGGTGCCAAACCATGCCGTCGATATGGACTCTTGGGCAAGATCAGCCTGTTATCCCCGAGGTACCTTTTATCCGTTGAGCGACGGCCATTCCACAATGTACCGCCGGATCACTAGTCCCGACTTTCGTCCCTGCTCGAGATGTCTCTCTCACAGTCAAGCTCCCTTGTGCACTTACACTCGACACCTGATTGCCAACCAGGCTGAGGGAACCTTTGGGCGCCTCCGTTACTTTTTAGGAGGCAACCGCCCCAGTTAAACTACCCATCAGGCACTGTCCCTGACCCGGATTACGGGCCGAAGTTAGATGTCCAAAGTGACCAGAGTGGTATTTCAACGATGACTCCACCCGAACTGGCGTCCGGGCTTCAACGTCTCCCACCTATCCTACACAAGCCACTCCGAACACCAATACCAAACTATAGTAAAGGTCTCGGGGTCTTTCCGTCCTGCTGCGCGTAACGAGCATCTTTACTCGTACTGCAATTTCGCCGAGTTTATGGTTGAGACAGCGGGGAAGTCGTTACTCCATTCGTGCAGGTCGGAACTTACCCGACAAGGAATTTCGCTACCTTAGGATGGTTATAGTTACCACCGCCGTTTACTGGGGCTTAAATTCTCAGCTTCGCCGTGAGGCTAACCGGTCCTCTTAACCTTCCAGCACCGGGCAGGAGTCAGTCCGTATACATCGTCTTGCGACTTCGCACGGACCTGTGTTTTTAGTAAACAGTCGCTTCCCCCTGGTCTCTGCGGCCCCGATCCCCTCCGGACAGCTTGTGTCCATCAAGGTTGGGGCCCCCCTTCTCCCGAAGTTACGGGGGCATTTTGCCGAGTTCCTTAACCATAATTCTCTCGATCGCCTTAGTATTCTCTACCTGATCACCTGTGTCGGTTTGGGGTACGGGCGGCTAAAACCTCGCGTCGATGCTTTTCTCGGCAGCATAGGATCACCAAATCCCCCCAAACGGGGGTCCCATCAGATCTCAGGCATCATGAACAGCGGATTTGCCTACCGTTCGCCCTACATCCTTAGACCGGGACAACCATCGCCCGGCTCGGCTACCTTCCTGCGTCACACCTGTTAATACGCTTGCCTCCCAGGATCAGGTCCTGCGCTCCACCAAAACCCTCACACCACAAGGGTGATCGGGCAGGTCTCGGGCAGTTAGTATCCCCTGTTCAGCATGGGCGGTTTTTCGCCGGTACGGGAATATCAACCCGTTGTCCATCGACTACGCCTGTCGGCCTCGCCTTAGGTCCCGACTTACCCAGGGCAGATTAGCTTGACCCTGGAACCCTTGATCATTCGGCGGACGGGTTTCTCACCCGTCTTTCGCTACTCATGCCTGCATTCTCACTCGTGTAGGCTCCACCGCTGGTTTACACCGCGACTTCACCGCCCACACGACGCTCCCCTACCCATCCAGACGCCTGAACCACAAGGGCTTAGCAAAAATCTGAATGCCACAACTTCGGCGGTGTACTTGAGCCCCGCTACATTGTCGGCGCGGAATCACTTGACCAGTGAGCTATTACGCACTCTTTTAAGGATGGCTGCTTCTAAGCCAACCTCCTGGTTGTCTGGGCAACTCCACATCCTTTCCCACTTAGCACACGCTTAGGGGCCTTAGTTGGTGGTCTGGGCTGTTTCCCTCTCGACTATGAAGCTTATCCCCCACAGTCTCACTGCTGCGCTCTCACTTACCGGCATTCGGAGTTTGGCTGACGTCAGTAACCTTGTAGGGCCCATTAGCCATCCAGTAGCTCTACCTCCAGCAAGAAACACGCAACGCTGCACCTAAATGCATTTCGGGGAGAACCAGCTATCACGAAGTTTGATTGGCCTTTCACCCCTACCCACAGCTCATCCCCTCCATTTTCAACTGAAGTGGGTTCGGTCCTCCACGACGTCTTACCGTCGCTTCAACCTGGCCATGGGTAGATCACTTCGCTTCGGGTCTAGATCACGCCACTGCAACGCCCTATTCAGACTCGCTTTCGCTACGGCTTCCCCACACGGGTTAACCTCGCGACGTAACACTAACTCGCAGGCTCATTCTTCAAAAGGCACGCCGTCACAACTACTAAGGTTGCTCCGACGGATTGTAAGCACACGGTTTCAGGTACTGTTTCACTCCCCTCCCGGGGTACTTTTCACCTTTCCCTCACGGTACTGGTCCGCTATCGGTCATTAGGGAGTATTTAGGCTTATCAGGTGGTCCTGACAGATTCACACGGGATTTCTCGGGCCCCGTGCTACTTGGGATACTCTCCAGGCGGTACACAACATTACGGTTACGGGGCTCACACCCTCTCTGGCCGGCCTTTCAAGACCGTTCACCTATGCCTGCACATCACACCCCACTGTCCCGGCAGAGACAGAACGGAAAGTCCCACAACCCCGACCATGCAACGCCCGCCGGCTATCACACATGGAACGGTTTAGCCTGATCCGCGTTCGCTCGCCACTACTAACGGAATCACTATTGTTTTCTCTTCCTGCGGGTACTGAGATGTTTCACTTCCCCGCGTTCCCTCCACGCACCCTATGTGTTCAGATGCGGGTCACCAGATCACTCGCGCGTCTGGCGGGGTTTCCCCATTCGGACACCCTGGGATCACAGTCCGGTTATCGACTCCCCCAGGCTTATCGCAGATTCCTACGTCCTTCTTCGGCTCCTAATGCCAAGGCATCCACCGTGTGCTCTTAAAAACTTGACCACAAAAGATCAAAAAACTAATTCACGAGAGAACCACGAAAACCAACCACACCCAACAACCACCAACCCCCAAAAAGAGGCCAGTCATCACCAAGCGCAGCCAGATCCAGGTTCATATTCTTGGAAATTGCTTCTTATAAAAGATGCTCGCGTCCACTATGTAGTTCTCAAACAACAACCCCAAACCACACACCCCACACAACAACCCCCGAAAGGGCCTCCGCGCATGACCGGTGCAGCCAGGAAACCAGAAACAAACAAACCCAGGGGAACCACAGCCAAAGCCACGAACAACCCCCGGCCCTGTTGCCTCAGGACCCAACAGTGTGCCAAACACTAAACCACCCGCACCCCAACCCCGCCGTTCCAGGACACCAAAGCATCCGTACTAGACAAGAAAGAAACACAAGCAGCCGCTATTTGTTGATATTCCACCCATGAGCACCCGCCGCAGAACTTGCGTCTGCGCAACGGGCTTTTACTCCTGACAAACCCCCACACCACATACATGGCATGAACAATCCGTAGGTGCTCCTTAGAAAGGAGGTGATCCAGCCGCACCTTCCGGTACGGCTACCTTGTTACGACTTAGTCCCAATCGCCAGTCCCACCTTCGACAGCTCCCTCCCACAAGGGGTTAGGCCACCGGCTTCGGGTGTTACCAACTTTCGTGACTTGACGGGCGGTGTGTACAAGGCCCGGGAACGTATTCACCGCAGCGTTGCTGATCTGCGATTACTAGCGACTCCGACTTCATGGGGTCGAGTTGCAGACCCCAATCCGAACTGAGACCGGCTTTTTGGGATTAGCTCCACCTCACAGTATCGCAACCCTTTGTACCGGCCATTGTAGCATGCGTGAAGCCCAAGACATAAGGGGCATGATGATTTGACGTCGTCCCCACCTTCCTCCGAGTTGACCCCGGCAGTCTCCTATGAGTCCCCACCATCACGTGCTGGCAACATAGAACGAGGGTTGCGCTCGTTGCGGGACTTAACCCAACATCTCACGACACGAGCTGACGACAACCATGCACCACCTGTAAACCGACCGCAAGCGGGGCACCTGTTTCCAGGCGTTTCCGGTTCATGTCAAGCCTTGGTAAGGTTCTTCGCGTTGCATCGAATTAATCCGCATGCTCCGCCGCTTGTGCGGGCCCCCGTCAATTCCTTTGAGTTTTAGCCTTGCGGCCGTACTCCCCAGGCGGGGCACTTAATGCGTTAGCTACGGCGCGGAAAACGTGGAATGTCCCCCACACCTAGTGCCCAACGTTTACGGCATGGACTACCAGGGTATCTAATCCTGTTCGCTCCCCATGCTTTCGCTCCTCAGCGTCAGTTAATGCCCAGAGACCTGCCTTCGCCATCGGTGTTCCTCCTGATATCTGCGCATTTCACCGCTACACCAGGAATTCCAGTCTCCCCTACATCACTCTAGTCTGCCCGTACCCACCGCAGATCCGGAGTTGAGCCCCGGACTTTCACGGCAGACGCGACAAACCGCCTACGAGCTCTTTACGCCCAATAATTCCGGATAACGCTTGCGCCCTACGTATTACCGCGGCTGCTGGCACGTAGTTAGCCGGCGCTTCTTCTGCAGGTACCGTCACTTTCGCTTCTTCCCTACTGAAAGAGGTTTACAACCCGAAGGCCGTCATCCCTCACGCGGCGTCGCTGCATCAGGCTTGCGCCCATTGTGCAATATTCCCCACTGCTGCCTCCCGTAGGAGTCTGGGCCGTGTCTCAGTCCCAGTGTGGCCGGTCACCCTCTCAGGCCGGCTACCCGTCGTCGCCTTGGTGAGCCATTACCTCACCAACAAGCTGATAGGCCGCGAGTCCATCCAAAACCACAAAAAAGCTTTCCACCAACCACCATGCGATGATCAGTCATATCCGGTATTAGACCCAGTTTCCCAGGCTTATCCCAGAGTTAAGGGCAGGTTACTCACGTGTTACTCACCCGTTCGCCACTAATCCCCCCAGCAAGCTGGAGATCATCGTTCGACTTGCATGTGTTAAGCACGCCGCCAGCGTTCATCCTGAGCCAGGATCAAACTCTCCGTTGAAGAAAAACAGACACAACCCCCAGCCCCGGGAAAACGGGACCAAAAGCTGCACAAAATTTGAAACCAGCTGTAAAAACCAGACCACCCACAGGGGCGGGCAGCCCGGCAAATCCAACCAATTTAATAAAAAATCGGTATCAACAAACTTGGCACACTATTGAGTTCTCAAACAACAGACACACCCGACACCACCCAAACCAAACATTCAGGATCGCTCCGGAGCAACTTTTCAA